>NZ_CP158357.1:0-4461099 GCF_040267695.1 Microbacterium sp. A8/3-1 | reverse complement strand
CGTCATCACGATGGTGCGGGCGTCGGGCTGCTCCCATTCGGTCGCGAGCCAGGGATTCAGCGAGCCGTCGAGGTTGTTCATCAGGATCAGCGGCTCGTAGATCCACCGCGAGGCGGTGCGCGTGTTGGTGAGGTAGGGGTTGAAGTTCTGGGTGAAGAACGGATTCCCCTTGTCGGCGTTGATCAGCATCGTGTCGGCGCCGATCGAGGGATCCGGCTGCGACGTGATCTGGATGCTGCATCCGCTCAGTACGACCGCTGCGCCGGCGAGCGCGACGACGGCCGCTCTCCGCCAGCGTCGGAACACGTGCTTCATCGACACTCTGTCCGTCTTCGACAACTTCGTCACCATGGGACGATTGTAAGCGCATACATTTCGGGTCGGCAACCCCTTGACGCGGATCGGAGATCGTGTGTGCGACCTTCCGATGCGCGGTCAGGAAGGCCGCAGCGAGCTCTCCCGCACGACGATCTCGAGGGGCAGGCGCACCGCGACCGGGTCCGCATCGGGGCGCTCGAGGCGACGCGCGAGCACCTGCACCGCCGCTCGTCCGAGCTCGATCATCGGCTGGCGCACCGTGGTCAGCCGCGGGCGCGACAACGCGGCGGCCTCGATACCGTCGAAACCCGTCACGATCAGGTCTTCCGGCACCGCGATGCCGGCCGATCGGAAGGCGTCGAGCGCTCCGAGCGCCATCTGGTCGTTGGCTGCCATCAACGCCGTCGGCAGGCCGTCCGAGATGAGCTGCTCCGCCGCGCGACGGCCCGACGCGCGCGTGAAGTCGCCGCGCAGCACGATCACGTCATCGATGCGGATGCCGGCCTCGGAGATCGCGTGGGAGAACCCCTCCCAACGCTCCGCGCCGTCCGGCGAATCGTCGGGCCCGGCGAGGAACACCGGCGGCGTGTCGCCGGTCTGATCCAGCACTCGTCGGGTCAGTTCAGCCATCGCCTCGGCGTTGCTCACGGTCACGTGGTCGTAGCTGTCCCCACGCGAGGGACCGGAGAGCACGACGACCGGGATGCGCAGGGCCAGCCGGGCCAGCACCTCGTCCGGCACGCTGCGAGCCAGCACCACGAGTCCGTCGACACGGCCGGCCATGTCGCGCACGGTCGACCGGTCCGGGTCATGCCGTCCGACGCCGACCATCAGGACGAACCCCTGCTTCCACGCCTCCAGCTCCGCACCGCGGAGCACCTCGTCGAGGAAGAGCATCGAGGGATGCTCGCCCTCGGCATCCGTCTCGTCCTGGACGATCGTGAACGGCGGCGTCGCACCCGCGATGTTCGCGAGGACATCGAGCGCCGGCGCCTCCTCGGCCGCATCGAATCCCGGGAAGTAGAGGCCGAGCACGCCCGTGCGCCGCTCGGCGAGTCCGCGCGCGCTGCCGCTGGGCACGTACCCCAGGGCCGAGACGGCATCGAGCACCCGCTCGCGCGTCACCGGCCGCACCGCATCCGGCGAGCGCAGCACACGAGAGACCGTGGCGATCGAGACGCCGGCGCGGTCCGCGACGTCGTACACCGTCGCCGCCTTGCTCACGATCGCCCCTCCGTTGCCGTCATCCTGCCCAGGGTACCCGGCGTGCGATCAGGGCCCCGTGCGGGCGCACGCTCATCTCACCGGGTTCGCGTTCACGCTGCTCGGCGAAGGTCACCTCGAACCCGGCATCCGCCAGCAGGGCGTCGAGAGCATCCGCAGACCAGAAATAGGCGGTCGTGACCGCGTGGGAGAACGGCTCGCGCGGCTCGCCGACGAAGAAGCCGAGGAGCAGACTGCCGCCCGGCACGAGCACCCGCGCGAATTCGGCGAGCACGGCGGGAGCCTCGGCGGGGTCGGTGTGGATCAGCGAGTACCAGGCGAGGATGCCGCCCACGGAGCCGTCGACCGCGGAGAGAGCAGCGAGCGACTCCTGCTCGAACCGGAGGGCGGGGTGGTTCTCCCCCGCGGTTCGCAGGAACTCCGCTGAGATGTCGACGCCGATGACGTCTCGGCCGCTGCCGGAGAGGAACCGCGTCCAGTGTCCCGGTCCGCACCCGGCATCGAGCAGCATCCCCGGGGTCTCGTCTCGCCACCGCCGGATGAGCTCGACGTCGCGGTCGTCCATCTGCTCGATCCGTCCGCCGATCTCGACGTATTCGGCGGCACGCGAGTCGTAGGCGGCGGCGACGCGAGCCTCTGCGGAATCCCGCAGATCGTGTCCGCTCATCGCGTGCGGGCCGCCAGGGCGGCCTGGTACAGATCGCGGGAGGACAGCCCGGTGAGAGCGGCGACCTCGGAGGCGGCGTCCTTGAGGCGGATGCCGTCGCCCACCAGCTTCTGCACCTGGGCGAGCGCATCCTCCGGGGAGGCGTCGCGGCGCGACGCGCCCTCGACGACCACGACGATCTCGCCCTTCACGCCCTCCTGCGCCCACGCGACGAGTTCGGATGCCGTGCCCCGCCGCACCTCCTCGTAGAACTTCGTGAGCTCGCGGCACACGGCGATGCGCCGTTCGTCGCCGAAGGCTCCGCCCATGTCGGCGAGCGCGCTCGCCAGGCGGGCCGGCGACTCGAAGAACACCATGGTGCGCGCCTCCGCGGCGAGGGCGCGCAGCACCGAGCGCCGCTCCCCCGGCTTGCGCGGGAGGAATCCCTCGAAGGTGAAGCGGTCGGTGGGAAGACCCGAGATCGCCAGCGCCATCAGCACGGCACTCGGTCCGGGGATCGCGGTCACGGTCACGCCCTGCGCCACGGCCTCAGCCACCAGCCCGTAGCCGGGGTCGCTGACGGTCGGCATGCCCGCGTCGCTCATCACGACGACGTCGGACTCTGCGGCGAGCGCGGCGATCTCCGCGGCCTTCTGCTTCTCGTTGTGGTCGTGCAGCGCGATCAGCCGCGGCCGGTTGTCGATCTGCAGCGCCTTGAGCAGCTTCTGGGTGGTGCGCGTGTCCTCGGCCACGATCGTCTCCGCGTTCTCGAGCACCTCCACCAGGCGACGGGACACGTCGCCGAGATTTCCGATCGGCGTGGCAGCGAGGATGATCACCCGCTCAGCATAGGCGCGTTGTCTAGGCTGAGCAGGTGACCGCGCCCGTGCCTCTGCTGCCTGCTCCCGAGGACCGGCTGACGCGCTACGGACAGCTGCGCGATCGCGTGCTGCAGAGTCCGGACTGGGGACGGGCCGTCCGCTGGCTCGCCCCGCTGCTCGTCACCGCGGTGGCGGCCGTGCTGCGCCTGGTGAACCTCGGCCACCCGCATCAGCTCGCGTTCGACGAGACCTACTACGTCAAGGACGCCTGGTCGCTGTGGACGCTCGGCTACGAGGGCGTCTGGGGCGAGAACGCCAACGAGGCCTTCATCACGCTGCAGGAGCTGCCGCTCTCGGACAAGGGCGCCTTCGTGGTGCATCCGCCGCTGGGCAAGTGGCTGATCGCGCTGGGGATGGCGATCGGCGGACCGGACAACAGCGCGGGATGGCGGCTGGCGACCGCGCTGCTCGGCGTCGGATCCGTCCTGCTGGTCTACTTGATCGCCCGCCGGCTCAGCGGCTCCGTGGTGGTCGCCACGGCCGCGGGCACCCTGCTCGCCATCGACGGGCTGAGCATCGTCCTGAGCCGGATCGCGCTCCTCGACGGCATCCTCACGTTCTTCATCCTGCTCGGGGCGCTGTTCGTGCTCATCGATCGGCAGCGGACGATCCCGCTGCTCGAACGACAGGACCCCGATGCGTCGGCTCCGTTCTGGGGCCCGGTGCTCTGGCGCCGCCCCTGGCTCGTCGCGGCCGGAGCCGCCCTGGGTGCGGCATCGGCGGTGAAGTGGTCGGGGCTCTACGCGCTGGCGGCCTTCGGGCTGTACGTCGTCGTGACCGATGCGCTGGCACGGCGACGCGCCGGCGTGGTGCTCTGGCCGACCGCCGCCGCCTTCAAGCAGGGGCCTGTCTCGTTCGTCCTGATGGTGTTCCCGGCCCTCGCGGTCTACCTCGTCAGCTGGACCGGATGGCTCGCGACGGCGGGCGGCTACGACAGGGAGAGCGATGCGAACCCTCTGGTCGCGCTCTGGAAGTACCACCAGTCGATCCTCGGCTTCCACGTCGGGCTGAGCAAAGGCCACCCGTACGCGAGCCCCGCCTGGGAGTGGCCGTTCCTGCTGCGGCCGACGGCCGTCTGGGTCGGTTCCGATCCCGGGCCGTGCGGAGTGGACCACTGCATCGCCGTGATCTCCTCGATCCCGAACCCGCTGATCTGGTACGGCGGGGTCGCGGCATCCGTCTATCTCATCTACCGGCTGGTGCGCGGCTGGATCACCCGCCGACCGGTCGGCGCCGAAGTCGGGCTGCCCCTCGTCGGCCTCGCCGCGACCTATCTGCCGTGGCTGATGTTCCCCGAGCGCACGATCTTCCAGTTCTACACGGTCGTGATGATGCCGTTCCTCGTGATCGCGCTGGCGCTCACCCTGCGGATCATCGCCGGGCGCCGGGAGGATCCGCTGCACCGGCGCCAGTCCGGCGAGCGGACGGTCCTGATCTGCCTCGCGTTCATCGCGTTCGTGTCAGCGTTCTTCTACCCGGTCTGGACGGGCATGAGCGTTCCGTACGACTTCTGGCTGATCCACAACTGGCTGCCCGGCTGGGTCTGACGCAGCTACCCCGCCTCGTCCGTCGCGACGTGGGCCACCAGCGGGAGCACGCGTCCGGACAGGTGCGTGCGCATCGCGATCGACGACGCGGTGCGTGCGACGCCGGGCACCAGGGCGACCCGGTCCAGCACCTCCTGCAGCTGCGTGGCATCCCGCGCGACCAGACGCAGCTGCATGTCGCTCGCCCCGGTGACCGTGTGCATGTCGACGATCTCCGGCACCGCATCCGCGAGCGCCCCGGCGACATCGTCGTGCCCGACCTTCTGATCGATCTCGACGAGGCAGAACGCCACGACCCCGTAGCCGAAGCCGCTCGGGTCGATGCGCGGCACGATCGCCTCGATCACCCCGCCCTCGTGCAGCCGCGCGAGACGACTGGTCGCCGTGCCGCGGGCGATCCCAAGGCGCCGTGCGCACTCGAGGATCGGCAGCTGCGGCGACTCGGTGAGCATCCGGATGAGTTCGGCGTCGAGACGATCGATGCGCATCGGCTACTCCCGCTCGACCCCGGGGCGAGCGACACTCCGCGTCGCACGGGCGACGAGGAGCAGCACCGCGGTGAGGCCGAGAGTGAGCAGCAGCTGGATGCGCGCGGCCGGGTCGATCATCGCGAGCGCGATCACTCCGGCGAGCAGCGCGAGGCACAGCCACGACAGCCAGGGGAAGCCCCACATGCGCATCGGCATGGCTTCGCCCGCGCGATCCGCACGGCGCCGCAGGATGATCTGCGCGACGGCCGTCGCGGTCCAGATGACGAGGAGCGTCGAGCCGACCACGTTGAGCAGGGCGGGCAGCACGACGTCGGGGAACGCCCAGTTGAGTCCGACGGTCACGAAGCCGAAGGAGACGGACGCCAGCACGGCGACGTACGGCACGCCCTTGAGGCTGGTGCGGGTCGCGGCCAGCGGAGCGAGTCCGCGCTCGCCCAGCGAGTAGGCCATGCGGGATGCACCGTAGATGTTCGCGTTCATGGCGGAGAGGAGCGCGATCACCACGATGAGATCCATCACCAGTCCCACGCCGGGCACATTCAGGGTCGCGAGCACCGCGGAGAAGGGCCCCTCGGTCACCGCGGGATCGTTCCAGGGCAGCACGGCGACGATCACGAAGATCGATCCCACGTAGAAGATCAGGATGCGCACGAGCACCTCGCGGACGATCCGTCGGATGTTGCGCGAGGGGTCGTCCGACTCCGCCGCGGCGATCGCGACGACCTCGGTGCCGCCGAACGCGAACACGACGATGAGCAGCGCCGCGGCGATGCCGGTCATGCCGTTGGGCGCGAAGCCGCCGTTGTCGGCCAGGTTCGCGATGCCGGTGGCGGGCACCCCGGGGATCAGCCCGATGATCGCGCACACACCCACGACGAGGAACGCGATGATCGCGGCGACCTTGATCGCCGCGAACCAGAACTCGAAGCGGCCGTAGTTGCGCACGCCGAACAGGTTGACGGCGGTGAGCGCCACGACGAACACGAGCACCCACACCCAGGCGGGGATGCCCGGAATCCAGTTCGCGACGATCCCGGCGGCCCCGGTCGCCTCGGCCGCGATCACGACCACGAGCTGGATCCAATACAGCCAGCCGACCGCGCTCCCCGCGCTGCGGCCCATCGCCTTCTGGGCGTAGGAGCTGAAGGCCCCGGAGCTCGGACGCGCGGCCACCATCTCGGCGAGCATGGCCATCACGAGCACGACGATGCCACCCGCGACGAGGTAGGAGATCAGCACGGCGGGGCCTGCGAGACCGATCGCCTGGCCCGAACCGACGAAGAGGCCGGCACCGATCGCGCCGCCGAGTCCCATCATCGAGATCTGGCGCCGGGTGAGCCCCGGGTGCAGCCCCTTGGTGGTCGTCGTGGTGGTGGGCACCTCGGTGTTCATGCTGTCGGTGGTCATACGGTCGCCTCCTTGCGAGCGGAAAGGTCGGGTGTCGGCGAGGACGCCGCGAGCGCGGCCTCCACGCGGTCGATGTCCGCGGCGCTGCCGGACGAGATGCGGATGCCCTCGCCAGGGAACGCCCGCGTGATCACGCCGCCGTCGTGGAGCAGGGCCTCGAGCTGTGCGGTCCGCTCCCCCGTCGGCACCCACACGAAGTTGGCCTGCGAAGGGACGGCGGGCCAGCCTGCCGCCGCGAGCAGCGCCTGCATCCGGTCACGCTGCACGACGACCTCGTCGATGCGGCCCGCGAGCTCCTCCTCCGCGTCCAGCGAGGCGCGTGCGGCGGTCTGCGCGAGGTCGGTGACCCCGAACGGGATGGCGACCTTGCGCTGGTTCTCGGCGATCTCCGCCGGAGCGATGGCGTAGCCGATACGGAGACCGGCGAGGCCGTACGCCTTCGAGAACGTGTGCAGCACGGCCACGTGCGGGTGACGGCGGAACAGCTCGATGCCGGCGCCGCGGCTCTCGGTGCGGTCGAAATGCACGTAGGCCTCGTCGATGACCACGAGCACGTCGTGCGGCACGGCGGCGACGAAGGCCTCCAGCGCGTCGGTGTCGACCACAGTGCCCGTCGGGTTGTTCGGGTTGCAGACGAAGACGAGGCGGGTGCGCGACGTGATCGCCGCGAGCATCGCGTCGAGATCGTGCGCGTGGTCGGCGTTCAGCGGCACGGCCACGGGAGTGGCCCCGGCGATGCGCACGAGCGACGGGTACGCCTCGAACGACCGCCAGGCGAACATGACCTCGTCGCCCTCGCCGGCGACCGCATGGATGAGCTGCGCGGCGATCTCGACGGAACCGGCACCGACGGTGATCAGCGCAGGATCGACCGCGTACCGGACCGCCAGGTCATCGCGCAGGGCGGCCGCACTCATGTCGGGATAGCGGTTGATGCCGTCGAGGCGCTCGCGCACCGCTTCCACGACCGACGGCAGCGGCGCGTGGGGCGACTCGTTCGAGGAGAGCTTCGATGCACCGGCCGGGGCGGAGCGCCCTTGCCGGTATGCGGGGACGGCGTCGAGTCCGGCACGGGTGGGGAGGGGCATCGGCAGAGCATCCTTGCTGTGATCCGGCGGCGGACCGAGTAGTCCTGCCTGCTGTCGCGCAACCCTAGACCGGAATCGAAACGCTGAGCAATCGGTGCACCGGATGCTGCGCATGACGCGCAATCATTCGGTGACAGACCGCGAGACGCTATGCAGATTGCACAGTGCTCTCCATCCGTCACGTCGACGCTACGCTCGCTGCATGGGCAGCCCCTCCGGTTTCGAGTTCGCCGTGCGCGGCGACGAGGTCGTCATCCGCCACCACGGGACGACGGCCGCGGTGCTGCGTGGCGCCCGCGCCCAGGAGTTCCTCGTGGATGTCGAGCGCGGCGACGCGCAGCTGCTGATGGCGCGGCTGACCGGGAACTACCGCCGCGGCAACGAGCGCACCGCGCGACAGCATCCGCGCAACCAGCGCTGAATCTCAGCGCGAGATCCGGAGTTCGGCCGCATCGCTCACCGGGAGCCGGCAGACGAACGCGTGGCAGTCGTACGCGCGCTCCGCCGTCGCCGCCTTGCCCTCGAAGAGCTCGAATCCGGCATCGGCGAACGCCGCGGCCTGGGTGGGCGTGGCGACGGCGATCACGTCGGCCTCCATCCGCTGCGCGGCTCGGGCCAGCGCACCATCCGGCTCGAACGTGACGACAACGACCTGTCGCGGGGCTGCCGCGAGTCCTGCCGCCACCCGCAGGAGACTGCCGTGCGCGAACGGCTGCTCGAGCGCCCGGACCGCGAGGGCCCGAACGGTCGCCGCCGCCGCTTCGCGATACCGGTCCCCCGCGCCCAGCCGCCAGGCGGTCAGCGCCGCCGCCGCGACCGCGGCGGCATCCGAGGGCAGATCGCCGTCGGTGTGATCCGGTGCCGTCGCGATGCCGTTGGCCGACAGCAGCGGATCGCCGCCGACACCCGCGAGCGCCTCGTCGAGGATGCCCCGCGCCGTCACGGCCCAGCTCGCCTCCCCGGTGGCAGCGGCGAGGGCGAACAGCCCATCCGCGAGGAGTCCGAGGTCGGCCGCCGTCGCGACCGCGGTCGAGGCCTCGCCGTCGAGCGAGGCGCGCACGAGAGCACCGCGGGAGTCCCTGTTGCGCCGCAGCACGAGGGTTGCCGCGGCTGCGGCCGCTGCGACCCACGACGACTCGTCGAATCGCGACCCGGCGCGGGCGAGCGCCCCGATCGCCAGGCCGTTCCAACCCGTGATGACCTTGCCGTCGACTGCTGGCGGTTCGAGCCCCGCCCGCTCCACGACCGGGCGCAGGTAGTACCCGCCCTCGCTGCGCACACCGTCGATCCACGACTCGGAGTCCTGCCCCGCGCCGAAGCCGCCCTCGTCCCGCCGGAGCGCAGCCAGCAGGAACCCGGCGACGCCCCTGGCCACCGCCTCATCCCCAGCGTCGAGCGCGACGTCGAGCAGCTGGGCGTTGTCGGTGAGCATCCGCTCGTAGTGCGGCACCGACCAGTCGCGCCGGGTCGCGTAGCGGAAGAAGCCGCCATCGGCGTCGCGCAGCGGCGAGGCGGCCATCGCGGCGAGCGCCCTCTGCGCGGCGGCGGCAGCCACCGGTGCCTGCTGACGCACGAGCGGGTCCTGCAGGAACCGCAGGGTCGTGGCGACCGGGAACTTCGGCTCCCCGCCGAAGCCGCCGTGGTGACGATCCTCGCGCGCGGCGATGGATTCCGCGGCGGCGGCGATCGCGCTGCCCTCCGGCAGATCGGCCGGCACGGATTCGGCAGCGCGTGCCAGTGCATCGGTCACGGCATCCGCCGATTCCTCGGCCTGCGCGCGCCGCAGCGTCCACGCCTCCCCCACGGCTGCGAGCACATCGCGGAACGCCGGCATGGGAGGCCGGGCGTCCGGCGGCCAGTAGGTGCCGGCGTAGAACGCGCGCCCGCCCGGGGTGGCGAACACGGTGAGCGGCCATCCCAGGTTCTGCGTGAAGGCGGATGCCGCGGCCATGTAGGCGCTGTCGACCTCCGGATGCTCCTCGCGGTCGATCTTCACCGACACGAAGCCGTCGTTCATGAGCGCGGCGATCGCGGGATCCGAGAAGGACTCCCTGGCCATGACATGGCACCAGTGGCAGGTCGAGTAGCCGATCGAGATCAGCAGGGGCACATCGCGCCGTTGGGCTTCCGCGAAAGCGGCCTCACCCCAGGGGTACCAGTCGACGGGGTTGTCGGCATGCGAACGCAGATACGGGCTGAGGGTGTCGGCGAGCCGATTCGTCATGGACTCACTCCTTTTCCGATCTCCACACTACCAATTCTTGGTATTCTCGGGGCATGGCGAACAACACCTCGATCAGCCTCGACGAGCACTTCACGGATTTCCTCGCCCGTGAGGTGTCGACCGGTCGCTACCGATCGGCGAGCGAGGTCGTTCGGGCCGGTCTGCGACTCCTCGAGGATCAGGAGACGCAGATGGCCGCGCTGCGCACAGCTCTCGTCGCCGGAGAAGAGAGCGGCGAGCCCCAGCCGTTCGACTTCGACGCGTTCATCGCTTCGAAGAAACCCTGACCGTGGGGCAGTATCGGCTCGCCCCGGCCGCTCAGCGCGATCTCTCCGCGATCTGGGATTTCACCGCCGAACGATGGGACGCGCAGCAGGCCGAGACCTACGTTCTGGAGATCCGAAGTGCGATCGAGAGAATCACGGACCAGCCGGAGCGCGGCCGTGCCGTCCCGGAGATACGAACCGGGTACCGCCGCTACGCCATCGGCAGCCATCTGATCTTCTTCGTCACGAGCGCAGCCGGGGTCGATGTGATCCGAATCCTGCACCAGCGGATGGACCCCACGCGCCACCTGTGAGCACCAGCCCGCCCGGGCTCAGGTCACGAGACGAGAAGCTCCACGGGTCGCGACGCGGCGTAGCCCACGAGCGGCAGCGCACGCTCGGCGGCGAGGGAGATGCGTGACTGCAGGATCTCGGACGTGATCTCGTAGCCGTCGAAGTCGGTGTCGCTCGCGTAGACCCCGAGCGGCAGAGTGAGGGCCTGGAAGAAGCCGAACAGCGGTCGCAGCTGGTGCTCGATGATCAGGGCGTGCCGTTCACCGCCGCCGGTGGCCGCCAGCAGCACCGGCTTGCCGACCAGGTCGTACTGCCCCACGAAGTCGAAGAGGTGCTTGAAGAGTCCGGTGAACGAGGCGCGGTAGACGGGGCTCCCGACGATCAGCAGGTCGGCGGTCTCGATCGCGCGCAGCTGCTCCTCGACCTCGGCGGGGAGCTGATCGCGGCGGAGCGCCCCGGCCAGGCCGGGTCCGATCTGCGTCAGCTCGATGAGCTGCGACTCGACGGGGGCGCGCTCTGCGATCGCGGCCGTGATCGCGCGGACGAGGGCGGTCGTCTTGCTCGGCTCGTGCAGGGAACCCGACACGGCGACGACGCGGAACGGAGCTGTCATGCCTCGACGGTACCTACGACGACGCCCCGTGTCGCGGGCGGCGACACGGGGCGTCATGTACGAACGGGTGCGGCGTCAGTTCACGTCGTCGGGGTGGGATCCGACGCGGCCCGAGCCGTCGAGCGGGTCGAGTGCGTCGATCGCCGCGACCTCCGCGTCGGTCAGCGTGAAGCCGAAGACGTCGAGGTTCTCGCGCAGGCGCTCGGCGCGCACCGACTTCGGGAAGACGATGATGCCCTTCTGCAGGTGCCAGCGGAGCACGGCCTGCGCGGGCGTGACGCCATGTGCCGCGGCGGCCTCGGCCACGGCCGGCGTGCCGAACAGGTCGTACTTGCCCTGGCCCAGCGGGCCCCACGCCTCAGTGCGGATGCCGTGGTCATCGGACCAGGCGACGACGTCGCGCTGCTGGTATGCGGGGTGCAGCTCGATCTGGTTCACGGCCGGCACGACGCCGGTCTCGTTCACCACGCGCTCGAGGTGGGGCACCAGGAAGTTCGAGACCCCGATGCTGCGGGTCAGGCCCGCCTCGCGCAGCTCGACGAGCTTGGCGAACGCGTGGACGTAGTCGTCCTTCGCCGGAGTCGGCCAGTGCACGAGGTACAGGTCGACGTTCTCGAGCCGGAGCTTCTCCAGGCTCTCGGCGATCGCCGCGCGCGGCTCCTCGTCGTGGTGGCGGTCGTTCCACAGCTTCGTGGTGACGAACAGCTCGTCACGGGCGATGCCGGATGCCGCGATGGCCGCGCCGACGCCCTCTTCGTTGCCGTAGATCGCGGCCGTGTCGATGTGGCGGTAGCCGATCTCCAGCGCCTCGCTCACCGCGCGCTCTGTCTCTGCCGGCGGCACCTTGAAGACGCCGTAGCCGAGCTGCGGGATGGAGTTGCCGTCGTTCAGTTCGAGTGCAGGAATGGTCATGATTCCAGCCTATGACCTGTGATGACAGGCGAGGTCGGAATCGCCGCCATCGCCGCCGCCCCTCGGCCGACCAGTCGCTCGAGAGGTCCGCGTCCGAAGAACATCGACCACACTGTCGTGACCAGCAGGAGTCCGACCGCTGTCAGACCCCAGAACGGGTTGCTCGAGAAGAATCCGCCGGGGCCTGCGACCAGCACGATCGACACCACGTGCGCGCTGTATGCCGACAGCGGCATGGAGCCGAGGGCACCCAGCGGCAGCAGCGGCCAGCGCAGCGGACGGCTGAGCAGCAGGCACAGCGCGATCACGGCGAGCGCGAGCCCGCCGGAGCCGAGGATCTCGGCCGTCCCGCCGCTGTGCGGTTCGACGGCGAACACCGCGGTGACCACGGCATGGAGCGGATCGGTCCCGGCGAGGGCCTGCGGGTAGCCGTCCCAGCCGCTCGGAGGGGACCAGACCTCGCTGCTGCCGTCCGCCGCGTACGAGGAGCCGCCCTCCAGGGAACCCGTGACACCCGTGGTCTGGCCGACGACGCCGAGTCCGTATCCGACGACGGCCAGCACGACTCCGACGACGAGCGCGATGACCGCCGTCCGCAGCCGGTCGACCCGCATCCGGCCCAGAGCCAGGCCGCCGAGGAGCAGAGCCATCCACACCGTGATCGGGTAGGACCCGTAGAGCACGAAGCCGATCCCGGCGCCGTAGGGATGCAGCATCACGGCGGCGAGGAATGCCAGCAGGGCCGGTGCCGCCAGCGCGAGCACCCCGGCACCGAGCAGCAGCTGCCACGCGCGCCACCGCAGGAACGGGATGACCGCGACGTAGAGCAGCCCGTAGAGCGTGAGGATCACGGCGATCGGCGTGTTCAGCATCTCCAGCGCGAGCCCGATCACGAAGATCACCGCTCCGCGTCCGATCAGCCGCAGTCGGATGTCGGGCAGGCGTTCCCGCTCCGGCACCGCGCTGCGCCCTGTCATCAGCGCGATCGAGACACCCGCCAGAACCGCGAAGAGGATCGAGGAGCGCCCGTGCACGAGGTCGGTCCAGGTCGCGGGATCGAGCCACTCGAAGGGCTCGGTCTCGCCGATGTGCGCCCCGGCCATGCCGAGGATCGCGAGGCCTCTCGCGACGTCGAGTCCGAGGATGCGGGGTGGGCGTCCGAATCCGCGGAGCCAGCGCAGCGGGCGCAGGGCGATCGGTGTTCGCGCGCCCTGCGGGGCGGGCGGCAGCTCTGTCGTCGTCACCCGACGATCGTAGGGGTACGACCCTGTGGGTGGTGTGCGGATGTCACCCGCCCAGGACGGCGCGCAGCGCTTCGATGTAGGCGTCGAACGCTCGCCTCCCCGGCGGCGTGAGCGCGAGGTAGGTGACCGGAGTCCGCCCCTTGTGCGTCTTCTCGACCGCGACGTAGCCGGCATCCTCGAGTCTGCGCAGATGGGTGGAGAGGTTCCCGGCGGTCATGTCGAGCAGTTCCTGCAGGCGGGGGAACGTGATGCTCTCGGTGGGCTCCAGCGTCGCGAGCGCCGCGGTGATCCTCAGCCGCGCGGCGGCGTGGATCACCGGGTCGAGCTCAACCACGGCGGCCTCCCGCCAGGGGCCGGCGCAGTCGGGAGAGGTGGCGGAAGGACAGCGCCCCCAGAGCGAGGAAGCCGAGTCCGCCGCCGACAGCGAGCACGAGGAGAACGGCGGGGTATCCGAAGAACGGAGCCGCGACGGCGACGGCGACGATCCAGACGCCGAGGAGCAGCATCGGCACCGCACGCCAGATGGCGGTCCCGAGGACGAACATGAGCCCGGCGAACAGCACCAGCACGGTGGGGAAGAAGATGCGTGCGAGCGCGGCATCCATGCCGTTCGCGAGCAGACCGAGTCCGACGGCGACGATCGCGACGGTGCCGAGGCTCCACGTGCAGCCGTACACGATCGCCGGGAACGCCGTCGCCGCGTCACGGCGCACGCCGCGTCCCGAACGAGCGCCCAGCACGGCGGACAGCACGATCGCACCGACGAACAGCGCCGTGGCGATCGTGATCGCCACGGCCGGCGGCACCGTGAGACCGGGGCGCATCCCGTCGATCAGCCAGAGGGCACCGAGGCCGAAAAGCCAGGCGACGCCCCACGCGACGAGCAGCAGGGGGACGAAGGCTGCGATCTGCCCCTCGACGCTGCGCTGCTGGTCGCGCACCAGCGCGAGCATCTCCGCCGGCGCCAGCGCCTCGTCCTTCTCGTGATGCGACGACTCGACCATCAACCGGCTCCGTTCACGGGGAGGCCCATCATGACGAAGACGAGCACGGGAAGGGTGAACAACAGATTGACCAGTCCGTGGGCGAGGACCAGCGGCATCAGGCGACCCTGACGCCGGTAGATCCACCCGGATCCCACGCCCCAGACGAAGAAGGCGCACACGAACGCGACCACCGCCGCGGGCGTGGGCGCGTACCAGATGTGCTGCGACGCGAAGAGCGCCGCGGGCACGACGATCGCGAGAACCGTCGGCCAACGCCGCTCGAGCGCCCCCTGGGCGTACCCGCGGTAGACGAGTTCCTCGACCGGGGCGTTCAGCGGCGCGAAGGTGAGCACGCCGACGACCGCGATGACTGTCCAGGTGACCGGGTCCAGCGTCGGGATGCTCGCCGGGTCGAAGAAGATCGTCTCCATCCGGACGAAGATCTCGCTGCCGTATTGCAGCCAGACGACGAGCATGATCGTCGCGACGAACGGCAGGTACATCACCACGAGCCACAGCAGCCCCCACAGGAGGTCGCGTCCGAGTCGGCGCGGCTCGTAGCCGAGGACCTCTCGGATGCTGCGCCCCTCTCGTCGCAGCAGCCGGGCGACGAGCACCAAGCAGACCACGTTGACAGGGAGCATCGCGATGACCGCGAGCATCGGCGGCGGCGGGAACGAGACGTCGCTCTCGCCCATCCGGACGACGAGCCAGACGAGCACGGATGCCGTTGCGACGAGCGCGACCCTCAGCACCGGGAGCCCGATCGCCCATCGCCGCGTGGTCATCTCTACTTTGTATCTCAAAGCAGTTTGCGTGGCAAGAGCATCCTCGATTCGTCATACGATGGAGGGCTATGTCCGCGTCCCTCCCCGTCATCTCCTACCCCCGGAGCTGCCCGTCAGCGCCGCCCGGGAGGAGATCGCCGACGCCATCCGCGACAATCAGGTCGTCATCGTGGCCGGCGCGACCGGATCGGGCAAGACGACGCAGCTGCCGAAGATCGCGCTCGAGCTCGGCCGTACCCGCATCGCGCACACCCAGCCGCGACGCCTGGCCGCCCGCACGATCGCCGAACGCGTGGCCGAGGAACTGCAGGTCGAGCTGGGCACGCTCGTCGGCTACAAGGTGCGCTTCACCGACAAGGTGTCCGACGAGACCCGCGTCGCGCTGATGACCGACGGCATCCTCCTCAACGAGATCCATCGCGACCGACTCCTCACCCGGTACGACACGATCATCATCGACGAGGCGCACGAGCGCTCGCTCAACGTCGACTTCCTGATCGGCTACCTCGTCCGCATCCTGCCGGAGCGTCCCGACCTCAAGGTGATCATCACCTCGGCGACGATCGATCCGGAGAGCTTCGCGAAGCACTTCGCGCCTTCGACCAGCTCAGGAACGAGCGGCGACCCCGCCCCGATCATCGAGGTGTCCGGCCGCACCTACCCGGTGGAGATCCGCTACCGCGCGCAGACCGACGAGACCGAGGACGAGGACGAGGTGTCGGCGATCGTCGCGGCCCTGCGCGAACTCGATCGGGAGGAGCCGGGCGACGTGCTCGTCTTCCTGCCCGGCGAGGCGGAGATCAGGGACGCCGCGGATGCCGTGCGCGGCGCGTATGCGAAGGATCGCTCCCCCACCGAGGTCCTCCCCCTCTACGGACGCCTTTCGGCCGCCGAGCAGCACCGGGTCTTCGAGCGCAGCCGCGTCGCCGGCGTGCGCCGCCGGGTGGTCCTCGCCACGAACGTCGCCGAGACGAGCCTCACGGTTCCCGGCATCCGGTATGTGATCGACACCGGCACGGCGCGCATCTCCCGCTACAGCAATCGCTCCAAGGTGCAGCAGCTTCCGATCGAGGCGATCTCGCAGGCGTCGGCGAACCAGCGGGCGGGCCGAGCCGGGCGAACGAGCGACGGCATCGCCATCCGGCTCTACGCGGAGGAGGACTTCGAGAAGCGCCCGGAGTTCACCGAGCCCGAGATCCTGCGCACCTCGCTGGCCTCGGTCATCCTGCAGATGCTGTCGCTCGGCTTCGGGGACATCACGGCTTTCCCGTTCCTCACCCCTCCGGACTCGCGTGGCGTGAAGGCGGCATTCGACCTGCTCACGGAGCTCGGCGCGGTGGAGCCGTCGCGTCGCGACGATTCCCCTCACCTCACCCGCATCGGCCGTGACATCTCGCGCATGCCGATCGATCCGCGATTCGCACGGATGCTGATCGAGGCGGGGCGCCCTTCGACAGGCTCAGGGACCCAGGTCGTGCACGACGTCCTGCCGATCGTGTCGGGCCTGACGATCCAGGATGTCCGTGAGCGTCCGGAGGAGCGTCGCGAGGAGGCCGATCGCCTGCACGCGCGCTTCGTCGACCCGACGAGCGACTTCCTCACTCTCCTCAACCTCTGGAACCACCTGCGTGAGCAACAGCGCGAGCTGGGTTCGAGCGCGTTCCGGCGCCTGTGCCGCTCCGAGCACCTCAACTACGTGCGCGTGCGCGAGTGGTTCGACGTGCACCGCCAGCTCAGCACCCTGGTCAAGGACGCGAAGAAGGGCCCTTCGCGAGGCTCTGGGACCCAGCAGGGAGCGTCGGATCCGGACGCGATCCACCGCGCGCTGCTGTCGGGACTGCTCTCGCAGATCGGCATCCTGGACGAGCGCACCGCACCGGCGGGCAAGGGGCACTCCCCCGCGAAGGAGCCGAAGGGTCGCCGTATCGCGGAGTACCGCGGAGCCCGCGGCATCCGCTTCTCGATCTTCCCCGGCTCCGGCCTGCGCAAGAAGAGCCCGCAGGCGGTCATGGCCGCCGAGATCGTCGAGACCTCCCGCACCTTCGCACGCACGGTCGCCGCGATCGACCCCGCCTGGGCGGAACCGCTCGCCGGCGACCTCGCCAAGCGTCAGGTCACGGAGCCGCACTGGTCGAAGGATGCCGGCGCCGCCGTCGCGTTCGAGAAGGTCACGCTGTTCGGCGTCGAGATCATCCCCCGTCGCCGCGTGCAGTTCGCGCGCATCGACCGCGCCGCGTCGCGTGAGCTGTTCGTCCGGCACGCGCTCGTCGAGGGCGAGTGGGATCCGACCCGCATCGACAAGCGGGTCAGTGCGTTCTGGCGCAGCAACCACGAGCTCCGCAAGCGCCTCGAGAAGCTCGAGGAGCGGGAGCGGCGCCGCGACATCCTCGCCGGCGACGAGGCCGTCTTCCGGTTCTACGACGAGCGGATCCCCGCCGAGGTCTTCGACGTGCGGTCCTTCGAAACCTGGTGGCGTGACGCGCTGCAGACCACGCCGAAGCTGCTGGTCATGCGCGAGGCCGACCTGCTCGATGACGAGGCCAGGGCAGACCAGAGCGAGTTCCCGACGCGCTGGAACCAGGGCGATCAGGTGCTGGGCCTCGCGTACCGGTTCGAGCCGGGTGCCGCCGACGACGGCGTGAGCGTGGTCGTGCCGCTGCCGCTGCTCGCGCAGATCGAGGACCGCGGCTTCGACTGGCAGGTGCCCGGCCTCCGCGCCGAGCTGGTCACCGGACTCCTGCGCGCCCTGCCCAAGGCGATCCGCCGTCACGTCGTCCCCGCCGCAGATTGGGCCGAGAAGTTCGGAGCGGAGCTCGCGGACCAGGGGCCGGAGAACCACGGCGGCCTGCCCCCGCGCACGCTCAAGGAAGCGCTCGCTCGGATGATCCAGCCGCTGGCGAATCAGCTGGTGGCGGCCGGCGACTTCGAGGACGAGCGCGTGCCACCGCACCTGCGCATGAACTTCCGTGCCGTCGACGAGCGCGGCCGCGTCGTCGGCAGCAGTCGCGACCTGCGTACGCTGCAGGCCGAGCTCTCCGACCGCGCCCGCAGCAGCGTCGCTCGGTCGATCGCCGCTCCTCCGCGCACTTCCGGACCCCTGAGGGTATCGAGCGATCCAGCCCCGAAGATCGAGCAGACCGGCCTGACGGCCTGGACGTTCGGCGAGCTCCCGGAGGTCCTCGACACCCGCGTCGCCGGCGGCGTGGTGCGCGGGTATCCGGCGATCGTCGACCAGGGCAAGACCGTCTCGGTGCGGGTCGAGTCGACGGCGGATGCCGCGGCGGACGCGACGCGCAAGGGCGTGCTCCGGCTCGTGCTGCTGGGCGTCCCCTCCCCGTCGTCGTACGTGCAGGAGCACCTCACCAGCCAGGAGAAGCTCGCGCTCGCGGCTTCGCCCTACCAATCCGCGGCGGCCCTGATCGAGGACAGCCGGGCCGCGGTCGCGCGACGAGTGATCGACGCGTCGACCCAGGGGACCGGGATCGTGCGCAGCGAGGCGGAGTTCGCCCGGGTGCGCGATGCGGTCTCGGCATCCCTCGTCGATGAGCTGTTCACCTGCGTCTCGCTGGTCGCGCGCATCCTCACGAAGTCCCGCGAGGTGGAGCGCGGGATCAAGGCGCAGAACTCGCTGGCCCTGCTCGGACCCCTGAACGACATCCGCACGCAGCTGTCCGGCCTCCTGCATCCGGGATTCGTCTCGACCGCGGGCGTCGAGCGTCTCGCGCATTTCCCGCGTTATCTCGAGGGCATGCTCGACCGCCTGAAGACGCTCACGAACGAGCCGGGCAAGGACCGCGCGCGCATGACGGAGTTCGAGCGGATGGCGAAGGCGTTCGAGGACGCCGGCGGGACGATCCCGCTCCCCGCGGATGCCGCGCCCGCACTCGTCGAGGTGCGCTGGCTTCTGGAGGAGTACCGGATCAGCGTGTTCGCCCAGCGGCTCGGCACCGCGCAGGCGGTCTCGCCGCAGCGCATCATGAAGGCGCTTGCCGGGCGCTGAGCAGCGCACGCGGGTAGCCTGGATCGCATGGCACGCGCGATCGTCTACACCGAGTTCGGATCCCCCGCAGTCCTCCACGAGATCGAGATCCCCGACCCCGTCGCGGCGCGCGGCGAGGTCGTCGTGCGGATCGAGGCGGCGGGCGTGAACCCGATCGACGCCAAGCTGCGCAGTCGCAAGCGCCCCTCTCCGGACATCACCGAGCCCCGCCCGGTCGGCTTCGACGGAGCCGGAGTGGTCGACGTGCTCGGCGAAGGCGTCGAGGACTTCGCGGTCGGCGACCGCGTCGCGATCCGCGATGCGCTCGGCACCTACGCCTCGGCGCTGGCGATCACGACCGAGAAGCTCGTGGCGCTCCCCGATGCGGTGACCGCCGCCGAGGGCGCGGCGATCGGCATCCCGGCAGGCACCGCCTACCAGGCGCTGCGCTCGCTCGGCGTGACCGACGGCGATGTGCTGCTGGTCCACGCCGGTTCCGGCTCTGTGGGCCAGTTCGCGGTGCAGTTCGCCGTGGCCTGGGGCGCGACGGTGATCGCCACCGCGAGCCCTTCCCGCCACGAGCTCCTGCGCGAGCTCGGCGCCATCCCGATCTCCTATGACGCCGGCCTCCTCGAGCGCGTGAGAGACGTCGCACCTGCTCCCGTCACGGTCGTCCTGGACTGCGCGGGCACCGACGAGGCGATCGAGACGTCGCTCGCCCTCGTCGCCGACCGCGACCGGATCGCGACGATCGTGCGGGGACCGGATGCCGCCTCGTTCGGCATCCGCGCCTTCTCCGGCGGTTCTCCCGTGCCCCTGACCGAGGAGGAGCTCGCCTGGCGGGCCGAAGCGCTGCCGAAGACGGTCGAGCTGCTCGCCTCCGGTGACTTCACGATCGAGCTCGGTCCCGAGCTGCCGCTCGCCGAAGCGGCGCAGGCCCATGAGCTCATGGAATCCGGCGCCGCCCCGGGCAAGATCATCCTCGTCCCGTAGGTCGAGGGGTCAGGCCGGCGCGACCGGCCGTCCGATCGACAGCATCAGCCGGTTGGCCCAGTTGAAGAACGCCGCGCCGTGGATGACATCGGCGATCTCCAGATCGTCGAGACCGGCCGCGCGGAGCCGGGCGATCTCGGCCTCCCCGAACGCGCTGGGCGTGTCGGTCAGGGCGACGGATGCCGCGACGACCGCGTTCCACCGCTCGCCGAGGTCGGCCTCCACGCCCGCGTCGAGCAGGCGGTCGACATCGTCCACGCGCTTGCCGTGGTGCGCGGCGAAACGGGAGTGCACCGAGGCGCAGAACACGCAGCCGTTGCGGCGGGATGCCGCGGTCGCCGCGAGCTCGCGCTCGGCCCGAGGGAGGCCCTCGGCGACGTTGTAGAAGATGTCCTTGTCGACGAGGGTGCGCGCCTTCAGAATCTCGGGATCGCGCGCGAGGAGGCGGAAGTAGTCGTTCTTGGCCCGCGCGGCGTCGACGAGCCCGTCGTAGTGCCGCTCGGTGAGCTCCTCCTCGGGCAGCGGCGCGAGGTGCGGCAGCCAGCCGACCTCGCCGCGCGTGAAGGCGTGGGGATGCGGGGCGTCGTGCGTGAGCACGCTCTGGTCGGCGGTCATGCTGCTTCCTCCTCGGAATCGGTTTGCGCAGTCGACGCGAGACCGGCGGCAGCGAGCACCCGGAGACCGGTGATGACCCGCTGCTGGAACGCCAGGAACGACACGAGCTGCGACAGCGTGATGATGCCGTCGGCCGACCATCCGGCGTCGAGCAGTCGACTGATGTCCGCCGCCGACGCCTCCCGCGGACGGAACACCAGCAGGTGCGTGTGCGCCAGTGCGGCGGCGAGCCGGTCTCCGAGAGCCTCGGCGGCGGCATCCGACGGCGCGTAGCGCTCCCCCTCGGTGCTCTCGCCCTGCAGACCGCGTTCGGTGTACGCGCCGAACGGTCCTCCGACCGCAGCGTCCGATGCCTCGGCCAGCACGACCGCCGCACGACCTGCGTCGGCGGCGAGCGCGCGGTCGGCGTAGAACGTGCCGGTCGCGTCGGAGCTGCCGGCGAGCCGCGTGGCGAACGCGGCGATGAGCTCCCGCTCCGCCTGCGACGCGTGCTCCTCCGAGACGGGCCGGAACAGCGCGTCGAAACTCGCCTGCAACTGCTCCTTGGTGACGGGGCGACGACGCCGCAGGGCATCGAGCTCGGGCGTCACCCCCGCGATCTGATCGACGATGTCGTGGGTCATGCCTTCTCCTTGATGGTGTCGGTGAGTGCGTAGCCGAGCGCGGGCGCGACCTGCTCGGCGAAGAGCTCGATCGAGCGCAGCACATGGTCGTGCGGGGCGTCGACCGAATGCACCTGGAACGCGACCTCCGTCGCGCGGGCGAGGGTGGAGTCGGCGGCGAGCGACTCCGCGACCTCCTCCGGCGTGCCGAGGTGCGTGTCGAGGGCGACGATCAGCTCGTCGATGCTGTCGCCGGGGATCGTCTGGCCCTGTCGCCGGAAGCCCTCGGCCGCGCGCCGCAGTCCGACCTCGGCGAAGCGCAGAGCCTCGGCGCGGTCGTCGGCGACGAACACGGTGCGGGAGGCGGTGATCCGCGGCGTCGCACCGTCGGGCAGAGCCTCGAGGTACGCGTCGATGATCGGATCCTGCAGGGCGGCGAGCGGCGCGTGCAGCGCGTCGTCGCGGCGAGGCTGCGTACGGGACAGCAGCAGTCCGTGCCCGTGGATGCCGGCGCGATGGCCGCCCGGCGCCGAGAACGTCGCCTGCCAGATGCGGTCGGCGAGGTCAGCGGCATCCGGGTAGAGCGTGTTGCCCGCGCCGATGTCGCGAGCGGTCAGGGCGTCGAGCAGCACGGCGAGCTTGCGGTCGTAGGTCGGCGCCTTGTCGCGCACGTCCTCGCCGAACGGCACGAACGACGACGGGGTGCCGCCACTGCCGAGCCCCAGGTCGAGTCGCCCGTCGGACAGCAGGTCGGCGACCACCGCGTCCTCGGCGACGCGCACCGGATCCTCCAGCGGCAGGGTGATCACGCCCGTCCCCAGGCGGATGCGCGTGGTGCGCGCCGCGATGTTCGCCAGGAACACCAGAGGCGAGGGAAGACCGCCCTCCGCCGCGCGGAAGTGATGCTGCGCGACCCACGCTCGTCCGATGCCGACGCTCTCGGCCAGCTGGATCTGCGCGGCCGCGAGGGCGTAGCGCTCGGCGGGCGCCGCGTCGTCGAGCAGGCGGGTGAAGAAGGCGACGGTGGGGGCGGTCATGCGGGAATCTCCGTTCGACCGGGCACCGCGGCCAGCAGCTCCCGGGTGTAGTCGTGCTGGGGGTCGTGGAACAGCTCTTCGGTCGGGCCCTCCTCGACGATCCGACCACGGCGCATCACCGAGACCGTGTGGCTGATCCGGCGCACCACCGCGAGGTCGTGCGAGATGAACAGGTAGGTGAGTCCGAGCTCGGCCTGCAGCGAGGTGAGCAGCTCGAGGATGCGGGCCTGCACGGTCACGTCGAGAGCGGAGACCGCCTCGTCGAACACGACGATCTCGGGGTCGATCGCGAGGGCGCGGGCGATCGCCACGCGCTGCCGCTGCCCGCCGGACAGCTCCTGCGGAGTGCGTCGTGCGACGTCGGCGGGAAGCGACACCCGATCGATCAGCGCGAGCGCCCGTGCACGCTGGTCGGACCGCGAGCCCTGGCGGAAGTTCCGCAGCGGCTCTGCGACGATGTCGACGATCTGCTGGCGCGGATCCAGCGACGCGAAGGGGTTCTGGTAGACCAGCTGGATACGGCGACGCAGAGCACGCAGCTGCTCGCGCGACGCGCGGGTCACGTCGGCCCCCGCGACCTCGATCGTGCCGGCATCCGGCTGCTGGAAGCGGGTGACCAGCCGGGCGGTCGTGGTCTTGCCCGACCCGGACTCCCCCACGAGCGCGTGCGTGGTGCCCTTGCGCACCCGGAACGACACGTCGTCGACGGCGCGGAAGCGCTCGCGTCCGCCGACCCGGAACTCCTTCACGAGTCCCTCGGCCACGATCGCGTAGGGATTCTCCGCCGCGACCGCGGCCGCATCGCGCAGGAACGGCGGGGCGTCCGGCCGGCGGAACCCCGTCGCGAACGCCGGAGCATCGGCGAGGAGCTGCTTGGTGTAGGCGTCGGCCGGCGCCGCGAGAACATCCGCGCTCGCGCCCTGCTCCACGATCCGGCCGTCCTTCAGCACGACGAGCCGCTCGGCACGGTCGGCGGCGACGCCGAGGTCGTGCGTCACGAGGAGGATGCTGGTGCCCTCCTCGCGGCGCAGCTCGTCGAGCAGGTCGAGCACCTTGCGCTGAACGGTGGCGTCGAGCGCGCTCGTGGGCTCGTCGGCGATCAGCAGCCGCGGGCCCAGCGCGATCGCGGTGGCGATCAGCACGCGCTGCCGCATCCCGCCCGAGAGCTCGTGCGGGTACTGGCGGGCGCGGAGGTCGGGGTCGTCGATGCCGACGCGGTCGAGCAGCTCGATGACCCTCGCGCGGCGGGTCCGGCGATCCCGGTGCCCGTGCAGCCGCAGGATCTCCGCCACCTGCGCGCCGATCGGTCGCACCGGGTCGAGCGAGGTCGTCGGGTCCTGCGGCACGAGGCCGATCGCCGGCCCGCGGATGCCGCGCAGAGCGCGGTCCGACCAGCCGGAGATGTCGAGGTCGCCGAGCCGCACGCTGCCGCCGTCCACGCGTCCCCCGGTGGGCAGGAGCCCCAGCAGAGCGTGTGCGGTGGTGGACTTGCCCGACCCCGACTCGCCGACGAGCGCGAGCGTCTCGCCCTCCTGGATCTCGAAGGAGATGCCGTGGACGACCTCGCGTCCCGCGTAGGAGATCCGCAGATCGTTCGCTGCGAGGACGCTCATCGGGTGTTCCTTCCGAGTCGGTGGCTGATGCGGTTGGCGCTGAGCACCACCGCGACGACGACGAGACCGGGGAGGGCCGTGAGCCACCACGCTGTCCCGATGTAGTTGCGCCCCTCGGCGATCAGGAGGCCCCATTCGGGTGTGGGCGGCGGCGCACCGTAGCCGAGGAACCCGAGCGTCGAGATCGCGAGGATCGCGGTGCCGAACTGCAGGGCGGCGAGCGCGACGATCGGGGTGAGCGAGTTCGGGAGCACGTGCCGGCGGAGCACCGCGAAGAAGGTCGCCCCACTGCCGTACGCGGCCTCGACGTACTCGGTGCGCCGCACCCGGGCGACCTCGGCGCGCATCAGGCGCGCGAAGGCCGCGACGCTGCCCAGACCGACCGCGAGCGCGGCGTTCACGGTGCCGAAGCCGAGCAGGATGATCACCGAGAGCGACAGCAGCAGGCCGGGGATCGCGAGCAGCACATCGACGATCCGCATCAGCACGTCGTCGAGGATGCCGCCGACGGCACCGGCGACCGCGCCGATCAGCGTGCCGAGGCCGAGGCCCACGGTCACGGCGATGAGCGCGCCGGAGAGCGAGTGCACCGCGCCGTGGACGACGCGGCCGAACAGATCGCGACCGAGCGTGTCCGTACCGAACCAGTGCGCGGCACTCGGCGGCAGCAGCTTGTCGGCCGGTGCACCGGTGAGCGGATCGCCCGGGGCGAAGACTCCGGGGATCACGGCCCAGAGCACGGCCAGCACCACGACCGAGATCGCCAGGTAGAGGCCCCACGGCAGCGCCCGGAGCGGCGTGCCGGGGCGGACGGATGCCGGAGCGACGGCATCCGGCTCGGGCTCCGGGCTGACCGGGACGGGAAGCGTGGTGAGAACGGGGACGGTCATGCCGGGGCCTCCTGCAGTGCGCGGGGCGCGATCGCCCTCGCGACGTTCCGCTGACGCGGGTCGATGATCGGCGTCACGAGATCGACGGCGAAGCTGATCAGCACGAAGCCGAGGGCCGACAGCAGCACGACGCCCTGCAGCACCGGGATGTCCTGGTTCGCGACGGCCTGCTCGGTGAGCCGTCCGACGCCGGTGCGACCGAACACGGTCTCCGTCACCACCGCGCCGCCGACGAGCTCGCCGAACAGCACACCCGCGATCGTGAGGGTCGGCACCGCCGCGTTCCGGGCGACCGAGCGGGTGAGCACCCAGACGGGAGGCGCCCCCTTGGCCCGCACGACCGTGATGAACGGCTGGGCCTGCACCTGATCGATGCTGCGCACGAGCACCTGCGCCAGGGGCGCCGAGATCGGCACGGCGAGCGTGAGCACCGGGAGGATGAGCCCCGACACCGGGTCGGCGCCGACGATCGGCACCCATCCGAGGCCGAAGGAGAACACCTGGATGAGCAGGATCCCGAGCCAGAAGACCGGAACGGCCACGAACAGTCCGGGGATCTGACGCAGACCGTCGCGCAGCCACGCGAAGCGCGCGAGCGACGAGAGCCCGGCGACGAGGACCGCGATCACCAGCGCCACGACCAGGCCCAGGAAGGCCAGCAGGAGCGTCGACGGCAACGCCTCGCCCAGCATCGTGAGCACGGGAGTCCCGAACTGCGTCGAGTACCCGAAGTCCCCGGCCAGGAAGCCCAGCCCCGCGTGCACGTACTGCTCCCACCACGGCAGGTCGGCGCCGTAGGTCGCGCGGATGCTGTCGAGCTGATCGGGCGAGAGCCCGAGGCTCGGGTCCGAGAACTTGATCAGGATCGCATCGCCCGGCAGCAGCTGCAGCAGGAAGAAGGTGGCCGTGAAGGCCGCGATCAGAACGATCGCGGCCTGCCCGGCTCGTCGGAGGACGAAGCTCATCGGTGCACCGTGCTCATCAGTGCTCGGCGAGCCACACGCCGGAGAAGGTCGGACGACCCACCGACTCGAAGGCCACGCCCTGCACGTAGGTCGCCGCGCCGTACACCTGCGGCTCCTCGAACAGCGGGATCACGTACGCCTGCTCGGCGATGTAGTCCTGCACGGCCTGGGAGGCGGCGACGCGCTTGTCGGGGTCGGGCTCGGATGCCACGGCGAGTAGCAGAGCGTCGAGCTCGGCGTCGTTCGAGATGAGCGTGTCGCGGTTCTTCGTGAAGTACTGGCTCTTGATCACGTCGAGGTCGGCGCGTCCGACCATGGAGTGGTAGAAGCCGGTCTTGAGCGGGTCGCGGTTATCGGCGGCGGCGCTTCCGGCGTCTCCCGGCTTGACGCTCAGCTCGACACCGACCTTCGCCAGCTGCTGCGCGACGAGCTCGAGGGTCTGCTTCGAGAGGGGCTGCGGCTTCGCCTCGTACACCGTGAAGGAGAGGCGCTCGCCGTCCTTCTCGCGGATTCCGTCGGATCCCGGCTTCCATCCCGCATCGTCGAGGAGCTTCTCGGCCTTGTCGGGATCGAACGCGTAGTGCTCGGACTCGTCCTTGTAGCCGAGGGCCTCGGACGAGAGGACCGAGGTCGCCACCGGATAGTTCTCGGTGAAGAGCGTGTCGACGACCTCCTGTGCGTCGACCGCGGCGACCAGCGCCTGGCGGACGCGGATGTCGGTGAGGAGCGGGTTGCTCGGACGCAGGCTGATCGCGTTGTTCACGCCCCGGGTCTGCGGGGCGTAGAGGGTGAAGCCCGCGCTCTCGACACGGTCCTCGTCGAAGGCCTGCACGTACCGCACGTAGTCGGCCTGTCCGGCGATCAGCGAGCCGATGCGCACCGAGTCCTCGGGCGTGACGAGCACGTGCACGGCGTCGACGTACGGACGCCCCTGGTTCTCCGCGCTCTCCGGCGCCCACGCGTAGTCGTCGCGCGCCGTGAGCGTGTACTCGGTGCCCAGCTTCTCGTCGGTCACGGTGAAGGGGCCGGAGCCGATGATCTCCTCCGCGTTGCCGGCGCCGAAGTCCTCGATCGTGCCGTCGAGCGTCGCCGGTGAGAGGAGGCCCGAGTTGATGGTCGAGGTCGCCTGCAGGAAACCGGGTGCCGGGGCCGAGAAGCGGAACGTGACCGTGTCCTCGTCGACGACCTCGCTGCTGGCGTAGTTGTTGATCGCCTCGGAGATCGTGAGCCCCCGGTCGGCGACGCCGAGCCCGTAGGTGTCGAAGTTCTTCGCCACGGCCGCGGCATCGAGCGGGGTGCCGTCGGAGAACGTGACGTCGGGCTTCAGATTGAACGTGTACTCGGTCGCGTCGTCGTTCACGGTCCAGTCGGAGGCGATCCACGGCTCGATGTCGAGCGACTCCGGGTTCTGCCAGGTGAGGCGGGCGGCGATGTTGTTGACGACGCCGCCGTTGGGGTAGAAGCCGGCCTGCGGCGGGTACAGGTTCGTGTACGTCTGGTGCTCGAGGTAGGTGAGCGTGCCGCCGGTGACGGGGTCGCTCCCCTCGGCCGGTGCGTTGGCCGGTGCCGGCGAGGAGGCGCAGGCGGCGAGGCTCGTCGCGAGGACGAGCGGGAGCGCCACGGCGGCTGCACGGATGAGACGGCGGTTCATGGGAGAGGCCTCCTGGGCTTCGGGTGCACGGGTGCGGGAGTGGTGCGGGACTGCGAGGTGAGGATCACGCTAGGGAAGACGGATGCCGTACGGCGAAGCGCCGGACACCGACCGTCGCGAGACGAAACGTCCGGTCATGCGTCGACACGGGAGGTCACACGCAGGCGATCGCGAAGGGTCTCGCCGGACCGGTCGGCGTCCGGAGCGAGCAGGCCGCGGCGCCGCAGTTCCGGGGCCGCGATGCGCGTGAACGCCTCGAACTGGGCGGGCTGGAAGGCCGACAGCACATTGAATCCGTCAGCCGCTCCCTCGTCGCGCCAGGTCTCGAAGTGATCGGCGATCGTGCGCGCGTCGCCCACCACGAAGGCGGCCGGCACGGCGTGCGCGGCGACGAGGTGCCGCCAGGTGAGCGGGTCTCCGGCGGAGACGCCGACGCCGGCGATGCGCGACACCCTCTCGACGAGGGCCGCACCGACCTCCCCCAGCCGCGCGGCGTCGTCGGCGGTCACGGGCTGGTCGAAGGCGGCCGCGCGGAGCGGATCGTCGGCGGCGACACCCAGCGCGTCGGCGAGCGCATCGACGGTCCGGTTCGGCGGGAACGCCGTGCGCGTGGTCTGATGCCCTTCCGCGAGCGGCACGAGTGCCAGCAGGCGCTCCACGATGCGGTGCGCCTCGGCATCCGTGTCGGCGACGACCGGGAGCACGGGCGCGATCACCTTCACCTCGTCCGGCGAGCGCCCGGACTCCGCGGCGATGTCACGCAGCCCCGCTCGTGTGGCGATCGCGTCGGCCAGGTTCGGCGCGGCGATGAGAGCGAGGTCGGCCTGGGTGGCCGCGAGCGCCCGCGATCGGGGCGAGGTGCCGGCGTGCACGATCGGGATCTGCCCCTGCGGCGGGCGGGCGACGTTCAGCGGACCGGTGACCCGCACCCGCTCGCCCACGAGGTCGGCGGCTCGAAGGCCCTCCGGGTCGATGAGCACGCCGCGCGCGGCATCCGCGATCCAGGCGTCGTCGCTCCAGGAGTCCCAGAGCCGCCGCAGCGCCGTGACGAACTCCTCGGCTCGGTCGTAGCGCGTCTCGTTGTCGGCGTGCGCATCGCGGCCGTGGTTGCCCGCGGCGCGCGGCTCGGCGCCGGTCACCAGATTGACCCCGGCGCGGCCTCGCGTGAGCACGTCGAGCGACGCGAGCGACCGCGCGGTCGTGTACGGGTCGGCGTAGGTCGTGTTGACCGTGGCGATGAGTCCGATCCGCGACGTGATGCCGGCGAGGAACAGCACGGCGCTGACCGGATCGATGCGAGCGAGCAGGTACGGATCGCGGAACTCCAGGTCGGGTCCGGTCGCCAGCCAGTCTCCGAAGAAGAGGTAGTCGAGTCCGGCATCCTCTCCCTCCCTCGCGATGCGGCGCAGGATGTCGGCATCGGCCGCCGGATCGCGATGAGCGCCCGGCTGCCGCCACCCCGACGGGTACGCGCCGAGCGTGCGCACCATGGCGCCGATGATGAGAGGTTCCGTCATGCTCGTCACCGTAGATTCGCGGTGCGCGCCGCTGCCATGCCGCCGATGCCGGACGTCACGCGATGTCACACTCCGTCACACCCGCGACACCCTCTACGCTGAGATGATGACTGGTCTTCGTTGGGGAATCCTCGCGACCGGCGGCATCGCCGCCTCGTTCGCATCCGATCTACGCACCGCAGGACTCGATCTGGTGGCCGTCGGTTCGCGCTCGCAGGAATCGGCGGACGCCTTCGCCGCCCGCTTCGACATCCCCCACGCGCACGCGTCATACGAGGCGCTCGTCGCCGACCCGGATGTCGACATCATCTACGTCGGGACCCCGCACCCGATGCACCACGAGAACGCGCGTCTCGCACTCGAGCACGGCAAGCACGTGATCGCCGAGAAGGCCTTCACGCTGAACCGCGCCGAGGCGGAGGACCTGCAGCGGTCGGCCGCCGAGAAGGGCCTGCTGGTGACCGAGGCGATGTGGACGCGGTATCTGCCGCACATGGTCCGCATCCGCGAGATCATCGCCGCCGGCACGTTGGGTGAGATCCGCGTCGTGAGCGCCGACCACACCCAGCTGCTCCCGACCGACCCGACGCACCGGCTCAACGACCTCGAGCTGGGCGGCGGCGCGCTGCTCGATCTCGGCATCTACCCGATCTCGTTCGTGTACGACATCCTCGGCGCCCCCACCGAGGTGCGCGCCGTCGGGCGCCTCATCGAGACCGGAGCCGACGCCGAGGTCGCGACGGTCATGACGCACGAGGGCGGCGCGATCTCGACCACGCTGTCGTCCTCCCGCGGCGCCGGCCCGAACGCCGCGAGCATCGTCGGCACTGCGGCCCGCATCGACATCGATCGCGTCTGGTACTCGCCCACCTCGTTCCGCGTCGTCCTTCCGGACGGCACCGTCCAGGAGGAGTACGTCTCCGAGGTCGAGGGGCGCGGCATGCAGTATCAGGCGCTGAACGCCGAGCGCCTCGTGCGCGAGGGCATCCTCGAGGGGGACATCCTGCCGATCGCCGAGACCGTGGCGATCATGGGCACCCTCGACGAGATCCGCTCGCAGATCGGGGTGCGCTACCCGCGCGAGGAGGCCGACCATGGCTGAGCCCACGAACGCCCGCGTCGCGGTCTACCTGGACTTCGACAACATCGTCATCTCCTGGTATGACCGCGTTCACGGACGCAACGCCTACGGCAAGGACCGCCAGCGGATCACCGAGAACCCGAACGATCCCGACGTCGTCGAACGGCTGAGCCGGGCGATGATCGAGGTCGGCGCGATCATCGACTACGCCGCCTCGTTCGGCACCCTCGTTCTCACACGGGCCTACGCGGACTGGTCATCGCCGGTGAACGCGGAGTACCGCTCCCAGCTCGTGGCCCGCGCTGTCGACCTCGTGCAGCTGTTCCCCGCGGCGGCGTACGCCAAGAACGGTGCCGACATCCGGCTCGCGGTCGATGCCGTCGAGGACATGTTCCGCCTCCCCGACCTGACGCACGTCGTGATCGTGGCGGGCGACAGCGACTACGTGCCGCTGGCGCAGCGGTGCAAGCGGCTCGGGCGCTACGTGATCGGGGTCGGCGTCGCCGGCTCCACCGCCAAGTCGCTGGCCGCGGCCTGCGACGAGTTCGAGGCCTACGACTCGCTCCCCGGCGTCGTGCGTCCGACGAAGCCCGTCGCACCGGTCGTGACGGCGCCGACGGCGGATGCCGCCGAGCCGGCCGCCGAGACCCCGGCAGATGTCCCGAAGGCCAAGGCGCCCCGGAGGGCCAAGTCCAAGGCCGCGGCGAAGGTCGAGGAACCGAAGCTCGACGAACAGGGCGAGGCGACGCAGCTGCTGGAACGCGCGCTGCGGCTCGGTCACGACAAGACCGACGCCGACGAGTGGCTGCACAGCTCGGCGGTCAAGACGCACATGCGCCGCATGGATCCGTCGTTCAGCGAGAAGGCTCTCGGCTACCGGTCGTTCTCCGACTTCCTCAAGTCCCGCGACGAGATCGCGGAGCTCGAGGAGACCGGCCACGAGCGTCTGGTCAAGCTGCGCGAGCAGTAGGAGCCGGCGCCGCTCATTCGGCGAAGTCGTACTCCTGGAAGTCCTCGACCTCCGGCACCCACCGCTCCGCGACGAACGCGGTGTGCGCGGGGTGGGCGTTGTACGCGTCGTAGGCACCCTGATCCGCGAACACCATCGAGAACTGATGGTGGAGATCGCTCTTCGGGCTGACCTGTCGGCGGATCGTGAAGTCGGCGACCCCGGGGATGGACGTCAGGACGGCGTGACCCGTGGCGAGGAATTCGCGTTCCTCGACGGAACCCGCCGGATGCACGAGGCGGAAGACGACGGTGTGCTGGATCGACATGGGGCCCCTGAGTGCGAAGAGGTGGTCACTGATTGCTGAACGCGGCGTCGAAGGATGCCTCGGGCTTCGGCCACAGCAGCGACCGCACATAGGCGAGCGCTTCAGGAGCGCCGTGCAGGCGGTCCATGCCGGCGTCCTCCCATTCGATGGAGATGGGACCGGAGTAGCCGATCGCGTCGAGCGCGCGGAACGAGTCCTCCCAGGGGACGTCGCCGTGGCCGGTCGAGACGAAGTCCCACCCGCGCCGCGGATCGCCCCATGGCAGGTGCGAGCCGAGCACCCCGGCGCGGCCGTTGTGCGGGCGCATCCGGGTGTCCTTGCAGTCCACGTGGTAGATCCGGTCGGCGAAGTCGACGATGAACCCGACCGGATCGATGTTCTGCCACATCATGTGCGAGGGGTCCCAGTTGAAGCCGAACGCCTTCCGGTGGTCGATCGCTTCGAGCGCCCGCACGCTCGACCAGTAGTCGTAGGCGATCTCCCCCGGGTGCACCTCGTGCGCGAAGCGCACGCCCTCGCCGTCGAACACGTCGAGGATCGGATTCCAGCGGGCGGCGAAGTCGTCGAAGCCGCCTTCGATGACGGATGCCGGCACCGGTGGGAACATGGCCAGATACGGCCAGATCGATGAGCCGGTGAACCCGACCACCGTGTCGATGTCGAGCTTGCGAGCCACGCGCGCCGCGCGCTTCATATCCTCGGCCGCCCGCTGCCGCACTCCTCGGCGTCACCGTCGCCCCACACGTACTCGCGGAGGATCGCCTGGTGCCGGAAGTCGATCGGTGCATCGCACACCGCTTGACCGGCGAGATGGTTCGAGATCGCGAAGATCTTCAGCCCGTGCCGGTCGAGGATCTCGAGGCGCGAGGCCACGTAGGCGTCGTCCTCGTCCGCCCGCTGCAGGTCGAGGTGATCGCCGGATGCCGCGACCTCCAGCCCGTCGTATCCCCACTCGGCCGCGAGTCGGGCGACCTCCTCGAACGGGAGATCGGCCCACTGACCGGTGAACAGGGTGACGGGGCGGACGCTCATGAGTGCTCCAATGCGCGAAGGGCTGCGATGCTGCGCGAAGCCAGTTCATCCTGGCTCGCCGCGAGCGGGCGCCAGACCGACGCGGCGACCGCGATCGTGGCGTTCTCGCCGGTGAAGCTCTCCAGCCCCAGCGGACCGCGATAGCCCGCGTCGTCGAGCGCCCGCAGGATCTCCGGCCAATCGGTGTGGTCGTCGCCGACAGCGCCGCGGTCACTGCCGCACACCTGCACGTGCGCGATGGCCGCTCCCGCGGCACGGATCGCGTCGGCGGGCTTCTTCTCCTCGATGTTGAGGTGGTACGTGTCGAGAGCCAGTCCGACGCCCGCGCCGATCAGCGGCTCCAGCGCGTCGAGCGCCTGCTCGACCGTGTTGATCACGCTCGTCTCGTAGCGGTTGAGCGGCTCGACGGCGAGGGTGATCCCGAGATCCGCGGCCTCGGTGGCGAGCGGCGCGAGGTTCTCCCGCAGCTCGCGGACGACCGCGGCGCGCTCGTCGGCGTCCATGCGCCAGGCGACCCCGGTCGGCGCGTAGAAGGGGCCGGCGACGGCATCCGATCCGAGCACGCGTGCGGCGTCGATGCAGGCCCGCAGATACTCCTGCGTGGCCGCGACATCGCCGACACTGTCTATGAGGGACCGCTTCGGCCCCATCGCGCCCACGACGATCGCGCCGAGACCGAGGCCGTCGAGCGTCTCGCGCACCCGCGCCGGATCCCAGTCCCCCACATTCTCGAGCGGGAGCTCCAGCGCGTCGTAGCCGAGGTCCGCGGCCTTCCGCGCGAGCGGTTCGAGCGTCGCATCCGTGAGCGGTGATGTCCACACCCACGTGTTGACGGCGATCGTGCGGGGCATCGTTCTCCTCTTCGTCGGGGAGACGTTTCGTCTCGCGGAGACCCGTACTGAGCGAGCCCCAGCGAGTCGAAGTGTCGCTCAACGACCGGATGCGATACCCGGTCGTTGAGCGAGGAGCGAAGCGACGAGACGAAACGCGTCTTGCCGTGACTTTACGGGATCTGTCGCTGCTGCCACACGGTGGGGTACCCCGGAAGGTCCTCCCCGCCGAACTTGGCGTAGTGGCCGTCGGGCATGCCCTCGTTGGCCTCGAGGTACTGGTCGAGCTCGCCCTCGGTGATCGGCTTCTGCGGGAGCACCCATTCCTTCGGCACCTCTTGGCCCGCGAAGACCATCTGCGCGGCGAGGAGCGGCGTGCGCCACTGGAAGTTCGAGTACACCGGCGCGAGACCCGTGAGACCGGTGTCCTTCCACTTGCGGAGGAAGCTCATCTCGTCCTCTCCGGTCATGACCGGGTAGTCCGCTCCGGCGTCCTCGAACGCCTCGATGGCCGCCACGGCGCCGTCACCGGCATCCATCCAGATGCCGTGCACGTCGCCCTTGGCCAGCTCATCCGAGATGATGCTCTTGATCTCGGCAGGATCGGCGCCCGTGAAGTAGTCCACGGCCTCGATGCCGGCCTCGTCGAAGAGCTTCTCGGCAGCCGCCCAGCGGTGCTCCAGCACGTCCACACCCGGCAGGATGCGGAGTGCGACGACCTTGTCACCCTTCTCGAGGTTGTCGATGAGGAACTCGGCCGTGTCGATACCCCAGGCGAAGCCGCCGATCGGGTGGATGAACGAGACGTAGCAGTCGGTGTTCACGCCGCGATCGAAGACGATGACGGGCTTGCCCGTCTCGCACGCCCGCTCGACCGCCGGAGTCATGGCCGCCGTGCTGTTCGGCGAGATCAGGAACACGTCGCAGTTGCCCTCGGCGATGAAGTAGTCGATGTCGGCGATCTGCGTGTCATCGGAATCCTGCGCGTCGCGCGTCTCCATCTCGCTGATCGCGCCATCGGCCTGCAGCGCCTTCAGCTGCTCGTTCATCGTGATCCAGCCCGTCTGACGCCACGGGTTGGAGATCGAGGCGTTCGCGAAGCAGGCCTTCTTGGCCCCCTCGCTCGCGAACTCGGCCGTGTCGACCATCTCGGCGTTGATGTGCTGAAGGTACGGCTGGTCGGCCGGACCCTGCGGGTCGACACCGCGCTCCTCGTTCTGCTTGTCGAACAGCTCCTGATCGAACCATTCGGTCGTCTCCGCGGACTCGTCGGGACTGTCGGACTCGGCCGGCGCGACGGACGGGTCGGTCGTGCACCCGGCGAGCGCGATGAGTCCGAAGAGAGCCACCCCTGCGGTGGCGATCCTCATTGATCGTCGCATTGCTAATCTCCTCTGATCTTTTCTGTGTGGATGGTGCTGGTCGATACGGCTTCTGCGGTGGTGAGGTCGGGAGGGGTCTGCGGCCCGCGCTTGCGCCGCGCACGGAAGGCGACGGCGGAGTATGCGACGGCCGCGATGATGATGACGCCCTGGACGGCGTCGCGGAGCGTCGAGGGGACGCCGGCGATGTTCAGGAGCATGAAGAGCGCCTCGAGGGCGAAGGCCCCGGCGGCGGCGGCGACGATCCAACCGCGTCCGCCGCCCAGCACCACGCCGCCGAGCACGACGGCCGTGATGGCGATGAACTCGTAGCCGCGGCCGACCGAGGGGTGCACGCCGGCGTAGCCGACGAGCAGCACGGCCGAGAGCGAGGCGGACAGCGAGGAGATGACGAACGCCCGCGTGGTGACCCAGGCGCGGCGCCCGCCGGCGTAGTCGACGGCGCCGGAGTTGTCGCCGACCGCGATGAGGGATTTGCCGAGGGGCAGCTTCGTGATCCAGATGCCCAGCGCGAGCCAGGCGATGAGGATCAGCACGGCCCACGGGATGAACTCCAGGAACGGCACGTCGCGGATCCCGCCTCGGCCGATCTCGCGGAAGCTGTCGGCCGGGTTCCCGGTCGCCGCTCCCCCGGTCCACCACATGACTCCACCGAGGAGCGCGAGCATCATGCCCAGCGTCACGATGAACGACGGCACCTTGAGGAGCGTGGTGATGATCCCGTTCACGAGTCCGACGGCGACGCCGAAGACGACCATGAGCAGCAGCACCGGGATGGTACGGGAGTCGTCCTGGCGGACGAGGTTTCCCGCGATGATCACTTGCGCCGTGATGAGCGAGCCCTGCGAGAGGTCGAACTCTCCGGCGATGATGACGAAGTACTGTCCGATCGCGACGATGGCGATCGGCGCCACACGCTGGATGAAGCGCATCAGCTGACCCGGTTCCGCGAAGCTCGGGTTGAGGATCATGACGGCGATCAGCAGCAGCACGAGGAGCAGGAAGACCGCGCCTCGAGGGCTGACGAGCGAGCGCAGGACGTTCATGCGCGCCCTCCTTCCGCTGCGGTAGTCGTATCGGCGAGCTGCGATGCGGCCGCCGCCATCTCGTGTTCGGCCGCCTTGGCCGCGTCGTCGCCGCCGGTGCGGGTGCCGCCGGCGCCGAAGCGCGGACGACGACGCACGATGGCACGGCGGCTGTAGACGGCGACGGCCGCCACGATGACCACGCCGCGGACGACGTCCTTGAGGAACGGGTTGACCTGCATCACGCTCATGACGTTGTCGACGACCGCCAGGACGGCGACGCCGCCGACCGTGCCCCAGACGGAGCCGCGCCCGCCGAGGAGCAGCGTGCCGCCGAGGACGACCGCGGCGATCGAGAGCAGCGCGTAGCCGCCCTGCTGTCCGACCGTGGGACTGCCGACGCCGAGACGGCTGGCCAGCAGGAGACCGGCCAGTCCGGCGAACACCGAGCACAGCACGTGGGCGGCGATGAGCGGCGGACGTGTGCGGACGCCCGACAGGCGGGCGATCTCGGGGTCGCCGCCGACCGCGTAGAGGTGGGCACCGGTGCGGGTGCGGTCCAGCAGGAACCAGACGAGCACAGCCAGCGCGATCATGATGATGGTCGACACGGGCACCGGTCCGACGCCGGTCGCGCCGATCAGCTGGAACTCCCACGGCACGGATCCGGACGACCCCTCGAAGTTCGTGTTGAGGATGCCCTGCAGGATGAGCCCTGTGCCGAGTGTCGCGATGAAGCCGTTCACCTTGAGCACCGTCACGATGAGCCCGTTGACGAGGCCGATCCCGGCGCAGACGAGCAGCGTGATCGCCACCGCGGCCGGGATGTTGCCCGGGCTGCCGTTCATGATCGTCGCCCCCAGCAGGCTGGCGAGGCTGATGACGTAGGTGACGGACAGGTCGAGCGAGGCGCCGAGGACCACGAGCGTCTGCCCGATCGCGACGAGGCCGAGCACGCTCATGCCGGTGAGGATGTCCCGGATGTTCCCGGGGCTGAGGAAGTTGCGTCCGACGGTCCCGATCAGGATCGCCCCGACGATGAGGGCGAGGATCAGGATGCCGAGGACGATGACCGTGGAGTCGATCCGGATGCGCTTCATCGCGCACCTCCGTCCGTCGAGTTCGGGGAGTCCACCGCGCCGGTCGCCGCCCCGAGGATCTCGTGCTCCGCGGATCCGGCCGGCAGCTCGGCGACGAGCTCGCCGTCGTGCATGACGAGGATGCGGTCGCTCATGCCGATCACCTCTGGCAGCTCACGGGACACCATGAGCACCGCCTTGCCTTGAGCCGCGAGCTCGCGCATGAGCTGGTAGACGGCGTACTTCGCGCCGACGTCGATGCCTCTGGTCGGTTCGTCGAAGAGCACGATCTGGGGCTGCGTGAGCAGCCACTTCGCCAGGACGACCTTCTGCTGATTGCCGCCGGAGAGGAAACGGGCCTCCTGGTCGAGTCCCCGAGAGCTGATCTCGAGCGAGCTGAGCACGCCGGGCACCTCGCGACGCGAGGCGGAGGTGCGACCGGGGAAGACGCTCCGCACGACGAGCAGTGCGTTATCCAGCACCGACTGCCCGAGCGCGAGTCCCTGCGCCTTGCGGTCCTCCGACACCAGCGCGAGTCCGGCGCGGACGGCGGCCCGTGCGCTGGTGATGCGCACCGGGGAGCCGTCGATCCGCATGGTCCCGCGGGTGAACGCCTGGATGCCGAAGACGCCCTCGACGAGTTCGGTGCGCCCAGAGCCCTGAAGCCCCGCGACGCCGACGATCTCGCCCGCACGCAGCGTCAGCGACACCCCGTCGACATAGGCGTTGCCGCAGTCCTCGAGCTCGATGCGCGGCTCGCCCACCGTCGTGCCGTCCACGGCATCCGGGAAATACGACTGGATCGACCGGCCGACCATGCGCCGCACGAGTTCGTCGGTCGTGAGGGCGGCCGTCTCGTCGGTGGAGACGAGAGCGCCGTCCTTGAGGATCGTGATGCGGTCGCACAGATCGAAGATCTCCTTCAACCGGTGCGAGACGTAGATCACGGCGACACCGCGGGAGGTGAGGCGGCGGATGATCGCGTACAGGAGCTCGACCTCGCGGTCGCTGAGCGCTGCGGTCGGCTCGTCCATCGAGATGACCTGCGCGTCGAACGAGAGGGCCTTCACGATCTCGACGATCTGCTGCTCCGCCACCGTGAGCGAACCCACGCGCGCCTGCGGATCGATGAAGGAGACGCCGAGGTCGGCGAGGAGTGCGGCGGTGCTGCTGATCATCGCCTTCCGGTCGACGAATCCGGCGCGGCGCGGCTCGCGTCCGAGGTAGACGTTCTGGGCGACCGTGCGCTCCGGCAGGAGGGTGAACTCCTGGAACACCGTGACGATGCCGGCATCCATCGCCTGCCGAGGGTGCGCATGGCGCACCTCCTCGCCGCGATAGGCGACCACGCCCTCGTCGGCCGGCTGCACGCCGGCGATGATCTTCATCAGGGTCGACTTGCCCGCGCCGTTCTCGCCCACCAGGCCGTGCACCTCGCCCGGTCGCACATCGAAGTCGATGCCCTTCAGCACCTCGACACCGAAGAACGACTTGCGGATGCCGTTCACTGCGAGCACCGGCTGTGTCGTGGTCGCGTTCATGCCGTCACCTCCACCCATCGTCCGTCGTCCGCCGCCGACTCCAGGACCGCCTCGGTGAGCACGGCCGAGCGGTGTCCGTCGGCGAAGGTCGGCATCCCCTCCGGCTGCGCACCGGCCATCGCCGCGTAGACATCGGCGATGAACCCGTTGAAAGCATCCTGATACCCCATGGAGTGCCCCGCGGGGACACGCTGCAGTCGCGCCGAGTCCGGATCGGAGCCGGCCGGATCGCGCAGCAGCAGACGGGATTCCTCGCGCATGCCGATCCAGAGCTCCTCCGGGCGTTCCTGCTCGAAGCGGATGCTCTGCCGCGAGCCGTGCAGCTCCAGCGTGAGCGCGTTCTTGCGCCCCGCGGCCATCTGCGAGATGAGCAGCGTGCCCAGAGCCCCCGAGACGGTCTCGACGAGCACGGCGACGATGTCCTCGGTGTCGACTTCGTGTCCTGCGCGCTCCGGGAACACCCGGCGCGTGCGGGCACTCAGTGCGCGGATGCGCTCGCCGATCACGAACTCGATGAGATCGCACAGGTGGGAGCCGATGTCCGCGAACGCGCGGGATGCGCCGCCCGCGGCGGAGCGCACCCGCCAGTCGTCGTCGGTGGAGAACAGCATCCAGTCCTGCAGGTAGGAGCAGTCCAGGGTGAGGAGTTCGCCGATGTCGCCGCGGGCGACCCGTGCCCTCGCCTCGCGCACCATCGGGTGGTAGCGGTAGATGAAGGGGACGGCGGCCACGCGCCCTGAGGCCTCCGCGGCGTCGGCGAGCGTCTTCGCATCGTGCGCGGTCGTGGCGAGCGGCTTCTCGCACACCACGTGCTTGCCGGCCTGCAGGGCGCGCAGCGCCAGTTCGGCGTGCGTCGCGTTCGGGGTGCAGATGTGGACCACGTCGATGTCGGCCGCCTCCAGGAGCGCGATCGCGTCGGACTCGGCACGGTCGGCGCCCAGCGCATCGGCCGCGTGGCGGCTTCCCGCGGCGGAGCGGGTGGCGACGGCACGAAGCTCGCCTCCTGCGTCTCTGGCCGCCGTGCGGTGCACGCGGGCCATGAATCCTCCGCCGAGGATGCCGGCTCGGATCGTTCCGAGACCGGTGTCTGTGACATCCGTTGTCATGTCGGCGATTCTGACACACGCCTCGCTACTTTTGCTAGCCCTTCGTCAAAAGTTGTCGTTTCGAAATTCGAAGTCAATCGGCCACGACGCGAAAGCCTGTGGTTTACTGACGCAATGGTTGATGTTCTGCGACCCGTCGCGGCGACGAATCCGGGCACCGGCGAGATCTTCCAGATCCTTCGCGACGGACATGCGCGCACCAAGGCCGAGCTCGCCGCGCTCACCGGTCTCGCCCGCTCGACCGTGGCGCTACGAGTCGACGCGCTGCTCGCCGCCGATCTGCTGCGCCCCGCCGGCGAGGCGGCGTCCACCGGCGGACGCCCGCCCGCGCGCGTCGCTTTCAATCCGCGTGCCGGAGTCGTGCTCGCGGTGGACCTCGGCGCGACGCACGCGACGGTGGCCGTCGCCGACCTGGCCGGAGTCATCCTCGACGCGCGCACGCGCACGATCGATATCGGTGACGGGCCGGAGGCACTGCTGGACACGATCCTCTCCGACGGCACGGCGCTGCTCGAGACGCCGACCGCCGCAGGTCTCCCCCTGCTCGGCGTGGGCATCGGCGTGCCCGGGCCCGTCGAGCACTCCACGGGCCGCCCCACCAATCCGCCGATCATGCCAGGGTGGGACCGTTTCGACGTCCCCCGCTACGTGCAGCAGACCTTCGACGTCCCCGTGCTCGTCGACAACGACGTCAACATCCTCGCGCTCGGCGAGCAGGCGACGAGCTGGCCGCAGGTCGACGACCTCATCTTCGTCAAGGTGTCGACCGGAATCGGGTCGGGCATCATCGCCGGCGGCCAGCTGCAGCGCGGCGCCCAGGGGTCCGCCGGCGACATGGGTCACGTCCAGGTGCCGACGGGTGCCGGATCGGCACGCGAACCGGGTGATGAGCGCGACCTCGAGGCCCTCGCCAGCGGGTCCGCGCTGGCTGTCGCCCTGCGCGAAGACGGGCACGATGTGCAGAGCGCCTCGGACGTGGTCGACCTCGTCCGCGCGGGCAACGCCGCCGCGATCGAGGCCACCCGTCAGGCCGGACGCGACGTCGGCGAGGTCCTCGCCACGGTCGTCAACCTGCTGAACCCCTCGATCATCGTGCTCGGCGGCAGCATCGCTCGGGCCGGAGAGCATCTGCTCGCGGGCGTCCGCGAAGTCGTCTACCGGCGCTCGATCCCGCTGGCGACGCAGCATCTGGCGATCGTGCAGTCCCAGGCCGGCGACAGGGCGGCCGTGCTCGGCGCAGCCATCATGGTCGCTCGCGAGGTGCTCTCACCCGCGAACGTCGACGCCTACGTGGCGGCGAAGACGCGCTGAGCGTCTCCACCGCCACGGGGACACGCTCAGAGCGTGGCGGCGAAGGGGTCGAAGTCGGCGTCGAGCGCACCGACCCGATCGAGCGAGCTCTCGACGGAGACGAAGCTGCGGGATTCCGCGGCCTCCTCGATCGACAGCAGCGTGTCGAGCACGTGGTAGCCGAACTCCCCCGTCGCGACGTGCGGACGCCCGGCGGCGATCGAGCGCGCCATGTCGAGGAGCCCGACGCCGCGACCGGCGAGCACGCCCTCCTGCACGACGTCGACGACCTCCTGCTCGACCGGCTGCTGCCCGAGCCGAAGCGGCCGGGTGATCGAGATCGCTCCGCCGAACGTGTTCGGATCGGGGATCACGAGCGTGCCCTCGCTGCCGGTGATCTCGACGATCCCCTGGCGGATGGCGGGCGAATCGGTGCTGTAGATGCTCTGCGCCTGACCGCCCTGCTCGAAGTCCATCAGCACGCTGAGCGTGGACGGGATCTCGACCGGGAACTCCTGCCCCGCGAGCTCGCCGACCTGCACGCGCCTGGTCGGCGTGCCCTGCAACCCGAGGGCTGCGACGGAGGCGACCGGACCGAACACGTGCACGAGCGTGGAGACGTAGTACGGCCCCATGTCGAGCAGCGGCCCGCCGCCCTTGGCATACAGGAACGCCGGGTTCGGGTGGAAGATCTCCGGGCCCTGCCACTGGAACGTCGTCTGCGCGAACAGCGGGCGACCGATGTCGCCACGGGCGATCGCGCGCTTCGCCGTCGGCACACCCGGGCCGAGCACGGTGTCGGGCGCGACGCCCACGCGGAGTCCGGCGGCATCCGCCTTCTCCAGCAGTCGGCGGGACTCCTCGCGGCTCACGCCGATGGGCTTCTCGGTCCAGACGTGCTTGCCCGCCGCGATGATCGCCTCGGAGACCTCGACGTGCACCGCGGGGATCGTGAGGTTCACGACGATGTCGATCTCCGGATCGTCGAGCACGACGTCGACGCCGCCGGCGCGCGGCACCCCGTACTTCTCCGCCTGGGCCTTCGCGCGCTCCTCGATCACGTCGGCGACCGCGAGGACGCGCACATCCGGGAAGGTGGTGAGCTGGGTCAGATACTGGTCGCTGATGTTCCCCGCGCCGATGATGCCGACGCCGACGGGACCGGTGCCGCCTGCCATCAGCGCGCGACCTTCTCGTCGAGGTAGACCCGGCTGCGCTCGATCGCGTCGAACAGGTCGCCCTCGTAGTGATCGAACTCGACGATCGCGAGTTCGAGTGCGGATGCCGCGGCGATCGCCTCGACGAGCGGCACGGCGCCTTCGCCCGCGGCCACCTGGTCGGCCGGCGGATACGCGTTCGCGAGTGCAGGGTCGAGCGTGCCGTCCTTCGCGTGCACGGCGATCACGCGGCTGCCGAGGCGCTCGAGCAGCGCGACCGGGTCGACACCGCCGCGGGCGACCCAGTACAGGTCGACCTCGAGCACGACGCGCTCGTCGAGCAGTCCCGCGAGCACCTCCAGGCCGGTGACGCCGTCGAACACGGCCTCCAGCTCGTGCGCGTGGTTGTGGTAGCCCACTCGCACGCCGACGGTGGCTCCGACGGCAGCGGCCTCGTTGAGCAGGCGCGCGGTCTCCTCGATCTGGGCGACCGAGGTCCAGCGCGCCGGCGCCGTGTACGGGTCGATGACCGTCGTCATGCCGAGCACCTTCGCCGCGGCGAAGACCTCGGCGGGCGAGGGCACCGGCACCGTGGTGCCGCTGCCGTCGGGGTTGACGAAGGACTCGGACGCGAGGAAGGCGTGGCCGGAGGGCGCGGTGAGTCCCGCTGCCGTGAGTGCTTCGGCCAACGGTGCGGCACGGCGCACGAAGTCGTAGGGTTCGACGGCCGTGAAGCCGCGCGCGGCGACAGCGGCGAGCGATCCTTCGAGGTCGGCGTCCAGCTGGTCCTTGATCGTGAACAGCTGGAGGGAGGTCTGAATCGTCATCGGTCTTGCTCCTTCGGTCATCGGTGACGGCGGGTGCGCGACCCGACCTGAGCACGCTATCACCAAATACCTCCACGCGGAAGTTTTCATTCGCTAGACTCCGGACATGCCCGACGATGACGAGAGCCCCCGCCCGCGCGGTGCCTACGCCAAGGGGATCGCGCGGCGCCAGGAGATCCTGGACCGCGCCATCGAGGTGTTCGCCGCGCGCGGCGCCGACCGCACCAGTCTGCGCGCGATCGCGCGTGAAGTCGGGGTCACCCACGCGGCGCTGACGCACTACTTCGGGTCGCTGGAGGAGCTCCTCGTCGCCGTCTACGAAGAGAGCAACGCCCCCGCCCACCGGCACGAGATCGTGGCAGACGACGCCACGCCCGTCGAGCGGATGATCGCGTCCGCGCGCACCAACCGGGAGGTTCCCGGGCTCGTCCAGCTCTACTCGACGCTGGTCGCGACCGCCCTGGACGACGGCCACCCGGTGGCGCGCGAGTTCGCGACGGCACGGTTCGCCGATGTCCGAGCGCGCCTGGCCGAAACGGTCAGAGAGCAGCAGGAACGCGGACGCCTCCGTCAGGACGCCGACCCGGATGCCGTCGCGGCGCTCGTCGTGGCGGCATCCGACGGCCTCCAGACCCAGTGGCTGCTCGACGACGCCGCTCCGCAGCACGAGGCTCTGGCCCTCCTCGATCGGCTGCTGAGGCCGGCGGACTGAGGCGGGTGGCGACGAGCCCGCGGGCTAGGCTCGAATCGTGACGCCTGTGCCGCAGTCTCCCTACGCGAGGGCGCTCGGCGACCGCCTCGATGATCTGCATCCTCGGCTCCGCACGTACTTCCAGGCGATCCCCGACGGCGCTGTCGGCGTCGGCGAGGGGGTCTTCGAGCGGGTCGGGACTCCGCGACGCCTGCTCTGGCCGTTCCTCCGCCTGCTGGAGCGCCGCGGCGTGGTCGCCGCCTGCTGGGAGCGCGACGTCCCCTTCCGCGTGGAGAACCGCACGATCGCCTCCCGCGCCATCGGTGAACGCACCTTCCACCTGCCGCGCGGGCCGTGGATCATGCACGACGCGGTCGCCCTCACCCGCCACGGCCGCGTGGTCGACGAGCTCGGAGAGCCCGGCCTGATCGCCGCCTGCTTCGACCTCGACGTACGCGACGGCGCCCTCGAACTCACCAGCCGCGCGGTCGGGCTCCGGCTCGGACACCTGCGCCTGCGCCTCCCCCGGGCCCTCTCCCCTATCGTCCGGCTCACCGAGCGCTTCGACGACGACCGTGACCGCCAGTTCGTGAGTGTGAGCATCGACGCTCCCCTCCTCGGCCGCGTGTACGAGTACCGCGGGCACTTCGAGTACCGCATCAAGACCGACGCAGCGAAGGAGACCGCCGGATGAGCGCAGGCAGGGTCGTCATCGGAGGTTCGACCGGATTCATGGGGCAGTACCTGATCCCGCGACTGCGGTCCGAGGGCCGCGAGGTCGTCACGATCTCCCGCTCCGGCGCCGACATCCGCTGGGGCGATCAGACGGCGATCGATCAGGCGGTCGACGGCGCCTCTCTTGTGATCGGCCTGGCGGGCAAGAGCGTCAATTGCCGCTACACGCCGGAGAACCGTGCCGAGATCTTCCGCTCGCGCCTGGACACGACCTCGTCGCTGAGCAGCGCCATCGAGAAGGCCTCCGCCCCTCCCGCGCTCTGGGTGAACTCCTCGACCGCCACGATCTACCGCCATGCGGAGGATCGACCGATGACCGAGTCGGACGGCGAGCTCGGCAGCGGATTCTCGGTCGAGGTCGCGAAGGCCTGGGAGAAGGCGCTGTTCGCCGCCGATCTCCCCGGCACGCGCCGGATCGCGCTGCGCAGCGCGATCGTCCTCGGCCACGGCGGCGTGCTCGGCCCGATCCGGAACCTCGCCAGGCTGGGGCTGGGCGGGGCGCAGTACGACGGCCGCTGGCCGGTGAGCAGCGCTCGCCGCGCTGCGGGCACGGCGCACTTCCCCGGTGCGCGCCGAGGCCGCCAGCGCTTCAGCTGGGTGCACATCGAAGACGTGGCGCGCATCATCGACTTCCTCGAGGACACACCGACTCTCGAGGACGCGGTCAACGCCGCCGCTCCCCACCCGGTCGACAACGTCGAGTTCATGGCGACCGTGCGGCGCGTGCTCGGGGTGCGCATCGGGGTGCCGACGCCGCGCTGGATGCTGGAGCTCGGGGCCGTCGGCATCCGCACCGAGACCGAGCTCGTCCTCAAGAGCCGCTGGGTGCTTCCGGAGACGCTCACGACAGCAGGGTTCGAGTTCCGCTATCCGACGCTCGAAGACGCTGTCCGGGAATCCTTCGATCGCGAGGTCGCGACCGCGGTGTAGGCCCTAGGACGCCGTCCCGGCGGCCGGTTCCTCGCCGTCTCGCCGGCGACGCTCGAGCTCTTCGCGGAGTCGCCATTCCTCGATCTCGCGATCGAGGTCGGCGATCTGCTGCTCGGTCGTGCGCACGTCTGTGGGCGGTGCCAGACGGACGTCGACAGGTCCCGCACGCCGCTCCGCCCGCCGCATCCGCGGGAGGGAGATGCCGGCCTCGCCGTACTCGCGACCGATCCCGAACCAGAGCGCGCTGCCGATCAGCGGCAGCAGGATCACGATGATGATCCACACCATCTTCGGCAGGTGCTTCACCTGGGAGTCGTCGCGCGTGATGACGTCGATCAGCGCGACGATCATCAGGGCGACGATGAGGATCGAGAGGAACGGCATGAGTTCAGGGTAGACGACGTCGGAAGCGACCGCTCGGCCTACGGGAGCACGTGGCCGCCGGCGCGGAACAGCTCGTACCACTCCGCGCGCGTGAGCTCGACATCGGCGCCTGCGGCGGCATCGCGGACCCGCTGCGGCGTGGTCGTGCCGAGCACGACCTGCATGTGCGCGGGGTGACGGGTGATCCAGGCGGTCGCGATCGCGATCGGCGTGACGCCGTACGAAGTCGCCAGCCGATCGATCACAGCGTTGAGCTCGGCGTACTCCGGGTTGCCGAGGAACACCCCGGTGAAGAAGCCGCCCTGGAACGGCGACCACGCCTGGACGGTGATGCCGTTGATGCGGCAGTACTCGACGATTCCGCCGCCGTCGCGGACCACGCTCTGCTCCTCTCCTGACATGTTCATCGCGACCGGCTGCGCGATGATCGGCGCGTGCGTGATCGACAGCTGCAGCTGATTCGCGATCAGCGGCTGGCGGACGGCCGTGCGCAGCAGGTCGATCTGACGAGGCGTGTGATTCGAGACACCGAACGCCCGCACTTTGCCCGCGGCCTCGAGCTCGTCGAACGCACGGGCGACCTCGTCGGGTTCCACGAGCGCGTCGGGGCGGTGGAGCAGGAGCACGTCGATCCGGTCGGTGCGCAGGGCCGCGAGGGATCCCTCTACCTGGCCGAGGATGTGCTCGTACGAGAAGTCGAACGTCCCCTGCTGCGGCACGATGCCGCACTTGGTCTGCAGCACGATCTCATCGCGCTCCGCGGAAGTGAGCTGCAGCGCATCGGCGAACCGCGACTCGCAGTGATGCATGCTGCCGCCGTAGATGTCGGCGTGATCGAAGAAGTCGATTCCCGATTCGCGTGCGGCGGCGTAGAGGTCGCGGATGTGCGCGTCGTCCTTGTCATCGATGCGCATCATTCCGGCGACGACGGCGGGGGCGGTGGCGGATCCGAACGGCACTGTCTTCATGTCGGACACGCTACCGCGCGTCACCGACCCGGAGGCCGCGGACTCGGAACGAGTGCGGACACCGGGACCCCGAGGGCGGTCGCGATGTCGGACAGATCCACCATGGTGAAGTCCTCGTGGAGATGCAGCTTCGACGCCAGGACCTCGCGGTCGATGCCGGTGCTAACCGAGAGCCATTCGACGGATCGGTCAGCCCGCTCGAGTTCGGACACGACGGCGGACGCCACCAAATGACTCGCTATCGCCCTCATCCGTCGACACTATCCTCCCGATCGAAAGCGAACAAGCGTCGAGTGAACCAATATGACGGCATCCTGGCTACATGCCGATGCTATGGTGAGCCAGATGGAGACACCTGCCGACCTTTTCAACGCCGCCGTCGGCCGACAGCTGCGCGCGGAGATCGCCGCCTCGAGGAGCAGCATCGCGGCGATGGCGCGGACCATCGGCATCGCTCGCAGCGCACTCGACAACTACGTCACGGGCAAGCGAGCCATCCCCGTCCCGATCGTCTACGCCGTCTGCGCGGCCGTCGATCTCGAACCTCATGTGCTCCTCTCCCGGGCCGAGGAGCGGCTTCAGGTCGAAGACGGCGCACCCCGCGCACGGATCAGCGTCCTCCGGCGCACACCCGATGTCCCCGGTCCGCGCGAAGATCTCTCCGAGGTCGCTTTCGCATCGCACCTCCGGCACGACGCCGACACCGACGACCTCTACGAATAGGGGAATCATGCACCCGCTCCTCCGCCTCGCCGAGGAGCACGGGGTGCGCGTGGTCGAGCGTCCCGGACCCACTCGCGGGGGCTTCGCGCCGGACTCCCGCACGATTCGGCTCGCCCCCGGCATGACTGTGCGCACGACCCGCAGCGTCCTCGCCCACGAACTCGGCCACGTCGTCCTCGGCCACACCCCGTCGACCGCGCCGGCGATCCGCCGACAGCAGGAGCGGCAGGCCGACGAATGGGCGGCGTGCCTGCTCATCACCGCCGACGCCTACGCAGCGGCGGAAGAGGCCCGCGGCCCTCACCTCGCCAGCCTCGCGTTCGAACTCGACGTCACGATAGAGCTCGTCCTGGCCTACCAGCGCCGTCTGCGGCGAATCGGCAGGGAGAACCTCTCCCACCGCAGCATGACCCCAGCGCTCGCTGGTTGAATGGCCCCATGGGCTTTCTCGTCACCCCCGTCCCCGTCACCCTCACCGGCGAACTCGTCGAACTCCGTCCCCTGGAACGCGCGCACGTCGCCGGCCTAGTCGAGGCGGTCGAGGAGGGCGACCTGTGGAAGACGGCGTGGTACACGTCTGTCCCGGCCCCCGATGGCGTCGCGGCCGAGGTCGACCGGCGCATCGGCCTGATCGAAAAGGGCGAGATGCTGCCGTTCACGGCGTTCGACGCCGCCGGCCGCGTCCTCGGACTGACGTCGTACTACGACATCGTCGCCGACGTGCCCCGCCTGCACATCGGGTACACCTGGAACCGCCCGTCGGCGCACGGCACGGGCACGAACGCGGAGTCCAAGCTCCTGCTGCTGCGACACGCGTTCGAGACGCTCGGGGTGTTCCGGGTCGGCCTGACGACGCAGTGGGTGAACTTCCAGTCGCGGGCGGCCATCGAGCGGCTCGGCGCCAAGCAGGACGGCGTGATGCGAGCCATGAGCCGTTACCGCAACGGCGCGCTGCGCGACAGCGTCGAGTTCTCGATCATCGAGCCGGAATGGCCCGCGGTGAAGGCCAACCTCGAGTCGCGGCTCGCGCGACGGCGCTGAGCGCGCCGTCGATCACTCGGTCGGGCTGCCCGACCAGTTGTCCTTGCGGCGGGTCGCGGAGCCGCGCGCACGCATCATGAAGGCGAGCGACAGGCTCACGATGAGAAGACCGGCGACGAAGACGTAAGCCGCGTACTCGTCTGGGAGCGACTGCGCGAGACCCATCAGCCAGATGCCTCCGAGGAAGAGGATCATGAAGAAGATGAAGCTGAGGATCACGGGATCTCCTGTCGTAGCGGCCGCCCTCTAGCGTACCGGACGGGCGGAGGAAACCCCCTGGGGTCGGGCTGGAGGGCCGTGGTTCTCTCGCTGCATGAAGGCTCCCCTGACGGCCATCGCCCTTTCCTGCACCCTGAAGCCCTCCCCCGGCGAGTCGAGCTCGGATCTGCTCGCGTCGCAGATCCTCACGGCCCTGGCGGGGCACGGCGTCACCGGGGAGGTCGTCCGTGTCGTCGACCACGTGATCAGCCCCGGCGTGGAGAAGGACATGGGTGGAGACGACGAGTGGCCGAGCGTGCGGCGTCGGATCCTCGATGCCGACATCCTGGTGCTCGTCACGCCGACCTGGATGGGACAGCACTCGAGCGTCGCTCAGCGTGTGCTCGAACGACTCGACGCCGAGCTCAGTGAGACGGATGCCCGCGGCCGACTCACACTGCTCGACAAGGTCGCGATCGCCGGGATCGTCGGCAACGAGGACGGCGCGCATCACATCGCCGGGATCCTCTTCCAGTGCCTCAACGATGTCGGGTACACGATCCCCTCGCAGTCCTCGGTCTACTGGAACGGCGAAGCCATGCACACGACCGACTACCAGGACCTCGACGAGACGCCGGAGAAGGTGGCGGCCGCCACGGCGACCGCGGCCCGGAATGCGGTACATCTCGCGCGGGTGCTGCGGGAGCGCGAGTATCCGAACAGCTGAGGCCCGGGACGTCGCTCGGGATTCACGGGCGCGTGAAGGTGATGATCTCGCCACGGCGTGCGCGCTTCACGCTCAGGCCTGCGAGCTCCAGGCGTCGGAAGACACGGCGAGGCAGGACGGGGAGCTCGGCCGTACGGCCGGCCGGGGGCTTCGCCAGCCCCGCGACGACCGACAGATCGACGCCGGCGCCGCGCACCTCGATCCGGGCGTAGTCGCTGCGGGAGCGCCACAGCAGGAACTCGAGATCGCGGAACGGAACGACGTGGTCCGCTTCCCCCACCCGCACGCGGAGTTCGTCGTTGCCGAAGGCGATGACGCACGCGACCATCCGCCGCCGCAGCACCGCGGTCAACGCCAGGTACACCGGCAGGGCGATCAGGGCCCCCACGACGATGATCATCAGCCGAGGCCCCAGGCGCAGCACGAAGTCGTCGAACGCGATCAGCAGCAGCGTGCCGAAGAGCCCGAAGACGATCACGATGCCGACGATCGCACCTGTGAGGGCCTTCATCCGGAGCGGGATGCCGTTGATGCGCACGCTCGACCCGTCACCGCTCTCCTCGCGCTCCCACTCGACGGTCGTGGGCAGCGGATGCTTCCTCCGTTCGCGTCGCGTCAACGCGTCGGTGACGCGGCTGAGCAGTCCGAGCCAGATCCACCCAGTCGCCGGGATCGCGGCGATCTGCAGCACGACCGCGACACCGCTCACCCACTCCGGGAGAGGTTCGAGCAGCTCGCTCCCGTACTCGACCACGAACGCGACAGTCGCACCGAGGACCACGGCGACACCGATGTGCAGGTACGCGCCGTTGCGAGACGGCGTCATGCGCAGCGTTGCGTTGACGAAGGCGAAGCCGAAGAACCACCCGCCGACCAGCATCAACAGCATCGGGAAGAAGCTCAGGTCGTCGCCCGCGAGCGTCGCGACGATCGCGCCGAGAAGGAGCAGCGCGCCCCAGAGCAGAGGGTTGCGGATGAGCTTGCGCCCCACGGTCGCGCGCACCGCGGCGTCGGTCGTCGGCTCGCTCATCGGAGCGCTTCGCATCGACACGCGGAGACCGTTCCCTTCACAATCGAGCACATCGAGGGGTGGACCGAACTCGCCATCGACCGCGACTACCTCAGCGCGTTTTCCCTGCGACTGCGCGGCTCCCTCGGCGCTTGACGCGAAAGGGCCTGCGTAGCGCGCACGCACAGCCCCGTTGGAAGAACCTCGCGTTCGTCGGGGCTCGGTCCGCCAGTGCGCACATCTTCCCGGGCACGCTCCAGCCCACTGTTCGCATCGACACAGTCGTTCAGATCGGGATCAATGCGTCAGCCCCGCCCGGACATGCGCTTTACGACGTCCCTCAGCGGCGACTTCTTCGTCGCGAACCCCCTGTCGACGAGCCATGAGATGTCTTTCTTGGCGACGAGCCCTTCACCCTCCTCCGCCCACGCAGACACCAGCGGACGGAGTGTCCTCACGGCAGTTGAGGACAGCTCGCTGACATAGGCGCGCAACAGCAGAAGACCCAACGCGAGTTCTGTGCGCTTCTTGTCCTGCGCCATCACCTTGATCATCGCGCGCACTTCATCAGCGGCGTCGCGCGTAGCGGGCAACGCGAGGAAGGCCTTCACCGCGCGCTCACGTGGCGCAACAGTCTTCGCCTCGCGGACAGCCGCCGCCGTTTCCTCGTAGATTGTGACCGCCTGACCCGGCTCGCTGAGCGTGCGCAACTGGCCGAGAAGCCCGTCCTTCTTCATTAGGAATCGCCATGCCGCGCCTCGCTGCTCTTCCGTCGCGTTCGCGCCATACCGGCGCCATGCCTCTTGCGGCAGCGATGCCGCATTCGGAAGGCGCTCCACCTCGGACACGAGAGGAGCGGTAGACAGCCACGATGCCGCGAGGGCACGGGAGAGCTTCGCGTCTGCGATCCCGAAGAACGCTTCTGGTGGAAGGTGGGTAATGCTCACACCGCCGGCGAGCGCCCGGTGCTGAGCTGCGAGGATCACGCGCACGGGGAGCTCCGGAGGTGCCTGCTCCCACGGTTTCGCTTCCGTCAACCGGCCGGCGACACTCGCCGCGAATGACGGACGCTCCTTCTCGACCGCGAGAACGATGGTTCGCACGTCGGCACCCTCAGTTTGAGCGGCGACAGTCGCCGTCACATACAGCTCTGCGCGGTCCGCGTCGGTGGCACGCTCGGAGTCTTCCGTACCGTCGGAGTGCACAGCCTCAAGGGTGTCCAGCACATTGAGCAGACGCAGTTGCGTCTCGAAGCGGGAGTCCGAGTATTCGGACCAGTCGGTTGCCAGGTCGCCATGGACCAGATCGTCGAACTTCTGATGGTCGAAGGCGTCTGAGGGAAGGGCCGCGATTCGCTGGGCGGCAGCTGCTCCGCTTTCCCGGACTGTCTCATGGCCACTCTCGGCGACGAGTGCCAGAACGGCGTGAAGTGCATCTTGTTTGAGCGACGACGACACCGTTGCGTTAGCGTCCAGTTTGTCAGCCCAGCGGCTGTGTGCCCGCGGCGGCCGCTCGAGGATTGCTCCGAGCAGGAGAGAGTTCGCCTCCGCGGCTTGCCCTCGCTCGATGTCACGGTCGATGAGTGAATCATGGAGATTGAAAAAGCCTTGATTCTTTTCAACCCGCCGGAGGATGCGGAGAAAGTCTCGCCGCATCTCCGAGCCGAGTGCCATCTCGGCCCACCCTGCTGCGAGTTCTGCCGCGATGCCGCGGTTCGCCTCACGTTGCCCCTCGTACGCGGCGTCGTTCTCTGCGTCCTGTTCTTCCGCGGCGGTCTTGGCCGCGGCAGTCGCCGCGGCCGGCTCGACGGGTTCGGGGGCTTTCGCGGTGAGACCCGCAGCGAGAGCATCAATTTGCTTCCAGGACAACTCCGCCTCAAGATCTTGCGAGAACCGCACGAAGAATGCCGAAGCGACGTCTGGCACTGAAAGCGCATGTTGCAGCACGAGGGGCAGCATGTGGTCTCTCGCACTCTCCCAGTCGTCATCGCGGAGGGAATCGGTGAGCGACTTGACCACCTGGACGACACCGGCGTCGGCCTGGGCTGCAGCGACGTTGAGCACTGCTTTCAGCTCTGCTTCCGTATAGACGACGGCGACGGCTGCGCTGTATCCCTGAACACTCTGCAAGGTCATGCGCTCGACCGACGAGGACGCACGTCCGCCAAGCAGCCGGGCAAGGTCGGGGTTTATTGTCTCCAGCTCGGCCGCGACTTCTCCCGCGAGCACGACCAATCGATCCGAAGCGTCCTTCGTCTCTTTCTCCGTCTGGTCAAGGAGGTATCGGATCGCTTGTTCAAGGTCGTGTTCGCTCGCGCCGCTGAGCGCGTTGATCACATCCTGTCGCGGCATGTCGGCAGCGGAAAGAAGCTCGTGATAGACGCCAGGGTCATTGAACGCGAGCAGCGAGCCGTCCGAGTGCATCATGATGAGATCCGCTCGCGGTTCAGGCACGTGACGTTCCCGCAGCAGCCGTAGGTAGCGCTGGAGGTTCTCTTCGAGCTGCTCGGCCACCTCCCCGCGATTGTCCTTACCGACGACTTCGTCCAGCGGGACTCCGTCAGCTGCCCCGCCTTCGGAGTACTGCTCAACGAGATCGAGGAGCGACTGACGCGTCGGCACCTCTTGGCGGTAGAGGAAGCGCATGAGCGCAGGCTCCTTCTCCAGGTCCGCGGCGAGGCGGGGAAATTCCGTCTGCAGAACCGTGAGGACCGCGATCTCTTCCGCCCTCTCGAGCCATGAGAAACCCATCCCCTCGTACACCCTCGCGTTCACGGCGAAGTCGTTGAGAAGAACCTTAGTGCGGCGGGGGCTTGCCAGGTGCATCGGGGACAGAATGTTCACAACCCTGTCCAGGAGGTCCGGGCTCTGAGCACGAAGCTGCCCCCAGACTCCGCCACGCTCGCGGACCAGTGAGGCGGCGAAGCGACGGAACGTATGGACCGGTTGCGGTGGGAGGGCCAGTTGGAACTGGAAGATCTTGTCGAGGTACTCCCCGCTCGTGCGATAGTACGGGGCGGCGTTCTCCCGGGGGACGTTCTGGCCGAGCTCGTTGGCGATGACGCCTGCAACGGCCTCCCGGTCGAAAGCGACGACAAACACGCAGCGCGGGTGCCCGAGGAAGGTGCGCAGACCCTCCAACGTCGCCATCACGTCTTTCGGACTGCACCGGTCGAGCTCATCGATGAAGATCACCATGCGGTGCTTCTTCTTGGTGTCGAGGATGTTGTCGAACAGTTTCCCGAATTGAGCGACGTGGCTGGGCGTCGATTTCGATACCGTCACTTTCGACAGTTCGATGACGGCGAGAAGGACGACGACGAAGACCGTCCCGCTAGCGGCCATGCTCGAGAACGCGCTGAAGTTCTCGATGAAGAGGGATCCATATTGTCGCTGCACGCCAAGAAGGAGCTGGATGAGGGTCCACAGCGCCGGGAGCCCGAAGAAGATCACGCCAAGGAAACCGACGAGAGTCCACACGCGCACTGCCGTGGACCATTTCAAGTCCGCGAGGGGACCGCGGACCGAGCTCGTCGACTGAAAAAGCGTGTCGGAGATCTTGACGTCGGCGTCCACCTGCTCAGCGACCTCGTACAGGAAGTTCGTTCGAAACCCTGTGCCGGCGTTCTTCCACGCGTCGAAGGTGATGTGCTGAGTCTTCACGGGGTTCTTCTTGAGCTCCTCGCGAAGCAGCGCATGAAAGCTGCTCTTTCCCGATCCCCAAGGACCAAACAACGCGATGTTCACGTTGCCGACGGATGACACCGCCAGCTCAGCCACCCTCTTCGCGAGGACACGGTGATGAAGCAGATCATCCTTCTCCCCGATGCTTCCTTTACGCGCACCGAGAGGCTCGTCCCGGACGAGGTCCGCTTCGCTGAGTACCTGCATGCTCCCGGTTCCCCCTTGTTGCCCGATTGCACCCGACTCTATCGGGCTGAATGGACATTGGTCGCGCTCGTCGATCCGAGGGAATCATCGCAAGGCGGTCATCGGTCCAGGGTCGGCGGTCGAGCTGGCGCTGAGCGATTGGATACGAACTCATCCCCCGGTCGGCCCAGACCCGCTGCCTGCCCGTCGCACGCTCGGAGTCCTCGTTAGGCGCGCGTCGAAGTCCCTCCCGCCCGAGACGCAGCGCGAATTCGTAGATGTTCGTAACGACGCGATGCGCAACGTCCTCACCCCCACCCGGGCTCAGGCGGAGGAGGCTTTCCGATTCGCGCAGGACATCGTCACGGGCCTACAACCACATTTCACGCCCGAAAGCCTGCGGTAGGCGCGAGACCGAATCAGACCTGCCCGAGGCCCGTCAGCGAGCTCGCTGCGGCAGGGAACGGAGCGAGGTTCACTGCCTGTCGCTCAACATGGGCGAGGTCCGTGGCGTTCCACTCTGGTTCCGATGTCGCCAAGATGATTCGATCCGCGCGCAGCGCCTGGGCGATACGGAGGATCTTCTTGGTCTGCGTTCCGCGGGATCCCTTCGCGAAATGGCCGCTGCTTTTCGCCTCCACCAATATGACCTCGTTGTCCACGTTCGCGATGAGGTCGATCTCGGCCACGGCACGATTTGTCTCAAGGTCGAAGAACTCCAGCTCTGGCACATCGGCGTACACTCGGCTCTCCCGGCGCAGCTCCGCCGCTGCCAGCAGGGGAATGTCGCCATGTTCTTTCAGTAGATCGCGGAACGGGGTGAACAGGTCGTAGTACCAAGCGGGCTCGACTCCTTCCCGCCACCGGGCCGAGACCAGCGGGTTGGTCGCCGCGCATTGCGGACATTCGTACTCCTGCCCGAGGCGGTCCGCATCGACGAAAGACGTGCGCCGGCAGTCGTTGCACCGCAGCACGAGTCCCCGCCGAAGCAGTCGTGAAGAAGCGAGAGCGTCGACGAGCGTTACGACCTGCTCATCCGAACCGACGAGCGCACTCATCTTCGCGAACGTCAAGTACGGGTCCAATGCCACCACCACGACGCCCGCTTCATGGGCCTTCGGCGTCGTCTCATGACGGATGAAAGCCCGGAGCAGGGGAAGCGTCGTCGGCGTGATGACATCCATCAGCCGGTCCCGCGATCCCAGCCGACGGGCGACCAGCTCGGTCTGCCGGCCGGGCTGCGACAACCGGACCCCAAGCCCCTCAGGACGCACCATCCCCTCGACCCACCGTCTCATCGACAGACTCCGCAGCCGTGGACGACCCAGGCGCCCACGCAGCAAGGAGTTGCCCATAACCAGCCCCATAGACGCGGGGTTGAACGTCACGCCAATCTTGCTAGCCCGCATCGCGACCTCCGGGAATGCGCCCACGTCGACAGCATGCAGACTCGTCGCGGGGAGATCCCGACCGCGCGGCGCAACATCCCCGGCAAATGTCACGTCCACGTACCAGTACGGGACCTTTCCAGAGCCGACCGGATACATCAATGACGTCGGAACGGGGCAGTCGAGGCCATTGACCGCCTCGAGAGTGCCGTCACTTGTCGCCTGCATCGGGAGGAGAATCGACGAGCTCAGATGCTCCTCGACTACGAGTTGCGTGTACGAGCGGTCGATCTGCGGAGGCCGGAGCTGAACGGTGTCAGAACCCTGCACGGCCTCGCGATGTCTGCCGAGACGCTGGAACTCGTAGTTGGGTTCCTGCAGGCGCGCGGCCATCTCCGCGACTGCCTCATCAGGCAGCGAATGCGAGGACACGGTCAAATGCGCTGCCTGCTGTTCGAGATGAGAGGTCACCCACCACAGAGCGGACCGAAGCTGCCAGAGAGCGTCTTCGTCATCCAGCATGCCGCTCGTCACCCAAAAACCCCGGCCGAGAATCCTGTCGTACGCGAGAGCAAGCGCGAAATCCGCGCCCGTATCCCCGACGACGACCGCCGCCATGTCCTGAGACATCCCCTGAGACACGTGCAACAGTCCCGGGTGCACGTCGAATATAGTCGAGATCTCGTCAGCTCGAACGTGTGAGTCCTCCGGGGTAAAGATGAGCGATGCGGGTGCGATTCCCTCGCGCTGAATCGCCCACTCAATGACGTCCGGAGCAGGTTCCGCGCGCGAGTATACAGCGTCGTCGATCACCCCGGCACGCGCAGCCAACATTAACCCGAGATCACTCCGCCACCTCGACGAAGCCGCCAACACCTGAGTGTCCGGCACCGGTGCGACAGCAAGTCCTCGATGAAAACGGTCACCGCGATCTACTGCGCGCAGGGACTTGTGCATCTCATGCGGCCGGGCTGTCTGCCCTCGCCGCACGAGCGCGCTGCGCAGTGGCGAACACCAGGAGGCGACGATGTCACGTGCGCGAACACTCGGCGCGGCAGGGATGCTTTCGCGGATCGACTGAATGAGTGTCGCGCGCTCCTCCCCCGACATCTCGTCGGGGGTCGAGATACTTCCCGGATACCAGGATTCGAACTCGTGCGCGGGAATCTTCATCGAGACCACATGGTCGGGGTCGTACGCCCGCACGATCTCGGCGAACTCCGGAGATGGCTCGCCGGTCGCCATGTTGTGCGGAACCAGGATGAATCCGCCACCTCCCCAGTACTCAGAGGCGAGCTCGAGCGCCCGCATAGCCCAGTCACGCCAGTGTTCGTCGACCGGGAAGAGTATGGCCACTCTCGGAGGTCGCAGTGAAAGCGTCGCGCCGCGAAACGTCGTCTCAGAGTTGGTCACCTTTGCATCTAAGCGCACGTGCCCTCAGTCCGGTGGTCGAGTGATGGGCCTGGGACGACTGCTTGGGGCCATGCCACGCCGCGGCGGTCTATGACCGGCCACGGCCGAACAGGACCGTGATGGCGGTCCACGCGATGCCTCCTTTATGCGGTCGCGCTCGTAGGTACTGTCGGAGTAGCCCTGCGGTGTTGGTGCTCCGCTCGCATCGAGAGGGACGTGCGCCCGAAGTGCGTGGCGCGGATCCCCAGTTCAATGAGGTCGGCCTGGACGGCGGTGAAAGTGACGGCGCCGACGAAGACGCCAATGAACACCTCGCCGTGGTGGTGGATGCCCTGCAAATCGGACGGAATACCCTCGGGGTCCAGGGAGCCGTTCCATCTGGCGAAGACTGCGGCGAGGCCGACGGACGAGTGCAGGAGCGCAATGAGCTCGGTCATCCCCGTCATCTGGACGATCCTCGCGCGCCAGATTCCGATGGCGGCACACGGTCTCGACCACCTGACCAAAAAGCTGCAAGACAAGACATCGACGTCGCGCGAATCTGGGCAGCGATCATGTCGAAAATCTAAGCACTGCACGCCATGGCTGACTCGGACCTCAGCGGCATAGGCGCTGAACATGCCCCCCCCCCCCCCCCCCCTGCATACAGTCCTTGAGACAGCGTGATGAGACGTGAACAGGGCAAGATAAGGAATATGTCCCTCGAAGAGCGGTTAGCCCCGTCGACAGCCAACATCCGTTCTTATGGTGCGGTGGTCGTGGTTGGAGCTGGACTGTCGGCGGGGGGCTACCCGATGACGGCACAGTTGCCCGCGCTGCTCTGGCAGGCCATTGATGAAGTGCGCCCGGCCGCGGCCGAACTTCGCGCACGCTCAGGGCGAACCGGCAACGCGAAGGAGATCTTGTCCGAGGAGGGGCTCGATCCACATCTCGGATGGCAGCTCGTACGAGAGTTCCCCGATGTCCGAAACGCCTTTCAGTCCGCATTCGCCTCGCTCGACACGGACCGTGAACCGTCCTCTGCGCACTTTGATCTGGCCCGTCTCGTAGATTCACGCCATGTCGAGGCAGTCGTGTCATTCAACTGGGATACGTGTCTTGAGCGCGCGTTCGAACGTCAGTACGGGGTAGCGATACCGGCGGGAGTCCTCTACAAACCTCATGGCGACGCGAGCCACCCAGAGAGGACCTGGGTTCTGCCCGACGAAGACGGCCAGGTGCCACAGGAAGTGAACCGCCTCGTCCAACGGATGGCGGACCGGCCACGGACCCTGGTCACCATCGGGTACAGCGGTAGCGACCCCGCAGTGAACAGCGTTCTCTTGCACCCGCTGGAGTCCCGGTGGCCCATCGTGAAAATCAGCCCGTCGTCCCATGGACCAAATTCCGTCACCGCTACAGCCGACGAGGCGATGAGCCAGATCGCACGAGAGCTGGCCCCGTCCGACCCCCTGCCCGGATGGCGACACGTGACGTTCAGCCGTCCCAGGAGCCTTCTAGCGGCTCTCCGCGGCGAACGCCTAGGACCCGCCGACGTCGCTTCGTGTCCAGAGATGCCCTCAGTACCCCGGCTAGCGAACCGCCTCCGGACAACCGGGTTCGCGACACTTTCTGGGCCCAGCGGCTCTGGAAAATCGCTCGCGGCTTTTCAGGCAGCGAGAGCCCTAAACCGAGAGGGCTGGCGGATACTCGAACTGAAGCAACCAGGCGTGGCGACGTCCGCTCATGTGTCCCAACTACTTGCTCAGCACGGTCGAGTGCTTGCGTTGGTGGACGATGCGCAAGCAATCTCACCGGAGGTTCGACGTGATCTGCAAGCCGTCGCCAGCGACGATGCAGCCGTCCTTCTGGTGTCCACAGAGCGACTTGAGGCACGAGATGACGAGACTCTCATAGCTGCACAGTCCGTGAAGGTGCTTGACGCGTTCTGTCGCAAGAACATTGATACGGTCGCGCCGTTGCTCAGCCGTCTAGACGACCGAGTGAAGTGGTCTTCCTTCTTCGAGAAGCCTGACGAACGCCTTGATCTCGCTCTGCGAAGCGCGCCCGAGCCCTGGCTCTACATGTTCGTCGCGTCCGGAGGCGAGCGACGGATCATCAATGCGCTCGACCGCGCGGTTGACGACGGCGTGGCGGCGCTTGTGCTCGCAGCAATCTGCGTCGAGCAATTGACATCGAGAGACGCAGGCATCGAGTCCCCGAGGCTCAAGGCCGCCTTGATGCGTCAGCACCCAGATTGGTTTCCGTCAGACGCTCTTGATGCGAGTGCTCTCATTGACGAGGCTCTGAAAGGGCTCGCACAGGAGCGCCTAACCCACGAGCGCGATGGACGTCTCAGAGCCGCTCACATTCGCATCGCGCAAAGGGCATTGCAGGATCTCGCGCTCCGCGAGTCTCGCGAGATCGGGGCTGAGATTCGCCGAACTGTTCGCTCGGTCTTCCTCGATGAGCGTATCGACATCATCGGGAAGTACTGGCTGTTTCAGACATTCGACGTGTCCGATGCCTACAGACGCAAGTACGCCAAGGATCTGGTCGATGAGCCAGTCATGAGGGCCCTCCTTCACCAAGCGTCCACCGTCAACCCTGGACTGGAGCGAGGTATTGCGCTGCAGTTGCTGCACGATGCCGATAGGTTCCACGCTCTTTCGACATCGCAGTCAGCCGAGCTCGTGGATCGCCTTATTGAATGGCTGCCGACACTGGTTTCGTCTGAGGCCCGGGGCGTCCGTTACGCCATCAACGACGTTCGGTCCGCCCATCCCGATATGTACGCTGCGCTACAAGCCGCAGCTACGCCCGCATTGTTGGCAGCCCGCCTGTCGGTCGCAGGGGAACGGTGGGCGGCGATGTCCTGGGCAGAACTCATTCAGGAGCTGCTTCCCGCTTGGTCAGGAGGCGTCCTCGATGAATGGAGCGCAGCGTTTGAGAGCGCACTCGACGTCCGCTCCCTCGCCGATTGGCTGAGCCTCCAGGACGAGCGCTCCGAACCGTTCGAGATCTACGACCTGATCGATTTGCTGGCGCTCATCGCACCGCATGCTGCGAAAGTGGCGCTAGAAGCCTGTGGCGAGAACATTCGCGCGGCGATGGAGACGGATCTCGCCGACTCAGTTAGCAACTTTCACGCCTGGGTGTTCGGCAACATGACGTATGTGGCGATGATCGCGAGAGCCCCCTCCGCGGCATCCCATGACCCAGATGACGTGGTCGAATCCGGGCCCGATGTTGACGACGCGGCTCGCCGTCGCTTTATGGCGTCCCGAACCGCGGCAACCGAGGAACTGGCGGCTTCGTTGCTCCTTCTGATGCAGAGCGTGAGCTGGAGGCGTGCAGCTCAGTCTCTTGACGGCCAGAGAGCGCACAAGCTCACCAACCTGGACATGCTGTTCGGATGGCTCGCGCAGCTTTCCACCGACATCACCGACGAGCTTGCGCTTCACCTGCCAAGACAATGGATAACTCGGACACTCGAGAACGCGCAACTAGGTCAGGACGAAGCTGGCAATAACGACGTTGACGCCATCGCGTGGATCCTTCAACCCCTCAGTTTTGGCGCTCACGGTGAGGCTGCAATCGAAGAAGTCGTTCGCGCGAACTTGCATTTGTTCGCCCCTTTCCCTCAGTCCCTCATTCACCGATATCCCCGTCTGGCCGTCGAGGTTGTCGCTCAGGGCGGCAGGATCGCCGCGCCGGAGATGCGTGCTCGCGGTTGGAACGGGTTCGTTCGCGACCTTCAGAGTGTCCTGGGGCTAGACGCCGCGGCCGCGCGCTACTGGATCGAATCGGCCGCTGAAGAGATCCGGGACCTCCTAACCAAGCCACAAGAGAACGAGCTCGCTGGCATCGCAGAGTTCATCGATCTCGCCGATAGCGTCGACGTGGTGCTGCTCGACTCGCACTTCCATGAGCTTGATCCACATGTGGCACGAAAGAGCTGGACCACACGAATCGCGGACGCGTCGGAGCGGATCCAGCCAATGCTTGAACGCGCATCTCGAGTAGACAGCCCTGCCGGTCAACTTGCACTGGAGCTGCTCGCCGGCCGTGAGGATCCCGCTATTGAGATACCAGCCAGTTCGACGAATCCGTCAAGCTTGGCCTAAGGCCAGCACTCGGAGGATATCGGCGACGCAGCGCCAAGCGGGTTGACGCATCGAGCTCGCCAGAATCCGCGCTCAGCGTCGCTGACGCGACCTCAAAGCCCGACCGGGATAGACGTCCCAGAAACGACCGTTTATGACCCAGCCGCGACATTTCGGCGATTTGGCATGAATATACGCCACGCCGATGTCACAACCCGTCTCATATTCAATGATGCAGTAGCTGACACGGACGACGGGTTTCGCTACAGTTCCGTCATGGGCCAAGTCTTTGGCTACGCACGAGTCTCGACAGGCGAACAGAACTTGCAGATGCAGTTCGACGCGCTGCTCAAAGCGGGCTGCGACCGGATCCTCACGGAGAAGGCGTCCGCAAGCGGAGAGCGCCCGGAACTCACGCACCTCTTCGATCTACTCAGGGCCGGCGACACCGTGGTGGTCTGGCGTCTCGACCGACTAGGCCGCTCCGTCCATGACCTCATCGAGCTTGTCGAAGACCTGCAGTCCAGAGGGGTCGCACTGAAGTCACTTCGAGAGACCATCGACACCAGCTCCGCTGGCGGACGCCTCGTCGTCCATGTCTTCGCCGCGCTCGCGGAGTTCGAACGCGATCTCATTCGCGAGCGGACTGTTGCCGGACTGGCATCTGCTCGCGCGCGCGGACGCATGGGCGGTCGTCCACGCGCCCTCTCCCCCGACCAGGCCCGCCTTGCTCGTTCAGCGTTCAACGCCGGAGAAACGTCCGTCAACGACATTGCCGCAGCCCTCGGCGTGGCTCGGTCTACCGTATACCGGGAGCTCAGACGCTCCGCGACCGACTAGCGTCGCCCCTCCGGGCAGACGGTGCGCAGGCACACCACGCTTGCCGCAACGCGCCTATTAGAGATCGAAGGGCTTCACCGGTCGTCCGCGATGCCTAGTCGAGTAGGTCGGAGTGCGTCTGGGCCATAGGGGTAGACCAAGGCCAGCTTCCAAGAGTGCGATTGTATGCATATCGGGCCACACGCGGCCATCGAGGATGCCGCGAATCGTTTCGTGATTGACTCCGCACAACTCCGCCGTGGAACGAAGCGAGTAGTCCGCGACTGCCCGACGGAGTTCTCGAGCGAAAGCCTGAGCCGCACGCCCAGCCACATCGTCGGTCGGACCGTCTGGCCACGGGTCAACGATCTCGTTGGGCCTCTTACGCGACTTGCCGACCACTCGTCACCACCAGCTCTCAAGAGCCGCCATGCCATGAGAAATTGCAAGAAGGGTCGCGGAGTTGAAGAACTCCGCGACCTTGCAAGATCAAACATGTCTTTTGAAAGATGTCAGGCGAACCTACATGACTCTCAGAAGTCCCAGTTCTTGCCGGCGGGGGCTGGGAGGGGCGAGATCATGCGGTTTCTACAATCCTGCTGCCTGTGCGTGCCTTCTGCGTGCCACTCGCGGTGTTCTACCGCCCTGACCGCAGTCGCGGACCAGGAGCACTCCCCTGAGTTTACCCGTCGCAGACCTACCTGGACAGCTCGACTCCGCCCCGGCTAGACGGCTCGACGTCACCTGAAACTCCGGCCGCGCAAGCGACGACGTTCCGTGATGGAGCCCTAGAAGTAGAGCACCAGCGGGCGACGCAAGCGGTCCGATCGTCGTAATTATGTCAGAATGCGGCCTACATCACACTTGGATCAGCAGGGACCGCCTGAGACGGGGCGATTGTCGCTATCGTCGGGGCTATGAGCGACGCTCGCGGTCCCGAGGCAGAACAGTTTTTCCAGCTGATGGCACTCCACAAGTACTTCCTGAATGCGGACTTCCTTCGCGATGTATTCATGCGACAGATCAAGGACAGTGGGCCGCCCGTCGATGCCAGTTTCGCAAAATCGCTCAACACCATGACGGCGATGAGCCTCTGGTACGCGACCGTCTTCGTCGTGATTGAGGGTTGGCAGGAACTAAAACTTGCCGATGCGAAGGTCGATGCGTGCCTCACGGATGAGAACCATGTGAATCACCTACGCCTTTTCCGGAATCAGATGTTTCACTACCAAGAGGCGTACGACAACCCGAAGCTGATCAAGTTCCTAGGCGAGAACGATAGCGACGCGGAGACGGTGACGCGGTGGATCCGCACAACTCACGCAGCTCTGGGTGAGGCCATAGAAGCAGCGATCCAGGCAAACCTCGACGGGCAACGACGTCCCGATACTCGCGTAGAGAACACCAATCAGTGAACGATGATAACCAGTACTTTTCGGGAAGCAGCGCTCGAAGCTGCCATACGGGCGTCACAGCGAGTTGGGTAGCGTAGGGCCATGAGCGGAAGATCGGGACGCGATGTGGCTGCCGGCTGACGGGTTTGGCGTCGCGTCATACCTGGCACTAATCGTGCCAGGAGTGATCTTCATACTCGTGAGATCCCGGTTGCGGGGCTTCCGAGACGTCGATCGTACTGTCGGTGCCCGCATCCTTCTCGCCTTCATCGTTAGCGTCATCTTTGACGCCATCTATCTCGCGGTCCTCGGTCCCCTCGCCCTCGAGCGGTTGAGGTCCGGGGAGAACATCACGTCGGCGGAGCTTTCTGGCGCCGCTTGGCTGTTCATCCTTGCCGCCCTCGTCCTCCCGGCTCTCGTGTCGTACGCGATTTACGGGGGCGGAAAGATTCTTGGGCCTTTTCACCGCGCCGCGGCACGTCTGAAGACGCGACTCACCGATTCCCGGTTTGAGTCAACACCGACGGCGTGGGACTTGGCCATGACCACCACAAGAGCTGGGTGGGTTCGCATCCGGATCGCGGATCGAGTGTGGGTCGGGGGAAGATTCGGCGAAACCTCATACTTCAGCACCTACCCCGAGCCGCGTGACATCTTCATCGAAGAGCAGTATGTGATGGGAGAGCTGGGGGCTTTCATCGAGCCCGTCGTCCGCAGCGCGGGCGTGTGGGTGGCTGTCACGGACGAATACATAGTTGAATGGCTCCACGACGCCGAAGAGTGAACGGACACCAACATGGCTGACGAGAACAAGCAGGGCGGGGAATCCGGATCCAAGGGCGCCCGCCCGCACCGGTCCTCCGAGGGCGCTCGCCCTCGTTCCGTCACGGGAAGCGGATCGGGACCCAAGCAGCCCGGCACCGGCAAGCCACCCGGAGGCAACTCTGGAGTTTCCTCTCCTCAAAAGTGACAAACATCGACCGCATATCACGGCGGTGGAGCGCATTCACCGCTGCGGCGCTCTGACGTCATCAAGAACGGAATCGTGGTTGCCCGAGATCGTATCGACGTGCCAATCATCACAACCGCGGAGGATTGATCCAGACCGTAGGTCATCGTCGATCCCTGTCGCAACGTGCCCGCCTCGATAGTCGAGCAAGACATGTGGCGCGCGTAAGAGCGGCGCTGATCGGCAAAATTCGACCAGTTCTCGGGAGCACCGAGGAGGGCCCTCGCGCGTCGAGCCCGCGAAGTTGCGTGTGAAGGCCCCTCAGAGCTGCGTCAAGATCAACCCCGCGTGTCAGGCCGTTCCCCGCGCCAGCACTGGAAACGCGCTCTCACCTGCTCACCCTTTTCCTACTTCCCTGCCTGGCCGTTTACTGACGATAAGACCACTTATCGCAGCTATCCGGCGCAGCCCCATCTCGCTTTCAACGCCTGGCCCACTACCCCCGATAAGACCAGTTATCCCGACTATCTGCGTCTCAGAGCAAGTTATTCCACGGCTGGGCTACCCCTAGCCGCAGGGGGTGCCGATTCAGGCATCCGATTGCGAGTGAAGATCTCGGTCTGGTGCTGACGCCGAAGTTCCCCGACTTAACATCGGGGAACCGTGTCGTGATTCTAGACTCCGGATAGGAGGCTGATCAGCAGTCGCACCGACAGCGCGAGAACCGCGACGAGGCCGACGACTCCCATGGTGTTCTGCCACCACTTGTTCCGCATCGGTCCCATGAGCGAACGTCGGTTGGCCATCACGAGGATCAGCAGCGCGAGCACCGGCGCGATGAGCACCGTGAGAGCCTGCGCGAGCACGATCAGCTGCACGGGCGATGACTGGAACAGCAGTGTGACGATCACCCCGAATGCGAGGATGAAGCCGCTCGTCAGCCGAGCCGTCCTGGTGCTGGCGGACGGACCTCGACCGAACGCATCTGAGAGCATTGTGCCGCCCGCGATGGCGTTCGGGATCATCGACGAGAAGGCCGCTCCGAAGAATCCGAGGGCGAAGACGAAGCCCCCGACGGGCCCGGCGAGGGGCTCGAAGATCGTCGCGAGACCCACGATCGACGTCGCGGACTGCCCTGTCGCTCCGAGCACGGCGGCGGCGACGATGATCACGAGCGATGTCATGATGCCCGGGGCGATGATGCCCGGGATCGTGTCGGCCTTGGTGACATCGCGGTAGTCGGCTTCTTTGCGCCCGCGCTCCTTGGTGCCGTACGCGGTGTAGAACGCCGCGTTGATCGAGAAGTTCGTTCCGACCAGGGCGATGATGAGCACCCAGGAGCCGTCGGGCACCGCGGGGATGAGGCCGGATGCGGCCTGCGCCCAGTCCGCATTGGCGATGAACGCGCTGGCGACGAAGCAGATCGCCATGAGCGCGACGATGCCGATGAGGATCTTCTCGACCACGCGATAGATGCTGCGGATGAACAGCACCGCTGCCACGGCGAGGGTGCAGATCAGGGTCCACATCACCGGAGAGCTCCCGGGGATGAGCATCGACAGCCCGAGACCCGATCCGACGGCGTTGCCGACCGAGAAGCAGAGGGTGATGAGGAACACCCCGACGCCGGCGAGGATGCCGACGGGCTTTCCGAGGTGCTCTTTGATCGATGAGATCAGCGACACCGGCGTGCGAATACCCAGCCGAACGCTCATGTCAGTGAGGAAGATCATCAGGATCGTCGACAAGACGATCACCCAGATGAGGGCGTACTGGTAGGTGCTTCCGGCCTGAACCGCCGTGGTCAGGTTTCCGGGCCCGAACTGCCACGCACCGGCGACGAAAGCCGGCCCGATGAGGGCGAGCTGTTGCACGAAGCTGCGTCGCTGCGGTGCTGACTCCACGATGGTCCTCACCGTGTTGGTCGAGATGCGTCCATGTCCGGTGCCGGGCGTGGCGGGCGGACGGTGTGTGATGCGGTCGCTCATGGGTCCCTCCTACGTTGGAGTGTGGCACGTCGTGCCGAGTCTTCGTTGACTGTTCTGCCCGGAGGCGCTGCGACTCTCCCGAGGGTGCCGCTGTGGTGGGGGCGACGGGCAGGCCCGCCGCCCCCGGCTCGGGTCACGCGGGAACGGCGACCTGCCCGACGCCCGCGGTCGCGAAGGCCGCGGCGATCTCGGCATCCGCTCCGTCTGCGAGCGGCAGCAGCGGTGGCCGCACGGTCGCGTGGTCGAGGATTCCCCGGTGCACGAGTCCCCACTTCAGTGCGACCGTGCCCTCCATGTGCGAGCCGCGGTGGTAGACGTTCTTCGTGATCGGCAGGAGCCGCTCGTGGATGGCGTGGGCACGGTCGTAGTCGTGTGCCTTGCCCGCCTCGATCAGGTCGACGAGAAGCTCCGGCGCGATGTTGCCGTAGCCGACCAGGAGCCCGTCGACGTCGAACATCGTGGGCAGCAGGTACTCGTCGTGGCACGACAGGATCTGAAGGTCGGGGTAAGCAGCACGCAAAGCCGGGATCTCGGTGTACCAGCGTTTCATGTTGCGCACGCCGTTCTTGGTGGCGAAGACGCCCTCCTGCCCGGCGATCTCGAGCTGGGTGTCGAGATCGTAGGTGGCCTTGGTGTTGTCGGGGTACTGGAACAGGATCAGCGGTAGACCGCTGGTCTCGTAGATCTCCTTGTAGCGGGTCTGCGGTGCGCCCTGCTGGTATCCGAAGCGCAGCCAGCCGTGCGAGGGGTAGACGAGACCGGCAGATGCTCCGGCGTCGACGGCGCGTTTCGCCTCGAGGGCGGCGACCTTGTTGCCTTCACCGGTGATGCCCGCGACGATCGGGATGCCGCCGTCGACGGAATCCTTGAACGCACGGATGACGTCGAGCTGCTCGTCGACGGTGAGGAACGTACCCTCGCCCGCATGGCCGAGGACGACGAGGCTCTTCACGCCGTCGATCGAGCCGAGCCAGGAACCGAGGCGCTGGATGGCGGCGAAGTCGATGTCCCCGTCTTCGGTGAAGGGAGTCACGGGTGCGGGGCTGAGGCCGCGGAGGTCGAGCGTCATGGTTCTCTCACTTTCTCTTCGTCGAGTGTCGCTTTGCAATCGTTAGCGGGAACGATTGCAGGAACGATCTCAAGTATGCTTATGATGAGTCAACCTGTCAACACTCGACCTGAGGAGATCGCGATGGAGAGCCCCGAACGACGGATCGTGACGCTCAAGGACGTCGCGGAGCGGTCGGGCGTGAGCATCTCGACCGTGAGTCGCGTGCTCGACGACCGGACACCCCGATCACGGTCGACGACCGCCGAGCGTGTGCGCCGCATCGCCGACGAGCTCGGCTACCGCCGCAACCTCTTCGCGTCGGGACTGCGGCGCGGCCACACGGGCACGATCGGCGTGCTGGTGCCGCGCCTCACCGACACCGTGATGGCTCTCATGTTCGAAGCGCTCGAACGCGCCGCCCGCACGCGCGGCTACTTCGCCGTCGTCGCCACCTGCGGAGATGACCCCGTGAGCGAGCGGACCTCTACCGAGGTACTCCTCGATCGAGGTGTGGACGGCCTCGTCCTCGCGACAGCCAGACTCGACGACGAGCTGCCTGCCACCCTGCGCGCGCGGGATATCCCCCACGTCCTCGCATTGCGCACCGACGGGATCAGCCCCTCGGCGCTGGGCGACGACGAGGCGGGCGGCTACCTCGCGATCCGACATTTGCTCGACCTCGGCCACCGTGAGATCGCGATCGTCACCGGCCCACGCTTCACCTCCAGCGCCAACGACCGGGTCAATGGGGCGCTGCGTGCGCTCGACGAGGCAGGGGTCGCCCGCGACGGCATCCCGATCTCCTACGCCGGGTACGGCATAGACCACGGATTCGACGCCGGTCAGCAGCTCTTCGCCGACGGCTCGCCCAGCGCCGTCTTCGCGGCGAACGACAACCTCGCCATCGGAGTCATGCGGGCGGCGCACCAGGCCGGCCGCATCGTAGGGACCGACCTGTCACTCGTCGGATACAACGACATCCCGCTCGCCGAGAGACTGCCCGTGCCCCTGTCGTCCGTGCACGTGCCCTTCGATCAGATCGCGGCCGGAGCGCTCGAACTGCTGCTCGCGGACCCAGCGCAGAATGAGATCAGACGCATCCTGCCGACCCTAATCCCCCGCGGTTCTTCCGGGCGACCCTAAGGCGGATCGTCTCGCAACAGTGGGAACTAGCGCTGTCGGCGATCCCCCTGCGATCGATTGACGGATCGAGATCGGCCAACATTCGCGACCTTCAAATGGAGCACGCGACGTGCGTCTCACGAGTGTCAATTTGCACTCCAGCGCTATACGTTGGGGCGCGGCGAGATGTCTGAGTTACAAGAGTCCGAGTGCAAGCAGGCCTGCCCTCACGTCCCTGAGGCGCGGGAGTCGTAGTTGCCCCAAGCTTCTGACACCTGACCGAAGTGCTCGATCGACCAGCGCTCCAGCGCCTTCAGCGGTTCGCGCAGGGTCTGCCCTGCGGGCGTGAGGGCGTACTCGACTCGCGGTGGGACTTCGGCAAAGACAGTACGAGTCACGAGTCCATCGCGCTCCAAGCCTCGAAGGGTCTGCGTGAGCATCTTCTGGGAGATCCCCGCGACCGAGCGTCTGATATCCGAGAATCGCGCGGGCCGGTCGGCCAGCGTTCCCACGATGAGCACGGTCCACCGGTCACCGATCCGATCGAGGAGCCTCCGGCTGGGGCACCCCGCTCCGTACGGGTTCAGATAAGGGATTGAATTCTCCGCCGCAACAACAGAGTCGCCATTGGTTACCAAAAGGTGCCTACTTCCCAGAAGAGACTATGAGTCGTAGCCTAGCAACCGCACGAGCAATATGCACTAGTCAGGAGCACGCACATGACCCGTATCACCGTCCTCGGAGGCACCGGCTACGCCGGCAGCGCCGTCGTTCGCGAAGCACTCTCGCGCGGCCACACCGTGACATCATTCAGCCGGTCTCTGCCGGAGAGAGACACGCGAGTGAAGGGCGTCACGTACAAGACGGGATCGTTGCTCGATCCGGACGTGCGTGACCGCGCCGTCGAGGGTGCCGACGTGATCGTGTCGACCCTCTCCCCTCGCGGCGAGCTCGACGGGCGAATCGTCGAGGTCGACTCGGCGCTCGCAGACCTCGCCGCCCAGCACGGCGTCCGCCTCGTAGTTGTGGGCGGATTCAGTTCACTACGTATCGAGGCCGGAGGTCCGCGTATGGCGGAGGGCGATGACATCCCTCCTCAGTTCGCCAGCGAAGCCAGGCAGATGAACGAGGTACTTTCGGTACTACTCGCTGCTCCGGAACCACTCGACTGGGTGTTCTTCTCCCCCGCTGCCCAATTCGGCTCCTATGTACCGGGCGACGCTCTCGGCCGGTATCGTCTCGGCGGCGACGTGGCCTTCTATGACGAGGCTGGCGTCTCCGCGATCAGCGGCGCTGATTTCGCGCTCGCGATCATCGACGAGATCGAACGGGGAGATCATCGCCGCGTTCAGGTGAGCGCCGCCTACTAAGCCGCCTCTGCTGATCACACCTGGTCGGCTGAGCCCACGCACAGCGCCGGCGGACGAGAACGCATCGTCTCGTCCGCCGGCAAGATGACCTCAGGTCGCTCAGCGATTAGACAATCGCCGCACGAAGCTCCGCGGCAGCGGCACCCACGTCGGGGGCGCTGTAGATCGCGCTTCCCGCGACGGCGATCTGAGCGCCGGACTTCTGCACGGCTCCGATGCTCGCCGCGTTGACGCCGCCGGCGACAGAGAACGGCACTCCGGATGCTTCTCCGTCGCGGAGCAGCGTGTCGAAGGTGAAGCCGTCCTCGGCCTGTTCGTCGAGACCGGCGTGCATCTCTACGAACTCCGCGCCCAGTTCGAAGACTTCCTTCGCCCGCGCGGGCTTGTCCTTGACGCCGATGAGGTCGACGACGATCCCCTTGCCGTGCTCTTTCGCTGCCTTGACAGCTCCGGCGATGGTGCTGTCGCCCGCGGTGCCGAGCACGGTGACGAGGTCGGCGCCTGCCCGGAAGGCGATGTCTGCCTCGAGCTCGCCGGCATCCATCGTCTTCAGGTCGGCGAAGACGATCTTGTCCGGGTGAGCATCCTTGATCGCGGTCACGGCGCTGAGACCGGCGCTCTTGATGAGCGGGGTTCCGAGCTCGAGGATGTCGACATGGGGCGCGGCAGCTTTCGCCAGCGCGAGGGCCGCCTCGGTGGAGAGGGTGTCCATTGCAAATTGCAGCTTCATTGGGTTTCCTTTCGTTGCTGCGGTTATTCGAGATTGGAGTGGCGTGGCCACAGTTCGTCCGCGTCCTGCGCGCTCCTTTTCCAGAGCGCGTGGAACAGCGCGTCGCCGATGAGCACGATGGCCTGTTCGAAGAGGCTGCCCGCGTACTGGGTGGACGCCTCACCCGAGCGGTCGAGCTTGCCTGCTGCGGGCACGATGAGTGTCGCCGAGTCCGACAGCCGGGCGAGCGGGGACGTGCCGTCCGTGGTGATGGCGACCACTGTCGCGCCGACACGGGCAGCTGTTTCTGCTGCGCGAACGATTCCTGATGTCGTCCCGGATCCGCTCGCGACAAGGAGGAGATCACTCTTCGCGATCGCCGGCGTTGTCGTTTCGCCGACCACATACACGTCGAGCCCCAGGTGCATCAGTCTCATCGCGGTCATTCGGAGTGCGAGGCCCGACCGTCCTGCGCCAAGTACGAACACTCTCGGTGCGTCCGCGACTAGATCCGACACTCTCCCGAGCGCCACGGGGTCGGTTCGGATGACCGATTCGAGGACAGAGCTGACTTCCTTCGACACAAGCCCGAGGGAATGCCCCAGGCCGATTTCCATCACATCCATGACTTCATCTTGGGCGCGCTCAGTGCGTGAGGCACCCGCCCGCCAGCATGGTTTTCACTACCCGAAAGTATGGGTAGTGCATGATGGGTAGGTGTCTTCTCTCGAAACGACCCTGAGCATCGACTCGCCGGCCCTTCGTCGTGCACATCAGGAGCGCGCTCGAGCCCTGTCCGAGCTCGGCGACAGGCATGCCGTCGCCCTCGAATCGCTGCTCGCCATCCTTCGTTCCGAGAGACTCGACGACCGCGCGGCACGTACGCTCGCGATCGAATCGGCAGCGAACGCCCTGGTGGAACTTCGAGTCGTGAATGACCAGCAGAAGGAGGCAGCGCTCGAACCGGTCGTAGGCGCCTTTGCACGATTGCAATCTGACCTTCGGCCTCTGGAACGGTTCGGGAACCTTGATGTCCAGTTCGTCGAGCCGCCCGCGACCGGCCGCGCGCTCCCAAGCGAGATCGCGCACGCCGCCCGTGCGATCGTCCGGAACTCCGTGCTGGCTATCGTGGACGATGGCACTGCCCGCCGCGTGCGTATCCAGTGGGACTGCGATGGCCTGAACCTGCTGATCGGGATCCGTGACGATGGCCGCGGTGACCTGTCGGTCCGCGACGACTCACTTCGACCAGCCGCCGAAAGCGTGGTGGCGTTGAACGGCGACCTCGCCGTGTCGTCGACCGAGGGTTGGGGATCTGCCATCGACATCCGCCTCCCACTCGATCCTCCAGTCGCTCCCGAACCGCTTTCTGACATGACTCAGCTGTCGAATCGGGAACGCGAGGTGCTGCGCCTAATTGTGAACGGTTCACGTAATCGTGAGGTTGCCTCCGCGCTGGGGATCAGCGACAACACCGTGAAGTTCCATGTTTCCAACCTGTTGAAGAAGACCGGATGCCGATCTCGCAGCGAATTGGCTTCGCTCGCCCGCTGACTGTTCACCAACACCCAGGGTGGGCGGTCCGGAGATCGCCCTCTCTCGACGCTGCGGCTCAGCAAACACATCTCGGATGAGCCATCGACCCCTCGGCGGTCGCATCCGCCAAGCCGCAGCATTTTGGTCGGCCGCCGCGCTCCTCCCGCAGCGGGCGGCACTGACCGGTCTTGCGCTCGGGCGCCGGCGCGTTCACACTCGCCGCGAGATGCGCAAAGGGCTCACGGCACCGATCAGCGAACTCTCGCGCTGACGGATGTCGCCTTCTTTGCGCACCAGCACGTCGCGCATATCACCATCTCTCCATTCACGGAGCATGCGATGGAACACGACCGGCCCAGGAGAGAACGTGAATCCGGTGATCGCCTGGCTGCCCTCAGCGTTGTAATAGCCCGGCGTGCACTCCGCTTGGAACGCTGACACATCTCTCGCTGTCGCGTGGACGGTCTCGATCCACTGCCGCTCGGCTTCGGCGGACGGTTCGACGCGCAGTGCCCCCACCGACTCCGCGCGGCTGATGACGGCAGCGACGTGCTGAGCCTGCTCCTGAAGAATGTGTACGAAGTTGACCGAGTTGGCGTTCTGGATCGCGCCGAGCTGGAAGAGGTTCGGGAACCCATGCGTGTAGAACCCGTGCAGAGTTCGCGGGCCCTGGCCCCACGCGTGCAGCAGCGGCACGCCCGCCCGACCGATAACCGGCAGCGTGCCGGAGATGACGCCGGATACGCCAGCCTCGAATCCGGTCGCCATGATCACGCAGTCCACCTCGTACTCGTCGTCTCCCACGACGACGGCTGTCTCGGTCATAGCCGTGATGCCATGGAAGTCGGCGGTGTCGACGAGCGTGACATTGGGACGGTTGAACGCCTGCAGATACGTGTCGCTGAATCCGGGGCGCTTGCACATGTATCGGAACCAGGGTTTCAGCGCCTCGGCAGTGATCGGATCGGAGACGATCTCGCTGATGCGTGCCCGAATGCGGTTCATCGCCGCCGCATCTGCGAACTCGTCCCGCACCTCTCGCTCCTCCTCACTGACGCTGTCGTCGACGGAGCCCGAGAGGATATGTCGCTGGAGGGCCGGTGTCCGAGTCCATCCGTCCGTGACGAGAAGCTCGTCGACGGGCTCCCCCGCGAGCACGTGAAGGAAGTTGTCCATGCGCCTCTGCTGCCACCCCGGGGAGAGTGATGCGACCCACTCCGGATCGGTTGGTCGATTGTCCCGGATATCGACCGTGGATGGCGTGCGCTGCAGCACGATGAGCTCCTTCGCGCTCTTCGCCAGCTCGGGGATGACCTGTAAACCGGTCGCGCCGGTGCCGACGACGGCGACACGTTTGTCTGCCAGATTGTCGAGCGGGTCGCTCGGTGAGCCGCCGGTGTACCCGTAGTCCCATCGCGAGGTGTGGAACGTGTGCCCTTGGAAGGTCTCGATACCGGTGATACCCGGAAGCTTCGGCTGACTGAGCGTCCCGGAGGAGGTGACCACGTAGCGTGCACGGAAATCGTCTCCGCGGTCGGTCGTCACCTGCCACTCGTTGCTCTCCTCGTCCCAGGTCAAGGACGTGGCCCGGGTCTGGAAGAGCGTGTCTCGGTACAGGTCGTAGTGCTTCGCGATACGAACGGCATGCTGTCGAATCTCCTCCCCCGTCGCGTAGCGCTCAGAGGGCATCGCGCCCGTCTCCTCGAGCAAGGGCATGTAGAGATACGACTCGATGTCGCATCGCACACCCGGATACCTGTTGAAGTACCAGGTGCCACCCACGTCTCCCGCTTCATCCATGAGGCGGATGGATGCGCTGCCGGCATCGCGCAGGAACGCGCCGGCCAGCAGACCGCCGAATCCGGCGCCGATGATCAGAACGTCCACCCGGTCCTGTCTGGGTGCGCGCTCGGCTCGCTCGGAGTACGGGTCCTTGGCGTAGTAGCCGAAGTCTCCGGCAGCGCGACGATACTGCCGCGCACCATCTGGGCGGATCCGCCGGTCGCGCTCATGGCGATACTTCTCCCGGAGCGTGGCAAGCTCCTCTGGCGTGACGGGAAGGTCGGACTGCGGCATCATGCTCTCCTCCAGGCAGGGTGAGGTTGAGCTGACGCGAACCGTGTCGAAGGCCGTGAGCCCAACGCGACACCGAATTGGATCATCGCAAAAAGCTTAACCTCATGGAAACTAGTTTCTTAGGAGCTGGCTGGGAACGGCTAGCGTGAGGCCTATGCGAGACGACGAACGCCAGGCGCGGGAGAACATCGAGGCGCTCACCATTGCGATCTCGGTACGCTCGGTGCCCCTGATTCTCGGCTCCCTGCTGGAGACCCAGCTCACCATCCAGCAGCTCAAAGTGCTGACGAGCATCGTCGTCGATGACGGCGCCAGCATCAGCGCTCTCGCTGCGTCCTTCAATACCTCCCTCGCTGCGACGTCGAAGCTCGTAGACCGGCTCGAGGCGCAGGGCTTGGTGTGCCGGGTGACCGACTCGGAAGACAACCGGGTCAAGCGTCTGGAACCCACCCCTCTCGGTCGTGGTGTGGTGGGAACGATCGTCGCCGCGCGCCCAGAGCTGGGCAGCGACGTCCTCGACGGCCTGTCGAGCGACGAACTCCACGCGCTGGTCGTCGCACTGCGCGCAATCAACCGCGAAATGAAAACCAGTCAGACAGGCGATTCTCACTAGAGGACTGCCAGCACGGATCCGGCTGTCGAACTCAGGCTCACCTCGTGGCATCGATTCATTCTGCTTTGCGCGCTCGCACCCATCGCAGGGCTTTGACATCCGCCCGCACCCGTCGCATTCTCTTCGACCGGTCCGACGCGTAGTTCGTATCCGGTTCGACGACCTGCCCTGACAGGCGGCGCACGATCGCGTCCTGCAGCTCTTCTGACGCCGCCTCGCGTGATTGCTGAATCAGACGCGCCATAGGGTCGGCTTCCGAGGCATGAGATCGCAACGCCTCGGTGAGGGCTCGATACACGTCAGGTCCGCGGTCGACGGCGGCTCGATGCATCCTGGTCAGCGCATTGGTTCGTGAGAGCACCGGCTGACTTGACCACTCCATGGAACCAGCCTTCTCCGCCATCTCGGTCGCCACCCGGAGCAACTCCGATTTCGCAAACTCATGTACTCGTTGCTCGTCGTAGTCGCGGCGGTCTCGCAGTGCAGTGACAATGAGGAAGTTCTTCACCGAGAGCTTGACGCCCGCCAGGGCGATCAACAGACCGTCGGCGACCACACTTTCGATCGGAGGGAGTGCTCCGACCCCGCCCTCCTGATGTGCGCGCGACACCTCCGTCATCCTCGGTGGAGGCTCCGTATCACCGCGTCTGCACGGATTGTGTGGCCAAAGCCATCAGCTTGTTCGGATCGATGGCTCCGCCAGAGACGCCGACCAGCTGGATCATCGGCATCAAGCGCACCACGTCCGGCATCACTGGAGCTTCGGCGACCTGTGCGGCGACGGCGGAACTACCATCCTCGCGGTCCGAGGCTTGCTGCAGGAGAGCAGACAGCAACGGTCCGAGCGCGGGTCCGGCGACCGGGTGGCTCAACCACTCGCCAACCGATGACTGCAACGACAAGGCAGGGAGCAGGTCGTCGCCGCGGAGATCGATATGCTGCCGCGCAACCACCGTCGAGGCATCGGCCCCGATCTGGATCTCGTATACGCCCGACGCTACGACCCACCCGTCGCGCTCAATATCCCAATATGCAAAAGCGCTTCGATCCAGGTCGATCGAGACGACCTTGGTCTGACCGGCATCGAGATCGATCTTCGCGAAACCTCCGAGCGTTCGTACCGGCCGCCGCACCGGGCCCGCCTCGGTCCCAACGTAGACCTGCACCACGTGCTTGCCGCGCCGCTCGCCAACGTTGGAAACCGTGACCTGCACGGATGCTGTGTCGGGCCCGGTGGTGACCGTAACGAGCTCGCGGGTTTCGAACGCCGTGTAGCTCAGGCCGTGCCCGAACGGGTAGCGGACAGCAGCATCGACGGTCTCGTAGTGCCGGTACCCGACCATCACCCCCTCCCCGTACCGCACGTGCCCCTGCTCGCCCGGGAAGGTGGAGTAGGACGGGGTATCCTGCAGGCGCAGAGGAATGGTCTCGGCCAAATGGCCGGATGGGTTGACGACGCCGAAGAGGATGTCCGCCAGCGCGGCTCCGCCGCCCTGTCCGCGCAGGAACCCCTCGAGGACCGCATCCACTTCGTCGTGCCATCCTTCGAGAGTGACGACGCCTCCGTTGGAGAGGACGACCACTGTTCGTGGCGCGGCAGCGGCCACTTCACGGATCAGCGCGATCTGGTCCGACGGCAACTCGAGGCGGGTCCGGTCGTAGCCCTCCGATTCTTCGGAGTCGGGGTTGCCTGCGAAGACGATCGCGACATCGACATCGACCTCGGCTGCGGCAGCTACGGCAGTCGCGCGAAGCTGAAGTTCGTCATCCCGTTTCGTGTCGAAGCCGCGCTCGAACCGTACCTCGCAGTTGCGTTCGGAAGCGTGCGCACGGATGTGCTCCAGGGGCACGTCGACCTGCGTCGCGTTGACGTGGGAGCTCCCCCCGCCTTGATAACGCGGCGACTCGGCGAACTCGCCGATGACGAGGAGCCTCGAGTCTGCGGAAAGCGGAAGCGCACCCTCGTCGTTCTTCAGCAGCACCGCACAGTCCGCCGCCAGCTCACGCGCGATCGCGTGATGCTGTTCGACGTCGAAGGGTTCGACGGGTTCGTTCGAATACTCGCGCGACAGCGCCGTCACCCGCGAGGCGGCAGCGTCCACTTGATCGAGTCCTATGCTGCCGTCCTCCACAGCGGCGAGTACAGCCTGGGTCTGCCTGTCGCCGGGACCAGGCATCGCGAGGTCCAGACCCGCAGCCAGAGCGGCGACACGATCGTGCACCGCTCCCCAATCCGACACCACCACACCCTCGTATCCCCAGTCTCCGCGCAGGACATCATTGAGCAGCCAACGACTCTCAGAGGCATAGACCCCGTTCACCTTGTTATAGGAGCACATCACCGTCGCCGGGGTCGCGTTCTTGACGACGTGTTGGAACGGGGCGAGGTAGATCTCGCGAAGTGTGCGCTCATCGACATCCGAGCTGATGACCATCCGGTCGGTCTCCTGGTCGTTGGCGGCGAAGTGCTTCAACGACGCGCCGACTCCCCCGTTCTGCAGGCCCCGCACGTGAGCAGCCGCGAGAACGCCTGTCAGCACCGGATCCTCCGAGTAGTACTCGAAGTTGCGGCCGCCCAGCGGAGAGCGTTTGATATTCACACCGGGACCCAACAGCACACCCACGCCGAGTGAACGGCACTCGCGTGCGAGTGCCGTTCCCACTCGTTCTGCCACCTCGACACTCCAACTCGATCCGACCGCGACTGCAAGGGGGAAGCAGGTCGCGGGTTCGCTATGGTGCAGACCGAGGTGGTCGGTACCCTGCATCTGGCGACGGACCCCATGCGGGCCATCAGACAGGACGATCGGGGCAACATCACCTGCACGCGCCGTCTCCCAGAAGCCGCCCCCGGTGAGAAGAGAGGCTTGCTGTGCGGGGGTCAGGTCGGATGTCTCGGCTGAGGTCATGATGATGTGTCCTTGGATGGCGGGTGGTCGCACATGACTTTCACGTGTGCGTCGGTGAGGCGTAGGCGACGGTGTCGCGAGCTACCGGACGGCTTTGATGCGCTGGATGAGCAGCGCGCCGATCACTGCCAGGACCGCCGCGGCGATGTAGAGGACCACGTAGTTCTTCTCGTTCCCGGTGGCGCCGATCAGGATGAGTGCAGAGCCCAGCGCCGGGGCGATGGCTTGGGGCAATGACGTCGCGTACGCGAAGATGTTGACGAATCGCCCGGCGTCGGTCGCCTTCTCGGGCAGGACATCGAGCATGAGAGCCTGGTCGACTGCGCCGAACGCGCCGATACCCAGGTTTGTGATGACAGAGCCGATGACCAGCAGGAGAAGGGAGTCGGCGCTGATCAGGACGATGCTCCCTGCGGCGAAGATGATGCTCGAGGCGAGGACGAAGGGCTTACGTCGGCGCAGCTTGTCTGAGAGCCACCCGCTCAGGATCGCGCCCAGCGCGACTCCGAAGATGCTGATGATGCCGACTGTGGCGACGGCTCCCGCAGTTTCATCGACGGGGATGTCGAGGCGGCTGGCGTAGAAGAATGCGGTGAAGGTGCTTCCGAGCGTGATGCCGAAGAAGAACAGTACGCGCCCGATCCAGTTCCATCCGAAGTCGCGGTACTTCATGGGGTTGAAGACGAAGCCTGCGAGGGCGGTTCTGAGGGTGAGTGGCGCTTTGACCTCGAACTGGCGGCTGTCGGGGTCGCCCATGATCAGGATGAACGGAGTGAGCATCACAAGGGCGATTGCCGCGGGGATCATCATCAGCAGGACGGGATTGGCGGCAACGACACCGCCGATGATCGCTCCGAAGACCGGGGCGATCCCGGTCACGGCGCCGGTCATTCCGGCGACACGGCCACGCTGGTCCTCAGGGAGCTTCTCAGCCATGACGGTCGTGATGTTGTTCAGCACCTGGCTCCAGCCGAGCTGACTGATCACCCAGCCCACACCGATGACGAAGACGTTCGGGGCGAGGCCGATGACGAGGAGTCCGATGGTGCCGACGAGCGCTCCGCCGACGAGCCACGGGCGGCGGCGGCCGAAACGGCTGCGGGTGCGGTCGCTGAGCTGACCGGCGATCGGCCCGAACAGCACGGAGGCGAGGGCGCCGATGCTGATCACGTAGCCGAGGTATTCCTCATGGCCGGGCGCCACGTTGTCGACGCGATATGCGAGGGAGATCGCGATCGGCGTGACGAAGGCGATGTAGGCGCCGAAGAGGCCGACCACCAGGAGGGTGATCCAGCTCTTCTTGGCCCGAGGAACATCGAGTCCGGCATTCGGAATCGTGGTTGTCGCGTCTGCGGTTCCAGCGAGGTGCGCGGCTTTCTCAGCGGCACGGAACCCTTCGGGGATGGTCATTTAGGACTCCTTTGTCGGTGCCACAAGGGTGGCGGATGCACTGCGGGTGGAGAGAGCGAGGGTGGCGGATCCGTGCCGGGCGGATGACACCGAGAGAGTGATGTCGCCTGCGATGCTGTCGCCGCGGACGATGGCCAGCGCCCGTCCGCGGTATGTCGTGTGATGATCGCTGGTGAATGACTCGGTGGTGGACGGTGCAGCGGTGCCGAGCCCGTGCAGGGTGCCGGCGCCTTCGACCGTGACGGTGACGAGGTCGTTGGTATTCATGTCGACGGTTCCTGCGTCGTCAGCGAGCTCAATCCATACGTAGGCAAGGTCGTCGGGACCGTGTAGGCCGTTGGTCTCTGCTCGGAGCCGGAGGGTGGGAACGCCTGAGGAACGGAGAGCGGCCCGCCCGGCTTCCTTTCCGCGGCGGTAGCTGACCGCTACGAGCTCACCCGGTTCGTACGGGGTTCGGAAGCGCGAGATGAACCGCTTCCGCTTCCCCGCCTTCTTACGACCGAGGGAGCGTCCGTTGAGGAACAACTCGACTTCGTCGTCAGCAGAGTAGACCTCGATCTCGGCGGTTCCCGCAAGACCGCGCCAGGACCAGCTGGGGATCGCGTCGGAGGTTCGCCAGGGAGTCTTGTTCGCGCGGTTCCGGGATGTGTCCAGTGGTCGTACGGCGATACCCGGGGCGGCGCCTTTGTCCCACACGGCCCGGGCAAGGAGCGCGGCAGCGCCGGGGAGGCCGGTGATGTCGAACGCGCCGGACCCGGCGACCAGGTGCGGGTAGGGCTTGTTGATGCCGCCGGGTTCGGAGCCATAGCTCCAGGTGCCGATGCCGGCTTCGCCGAGGTAGTCCCACCCCGTCCACATGAAATCGCCGATCACTCCGGGTACAGTGACGGCCCGTTTCCAGATCTCGGGCAGGTCACCCGGCATGGATTCGCTGCCGACGATGACCCGCTCGGGGTACCGCTTACGATCGGCGGCGTACCGACCGTAGGCGTAGTTGTATCCGGCGACGTCGACGGCGGCGAATGCGCCGCGGCTGGCCTTGTCCGCTGCGGGCAGGCGGGCGGCCAGTTCCATGACCCGTCCCAGCTTGGCCGTCAGCATGTTCGCGGCGGTACTGGTCGCCTCTTTCTTGTTCTCGGACTTCTTTTTACGTTCAGGCTTCTTCTCACCGAGATACTGTTCCCGCTCGAAGGGCGAGGACCCTCGCTGAGCCATCATGTTCAGCAGCAGATTTACGGCCAGCGTCGTGGGGCGAGTCGGGTCGTTCTTCGCGAAGTACTCATCGATCTCGCGCGCAGCGGCGATGCCGGCCCCGCTTGAGGTTTCAGCGATCTCGTTGCCGATCGAGTACATAATCACCGACGGGCGACTGCGATCTTTCTCGATGAGAGAGGCGGCGTCACCTGGCCAGACCTCGACGAAGTCGTCGGCCGCGTCGTACTGGGTTTTGTGCTTGAGCCACACGTCTGTGAGTTCGTCCATTACGTACAGGCCGATCTCGTCGCATGCGTCCAGGAAGGCCCGCGAGAGCGGGTTGTGCGAGCTGCGGATCGCGTTGAACCCGGCGTCCTTGAGGATGCGCGCCCGACGGTGCTCTGCCGCACTGAATGTTGCGGCACCGAGGATGCCGTTGTCATGGTGCACGCACGCCCCGCGCAGTACCTCGGTGATGCCGTTGAGCTGCAGCCCCCGCTGTGCATCGACGGTGACGGTGCGCAGACCGGTGCGGATGCGCTGTTCGTCGATGTTGTCCTCGCCGACGACGGCTGCGACACGGACGTCGTACAGGTGCGGCGAGTCCGCGGACCACAGCTGCGGGTGCGGGATCGTGACGGGAATAGTGACGACGCCGTCGGCGGGGATGGGTGCGTGCTGTCGGGCGACGGAGTCGCCGGCGAAGAAGAACTCCACCTTCACTATCGCGCCGTGCGGGAGGGGACCCTCGATATGGGCGGTGACGTCGACGATCGCCTCTTCCCCGATCGACCGAGTGACGAGGCGAATGCCATCGCGAGAGATTCCCACCGGTCCCGTGTTCTCCAACCAGACGGGGCGGTAGATACCGGAGCCTGTGTACCAGCGGCTGTTGGGCACCTCTGTGTTGTCGACGCGTACTTCGATGACACTTGTCGCACCAGGGACGGCCCCGACCAGAGGAGCGGTGAACTCGCGGTAGCCACTATCGCATCGCGCGATCTCACGCCCATCGAGAAGCACGACCGCGCGGCCATAGACGCCTTCGAAGAACAGCGTGTAGCTACGCTCGTCAGCGTCAGTTGGGACGGTCCAGGGCTTGGTGTAGATGTATGACCCGCCGGGGAAGTAGCCGCCGTGGTTGCCGGTCGCAGCGTCAGCGGATCGTTCCTCGGAGATCATCGCGTCGTGTGGGAGGCGGACCTCCTGGGCCGACTCAGCGTCGGCGCGTCGGAAGCTCCAGCCTGCGGTGAAGAGGTCGCGCTCGCTCATGAGAAGTCTTCGACTCGCCATTCGTCGGCCCACTCGATCACCGGGTAGTCGCCGTCGAAGCGGATCGGGAGCCAGACGTAGTCTGCGATCGCGGTGTTCTCCTCGAGATTCGCCACCATCGAGGAGCGCTCGTCCGGTGCATCGGCAGATCCCGATCCGCTGTCCTCGGTGGGAAGCGTTCCGGCCGCTGCCATTCCTGCGATGACATCGAACACGTTGGGCATGTTCTCCGGCAGTTGAGGCAGCCACCGGTCGGCCATCGCGATGTAGAGGTCCTTCTTGTGCGGGTGCTTGAAGATACAGCTGATCTGCGATCGGAACGACGTTCGGGATGCGTCGGTCGGATGTGGGTCACCGAGAACTGTCCACGGCCCGTGATAGTCGGTCGCGGATGCGACTTCGCTGAAGTTCGGGAAGTAGCCGGTGGTGCCTGACGTGATCAGGTAGTGCAGCCCGTCTCGTTCGAAATGTGCAGGAGCTTCACGGGTGAACGGTGCGCCCGGCTGTGGGAAGTGGCTGGTGTATTCGCCGGTGACGTCGGTGTAGTCGTCGGTGAGGTCCGCGCAGATCAACTCGGTGTGGATCTTCTCGAAGTAGTAGTAAGCCTTCTTCGTTCTCGGGTCGACGACCAGGTCGAAGTCACCGGCGCTCATTCCCAGCGGCTCCAGTCCCTGGCGGACGATCTCGTAGGGTCCGAGCAGGTTGTCTGCGGTGAGAATGGTGGAGCGCTGAGTGTCGTGGCTGCCGGTGCCCATCACCTTGATCCAGCAGACGTACTTGCCGGTCTCTTCATTGAAGATGATGTGCGGCCGGTCGGTCTTCTGCGCAGGATGCAGAGGGGAATCAGGGTCGTCCGAGACGGGAGGAATGATCAGACCGACATCCTCCCAGTTGTAGAGGTCGGTGGAGGCATAGGCCCGGATGCCCCAGTGCCAGTTGCCGCTGCCGGGGGTGGTCTTCTCCTTGTTCTCGCCGTACCAGTAGAAGGTGCCGTTCTCGTAGAACATCGAGCCGCCGTGGGCCTGGATCCGCTCGCCCTTCGTGTCGAGCCAGACCTGGCCGGGACGGATGGAGTTCAGAGCGTGTGTTTCAGACATGGCTTACCTCTCGGGGACTGATGGCGGTTTCTAGATCACGGGCGAGGTCTGCACCGGCAACGCCGGGCATGCGCTCAGCTACGGCACTGAGCGGCATCGCTGCCAGATGGGCTCCGGCCGCGTCGATGGGAACACCGGGGAAGTACCTTTTGAACACTTCGACGACGGCTGCCCACACGTCCGGGTTGCTGGAGATCTCCTTGACGGGCGTGTCCATCGTGAAGATGGCCTCGCGTCCATAACCTGCCGGAGCTGGGTACCGCCATGAGTGTGTGCCCGCGGCGACTTCCTCCGTCGCATCTGCGGGGTGCAAAGGGAGCTTGACCGTGGCCGTTGCCCCCTCCGGGACGGTGACCTCGAGAAGCACCTCGCCATCCGTAACCCGCCAGTCCACGTCCGCCAGCCCCAGCGGAGTCTGGTGCGCGGTGCGCGCGAAGGTCAGCGAGCCCCCGGGCTGTGGTGCGATCAGGATCTTCTTCCAGCCTGGCTCGAGCTTGCTGAGCCCGCCGACGACACGGTGCAGCCAACTCGCGACAGCGCCGAGGGCATAGTGGTTGAGGGACGTCATGCCGGTGGAGTTCAAGCTCCCGTCCGGAAGGACGGAATCCCAGCGCTCCCAGATCGTTGTCGCCCCCATCGTGACCGGGTACAGGAAGGATGGGCAGTGCTTCTCGAGGAGGAGTTTGTATGCCTTTTCCAGATGCCCCGTGCTGCTGAGCGCATCGGAGACCAGCGGGGTGCCAGCGAAACCGGTGGAGATCGTGTAACCGGCGGCTTCGACGATCTCAGCCAGCCGCTGCCCGGCCTTCTGCTTCTGGTCCTCGTCGAGGATCTCGAACATGATCGTCAACGCATAGGCGGTGGCGGACTCGTTCACCACTCGACCGGACTCAGTCACGAATTCGCGGCGGAAGGCCGCCAATACCCGCTCGTGCAGCTCGGCGAAGTGCGCTGCGTCGTCGGTATGGCCGAGAAGCTCGGACGTCTTCGCCATCTCCCGTGTCGTCTTGCACAGGTAGGCGGAGGCCACCAGATGGCGATCGGTCTTGCCGCCGGCGGGGTTGTTGGCAGGGGCATCCGGGTCGAGCCAGTCGCCGAACTGGAACCCTTCGCTCCACAACCCGCGAGCGTCCAGAAGACCTTCGACCTGCCTGGTGAACGCCGTCATCGATGCATAGCTGGCACGGAGGATGTCCAGATCGGCATGCTCCTGATACAGCTCCCACGGCAGGCTCACCGCGACGTCGCTCCACACCGCGGTCGGCGATGAAGCTGTGGGCAGCACGTCCGGCACCACCCAGGGAACAGTGCCGGACGCCTGCTGTTCAGCTGCGAGGTCTTTCAGCCAGGACTGCAGCAGTCCCCGGGTGTCGTACAGGTAGTTGGCAGTGGGAGCGAAGGCGTTCAGGTCGCCTGTCCAGCCGAGACGTTCGTCGCGCTGCGGGCAGTCGGTGGGGACGCTGACGAAATTGCCGCGCATCGCCCACACGGTGTTCTCGTGAAGCTTGGACACCAGCGGATCAGACGTCTCGAACCATCCGGTGCGGACCATGTCGGTATGCACCACGATGGCGGTGACCGATGCAGGGTCCAGCTCGCCCGGCCATCCATCGATCTGCGCGTATCGGAACCCGTGGAAGGTGAATTCCGGCTCCCAGGTCTCCTCCCCAGCACCGCGGAGGGTGTATCGGTCTGTTGCATCCGCCTGTCGGAGCGTCTCTCGTTCGAGCTCCCCCTCGGGGGTGAGCAGCTCTGCGTGACGGAGGGTGATCGTGGTTCCTGCAGGACCATCGACGGTGAAACGCACCCAGCCGGACAGGACCTGACCGAAATCGACGATCGTCGCGCCGGACGGAGATGTGGTGATCTCTACCGGGCGAAGTTCTTGGATGCGTCGCACCGGTGGGGCCGCATCGAGCTCGAGCACAGAGAGGTCCCAATCGAACCCGGTCGCTTTCGTCCAACCGGAGGCGTCGAACCCTGCGCGATCCCATCCGGCCTGCTCGAGTCGAGCGTCGTAGTCTTCGCCGCGGTAGATCCCGTTCGCGCGGACCGCGCCCTCCCCGACCTGGAAGGCATCGTCCGTGCCGATGATCTCCACGCGGTCGGGGTAGTGCAGCGTGAGCTCTGCCCACAGCGCCGGCCGGTCCGCGTAGTTTCCCCGGGTGAGCTCCCAGGTGAGCGGACCGACGGCCCAACCTTCGCCGACGACCGCACCGAGGGCGTTCTCGCCTTCGATGACCAGATCGGTGACGTCGTACTCGCTGACATGCAGCCGATTCTTATAGGAGGTCCAGCCGGGCGCGAGCACCTCGTCACCGACACGGCTGCCGTTCAGGCGAGGCACGACGATGCCGAGCGAGGTGATCTTCAGCGTGGCTCGAACCAGCCCGACAGCGACAGGGAAGTCGCGTCGAAAGTACACGGCCGGTCCGTCGGCGGCGTACTCAGGACTGGTGATGAAGGAAGGGGTGCTCATCATGGAGTCTCTCTCTTGGGACACGTGCTCAGGGGGTTACCGTGATGCGAGCGCGGGCAATGTTCTGAACGCGGGTGTGCGAGTCGGATGCTGCATCCTCGCCGGTGTGTGCGGTGACGCGGGCGGCGAGGAAATACGTGCCGGGTGTTTCAAACGTCACGGCTTGCTCGAAGGCGACAGAGAGCGCCGGATCGACCTCGATAGGAGCGCCGAGGGCACCGTTCCCGGTTAGGTCGGTTGCAACCGACACGATCGATCCGACGGGCGCCTGCGCTGTGATGCGAACCTGCGCAGTGCTGCCGACAGCGACCGTCGCGTGCCGTGAACCGTCGACAGCGAGAACCACCACCGGCTGCACCCCTCCCCGCTTCGGATCGCTCGCCGAAACGATGACCTGGCTGTCAGCGATGTCGTAACTCGTGGAGGGCGCAGGTTCGATCCCGTGTTCGACCCAGCCGCTCAGCTGGCGAAGAGCGGTCTCGAGCACACCTACGTAGCCAACAGTGCGGGTTTCATGCTCCTGGATTCCGGTGTCATCACCGTGCAGAGCGTTGTCGGTGTACCAGAGGCGGAACCGGTCATCGGCTGCATCTCCCAGAAACGCCGTGACCTGACTCCGGTACCAATCCGCCTGCCACGGGAACGCTTCACGGTCCAGCAACGAGGCGACCACGATCATCTTCCCGGTGATCCGGCCAGTCTGGACGGTGCCGGAGGCCGCTGCGGCGAACATCGGACCGAGAAGCATCGGACGCTGCGGGTACCGAGGATCGCCCCGCTCGTCGCGAAACTGATCCCATGCAGCGAAGCCTTCCGGCGGCACCTGGTGCCGGTGATAGGTCTGCGCCGCGAGGAAATTCGAGTTGTCCACCAGGACCTCGGTCCCGACGGTGAGCGCCTCGATGGCCTGACCCGGCTCGAAGAACACTCGGTCTCCCTTAACATCCGAGAGTCGCAGCACGGCGCCGGCGGAGGTACCGGAGGACACTGACAGCTCTGCGCCGAGGGCCCACCCATTTGGCGCGTCTTCGAGCCGGACCCCGATGGTGGCGGGACCAGCTCCCGACGCAGACTTGAACGACTCGTCCACGCCGCCACCGTGATGGTCGATTTCAGGAGTTCCCTCAAGGATCTCCGCGATGCGCGTACGGAGGGTGATCCTGTCCCGGTGAACAGAGGCGGTGAGGTCTGCGCCGAGGTAGCCCTCTCTCTGCCAGTAGTCGCTGACATAGGACGGGTCAGCCATCAGGATGCTGGGATAGAGCACGCTGAACGCGTGCATTCCCATCGTCTCCCACCCGAACCAGGACCGAGGCGGAAAGCCCATGCTGGTCACTTCATCCAAGGCCGCCTGCTCTTCGGTCGAGAGATCAAGGGCCGCCGGGTCTCCTCCCACGTCGTATGCGTCGACGATCGCAGGGAACTTCTCACGGAGAACTCGCTGGGCGTGCATCCGCACCGCGAACACGTTCGGGATCGCCATCGGGCTGCCGATCACATAGGGGACGAAGCCGTCCCAGACATCGCGAGTGTTCTCCGACGCGCCAATGGTGCGGTATCCGCCACCGCTGCCTCCGTACAGGTATCCATAGACCCGCCCGGCACCGAACACTTGGCGAGCGATCTGCCTCGACAGACGAGCGACCGCCGCGTTCGCTCGGTATGCCCCGATCGACGGGTCCAAACCCGAGTACGGATTCGCCGCCTGTGGGCCCCCTCCGTTCGTCTCGACGAAGTACGCACCACTCGCGATCGAGAACGAAACCGGGTTCTGTTCTCGATCAGGGCTTTGCGACAGGTTCTCGCTCTGCGGTACCGGCGTGACATGCTGAAAGAAGCGACCCTCATACTGCTCCGCAGGCGGAAGGTACAGCGAGAATCGAGTGTCGTTGTACCGGAACCCGCCATGCACGTAGCGATGGCGAACTGGTGTTTCCCGCCACTGATCGATATCGACATACGGTTCGCGGAAGTCGGCGTCTTCCGGGTCAGGCTGCCACGACACGTCGGTCAGCGCTGGCGTGCTGGTGGTGGTGTCTTGATTCGCCACGGGCGGTCCTCCGACTCTCAGATCTGTTTGGGCTCGTGCGCGAGGTCGCCATCATGGCTCGCGGCTTCTACTCGGGCAGCGGACTCGGGTGCAGCGGACGCAGTATCCACGCCAGGCACAATCTCAACGGCGGGGGCGTCGACGTCGGGATCGTCCGCGAGGATCGCAGAAAGCTCCTCGGTGATCGTGGGGAGCATGAGCTCGAGCCGGCGGTAGCGCTGCATCACGATGATGACGCCCACCCAGAGCAGCGCAGGGACAGCGCCCGCGAACAGGACAATGGCAGTGATCGCAGAGTCGGCTTGCTTATCGAGGTTGCCGTCATAGCCTGCCAGGCCGAGAACCCAGCCGCTGATACCTACCGCGACTCCGGCCCCGACCCGGAGGCAGAAGTTGGTGATCGCGCCCATCGTGCTTTCAAGGCGGCGGCGTCCCGACCATTGGTTGTACGCGGCATTGTCGATGATCAGCACACCCGTGAGGAACGTGATGGGCAAGATGCCGACACCGGACAAAATGGTCGCTACGAACACGAGAGCGAGGTTTCCGCCGGAGAGACTCATAACGACGCCTCCCACGACGCCGCCGATCGCACCGTAGGTGATGATGCGGCTCGCCCCGATCTTCCTCATCAACCATGGGAACGCGAGCATGATGGGGAGGACAATGATGGGGACGACGGCCACGAGGCTCATCAGCGCGATGTCGCCGACGACATAGTTGAAGAAGTACACCGTCACGGTGGGCGCACTCGCGATAGCGGACACAAGGCTGATTCCCGCGACGATCCACAGGTAGCGGTTATTGCCGAGCACCTCCCGAATATCCCGGAACGTGATCCGGGGGGCATCGGCGGCCTCCGTCTGATACTTCTCCTTGACGAAGATGAATCGCCCGAGACCGAGCACGGCCATCGGGAGTGCGATGAACAAGACGGTCGTGGACCAGGCCGGCGCACTCTCCCCCGCCTGAGACACCAGCAGGGGAAGCACGACATTGAATGCCACCACCCCGAGGACGGTCAGGAACCCGGTTCGGGTCGACACCTTCGTGAAGAGGACGCGACCGCGGAAGGCCCGCGCCATGTAAAGGACGTCGTTGGCGCCCAGGAGCGAGATGAACACGACGTTCGCGAGCGAGTAGGCGACGAAGAGCCAGATTGCTTTACCTGTGTGATCAAAGTCTGGCGTCGAGAACAGCATGTAAGCGGCTGCCCAAACGCCGACGATCGCCAGTTCGTACGGTCGTGCTTTGCCCCAGCGCGTCTCAGGCGAACGATCCACGAGCCAGCCGGCGACGACGACGCCAGCTGCGCTGAGCAGCGTGCCGAGCAGGACGATCGTTCCGATGACAGCGGCCGGAAGACCGAGAACATTGGTTCCGTAGAAGGTGAAGTATCCGGATAGGACCACGAAGACGGCGGCGGAGATCCCCGTGGTGGTCCATGCGAGGGTCGTGCCCGCAGAAAGTCGGTCGGGCGAGTTCTTGCGCGTGAGCCGGCGTTCGGCCCGAGGCGTAGTCGTTGACATGAGCATCCTTGCTGACGGTCGGAACAACACTGTTGAAAGTACAGTGACATACCATTTTGATGAATGTCAAGCCGGAGAGGCATCTGCGATGCTGAAGTGGCACGCGCGAAACTTGTACTCTCCGACAGTTTTGGGGCATGCTGGATCAATGACGAGCACGACAACCCGCCGAGGGCCCTATGCGAAGACTGCTCAGAAGAAGGCCGCTGTCGCAGAGGCCGCTCTCGCCGTAGTACTGGAGTCGGGTCATCGGGCACTCACCACGGCCGCTGTGGCCGCCCAGGCGAAAATGAGTGAGCGCACGATGCTGTACCACTTTCCGACCCGGGATCACCTTCTGGTTGCGGCGTTGGAGCGATCAGATGAACTCGTGGAGAGATTGCCCGTCGATCGGGAGACTCTGCTGGAGGAAGGCCTGTTCGCCATCCCGCGAGTCACGCTCGGCGGGATCGGTGGACGAACTGCGGTGATGGAGTTGTATAACGCGTTGCGGGTCGAGTCCGACAATGCCGGACATCCTGCGCATGACTACTTCCGACGGCACTATACCCGGACCTTGGAGACGTTTCGCCAACTCGTGGTGGAGCAGCAGGAAAGCGGGGGCGCACACCCTGACCTCGATCCCGATCGAGTCGCCAGACAACTGCATGGCGTATGGTCCGGGTTGCAGTCGCTTTACGCGGTGGACCCTTCGTTCGACATCCTGGCCGACCTCGATGACGCCTTCCGCAGGCTGACCGGTCAACGTGAGCTTCGCGCCCGGACCGTGCTGGGAGAACTCGCAGGCCGCCTCTAGGGCCATCACCATCCGAGGCTTCGCTCAGCTGACCGACATCCGTCCGACCCGCTCCGCAATCGACTCCCCCGACTTGTCTGCAGCCCACCCGACGAGGGCGCCGCAGAAGGCGGAGTAGAGCCGACGAGACACATGCTTCTGGGTGAGACCGACCGTGTTCAGCAGGTCGAAGATCTCGCGGGGGTCGAACATGATGTTCCAGAGGAAGAGCGCCTCATCGGCGGGGTCGTCGACACCCAGCTCCTCCGACGCCTCAGCGATAGCGGGCAGCAGCGCGTCTCCCTGCACCGTGAGGTACTGCGTCGACGCACGGAGTCGCTCGAGGTACCCCAGCTCGGATCGCGTGTGAACCATCGCGCCACCGTGCTTCACGACGAGGCCGACCCAGTAGCCGCAGACGGCTTCGAGCTTCGCGAGGCCGTGATCCTCGCACTTGAGGCTGAAGGAGAGCAGCCGCTCACCGACGTCGAATCGGAACTGCGAGAGGATCTCGTCGACCGAGCCGAAGTGGCGGTACGCGGTCGCCGGCGATACCTCAGCACGCTCGGCGACATCGCTCATGCGCACAGACGAACCCCGGCGGGCGACGAGGTATGCTGCCGCCTTGATCAGTCGCCGTCGGTTCCGCTCGGTATCGCTGCGCATCTCTCCCCTTCGCTCAGGATGATCGTAGTGCGGTCAGAGCCTCGGCCATCCGCGCGACGCCGGTGCGGATGGCTTCGTCGGACGCCGCGTAGGAGAGACGGATGCGGCCTTCGCCGCTGGGTCCGAACTCCGATCCGGGGCGCACCGCCACACCACGCTCGCGCAGGTAGGTGACCATTTCGACCGACGAGAGCGGCGCATCGAAGCGCGGGAAGAAGTAGAACGCGCCCTCGGGCTCGCTGAGTTCGAGTCCCGGTACTGCGGCCAGCGCCTCGCGCATGACCTCACGCCGACGCAGGTATGACTCGCGCATGCGCTCGATGTCGACATCGCACTGGTCGAGGGCGACGATCGCAGCATCCTGCACGAAGGTGTTGAGCGAGCCGTTGAACGTGCCGTGCACGCGAGTGGCCGCCTCGATGATTGCGCTCGGACCCCACAGGTATCCCACTCGCCATCCGGTCATCGCGTAGTTCTTCGAGAAGGTCTGGCAGTAGATCGTGCGTCCTTCGAGCGCCGGGATCTCGAGGGCCGAGGTGAACGGCTCGTCGGTGTAGCTCAGGGCCGCGTAGGCCTCGTCGGCGAGGACGATCGTGTCCGTACCCTCGAGCATCTCGGCGAGCGCCTCGATCTCGGCCCTTGAGTGCACGATGCCGGTCGGGTTGCCGGGGTTGCAGAAGACGAACATGCGGGCTCCGGGAAGAGCCGCGCGCAGCGCATCGAGGTCCCAGTGCAGGTCGTCGGCGAGTGGCACGTGCACCGCGGTGGCTCCCGCGAGTGAGACGAGGTCGGCGTACAGCGAGTACGTGGGGTCGGGGATGACGACGCGGTCGCCGGGACCGATCGTCGCGAGGATCGCGGCCGACAGCCCGGCGGTGCCGCCCTGGGTCACCAGCACGTCGGCGGGGTCTGTGGGCATGCGGCGCAGTGCTGTGATCTCGGCGGCGAGGCGCTGGCGCAGCGCGGGGTCGCCCGCCATGGGTGCGTAGTGGGTGCGCCCTCTGGTCGCGGCGTCGTTGGCGGCATCCACGATCTTCTGCGGGGTGTCGAAGTCGGGCTCTCCGACGGCGAGCGAGACGAGGTCGCTCGTCGAGGCGGGCTGCTGCACGCGGCGCGACGTCGTCTCGACGCGCTGCACGGCGGGTGCGGCGGTGAAGGCGATGGGGGCGGCGAGGTCGACGGAGGTCATGCGGTGTGGTCCTGTTCCTTCGAGGGGCGTGCAGAATCGGGGGCACCGAGCCAGCGGCTGATCTCGAGATCGCCGGAGACGTCGCGCTGACGGGTGGGGGCGACGATGACCTCCTGCAGCACGGTGCGCGGGGGCAGGGTGGCGGCGAGATGCACGGCACGGGCGACGTCGATCGGCTGCACCATGTTGGCGCGTTCGTCGGCGCGGGGCGGGCGGGCGCGGTTGTCGAGGATAGGCGTGTCGGCCTCGCCCGGCAGCACCGTGATCGCGCGGATGCCGTCGCCGCGGAAGGTCGTGTGCAGGAAGGTCATGAAGTTGCGGACGCCGGCCTTGGCCGCGCCGTACGCGGCGCCGCCCAGCAGGTTCGGCGTGACGGCGGCGAGTGAGGAGACCGTGATGATGGTGCCGCCGCCCCGCTCGAGCATCGCGGGGAGCACGGCACGACTCAGCACGAACACGGCCGTGAGGTTGACGTCGATCACGGAGCGCCACTCGTCTTCGGCAAGCCACAGCGGGTTGAGCACCGACGATGAGCTGCCCGCGTTGTTCACGAGGATGTCGACGGGGCCGACGTTCTCGGAGACGCGTGAGACCAGAGCATCCGCTGCTCCGTCTGCCGAGATGTCGGTGACCTCGACGACGGCGGCTCCCCCGGCTGCGACGATCTCGTCTCGGAGCGTCTCGAGCGGCGCGAGACGACGCCCCACGACGACGAGCGTCGCACCGCTCGCTGCGAGCAGCAGTGCGATCTCTCGGCCCATGCCGCTGCCTGCGCCGGTGACGAGCGCCACCTGGCCGTTCAGTTCCGTCATCGGATTCTCCTTCTTCTCACGTCTGAGGTTCTTCTCGCGCCTCGGACGCGGTCGCCTGTCATGCGGATCACTGGGTCAGCCCTGCAGAGCGGATGCGGTCGGCGTCGACCTCGAGCCCGAGATACGAGAAGGCGCCGAGCGCTGCGGCGGCGAGCTGCGTGAGCTCTGCCTCGAAGCGCAGCGCGGCCTGTCGGGCCGCTGCGCGATCGGTCCACGCGAACCGTAGCTCCTGGCCGGGGCGCGCCTGGCCGATCAGATCCTGCGACTGCCTGGTCACGAAACCGACGATCGGGTAGCCGGCGGTCAGTGTGCGATACCGCCCGAGCACGATCAGCTCGTCGGAGTGCGGGATCTCGATCGCGCCGATCGGCACGCCGTGCGACACGATCTCCCGATCGTGAGCCAGATGCAGCACGGGCCCGTCGAGGCGGATGCCGACGTGGTCGGAGCGGTCCGTCACCGTGTACACGGAGCCTGCGAGCAGCTCGCGGATGCCGTCGATCTCGTCGGTGTAGGCGCAGTCGACGATGCGGATCACACCGTCGCGCGATGTCGCCACGAGCTCGGGAACCGGCATCCGGAAGAGTGCGCGGCCGAGGTACGGCTGTTCGATCAGGGTGATGTTGGTGGCGAGGTCGGCGTCGGAGCCCGCGGTGATGGCCTGGGTGAATCCCATGCGCGCATCGGGTGCTGCACTGCCGAGGAACCGCTCGGTCGCCAGAGTGCCGTTGAAGGCGATGTACGTGCGTGCGGCGTTCGCGCCGGCCTCGACCCGCACGACCGCCTCGGCGGGGATCGCCAGCGGCTGCCCCTGTTCGACGACGACGCCGTCGATCGAGATCGAGCCCACGGAGCCCGTCATGCTCACGAGCACATCGGTCGAGGCGTGGAACGCGACGGCACCTCCGAGGGATTCGATGAGGGGTGCCGTGTCGGGGTTGCCGACGAAGATGTTGGCGACGCGGGCCGCGCCCTGATCGGCCGCTCCGCCTCGCGGAACGCCGAAGCGCTCGGTGCCGGCTCGCCCGAGGTCCTGGAACGTGGTGCGCCAGCCGACCTCGTGGAAGTGGATCGCGGTGGTCATCGAACACCCCGTTCGAGGAAGACACCGTCGAGAGCCTCGGCCTCGGCCTCGCTGATGCGGCGGAAGGAGATGCGATCGCCAGGTGCGAACGACACGGGCGCGTCGCGGGTGATGTCGACGATTCGCAGCGGGCTTCGTCCGATGACCCGCCAGCCGGTGGGTCCAGGGAAGGGCTGGATGATCGCGTTGCGGCCGGCGATCATCACCGAGCCAGGGGGCACGTCCGTGCGCGGGGTGGCCTGGCGGCGCACGGGGTTCGGGACTTCGAGGCCGTCCATCATGGGAGCCATCGCGGCCGCCAGGAGGTTGACGGTCAGCGTCGAGGATTCGAGCCGGCCGATGACCTCGTCGGGGGTGATGCCGAGTTCGCGCGCGACCTCGATCAGGTCTGGAGCAGTCTCGTCGTTCACCACGATCGGCACCACCAGGAGCGAGGGCTCGCTCCTGGTGATCGATGCGATGTCGGCTCTGCCGAGCGCACCGAGCGCGAACGAGACCTGCTCGGACGTGGCCACCAGCGGGTCGAACTCGACCAGCAGTGATTCCAGCCCTGACACGACGTCGTCGACGCCCGGCGGCAGCTCGGTCAGCACCCGCTCACGGAACTCGCCGATGAGGTGGCGGCGTTCCGCCACCTCAGGGCTTCGGACCGTGACCATCACGGCGCCGTCGCCGTATTCGGCGATCGCGAGCGGGAATGCAGACATCGGGGACTCCGATCAGCGCGCGGCGAGCGCGGCCTTCTCAGCGAGGACGTCGCGCAAACCCGTCGCGCGGATCCCCTCGGCGTCGAGAGCGGCACGCAGAGCCGTGCCGTTCTCGAGCACCGTGGGGTGGTCACCGTGCAGAAGCACGATGTCGGCGTCGTGGCCGAGAGGAACGACCTCGCCGTCGACGGTTGTCACGGTGCCGTCACGCACGACCTGCGCCACACGGTCTCCGATGGCTTGGGGATCGTAGATCAGGCCGCCGGGGTGCGAGCGGGCGACGGGCCAGCCGTCGGCGCCGTACCCGCGGTCGGCGAGGAAGACGTATCCGACCTCGAGTCCGCGCTTGCGCGACTCCTCGGCGAGAAGGCCCTGCTGGCAGATCACGATGTACGACGGGTCGTACGCTGCGACCGCATCCGTGATCGCCCTGGCGTGTTTCGCATCGGTCTGCGCGATGCTGCCCATGCGGCCGTGAGGTGCGACATGGCTGATCTTTCCGCCGTGCACCCGGGCGAACGCGTCGAGCGCACCGATCTGGTACAGCACGTCGGTGCGGATCTCCTCCTCCGACGCCTCGATGAGGCGGCGGCCGAAGCCCACCAGATCGGGATACCCGGGGTGCGCCCCGAGCTCGATCCCCCGGCTGACGCACTCGGCGACCGTCTTGTCGAGGACTCGAGGGTCACCGCCGTGGAAGCCGCACGCGATGTTCGACGACGTCACGAGCTCGAGCAGAGCCTCGTCGTTGCCGATGGTGTAGTTGCCGAAACTCTCGCCGAGATCGGCGACGACGGCGACGGAATTCACGCCCATGTCCTTCTCCTTCTTCTCAGAGTCAATGCTCTCGCGGGATCACTCCGCGCGGAGCGCGGTTCCGCGGGTCTCCGCGACGAAGATCAGCGACACGAGCGTGATACCGGCGGTGATGATCGCGGCGAAGGCCGGAACCATGCTGCTGCCCGTCGCGTTGATGATCGCGGTCATCACCAGCGGAGCGCTTCCGCCGAAGATGATCGTCGAGAGGCTGAACCCGATGCTGTACGCGCTGTAGCGCACCGTGGTCGGGAACATCTCGGTGAGGACCGTGTGGATGACCGCGGCGTGGCCCGAGAACGCGATGGCCATGACGATCGTCGCGATGATCGCGAGTCCGATCTGGCCGGTGGTGATCATCGCGAACGCCGGGTAGGCGACCACGGCCGTGGCAACGGCGGAGAACGCGAGCACCTTCTTGCGGCCGATGCGGTCGGACAGACGGGCCATCAGCGGGATGCAGATGATGATCGCGACCAGGCTGCACGCGGTCACCATGAGCGCCTGGAGCATCGTGAAGTTCTGGCCCTCACCGAGCGAGGTCTTCAGGTACGTGGGCATGTAGGCGAACAGCAGGTAGTAGCCGGGACCGTTCAGTGCCGGCAGGAAGATCGTCAGCACGATGGCGAGCATCGTGCGCTTCGAGGTGAAGACGGCCTTCAGCGGGTTGCGAGCGACCGACTTGCGCTCACGCAGAGCCTCGAAGTGCGGGGTCTCCTCCATGCGGCGACGGATGTAGAAGCCGATGTAGCCGAGAGGGGCGGCGAACAGGAACGGGATGCGCCAGGCCCAAGCAGACATGGTCTCGTCACCGAGTGTGGTGATCAGCACGGCCGAGAAGGCCGAGCCGAACATCAGCGCGAGGAACGAGCCGACGGCAATGAACGACATCGAGAAGTTGCGCGTCGCGTTGTGGGCATACTCGCCGACGAATGCCATCGCACCGGCGACCTCGCCACCGGCCGAGAAGCCCTGCAGCACGCGCAGCGCGATGAGCAGGATGGGGGCGGCGACCCCGATGACCTCGTGCGAGGGGACCAGGCCGATGCAGGCGGTGGCCACCGAGATCAGGATCAGCAGCGCGGCGAGCAGCGTCTTGCGGCCCATCCGGTCGCCGAGGTACCCGCAGATCACGCTGCCGAACGGACGAGCGATGAAGCTCACCAGGAATCCGACGTTCGTGAGGAAGAGCGCTCCGGTGTCTGCGCCTCCCATGATGTTGATCGCGAGGTACGTAGCCAGCAGTCCGTAGATGCCGTAGTCGTACCACTCGACGAAACTTCCGATAGCCCCGGCGACGGTTGCCTTGCGGACGACCTTCCCGTCAGCCGTCACGACAGCGACCTGTTCGGTGCTGAGTGGTTGCGCTTCTGCAGTCATTGCATGTCTCACCTTCGAAATCGGGCAACCCTGGGGCGTGAGGAGATTCTACGCCCTCGAACCTGCGAACAGGGTCGCATCTGAGAATAGAGTTGCATTTTGATTTGGTCAAGCTTCACCCGTCAAGGGATTCGAAGGGTGTTGGCTGATGACCATAGAATCCCTATATTTCCGGGATGTTTCAGGCGGATGCCCGTCTTTCGACGATTCTGGCCGGGGTTGTGCTCGACTCAGGAGTGGGGCATGATCGTCATACAAAATGAGATTCGCTTCGCATTTCGCGTGGAGGCAAGGATGCTGCTCGACACACCGGTGACTTCGGTCCCGACGCCCCTCACCGACGCCAGGCGCCAGCTGCGGCAGGCACTGAACATCCTCGAATACGGCGACGACGTCTTCGAGATGCTCGTGACGCCTCGTCGGGAGCTCTCGGTCGCGGTACCGCTGCGCACCGACGACGGCACCATGCTCACGCTCCGCGGGTATCGCGTGCAGCACAGCCTCACCCGCGGGCCCGCGAAGGGCGGGCTGCGTTTCGCCCCCGGCGTCAACCTCGATGAGGTGCGTGCACTGGCGATGTGGATGACATGGAAGTGCGCGCTCGTCGACCTCCCCTACGGCGGAGCGAAGGGCGGCATCGCGATCGACCCGACCCGGCACTCGCTCGGCGAACTCGAGCGAGCGACGCGGCGCTACACGAGCGAGATCCTTCCGATCATCGGTCCGGATCGCGACATCCCCGCCCCCGACATCGGCACGAGCGAACAGACCATGGCTTGGATCATGGACACCTACTCGGCGAACGTCGGCTACACCGTGCCCGATGTCGTCACCGGCAAGCCCCTCAGCCTCGGCGGCTCGCTCGGACGCGCGACGGCCACGTCTCGCGGCGTCGCGCTGGTGGCGATCGCCGCACTCGAGCACCGGGGAATCCGCGTCGAGGGCTCGACCGCATCCGTGCAGGGCTACGGCAAGGTCGGACGCTCGGCCGCACGCTTCCTCGCCGATGCCGGCGTGCGCGTCATCTGCGTCTCCGATGAGCACGGCGCCGTGCACCGCGCAGGCGGCCTCGACCTCGATGCGCTGGATCGTCACGTCGACATGCATCGCACGGTCCTCGGGTTCGACCGGGCAGACGCTCTCGCCGCGGGTGACGCGCTGACGCTCGAGGTGGATCTGCTCGTGCCAGCCGCGGTCGAGGGCGTGATCACCGCCTCCAACGTCGACGAGGTGCGGGCGCGCATCGTCGTCGAGGGTGCGAACGGTCCGACGACGACCGACGCTGATGAGCGGCTCGCCGAGCGCGGCATCCTTGTGGTCCCCGACATCCTCGCCAATGCCGGAGGCGTGGTCGTCTCGTACTTCGAGTGGGCGCAGGGTCGACAGACCTACCGCTGGTCGCTCGAGACCGTCGAGCAGCGACTCCGCGAGCGGATGACCGCTGCGTGGAACGAGGTTCTGACCCACTCGATCCGCCACCGCACCACCCTCCGCCAATCGGCGATGACCATCGCGGTGGCTCGCGTCTACGACGCGCACCTCAACCGCGGCCTGTACCCCTGATTCGAAGGAAGACATCATGACCGAGACCAACATCGCCATCGCCCCCACCTGGGAGCGCCCCTCCGCCGAGACGCTCGCCCGCTTCGCCGCGCACTCCACCGCCAACCTCGGCGACGGACTCGAGCGGCTCGACATCGTCGACGCCGGCATCGCGCCGATCTGGCCCGGTTCGCGCATCGTCGGCAGCGCCCTCACCGTGCTCACCACCGCCGGAGACAACAAGGCCGTGATCGAGGCACTCGACCACATCCAGCCGGGCGACGTGGTCATCATCAACGCCGGCGGATACGACGGCCGCGCGATCCTGGGCGACAACCTCGCCCAGCGCTTCGACCTCTTCGGCGCCACCGGCGCCATCGTCGACGGATGCGTCCGCGACCGCGACATCATCGAGTCACTCCGGTTCCCGGTCTTCGCTCGTGGGCTGACCCCCGCAGGCCCCTACAAGAACGGTCCAGGACGCATCGGTGTCCCCGTCGCACTCGGCGGCGTGGTCGTCTCGCCGGGAGACATCGTGGTCGCCGACTCTGACGGCGTGATCGTGATCCCGCCGTCTCGGGTCGAGGCGGCTCTCGCCGGGGCCGATGCCATCGTCGCGCTCGAAGCAGAGAAGGACGCCGAGGTCGTCGAGCTGCGCGCGGCTCGCGAGGCGCAGCGATGACCCCGGACCGACTTCGCGTCGTCGTCGCCGCACCGCTCTCCGATGAAGACGCCGCACGGATCGTCGAGCTCGAGCCCCGCATCGACCTCGTACACGAGCCCGCGCTGCTGCCGCCGATGCGGCACGCCGCCGACTTCTCGGGAGACCCCGCCTTCCGCCGCAGCGCCGAGCAGCAGCAGCGGTTCGAGGACTTGATCGACGGCGCGGACGCGCTGTACGGCATCCCCGACGTCGACCCCGCAGCCCTGGCCCGCGCCGTGCGCGCGAACCCGTCGCTCGCCTGGGTGCAGACGATGGCAGCGGGTGGCGGTGCACAGGTGCGCGCCGCCGCCCTGACCGACGACGAGCTGCAACGCGTGACCATCACCACGAGCGCAGGCGTGCACGGAGGTCCGCTGGCGGAGTTCGCCGTCTTCGGCATCTTCGCCGGCGCGAAGGACCTGCCACGCCTCACGGCCCAGAAGTCCGACCGGGAGTGGAGCGGACGCTGGGCCATGCGCCAGGTGTCCGACCTCACCGTTCTCGTACTCGGGCTCGGCGGCATCGGCACCGAGACGGCTCGTGCGCTCGTCGGGCTGGGCGCCAACGTCGTCGCGTTCCACCGCAGCGGTGACGGCGTCGTCGACGGCGCCCAGATCGAGCCCCTCGCGAACCTCGGGCAGCACCTGCCGCGGGCCGACGCCGTGGTCGTCACCCTGCCCGGCACCTCATCGACCGAGGGAATGCTGGACGACGAGTTCTTCGGCGCGCTCAAGCCGAGCGCCACTATCGTCAACGTCGGCCGCGGCACCGTCATCGACGAGGCAGCCCTCATGCGCGCCCTCGCGAACGGACAGGTCGGCTTCGCCGCACTCGACGTCTTCGCTGTCGAGCCGCTCGACGCATCGAGCCCGCTGTGGACTCACCCCGCCGTGGTGATCAGCCCGCACACCGCAGCCCTGGACCCGCGGGAGGAGCGCCGGATCGCCGAGCTCTTCGCAGACAACGCCGCACGGTTCCTCGACGGTCGCGAGCTGCGCAACGTCGTCGACACCGTCGAGTTCTACTGAGGACCAACCATGACTGAATCGCTGTTCAACCTTGCGGGCAAGACCGCGCTCATCACCGGATCCACGCGCGGGATCGGAGCAGCCCTCGCCGAAGGGCTCGCTCGATCCGGCGCCGACATCGTGATCAACGGCACGACCGATGCGGGGGTGGCAGATGCCGTCGCGCGTCTCGCGGCATCTGCCCCCGACGTGACCGTCTCGGGCCGCGCCTTCGACATCACCGATGACGTCGCCGTCGAGGCCGCGATCGCCGCGATCGAGTCCGAACAAGGCCCGATCGACATCCTGGTGAACAACGCCGGCATCCAGCACCGAGTGCCGATGGTCGACCTCGATGTCGCCGACTGGGAGCGGGTCGTGGCCGTGAACCTCACGGCGCCCTTCCTGGTCGGGCGTGCGGTCGCCCGCCGCATGCTCACCCGCGGGGCGGGGAAGATCATCAACATCTGCTCGATCCAGACCGAGCTCGCGCGCCCGTCGATCGCCCCCTACACGGCGACCAAGGGTGGTCTTCGCAACCTCACCCGCGCGATGACCGCCGAGTGGGCGAAGCACGGGCTTCAGATCAACGGCATCGCGCCCGGCTACATCCGCACCGAGATGACGCAGGCGCTCATCGACGACCCCGCCTTCAACTCGTGGGTCGTCGGCCGCACCCCCGCCGAGCGCTGGGGCGAGGTGCAGGATCTCATCGGCCCGGCCGTCTGGCTCGCCTCGGACGCCTCGGCCTACGTGAACGGCCAGGTCGTGTTCGTGGACGGAGGGATGAGCGTTGTCGTCTGACCTCTCCCCCGTCCCCCCAGCATCCGTGCGGGCGATCGTCGCCCACGCCACCGACGACGTCCGCGTCGAGACCGTGCCGCTGCGCGCACCGTCCGCCGACGAAGCCGTCATCCAGGTCATCTACGGCGGCATCTGCGGATCGGATCTGCACTACTGGAAGCACGGCGCCGCCGGACAGTCGATCCTCCGCGAGCCGATGGTGCTCGGGCACGAGGTGGTGGGCACAGTGGTCACCCCTGCGCGCGACGGGTCAGGGCCCGCTGCGGGAACTCCCGTGACGGTGCACCCGGCTCGCTACGCCGAATCGCCCGTGCGGTTCCCGGCCGACCGGCCGAACATCTCAGGTGGCGTCACCTACCTCGGCTCCGCCGCGCGTCTTCCACACACAGCCGGCGGCTTCGCCGACCACGTCGCCCTGCCGACCGGCATGCTCCGAGAGCTTCCGGCGGGAGTTCCCCTGCGCACAGCCGCGCTCATCGAACCCGCGAGCGTCGCCTGGCACGCCGTCAACCGTGCCGGCGACCTCGCCGGCAAGCGGGTGCTCGTGATCGGCGCTGGCCCGATCGGCTCTCTCATCGTCGCCGCAGCACGGGCACGAGGCGCGGCCGAGATCATCGCCGTCGACCTGCACGAGCGGCCGCTGCGCGTCGCCACCGAGGTCGGCGCCACGACCACCCTGCTGGCCACCGAGACAGAGGCTGTCCTCGCGGTCGATGCGGACGTAACTCTCGAGTCGTCGGGAAACCCGCGCGGGCTCGCCTCGGCGATCGGCGGAACCACTCGAGGCGGCAGGGTCGTGATGGTGGGCCTACAGCCCGACGGCAACCAGCCGGTACCGATCGCGACCGCCATCACTCGGGAGATCGATCTGGTCGGCTCCTTCCGCTTCCACGACGAGATCGATGACGTGATCCGGGCACTCGGCGACGGGACCCTCCACATCGACCCGGTCATCACCCACGAGTTCGCGCTCGATGACGCTCTCGCCGCGTTCGAGGCGGCGCTCGACTCGACCGCATCCGGCAAGGTCCTGGTGAAGTTCTCATGACGGCATCCGCCTCTCCCCCCGCCCCGCTCGTCGTCGTGATGGGCGCCTCCGGCTGCGGCAAGTCGAGCGTCGGCGCGGCCTTGGCCGCGCGACTCGGAGTGCCTTTCCAGGACGCGGATGACCTGCATCCGGCCTCGAACATCGCGAAGATGTCGGCGGGCGTCCCGCTCACCGACGAGGACCGTGCCCCGTGGCTTCGGATCGTTGGAGCCGAGCTGCACCGCCAGGAGAACATCGGTCTCGTGATCGCTTGCTCCGCGCTCCGGCAGGTGTACCGCGACACGATCCGCGAGCATGCGCCCCGCGTCTTCTTCGTGCATCTCGACGTCAAGAAAGAGGTCCTCGCCGCGCGGCTGTTCATGCGCAGCGAGCATTTCATGCCGCTGGACCTGCTCGAATCGCAATTGGCGACCCTCGAGCCGCTCGCCCCCGAGGAACCCGGCATCACCGTCGACGCGACGCAGAAGATCCATGCGATCGTGAGCGGTGCCGAGGACGTGGTGAGAGAGCGCGGCCGCACCCGCGCCGCCGCGCCGCTGATCTGAGCCGACCGAGCAACGATGACAAACCGCATCCCCCACGGCAGCCCCGCAGGGTACGAGGCCGGATGCCGCACGCGCTCCGCGTGCCCGCACGGCGACCTCTCGCCCTGGGTCACGTGCGCCGAGGCATCTGTGCGCAGGCGCTCGGACTATCGCCTGTGGCAGCTGCCCCTCGACCAGCCGATCCCCCGCACCGGCACCGTGGACGACGCCCCGCGTGCGCCTGAGGCCCCGCAGCCTTCACCGACCGCCAGCGACCTCGACGCTCACGGCACGCTCGGCGGGTATCGTCGCGGATGCCATCGCGACCGGCTCTGCCCGAACTGGACCATCGGGCGCACGACCTGCGCCGGTGCACGACGGGAGTACATCCGCGAGTACCGCGAACGCCGGTTCCGGAGCGAGGGCCACACCATCACGCACGGCACGACCTACGGCTACTACCTCGGATGCCGCGACCGCCGCACCTGCCCCGGCGGAGCCGACGCAGTCACATGCTCCGATGCGCAAGCCGCCCGCAAGCGCGAGATCGCCGCGGCTGCCGGCATCCCTCCCAGGGTCGACCCCGTCGACTCCCTGCCCGCCTCCGAGCGGGTCTGGGCGCTCCGAGCGGAGGGGTACTCGCTGCGTGAGATCGCGCGACTCACGGGCTGCGGGCACACCACCATCGCCGAGCTCGCCAAGACGGGATCGGGGCGCCGATCGCAGATCACCCCGGAGACGCTGCAGCGGATACTCGGGTCACGGGTCGAGCGCTGATTCGAGGGAGTCCAGATTCCGAGCGGTGCGAGATCAGATGATCGCGCTGATGCTGCACCCTGACCGTGGAGAAAGCCGGTTCCCCATGCCCTCTCGTCGGGGTGGGACTACTTGCTCGAGGCAAACTTTACCAAACGGATGGTATAGTTTGAGTCGCAATCAAGAAAGATCTGGTGGAATGAATCTCTCGAAGCGCCAACGCTGGGCTCTGCTGGCGACGGTCGGAGCAGGTCTCCTGCTCATCACTCTGGACAACTCGATTCTCTACACGGCATTGCCCACCCTCGAAGAGGATCTCGGCGCAACCGGTTCTCAGAGCTTGTGGATCATCAATGCGTACCCGGTGGTGATGGCGGGTCTCCTGCTGGGTTCCGGCACCCTCGGCGACCGAGTCGGGCATCGTCGGATGTTCTTGATCGGCCTGGTCATCTTCGGACTTGCATCGCTCGGCGCTGCCTTCTCCCCTTCGCCCGGGACGCTCATCGCAGCACGCGCGGTGCTCGCTGTGGGCGCCGCCGCCATGATGCCCGCCACGCTCGCGCTGATTCGTGTCTCGTTCACCATCGAGCGAGAGCGGAACTTCGCGATCGCGGTCTGGGGCAGCCTGTCCGTCGTCGGCGCAGCCCTGGGGCCGATCGTGGGCGGTGTGCTCCTCGAGCACTTCTGGTGGGGCTCGGTCTTCCTCATCAATGTGCCTGTCGTCATCGTCGCTCTCATCGCAGCTCTCGTCCTTGCCCCTGCGAATGACCCCGATCCGTCGAAGAAGTGGGACTTCATCTCCTCACTGCAGGCCATGATCGGTCTGGTGGGCGCGGTCTTCTTCATCAAGGAGCTCGCACACTCACCGCAGAACTGGGCTGTCGTGGCCGGCGGGGCACTCGCCGCCACGGTAGGATTCTGGCTCTTCGCACGGCGCCAGCGGCAGTTGAAGGAGCCCCTCGTCGACTTCGCGATCTTCCGCAACCCCGCATTCACCTCGGGCGTTGTAGCGGCCGCCTTCGCGATGTTCGCGATCGGTGGCTCGCAGCTTGTTACGACCCAACGTTTCCAGCTCGTCGAGGGTTTCACTCCCCTGCAGGCGGGCCTCCTGGTAGCGACAATCGCCATCGGCTCTCTGCCGACCGCGCTTCTTGGAGGCGCGTTTCTTCATCGCACCGGGCTTCTCCCCCTCATTTCGGGCGGGCTCGCCGCAGCTACTCTCGGTGTCGTTCTCATCATCGTCAGCGTCCAGACCGATGCCTTCGGATTGCTTATCGCCGGCCTTCTGGTCACGGGTGCGGGCCTTGGCGCGGCCATGTCCGTGGCATCGACAGCGATCGTCGGCAATGTTCCCCCGCGACGTGCGGGAATGGCAGCGTCGATGGAAGAGGTGTCATACGAGTTCGGCTCCCTCACGGCCGTCGCGTTGCTCGGCAGTCTGCTCTCCTTCGTATACACGGCTACGGTGACCCTGCCAGGCGGTACATCCGATGCAGCGCGTGAGAGCATCTCGTCCGCGTTGGCGGTCGCAAACGGCGATCAGTCGGTTATCGACGCGGCGAACGCCGCTTTCGAGAACGGGTTCCTCGTCACCATGATCATCCTCGCCGTCGTGCTGGCGATCGGTGCGACTGTCACTGCGCGGCTGCTCCGCCACCACGGACCCGGTACGCAGTCACAGGCGTTTGCCGGTAACCACTGAAGCAAGGGGATAAAGAAGATGCGTCTGAGCAAACGAGATCACATCCTTGACGCGGCACTCTCCGTGGTCGAGCACAACGGCGTGGCAGCACTTACTTACGAAGCCGTGTCGGAACGCTCAGGAATCACGAAGAGCGGCCTTCTTTACCACTTCTCGTCGAAGGAGGCTTTGCTTGTGGCGTTGCATGAACGGCTCGCAGAACTCTGGGAGGACGAGCTTGTGTCCTCGCTCGGCGGCCCGCCCGAGGCTGCTACCGCCACGGAGAGGCTGCGCGCGTATGCCGAAGTGAGCGCGAGGAGCGCCTCTGGTCCAGAGCTACGGCTCATGCTCGAGGCGACCATAAACCCGGAGTTCGATCGACCCTGGAAGCGTGTGATCGCTCGCTGGCTGCCGGATCCATCTGGGATCGACCCCGAGGATCCCGATGCCATGCAAATCCTCATCGCGCGGCTCGCAGCCGACGGGCTCTGGATGGCGGATTCCCTGAACACCCTCCCCCTCGCGTCGTCCTTGCGGACCGCCATCGCACGGCATCTCACCGAGAAACTACTGGGCTGACCCGACCGGCTCTTCTTTGTTCATGGTGGCGCGCCCATCGCGCTGCCGACTTCCGCGTCCACATGGAGCACCCAACATGACTGATTCGCCTCCGATCACACACAGCCCCAATCTTCCGTTCGACCCGAAAGTCGCGCTGTACTCGAGCTCGCTCGGAAGCTTCACCCCCTATGAGTTCAGCGACTTTCGAACGGAAGAGGAGTCCTGGAAGAACACCGCCTACCTGCACGCCGGACTCAACCCGCCGTCCCCGTTCCGGTTAAGCGGCCCCGACGCACTTCGATTGCTTCGCGACGCATCCATCAACGACTTTACGAAGTTCTCGATCGGAGCCTCGAAGCACGCGGTGATGTGCAACTCACAAGGTCACGTGATGGCCGACGGCATGGTACTGCGTACGGGCGACGAGGAGTTCATCAGCTTCTTCCTCAACCGTACATCGACTACCTCGTCGATTCAGGGCGGTACCAGGTGTCTGGCGAAGACCTCAGCGGCAAGCTCTTCCTGTTCCAGGTGGGGGGCCCGCTCGCGCTGGACGTCATTCAGGCCGCCACCGGCGAGGACTTCGCCGATCTCGACTTCATCTGGCATCGCGAATCCACTATCGCCAAGCCAGATGGCTCGCTGATGAATGTCCGCGTGTATCGCCTCGGAGTCGCAGGCACTCTCGCGTATGAGGTCCATGGATCGATCGATGATGCTCCGGATGTATATCGAGCGCTCCAGAAGGCAGGAGAACCGTCGGGGCTTGTCCGACTGGGGCTGCGCGCATACGGGTTGAACCACACCGAGAACGGATTTGCGCAGTCTTTCCTCCACTTCCTTCCGGCTTACACCGAAGACCCCGACTTCCTGCAGTACCTGGGCGCTGAGCCCGAGGAGGTCTTCGCAGCCCTTCCAGGAAGCGCGGGTTCCGACCCGTCCAAGCCGTACTTCACGCCATACGAACTCGGCTGGGGGCACATGATCACCTTCGACCACCCGTTCGTGGGAAGCGAAGCTCTGAAGTCGACCCGCACGACGCGCGGACCCGTGACCCTCATATGGGAGCCAACTGACGTCGTTGATGTCTATGCGTCGCAGTTCACCCCGGGCGCCGAGGCCCAATTCATGGACTTCGCCGCCAACCCGATCTGGACAGGTGACAGCACCATCGTCTTCAGCGATGATGTGCGCGTCGACGGGGAGCTCGTGGGAATCTCCTCCGGACGCATGTTCAGCAGCAGTTACAGTTCGATGCTCTCCCTAGCGATCCTGGACCTCGAGCACTCCGCAGAGGGAAACCGGGTCGAGATCACCTGGGGCGACCCCAGCACACATCAGATGACCATCCGGGCGGCGGTGGGCCGCTACCCCCGCCTGGAACTGCCGAAGAACCGCGACATCACTCTTTCGGGCAGCGCGACGTGAGCCGCACGGGCAGGCTCTTCTCCTTCGTCGCGCTGGGTGAGGCGGTCACGTGGGCGGGGCTTCTCATCGGGATGTTCCTCAAGTACGTCACGGACACGACAGATCTCGGCGTTTTCATCTTCGGCCGCTTACACGGCGGCATGTTCCTCGTGTACTTCGTCGTCGCCGTTTACGCCGCGGTGAAGCTCCAATGGCCGTGGTGGGTGAGTGTTCTGGCGATTCTGGCTGCGGTCCCTCCTCTCGTCACACTTCCGCTCGAGGTAGCCCTCCGGCGTCATAACCTTCTTCACGCGCGCAATGATCGACGACCGAGCAAGCTCATGAAGCGGCGTCGTGGCGCAGTCGACGACGCGCCGTTGTCGGGTGTCGGTTCCGAGTAGACGGCTCTCTGAGATCTTGGAGACGGCCGTTGCACAGACCGGACTCTCGCGGCCGACCGTTGACATCTCAGTGCATCACCCACATCACGATGAGGCCGCTCGTCATCGCCGGGGATTCCGTCTTGAGCACTCTGCTCCCGCGCCTCGAGGACTGGCCGATCATGCCCGTCGACTATGCAGGGTTTTGGTTAAAGCCGTACGGTTTCCTCGATCAGAACCCCGCGATGGACGTCCCGGAGTCGTCACAGGCGCACGGCGCGAACAGCTCGCGGGTGCCGCGGCGGCGGAAGCACGTGCACCTGCGAGCACTGAGCGCGTTCACCGGAGCGTTCGCACCGTGAATCTCTCGCGGTGATGCCTCGGATGCTCGAGCTCGTCGACGAACGCGACAGCGAAGTCGCCGGTGGTCACGAAGCTTTCCCCGTCGCGGCCACGAAGCAGCGTGTCCTCTCCGAGAACCACGGCGCCAGTCGCCGGCCCCGGACCGATGACGTCGGACGGCGAGAGGTAGACCCAGTCCACAGCGTCGCCTCGCTCGCGGAGCGCCTCGAGAGCAGCCTTCTGAGCGAGCGCGGAGGGCCGCGAGCCCGGGTCGAAGTCGCTCGCATCGAGGCGCTGCTTCGGTCCATCGAAGAGGCTCCCCGCACCCCCGACGACGAGCAGGCGCCCGCTCCTCGTCTGCTTTGCGGCCGTGAGCAGAGGGGCCACCGCGTCGACCACGACGTCGTGATCACCTCGCCCGGCCCCGCCGATGCACGACATGATGGCGTCGGTTTCCACAGCAGCACGCACGAGGGTCGCCTCGTCCCGCACGTCGACCACGACGCTGCGGGGGTGCTCCGAGGTCGAGTTCGAGCGCACTCCCGCGATGACCTCGTGTCCGCGAACAATGAGCTCAGCCGAGACCGCCGTGCCGATCATCCCGGACGATCCCAGAACGAGAACCTTCACGCGCGCGTCTGCCGCTCGGCCGGTTCGAGACGGATGATGACAGCCTTGGACGCGGGAGTGTTGCTGTAGTCGGAGACACTGAGAAGAGGAACGAGAACGTTCGCCTCCGGATAGTAGGCGGCAGCGCAACCGCGGGCCGTCGGGTACGAGACCACGCGGTAGTTCCTCAAGACCCGATCGGGGTCGTCCTTCCATTCGCTGAAGATGTCCACCCGCTGACCGTCGTGCAGCCCGCGTTCCGCGAGATCGTCGGGATTGACGAAGATCACGTCACGCCCCTTCTTGATGCCTCGATACCGATCGTTCAAGCTGTAGATGGTGGTGTTGAACTGATCATGGGAACGCATCGTCTGGAGGATCAATCGACCCGCGGGCCGTTCGAGCGGCTCGAGATGATTCACCGTCACCATCGCCTTGCCCGACGCCGTGTCGAAGCGGCGGGCGTCGCGAGGGCCGTTGGGCAGGATGAAGCCGCCCTTCCGACGGATGTCCTCGTTGAACGATTCGAACCCCGGAACGACCCGGCTGATTCGGTCTCGGATGAGGTCGTAGTCCTGCTCGAACCCCTCCCAGTCGATGTCCACGGACCCGTCGAGCGTCTCTCTGGCCAAGCGGCAGACGATGGCGACTTCAGAGAGGATGCCCGGCGCGACAGGGGGCACCTTCCCGTGGCTGGCGTGCACAGCACAGACACTGTCCTCGACCGAGACGAACTGCGGTCTCCCTCCCTGGAGATCGATCTCCGTGCGTCCGAGCGTGGGGAGGATCAGCGCCTCTTCGCCGGTCACGACATGGGAACGGTTGAGTTTGGTCGACACCTGCACCGTGAGGGCGGTGCCCCTCATCGCCGCCTCAGAGACCTCGGTGTCCGAGATCGCGGCGATGAAGTTGCCTCCCATGGCGAAGAACACCTTGATGTCTCCGTTCTGCATCCCGGCGACGGTCTGCAGCGCATCGGCGCCGTGAGCGCGGGGCGGAGCGAAGTCGAACTCCTCGGCGAGCGCGTCCATGAACGGTTCGGGCATCTGCTCCCAGATGCCCATGGTGCGGTCTCCCTGCACATTGCTGTGACCGCGGATGGGCGATGCCCCCGCACCGGGCTTGCCGATGTTCCCCCTCAGCAACAGGAGATTGATCACCTCTTTGAGCGTGCCCACGGCGTTCTTCTGTTGCGTGAGGCCCATCGCCCAGGTGATGATCACCCGCTCCGACCGGATATAGAGGTCCGCCACGAGGTCGATCTCCTCCAGCGTGAGCCCCGTGGCCTCGAGAACTGCCGCGTCATCGACATCTCGGATGTGCTCCATGAACTCGCCCAGCCCGAGCGTGTACTCGGACAGGAAGTCGTGATCCAGCACAGTCCCGGGCGCCGCGTCTTCCGCTTCGACGACACGCCGAGCGACAGCCTGCAACAGTGCCATGTCACCACTCGATCGGATCTGGAGGAAGTGATCCGCGATGGCGGTCCCCTTCCCGAGAATTCCGCGCACCTTCTGCGGGTTCTTGTAACGGATGAGGCCGGCTTCGGGGAGAGGGTTCACGGCGACGATCGTCGCACCGTTGCGCTTGGCATCCTCGAGAGCGCTCAGCATTCGCGGATGATTGGTACCGGGATTCTGGCCCATCACGATGATGAGGTCCGAGTTCTCGAAGTCCTCGTAGGCGATGGTCGACTTGCCGATGCCGATGGTCTCCGTGAGCGCCGTGCCCGTGGACTCATGGCACATGTTGGAGCAGTCGGGCAGGTTGTTGGTGCCGAACGCGCGCGCGAACAGCTGATACGCGAAGGCGGTCTCGTTCGCGGTACGGCCACTCGTGTAGAACGCTGCCTCATCCGGCGACCTCAGCGCCTTCAGATGTCCGGCGATGATCTGGAATGCACGATCCCAGGAGACAGGCTCATAGTGATCGGCCCCCCGAGGCTTGTACACGGGTTCCGTCAGCCTTCCCTGCATCCCCAGCCAGTATTCCGATTTGTCCAGCAGGCTGGTGAGCGAGTTCTCCTCCCAGAAGGCTCGAGGCACGATCACAGGGGTGGCTTCCCATGTGACGGCCTTCGCACCGTTCTCGCAGAATTCGAGCATGTTTCGGTGACCGGGATCGGGCCAGGCGCAGCTCATGCAATCGAAGCCGCTCTTCTGATTGATGGCGGTCATCAACCTCGCGGTGCGAAGGGCACCCATCTCCTTGATCGCCGGCTCCATGGAGTGAAGAATGGCCGGCACGCCGACCGCCCACTCCTTGTTGTGCCCGACCTCGAGGTCCGGATAATCGCCACCTGTGGGAATGTGCTTGTCAGACATCACACGACCGCTTTCTGTGCGGCGACGATACGCCGCGATTCGGAGTACACGACCATCGACGATCCCCGGAGGAATCCGACCACGGTGAGACCGACATCGCGAGCGAGGTCGATCGCCAAGGAGGAGGGAGCCGACACGGCGGCGAGCACGGGAATACCAGCCATGGAAGCCTTCTGCACGAGTTCGAAGCTCGCTCGACCGGAGACCATCAGCACGGTTCCGCTCAACGGAAGACGCCGCTCGAGGAGGGCCCAGCCGACGACCTTGTCGACCGCATTGTGGCGTCCCACGTCTTCCCGCAGCACGAGCATCCTGCCGGACTCCGCGTCGAACAGGGCCGCCGCATGCAGTCCACCCGTCCGGTCGAACACCTCCTGCCCTTCGCGCAATCTGCCCGGGAGGGTGATCAGGAGATCCTCGGCGACGACAGCGTCGTCCTGATCCACCGCATACGCCGACCGCGTGCGCACCGCGTCGATGGAGGCCTTGCCGCAGAGCCCGCACGAACTCGTCATGAAGAAGTTGCGCTGCGTGTTCGAGTCGGGGAGCGGCACTCCCGGGGCCAACACGATGTCGAGGACGTTGTAAGTATTGCCCTCGTCAGCGCTCTCGCCGGCGCAATAACGAACGGAGAAGAGGTCATCGCCTCTCGAGATGATCCCCTCGGAGATGAGGAAGCCCGCCGCAAGCTCGAAGTCATGACCGGGGGTTCTCATCGTGATCGCGAGCGGCGCACCTGCGACCCGGATCTCGAGCGGTTCCTCGACAGCGAGGACGTCCTCGCGGTTGGCGCGCGACTCGCCGACCACGATCCGCACCACCCGCTTGCGAGCTATTATTCGACCCATAGAGACCGATTATCGCACAACCAAATCGATCAGGCATATGCTTTCGGGATGGAGTTCGATGCGATAAACCCCGCCGGCGGCCGAGGCTCGCGCCTCGGCGGAGAGCGGAAAGAGCGGCTCGTCCGTGCCGACGAACCTCTTCTCTCCCTGGCCATCCGAGCCACCGAGAGTGCGCGACGCATTGTCATCGTCGGCGACGTCGCGGCGCGAGAGGGCGTGATGACGACGAGGGAGGACCCCCCGTTCGCTGGTCCGGTGGCTGCGATCGCGGCGGGTCTCGCGCAGATCCCCCGCGAGGACGAGTCCTTCGTACTCGTCCTCGCATGCGACGTTCCGGATGCCGTCAAGGCGCTGCCCTACCTCCGGAGGCAGGTCGGCAAGGAACGCTCGGCAGACGGCGTGATCGCGGTCGATGAGCACGGTGTGGATCAGTACCTCCTCGCCATCTATTCGACCCATTCGCTGCGACACGCCCTGCGGACGGAACGTCCTTCCTCGATGCGACAGGTCATCGAGGGCCTCACTCTCACGCGTGTTCGCGTACCGCCCGGTTCCACTCGCGATGTTGACACGTGGACGGACGCCGCGGAGCTCGGCGTGAGCAAGCAGGAGGAGACTCATGCTCTCAGCTCGGCGCTCGGGGATCTCGCATCGTGACCACGCGCCTCCCCTGGGCCGAGGCCAGACAGGCCGCCCACGCAGCGGGACAGTCGCGCTCGCTCCTTCCCGAGCTGCTGCCTCTCGACAAGAGCATCGGGAGGCTGCTCGCCGTCGACGTCACCACATCGATCGACATCCCTCACTTCGCATCGTCGGCGATGGACGGCTGGGCCGTGACCGGGGAAGGACCATGGCGCGTCACGAGGGCCGGCCGACGCGCCGGCGAAGCCCGCAAGGTCGTCACGGGCGACGTCGTCTTCGACGATGAGTTCGCGGTGTTGCGCCTCGAGAGTGGAACGACGGACGAGGACATCCTGTTCTCGGCCCGCCTCGACGAGCCCCGACCGGGTCAACATGTCCGGCCGACGGCCGCAGAGGCCGACCATGGTGAAACCCTCATCCGCAAGGGAACTCTGCTCAACCCCGCGCACATCGCCTTGGCGGCATCTGCAGGTATCGACCACCTCGAGGTGAGTGCGGAACCCGGGGTCCACCTGCTTCTGACCGGTGACGAGGTCATCACCCAGGGCGTGCCGGGGGTCGGTCAGGTCAGGGACAGCTTCGGAGTTCAGCTGCCCGCGGTGTTGCGGCTGCTCGGCGCCGAGGTTCGGGAGTCATCGAGAGTCCGAGACGACCTCACGGCGACGTCGCAGGCCATCGAGGAATCCACGGCACCCCTCGTCATCTCGACGGGCGGCACCGGCAGCTCATCAGCCGACCATGTACGCCGCGCACTGCGCGGGCTTGGCGCCGACATCCTCGTGGACGGAATCGCCATGCGCCCCGGCGGACCCTCTCGAATCGCCCGACTACCCGATGGGCGCCTCATCGTCTGCCTCCCCGGGAACCCGCTCGCCGCGATGGTCGTCGCCATTTCGATTCTCGAGCCGCTGATCGCGGGCATGGCGGGACGCGACCCCCGCGCCTTCGACCTGACGCGCGGACTTCATTTCGAGGGTCGCCCCGGATCGACCTTGCTGGTCCCCGTCCAGGTTCGAGACCAGCGGCCTTCTCCCGCCGCATGGCGGGGTGCAGCGATGATGCGGGGCCTCGCCGATGCTGACGCCCTGCTGGTCGTGCCCGAGGCAGGATGCGGGCTCGACGACCCCGCTCGACTCCTCACTCTGCCGTGGCGGCAGGCGTCACCAGCCTGGCTCCTCGGTGCGCGATGAGTTCGAGCTCGAACTTCAGGAACGGCTCCACGAGCTGACCGATGATCAGGATGCCGCACGCCGGTCGCGGTTCGGGGAGAAGCTCTTTCATCACGTCGTTGACCGTGTCGACATCCGCCCGATCGGTCACCACGATGCGGTAGAACACGACCTCCGCGAGCGAACTCTGCACATCGGCCAAGAGCTCGCGAACGGTATCGATGGTCGAGCGGACCTGCTCCTCGACCGTGTCGCCGGAAGCTGCGACACCGCTCAGGAAGATCAGATCATCTCCCGCCACCACGTTGGCGAAGGGATGAATGTGCGCGGGTCCCGGAACCGCAGCGTAGGTCGTCATGGGATTCCCTCCTCAGAAGCGTTCGGTTTGCCAAACGCTAGCATCTACAGCCACCCTGGTGGCTATTATTTAAACTATAAAGCTCTAATATCGGCAACAAGGGATGAGTAGAGGATGCTGCAGGACGACATCGTGGTGGTCGGCGCAGGGCAAGCCGCTGTACATTTCGCAGATTCGATGCGGAAGCTGGGGTTCGACGGGAGACTCACCATCATCGGAGATGAGACGGACCTGCCGTATCAGCGTCCACCGCTGAGTAAGGAATCGCTCAAGAGCCTCGATGAGGCGCCCAGCGCGCTGCCCCTCCGCGGACCGTCGTTCTTCGAACAGAAGCGAGTGATCCTGAGAACTCCGCATCGCGCGGTCCGCATCGCTCGCGACCGACACGACGTGGAGCTCGAGTCCGGGGAGATGATTCCGTACGCGAAACTCGTGATCGCCACAGGCGTGCGCAACCGCAGACTCGGCGTTGCGGGAGAGGACGCGGTCGGCGTCCACAGCATCCGGACGGTCGATGACAGCCGCGCCGTATGGGCGCACCTCTCGACCGCACGCCGACCCGTCGTGATCGGCGCCGGCTTCATCGGACTGGAGTTCGCCGCCGCAGCGGCTCACCGAGGGCTTCCGGTGACGGTCATCGCGTCGTCACAAGCGCCGATGCGTCGCTCACTCACCCCACACATGTCCCAGTGGTTCCGCACCGAACTGGCGCGACGTGGAATCTCCGTCCTGTACGGGCAGCAGGTGCACTCGATCTCCGTCGATGCGCGGGGCAATGCGTCCGGGGTGCGACTCCTTTCGGGTGAAGTGATCGAGGCCGATCTGGTTCTCGTGGCCGTCGGCGTCCACGCCAACGACGAACTCGCCGTGTCATCAGGATTGCAGGTCGACGATGGGATCGTGGTCGATTCCGACCTCGTCACCTCCGATCCGGACATCTACGCCCTCGGCGACTGTGCACGGTATCCGAGCCGCCATGCCCGCCGCTTCGCTCGCCTCGAATCCGTGCAGAATGCCTCAGGGCACGCGGAGCACCTGGCTGCTGTTCTCGCCGGAGGCGGGGAGGGGACCCCTGATGGATACAGCGAAGTGCCGTGGTTCTGGAGTCATCAAGGCGACCTGAAGCTGAACATCGTGGGCATCCCCGGACCGGAATCGGTGACCATCGTTCGCGGCGACGAACGCGACGGGTCCTTCTCGGTGTTCGCCTTCACGGAAGGAGAGCTCGTGTGCGTGGAGTCGGTGAACGCGACGGGCGACCACATGGCCGCCCGTCGCATTCTCACGGCTCGCCGACTGCCTTCCATGCAGCAGATCGCCGACCCGGAGTTCGACCTCAAGGCGTTCTCGAAGTCAGAATCGCGCGTCGCTGAAAATCATTGACCTTGCCGATAATCGTTGCTACCGTTCCGTAAAACGATCACGGGTATCGAGTGGGGCATCCCGTGACTCCCTATCGAGTCAGGAGGTTCCCGAGATGAAAATGAATCGAGTTCGACGTTGGGCCATGGTGGGCGCAGTCGCCCTGCTGCCCGTGCTAGCGGCATGTTCGACAGGCGGACAGACGTCGCCCACGGATGATGGTTCCGACGGCACCAAGCCGGTCAACATCGCTTTCCTCGGCTACATCGGAGGCGACTTCCCTGAAGCCGTCGCCCAGGGTGCGGAGGACGTCGTCAGCGCTGACGGCGGAACAGTCACGTCGTTCGATGCGCACTTCGATCCGCAGGAGCAGATCTCCCAGTGCCAGGACGCGATCACGAGCGGAAGATTCCAGGCGATCATTCTCGTGCCGGTCGACCCGGCGACGGGCGTTCCCTGCGCCGCCGCAGCTGCCGCAGCAGGGATCCCCGTGGCGACGATGGAGACCGCCGTCGGCACGGATCCATATGCGCTCGAACCTCAGGTCGACGGCGTGGTGGCGGTAGCGGTGACGCCGTTGGAGTCACAGGTCTCTGTCGACGTGGAGCTCATCAAGGAGGCGTGCGCTGGCGCGAGCCCGTGCGAGATCATCGCCGAGATCTCCTCGCCCACAGACCGATGGACCAACGACCTGATCAACGGAATCGAAACGGCTCTCGGCTCTGACGCCTCAGTCGTACAGAAAGTCGTCAGCCAGTACGACCCGGGCCAGATCGCGAAGGCCCTGCCCGACGCGCTCAATGCTCACCCGGACGCTCAGGTATTCTTCGCTGTTTCCGACCAGAGCGCCCTTGCCGCGATTCCCGTGATCGCGCAAGCGGGGAAGACAGAGCAGGTGAAGATCATCGGCCTGGGGGGCAGCGGGCAGGCGACCGAGGCGGTGGCGGATGGAACCCTGTTCGGCACGACCGCGACCTGGCCGCTCCAGACCGGAAAGCTCCTGGCCGAAGCGTTGATCGAGTCCGTCTCCGGCAGCGAGATCACGCAAGCCTCCGTCGACCTGCTGAAGATCGACACTCCTGTGCTCATCACCGGCGAGACCGTCGGCGAGTTCAAACCCGAGTGGGGCTGAGCGGCGCAGCTTCAGCCGCAGATTGACCCACCACGAGGGGCGGGTGCGTGATCCCGCGCACCCGCCCCTCGTTGATCGAGAGAAAGCGACGCAATGGCAAACGTGACGTTCCTGGTCGACGGCGACCCCCGAACGATCGAGATCCCCGATGGAACGAGCCTCATGAAGGGCGCGGTGGGATCGAACGTACCGGGCATCATCGGGCAGTGCGGAGGCAACGCGATGTGTGCGACCTGTCACGTCTACACCTCGCCGGATGATGCAACACGACTTCCCGAGGTCAGCGAGGACGAGGACGAGATGCTCGATTCGACCGCCGGAGAACGACGCGAGGGCAGCCGGCTCAGCTGTCAGCTCGTCAGCTGCTCGGCGCTCGAAGGGCTGACGGTCATCGTTCCGGAGGAACAGTTGTGAGACGGCTGGGCTGGGGAGTGAAGGCGAGTCTGCGGCACTACGTCGAGGACTCGTCCTCGGGGCACATCGAGAGCCGCGACGGTGCAGAGCGTGACGGCCGTTCAGTCTTCTGGTTTCCTTCCGTCGATGCAGTCGACGACGCCGACTCGCGGATCGATGTCCTTCGATTCGCCGGTTCGGTGGAGTTCGTAGGACACCACGGGATGCTGTCGCTTCCTATCAGGGACCCGTGGTTGGAGAGTCGACGATCAGGTTACGTCCTCTCGATCGTCGACCCCGACGACCGGGCCGCGCGGGTCGATTTCGTGACCGTCGGCCACATCGGCACCGGTCCGACCGGGATCATCGGCGGGCGGGTCGCGCTCACTGCGGACGGCGCCGACCTGATCCTCGGTCCCTACGAAGAGGGAACAGAGTTCGACGATCTGGAGGTCGAGTCATGACCCGGGGCACGCTCGACGAAGAGCTTCAGACGATCACGGTCGGTCAGCTCGAGGATGATCCCTACCCGCTGTACGAGAGGCTCCACGCCCAGGCGCCGGTAGCGTTCATCCCTGCAGCCGGCGGATGGACGGCGACCGGCTACGAAGCCGTCCGACGCGTACACGAGGATGTGGAGAGTTTCATGCCGGCTTTGCCGGCCGAACCGTTGGAATGCCTCGGAGAGCACAACATCCTCAGCCTCGAGGGCCCCCGCCACCGCAGATACCGGAAGGCTCTCCACGCTGCGCTCTCGCGGCCCGCGATCGACGGCTACGCGGATCGGGTGATCGGAGAGGTGATCGACGAGCGCCTGCGTCTTCTCGACGAGCGTCAGCACGTCGATCTCGTCGCCGACTTCTTCGAGCCTGTCTCCGTGCTCAGCGTCGGCCGGGTGATCGGAGTGCCTGAACTGGATGCGGCGACTCTGCAGCATTGGTTCCGCGGCATAATCCTCGGTTCGTCCAACGTGACGATGGATATGGATATCGCCGTCGAGGCGAACGCGGTCAGCCGAGAAATCGATGAGTACATGTTCGACGTCTTCGCGCGGGTGGAGAAGAACCCCGACGATTCGATCGTCAGCCATCTTCTCCAGGGCGCAGCCGGCGACACGCTCGTCGAACGTGTGCGCGACATCACTCCCACGCTGAAAGTCGTCATCGGTGGTGGCCTGCAGGAGCCCGGCCACGGAGCGAGCACGCTCGCGGCTGCGCTGCTCGCCGACGACGGTGCCCGTGCGGACTTCAACACGGATCCCGCGGGGCTCATCAAGCCTGCGATCGAGGAGGCGATCCGATGGGTCTCGCCTATACAGGTGAATATCCGCCGCACTCGGATCGATACGGAACTCGAGGGCGTCACTCTCCCGGCAGGAACCTATGTGAATGCCGCCGTCGGCGCCGCGAACCGCTCGGTGTCGGTCTTCGGCGATGACGCCGCCGAGTTCGATCTGCGTAGAGCCGTGCGGCCCCATCTGGCGTTCGGCACCGGTATGCATTTCTGCGCCGGAAACTATTTCGGCCGTGCGGCTATCAGTCGATCGATCCGGGGCCTCTTCGAGAGGTTCCCCGAGATGCGGCTGGATGAATCGGACGGCCCGGTCCGCTTTCGCGGATTCGTGTTCCGCTCTCCAGCTGCTGTGCGAGTCCAGCTTCGCGGGTAGGTCCGCGTTGAGGGCTTCGCATACGGGAGGATGCGGAGCCCTCAATGCGTGTTCCTCAGAGCGTATGCAGATCCACGCGTGCGCGGTTCTCCTTGTAGGGCGCCGGTGCGATCGTGGCACGGATCTCGCGTTGCGGCGTGCCGGGGTTCCCCCAGATCACCGTGACCTCGTCGCCGATCGCGAAGTGCTCGACGTCGATGACCGCGAGGGAGATCATCTCCCGGAAGTAAGCGCTGTAGCCGCGGGAACTCGTGACGCCGACCAGTTCTCCGTTCTTCAACACCTGATCGGCATACACATATCCGCGGGGCTCCTGTGGCAACTCCATGAAGTCGGGCATCGGCTCGCCCTTGCGGAAGAGGGATGCGTACACATCCACCACGTCATCTGCGTTCCAGACCAACGTCGCGCCTGTGCGTCGCGGATCCGCGAGCTCGGCCCGTAGCGCCTCCGCGCCGGCGAAGTCGTGATCGAAGTTGATCCGATTGCCCCATCCGAACTCGACCGGGCTGCGGTACCAGTCTGCGACATCATCTGACTCGAAGCTGCCGGCGATACGGTAGTAGAGGTCGAGCCATCCCTGCTCTTCGAGTTCGGCGACATAGCCCTTTGCGCGTTCGTCCGAGTAGATGGCGGGAAGATAGTCGAGACCCTGAGTGGGATAATAGGCCTCGAGGTGGTTGATCATCGCGGTGCGCCCGCCGAGTTGGCGGATGCCGTATTCCTCGCCCACTTTGAGAAGGGTTCCCCATACGCGCTCGGCATGCTCCTTCGGATACTGCAGCTCGAAGCCCACCTCGCCAGTCATGCCTTGACGAAGGGCCACCACTTCGACCCCGTCGATCACGACGTTCACCGACCGCATGAACTTCACGTCCCGGAGACTGTGGCCGACCGCTTTCTCGAGGATGTGCAGAGATCTGGGCCCCTGGAGATGGTGCTTGGCCAGGTCGACCCACTCCGCTTCCACGTCGTAGTCGCCGTTGCGGCGGATGTAGTCCACCCACGAGGTGCTGAAGGAGATGTACTCGTCTTCGCTCGAGCGGCTCAGGATGGCGTCGTCGATGATCTTGCCGTTCTCATCGCACTGGATGATGTGCTTGGACTGGCCAACGGCGAAGTTCTTCATCGTGTTCACGGAGGTGTCAGAGAAGAGACGGAGGACGTCCGGTCCTCGGAACTTGAGCGTGGGGAGGAAGGACCAGTCCCCGAGGTAGGCGGTCTGCTTCCACGAGAGGCTCTCGTCGATCCAGTCCGTGTACTGCGGAGGCCCCCAGGACTCGCCGACGGTCGACGTCAAGGGACGCCGTCGAAGATCGGCGACGGTCGCGGCTGAAGATGTTGCGGACATCACACTCTCTGCTTTCTCGAGGAGGGAATCGATCGACCGGTTCAGCGAGGCCACACCGGGGGCACACCGTCGACCGGCTTCCGCAGGTCGTCCACGTGCCAATGGTGCACGTTGTAGAGGTCGTCGCCGACCTTTGCGATCGCATCCCGCGGCACTCCGGGCCAACGCGCGCCCGCTTCGGAGAGCGTGGCGTATCCCGGCTGACGCTCCTCGTCGTCCCAGACCGGCCGTCCGCCCTCGGGACGGAACTTCGGCATGACCTCGCGAGCGAACAGCTCCATCGACTTGCGTACCATCCACTCGGGCGAGCCGCCGCCGTCACCGATGATGATCATCTGCCCGACGCCACTCTCCTGACGCAACTCCTCGAGCTTCCTCGCCACCGTCTCGGGCGACCCCACGACCGCGACACCTTGGTCCATCATGTCGTCATAGGTCATGTCTTCGGGCTTAAAGGCGAAGCCACCCTTGAGCAGCCCTTGCAGAGACTGCCACGATGTGGCCCCGGGCGGGAACGAGTCCTCGAAGTTGCCGCGGAGGACGCTCTGGTAGAACCACAGCAGACCCGCCTCGTACTCCTTGCGCGCCTGCGCGTCGGACTCGGCGACGTAGACGTTCACGCACGCGGCGAGCTGGCTGGGCGGCGGCGTGTAGCCGAATTCCTCTTCAGCGATCTTCTTGAATTGATCGATGTATCGGATGATCCCCTTCTTGCTGCTCAAGAAGGTGACGTAGGTGTGACGACCGCGCGCGGCCTCGACCTGCGACTCGCGAGACCCGGACGCGGGGAGCCACGTCTCGATCTGGTGGAGCGGCTTCGGCCACAGGTTGACGTACGGCAGGTTGAAGAACTCACCTCGGTGCTCGAACGGCCCCGGTTCGTTGAGAGCGCGGCTGATCAGCCTGATCGACTCATGGTGACGCCGCCGCGCGGTCGTCGGATTGGCCCCGGTCTGGTAGTACACGGGCCCCGTGCCCATCGGGAACGCCACGAAGATGCGGCCGCCCGACAGGACGTCGAGCATCGCGAGCTCCTCTGCGAGCTTGATGGGGGTCGCGTACGTGGTCGACGTCGGGCCGAGCGCACCGATCGGCATTCGGGATGTCTTCGCCAGCAGCCAGGACGCGATGATCATGGAGCTCGGATAGATGGCGGGTACCCGCTGCTCCATCGTCACCGCAGAGTCGAAGCCGAGCAGCTCGCCGGATGCGAGGTTCGACACATACCTGCGCATCTGATCCTGGGCGAGCATCGGACTGCTGAACTCCTCGTTCGGCAGGTCGATGTAGTTCGTATCACGCTTGCCTTCCAGCATGTGCGGCATGTAGCCGTCGTTGCCGTTCATGAAGAGGTGGAAACGAAGCGTGCGTTCTTTCTTGTAGTGGCTCATGGTGACCTCCGAGTGACGAGCCGCACTGGGGGCCCGAACTTGTGGATGGAAAGGCGAGTGTTCGTTCGCGACGGATCAGGATTCGGTCGCGGTGAGGGTGGTGACGGCGTGAGCGATCTTCTCCGGCTCCTGGATGACGACCATGTGCTGGCTTCTTCTTCCGTCGCCGGAGATGGTGACGGAGCTCGCGACGGTCGGAAGGAGTTCCGCGAATCGTCGCGCCACCGAGGGGCCGATCAACGCATCCTCGTCGGGCACGAGCACCTGAGCCGGCGACTTCACTCGCTGAAGCCGGTGCTCCAGCGCGAGGCTGTATCGAGGATTCCACGCCACCCGGGCGATGCCGATACGCTCGCGGTAGTCGGTGAGCACCCTGTTGGCGCCATCCTCGTCGGCATCGATGATCGGCGCCCATTCGGACCTGTCGGCTCCCAGCGCGGCGTCGAGCCACTTCTCGCGATCGAGGCGGAACGAGTCCACCATCGGTTCGTCTTCGTCGGGGAGCATTCCGGTAGGGGCGACCAACGTGAGCGACGTCACCCGCTCGGGATAGACCGCCGCGAACTCGGCGGCTATCCAGCCACCGAACCCATGTCCCACGACGTGCGCATCCTTCAAGCCCAGGGCGTCCAGGAATTCCGCGTAGTGGACGACGAGGTCGGTGAATGTCATCAGGCCGTCCGGGATGTCCGTCCCGCCGAAGCTGGGATGGTCGGGCACGATGACGTCGAATCGAGACGCGAGCGAGTCGAAGAGCGGGATCCAGCGTCCCGAGTAGCCCTGATCCCCGAGGTAGATCAACGGCTCTCCCGCTCCCACACGCCTGTAGGTCGTCGCAAGCCCGAGAACGTCGATGGTCGAGGATGGCGTGAACACGGTGGTGTCAGTCATGATGGGTCATCAACCCTTCGCTCGCTGCGAGAGTGCGACGATCGCGCCCACGTACTTCTCTGTCTCCTGCTCGGTCAGCATGTGGCCTGTCGATGCGCTGGCCCCCGAGATGGTGACGATCGGCGCATCTGCCCAGCGCGACCAGTCGGCACCGGTGGTCTCGCCGATCACCTGGTCGCGATCGGGCAGCAGGATCTGGCGGGGCGCGGTGATGCGGGACAGTCGACGGTAGAGACCCGGTGCCGGATCGAACTTCCACGCACTCGGATCGGAGAACTCGTCGTCCGGCTCATCGACGAACAGCCCCAGGTCCTCCGGCGGATCGTACTCGGAATACTGCTCGAAGGATTCGTTGAACAGGAGCTCCATGAGGTTCGGGGGCGCTTCTCCTTCATGGCTGCCCTCCTCAGAGGAAGGACGCACTACCGGCAGAGGCAGAGGCGCGACGAGCGTCAGGCTGAGAATGCGCTCCGGATACGTCGCCGCGAAAGCCGCGCCGAACAGTCCTCCGAATGAATGCCCCACCAGGTGCGCTCGGGAGACGCCGAGGGCATCGAGCACATCGGCGTAGTGCGCCACCGAGTCGTCCAGCGATCGGTACCAGGCAGGCCGCGGAGTCCGGCCGAATCCGGGATGTTGCGGCGCGATGACGTCGAAGTGCTCAGCCATCAGCGCATGCGACTTGAGCCAGCTGTTCGCGAGCCCCATCCCGTGGAGGAAGACCAAAGGCTCCCCGGTTCCGGAACGACGATAGGCCGTCTTCAGCCCGTTCACGGTGATGTACTCAGGCTCGGAGAGGCCCTGAATATCGACACTTTGAGTACTTGCTTCAATGCTCATCTTCAACCCTTTCGGATCGTCGGGCTACTTACCTTCCAAAAGGTACAGTAGCGATGGGTGGAGCACAACGATTCTTCGATTTTCGAACTCGAGAGTTCGAATGCCTTCGACGTCAGTGCGGAAATGTGGGGTACTCAGTCCGATTCAGGAGGTGACCGACCGCGCCGAACTGATGATGCAGGATCGAGCCGTCGTGACGATCCAGCCCGAACATGCGCCCGTAGGTGCGCATCGCCTTGAGATCGACGAACATCGCGGTCTCGACGACGAAGACGTTCTCCGTCCAGTAGAAGAAGAACAAGCCGTCTGCGATCTCGTAGGCCCTGGTCCTGTCGAGTTCCGTAAGCCCCTTCTCTACTCCCGAGACGCACTGCCACGCGAAATTGCTCCCATTGAGGTACACGTGGTCGTAATGATCGGTACTGCTGTAAAGCCAGTAGACGCGATGGCCGGCCATCCCCGCACTGCGCGGATGAGGTCGCAGATCGGTGCCTCGGAAGGCCCAGGATTCGTGATCCGTCCGCGCGCGCAACAGGGCGCCGTGCGCATCGTGATCCGCGATCACGATGCCGGAGACGGCGATCATCATCTGGCCCGCGTTGAGGTCGAGAGCCCAACTGACCGACCGCGGCCGATCCTCCACAGCGCCATCCATCGGCCAGGCGTCGTGAAGCAGGTCGACGAGATAGATCCCCTCTCGCACTCGAGTGGCGTCGTAGCGACTTTCGGACGAGAGACCCTCAGGAGAGAACGTGAGATGCACTGTGTGGGCATCGACGAAGTTCGCGACGATGTTCCGGCCGCCAGCATCGACGAGATCGAGCTGCACCCCGACGAGGTCATCGACGAAAGCGGGACGATACGCCACTTGACCGTCTGTGAACGCGTCGAGAGGAGGGAGATCTGCCAAGGTGCGCCACTCTTCGAGCGTGCCCTCCGAACTGTACGGCCGGACCGCGCTCATGCGAACACGATCGTATGATTCGCGAATCGGATGACCCGATCCTCGCTGTGCCACCTCACCGCACGCGAGAGCACGCTGCGCTCGACGTCGGCTCCGCGGCGCTGCAGATCGGCGACCGTCTCGGAGTGCGTCACTCGCACGACGTCCTGCTCGATGATGGGACCCTCGTCCAAGTCGGGCGTGACGTAGTGCGCTGTCGCTCCGATCAGCTTGACGCCGCGTTCCTTGGCTTTCGCATAAGGCCCGGCGCCGATGAAGGCGGGGAGGAACGAATGGTGGATGTTGATGATCGGAACGCCTACTTCGTTGATGAAATCCTCGGAGATGATCTGCATGTAACGAGCGAGCACCACGAGGTCGACGTTTCCCCGCAGCAGACGGAGGTTCTCCGCCTCGGCGGCCGACTTGTCCGGACCTTGCGACGGGACGTGATGGAAAGGGATACCGAATCCCTCGACATCACGCTGGGTGTCGGTGTGGTTGGAGATGACCATCGTGATCTCGATCGGCAACTCACCTCGCCGTTGCCGCCATAACAGGTCGAGGAGGCAGTGGTCCGACTTCGATGCGAACACCGCGACGCGCAACGGGGTCGAGAGGTCACGGAGCGTGAACTCGAGCCCGAGATCTTCGGTGAGCGCCGAGAAGAGGTGCTTCTCCAACTCGGGCATCACCCCCATGTCGTCGAAATGCACGATCGTGCGCTGAAAGAAGTGACCGCCTTCCGGGTCATCGGAGTACTGGTCGAGGGAGACGATATTGCCACCGTGCGCGCTCAGAACCGCGGTGACAGCGGCCACGATGCCTGAACGGTCGCGACCGTGAATGATCAGGGAGGCCCGGTTGGCGGGAGTGATCTCTCCGGCCACAGGCCTCAGGAGTGTGTCGGTCGCGGTCATTTCATGTCCTTCTCGTTCAGGGATTCGTGCGTCGGATGTGGGACTGGTCGGCGGCCTCGGCCGCTCGGAGCGTGTTGCGGAGGAGCATCGCGATGGTCATGGGCCCCACGCCCCCTGGAACCGGGGTGATCTGCGACGCTCGAATCTCAGCCGCCGCGAAGTCGACGTCACCGACGAGGCCGGTACCGGTGCGGTGGATCCCCACATCGATCACCACCGCACCCTCGGCGATGTGTTCCGCTCCGATCAGCTCCGGGACACCCGCGGCCGCCACGAGGATCTCCGCCTCGCGCGTCACCGCTGCGAGATCGACGGTTCGGGAGTGCGCGATCGTCACCGTGGCATCGCGTTGCACGAAGAGCTGCGCCAGTGGCCGACCGACGAGGGCCGAGCGACCCACGACGACGACGCGTTTGCCGCCGATCTCCACTCCGCTCTGATCGAGGATCTCGATGACCCCGAGCGGAGTGCACGGGCGCAGTCCCGGCTTGCCCGCGCTGAGTGCTCCCGCGCTCACCATCGTGAGTCCGTCGACGTCCTTCGCTGCCGGAATGCGATCGATGAGCGCGCCTGCATCGAGATGGTCAGGAAGCGGAAGCTGGAGGAGTATTCCGGACACACGATCGTCGGCGGCGAGTTCGTCGATGACCGCTGAGACCTGGTCTTGAGTCGCCGAGCCCGGAAGCTCCCGATGATGGTCGGTCATACCGGCGGCGACGCAAGCCTTTCGCTTGCTCGCCACGTAGACGCGCGAGGCAGCATCTGCTCCTACCAGGATGGTCGCGAGGCCCGGAGTTCGGCCCACGCGAGTGATGAGATCTGACACGCCGTCTGCGACCTCGGCTCGTACCGATGCAGCGATGGCAGACCCCGAGATGACTGTTGCCATGTTGGACTCCTTCACGACGGACGGTTCAGCGGGCTACGCGCTCGCCGCGTTCTCTATATGGGCGATGATCGAGCTCTGATCGGGCGAGATCCACTGCTTCGATCGGGCGAACGCGACCATCTCGTCGAACCCGTCCCGCCATTCCGAGGTGACCGCTCGAGGGCCGGCCTGAGACAGCACGAACCGGATCGCGACCTCGGCCCGTCCCTCAGTCACCCGACCTGCACTCGCTCCTCGGAGGAGTGAATCGATCTGCTCGAGCGACCGCCCCCCGGCGTCGACCGAGAATGCGTCGAACACGCCGATCTCACTGACTTCGGCGGTGCCGTCCGAGCCGAAGTTCACTCGCATCGCTCTGACCGCCTCAACGGACTTCGGCGATCACGGGATTCCTCAGAGTGCCGAGACCCTCGACGGTCACCTCGATGACGTCACCGGCGCGGAGGAAGACGGGCGGGGTCCGCTTGAAGCCGACACCTGCGGGAGTGCCCATCGGGATGATGTCTCCCGGTTCGAGCGGGATGAACTCGGAGATGTGCTCGATGATCGTCGGGATGTCGAAGATGAATTCCTCGGTGCTCGCGTCCTGCATCACCTCGCCGTTCAGCCGGGTGACGATCCGTGCATCATGCGGATCGATGCCCTCGTCCACCAGTGTGATCGTCGGCCCGATCGGACCGGAGGCGAAGAAGTTCTTACCTCCCGTGTACTGCGTGACTCGGAACTGGTAGTCGCGCACGGACACATCGTTGAAGATCGTGTACCCGGCGACGTGAGCGAACGCGTCCGCCTGGGAGATGTGCTGCCCGCCGGTACCGATCACGACCGCGAGTTCACCTTCCCAGTCCACCTGATCCGAGACCGCCGGCACGACGACCGGAGCTCCGTCCGCGACTTGAGTCGCAGCGAATCGCGCAAACAGGATGGGGATCTCGGATATCGCAAGCCCCGCCTCGACGGCATGCTTTCCGAAGTTCCTCGCCACGCAGATGATCTTCGGCGGATTGGGGATGGGTACGAGCGTGGTGGTCTCGGACACGGACACGAGCAGACCTGCGCGCCTCGCCGCTTCGTCGTCCACAGCGTCGACGTACGCGACCGCCTCGGCAAGGGCATCGAGTGTCGTCTCGCCACCCCGGAAGAACGCGAGAGCATCCACCGGCAGGATCGCGTCGGCGAGTGCAGCCGAGTTCGGCTTTCCTGCAGCGGCGTAGGACGCCGCCAGTGCTCGATTCGCATCGATGTAGTCCTCTCCACGAAGAACTCCGAGTCGTTCGAGCCCGGCGTGGGAGTATCGCGCGATCTTGGTCATGTCGAAAATCCTGTTCGTCGAGGGTCAGAGCGCAGCGCGGCGACGCTGCTCGTCGATCGCCATCCGCTCGCGCTCAGCGGCGTACGCGGCGAAGTCGAAGTCAGCGAGTTCGATCTCCTGGATCGGCGCGTAAGGTCGCGGGATCCCGTCCCAACCGATTTGATCGATGTTCCAATAGAACTCCAGAAGGTTGCCGTCCGGATCGATCCCATAGAACCGCGGCTGATTGCCGGGCCCGCCGATGCGCGCGTTGACGATCGGAGCGCCCACTTCGACGAAGCGGTTGTAGAGCGCGACGAGATCGTCACTGGAATCCATCTCGAACGCGATGTGATGCAACCCCAGCGTGCGAGCGCCGGGAGCCTCTGCCGCATCGCGCAGCGTGAAGATCGACAGGCGGTGGTGAATGGTGTCCGCGTCGCCGCGCACGAATGCCCCGGCGAGCACAGCAGTGCCGTGACCGACCTCATCCGCGCCGTAGCGGAACATCTCTGTGAGTCGCATACCGAGGACCTCGGTGTAGAACGCGACAGACCGATCGATGTCCTCGACCGCGATTCCCACGTGCCCGAGGCGGGCTACCTTTCCACTCATCTGAACTCCGTTTGATCGAGGTAGTTGCCAATTATCGGACGCGCAACCACGTTATTTGATCAGCATAGATCGTTCACGTCTCATGGTCAAGAATCGGACTCCAGATGTCGATAATCGATCTAGACGAAAAAGCGGGGCCGCACCCGAAGGTACGGCCCCGCTGACATGGATACGGAGAGAAGATCAGACCATGAGGGATTCAATCCTCTTCGCCTGCCGCTTCAGGTCTGGGAGATAGCGAGTGAGGTCCCCTTCCCGGGGCGCAGGCACGAGGACCGCGATACTCGCCTCCACGCCCTCCGGCCCGAAGACGGGAACAGCGATGCCGCTCACGCCGTCCTGCAATTCGCTCGAGCTGATGGCGAACTTCACCCGCTCGATCTCCGACACCCGGTCGTGAATCCCCGGCCCTGCTCCATCCAGGATGCGCGCCTTCATCGATGCGGGCAGGAACGGGAGAATCGCCAGCCCACTCGCCGAGCGCAACATGGAGCTTCGGGAACCGACACCATGGCGCACCTGCAAGGCGATCTCGCTCGTCGGCACCGCCTCCACGAGCACGACGATGTCATCGCCGTCGACGATCTGAAGGACGACGGTCTCGGACACCTTGCGGCCCAGCGCGAGAAGAGACCGCTGAGATGCAGCCCTCAGTCGCGGCGCCACAGCATCGGCGAGTCGGCTCATCCGCGGCGCGAGGGCATACTCTCCACCCGTCTTGACGACGAAGCCCCGGGCCAGCAGCGTCATCAGGAGTCGCTGGACAACCGTGCGGTTGGCGGAGATCCGGCGCGAGAGCTGCTGCGGTGTCGCCGGCTCGCCGTCCCGCAGCTCCACGAGGATGTCGAGAGCTCTATCTGCAGTCTTCGAGATCTCCTTCATGCGCGACTCACCTGCGCCTCGGCACGCCGGGAGAAACTTCGCTCCGCCTCATAGTCTGCGCTGGTCGCCGTCGCGGCCTCTCGAAGCGCCACGACGTGATCATCGAGGTCGCTTGACCGAACAGTTGGTGCAACCACGGCGATCGACCCGACGACACCCTCGCGTTCGCTCATGATCGGTACCGCCAGACCCTCCATGTGCTCGCGCAGCTGACCGGATGTACGAGCGAAGCCCTGCGCGCGAATCGCCTCGACATCGATCTGACCGGCTGGGGATCCGAGTTTCCTCCGTCGGACCGTGTCCAGGTTCGCGAGGATGGACACTCCGCTCGCCCCCTGCCAGAGAGGGTGCCGGAACCCGACTTCATATTCGACCCGAACCGGACTGCTGTTTCCGCTCCGGCGCGCGATGACGACTGCCTCGTCGCCTTCCGGCACCGCGAGCACGATCATCTCTCCGGTCGATTGGGCGAGGTCCTTGAGATAAGGGCGAGCAGCGATCGCAAGCTGGTGCGGCAGCGACGCGGAGATCTCGATCAACGCGGGCCCCAGCGAGTATCTCGCGTCGCGCCCTCGAATCACGAACGCGCGATTGTGCAACGTCACGACGATCCTTTGAGCGACGCTGCGGCTCAGGTCGAGACTCACCGCGAGCTCTGAGATCGTCTGATCAGGTCTCTCTTCCAGCGCCAGCAATATCGACAACGCGTAGTCCGCTGTCTGGGCGGTTTCCATTGGTGCCCCTTCCGAACCGGGAATCTGCGGCTTACATCCATGGCTCGAACTGGCCGATTGAGGTTTACCTGAACCCGATTATCGGTCAGGATAGCAGGGGCCGCGAGGTACACGAGCGAGCCGCTCGGGTCGAAAATCCAAACCCTTCACTCATGTTCATTTAACGGTTTCTTGGGTACGATTATCGGACGATACGGGCTATGGCTCGAGGCAGGAGCAGCAATGTCATCCGAAGAAAATTCACCGGCAGGGGTCAGCAACAGCGTCGTCGACAACACCGATCGGGCCGACTGGTGGCGCACCGTGCTCGGGGAGTATCCCACCGGCGTCACCCTCGTCACCTCATTGGATGAAAGCGGCGCACCCGTCGCTATGGTGGTCGGAACGTTCTCGGCCGTCTCCCAGGACCCGCCCCTCGTGGGATTCATGCCCAATGGTGATTCGACGACCTTCCCGGCCATTCGAGCGCGCGGTCGGTTCGTCGCGAATGTCCTCGGCGCCAATCACGAGGCCGTGTGCCGAGCGTTCGCCAAGAAATCGCCCGATCGCTTCTCGAGCGCAGAGTGGGTCGAGACCGAGACAGGGATCCCGCGTCTCGAGAATGCTGTGGCGTGGTTCGACGCGTCGATCACGGACGTGCACGTCGCAGGAGACCACGACATCGTCGTTGCCTCCGTCAACGACTTCGGCGTCGGCGACGCTGACGCCGGTCTCCCACTGCTGTTCCTCCGGGGAGGCTACGGGTCGTTCACCGTCCCGTCGCTCACATTCGACGCCCACGGTTACGCACGCCAGCTGAAACTCGCCGACGCCGTTCGCGACGCCATCCGCGACGCTGCTGAGGAGCTCGACGCTGAACTGGTCGTCTGCGGTCTGTCGGGCGACAGTGTGGTCGTACTGCATGCGATGAACATCAAGTCCGGGGTCGCTGCACACGAACGGCCTGTCGGAGCATCCTTTCCGTTCGCCGCTCCGCTGGCACCTTCGTTCGCGGCGTGGGGCACGGAAGAGAGTGTCAAGACATGGATCGAGAACGCTCGGCACCTGACCGGCACTGTCGATCGGGCCGCACTCACCGAACTGCTCGAGCAGACGCGAGCCCGCGGGTTCGCCGTCACCCGTGGCGACGCGGTCATCGACGACTTCAACAGGGTGGTCTCTGATCCAGAGGCTCCTCGGTCCGAGCTCGCACGGGTATGGCAGCTCATCACGCAGCAGAACGACGGCGGTCCGGACGCGGGCATCCCCGCCGACGCCACCGCCATCCAGTTCCCGATCTTCGACGAATCGGGAACAGCCGCCCTCGTCGTTGCCGTCACGTCTTTCCGCTCTGCGATCGACGTACGCGGAGGCGAAGAATTCGCTGAACGTGTCCGCTCGCTCTCGCGCGACCTCACTGCGGCAGTCGGCGGGCGCAGCGCCCGGTGAAGAAGGGGTGGGAAGTGCGGTCGGCACTTCCCACCCCTCATACGAGGTGGATGCGAGAGCGGTCAGCGATGGACCGCGAGAGATTCCTCGACCCACCGCGAAGTCGCTTCGATGTCGCCGAACGTGTAAAAGTGAACGCGCAGGTCACCGTGGACCTCACGCGAGTACCCCTCGGTGATGTCGGCGAGGAAACGATCCGGTCCTGCGGTACCGAGCAGGTTGGTCAGGGAGAACCCGTACTTCTTGACGATCCCGGCACTGGAGGCGATCCCGAAACGAGATGCGAAGCGCACCAACCGTCTCACTCCCGCAGGCCCGGGGACACCGATGCGGATCGGTAGGTCGAAACCGCGTCGTCGCACCTCGGCGATCCAGTCCAGGACCCGATCCGCGTCGAAGCTGAACTGCGTGGTGATGCTGGTCGGTATTCCCTGTCGCTCGAGCGAGCGGATCTTATCTTCGAGGGCGTCCCACAGTTTCGCCGCCGAGATCGACGGGTGCCCCTCCGGGTAGCCGCTGATGCTGACATCCTCCACACCGTGGCCCGCGAACAAACCGGTATCGATGACCGCCAGCGCATCGGAGTACGGGCCGTGCGGTGCAGGAGGGTCTCCGGCGATCACGAAGACGCTGTGGGCTGCGTCGGCCTCCCCGAGGTCGCTCAGGAAATCTCGCAGCTCTGTCTCACTGTCGACGAGGCGCGCTGAGATGTGCGGAACGGGCGTGAAGCCGAGCCGGCGGGCGCTCGCGGCAGTCCCCACTCTCGAGGCTCGATCCTCGTTTCCCAGGTACGTGACGTTCACACGCGTTCCCTGCGGGATGTGATCGGCAGCGTCAGCCAGCTTCTCCTGCTCTTTGCCCGTTACTTCGAGGGAGAAGTCCTTGAGCAGCTCTGCCAACGTGAGCTGCGCCTCGGAGTGAGTGTCGGTCATGGTATGCGGTCCTCTCGTCCGACGATGTGCGAAGGTTCAGTGGTCCCAGGTCACGGGGAGCTCGCTGGCTCCTCGGAACACCCAGCCGACGAACGACGATGGTCGTCGCATATCGACCTTGAGCCCCGGCAGCTCCCGGAACAGAGTGGGCACCGCCGTTTCACCGATCGACAGCCGAGCCGCCCAGTGCCCCGCGCAGAGGTGCACTCCGCTACCGAAGGCGAGGTGCGGGGTTCTTCCGCGCGCGAGGTCGAAGAGCTCGGGGTTTTCCAGGTGCGCGGGGTCCCGGTTCGCCGCCCCGACGACGACGCCGATCGAGGCTCCGGCCGGCAGATCCACTCCCCCGAGATTCGTCGCACGTGTCGTCTCTCGTGGGTACATTCCGATCGGCGAGATCCAGCGGATGGCTTCATCGAAGACGGCCGGCCACAGCGTCGGATCATCGAGCACCGCTGAGCGCTGAGACGGGAAGATGCTCAGAGCGTGGACCGAAGTGGTGATCGCGTGCTGCGGCTCGTTCATTCCCCCTGAGATCGCCAGCTTCACGTTGGCGGCGATGTCTTCGCGGCTCAGGTCACTGTTCGCGAGGGCGCTGAGGATCGAGGCGTTCGGCTGCGCTCGGTAGCGCGGGATGAGATCCGCGAGCGCGATCTCGACCTCGGCCTGAGATGCCTCCGCCTCCTGCCAGAGACCCGGATCATCGAGCAAGTTCCCCGTAGCGGCGACGAAAGAACTCGACCAGCGGCGCATGTCCTCGACGGATGCACTCGGAATCCCGATCAGGTCGATCAGGTTCTGCGAGGCTACGGGAGCCGCGAAGTCCCGGTCGAGATTGGCCGCATCGGGTCCGATCTCCTTCAACACGTCGACGTACTTCAGAGCGGTCGCCGCGAACCGCGGCTGCCATGCCTGCTTCAGAGAGCGGGGCCTCAGTACGGGGTTCAGGGGTGCTCGATCTGCGGCATGCTCCGGATCGTCCTTCCGCAACATGGGTGTGCCTCCGAGAGCACGCACCATGGTGGCACCGGCGCCGGTCACCGATGCACTGAACAGCTCCTGATCCTCCTCGACGGCGCGGCAGAGATCGTAGCTTGTGACGAGGTAGCGGCTGAGGGCGGGAACCCATGCCACCGGGACCTCGGTGGTCAAACGCCGATAGATCGGATAGGGATCTCGCAGCAGCTCCTGAACATCCACCCAGTCTGCCACCGGTGCCTCGACGACGGTCATGAGAGATCTTTCCCCGGCTCGTCGCGCAGAACCAGAACGGCAATGAGGGACACCACGATCATCGCCACGAGATAGACGCCCACGGACGTGATCGTCCCCGTGCCCTGCAGGAGCGCGGTCGAGATGAGCGACGCGAACGCACCGCCGACAATCGCACCGAGCGCGTAGGAGATGGCAACGCCGGAGTACCGCACCTCGGTGGGGAACGATTCCGCGTACCACGCCGCCTGGGGTCCGTAGGCGACGCCCAATCCGACCGAGAAGAGCACCACGCCGAGAACCAGAGGCCCGAATTCCCCGGTCTCGGTGAGCCAGAACAGGGGGAAGACCGCGAGTCCGAGCAGGACGTAGCCCACCACGTAGACCGCCTTCCTGCCCACCAGGTCAGAGAGGAATCCCCCGAGAAGCGTGGTCACGAACATGGTCGCCCCGCCGATCGTGATCGCGATCAGCACGAGTGTCGGCGCGAGCGCGATGTCGCCGTCCGGATTCGTGGCGTACGCCGAGAGGAATCCGCCGCTCGTCATCTGCCCTGCGGCGTTGTTCCCGGCGAAGATGAGCGCGGCGAGCACGACCAGGCGCCAATGCCGTCGGAAGAGGATGGCGATGGGCATGCGCTCCCTCGACTTCGTGCTGCGAAGTTCGACGAACGCGGGACTCTCGTCGACCGAACGACGAATGATGAAGGCGATCGCCACGAGCACTGTGCTGAACAAGAACGGGACTCTCCATCCCCATTCGAGGAACGCGTCTCCGGGCGCGATGACGCCCGTCATGAGCGCGTTGATTCCCGTGGCGAGGAGCAACCCCAGGGGCACACCCAGCTGAGGCATCGATCCCGCCAGCCCACGACGCGTGGGCCGGGCATGCTCGACGGCCATGAGGGCGGCACCGCCCCACTCGCCTCCGGCAGCGAGTCCCTGGAGGATTCGCAACAACACCAGGAGAACGGGGGCCGCGAGGCCGATGCTCGCGTATGTCGGAAGGAGCCCGATCGCTGTTGTCGCCACACCCATGCAGAGGAGAGTGGCGACCATGACCCGCTTGCGACCGAGTCGGTCTCCGAAATGCCCGGCGAGCGCCGCTCCAAGAGGCCGGAAGAGGAAAGACAGGCCGATGGTCGCGAAGGAGAGGAGGAGCCCCGCGCTGGGCCCCGCGGGCTGGAAGAACTCCGGTGCGAAGATCAACGACGCGGCGAGCGCGTAGATGAAGAAGTCGTACCACTCGAAGGCGGTTCCGACCAGAGTCGCGACGAGCACTCTGCGCCGGGAGGACCCTTTATGCGAGCGAGTGGCCGAGTTCACACTGTTCGTGTTGAGGACATCGTTGTCCATGGTTACCCCTCTGCGAAAGCGAGAAAGAGATGGATGTCAGAGCACGGAAGCGGCTCTGATCATGTGGCTACGGGCGGCCGACCGAAGCGTGAGCCGCCCGAGACGATCACACGGAGACCGCGGCCGTCCGCCATCCGGTCTGGTACTCCTCGCGTGCCACGACCGAGTAGGGAACCGGGCTGACGATGGCACGAACGGCCAGCTGCTGGTGCCGCTCCACCGTCGCCTTGCGGCTGCCTCCGTCCGGCTCGCCCCAGATCACGCGCACCTCGCTGCCGATCGGAACATCGGGGTTGATCGTGCCGAGCGAAAGCGCTCTGCGCTCGTTCGCGCTGAATCCGGTCCACATCGAGAAGCCGACATTACGGTCGTCCCCGTCGAGCACGGAGTCGAAGTTGAAGTAGCCGTAGTTCGCTAGGGGCAGATCGAAGTACTTGTAACCCGTCCCCTCATCGCTCAGCATCGACGTGAAGATCTTGCCCAGGTCCTCTGTGTTCCACGCGAGCGTCACCTTCTTCCGCTGAGCCTCGACGTCCACTCGCTCGAGCGCGCTGCGGCCGATGAAGTCATGGTCGAACTTCACGAACGACCCGTATCCGAGTTCCCAGGGCGTGAGGTAGTAGTCCTCGATGTTCGAGGACACGAAACTGCCGGCGATCGCGTTTCGCGCCTCAGCGCTCGTCGCAGGCAGCCACTCGCGGTAGGCACGGAGATCCGGGTCGGTATAGATGCCAGGAAGCGGGTCCGGGATCCAGCCGGACTCGAGCGTGTTGGTCGGGTACGTGCGTCCCCCGGATGCGCGCAGGCCGAACTCCTCACCGGCAGCCATGATCGCCTCCCGCACCTTGACGTAATCCTTGTACGGACCCCACAGCTCGAGCCCGGGGACGCCGGACATGCCATGACGCAGCGTTCGCGCCTTCGCTCCGGCGATCGTCAGGCTGCTCATGTGGAAGAACTTGAGCTTCTCGACGGGGCCACCGTTGAGCTTCTCGATGATGTCCCAGGCGCGCGGTCCTTGGATCTGGAGGCGCCAGTGGACGCGATCCACGGGCTGTCCCATCGGATTGGTGGGCGACCGGCGATCCAGTTCGATGTCGACGTCGTAGCGGCCGACCTCGGCCTGGTACCGCAGCCAATTCTGCGCTGGCGGTCGGCCAATGTAGACGAACTCATCGTCCTCTTCTCGGAAGAGGATCCCATCGCCGATCACCCATCCCTGTTCGGTCACCGAGACGTACTGCTTCGCGCGGTTCACCTCGAAGTTCGCGACGCTGTTCACCGCGGTGTCGGAGATCAGCTTGAGCGCATCCTTCCCCCGGATGAGCAGGGTGTCCATGTGATGTGTCTGGTCGAACAGGATGGCGCTCTCGCGCCAGGCCTGCTGCTCCAGACGCCAGTTCGAGAACTCCGAGGAGACGACCGGCACGATGTAGGCGTCATTCTGTACGTTGCGGAGATGGTCGACGGGGTTGACGGCCGCATCGAGGATCTGCTGGAGGTTTGCGGGCATCGTTGCACCTGTTCCTGAATTCCGAGGACTGTATGAGGTCGCTTGCAGCGACTCCTGTCAGTCTTCGTCTCAATCAAGATAGATGTCCAATACCGGATGACTCTCATAGATATACATCTCTTGAATGGCTACTGCCCCAATCCACCGTCGCGAAGAAGGGACTGTACGCGAGCGACGGCGGGGCTCGGCACGAGGTCCCGCCGCCATATCGCCGCGATCTGGAGTGCCGGCAGAGGAGGGTCTATCGCGCGAACGGTGAGCCCGCGGGCACCGAACACATTCTCGCCGAGATCGGGAAGAACGGCCGCGCCCAGACCGGCGGCGATCAGAGGGATGGCGCTCGGGATGGAGTCGACCGCCCTTCTGCCGGCGGGTACCACCGCCCGCGCCGACATGACGTCCTCCACGATCTCAGACAGGCTGGGCACCGCGAATGCTCGTCGCGGCATGAACAGGGTTCGCCCGGACATCTCGTTCAGCGCGACGGGATCGGGCAGGCCTGAGTCCGACGTGGGGAAGACGGCGACGAGAGGGAAATCCCCGCAGGGCACCACTTCCAGCTGCCCTGGCTGATTCTCCGCGAGACGACGATTGTCGGCGGAGATCACGAGCGCGATGTCCACCGTTCGATGGAGGATCATATCCAACGCGGCGAGCGGCTCGGGATCCGTCAGGCGAAGATCGATCTCAGGGAACTGCTCCTCCAGCTCGCGGGCGAATGCAGGCACGCGACTCCACATGAGCGACGGTACTGCCGCGAGCGTGACGCGCCCGCGGGTTCCGGCTGCGTGGCGAGCGACGCTGTCGCTCATCTCTTCGACATCGCCGAGGATGCGTTGCGCGAACTCCAGGACGTTGCTACCCGCGCTGGTGACTCGTACGCCGCGCGCGGAACGGATGAGGAGTTCGACGCCGAGCTCCCTCTCCAGTTGCCCGACGGCGAGGCTAAGGGGCGGCTGGGTCATGTGCAGGACTCCTGCAGCGGCGGTGAAGGATCCCGACTCGACCACCGTCACGAAATACCTGAGCTGCCGTAGCTCCATGATCGACCTCCAACTACACATCTCGTGTATGCCAACGATACTGAATGGGTTCTTGTTGTATGACGTGATCCCGGTCATCCTTGACCTGACGGGGCTGTCGAGACGACGGCCCCCGCCGTCGAACGGAGGCAATGATGCTGCCAGTGTGGAACAGGAATCCGCCATTCACCATCACCCGAGCCAGTCATGTGGTGCTCACGGTGAGAGACCTCGACCAGAGCGTCGCGTTCTACACCGATGTCATCGGGCTCATCGTCAGTCGTCGAAGCGACGACACGGTGTGGCTTCGGGGGATCGAAGAGGCTTCGCACCACAGCCTCGTGCTTCGCGCGACGGATGGAGCGGCATTCTGCGAGCAGATCGGTTTCCGAGTGCTCGAGGACTCGGACATCGACAAGGCGGAGGCATACCTCGGCGGACTCGGATTGAGCGTCGAGCGGCCGACGGTCGCTCATCAAGGCCCAACCCTGCAGTTCATCGACCCCCTCGGCCACCACATCGAGTTGACATCGAGCATGGATGTGGTCGAACGCAAGTACCAGGACTTCCACGAGCACCGTTCGGGGCAGCCCCAGCGGCTCGATCATTTCCAGGTCGTCACGCATGATGTGCAGGGGGCAACGGACTTCTACGCCGACCTCGGATTCCGGCTCGCGGAGTACACCGCCAAGGACGGGACCGATGAGCTGTGGGGCAGCTGGACGGAAGTGAAGGGGAACACGCACGACTTCGTCTTCACGAACGGACGCGGCCCCCGTATGCACCACTTCGCTTACTGCGTGCCCGATGTCTCGACGCTCATGCATGCAGCCGACGTCGCGGGGAGCCTCGGCCACGGCGAGCAGATCGATCGCGGACCCGGGCGGCACGGAATCAGCAACGCTGTCTTCCTCTACCTGCGCGATCCCGACGGACATCGAATCGAACTGTTCACGAGTCACTACCAGGTCATCGACCTCGAGACGCCCCCTCTCCGATGGGATGTCTCGGATCCTCGACGGTCGCAGCTGTGGGGGATGCCCGCGTCCAACCGCTGGTTCTTCGAGGCGAGCGAGTATCCGGATCAGCCGGTCCTCGAGCCGCTCCTCAGCGCGACTCCTGCAACGCTCGAGAACTATCTCGCCATTCACTGACGTCGACCGTCGACAGGGAGACACCGCCGTGAACCCGAAGGACCTGCGACCGGGCAAGATCATCGCCGTGCACATGAACTACCGCAGCCGCGCGGCCGAGCGGGGCAGAAGTCCGGAGAACCCCTCGTACTTCCTGAAGTCGCCGACCACTCTCTCGATCTCGGGGATTCCTGTGGTCCGGCCGGAAGGATGCGAGTTGCTGGCGTTCGAGGGGGAGATCGCGCTCGTCCTGCGCGATGTGCCCCGCAATGTGCCTCGCGACCAAGCATGGGCATATGTCGATTACGTCACCGCGGCGAACGATCTCGGTCTGTACGATCTGCGCTACGCGGATCCCGGCTCGAACGTTCATTCAAAGGGCTTCGACGGGTACACACCGGTCGGACCGGACCTGCTTATCGGGGCCTCGATCGACCCGCGACTCCTTCGTGTGCGGACCTGGGTGGATGGGCGCCTCGTCCAGGACGCCGACGACAGTGATCTGCTCTTCGACGCATCGTTCGTGATCGCCGACCTCTCGCGCGTGACCTCGCTCATCGCAGGCGACATCATCCTGCTCGGAACTCCGACAGGCTCGAGCGTGATCGAACCCGGTTCGGTCGTCGAAGTCGAGGTCAGTGCGGGTGCCGCATCCACCGGTCGGCTGCGTTCCCCCATCACGCAGGGAAGTGGCCCGTTGCCCGTCGTGGGAGCTGCTCCGCGAGCTGATGACAGCGCGCGAGAAGCGGCCTTCGGCAATTCTCAGTTGTGAGCGGAGCGGGGACGGCGTCGTCCGCCCCCGCTCCGCTGGCCGTCATGAGTGTGACGAGACGACGTTCACCGTCTTCACGCGTGTGTTGGCCTTGAGCCCCTCGAGCCCGAGCTCTTCCCCGATCCCGCTCGACTTCACACCGAGCCACGGCACTGCAGGATGCGGCGGCCCCCACGCGTTGACCCAGACCACTCCGGCATGGATCTCGCGGGTGAAGCGACCGATTCGAGAAGCGTTGTTGGTCCACAGCACGGCAGTGAGACCGTAGGCGTTGTCGTTCGCGAGGGCCAGCACCTCGTCGTCGTCATCGAAGGGGATGACCGTGCCCACGGGGCCGAAGATCTCCTCCCGTGCCACTGTCAGTTCGTTGCCACCGACGAAGATCGTCGGCTCGACGAAGAGACCTGGTCCCTCGACGCACCCTCCGCCGGTGATGAGCTGTGCGCCTTCCTCTCGAGCGCTCGCGATATAGCCCAGGACGCGCTCGAGTTGCGCGGGATTGATCAGAGACCCCATGGTGGTCTCGGCGTCGAGCGGGTCGCCGAGCACGCGGCTCTCCGCCTCGATCTTCAGGAGGTTCACGAAATCATCGAGCACACTCCGATGCACGTAGATGCGTGATGCTGATGCGCAGGTCTGCCCCTGGTTGGCGAAGATCGACAGCGCCGCCACAGGCGCCGCCTTCTCGAGGTCAGCGTCCGGCCAGATGATCTGGGGAGACTTGCCCCCGAGTTCGAGTGTCACCTTCTTGAGCGATGCGGCCGCCGTCGCCGCGATCTGCCGCCCGACCGAGGTAGAGCCCGTGAAGGAGATCTTGTCCACTCCCGGATGCTGCGTGAGCGCAGCGCCGGCGTCGGTCCCTGAACCGGTGACGATGTTGACGACGCCCGCGGGGAAGCCGGCCTCGATGATGAGTTCACCCAGCCTCAGAGTGGTCAAGGATGCATCCGGGGCCGGCTTGATCACGATCGTGTTTCCCGCTGCGAGTGCGGGTGCGAGCTTCCAGGACGTGATCATCGTCGGCGCGTTCCAGGGGGTGATCGCTGCCACGACGCCGAGTGGTTGCCGCACTGTGTAGCTGAAGCGGTCCTCCCCGCCGAACGGTGGAAGCGTGAACGTGCTCCCCGTCAGTTTGTCGGCCCAGCCGGCGAAGTGACGCAGAACATCGACCACCAGGGGAATCTCCGCGTAGAACGCCTCACCGAACGGTCGACCGACGTCCACCGCCTCGAGCGTCGACAATCGCTCCAAATCTGCTTCGACCAGATCGGCGAGACGCCAGAGCAGCTTTCCCCTATCGGCACCCGAGGTCTTCGACCACTCGCCGTGGTCGAACTGGGCTCGTGCCGCTCGGACTGCGGCATCCACGTCTCCCACTGTGGCCGCCGCGATCCGACCGAGGGATTCTCCTGTCGCAGGAGCAACGACTTCGATCGTCGCGCCGTCGGACGAGCCGATCCATTCGCCATCGATCAGCAGCTGTGACGGCGGCATCGGCACTGACACCATGATCAGTCGGCTTCATTCTCGCGGAGGACCTCACCGGCGATACGGAATGCCTCGACACCGGCCGGGATTCCCGCATAGACCGAGAGGTGGATCAGCGCATCCTTGATCTCCTCTGCGGTGACGCCGTTCTTCAGCGCTCCGCGTACGTGCAGCCGGAACTCGGCCGTTCTGCCGAGGGTCCCGATGATCGCGAGGTTGAGAAGGCTTCGGTCACGGCGACTGAGCGTCTCGCGCCCCCAGGAGGCACCCCAGCAGAACTCGGTGACGAGTCTTTGGAAGTCCGCTCCGAACTCGCCGGCATTCTCGAACGAGCGCGTCACGTACTCCTCACCCACGACCTCGTTGCGGATTCTCAATCCCTTGTCGAAGGTCGTCTCTCCGGTGTTGTCAGACATGGTCTCCCTTTCAGTTGGTGCGGTGGCCGGTGGTTTCCAGGTCGCCCAGGTGGTGTGCGAAGAACGCCGCGATCGCGCCGATGATCCGCGGTGATTCGAACGCGTCGTCCTCGTGCCCTGCGCCCCCGAGGATCCAGAGCTGAGAGTCCGCCCCGGCGGCAGTCAGCGAGTTGTGCAGGCGCTCGCTCTGTGCGACGTCGACGATGCGGTCCCGGTCCCCGGTCATCACCAGAAGAGGTGATGCCGAGATCGACACCTGACTCAGCGGGTCCGCCTGCCGGTGGATCGGATCGTGAATATCGAACATCCCGCCGAGCAGGGCATCGAGCTCCCCGGAATCCAGGATCTCCCTCTCCAATGCGGTTCCCCTCGACATCGCGTCCAGGTCGACGGCAGCGAACCAAAGCACGGCGGCATCGACGGAGGGCCGCTCGTTCGACTCAGGGACCCCCAGAGCGAGCAGCGCGGCGAGATGCCCCCCTGCGGAAGCCCCCCACGCGCCGATCCTCGAAGCGTTGACACCGAGTTCTCCCGCGTTCTCGCGCAGCCATTCGATGGCTGCCCTCGCGTCGTCCCGCTGCGCAGGAAAGCTTGCAGCATCGCTGAATCGATACTCGACCGTTGCTACGGCGAACCCGTGGGCGGCGAGGGCAGCAGCGCGCTCTCGCTCTCGGTCCGTCCTCTCACCCGATTGGAACCCGCCTCCGTGAAGATAGACGAGCACCGGCGGGTGGCCCTCTGCAGGATCGGGAAGATGGATGTCGAGCCGCAACCGACGGTCATCGACCGTTCGATAGACCAGGTCACGAACGACCCTGGAGGCGGAGGCGCGCATCGTCTTCCCCGCTTCAGACCACGGGCTCGAGGCGACCAGGCAGGTAGGACTCCGTGACGTCTACTCGACGCCCGTCGACGATGGCCGTGGGACGCGGGGCATCAGTCGGGCGCCTCGCACCGTACTCGGCGGCAGAGCTGTATCCGATGCGATCCTCCTCGGTCACGACCGGCTTACCGTCGGCGGCACGGAACTTCGGCATCACCTCTTGAGCGAACAGGGCCATCGACTTCTGGACGAGCCATTTCGGCTTGACACCGGTCGTGAACGCGATGAGGGCGCGCCCGATACCGAGCTCGTCGATGGATTCCTGAAGCATGCGTGTCACGGTCTCAGGCGACCCCGCGATCAACCAGTGATTCTCGAGGAGCTCGTCGTACTGGAGCAGCTCTGTGGGCGTGGAGCGGTAGCCTCCGCCTCGCATGGCTCGGATCGAGGCGGCCGAGACGTATCCGGGCGGGAAGTTGTCATGTCCCACAGAGCGGAAGAAGTTCTGGAAGTTCCACAGCTCGAAGGCTTCGACTTCCTGACGCGCCTGCTCGTCCGTCTCAGCCACGTGCACGTTGAACAGGGCCGCGCTCTGACGCGGATCCGGCTCATATCCCTCCGCGCGACACAGATCACGGAAGCGCTCCATCGTCTTGATCATCGCCGGACGGGGAGAGAGGGCATTCTGGTAGCAATGCCGATACTTCGCGGCCCGCTGAAGTGTCTCGATCGAGCCACCACCCGGCAAGATGCACTCGATTCGGTGCATCGGTTTCGGCCAGAGGTTGACGTAGGGGACGTTGAAGAAATCGCCCTTCCACTCGAACGGCCCCGCCGTGTACAGAGCCTCGAAGAGCAGGTCATGCGCCTCGGCCATTCGCGCACGGGCGGTGGCGGGGTTGATGCCTACGGAATGGTGTTGCATGCCGTGGCCCATGGGCAGACCGAAGATGAGGCGCCCGCGAGACATCGTGTCAAGCATCGCCAGTTCCTCGGCAAGGCGAATCGGATTCTTGTAGGCGTTGATGATGGGACCGTTGACGACGATCTTCATTCGGCTCGTCCGCCCGGCGAGCCAGGCTCCGAAGAGCATCGGATTGCCGCCGAGGCCGATCGGACCGTTGTGCTGCTCGCTGAACACAGCACCGTCGAAGCCGGCGGACTCCAACGATTCGAGCAGCTCGAGCTGCGTCTCCATCACGTGTTGACCCTCGATGGGGTCGTAGTAGTCGTTGGGGAGGTCGATGTAGTTCGACTTCCGATCTCCTGCGTATGGGACGTTCTTGTACGCCCCGTCGATGAAGCCGAAGAGCTCGATTCCTTTGTACTCGGACATGTTTCTCCTCGGTTCAGTCGTGCTCGATGATGTGGCGGGCGATGACATCGGCCACGTCGGCCGGCTGTTCGAGCGCCACGCGGTGCGATGACGACTCACCGTCGGCGCCCTCGACCACCGTGAGTCGCGCGTCCGGGATGAGCTCGGCGTAGCGCTCAGCCATGCGGTTGCTCGCGAACCTGTCCTCCTCGACCCCGAGCACGAGCGTGGGGGCGATCACGCGCTGCAATCGGGTGTCCAGCTTGCGGTCGTATCGCGGGTTCCAGGTGAGCAGAGCCAGCGCAGTCGACTCCCCCAGCGCCTGGATCGCGTCCTCGAGTTCGTTCTCCTGACTCAGAAGGTCGGCGTACCGCTCTTGTCGGCCGTTGAAGTAGATGTGATCCTTCTCCGCATCGTCCAGACGGAAGGCATCGACGCTCTCGACTTCACGGAGCCTCAAGCCCAGTGGGGCGATGAGAGAGACGCTCCCGAATCTGTCGGGGTAATAGGCCGCGAGGTTCGCAGCGATCCACGCACCGACAGAATCGCCTATCAGATGCACGCGCCCCAAGCCGAGCGCCCGGAAGAAGCCCTCGTAATGCAGCACCCAGTCCGTCCACTCGTCGAAACCTGCACCGAGTGGGGTGTCACCGAATCCAGGATGCTCCGGAGCGATCAGATCGACGGATTTCGCCAGTTCCTGATGCAGCGGGAACCAGCCTCTCGTGCCCACCTCCGCGTGAAGGAACACCGTCGTCGGCCCATCGCCTTCACGGCGATACGCGGTCGGAACTCCGTCGACCTCGATGACCTCGGGTTCCGTCCAGGTCGACCACGATCGACCCACGAACGCTGATACCGGCTCTGTCACGATGGCCTTCCCTCTTTCTGTCTCCGAATAACGGAGTGTAGGACTCGATATTTGAAGTTTAGGCCAAGGTGTGGGCCCCGGTCAATGAGAGCCGCTCGCCGACTCAACTTGTCCTGCGGCGCGTCCACGCATCGACCGCGACCGCGACCAGGATGATGATCCCGCTGACCATCTGCTGGTAGTTCGGATCGACTCCGAGCAGGTTGAACCCGTTCGAGATGAGAGCGAGAGTCAGGACGCCCACGATGGTTCGCCAGATCGCTCCTCGTCCGCCGAGGATACTGTTCCCTCCGATGAGGATGGCCGCAAGCGCGTCGAAGATCAGCCCTGAACCGCTCGTCGCACTGACCGAGAGACTGGTGCCGGCGGTGAGAACCGCCGCGAGGGCGGCTGCACCACCGGAGAGGACATAGGCGACGATCAGGGTGCGATTCACCGAGACGCCGGACAATCGGGCTGCCGACGCATTGCCGCCTGTGGCGTACGCGTGGCGACCGAAGACGGTGAGGTTGAGGAGCACGGCGCAGACCACGGCGAAGATGATCAGCACCCAGCTGGCGGAACGGAGGCCGAGGATCGTCGTGTTCGCGGATGACGCGAAAGCGGGATCAGCGATGATGATCAGGCCCGACCCGCTCAGCGCCGTGGCCAGCCCGGCGTATGCGATCATCGTTCCCAACGTTCCGACGAACTGATTGACGCGCCCGACGCTGACCAGCACCCCGTTGATCAATCCGAGCCCGCAGCCGACGACGAGGCCGACCAGGATTCCCACCGGAGCAGACGTCTCATTGCTGACGAGGGCCGCCGACACGCCCGCGACCGCAAAGATGGCCGCCGCCGACAGGTCGAATCCGCCGGCGATGATCACCACGGTTCCGGCGCAGGCGATGAGACCGAGAGCAACGGCCCCGTTCAGCACGTTCCGGAGGTTGTCGGCAGTGAAAAAGCTGTCCGTCGTGAATGTGAGCACCAGGAAGAGGATCACGGGAAGGATCCCGATTCCGACATCCCTCAGCAGTGCGACCCGGCGCTGGCGCGTTGCCGCGGCCGACGGAGCACCGGACAGGACCGCTGCAGTGTCAGTTGTGATGGTCATGATGTCCCTCGGATCGATGACGTGAAATGGCAGGGCACTGATGACTGATCAAGCGTTCGACGTGGTGCCGAAGGCTGCGGCGAGCACTCGCTCCTCGCTGGCTTCCTCTGCAGCGAACTCGGCCACAAGGCGACCGCGCCGCATGACGATCACGCGATGCGCGAGGCCGAGCACTTCCTCGACCTCGCTGGAGATGACGATCACCGCCATCCCGTTCGCCGCCAAGGACACCAGAAGTTCATAGATCGCGCGTTTGGCACCGACATCGACACCGCGCGTGGGCTCGTCCACAATGAGGACCTCGGGCCCCGCCATGAGGCACTTGGCGAACACGACCTTCTGCTGATTGCCGCCCGACAGGCTGTCCACGACCGCCTGATCACTGCTTGTCTTGATCGCGAGGTCGGCGATCAGCGCGGCGACTGCGTCGCGCTGGCGGCGCCGGCGCATGAACCCGAGAGTGCTGAATCTCTGCAAACAGGCGAGCGCCGCGTTCTCGGCGACGGATCGCATCATGATCAGGCCGTCGTGCTGACGACTCTCGGGCAGCATGACGAGACCGTGGCGGATGGATGCTGCTGGTGATCCACGCAGCGCACGACCGCGCATCGTGACGCGACCGCTCTCGTAACGATCAGCTCCGAAGATCGCGCGGACCACCTCCGTGCGCCCGCTTCCGATGAGACCGGCGAGACCGACGATCTCGCCCGGCCGCACATCGAACGACACACCCTTGAAAGACCCTGTCAAGCTGAGGTCTCGTACCTCGAGGAGCGGCTCCGAGTCGGGCGCGCACTGCACGCGCTCCGGAAACGCCAGATCGAGCGAACGACCGAGCATGCCTTGAACGAGACTGTCCTGCGTCTCCTCAGACGATGGCCCCGTGCGGATATGGCGGCCGTCACGCATGACTGTGACGACATCAGAGATCTCGAGGACCTCTTCAAGGAAGTGCGAGATGTAGATGATGGTGGTCCCGCGGTCTCGCAGCGAACGGATGATGTCGAAGAGCTGCTCGGACTCCACCATGCTGAGCGGCGCGGTCGGTTCATCCATGATGATGAGTTCGGCGTTCCTGGCCAGGGCTCGGAGGATCTCGACCTTCTGCTGGTCGGCCAGACGAAGCGAGCTGACGAGCGCTCGCCCGTCGAGATCGAATCCGCTGCGCTCGAGGAGCTCGGCGAAGCGCCGTCGCTGCTCACCCCTCCGGACGAACCCGGCTTGTCGCGATTCGGAACCAAGGAATACGTTCTCCATCACCGAGCGGTGAGGAACCATCGCGAGTTCCTGATCCATCATCGCGATTCCGTCAGCGAGCGCCTGGCGAGGGGATCCGTAGGAGACTTCCCGCCCACTCACCATCAGTCGACCGCCGGTAGGACTGATCGCCCCCGCGATCAGCTTGCTGACCGTCGACTTCCCGGCGCCATTCTCGCCGACGATCGCGTGCACAGTGCCTCGGCGGACCGCGAGGCTCACCTCGCGCACAGCATGGATTCCGCCGTAGCTCTTCGAGACGACATCAAGTTCGACGTGCGCGTCTTCAACCGCTGCTGTCACCGTCTATCTCCTTCAGAGGTCGGGTACGAAGCAGGTACGAACGAGAGGCGGAGCCAGTGGAGAGGAGATTCTCGTGCACCATGTGATCGCTTTTCGGAACGATAGCATCGAATATCGGTCACGGCAACGGTGCTGCATCGAATGTGGGGAGCTCGTTACGAGCAGATCTTGACCGCCTGACCTTTCGGATGGGAGGCTGGCTAGATGGTAGCCGATAAGCGCGCGGACGTGGTGCAGAAAGCGCTGGACGTTCTGCGGCGCGGGGAGCCGATATCTCTCGATTCAGCAGCGCGAAGGGCAGGGATGACCAAGCCTGGCCTCATGCACTACTTCCCGTCCAAGGAGGCTCTGATGCTCGGCCTCCTTGATCATGTCGCTGAACGGTGGGCAGCCGGGCTCGCGTCTTTCGTACCGGCAGAGGAGGTGGACTCCCCGAGTGCGACGGCTCGCGCGCTGGCCTATATAGACTTCGCCTTCCTCGGAGAGTTCGACCAGGCTGACACCGTCGTGTTGAGCGACCCGAAGCTCAGGGAACGCCTCGTGGCGCGCTGGATCGAACTGATGAGCCCGTGGATCGAGCTTGCGGACGAGGTTCCCGAATCCGAGCGTGATCAGCTCACCGCTGCTCGTCTGATGGCGGACGGAATGTGGATGGAGAGCGCATCCAATGAGCTCGCACCGGGTAGCGATGCCCGCGAGCGCCTGCACGCTCTCGCTCGGTCACTGGTACTTTCCTCGACATGACCGCACGTGATCGTATCCTCGAGGCAGCGCGTTCACTCCTGATCGCCGGTGACACAGTCACCTTGGAATCCGCGGCGCGCGCGTGCTCGCTGACGAAGCAGGGAGTGATGTATCACTTCCGAAGCAAGCAGGCGCTGATGCTCGCGCTCGTCGATCACGTTTTCGAGAGATGGCAGGTCGGCCTGCTGGACACCCTGAGCGTGCCATTCGAGGAGTCCACGACCCGCGAGCGACTGAGCGCCTATGTCGACTACGTGTTCACATCCGAGTTGGACGAAAGCGATCTCGTGTTGATGAGCGATCCGCGACTCCGCGGATCGCTCGGAGACCGCTGGAACGAGCGGCTCGGACCGTGGTTGGCGATCGACGCAGACGTCTCAGAGGAGCAAGCCGCCCGATTCGGCGCGGCTCGGCTGATCGCTGGCGGGATGTGGTTCGCCGGGGCGTCCGGAATCTTCGCACCCGAGCCCGCAGAACGGGCCCGGGTGCATCGCATCGCGCGCGGCTATCTCGACCTGTCCTGATCGTTTCAATCTCTACGAGCGGCAGCGCGCAGAGCGGACGCCGTCGGATAGGCCCACCGCAGATATCCCTCGGGAAGTCCCGTCTGATCCGCCACCTTGCTGTGCGTGATGTCGTCGCCCCCTTCTTCCAGAAGCGCGCTGACCGCATCGGTGATGACGAGTTCGCGACGGGATCGACGACCCGAGAGCTCCGTCATCTTGTCGAGCACCGTCCTTCGAGACTTACGCCGCTCCGCCGTTGATCGGGCTCCGCTTGACCTTTCGCGCGACCTTGTCGCGCCGGCCGCGCCGATATGAACGAGCTCGCCGTGCGCCACGCCCCACGCTCGCGCGCTCTGCACGTCAGCCTCGAGTTGTTTCACGAGGTCCGACGGCCCCCTGAATCTTCGCTGCGGTCTCAGACGCTGATGGAGTTCGACCTCCAGCCGCATGCCGTAGAGCTCGGCGGCGAAATCCAAGAGAAATGCCTCAAGCAACCGAACACCCGTCGGCCCGTAGTACGTGGGCCTGCGACCGATGCTCACGGCCGCGAGATGCCGGCTTCCGTCGTCGAGCCGTACGATCGCGACCCAGACGCCGTCACTGACGGCCGTCGACGGGGGCAGCTCGATGTTCGCCGTCGGAAATCCCAGTGTCCGGCCGCGTTGATCGCCGTGCACGACCACCCCTGTGGCCACGAACACGCCACGGCCGCGCTCAGAGCGCGTTCGGACGACTCGAGTCGGGCTGTCACCTCGATGGTTCGAAGCAGTCATCAGCTTTCCCTTTCGTACGTCAATTTCGACGTGCGGGATAGCCTCTGCCCGAACTCGGAGACATCGCGCACCGCCGCGGGCGAGAGACTTTGACGTCCCACACAAGCCACCCGAGTTCTCCTCGAGGCGGGCCCGCAGCACCATGCGCTGCACTGTCATTATTGCGCCTGAACGTCGCCCACTGCAACGATCCTGTCGCGCGCAACCAGTGGCGGCGATGCTGGTGTTGCTCGCGACGCGTCCGCCCCAAACGGTTCCCCGTTCAGTTACCGCTTCGTTACCGCCACCGTCGTCCGGGACAAAACGAAGGCCCCGCATCCCAGTTTTTCCAAGGGATTCGGGGCCTTCGTGGTGGCGGTGACGGTGGGATTTGAACCCATCGTCGCCGCGCATGTGATGCGCAAACCTGGAGCACGGCTTCTGGACGTTATGCCGACGGCCCGACCCGCTGCGCTCTGGTGCGGCGGGCTCCCTGCTGCTCTGGCGGGTCAGCCTGGGCGAGGTTCTGTGCACGGTGGAGGGCGGCACCGGCGCGGGCGGCATCGATTTTCTGCGTCTCGGCCTCGGCCGGCGTCCCAAGAGGTGACGATTCGGTGATGCCGTAGCGGTCGCGGTAGGCGGCGATGGTGCGGGCACAGTAGCGCCATGCCCGGGCCGCTCGAAACTGCTTCGGTTGCATGCCGAGCTTCGTGATCCACTCGTGCTTGTCTGTGAGCGCGGTGTCGAGGAGGGCATCGGCGCGGTTTTCGATGAGGTCGCGCCGCTGGGTCAGCGCCTGCCGCATCTCGGACGGCATGAAGCCTGTGGCTTCCGGGATGAGACCGGCGATTAGGCGCGGTGCCTTGCGGGCATGGCCGGCGCCCGGTGGGCGGGAGGTCGCTTTCGTGACGCGGTCGTGCAGGACGGTGGCGATGTCGTCGGCGTCGCCGAACCCGCGCGCTCTGACTAGGCGTGGCAGCAGGGTTTCGATGTCGTGCTTGTATGCCTCGGCCCGCCGTAGCTCGGCGGTCAGCGCCCCGAATGCGGGTGACGTGATCGCGTTCTCGGCATCAATGTGCCTGAGTCCTGAGGATCGGATGAGTGCGGCCCAGCGGTCGTGCTGTGCGGCGGCGGCCAGGGTTTCGTATTCGGCGGCGAGCTGGCCGATCGAGGACCAGGTGTCCTGCTCGGCGGCGATGGTCTCGTGCGCGGAGAGCTCGGCGCCGACGTGCTGCACCACCCCGAACAGCACGGACCGGGCGGTGGCCTCGGTGTTGTCGCCGGGGTGCGGTCCGTCGTGGGCGGGGTCGGGCTTGTCGACGGCGACGTAGGCGATGTTCTCTTCGCGGCCGCGGGTCATGGCGACGTAGAACGTCTCCCTGGTCATGGACGCATCCGTCAGGACGTGAGAGGAGTCCACGGTGATGCCCTGCGCCCGGTAGGAGGTGATGGCGTATCCGAGGTCAAGGTGTTCTGCCACGTACTCCGCCGGGACTACCACCGTCCCGCCCCATCTGCGTCCGGCCCGTCGGAGGGTGAGGGCGCCGTCGTCACGCACCTCGGCGACTGTCCATCTGTCGCCGTTGCGGACCCAGAACCGTCCGGCACGGATGCGGCGGTCGTTGCGGCGGGTGATGACGGTATCCCCGACCGCGGCGCGGGTGCCGTCGTGCAGTTCGACCTCGCGGCGTGCGTTCACGGTGCCGTCGAGGATGTGATCCGTCCGCGCCCTGTTGTTGAGGGCCTGGACGGATTCGTTGGAGTCGGTGACGAGGACACTGGACCGACCGGCGAGGGAGTCTGCCCGCCAGGCGGTGTAGGCGGCGGCGATCATGTCCTCGGATTCCCCGCCGATTACGCGGCCGTGCTCGGCGTAAGTGTCGATGGCTTCGGTGCGGCCGTGTCGCAGGCCGAGTGAGGCGGTCTTCTCCCATGGGTTGACGAACCTGTGCACATCGACCAGCTCGGGGGCGTCGTCGCGGTCGTGGACAAGGAGGGAGAACGCACCACTGGCAGTGACGGACTGGAGTTGGGCGTGGTCCCCGACCAGCAGCACCTTCGCCCCCGCTTCCGCGGCGAGGTTCGTGATGCGGTCGAGGGAGAGCGTGCCCGCCAGCGATGCCTCGTCGACGATGACGAGCTGCCCCTTGCGGAAGGTCTCGCCGGTGCGGTCGCGGGTGTCGAGCCACTTCGCCGTGTTCTCGGTCTGGATGCAGAGGTCATCGGCCAGGACCTGCGCGGCGACCGCAGATGGCGCGAGTCCCACCACGCTGCCGCGCCCGTGTTCGTGCTCCCACGCCCGCCGCAACGCCGACATCGCGGTCGTCTTCCCAGCCCCTGCCGGGCCGACCAGCACATCGACCACCCGACCGGAGACCGCGATCTTCGTCAACGCGACCGCCTGGTCGCCACCGAGCAGGCGACCCTTATCGTCGGGGCGCTTCGCGATGCGTTCGACGGTCGTCGGCAGCACGGTGGGTGCCGTGGTGGCGCGGGCGCGCGCGAGAAGGCGGTCCTCGGCGACCAGCAACGCCTGGGAAGAGAACAGCGCCGAATGCTTCGGTCGGAACACGCTCGTGCCATCCGGCCGGCGGAACGACGCCGGGCTCGATGCGAGCTCCGGTGGAGTCAGTCGCAGCGACGCGGCCTCGGCGGCATCGACGACCAGGCCAACGACGGCTTCGCGATCCTCGGTCGATGCGAACCGGTAGCTCATCGTCCGCCGCGCGGTCTCGGCGGTGAGGTTCCAATGGTGCCAGGTGGAGCGCTTCTCACCGACGGCCGCCACCACGTCCTGCCCGAGCGAGGCGATCACATCCAACGGTAGGTCGTCGGCGCGCAGCAGGAGCGGCTTCTCGTTCGCCGTCACGGTGCGCGCCCACGCGCTCGCGTCGGACCCGAGCACTTGTCCGGCGCGTTCCCGCCAGGATGCGGTGAGGTCGGCCAGCGACCGCACCTCCTTCTTCGGCCGCGTCGAGAGCGTGGCCTGTGCGCGGAGCTTCATAATCGTCGTCGGTGACGGCCGCCGCCCGCGCGCCAGGGCGTACTGGCCGATGAGGAGATCGGTCTCGGCGTCGATGTGCCGGGCACGGGTGGAGAACTCCGTGACCAGGACCTCCGGCACCGCAGTGATCGCCCACGCGGGGTTCCGGTCGCGGCCCCTGTCGCGCGCCTCCCACAAGGCACCAAGCATCCGGGTCAGCTGGTCAGCGAAGACCGCCTCGTGCAGCTCGGAGAGCGCGACCACCGCGGCATGCATCGGCCGGCCGTCCACCGACCGCCACTTGTTGTCGAGGACGGTCTGCACCTTGTTACTGATAATGACGTGCGTGTGCAGGTGCGGATCACCCGCTCGGGAGTCGTAGTGATCGAACGCCGTGGCGATCAGACCGCGGACGTCGACCTGCGCAACCGCACTGTCGCGGCCGGTTGCACCCGTGCGGGTGGCTGCAACCTCCCGCTCCATGAAAGCAACCACCTCCGCAACCGCCGCATGATGCGCGTCCGCGATCAACGCCTGCGTCCCCGCATCCGCGACCGCCCACAACACGCTCGCCGACTTCGGGATCGAGAACGTGAAATCGAACCCCGCCACCGCCCGCCGCGTCCCCCTCTCGGACTCCTCCGCCTCTATGGCAGCGGCGGCCTCGGCGACTGATGCCGGCCCGAGAGTTGGATCGAGTGCCACGGTGCGCGCCTCGACCCGCTCGGCCATGCTCCGGTATTCGGGATACGCACGGCCGAGCGGTTCACTGGTAACGGGGTCGCGACCCATGCCGACCAGCAGTTGGAGCTGAGCTTCGGAGACCTGATCGCCTACGCCGATCCTCCCGCTACCGAGCGCTGTCACCCCGCCCCCTAGCCAGCGGCCCGGCGGGGTGCCCTCAGCGTTGTAATAGCGCGTCAACGGGGTAGAGAGCGACCTGTCGCCGTCGCCGGCCGCGACGGTGCGCAGCAGGTACTTGTATCCGTCGCCGGCGCTCATCACGCGCATCGACACCGTCATGCGACCGCCCTTCTCCTCCTGCTCACCAGGTGAGCAGCAGCCCGCTGAAAGCGGGCTCCCCCTCGATCTGCAAGAGGCGTGGCAGCTGGTCAGCGCGGGGGCGCTAGCTCGAAGCCTCCAAGATCCGCGCGGGAACACCTCGCATGTAGCGCGTTGAGCGTGTGGTGCCTCGAACTAGCAGGCACAGAGATCGCTGCGCTTCAGTCGACGACCACTGTCGATAGCCAGGCGCTGACACTCGAACGCCAGCGCTCAGGGTCAGAATTCCATGCCAGCGAATGGCCCGCCTCGAACACAACGAGTTCGACGACGCCAGGACGTAAATCGCGGAGGGCTTCGGACACCGCAGGGGGGACCGAATCGTCCCGACTGCCGTGCAGGATCAAAGTCGGCACGGTGAGTTCTCGGGCTCGCTCGATCCAGTCCATCTCCCGAAGCGAGATGGCCCCGGGCAGCCCGGCTGTGCGAGCGAGCGGATCAAGCGTCAACCAGGGCAACGAGAGGCGGCCCGCCACAGCAGGCAGTCCGCTTCGTACACAATTGGCCTCGATCACTCTGATCCAACTGAGCACTGGAGAGTCCAGTACCAGCGCGGTAATCACCCCCGCAGAGCGCATCCGATCGGCAACGCGTAACGCAATGGCAGCGCCCAACGACCAGCCAAAAAGAACGATCCGCTCAGCACCCTTCTTGACCGCGTACTCGACAGCAGCCTCGACATCTTCGGCCTCCGAGTAGCCCAGCGTTGAGCGACCCTTTTCGGCCCTCGGCCCCTCGCCGTCGTTGTGCAAGCTGACGACGAGCGACGTGTAACCAAGCTCCGCAGTCACCTGCACGCCACGCAGCGTTCCGCGTCGGTTACCCCCCATGCCATGGACGTGAATCGCCCATGTCGCCGCGCGGTGCTCGCCGCCGGCGAGCCATGCCGGGGCCGGACCCGCGGGCGTACTGATGAAGACCTCCCGCACGCTGAGGCCCGCTGCCGCGGGGCCATCGAAGTAGATCCCGCTCCACGAAAAGGATGCCCCCAGAGATGGGAGTCGACCGGATGCGGCATGCGTCACGACCCGAGCGATCTGGCCAGGCCCTCGATCGATCACCTCGTCGGAGACTCGCACCCACTCCCCCGTTTCGAACCACAGGCTGAATATGCCTGGCGCGGCCGTGGAGCGAGTGCGGTCGAGAATCAGCAAACGCCGATCCCCGTCAGCCTCGATATCTCGAAGTCTCAAGTCGAAGGTTCGAGACCCGACCGCCGACGTTAACTTCCGAGCGAGGACCCAGCCGAGGCTCATCGCACCCGCACCGAGGAGCACAACGCTCGCTGCGACGATGCGCCTCATGTTCGGTCTCGTTCGTCAGGAGAGCGCGGCGCAACGACCGCGTGTTCTCCGTTGGCACCTGCGCCGCTGCTTCCAAGGAGGTGACGTTCCGCCTGCTCGAGTATCGTCTCTTCCGCTTTTGTGACCTCGAACGCAGTACGCGGGTCGATCATCGCGTCTCTGATCTCGACGATCTCACGGTGGAGGCGGCTTTCTTGGTCTTCGATGATTTGCGATGTCGAAGACTGCGCCATGCTGAGACCTGGCCGCGCTCGCACAGCCTGATGCCACAGCGAGTCCAGTCGCTGCAACATCTCGCCCGTTCGCGCGCGACGAGCCCGCTCCTGCAAGTTGCGGACCATCGGCTGCACCGCGAAGCCCGCACACAGGAAAAGAAAGGCGAGGAGAGACAGCGGCCCGTACGAAGCACCGACGGAGCGCATGAATTGAAGATTGCCGGTGACGTGAGCCAGATCCATGGTGATCACGGCGACGCTGAGCGCGATACCTGAACTCGAGCCGATGAGGAGTAGCAAAGCGGGAACCAGGTCCGCCCCTTGGCCGATGCGGAACTGCCTAATCGCCAGTGTGAGCATCGCACCCAAGATGATCCCGCAGTAGGTGAACACAATGATCGAGTAGGCCGCGACCCATGGCTGCGCACCGAGGTCGCGCATGAAGGTCACCGTCGTCCCCCCGCGATCGATAAGGAAAAACGCCATTGTTGTGCCGACGAGTGCGGTGAACAATGCGGGGCGACCGACCGCTGCGCGCACCAGCCGCGGACGGTACTCACCAGCCTTCATCGCCGCTCGCCCGAGGAAGAAGAGCCCGATGATCAGAAGGCCATCCGAAAGCAGCATTGCGTAATTCGTCGATCCCAGCAAACCATCGACGGCGACGTAGACAGCGTCGACGTTGAGAGTCATGGCGACAGCGATTGTGAGGGCAGCGTGGGTAATACTGCGGTCCGTCCGTCGGCATCGAAAAATGAGCAGGCTCGCCACGAGCACCCACAAGAGCGTCGCGATGAGCGCCTGGATCATCCGAAGACTTCCGAATAACGAGACTCCGCGAAAACAGACCCCCGAATACCCGCCGCGAGCCGGTCTGCCAGTGACTCCGCGGCAATCTCGGTCTCGGTGTCGAAATCTTGGCGTCTGAGTAGACGCGCCCTGGTGTGCGATGGGATGTCCGGCAGGAGAGCGTCCGCGACGGGACATTCGTCGCCGTCGCAATGTCCGAGCAGTATGTGCGCGAACTCATGCAGCACGAACTGTTGTTGATGCAGGACCGAGTCGCTGTGCGCATGAAGGATCACGTCCTCTGCTCCGGTCGTCAGCCATATTGCGCAGACGCCATCATTGTCGCCCAACGCACTCAGCTCGACGACGCGGAGGCGTCGTCGACGACGCTGCCTCACGGCGCCCAGCAACTCCTCGAACGTGAAGACGCTACCCAAGGCGAGGTTCGTCACGGCCGTCGTGACGGCCTGATCAAGGTTCACGGTGTGCTCACTCTCTTCGAGGGCATCTACCGGCGTCTACTCCGCTTCGGGGGACGTCGTCACTGCTCGACTGTGTGTGCCATTTCCTCATCAAGGAACTTGCTGATGGCTTGGAGCGCTCTCGGCGAGATGTCTCCAAGAGTGCGGGCTGCGTAGGTCTTGACCTTCGCAGCGCGCATGGAGCGCACAAGGTCAAGCTGCGCGCTAACTCTTGCCGGGACCACGGACCCATCCGCACCCAAGAGGAACTCGGCGTCGACGTCGAAGAATGCCGCTAGCCCCTCGAACACCTCCGGGTCTTGCACGTACCGGTGGCCGTTCACCATGTAGGTCCAGCGCGATCTCGACAGATTGGTGCCGCGGTCCCCCAAGTAGGCGGCAATCTGCGAGTACGTCGGTTCAGCACCGGACTCGGCGATCGCGACGTCAAGCAGCAGCCGCAGGCGTTTCGCGAGATCCGCTGCCGCATGCTTGCTCTCGTCTTCGGTCATGCTCGCTGACCTCCTTTGTGCATGCTCAATCTACCCGTTGAGCATGACCAAATCAACTGTTGCGCATGCTCAACGTCGATGTTACAACTGAAACCCCAGACCATTTGAGCATGCTCAACACTCGTGACGTGGCGCGACTGCACTCCTGCTCGAAGGGAGGCGAACCATGCTCAGAATCACGACGATGACGATTGTATGCTCTGCCATGCTCACGCGAGATGAGCATGCGCGAGCCGGGCGGTCGCACGCCTCATTGTTCTCTCGCGGACGCCCGCGCCCACCTCTCTGGTGTGTCGCCGCGCGTCTCCCGGTCGTGGCGTCCCGGAAAGGAGGCCATCCGATGGTCGCTACCGAAGATCGCCGCGCAGGGCGCGAAGCCAAGCTTGACGAGGTCCATGAGAAGCTGGCGGATGCCGTCGATCGGCTTGTGTCTGGGGACGATTGGGCGAAAGCGCTCACCTTCGCGGCCCGTTTCCGCAGCCGCTCCTTCAACAACACCTTGCTGATCCGGATACAGCATTCCATGGCTTACGAGGCCGGGCTCGTATCGGAGCCGATGCCGTCATACGTCGCCGGGTACAAGCAGTGGCAGCAACTGGGCCACCAGGTGGAGAAGGGCCAGCCCGGCTATCAGATCCTCGCCCCGGTCACGGGGCGTTTCGCGTCACCCGATCCATCTGATCCGGCATCGTGGCGACGACTCAATCGCTTCGAGAAACCGCGTCCCGGTGAGATTATGCGCTCGAAGATGATCGGCGTTCGCCCCGCGTACGTGTGGGATGCCTCCCAGACTTCCGGCGACGCGCTTCCGACCCCACCAACGCCGACTCTACTGAAAGGCGAGGCTCCGTCTGGGCTCTGGAATGGCATCGCAGGGCAGATCGAAGCGGCCGGCTTCACTGTACTCGACGTCGCACACGAGGACATGATCTACGGCGCGAACGGCGTCACCGACTACACCGAGAAGTCCGTGACCGTCCGAGAGAACATGGATCCCGCGGCCCGCGTGAAGACTCTCGCTCACGAACTCGCTCATGTGCTCATGCACGGCCCTGATCAGGATGTGGCGAGACAGCATCGTGGTATCGGCGAGGTGGAGGCCGAGTCGGTCGCGCTCATGATCGGTGCAGCCCACGGCATGGACACAAGTGGCTACACGATTCCGTACGTGTCGACCTGGGCAGCGCAGGTGGACGGGCAGGAGCCAGCCGAGATCGTCCGCGCTACGGGCGAACGGGTCCGCGCCGCTGCCATGAAAATTCTGGATCAGCTCGACACCGAGATGCTCGGCGACGGTACCCCGCCAGGATTTGAACGATCGTCGACACGGACCGGTGCGCCTATCTCGAACCGCGCGAGCCATGCAACGGTGGCCTCGACGGACGTGCAGCGTGCGGCTCTGACCGAATCGCGGACGCTGCGATGAACGCCGCCGCGTTCGCTCAGACACTCGATGGCTCGAGCCGCGGGCTCTCGACAGCTGAGAGCGCGCTCGCTTACGCGGCTCACGGCATCCCCGTGTTCCCGTGCGCTGCGCGCGGGAAGCGCCCCGCGGTGGCTGGAGGATTTCACGCCGCCAGCACGAACCCTGTGCTGGTGCGGCGATGGTGGACGGCGGTACCCAGCGCGAACATCGGCATCCCGACCGGCGCCGCATCGGGCCTCGTCGTGGTTGACGTTGATGTGCACGGCTCCGTCGATGGCTACGAGGCGTTGGATCTCGCGCGAGCCGAAGGTCTCGTGGACGGCTGGACTGCTGCGGTGAGAACCCCGTCTGACGGTTTGCATCTGTACTTTCCCGCGGCGAGCGGGTCGGAGCAGCGGTCCTGGCAGTGCGCACGAGCGGGCATCGACTTCCGCGGCGACGGCGGTTACATCATCGTTCCGCCGTCAAGTCGAGTGATCAACGGACGTCCGCGGTCGTATGAGGTCCTTCGGCTCGCCAGTAAAAGCGTGCATGAGTTCAACGCGGAGCGACTTCGCGACTTCCTCGATCCTCCCCACAGGCTGAATCAGGCCCGTAGCGGCGAGTCGGCGATCCGATCGGGCGATGTGCAGCGTCTCGCCGAGTGGGTCGCTCGGAGGCAGGAAGGCGAACGTAACCACGGGGTCTTCTGGGCCGCTTGCCGGATGGCGGAGCAGAGTGTTCCTCCGTTCGAAGCGCTCGATGTGCTGACGGCGGCCGGTGCGCAGGCCGGGCTCACTGAGCGCGAGGTGACGACGACCATCCGCTCTGCCTACCGAAGTGTCCAGGGCGCACCGGCCAGGCAGTTAGCTCCTGCGTCGTCGGCAACACCACACAGGCCATCAAGTGGCGCAGAGTCACGGGCACTGGCATGAGGAATATCGGGGGGCGACGGGTGGCCGTCATGACAGCCGTCGCGGGCACGGTATTCATCGCCGCCGGAGCGTTCTGGCTGTCATTCACCTCGCTTGCGGACCTAGCCGCGCGATCAGGAATCGGCGACGGGCAGGCGTGGGCATGGCCGCTCATCGTCGACGGGGTCATCGTCGTCTCGACTGTCGCCGTCGTCGCCCTCCCCGATGCACGAGCCGCCTGGTATCCATGGACGCTCCTCGCGGGCGCTGCGGCAGTATCCGTGACCGCGAACTCGCTTCATGCCGTCGTCGCCGCCGATTCAGACGTGCCCGGCTTCCTCGCCGCGGCCGTCGCAGCCGTGCCACCGGTGGTCTTGCTTGCGATCACTCATCTGACGGTGCTCCTGATCCGCGCGCCAGAAACCGTAGGTCCGAGCGAGTCGGTGACGTCGGTCTCGCCGCAGGAGCGCGCAACGGCATTTCGGGCGGAGGGATGGTCGAACAAGCGGATCGCCCGTGAGCTTGACGTTCACCCTTCGACGGTGGGCCGGTGGTTCGCCAGCGCACCTATTGAGCAGGAATGGATGGACGCCGCATCCGCCACATCCGAGGGGGCACCGTCATGAGCGAGATCGAGAATGAAACGCCGCGCAACGTTGATCGAGACGACGACGGCGTCGCTTCCGCCCCGAAGGCCGTCGAAACGACAAGCGTGCGCAGTCGCCGTCGGTGGGCGGTGGTGGATCCGGCGTCGCACCTCGGCCGTGGCGTCGATTGGGTGCGCCCAACGGATCTGATGGTGCGCAGCGGTTCCCGCGTGGCCGGAGCAGGAATCAGCTTCCAAGCCGAGCTTCATCGACGCACTCGCGATGCCGCGACGACCAGCATCCGCGGCATCGCAGAGCGAGCCCGACGACTCCCTCCCGCCTCCGCCTTCGGACACGGCTCCTCTCGACGCGGGACAGAGCGCGGCGCGGTCGGCGCCGCCTGAACCACACACTTGAGACAACCTGATGGGAACCTCACCGGCATCCAGGACCCCCGCTGGGAGCGGGCGCGCACCTGCATGTCAGGAGGTGTCTTCGTCATGACCCATCACAGTTTCCCGTCGCAATCGCGCGAGGACTACAGAACGAGCGAAGGGCTTCGCGCCTTGCTCAATCGCCTGCATCACGCGGGTGCTCGTGCCTGGGCGCACGACCGCGTTGCCGCTGATCTCGCCGTATTCTCGGCAGAGAAGTACGGCGCCTTGGCACGTAAGCACGGCCTCGACCCCTGGGAGGCGGCGTCGGCAGCATTCGATGTCATGCGAACCCGCTCCGCAAGGGAAGCAGACGATCCGTGGGCCGTCGTCACTCGCGGCGTTCAAATCACCTGCATCGCCGAGGAGCGCGGGCAAGGGTTGTTATGCGCAACGCACCAGGCTCGCCGCCCGCACGTCTCCGCTTTCCATGATCCCGAACGGTTCGCCGACCGTGAGACCCCGCTCGCCGACTACCATCCGGCATTCCACGTCCAAGACGACTATCCGTGTGCCCAAGACGACGCCTCCGATGCACCTGATGACGTCGACACCGCCAAACGTGCGGTCGAACTGTCGATCGTCGTGTTCACGACGTTGGGATGGCCGGAGAGTACGTCCCGTGCCGCGATCGAGTACGTCTGCGCTGCGGTCGCGCGCGCCGGATCTCGGCAGAGCGCGTGCGAACTGCTACGCCGCGACAAGCATGCCCGAGCGCTGCTCGATCTGCCTGCTGACTCCTGGGCAGCGCTGCTGCACGCATTGCTCGGGCACCCACACCCCGCATACCGATCGACCAGCACCGGGCGCGGCATCCTGCTCCGTCTGCTCGTCGGCGACACGCTTCCCGTATTGCTCGCTGACGACGACCTGGTGATGACGATCGCGATGTCCACGCCCACGCACGGGGGCAGGCGATGAGCGCTGACAACGGGCACATCGAGCTGGAACGGGCGGTCGACTCCATTCACGTTGGGCGTCGCCACCGCACGGATCTCGGCGACCTCGCTTCGCTTGCCGCATCGATCGATCGGGATGGCCTGCTGCAACCGATAACCGTCACGCCAGAAGGGATCCTCGTCTGCGGTGCACGGCGACTGGCTGCGATCAAGCAACTCGGGTGGCTGCACGTCAAAGTGTGGGTGCGTTCGGGCATCTCGGGAGACCTTGGGTACCTGCTTGCCGAGCAAGACGACAATGTGCTCCACAAGCCGCTCACTCAACTGGAGAACGCCGCTCTCTACCGAGAGATCAAGACGCTGATGGCAGAAGATGCCGCTCGCCGCCAGGAAGCGTCGCGCTTCAGCAGGGAGAACCAGCCCGGAGATGACGGTGCCGCAAATTTTGCGGCACCGTCAGAGGCTGTGGGCGACGCACGCGAGCAGGCCGCTGCGATGATCTCAGACGGCCCCTCCCACACCACGCTCGAGAAGATCAACTACCTCCAGCACCTCGTCGACGATGAGACCCAGCCCGAGTCCGTGCGCGCGGGCGTCGCAGCCGAGCTGGAGCTCCTCGGATCCGGGTCAGCCGTGCACCCGAGCTACGAGCGGGCACGCCAACTCGTCGCTGCGGCGCAACCCGGCGCGAGTGAGGAGAACCTGACGAAACTCGCCGAGGAAGCCCTGGCTCGCATCAAGGGCAGGCGCATGCGCAAGCGACGCCCGTCGCCAAGCCCCGCTGTCCGTACGGGCGGCGATGACCCGTGGCCCGTGCGCGCGTTCGTCGTGACGTGGACGGAGCTCGACGGCTGGTGGCGGCACTTCACCGTCGACGACCTGGCTCATCAGCTCAGCGACGCCGAGGTCGACCTTTTCCTCCACGTCGTTGATGCCACGGTCGACGTCGCCGAGCATCTCCGAGCATTTCGAAACGACGCCAACTCAGACACCGAGACGACAGCGCGGAGCCTTCGCGCGGTCTGAGCAGGGGTCAGGGCTGCGCACCTGCCCGGCATGAAGCACCTGATAGCTCCCCGTTCACGCCGCATCCTGGTCGCCCTGATCGCCGTCGCGGTGATGGCCGTCCTCGTCGTCGCTGTCGGCACCTACGGACTCATCACCGGAGCAACGGAGCCGGATGATTCGCCGGATCAGACCTCGTCGAGCGCCGTGCAGACCACCGAGCAGTCTCGTCGACCTGCCACGACGGCACCGCGACTTTCGAAGATTCTGCCCACTCGAGATGCAGAGACGTTCGCAGGCAGCGTCGCGACAGCGTTGTTCATGTGGGACACCGCAATCGGTTTCGTTCCGCTCGACTACACCGACGTCATCCTCGACGTCGCCGATCCCACCGGTGCCGAGCAGCCGGGGCTCGCGGCCGACATGGCCACCTACCTGCCGACGCAGAACGCATGGGTGCAGCTGCGTCAGTACGCGACGACGCAACGTCTGGAGATCACGTCGATGTACGTGCCGGATGCCTGGTCAGAGGCACTCTCGCAGGTACGGCCCGGACAACTCCCCAAAGGCGCGACGGCGTACACGATCGAGGGCATCCGTCACCGCGCTGGCACGTGGAACGGCGATCCGATCGCTGCTCAGCAAGAGGTGGCGTTCACGGTGTTCATCGCTTGCCCGCCCGGTGACAGTTGCTACGTTCTGCGGCTGTCCGAGCTGAACAATCCGCTCCGATAGGACGGCCGACTCATGCGGAAGAAGCTCGCGATCGCACTCATCGGGCTCGTGTTCCTCGCGCCGACGCTCGGACTGGTCGCGGTCGGTCTGGTTGCCAACCCCGCCGTCATTGCGTGTCTCGCCTCGACTGGTCTCACCGTCGGCCCCATTCCGGATTCGCTTGTGGTGACGACGGCGAATGGAGAGACTTTCACACTCAATCGGCAGCAACTCACTCACGCGGCCACGATCATCTCTGTTGGGTCGCGGATCGATGGCGTCACCCGCGATGGCGTCCAGATCGCGCTCATGGCCGCGCTCACCGAATCAACGCTGCGGCAGCTCGCAAACACGAGCACCTACCCAGAGTCCGGCGACTATCCGCACGATGGAAACGGATCCGATCACGACTCGCTCGGTCTGTTCCAAATGCGCCCGCAATCCGGATGGGGATCGGTCGCCGAGTTGATGGATCCGGAGTATCAGGCTGCGGCGTTCTTCGGCGGACCGACGGGACCGAACTATCCCTCGCCGCGTGGCCTGCTCGATATCCCCGACTGGCAGAACTTGAGCAAGGGCGAAGCCGCGCAAGCGGTCGAAGTTTCCGGATTCCCCGACCGGTACAACAATTACGAGCCGGTCGCCGAAAAGATCCTCACCACTCTCACTAGGGGCACCTCGCAACTTGCCGGGAGCACTCCTGCGCCGACCGCGAGCGCTGCAGAGTCGGCCCATGTGGTGTTTCCATTGCCGGAGGGCACCTGGGTACACACAGGCAACTTCGGCCCGCGAGTCGACCCGTTTACCGGAGAGAGCGCCTTCCACTCCGGCACCGACCTCGCTGCGCCAGATGGAACGCCGATCCTCGCGGCCGCGGACGGAGTCGTCACAGTCGCCGAGTTCTCCGGCGGGTACGGCGGGCTCATCGTGATCGAGCACCGCATCGACGGCGCCACCGTCGCGACTGCTTACGCGCACATGTGGCAGAACGGCATCCACGCCATCGTCGGCGAGCAGGTCATTGCCGGTCAACACATCGGCGATGTCGGCTCCTCCGGGCGCTCGACTGGCGCCCACTTGCACTTCGAAGTCCGTCCAGGTGGCACGAACGCCGAAGCTGTCGACGCCGCAAAGTGGCTCAACGACCACGGCGCCGCAGATCTCCCAGAGCCCACCGCAGGTGCCGGGTGCTCGGCGATGGGAGGGGGTCAGTGATGAACGTATTCCCCGACTTTGGTGGTCTCGGCGGCATCGATGACCTCAACGTCGCCATCGGTGCTGCACTCACGATCATCCTGATCGTCGCCGTGCTCATGATCATCATCTCCGCGATCGCCTGGGCGATCGCTACTTCCACCGGCAACCCCGCGCTTGGGGCGAAAGCGCGCGCCGGGGTCTTCGTCGCGGTCGGTGCAGCGATACTCGCCGGCGCGGGCGTGTCCTGGGTGAACTGGCTCATCAGAGTCGGCGAACAGCTCTGACCACATCGCCCCGTGTGCGACTCGGCATGCGACTGGTGGTGAGGCGGTGCGCACCTGGCTCTCGCCCATCTTTCGCCTACCGCCCGTGGCGGTGTTCATGCCAAGGAGCCACCGTGTTCGAACTCATCGCTACCGTCGCCACCGCCCTGTCGATGGACATCGACATCACTCCCAACGACTCCGGTCTCCCCGGGATCGCGCAACTACGCATGATCGTCGGCGCGGTCATGACGGTCGGGCTCGTCCTGTCCGTGCTCGCGCTGATCGTGGCCGCGATCGTCTGGGGATTCGGGTCAAACTCGTCGAACCCGCACCTTACCTCACGAGGCAAGGCCGGCGTGCTCATCTCCTGTGGTGCTGCGGTCATCTGTGGCGCGTCCGTGACGTTGATCAACTTCTTCTGGAACGTCGGACAGCAGGTCTGAGGCCACTCGGTCGCAACCCGTTGGGAGCCCCGCGATGAGTGTCTGCGATATCCCCGTCATTTCCACCGTGTGCGATGCCGTCGGAGAAGGCGCGGCTTCGCTGGTGTCTGCCCCGTTCGATTGGCTCGCCGCCACAATGGGACAAGCCGCCGGATGGCTCATCGAAGCCATGTGGACCGTCTTCGACAGCACCACTCTCGTCGACGTCCAATCCTCCGGTTACCTCGACGTCTACAACCTGCTCTTCGGCATCAGCGTCTTCATCGTCTTGCTGTTCTTCTGCTTCCAGCTGGTCCTGGGACTCATCCGGCGCGAACCCGCTGCGCTTTCCCGCGCCGCGCTCGGAGCTGCCAAAGCAGTACTCGGTTCCTTCGTTGTCGTCACGCTCACCGCGACCGCGCTGGAGATCGTCGACCAACTTTGCGTCGGCATCGTCCACGCCGCAGGGGAAACGACCGCGACCATGGGCGACGAGATCGCGCTCCTGACCGCAGGCCTCACCACCATCAACATCGCGGCTCCCGGCGTCGGCGCGATCATCACGATCTTCCTCGCAGGACTCATGATCTGCGCGGTCGCCATCGTGTGGTTCTCACTCCTGATTCGCAAAGCCCTGCTGTTGGTGGCCATCGTGCTCGCGCCCATCGCGTTCGCGGGCGCCGCGTGGGATGTCACCCGCGGATGGCTTGGGAAGTGGACGGCGTTCGTCGTCGCGCTCATCATCTCGAAGCTCGTACTCGTCGTCGTATTCCTCATCGCGATCACGCAGATCTCGACCCCCATCGAGGCAGACCTCGCTTCCGTCACCGAGCCGATCTCAGGCATCGTTCTGCTGTTCATCGCTGCCTTCGCGCCATACATGGTCTACCGGTTCGTCTCGTTCCTTGGCTTTGACCTCTACCACGCGATGGGGAGCGAACAGGAAGCCAAGAACGCCATCAACCGGCCCGTCCCGGTGCCGTGGAAGCCGCAGGGCGATGGCGTAAAGAAGGTTCTCGACGGCGGGTCCGGCGGCGGTCCGAGCACCACTCCCCCGCGAACACTGCACCGAGCACGACGGCGTCGGCTGGCGCCACCCCCAGCGGCACTGCGGCCGGTGCGGGCGCTGGAGCCGGAGCTGGACCAGGTGCCGGAGCTGGTGCGGCTGCGGCGGCCGGGCCCGCTGCAGCTCTGGTCATTGGCGCAGAAGTCGTCAAGGGCGCTGCTACTGCTGGACCGAAGATCGGCCAGGGCATCGGTAGCACCGCCGAGACAGTTGCGGCGAGCGCGGGAGACCCGGGGACTCCGGCACCCGCAGCATCCGCGACCCCTGTGTCGCCTTCCACACCGCAGCCGTCGGCCCCGCGCGCAGATCCCGCTCCGCCCAGTCGGCCGCGACCGCAGCCTCCCGCGAAGGAATGACGAATCATGCCGAATGATCTCGACGACCGACGAGCCGGAGACCTCGTCCCGGTGAAGTTCTCTCGATTGACGCGACGGGGTGTCCTCTTGGGCCTGTCGCTTTCACAGCTGATCGCCCTCGGAATCGGCATCGGCACGCTCGTGTGGGCGTTCTACGCAGGAGGCGGCACCCTCATCGCCTTCTCCGCTCCGGTCTGGGCCGCCGCTGCCTCGGTGGCATGGATCCGTATCGCCGGGCGCGCGATCGTCGAGTGGATCCCCGTCGTCTTCTGGTGGTTGTGGAAGACCACGGGCGGGCAGCTGTTCTATCGTCGACGCGTCGTGAAGCCGCGCCCTGCCGGATCGCTCGCGCTCCCTGGCGACTTGTCGCGATTGCGTGAGTACGATGATCCCGCCACCGGTGCCGGAATGGTGCATGACCCGACCGCCGCAACGCTCACGGCGATCGTTTCGGTCTCGCATCCTGCTTTCGTGCTCCTCGACCCTGGTGAGCAGGAACGTCGAGTCAGTTCTTGGGGACGTGTGCTCGCGACCGTGTGCCGGTCCGGTCGAATCTCGATGCTCCAGGTGCTGGAGCGCACCCTGCCCGACTCCGGGACGGGCCTCGCCGAATGGTGGGCCTCGCATGGCACGGCGGATGTATCGTGGGCCTCGACCACGTATGCCGAACTGATCGAACGGGCAGGACCAGCCGGAGAACGCCACGCCACCACGCTCTCTCTTTCGCTCGACATACGCGCGGCGTCGCGGCAGATCCGCACGGCCGGTGGCGGCATCCGCGGTGCCGCTGCAGTGCTTCGCCAAGAGATGTCCACGCTGGTGGCCGCGCTGCGCTCCGCCGACCTCTCGCCGTCTTCATGGCTCTCGTGCGGAGACATCGCGGTGGTCCTGCGCTCTGCGTACGACCCTGCGGTCGCAGCGACACTCGAACGTCACGGTGAACTCGGACAGTCGCTCGCGACCGCGGGACCGGTGGCGGTGAACGAGTCGTGGTCGAGGCTTCGCACTGACTCGGCGTTCCACGCGGTGTTGTGGATCTCGGAATGGCCGCGGTCGATGGTCTACCCCGGCCTCCTCGCGCCGCTGCTGCTGTCGACGGGGATCCAACGGTCGTTTTCGCTGCTGTGCACGCCGATGCGCTCTGATCAGGCGGCACGCGACATCCGGAAGAAGAAGACCGAGTACATCTCGGACGCAGCCCAACGCCAGCGGATCGGCCAGATCGAGGATGCAACGCAGACGGCGGAGTTCCAGGACGTATTGCAACAGGAAGCCGATCTCACCGCCGGACACGGCGTGCTCCGCTACACGGGGCTCATCTCGGTCTCAGCGCGCACCGCGGACGACCTAGACGCCGCGGTTGCCGCGATCGAGCAGGCCGCGATTCAGGCTTCCTGCGAAACGCGGCTCCTCGTCGGACAGCAGGCTCAAGCCTTTACTGCCGCGGCGCTGCCGCTCTGCCGCGTTGTGTGACCTCACGCGATTGAGGGAACCAAGGCGCCCCACTCCTCAGCAAGTCGTCGGGTTGGGTATTCGCCTCGTCCGATATGGCGGGATCGCTGGCGCACCTCACCATGGAGTCGCTTACTACCCGGGAGGTCACGTGCCCACGTTCTATGACCCCGGCGCTGATGCCGGTGAAGCAGCCGAGGCGCTGCGCGGGCTCGCGCATGCGACGCGCGCGTGCGAGAACCCGAAAGAGGTCTACGGCGTACTCGGCGATGTCCTTTCCGGCGTGCGCTCACTGCGACAGATCCTCGATCAGCTCGCAGCCGCCCATTTCAACCTTCGCTCTCGCGCATTCGATGGCCGCGGCGACCACGCGGCCGGATCGAAGGACGCACTGGCCGCTGCCGATGAACTGCATCAAGCCGCGACTCTTGTCGACCAAGCCGAAGACCGACTCAACGCCGCAGTATCCGCGGCAGGTCGTATCGCCTGGCACGATGTCCCTGCGCCCGACAAGACGGCAGTGCAGCGGTGGGTCAGTGTCGTCTTCCTGCAAGGCGAAGAAGCTGACGAGGTGCTCGACATGATTGACGCCGGCGGTGCCGCCGCGGGATTGAATCATCTGAAGAGCTGGGATTTCGGCGACGAGACTACCAGCGCCGCGATGGAAAACGGTTACGTCTACGACGTGCCGCCGAGCGGTCCGCTCGAGCGCGAGGCGCGCGACGGTGACTACCACCTTGCGTACAGCCACAGCTTCGACCACGTCGCTCTTTATCGACTCCACCATGTCGAGTCGATTGACCTGCTGCCGGAAGACTCTCCCGGGCTCGACGCCCGCGCAGCCACGCCACGTCAGCAACGGTTCTCGTGGTTCGAACCTGTCAGCATCACGGCCCTCAAGCAGCAACGGGGTCTGGGACTGTGAACCGGGATGATGCCGAGCGACTCCACACCTCGGTACTGATCTCTCCGGCTTCTGAGAAACGTCGCCTGCGAAAGAAGCGTCGACAAGCCGCCGCGAAAATGCAGACTGATCAGCAGCACGCTGAACGCCAAGAAGCCCGGGAGAAGTACGTCGCCGAACTGACCGAACGGCGGGCCACCAAATATCTCCCTGCCGCCGGTGAGGCTGGTCCCGCGCAGCTCCGATCGCCGGGAAAGTTCCGCTTGCCCCGGCATCAAGACACGTCAGGGACCCTCGCCGGTGCCTATCCATTTCTTGCCGAACATGGGCTCGGACCCGACGGAGTCTTCGTCGGCCAGGATTTGTACTCCGGTGGATCCTTCGTCTACGACCCGTGGGTGCTGTACGCCCATGGCATCATTACTGCTCCGAACGTTGTGCTCGCGGGCATCGTCGGATCTGGCAAGTCCAGCCTGGCCAAAAGCCTCTACACAAGGTCACTTCCGTTCGGGCGCCGCGTCTACGTGCCGGGCGATCCGAAGGGCGAACACACGGCTGTCGCCGAGGCAGTGGGCGGAAGAGCCATCGTGCTCGGGCACGGGCTCGCCGCGCGACTCAATCCGCTCGACGAGGGATACCGGCCAGTCGGCATGAGCGACGTGAGCTGGGCGTCCACGGTTGCTTCCCGTCGCCGGGATTTGATAGGCGCGCTCGCGGAGACCGTGCTCACCCGCCCACTCACGCCGCTGGAACACACCGCGATCGATACCGCGCTGACCGAGGTCGTACGGAGCAACGACATCCCGATCCTTCCGATGGTCGTCGAACACATCCTCAGTCCGACCGCACTCGCTGACCCTGACAGACGGCTCGTCGAGGACGGGCGCCTCGTCGGTCACGCTCTCCGGCGCCTAGTGGCTGGAGACCTCGCAGGGCTGTTCGATGGCCCGTCGACCGTGGCCTTCGACCCGACCCTGCCGATGATCTCGCTCGATTTGTCGCGAGTGACGGAGAACTCGACGCTGATCTCCGTCCTCATGACCTGCTCCTCAGCGTGGATGGAGTCCGCGCTGCTCGATCCCAACGGTGGTCAGCGCTGGTGCATCTACGACGAAGCATGGCGCCTCATGTCCCACCCGGCACTACTGCGACGAATGGACGCGCACTGGCGACTTGCACGCCACTACGGGATCGCGAACATGCTGATCTTCCACAAACTGACAGACCTGGAGAGCGTCGGAGATCAAGGCTCCGCGATGCGCGCACTGGGGAATAGCTTGCTGGCCAACGCCGAGACGAGGATCATCTACCGTCAAGAATCCGACCAGCTCGGCGCCACCGCTCGAGCGCTTGGGCTCACCGGCACCGAACAGAAGCTCCTTCCGGGCCTCGGGGTCGGCCAGGGGCTGTGGCGCATAAAGAACCGATCCTTCGTGTGCCAGCACCAGCTCCATCCAGCCGAGCTTGAGCTCTTCGATACGACGGGGCGCATGACCGGCTGACCGACGCGAGGAGCCGCTCGCGCACCTGCGTGGCATGAGCAAACGCAGCGCAGGAGGATTCCCGTCCGAAGCGTTCGTCGAACTACCACTCGCCAGTATCCGCGTTGACGAGAGAGGCCTGATGCGCGTCACCCATGACGGACGTAACTTCCCGCCTCCGAACGCAGGCACCGTGTGGAGTCGGGCGCAGTTCGGTGAACTACTCGATGCGCTCTCTGACCACCGCACTCGCACGATCCGCGTCGAGGTAAGAGAGCACGACGGTTCCCTCTTCACCGACATCATCCACGCCGCAAGACGCGAGCACACAGACGTCGATTTCCCGGCGCCTGGTGTAACGCGGCGAGCGCGACATCGTCCGACCCACCAACTCTTCGAGGTCCGAGGATCCGGGTTCATCCCCGGTGAGGACATCACCGTTGCTATCTCAATCTCCGGCGCGGAAGCCTCGGCCGATGGGACCGCTCGTGCCGTCATCGATCTGAGCCAGCTGGTTGACCATCAGTCGGAGGTCCTCCTCATCGGCCGGGTCTCGGGCGTCATCATGTCGGAGTTCGTCTTGTCATGAGTACCCCGCATGCGCCAGGCGGGGGCCTCGGAGACGAACTCACCAACTCACTGATGATCGGGCTCGTCGCGTTGTTCGGCGTCGCCGCGGTCCTTCGTGGCGCGGGGTCCGTGGCTGCTGCGCTCGCTGGAATCGAGCAACCGCGAGTCGGGATCAGTGGCGGCGTCAGTGTTGTATTCGACCCTACCGATCCCGCCGCGGCGCTCGAAGCGCCGGGGCTCAATGCGGTCCACTACTGGGCCGTCGCAGCACTCATGCTCGTGCTAACCGCCGCTGCATTCGGGTCGGCCTGGGTGATGCTACGACGCCACTCGAACGACATCAACGCTGACCCGCGTCGGCTGCAGGGCACCGCCAGCGTGCACGAGGTCGCGTCCAGCGCATCCACTAAGGCACTCCTCCGCCGTGCTGGCGCGCTGCGCCCGTCCCTTGACCATCCCAGGACCGAGGATGTCGGCTATCTGCTCGGGCGAGCGCATGGTAAGCAGATCTGGGCGAGCGTTGAGGACTCTATCCTGCTGATCGGGCCACCTCGATCTGGCAAGGGTCTGCACATCGTGATCCCGGCGATCCTCGATGCGCCCGGAGCGGTCGTCACGACGTCAACCAGACCCGACAACCTCACCGTGACTCTCAAAGCGCGCCACCGGATCGGTCCTGTCGCGGTCTTCGACCCCCAGCACTTGGCCGCAGGCATCCCCGCAGGTCTGAGATGGTCACCTATCCGCGGGTGTGAGAATCCGCTCACCGCGATGATCCGTGCCACTGGCCTCGCTGCCGCCACCGAGCTCTCGTCTGGCGGCGTTGAGGGTGGAGGGTTTTGGGAGGGCAAGACCCGTATCGCGCTCCAGGCCCTCCTGCACGCCGCGGCCCTCGATCATCGAAGCCCGAGGGAGCTGTTCCGGTGGACACTCGACCCCGCCGCAGCGGCCGAAGCTGTCGCGATCCTGACCGGCTCACCGCTGGCTGCGACCGGGTGGGCCGAATCGCTGGAGGCCATGCTTGATGCCGACCCACGCACGCGTGACAGCATCTGGCAGGGTGTATCTCTCGCGCTTGCCGCACTCGCCGATCCCAGAGTGCTGGATGCCGTCAGCCCGTCCGACGACGAACGCTTCGAGCCTGAGCAGTTCATTCTCAGCCGCGGCACGCTCTACTTGCTCGCGACCGGAGCCGGCGCCGGAAACAGCGCTGCGCTCGTCGCTGCGTTCGTAGAAGACGTCGTCGAAACCGCACGTCGGATGGCTGCGCGATCACCTGGCGCACGGCTTGATCCACCGCTCTTGCTCGCACTCGACGAGATCGGGAACCTCGCTCCCCTGCCGTCACTACCCACACTCATGGCTGAAGGCGGCGGCACCGGCATCACTACGATGCCCGTGCTTCAGTCGCTCGCTCAAGCGAGAGACAAGTGGTCGGAGAACCAAGCTGCCGCGATCTGGGACGCCAGCATCTCGAAGATTATCCTCGGCGGCGCATCCAATTCACGCGACCTCCAGGACCTCTCCACCTTGATCGGCGAGCGGGACGAGTTCACCGACTCCGTGACCCTAGGCGACCACGGCTCACGCTCCAACCAGCGCTCCGTCCGCCGTGTCCCGATCCTGCCGCCGGACCGCGTCCGCACGCTACCGTTCGGCGCCGGTGTCATTTTGCTCCGATCGGCTCCACCGATCATCGCAGACCTGCGTCCATGGCCGAAGCGCGCTGACGGCGAGAAGCTCCGGCTCGATCGCACGGCCGTGGAAGCACTCATGGAGGCCCCCACGACGAATCAGACCGCTCCGGGGAGGGACGCGCACCTACCTGATGCAGTGGCCGAACAAACCCGGCCACCTGACCAGATAGGGAGTTGATCATGTCGATCCACACGCAAGAGTCCGTCTCGGGCTTCGTCGCCTCAGAGCCGCAGCTGACGAACTCCACCAGCGGGAACCCGCGCCTCTACTTCCGCTTCGGACAGGAGCACTTTCGTCGCGAAGAGGACGGTACCTTCACACAGTTGGAGACGAGCTACCACCACCTCGTCATGTTCGGACGCTCGGCCGAACGCACATCCGCAAAGTTCGCGAAGGGCGACAACTTTCTCGCCGAGGGATACCAGCGGCCTGTGAGCTACGAGCGCGAAGGCCAGACAGTCGAAAGCGAAGAGTTCGTCGCGAAACGCATTGGTCACGACACCGCACGCACCCGGTACGACGTCGACCGGTCTCCCCGAGGCGCCGACCGGAACCGCGCTGACAAGGAGCAGAGTCGTGCGTTTGACGCCCGAGCGCAGCCAACCGTGAGCAGTTCGCCGTCCCTCAGTCGCTAGTCCAACGGGAACGCAACCATGAACGACGACGACGCGCTCAACGAGGGGCCCGAGAGTATGTACGCTGAGCCGATTGGGCCCGATCTCGTTGCGGAGCCACCGCACCCAATCAACTGGAACTTGCTCACCTCGCACGATCTTGAGCAAGAACTCCTCGAACTCAACCGCTGGGTGAACTGGCTCCGGCTGGAGTACGGCATCTCGGCGGCAGTGATTCCGCCGCTTTGGCACCGCCATCCCGAGCTGGTCTGGGAGCTGTCAGCGCTGCACCTGCATTGGCTCTGCGCCTACGACGCCGAACAAGACGGATCGGCACCGCTGGGCTGGCATCGCGACTTCGCGGATGCTCGCCAGCGTTTGCGCGATTGGGCCACGGTCAGTGGCACCCGCCTCGATCGGGACCGTCCGACGCGGCAGACTGTCTGGCCGGGGGAAGACCGGACCGTCGACATCGTCGAGCATGTCATCACTGACCGAGACGCCGACTTCGTCGAGTTCGTCACCGAACAGGTCCAAGCGCGCCAGGCCGCAGAGGATGCGTTCTTCGACACCATCGACGAACGCACCGGCGAGATCCCCGACTGAGATCGGTCGGGTGTTCAGGCCGCGACAAGCTCGACAGCTGCGTTCGCCCGCTCGGACGCGCGCCTCGCGACAGCCTCGCGATGCCGAGCACGGAGCAGGAGCACCACGGCGACGGGTCCCGCCACGATGAACTTCATCGCGTTCCACAGGCACAGCAGAATGATGAGGTTCAGCCACCCTGAGGCGCCGTCGCCGACCGCTGCGGAACACAGGCTGGCCTCGATCAAGTACGGCACCGCGAGGAGCATCGCGGGTACGCCCCACTTGAGTCCGCGACGACGCCGGATGCGGCCAAGAACGATGTTCGTAGGTGCGCACCGCTGCAGGACAGCATGGATGAAGGTACTGACCGTCCAGATCGAACGAATCATGATGGGCCTCTCGTCACACGTCGTTCTCCGTCGAGGAAGCAGCGTGTGTGTCGAGTGCCCGTGGAGGGCCACCCCGAAGGGCCCGCAGAGTTGTGAACCTGCTTCGCCTTCCAGGGTACGCCTGCTCTTCAGGAACCAAAAGGGGCTGATCCTGCTCACCTTCCTATCGAGATCTCAACGCGCAGGAGGCTGTCATGCCCATGCTCTCGCACCTCGCCAAGGACGAGCGGACCGCCCGAATGGTGCTCGCGCTGATCGGCCCTCCCAACGACACCGTGACCGGAGGTCTCCTCATGAGAGTCGGTGCGGTCGAGCTGATCACCCTCCTTGAGCGTGACACGTCGATCCCGGGTCTGGATCGGGTGGAGGCCGCCGTCTGGCGAGATCGGCTGCGATCGGCGGCGCACCCGGACCACGTCGCCTCACGCGTGGTCGCAGGAGACGAATATCGGGTGTTGATTCCCGAGGACTTCGAATGGCCAACCGCTCTCAATGATCTTGGGGAGCGAACACCGTACGCGCTCTGGACGCGCGGACGTACTGAACTCCTCACGGGGTCGCTCCCCCTGCGCATTACAGTGACTGGCGCCCGGGCAGCAACCGGGTATGGCGTTCACGTCACCGACGAACTCTCCGGAGACCTCGTCGAGAGCGACAGAATCCTCGTCGCCGGTGGTGCGTACGGAATCGAGGGATCCGTACACCGCGCGGCACTCACGCACGGAGACAACACAATCGCTGTTCTCGCTTCTGGCCTCGACCGCGCATACCCCGTCGGTCACGCAGACCTGATCGAGAGCATCGCACACCGAGGGCTTGTGCTCACTGAGGCGCCACCTGCATCCGCTCCCACACGGCAGCGGTTTCGCGATCGTGCACGCATCCTCGCCGCACTGTCGGGAGCGACCATCGTCGTTGAAGCGGGATTCCGCTCGGGCACATTGCAGACGGCGAGAGAGGCTTCACTCCTCGGACGGTTCGTTGGCGCCGTTCCGGGACCGGTGACCAGCGCTGCCAGCGCCGGAACGAACCATCTCCTTCAAGACGGTCGTGCCCGCGTCGTCACCTGCGGACCCGATGTCGTGCGAATGCTTGGGGAGAACACGAGCACCCCCGAGCGAAATGTGATCCGCCAGGGGGCGCCTCATGTCGTCTTGCCGAACACTCGAGTGTTCTAGCGGTCACCCCGCCGTTGGGATCTCTACGACGAGACTCCGCCGCAGCTCGACCAAGTCGACGCGGATGAGGCGTCCGACCCGGTATCCCCGGACGGTGCCGTCGGAGATTCGACGTCGGATCGTCTTGACCGAGAGGCCCAAGCTCTCAGCCGCGATCGCCAGGGAGACCAACCCTGTGTCGTGCTCCTCGGAGCGAGTTCGAACAGTCATGGCGCTACCTTCCTGTGAGTGAACTGGTGTCACTTCACAGGTGTCCGCGGCTGTCCACCTAAGTCTCCTCATCCTCCTTTAGCGCGCGGGCGATGTTCTCGGCGACCCGGTCGCTCATTCGATTCGCCAGCTCGTGATCGCGGTCCATGGTGGCGTGCTGGTATCGGAGCACGATTCGGATATCCGCGTGCCCGCCCCGACGCATCAGCTCAGCGAGCGTCGCACCTTCCTGAGCAAAGAGCGTCAGGCCCGTGTGCCGCAGGTCGTGAAAGCGGAAGCGATGCGGCAAGCCGTCGACGCAGTCTCGCGCGTCGGCCCAGACGTAGCCCCAGCGAGTGTTCGAGAGCGGCAAACTCCCCCTGACGTTCGCCGGAACGACCGGCGCTTTGGCTTCGGCGGCGACGTTGTCATCCAGGTGTTGCTTGAGCCGAACGGTCATGAGCCTCGGGACGCTGAGCGACCGTTTGCCTGCATCGCTCTTGGTGTCGGTGTAGTCGCCGGTGTAGGCGTTCAGCTGACGACGCACGTGCAGGGTTGCGCTGCCGTCATCGTGCCACTCGATGTCGCGCCGTTGGAGTCCCAGGCACTCCCCGCGACGCAGCTGGCACCAGGCGGCGAGCAGCACCGTGATCGCCCACTGCTCGGGAACCGCCGCGTAGAGCGCCTCGACCTGCCAGGGCGTCACGACATCCTCACCTTCGTCGTGGTCAGAATCGTGACGCACCGACTCTTGACGCGGAATGGAGACGCTCGGTGCCGCAGGGATGACCCCGTCACGGGCCGCCTGGCGCAAGATCATCATGAGTACTATCAGCACCGGCCGTGTGATCCCGTTGAATTTTGACTTCGGATTCAGCGGTGCCGGGATCTTGTCGAGTCGGTCGGTCATGACGCGGATGCGATCTGCGTCGATCTCCCGCAGAGGAGTGTCACCGAACTCCGGAACCAGGTAGCCAGTGACCTTGCCCTGGTACGAGCGGACGGTGCCGATGGCCCGTTTCTTCCCGCTGCGGCTGGGCTCGGTCTTGATCAACTGCACCCACCGCTCCGAGTACTCCTCGAACCCCATCGACCGCGCTTTCTCAGCAGCGGCTTCGGCGCGATTCTGTGCCGCCACGGCCGCTGGCGGGTTCCACTGGCCGAGCGAAATCTTCGTGTGCACGGCGGCAAGCCATGTCCGCGCGTCCGTCTTCGTGAGGAACGTCAGCGCTTTGTCGCCCTCGGTCCGAGCCGTGTATGTCTCTCCGTCGGGTCCGGGATAGCGCGCTTGCCAGCGGCCAGATGGGAGCTTGCGCAGGCTACCCCAGGACTCTCGCTTCGATGCACTCATCGTGCCCTCCCGTGGACTCGAACGGACGCGCCTGGACAGTCGTGCCACTCCGTGCCACTCGATGCCCATGAGACCCAGGATCCGCATGTTTCCGGGGATCGTGAGGGATCGCGTAGGTCACCTGTGGCACGAAGTGGCACGCCCTCGGGCGCTCGGCAACCCGAAATTTCGGGTGCCGAACCCTCTCGCCTCCATGAGGCAGGTGTGCTCGTGCCACCCGCGTGCCCCACCGAACGGGTATTCCTGGTCATCTCTGTCCTCCTCTGTCGTTTCGAAGAGGGCACGAAAGAGGCCCGAACCCGCGAGATTTCGCGGATCCGGGCCTCTGACCAGCTGTTTCGCTGGGGCCTCAGAGAGTTACTCTCAGAAGTCCCAGTCGTCGTCTTCCGTAGCCTCGGCCTTGCCGATGACGTACGACGAGCCCGACCCGCTGAAGAAGTCGTGGTTCTCGTCGGCGTTGGGCGAGAGCGCCGACAGGATCGCCGGGTTCACGTTCGTGACCGAAGACGGGAACATCGCCTCGTAGCCGAGGTTCATCAGCGCCTTGTTGGCGTTGTAGTGCAGGAACTTCTTCACGTCTTCGGTGAGACCGACGCCGTCGTAGAGGTCCTGCGTGTACTGCACCTCGTTGTCGTACAGCTCGTACAGCAGCGAGAAGGTGTAGTCCTTCAGCTCGTCCTTCCGGGCCTGGTCGAGAGTCTCGAGGCCCTTCTGGAACTTGTAGCCGATGTAATACCCGTGCACAGCCTCGTCACGGATGATGAGGCGGATGAGGTCGGCGGTGTTCGTGAGCTTCGCCCGGCTCGACCAGTGCATCGGCAGGTAGAAGCCCGAGTAGAACAGGAAGCTCTCGAGCAGGGTCGAGGCGACCTTGCGCTTGAGCGGGTCGTCGCCGCGGTAGTAGTCGGTGACGATCTGCGCCTTGCGCTGAAGGTTCGGGTTCTCCACCGACCACCGGAACGCCTCGTCGATCTCCTTCGTCGACGCGAGCGTCGAGAAGATCGAGGAGTAGCTCTTGGCGTGCACCGATTCCATGAACGCGATGTTCGTGTAGACGGCCTCCTCGTGCGGGGTGATCGCATCGGGGATCAGCGAGACGGCGCCAACCGTGGCCTGCACCGTGTCGAGCAGCGTGAGCCCGGTGAAGACCCGCATCGTGAGGAGCTGCTCTTCGGAGGTCAGCGTGTTCCACGACTGGATGTCGTTCGACAGCGGGATCTTCTCGGGCAGCCAGAAGTTGTTGACGAGGCGGTTCCACACCTCGACGTCCTTATCGTCCTGGATGCGGTTCCAGTTGATCGCCTGCACGTGGTCGACCAGCTTGAGCGGTGAGGGAGTCATTTTCTTGTCGTCCTGATTCTGGGTCGCTGAGCGTGTCGAAGTGGTCAGAGCATGCAGGAGACGCACTCGGCCATGTCGGTGCCCTCGAGGGCCATCTGACGCAGACGGATGTAGTAGATCGTCTTGATGCCCTTGCGCCATGCGTAGATCTGCGCCTTGTTGATGTCGCGTGTCGTGGCGGTGTCCTTGAAGAACAGCGTCAGGGACAGGCCCTGGTCGACGTGCTGCGTCGCCGCGGCGTACGTGTCGATGACCTTCTCATAGCCGATCTCGTACGCGTCCTGGTAGTACTCCAGGTTGTCGTTCGTCATGAACGCCGCCGGGTAGTACACGCGACCGAGCTTGCCTTCCTTGCGGATCTCGATCTTCGACGCGATCGGGTGGATCGACGACGTCGAGTTGTTGATGTACGAGATCGAGCCGGTCGGCGGCACCGCCTGCAGGTTCTGGTTGTAGATGCCGTGCTCCTGGATGGAAGCCTTCAGCGCGGTCCAGTCCTCCTGCGTCGGGATGTGCTTGCCGGCGAAGAGCTCCTTGACCTTGTCGGTCTCGGGGACCCAGGCGCGGTCGATGTACTTGTCGAAGAACGCACCCGACGCGTAGGTCGAGTCCTCGAAGCCGTCGAACGTCGCCCCCCGCTCGATCGCGAGGTTGTTCGAGGCGCGCAGCGCGTGGAACAGCACCGTGTAGAAGTAGATGTTCGTGAAGTCGATGCCCTCTTCGGACCCGTAGTACACGTGCTCGCGGGCAAGGTATCCGTGCAGGTTCATCTGGCCGAGGCCGATGGCGTGCGAGCGGTCGTTGCCGTCCTCGATCGAGCGCACCGAGCCGATGTGGCTCTGGTCGCTGACCGCGGTGAGGGCGCGGATGGCCGTCTCGACCGTCTGGCCGAGGTCGTCGGCATCCATCGACAGCGCGATGTTCATCGAGCCGAGGTTGCACGAGATGTCCTTGCCGATGTTGTCGTACGACAGGTCGTCGTTGTACGTCGTCGGCGTGTTCACCTGCAGGATCTCGCTGCAGAGGTTGGACATGTTGATGCGGCCCTTGATCGGGTTCGCCTTGTTCACCGTGTCTTCGAACATGACGTACGGGTAGCCCGACTCGAACTGGATCTCTGCGACCGTCTGGAAGAACTCACGCGCGTTGATCTTCGTCTTCTTGATGCGCGGGTCGTCGACCATCTCGCGGTACTTCTCGGTGACGGAGATGTCACCGAACGGAACCCCGTAGACCTTCTCGACGTCGTACGGCGAGAACAGGTACATGTCCTCGTCGTTCTTCGCGAGCTCGAAGGTGATGTCGGGAACGACGACGCCGAGCGACAGCGTCTTGATGCGGATCTTCTCGTCGGCGTTCTCACGCTTGGTGTCGAGGAAGCGCATGATGTCGGGGTGGTGGGCGTTGAGGTACACCGCGCCCGCGCCCTGACGCGCACCCAGCTGGTTCGCGTAGCTGAAGCTGTCTTCGAGGAGCTTCATCACGGGGATGATGCCCGACGACTGGTTCTCGATCTGCTTGATCGGCGCACCCGACTCGCGGATGTTCGACAGGAGCAGGGCCACGCCGCCGCCGCGCTTCGAGAGCTGCAGCGCGGAGTTGATGCCGCGGGCGATCGACTCCATGTTGTCCTCGATGCGCAGCAGGAAGCAGCTGACGAGCTCGCCGCGCTGCGCCTTGCCGGCGTTGAGGAAGGTCGGGGTGGCCGGCTGGAACCGACCGGAGATGATCTCCTCGACGAGGTTCACCGCGAGCTTCTCATCGCCGTCGGCCAGGCCGAGGGCCGTCATCACGACGCGGTCCTCGAAGCGCTCGAGGTAGCGCTTGCCGTCGAACGTCTTCAGCGTGTAGCTCGTGTAGTACTTGAACGCGCCGAGGAACGTCTCGAAGCGGAACTTCTTCGAGTAGGCCAGGTCGTTGAGCTTCTGGATGAAGTCGAACGAGTACTTCTCGATGACCGCGCCCTCGTAGTACTCCTTCTCCACGAGGTAGTCCAGACGCTCCTTGAGCGAGTGGAAGAACACGGTGTTCTGGTTCACGTGCTGCAGGAAGTACTCCCGCGCGGCACGCTTGTCGGCGTCGAACTGGATCTTGCCGTTCGCGTCATAGAGATTCAGCATCGCGTTGAGCGCGTGATAGTCGAGCCCCTCATAGGAGGGGTTCGCCTTGAATGCCACCATCTCGGTCACTGCGTCACGCTCTGCGTGCTCTTCGACTGCAATTCCCACCGTCGTTCCAATCCGTCGCTCACGCGATCAACATCGTCTTGTGTGCCGAATATTTCGAGCCGGTACAAGTGGGGCACGTGACACTTGCGGCTGATGATGTCGCCGGCGAGACAGAAGGAATCGCCGAAGTTGGTGTTGCCTGCGGAGATGACCCCGCGGATGTGACGCCGGTTGGCCTCGTCGTTGAGGAACCGGATCACCTGCTTGGGCACGGCCCCGCGTTCGACGCCGCGCCCCTCGCCCCCGCCGTAGGTGGGGGTGACCAGCACGAACGGCTCGTCGATGACGAGGTCGCCCTCCTGCCGGTGGAGCGGGATGCGTCGAGCGGGGAGCCCGAGCTTCTCTACGAAGCGCGCGGTGTTACCCGAGACGCTGGAGAAGTAGACCAGGAGCGGCGCGGCGGTTGCGACGGCGGCGCTCATAGTTCTCTCCTTGGGTTCCTGAGCCTGTCGAAGGACTCAGGTGGTCGGGATCAGGCCAGGCGGGTCGCGAGCTCGGCGATCTTGTCGGGACGGAAGCCCGACCAGTGGTCCTCGTCGGTGACGACGACCGGCGCCTGCATGTAGCCGAGCGCCTTGACCTGCTCCAGGGCCGTCGGGTCCTCCGAGAGGTCATGGATCTCGTACTCGATGCCCTTGGCGTCCAGCGCCCGGTACGTCGCGTTGCACTGAACGCAGGAAGGCTTGGTGTAGACCGTGATCGACATCTTTTCTGACCCCTCAAATCTCTGGCCTGCTTCTCATCAGGCGACTTTTCCGGCAGACCCCCCGCCGGGAGTTCAATACTACATATGGGTGCCGACATTGAGGGCGACCACAAGGGGTAGTAGTTACATCCGTGTAGTTTTCCACCGCTCTCCACTGTTACAACACAGGTTCTCCACCGTTTCTTCCACAGGTCGACCTCCGTCGGAGAGCCCCTCGAAGCCCGAGAATCCGCGGCTGGGAGCCACCTGTGAGAGATCCATCCACAGGTGGCACGCTACGCCGGGCCTCGGACATCCGATCGCCTGTGGAATTCGCCCTTCGGCGTGTCGTCGGCGTGTCGCACCGACGACTGCTTCGACGCCGGCAGCCCATGCCCGGTACCGTTGTCTGGTGGCGGGATACCGGGATCTTCTTCGCACGCCGGGAGTGGCGCGCATGATCGCCGCACAGCTGACCGCGCGCTTCCCCAACGGCATGTCGTCGCTGGCCATCCTCCTGCACGTCGAACAGCAGACCGGCAGCTACGGCGCCGCCGGCCTCGTCCTCGCGGCGACCAGCGTGGGACAGGCCGTCGCCGGCCCCATCACGAGCCGCTGGATGGGCGTGTGGGGGATGCGACGCGTCATCACGCTGACGCTCAGCATCTGCGTCGTCGCCGTGCTCGGACTGGCGCTGCTCCCCCTGAACGTGCCCGGTTACATGGTCCTCGGCATGATCGCCGGGCTCTCGACGCCGCCGATCCAGGCCGCCGTGCGCACGATCTACCCCAAGCTCGTCAACTCGTCGCAGCTGACGCCGCTGTTCTCCCTCGACGCCTCTCTGCAGGAGATCATCTGGATCCTCGCACCGGTCGTGATCACGCTCGTCTCCACGCAGATCGGAACCGTGGAAGGGCTGCTGCTCGTCGCGATCATCCTGGTCGGCGGCGGCGCGTGGTTCATCCTCTCCCCCGAGGTCGGTCGGGTCCGGATCCCCCGCAGCCGCAACCCGCTGGGCAAGGTCGTGCTCAAGCCGCCCGTCCTGCTCGCCACCGTGATCGGCTTCCTGCTGATCGGCGCCTGCGCGGCCGTCGAGGTCGGGGTCGTCGCGACGTTCGAGCACGGCAGCCTGACGGCCGGCCTCGTCCTCGCCGTTTTCTCGGTCGGCAGCCTCGTCGGCGGCCTCGCGTTCGGACACATCCCGATCGGCCCGTGGGCCATGGCACGGAGGCTGCTGATCGTCACGGTCGGCCTCGCCCTGACGATGGTCATGCTCAACGTGTTCTGGCTCGGCGGCACCCTCGTCCTCGCCGGCATCGGCATCGCCCCGGCTCTCGCCGTCCTGTTCGCGATCACCTCGGCCAGCGTCAAGTTCTCCGAGACCGCCGAGGCCTTCGGCTGGGCCGGAACCGGCCAGCTCATCGGCGCCGCAGCGGGGTCCGCCGTCGCGGGTTTCCTCGTCGACCTCGGCGACTGGCGCGGCGCGTACTTCGCCGCGACGCTGTTCGCTGCCGTCGGCCTCATCGTCGCCGTCGTCTTCGTGCGCTCCTTCCCCGATCTGCGTCACCGCGACGCGAGTCCCCATCCTGATACCGAACCCCTGGCGGTCACCCCTTCATGAGCATCCCCCGCACCCCGTCGTCCCCCGCGCCCGAGATCGTCTGCGTGGGCGAGACCATGGCCCTGATCACGCCGGTCGGCGCCGCGCTGACCACGGCGGAGACCGCGACCATCTCACTCGCGGGAGCGGAGTCGAACGTGACGGCCGGCATCGCGTTCTCCGGCCATCGAGCGGCGTGGGCCTCCCGGCTCGGCGCCGATCCGCTCGGCGACCGGATCGCGGCAGAGCTGAGCAGACGGGGCGTCGAGCTCTGGGTGGAGCGCGACGCGGATGCACCGACCGGCGTGATGTTCAAGGACCCCGGCGCGGACGGCTCGTCCGTCTACTACTACCGTCGCGGCTCCGCGGCCGCCGCGATGGCGCCGGGATTCCTCTCGGCCGAACACCTCGCGGGCGTCCGCATCGTGCACACGACGGGGATCACCCCGGCTCTCTCCGACACGTGCCTGCGCATGGTCGACCAGCTCTTCGCCGACGCGCACACGGCGGGCGCGGCCGTGTCGTTCGACGTGAACGACCGGCGTCCCCTCTGGTCCCGCGAACACGCGTCCGCGACCCTCGCCCGTCTGGCCGACGCCGCCGACATCACTTTCGTCGGACGCGACGAGGCCGAACGAATCTGGGGCACGGTCACGCCGGACGAGATCCGCGCCTTCCTGCCGAACTGCCCGCTGCTCGTCGTGAAGGACGGGGATGTCGGAGCTACTGCCTTCGCTCACGACGCGGAGCCCGTCTTCGTGCCGGCACCGCGCGTCGATGTGGTCGAACCGGTCGGCGCGGGCGATGCCTTCGCCTCCGGGTTCCTCGCGGCGACGCTCGAGGAACGACCGATGGACGAACGTCTCGCGGCGGGGCACGCCGCGGCGGCCAGGGTCCTCGTCACGCACGCGGACATGCCTCCGATCGGCTGAGGCTTCCGCGCACGGTTCTAGGCTGAGAGCATGACCGCACCACTCCGCCTCCCCCGCATCTCCTGGGGCGACCCGTCGGCCGCCCGCCGCGCGCTCCTCGTGCACGGCCTCGGCTCCTCCGCCGCGCTCATGTGGCGCCTCGGAGACGCGCTCGCGGAGGCCGGCTGGTGCGCCGTCGCGGTCGATCTCCGCGGTCACGGCGACGCCCCACGCGCCCTCGACTACTCGGTGGCCGCATTCGGTGCCGACCTCGCGGCGACGAGGCCCGACGCGGGCGGCGCATGGGATGCGGTCGTCGGCCACTCGCTGGGCGGGGCTGCCAGCACGGTGGCCGCGGCATCCGATCCGGAGTGGACCCGGCGCCTCGTCCTCATCGACCCGGCGATCCATGTCGGCGGACGCGACGCGTCGATCGTGCGCAGGAGCCAGGAACGAGCCTTCGCTGACACCCGACTCGAGGTCGTGCAGCAGGAGCATCCGCACTGGCATCCGCAGGACCAGGAGCTGAAGGTCGATGCCGTGCTGCGCGCGAGCGCCTGGGCCGTCGAGCAGACCAGCGTCCAGAACCAGCCGTGGGATGTGCGGGCGCAGGCGGAGCGTCTGACCGTCCCCACGCATGTGATCGCCGCCGACCCTGCCGTCTACAGCATCTTCACCGGCGACCTGGCCGCCGAAGTGCTCGCCGCCAATCCCCGGTTCACGATGTCGGTCGTCGAGGGCGCCGGGCACTCCCTGCACCGCGACAAGCCCGAGGAATGCATCCGCCAGCTCCTGGAGGCCCTGAAGTGCGATGCACCGAGCGACCGGAGGGAGTCGAAGTGACCGCGTTCGACCCGACGACGTACCTCCCCGACGATCTGCTCGAGCGGATCCGCGAGCGCGCACCGATCCACGACCGCGAGAACACGTTCCCTCAGCAGGACCTCGACGAGTTGCGCGCCGCCGGATACCTCTCGATCCTGGTCCCGGCCGAGCGCGGCGGTGCCGGGCTCTCCCTCGCCCAGGCCGCGATCCTGCAGCAACGGCTCGCCGGCGCGGCCCCGGCCACAGCCCTCGCGATCAACATGCACCTGGTCTGGACCGGTGTGGCCAAGGTGTTCTCCGACCGCGGCGTGCCCGGACTGGAGTTCGTGCAGGACGGCGCCGTCGCCGGTGACGTCTTCGCGTTCGGGATCAGCGAGGGAGGGAACGACCTGGTTCTGTTCGGCAGCGACACCGCGGCCGTCCCCGACGGCAGCGGCGGCTATTCCTTCACGGGCACCAAGATCTTCACCTCGCTCGCTCCGGTCTGGACCCGGCTGGGGCTGCACGGCCTCGACACCACGAGCGCGGATGCCCCGAAGCTCGTGTTCGCCTTCGTGGAGCGGACGGATGCCGTCGCCACGAGCGACGACTGGGACACGCTCGGCATGCGCGCGACGCAGAGCCGGACCACCCGCCTCGACGGGGCGACCGCGGATGCCGCGCACGTGGTGCGCCGCATCGATCCGGGTCCCACTCCCGACCCGATCGTGTTCGGCATCTTCTCGGTGTTCGAGATCCTGCTCGCCTCGGTGTACACGGGCATCGCGCGGCGCGCGCTCGAGCTCTCCGTGCTCGCCGCCGGGAAGCGCCGCTCCAAGAAGACCGGCGCCGCGTACAGCCAGGACCCCGACATCCGCTGGCGGATCGCGGACATGGCGCTCGACTACGACGCCCTGCCGCCCCAGATCGCGGCCCTCGCGCGTGATGTCGACGACCGTGTCGACAACGGCGCCCGGTGGTTCTCGCTCCTCTCCGGCGTGAAGCACCGGGCGATCACCATGGCCAAGCGGGTCGTCGACCAGGCCATGCTCGTCGGCGGCGGCGGCTCCTACTTTTCCGCCAACGAGCTGTCCCGCCTCTACCGCGACGTCCTGGCCGGTGCCTTCCACCCCTCCGACCCGGAATCCGCCCACGCCACCGCCGCGTCCGCGTGGCTGGGTCCGCTGGAGGACTGAACCGCCATCCTGCCGATATCGCGCCCCGGCTCCGTCTGCGGCCGCGGAATCGGTTGCCGAGCGAGCCGCCGAGTGCGAAGATCGCACCATGAGTTCGGCGAAGAAGAACCCCTCGCTCGACGCGGTCGCCAAGACGATCATCGAGCTGCTCCAGGAGGACGGACGCCGCTCCTACTCCGACATCGGCCGCGTGGTCGGTCTGAGCGAGGCCGCCGTGCGGCAGCGCGTGCAGCGGCTCACCGAATCCGGCGTGATGCAGATCGTCGCCGTGACCGATCCGATGCAGCTCGGCTTCCATCGCCAGGCGATGATCGGCATCCGCGTCTCCGGAGACACGCGGATCGTGGCCGAGGCGATCGCCCGGGTCGAGGCGATCGACTACGTCGTGATCACGGTCGGCGCGTTCGACGTGCTCGCCGAGGTCGTCTGCGAGGACGACGACCAGCTGCTGGCCCTGATCAACGACGTCATCCGGCCGATCGAGGGTGTGGTGTCGACGGAGACCTTCATCTACGCCAAGCTGCAGAAGCAGCTCTACAACTGGGGGACCAGATGATCACGACACGCACGACGCCGTCGGAATCCGCGCTGCAGGCGATGGCGAAGGACCATCTCTGGATGCACTTCACCCGTCAGTCCACGATGGCGGAATCGGGCGTGCCGATCATCGTCAAGGGCGATGGGCACCGGATCTGGGACTCCTCCGGCAAGGAGTACTTCGACGGTCTCTCCGGCCTCTTCGTGGTGAATGCAGGTCACGGCCGCCGCCGGCTCGCCGAGGCCGCCGCCGCGCAGGCCGCCGAGCTGTCGTTCTTCCCCCTCTGGTCGTACGCGCACCCCGCCGCGATCGAACTGGCCGACCGACTCGCGGACGAGGCACCGGGCGATCTCAACAGGGTCTTCTTCTCGACCGGCGGCGGCGAGGCCGTGGAGACCGCACTGAAGCTGGCCAAGCACTATTGGAAGCTCCAGGGCAAGCCCACCAAGCACAAGGTGATCTCGCGTGCCGTCGCCTATCACGGCACGCCGCACGGAGCGCTCGCGATCACCGGCATCCCGGCGATGAAGGCCATGTTCGAGCCCGTCGCGCCCGGGGGTTTCCGGGTGCCGAACACCAACTTCTACCGCGCAGCCGAGATGGGTGCGCCCGCCGACGACCTCGAGGCGTTCGGACGCTGGGCGGCCGACCGCATCGAGGAGATGATCCTCTTCGAGGGTGCGGACACTGTCGCCGCGGTGTTCCTCGAGCCGGTGCAGAACTCGGGCGGATGCTTCCCGCCCCCTCCCGGATACTTCGCCCGCGTGCGCGAGATCTGTGATCGCCACCACGTGCTGCTGGTCTCGGACGAGGTCATCTGCGCCTTCGGGCGACTCGGTCACACCTTCGCCTGCACGGGCCTCGGCTACGTGCCCGACATGATCACCTGCGCGAAGGGGATGACCAGCGGCTACTCCCCGATCGGCGCCACGATCGTCAGCGACCGCATCTACGAGCCCTTCTCGCACGGCGACGTGTCGTTCCCGCACGGCTACACGTTCGGCGGACACCCCGTGTCGGCGGCGGTGGCATTGGAGAATCTCGCGATCTTCGACGAGGAAGGACTCAACGAGCGCGTGCAGGAGAACTCTCCGCTGTTCCGCGCCGAGCTCGAGAAGCTGCTCGACCTTCCCCTCGTGGGCGATGTGCGCGGCGACGGCTACTTCTTCGGCATCGAGCTGGTGAAGGACAAGAGCACCAAGGAGACGTTCGACGACGCTGAGTCGGAGCGGCTGCTGCGCGGCTTCCTCTCCCCCGCTCTCTTCTCGGCCGGCCTGTACTGCCGCGCCGATGACCGCGGTGATCCCGTCATCCAGCTCGCTCCCCCGCTCACCACGGGCCCGGCGGAATTCCGGGAGATCGAGCAGATCCTCCGCGACGTCCTGACGCGCGCGCAGGCGGTGCTCTGATCGTCTTCGGGCGGTGACGCAGCATATCGGGTCGCGCGGACGCGGCCGCACTCCCCGGCGCTACGGTGGCGCCGGGGAGACATCATGCTCGACACGGGGGACGAACATCAGACGGCGTTCGCGCGCGCCTTCTCCGCGGTGATCACCGCGCGAGGGGTCTCGCTCACGTGGCTGCACCGACGGCTCGAGGACCGCGCGAACCCGGTCTCGATCGCGACCCTCAGCTACTGGCGCTCCGGGCTTCGGCACCCCGACGGGCTCCGGTCGCTGACCGCCCTGGAGGACATCGAGCGTCTGCTCGACCTCGAATCGGGCGCACTGCTCGACCTCGTCAGCAGGCGCGCGCGTCTGGGTTCGCTCGCGCCCGCGCAGAACCCCTTCACCGAATCCGAGGTCGTCGCGGCTGCGGCCGAGACCCTGAGGCTGCTCGCCGCACCGCCGATCGAGGCGACCAGATCGCTCTCCGCTCATGTGGTCTCGACGGTCGACGAGAACGGACTGCTCCGCCGCCGCACCGCTCGGGTTCTCGTGCAGGCGGTCGCGCCGTTCGTCGATGAGATGACCTACGCCCTGATGTCCGCCGAGAGCATCGTCCGCCGACCGCAGTGCGAGATCCGCGGAGCGGCGCTGGTCCGGGAGCACCTCCACGAGAGCGAGCACGTCTACGCCTGCGTGCTCCGTCTGGATCGACCGCTCGTGATGGGTGCGACGGCGATGCTCGAGATCGAGATGACGGTCCCTCCGCCGACGGCGGGACTCCAGCCGTCCGAGGACGAGACCACGGCCTTCGTGATGAGGTCCATCCGCGACGTCGTCCTGTGGACGTGCTTCCACCGGGATGCCGTCCCGGACTGGATCTCCGAGTTCGAGCGCACTCCCGTGAGCGACGGCGTGGTGTCGCGGCCCCTGACGCCGAGCGAATCGATCCACCTGGCACGAAGGGACTTCGGGCCGGGCATCCTCGGCATCCGATGGGGGTTCGACCGCTGACGGGACTATCGTCGGGGAGAGGAGGCTGGAATGGCAGCGGAGGTTCCCGACGGACGAGACTCGTTCAGCAGTGCGTTCGGAGCGGCGCTCACCGCGAGCGGCATCTCGCTCTCGTCGTTGCAGCGCCGACTGGTCGCCCGCGCCAACCCCGTCTCGATCGCGACCCTCAGCTACTGGCGTTCCGGGGAGCGCACGCCCGAGGGAGCGGCCTCGCTCGCTGCCGTCGAGGACATCGAACGACTGCTCAGCATGCCGCCGGGAGCTCTCGGCGGCCTGGTGCCGGAGCGGGTGCGGCTGGGAGCACTGCACGAACCCCGCAACCCCTTCACGGAGGAGCAGGTCACCCGGGCGCTGTCCGAGACGCTCGAGATCCTCGATGCGCCGCCGCTCGACATCACCCGGGAGCTCTCGACGCATGTGATCGCGGATGTGTCCGCCGACGGCTACCTGCGCCGGCGCGCCGCCCAGACCCTGATCCAGTCCGTGATCCCCACGACCGTCGACCACGTGACGTACACGCTGCTGTCGACGGAGGACACCATCGACCGCCCGGAGATGACGGTACGAGGGGCGCGGATGGTCCGCGATCACCTCCACGTCAGCGAGCACGTGTACGCGTACGTGCTGAAGCTCGACCAGCCGCTCACGCTCGGCGCGGCGACGATGATCGAGGTCACGATGGAAGGGCACGGGGAGTACACCTCGCAGCCCGAGACGGGCGCCTTCGTCGTGCGCCCCATCCGCGACCTCGTCCTGTGGACGCGATTCCATGAGGACGCGGTCCCGGACTGGCTCGACGAGCTCGAGCGGAACGAGTCGACGGACGGGACGATGTACAGCCCGCTCCGACCGCAGGCCTCGGTGCATCAGACGCGTCGGGACTTCGGTCCGGGCGCGCTCGGCATCCGCTGGGGATACGACGACCGCTGATCCGGTGACGTGAGCCGCCGGGCGACGCTCACATCAGGAAGCCGCGCAGCAGCGCCTCGGAGCCGGCGAGATGATCGCGCATCGCCGCCTCGGCCGCATCCGGACGTCCGGCGAGGATCGCGGAGACGATGCTCTCGTGCTGCTCCCCCGAGTGCTGGATGTTCCGTGGCATCAGCGGGAACGTGTCGAGCCAGGCATTGACGTCGGCGCGATTCTCCGCCACGAGCGCGACGAGCGAAGGGATGCCTGCGGCCTCGGCGATCGCGAGATGCAGCAGGGTATCGAGGCGTCGATACTCGTCAGGCCCCGCGGGGAGCGCCGCCTCGTGCCGCGCCCACAGGTCGGCACGGGTCGCGGCATCCAGGGATCGGCTCGCCGCTGCGCGCACGGCACCGCTCTCGAGAACCCGACGCAGGCCGAGGACATCGTCGATCCGCTCCTCCGTCACGGCTCCCGTGCCCGACGGCTGCGGCAGCGGATCCGCCACGAAAGTCCCCCCGTACCGGCCCCGCCGGGTGAGGAGGTAGCCGGTGTCGGCCAGCTCGCGGATGGCGTCGCGCACGGTGTCTCGGCTCACGCCGAAGGACGCCGCGAGCTCGCGCTCCGGAGGCAGGGACTCGCCCGGCGCCACGACGCCGAGACGGATCGTCTGCACGAGACGGGCGACCGCATCCTCGAGGGCGTTGCCGCGTCGCAGCGGCCGGTAGACCGCCTTCCGCACCTCGACGAGGTCGCCGTCGGGGTCGTTCACAGCGGGGTGACGTAGGCGTTGGTGATCCCGCCGTCGACGACGAACGCGCTCGCGGTGATGAACGACGAGTCGTCCGAGGCGAGGAAGGCCACGGCCGCCGCGAGCTCCGCCGGCTCTGCGAAGCGCCCCATCGGCACGTGCACGAGTCGCCGCTGCGCGCGCTCCGGATCCTTGGCGAACAGCTCCTGCAGCAGCGGCGTGTTCACCGGCCCGGGGCACAGCGCGTTCACGCGCACCCCCTGCCGTGCGAACTGCACGCCCAGCTCGCGCGACATCGCCAGCACGCCGCCCTTCGACGCCGTGTAGCTGATCTGCGATGTCGCCGAACCCAGCAGCGCGACGAACGACGCCGTGTTGATGATGGAGCCGCGCCCGGCAGGAACCATGTGACGCAGCGCCGCGCGACTGCACAGGTACACGCTCTTGAGGTTCACATCCTGCACCCGATCCCACGCCGGCAGCTCGGTCGTCTCGATCGAGTCGTCGTCGGCCGGCGAGATGCCGGCGTTGTTGAAGGCGATGTCGACGCGGCCGAACTCCGCCGCCACGCCGTCGAACAGCGCGTTCACCTTGGCCTCGTCGGCGACGTCGACCGGGCGGAACACCCCGCCCACCTTCGCCGCAGCCGCCTCCCCCGTCGCCGGATCGACGTCGGCGATCACGACGAACGCGCCCTCGGCGGCGAAACGTTCGGCGGTGGCGAACCCGATGCCGCTCGCGCCGCCGGTGATGATGGCGACGCGGTCCTTCAGTCGCTGGGTCAGATCGATGCTCATGTGGGTTCTCCGCTCCGTTGGGTGTGAAGTGCGACGCGATCAGAGTTCATCGGTCGCGAAGAAGACGTTCTTGGTCTCGGTGAAGTGCTCGGCGGCGTCCGGGCCGAGCTCGCGTCCGAGGCCCGAGGCCTTCATGCCGCCGAACGGCGTCGCGTAGCGCACCGAGGAGTGCGAGTTCACCGACAGCACCCCGCTGCGTACGCCTCGCGTCACGCGCACGGCGCGTCCGAGACTCTCGGTCCACACGGAGCCTGCGAGCCCGTACACCGTGTCGTTCGCCATCCGGATCGCATCCGCCTCGTCCTCGAACGGCATCACCGCGACGACGGGCCCGAAGACCTCCTGCTGGGCGATGCGATCGGAGGGGCCTGCGAGCACGACGGCCGGAGCGAACCAGAAGCCGTCCCCCTCGGGAGCGGTGCCCCGGAACGCGATGTCGGCACCATCGAGGAAGGAGGCCACGGTGTCGCGATGTCCGGCCGAGATGAGCGGGCCCATGTCGGTGTCTGCGCTCCCCGGGTCCCCCACGCGCCAGGCGGCCACCGCTGGCTCGAGCAGTTCGAGGAAGCGGTCGTAGACCGAGCGCTGCACGAGCAGCCTGCTGCGCGCACAGCAGTCCTGGCCGGCGTTGTCGAACACCGAGCCGGGCACCGCGGCCGCCGCCCGCTCGAGGTCGGCGTCGGCGAAGACGATGTTCGCGCTCTTGCCGCCGAGTTCGAGGGTCACGGGCTTGAGCGCGCGGGCGCACCCGGCCGCGACCTCGATGCCCACCTCGGTCGAGCCGGTGAAGACGACCTTGCGCACATCCGGGTGCTCGACCAGACGCTGACCGACGACCGAACCCGAGCCGGTGACGACCTCGAAGAGCCCCTCGGGGAGGCCGGCCTCGAGCGCGAGCTCGCCCAGACGGATCGCCGTGAGCGGGGTCAGCTCGGCAGGCTTCAGCACGACGGCGTTGCCGGCGGCGAGCGCCGGCGCGAACGCCCACGAGGCGATCGTCATCGGGAAGTTCCAGGGCACGATGACACCGACCACGCCGTAGGGGTCGTGGAAGGTCACGTCGAGCCCGCCGGCCACCGGGATCTGCCGGCCGGACAGGCGTTCCGGATCGGCGGAGTAGTAGTTGAGCACCTGAGCGACGTGCCCGGCCTCCCAGCGCGCGGAGCCGATCGGATGCCCGGAGTTGAGCACCTCCAATTGGGCCAGCTCCTCGGCGGCCCTTTCGACCGCGCGGGCGAACGCCCGGAGCGCGTCCGCGCGCGCGACCGGCGCCAGTGCCGCCCATCGGCGCTGCGCGACGACGGCGCGGGCGATCGCGGCATCCGTCTCTCCGATGTCGGCGCGGGCGACGTCGCGGATCGCCGCACCGGTCGACGGATTGATGACGGTGAACGCACTCATCGGGATTCTTCCTTCCGTCGCGCGGCGAACGCACGAGCCTGTGAGACGAGATCTGCGAAGAGGCGCCGGTCGTCGGCGTTCTCCTCCGGATGCCACTGGATGCCGACGACGTGCCCGCCGGAGGTGTCGACGAACGCCTGGACGAGTCCGTCATCGGAGCGCGCGGCCGCGGTCAGCCCCTCCCCGAGCCGGTCGATGCCCTGGTGGTGATAGCTGTGCACTCGTGCGTCGCCCGCACCGAGCACGTCGGCGAGCGCGGTACCCTCCGACACCTCGATGTCGTTCTCGGCGAAGACCCCGCCGCCGAGGCGGTAGCGCTCGGTGCCGAGCGATTCGGGGAGATGCTGCTGCAGGGTGCCGCCGCGGGAGACGTTGACGAGCTGAAGTCCGCGGCAGATCGCGAGCACCGGGATGCGCCGCCGCTCCGCCGCCCGGAACAGCGCGAGCTCCCACGCGTCGCGGTCGACACGAGCGGGATCGGTGAGCGGATGCCGTTCCTCGCCGTACAGCTCGGGGGCGACATCGGCGCCGCCCGAGAGGATCAATCCGTCCATCCCGGCGATGGCCGCATCCGCCGTCTCGGGGTCCTGCGGCGGCAGCAGCAGCGCGATGCCGCCGGAGGCGGTCACTCCGGTCAGATACTGCTCGGGCAGGAACGCCGCCCGCACATCCCACACCCCCTGCTGCGCCCGCTCCAGGTACGTCGTGACACCGATCAGCGGTGCCGGGTCAGAGCCGCTCGAAACCACGGATGCGCTCCCAGTCGGTGACGGCGGCGTCGTAGGCCTCGAGCTCGATGCGCGCCTGGTTCAGGTAATGGTCCACGACGTCGTCGCCGAACGCGGCTCTCGCGATGGTGGACTCGCTGAAGAGCTGCGCGGCTTCCCGGAGGGTCGTCGGCAGGTGGTCGACGCCGGCCTCGTAGGCATTGCCGGTGAAGCGCTCGGGAAGCGGCAGCTCGTTCTCGACGCCGTACAGGCCGCCCGCGATGATCGCCGAGATGCCCATGTACGGGTTCACGTCTCCGCCGGGAACCCGGTTCTCGACGCGCAGACCGGAGCCACTGCCGATCACCCGCAGGGCGCAGGTGCGGTTGTCGATGCCCCAGGCGACGCCGGTGGGCGCGAAGCTGCCCTTCGCGAAGCGCTTGTACGAGTTGATGTTGGGCGCGTAGAGCAGCGTGAACTCGCGGAGCGTCGCCAGGATGCCGGCGATCCAGTGCTCCATCACCGGGCTGAACCCGTGCTCGCCGTCGCCGGCCATCACCGGGGTGCCGTCATCCGCGCGCAGCGAGAGGTGGATGTGGCAGCTGTTCCCCTCCCGCTCGTTGAACTTCGCCATGAAGGTGAGCGCCTGACCGTGCTGCTCGGCGATCTCCTTCGCACCGTTCTTGTAGATCACGTGCTGGTCGGCGGTCTCCCGCACCTCGGCGTAGCGGAACGCGATCTCCTGCTGGCCGAGGTTGCACTCGCCCTTCACGCCCTCGCAGTACATGCCGGCGCCGTCCATCCCGTTGCGGATGTCGCGCAGCAAAGGCTCCATCCGTGTCGAGGCCTGCAGGTTGTAGTCGACGTTGTAGTCGGTCGCGGGAGTGAGCCCCTCGTACTTGCGTGCCCAGGCGTCGCGATAGGTGTTGTCGAAGACGATGAACTCGAGCTCGGTGCCCGAGAACGCGGTCCAGCCCCGCTCGGCGAGGCGATCGCGCTGGCGGTCGAGGATCGCGCGGGGCGAGGGCCCGACGGGCTCGCCGTTCTGCCAGACCAGGTCGGCCATGATCAGGACCGTGCCCTCGAGCCACGGCATCCGGCGGAGCGTGACGATATCGGGACGCAGGACCATGTCGCCGTAGCCGCGGTCCCATCCCGACATCGCGTAGCCGTCGACCGTGTTCATGTCGACATCGACCGACAGGAGATAGTCGCAGGCCTCGGCGCCGTGATGCAGGATGTCCTCCTGGAACAGGCGCGCGGAGACCCGTTTGCCGACCAGTCGTCCCTGCGCGTCGGCGAAGGCCACGATCACCGTGTCGATCTCGCCGGCGGCGATGCCGGCATCCAGCTGCTCGATGCTCAGGTTTCCCGACATCTTCTCGCTCCCGTCGTCGTGGTGAAGCGATCGACCGACCGGCTTCGCCCTCAGAGTAGATCACCTTCGCGTCTAAAGGTAGACGAAACCACCATTGACTGTCACAATCATCCGCAAGGTGCATGCGGCGCCTGTGTGCATGCGAACGGAGAGCGGATGTCTGAGCAGAGCAATGAGTCCCGCAAGGTCGCTGGGGCGACCTATACACGTGCCGGGAGCGAGTACTTCGAGAAACGGACCCTGAAGAGGTCGGCCGGCGTCTGGGGTCTGTGGGGCCTCGCGGTCGCCGCCGTGATCTCGGGCGACTTCTCCGGCTGGAACTTCGGCATCGACTTCGCGGGCTTCGGCGGGATGCTGATCGCCTTCGCGATCCTCGTCCTGATGTACTACGGCATGATCTTCGCGATCGGCGAGATGGCCGCGATGATGCCGCACACCGGAGGGGCCTACTCCTTCGCCCGATCCGCGATGGGCCCGTGGGGCGGCCTGGTGACCGGCGCCGCGGAGACGATCGAGTACGTCGCGACCACGGCGGTGATCGTCTACTTCTCGGCGTCGTATGCGAACGGCATCACGAGCGAACTGCTGGGGCTCGAGCTGCCGGGGTGGCTCTGGTACCTGATCCTTTACGTGGTCTTCATCGCTCTGAACTCCGCGGGAGCAGCGATCTCCTTCCGCTTCGCGATCGTCGTCTCGATCATCTCGATCGGCATCATCCTGGTGTTCTCCGTGATGGCTCTGTTCTCCGGCGCGTTCAGCTGGGACGCGCTGTGGAACATCGTCCCCGACGAGGGGCAGACGACCTTCCTCCCGCACGGCGTCCTGCCGATCCTGTTCGCGCTCCCCTTCGCGATGTGGTTCTTCCTCGGCATCGAGGAGCTGCCGCTGGCCGCGGAAGAGTCGCACAACCCGACCCGCGACATCCCGAAGGCCGGATTCTGGGCTCGCGGCACGCTCATCGTGACGGGACTCCTGGTGCTGTTCCTCAACACGGGTGTGATCGGTGCCGAGGCGACCGGCACGGCCGGCGAACCGCTGCTCGACGGATTCCGCGCGATCGTGGGCGACCAGCTCGCCGCAGTGCTCGCGCTGTTCGCTCTGATCGGCCTGCTCGCCTCACTGCAGGGCATCATGTTCGCCTACGGCCGCAACATGTACTCCCTGTCCCGCGCCGGCTACTACCCGCGGTTCCTCTCCCTCACGGGGAAGCGGCAGACGCCCTGGGTGGCGCTCGTCGTCGGAGCGGCCATCGGCTTCATCGCCCTCATCATCCTCGACGTGCTCGCCGCGGTCGACGCCGAGGGCGCGGGATCCGTCGCCGGTGCGATCGTGCTGAACATCGCGGTCTGGGGCGCGGTGCTCGCCTACGGACTCCAGCTCGTGTCCTTCATGATCCTGCGCAGGAAGTACCCGAACGTCGACCGCCCGTACCGCAGCCCGTGGGGCATTCCCGGTGCGGCCGTCGCGCTCGTCATCGCCGCGCTCATCTTCGTCGGGTTCCTGCTCAATCCGACCTTCGGTCCGGCGATCATCGCGATCGCGATCGTCTACGTCGTGATCCTGCTCGGGTTCGGACTGTTCTTCCGGCACCGCCTCGTGCTCTCGCCGGAGGAGGAGTATGCGCTCTCCGGCGGCTCGCACGGCGACCCGCAGGCCGAGGGGTACGACGCCATGGAGGACGAGGTCTTCGACGGCGGCAGGTGAGCCGCACCGCAGCGCCCCGACGACTCCGTCTGGGCGCTGCGTCGTGTCTACTTGCGGTCGAAGTCGAAGGCCTTGAGGAGCTCGGCGACCGCCTTGTCGCGCTCCTCGCCGCCCTCGTCGAACATGTGCGTGACGTGCGTGCGCAGGTGATTCTCGAGCAGGAGGCGGTTCAGCGATTCGAGCGAGCGCTGGATCGCGCGGGACTGAGTGATGATGTCCATGCAGTACTCCTCGTTCTCGATCATCCGCGCGACTCCGCGCATCTGCCCCTCGAGGATGCTGGTGCGGTGCAGAGCACGCTTCTTGATGTCTTCGATCACGTCTCGAGGGTACTCTCCGCGTGAAAGGATGACGTCATGCCGCGAACACCGATGGCGATGCTGTCTCCCTCCGACCAGGTCCGACTGCGCGCGCTGCGCCGGATGAAGGCGGTGGCGCTCGGTGCCCTGGTCTTCATGGCCATCGCGTTCGTCATCGCGTTCATGTTCCAGGAGCGGCAGCCGTGGCTCGCGTACGTCCGCGCCGCCGCCGAGGGCGGGATGGTCGGAGCGCTGGCGGACTGGTTCGCGGTCACCGCCCTGTTCCGGCGTCCGCTCGGACTGCCGATCCCGCACACCGCGATCATCCCGAGCCGCAAGGACGAGATCGGCCGCACGCTCGGCGAGTTCGTCGAGACCAACTTCCTCGAAGCCAGCGTCGTGCGGACCAAGCTGTCGAGCACGGCGATCGCGCTGCGCGCCGGAGAGTGGCTGCGGGAAGAGCCGCATGCCGAGCGCGTCGGCGCCGAGGGCGCGACGATCGCCACGGCCGTCCTCAACGCGCTCAGCGACGACGACGTCCGCGACCTCATCACGGATCTCGCCCGCGAGCACCTCGTCGAGCCGGAGTGGGGCCCTCCGGCGGGCGTCTGGCTGGAGAAGATCGTCGCGGCCGATGCGCATCACGGTGCCGTCGACCTCGCGGTGGACAACATCGGACGGTGGCTCGAGGCCAACGCCGAGTCGTTCTCGGGGCTCGTCTCCCGCCGCCTGCCCGGCTGGGTGCCCAAGCTCGCGCACCGATTCGTCGACGACACGGTCTACAACGAGGCCATCAAGTTCGTGCACGCCGTGCAGGCCGACCCGCAGCATCCGGCGCGAATCGCGATCGACGGATACCTCTCCCGACTCGCCGACAACCTGCAGAACGATCCCGACACCCGCGCGAAGCTCGAGAACGCGAAGGCGTCGCTGTTCGACAGTCCTCGGGTCGGCGCCCTTGCCGCAGAAGCCTGGAACACCGCGAAGAACGGATTGCTCACGGCTCTCGCCGATCCGGAGAGCGGGCTGCGCCGACGTGCGGTGCGCGCGCTGCAGGAGGTCGGGGATCGACTGACGACGGATGCCGCGCTGCAGCACCGCGTCGACACGTGGGTGTCGGATGCCGCCGTCTTCCTCGTCGACCGCTACCGGCACGACATCGCCTCGATCATCACCGACACGGTCGAGCGCTGGGACCCCGCCGAGACCACCGAGAAGATCGAGCTCATGGTGGGCCGCGACCTGCAGTACATCCGCCTGAACGGCACGTTCGTCGGTGCCCTCGCCGGCCTCGCGATCTTCACGATCGCCCACGCCCTGATCCCCGGAGTCTGAGGTCCCGGTCTCCGAGCGCTCACGTGCGGGCTCGCGCGAGAACTACGATCGCCTGATGACCTCATCACACCAGACCTGGATGATCACCGGCGCCGGCCGTGGGCTCGGACGCGCACTGGCCGAGGCCGCACTCGATGCCGGGCACACCGTCGTGGCGACGGTCCGCGGCGAGACGGAGCTGCCCGAGCACGAGCGCCTGACCGTCATGAATCTCGACGTCCGCGACCGCGCCGCCGCTCACGACACGGTCCGTCGCGCCAGCGAACGGTTCGGGCGTATCGACGTGCTCGTGAACAACGCCGGCTACGGACTGATCGGCGCCGTCGAGGAGGCATCAGAGGATGACATCCGCGCGATCATGGACACGAACCTGCTCGGTCCGCTCTGGCTGAGTCAGGCCGTCATCCCGATCATGCGCGACCAAGGAGGCGGGCATATCGTGCAGATCTCGACGGTCGGAGCGGTGGGCACGATGCCGATGCTCGGGCTCTACAACTCCACGAAGTGGGGATTGGAAGGCTTCAGCGAGGCCATGGCTGCCGAGGTTGAACGGTTCGGGATCCGCGTGTCCCTGATCGAGCCGGGCGCCCTCGACACCGCGTGGGCGGGGCCGAGTATGCGGTTCACCTCGCCGTCCGACGTCTACGACGAGCAGCGGATCGAATTGTTCGGCACAGCTGAGATTCCGTGGCCTCAGGGCGACTCAGGTGGCGGCACGACGCCGGCGGATGCCGCAGCCGCCATCCTCGAGCACGTCGCCTCTGATGATCGACGCCTCCGCGTGCTCATCGGCGACGACGCTCCCGAACAGGTCGCTGCAGCGCTCGACCTCCGGAGACGGGACTACTCCCGCGATCCGCGGTTCCCGGGCGAGTAGTACACCAGACCCGCCTCAGGTGCAGTTGCTAGGGTCCTCACCTATGGCAGCCGACGACGCATCCACCAGCTCCCATCGCAGGCAGGCGGATGGGGGCTTCGGGCTCCGAGCCCTGGCAGCACTGTCCGTGCTGGTCAGCGGCGTCATCGCCTTCGTCCTCGCGAGCTCGGCCCTGGAGCTCGTGCGGGAGGAACTGCACCACAACTGCGGGATGCGGCCCCCCGGTTCTGAGGGAGCGGGCACCTGGATATGCAGCGACGAGATCGGGTACCTCAGCATCGCAGGCATCCTCGCCATCGGGTTGCTCGCCGTCGTGCTCGTCGGCTCCGTCATCGCTCTGCTCGTCCGCCACGATCGACCGGCACGACTGGCGCTCGTGATTCTCGCAGCCCTGTCCACCGCGTGGATTCTCGGGCTGACCTGGTACGGGTCGTCGACGCAGGTGCAGGATCAGTACGCACCACTGACGGGCACCGAGTACTGGGTGGGCGCGGTCGGCCCTGCGGCCGTCGTCAGCGCGATCGGTCTCGCGGTCGGGATGGTGAGTCTCCAGCCGACCCGGCCGCGTTCGTGGATCCTGGGGATCGGCGCGACAGTCCTGCTGATCGTCGCGGTCGTTCTGCAACCGGGCCTGAGCCTCAACCTCCTCCCCGCCGCGGGGCTGCTCGCCGCGGCAGTCGTCCGTGGCGTCAGCGCTGGAACCACGTCCGGGCGTGTGACGCTCGCAGCAGCACGCCGCGATAGGTAGATATTCGTACTAGTCCGTGTCATGATCTAGTCATGGATTCGATGCACTGGCCCAGCGAGTGGGCACGGGCCGCGCTTCCCGGCGCCGTGCTCGCTCTCGTGAGTGACGAGGACGCTTACGGCTATCTGATCGCGCAGCGTCTCGCCGCGGCGGGATTCGGCACCATCAAGGGGAGCACGCTCTACCCGCTGCTCGCGCGGCTCGAACAGGACGGCTCGCTCGCCTCGACGTGGCAGGACGGTGCCGGAGGCCCGGGGCGCAAGTACTACTCGATGACAGATGCGGGCCGACACGCGCTCGATGAGCACCGGGCTGCCTGGGCGGATTTCACCACCCGGACGTCGGCAGTCCTCGGCGACAAGAAGGAGTCATGATGAGCGGCACACGAGACGACGACTACGGCACTGCTCTCGAGGACGAGCTCGGACTGCGCGACGTGCCGAGGGATGAGGTGGATCTCATCGTCCGGGAAGTGAGGAGCCATCTCGCGGAATCCGGAGAGGACCCGCTCGAGACCTTCGGCTCGCCCGAACACTACGCAGACCAGTTCGCCCCGCGATCATGGACGCGCCGGATGCTGTGGCTGCTCGTGGCTCTCGCCGGTCTGCTCGGCGCGGGAGCCGGATGGCTGATATTGAGTGGCGTCTTCGGGCTCATGGATCCGTCGATGCAGCTGTGGGGGTGGGCACCGAGCATCCGACTCACGCTGGGCACCTTCTGCCTCGTGGGTCTGGTCGCGCTCCTGACCTTCATGGTGACGGAGTCGCGACGCCGCCAGGCGTCGTGGAAGCTGCGTGGATAGCAGCCGCGGTCAGCGTGTGGCGAGGGCCGCGAGCATCTCGAGCACGCAGAGGGCCGCGAGTCTGACCGTGCGCATGTCGTCGGTGTCGCCGGTCGCGTCGACCTCGGCGATGTCGGCGCTGACGACGCGCGGATCCGCGACGATCGAGCGGACGAGAGCGCGCAGCTCCCAGGCCGCGAAGCCGCCGGGGACGCTCGCCGGGCATCCGGGCGCGGCAGCGCGATCGGCGGCGTCGACGTCGACATCGAGGTGGATTCGTGCGGCAGCGCCCGCCCCCGCGATGCGTGTGGCCTCGGCGACGACGTCGTCGATACCTCGGCGTCGAACCTCATCGAGCGTGATCACGCGGATGCCCCACTCAGCCGCGCGCGCGGCATAGGCCGCGGAGTTCGCGAAGTCGGCGATGCCGATCTGGACGATCCGCGTCGGGTCGATGCGCTCGCCCGCGGGCGCATCCTCCACGAGCCGCCGCACAGGCGACCCGTTCGAGATCCCGTCGCGCAGATCGAAGTGGGCGTCGATCGTGATGAGGCCGGTGGCGCCGGCGCCCCGTGCGACCGGATAGGTCAGCGCGTTGTCGCCGCCCAGCGCGATCACGAGGCGGGCGGCGTCGGCGACCTCGCGCACCCGAGAGACGGTCGCGGCGATGCCGGAGTCTCCGTCGGGCTCGGCCACGTCGCCGGCATCGAGAACGCGCAGCACCTCGCCGAGATCGATCACGGGCGGCCCCATGAGCGTCGCGCTGTAGCGGGTGAGCGCCTCGCGGATCGCGGCGGGCGTCGCGTGCGCGCCGGTCGGCGACAGCGACGTGCGCCAGGTGGGAACGCCGAGCAGCACGGCATCCGCGTCGTCTCCTGCGGTGAAGGCGGGCCAGGAGCCCGCCCGCGGCCACAGATCATCGTGTGAGAGAGTCATGATCCTCCGTTCCTCTTCCGTCATGCGCAGCCCCGAACACCGCGACACCGTCCTTCCAGACGCGCTCGACGAGCGGCACTCCCGGCCGGTACGCCAGGTGGATGCGGGTGGGAGCGTCGAGCAGCACGAGATCGGCGCGAGCACCCGGTGCGATCACGCCGACGTCGTCTCGACGCAGCGCGCGTGCTCCACCGGCTGTCGACGCCCAGACGGCCTCCGCCGGCGTCATCCCCATGTCGCGCACGGCGATCGCGATGCAGAACGGCATCGACGAGGTGAAGCTCGACCCCGGGTTCGTATCGCAGGCCAGCGCCACGGTCACACCCGCGTCGATCAGGCGACGCGCATCCGGATAGGGCTGGCGGGTCGAGAACTCGACGCCGGGCAGCAAAGTGAGCACGGTGTCGGATGCGGCGAGCGCCGAGACGTCGTCGTCGGTCAGGTAGGTGCCGTGGTCGACGGATGCCGCTCCGAGCTCGACCGCCAGGCGCACGCCCTCCCCCGGGCTCAGCTGGCTCGCGTGCACGCGGGGTGCGAGCCCCCGGGCGATGCCGGCTTCGAGCACGCGTCGCGACTGCGGCACCGTGAAGGCACCCGTCTCGCAGAACACATCGATCCACTTCGCATGCAGAGCGCAGGCGTCGAGCATCGGGCCGACCACGAGATCGACGTAGTCGTCGGCGTGGTCGGCGTATTCGGCGGGAACGACGTGTGCGCCGAGGAACGTCACCTCGGGCGTCACCTCGGCGGCCAGGCGCACGAGCCGCTCCTCGTCCGCGACGCTCAGGCCGTACCCGCTCTTGATCTCGACGGTCGTGGTGCCCTGTGCGAGCATCTCGTCGATGAAGCCGTGCAGCCGGGCGCGCAGCTCTTCGTCGCTCGCGGCGCGGGTGGCGGCGACCGTGGAGCGGATGCCGCCCGCGGCATACTTCTGCCCGGCCATCCGCGCCTCGAACTCCGCGGCGCGGTCACCGCCGAAAACGAGGTGGCTGTGGCTGTCGACGAAGCCCGGGATCACCGCACGTCCACCCGCGTCGACGACCTCGTCGGCGTCCGGGGCTTCACTCGCTGCACCGACCCAGGCGATGCGTCCGCCCTCGATCAGCACGGCCGCGTCGTGCACGGTCCCGCAACGATCGCCGTCGATCTCGACGTTCGTGGTCAGTTCGCCGATGTTCGTGATCAGCGTGGCGCTCACAGCATCGGCACCTTCAGGCCACGCTCGCGGGCCACATCGCGGGCGTGCTCGTATCCGGCATCCACATGACGCATCACGCCGGTGCCGGGGTCGTTGGTCAGCACCCGTTCGAGCTTCTCCGCGGCGAGCGCCGATCCGTCGGCGACCGAGACCTGACCGGCGTGGATCGATCGGCCGATGCCCACGCCGCCGCCGTGGTGCAGCGACACCCACGAGGCACCGGATGCCGTGTTGAGCAGCGCGTTCAGCAGCGGCCAGTCGGCGATCGCGTCGGACCCGTCCTTCATCGCCTCGGTCTCGCGGTACGGCGAGGCGACGGAACCGGAGTCGAGGTGGTCGCGGCCGATCACGATCGGCGCCGAGAGCTCGCCGGACGCCACCATCTCGTTGAACTTGAGGCCGGCGAGGTGGCGCTCCTTGTAGCCGAGCCAGCAGATGCGCGCGGGCAGGCCCTCGAAGTGCACCTTCTCCCCCGCCTTCTCGAGCCAGCGGTGCAGCGCAGCATCCTCGGGGAAGAGCTCGGCGATCGCCCGGTCGGTCTTGTAGATGTCCTCCGGGTCTCCGGAGAGCGCCGCCCAGCGGAAGGGCCCGCGCCCCTCCTCGAACTGCGGACGGATGTACGCCGGCACGAAGCCGGGGAACTCGAATGCGCGGTCGAAGCCGCCCAGCTGCGCTTCGGCTCGGATCGAGTTGCCGTAGTCGAACACCGCGGCCCCGGCATCCTGGAACGCGACCATCGCGGCGACGTGCTGCGCCATCGACTCGCGCGAGCGGTGGGTGAACGCCTCCGCGTCGCGCTCGGCCTCGGCCTTCCACTCCGCGACCGAGATGCCCACCGGCAGGTAGGCGAGCGGGTCGTGCGCGCTGGTCTGATCGGTCACGATGTCGATCGGAACCTCGCGGCGCAGCAGCTCGGGGAAGACCTCCGCCGCGTTGCCGACCACGCCGACCGAGAGCGGCTCCCCCGCTTCCTTGGCCGCGACGACCCGCGACACGGCGGCATCGAGGTCGGTCGTGTACTCGTCGAGGTAACCGTGCTCCACCCGGCGGGCCAGGCGCGACTCGTCGACGTCGACGATCAGGACGACGCCGTCGTTCAACGTCACGGCGAGGGGCTGCGCGCCGCCCATGCCGCCGGCACCGCCGGTGAGGGTGAGCGTGCCGCGCAGCGAGTCGCGTCCGAGCGACCGGGCGACCGCGGCGAAGGTCTCGTAGGTGCCCTGCAGGATGCCCTGGGTTCCGATATAGATCCAGGAGCCGGCGGTCATCTGGCCGTACATGATGAGCCCGAGCTCTTCGAGCTTGCGGAACTCCGGCCAGGTCGCCCAGTCGCCGACCAGGTTGGAGTTCGCGATGAGCACGCGCGGCGCCCATTCGTGAGTGCGGAAGACCCCGACGGGCTTGCCCGACTGCACGAGCAGCGTCTCGTCGGGCTCCAGCTCGTCGAGCGTGCGCACGATCGCGTCGTACGCTTCCCAGCTGCGCGCGGCCTTGCCCGTGCCGCCGTAGACGACCAGGTCCTCGGGGTGCTCGGCGACCTCGGGATCCAGGTTGTTCATCAGCATGCGCTTGGCGGCTTCGGCGCCCCAGCTCTTGGCGGTGCGCTGGTTGCCCCGTGCAGCGCGGACGACGCGCGTGCCTGATGCGGTGTTGTCAGCCATGGGAGTGCTCCTTTGCGATGCGGGCGACGGCGCCCGACTGGACGAGTTCGGTGACGGCTTCCATCTCGGGTGAGAGGAAGCGATCGGGTCCGGGGCCCGCGGCCACGGTGCGGACGAGGTCGCGGACGGCGCCGGTCGCTGGTCCTGCCTGCAGCGGGGCCCGCAGATCGAGAGCGCGAGCGCCGGTGAGGATCTCGATCGCCAGCACGCGCCCGAGTCCGTCGATCGCCCGGCGGAGCTTGCGGGCGGCCGCCCACCCCATCGAGACGTGGTCCTCCTGCATCGCGGACGACGGGATCGAGTCGACGGATGCCGGCACCGCGAGGCGCTTGAGCTCGGACACGATGCCCGCCGCGGCGTACTGCGCGATCATGAGGCCGGAGTCCACCCCGACCTCGTCCGCGAGGAAGGGCGGCAGCCCGTGGCTGCGCGCGGGGTCGAGCGCCCGATCCGTTCGCCGCTCGGAGACCGACGCGACGTCGGCGACCGAGATGGCGAGGAAGTCCAACACGGCGGCGACCGGCGCGCCGTGGAAGTTGCCGTTGGACTCGATGCGGCCGTCGACGGTGATGACGGGGTTGTCGATCACGCTGGCGAGTTCACGATCCGCGATGGTCGACGCGTAGCCCATCGTGTCGCGCGCCGCGCCGTGCACCTGCGGCGAGCAGCGCAGCGAGTAGGCGTCCTGCACGCGTCCGTCCTCCGGACCCTTGTGGCTGTGCACGATGGGCGAGTCGCTGAGGAACGACCGCAGGTGGGCGGCCGACAGGGCCTGCCCCGTCTGCGGGCGCAGGGCCATCAGGTCGGCCGCGAACACCGCGTCGGTTCCCAGCTGCGACTCCACCGACATCGCCGCGGCCATGTCGGCGGTGAGCAGCAGCGTGTCCAGGTCATGCAGGGCCAGCACCAGCATCCCCAGCATCCCGTCGGTGCCGTTGATCAGCGCCAGCCCCTCCTTCTCCACGAGCGTGAGGGGTTCGATGCCGGCGGCGGCCAGCGCCTCGGATGCCGGGACGAGCGCTCCATCCGCGTCGCGGACGTCTCCCTCTCCCATCGCTGCGAGAGCGATGTGGGCAAGCGGCGCGAGGTCACCGGAGCATCCGAGCGAGCCGTACTCGCGCACGACCGGCGTGATCCCCGCGTTGAGCAGACCCGCGTACGTCTCGACGACGATGGGTCGCACCCCCGTGCGCCCGGAAGCGAGCGTCTGCAGGCGCAGCAGCTGGAGGCCCCTGGTGACCTCGCGCTCGACCTCGGCGCCTGTGCCGGCCGCGTGCGACCGGATGAGACTGGCCTGCAGCTGCAGGCGCCGATCGGGTGCGATGAACGTGGTGGCCAGGGCGCCGAAACCGGTCGAGACGCCGTAGTGCGGGTCGGGATCGGCGGCGAGTCCGTCGATGACCCGCCGTGTCTCGGCGACGCGCTCGAGCGCCGCCGTGTCGAGGGTGACGGGGGCGCCGTGACGGGCGACGGCGACCACGTCGGCGGGGGCCAGCGGCCGGGCGCCGACGAGAACTGGGGCGAGATCACTCATGTTCTGATTCCACACCCGCAGCATCGACGGCGACAGCGGTTCGTGACATGCTTTGTCTGTGATCCCAGACAGTGCCGAGCCCGCCGGTCGCAGCGATCCCCAGGTGCCGGCAGCGGAGAACACCCTGCGGATCCTGAGCTATCTGGCGGGGCGCCCGGCACCGGTCGCCGCGTCCGCGATCGCCCGTGAGCTGTCCCTCCCCCGATCGACCGTCTATCACCTGCTCACGACGCTCTCGACGCACGGGTTCGTGCTGCACTTCCGCGAGGAGCACCGCTGGGGTCTCGGCACCTCCGCCTTCGAGCTGGCCGGCGGCTACACCCGGCAGCAGCCGCTCGCCCGCCTCGGTCGCCCCCTGATCGCCGCGCTCTCCGATCGACTCGGCGAGAGCACCCACCTCGCGGTGATGAGCGGAGGCGATGTGCTGTACATCGTCGAAGAGCGCGCGCCACGTCGGCCGGCTCTGGTCACCGACGTCGGCGTCCGCCTTCCGGCGCATCTCACGGCCAGCGGTCGGGCGATGCTGGCCGTACTGCCGCGAGAGCAGGTGCGCGCTCTCTATCCGAGCGCGTCGGCGTTCCCTGATCGCACCGGCCTCGGACCTCGTCGTCCCGCGGAGCTGCGCGAGCTGCTTCGCGAGGTGCGCTCGCGCGGGTACGCCACGGAAGACAGCGAAGTCGCCGCGGGACTGCGGTCGGTGGGCGTGGCCGTGCGCGACCAAGCCGGATGGCCGGTGGCCGCCGTCGCGGTCACCTGGGCGGACGAAGAGCGGGACGAGCGCGCGCTGGCGGACGCCGTCACTGCCACCGCGTCCGTCCTGGAATCGCGGCTGAAGCGATGAGCAGAGATGTCGCAGAGCTGCGACATCCCTGCGACAACGCCGCGACAACAGCTGGATACGCTCGAGTCATGACCTCACCACGCACCGCTTCGCTCACCGGCCGCCGCCGCGGAATCGCGCTCGGACTCGTGGCATCCGTCCTGTTCACCGGCTGTGCGGCGGCACCCGCGGTCGAGACGGAGAAGACCGCGAAGCCGACCGCCTCGGCGCCGGCCCCGACGGCGTCCGCCGCGGTCGCCACCGTGCCCGGATACGACGTGGGGCAGTTCCCGCCCATCCCGCTCTTCGTCCTCCCGGACCTCTCGCTTCTCGACTCCTCGGCCTCGGCCTTCGCGATCGAGGTGAACGAGGCGCTGGCGGACATTCCCGGGGTGACGGCCACGCCGGCGCACTGCGATGCGGCAGGGACCGTCGTCTCCGGCAACGGCACCGCCCTGCTCTACGGCGACGGATCCGGCTCCTTCACCGGTCCGGACGGCACCGTGCAGAACTTCGGCGACGGCTCAGGCAACTCCACGATCAACGGGGTGACGATCCAGAACTTCGGCGACGGCTCGGGCAACTACAGCGACGGGACCGTGACGATCCAGAACTTCGGCGATGGGTCGGGAAACTACACGGACGCGACGAAGACCGTGCAGATCTTCGGCGACGGCTCGGGCAACTTCTCGGACCGCGAGCTGACGATCCAGAACTTCGGAGACGGGTCAGGGAACTACGAAGACGGCGAGGTCAGCATCCAGAACTTCGGAGACGGATCCGGCAATTACCGCAGCCCGGAGATCACGATCCAGAACTACGGCGACGGCACAGCGCAGGTCGACGGCGAGTGGGTGGATGCCGAGCCGCTGCCCGTCGTCCCGACCCTGGGGGTGTTCCCGCCGCTCGGCACGCTGGCACCGCTGGAATCCTGCGGAACGACCCTCACCTTCCAGGACGGTGTGCTGTTCGACTTCGACCGCAGCGACATCCGCGGCGATGCCGGCGTGACGCTGGATGCCGTGGCGGAGGTGCTTATCTCGCTCAACGTCGCTCAGGCCGCAGTGTCGGGGCACACGGATGCCGTCGGCTCGGACTCGTACAACCTCGATCTGTCGGAGGATCGGGCAGACGCCGTCGTGAAGGGTCTGCAGGACCGCGGAGTCCGCAGCAGCTTCAGCGCCGAAGGATACGGAGAGACTCGCCCGGTGGCGGCGAACGAGATCGACGGCGCCGACAACCCCGCAGGACGCCAGCTCAACCGCCGTGTCGAGATCTTCATCCCGGCGACGGTCTGACACGAGAGGATGAGAGACATGCGCGCTTCCCGGTCCTCGGCCGCTGCGGCGGCGACGATCGTCGTCGCCGTGCTCCTCAGCGGCTGCACAATGCGGATCGTCGACCCCACCGCAGAGGATGCCGGCCCGACGACGGGCGCCGAGACGCCCGCGAAGACGCCTGTCCCGAAGACACCCGATGCCGCGGAGGACGACGACAGGTCGGATCCCGATCCCGCTCCGATCGACGGGCTGGATGCCGAGCACGCCGCGCACAGACAGCGGCTGCTCGACTCCGCGACGACGACCATGCCCTGTCCCACGGCCCCGCTCCAGCAGGACGGCACGATCATCCGCATCGAGGGAGACTGCGACGAGATCCGCATCGACCTCGACGCGGGAGCCGTCATCGTCGACGATGTGTCGTCCCTCCAGCTCAGCGGCTCCGGGACCGTGGTGTACGCGAACACCATCGGCGACGTGCGGGTGAGCGGGACCGCGAACGAGATCTACTGGACCGGCGAGACGCCCCAGGTGACCGACACCGGCACGGCGAACGTGCTGCGGCGGGGCTGACCCGGATGGAGCCCTCGACGCGACCGCGCATCCTCATCGTCGACGACGACGAGGCGATCACCGTCGCGCTGGCGGCGTTCCTCGACCGCAGCGGCTTCGACGTCCGCGTCGCCGAGGACGGGCGCGCCGGCCTCGCCGAGGTGGAACGCGACGTCCCCGACCTCGTCGTGTGCGACGTGCTGATGCCGCACGTCGACGGACGCGAGTTCGTGCGCAGGATCCGGGACCGTCAGCTCTGGCTCCCGATCATCCTGCTCACTCAGGTCGGCGAGTCGTGGGAGCGCAGCGCCGCGCTCGACGAAGGCGCCGACGACTACCTCAACAAGCCGTTCGATCCGCACGAGCTCATCTCGCGCATCCGCGCCGTTCTGCGCCGCACGGTGCAGGGCGCCCCTCCCCTGCGAGCCGCCGAGCGACTCCGTGCGCATGACCTGACGATCGACCGCACCGCCCGGCGCGTCTGGCGCGCCGATCAGGAGCTCACGCTCACGCCGAAGGCCCTCACCCTCTTGGAGTACCTGATGCTGCATCCCCAGGAGGTCCATTCGCGGGACCGTCTGCTGTCGGCGCTCTGGGGTTTCGACTTCGCCACCTCCAGTCGCGCCGTCGACCACCGCATCGCCGAGCTGCGGCGCGTGCTCGGCGACAACGCGTCGGAGGCGCAGTTCATCGAGACCGTGCAGAGTCTGGGTTACCGGTTCTCGGCACCGGTGGTGGCCGGATGAGCGATCGGCGCAGCATCGTCCTCGGTGTGCTGGCCTGTGTGCCGGTCGCCCTGAGCGCCCTCGCCGCGGGCGGCATGGCCATCGCGGGAGAGCAGCGCGTGCTCGCGATCGAGGTGGCGCTCCCGGGTGCGGTGCTGATCATCGGCGCGCTGGTCTCGCTCGTCACCGGTGCCCTGCTGTTCGGACGCGCTGCCAGCGCTCGATCCCGCAGACGCGCGGCGGCCGCTGCGGATGCCGCCGGGCGGGAGGCCGCTCTTCACGAACGCGAGCGCCACCAGCGATTCCTGGCCCGGCTCGACCACGAGCTCAAGAACCCGCTCACCGCGATCCGCGCGACGGCGGTGGCTGCACCGGACGGCGCCGAGAGTCCGGCGTGGCGCACGGTCGACGCTCAGGCCGCCAAGCTCAGCACCCTCGTGCGGGATCTCCGGAAGCTCGCCGATCTGGAGGCGCGCCCCCTCGATCTCGAACTCGTCGATCTCGAGCAGGTGATCGCCGAAGCCGTCGCGGATCTCCGTCAGCGAGACCCCGGCGCCGGAGCGCGGATCGACTTCACCGTCACTCGCGTGCCCTGGGCCGTGCCGCCCCTCGCGGCCGACGTCGATCTCCTGTCCCTGGCGATCGACAACGTGCTCGGCAATGCCGCGAAGTACTCGACGGCGGGGCCGATCGAGGTCCGGCTACGGGAACAGGATGGGTGGGCGGTCATGGATGTCGCGGATGCCGGCCGCGGCATTCCCGCCGGCGAGGTGTCGCAGGTGTTCGACGAGCTCGCCCGCGCGCACAATGCGCGCGACGTGACAGGATCGGGGATCGGTCTCACGCTCGTCGCCACCGTCATCCGTCAGCACGGCGGCGACGTCTCCCTCCGTTCGGTCGAGGGGTCCGGCACACTCGTGACGCTCCGCCTCCCGATCCGCCGCTGAAGACGATCCGCGCACGGCGCGCAGGTCCGACGCGCTCAGGCAGGATGTTGCCCGGCAGCGCGGTGGGCGATGCCCGAGCGGGACGTCACCTCCCACCGTCGCATCACGGCACTCACGTGCTTCTCCACCGTCGACTCGCTCACGTCGAGCGCCTCGGCGATCGAGTGATTCGTGGCGCCGGTCGCGATCAGGGCGACGATCTGCTGCTGACGAGCGGTCAGCGGACCGAGTCCGGAGTCGACCGAGAGCGCCCCGAGCGCCGACGCCACGCCCACGCGCGTGGGGACACCGAACGCATGGAGCACGCGGGAGACGTGGATGCGCACGGTGTGCTCGGACAGATACTCGGACGCCGCGATCTGCGCGTTGCTGCGCCCGTCGGCGATGAGCACGGCGATTCCGCGTTCACGGGCGGAGAGTCCCTCCCATCCGCGACGCGCATCGGGAGGGAGACGTCGGCCCACGGCCCGGAGCTCGCGGGCGGCCGATCGGCGCACCGCCCCGAAGCCATGCGCATCGGCGTCGGTCACCACGTCCGCCAGCCGTCGCGCTGCCTGCCCTCGCTCGCGCAAGGACATCCTCGCTCGAGCCGCGAGGATCTCCCCTTCGGCCGCCTCCAACGCGCGTCCCGCTCTCACGGCGAGGCTGATCGAACGCTCAGCCTCCTCCAGTGCCCTCTCGCTGTCACCGGCGAGGAGGGAGACGCGGCTCGCGATCCGCTCGACGGTCGAGCCCGCGCTCTGGTGAGCTGCGAGCGGTGCCGCGCGCAGCTGCCACGCACGAGCGGCATCCAGATCTCCCGCATCGACCGCGGCTCTGGTCAGGATCTCGAAGCAGATTGCTCTGTCGACGATCCGCACCTCGGGGAAGGACGGGTCCGTGCTCGCCCGCAGCGCCGCGACCGCCGACGTCCGCACATCGTCGCCGACGATGGCCGCGTAGCTCGCGAGAAGGAACGCTCCGCTCGTCAGCGCGTTCGTGGGAGCGAGATCGAGCGCGAGGATGCGGTGCACCCCGGCCCGCGCTTCCTGCCGTCGACCGGCGCTCCCATCGACGACGGCGGCCGTCGCGGTCGCGAAGACCCGCTCCGCCGCCGTTCCTGCTCCGGCGCATGCCTGCGCCGCTTCTTCGCTCGCGCCGCTCACATCCCCGCTGAACAGCCGTACCCGCGCGACGAAGCAGCGGATGATCGTCAGGAAGGGGTGATCCTGTCGTCCGAGCAGCACCGTCCGGGGCGGCACGACGGTGAGCAGGTCGGCGGCGATGTCGAGACGTGCTTCGGCGAGAGCCGCCTCCGCGAGTAGGGCACAGAGAGGGAGTCGGAGCTCACTCGAGACACGCGCGGAGGCACCGGCTGCGGACGCGAACTCCTGGAGTGGGCCGGAAACCGTGGCCCCTGCCCTGACGAGGCCGCAGACGCTTTCGGCGAACACCACCGTGTCCGGGTCATCCGCCGCGCGACGGGCCGCCGCGGCCAACGGGGCGGCGAGGTCGAACTGCCCGGCCCATACCGCTGCGAGTCCCGCGAGGGCACTGTCGAAAGCGACATCCGATGAGCCCACCGGGTCGAGGTAGAGATGGGACGGGACGGCCTCGACGACGACGAGCTCCCGAAGCAGTGCGTCCAGCCGGTCGGCGCGAGACATGGCGTCATGGTATCGCCCGGCTTGCGTGAATAGCTCGATTCCCCCATGGTCCCGAGGAGCGTTCGACGAGCACGATGAACTCGGGAGAGCCCGGGATTCGGGCTGAGGAGGGAATCGTCATGCGCGCGACACAAGTGAGGCCCATCGGCGCCGGCATCATCGTCCTGACCGCACTCGCACTCTCGGCGTGCGGAACAGGCACACCACCGCCGACATCGCCGGACGAGGCGGAGGAGCCGTCATCGGCGGCACAGACGCCCGCCGACGGAGAAGAGGATGCCGACGCCGCCTCGGAGGTGACCGTCTCGGGCACGGGTGTCTACAAGATCGGGGACGACATCCCTTACGGCGGGTTCCAGATGCACGGCGAACCCGCGCCCGTCCCGGATGGCTGCACGTGGAGCATCCAGGATGAGAGCGGCGTGGTCGTGGTCGAGAACCAGGGCGCCTACGCGTTCCTGACCGACGTGCCCGAGTACGTCACGTTCCATACGGACGGCTGCCCGGAATGGGAGCAGTTCGAATGATCACGGCGGAGCATCGTCGCGCTCCGGCGCGTTAACGCAAGAAAGCCACCCAGCATTGGGTGGCTTTCTTGTCTAAAAGAAGTCCGGCGGTGTCCTACTCTCCCACAGGGTCCCCCCTGCAGTACCATCGGCGCTGTGAGGCTTAGCTTCCGGGTTCGGAATGTAACCGGGCGTTTCCCTCACGCTATGGCCGCCGAAACACTATTGATGTTTCAATCAAACACATAACAAAGTCATTGTTGTTATGCGGTTCTCGACCGTACATCGAGAACCACTCAGTGGACGCGTAGCACCAACAAACGGTGTGTTATCAAGTCATCGGCTTATTAGTACCAGTCAGCTGCATGCATTACTGCACTTCCACATCTGGCCTATCAACCCAGTAGTCTGGCTGGGAGCCTCTCACCCGAAGGTATGGAAATCTCATCTTGAGGCCGGCTTCCCGCTTAGATGCTTTCAGCGGTTATCCATCCCGAACGTAGCTAATCAGCGGTGCTCCTGGCGGAACAACTGACACACCAGAGGTTCGTCCAACCCGGTCCTCTCGTACTAGGGTCAGATCCTCTCAAATTTCCTACGCGCGCAGCGGATAGGGACCGAACTGTCTCACGACGTTCTAAACCCAGCTCGCGTACCGCTTTAATGGGCGAACAGCCCAACCCTTGGGACCTACTCCAGCCCCAGGATGCGACGAGCCGACATCGAGGTGCCAAACCATGCCGTCGATATGGACTCTTGGGCAAGATCAGCCTGTTATCCCCGAGGTACCTTTTATCCGTTGAGCGACAGCGCTTCCACAAGCCACTGCCGGATCACTAGTCCCGACTTTCGTCCCTGCTCGACCTGTCAGTCTCACAGTCAAGCTCCCTTGTGCACTTACACTCGACACCTGATTGCCAACCAGGTTGAGGGAACCTTTGGGCGCCTCCGTTACTTTTTGGGAGGCAACCGCCCCAGTTAAACTACCCACCAGGCACTGTCCCTGAACCGGATTACGGTTCGAAGTTAGATATCCAGAGTGACCAGAGTGGTATTTCAACAATGACTCCACACGAACTGGCGTCCATGCTTCAAAGTCTCCCACCTATCCTACACAAGCCACACCGAACACCAATACCAAGCTGTAGTAAAGGTCACGGGGTCTTTCCGTCCTGCTGCGCGTAACGAGCATCTTTACTCGTAATGCAATTTCGCCGAGTTCGCGGTTGAGACAGTTGGGAAGTCGTTACGCCATTCGTGCAGGTCGGAACTTACCCGACAAGGAATTTCGCTACCTTAGGATGGTTATAGTTACCACCGCCGTTTACTGGGGCTTAAATTCTCAGCTTCGCCTTGCGGCTAACCGGTCCTCTTAACCTTCCAGCACCGGGCAGGCGTCAGTCCGTATACATCGTCTTGCGACTTGGCACGGACCTGTGTTTTTAGTAAACAGTCGCTACCCACTAGTCTCTGCGGCCACCACACCCTTTTCGGAGCAAGTCCGTATAAGTGGATGGCCCCCCTTCTCCCGAAGTTACGGGGGCATTTTGCCGAGTTCCTTAACCACGATTCTCTCGATCTCCTTGGTATTCTCTACCTGACCACCTGAGTCGGTTTGGGGTACGGGCGGCTAGAACCTCGCGTCGATGCTTTTCTTGGCAGCATAGGATCACCCACTTATTATCCGCATCGTGTCTCAGCCTATGTGAACGGCGGATTTGCCTACCGTTCGGCCTACGCACTTGCACCCGGACAACCATCGCCGGGCTGGGCTACCTTCCTGCGTCACACCTGTTAATACGCTAACCGCACCAGAATGGGGTCGTGCGCTAGGCCCAGAGCGTCACCCCGAAGGGATCAGTCACTGGGATTCAGACACTTAGCACTACTGGATTAGCTTGGGCGGTTCTTCGCCGGTACGGGAATATCAACCCGTTGTCCATCGACTACGCCTGTCGGCCTCGCCTTAGGTCCCGACTTACCCAGGGAAGATTAGCTTGACCCTGGAACCCTTGGTCTTTCGGAGGACGTGTTTCTCACACGTCATTCGCTACTCATGCCTGCATTCTCACTCGTGTAGCCTCCACGGCTGGTTTACACCGCCGCTTCGCTGGCCACACGACGCTCTCCTACCCATCAACACGGCTGGACCACGAAGGCCTACCAATAATGTCAATGCCACAACTTCGGTGGCGTGCTTGAGCCCCGTTACATTGTCGGCGCGGAATCACTTGACCAGTGAGCTATTACGCACTCTTTCAAGGGTGGCTGCTTCTAAGCCAACCTCCTGGTTGTCAAGGCAACTCCACATCCTTTCCCACTTAGCACGCGCTTTGGGACCTTAGTTGGTGGTCTGGGTTGTTTCCCTCTCGACTATGAAGCTTATCCCCCACAGTCTCACTGCTGCGCTCTCACTTACCGGCATTCGGAGTTTGGCTGACGTCAGTAACCTTGTAGGGCCCATCGGCCATCCAGTAGCTCTACCTCCGGCAAGAAACACGCAACGCTGCACCTAAATGCATTTCGGAGAGAACCAGCTATCACGAAGTTTGATTGGCCTTTCACCCCTATCCACAGCTCATCCCCTCAGTTTTCAACCTAAGTGGGTTCGGTCCTCCACGACGTCTTACCGTCGCTTCAACCTGGCCATGGATAGATCACTTCGCTTCGGGTCTAGGACATGCGACTGAATCGCCCTATTCAGACTCGCTTTCGCTACGGCTACCCCACACGGGTTAACCTCGCCACATATCGCTAACTCGCAGGCTCATTCTTCAAAAGGCACGCTGTCACCCCTACTAAGGAGGCTCCAACGGTTTGTAAGCAAACGGTTTCAGGTACTATTTCACTCCCCTCCCGGGGTACTTTTCACCTTTCCCTCACGGTACTTGTCCGCTATCGGTCATCTGGGAGTATTTAGGCTTATCAGGTGGTCCTGACAGATTCACACGGGATTTCACGGGCCCCGTGCTACTTGGGATACTCTTCGCGCCAAGCAAGGCATTTCGACTACGGGGTTGGCACCCTCTATGACCGGCCTTTCAAGACCGTTCGTCTATACCTTCTTGTAACGCCGCCACCTCGGCAGAGATGACTGAAAAGTCCCACAACCCCCAACGTGCAACACCTGCCGGCTATCACACACGCTAGGTTTAGCCTGTTCCGGTTTCGCTCGCCACTACTAACGGAATCGCGGTTGCTTTCTCTTCCTGTGGGTACTGAGATGTTTCACTTCCCCACGTTCCCTCTACCCGCCCTATATATTCAGGCGGGAGTCACTAGGTCGGCACGCCGCCCAGCGGGGTTTCCCCATTCGGACACCCTCGGATCAAAACTTGCTTATCAGTTCCCCGAGGCTTATCGCAGATTGCTACGTCCTTCTTCGGCTCCAGATGCCAAGGCATCCACCGTTTGCTCTTAAAGACTTGAAATCACATGAGTTTGAATCAGAATCGACACCAAACCCCAAAAAGAGGTTTGGATTGAAATTGACTAATGATCTTTAAGATCATCTTGTGCAACAACCCGAAGGCTGCTGCAAGATGCTCGCGTCCACTGTGTAGTTCTCAAAGTACGGGCGGTACCCCTTGACGCCACCCCAAACCGGGGAAACGACAAAAGGTCCAGAGTAACCGACTGTGCACCCAACCCGAAGGCCAGTGCGCATCCGGTCCCTCAGGACCCAACAGCGTGCAGACACCCGCCCCCTCACCCAGAACCTTCCAACCGCTCCGAAGAACGACGTACTAGCTCCAAGATCAGATCTTGATGTCATGTCAAATGTTCCACCCATGAGCTCCCAGCGAAGAACGTATGCCTTCGATCTGGGTTCTGGAAGTCCGAAGACTCCAAGTGCTCCTTAGAAAGGAGGTGATCCAGCCGCACCTTCCGGTACGGCTACCTTGTTACGACTTAGTCCTAATTACCGATCCCACCTTCGACGGCTCCCTCCACAAGGGTTAGGCCACCGGCTTCAGGTGTTACCGACTTTCATGACTTGACGGGCGGTGTGTACAAGACCCGGGAACGTATTCACCGCAGCGTTGCTGATCTGCGATTACTAGCGACTCCGACTTCATGAGGTCGAGTTGCAGACCTCAATCCGAACTGGGACCGGCTTTTTGGGATTCGCTCCACCTCGCGGTATTGCAGCCCTTTGTACCGGCCATTGTAGCATGCGTGAAGCCCAAGACATAAGGGGCATGATGATTTGACGTCATCCCCACCTTCCTCCGAGTTGACCCCGGCAGTATCCCATGAGTTCCCACCATTACGTGCTGGCAACATAGAACGAGGGTTGCGCTCGTTGCGGGACTTAACCCAACATCTCACGACACGAGCTGACGACAACCATGCACCACCTGTTTACGAGTGTCCAAAGAGTTGACCATTTCTGGCCCGTTCTCGTATATGTCAAGCCTTGGTAAGGTTCTTCGCGTTGCATCGAATTAATCCGCATGCTCCGCCGCTTGTGCGGGTCCCCGTCAATTCCTTTGAGTTTTAGCCTTGCGGCCGTACTCCCCAGGCGGGGAACTTAATGCGTTAGCTGCGTCACGGAATCCGTGGAATGGACCCCACAACTAGTTCCCAACGTTTACGGGGTGGACTACCAGGGTATCTAAGCCTGTTTGCTCCCCACCCTTTCGCTCCTCAGCGTCAGTTACGGCCCAGAGATCTGCCTTCGCCATCGGTGTTCCTCCTGATATCTGCGCATTCCACCGCTACACCAGGAATTCCAATCTCCCCTACCGCACTCTAGTCTGCCCGTACCCACTGCAGGCCGGAGGTTGAGCCTCCGGATTTCACAGCAGACGCGACAAACCGCCTACGAGCTCTTTACGCCCAATAATTCCGGATAACGCTTGCGCCCTACGTATTACCGCGGCTGCTGGCACGTAGTTAGCCGGCGCTTTTTCTGCAGGTACCGTCACTTTCGCTTCTTCCCTGCTAAAAGAGGTTTACAACCCGAAGGCCGTCATCCCTCACGCGGCGTTGCTGCATCAGGCTTGCGCCCATTGTGCAATATTCCCCACTGCTGCCTCCCGTAGGAGTCTGGGCCGTGTCTCAGTCCCAGTGTGGCCGGTCACCCTCTCAGGCCGGCTACCCGTCGACGCCTTGGTGAGCCATTACCTCACCAACAAGCTGATAGGCCGCGAGCCCATCCCCAACCGAAAAATCTTTCCAGACGCAGACCATGCGGTCACGTCACATATCCAGTATTAGACGCCGTTTCCAGCGCTTATCCCAGAGTCAGGGGCAGGTTGCTCACGTGTTACTCACCCGTTCGCCACTGATCCCACAGAGCAAGCTCCGTGTTCACCGTTCGACTTGCATGTGTTAAGCACGCCGCCAGCGTTCATCCTGAGCCAGGATCAAACTCTCCGTAAAAAAGAAATGCATACCCCACCGGGAAAACGGTGACGCAGCGAGTTTGATGCTGACCAAAGAGACAAATTCATTGCTGACTTCATCCGAATGCCAACCCCACAAGGAGGTTGGTCTTTGATCCAAAGGAATTCTCACCCAGCCGAAAAACGACTGAACGAGGATAATTTGGCATTTGACAAGTGCACGCTGTTGAGTTCTCAAGGATCGGATGCTCCCACGACCCAGCCATCACAGCCAGGCCCGAAGGGCAACTTCTCTATCTTACTGATCTCGCTCCCGGTGTCAAATCGCCTTCCGGCGACCTGCTCGTGGGCACGAGGCAGTTCCTTCATCCTGAGCACTCGTGAAGAGGTTCGGGATTCGGGAGGTGTTCGATGCTTGACGGGAGCCGGTCCGAGGACCTCCGCTCAACCGTTTGGGGCGAACAAGTAATAAGTTACGCGGATCCCGGGGATCGGGCAAATCCGGCCTGACCGCCGGGCGTGTCGCGCTGATTCCCGCGTCAGGGTGCTCCCCCGGGGCGTCTGCCTCAGGGCGCCAGGGTCTGGTCGTCGACAGCGGCGTCGTAGCGATCCTGTGCGTCGATCACGTCCTCGACGTGAGACTCCGCCCAGACCTGAAGAGCTCTGAGCGGCTCATGCAGAGTGTGGCCGAGCGCCGTGAGCCGATAGCGGGCATAACCGTCGGCATGCGCGACGCGCTCGACCATCCCGTCGCGCTCCAGTGCGCGGAGGGTGTCGGCCAGGACCTTCTTGGTGATCCCCTCCACGTCCCGGTGAAGCTCCCCGAAGCGTCGGGGGCGTTCATGGAGCAGAACGACGATCATCGCCGTCCACTTGTTCGCGATACGAGCCAGCGAACGACGCGATGGGCACTGGGCGGAGAACACCGTCCACTCGGTTGTCATCCGGCGCTCCTCCTGGTGACGTTGAAGTAACCATGCCCGCCTCGACACGGTGGAATCTCAGGGTACCGAGCAGAAGCGGAGGACGAACATGTCGGCGATCGACGTGGTGGGACAGTACGGAGCCGCAATCGCGGCGGGAGACATGGATGCGCTGGTCGCGACACTCGCGGATGACGTGGTGTGGCATCAGCCGGGCGCCAACCAGCGCTCGGGCGACCACGTGGGGCCGGACGCGGTCCTTGCGCATCTCGGTGCGTTCATGGAGCTGAGCGGCGGAACCTTCGCGCTCGAGACCGAATCCGCGACGGAGAGCGGTCAGCTCGTCGCCACGACCGTGCGGTTCACGGCCCGGCGCGAAGGCGCTGCGGATCTCGACCAGCACGGCGTCGACGTGTTCCGCGTCGAGGGCGATCGAATTGCAGAGATCTGGCTGATCAGCGAGGACCAGGGCGCAGAGGACCTCTTCTGGGGCTGAGCTCAGGAGGAAGAAGAAAGCCCCCGGCGTGTGCCGGGGGCTTTCTGTTCGGTGGACCTAAGGGGATTCGAACCCCTGACCTCCTCGATGCGAACGAGGCGCGCTACCAACTGCGCCATAGGCCCGTGAACGGGTTCTACGTTATCACGCCGTCGGAGCCCATCGCGTCGCGCGATGCTCAGCCGGCAGCGCGTCGCGAGAGGAGCTCTCGGACGTGCGCCTCGATCTCGGCATCATCGACGAAGCCCATCTTCGCGTACGGCGACGATGCTGCCGGAAGCTGCACGGGAGCGTCCGGGGACATCTGCTCTGCTCGCTCGCGGAGAGCGGCGACCCGCGCCGCCTTGCGACGCGCTTCCTGCGCCTCGATCTCTGCGCGCGCTGCCTGAGCTCGCGACCCGGCCACGGCCACCAGCGGTTCCGGCAGCGGGCGCGGGGTCCAGGTGGCGCGTCCCTGGTCGTGCAGCTCTGGTGCAGTGCGCTCACGAGCGGGTTCGGCGACGACCTGCGGACGACGAGCGGCGCGCTGCGCCACGGATGCCATCCGCTGCAGCATCACGCCGGTGATCGCGATCAGCGCCCCGCCGATCCACGCCAGGGTCTGCGCACCGGTGGCCAGGATCTGCCAGACGCCGAGACCGGCGACGGCCAGGCCGAGCAGGAGCGCGCTCGTGGCCACGACTCGCACCCGACGACGGGCCCGCGCGCGGCGGATCACCGGGTCGGCACGGGTCGCCGCGAGTTCCTGGCGCAGCGACTCGAGCTCGGCCGACTCGCGCTCGGACTGCACGCGCTTCGCCAGCTTCTGCTGCGCCAGCGCGGTCCGCGCGTTGAGCTCGAAGCGGACCTCGCCGGGCGTCTCACTCGTCTCGGCGAGTACGCGCAGCGCCTGATTCAGACGGACGGCGTTCCGCTCGGAGGCGTTGTACTGGTAGCGGCCTCGCCAGGACGGCAGCAGATAGAGCATCCACAGGAGCACGGAGACGAGGACGATCACTCCCCCACTCAGCACCGGCCCGTCCATAGGGACAACGGTAAGCGCTGAGGGGCGCTGCGCGGCGCAGGCGGCGCGTGTCGCGGCGAGTCCGTTCCGGAACCCGTGCGAACCGAGGGCTCAGAGGGCAATCCGATCGGACGGCGGCACCGTCGCGGCATCCGGCGGCACCTGCCCGTTCAGCCAGCGGGCCAGCACTCCCTGGGGCACATCCTCGCGCGTCAGCGAGAACGCGTAGTGGTCGCGCCAGTCCCCGTCGATGTGGATGTAGCGACGGCGCAGCCCCTCATAGCGGAAGCCGAGCTTCTGCACCACGCGCAGGCTCGCCGCGTTCTCCGGGCGGATGCAGATCTCCATCCGGTGCAGGCCGTACTCGGTGAAGCAGGCATCGGTCGCGAGAGCCACGGCCGTCGGAGTGATCCCCCGACCGGCGAACCGCTCGCTCACCCAGTAGCCGATGGTCGCCGAGCACAGCGAGCCGCGGGCCACGCCCCAGACGTTGAGCTGTCCGGCGACCTCGCCCTCGTACTCCATGACGAAGGGGTAGCCCGAACCGTCCTTGTACTGCTGCAGCAGTCGACGGATGCTGAGGCGCATGTCGAACGACACCGAGCCGTAGGGGACGGTCGCCTCCCACGGCTGCAACCACGATCGGTTCGCGAGCAGCTCGTGCTGCAGCGGACGGGCGTCCTTCGTGCGCACGAGCCGAAGCTCGATCGGTCCGTGCCGCATTCCCGTCGCCAGATCCATGACTCGTCCCGACGCCCGCAGAGTCGCCTAGAGGCGTTCCGCGAACTCCTTGAGCCAGGGCCGCAGTTCCGGGCCGAGGTCGTCGCGGTCGGACGCCAGCTGCACGATAGCCTTGATGTAGTCCACGCGGTCGCCGGTGTCGTAACGACGTCCGCGGAAGATGACGCCGACCACGCCGGGGCCATCCGGGTCTGCTGCCATCTCCTGCAGAGCGTCGGTCAGCTGGATCTCGCCGCCCTTGCCCGGCTCGGTGCGCTCGAGGATCTCGAAGACGGATGCCGGCAGCACGTAGCGGCCGATGATGGCGAGGTTCGAAGGGGCGTCCTCCTGCGCGGGCTTCTCGACGAGGCCGGTCACGCGAACGTTCTCCGACCCGTCGATCGACTCGACGGCGGCGGCACCGTACATGTGGATGCTGGCGGGGTCGACCTCCATCAGCGCGATCACCGCTGCACCGCTGCGCTCGTGCTCGGCGATCATGTCGATCAGCAGCGGGTCGCGCTCGTCGATCAGGTCGTCCCCGAGGAGCACGGCGAACGAGCTGTCGCCGACGTGGGTGCGTGCACGCAGCACGGCGTGTCCGAGACCCTTGGGCTCCCCCTGGCGGACGAAGTGGATGTCGGCGAGGTCGCTCGACTTCACGACGCTCGCGAGGCGACCGTCGTCCCCCTTCTCCAACAGCTTGACCTCGAGCTCGGGGACCGAGTCGAAGTGGTTCGAGATCGCATTCTTGTTGCGACCGATGATGACGAGAATGTCATCGATCCCTGCGTCTGCAGCCTCTTCCACCACGTACTGGATGGCCGGCTTGTCGACGACAGGGAGCATCTCCTTCGGCATCGCCTTCGTCGCAGGCAGGAAACGCGTCCCCAGTCCTGCCGCGGGAATGACGGCCTTGATCTTGTGCTCACCCATCCTGACAGCCTAGCGGTCAGCCCCGCCGTAGACTCAGAGCCATGTCGAACGACGTCGAACACGCCAAACGCGCCCTCCGCGCCGAACTGCGTGAGCGTCGCCAGCTCCTCTCCGAATCGCAGCGCGACGCCGCGGCATCCGAGATCGGCGCGCGCCTCGATGCGCTGGTCGACGCGCTCGGCGCACGATCGATCTCCTGCTTCCTCTCCACCACCACCGAACCCGGCACCCGCGAGTTCGTGAACAGGGCAGTGCGCCGCGGCATCCGGGTGCTGCTCCCGATCACGCGTGCCGACGGCCTGCTCGACTGGGCTGTCGCCACCGACGACGATCAGGTGACCGAGGGACTGTTCGGCCTGCCCGAGCCGACGGGCGAGGTGCTCGGCCCCATCGCCGTCAACGACGTCGACCTCATGATCGTCCCCGCTGCCGCCGTCGATCGCTCGGGAATGCGGATGGGCTGGGGCCGCGGATACTTCGACAAGACGATCGGCTCCATGGAGAAGTGCCCGCCCGTCTACGCCGTCATCTATGATTCCGAGATACTCGACTCCCTGCCGCGGGAGGTGCACGACCAGCCGGTGAACGGCGTCGTGACCCCGACGCAGACCCTGAACCTGTCGCCCACGCGACGCTGACCTGCAAGGATCCCCATGCCCACCTATGCCTATGCCTGCACGTCGTGCGGACACCAGTTCGACGCCGTCCAGAGCTTCTCCGACAACGCGCTCACCGAATGCCCCGAGTGCGGCGGCACGCTGCGCAAGCAGTACGGGTCCATCGGAGTCACCTTCAACGGATCCGGGTTCTACCGCACGGACTCGCGCGCCAAATCGGGCGGATCGAGTGAAGGTTCGGCATCATCGAAGTCGGAGTCGAAGACGAGCGCCGCACCGGCCGCTGCGTCGACTCCAGCCTCTTCCTGAGGCCCCGACCCGTTGGGAGTTCCCATGCTCAAAGGCTTCAAGGATTTCATCCTCCGCGGCAATGTGATCGACCTGGCCGTCGCCGTGGTCATCGGCGGTGCGTTCACCGCGATCGTCAACTCCGTGGTGTCCACCATCATCACGCCGCTCGTCTCGCTCTTCTTCAAGGCGGACGCGACGGGCCAGTTCGGACCGAAGCTCACGAACATCTACGGCAACCCGGTCACCTTCCCGCTCGGTGACCTGATCTCGGCCATCATCAGCTTCCTCGCGGTCGCCGTGGTCGTCTACTTCGTGTTCGTCCTGCCGATGAACACCTTCAAGGCGCATGTCGAAGCCCGCAAGGGCACGGGGGCCGAGGAGCCGGAGGACGAGCCGGCCGCCGCGACCGAGGCCGAGCTCCTCGTCGAGATCCGGGACCTGCTCAAGAGCCAGCGCGCGTAGTCCCCCGCTTCGCGAGAGCCGCCGTCGTCCCCTCGGGGCGGCGGCGGTTTCGCGTCAGGCGCTCAGTAGTGCGGCGGCACGTCCTGCATCAGGCGGTCGTCGTTCGGCCCTTTCGGGCCACGAGGTCCCGCGGTCGCGTCGTCATCGTCGGTCTCGGGACCCGACTCCGGCGCGGGGTCGCTGCCCGGCACCGGCGTGAGTCTCGCCCTACGCGATCCGGCGACGCGCACGACGCGCTGACCGTCCGGACCGGGTTCGGGCTGCTCAGTCATTCTCGCGGTCGACGACATCGATCGGCTGCGTGTCGTTCTCGGCACGCGGCGCCGATTCGGAGATGCCGAGCACACCCGCGATACGAGTCGCGGCGGTGACCGGGTCGCTGTACAGATCGAACGCGTGCACGCGCACGTAGTGCCAGCCCAGGCGCCGCAGCACGTGCGGTCGCAGCCGCAGCGTCTCCCGAAGGGAGTCGCCCCGGGACTCCGGATCGGATTCGATCACGACGGCCTTGCCGTCATGCTGCGCGACCAGCGGAAGGAGTCCGCGGTAGTCGACGTCGACGGATGCCCCGAGCCGCCGCAATTCCCGCGCCAGGGCGAGGGTGAGCGGGTCGGCGAGGTCTTCCAGCCGGGCGTCCCTGCTCCGCGCGGCGAGCCCGCCGAGGATCGACATCAGCGTGGCAGCGCCGTGCTCCAGTCGGCCGTCATCGAATGCGGAGGGGCGAATGGACGAGACGATCACCATCGATCGACGCGCGCGCGTCATGCCGACCGTGAGCAGTCGCTCGCCGTCGGGGGTCGAGAGGTCGCCGAAGTCGCTCAGCACACGACCGTGCTTGGTGAGACCGAAGCCGAGCGAGAAGATCACCCGATCCCGGCTCTCGGCGACGGACTCCTCCAGCGTCAGCACCGCGAAGGGCTCGACGGTGTCGCGGCCGACGAAGTCCGCGACATCGGATCGGCCGGCGAACGCGGACGTGACGGCGGCGCGGACGCGCTCCGCGTGACGTGTGCTGGCCGTGACCACCATCAGGGACTCGGACGGTCGGTGGATCGCATGCTCGACGACCAGGGTCACGACCCTGGCCACCTCGGCATCCGGACTCTCGACCGCGCCGGACACCGGGTCCGGCGCACCGGTCCCGCCCTCGACGTAGTCGACCGTCAGGCTGCCGCGACCGAGGTACGACCCGGCCCACGGCAGGGAGACGATCTCGCCGCCGTAGAAGGCGTCGTTGATGAGCTCGGCGAGGTCCTCGCCTCCCGCACGGTAGCTGCGCGTGAGCGTCATCACGGGAAGGAGCTCGGACAAGCGCTCGAAGACGGACACCTCGTCGAACGGGAGCTCCGCCTCCCAGGATTCCACGGGGTCCACGGCGATGTGGAAGGGCGTGGGCCGCTGCGTCACGGGATCGCCGAACGCGACGATCTGGCGCGCGCGACGGATCGCCGGTGCGGCCTCCGTGAGGTTGATCGCCGCGGCGTCGACCAGCAGCACCGTGTCGAACTCGACCGAGTCCGGGATCTCGGGAACGAGGTACGGCGAGGAGATCCACACCGGGGCGAGCACGTCGATGAGCGCGGGCGCGGAGCTGACGACCTCGGCCGTCGTCGTGGCGGGCTGCGTCAGCGCGCGACGGAGATGCTGCGACTGCTGCGGCTCGTCGACGATGGCGATCCGCCACTGGTTCGCGAGCTGCCAGGCGAGCAGCGGGCCGGCCATGGCGGCGTGGGCTTCGTCCACGAGACGGAAGTCGCGTTCGAGCCGGTCCACGACCGCGGTGTTCGCGCCGAGGAGCGCCCGGTTGTCCTGCAGCGCCCGCTCCAGGAGCGACTGCCACCAGGCGAACTCGAGCTCGTCACCCACCCGGGACTCGGCGACATGGCGGACGGAGAGCTCGGCGAGCAGCGGCTCGAGCCCGAGCAACGCGAGACGATCGCGCAGCTGCGCGCGCTCCACGAGGTTGTCGAAGACGTCGGACTTCTCGGCGAGCCCGGCCAGCGTGCGGACCAGCCGCGCGACCGGGAGCGTCGCCAGCGGCTCGCGGCGACCGAGCGCCGCGTCCAGCTCTGCCAGCTCCGACTCGACACGCTGCCAGGAGGCGGAGACGTCACCGAGCCCCAGCGGCACCTCCGGTGCGACGCCCGCCTCGACGAACCGCTGCCACTGCGTGCGCTGCGACTGGATGCGCAGCAGAGCCTCGTGCATCTCCGTGACGTGCACGCCCGGGCGGACGTATTCCTTCGCGAGGCGACGCAGCCGCCGGCGATTGGCCGCGGAGAGACCGGGCGCGTCGCGACGCGAGCCGTGCGCCTGGATGAGCTCGCCGAGAGGACGCTCGAACACGGTCGGGCTGAACCGATCGAGGGAATCCCGGATCCCCTGGAGCAGACGCAGATACTCGCCGAGCTCGTCGATCGTCGAGAACGGCCGCATGTGCGTCTGGGCGATCAGTTCGTAGCCCCGCTCGAGGAGCGCCGGCACGCTGCTCGAATGCAGACGTCCGGCGAGCTCGTGGGCCGAGCGCGCAGCCTCGGTGGTGGCGAAGGTGACGCCGTACCAGGGCGAGTCGTCCGGGCCGAAGCGGAACTCGCCGAGTCGCGCGGCCTGGGCCAGCGACGCGGCCGCCTCGGTCCGGTCGGCGGCCAGGCGGCGCAGGGCGTCCGGTCCCAGGCGCGCGGTCGTCGACGGCGGGACGGGAAGCGATGCGAGGCGCGTGAGGTGGCGAGTCGCGTCGAGTACCGACGCGTCGGTGCCGGGGATCGGCGAGGTGAGCGCCTGCCGGTAGTCGCGCAGCACGGTGCGCAGGCGCACCAGCGCGTCGTCCACCTCGCTCACCTTGGGCGCTGCGGCCTTCTCGTTGCGGCCGATCGCGCGGACGAGGTCGCGGCGCACGCTCGCGGGCGAGATCGCGAGGCTGTCGAGCCCGATGCCGGCGAGCCGATGCCGCACGCCGTCGAGGGTCGAACGACGTGCCGACACGACCAGCACGCGCTTGCCCCCGCGCACGAGTTCGCCGAGCGCGTTGATGACGGTCTGCGTCCCTCCGGTGCCCGGAAGCGTCGCCACCGTGAGCGAGTGCCCGGCGGCGATGCGCGCGAGCACCGCCTCCTGCTCGGCATCCGCATCGAGGAGGAGGTTGTCGGATGCCGGGGCGCGGTCGTCCGGAGAGGTCTGGTGCGGTGCGGCGCGCGGTGCCGAGACCTGCTCCCGGTCGCCGACATGACCGTTGAGTGCGTTCAGCACCAGGTGGTCGAGGCTGCCGCCGTCGCGCGACATCGCCGCTGAGACGTCGGCGAACGTGGACACGACGAGCCTCGGCTCCACGGAGAACGTGTCGATGGAGCGCGTGGTCGCCCGGAGGCTGTCGATCACGGGCTGGGGCTTGAAGATGCCGCCGTCGTAGGCGAGGGCCGCGAGGGCGGCGGGGTCGATGGTGATGCCGAAGTGGTCGCGCGCGATGCGGACCAGTTCGGGGTTCACCTCGAACGCACCCTGGAGCTTGAGCTCGAAGTCGGAGTGGTGGCGCCGGATCGCCAGCGGCCGCAGCAGGACGGGCGCCGCGAAGCCCGCGCCTCCGATGCGCCAGCGGGCGACGCCGACCGCCAGATGCACGGCCTCGATCCCCCGCACCGTGCGCAGCTCGGTGTTCTTGGCCGTGATCCGTTCCGCCGCGAGTCGAGCGGTGCGCAGCCCGACCTCGTCGCGGAACAGATTCGACAGGAGCGTGGACTTGCCGGTGATGAATTGGGGAAGGCTGCCGGGGTGCGCCTTCGAGATGTCGATGCCGGACTCGGGTCCGTCGCGGAAGCTGACGAGCGGCGACGGGCCGCCGAGATCGGCGGCCTCGGCGCGCAGACGGGTGCGCTCGGCCTCGGCGGCGTGCGCGATATCGACTCCGGTGCTCGACTCGTGCAGATCGCCGAGGGTCACGGAGGCCTCCGCCACCGCGTCATCCGCAGACCTGCCCTCTCGTCGCCACACACTGACACCCTAGGCGCGCAAGAGCGCGAGCCCGGGTAACCGGGGCGGGTTTCACCGTAATTCTGGCCTCTGACGGGCATCCGCGACTGCTCCTGCAATGCTCGGGGGCTGAACCCTGTTGTCCACGACGAGCGCGCTGAGGGATCCGCGAGGTCGTCGCACCCGGTCAGTATGGGGGCATGACCTTCCGCTACGACTTCGCCCCCACCCCGTTCGGGGATGCTCTCGCGGTGTTCTCCGACGAGGGCATCGTGCGCTTCGACCTCTCCGAATCCGAGGACCCCTCCGTGCCCTGGCTCCTCGAAGGCACCGCCCGCCAGCTGCACGCGATGCCGGAGCCCGATCCGGGCGCGGCCGACGAGCTGGCCCATCTGCTCGCCTCCTATTTCGACGGAGAGCCCATCCGCTTCGAGGATCACCTCCGCCTCGACTGGCGGCTCGCCGAGGGGTTCCCCTTGCTCGCCCTGCAGACGATCTGCGACATCGAGTGGGGCGAGACCCTCAGCTACGGCGAGGTCGCCGTGCTCGCCGGCCATCCCGGAGCAGCCCGCGCTGTCGGCACCGCCTGTCGCCTCACGCCCTTCTCGATCATCGTCCCCGTGCACCGCGTCGTGCGCTCCGACGGATCCGCGGGTCACTACGGCGCGCACCCGGAGCGAAAGAGGTTCCTGCTGGACCTCGAATCCCGCTGAGCGACCCCCGAGACGACGTGGACTCGGCGAGTAGGCCGCCGGGTCCACGTGCTCGAGGTTCCGCGGATCAGTGCTCGGTCGCCTTCTCCGCTCCGAAGCCCGTGAGCGAGCGCACCTCCATCTCGGCGGCGAGCTCCGGGGACTCCTTCCTGCTGCTGGTGATGGTGCCGAGCCAGCCCAGCAGGAAGCCGAGCGGGATCGACACGATCCCCGGATTGTTCAACGGCCACACGGCGATGTCGATCCCGGGGATCATCGACGTCGGCGTTCCGGAGAACACCGGCGACAGGACGATCAGGAGGATAGCGGAGCCGAGCCCGCCGTACATGCTCCACACCGCGCCCCGTGTCGAGAAGCGCCGCCAGAAGAGCGAGTACAGGATCGTCGGGAGGTTGGCGGATGCCGCGACGGCGAAGGCCAGCGCCACCAGGAACGCGATGTTCTGCCCCTGCGCTCCGATGCCGCCGATGATCGCCAGGATGCCGATGACGATCACGGTCCGGCGCGCGACGCGCACCTCGGCGTCCGGGTCGGCCTCCACGGGCTCGCCCGCGGCATCCTTCTTCCCCTTCTGGATCACGTTCGCGTAGATGTCATGGGCAAACGACGCCGCCGCCGTGATCGTGAGACCGGCGACGACCGCGAGGATGGTCGCGAAGGCCACCGCCGAGATGAAGCCGAGGAGCACCGGCCCGCCGAGCTGCAGAGCGAGCAGCGGCGCGGCGGAGTTGACGCCGCCGGGAGCCGCCGCGATGACGTCCGCTCCGACGAGCGCACCGGCGCCGTACCCGAGCACGAGCGTCAGCAGGTAGAACCCCCCGATCAGCCAGATCGCCCAGACGACCGAACGGCGAGCCTCTTTCGCCGTCGGCACCGTGTAAAACCGCATCAGCACGTGCGGCAGGCCGGCCGTGCCGAGGACGAGCGCCATGCCGAGCGACAGGAAGTCCCAGGGATTCGCGCCGTACTGCAGCCCCGGGGCCAGGATCGCGTCACCCTTGTCGGAGTTCGCGACCGCGGCCTCGAGCAGCGTGTTGAGGTTGAACCCGTTGATCGCGAGCACCCAGATGGTCATCGCGAGTGCGCCGCCGATCAGGAGGAATGCCTTCACGATCTGCACCCACGTCGTGCCCTTCATCCCGCCGATCAGCACGTAGACGATCATCAGGACGCCGACCACCGCGATGACGACCGACTGCCCAAGGCGGCCGTCGATGCCGAGCAGCAGCGACACGAGACCGCCGGCACCCGCCATCTGGGCAAGCAGGTAGAAGAAGCACACCGCGAGCGTGGTGATGGCCGCAGCCATCCGGATGGGGCGCTGCTTCAAGCGGAACGACAGCACATCCGCCATGGTGAACTTGCCGGTGTTGCGCATCATCTCCGCCACCAGGAGCAGCGCGACGAGCCACGCCACCAGGAATCCGATGGAGTAGAGGAAGCCGTCGTAGCCGTTGATCGCGATCGCACCGCAGATGCCGAGGAAGGATGCTGCGGACAGGTAGTCGCCGGCGATCGCGAAGCCGTTCTGCGGACCGGTGAACGAGCGGCCGGCGGCGTAGTAGTCGGCCGCTGTCTTGTTGTTGCGGCTGGCCCGGATGACGATGAAGAGCGTCACCGCCACGAAGGCCAGGAAGATCGAGATGTTGAGAACGGGGTTGCTCTCGATGGCGACAGGTTCGGTCGCGAAGGGGACGATGTTCATGCCTGGCCCTGCGCCTTCTCGAGTTCTTCACGGATCTCGGTCGCCAGCGGATCGATCTTCCTGTTCGCGAATGACACGTAGATCATCGTGATGGCGAAGGTCGTCACGAACTGTCCGAGCCCGAGGAGCAGGCCGACGGTGATATCGCCCCACACCCGCTGACCCATGAACTCCGTCGCAAATGCAGCGAGAAGCACATACGCGAAATACCAGATGAGGAAGAACGCGGCGAGAGGGAAGATGAAGGATCTCTGGGTGCGTTTCAGAGTGCGGAATCTCGGTGATTCCTCGATGGCGATGTAATCGATCGCCGTGCTCGAACCCGCGGGGGTCTGGTCGCTCATGGGGCCTCCTTGCCTCATGTCCGGTGCTCGCACGACGGAGTCGCGCGAGTGATAGGGTCGACGCTACGAAACGGGGAACGGTGCCGTCACCCCCGAAAGTAGGTAGTCGTGAGCTCACCGGTCGCCATCGAATCCGAGGGCGAACTCGTCGCCAATGCGGTGCGCGAGCTCGCCCGGCGTACACGCTTCCCCGTCGCCTTCGGCGGCCTGATCGAAGAGGGCGTCGTCAGCGTGACGAGCATCGTCGGCAACCGGACCCGAGCGCTGGACGGTCTGCGCGTCCGCCCGGAGCGCGGCCTCGGCGGCCGAGCCATGATGGAGCTCCGTCCGCGCATGACGAGCGACTACGGCTCCTCGCAGCAGATCACGCACGACTACGACGTGTTCGTGCTGGGCGAGGGACTGCGGACGCTGCTCGCCCTCCCGATCGTGGTTCAGGGCCGACCTCGCGGCGTGCTCTATGCCGGCGCCTGGGACGAGGAGCAGGTCGGCGGGGTGACGACCGCGCCGGCGATGCAGGTCGCGCAGTCGGTCGCCGATGAGCTGCGGATCCGCGACGAGGTCGAGCGGCGGCTCCGGACCTCCGCTCCGGGATCCGAGGCCGTACCCGCCCCGCAGCGCGAGGAGCTGCGGGAGAGCTTCGCCGCGCTCCGAAGCATCGCCGCCGACGTCGACGACCCCGAGCTCCGTGCGCGAATCGCCCAGGTCGAGCGGCGCCTGGTCACTCTGGCAGGCGATGCGGTTCCCGTCGTCACCGGCCCCGTGCCGACCGTGCATCTCTCCCCCGCGAGACCGACGTGCTCGCCTGCGCCGCGCTCGGCTCGACCAACGCCGAGATCGCCGCCCAGCTGGGACTCCGCGAAGGCACGGTCAAGGCTTACCTCGGCACCGCGATGTCGAAGCTCGACGCCTCGACCCGCCATTCCGCCGTCACACGCGCTCGGCGCGCAGGTCTCCTCCCCTGACCTGACGCGCACGCCGGATCCCTCGTCGAACTGCCCAGGCCCTGCCCAGCCCCCTCCGCTATCATCAGCAGTGGTCGGAGAACTCCGGCCCCGGACGAGGCAGACCAGTACCCGGTGAGCGAAAAGACTGGTCCGAAAGGACCGATCATGTCGTGGATCATTCTCATCGTCTCCGGAGTCCTCGAGGCCGTCTGGGCCACCGCACTCGGAAAGTCCGAAGGACTCACGAAGCTCTGGCCGAGCGTCGTCTTCTTCGTCGGCCTGGCACTCTCGATGGTCGGACTCGCCTACGCGATGAAGGACATACCGACCGGTACTGCTTATGCCGTATGGGTCGGCATCGGCGCTTCTCTCACGGTCATCTGGGCGATGATCACCGGTGACACGGAGGTCTCCTGGCTGCGCATTCTGCTGCTGATGGGACTCGTCGGATGCATTGTCGGCCTCAAGCTGATCGACACCGGTCACGAATAGCCGTCGCATTCCGCGGTTCTTCTTGTCTTCCTCTTTATGCGCGCTGTAGGGTCAATTCCATGGCGAGACGAATTGTGCACCAGCTGGTAGACGATATCGACGGCAGCGTGCTGGAGGTCGGCGAGGGCGAGACCGTGCATTTCTCGCTGAACGGCACCTCGTACGAGATCGACCTCAATTCCACGCATGTCGAGGAATTGCGTCAGGCATTCGAACCATACATCTCGGCAGGTCGCCGCGCCGGTGCATCGAGTTCCACACGTGCCGCCTCCCCGCGCAAGCGTCAGGCACGCAATCCTGAGGTTGCGGCGATCCGCGCCTGGGCCAACGCGAACGGCTACACGCTGTCCGAGCGTGGCCGCATCCCGGCCCCGGTCGTCGAGGCGTACAACGCCGCCCACTGACCTTCACCATTCCGCCGGACGTCGCTCCGGCGGAATGGTCTAGTCCGCCGTCTGGGTCAGCCAGGGCTCGTCTCGGAGCGTGATCTCATCGGTCATGTCGGCGAGGAAGCGGATGACGAGGTCGCGCTCCTCTCTGCTCAGCCGCGCTGCCGCATAGAACCGCTTGGCCTGCTGACGCCCCACCGTCTCCATCGCCGCATGCCGGGTCTCGGGTGTGATCGTGATCGCGAGTGCTCGGCGATCGGTCGGGTGCGGCGCGCGATGGATGTGTCCGCCGTTCTCGAGGCGATCGAGCAGCTTGGTGGTCGCCGCTGTCGAGATCCCGAGGTGATGCGCGATCCCGCTGGGCGTCGACACGAGGTTCCGATTCGCGCACACGATCAGGTAGTGCAACGCGCGCATGTCGGTCTCGTTGAGTCGCATGTACCGCCGAGACGCCTGCGACAGGCGCTGCTCGGCGTCGCGGAGTCCGGCCAGAGCCTCCATCACCGCGGCGATCTGGCGCAGATCCTCGGGGGGCACGCCGGTGCGGTCGATCAGGCTGCTGCGCGGATCGCTGGCCTCGACGTCGTAGATCGCGGCGTGACTGAGGCCGTCGGGCGTTCCGGCGGAGTTCGCCGCAACCGCGCGCGGGGTGGTGCCGGCCTCCGAGTCCATGCGATCATGTTACACACGAAGAGTTTCATGCTAAGTTTATTACTCACTAAGTTAGCTAAAACGATGAGGGAGGCTCCGTGGATCACGTGACGCTCCTCGCGGAGGACGGGACAGCGATCGGCACCCGGCCGAAAAGCGAAGTCCACACCCGGGACACCCCGCTGCACCTCGCCTTCTCCTGCTACGTCTTCGACTCCCGCGGACGTGTGCTCGTGACCAGGCGCGCGCTCGGCAAGCGGACATGGCCGGGCGTGTGGACGAACAGCTTCTGCGGTCACCCGCGCCCCGACGAGGAGATGACCGCCGCCGTCCGCCGGCACGGACTCGGCGAGCTCGGCCTGCGCATCACCGATCTCCGCGTCGTCCTGCCCGACTATCGCTATCGCGCGGTCGATGCGAGCGGCATCGTCGAGAACGAGATCTGCCCTGTCCACGTCGCCGTCGTCGACGGCGATCCGCTCGCCGACCCCGACGAGGTGGCGGAGTGGACGTGGGTCGAGGTCGACGACCTCATCGACGCCGCTGCCGGCACACCCTTCGCATTCAGCCCCTGGATGGTCGAGCAGCTTCCCCTCCTCCGTGCCATCGGGGAGATCTGACCGATGACGTCCACAGCGACGGCAGAGGACCTCGGCACCCGCATCGAGGAGGCGCTGCGGCGCCGCTTCTCGGAGCGCTCCGCCGCCGCCGAGCACTACGGCACCGAGTTCGTCGCCCTGTGGCAGGCCGCTGCCGAGCACGCGCTCGGCGGAAAGCTGATCCGGCCGCGGCTGCTGATCGACCTCCTGCGGAGCCTCACCCCCGCAGGCCTCACGATCGCCGAGGTCGAGCGCGCGATCGACGTCGCGGTGCATGTCGAGCTGCTGCACTTCGCCTTCCTGCTCCACGACGACGTCATCGACGGCGACCTGATCCGCCGTCGCCGCCCGAACCTGATCGGATCCCTCGTCGAGCGACGATCGACCGAACCCGCGGAGCCGGCGCTGCACTGGGCTCGCTCGAGCGCCATCCTCATGGGTGACCTGCTGCTCGCCTCCGCCGTCCTGGGCTTCGCGCGCGCCGATGTCTCGAGCGACGCACGCACCCGTCTCCTCGCCCTGCTCGAGCAGACGATCTTCGAGACCGTCGCGGGCGAGCACACCGACATCGGCCTGAGCGACGGCATCATCGCCCCGGACCTGCGGACCATCCTCTCGACGAGCGCCTACAAGACGGCGACCTACTCCTTCGTGCTCCCCCTCCGCGCTGCGGCCGTGCTCGCCGGCTCGTCGCCCGCGGCCGAGGAGCAGCTCACCGCGATCGGCCGGCACCTCGGGCTCGCCTATCAGCTCCAGGACGACCTGCTCTCGGTGTTCGGCGACGCCGAGGCCCACGGCAAGGACGCCTTCTCGGATCTGCGCGAGGGCAAGGAGACCGCGATCATCGCCTACGCCCGTATGACCGGCCACTGGCCCAGCATCGAACTGCGCTTCGGCTCGATGGACCTCAGCGTGGCGGACGCCTCCGACATCCGCGACCGCCTTCGCGAGTGCGGCGCCGAGCGCTTCGTCCGCAGCCTTGTGCAGGAGCAGCTCGGGGCGGTGTCGACCATCCTCGGCGAGGCCGAGTCGGCCGGAACCATCTCGCCGGCGGCAGGGCGCACGATCCTCGGTCTCACGTCCCGCATCGAAGGCCGCACGGTATGACGGACAAGCCCCCGGTTCCTGCCGGAGACGGCGCTCTCCGACGTTTCAATCGCACGGCCGAGATCGCGACGACCGACGTGATCCGCGCCTACTCCACCTCCTTCGGGCTGGCCACCAGGCTCCTCGGCAAGCGGCACCGGCAGCACGTGCGGAACATCTACGCGATGGTGCGCATCGCCGACGAGATCGTCGACGGCGTCGCGGCCGAGGCAGGGCTCGACGTGTCGGCCCAGTCGGCGGCACTCGCCTCGTACATCGCCGAGACCCATCGCTCGATGCGCAGCGGTTACAGCAGCGATCTCATCCTCCACGCCTTCGCCCGCACCGCGCGGGAGTGCTCGATCGGCGAGGATCTGACACAGCCCTTCTTCGATTCGATGACGGCCGACATCGCCGCCGACGCGGGCTTCGCGGCATACGATGCCGATGCCCATGCGAACTACGTGTACGGCTCGGCCGAGGTCGTCGGCCTGATGTGTCTGCAAGTCTTCCTGCGCGAAGAGGATCGGACGCCCCAGGAGCACGAGACCCTCGTCCGCGGCGCACGGCAGCTGGGCGCGGCCTTCCAGAACGTGAACTTCCTCCGCGATCTGGCCGACGACACCGATCGGCTCCACCGCGGATACCTGGGTGGCTCGACCCGTCTCACCGACGCCGATCGCGATGCCTGGGTCGAGACGGTGCATCGACAGCTCGACGACGCCCGCACCGCGATCCCCCTCCTCCCCAAGGACGCCCGCGCGGCCGTTCGAAGCGCACTCGCCCTGTTCGCGGCGCTCACCCACCGCGTGGCACGCACACCCGCCGAGGAGCTGTATCGCACGCGCGTCCGCGTCCCCGACCCGATCAAGGCGGGTCTCGCGGCGCGCGCCCTCGTCGTCACCGCCCTGGAGCGCGGTCGATGAGCCGCGTGGTGGTGATCGGCGCCGGAGTGGCCGGCCTCGCGGTCGCTGGACTGCTCGCACGCGACGGGCACGAGGTCGTCGTGCTCGAGAAGAACGCCAGGGTCGGCGGACGCGCGGGGACCATGGAGCGCGATGGCTTCCGATTCGACACCGGTCCGTCCTGGTACCTCATGCCGGAGGTGTTCGATCACTTCTTCGCGATGATGGGCACGACGACCGAGGCGCAGCTGGATCTCACCCTCCTCGATCCGGGGTATCGCGTGTTCCGCGCACCCGACGTCGCGGCAGAACCCGTCACCGTCCCCTCAGGGCGCGCGGCCGTCTCCCGGCTCTTCGAATCCCTGGAGCCGGGTTCCGCGCCCGCTCTCGACGCCTACCTCGACTCCGCGCACGACGCGAGCACGATGGCCGAGAAGTACTTCCTGTACAACCCGTTCACGCGGCTCCGCACCCTGACGGCCCCCGAGGTGCTGCGCGCACTCCCCCGCCTGTTCTCGCTGCTGGGCACGCGGTTGCAGGCGTTCGCCGCCCGCCGCTTCCGCCACCCGGTCATCCGTCAGATCCTCGGGTATCCGGCGGTGTTCCTCGGCACCGACCCGCGCAGCGCCCCCGCGATGTATCACCTGATGAGCGCCCTCGATCTCGATCAGGGCGTGAGCTACCCACAGGGCGGATTCTGGCGCGTGGTCGAGCGCATCGGCGAGCTCGCCCGCGACGCCGGCGTCCGCGTCATCACGGGCGCCGAGGTCACCGGCATCCGCACGCAGGAGGGGCCGGACGGCCCGGCCGTGTCCGGCGTGACATGGACTGACGAGGGCGGCGCTGCCCACATCGAGAGCGCGGACATCGTCGTCTCGGCGGCGGACCTGCACCACACCGAGACGACACTCCTCCCGCAGGCGCTGCAGTCCTACCCTGAGTCCTGGTGGAAGCGCCGCACCAGCGGGCCGGGCGGCGTGCTCGTGATGCTCGGCATCCGGGGCGCTCTGCCCGAGCTGCCGCACCACTCCCTCTTCTTCACCGACGACTGGGACGCGAACTTCGACGCGATCTTCGGCGATGCCCCTTCGGTCCCGTCACCTGCGTCGACCTACGTCTGCCGTCCGAGTGCGACCGACCCCGACGTCGCCCCGCCCGGCCACGAGAACCTCTTCGTGCTGGTCCCCGTCCCCGCAGACGTCGACCTCGGTCACGGGGGCTCCGACGGCGCCGGGTCGCCGCGGGTCGAGAGCGCGGCGGATGCCGCGATCGATCTCATCTCGACGTGGGCGGACGTGCCCGATCTCCGCGATCGCATCGTCGTCCGCGAGACCGTCGGGCCCGCCGACTTCCGGGACGACTACAACTCCTGGCGGGGAGGGATGCTGGGACCGGCGCACATCCTCAGCCAGAGCGCGATGTTCCGTGCGCAGAACGCCTCGCGCCGCGTGCGGGGCCTCTACTACGCCGGCGGAACCACCGCACCCGGCGTGGGCGTTCCCATGTGCCTCATCAGCGCCGAGATCGTGTTGAAGCGCGTACGCGGCGATCACACCGCCGGCCCGCTCCGCGAACCCGTGCGGGAGCCCGTGCGCGGGGAGTCCGGCTGATGGGTGCGCTCTACCTGGGCGCGCTGATCCTGTTCTCGGGATGCCTTCTGCTGCTGGACCGGCGGTTCCGGCTCTTCTTCTGGCGCGACGCGCTGTCGGCCGCGATCGTGACCGTCGTCGGCTTCGTGTTCTTCCTGGCCTGGGACGTCGCCGGCATCGCCGGAGGGATCTTCTTCCGCGGCGAGGCAGCCATCGCGACCGGGATCGTGCTGGCACCGGAGCTCCCGATCGAGGAGCCCGTCTTCCTCCTCTTCCTCGTCCTGTGCACGATGATCCTGTACACCGGGGCCGTCCGCGTGCTCACGCATCGTCGTCCGCGACGCCAGGCGCAGGAGAGGCGACCATGACCTATCTCCAGCTCGCCGCGTGCTTCCTCGCCGCCGCCGCCGTCTGCGGCATCGCCCTGACGGTCGCGTCCCGGCGGTACGGCCCTCGCCCCGCCGCCGTCGGGTTGACGATCCTCGCGCTCTTCCTCCTGACGGCCGTGTTCGACACCGTGATGATCGCGACAGGCCTGTTCCACTACTCGCCCGCACATCTGCTCGGCCTGCACATCGGCCTCGCACCCATCGAGGACTTCGCCTACCCCCTCGCCGGCGCCCTGCTCCTCCCGCCGCTGTGGACTGCGCTTCGCGCCCGCCGGCGTGCACGCGCCCACCCCGGCGAGGGCGACGGAGAGGAACGGGCATGAGCGCCGCCGCATCGCCTACCCGTGGCATCGGACACGACATCGCGCAGATCGTCCTCTCGTCGCGCCCGATCAGCTGGATCAACACCGCGTTCCCCTTCGCGGCGGCGTATCTGCTCAGCACCCGTGAGGTCGACCTCACGCTGGTGATCGGCACGCTGTACTTCCTCATCCCCTACAACCTCGCGATGTACGGGATCAACGACGTCTTCGACTACGCCTCCGACCTGGCCAACCCGCGCAAGGGCGGCATCGAGGGCGCGCTGCTCGCGCCTCGCATGCATCGTGCGACGCTGTGGGCCGCCGCCCTGACCAACCTTCCCTTCCTCGCCTACCTCGTGGCGGTCGGCGGTCCGACCTCGTGGATCTGGCTGGCCGTCAGCGTCTTCGCCGTGATCGCGTACTCCGCACCCGTGCTGCGGTTCAAGGAACGGCCGTTCCTCGATTCCGTGACCTCGAGCACGCACTTCGTCAGCCCGGCGATCGTCGGGCTCGCTCTCGCCGGCGCGGGGGTCACGCCCGGCGCCGTCCTCACCCTCACCGCGTTCTTCCTGTGGGGAATGGCCGCGCACGCGTTCGGCGCCGTGCAGGACATCGGGCCCGACCGCGAGGCGGGGATCTCCTCGATCGCGACCGTCATCGGAGCGCGGGCGACGGTGCGGCTGTCGCTGATGCTGTGGATCGTCGCCGGCGCCGCGATGCTCCTGACCCCGTGGCCGGGGCCACTGGCCGCTCTCCTCGCGCTGCCCTACGTCGTGAACGCGGCGCCCTGGTGGAACGTCACGGATGACACGTCCGCGACCACGAACCGCGCGTGGCGGCGCTTCATCGCCCTGAACTACTTCTCCGGCTTCCTCGCGACGATGATCCTCATCCTCGCGTGGGTCTCCTGATCCCCGAACCGCAGCCCTCCGAAAGGCCCCCGATGTCCCGCCCCGATCACGCCCCCGCTTCGCCGACCCGAGAGCGCTCACGACACCACTCCTGGGTGCGCGTCTTCATCCCGGTGGCGCTGATCCTCGTGTGGCTCGTCGGCGCGTCTCTCGGCGGGCCGCTGTTCGGCAAGGTCGACGAGGTGTCGTCGAACGACCAGACGACCTACCTCCCCGAGTCCGCGGACGCGACCCAGGTGCAGAAGCTGCTCGGCGAGTTCAACGACAGCGATTCCATCCCCGCCATCGCCGTGTTCACCTCCGAGGAGGAGCTCACCCCGACGGAGCTCGACGCCATCTCGGATGCCGTCGTCGACGCGCCCTCCGTCGAGGGGATCGGTGACGAGGTCTCGCCCGCCCTCCCTTCCGACGACGGGCTCGCCGTGCAGGCGTTCATCCCGATCGAGAGCGACGCGGAACTCGCGGACGCCACCGCCGCGCTGGGCGAGGAGCTCCGCGCCGCCGTGCCCGACGGCATCACTGTCTACATCACCGGACCCGCCGGCTTCAGCGCCGACCTCGTGGCGGGCTTCTCCGGGATCGACGGACTCCTCCTGGGCGTCGCGCTCCTCGCCGTGCTGGTGATCCTCGTGCTCGTGTACCGGTCACTCCTGCTGCCACTGGTCGTGCTGTCGACGAGCCTCTTCGCGCTCTGCGTCGCGCTGCTCGTGGTGTGGTGGCTCGCGAAGTTCGAGATCCTGCTGCTCAGCGGTCAGACCCAGGGCATCCTCTTCATCCTGGTGATCGGCGCGGCGACCGACTACGCCCTGCTCTTCGTCGCGCGATTCCGCGAGGAGCTCCGTGTGGTCCAGGACAAGGGCGCCGCCGTCACCGCTGCCTGGAAGGGCTCCTTCGAGCCGATCGTGGCCTCGGGCGGCACGGTGATCGCCGGCCTGCTGTGTCTGCTGCTCAGCGATCTGAAGTCGAACAGCACGCTCGGCCCCGTCGCCGCCATCGGCATCGTCTTCGCGATGCTCGCCGCCCTCACCCTGCTGCCGGCGTTGCTGCTGCTCTGCGGACGCGCGGTCTTCTGGCCGCGTCGCCCGAAGTTCGAGCCCGAGGTCGTCGAGGCGGAGCACGGCATGCGCACGACGGGGCTGTGGGCGCGCCTGGCGGGCCTGATCAAACGGCGCCCCCGCGTGATCTGGATCGTCACGACCGCCGTGCTCCTCGTCGGGGCGGCCGGCGTCACCCAGCTCGACGCCACCGGCATCCCCCAGTCCGACCTGGTGCTCGGGGCCTCCGAAGCCCGCGACGGTCAGGCCGCCCTGGGCGAGCACTTCCCCGGCGGCTCCGGCAGCCCGGCCTACGTCGTCGTCGCCGAGGACAGGCTGCAGGACGCCGCCGACGTGCTGCTCGCGAGCGACGGCATCGACGGAGTGGCGGTCACCGCGTCGGACTCCCCCAGCGGCACGGCGACCGTGACCGAGGACGGGCTGACCGCCGTCGGCCCTCCGGGCACTCCGGCGCCCGAACCGACGACCGTCGACGGGGACGTCCTGCTGCAGGCGACGTTGACGGATGCCGCGGACTCCGACGCCGCGGCAGCCACGGTGCGCGAGCTGCGGTCCGAGCTGAACGATCTCGATGCGCTCGTGGGCGGTGTGACGGCGACCTCGATCGACACGAACGACGCGTCGATCCACGACCGGAACCTCATCATCCCCGTCATCCTCGTGGTGATCATGTTCATCCTGATGCTGCTGCTGCGGTCGATCCTCGCACCGGTGCTGCTGATCCTCACGACCGTGCTCTCGTTCGGCACGGCGATGGGCGTCTCCGCGCTCGTGTTCAACGGGATCTTCCAGTTCCCCGGAGCCGACCCGGCCGTCCCGCTCTTTGGCTTCGTGTTCCTGGTCGCCCTGGGCATCGACTACAACATCTTCCTGATGACCCGCGTGCGGGAGGAGTCGCAGGCGCACGGTACCCGCGAGGGCGTCCTGCGCGGGCTCTCGATCACCGGCGGAGTGATCACCTCGGCCGGCCTCGTGCTCGCCGCGACGTTCGCCGCTCTCTCGGTGATCCCGATCCTGTTCCTCGTGCAGCTCGCGTTCATCGTCGCGTTCGGCGTGCTGCTCGACACCTTCGTGGTCCGCTCGCTGCTGGTGCCCGCCCTCGCGTACGACATCGGGAAGGCCATCTGGTGGCCCTCGAAGCTGTGGCGGCGCGGGCAGGACTAGCGCGGACGGGGCGTGATCGGTCGCCTAGACTTGGACCGCGCCCTCGTAGCTCAGGGGATAGAGCAGCCCTCTCCTAAAGGGCAGGTCGCAGGTTCGAATCCTGTCGCGGGCACGGAAGCGAGAAGGGCCGCCCTCCCGGGCGGCCCTTCCTCTGTCTCCAGGTCTGTCTGCCCGCTCAGGCCGCGAGGGCGAGGTACGGCTCCCACCGCGGGTCGCTGCGTTCGGTCCCGCGAACGGTCCAGGCCGTGCCGTGCGGCGGGCGAGGGGTGAACCGCAGCTGCCAGCGCATCTCCTGCGGCGTGCGGTCGCTCTTCACGTTGTTGCAGCGCAGGCAGCAGGCCACGAGGTTCTCCCACGAGTCGGCGCCGCCGCGTGAGCGCGGGAGCACGTGGTCGATGGTGGATGCCGCCTTGCCGCAGTAGCCGCAGCGGTGGTTATCGCGGCGGAGCACGCCTCTCCTCGTCACCGGCACCCGTCTGCTCGTCGGCACCCGCACGTACCGCGAGAGGATGATGACCGCCGGGCGGTCGTACACGCCGTGGCTCCCCCAGACGGGGTCGTCTTCCACGCGTTCGATCACCGTCGCCTTGTCGTTCATCACGAGCACGAGCGCTCTTTTGAACGACACGATCGCCAACGGCTCGTATCCGGCATTCAGGACCAGTGTGCGCATTCGTCATCCTCTCGATCCGCCGGGACGGCTTCCCGGCACTCTCGACTCACACGAGGTCGTGCAGGCGGCAGAGCGTTCGCAGGGACGAAAAAAGGCGCTGTCTAAAGACAGCGCCTTTCGCGCACGGCAACGCCGTGGCATCCCTGCGGGCTATGCAGGAGGACGTGACGACCGAGGGCATCCATGGTTCGGATGCTCGATATTCGCTCCATCTGCCTCTCCCGCCAGTACGACAACGGGTTCAGGCTAACCCATCCAGCTGGATGGGAGGCGAAACGCCAGGTGAACGGACGGAAGCGTGTCCCGCGGATCAGCCGGCGTTCGCCGCGAGCCAGGAGTACGGCTCGACGATTCCGCCGTTGATCCACACCTCGAAGTGGAGGTGGTTCGCGGTGGAGCTTCCGGTGCTGCCGACGTAGCCGATCAGCTGTCCTGCGGAGACGGTCTGGCCTTCTTCCACCTGACGCGATCCGTAGGTCATGTGACCGTAGGTGCTCTGGACCTGCTGTCCGCCCACGACGCTGTCGATCATGACGCACACGCCGTAGCCGCCGATGCTCTCGGCCGACGCGCGGACGACGCCCGCCGCCGTGGCGTAGATCGGGGTGAGGGCCGGTGCCAGCATGTCGACGCCGTTGTGGCCGCCGCCGATCGTGCGGCCTTCCGTGTAGGAACCGGGAGGCAGCGGATAGCGCACCTCGCCGGATCCCGGCGAGACCAGGGCGTAGCCGGCGGTGTTGAAGTTCGCGGTCGCGGGCGAGGCTGCGGCGGCACGAGCGGCAGCAGCCGCCTCGGCCTTCTTCTTCTCGATCTCCTCAGGCGTCGTCGCCGTGAAGGTTCCGCGGTTGAGCGGCGCTGCGGTCGCCTGCGAGGCGACGACGAGCGACTGCGCATCGACGGCGGCCAGCTGCTGGACGGTCGTCGCGGCCTCGTCCGGCTTGCTCGCCGCATAGGCGGGAAGGGCGACGGCGGCGACCAGTGCACCGACGGCCGCGAAGATGGCGACGGATCGGAGTGGCTTGACGGCCTTTCGAGCCGTCACCCGCGCGCTGGTGCGGCGGGCGGGAACTCGGTCTTCAGATGTCTTCGCGGTCGGTTCGATGTCTGCGGCCAAAACTTTGTCCTCCTGGGCCCTCGCGCTTTCGGGTAGCGCTGGCTCGTCGGCACTCTCGTTCTCGTGGCACGAATGTAGCTCGGGTACTTTGTGCGTTCCTGCCGTGAAGACGACGAGCCTGGAAGGCGATCTTCGCGGGTCATCGCCAGCGGGCTTCTTCGCTGACGACTTGACCGAGGTTACCGGAAGATAACGATCATGTCACCCCGGGAACCTGGCAATCGACGCAGAGCCCCGGTTTTCCGCGTGGATCAGGCCGGCTCGCCGACCAGGAAGATGTGGGAGGCGAGCTCGACGGGCAGTTCCAGCCCGTCTTCCTTGCCGTCCATCTGGATCAGGACGTAGCCCTCGCTGAAGCGGAAGTCGCCGTGCGCGCCGGGCATGACACCGGCGTCGCGCAGCTGCTCCAGCAGCTCCGGATCGACCTGGGCGGGTTCGGCCAGACGCCGGACCGTCCCCTCGATGGGCTCGCCCGCCGCGTTCAGCTTCTGGACGAGGCCGATGACGCCCTCGTCGAAGGTGCGCGCCGGCAGGTCGCCGAGCTGGTCGAGGCCCGGGATCGGGTTCCCGTAAGGCGACTCGGTGGGGTGACCCAGGAGTTCGACGAGACGACGCTCCACCTGCTCGCTCATCACGTGCTCCCAGCGGCAGGCCTCTTCGTGCACGAACGCCCAGTCGAGCCCGATGACATCGGAGAGCAGGCGCTCGGCCAGACGGTGCTTGCGCATGACGTCGACCGCCTTGCGGCGCCCCGCGTCGGTGAGCTCGAGCGTGCGGTCTTCGGAGACGACGACCAGCCCATCGCGCTCCATGCGACCGACGGTCTGCGAGACCGTGGGGCCGGAGTGACCGAGGCGCTCGGAGATCCGCGCGCGCAGGGGCACGATGTTCTCCTCCTCGAGCTCGAGGATGGTGCGGAGATACATCTCCGTGGTGTCGATCAGATCGGTCATGTGCAGGCCCTCCGAGATTCTTAGGCAAGCCTACATTCCCGCACGGACATCGGATCCGCCCCCGGCGGGGAACGACACCGCGCGCCCCCTAGAATCGACCCATGGCGATCGAGATTCCCGGTGACCTCCTGCCCGCTGACGGTCGTTTCGGCTGCGGTCCCTCGAAGGTGCGCCCCGCGCAGCTCGAGGCGCTGCTCTCATCCGGCGCGACGATCCTCGGGACCTCGCACCGTCAGGCCCCGGTGAAGAACCTGGTCGGCAGCGTGCGCGAGCAGCTCGCCGCCCTGTTCCGCGTGCCGGAAGGGTACGAGATCCTCGTCGGCAACGGCGGCTCCACCGCGTTCTGGGATGCGGCCGCGTTCGGCCTCATCGAACGCCGCAGCCAGAATCTCGTCTTCGGCGAGTTCGGCGGCAAGTTCGCCGCGGCCGCAGGTGCCCCGTGGCTCGACGCCCCTGATGTGCGCAAGGCCGAGCCGGGATCGCGGGCCAGCGCCGAGATCGTCGACGGCGTCGACGTGTACGCCTGGCCGCACAACGAGACCTCGACCGGTGTCGCCGCTCCCGTGGAGCGCGTCCGTGCGGAGGGCGCCCTCACCGTCATCGATGCGACCAGCGCCGCGGGAGGCATCGACTTCGACGTCACTCAGGCCGACGTGTACTACTTCGCCCCGCAGAAGAACCTCGGGTCGGACGGCGGGCTGTGGTTCGCCGCGGTCTCCCCCGCCGCGATCGAGCGGATCGAGCGGATCGCGGCCTCCGGCCGCTACATCCCCGAGTTCCTCAGCCTGAAGAACGCGGTCGACAACTCGCGCCTGAACCAGACGCTCAACACCCCGGCTCTCACGACGCTCCACCTGCTGGACAGCCAGCTCAGCTGGATCCTCGGCAACGGCGGACTCGCGTGGGCCGCTGGCCGCACCTCCGAGTCGTCCTCGGCGCTGTACGACTGGGCAGAGGCGTCCGCGGTCGCGACGCCCTTCGTCGCGGATGCCGCGCACCGCTCGCCGGTGGTCGTCACGATCGACTTCGACGAGAGCATCGACGCGGCAGCGATCGCGAAGACGCTCCGAGCCAACGGCATCGTCGACACCGAGCCGTACCGCAAGCTCGGTCGCAACCAGCTGCGCGTGGCGACCTTCGTCTCGATCGAGCCGGACGACGTCCGCCAGCTGATCCGCTCGCTCGACTACGTGCTGGAGAAGCTGGGCGCCTGAGCGCCTGAGTCACTCCTCGTCGTCGGCGTCCTCGTCGTCGGAGTCGTCGTCGTCGGAGTCGTCGTCGTCGGAGTCGTCGTCATCCGAGTCGTCTTCCTCGTCGGAATCGTCCTCGTCGGAGTCGTCTTCGTCGGAGTCGTCTTCGGCGTCGTCCTCATCGTCGTCGAAGCCGTCGTCCGTCAGGTCCTCGTCGGACACGCTCGGGTCGAGCTCATCGATGTCGACGCCGTCGACGTCGCCGGCATGTAGAACGGTGGCCGGAGCGTCGTCGTCCTCATCGTCGTCGAGGTCGTCGTCCTCATCGAGGTCTTCGGCATCGTCATCGTCGATGTCATCGATGTCTTCCTCGACGACCTCGCCGGCCTCGGCCGCTTCGGCGGCCGCCTGCTCGGCGAGTTCGACCTGGTGCGCCCGGTAGTCCGCGAGACGCTCGGCCCACGGCACCCACTCCGGTGCGAGGAGGGCGCCGTCGCCGGGGAGGAGCTCGACCTCGAGCACGGTCGGGTCCTCGTCCTCGACACGTGCGACTGTCACGGTCCAGTACCAGCCGGGATAGCCGGGCAGCCGGTTCTCGAAGCGCAACGACACCGAGCCGTCATCTTCGAGGAGGTAGCCGGCAGCCGGGCCGATCGAGGTCGCGGGAGTGATCTCGCGGAGGGCATCCAGCGCGAGATCGTGGGCGTCGAGGAGACGCGCGTCGGCGTCAGGCTTCGAGGTCATCAGCGACCTTGCGCAGGACGGCCGCGATCTTGCGGCCGTGTCCGGAAGACGGATAGCGTCCGCGACGCAGGTCTCCGCCGATGGTGTCGAGGAGCTTCACGAGGTCCTCGACGATGATCGCCATGTCGTCGGCCGGGATCCGCTTGGCCTTCGACAGGCTCGGCGGCGCCTCGAGCACGCGTACCGAGAGCGCCTGGAGACCGCGCTTGCCGTCGGCCACTCCGAACTCCACGCGCGCTCCCGCCTTCACCGCGGTGCCCGTGGGCATCGCCGAGGCGTGCAGGAAGACGTCCTGGCCGTCATCGCTGGCGATGAAGCCGAAACCCTTGTCTTCGTCGTAGAACCTGACCTTGCCGGTGGGCATGGGAGAACCTCGCTGAAATCGGTATGCAGAAGAGTGCACACGCTGATGCGCGCACCCTCCCAGCCTACCGGTCGTCGGACCGGCGGAATCGAAGCCCCGGTACGAGTAGGGTGAGACGGATGAGCACGCAGAATTCGGAACCGGAGATTCCCGTCCGCCGGGTGGATCGCCTCCTCGCGTTCTCCGCGCTCGGAATCGCCGCGGCATCCGTGATCTGCTTCTTCGCGATCATCATCGGCACCGCGGTCGGCATGGATCAATCCGCTTTCGGCGAAGGACTGTGGCCGCTGATCGCCGCGATCCCGTTCTGGGGCCTGCCGATCGCCTTCGTGATGATCATCGCGCTGCTCGTGATGAGCTTCATCCGAAAGGGTCGCGCAGCGTCGCGTTCCTGAGGCAGCGCCCATGAGCACTCACGCACGACCGCTGGCGGATTGGCTGGCCGCGTCGAGCGATGATGCGCTGCAGCACCTGCTTTCATCCCGTGGGGTGCGGCCGGATGTCGCGTGGCAGGACTTCTTCGACGCCGCCGAGGCCCTGCTCGATCCGTCGGCGCTCACGAAGCTCCTCCCCTCCCTCACCGCTGCCGAGGCGGCGGCACTGCTCCGAGCGGCCGACGGCGGGGATCCCGGCGGCGAGCGCGAGACGCTCACGGCGCTCGCTCTGCTGCGCCCGGACGGCACCCCCTACGCACCGCTCGTGCCCGTGCTCGCCGGACGCTCCGTCACCGAGGTCGGCGACGCCGCTGCTCCCGGCCCCGCGGCGGAGACCGCGTCAGCACACGCTGCGGAACGCGCGTTCACCACGGTGGCGGTGCTCGCCGACGTGCTGCTCGTCGCCCGCGAAGCACCGTTCGCCCTGCTCGCCGGCGGCAGCATCAGCGCCGGCGAGAAGCGCCAGCTCGCGGATTCGGGGATCTCGGCCGACATCGTCGACACCCTGCTCGCGATCGCGATCGACGCCGGACTCGCCGTCGCCGCCAACCGCCGCCTGCGCACCACCGCATCCGCGGAGACCTGGCTGATCTCCTCCGTCGCGGATCGCTGGACGGTCCTGGTGACGAGCTTCCGCGCGTCGCTGCCGCGCGGCGTCCGATCCGCGGACGGCGGGTGGATTCCGCCCGAGTCCTGGCCGTTCGCGCATCCGTGGGACCCGTCCTGGCCGGAACGCTCCCGCATGCTGCGCGAGGGGGCACGCCTCCTGGGCCTGATCGCGGAGGACGGCACCGAACCGGAGTGGGCCGCGTCGGTGCGCCGCGGCGAGGACGCCGACCCGGACGCGCTCGTCCGGCTGCTGCCCGCCGAGGTCGACCGCATCTTCCTGCAGAACGATCTCACCGCGATCGCGCCGGGCCCGCTCGAACCGGCACTGGACGTGCGCCTTCGGGGCATCGCCGCTCGCGAGTCGGCCGCGCAGGCGTCGTCGTACCGGTTCACCGCGGAATCGATGGCGCACGCCTTCGTCGTCGGCGAGACCGAGGAGTCGATCCTCGAGTTCCTCGGCGGGATCTCTCTCACCGGGATCCCGCAGCCGCTGAGCTATCTGGTCGCCCAGACCGCGCAGCGACACGGCCTGGTGCGTGTCTCCACCGACGACGAGACCGGTCGCACGCGGATCGAGAGCACCGACCTCCACCTCATCCAGGCCATGGCCGTCGACCAGTCCCTGCGGCCCCTCGCGCTCGCGAAGCATGCCGAATCGCTCACCACCCGGGTCAGCCGGGAGACGGTCTACTGGGCACTCACGGACGCACGCTACCCGGCGACGTTGGTCGGAGCGGACGGCGCCATCCCGGTGCGGGAACGGCATCCCGCCCCGCCGGTCACCGCCCCCGACGTCGACGCCCCCGACCTCAGCGCACTGATCGCCCGCCTGCGCGACCACCAGGGCCCGGATGCCGACGCGGCATGGCTCGATCGGGAGCTGGAGGCCGCGGTCCGCGCCAAGGCCGTGCTCCAGGTCACCGTGGGCATGCCGGACGGATCGACGCGTGAGCTCCTGCTCGAGGCGACCGGGATCGGCGGTGGTCGCCTCCGCGGGCGCGATCGTGCGGCCGACGTCGAGCGCACCCTGCCCGTCTCGAGCATCCTGGCCGCATCGGTCGTCGCGCAGTAGGCCCCGAGCCTCCAGCGCCCGGTAAACTGGACAGCTATGTCTGATGGCCCCCTGATCGTCCAGAGCGATCGCACCGTGCTGCTCGAAGTCGCCCATGCCGACGCGGAGAGCGCCCGCCACGAACTCGCGATCTTCGCGGAGCTGGAGCGCGCCCCCGAGCACATCCACACGTATCGGATCACGCGGCTCGGGCTGTGGAACGCGCGCGCCGCCGGCCACACCGCCGAGGACATGCTCGAGACGCTGGACCGCTGGTCGCGTTTCCCGGTCCCGCCGTCCGTCGCGGTCGATCTGCGCGAGACCGTCAACCGCTACGGGCGACTCGTGATCGAACGAGACGACGAGGGGACGCTCATCCTGCGCTCCTCCGATCCCGCAGTGCTGACCCAGGTCGCGAACAACAAGCGCATCCAGCCGCTGCTGATCGGGCATCCGAACCCCGAGACGTTCGTCGTCGACGCCTGGGCGCGCGGGCAGATCAAGCAGGAGCTCCTGAAGATCGGCTGGCCGGCCGAGGACCTCGCCGGCTACACCCCCGGCACCCCACACGAGATCGACCTCGCCGAGGACGGCTGGCACATCCGTCCGTACCAGCAGGATGCCGTCGACGCGTTCTCGAAGGACGGTTCGGGCGTCGTGGTGCTCCCCTGCGGCGCGGGCAAGACGATCGTGGGCGCCGGTGCCATGGCCGCCACCAAGACGACCACGCTGATCCTGGTGACGAACACCGTCTCGGCCCGGCAGTGGCGCGACGAGCTGCTCAAGCGCACGAGCCTGACCGCCGAGGAGATCGGCGAGTACTCCGGCCAGGCCAAAGAGGTCAAGCCGGTCACGATCGCCACCTACCAGATCCTCACGGCCAAGCGGAAGGGCGAGTACGCGCATCTCGCGCTCCTCGATGCTCTCGACTGGGGCCTCATCGTCTACGACGAGGTCCACCTCCTCCCCGCCCCTGTCTTCAAGCTCACCGCGGACCTGCAGGCTCGGCGACGGATCGGACTCACCGCGACCCTCGTCCGTGAGGACGGGCGCGAGGGCGACGTGTTCAGCCTGATCGGCCCCAAGCGGTTCGATGCTCCCTGGAAGCAGATCGAGGCCCAGGGCTTCATCTCCCCCGCGGCCTGCTACGAGGTGCGCGTCGACCTTCCGCCGAGCGACCGGCTCGAGTACGCCGCGGCGACGGACGACGAGCGGTATCGGCTCGCGGCATCCGCTCCGGCCAAGGTCCAGGCCGTCCGCGAGCTGATCGCCAAGCACCCGGGCGAGCGCATCCTCGTGATCGGTCAGTACCTCGACCAGCTCGAGTCGCTGTCCGAAGCGCTGGACGCGCCGCAGATCACGGGGGCGACGCCGGTGGATGAGCGCGAAGAGCTCTACCGCGCCTTCCGCGAGGGCGACATCTCGCTGCTCGTGGTGTCGAAGGTGGCGAACTTCTCGATCGACCTGCCGGAGGCATCCGTCGCCATCCAGGTCTCCGGATCGTTCGGCTCCCGCCAGGAGGAGGCCCAGCGTCTCGGCCGTCTGCTGCGTCCGAAGCAGTCGGGGCACACGGCGAGCTTCTACACGCTCGTCGCCCGCGACACGATCGACCAGGACTACGCACAGAACCGCCAGCGGTTCCTCGCCGAGCAGGGCTACAGCTACACGATCATGGACGCGGACGCGATCGCGGCCTGATGCCGTCCACCCGCGCCTTGCGATTCAGCCGTAGAACACGGCGTCCAGGCGATGGGTCCCGTTCGCGCCGCCTGATGCCGCGACCGCCGCAGGCGCTGTGCGCACCACGCCGAGCCGGCGCGCCCACCGGTCGGCGAGCAGCGCGTAGACGACCATCGCCGCCGTGGAGCCCAGCAGGTCGATCGGCGTGCCGGACGTGGCGTTCGCGTCGACCATCCCCACGGATCCGAACAGGAAGATGAGCACGTTGTTGACGATGTGCAGCGAGATGGCGGCCTCGAGGCCGCCCGTCCGCCAGCACAGCCAGGCGGCGACGATCGCGAACACCCCGACGCTCGCGGCACCCCAGACGTCGTATCCATGGCCCAGCACGAAGAGCGGGACCGGCAGCAGGATCGCGAAGGCCGGATGCCGCAGCCAACCGCCGACGAGCTGCATCAGGTAGCCGCGAAAGACATACTCCTCGGCGGCTGCTTGGAAGGGGATCAGAAGCAGCACGAGCAGCACCATGATCCACAGGTTCGGATGCGCGAAGTCCGGGGCGATGTCCGAGCCGGTCGCCGCCGAGATCCCCAGGGAGACAGCGAAGTAGACCGCGAAGACGGCCAGCGCGAGCAGCAGACTCTTCCCGAGCCAGCCGAGACGCAGCCGGCCGGCGACCGACGACAGCAGCCCGACACCGCGCCCCTCGACGATGCGCGAGGCCAGCAGCAGCGGCGGGATCATGAGGATCAACGGCAGCACGAGGGCGACGAGGAGCCAGGGACGGTCGAGGTCGAAGTACTCCATCGTCACCAGGAGCGTCTGCAGCTCGATGCCCCATTCCGGCACCAGCACCGAGGCGACGCCCACCGGCACCATCACGATCAGCAGCAGCGCCACGTAGAACACGACGGCGAGGAGCCCGGTGAGCAGCATCCGCCACCAGCGGTACCGCGGACGCAGACGCGCGAGACGGTGGAAGGCGATCTGCGCGGCCGGTGCAGGGGCCGGCGCGGCGGCGACGGATGCGGTCATGGATGCGGGGGCGGCGATGTCGTCCTCGGTCGAGCTCATGCATCGATCCTTCCGGGTGCGCCTGTGGATCGCATCCGCCCACGGGAGGATTTCACCGCTCCACGACGGCGACACCGCGCCGTTCCGGACAATAGTCAGCATCCGCATTGCCGAAGTCACCATAATGGGGACATGACTGATGCGCGCATCCTGGTCGTCGATGACGAGCCCAACATCCGCGACCTGCTCTCCACGGGTCTCAGCTTCGCCGGATTCCAGGTGAAGACGGTGGCCAACGGTGCCGCCACGATCTCGGCCGTCCTCGAGGAGGAGCCCGACCTCATCATCCTCGACGTCATGCTCCCTGACATGAACGGCTTCAGCGTGACCAAGCGGCTCCGCGGCGCCGGATTCACGGCTCCGATCCTCTTCCTCACGGCGAAGGACGGCACCGAGGACAAGATCGAGGGGCTCAACGCAGGTGGCGACGACTATGTCACCAAGCCGTTCAGCCTCGACGAGATCGTCGCGCGGGCGCAGGCGATCCTGCGCCGCACCATGCAGGCCGACGAGGAGTCGATCATCCGTGCCGGCGAGCTGTCGATGGACCAGGACACGCACGATGTCCACGTCGGCAAGGAGGCGATCGAGCTCAGCCCCACCGAGTTCAAGCTGCTGCGCTACCTGATGCTCAACCCGAACCGGGTGCTGTCGAAGGCCCAGATCCTCGATCACGTCTGGGAGTACGACTTCAACGGCGACGCGGGCATCGTGGAGAGCTACATCTCGTACCTCCGCCGCAAGATCGACCCGCACACCGAGGAGTCGCTGATCCAGACCAAGCGCGGCTTCGGCTACATGCTCAAGGTCGGCAAGACGGTCTGACGACTGCACGAACTTCGACGCCGTTCTTCGGCGCAGACGCCGCACACGGGAGGACCGCATGGCGCACAAGCCCGATGCGGTCACCGGCTGGTGGCGGCGGACCAGCCTGAGGGCGAAGGTCACCGGCGTCACGGTCGCAGTGCTCGCCCTCGGTCTGCTCGTCGCGGGAATCGGCACGGTCCCGATCCTGCGCACCGCACTCATCGCGAACATCGATGCGCAACTGCCCGCTCTGGTCGCCAGCGACCTCGCCGATCGTTATTTCGAGTCCACCGCCGTCGAAGGCGGCACCGTCTACACCCCTCGCGATCAGCAGCCGCGTGACTTCGCCTTCGCGATCTACGATGTGGGCGGCGTCCTCCAGGCATCGACCGAGGGATCAGCCTCCGGAGGGCCGGTGTTCCCGGAGAGCTATCCGCTCGCGAAGGCGCAGTCGGAGGCGGACACGACCTTCGATCTTCCTGGTGCGGATGCGTCCGTGTACCGGGCTGCCGTCGCCACCGTGCCCGGCGACGGCGGTGAACTGCGCATCCAGGTCGTCGCCATGCCTCTGGCCGAGGTGGATCGCATCCTCAGCCAGTACTTCGGCATCTACATCACGATCGCGCTGATCACGATCCTCATCGCCGCCCTCCTCACCCGCGGCCTCGTCACGCTCACGTTCCGCCGACTCGGGCAGGTCGAGGCCACAGCCATGTCGATCGCCGCCGGAGACTTCCGGCAGCGTCTCACCGATCTCGAGCCGACCACCGAGGTGGGCCGCCTGAACAGCGCGATCAACACCATGCTGGATCGCGTCGACGGTTCTCTCGCTCAACGCGACCGCACGGTCCAGCACATGCGCCGGTTCATCGGGGATGCCAGCCACGAGCTGCGCACTCCTCTCGTGAGCGTGCGCGGTTACGCGGAGCTCTATCGGATGGGCGCCATCCAGGGCGAAGAGGACACGGCGCGCGCCATGGAGCGCATCGAGAAGGAGGCGATCCGGATGGGCGTCCTCGTGGAGGATCTCCTCGCACTCGCCCGCCTCGACGAGGAACGCGAACCCGAGATCGAACCCCTCGACCTGCGCCCCATCGCCCGCGACGCGGCACTCGATCTGCGGGCCGCCGCGCCCGGTCGCACGGTGACGGTCATCGACCGCACCGTGGAGGTGACGGACACCGCGACCGTGCGGATCGCCCCCGTGCCCGCCCCGGCCGCGGCTCCGCACACGCCGCGCGGCCTCTCCCGTGGCACGCTGGCTCGCCTGCGTCGTCGCCCGCGACAGCCGGAGCAGCTACCCGCGATCGACTTCACGGAGGTTGCGGACACCCCCGTGCGCACGCCGCCCATCGTCCTCGGCGAGGAGAACAAGGTGCGGCAGGTCGTCACCAACCTCCTCGGCAACGCCCGCCGGTTCTCCCCCGAAGACGGACCCATCGAGATCGTCGTCGACTCCGACCGGGTGCGCGGCACCGGGAGCATCGCGGTCGTCGATCACGGCGAGGGCATTCCCCCGCAGATCCGCGAGCAGATCTTCGAGCGTTTCTGGCGCGCCGACACCTCCCGCGCCAGGGAGACCGGCGGCTCCGGACTGGGGCTCGCGATCGTCGCCTCCATCGTGAAGGCTCTGCACGGCTCGGTCGCCGTGTCGGAGACCCCTGGCGGCGGAGCCACGTTCACCGTCACGCTGCCCCTGGCGCCCTCCCGCGCGACGCCCGCGCATCTGCTCGAGGATACCCAGCCCCTCGACCGCCTGGAGCTGTGAGAGCCCTGCACCTCCCCCGCTCGTGAGCGGTTGTGCACAGCCGTCGGCGGATGTCGCGATCGGGCGGGATGCCGCTTGACGCGCGCGCCTAGCGTCGGAACCCCAACGAGAAGGAGTTCCCATGTCTGTCTTCACCGTCGACACCGACGCCGTCGAGTCCGCGCACGCCACCACCCGAGGCACGATCGAGCGACTTCGAAGCGAGTCGACCACCCTCATGGCGCAGCTGCAGCAGCTGCAGTCGTCGTGGATGGGCGATGCCTCGAACGCGTTCCAGATCTGTGCCGAACAGTGGCAGGGCGCGCAGCTGCACGTGGAGCAGGTGCTCGATTCGATCGGCACCTCCCTCGGTTCGGCCGCCGCGCAGTACTCGGATGCCGACCGGTACTCGGCGAGCCTGTTCCGCTGAGGCACGCCCTCACCAGAGGAGCGAGAACGCAGAAACGCCCCGACCGAAGTCGGGACGTTTCTGCGTTCAGCGGTGGATCAGAAGTCCATGCCACCCGACGGGTCGCCCATCGGTGCCGAAGCCTTCTCGGGCTTGTCGGCGACGACGACCTCGGTCGTGAGGAAGAGTGCCGCGATCGAGGCTGCGTTCTGCAGAGCCGATCGGGTCACCTTCGCCGGGTCGATGATGCCGGCGGCGAACATGTCGACGTACTCACCGGTTGCCGCGTTCAGGCCCTGGCCCGAGGGGAGCTCGGAGACCTTGTTCGCGACGACGCCCGGCTCGAGACCGGCGTTCAGCGCGATCTGCTTCAGCGGGGCCTCGATCGCGACGCGCACGATGTTCGCACCGGTCGCCTCGTCGCCCGTGAGCGAGAGAGCGTCGAGAGCCTTCGTGCCCGACTGGATGAGCGCGACGCCACCACCGGGGACGATGCCCTCTTCCACGGCAGCCTTCGCGTTGCGGACGGCGTCCTCGATGCGGTGCTTGCGCTCCTTGAGCTCGACCTCGGTCGCCGCACCCGCCTTGATGACGGCGACGCCGCCGGCGAGCTTGGCGAGACGCTCCTGGAGCTTCTCGCGGTCGTAGTCGCTGTCGGTGTTCTCGATCTCGCGACGGATCTGCGTGACGCGACCCTCGATCTGGTCGGCCTCGCCGGCGCCCTCGACGATCGTGGTCTCGTCCTTCGTGACGATGACCTTGCGTGCGCGACCCAGCAGGTCGAGCGTGGCGTTCTCGAGCTTCAGGCCGACCTCTTCGGTGATGACCTGACCACCGGTGAGGATCGCGATGTCCTGCAGCTGCGCCTTGCGACGGTCGCCGAAGCCGGGAGCCTTGACGGCGACCGACTTGAAGATGCCCTTGAGCTTGTTGAGCACGAGAGTCGCGAGAGCCTCGCCCTCGACGTCCTCGGCGATGATGACGAGCTCCTTGCCGTCCTGGATCACCTTGTCGACGATGGGCAGAAGGTCCTTGATGTTGGAGATCTTCTGGTTCGCGATGAGGATGTACGCGTCTTCGAAGACGGCTTCCTGGCGGTCGGGGTCCGTGACGAAGTACGGGTTCAGGTAGCCCTTGTCGAAGCGCATGCCCTCGGTGAGCTCGAGCTCGGTGCCGAAGGTCTGCGACTCCTCGACGGTGACGACACCCTCCTTGCCGACCTTGTCGATCGCCTCGGCGATGAGCTCGCCGATCGCGGGGTCGGCAGCGGAGATGGAAGCGGTCGCAGCGATCTGCTCCTTGGAGTCGATCTCCTTGGCGCTGGCGAGCAGCTCCTCGGTGATGGCCGCGACGGCCTTCTCGATGCCGCGCTTCAGCGAGATCGGGTCAGCGCCGGCTGCGACGTTGCGCAGGCCTTCGCGGACGAGCGCCTGAGCCAGGACCGTGGCGGTCGTGGTGCCGTCGCCGGCGACGTCGTCGGTCTTCTTGGCGACCTCCTTGACGAGCTCCGCACCGATCTTCTCGTACGGGTCGTCGAGCTCGATCTCCTTGGCGATGGAGACACCGTCGTTCGTGATCGTGGGGGCGCCCCACTTCTTCTCGAGCACGACGTTGCGGCCACGCGGGCCGAGGGTCACCTTGACCGCGTCGGCGAGGATGTTCAGGCCGCGCTCGAGGCCGCGGCGGGCCTCCTCATCGAAAGCAATGATCTTTGCCATGAGTTTTTTCGTCCCTCCTGGACGTAGACGTTGGGTTTAGCACTCAGAGTGTGAGAGTGCTAACGCCATTCTGGCACTCGACACCACCGAGTGCAAGCCGCCCGAGCGGCGCGCATCCCGATGTCAGGACGCAGGAGTGTCCGCGGGAGTCTCGGGCACGGTCGTTGCCCGATCGAGACCGATGACGACCGTGATCTGCTTCGCGCCGGTGTCGTTCAACGCCGCATAGAAGTCGCTCTGCTGGACCTCGGCGCCGCCGATCACGCGCGCCAGACCGATCGCCGCGAGCTCGTCCTCGTCAGCGACGTAGTAGACCGTGGTGGTCTCGAAATCCTCGCTCGCGCTGTCGCTTGCGTAGACGCTGTCCGCGAGCCAGCCGCTGTTGATGAGCAGGTCGCGCATCTGGGTGTCGAGGCCCTCTTCGGGCGTCGCATTCAGGATCATCACCGAGATGGTGGTGTCGACGACTCCGGTCTCCTCGGGGGTGGGGACGGAGCTCGGCGCCGTCTCGGGGAACAGCGAGATGCGCCCCATGACGACCAGCGACCCGAAGATGCCGGCGATGATGAGCACCAGCGCGGCGACGAACGACCAGAGCAGTACGACCCAGCCGTTCATCCCGGGGGTCTCGGCGCGGTGCGCCCCTACGCGTCCGGAGGAGCGGGGGACGTCATCGAAGCGATCGCGGCTGGGCTTGGACACCCCTCGATGCTAGCGGCAGGTTCCTGTCAATCCGGTACGCGGCGCGGGCGGAGACCCGCCCCCCGGCAGGATCAGCCGACGAACCCCGGCATGCGCGCTGTGCGCCGGGCGGCCCTGGTGTCGCGGATCCTTCGCAGCCGACGCACCAGCATCGGGTCGTACTCGAGAGCGACGTCCGACTCGATCAGACGTCCGAGGAGCTGGTAGTAGCGCGCCGAGCTCATGCCGAGCTGGGCACGGATCACCTCTTCCTTCGCCCCGCCATGGCGCGGCCACGACGCCTCGAGGGCGAGGATCGCGCGATCGCGCTCCGTGAGGTCTCCGAGCATGGCTCCAGGTTAGGACGCATCCGCCGCGACAGCGGCGCGCCACTCCCACCAGCGCCCGAGCGGATCCGCGGCCGCGCGGACGCGACCGTCGAGCGCCACGACGAACCCGGGCCAGGCACCCGCATCGACGGGAGGTTCCCACACGTCGAGCAGACCGGGCGGATCGATGGTGATCCACCGCGCCTGCAGCCGGGAAATCCGTTCGACCAATGCGTTCCGCTCCGCTCGGGGGATGTGCACGAGGACGCCGGGCGTGGTGATGACGAGGGTCGCGTCGGCGGGGACCTCCGCCGCGAGCGCGTCGATCGACACCAGCGCATCTCCGGCCACGAGCCGCGGAGGATCGGATGCCGCGATGTCGAGCGCGGCGTCGATCCGCTCCTCTCGTCCGCTCTCCCCCGGCCAGACCAGCGCCCGCAGCCAGCTCCGATCCTTTTCATCCGCGGCATCCAGCGGCGCCAGGTCGATGCCGGCCCGCCACACGACCTCCGGCATCCGCAGCGGTGGCAGGACGCCGGTCACCCGACTCTCCAGGATCACGGCCGAGGGGCCGTCCTCGGGGTCGAGGGCCGCACGGAGCCGGTCGTCCTCGCCGACGAAGCGATAGGAGTAGCGGTCCGGATAGAGGCAGAGCCCCGCGGAGGCGCCGATCTCGAGCATCGCGACCGGCCCCTCGATCTCGGAGAGCACCGGCAGCAGCGCGGCGAGCCGCAGGGGCTCGTTGGTCTGGAGCTGTCGCGTCGAGCACTCGGCGACGACCTCGTCGGCGTGCCGCAGGACGAAGCGCCGCCACGCCGGGTAGCCGTCGAGCTCGGCGCCGAGCAGCCGCGTCACGGCGAACACCAGGGGCGGCTGCCGCCTGGTCTCCGGGATGCGCGCGAGGATCCGCTGCACCTCGCGGTCGTCCGCGACACCGGTCGCCCACTCCTCGTAGAGCGCGCTGCGACCGGGCGCCTCGTCCCGGGCGAAGCGCGCATAGCGCTGCTGGACAGCATCCGTCATCCGTCCATTCTGACTCGGCGCACCCGAGTCCCCGGCGCAGGAGGGAGAATGGAGGGGACTCAGGAGGACAGATGTCGTACAGCGTGGACAAGACCGAAGACGAGTGGCGCCGCGAGCTCGGCGATGAGCAGTACGCCGTGCTGCGCCAGGCCGCGACCGAACGCGCATGGACGGGCGAGCTGCTCGACGAGAAGCGCTCGGGCCTCTACACCTGCGGAGCGTGCGATGCAGAGCTCTTCAAGAGCGGCACCAAGTTCGATTCCGGCTGCGGCTGGCCGAGCTTCTACGAGTCGATCCGCCCGGAGGCGGTCGAGCTCATCGAGGACTCCAGCCTCGGCATGGTGCGCACCGAGGTGCGCTGCGCGAACTGCGGCTCCCACCTCGGCCATGTCTTCCCCGACGGGTTCGGCACGCCGACCGGCGACCGCTACTGCATGAACTCGATCGCGATGAACTTCACTCCCGACGAATCGTGAGCGCTCTCGAAGCCGTCCGCTCCCGGCAGTCCTGGTCGAAGGTCGATGACACCGCGCCGACGCGCGAGCAGCTGCTGACCTTCGTCGCCGCGGCCGGTCGCGTCGCCGACCACTCCTCGCTGCGTCCCTGGCGTCTGATCGAGCTGCGGGGCGCCGATCGTGAGGTGCTGGGCGCGGCGATCGCGAAGGCGGAGGGCGACAAGTCCCCGTCCACGAAGCCGCTCCGCGCGCCTCTTCTCATCGCGGTGGTCGCCAGCTACCGCAAGAGCGACAAGGTGCCGCGCTGGGAGCAGGAAGCCGTTGCTTCGGGCGTCGCCCACATGCTGAGCCTGCTGCTCGACGAGGCCGGATGGGGAGTCCTCTGGCGCACCGGGCACTACACGCGGACGAAGGCGGTGGCCAAGGCGCACGGCCTCGGCCCGAACGAGGAGCTGCTCGGTTGGCTGTACGTCGGCGCGAAGCCCGCCCGACGCAAGCCGGGCAGGCGCAAGGCCGTCGACGCCCGCAAGCTCGTGACCCGCATGCCGTCGAAGACCGAGCAGGTCGAGACGAAGGCGAAGAAGAAGAAGAAGAAATAGGCGTCAGCGCCGCGGCCTGATCCGCGCGACGACGACGGATGCCACGGCGACGATCACCATCGCGACGATCTGCCACAGCGCAGGACCTGCTGCCGTCGGCCAGAAGAGGTCGATCACGACCGAGGTCACGAGCTGCCCGAGCACGGAGCCCAGGCCCATCAGGAGCACGCCTGTGTGCGCGACGATGAATGCGCCGAGCAGGATGTACGCGGCGCCGAGGAATCCACCCAGGTACAGCCACGGCTCTGCCGGCGGCGCGTCGGGCATCCCGCGGACGGCGACGCTCACACCGGCGGCGGCCGCCAGCACGATCGTGCCGGCGATGAAGCTCATCAGCGTCGCGGCGATGGGCGACTCGACCCGCTGCGCGAGCCGTCCGTTGGTCGCCGCCTGCCACGCGATGCCGACCCCGGTCGCGAACGGCAGCAGCAGCATCCACAGCGGGGCGGAGGCGAGGACGTCGCCGGAGAGGGAGATGGCGACTGCGGCGAGCGCGAGCGCTCCCCCGGCCAGGCGGCCAGGGGTCACGGCGACCACGCCGGCCGGGCCGAAGCCGATCCGGTCGAGGACCAGACCGTTCAGCGTCTGACCGGCGACGACGCCGACCGTGAACAGCGAGACGCCCAGCACTCCCGCAGTCAGGCCCTGGGTGGACACGGTGAGGGCACCGCAGGCGCCGCCGAGCAGCATCCAGAACGGGATACGCCGCTGCCGGATCCCGCCGACGAGACGGACGACGCCGCGGCGCGCCGAGGGGATGCACGGGATGACGATCAGGAGCGCGAGGAGACCGACAGCGAACGAGATGAACCCCGCGACGACGCCGTCGTCGACCTTCACCCCGAGCACGCCGTTGATGCGGGCCTGGATCGCCGTCATCACGCCGATGGCGGCCGCTCCGCCGAGGGCCAGGGGCACAGGAAGCCGGCGGGTATCGGGCACCCGTCGACACTACCCGAGGAGCGGAGGGCCGGGCGGATGTCGGCGGCCACGGCTACGCTGACGGCATGTGCGCGAGCTATGGTCTCGATCCCCGGTTCTCCGACGCGGAGCTCCTCGCTGCCGCAGACGACGCGGTCCTGGAGGGGCTGCGCGTGTGGGCGGAGGAGAACGCGGGCGAGACCCTGCGTCCGACCGGGAAGAATCTTCGCAACCTCAATCCGATCGTCGTGCAGCCCGAGACCGCTCCGACGCTGGAGCCGGCCTGGTGGGGGTTCCTCGTGAACGGTGAACCCGCGAAGTTCCCATCGATCAACACGCGCTCAGAGCGTCTGCAGGACCGTCCCGGCGGGGCGAAGTCCCGAGCGATCGTCCCGGCGACGAGCTGGTACGAGATGCAGAAGCCGTCGCGGCAGTGGCACGAGTTCCTCGTGGACGACGGCGCCCTGTTCGGGATGGCGGCGGTGACCCAGCGGGGCAAGACCGCCGACGGCGCATGGTTCACGTGCTACTCGATCGTGATGCGACCGGCGCCCGAACACCTCGCCGGCGTGCACGATCGGATGCCGGTGCTCATTCCGACGTCGTTCGCCGAAGAGTGGCTGACGGCAAACACCGGCCGCGACGTCGTCGACGAGGCGCTGTTGGCGGCTGCCGACCTCGACGATCGCGTGCAGGTGAAGCCGCGCCGCGACGACAAGCGCGCCGAGCGGCTGTTCTGACCCGTGGACGCGCGTGAACTCACGTCGGCCGCGGCCGCGCGTGCGGATGAGCTGCCCGGTTCGGAGCGGGAGAACCCGTTCGGCCCGGAGTGGGATGTGTACAAGGTGCGAGGCCGCGTCTTCCTGCTGCTGCCCCTGGACGGCACAGGGCGCGTCACGCTCAAGTCGCAACCCGACGACGCGGAGGCTCTCCGAGAGACGTTCGCCGACATCGTCCCGGGGTACCACATGAACAAGAAGCACTGGATCACGCTCAACCCCGGCCCGTCGCTCGAGGAGGGCCTCGTCACGGAGCTCGTGACCGAGTCGTACCTGCTCGTCGTCGAGAAGCTCCCGAGGGCGCAGCGCCCGGTCGACCCGCAGACGTTCGGCCAGCCGGCGAGCTGACCTCCGCCCCCGAGCCGCCGGCATCCGTCACGGGAATGACGCGCGCGCCGAGGGAACGGTACCGAGGGAGGACGCGGAGCACCCCGGTCGCTCCGTAACGTGGACGGCATGATCACAGCAGAAGGCCTCACGAAGAGGTTCGGAGACAAGACGGCCGTCGACGACGTGTCGTTCACGATCCATCCGGGCAGCGTCACGGGCTTCCTCGGCCCCAACGGCGCCGGCAAGTCGACCACGATGCGGATGATCGTCGGACTCGACCGTCCGACGTCCGGCCGTGCCGCCGTCTCCGGGCGCGAATACCGCCAGCTCCGCGCACCGCTCACGGAGGTCGGCGTGCTGCTCGACGCCAAGGCCGTGCACACGGGCCGGACCGCTCGCAACCACCTCCGCGCGATGGCGGCGACGCACGGCATCCCGGCATCCCGCGTCGACGAGGTGATCGATCTCGCGGGTATCGGCCCCGTCGCCCGCAAGCGCGCCGGAAAGTTCTCGCTCGGCATGGGCCAGCGCCTCGGCATCGCCTCCGCTCTTCTCGGCGACCCGCACACGCTGATCCTCGACGAGCCGGTCAACGGCCTCGACCCCGAGGGCGTCCGCTGGGTGCGCCAGTTCGTCCGGCATGCCGCTTCGGAAGGACGCACCGTCCTGCTCTCGAGTCACCTCATGAGCGAGATGGCGCAGACCGCCGACCACGTCATCGTGATGGGCCGCGGCAAGGTCCTCGCCGATGCGCCGCTCGCCGAGCTCGTCCGCGCGTGGACGACCAACACCGTGCGCGTTCGCACCCCGCGGGCTGCGGACCTGGCAGCCGCCGTGGGCGGACCCGACGTCGAGATCGTGAGCTCGGCTCCCGACCTGCTCGACATCGTGGGGCTCCCCTCATCGCGGATCGGCGACCTCGCCGCCGCGCGTGGCATTCCGCTGCACGAGCTCACCCCGACCACCGGATCGCTGGAGGACGCGTACCTCGCCCTCACCGGCGACTCCGTCGAGTACCGGACCAAGGAGATCTCATGACCGTCCAGGCACCCGCTGTCTCCCCGCACCGCGTCGACACCCGCCACCGGCTGACGTTCGTCCGCGCGCTCCACGGCGAGTGGATCAAGCTCGCCACCCTGCGATCCACGTGGTGGTCGATCGGCATCACCGGTCTGCTCACGGTCGCCATCGCCGTCCTGATCGCGCAGAACGTGGTCGATCCCGGCTTCAACCCCGTCCAGGCGGTCGTATCGCCGTTCCAGTTCACGATGCTGCTCGCCGGCATCCTCGGCGCCATCTCGGTCACCGGCGAGTACTCGACCGGCATGATCCGTTCGACCCTCACCGCCAACCCGGTCCGAGGATCGGTCCTCGCCGCGAAGGCCGTGGTGCTCGCCGCCACGATGTTCGTGTCGTCGCTGGTCATCTTCGGGCTCGCCGCCGTCGCCGTCTCGGTGATCGTCGCGGGTCGGGATCAGAGCATCGACTGGTCGGATCCTTCCTCGTCGCTGCTCCCGATCGTCGTCGCCTCGCTGGCGATGGCCGTGTTCACGACCATCGGCGTCGCGTTCGGCTTCATCCTGCGCTCCGGCGCAGGTGCGATCGCGGCGACCGTCGGCCTGCTGTTCGTCCTGCCCATCGTCTTGAGCATGTTCGCGATGGTCGGCGAGGCGGGACGCTGGGTCATGGACGCCGCCGGGTACCTCCCCGCGGCGGCGGCACAGGCCGCCATCCTCCCCGGCGACGGGAGCGACGCACCCGTCGCCTATCTCACGCTCGCCTGCTGGGTCGCCGCCGGGATGCTGTCCGCATGGGCCGTGCTCCGCACCCGCGACGCGTAGAGTCGGCCCCGTGAGCAGAACGCGAAGCCGCAGCGACTCGATCCGCGAGGACGAGGAGCTGCGGCTTCCGCGCGCACCGGGACTGCTCCGACGCTTCTGGGCGCGGCATCCCGTCTTCGCCGACGTGCTGATCATGCTGATCTGCCTGGTTCTCACGCTGGGCGGCGCCGTCAGCATCGGCAGCACGAGCTACCCCCGGAGCAGGTGGTGGCCACCGTCCCCGAATCGGTCACGATCGTGCTCGCGGTGATCTCCACCGTCCTCGCCGTCGCCGGGTGCGCAGCACTCCTGTGGCGCCGACGCGCACCCCTCGTGCCGTTCGTCATCGCCTTCGCCCTCGAACTCGCGTTCCTGTCCGGCACGCGCCCCGGGGGCAGTCCGATCGTTCTCGTCGCCTGCTACTCACTCGCGGTCTACCGGTCATCACGTGCAGCCTGGGTGGGTCTCGCCATCGGGGCAGGCGCAGTGACCGCCGCAGCCCTGTCGTTGATGGGTCTCGGCGTGATCACGCTCCAAGGCGGCGTCGACGGCATCCTCAACGCGGTCGTCCTCGGGCTCATCGGGACACTCATCGGAGTCAACGTCGGCGAGCGCAAACGGTATCTCACCGCCATCATCGACCGCTCCCGCCAGCTCCTGATCGAACGCGATCAGCAGGCGCAGCTCGCCGCATCGGCTGAGCGGGCGCGCATCGCTCGAGAGATGCATGACATCGTCTCCCACTCGCTCACCGTGATCGTGGCGCTCTCCGAGGGAGCTGCCGCGACGGCAGATCCGGAGCAGGCACGAAGGGCAGCGTCGACGGCGGCGGAGACAGCCAGGGGGGCCCTCACCGAGATGCGCTCGATGCTCGGCGTGCTCCGAGACGAAGGTTCCCCTGCGCCCTTGGCGCCGATGGAGCCGACACCGCCACGCGACACGGTCACCGCCGCGCAGCGAGCCGGCTACCCGGTGACGCTCGCCGTCACCGGGAGCGCCGAGGTCGCTCCCGGTGTCGCGCACGCGATCGGCCGGATCGTCCAGGAGGGCATGACGAATGCGATGCGTCATGCGCCGACCGCGACGGCGATCGCCGTGCGGATCGCCTACACCGCGGAGACCGTGACGATCGAGATCGTCAACGACGGCGTGCGCGGCGTCATCGGGAACGACGGCTTCGGCCTCCGCGGCCTCGCCGAGCGCGCCGCCCACGTGAACGGAGACCTGCGTTCCGCCCCGGACGGCACCGGACGCTGGGTGCTGCACGCCGAGCTCCCGACGTCGGGGACAGCAGCCGCCGCACCATCATCACCGAACGAGGAGAACGCATGACAGAGACGATCAGGGTCCTCCTCGTCGACGACCAGGAGCTGATCCGCGTCGGGTTCCGGATGGTGCTCGAGGCCGAACCGGGCATCACCGTCGTCGGGGAGGCGGCCGACGGGCACGCCGCGATCGCCCAGGTCGCCGCTCTCGCGCCCGATCTGGTGCTGATGGACATCCGGATGCCGGGGCTCGACGGCATCGCGGCGACCGAGGCCATCGTGCGACAGCATCCGCAGACCCGCGTCCTCGTGCTCACGACCTTCGATCTCGACGAGTACGCCTTCGGCGCGATCCGTGCGGGGGCCAGCGGTTTCCTTCTGAAGGACGCGCAGCGCCACGAGATGATCTCGGCTGTCCGCGCCGTGCATCGCGGTGATGCGGCGCTCGCTCCCCGGATCACGCGGATGCTGCTGGAGCACGTCACTCCGCAGCTCGGAGCCGCGCGTGCGGAACCCGATCCGGCCGAATCCGCTCGGCTCGCGGAGCTCACCGATCGGGAGCGGGACGTGTTCCTGGCGATCGGCCGCGGTCTCACGAACGCCGAGATCGCGCAGTCGCTCTACGTCGGCGAATCCACCGTCAAGACCCATGTCGGGCGCGTCCTGGCGAAGCTCGGCGCGCGCGACCGCATCCACGCGGTGATCCTCGCGCATCGCCTCGGGCTCGTCGGGGACGACTGATACCCACTCCACCCGGACGGTCGGCGATCCCGGGAATCGGGCGGCGTGCGACTTCGGGGCGTGCCGATATACCGGTACCCTGGCTGTGCTCGGCAGTCCCGGCGCGCCGCGCCGGTTCTGCGAAGACTCGCACCGGAGGATCCCCCATGAACGAAGACTCCCCGTCCCCAACCCTGTCCCGCCGCGCTCTCGTCAAGGGCGCCGCATGGTCCGTCCCCGTCGTCGCTGTCGCGGTCGCGACCCCTCTCGCCGCTGCGTCCGTCCCGCCGCCCGCAGCATTCTGGGCAACCGGCGCCACGGTCAGCGTCGTGAGCGGCAACGCCACGAACTACACGCTCGAGGGAAGCGACTCCGAGGGGGAGCTCGCCTCGCTCCCCGTCGGAAGCTCCGTGACGATCACTCCCGACGCCGGCGTGACCCTCGCGTTCGTCAGCTCCCTGGGGATCACCGTCACCAGCAACCCGGATGGCACCATCACCGCGGTCATCACGGCGGCAGACACCACGAACGTCCGCATCCGCTTCCGTCCGACCGGCCCGTCCGGGTCGGGCTATACGATCACCACCAACGTGCCCATCGCGCCCTTCACCGAGACGATCGCTGTCACACTGACCTGATCCGATGAGAAAGCGGCCGCGAGGGATGACCTCGCGGCCGCTTTCTCATGAGCGCAGAATGCCCCGTCGCGGTCAGGCCTGAGCGGGTATCCACTCCGAGACGCGGTTCAGCTGCTCCACCTCGTCGACGGTGAGCTCGAGCCGCGCGCCCGCGAGAAGGTCCGGCACCTGCTCGACGGTGCGGGCGCTCGCGATCGGTGCGGCGACGGCTCGGCTGCGCGCGCAGCCAGGCGAGCGAGGTCGCAGCGATCGACGCACCGTGGTTCTGCCCGATCTCCTCGAGTGCGTCGATGATCCGCAGTCCCGCGTCGGTCGCGTACTTCACGGCGCCCTGCGCGCGCGGCGACTCCTGGCCCGCGGCATCCGTCGAGCGGTACTTGCCCGTGAGGAACCCGCTGGCGAGGGAGTAGTACGGGACGAGGCCGAGGCCGAACTCCTGCGCGACCGGGATGATCGTCTCCTCGACGACATTGCGATGCACGAGGTTGTAGTGCGGCTGGACGGCGACCGGGCGAACCACGCCGAGACGGTCGGCGATGCCGACCCATTCGCGGATGCGCTCCGCGGTGTAGTTCGACACGGCGACGTGGCGCACGAGGCCGTCGGTCACGAGCTGCCCGAAGGCGGCGACGGTCTCCTCCAGTGGCACCGACTCGTCGTCGAAGTGCGCGTAGTACAGGTCGATCGCATCGACGCCCAGTCGCGCGAGCGATGCCTCGGCGGCCTTGCGCACGTTCGCTCCCGAGAGCCCACGGAAGTCGGGGTGCTGGCTCACCTTGGTCGCCACGACCACATCGGACGGTCTGCGCGACGCGAGCCACTCGCCGATGATCGTCTCGCTCTCGCCGCCCGAATTGCCCGGAACCCAGGAGCTGTAGGAGTCGGCCGTGTCGAGGAAGTCGCCACCGCCGGCGATGAAGGCGTCGAGCACGGCGAAGGACGCGTCGCGGTCGGCCGTCCAGCCGAACACGTTGCCCCCGAGGGAGAGCGGGAAGACGTTGAGGTCACTGGTTCCGATACGAGTCATTCTCAGGACAACGGCGCGCTCCGAGGACGCATTCCCTCATGACGGCGTGTTGCGCGCGTCTAAGGATCGCTGATGTCGAAGGTCATCTGCTCCGGATCGGGGCCCCACGGGTCGAAGATGACATCCGGGTCCCACACGTCCAGCGGATGTTCGTCCATCGGTCCCCAGAAGCCGTCGCCATCCAGCGCCCGGAAGGTGAACCAGTACCAGCCCTGGGAATGCATGCGGAGTCGCTTGATCGCGTGTCCGGTGCTGTCCAGGGGGATCACAGCCGAGTGCCCCTCGATGCTCGTGATGTAGATCGACCCGTTCGCCGGACCCGTGGCGGCGATGACCAAGCCCGTGGTGCTCGCCTCCGTGACATCCATGTCCTCGGTGCCGGTGATGTTCTCGAAGCCTTCGATGACGATGGGGAGGATCGTGAAGCTGCCCGTCGCCGCGGGCGACTCACCTGTGTCGTCGAACGCCCAGGCCTGATAGTCGTGCGTGCCGGCGGGGAGCTGGAGGGCGCGCGGATCGAATGACCACGTGCCATCGGGGGCGATCGCCGGGGTGTAGCGCGCGCCCCCGACATCCACCGCGACCGTGGATCCCGGCGTCGCCGCCCCCGACAGGACCGGAGCCAGGTAGCCGGACGACGAGGTAGGTGTGAGGAGTCCCGGGCTCAGGCCCGAGCCTGATCCCGGGCCGGGTGTGGTTCCCGGTGCCGTCACCGGCGCCGTGGGGCTGAGCGGCCCGGCAGCCTCAGGGTCGTTGACCAGGTCGACCGAATCGATACCGGGGTCGTTGATCCAGCGCCCTGTGCGAGGGACCGGCTGCGGCCCGGTGACGATCGGCGCCACGTCCGTGCCGTCGGGCGCCTCGGCGCCGGTCACGGGATGCGCTGCGGCGGACGTGCTCTCGGTCGCGGCGAGAGGCGGCGAGGACTCGATCGGTGCCGTCGGGGGGAACAGGAAGGACCCGAGCAGAATGCCGCTGACGGTGAGTACGCCGATCCCGCCGACGAGCAGACTCGTGACGCCGACACCGGTGCCCGCCGCGACGATTGCCGCCGCGGCCGCGGCGGTGCCGGGTGCGAGCGCACCGGTGGATGGCAGCACCACCCCGAGGGCGCCGAATCCGACAGCAGACAGGGTGACGCCCTGAAGGCGACGAGCGTCGCTGCGCATGTCGAGGAGCAGCTCTCCGCATTCGCCGCACGATGCCACGTGATCAGTGACCTCTCGCGCCACCGTGTCGTCGAGCGGATCGGTGAGGTGTCGCGGGAAGAGGCGGGCGGCATGCGCCTCATCGTCGCGCAGGGGCAGAGGGATCTGCGTCGTGAGCCAGTGGAGCTTCAGTCCACTGCGGGCACGGCGCTGCAGGGCGGAGACGGCGTTCGGCTTGATGCCGAGCTCACGCGCGATCTCGGGGCGCGGGACATCGGCGACCTCGGTCAGCCACAGCACGCGCTGCCAGCGTTCGGGGAGCTCTTGAAACGCTCCGAGGAGCTGTTGCGCGTTCGACTCCCGCTCGACGAGGTGGAGGGCGTCGCGGAAGTGCGGACGATCGGCCTCGACGGTGTCGTCGATGCGGTCGGCCTCCTTCCGCCACCGGATCGCGGTGTTGCGGATCACGGCCTTGAGGTACGAGCGGAAGGCGAAGTCGGGTCCCGTGCTCGTCGTCGTCACCTGCTGGTAGACGGCGAGGAGCGCTTCAGAGGCGAGGTCCTCCGCATGCGAGGGGAACAGCCGATGCGCGTACCGCAGGGCGGCGCCGATGTGGCGTTCCCACAGGACCGCATACGCGCGCTGGTCGCCGTCCCGGAGCGCGCTGAGGAGTTCTCGATCGCTGCGAGAATCTTCCACGTCTTCCCTTTCCAGAGAAACGCCCGCTCGTCGTGGCCGCTGCCGAGCCGCCGCCGCCGAGCAGCCGACCGCGAGTCCAATCGCACGATCGATCCGAGTTTGAATAGCCATTCAATGGTAGCGCCGGACGGGGTGGGTTCGCGAGAGCCACCGCGAACCGAAAGTCGTGCCGACGGAACGCGGGCAGAGGAGCGGAGAAGGATCTCGCGCCTCTGCCCGCGCACGCTCACGGGTCAGGCGTCGACAGCGCGCCGCCTCACCCGCATCAGGATCACGCCGGCGAGAAGCGCGGCCAACGCCGCCGCCGTGATCATGGTCGGTGCCGGGGAACCGGTGGCGGCGAGGTTTCCGCCGCCCGGAGTCGGCACGGTGGGTGCACCGGGATTCGGTGTCGTAGGCCCACCCGGCGCCACGGCCTCGACGGTGACCGTCTGCGCCGCATCGTCGATGTCGGTGTGCCCGGCGATGGGCTCAACGTCGAGGTCAGAACCCAGGTAGAGCCATTCGAAGGCGACGAGCACGTCTCCCGCGAACCCCTCGGGTACGACGAAGCTGACGTCCACGGTGCCGTTCGCGCTCGTCGGCGTGAACGTCGTCGACCCCGTGATGCCGGTCGGCTGGCCGTCCGACTTGCGCATCAGCTCGCCGACGACCGTGTACTCGGTGCCCGGCACGAGGTTCTGGAAGGAGACGGTGTCGATCACCGTGCCTCCGTTCGCGCCCAGCACCCGGTCCCCGTCGGCGGCGTCGACCAGCGATGTCCCGATCACCGGCTCCGCCGCGCCGGGCAGAGCCGCCCAGTCCACTGCGGCCTCACCCGTCGTCTCTGCCGTGTCGGGCGCCACCAGGATCATCGACTGCGCGTGGTCCTCTGCCGTCGGCGTGCCCCCGGGCGCGTTCGGCACAGAGATCACGGCGCCGATGCCGGTCGAGCCCGCTGCCGTCACCCGCACGGTGGCGCTCCCCGCGGCCGTCGCCTCCCGCAGATCCAGATAGAGCTCCTGGCCATCGACCACCGCGCTCAGGTCCACAGGGGTCCCTGCGGCATCCGTCACCGTGACGGCGGGGTCCACGGAGACCACGACCGATGCCTGATCGGTGCTCACCGTGAAGGGTCCGACGAGACTCCCCGCGCTCTGGGCTGCGCTGGGCGCCGTCACCGAGGCCGTGACCTGGAGATCTCCCGGGGTCAGTCCCGGGCTGGCGTTCGCGCCGTCGAGGAGGTGCCAGTAGGCAGCCTCCGAGTCGGGCGTCTCCCATGCCCACGGGGCATCGAAGTCCAGCTCGGTGTACCGCCAGATCGCGTACTGGGTCGCCTCGATGGCATCATTCCGCGAGATGCCCGGAACCCCGGCCGCCGCACCGAAGTCTTCGAGACTCACGGCCGGGTAGCTGTTCGCGAGCACCCAGAGCACCTTCCCGGCGACGGCCGGATCTGTGAAGCGGTTCTGGCCGAGGTAGCTGTCGAGGTCGCCGGCCGTGCCGAGCAGTCCGGTCCTGGCCGCGACGTCGTGCTCGATGCAGTACGCCCAGTAGTCCGGCTCCCCCTCCTGGACCCCCGAGGACCAGATCGGGTAGATCCCGGTGCCGTCGTACCCCTCCTTGCTGCCGATGAAGACCGCATCCCCCGGGGCGACATCCGCCGCCATGGCCGCGCTGACGCCGCCGGGCGCCAGGACGACGGCGCCCAGTGCGAGCAGTGCACCGGCGAGCCAGCTTCCTGCGCGGCTCGCCCCTCTCGTCACCCCCGTGCCGCTCCGGCGGTTCATGCCGCGCAGACCGGGTTCAAGGCGGTGAACGTGAACGGGCCGACCCAGATGTTCTGGGGCGGCCGATCTCCCAGCGAACGCCCCGAGTTGTTGGCGACGAACGTGAGGTCGAATGCGCTGAGAGGCGGCGCGGTCACCTGGACGTTTCCGGCGGCGCTGGTGGCCGCGACCTCGGGGTTCGGCGAGCCGGTGAACGGCCGCCACGCGTTGGCGCTCGTTCCCTGGCCGCGGATCCAGTCGGTGTTGTACGTGCCGGTGCCCTCGGAGACATACACGCGCTCCGCACCGCCGAGGCCGTCCAGAGCCTGGAAGCCGTCGATGTCCTTGATCGTGTAGGCCAGATCCGCGACGGTGACCGTCACGCCACCCAGGGCGAAGCTGAACGTGACGCGCTGCCCTCCGCCGATGTTGCGGAGGTCGGCGGTGTCGAGCGCGAGATGCACGCTGGGCTGTGCTTCGCCACCCTGCGTCGTGGAGTCGAGACGGAGATTGTTCGTCTGGTTGATGGTCATGTTGTTCGCGCCGTTGGGCACCGCGCTGAGCGTCAGCGTCAGATCCTTGCCGTCCCCGAAGACGTCCACCCAGGTGAACACCGCGGAGGTGGCGCTCAGCCGCGTGTACGAGGCGGTGGTGGTGCTCAGGCCCGCCGTGCACGCCACGGACGCGGCCGCCAGCGGTGTGGCCACGGCAGCAGCGATCACCGGCAGCGCCCACGCCGCACCTTGCACGACCGTTCTCCGCGAAAGACCGCTCCTCGGGACCGCTACCTGTTGCTCGTTCATCTGATCTGACTCCCCTCGAATCGGACGACATTGTGTCGACACATTGGGAAGGAGTCGGAAACGCCTCAGGAGTGACGCGGGAATCAGAAATTCGTGGGAAATGCGGACGGATTCGTGATTCGGCGTCACTTCGGACGCCCAGACGACTCCTTCTTCGTGGTGCACGCAGCGATCACCGGTCACCGCGTGCGCCCGCACGAACACAGCAAAGAAATGGCTCCTCGGAGCCGGATAGGGAAGACAATGCCGGACAACCCCAACTCTCGCGACCTCTCGCGCCGCACCCTCGTCAAGGGTGCAGCGTGGTCGGTGCCGGTCGTGGCCGTCGCGGTCGCGACGCCGCTCGCCGCCGCGTCGGAGACACCACCCGCTGCGACCTTCTGGGCCACGGGCGCAACCGTCAGCGTCGTGAGCGGCAACGTGACGAACTTCACCGTCGAGGGCAGCGATGCGAACGGAAACCTCGCTCTGCTCCCCGCCGGCACCAGCGTCATGATCGTCCCGGATGCCGGCGTCACCCTGCAGGTCGTGAACGCCATCGGCATCGTCGTCACGACGAACCCCGACGGCTCGATCACCGGTGTGATCACCGCCAGCGACATCACGAATGTCCGTATCCAGTTCCGCCCGACCGGCCCGTCCGGATCTGGTTACGCGATCACGACCAACATCGACATCGACCCGTTCACGGAGACCATCGACGTCACGCTGCGCTGAGCGGAGCCAGAAGAATCTGATCGCCCCGGCAGGTCGATCCGCGTCACCTCCGTTCCGACGGGATGCGGTCGGGGCGAGCAGAAGAAGGGCAGGTGTCGCCAGGATTCGTCTTGACGACACCTGCCCGGATTATGGGCCGGATGGGACCGGCCCCCGGGAAAGGCCGCGTGGGGGCGGCGTGGGGACACCGAGAAGGCCCGCATCCCCGATGTCGATCAGGGATGCGGGCCTTCGTGCACGGAGCCGACTACGGGACTCGAACCCGTAACCCCCGTATTACAAGTACGGTGCGCTACCAATTGCGCCAAGTCGGCGGACGCCACCAGCTTACCGATGGCATCGTCTCCACTCCGAGCTACGGTGTGGGGGTCGCAGTGGGGCTGGGCGTCGGTGTCGGCGTCTCGGTCGACTGCTGGGAGGCGTCGTTGTCGATCGTGAGCATGAAGTTCGAGAACTCCGCCGGGTCGTCGAGCGCTCCGACGTACGCCTCGCCGTTCGCGACGATCATGGGAGCGGACGAGAGCACGAGGTCGTCGGAACCGGCGAGGGGTCCGTCGAGGGCGCGAGTCGTCGCTTCCTTCGCCCAGGTCACGAAATCGCCGTCGACGATGCAGGACCGGACGGCCTTGGGGTTGTCGACCCCGACCGCCTGGGCGGCATCAGCCAGCTGAGCGTCCGAGAATCCGTCGCTGCCCACCTTGGGCTGGTTGTCGAGCAGGTCGTGGTTGAACGCGTAGAACTGCTCGGGCGAGTGCGTTGCGACGCATGCCGCCGCAGCGGCCGCGCGCAGCGAGTACTTCGTGCCGTTGGAGCTGGCGGTGAGCAGGGCGACCGGGTGGTAGCTGACGGTCACAGCACCTTCGGTGATCCAGTTGGCGAGCTGGCGCGAGTTGGCCCGCTCGAACTCCCCCGCGTCGGGCGACAGGTAGTCCACGTAGACGTGGATCTCGACGCGCTCGGGCGCGCTCGGCTCCGTGGTCGGAGCATCCGTCGCGCCGGCCTCGGTCGGCTCGGGACTCGGCGTCGTGAGCGTCTCATCGGACGCGGCGACGGCGGAGATGTCGTTCACGACGACGCCGTCCGACTCCATGCCCGTCGGGGTGAGCTGCGGCTTGGACACCTGCGCCGACACCGCGAGGGTGACGGCGGTGCCGATCGCGCCGACGGCGATGACCGCGACAGCGCCGATGATGATCCGTCGCATGAGACGCGCCCTGGACTGCTGCGCATGCACCTGCTGTGCCTTCTCCCGCACGGCCTCGCGGGAATTGCTCGGCGTGGGGACGTTCGGCGTTTCGTCGCTCGACATCGTTCCTCTTGAAAGTCTGAGGGGGTCCGGGTTGGCCCCGACCATCGCTCGGAGCGACGATCGCCGCGTGACGCGGCCAGGTTCGATGTTAACCAGCCAGGCTGAGAAATACCCAGGTGCCATGGTTCATGTCATACTGATCCCGACCCAAAGACGGGTCATGGCGGTTCATTCCGCCACTTCCATCACTACGGATCGTCCGGCACGTACCTGCCGGTGAGGAGAAACAATAATGGCATCTGTCACTTTCGACGACGCAACCCGCCTGTACCCCGGCGGCACCCGCCCCGCAGTCGACAAGCTCAACCTCGAGGTCGGAGACGGCGAGTTCCTCGTCCTGGTCGGCCCCTCGGGTTGCGGTAAGTCCACCTCGCTCCGCATGCTCGCAGGCCTCGAAGAGGTCAACGCCGGCCGCATCCTCATCGGTGACCGCGATGTCACCGATGTGCCGCCGAAGGACCGCGACATCGCGATGGTGTTCCAGAACTACGCGCTGTACCCGCACATGACGGTCGCCGAGAACATGGGCTTCGCGCTCAAGATCGCCGGCGTCAACAAGGAAGAGCGCGCCACCCGCGTTCTCGAGGCCGCGAAGCTCCTCGACCTCGAGGACTACCTGACCCGCAAGCCGAAGGCCCTCTCGGGTGGTCAGCGTCAGCGCGTCGCGATGGGTCGCGCGATCGTCCGTCAGCCGCAGGTCTTCCTCATGGACGAGCCGCTGTCGAACCTCGACGCCAAGCTCCGTGTGCAGACGCGTACGCAGATCGCGTCGCTCCAGCGTCGTCTCGGCGTCACCACGGTCTACGTCACGCACGACCAGACCGAGGCTCTGACCATGGGTGACCGCATCGCGGTCCTCAAGGACGGCCTGCTCCAGCAGGTGGGAACGCCGCGCGACCTGTACGAGAAGCCGAACAACGTGTTCGTCGCCGGCTTCATCGGCTCCCCGGCCATGAACCTGTTCTCGGCCGACCTCGCCGAGGGCGGCATCCGCTTCGGCACCGAGGTCGTCCCGCTCGACCGCGACACCGTGGGCCGTGCGAACGGTTCGCAGGTCACGGTCGGCGTCCGTCCGGAGGACATCGTCGTCGGCCCCGCCGACGGCAAGGGCCTCTCGGTCACGGTCGACCTCGTCGAGGAGCTCGGCGCCGACGGCTACCTCTACGGCCACACCGAGATCAACGGCAAGCGCACCGACCTCGTCGCTCGCGTCGACGGCCGCAGCCACCCGAACGCGGGTGAGACCGTCACGCTCGCCGCGACCGCCGGTCACGTGCACGCGTTCGACATCGAGTCCGGCGAGCGTCTGAACGACAAGCCGGTCGTCTCGGCCTCGTAATTCCACTGGACGCGGCGCGGGTCGACCTTCGGGTCGCCCGCGCCGCGTCTGTTTTCCCGACTCCCCTGGAGCGCCATGCAGGATTCGCTGCGGATCACCGCCAGCTCGGTCGACCCGGGCCTTCTATCCCTGCCCTGGTCGACGACGCTCGCGAAATGGCCCTCTGAGCAGATCGTGTCGCTCCCGAAGGGGCTCTCCCGCCACCTCGTGCGCTTCGCCGACCTCTCCGGACGCGTCGTCGCCGTGAAGGAGACGACCGCCGAGATGGCGCAGCGGGAGTACGACATGCTCGGCAACCTGGCCCGCCTCGACGTCCCCTGCGTCGACCGTGTGGCCGTGATCGCCGGACGGACGGATGCCGCAGGCGAGCCGCTTCCCGCGGCTCTCGTCACCTCGCACCTGCGCTTCTCGATGCCCTACCGGGCGCTGTTCACCCGCGTGCTGCGGCCGGACACGGCCACGCGCCTCGTCGACGCGCTGGCGCTGCTGCTCGTGCGCCTGCACAACGTGGGCTTCTACTGGGGCGACGTCTCGCTCTCGAACACCCTGTTCCGTCGCGATGCCGGCGCCTTCGCCGCTTACCTGGTGGATGCCGAGACCGGCGAGTTGCACGAAGAGGGCCTGACCGAGGGCCAGCGCGCGTACGATCTCGACCTCGCCCGCACGAACATCGCCGGCGAGATCATGGACCTCGCCGCGGGTGGGCGGCTGGAGCACGGCGTCGATGCGGTGGCGATCGCCGACGGCATCGTGTCGTCGTACCGGTCGCTGTGGGCCGAGCTGACGGCGCAGGAGTCGTTCTCGGCCGCCGAGACCTGGCGCATCACCGAGCGGGTCGAGCGCCTCAACGCCCTGGGCTTCGACATCGACGAGATGTCGATGTCGACCACCGCCGACGGCACGGTCGTCGAGATCCAGCCCAAGGTCGTCGATGCCGGGCACCACCAGCGCCGCCTCATCCGTCTCACCGGGCTCGACGTCGAGGAGAACCAGGCCCGACGCCTGCTCAACGACCTCGACGAGTTCCGCGCCCGCTCGACCAAGCAGTGGTCCGACGAGGAGATGTACGCGCACGAGTGGCTGACTCGCGTGTTCGAGCCCGTGGTCCGTGCCATCCCCTACGAGCTGCGCACCAAGCTCGAGCCCGCCGAGGTGTTCCACCAGGTACTCGAGCACCGCTGGTACCTGTCGCAGGCGCAGGGGCGATCCGTGCCGCTCGCCGAGGTCCTGACGAGCTATATCAACGAGGTACTGCGCCACCGACGCGATGAGGCCACGATCATGGGCCCGCCGACCGAGACCATGAGCCTGCCCGTGATCACCGGCAACCTGTCACTCGCCGACGACGAGGACGAGGTCGACTGGCGCGACCTGGTCTGACCTCCGCCCGTCTCAGTAGCCGACGGTGAACCGTCCGCGGTGATGGTTGCCCTGTTCGATCTCGTCGACCATCGCGACGGCGAAATCGGCGCCGGAGATCCACGACTTCCCCTCGGCATCCCGCACGATGACATCGCCACCGTCGCGGTAGTGCCCCGTGCGCTCGCCCTCGGCCCACGGGCCGAATTCCTCCGCGGGGTGCACGAAGAACCAGTCGAGTCCGGCATCCGTGCTCTGCAGGAAGGCGAGCGAGTCGATGCCGACCTGCGCCTCGGCCTTGTACTCCTCGGGGAAGCCCTGGTCGAACAGCCGGGGACCACCGGGAGCGACGAGGCTGCCACCGGCACCGCCGATCACGCCGAGCCGGGTCTCGGTCCCCGTGAGCGAGGTGGCGACGCCCTTCAGCGCGCCGAGCACCTTGTCCGCCATGTCGCCGCGCGGGGACAGCGCCCAGACCACCGCATCCGCGCCGTCGAAGGTCGCCGCGACCGACTCGCCGTCGAGCACCGACCGCTGCACGTACGCGGCACCCGCCACCGGGTCGGTGGGCTCGGAACGCGAGACCGCGATCACCGCGTGCCCGCGGGCGACGGCCTCCGCGACGATGTGCCGACCGGCGTAGCCGGTTCCTCCGAGGACGACGATGCGCGCCATGGGGTTCCCTTCTAGGACTTCTTCTTCGCGCCGCGGACGGTCGCGACCTGATAGAGCGCGACGGAGGTCGCGATCCCGGCGTTCAGCGACTCGGTGGACGCGGAGATCGGGATCGAGACGATCTGGTCGCACGTCTCACGCACGAGGCGGGAGAGACCCTTGCCCTCGGAGCCCGCGACGATGACGACCGGGCGGTCGGCGAGCTGCAGGTCGGGCAGCGAGATGTCGCCGTCGCCCGCGAGACCGAGGATGAACACGCCCTGCTTCTTGAACTCCTTGAGCTGCGTGGTGAGGTTCGTCGCGAGGGCGACGGGCGTGCGCGCTACCGCACCGGCGCTCGTCTTCCACACCGCGGAGTTGACGCCGGCCGAGCGGCGCTGCGGCAGGATGACGCCGTGGGCGCCGAAAGCGGCCGCCGAGCGGATGACAGCACCGAGATTGCGCGGATCGGTGATGCCGTCGAGGGCGACGAACAGCGGCACCTGGCCACGATCGATCGCCTTCTCGAGCAGGTCCTGCGGGTGCGAGTACTCGTAGGGCGGCACCTTGATGGCGACGCCCTGGTGCACGCCGTCGAACCCGGCCATCCGGTCGAGCTCCTGGCGGGTGACCTCCAGGACGGGGATGCCGCGGTGGGTCGCGATCGAGAGCATCTCCTTGACCCGGTCGTCCATCTCCACGCGCTGCGCGATGTGGAAAGCGGTCGCCGGGATCTTGGCCCGGAGCGCCTCGAGCACCGAGTTACGACCGGTGACCGTCTCCGCCTCGGACGTGTTGTCCTTCGCCCGCGCTGAACGGTTCGGGTTGCCACCCGATGCCTGGCGCTGGTTCGGCTTGCCCTTGCCACCGGAAGCCGCGTAGCGCTCGGCCGCGGCCTTGCGCTTGCCGGCGGGGTGCCAGGCGCGATCCTCCGCCTTCGGGGTCGGTCCGCGGCCCTCGAGCGCCTTGCGTCCGAGTCCGCCGGTGCCCTTGGTCGGGCCCTTCTTGTTTCCCTTGTTCGCGCCGGGGCGCTGTGGCTTAGCCATCGATACTCCAATGAGTTCCGGCCGGAGTGTCCTCCAGCGTGATTCCTGCGGCGGCGATCGCGTCACGGATGCGATCGGCCGCCGCCCAGTCCTTGTCTGCACGCGCCTGGGCGCGCTGCGTGATCATCGTCTGCACGAGGGCGTCGAGAGCGGATGCCGAGGCGTCGCCGCCGTCCGCGCCGTCGCGCCACTGCGTCGAGCCGGGGTCGATGCCCAGGATGCCGGTCATCTCGCGCACCTGCCACGCAGCGATCCATGCCGCAGCGTCGTCACCGGCATCCAGCGCGCCGTTGCCCCGACGCACGGTGTCGTGGATGACAGCAAGCGCCTGCGGGACCGCGAGGTCGTCGTCGAGCGCATCACCGAAGGCCGCGGGAAGGACGAACACGCCCTCCGCTTCGCCGTCATGGTGGCGCTCGGCCTCCTGCGCCGGCCTCTCGGCCGACCACGTGAAGGGACTCTCGAGGCGCCCCGCGCGCTCGAGGAACGATCGGATGCGACCAAGCGCGGCATCCGCCTCGACGAACGACGACTCGGTCAGGTCGAGGCTCGACCGATAGTGCGCTGCGGCGAGGGCGTAGCGCACCACGAGCGGGTCGAACTCCTCGAGCACGTCCGCCGCCGGCGTGAAGTTGCCCAGCGATTTCGACATCTTCTGGCCGTTCACGGTCACCAGGCCGTTGTGCACCCAGTAGCGCGCGAACGCGTCACCGGCCGCCGTCGACTGGGCGAGTTCGTTCTCGTGGTGCGGGAAGCGCAGGTCGAGACCGCCGCCGTGGATGTCGAACTCGGCGCCGAGATAGCGCTTCGACATCGCGGAGCACTCGATGTGCCACCCCGGTCGGCCGGGGCCCCAGGGTGAGGACCAGGTGGCGTCGGCCGGCTCCTCGGGCTTGGCGCCCTTCCAGAGGGCGAAGTCCTGCGGGTTGCGCTTGCCGCGAGGGTCCGCGTCCTCCGCTGCCTCCATGGCGTCGACGGACTGATGCGTGAGCGCACCGTACTCGGACCACGAGCGCACGTCGAAGTACACGTCGCCGGAACCGTCCGGAGCCGGGTACGCGTGACCCCGCTCGATCAGGCGGTCGATGAGCTCCTGCATCTGGGGGACGGATGCCGTCGCCCGCGGCTCGTACGTCGGCGCGAGGATGCCCACTCCGGCATATGCCGCCGTGAACTCCTGCTCCATCCGGTAGGCCAGAGCCCACCACGGCTCGGCATCCGTCGCGTTCGCGAGCACCTTGTCGTCGATGTCGGTGACGTTCCGGACGAATGTCACACGACCGAACCGGTGCGCGAGCCAGCGGCGCAGCAGGTCGAAGCTCAAAGCCGCTCGGACATGGCCGATGTGCGGGCCGGACTGCACGGTGGGTCCGCAGACGTACATCGTGATGTTCTCGGGATCGAGAGGCACGAAGTCGCGCAGCTGGGCAGCGCGGGTGTCGTAGAGGCGGAGTGTCACCGCTCAAGCCTACTCGGGCACGGCTGAACGCCCGCCGCCGTGCGACGATTCGCGGATCATGTGACGAATCGCGGACGGATCGGGGGAATCGAGCCGCGAAACGTCACACTCTCCGCGAAACGTCTGGCAGCAGCAGAGCCATCGCCGTGACGGAGATGCCCTCTCCGCGTCCGGGGAACCCGAGCCCGTCGGTCGTGGTGGCCGTGACCGAGACGGAAGCGCCGCCCAGGGCTGCCGAGAGCACGGCCTCGGCCTCCGCTCGACGGGCGCTGAAACGCGGCCGGTTCCCCTGGAACTGCACCGAGACGTTGCCGATCACGAAGCCGGCATCCGCCAGCAGCTCCCGCGTGCGGGCGAGGAACACCGCGGCGTGCGCTCCGGCGTACTCGGGATGCGCCGTGCCGAAGTGCTCGCCGATGTCGCCGAGTCCCGCGGCACCCAGCAGCGCATCGACGATCGCGTGAGCGACCGCATCGCCGTCGGAGTGCCCGGACAGCGCCGGCTCCCCCGGCCACTGCAGCCCGGCCAGCCAGAGGTCGCCCTCGCCTCCGAACGCGTGCACATCGGTGCCGACGCCGACGCGCGGCGCACCGGCGCCGATCGCCGGACGGGGCGCCGTGGTCGGGGCCGCCGCCAGCAGGTGCCGCGCCCGCTCGAGGTCGGCGGGCGTCGTGATCTTGAAAGCGCGGGCGGAACCGTCGACGTGTCGCACCGCATGACCGGATGCCGCGAACAGCGCGGCATCGTCGGTGTAGTCGACGCCCGACGCGAGCGCACGGGCGTATGCCTCCTCGAGAAGCGCACGAGGGAAACCCTGCGGGGTCTGCGCGGCCGCGAGCTCCGAGCGGTCGACCGGGCCGACGACCGTGTCGGCATCGACCCGCTTGAGCGTGTCGACCACGGGGAGCGCGGGGATGACGCCCGTGTCCGCGGTCACCGCGGCGGACACGGCATCGATCTGCGCGGACGGAGTGAGCGCGCGGGCCGCATCGTGCACGAGCACGGTCGTCACATCGCCCCACAGCGCGGAGAGCCCCGCGGCGACGGAGAGCTGACGGGTCGCGCCGCCGGCGACGACCCGACCGAGGTCGCGGCGCTCGCCCGCTGCAGCATCCAGCTCGGCCTCCGCATCGCCCTCGTAGCCCGGAGGCGCGACGACGATCACCTGCGCGGGAGCCGCGGCGAAGACGCCGTCGAGGGCGTGACGCAGGATCGAGTGCGCATCGATGCCCACCAGGGCCTTCGGCGCTCCGGCGTCCAGCCGGGTGCCGGAGCCTGCGGCGACGACGATGATCGCGGTGTCGGGGACGGGGAGCAGAGTCACCGTCTCACGCTACCGCGTGGGTGGGGACGCCGAAGGGGCGGATGCGAGATGCATCCGCCCCTTCGGAGACGTACTCAGGCGTGCGACGCCTCAGGACGCGAGGACCTCGTCGAGCAGTGCGCCCGCCTTGTCCTCGTCGGTCTTCTCGGCGAGCGCGAGCTCGGAGATGAGGATCTGACGCGCCTTGGCCAGCATCCGCTTCTCTCCTGCGGAGAGTCCGCGGTCCTGGTCACGACGCCACAGGTCGCGGACGACCTCGCTGACCTTGATGACATCGCCGGAGGCGAGCTTCTCGAGGTTCGCCTTGTAACGACGCGACCAGTTGGTCGGCTCCTCCGTGAACGGGGCTCGCAGCACCTCGAACACATGATCGAGGCCCTCCTTGCCGATCACGTCGCGAACGCCGACCAGGTCGACATTCTCAGCCGGAACCTCGATGATGAGGTCTCCCTGCGTGACGTTGAGCTTCAGATATTTCTTCGCCTCACCCTTGATGATGCGTTCCTTGACCTCGATGATGGTCGCAGCGCCATGGTGCGGATAGACGACGGTCTCGCCAACCTCAAAAAGCATAAAAACGTGTCCTTTCGGCAACCTCAAGGATACCACAGGGAATATGCGCTAAGGTTCGCGCCTCGGCGTCCCTGAGGCTGTGCCCGCATACCCGTAGAATGGTTGCGGATACCCCGCCGGACCTCAGGAGGACCCGTGAAATCGCGCCTTGTTGCGTCTGCCGCCCTCAGCGCCGTCGTTCTTCTCGGCGCGACGGGATGCACGTTCATCTCGCCCCAGGCGACGAAGATCGAGTACGCCGCGTCGGACGGCGTGAACGTCTCCGACCCCGACGCTCCGATCGACGTCCGCAACGTGTTCGTCGTCGCGACGGAAGACGGCTCGGTCGGCAACCTCATCGCCGCGATCGTGAACCCGACCGACGAGAAGGCCACGCTCACGATCACCCTCGAGGGCATCGACCCGTTCACGGTCACGGTCCCCGCGGGGAAGACCGTCAGCCTCGGCGCCGACGAGGAGCCCCTCCGCATCGTCGACCTCGACACCAAGCCGGGCGCGACCGTCGAGATCCACTTCCAGTCGGGCGATTCCACCGGCGTCAAGACCGCGGTGCCCGTCCTCGACGGCGCCCTCCCCTACTACGCGGACCTGGTCCCGGACGTCACCGAGCGTGCGCCGCAGCCGACTCCCGTCCCCACCGACACCGCCGCGCCCGCTCCGGCGGAGTGATCCTCCGCTGACGCAGACACACGAGAGAGGCCGGTCACCCTGGGGTGACCGGCCTCTCTCGTCGTCCGGGGCTCAGCCCTCGAAGCGGTAGCCCAGCCCGCGCACGGTCACGAGCATGACGGGTTCGCTCGGGTTCTCCTCGATGCGCGAACGGATGCGCTTGATGTGCACGTCGAGCGTCTTGGTGTCGCCGAAGTAGTCGCTCCCCCAGACTCGGTCGATGAGCTGACCGCGTGTGAGCACGCGGCCCGAGTTGCGCATCAGGACCTCGAGCAGCTCGAATTCCTTGAGCGGCATGTTGATCTGGTCACCGGCGACGGAGACGGTGTGCCGGTCGATGTCCAGCGAGACACGTCCGCCGTCGAGCACGCGCTCGTCGAGCTCGCTCTCAGCCTGGACGACCCGGCGGAGCACGGCGCGCATGCGCGCGAGCAGCTCGCGCGAGGAGTAGGGCTTGGTGATGTAGTCGTCGGCGCCCAGCTCGAGGCCCACCACGATGTCGACCTCGGAGTCCTTCGCCGTGAGCATGATGATCGGCACGGCCGACGTCGACCGGATCTGGCGGCACACCTCGGTGCCCGGCATCCCCGGCAGCATCAGATCGAGCAGCACGATGTCGGCACCGCGCTCGCGGAAGGCCGTGAGCGCGCCAGGGCCGTCCTCGGCGATCTCCACCTCGTACCCCTCGCGACGAAGCAGATAGGCGAGGGGGTCGGCGAGGTCGGGCTCGTCCTCGACCAGAAGGATGCGGGTCATGCTCTCTCTCCGTTTCGAACGCGGGCGGATGCGGCTTTGGCCGCTTTGCGCGCGCGCTTCTTCTTGCTCTTCTTGTCCGAGTCGATATGCCCGGGGGTGTCGATCCGGGGAAGCCGGATCGTGAAGGTGGAGCCGCGCCCCGGGCGGGACCACAGGCGCACCTCGCCGCCGTGCCGCTGGGTCGCGTGCTTGACGATCGACAGTCCGAGGCCCGTGCCGCCGGTGCGGCGCGAGCGCGCCTCATCCGCGCGGTAGAAACGCTCGAAGATGCGCTCCCGATCGGCTTCGGCGATGCCGATGCCCTGATCGGAGACCGCGATCTCGACGATCTCGGCGTCGGCCTTAACGCCGACGCCGACGCGCGATCCCCGGGGCGAGTACACGATGGCGTTCGCGATGAGGTTGCCGACCGCCTCGACCAGGATCTGCGCGTCGCCGCGCACCCAGATTCCACGGTCGCCACCGCGGGCGAGTTCCACGCCGGCGGAGTCGGCCTGGACGACGTGGGCCTCGATCGATGAGGCGATCACCTCGTCGATGGAGACCGATGCGACCTCGGTGAGCCCGCCCTCGGCCTGCAGCCGCGACAGGCTCATGATGCGGCCGGTGAGCTGGCCGAGTCGGCCGGCCTCTGCGGAGATCCGCGCGGCGAAGATGCGCACCTGCGCCGGGTCGTCCGCGGCGGACTCGATGGCTTCGGCGAGGAGGCTGACGGCGCCGACCGGCGTCTTGAGCTCGTGACTGGTGTTGGCCACGAAGTCGCGACGCATCTGGTCGAGGCGCTCCTGCTCCGTCACATCGCGGATGATCAGGAGGACCAGTCGCGTGCCGATCACGCTCGCGCGGGCCGAGACGAGCCGCGGGTCGAGGCTCAACCCGCCGCGGGTGATCCGGAACGACTCGGTGGTCGAGCCGCCCGTGGTCTTCGCGGCGCGCACGAGCTGGCGGAGTTCGGGGTTGTCGAGCGTGGAGCCGACCTCGATGCCGAAGCGGGTCGCGGCGTGCGAGACCGCGAGCACCAGACCGGAGGAGTCCACCACGCACGCGGCGTCGTCCATGCTGCCGAGCACGTCGGTGATCCCGGCCGGGATCTCGAGCGATGTCTCCTCCTCGGCCCGCGCTCGGGCGCGGTACGCCCACACCACGAGGAGGGAGAGGCCGATGCCGATCACCAGCCCGATGGCGAGCGAAGACAGCGCGAGCTGCGGCAGGGTCATGACACCAGCGTAGAGTGCGTTCACCGTCCGAACGGCGGGTTTCTGCGCCCTGACGGCAACGCGAGAAGTACTATTCACGTGCTGGGCACCGTTCGTTAACCTTCGGAGCACACAATCTCCTCGGGCCTGTGCGGGAGCGCAGACCTGCCCCCGTGCGGACGAACCGCCGTCTCGCGCCGTGCACACAGCCGAGATCCGAATGAAAGGTTGCGCCCCACCATGCGCGAAGTCTTCCACCAGTCCCTCGAGGACCTGCAGGCCCGCCTCGTCGAGATCGCGGACCTCGTCACCGTCGCGATCGACAAGGCGACCCGCGCTTTCGCCACCAGCGACGTAGCCTTGGCGGAGGAGGTCATCGCCGACGACGCCAAGATCGACGCGCTGGCGATCACCCTCGACGAGCAGGCCATCGAGATCCTCGCCCGCCAGCAGCCCGTCGCCCGCGACCTGCGCATCGTCGTCACGGCGCTGCGGGTGAGCGCCTCGATCGAGCGCATGGGCGACATGGCCGAGCACATCGCCCAGCTCGCTCGCCTCCGGTTCCCGGAGCGCGCCATCCCGAAGGGCCTCAAGGGCACGTTCGTGAAGATGGGCGAGCTCGACGTCGAGATCTCTCGCACGCTGTCGGAGCTGCTCCGCACCGGCGACCTGCGCTTCGCCGACACGATCCGCAATGCGGACGACGACGTCGACGAACTGCACGCCACCGTCTTCGAGAAGGTGCTCAGCGACAACTGGAAGGGCGAGGCGACGGCGACCGTCGATGCCACGCTCGCCAGCCGGTACCACGAGCGCTTCGCCGACCACGCGGTCGCCGTCGCCAAGAAGATGGTCTACCTCGCCACGGGCGACTGGCAGGTCTCCGAGGCCGAGATCGCTCTCGCCGTCGAGCAGCAGCAGGAGCTCGGGCACGCCTGACGCGTACACACGAGAGGAGGGGCGGATGCTGTCAGCATCCGCCCCTCCTCTTGTACGTGGCGTTACTTCTTGCCCTGCGCGGCGACCGCGGCGGCACCGGCGGCAGCGGCCTCGGGGTCGAGGTAGCGGCCGGGCCCGGTGGGGACGTTGTTCTCATCGAGCTCGTAGACCAGCGGGATGCCGGTGGGGATGTTCAGCTCGGCGATGTCGGCGTCGCTGATGCCCTCCAGGTGCTTGACCAGACCGCGCAGCGAGTTGCCGTGCGCCGTCACGAGAACGGTCTTGCCGGCTTCGAGGTCGGGGACGATCGCGCTCTCCCAGTACGGCAGCAGACGGTCGATCACGAGCTTGAGCGACTCGGTGCGCGGCACCTCGCCGTCGATCCCGGCGTAGCGCGGGTCGTTCACCTGGCTGAACTCGCTCGCGTCGTCGAGCACGGGCGGCGGCACGTCGAAGGAGCGGCGCCACAGCTGGAACTGCTCGGGGCCGAACTCCTCGAGGGTCTGCGCCTTGTCCTTGCCCTGCAGCGCACCGTAGTGGCGCTCGTTCAGCCGCCACGAGCGGGTCACCGGGATCCAGAGCCGGTCGGCGGCGTCGAGCGCGATGTTCGCGGTCTGGATCGCCCGGCTCAGCAGCGAGGTGTGCAGCACGTCGGGCAGGATGCCGGACTCGGCGAGCAGCTCGCCGCCTCGGCGGGCCTCCTTCTCCCCCTGCTCGTTCAGGCGGACGTCCACCCAGCCGGTGAAGAGGTTCCGTTCGTTCCACTCGCTCCGGCCGTGGCGGAGCAGGATCAGGGTGCGCGTCGCAGTCATGCGGCCAGTTTATCCGCGACGGCCGCTCCGGATTGGTCCGCAGACGCATCGAGGGGGAGGATTGACTCATGGCGTCATCTCCCGTCGGCCGGCCGACGCGCGGCACGACCGGGACGAACCGGCTGCGCCGCAACGACCGCTGGATCGCTGCGAGCCCCGCGTTCCGCCGTGCCGCCGATCCGCTGGTGATCGATCTCGGTTACGGCGCGAGCGGTGTCACCGCGTTCGAGCTCGCGGCACGGCTGCGCGCAGTCAGGCCGGATGCCGAGGTGCGCGGCCTCGAGATCGACCCGGCGCGGGTGGCGACCGCCGACGCTCAGCTCGCCGGGATCCGTGCCGGCCGCACGAGTTTCCCGGATGATCTCCGCGTCTCGTTCGCACGCGGCGGCTTCGAGATCCCGCTCCCCGACGACCGGCGACCCGCCGTCATCCGGGCGATGAACGTGCTGCGCCAGTACGACGAGGCCGACGTGCCGGCGGCCTGGCGGACGACCGCCGCGAGGCTGGCTCCGGACGGGCTCCTCATCGAGGGCACGTGCGACGAGATCGGCCGCGTGGCGAGCTGGGCCGATGTGCAGCCCGACGGATCTCCCGTGCGCTTCACGATCTCGCTGCGTCTGGCCGGGCTCGAGCACCCGAGCATCGTCGCCGAACGGCTGCCCAAGGCTCTGATCCACCGCAACGTCCCCGGGGAGCGGATCCACGCCCTCCTGGTCGACCTCGATCGCGAGTGGGATCGAGCGGCCGCTCTCACGACATTCGGCGCCACCCAGCGGTTCCTGGCGACGGTCACGGCCCTGCGGGATCAGGGCTGGCCGGTGCTCGGCGGACGCACCCGCTGGCGTCTGGGCGAGCTCACGCTGCCCTGGGATGCGGTCGCGCCGCTCGACGCGTCTCGCGCCTAGATCGCGGCGCGGGGATCCGGCGCCGCGGGACGACGCGAGAGCCGGGTGAGCCGGGGGATGTCGGCGGTGGCGCCGGCATCCGCCGGCACGATCACCTGCTGCGAGGCGGCGATGTCGATGCCGTCGGCGCGCACCACGAGGTCGCCGATCGGGGCGCGTCGTGCCAGGATCGCGAGCGCGATCGGACCGTCTTCATGATGACGGGCGACCGAGGTGACGTGGCCGACCTCGTCGTCGCCGGCGAAGACGGGAGACCCCGGCTCAGGGAGCACGGCATCGCTGCCGTCGAGCTGGAGCGCGGCGAGACGACGCGGCGGGTGCCCGAGGTTGTGGACCTTGGCGACGGTCTCCTGCCCCCGGTAGCAGCCCTTGTTCAGGTGCACGGCGGTGCGGATCCAGTCCGACTCGTGCGGGAGCGACCTGTCGTCGACCTCGGCCGCCCACCGCGGACGCCATGCCGCGATGCGGAGCGCCTCGGCCGCCAGGAGACCCGCGGCGGCTTCGTGGTCGATCGTCGCGGCCAGCTCGCCCGCGGCATCCGGAGAGAGCAGGGCGATGCGCCACGCGAGCGAGGCGCCGGGGTGATCGACGACCTCGGCGTACTGGTGGCCGCCGAGCGCCACGTGCTGCCAGGGGTCTTCCCAGACGAGCGGGATGCGGTCGCCTGCCGCCGCTGCGGCGTGCACGGCCAGCGCGGCGGATCCTCCGTCGACGAAGCCGAGCAGCACCAGGTCCGCCCGCACGTCGACGGTCGCCTGGGTGCGGAACTTCATGCGCGTCAGCCAGGTCGCGAGAGCATCGGCATCCGCTGCGTCGGCGATCAGCCAGGTCGAAGTGCCGTCGTCGACGACGCCGGCGGCGTGCTCGACGCGGCCCTGCGGGTCGAGCACCAGGAGCTCCGTGCTGTCGCCCGCGTTCAGATGTCCGACGGACTGCGAGGTGATCGAGTCGAGCCAGCCGAGACGCTCAGGGCCGGCGACCTCGATGACGGTGCGATCGTCGAGCGCGACCACCGCGTCGCCCGCGGCGAGACGACGCTGTTCGCGGAACGGGTCGCCGAAGTGCGCGATGCCGGCATCGCCGGCGACGGCCCCCGGGAAGCTCTCGAACACGCTCATGTCAGACGCCGTCCGTCTCAGACCTTGGCCAGCCGCGCGGACGCGTGCGCGCGCAGCGGCGTGCCGAGGGCCGCGATGTCCCACGCCCACAGCATGTGACCGTCGACGAGGCCGTACATGCGCGATGCCGCGCCGTAGTCCTTGGTGCCGGCCGCCCGGACGACCGCGTCCGAGGCGATGTCGACCCGCGGACCGTTGATCTCGCCGAGATAGAGCTCCAGGATGCCGTCGGAGTGTGCGAGCGAGACCTCGATCGGGAACGCGCCGTTCTCCCCGCGCAGGCTCTCGACGTCGTCGACCGTGCGGGTGATGACGTCGGCCTGCGGAGGCAGCAGCGCCGGACCGGGATCCGCAGCGGCCGCCGGACGCGAGAGGCGCCAGAATCCGGTCTCGGCGATCAGCGGGATCGACAGCGCCTGGTCCTCGCCGGTGAACGTCGCGGTCGCCGAATAGTTGAGGTACGGGCCGCCGTCATGACTGAAGCTGACCCGGTGGGTGAAATCGCCCTGCAGGCGCTCCTCCCCGACGGGGTAGTCGATGATACCGGTTCCCTCCCACACGCCGATCAGCCACGCGAGCGGGGCGAGGTCGGCGGGGAGGTCGGTGGGCAGATCGAGCACGATGCGTCAGCGCTGGCCGCGGAAGAGGTTACGCAGAACCACTGCCGAGACGAAGACGATAGCGAGGCTCGCGAGGCCCAGGAGGCCGATGAAGAAGATTTCGAGCGCCATGAGATCCATGTCTCCACCTTACCGCGCGGCGGGACGCCGAGATCAGGTGGGCAGCAGCGCGGCGATGCCGAAGCCGACCGAGATCAGTCCCATCAGCACGAGCGCGCCCGTGACGCTGCCTGCCACCCGGAAGATGAACCCCTGGGTGCGGCCGTACCAGAGCTGCACGGCGAACGAGAGCAGCACGATGCCGCCGAAGGCGACCAGCATCCACGGGACGCGCCATTCCTCCGGCACGAAGATCCCGACGGCCACGGTCGCGACGAATGCGATGACCCACACGGCGACGACGCCGACGAGGGCATTTCGCGGTGCGAGCGCTGGTTCGGACATGACACCATTGTTGCGCATCCGGTGCCGGTATCATGGCGGCACGGCGTCGACCCCCGCGCCGGTGAGGAGTGCGCGTGGCCCTGGTGCTGGTTCTGACCAACGCTCCGCTGTCGGAGCAGGTGCTTCCCGCGCTCGAGCTGCTCAGCCACCGCGTCCGGCAGATCCCCGCCGAACCGGCTCAGCTGGTCAGCGCGCCCGATTACGACGTCGTCGTCGTCGACGGCCGTCACGATCTGGTCGGCGCGAAATCGCTGTGCCGTCTGCTCCGCGCCACAGGGCAGGACGCACCGCTCCTCCTCGTCGTCACGGAGGGCGGCATGAGCGCCCTTTCCGGCGACTGGGGCATCGACGACGTCCTGCTCGCGACCGCCGGCCCCGCCGAGATCGATGCGCGCGTCCGACTCGGACTCGCCCGCCGCGACGAGGTCGCCGAGCCCTCCCGGGTGCAGGCCTCCGGTGTCACGATCGACGAGCAGTCCTATTCCGCGAAACTGCGCGGCAAGCCGCTGGACCTCACCTACAAGGAGTTCCAGCTGCTGCACTTCCTCGCCACGCACCCGTCGCGCGTCTTCACACGCGAGCAGCTGCTCAGCGAGGTGTGGGGATACGACTACTTCGGCGGCACCCGCACCGTCGACGTGCACGTGCGCCGCCTCCGCGCGAAGCTGGGCGACCAGGAGCAGATCATCGGAACGGTGCGCAACGTCGGCTACCGGTTCAACGTGTACGAGGACGAGACCCTGGCGGCGACGGCGGCAGCCCGGTAACGGATCGGGTCCGTTCACACGCGCGTCACCTCGCGGTGATTAGATGTACCCCATGATCGATCCCGCACTCACCGACGCCGGCCTCGGTGACGCCGAAGACGACGACTTCGACGCCGTCGAGTCGCCCGACGCCCTGCTCCCCGACCACCGGTACCTCGACCGGGAGCTGAGCTGGCTGGCCTTCAACCAGCGCGTGCTGGAGCTCGCCGAGGATCCGTCGCTGCCCGAGCTCGAGCGGGCGAACTTCCTCGCGATCTTCGCGAGCAACCTCGACGAGTTCTTCATGGTCCGCGTGGCGGGGCTGAAGCGGCGCATCATGACCGGTCTCGCCGTTCCGACGAACATCGGCCGCTCCCCCGTCGACGCCCTCGCCGACATCTCGCGAGAGGCGCACGATCTGCAGCTGCGCCACGCCGCGGCATGGACCGACCTGGTGCGCCCCGCCCTCGCGGATGCCGGGATCGAGATCACCGACTGGTCCGAGCTCACCGAGGAGGAGCGCTCCGCGCTCTCGGACTACTTCGGCGCGCAGGTCTTCCCCGTGCTGATGCCGTTGGCCGTGGACCCCGCTCACCCGTTCCCGTACATCTCCGGCCTGTCGCTGAACCTCGCGATCCGCATCCGCAACGCCCGCACGGGCCGCCAGGAGTTCGCGCGCCTCAAGGTGCCGCCGATGCTCCCCCGCTTCGTCGAGGTGCCGGGTCACGGTGAGATCAAGCGCTTCCTGCGCCTGGAGGAGCTGATCGCGAACCACCTGGGCGACCTCTTCCCCGGCATGGAGGTGCTCGACCACCACGCGTTCCGGCTCACCCGCAACGAAGACGTGGAGATCGAGGAGGACGAGAGCGAGAACCTCATCCAGGCGCTCGAAGCGGAGCTCCTCCGCCGTCGCTTCGGCCCGCCGATCCGTCTCGAGATCACCGACGACATGGACGAGGTCACCATGGACCTGCTGGTCCGCGAGCTCGACATCACGGATCTCGAGGTCTACCGCCTTCCCGGTCTTCTCGACCTGCGCGGCCTCTTCGACCTCTCGCGCATCGACCGGCCCGACCTGCGCTACCCGCCCCACCTGCCGACCACCGCCGTCGCCTTCCAGCCGACCGGGTCGAACAGCCGCGCCGACATCTTCAAGGCGATCCGCAAGTCGGACGTGCTGGTGCACCACCCGTATGAGTCGTTCACGACCAGCGTGCAGGCGTTCCTCGAGCAGGCCGCCCGCGACCCGCACGTGCTGGCCATCAAGCAGACGCTGTACCGCACCTCCGGCGACAGCCCGATCGTCCAGGCGCTCATCGACGCCGCCGAGTCAGGCAAGCAGGTGCTCGCGCTGGTCGAGGTGAAGGCGCGCTTCGACGAGGCGAACAACATCGTCTGGGCGCGCAAGCTCGAGAAGGCCGGCGTGCACGTCGTCTACGGACTCGTCGGGCTGAAGACCCACTGCAAGCTCGCCCTCGTGATCCGCGAGGAAGACGGCAAACTGCAGCACTACTCGCACGTCGGCACCGGCAACTACAACCCGAAGACCAGCCGTATCTACGAGGACTTCGGGCTGTTCACGGCCGATGCGCAGGTCGGCAAGGACCTCACGCGCCTGTTCAACGAGCTCAGCGGCTACGCGATCGAGAAGAAGTTCAAGCGCCTGCTGGTCGCGCCGCTCCACCTGCGCAAGGGTCTGGTGCGCCAGATCGACGCCGAGCGCAAGAACGCGGAGGCGGGCAAGCCCGCGCACATCCGCATCAAGGTGAACTCGATGGTCGACGAGGAGATCATCGACGCCCTGTACCGCGCCAGCGCCGCCGGCGTGAAGGTCGAGGTGTGGGTGCGCGGCATCTGCAGTCTGCGCACGGACCTCGACGGGATCAGCGACAACATCACGGTGCGCAGCATCCTGGGCCGATACCTCGAGCACTCCCGCATCTTCGCCTTCGAGAACGACGGCGACCCGCAGGTGTACATCGGCAGCGCCGACATGATGCACCGCAACCTCGACCGCCGTGTCGAGGCGCTGGTGCGCGTGTCCGACCCCGCCCATCTCAAGGAGCTGCTGTCGTTCTTCGACCTCGCCATGGACGAAGGCACCACGTCGTGGCACCTCGGCGCGGACGGCGTGTGGACGCGGCACGCCGAGGATGCCGACGGCAAGCCGCTCATCGACCTGCAGGATAAGACCATGGGGTTGATCCAGCGGCGGCGCCGCGCACGGGCAGTGCGATGACGGTCGGGCAGGAGCAGAGCGCCCGGGCCGCGAGGACGCCGCCACCGGCGTCGAAGTGGACCGACAAGGCGGTGTACGCGGCGGGCGCCGTCGTCTGGCGCATCGTCGACGGCAAGCTCCGCATCCTGCTGATCCACCGCACGAAGTACCGGGACGTCACTCTTCCCAAGGGCAAGGTCGACCCGGGCGAGATGCTCGCCGAGACCGCCGTCCGGGAGGTCCACGAGGAGACCGGCATCCGGGTGTCCCTGGGCGTGCCGGTGGGCGTGAGCCGCTATCACCTCGCTTCGCAGAAGCAGAAGGTCGTGCACTACTGGGCCGCCGAGGCCACCGACGACGCGATCCGCGAATCGACCTTCGTGCCGAATCGCGAGATCGCCGCAGTCGAGTGGGTGAGCGCCAAGAAGGCGCGGGAGCGGCTCAGCTACCCCGTCGACCTCGAGATCCTCGACTTCTTCACCAACCTCGTCGAAGACGGTGTGCTGCGCACGTTCCCCGTGATCGCCCTGCGGCACGCGAAGGCCCTCTCGCGGTCGGAGTGGGACGGCGCGGATGCCGCGCGTCCGCTGACCGAACGAGGACGGAAGCAGGCGGCCTCGATCGTTGGGCCGCTGCGCGCATTCGGTGCGCGCAAGATCGTCACCAGCGATGCCGTGCGGTGCATCGAGACGGTCAGGCCGCTCGCGACAGCCCTCGATCGCAAGATCGTGAAGACCGAGAAGATCAGCCAGGACGCGTGGGAGGACGGCACGTCCGATCTCCGCGCCGTCGTCGGTCGCCGTGTCCGCTCCGGCAAGCCGGCCGTGCTCTGCAGCCACGGTCCCGTGCTTCCCGGCCTGCTCGCGGAGATCGCTCTCGCCACCGGCACCATCCAGGGGTCCTATCTCAGCAGTGCGGCCGACCTCGACCCCGGGGCCTTCTCGGTCGTGCATCTCTCCGCCACGAACCCCGGCTCCGGCATCATCTCGATCGAGACGCACATTCCGAAGGTCTGACGACTTCGCGCGTCTCCAGCAACCGCCTGGGGCCGCCCCAGAGAGTCGCTCGCCGTTCACCTGCCGTTCACCTGCGCGGGAGAGTCTCGTTAACCGCCGCACTTAGCGTCACTGTGTGCCCTGCACCGGGCCCCACCCTCCAAGATCGAAGGATCCACAGTGAAGATCTCCCGAATCGCACGAATCGGCGCCATCGGCGCCGTCGCCGCTCTCGCACTCGCCGGCTGTGCCGCGAACGAAGCCGGCACCGGCGGCTCCAGCGACGAGCCCTCGGAGTCCACGCTCTCCGGCACCATCGACGCGACCGGCGCGTCCTCGCAGACCGCAGCCCAGGAGGCCTGGGTCGCCGCGTTCCAGACCGCGAACCCCGACGTCACGGTCAACTACGAGCCCACCGGCTCCGGCACGGGTCGTGAGAACTTCCTCGAAGGCGGCAGCAACTTCATCGGCTCCGACCGCGCGTTCAACGACGAAGAGATCGCCGCCGGCGGCTTCGGTGCCTGCACGACCGACGACATCGTCGAGGTCCCGCTCTACATCTCCCCCGTCGCGGTCGCGTTCAACCTCGAGGGCGTCGACACCCTGAACCTGGATGCCGCCACCATCGCGGGCATCTTCGCCGGCACGATCACCAACTGGAACGCTCCGGAGATCGCCGCCCTGAACGACGGCGTCAAGCTCCCCGACCTGGCCATCTCGCCGGTCCACCGCTCCGACCCCTCCGGCACGCAGGAGACCTTCACCAAGTACCTCAGCGCCACCGCGGGTGACGTCTGGACCTACGAGCCGGCCGACGTCTGGCCGATCCAGGGCGGCGAGGCCGCTCAGGGCACCTCGGGTGTCGTCCAGGCCATCGGCGCCGGCAACGGTGCGATCGGCTTCGCCGACGCGTCGCAGGTCGGCGACCTCGGCCAGGTCCACGTGGGCGTCGGCGAGGACTTCGTCGCCTACTCGTCCGAGGCCGCCGCGAAGCTCGTCGAGGGCTCGCCGCTGGTCGAGGGCCGCGGCAAGGCCGACCTCGTCTTCGACGTCGACCCGGCATCCGCCGCGGACGGCGCCTACCCGATCGCGCTGGTCAGCTACCTCATCGGCTGCGAGCAGTACGAGGACACCAACGTCGCCGAGCTCGTGAAGGAGTACTTCACCTACATCGCGAGCGAGGACGGTCAGAACGCCGCTGCCGACAACGCCGGCAGCGCACCGATCTCGGAGGGTCTGCGCGAGCAGGTGCTCGCCGCGATCGACCTGATCCAGGTCGGCTGATCCCGCCCACCCGCTGATGGCGGTGCCCCCGCGTCCCGATCGGACGCGGGGGCTCCGCCGGGTCAGCACCCGCTCCATCTCGACCCGGCCCGAAACAGGGAGATCATGAGCACGACCGCGCAGGCGCCGACTCCGGCACCGACCAAGGCGCCGCCCGCACCGATCAAGGCCAAGCAGCGACTCGGCGACCGGGTCTTCTCCGGCACCGCGCTCGGGGCGGGGGTGGTCATCCTCATCGTCCTGGTGCTCGTCGCCGCCTTCCTCGTCATCCAGAGCATCCCCGCGTTCCAGCTCGACACGAGCGACAACCACATCCTTCGCGGCGAGTCCTTCTGGACCTACGTGGGGCCGCTCGTCTTCGGCACGCTGTGGGCCTCGTTCATCGCGCTGCTCATCGCCGCGCCGATCGCGATCGGCATCGCGCTGTTCATCTCGCACTACGCCCACCGGCGTCTGGCCGCGTTCCTCGGCTACATCATCGACCTGCTCGCCGCCGTCCCCTCCGTGGTCTTCGGCCTCTGGGGCGGTCTGGTGCTCGCGCCGCTCCTGCAGCCGATCTACGCCTGGCTGAACACGAACGCCGCCTGGGTCCCGTTCTTCCAGGGCCAGGTCTCCTCGACCGGCAAGACCATCCTCACCGCGGCGCTCGTGCTCGCCGTGATGTGCATCCCGATCATGACCGCGATCTGCCGTGAGGTCTTCCTGCAGACTCCGAAGCTGCACGAGGAGGCCGCGCTCGCGCTCGGATCCACGCGCTGGGAGATGGTGCGGATGGCGGTCCTGCCGTTCGCCCGCGGCGGCATGGTCTCCGCAGCGATGCTCGCCCTCGGACGTGCACTCGGCGAGACCATGGCCGTGACCATGGTCCTCTCCCCCTCCGCGGTCGTCAGCTTCCTCGTCCTCACCTCGACGAACCCGACGCCCATCCCCGCGAACATCGCGCTCGCCTTCCCCGAGGCCCACGACACGGGCGTCAACACCCTCATCGCCACCGGCCTCATCCTCTTCGTCGTGACCTTCGCGGTCAATGCGCTGGCGCGCTGGATCGTCGCCCGCCGCGCCGAGTTCTCGGGAGCGAACTGACATGACCACCCTCACTGCTGCTCCTGTCACACCGCACACCGCGGTCCTCACCTCCGGCCGACTGCCGAAGTGGGCGCCGCGGGCGCTCCTCGGGGGGTCCTTCGTCATCTCGGCCGCCGTCTTCGGCGTGGCCGCCGCGGGCGCGGATCTGGCGGACTTCAACATCGCCGGCACCGTGATCGTCGGCATCCTGCTCTACATGGTGATCATCACCGTGATCTCCTCGATCGTCGAGAGCCGCCGCAAGGCGGTCGACCGCCTGATGACCGCCCTGGTCGCCACCGCGTTCCTGATCGCACTGCTGCCGCTGATCTCGCTGCTGTGGACCGTCGTCGCGAACGGCATCGAGCGGTTCGACGCCGAGTTCTTCAGCTACTCGATGCGCAACGTGATCGGCGACGGCGGCGGCATCGTGCACGCCATCTGGGGAACGGTGCTGATCACGCTCACCGCGACGGTCATCTCGGTGCCGATCGGACTCATGACCTCGATCTACCTGGTCGAGTACGGGCGCGGGAAGCTCGCCAAGGGCATCACCTTCTTCGTCGACGTGATGACCGGCATCCCCTCGATCGTCGCCGGTCTGTTCATCTACGCCGTGTTCGCCGTGCTGATCGGTCCCGGCATCTCGATGGGATTCATGGGTGCGCTCGCCCTGGCCGTGCTGATGACCCCGGTCGTCGTGCGCGGCAGCGAGGAGCTGCTGAAGATCGTCCCGAATGAGCTGCGCGAGGCGTCGTACGCCCTGGGTGTGCCGAAATGGCTCACGATCCTCAAGGTGGTGCTGCCGACGTCGATCGCCGGCATCACGACCTCGATCATGCTGGCCATCTCCCGAGTCATCGGCGAGACCGCCCCCTTGCTGCTCACCGCCGGCTTCACCCAGAGCATGAACACGAACATCTTCGACGGTCAGATGATGACCCTCCCGGTGTTCGCCTACAACCAGTACATGAACCAGGGCACGAACCCGGATGCGGCCGTCGCCCGCGCCTGGGCCGCCGCGCTCACCCTCATCCTCATCGTCATGGTGCTGAACCTGCTCGCGCGTCTCATCGCGAAGCTGTTCGCACCGAAGATGTCCGGCCGCTGAGCGCCCGACCACTCAGAACAGGAACCCACGTGTCCAAGAGCATCGAAGTCAACGACCTCAACGTCTACTACAGCAGCTTCCTCGCGGTCGAAGGGGTGTCGCTCGACATCCAGCCCCGCAGCGTGACCGCATTCATCGGCCCCTCCGGCTGCGGCAAGTCCACCTTCCTCCGCACGCTCAACCGCATGCACGAGGTCATCCCCGGCGCCCGCGTCGAGGGCGAGGTCCTCCTCGACGGCAAGGACCTCTACGGTCCCGGTGTCGACCCCGTGCTCGTGCGCCGGCAGGTCGGCATGGTCTTCCAGCGTCCGAACCCCTTCCCCACGATGTCGATCAAGGAGAACGTGCTGGCGGGCGTGAAGCTCAACAACAGCCGCATGTCGAAGAGCGACCAGGACGCGCTCGTCGAGAAGTCGCTCACCGGCGCGAACCTCTGGAATGAAGTCAAGGACCGTCTCGACCGACCCGGCTCCGGTCTGTCCGGCGGCCAGCAGCAGCGACTGTGCATCGCACGCGCCATCGCCGTGTCGCCCGAGGTGCTGCTGATGGATGAGCCCTGCTCGGCGCTCGACCCGATCTCGACCTACGCGATCGAGGAGCTGATCGGCGAGCTGAAGAACGAGTTCACGATCGTCATCGTCACGCACAACATGCAGCAGGCTTCGCGGGTCTCGGACAAGACCGCGTTCTTCAACATCGCCGGCACCGGCAAGCCGGGCAAGCTCATCGAGTACGACGACACCACGTCGATCTTCACCACCCCGACCGTGCAGGCGACCGAGGACTACGTCTCGGGCCGCTTCGGGTGAACTGAGACGTCAACCGTGACGAGGGCCCGGGGACTTCGGTCTCCGGGCCCTCGCGTTTCCACTTCGGGTGCGTGGTCCGCTCTGGCCCCGCACGACTTCGGAGTTTCGAGATGACACCCCGGTAGCTGCATCCGTTCTGCGGGGTTTCGTGCACGGATCTCCGAAGTCGTGCCCGAGATGACTCGGTCTGCACCGCGGCGACGTACGTGAAGTTCTCCGCAGATCGCGGATGGGCGGCAGAGACGGATGCTGCGCGCCAGGCATCCTCGATCGATGTGCACGGTGGACGGCGACCAGGTATGGACCTACGGCGAACTACGTCAGACGATGAGGCGAAGCGAGATCGAGCGGCAGGTTCGACTCGGTCGCCTCTCACACGTGCGGCGCGGTGTCTACGCCAGTGCGGACGCATGCGCTGACGTCGTGTCGGCGGCCGCACACGGCGGCGCGCTCGGGTGCGAGTCCGCAGCCCGACACCTGGGTCTCTGGGTGCTCGACGTGCCGAAGCTGCACGTGTGGATGCACGGAGACCGCCATCAGTATCGCCACGAAGAGAAGCCGTGCACCTGTGTCGCGCATTGGGACGATGCCCCGCGGCGACCCGGGTTCGGTCTCCCCTCCGTTCCCCGCGTGCTGTTGCAGCTGTTCCGGTGCCGAGGGCGAGAGCGATTCTTCGTCGCGCTCGAGTCTGCACGCCGACAGGGCCTGATCGATGCGTCCGGGCTTCGATGGCTGCGGGCGAGGCTGAACCGGAGCGGCCGTGAGCTGGTGGACTTCTCGCGGCCTGACTCGGACAGCGGGCTCGAATCGTTGGTGCGGTTGAGATTGCGGGCCTTTGGCTGGATCATCCGCACGCAGGCGTCGATCGTCGGCACGGGCCGCGTCGACCTCCTCATCGAGGGGTGGCTGATCATCGAAGCCGACGGGCGAGCGAACCACGAATCCGCAGCTCTCCGGCACAAGGACCTCGTTCGAGACGCCAACGCGGCGCTCTGGGAACACGTCACGCTGCGGTTCGACTACGCGATGATCGTCCACGACTGGGACCTCGTGGAACGAGCGATCGTCACGACGATGTCGACTCGCTCGTGAGCGAAGTCCGCGTCGGCATCCGCCTTCCGTGCACGACTTCGGAGCCCGGCGCCGCCACGCCGCCTGAGATCACGCGCTCTTGGCGTGTCGAGACGGATCTCCGAAGGTGTGCCGGCACTGCTCCGTGCGAGGTCCCGCGTCAGTCCCGCGGGGACAGGAGGTAGGCGTTCACCTCGTCGGTCAGCGCCCGGTCCACGGGCAGCGCGGCCCCGTCGATCGCGGTGATCGCGGCAGCGAGTCGAACGCTCGACACGAGCCACGCAGCGTCAGCTCGGGGAAGATCGGATGCCGGGATGCGGTCGTATCCGACCTCGAAGCCACGAGCCGCGAGGTGCTCGTAAACGCTGAGCTGAGTGGTGCCGTGCAGGATGCCGCCGTTCGGCGCCGGTGTCACGAAGCGGTCGCCGAAGCGGAGGATGAGCGAGGCGGTCGGCGCCTCGAGCACGAAGCCGTCGCTGGAGAGGAAGATCGCATCGTCCGCGTCACGGCGGTGGGCCTCCCGGAGCGCCGCCATGTTCACCGCATACGAGAGGGTCTTCGCGCCGAGCAGCAGCCACGGTGCCCGTTCGGCCGCCCCGAGGTCGTAGCCCCGGTCCAGCGTGACGACGCGGACACCCTCGGCGCGCACGCGCGAGAAGTCGGATGCCGGAGACGCGGTGACCCACGCGGTCGGGGTCGGACCGTGCTCGACGCCGCGGCTGAGGATGAGCTTGATCACCGCTTCGCCCTCTCCGCACCGCGACGCCGCCTGGTCGATCGCCTGTCGCCACTGCGGCAGATTCGGCTCCGGAAGGTCGCACAGCCGCGCCGAGTGCGCGAGCCGTTCCAGGTGCGGGACCACCTCCTGCGCATGGCCGTCGATCACGCCGATGGACTCGAAGACGCCGTCACCCCGCTGCGTGCTCAGCTCGCCCACGCTCAAGGCAGGAGCCGCGGCATCCACCGCCGTGAAGGTGTCAGCGAAGTCGGGGCGGGCCTCATCGGCCACGACGGGATCGATCATCAGTGCGAAGCGCCGGTTCATGACTCGAGCCTACGGTCAGGGAATACCCATGGAGGTCTCGCGTTATAATTGAACGGCCGGGCCGCATAACCCCGGGCTCCAATTTTTGCCGCTTTGAGCGGCCTTCCGCCGAGAGGCGTTCTTGCGGCCCGGTCTTTCTCTGTCCGGCTCGCGGTCAGGCCAGGGAGCCCGTGCGCCAGAGCACCGCGGAGGCCGACAGATCCTGCGCGTAGCTGCTGAGGCGCAGGGCCCGCGTCGTCAGCTCGCTCGCCCGCGCGGGCTCGGTCGGCTCGTAGTCGTCGGCCGTGTGCGTCGCGCCCGATGCCTGCACGCGGCAGAAGGCGGCGGCACGGTCGAGTGCCACCGCGAAGTCCCCGCGGAAGGCCCCCCGCAGGATCGTGTCGATGAGCGCGACGAGCTCGTCGGGTTCCGCCGGCGCCGGAGCACCCGCGATCACGGCGTCGGCAGACGGCAGCTCGACGCGTCCGCGCTCGTACAGCAGCGCTGCCGTCTGCGGGTCGCCATGGATCGCCAGCTGCAGCACATACAGCCTCCAGAGAGCGCCTGGCAGCGTGCGCGAGGGAGCTTTGGACCACAGCTCCGCGATCTCGTCGATGCCGTGCTCGGCCGTGAACGCGACCAGACGCTCGGCGCTCGCCCCGCTCTCGTCGGCCCGCACCCGCGTGAGCAGAGCGGATGCCGTCGCGTGCGCCACGCGCGTCTCCTCGGCGGGATCGTGCGCGCCGACGATGTTGTCGAAGGCACTCGTCGGTCGACGGATGGGACGGTGATGCTGCTCGGGCATCGAACCAGGCTACCCGCGATCGCGGCCGATCAGGCCGTGGGGATGACGATGACCGGGTCGGAGGTCGGCGTGCCCGAGGGGGATCCCCCGGCCTGCTCGACCGTGACCGCGATCACATCGCCCGCGTGCATGTCTCCTTCGAGTGCCGCGGTCGCGCGACCGTCCTCGACGTCGAACACGCCGGCGGGGATCGCGTCGTCGCCGCGGACGTACCAGAGCTCATAGGTCTTGCCGTCGGCAGGGGCGGGCACGCCGTCGGTGACGAGCACGGCTGCTCCGGCGGACGCCGACCAATGCGCGGTCGCCTTTCCTCCGGAGGGAACCTCCACGGATGCCTGCTCGGCATCGGATGCCGACTGGATCTGCTCCAGTGCGACGACGGATGCCGGGCGGTTGAGCTGGCCGTTGAGCGCGACGGCGCCGATCCCGACACCCACCAGCACGGCGAGACATGCGGCGAGCGCGAACACGGTGCGGGTCCAGCGGCGCTTCGGTGCAGAGGCGCGAGCTTCGTCAGGATCGCTCGGTGAAGGCTCGTCCACGCGCGATCGCTCGACGGCGAGGACATCGGGGCTCGTCGGCTCCGTGCCGGTCGTCGGGTCGCCGTTCTGGGGCGTCGCCGCGATCTGAGCGAGGAGGGCGGCACGGATGCCGGGAGGCGGGGATACGGGCGCGACGGAGCCGGACAGGAGGTCAGCCGTCTCGGCATCCGCTTCGGCGATGGCTCGCCACTCGGGGTGCGCGACGAGAGCGTCGTCGAATCGACGGGCGTCGTCGGGCGACAACGCGTTCAGGGCGGCGCCTGCCGCGAGTTCCGCGAACTCCTGCTCGTTCATGCTGTCACCCCCATGGCTGACCGGAGACGGGTGAGCCCGTCCCGCATCCTTGTCTTGATCGTCCCCAATGGTGCTCCCACGAGCACCGAAATCTCGTTCTGACTGTAACCGCCGTAATACGCGAGCACGAGCGCTTCTCGCTGCACGTCCGGCAGCTCCGTGAGTGCTTCGACGACCTTTTCGCCGTCGATCCCGAGTTCCACCTGCTCTGCCACACTGTCGTGCGCCACGCCGATGTCCCTCAGTCCCGCACGCACATCACGGTCCGCACTGGACTGGGATGCACGCACCCTGTCCACGGCCCGGCGATGTGCGATGGTCATCACCCATGCTCGTCCTTGACCTCTGTTCGGAGCGAAGCGCGAAGCGGATTGCCAGATCTCGAGAAAGACCTCCTGCAGCACCTCTTCACTCTGTGAGCGGTTCACGAGCACACGCAGGATCAGCCCGAACACGCGCGAAGAGAGAGTGTCGTAGAGCTCGGCGAAAGCACGCTGATCTCCGTCAGCGACGCGGACGAGGAGTGCGGCGACCGCGTCTCTCGCCGTCCCGTCCTCGGGCACGTCCATTCCGTCGATGACCATCCCCTCCAGCATGCCGCATCTCCCCCCTCTTCCCGTGCAGACGTCACCCGATCGTGAGGGAATTTCTCCCGTGATTCTGCGGATCGAGGTATCGGATCCGAACGATTCTGAGATTTCTCCCATCCGATACCGACGGGGCTCCGAACAGATGTCGACGCCACGGAGAGGCCGTGGCTGAAGTTTCTGAAGGAGCTCGAGATGTTCAGCACCAAGAAGAAGGTCACCGCAGCACTCACCCTGACGCTTGCCGGAGCGTTCCTGCTCTCCGCATGTTCGACCGGCACCGCCCCCGCCGAAGAGCCGTCGGAGCCGATGACGTCGGAGTCCGCCGAGCCGACGACCGAGGCGATGGACCCGGCCGCCAACCTCGTCGGAGCAGGCTGCTCCGCGTACGCCGAGGCCGTCCCGGACGGCGCAGGCTCGGTCGAGGGCATGTCGAAGGACCCGGTCGCCGTGGCCGCCTCCAACAACCCGCTGCTCAAGACGCTCGTCGCCGCGGTGAGCGGTCAGCTCAACCCCGACGTGAACCTCGTCGACACGCTCAACGGAGACGAGTTCACCGTCTTCGCACCGGTGGATGACGCCTTCGCGAAGATCGACCCCGCCACCATCGAGACGCTCAAGACCGACAGCGCACTGCTGAGCTCGATCCTGACGTACCACGTGGTCCCCGGCCAGATCGCGCCCGACGAGATCGCCGGCATGCACACCACCGTGCAGGGCGCCGACCTCGAGGTCACCGGCAGCGGTGACGACCTGATGGTCAACGGAACCTCGACCGTCATCTGCGGTGGCGTCCAGACCGCCAACGCGACCGTGTACCTCATCGACACGGTTCTGATGCCCCCGATGTAATCAGGGACACAACCTGCCGGGTGGGGATTTCCCGGCAAGCGACCTTCTCTCGTCTCGGGGGAGGAACGTGAGAAGGAGAAGGGGCCGCCGGTGATGGTGTTCACCGGCGGCCCCTTCTGTGCGCACTAGACTTGAGGCGAGGGGCCTCTAGCTCAGTTGGCAGAGCATCGGACTTTTAATCCGCGGGTCGTGGGTTCGAGCCCCACGGGGCCCACCGCAGCTTTCTGGCACGGCGACCGGCGACGGGGATCGAGCGACGAACGCTCTCCCTGACGCTGACGTCGATCGACAGCGCGTCCATGTCGCCGTCGGCATCCGCGATGAGATCGACTCTTGCCGACGTCGACTCCGCGGACTACAGTTAGGCAAATGCCTAAGTATCACGATGACGTCGACGCCGTGCTCCGCGCTCTCGCGGACCCGACGCGTCGCGCTGTCGTCGAACGGCTGGCGAAGTCGCCCGCGGTCGTCTCCGAGCTCGCGGAACCGTTCGCGATGGCGTTGCCGTCGCTCATGCAGCACCTCCGCATCCTCGAAGATGCAGGGGTGGTCAGCTCGGAGAAGCACGGCCGCATCCGCACCGTGACTCTGCGACCGGGCGCACTCGACGTGCTGCACCTGTGGCTCGGCGAACAGCGCACGCCCGCCGAGAACCAGGCCGACCGCCTCGGCATCCATCTCGCCCTCACAACCCCCAAGGAGAACTGACATGACCCGCGTTCGCATGGCCCTGTTCACATCGCTGGACGGCTACACGCCCGCCGACCCGACGCCGACACCCGAGAACCCCATGGGCGAGGACTGGGGCCGTCTCACGGCCGCGTACGCGGCGACCCGCACCTTCCGCGCGAAGATCTTCGGTGACACCAGCGGCGCCGGAACGACCGGCGTCGACGATCGATACGCCGCAGCGTTCTTCGACGGCATCGGTGCCGAGATCATGGGCGCGGGGATGTTCGGCCTGCACACCTTCCCCGACGACCCGGACTGGAAGGGCTGGTGGGGCGACACCCCGCCCTTCGGCACCCCGGTGTACGTCCTCACCCACTCCGCCCCTCGCCCGTCGATCCCGATGGACGGCGGCACGACCTTCCACTTCCGCGACGCGGCGATCGAAGACGTGCTCGCCGAGGCGACCGAGGCCGCGGGCGGTCTGGACGTGCGCATCGGCGGCGGATACCGCACAGCGCGGGACTTCCTGCGGGCGGGCCTGGTCGACGATCTGCACCTCATGGTCGCGCCGATCTTCCTCGGTCGGGGCAACCGGCTGTGGGACGATCTGCGCGGCTTCGATCTCACCCACACCGTGACGACGGAGGTCGCCGAGAGCGGTGAGATCCACGTCACCCTGACGCGTCGGGACGACCGATGACGACAGAACGCCGACTCGCACGCTCCGGATTCGCCCTGACCCGCGACTACCCCGCCGGCGTCGAGCGCGTCTGGGACGCCTTCGCCGTCGAGCAGGAGAAGCTCCGCTGGTGGGGCGCCGGTTCGTCGATGAAGGCGCGCGAGTGGGCGTTCGACTTCCGCGTCGGCGGGCGCGACATCGCCGAGAGCGCCTTCCACGACCGTCCGGTGTCGCGCTACGAAGCCACGTACACCGACATCGTCGAGCACGTCCGCATCGTCACCACGTACGACATGTGGATCGACGGGGTGCACATGTCGACATCCTTGGCGTCGTTGGAGTTCGAGCCGATCGATGAGGGAACCCGCTTCACGCACATCGAGCACGGCGTCTTCTTCGACCGGTTCTGGGGCGACGGCGTCGGGCGCGAGGAAGGAACGCGCGGACTGCTGGGGGCGTTGGGGCGATACCTGGCCTGAGCCGCTCACGCCGGCTCGCCCCGCTTGTATCACCGCCGTCGCCGTTCGACCACCCCCTTCATCATCTGCGCACTCCGCGAGAGGGTCGAGTCGTCCCCGAGAACCCGGGGACGACACTCCCACGAAAGGACGAACGATGACTCTCTCCGGCAGCCGAGTGGCATTCCTGGCGACCGACGGATTCGAGGACAGCGAGCTGACCAGCCCGTGGGACGCCGTGACCGCCGAGGGAGCGAGTGCGACCCTGATCGCCCCGGAGAGCGGCAGGATCACCGGCAAGAACGGTCATGAGCAGTCGGTGGATCTCACGTCCACGGATGCGACCGCCGAGCAGTTCGATGCGCTCGTGCTCCCCGGCGGCGTCGTGAACGCCGACCACCTGCGCATGGACAAGCCCTCGATCGCGCTCGCCCGCGCCTTCTTCGAACAGCACAAGCCGGTGGGCGTGATCTGCCATGGCGCCTGGATCCTCATCGAGGCCGGCGTCGTGGACGGCCGCACCCTCACCAGCTACCCCAGCCTGCAGACCGACCTCCGCAACGCCGGGGCGACCTGGGTCGACGAGGAGGTCGTCGTCGACGAGGGACTGGTCTCCAGCCGCACCCCGGACGACCTTCCGGCCTTCAACGCGAAGGTCGTCGAGGAGATCGGCGAGGGGAAGCACGCCGGCCAGACGGCCTGATCCGCAGGTCAGGCGCCTCGGGCCCGATGCCGCCGGACGGCAGCTCGGTTCGCGCAGCGCACCGAGCAGAAGCGCTGACGGCCGTTACGTGTCACGTCCGCCACGACATTGGTGCACGGAGGCGCCTGGCAGCGGCCCAGCCTGCTCATCCCTCGTGTGACGAGGTGGAGCGAGGTGCCGAGGTTGATGATCGCCCGGAGAACGTAGGGCAGCGATCTCACATCGTCGCGGTAGTGCAGGTGCCATCCCTCGCCGTCGTGGTTCGTCAGCCGCGGGTAGGCGGCGGCCGCCGCGAGCTCCGCGTTGAGCAGGTCGGCTCGCGCGTCGGCGTCCGGTTCGTCGACGATCTTGAGCCACTCGTCGATGACAGCCCGGATCTGCTGGTGGTCATCGGGCGCCGGCGGGAAGGTCTGCGTCATCCCGAGTTCCAGCGTGCGCTCCTCGATTCCGGCGCGGTCTTGCGGCCAGTCGTTGGCCAGGGATGCCGCCAGCAGGACGGCGTATTCGCCGTAAGGGTTGAGATGCATAAGAGCATTACATCACGCTGGATACATGACCGCACTGCACACCCGTCCGACCCCCCGCATCCCCCAGCCCACGGCAACACACGAGCACGCATGGCTCGTGGAGTCGCGCCACCCGACCAGCGAAGGCATCGTGCTCTACGTGCGGTGCGCCGAGTGCTCCGTGCGGCGCGTCGATGTGCAGCCGCACCCCCAGACGCCGCCCTCCGCGCTCAGCGCCGAGATCGCCGCACCCGCTGCGTTCAGGCGGTCAGCTCGATGAGCTTCCGGACCGTGCGGAGGTTGCGCGCGGTCCCGGCGACGCCGAGGGCGCGGTCGAGCACCGCCTTGGTCAGCTTGGTCGAGTGCACTCCCCCGCTGCCGTAGTCGATCCAGAGGTCGTCGCCCATGAGCACGAGACGCTCATCAGGCAGGAGCCTCTCCTCCAGCGCCTCGACAGCGCCCGGCCCGCAGGCGCCCTCGAGGAACATGGCATGTACGAACTTCTCCTCGCCGTCGGGAAACGGCTGGGCCTTCTCGGATGCCACGAGCTCCGCATGACGGCGGTGGATCACGGGGGTGTCGACACCGAACTCCGCCACGATCGCCTTCCGCACGGCGGAGCAGGCGGCATCCGGCTTCGTCGGCGTCTTGCAGATGATGTTGCCGCTGGCGATGTATGTCGAGACGTCTTCGAGATCGGGCTCGGCGGACAGGACCTCACGCAGCCGTGCCATCGGCACGCTGTTGCGCCCGCTCACGTTCACGGCCCGCAGCAGAAGGACGCTGCGGCTCACGCGTCCGCGCTCTCGACGAGCTCCGCACCCGCGTGCGCGAGCTCCGCCAGGGCCGCCTCGCTGGATTCCGCGCCGACGCCCGCCACGAGATCCGTGAACACACGCACCCGGACACCGTGCGCGATCGCGTCGAGAGCTGTGGCCCGCACGCAGTGGTCGGTCGCGATCCCCACGACGTCCGCGGTGACCACACCGGCTCCCGTCAGCACGGCGCCCACGGTCGATCCGTCGTCGGCCACCCCCTCGAACATCGAATACGCGGGAACCCCCTGCCCCTTCTGCACGTGGTGTGTCACGGCATCCGTCGCGAGAAGGGGGTCGTACTCCGCACCCTCCGTCCCGGCGACGCAGTGCACCGGCCACGTGTCGACGAAGTCCGGCTCCTCGGCGAAGTGCCCGCCGTTGTCACCCTCGTCATGGTGCCAGTCGCGTGACGCGATGATCACCGCGTAGTCGGACGCGTGATCGGCCAGGAACGCGGACACCGCGGAGGCCACCGCGTCGCCTCCCGTGACGGCGAGAGCGCCGCCCTCGGTGAAGTCGTTCTGGATGTCGACGATGAGAAGCGCTCTGCTCATGGTTCGAGAGTACGCCGTGGGGAACGGGAAAGGCCCCGTGATGTTCTTCGCATCACGGGGCCTTCGGAGCCGCCTGTCAGAATCGAACTGACGACCTTCTCATTACGAGTGAGATGCTCTGCCGACTGAGCTAAGGCGGCGTGCGACGCGTGAGCGGCACGATCACCGATATTACCCTGTCTCGCGGCTCGTCGCGAATCGAGGCCCCCTCACTCGCAGCGCAGACCGTCCTCGGGGACGACGTCGTCGAGCAGGAAGGCCTCCACGGCGTCATCGACGCAGGAGTTGCCCTTGTTGTATCCCGTGTGACCTTCGCCGACGCGGGTGATGAGAACACCCTCCTCCAGCTGGTCCGCCAGCGACTCGGACCACTCGTACGGGGTCGCCGGGTCGTTCGTCGTGCCGACGACGACGATCGGGCCCGCACCCTCGGCCTTGATCTCGCCGCGCGTGCCCGTGGGCGGGTACGGCCAGACGGAGCAGGAGTCGGGACCGTTCCAGTACGGGGCGATCGTCGGAGCGCCCTCGGCGATCTTCTTCGTGATCGCGGCCTCGGCCTTGGGGTCGTCCTCGACCGGGTAGTCCATGCAGTTGTACGCACGGAACGCCTCGGAGGAGTTGCTGAGGTATGCGCCGTTCTCCCGCTCGTTGTAGAAGTCGGCGAGCAGGAAGGCGGTCGTGGGGTCGCCCTGCAGCGCCTCGTCCAGCGCCTGGGTGAGGTAACTCCAGCTGTCTTCCGAGTACAGCGCGGCGATGATGGCGGTCATCATCGCGTCCGCGCCCATCAGGCGTCCGTCGCCGTTCTTGAGCGGGGTGCGGTCGGCGCTCGCGAGCAGAGCGCCGAGATCGGCCATCGCCTCGTCGACCGTGCCGTTGAACGGGCAGCTTCCGGAGTCGAGGCAGTTCTGCATGTAGGCACGCAGGGCCGATTCGAAGCCGAGCGCCTGCGTCGCGCCGACCTCGAGACCCGGGACGGCGGGATCGATCGCGCCGTCGAGCACGAGCCGACCCGCCTTCTCGGGGTAGAGCTTCGCGTAGGTCGCGCCGAGGAAGGTACCGTACGAGTAGCCGAGATAGTTCAGCTGCTTGTCACCGAGCACCGCGCGGATCAGGTCCATGTCGCGCGCGGAGTTGATCGTCGTGATGTGAGGCAGGATGCCGGCGCTGTTCGCATCGCACGCATCGGCGAACGCCTTGTGCGACTCCAGCAGCTCGGCCTCCCACTCCGGCGTCCCGCGCGGGGCGTCGGGGATGCCGTAGAGGTAGTCGTCCATCTGGGCCGCGTCGAAGCATTTCACGGCCGTGGAGGCGCCGACGCCGCGAGGGTCGAAGCCGATCACGTCGTAGTTCTCGATCAGGTCGGCCCCCACCGCGAAGTCGAGGCTGCCCTGGATGAGCTCGACGCCACTGGCGCCGGGCCCGCCCGGGTTGGTCAGCAGGGAGCCGATCGCGGTGCCCTCGGCCTGGTGGCGGACCACGGAGAGCGTGATCTCCCCTGCACTCGGATTCTCCCAGTCGAGCGGCGCCGTCACGTCGGTGCAGTCGAAGCCGGTGCCGCACGTCGTCCACGTCAGCGTCTGCGAATAGAACGGGAGCAGGTCCTCGGCGACGCCCTCGGTATCGGGTGCGTTCGTCGTCGACGGCCGCGGGGCCGCCTGCTCGGGGATCATCGCGTAGAGACACCCGGAGAGGGCGACGGATGCCGCGGCCAGGCCGGCGACGATCGCGGCGGCACGGCGGAAGCGGGAAGTCGATCGGTTGTTCACGGTTTCCTCCCGCTCGTGATCGTCACGAGCAAGCTCTCCAGGGCGAGCAGCGGGGCGACGTTGCGCTCCAGCGACTGCCGCGTCTCGGCAAGGTGGTCAAGTACGACAAGAGTACGTGTCTCCGGCCAGGCCGACGCGAGGCCTGCCAGCTCGGCGCGCAGCTCGCTGTTGATCAGATCGTCGTCCCTGCCGAACTGCAGCATCACGACGTCGCGGAACAGGGACTGCAGGTCGGTGAGGACGCGATCGATGCCGTCGCGCAGGCTGCGCGTCGCGCGCTTCTTCTGATCGTCTTCGAGGGCGGAGAGCTGGGTCCGCAGAGCCGGCGGGACGGGCTGCCCCTCGGCGATGCCCACGGTCCGGAGCATCGAGGCCCTCTCCGTCGCATCGCGCTCGGCCGTGAGTGCCTTCGCATCCTCGGTGGCGGCCTGGATGATCCGGCCCGCCACGTCGACAGCGTCGCCGACACCGCGCACGCCCAGGACCGAGCGCAGGGTCTCGTCGCGCCGACGGCGCGCAGATTCGTCGGTGGCGAGCCGCTGCGCCATGCCGATGTGACGCTGCGCGTGCCGGGCGGCCTGCTCGGCGATCTTCTCGTCGGCGCCGGTGCGCAGACTGATCAGACGCGCCACGTCGGCCACGTCGGGCTCACGGAGCCGCAGCGACCGCACCCGGGAGCGGATGGTCGGCAGCAGATCGGCCTCGCTCGGGGCGCACAGGATCCACACCGTCTGCTCCGGCGGCTCCTCGAGCGCCTTCAGCAGCACGTTCGACGTGCGCTCGACCATGCGATCGGCGTCTTCGACGACGATCACCCGATATCGCCCTGCCGACGGAGCGAAGTACGAGCGCTCGACGAGCGCGCGCGCCTCGGCGATCGTGATGATGACCTTGTCGGTGCGCAGCGCCGTGACATCGGGATGCGTGCCGGCGAGCACCTGGCGCATCGCTGCCTCGTCGTCAGGACGGTCGGCGACCAGCGCGGCGGCGAAGGCGTGCGCGAGCGTCGAACGGCCGGATCCGGGTGGACCGGTGATCAGCCAGGCGTGCGAGAGCGCTGCAGGGTCGGATGCTGCGGCGCGGAGCGTCTCGACCGCTGCGTCCTGCCCCCACACATCGGCCCACGGGAACGGGGCGGCGACGGTCTGGGGCATGACCTCAGCCTAATCGGGAGCACCGACGCCCGCGGCACGGCATCGCCGCGGCCCCCGCGACCGCGGGTGCCGGCTCACCGTGAGGCGAGCAGGCTCTCGACGCGGGCGCGGATCAGCCCGGCGATGTCATCGGCGGATGCGGCGGCGTCGACCACGAGGAACCGATCGGGCTCGGCAGCGGCCAGCGCCAGGTAGGCGTCGCGGACGCGGGCGTGGAAATCGACCTGCTCCGCCTCCAGCCGGTCGAAGGGCTTGTCCGCGGAATCGAGGCGCACGCGCGCCGCGCCGGGGTCCAGGTCGAGCAGGATCGTGAGATCCGGGAGCGCCCCCTCGGCTGCCCAGAGCGACAGGTCGCGGATCTCGGTCGCGTCCAGCACGCGGCCGGCACCCTGGTACGCGACCGAGGAATCGAGATAGCGGTCCTGCAGCACGACCTCGCCGCGTTCGAGGGCCGGCCTGACCACGGTTGCGACGTGGTGCGCCCGGTCCGCCGCGTACAGCAGCGCCTCCGCACGCGGCGCGATGTCACCGCGGTGGTGCAGCACGATGTCGCGGATCAGTTGACCGACCTCGGACCCCCCGGGCTCGCGGGTGCGAACGACGGTGCGACCGGCATCCGTCAGCCATGAGGCGAGCAGGTTCGACTGCGTGGTCTTGCCCGAGCCGTCGCCGCCTTCGAGAGTGATCCACGCACCGAGGCCTGAGGTCACGAGCCCGCCTTCGCTGCGGCGTTCGCGGCACGCGTCGCGGCGGCCTTCTTCGCCGCAGCCGAGCGCGCCGCCGAGGTGGCGGCATCCGTCTTCTTGGCGGCGGGCTTCTTGGCGGTCGTCTTCGCCGCGGCGGTCTTCGCCGCCGGCTTCTTCGCGGGAGCCTTCTTCGCTGCGGGCTTCTTGGCGCCGCGCTTGGGAGCCGGGCCCTTCGCGCGCTTGTCGGCCAGCATCTGCACGGCGATCTCGAACGTGATGTCCTCGACCTTCTGTCCGCGCGGGATCGTGACGTTGGTCTCGCTGTCCGTCACGTACGCGCCGAAGCGGCCGTCGCGGATGCGGATCGGCTTGCCGCTGACCGGGTCGGCCTCGAACTCGGCGAGCGCGCTGGATGCCCGGCGTCCTGCGCCGTACTTCGGCTGCGCGTAGATCTCGAGCGCCTGCTCGAGCGTGACGTCGAAGATCTGCGACTCGCTCTCGAGCGACCGCGAGTCCGTGCCCTTCTTCAGGTAGGGACCGAACCGGCCGTTCTGGGCCGTGATCTCCTGGCCCGACTCCGGGTCGGTCCCGACGACGCGCGGGAGGCTCAGCAGCTGCAGCGCGGTCTCGAGATCGATCGAATCGACCGACATCGAGCGGAACAGCGATCCGGTGCGGGGCTTGGGCGCCGTCTCCTTCTTGGCCCCGCGCTTCGGCTTGGGGGCCTCGACGACCTCCCCGGTCGACTCGTCGACGGCAGCATCGTCCGACACGGGGTCGTTCTCCTGCACGTACGGACCGAATCGTCCGTCCTTGACGACGATGATCTTGCCGTTCTCGGGGTTCTCCCCCAGCACGCGGTCGCCCGCGACGGGAGCGTCGATGAGCTCCTGCGCCTTCGCCTGCGTGAGCTCGTCGGGTGCGAGATCCTCCGGCACGTTGACGATGCGCGGCTTGGCCTCGGGGTTCTCCGGGTCGGCGACCTCGAGGTAGGGGCCGTACTTGCCGAAGCGGAGCGTGGCGGTGTCGGTGATGCGCGTCGAGTTCAGCGCACGGGCGTCGATCTCGCCGAGGTTGTCGACGACCTGACGGAGACCGGTGCGGTTCTCGGATCCGAAGTAGAACGACTTGAGCCATTCCACCCGGTTCTGCTCGCCGCGGGCGATGGTGTCGAGGTCGTCTTCGAGCGCCGCCGTGAAGTCGTAGTCGACGAGCGCGGCGAAGTGCTCCTCGAGCAGACGCACGACGCTGAAGGCGAGCCAGGTGGGGACGAGCGCCTGGCCGCGCTTGACCGCGTATCCGCGATCGAGGATCGTCTCGGGGATCGAGGCGAAGGTCGACGGACGACCGATGCCCTTCTCCTCGAGCACCTTGACGAGCGAGGCCTCGGTGTAGCGGGGCTTGGGCGTGGTGCGGTGGCCCTTGGCCTCGGCATCCGAGACGGCGAGCGCGTCGCCGACGGCGACGGCGGGCAGGGACTGGTTCTCGGCCGCATCAGCGTCGCCGCGCTTCTCGTCACGCCCCTCTTCGTAGGCCTCGAGGAAGCCCTTGAAGGTGTAGACGGTGCCGGATGCCGTGAACTCGGCGAGCTGGGCGGCGCCCTGCCCCTTGAGCTCTGCCGAGGTGTCGACGGCGATCGTCACGGTCGTCGTCTCGTACTTCGCGTCGGCCATCTGGCTGGCGACGGTGCGCTTCCAGATGAGGTCGTAGAGGCGCTGCTCGTCGCGGTCGAGTTCGCTGGAGAGGGATGCCGGCGTCCGGAAGTTCTCACCCGAGGGACGGATCGCCTCGTGGGCCTCCTGCGCGTTCTTGCTCTTCGACTTGTAGACGCGCGGCTTCAGCGGCACCGCGGCGTCGCCGTAGAGCGCGACCGCCTGGCTCCGCGCCGCCTGCACCGCCTGGGTGCTCAGCGCCGTGGAGTCGGTACGCATATAGGTGATGTAGCCCTTCTCGTACAGACGCTGGGCGACGCCCATCGCCTGCTTCGCACCCATCGAGAGCTTGCGGCCGGCTTCCTGCTGCATGGTCGAGGTCGTGAACGGCGCATAGGGGCTGCGAGTACCGGGCTTCGCCTCGACCTTGGTGACGGTACCGGAGCCTGCGGCGTCGACCGCCTGCGCGAGAGCGGCGGCCGTGGCCTCGTCGAGGATGACGACGGCCTTCTTGAGCTTTCCGGTGTCGTCGAAATCGGTGCCGCGGGCGAGCTGCCCGCCGTCGACCCGGACGAGACGGATCTTGAAGGACGTGCCGGTCGCTGCGGCGGCGGCGTCGACGTCCCAGTACTCGGCGGAGGTGAACGCCATGCGCTCGCGCTCGCGGTCGACGATCAGGCGGGTGGCGGCGGACTGCACGCGCCCCGCGGAGATGCCGGTCTTGACCTTGTACCAGAGCACCGGCGAGACGTCCCAGCCATAGAGGCGGTCGAGGATGCGGCGGGTCTCCTGCGCGTCGACGAGGTCGTGGTCAAGCTCCCGGGTGTTGCCGACCGCGGCCTGGATGGCGTCCTTGGTGATCTCGTGGAAGACCATGCGCTTGACCGGGACCTTGGGCTTCAGGGTCTCCAGCAGGTGCCAGGCGATCGCCTCGCCTTCGCGGTCCTCATCAGTGGCGAGCAGGAGTTCGTCGGCGGTCTTCAGCGCGCGCTTGAGCTCGGCGACGGTCTTCGTCTTGCGATCGGAGACGACGTAATAGGGGTCGAAGCCGTTCTCGATGTCGATCGAGTACTTCCCATAGGCCTCTTTATCCGCGGCTGGGATGTCCTTCTTGTCAGCGAGGTCGCGGATATGGCCGACGGAGCTGAGCACCTCATAGCCGTCGCCGAGGTATCCCTGAATAGACCGCATCTTCGTCGGGGACTCGACGATGACGAGCTTCTTGCCTTCAGCCAAGGGGGCGTCCTTTCTTCGAAGCACACCATACACACCACTGTGTGGGGTCGTTCACAGTGAGTGAGGTCGCGCCGCCGTCAGTGACCCTCGGGTGGCCCGGCACGGGCGCGGGAGACGGCAGCCAGACCAGCGTACGCCGCCTGCACCTCCACGGTCGCCACGAAGCCGTTCACGACGCAGCCGGTGAGGGCGGCTCCGGAGGCTCCCGCCACCCGCGCCGCGAGTGCGCACGGGTCGTCGGCGGACGGCACGGCGCCGCTGACCGCGTCGGCGGCGGCGAGCGCGGCGGCGTCGGCCGCACCGGCCGCGCGCTGAGCCGTCACCGCCGCCCCGCCTACGGCCGCGAGCCCGAGGGAGAGCGCCGCCGCGACCGTGAGGAGGCCGGCCGCGAGCGCCGTGCCTGCCATCAGCGGCCTCCGTCGAGCGCGCAGCTCGATGCTCGCAGCGGCAGACGGATGACGGCGCCGAGCGACACGTCGATCGATGCGGTGACGCAGACGAGGTCGCCGGATCCGGAGGACGAGACCGCTGCCCCCGGAACAGCGCGCCCGACCACCCCCTCCGCGGCATCCGCCCCCTCACCGCGGCCGAGGAGCCGGGCGGCGTCTGCCACCGCATCCTGCAGGGCGACCTGCCGGGAGGCCGCCCCGAGGGCGCCGGCGCCCAGGAGGAGGGCGAGGAGGACGGCCGGGAGCGCGAGCGCGAGCTCGGCCGCCACCGAACCGCGCTCCTCGCCCAGACGCGGTGTCGTGCGCGTCGCCCTCACGACACTGTCAGCGCTCGACGGACGAGGTCGGTGAGGATGCCGCGCACCTCGTCCGACCTCATGATCACGACGAGCAGTCCCGCGAAGGCCACGGCGGCCATGGTCGTGATCGCGTACTCGGCGGTCGCTGCTCCGGTGTCGTCGCCGAAGAGGCTCGCCGCGCGGCGACGATCCAGCGTGGGGATGGTGTTCATGATGTTCCTTCTTTCTCTGTGGCTTCTTTCCGGTGGTGCGTCGTCGGTGGTTCACAAGGGCAGCGGCGTCGAGGCGAGCACGCTGAGCAGCAGCGGAGCCACGCCCAGCAGGAGGAAGGCCGGCAGCGTGCAGACGCCGAGCGGGATGAGCAGGCGCGTGGAGAGCTTCGCCGCGCGCAGGCGGCCCTGCACCCGGGCGGAGTGCCGGTCCTGGGCCGCGGCTGCTCGGAGCAGTTCGCCCGCCGGCACACCTGCCGCCCGGGAGAGATCCAGCACGGTCCTCACACGCTCCTCTTCTCCGGCCCCGGAGACCGCGCTCTCCGCGACGAGCCGCAGCGCCCGGTCGATGGACGCGCCGCCGGCGAGCGCGACGGCGACCAGCTCCGCCCTCATGCCGGGGGTGCCCGGCGCGGGGCGCGCCTTCTTCAGCAGCCTCCGCGTCCACTGACGTGCGGCGACCACCAGGAGCAGACCGGCCACCACGCACGCACCGCCGAGCGGATTGCCGAGGATCACGCCCAGCGTGTCGAAGCCGAGGGCGAAGCCCAGGAGCAGTCCGGCGAACGGCATCCACAGCAGCAGGCGCGCCGTTCCCGCGGGCTCCGCGAGCGCGATCCGCACATCGTCGGCCGCGGAGGCCGCGTCGCGAAGCGTCTCGGCGATCATCCGCAGCACTTCGGCCAGCGGCGCACCGACGGTCGTCGCGATCTCCCACGCGGCAGCCAGATCGGCCCACGCTCCACCCTCGGCCTCGATCGCGGCGAGCAGGGGCGTTCCGGAGGCGACGCGGTCCACGACGGATGCGGCATGCCGATCGCCGGTCTCGGCGAGGTGTCGCCAGGCGACGAGCGGCACGGCGCCCGCTTGGAGCAGCACGGCGAGGGTCTGCACCGAGGTCGCCGCATCCGCCCCGTCGGGTTCGACCACGGCCGACCGGCCGAACCGCATCACCACGGCCGGACCTCTTCGATGTCGAGCCGGTCCCCGCTGAGAGCGAGCCGCCCTGCTTGGGCGATGCGCCGGGTGCCGTCGGGTGCCCGCTCGAGGTGCAGCACGATCGTGAAGGCACTGACGGTCTGCCGGGCGAGAGCCGTGGCGTCCATCCCGGCGAGAGCACCGAGCGCCTCGAGACGTGCCGGCACGTCGCGCAGCCCGCTCGCGTGCAGGGTACCCGCGCCGCCGTCGTGTCCGGTGTTGAGCGCGGTGAGCAGCTCCCTCACCTCTTCGCCGCGGCACTCCCCCACCACGAGTCGATCGGGCCGCATGCGCAGCGACTCACGCACCAGCCGGGCGAGGCTGATCCCGCCTGCTCCCTCGAGGTTGGCCTGGCGCGCCTCGAGGGCGACGTGATGAGGGTGACGCGGACGGAGCTCGGCGACGTCTTCGATCGTCACGATGCGCTCGGCGGCGGAGACCTCGGACAGGAGCGCCGAGAGCAAGGTCGTCTTCCCCGTGCCCGTGCCGCCCGTGATGAGAACGTTGGCCCGCTCGGCGACCAGTCCCAGGAGCCAGCTCTGCTGGCGGGCGTCGAACGATCCGAGCGCCGCGAGCGCGTCGAGGTCGGCGGCGCGCACGCGAGGGATGCGGATGGACAGGGCCGTGCCCGACGTCGACACCGGCGCCAGGACGGCGTGGACGCGGATGCCGGAGTCGAGGCGCACATCGACGCACGGCGCCTGATCGTCGAGGTGCCGGCCGCCGAGTCCGACGAGCGCCACCGCCAGATCGCGGACCTCGCGCTCGGACGCCCTCCAGGTGGGTACGGGCTCCGTCCCGTTCCCCCGATCGACGAACAGGCCGTCGGCGCCGTTCACGAACACATCCGTCACCGCATCGTCGGTGCAGTGCTCGGCGAGCGGTCCGAAGGCGGGATCCAGACGCCGCTGCTCGGGGACGTTCGCCGCAGCGAGCGCTGAGCGCGTTCCGCCTCGGGGCTGGATGACGAAGGAATCGGCCATGACGCGAAGCTATGCCGGGCCACGGTCGCCGCGACGGCCGCACAGCGTTCGACACCGCGTGCTGTGCAGAAGCTCCGGGATCGGGGCTCCGTGCAGAACCGGGAGAAGGCGCGGCAACGGTTGCGAGCGAGAGCGCTCCCAACGGAAATGGGCGACATCTCACGGGGGGAATGAGATGTCGCCCACGGCGGGCCGCGATCGGGGGAATCGGGCGCACCAAGGCACGAATGAGAATTCGGCTGTCGTCGAGTGTACGCAAGGCGACCGTCCTGACAAAACCCGCTCCACTACTGACTTTCGGCAGTATGCGACGTCGGACCGCGAGGATAGATTCGCCCTGACACGGCGGTGGCAGAGTCACGCCGTGCCCGCATGACCCGTGATGCCGCAAAGGAGCGCCTGCCGATGAGCAGCCAGATCGACCACCTTCTCGACGAGACCAGGAAGTTCCCGCCGTCGGAGGAATTCGTCGCCCAGTCCGTGTCGTCGCCCGAGCTCTACGAGCGCGCGTCTGCTGACCGCGAGGCATTCTGGGGCGAGCAGTCCCGCGATCTCCTGCACTGGCACAAGCCGTTCACGCAGGTGCTCGACTGGACGAATCCGCCGTTCGCGAAGTGGTTCGACGACGGCGAGCTGAACATCGCGTACAACTGCCTCGACCGCCACGTCGAGGAGGGCAACGGCGACCGGATCGCCCTGCACTGGGAGGGCGAGCCCGGCGACAGTCGCTCTATCTCCTACGCCGAGCTCACCGATGAGGTCAAGCGCACGGCGAACGTGCTCGCCGGCTTCGGCGTCGGCCAGGGCGACCGGGTCGCCATCTACCTGCCGATGATTCCCGAGGCCATCGCGGCGATGCTCGCTGTCGCGCGGCTCGGCGCCATCCACTCCGTGGTCTTCGGCGGCTTCAGCGCCGACAGCCTGCGTGCGCGCATCGACGACGCCGGCGCCAAGGTCGTCATCACGGCAGACGGGGGCTACCGCAAGGGCAAGGTCTCCGCACTCAAGCCGGCCGTCGATCAGGCTCTCGGCGACCGCGGCGAAGGCGAACAGCAGACGGTCGAGCACGTGCTCGTCGTGAAGCGCGGCGGCAACGACGTCGATTGGGTGGAGGGCCGCGACGTCTGGTGGCACGACGCCGTGCCCGCGGCATCCGCCGACCACACCGCCGAGGCCTTCCCCGCCGAGAATCCGCTCTTCATCCTCTACACCTCCGGCACCACCGGGAAGCCGAAGGGCATCCTGCACACGTCCGGCGGCTACCTCACCCAGGCCGCGTACTCGCACAAGTACGTGTTCGATCTGCACCCGGAGACGGACGTGTACTGGTGCACCGCCGACATCGGCTGGGTGACCGGGCACTCGTACGTCGCCTACGGTCCGCTCGCCAACGGCGCCACGCAGGTGCTGTACGAGGGCACACCGGATGCTCCGCACCCCGGCCGCTGGTGGGAGATCATCGAGAAGTACAAGGTCTCGATCTTCTACACCGCGCCGACGGCGATCCGCTCGTTCATGAAGATCGGCCGCAGCATCCCGGCGAAGTTCGATCTCTCGTCCCTGCGCCTGCTCGGCTCGGTGGGCGAACCCATCAACCCCGAGGCGTGGATGTGGTACCGCGAGGTCATCGGCGCGAACAAGGCGCCGATCGTCGACACCTGGTGGCAGACCGAGACGGGCGCGATCATGGTCTCGGCTCTCCCCGGAGTCACGGCGACCAAGCCCGGCTCCGCGCAGGTGCCGCTGCCCGGCATCTCGATCGACGTGGTCGACGAGAAGGGCGTCGAGGTCGGCAACGGCAGCGGCGGACTGCTCGTCGTCACCGAGCCGTGGCCCAGCATGCTGCGCGGCATCTGGGGCGACCCCGAGCGCTTCCGCGAGACGTACTGGGAGAAGTTCGAGGACCAGGGCTACTACTTCGCCGGCGACGGCGCACGGCTCGACGAGGACGGCGACCTCTGGCTCCTCGGACGCGTCGACGACGTGATGAACGTGTCCGGCCACCGGCTCTCGACCGCCGAGATCGAATCCTCTCTCGTGGCGCACGAGGCCACGGCCGAGGCGGCGGTCGTCGGCGCCTCGGATGAGACCACGGGCCAGGCGGTGGTCGCCTTCGTGATCATCAAGGAGAGCTACCTCGCCGGCCACGACCCCGCAGGACTCGCGCAGCTGCTGCGCCTCTGGGTCGGCGAGCAGATCGGCGCGATCGCTCGTCCTCGCGACGTGTACATCGTCGGCGAGCTGCCGAAGACGCGCTCGGGAAAGATCATGCGGCGCCTGCTGCGCGATGTCGCGGAAGGCCGGGAGGTCGGCGACACCACGACGCTTGCCGACACCGCGGTCATGAGCATCATCTCGGCGCAGGTCAAGTAGGCCGACGAAGAGAACGCCCCTTCCCGGATCCGGGAAGGGGCGTTCTGCATCTGGATGCCGCGCCGCGGCGTCAGGCGAGGATGAAGGTGACCTCGACCTCGACGGGGCTGCCGAGCGGGAGCTCCGCTACACCCACGGCCGCGCGCGCGTGCCGTCCGGCATCGCCGAAGATCTCGCCGAGCACTTCGCTCGCGCCGTTGATGACGCCGGGCTGACCGGTGAACGCCGCAGCGGATGCCACGAACCCGCCGAGTCGCAGCACGCCGGCAATGTGGTCGACGCCTCCGGCGGCATCCGCTGCCGCGGCGAGCGCGTTCAGCGCGCAGGTGCGGGCGTAGGCCTTCGCATCCTCGGCCGTGACCTGGGACCCGACCTTGCCGATCGCGGGGAGGGCGCCGTCGATGAACGGCAGCTGTCCCGACGTGTAGACGAGACCGCCGTGCACCACGGCCGGCACGTACGCGGCCACCGGGGCGGCGACGGCAGGCAGGTCGATGCCGAGCTCGGCGAGACGTGCGGAGACGCTCATGCCGCGCCTCCCTCGAACTGCCGGGCGGCCTCGGCCGCGGCGGCGAGGCCCGCATTCGCCGAGGCGTCAGAGGTCACGGGGCGCTTCAGGTAGGCGACGAGACCGCCTTCCGGACCCTGTACGACCTGGACCAGCTCCCAACCCTGCTTGCCCCAGTTGTTGAGGATCGCTGCCGTGTTGTGGATCAGCAGCGGCGTGGTCAGGTATTCCCACGTGGTCATGGCACTCCTGTCAAAGGCGGTATTCAGGGAACTCCCCTACGATCAAGCGTATGCCCCAAAAGAAGAATCGAACGGTGAGAGGTGTGCTCGGCGGTCTCGTCGGACTCGTCGGCCTGAGCGCCGTCGCCGGTCTCCTGGTCACTGCGAGCGTCACTCCGGTCCTCGCGATGACCGGTGTCGCCGGCACCCAGGCACTGACTCTGTTCGACCAGCTCCCCGAGAACCTCAACCCGGGTACTCCGATGGAGCAGTCGACCATCTATGCCACGGCACCCGACGGCACCCCGGTCGAGCTCGCCTCCTTCTACGAGCAGAACCGCGTTCCGGTGACCTATGACCAGGTCGCCCCGGCGCTGTACGACGCGATCCTCTCGAGTGAGGACAAGAACTTCTACAGCCATGGCGGCGTGAACGTCGGCGCCACGGTGAAGGCTCTGGTCGACAACGTGCGCGGCACCTCCAGTCGCGGCGCCTCGACGATCAGCCAGCAGTTCGTCAAGAACGTGCTGATCCAGCAGTGCGAGCAGGAGGTCGACACGACCTCAGAGACGTACTCGGAAGAGCTCCAGCAGTGCTGGCTCGATGCGACGAACGCGGTCGGCAGCAAGGGCATCGAGCGCAAGCTGCAGGAGATGCGCTACGCGATCCAGATCGAGAAGGACGTCTCGAAGAACGACATCCTGCTCGGCTACCTGAACATCGCCAACTTCGGCGGCACGGTCTACGGCATCGAGTCCGCGGCCAACTACTACTTCTCCACGACCGCCGCGAACCTCACTGTCGCGCAGGCCGCGACGCTGGCCGGCATCGTGCAGAACCCGAACACCTTCCGCATCGACCAGCCGGAGGGCACGTCGACGAACGACGACGGCGCCGCGGTGAACGGTGCGGAAGACGGGTACTCGCTGACCAAGGATCGGCGCCACTACGTGCTCGGCCGCATGCTCACCGACGGCAAGATCACGCAGGCGCAGTACGACGAGGCGGATGCCTCTCCCATCGAGCCGCTGCTCAACCCGCCGACGCAGGGTTGCGCGTCCGCCGGCCGCAGTGCGTACTTCTGCCAGTACGTGAAGTCGATCATCGAGACGGACCCTTCCTTCGGAGAGACCCTGCAGGAGCGTCGTGATCTGCTTCGCCGCGGCGGCCTGAAGATCTTCACCACGCTGGACTTCCGCATCCAGGAGCCGGCGGCCCAGACGATGGCTGACATCGTCCCGACGAGCTACGGCGCGTACTTCGGTGCCGCGGGCACGTCGATCGAGGTCGGCACCGGCCGCATCCTCTCGATGACGCAGAACACGCTGTTCAGCGAGACGATCGAAGACAGTCCGGACTACACCTCGCTCGTGTTCGCCGGCGACAAGAAGAACGGTGACTCGGTCGGTTTCCCCGTCGGGTCGACCTACAAGCTCTTCACCCTGATCGACTGGCTCGAGAAGGGCCACTCGGTCAACGAACGCGTCGACGGCAGCCTGCAGACGAACATGAAGTTCACCGCGGCGGCCTGTGGCGGCGGCACGATGACCGCCAACACCCGGGAGATCGGAAACTTCAACAGCGCGGCGGGATACACCGGCACCGTCATGGACTTCACCAAGAACTCGCTGAACAGCGGGTTCTTCGCGATGGCCTCCAAGCTCGACCTCTGCGACATCAACAAGGTGGCTGATCGCATGGGCGTCACCGTCGCGACGGGTGAGAAGACCACCGAGAGCAACGTCCCCTTCGACGTCCTCGGCTCGAAGAACATCTCCCCACTGGCCATGGCGAACGCCTACGCGACGGTCGCGAGCGGTGGCACCCTGTGCACCCCCCGCGCGATCGATCGCGTCATCGGCGCCGACGGCAAGGACCGCGAGCTCCCGGCATCGTCCTGCACCGCCGGTGTCATCAGTCCCGAGGTCGCGGCGACCGCCGCATACGCGCTCCAGGGCGTCATGAACTCGGGGGGCACGGGAAGCCGGGCCAACCCGGGCGACGGTACACCGCTGATCGGCAAGACAGGCACGCACAACGAATACGGCACGATGATGATCGAGTCCAGCACCAAGGTCGCGACCGCCGTCTGGGTCGGCCGTTCGCAGGGGCAGGACAACATCTACCGCGAGTGGTACGGCGATTGGCAGCTCAACGATCTGCGCTACCCGCTGGCCGAGGTGGCGCAGGCCGCCGCGAACGCGGCCTACGGCGGCGACGACTTCCCGCAGCCCGACCGCAACCTCACCAAGGTCGTCCTGACCGACGTGCCGAGCGTGGTCGGCATGACCGTGGACGCCGCGAAGGCCACACTCGAGGGCGCAGGCTTCCAGTTCTCGCAGGGTGGAGAGGTCGACAGCAACCTCGCCGCCGGTCTCGTGGCAGCTCAGGATCCGAACGGCCAGGCTCCGGCCGGCGCGACCATCACGGTCGCCACCAGCAACGGTTCCGGCACGACCGTGCCCGCGAACCTGGTGGGGATGTCGAAGGCACAGGCGCAGGCCGCTCTGATCGCGGCGGGCTTCACGAAGATCAGCTTCGACGCGTCGTGCAATCCTCCGACGGCCACCGTGACCGGATCGGATCCCGCCCCGGGCGCCGCGGCCAGCAAGGCCGCCCAGGTCGGCGTGACGTGCCAGTAGCCTCCGGCCGCTCCGCACACCCGGCCCTCATCGCGCTCGGCGCGGTGGGGGCCGCGGGTGTCGCGGCGGCGGTGTGGGGCATCGGCATCGAGCGCTACCTCTTCACGCTTCGCGAGGAGACGGCCCCTGCCCTCGCACCCGGCTCGGCGCCGATCCGCGTCCTGCACGTCTCGGACGCGCACATGGCCCCCTGGCAGCATCGCAAGCAGGACTGGCTGGCATCCCTCGCGCAGCTGAAGCCCGACCTCGTCGTCAACACCGGCGACAATCTGGGTCATCGCGACGGGCTCGAAGGCATCCGCCGTTCGTTCGATCCGTTCGCCGGCATCCCCGGTGTGTTCGTGCACGGCTCGAACGATGTCGTCGGGCCGTCTCCACGCAACCCGCTGCGCTACTTCCTCGGCCCGTCGAAGAAGCAGCAGGAGCCCGAGACCCTCGACACCGAGGCGATGGACCGGTACTTCACCGAGGAGCTCGGCTGGACCGATCTCGACAACGCGGCCGCGCGGCTGACCGTCGCCGGCAACACGGTCGACTTCTTCGGCGTGAACGACGCGCACCGCGACTGGGATCGGCTCGATCTGCTCCCCGCCGCGATCAGCGACCTCGGAGCACCGGATGCCGGCATCACGAAGCTCGGCGTCACGCATGCCCCCTACCAGCGCATCCTCAACGGATTCACGAGCCTCGGCGCTGACGCGATCTTCGGCGGTCACACGCACGGCGGTCAGGTCTGCCTCCCCGGCTACGGCGCCCTGGTTGCGAACTGCGACATTCCGCTGAAGCAGGCCAAGGGACTCAGCACGTGGTCGCACGGCGCCCGCTCCGTGCCCCTGAACGTCAGCGCCGGGTGCGGTCACTCCATCTACGCGCCGGTCCGTTTCGCCTGCCGTCCGGAAGCGACGCTGCTCACTCTGACCCCTCGGGCCTGATCGCGCGCACGATTCGGCGCACGGGACATTTCCCTGTAGACTCGGAGGGTTGCAAACGGGGTGTGGCGCAGCTTGGTAGCGCGCTTCGTTCGGGACGAAGAGGTCGCAGGTTCAAATCCTGTCACCCCGACCAGTGACACCGGAAGGCCGCCCCTCAGGGGCGGCCTTCTCTGTACGGAGAACGCGCACGGAAGGGACTCATGGGCTCTCTGCTCCCGCCGCCGCGCCGTTACACCCGCGCCTGGGCGCTCGTCCTCGGCATCCCCTTCCTCGCCGGCCTCGCCGTACTGACGTTGACGCCGTCGCGCGTCGAGGACTCGATGCCGAACCTGCTGGACCTCGTGCTCTCCGTGGTCCACCGGCTCGGCTGGACCGCACTCGACTTCACCCGTCTCGAGGTCCTCGCCAACATCCTGGTGTTCATCCCCGTCGGGGTGCTCGCCTTCCTCCTTCTCCCCCGGCGCGTGTGGCTGCTGTCGCTGCTGGTCGGGCCGCTGGTGTCCCTCTCCATCGAGGCCGCGCAGCGCGTCGCCCTGCCCCACCGCGCCGCGACGGTGACCGATGTGATCGCCAATTCGTCAGGCGCCACGGCGGGAGTGGCCTTCGCCGTGCTCTGCACGCTCGCCTTCGCCGTGCGCCGAGCTCCGCAGCCATCTCCTACGCTGGAGGCATCATGACCGCTCCCGCACTCGTCGCCTTCGACCTCGACGACACGCTCGCCCCCTCCAAGGGCCTGATCGACCAGCGCATCGCCGACCTCCTGCAGGCGCTGCTGCGCTCGGTCGACGTCGCGATCATCTCCGGCGGCAACGAGGCGCAGTTCCGCACGCAGGTGATCGCCCGGCTGGGCGATGCGGATGCCGCCGACCTCGCCCGCCTGCACCTGCTGCCGACGTGCGGCACGCGCTACCTGCGGCACGACGGCTCGGACTTCACGCCGGTGTACGCGCACGATCTCAGCGACGCGGAGAAGACCGCCGCGCTGACCGCGCTCCGCGAGGAGGCCGAGCGCCTGGGCCTGTGGGAGCCCGAACCCTGGGGCGAGATCCTCGAGGACCGCGGATCGCAGATCACCTTCTCGGCGCTGGGCCAGCGCGCGCCGCGTGAGGCGAAGCACGCGTGGGACCCGACGGGCGCCAAGCGCTCGCTCCTGCGCGACGCCGTCAGCGCACGGCTTCCCGGACTCGAGGTGCGCTCCGGCGGGTCGACCTCGATCGACATCACGCAGGCCGGCATCGACAAGGCGTTCGGGATGCGGCGGCTCGCCGAGCACACCGGCATCCCCCTCTCCGCCATGCTCTTCTACGGCGACCGTCTCGACGAAGGCGGGAACGACTACCCCGTGCTCGCGATCGGCGTGCCCTCCGTCGCGGTCGACGGCTGGGAGGACACGGCCGACAGGCTCGACGCGCTGCTCCCGACGCTCTGAATCGCCGCGGAGCCGCGACAGCGCTCTAGCATGGCGTCATGGATGCCCTGCTGATCGTCGTCATCGTGGCCGCGATCGCCAGCCTCGCCTGTTGGCTGCTCTCACTGATCACCCGGGACACCTCGTGGGTGGATCGCGCCTGGTCGATCGTGCCGGTCGTCTACGTGTGGATCTTCGTCGCCGGCGCCTTCGCCGCGGGCGACGGGTCGGTGCGCGTGGTGCTGATGGGCGTCCTCGCCACCGCGTGGGGAGCACGCCTGACGTTCAACTTCGCTCGCAAGGGCGGCTACTCCGGTATGGAGGACTACCGGTGGGCGATCCTGCGCCGGCGGATGAGGCCCTGGCAGTTCCAGGTGTTCAATGCGCTGTTCATCATCGGCTACCAGATGACCCTGCTGGTGCTCATCACACTGCCCGCCTACGTCGCCGCACAGAATCCCTCGGCACTCACCGGATGGGATGCGGTCTTCGTGATCGCCTTCGTCGGCTTCCTCGTGGGTGAGACGGTGGCCGATCAGCAGCAGTGGCGGTTCCATCAGCGCAAGAAGGATGCGGGAGGCGCGCTCGCCCCCGGCTTCGCGACCGGCGGACTCTTCCGTTACAGCCGCCACCCCAACTTCTTCTTCGAGCAGGCGCAGTGGTGGGCGTTCTACGCCGTCGGCGCGACCGCCGCGATGGCCGGGGGCGCCGGCATCCTCGGCGGAGCGCTGAACCCGACGATCATCGGGCCCGCGCTGCTGACCGTCCTCTTCATCGGCTCGACGATCTTCACCGAGTCGATCACGGCGAGCAAGTACCCCGCCTATGCGGAATACCGGCGCACCACGTCGATGCTCGTCCCCTGGCCGCCGCGCGCGCGGGCCGCAGTGACGCAGGCCTGACCGCTCCTCCGCTCAGCGGACGACGGCCTCCGTCGCCGCGCGCAACACCGGCACCAACCGGGTGAGCTGTGTGACGTGGCCGGGCTCGAGCTCCGCGAGCGACGAGACGCCGAGCAGCCGCATCGTGCGCTCGATCTCGCCGCGGAGGATCGTGATCGTGCGATCGACGCCCTGGCGCCCGCCCGCCATCAGGCCGTAGAGGTAGGCGCGCCCGATGAGCGTGAAGTCCGCTCCCAGCGCCACTGCGGCCACGATGTCGGCGCCGTTCATGATGCCGGTGTCGATCATCACGGTGAAGTCGTCGCCGACGGCCTTGCGGACCTCGGGGAGCAGGTGGAACGGGATCGGGGCGCGGTCGAGCTGGCGCCCGCCGTGGTTCGAGAGCACGATGCCGTCGACGCCGGCGTCACGGAGCCGCACCGAGTCCTCGACGTTCTGCACGCCCTTGATGACGAGCTTCCCCGGCCAGATGTCGCGGATCACGGCGAGGTCGTCGTAGCTGATCGTCGGGTCCATCGCCGCGTCGAGCAGTTCGCCGACCGTCCCGCCGGTGGTGCTCAGCGAGGCGAACTCGAGCTTCGGGGTGGTGAGGAAATCGAACCACCACCACGGCCGCGGGATCGCGTTGATGATCGTGCCGAGCGTCAGCTGCGGCGGGATGCTGAAGCCGTTGCGCTTGTCGCGCAGCCGGGCCCCGGCGACCGGGGTGTCGACCGTGAACTGCAGCGTGTCGAAGCCGGCAGCGGCGGCGCGGCGGGTGAGCTCGTAGGAGATCTCACGGTCGCGCATCACGTACAGCTGGAACCAGTTCCGTCCCTGAGGGTTAGCAGCCTTCACGCCCTCGATCGAGGTCGTGCCGAGCGTCGAGAGAGTGAACGGGATGCCGGCGGCAGCCGCTGCCCCGGCGCCGGCGACCTCGCCCTCCGTCTGCATGAGGCGCGTGAAGCCGGTGGGCGCGATGCCGAACGGCAGAGCGGATGGCCCGCCGAGGATGTCGACGCTGGTGTCGACGGTCGGCGCGGGGCGGAGGATGCCGGGGTGGAACTCGACGTCCTGGAACGCCTGGCGCGCCCGGGTGAGCGAGAGCTCGCCCTCGGCGGCGCCGTCGGTGTAGTCGAAGGCCGCCTTCGGCGTGCGGCGCTTGGCGATCGAGCGCAGGTCGTCGATCGTGAGGGCGGCGTCGAGGCGACGCTTGCGCCCGTCGAGCTCGGGCTTCTTGAACTTCATGAGCTCGAGCAGCTCGGCGGGGTTGGGAAGCTGGCGCTGGACCATGGTGTGCCTCTCGGTCAGGATCAGGGGGTGAGGATCAGGGGGTCAGGATCTGCGTGTAGTAGCCGGTGATGTGCGCGCGCACGAGGGAGCGGGCTGCCTCGGCATCGCCGACGTCGATCGCGGCGACGAGCGCGTGGTGCTCCGCCCGCAGACGGTCAGCCATCGCGTGCCAGTCGGGGATCGCATCGACGCCGCCCTGCACGTAGGACTCGATCGACGAGCGCAGACCCGCCATCATCGCCGCGATGACGGTGTTGCCGCTGCCTTCGGCGAGGGAGAGGTGCAGCTGCGCGTCGAGGGCCAGGAACTCCGCCGGCGTCAGATCCGCCGCGTCCATCGCCCCCAGGAGTTCGTGGGCGCGCACGGTGTCCCGCTCAGCGGATGCCGCCATCGCGCCGACGACGGCGTCTTCGAGCACCAGACGCGTCTGCACCACATCGGCGAGCGGGAACCCCTGGGCGGCGACCTGGAGTCGCAGGAGGGCCGACATGCCGCCGGTGGGCGTGGCGATCACGATCGCGCCGGACTGCGGACCGGAGCCGGTGGCGGTGCGGATCAGGCCCATCACCTCGAGGACACGGAACGCCTCCCGCACGCTGGAGCGGCCGACACCGAGTTCGCTCGCCAGGTCCCGTTCCGAGGCCAGCCGGTCTCCAGGACCGAGGCGCCCGTCGAGCAGGTCGCGTTCGATGTGCTCGAGCACGAGGCGCCAGGCGCGGGCGGGCTGCTCCGGCATCCGTGCTCCTCTGCTCGTGCGCGGTTCTCGTGTGTGGTCTGACCACAGTAGCGCGTGTGGTCAGACCACGCAAACGGCAGGTGTGTCCGGGCGCACCCCGTGCACAATTCAGCAAGAACGCGCCGATTGTCGCCCGCGGGTGCCGTTCCGCCGCCGGGGGGAGAGATCTTGCTGAATTGCGACCGCGAAGAGGGAGGGGGCGAGCGTCAGCCCAGGCGTCCGCCGGATTCCTCGAGGTAGCACGTGCCGCACAGCGACTCGTAGGTCGTGAGCTCCGGCGCGGCGGAGCCGTCGGCCCCCTCGTCGATCGCGACCTGGTCGCCGTCGAAGACGAAGCGTCCTCCGATCACGCGGCCGTTGAACACGGCCTTCCGCCCGCAGCGGCAGATCGTCTTGAGCTCCTCGAGCGAGTGCGCGATCGCGAGCAGCCGCGCGGAGCCGGGGAACGCGTGGGTCAGGAAGTCGTTGCGGATTCCGTAGGCCATCACCGGGATGGGTTCCTCGATCGCGATCCGGAACAGGTCATCGACCTGTTCCGGCGTGAGGAACTGCGCCTCGTCGATGAGGAGGCAGGCCACATCGACCGGTCCGCTCGGGATCAGCTCCTCCTCGGCCGAACGTCGGATGCGCTCCCGATGCTCGGCGAACAGGGTCCGCGCGTTGTCACCGGGGCCGATCAGGAAGTCCACCTCGCGCGTGACACCGAGCCGGCTGGCGATCTCGGACGCCCCCTTGGTGTCGATAGCGGGCTTGGCGAGCAGCACATGCTGCCCGCGCTCCTCGTAGTTGTACGCGGCCTGCAGCAGCGAGGTCGACTTGCCCGAGTTCATCGCGCCGTAGCGGAAGTAGAGCTTCGCCACGGTGCCGGCTCAGGCGTTGATGCCGAGGGTCGCGGCCGTCGCCGCAGTGGACTCCTCCGCGAGCGCGGCATCCTTGTTCAGCATCTCGCCGAACGTCGGGATGAGCGCGCGCAGCTCGGGCTCCCAGCCCGCGTACTCCGCCGGGAAGCAGGTCTTGAGCAGCTGGAGCATGATCGGGACCGCGGTCGACGCCCCGGGCGAGGCGCCAAGGAGGCCGGCGATCGATCCGTCGGCCGACGAGACCACCTCGGTGCCGAACTGGAGGATGCCGCCCTTCTTCGGGTCCTTCTTCATGACCTGCGCGCGCTGACCGGCATCGATGAGCGTCCAGTCCTCGTCCTTCGCGGTGGGCATGAAGGTGCGCAGGCTGTCGACCTTCTTCGCGTGGTTCTTCAGCAGCTCGCCCACGAGGTACGTGATGAGGTCGGGGTTCTTGACCGCGACCTGCAGCATCGGCATCAGGTTGTGCGCACGCACCTGCGAGACGATGTCGAGCATCGACCCGTTCTTCAGGAACTTGGGGCTGAAGGTCGCGAACGGACCGAACATGAGGGAGGCCTCGCCGCCGACCACGCGGGTGTCGAGGTGCGGCACCGACATGGGCGGCGCGCCGACCGAGGCCTGCGAGTACACCTTCGCCTTGTGCTGCGCGACGACCTTCGGGTTCGTGGTCTTGAGGAACTGGCCGCCGATGGGGAAGACGCCGTAGCCCCTGATCTCGGGGATGCCGGAGTTCTGGAGCAGCTTGAGCGCCCAGCCGCCGGCGCCGACGAAGACGAAGCGCGCCTTGATCTCGTTCGGGGTGCGGCCGACCGTCGTGCGGTACTTGACCAGCCAGCCGCCGTCCTTCTGCTTCTTCAGGCTGCGCACCTCGTGGTTCGTGCGCAGCTCGACGCCGGACGCGGTGAGGTGGTCGAACAGCTGATGGGTGAGGGCGCCGAAGTCGACGTCGGTCCCCGCCGGAACGCGCGTGGCGGCGAACGGCTCGCCCTTGCGGCGGTGCTGCATGAGGAGCGGCGCCCACTGGTTGATGACCCGGGAGTCCTCGCTGTACTCGATGCCCGCGAACAGCGGCTGCTCCTTGAGCACCTCGTAGCGGGCCTTGAGGTAGGCGACGTCCTTCTCGCCCCGCACGAAGGTCATGTGCGGGGTCGCGTTGATGAACGTCGACGGCGCGTCGAGCACGCCCTTGTCGACCAGCGACGACCAGAACTGGCGGCTCTGCTGGAACTGCTCGTTGATCGAGACGGCCTTCGCCGGGTCGAGAGGCGCATCACCCTGCTGCGGCATGTAGTTCAGCTCGCACAGGGCGGCGTGACCGGTGCCGGCGTTGTTCCAGGGGTTCGAACTCTCCTGGGCCACATCGGAGAGTCGCTCGAAGGCGACGATCTTCCACTCCGGCTGCAGTTCGTGCAGCAGAGTACCCAGGGTGGCGCTCATGATGCCACCGCCGATCAGGACGACATCGACGTTTTCGGTCACCGGATCAGTCTAGTTCGACTGCGCGGACGCGAGAGCCAGTCCACGGCCTCGCGGGAGGTCCGACGAGACCGGATCGGTATCGCGGTGATGCGGTCAGGCTATGACGGCCAGGCGCTCGGCGAGCACCTCGGCGATCTGCACCGCGTTGAGCGCCGCACCCTTGCGCAGGTTGTCGTTGCTGATGAACAGCACGAGACCCTTGCCCTCGGGTGCGGACTGGTCGGCGCGGATGCGGCCCACGAAGCTCGGGTCCTTGCCCGCGGCCTGCAGCGGGGTCGGGACCTCTTCGAGGGCGACGCCGGGGGCCGCCGCGAGCAGCTCGGTCGCGCGTTCCGGGGTGATGTCCTTCGCGAACTCCGCGTGGATCGAGAGCGAGTGCCCCGTGAACACGGGCACGCGCACGCAGGTGCCGGCGACCCGGAGGTCGGGCAGCTCGAGGATCTTGCGGCTCTCGTTGCGGAGCTTCTTCTCCTCGTCGGTCTCGTTCTGCCCGTCGTCGACGAGGTTGCCCGCGAACGGGATGACGTCGAAGGCGATGGGGGCGACGTACTTCTCCGGCTGAGGGAAGTCGATCGCCGAGCCGTCGTGCACGAGGCGGAGCGTGTCGCCCTGGGCGAGGACGCCCTCGACCTGTCCGAGCAGCTCCTGCGCACCGGCGAGACCGGAGCCGGAGACGGCCTGGTACGTCGAGACGATCAGGCGCTCGAGGCCGGCATCGGCGTGCAGCGCCTTCAGCACGGGCATGGCCGCCATCGTCGTGCAGTTCGGGTTCGCGATGATGCCCTTGGGGCGATCATCGATCGCGTGCGGGTTGACCTCGCTGACGACGAGGGGCACCTCGGGGTCGTTGCGCCAGGCGCTCGAGTTGTCGACGACCACGGCGCCCGCCTCCGCGAAGCGCGGTGCGTAGGCGCGGCTGGCGGTCGCGCCGGCCGAGAACAGGGCGATGTCGATGCCGGCGGCATCCGCCGTCTCGACGTCTTCGACGATCACGGTCGCGCCGCCGAACTCGATCGCGGTACCGGCGGAGCGCGACGACGAGAAGAGCCGCAGCTCGCGGATCGGGAACGCCCGCTCGGCGAGAATCTCGCGCATGACGGTGCCCACCTGGCCGGTGGCGCCGACGATGGCGACGGAGAGTCCTGAATCGGAGATGCGGGTCATGATGTTCCTTGGCGTCGTGCGGATGCTGCGTACGAAGCGTCGGGCGCAGCGTCGGGATGCGGATGCCGCGCCTGGCGCCGGTGTCAGGGTTGCGGTGAGTCTACCGTGCCCTCACGAGCGCGAGGGCGGGGTGGGTCAGCGACCGGTACCGGCGTGGACGGTGACGTCGGAGTCGCCGTCGAGGCCGTAGGCCGTGTGCACCGTGCGCGCTGCCTCGGCGAGATCGTCACCGCGCAGCACGACCGAGATGCGGATCTCGGAGGTCGAGATCATCTCGATGTTGATGCCGCCGGCCGAGAGGGCCTCGAACAGCGTCGCCGAGACGCCGGAGTGCGTGCGCATGCCGGCGCCGACGACCGAGAGCTTGCCGATCTGGTCGTCGTGCACGAGGTTCTGGAACCCGACCTCGTTCTGCTCGGCGGCCAGGGCCTTGAGCGCTGCCGCGGCATCCGCCTTGGGCACGGTGAACGAGATGTCGGTGCGGCCCGTCGCGGAGACGTTCTGCACGATCATGTCGACGTTCGCTCCGGACTTCGCGACGATCTTGAAGATCTCCGCCGCCTTCCCCGGCACGTCGGGCACGCCGGCGACGGTGATCTTGGCATGGCTGAAATCGGTGGCCACACCGGCGACGATCGGTTCTTCCATGACTGCTCCCTCGGCTTCGCGCGGGTTCTTCATACCCTCGCCCAGAACGTACGTGCCCTCGGCGGACGAGAACGTCGACCGGGCGTGGATGAGAACGCCGTGACGGCGTGCGTATTCGACGGCGCGGATGTACAGCACCTTGGCGCCGTTGGCGGCGAGCTCGAGCATCTCCTCGGTCGAGACGTGGTCGAGCTTCTGCGCCTTCGGGATCACCCGCGGGTCGGCGGTGAAGATGCCGTCGACGTCGCTGTAGATCTCGCAGACGTCGGCCCCGAGCGCTGCGGCCAGGGCGACCGCCGTGGTGTCGGAACCGCCGCGGCCGAGGGTCGTGATGTCGCGGGTGTCGCGGTTGAAGCCCTGGAAGCCCGCGACGATGACGATCGCGCCCTCGTCGAGCGCCTCGCGCAGACGCACGGGCGTCACATCGACGATGCGGGCCGCGCCGTGCTGCGAGTCGGTGATCATGCCGGCCTGGCTGCCGGTGAAGGAGCGCGCCTCGAAGCCCATCGAGTGGATGGCCATCGCCAGCAGCGCCATCGAGATGCGCTCACCGCTGGAGAGCAGCATGTCCAGTTCACGCGGCGCCGGGATGGGAGCGACCTCGTTCGCGAGGTCGAGCAGCTCATCCGTCGTGTCGCCCATCGCGCTGACGGCGACGACCACGTCGTGCCCGGCACGACGCGTGTCGACGATGCGCTTGGCGACGCGCTTGATGCTCTCTGCGTCGGCGACAGAGGAGCCGCCGTACTTCTGCACGATGAGGGCCACGTTCACTCCCGGGGATGTCGGGCGGATCCGCCCACCGCTCATTCTACGATCGGCCCGTATACCCCGCCGCGCATGTGTCGATTCCGCGGGCGGGCGTCAGGGGCGGGCGTCCGCGGGCGGGTGTCAGGGTGCGGGCGGCAGTACGGCGGCCGGAGGCGGATCGGATGCGAGCGGATCGGCCGTGGCGCGCCGCAGGCGTCCGCCGGTCGCGGCGAACCAGCATCCGGCGATGATCAGGGGGAAGCCGATGAGGAGACCGGGCGTCAGCGGTTCGGCGAGCACGAGCGCGCCGAGGATGATCGCCACGACGGGATTCACGTAGGTGAACAGCGGCGCGCGCACCGGTCCGACCTCGCGGATGAGCGCGAAGAACGCCAGGAACGCGACGGCGGTGCAGATCACCGCGAGCGCGAGGAGCGCGGCGATGGACGGCAGCGTCGGAACCTCGTGCTGCGTGAGCAGTCCGATCGGGAGGTACAGGATGCCGATCATCAGCAGCGACAGCGTGATGGTCCCGAGCGAGGGGACCTCCGTGAGCTTGCGCGCGACGATGAACGGGGCGATCGCGTAGAGGATCGCGACGAGGAGCACCTCTCCCGCCGCGAGCAGGCTGATCTCCCCGCCGAACAGCCCGGGTCCGGCGACTACGATCCCGACGCCGATGAAGCCGACGAGGAGGCCGATGCCGCGCGCGGGCCGGAGCACGCCGCGATCACCGCCGCCGAGGGCGATCAGCGCCGCGAACAGGGGCACCGTGGCCACCAGGAGCCCGGTCATGCCCGAGGGCAGCGTCATCTCGGCGTGCCCCAGGAGCACGAACGGGCCCGCCATCTCGACGAGGCCGAAGGCGAGCACCCACGGCCAGTGCTTGAGGGCGGTGCGCAGTGCCCCGCCGCGGAGGGCGAACGGCAGCAGCAGAAGAGCGGCGATGAGCGTGCGACCGGCCACGATCGCGGGCGGCGAGAGCGACTCGACTGCGATGCTGATGAACAGGTACGGCACGCCCCACAGCAGCGCCATCGCCCCGAAGAGCAGCCAGCCGCGTCGGGAGAAGCCGCCCTGGGCGTTCACAGGACGCGCCGGCCCTCGAAGGCGCGACCGAGAGTGACCTCGTCGGCGTATTCGAGGTCGCCGCCGACCGGGAGGCCGGAGGCCAGCCGCGAGACGGTGATCTGCATCGTGGTCAGGAGCCGGCTGAGGTAGCTCGCCGTCGCCTCGCCCTCGAGGTTCGGATTGGTGGCCAGGATGACCTCCTGCACGGTGCCGTCGGCCAAGCGCGTCATGAGCTGGGCGATGCGCAGGTCGTCGGGACCGATACCGGCGATGGGACTGATCACGCCGCCGAGCACGTGGTACAGGCCACGGAACTCCCGGGTGCGCTCGATGGCCGCGACATCCTTCGCGTCTTCGACGACGCAGATCAGGGCCTGGCTGCGTCGCGGATCGCGGCAGATCGCGCAGCGCTCCTGCTCGGCGACGTTGCCGCACACCTCGCAGAATCGCACCCGGGTGCGGATCTCGGAGAGCAGCTCGGCGAGACGGGCCACGTCGAACGTCGGCGTCTGCAGGATGTGGAACGTGATGCGCTGAGCGGACTTCGGTCCGATGCCGGGGAGCCGACCGAACTCGTCGATCAGCTCCTGAACGATGCCGTCGTACATCAGGAGAACCTCGTCGGGGGCTCGTAGGGCTCTTCGCGCAGGAACGTCGCGCCGAGCACCTGGCGGATCACGGCCTCGCCGTAGCGCTGCACTCCCCCGACGGAGGGCGCGCGTTCGGTGACGACCGGAGAGGCGGAGGGCGCACGCTGCGCCCGGGGAGCTGCCTGCGCAGCGGGCGCAGACGACGCGGGCGGCCCGTCCTGACGCGGCGGCGGTCCCTGCGGTGCTCCGGCCGGCTCGTACGACGGGTCGTAGGGCGGCTCGTCGTCGAAGGAGGGAGCCTCGTCGTCGCCGGGCAGCGGCGGCTCCTCGCGGTCGACAGCGCCGTCGGTCGGCGCGGCGGGCGCTGATGCCGCCGCCTCGACCTCTTCGTCGACGGGAAGCGGGGATGCCGGGGCCTCGGCCGCGGGCGATGCGGTGGGGATGGGAGCGACGGCCCACTCCGTGACGGAGGGGGCGGACGCGCCACGGACCTGCGGGCGGGAGGAACCCGCTGACGCAGGCTCCGATGCGGGTGCGGCGTCGGCGGGAGCCGAGACGGCGGATGCCGCGGGCTGGCGCGGCGCACCGCCGGACGGCATCGGCGCGGGGATGTACTTCACGCGGACGCCGAGCTCCTGCTCGATCGCCGTGCGCAGGTGGTCCGACGGGCCGGAGCCGGGCGTCGTGCCCTTGAACTTCGCGACGTCGTGCTGGCTCGTGAATCCGAGCGTGAGCACATCGCTCTCCGTGACATACGCGAGCGGCTGCACGGCCGTCGCGAGCAGCCAGGAGGTGCGGCTGATGCTCTCCAGACGCGTGAGCACGGCCGGCCATGCGGCGGTGATGGACTCCAGGGTGACCGGCCCGGCGGGCACGGATGCCGCGGCAGCGGGTTCGGGATCGGCCACCGCCGAGGTGTCATCCGCGACGGGGGTCTGGGGCGCGGCGGCGGTCTCGACAGCCGGGGTCGCTGCGGCAGCCTCCGCCGGGGCGGTCGAGGAAGTCGGCGCAGGCTCGGGTGCGGGCGCGGCAGCAGGTGCGGCAGCCGGTGCGGCAGCCGCGGCGGCGGGCACCTGGGCGCGGGCAGCGGTGGGAGCTGCCGGACGTTCGGAAGCGCCGACTGCAGGGGCCGCGGCCACGGCATCCGACGCTCCGGCGAGCACGCGAGCCACCATGAGCTCGAGATGCAGGCGAGGGGACGTCGCACCGCTCATGTCGTCGAGGGCCGCACTGACCACGTCGGCCGTGCGCGACAGACGCGATGCCCCGAAGGCCGCTGCCTGCCCGCGCATGCGCTCGAGGTCGTCTTCGGCGATGCCGCGGAGCACGGCCGAGGCGCCCGCCCCGACCGCCGCGATCACGATGAGATCGCGCAGTCGCTCGAGCAGATCGTCGACGAAGCGACGGGGATCCTGACCGGTCTGCACGACGCGGTCGATCGCGGGGAAGGCCGCTGCGGCATCGCCCGCGGCGAGCGCGTCGACGATCTCGTCGAGCAGAGCGGCGTGCGTGTACCCGAGGAGGGCGACGGCGCGTGCATACCCGACCGTCACGGTCTCGGATCCTGCCGGGGCGTCGGAGCCCGCGATGAGCTGGTCGAGCAGCGACAGCGTGTCTCGGGGCGAGCCGCCGCCGGCGCGCACGACGAGCGGCAGCACGCCCTGCTCGACGATCACGCCCTCCTCGCCGCAGAGCTTCGCGACGTACTCGAGCATCGCGGCAGGCGGAACCAGGCGGAACGGGTAGTGGTGCGTGCGGGAGCGGATCGTGCCGAGCACCTTCTCGGGCTCGGTGGTCGCGAAGATGAACTTCACGTGCTCCGGCGGCTCTTCGACGAGCTTCAGCAGGGCGTTGAACCCCTGCGGAGTGACCATGTGCGCCTCGTCGAGGATGAAGATCTTGTAGCGGTCGCGGCTCGGGGCGAACGTCGCCCGCTCGCGGAGGTCGCGTGCATCGTCGACGCCGTTGTGGCTCGCGGCGTCGATCTCGACGACGTCGAGCGATCCGCCGCCGGCGCGCGACAGCTCGACGCAGCTGTCGCAGGTGCCGCAGGGCGTGTCGGTCGGACCCGCGGCGCAGTTCAGGCAGCGCGCCAGGATGCGCGCCGAGGTCGTCTTGCCGCACCCGCGCGGCCCGGAGAACAGGTAGGCGTGCCCGACGCGGTCTCCGCGCAGCGCGGTCATCAGCGGATCGGTCACCTGGGACTGCCCGATCATCTCGCCGAACGTCTCGGGTCGGTAGCGGCGGTAGAGGGCTGTGGTCACCTCAACAGCCTACGGCGTGCCACCGACACTTCGGCGGTCACCTGATCAGTCGATCGGCTCGATGATCGGGATCGCCGTCGTGATGACCGGAACGGATGCCGAGAGCCTCGTCCCGTCCTCGCGCAGCGCGTCGGCGAACTGCCGCAGCGTCGGGCGTCCGGGGATCAGCGGCCCCTGGTCGGCGAGCGGAACCACGACGGCCTCGTCGGTCGTCGCGATGTACGCGGCGTCCCGCACGGTGAAGGCCACCGGCGCTCCGCTGCGCACCCGCAGCTGCAGCGCGTCCTTGGTCACCGTGACCTGCACGTCCGATCCCTGCCACTGCAGCGGGAACGACAGCGAGGGCCAGTCCGCCGGGAGGCGCGGGTCGAAGCTGAGCTCTCCCGCGTAGTCGCGCATGCCGCCGAAACCGCACACGAGCGCCGTCCACACCCCACCGGCGGAGGCGACGTGCACACCGTCCGCCGCGTTGTGGTGCAGGTCGTGCAGGTCGACGAACAGCGACTGCTCGAAGTAGCGCTGCGCGAGGTCCTGGTAGCCGACCTCGGCGGCGAGGATCGACTGCACGACCGCCGACAGCGTGGAGTCGCCCGTCGTCAGCGGGTCGTAGTAGTCGAAGTCGGCCCGCTTCTCCTCCGGGGTGAAGTGGTTGCCCTGCAGGAACAGCGCGAGCACGACATCCGCCTGCTTGAGCACCTGGAACCGGTAGATCACCAGCGGGTGGAAGTGCAGCAGCAGCGGACGCTGATCGGCCGGCGTCTGGGCGAGGTCCCAGACCTCGCGCTCGAGGAACAGCGAATCCTGCGGGTGGATGCCGAGGCTCTCGCTGTACGGGATGAACATGGCCTCGGCGGCGCGCTCCCAGGCCTCCGCCTCCCCCGAACCGAGACCCGTGCGCTCGACGAGCCGCGTGTAGTCCTCGGGATAGGTCTCCTGGATCTCCCGCACGATCCGCGCGGCGTAGCGGAGGTTGTACCGCGCCATCACGTTCGTGTAGAGGTTGTCGTTCACGACCGTCGTGTACTCGTCGGGGCCGGTCACACCGTGGATGTGGAAGGTCTCGATCGTCTCGCCCGCGCCGGGCTCCTCCATCAGCCGCGAGCCCCGCCAGAATCCGAGGGTCGCCCAGAGCCGCGCCGTCTCGATGGCGATGTCCGCGCCCTCGCGACGGAGGAAGTCCTCGTCGCCGGTGGCGCGCACGTACTTGCCGAGCGCGAAGCTCACGTCGGCGTTGATGTGGTACTGCGCGGTGCCGGCGGCGTAGTAGGCCGATGCCTCCTCGCCGTTGATGGTCCGCCAGGGGAACAGCGCCCCGGCCTCGTTGAGCTGCGCGGCCCTGCGGCGGGCGGCGGGGAGCATCTGGACGCGGGCGCGGAGCGCGTTGCGCGCCCACTGCGGCGACGTGTAGGTGAGGAACGGGAGCACGTAGATCTCGGTGTCCCAGAAGTAGTGGCCGCTGTAGCCCGAGCCCGAGACGCCCTTGGCCGGCACGCCGGTGCCGTCGGCGCGGGCCGACGCCTGCGCGAGCTGGAGCAGGCACCAGCGGGTCGCCTGCTGGATGTCGTCGCGGCCGCCGATCTGCACGTCGCTGCGCTCCCAGAACGCGGCGAGCCAGTCGGCCTGCCGGCGGAACTGCGTCTCGACGCCCTCCACCGCGACCCTGTCGAGGGAGCGGCGGCAGCGGTCGACGAGCTCGCGCGGGGGGACGCCCCGCGAGGTGTGGTAGCTGGCGAGCTTGGTGATCCGGATCGGGACGCCGGCCTTCGCCTGCACGCGGAACACGTTCTTGGCGATGTCCGGCTCGATGAGCTGCCGGGCGCTGTACTCGTTGTCGGTCTCGATGATGTGGTCGGCGACCACGGCGACGGTCATGCCCGAGTCGGCGACCTGGTACGACAGCGCGGCCCGCAGTCCGTCCTGCCAGTATTCGGCGGGGTGGAGAACGCGATCCGCGATCTTCTCCGACTTGCGGGGATCGAAGCCGGCCTTCTTCTTCTGCGCCGCGACCGGCGTTCCGGCGTAGACGTTGCCGCCGTCCTGCCGGTTGAGCAGCTGGCAGCTGATCGTCACCGGGGCGTCGGAGTTCTCGACCGTGACCTCGAGGCGGAGGATCGCGAGGTGCCGCTCCTCGAAGCTGACGATGCGCTCGTCCCGGATGCGCACGCGCTTGCCCGACGGGGTCTCCCAGACGACGAGTCGCTCCAGGACGCCGGTGCGCATGTCGAGGGTGCGCTGGTACTCGCGCACGTCGGCCTCGTCGAACGACATCGGCTCGTCGTCGACGTAGACGCGCATGATCTTCGCGTCGGGCGCGTTGACGATGGTCTGCCCCACCTCGGCGAAGCCGTACGCCTGCTCGGCGTGACGGATCGGCCAGGTCTCGTGGAGCCCGTTGATGAAGGTGCCGTGCTCATGTGCGCCGCGACCCTCGATGTGGTTGCCGCGGAGGCCGAGGTAGCCGTTGCCCACGGAGAACAGCGTCTCCCCCACGCCTTCCTCGGAGTAGCTCGTCTCGATGAGACGCCATGGGTCGACGGGGAAGCGGTCGCGGTCGATCATGCGGTCTCCGGGTTGTCGGTGCGGGTTTCGGGAAGGAAGACGTCGAGGTCGTCGACGACGACGGTGGCTCCGGCATCGCGCAGGGCGTCGGCACCCGCGCCGCGGTCGACGCCGACGACGGTGGCGAAGCCGGCGGCAGCGGCGGATGCCGCGCCCGAGGTGGCGTCCTCCACGGCGACGGAACGCGCCGGGTCGACGCCGAGGGCGGCGGCGCCGGCGGCGAACATGTCGGCGGCGGGCTTGGAGGCGAGACCGTCGCGCTCGGCGACGACGCCGTCGACGACGATCCGGAAGAACGAGCGGATGCCGGCGGCGCCGAGGACCTCCTCGGCGTTCTTCGAGCTCGAGACGACGCCGAGCGGAACGCCGGCGGCGGACAGCTGCTCGATGAGGGCGAGCGATCCCGGGTACGGAGCGATCCCCTGGCCGCGCAGGGACGCGGCGAAGGCGGCGTTCTTGCGGTTGCCGATGCCGCAGACGGTCTCGGCGGCGGGATCGTCGTCGACGTCACCCCAGGGGACCTCGACGTTGCGGCTCTGCATCAGGCTGGCGACGCCGTCGTAGCGCTTCTTGCCGTCGACGAAGTCGTAGTAGTCGGCATCCGTGTAGGCGGGCGTGATCCCCCAGCGCTCGAAGACATCGTCGAACACGACCTTCCACGCCCGCATGTGCACCTCCGCCGTCGGCGTGAGCACGCCGTCGAGGTCGAAGAGCACACCGTCGGCGTGGAGCAGATCGGGCAGGGCTTCTGGCACAGGAGCCTCCAGGAGAAGGGCGATGATGGTTCGGCACCTCTCCGTGCCACTGTGCAAGCGTAATGCGGTGCGGCCTGGCGGGGTAACCCCTGACGCGGCATCCGATCAGAGCAGTCCTGCGGTCTGGCGGGCGATCTGCAGCTCCTCGTTCGTCGGCACCACGAGAACGGCGACCTGCGACTCGTCACGAGAGATCCGGCGGATGCCGCGCTCCCGCGCCTCGTTGCGTCCCGGATCGATCTCGACACCGGCGAATCCGAGGGTCGCGAGGGCCTCGGCCCTGACCCGGGCCGCGTTCTCTCCCACGCCGGCGGTGAAGGAGATGACGTCGACGCCGCCGAGCTGTGCGATGTAGGCGCCGGCGTACGCGCGGAGCCGATGGATGTAGACGTCGAAGGCGAGCGTCGCGGCCTCCTCCCCCTCGTCCACACCGGTGAGGATGTCGCGCATGTCGCTGCGTCCCGCGAGACCGAGGAGGCCGCTGCGACTGTTGAGCAGCCGATCGAGGTCGTCGATCGACAGCCCCGCACGCCGCGACAGATGCACGAGCGCGGCGGGATCGAGGTCGCCGGAGCGGGTGCCCATCACGAGTCCCTCGAGCGGTGTCAGGCCCATCGACGTCTCGACCGAGCGTCCGCCGTCGATCGCGGTGACCGAGGCGCCGTTGCCGAGATGGAAGACGATCTGGCGGAGGTCGGCGAGATCTCTGCCGAGGAACGCGGCCGCCTTCTCGCTCACGTACTGGTGACTGGTGCCGTGGAAGCCGTAGCGGCGGACCCGGTGCTCCGCGGCGAGCGCGGCGTCGATCGCATAGGTGAAGGCGGCGGGCGGGAGGGTCTGGTGGAACGCCGTGTCGAACACGGCGACGTGCGGCACGGCGGTGAAGACGGCTTTCGCGGCGCGGATGCCGGCCAGGTTCGCGGGGTTGTGCAGCGGCGCGAGCACCGCGAGCTCGTCGATCTGGCGTTCGACGTCGGCGTCGATCAGCGTCGGGGCGAAGAAGCGGGCGCCGCCGTGCACGACGCGATGGCCGACCGCGACGGGCGGGCGCTCCTCCAGCGAAGGGCCGTGTGCCGCGAACTGCTCCAGCATCACCGCGAAGGCGGCGCGGTGATCGGCGACCGGCTGCTCGGACCGGTACGTCGCATCGAGCATCGTCGGCACGGCATCCGCCGTCGTCTCCGGGCGGACCGTGTGCGAGACCGGGCTGGCGTCCTGACCGATCCGCTCGATGAGTCCGCTCGCGAGCTCGTCCTCGGTGTCCACGTCGATCAGGCTGTACTTCAGCGACGAGGATCCGCTGTTGATCACGAGGATCGCGCTCATGCCGCGTCCTCCCCCGCGCCCTGGGCCTGGATCGCGGTGATCGCCACGGTGTTCACGATGTCGTCGACGAGCGCGCCGCGGGAGAGGTCGTTGATGGGCTTGTTGAGGCCCTGCAGCACCGGCCCGATGGCGACGGCGCCGGCGGAGCGCTGCACGGCCTTGTAGGTGTTGTTGCCGGTGTTGAGGTCGGGGAAGACGAAGACCGTCGCCCTGCCCGCCACGGCGGAGTCGGGGAGCTTGGCCTTCGCGACGGCGGCATCCGCTGCCGCGTCGTACTGGATCGGTCCTTCGACGAGCAGCTCGGGAGCGCGTTCGCGCACCAGGGCGGTGGCCGCACGGACCTTGTCGACGTCGGCTCCGGATCCCGACTCCCCCGTCGAGTACGAGAGCATCGCGATGCGCGGCTCGATGCCGAACTGACGGGCGGTCGCCGCCGAGGAGACGGCGATGTCGGCGAGCTGCTCGCTGGTGGGGTCGGGGATCACGGCGCAGTCGCCGTAGACGAGCACCCGATCGGCGAGCGCCATCAGGAAGACGCTGGAGACCACGTTCACGCCGGGTTTCGTCTTGATGATCTCGAAGGACGGCCGGATCGTGTGCGCCGTCGTGTGCGCGGCACCCGACACCATGCCGTCGGCGAGGCCCAGGTGCACCATCATCGTCCCGAAGTACGACACGTCGGTCACGGTGTCGGCCGCCTGCGCGAGGGTGATGCCCTTGTGCGCCCGCAGCCGGGCGTACTCGGCCGCGAAGCGCTCGACCAGCTCGGGATCGGTGGTGCTGATCACCCTGGCCGCGGAGATGTCCACCCCGAGCTCGACGGCCCGTGCCCGCACCGATGCCTCGTCGCCGAGGATCGTGAGATCCGCGACCTCCCTGGCGAGCAGGGTGGCGGCGGCGCGGAGGATGCGATCATCGTCGCCCTCGGGAAGGACGATGTGGCGACGGTCGGCCCGAGCGCGCTCGATCAGGCCGTACTCGAACATGAGCGGCGTCACGACCCGCGATTCGGCGAGCCCCAGCTGCGTGGTCAGCTCGGCGATGTCGACGTGGGTCTGGAAGAGGCCGAGGGCGCGATCGTAGCGGGCGCGCGAGTCCGGCGAGATCAGGCCGCGGGTGCCCATGACCCGCACCGCGGTGTCGTAGGTGCCGAGGTCGGTCGTGATGATCGGCACCGTCGAGGAGAAGCCGTCGAGAAGCTGCACGATCGGCTCGGGAAGAGGGAACGGTCCGTTGAGGATGATGCCGGCGATGCGAGGGAACGTGCCGGACGAGTCGGCCAGCAGGGCGGCGAGCAGCACCTCGGTGCGGTCGGCAGGGATCACCACGACCGCCTCCTCGGTGAGCCGCGGGAGCACGTTCACCATCGACATGCCGGCGACGACGATCGTGAGCGCCTCGCGTCCGAGCCTGTCGTCGTCGCCCTTGAGGAGCTTCCCGTCGACCGCGGCGAGGATACTGCGGATCGAGGGTGCGACCAGCGCACGGTCCTCCGGGATCGCCCAGACGGGGGTGCCCTCCTCGGGAAGCGCTCCCGACACCTCGGCGACGATGTCGTCGAGGGCTGCCGGATCCGCGCGGTTGACGACGACCGCGAACAGCTCCGCGCGCTCCTCGGCGAGTTCGGACAGCGCCAGTGCGGCGATCTGGCTGACCGCCGCCGCGGTGCGCGCGGTCGTCGTGCCGAGCTGCTCCGCCTGCCGCTGCTGATCGCGGCCGCTGAGCGCGAGCAGCACGGGCGCGCCGAGGTTCGCGGCGATGCGGGCGTTGTAGCCGAGCTCGGCCGGGCTCGCGACGTCGGTGTAGTCGCTGCCGATGATGACCACGGCGTCGCACTGCGCCTCGACGGCCTTGAAGCGCGCGACGATGGTCGACAGTGCCGCGTCGGGGTCGCGACGGACATCGTCGTAGGTGACGCCGATGCAGTCCTCGTAGTCGAGGTGCACGCCGTCGTGGGCGAGCATCAGATCGAGGATCTCGTCGCGCTCGGTGACCGACCGGGCGATCGGACGGAACACGCCCACCCGCGGCGACACGCGCATCAAGGCGTCGAGCGCCCCCAGGGCGATCGTCGACTTTCCGGAATGGCCTTCGGCCGAGGTGATGTAGATGCTCCGCGCCACGGGTTCAGCTTAGGCGGGGTCTGCCGTGCACGTGCCGGACAGGGCGTCGACGATCGCGGCGGCGTCCTCCTGGAAGCGGGCGTAGTAGTCCCGATCGGTGTTCACCTGCACGCGATGGATCGCGTGCGAGGGCGGCAGCTGCTGCCAGTCGGGCAGGCGTCCGAGTCGTTCGAAGAACATCGTCGCGGCGGTGGCCGGGTCCATCCGGGCCTCGACGCTGCCCCACCACTCCTGCTGCTGGAACAGGCCGATGCTGCTGGTGGGCGTGCCGTCGGGGTTGGTGAAGCCGCGGGTCTCCCAGTCGCCGTAGTCGATGTTCTCCAGACTGCTCTCCCCCATCGCCGTCATGACGCCGAGGATCTGGCCGTCGCGTCCGAACCCGAGGGCGGATGCCGTACGCACGATGGTCGCGGCGTTCTCGAGCTGCTCGCCGCTCCACCCTTCGATGCCCGCCTCCGGGAACGTCCGCGGGTCGTCGATGCAGATCGCCGCGGGATCGCGGGCGAGGCCCAGCGGGATCAGGACCAGGAGTGCGACGCCGGCGGCCACCGCTCCCGCGGAGATCAGGATGCGGCGCAGCATCCGTCGACGACGCAGGCGGAGCAGTGCCTGTCGGCGGGCTCCCGGCTTGCGGCGATTCGCCGTCCCCTTCCTCGTGGTTCCCCTGGCGGCGCTTCGCGCTGCGGTGGCGCGGGACTTCGAGGGCTTCCGAGGTCGCGCCTTTCGCTGCGGGTTGGCCCGACCGCGGCTCACGGTGTCACGTCACGATCCGGTCTGCGGCGCCTGCCGGCGAGGGCTGCGACGCCGCCGCCGACAGCTCCGAACAGGTGGCCCTGCCAGGACACGCCCTCGGCCGCGCCGAAGACGCCCGCGAGCATCGACCCGCCGTAGAGGGAGATGACGATGAGGGCGATGACGGCGTAGAGGACGCGATGGGAGACACGGCCGGGAGCGAAGACGCGCATCACGACGTAGCCGAAGTAGCCGAACACCAGGACCGAGGCGCCGACCGTCAGGGTGCCGGGAGCATTGACGAGCCAGGTGCCGAGCCCACCCACGATCGCGACGCTCGCCGTGACGGCCCAGAATCGCCGTGCGCCTTCCACGGCGACGAGGCAGCCGAGCACCAGGAACGGCGCCGAGTTGGCGATGAGGTGGCCCCAGTTGGCGTGCAGCAGCGGCCCCAGCACGATGCCGCCGAGACCGGTGACATCCCAGGACCGCAGGCCGAAGCCGGTGAACGAACCGGGCAGGACCGCGTCGAGGGCCTGGACGAGCCACATCAGCGCGAGCAGCACGACCGGCGAGACGAAACGGCCGAGAGCGCTCGAGTTGCTCTGCGTGTTCGAGCTGTTGCGGGGCGGCATGACGGTCACGTGCTGATTGTCGCAGGCGCAGCCCGGAGGCGACTGAGCGCGCAAGCTGATCGCAGCGACCCGCCCGAGGGCAAAGAAAATGACCCTCCGCGCACCCAGCAGAGCCCGGTTACCCTTGCTGCGTTTCCGCCCTGGGGGAATTGGCCTGGATGCCGCCACGCGGAGAGCCGAGATCTATCCTAACCCGACACGCACGGTCCCTCGAATCGAGGGGCGCCCGCGCCCGCATCCTCAGGGGAACCTGCCAGAGCGCCGTTGACCTTACAGGGTTACGATCGAGTAACGCGCACCGAGGCGCCAACGCGAGAGGGAACGCATGCCAGACAACTCCCCCCGGATCCCGGCGATGATCGACGCCGACGCGTTCGCCGTGCAGACCTCTGCGATCCTCTCGTCGATCGGCCAGGTGATCGACGGGAAGCCGGACGCGGTGCGCAGCGCCCTCGTCTGTCTGCTGGCGGAGGGCCATCTCCTCATCGAGGACGTCCCCGGGGTCGGCAAGACCATGCTGGCTCGCGCCCTCGCCGCGAGCGTCGACGCGACGGTGCGGCGCATCCAGTTCACCCCCGATCTGCTTCCCGGTGATGTGACCGGCGTCTCGGTCTACAACCCGGTCGACCGGGAATTCGAGTTCAAGCGCGGCGCGATCTTCGCGCACATCGTGATCGCCGACGAGATCAACCGCTCCTCCCCCAAGACGCAGTCCGCCCTCCTCGAGGCGATGGAGGAGGGACAGGTCACGGTCGACGGCGCCACCCACCCCCTCCCGAAACCGTTCCTCGTCGTCGCCACGCAGAACCCTCTGGAGATGGAGGGCACCTACGCCCTGCCGGAGGCCCAGCGGGACAGATTCATGATGCGCATCTCGATGGGATATCCGGATGCCGCCGCGGAAGCCCTCATGCTCCGCCAGCGCGATGTCGTGAATCCTCTGGCCGCGGTGTCGCCCGTGGCGAACGCGGCGTCGATCTCGCAGCTGATCGCCTGGGCTCGATCGGTGCACGTCGCCCCGGCCCTCGAGGAGTACGCGGTGGCACTCGCCCAGGCCACGCGCTCCGATCCGAATCTCCACCTCGGCGCGAGCCCCCGCGCCACGCTGCAGCTCGTCCGATCGGCGAAGGTGTGGGCGGCCCTCGACGGGCGCGACTTCGTGATCCCGGACGACATCACCGCCCTGCTGATCCCGGTGCTCGCCCATCGGCTGCTCCCCGCACGCGGTGCGCATCGCGCCGGCGCCCAGCCCGTCGAGGCCGCCCTCACCCAGATCGTGGAACGGGTGCGCGTCCCCGTCGCGACGCGCACCTGACCGGGACCCCCGATGCGCCGCCGCAGAACCCTCACCGCACGGGGCACGGGCGCGCTCGTCGCAGCGCTCGGGTGCATGATCGCGGCCAACCTCGTCGGCGCCCGCATCCTCCTCTACCTCGGCCTCCTGTTGGCGCTGCTGACGCTGTTCTCGGTCATCGCCGTCCGTGTGCCGCGGCGCTCCGGCACCGTCACGCGGCGCATCTCCACCGACCTGCTCACGGTCTCGGAGGCGTCGCGGGTGACCGTGCGATTCACTCTGCGCGCACTGCGGGTCCCGCACGGACTCTGGCGAGACGAGCTCCCCGATGCGGTCACCGGCGATTCCGGCGGGGAATATCCGCCGGAGACGGGACAGCTCAGCTACCTGATCACCGGGGTCCGCCGTGGCGTGTGGCCGCTCGGACCGCTGATGCTGCGCACCGTCGACCCCTTCGGCCTGGCCCAGCGCGAGCAGTCGTTCGGCGACACGCGGAGCATCACGGTCGTGCCCGAGATCTTCACGCTCGCCCCCCTGGCCGTGCGGGTAGGCGCTGCCGGCGGCACCGCCCACACCTCGTCGAGCCGGCTCGGTCAGGGCAGCGACAACCTCTCACCGCGCGGCTACATCCCCGGCGACTCCATGCGCCGCATCCATTGGCGGGCGACCGCGCATCGCGGGCAGCTGATGGTGCGTCAGGAGGAAGAGGAGTCCAGCCCGGATGCCGTGGTCGTGATCGATCGCAGCGGCCGTCGCTGGGACACCCCGGGCGCGCACGCCGACCCCGCCTTCGAAGCCGCGGTGTCGTTGTGCGCCTCGACGGCCGTCCACCTGTCGTCCGAGGGCTACAGCGTCGACGTGATCGACAGCGCCGGCACGCTCCTCGGCACGCTGCGCGGCCACGAAGACGATCGCGACGGGCTGCTCGTGGCGCTCGCCATGGTCGCCCCGCGCGGCGACAGCCGAGATCTCGCGACCCTCATCGGTGGAACGCCGCCGGGTCCGCTGGTGTACATCACGGGCCGCCTGGACGAGGAGGACGCGGCGCTGCTGCGCCCGTCCGGCGCGGCCGCGCCGATGCTGTTCAGCACCGAGCTGCTCGACGGCGCCGCCGAAGCGGCCGCTCAGCACGGCTGGACCGTGGCGCCGCTGGGGCCGGACGTCGCCGAGGCCTGGGAGGATGCGGTCTCCGCGCGGATCGGGGTCGGCGATGTTCCGGGCTGAGCGCGCACCGAGCATGCCGACCGCGCGGCCGCAGACGCCGCCGCGCTGGCACCGCGATCACGAGGAGCCGTCCGGCGTCGTCGCGCCCGGCGCGCTGGCCGCGGCGGCATCGTTCGTCGCGATGTGGCCGTTCACCTCGGTCATCGAACCGGGAGCCTGGTCGATCACCGTCGTCATCGTCGTGGTCATCACGGCGGCCACCGGCATGCTGATGCGCCACCTCCTGCGGCGGCAGACCCCCTGGCTCTGCGACGTCACGACGTTCGTGGTGCAGCTCGTGGTCGCCGTCGCCGTGGTCACGCAGCTCGTCGCCGGCGACACCGCGTTCCTCGGCATCTTCCCGACATCCACGACGCTGACCGTCTTCGGCGCCCTCGCCGCCGCCGTCTGGGAGCAGATCGTCTTCGGCACCGCACCGCTCGACGCCTCGCCGGGACTCGCGGCGGCCATGGGATCGGGGTTCGCGGTCATCGCGATCCTCCTCGATCACCTCGTGGCGCACCGCTCCGTCGTGATCGCGGCCCTGCTGACCGGAGTCGTCGGCGCGATCCCGATGATCGTCACGATGGGCGAACCGCACGTCGTCTGGTTCGTGATGCTCGGCGTGCTCGTCCTCATCCTGTTCCGGTTCACCGCACGGCGGCATCCGCTCTCCCCGCGCCGTTCCTCCACGACGATCGCCGTGGCCGTCGGCGCCGCGGCCCTGGCTGTGACCGTCGCGATCGCCCCCGCGCTCCCGGTGACGGCGAACCTGGCGGGAACGGGCGTCGGCGTCACGGTCGATGCGTCCCTGCGGCTCGGAGACGACCTTCGTCAGCCGAACCCGGTCGAGGTGCTCACCGTCGCAGCGAAGGGCGAGATCGCACCGTATCTGCGCCTGACCACCCTGTCGCGCTTCGACGGCCGGGTCTGGCAGCCCGATCGGGGCGACGTGCAGTCGCAGGAGGAGGGCTTCGGCGGCCCCGAGTGGAGTCCCGACGTGGCGACCGAGGAGCAGACGACCTCGATCCGCATCCTGCGCATGTCGAGCTCCTGGCTGCCCGTGCCCTACCCGGCGACCGACGTTCAGGGGCTCACCGGTTCGTGGCGCGTGGCTGTCGACAACCGCACGCTCGTCTCCCGAAGCGCGGATGCCGCGGGCAACGACTACACCGTCGCATCGACGCGGGTGATCCCGACCCTCGAGCAGATCCGCGCCCTCGACGCTGCGGAGCCCGTGGTCGACCCCGACGCGGAACCACTGGAGCTGCCGGAGATCATCGCCACCCTCGCGAACGATGTCACCGCGGAGGCCGGAACCGACTACGACCGTCTCGTCGCCCTGCAGACCTGGTTCCGCTCGGAGTTCATCTACTCGCTGGAGACGCCGGTGGAAGAGGGGTTCGACGGGACCGGAGCAGAGGCAGTCGCCCAGTTCCTCGAAGAGCGATCGGGCTACTGCGTGCACTTCGCCGGAGCGTTCGCGCTGATGGCGGAGAGCCTCGGGATGCAGACGCGCATCGTCGTCGGCTACCTCCCCGGATCGCTGACCGATGAGAAGCGGGGCGACGAGTCCGTGTTCTCGGTCTCGAGCGATCAGCTGCATTCCTGGCCGGAGGTGCTGTTCCCGGGTGTGGGGTGGGTCCCGTTCGAGCCCACCGCCTCGCTCGGCGTTCCGACCGCCTTCCGCGCGGGTGCCGCCGACGGCGCAGGGACGGGCGGACCTGCGGCTCCGGCCCCGACGACGGCTCCACAGGCCGAGGAGTCCGCAGGCCCGGATATCGAGCGCGGCGACGAGGCGGAGGGCGCGGGCACCGGCGGAGAGCTGCGCCGCCTCGACCCGATGCCCGTGGTGCTCACGGCTCTGGGCGCGATCCTGCTCCTGCTCCTCCCCGCTCTGATCCGCCGCGTGGAGCGCTGGATGCGCCTGCGGCGAGCGCGTTCCGGCGATTCGGCGGCCGTGTGGGCGGAACTTCGCGACACCCTGATCGACCTCCAGCTTCCGGCGTCGGATGCGGACACGCCGAGGATGCGTGCGGCAGATCTGATCCGGAACAGTGCCGTCGATCCGGAGGCGATGACTCGGCTGACGGATGCCGTCGAGCGGGCGAACTACGCACGGACCGGTGCGGAGCCGATCGATCTCGCGGTCCCGTTGAGCGCCGTTCTCGGGCGCCTGCATCGCAGCGTCGACCGTCCGGCGCAGTTGCGCGCTGTGCTCGTGCCCCGCTCTCTGTTCGCCACGAGAAGTACGACGGCCGCCGCGATCTGAGCGCCGCTCAGGCCGCGTGCGCGGCGCAGGGCACGGACTCGCAGTCGGCGCAGACGACGAACTGGGCGCGACAGGAGAGGTCGGGGCAGTTGGCCGTGCGCTTGGTCGCGGCGCCGCAGCCGACGCATTCGCCGACCACCTGGGCATGGTCGGAGAAGTCGACGGAGCCGCGCTTGTCGAACACATAGAGGGATCCCTCCCACAGGCCGTCGTCGCCGTACTGCTCTCCGTACCGGACGATCCCGCCTTCGAGCTGGTAGACCTCTCCGAAGCCACGCGCGGTCATGAGGCTGGAGAGCACTTCGCAGCGGATGCCCCCCGTGCAGTAGGTGACCACAGGCTTGCCCTTCAGGTCGTCGTACGCTCCCGAGTCGAGCAGCTGCACGAAATCCCTCGTGGTCTCGGTGTCGGGCACGACCGCGCCGCGGAACCTTCCGATCTGCGCCTCGAGGGCGTTGCGTCCGTCGAAGAAGACCACATCGTCGCCGCGCTCGTCGATCAGCTCATGAAGCGCCTCGGGAGTGAGTCGCGTCCCACCGCCGACCACGCCGTGCTCGTCGACCTTCAGCTCACCCGGGGCGCCGAAGGACACGATCTCATCGCGCACCTTGACGCTGAGCTTCGGGAAGTCGAGGCTTCGACCCTCGGCATCCAGGCCCGTCCCCTCGCTCCACTTGATGTCGGCGTCCGCGAACGGCGCGTAGGAGCGGAAGGAGCGCGACCACTTCTTCAGCGCCCGGACGTCGCCCCCTAGGGTGCCGTTCACGCCGTCCTTCGAGATGAGCACCCGCCCGCGCAGGCCGAGCGCCTCGCCGAGGTCGCGCTGCCAGAGGCGGATGGCCTCGGGGTCGGCGAGCGGCGTGAAAGCGTAGAACAGGACGATCTTCGGGGTTGCCACCCGGCGATTTTACGCGGTCACGACAGAAGCGGCCGCTCCCGATACATCGCGAAGGACAGGCACAGGGCTCCGATGAGCCACAGGAAGGCGACCCCCACGCTCCACCACCGTTCGCCGGCGGCCTCGATGATGGGAACATCGAGCGCCAGGAGCGCGCTGCCGAGCGGTAGCGCGATCACCGCATCCGGAAAGAGCACGGACAGGAACATCGCCGGACTCAGCGACAGGATGACAAGGGGCAGCACCGCGAGCGGAGCACGCACCAATGCCCCGATGGCCGCGCCCCAGATGCCTGCCCCCGCCCCCAGCATGAGCGCGGCACCGAGCGACGGAGCACCGAACACATCGAGATGTCCGAATATCCGGACGCCGACGCACGCGAACGTCCACGCCCCGAGAGCGACCACGGCACCCCCCGACGCCGACGACACGACACGCATCCAGAACCCCGCGCCCGATCTGAGGACCAGGGCGTCCCGCCCGACGATTCCCGCCCTGAATGCGACGGCGGTCCGAACAGCGCCGAAGCCTGCCGCGAGCAGAGCTGCATTCACGAGCAGCGAGACGTGCAAGGGACCGTCCAGCGCTCCACCCGACGGCGGGACGCCGCCTGGCAGACCTGCGACGATGGCGATCGCCGGAAGCAGCGCCAGGCCGAGAAACGCGGCCAGCCCCGGCTCTGTGAACAGTCGGAGCGCCTCGATCCGCGCCGCCCGCCACACCATCACACCTGCCTCCGTCGGCGGAGGGCGAACCATCCTGCTGCGAGTGCCAGCACGGTCCATCCCGCGAGGACGAGTCCTGCCCCGGCCGGAGCCAGAAGTCCGTCCATCTTCACTCCGCCGAGACCCGCGACAGCTCCCACCGGGAGGAATCTCTCGACATCGCGAAGACGAGCGAGCATCGGCGCAGCGATGATCGCGGGAAGGATCAGCAGAACGACGACCGCGACGTAGTAGTTGCGGACCACCCACCCGATGCCGCAGCCGATGGCTGCGGCGAGCGCTCCGGCGAACAAGTTCCCCATCGCCAGCGGGAGCACCTCCGCCCCGATGCGCAACTCGCGATCGTGGGACCGGAGCATCGCGGCGGTCGCCACGGTCCAGAGGAGGAAACCCGCCGTGGAGAAAGCGAGCCCGATGAGCGCGGCGACGACGACACGCGACGTGAAGACCGTCCGGGGCGAAGCCATCAGGAATGCGCGCTCCATCCCGCGGTAGTAGTCGTCCCTGGTGACCAGGTAGCTGCCGTAGAACGCGCAGCCGAGCGATCCGGCGACCCCGATCGGGAGAAGGGTGCGCGTGGCCTCGGCTGATCCGACGAAGGCCAGACCGTCGACGAGTCCCGTCATGAAGACGATCAGCAGGGGGACGACGATCACCAGTGAGGACAGCGTCAGGAGCGTCGGCCCGGAGAGCGCCTTGAGCACATCGGCTCGGATCTGTCGGGGCACCAGCACGCTCATCGCTTGCCTCGCATCGTGTCGACGACGAGTTCCAGGTAGCGGTCCTCCAACGTGTGCGCACCCGAGCCTGTCAGCCCGTCGAGTGATCCGACGTACAGCAGAGACCGCTTGATCACGGCGATGTCGTCGACGATCTGTTCCAGTTCGCCGAGCTGGTGGCTCGACACCACGATCGTTCGTCCGGCGTCGCGCTCCTTCCGCAGAAACCGCCGAAGCCAGTGGATGCCCTCCGGGTCGAGGCCGTTGGCCGGTTCGTCGAGGACGAGCAGTTCAGGGTCGCCGACCAGTGCGGCGGCGAGCCCGAGTCGCTGCCTCATCCCGGTCGAGTAGTGCTTCACCCGCTTTCGTCCCTCCTGCTCGAGGCCGACGATCTCCAGCAGCTGGTCGGGGCGACTCTTCGGCATACCCGCGGCTATCGACAGGATCTGGAGATGCCTGCGCCCGCTGATGCCGGCCTCGAACCCCAGGCCGTCCATGTGCACCCCCACCGTTCGCGCAGGGTCGCGGAGCTCGGCGAAGTGACGTCCGAACACCGTCGCCGTGCCGCTGGTCGGACGCAGCAGGCCCACGAGGCCGCGCATGGCGGTGCTCTTTCCTGCCCCGTTGGGGCCCAGCATGCCCAGAATCTTGCCGCGCTCGCAGGAAAGGGTGAGGTCGTCGACGGCCTTGCGGCCTCCGAACGCCTTCGTGAACCTGTGGAAAGCAACGGCTTCTGCACTCATGCGAAGTCTCCTCTGCTAGTCGTGCGGTGCGAATCGACGCACTGCTTCGTGGATGGGATCGATCAGATCGGGGTAGTCGCCGGCCATGGCGCGCGCGAGCATGCGAGAGGCATGGAAGACGAGGCCGACCCGACCGGACGTCGACGCGAAGACTTCCGGAAAGCGGTCGAGGATCGTGGCGGCGACCTCCGGGACCAGGAGCGAATGCAGATAGAGCCCCGCGATGTCGCTTCCGTCCGGAGCACTCCCCCAGGCCTCCCAGTCGAGCAGTGCGAACTGGGGTGCGAAGACGTTGGCCCAGTGCAGGTCTCCGTGCGCGGTGCTCCATCTGACCCCGGAGAAGTCGACACGTCGCCCGAACAGCACGTGGCTTCGATGAGAGATCGACGACGCCGTCGTGCTCTCCCTGCGCGTGCGATGTCGTGCGAGCAGCGCGAGGTTCTCATCGAGGTCCGACCACCATCGACTGTCGAGTGCGAGCTCGTGGCGCAGTTCTGGAGTCGCGGAGCACACGTGCCCCGGAAGAATCTCCATCAACTCGCCGCGGACGCGCTCAGCGCCCTCCGACCATTCGTGCCAGGTGAAGATCATCGGGTGGCGCACGCCCACCAGAGTCATGGCATCCGTGTTGCCGTTCCACCAGTCGCCGCGCGCGAGCTCTGGGCGCGCGACGACCACGCGGAGCCACTCCTGCCCACCTCTCTGGTCCTCGACGGCGACTCCGGCCGTGCGGCCCCGCCACCCCACGATCGGCTGACCGACGATCTGTCGATCCCAGTGATGCGCAGCCTGCGCGAGGGCCGCCGTCAAGTGCCGGGGAGGCTCCCCCGGGGTGCTCATCGCGCTCGTCGTCACTGTCGCACCCCCTCGAAGACGGCGCTCAACGGTTCGCCGATGAGCAGTCCGACGGCGTACTCGCCGAGGGGCAGCGAAACGGCGAGTTCGATGTCGGCGATACCGGCCGCCGGCAGCGGAGCGAGCGACTCGACCTTCGTCAGGGGGATGCCCCATGCGGTCACCGTGGTTCCCGGGGCCGAGACCGGTGCCGCCGCGGAGACGGGGACGGTCACCTCCGTCGGCCTGCTCGGGTCATCGGGAACGGCCGCGGTGCCGACCTCCAGCCGGAGAACGACCCCGTTCGTCCGAAGGCGCACGACCCCACCCGGCCTCAGGGATTCGACGATCGATTGGCTGCTCGACACCACGAACACCTGGTCCGCGCGCACCACGTACCCAGCGTGGGCCGTCGCCGGCACGGGGATCTGGACGAGAAGGGAGCCCGCTATCAGAGCGACTCCGAGCGCGAACCCGATTCGTCGGGCGCGGGGCCGAAGACGGAGACAGGCTGTGGCGAAGCGCACGATTCGCCGTGCGGTCACGATCAGGAAGGTCGCGACGAGCGCGAGATACGACATCGCGCTCCAGTGCCCGAGGTCGAGGAACGTCGGCTGCAGCCGGATCGCCCCCCAGAGGAAGAGCAGAAGCGGGAAGAGCGTGCACAGCGCGCCGAAGGCGATGAGCGGGAACGCATCCCGCGGAGCATCCGGGCGGAGGTCGACGCCGAACAGCATCCGCGCCATCCCCCGCCGCGCGGCCGTCATGGCGACTCGTCGGAGGTAGGGCGTGTCGGTGATCGCGACCAGCGCGAGGTAGCCGTCGAGCTTGATGAAGGGAACGAGGTTCGCCACGACGGCGACCAGGCAGGCAAAGCCGTACAGCGCGAGCAGCGCCCGGAGATTCGTGTCACCGACGACCGGAACGAGTGCGAACGACGCGGAGGCGAGGACGAGATGGATCGCGGGTCCTGCGAGTGCCACCGCAGCGCGACTCCGCCGTCCGCCGATCCGCCAGCCGTCGGTCACGTCGCAGAAGAATGCCGGCATGAGGTAGAACAGCATGATGCCCATCCGCGTCGGGCGCCCACCCAGGGCCGCCAGCATCACGGCATGGCCGAGTTCGTGCACGCATCCGGTCAGCGCGACGGCGAGGATCAGCACCGGGACGAGATCGATGGGCAGGGGCGCCGCGAGCACGCCGATGATCGATTCCAGATCGACGGCGACGGCGACTCCCGCGAGCACGAGGAGCACCGCGACCGTGGCGTACAGGACGACACGGAACGCACGCAGCCGGATCGGAGCAGCGAGCGTCCGGGCGAGAGCCGACGGATCGAGGATCGTCCACTGTACGGTCAGCGGAGCGCGGTACTGGAGACGGCCGCCGGCTGCGCGAGCCTTGAGAGTGCGCCTGCCGGGTCGGGCACGGAGCGCGACGGCGGGAGAACCGGAGCGGAGGAGATCCGCTGCCGCCAAGGCATCCACCACATCGAGTGCCTGTGCCGGACCGACGGACAGGCCGGCCGCGTCTGCGGCCTCACGCAGAGAACGTCGACCGTCGAAAGATGCGGCCAATCGGGCGAAGTCCGCACCCACGCGTGCGCGGGGCACCTTCGAGACCGCGATGACCCAGGGGGCGCCATCGTGGAGGGGCGCATCCACGCTGACGTCATCGGCGAGTTCCGGCCACAGCTCGTCCCACGAGCGCATCGCCGAGGAACCCTCTCTCATGCGGAGTACCCCAGGATCCGCAGTGCTCCCGCATCGGCGGAACCGCCCACCTCGATGGACTCGACTCGCGTGAGGCCCGCGGCGGCGAGCTCCGCGTCGAGCTCGTCCTCGGAAGCGACGAACACGACGGATGAGTAGGACGAGACGTCGAGCGCGCCTTCTTCGCTTCGGGCGACGTGGAGCGCCGATATCTCCCTCGTCCGCCCGTCGTCTCCGACGAGATCGCTGAGGAGCACGACCTCCGGATGCTGTCCGGCGAGGGGAATGACACGGGTCGAGGTCGCCCCCGGCCGCAGCGGCGCCGCGTACACGGTGAGGAGGAAGACTCCCCCGCTCGCGAGATGTGCCTTCACAGAGGCGAACAGCTGCTGTCGGCCTCCGGCGTCGAGCAGGAACACCGATGTCGTCGCGAGCACGATCGCGCCGAACCGGCGCTGCAGATCGAAGCAGCGCATGTCGGCGATCTCTGCAGTGAGAGACACTCGTCGCCGCGAAGCGGGGAGGTGGTCGTACCGGTCGCGCAGGATGCGAACCATCTCGGGCGACAGATCGATTCCGAAGACGGGTCGGCCGAGAGACAGAAAGGGAAGCGTGAGCCGTCCGCCGCCGGCGGCCAGCTCGAGGATGTCGCCGTCCGTCCGGGACAATCGGCGAAGGAGTTCGCGCTGCTCCGAGTCATCGAACTCGGCGAACCTCTCGTAGAGGCGCGATCCCTCGACAGAGTACAGATCGGCCGGCTCTCTCCCCTCGGTCAGGATCGTGGCGAGACACCGGGGACCGCTGTCTGAGGCGGTCGGCTTCGGCGGGCTGGTATCCACCATCTGTCATCCTCTCGTCGGGTGGGTGCGATGGAGTGGGCGGTCGCGATCGACGACCGCCCACCGTTTGTCACGTGGCGAGAGCGGCGAGCGCTGCTCCGAACGTGATGATGTTGAAGGCCCATTCCTCCGGGCTCATCGGGGCGTTTGCCTCGTCGAGCTCTTCGAACCAGAGTCCTGTGGTGTTCTGTTGCACGTTTCACCTCCGTTCTTCGTTGCATCCGGCCGAGAGCCGACGATCAGGTCGCGGCCACGGCGACGAGTCCGAGCACGATCGCGAGCTTGAACCCGACATAGAAGTCGGAGTCGGGAGCCTCCATGCCTTCGATCTCTTCGAATCGAAGTTGCGGCGAGAGTTCCATCTGGTCACCTCCTCTCTTCGTCCTGGTTATGTCCCCGGAGAGCACAACGGGAATGCCGATCAGGTGGCCGCGACGACGGTGCCGACGACGATGATGCCCGACCACATTCCCCACCAGAAGGAGTCCGCGCTCGGAGCATCCGCAGCGTCGATCTCTTCGAAATCGAATCCGTTCTCCTGCGTGATGACCATCAGTTCACCTCCTCTCTCAGGGTCGAAAGACAGCTGCGCATCCGCGACTCGCTGAACGCGACGACGTAGATGGCCAGGACGTCGGCCTCACTGAGCCCGCGTAGGGCCGGCCGCTCGCCACCCCAGACTTCGAAACAGCCACGCGCCGCCCTGGCGATCGCATCGCGCGACACCGGCGGTGGCGACAACCCCCAGGCGGACGCCCACTCCGCCGCGCCGCGTACGGGGTCCTGCGGCAGCGTGAGCGCCTCGGCGACGATCCGCCAGAGGCGTCGCAGCCGGGATACGTCACCGAGGCGCGAGTCGCCGTCGACGATGCGTCGCCAGATCTCCGGGAGCAGCCCGAGCGTGACGGGCACCTTCCCGAGCGACGCTGCGGAAGAGAGCTCGTTCGCCAGATACCAGTGCTTGGCGGCGAAGGGGTCGCGGCCGACGAGGGCCCAGCCTGTGTGGGTCTCGGCGGACGCGATGGCCAACGCCTCCCGGATCCGATCGTCGAACCCCAGACGGACTCCCTTCTCGGCATGAGTCGCGACGCGCGCGGCGAGCTCTTCCGCGGCGCGGTCCGGAATGTCGCGCGGCGGGCTGCCGATGTACGCACCGAGGATGCGGAGCAGGATCTCGGCTGCTCCCTCCCGCACCGACCGGTCGGGGAGCGATCGAGTCAGGCCTGCGTCGAGCACGACAGTGTCGGCGCGCATCACGCCGCCGGTGACCAGCCTCCGAGACGGAGGTGCCCCTTCTCCGTGGAGACACGCGACCGCGCTCGCCTCAGACCCGGTTCCGAGCGTCGTCGGGATCATGACCAGCGCCGTCGCACTCCGCGTCCATCCCTCCGGGACGATCGACACGCCGAACGACTCAGCTGCATGGCACACGGAGCGGAATGACGCGGCGCTCACGAGCAGAAGCCGCAGCAGCTTCGCCGCGTCCATGACCGAACCGCCGCCGATCGCGATGATGCCGCCGACGTTCGACCCCGAGGCCGCCGGGTCACCCTCGGGGCTCCGTATCTCGCGCCGGACCTCTGCGTGCGCCCGCGCGAGCAACTCCCGCTGGGACTCCTGACGGGGGTCGAACACCATGACGTGCCGCGCTCTCGACGACAGCGACGGATGACGTTCATGAACGTTCGCGTCGATGAGGACGAGCCCGTTCCTCATCGCCCCGAACCGAGGGAGCGATCGAGCGGCTGCTCCCACGCCGATGGCCGTCGCAGCGACGACATCGTGCGTCATCAGCGAGTCGCGTGCTCCCCGCCCCGTCATGCGGCAGTCTCCTCGTCGAGCGCGCCGAGAATGGCGTCGGCGGTCCGATCGATATCGTCGGAGTGCGAGATGGCGGCGGGGATCAGCTGCACCGCGGAGGGGCCTGGGTGCACGATGACGCCGCGCCGACGGACCCGCTCGACGAGCTGCACGACATCACCCGGAGATGCGTCCGCGCTCGGCTCGAATGCCGCCCGGGAGGCGGACGGGGGGCCGGACACGCTGAGCGCGCGGAATGCTCCCCGTCCGCGCACGCCCAAGATGCGCGGGTGCGCCAGCATCCGTTCCTGGACGACGTCGAGCTGGGCCGAAACAGTACGGAAGTGCTCGCCCGCCCCGGTCTGCTCGAAGAGGTCGAGCGTGGCCAGGATCGCCGCGCAGCTTGCAGGAGCGCCTGCCTGGGTCTCGCCGTGCACGAGCATCGAGTCGTGGCGCTCGAACGCCGCGGCGATGCGGTCGTTCACGACGACCACGGACGCCGCGCAGGCGCCGTTGGTCAGCGCCTTGGACAGCACGAGCGCATCGGGCGCCTGTGCCCATCCGGCCGAGGCGAAGCGCACGCCGGTGCGACCGAAGCCGGTCGCGACCTCGTCGGCGACGAGAAGGAAGCCGTAGTGCTCGCGAAGCCGCTGCACCGTCGCCAGGAATGCCCCCGGCACTTCGAACGCGCCGGAGCCCAGTATCGGTTCGATCACCAGCGCAGCGATCCGACCACCTTCACGGCGGAACAGTGATTCGAGGGCCGCCCCGCCGTCATCGAACGGGACGTGCCGCACTTCTCTGCCTTCGACGCCGTAGAGACTCTGGCTGAGCTCTTCCCCGCTCAGGGCATGCGCACCGAATGTCAGCCCGTGATAGCTGCCGCGAAGTCCCACCACGATCGGTCGGGGCGAGAGACCCTCCAACGCCCAGTAGTGCCGGCAGAGCTTCATCATCAGGTCGTTGGCGGCTCCCCCTGAAGTGGCGAAGAGCACGCGCGAGAAGGGCATCCTCGTGAAGGCGATCACGCGTTCCGCAGCTTCCTCAGCGTACGGATGGGATCTGCGGAAGAGGGTCAGGTAGGAGGCGTCGCGAAGCGCTCGCGCGACCGCGTCGGCGATCTCCTCCCGGCCATAGCCCAGCGGGACGTTCCACAAGCCACTCGTGGCGCAGTAGGCCTCGAGGCCGTCGGCGAACCTGATGCGCGTGCCCTTCGCCGACACGGCAGAGTCCGTGCGCGAGGGCTCTTCGCTCGGGCGCACCAGAAAGGTCCATGAGCTCGTCATCGGGATGCGCTCGCGTCCCGGAGGTCCGACGTCACGCCGGCCGCAGCCAGCCGAATGCTCAGCTCGTCGAGCTCCTGCCTCAGGCGCGGCCGCGTGACGCCCGCGGCTCGAACGGAGTCGAGCGCCTGCTCGATGGATGGCGACTCGAGCAGCGATTCGATCGCGATAGCCGTCTCTCTGCCCAGTGCGAACCGGCGCCCCGACTCCGCGATCAGTTGGTAGTCCTCTCCACGCCACGCGATCAGGTGCCCCGAGGCGCGACGTCTCCGGGCGACTGCGTCCCCCGTGAGATCGGCGCCGAACCCGGAGAAGGACCATGTCTCGCCCGCCGTGCCACCGACGATGCGCAGCGCTGCGAGGTATCGTCGGATCCACGGGCGCGCCGCGAGTTCCCTCGCCGGCGCGTCGCCCGCGTCCCGTCTCTCCCCCTCCGCGCGCAAGAACGCGGGCACGGGCTGATCATCGAGATCGATCGACCGGGTGGATCCGATGACGGGGCCCCCGGGACGATAGCGGACCCCGTGCTCCGCATCGATGGTCAATCGGTTGATCGCCACCGCGGTGTCGTCGATCGCCGCATCGATGACGGATTGATCAGCCAGGACGGCGGAGGGCGAGGCGAGTTGCGGAATGAAGACTCCGGTGGCCAGAGCTTCATCCGCGTCCTCGATGAACGCCTGCCACGCGGCAGACGTGGTGCAGCTGATGATCGTCGGCCGGGTGATCGGCGTGAAGGGAACCGCCAGGTAGTCCTTCAGTTCGATCTCGTACCCGCTGCCGATGTGCATGACGTCTCCGGGCCGCGCGAACGGTCCGTCGAAGGTGAGCACCTGCGCGACATCCGTGGCACGTCGAGACGCGTCGTCCTCGGGGACCAGATACACGTCGGCAATGCCGTCCTGGCTGAGGACGTCAGCGAGAACATCGCGGCTCGCGCTGAGCACCACCCTGCCCGCGTCCGCGTCTGCGCGCCCGGTCGCCCACTGGAAGACAGCCGAAGAGAGCCGGCGTTCACGGGAACCGGCCGCCGCACGGCCGTCCTCGTTCACTCGCCGCTCCGCTCGTGCGGTGTCTCATCGTTGTCGCGCTGCGCAGGGAGTGTCGGCCGAAGGAGCGTGACGACGATGATGAGGATGCCGCCGAAAGCGCAGATCCCTCCTCCGACGAAGCTCTCGATCCGCCCGTCGGAGCGCAGCAGGATGAAAAGGGCGTTCATCATCAGGATCGCCCCCAGGACGAGCGCCCACCGACGCTCCAGCATCATGCCGATTCCCCCGCCGCGGCCGCGCGATGACTGCTGCGCGATGCCGTCATCGAACGTGGATTCATGCTTCCCCCAGATCTCAAATGAGGACTTTATGTCCCCATTTGAGGATAAGAGGATTCCTCCACCGAGTGCAATATTTCAGCGAAGGGCCCTCTGTGGAGGAGAGGTGAGCGCCGGGGAGCCCTCAGCCGACGCGGAGTTCGGGCCCTTGAGGATCGACGATCACACCCGAGACCTCATCGATCCCGAGCACGGGGAACCGCGAGACCGCCCCGATCTTCTCCGCACTGCCGAGCACGAGCACCTCGGCGCTTCGCGCGGCGAGGGCGCGCTTCGTCACCGCGTCATCCAGTTCTCCGGTGGTGAGACCGTGCACGGGGTCGATCCCTGTCACACCAAGGAAGAACACGTCGGCCGAGAGCCGGGAGATCGCCTCCTGAGCGAGAGCGCCTCCCGCCACGGCCGAATGCCGGCTGAGCTCGCCGCCCACCATCAGCACGCGCGCGGCCGAATGCTCCATCGCCGTCAGCGCCACCGCGGGGCTCGGGGTGATCACGGTCAGTCCGGCATCATGCGGAAGCATCCGGGCCATCACCAGGGTCGTGGTGCCGGCATCGAGGATGATCGTCGACGACGGGCGGATCAGCGCGACCGCCACACGGGCGACCCGCTCCTTGCTCTCGCTCGCCACCCCCAGACGCTGCGCCACGGGCGCGTCGGCCGCCGGCACGGGCAGCGCACCGCCGTAGACGCGGATGCACAGCCCCGCGTCGGCGAGCTCCCGCAGGTCGCGGCGGATGGAGTCCTCGGAGACGCCGAGATCCGCGGCGACCGCCTTCGCGACGATGCGCCCCTCAGCGGCGAGGAGTCCGAGGAGATATTCTTTGCGCTGCACACCCAGCATCCACACTTCTTCCTGTTTTTGCATGTTCTTGCACGGTTAACGCTACAGTGTCCTCCATGAAGAAGCCACTCCTGATCCTGATCGCCGGCCCTTACCGCTCCGGCACCGACGGCGACGCGGCCGCGATCGCCCGCAACCTCGAACGCCTCGAGACCGCCGCGGCCCCCATCCACCGCCTCGGCCACGTGCCCATGATCGGCGAATGGGTCGCCCTCCCGACGCTTCGCGGCCTGGATGCGGCCGAAGCCGCGGACGGCGACGTCATGTACGAGACGGCCGCCCGACTGCTGCAGCACTGCGACGCGGTGCTGCGCCTTCCGGGGGAATCCGCCGGCGCGGACAACGACGTCGCCATCGCCCTCGAACGCGGCCTTCCGGTCTATCACCGCATCGAGGAGATCCCTGCCGCATAGTCGCGGTCACGCGGCACCCGGCCGATCGGATAAGATGAACAGGTTGTTCCTGGTGACGTGTCCGAGCGGCCGAAGGAGCACGCTTGGAAAGCGTGTGTTGTGCAAGCAACCGCGGGTTCGAATCCCGCCGTCACCGCCAAACGCATGAAGGGTCTCCGCGCCAGCGGGGGCCCTTCTGTCGTTTCAGCTCGCAGCCGCGTCGAACGTCACTCCGTACATGTGCCCCGCGCCGGGCAGCCGCGTCATGCCGAGGCGCTCGTAGAACGCGGCCGCGCCGGCGTTGTTCGGATCGATGCCCAGGTGCAGTCCGCGCACTCCCCGCCGGGTCAGCTCGGCGAACAGCGTCTCCATGAGCCGGCGCCCGAGTCCCTGACCCTGCGTCTCGGGCAGGAGGTCGATGTGCAGGTGGGCCGGGTAGTCGACCACGTTCGGCTCGATGCCCGGCATCCGCTCGTATCCGTACTCGACCATGCGATCCTCGCGGGTGACGACCTCTTCGGCACGCGGGAAGCGCTCCCGGAACGCCGGCCACCACTCGTCACGGAACCACGTGTAGAACGCGTCGGTGTCATCCGTCGCGACGATGTACCCGATCGTGCGACCGTCGTCGGTCTCCACGACCCAGGCGAGATCCGGATGCCGTTCCACATAGGGAATCGCGAACAGGGCGCCCCAAAGATCGTCGTCCGACAGGATCCCGGTCGCGTCCGCTCCCGCATCGGCCGTCTTCGCGCAGATGTCGGAGACGGCTGCCCGGTCCGATGGACGGTAGGGACGGATGCTGCTGGGCACGAGGACTCCTCTGAACGGATCGGGGTCCCGTCAGCCTACCGGCGCCTCGACAGGCTCTTCGCGACGTTGCCGCACCCACGGCAGCAGCCAGGCGGCGAGCACCAGGACCACGCCGGCTCCGACGAGGGCGCCGCCGAGCGTGTCGCTCGCCCAGTGCACCGAGAGGAACGTGCGCGAGAGCGCCATCGCGAGCACCCAGAGGGCACCGAGGAGCGCGGTCCAGGCCTTCGGGAACAGCACCCAGACGACGAGGGCGATCGTCGCGGCGTTCGCGGTGTGGCCCGAGGGGAACGACCCGTAGTCGCTCACCACCAGCATGTCTTCCGGCCGGGCCCGCCCGAACAGCTGCTTGAGCAGCTGCACGGCTCCGGCGCTGGCCGCGAAGCAGATCGCCGCGAAGAGGGCGCTGCGCCAGCGGCGGGCGAGCAGCAACGCGACGATCGCGACGACCGGCACTCCGAGAATCGCGACCCATCCGCCGCCGATCCAGTTCAGCGCCAGCGCGAACGAGTACATCCAGTCACCGCGGATGCTCGCGATGAGCTCATTCCACCACCGGTCGAACCCCGGCGTCTCGGAGTACCCGAAGACCACGAACGCACCCAGAGCCGTCGCGAGGACGAGACACCCCACGCCCCACCACAACAGCATCCGTCTGTTCATCGTCCCATCATGGCCGATGAACCCTGTGCACTCAGGGAGTGAGCATCGCCACCGTGCGCGGACGCACGATCAGCCACAGCGAGAGGATGCCGATCGTGGCGCAGCCGACCATGACCGACGCCATGGTCGTCGCCGTGATCCCGGCGTCCTTGGAGATCCAGCCGACGATCGGGGAGATGAGCCCGGCGACGCCGAAGTTGACCGCGCCGAGGATCGACGCCGCGGTGCCGGCCGCCTTGCCGTGCCGGTCGAGTGCCAGGACCTGCACATTCGGGAACGTGAACCCGCACGCGGTCATGAACACGAACAGCGGCACGACCGTGCCCCACAGGCCGAGGCCGAGCTGGTCGGTGACGATGATCGCCGAGCCCGCGAGCAGCAGGATCGCGGTCGAGTAGGCCAGGACCCACTGCGGGCCGAAGCGCGCCGCGAGTCGGGAGGCGACCTGCACGCCCGTGACCACACCGAGCGAGTTCACCGCGAACAGCAGACCGTACTGCTGGGCGTCGAGGCCGTGCGTCTCCTGGAACAGGAACGGCGAGGCAGACAGGTAGGAGAACAGCCCAGAGAAGCTCATCCCGCCGATGATGAGCACGCCGATGAACACGCGATCCGAGAGCACGGACTTGTACCGCTGCAGCATGGTCGCGCCGCCGCGCCCCTGTCGACGCGCGACGGGCAGCGTCTCGGGGATGAACAGGATCGCGGAGAGCAGCATGATCACCCCGTACGCGGCGAGCACGACGAAGATGCCCCGCCAGGGCATGAGCGTCAGCAGCCAGGAGCCGATCAGCGGTGCGACGACAGGGGCGACGCCCGACACCAGGGCGAGCCGCGACAGCATCACGACCAGCCGTCGGCCGCCGAAGAGGTCGCGGACGATGGCCATGGCCACGACACCGCCGGCTGCGGCGCCGATGCCCATGAGCACGCGGGCAGCACTGAGCAGTCCGAGGTCGGGAGCGAACGCCGCCGCGACGCTCGCGAGCACGTGCAGCGCGGTGACGGCGATGAGCGGAATGCGCCGACCCACCTTGTCGCTGAGCGGCCCGACCACGAGCTGACCGAGCGCGAAGCCGATCATCGTGCCGGTGAGCGTCAGCTGGATCGCGGCAGCCGTCGTCTGGAAGTCCTCCTCCAGCACGGGGAACGCCGGCAGGTACAGGTCGATCGTGAACGGTCCGAGTGCCGTGAGGGCCCCGAGAAGCACGATGTACAGGGTGCGGCGTCCGAGCGAGATCGCATCTCCCGGGTGCAGCATGATCGGCGCGGTCGCCGGGTTGCTGCCCAGCGTGCGGATGGCGCCGGTGGCGCTGGACGTGCGGATGGTGCCCGTGGACGTGCGGATGCTGCCCGTCGGAGTGCGCTCGGGCTGCGGGGTCGTCGGGATGGAGTCAGTGCGTGGAGCGTCGGACACGACGGTCCTTCCGGGGGTCAGGCGGTGGCGTGCGAGATCGAAACGATTCGACCGGGGGAAGAACCCATGCTATCGCTTCGACAGGCTCAGCGACCCATCCGGGGCGCCCAGCGACCCATCCGGGACGCCGAGCGCCCGACCCGGACTGCTCAGCGACCGAGGCGCGCGAGTGCCTGCTCGAGGTCCGCGATCAGGTCGCCGACGTCTTCGATGCCGACGGAGAGACGCACCACATTCTCCGGCACTGCGAGCGCCGTGCCGCGCACCGATGCGTGCGTCATGTCCGACGGGTACCCGATGAGCGACTCCACGCCGCCGAGCGACTCGGCGAGCTGGAACAGCTCGGTGCTCTCGGCGAAGGTCCGTGCCGCATCCGCTCCGGCGGCGAGACCGAGCGACAGCATGCCGCCGAATCCGCTCATCTGCTTCGCCGCGATCTCATGCCCCGAGTGCGCGGCGAGACCGGGATAGAACACCTCGGAGAAGTCCGCACGGTCCGACGCCCACTCGGCGATCGCCTGCGCGTTCTCGGAGTGCTGCCGCATCCGCACGGCGAGCGTCTTGATGCCCCGGGTGGTGAGCCACGCGTCCAGCGGGGCGGACACCGCGCCGACGGCGAACTGCTGGAACTTGACGTCTTCACGGAAACGGTCGTCGCCGAAGACGACGGCGCCGCCCAGCACGTCGGAGTGCCCGCCGAGGTACTTGGTCGTCGAATGCACGACGAGGTCGGCACCGAGCGACAGCGGCAGCTGCAGGGCCGGCGAGGCGAACGTGTTGTCCACGACGAGCACGGCGCCGGCGGCGTGCGCGATCTCGGCGATCTGCGCGATGTCGACGATCTTCAGCAGCGGGTTGCTCGGCGTCTCGAGCCACACGATCTTGGTCTCCGGGCGCAGCGCCGCGCGGATCGCGTCGGCGTCCGCGAGCTCCACCGTGGTCGTGGTGATGCCCCACTTCGCCAGGACCTTCGTCAGCAACCGGTAGGTGCCGCCGTACACGTCGTTGCCGAGCAGCACGTGATCGCCCGGGCCCAGGAGTCCCCGCAGCAGCGCGTCCTCCGCGGAGAGCCCGGAGGCGAAGGAGAGCGCGCTCGCTCCCCCTTCGAGTGCCGCGAGCTGCGTCTCCAGCGAGGAGCGGGTCGGGTTGCCGGACCGGTTGTACTCGAAGCCCTCCCGGAGACCGCCGATGCCGTCCTGCACATGCGTGGAGGCCTGGTAGATCGGCGGGATGATCGCGCCCGTGACGGGGTCGGGCGCCTGGCCCGCGTGGATGGCTCGGGTGGCGAAGGAGTGCTCGGACATGCTCCTCAGCCTACGTCCGCCGCCTGCGCGGCATCCCTCCCGTTACGCCACGCGTCAGCGCGAGAGGTACGAGAGCAGATCCTGCCGGGTGAGCACGGTGTGCGGCTTGCCGTCCTCCGTGACCAGCAGCGCATCGGCCTCGGCGAGCGCGGCGCGCGCCTGCGCGACCGAGGCGTGGATGCCGACGAGCGGAAGCCGCTCCCCCACGTGCGTGCCCAGAGCATCCGTCGGATTCGCCTCGCCGCGGAACAGCAGGTCGAGCAGACCCTTCTCGTCGACGGTGCCGACGACCTCGCCCATCATCACCGGCGGCTCGGCGCTGAGCACGACGAGCTGGGAGACGCCGTACTCCGTCATCATCCCGATCGCCTCGAGCACCGTGTCGGTCGGGTGGGCGTGCACGAGGTCCGGGATGCCGGCGCCGGACCCGGTCGCCTGGCGCACGGCGCGGGCCTTCAGCACATCGGCGACCGTCTCCCCCTCCTCGACGTCGCTGAAGCCGTAGGAGCGCATCCACCCGTCGTTGAAGATCTTGCCGAGGTAGCCGCGCCCACCGTCCGGAAGGAGCACCACCATCACGGCATCCGCCGGCAGCTCACGGGCGACCCGCAGCGCGCCGACCACGGCCATCCCGCTGGACCCGCCGACGAGGATCCCCTCCTCCCTCGCCAGACGCCTCGTCATCGCGAACGCGTCGGCATCTCCGACCGCCACGATCTCGTGCGGCACGGCAGGGTCGTACGCCCCCGGCCAGATGTCCTCGCCCACGCCCTCGACGAGGTAGGGCCGTCCGGTGCCGCCGCTGTACACACTGCCCTCGGGGTCGACCCCGACGATGCGCACGCGTCCGTCGGACACCTCGCGGAGGAATCGGCCCGTTCCCGTGATCGTGCCGCCGGTGCCGACGCCGGCGACGAAGTGCGTCACTGCTCCGTCGGTGTCGCGCCAGATCTCGGGGCCGGTGGTCTCGTAATGACTGCGCGGACCGTTCGGGTTCTCGTACTGGTTCGGCTTGAACGCCCCGGGGATCTCGCGGGTGAGCCGGTCGCTCACGCTGTAGTAGGACTCGGGGCTGTCGGGGGCAACGGACGTCGGCGTCACCACGACCTCGGCGCCGTAGGCCCGAAGCACATCGATCTTGTCCTCGCCGACCTTGTCGGGAAGCACGAAGACGCACTTGTACCCGCGCTGCTGCGCGACCAGGGCCAGGCCGACGCCGGTGTTGCCGCTGGTGGGCTCCACGATCGTGCCGCCGGGCTTCAGATCACCGGCGGCCTCGGCCGCGTCGATGATCCGCGAGGCGATGCGGTCCTTCGAGGACCCGCCGGGGTTCATGTACTCGAGCTTGACGAGCACCGTGCACGCGACGCCCTCGGTGACGTGCTGGAGCTTCACGAGGGGCGTGTCGCCGACGAGGTCGACGATCGAGTCTGCGTACTTCATGACTTCAGGGTACGGGGACGGATGCCGCGGGTGGGGCTGTGTTGCACCCCTCCCACGGCATCCGTCCTTCGTCTCGCTCCGCTCGCTCAGGAACCGGAGACCCGGTCCCTGAGCCTGACGAAGGGTCAGCCCTTGGTCGACCCCGCCAGGAGGCCGCGGACGAAGTACCGCTGCAGGGCGAAGAAGACGATCAGCGGGATGATGATCGACACGAACGCACCGGCCGTGAGCAGGTACCAGTCGTTTCCTCGGGTACCGGTGATCTCGGCGAGGAGCTTGGTGATCGGCGCGGCCGCTCCGTCGGCGAAGACGAGGGCGACGAGCAGGTCGTTCCAGACCCAGAGGAACTGGAAGATCGCGACCGAGGCGATCGCCGGCATCGTCAGCGGCAGCACGATCCGGAAGAAGATCTGTCCGCGCGATGCACCGTCGACCCGCGCCGCCTCGATGATCTCGCCGGGGATCTCCGACATGAAGTTGTGCAGCAGGTAGATCGCCAGCGGGAGGGCGAACATCGTGTGCGCGATCCACACCTGCGCGTAGCCCTGCGAGGCATCAAGCGGCAGCGTGACCTGCAGCCCGAAGAGGTTGATACCCCGAGAGAACGAGCTCAGCAGCGGCACGAGCGCCATCTGGATGGGCACGATCTGCAGCGCGAACACGAAGATGAACAGGGCGTTGCGACCCTTGAAGTCGATCCAGGCGAACGCGTACGCCGCCATCGCGGCGATCATCAGCGGGATCACGGTCGCCGGGATGGTGATCGCGATCGAGTTGACGAAGGACTCGAGGATCGTCAGCTGCGTCGTGCCCGACTGCAGCACGTCGACGTAGTTCTCCAGTGTGACCTGAGGGTTGGCGAAGAACTCCCACCAACCGCTCGACTGGATCTGGTCACGAGGACGGAACGACGAGATGAACAGCCCCAGCGTCGGGATCGTCCACAGCACCGCGATGATGATCGAGCCGACGGATGCCCACGGGCGGGACAGCCTCTTGCGCGCCCGCCCCGCAGCGCCGTCCAGGCCGCCACCGGTCGTGATCGCCCGCGTGCTGGTCGCGCCGGTGGGGGTCTTCTGCTCCGCGGATCCGGAGCTCGTGGAAATGGTCATCAGCGCACCTCCCGCTGCTTCTTGATCTGTCTCGCGTTGTAGATGACGATCGGCAGCACCAGGATGAACAGGATGACCGACAGCGCGGCGCTGCGGCCGGCCTCGAACTTCGAGAACTGCGTGTACATCTCGTTCGCGAGCACCGATGTGCCGTAGTTTCCTGCGGTCATCGTGCGGACGATGTCGAACACCTTCAGCGAGGCGATCGAGATGGTGGTGAGGACCACGATGAGCGCCGGCCGGATGGACGGGATCGTGACGGACCGGAAACGCTGCCAGGCGTTCGCGCCGTCGAGCTCCGCCGCCTCGAGCAGCTCGGCCGGGACTCCCTTGATGGATGCCGACAGCACGACCATCGCGAAACCGGTCTGCACCCAGATCAGCACCACGATCAGGAACAGGTTGTTCCACGGCTCGTTCAGGAGCCACTGCTGCGGCTCGCCGCCGAACCAGACCAGGATCTGGTTGAGCAGGCCGATCTGCTTGAAATCGCCGCCGCGGTACTCGTACATGAACCGCCAGATGATGCTGGCGCCGACGAACGAGATCGCCATCGGCATGAACACGAGGACCTTGTAGATCTTCTCGCCGCGCGTGCGGTCGATGAAGACGGCGTAGGCGAGTCCAACGATCGTCGACACCGTCGGCACGAGCAGCACCCAGATGATCGAGTTGATCACCGAGGTGATCCCGTCGGACTGCGTGAAGATCCAGAGATAGTTCGCGAAGCCGACGAACTCCTTCCCCGAGGAGTTCAGGAACGAGGAGTACATCGTCTGGATCGACGGGAGGATGAGCCCGACGAGCAGGAGCAGGAGGGCCGGGGCCATGAAGGCCACCAGCTGGATCAGGTAGCCCGCGCCGTCGCGGGACCGATAGTCCAGGAGGAAGAACAGCGCACCCACCACGACGGCCACGGCCATCGCCCAGTAGTAGGAGCTGAAGAAGAACATCACGGCGAGCGGGATGAGCAGGCACATCGCCAGCCGCACCCACGTGTAGATCGCCCCTCGGCGCGGAGCGACATCCACGAGGAGCAGGATGATCGCCACGACCACCGCGAACGCGATGACCACGACGACGGCTTGCAGGATCGGGGGGAGCGTCCCGATCCACTGGAAGAATACTGTCGCGTTCACGGAATCCCCTTCGTCACGCGTTGCGGATCAACGGCGCGCACGTCGGTGTGCGCACCGTGAGAGAAGGAAGGCCGCCCGCGAGGACGGCCCTCCTGCTCCGATCAGCTCGAAGGCCAGCCGGTCTCGATCTGCGTGAGAACCTCATCGGTCGAGGTGCCGTTGACCCAGGCGACGATGCCCTTCCAGAAGGTTCCGGCGCCGACGGCACCGGGCATCAGGTCGGAGGCGTCGAAGCGGAACGTGGTGTCCGGGTCCTGCAGGATCTTGATGGTCTCCTGGAGGATCGGGTCCTTGGCGTTAGCCGGGTCCAGCCCGTTGTTCGCGGAGGTGACGCCGCCGAGGCTGACGCGGCTGTTCGCCCACTCGGGGCTGGACAGGTACGCGAGCACCTTCTGCGTGGCCTCGGACTCGCTGAACGCTCCGACGATCTCGCCGGCACCGGTCACGGCCTTGTCGTCGGCGCTCTCGCCCGGGAGCATGAAGGCCCAGACGTCGCCGTCTTCGGCGATGTTCGTGCCCTCAGGGAAGAACCCGGAGAGGAACGAGGCCTGGTGCGTCAGCGCGCAGCTTCCGCTGGCGAGCGCCGGAGCGACGTCGCCGAAGGCGGTGGAGTTGATCGAGCGCACGTCACCGAAACCGGCGTTGACGTTGGCCGGGTTCAGCAGGGTCGCCCCGACCGCGTCGAAGGCCTCCTTGATCTGCGGGTCGGTGAACGGGATCTCGTTCGTCACCCACTGGTCGTAGACCTCGGGACCGGCCTGGCGGAGGACGTAGTCCTCGACCCAGTCGGTGCCCGGCCAGCCGGTGGCGGTGCCGGACTCGAAGCCGGCGCACCACGCCGGCGTGCCGGTGGCGGCCTGGATGGTCTCCGTCAGCGCCGTCATCTCATCGAGCGTGGTCGGAACCTCGACGCCCCACTCGGCGAACTTCGCCGGCGAGTACCAGATCCATCCCTTGACGTTGGCCATCAGCGGTGCGCCGTAGAAGGTGTCATCGACGGTGCCGTAGTTGACCCAGTCCTCGGTCCAGTACTCGTTGGCGTTCTTCTCGACCTCTTCGGGCGCCGGCTTCAGGAAGTCGCGCTTGGCGAAGTCCGCGAACAGACCAGGCTGCGGGAAGATCGCGATGTCGGGCGGGTTACCGCCCTGTGCACGCGTGCCGAGCTGCGTCTCGAAGTCCTGGCTGCCCTCGTACTTGATCGTGATGCCGTTCTCGTCGGCCCAGTCCTTCCAGGATTCCTGGAGGAGTTCCGCCTCCGCGTCGACGATCGTTCCGTAGATCGTGACGGTGGAGTCGCCGCCGTCATCGCCGCCGCCGCCGCCGGGCGCACCGCCCGGAGCCCCGCAACCAGCGAGCGCGATGCCCGCGACCCCCAGCAGGGCGAGCGGTACGAGCCGCCGTGAACGCTGTGACAGAGCCATGTGAATTCTCCTCTTCGAGTACAGGGTCCCGCTTCGACAGACGCCACCCCCGGCGTCGTTCGGGAACCGATTCCAGGCAAACCTACTGGGCTTCCGCTCCCCGACACAACAAGCAAGGGTCACAAGCTCGCAACCATTCGCCGTCCTCCGCCGCGAAGGATGGGAGCGCTCCCTCGAATCCATTGTGGAACCGGTTCCCTTTCGTCTGTCGAAGGACTACGCTTTCACCCGGCACGCGCCGGCCGCGTCGCCGCACGCATCGCAGCGTGACAGGTCGAGGAGGACCGATGAGCACGATCGCGGATGTCGCCGCCCGTGCCGGCGTGTCGAAGGCGACGGCGAGCCGCGCGCTCACCGGGCGCGGGTACGTCTCGGAGGAGACGCGTCAGCGGGTGGCGGATGCCGCGCGCGATCTCTCCTACGTCGCCCACTCCTCCGCCACGAGCCTCGCCACGGGTAGGACCCAGACCGTCGGGGTCGTCATGCCTCCCGTCGATCGCTGGTTCTTCGCCGAGCTGCTCGCCGGGATCCAGGAGTCCCTGTTCGCGCTCGACTACGATCTCTCGCTCTACGGCGTGCCGGAGGGCTCGCGCACCAGGGAGCGGCTGTTCGAGCACGTGCTCCCCCGACGGCGGTTCGACGGGATCATCGCGGTGGGGATCCAGCCGAGCGCCAGGGAGCTGGAACGGCTGCAGCGCGCGGAGCGCGCGCTCGTCAGCGTCGGACCCTACAGCGAGGGTTCGAGCGCCGTGTCGATCGACGACACGGATGCCGCACGCATCGCCACCGAGCACCTCATCGAGCTGGGCCACGAGGACATCGCGTTCGTGGGCGGGTCGACGGATGCCGGGGAGCTGAGCTTCGGCGACGCACGACGCCTCGACGGCTACCTCGTCGCCCTGCAGGCCGCGGGTCTCGCGCATCGCGCGCGCGTCGTCGGTGCGACCCCGACGATGCCGGGCGGGTACACCGCGGCGGCCGGTCTGCTCGGAGACCGGCGGCATCGCCCTACGGCCATCGTCGGCGTCTGCGACGAGGCCGCGATCGGCGCCGTCATCGCGGCACGGCGTCTCGGCATCGCCGTGCCGACCGAGCTGAGCGTGGTCGGCATCGACGACCACGAGCATGCGGAGATGTTCGCCCTGACCACGATCGGCCAGTCGCCGCGGGAACAGGGCCACGAAGCCGTGCGGCTTCTCACCCAGCGGATGAGCCGACCCGACGATCCCCTGGAGCACGTCGCCGCGGCATCCGCTCTCGTCGTGCGCAGCTCGACGGCTCCGCGCCGCTGATCACCGACCGGAACGCACACCCGGGGGATGCACGAAGGCCCCGGGCGAACCCGGGGCCTTCGGTGAAGCGTGGAGACGCGGTGATTACTTGAGGGTAACCGTGGCGCCTGCCTCTTCGAGAGCAGCCTTGGCCTTCTCGGCAGCTTCCTTGTTCGCGCCCTCGAGCACGGCCTTGGGAGCGCCGTCGACGACAGCCTTGGCCTCGCCGAGACCCAGCGAGGTGAGCTCGCGGACGGTCTTGATGACCTGGATCTTCTTCTCGCCGGCAGCCTCGAGGATGACGTCGAACGAGTCCTTCTCCTCCTCGGCCTCGGCAGCGCCACCCGCGCCCGCAGCGCCGGCAACGGCGACGGGTGCAGCAGCGGTGACCTCGAACTTCTCCTCGAACGCCTTCACGAAGTCGTTGAGCTCGACGAGGGTCAGGCCAGCGAACTGCTCGAGCAGCTCCTCAGTGGAAAGCTTCGCCATGATGTATCTCCTAATAGATGGGGTTTGTGAAAAAGATCGCCGGACGCTTACGCGGCCTCAGCGGTCTCCAGCTTTTCGCGAAGCGCGTCGATGGTGGCGGCAGCCTTGCCCATCGTCGCCTTCATCATGCCCGCAGCCTTCGCCAGCAGAACCTCACGGCTCTCCAGCGCGGCGTACTTGTTGACCTCGTCGGCGGAGAGGGCATTGCCCTCGAAGACGCCGGACTTGATCACGAGAAGCGGGTTGGCCTTGGCGAAGTCACGCAGAGCCTTGGCGGTGGCGACGAAGTCACCGTGCACGAAAGCGACAGCCGACGGACCCTTGAGGTCGTCGTCCAGCGCAGTGATCCCGGCCTTGTTGGCAGCGATCTTGGTCAGCGTGTTCTTCACCACGGCGTACTCGGCGTCCTGACGGATGCTGTTGCGCAGCTCCTTGAGCTGGGCAACCGTCAGACCGCGGTACTCGGTCAGCAGGACGGCGTTCGAGTTCTCGAATGACTTCGTGAGCTCGGCGACCGATGCATCCTTCTGCGCCATGGTCACTCCTTGGTGTGTACGTGGCGCCGCACGGTGGTGGGGCGCCGGCCTCGGACCCCCTGCAAAAGAAAAAGCTCCGGCGCAAGCGCACGGAGCTTCGAGAAGTTCGTGTCCTGCGCGGGCCCCTGCTGTGCAGAGCTTCGATCGCCTCGCGTTCGCACGCACGACGATGACCAGCGGTCTTCGGTTAGGAACAGGCTACCTCACCCGCGGCCGTGTCCCAAATCAGCGGCGATCGGCGGCACGGCCGCGATGCCCGGCCAGCGCGTCCGCCGCGCGGATGAGGCTCAGGTGGGAGAGCGCCTGCGGGGTGTTCCCGGCCTGCCGGCCGTGGCCGACGTCGTACTCCTCGGACAGCAGACCGACGTCGTTCGCCATCGCGATCAACCGCTCCATCAGCGCGGCGGCCTCGGCGGCACGCCCGGTCGCGGCGTACTGCTCGACCAGCCAGAAGCTGCAGGCGAGGAACGGATGCTCCCCGCCGGCGAGCCCGTCGACCCCGGATTCCGTGCGATAGCGGAGCAGCAACCCGTCCTGGAGCAACGTGCGTTCCATCTGTTCCACGGTCCGCAGCATCCGGGGGTCGTCGGGGGCGCAGTACCCGACCTGCGGAAGGATCAGCAGCGACGCGTCCACTTCGACCGAGTCGTAGTGCTGCACGAAGAAGCCGTCGGCATGCACCCCGCGACCGTCGATCTCCCGACGCAGCTCGTCGCGGGTCCGCTCCCACCGCTCCGCGTCACCGGTGAGCCCGTGCTCGCGCACGGCGCGGATGCCCCTGTCCACGGCGGCCCACATCATGACGCGCGAGTGGGTGAACCAGCGGGGTTCGCCGCGGATCTCCCAGATGCCGTTGTCCGGACGGTCGAGCGACGCCACGACGTGCTCGATGAGCGCCCGCTGCAACGGCCAGGAGAAGTCGCCCTCCGCGAGGCCGGCGATCCTGGCCGCCTCCAGCGCGACGAGCACCTCGCCGACGACGTCGCCCTGGTACTGGTCGACCGCGCCGTTGCCGATGCGCACGGGCGCCGCGCCGTGATAGCCCGGCAGGCTCGGCATCTCGCGTTCCATCAAGTCGCGCTCCCCCGCGATCCCGTACATGATCTGCACCTCGCTCGGCTCGCCGGCGACCGCGCGCAGGAGCCACCGCCGCCAGTCGTGCGCCTCGTCGAGGAAGCCGTGGGCGATCAGCGCCTCGAGCGTCAGAGCGGCATCCCGCAGCCAGACGAAGCGGTAGTCCCAGTTGCGCGAGCCGCCGAACTGCTCGGGCAGCGAGGTCGTCGCGGCGGCGACGATGCCGCCGGTGTCCTTGTTCGTCAGCGCCCGCAGGACCAGCAGCGATCGGACGACCTCGCCGCGATACGGACCGTCGTGCTCGATCCCGCTCGACCACCCCTGCCACCAGGAGCGGGTCGCGGCGATGGCCTCCTCGACGTCCAGAAGCTTCGGCGGATGCTCGTGCGACGGGAACCAGCTGAGCACCAGGTCGCGGTGCTCTCCCGCACCGACGGTCGCCGTCGCCCGGTGCACATGATCCTCGGCGACGAGCCGCACGCCTCGCACGATCACGGCCTCGGGGCCTGCGGTCGCGCGCAGCGCCGGCGCCTCGGGCGTGCCGACCTGGCGCACCCAGGGCAGCCGTCGGGAGTAGTCGAAGTGCAGACGCAGCTCCGTGGCGAACTCGACCTGACCGGAGATGCCGACGATCCGGCGCACGACATCGGTGCGCGTCGCGTGGAGCGGCAGGAACTCGTGCACCTCCGCGACCCCGCCTGCGGTCTCCCAGCGGGTCACGAGGATGAACGTGTCGGAGATGTAGTGCCGGTGGGGTACCGCCGAGTCATCCACCGGTCGGAGGCTCCAGCATCCGTTGCTCGGCTCCCCCAGGAGCGCGCCGAACAGGGACGGCGCATCGAAGCGGGGAAGGCAGAGCCAGTCGATGCTCCCGTCCCGCGACACCAGCGCACCCGTCCGGCAGTCGCTGAGCAGGGCGTAGTCCTCGATCGGAGCAGGCATCGCCCGAGTCTTGCACGCCCGGCCCGGTGCGGGAGCGATTACGGTGGGTGGCATGACGGATGCGACGACGCTCGTGATCTTCGGGGCCGGTGGCGATCTCGCCTCCCGCCTCCTCCTCCCCGCGCTGGGCCAGCTGCTGATGCGGGAGCCCGCGCGCACTGTCCACATCGTCGGCGCCGACCGCGAGGACGGGACGGATGCCGGGCTCCGGGAGATCGTCCGGAAGGCCTTCGCGACGATGGACGCCGAGGACGCGGCCGCCCGCGTCGACGCCGTGTATCGCAAGACCGACATCACGCGCCCCGAGGATCTGCGCGCGCTCCTGGAGGAGTGCACCGGCCAGGTCGCCCTCTACTTCGCCGTCCCGCCCTCGATCGCCGCGGCGTCCGTGGCCGCCATGACACCCGAGATGCTGCCCGAGGGCGCCGTCCTGGTGATGGAGAAGCCCTTCGGCACGGACGAGGCGAGCGCCCGGGCGCTGAACCGCACGCTGACGGCCCTCGTGCCGGAGAGCCAGGTCTTCCGGGTCGACCACTTCCTCGGCCGGTCGACGACGCTGAACCTGCTGGGCGCGCGCTTCGCCAACCGCATCCTCGAACCGCTCTGGTCCGCCGAGAGCATCGAATCCGTCGACATCGTCTACGACGAGGCGCTCGGCCTCGAAGGCCGCGCGGGATACTACGACAACGCCGGCGCCCTGGTCGACATGATCCAGAGCCATCTGCTGCAGGTCCTGGCGGTCCTGGCGATGGAGGAGCCGGCGACGCTCGACGAAGTCGACTTCCGCGCGGCGACCGGTGCGGTGCTGCGCGCGACCACCGTCTGGGGTGACGACCCGGTCGCCTCCTCCCGCCGCGCGCGCTATACGGCGGGTCGGGTCGAGGGCACGGACAAGCCCTCGTACGTCGACGAGCCCGGGGTCGATCCTGCGCGCCACACCGAGACGCTCGCCGAGGCGACGTTCGAGGTGCGCAACGCCCGCTGGGCCGGGGTGCCGTTCCGTCTGCGCTCGGGCAAGGCCCTCGGCGACCCCGCGCGGGAGATCGTCGTGCGCTTCCGTCCGGTCCGGCACGTGCCGACCGGACTCACCGGATCGGCCGAAGGAGCGGTGCTGCGCTTCTCGCTCGGCCCCGACCGCATGTCTCTCGAGCTGAACCTCAATGCCGCGGAGGACCCCTTCGAGCTGGAGCGGGCGACGCTCTCGGCGGAACTCGGCGAAGGCGCTCTCAAGGCCTATGCCGAGGTGCTGTCCGGCGTCCTCGACGGCGACCCCCTGCTGGCCGTCCGCGGCGACGCGGCCGAGCAGTGCTGGCGGATCGTCGACCCGATCCTGCAGGCGTGGCGCCGCGGCGACGTGCCCTTGGAGGAGTACGCCGCAGGCTCCGCCGGCCCCGAGGGCTGGCCTCCCGTCGCGTGACCGCTCGCCCCACGCCGAGTCCCCCTCATGCGCGAACCGGCCCTTTGCGCGCGAGCCGGCCCTCTGTGCACGAGCTCAAGGGGCCGGGTCGAACGAAAGGGGCCGGGTCGACCGACGCCCGAAGAGCCCGAACGCCCGGAAGTATGACTCCGCAGCATCCAGCGACGCCATGTGCTCGCTCATGACGCGCACGACGCGCCATCCGGTCACGCCGCGCACCCAGTCCTCCCGCATCTTCTCCTGCAGAACGACCTGATCTGCCGCTCGTTCGCCGCGCAGCTCGTCGTTCAGATACTTCGCACGGCCGTCGCACTCGATGAACGCGTGCGACTGATCGACCGCGATATCCATCCAGAAGCTGCCGCCGTCTGGTCGCTGAACGGGTACCTGCAGGCGCGGACGCGCGAAACCCAGCTGGTGCAGGCGGTACCGGGTCACGCTTTCGAGAGGGAGCTGCGCTCGGCCGTTCGCGAGATCCACGATGCGACGTGCCTGCAGGATGCCGCGTGCTCCTGGTCGGCGCGCACGCGCCACCAGTTCGCCGAACAGCGACTCAGCCGCCTCATCGTCGTAGTCCCACGCCGCTCCGCCGACCGATGCGAGAGCGCCGTCCGTGAGCGCGAGCGCCGCCTCGGGGCTGACCGTACGCGCCACGTCGAGCACTGTCCGTGCGAGCGAAGTGCAGCGGATGCCGTCGATATCGGAGATGTCGGATTGCGGCAGCGGCCCTTCGTGCCGAAGCATCCCGTCGACGCTGTGCCGCTTGTGCGGCGAGGTCATCACATGCACGCGCGTCGGTCGGACGCGGTAGAGCGGCAGGCCCCACAGCACGGCCGCCGAGACGTGCGAGAACACCGGGTCGCTCCCTGCCGCGGAGAACGCCGCCGCGACGACCTCCGCGCGATGCCGCGACTCCGGCAGGAGCTCACGCCAATGCGACTGTTCGATGAACCATCCGCGGCGCACGCGATGAAGCCTGCGTGACTCGACGGCGACGCGAAGACCTCGTGAGTTCCAACCCTCGTCACGGAGTCTTCGACTGCTGATGAGGAGGTTCGTGATCTCGTCGACCGTTGCATGGCGCATCCGCTGATCCTGCCCCTGGCTCAGTGCCGTCTGTCCGACGAATGCCGTCTTCGTGCAGTTCCTCGATGCATCGCCTCCTGTGCAGGACGAGACGTTCTCTCCCGTAGGCTCCACGAGCCGGCCCTTTGCGTACGAACCGCCCCTCTTGCGGCGGATTCACGGGGGTGGCTCGTACGCAAAGGGGCGGCTCGCGTTCAGATGACCACTCCCCCACGCCGGCGGATGCCGTGGCGCGGCGTGTACGGACCGAGACGTCGGCGGACGGGGTTAGGGTCGAGGAGTGAACCCCGAACTCGCCGCACGCATCGTCGCGGACTCGCGCGACAGGGTGGCGTGGTTGCGGGCACGGTCGCGCGGCATCACCGCGACCGATGTCGCCGGGCTCACCAGCGAGAAGTCGATCGCCCGCGCCGCGGATGCCAAGCTCGGCGGTGGTCCGCGCTTCGGCGGCAACGCCTACACCGACCACGGACGCCGCCGCGAGCCGGAGATCGCCGCGTGGGTGGCAGCGACCCACGGCATCCTCCCGTCATCGGCGCTGTTCCGCGCCGAGGTCGAGCACCGGCACCTGGCCACCCCCGACGGCATCGCCGTCGACGCGTCAGGCCGGGTGAAGCTCGCCGAGATCAAGACGACCAACAAGGCGTGGCGCGGCATCCCCCGCACGTACCTCCGCCAGATCTGGTGGCAGCAGCACGTGCTGGGCGCGGAGCGCACGCTGTTCGTGTGGGAGGAGCACGTCGACTTCTCGCCGATCCACGACGAACCCCGCTGCGTCTGGATCGACCGGGACGACCGTGAGATCGCGAAGCTCATCGGCCTCGCGACCGACCTGATCGATGAGCTCTACCGCCGCACCACCGGACAGCAGCCGCCGACGCGCATCGCCGACGCCGCGGCCAGCCGTCGGGAGCAGCTGCGCGAGCGCGACGCCTTCCGCGCCCTGGCCCTGGCGGACTGAGCCGCCCGACTCACACGGTGCAGGCCGCGTTGAGGCCGAGGAGCGCGATCGTCAGCTTCCTCGTGGCGCCGAGCGATACCCACGACGTGCTCGGGATGAGCGATATCACGGTCAGGGTCGTCGTACTGCCGAGAAGGTTCGACACCAGGCTCGTGAGCAGGGCCTGATTCAGCGTGGCCGAATAGGAGTAGACCCCGCCGACCGGTCCGCTCGCCGTGATGTTGGCCGATGCCACCGTCCCGGTGGTCGTGCCGGATGTCGCTGTGAGCCGCACACTCGCGAGCGGGTACAGCGCCGTCCACGTGAGGGTCACGCTCTGGAAGATGCCCAGGCCGTTGTTCGCGACCGTGCAGCCCGTGATGACCGGTGCCACCAGGGACTGGGCGGTGAACGTCGTCGATGCCGCGTACTCGCTGTCGGTGAACTGCGCATCCGTCATCTCCGCCGAGGGCAGGATCGCCAGCCCGGCCAGGACGGAGAGTCCTGCGACTCCGGCCAGCATCCGCCGCCATCCCCGCGACATCATGCACCGCCTCCCACGTCGCGCCGGGTGCGTCGGCGGATGATCACGAGGGCCGCACCCGTCAGGACCAGCAGCGCGCCGCCACTCCACAGCCAGGGTGCGATCGGCGCGAGTCCTGTGGTCGCGAGCCCTCCGTCCGGCCCGACCACCGCCGTCTCCCCCGCGCCCTCCGCATGCACTCGGATGTCGGTGCTGCCTCCGGCATCGGCGGGGTCGAGGGTGATCGCGAGACGGAGGTGCGCGATCTCGGTGTCGGCGATCTCCGCGAGCCGGATCTCCGCGCCGTCGCGCGGGATGATCCAGTCGGTGCGCAGAGCGGTCGCGCCGCCGGGGCAGCCCGAGGCGTCCCACGCGCGCGTGCAGAGGAAGACGTCGAGGAGCAGCGTCGCCGAACCGGTCGCGCTCACGCCGATGTGCACGAGGCCGGGGTCGGGCGCGTCTGCGCTGACCTCGACGTCCCATTGCACCGGAACCCCCGGCAGCAGGCTGGACGCGGCGTCCCAATCCGCCACCGAGACGAGCCGCAGCACCTCTCCCTGGATCACCTGGGTCGTCGGGGCGGCCCACGCCGGCGACGGCACCAGAAGGGTACCGGCGGCGGCGAGCGCGGCGAGCCCGGCGATGAGCCTTCTCGTCATGTGACGCCTCGCGTTCGCCGGTCCCGCGATCCGCCGACCGACCGCGGCCAGAAGGCCCAGACGACGAGGATCGTGGCGGCCAGCGTGAGACCGCCCAGGACGAAGGGGTTGCCCATGCCGACGATCACCGTCGCGATGCCGGGGATCGAGAACAGGACGGTCCGCACCGAGGTCACCGCGTAGGGGAACGGATCGTCCGCGGCGTTCGCGTCGCCGCGCATCGTGATGACGCGCTCCTGATCGCTCGCACCGGGCTCGACCGACGTGACGCGGTGAGTGACGGGGAGGTCATCGGGCCGATCCACGGTCACGACATCACCGACGGCGATCTCGCTCGCCGGAACGCGCTGCACGACGGCGACGGATCCGGCCGGGATGGTCGGCGACATCGATCCGGTGCGGAACATGATCAGAGTGATCTGCGCGGTGAAAGCGAGAACGACGAGCACGATGCAGATCACGCCGCCGACGGCCGCGATCCAGAGCAGCACGTCGGCGAGGATCCGCCCCGCTCCGCGGCGCGCCGGGTGACGGGCGGGTGTCGTGCTCGCGGCGGCGGGCACGCCGACCGAGTCGGGCTGCTCACGCAGGCTCCGTCTCGTCGTCGGCGTCGTCATCCCGTCCTCCTCTTGCGCCTCTGGGTCTTCTGCTCGATCACGGGGCCGACGAAGTCCCGAGCACCTGCCAGGTCTGCGACATCGTCAGCGACTGCGCCGCGTTCGGAGCCGTGAGCGGCAGCGTCACGGCGACGCAGTAGTTGATCTGGTTGCCGCCGTTCGCCGACACCGTCTGCGTCGTGGTTCCGTTCGCGGTCAGGGCGGAGCCGTCCGCCACGACCGCCGTCCCACCCGGATACGTAGTGGAGTTGCAGGCGGTGCCGGCGATCGTCTTGACGCCGTACGTCAGATAGGTCGCGAGCCCGGTGCCGCCGGGTGTTCCCGCCGACCACTGCAGGGTTCCTGCGATCGACGGATTCGCGGTCTTCACGCTGTACAGCGCATAGGTGGTGGTGCCCGGCGCCATGGCGGTCGGCGCCGCGACGAAGGTCAGCGCCGCCGCTGCACCGGCCGTGGCGTGGCTCGCGAACGTGGCGCCGTCGGCGGCTCCGACGATGTCGAAGGTGCCGGCGGTGAACGTCGCTGTGGCGTACTCCGAGTCGTTCCATGCGGCGAGCGTCATCGTTGCCCCGACACCCAGCACCAGTCCTCCCGCCAGGACAGCACGGATTCGGCGGGAGCGGAGTCGCCTCGCCTCCCGCACGTCTCTGCGGGTCGACACGTGATCAGCTCGTCGAGGTCGCCGTGAACTGCCACGTCGCCGTGGCGGCCTCGCCCTGCGTCAGGCCGGTACCCGCAGTCACCTCGAAGCACAGCTGCACGGCAGTGCCTGCTGCGGTGACGGGGGTCCCGTTCGCCAGGGTCTCGGTGGTGCCCGCAGTGAACGCGCTCAGCGTCGCCCCCGACGCGACGACGTCCGCGCCTGCGATGCCTGCGGCATCGCAGGTGGCCGCCGCATCGATCGAGTACACGGTGTAGGAGAGGTTCTCCGCGTTCGATGAGGCATCGGGAGAGGCCGTCACTCCGGCGGCGTCGAGATCGGCATCCGTCGTGGTGTTCGCAGCCAGGCGCACCCAGAACGGCGCGTAGACCGTCTGCCCTGGCGCCATGTTGCTCGCCACTGCCGGGAGCTGGAACACCAGCGTGGCCGCAGCATCCGGAGGGGTGGCTCCCGTGTTGTGGCTCGCGTATCCGCCGGTCGCGCTCGTCGTCGAGCCTTCCAGGTCGAACGCGCCGGCGGTGAACGTGCCGGTCGCGAACTCGGAATCGTTCCAGGCGGCGAGCGTCACCGCGACGCCGACACCGAGCACGAGACCGCCCGCGAGCACCGCGAGCACTTTCCGCTGATTCTGCTTCTTGACCATGGTCGTCCCCCTCAGGAATCGGTCGACGGCGTGAACCAGAGGCCCCTCCTCCGAGACCTACGGTTCCGCCGGTTTCAGTCTCCCAGGCAAATCCCAGGTGACAAGCTGTTTCTGCGCACGAAGAACGCACATCGCGCGCAGTCGCCTCGAACAGATCGTTGATCATTGTCAACGATGTGCGTATAGTTGACGAAGTTCAACCATCTCGTGCGCGCCAGAGCTGTCGCCGCATCCCTCCGCGACTACCCGAAAGGTGCCGACATGACCACGGACGCCCCCATCAAGATGACGCACCGCCAGGTGCTGGAAGCCCTCACCGGCCTCCTGCTCGGCATGTTCGTCTCGATGATCGCCACCACGGTCGTCTCCACCTCGATGCCCGTCATCGTGCACGACCTCGGCGGCGACCAGGCCGCGTACACCTGGGTGATCACGGCCACCCTGCTCACCACGGCGATCTCCACCCCGATCTGGGGCAAGCTCGCTGACCTCTTCAACCGCAAGCTGCTCATCCAGCTCGCCATCGTCATCTTCGTCGGCGCGACGGCCGCCGCCGGATTCGCGCAGGACACGAACACGCTCATCGCGTTCCGTGCCGTCCAGGGCATCGGCGGCGGCGGGCTCGCCGCCCTCAGCCAGGTGATCATGGCCGACATCATCAGCCCGCGCGAGCGCGGCCGCTACATGGGTCTCTTCGGTGCTGTCATGGCCGTCGCCACGGTCGGCGGCCCGCTGCTCGGCGGATGGATCACGGATGCCGCGAACTGGCGCTGGAACTTCTTCGTCGCCCTGCCGTTCGCGATCGCCGCGCTCATCATCCTGCAGAAGACCCTGCACATCAGCACGGCACGGACCCGCAAGGCATCGATCGACTACACCGGCATCGTGCTGCTCTCGGCGGCGGTATCCCTGATCCTCATCTGGATCACCAACGCGGGTTCGAGCTTCGACTGGTGGGGCACCGAGACCGTGCTGATGGTCGGCGGCGCGATCGTCGCCGCTGTCGCCTTCGTCATCGTCGAGCTCAAGGTGCGCGAGCCGCTGATCCCGCTCTCACTGTTCAAGGGCCGCACCTTCACACTGTCGGTGCTCGCGTCGATCTCGATCGGCGTCGCGATGTTCGGCACCTCGGTCTACCTCGCGCAGTACATGCAGCTCTCCCGCGGCGCGACGCCGACGGAGGCCGGCCTGATGACGCTGCCGATGATGGCGGGGCTCCTGATCGCCTCGATGGTCGTCGGTCAGCTGGTCACCCGCTTCGGCAAGTGGAAGGGCTACCTGATCCTCGGCTCGGTGCTGCTGATCGTCGGCTCGGTGACGCTGTCGACCCTGCACTACGACACGAACTTCTTCCTCGTCTCGCTCTACATGTTCGCCATGGGTGCGGGCGTCGGCATGACGATGCAGAACCTCGTGCTCATCGTGCAGAACGTCGCGAAGCCCAGCGAGATGGGTGTGGCGAGCTCGGGAGTGACCTTCTTCCGCAGCCTCGGCGGCACGGTCGGCGTCTCGGTCATGGGCGCCGTGCTGGCGAACAGCCTCACCGGGCTCTTCAGCGACGGCAAGGAGCGCATCGGCGAGGCCATCGCCAAGCTCGGCGACAAGGGCGCAGAGGTCGCAGCACAGCTCTCCAGTGGAACGCTCCCCGAGGTCCGCCTCCTCCCCGAGCCCGTCCGCTCGATCATCGAGGACTTCTACGCGCAGGCCATCTCGCACGCGTTCCTGATCGGCATCCCGCTCGCGGTGATCAGTCTCATCGCGATCCTGTTCCTGCCGAACCGTCCTCTCACGACCATGACGACGAGCGAGAGGGCGCACGCGGATGCCGCGAAGACCGGCTCGCCGGTGGACGACGCGGCTGACGTCGCGATCGCCGACGCGACCGCCCTCTCCGGCGCACCCACGGGCAGCGTCACGGTGGTCACCCGGTCGAACGACGGCCGCGGCGATGCGGCATCCGATGACCGCCGCTGAGCATACCGCCGAGTCCCCCGAGGAGCGGGCCGACGCGGTCCGCTCCCTCGAGGCGGAGTTCAGCGGGCTGATCACGAACTTCCGCCGGATCATCATGGAGAACGCGAACCGGGTCAGCCCCGGCATGCTCCCGGGCGCCTATAAGACGCTCACCACGATCGCCCACTGCGAGACGGTGACCGCGTCGGCGCTCGCGGAGCGGATGCTGATGGACAAGGGACAGGTGAGCCGGACCCTCCGGGAACTGGAGGAGCTCGGTCTCGTCGAGCGCTCTCCGGACCCGCGCGACGGCAGATCCTCGCTGCTGCGACTCACCGGACTCGGCATCGAGCGCCTCGCGGCGGCACGTCTTCCCCAGGAGGGGGTCCTGCTGCAGACGCTGCAGGACTGGAGCATCGACGACATCGGGAACCTGTCCCGGATGTTGCACGCCCTGGCGTCCGGCGTCAGCCCTGGCGCCACGACCTGATCCGGCAGCACGCCGATCAGGCCTGCAGGATCCGTCGCGCCTCGTCGGCCACCTCGGCCGCGATCGTGTCGAGGAGGTCGGAGCGCAGGTTCCACTGCTGCCAGTACAGCTTGACCCGCAGCGGCGGCCCGCCCAGGGGAACCAGTCCCGGCACCTCCTGCAGCCGAGGGAGCATGCCCCACCCCAAGCCGAGCTGCACGGCCAGCGCGTAGTCGTGCGATGCCGGCACATAGTGCCGCGGAACCCCCTGATGCGGCACGCCCTGCGCGCGCAGCCATTCGTGCTGCAGGGTGTCACGTCGATCGAAGTCGACGAACGGGGCAGCCGCCAGGGCCGCGCGGTCGGCGCCGTCGGCGAACCAGCGCTCCGCGAAGGCGGGTGCGGCCACGGCCCGGTACTCGATCATGCCCAGCGGTGCGACCGAGCATCCGGCCACGGGGCTCGCCTCGCTCGTGACCGCCGCCATGACGGTGCCGGACTCGAGCAGCCGTGCCGTGAAGTTCTGATCGTCGCGGTGCAGATCGAAGTCGATCCCATGTCGAGCGGACAGCCGTGCGAGGGGCGCCAGGAACCAGGTCGCCATCGAGTCGGCGTTCACCGCGAGCGGGATGCTGGTACGCCGGGATCCGTCGCCGTCGTCGACGCCCACGCCGGCGAGCGCATCGTGCTCGAGCAGGGCGATCTGCCGCGCCAGGCGCACGACGGCCTCCCCCGCCTCGGTGAGGGTCGCCGGCTTCGTCCGGACGACGAGGATGCGACCGAGCTGCTGTTCGAGCGCCTTGAGTCGCTGGCTGACGGCCGACGGGGTGATGCGCAGCCGGCGGGAGGCGGCATCGAGCGTGCCTTCGTCCGCCACCGCGGCGACGGTGGCGGCCAGTTCCGGATCGATCCTCACATTAGTGATGCTAATGGTTCAATAGGAATCTTCGCTGGTGCTGTCGCCAATGGTTTCCTACTCTGAGAGCATGCTCTCCGTTCTTGCCGGTCTCGGCCTCGGCCTCTCGCTGATCATCGCCATCGGTGCGCAGAACGTGTTCGTGCTGCGTCAGGGGATCCGCCGCGAGCACGTGCTGGCCGTCGTCGTCATCTGCGCGGTGTCCGACGCCGTGCTGATCATCGCGGGCGTCGCCGGACTCGGATTCGTGATCTCCGCCGCACCGTGGCTGGTCGTCGTCGCGCGCTGGGCAGGAGCGCTGTTCCTCCTGACGTACGGCCTGCTCGCCGCCCGCCGCGCCTGGCGGGGCGGCGATGGCGTCCTGGATGTGGAGAAGACGGATGCCGCCGACGTCACGGATCCCGCGGCACTCACCTCTTCCGGCACCTCGAGCGGGGGCACCGCGACGGCGACGCGCACCCGACTCGCCCCTGTCGTCCTGACCGTCCTCGCCCTCACCTGGCTGAACCCGCATGTCTACCTCGACACGGTCCTGATGCTCGGGTCGATCGCGGCCACCCACGGCGAGGAGCGCTGGCTGTTCGCGGCCGGCGCGGTGACGGCCAGCATCCTGTGGTTCACCGCTCTCGGGTTCGGCGCCCGCTACCTCGGCCGCTGGCTGCGCACTCCGCTGTCGTGGCGCATCCTCGATGCGGCGATCGCCGTGGTGATGATCGTGCTCGCCGTGAGCCTCGTGCTCCCGGTCCTGCGAGGCTGAGCACGCACCGTCCCGTCGTTCAGGAGCGGGAGCCGAACAGACCCAGTATCCCCTCGAGGCGCGCGTCCTCGAGATGCGGGTCGAGGCGCCCGTGTCGCGCGAGCTCGCTGATGCCGTGCAACGTCGCCCAGAGCAGCTCCGCGCGCACGGTGGCATCGGGGCCGTCTCCGACACTGCGGCGCATCACCTCGAAACCGTCGCGCAGCACCTGGGGTGTCTCTTCGGTCGCGAACACGATGCCCGTGAGCGCTGTCGACATCGCCTCGTAGACGGCGGGATTGCGGCGCGCGAACCGGAGGTACGCGGTGACCGTGCCGGGCAGCGGGTCCTCCGAGGAGGCGGGTGAGGCTGCTTCGAGGTCGCCGAGCAGGCGCGAGAATCCGTCGAGCACGACGCGTTCGACCATCTCATCACGACCTCGCGGGAAGTGCTTGTAGAGGACCGGCTGGCTGAATCCGATCACATCGGCCAGCCGACGCACGGTGACGGCGGACCACCCCTCCTCCTCGGCGATGCTGCGCACGGCCGCCACGATGCGATTCTCACGCTGTTCGAATTCCTGGCCTTGCATCCGTCCGCTCATGCCTCTAGGTTAGCATTGCTAACGGTTAGCGCCGCTAACCCAACGAAAGGCTCTCCCATGGAACTCTTCATCAGCATCACGGCCTCCCTGGCCATCCTCAGCGTCGCCGTGATCTTCGGCACGGACGTGCTCTCTGCCGTGGTCCTGCGCAGCGTGTACGCCGACGTCGACGACCGCACCCTCGTGCAAACGGTCGGGCGGGGCCACTACTACGGGGATCGACGCCTGCCGGTGGTCGGAATCCTCGGCGTGGTGCTCTCCGCCGCGACCGCCGTGCTCGCCATCGTCGCCGGCTCGATCCTGGCCGGCGCCTTCGCCGCGGCGGCACTCATCATGCTGCTCGTCTGGCTCGTCCTCTTCGCCCGCATCTCCAAGCCCATCAACAAGGCGCTGACGGCGGCCGCTCTCGCCGACTCCGTGCCCGACGACGCCCGCGCCCTGCACAATCGGTGGGAGTCGATCATCGACGTGCGATCGGTCCTGCAGGGTCTCGCCGTCGCACTGCTGTGCGCCACTCTCGTGGCGCTGTGATCCCTGCGATGCTGTCAGGCACCGTCCAGCGGCCGCATGATGCGAGTCAGGAAGCGCTGCGTGCGCTCGTGCTGCGGTGCCGTGAACAACTGCGTCGGCGCGCCCTGCTCCACGACGACCCCGCCGTCCATGAACAGCACGTGGTCCGCGGCCTCGCGGGCGAAGCTCAGCTCGTGGGTGACCACGGCCATGGTCCATCCCTCGTCGGCGAGCTCCTTGATCACGACGAGCACGTCGCCGACGAGTTCGGGGTCGAGCGCGCTGGTCGGCTCGTCGAACAGCAGCAGGTCGGGCTTGAGCGCGAGAGCACGGACGATGCCGACCCGCTGCTGCTGCCCGCCGGAGAGCTGATGCGGACGAGCATCCGCCTTGTCGCTCAGGCCGACGCGGTCGAGCAGCACCCGCGCCTCGGCGACCACCTCGTCCTTCGGTCTTCCCTGCACGCGCCAGGGTCCCTCGATGACGTTCTGAAGCACGGTGAAGTGCGGGAAGAGATTGTGGTGCTGGAACACCATCGCCGAACGATCGCGCAGGGCGAGGCGCTGCTGCTTCGCGATGCGGGCAGGAACCCCCGACGCCGCGAAGTCGATGTCCGGTCCGCCGGCGACCTCGATCGTGCCGGCATCCGGCGTCTCGAGTCCGTTGAGCGCGCGCAGCACGGTGGTCTTGCCGGAGCCGCTCGGCCCGATCAGCACGAGGACCTCGCCGCGGTGCAGCGTCAGGTCGATGCCGCGCAGCACCTCGTTGTCGCCGAAGCTCTTGCGGAGGCCGCGCGCGGTGAGCAGCGGCGCCGCCGCGGGCGTGAGAGCGGGGTCAGTGTGCGACACGGCTGTCGAGCCTCCTCTCCAGGGCACTCTGGCCGGCGGACAGCACCAGGCAGAACACCCAGTAGACCAGAGCCGCCGTCAGATACAGGATCATGAACTCGTAGGTCGTGGACGCGATCTGCTGCGCCACCTTGAACAGCTCCGTCACCAGGATCAGCGATGTCAGCGACGTATCCTTCACGAGCGAGATGAACGTGTTGGACAGCGGCGGAACCGACACCCTCGCCGCCTGCGGCAGGATGACGCGCGTGAGCGTGTGCGTGCGATTCATGCCGACGGTGTAAGCCGCCTCCCACTGCCCCTGAGGCACCGAGAGGATGGCCGCGCGCACCACCTCCGCTCCGTAGCCGCCCACGTTGAGCGAGAGCGCGATGATCGCACTCGGCCACGGGTCGATCGTGATGCCGATCGAGGGCATGCCGTAGAAGATCACGAACAGCTGCACGAGCAGCGGGGTGCCACGGATGACCGAGATGTAGAACCGAGCGATCCCCGAGAGGAGCGGATTGACCGAGATCCGCATCAGGGCGATGCCGACCGCGATCACCAGCCCCAGGGCGAACGACGCCAGGGCGAGCGGAACCGTCGCCGTCAGCCCCGCCAGAGCGATGGGGCCGAGCGAGTCGAGGAACAGCTGCCAGGGCGACGTCGGTTCCATGGGTTACTGCGTGACGTCTTCGCCGAAGTACTTCTCGCTGATCTCCGCGAGGGTGCCGTCCGCCCTGAGCTCTTCGAGCGCGGCGTCCACGGCCTCGACCAGGCTCTTCTTGTCCTTCGTGAACACGAAGGCCTGCTCGCCGGCCTCATCGGTCTCGGCAGCGATCTTCAGCCCGGACGGGCTGTTGGTCGTCTCGTAGTCGAGGAACGTGAGCTTGTCGTTGATGGTCGCATCCACGCGTCCCTGACGCAGCAGCTCGACGGCCTGGGCCCAGCCCTCGACGCCCTCGACGGTGGCGCCGGACTCGGTGGCGAGGTCGTTCCAGTTGCTCGTGAGCGACTGCGCCGTGGTCTTGCCCTTGAGATCGGCGAACGACGAGATCGAGTCGTCGTCCTCGGCGACCACGATCACGCCGGGCGAGACGGTGTAGGCCTCGCTGAAGAGGTACTTCGCCGTGCGCTCGTCGTTGATCGTGACCTGATTCGCGATCACGTCGAAGCGGCCGGCATCGAGCCCCGCGAAGATCGCATCCCACTGGGTCTCCTCGAAGGTGACGTCGAGGTCGAGCTTGTCGGCCACGGCCTCGATGATCTCGACGTCGTACCCGGTGAGCGCTCCGGCGCCGTTGTCGTCGTGGAAGCTGAAGGGGCGGTACGTGCCCTCGGTCGCGACCGTCAGCGTGCCGTCCTTCACGAGACCGAAGTCGGATGCCGTGCCGCTGTCGTCGCTCGCGCTCGACTCCTCCGGTGCGCTCGCGCCGCTGCACGCGGTGAGCGCGGCGGCGGTGAGAACGAGTGCCGTGACGGCGATGAGGCGACGAGACATGGACCCTCCTGGGGTGCGGTGTGCGCAGGGCTGTGGCGCGTTGATGGAACCCATCCACAGTACGCGCCCCCGCCGCCGCGGGATGCATCCGATGACGTCAGGTTTCGGGCGGCGGACGCAGAAACGCCCCCGGGCGGACCCGGGGGCGTTTCGGTGAGTCAGACTCAGATGGCGTTGACGTCCAGCGGGATGCCGGGGCCGAACGTGGTCGACACCGCACCCTTCTGGATGTAACGGCCCTTCGAGCTCGACGGCTTGAGGCGCACGATCTCCTCGAGCGCTGCGTCGATGTTCTCGTTCAGCTGCTCGGCGGTGAAGGAGGCCTTGCCGACGACGAAGTGCACGTTGGCGTGCTTGTCGACGCGGAACTCGATCTTTCCGCCCTTGATCTCCTCGACGGCCTTGGCCGTGTTCGGGGTCACGGTGCCGGTCTTCGGGTTCGGCATCAGGCCACGCGGACCCAGGACCTTTCCGAGACGACCGACCTGGCCCATGAGCTCCGGGGTCGAGACCGCGGCGTCGAAGTTGGTCCAGCCGTCGGCGACCTTCTGGATCAGCTCGGCGCCACCGACCTCGTCGGCGCCCGCGGCGATCGCGGCCTCAGCGGCCGGACCCGTCGCGAACACGATGACGCGGGCGGTCTTGCCGGTGCCGTGGGGAAGGATGACGGTGCCGCGCACCATCTGGTCGGCCTTGCGGGGGTCGACGGCGAGCTTCAGCGCGACCTCGACGGTCGAGTCGAACTTCGCGGAGCCGGTCTCCTTCGCGAGGGCGACTGCCTCGGACGGGGTGTAGAAACGGTCTGCCTCGATCTTCTCGGCGGCAGCGTTGTAAGCCTTGGACTTAGCCATGATTATTCTCCTCAGCCCTCGACCGTGATGCCCATGGAACGGGCGGTGCCGGCGATGATCTTCGAGGCGGCCTCGATGTCGTTGGCGTTCAGGTCAGCCTGCTTGGTCTCGGCGATCTGACGGACCTGGTCCTTGGTGATCTTCGCGACCTTGACCGTGTGGGGCGTCGACGAACCCTTGGGCACGCCGGCGGCCTTCTTGATGAGCTCCGCAGCAGGCGGGGTCTTCAGGATGAACGTGAAGCTGCGGTCCTCGTAGACGGTGATCTCGACGGGGATGACGTTGCCGCGCTGCGACTCGGTCGCGGCGTTGTACGCCTTGCAGAACTCCATGATGTTGACGCCATGCTGACCGAGCGCGGGGCCGATCGGCGGCGCCGGGTTGGCTGCACCGGCGTTGATCTGAAGCTTGATCAGGCCGGTCACCTTCTTCTTCGGTGCCATTCTCTTTCCTTTCATCGAACCGGATGCCGGAGCATCCGTTTCTCCCACGGGCCCGGCATCTCCGGGTCGTGGTCGTCTGCGCGCGCAGAAGCGTCGCACAAACCACACAAGTCTACCCGATCAGCGGAACGACCGATCACCGAGGCTCCGGACACGGTATATCGGGTCCCTCGACGGCTCGCGGAGGGGGTGATGTTTGACTTGGGTCGAATCCACGAGAGTGAGGAATCCCCGCCATGGGTCTGTTCAACCGCCGCAAGAAGAAGCCTGCCGACGAGCCGCTGCCCAACGCGCGACAGGAATGGAAGGACGAGATCCCTTGGGGCACGGTGTACGGCGGCCGTGAGCTCGATCTCCCCGCGCCGCTCGAGATCGCATCGGCCCCCGCCTTGGCCCAGTGGTTCGTCGACGTCTTCGCTGGTGAGACCGATGTGACGCTCGACTACTCGGTGAGGAGCCTGGAGGATGTCGACAGCATCCTGGCCGAGTTCGAGGAGCGCGGCAGCGAGCGCACCGCCGAGGTCACCGCGTGCGCCGGGTTCTACGCAGGCGAGGTGTTCGTGCGGAACCACGGGTTCCGCTGGCACGCACCGGAGGAGAACCCGCTCATGCAGGAGTTCGACGCTCCGCGGGCTCTCGGATTCGCGATCTCCGCACCCGGGGACGATGCCCAGTCGAACATCGTGAACAAGGCATTCAAGCGAGTGGAGAACGGCGACGAGGACAGCCTCGCGTTCTTCGGCCGATTCCTTCTGGCCGATCTGCGGAGCACGCCTGAGCCGGACGCCTCCTAGCCCCGGTACAGGGCCGCGATCCGCTCCCCGAGGTCACGGAGAGCGGATCGCACCTCGGTCGGCTCCACGACCTCGGCGACACCGGTCCATCCGGCGAGCTGCTCGGCGAGCGCGTCGGCACGGTGGGCACTGACCTCCATCCGCACGCGGCCGGCGCCGTCGGGCTGTCCGTCGATCATCCGCGCCTGCACCCCGAACCGATCGCCGATCGCCTTCACCGCCCACGGCTCGACGTGCACGACGGCGCGCACGGCGCCGCGGAATCCCTCGACCCGTTCCACCATCTCGGCCCAGGCGAGCGCCCCGTCGAACTCGGCAGGGGCGGTCCCCCGCAGCCCCAGCAGGCGCAGCTCGAGGATCCGATCCGCCCGATAGGTCCGCAGCCGTCGGGTGTCCGCAGCATCCGTCCCCTCGACGACCGGGGCGGCGATGAGATACCAGCGCGGCCCCCTGCTGCCGACCATCAGCGGGACGACCTCCGCCTCGCTCCGACCGGACGAGCCGTCGTACTGCAGGGCGACCTGCACGGACCCGGCGATCGCCCGCTGCAGCTCCGCCACGACCAGGGGAGGGGTGTCGTCTTCCGTGACACCCCAGGGCGCCTCGCGCACCGTCGAGACCGCGACGCGCTGTGCGCCCTCCCGGAACGGCTCCGGAACCGCGCGGACGAGCTTCCGCATCGCGGCGATCCTCTCCGGCGTCGCCGCTCCGCTCTGCGTGAGCGCCACCAGCAGCGAGTTCACCTCGCCCTGAGTGAGTCCGGTGAGATCGGTGCGCGCGCCGCCGATCAGTCGCCAGCCGCCCCCTCTCCCCCGTGTCGGATAGATCGGGACGCCCGACATCGCGAGCGCCTCCAGGTCTCGCCGGGCCGTCGGCACGGAGACCTCGAGTTCTGCAGCGAGCTCGGATGCCGTCACCTGGGGGCGCCCCTGGAGGAACAGGAGCGCCTGGATGAGGCGGTCGGCGCGCATTTCCGAACTCATTTCTGAAGTGATCATTTGGTGATCACTTCACCCGGAAGCATAGAAGAAACAGCCCCACCGATGAAGGAGAAGAACATGTTCCGTGGACTCGCCAATCTCAACCTCGTCGCCGATGACATGACCGCTGCCGTCGCCTGGTACGCCGAGGTCTTCGGCACTCCCCCGTACTTCGTCCGCCCTGAGCAGGGCCCCGTGCAGTATGCGGAGTGGCGCTTCGGCGACGACGAGGACGAGTTCGCCCTCATGGACGCCCGGTTCCGTCCGGCGCTCGCCCAGCCGGGGGGCGCACTGATGAGCATCCACGTCGACGACGTCCGCTCGACGTTCAATCGGCTCATCGAGCTCGGCGCGACGGCGTTCGACCCGGTGACCCAGCGCGGCGAAGGCTGGTGGTCGGCATCCGTCAGCGACCCGTTCGGCAACCTGCTCGGCCTCATCCAGAGCCCGCACTGGGCCGCCCAGCACGCCTGACCGCCGGCAGACGCGAGAACGGCCGCCCCCGAAAGGGACGGCCGTTCTCGTGCGTCTGGTTCAGCGACCCCGTGGGGTCAGACCATCTTGGTGACCTGGTCGAACGACAGCTCGACCGGGGTCTCGCGCTCGAAGAGCGAGACGAGGACCGTGAGCTTGCCGCTCTCGGGCTTGATCTCGCTGATCGAACCGGGAAGACCCGCGAACGAGCCCTCCTTGATCGTGATGGTCTCGCCGACCTCGAAGTCGACCTCGGCCGGCAGCGGACGAGCGACGGCGACGCCGCCCTTCGACGCGATGTTCTTGGCAGTGGGGACGTCCTTGACCTCGACGAGGGACTTCAGCATGTTGAAGGCCTCTTCGAAGCGCAGCGGCGTCGGGTTGTGGGCGTTGCCCACGAAGCCGGTGACGCCCGGCGTGTGACGGACGACCGACCAGGTGTCCTCGGTGAGCTCCATGCGCACCAGCACGTAGCCGGGGATGCGCACGCGCGTGACCATCTTGCGCTGGCCGTTCTTGATCTCGACGACGTCCTCCATCGGGACCTCGATCTGGTAGATCTCGTCCTCGACCTCGAGCGTCGACTTGCGCTGCTCGATGTTGGCCTTCACCTTGCGCTCGAAGCCGGCGTAGGAGTGGATGACGTACCACTTGCCGGGGAGCATGCGCAGGTCCAGGCGGAAGGCCTCGTACGGGTCCTCCTCGGCGTCGTCGTCTTCGTCGTCCTCGGACGGACGGTCGTCTTCGCCGTTCACGTCGGGGCCGTCGTAGGGGGTGACCTCGTCGGCCGCCGCAGCTTCCTGCTCTGCGGTCTCCTCTGCGACGGAATCGTTGAGTACCTCGGCCGCAGCCTCGGTCTCAGCCGTCTCGTCCAAGTTCAGAGCGTCGTTCACGATCGCGTCCGCCTCCGGGTCGTCGATGTCGATGTCGATGTCTTCCGTGCTGCCCTCGTCTTCGTCCTCGTCTTCGACGTGGACGGCGACATGCTCGGCCGAGGTGACCGAGAGCTCCTCCGCGGCGAGGACGTTGCCCTCCTGGGCCTCGTCCTCCTCGCTGGACTGCTCTGCGGCGGTCGCCCAGTCGGCGTCGTCGGAATATCGTTCAGACACGTTGCTTCTTCTCCATAGCTGCGGCGTGAGCCGCGGGCGTCATCAGTCGGGGATTCCGAATACCCAGTGCGTCACGTACGCGAACAGAGTGTCCAAGCCGTAGACGATGCCCATGACGATCAGAACGAAGACGAGCACCACACCGGTGAACTTGAACAGCTCCTTGCGAGTCGGCGTGACGACCTTGCGCAGTTCGGAGATGACCTGACGGATGAACAGGGCGATGCCCCCGAAGAACCGGGAGAAGGGGTTGCCCTTCTTCTCACGGGTGGCGCCGGCCGCGACCAGCTCGCCGCGCGGTTCTTCCTGATCCATCCTGAATGTACCTTTCGTGTGTCAGCGTTGCGCTGACGCGCAGGGCGGACAGGAATCGAACCTGCAACCTGCGGTTTTGGAGACCGCTGCTCTGCCAATTGAGCTACCGCCCTAGAGGCCCGGAAGCCTCGGGGTGTTCTCCCCACTCTGCCACCGAACTGTGATCGGGAGATCCCAGGCACGGCGAAAGAATGCAGACAACAACTGCTCACCCAGCATACGGCATCCTCCGAGGGAAGCCGAACCGAGGAGGGCCCGGTGTTGTTGTTAGGCTCGGCGAGCGGATGCAGTGGGAGGGAGCGCCGGTGAGCGCTGATGTGCAGCAGTTCCAGGTGGACCTGCGCGGAGTCGTCGACCTGCTCAGCAGGCACATCTACTCCAGTCCTCGGGTGTATCTGCGCGAGCTCCTGCAGAACGCGCGCGATGCCATCACGGCCCGTCGCGAGGTCGACGGCGGAGGCGGCCGCATCCGGATCACCCCGCTGACCGCCGAGAACGGCGAGTTCGTCCTGCGCGACGACGGCGTCGGCCTGACGGCGTCCGAGGTCGCCGATCTCCTCGCCACCGTGGGACGGAGCTCGAAGCGCGACATCTTCGACCTGCCCCGCAGCGACTACCTCGGCCAGTTCGGGATCGGACTGCTCAGCTGCTTCATGGTCGCCGACACCATCGTCATCCGCTCCCGGAGTGCGAAGGGAGGCGCCTCGGTCGAGTGGACCGGCAGCGCCGACGGCACCTTCCAGGTCTCAGAGATCGATGAGGAGCTCCCCATCGGCACCAGCGTGCACCTCGTGCCACGCTTCGACGCCGACGAGCTGCTCCGCCCCGCGGCCGTGCACGAGCTCGCGACGACGTTCGGCGAGTTCCTCCCCGTGCGGGTGACCGTCGACGCGCCCGGCGGCGACGTCGACATCACCAGGGATCCGCCCTTCCTCGACCCGGCCGACGACCTCGAGGCGGCCGTCACCTACGGACGGGACATGCTCGGCGCAGCTCCCCTCGACGTCATCGAGCTCGCCGAGTCCGCGACCGGAACCCGCGGCCTCGCCTACGTGCTCCCTTACGCGCCCCCGCCGGGCGCTCGCCAGGCGACCCGGATGTACCTCGGACGGATGCTGCTCTCCGAGCGCGTCGACGACGTGCTGCCGGACTGGGCGTTCTTCGTGCGCGCGGTCGTCGACTCCACCGGACTCGCCCCCACGGCGAGCCGGGAGTCGCTGGTCGAGGACGCGGCGCTGGAGCGGGTCCGCGAGCAGCTCGGCGCCGGCATCCGCCGTTGGGTGCTGGAGCTCGGCCTGCGCGAACCCCATCGTCTCGCCCAGTTCGTCGCGGTGCACGAGGTGGGCCTCAAGTCGCTCGTACGCCACGACGAGGAACTCGCGCGCTTCATCACGCGCTGGCTGACCGTCGAGACCACGCATGGGACGATGCGGATCGGCGATCTCGTCGAGCGGTATCCGCACATCCGCTATGCCCAGAGCGTGGACGAGTTCCGCCAGGTCGCCGGTATCTCCCCCGCCGACGAGGTGCTCGTGAACGGCGGCTACCTGTACGACGCCGATCTGATCCGGATGCTGCCGGAGCTGCATCCGCACGTCTCGGTCGAGCAGGTCGACGTCACGGGAGAGCTCGACCGGCTCGATCCGCCGCCTCTCGACGACCGCGATGCCGCTGTGGCCCTCGAAGCGCGCGCCGGCGCCGTGCTCGCAGCATCCGACTGCTCGGTCGTCGTCCGCTCGATCGACCGCACCGACCTCGCCGGCCTCTACGTCGCCGACCCCGAGGTGCTGCGCGCGATCGATCGCGGACGCACCAAGGGTGTCACCGGGGCCCTGTGGGGCGGCGTGCTCGACCGCATCGACCGGACGCTCTCGACGGCGCGCGAAGACGACCTCCGCGCCCGGCTGTGCCTGAACTGGTCGAACCGCGTGGTGCGTGCGCTCGTGCGGGTGCAGGACGACGCCGTGTTCGCCCGGACCGTGCAGCTCCTGTACATCCAGGCGCTGCTCGCGGGCCATCATCCGCTCGGCGATGCCGACCGCGCGCTGATGACCAGCGCGCTCTCCGATCTCGTCTCGCTCTCGGCCGGCCTGGAAGGGGACTCGATCCCCTTCGGCGACGCCCACTGACATCTCCATCGAAAGGCACGTGCATGGCTCGTCCGAAGAAGCGCTTCCAGCAGCTCATCGAGGAGATCGACCGCACCCCGTGGGGCCCGGCGGAACAGGCGCTCGTCGCCGAGGCCGTCGCCCTGGCCGTCGAGCTCGGCGATGAGCGGCTCGAGTACGAGGCGCGCATGCGGCAGACGGCATCCGCCAACATGGGCGGCGCCACCGACGTCATGCTCAACTCGTTCGCGTGGTGCCTCGCCCACCACGACGCCGACCCGCAGCGCTTCCCCGCCGACATCGACAACGGCAGCGCCGACCTGATGTGGCAGTTCAAGTGGATGGCCTCGTCGCTGCGCTCCTCCCCCGCCTTCTCGCAGGAGCAGATCGCCGCCGTGCTCGACGACATGGAGTCGCACTACCGTGCCGCCGGACTCGGACTGAGCGGCGTGCTCACGGCGCGTTTCGAGGATGCCTGGGATGCCGGACGCTTCGACGACGCCGAGACGCTGCGGGTGCAGCTCGAGGCGACCCCTCGCGACGAGCACAGCCACTGCGACGCCTGCGGCCGCAGTCAGTTCGCCGGCTTCTTCGCCGAGACGGACCGCGATGCCGACGCCATCCGCCTCGTCGAGGAGATGATCGAGGGCGGCTTCTCCTGCGGCGAGGAGCCGGAGCACGCGCTGTCGCGGGTGCTGCTTCCCTATCTGCGCGCGGGACGCCTCGACGACGCGAAGACCGCGCACCTGCGCAGCTACCGGCTGGCCAAGGACAACCCCGACAATCTGCGCATCGTCGCAGGCAACATCGTCTTCGCCGCGGTGACCGGCAACGAGGCCCGCGCCCTTGCGATGGTCGAACGCCATATCGGGTGGCTGGCGCACGACGGACTGAACGTCGACGCCCATTTCGCCGCACTCGCGGCCTTCGCGGTCGCGCTGGACCGGGTGACCGCCGCGGGGCATGGCGAGACTCCGGTGCGCGGCGCCGATGCCGCCTCCCTCGTCCCCCTGTTCGGCCCGCACGACGGCGCGTGGGGCGCTGCCGACCTGGCCGCATCCGCCTGGGCCGCCGCCGAGCGGATCGGCGCGGATTTCGACCAGCGCGACGGCACCGACGGTCACTCGCGCGCCCTGGCGCGGATGCGGGCGCTCGAGGCCGAGCAGTTCGACGTGCCGATCCGCTCCGACGCCTTCACCGCTCCGGCGCCGTCGGTCGCGCCGGTCGACGCCGACGGCTGGTACGAGCGCGCGATGCAGCTCGCGCAGTTCGGCGCGGAGCACGAGATGCTCGAAGCCCTGCCGCGTGCACTCGAGGTCGAGGACCCCGCGAAGCTCGCACAGCTGCAGTCCATGCGTCTCGGGATCCTGATCGCCCTCGATCGCACCGACGAGGCCGCTGAGCTGCTGCCCGAGCGGATCGCTGCTCTGCGCGCCGCCGGCCGGGGCGAGCAGGCCGATCTGGAGGAGCGCCTGGGCCTCGCGACCTTCGGGCTGAACACTCCGGAGGCGACCGCTGGGCTCGAGGAGGAGATCGCGGCGGCCGCCGCACTCCCGGCGTGGTCGCGAGGCGATCTGGCGATCAGCCGTGCGTCTCTGCACCTGCAGGCCGATGAAGCGGATGCCGCGCTCGACCTCGCCGAGGTGGCAGCGCGGGCTTTCGCCGAGGCCGAGGACACACGGCTTTCCAACACGACCACCCTGGTCGCGATCTCGGCCCTGCTGAGCAAGGGCGACATCGAGGCGGCATCTTCGCTGCTCGATCGGTTCCTGGCGCAGGACGACGTGAGTGCCGGCCATCGGGCGCAGGCGCACCAGACCAGGGCGCGGGTTCGCGGAGCCGGCAGCGCCTATGTCGAGGGGGCCACCGACGCGGACGACTCCTGCCGGCTGCTCGCCGAGCTCGGTGCGACCCGCGCGCTGGCCGAGGCGCACCTGCTCGCGGGCGCGCTCTGGGAAGACGCCGACGAGCCTGAGAAGGCCGTGGCGCGCTATCGACTCGCGGCGCGTATCGGCGGCGAGGCCGGGGGCGACGCCACCGCGACGAACTTCCGGATGGCGCGCGCCATGCTGCGCGCCGGTGATGCCGTCGAAGCCGCGGAGCTGTTCGGCGAGGTGCTCCAGCAGGAGGAGCAGGCCGAGGTGTCCCCGGGTTCACGAGCCATGACAGCGTCGATGCTCGCGCGTTCGCTGAGCGCCGCCGGCGAATTCGGCCAGGCGGTGGGCGCGCACGGCTACGCGTCCGAGCTGTTCGGCGAGGCCGAGGAGCACGCCGACCAGGCCATGGCGATGACGGAGCAGGCCAAGATCCTCGCCCGTTTCGACGAGAACGACGACGCGATCGCCCTCCTCGAGTCGGCGGCGGAGATCGTGCGGCAGGCGGAGGATGCCGCCGGGGCCCGCGCCGAGGTGCTGCACAGCCTCGGCCAGGCCTACGGCGGACGCGGCGACCAGCGCGCCTTCGGACTGTTCGACGAGGTCGCGGCCCTGGCGCAGGAGCATGATGCCGGCTGGCTGCTGGCCGATGTGACCGACTCCCGCGGACGGGCTCTCGCCGAGCTCGGACGGGTGGACGAGGCCGTCGCGGCGGCGCTCACGGCGGCAGACGGCTTCGCGGGACTCGGAGACAGGGGGGCCGCCGGAGGCTCGGAGCTCTTCGCCGCGCGCGTGCTCGCGGGGAACCAGCGCGCGGATGACGCGGTGCCCGTCTACCGCAGCGCGCTTGAGCACGGCGGAGAGATCCCTCAGCTGCGTCAGGTCGCGGCGCTCGAGCTCGGCGACGTGCTCGAGGCGCTCGGCCGGCACAGCGAGGCCGCCGAGGTGCGCGCGCTCACCGAGAGCTGAGCGCCGCGGAGCTGTCCCGCCGGCTCAGAAGAGCTGGCGCCAGTTGGCCTTCGCGAGGTCGAGCAGCTCGTCGCCGCGCCCCGACATGACCGTGCGGATCGCGTAGAGGGCGAAGCCCTTGACCTGCGCGGCCTCGATCGCCGGCGGCATCGACAGCTCCTGTCGTTCGGTGACGACGTCGAGCAGGGCGGGCCCGTCGTGGTCGAGCACCTCGCGCACGGCATCCGGCAGATCCTCGCTGCGCTCGACGCGGCGCGCGAAGATGCCCATCGCCTCGGCGATCGCGGCGAAGCTGGGGTTCTCGAGGCCCGTTCCGTAGGTGACGAAGCCGGCGGCCTTCATCTCCAGCTCGACGAAGTTCAGCGAGGAGTTGTTCACGACGATCGTCTTCACCGGCAGCTTGTTCTGCGTGAGCGTGAGGAGCTCGCCGAGCATCATCGAGAGTCCCCCGTCTCCGGCGAGCGCGACGACCTGACGGTCCGGATGCGCGACCTGCGCGCCGATCCCGTGCAGCAGGGCGTTCGCCATGGACCCGTGGGTGAACGAGCCGATGAGACGGCGGTCCTCGGTCATCGAGAGGTAGCGGGCAGCCCACACGGTCGGCGATCCGACGTCGGCCGTGAAGATCGCGTCATCGGCCGCGTACTCGTTCACGAGTCTGGCGAGGTACTGCGGGTGGATGGGGCGCTTGCCCTTCGCCGGCACCGCCAGCTCGTCGAGCTTCTTCCGCGTCTTGCGGTAGTGGGCGGTGGCGTCGTCGAGGTGACCGCGGTCGTCGCGCGTCGCCAGCCGGGGCAGCAGCGCCTCGGCCGTGGCGCGCACGTCGCCGACGAGACCGAGATCGAGCGGATGCCGCTTGCCGAGCTGCGCACCGCGGATGTCTACCTGGATGGTGGTGGCGTGATCCGGATAGAACTGCTCGTAGGGGAAGTCGCTCCCCAGCACCAGGAGGGCGTCGGCCGCCTCCATGGCGCGGTAGCCCGAAGCGAAGCCGAGCAGCCCGGTCATCCCGACGTCGAACGGATTGTCGTACTCGATGAACTCCTTGCCGCGGAGCGCATGCACGATCGGGGCCGCCAGCTTGTCGGCGAGGGCGATGACCTCGTCGTGCGCGCCCTCGACACCCGCGCCGGCGAGGATCGTGACCTTCTTCGCGGCATTCAGCAGGGTCGCGGCCTTCTCGAGCTCGGCGCCGCTGGGGATGATCACCGGGCGGGCGCGCTCGATCACCACGGCGCGGTCGTCCGCGATCTCGGCGAGGGCGACGTCACCGGGGATGACGAGCACCGCGACGCCGCGCTGCTCGATGGCAGCGCGCATCGCGATCTCGAGCAGGCGGGGCATCTGCTGGGGGTCGGCGACGTACTCGACGTAGACGCTGCACTCGCGGAACAGCTCCTGCGGATGCGTCTCCTGGAAGTAGCCGGTGCCGATCTCGGTCGTGGGGATCTGTGCCGCGATCGCGAGCACCGGCACGCGGGAGCGGTTCGCGTCGAACAGCCCGTTGATGAGGTGCAGGTTGCCGGGACCGCAGGATCCGGCGACGACGGCGAGCTCGCCCGTCGTGGCGGCATCCGCTGCGGCAGCGAAGGCCGCAGCCTCCTCGTGCCGCACGTGCACCCAGCGGATCGTGCCGTCCTTGCGGAGCGCATCCGTGAAGCCGTTGAGCGAGTCGCCCGGGATGCCGTAGACCCGATCGATCCCGTTGGCGTGCAGAGTCTTGACGATGTTCTCAGCGACGTTGGCCATGCTTCGACCCTACGCCCGCTCAGCAGCCCTGGATCGGGTGTTGGCAGCGCGCACAAGACGAAGGAGATCTCGCGTCCTGAAGGAGCGGATGCGGCATCCGCTCCTTCATTCCGCGAGATCTCCTTCAGTACGTGCGCGCGGCACGGACCGCCGCTCAGCCGATGCGGATGAGCTTCTTGTTCACGAACTCGTCGGCGGCGAGGTGCCCCAGCTCACGCGCGGTACCGCTGCGCTTGATGCCGCCGAAGGGCAGCTCGGGGCTGTCGGCCAGCACGAGGTTGACGTAGACCATGCCGGCCTCGATCCTGTCGGCCACGCGCTCCGCCTGGTCGGCATCCGTCGTGAAGACGTAGGAGCCGAGACCGAAGGTCGTGTCGTTCGCCAGCGCGACCGCCGCATCCTCGTCTGCCACCCGGTACACGACAGCAGCGGGACCGAAGAGCTCCTCGCGGTAGACGTTCATCGCCGGCGTGACGTCGGCGAGCACAGTCGGCGCGAAGAAGGCTCCGTCGCGCGTGCCGCCCGTGAGCAGCGTGGCTCCCTGCTCGACGGCCTGGTCGATCTGCTTCTGCAGGTTCTCCGCCGCCGTCTCCGACGAAACCGGCCCGAGGACCGTGTCGTCGAGCATCGGATCGGTCGCCTCGACCGCACCCATCGCGGCGGTGAACTTCTCCACGAACGCATCGTAGAGGCCGTCGACGATGATGAAGCGCTTGGCGCCGTTGCACGCCTGGCCGTTGTTGTCGAGGCGCGCGTCGACGCCGGCCTGGACGGTCGCGTCGAGGTCGTCGGTCGACAGCACGATGAACGGATCGGACCCGCCGAGCTCCAGCGCGACCTTCTTGAGGTTGCGACCGGCGATCTCGGCGACAGCGGCACCCGCCCGCTCGGAGCCGGTGAGCGACACACCCTGCACGCGCGGGTCGGCGATCATCGTGGCGATCTGCTCGTTCGTGGCGAGCACGCTCTGGTACGCACCCTTCGGGAATCCGGCGTCGTGATAGATCGCCTCGAGTGCTGTCGACGACTCGGGGCACTGCGGGGCGGGCTTCAGCAGGATCGTGTTGCCGACGATGAGGTTCGGCGCCGCGAACCGCACGATCTGGTACGCCGGGAAGTTCCACGGCATGATCCCGATGAGCGGCCCCAGCGACGAACGGCGGATGATCGCCGAGCCGTCTCCGAGGATCGCGATCGGCTGGTCGGCCATGATGGCCTCGGCCTGGTCGGCGTAGTACTCCGCGATGTCGGCGGCGAAGTCCACCTCGCCGAGGGCCGCCTCGCGCGGCTTGCCCATCTCGCGCACGAACACGTCGGCGAGCTCTTCCCGACGCTCGCGGTGCAGCTCGGCGGCGCGGCGGAGGAGCGCCGCGCGCTCCGCGACGGTCGACGAACGCGACCAGTCGCGATGCGCCTCGTCGGCGGCCGCGACGGCCTCGTCGATCTGCGCGTCCGTGAACGTGTCGAAGGACGCCAGCGTCTCTCCGGTGGCGGGGTTGATGACGGCGTAGTCGGTCATGTCGTGTCCTCTCAGGTGGGGGAAGGAGTGGGCCCGCAGACGTGCTCAGGGACCCACTCCGTGTATCAGGAGACGGGGATCAGCGTGTACTTCGTGGACAGGTACTCGTGGATGCCCTCGAAGCCGCCCTCGCGTCCGACGCCGGACTGCTTGACGCCGCCGAAGGGTGCTGCCGCGTTCGACACGACGCCCACGTTGAGGCCCATCATGCCGGTCTCGAGCTTGTCGATCATGCGCTGGCCGCGCTGCAGGTTCTCGGTGAAGACGTACGAGACGAGTCCGTACTCGGTGTCGTTCGCGAGGCGCACGGCCTCGTCCTCGGAGTCGAAGGTCGCGATCGCGAGGACCGGTCCGAAGATCTCCTCGCGGAGGATCGCCGATCCTGCTACGACATCGGTCAGCACGGTGGGCTCGTAGAACGTGCCGGTGCCCTCGACGGCCTTGCCGCCCGCGAGGAGCTTCGCCCCACGGTCGACCGCGTCGCCGACGAGCTCGCCCGCCTTCGCGACGGCATCCGCATCGATGAGCGGTCCGATCGCGACGCCCTCCTCGGTGCCTCGGCCGATCTTCATGGCGTTGACGCGCTCGGTCACCTTGCTGGCGAACTCCGCGGCGACGTCCTTGTGCACGATGAAGCGGTTCGCCGCCGTGCACGCCTGCCCGATGTTGCGGAACTTCGCGGCCAGCGCGCCCTCCACGGCCGTGTCCAGGTCGGCGTCCTCGAAGACGACGAACGGCGCGTTGCCGCCGAGTTCCATCGAGACCCGCAGCACGCCCTCGGCCGCCTGGGCGATGAGCTTGCGGCCGACCTCGGTCGATCCCGTGAACGAGAGCTTGCGCAGACGCGGGTCGGCGATGATGGGTGCCGACAGCGCGCTCGACTTCGAGGTCTGCACGACGTTGACGACGCCGGCGGGAAGGCCCGCCTCCTCCAGCAGCTTCGTGAAGAACATCGTCGTCAGGGGCGTCAGAGCCGGGGGCTTGATCACGACCGTGCATCCGGCGGCCAGCGCCGGCGCGATCTTGCGCGTCGCCATCGCGAACGGGAAGTTCCACGGCGTCACGAAGAACGACGGTCCGACCGGACGCTGCGACACGACCATGTGGCCGGTGCCCTCGGGGTTGATCCCGTAGCGGCCGCTGATCCGCACGGCCTCCTCGCTGAACCAGCGCAGGAACTCGCCGCCGTAGCCGACCTCGCCGCGCGCCTCCGCGAGCGGCTTGCCCATCTCGAGCGTCATCAGCAGCGCCAGGTCCTCCTTGTGCACCTGCACCAGGTCGAACGCCCGACGGAGGATCTCGCTGCGCACGCGCGGAGCGGTCGCCGCCCACGAGTCCTGCGCGGCGACTGCCGCGTCGAGCGCGCGCTTGCCGTCGGCGGGCGTCGCGTCGGCGATGGTTCGGATGACCGCTCCGGTCGCGGGGTCCTGCACGTCGAAGGTGCCGCCGGTCTCGGCATCCGTCCACTCGCCGCCGATGAAGAGGCCGGTGGGGATGCTGTCGAGCAGCGCCTGCTCGGTCTGAGTGCTCATGGATTCTCTTTCTGTGGGGAGGAGTGCGGGGTCAGCGGCGGCGAAGGCTCGGCGGAGCGTCGATGCCGAGCGTCTCGCCGCGGAAGAACGCGGGCCGCTTGACCCGCTGCCAGATCATCACCGCGATACCCACCACGATGATGAGCATCCCGAGGATGAAGACGATGCCGACGCCGCCGATCTGCGATCCGGAGCCGTATGCCGGATCCATCGAGTCGATCAGGGTCGTGAAGAACAGCACCGCGAGGATGACGCCGCCGACGAGCGGGAACAGGAACGTGAAGAAGAAGTTCCGCGTCGAGTCGAACCACTGCTTGCGGAAGTACCAGACGCACGCGAACGCGGTGATGCCGTAGTAGAAGCAGATCATCATGCCGAGGGTGAGGATCGTGTCCCACAGCGTGTCCTCGCTGACCACGCGCATGACGGCGTAGAACGCGGAGGCCACGATGGCCGAGACGATGGTCGCATACCCGGGGGTGAAAAAGCGCGGGCTGACCTTGGCGAACGACTTCGGCAGGGCTCCGTAGTGGCCCATCGCCAGCAGCGTGCGCGCCGGCCCCACGAAGGTCGACTGCAGCGACGACGCGGAGCTGGTGAGCACGGCGAGCGACACGAGGAACGCGAGCGGGCCGAGGATCGGACCGGACAGGTGGAAGAACACGTTCTCCTGGATGTCCTCGTTGCCGAGTCCGAGGTCGCCGGTGCCGACGCCCGCGAACATGATCATCGCGACGGCGAGGAGCAGGTACAGCGACACGATCGTGAGGACGGTCAGGGTGGCTGCGCGTCCCGGGGTCTTCTCCGGATCCTTGGTCTCCTCGTTCATGGTGAGGGTGACGTCCCAGCCCCAGAAGATGAAGATCGAGAGCGAGAGACCCGCCGCCACGGCGCTGAACGACGAGATCGCGAACGGGTTGAACCAGTTGAGGTCGAACGGCTGGTAGTCGAACCCGTTGCCGTTGACCGCCTGCACGATCGCGGCGCCGGCGAAGAACACGAGCACCAGGATCTGGAAGCTCACGAGCCAGTACTGCAGCTTCTGCGTGGTCTGCATGTCTCGGTAGGAGACCCAGGTCGCGCCGAGCATGAACAGCAGACACACCCCGATGTTGATCCAGGTGTTGCTGGCGAGCGCCGAGATGTCGGGATTGTTCGTGATCTGCGAGAGCAGCAAGAACAGGAAGTCGACCGCGACGCCGGCGAGATTGGACAGCACCAGGATCGTCGCGACGATCAGGCCCCAGCCGGCCATCCAGCCGATCCACGGGCCGAAGGCCCTGGTCGCCCAGGTGAAGGAGGTGCCGGAGTCGGGCATCCGGTTGTTGAGCTCGCGATAGCCGAAGGCGACCAGGAGCATCGGGATGAAGCCGACGAGGATGATGGCGGGGATCTGCGCGCCGACGACGGATGCCGTGGGCCCGACAGCCGCCGTGAACGTGTAGGCCGGCGCGATGCAGGAGATCCCGATCACGACCGCGCCGATGAGGCCGATGGTCCCGGCGCTCAGGCCCTTCGTGGAGATGCCGGTCGTGACACCGGATTCGGGCTCCGTCGCCCGATTCGTGCTGCTCATCAGCGGACTCCTGCTTCGGCGCGGGTGCGCGGGACGACGATCATCGGAACGGGCAGCTCATGCAGCATCTTCGCTGCCGTGGAGCCCAGGAACAGCCGGCGCGGCTGGGCGAGCCGGCTGGAGCCGACGAGGACGACCTCGCCGGGGAGCCAGGAGAGGTGCGCGACGGCATCCTCCACGCTGTCTCCCGGTGCCTTCTCGACCACGGCGGTGCGGCCGTCGGGCAGCAGTTCCGAGGCGACCGCGAGAACCTCCTGCGAATGCTCGTCTCCGACCACGCGGAGCGCGCCCGTGTCGAGGCCCGGCGGGACGTCGAACGGCACGAGGGAAACGAGCCGGAGGTCGACGCCGGTGTCGCCGGCGAGGGCCACCGCCTCGTCGAGCAGCGCGTCAGCGCCCGGACGGGTGCCGACGGCGACCGTGACGCGCGGGATGACGTGATCGTCCTGCTGAGCCGAGCCCACCGGCGCGAGCGCGACGGGGATGGTCGACGAGTGCAGGAGCTCGGAGGCGACGCTGCCGAGTCGGTGCCGACCCAGGATGCCGCCTCCGGCTGCACCGACCACGATCACGCGTGCATCGAACTCCTCACCGGCGGCGATGAGCCCCTCGGCGAAGGATTCGGCGAAGCGCACATGTCCGTTGCGGGTGAGCTCCTGCGGCAGCCGGACGATCGCGTCCGCGAGCCACTTCTTCGCCTGGCCGCGGATGTGCTCCTCGTAGGCGCGCTCCGGCGGGACCGCCGCGCTGCGCGTGCCCTCGTTCGGGAGCACGATCACAAGATGCAGCGTCGCGCCGAGGCTGCGGGCGAGGCGGGCGCCGAGGGCCGCCGCATCCGCTCCGGTGTCCGTCGCGGTGTAGCCGACGACGACCGAGCCGGTCATCAGACGGCGTCCTCGGCGGAGCCGGCGTCGCGGATCGCGTCCACGATGTTCGAAGCGGCGAGCTGGCCCATGCGGATCGCTCCGTCGACGTGCTGGTATCCGGCGCCGGCCAAGTCGCTGCAGGCGAAGTGGATCGGTCCGACCGGGGTGCGCAGGTCCGCGCCGTAGCGGTGCAGCCCGCCCATGTCGAAGCTCGCGGCGTAGGCGCCGCGGGTCCACTCCTCGCTGCCCCAGTCGCTCTCGTAGTAGACGACCGGGTTCTTGGCCTCGTCGCCGTAGTAGTGCGAGAGGGATTCGAGGATGCGCTCCTTGCGCTCCTCGGCGGAGAGCTCGAAGACGCCGTCGGCGTTCGCGTCCGAGACGAAGCCGACGAGAGTGCCGCGCTCGTCGCCGTGGTTGGTGTTGTCGTACGCCTCGTGCACGAGCTCGTAGGGGCTGAACGCGGTGGCGCTCAAGCCGTCCTTCCGCCAGAACGGCGTCTCGTAGACGGCATGCACCTTGATCACGAAGCCCATCGACAGATGCTGATGCATCTGGTGCTGGCGGCGCGGGAGCGGCGGGACGAACGAGATGCGGCTGTAGAGCACCGGCGCGTGGGCGAGGATCGCGTAGCGGGCGCTGACCGTGAGGTCGTCGGTCGTCGCCTTCACACCGTTCGGACCCCATTCGAGGCTCCGCACGGGCTGGTTCAGCAGCACGTCGTCGCCCAGACGCTCGGCGAGACGCTGCGGCACCTGCTGCAGCCCGCCGACGACGCGCTTGTCGAGGATGAAGTCCGCGTCGACGAGGTTCGAGTACGAGCCGGCGGATGCGGCCATCAGCAGCGACTGCAGCAGCGAGAACGAGTGCGTGGGCTTGGTGAGCATCGCGGTGCCGGTGGCGAAGGCCAGGTTGCGCACGGCCTCGTCGTCGTCGGTCTGCGCGCGCAGCCAGGCGTCCCACGTGACGGTGTCCCACTCTTCGGCCTTGGCGTGCGCCCAGGGGCGATCCGGGTCGATCTCGGCGACCATGGCGTCGAGACGCTCGGTCATCTCGGCGATCACCGCTTCCGTCTCGGGCGCCACGGGGAACATCTCGCCGGTGAAGCGGTGCGACTGGCCGTCGGGGCCCACGTAGACGCTGTCGCCCTCGCGATAGCGGCTGTACGTCTCGAGTCCCAGCTCCTCGATGGCATCCTTCAGCGCGTCCTGATCCGGAGAGACCCACTGGCCGCCGATCTCGAGCATCGCGCCCTCGATCACGTCGGTCCACAGCCGACCGCCGACGCGGTCCCGCGCTTCCAGCACGGCGACCGAGAGGCCGGCCTTGCGCAGGTCGTTCGCCGCCGTGAGCCCTGCGGCTCCGGCGCCGATGATCAGTACATCGCGGGTGATCTCAGCCATGTGCAACTCCTTCGTCGGGGGCGTGAAGTGCCGGTCGCGACCCGCAATCCCCCGATCAGGGTCGCGACCGGACGTGTGGTGTCAGGCGGCGGCGAGGGCCGCTGCGACGACGTCGAGTCCTTCGTTCAGCAGATCGTCACCGATCGCGAGCGGAGGCAGGAACCGGATGACGTTGCCGTACGTGCCGCAGGTGAGGACGATCACGCCCTGCGCGATGCAGGCCTTCGCGACGGCGGCCGTGAGAGCCGCATCCGGAGCGTTGGTCTCGGGGTCGACGAACTCGGCCGCGATCATGGCGCCGTGACCGCGCACCTCGCCCACGCGGGCGTCGCCCTGCTGGATCGCCGTGAGGCGGTCCGTGAGGATCGTGCCGATCTCGCGGGCGCGCTCGATCACGCCGTCGTTCTCGAAGACGTCGATCGCGGCGAGCGCCGCGGCACAGGCGATCGGGTTGCCGCCGTAGGTGCCGCCGAGGCCGCCGGAGTGCGAGGCGTCCATGATCTCGGCGCGTCCGGTGACGGCGGCGAGCGGCAGACCGCCGGCGATGCCCTTGGCCGTGGTGATGAGGTCGGGCTCGATGCCGAAGATCTCGCTCGCGAACATGTGGCCCGTGCGGGCGAAGCCGGTCTGCACCTCGTCGGCGATGAAGACCACGCCGTTCGCACGGCACCAGTCGACGATGGCGGGCAGGAAGCCCTCGGCGGGAACGATGAATCCGCCCTCGCCCTGGATCGGCTCGATGATGACCGCGGCGAGGTTGTCGGCGCCGATCTGCTTCTCGAGCTGGAGGATGACGCGGGCCGCCGCCTCGGGGCCGGCGAGGCCGTCGCGGAACGGGTACGACATCGGCGCGCGGTAGACCTCGGGCGCGAACGGCCCGAAGCCGCTCTTGTACGGCATCGACTTGGCGGTGAGCGCCATGGTCAGGTTCGTGCGCCCGTGGTAGCCGTGGTCGAAGGCGACGACAGCCTGGCGGCCGGTGTGCTTGCGGGCGATCTTGATCGCGTTCTCGACCGCTTCGGCACCCGAGTTGAACAGGGCGCTCTTCTTGGCGAAGTCGCCGGGCGTGACCCGGTTCAAGGCCTCCGCCACCTCGATATACGACTCGTAGGGCGAGATCATGAAGCACGTGTGCGTGAACTGCGCTGCCTGTGCGGCGACGGCGGCGGCGACCTTCGGGTGCGCGTTGCCGACGGTGGTCACGGCGATGCCGGAGCCGAGGTCGATGAGCGAGTTGCCGTCCGCGTCCACCACGACGCCTCCGCCGGCGGCGACGGTCGCGACGGGAACGGTGTGGCCGACACCCGCGGCGACGGCATCCGCCTTGCGCGCGAGGATCTCGGCCGAGCGCGGCCCGGGAAGCGCGGTGACGAGGCGTCGCTCCTGAGGGAGCTCGGGTCCGCCGAGGGGAACTGCAACAGCTGCGGTGTCGAGGAGTGCCATGTTCGCGAGCGTACGGCGGCCGACGACACCGTCGCACTCACCCGCTTGTACAATCTGGAGAGACAGATCGCCGAACTGTACAACAGGAGTCCGCCATGGCCGTCGCCGAAGAGCCCACGCTGCGGGCCCTGCTGCGCCGTCGCGACCTCGGACTCACCCTGGTCTCGCGTGAGGACGACCTCTCGGAGAGCGCGCTCGACCGTTCGCTGCGGTGGGTGCACAGCTCCGATCTCGAGGACCCCACGCCGTTCCTCTCCGAAGACCTGGCTCTGCTGACCACCGGCCGGCAGTTCGACGAGCAGGGCGACATCGACATGTACGTCGGGCGGCTCGCCGATCGCGGGGTGCTCGGACTCGGCTTCGGCACCGAGGTGCACCGCTCCGGCATCCCCGACGAGCTCATCCACGCCTGCGCCGCGCGCGGGATGCCGCTGTTCGAGGTGCCGTACCGCACACCGTTCATCGCCGTCGCCCGCGCGCACTCCGAGGCCATCGCCGCACAGGCCTATGCCCGCCGATCGTGGGCACTCGACACGCAGCGCGCACTCGCCCTGGCCGCGCTCCGCCCGCACGGGCTCGACGCGACCATCGCCGAGCTCGGCCGGCGTCTCGACGTGTGGGCCGGGATGTTCGACGCCGCGGGAGCACTGCTCAGCTCGCATCCACGCGATGGGGTCGAATCGGGCGTGCTGGACGACCTCGGCGAGCGCGTCATCGAGATCCTGACCCGCGGACTCGAGGCCGGTCAGTCGCTCACCATCGAGCACCGCACCTTCACGCTCTTCACCGTCGGGCGGGGCGGACACCTCCGCGGCGTCGTCGCGCTCGCGGTCGACGTGCTCGACGCGGAGGCGCGCTCGGTCGTGACGTCGGTCATCGCGATGGCGGGACTGGCCATGGAGCAGAGCGAGCAGCTCGCGCGGAGCCGCCGTCGGCTGCACGCCCAGCTGCTCGGCTCGCTCCTCGCCGACGATCCGGGATTGGCCAGGCGCGTCCTCGGCGGTCTCCCGCCCGCCCCGATGATCGTCGCGGTGGCGGCGGATGCGCCGGCAGGTCCCCTGACCGACTGGTGGGAACGGCACCGCGCCGAGCACGGCACACCCTTCTTCCTCGCCGAGTCCGAGGACGGCGTGACGCTCTGCCTGTCCGCGGGCGACGAGCACCTCCTCGATGAGATCGCCGTGCGTTTCGGCATCCGCGTCGGCGTCTCGGATCCGGAGGGCTACGACGCCTTCTCGCGCGCGCACGCGCAGGCGCTCACGGCGCTCCGTCAGCAGGGCGAGCGCGGCGCGGTGAGGTACGCCGACACCGTCGGCTCGAGCATCCTCACGGCTCTCGCGACCGACGAGGCGCGCCTGGTGGCCGAGTCCCGGTTGGCACCGCTGCGCGAGCACGACGCGCGGACGGGCTCCGACCTCGAGCGCTCGCTGCGCACCTGGCTGGAGCACGACGCGCGCGCGGAGTCCGCCGCCACCGCGCTCGGCGTGCATCGGCATACCCTCCGCTCCCGCATCGCGCAGGCCGGAGGGATGCTCGGGATCGACCTGTCGTCGTTCCCCGCGCGCGCCGAGCTCTGGACCCTGCTGCAGACGGCGCGGGACTGACCGCGAGCATCCGACGTCAGCGGGGCGCGTGCGCCTCGAGGAACTCGTACACGTCGGTCGTATCGACCCCGGGGAAAGAACCCGTCGGCAGCGTCGCGAGCAGCGTGCGGGGAGTCTTCACGTTCGGCCAGGAGTTCTCGCGCCAGCGCTCCTCGAGCTCGGCAGGCGCCTGCCGGCAGCACACCTCGACCGAGTGCTTCGACACACCTCGGTGGCCGGTGTCGCGCCCGACGAACCACTTCGTGTCGTCGAAGCGCACCCCAACGCTCACCGAGTGCAGACCCTCGCTCGACGCCTCGACCCTGGCCGTGCACCAGTACGTGCCGTTGCCGGTGTCGGTGTACTGGTAGTACGGGTTGAAGCGGTCGTCCTCATCGAAGACGACGCGGCTCGTCCAGCGCCGGCAGCACATCTGCCCCTCGATCGCGCCGAGGCGGTCGGTCGGGAAGTTCACGTCGTCGTTCTCGTACGCCTTCGTGATCGTGCCCGACTCGTGCACCTTGAGGAAGTGCACGGGGATGTCGAGGTGGCGCGTCGCGAGGTTGGTGAACCGGTGCGCAGCCGTCTCGTAGGAGACGGAGTACGCGTCGCGCAGATCCTCGATCGAGATGGAGCGCCGTTCCTTGGCATCCTTCAGCGAGGGGACGACGTGCGCCTCGGGAATGAGGAGTGCGCCGGTCAGGTAGTTGGTCTCGACGCGCTGGCGGAGGAACTCCGCATAGCTGCGGGGCTCGGAGTGGCCCAGGATGCGGCTCGACAGGGCCTGCAGCACCGCGGTCCGGGCATCCCCCTTGGCGGGCACGCTGCTCGACAGGTACAGGCGTCCGTGCGCGAGGTCGGCGACGCTGCGCGTCGTCTGCGGCAGATCGGGCGCGTAATGCAGCGTGAACCCCAGATAGGCGGCGATCTCGGATGCCGTGCGCTGGGTCAGCGGACCGCCGGGGTGGCCGACCGCCGCCAGGATCTCCGACGCCTTCGTCTCCAGGTCGGCGAAGTGGTTGTCCTGCCGTCGCATGAGGTGCCGCAGCTCGACGTTCGCCCGCCGCGCCTCCTCCGGCGTGGCCGCACGCTCGTCGCGCAGCCGATCGATCTCGCCGTGCAGGGCCAGGAGCGCTCTGAGCGCGTCCGTCGGCACCGACTTCGCGATCCGGAACGGGTCGATCCCGAGCGCCCGAAATGTCTGTCCCTTCATCGCCCGCTCCAGGGCGATCTCGATCGCGCTGCGTTCGTCGAGCGGCTCGCCCTCGAGGAGCGCATCGATCGTGACGCCGAGCGCCCTCGCGATGGCCTGCAGCTGCGTCAGCTTGGGCTCGCGCTTGCCGGTCTCGATCATCGACAGCTGACTCGGAGCGCGATCGACAGCGGCCGCGAGGTCTTCGAGCGTCAGCCCCCGCGCGGTACGCAGCTGGCGGATGCGCCGACCGATCGTGAGGGCGTCGGTGTCTTCCGCGTCGGAGACCTGGGTCCCTGAGCCTGTCGAAGGGGTCATGGCCGCGATTCTGTCACAGAAACAGAATTTTCGGCATTCTTCACCCCCGGATCGGTCATCGGAGGGTGAGAACTTCACACAGAGTGGATGCCAAGCCACCCACTCTCATCGAGGAGACACCATGACGAACACCGCAGCAACCCCCGCACCTCGCCCCGCCGGACTGCGCGCCGGCGACCAGGTTCAGACGGCCGCGGAGCTCCGGGAGATCTGGGAGACCGACCCGCGCTGGGACGGCGTCGAGCGCACCTACACCGCGGAGGACGTCATCCGCATCCGCGGCTCCGTCCGCGAGGAGTCGACGCTCGCCCACCGCGGCGCCGAGAACCTGTGGAACCTCCTGCACACCGAGGACTACGTGCGAGCGCTCGGCGCCTACACCGGCGGTCAGGCCGTGCAGCAGGTGCGGGCGGGCCTCAAGGCCATCTACCTCTCGGGGTGGCAGGTCGCGGCCGACGGCAACCTCGCGGGCCAGACCTACCCCGACCAGTCGCTGTACCCGGCGAACTCGGTGCCCGCGGTCGTCCGCCGCATCAACAACGCCCTGATCCGCCAGGACCAGCTCGAGCACGCCGAGGCCCTCGCCGGCACGGGAGAGATCACCCAGGACTGGCTCGCCCCGATCGTCGCGGACGCCGAGGCCGGCTTCGGCGGCCCGCTGAACGCCTACGAGCTCGCCCAGTCGCTGATCCAGTCGGGTGCCGCCGGCATCCACTGGGAGGATCAGCTGGCGAGCGAGAAGAAGTGCGGGCACCTCGGCGGCAAGGTGCTGGTGCCCACGCAGCAGCACATCCGCACGCTGAACGCCGCGCGACTCGCTGCCGACGTCGCGGGCGTGCCCACGGTCATCATCGCCCGCACGGACGCCCTCGCCGCCGACCTGCTCACGAGCGACGTCGACGAGCGCGACCAGCAGTTCACCACCGGCGAGCGCACGACCGAGGGTTTCTACCGGATCCGCCCCGGCATCGAGTCGGTCATCAGCCGCGGACTCGCCTTCGCTCCCTACGCCGATCTGCTCTGGGTCGAGACCGGGGAACCCGACATCGAGCTCGCCCGCGAGTTCGCCGCCGCGATCCACGCGCAGTTCCCCGGGAAGCTCCTGGCCTACAACTGCTCTCCGAGCTTCAACTGGAAGCGGCACCTGTCGGACGCCGAGATCGCGACGTTCCAGCAGGACCTGGCCGACCTGGGATACAAGTTCCAGTTCATCACCCTTGCCGGCTTCCACGCCCTGAACCACTCGATGTTCGACCTCGCCCGCGGCTACGCCGAACGCGCCATGAGCGCGTACGTCGAGCTGCAGGAGGCCGAGTTCGCCGCCGAGGCGGACGGCTACACCGCCACCAAGCACCAGCGCGAGGCGGGCACCGGCTACTTCGACGTCATCTCCACCGCGCTCAACCCCGACAGCGCGACCCTCGCCCTCGCCGGCTCCACCGAAGCCGCACAGTTCCACTGATCCGTCACGGGCCCTTCGACGGGCTCAGGGACCCATGGGTTGCTGAGCCTGTCGAAGCACCCCACCACGCAAAGGACTTCAGATCATGACCACTCCCACCGCTCCCCCGACCACGGCTCCGATCCAGACGACCCAGCAGGGTCCGGCGATCGCGATCACCGGACCCGTGCGCGACCGCTATGACGAGATCCTCACCCCCGAGGCCATCGCCTTCCTCACCGAACTGCATCACCGGTTCGCCTCGCGCCGCCACGACCGGCTCGCGGACCGCATGCGCCGCCGCTTCGAGATCGGCAACGGGCACGACCCTCGTTTCCGCGATGACACGGCCCACATCCGCGAGGACGCCGAGTGGCGCGTCGCCGGCGCCGGCCCCGGACTCGAGGACCGCCGCGTCGAGATCACCGGCCCGACGGACCCGAAGATGACCATCAACGCGCTGAACTCCGGCGCACGGGTCTGGCTCGCCGACCAGGAGGATGCGACCAGTCCCACCTGGAAGAACGTCATCGAGGGCCAGCTGTCCCTGCGGGACGCGATCCGCGGCGACCTCTCCTTCACCTCCCCCGACGGCAAGGAGTACCGCGTCACCGCCGAGCGCACCCCGACGATCGTGATGCGGCCGCGCGGGTGGCACCTGCCCGAGAAGCACGTGTCGTTCACCGATCGCGCAGGCCGCCGCACGGCGGCATCCGGCTCGCTCGTGGATTTCGGTCTCTACTTCCTGCACAACGCGCAGGCGCTGATCGACGGCGGCCGCGGCCCGTACTTCTACATCGCCAAGCTCGAGTCCAGCGAGGAGGCGAAGCTGTGGGACGACGTGTTCTCGTTCAGCGAGGAGTACATCGGGATCCCGCACGGCACCATCCGCGCGACCGTGCTCATCGAGACGCTGCCCGCCGCGTTCGAGATGGACGAGATCCTCTACGAGCTGCGTGATCACTGCGCCGGCCTCAACGCCGGGCGCTGGGACTACATCTTCTCGATCATCAAGAACTACCGCGGCCGCGGTGCGCGCTTCGTGCTCCCCGATCGCAGCGAGGTCACGATGACGGTGCCGTTCATGCGGGCGTACACCGAGCTGCTCGTGCAGACCTGCCACAAGCGGGGCGCCTTCGCGATCGGCGGCATGAGCGCCTTCATCCCGAACCGTCGCGACCCCGAGGTGACCGCGCGAGCGATCGAGAAGGTGTCCGCCGACAAGAAGCGCGAGGCCGGCGACGGCTTCGACGGCACCTGGGTCGCCCACCCCGACCTGATCCCGACGGCCCAGGCGGAGTTCGACGCCGTGCTCGGCGATCGCCCGAACCAGATCGACCGTCAGCGCGACGACGTGCACGTCGAGGCGCGCGACCTGCTCGATCTCCGCATCGGCAGCGCGGTGACCGACCGCGGCGTGCGCGACAACGTGTCGGTGGCCATCCGCTACCTCGAGGCGTGGTTGCGCGGCCTCGGCGCCGTCGCCATCGACAACCTGATGGAGGATGCCGCGACGGCCGAGATCAGCCGGTCGCAGGTGTGGCAGTGGATCCACCAGGACCGCGTCACGCAGGAAGGCACGCCGATCACGGCGGAGTACGTCGAGGGGCTGATCACCCAGGTCATCGCGTCGGCGACCCGGAGCGCCGGCGACCGATTCGACGATGCCGCCGAGATCTTCCGCGAGGTGGCCCTGCAGGAGGAGTTCCCCACGTTCCTCACGCTCGGCGCCTACAGCCGCTTCCTCGTCGACGAGGACTGAGCGGACAGGGAGGCCCTCGGATGCGCGGTTCGGCATCCGAGGGCCTCCCTGCGCGCAGGGACGATTCCGCCATCCCGCGTCGGCCCGCGACCCGATCGCCCGGCGTAGCCTGGATCCATGGCCGACGTGTGGACCGACATCTCCTCCGAGTTCCTGCATCTGTACCCGCGTGGGCGACGGCTTCTCGCCGTGGCGGGAGCAGATGCCGAGCGTTCAGGCCGCAGCGCCGACGAGCTCGCCGCGGCGCTGCGCGCGGCAGGACTCGAGGTCGAGCGGAGGCATTCCGCCGACGGCGATGAGCAGGTCCTCCGCACCGAGGTGATCGTGCCGTTCCGCGCGAACTCCGCGAGCGACAGTGTGCTCGTCGTCTCGGGTCCGTCCACGCTGCTGAGCGAGACGGCCCGCGGCATGTGGCACTACGTCGTCTGGCAGCTCGCGGGCGATGAAGCGCCGCACACGGTCGCCGCCGCGATCGTCGATGTCACCGATCCCGCGAACCCGAGGCGACGTTTCGCCGACTACTGCGCCCTTCCGGCGTCCTTCGGCGCATGAGCGGGAAGCCCGACCCGCGCTGATCCACTCACGCGAACGAGGCGGCCACCGAGTTGCGGTGATAGTCGAACACGATGCTCGTCCGCGTGGACGCGACGCTGCTCTGCGCCGACAGATGCTCGAGCACGAACTCGCGCATCTCGGACGAGTCGGCGACAGCGATGTGCAGGAGGAAGTCGTCGTCCCCGCCGAGGAAGAAGACCTGGATCACCTGCGGCAGCACTCGCACGCGTTCGGCGAACTCGACGATGCTCTCGCGCCGTCCGCTCGGGCGCAGCGTCACGCCGATGATCGCCTGGAGCCCGGCCCCCAGCATCCGCTCGTCCACGCTGGCGTGGAATCCGGTGATGACCCCGCGCTCGACGAGGGCGCGCAGTCGCGCGTGCGCCGTCGAGGGGGCGACCCCGAGGTGACCGGCGAGCTCGGCGTTGGTCATCCGCCCGTCTTCGGCCAGCAGCTGCACGATCCTCGCATCCGTCGGGTCCAGGGCGGGTGCCCGAAGAGTGTTCGGCTGAGGACCCTGCGATGTCGTCTCCATATGAACGATTATTCAGGATCTGGGCCTTGATCGAATCATCTTCAGGGAATCTGTTGCCTGGTCGACGTTTCTGCGATTCTGTATCCACGCAAACCTAGTCCTGGAGGATCGATGAAGATCGGCGTGCCCACCGAGGTCAAGAACAACGAGAACCGCGTCGCGCTCACCCCCGCGGGTGCCGACCGTCTCGTCCACGAGGGCCACCGCGTGCTCGTGCAGTCCGGCGCGGGCGTCGGCTCACGCATCGACGACGACGCCTACCGGGCCGTCGGCGCCGAGATCGTCGCGACCGCAGCCGAGGCATGGGGCGAGGCGGATCTGCTGATCAAGGTCAAGGAGCCGATCGCTCAGGAGTACGGGTTCCTCCGCCCCGACCTCACGCTCTTCACCTACCTGCACCTCGCCGCGGACCGCGCGCTGACGACCGCCCTGGTCGATGCCGGCACGACGGCCGTCGCCTACGAGACCGTGCAGCTGCCGGACCGCAGCCTGCCCCTTCTCGTGCCGATGAGCGAGATCGCCGGTCGGCTCTCCGTCACGATGGGCTCGTACTCGCTGCTGCGCTCGAACGGCGGCCGCGGCATGCTGCTCGGCGGCATCGCCGGCACGCCCCGCGCGAAGACCGTCGTGATCGGCGGCGGCGTCGCCGGGGAGCACGCCGCAGCGAACGCACTGGGCCTCGGCTCGAAGGTCACCGTGATCGACATCTCGCTGCCTCGACTGCGCGAGCTCGAGCACCGCTACGGAGGCGCGCTCGAGACACGCGCGTCGAGCCGCTACGACATCGCCGAGGAGCTCGCGACGGCCGACCTCGTGATCGGCTCGGTGCTGATCCCCGGCGCGGCGGCCCCGAAGCTCGTCACCGACGACATGGTCGCCGGCATGAAGCCGGGCGCCGTGCTCGTCGACATCGCGATCGACCAGGGCGGATGCTTCGAGGGCTCGCGGCCGACCACGCACGACGACCCGACGTTCGCCGTCCACGACGCGATCTACTACTGCGTCGCGAACATGCCGGGTGCCGTCCCCGAGACGGCCACACGCGCGCTGACCAACGCGACGCTCCCCTATGTCTCGGCCATCGCCGGCAAGGGCTGGGAGCGCGCGGCATCCGAAGATCCCTCCCTCGCGAAGGGTCTGAACGTGCAGGGCGGGCGCATCACGCTCGACGCCGTCGCCCAGGCCCACGGCTTCGCGACCGCCTGACACGGAAAGAACCCAGGTTCTTGTTGACGACGCGCCCGGCATCCGGCGGGCCCACCCGAGTACGCTCGTAGTCGTGACCGAACGCGCTCCTCTCTCCCGCAAGCTGTCCGCCATCGCCGAGTCGGCGACCCTCAAGGTCGACGCGAAGGCGAAGGCCCTCAAGGCCGAAGGCAAGGACGTCATCTCCTATGCCGCCGGCGAGCCGGACTTCGCGACGCCGCAGTTCATCGTGGATGCCGCGGCGGAGGCCCTCGCCGACCCGGCGAACTACCGGTACACCCCGGCGCCCGGCCTGCCGGCACTGCGGGAGGCGATCGCCGCGAAGACCCTCCGCGACTCCGGCCTCGAGGTCTCCCCCAGCCAGGTCATCGTGACCAACGGCGGCAAGCAGTCGGTCTACCAGGCGTTCCAGACCGTCGTGAACCCGGGCGACGAGGTGCTGCTGCCCGCCCCGTACTGGACCACGTACCCCGAGGCTATCCGTCTGGCCGACGGCACTCCCGTCGAGGTCTTCGCCGGAGCCGACCAGGATTACAAGGTGACCGTCGAGCAGCTCGAGGCCGCGCGCACCGAGCGCACCACGGTGCTCGTCTTCGTCTCGCCGTCGAACCCGACCGGATCGGTGTACACCGCCGAGGAGACCCGCGCCATCGGCGAGTGGGCCCTCGAACACGGCATCTGGGTCATCACCGACGAGATCTACCAGAACCTCACCTACGAGGGCGTGAAGGCGACGTCGATCGTGGCAGCCGTCCCCGAGGTCGCCGGCCAGACCATCCTCGTCAACGGCGTCGCGAAGACGTACGCCATGACCGGCTGGCGGGTCGGCTGGATGGTGGGTCCTGCCGACGCCATCAAGATCGCCGGCAACCTGCAGTCGCACCTGTCGAGCAACGTGAACAACGTCGCCCAGAAGGCCGCGATCGCCGCTCTCAACGGCCCGCAGACCGAGGCCGAGAAGATGCGCGAGGCGTTCGATCGACGCCGCAAGCTCATCGTCTCCGAGCTCTCCAAGATCGACGGCCTCGTCGTGCCGAACCCGCTCGGCGCCTTCTATGTCTACCCCGACGTGCAGGGCCTGCTCGGCCGCACCTGGGGCGGCGTCACGCCGACCACCTCGCTGGAGCTGGCCGACCTCATCCTCGAGCAGGCCGAGGTCGCCGTCGTCCCGGGCGAGGCCTTCGGCCCGAGCGGCTACCTGCGCCTGTCGTACGCCCTCGGCGACGACCAGCTCCTCGAGGGCGTCCAGCGCCTGCAGCGTCTGTTCGCCTGACCGGACCCGTTCGTCTGACCGGTTCGGCCTCCCGGCCGCCGGTCAGGACTCGGGCTGGTATCCGATGAGCCAGCGGATGCCGTACCGGTCGACGAGCGTGCCGTCCCAGTCGCCCCACGGACGGCGCTGGAGCGGGTCGATGACCCTCCCGCCCACGGAGAGGTCGGCGAACCACCCGGTGAGCGTCGACGCGTCCGCGGTGCCGAGCAGGGAGAAGAACATCCCGCCCATCTGCACCGCATCGGCGTCGATGCCGGCATCCGCGCCCGACAGATCCACGACACCCTCGAGCATGGCGTGCGCGATCGCGTCGGACGGGCCGTCGTGCCGATCGAACTGCGCGTAGTCGAACATCCGCAGCTCGCCGCCGAACACCGACTGGTAGTGCCGCATCGCCTCAGCGGCGTTTCCGGGGAACAACAGGTACGGGGTCAATCCGCTCATGCCGCGAGTGTAGCCGCGGCGGCGGACGCTGTTAAAGCTCGACGCCGACGAGCACGGGCTCCGGCTGCAGCACGAGACCGAACTCGGCATGCACCCTGCTCTGGATGAACCGTGCCAGCTCCGCGACCTCGCCCGCCGTCGCGCCGCCACGGTTCGTCAGCGCGAGCGCGTGCTTGGTCGACACGGACGCGCGCGACCTCGGCAGCTTGAAGCCCTTGCGGATGCCGGCCTGCTCGATGAGCCAGGCGGCGCTCACCTTGACGTCCGGAGCCTCCGTCTTCGTCTGCGGCACGAGGCCGTCGTAGGAGGCGAGCGGGATCACGGTCACCGCGTCGAGGTCGGGCGCAACGGGCCAGCGCGGGCATTCCGGCGGCAGCGCCCTGGCCACGGACTCCGGCACGATCGCGTTCTGGAAGAACGATCCGACGCCGTGGGTGTCGGGATCCGCGTCGTCGAGTAGCATCCCCTTCGATGCGCGCGTGGCGAGGATGCGCTCGCGCACCCAGCCGAGCGGCACGGGGGCATCGTCGTGGAGAGCGAGCGCACGGCGCAGCTGTTCGCCGCGCACGATGCGCTCTCCCGCGACGAGGAGGTCGACGGTCACCGACAGGATGACGGCGCGGCGCAGGGGCTCCCCGCCGTAGTGGTGCTTGAGGACCGAGGTGCGGAACCCCAGGCCCAGCTCGGACGCCGGCACCGTCGAGATCTCGCCGGTGGCCTCGTCGATGAGTTCGACCTCGACGAGCGTCTCCTGGATCTCCTGACCGTAGGCGCCGATGTTCTGCACCGGTGCGGCGCCGACCGTCCCCGGGATGCCGCTCATGGCCTCGAGCCCCGCGTACCCGTGCTCGACGGCGTAGGCGACGAAGGCATCCCACCCGTGGCCGGCCTGCGCCCGGAGGCGGACGCGACCGGCGTGGGGGGACGGCAGCTCCTCGATGCCCTCGGTGCGCACGCGGATCACGGCCCCCTCGAAGGGCTCGTCCCCGACGAAGAGGTTGGATCCGCCGCCGAGCACGAACCACGGTTCCCGGCCGGACCACGTGTCGCGCAGAACGTCGACGAGCTCCGCGGTCGTCGACGCCTCGCGCATCCGCTCCGGCGCGGCACCCGTACGCAGCGTCGTCAGCTGCGCGAGCGGGATCGACTCGATGTCGTGCACCTCGGACGCCCCCATCAGACGGCGACGCGCAGCTGCGCCTTGACCAGCACGGTCGCCTCGTCGAAGGTGACCTTCAGGTCGATGCGCGCAGCGGTCTCGTCGACCACGCCGACCGTGGCGCTGACATGCAGGTCGGCACCGGTCTCGGGGTCGACGACGACGGGCTTGGTGAAGCGCACGCCGTAGTCCAGGATCTTCGCTCCCGGCTCGAGAGCGGCGACGACGACCGACGACGCGATGCCCATCGTGAGCATGCCGTGGGCGAGCACGCCGGGGAGCCCGACGGATGCCGCGACGTCGTCACGGTAATGGATGGGGTTGAAGTCTCCGGATGCTCCGGCGTAGCGCACCAGCGACTCGCGGGTCAGGTGCACGGTGCGCTCGGCGATCACGTCTCCGACGGTGTAGCCCATCAGGCGGCCTCTCCCTTGTCGGCGTCGTCTTCCGCACCGACGAGCAGCACGCTGGTGGCGGTCACGACATGCGCGCCCGTCGCGTCCGTGATCTCCGCCTCGCTCGTGATCATGGCGTTGCCGCCCATCATCCGGATGCCCGTGACACGGAGCGTCCCGGTGAGCTCATCGCCTGCGACGATCGGTCGGGTGTAGGCGAAGCGCTGCTCCGCGTGGATCGTGCGCGCCAGCACGATGCCGGAATCCGGCAGCGCCAGCAACTGCTGGAGCGTGTGGTCCTGGATGACGATCGCGAACGTCGGCGGCGCCACCACGTCCTCGAAGCCCAGGGCACGCGCGGCCTCGACGTCGGTGTGCTGCGGAGCATCGGCGAAGACGGCGCGCGCGAACTCGCGCACCTTCTCGCGTCCGACGAGGTACGGGGCCGTCGGCGGGAGCTCCCGGCCGACCAGATCTTGATTCACTGCCACCCCTCGATCCTACCGAGGCCGCGGGAGTCAGTCCTTCTTCCGCCCCCGGATCGCCTTCATCGCCATCTGCACCGCGATCACGACGAGGTATGCCGCGAACAGCATGTTTCCGGCGAACGGGTCGATCAGGGTGGCGAGCCAGGCGCCCAGCGCCGTCGTCGTGCACGCCGAGACGCCGACGACGGCGGCGGCCACGAGATCGACGTTGCGATTGCGGATGTTGCCGATCGTCCCCGAGATGGCCGTCGGGATCATCATGAGCAGCGAGGTACCCTTGGCGACGAGATCGCTCGTGCCGAAGGCCAGCATGAGGACCGGCACGACGATGACCCCGCCGCCGACGCCGATCAGGCCGGCCAGGATGCCGGTGACGACGCCCACCGCGACGAGGGCGAGACCGGTGAGCAGCTGCAGGTCGAACGCCGCCTCGCGGGACGGGACCACCAGGAACAGACTCACGATCACGATCACGAGGAAGCCGACGAAGAACCACCGGAGCGTCGTCTGCGAGATCTTCGGGAGCAGACGCGTGCCGATCTGCGCGCCGACGACCGAGCCCGCCGCGAGGATGAGGGCCGGGACCCAGGCGACCGAGCCGTGGATCGCGTAGGACACCACACCCACGGTGGCTGTCGGCACGATGGCGGCGAGCGAGGTGCCCGCACCGAGCCGCTGGTTGAAGTGCAGGAAGAGGACCAGCAGCGGGACGATGACCGTGCCGCCCCCGACCCCGAAGAGTCCGGACAGGAGACCCGCGAGCAGGCCGATCCCGACGAACGCGGCGTAGGCACGAGGCCCTCGGTTCAGGGTCTCTGCATCGCTCACCGGATCAGCCTACTCCCGGGCTCTCCTGCGCCCGACCTCAGACCTCCGAGTCGGTCCTGATCGGCACGGCGATCGAGGCGGTCAGCGCCTGCTCGTATCGGCGCTGACGCCGACGCAGCCACAGCCCGCCGGCGACGAGGAGCGCCAGCACGATGTAGGCCGTCGCGGCGAACGGCTGAACGAACAGGGTCGTCAGGTCGCCCTGACTCAATTGCAGCGCCTTGCGGAGGTACTCCTCCCCCATCGGTCCCAGGATCATGCCGACCACGAGCGGAGCCACCGGATAGCCGTACCGTCGCATGAAGTACCCGAGCACGCCGATGATCGCCAGGATCAGGATGTCGACGACAGCGAAGTTCAGCGCGTACGCGCCGAAGGCCGCGAACAGCAGGATGCCCGCGTACAGGTACGGCCTCGGGATCTGCAGCAGCTTCACCCACATGCCGACGAGCGGCAGGTTGAGGATGATGAGGATGACGTTGCCGACGTACAGGCTCGCCACCAGCGCCCAGACGAGCGCCGGCTGGTTCTGGAACAGCTGTGGCCCCGGCTGCAGTCCGTAGGCCTGGAAGGCGACGAGGATGATCGCCGCCGTCGCTGTCGTCGGCAGGCCGAGCGTGAGCAGCGGGACGAGCACACCCGCCGCCGCCGCGTTGTTCGCGGACTCGGGTCCGGCGACCCCCTCGATGGCTCCGCGGCCGAACTCGCTCTTATGCCGCGAGAGCTTGCGCTCGGTCGCGTACGACAGGAACGTCGCGACGTCCGCACCACCCGCGGGGATCGTGCCGATCGGGAAGCCGATCGCCGTGCCGCGCAGCCAGGGCTTCCACGAGCGCTTCCAATCGCTCTTGGTCATCCAGCTGCGCCATCCGCGGGTGACCGGGATGACATCGATGCCGCCATGGCGCAGACGAGCCGCGATGTACAGCGTCTCGCCGACGGCGAAGAGCCCGACCGCGACGAGCACGATGTCGATCCCGTCCGACAGCGGCAGCAGTCCCAGCGTGTAGCGCTGCTGCGCTGTGAGGGTGTCGGTGCCGACGAGTCCGAGGAACAGTCCGACGCCGAGCGACAGCATCCCGCGCGGGACGGAGCTGCCGATCAGCGCCCCGACCGTGATGAACGCGATCACGATGAGCGCGACGTAGTCGGCCGGGCCGAGGTTCACCGCGAACTGTGCCAGCACGGGTGCGAGCAGGGTGAGCCCGACGGTGGCGATGGTGCCGGCGACGAACGAGCCGATCGCGGCCGTGGCGAGAGCGGCGGCCCCGCGCCCCATCTTCGCCATCTTGTTGCCTTCGATGGCCGTGACGATGGATGCCGATTCACCCGGAGTGTTCAGCAGGATGCTGGTGGTGGAGCCGCCGTACATGCCGCCGTAGTAGATGCCGGCGAAGGTGATCAGCGCAGCGGTGGGATCGAGCGTGTAGGTGAGCGGCAGCAGGAGCGCGACGGTCATCGCCGGCCCGATGCCGGGAAGCACGCCGACCGCCGTTCCCACGAGCACGCCGAAGAAGGCGAACACGAGGTACTGCGGCTGCAGCGCCGTCGCGAAGCCTTCGAGAAGCAGGGTCCAGCTGTCCATCAGAACACCTCTCCGAGCCATCCGAGAGCCGGTCCCCAGGGCAGCGACAGCCCCATCAGGCCCCCGAAGACCACCTGGATCACCAGACTGACGACGAGCCCGATGACAAAGGCCAGCCACCAGCGCGTGGCGCCGAGCGCCCACGCGACCACGCCGAAGAGCACGCTGGCCGCCGGCGCCCAGCCGATGATGTCGATCAGCAGCAGGTGGGCGACCACGGCTCCGACGATCTTCGCGATCGTGAGCCAATCGGTCTTGGCGTCGGGGTCGATGTCCTCGCCCTCCTCGACCTCCGCACGCTTTCCGCGCAGCACGTTGACCAGAACGGCCACGGCCGAGCCCAGCAGGATGATCGAGACGAAGAGCGGGAAGATCGTCGGCCCGGCTTTCACTCCGACCGGGACGTGGATCGTGAAGACACCCACCAGCGCGAAGACGCCGAGGGCGAGCATGAGGAGAGCGAAGACGAGTTCACCGAGGGGAACCCGCGGGGCGGGCCGAGTCGCCTCGGCCCGCCCGCTCACCCCGAGGATCGGGGTTTCCATGTCAGATCAATCCGATGTTCTTGAGCGTGCCGGTCACATCGGTGATGTTCTCCGTCAGGAAGCTGTCGAACTCGTCGCCGGTCAGGAAGGCATCCGCCCAGCCCTTGGTCTCGAGCTCGTCCTTCCAGGCGCCGGATTCGTGCATCTCGGTGACGATGCGCTCCAGCTCGGCGCGCTCCGCGTCGGAGATGCCACCGGGCGCGATCACGCCGCGCCAGTTGGTGAGCTCGACGTCGTACCCCTCGTCGGTGATGGTCGGCACGTCGGGGAGCGATGCGACCGGCTCGGCGCCCGATACCGCCAGCGCCCGCATCGAGCCGTCCTCGATGTACTGGAGGAACTCGCCGACACCGGAGATGCCTGCGGCGACCTTGTTGCCGACGAGGAGCGAGACGGCCTCGCCACCACCGGAGTTCGGCGTGTAGTTGAGCTTCTCGGGGATCTCCTCCGCGTCCAGTCCGGCGGCTTCGAGGAGGAGGCCGGCGAGGATGTGATCGGCGCCACCCGCCGAGCCGCCGGTCACCGTCACCTCCTGCCCCTTCTCGACGATGTCCTCGACGAGATCCTCGAGGGTCTCGTACTTCGAGCTCTCCGGCACCACGATGACGAGCGACTCGTCCGTGAGCCGGGCGATCGGGGTCGTGTCCTCGAGTCGCACCGTCGACGCGTTCGTCTCGATCGCACCGACCATCACCAGACCCATGACCATGAGGGTCGCCGGGTCCTTCTCGTTCGCGAGCTGAGCGAGGCCGACGGTACCGCCCGCGCCTCCGACGTTCGAGACCGGGGCGGACCCGACGATCTCGTCGGCGGCCAGAACCTGCGACATCGCGCGACCGGTCTGATCCCAGCCGCCACCGGGGTCGGCCGGGACGATGATCTTGACATCCTCGATGGCCGCGGCCTCGTCGCCTCCCCCACCTCCGCCGCCGGATCCCGTGCTTCCGCCGGCGCATGCCGTCAATGCCAGTGCTGCGGCCGCGAAGACGGCTGTCGCCGCCACCAGACGTGTGTGCTTCATGTGCGCTCCTCCTTGAGCGTCGGTGTTGCTGTCGGTTCACTCTGGAGGGGGAGGGCGGGTGCTCAAGCTTCGGAAACCATTGGTCGGAGTTCTGAAACTATTGTTCGCGTACGCCGGAGCGGACCCCTCGCCGTCGGTCGCAGGAGCGACGAGAATGATCGGGTGGCCTCGAAGATGACGCTCCGAGTGCAGCTCCTCGTCCTGCAGGCGCTGATCGTGTTCCTGGTGACGCTTGCGACCGGCATCGTCGCGGGCGCTCTGCAGGAGCAGGCGCTGCGCGAGTCGTACAAGGACCGCATGCAGGCCGTCGCCCAGTCGATCGCCTCGCTCCCCACGGTGCGCGAAGCGTTCGACGATGCAGACCCGTCGGCGACCATCCAGCCGATCGCCGAGGTGATCCGCGAAGCGTCGGACCTCGCCTACGTGGTGGTGGCGAACGCCGACGGCATCCGCTATTCCCACCCGAACCCCTATCGGATCGGCGAGAAGGTCTCGACGGATCCGTCCATCCCGCTCGCGGGTGAGATCTACGTCGGCACCCAGACCGGCACGCTCGGAACATCCTGGCGCGTGAAGGTGCCGATCTTCGCGGATGACGGGACGGTCATCGGCACGGCATCCGTCGGGATTCTCGAGTCGGAGCTGAACGACGAGTTCATGCGGAACCTCGCCTGGCTGATCTCGGCGATGCTCGCCGCCGCCGTCCTCGGGGTCTTCGGCTCGGCCTGGGTGACCTCGGTGATCCGTCGACGCATCTACCTGCTCGAACCGGATCAGATCGCGGCCCTCGTGAAGAATCAGGAGACCACGCTGCACGGCCTGAGCGAGGGCGTGATCACGGTGAACGCGGCCGGTCGGATCACGCTCGTGAACGATGCCGCTGCCCGCTTCCTCGACAGGGATGCCGCGGAGCTCGACGGCGCGGATGCCGCATCCGTCCTCGGCGAAGACCTCCACACGGTGCTCCGTGAGGGCGAGGACGCCGGGCGCCCGGTGATCGTCGGCTCGCACGTACTCGTCGCTCGCAGCACCGGGAGCAGGCACGACGGCGTCGATGTCGAGGCCACTCTGCTGCTGCGCGATCACACCGAGCTGCATGACGTGGTCCGACGGGTGGAGGCGGCGGATGCCATCATCGCGTTCCGCCAGCGCTTCGGGCTGCCGAAGGGGCTCAGCGCGGAGACCCTCGATCGCGTCGCCACCGCGCTCGCCACCCGTCCCGACGCGTCGGCGACCGAGATCGGCGCCGACGTGCAGATCTCACGGGTGAGCGCCCGTCGATACCTCGAGCACCTGGCGAGTTCAGGGCGGGCGATCCGCACGCTCGACTACTCGACGAAGGGCCGCCCGGGTACGCGCTACCGCGCCAACGACAGCGTCTGAGGTTCCGCCTTCCCGGCTCCGCACCCTGGTACGCAGTGCCGTGGTGTGCGAAACTGCATCTCAGCGCGCGTCGCCGCCGCCCCACCCGGATCGAAGGAGATCTCATGGTTCGCAGCACCTACCCCGACGTGGAGATCCCGGCGGTCTCCGTGTACGACTACCTGTTCGGCGATCTCGACGAGAGCCGCCTCGACGCCACCGCGCTCATCGACGGGACGAGCGGGGCAGAGACCACCTATCGACAGCTGATCGCCCAGATCGACCTGTTCGCCGGCGCTCTCGCGGCGAGGGGCGTCGGGGTCGGCACCCGCGTCGGCGTGCTGTGTCCGAACATCCCGGCGTTCGCGACCGTCTTCCACGGCATCCTCCGTGCGGGCGCGACCGCGACGACGATCAACTCGCTCTACACGCCCGACGAGATCGCGAACCAGCTCACCGACGCCGAAGCCGAGTGGCTGATCACCGTGTCGCCGCTGCTCGCCGGCGCGGAAGCCGCCGCAGCGAAGATCGGGATCGACGCCGACCACCTCATCGTGCTCGACGGCGCGGAAGGGCATCCCTCGCTCCGCGATCTCCTCGGCGAAGGCCGCACCGCCCCGGAGGTCTCCTTCGACCCGGCCGAGCACCTCGCGGTGCTCCCCTACTCCTCCGGCACCACCGGTCGGCCCAAGGGCGTGATGCTCACGCACCGGAACCTCGTCGCGAACGTGAGCCAGTGCCGCTCGACGATCTCGCTGGCCGACGGCGATCGCGTCCTCGCGGTGCTCCCGTTCTTCCACATCTACGGGATGACCGTGCTGCTGAACTTCGCCCTGCGGCAGCGCGCCGCCCTCGTGACGATGCCGAAGTTCGATCTGACCGAGTTCCTGCGCGTCGTCGCCGAGCACCGCACGACCTGGGTGTTCATCGCCCCGCCGATCGCGGTCGCCCTGGCGAAGCATCCGCTCATCGACCAGTACGACCTCTCCTCCATCACCGTGATCTTCTCGGGGGCCGCTCCCCTCGACGGTGCGCTTGCATCAGCCGTGGCGACGCGGCTCGACTGCACGGTGTGCCAGGGATACGGCATGACCGAGACCAGTCCGGTCACCCACGCCATCCCCGCCGCCCGCGACGACGTCGACCGGTCCTCCGTCGGAATGCTGATCAGCAATACCGAGGCACGACTGATCGACCCCGAGACCGGAGCGGACGTCACCGTACCCGACGACGGGGCGAGCGAACCGGGCGAGCTGCTGATCCGCGGTCCGCAGGTGATGAAGGGCTATCTCAACCGACCGGATGCCACGGCCGAGATGCTCGACGCCGACGGCTGGCTGCACACGGGAGATGTCGCGACCGTCACCCACGACGGCGTCTTCCGGATCGTCGACCGCCTCAAGGAGCTCATCAAGTACAAGGGCTACCAGGTGGCGCCCGCCGTGCTCGAGGCCGTGCTGCTGGAGCATCCTTCCATCGCCGACGCGGCGGTCATCGGCGCGCAGGACGAGGACGGACAGGAGGTCCCGAAGGCGTTCGTCGTGCGGCAGGCGGATGCCGATCTCGACGCGGATGCCGTCATGGCGCACGTCGCCGCCCATGTCGCTCCCCACGAGAAGGTGCGTCAGGTGGAGTTCATCGACGCCATCCCGAAATCGGCCTCAGGGAAGATCCTCCGCAAGGACCTCCGCGCGCGCTGACCCGCGGGACTTCTGCGGCCCAGGAAACGACGAAGCCCGCCACCCCGGAAGGGGCGGCGGGCTTCGTTCGTGAGAGGTGCTTACTTCTCGACAGCGTCCTCGGCGGCAGCCTCGGCTGCTTCGCCCTCGGCCTGCGACTCGGCACCGGCGTCGGCGGCCGGAGCCTCCTCGACGGGAGCCTCCTCGGCGACCTCGGCGGGCTTCTCTGCCTTCGAAGCGGCCGCAGCCGTCTTCTTGGCGGACTTCGGCTTCGGGTTGACCGGCTCGAGCACGAGCTCGATCACGGCCATCGGAGCGTTGTCGCCCTTGCGGTTGCCGACCTTCGTGATGCGGGTGTAGCCGCCCTCACGGTCAGCGACCAGCGGCGCGATCTCGGCGAAGAGCGTGTGCACGACGCTCTTGTCGCCGATGACCGACAGCACGCGACGACGCGCGTGCAGGTCGCCGCGCTTCGCGAACGTGATCAGACGCTCGGCGAGCGGACGAAGGCGCTTGGCCTTGGTCTCGGTCGTCTTGATCGACTTGTGGGTGAACAGAGCCGCCGCGAGGTTGGCAAGCAGCAGGCGCTCGTGGGCGGGGCCGCCTCCGAGGCGGGGACCCTTAGTGGGCTTGGGCATAATCGTCTAACTCCTGGTCAGAAAGGTCGGGTATCAGAAGGACTCGTCTTCGCTGCCGCCGTAGAAGTGGGCGCCGTCGAAACCGGGCACCGAATCCTTGAGCGACAGACCGAGCGAGATGAGCTTGTCGCGCACCTCGTCGACCGACTTCTGGCCGAAATTGCGGATGTTCATGAGCTGCGTCTCCGAGAGGGCGACGAGTTCAGAAACAGTGTTGATGCCCTCACGCTTCAGGCAGTTGTACGAGCGGACCGACAGGTCGAGGTCCTCGATCGGCATCGACAGCTCGCTGGAGTTCACTGCCTCCACCGGCGCCGGGCCGATCTCGATGCCCTCAGCCTCGACGTTCAGCTCGCGAGCGAGACCGAACAGCTCGGTGAGCGTCTTCGCAGCCGAAGCGACAGCGTCGCGGGGGCTGATCGACGACTTGGTCTCGACGTCCAGGACGAGCTTGTCGAAGTCGGTGCGCTCACCGGCACGAGTCGCCTCGACGCGGTAGCTGACCTTGAGGACCGGCGAGTAGATCGAGTCGATCGGGATCTGACCGGCCTCGGCGTACTCGTTGCGGTTCTGCGTCGCGGAGACGTAGCCGCGGCCGCGCTCGATGGTGAGCTCGAGCTCGAACTTCGCCGTCTCGTTGAGCGTCGCGATGACGAGCTCGGGGTTCTGGACCTCGACACCGGCCGGAGCCGAGATGTCAGCGGCGGTCACTTCGCCCGAACCGGTCTTGCGCAGGTACGCCGTGATGGGCTCGTCGCGCTCCGAGGAGACGACCAGCTGCTTGATGTTGAGGATGATCTCGGTGACATCCTCCTTCACGCCGGGGATGGTGCTGAACTCGTGCAGCACGCCGTCGAGACGAACGCTGGTGACAGCGGCGCCGGGGATCGACGACAGCAGGCTGCGACGCAGCGCGTTGCCGATCGTGTATCCGAAGCCGGGCTCCAGAGGCTCGATGATGAACCGGCTACGGTTCTCGACGATCTTTTCCTCGGTCAGTGTGGGACGCTGTGCAATGAGCACTCTGTGTTCCTTTCGATCACATGCCCGCTATATGACATGTGGTGTGGTGAGGTCTTCAATTGTGGAAGTCGATGCCCGCACGCGGGCGTCGAGTCGCTCGACCGACAGGACTCTCTGAGCCTGTCGAAGGGCGAGCGACTCGACCAGCCGTGTCAGACGCGGCGACGCTTCGGCGGGCGGCATCCGTTGTGCGCCTGCGGGGTGACGTCCGAGATCGAGCCGACCTCGAGGCCTGCGGCCTGGAGCGAGCGGATCGCGGTCTCGCGGCCGGAGCCCGGACCCTTCACGAAGACGTCGACCTTCTTGACGCCGTGCTCCTGCGCCTGACGCGCAGCGGACTCGGCGGCAAGACCCGCGGCGTACGGGGTCGACTTGCGGGAGCCCTTGAAGCCCACGCCACCCGACGATGCCCAGCTGATGACAGCGCCGGACGGGTCGGTGATCGAGACGATCGTGTTGTTGAACGTCGACTTGATGTGGGCCTGGCCCAGCGCGATGTTCTTCTTTTCCTTGCGGCGCGGCTTGCGCGCGGCGGCCTTGGGTGCAGCCATGAAAGTGTTCTCCTAGTCCCTGGGGCCCCGCTTAGCGGGCCTTCTTCTTGCCTGCGACGGTGCGCTTCGGGCCCTTGCGGGTACGGGCGTTGGTCTTGGTGCGCTGACCACGGACCGGGAGACCACGACGGTGGCGGATGCCCTCGTAGGAGCCGATCTCGACCTTGCGGCGGATGTCTGCGGCGACCTCGCGGCGCAGGTCACCCTCCACCTTGTAGTTGCCTTCGATGTGGTCGCGGAGGGCGATCAGCTGGTCGTCGCTGAGGTCCTTCACGCGGATGCTCTCATCGATGTCCGTCGCCTTGAGGATCTCGACCGAGCGGGTACGGCCGACGCCGTAGATGTAGGTAAGGGCGATCACCACGCGCTTGTCGCGCGGGATGTCAACGCCGGCAAGACGTGCCATGCGGTTCTCCTGGATGTAGTGGAGGTATGGAACAGGATCGGTGCCCGGGCCTCCGCCCCGAGGTGTCAGCTCGTCCGGGCTGAGCCCGTCGAAGCGTCTGATCCTGCCGTTTCGTATTGAGTTGTGAGATGTGCGCGAGCGTGCCGCGCAGCGCAGGTCAGCCCTGGCGCTGCTTGTGACGCGGGTTGCTCTTGCAGATCACCATGACGCGGCCGTGGCGGCGGATCACCTTGCAGTGATCGCAGATCGGCTTGACGCTGGGGTTGACCTTCATGATGTTTCCTGTTCGCTGTCTTCGTACCGCCCCGTGTCCGAGGCAGGCCGTTACTTCTCGACCGATCAGCGGTAGCGGTAGACGATACGGCCGCGGGTGAGGTCGTAGGGGCTGAGCTCCACGACCACGCGGTCCTCGGGGATGATGCGGATGTAGTTCTGCCGCATCTTTCCGGAGATCGTTGCAAGGACCTTGTGTCCGTTGCTGAGCTCAACGCGGAACATCGCGTTGGGCAGAGCCTCGGAGATCACGCCCTCGATCTCGATGACACCGTCTTTCTTAGCCATAGCCTCGCTGACGCTTCTGCAGACCGGTCGATCTGCGGTGGGTGGGTGGTTTGCGGTGCCGCACCGATCGGACACGCCGAATCAAGGCACAAAGCACCAAAGATCAATGTTAGACCTTCGGGAGCCATCCGGCAACTTGGCCGGATGGACGATCAGCCGAGGAGCTTCTCCATCTCGGTGATGTCTCCGGCCTGGAGGTCGAGGCGCTTGCCGTTGACCTCGATGGTCGGGGTGCCGGCGATCTCCTGAGCCTTGGTCTGATCCAGGACGAAGTCCATGTAGGTGCCGTCGGCGATGCAGTCCGCCGCAGCCCCTGCTCCGGCCTGCTCGGCGAGCGAGGCGAGCTCGTCGTCCGTGAGTCCTGCCGTGTTCTCCTCGGGCTGGTTGGCGAAGAGGAGGTTGAAGTAGTCGAGCGCCGCCTCAGGGGCCTTCTCGGCGACGCAGTACATCGCGCCGGCAGCACGCGTGGAGAACTGCGTGTTCTGCGAGAAGCGGTCCAGAATCGACACCGGGTGGATGTTCAGCGTGATCTTGCCGTCGGCGGCTGCCGCCTGCAGCTTCTCGCCGTACTGGTCCTCGAAGGTGCCGCAGATCGGGCACATGAAGTCGACGAAGGTGTCGACCTCGTCCTTGCCGTCGCCGAACGAGATGGCGCCGGTCTCCTCGTTGATGATGTCGCTCTTCGGAGCGACGCCGGGAGCCGTGGCCTGGTTGTTGAGGAACACAACGAGACCACCGAGCACGACCAGCACCACGACCACGGCGATGGAGACGCCGATCGCGAACCAGTTCGTGTTGCTCTTCGCCGCTGCCATTACTTTCCGATCTCTCGAGGCTCGACCCCGAACGGGGCGAGTCCGGCCTTTCCGCCATCGGGCGCGGTCAGCACCCAGATACCCCCATCATGCCGGGCCACGCTATGTTCCCAATGTGAGCCGTCTGTGCCGTCGACGGTCGTGACGGTCCAGTCGTCGTCCTCGATGTAGGTCGCCTCGCCGCCGGCGGTCACCATCGGCTCGATGGCCAGGACCAGTCCCGGCCGCACGTCGGCGCCGCGGTCCGGTGTGCGGTAGTTGAAGACGCTGGGTGCCTCGTGCATCTTGCGCCCGATGCCGTGGCCGACGTACTCGCGGAGGATGCCGTAGGGCTCCCCCGACACCGCCGAGGGTCCCTGCGCCTCGATGTACTCCTGGATCGCCGCGCCGATCTCGTCGATCGACTCCACCGACGCCATGGCGGCGATGCCCGCCCACATCGAGCCCTCGGTGACCCGCGAGAGCTCCTCGCGCTGCGCCACCAGCTCAGGGCGCTCGGGATCCGGGACGACGACCGTGATGGCGCTGTCGCCGTTCCATCCCTGGAACTGCGCGCCGCAGTCGACCGACACGATGTCACCGGGTCGCAGGACGCGCTCTCCGGGGATGCCGTGCACGACCTGCTCGTTCACGGACACGCAGATGGTGTGGTGGTACCCGCGCACCAGCTGGAAGTTCGACTCCGCTCCCCGCGCGAGGATCGTGCGGTTCGCTGCGGCATCCAGCTCCAGCGTGGTGACTCCGGCCCTGATCAGCGGACGGACGGCGTCCAGCGCCGCCGCCGTGATGAGCCCGGGCTCCACCATGGATCGAAGCTGGGCCGGGGTCTTGTAGATCGACCGGCGGAACATCGCGAGGCCTCAGGCCGCGAGGCGCAGGCCGCGGGCGGCCAATGCGGCGGAGATGCGCTCGGTGATCTCATCGAGCGAGCCGACGCCGTCGATCCGGTCGACGATGCCCTTGGCGCCGTAGACCTCGATGATCGGAGCCGTCTCGTGCTCGTAGATGTCCAGACGGTGCGCGATGGCAGCGTCCGTGTCATCCGAACGCCCCTGCTCTGCCGCGCGCAGACCGAGGCGAGCGATGCTCTCCTCGCGCGGGACCTGGAGCAGGATGACGGCGTCGAGCGCCTCTCCGCGACCGGCGAGGAACTCCTCGAGGTGCGCCACCTGGGCGACGTTGCGGGGGTATCCGTCGAGGAGGAAGCCGTTCGCGGCATCGTCCTGCGACAGACGGTCGCGCACGATCTCGCTCGTCAGCTCGTCCGGAACGAGATCTCCCTTGTCGAGGATCGCCGTGACCTGCTGGCCGAGGGGCGTCCCCTCCTTGATGTTCGCCCGGAAGATGTCACCGGTCGACACGACCGGGATGCCGTAGGACTCGGCGATGCGCACGCCCTGCGTGCCCTTTCCGGAGCCCTGCGGGCCGACGATGAGAAGACGTGCGGATGCTGTCATCGGAGGAGCCCTTCGTAGTGACGCTGCTGCAGCTGTGCATCGATCTGCTTCACCGTCTCGAGGCCGACGCCGACGATGATGAGGATCGAGGCGCCACCGAACGGGAAGTTCTGGTTGGCGCCGACAGTGGCCAGGGCGATCAGCGGGATGAGCGCGATCAGGCCGAGGTACAGCGAGCCGGGGAGCGTGATGCGGGTGAGGACGTAGTCGAGGTACTCGGCCGTCGGACGACCGGCACGGATGCCGGGGATGAACCCGCCGTACTTCTTCATGTTGTCGGCGACCTCGACGGGGTTGAACGTGATCGCGACGTAGAAGTAGGTGAACCCGATGATGAGCAGGAAGTACGCGGCCATGTAGACCGGGTGGTTGCCCGTGGTGAAGTTCGCGCTGATCCAGGTGACCCACGGTGCCGGCACGGAGCCGTCCTGCGGGGTGTTGAACTGCGCGATGAGGGCAGGGATGTACAGCAGCGACGACGCGAAGATCACGGGGATCACACCCGCCATGTTCACCTTGATCGGGATGTAGGTGTTCGTGCCGCCGTAGGTGCGGCGACCGACCATGCGCTTGGCGTACTGCACCGGGATGCGGCGCTGCGACTGCTCGACGAAGACGACGAGCCCCATCACGATGATGCCGACCGCCAAGACCAGGAGGAACACCTCGAAGCCCTTGGTCTGCCAGATGAGGCCCATGGCGCCGGGGAACGTCGCGGCGATCGACGTGAAGATGAGGAGCGACATGCCGTTGCCGATGCCGCGCTCGGTGACGAGCTCGGCGAACCACATGATGAGTCCGGTGCCGGCGGTCATCGCCATGATGATGAGCAGCTGCGCCCACCACACGTCGTTGGTCAGCAGCTGCTGGCAGGCGGCGAGATCGGTCGTGCCGAAGAGCTGGCCGCTGCGGGCGACGGTGACGAGAGTGGTCGACTGGAGCAGCGCGAGCGCGATGGTGAGGTAACGCGTGTACTGGGTGAGTCGGGCCTGACCGGCCTGACCCTCCTTGTGCAGCGCCTCGAAGTGCGGGATGACCACGCGGAGGAGCTGCGTGATGATCGTCGCCGTGATGTACGGCATCACGCCCAGCGCGAAGATCGACAGCTGGAGGAGCGCGCCCCCGGAGAAGAGGTTGACGAGTCCGAGCAGTCCGTCGGTACCGGAGTTCGCGGCGAGGCACTCCTCCACGTTCGGGAAGTTCACGAACGGTGCAGGGACGTTGGAGCCGAGTCGGTAGATCGCGACGATGGCGAGAGTGAAACCGATCTTCCGACGCAGGTCGGGCGTGCGGAAGATCCGCGCGATGGCGCTGAACAAGAACGTTCCTCCTGAAAAGTTGCCGATTCCCGAAGGACGGCTGAAAGACCAGGGTAACCCATCCGGGAACCCCGGACTGCGTGGGCCGAACCTGACCCGCGTGGTGTAACCACAAGAGGGGCCGGAGAATCTCCGGCCCCTCTTGTGCAGTGGTTACTTGACGGAACCGCCCGCAGCCACGATCTTCTGCTCGGCGGAACCCGAGACCTTGTCGACCGCGACGGTGAGCTTCACGGCGATGTCGCCGTTTCCGAGAACCTTGACCTTCTCGTTCTTGCGAACGGCGCCCTTGGCGACCAGGTCGGTGACGGTGACGTCGCCGCCCTTCGGGTACAGCTCCGCGAGCTTCTCCAGGTTCACGACCTGGTACTCGACGCGGAACGGGTTCTTGAACCCGCGCAGCTTCGGGGTGCGCATGTGCAGAGGCATCTGCCCACCCTCGAAGCCGACGCGAACGGTGTTGCGAGCCTTGGTGCCCTTGGTGCCCCGACCGGCGGTCTTGCCCTTGGAGCCCTCACCGCGACCGACACGGGTCTTCGCGGTGTTGGATCCGGGGACCGGACGCAGGTGGTGAACCTTCAGCACGCCGGGGCGGGATGCCGGAGCATCCTTCTTCGGCGCAGCCTTCTTGGCGGCGGGCTTCTTGGCAGGAGCGTCGGCCTTGGCGTCGGCAGCGGCGGACTTGGCCGGCGCCTTCTTCGCGGCGGGCTTCTTCTCTGCCGGCTTCTTCTCTGCGGCAGCCTTGGGAGCGGCAGCCTTCTTCGGGGCCTTCTCAGCCTCGACGGCGTCGTTCTTCTCAGCCATTAGTCGATCTCCTCAACCTTGACGAGGTGGGCGACGGTCTTGACGTAACCGCGCGTCTGCGCGTCGTCGGGGCGCACGGTGCTGTCACCGATGCGCTTCAGACCGAGGCTGCGCAGCGTGTCGCGCTGGTTCTGCTTCTCGCTCACCTTGGACTTGACCTGCGTGACCTTGAGGCGCGAAGCCATCAGGCACCTACCTTCTGTGCGGCGATGGCGTCGGCCTCCGCACGGACGAGACGCGCCGGAGCGACCTGGTCGAACTCGAGGCCACGACGTGCGGCGACCGCACGAGGCTCCTCGAGCTGCTTCAGGGCAGCGACGGTCGCGTGCACGATGTTGATCGTGTTCGACGAGCCGAGCGACTTCGACAGCACGTCGTGGATACCGGCGCACTCGAGCACGGCGCGGACCGGACCACCGGCGATGACACCGGTACCGGCAGCGGCCGGACGAAGCAGGACCACACCGGCGGCCGCCTCACCCTGCACCGGGTGCGGGATCGTGCTGCCGACGCGCGGAACGCGGAAGAAGTTGCGCTTGGCCTCTTCGACACCCTTCGAGATCGCCAGAGGGACCTCGCGGGCCTTGCCGTAGCCGACACCGACCAGACCGTTGCCGTCACCGACGACCACGAGAGCGGTGAAGCTGAAGCGACGACCACCCTTCACGACCTTCGAGACGCGGTTGATGGTGACGACGCGCTCCAGGAACTGGTTGTCGCCACGGTCGCGCGAGTTGCGGTCGCGGCCGCCACCCTGGTTGCGGTCACCACGACCGCCGCCACGGCGGCCTTCGCGAGCCGGCTCGGCCTGAGTCGTGCCGGCGGCCGTCTCAGAGACGACCGCGGCCGCCTCGGGAGCGGCAGCAGCCGTTTCGGTCACTTCGTTCTCCTTGTTGTCACTCACAGTGCCAGACCCCCCTCGCGGGCGCCGTCGGCGATGGCGGCGACACGACCGGCGTAGCGGTTGCCGCCACGGTCGAACACTGCCTCGGAAACGCCGGCAGCCTTCGCGCGCTCGGCGAGAAGCTCGCCGACCTTGCGGGCCTTGGCGGTCTTGTCACCCTCGAGCGAGCGCAGGTCGGTCTCGAGCGTCGATGCCGACGCGACGGTGTGACCCTTGCTGTCGTCGACAAGCTGCACGAAGACGTGGCGAGCCGAACGGTTGACGACGAGGCGCGGACGCACCTCGGTGCCGACGACCTTCTTGCGAAGGCGGGCGTGACGACGCGCGCGGGCGTCAGACTTTGACTTGAGAGCCATGGTTACTTACCACTCTTTCCGGCCTTGCGACGCACGTTCTCGCCGGCGTAGCGCACACCCTTGCCCTTGTACGGCTCGGGCTTGCGGATCTTGCGGATGTTGGCAGCTGCCTCGCCGACAGCCTGCTTGTCGATCCCGCTGACGGTGAGCTTGTTGGTGCCCTCGACCGTGAGCGTGATGCCGGCGGGCGGCTCGATCAGGACCGGGTGCGAGAAGCCGAGGGCGAACTCGACCGAGCTGCCCTTCTGTGCCACGCGGTAACCGGTGCCGACGACCTCGAGACCCTTGGTGTAGCCCTGGGTCACGCCGATGATGTTGTTGTTGATGAGCGTGCGGGTCAGGCCGTGAAGCGACCGCGACTCGCGCTCGTCGTCGGGGCGGGAGACCAGAACCTGGTTCTCCTCGACCGCGACCTCGATGGGGCTGGCCACCGTCAGGGTGAGTTCACCCTTGGGGCCCTTCACCGCGACCTCACGGCCGTCGACCGAAACGGTGACGCCCGCAGGCACGTCGATGGGAAGTCGTCCAATACGCGACATGAGGGATTACCACACGTAGGCGAGAACTTCTCCGCCCACGCCCTTCTGCTCAGCCTGACGGTCGGTGAGAAGACCGGAGGAAGTGGACAGGATGGCCACGCCGAGGCCGCCGAGCACCTTGGGGAGCTCCGTCGACTTCGCGTACACGCGAAGCCCGGGCTTCGACACGCGCTTGATGCCAGCGATCGAGCGCTCACGGTTCGGGCCGTACTTCAGCGACAGCGTGAGGTTCTTCCCGACGCGAGCGTCAGAGGTCTCCCAGCCGGCGATGTAGCCCTCCTGCTGGAGGATCTCGGCGATGTGCGTCTTGAGCTTGCTCGACGGCAGGGTCACGGAGTCGTGGTGCGCCGAGTTCGCGTTACGCAGACGGGTCAGCAGATCTGCGACCGGGTCTGTCATTGTCATTGTTGTTTTCCTTTGTTCATGAGGTTCCGGCTGCCGTTACACGACAGACGGCCTGCGATGACACGCAATCTTCAATTGTACGTGCAGATCGACGGGCTCAGTGACCAGTGACCACTGAGCCCGTCGAAGGCTTACGCCTGTGCGTCGGTCGACTGGAACGGGAAGCCGAGGTGGCGGAGCAGTGCCCGACCCTCGTCATCCGTCTTCGCGGTGGTGACGACGGTGATGTCGAAACCGCGAACCCGGTCGATCTTGTCCTGATCGATCTCGTGGAACACGCTCTGCTCCTGGAGACCGAAGGTGTAGTTGCCGTTGCCGTCGAACTGCTTGGGCGACAGGCCGCGGAAGTCGCGGATGCGCGGCAGTGCGAGCGAGACGAGGCGATCCACGAACTCCCACGCGCGGTCACCGCGGAGGGTGACGTGCGCGCCGATGGCCTGGCCCTCGCGCAGCTTGAACTGCGCGATGGACTTGCGAGCCTTCGTGACGATCGGCTTCTGGCCGGTGATCTTGGTGAGATCGTCGACCGCGCCGTCGATCACCTTGCTGTCGCGAGCTGCCTCGCCGACACCGGTGTTCACGACGACCTTGACCAGCCCGGGGATCTGCATGACGTTCGGGTAACCGAACTCGTCCTGCATCGCCTTCTTGATCTCGGCGTTGTACTTCTGCTTCAGGCGCGGCTGGATCTTGCCAGCCGGCGCGGCAGTGTCGGTGCTCATCAGAGGTCCTTACCGCTCTTCTTCGCGAAGCGCACGCGGACGGTGCGCTTGACGCCGTCCTTGGTCTTCTCCTCGACCCGGTGGCCGACCTTGGTCGGCTTCTTGGTCGAAGGGTCGACGACTGCGACGTTCGAGATGTGGATGGAGGCCTCGACGGTCTCGAGGCCACCGGTCTTCGTGCCACGCTGCGTCTGACCGACGCGCGTGTGCTTGGTGACGTAGTTCACGCCTTCGACGATGACGCGGTTCTTCTCGGCGAGGACCTCGAGGACCTTGCCCTGCTTACCGCGATCGCCGCCACGCTCCTGCGTGGCTCCGGTGATGACCTGAACCAGGTCACCCTTCTTGATCTTCGCCATGACTAAATAACCTCCGGCGCGAGCGAGACGATCTTCATGAACTTCTTGTCGCGAAGCTCACGACCGACCGGTCCGAAGATGCGGGTGCCGCGGGGCTCCCCGTCTGCCTTCAGGATGACGGCGGCGTTCTCGTCGAACTTGATGTACGAGCCGTCGGGACGGCGCGTCTCCTTCTTGGTGCGGACGATGACCGCCTTGACGACGTCGCCCTTCTTCACGTTGCCACCGGGGATCGCGTCCTTGACGGTCGCGACGATGGTGTCGCCGAGACCGGCGTAACGACGCTTCGATCCGCCGAGCACGCGAATGGTGAGCAGCTCCTTGGCGCCGGTGTTGTCGGCGACCTTGAGGCGCGATTCCTGCTGGATCACTTGGCCTTCTCCAGAACCTCCACCAGGCGCCAGCGCTTGGTGGCGCTCAGCGGGCGGGTCTCGTTGATGAGGACCAGGTCGCCGATGCCGGCGGTGTTCGCCTCATCGTGCGCCTTGACCTTCGAGGTGCGGCGGATGACCTTGCCGTAAAGCGGGTGCTTCACGCGGTCCTCGACCTCGACCACGATGGTCTTGTCCATCTTGTCGCTGACGACGTAGCCACGACGCGTCTTGCGGTAGCCGCGGGCTGCGGCGTCGCGGACGTCGTGCTCGGACGACTCGTGTCCGGCGGTCTGTGTCTCCACAGTCGCTTCCTTCTTGGTGGCCATCACTCAGCCTCTTCCTTCACGGCGTCGTCGGCGGAGTCCGCCTTCTTCGCCTTCGACTTGGTCGCCTTCTTCGCCGGAGCCTCGACCGGAGCGGGCGTCGCACGGATGCCCAGCTCGCGTTCGCGGATCACGGTGTAGAGACGCGCGATGTCGCGCTTGACGGCGCGGATGCGGCCGTGGCTCTCCAGCTGGCCGGTGGCCGACTGGAAACGGAGGTTGAACAGCTCCTCCTTGGCCTTGCGCAGCTCCTCAACGAGGCGCTGGTCTTCGAACGTGTCGAGCTCTGCCGGAGCGAGCTCCTTGGTGCCGATCGCCATTACGCGTCGCCCTCCTCGCGCTTGATGATGCGTGCCTTGAGAGGCAGCTTGTGAATGGCACGGGTCAGTGCCTCGCGGGCGAGCTCTTCGCTCACACCGCCGACCTCGAAGAGGACGCGACCCGGCTTGACGTTGGCGACCCACCACTCGGGGGAACCCTTACCGGAACCCATGCGGGTCTCAGCAGGCTTCTTCGTGAGCGGACGGTCCGGGTAGATGTTGATCCACACCTTGCCGCCACGCTTGATGTGACGAGTCACCGCGATACGAGCGGACTCGATCTGACGGTTCGTGACATACGCAGGCGTGAGCGCCTGGATGCCGAACTCGCCGAAGGAGACCTTCGTGCCGCCGGTGGCCTGACCCGAGCGACCCGGGTGGTGCTGCTTGCGGAACTTGACCTTACGGGGGATGAGCATTATGCCGACGCTCCTTCTGCGACAGGTGCCTCGTTGCGCGGCGCGCGGCGGCGGTCGCCACCACGGTCGTCACGACGGGCCTTGGGTGCATTGGCCTGCTCGCGAGCGAGCTCCTTTGCGGTCAGGTCACCCTTGTAGATCCAGACCTTCACGCCGATGCGGCCGAAGGTGGTCTTCGCCTCGTAGAAGCCGTAGTCGATGTTCGCGCGCAGCGTGTGCAGCGGCACACGACCCTCGCGGTAGAACTCCGAGCGGCTCATCTCGGCGCCGCCGAGGCGGCCGGAGACCTGGATGCGGATGCCCTTGGCGCCGGCGCGCTGTGCGCCCTGCAGACCCTTGCGCATCGCACGACGGAACGCCACGCGAGCAGAGAGCTGCTCGGCGATGCCCTGTGCGACGAGCTGAGCGTCGGCCTCGGGGTTCTTGACCTCGAGGATGTTCAGCTGGATCTGCTTGCCCGAGAGCTTCTCGAGGTCGCCGCGGATGCGCTCGGCCTCGGCGCCACGACGACCGATCACGATGCCCGGACGGGCGGTGTGGATGTCGACGCGGACGCGGTCACGGGTGCGCTCGATCTCGATGTTCGAGACACCGGCGCGGTCGAGCTGCGTCTTCAGCAGGTTGCGGATCTTGATGTCCTCGGCCACGTAGTCGGCGTAACGCTGACCCGGCTTCGTCGAATCAGAGAACCAGCGCGAGACGTGGTCCGTCGTGATGCCGAGGCGGAAGCCGTACGGGTTTACCTTCTGTCCCATTACTTGCTCGCCTTCTTCTTGCTGTCGCCCGCAGCGGCCGGAGCCGCCTCAGGCGTCGAGAGCACGACCGTGATGTGGCTCGTGCGCTTCTTGATCTGGAAAGCGCGACCCTGTGCACGGGGCTGGAAACGCTTGAGCGTCGTGCCCTCGTCCACGTACGCGTTGGCCACGTACAGGTCCTGCTCGTCGAGGAACTCCCCGTCGCGATCCGCCTTGACCTGCGCGTTGGCCATGGCCGACGCGACAAGCTTGTAGATCGGCTCGCTGGCGCTCTGCTGTGCGAACTTCAGGATCGCCAGAGCCTCCTGGGCCTGCTTGCCCTTGATGAGCGCGACGACACGACGAGCCTTCTGAGGGGTCACGCGGATGTGTCGCACGCGTGCGATCGATTCGACCATTAGCGGCGCCGCCCCTTCTTGTCGTCCTTCTCGTGGCCGCGGAAGGTGCGGGTGGGCGCGAACTCGCCCAGCTTGTGACCGACCATGGTCTCGGACACGAACACGGGGATGTGCTTGCGTCCGTCGTGGACCGCGATCGTGTGACCCAGCATGGCCGGGATGATCATGGACCGACGGGACCAGGTCTTGATGACGTTCTTGGTGCCGGCTTCGTTCTGCACGATGACCTTGCGAAGCAGGTGATCGTCGACGAAGGGGCCCTTCTTTAAGACTGCGAGGCATCTTCTCTTACTCCTACTTGCGCTTCTTGCCGGCGTTACGACGACGCACGATGTACTTGTCGCTTTCCTTGTTGGCGTGACGGGTACGACCCTCAGCCTGGCCCCACGGGGTGACGGGGTGACGTCCACCGGACGTCTTGCCCTCTCCACCACCGTGCGGGTGATCGACCGGGTTCATCGCGACACCACGCACGGTCGGGCGGACGCCCTTCCAGCGCATGCGGCCGGCCTTGCCCCAGTTGATGTTCGACTGCTCGGCGTTGCCCACCTCGCCGATGGTCGCGCGGCAGCGCGCATCGACGTTGCGGATCTCGCCCGAGGGCAGACGCAGCTGGGCGTAGGGGCCGTCCTTCGCGACGAGACGCACGGATGCGCCCGCCGAACGCGCCATCTTCGCGCCGCCACCGGGGCGGAGCTCGATCGCGTGGATGACGGTACCCGTCGGGATGTTCTTCAGCGGGAGGTTGTTGCCCGGCTTGATGTCCGCCCCGGCACCCGACTCGACGACGTCGCCCTGCTTCAGCTTCGCCGGCGCGAGGATGTAGCGCTTCTCGCCGTCGAAGTAGTGCAGCAGCGCGATGCGCGCGGTGCGGTTGGGGTCGTACTCGATGTGAGCGACACGGGCGTCCACGCCGTCCTTGTCATTGCGACGGAAGTCGATGACGCGGTACTGGCGCTTGTGGCCACCACCGATGTGACGGGTCGTGATGCGGCCCTGGTTGTTGCGACCACCGGTCTTCGAGAGCGGGCGCAGCAGCGACTTCTCCGGCGTCGATCGGGTGATCTCGGCGAAGTCAGCCACCGACGAGCCGCGACGGCCCGGGGTCGTGGGCTTGTACTTGCGAATAGCCATGATTGTCCTTATCCCCCGGATCAGCCGATTGCCGTGAAGATGTCGATGGTGCCCGACTTCAGGGTGACGATGGCGCGCTTGGTGTCCTTGCGCTTACCGGTGCCGAAGCGGGTGCGGCGAGCCTTGCCGACGCGGTTGAGGGTGTTGACCCCTGCGACCTTGACGCCGAAGATCTTCTCGATGGCGAGCTTGATCTCGGTCTTCGAAGCGCGCGGGTCGACGAGGAAGGTGTACTTGCCTTCGTCGATGAGTCCGTAGCTCTTCTCGGACACGACCGGCTTCAGGATGATGTCGCGCGGGTCCTTGTTCAGGGCCGTCTGGAGAACAGATGCCTGCTCGCTCATGCGGAGACCTCCTGGTTGGCGCCGGACTTGGAGGCGATGAAGCCCTCGAGCGCGGCCTGGGTGAAGACGATGTCGTCAGAGACGAGCACGTCGTAGGCGTTGAGCTGGTCGAACGTCAGCACGTGCAGGTTCGACAGGTTGCGGATGCTCTTCAGCGTCACGTCATCGTTGCGCTCGATCACGACGAGCACGTTCTTCGACGACACGACGTTCGTGAGGAAGTTCACGGCGGTCTTGGTCGAAGGCGTGCCGTCGATCCCGAAGGACTCGATGGCGTGGATGCGGTCGCCGCGGAAGCGGTCGCTGAGCGCACCAAGGAGGGCGGCCGCGATCATCTTCTTGGGCGTGCGCTGCGAGTAGTCGCGCGGCTTCGGGCCGTGGACGATGCCACCGCCGGTCATGTGCGGCGCGCGGATCGAGCCCTGACGGGCGTTACCCGTGCCCTTCTGCTTGAAGGGCTTGCGGCCGGCACCGGAGACCTCACCGCGACGCTTGGTCGAGTGGGTGCCCTGGCGAGCCGCAGCGAGCTGCGCGACCACGACCTGGTGGATGAGCGGGATGTTCGTCTTGACGTCGAACAGAGCGGCGGGAAGCTCGACCGAGCCTGCCTTCTTGCCGTCTGCCTTGAGGACGTCGAGCGCGAGAGTGGAGTCAGCCATGATCAGGCACCCTTCACTGCGTTGCGGACGTAGACGATGCGGCCACGAGCACCGGGGACGGCGCCCTTGACGAGCAGCAGACCCTTCTCGATGTCGACGGCGTGCACCGTGAGGTTGAGGACGGTCACGCGCTCGCCACCCATACGGCCGGCCATGCGCATGCCCTTGAAGACGCGGCTCGGGGTCGACGATGCGCCGATGGAGCCGGGCTTGCGGTGGTTGCGGTGCGAACCGTGGGATGCCGAGACGCCCTTGAAGTTGTGACGCTTCATGACACCGGCGAAGCCCTTGCCCTTGCTCGTGCCGACGACGTCGACGAGCTGACCGGCTTCGAACGTGCCGTCGACCGTGAGCTCCTGACCGAGTGAGTAGTCAGCAGCGTCAGCCGTACGGATCTCCGTGATGTGGCGGCGCGGCGTGACGCCGGCTGCCTCGAAGTGAGCCGTGAGGGGCTGGTTCACCTTGCGGGGGTCGATCTGGCCGTACGCGATCTGCACGGCGTTGTAGCCGTCCTTCTCGGGCGTGCGGACCTGCGTGACCACGTTGGGCGCGAGTTCGATGACGGTGACGGGAATGAGCTTGCCGCTCTCGTTCCACACCTGGGTCATGCCGAGCTTGGTGCCCAGCATTCCCTTGGAGATCTTGGAGTTGATGTCAACCATGCCGGGCCTCAGAGCTTGATCTCGATGTTGACATCGGCAGGCAGGTCGAGACGCATCAGCGAGTCGACGGCCTTGGGCGTCGGGTCGACGATGTCGATCAGGCGCTTGTGGGTGCGCATCTCGAAGTGCTCGCGGCTGTCCTTGTACTTGTGCGGCGACCGGATGACGCACACGACGTTCTTCTCGGTCGGAAGCGGCACGGGTCCGACGACGGTCGCGCCCGCACGGGTCACGGTGTCGACGATCTTGCGTGCCGACGAGTCGATGACCTCGTGGTCATACGACTTCAGGCGAATGCGGATTTTCTGTCCCGCCATTGTCTGCTCACTCTCTTTAAGCGTCTTACCGACCTGGGCCGGGTGACCCAGGGGCATTGGACGCACGTCGGCGCTGTTCGCGCCTTCGGCACTCGAACGGCTCTTGCGAGTCGATCTGCTGCACCACTGTTCTTGTGTCAGCCGCACGTCGAGGACGTGCGGATGCCGACCTCCGCCGCGCACGGCGAACCTCCGGGAAGGAGGTGTCGGGGATTTGTCCTGCTACCCGCGGCCTAGAACCCTGCACCATCCCGGAGGAGGCGCCGTCTATGCACTGCCCTGGCAGTGATCCGACGCACGCACAGCGGCGACGGAATATCGAACCTGTCTATTCTGCCATGCCCGATTTCACTTCTGCAAACCCGGGCGTGTCGCGCCTCTCCCGATGACCCTGGAACGGGTCCGAATCGGGGTCGGAGTGGGGTCAGAACGCAGAGGAGAGCGGGGCGAGGCATCCCCATGCCTCGCCCCGCTTGGGGAGGACGTTCAGTGCGAGGGGGCACACCGAACGCGAGGATGCCGACGTGAAGGGACGCCGGAATCCTCGATCGAGGGCGCGGCGGTGTACCCGCCGCGCAGGCAGGGAGACGCTCAGGCGCACAGAGTGCGCGCGTCGTACGATGATCCCCAAGATCGCTTATCCCCAGTTTGTTCGCGAAGAACGCGAGTTTCGGGAGCCGAACCCCTTCGGCTGCCCCGACCGCAAGATCCCCAGGCGGTCTCGAACATCATACGTGGTCCGGCGCCCCAGATGCGAGTCCGCCGCACCGGAATACTGGTCAGATGCGAAAGCAGCGGCCCGCCATCATGGCGGGCCGCTGCTTCAGAGCTGGTGTCGAGTGCTACTCGTTGCCGACGGCCTTGTCGGCGTTGTCGCGGATCTCATCGATCTTGTCGGCGGCACCGGGGGCGACCTTCTTGGCGAAGTCCGCGACACCGTCGAGGACCTTGTCGCTGATGTCCTCGGCCTGCTCGCTCTTCACGGCCTCGGCGATCTTGTCCTTGTTCTGCTCGTACAGGTCCTTGCCCTTGTTGACGGCGTCCTCGATACCCATGATTTCCCTTTCAAGGTGTGTGCTGCCGACCGCTGGTGGGCCGACACCACTCATTGTGCCTGCCAGCCCCCGCAAAGGGAACCCTCGCGTCGTCGGTTAACGACAGAGGGGCCGGACCCGAAGGCCCGACCCCTCTACGAGGAAGCAGATGCTTACTTGATGATCTTCGTGACCGTACCGGCGCCGACGGTGCGTCCACCCTCACGGATGGCGAAGCCGAGGCCCTCCTCCATGGCGATCGGCTGGATCAGCTCGACCGTCACGTCGGTGGTGTCGCCGGGCATGACCATCTCGGTGCCCTCGGGCAGCGTGATGACGCCGGTGACGTCGGTGGTGCGGAAGTAGAACTGCGGGCGGTAGTTCGTGTAGAACGGGTTGTGACGCCCACCCTCATCCTTGGACAGGATGTACGCGGTGCCAGCGAAGTCGGTGTGCGGCGTGACCGAACCCGGCTTGACGATGACCTGACCGCGCTCGACGTCCTCACGCTTCGTGCCACGGAGCAGGAGACCGCAGTTCTCGCCGGCCCATGCCTCGTCGAGCTGCTTGTGGAACATCTCGATACCCGTGACCGTGGTCTTGACGGTCGGACGCAGTCCGACGATCTCGACCTCGGAGTTGATGGCCAGCGTGCCACGCTCGGCGCGACCCGTGACGACGGTTCCACGACCGGTGATCGTGAAGACGTCCTCGACGGGCATCAGGAACGGCTTGTCCTTGTCGCGCACGGGGTCCGGAACGTGCTCGTCCACGGCCTCCATGAGGTCGAGGATCGACTGCGTCCACTTCTCGTCGCCCTCGAGGGCCTTGAGAGCGGAGACGCGCACGACAGGAGCGTCCTCGGCGAAGCCCTGCGAGGCGAGCAGCTCGGAGACCTCGAGCTCGACGAGCTCCAGGATCTCCTCGTCGTCGACCATGTCGGACTTGTTCAGCGCGACCAGCAGGTACGGCACGCCGACCTGCTTGGCGAGCAGCACGTGCTCACGCGTCTGAGCCATCGGGCCGTCGGTGGCGGCGACCACGAGGATCGCGCCGTCCATCTGAGCCGCACCGGTGATCATGTTCTTGACGTAGTCGGCGTGGCCGGGAGCGTCAACGTGCGCGTAGTGGCGCTTGGGGGTCTCGTACTCGATGTGCGAGATGTTGATGGTGATACCACGCTGGCGCTCTTCCGGCGCCGAGTCGATGGAAGCGAAGTCGCGCTGCACGTTGGTGTCAGACGGGAACTTGTCAGCAAGCACCTTCGAGATCGCTGCGGAGAGCGTGGTCTTGCCGTGGTCAACGTGACCGATGGTTCCGATGTTGACGTGCGGCTTGGTCCGCTCGAACTTGGCCTTAGCCACTAGGTCCTCCTCAGGACGTCATGTAGAGGTTGCCGGGCACTGGTTTGCGACCGGTTCTCTACGGGTGTGAATCTCAGTTTAGTAGAGAGGGAATGTGAAGTTGTAGGGGACCTGGGAGCCGGCCCTTCGACAGGCTCAGGGGAATCCGACTCCCAGGAAGATGACTACTCGCCGCCCTGGTGCTTCTGGACGATCTCGTCGGCCACGTTGCGGGGAACCTCAGCGTAGCTGTTGAACTCCATCGAGTAGACGGCGCGACCCGAGGTCTTCGAGCGCAGGTCGCCGATGTAGCCGAACATCTCGGACAGCGGCACGTGTGCACGCACGACCTTGACGCCTGCGGCATCCTCCATCGACTGGATCTGGCCACGACGGGAGTTCAGGTCGCCGATGACGTCGCCCATGTACTCCTCGGGCGTACGGACCTCGACGGCCATCAGCGGCTCGAGCAGCACGGGGCTCGCCCGACGGAGAGCCTCCTTCATACCCATCGATCCGGCGATCTTGAACGCCATCTCCGAGGAGTCGACGTCGTGCGCCGCACCATCGACGATGGTCGCCTTGACGCCGACGATCGGGTAGCCCGCGAGGACTCCGACGTTCATGGCGTCCTGGAAACCGGCGTCGATCGAGCCGATGTACTCGCGCGGGATGCGACCACCGGTGACGGCATTCACGAACTCGTACGTCTTCTCGTCGTCCAGATCGAGCGGCTCGATGTTGAACTGGATCTTGGCGAACTGACCCGATCCACCCGTCTGCTTCTTGTGGGTGTAGTCGTGCTTCTCGACGTTCTTGCGGATCGTCTCGCGGTAGGCCACCTGGGGCTTGCCGACGTTCGCCTCGACGTTGAACTCGCGCTTCATGCGATCGACGAGGATGTCGAGGTGCAGCTCGCCCATGCCCTTGATGGTCGTCTGACCGGTCTCGGGGTTGAGCTCCGTGCGGAAGGTCGGGTCCTCCTCAGCGAGCTTCTGGATGGCGACACCCAGCTTCTCCTGGTCGGCCTTGGTCTTCGGCTCGATGGCGACCTCGATGACGGGCTCGGGGAACGTCATCGACTCGAGGACGACCGGCGAGGCCGGGTCGGTCAGGGTGTCACCGGTGGTGGTGTCCTTCAGACCGATGACCGCGTAGATGTTTCCGGCGGTCACCGAGGCGACGGGGATCTCCTTGTTGGCGTGCATCTGGAAGATCTTCCCGATGCGCTCCTTCTTGCCCTTGGTCGAGTTGATGACCGCGGAGCCGGAGTCGAGGTGACCCGAGTAGACGCGCACATAGGTGAGGCGACCGAAGAACGGGTGCACGGCGACCTTGAACGCCAGGGCTGCGAACGGGTCGTTGGCGTCGGGGTGACGCTCGATGATCGTGTCGTAGTCCTTCGGGTCGTGCGCCTCGATCGAACCCACGTCGAGCGGGTTCGGGAGGTAGTCGACGACCGCGTCGAGCATCGGCTGGACGCCGCGGTTCTTGAACGCCGAGCCGCAGAGGACCGGGTAGATCTCGGAAGCCACGGTGAGCTTGCGGATCGCGCCCTTGATCTCGGCGACAGTGAGCTCCTCGCCGCCGAAGAACTTCTCGAGCAGCGCGTCGTCGGTCTCGGCGACGGTCTCGAGGAGCTGCTGACGGTACTCGTCCGCCTTCTCCTTGAGGTCGGCCGGGATCTCCTGGATCTCGTAGGAGGCGCCCATCGTGACGTCACCCTTCGAGTCGCCCGCCCAGACGAGAGCACGCATCTCGACCAGGTCGACGACACCGATGAAGTCGTTCTCCGCACCGATGGGCAGCTGGATGACCAGCGGCTTCGCACCGAGGCGGTTGATGATCGTGTCGACCGTGAAGTAGAAGTCGGCGCCGAGCTTGTCCATCTTGTTGACGAAGCAGATGCGCGGGACGTTGTACTTGTCGGCCTGACGCCACACGGTCTCGGACTGGGGCTCGACGCCCTCCTTGCCGTCGAAGACGGCGACGGCACCATCGAGGACGCGGAGCGAGCGCTCCACCTCGACCGTGAAGTCCACGTGACCGGGGGTGTCGATGATGTTGATCTGGTTCTTGTTCCAGTAGCAGGTCACGGCGGCAGACGTGATCGTGATGCCGCGCTCCTTCTCCTGTTCCATCCAGTCAGTGGTCGAGGCGCCATCGTGCGTCTCGCCGAGCTTGTGGTTGACGCCCGTGTAGAACAGGATGCGCTCGGTCGTCGTCGTCTTGCCGGCATCGATGTGCGCCATGATGCCGATGTTGCGGACCTTGCTCAGGTCGGTGAGCACGTCTTGTGCCACAGGAGTGTCCTTATCTTTTCGTGCAGTCGTACTGCGCGGAGGGGTGCCCGCTCCCGGCGTGTGGCCGGGAGCGGGCGAAGTGTTTACCAGCGGTAGTGAGCGAACGCGCGGTTCGACTCGGCCATCTTGTGCGTGTCCTCGCGGCGCTTGACCGCGGCACCCAGGCCGTTCGACGCGTCCAGGATCTCGTTCTGGAGACGCTCGGTCATCGTCTTCTCACGACGACCCTTGGCGTAGCTCACGAGCCAGCGCAGCGCGAGGGTGTTCGCGCGGTGCGGCTTGACCTCGATCGGCACCTGGTAGGTCGAGCCACCGACGCGGCGGCTGCGGACCTCGAGAGTCGGGCGCACGTTGTCGAGCGCCTTCTTCAGGGTGGCGACGGCGTCCTGGCCGCCGTTCTTCGCCTCGACACCGCTGAGGGCGCCGTAGACGATGGCCTCGGCGATCGACTTCTTGCCGTCGACGAGGATCTTGTTCACCAGCGAGGTGACGATCGGAGCGCCGTATACCGGGTCGTTGACCACGGGGCGCTTGGGGGCGGGACCCTTACGAGGCATCTAACTCAACCCTTCTTCGCGCCGTAGCGGGAACGAGCCTGCTTACGGTTCTTGACGGCCTGGGTGTCCAGGGCGCCGCGGACGATCTTGTAACGCACACCGGGGAGGTCCTTGACACGACCGCCGCGGACGAGCACGAGCGAGTGCTCCTGCAGGTTGTGACCCTCACCGGGGATGTAGGCCGTGACCTCGGTCCCGTTGCGGAGCTTCACACGAGCGACCTTGCGCATCGCCGAGTTCGGCTTCTTCGGGGTGGTGGTGTAGACGCGGGTGCAGACCCCGGCCTGCTGCGGGTTCGACTTCAGGGCTGGCGTCTTGGTCTTGGTGACCTTCGGCGAGCGACCCTTGCGAACCAACTGCTGAATGGTTGGCACGTTCTCTCCTCATAGTGCTGCACGGTGACAGCGTGATGGGTTTCACATCATGCCCCACCGGCACGCCGGAATCGGCGGGCTTTTGTGTGGTGGGTATGCCGTGGAGGCGGACCGGCAAGGTGCCGACGCCCGGTGCGCACGTCAAGACGTGCACACACCTGACCAAGTGTAATGCCGCGTAACCTGGCGGTCAAATGAGCGCCGGACGCAGACGAGCCCCGCAGCGTCTGCTGCGGGGCTCGTCGTGCGGAGAGAGCGGGGTCAGCTGCCGGGGCCGTACAGATCCCAGAGGAACTGCGCGTCGCAGGTCAGCCACCACGGGTCGTCTGCGGGAGGGAATTCGAACATGATCGGTCCTTTCGTCGGAGCATCGCCGTCATCCGCGCTGCGGGGGCGTCCATCCCTGCGTGGGGCAGGAATCCGGTCAGACTAGATTCGCGAGCACGCGCGCAGCAACGGATCTCGGCGCTGTATGCCGATACATCAGGATGATGCGGGACTCTATGCAGCGTCCGGGTCGAACGGCGAGTCCAGCGACTGCGTGAGCTCCGCCAGCAGCGCCTCGATCTGCGGCTCGACGTGCTGCGAGATCGCGGCCTGGATGTGCAGGCGGTGTCGGAGCAGGATGCCGCAGATCTCGCGCCCGACCATGTTGGCGTACTCGTCGGCGAGTGCGACCTCCTGGCGCAGCGCGATCTTGGCCTCCTCCGTCAGAGGCGGGAGTGGCGGCAACTGATCGGCCGCGTCGTCGGCGAGCCCGGCGATCGTGAACAGGAAGGGTGCGCCGGGCACCGGTTCGGGATCGAGCGGGAGGCCGTCGAACTCGGGGTCGAGGTCTTCGGACGGCCGGTAGCTGCGTGCACGGTTGCGTGCGGCCTGATCGTCGAGTTCGCGCTGCAGCATCGGGAGATTCCGGGACGTGTAGTCGGCCACGGCGTGATCGACGATCGTCTTCATCCGGGTCGACAGACCGTGCTGCACGCCGTGCGGCGCGTTGGCGCCGATGCCGGCGGCCGACAGGATCGGGGACCCCAGGCAGCGACGGCAGGGCGCGACGCGTCCGCGATGCGTCGCCGGCTCCCAGCGCGGCACCCAGCGCAGCCAGGCCTCGACGGCCTGGTCCACCTGCGTCTCCAATGAGCGCTCCACCCCTCCAGCGTACGGCGCGTCGCGCGGCACCGCCGCGATTTCCCGCGTCACGGCGGGGCGTCACTCGTCTTCGTCGCCCTCCCAGGGCCAGCGCGGTCGAGCGGCGCGCGTTCGTCGCAGGGCGATGCCGCCCCACGCGCCGATCGCGGCCGCCAGCAGCAGCACCGCGCTCGCTCCCCCGCGGACGAGGTCGCCGGCCACGGCCGTGGCGATGATGACGTTGCCGACGCCGATGAGCACGGCCGCCCAGACGCCCGCGAGATGGGCGAGCGCGGCGACGAGGGCGATCGCGATGGTCGCGACGAAGGATGGATGTTGCCGCCGGAGCGTCGACCACAGCATGAGGGCGAAGGCGACGACGGCCGCCAGCATCCCGGTGACTCCCGGGACAGGGCCGAGACCCGGCACGGCGATGATGTCGGCATCCGTCAGCACGCTGACCGCGCCCAGCCCGCATACGGCGAGAGCGAAGAATCCGATGGTGGCGAAGACGATCGCCAGGACAGCCGAAACCCCCGCGGACTCGGGTCCGCGGGGGTTCGGCGTGGTGGAGTTCGTGATTACCTCGCGAGCGTCGGACCGGCTTCGAGGGTGCGCTCGTACTCGCGCTGCGCCTCGGCGTTGTACTCGGTCTTGCGTGCCCCGCTGCGTGCGACCCACGCGCCGAACCAGATGGTGAGCTCGCGCGCGAACACGAAGGCCGCGATCGCCAGCGGCGCGAGAAGCTGCGAGCCGGCGAGATCGAGCCCCTCGGAGGCCGTGAGCTTCCAGAACGGGGCTTCGAAGAGCTGGCCGAGGATGTGTCCGGCGTAGGCGATGACACCGACGACGATGCCGAAGACGACCCAGAGGCCCCAGCGTCCGCGGTTGATGATCGCGCCCAGCAGCCAGAAGCCGAGGAAGAAGACCACGACAGGCGTCCAGTAGCCCCAGGTGAGCAGCGGCGCGACGAGGGCCTCGCCGATGTTCTCACCCGTCACGTCACCGGCGATCGCACCGAAGCCGATCGTGGCGCCGAGGTAGAGGACGGCGAACGCGACGGTCGCGAGCAGACCGATCGCACCGGCCGTGCCGCGGTTGCCGCGGTCGCGCGGCGGCTCGGGAGCCTGCACGAAGATCGGCTGCGGCGCCTGAGCCGAAGCGGCGATCAGCGGCTCCGAGGGGACGATGCGGGTCTCGGTCTGGTCCGCGGGCGGAGCGTAGGCCGTGTCGGCGAGGGGCGCCTCGTCGCGGTCGTACGAGGAGACGCGGTCGTACGCGGCCGTCGCGTCGTCGTGCCGCGAGACGGGCGGGACGAACGCGGCGGTCGTGTCCGCGTCGGAGTAGTCCCTGGCGCCGTCGGACGTCGATGCGGACTCCGTGGGCGTCGGCGACGAGAACAGGCCGGGGTGCTCGCGCTCCGCCTCTTCGAACGCGACGAGGTCGGGGTCGACGGGCTTGCTCTCCGGCGACTCGGGCGAGGTGCCGGGAACGTCCGCACCCGCGGCGGCGGCGGCGTCGAGACCGGCGTTCGCGCTGCCGACGACGTCGTCGACGTCTGCCGGCTTCTCGGGCTTGTGAAGCTCAGGGTCGCTCATGGGATGCGCCTCTCATCGGATGTGTGCAGTGCGAGGCTACCGCCGGGCGGGCGGCCGCTCACGCAGGCGTGCCGACGTGTCGGCATACCGCTGTTTTCCCGGGTTTCGGTCGGGTTGCCGTCAGGGGAGCGCGCTGCGCAGCGCATCTCCGGCGAACTCGGCGAGGACCGGGAGGATGGGGATCGAGAACCACACGAGGGCGCCGATGATCCCGGCGCAGATCACGCCGGCCACCCAGCTCATCGCGAGGTTGCGTCCGCCGACCCGTGCCATGCCTCCACGGTAGGCCCGCGCCGGCGGTCGCACCGGTCGCAACGCCGATCATCGGGCGGCGCGACCGCGCAGCCGCCACACCAGCCAGAGCCCGGATGCCGACACGAGAACGAATCCGAGGAGGACGAGGAGGCGCCGCTCCCCCAGCCCCGTCGGCTCAGCCCTTCGTGGCTCCCGCCGTGAGCCCGCCCACGATGTACTTCTGCAGGAAGAGGAACAGGATCATCACCGGGATCGCGGCCATGACCGCTCCGGCCGAGAACGCCGACCAGTCCGCGTAGCGCGGGTTCGCGACGAGCTTGGTCAGTCCGACGACGAGCGTCTGCTGCTCGACGTCGACGAGCATCACGCTGGCGATCACGTACTCGTTGACGGTGCCGATGAAGGACAGGAGTCCGACGACCGCGAGGATGGGCGCGACCAGGCGCAGGATGATCGTGAAGAAGATGCGGGCGTGACCGGCGCCGTCGATGCGGGCGGCCTCGTCGATCTCCTTCGGGATCGTGTTGAAGAAGCCGTACATGAGGTAAGTGTTCACGCCCAGCGCGCCGCCGAGGTACACGAGGATGAGCCCGGTGTGCGTGTTCAGCCCGATCGCGGGGAACCAGTCCCCCAGCGTCGACATCAGCAGGAAGATCGCCACCACCGCGAGCAGCTGCGGGAACATCTGCACGACGACGATCGTGACGAGCCCGACCCGGCGTCCGGCGAAGCGCATGCGCGAGAAGGCGTACGCCGCGCAGGCGCCGATGAACACCGTGACCGCTCCGGTCACGACGGCGACGAGCAGGGTGTTGAGGAACCACAGGCCGTACGGGTTCTGCGGATCGCTGAGGATGCGCACGTAGCTGTCGATCCCGATGGCGGAGAAAAGCTGGTTCGATCCGGTGAGCGTGCCCTTCGGGTTCAACGAGGCCGAGACCACGTACAGCAGGGGGAACAGCGCGAAGGCGCTGACGACGATGGCCACGAGGTGACGCCATCCGGTGTCGGCGAACCAGGCGCCGAAGCTGCGGCGGCGCGGGGCGACGCTCCGCTCGACGGTGACGGGGCTGGCAGTGCTCACCAGTTCAGCTCCTCGAGGGCCTTGGTCTTGCGGAAGCTGATGATCGAGATCGTCGCCACCACGATGAAGATCAGGATGGTGAAGGCGGATGCCAAGCCGTAGTCGCGCGCCTGTCCGGTGAAGGCCACCTTGTAGACCATCGAGATCAGGATGTCGGTGTGCCCGACCGGGATCGACACGTCGCTGAAGCGCGGTCCGCCCTTGGTCAGCATGTAGATCAGGTTGAAGTTGTTGAAGTTGAACGCGAACGACGAGATGAGCAGCGGGGCGACCGTCACCAGCAGGAGCGGCAGCTTGATACGGCGGAAGACCTGCCACGGGTTCGCTCCGTCCATGACCGCGGCCTCGTTCACGTCCTCCGGGATGCCCTGCAGCGCCCCCATGCACACGAGGAACATGTACGGGAAGCCGAGCCACAGGTTCACCAGCAGCACCGACACCTTGGCGAGCGCCGGATCGGTGAGCCACGGGATGGATGCTCCGCCGAAGATGACCTGGTTGATGAACCCGAAGCTCTCGTTCATCATGCCGGCCCACACGAGGGCCGAGAGGAACGCGGGGAACGCGTACGGGAGGATCAGGATGATGCGGTAGCCGTTGCGGAACCGCATCCGGGTGTTGTTGAAGACCAGGGCGAGCAGCAGGCCCAGGAAGAACGTGGACGCGACCGAGATCAGGGCGAAGGCGAAGGTCCAGATCGTGACCGAGATGAGCGGGCCGCGGATCGATGCGTCGGTGACGGCGCGCACGAAGTTGTCGAACCCGACGGTCGTCTGCCACCCGGGCAGGAGCTCCGCCCCGGCCTCGGACGTGAACGCCCCGGCGCCGGTGTCGGAGTAGACCGTGCCGCTGTCGGTATCCGTGATGGTGTCGGTATCCGCGTCGTACTCGAGAGTCGAGACGTACAGGTAGCCCTTCTGCCCGTCCGGAGCGCGCAGGCTGCCGTCGTTCGGGTCGTCGCTGAAGGGGACGGAGAGCTTGTCGAGCTCTTCGGAGAGCGTGAACACGGTCGCGAGCGGCAGGGTGGTCCAGCCTTCGACCGCGACGGCCTGGCCTCCCTCGAACTCCGCGTCGACCTCCTGCAGCGGCTGCTCCGCGGTGCCGAGCAGCGCGTCTCCGGTCTCGGGGTCGGTGACCAGCAGCCCGTAGCCGCCGAACTGCTCGACGACGGTCACCGGGTAGGTGGGCGAATCCTCGACCCGCTCCTGCGCCGAGGCGAGGAGCGAGGAGATGGCCTGTTCCTTGGTGCCGTTGTGGCCCGTGCCGTAGTTGGTGAAGCCGATGTAGCCCGTGTAGAGCAGCGTGAAGACCTGGAACACCACCAGGAAGATGATGCCGGGCGTCAGATACTTCGCCGCGATGCGCTTGCGGGAGAAGTAGAGATAGTTGACGAGGACCGCGACGACGACGACGATCCCGAGGATCAGCCACTCCTGGTGGGTGAAGAGCACGAACGCCGCGTAGAGCGCGATCGCGTCGACGACCGCGAGCAGCAGGATCTTCAGCAGCAGCCAGCCGATCGGGCCGGACGCGGCCTCCGCGATCTTCGCTGCCTGTCGCTGGCGCTGGGTGGGCGGAGCCGTGGGCTCGACGGTCTCTGTCATGTCGTCCTCGTCATGATCCTGCCGGGGTGGGCGATGCACGCCCACCCCGGCAGAGTCGGTATCTCAGCTGTTACTTGATCGCCGCGGTCACGTCGTCGACGAGCTTCTGCCACGTCGTCGTCGGGTCCTCGCCGTTGATGATCGCCGCCTCGGCGACGCCCCAGAACTGCCAGACCGAGCCCATGGCCGGGATGGCCGGCATCGGGACGGCGTCGGCGCCGACGGCCTGGAAGCCGGCGATGATCGGGTCGGATGCCGCGGAGTCGGCGGCGGCGGTGAGTGCGGGCAGGACGTTGCCGGCCTCGAACAGCGCGAGCTGCACGTCTTCCGTACCGATGTAGTTCACGAGGAAGTCGTTCGCTGCGACCTTGTTCTTCGACTCGGAGCTGACGAAGAAGCCCTTCACTCCGGCGAACGGCGAGGCCGTCTCCGCCGTCGGGCTCGGCACGGGGTCGATCGCGACGTTGATGCCGGCGTCGACGGCTGCGCCGACGTTCCACGGGCCCGTCAGCCAGAAGGCCGCGGTGCCGTCGAGGAACTGCTGCTTGGCGATCTCGCCGTCGATGTCGGTGTTCAGCGTGCCTGCGGCACCCTGCGCGGCGAGCCAGGCGGCGAAGGCGGTTCCGCCTGCGCTGCCGAGCTGCAGGTCGGTCGAGTCGTAGCTGCCCGAGTCGTCGGTACCGAAGACCGGAGCGCCGAAGGCGGTCTGGAACGGGTAGAGGTGGTACGGGTTGCCCTCGGCGCCCTGCTCCACGACGAAGGCACCCTTCGAGATCATGTCGTCGAAGCTGGTGGCGGCCGCGGGAACGAGGTCGGCGTTGCGCAGCACCGCGATGTTCTCGACCGCGTACGGGAGCATGTAGACGGTGCCGTCGTAGGTCGCGGCCTGAAGCGCGACGGGCAGGTAGTCGGCGGAGCTGTCGCCGAGCTCGAGAGGCGCCACGACGCCGTTCGTCGAGAGCTCGCCGAGCCAGTCGTGCGCGCCCATGACGACGTCGGGGCCCTTGCCGGTCGGGACCTGCTGGATGAAGTCGTCCTTCATGTCGTCGACCGACTTGCCCACGAGCTCGACCTTGACGCCGGTCTTGTCCTCGTACGAGTCGGCAGCACCCTGCAGCGCGTCGACGCGCTCCGCGTCGACCCACACGGTCAGCGTGCCGGCCTTGTCGCCGCCGGACGAGTCGTCACCGCTGGTCCCGGTGGAGCAGCCGGCGAGCGTCAGAGCCGAAACGATGGCGATCGCGCCTGCCGCGACGATGCCCCTCTTGTTCACCTTCATTGGTGTGTGCCTCTCTCAGTGCTGATGGCCTGCAGTACTGCAAGCGCTTACAGTATGCAACGAGATCAGCGGGATTCACAAGGGAAGAGGCTGTCGATATCAACCTGTGACCCCGCACAGCAGGGGGCCGACAGCTGAAAACGCTTCCACGAGTTCACGGATACGGCAGTCTCGATACACTTCTCCTATGGCTGACAGTTCCTTTGACATCGTCTCGAAAGTGGATCACCAGGAGGCCGAGAACGCCCTCAACCAGGCCCGCAAGGAGGTCGAGCAGCGCTACGACTTCAAGGGCACCGGAGCATCGATCGCGTGGAGCGGCGAGCAGATCCTCATCATCGCCAACACGGAGGAGCGAGCGAACGCCATCCTCGACGTGTTCCAGTCCAAGCTCATCAAGCGCGGCATCTCGCTGAAGAGCCTCGAATCCGGAGACCCCTTCGCCAGCGGCAAGGAGTTCCGCATCGTCTCGACCCTCAAGGACGGCATCTCCTCCGAGAACGCGAAGAAGATCAACAAGATCATCCGCGACGAGGGGCCGAAGGGCGTCAAGAGCCAGATCCAGGGCGACGAGCTGCGCGTGCAGTCCAAGAGCCGCGACGATCTCCAGTCCGTGATGGCGCTGCTCCGCGGCTCCGACCTCGAGGTCGACCTGCAGTTCATCAACTACCGCTGAGCCTCCGCGACGGTCGTCGAGACCGAGCGCGACACCAGAGACGATTCAGCGGATGCCAGGCATCCGCTGAATCGTTTCGTCGTTTCCGGATCGCATATCGATATACCGGTTGGCATGCCCAAGACTGGGTGGGATCCCGACTCGAGGTGCGCCCGCAGGCAGCATGCGTCATGTGAACTTCGGAAAAGTCTTTTGCGCGTAGTGTGTTGGCATCCTGCGCGATCTGTGATGAAGTTGCCCACCCGGGCGCATCACGAGGCCGGGGAGAAGGAAGCAACTGGGGGCGGGGGTCCATGGGCAGCATGGGAACGAAGAGCACGGGCGAGAACAAGCAGCTGCTGGCGGACGAGGTCTTCCAGCACATCGGCCGGCAGATCGTCGATGGGACGCTGGCCCCGGGCCAGCGCATCCGAGACCACGAGGTCGCCGAGCGGCTGCACGTCTCACGGACGCCGGTGCGCGAGGCGCTGCAGCGCCTGGAGCGGCTGGGGATGGTGATCATGTACCCCAGCAGATACACCGAGGTCACTCAGGTCACCACCGACACCATCGCGCAGTCTCTCGCGTTCGCGGGGTACCAGGCGGGGATCGCCGCGCGTCTGGCGGTGCCGCGACTCACCGCGTCGCAGCGCGAGCACGTCGCCCGACTCGTGCAGGCGATGTACGGCTCGCTCCATGACAGCACGTTGACCACCAACACGCGATGGGCGGTCTTCGCCTACTTCGGCGCGCACAGCGAGAACGCCCAGCACTGCACGGTCATCGAGGAGACGACCGTCGCGCTGCTGCGCAATCTCCGCCACTGGACGGTGCCCGTCGACGACCGCGAACGGATGCTGCAGGTCTACGTCGACTTCCATGACGCCGTCCTCCGCGGAGACGGCGACGAGGCGGAGCGCCTCACCCGGGCGATGCACTACGTGTGATCGAGCGACCGTCGGACGCACGCCAGCCGGCGACCCAGCGTCCGAGTCGTCGATACGCGTCTTCCCTCGCCTCGTGCCGGGAGAGGAACACGTCGTGCAGGGCACCGTCGATCCGTTCCACCGTGACGGAGGGTCCGAGATGCAGGGCCGCGCTCGCGATGTCGTCGACGACCAGCACGGAGTCCGCGGCGGTGAGCTCCTCCGACCATCGGGTGGGCACGGCCGAGCGAGCCGAGAGGAGCACGCAGACCGGCACGGGGATCGACAGCCCGGACGCGACCGTCCGGTGGCCTGACAGAATCGCGTGCAGCCAGCCGGCGTACACGGCCATCGTCTGCGCGGGACGCCAGAGCGGATTCACCTCCATCGGATCGTCCGGATCCGCGACCTCCTGCTGCGCCCTCGAGTAGAAGCCGAGATCGACCTGCGGGGCCACCTCGCGCGGACGGATCCTCGCCTGCAGCTCCACCATCGGCGCGATCGCCGCACGCACCGGCGCGATCTGGAACTCCAGCCACGGACTGTTCAGGATCACCGCATCCGCGGCCTCCGGATGGCGCGATGCCCACAGGCTCAGGACCAGTCCGCCGGTCGAGTGACCGAGGAGCACCAGCTTGCGACCGTCGCTTCCATCGATCGCGTGCCCCATCGCGTCGAGCGCCGCGGCGATGTCCTCGTCGTAGGTCGCGAGATCGGCGACATATCCCGGCGTCTGTCCGTCGCGGAGGCTGCGGCCGTACTTGCGCAGGTCGAGCGCGAAGAAGCGCGCTCCCCTCGATGTCCAGAAGCGGGCGAGGCGCTTCTGGAAGAAGTAGTCGGACCAGCCGTGCACGTACAGCACGTCGACGCCGTCGAGCATCGGGGTCCGTCCGCGCAGCCGATCCCACCATCCCTGCTCGGGCGGCAGCGCACGGACGAGCGTGGCCACGACCGGCCCCTGATCGTCGTCGCCGAGAGCGAGCGTGAGCTGCTCGAACTCGTCGCCGAGAACGTCTGCGATCCAGTCGGCCATGCGCGCCTCCCCCGTCGCCAGGTTAGCCGAGGACGCTACTGCGGCGCCGGACGCCCGACGGTGAAGTTCTGCACGACCTGCTCGGCGATCGGCGTCAGGTCCGAGATCCCGGAGCCCTGATAGGTGGTGAGGCGGATCCAATCCGTACCGAGACGCAGATCGATCAGCGGGCGATCGAACTCGTCGACGCCGCGGAGCGCGGCATCCGCTCCCTCGATCTCGACGGCTGTGCCGTCCTCGATCCGCTCGAAGGCCCACGCGCCGCCGGGCAGGGTGGTGATCGTCAGGAACCCCTGCGATTCGTACTCGTTCCCGTTGGAGGCGTAGTGGCAGATGCGCGACCCGTTGACCACCTGATAGACCTCTGACGGGATGCCCCAGCCGCCGAAGGAGTCCCTGAGGACGACCTCGGTGCCGAGGTCCTCGCCGAGCTCCACGGCGGTCAGGTACCGGGCGCACTCCACTCCGACGATGTCGCTCGGGGCGAGCTCGACCTGCGTACTCGTGGCGACGGCCGCGGCCGCGATGCGGCGCAGCCCCTCGTCGATGCGCCCGGCGTCGTCGGCCGCAAGCTCCGGGTCGAACACGAGACCGGAGACGAGGACGTCGCCGTCGACCACCTGGAGGACGCACATCCCGTTGCCCTCGCAGCGGGCCTCCTCGCCCCACCATCCGCCGCGGGATTCCGCGCCCGTGATCACGGTCTGCGCTCCGGGAACGATGGTCACCTCCCAGCTGCGCGAGTCGTCTCCCGTCGAGCAGGCGATGCCCCCGGCCCGCTGGAACGCATACAGAGCGGGCCCGGGGTACCAGTTGGGCATCGAGACGAGCGACAGGTGCTCCTCGACCGCACCGGCGGGAGGGCCGACGAGGGCGGACATCTCCGCCGCCACGTCGTCGCAGGTCACATCGAACGCGGGCGTCGGCGCGACGATCGGATCGGGGGTCGGCGTCGGGGTCGCCGAGGGCGACGGATCGACCGACACGGTGGGCTTCGGGTCGGGCGTGGGTGTGCAGCCGGACACGAGCAGGAGCGCAACCGCGCCGAGGATGAGGAGAGATCGGCGTCGCATGCACTCAGCCTAGGAGAGCATCTCCGACAGGTCGGGAACGGCTCGCAACGATCCGGTGACGGCGCTACTCGCCGCGCGAGACCCGCACCATCTCGTCGCGAGGAACGACCTTCACTCGGGCGCGCTCGTGCGGTGCGCCGAGCCCGATCTCGTGCTCGTCGAGACGGTGCCACCCCTCGAGGTCGGTCCACTTCACTCCGCGCTCCTGCAGGAGGGCGGGGATCGACTCCTCCGACGGGTCCTCCGGCTGCCACCACGACCCCTGGTCGTTGATGATGTGCCGGACGGTCTCCATGGCGTCGGACTTCGTGTGGCCGATCAGGCCGACCGGTCCGCGCTTGATCCAGCCCGTCGCGTAGATGCCGGGCACCCGCTGGTTGGAGTCCTTCGCGAGGACCTGACCCTCGCGGTTCGGGATGACGCCGTGCTTCTTGTCGAAGGGGACGCCGGGCAGGGGCGAGCCGAAGTAGCCGATGGCACGGTACAGCGCCTGGATCGGCACCTCGCGCAGCTCGCCGGTGCCGACCGCTCCACCCTCGCCGTCCGGCTGGGTCCGCTCGTAGACGAGCGCAGCGACCCGACCGTCCTCGTCCTTGCGGACCTCGATGGGCCGCGCCCAGAAGTGCAGGTGCAGGCGCCGCGATGCCGTGCCGCCCGCGTTGTTCACCGAGTCGCGCTTGCGCCACGACTGCAGGACGCGGTCGATCACCATGACCTGCTTGTTGCTCGCGACCGCCTCCTTCGAGGCCTCGTCGTAGTCGAAGTCCTCGTCGTAGACGACCATGTCGACATCGCGCAGCTCGCCGAGCTCGCGCAGCTCCAGCGGCGTGAACTTCACCTGCGCGGGGCCGCGACGTCCGAACACGTGCACGTCGGTGACAGCGCTGGCCTGCAGGCCCTCGTAGACGTTCGCCGGCACCTCGGTGACGAGCAGGTCCTCCGCGTGCTTGGCCAGCATCCGGGCGACGTCGAGCGCGACATTTCCGTTGCCGATCACCGCGACCGACTCGGCGTCCAGCGGCCACTCGCGCGGGACGTCGGGGTGGCCGTCGAACCAGCTGACGTAGTCGGCCGCCCCGTAGGAGGCGACCGCGTCGACACCGGGGATGTCCATCGACGTGTCCCTGATGGCGCCGGTCGCGAAGATGACGGCGTTGTAGTGGTGCTTGAGGTCTTCGAGCGTGATGTCCTCGCCGAAGCGGACGTTTCCGAACAGGCGGATGTCGCCGCGGTCGAGCACATCCCGGAGCGCGCCGATGATGCCCTTGATGCGGGGGTGATCGGGCGCGACGCCGTAGCGGACCAGGCCGTAGGGCGCCGGGAGCTGTTCGAACAGGTCGATGGAGACGTCGAACTTGCGCTCGGCCTTCAGCAGGATGTCCGCGGCGTAGATGCCTGCGGGGCCCGCACCGACGATGGCCAGTCTGAGCTTGGTCATGGGAGGTCCTTTCGTGTGCCGTCGCGCCCGTCGTGCGACCTCGCGGATCGCAGGGCCGGATTCAGCTGGAGCGATCGGCGAGGGTCTCAGCGAATCGGGTCAGCGCCTCACGCACCGTGCCGCGCGGGAGCGGGCCGAGCGCATCGATGGCATCCTGCGTCCAGGCGTGGGCGAGTTCGAGGGTCTTCTGCGTCACCGCATGGTCGCGCAACTCGTCGAGAGGGCCGTCGAGGAGCGCCGGATCGGCGCCGTCTGCGATGAGGGCGACCCCGGCGTCGATGCGCGCGGCCAGGTCGACGGATGCCGCATCGGGCTCGGCCTTGAGCAGCAGGTAGGGCATGGTGGGCACCCCGGCACGCAGGTCGGTGCCCGGCACCTTCCCGGTGTCCTCGGGCTTCGCCGAGAGGTCGATCACGTCGTCCATGAGCTGGAACGCGACGCCGATCTTCTCGCCGTAGACCCGCATCGGCTCTTCGTACTCGGCCGGGGCGTTGGAGAAGATGACTCCGCCCTGCGTCGCGGCGGCGATCAGCGAACCGGTCTTGTCGGCGAGCACCTGGATGTAGAACTGGATCGGATCGTCATCCGGCTGCGCGCCGATCGTCTCGTGCATCTGTCCGAGCACGAGGCGTTCGAACGTGTCGGCCTGGAGACGGATGGCGCGCTCGCCGAGCCGTGACATCAGCTGACTGGCGCGCGAGAACAGGATGTCGCCGGTGAGGATCGCGATGCTGTTGCCCCAGACCGCGTGCGCGGCGGGGACGCCGCGCCGACGGTCGGCTCCGTCCATGACATCGTCGTGGTAGAGCGAGCCCAGATGCGTGATCTCCAGCGCCTTCGCGACGTCGATCACCTCATCCGTGTTCCCCTCGCCGAGCTGGGCGGCGAGCAGCGTCAGCACGGGACGGATGCGCTTGCCGCCCGCCTCGTAGAGATACCGGCTCGCGGCGTCGGCCAGCGGATCGGCGACACGCACGTCTTCGGCCAGCCCGGTCTCGACACGCTCCAGACCGTCTTCGATGGCGCGCGCGACGCGGCGGGCGGCGGGGCCGATGAAGACGCGATCGCTGAAGCCGAGACGGCTCGCCAGTCGCGAACCCGGGGCGATGGGGCTCGAAGTCACGGTCCCAGCCTACCTTCGTCGGGTGCAGCGGATTTCGCCCGGGATTCTCACTCGGGCTTACGGGCTCTGTGCAGGGCGACGATGCCGAAGGAGAGGTTGCGGTACGCGACGTCGACCCAGCCGGCTTCGCGGATCCACGCCGAGAGCTTCTTCTGATCCGGCCACTCGCGGATCGACTCGTTGAGGTAGTCGTAGGCGTCGCCGTTCGTGCCCGCGGCCCGGGCCACCCGCGGCAGCACCTGGTCGTTGTAGAAGCGGTAGGCGCCGCGGAAGAGCTTGGCCGGCGGTGTGGAGAACTCGTTGATCACGAGACGCCCTCCCGGCTTCGTCACGCGGAGCAGTTCGCGGAGCGCCTTCTTCGGGTCGCTCACGTTGCGCAGGGCGTACGACATCGTGACCGCGTCGAACTCGGCATCCGCGAAGGGCAGGTCCGTGGCGTCGGCCTGCACGAAGGAGAGGTTGCGCATCGCACCGTGCCGGCGCTGCCCCTCGGCCAGCATGCCCGGGGAGAAGTCGGCGGCGATCACCTCGGCGCCGCTGCGGGCGAGGGATGCCGAGGACGAAGCGGTGCCCGCCCCGAGATCGAGGATCCGCTCCCCCGGCTTCGGCGCGACGGCCCTCGTGGTCGCCGCGCGCCAGAGAGCGTCGTTGCCGAAGGTCATCGCGGTGTTCGTGCGGTCGTAGCCGGCGGCGACCTGGTCGAACATGCCGCTCACGCGGGCGGGGTCCTTGCCGAGATCGGCGCGGTTCATCTCGTTCGGGGTCACGCGTTCAGTCTAGGCGCGAGGTCCAGGGCTTCGAGGCGGTCGAGCCAGACATCGGCCGTGGCGTCGTCGAACGGCGCGGCCCGGGTGCGGACGCGCTCCTCGAGGTCGAGCGCGAGGGCTTCGAGGCGGGTCATGATCTCGGCCGGATAGCCGTACTGCACGCTGTGCTCGGCCCACTCGTCACGGTCGTCCACCCAGGTCCCGCGCTCGCCCTCGACGCGCGCGACGTCGAGGTCCATGTCGATGCCGGTCGCCAGCAGCGGGTCCTCCGACCAGCGGACGTCCCATCCGAGGTCGATGTAGATGCGCATGCCGTTCGGGTGATCGCGGTTGACAGTGAGCGCGAAGTCGATCTGCCGAGGCACGAGGGTGACGTTCGGTCCCGCAGCGATGAACTGCGCGCCGGGGCGGGCGCTCTGCCATCCGACCGGCTGCCCGATCCAGTCGCCCCACTCGTCGGCGCCGAGGTACACGCACTCATGACGCCAATGCGGGGATCCGTCCCACTTGCGCCACTGGAAGATCATCTCGGCGCCGACGGCAGGACGTGCATCGCTCATGCGCCCACCCTACGACGACGCGGATCCGGGTCTTCGGCGCGGCATAGGCTGGAGACGTGCACACCACCCACCTGGTCGTGGAGACCCGCGAGATCGACCCGGTCGAGGACCTCCTGGCCTACGCGGATCCCGCCCGCCCGCTCGCCTGGCTGCGCCGTGGCGACGGCATCGTCTCGGTCGGCGAGCCGCTGGCGGCCATCCGCCCGCCCGCCCGAGGAGCAGAGCCGCGCAGCGCGGCCCTCGCCACCTTCTGGCGGGGCATGGCCGGCCAGGCCGAGATCGACGACCCCGTCGGGCTCCCCGGCACCGGACTGGTGGCTTTCGGGGCCTTCGCCTTCGACGAGGAGTCGGCCGCCGACAGCGTGCTGATCGTCCCGACGCAGGTGCTCGGCCGCCACGGAGACCGGTTCTGGGAGACCCGCATCCGCCTCGCCGGAGCATCGGATCCCCACGAGGAGTTCGCCACCCACCCGTACGGACCCCACTGGGCGGGCACCGTCGGCCCCGGTGCGCAGAGCCCGCAGGGGTATCAGGACTCCGTCCGCGCCGCGCTCGCGCGCATCGCCGACGGCGAGCTGAGCAAGGTCGTGCTGGCCAGAGACCTCACCGGCAGCATCCCGGCCGGCTCCGATCTGCGCCGCCTCGTCCGCGCCCTGTCGACCGGCTACCCCGACACCTGGGCCTTCGCGGTGGACGGACTGATCGGAGCGAGCCCGGAGACGCTGGTGACCGTGCAGAACGGCACGGTCACGGCACGCGTCCTCGCCGGCACGATCGGGCGCGGAGCCGACGCGGATGCCGACACCGCGGCATCCGCTCATCTCGCCTCGAGCACCAAGGACCTCGACGAGCACCAGTACGCCGTGCAGAGCGTGCTCGCCTCGCTCCGCCCGCACACGCGGGCGCTGGCCGCGAGCGAGCAGCCGTTCCTGCTCAAGCTGCCGAACCTGTTCCACCTGGCCACCGATGTCGAGGGCGAGCTCGACGACGGCGAGTCGGCGCTCGACCTCATCCGGGCACTGCACCCGACGGCCGCCGTGGCCGGGACGCCGACCTCGGCCGCGATCGCCGCGATCCGCGACCTCGAGCCGTTCGACCGCGGGCGCTATGCCGGGCCGGTCGGGTGGGTGGATGCCGCGGGCAACGGCGAGTGGGCGATCGCGCTGCGCTGCGCGCAGTTCACCACCGCCGCCGACGACATCCGCGTGACGGCGTACGCGGGCGCGGGCATCGTCGCCGGATCCGACCCGGAGTCGGAGCTGCTGGAGACCAGGGTCAAGTTCCGCCCGCTGGTCGACGCACTCGCCTGACGCGTCAGCTCGCGGCGAGACGCTTCTTCTCGGCCTCGACGTCGAAGTCGGCGGCGGGCCACTGCGGATCGATGTCCTCGAGCGCCGCGAGCAGCAGCTCCTGCACGGCCAGACGCGCGAACCACTTGGAGTTCGCCGGCACGACGTACCAGGGCGCGGCCTCGGTGGAGGTGCGGTCGAACACGGTCTGATACGCCTCCATGTACTGCGGCCACAGCAGCCGTTCGTCGACGTCGCCGGGGTTGTACTTCCAGTGCTTGTCGGGGCGCTCGAGGCGCTCCATGAGACGCGCCTTCTGCTCCTCCGGCGAGATGTGCAGCATGACCTTCACGATGCGGGTGCCGGATGCCGCCACCCGTGCCTCGAACTCGTTGATCGCGTCGTAGCGGCGCTCGATCTCAGGTCCGTCCGCGAGCTCGCGCACGCGTCCGATCAGCACGTCCTCGTAGTGGGAGCGGTCGAAGACCCCGATGAACCCGGGCTCCGGAAGGCGCTTCTCGATGCGCCAGAGGAAGTCGTGCGTGCGCTCCTCGGCGGTCGGCGCCTTGAAAGCCGCGAGCGAGACGCCCTGCGGATCGACGCCGCCGACGACGTGCCGCACGATCCCGCCCTTGCCCGCCGAGTCCATCGCCTGCAGCACCAGCAGCACCGAGTCCTTCGCGACGCCGACGCGGCTCTCGGCGAAGAGCCGCTCCTGCAGGACGTTGAGATTCACGAGTCCCGCGGCGAGGTCCTTCGCGCCGTGCGCCTTGCCCTTGTCGTAACCGGGCTTGGCGTCGGGGTCGACGTCGGCAAGGCGGAAGCCGTCGGCGACCCGCAGCGTGTTCGTCCAGGTGTGCGCGTTCATACGCACATCCTGCCAGTCATCGCGGCAGCGGGACCTCGATGATCTGACGTCCGCCACGCGGCGACGTGAGCGCCTGATCGAGCGCGGTGCGGGTGGTGACGCGCTGGTACTCCCAGCCGTAGGCGCGGGCGAGATGCTCGAGGCGCACCGTGTGCGGCGTGTAGAAGGCGCGGTCGAGATCGGCCGGACGGGCGGATGCCGCGACCTCGAGGGAGTCGAAGATGGTGCCGCCGCCGTCGTTGCCGACGATGACCTGCACACGAGGCTCGATCTCGTCCGGCGGGAGCAGCAGTGCGCCGACGTCGTGCAGGAACGCGAGATCGCCCAGCAGCACGCGGGTGATGCCCGGGGCGCCCGCGGCCTGGCTGGCGAGGGCGATGCCCGTGGCGGTGGCGATCGTGCCGTCGATACCGGCCAGCCCGCGGTTGGCGTGCACGGGGACCTTCTTGCCGCCGAGCACCGCGTCGGCGACGCGCACGAGCCGCGACGACCCGAACATCAGCCGGTCGTGCGGCCACGTCGCCCGCCACACCGCATCGACGAGGAGCTCCCGGTCGAGAGGACGGCGCACGGCGTCGAGCTCGGCCTTGACGGCGTCCCGGCGGGCGGCGAAGTCCTTCGATGCGAGGCCGTCCGGATCGGGGGCGTGCTCGCTCAGGTCGACAGCTTCGGCGGCGGAGGCCGCGAGCCACTCGCCGAGCCAGGCGCGGTCGACATCACCGGCCGCGACGGCGACGGCGCCGACACCGAGGGTGCGGCCGTTGAGGTTCAGTTCTTCGCCGCCCCGTCGCACGGCGACGACGTCGACCCCGTCCCGGGAGAGGAGCGCGGTCACCTCGCGGCTCAGCGTCGGATGGCCCAGGACGACCACCCGCTCGATGCGGCCACCGAGGTCGTCGCGCCGCAGGAGCGCCCGGTAGCCGTGCACGACCTGGCGGCCGAAGCGGGACCCGCTGACGATCTCGGCGATCAGGGGCCAGCCGCCGGCGTGCGCGATCTCCTCGGCCGCCGCTCCCGCGTCGGCGCCCGCGACGACCACCGTGCGAGGTCCGCGATCGAGCACGAAGGACTCGCCAGCGACGATGCGGGGCGCATCGCCCGAGACCATCGCGAGCGCGGGCGGGAGTCCGGAGAGCGGCTCCCGCGACGGCAGGTTCAGATGCACGGGGCCCGCGACGCCGGGCAGACCGGCGGCAGCGTCCGAGACGCCCATCGCCGCCTCGATCGCGCGTGCCGCGAGGCCGCTCCACTCGCCGTCTCCGGGAACAGGCGCGTCGATCTGGTCGCGCACCCAGCGGTCGAAGAAGCGCTCCTGCCGGGTGGCCTGGTTCGCCCCGACACCGCGCAGCTCAGGAGGGCGGTCGGCGGTGAGGAGCAGCAGCGGCACTCCGGAGTGGAATGCCTCCATCGCAGCGGGCAGCAGGTTGCCGACGGCCGTGCCCGAGGTGCAGATCACCGCGGCGGGGACACCCGTCTCCCGACCGATGCCGAGCGCGGTGAATCCGGCGACGCGCTCATCGATGCGCACGTGCACCCGGAGCGCGCCCTCATCGGCGAGGCGCACCGCGGCGAGCGCGAGCGCCTGCGAACGGGACCCCGGCGAGAGCACCACGTCGCGCACGCCGTGCGCGACGAGATCGGCGAGCAGCGATGCCGCGGCATCGGATGCCGGCGATGATGTCACGGGCGCGAATCCGCGGCGGGAGGCTCGTCGGTCTCCTCGTCCAGGCGCGCGAGCTCCTCTTCGAGGCGCTTGATGCGGGCGTCCTGCTCGGTCTTGCCGATGCTCTGGAGGAACGTGGGGTCGTCGTCGGGAGCGAGCACCCGACGCTGGCTCTGATCGTTCGCGCGACGGCGTCCGATCGTGAACCAGAGGATGCCGCCGATCACGGGGATCAGCACCACGATGGCGATCCAGGCGGCCTTGGGCACGCCACGGTGCCGCGTCGCCGGCTGCACAGCGCAGTCGACGATGCTGAACACCCAGAACACGGCGGCCAGGAAGCCCCCGACGATCAGTAGTCTCGCCACCCTTACAGTGTAGGCGCGTCCACGGTGCCCCAGCTCCGGAGTCGGCAGAGGCGCCGTTGCTAGACTGCGCGGGAAATGCTGCCCTCATCGCCGGACCGGATGCCGCGAGCGCGGGCCGAGCGGATGCTGGTCGTCAGGATCGCCATCGCCGTCGGCCTCGCGCTCCTGCTGGTCGTGGGAGCGTGGTCCACCTCGCACGGCTCGGCCGACGTGCATGCGTCGCTCTGCCTCGCACCGGGCGTCGCGCACCCCGCGGGCTCCTCGAACTCCGGCGAGCAGCACGACGGAGCATCTGCGGTCGATGTCCTGTCGTCCGATGCGGCGCTCTGCGTCATCGCGGTGCTCTGCGGCGTCGCGCTGGCCCTGCTCTTCCTGCGGCTGCGCGGCGCGACCGGCCGCGCACTCGGCGGACTCGTGGCCCGTCGGACGTCACCGCCGCGTGCCGGCCCCGCCCGGCTCCTCCCCGCTCTCACCCTCACGCAGCTCTCCCTCTCCCGCACCTGAACCTCGACGCGCATCGAGCCGCCTCGCGCGGCATCCATCCCGTCGTACCCCTGTGTCTGGAGACCCCATGAAAACCTCTGTCAAGGCGACCCTGATCGCCATCGCCGTCGCCGTCGTCCTGCTGATCGTCGGCATCGTCTACGCCATCACCCAGCGGGCGCCCGCCTCCGATCCCTCGGAGGGCGGCGCGCCGCAGGCCGTCCGCGCCGATTCGCACGTCCTCGACGAGGGCGGAGCGGATGCCGTCACCGTCGTCGAATTCCTCGACTTCGAGTGCGAGGCGTGCGGTGCGTTCTACCCCATCGTCGAGGACCTGCGCACGACGTATGCGGGCGAGATCACCTACGTGGTGCGCTACTTCCCGCTGCCCGGGCACGTGAACTCGACCCAGGCCGCCCTCGCTGCCGAGGCGGCAGCCCAGCAGGACCGTTTCGAGGAGATGTACCACCGGCTTTTCGAGACCCAGGCGCAGTGGGGCGAGAACACCGAGGAGACGCCGGCGGTGTTCCGCGGGTTCGCCGAGGAGCTGGGGCTGGACATGGCCGCCTACGACGCGGCGATCGCCGACCCGGCGACGCGGGAGCGCGTCGAATCCGACAAGAGCGACGGCGAGACGCTCGGCGTGAGCAGCACGCCCTCGTTCTTCATCGACGGCGAGCCCGTCCTGCTGCAGGAATGGGACGACCTCGAGCAGGCGATCGAGAAGGCCGTGAACGGCTGAACACCTGTCGCGGGCGACTTCCGCGGGTGCATGATGTCGGTATGAGCGAGCGCTCAGCGTCGGAATCCCCTCCCCCGAAGGCGAGACGATCCCGGCATCCGAGGACGAGTACACCGCACCGGCGACGGAGTCGGATGCGGCGCTCGCTCGGCGCGCGCAGATCCTGGCGACCGAGCACTGGGGGCTGCTCGCCGCGCGCAGCACCGCCCAGAGCGAGGTGCTGACCCGCATCACGATCTTCCTCACCCTCGTGTCGGCGGGACTCGTGACGATCGGGCTTCTGGGGCAGGCCTCGGGGTTCTCCGGATGGTTCGGCGGCGCGTCGATAGCGATCCTCGCGTTCCTGAGCCTGATCGGCTTCATGACGCAGGTCCGGGTCATGAACGTGTCGGAGGAGGACATGATGTACGTAGTCGCGATGAACCGGCTCCGCGGCGCGTACGTCGACCTCGATCCGCACGTCGAGGAGATCTTCCTCGCCTCGACCTACGACGATCAGGCCGGCATGAAGCTGACCTACTCGTTCCTGCGACGCCGCAGCGTCAGCATCCTGCTCGGCAGCTCCGTGATGCTGCTGATCGTGGTGGAGTCGTGCGTGACAGGACTCCTCGTCGGCTCGGCGATCGTCGCCGGCGGCGGGACGTTCGAGTGGGCCGTCGGCCTCGGTATCGGCGTCGGAGCGGTCCTCGCCGCCGGCTTCATGACCTTCGGCGGCGTGGGGTTCCGCTCCGCCTGGAAGAACTACGTGCCGCGCCGCCGCACGCCTGCATCGACGCCGCGATCGCAGCGCTGATCCGGACCGGCCGGCTGCCGGTCCGGATCAGGAATCGCGGGGGCGCTGCCGCAGCTGCTTGACGTCGGTACGGCGCTGCTTGGCCTTCAGACGCCGTTCCTTCGAACCACGACTCGGCTTCGTCGGTCGGCGCGACGGCGCCGGCGGCCGCAGCGCTTCGGCGACCAGGGCCGCGAGCCGGGCGCGAGCGGCATCCCGGTTGCGCAGCTGGGCGCGGTGCTCGGATGCCGCGATCGTCAGGACTCCGTCCACGAGGCGTCCGCTCAGCCGTTCGAGAAGCCGCTCGCGCTGCGCGGGGGTGAGGGCGGCGGAGCCCGCGGCATCCCAGACGAGCTCCGCACGGGAATCGGCCGTGTTCACGCCCTGCCCGCCCGGACCGGATGACCGGGAGAACCGCCAGGACAGCTCGGACTCCGGGATCGTGACCCCCTCCGTGACGCGGAGGCCGGGTCGATGAGGAGCGGCCATGGGACCATCATCCTCCTGCTCACACCCCGCGAAGACCCAGGGTGTAGGTTGCGGAGATGCAGACGATCCGCGTGGGTCTCGTGGCCGATCCGGCCTCGCCCACCGTCGTCGCTCGGCGCATGACCGACCTCATGCCGCCGGCGGCAGCCGAAGCGGATGACTGGTCCTTCGAACTCGTGAGCGAACCCTTCACCGTGGGGTCGGAAGACGTCGACGTCGCGCTGGAAAGGCTCCGAACCCATGCCGATCGGAACGCATGGGACCTCGTCATCGGCGTGACCGAACTCCCGCTCCGCGACGACGACGGCCGCTACCTGCTGGCTGCGATAGACCCACGGCGACAGTCGGCGGTGCTGTCGCTCCCCGCGCTCGGCGGATTCCGGGTGCAGACTCGCGCTCGCCATGCGGTGCGAGGACTGGTCGACGGCATGTCCGAGCCCTCCTCACCCGAGGAGCAGCGCCTTCCGCTGCCAGGGCTCAGCGCCCGCGGACGGGTACTACTGGGCATGGTGCTCGCCAACCGCCCGTGGCTGCTGGTCGCCGGACTCAAGTCCGCGCTGGTCGCGGCCCTGGCGACCGGTGCCGTGGCGACGATCGAGCCGACCGTGTGGTCGCTGGCGGCTTCCCTGTCCGGGTGGCGCCTCGCTGCGGCGACCATCGCCTCCATCGCCATCCTCGTCGCCTGGATCGTGATCGACGGGAGGCTGTGGGACCGCCCCGACCACGACTCACCCGCGGCACGCGAGAGATCGCGTCTCTACAACACCTCGACCCTGTTGACTCTGACCATCGGCGTCTCGATCTGCTATCTGGCGCTCTACGTCGTGAACCTGGCCTGGGCGCTGTTCGTCCTCGACCCGTCGGTGATGGGCGACCTGCTCGGCAGGCCGCCCGGATCCGGCGAGCTGCTCGTGCTCAGCTGGTTCGTCGCCTCGGCGGCGACACTCGGCGGAGCGCTGGGCACCGGTCTCGAGTCGGACGAAGCGATCCGTGCCGCCACCTATTCGAAGCGTGAAGAGGAGCGGCGCGCCCGGCTCGCAGACAAACCCGACTGAGAAGCCGCCCGCGTGCGAGGCAGAGCTTCCGATCTCAGCCGACCACCGGGACCTGCTGCTCGGTGGGCACGTCGCTCAGCGTCCTCTTCGCCGTGTTCGCGATGTGCGCACGACCCACGACGATCGCGGCGACGACCATGAGCGCGGCGCCGAGCCAGTACGGAGCGGCGTGGCTGACCGTGACGTACAGCGCGCCCGCGATGAGCGGTGCCACCGTGCCCATCGCCGCGTTGAGCGACTGCGTCGCCCCACCGAGCCAGCCCTGCTCGTCGTCGCCGACCGCGTTCGACATCGCGCCGTCCATCGCCGCCTGCGAGGCGCCCTGCCCTGCGGCGAGCATGAGGGCTCCGACGATGAACAGCCAGGGCTGGGCGAAGATCGACGCGACGACGGCGAGACCGATGAGGCCGATCATCTGGGCCACGATGCCGCTCACGATCACGCCGCGCTCGCCGATGCGAGGCAGCAGGATGCCGAGCAGCACTCCCTGGATCAGGATGTCGATGATGCCGACCGCCGCCGTCATCAGACCGATCTGCGTCGGACCCCACTGGATCGAGTCGAGCGCGAGCACGCTGAAGTTGTTCACGAAGAAGCCGAACGGGAGGGCGAGCAGCCCGAAGCCGATCATGAGCCCGCGGAGCTCCCGGCGTCCGAACGCGTTCTTGAACACGGCGAAGGGCTGGACGTCGCGCAGAGCGATCGCGTCGATGCGGTTCTCGGGCTTCAGACTCTCGGGGAGCAGGAAGATGCTGAGGATCGCGATCGTCAGCGCGACGGCGGCGGTGAGGAAGACGGGGAGCTGGATGCTGATCGCCGCCAGGAGTCCGCCGATCGCGGGACCGATCATCATGCCGATGCCGGAGAGCGCACCGAGCAGACCGAATCGCTGCGCGCGCTTCTCGGGAGGGGTGATGTCGGCGAGGTAGGCGAACAGCGCGGGCAGGTCGCCGGCGGTCAGGCCCTGGATGACACGCGCGAGCACGAGTACCCAGAGGGCGCCGCCGATGCCGAACAGCGCCATCGAGAACGCTGCACCGAAGGCGGCGGCGATGATCACGGGCCTGCGGCCGAAGCGATCGGAGAGGCGTCCGAGGAACGGTGCGATGAGGAAGGCGCAGAGTCCGTTGACGGCCTCGAGGACACCGACCCAGATGGCCAGGTCCTTCTCCTCGGAGACGTACTGCAGGACGACGAAGGGGAGAACGGGGAGGACGACCGTCATTCCGATGACGGTGAGCATCGTGAGCACGATGAGCATGATCCAGGCGCGCTTCGCGCTTCGGATCGAGAGATTGGGTGAAGTCATACCGAAAGTGTATCGATACCAGTTTTGGTGTCAAGCCAGTTTCGGATCGAGTACGCGGTAGGCTCGGAGCATGACATCCACCGAGCAGCCCTCCCCCGAGCCGATCGGGCGCCGGGAGCGGAAGAAGGCCGCGACCCGCAAGGCGATCTCCGACGTCGCGACGATGATGTTCCTCGAGCGTGGATTCGACAACGTGAGCATCCGGGAGGTCGCGGACGCCGCCGACGTCTCCCCCACGACCGTGTTCGCGCACTTCCCGCAGAAGGAGGCGCTCGTCTTCGACGAGGACGACGAACAGCGCGACCGGCTCGTCTCCGCCGTGCGCGACCGGCCGAAGGGGAGCACGATCAACCGCGCGATCCACGATTTCTACGCCGCCGAGATCACGGCGAACGTCGACGAGCACGGCAACGATGTCACGCGCGTCTTCCTGCGCTTCCTCAACGAGACACCGGCGCTGCGCGACTACGCGGCGAAGATGTGGCTGCGGCACGAAGACGCACTCTCCGCCGCCATCGCCGAGGAGCTCGGCCTGCCGGAGCCCACCGCCGAGACCCGCGTCTACGCGCGCTTCGTCCTGCAGATGCAGCTTCTCGTCAACGAGGACGAGGACCAGCTCAGCACGCTCGACGCCGGGTTCGCGATCCTGGAGAGCGGGTGGGAGCCGATCGAGAAGCGGCTCGCCGCACAGGCGACCAGCCGTTCCTGACAGAGTGGACGCGACGGCGGGAGTCGAACCCGCAACGCCGTCAGATATGAGCTGAGGCCCGGGACCGCCCGGATCGCCGCGATGAAGACGACGTTACCTGGCCGTGACCTTGTTGGCCAGGATCGTTGCCTGGGATAACCCGATGAGTCTTCCGATGACGGCTGTCTCGACGGCGACCGGGCCCGCATGGGCTGCGATACCGTGTGGACATGACCCAGGAGAAGATCCGCCTCCGCACCGTCGATGGTGACGAGGAGCAGTCCTTCACGGCCGATGAGGTGATCATCGTGCTGCCCAACGGGATCGAGTTCTCGTTGTTCGCCGGTGATGAAGGCGACAACGAGGTCGTCGCGCTGATCACGGCAACCGAGCCCCTCGTCCCGCACCGATTCGTGCTGCGGCCTGGCGCGGTGAATCAGGTGGGCATCGGCGCGGAGTGACCTGAGATGGCCGCTCAGCCGGATCCCGCCACCACCGCGCAGAAGACGCATCGCTACCTCCGGCTGTCGCTCGTCTTCGTGGTCTTCGCGCTCCTGGTGAGCGTGGCGATCGAGACGGTCGTCGTCTCCTGGGAGCCGCTCGCCTTCGGCTGGGAGCCGCTCCCCTCGATCAGCCACTACTTCTACACGCCGGCCCGGAACGTGTTCGTCGGGGCGCTGATCGCCGCATCGCTCGCACTCCTCGCGCTGTCCGGACGCAACCGGGCGACGATCCTGCTCGACATTGCCGCCTTCTTCGCGCCGCTCATCGCTCTCGTGCCGACGGGCATCGACCCCGAGCATCCGATCGGTGGGCTCACCTGCCCCGGCACGGAGGAATGCGTCCCCGCCGCGTACCTTGACGATGTCCGCGCGAGTGTCGCCACCTATGCCGTCGTCGTGATCACGGTCGTCGTCACGCTGGCCGTGATCCGCGCGAGACGGGGGATCACGACGCCGGGTGCTGGTGTGGTGTCGATCATCGCCATCACCACCGCAGTCGCGATGGCCGGCCTCGCGTTCATCTCCGGGCTGAACACCGACTTCCCGTTCAACTTCTGGCCGTATCCGCCCAGCATCCACTTCGCCGTGACGCTGATCTTCTTCGGGATCTTCGCCGCCGTGCCGATCCTGCACTCGCGCGGTCCGATCGACGAGACCGAGACGCCGCCGACCGCGAGGCAGCGAGCCGTCTACCGCTGGGTGGCAGGACTCATGATCGCGGATCTGCTGCTGCTGCTCGCCGCCTTCGTCTTCCGCGAGCAGCTGGGCGACATCCCGCTCGTGCTCCTCGGCGAGGCCGTCGCCCTCAGCCTCTTCGCCTGGTTCTGGTGGGTGCAGACGTTCCAGCGCTGGGACGACGCGAATCCGCCGAGCGTCCTGTGATCGGGGCTGCGTTCACCCCCGCGCCATCGGCGTCGGCCGGTCGATCGCCCGCAGCAGCCGCTCCACCGCTTCACGGAGCTCGGCGCGATCCTGATCGGGGAAGGTCATCGCATACTCGACCCCCTCGGGGATCCAGAGGAACGCGTACATCGCCTCGCGCCAGTCCGACCCGCCGATCGGCCACCGGGTGTGCGTATCGCCCTCGGCCGTCGCGCCCTGCGACCAGGGCCCGAAGCGGTCCTGCATCTCGGCGAGCGACAGCTCCATCACGGCATCCCCCTCGATCTTCTGCGGCGACCACGACGACGCGATGAGCACGCGCTCCTCGATCTCCTCCTCGGTGACCTCCCGGCGGGGGAACAGGACGCGGGTGTGCTCGACCGATTCGATCCGGTCGACGCGGAACGTGCGCCAGTCCTCGCGGTCGAGATCCCAGCACAGCAGGAACCACTTGCGTCCGGAGGGTGCCAGTGCGTGCGGCTCGACCCGACGGATGCTCTCCACCCCCTCGGCATCCACGTAGCGCAGGCGCAGCCGCTCGGTGTCGCGGGTGGCGAGGGCGATCTCGCCGAGCACGACGGGCGAGACGACCGGACCGTCGCCGATGCGCGGGGGCTGCACCGAGGCCGCGAGCGCGTTCACTCGTCGGCGGAGCGCCTGAGGCAGCACCTGCTCGAGCTTGGCGAGGGCGGTGAGCGTGACCTCCGGTCCGCCGACGAGCTGCTGCGTGGCCGCGACCCGCAGCCCGATGGCCATCGTGACGGCTTCGTCGTCGGTGAGCAGCAGCGGAGGAACAGCGCTGCCCGCTTCGAGCCGGTAGCCGCCCGCGGCCCCGGGCGAGGACTCGACGCGGTAGCCGAGCTCGCGCAGACGGTCGACGTCACGGCGCACGGTGCGCTCGGTGACGCCCAGCCGGGACGCGAGCTCCGTGCCCGGCCAGTGCCGATGCGTCTGCAGGAGGTTGAGCAGGGCGAGGGCTCGAGAGGTGGTGTCGGACATGTCTCACAGATTGCCAGATATTGCGGACAGGATCTGTCCTGGTTGCCTTCTAGCTTCGAAGCATGACGAACCAACCGATCATCGAAACCGAGGGCCTCACCAAGGTCTTCACCGTCAAGAAGAAGAAAGTCGAAGCCGTCACCGACCTCTCCTTCACAGCCGCACGCGGCGAGCTCGTCGCGTTCCTCGGCCCGAACGGCGCCGGCAAGTCCACCAGCCTCCGGATGCTCACCACCCTCATCCCGCCGACCGCCGGCACCGCCCGGGTGGTCGGAAACGACATCAGGACGGATGCCGCCGGCGTCCGCGCCCGGATCGGCTACGTCGGGCAGCTGACCAGCGGCAGTTTCTCGCAGCGGGTGCGCGACGAGCTGCTCAGCCAGGGCTCGTTCTACGGAATGTCGAAGCGCGACAGCATCCGTCGGGCGGATGAGCTCATCGAATCGCTCGACCTGACGTCGTTCGCGACGCGGACCGTGCAGCAGCTCAGCGGCGGGCAGAAGCGCCGGCTCGACATCGCCCTCGGGCTGATGCACGCGCCGCCGCTGATCTTCCTCGACGAGCCCTCCACCGGGCTCGACCCGCAGAGCCGGGCGAACCTGTGGGAGCACATCCTCGACCTGCGCACTCAGCACGGCACGACCGTCTTCCTCACCACGCACTACCTGGAGGAGGCCGACCGCTACGCAGAGCGGGTGATGGTCATGGACAAGGGCCGCATCATCGCCGACGACAGCGCGACGGCTCTCAAGGCGACGCTCGCCGGCGACGTGCTCACCTTCGGCTTCGCGGATGCCGCAGCGGCAGCATCCGCCCGGTCCGTGGTCGCGCGCCTCAGCCCGGCACCGGTCACCCTCGACGGCGATGCGCTCTCGCTCGCGGTACCGGACGGCGCCCGGCTGCTGCCGGTGGTCGTGCGGGAGCTGGACGCCGCGGGCATCGCGGTCGTCCGGGCGACGGGCGTCCCGCCGACGCTCGACGACGTGTTCCTCGCCCTCACCGGCCGCACCCTCCGCGAAGCGGGCGAGGGTGCGGGCGACGAAGCATCCGATTCCGAAGCGGCAGCCGACGCCGCCGCTTCCGAGACCGACAAGACAGGAATCCTCTCATGACCGCCATCGACACGCTCGTGCGCCCGAACCTCGCGCGCGACACCAGGAACGTGCTGACCCGCGAGCTCAAGCCGGTGCTCCGCGATCCGTTCACGCTCATCTTCAGCCTGCTGCAGCCGCTGGTCTTCCTCGGGCTGTTCGCCCCGCTGCTGATCGGCGACTCCGGTCAGCCGGCCGGTGAGACGCTGGCGTGGTTCGTGCCGGGCGTGCTCGTGATGATCGTGCTGTTCGGCACCGGGGCGACCGGCTCCAACCTGCAGTACGAGATGATGACCGGCTCGCACGAGCGCACGCTCGTCGCCCCGCTGGCCCGTTCCTCGCTGCTGGTCGGCCGCGCGCTCAAGGAGATCGCGCCGATCGTCGTGCAGGCGCTGGTGATCGTCCTGATCGCGTGGCCGTTCGGGTTCGCCGCCGACATCCCCGGCCTGCTCATCGGGCTGGCGCTGCTCGCCGTCTTCGGCGTGGGTCTCGGATCGCTCTCCTATTCGCTGGCGCTCGCCACGAAGGACCGCGAGTGGCTGTTCTGGGGCGTGCAGCAGTCGCTCATCTTCCCGCTGCTGATCCTGTCGGGCATGCTGCTGCCGCTCGACGACGCCCCCGGCTGGATGCGGGTCGTGGCGTCGGTGAATCCGGTCAACTGGGTCGTGCAGGCCGAACGCGCGCTGTTCGCGGGCGACCTCGGCGACGTGACCGTGCTCTGGGGCTGGGTCTCCGCGCTGGCGGTGGCGGTCGTCGGTCTGGTGGTCGGAGTGCGCGCGATCAAGCGCAGCAGCTGAGCTCTTCGCCGTGAGGGGTCAGTACTCGTCGCTCGTACCGCGGTACGAGCGACGGATACTGGCCCCTCAGCCGTGTGAACGTACCGGCATCGTGATCACGAGCTTGCCGCGGCTCACACCGGTGGCGAGATCGGCCAGCGCCTCGGGCAGTTCGTCGAACGGGTACGTGCGTGCGAGGACCGGACGGAGGACGCCGTGGTCGACCAGGGCGGCGATCTCGCCGAGCTGCTCACCGTCGGCGCGCATGAAGAGGAACTCGTAGGTCACACCGAGCTTCTTCGCCTGTCGGCGGACCTTCCGGCTGAGCGCTCCGACCGCGAGGCGCAGGACTGGATTCATACCGCGACGGCGCGCGAATGCGGGGTCCGGCGGTCCCGCGATGCCGATGGCCGTACCGCCGGGCTTCAGAACGCGAAGGGACCGCTCCAGGTTCTCGCCGCCGAGGCTGTCGAGGACCAGGTCGTAGTCCGACAGGATCTGCGTGAAGTCCTCGCTGCGGTGATCGATCACGATGTCGGCACCGAGGTCGCGCACGAAGTCGGCGTTCGCGGCGCCGGCTGTCGTGGCGACCGTCGCGCCGAGGTGCGCCGCGAGCTGGATCGCGATCGAGCCGACACCCCCGGCGCCGGCGTGGATCAGCACCTTCTGGCCCGGCTGCACGTTCCCGCGCTCGACCAGCGCCTGCCACGCGGTGAGAGCGACCAGCGGCAGCGACGCCGCCTCCGCGGTGGAGATGCTCGTCGGCGTCAACGCGAGATCGCTCTCGGCCACTGCGATGCGCTCGGCGAACGTGCCGATTCGCGCGTCATCGGGCCGGGCGAAGACCCGATCGCCCGGCTGGAATCGACGTACGAGCCGCCCTACGCGGATCACCGTCCCGGCCAGGTCGTTCCCGAGGACGACCGGCAGCCGGTACGGGAGGATCTGCGCGAACTCCCCGATCCGGATCTTCTCGTCGAGGTGGTTGAGGCCCGCCGCCTCGATGCGCACGAGCACGTCGCGGTCCCCCACCTCCGGTTCCGCCACGTCCCGGAGCTCGATCGGCCGTTTGTACTTCGTGACGGCGAAAGCGCGCATGCGCTCAGACCGCCGCGGCGCGGAGCTGCGGATAGACGGCCTCGAGTGGGGCGCTCAGACCGGCCTTGAGCTGCACGGATGTCGCATCCGCCAGCACCTCGTACTCATCCCGCTCCACAGCGTCGAGAACGGCGCGGACCAGGTCGGCCGGGTCGGTCTTGGGGTCCGAGACATGCGCGGCCATCGCGGTGTCCACGTACCCGACGTGCACACCGACGACGTGCACGCCCGCGGGAGCGAGCTCGAGACGGAGCGAGTTCGTCGCCGACCACAGCGCCGCCTTGGTCGCGCTGTAGATGCCGCCCACCGCGTACCACGCGAGCGCGGAATGGATGTCGATGATCGCTGCTCCCGGACGACCGGCGAGCAACGGAGCATAGGCGCGGGCGAGGAAGAGGGGACCGAGGAAGTTGGTCTCGACATTGCGACGGATGTCCTCGTCGGTGTGCGTGAGGATCCCGGAGGAGGGCACCGAGGCGCCGGCGTTGTTGATCAGCACCGTGACGTCGGGCGCGGCCTCCACCGCGGCACGGATCGACGCGGGGTCCGTGACGTCGAGGACGAGGGGCACGACGCGCTCATCGTCCCAGTCGCGCGGACGGCGCGCGCTGGCGTAGACCTTCGCGGCGCCGCGGGCGAGTGCTTCGGCGACGAATCGACCGCCGATGCCTCCGTTCGCGCCGGTGACGAGGACGACGGCTCCGTTGAGTGAAGGCATGGCCGGATCTCTTTTCTTTGCGACAATGGATATCTGAGTTCGCCCGTAAGCGACTCCAGTCATAACTGAGGCTACTCAGTTTGTATTCCCGGAGGACTCGATGACCACCGACGCACACCCGCTCGGGCGCCGGGAGCGGAACAAGCAGGAGAAGCTCGAACGCATCACCGCCGCCGCCGCCGAGCTCTTCGCGGAGTCCGGGATCGACGATGTGACGACCCAGCAGATCGCCGAGCGGGCAGATGTCGGCACCGGCACCCTGTTCCTCTACGCCAAGACGAAGGGCGAACTGCTGCTGCTCGTGCAGAACGCGCACTACGCCATCGCGTTGGCGAAGGGCATCGATGCCTCAGCGGCTGTCACCGGCACCCTCGACGCGGTCATGGCCCTGCTGCGCCCCATCATCGAATGCAACCGCGTGCAGGTCGACAACGGGCGCACATACTTGCGCGAGATGGTCTTCGGTGCCACTGACGATGCGCACCATTCCGAGGCTCTCGGCATCGTCGCCGACACCGAGACCGCGGTCGCGGCGATCCTCCGCCGCGATCAGGAGACCGGAGAAGAACGCGCGGCGACACTCGCACGGATCGTGTCCGCCATCATGTTCCTGACGATGTCGGCGGGCCCGCACGTCGGATCGACCGTCGACGAGATCGCACAGGACGTCCGGATGCAGGTCGCCGCGCTCCTCGGCTCGTAGATCGGACCCGGCGCGCGCCGGACATCTGCCGACCGCCCGAGTTCAGCGCCGGATCGAGTCCTGGAACGGGTTGGGCTCGAGCGTGAAGTCGGTCGACGGGTCGGCCCAGGTGCCGCCGTCGGACGGCTCGCGCCGACGGCGCACGGCCGACAGCATCCGCGTCGCCGGAGCGCCGACGGTCAGCGCGAGCGCTCCGCCGAGCGACCGGTCGTCTCGCCCGAGCACGCTCGCCCGGTGCCACGCCTCGTGCAGCGCGCCACCGCGCGCCGCGGGCACCCGCCGGTGCGGGAGGGCTCCCGAACGGCGCATCGCCACGAGCTCCTGCACCCGCTCCCACCAGTTCGACTCCGCCTCAGGGTGGAAGTAGTTGTCGCGCAGCCAGTCGGGATGCGGATGCCGGAACCGACCCGCCACGACCTCGTTCCGGCCGCCCAGCAGACCGCTGCCCACGAACACCGTGTTCAGGAGGCTCTTGCTCACGCCGAACGAATCGAGCGCGATCACCGGGACGCCGAGGGCCGTCGCCTCGATCGCGGCGGTCGAGCTCACCGTGACCAGCCCGGCCGCGCTCTCCAGCGCCGACGCCATCGAGTCGTACGAGAAGACGAGGTTGCGCGGGCGGCGGCTGGGCAGCATCGCCGTGTACGGGTCCCGTTCGAGATGCGTCTCTGCCTCCCCCGGCCGCGAGCGCAGCTTCACCACGACGCGGCGGCTCGGATCGGCCTCGGCGGCGCGCACGAGCGTCGCGGCGATCTCGGCCCGCTCCTCGTGAGCGACCGGGACGAGCGCCTGGGCAGCGAACACGATGTCCGTCGCCGGGGGCCGCACGGCGACCGGCGGCTGCGGGCGTTCCGCCACGGCTACGCCACCGGATCGAGCGGAGACCGCATCGACACGCACACGGTCCGGGCGCAGCATCCGTGCCCGGCGCCGCGCGAACGGCAGAGTCGCGAGGGCCGTCGGCATCGAGACGCCGATGCGTTCGCCGAGCTCGGCGAACGCACGCTCCTCGCGGTGCGAGTGCACCACCAGCAGATCGGTGTGCCGTCGATAGTCGAGAGCTCCGCGCTGCGCCGGGATCGCCATGCCGGGGAGGCCCGAGACCGTCACCGGCCGATGCGTGAGCGAGTCGATCACCCGCCCCATGAGACGGACGAACGGTCCGCGACCCGCGAGCAGCACGACGTCGGGGCGCTGCCCCTCCAGCCATCCGGCCGTCTCAGCGAAGCCGATGCGGGTGACGTCCTCCGCCCGCAGGCCGGTGCCGGCGATCGCGGTGCGCTGCTGTGCGACGCTCGCCGTCAGCGGCGTGCGCACCAGCAGCACGTGCGCCCGGAGCCCCGGCACACCGCCGAGGAGCGCGGCGGACCACTTCACGAACGAGTCGGCATCCGCGATCGCGACGACGCGGATGCCCGCGGCATCCGTCATGCGGAGATGCGGCGGAGCTTCGCCATCGGCGCGCGCTCGCTGTCGAACACCCGCTTGACGCCGTCGCCGAGCGCCTTCTCGATCACGCGGATGTCGCGGACGAGGTGCTCGAGGCCGGTCGGCTCGAGGGAGGCCGCGTGGTCGGAGCCCCACATCGTGCGGTCCAGCGTGATGTGGCGCTCGACGGCGACAGCGCCGAGGGCCACCGCCGCGAGGGAGATCTGCAGCCCGCGCTCGTGGCCGGAGTAGCCGACCGGCACGCCGGCGTAGCGGTCGCGCAGGGTCGAGATGACGCGGAGGTTGGCCTCCTCGGGCTCTAGCGGGTACGTCGAGGTCGCGTGCATCAGGACCACGCGATCCGTGCCGAGCGTGTCGAGCGCCCGGTCGATCTGCTCGATCGTCGACATCCCGGTGGACAGGATGACGGGCTTCCCGGTCTCGCGGAGGGCGACCAGCAGCTCGGTGTCGGTGAGGCTCGCCGAGGCGACCTTGTGGGCGACCACGTTGAGCTCCTCCAGGAAGGCGACGCTCGGCACATCCCACGGCGAGGCGAACCAGTCGAGGCCCTGCATCGTCGCGTGGTCGCCGATCTCGACGTACTCGTCGCGACCGAACTCGACGCGGCGGCGGTAGTCGAGGTAGCTCATGGTCCCCCACGGCGTCTCGCGCGGGACGTCGCGCATGTGCTCCGGGGTCGAGATCTCGGGCGTGCGCTTCTGGAACTTCACCGCATCGGCGCCGGCGCGTGCGGCGACGTCGATGAGCCGCTTCGCGATGTCGACGTCGCCGTTGTGGTTCAGGCCGATCTCGGCGATGACGTAGGCGGGACGGCCGCCGCCGATCACGCGTGAGCCGATGCTGACAGTCATGATTCCTCCGGTCGTCGAACGGCCCTCGCGGACCCTTCCCTCCTGGGTACGCGCCGAGAGTGAACGACGTGCGTCCGGAGGGTTACCGGGGTCGGTCAGCTCGACAACACCCGTTCGACCAGCTCGCGAACGGCGCCGTCGCCGCCGCGGCGCTGCAGCACGACGCGCGCCTCCTCGAGGACCAGCGGATGCGCGTCCGCGACGGCGACCGGCCATCCGACGATGCGCATGGCCGGCAGGTCGTTCACGTCGTTGCCGAGGTAGGCGATGTCGGCGAGGGGCAGATCGTTGTCCTGCGCCCAGGTGCGCAGAGCGGTCTCCTTGTCATCGATGCCGTGCAGCACCGGGACGCGCAGCTTGTCCGCACGCGCACGGACGACCGGATTGACCTCGGTGGAGAGGATCAGCATCGGCACTCCGGCCCGGCGGAGCAGCGCCACGCCCATGCCGTCCTCGCGGCTCACGCGGACGCGCTCCCCGCCGTCGGCATCGATGATCGCCGTGTCGTCGGTGTGCACGCCGTCGAAGTCGGTGACGATGGCGCGCACCGGGATCGACGCCGGCGCCTCGTGCAGGGCGGCGAGAGCGCGGGCGACCCGCAGCTGCTGCTCGTCGTCGATCTCGATCGCCGTCCATTCGGGCACCTCGGCGATGCGCGTGCGCCCGAAGAACCGGTGCCGGCTCTCCCGGAAGCCCTCCGCACGGAAGACGTAGAACGCCCCCGTCTCGAGGTTATGCGGCTCACGGTCCTGACGACGGGGGCGGTGCGCAGCATCGTGGTTGATCGCGAGCGCAGAGCCCGCGGCATCGCGTCGCCATAGGAATCCGTAGGTCTCGTAGGCCGAGAACACGCTGTCGGCGCGGTCGGCGCGCACCTCGTCGACCGCCGCGGCCAGGGCGTCGCTCGGGATGAAGGGCGACGTCGCCTGCAGGAAGGCCACGATCTCGAACCGCTCGCCGTCGGCCTCGAGGGCGTCGAGCGCGTGCAGGATCGCGCTCTCGGAGGTCGCCGTGTCACCGGAGATCTCCGCGGGACGATGGATGATCCGCGCTCCCGCCGCCGTCGCGATCTCCGCGATCTCGGTGTCGTCCGTCGAGACCACGACGAGGTCGACGCCCGCGGCGACTGCCGCTCGCACGGCGCGCGCGACGAGCGGCACGCCGCCGACCCGCTGCACGTTCTTGCGCGGAACCTGCTTCGAGCCGCCCCGCGCCGGGATGATCGCCACCGTCTTCGAAACCATCGCCATGGTCCTCATCTTCCTCGTATCGCCCGCCATACCCGCCCGGCGCGTCGGCGCGCGCCGAGAGCGGTCAGCCGCCACTCCTCCACCCTGCCCACTCCGCCCGCTGGGCGCAGCATCCGCTGCACGGCGCTCTCGGCCGGAGCTCCCGGCAGCCGCAGCGCCGACAGTCGCTCGGGGGTGAAGTACCGGTCGCGTTCGACGGGGTCGAGTCCGGTCAGCAGCTGCTCGGCTCGCGCACGCAGGTGTCCGGCGATCTCCGGTTGCATCGCGTAGCCGACCGCGTCGACCAGGAGCTGCAACCGGTCGGGATCCTCGTACGGAGACCGGTCGCGGGTGAGCGCGTCGACGATGGTCGCCGGTATCCGGTTGCTGTTCTCGTACGGGGTCAGCATGCGGAGCACGGTCTCGGTGCCTGCTGCGCCGATCGCCCGGCCGAACAGCGCGTGCGCGGTCGGGAGCGCGGTGGAGAACCCCGCGACGACCGCCACGGCGTCGAGCCGCTCCGCGAGCGGTTCGGCGGCGAGCGCCCCGCGGTACTCGACGAACGCGATGCCCTGAGCCGCCGCGCGCGCACGGACCGCGTCGGTGTGCAGCGGCGGAGCCGACGGATGCGGCTTGAAGACGATGCGCCGCGGAGACCAGCGGGCGGCCCGGTCGATCATCTCCTCCTGGAGCGCGATCTCCTCGGCGGAGCTCATGAGCCCGAGCGCCGACAGATACTGGCCGAGAACCAGCACGGTGGGCAGCTCTTCATCGAACAGGGCATCCGTCTCGCCGACATCCGTCTCGCGGAGCGCGGCGGCGAAGTGCTCCGGCGGCACCGGGATGATCTCGGCGTGCGGCGATCCGACGAGCGGACGGACTCCGGGCACGACGTCGGCGTGCACCACGCGCCCGATGCGGGCGGCGACCGTGTGCGGCAGACTCACGCGCATCGGCGAGTAGGTCATCAGGCCGTCGCCGATGATGGTGATCCGCGCCCGCGGGAACAGCGACATCAGCGTGCGGGCGGGCGCGACCTGCGGGCTCTGCACGAACAGCTCCAGGTCCCCCGGGTCCAGGTCCCACGCGCGGGTCAGCAGACGCTCGAGGATCGGGAGATCGGCGTCCGCAGGCTCCCAGGAGCTCGGATGCAGGGGCCCCAGGATCGCCTCGAGCTCCTCGATCCAGTCGAAGCGCGCCCGCAGCGCCCGCAGCGCCGGGTCGGCCGCGATCCCGACCGTCGTCTCGGGGACTCGCGCCGAGACGAACGGCACCAGCAGGCGGTCCCCGCGGGCTCCGGTGTCGAGGAGGCCGGCGTCGATGGCCGCGGCCGCCGTCGCGAGTCCGTAGGCGCTGTGCAGCGCGAAGAGCTGGGTCATGCCGCGCGTCCCGCCTCGCGGAGGATACGCGCGAGCACGCGCCGACGCGGCCCGTCGAAGCGGTCCAGCACGCCGGCGACCGTGGCGTCGGGGAGCCGGCCGAGCATGTCCCGGATGCCGGCGCGCATCTCGGCACGGAGCCGCGGTCGCATCCGTCGTGCACGAACGAGGTGGTGCGAGCTCAGCGCGAGCGCGGTCCACACGGCCTTCGCCCGGAAGCGCTCCGCCTCGCGATCACCCTCGACGATGTCGAGCACCTGGTTCATGGCCGTGGCGAAGTCGAGCTGGCGTCGGTCGCGCACCTGGGTCAGCGACGTCGCGACACCGCGGCGGTACAGCAGCGCCGGAGCGTCGACGACGGCGAAGGATTCGGCCTCCAGATGCAGCCGCCAGATCCAGGGCCTGTCCTCGGCCGTGAACAGCCCCGACGGGAAGGCGGCCAGGCCGCGGTCGATGATCCTCCGGTGGAAGATCCCTGCCCAGGCGTACGGATAGTCGACCATCGTGGACTCGTTCTCCGGGAGGATCGCCTCCCGCGGCGACGAGACCCGCTCGCGCCACGGATGCGGCGCGCGGACGAGCGTGCGGCGCCCGTCGGCCACCGTGACGTGGTCGGTGCGGAGGAAATCGCAGTCGAGGTCCGTGAGCCGCGACGCCAGGACCTCGAGGCGCCGCGGCTGCATCCAGTCGTCGCCGTCGAGGAAGCAGAACGCCTCGGCCTGCACGAGTGCGAGACCCTGGTTGCGCGCGCTGGCCAGGCCGCGCGGCCGCGGATTGCGGATGACGTCGGCCCGTCCGAACCACTCCGCGTATCGCTGCATGATCGCGCCCGTGTCATCGCGCGACCCGTCGTCGATCGCGACGAGCTGGAGCGATGCCGGGTCGTCGAACTGACGGGTGAGCGTCTCGAGGGTGGTCCCGATGTACTCGCCGGCGTCCTTGGCAGGCAGGATGACGGTGACGAGGGGTGTGCGCACGGAGCTCCCGGAGGTGGACGGTGTTCGCATGGTCGCAGTCGTTCGTTGCCGATCGACGACGTGAAGGTGAACGCGGGGTGTCCTGCGCGGCGCGCGGAACAGCCCGGTTCGCGCCTTCGGCCGCGATCGGCGACGATGGTCTGCATGCTCTGGCCCTTCGGATCGACCTGGCGCCCGGTGCGCCAGAAGCGGCGCGACACCGTGGATCTGCGATGGCTCAGCGCCCGATCCTGGACGCAGCGCTGGTATCCGCAGGGCATCGACCTCGGCCTCTGGCGCGGGCGGCGCACGCTGGCCGTGAGCTGGTTCCGCCAGGACCGCTCCCGGAACCATCTCGCGTCACGCGTCGCCTTCGTCGACCTCGAGCGGTCGCGGCACCTCGACGTGCTGCTCGCGGTGGATGACGGCGACGGAGACCTCGCCCCCGCGCAGATCCATGCCGGCGGGCTCGCCTGGTTCGATGACCGCCTGTTCGTCGCGGCGACGGGGCAGGGCATCTGGGAGTTCGACCTCTCCGACATCCGCCGCGTGCGCGGCAGCCTCGCGCGGCGTCTCGCGGGAGCACGCGGCCGCGGCTGGCGCGCGACCGCGCTGGTCGCCGTCCGCACCCGCGTGCATCCGATCGGCCTCCGGTGCTCCTACCTCGGACGCGTGTTCGACGAGGCGGGCGAGCCCCTGCGCCGCGTCATGATCGGCGAGTACCGCACCGACGGGAGCGGGCGCATCGGCGAGTTCGCGATCCCGGACGGCCCGGACGAGGAGTTCGAGGAGCAGGACCGCTTCTCCCCCGGCATCCGCTCGATGCAGGGCGCGGTGCGGTGGGGCGACAGGTATTTCGTGTCGCAGTCGGACCGGCTGCGTCCCGGCATCCTCTGGCGCGGCCGCCGCGATGCGCTCGAGCGCGACCCGATCTCCCTGCCCGTCGGATGCGAGGACCTCGCGCTTGACCTGGAAGCGGGGCTCCTCTGGTCCCTCGGCGAGCACCCCTGGCGGCGCGTGGTGCGCGGCATCCCCGTCGACCGGCTCGGCATCGACGACTGAGCGCTCGGGGAGCTCATAGAGCGCGAACATAGAATGACGGGGTGAAGAAGACCGCCCCTTTCCTCGTCTACACCGTGCTGCGGCTGCTGGCGTTCCTCGTACCGCTCGCGATCCTCTGGTTCTTCTTCCCGATCTTCCGCGAGTTCTGGTGGCTCGCCGCGATCTTCTCCGCGCTCATCGGCGTCAGCATCTCGATGATCTTCCTGCGCACGCCGCTGACCGATGCCTCCGCGCGCCTGCTCGAGCGTCGCGAGAGCCGCACCTCGGGCGGGCAGGCCGACGCGGATGCCGAAGCCGAGGACGACGCGATCGACGGCGACGCGAGGGTCTGAGGCTCGCTCGCTCTGGGGCTCTTCGTGAGCCCGCCGAGCCACCCCTCTACGCACGAAACGGCCCCGTGAATCCGTTCTCACGGGGCCGGCTCGTCCGCACGGGGCCGCTTCGGCGAGCGGCGGATGCCGTCGTCAGCCGACGAACGCCCAGAACAGCGCGCCCGCGTACAGCAGCGCCGTGAGCGACGTGAGCGCCAGGGCGACGACGAGCTCCCGCGGCTGACGGTACGTCCACACGATCAGGATCGCGGGGAGGCCCGCGAGCAGGGCGAGCAGAGCGATCCAGGCGATCGGGAACAGCAGGGCGAGGAAGATCGCGATCCCGAACGGCGCGAGCACGAAGAGCGTGAACAGCACCTGGGTCGCTCGGCGGCCGATCAGCACCGTCAGAGTGCGCTTGCCGACCTCGCGATCCTGATCGATGTCGCGGAGATTGTTGGCGAGCAGCACCGCGCAGGCGAAGAGGCCCGCCGCGATCGCGCCGAGCCACGCCTGCTGCGGCAGGTCGAAGATCTGCACCCACGTCGTGCCGAGGGTGGCGACGAGCCCGAAGAAGACGAACACGAACACCTCGCCGAGGCCGTAGTACCCGTAGGGTCGCTTTCCGCCCGTGTAGAACCAGGCCGCGACGATGCAGGCGGCGCCGACGGCCAGCATCCACCACTGCTCCGTCCGCACCACGATCGCGACGCCGACAGCGGCGGCCAGGGCGAAGAAGATCAGTCCGATGATGAGCACCGTGCGCGGCTTCACCCGTCCGGACGCGGTGAGGCGCGCGGGTCCGACCCGGTGCGCATCGGTGCCGCGGATGCCGTCGCTGTAGTCGTTCGTGAAGTTCACGCCGATCTGCAGCAGCACGGCGACCGCGAGGCAGGCGAGCGCGATGACCCAGTGGAACTCCGGCCCGGTGCTGCGCGCGGCACCGGTACCGATGACCACGGGTGCGACCGCGAGCGGCAGCGTACGCAGACGCGCGGCGCCGATCCAGTCGGATGCCCTGACCGGGCCCGCTTCGAGCACCGGGCGCTTCGCGGGGTTGCCGCTGCGCTTCGCCGGGTTGCCGCTCGTGCGGGGCGGGGTGCGCTTCGCGCTCGTGCTCTTCTTCTTGCGCTGTGAGGATGCTGCCACGCAGGGAATCCTACTGGCCGCGGTGATGCGGACCCTTCGACAGGCTCAGGGACCCAGCGCGCCGAACGGGGTCAGGGATTCGGGTTGCTGTCCTTGCCGTCGAGCCAGAGCGTGTCGGAGGCGTCGCCGTGCGCGCCGCCCTTGCCGACGTGCTTGTCGCTGATCTTCGGCCCCTTGAGGATCACGTGGACCATCGCCTGCGCATGTCCGTGCCCGAGGCTGTACTCCTCTTTGAGCCAGTTCAGGACGACGGTCGACTTCGTCGTCTCGTCGAACCCCTGCTCCTTCGCGAGCGCGATGAACTGCCGCGGGGTGAGGCCGGTCTGGGTCTCGACCTTGTCGAGGTATGCCTGGAAGGACATGGGGTCTCCTGGTTTCAGTCCTCGTCGAGGAACGTCTGGATGATGGTGGCGGATGCGTGGATGCCGATGATCTTCAGGACGCCGTCCCCGACGTTCGTGAAGCAGTGAGGCGTGAACGCGGGACCGGTGGCGGTGTCTCCGGCCCGCGCGACGAAGGTGTCTTCACCGACGGTGATGCGAGCGGTGCCCTCGAGCACGACCCAGGTCTCAGGATACGGATGCCAGTGCAGACCCGGGCCCTCGCCCGGCTGATTCTCGACGTAGAAGTAGGAGACGGCTGCGCCGTGCTCGGCTCCGACGAACCGGCGGCTGCGACCGGTGCCGATGCGGATGTCAGCAGCGGCGACGATTCCCTCGGGGAGGAGTTCTGTGCTGTTCATGGCTTCAGTCTCGACAGCCACCGGGGCCCGCCCTAGAGTTTCGATGTGGATCGAAACAGTGCACCGGTCGAGGGGGTCGAGCATCCGGATCACCGGGTCGAGTTTCACCTGAGCCCCGGCGACATCCAGGCGGTGCGCTTCGGGATCTCACCAGGGCACGAACTGGCGCACGCCGTGCGGGTGCTGCTGCGGCCCGAGCAGCATCCGCTGCAGTGGGGGTGGCTCCGCGTGGTGCGCGACAGCCTGCCGCGCGACGCCTTCGGTCTGCTCGCCACGGTGATCGGCGGCGACGGCTACCTGCCCGACTTCCTCACCGCCGCTCCGCACTGGGAGATGAGCCCGGATGCCGAACTCGCAGCTCTGCGCGATGCCCCGCTCGACGGGATGCGCGTGGACTTCGGCAAGATGGTGGTCCGCTCGACCGGCGCGCGGCAGCGGGCGCTGCGCGGGATGCAGGACGACCCCGCTCGCGTGCGGCGCATGATCGCCGACGCCTGGTCGGAGGTATGGGATGCCGCGCTCGCGCCGGTGTGGCCGCAGCTCGAGCGCCTGCTGCGCGCCGACATCGCCGTGCGATCCCGCACGATCGCGACGGCGGGCATCGCGCGCATGGCCGACGCCCTGCATCCGCAGGTGAGCTGGGGTGCGGGCGCCGTGCGTGTCTCGCTGCGCCGCCACAGCGAGCAGGTCGACTGCCACGGCAGCGGGCTCGTGCTCGTCCCCTCGGTCCTGTCGTCGTGGGGGTGCATGGTGCTCACCGAGCCGCCGGCGCAGCCGACCCTGTTCTATCCGGCGCGCGGCGTGACCGCAGGCTGGGCCCGGGACGAGACGGAGATCGCGGATGCCCTGGGTGCTCTGCTCGGCCCCGCCAGGGCCGGCATCCTGCTCCGCGCGGGGACCGCGCGCACGACCTCGCAGGTCGCCAGGGAGGCCGGGATCGCGGCGTCGACAGCCTCGCATCATCTCACCGTGCTCCGCGAGGCCGGGCTGATCACGAGCGAGCGGGACGGCGCGCGGATGCTGCATCTGCGCTCACCCCTCGGCGAGGCCATGGTCGGCGCGGTGCTCTGATCTCAGCCGAACTTCCGCGGCCAGATCGAACTTCTGCGGCCACACTTGCCCGAGGATGCCGCAGAAGTTCGGAATGGCCGCAGGAGTTCGGGGTGCACCCGCCGGTCTTGCACCCCGTGGCTAGGCCTCGGTGGCTAGCGGGATGATCGGCCGGTGCTCGTAGTACGTCTGCAGCACGACCGTCGTGCGGGTGCTGACGTTCGCCGCGGTCCGCACGTCGCGCACCAGCTCCTCGAGCGCACGCGGAGAGGCGACGCGCACGAACAGCATGTAGCTGGCGTCACCGGCGATCGAGTGGCAGGCCTCGATCGCGTCGAGGTGCTCGAGCAGTTCGGGCGCGTTGTCGGGCTGAGCCGGATCGAGAGGCGTGATCTCGATGAAGGCCGAGAGCGGCGTGCCCACCAGCTCGGGATCGAGGATGGCCCGGTAGCCGGAGATCACGCCGCGCGTCTCGAGGCGGCGCAGGCGCGACTGCACGGCCGAGACCGACAGGCCGATCGCCTCGGACAGCTGAGACAGCGTGGCCCGACCGTCGCGGGCGATCTCCGCGACGATCGCGCGGTCGACAGAATCATCCATGGATGTAAGATTATCGTGAGTATTCCGTTATGACCGGAAAATTTCCGTCAAACTCTCCGATCGGAGGTCCCGATGTCCATCATTTCCGCCAACAGCTCCGCTGCACAGGCCATCGTCGGCGAACCCGAGGTCGTGGAAGACGCTTCGACAGGCTCAGTGCAGGCGCAGGTCGCTGAGAACTCCGCGGCCTGGGCGCAGCTCAAGGACGCCGCGATCGCGATCCGCGAGCTCCAGGTCAAGGACGGCTCGATCCCCGACGCGGCGCACCACGCGGTCGCCCGCGAACTCGTCGCCGCGATCACCGCCGGCATCCGCGCTCTGACTCCCGCCTTCCCGCACGACGCCGACTACCTCGCCGCCTCGATCGTCGACTTCGACCGCTGGGCGTCGGAGGGCTTCGGCGTACCGGACTTCCTCGACTCGCTCGTGGCCTTCCAGCCGCAGCAGCACCGCGTCGACGGCATCCGTCACCTCGTGGTCTTCCCGATGTACACGCAGAACGGTTCGAGCGACCGCCTCGTCGAGGCGCTCATCGTCGAGACCATCTGGCCGGAGTTCATCGCCGACCTCGAAGCCGGCGACTACGGCAACAAGCTGTTCGTCTCGCTCCGGCTCGTGGACTTCACGCCGGGCTACGACACCAACTCGGCCGTGCTGTTCCCCGAGACCGTCGCGATGCGCGAGATCCCGTCGTTCACGTGGGGCGCGATCTTCCAGGACCGCGAAGCCGCTCGGTACCGTCGCGTCACCCGCGCCGCCGCCGAGATCACGAAGCTCGACCTGCCGGAGCGCGCTGCCGCGATGCTCGACGACCAGGCGCTGACCGAGCGCGCGTTCGTGATGTGGGACATCATCCACGACCGCACGCACATGCGCGGCGACCTGCCGTTCGACCCGTTCATGATCAAGCAGCGGATGCCGTTCTTCCTCTACTCGCTGGAAGAGCTTCGGTGCGACCTGACCGCCTTCCGCGAGTCGGTGAGGATCGAGCGGTCGCTCGCGGCTCGCGCCGCCGCGGATGAGCAGCTCACCGCGATCGAGCAGGAGACGCTCGACCAGGCCGGTCTCGTGCAGTACGCCGTGATCTTCGACCGCATCTTCCGGTTCGCGATCACGGGTTCGCGCGTGCGCAACTACGACGGGCTCGGCGGCCAGCTGCTGTTCGCCTGGCTGCACCAGCGCGGCGTGCTGCACTGGACCGACACCGCTCTGGCGTTCGACTGGGATGCCGTGCCCGACGCGGTCGTGGCCCTCGGCGACGCGATCGACGAGCTGTACTGGCGCTCGATCGACCGCCCGAAGACCGCGCACTGGCTCGCCGCCTACGACCTGGTCCGCAGCGTTCTCACGCCGCACCCGGCGTCGGACTGGGCGCGCGGGTTGTCGGACGAGATCCTCTCCGGCGCGCCGAAGGGGTACACCGACGCGGTGCTGGACGACGAGTTCCCGCTGTCGATGTTCTTCGAGGCGCTCGACAAGAAGATGAAGCCCGTGATCGAGTCGACCGTCGGCATCCGCGGCACCGACGACTGATCCGCCGGCCGCTTCTGCGGCCTCTCCGAACTTCTGCGGCCTCTCCGGGCCGGATCGGCCGCAGAAGTTCGCATCATCCGCGAAAGTTGAGCACATGACTGTCACCGATCGCACCATCGTCCTGGCCGGAGCGACCAGCGCGTCCGGCCTCGCCGTCGCGCGAGCCCTGCTCGACGCCGGCGCCCGCGTCGTCGCCACCGGGCGTTCCGCGGAACGTCTCGCGGCGCTGGCGGATGCCGGCGCTCAGGTCGAGGTCGCCGACGCGACGTCGCTCGAAGACATGACCGCTCTCGCCGACCGTCTCGACGCCGTCGACGGCGTGGTCTCGCTGGTCGGCGGATGGCGCGGCGGCGGCGGCCTCGTCGGGCAGTCCGACGAGGACTTCCACGCCCTGCTGCCCGCCCTGGAGGCGGTGCGTGCGACGAGCCGCGCCTTCGACGCCGCCCTGCGCGCCTCAGGCGCCGGACGTTTCGCGATCGTGTCGTCGACGGCGGTCGCCCGCCCATTGGCCGGAGGGGCGAACTACGCGGCGGTGAAGGCCGCGAGCGAGGCATGGGCCCGTGCGGTCGCGCAGGGGTACGCGAAGGCAGCGCGGGACTCCGGCGAGCCGCTGCGCGCGGCATCCGTCGTCTTCCGCGCGAAAGCGCTCGACCCCGCGACGCTCGCCCCCGCGGTGCTCGCCCTGTGGGACGCGGATGCCGCCGAGCTCAACGACCGGATCATCGACCTGGCCTGAGGCCCTGCGGCGGCGTGTCTAGCGGCGCTCCGGAATCTCCGGCGGCAGTCCGCGCACAGGCGGAGGCGCATCGAAGACTCGATCGTCGGCATCCCGATTCTCGGCGTCATCCGCAGCCTCGGCACGCGCCCGGTCCTCGTCCGCACCGTCCGCATCCTCGTCTTCCGGCTTGGGATCGGGCGCCGTGGCGTACAGCTCGGTGAGGTGGCGATACGAGCGCGTGAAGAACGCCAGCGTCGCGGCGACCACCATGATCAGCCCGGCGAACAGGCAGATCAGGGCGATGCCCCGCGCCTCGCCCTCGCCGAGCAACCAGCCCCATTGCTGCTGCCCCGCGGAGCTGTCCATGTACGGGATGATGAGGAACTCGGCGAGCGGCGCGATGAGGAACGCGGTGATCGGAGCTGCCGCCGCCTCCATGGCCGCGGCCACACCGAACACCCTTCCCTGGCGTTCGAACGGCACGACCTTCTGGATCACGGTCTGCTCCGCGGCCTCGACCGGTGGGACGAGGGCCATGTACAGCCACATGCCGATCACGTAGAGCGGCCACCACTCGCGCAGCATGAAGACCGCGCCGAGCAGTCCCATCGCGATGACGACGAGCAGCATGGTGCGTACGGGTTTGCGTCCGAGGCCGAACTTCGCGACGAGGCCGCCGCCGATCAGGAACCCGGTCGAGGCGAAGGCCAGGGCGAAGCCCCAGGTCTGCGCGTCGAACAGCGTGAGCCCGTACGGGTCCATCAGCGCCATGTAGACGCCGCCAATGAGGTTGTTGAACGTCGAGAAGATGATCAGGGCGAACAGCCCCGGCGCGAGCCTGATCGCCTGCACGCTGCCGCGGAAGTCCAACGCGCTCTTGCCGTTCGGATCAGGTTCCGGCGTGCCCTCCGGGATACGGATGAACAACAGGTGAGCGAACGTGACGGCCATCGCCGCGATCGCTATCGCGAGAGTCCATCCCATGCCGAGGAACCCGATCGACAGTCCGGAGAACACGCTGGTCACCAGGAACGCGAGGCCCTGCACCGTGCCGACGAGGCCGTTGGCGTTCGCGCGCTTCTCCTCCGGCACGAGGAGCGTGACCGTGGTCGACAGCGCGATGTTGCGCAGCTGCTCGATCACCCCGCCGAACAGGATGAACCCGGAGAAGAGCCAGAACCAGGGCCCGCCGAGATCGAGGAGAGGCGCCTCGCCCTGCCAGACGTAGAGGACGCCGGCGATGAGGAAGGCCACAGCCGAGATCACGCTCGACAGCAGCATGACCGTGTGCTTGCGGTGCCGGTCGACGATCGTGCCGAACAGCATCGCGAAGAACGCGATGAAGAGCATGTAAGCACCGCCGATAATGCCTGTGGCGAGCACCGACTGGGTCTCGATATACACCCAGAAGGTGAGCGCGAACCACAGGAAGCTCGTCGTCACGTTCGCGATGAGCGTGTTGACGAGGACGTTGGCGAATGCGGTCTTCGCTGCGGTGCGCTCCATGTCTCCGAGGGTAGGTGCCCCCTCCGACATCCGGAACCCCCTCGGCCGTGCCCGACGGTGCCCGTCAGGGACATAGGCTTGTGCGGTGAGCCTTACGCATGACCCCGCGATCCGGGGATTCGCCAGTGACAACTACTCCGGCATCCACCCCGAGGTCCTCGCGGCCATCGCCGCGGCGAACGGGGGCCACCAGGTGGCCTACGGCGAGGACGCCTACACCGTGCGCCTGCAGGAGGTCTTCCAGGCGCAGTTCGGCGAAGGCGTACAGGCCTTCCCGGTATTCAACGGCACCGGCGCGAACGTCACGGGCCTCCAGTCGATGCTCCCCCGCTGGGGTGCGGTGATCGCGGCCTCGACCGCGCACATCAACGTCGACGAGGGCGGCGCCCCCGAGAAGATCGGCGGTTTCAAGCTGCTCACCGTCCCCACCGACGACGGCAAGCTCACCCCCGAGCTCATCGATCTCGAGGCATGGGGCTGGGGCGACGAGCACCGCGCGCAGCCGCTCGTCGTCTCGATCACGCAGTCCACCGAGCTCGGCACCCTCTACACGGCCGAGGAGATCCGCGCGATCGCCGACCACGCCCACGAGCGCGGCATGAAGCTGCACCTCGACGGTGCGCGTCTGTCGAATGCGGCCGCGGCCCTCGACCTGCCCCTGCGCGCCTTCACACGCGACGCCGGCGTCGACGTGCTCAGCTTCGGCGGCACGAAGAACGGCGCGATGCTCGGCGAGGCCGTCGTCGTGCTGAACCCCGCGGCATCCGACGGCCTCATCTACTCACGCAAGTTCAACATGCAGCTCTCCTCGAAGATGCGCTTCGTCTCGGCACAGCTGATCGCGCTGCTCGAGGGTGACCTGTGGCTGCGCAACGCGCGGCACTCCAACGCGATGGCGGCTCGACTCCGGGCATCCGTCGAGGCGGGCATCGCCGACGGCTCGATCACCGGTGTCTCGTTCACCCAGCCGACCCAGTCGAACGGCGTCTTCGCGACGCTGCCCGACGGCGTCGCCGACAGCCTGCGCGAGTCTTTCCGCTTCTACGACTGGGATGCCGCACGCAACGAGGTGCGCTGGATGTGCAGCTTCGACACCGAGGAGTCCGACGTCGACGCCTTCGTGGCGGAACTGTCGCGCCTCACCAGCGCCTGAGCGCGCGGCTCACGCGCCCGGAGACTCCCCCGCGCGTCAGGATTCGACGACGCGGGTGAATTCCTCGCGCGTCGTCTGCAGATGCGCGCGCATCGCGGCATCCGCCGCTGCGGCATCGCCACGGCGTACGGCCTCGAGGATCTGCTCGTGCGCGTCCCAGCTCGACTCCTTGACGAAGTCGAAGCTGATCAGGTCGACGGGCTCGAACATCCGCACCCTCGCCTCCTCGACCGCGTCGCGCACGAAGGAATTGCCCGACGCCTCGGCGAGCGCGATGTGGAAGTCCGTGTCGGCGATGCGCGACTCCGCCTTCGTGGCAGCCTCGGCGAGGTCGCGCTGAGCCTGCGCCATCGCCTCCAGATCGTCGTCGCTGCGGCGGACAGCCGCCAGGGCCGCCCCGCCGGATTCGACGATCGCGCGGAACTCGGTGAGCTCGCCGATCTCGCCCGAGCGCGTGCGGACCTCTTCGCGGATGAGCCGCGGGTCGAGTGCGGCATCCTGCACGATCGCCCCGCCGGACGCGCCGCGCGAGATCACGATCTGACCGCTCCCCTCGAGGATGCGCAGGGCCTGCCGGAGGGTCTCACGCGAGACGCCCAGCTGCTCGGACAGCCGCCGCTCCGGCGGAAGCCGATCGCCGGGCCGGATGCGTCCGAGCGCCATCTCGCGCCGGAGGAAACCGGCGACGGCCTGGTACCCGGACACGGGCTGCAGCACGGCACGGGAGAAGTCGTGCGGCGCGTCGTCACGCTCGCTCATCCGCACTCCTCCGATCAGAGGGGGAGCCCTGGGCGATCGGAGCCCACGACCTGCTTCCCCACGAAGAAGTCAAGCACATCGGCGTCTCCGTGCCCGCCCAGACCGCTCGCGCCGAAGAAGCTCTGCGCCGATTCCGGCGACATGTCGAGCACGCTCGTGCCGTTGACCTTGACCTCTCCCGCGACGAGCCGGGTGCCGAGTGCGGCCGCAGCTTCCTCGTCCGCGCCGAAGACGTAGCCGGCGAGCCCGACCTGGCCGGTGTTCGCGAGGGCGACGGCTTCGTCCTCGTCGGCGTACCCGCCCACGAGCAGCATCGGTCCGAACACCTCGTCGGCGAGACCCGGGCCGTCGAGCACTGCCACCGTCGGCGCGAAGAACCACCCCTGCGCCGGGATCCGCGAGACGCTCAGCACCTCGGCTCCGGCATCCGCCAGCCGGTCCCGCTGCGCGGCGAGCTCATCGCGGCGGGCGGCGAAGGCGACGGGCCCCATCTCGGTCGCATCGTCGAGGCTCGAGCCGATCACGCGCCGCCCGAACTCGGCGATCAGCAATGCCGCCAGCTCGTCGCGACGTTCCCGGTCGACGAGCACGCGCCGCGGCGCCTCGCACCACTGACCTGACAGCTTGAGAACCCCGTCGGTCAGCGCCTTCGCCGCAGCCTCCAGGTCGGCATCCGTACGGACGATCGCCGCGTTGTTGGAGCCGAGCTCCAGCTGGAGCCGGGCGAAGCGCGGGGCGGCCGTCGCGGCGATCGCCCGGCCCGTCGGCGTGGATCCCGTCATCGAGATCGCGGCGATCCGCTCGTCGGCGACCAGGGCGCGCCCGATCCCTCCGCTGCCCTGCACGAGCCCGACCACCCCGTCGGGGATGCCCGCCGCGTGCACGCCCTCGAGCAGGAGCTGAGCGCTCCACGGCGAGAACGACGAGGGCTTCAGCACCAGTGTCGCTCCTGCCGCGAGCGCGAACGCCGTCTTCTTGACGGCCATGGCCGAAGGAGCGTTCCAGGGCAGGATCAGCGCGGTCGGTCCCCACGGCACCCGGTGCAGTCGCACGCCGCCCTGCGCGGAGGGCAGGTCGCGCACATCGCCGACCTCCACCGCTCGCCGCGCGGCATCCCGCAGCGTCGCACCGTTCGCCCCGCCGAACAGTCGTGTGATCGAGATCGGGACTCCGCTGTTGAGGGCGTCCAGCCGGGCGATCTCCTCGGCGCGCTCGTCCAGCCAGTCGGCGAGGGCGATGAGCTTCTCGGCCCGGCGCTCCGGCGCGAGGCCGCGCCAGCGCGCGTCGTCGTGCGCCTCCTGCGCAACGGCCACGGCGCGGTCGACTTGATCGAGCGTGCTCGACGCAGAGGCGGCCAGCCTCTCCCCCGTGTTCGGGTCGTGCAGCCACGTGCCGTCGCTCTCGGGGCTCTCCTCGGCGACGCCGCCGATCCAGGTGCGCAGGGCGGGGTAGGTCATGTCAGATCCGATCGAAGTAGCGGTGCAGGTCCCAGTCCGTGACCCGGGACATGAACGTCGCCCACTCGTGCTCGAGCAGCACCTGCTGGTGCGAGATGACGTCGGGCGTGAGCAGCTCCTGCACCAGCGCGCTCTCACCGAACAGGATGCTCGCCTGACGTGGATCCGCGGGCATCGCTCCGTCACCGGGCAAGTCGTAGGCGCTGCCGGTCACGGGGTCCGCGAGCGCGGTGTCCTTGTCCATGCCGTCGCGCGCCGACGCCAGGAGCCCGGTGAGGGTGAAGTACGGGTTCGTGTCGGCCCCGGGGAGACGGAACTCGAACCGCAGCGCCTTCGGCGAGTGCCCGACCACGCGCACGGTCGTCGTGCGGTTGTCGAAGCCCCAGGTGCGCCCGTTCCCCGCCACGTCGGCGGAGTTGCTGCGACGGTAGGCGTTCACGGTCGGGGCGTACCACGCCATCAGTGCGGGCGCGTGCTCGAGCGCCCCGGCGATCGCCGCCCGCATCCGCCCGCTGAGGTGATCGTCGGCCGACTCGTCCCAGAACACCGCCGTGCCCTGCTCGTCCACGAACGACACGTGCACGTGGCAGGACGACCCCGGCTGGTCGTTGAGCGGCCGGGCCATGAACGTCGCGGACATGCCGGCGCGCGCCGCGGTGTCGCGCACGGCGAGCTTGTAGAGCGCGTGCCGGTCGGCCATCTCCAGCGGATCCCCGTACTCGAACGTCATCTCCCACTGCCCGAGTCCCCACTCGCTCTGCGCGGTCTCGACGAGGATGCCGCTGGCTCGGAGGTCGGAGCGCAGCTTCTGGAAGAACGGCTCGTAGAGGTTCCCCTCGTGGATCAGGAAGTCCGAGGGGGTGAGCGTGGTCGGGTCCAGGTCGCGGAAGCCCGAACGACGAAGCTCCCGAGGGTCGTTGCGGAACAGGTAGAACTCGAGCTCGGTCCCCGCGAGCGGGGTGAGTCCTCTCTCCCGGAGGCGCGCGAGCTCCTGCTTCAGGAGCACGCGGGGCGAGATCGGCAGGGGCTCGTGCGAATGCACGTCGACCGGGTCGGCGAGGCAGATCGCGACACCGTCGAGCCACGCCGCGGGGCGGAGCGTCTCGAGATCGGGGATGAGCGTCACGTCGGGCACGCCGTTGTGCATGCCGCAGAGGGCGAACCGGTTGGCGTCGATCAGCTCGAGGCCCTGCTCGATGTCCCACGACCACGCGCAGGTGCAGATGTCGACGCCGTTCTCGACCACACGACCGAACCCCTCGACGGGGATGCGCCGGCCGACGAGGCGACCCTGCATGTCGGGCGTCGCGACGATCACCGTGCGGATGCCGGCGGCCTCGAGCTCCTCGGGCGCGAGGCGTACATCATCGATCATCGTGTCAGCCACCCTCCGTCGACAGGGAGCTGGATGCCGTCGATCCAGGACGCCTCGTCGCTGAGCAGCCAGGATACGGCCGACGCGATGTCGGCGGGGAGCCCGACCCGGGGCACGAGGAGGCGCTGCTTCATGAACTCGAGCGCCTCGTCGCTCGTGACGCTCTCGTAGTCGAAGAAGTCGGTGGCGATGGGACCGGGCGCGACGCAGTTGACGCGGATGTTCTTCGCGGCGAGCTCGACCGCCAGAGCCTTGGTGAGCATGGGCACTCCGCCCTTGCTCGCGTTGTAGTGCGGCTGCGCGGTGCCGGTGCTCGTCACGACGACGAGGGCCTCGACCGTGGAGAGGTTCACGATCGCGCCGCCGCCGGATTCGGCGATGAGCGGGGCGACCTCCTGGGCGACGAGGAACTGGCCCTTGAGGTTGATGTCGAAGACGAAGTCCCATGCCTCCTCGGTGAGGGTCTCGAACGAGTGCTCCGTCACGACGCCGGCGTTGTTGATCAGCAGGTGCAGCGCTCCCCATTCCTCGCGGGCGCGTTCGACGGCGGCGCGGATCTGGTCCCGCGACCGCACATCGACGACGGCGGCGACGGCGGTGCCGCCGGCCTCCTCGATGAGGCGCACGGTCTCGGCCGCACCGTCTGCCGAGACGTCGGTGACGAGAACCCGGGCGCCCTCGCTCGCGAGGCGGAGGGCCGTCTCGCGGCCGATCCCGGAGCCTGCGCCGGTGATGAAGGCGTTCTTGTCTGCGTGTCGCATTTCTTCTCCTTGTTCGGTGACGCCTAGGCGACGTTCTGCGTTGCGGACACGACGGCGAGCGTCGCGCGGGCGGATGCCTGATCGACCAGCCAGTCGAAGATCGGATCGGTGTCGAAGACCTCGGGGTGCCACTGCACCCCGACGACCGGGAGGCCTTCGAGTTCGATGGCCTCGACGATCCCGTCCGGTGCCCAGCCGGTCACCACGATCCCGGTCCCCGGCACGTCGACGGCCTGATGGTGGAACGAGTTGACCCGCGTCGTCTCGCCGTAGAAGGCGTGCGCGACGCTGCCCGCCGCCGTGCGCACCTCGTGCACGCGGTGCGCACGGGGGTAGGCGTACGAGCCGTGCGACTCTCCCTCGCCGTGAGCGAGGTGCGGGTGGAGCGTGCCGCCGCGGACGACGTTGAGGAGCTGGGCGCCGCGACAGACGCCGAGCAACGGGACGGCCCCGTCGATCGCGGCCTCGATGAGTCCGGCCTCGAACTCATCTCGCTGCGGGTCGATCAGCGGTGTGAAGGGCCCCGGCGTCCGACCGTAGCGACGCGGGTCCACATCGTCGCCGCCGACGATCACGACGCCGTCGAGGCGCTCGACGAGCTCCGCCGGCGCAGCATCCATGGGCAGGTGCACCGGCAGGCCGCCGGCACGGAGGACGGATGTCGAGTACTCGCTGAGATATGCCTCGAGCGGCGCGTCGGCGAAGCCGTGCGGTGCGCCGATCGCGGCACCGCGCAGTCGTCGACCGGAGATGCCGATCAGGGGGCGGGCCAGGGCGGAAGTGCCGATGATGTCCATCCTTCGTCTGCGTGGTCGGGGTCGGGGCGGGGTCGTGGGTCAGGCGTTCTCGTCGAAGCGGCGCATGATCTGCGCGTACGCCTCGGGGGCCTTCGCCCGCATGACGGCGGCCTGCACGAGGCCGATCACGGGAGCGAGGACGACGACGGCCACCAGCGTGACGCTGATCGGCCCCCAGGCGGGGTTCCCGTCGGCGTCGACGTCGCTCACGAGCAGCGGGAAGTTGGCGGCGATGAGCACGGCGGAGACGGCCAGCCCGAGGAAGCCCAGGACGGGAGCGATCACGGTGTGCCACGGGCTCCGCAGCTGGCGCGTGCGGCCGAAGTACACGACGACCGCGAGGCAGGTGACCGCCATGAGGATGACGATCGCGAGCGTCCCGATGCCGGCGAACCAGGCGAAGATGTTCTCCGGCGCGAAGCCGATCAGCGCGAGCACGATGATCGCGAGGCCGGAGGTCGCCACCTGCACGATCGAGGCGACGTGCGGCGAACCGTGGCGCGAGTGCACGGCGCCGACGCGGTGCGGCAGCACGCGGGCGTTGGCCATCGCGTGGTGGTAGCGGGTCAGCACGTTGTGCAGCGAGAGGACCGCCGCGAACATGCTGCCGAGGAACAGGACGGCGACGGCGATCGAGCCGACCGGGCCGAGGTACTGCTCGGTCACGCGGGTGATCAGCGTCGTGGGGTCGGCGGCCGCCTCGTCGATGATCGCGCCTTCGCCGACGCCGATCACGATCGCCCAGGCGGCGAACGCGTAGAACACGCCGATGACGATCGCGGAGGCGTAGGTGGCGCGCGGGATCGTGCGCTCCGGCGTGCGCACCTCGTCACGGTAGACGACCGTCGACTCGAACCCGATGAAGCTCGCGATGGCGAACATGAGGCCGAGAGCGGGGGCGCCCGAGAGCACGTTCTGCAACAGGAACGAGCCGAAGGTCACGCCATCCGCTCCCCCGGTGAGCAGGATCACGACGCCCAGCAGCACGACGATGCCGATCTCGGCGAGCAGCACGACCACGAGCACGCGGGAGCTGAGCTCGATCTGCCGGTACCCGAGGGCGCCGACGATCGCGACGGTGGCGAGCGTGAGCAGCCACCACGGGATCTCGGGGCCGCCCAGGAGGGCGATGCTGGAGCTGATCGTGGCCCCCAGGTAGGAGAACACCGCGATCTGCACGGTCGTGTAGCAGATGAGGGCGAGGTACGCCGTGGCGAGGCCCGGAGTACGGCCGAGTCCATGCGTGGCGAAGACGAAGAAGGATCCCGCCTTGGGGAGATAGCGGCTCATCGCCGTGAGACCCACCGAGAAGAGCAGCAGGATCACGGTGGCGACGAGGAACATGACCGGGAATCCGATGCCGTTCCCCACGAGGTAGCCGATCGGCACGAGGCCGCCGACCACCGTGAGCGGTGCGGCCGCGGCGATCACCATGAAGGTGACCGAGACCGCCCCGAGGTTTCCGCGGAGGCTGCGGTCCTGTGCTGTTCCTGCGCTGTGCGACGTCGTTGTCGAAGCATCCATGCGAACATCCTTTGCCGATTGGACTAATGGTCTACTTTCTAGCCCATTAGTCCAGCCAGCGCAAGAGTCGCACGCCGAAGAGGCCCCTTCACATCACGCGAGGGGCATGCCGGCAGTCGGCGTGCGGGGGTCTAGCGGAGCAGTCCGAGGTTCGCGAGAGCCAGGCGGATGAGCGTGCCGCGGCCGCCCTCCATCTCGGCGGCGACCGCGTCGGATGCCGCAGCCTCGGGCGGGAACCAGGTCACCTCGAGCGCGTCCTGACGCGGCTCGCACGTGCCGGTCACGGGCACCACGAACGCCAGCGATACCGCGTGCTGACGGTCGTCGTGGTACGCGCTCACTCCCGGGATGGGGAAGTACTCGGCCACCGTGAACGGCAGCGGCTGCGGCGGAAGGAGCGGGAACGCCATCGGGCCGAGATCGTTCTCGACGTGACGGAAGAGCGCGTCGCGGATGGTCTCGCCGAAGCGCACGCGACCGGAGACGATCGTGCGCGTCATCTCACCCATCGGCGTCGAGCGCAGCAGGATGCCGACCTCGGTGACCTGACCGGAACCGTCGGTGCGCACCGGGATCGCCTCGACGTAGAGCATCGGCAGATGCCGCCGCGCCTCTTCGAGCTCGATGTCGCTCAGCCACCCGGGGTTCGAGCCGGGTGCCGACGGATTCGCATCGCGGAAGGCGCCGAGACCGTCGTCTTCGGGTTCCGGGTCGGGATCAGGTGTGCGGACGGACATGTGTCCTTTCTACCAGCCGCGCCTGACCGTGCGGGGTGGACGTGTCGGCATCCGCTGGCAGGATATCGGTGTGAGCGAGAACCTGACGATCGACGATGCGGCGACCAGATGGTCGTCCGCCGACAGAGGGCGGATGCCGCTGCTGGTGCTGCTGCACGGCTACGGCGCCGACGAGCACGACCTGTTCGGCCTCGTCCCCTACCTCCCGGCGGGCATCGCCGTGGCATCCGTCGCCGCCCCGCTGGCGCCGCCGTGGCCGATGCCGGGGCGCTCCTGGTATCCGATCGAGGGCCTGGACGGACGCAGCCCCGACGCGGTGACCGCAGCCGCCGACGCCTTCCTGCGCTGGCTCGACGCCGTGGCCGGCGACGCACCGTCGGTCGCGCTGCTCGGCTTCTCCCAGGGGGCCGCTGTCGCATTGCAGGCCCTCCGTCTCGAACCGGGACGCTTCGGCGCGATCGTGGCACTGAGCGGCTACGCCTCGCCGGGCGATCTGCCGCACGACGAGGAGCTGCGCGAACTCCGGCCGGCGGTGTTCTGGGGCCGAGGAACGAACGACGACGTCATCCCGCCCGCGCTGATCGACCACACCGCGCAGTGGCTGCCCGACCACTCCGAGCTCTCCGGCCGGGTCTACACGGGCCTCACGCACAGCATCTCCGAGGAGGAGCTCGCCGATGTGCGCCTTTTCCTCACGAAGTGGCTCGACGGGATCGAAACGCCCTGATCACGGCGTCGGGCGGCCGTCGTCGCTCGCAGGGTCTTCCGGGTCCGCCGCCGTACCGGGCTTCGTGTTCGGGCGCGCGCTGAACGCGATGGCGAACGTGACCCCGATCGCCACCCCGATGCCGAGGCCGAGGCCCCAGTTCTCCAGGGCGACACCGAGCGAGACGCCGATGCCCACGCCGAGCGCCAGTCCGATGCCGACGCCTTCCAGTGATCGCGGAGGGCTGCTGCGCCCGTCTTCTTCCATGCGCTCACGGTACGGCGACGGGCCTCACGCCACATCCCCCGCACGACGGACCCGCGACACGCCCGGGGTTGCGCGTCGCGACACGCCCGGGTATCGTCGATCCGTCCTGTCCGCCGTGTCTGGAAGTCCTTTGATCTGATCCGTCGCCTCCGCGCTCCTCTTTTCGCGCGCTGACCCGACGACCCTTCGACAGGCTCAGGGATCCATCCCGTTCAGGGACCATTCCTTCAGGGACCATCCCGTTCCGGGATCCTCCCGCCTCTCCAGGACATTCCGCCTCCGCTCCGACCCCTCGCGGGTCGCGACCGAGGTCCGGTGTCAGTGCACCCTCGCACTCGACAGGAGACATCCCCATGTCACAACCCACCCTTCACGCGTCGGTCACTCTCGACCGGCTCACCCTCACCTGGCCGGACGGCTCGACAGCGCTCGACGGCCTCTCCGGCGCCTTCGGCTCTGGACGCACCGGACTCGTCGGCCGCAACGGCGCAGGCAAGTCGACGCTGCTGCGTCTGATGGCCGGCGAACTCGAACCGACATCGGGCGTCGTCGCGGCATCCGGCGAGGTCGCGTACCTCCCGCAGCAGCTGACGCTCGACGTCGATCGCCGTGTCGCGGAGCTCCTCGGTGTGTCCGAGGCACTCGACGCGGTGCGCGCGATCAGCGCCGGCGATGTCGACCCGGCGCACTTCGACGCGGTCGGCGACGACTGGGACATCGAGGCGCGCGCCGAGGCGTCTCTCGCCGAAGCGGGCCTCGCCCCGGACTTCCTCGACCGCACGGTCGGCGAGCTCTCGGGCGGCGAGGCGGTGCTGGTGGCGATCGCCGGCATCCGCCTGCGTCGTGCGCCGATCACGCTCCTCGACGAGCCGACCAACAACCTCGACCGCGACGCCAGGGCGAAGCTGGGTGCGATGGTGCAGGGCTGGAAGGGCACGCTCATCGTGGTCAGTCACGACCTGTCGCTGCTCGAGCTCATGGACGACACCGCCGAGCTCTACGCCCAGACCCTGAGCGTCTTCGGAGGCCCGTACTCCGAATGGCGCGCCTGGCTGGACGACGAGCAGGATGCCGCGAAGCAGGCCGAGGTCACCGCAGCGCAGGCGTTCCGCAAGGAGAAGCGCCAGCGCATCGAGGCCGAGGTGAAGCTGTCGCACCGCGCTCGCACGGCGAAGAAGGCCGAGATCGAGAAGCGCGTGCCGAAGATCGTCGCGCACGGTCGCAAGATGGCGGCCGAGGTGTCGGCGGGAAGGCTGCGCACCGAGGTCGGAGCCAAGGAGGATGCCGCACGCTCCGCCCTCGATGAGGCCGGACACCGCGTGCGCTCGGACGCGTCGATGAAGATCGAGCTGCCCGATCCACAGGTCTCCCGGTCGCGACGGATCGCGACACTGGCCGACGAGGAGCGGGCGTGGGTCATCCAGGGCCCGGAGCGGGTGGCGCTGATCGGGCCGAACGGGGCCGGGAAGACCACGCTGCTGGAGCGGCTGGTCGCCGGCGCCGCGCTCGAGGCCGGTCACAATTCAGCAAGAACGGAGGATGCGGAGCCGGACGCCCGCGCCGATACGCGGAACCCGCCGGAATCCGACGAGGATGTGCTGAATACTGCACCGCGTCTCGTCGCAACGGCCTCGACCGACCGGATCGGCTACCTGCCGCAGCGGGTCGACGGCCTGGACGAGAACCGCTCGGTGTTCGAGAACATCGCGCTCGCCGCGCCTCAGGTGCCCGAGAAGGAGCTGCGCAACCGGCTCGCCCGGTTCCTGATCCGCGGGGCGACGGCCGATCGCCCGGTGTCGGCGCTCTCCGGCGGCGAGCGCTTCCGCGTCGCGTTGTCGAAGCTGCTGCTCTCGGATCCGCCGCCGCACCTCGTGGTGCTCGACGAGCCGACGAACAACCTCGACATCGACACGGTCGACCAGCTCGTCGAGGCGCTGCGCGCCTACCGCGGGGCCGTGCTCGTCGTGAGCCACGACGACGCGTTCCTCGCGCGGCTCGACCTCGATCTCACGCTCGAGATCGAGGCCGGCGGCACCCTGCGGGAGGTCTAGCGCAACGGAGCCACCCACCACGGCACGACGCCCACTCCGACCGGCCGGAGCGTGCCGTCCTCGTCCAGCACGAGCAGGGTGTTCGGGAACCAGGAATCGGGGGCGGGGGCGATCACCGCCGTCGTCCCCGATGGTCCGGTGACGGCGCGCACGGCATCCGCTCCCATCTCGACGGTGTCGACGATGCGGCCGGTGGCGATCTCGACGCTGCTGAGCAGGGTCTTCTCGGCGTTCACCGACTCCCGATGCTGCACGAGCACGAACCCGGAGCCGGATGCCGCCGGAGCCGGGATGTCCTCTCCCGTCATCCGGCTCGCCGCCTCGAGGAGAGCCTCGATGTCGTCGGGGTCGACGCCGGTGAAGTCGCCCTCGAGGAACTGGCCGGTGTCGAGCATCACGCCGAGCTGCGGCTCCACACCCGTCTCGGGAAGGATCTCCGCGTCGACCAGTTCCGTGCGGCGGATGGTCTGCTGGTCGGACGAGGCGATCACCAGGGCGTCTCGGCTCACCGCCTCGGAGAGCTGCTCGATCGTGAAGGTCGTGCCGTCGGGAGCCATGGCCTCGTCGACGAGGCGCGTGAGCGCGGAGGTGTCGAGGAACGCCGAGGAGCTCAGCGTGCCCTGCCAGCGGCTCGCCACCGCGGGATCCGCCGGCTGTGCCTCCACCCCGCCCACCGGGATCTGCACGAATCCCCCGGTCGCACTGAGTGCGACGACGGCGTTCGCCTCCGCGTCGTAGCCGTAGGCCGACGCGGAGAGCACCGCGTCGGCGCCGAGCCCGGCGATGCCGGTGCCCTGCGCCTCGATCGCCCCCGTCGCCGCGTCGAGGATCACGAGGCCCTCGTCGGTGCCGACGTAGACCCGCGACGAGTCGCCGGCCAGGGTGGCCGCCTCGCTCGCGAGCTCCGCGTTCAGCCGCTGGTCCCACAGTGCCTTGCCGTCGCTGAGGCGGATCGCCGTCGCCCTGGTCTGGAAGATGGGCTCGAACATGCCGGGACGGGACGTGTCGGCGTAGACCACGACCGCCACGTCCTGCTCGTCGATGCTGATGACCGCGGACCCCGGCAGGATCTCGACATCGCGGGTCGGCGGCGTGGAGATCCAGGCGACCAGGGCGATCACCCCTCCGATGAGGGCCGGCGCCAGGAAGAAGCCGAGGAACCGCAGTCGGATGCGCCGGCGCACCTTCCGCGGATCACGCGGGCCTCGCGTCGGCAGCGACGTCGACTGCAGCGGCAGGACCGGGGTGCCGTTCAACACATACCCTCGCGACTCGTTGGTGTTCATGCCGCCAGGATCCCGTGGCGCACGGATCTCCCGATCACGGGTTTGTGCCGCGCGCGCTTCAACGGACCCTCCCTCTATAGGCTGGCGGACATGAGTGCGCCTGCCGAGCTCACGCCTGTGAGCCCCGACGTCGATGCGGTGGTCGCGCTGTATCCGCGGGCCCAGGTGATCGCGCAGGCCTGGCAGGAGCTGGGCGACGGCGTCGCCCCGTTCAGCAACGGATCGGGCCGCCCGCTGGCGCGCACGATGAAGCTGATCCTCGACCCGCTGGTGATCCGTCCGGTGCAGAATCCCGGGCTCGCCGGCGGCACGCTGACCGCTGAGGCCGCCGACGAGCTCCGGGACCGCATCCGCGCCGCCAGGGTCGAGCTGGCCGCGGCATCCGCCTGGTTCCTGGAGCTCAAGGCCGCCAGGCGGCGCCTGCGCATCACCGACGGCAACCCGCAGGAGAAGTACTTCCAGCGCTGCTACGAGCTCGCCCGCAACGCGGGGGCCCCGAACGCGGATGCGGATGCCGTGGCCCTCGAGGTCGTGTCCGAGATCGCACAGGCGTCCGGAGACTCGCTGCTCGCGCAGGTGCGGCAGCTGCTGCGCGACGAGGAGCAGACACCGCGCCTGGCCGCCGAGCTCGCACAGGCCTGGGCATCGCGTCCGGTTCCGCCGATGCGCCGCGTCCCCGACGACGCGATCGCGGGCGCGCTGGACGACTGCACCGGTGACGGCTACGGCGGACGCTTCGCCGCTCTGGTCGACGCGGATGCCGGGTCGGCGGCCGCCGCCGCGCTCGACGACGACGGCGCGGCCCGGGCGCTGGGCCTGACACGGAACCCCGCGCCGCCGCTGCCGCCGCTGGGCGGGACCGCGTCGAAGCGCGATCTTCCACTCCCCTTCGACCGCTCGATCTTCGAGCGGCTGTTCGCCGCGCTCGCCGGCGGTGCTGCACCCGATCTGGCCGTCGACGCCCGCGGACTCGTCGAAGAGGAGATCCTCCGTTCGGCGCGCGCGTGGGAGCTCGGCGAGGAGGAGAGCCGCGTGGCGATGGTGCTCGGCGTCGAGGCGAGTCGTGGGCTCGATCCCGCGGAGGCCGGCGAGGCACAGCAGGCGACGGCGGCGCACCGGCGACTCGCCGCACGCTGGCGACGTGAGGCCTATGTGCGGCGCGCGCTGCGGCTGCCGGTCGAGTTCAGCGGGGTGCCGGCATCCGTCGTCGCCGACATCCGCGACGTGCGCCGCGGCTATCTGCGCCGGCTCTGGGTGCGGCTGCACGGCCGCGAGCTCCGCGAGCAGGCGATCGCGGCGGGCGATCTGTGGGATCTGCTCGACGGCGTGCTCCGCTCGGTCGTGATGGATCAGCGTCAGCGGCTGAAGGTCGCGATGGGCCGCGGAGCACTCGAGAGCACCGGAACGGAGGCGGCATGAGCACGCTGATCCGGGTGCGCGACGGGGTCGCACACGTCTCGTCCGGCGTGGCCGCAGCCGAGGACCCGTCGTTCCTGACGGCCGTCGTCGAGGGCGCCGGCGCGCTGCTGCACTGGGACGCGACCGCAGGAGCACAGCGGCCGGACGCGGACATCCATGACATCGACGCGGCGGCCGGATGGCTCGCCGACGTCTACGGTCCGGCCGTGGCCGCTGCCGCGCGGACCGGCGCGGAGGCGGTCGTCGAGATCGCGGCACCCGAAACCGGCATCGTCGAGGCGGTGCTCCGACTCGGGCACCTGACCTGGGCGCGCGCGTGGTGGCCGGCAAGCGCCCGGATCGCGGCCCTCGACCCCGCCCTGCTCGCCGCCGAGATCGCGCTCACGAGCCACGCGGTCTCGCATCTCCTCGACGACGAGGAAGCCGTCGAGCACGCCCTGCGGGACGCGGTCGATGCCGCCTCCGCCCTCGCGGCACTGCCGCTGCCCCTCGCTGCCGACGGTGCGGCTGTATCGACCGCTCTGGCTGAGTTGGCCGAGGACCACGGCGTCGCCCTCCGCCCCGTGACGACCGCCCAGGAGGCGATGATCGCCCGGGAGGAATGGGCGCTCGCCGCCGGCGGTACAGGCCCCTCCGCGGCCGGGATCGAGCTCGCCAGCGGGACGGCTCCCGTGCGCTGGGCCGACGTCCCCGCCCAGTCGATCGACGCCGAGGGCGAGGCGCGCTGGTCGCTGCGGCAGCACGACGGCCGCACGACGCTGCACGTCGAGGTCCCGGCCGTCGACGCCGAAGGCGCGGCGACGACGCTCGAGGCCCGGTTCGGACCGTCGGATTCCGCGGTCGACCTCGCTCTCGAACGCGCTGGCGCCGGATTCACCGGCGAGGCCGGCGTGCCGGCATCCGTCGCCTTCCTCCCCCCGGGCGCACGCACGCTCTGGGTCCACGATCCGGTGCTGGCGCCGTCGCCGGGAGCGCCGGAGAGCGCCGAGGCCCGCGAGCGAGTGATCCGGTTCGCCGCCGATCGCCTCAAATCTCCGAGCGCATCGCTCGCAGAGCGCAGCGCAGGGGCGAGCCGGTGAGCGACGAGGAGGCCAGGCCGCCGAGCGCGATCCGCGGGCGCCTTCCGGCGACGGCCCGCTGGAAGGCCGGGCGCGACATCAACAACGCGGCCGCGATGCTGCTGCACGAGGGGCGTGTCAACGAAGGGGCCGTGAAGCTGCGCGAAGCGGTGGCGCTCACGCGCGTGGATGACATCGACGGCGAGGGGCTCGACCTCCGCGCGCGAGCCCTGTTGAATCTGGCCTCCGCCCACGAGTTCGGCGGGGACCTCGACGGCGCCCTCCGCCTCACCGACGAGGGGCTCGATGCCGCGGCGCAGACCATCGCCCTCATCGGCGATGAACGTGCGACCCGCACCGTGCAGATCAACGGGATGCTGTCGCGCGCGCAGACCCTGACGCTCATGGACCGGCTCGACGATGCGCTCGACGGCATCGCCGACGCCGAGGCGCTGCTCGACGATCCTGCCGGAGACGAGGTCGACCAGCGCGACCTGCTCGCCTTCGCGGTGCACAACGCCCGCACCGCGGCGCTGATCATGACCGGGCGCCTGCAGGAGGCCGAGGACGAGGCGAAGCGCGGCCTGGCCATCGCCGTGACGGTCGGCCCCGAGCTGTCGGGACACGCGTACGCGAACCTCGGCGTGATCGCCCAGCGCACCGGCGACGATGCCGCCGCGCGGGAGTATCTGCAGCTCGCGCAGCACGCCCAGCAGCTCGGCGGCGACGCCACCGGCCGGCAGCTCGCGGTCGAGAACCTCGCGCGGGAGGCGATGCAGGCGGGTCGGCACCGCGAGGCCGAAGACGGATTCCGGAAGGCCGCAGAGCTCGCCGGACGGATCGGACTGAAGACGCGCCTCGCCGCCAGCCGCACCGGTCTCGCCGCCGTGCAGCTGCAGGCCGGTCGCGCCGGCGCGGCGGCCAAGACCCTGCGCGTCCTGCTGACCGACCTCGGACAGGATGCCGCGGTGCACGAGCGACTCGAGGCGCAGGCGTTCCTGGGCGACGCCGAGTCGGCACGACACCGGTATCCGGCGGCCGACGAGGCCTACCGGGCGGCCCTCGACCTCACCCGTTCCGCGAGCGAGCGGGCGCGGGTGAATCTGCGTCGCGCCGAGATGCACGCCGAGTGGGCCGCCATGTCGTTCACCCCGCGGTCGCGGATGCAGCGCCTGGAGAAGGCGCGGGATCTGGCCATCCCCGTCCTGCTCGTCACCGAAGCGCTCCGCGACGGCTTCGCCCCCGGCGGCACGCGCGAACGCTGGAGCCTGCAGGTCGCGGCGCCCGCGCGCGAGCTGGCGTTCCGGCTGGCGCGCACGCTCGGGGACGCCGCGCTGCTGTTCGAGCTCGTGGAGAACGCGGCCGCCGCTGTCACGCTGCAGGCGGTCGCCGAGTCCGCCGACACCGCGCTCTCCGCCGGCGCACTGCTGCCCTTCCCGATCCCTGAGCCCCCGTCGGCCCCCGACGCGCCTTCCGGCGACCTCGACGAGCTGCCCGCCGCGGCCGCCGGGCTGACAGGCGGCGCGTCGGCGACGGCATCCGTCCGGTTCGCCCCGCCGCCGCGCGTCGTCGCGATGCCGGGGGCAGCTCCCGTGCTCGACGCCTGGATCGACGCGGCGGAGGCCGAGTACGGTCTGACGCTGCGCTCAGCGACGATGGTGGCGGCGTGGTGAGCGGCAACTGGCGCGATATCCCGCAGCTGGGCGCTCCGATGCCGATGACGCGGACCGACGGCGATGCCGTGCTGACCGATCTGCCTCCCGGCGTCCGTCCGACCGCCCGGCTGCGCTACATCGACGCCGACGACCTCCTCGTGAGCTGGGTGTGGGAGCACCAGCGCAGCTCGCCACGGATGACGATCGTCCCGCGCGCGCATGTCGCACCCGTCATGGACGAGCTCGCGCAGGCGTTGCCCTCCCCGCTCCCGGGCGAGAGCGGGCTTCAGGCGCTGCAGCGCGCACTCACGGATGGTGCGCTGCTCGATCCCGAGCGCGAGCTGGCCCTCGCCGCGCTCCTGACCTCCGTGCTGGTCCCGCAGTGGCTGGGCTCCGAGCTGAACGCGCTCGAGCAGGCGGGAAGGCGGCCGCATCTCCGCATTCAGCTGTCGCCGTCGACCGCCCAGGTTCCGTGGGAGCTGATCAGCACCGCGGGCGATGAGCGCGGCATCGACATGGCCGACGTCTCGGTGCTCCTGCCCGCGACCCTGCGGAACGACGCTTCGAGGGCGGTGTCACCGTGGTCGGCTTCGTCGGCCGTGGCGGCCGTGCTGGATCCGGTGGTTCCCGGCTTCTCGTCGACCGGCGAGCTGGGGAGCGTGCTGGGTCCCGTGTCCGCGGGGTCGCCACTGGCGCGGGCGATCGCCGACCTCGGACCCCGGCGGGTGCCGTTCGGCGAGGCCTTCCGCCGGGCGGACATCGGCCGGCTCGCTCTCGCGGATGCCGTGGTCGATGCGGGGAGACTCCTCTACGTCGGGCACGTCACCGCCTCGACGCACGCCCTGGACGCACGGCTGCATCTGTCGGACGGCGCGGATGCCCCGGGCACCACCCCGATCATCGGAGCGCATCGGCCGTACTCCGCCGCCGAGATCGCGCTGGGCGGAGCAGGTCTCGCACCTCTCCGCGCACCGAACCGGGTGGCACTGATCGCGTGCGACTCGGGGACCGACCTGCGCTTCGCCGAGCCGACCGGACTCGTGGCCGCCTTCCTGCACCGCGGCGCCGAGTACGTGACCGCCACACGATGGACGCTGCCCACGGAGGCGGGGCTGCGCCGTCTCGTGCCGGGTCTCGGCGATCACGCCGAGGGAATGCTGACCGAGGCGATCGTCGCCGTGAACGCAGCGCACGAGCAGGACGACCCGATCAGTGCGCTCGGAGCCTGGCAGCGAGAGCGGCGGGAACTCTGGACCTCGACCGGCGACCCTCGTCACTCGCCGATCATCTGGGCCGCGTTCGCGACCGCGTGGGCCCCGGCACCGGCACGGCTCTGACGGCAGTTCTCACACCCGTCTCGATCTCATCGCCTTCGTGTGGGCGAGCGCGGGGTCGGCGGCGAGCAGCTCGTACTGCTCGGATTCGCGTGGCACGAGCGCCACGCGGCCTTCGGCGTCATGATGGATGCCCCAGCCGTAGCGCTTGCCGAGGGGCGAGGAGCGCAGACACGGCTGCCCCTTCGAGAAGAACTCCTCGCGTGCCGCGGCGTCGTCGACGGCGATGCCCCGCCGGCGTGCATGCGTCTCGAAGATCACGTCGTCGGAGGTGCGGCTGTAGGGCTGTTCCACGATCAGGCGATGATGCAGGGCGGCGATCGACGGCGACTCCGCCAGCGGCGGCTCTTCCGCGTGGTCGGTGGGGCAGTCCTCTGCGACCTCGATGAAGGTCTCGCGATAGTTCGTCGTGTGCGTCGCCATGGCCTCAGCATCGCGCACAGGTCGGACATCCGTCGAGTGCTCCGTCAATCCCCGCCCCGATGTCGGTGGTCTCGGGGAAGATGGACGGATGGGGGATGTGCTCGAGCGCTTCACTCCGGCCACGCAGGACTGGTTCCGGGGTGCGTTCCCCGCGCCCACGCCCGCGCAGGCCGGCGCCTGGGATGCGATCTCGGCCGGCAAGCACGCGCTCGTCGTCGCACCGACCGGTTCGGGAAAGACCCTGTCGGCCTTCCTCTGGGCGATCGACAGCGTGTTCCGCGAGCGCCTCGACCCTTCGACAGGCTCAGGGACCCAGGAGAAGCCGTCGAAGCCCAAGAAGGATGCCTCGCGCACCCGCATCCTCTACATCTCGCCGTTGAAGGCCCTCGGCGTCGATGTCGAGCGCAACCTCCGCTCGCCGCTGATCGGCATCGGCCAGTCCGCGCGACGCCTCGGCCTGGCCGCTCCGTCGGTCACGGTCGGCGTCCGGTCGGGCGACACCACCTCGAGCGACCGACGCAAGCTCGTCTCCGATCCGCCCGACATCCTCATCACGACCCCCGAATCGCTGTACCTGATGCTCACCAGTCGCGCCGGCGAGACCCTGCGCGACGTGCACACCGTGATCATCGACGAGGTGCACGCGGTCGCGGCGACCAAGCGCGGTGCGCACCTCGCGGTGAGCCTGGAGCGCCTCGACGCCCTGCGCGCCTCGCACGGCAACGAGACGGCGGCGCAGCGTATCGGCCTGTCCGCGACCGTGCGCCCGATCGACGAGGTCGCCCGCTTCCTCGGGGGTTCGGCTCCCGTCGACATCGTCGCCCCTCCGGCTTCCAAGACCTTCGAGCTCTCGGTGGTCGTGCCGATGGACGACATGACCAATCCCCCTCCGCCGCCCGGCCCCTCGACAAGCTCAGGGACTCAGCCGACGGAGGACGCCGAGTACACGGAGGTCACCGGTTCCGTCTGGCCGCACGTCGAAGAGGCGATCGTCGACCGCATCCTGCAGAACAACTCGACGATCGTGTTCTCCAACTCGCGGCGTCTGGCCGAGCGGCTGACCGGCCGCCTCAACGAGATCTACTCCGAGCGCATCGGGGCCGCACTGCCTGCCGCCACGGTCCCTGCCGCGATGATGGCGCAGGCGGGAGCGACCGCCGGCGCCGATCCGGTGCTCGCCAAGGCGCACCACGGATCGGTCTCGAAGGAGCAGCGTGCCCAGGTCGAAGAGGAACTGAAGTCCGGAGTCCTGCGCTGCGTCGTCGCGACGAGCAGCCTCGAACTCGGCATCGACATGGGGGCGGTCGATCTCGTGATCCAGGTCGAGGCGCCGCCGTCCGCGGCATCCGGCCTGCAGCGCGTCGGCCGCGCCGGGCACCAGGTCGGCGAGATCAGCCGCGCGGCTCTGTTCCCCAAACACCGCGGCGACGTGCTGCACACTGCGATCGTCACCGAGCGGATGCTCGCAGGCAGGATCGAGGCGATCCAGGTGCCGCGCAACCCGCTCGACATCCTCGCCCAGCAGACCGTCGCGGCGAGCGCGCTCGGCGCCATCAGCGTCGAGGAGTGGTTCGAGACGGTCCGCCGCTCCGCGCCCTTCCAGTCGCTGCCGCGCTCGGCGTACGAGGCGACGCTCGACCTTCTCGCCGGTCGCTTCCCCTCCGATGAGTTCGCCGAGCTCCGGCCCCGGCTCGTCTGGGACCGCGATGCCGGCACGCTCACCGGGCGGCCGGGGGCACAGCGCATCGCCGTGACGAGCGGCGGCACGATCCCCGACCGCGGCCTCTTCGGCGTCTTCGTCGCGGGTGAGGGCGCCGGCCGCCGCGTCGGCGAGCTCGACGAGGAGATGGTCTACGAGTCGCGGGTCGGCGACGTCTTCACGCTCGGCACCACGAGCTGGCGGATCGCCGAGATCACCCACGACCGCGTCAACGTGATCCCGGCATACGGCCAGCCGGGCAAGGTGCCGTTCTGGCACGGCGACGGCATCGGGCGGCCCTTCGAGCTCGGCGAGGCGCTCGGGAAGTTCTCCCGCGAGGTCGCCGCGGCGACCCCCGAGAAGGCGGCGCAGCGCCTGATCGAGGCCGGCCTCGACGAGCAGGCGCGGACCAACCTCATGGCGCATCTCACCGAGCAGCGCGAGGCGACCGGAACCCTGCCGACCGATCGCACGCTCACCGTCGAGCGCGGACACGACGAGGTCGGCGACTGGCGCGTCATCCTGCATTCGCCCTACGGCATGAAGGTGCACGCACCCTGGGCCCTGGCGATCAACGCCCGCATGCGGGAGCGCCTCGGCGTCGAGGGCTCCGCGGTCGCGAGCGACGACGGCATCATCGTGCGCATCCCGGATGCCGAAGCCGAGCCGCCCGGGGCCGAACTGTTCGTGTTCGACCCCGACGAGCTCGAGGTCCTCGTCACGCAGGAGGTCGGCGGCTCCGCGCTGTTCGCATCCCGCTTCCGCGAGTGCGCGGCGCGCGCCCTGCTGATGCCGCGGACGAACCCGAACCGCCGCAGCCCGCTCTGGCAGCAGCGCCAGCGCTCGGCCCAGCTGCTCGAGGTCGCGCGACGGCATCCGACGTTCCCGGTGATCCTCGAGACGCTCCGCGAGGTGCTGCAGGACGTCTACGACCTCCCGTCGCTGCGCAAGCTCGCGACCTCGATCGCCGACCGGCGCATCCGCCTGGTCGAGACGCAGCCGGGTCAGCCCTCGCCCTACGCCCGCGATCTGCTGTTCGGCTACGTCGGCGCGTTCATGTACGAGGGTGACTCCCCGCTCGCCGAACGCCGGGCCGCGGCGCTCTCGGTCGACCCTGCGCTGCTCGGCGAACTGCTGGGCACGGTCGAGCTGCGGGAGCTCCTCGACCCCGACGTGATCGCGCAGTTCGAGCGCGAGGCGCAGCGCCTCGACCCGGAGCGGCGGGCGCGCGGACTCGAGGGCGTCGCCGATCTCCTGCGCATGCTCGGCCCCCTCGACGCCGAGGAGGTCGCCGCACGCCTCGACCCCGACACCGTCACGTCCTCGGCATCCGCGCTTCTCGACGACCTGGTCTCGGCGCGGCGGGCGATCCCGGTGACGATCGGCGGGGTGAGCCGCGTCGCCGCGATCGAAGACGCCGGACGCCTCCGCGATGCCCTGGGCGCAGCTCTTCCCACCGGCATCCCCGTCGCGTTCCTCGAGCCGATCGCCGACCCGCTCGGCGATCTCGTCGCCCGGCACGCACGCACCCACGGCCCCTTCACGACGGATGCCGTCGCCACCCGGTTCGGCATCGGCTCGGCCGTCGCCCGGCACACCCTCCAGCGTCTCGAGAACTCCGGCCGACTGACGAGCGGCTACTTCCTGCCGGAGGCAGCGGGCTCCGGCTCCGACATCGAATGGTGCGACACCGAGGTGCTGCGGCGGCTGCGCATGCGGTCGCTCGCCGCGATCCGCGGATCGGTCGAGCCGGTCTCCCCCGATGCGTACGCGCGCTTCCTGCCCGACTGGCAGCACCTGGGGCGCCCCCTGGAGGGGCTCGACGGCGTGCTCACCGTAATCGAGCAGTTCGCGGGCGTGCCCATCCCCGCGAGCGCCTGGGAGTCGCTGGTGCTGCCGTCGCGGGTGCGCGACTACTCCCCCACCATGCTCGACGAGCTGACGACGGCCGGCGAGGTGATCTGGTCGGGTCACGGCACGCTTCCCGGACGCGACGGCTGGGTCTCGTTGCACCCGGCCGACCTCGCGCCCTTCACGCTCCCCGAGCCCGATGCCGAGATCGCGACCGACTCTCTGGAGGCGCGCGTCCTCGCCGCGCTCCAGGCGGGCGGGGCGTACTTCGCGAGCCAGCTCAAGGAGATGGCCTCGGCCGAGAACGAGCAGTCCGTGCTCGAAGCCCTGTGGAACCTCACCTGGTCGGGGCATGTCACGAACGACACGTTCGCACCGATCCGCTCCCTGCTCGCCGGCGGCTCCCAGGCGCACAAGGTCACGCGCCGCGCCCCCCGTGCCCGCACCTACCGGGGCATGTCGCTCACCCGCACCGCGCCGCGCCCCACCTCGATCGGCGGCCGCTGGTCGCTGCTGCCGACGATCGAGACGGATGCCGCCCGTCGCGCGACCGTGACCGCCGGACTCCTGCTCGACCGGTACGGCGTCGTCACGCGAGGCGCCGTGCAGTCCGAAGGCGTTCCCGGCGGATTCGCCCAGGCGTACCGGGTGCTCGCCGGCTTCGAGGAGGCCGGCCACTGCCGCCGCGGCTACGTGATCGAGCGGCTGGGCGCGGCGCAGTTCGCGGCATCCGCCACGGTCGACCGCCTGCGCACCTATGCAGGTCTCGCCGATCCGCCTCCGCGCAACGCCGTGACTCTCGCCGCGACAGACCCGGCGAACCCCTACGGAGCCGCACTCGGGTGGCCCAAGCGCGACGAGGTGTCGCACCGGCCGGGGCGCAAGGCCGGCGGTCTGGTCGTGCTCGTCGACGGCGCGCTCGTGCTGTATCTCGAGCGCGGCGGCCGCACCGTGATCTCGTTCACCGACGACGGCGACGTGCTGCGCGCCGCAGCATCCGACCTCGCGGCGACGGCCCGCGCCCGCCGTCTCGATACGCTCACGGTCGAGAAGATCAACGGCGAGGGCGTCTACGGCACGGATCTGGCGCTCGCGCTGCAGGAAGCCGGCTTCGTCGCCACCCCACGCGGTTACACCCTGCGCAAGTCCGTCTGAACCTCGGAGTGGTACCATATCTGGTACGAGAAGGGACCTGACATGGCCATCACCACCAGCGAAGCACGACGAGACCTCTTCGGGCTCATCGAGCGCGTGAACCTCGATCACTCCGAGGTGGAGATCACGTCACGCCGGGGTTCTGCCGTCCTCATGTCGAAGGCCGAGTACGACTCGCTCATCGAGACCACGCACCTCCTTCGGTCTCCCGCGAACGCGAACCGCCTCTTGTCCGCCCTCGCGGCCGCCCGGGCGGGCGACGTCGCGGAGCACGACCTTTCTGAGGCATGAGCCAGCGACTCCTCGTCTGGACCGCCGAGGGGTGGGAGGACTACGTCTACTGGCAGACGCAGGATCGACGCACTCTCAAGCGCATCAACCTGCTCATCGCAGACGTGCTGAGAGACGATCCGCTCGAAGGGATCGGGAAGCCCGAGCCGCTGAAGCACGTGCTGGCAGGGGCCTGGTCGCGGCGCATAGACGAGACGAACCGACTCGTGTACACCGCGACGGATCACCACGTCACAGTCCTGCAAGCCCGCTACCACTACTGACGCCTACGCTGAGAGCCATGATCAGAGAGTTCGCCGCCGGCATCCGCACACTCCTGCGCGGGTTCGGCCTGTGGCGCACCCGCCCTGGGCTGATGAACCTCGGACTGATCCCCGCCATCATCACGATCGTCGTCCTCGGTGCCGTGCTGCTGCCCCTGGCCCTCAACATGACCTCGATCTCGGCCTGGATCACGCCCTTCGCCGAGGAGTGGCCGGCGCCGTGGAAGGGCCTGGTCCGCGGTGCGGTCGGCTTCGTGGTGGTCGTCGCGTCCCTCGCCCTGGCCAGCGCCGTGTTCACCGCACTGACCCTGACGATCGGCGACCCGTTCTACCAGCGCATCTGGCACGCGGTCGAGGTCGAACTCGGTGACGCTCCGCCGGAAGACGGCGGCGGCTTCTGGACCACGGTCGCCGAGGGCCTGCGGCTGGTCGTGCTCGGCATCCTGATCGCGATCCTCGTCCTGCTCATCGGCCTCATCCCCGCCGTCGGCGGCTTCCTCGGGCCGGTCGCCGGCGTGGTCCTCACCGGACGACTCCTCGCGCGCGAACTCACCGGCCGCGCCTTCGACGCCCGCGACCTCTCGCCCGCCGACCGCGCAGCCCTGTTCTCGGGCAGCCGGGCCCGCGTGCTCGGGTTCGGGGTCGCGACGCAGCTCTGCTTCCTCACCCCCGGCGGCGCCGTCGTCGTCATGCCGGTCGCGGTCGCCGGCAGCACGATGCTGGCGCGCGACATGCTCGCCCGCACGCCGCTGCCTTCGGGGTCGGACCCTTCGACAAGCTCAGGGACCCAGAACTTGAGTTCAGGGACCCAGAACTCGAGCCTGGGGACCCAGGCTTCGGGCTCAGGGACCCCGGCCACCGGCTCAGGGACGCACTCTCTTCCGCCCCGCACGGGAGCGGTCTGATGCCGGAGGGCGACACCGTCTTCCGCACGGCGCGGCGCCTCGACGACGCGCTGGCCGGCGGCGAGGTCACGCGCTTCGATCTGCGCGTGCCCCGGTTCGCGACGCTCGATCTCACCGGTCAGCCCGTCCACGGCGCGGTGTCGCGCGGGAAGCATCTCCTCCTGCGCATCGGCGACAGCACACTGCATTCCCATCTGCGCATGGACGGCGCCTGGTTCGTCTATCGTCCGGGTGAGAAGTGGCGGCATCCGGCGTTCAAGGTCAGGGCGATCGTCGGCACGGCCGAGCGCGAAGCCGTCGGCGTGGACATCGCCGAGATCGAGGTCGTGCCGACCCGAGACGAGAGCGAGCTCGTCGGATATCTGGGACCCGATCCCCTCGCCGACGACTGGGACATGCCCGAGGCCGTCCGCCGCCTCGGCGCCGACACGCGCAGCATCCACGTCGCCCTCCTCGACCAGCGCAACGTCGCAGGGTTCGGCAACGAATACGCCGCGGAACTCCTGTTCCTGCGCGGAATCCTGCCGACCACTCCGACACCGGAGGTCGACGTCACCGCCCTCCTCTCTCTCGGCGTCCGCACGATCCGCGCCAATCGCGATCGCCCCTCCCGCACGTTCACCGGGATCGATCGTCCCGGCCAGGCCGCCTGGGTGTACGGACGGTCCGGCCGCCCCTGCCGACGCTGCGGAACGAGAATCCTGCGCGGCGAGCTCGGCGCCGATCCCACCCCAGAACGTGTCACGTTCTGGTGCCCCTCCTGCCAGCGGTGAACCCCACCGCCTGACCCCCTCGAACGACATCCATCCGCGGGAATGAATCCGCGCCTCCAGTGGTTGTTGATATATCCGGGGAAACTCCGGAACACGGGAGGAATCGTGGGCAAGAACTACGTCGACATCGAGAACGACCAGGGAGCGACGCTGCGGTACCGCAAGCACGCCAACGGTCGCGGTCTCGTCGCGCATGGAGCCAAGGTGCACCCGAAGGCGCACATCGAGGCCGGCGCGTACATCGAACCCGGAGCGCGCATCGGCGCGGGAGCGACCATCGCTCGTGGCGCATGGATCGAACCGGATGCCGTCATCGGCGAGGGTGCGCACATCGAAGCGCACGCGCACATCGGTCAGGGTGCCGCCGTCGGCGACAACGCACACGTCGGTGTCCGCACCGAGGTCGGACCCGGAGCGCGCATCGTCCGCGGCGCGCGGATCGGCGACGACGAGACGGTCGCCGCAGGGCTCACCGTCGCGACGACCTCGAAGGGCCTCTGGCTCGCCGCCTGAGCGCGCGAACACAGCCGCCGGCTCTCAGAGCAGGCGGCGCTCCGACGCCCACACGGTGAGCTCGTGCCGTGATGAGAGCTGCAGCTTGCGCAGCACCGACGACACGTGCGTCTCGACCGTCTTGATCGAGATGAACAGCTCCGCGGCGACCTCTTTGTAGGCGTACCCGCGGGCGATGAGCCGCATGACCTCCTGCTCGCGCGCCGAGAGGCGGTCGAGCTCATCGGTCGCGGTGGCGATCTCGCCGGCGACGGCGCCGAACGCATCGAGCACGAAACCGGCGAGCCGCGGCGAGAACACCGCGTCGCCGCCGGCCACCGCATGCACGGCACCGCTCACCTCGGCGCCCGACGAGCCCTTCGTGATGTAGCCGCGCGCTCCGGCACGGATGACACGCACGACGTCGGCCGCGGCATCCGACACGCTCAACGCCAGGAAGCGCGACGACGTCGGCATCGCGCCGCGGATCACGGACTCCCCGCCGGTCGAGTCGTCGCCGCCTCCGCCCGGAAGGTGCACGTCCAGCAGCACGACGTCGGGCTGCGTCTCACGGATGACCGCGATCGCCGAGGGCACATCGGCAGCCTCTCCGACCACGTCGACGCTCGCATCGAGGTCGGCACGGAGCCCCGAGCGGAAGATCGAATGGTCGTCGACGATCACGATCCGGATGCTGTCAGCCACGCTCGTCCTCCTCGCTCTGCGACGGGCTCGCCGGCTGCGGGGTCGATCCGCCGCGTGGCCCCGTCGTGATGCGCAGGTGCACCTCGGTCCCGTTCTCGTCGCTGCGCAGCGTGCCGGAGCCGCCGGCGCGTCGCATCCGTCCGATGATCGACTCGCGCACGCCCAGTCGGTCGCTCGGCACGTCGTCGAGACGGAATCCGGTGCCGCGATCCCGGACGAACACGTCGACGCCGGTCGCGCTGCCCTCGATGTACACCGAGATCTCCCCCTCGGCATGCCGTGCGGCGTTCAGCATCGCCTCGCGGGCGGCCGCGGCGAGTTCGCCGCTCGCGCGCTCCGTGGACAGCCCGGCCGACACGACGTCGATCCTCACCGGGTAGTCGAGCTCCAGGCCTCCGGCGTAGTCGCGCAGGTCCGTCGCCAGGTCGCTGTCGGCCGGGGCATCGCCGTCGTAGAGCCAGGCGCGCAGTTCGCGCTCCTGGGCTCTCGCCAGACGAGCCGCCTCGCTCGACGCCCCCGCTCTGTTCTGGATCAGCGCGAGAGTCTGCAGCACCGAGTCGTGCAGATGCGCGGCCATCTCGCTGCGCTGTTCCTCGCGGATGCGACGGACGCGTTCTCCGGCCAGCTCCCGCCAGCGCGAGATCAGCGTCGAGGAGATGACGGCGAGGAGCCCGGCGAGCGGGATGAGCACGAGGGCGACGCTGCCGACCGGCCTCGTGAGGAGCAGACCGAACGTCACCGCGAGGAGCAGGATCGACAGGATGCGGAGGATCGTCGTGTGCCGCGGGCCTCTGGCCGTGTCGGTGCGGTCGATCAGGGTGGCCCAGAGCCCCGCACCAGCGGCGAGCGCGACGGTCGCGCAAACCGCCATGGCAGAGGAAACCACCACGACAGCGGCATCCGACGGCATCTCTGCGCGGACGTCATCAGCGCTGTGGCCCCCGAGAGCGACGAGCAGCACACCGAGCACCGCGGGGGCGAGCAGCAGCCAGGCGACCGGCATCCGTCTCGTCGGCGTGCTGTCCCCCTCCGCCCATGGCGTGAACGTCCAGCACCAGGCGTAGAGCAGGACGCCGGCACCCCCGCACATCGCGAGCGCGAGGAACAACCCGCGCACCATCCACACGGGAACGCCCAGGTGACGGGCGAGGCCGGCGCTCACACCGGAGACCAGGCAGTCGCGATCCCGCGTCAGCGGAGGCCGCGGCGGTCGCTCAGGCACCGCGACGCGAGAGGGTCGCGCGGGGGCGGGCGCTGAAGAGGACATGTCGACATCCAACCATCCGGGCCGCTCATCCGGGGCCTCCCCCGAACAGAATCAGGGGGCGCTCAGGGGTTCCCCCCATGGCAGGACGGCTGCCGCTGCCGCCAGGATCGAAGCATGACGATTCCGACTGCGCCTCCGCCCCCCGCCGACCACGCCGACCACGCCGTCGGCTCCGCGGGTCCGGTCGCCCCTCACGGCGCCGAGCGCTTCCTCCTCTGGGTCGCCGGTCTCGGCGTCGCCCGCTCGGACGGCTGGCTCGGCGGCATCGCGGCCGGCATCGCGGCGCGGCTGCGCATCGATCCGCTGATCGTGCGCGGCGTGCTCGTGGTCGCGGCACTGTTCGGTCTGCCCGTGATCTTCCTCTACGCCCTCGCCTGGGCCCTGTTGCCCGATATCGACGGACGGGTCCACCTCCGCGATCTGCTGCGGCAGGACTACCAGCCCGTGCAGCTCGGCATCCTCGGGATGGCGATCGTCGGGCTCATCCCGACGGCGCCGCTCACCGGCCGACTGTTCGGTTTCGGCTACGAGAGCTGGTCGGCGCTGGCGCTGTTCGGCTGGATCGTCGGTCTCGTCATCGTGGGCGGCCTGCTCTTCCTGATCGTGCGTGCTGCAAGCCGCACCCCGGGTGCTTCCGCGCCTGATCTGCCGATGGCTTCCGCAGATCAGGCGGCCCCGGCCGCGTCCGTCCCCCTCGGCGGTTCGGGTACCGCCGAGGGGGCGGACGCCACATCCGCATTCTCATCCGTCCCTGCCTCCGCGGTCGGGCCGACGGCCGACGTCGAGGGATCGATCCCTCCCCCGCCTCCGGCACCGCTGCCCGCCGGCGTCCAAGACCCGGCAGACGTGGCCGCGTGGCGTGTCCAGCACGCGGCGTGGAAGGAGCAGGACCAGGCCTGGCGCCGTCAGCAGCAGGACGCCGAGCGCGCAGTCAGGGACCAGCTGCGCCGTGAGCGTCAGGCGGAAGCCGCGGTGTTCGCCGCGGAGGCCGCCGAGCGCCGCCGCATCCGCCGGGCCTCGAACCCTCGCGCCGGCTTCGCGATCGTCGCATCCGTGATCGGTCTCGCCATCGTGACGGGGGCCGCGGTCGGGCTCTGGAGCGGCGCAGACGGCACGGGCGGCGCGCTCGGCCTGCTGTCCGCGGCACTGGTGCTGGCACTCGGGATGATCGTGGCCGGTGCGTTCCGCCGGCGGAGCGGCTTCCTCGCCTTCACGACCGTGCTCACCCTGGCGGGCGGGCTCGTGGCCGGCGGCTTCTCCGCCTTCTCGGACGTGACCCTGGGCTGGGCGTCGATCTCCAACAACGAGGCCGCACAGGTGCGTCAGCCCTTCGGAGACCTCTCGGTCACCCTCAACCAGCACGACGACGGCCCGCGCCCGATCGTGATCGAGAAGGGCACCGGCAGCACCTGGATCTCCGTCGACCCCGGTGTGCAGCTCGACCTGCGCGCCACGGTGGGCACGGCGACCGTGGAGTGGCACCGCGTGGAAGCCGACACCGGCATGATCATCGACAGCGGAACCTGGACACCCACCGAGCGGGGCGGCGATTCGGTCGTCTCCGAGAGCATCGGCGCGGAGAACGCGCCGACGACCACCGTGCAGCGCGTGACGATCGATCAGCGCAACGGCGACATCTCGATCACCGTCATCGAGCCCGAGAAGGAAGACGAACGATGAGCACCTCGACCCCCCTCGCCGCGACGACCGGCCCCGCACCTGCCGCTGACTCGACGATCACGCGCCCCCGCACCCGATGGGCGGCCATCATCTGGGGCGCCCTGTTCGCCGCGGTGGCAGCGGGCGCGCTCTGGCTGCTCTCCGCTGACGACCGTCGCGCGGGCGTCGCCGACTGGACGACGTCTCTGAGTCCGACCACGATGAGCGCCCTGCTGATCCTGACCGTCGGCGTGCTGCTGCTCGTCGCCGGCGCTTCCGCCCTGGTCCGCCGGGCGCAGCGCGGGATCGCGGCCCGCAGCGAGCAGCATCCGCTCGGCCACGTTCCCGCCGAGTAGCCGCCATCGCGCTGCATCTCTGCGGCCATCTCGACGTTCTGCGGCCGCATTCTGCGGAATCGGCCGCAGGACTCGCGGATGGCCGCCTTCGTGCACCCAGCCGGGCCGTCTCGCCGCCGGGTACCCTGGACCCCATGGCGAAGCAGGCACGACGACCCGGCCGCGGAACCGGCAAGCCGACGCCCGTGCGGCGGAACAAGGCCGCCCCCGCCGAGCGGTTCCCGCCGCCGAAGCCCCCGCGCAAGACCGCGAGGACGGAGCAGAAGGTCGTCTTCGACGCCCCGTCGGCCGAGTCCGATGAGCCGCGCACGTTCCGTCTCGGCGTCGTCCCCGGCGCGACTCCCGGCAAGTGGATCGACGCATGGAAGCAGCGGATGCCGCAGGTTCCGCTCGAGGTCGTCCCGATCGACGTCGCCGGGCAGCGCGCCGCGATCGACGACCTCGACGCGGGCCTCGTGCGGCTCCCTCTCACCGACCCGTCTCTGCACATCATCCCCCTCTACGACGAGGTCCCCGTCGTGGTCGCCGCCGCCGATTCGCACCTCATGGCCGTCGACGAGCTCACGGCGACCGATCTGGAGGGCGAGGTCCTGATCCCCCTGACCGACGACGTGCTCGGCCCGCTCGATCTTCCGGGCACCCGTCCGGCGACGTTCGCACCGCTGCCGACGGACGAGGCGATCGCCACCGCGGCATCCGGGGTCGGCATCCTGATCGTGCCGATGTCGCTGGCGCGCATGCACCACCGCAAGGATGCCGACCACCGGCGTCTGGTCGACGGCCCGCTGTCGACCGTGGCCCTGGTCTGGCCGCGCGATCGCACCACGCCGGATGTGGACACGTTCGTCGGGATCGTGCGCGGACGAACCGCGAATTCCTCCCGGTGACGTCGGCGGCGGGCACACCACCGCGCGATCGTTAGAATCTCCTGATGGCCTCGCTTCTCTACGTGTGCGTGCGACCCGAGACCGGGGCGGCGGATGCCGAGCACGCCTCGTTCCGGCGGGCGCTCGGAGCCGACGTGGTCGACCGCCTCGATCTGCTCCAGGAGCCCCTCGACCCGGCGCGCCTGCGTGGCTACCGCGGCCTGGTCGTCGGCGGGTCCCCGTTCAACGTGACGGACGACGCGAAGTCTCCGGTGCAGCGGCGGGTCGAGGCGAATCTCGAGGCGCTCGCGCACTCGGCCATCGCCGGCGAGATCGCGGTGTTCTTCACCTGCTTCAGCATCGGCGTCGTCACACGGATGCTGGGCGGCGAGGTCGTCACGGACAGGCCCGAATCGGCCAGTGCCGCCGTCATCGACACCACTCCCGAAGGCGCGGCAGACCCGATCTTCGGGCCCAGCGGGCACGCCCTGACCGTGTTCACGGCGCACAAGGAGAGCGCGGCGAGCACTCCGCCCGGAGCCGTGCTGCTCGCGACGAACGAGGTCTGCCCCGTGCAGGCGTACCGCGTCGGCACGCATCTGTACGCCGCGCAGTTCCATCCGGAGCCCACGCCGCGCGACTTCGCCGACCGCATGACGTTCTACCGCACGACCGGCTACTTCGACCCCGACGAGTTCGATCGGGTGCAGGGTCAGGTGCTCGCGGCATCCGTCACCGAGGGCGCAGCCCTCCTCCGACGGTTCGCCGAGACCTTCGCCTAGTCGACGCCTCCGCGCAGCAGGGGCACCCGTTCGCGCAGGTATGCGTCCAACGGCATGAATCCGCCGGCGGCGCTCCAGCGCACCGAGGGAACTCCGTCGATCAGCGCGAGCGGACCGGATGCCCCTCCGGCATCCACCGCGTCCACGTCGATCACGCTCCAGCCGACGTGCACGACATCGCCCTCGGCGAATCCGCCGCGCAGCGCCTCCGCCCGCCGCTCCGCCCGCGCCCGCGCCGACTCGGCGGTGTAGCCACGGCGTCCGGGGTCGGCCGCCCGCAGCACCTCGGCGGTCGCCAGAGCGTGCGTCTCGGTCAGGAGCAGAGCGCCCAGGTGCCAGGCCTCGCCGACACGCACGATGCGCCGGCCGCGCCAGCGGGACTCGCGCTCTTCACCGAGCCCCTCCTTCGGCGCGCCGGTGAGCTCCTGCACGGCCTGCGTGAGCAGTGCGCTCGTCGTCGTCACCGCTCCAGAGTAGCGACCGGGCTCGCGCGATTAGCCCGAGGGTGTGCATCCACGGCAGAATCGATGCACACCCTCGAGGAGTCTCCATGTCTCAGCCCGATACCGCCCGCCTCCTGATCGCCTGCGACGACCAGCCCGGCATCGTCGCAGCGGTGGCCGGCGTGCTCGCGCGGCACGGCGCGAACATCATCTCGCTCGACCAGCACTCGACGGACTCGGAGGGCGGGCGCTTCTTCCAGCGCACGGTGATCCACCTCGACGGACTGGCGGCTGCACGTCCTGCCCTGGAGGCCGACATCGCCGTGGTCGCCGAGCGCTTCGGCATGGAGTGGTCGCTCCACGACGTCGCCCGCCGCAAGCGGGTCGCGATCTTCGTCTCGAAGTACGACCACTGCCTGATGGAGCTGCTGTGGCGCACGCAGCGCGGGCAGCTCGACATCGACATCACGATGGTCGTCTCGAACCACCCGGACCTCGCCGAGTCGGTGCGCTCCTTCGGCGTGCCGTTCGTGCACATCCCCTCGGGCGACAAGGAGCTCATGGAGCAGCGCCAGCTCGAGCTGCTGCAGGGCAACGTCGACCTGGTCGTGCTCGCACGCTACATGCAGATCCTCACCGACGACTTCATCGAGCGGCTCGGTGCTCCGGTCATCAACATCCACCACTCCTTCCTGCCTGCCTTCATCGGCGCCAACCCGTACGCGCGGGCGAAGGATCGCGGCGTGAAGCTGATCGGCGCGACCGCGCACTACGCGACGGCCGACCTCGACGAGGGACCCATCATCGAGCAGGACGTCACGCGCGTGACGCACTCGGAGTCCGCGGCTCAGCTGCAGAGCCGCGGCGCCGACGTCGAGCGCCAGGTGCTCGCCCGCGCCGTGCAGTGGCACGCCGAGGACCGCGTGATCGTGCACGGCAAGTCCACCGTCATCCTCTGACGCGGCGGACCCCCAGTCGGCTGCCTGTTCCGGTCGCGATCTCTGCCGCCCCTGCCCGTTCCGGTCGCAGTTCTGGCCGCCTCGGCGCCGCGCAGGCGGCATGGAGTGCGACCGGAACACCGGATGCCGGCGGTCAGCGCCCGCCGGGCACCCCCGCCACGAGCTCCGCGAAGACCTCGGCCGCCGTGTCGAAGCGGATCAGCGGCGCGACCTGCCCCATCCAGAGGCCCTGCAGCTCGCCGAGGCCCTGCTGATTGGCCGCGGTCCGGAAGCGGCCGGTCAGCCAGTTCTGCATCGGGAAGGGCGCGATGGTGCCGCTCGCCTCGATCGCGCGCACGACCCTGTTGCGTGCCCCGCGCGCGAGCCGACCGCTCATCGCCCGGGTGAGCACGGTCTCGTCGGCGGCGGTGGCGCGGATCGCCGCCCGGTGCGCATCCGTCGTCGCGGACTCCTCTGTGGCCAGGAACGCCGTGCCGACCTGTACGCCCGAAGCGCCGAGTGCGAGGGCCGCCGCGACGCCGCGCCGGTCCGCGATGCCGCCCGCCGCGATCACCGGCACGTCCACCGCGTCGACGACCTGCGGGATGAGCGCGAAGGTCCCGACCAGCGAGTCCTCGGCAGGACGCAGGAACGAGACCCGGTGCCCCGCGGCCTCCATCCCGGTCGCGACGATCGCGTCGACGCCGCCCTCCGCGAGCGCGACGGCCTCGGCGACCGTGGTCGCCGTTCCCACCACGCGGATGCCGCGCCGACGGGCCTCATCGACAAGCTCGGCCGACGGCACGCCGAACACGACGCTGAGCACCGCCGGCGAGATCTCCCAGATCGCCTCGAGCTGCTCGTCGAGCGACGGCAGGTATTGTTCGGGCCGCGCGGGCACCTCGACGCCGACCGCCTCATAGAACGGCTCCAGCGCCTGGGCGAAGATCGTGTGCTGCGGATTGGGCGCGACCTCGTCGCCGGTGGGGAGCCAGATGTTGACCCCGAACGGCCGCTCGGTCGCGGCGCGCAGCTCGGCGCCGGTCGCGCGGATGCGGTCACCGTCGTAGCCGTACAGGCCGAACTGGCCGAAGCCGCCCGCCTCGCTCACGGCCGCGGTCAGCCCGACGGAGGAGAGCCCGCCGTACGGACCGAGGAAGATCGGATGCTCGATCCCGAGCAGCGCGCGAAGGTCACTCATGCTTCGAGCCTCCCACCTCGTTTTCGAATCGCGCAACCGGTCGCCGGTGCTACCCTCGCTGGAGGAAGGGAGAGCGCGCATGAGCGAGTGGTTCGGGCAGATGCTGAGCATCCTCGCGACCGCGCTCGGGCTCGTCTCGATGCCGGATGCCGCGGCCCTCGGTCTCGCCGTCGCCCTTCTCGCCGTGACCGCTCTCACGCTCGCCGTCGTGCTGAGCGTGCGCCCGGTGACCGGGGCCGACGAGCCGCATCCGCTGCGCGCCATCGACGTCGGCACCCTCCTCGCGCAGAGCGATCCGGATGCCGCGGGCCATCCCCGCCCGCGGGCGCCGGGAGTCGCGACCGCCGCGTAGTCCGTTCACTCGGGACAACGCGGCCTTCGCCGACCCTTCCCGACGTCTCGAACGGACACCTCCATGGACCCCTATGCCCTTCCCCCCTCGCCGCCCTCCTGAACGCCGCCTACGGCGCCCTGGTCGGCCTCTCCACGCTCCTCGAACCCCTCGCCGGGGCATCCGCCGCGGCCCTCGCCGTCGTCCTCGTCACGCTGCTCGTGCGGGCGCTGCTCATCCCGGTCGGCATCTCGCAGGCCAAGTCCGAGCAGACCCGATCCCGCCTCGCCCCGAAGCTGCGCGAGCTGCAGCGCCGCCACAAGAAGAACCCGGAGCGCCTGCAGAAGGAGACGCTCGCGCTGTATCGCGAGGAGAACACCTCCCCCTTCGCCGGCATGCTGCCGGTGCTCGCGCAGGCTCCGGTCATCGGCATTCTCTACACGCTGTTCATCCGGACCGATATCGCCGGGCACGCCAACGATCTGCTCGCCCACGATCTGCTCGGCGCTCCGCTCGGCACGAGCCTCGTGTCGGCGATCTTCGGCGGCACCGCGACCGCCTCGACGTGGCTCGTCTTCGGCGCGCTGCTCCTCGTGATGATCGCGGTCGCGGAGGTCACCCGTCGCGTCTTCCGCCCGACGCCCGTCGAAGGAGACGATTCGCCGATGAACTCGCCGACGATGCTGCGGATCGCGTCGGCGCTGCACTACCTGACCGCCGTGTTCGCGGTGTTCGTCCCGCTCGCCGCGGCCCTGTATCTCACGGTGACGGTCATCTGGACGCTGGTGCAGCGCGTGATCTTGCGGCGCCGGTTCCCGCTGGCGGTCCCCGTGCGGGCATGACGCCTCACGCGCGAGACGGCGGATCAGTCGGGCAGCGGGATCGGTGCCGTGAACGGGCCCGACGCGCCGTCTCCGCGGCGTCCCCCACGCGCACCGAGCGTGGTGCCGACGCTGGCCGCGATGACGAGCACGACCGCCAGCAGCCGGAGAGGGGTCGCGTCCTGGCCGAGGATCAGCCATCCCGCCAGCGTCGCGAACGCCGGCTCGAGGCTCAGCAGTACGCCGAACACCCGCTGCGGCAGGCGTCGGAGCGCCGCGAGCTCGAAGCTGTAGGGGATGACCGATGCGAGCACCGCGGTGACCGCTGCGAGCAGGAGCAGCTGCAGGTCGGCGGCCACCACGGGCACGGTCGGAACACCGACCGGGAGCAGCAGCACGGCCGCCACGACGAGCCCCATCGCCAGTCCGCTGTTGCCGGGGATGAGCGCGCCGACGCGCGCGCCCAGCCGGATGTACATCATCCAGAAGCCGGCCGCGATGAGGACGAGGACGACGCCGAGCGGGTCGAGCGCTTCCGCGCCGACGAGTCCGTCGATCCCCAGCAGCACCATGCCGAGGAGCGCGACCCCCACCCAGGCGGCATCCGCGAGTCGCCTGGTCAGCACGGCGGCGAGCACGAGCGGCCCGAGGAACTCGATCGCGACCGCTGGACCCAGGGGGATGCGGTCGATCGCCGCGTAGAAGAAGCCGTTCACCCCCGCCAGCGACACCCCGAAGAGGATCACCGTCAGCCATTGGCTCCGCGTCCATCGGCCGGGCCGTGGCCGCACGATGACGACCAGGAGGAGGGCGGCGATCGCGATGCGGAGCGAGGTGACGCCCCACGGCCCGAGCGCCGGGAAGAGCTGGGACGCGACCGCCGCGCCGAACGGCAGGGAGAGGCAGGACCCGACGACGAGCGCGACCCCCACGAGGGGACCGGATGCCGCGGGCTTCTGCACCCGTCCAGCCTAGGCGCGATCGCCGCGACGGCCGCGTCGTGTCGGTGGTTCGTCCCGCGTCAGAGCGCCTTTCCGCCGGTCACCGCGATCACCGCTCCGGTGACGTACGACGATTCCGTCGACGCGAGATGCACGTAGGTGCCGGCGAGCTCCGCCGGCTGTCCGGCGCGTCCGAGCGGGGTGTCGGCACCGAACGTCGCGAGGCGCTCGGCATCCCATCCGGTGGCGGGGATCAGCGGCGTCCAGATCGGGCCGGGAGCGACGGCGTTGACGCGGATGCCGCGCGGCCCCGCTTCCTCCGCGAGCGCGGTGACGAAGGCGACCTGGGCGGCCTTGGTCATGGCGTAGTCGATGAGGCCAGGTGAGGGCTGCGACGACTGGATCGACGACGTCACGATGATGCTCGCCCCCGGCTCGAGGTCGGGGTAGGCCGCACGCGCCGTGAACACGAGTCCGGCCAGGTTCGTGTCGAAGACGCGGCGCATCCGCTCGGTGGAGAGGGTCTCGAACCCGTCAATGTCGTGCTGGTACGCGGCATTCAGCACCAGCACGTCGAGGCCGCCGAACTCGCGGCGCGTCTGAGCGACGATATCCGTGGCGAACGTCTCGTCGCGCACGTCGCCGGCGAGGCTGAGGCCCTGGCGTCCGGCTTCCCGGACGAGGGCGAGCGTCGCGTCGGCGTCGGCCTGCTCCTCGGGCATATGCGCGATCGCGACGTCGGCGCCCTCGCGGGCGAAGGCGATCGCGACGGCCCGTCCGATGCCGGAGTCGCCGCCGGTGATCAGCGCGCGGCGCCCTTCGAGCCGGCCGTGCCCGACGTAGCTCTCCTCGCCGTGATCGGGCGTCGGTGTCGTGCGGTCCGTGAGACCCGGCTGGTCCTGCTGCTGCGCCGGGAATCCCTCTTCACGGTGGGCGTGCCGGGGGTCGGATGTGCTGTCGGCCATGCTGGCTCCTCGTCTGCTCGGCGTGTGCTCGAGCAGGCGTGGCCCGAGCGTCAGCGACGAGCCTCCCCGACGGCAGGCATCGCGGGCAGGGGGTTGACAGCGGAGACCGCCGGACGGAAAGTGCCCGCTAGACCGGGGCGCTGACCGGTGCGTCTCCCGAACCCGACGCTTCGCCCGTGTCGGAGGGTTCGGGCACGAGGTACAGCCCGCTGGGGGCGTTCGCCGTGAAGGCGAGCGCTTCGATCCAGGCGCGGTTGATGGAGGGCTGACGGCTGCCGAAGTACTTGAAGACCAGCGAGCTGCTGGGCTGGATCCAGACGGTGGTCCGCCCGCCGCCGACGCTCGCGTCCTCGCGCCAGCTGAACGGGAACGGCTCCCCACGACGCAGCTTGGCCGTGATGACGAGCTGCAGGTGCGTGAGAGCGCGATCCTCGATCTCGGTCTTCACGCCGCCCTCGTAGACGAACTTGCCCATGTTCTCCTCGGTTCTCGGATGCGGCGGCCCGACGAGCCTTGTCCGATTCATCCCCGTCTGCGTAGCGTAGGGCCTATGGGCATCCTGTACTACGGTGACGCGAGGAATCCTATCCAGATCGACGATCTGGTGCTGGCACACCTCAAGGTGGTGATCGCGACCAAGCTGCGTCGGAATGAGAGCTTCACCCTATCGTGGCGGCATCCCGACGGTGACCCCGAGGGTCGTTCGACGATCTGGCTCCACCCGTCCATCCCCCTGCGTTTCACGTTCGAAGATCCCGTGGTTCCGGAACTGCAGCCGGAGTGGATCACGGCGATGGCGACGTCGGCGAACTCCAGCGGCGGCATCACCCTGCTCACCGCCGACATGATCCCGAAGGACGAGACGGACGAGGCGGTCGAGACCGACGAGACCGACGCGACCGACGCTTCGTGAGAGGGAAGTCAACCCCCTCACGCAGAACCATGAGCGCCGCCTAGCTTTGTGAGACCGACCCGAGGAGGCCACCGCCATGAACGCACGACACATCGACGACCGCCCCGACGAGGGCTACACGCCGACGACCACGCATGCGGAATGGGGTGCCGGCAACCCGCTCCTGCGCATCACGCGCGACGATGAGCGATCGGAGTTCGCTCTCGAGGCCGACGTCGTGCGCATCGGCTCCGCCGAGGGCAACGAGCTGCGGCTGGCCGACACGGATCCCGTGCACGCCACGATCACGCACGACGAGCGCGACGAATACGTCCTGACGCTCCACGGCGAGGGCGAGATGAACGCGAACCCCAGCGCGGATGCCACCCACGACGGCGACGCCACCGAGACCCTGCGCACCGGAGCACGGTTCACCGCCGGGCCGTGGACCCTTGTCTTCGCGCGCGAGGAGTTCGCCGATCACGGACGCCCCTTCGGCGGCCGCAAGGGCGGCGAGTACTCCGACCAGCCGCTGCAGCCCCCGCGTCCGGACTACGCGGCAGGTGAGGCGCCCCAGTCGGCCACCGAGCCGCTGCCGGAGGATGCCGCGTCCACCGACGCCCCGCAGTCCAACGAGCCGCAGTCCGCGCCGGACCGGGGCATCTGACCGGGAGGACCGGTGAACGACGGGAACGGATCCGCAGACGTCACGCGGCTCGGTGAACGCGCCGAGGCCCAGGGCCTGCGTGTGAGCGTCGCGGAATCCCTCACGTCCGGCCGACTCGCGAACGCGGTCGGTGCCGGGCCCGATGCCTCGCAGTGGTTCGCCGGCGGGATCGTGGCCTATCTCACCGACGTGAAGGAGCGGGTCCTCGGGCTGGCACCGGGAACGGATCCGTGCTCCGCCGCAGCCGCCGAGCAGCTGGCCGTCGGAGCCCGTGAGCTCTTCGACGCTGACATCTGCGTCTCGACGACGGGTGTGGGCGGTCCCGGCCCGGAGGGCGGACATCCGGCCGGCACCGTCTACCTCGGCTGGGCGACCTCCGACGGGGTCGGGCATCGCCGCCTCGCCCTCGACGGCGACCCCGAGGACATCATCGAGGCGACCGTCGAGGCCGCGATCCGGATGCTCTCGTTCCACGCCGACGGCCTGGAGCCCGCACGTCCGGGGCACGAGATCGAGGGCGATGGCCCCGCTTGACCCGCCGGGCTCAGGGCTCCCTGACTCAGCGTCCCGGCACGAGTCCGATGCGCAGCGGCGCCTCGGGCCCCGCGGCCTCGACGAGCGCCTCGTCGATGTCCAGCAGCGAACGGACAGACCCGACCGCGTCGGCGAACGGATAGGCGCGGCCGCGACCGGCGAGGAACGCCACCGCCTCCGCCAGCTCCGTACCGGTGTAGTTGTGGATGCCGGCGACGGTGACCATGCGGCGCACGACGCTCTCGGCGTCGAACGGCACGGGATCGGCGGGGAACACGCTGCCCACGAGCACCACGGTGCCGCCGACCGCGACCCCGTCGAGCGCGTCGACCACCGCGTGCCCCGACGCCTCGATGACGACATCGGGCTCCCGCGAGAGGTCGCCGGCACCGAAACGTGCGGCCAGGGCCCGGCGCGCCGGGTTCGGATCGAGCACCTCGACCTCAGCCCCGTGCTCCGCCGCGATGGCCGCGGCGGACAGACCGACGAGACCCGCTCCGTGGATGCGCACGGCCGCGCCGTCGAGTTCGTGGTCTCGGGCCGCGCGCGACATCGCCGCCCACGCCGTCGCCGTCGCGCAGGACGCCGGAGCGAGGACGGATGCCGGCAGCGCCTCCGGCACGCGCACGATGGCGGTGCCCTCGCGGAGCTGCACGTGGGTTCCGAACGCTCCCGTGAGGTCGCCGTGCGCGCCGACGCGGTCGTGGCCGTACTTGCCCAGGGTCCGGCATTTCTGCGGCATCCCGTGCAGGCAGCGATCGCAGCTCCGGCAGGAGACCGTCACGGACCAGACCACGCGGTCGCCGATGCGGAGCGGGGTGCCGTCGACCGCGTTCGCCCCGGAATCACCGGTCGCGATCACGCGCCCCACGCTCTCATGCCCGAGCACGAGCGGGGTCGGGGCCGACCTCCGCCCCTGCACGGTGTGCACGTCGGAGCCGCAGATGGTGGACATCTCGACCGCGACCAGCACGTCGCCGTCGGCGAGGGCGACGCCCGGCACCGCGATCGTCTCGTGCGGATGCCCCTCGCCGATCCACACCATCGCGGTGGCCGCGGGGCGCAGGGCGACGTCGCGCCGGTGGCCGGGCGGACGGATCAGCAGAGTGCCCATGTCGCGCCGCGTCTCAGGAGGCCGGGACCGCGCGCAGCAGTCCGCGATCGGCGAGCACGTCGCGGAGGTCGGTGACGTCGTCGAGCACGGCATCCGCTCGCGCGCCCTCGAGTGCGGCCCGGTCGTGGGCGCCGCTGAGGACACCGGCGACGAAGCCCGCCCCCGCACGGAGTCCGGACTCGACGTCGCTGACGGTGTCGCCCGCGACGCCGACCGCCGCGACGGAGGACGTCTGCGTGCGGAGCAGAGCGGTGAGCACCAGGTCGGGGGCAGGGCGGCCGCGGCCGGCGTCGATCGGTGAGAGCACCAGGTCGACGAGTCCGTGCCAGCCGAGCCCGTCGATCAGCGCGTCGCGGGTGACCGGCGCGAAGCCCGTGGTCAGCACGACCGTGAGTCCGGCGTCCTTGAGCCCCTGGATCGCATCGGCCGCACCGGGGATCTCCGTGACGCCCTGCTCGGCGACGATCTCGGCGTACGCCCCCTCGAAGGCGGCGGTGGCGCGCTGGGCCGCCTCGACGTCGCCGCCGGCGAGGTGGGTGAAGACATCGATCTTGGACTGGCCCATGGTCACGCGGACGTGATCGAGTGCCTCGGCCCACGGCATCCGGTCGGCGACGCCGGTGCGCTCGGCCGCGCGCTGGAAGGCCTGCTCCACGACGCCGTCGTCGAGCACCGTGGTTCCTGCCATGTCGAGGACGAGGAGTTCGAGAGGAGTGGTCATGATGTTCCTTCCATTGCGGGTGCCCACCCGAAGGCGGCGGTGAGATTCTCTTCGGCGAGCCCCAGACCCGTGGTCATTCCGATGCCGGTGGTCGCGGCGAGCACCAGCGCGCCCTCATCGCCCCGTTCGATGAGGAACTCCTGCGAGCCCTTCGCGTAGACGCCCTGCCAGCGCTCGAGCACGCGCGGCGTCGGCATGTCGAACAGCGCCTCGGCCTCGGCGAGGAACGCCGTGAACGCGGCCTCCGGCTGGAACGGCGCCGGCGAGGTCGCTGTCGCATGGGAGTCGCCGATGATGAGCGAGCCGTCCGGCAACTGGGTGTACATCTGATTCAGATCGAGGGCGGCGAGGTCAGGGCGCTCGGCGTGCAGTCGCTCGCGGAGCGCGTCGGCCTCCGGCCCGTCGAACCGCCCGTAGCGCACCAGCGACCAGCCGGTGAAGAGGGGGGCCGCGAGCGGATGCCGGAACGTCACGGCCGCACGCATCATGTCGAGCGCGCAGCGGACGACGCCGTGGCGCTCGGCGACCTCGGGGAGCAGCTGGTCGATGTCGTGATTCACGGCGACGACCACGTTCGCGCAGCGGAGGGTGCCGCGCGTCGTGTCGACGCGACCGGCTCCCAGCGCGGTGACTCCCGTGCGGAACCGGAACTCCACGCCCAGCGCCGCGAGGTGGCGCACGATGGCTGCGGCCGCAGTGCGCGGGTCGGTCTGCAGGTCGGTCTCGATGTGCGCGCCGCCGAGGAGTCCCTCGCGCCGCAGCGGTGCGTGGCGGAGGAGCTCGTCCGCCTCCAGCATCCGGATGCCGCCGAGCCGGGCGGCCGCCTCGAGCACGGCGATCTCGTCGTCGTGGCGGGCGGCGACCAGCGTGCCCGATTCGCGCAGCCAGAACCCGGCGTCCTGGGAGAGACGGAGCCAGAGCTCGCGGGAGGCGTCGGCGTAGCGCCGGGCCTCTCCGCTCTGCGCCCCGATGCAGAGGTGCCCGAAGTTGCGGATCGTGGCTCCGGTCACGGCATCCGCACGGTCGACGACGATGACGCGAAGGCCGCGTCGGACCGCCGCGTACGCGGCGCCGAGTCCGACGATGCCGGAGCCCACGACCACGAGGTCGGCTGTGTCCTGTGCGCCGTTCATCGGAACACCTTCCGCATCCACATGGCGAGGCCCTCGACGACGAGCACGGTGGCGAGGATCATCAGCACGATCGCGGTCACGGTCTCGTACCGCGACCCCTGGCTGGCGTTCAGCAGGTAGTAGCCCACGCCGCCGCCGCCGACGATGCCGAGGATCGTCGCCGCGCGGATGTTGGTGTCGAGCATGTAGAAGCTGTGGCCGATCAGCGCCTGCATCCCCTGCGGCACCGTGGCCGACGTGTAGGTCTGCAGACGGGTGGCGCCCACGGCGCGCAATGCGCGCTCCGGTCCGCGGTCGACCTCTTCGAAGGAGTCCGCGATGAGCTTGCCGAGCAGACCGATGCCGCCGATCGCGAGCGCGATGACACCGGCCTGCGGGCCCAGCCCCGTCACCACCACGAGCACGATCGCGAGGATCAGCTCGGGGATGCCGCGGATGCCGACGAGCAGGAACCGTGCGACGCCGCGCGCTCCGGAACTCGGTGCGACGTTGCTCGCCGCGAGCGAGCCGAGGATGACGGAGGGAAGCAGGGTCAGCACGGTCGCTGCGAGTGCGATCGCGACGGTGTCGCGCATCGCCTCGAACATGACGGTCGCGTCGTAGCTGCCGAAGGAGGGCGGCCAGAACTTCGCGGCGACCTCGGGGAGCTTGCCCCAGAAGGTGAAGAAGTCGAGCCAGTTGATCTGGCTCACCACGACGCTGCCGACCACGATGAGCACGGCGACGATGCCGGCGATCGCGTGCTGCACGCGCTGCGCCGTCCACGGGCGGCGCACGGCCGTCGCGGGGCTGGCGGCCCAGGTCGGGCGGGTGGTCGTCGGCTCGGCGCTGCGCCCGCGGAGTCGCGGGTGGACGATGCGGTCCATCCACGAGCGGGTCTGCTTCTGCTGGCCGAGCATCGCGCCGCGCACCATGCTGGAGACGATCTCCATCACGATGCAGAGGACGAAGATGACCAGGGCGATGCCGAGGCCCTTGCCGTAGTTGAGCGCCTTGAAGGCGTACGACATCTCGAGTCCGAGGCCGGCCACGCCGACGTAGCCGAGCACGACGCTGCCGCGCAGGTTGATGTCGTTGCGGTGCAGCACCGTGGCCACCCAGCTGGGCAGCACCTGGGGCAGGATGCCGGAGGTGAACTCCTGCATCTTCGAGCCGCCGGCGGCGCGGATCGCGAGGCGCGGCCCCTCGTCGATCTGCTCGATCGCATCGGCGAACATCTTCGAGATCATGCCGATCGAGTGGATGCCGATGGCCAGGATGCCGGGGAGCGTGCCGAGCGAGAACATGAGGACGAAGGCCATCGCGAGGACGACGTCCGGAAGCGCGCGGGTGAGCACGCCGATGAAGCGGGCGGCCGCACGCCATCCGTTGCCGGGGGTGGTGTTGGAAGCGGCGAGGTAGGCGATCGGCACCGAGAGCACGGCGGCGAGCAGCGTGCCGACGAGCACGAGGCCGACGGTCAGCGCGATCAGCCAGGCGAGGTCACCGGCCTCGGGGAACGACAGGCCGCCGACGCGGGCCATGAAGTTCTCGGCGTTGCCCCAGCTCTGCACCATCGCGGGGATCGAGATGCCGACCTCGTTCACGGCGAGGATGCCGACCACGAGGAGCGCGAGCAGCGTCAGCGACGCCGCGATGCGCTCCGGGGAGAGCGGGCGCCGCGGTGCGCGCGCGGCGACCCCACCCGGGGCCCCGGGACCTCCGGAGTGGGTCGCTGACCCTGCCCCCTGGGTTCCTGAGCCTGTCGAAGGGCGCACGACCGTCATGACGCAGCCACCTGCGACGCGGCTTCGGCGAGTTCCATCGTGACGGCGGCGATCTCGGCGGTCGTCGTCGCTACGCGGCCGTAGATCTCCATGACCTCGGTCTTGGTGAGGTCGGTGGTCGGCATGTCGAGCACGATCTCGCCGTGCCGGAGGCCGACGATGCGGTCGGCCCAGGAGATCGCGAGATCGACCTGGTGCAGGCTGCAGACGACCGTGAGCCCCTCGTCGGCGGCGATCTCGCGGATCAGCGCCATGACCTGGTCGCTCGATTCCGGGTCGAGCGAGGCGACGGGCTCGTCGGCGAGCAGGATGTCGGGCTTCTGCATGAGGGCACGGGCGATGGCCACGCGCTGCTGCTGTCCGCCGGAGAGGGTGTCGCTGCGCTGATACGCGCGGTCGAGCAAGCCCACGCGATCGAGGTGCTCGAGGGCGGTGAGCTTCGCGGCCTTCGAGTAGCCCCAGAGGCCGAGGCGCGGACCGCGCACCCCCGAGAGGGATCCGGTGAGCACGTTCTCCAGCACCGTGAGCGAGGGCACGAGCTCGAACTGCTGGAAGATGAAGCCCACCCGGCTGCGCAGGTTCCGCAGCGCCCGGCCCTTCAGCGCCGGCACCTGCTGACCGAGTACCTCGACCGACCCGGCGGTCGGGAGCTCCAGGCCGTCGAGATGGCGGAGCAGCGTCGACTTGCCGGACCCGCTGAGGCCGAGAAGCACGACGATCTCGCCGCGGGAGACCTGCAGAGAGGCGCCCTTCAGCGCGGTGGTGGACCCGAAGGTCTTCGTCACGCCCTCGAGGCGGATGAGGGCATCGGATGCCGCGTTCATGGGTTCTCCTGGTGAGATCGAGCGAGAGGTGGATGGCCCTTCGACAGGCTCAGGGACCCAATGGGTCGCTGAGCCTGTCGAAGCGCACGGTCAAGCGGGCTCGGGGCGTCAGCCCTGGCACTGCTCCGCTTCGGTTTCCTTGCAGATGTCGCGGATGAGGTCGTAGTACGCGTCGTCGACCGGCTTCGTGGCGTAGAAGACGCTGCGGAACGAGTCGGAGTCGGCGCTGTCGATGCCGGCAGCGATGATGTCGTCGATCGTGATCTCGGCGAGGCCGTCGACCAGCTTCTGGGAGACCTCCTCGGGGAGCGTCGACGAGAAGACCAGCGGGGCACCGGGGACCATGGTCTCGTCGATGACCTTCACGGCGTCCGACTTCTCGACCTCGGAGTCCTCGGCGAAGCCGGCCTCGCACTCGACGCCCTCACCGGTCTTCGTCACGCTGACGTCGTGCTTGCCGGCGAACACCGGCGTGATGTCGGTCTTCGGGTCGATGCCGGCCTTGAGCAGATTGTACGAGGGGAAGAGGTAGCCCGACGTCGAGGACGGGTCGACGAAGCAGACCTTCTTGCCCTTGAAGTCGGCGATGCTGGAGATGTCGCTGTCCTTGGGGACGATCGCCTGCGAGTAGTACCCGGGCTCCTGGCCCTCGTCCGTGACGATGGAGGAGATGGGCGTGAGCTTGGCGCCGTTGTTCGTGGCGGTGACGTAGGTGAAGCCGGAGAACGACGCGACGTCGACCTTGCCGGCGACCGCGGCCTCGATCAGGGCGGCGTAGTCGGTGGACTCGTGGTACTCGACCGTCTTGCCGGTGATCTCGGCGATGTAGTCCATCAGCGGCTGGTAGTTGGTCTCGGTGTCGACCGAGTCGGGGACGACGCCGAAGACGAGGGTGTTCTCGTCGACCGCGAAGCTGGTCGTCGACGACGACTCGTCGGCTCCGGGGGTGCCGGTGGCCTCGGCCGCGCCGGAACAGGCGGCGAGACCGAGGGCGAGGATCGCCGCGCCGGCGAGGGCGGGGAGAGCGCGAAGCTTCATGAGGACCTTTCAGGGTGGGAGGGGTGATCCACGGAAGACTCTCGCACGCACTCGGTCGAGATATATACCTAACTTGGAAGAGTTCAACGGGCGTTTACCCGCCATTCGCCTGAGTGAACTCTGACGGAACGAGGTGCCGCTCTCCGAGGTGATCAAGTAATGTACCTATGTGGCTGAAGCTGTGTACACCCAGATCGCGGACGACCTCCGCGACCAGATCGCCGCGGGCGCGCTGCGCCCGGGCGATGACGTTCCGACCGAGGCCGAGCTCGCGGAGAAGTGGCACACCTCGCGCGGCCCCATCCGCAATGCGCTGGCCGCGCTGCGCGGTGAGGGCCTGATCGAGACGAGCCGCGGACGACCGGCGCGCGTGGTCGCGCGGAAGGCAAACCAGGCCGTCGACGTCTCGGTACCGTTCACGCGATGGGCGCGGGAGCTCGGCGTCTCCCCCGGTGCGCAGACGCAGGAGCTGAGTCTGCGGCGCGCCGGCGACCTCGCCGCCGCATTGGGCGTGGAGCCCGATGACACGATCGTCAGCGTCGTCCGCCTCCGACTGCTCGACGGGCGTCCGACGATGCTGGAGCGCCTGGCCTACACCGAGGTCGCGGGTCGGCGGCTCTTCGAGGTCGACCTCGATGAGGTCTCGATCACGGAGCACCTGGCGTCGGTCGGGCATCCGATCGTGAGCCTGCAGCACGTGATCGACGCCGTGGCGGCGGATGACCAGGACGCCGTGCTGCTGCGGGTGCCCCGAGGCACACCGATCCTGCGGCTCAGCCGCACATCGCGGGATTCCGAGGGCCGGATCTTCGAGGCGTCGGAGGACAGGTACCTCAGCGAGGTCGTGCGGTTCACCGTCGCGGCATCCGGGATCTCGAACGACGGTCACTACATGCGGGCCGTGGGCGGCTAGAGGCGCACGCGCCGCATCGGCAGTTCCATCCCGACGTCGGACGCGACGAAGTCACGATGTCCGGAGGGACAGAAGGCGATCGCGAGCGCGCAAGTGTTTCAGAAGCCAGAAAGACCGCGCTCGCGATCGCAGCGCTGGGGACGCTTTATCTGGGGAGCCTCCAGGATATTTCGGAGGAGGGCCCTGATCGTAGGGCCAAAGGTCGAGACCTTTGGTGGACTTTCGTCCACATTCGCGGAGAACTCACGCGATGCGTCGGCCCACTATACCGTGCCGCGGCTCACGCGATGGGCAGGCGGGCGGAGACCAGCCAGTGTCCGTCGACTTCACCCGCACTGAACTCTCCACTCGCGCCGATCACCCGCTCCGCCATCCGACCGAGGCCGGTGCGGCTGGAGGACAGTTCGCGTCGGGGCGTGGTCGGGAGAGGACTGCGCAGCGTGAGCGCTGCCGCGTCGTCGTCGATGTCGAGACTGATGAGCACCTCTCCGGGTCCGGCGTACTTCAGGATGTTCGTGGCGGACTCGCGCACGATGCGCGCGAGCACGATCTCGGCTGCGCGCGGGATGCGCTCGTCCCGAAGGTCGCCTTCGAGGCGCACGGGGTGACCGGCGGATTCGAACTCCTGCCGGGCCTCGTCGATCGCGTCGGCGAGGTCACCCGTCTGCATCTCGGCGGAGCGCGGTCCGTCATCCGCGAGTTCGATCACGAATCGGAGATCCGCCATCGCCTTTCTCGCGGCGACGCGGATCGCCTCTCGTGAATCGTTGCTGGTGGAGGGGTCCTCGAGCATCTGCACGTGCAGCGCCACCACGGTGAGGTGGTGGGCGATGCTGTCATGCAGCTCGCCGGCGATCCATCGTCGCTCGGCGAGAACGGCTTGTCGCTCCTGCTCCGCGCTCTCTTCGAGCGCGATTTCGAGGCGACGTCCGCGGGCGAAGGCAATCCTCAGAGCGAAGCCGACAGCGCCTGCCACGGCCGCGAAGATGAGGAACAGCCCCACACTGAAGTCGGCTTCCGCGCCCGCGTTGGCGACGAGCGCCGCGGCGACGAGGAATGCACCGGTATAGGAGAGGACCAGAGACGTCCACCCCAGCCTCATGACCAGCCCTGCCGCGACAGCGGCAGCGGTCAGGACCAGAGCTTCGGTTCCGACGAGGAAAGAGAGTGCGAACACGACGCCAAGGGCGCCTGTCGCGATAAGGGGATTCCAGAGATAGAGGGCGAAACTGGCCGTCGACGCGATGCTCACCAGGAGACCGAACGGGTTCCCACCCGGGTTCGTGATGAGAGCGATGATGTCGAGGGCGACAGTGATGGAGATGATGACCAGGATGACGATCTGCTCAACTCTGCTGAGCTTCTCTCCCCGACCTAGCCGAAGAGCATCCGTGGATCCTCGAACGGACTGGTCGAAGGCCATGGTTCACTATCTCCTATCCGCCAGGTACTCTAGCGGTAGAGACCAAAGAACTTACCAACCTGCTGCCAGAAAGGCATAACGCTCACCCCCGATTCCTAGTCGTTTGTCGATGTCTGTACCCATCTTCTCGGCGCAGCGCGGTGAGCACATCTGACTTGCAGCTAGACCTTTTTGGCCAAAGGTCTACATACGAGCAGGCCCCAGCCCGCGCCGTTAGGCTTCCCTCATGCCTGACATCCGCGTCCTGATCGTCGACGATGACCCCCTGGTCCGCTCGGCGCTCTCGCACTTCGTCTCTCGCGACCCCGAGATCAAGGTGATCGGACAGGCGGAGGACGGCGTGGAGGCCATCGCGACGGTGGAACGCGAGCAGCCGGATGTCGTCATGATGGATGTGCAGATGCCGGAGATGAACGGCATCGAGGCGACCGGCGCCATCGTCGAGCGGTGGCCCCACGTGCGGGTTCTCGCCGTGACCACGCTCGACGGACGAGACACGGTGCTGCCGATGCTGAGTGCCGGCGCTTCCGGGTATCTGCTCAAGGACTCCAGTGCCGAGGAGATCGTGATCGGCGTGCGCGACGTGTTCAGCGGTCAGAGCTCCCTCTCGCCGCGCATCGCGTCGATGCTGATCAAGCACGTGCGCGACTCCGAACCACTCACGGGGGATGCGACGGACCTCGAGCCGCTCACCGACCGCGAGTCCGAGGTGCTCCAGTGCCTGGCGAAGGGCATGTCCAACGCCGAGATCGCCCGGGCTCTCATCGTCTCCGAGGGCACGGTCAAGGCGCACCTCGGACGGATGATGTCGAAGTGGCACCTGCGCGACCGCGTGCAGATCCTCGTGGCCGCAGCGCACGCCGGGCTCGTCAACTTCCGCTGACGAACTCTCGGGTCGCTCTGCTCACACGGCGAGCAGCACGATCCCGAGGACCACGACCAGCGATGCCGCGATGCGCCACCACGGTCGCGACTCCCGCAGCACCACCACGCCGAACAGGCTGACGAGCACCACGCTGACCTCGCGCAGAGGCGCGACGAGGGCGACGGGCGCGATCTGTATGGCGGTCAGCACGAGGATGTACGACAGCGGCGACAGGATGCCGAACACGAGGATCCGCCGCCAGTGCAGGCGACCGAGCGCCCACACGGCATCCCACCGCCGACGCACCGCGAACGAGTAGAACGGCACCTGCAGCAGAGTGGTGCCGACCATGAACGCGACCGGGGAGAGATTCCAGGTGCGCACCGCGTGCGCGTCCCAGATCGTGTAGATCGCGATCGCGACACCGGTGAGCAGCCCGAACAGCAAGCCGGGGTCGATCCGACGGGTCTGCGCTCCCATCCCCCGATCGACGAGACCGATCGCCACGACGCCGACGATGATCGCGGCGACGCCCACGAGCGCGACGGCCGAGGGCCGCTCGCCCAGCAGCAGCACGGCGACGATCACCGACAGGAACGGTCCGGTGCCGCGCGCGGTCGCGTACACGGTGGACAGGTTCCCCTCGCGGTAGCCGCGTTGCAGCACCACCATGTAGCCGACGTGCAGCGTCGCGGAGACGCCGACGCCGAGCGCGAACGAGCCGAGATCCTCGGCGCCGAGCCCGCCCGTGAACGGCACGGCGCCGATCCACACGAGCGTGCTACTGACGGCGCCCCACCACAGGAAGGGGAAGCCCGCGCGGCTCACGCCGTGCGCGATGACATTCCAAGCCGCGTGGGCGATGGCGGCGCCGAAGACGAGGACGAACGCGAGAGGGGACATGACGAGACCCTTCCGTTCGACGCGGGCGCGACGAACAGGGTCCTCCGGGCTTTTGTCCTGTCAGATGACGGCTCTCCTGCGGAGGAGAACCGTGGCGCCGCTCGGACCAGTCGGGCGCGAACCCCGGAACCCTAGGCGCTATCGCGGTACACCATAGTCGATCGTCGCGAACGGGAGATGAACAGGACGAGAGCACCGGCGATCAGCAGGGCGAGAGCCCAGCCGAGCACCGTGATCACGCCGCCCGTCACCGCGAGCGCGGTCACATCGACGGAGACCGTCGCCGCGGCCGTGACCACGACCGCACCGGCGGCCCCGCTCACCGTGGCGACGTTCACCACCGTGCCCGCGGCGGCGTCCGCCGCGGTGAGGGTGTACCGGACCGGCCCGCACTCGGCCGTCTCACCGGGAGCGAGGTCGGGGATCGCGCACGAGACCGGGCCGCCGAGCAGCGGGTCGTCGATCGCGACCCCGGTGAGGGTCTGCGCACCGGTGTTGCTCACCGTGAATCGGAATGCCACCGTGTCCCCCGCGTCGATCCTGTTGTTGCCGTTCGCGTCGACGTAATCGCCTCCGGTCTTGGCCAGGGCGATCGCGGGCTGACTCTCGAGCGGGGTCGTGATCGTGGACTCCTCCGTCACGGGATCGCCCCCGCCGGTGGCGGTCACGGTCGCGGTGTTCACGATCTCGCCGGCGTCGATCTCGACCTGGGTGAGAACCGCCGGATCGCCGGAGCAGATCGCCGCCTGTCCCGGAGCCAGCGTGGTGGTGTCGCACGTGACGGGTCCGCGGAGACGCGGGTCGTCGACGGTGACGCCGGTGAGTGTCGTCGTCCCCGTGTTCGTCACGGTGAAGGTGTAGGCGATCGTGTCGCCGGCATCCGTCCTTCCCGAGCCGTTGGCGTCAACGGCTGCGGCAGCCGACTTCAGCAGCGTGAGTCGGTCCGTTCCGGTCACGACGACATCGGCCTCGGCGGAATCCTCGGCGTCGCCCGCCGCCGACTGGGCCTGGACGGATGCCACGTTGTGCACCGTCCCTGCGTCGATGTCACCCTGCACGAGCGTGTACGGAACCGGACCGCACGTCGCCTCGGTCTGCGGGCTCAGCTCGAGACCGTCGAACGACGGGCAGTCGACGACTCCGCCGAGCAGCGGGTCATCGAGCACGATGTCGCGAAGGATCGTCGTCCCGGTGTTGCGGATCGTGAAGGTGTACCCGACCGTGTCACCGGCGCCGACCATTCCGTCGCCGTTCACGTCGTCGATCGCGCCGGGGGTCTTCGTGAGGTCGATCCCACTCGTGCCGTCGACGGTCACGTCGACAGACGAGCTGTCATCGACCGGGCCGAGGGGGCTGGTGGCGCCTGCTGTCGCCGTGTTGCTGACGAGCCCGTTCTCGATGTCGTCCTGCGTGAGCGTGTAGACGACAGGTCCGCAGTTCGCAGTCGCACCCGGCGCCAATGCCAGGCCGTCCAGGGCCGGGCAGTCGATGGCCCCGCCGAGCAGCGGGTCGTCGATCGCGATGTCCTGCAGCGTCGTCGTCCCGGCGTTCCGCACGACGAAGTTGTACGCGAGCGTGTCGCCCGCCCCCACCGCACCGTCGCCGTCCACATCGGTCACCGTCCCCACGGACTTCTGCACCTCGATGCCCGCCGAGCTGTCGATGTCGACCACGATGCCCGCCCTGTCGTCGACGGTGGCACCCCGCGGCGCATCCGCCTCCACCGAGGCCTCGTTGCGGACCAGACCACCGTCCACATCGGCCTGCGTCAGCGTGTAGACGATCGGGTCGCACGTCACCGTGTCACCAGGCTCGAGATCCACCCCATCGAGCGCCGCACAATCCACGACCCCACCGAGCATCGGGTCCGTGATCTCCGCATCCGTGAGGGTCGTCGTCCCGGTGTTCGTCACCGCGAACGTGTATGTGACCGTATCGCCCGCACCGACCGCCCCATCACCATCGACATCCACGACCGCACCCGCCACCTTGCGGAGGTTGATGCTGTTCGTGCCGGGGACCAGGACATCGGCCTCAGCCTCGTCGTCCACGACTCCGGCAGCAGAGCCGGCGGTGACGGATGCCTCGTTGTGCACACTGCCCGCATCGGCGTCGGCCTGGGTCAGCGTGTACACGACCGGGCCGCACGTCACCGACGCGCCAGGCGCCAGCGTGAGAGCGTCCAGAGCCGCGCAGTCGACTTCGCCGCCGAGGAGCGGATCGTCGATCACGACGTCTTGCAGCACGACCGTGCCGGTGTTGCGGACCGTGAAGGTGTAGCCGACCGTGTCGCCCGCGCCCACCCGGCCGTCGGCGACGGTATCGATGATCGCGCCGGGGACCTTCGTCAGAGCGATCCCTGCGGTACCGACCACATCGAGGTCTGCGGTTGCCTCGTCATCCAGCTCGCCGGCGACGCTGTCAGCTGTCGCGGTGGCGGTGTTGCGGACGATTCCGCTTTCGATGTCGGCCTGCGTCAGCGTGTAGACGATCGGACCGCAGTCCGCCGCGTCGCGCGGTGCCAGCTCGAGACCGTCGAGAGCGGGGCAATCGAGAGGACCACCCAGGAGCGGATCATCGATCACGATGTCTCGCACGAGCACCGTTCCGGTGTTCTGCACCGTGAACGAGTACGGGACCGTGTCGCCCGCGCCCACCCGGCCATCGGCGACCGTGTCCACCACGGATGCCGCGGTCTTCGTCAGAGTGATCTCGCCGGCACCCACGACGTCGACCTCTGCCGACGCCTCGTCCTCGGCCTCACCGAGGACGCTGTCCGCCGACGCGGAAGCCGTGTTCCGCACGATCCCCGCCTCGACGTCGGCCTGCGTCAACGTGTAGACGATCGGACCGCAGTCCGCCTCGTCGCCCGGCGCCAGATCGAGACCGTCGAGATCGGGGCAATCGAGCACGCCGCCGAGCAGAGGATCATCGATCACGATGTCGCGCAAGACCACCGTGCCGGTGTTGTGCACCGTGAACGAGAACGCGACCGTGTCACCCGCGCCGACCCGACCGTCGGCGACAGCGTCGACCACGGTACCGGGCGTCTTCGTCAGAGCGATGTCGCTGACCCCGATGACGTCCACCTCCGCGGTCGCCTCGTCGTCGACGGCACCGCGCACACTGTCGGCGGCGACCGCGGCAATGTTGCGCACGACGCCGTCCTCGACATCCGCCTGGGTCAGCACGTAGTCGATCGGACCGCACTCGACCTCGGCGCCCGGCGCGAGTTCGAGCCCGTCCAGGGCCGGGCAGTCGAGTGCACCGCCGAGCAAGGGGTCGTCGAGCACGATGTCGCGCAGGAGCGTCGTCCCCGTATTCCGCACCGTGAACGTGAACCCGACCGTGTCTCCGGCGCCGTTCCGGCCATCGGCGACGGTGTCGACCACGGCTCCGGGCGTCTTGATCAGTTCGATCCCGCTCGTGCCGTCGACGGTGGCATCGACCGTCGAGCTGTCATCGACCGGACCGAGAGGACTGGTGGCGCCTGCCGTCGCGCTGTTGCTGACGACGCCGTTCTCGATGTCGTCCTGCGTGAGCGTGTAGACCACAGGACCGCAGTTCGCGGTCGAACCCGGCGCGAGCGCCACACCGTCCAAGGCCGGGCAGTCGATGACCCCGCCGAGCAGCGGATCATCGATCACGATGTCCTGCAGCGTCGTCGTCCCGGCGTTGCGCACGACGAAGTTGTACGCGAGCGTGTCACCCGCACCGACCGCGCCATCGCCATCCCCGTCCGTGACGGTTCCCGCAGACTTCCGCACCTCGATACCCGCCGACGCGTCGATGTCGACCACGATCCCGGCCGTGTCGTCGACGGTCGCACCCCGCGGCGCATCCGCCTCCACCGAGGCCTCGTTGCGGACCAGACCGCCATCCACATCCGCCTGCGTCAACGTGTACTCGATCGGGTCGCACGTCACCGTGTCACCCGGCTCGAGATCCACCCCATCCAACGCCGCACAATCGACCACACCACCCAGCATCGGGTCGGTGATCTCCGCATCCGTCAGCGTCGTGGTTCCCGTGTTCGTCACCGCGAACGTGTACGCGACCGTGTCGCCCTCACCCACGACCCCGTCACCGTCGACGTCGACGGCCGCTCCCGCAGCCTTGTCGAGAGCGATGCTGTTCACGCCCGGCACCACGACGTCGAGCTCGGCCTCGTCATCGGCATCGCCGACCACCGAGTCGGCCACGACGGCCGCCTCGTTGTGCACGGTTCCCGCGTCGACATCCGCCTGGGTGAGCGTGTACACGACCGGACCGCACGTCACCGACGCACCAGGCGCCAGAGCGAGACCGTCCAGCGCGGGGCAGTCGATGGCACCGCCCAACAGCGGGTCGTCGATCGCGAAGTCACGAAGGACCACGGTCCCGGTGTTCTGCACGGTGAAGGAATAGGCGACCGTGTCACCTGCGCCCACCCGACCGTCGGCGACCGTGTCGACCACGGAGCCGGCCGTCTTGGTCAGCGCGACCGCGCTCACGCCGACGACGTCGACCTCGGTCGACGCGGCGTCATCCACGCCGCCGAGAACACTGACGGCCGACACCGAAGCCGAGTTGCGGGCGACGCCCGCCTCGACATCCGCCTGTGTCAGCGTGTAGGTGATCGGACCGCAGTCCACCGACGCTCCCGGCGCCAATGCGACGCCGTCCAGCGCGGGGCAGTCGACGGCGCCGCCGAGCAGCGGATCATCGACCACGACATCCTGCAGGACCACCGTTCCCGAGTTCAGCACCGTGAACGAGTAGGCGATCGTGTCGCCCGCACCCACCCGACCGTCGGCGACGGTGTCGACCACTGCACCGGCCGACTTCGTCAGCGAGATCCCAGCGGTGCCGGCGAACTCCACGTCGGCAGTGTCCGCGTCGTCGACGCCACCGAGAACGCTGTCCGCCGTCACCGTCGCGGCATTGCGCACGGCACCGGCTTCGACATCGGCCTGCGTCAACGTGTAGACGATCGGGCCGCACTCGACGTCATCTCCCGGCGCGAGCTCCAGACCGTCCAGATCAGGGCAGTCGACGGGACCTCCCAGGAGCGGGTCATCGATCACGATGTCGCGCAGCACCGTCGTGCCGGTGTTGGTCACCGTGAACGTGTACCCGATCGTGTCGCCGACGCCCACTGCACCGTCGGCCACCGTATCGATCACCGGGCTCGGCGCCTTGTCGAGAGAGACCCCGCTGGTACCGGCGACAGGCTCCTCGGCGGAGGCCTCATCGTCCACCTCGCCGATCACGCTGTCTGCCATCACCGACGCCGTGTTGCGGACCACGCCCGCCTCGACATCCGCCTGCGTCAGCGTGTAGACGATCGGACCGCAGTCGGCCTCTTCTCCCGGCGCCAACACGAGACCGTCCAGCGACGGGCAGTCGACAGCGCCGCCGAGCAGCGGATCATCGATCGCGATGTCACGCAGCACGGTCGTGCCGGTGTTGCGGACGGTGAACGCATACGCGACCGTGTCGCCGGCGCCGATCCTGCCGTCGTCATCCGCATCGACCGGAGCGGCCGGCGTCTTCGTCAGTTCCACGGCGCTCGTGGCGTCGATGATCACCTCGGCGGAGGCGTCGTCGCTGAGCGTCCCCAACGGACTGGTCGCATCGACGGTCGCGGTGTTGCGCACGACTTCGTTCTCGATGTCGTCCTGCGTGAGCGTGTAGGTGAACGGCCCGCAGTCCGCGACAGCCCCGGGGGCCAACGAACCGAGATCGCACAGCGCGTCATCGTCGAGCAGCGGGTCCGAGACGGACACATCGGTCAGGGTCGTCGTGCCGGTGTTGCGCACCGTGAACGAGTAGTCGACGGTGTCGCCGACACCCACCAGACCGTCGCCATCCGCGTCCTGCACGGCACCGGCGTTCTTGACCAGCTCGAGTCCGGCGGTGCGATCGATGTCGGCGGATGCTGCGGCCGAATCGGTCACGCTCCCGACGGGAGCGTCTGCCGTCACCGACGCCGTATTGCGCACGACTCCTCCGTCGATGTCGCCCTGCGTCAGCGTGTACGGCACAGGTGCGCACGACACGGACTCACCCGGTGCCAGCTCGACGCCGGCGAGAGCGGTGCACACCACCGCGCCTCCGAGCATCGGGTCGGAGATCTGCGCGGCGGTCAGCGTCGTCGTCCCGGTGTTCGTGACCGTGAAGGTGTATGTGATCGTGTCACCGGCCTCGACCTGGCCGCTGCCGTCGGTATCGGTGACGGTGCTCGGCGACTTGGTGAGAGCGATGCCGTTGACGGCCGGGATCGTCACGTTCGCCGAGGCATCGTCGGAGGCGACGCCGCGGGCGGACTGCGCCACCACGGATGCCTCGTTGCGGATGGTTCCCCGGTCGATGTCGGCTTGAGTGAGGCTGTACGCGACAGGCGCACAGGCGACTTCGGCGCCGGGCGCGAGCGGCGCCGAGAAGGCGGCGCATTCGACCGTACCGTCGAGCAGCGGATCGGTGATCGCCGCCCCCGTGAGAGTGACACTCCCCGTGTTCCGGATCGTGAAGCCGTAGGCGACCGTGTCGCCGACGCCGATCCGGCCGTCGCCGTCGGCATCGACGGGAGCGGACACCGACTTCACGAGCTCCACCCGAGGCGTCCCCGCAACGGGGACGGTCACGGTCGAGGAGTTGTCCGAGGGGTCGGGATCGGCCGTCGCGGACGAGACCGTCGCGGTGTTGGACAGATCCGCCTGTGCGATCGCCGGGTCGACGGTTCCCGTCACGGTCGCGGTGAAGGTGCCCCCGGCAGCCAGAGTGGCCACGGAGCAGCCGAGGACCCCGCCGGCGATCGTGCAACCGACTGTAGATGTCGTCGGACCGCGCAGTCCGGCCGGAAGCGCATCCGAGATCTGCACAGCGGAGGCCGTGCTCGGACCGTCGTTGGTGACCACGAGCGTGTACGTGATCGGCCCATTCAGCGGGGCCGGATTCGCCGACGCGGTCTTGACGATCCGGAGATCCGCGGAGGGCGCGGCCACGATCGTCGACGTGCCGGTGTTGTTCGAGGGGGTCGGATCCGGCGTCTGCGACGACGCGGTCACCGAGTTGGTCAGAGTGCCCTCGGCGACGACATCCGTGGTCACGGTGAGCGTGGCGGAAGCGCCGGGCATCAGGGTGCCGACCGTCCAGATGGCGTCACCGGTCGACCATGTGCCCACCGATGGCACAGCGGAGACGATGATGAGCCCGGGCGGAACCGCCTCTGCGACCACGACGCCGGATGCTGCCGACGGTCCGTTGTTCTGCACGGTCACCAGGAAGATCGCCTGTCCGCCGCGCAACGGGTTCGACGTCGACGAGGTCTTGACGACGGCGATGTCGGCGCTGGGGACGAGAGGTCGATCCACCGTGGAGGTGTTGTTCGAGGGGTCGGGATCGGGGGTCGCGGATTCGACGGTTGCGGTGTTGCTCGCCGTGCCCGTCACGCCGGCCGCCCAGGTCCCTGAGACCGTGATGGTGGCCTCGTCGTCGGGTGCGAGATCGCCGACATTGCAGGTCACTGCGCCTGCGGCGAAGCTGCAATCACCGTCGGTCGCGCCGAACACGAACCCTGCCGGGAGCACATCCGTCAGGGTCACGCCGCGCGCCGTCGACGGGCCGTCGTTGCGCACGTCGATCGTGTAGGTGAAGGCACCGCCGGGAACCGGGTCTGCGGACACCGTCTTCTGCACGCTCACATCAGCGCTCTGCACGACCTCGATGTCGACCGAGTCGGAGTTGTTGTCCGTGTTCGGATCCTCGGCGGGTGAGGCCACGGATGCGGTGTTGACCAGCGCACCCTCCGGGGCGTCGGCGTCGACGACGGTGTGCACGACGACGTTCGACGGGCCACCAACCGGGAACGAAGCCCAGGTGCATCGGATCGCCGTGCCGGTGGATGTGCAGTCGGCTCCGGCCGGGGCGTCGACCCCGGTGACCGTGAACCCGCTCGGCACGGTGTCGTCCAGGGCGACGTTGACCGCGTCGGCCGTTCCGAGGTTGCGCACCGCCAGGGTGAACTCGACCGGGTCGCCCGCGGCGACCTCGGTGGTGGACGACGTCTTCTCGACGGCGAGGTCGGCGACGATCTCGGGCTGGAAGCTCGTGGAGTCGACGTTGTCGGTCGGGTCGGGATCACTCGTGCTGGAGGTGACGCTGGCCGAGTTCTGCACGACGGCGGTCGCACCGGACGCGACCTGCACGACGACGGTCGTCACGACAGTGGCACCGGGGGCGAGGGTGCCGAGCGCACAGTCCAGCACACCCCCGACGAGGGCACACGCGCCCTGCTCCGAGTTCGCGCTGAGGAACACGGAGCCGGGGTCGATCGGGTCGGTGAGCCTGACGTCGCGAGCCTCGGAGGGTCCGGCGTTCTGCGTGGTCAGCGTGTAGGTCACGTCCTGACCGGCCACAGGTGTCTCGGGGCTGAACGTCTTCTCGATCGACACGTCGGCCACCGTGGTCACCGTTCCCGTGGCCGTCGCGGTGTTGTTCGAGAGGACATGGTCGGCGTTCGAGCCCGCGACCGAAGCCGTGTTCGTGAGTGCGGAGCCCGGGTCGAGAGCGGGCGACAGGGCGCCGGTCACCGTGATCGACGCGCTGGCTCCGACGGTGAGATCCTGCAGGACACAGCTGATCGTCGTGCCGACCGTGCAGGACCCGCTCGTCGGGGTCGCCACGACGTTCGACAGGCCCGCCGGTACGGCATCCGTCACCGTCACACCGGTGGCCGTCTGCGGGCCGTTGTTGGTCACGCCGATCGTGAACGTCGCCGGCAGGCCCGCGACGAGCGGCGCCGTGTCCAGAGTCTTCGTGATCGCGAGATCGGCGGCGGCGGCGACGGGCGTCAGCGTCTGCTGGCTCGTCGAGGTGCGGTCCTGATTCACGACCGCGTCGCGGAAGGCGACCTGCGCCTCGTTGAGGATCGTCGTCGTCGCAGCCGAGACGTTCACTGTGGCGTCGAAGGTGTACGTGGTGCTCGCGCCGACGGCGATCGAGCCACCGGCTGCGGCTGTTCCACCGTCGCCCAGGCGCATGCGGACCGTGCGGCTGCCGGTCACGTACTCGCCGCGGTCATCGCCCGTGGCATCCGTCGCCGCGCCGGTTCCCGCACCGGCGACGATCTTGAGCGAGCCGGGAACGAAATCGAGGCCGGGCGCGAGAACGTCCGTGGAGACGGACTGGAGGGCGGGGTTTCCGCCGTCGTTCCGCGTGGTCACCGTGTAGCGGAGCACATCGCCGACCTGGGCGGAAGTGCCGCCTCGGGTGAGGTTGGTCGCCGTCTTCGTCGTGACCAGGCACGGCCCGGTGCCGAAGGTGATGTCGTCGAGGAAGTTCCCGACGGAGGCGTTGCCTCCGGCGGAGCTGACCGCCTCGAAGCCGAAGCGGGTGGTCGTCTGACCTGCCGGCACGACGTAGGTTCCGGTGTGCGCACCCCATGCGGAGGTGCCGTCGGAGAGGTTGGGGCCGTTCTGCGCGAGGGTGCCGCCCGGTGCACCGATCACGACGCGCATCACGTCGGTGCCGCTGCGTCCTCGGTGTTTGAGCGACCAGGCGAGGGTCTGCCCCGGAGTCGTCGCGACGTCCTGATACAGCATGCTCGCCGAGTTCGCGTTGAGCTCGACGAACTGGCGGCCCGCGGCGGCGGGAACTCCCTGGAAGCCGGTGCTCCAGAACTCGATCTGGTTCTGGCTGTCGTTGGTGAACCAGCCGGGGACGGAGTTCTCCGCGAGCAGGCGGAACGCGGCGTTCGGGATCACCGGAGCCTCGAACCCGCCGTTCTGCAGCGCCACGCTGCCCTGGCAGCTGGTCGGATTCTGCGCCGCGATCGCCGACGTGGGCGCGACCGTCTGGACGACGACGGTCAGGCCGGCGGCGACCAGCAGAGCGGACGTCGCCTGCGCGACGAAACGACGGATACGCGACTTCGCGTGTGTGAGCACGACGCCCCTGTTTCTCCCCAGAGGGTTTCCCCCGCCGCTCGATTCGACAGCCCTCTTGAGGGGAGAGTAGCTGATATTCCAGCATGTCGTCATGCGCTCGGACCCCGGCTGCCGTCCTCCCGCCGCCTACGATCGAAGGACACCCCTGCAGGAAGGTCACGCCATGCCCGTCACCCCGGATGCTCTCGCCCACGCCGAGGATCTCGCCGACTTCGTCGCCGCCTCGCCGTCGAGCTATCACGCGGCTGCCGAGGTCGCGCGCCGCCTCGAGGCCGCCGGGTTCACCCGACTGAAGGAGGAGGACGCGTGGCCCGCACAGGCCGGCGGCCGCTTCGTGGTCGTCCGCGACGGAGCCGCGATCGCCTGGGTGGTGCCGACGGATGCCGCGGCGACGACGCCCGCGCACGTCTTCGGCGCGCACACCGACTCCCCCGGGTTCAAGCTCAAGCCGCAGCCGACCACCGGCGCCCGCGGATGGCTGCAGGCGGCGGTCGAGGTCTACGGCGGCCCGCTCCTGAACTCCTGGCTCGACCGCGAGCTTCGCCTGGCCGGTCGCCTCGCCCTCGCCGACGGCCGGGTGGTGCTGGCCGACACCGGACCCCTGCTGCGCCTGCCTCAGCTGGCGATCCACCTGGACCGCGGTGCGAACAACGGCCTCTCCCTCGACAAGCAGACCGAGACGCAGCCCGTCTGGGGCCTCGGCGACCCGACCCAGGCCGACATCCTCGCCGAGCTCGGCGCGTCCGCCGGCGTCACGGCATCCGACATCCGCGGCTACGACGTCGTGGCCGCCGACACGGCACGCGGCGCCGTCTTCGGGAAGGATGACGCGTTCTTCGCCTCCGGACGCCTCGACGACCTCGCTTCCGTGCACGCCGGGGTGGTCGCCCTCGGCGAGATCGCCGACCGCACGCGCACGAAGGCCCCGATCGCGGTGCTCGCCGCGTTCGACCACGAGGAGCTCGGCTCGGCGTCCCGCTCCGGAGCTGCCGGCCCCTTCCTCGAGGACGTGCTCGAGCGCCTGTACGCCGGGCTCGGCGCCGATGCCTCCGATCGCCGACGGGCCTACGCCTCGTCATGGTGCCTGTCCAGCGACGTCGGCCACTCCGTGCACCCGAACTACATCGCCAAGCACGACCCGGTCGTGCAGCCCGTGCTCGGGTCCGGCCCCATCCTGAAGCTCAACGCCAACCAGCGCTATGCGACGGATGCCGTCGGCACGGCCGCCTGGCGGGCATGGTGCGAGCGGGTCGGCGTCACGACGCAGGAGTTCGTGTCGAACAACTCCGTGCCGTGCGGCTCGACGATCGGCCCGATCACCGCGACGCGCCTCGGCATCCGCACCGTCGACGTCGGGATCCCGATCCTGTCGATGCACTCCGCGCGCGAGCTCGCCGGGGTCTCCGACCTCTACGACCTCTCCCGCACCGCGGAGTCGTTCTTCACGGCCTGCCCCCCGGCACGCCCGCGCAGTGCCAAGATGTGTCCATGACGGACATCAAGCCTGCTCTCATCGAGCGCGCGGGCATCGAGATCATCCCCGAATCCGAGCGGAACGCGAAGCCGCGCGACCTGTTCTGGCCCTGGTTCGCGGCGAACGTGTCGGTGTTCGGCATGTCGTACGGATCGTTCGTGCTGGGCTTCGGCATCTCGTTCTGGCAGGCGACCCTGGTGTCGATCATCGGCATCGTGGTGTCGTTCCTGTTGTGCGGGCTCATCGCCATCGCCGGCAAGCGCGGCTCGGCGCCGACCATGGTGCTCTCCCGTGCCGCGTTCGGCGTGCAGGGGCAGAAGGTGCCGGGCATCATCTCGTGGCTGACGTCGATCGGCTGGGAGACGTTCCTCGCGATCCTCGCCGTGCTCGCGACCGCGACGATCATCACGCAGCTCGGCGGTGACGGCGACAGCGTCGCGCTGAAGATCATCGCGACTGTGATCGTCGCCGCGCTCATCGTCACGGCATCCGTCCTCGGGTATCACACGATCATGAAGCTGCAGTCGGTGCTGACCTGGATCACCGGCGTCGTGACGGTGCTCTACATCATCCTCGCGGCGCCGAGCATCGACCTCGCAGCCGTGATGGCGCGCCCCGACGGCGGCATCGGCCAGGTGATCGGCGCCCTCGTCATGGTGATGACCGGCTTCGGACTCGGCTGGATCAACATCGCCGCGGACTGGTCGCGCTACCAGAAGCGCACGGCATCCGATGGCGCGATCGTCGCCTGGAACACGATCGGCGGCTCGGTGGCCCCGGTGATCCTGGTGGTCTTCGGCCTGCTGCTCGGGGGCTCGGACGACGAGCTGATGAACGCGATCGCCGCCGACCCGATCGGCGCCCTCGCCTCGATCCTCCCGGTCTGGGTGCTCGTGCCGTTCCTGCTCACCGCTGTGCTCGCGCTGGTCTCGGGCGCGGTGCTCGGCATCTACTCCTCCGGGCTGACGCTGCTGAGCCTCGGCATCCGCATCCCCCGTCCCTCCGCGGCGGCGATCGACGGCGTGATCCTCACGATCGGCACGGTCTTCGTGGTGTTCTTCGCGACCGACTTCCTCGGCCCGTTCCAGAGCTTCCTCATCACGCTCGGCGTGCCGCTCGCGTCCTGGGCCGGCATCCTCATCGCCGACATCCTGCGCCGCAGGAAGGACTACGACGAGGACGCGCTGTTCGACAGCCGCGGCCGCTACGGCGCCTGGGACTGGACGTCGATCGGAACCATGGTCGTCACCAGCGTGATCGGGTGGGGTCTCGTGGTCAACAACTTCGCCGCAGACGCACCCTGGAACAACTGGCAGGGCTACCTGCTGTTCCTCATCGGCGGCAGGGACGGCGAGTGGGCCTACGCGAACCTCGGGGTGTTCTTCGCGCTGGTGCTGTCGTTCCTCGTGACGTACTTCGCTCGGGCCGCGAAGATCCGGCGGCAGGAAGAGGCGTGAGCCCTGACCCGGTCGTTGAGCGAGGAGCGCAGCGACGAGACGAAACGCCGTCCCCCGACGCGTGGTTGGTGGTGATCGACCCGCAGACGATCTTCGCGGCTCCGGATTCCGCCTGGGGCTCGCCGTTCTTCGTCGAGGCGATGCCCCGCATCCGTGCGCTGGCCGAGGCCTTCGGCGAGCGCGTCATCGTGACCCGCTGGATGCCGACGGCAGACCGCTCGACCTCGTGGGGCGCGTACTTCGCGGCCTGGCCGTTCGCCGACCAGCCGCCGACGGATCCCCTGTTCGCCCTCGTGCCGGAGGCTGTCGGACTGTCGCCGCATCCGACCCTCGATCTGCCGACCTTCGGGAAGTGGGGCCCTGAGCTCGAGGCGCTCGTCGGGCGCGGCGCGCACATCGTGCTGGCCGGGGTCTCGACGGATTGCTGCGTGATCTCGACGGCCCTGGCCGCGGCGGATGCCGGGGCGCACGTGACCGTCGCCGCCGATGCCTGCGCGGGGTCGACGGCCGAGAACCATGCGGCCGCGATCCAGGTGATGGGCCTGTATCCGCCGCAGATCACGGTGAGCGACACGGCATCCGTCCTGGCCGCGCGCTAGCTCGTCAGCCCGCCGCCCGCACGGCAGCGGCGATGTCGGCCGGCGACCCGTGCCAGGGCGCCCCGTGACCGGGCAGCACCCACGACGCCGACACCCCGGCCAACCGGTCGAGCGAGGCCAGCGCGGTGTCGGGCTCGTCGGTGAACGGCGCCGGCTGCGCGCCCACCTTTCCCGTGAGCACGTGACGCGTGGTGAGCGCGTCACCCACGAACACCGCATCCGCGACGGGCACGTGCACCGAGATGCTTCCCGGCGAGTGGCCAGGCATCCCGATGATCACGGGGGCGCCGGGCAGATCGAGCACGTCGCCGTCGGCGACCTCGACCACCTCGCTCACGTGATGCGTGCGCAGAGCGTTCTTGCGGATGCCGTAGGCGAAGAACCCGAGCGTCGGCCCGAGTCTCGCCGGCCCCATCGCCGTCTTCGGCTTCTCGCCGGTGCGCACGCGATGGGCGTCGGCCGCGTGGATGAACACCGGCACCCCGGTCTCGCGGCGCAGGCGCTCGGCGAAGCCGATGTGGTCGCCGTCGCCGTGCGTCAGCACGAGACCGCGGATGTCGGACATCGGCCGGCCGATCGCCGCGAGCTCGGCCTTCAGGTCGTTCCAGTGTCCGGGGAGGCCCGCGTCGATCAACGTGATCCCCTCCGGGACCTCGATCAGGTACGAGGCGACGATGTCATTGCCGAGCCGGTGCAGGTGCGGTGCGAGCTTCATGGCGATTCCTTCCGATGTTTGCGATGGCTACGTTACGTAGCTATCATGGCTATTGTCAATAGCCATGAAGGAGACGTCATGCCGACACCCGACCGCACCTCGCTCGAGCAGATCATCGCCGCCGGTCGCGAGATCCTCGACACCGCAGGATCCGCGGGCGTCACGATGCAGGCGGTCGCCACACGCGTCGGTGTGCGGGCGCCGTCGCTCTACAAGCGCGTGCGCGATCGCGATGCCCTGCTCTCCGCCATCGCCGAATCCGTGATCGACGACCTCACCGCACGTCTCGAGGCCGCCGACGCGGACCTCACGGACATCGCCCAGGCCTACCGCGCCTTCGCCCGACAGCATCCCGAGGCCTTCCGGCTCATGTTCAGCGCCGCGGCTCCGCATGCCGCCCTGCAGCGCTCGGCCGCGCCGCTCATCCGCGCGGCATCCGCCCTGGTCGGCGACGACGACGCGCTCGACGCCGCGCGCCTGTTCACAGCCTGGGCGACGGGATTCCTGCAGATGGAGCTCGGCGGCGCCTTCCGCCTCGGCGGCGACGTCGATCGCGCCTTCGACTACGGCCTGCGCCACCTCGTCGCCGGGCTCACGGCCTGACGAGGTTCCTTCACCACGCGGTCCAGGCCGCCCACAGCTCGGCATAGGGTCCTGCGGCGGCGACCAGTTCGTCATGCGTGCCGGACTGCACCACCCGGCCGTCCTGCATCACGAGGATCCGATCCGCCGTGACGGCCTGGCTCAGCCGGTGCGCGATGACGATGCCGGTGCGCTCGGCGATCGCGGTGAGCGCGGCCTGGTCGAGCAGTTCGGCATCGGCGGATCCCGCCTCGGCGGTGGCCTCGTCGAGGATGACGACGGATGCCGCGGCGAGCGCGACCCGCACGAGGGCGAGGTGCTGCGTCTGCCCCGGCGTGAGCGGCAGCCCCGCTTCTCCGACGACCGTGTCGAGACCATCAGGCAGGGCGAGGATCCACCCCGCGCCGAGCTGATCGATCTCACGGCGCATCTCCTCCTCGTCGGCATCGCTGAACAGCGCGAGGTCGTCGCGGATCGACCCGGCGAAGACATGGGGCTCCTGCGTCAGCATCACCACGGCATCGCGCAGGTCGTGCGGATGCCAGGCCTCGATGTCGACCTCGTCGTGCCGCACGGCGCCCTCCGCATGAGGCAGAGCGCCGGCAAGCACCCGCGCCAGAGTCGTCTTGCCCGCGCCGCTCGCACCGACGACGGCGATCTTCTCCCCGGCTCCGCCGACATCGACACGGCGTCGAGGTCGCGCTGTCCCGGTCGGTGCGCGAAACCGAGGTCCTGCACATCGATCGCGCCGCGGCGCGGAGCGGCGACGCCTTCGCGCGGGGCGGGCTTGGGCAGTCCGATCACGCCGAACAGGCGGGCGAGGCTGGCCCCGGCATCCTGCAGCTCGTCGATCCGGAACAGGAGCGTCCCCATCGGACCGAAGAGCCCGAGGAAGTACAGTGCTGCCGCGGTCGCGGCGCCCAGCCCGACCTGGCCGTCGGCGACGAGGAAGTAGCCGACGACGAGAACAGCCGACAGCCCGACCAGCTCGGCGCCGTTCAGGAACACGTTGAAGTCGTTGCGCACCTTCGTCGCCCTGACCTCGAGTCCGATGGCCTGTTCGCTCGCCTCGGCGATGCGCTCCAGGTGCTGCTCCTCGGTGCGCAGCGCGAGCACGGTGTCGACGCCTCGGACCGCTTCGATCGTGCGCTGTCCGCGCTCCGCGACCACGGCGCGGTGCCGCCGGTAGACCGGGGCCGAGCGACGCAGGAACCAGCGCAGCGAGAAGTACTGCACGGGGACCGCCAGCAGCGCGGCGAGCGCGAACCGCCCGTCGAGCAGTCCCATCCCGGCGAGGCTCAGCACGATGCCGAACAGCGCGGCGAGGAAGGCCGGGAGCGCCTCCTCGACGACCTGGCCGACCGCGCGCACGTCGCCCGAGAGACGAGCGACCAGGTCTCCTGTCCCTGCGGCCTCGATGCGGGCCGTCGGCTGTGCGAGGGCCGTGCGGAAGGCCGCCTCGCGCACTTCGCGGATGGTCCCCTGGCCGAGTCGGGCCAGCAGCACGCGCCCCGCCCAGGTGAGCGCGGCGCCCACGGTGAGAGAGCCGACGAGGGCGAGGCCGTAGGGCAGCAGCGAACCGCCGCCCCGGGTGATGTCGTCGACCATGAGGCCGATGATCCAGGGCGCCACGAGCGCGGCGCCGACACCGGCGCACAGGGTGACCAGCGCCATGATCGTGAGACCCCGGCGTCGCCCCAGCGCCGCGAGCAGCCCGCGTGCGGTGTCGCGACCCGATGCGATCGGCAGCTTCTCCTCCGTCATGATGCCGCTCCTCGCAGGTCGTGCACGCGATGGCAGGCCGACAGGAGCGAGGCGCGATCCGTGAGCAGGACGATCGTGCGCCCCTCGCTCGCGAGTCCTGCCGCGACCTGCGCCTCGGTGATCGGGTCGATCGCCGTGGTGGGCTCGTGCAGCACGAGCAGGCGCTGAGGCTGATGCAGTGCGCGCGCGAGCAGCAGTCGCTGCCGCTGCCCTCCCGACAGCCGCAGTCCGCGTTCGCCGATGCGCTCGTCCAGCCCGTCGGGCAGTCGGTGCACGACCTCGTCGAAGGCGGATGCCGTCAGATGGGCATCCTCGATGCGCTCGGCGATGTTCTCCGCGGCCGAGCCGGTGAACACGGCCGCGTCATGCGGCGGCGCGAACACCAGAGCGCGCAGCCCCTCGCGCCCGAGGTGGGCGGCATCGATGTCGCCGACGACGAGCTCGCCGCGAGCGGCTTCCCTGCGTCCGCCGAAGAGGCTGGCGAGATCCGAGATCCGCTCGGGGTCGGCGCGGATGCCGGTGACCTCGCCGTCGGCGATGTCGAGGCGTCTCCCGTCGACGACCACCCGGGCGACGATGTCGCCGCCTCCGGTCGAGGTCGGCGGCGCGGCATCCGGAGCAGCCGAAGCCTCTCCCGCCTCGTCCGCGAACTCGGCGATGCGCGTCGCCGACCCGTGTTTCGACGCGACCTCCGCCGGCAGGTATCCGAGCGTCGACAGGGGGCCGCGGATGGTCTGCGCCAGCCCCATCGCGGTGACGAAGCCGCCGACCGTGATCGCCCCGTCCAGCGCCAGCCACCCGCCGAGGACCGCGATGCCGGTGAAGGCGAGACCGCTGACCACGAGGTTGAGCGCTGTCAGCGCGGCGGCCGCCTTCTCGGCGCGATAGGCGGCCTCCGCGGCGACCGCGCTCTCGGCGACGTAGCGCTCCGTCGCCCGCGCGGCACCGCCGAGGGCGCCCAGCACGCGGAGCCCGGTGGCGAAGTCGGTGCTCACGGCGTCGAGACGGGCCGCCTGCCGCTGCGCCTCGTACCCGCGCCGCCGCAGTCCGCCGCTCACGGCGTTGACCACGAGCGCCTGCACGAGCGTGCCGATCACCACGGCGACGGCGAGCGGCCAGGCGATGACCAGCAGGGTGATGCACGCGACGATCACGGCGGTCGCCGCGGCCGCCTGCTCGGCGACCACCCAGAAGAAGCCCGCCGTCTCCCCGGCATCCGAGGAGGAGATCGTGAGGACCTCGCCCGCCGGTCGACGGGTGCGCCGGCGCAGTGCCAGCCCGAGGATGCCCTGCCGGAGGGCGTGCTCTCCGCGCGCGTAGACGACGGTGCCGACGCGGTCTCCCAGCTGCCAGGCGCAGATCAGCACCGCGAAGACCGCGACGAGGAAGACCAGCGACCAGGCGAGCGCGACCGGATCATGCGGGGCGATGGCCCGGTCGATCACGACGCCGACCGCGACAGGAACCATCACCTCGGCGAGCTGATGTCCGCAGAAGCCCACGATCGAGAGCGCGGCGCGCGCGCGGCGTCCCGTGCCCCAGACCGCTTCCCGGAACACTCCGCCGACGGTCGTCACGAGAGCGTCGCCGAGGCGGGGCGGAAGAACATGGGACTCCTGAGGTTGGTAAGGGTTGCCTTACTAACCTAGTCGACCCTCGACCCGCACCGATTCCGCCGGCGACCATCGCGCGCGCCGAACCGGAATACTGGCACACTGATGCGCAGGGAGGGGTTCCATGAGCACTGTCGCGCACGCCGAAGAGTCCGATCACCCGAAGAAGGCCCGTCGGCCGTGGCACCGCACCAGGGTGGCGCTGGGCATCATCGTGGCCGTGGTCGCGGTCGTGGCGATCATCGGGTCGATCAGCCCCTGGCCCTCGGCGATGATCATCCGCGCGGTGTTCACCAAGGGCGGCGACGCGACCGCCGCCGAGATGGACAAGCACGTCCCCGACACGAAGCTCGACGAGCAGCTCGACGTCTCGTACGGCGACGCGGGTGCCGACACCACGATGGACGTCTTCCGTCCGGCATCCGCCGACGGTCCGCTTCCGACCGTGGTCTGGATCCACGGCGGCGCCTGGATCTCGGGGGCGAAGGAGAACGTCGACCCGTACATGCGGATCCTCGCGGCCGAGGGCTACACGACCATCGCGGTGAACTACACGATCGGCCCGGAGGGCGTGTACCCGCTCGCCGTGCACCAGCTCAACGACGCGCTCGCCTACATCGACGAGCACGCGGAGGAGCTCGGTGTCGACCCGAAGCAGATCGTGCTCGCTGGCGACTCGGCCGGCGGACAGCTGGCGAGCCAGATGGCCACGCTCATCACCAGCCCGGACTACGCCGAGATCATGGGCATCAAGCCGACCCTCGCGGCCGATCAGGTCGTCGCCACCGTGCTGAACTGCGGCGTGTACGACCTCGCCGCCCTCGCCCGACTGGACGGCATCGCCGGCTGGGGCTTCAAGTCGGCGATGTGGGCCTACTCCGGTACGCGCACCTGGGCCGAGGACTCGACCGGAGCGACCATGTCGACCGTCGACTGGGTGACCGCGGACTTCCCCACGACCTACATCTCCGGCGGCAACGGCGACGGTCTCACCTGGCTGCAGTCGATCCCGATGGCGCAGCGTCTCGACGAACTGGGTGTCGATGTGACGACGCAGTTCTGGCCCGCGCCGCATGAGCCCGCACTGCCCCACGAGTACCAGTTCCACCTGGACATGCCCGACGCGCAGACGGCCCTGCAGAAGACGATCGACTTCCTCAACGCGCACACGACGCGCTGACGGCATCCGCCTCCCCCGCCGAGCGGCCCCTTTTCGACCGAGCGGCCCCTTTGTGAGCGCACCCAAAGGGGCGGCTCGATCACAAGAGGGCGGCTCGACGCGAAGCCCCGCGCGACCTACTTCATCGTGTCGAGGATCCCGACCAGGTCGTCGAAGGTCGTCAGCGGATTGAGGATCGCGAAACGCGTGTTCGGACGGCCGGCGTGCGAGCTCGGAACCACGAACGCCCGCTGCGAGTCGAGCAGCGCCGCGGACCAGCGGTCGTAGTCGGCGCGCTCCCACCCTTCCCGCTCGAACACGACGACCGACAGCTGCGGGTCGCGCACCAGCCGCAGCTCCGGACGACGCGAGATCTCGCCCGCGATGCGCTTCGTCAGAGCGATCGTGCTGCTGACGGCATCCCGGTAGGCGGTGATGCCGTAGGTCGCGAGCGAGAACCACATCGGCAGGCCGCGCGGGCGCCGGGTGAGCTGGATCGAGTAGTCCGAGGGGCTGAACTCGTCGACGTCGGTCAGGATGTCGAGGTACTCGGCGTGCTGGGTGTGCGCGCGACGGCCGTTGTCGGGGTCGCGGTAGATGAGGGCGCAGCAGTCGAACGGCGCGAACAGCCACTTGTGCGGGTCGACGATCACCGAGTCGGCGCGCTCGACGCCCGCGAAGATGTGCCGGGCCTCCGGGGCGAGCATCGCGGTGAGCCCGTAGGCGCCGTCGATGTGCAGCCAGAAGTCGAACTCGTCCTTCAGCGCGGCGATGCCGGCGATGTCGTCGACGATGCCGAAGTTCGTGGAACCTCCGGTGGCGACGACCGCGCAGATCTCGTCACCGTGCTCTGCCAGCGCCTCGCGCACGGCATCCGCCCGCAGCACTCCGTCGTCGCCGGCGGGCACCAGGAGCACGTCGGCGTCCATGACCTTGGCGGCGGACTTGTTGGACGAGTGCGCCTCGACGCTGCAGACGATCTTCCAGCGGGTCGGCAGGTCCTTGCCTGCGGCGATCAGGCGCGCCTTCGCGGCCTCGCGTGCGGCGACGAGCGCCGACAGGTTCCCGATCGTGCCGCCCTGCACGAACACGCCGCCCGCCGTGTCGGGGAGTCCGAACTCGGCGGCGAGGAACGACAGCACCTCGTTCTCGGCGTGCACGGCACCGGCTCCCTCGAGCCAGCTGCCCCCGTAGAGACCGGATGCCGAGACCACCAGGTCGAACGCGATCGCCGCCATGGTCGGCGCCGTCGGGATGAACGACAGGTAGAGCGGATGACTCGTGGTCAGGCACGCGGGCGCGAGCACGTGCTCGAACAGGCTCAGGGCGCGGGAGGCCCCGAGACCGGCGTCGGTGATCGTCGCCCCGATGAGCCGGTTGAGCTCGGCCTCGGTCTGCGGCTTGTCCAGCGGGACGTCGGTGGCCAGCATCCGTCGTCGGGAGTAGTCGAGGACCGCGTCGACGATCGCGGTCGATTCGGGCGACGCGGCATGCATCCGCTCAGCACTCATGGGCGTTCCTCACTGGTTCGGGTCGTGACGGCGGATGCCGGGGGTTCTGGTCGATCGAGGACGGCGGCGACCGTGCGGCGGGCGAGGTCCGCGCGGTCGCGGGGCGCCCACTTCACGAGGGCGTGCGCGCTCATCCCGTCGACCATGGCCAGCAGCATCCAGGCGGCGAACGCCGGATCGGCGGAGTCGTCGGGGTCGCGGGAGGCGGCGTCGGCGATGACCTCTTCGAGGCGGCTCTGCCAGAGGTCCATCTCGGCGCGGACGCGCTCCCCGAGCGGCTCGTTGCGCACCCCGAGCGACCACGCCTGCACCCAGACGAGGGCGACGTCTTCCCGGGAGTCGTCGAGCAGGGTCTCGACCAGCCGTCGCAGGCTCGCGCGGAGGCCGCCGGCCGGCGTGAAGTCGTCGAGCACTTCGTCGCGCTCGGCCGCGACGATCGTGCCGAAGACCTCGGCGACGAAGACGTCCATGACCGGCCGATAGTGCGCCACGAGGGCCGGGGTCACCCCGACGCGAGCGGCGACGGCACGCACGGTGAGCGTGTCGATCCCGCTCTCGCGTGCCAGTGCGACGGCGCCGTCGACGATCGTGCGCTCGCGCTCTTCGGGTGGCAGCCGCCGCGGTGCGGGTGCTCTTGACGTGGTGTTCATCGAGGGATACCGTAGCACCCGTTGATCACGTGTTCAACAGCGTTGATGCTGTGAACGGGACCACCAGCGAGGAGATCACGATGAGCTGGCGCATGCCTGCCGAGACCGCACGCCACGACCGCACCTGGATGGCGTTCCCCGCCGAGGGCCAGACCCTGGGCGAGACCGCCGCCGAGCGCGAGGAGGGCTACGCGACCTGGACGGCCGTCGCCCACGCCGTCGCCGAGTTCGAGCCGGTCTCGATGCTCGTCGATCCGCGGGAGCTCCCCCGTGCGCGGCGGATGCTCGCGGGCGACATCGAGATCGTCGAGGCACCGGTCGACGAGTTCTGGATGCGCGACTCCGGCCCCACCTTCGTCGTCGACGACGAGCGCCCCGGCGTGCTCGGCGCGGTCGACTGGATCTTCAACGGCTGGGGAGCACCGGACTGGGCCGAGTGGCGCCTGGCCGGCGAGCACGGCCGCATCGTCGCCGGCGCTGTCGGGGCGGAGCTCGTCAGCTCGGTGCTCGTGAACGAGGGCGGCGGCATCCACGTCGACGGCGAGGGAACGGTACTGCTCACCGAGACCGTGCAGCTCGACCCGCGACGCAACCCCTTCGCCGACCGGGCGCGCGTCGAGGCCGAGATGCTCCGCACGATCGGTGCGACGAAGGCCGTCTGGCTCCCCCGCGGCCTCACCCGCGACTACGACGACTTCGGCACGAACGGCCACGTCGACATCGTCGCGACGATCGTCTCCCCCGGTCGCCTGCTGCTGCACGACCAGCAGGACCCGGACCACCCCGACCACGCCGTCACCCGCGACCTGCGCGCGCTGCTGTCCGCGCAGACGGATGCCGCGGGCCGCCGCTTCGAGATCATCGACCTTCCCGCGCCCGCCACGCTGCGCGACGAGGAGGGCTTCGTCGACTGGAGCTACGTCAACCACCTCGTCACCAATGACGGCGTGGTGGCCTGCGGCTTCGGCGAGGAGAAGGCGGATGCCGTGGCGCGGGCGATCCTGGAGGACGTCTATCCCGGTCGCCGCGTCGTCACGGTCGACGCGCGCCCGCTGTTCGCCCGCGGCGGCGGCATCCACTGCATCACCCAGCAGCAGCCCTCCCTCTGACCGCGCCGAAGGACCTCTCATGATCGACGTCACCGAAGCCACGATCGCCGACCTCCGCCATGCCCTCGAGACGGGTGCGGTCACCGCGGTCAACCTCGTCGACGCGTACCTCGCGCGCATCGCCGCATACGACGGACCCGACACCGCGACCGCGCTCAACGCGATCGTGGTCGCGAACCCCGCCGCCCGTGAAGAGGCCGCGGCATCCGACGCTCGTCGGGCGCGCGGCGAGGCACGCGGCCCGCTCGACGGCATCCCGTACACGGCGAAGGACAGCTACCTCGTCGAAGGGCTCACCGCGGCCGCCGGCAGCCCGGCGTTCGCCGACCTCGTCGCCCAGCGCGATGCCTTCACGATCGAGCGCCTGCGGGCGGCCGGAGCGATCTGCCTCGGGCTGACGAACATGCCGCCGATGGCGAACGGCGGCATGCAGCGCGGAGTCTACGGCCGAGCCGAGAGCCCCTACAACGCCGAGTTCCTCACCGCGCCGTTCGCCTCGGGCTCGTCGAACGGATCGGGCACGGCGACAGCCGCGAGCTTCGCCGCCTTCGGGCTGGGCGAGGAGACCTGGTCGAGCGGCCGCGGTCCGGCGACCAACAACGCGCTCTGCGCGTACACGCCGTCGCGGGGCGTGATCTCGACGCGCGGCAACTGGCCGCTGGTCCCGACGATGGATGTCGTGGTGCCGCACACCCGCACCATGGCCGACCTGCTCGAGGTGCTCGACGTGATCGTCGCCGACGATGCCGAGACCCGGGGAGACTTCTGGCGTGCGCAGCCGTGGGTCGAGCTTCCCGCGGCGTCGGCGGTGCGGCCGGCTTCGTATCGCGCGGTGGCCGACGGCGCCTCGCTCGACGGCATCCGCATCGGCATCCCGCGGATGTACATCAACGCCGATCCGGATGCCGGCACCGCCGACGCCCCGGGGATGGGCGGTCCGACCGGGCAGCGCATCGAGACGCGGGCCTCCGTGATCGCGCAGTGGGAGGCGGCGCGCCGAGACCTCGAGGCCGCCGGTGCGACCGTGGTCGAGGTCGACTTCCCTGTCGTGTCGAACTACGAGGGCGACCGGCCGGGTGCGCCGACCATCGCGACCCGTGGACTCGTCTCCGCTGCCTACCTTCGCCGTGAGATCGTCGACCTCTCGGCCTGGAGCTGGGAGGACTTCCTGCAGGCGAACGGCGACCCGGCGCTGTCCTCGCTCGCCGACGTCGACGGGGCCGCGATCTCGCCTCCTCCCGCGGGCGCCCTGCCCGACCGGTACACCGGCTTCGACGACGACATCGCGGAGTACCCGGGCTGGGTGCGTTCTCACCCCGGCGTCGGGTTCGAGGACATGCCGGAACTCGCCGACGGACTGCGCGGTCTCGAGGAGACGCGCCGCCTCGACCTCGAGGCCTGGATGAACGAGCTCGGCCTGGACGCAGTGGTGTTCCCCGCGGTCGCCGACGTGGGCCCCGCCGACATGGACGTGAACGCGGCATCCGCCGATCTCGGCTGGCGCAACGGCACCTGGATCGCGAACGGCAACCTCGCGGTGCGCCACCTCGGCATCCCGACGGTGACGGTGCCGATGGGGCTGATGGCCGACATCGGCATGCCGATCGGGCTGACCTTCGCCGGTCGCGCCTACGACGACACCGCACTGCTGCGGCTCGCGGCGGCGTTCGAGGCCACGGGCGCACCGGGCACCCGCCGCACTCCGCCGCCGCGGACGCCGGCGCTCTGAAGACGACCGGCGACGCTTCGACAGGCTCAGCGACCCAGCCACTTGGGTCCCTGAGCTTGTCGAAGGGCCCATCCCCAGCCACTTGGGTCCCTGAGCTTGTCGAAGGGCCCATCCCCCGACACTTGGGTCCCTGAGCTTGTCGAAGGGCCATCAGCGCGACATTTCACATCTATGACGATCGACACGTCTCTGATATGTTCAAGGCATGAGCACCGAGAACGAGCGCACGCTGGAGTCCGGCATCGTCACGGACCTGTCCGGAAAGATGACCTACGGGTCGTACCTCGCGCTCGACCAGCTGCTCACGGCGCAGCATCCGGTCAGCGTGCCGGAGCACCACGACGAGATGCTGTTCATCATCCAGCACCAGACCACGGAGCTCTGGCTCAAGCAGCTGCTGCATGAGCTCTCGTCGGCCCGCGAGCTGCTCGCGAGCGACAACCTCCGCGAGGCGCTGAAGCGGGTCGCGCGCGTCAAGAAAATCCAGGAGGTGATGACGCAGCAGTGGGCGATCCTCGCGACGCTCACCCCCACCGAATACGCGCAGTTCCGCGGATCGCTGGGCAACTCGTCCGGCTTCCAGTCGGTGCAGTACCGCGCGGTGGAGTTCGCCCTCGGCAACAAGAACGAGAAGATGCTGCAGGTCTTCGCCGATCATCCCGCGAATCTCGCACTGCTCACGGCGGAGTGGGAGAAGCCGACCCTGTACGACGAGTTCCTCCGCTACGCCTCGCGGCGCGGGCTGCCCGTGCCCCCCTCGATCCTGGAGCGCGACGTGCGCGAGCCGTACCGCGAGACCCCCGAGCTCGTGCCGGCCATTCGCGAGATCTACCAGAACCACCAGCAAAACTGGGACCTGTACGAGGCGTGTGAAGACCTCGTCGACCTCGAGGACAACTTCCAGTTCTGGCGCTTCCGGCATCTGAAGACCGTCGCCCGCACGATCGGCATGAAGGTCGGCACCGGCGGATCCAGCGGCGTCGGATTCCTGCAGCGGGCGCTCGATCTGACCTTCTTCCCCGAGCTCTACACCGTGCGCACCGAGATCGGCGGCTGATGATCGCCGTCACGTTCTTCGACGGCGACGGCTGGCGCGAGGGCGTCGTCGAAGCCGTGGACGGCGGCGGGATGCTGCTCCGCGAAGAGGCCGTTCCCACCGCTCTCCCCCGCCTCGACGGCGTGATCACCGGGGGCTTCACCGACCACCACGTGCATCTGCAGCTCGTCGATGCGACGCTGCTGGCGGATTCGGTGCTCGGCCGCGTGGTGGATCTGGGCGGGAATCCCGAGGTGCTCCGCGACCTGTCAGGGCGTTTCGTCTCGCTTCGCTCGCTCAACGACCGGTCGTTGAGCGAGGAGCGCAGCGACGAGACGAAACGCCCGCACGTCGCGCGCACCTCGACCGCCATCGAGTTCGCCGGCGCGTTCCTCACCCCACCCGGCGGCTATCCGTCCGACCGGGAGTGGGCACCCGTAGGCTCGTTCCGCGAGATCGTCACGGTCGAAGACGCCGCCAGGGCCATCGCAGAGATGGCGGATGCCGGTGCCTCCCGCATCAAGGTCGCGAGCAACAGCGACGCGGGGCCGGTGTTCGACGACGAGCTCCTCCGCACGATCATCGAGCTCGCCGCGGCGCGCGACCTTCCGGTCGTCGTGCACGCGCAGGGCCCTGGCGAGGCGCAGCGCGCGGCCCGCCTCGGCGCGCACACCCTCGCACACGCCCCGTTCACCGAACGCCTGACCGACGACGAGATCGCCGAGCAGGCGGCATCCGTCTCCTGGATCTCGACGCTCGCGATCCACGACGGCCCGGAACGCGCGGCCGCGATCGACAACGTCGGTCGCTTCCACGCCGCCGGCGGGACCGTGCTCTACGGCACGGACATGGGCAACGGTCCGACCCCGATCGACGTGAACCCGCGCGAGATCGAGGCCCTGCGCGAGGCGGGTGTCGACGGCCTCGACCTGCTGCGAGCGCTCGCGCCGGCCGACCCCCTCGACCCGGCATCCGCGCTCTTCGTCCTCCCCAGCACCCCCGACCGCACCGACGCCGACCCGCTCCGCGCCCGCCGCCTCACCCCCGCCGACCTGAAGGTGTGACATGACCGATCTCCTCGACACCGCCCGCGCCCTCGACGCCGCCGACCCGCTCGGGGCGCACCTCGACGCCTTCCTCGACGCCCCCGGCGTCACGGCCTACCTCGACGGCAACTCGCTCGGTCGTCCGCTGCGCGACGTCCCCGACAAGCTCGCCGCGTTCGTGCGCGAGGACTGGGGCACGCGGCTGATCCGTTCCTGGGACGAGCAGTGGATGGCCCTGCCGATGGAGCTCGGCGACCGCATCGGACGCGTGGCTCTGGGGGCCGCCGCCGGACAGACCGTCGTCGCCGACTCGACCAGCGTGCTCATCTACAAGCTCATGCGCGCCGCCCTTCGACGCCCCCAGGGCTCCAACGGCGCCCCCGCGCGGACCGAGATCGTGATCGAGGCGGGCAACTTCCCGACCGACCGGTTCCTGGCCGAAGGCGTCGCCGCCGAGGCCGGCATGACGCTGCGCTGGCTCGACCCCGATCCGGTGCGCGGCGTGACGGTCGCCGACGTGCACCACGCCGTGTCGGAGCGGACCGCGCTGGTCTCGCTCAGCCACGTCGACTACCGCTCCGGCGCCCTCGCCGACATGCCGGCCATCACGGCGGCCGTGCACGAATCCGGTGCGCTGATGATGTGGGACCTGTGCCACTCCGCCGGCATCATCCCGATGCAGCTCGACGCCTGGGGCGTGGACATGGCCGTCGGCTGCACCTACAAGTACCTCAACGGCGGACCCGGCTCCCCCGCCTTCGCGTACCTCCGTCACGACCTGCAGGGTGTGCTGCGCCAGCCGATCCAGGGGTGGTGGAGCGCGGCCGACATCTTCGCGATGGATCCGGAGTACGCACCGGCCGGCGACATCCGCCAGCTGCTCAGCGGCACCCCGCCGGTGACCTCGATGATCGCGATGCAGGGGATGCTGGACCTGATCGAGCAGGCCACGATCGACGAGGTCCGCGCGAAGTCGACATCGCTGACCGAGCTCGCCGTGCAGGCCTACGACGAGGTGCTCGCGCCGCTCGGCGTGCGCCTGCTGAGTCCGCGGGATGCGCAGCTCCGCGGCGGCCACGTGACGATCGGCCACCCCGACTTCCGTGAGGTCACCCGGCGCCTGTGGGCGGACGGCATCATCCCGGACTTCCGCTTCCCCGACGGCATCCGCCTCGGGCTGTCGCCCCTGAGCACCTCGCACGTCGAGACCGTCACGGGCATCCTCGCGGTGCGCGACGCGCTGGAGTCCGATGGGCGCTGAGCACCCTTCGACAAGCTCAGGGACCCAGGGCACGGGCTCAGGGACCCAGGGCGCTGAGCACCGCGACACCGCGGCCGTGCTGGACGACATCGATGCACGTCCGGGCAGCACCGCGTCGCTGCTGCGGACGCTGATCGGCGTCTACCTGCGGCCGCTGGGCGGAGAGATCTCGGCAGCCGACCTGGTCGCGCTCGCGGGCGATCTCGGCATCCCCGCCGCTCAGGCGCGGACCGGCATCACACGTCTCAAGCAGAAGGGCCTCCTCCTGGCCGAGCGTTCGGGCACGATCGGCTACCGTCTGAACCCGGCGGCCGTCGGGATGCTCGAGCGCGGCGACCGCCGCATCTTCGAGATGCGCGAGATGACGGATGCCGACACCTGGTGCCTCGTCTCCTTCTCGGTCCCGGAGAGCGCCAGGAGCGTCCGTCACCAGCTGCGCCGTCGCCTGCAGTGGATCGGCGCGGGCAACGTGTCTCCGGCGCTCTGGATCTGCCCAGGGCACCTGCAGGACGAGGTGCTCGAGATCCTCGACGATCTCGACGCACGCCCCTGGACCACGCTGTTCCAGGCATCCGCCCCGCTGCCGTCCGGTTCGCTGATCGACGCCGCGGCGCAGTGGTGGGATCTCGACGCTCTGCGCGGCGAGCACCTCGCGTTCCAGGCCTCGCTCCCCTCCCTTCCCGCCGAGCCCTTCGCGGCGTACGTGCGGCTGATCGACGGCTGGCGGGTGCTGCCCTACACGGATCCCGGCCTGCCGCCGTCCATGCTGCCGTCCGACTGGCCAGGCCGCCGCAGCTTCGACGAGTTCGCCCGGCTGTCGGCCGCCCTCGCCGCTCCCGCCTGGGAGCACGTGCGTGCGGTCACTCGGCGTGACGCGCCGTCGTCGCCCTGACCACCAGCCGTGTCGGGAGCGTCACGTGCGTCTGCTCGATCTCGCGTCCGGCGAGCAGGGTGAAGACCATGTCGGCCGCCACCTGACCCAGGCGACGCATCGGCTGCTGGATCGTGGTGAGCGGCAGGGCCCGCCGTGACGCCTCCGGCACGTCGTCGAAGCCGATCACCGAGAGATCCTGCGGCACCCGCAGCCCCATCTCCTGAGCGACCTCGATCACGGCGATGGCCGACAGGTCGTTCGCCGCGAACACGGCGGTGGGCCGCGTCGGACTCGCGAGCAGCAGACGAGCCGACTCGCGCGTCGTCTCGAGCTCGTAGCGGCCGACCCCGACCAGCGCGGGATCGATCGGGATGCCGGCATCCGCCAGTGCCCGCCGGTAGCCGGCATCGCGCAGGCCCGCCGAGCGCAGGTCGGGGCGTCCCGCGAGGAAGCCGATCCGACGGTGGCCGAGCTCGATGAGGTGGCGAGTGGCCGTGAGCGCTCCGCCGAAGCTGTCGGACTCGACGGTCGGCAGATCCGCTCGCCCGGTGTGCGGGTCGATCGCCACGACCGGGATCTCGGTGGCGGCGCTGACGACGGTCGGCGTCACCATGATCGCCGCGTCGATCAGGGTGCCCGAGAGACGGCTGAGCGATCGACGCTCCCAGCCGTCGCCGGCGCCGTGATGCGATCCGCTGTACGCGAGGAGATCGAAGGCGGTGTCGTGCACGGCGAGACCGACGCCCTTGAGGATCTCGGCGCTGAACGGCTCGAAGTCGGCCAGCAGCACCCCGATCACCCCGGTGCGGCGCGCGCGCATGCTGCTGGCGACGAGGCTCGACTCGTAGCCGAGCTCGCGCACCGTATCGAGCACGCGCTGCACCGTGGCATCCGCGATCCCGTACCGGCCGTTGACCGCTTTGGAGACGGTCGACACCGATACGCCCGCCGCTCGCGCGACATCGTGGATCGTCGTTCTCCCGCTCATGATCCGCCAGCGTAGACCCTGCGCACTGTCGAATGGAAACTGTTTTCGAAAACGTTTGACGACCGGCGCCGGCGGCAGAAGACTGCATCCCACCGCGGTCTCACCCGAGGCACCGTGGGCGCCCGCATCGACGCGGCGCGCAACTCGATGAGGAGAACAATCACATGATCAGCAGAAGGCTCCCCCTTGCCTCCGCGGCGCTGCTCGCCGTCGGAGCACTCGCCCTCTCGGGCTGTACAGCAGGCGACACCGGCGGCGGCTCGGACGGCGACGGCGCCGCGATGACCCTCTGGCACAACTCCACCACCGGTCCCGGCGTCGAGTTCTGGGAGGCCACGGTCGCCGACTTCGAGAAGGCGAACCCCGGTGTCACGATCGAGATCCAGTCGATCCAGAACGAGGACCTCGACGGGAAACTCCAGACGGCCCTCAACTCCGGCGACGCCCCTGACATCTTCCTGCAGCGCGGCGGCGGCAAGATGGCCGCGATGGTGAAGGCCGGTCAACTCAAGGATCTGACCGACGCGATCACGGGGCCCGCGGCCGAGGAGATCCCGGACGCCGCCTACTCGGCGAACAGCCTCGACGACAAGATCTACGCGATGCCGGTCGCCGTGCTCCCCGGCGGGCTCTTCTACAGCCAGGATCTGTTCGACGAGGCCGGGATCACCGAGAACCCCACCACGATCGACGAGCTGGAGACGGCGACGGAGGCGCTCAAGGCCGCCGGCATCGATCCCGTCGCCCTCGGTGCGAAGGACGCCTGGCCCGCAGCCCACTGGTACTACTGGTTCGCCCTGCGCGAGTGCAGCCCCGAGACCCTCGCCCAGGCCGCCGACGAGATGAACTTCGACGACGACTGCTGGATCCGCGCCGGCGAGGACCTGCAGGACTTCGCGGCGACCGAGCCGTTCAACAGCGGCTTCCTCACCACGACCGCACAGCAGGGCGCGGCGAGCTCCGCCGGCCTCATCGCGAACCACCAGGCGGCGATGGAGCTGATGGGCGCCTGGAACCCCGGGGTCATCGGCTCGCTGACGCCCGACCAGAAGCCGCTCGCCGATCTGTCCTGGTTCCCGTTCCCCGAGGTCGAGGGCGGCGAAGGACTCCCCGGATCGATGATGGGCGGGGTCGACGGCTACTCCTGCTCGGTCGACGCGCCCGATGCGTGCGTCGACTTCCTCAACTATCTGGGCACCTCCGAGGTGCAGACCGCGTACTACAAGGCGTTCAACGCCCCGCCGGTGAACACGGTCGCCCAGGAGGCGGTCACCGAGCCGTACCTCCAGACGATCCTCGAGGCCTACAACGCGGCGCCCTACGCCTCGCAGTGGCTCGACACGGTCTACGGGCAGAACGTCGGCAACGCGCTCAACGTCGCGGTCGTCACCATGCTCGCGGGTCAGGGGACGCCGGACGACATCGTCAAGGCTGTCAAGGATGCCGCGGCGAAGGCGTGAGGCGGCAGCCCGGCTGGAAGTGATCCTTCTGGCCGGGCCCGCCCTGCTCGTCTTCCTCGCCTTCGTCATCTTCCCGGTGCTGATGGCCGCGTACTACGGCTTCTTCAGCTGGCAGGGGTACGGTCCGCCCACGGATTTCGTCGGCTTCAAGAACTACCTGACGATCCTGCAGGATCCGCTGTTCCACGATGCGCTCGCGCACAACGGCGTCATCCTGGTGATGTCGCTGGTCCTGCAGGGACCGGTGGCGATCCTGCTCGCCCTGCTGCTCAACCGGCGGATGCGCGGACAGTCGCTGATCCGCGTGCTGATCTTCGTGCCCTACGTGATCTCCGAGGTCGTCGTGGGAACCGGATGGAGCCTGATGCTCCAGACCAGCGGCGCTCTCAACGGGCTGCTGACGAACATGGGGCTGGGCTTCCTGGCGAATGACTGGCTGTCCGACCCCGGCATCGCGATCTGGACCCTGATGGCCATCATCACGTGGAAGTACGTCGGCTTCGCGGTCATCCTCTTCCTCGCCGGCCTCCAGGGGATCCCCGAGGAGCTGCACGAGGCCGCGGCGATCGACGGCGCCTCGTACTGGCAGATCCAGTGGCAGATCACCCTGCCGCTGCTTGCACCGACCCTGCGGATCTGGGCGTTCCTGTCGATCATCGGATCGCTGCAGCTGTTCGATCTCGTCTACATCATCTGGGGGCAGTACATCGCCTCCACCGCCGGCACGTCCACGATGGCCACCTACATGGTCTCGGAGGGCCGCAACGCCGGCAACTTCGGCTACGGGAACGCCGTCGCCGTCGTGCTGTTCCTGATCTCGCTCGTCGTCGCCCTCATCTATCAGCGGGCAGTGCTGCGGCGCGACACCGACGGCGCGCTCACCGGATCCGGAACCCGAAGGAAGAGGAGCACGCGATGACCGCCACCTCCGTACTCGTCAACCAGCGGGCGGGCCGCCGACGCGCAGCCCGGCCTCGGCTGCCCTGGGCGAACCCCGCCGTGTACTTCGTCGCGCTGATCGCCGTGGGGCTGATGCTGGCGCCGATCGCGTACATCATCATCGGCGGCTTCCGCACGAACGCGCAGATCACGACGGATCCGTCGGGGCTCCCGCAGCCGTGGGTGCTCTCGAACTACCTCGACGTGCTCACCGGCGGCATCTTCTGGAAGCAGGTGCTCAACTCGCTCATCGTCGCGCTCACGACGACGCTGGGCGTGGTGGCGCTCGGGCTGATGGCCGCGTACGTGCTGGCCCGCTACCGGTTCGCCGGCCGCGGAGTCCTCTACGCCTTCTTCGCGGCGGGCCTCATGTTCCCTCTCACCGTCGCGATCACCCCGCTCTACATCGTGGTGCGCAGCCTCGGGCTGATGAACTCCCTCGGCGGCGTCATCCTTCCGCAGATCGCGTTCGCCCTGCCGACCACGATCATCATCCTGGTGCCGTTCCTGCGGGCCATCCCCGACGAGATCCAGGAGGCGGCCTTCATCGACGGCTGCAGCCGGCTGGGCTTCTTCTGGCGGATGGTGCTGCCGCTGTCGCTCCCGGGAGTCATCACGACCGGCATCCTCGCCTTCATCGGCAGCTGGAACGGCTATCTGCTGCCGCTGTTCATCCTCAACGATGCGGCCGCGTTCACGCTTCCCCTCGGGGTGCAGTCGTTCGCGTCACAGTACTCGGTCGACACCGCGAAGGTGCTGGCATTCACGTCGCTGTCGATGATCCCCGCGCTCATCTTCTTCAGCCTGTTCGAGCGCCGCATCGTCGGAGGACTGACGGGCGCGGTGAAGGGATGACCGCGGTGCACCCGACGGCAGGACCCACGACCATGAAAGAGGCGACCGTGTCGCAGCAGAACCCCCGCCCGCGCCTCTCCGAGCGCGTGGAAGCCCTCCTCGTGCAGATGACGCTCGAGGAGAAGCAGGCCCAGCTCGTCGGCTTCTGGGTCGACCAGGGCGACGAGGTCGTGGCTCCCCTCGCCGGCGAGAAGAAGAGCTCGTCGAGGTACGAGGAGGCGAGTGCGGACGGGATCGGCCACCTCACCCGTGTCTACGGGACGCGCCCGGTCGACCCGATCGAGCGCGCGCAGTGGCTCTGGGCGGAGCAGGCGCGACTGCAGCGGGAGACCCGCCTCGGCATCCCCGCGATCGTCCACGAGGAGTGCCTGACCGGCCTCGCGGCGTGGAAGGCGGCGACGTTCCCGACGCCTCTGGCATGGGGCGCGTCCTTCGACCCGGAGCTCGTCGCAGAGGTGGGCGCGGCGATCGGCGACTCGATGCGGGCGCTCGGCATCCACCAGGGACTCGCTCCGGTGCTGGATGTGATCCGCGATCCGCGGTGGGGCCGGGTGGACGAGTGCATCGCGGAGGATCCGCTGGTCGTCGGCACCATCGGCACCGCCTACGTGCGGGGTCTGCAGTCCACCGGTGTGCACGCCACGCTCAAGCACTTCGTCGGGTACTCCGCGTCGCGCGCCGGCCGCAATCACGCTCCCGTGCACGCGGGGTCGCGCGAGATCGAGGACGTCCTGCTGCCGCCGTTCGAGCTGGCGGTGCGGGAGGGCGGGGCGCGCAGCGTGATGAACTCCTACACCGACATCGACGGCGTGCCCGTGGGAGCGGATCCGCGCTACCTCACCGGCGTCCTGCGCGATCGCTGGGGATTCGACGGGGTCGTCGTCTCCGACTACTTCGCGGTCGACTTCCTGCGCAGCATGCACCGGGTCGCCGCAGACTCCGCGGATGCCGCGCGCCTCGCGCTCACCGCGGGCATCGACGTCGAGCTGCCGTCGCCGGACGCCTATGTCACCCTCGCCGCGCAGGTGCGCGACGGCCGCCTGCCGCAGGAAGTCCTCGACCTCGCCGTGGGACGCGTGCTGGCGCAGAAGGAGGAGCTCGGACTGCTCGACGCCGACTTCTCGACGCCTCCGGCATCCGTCGATCTCGACTCACCCGCCCACCGCGCTCTCGCCCGACGCCTCGCGCAGGAATCGATCGTGCTGCTGAGCAACGACGGCGTCCTTCCTCTCGTCGACTCCGGCCCGTCCCGCATCGCGGTGATCGGCCCGAACGCCGACAGCGCGGAGGCGCTCATGGGCTGCTACTCGTTCGTCAACCATGTGCTCGCCCACCACCCGGAGGTGCCGGCCGGCATCGCGCTGCCCTCTGTCCTCGAATCGCTGCGCGAGGAGTTCCCGGATGCCGTGATCACGCACGCGGTCGGCAGCGATGTGGAGAGCGCGAACCGGAGCGGCCTCGCCGCCGCGGTGGCCGACGCATCAGCCGCCGACGTCGCGATCGTCGTCGTCGGAGACAGGGCCGGACTCTTCGGCCGCGGCACCGTCGGCGAGGGCAACGACGTCGAGTCGCTCGAGCTGCCCGGAATACAGCGCGAGCTCGTCGAGGCGGTCGTCGCGACCGGCACTCCGGTGGTCCTGGTCGCGATGACCGGGCGCCCCTACGCGCTGGACTGGGCTCTTCCGCCCCGGTCGGGCGCCGTCGGCGCGATGGTCGGTCTGGGAGCCGTGAACTCCTCGGCGCCGTCCTCGATTGCCGGTTCCGCCACGGACACCGCTCGCCCGGCGGCCGTGCTGCAGGCGTTCTTCCCCGGCGAGGAAGGCGGCCCCGCACTTGCGAGCCTGCTCAGCGGACGGGTGTCCCCCTCGGGGCGGCTTCCGGTGTCGATGCCGCGGTCGGCGGGCTCGCAGCCGTACTCGTACCTGCATCCCGTGCTCGGTGGTCGTGCCGACGTCACGAGCGCCGATCCGACTCCCGCACGGCCGTTCGGATTCGGTCTGGGCTACACGACCTTCACGCACGAAGACCTCACGGTCGCGGCGACCGCGACCGCCGGCGAGAACCTGCGGGTGTCGGTGCGGGTGCGCAACACCGGCGAGCGCGACGGGGTCGATGTCGTGCAGCTCTACACGCACGACGAGGTCGCCAGCGTCACTCGTCCGGTGGCGCAGTTGATCGCCTTCCGGCGCATCGGCCTCGCCGCGGGTGCCGAGGAGCTCGTGACCTTCGACGTGCCCGTGGATCGCCTCGCCTTCACCGGCGCCGACGGAACCCGCCGGGTCGAGCCCGGCGGATTCCGCCTCTGGGTCGGCGCCGCCTGCGATGACGAGGAGACCGTGGCGACGTTCGAGGTCGTCTAGGCGGACGTTCCGGCGACCTCGCGGAGGAACCCGGCGATGTGCTCCTGCAGCCGCAGGATGCGCATCTCGCGCGCGAGCTCGCGGTCGTAGCCCTGGTACGCCAGCGGCGGCAGGACGCGCACGTTGCGCGAGCAGCCGAACTCGGCGCAGGCGAGGTTGCCGACCGTGTCGCCCTTACGACCGGCGGGACCGGCCTTGCGGGCGACGAACAGCTGCACGTCGTTGCGGAGGGTCACGTCTTCGCACCACGAGCACTGTGCGCGGGAGAGAACGCGCTGCTCGGCGCGCTGCAGCACGACCCCGACCGGCGCATCGTCGATCCACGCCACGACGTACGCGCGGCGCGGCATCTTCGGATCGGTCCAGCCGAGGTAGTCGAGCTTGTCGAAGTCGAGCTCGGCGAAGTCGGCGGGCAGGGTGATGACGGAGACCTCTTTGCGGGAGGCGTTGATGAAGGAGGCGCGGATGGCGCGCTCGTCGATGGGACGCATGAGAGATGTGCTTTCAGGTGGTCGCCGCAGAGGGCGAGTCGATCAGGGGTGAGGTTCCCGGCGACGGACGCCGGGTATGACGCAGCACCGGCGACGGGGGTTCCGTCTCCGGCTGGACCTCAGCCTCTGTCCGCGGCGCGGAAGGCGCCTGCGGCTCCGTTCTGCCCCGAAAGGGCACTCATCGACAACAGCACCCGGCGAGCTTACACCCGTTTGTTTCACTCCGTGTCGGGGCGCCTACCGCCTCGCGGGATGCCGACCTACGCTTTCGGAAACGCCCGATCCGTCAATCCTGAAGGAGACCACCGTGTCCACGCCGCTGAACCGCCTTTCGCCCCTCCCGGTGCGTGAGCGTGCGGCGTGCATGTGCCAGCACGGCGACCGGTGCTCCTCGTTCGCGCCCGGCCACGCCCTGCACCTGATCCAAGCGCGCATCGCCTCGGCGACGCCGACCGAGTGGGTCGACGGCATCGTGGAGCAGGCGGATGCCGCGACCGGCGACCTCGTCGTGCGCAGCCTTGACGGCGCCGCGCACGCGCTGTGGAACGGCTCGGGCGCAGCACTGGAAGCAGCGCAGGGCACTCCCGTGGCCCTGCATGCGCGCTACGGCGTGCTGGCCGTCGGCCGCACGCAGTTCAACGTCGCTGCGGCCTGATCAGACGCTCGCCATCATCATGTCCTTCATGGCCATGCAGGCGTCCATGCAGGCCTGGCACGCCTGAGCGCACATCTTGCAGACCTCGCTGTGGTCGGCGTGCTTCATGCACTCGTCCATGCACAGCTGGCACATCGCGATGCAGGCGTTGAGCATCGACATCATGGTCGCCGGGGTCATCCCCTGCATCCGCATCATCGAACGCATCATGGTGCCTGCCATGTCGGCGCAGTTCATGCACGCCGGGGCGCAGTCCATCAGCTGAGTGGAGCACACCGTACAGGCCTGCTCGCAGGCCGAGCACGCGTCCATGCACGCCTGCAGGACGGACATGTCCATCATGGCCATGTCGTCGGTCATCGACTCCATGTTCTTCGACATGGCGCCCATCATCATCGAGTCCATCGCACACCGCTTCCTTCGTCGAGAGGTCCGCGGGCAGGACACCCGCCTGGCGCCAGGCTAGTCCTTCGATGAGCTCCCGTCGACGGGTGTCGCGCGGTGACACGGCATCCCGAGATTGTCAATCCCTTGGCCGACTCTCCGCCGATTTGCGAGGGTGTGTGTGCAAACGATCCGTCAAGGAGAGGAGCAGCACATGAGTGCCGCAGATGACATCAAGAACGCCGCCGAGAAGGCCGCCGGCAAGGCGAAGGAAGGCCTCGGCAAGGTCACGGACAACGAGCGGCTCGAAGCCGAGGGCAAGGCCGACCAGGTCAAGGCCTCGGCGAAGCAGGCCGGCGAGAACGTGAAGGACGCCGCCAAGACGGCTTTCGACAAGTGAGGCCCGCCGACGGGCGGGCCTCACTTGCTGGGGTCAGGCCCGTCGGCTCCCACTGATCGCACGGATCAACCAGGCGATCACAGCGATGGCCAGCAGGACCAGTCCGACCCAGAGCAGGAACTGAAGCGACTGCACGAGTCCGCCGGTGATCGCGAGGATCACAGCGACGACGATGACGATGATCAGCAGAATGTTCATCAGATTTCCTTTCGCCGGGGCACAGTGCGCCCGTCTACAGCGACCAAACGTAGCCACGTACGACTTTCCCCGTCAGGGGGTTGACTCAGGTGCCTCCCAGGTGCCATCGGGAGGAGACACGGATCATGCCAGGACGACGGAACAACTCGCTGAAGGATCCGGAGCTGTACGAGGAGCTCCGCGACGACGGGGCGTCCAAGGAGAAGGCGGCACGCATCTCGAACGCCGCGGCACGCGACGGACGCAAGGCGGTCGGTCGCCGCGGCGGAGAGTCGGGCGACTACGACGACTGGACGGTCCCCGAACTGAAGAAGCGCGCCAAGGAGCTGGGCCTCACCGGCTACAGCAGCAAGCGCAAGTCCGAGCTGATCTCCGCGCTCCGGAACCACTGAGCGCGCCATGGCGCGATTCGGCATCGAGGAGGAGTTCCTCCTTCTCGACGAAGACGCCCTCGTGCCGCTGGCCATGGCCGCAGGCACCCGTGAACGATTCACGCGACTCCGTACCGGAGGGAGCGTCACGGCCGAGTACCTCACCTCGCAGCTCGAGACCGCGACGGAGCCGGTGCATGACCGCGCGGATGCCGAGGCACAGCTGCGTCACCTCCGAGCGATCGTGGGCTGGCATGCGCAGGAGCAGTACGCCATCGCGGCTGCCACGGGCAACCCCTTCGCAACCACGCGCTCATCCGTCATCTCCCCGTCGCCGCACTACGACGACGTCGCTCGCCGACTCGGGCACCTCAGCCGGGACCACGAGGTGAACGGCCTGCACGTGCACGTCGAGATCGCCGACGATGAGGAGCGGGTCCGCGCACTCAACCGGATCCGCGGCTGGCTCCCCGTGCTGCTGGCCCTCACCGGCAACAGTCCCTTCGCCGACGGCCTCGACACCGCCTTCTCCAGCTGGAGGAGTGTGCTGATCCACCGCCTCCCGTCGTCCTGGAGTCCCCCGCGGTTCCACGACCTCGAGGACTATCGGGGCCGCATCCGGCAGCTCCTTGACCTCGATGCGATCGGCGAGACGTCGTCGCTCTCGTGGGCGGTGCGCCTGTCGGAGCGGTTCCCCACGGTCGAGGTCCGCGTCTTCGATGCGCAGCTGGAACCCGAGGACTCCGTGTTCGCCGCCCTGCTCTGCCGTGCCCTCCTGCTGTCCGACGACCGATCGCTGCACGGCGACCGCCTCGACGGCATCGATGCCTCGCTCTGGACCGCCGCACGCTCGGGCATGGACGCCCGCATCATCGATCCCACGACGGGCGAGGCGGCCGACGCCTGGGTCGTCGTCGATCGGATGCTGGCTGCCGGCACGCCTGCGCTGCAGGAGTTCGGCGACGAGGAATTCGTCTCGGAACACCTCGCACGGCTCCGCGTCGACGGCACCGGCGCCGCGCGGCAGCGGCGCGCTCTCGAGACCGACGGGACCCGCGGCCTGGCCGCCCTCCTCCGTGCCGGGACCCCGGCGCCGATCACCGGACGGGATCGCACGCCGACGCCCTGATCCGCACCGACCCCGACGTCCGCCGCCGGGAGTAGTCTCGGCCTGTGGCATCCTTCGCCCCTGTTCAGCGTCTCGTGATCTCGATCGCGGTGCTCGCCTCCTTCGTCACCTTCCTCGACGGCACGGTCGTCAACGTCGCGCTGCCGGCGATCAGCCGGGAGATCGGGGGCGGCATCACCACTCAGCAGTGGGTGGTGGACGCCTACCTGATCACCCTGAGCGCGCTGATCCTCCTGGCCGGCTCCGTATCGGACGCGTATGGACGCGTGCTGGTGATGCGCATCGGGCTGATCGCCTTCGGCGTGGCATCCATCGCGGTCGCGGCGTCGTTCGATCCGCTGACGCTGATCATCGCGCGCGCGGCGCAGGGCGCGGCGGGGGCGCTCCTGGTGCCGAGCTCGCTGGCGCTGATCACGGCCACGATGCGCGGCGAGGTGCAGGCCAAGGCCATCGGCGTCTGGACGGCGTTCACGACCGGCGCGATGCTCGTCGGTCCGCTGCTCGGCGGCCTGTTCGTCGACTTCCTGTCCTGGCGCTTCGTGTTCCTCATCAACGTCGTGCCGATTGCGATCACCCTCGTGCTGCTGAGCCGCCTGCACCTGCCCGAGCACGAGCGCACCGCGAAGGTCGACTGGTGGAGCGGAGCGCTGTGCGCGCTCGGCCTCGGCGCCGTGGTCTTCGCGCTCATCGAACAGCCCAACCTCGGCTGGCAGTCCCCCGCGATCTGGCTTCCCGCTGTCGTCGGCGTCGCCCTGTTCGTGATGTTCCTGCTTCGTCAGCGTGGAACATCGGCGCCGCTCATGCCGCTGTGGCTCTTCCGCGTGCGCGACTTCGGCTGGGGCAACCTGGCGACGCTCTTCGTCTACGCCGCGCTCTCGCTCAACGGCTTCGTCGTCGGCGTGTACCTGCAGCAGGGCGCAGGGCTCAGCGCCACGGCCGCCGGTCTCGCCAGCCTGCCGATGACGATCCTGATGATCCTGCTCAGCTCGCGCGCCGGCGCGTGGGCAGGACGCTGGGGCCCGCGCATCTTCATGACCGTCGGCCCGATCGTGATGGCCGCCGGAGCACTGCTGCTGCTCACGGTCGGCGCGGACTTCGACTACTGGTGGCAGGTGCTCCCGGCGATGATCGTGATGGGCCTCGGTCTGTCCCTGACCGTGGCCCCGCTCACCGCGGCGATCCTCGGCGCCATCGACGAGAAGCACTCCGGCATAGCCTCGGCCGTGAACAACGCGGTGTCGCGCGTCGCCGGTCTGCTCGTGGTCGCGATGCTGTCGACCATCGTCGGCGGAGCGCTCGACCTCGGCGGATTCCACAACGCCGCCTGGGTCACCGCGTCGCTGCTGGTGCTCGGCGGCGTCGTGTCGTGGATCGGGATCCGACGGAACCCGGCCGAGGTCGCGCCGGCGGAGGCTGCGGCATCCGATCTCGATCCTCGGTGACCCTCCGCCTCATCGACCTCATTGACCCTGTCGGCGGCCGCGCGCACACTGGAGGCACCGTCTTCCCGCAACCGGAGGTCACCGTGAGCACTGCCCAGACGCCCCTTCCGCCCGTCGTCGACGCCGAGACCTGGCAGCGTGAGCTCGACGAACTGCGGGTGCGCGAGAAAGCCGCCACCCGGGAGCTCGACGCCATCGCGGCGCAGCGCCGCCGTCTTCCGATGGTGCGGATGCCGGAGTACACGCTCGTGGGCGCCGACGGCCCGGTGCGGCTCGCCGACATCTTCGACGGACGCTCGCAGCTCATCGTCTACAACCACATGTGGTCGGACGGGAACGAGTGGCAGTGCCCGGGTTGCACCGGGTTCACGTCGCAGTTCACGCGCCTGGACTTCCTCGAGCGCTACTACGACGCGCGCTTCGTGATCGTCACGAACGGTCCGATCGACGAGGCCCTCGCCTACCGCGACCGCGTGGGGAACCGGATGGAGTGGTACTCGAGCGCGGACAGCACGTTCGGTGCCGACGTCGACGCGCCGCCCGACGCCGGGTTCGCGGTGAACGTGTTCCTGCGCGACGGCGACACCGTCTACCGCACCTGGCACACGAACGGTCGCGGGACCGAGCGCTTCAGCCATCTGCAGGCTCTCGTCGACGTCCTCCCCTACGGCCGGCAGGAGGAATGGGAGGACTCTCCCGAGGGCTGGCCGCAGCATGGCACCTACGACCAGGGCATGGGTTCGAAAGAGGTCGCGGCGCTGTACGGCGCCGGGAGCTGAGGCCGGGAGACACGAAGGGACCCGCGCACCGCGCGAGCCCCTTCGACGTCGGGCGTCAGGTGACGGGGCTGAGCGTCTTCGCGATGTGCGTGTGCACGGCCTTCAGCCAGGAGACGAGGAACTCGACGGTCGAGTCATCGGTGACCTCGCCGTCCTCGGTGAACAGTCCGTCGCGCATGTGGATGTACGCCTCGGGCTGCGACAGCTCGGGCGAGGCGAGGAACGACAGGATCGAGCGCAGTTGCTGCTGGGCGACCGCGGTGCCGATCGGTCCGATCGAGCCCCCGATGACGGCGGAGGGCTTTCCGGCGAAGCTGTTCTGACCCCACGGGCGGCTCGCGGTGTCGAGTGCGTTCTTCAGCACCCCGGGGAGCGACCGGTTGTACTCGGGAGTGACGAGGATGATCGCGTCGGACGCCTCGATGCCCTTCTTGAACTCGGCGGCTTCGGCCGGGATCGCGCTGTCGTGGTCGGCCGAGTAGAACGGGAGGTCGGCGATCGGGATCTCGGTCAGCGTGAGATCGGCCTGCGGGGCGAGCTTCACCAGAGCACGCGCGAGCCGGCGGTTGATCGAGGTCGAAGAGATGCTGCCGACGAGGAAGCCGACGTTGTAGATGGTCATACCGATGAGGTCCTTTCCAAGGTCCATGCAATTGCATGTAACGGCAACGATGCCTCCCCTCGGAGAATTCCCGATCGGCGGCGATAGATTTCTGGAATGCTCCGTCGACACGCCTTCGTCCGCGGTCTCCGCTTCGTTGCGGCCGCCGGAATCCTGCTCGGCCTCACCGGCTGCGCCGCGGCGACCGAGGCCCCGACGGCATCCGCTCCGTCCGGCGACTGGTCGCCCCCTCCCGCCGGAGCCGTGGTCGACTACCAGCTCGGCGGCGCGTACGAACCCGCCGCCGAGGTCGGCATCGTCGGGCGCGACCGCGCGGCCGAGCCTGCGCCCGGCATCTACTCCGTCTGCTACCTGAACGGCTTCCAGACCCAGCCGGGCGAGCTCGAGGCGTGGGACGTCGACCTGCTGCTGCATCGCGACGGCGACGTCGTGTTCGACCCGGACTGGCCGGATGAGGCGCTCCTCGACACGTCGACCCCGGATCGCCGCGAGCGGATCGCCGCGCAGGTCGTGGCATGGATCGAGGGCTGCGCGGATGCCGGATTCGACGCGGTCGAGTTCGACAACCTCGACACCTACACCCGCTCGGACGGGGCGCTCTCCCTCGACGACAATCTGGCGCTCGCCGTCGTTCTCGTCGACGCCGCGCACCGCGCGGGGTTGGCGGCCGGTCAGAAGAATTCCGCCGAAGACGCCGCCGTGCTGCACGAGCAGGCCGGATTCGACTTCGCCGTCACCGAGGAGTGCGCGGCCTACGAGGAGTGCGGGGCGTACACGGCGGTCTACGGAGATGCCGTGATCGACATCGAGTACACCGACGAGCTGCCTCGGACGTTCGCGGAGATGTGCGCCGACGAGAGCTCACCCGCGTCGATGGTCCTGCGGGATCGCGACCTGCTCACGCCCGCCGACGACGGCCACGTGTTCGAGGCGTGCGCGGACTGAGCAGCTGCCTGCCGACCTCCGGCGAGGCGGCTCTCAGACGATCCGCGCCCTGTCAACGGGCGCGCGCACGGGCACCGCGTGCGGGAGTCTGGGCATCCGACCCGAGAGGACACATCTCATGACCGACCCCCGCAGCTATCCCCAGGACTCCGGTCCCTTCGACGCCGCCGCAGAAGCCGCCGCCGAGACGCCCGCAGACGACAAGGTGTTCACCTCCGACGACGGCATCGACCACGAGGCCGGCGAGACCGACCCGCTCGAAGAAGGCGACTGACCGCGCGCACGCCACCGATCGACGGGCGGTCCGCCCCGGCTAGGCTGACCTCGTGACGAGGACGCAGGGGGTGGCGGCCGGCGTGCGTGATGCCGCGGCCGGAGCGGCGCGCACCGCGTTCAGCCGTCGGGCGCTACCGCTCTGGATCGCCGCCGCGGCGGTCGTCGGCCTGCTCGCCGGCTTCATCGGCTTCGGAGGACTCGCTCCGGCATCCCGGACACCGGCCATGGTCGCGGCCGGCGATGAGGCGCGCACCTCGCTGTACACCGTCTCGGTGCTCGACGTGGAGCTCGCGGACACGGTCGAGAGCCAGTTCCTGGAGGCCGGGCCCGGCGAGACCCTGCTGCTGGTCACTGTTCGCCTGGAGAACCTGTCCGACCGCGCGGTCGGCGTCGAGCGCTCTGCCGACCGGGTCGAGTCCCGCCTGATCGTCGGCCGTGAGCCGATGCTCGCGCTCTCCGGCGTGACACCCACCGACACGGCGCGGTCATGGCGCGCGGACGAGTCCACCCGGGCGGTCATCCTGCAGCCCGGCGTGCCCGCGGAGGTGACCATCGCCTGGCCGGTCCGCGACGATGCCGCCACCGCCGCTGCCTTCGACGAGGGCGCCGTGCGGCTCGATGCCTACGACGCCGTGGAGCAGTCCGGTCAGGTGATCCTCGCGGCATCGACGATCACGTGGCGCCGCGCCGAACTGCGTGCGCAGCTGGATCTGGACGTGGTGCCGTGAGCCGTCGGGCGCGCAGGGCGGTGCCCTGGTTCTTCGGGGCCGGGCTCCTCGCGGTCGCCGCCGTGGCGACCGCGATCACCCCGCCGGAAGCGGCGCTGCGGGACCCGTTCCCTGTCGGCGCGGCCGACGACGGGATCGCGACATCCCGCACGCTGGCCGCCGCGGTCGTCGATGTCGACCGCACCGGGCGCATCACGATGGCCGATGCGGAGTGGGAGGCCGAGGGCAACTGGCTCGTCGTCACGCTCAGCGTCTCCGCCCCGACCACCGAGGTCGATGCGGCGATCGGCGTGGCCAGCCTCCTGATCGACGGGCGGCTGTTCCAGGCGAGCGAGCGGCCGCCGGCGACGCTCGTCGGCACCGAGCTCCGCGTGGGAACGGATACGGTCGGGATGCTGGCCTTCGAGCTGCCCGCCGACCTTCGCTCCGGAACCGGAGAGCTGCGCCTGAGCGGCCGCTATCCGACGCCCGAACTCGACGACGTGGTCGTCTTCCCGGTCGATCTCGCCGACGTGCCGACCGCCACCGCCGTCGAGATCGACGAACCCCGGTTGGGTGCGCCATGACGTCGTGGTGGCACCGCCAGCGCGTCGCGCTGATCGCCCTTCTCGTGGCCGTCGTCGCGGTCGTCGGCGTGCACGTGTGGTTCGACGTGTTGCCGGCCTCGACCGACGACACGGCCGTGATCGACGCGCGGAACGGATCCGCCGAGATCGCCGGACAGTCGCTCGCTCTGGACTCCGCGCGCTGGGACGAGTTCGACGCTCCGGTCGGCTCCCGCACCCTCAGCATCCGCATCGAATCCGGCGGCGGCTCCGATGCGACGACCTGCGGGCTGTTCACGCTCGCCGAGGCAGAGGGCGCCCGCGTCTGGAGCAACGCGCGCTCCGTGCTGGACGTGCCGTTCGATGCGGGCGAGTCCTTCTGTCAGGAGGAGTCAGGTCCGTACGTCATCCTCGCCGTGTTCCTGCTGCCGGACGACGCCGAGGGGCCGTTCGTGCTCGAGATCCCTGGCGACGGCGAGGTCGCGCGGTTCCCCGTCGAGCTCTGACTCGCGCGTTCCCATCTCGGCCCCCGGTCGGCCGATGACCGCGTCGAAGGCGGTGGCCACGATCGCGACGCGCAGCGGTTCGGCGATCACACCGACCGCGACGAGGAGCAGCGGGAGGAAGCTCGACCAGAACGCGACCTCCTGGCCTCCGAAGAGGCCGAGCATCGCTCGCGATCCGTGCTGCTCCGCCCAGGCCCATACCGCGTAGGCCAGCGCGAGGCATCCGAAGATGACAGGTCCGCCCCGCCAGAGCAGGGCCACCGCCGCCCACAGCTCCTCGAATCGTTGGGCCACGATCCGGGTGAGTCGGGACACCGTGCCCTTCGGCGACTCCTCGAGGCGACGGAGCACGGGCGGCGTCGTGTCGAACGTGGCGCCGTAGGTGACGCCGGCGATGGTCAGCCACGCCGCGGGGAAGAGGACGGCGGCGACGAGGACGCCGATGAGCCACAGCGCGCCCTCCCACAGCGCCGCGACCGGCACGAGGTTCGCTGCGAACCAGTCGCCGATGCCTTCGAGCCACACGGCTCCGGCACGCTCACCGATCCACTCCTTCGCATTCGCCCACCACTGACCCACGAGCGTGAAGAGCATGAAGGTCCAGAGCACCTCGGCGTAGGCGGCGACGACGAGCGTCCACGACGGCAGCCGTCCGCCGAATCGGGCGATCAGGATGCGGACGGCGAGGGCGATCACGAGCACGGCGACCGGCAGCACGCCGATCGAGACGAGACCGCCGCGATCGCCCAGCTGCGCGAGGTCGTATCCGGCGTCGCGCAGCGCGATGCTGCTCGCGATCCGGAAGAACTCGATGAGGTCGGCGTCGAGCATGCCCCAGGCGGCGGAGAACGTGAAGAAGGGCAGGATCGCGGTCAGGATCGCCTGGGCGAACCGACGCGGGCCGGCAGCCTCTTCACCCGCCGCATGCGGGAGCGACGGCTGCACCGTGAGGTACATCGCGACGTACGAGATGAGCCGCGCCGCGACCGCCAGCGGCAGCAGGAGCAGCCCACCGAGCGTGGTGAGCCCGCCGACGAATCCGGCCAGCTGCAACAGGAGCTGGTGCACGGCCTCGCCGCCGAGATACCAGGCCACCAGCGCGGGCCAGTGCCGCGCGAGGATGCGCCCGAAGGTGCGGAGGGCCTGGAGCATGCCCCCACCGTATCGGCGATCAACCGCACGCGCTCATCGCAGCACCGGCTCCGGCAGCCGCCGAGCGGGACGTGCGAGACCGAGCCGATCGCGCAGCGTGCTCTCCTCGTACGCGGTGCGGGTCAGGCCGCGGCGCTGCAGTTCGGGCACGACGAGGTCGACGAAATCGCGGAAGCCCTGCGGCTGCGTGAGCGCCTGCACGACGAACCCGTCAGCGGCGCCGTTCTCGAAGCGCTCCTGCACGTCGTCGGCGATCTCTCGTGCACTGCCGACCGAGACCGACTCCCAGAACGACTCCGCGTAGAGGTCGCGGGCTGTCAACCGCTCCCCCGACTGCAGGCGGGCCAGCCGGCGATTCGGCGACTTCGACTCGTTGGCGATGTCGCTGTCGGTGCCGGCGCCGGGGGCGACGACGATCACGGCATCCGGATCGTCGGGCAGCGCCTGCCCGATCGAGTGCGCCACGTCTTCGACGACGATCGCATCCGGCGTCGAGGACAGGATGCCGGCGGCGATCGTGCGCGCCTCCTCCGTGGTCTCCGCGACGACCGGTCGCAGCTGCGGGAGGATCGCGAGGTCGTCGGCGTCGCGGCCGTGCGCCACCACGCGAGCCTTGAGCCCGGCGTAGAAGCGCTGCGCCTCGGCGAGCGGGAGCGAACGGGCGAACACGGCGTCCGCTGTGGCGGCGGCGAGCTCCTGCCCGGCATCCGACCCGCCGGCCTGGAACAGCACCGGATATCCCTGCGGCGGCCGGCTCACATTGAGCGGGCCGCGCACCGCGAAGTGCGCGCCGCGGTGCTCCGGGGTGTGCAGCTTGTCGGGATCGGCGAAGATCCCGCTCTCCTGGTCGGCGAGGATCGCATCGTCGGCCCAGCTGTCCCACAGCTGCTGCACGAGGGCGACGAACTCGGCGCCGCGCTCGTACCGCAGGGCGTGATCGAGGTGCGCATCGCCGCCGAAGTTACGGGCCTCCTCGGGGTACCGGGACGTGACCAGGTTCCATGCCGCCCGCCCCTGGCTGATGTGGTCGAGCGAGGCGAGCGCTCGCGCCACGTGGTACGGCTCGTTGTAACTGGTCGACACCGTGGCGGCCAGGCCGATGCGGCTCGTGCGCGCGGCGAGCGCCGACAGGAGGGTCAGCGGTTCGAGCCTGGTCTGGCCGTAGTGGTCGACGCCCGACGGGAAGCGGTCCCAGAAGTAGAGGCCGTCGGCGAGGAAGATCGTGTCGAACACCCCGCGCTCCGCCGTCTCGGCGAAGTCCGCGTAGTAGTCGACGTCGACGTGCCGGTGCGGCTCCGCCGTCTCGTGACGCCAGCCCGACACGTGCGAGCCGCCCGGGTGGAAGAGGAAGGCTCCGAGGAGCAGTCGACGGGTCATGCGGCGTACCTTCCGGCGGGGCGTTCGAGTCCGAGATTCTCCCGCAGCGTGCTGCCAGCGTACTCGCGCGGGTAGATGCCGTGGTCGGTGAGCCGAGGCACGATGTGCTCGACGAAGCGGTCCAGGGTGTCGGGCAGCGTCGGCGCCATCAGGATGAACCCGTCGGCGGCGCGCTGCTCGTATCGCTCGATGAGATGTGCCGCGAGAGTGTCGGGCGTGCCGACGGTGAACCTCTTCCGCAGCACCTCCCAGGCGAGCTCGCGCAGCGTGTACGGGCGCGTCGCCAACAGGTCGGCGATCGCCTGATACCCGGACTTCGACTGGTTGAAGCCCTCGAGGTCGAAATCGAACGTGAACGGCTCGTCGACGTCGCGCTCCCCCAGGTCGACGCCCAGATAGTGCGCGAGCAGATCGACCTGCACGCGCTCGGGCGTGAGATCGGCGAGCTCGCGGAATCGCTCCTCGGCATGCGCCTGCGTGTCCCCGATGATGGGCGAGAACCACGGAAGGACCTTCAGGTCGTCGGCCGCACGGCCCGCCGCGACGGCGCGGTTCCTGTAGTCGTCGTACAGGTCGCGTCCGGCGGCGAGCGATCCGCCTCCGAGGGTGAAGACGGCGTCCGCCGTACGCCCGGCCAGAGCACGCCCGGCCTCCGAGGCACCGGCCTGGAACAGCGGCGGATGACCCTGCACCGGACGCGGGATGTTGAGAGGGCCGCGCACCGAGAAGTGCTCGCCGCGGTGCTCCAGGACGTGCAGCTTGGCCCGGTCCGCATAGCGTCCGGACGCCTTGTCGAAGACGAAGGCGTCGTCCTCCCAGCCGTCCCAGAGGCCGTTGACGACCTCGACGAACTCCTCGCCGCGTGCGTAGCGGATGCCGTGCTCGAGGTGCGCCTCACGACCGAAGTTGCGGGCCTCCTCGTCGCTCGCGCTCGTCACGAGGTTCCACGCCGCGCGCCCTCCGCTCAGGTGGTCGAGCGAGGCGAGTTTTCGGGCCACGTGGAACGGCTCGTTGTATGTCGTCGACACGGTCGCCGCGAGCCCGATGTTCTTCGTCCGCTGCGACAGCGCGCTGAGCAGGGTGAACGGCTCGAGACGCACGTTCGTGCCGTGCTCGATGCCGGAGCGGAACCGATCCCAGACGTACAGCTCGTCGGCCAGGAACAGGGTCGCGAACCGACCGTCCTCCGCCGTGGCGGCGAAGCGGGTCCAGTAGTCGAGGTCGAGGTAGGAGTGCGGATCCGCCCCCGGCGACCGCCACCCCGTGATGTGCTCGCCTCCCGGGTAGAAGACGCCGGCGGCGAGCACGAGCGGCGCGCGGCTCATGCGGCCACCGCCGCACGGGTGGCACCGGCGAGCGCAGGGGCGACCTCCGTCGTGAAGAGCTCGAGCGCGTCCTTCTGCTCCTCGAGGTCGCGATAGAGGCCGTCGAGCTGCAGCTGCACGTGCGTCGTGAACGCGAACGCCGGATGCCGCGCGATCGAGGCGGCGATGTCGTCCGCTGTTCCGTAATGCAAGGTGAGCCGGTCGGCGATCTGCGCCGTCGAGTGGGCCTCCGGCAGGAAGTCCCTCGCCCACTCCCACTTCGCGTGCAGCCCGTCCTCCGCGCGAGAGAGCGCCTCCTCCCTGCTGCGGCCGGGGAAGATCCAGGTCGAGAGCCCCAGGCGCGGGACACCCCCGTCCTCGACGCCCTGGTGGTACGCCGCGGCGGAGATCTCGGCCGGGACCACCTGGGTGGTGCCGATCAGGACGCCTTCGCCTCGTCGACCGGTCTCGAACGCGCTGCGCTCGGTGAGCGTCGTGTGCCACACGCGGTCGGCGAGCTCCGGTCGCGCCGGGGAGAGCACCTCTCCGTCGGCCGTGACCGGATGTCCGCGCAAGGCGGCCGTCAGCCGGTCCACCGCGGCGAGGTATGCCCTCCTGCTCTTCTCGCGGTCGTCGATGGGGGTGACGCCGAAGGCTGCGGCGGTCTGCGGCTGCCCGCCGTTCGCCAGCCCGAGCTCGACCCGGCCGCCGCTGATCGCGTCGAGCACGGCGGCATCCTCCGCGACCCGCAGCTCTTGCTCCAGCGGGAGGGTGATCGCAGCCGTTCCCAGGCGCAGCGTCGTCGTCCGTGAGGCGAGCGCACCGAGGAACACGAAGGGCGAGGGCAGTCCGCCCAGCCGCCCGGCATCCGGTCGGGCCAGGTGGAACTGTCGAACCCAGGCCGACTCGACACCGAGCGACTCGGCGTGCACGAACAGCTCCAGATGATCGAGGTAGGTCTGCTCCACGGCACCGCGATGATCGGCGAGGTGGGCGAACAACCCGATGCGGAGCGGTGCGGATGCGCCGGCGGGCGCGACGAGCGAAGACGCAGCGGTGGATGACATGGCGCCACGCTAGAGCGCCGCGAGCCTGTCGCGGAGGGCGCGGACACGCGAGGTCAGCGCGCGTCATCCGGAGTCATGCGCTGTCACGCACGGCAACCGGGCGACGGGGAGCGGTCGTCCTGGCCTTGGATGAATCCATCGTCAGCCCGAGGAGGACCGATGTCCGAGACCACCGCACCCGCCGCCGTGGAACCGCGCGAGAGTGCTCGGCTGGTGCGGCGCGTGCCGCTCACGGCGCCGACCTGGCGCTGGGAGCCGAGCGAGCGCTGGGTGCGCGGCTGGGTGGACGACCTCGCCGTCGTCGACTCCCGCCGCCCGATCCTCGTGTGGGAGCCCGACGCGAAGGTGCCCGAGTACGGCTTTCCGCTCGCCGACATCCGCACGGAGCTGCTGACTCCGGGAGAGCCACCCGCTGCCGCGTACTACCGGCCGAAGGGACCGGCCCGCCGCTGGTTCGACCTGACCGTGGGCGACCGCGTCATCCCGGCCGCGGCGTGGGCCTGGGACCTCGACGAGCTCGACGGCTTCCTCGCGGTGACCTGGTTCCCCGGTGTGCTCGACTGCTGGACCGAAGAAGAGGCCCGCGTGTTCGCGCACCCCCGCGACCCCCGCAACCGCGTCGACGCGCTGCCGTCCACGCGACACGTCGTGGTGCGCGACGGCGAGCGGGTGCTCGCCGAGTCGCGGCATCCGGTCATCGTCTACGAGACCGGACTCCCCAACCGCTACTACCTGCCCGCCGAGGACATCGACTTCTCCGCGCTGACGGAGATCGACGGATGGAGCGAGTGCCCGTACAAAGGCGAGGCGAGCAGCTACTGGGCGACAGTCGATCGTCCCGACCGCGAGATCGCGTGGTCGTACCCGACTCCTCTTCCGGTCATCGCGCCGATCGCCGGCCGCATCGCCTTCTACTCGGAACGACTCGACATCACCGTCGACGGCGTCGAGGTCGGCCGCCGTCGCGGTCGGCGGTCCGAGGTCGGCTTCGCGGATCCCCGCGGAGAAGCAGCACCCCAGAGAGAAGGAGCAGTGACATGACAGATGCAGCAGTACTCGACGCACCCGGGATCGCCACGAACGGCCTGGTGCACCTCGAACGGCACGACGGCGTCGTGGAGGTGTGGAGCGGCGACCGCCGGATCGCCTCGAGCGCGCGCGTGATCGAGCTCCATGAGGTCGATGTGCCGACGCGGCTGTACTTCCCGCGTGCCGACGTCGACCTCGCGCAGCTGCGGGCTATCGAGGGCACCACGTTCTGCCCGTTCAAGGGCGTGGCGAGTGACTACTGGGCCCTGGCCGACACCGACGAGGATGCCCCTGCGGCGTGGTCGTACCCGGAGCCGATCAGCGCCTTCGCCCCGATCGCGGGGCACATCGCCTTCTACGACACGCTCGAGATCCGCCTGGTCGGCGAGCGGGCGTGACCCGATGACCAGCACGGGGACCGCGCCGCGACGCGCCGACCGCCCGGTCGCCGACCCCGGCCCGGTCCCCGTGCGCATCCGGCACTCCAAGGGAGGGGGCGCGCTCGGCTTCTTCCAGACGACCGGCGATGTGCGCGCGTTCACATCGGCATCGCTCTTTCAGCCGGGCGCACGGGTCGACGTCGTCACGCGGTTCTCCGCGACGGTCGGGTTCCGCGGCAGCCGCGAGGCGTGGCGCGACCTCCGCGGCTTCGCCGTCAAGTTCCTCACCGACGACGGCGAGTACGACCTGGTCGGCAACAACTCCCCCGTGTTCTTCCTGCGCGACGAGGCCACGTTCGCCTCGCTGGTCGTGGCGCACAAGATGTACCGCGACGGCACCGTCTACGACTACGACCGGCTGTGGGACTTCTGGACCACGCATCCCGAGACCGCGCATCAGGTCGCTTGGCTGCTGAGCGACCGCGGCATCCCGCGGTCGTGGCGGCACCAGGACGGCTTCGGCTCGCACACCTATCAGTGGGTGAACGCCGGCGGCGAGCGTTTCTGGGTCAAGTACCACCTGCGGACGGACCAGGGCATCGAGTACCTGACCGAGGAGCAGGCCGACGCGATCGCCGACACCGAGGTCGACCACCAGCGCGCCGATCTGCGCGCGGCCATCGAGCGCGGCGAGCATCCGTCCTGGGCGCTCTCCGTGCAGGTGATGCCTTACGAAGAGGCGCGCACCGACGCGTTCAACGCCTTCGATCTGACGAAGGTCTGGCCCAAGGCCGACCACCCCCTGATCGAGGTCGGGAAGCTCGTGCTCGACCGCAACCCCGACGATGAGCTGGCCGAGATCGAGCAGGCCGCGTTCGCGCCGTCGAGCTTCGTGCCCGGCATCGGTCCGAGTCCCGATCCGATGCTGCTCTCACGCGTCGACGCCTACTGGCGCTTCCATCAGCACCGACTCATGGACGGCTTCGCGAGTCGGGCCGCCGTGTCGTTCACCGCGGTCGACGGCGGCTGGGACGACGACTTCGCCCGGCGCGCGCGGATCTGGGATCCCGACGACGACTTCCGTCAGGCGGGAGACCTCGTGCGCCGCGTGCTCGACGACGCCGCGCGTTCACGGCTGCGCGCGACCGTGGTGTCGCAGCTCGCGGACATCGTGGATCCCGCGATCCGCGAGCGGGCCCTGCTGTTCTGGGACCGCATCGACGCGGCCGAGGGCGCGGCGATCCGGGCGCAGGTCGACCCGGCCGTGGGCTGACCGCGCGCGAAGCCTCCCGATTCGCGCGCGGTCAGCGCCGTCCTCACGCGGCGACGATCTCCGTGACGCTTCGCGTCGTGCCGCCGCGCAGGCTTCGTGCGGCATCGACGAGGGATGCCGTGTACGGATGCCGGGGGTCGCCGAGCACCTGGTCGACCGCGCCGGTCTCGACGATCCGGCCATGACGCAGCACGGCCACACGGTGCGCGATGCGCCGGACCACGGCGAGATCGTGCGTGATGAACAGGTACGAGACCCCGGTGCGCTCCTGCAGCTCGACGAGCAGGTCGAGCACCTTCGCCTGCACGCTCACGTCGAGCGCCGACGTCGGCTCGTCGCAGATGACGAGCGGACTCCGGCCGGCGAACGCCCGGGCGATCGCGACGCGCTGCTTCTGTCCGCCGGAGAGCTCATCTGGCAGCTTGTCGAGCACCTCCGGCGAGAGCCCGGTGGATACGGCGAGCTCCTCCGGATCGGTCTCGCCGTGCAGCAGCTGAATAGAGCGCGCGAGCGTCTGGCGCACCGTCCGACGAGGATTGAGCGACGCGTCGGGGCTCTGGAACACGAACTGCACGGGCACCCGCGACGCGGCATCCGTCGTGTTCAGGGTCACGGCGCCGTCCGCGCGGCCGAGGCCGGCGATGACCCGTCCGAGCGTGGTCTTGCCGCTCCCGGACTCGCCGACCAGGCCGAGCACCTCGCCGCGGCCGATGTCGAGGCTCACGTCGTCGAGGGCGAGAGCCGACCCGTAGCGCTTGGTCACCCCGCGCACCGAGAGCAGCGGCTCGGCATGCGAAGGCGCCGCGGATCGCGAGGGAGCATCCAGAGGCGGGACCGCCGCCACGAGCAGTCGGGAGTAGGCATGCTGCGGCGCCTCGACCACGTCGCCCGCCTCGCCGTACTCGACGAGCTCTCCGTGCTCGAGCACGCCGATGCGCTCCGCATGGCTCGCGACGAGCGGCAGGTCGTGGCTGATCAGCAGTGTCGCGAAACCGCGCTCGCGCCGGAGTCGTCCGACGAGGGCGATGACGTCGGCCTCGACGCGGCTGTCGAGCCCGGTGGTCGGTTCGTCGAGGATCAGCAGGCGCGGGTCCGCGGCGAGCGCCATCGCGATCACCACGCGCTGCTGCTGGCCGCCCGAGAGCTCATGCGGGAAGCGGTGCACGAGCTGTGTCGGGTCGGGCAGCCCGACGTCGTCGAAGGCCGCGAACGTCGCCCGCCGCGCGGCCTCGGCGCGGAGGCCCTGCAGCCGATAGGTCTCGGCGACCTGGCTGCCGACGGTGCGGGTGGGGTTCAGCGCCCGCGCAGGCTCCTGGTAGACGAAGCCGATCCGGGTGCGGCGGTAGTCGCGCAGCGCACGCGTGCCCAGGCTCAGCACGTCGACGCCGTCCACCGTGAGGCGATCCGCCGAGATCACCGCTCCCGCCGGAAGGAAGCGCGCGAGCGCGAAGGCGATCGTGCTCTTGCCGGAGCCGGATTCACCGACCAGTCCGAGTGCGCCGTGTGGCGCCACGTCGAAGTCGACGCCGTCGACCGCGCGCTGCAGTCGTCCGTCGACCTCGTAGTCCACGGTCAGGCCGCGCACGCTCACCAACGGTTCGGTCATCGTCGGAACACCTCTCGGAAGTTGTCGGCGATCAGATTGAGAGAGACCACCAGCGAGGCGATCGCGAGCGTGGGGAACGCGAGCGTCCACCAGGCGGCCTGCAGATAGGTGCGGTTCTCATTCACCGCGAGTCCCCAGTCCGGCGACGGCGGCGCGGACGCGAGGCCGAGGAACGACAGGGACGAGGAGAGGAAGATCGCGCCGGCGATGCTCAGCGTGGCCTGCACGAGCACCTGCGGCCAGACGTTCGGCAGCAGCTCGCGGAAGATCAGCCGTGCGGCGCTCTCGCCCTGGATCCGTGCGCTCGGAACGTACTGCTTGCCCATCTCCACGAGCACGGCGGCCCGCACGATCCGCGCGATGCCGGGCGCGAAGAGGATGCCGACGGCGAGGATGATCGTCAGCGGGCTCCCCCCGAAGGCCCCGACGATCACGAGCAGGAAGATCAGGGTCGGCAGAGTGAGGAAGATGTCGAAGCCGCGCATGAACAGCTGATCGACCCAGCCTCGTCGATAGCCGGCGATGAGGCCGAGCGTCGACCCGAGCGTCGTGGCGAGCGCGGCTCCGAACGGCCCGACCAGCAGTGCGGGTTCGGCGCCGGCGAGCACGCGGGCGAAGACGTCGCGCCCGATCCGGTCGGTGCCGAACCAATAGGTAGCGCTCGGCGCGGACAGGCGCTGGCCCGTGTCGCCGAAGGGATCGAGCCCGAGAAGGCGCCAGCCTACGGCGGCGAACACCCAGAAGAGCACGATGACGGCGCTGATGGTGAAGCTGGGGCGGGCGAGGAGCGCGCGCCAGCGGCGCAGCTGCGACGAGCGGGAGCGGGTGGGGATCCGGAGCTCGGCGATCTCGGCATCCGGTCGTGATGCGGTGATGGTCATCTCACTCCCCCTCTTCGAAGCGGACACGGGGATCGATCAACACGAGGGCGATGTCGGTCAGGAGCAGGGCGAGCAGCGAGACCACCCCCGTGACCATGACTCCGGACTCGAGGAGGAAGATGTCCTTCTCGACCGTGGCCGAGACCAGCAGCGCGCCGAGACCCGGATACCCGAAGAGCGTCTCGACGATCGCGCTGCCACCGAGGAGGCTGCCGAGGTAGATGCCGAGCAGCGAGACGGTCGGGATCACCGCGTTGCGCGCGACGTGCCCGACGGTCAGCTGCGCGCCGTGCAGACCCTTGATGACAGCGGTGCGGTAGTACTGCGAGTCGAGCGTCTCGAGCACGCCGGTGCGCGTCATCCGCGCCAGTACCGAGAGATAGCCGAGGGCGAGAGTGATCGCCGGCAGCACGAGCGCGCGCAGCACGTCGGCCGGCGGGCCGTCGAGGCTGATCGAGGACTGGATGGGGAACCACCCGAGCGTGAGGCTGAACACGATCAGCAGGAGCACGCCGACGACGAACTCCGGCACCGACGCGAGCGACATCAGTCCGATCGTCAGCGCGCGATCGGTGCGAGAGCCCTCCCGGCGCGCCTGCAGCGCCCCGAGTGCGAAGGCGACGGGAACGAGGACGACGAACGCGACCGCTCCGAGGAAGAGCGAGTTCCCGAGCCGCTCGAGCACGAGGTCCCGCACGGGAGCGGCGTAGATGAGGCTGGTGCCCCAGTCGCCCGTGACGAATCCGACGAGCCAGGAGAAGTAGCGCTCGATGATGGGCCCGGTGAGGCCGTGCGCCTCGTTCCACGCCTGCACCTGCTCGGCTGTCGCGTACTGCCCGAGCGCGTTGCGCCCTGGGTCGCCCGGCACGATCTCGATCAGCCAGAACACCAGCCCCGAGACCACGAGCAGCACGAGCGGCACCTGCAGCAGGCGCTGACCGATGAGACGCGGCACCTGGCTGTGCCGGGCGCGGAGGACCGCCAGTCCTCGTCGGGCGGACGCCTGCGCGGAGGCGGTCGCGTCCGGCGAGAGGCTGGCGGTCACGGTCGTCACTTCCCTTCGACGGAGATGCCGGCGAAGTTGTAGCCGGACCAGAAGTCGAGCGGGGCGATGAACTCGCCCTTCACGCGCGTGTTCTGGAGCACTTCCGATCGCACCAGGGCCGGGATGATGGTCGGCACGTCCGTCCACTCGATCTGCGAGATGTCGGTGAGCAGCGCCTCGCGCTCGGCCTCGTCGGTGGTGGCGTCGAAGGCTGTGACGAGCTGCCCCAGCTCCGGGTTGGCGTAGTGGGCCGCGTTCCAGGCCGCGCCCTCGGCGTAGAACAGGCCGTAGTACTGCGACGGCACGCGCTTGCCCCAGCTGGTGACGGTGAGTGGAGCGTTGAGCCACGGGGAGTCGGCGCCCTCGGCGTAGTACTGCTCATCCGAGAGCACCTCGAGGTCGACGTCGAAGCCGTCGACGGCGTTGAGCTGCTGCTGCAGCACCTCGCCGAAGAGCTGGAACGACGTCGTGATCGTGAAGGACACCGTGCGCCCGTCGAGCAGGTCGGCGACCTTGTCGAGGTCCTGCTCGCGCTGCGGAATGCCCTCGGGCTGCGGCAGGTAGTCCGGCAGCACGGGGTAGTCGTTGCCGACGGCGGCGGTTCCGCCGTAGACGTCGTCGACGATGCCCTGGCGGTCGACCGCCCACGCCAGCGCCTCGCGGATCGTCGCGTCGTCGAACGGCGCCTCCGTGACGTCGAGGTGGATGCCGTAGAAGTGGCTGTACCCGCTGGACAGCGTGTCGTAGTCGTCGACATCCACGGTGGCGAGCACGTCGGGCGTGATCGAGATGCGGTCGATGTCACCGGCCTGGAACGCGAGCACCGACGCCTGCGGATCCTTGTAGATCTTGAGCTCCACACCGTCGAGTTCGATCTCGTCGGCGTTCCAGTAGTCGGGGTTCTTCACGAAGCTGATGCTCTGGCCGACCTCGTAGTCCTCGAGCAGGAACTGCCCTGCGCCGACCGGCTCGTCGAGCCACGTGCCGGGCTCGTAGTCGGCGGGCAGGATGCCGGTGTTGTTGCCCGCGAGCAGACGGGGGAAGTCCGAGAACGGGCGCGCGAGCGTGAACGCGACCGCGCCGTCGCCGGCATCCGACACCGCGTCGAGGATGCCGGTGAACGCGCTCTTCGCCGGGGACACGCTGTCCTCTCCGATGATCGCCTCGAACGTCGCCACGACGTCGGCGGCCGTGACCGGGGAGCCGTCGTTGAACCGGGCGCCGTCCCGGAGGGTGAAGGTCCAGGTCAGCCCGTCGTCGGATGCCGACCACTCGGTGGCGAGACGGGGCAGCGCCTCGCCGTCGGCCGTGAAGCTGACGAGCTGCTCGGTCACGAGTCCCGCGATCAGCTGCGCGTCGCTGTCGGCGACCGTCAGCGGGTCGATCTCTGCTCCGGGTTCGGTGATGCCGATGCGGTAGACCGCTTCGGCCGACCCGTCGGTGTCGTCACCGGATGCCGTGGTGGTCGCGCATCCCGTGAGCGCCAGCAGGGTCGCGCTGACGGCGGCCGCCGAGACGAGCGTTCGCCGACGGCGGGCGGGGTGGGAGGTGAGAAGGGTCATGTGCGGTGTCCTCGGTTCGGGTGCGGGCGTCGCGTCAGCGCGGCAGGAGCTCGGCGGCATCCACCTGGACGCGCTCGGAGTAGAAGGCGACGTACCCGGCGATGGTCTGCAGGTAGTCGAACGGGCTCGGGTAGGACCAGGCGACGTCGGTGCCGGGCTCGGTCCTGAGCGCCCAGTAGTCGTCGGCGTCGCCCTTGACGGGGCAGTGCGTGCGCGATGCGGTCGGCTGCAGCAGATCCCAGTTCACGTCCTCACGGGGCAGGTAGAAGCGGTCGGCGTGATCCGTCTCGTGCAGCACGATGGCGCGCGTCGAGTCCGCGATCACCTGGTCCCCGGCGGTCACGCGCACGCGGTGCGCGGCGGGTTCGGTGGTGACGCGATGCGCGCGCTCGGCGGTGGTCTCGGACATGGATGCTCCTCCGTGGTTCGTGGGTACGCCCATATAAGCGCCCCCTCAGCGGGACATGAAGGGAGGTTCCGCACCGTGACGACGCATGTCGCCGCGTGTCGTCATGGACCATCGGAAGGCGCGCGTCAAGTCCCTTCAGCGGCCGCGTAACCCCGGGGCAGGATGGCGTTCATCGCATCGATCGGAGTCCCGAAACCATGACCGCCACCGCGCTCGTCGCCGACACCGCCGTCCCCTTCGCCGCTCGCGGCCCGCTCAGTGACGCCGTGATACGCGCTCTCACGGGCGCCGGCGGCGACGCGGAGCACTCCGCGCTCGCTCTCGGTGCGGTCGCCGAGAGCGTCGACGTCATCCGCGACGACGACATCCAGGTCGCGCTGTTCCTCCTCTACAGCTCGGCATACGGGTCGCTCCCCGGGCTGGACGCCGACCTCGAGTGGGATCCCCACCTCCTCACGACGCGCCGCATCCTCGAGGACGCGTTCGAGCGCGCCGTGCGGGAGAGCGTGCCGATGCCGGAGCTCCCCGAGCCGACCGTGGATGCCGTCGGCCGGGCGCTCTTCGCTCTCGCCGCGGCCGACACGGGTCCCAGCCTCTCGCGCTACTTCGCGAAGAAGGCGACCAGGGAGCAGGCCGAGGAGATGCTGATGCAGCGTTCGGTCTACACGCTCCGCGAGGCGGACCCGCACTCCTGGGCGATCCCGCGGCTCACCGGCCGGGCGAAGGCGGCGCTGGTCGAGATCCAGGCGGACGAGTACGGCGGCGGGCGCCCGCAGCGGGTGCACGCGGTGCTGTTCGCGAACGCGATGCGGGCGGCCGGACTCGATGCGACCTACGGCGCCTACATCGATGACGTGCCCGCCATCACGCTCGCGTCGTTCAACATGATGTCGATGTTCGGCCTCAACCGGCGACTGGTCGGCGCGATCGTCGGGCACCTCGCGGCGTTCGAGATGACGTCATCGATCCCGTGCAAGCTGTACGCCGACGGGCTGCGCCGGCTGGGCTTCGACCAGGACGTCATGGAGTACTTCGACGAGCACATCGAGGCGGATGCCGTGCACGAGCAGATCGCCGCGCGTGACCTGGCGGGCGGCCTGGCCGAGGACCGGCCGGAGCTGCTCGCCGACATCATGTTCGGCGCGGCCGCCTGCCTGACGATCGACGGTTTGTCGGGCGCCCACATGCTGGACGCGTGGGCGGCAGGAGAGTCGTCTCTGCGCGGCTCGGTGCCGGCATGAGCACCGACCAGGAGCCGACCACGATCACCCCGTACCCGGACGGGCCGCTGCTGGTGCGGGGCGAGATCGAGCTGCGGACGCCGGAGGGCGAGGTCATCCGTCCGCACCGCCGCACCATGGCGCTCTGCCGGTGCGGGCTCTCGGTCATCAAGCCCTTCTGCGACGGCACGCACAAGGCTGCAGGGTTTCGCACCGAAGATGAAGGATCCTCCGAAGGACCGTGAGCTCAGGCGGTGGCGAGGTGTCCTGAGACGCGGGGTCGTGGCGTGCGCCAGCGTCGGTGGGGGTCCCACCACGCGGGTCCCCGAATCTCCGGGATACCGCCGTTCATCCTGATCTCCCACCCGGACCAGTCCAGCGACCGGTGATGCCACCAGCACAGCGGCACCCCGTTGTCGGTGTGCGTCGGCCCGCCGCGGGAGTGCTCGGTGACATGGTGGATCTCGCACCATGACGCGGGCACGTGGCAGCCTGGGATGAGGCATTCCCTGTCCCGGGCGACGATCGCCCTGCGTTGATGCACGGTGAACACCCGATCGGTGACGTTGATCCCGATGATGCGGCCCTCGTCGAACAGCACCCGCTGGATCGAGCCGGTGCAGGCGGTGTGCGCGGCGACATGCAACGGGATCGGCGCCTCGGACCCGGCCATCGTCGCCCACCCGCGCCCTGCGGCGAGGTCTTTCGCATCGACGTGCACGATCAGAGTCGGGGACGCGCCACCCAGGGTGGGCATGTCCTCATGCCGGGCGGCGATCCCGAGGGCGGCGGCGAGGGCATCGTGCCGTTTCTGGCCGGCACTGCGCCGATCGAACGGCTCGTCATCCTCGCCCGCACCGGTACCGCCGCTTTCGTCGGCGCGTTCGCGATCGACGTCGCTGTCTCGATCGCCGTCGTCACCGTCCTCGAACTGCACCCCGGGCTTCGGGGGCCCGTCGGTCTTCGGATTGCACTGCGCGTCGAACACCGCCTGCATCTGCGCCGCGACATCCGGGAGCAGATTCCCGCGGATCGCGTGGAGGCCGTTGCGTAGACGACCGATGGTGAAGAACCGCTGATTCTGCGCGCCCCGATCCGAAGGCTCCGGTCCGTCGGGATCCATCGCCGCCGCGATCATGTGCGCGTATCCACGCAGGTCTTCCGGCGTCGCCGGTGGCTCCGGAGGCTCGTCCAGGCTCTCAGCCGTCTGGGGTTCGGCCGCTTCTGGTTCGGCCGCAGCATCCGCATCACCCGGGGTGTCGAAGAAGGTCCGGTGCCCGCGGGCGCAGGCCGCCAACAGGGCATCCGCTTCCAGGACCGTCTCCCGCCCGACCTTGTGCGCCGCCTTGTCGATCGGACCCACCGCCGCGAGCATCCCGGCCACACCGATCACCCCGTCGAGCATCGCCTCTCGCAACGCCGGAAACCTCGCCTCGAGCCGCTCCCCCGAACTGACGCTGATCTGCCGACGCACCGCATCGCCGGCCTTCCCGACCCGCGTCGCGCCCGCCACATCCGTCCGCAGCACCCGCTGCAGCAACTCGTTCTGGCCGCGGCATCCGAACGAGTGCGAGAAGTCCGGGTGCGCGGACGCGGTCGTCTCCACGACCACCGCCTCGATCCTCCGGAATGCGTCCCCCGCGACGCGCAGCACATCCATCCGCTCCGCGTCGGGCAACCCCGCCAGCACATCCGCGGACAGCACCAGGTCGAGGTCGGCGACGACCCGATCCAGGAGTTCCTCGGTGCTGTTCATACCCCCAGTCAATCCGGGACCACCGACATTCAGACCTCGAAAATGACCTGATCAACGGATATATCTGATATTCCGGAATGCGCGGGAACGCACGCGGACCCGGTATGGCGACCACGAAAAGCCGACGCCCCCGCCTGGCGTGAACTCCGGGAGCGTGGCTCCTCCACACCCGGAGAAGTCGCGGCCGTCGGCGTGGACGAGAGACCGTTCGACAAGCCCGGCCGATCCCTGTCATGCCGCGGATCTGCAAGATATTTCAGTGGCCGAAATCTATTGCATCGAGGTGCGGACTCTGTCACCATCAATCAGTCGTCCTCCGCAGTACCCATCCACACAGTTAGGGCAATCAATGAAGATCTCCCGCATCACCGCAGCTGCCGTCGTGGCCATCGCCGCCATCGCCGTCACCGGCTGCACCGCGCCATCCGACAAGACCTCGACGGCGACGGAGTCCGCAGGATTCCAGTGCGCCGAGGGCGAGACCTACGTGATGAACGTCATGGTCTCCTCCCACCAGTACTGGGTTCCCGTCTACCAGGGGTTCAAGCAGGCCGCCGAGGCGATGGGGTGCGAGACGGTGTTCTCCGGAACCCCCGACTACGACATCAGCAAGCAGGTCGCCTCCTTCGAGCAGGATCTGGTCGAGAAGCCGGCGGGCGTGCTGCTGCACCCCATGCAGGCGGACCCGTTCATCGAGCCGATCAATTCCGCGATCGATGAGGGCATCGAGGTGGTGACCTTCGCCGCCGACTCCCCCGATTCGAACCGCACCTCGTACGTCACCTCCGACAATCGCGCAGAAGCCGCATTCGCCGCCGAGGAGATCGTCAAGGTCGTCGGAGAGAGCGGCGAGTACGCCGTCCTCGAGAACCCCGGGCAGAGCAACCACGACCTGCGCGTGACGGCGTTCATCGAGTACATGGAGAACAACTACCCGGACATGAAGCTCGTCGGCCGCCAGGCGACGAACCAGGACAGCACCAAGGCCTACCAGGCCACCGGCTCGATCCTGCAGGCCAACCCCGAGCTCGACGCGATCTGGATCCCGGAAGCCGGGTCCGCCGAAGGCGCCGCCGCCGCCATCACCGAGGCGAACGCCGACGTGTTGATCCTGCACGCCGACATCACGCCCACCACCCTCGACCTCATCAAGGACGGAACGATCCACCTCTCGGTGAACCCGAACCAGGGCATCCAGGGCTTCATGGGGTTCATGACCCTCTTCATGGCGGCGCACCCCGACCTGATCGATCCGTTCAACGACTACAAGGAGTCCGGCTACAACCCGGCCCAGGTCCCGTTCGTCGACAACGGCTTCTCCGTCATCACCAAGGAGAACGCCGCGTCGTTCGACCTCGAGAAGTACATGGAAGGCCGCAGCACCGAGTAACCGGCGCTCGCCCCTCCCCCTTGTCCTCGAGCTCGATCAATGGAGACGACCTTGGAACACACGACAATCCTCGACATCAAGAACGTCAGCAAGTCGTTCGGTTCGATCCATGCACTGAGATCCGTCGACTTCACTCTCCGCAAGGGGGAGGTCCACGCCATCGCCGGCGAGAACGGCGCAGGCAAATCCACCCTGATGAACGTCATCGACGGGATCGTGCGGCCCGACAGCGGCACGATCCTGCTCGACGGCGAACCGGTGGAGATCACCTCGCCGGCCGTCGCGCAGAAACTGGGCATCGGCTTCGTCCACCAGGAGATCGAGCTGTGCCCCGACGTGACGGTCGCCGAGAACATGTTCATGGCAGCCACCAACGCGAGCCGCTCCTGGCTGATGGACCCTGAGTCGCTCGAGCGCAAGGCCGGCGAGATCCTCCGTCAGCTCGGCAACATCGATCCGCGAGCGCTGGTTCGAGACCTGTCGATCTCGAACCAGCAGCTCGTCGAGATCGCCAAGGCGCTCACGCTCGACTGCCGGGTGCTCATCCTCGACGAGCCCACGGCCGCGCTCACCGAGATCGAGGCGCAGACGCTGTTCCGCATCATGCGGGAGCTCTCCGCCCGCGGCATCTCGATCATCTACATCTCCCACCGCATGGTCGAGATCTTCGAGAACTGCGACCGGGTCTCGGTGTTCCGCGACGGTCAGCACATCATGACCAGCCGCGTGTCCGAGACGACTCCGAACGACCTGGTGCGCTCCATGGTGGGACGCACCCTCGACAACCAGTACCCGGAGAAGCAGCGAGAAGACGAGCGCTCCGACGAGGTCATCCTGTCCGTCCGGAACCTGACCGACAGCCCGCGGTACGCCGACATCTCGTTCGATGTGCGACGCGGCGAGATCCTCGGCCTCGGCGGCCTCATCGGCGCCGGCCGCAGCGAGATCGCGAAGGGCGTCTGCCGACTGGAAGGTGACGCGACGGGCGAGGTCGCCCTGAACGGCGAGCCTCTCCGTCTGAAGCACTACCAGGACTGCATCGCCCACGGCATCGTCTACCTGTCGGAGGACCGGAAAGCCGAAGGCGTGTTCCTCGACCTGTCGATCGCCGAGAACACGTCGGCGATGTCGCTGCGAGAGGTCTCGCGCTTCGGTCTGATCGGGAAGCGCCGTGAGGACCGCCTCGCCGCCCGCGTCGGCCGCGGACTGCGCCTCAAATACGGACAGCTCGACGACGCCGTCTCGACCCTGTCCGGCGGCAACCAGCAGAAGGTCGCCCTGGCGAAGCTGCTGGCCGTGAACCCGAAGGTCATCTTCCTCGACGAACCCACCCGCGGGGTCGACGTCGGCGCCAAGGCCGAGATTCACGCGATCCTGCGCGATCTCGCACGGAAGGGGATCGGCATCGTGGTCATCTCCTCGGAGATGCCGGAACTGATCGGAGTCTCGGACCGGGTGATCGTCGTCCGAGAAGGCGAGATCAGCGGCGAGGTCACCGGCGACGACATGACGGAAGAGAACATCTTGAGCTTGGCCTCGATGGCCGAACGGAAGCAGGAGCTGGTGTGATGACGCAACAACAGACTTTGATGACCGCCCCGCCGATGCCGGCGGAGCCCGAAGCCCGACCCGATCTGAAGCATCTCGTCTCGCGCTTCCTCCGGATGCGCGAGACCGGGCTGATCCTGATCCTGCTCGTCCTGGTCGTGGCGATGTCGTTCGCCTCGCCGCACTTCCTGACGCTCGCGAACATCGAGGCGATGGCCATGGTGTTCGCCGTCGAGGGCATCGTCGTCGTCGGCATGACGATCCTGCTCATCTCCGGGGGCATCGACCTGTCGGTCGGGTCGGTCACGGCGTTGTCGATGGTGCTGGCGGGCTGGCTCTACCTTCAGGGCATCGACCCGTGGCTGGCATCCGGCATCGCCATTCTCGCGAGCATCGCCACCGGCGCGGTGATGGGCGTCCTCGTGACGAAAGTGGGGCTGAACCACTTCGTGGTCACCCTCGCCGTCATGGTCATCGCCCGCGGAGTCTGCCTTCTCCTCACCGGCGGTCGGCCGCTCGGGCTGTACTCCCTGCCCAGCGAGTTCAAGTTCATCGGCCAGGGCTCCATCGGGCCGATCCCGCTCGTCATCGTCATCTTCCTGGTCGTCGTCATCGCCTTCGACTTCATGCTGCGGCGGACGACCGCGTTCCGGAAGGTGTTCTACACCGGAAGCAACGAGAAGGCGGCCGCCTACTCGGGAATCCGCACCAAGCACGCCATCTTCTTCACGACCGTCCTGTGCTCGGCTCTCGCCGGCGTCGCCGGCATCATCTACATGGCACGCTTCGGGTCCGCGCAGCCGACGTTCGGGATCGGAATGGAGCTGAACGTCATCGCCGCGGCTGTCATCGGCGGCGCCAGCCTCAAGGGCGGTTCGGGAACCATCTTCGGTGCGACCCTCGGCGCGATCCTGCTCTCGGTGGTCTCGAGCTCGCTGACTCTTCTGGACGTCTCCGTGTACTGGCAGGACATCGTTCGCGGCAGCATCCTGCTCGTGGCGCTGCTCGTCGACCACTACCTGTCCCGCCGACGGACGGTGTGACGCCATGGTCTTCGAGAACAGGGAAGATCTCGCGACGATCCGCAAGATCCATACCGTCGTCACGCTCCACTTCGTCGAGGGAATGACGCAGTCCGAGATCGCCGCGCGCCTCAATCTCTCCGCGTCGAAGGTGAATCGCCTCATCCGGCGAGGGCGCGAGCTCGGCATGGTCAAGATCTCCATCGACGCAGGGCCGTTCCAGCGGCTCGTCGATCTGGAAGGCGAGCTGGTCCGGTCGACGGCTCTCGGCACCGCGGTGGTGACCCCCACCGTGGAGGGGAACCCGGACACGAATCTGCAGGTCGTCGGCCGTGCCGCGGCCAACGAGCTGCTGGAGACGATCCGCGACGGAGACGTGATCGCGATCACCGGCGGCAAGGCGCTGAGCGCCGTCGTCGATGGGCTCGACCCCGACCGCGTGTTCGACGTGACGGTCGTGCCGCTCACGGGGGGCGTGCAGGGGAAGTACTACACCGACGTAAACCACCTCGCGACGCAGCTCGCCGAGCGTCTGGGCGGGAGGGCCGTGCTGATGCATGCTCCGCTCTTCGCCGAGAGCCGCGAGGAACGCGACACGCTCATGGAGGTCGGATCGATCAAGCAGGCGTTCGATCTCGCCCGGCGCGCGAACGTCGCGATGGTCGGCATCGGATCCGTCGAGACCGAGGGATCGAGCTACTACGACCTCGCTCCGCTCTCGGAGTCCGATCGTGCGCTGCTCCGCAGCGGTGAGGTCGGCGGAGAGTTCCTCGCGCACCTGATCGCGGATGACGGATCGCTCGCGGACTCTCCGCTGAACTCGCGTCTCCTCGCACTCTCCCCCTCCGAGCTCGCCGCCTGCCCCACCACGATCGGTGTGGCTGTCGGGCCGGAGAAGGTGCGCCCCATCCGAGCCGCGCTGGCCGGCGGCTACATCCGATCCCTCATCGTCGATGAGGAGACTGCAGCGTCGGTGGTCGCACCGGACGAGGAGAAGAAATGACGGAGATGCTCACCCGGCCGCTCGGCGGCTCATCGATCGACGCCTCGGCCGTCGGCCTGGGTACCTGGGCCATCGGCGGGTGGATGTGGGGCGGCACGGATGAATCGGAGTCGATCGCCGCGATCCAGGCCTCGATCGACGAGGGGATCTCGCTGATCGACACCGCGCCGGCCTACGGGCAGGGCCGTGCCGAGGAGATCCTCGGAGCGGCGATCCGCGGACGCCGCGACGAGGTGGTCCTCGCGACCAAGTGCGGCCTGGTGTGGCACACCACCAAGGGCAATCGCTTCTTCGACTTCGACGGAGAACCGGTCCACCGGTACCTCGGCCGCGAATCGATCGTCCACGAGGTGGAGGAGAGTCTGCGGCGCCTCGGGACCGACCACATCGATCTCTACATCACGCACTGGCAGGACCCCACGACCCCGATCGAGGAGACCGTCGCTGCCCTCGTGCAGCTGCGCGAGCAGGGCAAGATCCGCGCCATCGGAGCGAGCAACGTCTCGGAACAGGAGCTGCGGTCCTACGTGGCGACCGGCGAGCTCGACGCCATCCAGGAGGAGTACTCGATGATCGCCCGCGACATCGAGACCACTCTCCTTCCGATCGCACGGGATGCCGGCGTCTCGACGCTGAGCTACTCCTCGCTGGCCCTGGGCCTGCTCTCGGGGAGCATGGGCCCGGATCGAGTGTTCTCGGGCGACGATCAGCGCAAGGGAAACCCCCGCTTCTCCCTCGGGAATCGCGAGAAGGTCGCCCGCTTGATGGAGGCCATCGACCCCGTCGCCGACGCGCATGCGGCGACGAAGGCGCAGATCGTGATCGCCTGGACGCTGCAGCAGCCCGGCATCACCTACTCGCTGTGCGGCGCGCGCAATCCGAAGCAGGCGAGGGAGAATGCCGCGGCCGGGCGCCTCCGGCTGTCGGACGACGACCTCACGCTGATCGATGCGGCCGTGGCCCTGCACGTGAACGATCTCGACGCATGAACGCCGCCAGGAACGCCAGGTTCGAGAGCATCCGTGCCGACGGAGCATTCGACGCGATCGTGGTCGGCGGCGGGATCAACGGCGTCGGCGCATTCCGCGAGCTGTCCCTCCAGGGTCTTCGCGTGCTGCTGGTCGAGCGCGTGGACTTCTGCTCCGGATGCAGCGCCGCACCGTCGCGCATGATCCACGGCGGGCTCCGGTATCTGGAGAACGGCGAGTTCGGCCTCGTGCGCGAATCGCTGCGGGAGCGGGACGCACTTCTGCGCAACGCGCCGCACATGGTGCGACCGCTCGCCACCGTGGTGCCGATCACCTCGGTGTTCTCCGGGCTGTTCAACGCGGCGGCGAGCTTCTTCCGCCTCTCGACCCGACCGGCCCGCCGCGGCGCTGTGCCGTTGCGGATCGGACTGAGCATCTACGACTGGGTCACCCGGACCCGACGGATGCTGCCTCGACACCGGTTCCTCGGCACACGTGCGGCGTTCCGTCGTTGGCCGAAACTGACGTCGCGCATGAAGTTCGCCGCGGTGTTCTACGACGCGTGGATCAGCTACCCCGAGCGGCTGGGAGTCGAGCTCATCGTCGACACCGCGCGGATGGCTCCGGATTCCGTCGCGCTCAACTATGCCGAGATCGTCAGCGACGGTTCGGGCTTCGTGGTCACCGACAGCGAGACGGGCGCGCGCTACCCGGTGACGACGAAGACGGTCGTGAACGCCACCGGCGCGTGGCTGGACGAGTCGCTCTCGACGCTTCTTCCCGCCGGTGATCGCCCGGGTCAGCTGGTCGAGGGCACCAAGGGGTCTCACCTCGTGCTGGACAACCCCGAACTGTACGCCGCGCTCGACGGACACATGGTGTACTTCGACAACTCCGACGGCCGGATCTGCATCGCGTTCGGCTACCTCGGCCGGGTGCTCGCCGGTTCCACGGACATCAAGGTCGAGCGTGCGGAGCGCGTGCGATGCGAGGACGACGAGCGCGACTACATCCTGGATTCCCTGCAGGCGGTCTTCCCTGCGGTGACGATGTCGGCGGACCAGATCGTGTATTCCTTCAGCGGCATCCGTCCCCTGCTCAAGAGCGAGCACGACTTCACGGGGCGGATCACCCGCGGGCACGATGTGAAGCGGATCGACGGCGATGTTCCTCAGTACTGCATGATCGGCGGCAAATGGACGACATTCCGCGCGTTCGCTCAGGACCTCGCCGATGAGGTGCTCGAGGAGCTCGGGCGCGAACGCACCACGTCGACCGCGGAGCTCGGAATCGGCGGCGGAGCGGACTTCGTCGATGCGCCGCAGATCGAGACGGCGTTGATCGCGGAGTGGGGCGTGTCCGAGGACCGGGCGGCGCACCTCGCCGATGTCTACGGAACCCGCGCCGCCGAGGTGATGGAGTTCTGCACCGCTCGCGACGACGATCAGCCGATCGGCCCTGGCGTCGCGCTCACAGCCGCCGAAGTCGCCTTCATGGTGCAGCGCGAATACGCGACGAGGCTCGGCGACCTGATCCTCCGTCGCACCGCTGTCGCGATCACCGGGGCGGTGGATGCCGGGCTGATCGAGGCGATCGCCACCGTCGCGGCCGCCGAACTGGACTGGAATGACGAACGCCGTCTCGCGGAGATCGGTGAACTGGTGACGGATCTCGAGGACTACCACCGCGTCGACCGCGACGCCCTCGACCGTCGGACGATGGAAAGGACCCTGTGATGCGCCTGAGCACCCTGGCCAGGATGAACCGTCTCTTCAGCGACGGGGGCTGTCTCGACGTCGCGATCGATCACGGCGTGTGCAACGAGCCCGGCTTCCTGATCGGGTTGGAGGACATGCCCGGCGTGGTCTCGTCGCTGGTCGACGCGAAGCCGGACGCCATCCAGATGGCCTATGGCCAGGCCGACCTGCTGCAGGCCGTGCCCGGCAGGGACAAGCCCGCCCTCGTCATGCGCATCGACATGGGGAACCCGTACAACGCGCAGAAGCATCGGGTGATGTGGTCGATGCTGCAGAACCATGACGAGCCGATCATCGGGGCACTGGAGATGGATGCGGCCTGCGTCGTCGTGAATCTCTTCATGCTGCCGGACGAGCCCGAGCTGTTCCGCCAGTGCGTCGAGAACATCAGCCGGGTGCGCGCTTCCTGCGCCAAGTACGGGATGCCGCTCATGATCGAACCTCTGGTCATGCTGCCCAACGACGTCAGAGGCGGGTACCAGGTCGACGGCGACGCCGAGAAGATCGTGACACTCGTCCGGCTCGCCAGCGAGATGGGGGCCGACATCATCAAGGCCGACCCCACCGACGACCCCGAGGACTTCCATCGCGTGGTCGAGGCCGCTCGGGTTCCGGTGCTGGTCCGGGGCGGCGGCAAGGAGGGCCTCGACTCGGTGCTGACGAAGTCCGCGGCTCTCATGGCGCAGGGCGCATCGGGACTCGTCTACGGCCGCAACATCTACCAGCACGACAATCCGAAGGCCGTCGTCGACGCGCTGATGGCGATCGTGCACCGCGGCGCGTCCGGCGCCGAGGCATGGGATCTCTACAATGCCGGGTGACGGGCAGCCGGGCGACGGGAAGCAGTACCTGCTCGGCATCGACGTCGGCAACACCGTCATCAAGGCCGTCCTGTTCGACCTCGACGGCGAACGCATCTCGTCCTACGCGATCGACGGCCAATCGACGACTCCGGAACCCTGGCACGTCGAGAGGGATCTCGACGAGCTCTGGCGCAACGCGAAGGAGGCGCTGCAGCACTGCATCGCCGAGGCGGGCATCGACGCCCGCCAGATCATCGCCGCCGGATGCGCAGGACACGGCAACGGCCTCTATCTGCTGGACCAGGACGATCGGCCGCTCGTCGGGATCCAGTCGCTGGACACGCGGGCCGCCGGCGTCGCCGAGGAGCTGACCTCCGCGCACGGAGACGCCCTGCACGCCGCCACGCTGCAGGAGCCGTGGCCGTCGCAGACCCCCGTGCTGCTGGCGTGGATGCGGCGGCACCATCCGGACGTCGTCGACCGTGCCGGCACCCTCGTGATGTGCAAGGACTACATCACCTTCCAACTGACCGGCCAGAAGGTCAGCGACATCTCCGACATGTCCGGTGCCGGCCTGCTGAAGATGCCGGAGTGCCGCTACGACGACGAGCTTCTCGCCCTCTACGGCCTGGACGGTCTGCAGCGGCTGCTGCCGCGGTTGATCGATCCGACCGAGATCGCCGGGACGGTCACCGCGGAGGCCGCGGCCCAGACCGGTCTCGCCGAAGGCACCCCGGTCGTCGGCGGCCTGTTCGATGTGATCGCCAGCGCGCTGGGCGCGGGAGTCGTCGAGACCGCAGCGACCTCGATCATCGCGGGAACCTGGTCGGTCAACCAGTATCTGGCCGAGGAGCCGGTGGTCGATCGCGACCTGCTCATGGTCGCGGCCTTCGGGCCGGCGCGGTTCATGATCATGGACAACAGCGCCACCTCGGCATCCCACCTGGAATGGTACGTCCGCGAGTTCGTGGAACGAGGCGGTCACCATGAGGATCCGTTCGGCTTCTGCCACCGGCGCCTCTCCGAGGTCACGCCGCGGATCGACGATCCGTACTTCCATCCGTACCTCTACGGATCGCCGCAGGGCGCCGAGCGCCGGTCGGGCTTCTACGGAGTGGCCGGATGGCACGGCGAGGGGCATCTGATCAGGGCCCTGTTCGAGGGCGTGGTCTTCGAGCACCGCCGGCATGTCGAACGGCTCGAAGCCGCAGGCGCGACGATCGACAGGGCCACGCTCTCCGGAGGCGGCTCGCGAAGCCCGGTGTGGGCGCAGATGCTCGCCGACACTCTCGGCATCCCCATCTCGGTCGCGGCGGAGGACGAGACGGGCGCCCTGGGAGCGGCGCTGGCGGCCGGAGTCGGCGTCGGGGCGTTCTCCGACTATGAGGATGCTGCCGCGCACATGACCCGGATACGCAAGGTCTATGAACCCGACGCCGCGATGACCGAGCACTACGACCATCGTTATCGCGTATCGCATGATCTCGCCACCGCTCTCCAGGGTTTCTGGAGTGAGCAGTACCGCGACTCCCAGCGCTGAGCGGCCGTCGACCGAGACCACGGCACCCGAACCAAGGAAGAAGCCCTCCATGACATTCCACGTCGCCGTCCCCGCCGACCTCCGTATCGGCGGGGGCTCCCTCTCGCAGCTGCCGGACGTGCTGCGCCTGCGCAACGCCGAGCGACCCCTGATCGTCACCGACGCGTTCCTCACGAGCACCGGCACGGCGGCCCGCGTGGTCGCCCTGCTGGAAGACGCCGGCCTGCACCCCGCCCTCTTCTCAGGTGTCGTGCCCGACCCGACGACCGTCTCGCTGGAAGACGGTCTCGCTGCGGTGACCTCCCACCGTGCGGATGTCCTCGTCGGCCTGGGCGGCGGCAGTCCGATCGACACGGCCAAGGCGCTCGCGGTGCTCGCGGTCCGTGGCGGCCCGCTGCGCGATCTCAAGGCTCCGTTCAGCTACGACGGCCCCGCGCTGCCGGTCGTCGCCATCCCCACCACGGCCGGCACCGGCTCCGAAGCGACGCGGTTCACCGTGATCACCGACAGCGACACCGGCGAGAAGATGCTGTGCGCGGGCCCGTCGTACCTGCCGGTCGCCGGGATCGTCGACTACGAGCTGACGATGAGCATGCCGCCACGACTCACCGCCGACACGGGGATCGATGCGCTCACGCACGCTGTCGAGGCGTACGTGAGTTCACGTCACAACGCCTTCTCGGATGCCGTCGCGCTCCGCGCGATCACGATCATCGGCAGGAGCCTGCGCACCGCCTACCGCGATGGCGCCGACGATCACGCCCGGGCCGAGATGATGGAGGCGGCCACGCTGGCCGGGATCGCCTTCTCGAACTCGAGCGTCGCTCTCGTGCACGGCATGAGTCGCCCGCTGGGCGCCCACTTCCACATCAGTCACGGCATGTCGAATGCGATGCTGTTCGCCGCCGTCACGGAGTTCTCGCTCAGCGCCGCGGACGATCGCTACGCGGACTGCGCGCGCGCTCTCGGCGTTGCGGATGACAGCGTCGCGGACGCGGATGCCGCGGCGGCGCTCGTCCGGGAACTGCGCGCCCTCGCCGACGAACTCGCAGTGCCGACGCCCGAGCGGTTCGGGATCGCTCGCGACGACTGGGAGGCACTCGTTCCGACCATGGCAGAGCAGGCGCTCGCCTCGGGCTCGCCGGGGAACAACCCGCGGGTGCCGGCCGCCTCAGACATCGAGGACCTCTATCGAGCGATCTTCCGCGGCGACGCGCGCTGACCTGCGCGATCGCGAGGAATCCGCCCGGTGCATCGCATAGCCCCAGGCGGCGAAGCCGAGCATCGGGCCCCAGAGCCAGAAGGGGAAGACCAGGAGCAGGTACACGCTCTCCTGTGCGTTCCCGACTCCGGTCAGGGTGAATTCAGCGCTGGCCGCCGTGAACAGGACGCTGACCACGCTCGCCGGGATGATCGCGAGAGCGGGAGGAACGGCGCGTCCGCCGATGCCCGCGAGAAAGCGCGGGAACCGCTCGCCCCACGGCAGGATCAGGCCCAGGGTGAGCAGGCCGCCGATGAGCATCGCGAGACCGAGCGCCAAGCCCGTCGCGCGCGTCGACGGATCCTCGGCGAACATCTCGGCGCTTCCGCCGAACAGTGGCCACGGAGTGAGCCAACTGGCCCGGGCGACCGCATACGGCAGGGCGCAGGCTGCGGCGATGAGAGTGATCGGGGTGCGGTGGCCGTGCACGAATGCGGCGAGCGCGCGGTGATCGCTCCGACCGTCAGCGATCACCCAGATGAGCAGCCCAGCGGCGGCGACGACATGTGCGAGTGCGAGCGACACCTGGGGCAGGATGCCGAGGAGCGCGCCGACCACCCGGAGCGGCAGCGCCGCCGCCTCGAGGTTCACCGCAGCGAACACGAGGCCGCCGATGACCAGTCCGGCGAGGGGGATCCCCAGCCACGGTCGACGGATCACGGTGAGCGTGACGAACACCACGATGCCGAGGATCACCGTCAGCGCGAACGTGTACCCAGCCGCGGGGATGACTCCCCCGGGCATGGTGACGGCGACGAGAGCAGCGGCGAGGAGGCTCGCACCGCGGACGGCGCGGGCCGACGCGCCGCCGCCCCGGCCGCGTTGCATGGCCACAGCGAACCCCGTCACCCCGAGAACGGCGAGAGCCCCGGTCAACGAGAGCGCGAGCTCGACGCCGGTTCCGAGCCTGCCGACGAGACTGCCCGGCAACGTGTCGAGGAACCCTGGAATGAGCATCCGCAGAAGGCTGACGACGGCGATGGCGAAGCCGCTCGTGGCGACGGCGAGGAGGACGACGATGCGTGTGCGTGTTGACATGCCTCCACGCTAGGAACGCGATCACGGCCGCACATCACCCGCGCGAGTCGGTCCGATCACCCGCTCGGGTGAGCGCGGATCAGGAGCCGGGGCGAAGGATGCCGGTCTCGTAGGCCCAGATCACCACGTGCACCCGGTCGGGCAGACCGAGCTTCGCGAGCACCGCCTTCACGTGCGTCTTCACGGTGTTCGGCGACAGGAACAGCTTCCGCGCGATGTCGTCGTTCGACGCGCCGGTCGCGAGTGCGCGCGCGACCTCCTGTTCGCGCGCGCTGAGGGCGGCGAGCGCCTCGCCAGGCGCACCGCCGGGCAGCCCCTCGCGGACGAAGCCGATCAACGCAGCGGTCGCTCGTGCTGACATGACCGAGTCGCCGGCTGCGACGGCGACCGCGGCATCCGCGAGTTCGCCGGCGCCGGCATCCTTCGTCAGGAACCCGCTGGCTCCTTCGCGGATCGCGGCGAGCACGTAGTCGTCGAGATCGAAGGTGGTGAGGATGAGCACCCGGGTCGACGGACGCACCCGCAGGACCTCGCGAGTCGCCTCGATGCCGCCCATGCCCGGCATCCGGATATCCATCAGCACGACGTCGACGGCGTGCGCTCGGACATGCTCGATCGCCGCCTCGCCCGAGGGCACCACCGCGACATCGGTGACGCGCTCATCGCGGGACAGCATCACCGCCACCGCCTGGCGGAACAGCTCCTGGTCGTCGACGATCAGGATGCGGATGCTCATCGGGCGCTCCTCTCCGCCGGGAGATCGACGGCCACGACCCAGCCACGCGATTCCCCTTCCGCAGCGGTGAGGGTGCCGCCGGCCAGTCGCACCCGCTCGGCGATGCCGACAAGCCCCACGCCGCCGCCCAGATCGCTCTGCGTTCGCCCGCGCCCGCCGTCGTCGTCGATCGTGACGTGCACGGCATCCGGCTGCCATTCCAGCCGCACGTCGATCTGCACCGGCGGCGCCGCATACCGCACAGAGTTGGTGAGAGCCTCGCGCACCGCATGATGCAGCGCGACGGCCGCATCGGGTCGGAGCTCACCCCGTGCTCCCGTCTCGGCCACGCGCACGTCGATCGAAGGAGTGCGCACGCTGTCGAACAGTGCGTCGAGGGAGTCGATCGTCGGCAGCGGCTCCCTCGGCGCGTCATCCGCCACCACGGCGCGCATGCCGCGAAGCGCCTCCCGTCCCGTGTCGACGACGATGCCGAGCGCCGCTCGACTGCGATCCGGATCGTCTTCACTGAGTGCGCGAGCGACCTCGGCCTGCGCGATCATCACGGTCATCGAATGCGCGACGATGTCATGCAGATCCCGGTTGATCCGCATCCGTTCGTCGGCGATGGCCTGGGCGACGCGCATCCGCAGCCGCTCCTCCGCCTGCGCGCGCCGCAATCTCAGCAGCAGCCCGATCGCCCAGGCCGCCGCTATCGCGCCGCTGAGCCCGACGAAGGCTCCCACCCTCAACATGGCGTCGTCGAACTGCGGCTCGGCAGCGACGACCAGCAGCGCACCGAACACCCCGCTTCCCAGCGCCAGGGTACGGAAGAGCGTTCCGGTCCGGATGGCGACCTGTGCGATGACCAGCAGATACGCGGCAGTCGAGGGCAGTAGCGCCGCAGACACCGCGCGCAGCCCGGGCACCAGGATGAGGGCGCACATCACGCCGCTCGCGATGACGATGGCGACGACCGGCGAGCGCACGGCGAGCAGAGAGGCCGCATGCAGGACCGCGTACAGGACGATGGCGAGCGCGAGGATGATCGGGCCGGGCCGGACGGAAGGGTCCGTGAGCAGCGCGATGCTCGATGGCAGCAGGATCACCAGCGCGATGAGCGCGACCACGGAGTCGACGCGCGGCCATGCCGGCCGGCGGCGAATCGCTGAGCTGGTCTCGGACGGCATGGCCCTCATGCTCTCACGTGCCCGCGCGGTTCAGGATCGCCCGTGGGGGTGATCACCGCGCATCGAGATGACCGACGAAAAGAGTGCGCCGACCGACAGCGACCCTGCTCAGCCGCAGAATGCCGAGGCCGACTCCTTCAGCTGCTCGATCGCCTCGACGGTCTCCGGCGCCTGCAGATCGGTCACCTCGCCGAGCTGCTGCGCGCCGGAGCGGATGAGATCGCCCAGCTGCCCGTCGACGTCGTCGGCGAGTCCGTCGAGCGTCGCCACGAGATCGTCGCGCGCCGCATCGAGTTGCTCCTCCGTGGCACCACCCTGATCGATCACCGACTGGTACTGGGCGTAGGCGTCATCGATCGTCGTGCAGGTCTCCTCGACCGGGACGCCGACGACGTCTCCGGCGAACTGGGTCACCTGCGAGCATCCCGCGAGAAGACCGGCGGCGAGCAGAAGGGGGAGGACGACGAGACGGCGCATGCCCCGAGGGTAGCCGGGGCACCTGCATGGGCACCTGGGAGTCGAGCCCTCTGCCTCACATCCTCGCGTATCGGGCCCGAGCGAAGCAGAACAGGCCGTAGAGGACGAGTCCGGCACCGACCGTCCAGAGGATGACGACGCCGAACGGGAGCCCCGCCAGCGCGCGCAGCGCAGCATCCAGACCGCCGGCCGTCTCCGGATCGTGCGTGAGCGCGGCGACCACGAACAGGATGCCGGCGACTCCGACGGCGATGCCCTTCGCGATGTAGCCCACGACGCCGAACGAGATGATGCCCTTGCGGGCCGCGCCCGTGGGGAGCTCGAGGTGCTTCGTGAACGCTTTCGTGATGCCACGCACCACGAAAGCGCCGCCGACAGCGACGACGATCAGCCCCACCAGCACGAGCAGCGCGACCCCCGCCGGTGCCGCCAGCAGTCGGGCGCTGAACGACTGCGAGGAGTCGGACGACTGCGACTGGCCGCCCAGCGCGTACACGAGCGCGGTCCCGGCGATCGCGACGTACGCGGCCGCCGTGCCGAGGAACTTGATCCGATGGCCCCACTTCTTCTTCGCGTCGGGGTCGCGTTCGAGGACGGCCTCGGCGATCTGCCAGATCGCGAGCGCCACCAGCCCCAGCACGATGATCCACAGCAGGACGACGCCCGCCGGACTCCGCTGGATCTGCTGCATCGCACCGCCCTGATCCGCCTCACCGCCGCCGCCGGTGGCGATCGAGATCGCGATCCCGCCGATCAGGAGATGGAGGATGCCGAGGACGACGTAGCCGACCCTGGCCAGGGTCCGGAAGACGGTGGAGTCCTGCGCGGTCCGAGCCGCGGATGCGGCGGAATCAGTGGAGTTCATGAGGTCGAGGTCCTTCGATCGGTGGTGCGATGGAGCCCTCGGCGAGATGCAGGGCACGGCGATCCCGCACCGATTCGGCGGCGATCCAGACGAGCGCGGCCACGGCGACGCCCTCGAGCATGCCTGCGACGACGTCGCTGAGCCAGTGGGCGTTGAGGTAGGTGCGGCTCCACATCATCGTGAGCACCCACCCGGCGCCGAGCAGCCAGACGTACCAGCGTCGGAGCACGAGGGCGAGGATCACGACCACGGTCGTCGCGACGGCCGTGTGGCCGGACGGGAACGATGTGGCCATGCGCTCCGCGAGCGAGTCGGCCGGTCGCGTGCGTCCGATGACGGCGGCCATCGTCGCGCCGACCGCGACGACCACGACCATGGCGATCGCCAGGGTCACGGCATCCGCTCGCCGTCGTCGCCACAGGAACAGGGCGATGAGGAGGGCGCCGACGACGATCATGCCGACCGTCCCGCCGACGATCGCCGGCACCCACGCGATGACGACGCCGACGTCGCTGCGCGACGCAGCCATCAGATCGTGCCAGAGGATGTCGACATCCAACGGTTCGTGGCCGCCCGCCGCGACGAAGACGCGGAGCACGACGAAGGCGACGGTGGCCGACACACCGACGACGAGCGCGGCGGCGCGGGTCCGCGGACCAGAGACGCGGGTTCGGTTCACGCGGCATCCTCAGTCATCTTCGTCCTTGCCGTTGTCGTCGTTCTTCTTGCCGTTGTCGCTCTTGTTCTCGCTCTTGCCCTTGTCGCCCTTGTCGGAATCCGTGTCCGTGGTGTCGTCGGTGGCGGTCTCCTCGGGCGCGGGCGTGACGGCGACGTCGGCTTCGAGATCCGATCGGACGACATCGATGGACTGCTGGATGATCGCCGCCCGCTCGGCACTGATCTCCCCGTCGGTGCGTGCCTGGGCCGTCTCGGCCTGGAGGGCATCGAGTTCGAGCAGAGCCGCCGGGATGTCACCGGCTTCGGCGCTCTCGGCGATCGCCAGCACGCGCGACTGCCACTCCCCACTCGTCTGCGTGTCGAGCCCCGACGCGGTGGCCGAGCATCCGGCGACCGCGAGGAGGGTGGCGAGGACGACGGCCGCGCAACCGAGGCGAAGACGGCGGCTCACGGCGACACCGCGTCCATCAACTTTTGCAGGTGCGCAGCGAGCGGCTCCTCGAGCGCGGGAAGCGCCGGCGGAGAGGCGGGCTCATCGCCCGCTCCCGCGATCGAGATCCCCGTGATCACGCCGACGACGACGACAGCGGCCAGCGCCGAGACGGCCAGCCATCGTCGCCATCGTCGCGGTGTCCCGTCGACGGCAGTGTCCGGCGGAAGCACGGCGGTCTCCGCCGGCAGCACAGCCGTGCGGGTCGCCCCGGATTCGGACGGAAGCGCCACGGTGGCCGTCGAGACGACGGCGGCTGCTCTTCCCGCACGCAGGTTCCGCGCCCCGGCGACGACCTCCCTGGCGGTGGGACGGTCGGCGGGATCCCGCGCGGTCATGGCTGCGAGCAGAGCGCCCCACTCGTGGCCGACCTCGGACGGGATGACCGGATCCTGAGAGAGGCGTGCGAGCACGGCCTCCCGCAGGTCGTTCTGGGCGAACGCCCGTCGTCCGGTGAGCGCTTCGAGCAGCACGAGGCCGAGCGAGTAGACATCCGTCGAAGCCCGCGGATCCGCCCCGGTGACCTGCTCCGGGCTCAGATACGCCGCGGACCCGATGATCGTTCCGGGCGTCGTCAGCCGCGTCGCGTCGACGAGATACGCGATCCCGAAGTCCGCGAGCTTGGCGGAGAACTCCTCCCCCGAGATCCCGGGCGAACGCAGGAGGACATTCGCTGGTTTGACGTCTCGGTGCACGATGCCCGCCCGGTGCACGGCGTCGAGCGCGTCGGCGAGATCCTCGGCGAGCCGCGACACCGCCGGCTCTGGAAGCGATCCCCGGCGCAGCCGCTCGTCCAGCGTGGGACCCTCGACGTACTCCATCACCAGATACCTCGGCTCCTCCGCGCCCAGATGAGCGTCGTAGAGGGTCACGAGGGACGGGTGGTTGAGCGCGGCCAGCAGCTGCGATTCGGAGGCGGTCCGCGCGATCTCGGTGGTTCCGTCACGGAACACCTTGACGGCGACGTCACGGCGCAGCATGGTGTCGCGGCCGCGATAGACCACGCCCATCCCACCCTCTCCCAGTCGGGTCGCGAGTTCGTACCGATCGCCGAGGAGGTGGCCGGTCAGGTCACCGGGGCGAGGCGACGCCACGACTCAGACGACGGGATCGTTGTCGCGACGGCTCCGTCGGGTGACCTGCTCGCCGCTGACGGGGTCGACCGACGTCCGTGCGACCGTCTCCGTGCGACGGCTCCGCATCGTCAGGATGAGGCTGATGAGGAACACCACGACGCCGGCGCCCATGAGGATGTAGCCGATCAGGTCGAGGTCGACGAACCCGCCCGTGTCGATGTTGACCGCGAACGCGAGGATGATGCCGATGACGAAGAGCGCGATTCCGCTTCCGATTCCCATGATTGCCATACCTCTCTGCGACCGCACGTGCGATGCGCAGTACGAGAATAGGGTCAATCTCCATTGAGTCAACCCTCATGGACACAGCCTCGCGCCCATGGTATGGATGAAGGCGATGACTGATCTCACGCGCCGCGCCGGCATCTTCGCCGCACTCGCCGATCAGACGCGCCTGCGCATGGTCGATCTCCTCACTCTCGGCGACCTCTCCTCGTCCGAGATCGGTGCGCAGCTCGGACTCCGCTCCAATCTGGTCGCCCATCACCTCGGCGTGCTCGAGTCGGCCCAGATCATCGCGCGTGCGCGCTCGGAGTTCGATCAGCGGCGCAGCTACATCGGTCTGCGACCCGAGGTGTTCGACACCCTCGCTCCCGCCAGCGTGCCGCCCCCGGAGCGCGTGGTCTTCGTCTGCACCGCGAACTCCGCTCGATCACAGCTCGCCGAAGTCGTCTGGAAGGATATGAGCACCATCCCGGTCGCCTCCGCCGGAACCCGACCAGCGGATGCCGTGAACCCCGGCGCTGTGGCCTCGGCCGAGCGGCACGGCCTGGCGATCGACGAACGTCGCCCGCCCCGCCACATCGACGACGTCCGGGCCGTGGGCGACCTGGTGATCACCGTCTGCGACGACGCGCACGAGCGGCTCCTGACCCGCGACGACCTGCACTGGTCGATCCGCGACCCCGCGCGGATCGGGACGGCCGCCGCATTCGACGCCGCCCTGGAGGCCCTGCACCGACGCATCCGCGGGTTCGTCGCCCGTCTCGCCCCCGCCTGACCGCGCATCTCGTCCGATCCGACGATGATGCGCGGTCGCGCCGGCTCCTCCGCGTCTAAGCGCGGCGCACAGGCTGCTGCAGCTCGGTCACCCAGTCGGACTGGTCCTCCGAGATCGCCCGCACGTACAGCTCCCGGCAGGGACCGGCGAGCTCGAGGTCGCGGGCGAGGGTCTCGCTGTGGATCGCGTGCCAGCTCTCGGCGATACGCTCCATCGACCCCAGGTGGATGCCGCAGACGGCGGCTTCGGCAGCGGGGAGCTCGATGATCTCGAACCCGTCCTGGACCGGCCCGCCGTACTCGTAGCCGATGACGACCTCCAGACCGTCGTCGATCGATCCGTACTGCGCGATCGGCGTCGCGAGCGCGCCGCTCTCACCTCCGATGATCTCGGCGATGGCGTCGAAAGCCGGCCCCACGACGCCGGCGACTTCGGGCTGATCCGCGACGACCGTGCGGATCGCCGCAAGGCGGACAGCGGGCAGGGGCTTCTCGATGATCTCGATCCGGGACATGTGATTCTCTCTCTCGATGAGGTGGAGCCGCCTCTCGACGTCGACGAGTCGTGCAGCGGCGATCCGGTGCTCCTGCTCCACCTCGGCACGCCGGATCCGCAGCAGCGCGGCGATGCGATCCGCATCGACACCCTGATCGAGGATCGAGGAGATGTCGTCGAGACCGAAGCCGAGCTGACGCAGGGCGACGATCCGGTGCAGACGCTCCAGTTGCCGAGGGTCGTACGAGCGGTAGCCGCTGAACTCGTCCACGTGAGCGGGAACGAGCAGGCCGGCGGTGTCCCAATGCCGCAGCATCCGATGGGTCACCTGACCGATCTGCGCGAAGGCTCCGATGGATAACATGTCTCTGTTCTCCCGCCTTCCACAGTGTCAGAGTCAAGTATCTCCACGAAACGATCGCGATGTCGGTCGGCCCGGTTATCGTCGCCGTGTGCCGGAGCCAGTGCAGCAGTGGTGGGCGAGGAGACAGTTCTCGCGCGGCACCGCCGTGCCCTATGAGGTGGGCGCCTTCCGCACCGGGTGGGCCGCGTACCCCGAACTGATCCGGCAGTATCACCCCGAGCTGAATCACGGCGTCGCCCTCTCGCAGGTGCCGCTGGCTGCCGACGTGCTGCTCTGCTGGGAGTGCGCGGTCGGCCATCGGTTCGCGGCGACCCCGACCGAGCAGCGCGAGCGACCGGGCCGGGTCCGCCGACGCTCGGCGTGGTGCCCGGAGTGCTCGGCTCTCGCCCGTCCGCAGCCCGTCGTGCTCGGCGAGGCACGCGCGATTCCCGCACGACCGCGGATGCCGGCGCCCGCCGTCTGCACGAAGACCCCGGATCTCCCGAAGGGCACGGCCTTCCTCAGCGCATGCGCACCGAAGCCGGCGTCGGCCGCCGAGGCGAAGCTCCGCGCGGCGCTCACCGAGCGTCTGGTCTTCACCGGCGAGGTCAACGCGATCAAGGTGACGCGCCCGTTCTTCCGTCACACCGAGGTCTGGCCCGACATCCTGCTCCCCGAGCTGCGCATCGCGATCGAGTACGACACGGTGGGGCGACACGGCCTCGAGCATGTCGGCAAGCGAGAGGAGACCGACCGCCGGAAGGATCGCGCGGTGCGGAGCGCCGGGTGGGAGGTCGTGCGCGTGCGCACCGGGAAGCTCGAGCCGCTCGGTCCGCACGACCTGCAGACATCGTCGGTCGGCGCGCGCGGCGTCGCGCTGCTGATCGACAGGCTGCGCGACATCCGCGGCGCGCTGATGGTCGATGCGTACCTGCGTTGAGATGATCGGCTATGGCCTCCTTCCACCCGGATCTGCGGATCGCCCGCTTCATCCCCCCGTTCTTCTTCGGACCGCGGACGACGGCCCTGGCCAACCGGAGCCGACCCCGACCACGCCCCGGCCCCGAGGATCTGATCGTCGACGACCTGATCATCCCCGGACCGGCGGGGGCGCCGGAGATCGAGATGCGGGTCTATCGACCTCGCACGGCCGTCGGCACGACAGCGGCGCTCCTCTGGATCCACGGCGGCGGGATGATCACCGGGAACCGGCTGAGCGACGAGAAGAGCAACATCGCGTTCGCCCGCACGCTGGGCATCACCGTCGCATCGGTGGAGTACCGGCTCGCCCCCGCGCATCCGGCGCCCGCCGCCCTCGACGACGTCCACACGGCGTTCCGCTGGCTGGTGGATCATGCGGCCGAGCGGGGCATCGATCCTGAACGCATCGCGATCGGCGGCGCGAGCGCCGGCGGCGGCCTGGCCGCGGGAGCGACGCTCCTCGCCCGGGATTCCGGAGGTCCGCTCCCCGCGTTCCAGCTCCTGGTCTATCCGATGATCGACGACCGGACGGTCACCCGTACCGACCACGACACCCGAGGGGTGCGCGTATGGACGCCGCGCAGCAACCGATACGCCTGGGGCGCGTACCTCGGTCATGAGCCGGGACGGGCGGACGCGGTCTCCGACTACGCCGCTCCCGCGCGTCGCGCCGACCTCGGCGGACTGCCGCCCGCCTGGATCGGCGTGGGCACGAACGATCTCTTCCACGACGAGGACGTGCGCTACGCGGAACGTCTGCGCGAGGCAGGCGTGCCGTGCGAGCTCGTCGTCGTGGACGGCGCCTTCCACGGGTTCGACATCGTCATGTCCCGCCGAGGCGTCTCACGGGAATTCTGGCGCGCCCAGGCGGCGGCACTCGGGGCCGCTCTCGGCTGACAGCACCACGCGCACGCTCGACCCGACGGCGAGCGCTCGACCGAGCGCTCGACCGACCCAGGAGAATGGAGACATGTCCCCGAAGTCCCCTCGGCGTCTGCTCGCCGCCGCGCGCAGGCTCGTGCACACCGACCCCGCGAGCGTCGCCGCCACCGAGGTCATGCCCGTGATCGACGAGCGCACGGTCCCGAAGGTCCTCGACCTCTCGACCCGCATCGGCGAATCCATGTTCGCGATCGGGGCCTCCGCGCACGAGGTCACGCTCGCCATCATGCGGGTCTGCGACGCCTACGGCCTTCGCGGCGTGCAGGTCGACGTCACGTACAACTCGATCACGGTCTCCTTCCACCTCAGCGGCGAGGTCTGGCCAGAGACCCTGATGCGCGTGGTGCGCGTGGCGGCACCCGATCACGCCAAGCTCCAGCGGGTGCAGGCTCTGGTCTCCGACATCCGCGGCGGGCTCGATCTGGAATCGGCCCGCACCGCGTTCCGCGCGATCCGCCGGATGCCGTTCCGCTATCAGCAGCCGATCGTCGTGGTCGCCCGCGCGATGCTCGCGGTCGGCGTCAGCATCCTCCTCGGCGCGTCGCCGATCATCGTCGGCCTCACCTTCATCGCGGCTCTGGCCGCGGCGATCACCCAGGCCGGGCTCTCCCGACTGCAGGTGCCGCTGTTCTTCAACCAGATCGCCGGGGGCTTCGTCACGACGGTCGTGGCCGTGGCCGTGTCGGCGCTGGGCGCCGCGGGCATCGAGCCGTTCGTCGGCATCCGCCCGTCGATCATCGTGGCGTCCGGCATCGTGCTCATGCTCGCCGGCCTCACCGTGGTCGGTGCGGCGCAGGATGCGATCGACGGCTTCGCCCTCACCGCGGGCGGACGCATCCTCGACCTCACGATGCAGACGCTCGGCGTCGTGATCGGCATCCTGGTGGGCCTGGAACTCGGCAGCGTGCTGGGGTTCACGATGGACCTTCCCGACGACCCTGCTCCCTTCGGCCCGCTGCTCGGCGTGTTCGCGGGCGCGATCATCATCGCGGTCGCGGTGGCGGTCTTCAACGGCGCCGGCATCCGGATCATCCTCGTGAGCGCCCTGCTCAGCGCCATCACGATCGCGGGCTACACGCTCGCGTCCGCGGTGCAGCTGCATCCCGCCGCGGCGAGCGCCCTCGGCGCCCTGCTCGCGAGCTTCGTCGGGGTGATGATCGCGCACAACCTGCACGTGCCGTCCGTGGCGGTGACGACGGCGGCGATCGTGCCGCTCGTCCCGGGTGTGGCGGTGTTCCAGGGTCTGCTCGAGATGGTCCACACCGGCGGTTCGGCGTCGGATGTCGTCGTGGCCGGCAGCTCCCTGATCTACGCGGCCGTGATCGGGGTCGGTCTCGCTTCGGGCGCCTCGCTGGGGCTCTACCTCGGCACCCCGGTGCGCGCGACGCTCGGGAGCGTGAGCAAGGCGCGAGCGCGGACGCGCCGGTGACGGATGCCGCCGCCCGCGGGCGTCAGCCCGCCGTGCCGGCGTACATCTCGCCGACCGGGACCGCGATGGAGAGCACATTGCCCGGCTGGGCGAGCGGGCAGGCCCACGCGGGGTCGTAGGCGCACGACGGGTTGTACGCGAAGTTGAAGTCGATGACGATCGTGCCGCGCTCCGCGTCCGAGCCGAGGTCGGCGCCCTTGACGGTGTCGATCAGGTAGCGTCCCCCGCCGTACGTCCCGCCGGGGCGTCCGGCGAGCGCGTCGCGCACGGGGATGAAGAGTCCGCCGGCGTACGAGGTCAGACGCCAGATGTCGAGCGTCCCGGTGTCGGGGATCTCGACCATGCCGATCCGCTCGAACGGCACGACGCCGTCGGTGCCGGTCGCGAACTCGAAGCCGCCGGGCTCGGCGGGGAGGATCGGCAGCTCGAAGCGCCACTGCGGGTCGTACGACGCGATCGGCAGCCCATCGAACAGGAGCCGATCCTCCGACAGCAGCGGGGTCGCCGGATGATGGAGCAGCAGTTCGTCGCGCTCGATCCGCCAGAGCTCGTGCGCGTCCTCCGGGGACTCGGCGTCGCGGATGGCGGCGTACAGGGCGAAGACCCGGCGGCGCCAGTCGACGACCTCGGCGGCGGTGCGGGCTTTCTCGAGCGTCATGAGGTTCAGGCTACGCCGCGCGCGAGTCTGCGGCCGGCTCCGGGTCGTCTCATCGGCCGCGCCGCTTCGAGAGAAGCACCCGGATAATGGAGAGGTGGAGCCGTGGCAGACGAGGGAGTGGTTCGCCGAGTACCTGGACGTCTGCAACGCGCACGATCTGGATGCCCTCCGGGAGCTCGTCGATCCGCAGGTGCGACGTGCGCACCTTCCCGGCGGCGTGGACGCGTGGATCGACGACATGGCCGACCTGTTCCATGCGTTCCCCGACTGGCGCTGGCGGCGCATCCAGCTCGTGATCGAGGATGATCGGATCGCCGCTCACCTGCGCGGCAGCGGCACCCACTCCGGGGTCTTCCACGGGCTGTCAGCGACCCGTCGGCACGTGAACGTCGCCGAGTTCGGCATCTACCGCATCGTGGGCGGGCGCATCGTGGAGCACGCGGACTCGGAACCGCACCTGCGGATACGAGCGCAGCTCGAAGCCTGAGGGGTCAAGGCCCCGGATCAGTCGCCGAACGCGGCGAGCAACTCGGTGAAGTGGTCGAGGTCGTCTGCCGACCAGCGGCGCAGCCGCTCCCCCAGTCGTGCCTCGTACCGGGAGCGGGCCAGGGCCACGCGCTCCTGGGCGAGCTCGGTCGCGACGAGCACCCGCGCCCGACGGTCGTCCGGGTCGCGGACGCTCTCCACCAGCCCCAGCTCCTCGAGCTGACGAACCTGCCGGCTCACGGCCGACTTGTCGGTCTGCAGGCGCTCGATGATCGCGCCCGCAGACGTCGCCTTGCCCGACGCGATCGAGGTGAGCACCTGATACCCGAGCGGCTGCAGATCCGGATGCACGGTCGTCGCGGCCTCGCGCCAGCTCACGCGGATGCGGGCGAAGAGTCGCCCCAGCTCGTGCTCGACGCGCGAGATCGCCTGATCGAGCTCGGTGCTCCCGGATTCGGCGCTTCCCGCACCTTCGGGCGCGGCGGCGGGCGCGCCCGTGCGGGCGGGTTCGTCGGGCGAGGCGCTCATGGTCGCCAGCTTACGGCGAAGCCTCATGGAATGACCGCGAGACGTCGATCATCGCCCCGGTCGCGATCACAAACGGAGGCTGAGATCACAGATGCAGGCGTGATGCGCCGATCTCGACCTGCATCCGTGTTCCGAACCTGCATACGTGCGCACGCGAACTCCGGTCAGACCTCCGCGAGCAGTCGGAAGACCTTGGAGGCGGCGTCGATCTCGTCCTGCGTCAGCCCCGCCACGACCGTGCGCAGGCGTGTGGCGTGGTCACGGCGCAGCTCGGCGAGGGCGGCGCGGGCCGACGGCGTGGCCGTCAGGACCCGAAGCCGCCCGTCGCGCTCGTCCGGGCGGGACTCGATCAGACCGAGCTCCTCCAGCATCCGCACCTGGCGGCTGATCACGGACTTGTCCATCTCGAAGCGCTCGGCGAGCTCGTGCGCGTTCGCGGTGTCGGCCCGCTCGATGAACGTCAGCAGCTTGTAGCCGCCCACCTGCAGTTCGGGATCGATGCGTGCCGCCGACTCCTTCCAGAGCGTCCGGGTCCTCGCGAAGATGAGGTTCAGATGCGTCTGGAGGTCGCCGAGAGCGCTGTCCACGTCCTGAGACGTCGCCGCTTCCGTGGTGACCATGTCAGCGCCTCGGCTCCTCGTCCTCGCGCTCGAGCACGGTCACCGATCCCGTGGTCGGCGACGGGGACTCGGCGCCCGCGATCCGGATGGTCCCGGTCGAGAGCGATGCGCCCACCTCGGCTTCGGCGACCTCGATCACCGATTCCTCGGCCTGGTCGCGCAGCTGCTCCGCAGCGTTCTTCGTCGAGAGCGGCTTGTTCTTGATGAACGCGATCGCGATGATGGCGATCACGGCGAGCGGGATCGCGATGATGAACGCATCCGCGATGCCGTGGCCGTAGGCGCCCTCGACGATCGCGCGGATCGTGTCGGGGAGCTGCCCGACCTTCGGGACGTCGCCCGACGCGAGGTGCTCCAGCGCGCCGACTTCCTCCGGCGTGGTCGGCACGAAGCCGTCGAGGCCGTCGGTGATGTAGCTCGCGACGCTGGTCGACAGGAGCGAGCCCATCACGGTGACGCCGATGGTGCCGGCGATGGTGCGGAAGAAGTTGACGTTCGAGGATGCCGCGCCCAGCTGCTGCGGGGCGGTGTCGTTCTGCACGATGAGCGTGAGGTTCTGCATGACCATGCCGAGACCGGCGCCGAGGACGAACATGTAGACGGCCACCAGCGGGAACGGGGTGTCGTAGCGCAGCGTCGCCATCAGGCTGACGCCGATCGTCGTCAGGACCGACCCGGTCAGCATCCAGCCCTTCCACTTGCCGAAGCGGCTCACGAGCTGGCCGATGATGATCGACGCACCCATCTGGCCGATGATCATCGGGATGGTCATCAGGCCGGACTCGGTGGGCGTGGCGCCGCGGGCGAGCTGGAAGTATTGCGCGAGGAACACGGACGTCGCGAACATCGAGACGCCGATGGCGATCGACGCGATGACCGAGAGCGTGAAGGTGCGGTTGCGGAAGAGCGACATCGGCACGATCGGCTCCTTGACGAAGAACTCGACCGTGATGAACGCGGCGATCGCGGTCACGGCGAGCATGATGCTCGTCGAGGAGTCCCAGTCGAACTGGCTGCCGCCCATCGACACCCAGATGAGGAGGGTGGAGACGCCGACGGCGAGGAGGACGATGCCGAAGTAGTCGATCGAGACCTTGGTGTCGCGCTGCGGCTTCGGCAGGTGCAGCGTGAACTGCAGCAGCACGAGGGCGAGGATCGCGAACGGCACGCCGACGAAGAAGTTGGAGCGCCAGCCCCAGACGTCGGTGAGGAGGCCGCCGAGCAGCGGGCCGCCGATGGTGCCGAGGGCCATGATGCCGCCGACGACGCCCATGTACTTGCCGCGTTCGCGCGGCGAGATGATGAGCGCGACGGCGATCATGACCAGCGACATCAGGCCGCCGACGCCGATGCCCTGCACGACGCGCACGGCGATCAGCATGTTCGTGTCGGTCGAGAAGCCGGCGATCACGGTGCCGACGGTGAAGAGGATCAGGGAGATCTGGACGAGGATCTTGCGGTCGACCAGGTCGGCGAGCTTGCCCCAGATGGGCGTCGAGACGGCGGTCGCCAACAGGCTCGCGGTGATGACCCAGGTGTACTGGGACTGCGTGCCGCCGAGGTCGGCGATGATGACCGGCATCGAGGTCGACACCACGGTGCCCGAGAGCACGGCGACGAACATGCCGACGACGAGGCCGGAGATCGCGGTGAAGACCTCGCGCGGTGAGCGCACGGCCTCGGTCGCGGAAGAAGGTGAGGCGTTAGTCACGGGGTGAATGCTCCTGTGTTGAAAGTTGACAAGGGTCAACTATACCCCTTTGGTTGCGTAAGCGCAACTATCGACCTGGAGCAACGATCGTGCGCGGGGCGGAAGGATCCGATGTCCCCGGTGCGTGCGACGATCTTCCCGTCGACGGGAGACGCGATGCGGGACGAAGCCACCGTGCTGCATGCCGATCTCGACGCCTTCTATGCCTCGGTCGAGCAACGGGACGCACCGGCGCTGCGCGGGAAGCCGGTGATCGTCGGGGGCGGAGTCGTCCTGGCCGCGAGCTACGAGGCCAAGGCCCGCGGCGTGCGCACCGCGATGGGCGGACGGCAGGCGCTCCGGCTCTGCCCGGATGCCGTCGTCGTCCCGCCGAGGATGGACGCGTACTCCGCGGCGAGCAGAGACGTGTTCGCGATCTTCCGCGACACGACCCCGCTGGTCGAGGGGCTCTCCATCGACGAGGCGTTCCTCGAGGTCGGCGGACTCCGGCGCATCGTGGGCGCACCCGAGCAGATCGCGATGCGGCTGCGGGAGCGCGTGCGCGCCGAGGTCGGTCTGGCCATCTCCGTCGGGGTCGCGAGGACCAAGTTTCTGGCCAAGGTCGCCAGCGCCGTCAGCAAACCCGACGGCCTCCTCGTGGTCGAGCCCGACCGCGAGGAGGAGTTCCTGCTCCCCCTGCCGGTCGAGCGACTGTGGGGTGTCGGCGCCGTGACGGCCGAGAAGCTGCACCGGCTCGGCATCCGCACCGTCGGTCAGCTCGCCGAGCTCGAGGCGTCCGCAGCCCAGCGGCTTCTCGGCAAGGCGACCGGTGCCCACGTGCACGCGCTGGCGCGGCTGCGAGATCCGCGCCCCGTCGACACGACGCGGCGCCGCGGCTCCGTCGGCTCGCAGCGCGCCCTCGGCAGTCGCCCGCGATCGGCCGAGGAGCTCGACCTCATCCTCACGCAGATCGTCGATCGACTCGGCCGGCGCCTCCGCGACGGCGACCGCGTGTGCCGCACCGTCGTGCTGCGCCTGCGCTTCGGCGACTTCGCGAAGGCGACCCGCTCGCGCTCCCTCGGCGCCCCGACCGATCGCACCGCCAGATTGCTCACCGTCGCCCGGATGCTGCTCGTCGCGGCGCAGCCCGAGATCGCCGAGCGCGGCATCACCCTCATCGGCATCTCCCTCTCGCAGCTCGACCATGCCGACCGCGTGCAGCCGGAGCTTCCCCTCGACGAGCTCGGATTCAGCGACGACGGGGAGCGCCTCGACACGGTGCTCGACGCGGTCCGCGATCGCTACGGCGCGGCGTCGGTCGCCCGTGCCGCGCAGCTCGGTCGCGACCCAGGCTGGTCCGCGCCGCTGCTACCCGAGCACGAATGATCCGCGCGCGCGGAAGTGGGACTTGCTCCTCACACAGTGTCAAGAGGAAGACTGGCCAATCATGTACACCATCGGAGAGTTCGCCGCATTCGGACGCATCAGTCCGCGGATGCTGCGCCACTATGACGCCATCGGGCTGCTGACACCTGCCCACACCGACGACCAGACAGGACGCCGGCAGTACGCGGCCCGGCAGCTGCCCGACCTCTACCGCATAGCGACACTGCGGGACCTCGGGATCGGCCTGCCGGCCATCGGCCACGTCCTGGCGTCGGATGATCCGGAGAGATCACTGCGCGCGGTCCTGCGAGAGCGTCGCGCGGAGCTTGTGGCCTCCCTCGACGCCGACGCGGCGCGGCTGCAGCGACTCGACCGACAGCTCAGCGAGACGGGAAGGAAATCCACGGACGCCGTCGAGTACTCCGCGTCCGAAGCGGTCACCGTCTACGCCACCGAGGCCATGGCGGTCGGCGGCGGGTCCGAGGCCATCGGCGAGGTCATCGGGGACCTGATCCCGCGGTTGGACGACGCTCTCGAGGCCGCCGGCCGCCCGCTGATCGAACCGGGTATCTTCTGGTACGTCCCGCGCGAAGAGTCGGATGACATCGATGTGCACATCTCCTACACCGCGGAACCGGTGCCGGTGCCGGGCAACGGGTACGAAGTCGTGCGACTCCCGGCCGCTCCGATGATGGCACGGCTCCGCCATCGCGGCGACATGACGAGCATCCACGAGTCGTGGGGCGCGCTCATGACGCGGATCGTCGCGGACGGATACTCGATGATCGGTCCGTGCCGGGAGGTCTACCTCGAAGCCCCCGGCCATGTCCCGGGCGACGGCTGGGTCACGGAGCTTCAGGTTCCGATCGAGCTCACCCCTGCGTCATGACGTCGTGGCCGAAGGGGCATCCCGCTCGGCGAGCACCGCGCGCGCGGCCAGTCCGATGATCGCGCTGTACGTCGGATAGGCGAAGCGGACGCCGGCGAGGGTCGACACGTCGACGCCTGCCGCCATCGCCGTGGTGACCGACTGGATGACCTCGATCGCGTTCTCTCCGACCGCGTGGGCGCCGAGGATGAGCTGGCGACGTCGATCGGCGATGAGCTTCAGGAAGCCGACCTCACGGTCGTCGATCACCGCGCGTTCGAGGTTGGCGTAAGGAACGGTGGCGACGACGCAACCGGTGTCGCGCTCTCTCGCCTGCTCCTCGGTGAGCCCGACTCCGGCGTAATCCGGGTCGGTGAATCCGCCCGCCGGCAGCAGGTGGTGCGGCGTGCGACGGTTCGCGCCCAGCACCGCGTTCTCCGCTGCGGCCTCGCCCTCGAACTGCGCGGCCTGTACGAGCATGTCGCGGCCGTTCGCGTCGCCGACCGCGAAGATGTGCGGCACGACGGTGCGGAAGTAGCGGTCGGCGGGGATCGAGGATCGTTCGATCGCGATGCCGGCGTTCTCGAGGCCGAGATCCTCGACATCGGCGGGCCATCCCGTCGCCATGATGACCGCGTCGAAGGTCGACGCGGTCTCCTCCCCCGCCTCTCGCCACGTGAGCCGGATGGCGCCGTCGTCCGTTCGCTCCAGACCCACGACCGTCTCGATCCCGGTGCGCACATCAACGCCCTGCTCGACGAACGCGGCGCTGACGGTCGCGGCGATCGCGGCATCCGAGGCCATCAGCACCCGCGGAGCCACATCGAGGAGGGTCACCTCGGAGCCGAAGGACGAGAAGACCGTGACGAGCTGCGCGCCCGTGTTGCCCGCGCCGATCACTGCGACGCGGCGAGGCAGAGCCGGGAGCGACAGGACGTCCTCAGGCACGGTGGCGAGCTCGGCGCCCGGAACCGGCAGCCGTTTCGAATGTCCGCCGACGCAGATGAGGATCGACCCGGCGGTGAGGCGCCGACCGCTGTCGAGCACGAGGGTGCGGTCGTCCGCGAAACGTGCACGACCCTCGTGGATCAGGTCGACTCCGGCCGCGGCGAAGCGCTCCGCTTCTCGCTTGATCGAACGCACCCGGTCGACGCGTTCGTGGACTCGCTCCACCGTGGTGGCCCAGTCGATCTCGGGAGCGCCGGCGCGCACGCCGTAGTCGTCGGCATGGCGCGACTCGCGGATGAGACGCGCGGTCTTGGCCAGCACGCGGGTGGGTACGCAGCCCGTGTTCACGCACGTCCCACCGGTGCGCCCGGCCTCCAGCACGACGACGCTCGCTCCCAGCTCGGATGCCCGCAGCGCCGCGGCCGCGCCGGCCGGCCCTGCTCCGATCACGGCGACGTCGTAGTGCTCTTTGAACTCTGCCATGCGCCGAGAGTATCGCGGGAGGACCTTCGCGACCTCGGGACGAACAGTCAGTCGGCGTCGTACGCGTTCTCGCCGGAGATCTCCAGCAGCGGGCCCGTCGGAGACTCCACGCCCCGCGTGAGATCCTTCAGACGACCCACCAGCGCGTCGTCCTGCAGTTCCGGCCCCCGATCGTGGACGGTCTTCGACACGATCTGACTCGCTGGGCCGATCAGGAACTTCGCCGAGACGACGGATCCGTCGTCCTCGCGAACCGGGATCTCGATGATCTCCGCACGTTCTTCGTCGCCCAGCGCGCGGCCGTAGGCCAGCAGGGCATCGGCGATCTCGTCGCCTGTGAGGAACTCTTCGCCGCCGTACATGATCAACTGCATGAGGCTGTTCTACGGCATCGACGGCCGAATCCCGCGCCCCTTGCCGGGGCGCGGAACTGCTGGTAGACAGCGCCAGGAGCGCTCAGGCGAGTAGCGTTGGCGCATGCCGGAACGTTCACAGGACACGAAGCGGCGATCGTCGGCCGGGCGGCTCAACCGGGATCTGATCGTCACGACGGCTCTCGCGCAGATCGACCGCGACGGGGCGTCGATCCTGTCGATGCGCTCACTGGCGCAGGAGCTGGGCGTCGAGGCGATGTCCCTGTACCGATACGTGCACGGCCGAGAGGATCTGCTGGAGGGCGTCGTCGCCCTGTTGATGGACGACCTCACGGCTAGCCTCGATGACGAGCTGAACGACCACTGGCAGGGCTTCCTGCAGACGGTGGCACATCGGGTGCGGCAGATCGCGATCGACCATCCGAGGGCGTTCCCCCTCATCGCCACGCGCCACCCGGCGGCACCGTGGCTGCGGCCACCGCTGCGCAGCGTCGAGGTGGTCGAGCTGTTCCTGAGCACGCTGATCGACCAGGGGTTCTCCGACCAGCAGGCCGTCGACACCTATCGGTCCTTCAGCAGCTTCCTCCTCGGTCAGCTGCTGCTCGAGGCCGCTGTGCGGGGCGCCGAGATCAGTCCGCTCGATGAGCCGCTCGACGAGGGCGGCGCCGACGTCCCGGAGGGCGACGGGCAGGAGGACGTGGACGATGACGCACAGATCGTGCGGCTGCGACCCCTGCTGAGCGAGGACCGCAGCGACGAGGAGTTCGAGGCCTCGCTCGAGAGCCTGCTCGATCGTCTCAGCGGGGAACTCTCGCAGTAGGCTTACACTGTCATCACACTTACGGTGTAAGCCTACGAAGCAGGAGCCGATACGCACGATGGGGCGATTCATCTACGAGGGCAGCGTCAAGACCGAGATCGAGGACCGCGCACTGACCCACCTTCAGCTGGTCATGACCGCCAAGCTCCGACGAGCGGAGCCGTTCAACTTCACCTGGCGCGAGGACCTGAGCGTCGGCGGCGGGCGCACGACCGTCTGGGTGCACGCGCGGAGTTCTCTCGTCTTCAAGTACAGCGGCAGCCGCCAGCCGGCGATCAACCGGGAGTGGATCGAGGCTCTCGCCTTCACCGCGAATGCGCCGAGCGGCCTGTACCTGGTGCCCGAGCCTGCAGAGCAGAGCGCGGCAGGCCGCGTCGACGTCCCGACCTGAGCGGGAGGCTTCAGCGCTCTGAGAGGATGATCGGATGATCACCGTTCACCTGCGCTATGAGATCGATCCCGACAAGCTCGAGGACTTCACCGAGTATGGACGAGCGTGGATCCGACTGGTGGGGAAGCACGGCGGTACCCACCACGGCTACTTCCTGCCGAGCGAAGGCGACAGCGACGAGGCCTTCGCGCTGTTCACGTTCCCTTCGCTCGCCGAGTACGAGGTCTACCGGAACGCCTCGAAGACCGACCCCGAGTGCGTGGAGGCGTTCGAATTCGCGCGCAGGACGCAGTGCATCCGCCGCTACGAGCGCCGCTTCCTCAGCCCCGTCTTCGACTGAGCCTGCTGACGGTCGACGCCTGGCGGGAGTTGCGCTCCGATCAAGACGCCTGGCTCTTCTCTAGCCCCACGGCCATGAACCCGCCGCGTTCATCGTCCACAGAGACTGCCAGCGTGATCATCTCGGCGTCACGTCCGAGCGCGACCTGCTTGACGCCAGATGAAATAGTTCATGCACCAAAAGATGACGTTGATCACGAGAACGAAGATCATCGATCCCGACATGGTCCAGACGCCCGTCGCCAGCAGGATGATCTCGAGGACCACGATCGGCGCCACGATGATCGTCGCGAACGCTGCGGGGCTGATCCGCTTCTTCGTCATCATTGGCAGCTGAATCCCCTCGGCCCCGCCAGGGGAATATGCGCATCTCACGATTGTTGGCACAGACGCCGTCGGCAACGATGATACCCACGATCATCGCGATGACCGCGGCGCCGACACCGCATCCGACACCCGATGCGAGAAGTTGATCGCGGAGCTCGACGAAGGCCTCTTCGAGCTCGGAAGAACTCCGCCCCGAAGCGATGCCTCGAGCAGTTCCTGACACTCGTGCCCCTGGCGGGTACCATCATTGGCGTGCCACGCTACGGGACTTACGCATGCAGATGACGACTTCCACGCCCTACAGCAAGTCATTCCAGCGCAGGCTGCGAGTGTTGTTCTCACCTGTTCGACTGAGCGTGCTCGTTGCCGCAATCGCATTCTGCGTCGTTCTGAACGTCGTCTACATCGGCAACGGAGGATCTCTTGAGTGGATGGGCCTCTTGTCCGTGATCCCGCTGCTTGCGTTCACCGGCTGGACGCTCACGACTGACTACTCGCACCGCCGCAGAGAGAAGACTCAGACGCGGTAGCGCGACTTCCTCTCGCGGAATCGATCGGTGTTCGTGCCCTAGGCGCCGCGCCTGACCGCCACCACCATCTCCTCGCCGCCTTCCAGGCTGGACCAGGAGGAAGCGTCGAGGTGAAGACCGAAACGAGCGACAACCTCGGTGATCATCCTCTGCACCCGCAAGGTGCCACTCTCCGTGAAGACGTCGTCGATCTCCACCTCGAACGCGTCGTAGGAGAGCGGTGCGCGCAGCGACTGGGCGTCCGCGGCGCCGATCAACTGCATCTGGCGCCGACCGGAGGCGTCGTTCTGGGCGAGCTCGCCGACCATCACGCGGAAGTGGTTGATGGCACGCTTGGCTGAGCCGCGCACGTCCTGCAGCATGGGAGCCGGCGCAGTGCCCTGGCTCGGGAACATCGGGTCCATGGCGGTGCCTTTCGGTGTCAATTCAGGATGCCATGTCCTGGCACGCCCGCGGGTGGGCTCAGAGTGGCGATCAGCGCGAGGCGGGCGAGATCTCGGCGAGGATACGGTCGAGAGTGCGCGTGACGGCGATGGTGGTCTTCGCGTCATGCCAGGGATGCTCACGCTGACCGGATTCGATGGCCGCGCTCACCGCCTCGAGCATCGGGCCGTAGCCGTTGCCCACCCGTGGATGCCGCACCTGCTCCGGCGCGCGGAAGATGCGCTCGGCCGAGCCGGCATGGACATGCGCATCGCTGCCCGCCCAGAACATCGGATCGAGCGTGATCCATCCGCGCTCACCGCTGATCGCAGCCGAGAGATCGAGGAACTCGACGCCCGACCAGGCAAGCTGCGCGAACGGCCCGCCGGAGTGTTCGAGCGTCGCGTGTCCGCTGAGATCGACGGCATCCGAGACGACACCACGTGCGTGAACACCCTCTGGCGTCCCGAGGAACCAGTGCGCCAGCGTGACGGGGTAGATGCCTCTGTCGCGCAGGATGCTGCCGCCGTCTTCCGGCCGCGACTTTCCCGGACGAGGAAAGAACGGTGTGCCGAAGCTCGCCCGCACGCTCCGGATCGCCCCGAGCTCTCCCCCGGCGATGCGGTCGATCAGTTCGACGTGCAGGGGGTTGAACCGCATCCACATCGCCTCCATGAGGAAGCGATCCGCTTCGGCCGCACGCGCGAACAGCAGCTCGGCGTCGGAGGCCGATGTCGCGATCGGCTTCTCGACCAGGACGTGCTTGCCTGCGTCGAGCGCCTCGAGCGTGATCTCGGTGTGGGTGTGCGCCGGGGTCGCGATGTAGACGACGTCGACATCGTCGCGGGAGAACAGCTCCGCGCGGTCGGCGGTCGCCGAGGGGATGCCGTGGCGTGAGGCGAAGTCCGACGCCCGGTCGGCGGTTCGACCCCACACAGCCGTGATCTCACCGTCGACGGCGAGCAGGTCGGCGACGAGCCGGTCGGAGATGTCGCCGGTGCCGACGATTCCCCACCTAGGCACGAGCCGGCTTCCGCTCTCTGATCGGCGCCACCGTGAGCGTCGCGAGCGCCACGAGCACGAGCGCTGCACCCCAGACCGCCTGGTAGCCGCCCGTCACCGAGACGACGACGGCAGCCAGCGCGGGCGCCAGCGCCTGGCCGAGGTTCATCGCGACGATGGCGAGTCCGAGATCCCGTCCGGCACGCGCAGGGTCGGGGAGCACGTCGATGAACATCGCGTTGTCGACCGGCAGGTATATGCCGAAGGCGAGGCCGGTGAGGACGACCTGAGCGAACAGGGCAGGCAGCGTCGGCGAGATCAACGGAATCGCCATGGACACCGCCATGAGGACGGAAGCGACGATGATGAACGGCTTGCGGCGCCCGAGGCGGTCGGAGAGCCGGCCCGAGATCGCGACGGCGATGAGCGTGAACGGGATTCCCGCGAGCCCCAGAATGGGCACCATCGCCGAAGCCTCCGCCGCGCTGAGCGCGGGGCGGACGTAGCTCTGCAGCATGTAGAGGTTGAGCACGGTCGAGGTGCTGTACCCGAAGAAGAAGAGTGCGCGCGAGATCCACAGCCACCGGTAGTTGCGGGCCTTGAGGGCGCTCGCGTAACCCAGCAGGAACGGCTTCCAGGCGAACGGCTCCCGCTCGACCTCGACCGAGGACTCGTCGCGGTTGCGCGTGACGAACAGGATCGTCGCGATGGCGACCAGAAGGCCGAGGATCAGATAGAAGTCCAGCCCGACGAGCCCGAACAGGGCGCCCGCGCCGATGCCGCCGATGATGCCGCCGATGATCGCACCCATGCTGGTCCACGACGTCACGCGGCCCCGGCGATCTCTCGGCACCCGGTCCGCCACCGTCGCCTGCAGTGGATTACCTGCGACGTTCAGCGCCAGTTCGGTCGCCGACCAGAGCACGACGAGGACCACGAGCGAGGGCGCATAGCGCACCGCCACGAGCAGGACGGCTCCGATCAGCCCGGCGTAGAGGATCCAGGGCGCACGGCGCCCGAGGCGGGAGCGCGTGCGGTCGGAGAGCACGCCGATCACCGGCTGGAGGACCATCACGATGATGGCGCTGGTCGTCGTGACGAGGGCGAGCCCGTTCGCCCGCGCCGCTTCGAAGTCGGAGAGCAGGGCGAGCTGTCTGGTCTGGTCGGCGTCAGGGGTGACCTCGCCGGAGGCGACGGCTCGCCCGAGCTCGGTCAGCGCCTGCAGGTCGACGCCGGCGTCGGCTCCGTGGAAGAACGAGCCGAACTCCAGCAGCTGGATCTGATTCGGCATGAGGATGCCGTTCGTCGCCGCCCAGACGGCCGACACGGCGAGCGACAGGAGCAGGTACCAGCGGATGTAGCGCGAGAGCGGCTTCTTCGCGTCGTAATGCACGGCCACGGTCGAGGTCCAGCGCGCGTCCTCGCCGGCCTCCTGCGTGATCGGCTCGCTCATGCGCGTGATCTCGCGTCGCTCCGGTGGATGGAGGGGGTACGCAGTGCATTCGACATCGAAGACTCCAGACCGTCTCGCTGCGGAGACAGTTCCATCAAAACAGATCGCAAAGAAAAAGGCAACCGATTGCCAGACGCAGAATACAGCGGCTGCCCCCCGGGTGCGACGGCCCTCAGAGCCGCGGGACCGGACCTGTGCTCCCCCGCACGACGAGCGTCGTCGCGAGAGGCTCGTCGCTCACCGGTTCGGTGGCGTCGCCCAGCGCTTCGAGCACCTTTCCCACCGCGCGTTCTCCCGCCAGCTGGAGCTGTGCACGCACGGTCGTCAGCGCAGGCACGATGAGCTCGCTGCCGAAGATGTCGTCGAACCCCGCGATGCTCAGATCGGCGGGGATGCGCATCCCCGCCGAAGACGCAGCCTGGATCAGACCGATCGCCATCAGATCGTTGAAGGCGATCGCAGCGGTGGCCCGCGACGCCTGCACTCGCCGCAGCGCCTCGCTTCCGCCGTCGATGGTCGGGCTGAGGGGTCCGATCTCGACCACGGCGATGCCTCGCCCCTCTGCGGCGTCGAGCAGCGTCTCCCACCGTCGGCGGCTGATCCACGACGTCTCCGGCCCGGAGAGGTACGCGATCGACGTATGCCCCAGGTCTGCGAGATGCGCGACGAGGTCCGAGACTCCCTGCTCCACCTCCGGAAGGACACCGACGACGCCGTCGACCTGTCGGTTGATGAGGATGACGGGTTTGCGGTCGGCCAATCGCGTGATGCGCTCATCACCGAGACGGGTCGTCGCGAGGATCAGCCCGTCGACGCTCGGGAGGATCCGCGAGACCGCTTCGGCCTCCGCCTCGCCCGACTCCTGCGACTCGGCGATCACCAGCGTGTAGCCGGCAGCCGCGGCGGTGTGCTCCGCACCGCGGACGATCCCGAAGATCACCGGGTTCGTGATGTCCGCGACCATCAGGCCGATGGTGTGGCTGCGCCCCGTCGGCAGCGCCCGCGCCATCGGGTTGAACTGGAAGTCCAGTCGATCGGCCGCAGCGCGGATCTTCTCCTCGGTCTTCTTGCTGATCCGCCCCGGCTTGCTCAGCGCCCGGGAGACGGTCGACGGGTTCACGCCCGCGAGCTCGGCGATGTCGTAGATGGTGGCGGCGCCGTTGCGTCGCCGGATGCGCTCCGCGATCTCGCCGGGCAGTTCGTCGTCCATGGATCCTCCCGCCTCCCAGCGTGTCATGAGCGACGCGATTCGACGCGGTCGGCGGGGAAACACCCGGTCGCGTCGCGGCCGGCACCGTCGAGGAGGCGGCGCCGGCCCGCGACGCCCACCTCCGCCTCCTCGACGGTCATCGGATGCTCCTGTGCGCGACGGCGGCCGGTCAGGCGTCGGCGCCGGGCTTGCGTCCGTCGAGTCCGCGCCAGCGCTGCCGCAACGCGAACGCTGCGGCCTTCGGTCGACGCTCGCGCGTGAAGATGCCCTTGCGGTTGCCCCCGACACGGTGCAGTCCGTTGGTGGTGGCGAAGTCCGCGAAGTTCCAGATCTGCTCGCCCACGAACTGCGGGAAGCGATCGAAGACACGGTGGTACATCGCGAGCAGGTCGGTCTGGTACTCCTCGGTCCACACCTGGTCCCATACCGAATGCAGACCAGGCATGGTGTCGGCACCGTACTCGAGCATCATGATCGGCTTGCCGGTGCGATCGATCCAGCCCTGGATGTCACCCTGCAGATACATCTCCGCCGTCGCGAGATCGCCGGCGTTGATGTACCAGCCGTAGTAGCGGTTGAGGCTCACGACGTCGAACAGATCGATGATCTGATCGTTCTTGAAGGTCGCGAACATGACCATCGAGTACGTGATCGGCCGCGTCGGGTCGAGTTGACGCACCAGGTTCACGAGGGGTTCGAAGTACTCGCGCGCCCCGTCTTCGTTCGACGCGGGCTCGTTCGCGATGCACCACAGCACCACGGACGGGTGGTTCTTGTCGCGCCCGATGAGCTCGCGCAGGTGCTGTGCGTGCGCGGCCTGCGTCTCAGCACCCGCATACTGCTCGGAGAAGGTCGGGAAGGGAGGCGTGCCACTGAGTCCGCCGACGACGCCCATGTTGAGCCCGACCGCGGCGGTCTCGTCGATGACCAGGATGCCGTGACGATCGGCGAAGTCGAGAACTTCCTCGGCATACGGGTAGTGCGAGGTGCGGAACGAGTTGGCGCCGGTCCATTCCATGAGCTGGAAGTCGTGCACCATGTAGGCGTCGTCGTGCCCCTTGCCGCGGACGAACGTGTCCTCGTGCTTGCCGAAGCCCGTGAAGTAGAACGGTTCGCCGTTGACGAGGAACTCCTCGCCACGCACCTCGACCGTGCGCACCCCGACCGCGAGCGCGTAGGTGTCGAGCACGTCCTCGCCGTCGACGGCGTCGACCGTCAATTCGTAGAGATGGGCGGCGCCGGGCTTCCAGAGCACGACGTCGTCGATCTGCAGGCGACCCTCCGACCCGGATGCCGTCGCCACGACGGTGCCGGCGGCATCCGCCAGACGGACGCGGACGTCGGCGCCGCCGACGGTCTCGACGCGGTAGTCGACGAACCCGGTGGAGCCGTCGAAGGTCGTCACCACGGTGACGTCGTCGACGTGCACCTGCGGGAGCGAGTAGAGCGACACGGAGCGGGCGAGTCCCGCGTAGTTGTAGAAGTCGTGGAAGTACGTCTGCGTCTTGCCGCCCGTCATGCCGACCTCGATCTTGCCCGGCGGGATGGTGATGTTCGTCAGATCAGGGCTCACCGCCACCGTGAGGCGGAACGCGGCCCCGGGTCTCACGGCATCCGTGACGTCGATGTCGAACGGCGTGTAGCCGCCGACATGCCCGCCGACGAGCTGGTCGTCGACGTAGACCTTGGCCGAATGGGTCGCCGCGTCGAAACGCAGGAGGATGCGCTCCCCCGTCCAGCCGCGCGGCACCTGGACCGACCGCTGGTAGTACACCCAGCCGACGTGGTCGCGGATCGCGGGATCGGTGAAGAGATCGTTGTAGCTCGCGGGAACGGCCGCTTCGAGCGGGGTGTCCAGAACGGACGACCACGGCTCCTCCGGGAGGCGGGAGTCGATCGCGAACTTCCAGACGCCGTCGAGCTTGACGAGGTCACGGGTCGCGGTGGCGATGGGCTTGAGCATCAAGGGCCTTTCGTGCGCTTCTTTGCGTTTCTCGGTCTTCAGTACAGCAGAGTTCGACGGAAATGGCAACCGATTGCCATTCATATGGTCTCCCCGGCGTCCGCGAGGAGCGTGCTCCCTGTCATCACCATCGAGAGATCGCTCGCGCAGAACAGCACGACGCGCGCGATGTCGTCCGGCGTGCCCTGGCGCCCGATCAGGCTGTGCGACATCGCGGACGGCATCGTGGAGAGATCGATACCCGCCGCCGCCATCTGCTCCATGGCCGCGGCCGCCATCGCCATGTTGCCCTCGGTCGGCACGTAGCTGGGAGCGACGCCGAGGACGCGGATGCCCTGTGGCGCGAGCTCCAGCGCGAGCTGTTTCGTGAGCCCCCGCACGGCGTGCTTCGACGACACGTAGGCCGACAGGCCCGGAGCGGTTCCGCGGAACCCCGCGGTCGACACGATGTTGACGACGACGCCGCCCTGCGGCATCCGACGCGCCGCCTCGCGCGCGCCGTTGCGCACACCGCGCGTGTTGACCGCGAAGACCTGCTCCCAGGTCTCATCGCTCATCTCGATCAGGGACTGGCTGGGGAAGATCCCGGCGTTGTTGACCCAGATGTCCGGGGCGCCGACGGCAGTGGCGGCGGAATCCGTCGCCACTGCCACCGATCCGGCGTCGGTGACATCCATGCGCACGCCCACCGTCGGCACCGCGAAGCGCGCGGCGATCTCCTCCGCCGCCGCTTCGGAGCGACCCTCGTCGAGGTCGGCGATCACGATGCTCGCTCCGGCTTCGGCGAGTCGATCGGCGATGGCCCGGCCGAGGCCCTGCGCGCCTCCCGTGACGAGGGCGGTGCGACCGGTCAGGTCGAGCAGCGAGGCGAGCGGGTTCGACGAGACGTCGGGGAAGGGGAAGGACATCAGTGCTCCGTTTCGAGAGGGCCGGGCGCTCAGCGGACGCTGCGCACCGAGAGAGTGATGAGGAGGCCGCCGGCGAAAGCGAGCGCAGCCGCGAGGAGGTACAGCGCGGTGAAGTTCTCCGCGCCGGCGCCGATCGCCAGCACCGCCCCGCCGAGGACCGGCGCGAAGACACCAGGGATCTTCTGCGCGAAGAGGGCGATGGCCATGTACCTCCCCGCTTCCCGCTCGCGATCGGGCAGCACGTCGAGCAGCAGCGCCTGAGCGACGGCCGAGAAGGTGGCGATGCCGAGGGAGTTCAGCAGGGTGCCGACCATGAGCGTCGGCAGATCGTGCGCGAACGCCGAGACGCCGCATCCGGCGGCGAACAGGGAGGCACCCGTGAGGATGAACGGCTTGCGCCTGCCCACCCGGTCGCTCAGCCACCCGCCGCCGAGAGAGCCGACGGTGGCGGTGACGATGCTCGACGCCGAGACGATCGCGAGCACGCCGGCGACGTCCGGCACGCGCAGCTCCAGCCGCTGGGCGACGAAGAAGACCGTGAAGCTGGTGGTGAGGGTGAGGCCGGAGAAGAAGATGAAGCGGCCGAGCCAGTTCCAGGCGAAGTCCGGGGCCGTTCGCGGGTCGAAGCCGTAGCTGCGCAGCAGTCCGCCGACGGTGAGTCGCCGCTCGAACACCATCCCCCGGCTGTCGGGGTCGCGCACGACGGCGAGGAAGGCGATCACCAGCACGACGCCGATCAGCGCGGGGAGCGCGAAGACCACGAGAACCTGATCACGGAAGAATCCGACGAGGATGATGCCGACGACGGGCGCGACCTGCATCGTCACGCCCGTGAGACCGGACACGCGCCCGCGTTGGTGCGGCGGCAGGCGATCCGCCTGCCAGTTGCCGAGCGAGGCGGCCGCCGTTCCCCATCCGACCGTCGAGAGCGTCCATCCGATCGTGAGGACGGCGAGACTCGGAGCGAGCGCCATGATCGGCACCGACACCGCGCCGATGAGCAGACCGATCACCGTGAAGGGGCGCCGGCGCCCCCAGCGGCTTCGCAGCCGGTCACTGAGGATGCCGGTGAGCGGAGCGAGCACGAGCGTCGCTGCCGAGCCGACGGCGAGCACCAGACCCAGCGCCTCGGTGCGATCGGGAGCCAGTTGGTCCAGCCGCACGGCCAGCGAGTACGCCATCGGCACGATCATCGCCATGCCCGCACCGAACGTCGCGGCGACGAGCAGCACGATCGAACGCAGCCGGACGTCACCCGTGCGGGCGTCGGATGCCTCGGGTGCCGTCAGGGCGGGTACCGAGCCCGTGGCCGGGGGCTGCGGGAGCGCGAGGTTGCCCTCGGGAACGCGCCCCGCAGCCCCCGCGGAGCTCTCGCCCCGGGGGTCGTCGACGTCGACGGTCATGAACTCGGCCTCTGCGTGCGGCGCCGCTCAGCTCAGACCGTTGCGCTTCGCGACCTCGCCGAGCCAGCCGAGGCTCGGCTTCGGCGTGCGCACGAACGTCTCACGGTCCACGGCGATGAGGCCGAAGGTCGGGGCCCAGTGCCCCCACTCGAAGTTGTCGAGGAGCGTCCAGTGCAGGTATCCGCGCACGTCGATGCCCTCGTCGACGGTGTCGACGAGTCCGCGCAGCGCGGCATCCGTGTAGCGGATCCGCTGGGTGTCGTCAGCGGTCGCGATGCCGTTCTCGGTCACGATGACGGTGACACCCTCCGAGACCTCCCACGCGTGGCGCACGGCCATGGCCAGCGAGTCGGGGCGGAATGCCGTGCCGACCAGCGTGTTGTCGGGGTGCGGCGGATGCGGGACGAGGCCGTCCGCATCGACCTCCTGGGAGGAGTACGCCTGCACTCCGACGAAGTCGTCGCCCCGGGATCCCTCCCAGTAGACGTCCTCCTTGCCGTAGCGGATCTGCCGGAGCTTCTCCTCGCCGCCCGGCGCTGCCGTGAGCGCGCCCGCGGCGATGGTCCAGCCCACCTTCGCGTTCGTGCGCGCACGCACGATCTCGCGGGCGGCGTGGTGGATCTCGACGAAGGCGCGACCGATCGCGGGGTCGGCGTCCTGCAGGAAGGCGCCGTGCTGCTTCTTCTCGAGGCTCTTCTCCTCGCCGCCCTCGCGCTCGGCGTCGCTCTCGACGGTCGGGCTCTGCCACTGGCCGCCCTGCGTCTCGGCCATCCGGCGCATCGCGGTCATGATGGCCGCCTGCATGTTCGGCTCGTTCATGGTCGCGACCCATTCGACGCCGTCGAGGATCGTCGTGGCCTCGGTCACGAAGCGGAGGAAGCGGTCCTTGGCCGCCGGCGACGTCCACGCGCCGTCGTTCGCGAACCAGCGGGGCGTGGTGAAGTGCTGCAGTGTGACGAAGGGCACCACTCCGCGGGAGAAGCAGTACTCGATCACGCGACGGTAGTGGGCGAGCTCGGCCCGCGAGAAATGCCCCTCCACCGGCTCGATGCGCGACCACTCGAGACTGAATCGGTAGGTCGTCAGACCGGCGTCGGCCAGCAGCTCGATGTCCTCGCGGTACCGGTGGTAGCTGTCGACGGCGTCACCGGAGAGCTCCATGCCGGGCATCGTCAGCTCGCGCTCCCACCAGTCGCTGTTGACGTTGTTGCCTTCGATCTGGTGTCCGGCGGTGGCGGCACCCCAGAGGAAGCCGGTGGGGAAGTTCGTCATTGAGGGATCCTCTCGATCGGAGCAATCGTGACAACCGATTGCCATGCTCACGGTAGCATAAATTAGTAAGCGCTCACTATTTTTGATGGCAGGAGGCCTCGATGGTCCAGTACGCCAAGACCGCGGCCGTGCGCCGCGGCATCCTCGACGCGTGCTTGACGATCTTCGGCGAGTCCGGATTCCATGGGGCGTCGATGGCCGAGATCGCACGTCGGGCGGGCATCAGCCACACCGGGCTCCTGCATCACTTCCCCCGCAAGGAAGACCTCCTCATGGCGGTGCTCGAGTTGCAGGATGAGCGCAGCGCCGACTACCTCGCCCGCAACGCGGTCCTCGACGCCGGCGCTGATCCCCTTGATGTCCTCCGCGGCATGGCCACCACCCTGATCGAGAGGGACCAGCGAGTGGGCCTGGTCGAGCTGAGCGCCGTGCTCACCGGAGAGGCCACAGCGACCGGCCACCCGGCGCATGACTACTTCGCCACGCGCTACCGCCACATCCGCTCCTTCATGACACGGCTGTTCACTCGCCTCGGCGACGAGGGCCGCCTGTCGACGGATCTCTCGCCGACGCATCTCGCGGCACTCACGATCGCCGCCACCGACGGGCTGCACACGCAGTGGCTGTTCGATCGCGCGGCGATCGACGTCGACGGGTGCGTCACATCGCTGATGTCGTCGTTCGTGCCCGAGCTGCGCCCTCGCCCGCGGGAGTGATCAGGCCGGGAGACCGCCCTCATATGCGAACCGCCGGACGACGACCCCCTCGCCGAGCGCCTCGACACCGATCACCCGTCCGGTGAATCCGCCGGCCACCTCGGTCGACAGGTAGCGGCCGTCGATGCTCGCCAGTTCGACGAAGCCCTCGGCAGACGCGTAGCCCGCCCGCAGCAGATCGGGTCCGCGACGTGCGCCGCGCTCGGCCTCGAACTCCGTGGCCCTGATCTCGAGCACCGCGTCCGCCGGCGCCGCCGCACGTGCGACGACGTCGCTGAGCGGGCCGATCACGACACGCACCCGCACCTCGGCATCGATCCTCTCGACCAGCACCTGATGCGCGTCGTCGATGCGGACGGAGAGCGCGACATCGCCCGTCGCCCGCACGCGCGCCGACCAGAGCTCATCCTCGGCCCGCACCGCGAGCAGCCGTTCGGCGCTCGTGGTGAGCGGGTCGCGTCCTCGCGCGAGGCGCAGACCATCGGCGCCCGGGTGAGCGAAGGACGACGGGGAGACTCCGGGCGAGATCCACCGCGGATGCAGCGCCTCGCCGTCGAACTCGTCGACGAACGCGGACGTCGCGGGTGGGACGTCGTAGCGCGCCTCGTCGATGACCGGCCAGCCGTCGACCCAGTCGACGCCCGCGAGGAAGGTCTCACGGCCGTTCGTGTGCCACCGGGGAAAGGTGCCCCGGGGACGCGTCGCGAGGAAGACGAGAGCCCACGAGCCGTCCGCGAGCTCGACGAGGTCGGAGTGTCCGGTCGACTGCACGGCTGCGCTCGTGCTGCGGTGGGTGAGGATCGGGTTGCTCGGCGCGGGCTCGAACGGGCCGTCGATGTCCGGCGACCGCGCGATCGTCACCATGTGCCCCGGTCCGGTCCCGCCTTCCGCGACGAGGAGGTACCACCACTCGCCACGGCGGATCAGATGAGGCCCCTCCGCATGCGCGCCACCGGTTCCTGCCCACAGCGAGCGCGGCTCGGAGAGCACCTGGCCGGTGAGCGGGTCGATCACCGCCTGCGAGATGCCGCCGCGCATCACGTCGCTCCAGGTCACGAAGCAGGTGCCCTCATCATCCCAGGCGATGTCGGGATCGATGCCGATGAGACCTGCGACGCGCACGGGCTCGCTCCACGGCCCCGTGGGAGCGTCGGCGTGCACGAGGATGTGTCCGTGAGCCACCTCGTGGATGTTCGTCGTGATCATCCAGAACCGGCCGTCGTGGTGGCGCAGGGTCGGGGCGTAGATCCCCCCGCTGGCGCCCGCGACGCCTGTGCGCACGTCGAGGTGCTCCGGTCGATCGAGGATGTTGCCGAGCTGCGTCCACGAGATCAGGTCGCGCGAGTGGAACAGCGGGACTCCCGGCGAGTACTCGAAGCTCGAGTGGGCGAGGTAGTAGTCCTCGCCGACGCGGCAGATCGAGGGGTCGGGGTGATAGCCGGGGATGATCGGATGCTGCGTCATGATGCGGCCGCCACTCGTTGGCGCTCCTGTCTGCGTTCGCGCTGCCGTGCGGGGTCGGCGACGGGCGCTGCGAGGAGCAGCTTCCGGGTGTAGGGGTGATCCGGAGTCGAGGTGACGTGCTCGGCCGAGCCCGTCTCGACCAGGTCTCCGCGATACAGCACGGCCACGCGGTGACTGATGTGACGGACGACCGAGAGGTCGTGGGAGACGAAGAGATAGGCGACACCCGTCGCTCGCTGGATCTCGACGAACAGGTCGAGCACTCGGGCCTGCGTCGAGAGGTCCAGCGCCGACACCGGCTCGTCGCACACGATCAGACGAGGCTGGGGAGCGAGCGCCCGGGCGATCGCGACCCGCTGACGCTGACCGCCCGAGAACTCCCGGGGCAGCCGCTCGACGGCATCCGATGGCAGCCCCACCTGGTCGAGCAGGGTCTTCACCCGCGCCCGGGCGTCCTTCGCCGTCGCGCCCTGGATGACCAGCGGCTCGGCGAGGATGTCGCCGATCGTCATCGAGGGGTTCAGCGAGGTGTACGGATCCTGGAACACCACCTGGATGTCGCGGGCGAGCCTCCGACGCTCACGGGCGTGGATGCCGGCGATCGACGTGCCGTCGAACCGGATGTCGCCCCCTGACGGATTCACGAGACCCAGCACGGCTCGTCCGATCGTGGTCTTCCCCGATCCGGATTCGCCGACCAGCCCCAGGGTCTCCCCCGGCGCCACGCTCAACGAGACGCCGTGCAGGACTTCCACCGGCTTCGCGCGCCATCCCCGACCGGGGAAGGAGACGCGAAGCTCATCGACCTCGAGCAGACTCATGGCCGGTTCCCTTCCTCAGAGGTCGTGACGGGCGGATCCGTGCGGACCGCACTCTCGTCGAGGATCGCGCCGAGCAGCATCTTCGTGTACTCGTGCGTGGGGTGCGAGAACACCTCGGCAGCCGTGCCCGCTTCGACGATCACGCCGTTCTGCATCACGGCGATGCGGTCGCAGAGGTCGGCGACGACGCCGAAATTATGCGTGACCAGGAGGATCGCCATGTCGAGCTCGGACTGCAGGTCGCGCAGCAGGTCGAGGATCTCGGCCTGTACGGTGACATCCAGCGCCGTCGTGGGTTCGTCGGCGATCAGGAGCTTCGGCCGACTCGCGACGGCCCCTGCGATCAGCACGCGCTGGGCCATCCCGCCGGAGATCTGATGCGGATAGGAGTCGAACGTGCGCTGCGGATCGGCGATCCCGACACGCTCGAGGAGCGCGAGCACGCGGGCCGTCGCCTCTGCGCGGGTCACTCCGAGCGCCGAGCGCACGCCCTCGATCAGCTGCGCGCCGACCTTGTAGGACGGGTCGAGGTTCGACATGGGCTCCTGCGGGATGTAGGCGATCTGCTTTCCCCGCAGCGGACGCATCTGGGCGTCCGTCAGCCCGACGAGCTCGCGCCCGTCGAAACGGATCGACCCGCGGGTGATCACCGCCTCGTTGGGCAGCACACCGAGCGAGGCGAACGCCGTCTGCGACTTCCCCGATCCGGATTCACCGACCAGACCGACGATCTGCCCGCGGGCGATCGACAGGTCGACGCCGCGGACGACCTCGTTGAGGCCGCCGCTCGGCCCCGGGTAGGCGATCGCGAGATCGCTGATCTCGAGCAGCCCGGTCCGTGCGGCTGTCGCCTCTCCGGCGCTGTCGAGCACACGCTGGCCGCGTCCGACCTTGGCGGGTTTCGGCATGGAGCCCTCGAGGATGTCGCGCAGAGCGTTGCCGAGCAGCACGAGCGACGCCGTGATGATCCCGAGCAGAAGGCTCGGCCACAGGAACTGCGTCGGTGCGATGTAGAGGTTGCGGAATCCCGACGAGATCATCGAGCCGAAGCTCGGGATCTGCAGAGAGCCGACACCGAGGAAGGCGAGACCGGACTGCACGGCGATCGCGGAGCCGGCCAGGAAGGCGGCGGCGATGATGATCGGCCCTCGGATGACGAAGAGCACGTGGCGGCCGAGGATGCGCAGGTTGCCGAGTCCCGACACTCGCGCGGCATCGACGTACAGCTCGTTCTTCACTCCCAGCACGAGGTTGCGCACGATCCGGTAGATGCCCGGCGACAGCAGGACTCCGAAGATCAGCATCGTGAAGCGGTAGTCGCCACCGGTCACCGGCATCAGGATGATCAGCAGCAGGATGCCGGGGAACGTCATGACGAGGTTGAACAGCCACTCGGTCGTCGCTCGTGTCACGGTTCCGAAGTAGCCGCCGATGAGTCCGGCGACGACACCGACGGCCAGGGCGACACCGGCGCCGATCAGCGCCGAGATGGCTGCGGTGTTGATCGAGTGGAGCAGGCGCGACAGGATGTCGCGCCCGGCCTCGTCAGCGCCGAGCAGATACCCGGGCGTGCCGACCGGCGCGTTGATCATCGCGAGCTCGGCGTCGTTCGGGCCGTGCGGTGCCAGCCACGGTGTGAGGAGTCCGAGGAGGAAGATCACGGCGAGGAGCCCGAGCGTCACGACGGCCTGCGGATCGCGCAGGATGCGGCGCCAGGTCGACGTCCGCGCCTTGGCCGCGTTGTCGAGGGTGACGAGCAGCTCGGTGCTGGGCGTCGTCACCGTGCGGGTGTTCGTCGGGAGTGGGCGTTCGTCGCTCAATGGACTCTCGCTTTCGGGTTCAGCCAACCGTTGGCCAGGTCGGTGAGGAGGTTGACGACGGTGACGAGCAGCACGCCGAATGCGGTGATGCCCAGGATCACGGGGATGTCGCCCTGCAGAGACGCGTTGAAGGCGAAGCTGCCGTAGCCCGGCAGCGCGAAGACGTTCTCGATGATGAGCGCACCGCCGAACATCTGGATGAACTCCAGCGACATCACGGTGAGTGCGGGACTCGCGGCGTTGCGCAGGGCGTGCTTGATCACGATCGACGTCGTCGACGATCCGCGCGTGCGCAGGGTGCGGATGTAGTCCCGGCGCAGCTCGTCGATCATGCGCCCTCGTACCTGGGCCGCCATGTTCGCGACGCCGCCGATGGTGAGCACGATCACCGGGATGGTGATGCTGCGCACCCACGCGCCCGGGTCCTCCGCGAAGGGCGTGAACCCGGTCGCGGGCAGCCACTTGAGCTGCACGGCGAAGACCACCACGAGGACGATCGCCAGCAGGAGACCGGGGACGATGTAGCCGATCAGGGAGATCCCCTGCGCGATGCGGTCGACGACTCCCCCGCGCGACGCCGCCCAGACTCCGAGGAAGACGGAGAGGACGACGGTCAGCAGCAGGGCCGGCACGATGATCGACAGCGTGACGGCGAGGCGCTGGAGCACGGAGGGACCGACCGGCAGCGAGGTGTACACCGAGACGCCGAAGTCGCCCTGCACGGCATGGAACAGCCAGTCGAAGTACTGGACGATCACCGGGCGATCCCAGCCCTTGGCGGCGATCAGGTCGGCGACGACCTCGGGTGTCGCCGAGGTGCCGAGGATCGACTGGGCGACGTCGTTGAACGAGGTGCTGAGAAGAAGGAAGGTGATGAGAGTCACCAGTATCGCGAGCACGACGCCGGCGCCGAGCCTGCGGAGGATGTAGCTGAGCATCAAGAGACTCCCGGTGTGAGGTGGGGATGCGGCGAACCGCACCCCCACCCGTCACTCACTCGGTGACGTCGAACAGTCGGATCGTGGAGAGGGTGTTGGCCTTGCCGACGTAGATGATCCCGTCGGCGGTCGCCCAGGTGGCGCCGATGTAGGCGATGGGGGCGACGAGGGCCTGGTCCACCACGTACTCGTTCAGCTCCTTGTAGACCGGCAGCGCGTCGGCGAAGTCGACGGTGTTGTTGATCTCGTCGAAGTATCCGTCGAGGGTGGAATCGGTGTACCCGGTCGGGTTTCCGAAGCCGGCGGCGCCGATCGTCGTCGCGAGGTCCGCGGAGTCGGAGTTGAATCCGAGGATCTGGTAATAGAGCCCGTACTCGCCCGAACGCGCGGCGGCCTGCGCCTGCTGCGGCGGCACCGTGACCCACTCGAGCGTCAGCCCGATGTCGGCGAACGCCTGCGTCAGGACGGGCTCGATCGTGGTGCTGAGGAACGTGCTGGGGATCTGGAAGGTCTCGCCGGCGTACCCGGCTTCCTCGACGAGCTTCTTGCCCTTCTCGGGGTCGTACTCGTACGTGTCGTTGAGCTTCTCGTCATAGACCTCGCCGAACGGGCTGACCAGCTGGGTGGTCGCGATGCCCACACCGCTGAAGATCCCCTTGAGGACGCCCTCGCGGTCGATGGCCATGTTTATCGCCTGACGGACCTTCACGTCGCCGAGCGCCGGGAACTTCGCCCCGGCACGATCGAGGATGTTGAGGTAGCCCACGGCCACCGCATCGTTGACGGTGATGGTGAACTTGCTCGCGTCGAGCTGCGAGACGACCTGCGACTGCACCGTCGCCGCGTTGAGCTCGCCGGCCTGCAGCGCGTTGAGAGATGCTGTCGGGTCCTGGAGCACCTTCACCGTGAGCGTCTTGAACGGCACGTTCTCGGCATCCCAGTAGTCGTCGCGCTTGACCAGCACGTAGCTGCTGCCGGGAACGGTCTTCTCGACGTCGAGCGTGAACGGGCCGGATCCGACAGGGTCGGTGGCTGTGCGCTCCTCATCCATGGTCGCCGGATCGCCGATGGCACCAGGACCCTGGGCGAGGTTGTCGAGGAACTGCGGGTCGAACGCCGAGAAGCTGATGACGACCGTCTTGTCGTCCTTCGCCACGACATCCGCGACCGCGGCGAGACGGCTCTGCACTGCGCCCGGTGTGGCCTTGGAACGCAGCAGCGTCGCGGCGACGGCGGCCGCATCCACGGGGTCGCCGGAGCTGAACGTCATTCCGTCGCGCAGCGTGAGCGTGAGTTCGGTGCCGTCCTCGTTGTACTCCCACTTCTCGGCTGCTCCGGGAAGCAGCTCCCCGGTCTCCGGGTCCTTGCGCAGCACGGTGTCGAGGATCGAGGACCAGACGAACATCTGCTGACCGTCGACGATCTGCGCGGGGTCGAGCGAGTTGGGGGCGGACACCGCCGCGACGGCGAGATCCTTCTCCTCGACGGTCGCCGTCGTGTCGCCGTCGGTCTCAGGTGCGCTGGCGGCGCATCCGCTGACCGCGAGAGCGGCGATCAGCATCGCGGCGGGCAGTGCCGCGCGGCGCCCGACTCGGGTGTGCTTACGGGTGTTCCACATTGCTCATACTCCTTTGGATGAAACGACTTGGTGCGCAACCGCTTGTCAGCAGAGGTGAGGCGGACAAGGTAAGCGGCTTCTGGTGTCAGTAAAGCAGGGATCGAGAGTTTTGACAACCGATTGCCAACTTGTTACCGAAGCGTGAGATCTCCGACCTGTCGCCTGTTCCGGTGCACAGCTTCCACGAAGTCGGCGTCAGCCCCGAGCGCGGCGCTGAGATCGGCGACGGAGAGGCGCACAGCGGGGAGATCCGAGCCCTGCCCCTCGACCGCCAGCCACGCGGCGACGACCGCCGCACAGGCAGCGGCGGATCGCCCTGCACGGCGTTCGCGCTCGGCGACCGGCGCGATGCGGACACGCATCTTGGTGTCGGCATCGAGCCCGATCTGCGCGAGCAGATGCCGGATCCGGGGGTTCCGGAACCGGTCGAGCAGCGCCGCGCGATACTCCGCCAGACCGAGTGCGACCGGAAGGTGCCGACAGGCCTCGTCCCAGTAGGCATCGACGGCGCGGAGGCACTCGGTGTCGACGATGGCCTCGGCCACAGTGAGGTGCCCTCGAAGCCGGCCGAGCGAGGCGAGCAGCGTATGGGCACCGTTCAGCAGCCAGAGCTTTCGCGCCTCCCAGGGTTCGAGGTCGTCCGTGAACCGCGCACCAGCCGTCTCCCACTGCGGCCGGCCCGCGGGGAAGGCGCCGGCGATCACCCAGTCGGAGAAGGGCTCGGCGACGACCGGCGCGCGGTCGCCGTAACGATCCGTGAGCTCAGCCGTCTCCTCGTCGGAGAGTCGAGGGGTGATCCGATCGACCGAGCTCGAGACGAACGACACGTGCTCCTCGACCCAGTCGCCGAGGCCGGGCACCGCGTCGGCGAGCGAGCCGACAGCGGCGCGCAGGACCCCTCCGTTGTCCGGGAGATTGTCGCAGGAGACGAGAGCCAGAGAGCCGCCCCGGCCGCGTCGCCGACCCTCCAGCGCGACGACCAGGCGCCCGAGCGCGGTGCGCGGCTCTGCGTCCGTCGGCTCGATACCCTCGCCGAGAGAGCGCAACACGGGAACATCGACGTCCGTCTCCGCGGAGGAGTAGGCGGCTTCCGTGATGGTGAGCGAGACGATCGCCGTCGTCGGTGCTGCGACGTCGGCGAGGAACCGATCGAGCTCGGACCCGCCATGCGCGCGGACGATGCTGCCGATGCGCTCGGCCCGATCATCGTCCGGCGACCGCACGACCAGTGTGTACAGGCCCTGCTGGGCGCTCAGCGCCTCGGCCAGTGCGGCACTTCGTCCGCTGTAGGCGGCGATCCCCCACTGCTCGGCGTCCGCGGCGCGGGCGGTGTACCAGGCCTGATGCGATCGGTGGAAGGCGCCGAGCCCGAGGTGCACGATCCGGACCGGCGGTGCCGACGCGGTCCGTTCCCCGAGAAGCGATGAGGTAGAGGTCGTCACAGCTTGAACACCCGCTTCGGCTGAGGACCGACGATGTCGTCGATCACGGCGCTCGCCGTCTCCTCGTCCACTCGGCCCTCGATGACGAGCCGGGCGAGGAAGGCGGCATCCGCGCGGCGTGACGTGTCGTGACGCGCAGGAATCGACAGGAAGGCGCGGGTGTCGTCGATGAAACCGGAGCCGCGCGAGAACCCGGCGGTCTCGGTCACCGCCGAGCGGAATCGCGCCATGGCGTCGGGAGCGTCCAGGAACCACCACGGTGCGCCGATGTAGACGCTCGGATAGAACCCGGCAAGAGGCGCGATCTCCCGCGAGTAGACCGTCTCGTCGACCGCGAAGAGCACCAGGTGGAGGTCGCGGTCGAGTCCGAACCGCTCGAGCAGGGGGCGCAGTCCACCGACGAAGTCGGTGCGGCGCGGGATGTCGTGACCGGTATCCGCTCCGAACCGTCGGAACGTCGTCGAACTGTGGTTGCGCACGACGCCGGCGTGGACTGTCATGACCAGACCGTCCTCCACGCTCATCCGCGCCATCTGCAGCAGCATGTGCGCCCGGAACGCCTGCCGGTCTGCGGCATCCGCATCGCCGGCGATCACCCGGGCGAAGAGCGCTTCGCCCGCCGCGGCATCGAGGTCGAGCGTTTCGGGGATCTCGACGCCGTGATCGGCCGAGACGGCTCCGTGATCGATGAAGTATCGCCTCCGTTGTTCGAGAGCGGCGAGGTATCCGGCGAACGTGCTCGGATTCTCCGTCGCGCTCAGAAGCTGCCGGACGCGGGGCGCGAACGCCACGGCGTCCGGATCGAGGTACCGATCGGGTCGGAACGTCGGGAGCACCCGGCCGACCTTCCCCTCGGCGGCGAGCGCCGCGTGCCCGGCGAGGTCGTCGAGCGGGTCGTCGGTCGTGGCGAGCACCTCGATGCCGAACCGCTCGAACAGCGCCCGAGGCCGCAGGGCCGCCGTGGCGAGCTGCGCCGCGATGCGGTCGTAGGTCTCATCCGCCGTGGCTGCGGAGAGCGGCACCGTCACATCGAGGACGTTCTCCAGCGACTCGGCGATCCAGTACCCCGACGCGGTGCCGGCGAAGAGCGGCCAGCGTTCGGCGAATCGCCGCCAGATGTCGCGTGGATCCGCTGCGCTTCCCCCCAGACCGAGCTCGTCGAGTCCGACTCCGGATGCATGGAGTAGCCGGGTGACGTAGTGGTCGTGCGTGATGAGCAGAGACGCGGGATCGGCGAAGGGGCGGTCGTCGACGAGCCACTCCACCGGAACATGCCCGTGCGGGGAGATGATCGGCGCGTCGGCGACCCTCTCGTACAGGGTGCGCGCGAGGGAGCGGGTGGAGGGATCGGCGGGGAACAGGCGGTCTCGGTCGCGTCGGAGCGGCTGGGGCATCCCCCCATTTGAGCGGTTCCGTCCCGAATTGTCAACCGGTTGCCACGAGTGGTTCGGCACGCCCAACCGGCCTGAGGCGAGCCGCTGTCGTACGATCGTTGGAACCGGATGCCAGCAGCCGCGACAGAGGAAGACACGTCGATGTCGAAAGACGAACCCGAGACCACGGACTCAGCGGGAGCGCCCGAGGCGCGCGCCGGTCGACGCCCGACGATCTACGACATCGCCCAGAGGGTCGGCCTCAATCCGTCTACCGTGTCGCGAGCGCTCAACAAGCCCGGTCGCACCAACGCCGCCACCGAGGAGAAGATCCGCGCCGCCGCCGCCGAGCTCGGCTATCGGGCGAACCCCATGGCCAGAGCGCTGCCCACGGGGTTCTCCGGCACGTACGCGATCGTCCTTCCCGACATCACCAATCCGGTGCACTTCGAACTGATCCGCGGTGCTGAGCAGGTCGCGCGCGCCAACGGCTTCACCCTCATCATCTCGGAGACCGAGGGGGCGGCAGAGATCGAGCGGGAGACCATCGAGACTCTGCAACCCTCCGTGGACGGCCTCCTCGTGGTGGCCTCCCGGCTGGACGATGCCGAACTCGCCGCCCTGGCCACGGTCAAGCCGATCGTCGGCGCCAACCACTCCACTCCCTCGCTGCCGAGCGTCGCTCCGGATCTTCCGATGGGCCTCGTCGCCGCCCTCGACCATCTCGATGATCTCGGGCATCGATCGGTCGCGTACCTCGGTCTCGGCGGCGCCCAGATCAACAGGTCCCGCTGGGACCTCACCCTGGATCTCGCCGACGCCCGCGGCATCGCGGTGGTCGAGATCGCCGTCGACGCCCCCACCGTCGAGGGCGGCGCCGACGCACTGCGGCGGGTGCGAGCGAGCGGCGTCACCGCCGTCCTGGCCTACAACGACCTCGTCGCACACGGCCTCCTCCGCGCCGCCCGCAGCGCGGGCCTCTCGCTCCCCGAGGCCTTCAGCGTGATCGGCTTCGACGACATCTTCAGCGCCGAGCTCGCCGTGCCCGCGCTCACGACGCTGCGTTCACCGCTCCGCGAGATCGGCACGCGGGCGATGGAGACGCTCATCGATCCCGAGCACAACCGGGCGCCGTCGAAGGTCGTCCTGCCCCTCGAACTCGTGATCCGGGATTCGACGGCAGCACCGACGAGGTGAGGAGCGGGTCGCGCTCCCACCCCGCCTACTTGATCGCGCCGGCGCCGATCCCCTTCACGATGTGCCGCTGCGCCATCAGATAGAAGATCACCACGGGCACGATGGAGATCGTGGTCGCCGCCAGCAGGATCTGCTGCTGCGGCGTCTCCGCCGACGTGAACGCCGTGAGCCCTCGCTGGATCGGCATCAGAGCGTTGTCGTCGAACAGCACGAGGGCCATCAGGTACTCGTTCCAGGCGCCGAGGCCCTGGATCACCGCGACCGCTGCGAGCCCCGGCCGTGCGAGCGGAAGGATGACACTCCAGAAGATCCGCAGCGGGCCCGCACCGTCGAGTGCCGCAGCCTCCTCCAGGTCGCGCGGCTGACTGACGAAGAAGCTGCGCATGATGAGCGTCGACATCGGGATGCCCGACGTGATCAGGATCAGGATGTAGCCCACCGGATTGTTGGTCAGTCCGAGCGAGATCAGCAGCTTGTACTGTGCAAGGAACATGGCCGGGGCCGGGATGATCATCACGGCGAGGATGATGAAGGTGAACACCCCCTTGCCCGCGAAATCGAGACGGGCGAGTGCGTAGCCCGCCAGGCTCGAGACGATCAGGATGCCGGCGACGGCGCATCCCGTGTACACGACGCTGTTGCGGAGATAGGTGCCGAGGTCGCCTTGGACCCAGGCTGTGACGTAGTTCTGCCACTGCGGCTCGGAGGGCAGGAAGGTGTCGTTCGACAGCAGCTCGGTCAGGCTCTGCAGCGAGCCGGAGAGCATCCAGAGGAGCGGCAGCAGTGCCGTGAGCGCCGCGATGACGAGGAGCCCGTAGAGCCCGACCTTTTCGGCACGGAAACGACGACGCGTCCGGGGCCGGAGGGGCTCGGTGGTGGCAGGCGCCTCGTCGACGGGCGGCTGAGTGATGAGCGTCATGCGCGGGACCTCCGCCCGGTGATGGCGAGTTGCAGCACGGAGAGCAGCACGAGCGCACCGCCGAAGACGACGGACATCGCTGCGGCGCTGCCGTACCGCCAGTTGACGAACGCCTCGTTGAAGATCGCGAGCGTCGGAACCATCGTGTGGTACCCCGGTCCGCCGTTCGTGAGCACCTGGACGGTGCCGAAGATCTGCAGCGCCGCCAGCAGAGTGAGCAGGCTCACGATGGATGTCACAGGCGCGAGGTGCGGCCAGGTGATGTAGCGGAACTGGGTCCACGGACGCGCACCGTCGAGCTCCGCGGCCTCGTAGAGCTCCTTCGGGACATCCTGGAGACCGGCGAGGAACAGGAGGAAGCCGAAGCCCCAGTGGAACCAGACGAACACGGCGGCCACAGCGGGAAGCGCGACGGAGGGATCGCCGAGCCAGTTCTGCTGCAGGGCTCCCAGACCGACCAGCTCGAGCACGCGATTGAGCACGCCCGACCCCGGGGCGAGGATGAACGAGAACAGCAGCCCGACGACGACGACCGAGAGCACGCCCGGCAGATAGAACACCGTGCGGAAGAACGTCTTGCCGCGGGTGACGCGGTTCACGGCGAGGGCCATGCCGAGCGCGACGCCGTTCCCCACGAAGAAGCCGACCACCCCGAAGAAGAGCACGTTCCTCATCGAGGCCCAGAAGATCGGGTCGCTCGCGATGAACTCGTAGTTCGCGAGCCCCACCCACGGGGTGTCGGGGCTCACGCCGTCCCACGACTGGAAGCTGAGCAGGATGGCCTGTCCGAATGGCACGATCGTGAAGATCCCGATGAGCGCGATGGCAGGCACGAGGAAGAGCCAGCCCAACAGGTTGGCGCGGAGCGAGCGCTTCCTGCGCGGCGCCCGAACGGGGCGCCGCGCAGAGAGCTCGAGGGACGACGTCGTCATGACACTCGGTCTTGAGCGGCCTGGATGTTCGCCAGCGCCTCGTCGATGGTCGCCTCGCCGAGAACGACCCGCTGGGCCTCGGCCACGATGGCGGTGCGGACGTCGGTCGCGAACGTCGCGGACATGACCTGGACGGTCTCGACACCCGATGCGAACCCGGCGAGCTGCGTCGGCACGTCGCCGCTCGCGAGAAGCTCGGGGTTCGTCGGCAGGATGCGGCCGACCTCGGCGAACACCGCCTGCTGCTCGGGCTCCGTCAGCCACTTCACGAAGGCCAGGGCCTCCTCGGGGTGCTCGCCCTTGGGGTTGATGACGGCACCCTTTCCGGGGACGCCCGGGGAACGCGGGTCTTCCGTACCGCCGTCGACGGCCGGGATGCCCACCGAGAAGTAGTCCTCGAACTCGGGGTTCGTGCGGAGCCCCACGGAGACGCCGGGCGACGCGTCGAAGATCGAGCCCATCGCCTGCGTGAAGAACGACGTCTCGACGTTGGGGTTGTCATCCTGTCCGCCGACCAGCGCGCCGTTGGCGATCACGCCCGCGTCCTTCATGTCGACCAGGACCTGGAAGGCATCGTGCCAGGCATCCTGCTCCCAGCTCTCCTCGCCGTTGAACGTCGCCGCGATCTCGTCGTCGGTCAGCCAGTTGGAGACGATGGCCTGCAGGAACTGCGGCGTCAGCGATGCCGCGACCGAGAAGCCGCCGGTGGCCTCGTCCGCGGAGGCAAGAGCGTCGATGAAGTCCTCGGTCGTCGCCGGAGCGTCGTCCAGGGTCATCCCGGTGAGCGTCGGGTTCACGAGGAAGCCGTACGTCTGGGTCTCCCAGTGAACGGTATAGATCCCCGCCGGGACGTCGAGGTTGTTGCCGTCTTCGAAGGTCGACATCTCGATGATCGCGGGGCTGAAGTCATCGCTCCAGTCGCCCTCGAGCTCGGACGTGAGATCCATCGCCCAACCGGCCTTGTAGAACGGCGCCATGTCGGTGGCCTGGAACGAGGAGTAGATGTCGGGCATCGAGTTCGACTGCGCTCGCGCCTGCAGCTTCGGCAGATAGTCGGCGGGTCCCGGCGAGTCGATCGTGACCGTGACTCCGGTCTCTTCGCCATACTGCTCGGCGAGCTGCGTGAGCGCCGCCTCCTGGCCGCGCGACTGATTCATGAACGTCAGCTCGACGTCGCCTGTCTCCGCAACGGGTTCCTTCGGCTCGGGCGCAGAGCAGCCCGAGAGGGTGACCGCCGTCGCGACGACGAGCCCGCCGGCGACGGCCGCCAGACGTCGGGTGCCGCGGGCGGGGTGGGGGAAACGCATGGTCCTCATCATTGAAAATCCTTCGAACGACGAACCGCCTCGCGGTTCGATATCGGTTGCTGCTGTGTCGGTACAGGGGGTCGCGCGTCGCGCGTGTCAACCGGTTGCCTTTGACGGGTTCAGACTCCTCTCTCCTCATTCCAGTGGGTCAGACGGCGGCGGAAGCCGCGCGATGCTCCGACACGGACGGCGCGGATGCACCGTCGTAGGTCACTCGCCATCCGTCCGGCAGCGCAGCGCCGTCCTCGATCGCCGTCACGATGTGCGCGATCGCGGCGAGAAGTCCCCCGTTGGCCGGGAGATACAGCGACAGGAAGCCCGGGATCTGCGGGTTGTGGCCGTTCGGGAGGAACTCGTTCTTCGGCGACGGCAGCAGCAGTGCATCGAAGGCGAGTGAGAGGTCCCCGAGCCGAGCCGCGGTCATGGCCATCACCGGGTAGTCCCACCCCCAACTCGACTGCAGATCCCACCGAGCCCACACCGCGTCGAGCGTCGCCCGCATGGCATCCGGGTCGACGGCGTCGTTGGGGGGAAGCCAGCCGAGCGCCATGAGCATCGACGGGTGGTCCTTGCGGATCAGGTGCGGCGGGGTGCTCAGCGCCGCATAGGTCCCGTCATCGAGGACGGCGGGCTTCGCCATGTTGCGCGCGACCCGCTCCCACTCTTCGCGTACCTCGAGTCCGAGCAGCGACCGCCATTCGTTGGCGACATCGAGCGCCCACGACCAGTAGGCGAGCTCGAACGTCGGATTCGCGTTCGTCCTGCGGTCCGCGAGATAGCTCTCCTGGGCGGGGATGATCGGCGGCGGCAGGACGAAGGCGCCATCCTGCTCCTCTACGAAGTCCACCATGAACTCGGCGGTCTCCTGCACCAGCGGATAGTGCGCGCGCAGGAACTCCATGCCCCTGCCCTCCTGCCGGAGAAGCTCCAGCAGGTGGATGATGTGCGGCTGCTGCCACACCAGGAAAACGCCGATGTTGCTCGGCGACTCGGCGGCGGAGGGATCGGTCTGCTTCGGCCAGCGCACGCCCCGGTACCCCTGCCAGGATGCCGTGGCTCGCGCCGCGTCGAGCGCACCGTGATACCAATCGAGACTGCGTTCGATCAGATGACCCCGACCCCACAGCGCGAAGTGCGCGGCATGCCACCAGTGCATCTCGAGGTGGAACTTGCCCGTCCAGGTGTTGTACGTCAGGCCGGTCTCCGCGGGCGGGGTCGATCCTGCGCTGTTGACGGCCGTCAGATACTGCGACAGCACGACGCGGCGCTCGAGCTCGCCCGCGCGCTCGTCATCGCTGCCCGCGAACGACACGGCGATTCCGTTCGACCAGTGATCCTCCCACCACGCCTCCGCCGCCCGCACGACCTGTCCATACGACGGCGGGAGATGCTCCGCACCCCGGTCTTCGGCATGCAGGCTGACGACGACTTCCAGCGACTCCGCCGCCGCCGTGGCGACGACGGAATGCTCTCCCTGACGACCCAGCTCACCGCTCGTGGAGATCTCGACGCCGTACGACATGGTCTCCACGCGTCGGCGAGCGGCCCATCGAGCCGGATCGAGACGGGTCCACGTCGTCGACTCCGCCAGCGGCAGCTCGAACGGGGCGAGGTCGTCGGGCTGGGTGTCGAAGGTCCACGCGATTCCCCACCCGCTCAGGAGCAGAGGCGATTCGAGCTTCGCGGCGAAGGCGTCCTGCTCGGGGTGCGCGACCGTCGTCACGGTGACGGCCTCCCCGCCGATCGAGTACTCCGCACGCACCCGGCCCGACCAGAGGTCGAGTTCCGCCCTCGGGTCCGTCATCGCCGCGATGTCGATGAGCTGCGGCACACCGGCCGGGGGCGTGAGCACCAACCGCCCGAGGTGTGCGCGACGCGGGTTGTAGTGGAACCAGGCGCCGGCGGCGAACTCCTCGGCGATCTCGTCCCCCGCGCGCTGCAGGCCCATCCTGTCGTAGTAGGGGACCGGGCCTCGCGCCGTGTCGTACCGGGTGACGGTCTCATCGCGGTCGAACTCGCGCGTCGTCCTGGTGCGGTACCAGGCCCAGGACGACTGCGTGCGCAGCGGAATCTGGAAGTCGTCGATGTCGAAGACCCGCACGCGCTGCTCGGGCAGGCCGTCGATGCCAGTGCCTACGACGCGATGCGGATCGGGCTCGAGCTCGTGGAACGCGGGGAAGGTCTGCAGGCCCGTGATGTCGACCGTCAGCGCGACGTCGCCGTTGCCGACGGTGAGCACACCGGTGGGATGCGCTGCCGTGAGCACAGGGTTGTGCCGTCGCACGAGGCGACGGCGATCGACGGTCGACGCAGGCATCATCACCTTTCCCTCGACTCAATTCTGAGTCGACTATTACTTTGGCCGGATGAGCATAACATTGCCTGAGCGCCACACTCAAGAGCAATCGGAAGGACCCGGATGGCCCAGAAGAGAGGTCCGTACGCGAAGTCGGATCAGCGACGCCAGGCACTCAGCAAGGCCGCACTCGACCTCGTCCGCCGGCACGGCCACCGCAACGTGTCGGTGTCGGACATCGCCGAACTCGCCGAGACGAGCGAGGCGACAGTGTTCTACCACTTCCCGACCAAGGAGGCCCTGTTCATCGCCGCGCTCGCACAGCACGACGACGAGAACATCCGCGCGCGCGGCGCAGAAGCGGGGGCGATCGCCGACATGGGATCTCGCGCGGAGGCCGGCGTGCAGCGCACGAACTATGCGCGCCTCTACAACGAGCTCGCCGGCGCTGCCGCCGACCCCGCCCACCCCGCGAACGACTTCTTCCAGGCGCGCTGGGCACGTTCGACGGAGGTCGTGGCGACCGACATCCGCCGCCTGCAGCAGGACGGGCGGGTCGACGCCTCGATCGACCCCGACTCCGCGGCCCATCTCCTCCTGGCCGCCTGGGAGGGCCTGCAGCTCCAATGGATGCAGGGCCCGCCGTTCGACATCCGTGCGCAGGTCGAGTGGCACATTCGCGCGCTGCTCGGGGCCGATGCCCTGAGCTGACGCGGCCGCCCTGCGGGAGTCGGCCTCACATCCCGTCGCCGCCCTCCCCACGCTGCGCACGGGCGACGTTCCCGAGCCACGCCAGGCTGGGCTTCGGGCGGCGCTCGAAAGTCTCCCGATCGACGGCCACGAGTCCGAACGTGGGCGACCAATGCCCCCACTCGTAGTTGTCGAGAAGGCTCCAGTGGATGTATCCGCGGACGTCGACCCCCTCAGCCATCGCCTCGGCGAGCGACCCCAGGGCGGCCTCCGTGTAGGCGATCCGTCGAGCGTCATCCGCCGTGGCGATGCCGTTCTCCGTGACGACCACCGGCACGCGCGGCAGCACCTCGGCGGTGTGACGGACGGCGATGCCGAGCGCATCCGGACGGTACGCCGTCCGGACCAGCGTGTTGTCGGGATGCACCGGGTGCGGTTCGATGCCGTCGAGCCCGACCCACTGCGCCGAGTACGCCTGCACGCCGATGTAGTCGTCATCCGCGGCGGCCTCGAGATACAGGTCCTCCCAGATGTACTCGAGCCGCCGCCGCACCTCCTCGGCACCCGGCCGGGTCTCGAACGCACGGCTCGCGACCGACCAGCCGACGCGCGCATCGGTGCGCTCCCGCAGGATCTCGCGGGCCGCATGGTGCGCCTCGATGAGGCGTCGTCCGATCTCTTCGGACGGCGCCGGCTTGATCGGGCGGGGCGTGTCCGCCTCGAGCGTCGGGCTCAGCCACTCGACGTCGGAGTCCGGATCCAGAGCAGCCTCGGCCTCGCCGACCATGATCGCGAGCATGTTCGGCTCGTTGATCGTGCAGACCCACTCGACACCGTCGAGGATCGTCGTCGCGACCTCGACATAGGCGCGGAATCTGGCGATGGCCTGCGGCGAGCGCCATCCACCCTCCTCGGCGAACCACCGGGGTGAGGTGAAGTGATGGAGGGTGACGAAGGGCGTCACCCCCGCCTCCAGCGCGGTGTCGATCATGCGCCGGTAGTGGGCGAGATGCACGCGCGAGAACTGCCCGGGAGCCGGCTCGATGCGGGCCCATTCGATCCCGAACCGGTAGGTGTCCAGACCCGATTCCGCGATGAGGGCGATGTCCTCGGGGTAGCGGTTGTAGCTGTCGAGCGCGTCGCCGCTGCGATCGGCGCCCGTCATGTGGGACTCCTGCATCCAGAAGTCGCTGTTGACGTTGTTGCCCTCCACCTGGTGCGGCGCACTGGCGGCGCCCCAGAGGAAGTCGGACGGGAACGCGGGCATCGGTGCTCCAATTCTGAGTCAACTAGTAATTTCAGAAGACTAGCCGATCCGACGAGGACTGTTCAAGGAAGGGGCGCGGCGCCCTTCGCACGCCGCGCCCCTCACAGGCGGATTCACCCGCCGTTGGACTGGCGGATGCCCTCCCCAAAGGCTTCGAAGGTGTGCACGAACCCACCTGCCGGACCGCTGACGACGAGGTATCCGTCGGTCGTGCCGGGTGCGATGGCGATGTTCGTCGCGGACTCGAGCCCCTCGCCCGGCACCCGGATCGTGCCGATCTGCTCTCCGGTCTTCGCGAACACCAGGATCTCGGCCTTCTCGTGGAAGGACTGGTAGATGTTGCCCTCCGCGTCGACAGCGGTCGAGTCGATACGTCCGATTCCGCCGTCGACATGGATCGCGGGATACGCCGAGACGACCCGAGTGCGCGTCTCGTCGAGGGCGAAGTAGTCGATCCTGTTCGCGTTGTACTGCGCGACCCAGAGCCCCGCATCCTCCTCGTCGAAGACGATGCCGTTCGGGGAGGGCAGATCGCCCGCGAGGGTCGACGCCTGCCCGTCGGTGCCGATTCTCACCACACGCCCCGGGGTCTCCCACCCCGGTCCGCCCATGCCACGGGTGTCGGTCACGAACATCGTGCCGTCGGGATGGAACGCGATGTCGTCCGGCAGCATCGCGATGCCGTCGACGTCGCCCGAGAAGTGCACCTGCGGGTCTTCTCCCTGCGCCGTGATGCTCATGACCCCGCCGCCGAGGAAGTCGGTCAGGTACAGCCGCCCGTCGCTCGGGTGGAACTGCGCCGACGTGAAGGCGCTCGTCTCGTCGGTGAAGACCTGATCGACTGTGCGCTCATCGACGTCGATGCGGAGCACCTTCGCCTCCCCCGCCGGAGCCATGACGTCGACCAGGAAGAGCGATCCGTCTTCGTGGAAGGTCGGCCCCTCGAGCAGGGTCCCCCCGGTGAGCTCGTGGGGCTCGGTCACCTGGAGCAGCTCTTCCGAGCGCTGTTCCGCAGCCGGCCCCTCGGATGCCGCATCCGTCTGCGCCGCATCCGGAGCGGCGGGTGCACACCCGACCAGGAGGGCCACCACCCCGACTGCAGCTGCCGCGGTCGCCAGCGCCGCACTCACGCCGACACCCCGATCTCCGCCGACTCGCGCACGCGTTCGTCCGCATCGTCGATCACGAGTAGTTCCGCCATGTCCCCCTCACGCCACTCGCGCAGCAGGCGATGGAAGGCCACCGGCCCCGGGGAATACGTGAGCCCGCCGATCGTGCGCGACCCCTCACCGTTGTAATAGCCCGGCGTGCACTGGGCCTGGAAGTCCGAGACATCCCTCGAGGTCGCCACGACCGTGCGGCACCAGGCGTCCTCGGCCTCGGCGGTCGGCTCGATGCGGCGCGCACCGACCTGCTGCGCCCGAGCGATCACGGTCGTGATGTGCAACGCCTGCTCCTGCAGGATGTGCACGAAGTTCACCGAGTTCGCGTTCTGCATCGGGCCGAGCTGGAACAGGTTGGGGAACCCGTGCGTGGTGAATCCGTGCAGCGTCCGCGGCCCCATCCCCCAGGCCTCGAGAAGCGCACGCCCTCCCCGCCCGGAGACGGGCAGGGTGCCCGACACCACGCCCGAGACCCCGACATCGAACCCGGTGGCGAAGATGAGGCAGTCCACCTCGTACTCCGCCTCGCCGACGACGATCGACGTCTCGGTGAGGGCCGTGATCCCGTGTGTGTCCGCCGTGTCGACGAGCGTGACGTTCGGGCGGTTGAACGCCTGCAGGTAGAGGTCGCTGAAACCCGGCCGCTTGCACATGTACCGGTACCAGGGCTTGAGTGCGTCCGCGGTCGACGGGTCGTCGACGATCTCGTCGATCCGGGCGCGAAGCGCGTCCATCTTCACGGCGTCGTCGAGCTCCTCCCGCAACAGACGATCCTCCTCCGAGAGAGAGCCGTCGACACTGCCGGAGAGGATGCTCCGCTGCAGCTCGTGCGTCGAGGTCCATCCGTCGTCCACGAGCGATTCGACGGGCTCGCCGGCCAGCACCTCGAGGAAGTTGTCCATCCGCTCGCGCTGCCACCCGGGAGCGAGAGTCTCCGCCCATTCGGGATCCGTGGGACGGTTGTCCCGCACGTCGACCGTCGAGGGCGTGCGCTGGAAGACCAGCAGCTCACGCGCGTGCTCGGCCAGATGGGGAATCACCTGCAGACCCGTCGCCCCCGTGCCGACCACCGCGACACGCTTGTCGGCGAGCTTCGTGAGATCGCCGTCCGCGTCCCCTCCGGTGTAGGCGTAGTCCCAGCGGCTGGTGTGGAAGGTGTGCCCGGCGAAGCGTTCGATGCCGGGGATGCCGGGGAGCTTCGGCTGCGTGAGTGTGCCCGAGGAGGTGATCATGTAGCGCGCGCGGAACACATCGCCGCGGTCGGTCTCGACGATCCACTCCGCGGCGTCCTCGTCCCACGCGAGTCCTGTCGCCCGGGTGTGCCCGACGAAATCTCGGTAGAGGTCGTAGTGCTCCGCGATGCGCACGGCATGCTGACGGATCTCCTCGCCCGGCGCGTACCTCCTGCTCGGGATGTAGCCCGTCTCCTCGAGAAGCGGCATGTACACGTACGACTCGATGTCGCAGTGGATGCCGGGGTAGCGGTTCCAGTACCAGGTGCCGCCCACGTCTCCTGCCTCATCCATCAGCCGTATCGAGCCGATGCCCGCGTCGCGCAGCCCTGCACCGGTGAGCAGCCCGCCGAAGCCCGCCCCGATCACCAGAGCCTCGATCCGATCCCGCAGCGGCTCCCGGTCGCTGCGGGGCGTGTACGGGTCCTTGGCGTAGTAGCCGTACTCGCCGAGAGTCGACCGGTACTGGGTCGCCCCGTCGGGGCGGATCCGCCGATCCCTCTCCTGCGCGTACTTCTCCCGCAGCGCTCGCAGTCGCTCGACCTGCTCGTGGGCAGCCTGTGCGTGGTCGGTCATGGTTCCGTCCTCCTGTCGCCCGGGGCTCGGGCGCAGGTCGACGCGAACTGGGGACGGCGTGCACCTGAACCCGACACGACCCCGGATCGGTTCCTTTCCAGAAAGTTAGCTTGAAGCTAAGTAAATATCCCTGGGAATCGCCTCGGAGCGCGTTACGGTACTGAGGTGAGCGATGACCGGAGACGTGCGCAGGCACTGGAGAACATCGATGCGCTCACACTGGCGGTGTCGGTGCGCTCGCTCCCCCGCATGATCGGCTCTCTTCTCAGCACGCAGCTGACGATCCAGCAGCTCAAGGTGCTGACATCGATCGTCGTCTCCGACCACAGCACCACGAGCGACCTCGCGTCGTCGTTCGAGGTGTCTCTCGCCACGATGTCGAAGCTCGTCGAGCGACTCGTCGAGCAGCGCCTCGTCGAACGACTCACGGATGCCGCCGATCAGCGCGTGCGGCGCCTGGTGCCCACGACTCTCGGGCGTGACGTCATCGGGAAGATCATGGCGGCACGCCCCGAGATGGGCGCCGACATCCTCGACGGTCTCACCATCGAGGAGCTGGAGTCCCTCGCCCTCGGCCTGCGCGCGATCAATCGGGAGCTGCAGGCGGCGGCGACGCACGCCGACTGATCCACGCCGTCATCAGGCGCCGACGAGACCGCCTGCGCCCGAGAAGGAACCGGGTCCCGCTGTCCGCGTCGCCCCGTCGGGGAAGACCACGGTCGCGCGACTCCCTGCGGGGACGTCGACCTCGACCACGAGTTCGTCCCCCTCGACGCGCCACTCCACACGGATCCGCCCCTGAGGGGTGTCGAGGTGCCCCTTCGCCCAGCTGACGCCGCCGCCGGGGAGCGGCGTGATCGTGAACGACTCCCAGGCGACCGAGTCGGCGTCCTGACGGAGCCCCAGCGTGTGGGTGTGGAGGAAGCGGATCACCGCACCCTTGCTGTAGTGGTTCAGCGACTCGTGAGCCACACCCTCGTCGTCGATCCCCTCCCAGTCCTCCCAGATGGTGGTGGCGCCCTTGTCGATCATGTGCAGCCAGGAGGGCGCGCTGCGCTGGAACAGCAGTTCGTATGCGAGGTCGGCGTGCCCCGCGTCGGCGAGGACCGGCAGCAGGTCTCCGGTGGCGAGGAAGCCGGTGCCGAGGTGCGTCCCGGCCTCGTGGACGAGCTCGACCAGCCGCTCCCCCGCCCCTGCACGCTGCGCCTCGGGGATGAGCCCGAACGAGAGCGCCCGGACGTACGCGGCCTGCGTGTCCTGCGCCGTCCGCCCGCCCTCGCGCAGGTACTCGGTGCGCCAGGCCTCGAGGATGCGATCGGCATCGTCGGCGTAGCGAGCGGCATCCTCGGGGCGACCCAGCACGACCGCTGCGTCCGCGAGGATGCGCGTCGAGCGGTGGAGGTAGGCCGTGCCGACCTCCCCCTTGTCGGCCATGAACCAGGCCATCGGGTTTGTCTTGATCGGATCGAGTCGTGAGCCGTCCTCCGCCTTCGGAACAGGTTCGGTCCACTCCCCCCAGTGGAACGTGCCGTCCCACAGGTACTCCTCGTGTGGCAGCGGTTCGGCAGAACGCTCGACCCGGGAGTGGTGCCGCGCGGTGCGCGCGGCACCCCGAGCCCAGTCGACCCAGCGCACCATGGCATCCCAGTTCTCGGCGAGCACTCCCGCGTCGCCGTACGCGGTGTACATCTCCCATGGCACGAACGTGATCGCGTCACCCCACCCCGACGACCCGGTCATCATGGCGAACTGATCGTCGAGATGGCGCTTGATGCGGCGTCCGTCCGGCGAGAAGTTCGCGATACGCCCGTCGTCGAGCTGATCGTCGCGGACGGACTGCAGCCACTTCCGGGTGAACCCGAGCACGTCGTACAGTCGCGCCGCGGTCGGGGCGAAGACCTGGTAATCCCCGGTCCAGGCCAGGCGCTCGCGTGTCGGGCAGTCGGTGGGGACATCCACCGCGTTGCCGCGGAAGCTCCAGTCCGCGACCTCGTGGAGTCGGTTGAGTGCAGCATCGCTCGACTCGAACGCCGCCGTCCGACGGAGGTCCGTCTGCACGATGCGCATCTGCGCCGAAGACACGTCGAACGGAGCGCCTTCCCGGCGCACCCGGGCGAATTGGAAGCCGTGCACCGTGTGGCGCGGCTCGAAGACCTCATCGCCGCCGGCGGAGACGACCTCGTCGTGCTGCACGAAGACGACGTCGGGCTCTCCGGGCTTTGTCGAATCCAGGTGCGAGGTGTCGAGGTCGCCGTCCGGGCCGACGTGCTCGCCGTAGTCGATCACGGTGCGGGTGCCGACCGGGCCGAGATCGGTCAGGCGGATCCATCCGGACGCGTTCTGTCCGAAGTCGAGCACCCAGACGTCATCCGCGATGCGGGCCGCGTTCACCGCGTCGCGCGTCTCGACGACGCGGACCGGCGGAGCGGGCGACCACGAGACGGGCGGTCCGTCGACCGCCCCGACGATCACCGGCTCGGGAGACACGGTGTCGGCGAGGAAGTCCGTCGTCTGCCCGTCCATCAGGTCGGCGCGGATGACGGTCGACGGTGCGCTGGTCCACGCACCGTCGGTGCGGATGATGCTCCGCGTCCCATCGGACAGCACGAGGTGCAGCTCCGCCCGTGCCGCCGGCGTCGTCCCCCAGCCGGCCGGCAGGCGGAACGCGCCGACCTGACCGCGGTACCAGCCGTCCGAGAGCTCGAGTTCGAGCGTGTTCCCGCCGTCCCGGAGGAGCGCGGTCACATCAGCGGCCTGGGCATGGAGGGTGCGGTCGTACGACGTGGAGCCGGGCGAGAGCTCGGCGGTGCCGACCCGGTGCCCGTTGATCGTCGCCTGGTAGACCCCGAGCGCCGTCGAGTACAACCGGGCCGACACGATCTCCGATGCGTCGAACGACCGGGCGAGGGTGTGGGCACCGCGGGCACCGTAGCCGGGGTCCTCGTGCTCGACGGGGCTGATCCATTCCGCCGACCAGTCCGCATCGAGCAGTCCGCACTCGAACCGCGCCCACTCCGACCAGGCCGACGGCCCGTCTGCCGCCTGCACCCGGACACGCCACTGCACGCGCTGCCCGCTCGACAGCGGGGTCCACGGCCACGCGAGGAAGAGGTGCTCTGCCGAATCCACCGTGGCGATGAGAGATACCCCGTCGACGGTCGCCTCGAGCTCGACACCGCTCCAGTCCCCTGCCTCGACGGGAACGACGAAGGACATCCGCGGGGCGGCTCCGGAGACGACGAAACCGTCGCCGCCGCTGTCGATCCGCAGGTCGTAGGGAGCGGAGGCGAGCGACTCGAGGTTCCTTGCGATGGTCATGTCAGCGCACCGCCTTGACCTTGAACATGATGATGAGGCCGCCGATGAGGGCGAAGGCCGCACCGATCAGGTACAGCAGCGTGTAGTTCTTCTCGGCTCCGACAGCGCCGATCGTGATGATCAGTGGTGCGATCAGCGGAGCCACGGCACTGGGGATCTTCTGCGCGAAGGCGACGACGGCCATGTAGCGCCCGGACTCGGCGCGGTCGGGGATGATCGCGTAGACGATCGCCTGGTCGACCGTGGCGAAGACGGCGATCGCGAGCTGCATGAGGACGGCGCCGATGATGAGCTGCGGCAGCGACCAGGCGAAGGCCTCCGCGAACGCGCCGCCGATGAAGATGAACGCCGCGATGAGCACGAAGAGGCGCCGCCGCTTGAGCTTGTCCGAGAGGAACCCGCCGAGGAGCGCGCCGCCGGCGGCTGCCAGGACGCCCAGCATCCCCACGGTCGCGACCACGCCCGCCACCTCGCGGACGGGCAGGTCGAGCCGCTGGGCGTAGAAGAACGTCCCGAAGGTGGTGTTGAAGTACAGACCGATGAAGAAGACCATGCGGCCCACCCAGTTCCAGGCGAAGTCGGGGTACTTGCGGGCGTTGAAGCCGTACCCCGCGACGACCTTCCTGAGGGTGACGGTCGAGTCGACGACGAGATCCTTCGAGCTCCCCTCCTTGTTGAAGGTCGGGAGCAGCACGAGGAGCACGACGCCGATGACGGCGGGGACGAAGAACACGAGGAAGGTGCTCGACGACACCGCGTAGGCGATGCCGATGCCGAGCACGGGGGCGATCTGGGTCATCAGACCGGTGAGCGCCGACACCTTGCCCCGCTGCTCCTCGGGGAGCTTGTCGGCCTGGAGGGTCTGGATCGCGGCTCCCGCCGTCGACCATCCGGTCATGGCGACGACCCAGCCGGCCCCGACGAGCAGAAGGCTCGGCGCGAACCCGATGATGACGGCACCGGTGATGCCGAGCGCAGCGCCGAGGAACAGGAATGGCGTGCGCCGCCCGAACCGCGAACGCGTGCGATCGCTCCAGATGCCGATCATCGGGCTCAGGACGAGGAAGATGAGCTGCGCGGTTCCGGTGACGTAGCCGAGCACCTCCTCATGACCGGGGACGAGCTCGGTGATGCGCAGGGCCAGGCCGTAGGCGAGCGGGACCATCATCGCGATGGATGCTCCGAAGTTCGCGAGCATCAGCCAGAAGATGTAGCCGCCGCTGACCTTGGCGGTGGGCTCGGATACGGCTGCCGCCCCCTCGAGCGGGGTCTCATCCGGCGCGTTGCCGGCAACCGGCTGGGTCGCGACGATCGAATCGATCGTTTCGCCGCGATCGGACTCGTTGCTGGTCACCTGGACTCCTTCATCGTTCAGTGATCCGCGGCGCCCTCCACTGGGCGTACTCGCGTGATGCGATCGGAGTTCTTATGGCAACCGATTGCGATCCAGAGCGATAGTAACCACTTTGGTTACAGAAGGCAAAAGTGAGAGGGTGGGAGCATGACGTCGACGTTGCCCGCCGAGCCCTCCCCCGCCGCCGAGGCCCGAGTGCGACCACGCCAGCGCGACGTGCGGAGATCGTCGAAGCCGCACTCGCCAGCTTCGCCGAGCACGGCTACGAGCGGGCCTCGCTCCGCGACATCGCCGCCCGAGCCGGGCTCACCCACGCCGCACTGCTGCGCCACTTCTCCGGCAAGGACGAGCTCCTGCCCGCGGCGCTCGCCCAGCGCGAGGCCCACGAGGAGGACCTCGCCTCCCGGATCATGACGGCCCATGTCCCGGGAGAGCAGATCCTCAGCGCCGTCCTGGCCGATGAGTTCGCCGAATCGGACTTCCAGCGCAACTGGCTGGCGCTCACGGTCGCCGCGACCAATCCCGAGCATCCGGCCCACGAGTTCTTCCTCGGACGCCGGGAGCGCATGCGGTCGCGATTCACGGACGGGCCTCTTCCCACGAAGGAGGACGAGCTCCTGACGGCGGACGAGAAGATCACCCTGGTGCTCGCGATGGTCGACGGCCTGCGGATTCAGGCGCTGCTCGACCCGTCCCGCGACGCTCTCGGCCTGCTCACCATCTTCATGAAGCTCATCGCCGCACAGCCCCCGGCAGCCGAGCCCGAGCACTGACACTCGATCGTGAGGACCGTCAGCTCCCGAAGGTGGCGTCCAGTGCTGCTCGCAGGTCGGCGAGAAGGTCGTCCGCGTCCTCGAGCCCGACGGACAGCCGCAGGTGCCCGAACTTCCGGAACGGCTCGGGGTACGTGGCGACGCGCCCCCCTTCGGTCCCCGTGTGGACGATCAGCGAGTCGTCGTGCCCGAGGGAGAATCCGGACGTGATCAGTCGCAGGTTCGCCACGAACTGATTCTGCACGTCAGGAGACCCCTTCACGGCGAACGCCATCATGCCGCCGAAGCCGCGCCCGCCGAACTGACGCAGGGCGAGGTCGTGGTCCGGATGGGATTCGAGGCCGGGGTAGGCCACGTACTCCACACGCGGGTCGCCGTCGAGCATCTCGGCGATGCGCATCGCCGAGGAGAAGTGCTGGCGCAGCCGAAGGGGCAGTGTCACCGTTCCGCGCTGGATCTGCCAGGCGTTGAACGGCGAGATGATCCCTCCGACATCGACCATCGCATCGGCCTTGATGGTTTCGATGAGGTCGTGGCGACCGGTCACCGATCCGCCCATCGCATCGCCGTGGCCGTTGAGGTACTTCGTCAGCGAGTGCACGACCAGATCTGCGCCGTCCTGGATCGGCCGGTAGAACGGCGGTGGCGAGAACGTGGAGTCGACCATCAGGATGGCGCCCGCGGCGTGCGCGATCTCGGCGACCGCGCTCACGTCGGCGACCTTCGTGGTCGGATTCGCGATGGCCTCGATGCAGACGAGTCTCGTCTCGGGCCGGATGGCGGCGCGCACCGCGTCGAGGTCGCCGATGTCGACGAAGGTGGCTTCCAGCCCGTAGCGCTGGGGCAGCAGCTCGGTCCACAGGCGCCAGGTGGCCTCGTACACCACATCGCTCACGATGACATGGTCGCCGACGCGCACGTGGGTGAAGAAGACGGCGTGCAGGGCGGCGACTCCGGAGGCGAGCGCGACCGCGTCCTCGGCGCCGTCGAGGGCGGCGAGCTTCTGTTCGAGTGCGGCCTGGTTGACGCCGGTGTTGCGCGTGTACAGCCCCGGCGCGGTCGCCGACCAGCTGATCTCGCTCGGGTCGTCGGGCAGCTGGTACGAGTTCGCCATGACGAGGGGCGTGCGCAGCGCGAGCGTCGAGTCGAGCTGGTTGCCCGCATGCACGGCCAGGCTGAGATCGGACAGCGTGTGCAGATCCTTGCGGTCGGGTCGAGCGCCCATCGTGTCTCCTTCGTTCCGCGCCGACGTCGACGCCACATCCACTCTAAGGTGCATAATAGACACACGCAATTGCGAATAATGCACAGTACGTGCACTGTCTCAGGAGGTCTCGATGGAGCGGCTTCATCTCGATCAGATCGATCGCCAGATCCTCGCGGCGCTCACCGAGGACGCCCGCGTCCCTCTGGTCTCCCTCGCCTCCCAGGTGCATCTGTCGCGGAACGCCGTGAAACAGCGGATGGAGCGCATGGAGAGGCAGGGCGTGATCGGCGGCTACAGCGTCGTCCCCGGACGCGCAGGCGCCTCCCCCGTGTCCGCCGTCGTGCTGGTCTACCGCAGCGATCGGATGCGCGGCGGCGGCGTGGTCACCGAGATCGCCCGGATTCCCGAGGTGCGCAGGTGCGACGTCCTCTCGGGCGACTTCGATCTGCTCGTGACGCTGGAGGCCGAGTCGATGGACCGGATCGGCGAGATCTGGGAGCTGCTCGCCGCCGTGCCCGGCGTCGCGAACACCGTGACGGCGGTTTCGCTGACGCGGGTGATCGACCGGGCATGACCTCACGGAGGGGCGGGGCATCCCCCACGGACCCCCGCCCCGCCGTGAGGAGACTTCATGTGGTGATGCAGGTGACCTTGGGCTGCGTCATCTCCTCGTAGGCGAAGCGCACTCCCTCGCGCCCCATGCTCCCGTACTTCGAGCCGCCGAACGGCATGCTGTCGATGCGGTAGTCGGAGGAGTCGTTGATCATCACGCCGCCGGCGTCGAGCGCCTCGGCCACTCGCAGCGCACGGGTGATGTCCGATGTGAACGCTGCGGCGTGGAGGGCGTAGTCGATGCTGTTGGCCTTGGCCACCGCCTGCTCCTCGGTGTCGAACGGGCTCAGCACGACGACAGGCGCGAACGCCTCCTCGCTCCAGACCTCGCAGGTGAGCGCGACGTTCTCGAGAGCCGTCGGCCAGTACACCGCACCCTCTCGCCGATGCCCGGCGAGCACCCGCGCACCCGACCGCACCGCGTCGTCGACCACCCGCTCCGCCTGCGTCGCCGCCGCGACCGAGATCATCGGGCCGACATCGGTCGCCGGGTTGACGGGATCCCCGGCGCGAAGCGTGGAGGTGCGAGCCGCGAAGCGGTCGCGGAACTCGGCGTACACGGCGCGCTCGATGAGGATGCGCTGCGCACCGACGCAGTTCTGACCTGCCGCCCAGAAGGCACCGGACACGCACGCCTCCACCGCCGCGGCGATGTCGGCATCCGCGAAGACCAGCACCGGGGCGTTGCCTCCGAGCTCCATCGCGAGCTTCTTGAGGCCCGCCGTGCGGGCGATCGCCTCACCGGTCGCGAAACCTCCGGTGAACGACACCATGCGGATGTCGCGCACCGCCACGAGAGCCTGTGCGACGTGCCGATCCCCGTGGACGATCGTGATGATCTCATCGGGCAGGCCCGCCTCGAGCAGCACGTCGACGAGGAATCGCGCCGTGAGCGGAGTGAACTGCGACGGCTTGAGGATCACTCCGTTTCCCCCGGCGATCGCCGGGCCGAGCTTGTGCGCCACGAGGTTGAGCGCATCGTTGTACGGCGTGATCGCGAGGATCACTCCGAGCGGCTCCCGCGTGTACCAGCCACGTCGGTTCGCGGACCCTTCGTACGCGTCGAAGGGGATGACCTCGCCGTCGTACGCCCGCGCGGTCTCGGCCGACAGCGAGATCGTCGTCACCGCCCGCCGCACCTCCTTGCGCGCCTGGGTGATGGTCTTCCCCGCCTCGCGAACGATGAGTGTCGCAGCCTCTTCCGCTCGACCCTCGAGGATCCGAGCCGCGCGGTCCAGGATCCGGTGCCGCTCGAAACGGGACAGATCGCGGGAGAGCGTCGCGCCGAGCCGTGCGCGCGACATGATGGCGTCGACGTCGTCGACCGAGTGTTGTTCGAGGCGGGCGATGACCTCCCCGTTGTACGGGTCGAGCACATCGAGAAGGGATGCCGGCGCCACCGGGGCCTCCACAGCGGGCGCGCTCACCGGAGCGCCCCGGCGAGCGTCGCCTGGTGGTCGTCGATCGCGATGACGTCCGAGAGCAGTGCATAGGCGGTCTCGAGGCGTCCGGCACCGGGGCCCGACATCGTGACGGTGCCGAGCAGATCGGTCGTGAAGGCGATCGCGTTGGTCGCGCCGGAGATGCCCGCGAGCGGGTGATCGGCGGCCAGCGACAGCGGCTGGACGGATGCCGTCACCGCTCCGGCCTCGTCGCGTTCGACCGTGCCGATGAGCTTCCAGTGCTCGCCGGCCGCCGCTGCCGCGATCACGTCGGTGGCAGTGATCCCGCTGATGCCGACGCGGGACACGTCGGCGGTCGTGATCTCCGCGCCGAGCAGTTCGTTGGCGAGGATCACGACCTTCAGCTGCACGTCGGACCCCTCGATGTCGGCCGTGGGGTCAGCCTCGGCGTAGCCGAGTGCCTGCGCCTCGGCGACGGCCTCCTCGAGCGACTTGCCGGATTCCATCTGACCGAGGACGAAGTTGCTCGTGCCGTTGAGGATCCCCTGGATGCCGGTGATGCGGAGCCCCCGGAGAGTCTGCTGCGCGAGTCGCAGCACCGGAGTGCCGCTCATCACGGATCCCTCGTATTCGAACCGGGCTCCGTTCGCCGCGGCGAGGCGGTTGAGCTCGGCGCTCGCGAGTGCGACAGGTCCCTTGTTCGTGGTGGTGACGCTCTTGCCGCTCTCGAGGGCTGCGCGGACGTGCGAGATCGCGGGTTCGCCGTCGACCGGGTTCGTGAAAGTGGCCTCGACCACGACATCGGCGGTGGTGTGGCGGATGACGTACTCGTTGCGAGGCTGCGCATCGCCGCCGGGCATCCCGGCGAAGGTGTCCGCGCCGGTCATGGCGAGCACGGCGTCGAGGTCGATGCCGTCGCTCTGCATGAGCGATCCGAGTCGGAGGTCGGTGATCGCGACGACCCGCAGGCCGAAGCCGAGGTCGGCGGCGAGGTCATCGCCCCGATCGCGGATGATCTCGGCGAGGGCGCGATTGACGCCTCCGAAGCCGATGAGGGCGAGGTCGTGGTGAGTCACCGGGGTTCTCCTTCTTCCGTGGGCTGTCGCCGGCATCGCCGCGCTGACACCTGTCCATCCTCGGCACGGTCGGTGTCCGTGTGCGCCTGGCAGAACGGCAGCGAGAGCTGACGGATTGTCGGCGCCTCGGCCGGATCGTCCGCAGTCCGGACTGCGTGGCCTCTTCCGACGATGCCCTCTTGCGGTCCTGATCCCGGAGGGGATAGTGTCCCCGGCAGATCACTCCAGAATGCGTCATTGGCACATAGATGTGAATATGATGCACATACACACCCGATTGAGAGTTCCGATGACGCCTCTTCCCGGCGCGAAGCCCCTCCCCAACGTCCTGCCGAACACCACGGCCACCCAGGTGCCGCTGCGTCGACTCCAGCGCACCATGGACGCTCGCCACCTGATCATGATCGCGCTCGGCGGGGTGATCGGATCGGGCCTCTTCCTAAGCTCCGGGTACACGATCTCGCAGGCGGGTCCGCTCGGCGCGATCGTCGCGTACCTGATCGGCGCGTTCGTCGTCTACCTCGTCATGGCATGCCTGGGTGAGCTGGCCGTCGCCTACCCCGTCTCGGGGGCCTTCCACATCTATGCGTCGCGGTCGATCGGCCCCGCGACGGGCTTCACCACCGCCTGGCTCTACTGGCTCTGCTGGGTCGTCGCCCTGGGGTCGGAGTTCACGGCATCCGGCATCCTCATGCAGCGCTGGTTCCCCGGGGTGCCGGTGTGGGCCTGGTGCCTGATCTTCGCCTCGGTGCTGTTCGTGCTCAATGCGATCTCGGCTCGCGTGTTCGGTGAGGCGGAGTTCTGGTTCTCGCTGGTCAAGGTCGTCGCGATCGTCGGGCTCATCGTGCTCGGCGGCGCGGCGATCTTCGGCTTCACGCCGCTGTCGGCCGAGCATCCGCCCGCCGTCCTGCTCTCCAACTTCGACACTCCCGGCGGCCTGTTCCCGAACGGCTTCAGCGGTGTGATCGTCACGGCTCTCGCCGTCTTCTACGCGTTCAGCGGGTCCGAGCTGATCGGCGTCGCCGCCGGCGAGACGAAGGACCCGGCGAAGAACATCCCGCGGGCTCTGCGCTCGACGGTGCTGCGTCTCGTCGTGCTCTTCGTCGGCGCGATCGCGGTCATCGCGGCGATCCTCCCGTACGAGAAGGCCAGCGTCACCAGCAGCCCGTTCGTCGACGTCTTCCAGTACGTGGGTGTGCCGTTCGCCGCCGACATCATGAACTTCGTGATCATCACCGCTCTCCTCTCGGCGGGCAACAGCGGACTCTTCTCGTGCGCGCGCATGCTGTTCTCGCTCGCCGAGGAAGGTCATGCACCGAAGGCGTTCACACGCCTCACGCGCCGCGGTGTGCCGCTCATCGCCCTCAGCGTCAGCATCCTGATCGGACTCGTCTCGCTGCTCACCAGCGTGATCGCCGCCGGCACCGTCTACCTGGTGCTCGTGTCGATCGCCGGATTCGCCGTGGTGGCCGTGTGGATGTCGATCGTCGCCTCACAGTTCTTCCATCGCCGGAAGTTCCTCCGCGAAGGCGGTCGCGTGCAGGACCTCGCCTACCGGACGCCGCTCTACCCGGCGCTGCCGATCGTCGCGTTCTCGCTTCTGCTCATCTCGATCGTCGCGATCGCGTTCGACCCGAATCAGGTGGCCGCGCTCTACTTCGGCATCCCCTTCGTCGGAGCGTGCTACCTCTACTTCTGGTGGCGCCACGGACGCAAGGGCGTGCGGGCCGCCGGATAGGATGAGCATGATCGCGTACCCAGGGGAGGTCGGCCGGTGGCGTCATCCTCGCTCGCACAGGGACTGAGCCTTCTCGACGCGGCGATCGAACAGGAACGCCGCGCACGACCCGGGCTGAACGCGTCCCGTCTCGCCGAGCACACCGACATCGAGCGCAGCAGGGTGTCCCGGCTCACCCAGGAACTGCGGGCGCGAGACTTCCTCCGCAGAGACGATGACGCCCGCTTCTCGGCTGGACCCGAGTTCTTCCACACGGCTGCCGCGCTCAACGTGGCATGGCTGCGCGCATCTCGGACCGCCCTGCGCGCCCTCGCCTCCCAGCTCGGGGTGAACGCGCTGATCACGGTCGCCGACGGCCCACGAGGTGTCCTGCTGCGCTTCGAGCGGTCGGCCGACGGATCGGACAGATCGGTCCGCGAAGGACTGGTGACGCCGATCTGGTGCACCGGCGCCGGGCGGGCACTGCTCTGGGACCACAGCACCGAACAGCTCGAGGCCCTTCTCGAGAACGTCCAGTTCATCGGCGTCGGCGGGCCGACAGCGGGGCGTTCGACCGAGGACGTGCGCGGGAAACTGGAACGCGATCGCGCCGACGGTCTGATCGCGGCATCCGAGGAGTATGACGAGGGCATCGACGAGTTCGCTCTGCCGATCCGGCGCGGAGGCGAGGTGATCGCGTCGCTCGCGGTGCGCGGTCGGCATCGCCCGAAGGGCGCGACGCGCGAGACCCGCGCGCTGCTCACGCACTTCGCTCGAGAGCTGACGTCCGCGGCCGACGCCGTCTAACCCGAGATCGCCGGGGAAGCCGGAGCTCCGAGCTGTCGCGACAGGTCCGCTGCCGCGGCCGCACACGCGGCTCCGCACTCGGCGGTCCGCGGGTGGAGCGAATCGCGGGTTCCCACGACCTGGACGGCACCGACGACCTCGCCCCGGAAGTCCCACACGGGCGCGGCCACCGAGTAGAGGCCCGGCTCGGCTTCCTGATCCACGACGGCGAATCCTCGCCGCCTGTCCGCGTCGAGCCGGTCGAGGAAGTCGTCGACCGAGCTCGGCGTGTTCGGCCCCTGTCGGGAGAAGTCCGTCGCGGCGAAGATCGCACGCACCTCTTCCGCCGAGGCGTCCCACAGCGCGGCGCGTCCGGCGTCGCTGCAGTACGCCGGATACGCGCGGCCGATCCAGGAGCCGATCATGCGCGATCCGGAAGGCAGGCTCTCGAGCGTCGTGAGGGTCGCGTCCCCCTGGAGCACGCTGAGGAACGTCGCTTCGCCGAGAAGAGAGGAGAGACCCTCCAGCACGGCGAGACCGTGTGCGGCGATGCGCTTGGACACGAGATCCTGAGCCGCCGCGTACCACCCCCAGGCGAGCGTGAACGAGCGGTCCTCCGCTCTGACCACGAGCCCTGACGCTTCGTAGGCCGCGAGCGAGCGCGACACCTGGGAACGCTCGCGATCGAGCGATCGTGCGATCTCGACGACCGTTGCCTTGCGCCCCTCGCGAAGGCAGGTCGTGAGTGCGGCGAGCACGTCCAGACCGCGACCCATGCTGCTCGACTTCGCAGTCGGCAGCGGCGTCGGGGTCATAAGAGGAGGTTACCGCGGAGGTGTGCGGACGGTTCGCGAACGCAGGTCAGAGCTGCGCGGCGGCGAGCTCGTCGCGAAGCAGGGCGGCGCCGGCGCTGAGCGCTCGCAGCTTGCCGCGTGCGACGTCACGAGACAACGGCGCCAAGCCGCAGTTCGTGCTCGGGATGAGCTTGTCGGCGTCGACGAAACGGAGCGCGTCCCGGAGGGTGTCGGCGACTTCCTCCGGGGTCTCGATCGTCTGGCTGGCCACGTCGATAGCCCCGAGCATCACCTTCTTGCCCCGGATGAGCTCGATGAGATCCAAGGGGACGTGAGAGTGGTGGCTCTCCAGCGAGATGGTGTCGATGCTCGAGCTCTGGAGCAGCGGGAAGGACTTCTCGTACTGGCGCCACTCCGCGCCGAGGGTCGCCTTCCAATCGGTGTTCGCCTTGATGCCGTAGCCGTAACAGATGTGCACCACCGTCTCCGCGCGCAGCCCTTCGGCCGCTCGCTCCAGCGCCGCCACCCCCCAGTCCTGCACATCGTCGAAGAAGACGTTGAAGGCGGGTTCATCGAACTGGATGATGTCGACCCCGGCGGCCTCGAGCTCCTTCGCCTCCTGGTTGAGGATCGTCGCGAACTCCCAGGCCAGCTTCTCGCGGCTCTTGTAGTGGCGGTCGTAGAGCGTGTCGATCATCGTCATCGGACCGGGCAGGGCCCATTTGATGGGCTGATCGGTCTGCTGGCGGAGGAACTTCGCGTCTTCGACGAACACGGGCTTCTCGCGGCTCACGGCGCCGACGACAGTCGGCACGCTGGCGTCGTACCGGTCGCGGATCCGGACGGTCTCGCGCTGGTCGAAATCGACTCCGGAGAGATGCTCGATGAAGGTGGTGACGAAGTGCTGGCGCGACTGCTCGCCGTCGCTGATGATGTCGAGGCCCGCCTGACGCTGCTCCTCGACGGTGAGACGCAGCGCATCCTGGGTGCCCTCGACCAGGGCATCACCCTCCAGTTTCCACGGAGCCCAGAGAGTCTCGGGCGAAGCCAGCCAGGACGGTTTCGGCAGGCTGCCGACGATCGACGTGGGAAGAAGCGTGTTCATGATCGGTGATTCTCCGTTGGTCATCCGACAGGAACGAGGGAGCCGGCGGCCCACCGCTCGAGGAGGTCGCCGTGCGGCTTCATGAGGTGTTCGTCGGCATACTTCCCCTGCTCGGCCGCGAGCCGGCTGCGCTCGTCGCGATCGTAGGCGATCTTCGTCACCGAGTAGTCCTGCTGGTCGAGGGTCGGCTGGTAGACGCTCGCGGCGGCCGAGTTCGCGTTGTAGATCTCCGGTCGGTAGATCTTCTGGAACGTCTCCATCGTGCTGATCGTGCCGATGAGCTGGAGGTTCGTGTAGTCGCCGAGCAGGTCGCCGCGGAAGTAGAACGCCAGCGGCGCGACGCTGCCGCGCGGCATGAAGTAGCGCACCGAGAGCCCCATCTTCCCGAAGTACTCGTCGGTCAGCGAGGGATCCTTCTGCTCGTACTCGACACCGAGGATCGGGTGGTGATTCTCGGTGCGACGGTAGACCTTGCTCGTCGAGACGCTGATGCAGATCACCGGCGACACCGAGAAGCGCTCCTGGTACGTCTCCGAGTCGAGGAAGTGCTGGAAGAGCTTGCCGTGCAGGTCGCCGAAGTCCGCGGGAACGGTGAACCCGCCCGCGGCTTCCCTGGCCGCCGGCAGCCGCACGCTGAAGTCGAAGTCGCGGACGTAGGACGAGAAGTTGTTCCCGACGATCCCCTGGCTGCGCTTTCCGGTGAGACGGTCGACGATGCTGATGTCCAGAACCTCGAGCAGAGGGAACTCCTGGTCCTCACCCTCTGCAGCGAACTGCACCGCGACGGAGATGATCTCGAGTTCGACGGTGTAGCGGTCCCGGTTCGGGTTGTCCCAGTCCGCCAGATCGTTGAACCGCCGGTCGATCATCGTCAGCGCGTTGCGGAGGTTCTCCTGACGATGCTCGCCCCGCGCCAGGTTGGCGAAGTTCGTGGTGATCCGGGAACTGTCAGAGGGTGAATAGTCCTCGTCGAACCGGGTCGTCGTGATGCGGAAGAGGAAATCGTGTGCCATGACATGCCAATCGGGGAGCTGATCGGCCGGGCTCGGCCTCGCGAAAGTGGGGTGCCTCCATGGTGCGGCCTGAGTGCTCCTATCGAGAAATGTCCTGTGACTATGGCATGCCATAGTCTTCAGCTATGGCAAAGCGGTCCAGCGGCATCACCCTCCAACAACTCACCTACTACATCGAGGTCGCGGCGGAGGGTTCCATCAGTGCCGCCGCCGATCTGCTCTACGTCGCCCAGCCCACCATGTCCGCAGCGATGAAAGACCTCGAGAGCCGGGTGGGGCGAGTCCTCCTCCTCCGCTCCGCCCGAGGCGTGACGCTCACCACGGACGGCGTGGAGTTCCTCGGATACGCCAGGCAGGTCGTCGAGCAGGTCGCGCTCCTCGAACAGCGCTACCTCGACCGACCGCCGTCACGACGCCTGCTCGGGGTGTCGACGCAGCATTACTCGTTCGCTGTCGACGCACTCGTCCGGATGGTGAAGGCGAGCTCGGCGACCGAGTACGAGTTCTCCCTGCGCGAGACGCGCACGTGGGACATCATCGAAGACGTCCGCACTCTCCGCAGCGAGCTGGGGATCCTCTACCGCAACGACTTCAACCGGAACGTCATCGACAAGCTGCTCCGGGACTCCGGGCTCGCGTTCCGCCCGCTCTTCGTCGCCGAGCCGCACATCTTCATCTCCCGCAAGAACCCCCTCGCCGCCCGAGACCGCGTGACTCTCGACGACCTCGCCGACGTGCCGCGGCTCACCTTCGACCAGGGTGCGAACAACTCTTTCTACTTCGCCGAGGAGATCCTCTCCACCCTTTCCAGCCCGCAAGAGATCCGGGTCTCCGACCGCGCGACCATCTTCAACCTCATGATCGGGCTCGACGGCTACACCATCTCGACGGGCATCATCAGCGACGACCTCGACCCCGAGATCGTCGCGATCCCGCTCGACGTCGACGAACGCATCGAGATCGGCTGGATCGCCCACTCCGCGATACCGCTCACCGAGCAGGCGCAGCGCTACCTGTCCGAGCTGAGAGCGGTCGTCGCAGGATTCGGCGTGACGCTGCTCGGGTGAGAAGGCCGGGACCCGGACGGCAACGCGTTCGCACGGGAGCGGGACGACTGATCCACGCGGAAGGCGCGCACCCGAGCCTATGGAGATTCAGTGCTGTGCGCGCCCCCGGTTGCCTCTTTCTCCAGCTCTTTCACGATCGCGGAATCCGCGCCCAGAGTCTGTTCGAGCTCGTGCGCCAGCGAATCGAGTTCGGCGCCACCGGCCATGAGGCTCGTGAGCTCGGCGAGGTCGATGTCCGCCTTCTCGTAGTTGCCCAGGCTCGTCCCGCGGTTCAGCAGCAGGAATCGGTCGCCCACAGGGAACGCGTGGTGCGGGTTATGCGTGATGAAGACCACGCCGAGGCCGCGGTCGCGCGACCGTGCGATGTACTTCAGCACGACACCCGACTGCTTGACGCCGAGCGCGGCCGTCGGTTCGTCGAGGATCAACACCCGGGCACCGAAGTACACGGCGCGAGCGATGGCGACGCACTGGCGCTCACCTCCGGAGAGCGTTCCGATCGGCTGATCCACGTCGCGCAGGTCGATGCCCATGTTCGCGAGCTCGGTATAGGTGACCTCCTTCATCCGCTTCACGTCGAGGCGGCGGAAAGGACCTCGCCCCTTCGTGAGCTCGGAGCCGAGGAAGAAGTTCCGCCACACCGGCATCAGCGGAACGACGGCGAGATCCTGATAGACCGTGGCGATTCCGGCATCCAGGGCGGCTCGCGGCGAGGAGAAGCTGACGGGCTCGCCGTCGAGGAGCATCTCGCCCTCGCTCGGCGTGTGAGCGCCGGCGAGCATCTTGATGAACGTCGACTTCCCCGCGCCGTTGTCGCCGAGGACGCAGGTCACCTGGCCGGCGTTCACCGTCGTCGAAACACCGCTGAGGGCGTTGATCGCACCGTAGCTCTTGCCGACATTGCGGACTTCGACGACGGGCACCGCCGTCGCTGTGGTCGTGGTCATTTCGTTCCTCCTGCTCGAAGGCGCACCCAATGGTTGAGGAAGACGGCGAGCAGGAGCATCGCGCCCAGGAAGGTGCGAAGCCAGTTCGTGTCCCACTGTGCGAAGGTGATGCCCTGGAAGACCATCCCGTAGATGAGGGCGCCGAGTGCCGCGCCGATCGCCGAGCCGAAGCCACCGGTCATCAGGCAGCCGCCGACGACGGCGCAGATGATGTAGATGAACTCCTGGCCCACGCCCGTGTTGGCTTGAACCGTCGAGGTGCGGAACAGCGAGATCATGCCGACGAGCCAGGCCGCGCCCGCCGTCACCATGAACAGGCCGATCTTGGTCTTGAGAACCGGCACGCCCACTTGGCGCGACGAGTTCAGCGCGCCGCCGACAGCGAAGATCCAGTTCCCGGAGCGGGTGCGCAGGAGAACCCAGGTCGCGAGCGCCGCGACAAGGAACCACCACAGCACGGAGACGTAGAACGTGCCCCCGCCGATCTGCATCGATGACCCGAACACGGGCTGGATCGTGTCGTAGAACGGCACCTTCGTCATGCCCTGGATGGCGACCTGTCCGGTGATGAGCTTCGTCACGGCCAAGTCGATGCCGGCCAGCACGAAGAAGGTGCCGAGGGTGATGATGAAGCTGGGCAAGCCCGTCTTCATCACGAGGAACCCGTTCAGCGCGCCGATCGCGAGTGCGGCAGCGAGCGAGATCAGTACGGCGACCCAGATGTTCAGGCCGTAGTGCGTGGTCAGGACTCCGACGATGAGAGCGGTGAAGCCCGTCATGACGCCCGCCGAGAGATCGAACTCCCCGCCGATCATGAGGAGAGCCACCGCGACCGCCATGATGCCGAAGGTCGAGGCCGACTCGAGCCAGACGCCCGCACCCGCCATCGTCATGAAGGTGTCGGTGTACACGGAGAAGAAGATCATCACCGCCAGTGCGGCGACGAGTGCCCCGATCTCGGGTCGTGCCAGCAGTCGTCGTACCGGCTGACGCTCCAGTCGTGGTCGCGTCGCGATTGTCACTATGTCCGTCGTGGTCATCGTCGGCTCCTTTCGTGTCGCGGAGCCGGAGGGGTGACCTCCGGCTCCGCGGGGATGATCAGCGCGTGCCGTTCTTCGCGAACTCGGCGACCTCGGCCGCGTTGTCCTTCGTGACGAACGCCGGACCGGAGTAGACCGGCTGACCGCCGCCGATGTCATTCCCGTTCAGGCTCTTCAGGTAGAGAGCGGTCACGCCCAGGAAGCCCTGCACGTAAGGCTGCTGGTCGACCGCGAACAGGATGCTGCCGGCCTCGATCGCGCTGACGACATCCTCGGAGAGGTCGAAGGTCGCGACCTGTGCAGAGCTGCCGGACTCGTCCACCGCGCCGACGGCGTCGATCGCGTACTGTCCGCCGAGCGTGAGAACGGCGTCGATCGAGGGATCGGCCTGGAGCTTCGACTTGATGGTCGCCTTGACCTCGGCGTCGTTGGTGCCGTCGACCTGGAGGTTCTCCATCGACCCGCTGAAGGCCTCAGCGGCAGCCGCGCATCGCTCCTCCAGTCCGATGTTGCCGGCTTCCTGGATGACACACAGTGCCTTGGTCGCGCCTTCCGCGCCGAGCCGCTCCCCGACCGCCGCCCCGGCGATCGACTCGCTCTGTCCGATGTGGGTGATCGCTCCGAACTCCTTGAACTTCTCGAGTCCGGAGTTGATTGTCACCACGGGGATCCCCGCTTCCACCGCCCGCTCCACGCTGTCTTTGACGCCGTCCGGGTTGGCCATCGAGACGACGATCCCGTCCACGCCCTGTGCGATCGCGTTGTCGATGAGCTGCGACTGCTTCGCGGGGTCGGGGTCGGAGTTGTAGGTCACGTCGACGCCGTAGTCGCTTCCGGCCTGTTCTGCGCCCGACTTGACTCGGTCCCAGAAGGAGTCGCCGGGGGCGGAGTGGGTCACGACGGCGTAAGTGAAGCCTTTCGACTCGGTGTCTCCGGTTCCACCGCCGTCGCCGTCGGTCGTTTCCTGGCCGGTGCCCGAGCAGGCCGACAGCAGCAGAACCGCTGATACCGCGAGTCCCAGGCCGCCGAGGAGGCGCTTGTTCATGTGATTTCCCTTTCGGTGAGGACGCAGTCGACATCGACTGATCGCATCCTGTGACGTCGGTGTCGGGGAGATTCTGACATCGACGACGAATGTTTGTCAAGACATTCTGTCAATGGGTACTGTAGAGGTACATCTTCGCTGAAAGGACAGCCATGACCAACAGGGCGCACATCGGTGTGGGGCTCATCTCCGTCGGATGGATGGGACGGCTCCACTCCCGGGCGTATCTGGCAGCGCCCCGGCACTATCCCGACCTTCCGGTGACCTGCGAACTCGTCGTCGCGGCGGATCCCGATCCGCACAGCCGCGCGCATGCCACCGAGATCCTCGGGTACCGCGAGGCGGTCGCCGACTACGCGCAGGTGCTCGATCGAGACGACGTCGATGTGGTCTCGATCTGCTCACCGAACTTCCTCCATCACGAGATCGCCCTGGCCGCCATCGCGGCCGGTAAGCCGTTCTGGATCGAGAAGCCGATGGGTCGAAGCGTGGCGGAGTCGAGCGAGATCGCCCGCGGAGCGGCGGCGGCCGGGCTGGTGACCGCCGTGGGCTTCAACTACCGTCATGCCCCTGCGGTCGCGCACGCGAGGAAACTCGTGCGCGAAGGGGCCCTGGGAACGATCACCAACGTGCGCGTCGCGCTCATCGCCGACTACTCGGCCGACCCCGACGGCGCACTCACCTGGCGGTTCCAGCGCGAGCGGGCCGGGACCGGCGTGCTGGGCGATCTGCTCTCGCACGGCGCCGACCTGGCGCAATACGTCGTCGGCCGAATCGCCTCGGTCAGCGGCATGACCGAGACCTTCATCCGCGAACGCCCGCTCCCCGCTTCGGGCGCGGCCAGCCACTTCAGCAAGGGCGCGAGCGACGCACCCCGGGGACAGGTGGAGAACGAAGACTACGCCGCCGTCCTCGCGCGCTTCGACTCGGGGGCGGTCGGCGTCCTCGAATCGAGCCGCGTCGCCATCGGCCCGCGCGCCGAATACCGCCTCGAGGTTTACGGCACCAAGGGGTCACTGCGCTGGGACTTCCAGCGGCTCAACGAGCTCCAGCTCGCCGATGACGCTGCCGGATACCGCACGATCATGGTCGGGCCGGGATACGGAGACTTCGCGAACTTCCAGCCCGGCGCGGGGACGAGCATGGGCTTCGACGACCTCAAGACGATCGAGGCGTCGCTGTTCCTGCGCTCGGTGGTGGAAGGGCGGCAGCTCGCGCCATCCGCGGCAGACGCGTGGTCGGCATCCGAGATCGTCGACTCGGCGGTGCGGAGCGCCGCCTCCGGCGCCTGGACCCCGGTCGCCGCCGTGGAGGGAACGACGACCTACGACGCCTGACGGGAAGGGGCGGGCGATCCCCATCGCCCGCCCCCGCCCCCGCCCCGTTCGCCGGTCAGCCGGCGAAAGCCGCTCGGAAGGCGCGGAGCGCAGCTTCCGAGTCGGACGCTGCCCAGGCTTCCAAGCCCACCACGCCGTCGTACCCGAGGTCACGCAGCACAGCGGCGACCGCCTCGTAGCGGATCTCCCCCGTGCCGGGCTCGCAGCGCCCTGGCACGTCGGCGACCTGGATCTCGCCGATCCAGGGCCGCGCCTCTCGCACGAGCTGGATGAGGTTCCCCTCCCCGATCTGTGCGTGATACAGGTCGAGATTGAGGCGCAGTGCCGGCGAGTCGACCGATCGCACGAGAGCCAGCGTGTCGGCAGCGCGGGCGAAAGGTGTGCCTGGATGGTCGACCGCGGTGTTCAGGTTCTCCAACGTGAAGACCCTGCCGGCTCGAGCACCGAGTTCTGCCAGCCTGCCGAGAGTGCCGGCCGCCGTGACCCAGTCGGCCTCGCTCACGCTCTCCCGCGGCCGCACCGGGAGGCCGTTCGAGTCCAAGCCGGTGCCGTGCAGATTCAACCGCGGAGAATCGATGACGTCCGCCATCCGCAGCGACTCTTCGGCGGTGGCCAGGAGTTCCGCGATGCCGTCCTCTGTGGTGAGGTCGCCGCGGAGATAACCCGTCATCGATGAGAAGACGGCTCCCGTCGCCGCCAGGGCGGGAAGGTCTTTCGTGCTCCAATCCCAGATCTCCACCTCGAAGTCGAGGTCGTGCAGTCGGCGCACCCGGTCGACGAACGGAAGCTCGGTGAAGAGCATCTCGGCCGATGCGGCGAGGCGGAACGCTCCTGGTGTGGTCATCAGCACCCCCGGATCAACCGAGCGCCACGGGCACGACGACGCGCTCGGTCGCCGAACGCTGCGCCGCGTCCGCGAGCACGAGTGCGGCGCGGCCGTCCTCGAACGTGGGGCTCGTCGACGCTTCGCCGCGTGCGAGCTTGATGAACTCGCGCAGCTCGGCCGCATAGGCGACGGCGTACCGCTCGAGGAAGAACTGCTCGTACGGCGGCTTGGCTTCGACGGCATCGGCGGTCGACAGGCTCACCAGACTCGACGGGGCGTTGGCGACGTGCAGCACCCCTCGCCCGCCGAAAGCCTCGATGCGCTGGTCGTAGCCGACGGAGCTGTGCCGAGAGTTGACGATCGTCACGATCGCGCCGGATGCCGCGCGAAGCGTCGTCACGGCGGTGTCGAAGTCGCCGTGCTCGCGTGCACCGTCGTCGAACGTCGTGGAGCCCACCGCCGAGACCTCCACGATCTCGGGGAGGAAGAAGCGCGCCATGTCGAAATCGTGGATCGTCATGTCGCGGAAGATCCCCCCTGACACCGCCACATACGCCGCGGGCGGGGCAGAGGGATCGCGGCTGATGATCGTCAGCTGCTCCAGCGCGCCGATCTCGCCGGCGGCGACGCGTGCCCGCGCGCTGGCGAAAGACGGGTCGAAGCGCCGGTTGAACCCCAGCGCCACCGGAACACCCGCCGCGGCGACCTTCGGCCGCAGCGCATCGACGCGCGCGATGTCGAGATCGATCGGCTTCTCGCAGAGCACGGGGATGCCGGCATCCACCGCCTGTGCGATGAGGTCGACGTGCGTCGGCGTCGGCGAGGCGACCAGCACCGCGTCGACGTCACCCGAGGCGAAGAGCTCATCGGCGTTGTCGGTCGCCGTGCCCCCGTAGGTCTCGGCCACGGCCCGGGCGCCCGCGACGAAGGGATCGGCGACCCAGCTGAGGACCGCCTCAGGATCTGCGGCGATGCTCGCGGCGTGGACCTGGCCGATGCGGCCGGTGCCGATCAGGCCGAAGCGGAGGGGTTTCTGAGTCATCGGTGTTCCTTGTCGTGATCGAGTCGAGGGTGGATGAACGGGCGTTCAGGCCCAGGCGCTGAGGACATCGCGATTGCGGACCTGGTCCGCGGCCCGCTCGGCGCGGAAGTCGGCGAGGGAGATGTCGGGCCCGTTCAGCACGTCCTGCTCCACGACGATCCACCCGTCGAATCCGCGCTGCTCGACCGCGTCCATCACGGCGGTGAGGTCGATATCGCCCTGCCCGAAGGCGACGAAAGCGCCGGACGACCAGACCTCCGGCATGCCGCCGCCGGCGGCGAGGACCCCGCGCAGCGCCGTGAGATCGACGTCCTTGAGATGGAGGTGGTTGATCCGGTCGCCCCAGCGGGACACCGCCTCGAGCGGATCACCCCCCGCGATGAAAAGGTGCCCGGTGTCGAGCGTCAGGTCGATGTCGACGTTCGCCAGGAAGCGGTCGATCTCGTCGGGCGACTCGACGAAGGTGCCGGCGTGATGGTGGAACGTCGGCTCGAGCCCGGCGGCGCGGACCAGGGCGGCGGCGCGCTCGGTGTTGGCGATCAGTCGGCCCCATGCGACCTCGGTGAGAGGATCGACGTCGCCGCCCCGGCCGGGAGACGCCCGACGGGCCGCCGAGCCGTCGTCAGCGAGGGTGGGAAGCGGCAGGCGCGAGGGGCCGCGCTCCGCCGCCTCAGAGAACACGCGCAGCGCGTCGCTCAGCTCGGGGAGCGCCGCCTCGAACGCCTCGTCGTCCGAGAACGGCAGCTGCACCCAGCCGCCCGCGAGGTCGAGGCCGCGACTCTCGAGCCGGGTGCGCAGCTGCTCTCCACGTCCGAAGTACCCCAGCGGACCGAGATCGACGCCACGGTAGCCCGCCTCGGCGAGGATGTCGAGCATGTCGTCCGGTTGAACGGTCTCGGCGCCCTCCGGGGTCATCTCGAACACGCCGAAGCTCACCGGCGCCCCTGCCACCGTCGCCTTCATTCGCCCGCCTCCGGTCCCACCAGTGGCCGCTGCGTGATGCGCAGTTGTTCGTATTCGACGCGCGCCTTCTGCGTCGACGGGAGGCTCGAGACCTCGGGGACCGGCACGTCCCACCAGCCTTCTCCTCCCGGCGAGTACAACCGCGGATCGCTCTCGATGTGGATGACGGTCGGGCCGTCGGATGCCTTCGCCGTCGCAACCGCGGCCGCGAGGTCGGTCACCGCATCCGGGCCGGGAGCGATCTCGATCACGTCGACGCCGTAGCTCCGGGCGTTCATGGCGAGATCGACGGGAAGCTTCGCCTCTCCCTGGAAATTGCGTGCCGCGGGGTCGTACTCGCGATACAGCGTGCCGAAGCGCTCCGATCCGACGGTCTCGGACAGATGCCCGATCGAGGCGTAGCCGTGATTCTGGATCAGGATGACGATGAGCTTGATGCCCTCGGCGACCGCTGTCACGAGTTCGGTGTTGAGCATGAGGTATGAGCCGTCGCCGACCATGACGATGACGTCACGGTCGTCGCCGTCGGCGAGCAGTCCTCGCTTCGCGCCGAGTCCTCCGGCGATCTCATAGCCCATGCAGGAGAACGCGTACTCGACGTGATAGCCGAGAGGGTCTCGCACTCTCCAGAGCTTGTGCAGGTCGCCGGGAAGCGAGCCCGCTGCCTGCACGATGACATCCTTCGGCGCGCTGGCCGCCTGGACGGCACCGATGATCTCGGACTGTCCGGGAAGAGCGCGTCCGCTGGGCGCGAATGCCTCGTCGACGAGCGAGTCCCAGCCTGCCTTCTCGCGTGCGGCACGCGCGGCGTGCTCCGCAGGCACCCGGTACCCCTCGAGCTCGGTCGACAGCGCGACGAGCGCCTCCCTGGCGTCGGCGACGACCGGGAGCTGCGTTCCGTGCTTGTAGGCGTCGAACGACGCGACGTTGATGTTGACGAACGCGACGGCGGGGTTCTGGAAGGCCGTGCGCGATGCCGTCGTGAAGTCGCTGTAGCGGGTGCCGATGCCGATGACGACGTCGGCCTCGGCTGCGAGCCGGTTGGCGGCGAGCGTGCCGGTGGCACCGATACCGCCGAGGTTCTGCGGGTGGTCCCAATCGAGCGCTCCCCCGCCGGCCTGCGACGTGGCGACGGGGATACCGGTCGCTTCGACGAGCACGCGCAGCTGGTCCTCGGCGCTCGAGTAGATCACGCCCCCGCCGGCGACGATGAGCGGCTTCTTCGCTCCGCGGATCGCGGCGACCGCGCGGGCGAGCGGGCCGCGCTCCGGCAGCGGACGACGGATGTGCCACTCGCGATCCTGCAGGAACTCGACCGGCACGTCGATGGCCTCGGCCTGGACGTCTTCCGGAAGTGCGATCGTGACGGCGCCGGTGTCGGCGGGATCCGTGAGCACCCGCATCGCGGCGAGGGCGATCGAGTACAGCTGCTCGGGGCGCTGGACGCGGTCGAAGAACTTGGACAGCGGGCGGAAGGCGTCGTTGACGGTGAGCCCGATGTCCCATGGCTGCTCGAGCTGCTGCAGCACGGGGTCGGCGACTCTCGTCGCGAACGTATCGCTGGGCAGCAGCAGCGCCGGCAGTCGGTTGGTGGTCGCGAGCGCGGCGCCGGTCAGCATGTTCGTGGCGCCCGGTCCGACGGATGCCGCAGAGGCGAGCGTCGCGCGACGGCGGTGCATGCGGGCGAAGCCGACCGATTGGTGCACCATCGCCTGCTCGTTGCGAGCCTGGTAGTAGGGCATCAGATCGGGCTGCTCGACGTTCACCTGCTTGAGAGCCTGCCCGATGCCCGCGACGTTGCCGTGGCCGAAGATGCCGAACATGCCGGGGATCGTGCGCTCGCGGATGTCGCCGTCGACGGTCCACTGGTGTCCGAGGAATTCCACGAGAGCCTGGCTGACCGTCATCCGCTTCGTCGCCATCACTGCTGTCCTTCTGTCTCGTTGCCGAAGGGCAGTCGAGAATCGATCTGCTGCCCCTTCCAGGTGTCACGCACCCACGCGTGCGCGGGGTCGTCGCTGATGAGCCATTCGCGTTCGGGGTCGGGACCCGCCATCACGTTGAGGTAGTAGAGGTCGTAGCCCGGGGCCGCCACGGCGGGCCCGTGATAGCCGTAAGGCACCAGGGCGATGTCTCCGGAGCGCACCATCGCGTTGATGTCGATCTCGCCGGCGGGCGAGGAGTACGTGCTGAACATCCCGAAGGCCGCGTCGCCGACGGCATCCGCCCCCGCCACGGGAGCCGCCTCGAAGTAGTAGATCTCCTCGAGGCGCGACTCGCGGCCCGGCACGTGCTCGTCGTGCTTGTGCGGAGGATAGGACGACCAGTTCTCGGCGGGCGTGATGACCTCGCACACGATGAGGCGCGCGGCGTCGAGCGCGAGCGGAGTGCCGAAGTTGTGCACCTGCCGGCTGGAAGCACCGGCGCCCCGCAGTTCGATCGGGGTCTCGGCTGCGGGAATGCGCCGGCTCGGCTTGACGACCGTCGTCGGCGAGGTCGCGATGGCGACACGACCTTCGCCGGTCAGGCGCGCCGTGGAGTCGGAGGAGAGATAGAGGACATCGGTCGGACCGTCGAAGACGGATGCGCGGCCGGTGAGGTGCGTCGTGGTCGCGGCCCCGTCAGCCGTGTGGACGATGTCGAACGATCCCGAGAGCGGAACCACGATGCGCTCGATGCCGATGTCCGACAGCTCCAGCGTGGTGCCAGGGGCGATCTCCGCCACGCGGATCCCGGTGTGCTCCCAGTCGGGAGTCCGCTCGTCGACGACGCTCTCCCAACCGCCGCGGGCGAGTGCGCCGCGCCGATGGAACCAGCGCTGGTCCGTGGTGCTCATGTGTCTCTCTCGTGTGGGGGTTCGGATGCCGCAGCCCTCGGAGCGATCATGCCGGGCTGCGGCATCCGTTGTCATCAGGTGTTCTGCGGGAACCCGAGGTTGATGCCGCCGTGCGTGGAGTCGTTGCGGGTCGCGGGGTCGATCCACCGGGCCGTGATGGCCTTCTCGCGGGTGAAGAAGTCGAATCCGTGCACGCCGTACGCCTTCGCGTCACCGAACAGCGACTTCTTCCAGCCGCCGAACGAGTGATACGCGACCGGCACCGGGATCGGGACGTTGATGCCGATCATGCCGACCTGCACCTCGTTCTGGAACCGGCGAGCCGCTCCCCCGTCGTTGGTGAAGATCGCCGTGCCGTTGCCGAACTGGCCCGAGTTGATCAGGTCGAGACCCTCATCGTAGGACTGCACGCGCACGACCGAGAGGACGGGTCCGAAGATCTCCTCCTGATAGGCCCGCGACGTCGTCGGGATGTCGTCGATCAGAGTGGGACCGAACCAGAACCCGTCTTCGTGCCCCTCGACCGCGAGCCCGCGACCGTCGACGACGATGGTCGCGCCGTCCGCTTCCGCGATGTCGACGTAGGACGAGACCTTGTCGCGGTGCACGTCCGTGATCAGCGGGCCCATGTCGGGTTCCCCGTTCGCGTCGCCCGCGCCATTGCCGATCCGCAGGCGACCGATGCGCTCGGTGATCTTCGCGATCAGGTCGTCGGCGACCGGCTCGACGGCCAGCACCACGCTGATCGCCATGCACCGCTCGCCGGCTGCGCCGAATCCCGCGTTCACGGCCTGGTCGGCGACGAGGTCGAGATCGGCATCCGGAAGGACGAGCATGTGATTCTTCGCACCACCGAGCGCCTGCACCCGCTTGCCGTTCCTCGACGCCGTCTCGTAGATGTACTGCGCGATCGGCGTGGATCCGACGAACGAGATCGACTGCACCACGGGGCTGTTCAGCAGGCCGTCGACCGCGGCCTTGTCACCCTGCAGCACCGTGAAGACGCCGTCGGGGAGCCCCGCCTCTTTCCACACCCGCGCGAGCCACAGCGCGGCGGACGGATCCTTCTCGGACGGCTTGAGGACCACCGCGTTGCCCGCCGCGATCGCGATCGGGAAGAACCACATCGGGACCATCGCCGGGAAGTTGAAGGGGCTGATGATTCCCACGACCCCGAGGGGCTGCTTGAGCGAGTACACGTCGACACCGGTCGAGGCGTTCTCGCTGAACGCGCCCTTGATCAGGTGCGGGAAGCCGGTCGCGAGCTCCACGACCTCCTGACCGCGCAGGATCTCACCCATCGCATCCGACACGACCTTGCCGTGCTCAGCCGTGATGATCTCGGCGAGCTCGAGCTTTCGCGCGTTCAGGAGCTCACGGAACGCGAACAGCACGGTCTGCCGCTTCGCGATCGAATAGCGACTCCACACTTCGTAGCCTCGCTGCGCGGAGGCGATCGCCGCGTCGATCTCGGCCTGGTCCGCCAGTGCGACGTGTGCCTGGACGGCACCGGTCGCCGGGTTGTAGACGGGAGCCGTCCGTCCGCTGGCGCTCGGATGCTCGGCACCGTCGATCCAGTGCGAGAGGACGCGGATGCCGGAGTCGGCACCGGCACGAACGGGTGCGGTCTGCGTCGTGCTCATGGTTCGTTCCTTCGGTGTCAGAGGGTCGGGTGGACGAGGCCGGCAGCGATGTCCACAGCTGCGGCGACGTTCCCGTCGGGGGGATACAGGAGGGTGCGACCCACGGTGAGCCCGCGCACTCCCGGGAGGGAGAGCGCGTCTTCCCAGGCCGCGAACGTCTCGTCGGGGTCGGCGCCGGAGTCGCCACCGAGGAGGAGGGTGGGCATGGTCGTCGCGGCCATGACGCGCTCCATGTCGTCGACGACGGGGATCTTCATCCAGGTGTAGGCGCTCGACGAACCGAGACCGGCGGCGATCGCGATCGACAGGATCACGGCATCCGTCGACAGGTCGTTCACGACGCGGCCGTCGACCCATCGGCTCAGGAAGGGCTCGAGCATGATGGGGAGCTTCGCTGCTGCCGCCCGAGTGACGGCGTCTGCCATCGCGACGAGCGTCGACGTGGTCCCGGCGTCGTCGAGATTGACCCTCAGCAGTGCCTTGGCGACGTCGATGCCCGCATCGACCATGCCGGGCACGTCGTATGCCGTCACGCGGTCGTCCATCTCGAACGACGCTCCGCGCAGGCCCCCGCGGTTCATCGAGCCCACGACGATCTTGTCGTCGAGCAGGCCGAGGGCGGCGAGGTCATCGATGATGTCGGGCGTACCGAGCACTCCGTCGACACCGGGTCGGCTCAGCGCGAGCGCGAGCCGATCGAGCAGGTCGTATCGGTCCGCCATCGCGGCGGGGTTCGCGCCGACGGCGAGCGCACCGCGCGCAGGATGATCCGCGGCGACGATGAAGAGGCGTCCATCGCCGCGCAGCACGTCGCGGCGGCGCCGGCGAGCGAGCGCCTCGCCGATCGTATGCGGCGCCGAGGCGCGCACCGTCCGCAGACGGTCGAAGTCCTCAGGGGCGAGGAAGGATGCAGCCATCAGCGCTGTCCTTCCTCGATGAGGGCGACGACTTCGTCTTCCGTCGGCATGGCGATGGAGCATTCCAGGCGCCCCGCCACGATCGCTCCGGCGACGTTGGCGAAGCGCAGAATGCGCTCGAGGTCCCATCCTGCGAGGAGCCCGTGACACAGGGCGCCGCCGAATGCGTCGCCGGCGCCGAGCCCGTTGACCACATCGACCCAGTGCGGAGGAACCTCGACCGTCTCGGACCGGGTCTTCGCGAGTACGCCCTTCGGGCCTTGCTTCACGATCGCGAGTTCGACTCCACGCTCGAGGAGGGCATCCGCTGCCCGCTGGGGCTCGGTCTCGCCGACCGCGATCTCGCACTCCTCGCGGTTGCCGACAGCGATCGTCGCGAACTCGAGTGCGCGCCCGATCTGCGTGCTCGCCTCCGCAGGGTCCGCCCAGAACATCGGCCGGTAGTCCAGGTCGAACACGGTCGTCCCCTCCGTGCGGGCCTGCAGTGCGGCAAAGTGGGCGGCCCTACTCGGCTCCTGGCTGAGCCCGGTGGTCGTGAACCACAGGATCCGCGCGGTGCGGATGGCATCCAGGTCGAGATCGGCGGGAGTGATGTTGAGGTCAGGCGCCTTGGGCTTGCGATAGAAGTACAGCGGGAAGTCGTCCGGCGGGAAGATCTCGCAGAACGTCACCGGGGTCTGCAGCGTCGCATCGACGAACACGTAGCGCGGGTCGACCGCGAGCCGCCGCAGTTCGCGCAGGAGATAACGTCCGAACGGGTCGTCGCCGACACCCGAGACGAGGGCGGTCGATCGGCCGTAGCGCGCAGCGGCGACCGAGACGTTGGCGGCGCTGCCGCCGAGGTACTTGCCGAACGTCGCGACGTCCTCCAGGCCGACTCCGGACTGGAGCGGGTAGATGTCGACGCCGAGCCGGCCGAACGCCAGCACGTCGAGAGGAAAAGTGTTCTCGGTCATACTCCGGTGTACAACTCTCTGCGGCGTCTCGAAGAGCATCCGCATCGTCGGATCATTTGTCCTGACAATAGCACAAGGAGGAATCCGTGCAACAGTGCGGGCGCCGCCTCCTCCACGAACATGAAACCGCCCATGTAAGATTGTTGCGACAATACAACGAGGACGGATCGGACTGATGGCAGACGACGTGGTGCGACTCGATGAACTGCTGACGTCACTGGATCGCACCGGACCCGTTCCGCTGTACTTCCAGGTGTCGTCGGCAATGGAGCGGGCGATCCGCTCGGGCGAGATCCCTCCAGGCGCCCGGCTCGAGAACGAGATCGCCATCGCTCAGCGGCTGTCTCTCTCACGTCCCACCATCCGTCGCGCGATGGAGGAACTCGTCGACAAAGGACTTCTGGTCCGCCGGCGCGGAATCGGCACGCAGGTCGTGCAGGGGCAGGTCACGCGAGAAGTCGAACTCACGAGTCTCTACGAAGATCTGCAGAGCTCCCATCACGAACCGGGCACTCGCGTGCTCGAGCACGACACGCGCCCTGCAGATGCGGCGACCGCGGAGGCCCTCAGCGTTCCCGTCGGCTCCGACATCGTCTATCTCCGGCGCCAGCGATCGACGGACGGCGTCCCCGTCGCGATCCTCGTCAACTGCCTCCCGCCCGAGTTCGCCGACATCACCACCGAGCAGCTCGAATCCAAAGGTCTGTACCAGATCCTGCGGTCCCGGGGCGTCACCATCCGGGTCGCGAACCAGCGCATCGGCGCCCGACGTGCGCACGGCGACGAGAGCGCACTCCTCGACATCGACAAGGGCGGTCCCGTCCTCACGATGGAGCGCGTCGCGTACGACGCCTCAGGGAAGGCGTTCGAGGTAGGCCATCACTGCTATCGCCCGGACATGTACAGCTTCTCGACGACACTCGTCGCAAAGTAGCCAGGTACGGAAGAACCCCCTCACGAGGAGGGGGTTTCCATGGCGGTGACGGTGGGATTTGAACCCACGGTAGGGGGTTACCCTACACAACTTTTCGAGAGTTGCACCTTCGGCCGCTCGGACACGTCACCGCGGAACAGCTTACGCGAGACCGGCCCAGCGCGCGAATCCGCACATGCGCACGTGCATCACCAGGCCGCGGCGACCTCGGCATGGGTGCGGAGGATGCCCTCGGTCGACCCGGCCGGCGCCCGGCCGATGCCGCATTCGGTCGCGACGCCGAACTCCGGCGCGAACGGCACAGCGGCGGCGATGCGTCGCGTTGCGCCTTCAGCCCCGTCCTCGCGGTGCACGAGCCCCAGATACAGCTCCGAGACGGGCACGAGCGAGGCGAGCGGCGCGAAGTAGCCCTCGTCGTCACGGGCGATCGGCACCGGCAGGTGGAGCCACGTGAGCGGACGAGCGGATGCCGCGACCACGGCGTTCGCGTAGCGGACGAGGTTCGCGGCATCCGTGGGCTCGAAGAAGTGCTTCTCCCCCGCGTCGCCGTAGCAGAGGTGCACACCGACCTCGACGTCCGCCGGCACGGCGTCGACGAGCGCAGCCAGCTGCGCGACGAGACCGTCGAACGGGTCACCCGGCCACCAGGCCTCCATGACCGCCCCGTAGCCGGACGCATGCTCGATGATGCCCATCTCGCTCGCCACATCCCACTGCACCGCGAGGTCATCGTGCGGGATCGCGGCGAGGATGTCGCCGAGCTCGCGCAGGATGGCCGCGGTGTACACGGGTTCGATCGCCGCGCGGTCGTCGCCGCCGAAGAACGAGGAGATCACGGCGAGCGGCGTCGGCAGCGAGACCTGGAAGCGGATGCCGGACGGCACGGCTCCTTCTTCGCGCAGACGAGTGAACACCGCGTACGACTCGATCGCCGCCGAGGCGTAGCCGAGGGCAGGGAGCTCGATCGCCGCGGCATCCGTCCCCTCCGCGATGCGCAGGCCGCGGGCGTCGATGCCGGCCGGGAACGGGATGGGCTGGTCGCCGACGCGTTCGATCCCCTCGGCCTGGCCGAGGACGTCGGGCTGGAACATGATCCAGTGGAATCGCTTGCCGACCTCGCCGTCGGGCAGGCGCCGGAGACGCGAGCCGAGCAGGTCTGCTGCGGTGCGCATCGTGGTCTCGACATCGTCGTAGTTCACGCTGCCCACGAGGAGGGCACCCTGCGGCTGAGTCATCCCTCCAGAATATCGGCGCGAGCCGAACGGGGTTTTGGACGGCGGCCCTCCGAGCGCCGGGAACTCGCGCGAGTTAGGATGGCCTAAGCACCCCGAGGGAAGGATGCGACCGATGGGCTTCATCACGTCCGAGGCGTTGGCCGAGACCGGCTACGTCGTCCTCGACGATCACCCCGCCGAGATCGACCCCGCCGAATGGCTCGATCTCGAGTACGTGCGCTGGCGCTCCTCGGGCATCACGCGGTTCGCTCCGCTCACGAGCTACGCCGGCGACGTCGACTGCAACGGCTTCTGGAACCACACTCCTCCGCGCACCGACAAGGACGGCGTCTGGGTCTCGACCCAGGTCGCGACCGCGCCGACGCTGCAGCAGTGGGCGCTCGAACCGGGCGCGGGCATCGGGCGCTGCCGGGTCATCGAGCTGCAGCCGAACGAGTACGCCGACGCGATCTACAACCTGCATCAGGACGACAACAACCGCCTCAACGACGAGGGCACCGGCTGGGTCGTGCGAGGGTTCTTCAACCTCACCGACGACACGGAGTCGATGCTTATCCTCCGCTCCGACCGCTTCGATCCGGCGACCGAGGTGCGACTTCCGCTGCGCGCCAGGTCGCGGATCATCGTCGACACGCAGCGCTTCTGGCACGCGGTCTGGCATCGCGGCACGGCTCCGCGCTACGCGCTCATCGCCTCATGGACGAGCGGCCCCGAGCTCGACGCCTACATCGCAGCGCATCACGGAGACCCGCGCCCGACGACCGTCGACCTCGACGCGCAGTTCGTCGACGACGCGCAGGTCGAGCTGCACCGCCGCATCGAGGAGCGCCGCAAGGCGTTCGAGGCGCAGGGCATCGTCATGGAGCCGCCGACGCCGCTGTACAGCTGACGGCTCTGTACAGCTGACCCGACCGCCTCAGACGGTCCGCCCGTTCTCCAGCCGCACGACGCGATCGACCGTCCCCGCCGGCGGCGCGACGTGCGAGATCAACAGCACGGACTGGTCACCGGCGGCGGCGAGCAGGTCTCGCAGCAGAGCGTCGGAGGCATCCGGGTCCACCCCCGCGGTCGGCTCGTCGAGCACCAACACCGGGAAGCCGCGCAGCAGCGCCCGGGCGAGGGCGATGCGCTGGGCCTGTCCGCCGGAGACGAGGGCGCCGCGGTCACCGACCCGGGCGTCGAGACCGCCGCGTTCGCGCACCCACTCCCCCAGGCCGACGCGATCCAGCACGTCGCGCAGCTCCTCATCGGTCGCGGTGTCGCGCGCGAACAAGAGATTCTGACGGATGTCCTCGTCGAACAGCTGCGGACTCTGCTCACACAGCCCGATCGTCCGTCGCAGCGCCGGACCCGACAGCGCAGCAGCCTCCCGCTCGCCGATCCGGTAGTCGCCCTCGGCCCGGAGGAAGCCCACCAGCACCGCAGCGAGGGAGCTCTTGCCCGCACCGCTCGGCCCCGCGACGAGCACACGCTCGCCCGGACGAAGATCGAGGTCGACGCCGGCGAGCGCGGCCGTCCCGCCCGGCCAGTTTGCCCGCACGCCGCGCAGCCGCAGGGAAGGCGTGCCCGCGATCTCGGCATCCTCGCCGTCATCCGTCCGCAACTCCGCCGGCATCCGATCGGGCAGCACGTCGACGATGCGCTCGGCGCTCGACCGCACGCTCCGCCAGGATGCCGCCGCGATCGGCACCGCCCCGAAGATCTCGAACACCACCATCGGCACGAGCACGGCCACCGCCAGCCACGGCCCGTCGATCGCTCCGGTCGCGAGGCCCGGAGCCGCCGCGGCGAGCGCCCACACCGACGCGGCACCGGCGACCGCCGACACCACCCCGGCGGCTATCGCCTGGGCGAGCGAGGCGCGCGCGACCAGGCGCCGGAGCACGGCATCCGCCTCGCGCACGCGCTCTCGAGCCTGCTCCTCGGCGCCGTACGCCAGGAGCACATCGAGGCTGCCGAAGTAGTCGACGAGAGCGGCGGAGAGATCAGCGCGCCGGGTGGAGACGAGTGCCTCGGCCCGCGAGCCGAACACCCACCCCAGACCGACGGATGCCGCAGCGGCAGCCAGCAGGCACACGGCCAGCGTCAGCGCGGCCGGAGGCGAGACGAACGCGATGAACCCCACGGCGCCGAGCGCGACGACCCCCGCGACCGCGAGCGGCTGCACCACACGCAGCGGCAGGATCTGCAGATTCTCGACGTCGTCGACGAGCGCGGCGAGCACCCGGCCGCGATCGGTCGAGCCGAGTCCCGCTGGAGACAGCGGGATGAGGCGGCGCACCATGTCGGCGCGGGTCGTCGCGAGCTGCCGCAAGGCCGCGTCGTGCCCGCTCAGCCGCTCGAGGTACCGGGTCACCGCGCGCGACACCGCGAAGAATCGCACCCCCACGACCGCGATCGACAGCGGCACGAGCGAATCGACGATCGACGCGCTCACGATGAGCCAGCCGCTGACGGCGAGCAGGCTGACCGCGGCAGTGGCCGAGAGCACACCCCAGATCAGTCCGGGGAGGAACCGCGCGATCGGCGGCTGAGCGAGACGCAGGACGCCGCGGACCCGCGCTGCGCGGGAACCCAGGTCCTTTGCCGCGGGTCCCTGCGGCTCCCCCGTGGGTCCCTGAGCTTGTCGAAGGGTCATACGCTCACCCCCAGTGCGACGACCTGATCCGCGATGTCCCGGGCCGACCGGCGATGCGAGACGAGCAGGATCGTCGCCCCGGCATCCGCCCGCTCCCGCAGGGACCGCCAGAGCCGCTCCTCGGTCTCAGGATCGAGCGCGCTCGAAGGTTCGTCGAGCGCCAGCACCCGCCCGGGAGCGGCAGCATGCCGGTACAGCGCGCGGGCGACCGCGACGCGCTGCGCCTGCCCGCCCGAGAGGCCGCTGCCCTGCACCCCGAGCATCCGGTCCGCGTCGATCGAGTCGGCACACGCGGCGTCCAGAGCAGAGCGGATGCCGTCGGCATCGGGCGCCGGATCGCCCAGAGCGACGTTCTCACCGACTGTGCCGCGCAGCAGCCCCGGCCTCTGCCCGGCCCAGGCGAGCCACGCGCTCGGCGGGAGGTCGCGCACATCGCGGCCGGCGAAGTCGGCGGTGCCGTCGAAGTCCGCGGCACCTCGCAGGGCAGCCAGCAGGCTCGACTTTCCCGCGCCACTGGGCCCCTCGATCAGCGTGACCGTGCCGGGTTCGGCCGTGAACGAGACGGGCGGAAGGTCACGCACCCGGAGGTCGGCGACGACGAGCGACCGGTCGTTGAGCGACCGGTCGTTGAGCGAGCGCAGCGAGACGAAACGCTCTCCGTCGCGGTTGCGCGTCGTTCCAGGCGTTTCGTCTCGGTCGCAAGCTCCCTCGCTCAACGACCGGGGGGACTCCGTTGCGGCCCCCGCCTGATCCAGCACATCGAACACGTCCTCGGTCGCCGCGACCCCCTCGGCCGCGGCGTGGAACTGTACGCCGACCTGCCGGATCGGCAGGAACGCCTCGGGGGCGAGCAGCAGCACGAACAGTCCGACCTCCAGCGAGAGGTCGCCGGACAGCAGCCGGAACCCGACCGCCACCGCGATCAGCGCCACCGCGAGCGAGGCGAGCAGCTCCATCGCGAAGCCCGACAGGAACGAGAACCGCAGCACCTTCATGGTCTCGCGGCGGTACTCGTCGGCGGTCTCCTCGATGCGGTCCGCGGCGCGCCGGTCGCGGCCGAACAGCCGCAGCGTCGAGAGTCCCTGCACCGTGTCGGCGAAGCGGGCGGCCAGCCGCTGCAGCGTCTGCCACTGCCGTTGCTGCACCGTGCGCGTCGCGATGCCGATGAGGATCAGGAACAGCGGGATCAGCGGCAGCGTGATGATCGCGGTCAGCCCGCTCGGCCAGTCCTGCCACCACATCACGGCGACGATCACGGGCGTCGCGATCACCGTGAGCACGAGCTGCGGGATGTACCGCGCGAAGTACGCGTCGAGCGCCTCGAGCCCGTGCCCGGCGGTCACCGCGAGCGCGGTCTGGTTCCGCTGCGCCAGCCACCCCGACCCCAGGCGACCGACGGCCGCGATGAGCGCCGACCGCAGCTGCATCCCGGTCTTCGCGGCGGCGCGGGTCCCCGCGGCATCCGACGCCGCGATCAGGATGCCGCGCAGCAGCGCGGCCGCCAGCAGCCAGAGCAGAGAGGACGAGACATCCCGTCCGGCGAGCGCGCCGGTCACGGCATCCGTCAGCAGCCAGGCGAACGCGATCGTCACGGCGGTCTGGACCACGCCGATCAGCGCGGATGCCGCGAGGAACCCCCTCGCGGCACCCGCGTACCGCAGCAGTCGCGGATCGACGGGTTTCATGCGTGTGCCGGCGCCGCCTCGATCGACGAGCGCGTGACGCGCTTGCGGAAGATCCAGTAGGTCCAGGTCTGGTACGCGATGACCAGCGGCAGGGCGATCAGCGCGGTCCAGCTCATGATCTGCAGCGTATACGGCGTGCTCGAGGCGTTCGCGATGGTGAGGCTGTACGCGGGGTCGATCGTCGAGGGCATCACGAACGGGAACAGTGCGAAGAACAGCATGACCACGGCGAACAGCACGGTCGCGGCTCCCGCGGCGAAGGCCCGGCCGTCGCGTCCGCGGAGCGAGAAGAGCACCGCGGCGATCAGGCTGACGGCGGCGAGCGCCCCTGCAGCGACGACCAGCCAGAGCAGCGGAGCTTCCCGGCCCGCGGCGATCCCGATGGTCCAGATCACGGTGCCGGCCGCCACGAGGATCGTCGGGACGGCCGCGATCTTGGCGAGGCGCCGTGCATCCTCATGAACCTGCCCGTCGGTCTTCAGCGCCACGAACAGCACACCGTGCAGGAAGAACACCAGCAGCGTCGTGAGGCCGACCAGCAGCGAGTAGGGGTTGAGGAGGGCGAAGAACCCGCCCACGTAGATGTGGTCCGCATCGATCGCGACACCCTGCACGATGTTGCCGAAGGCGACGCCCCAGAGGAACGCGGGCACGGCCGAGCCGATCACGATCATCCGGTCGAAGCCGCGCTTCCACGCCGCACTCTCGCGCTGGTGCCGGTACTCGAACGAGACACCGCGCAGGATCAGCGCGAGCAGGATGAGCAGCAGCGGAAGGTAGAAGCCGCTGAACAGCGTCGCGTACCACTCCGGGAACGACGCGAAAAGGCAGGCGCCGGCGACGATGACCCAGGTCTCGTTGAGGTCCCAGACCGGTCCGATCGTGTTGATGACCTGGCGGCGCGACACGTCGTTCCGGCCGAGGAACGGCAGCGACATCCCCACCCCGAAGTCGAACCCGTCGAGCACGAAGTAGCCGACGAAGAGGAAGGCGACGATGAAGAACCAGAGCGTTGCGAGATCCATGATGCTCCTTCCTCTCAGTAGACGACCGACAGCAGCTGAGCCGTCTCGTCGTGGGGTTGCTCTTCGGTGTCGGGCCCCTTCTGCGCAGCCCGGATGATGAGACGGATCTCGACCACGGCCAGCGCCGCGTAGATCGCGGTGAAGGCGATGAGGGAGATCAGCACCTCGACCCCGGAGACACCGGGCGAGACGCCGTCCTGCGTGGTCATCAACCCGAACACGATCCAGGGCTGCCTGCCCATCTCGGTGAAGACCCAGCCCATGATGTTGGCGGCGAGAGCGAGCGGGAACGACCAGATGGCGAGCTTCCACATCCACTGCGTCGGGGGCTTCTTCGCGCTCTTGCGGGTGAGCCACAGGCCGATCACGGCGACGAGGCCGGCGGCCATGCCCAGGCCGATCATCCAGCGGAACGCCCAGTACGTGACCCAGAGGATCGGGGCGAAGTCCGTCATGCCCGTGTCGGCATACGTCTGGCTGTACTCGGCGTTCAGGTCGTTGATGCCGTGCACGCAGGCGTCGAGCGTGTGCGTCGACAGGAGGGACAGGAGGTACGGCACGCGGATGGAGAACAGCTCGGAGCTGCCGTCGGGCGTGCCGAGCGTGAAGAGGCTGAAGGAGGCGTCGGGTCCGCAGACCGTGTTGAAGGTCGCCTCGGCCGCCGCCATCTTCATCGGCTGCGCGGCGTACATCGCGAGGCCGAGCTGGTCACCCGTGAGCACGACGCCCGCGGTCGAGAAGATCATCGCCCACAGGCCGAACTTCAGCGAGATGCGCATGGTGTCGAAGTGCTGGCCGCGCGCGAGGTGCCAGGCCGACACCGAGATCACGACACCCGCGGCGAACATGAGCGCGCCGAAGATCGTGTGCGGGAATGCGGCGAGCGCGACGGGGTTGGTGAGCAGCGCCCAGAAGTCGGTCAGCTCGGCGCGGTTCGTCTCGGGGTTGAAGACGTAGCCCACCGGGTTCTGCATGAACGCGTTGGCGGCGATGATGAAGTACGCCGAGAGGATGCTGCCGATCGACACGCACCAGATCGTGGCCAGGTGCAGCTTCTGCGGGAGCTTGTCCCAGCCGAAGATCCAGAGCCCGATGAAGGTGGCCTCGAAGAAGAAGGCGAGCAGCCCCTCGAAGGCGAGCGGGGCGCCGAAAACGTCGCCGACGAAGCGGGAGTAGTCCGACCAGTTCATGCCGAACTGGAACTCCTGCACGATGCCGGTGACGACGCCCATGGCGAAGTTGATCAGGAAGATCTTGCCGAAGAAGCGGGTCAGGTGCAGATACTGCACCTTGGCGGTGCGCACCCATGCGGTCTGGAAGATCGCGGCGACCAGCGCCATGCCGATCGTCAGGGGCACGAACAGGTAGTGGTAGACGGTCGTCAGCCCGAACTGCCATCGGGAGAGGACGAGCGGATCAAGCCATTCCATGCGCGACTCCTGTCGTGTCGATCAGCTGCGCTCGATCGGTGAGCTGCACTCTGTCGATCAGCTGCACCGTGCAGTCGGTGGGACCCTCGGCGGCGCGCACGCAGTCGGCCACGAGCGGTCCGCCTGCTTCGTTGAGCACGCCCTGCATCAGGCCCAGGTGCACCTGGCACAGCATGGGGCGCGCCTCGGGGCGGCCGGCCGCATGCGGGCACGGGCTGAGGTCGACGGTGAGCCGCACGTCGTCGACCACGGGTTCGAAGCCGCTCTCCTCCAGGTGCTCCACCAGCGCGTCGAGCTGGTAGGTGGCCTCCCGGCTCAGATCGGATGCCGCGGCGGGCAGCATCCGTCGCATCAGGTCGCCGCGGCGCGCGGCGGCCTTCGCCTTGTCGCGGGCGACCGGGCTGGACGCTCCCGGAGCTCCGGTCGCTGCCCGGTAGAGGGTCCGGGGACGACCGCGCACGGTGCGGTGCTCGATCGTCGGGATCACGTACCCGCCCTCGATGAGCCGCTGCAGGTGCTCGCGCACCGTGTTGGCGTGGAGGCCGGTGGCCTCGCACAGCTCGCCGATCGTGAGCTCGGCCCGATTCTGCCCGCGCCCGGCCTCGAAGAGCAGGTGCAGGAGCTGCACCCGCGAGTATGTCGAGATCGGCCCGCAGACGGGCCCGCCGTTGCGCATGCCCCCATCGTCCCAGAGGCGAGCGTGCGGATCGAGCGGTTCGGCCGTGAATAATGTCCGGAGCGATAGGGATGTCGGATGCCGGCGATAGCCTGGCTGCATGGCCACCCGAAAACCCGCTCCCCCGGCGTACGTCTGCACGGAATGCGGGTGGACGACGGCGAAGTGGGTCGGTCGCTGCGGCGAGTGCCAGCAGTGGGGAACCGTGCAGGAGCAGGCCGCACCGACCGGCATCCTGCGCCGGGTCACCGCCCTCGCTCCGACGGCCGAGCGCACGGCGCGGCCGATCACGCAGATCACCACGCAGGATGCGCCGCGTCGCACGAGCGGCGTCGGCGAGTTCGACCGCGTGCTCGGCGGCGGCATCGTCCCGGGCGCCGCGATCCTGCTCAGCGGAGAGCCGGGCGTCGGCAAGTCCACGCTGCTGCTCGAGGTGGCGGCACAGGCCGCGCGGTCCGGACGCCGCGTGCTCTACGCCAGTGCCGAGGAGTCTCCGGGCCAGGTGCGCCTGCGCGCCGAGCGCACGGGCGCCCTGCACGACGAGCTCTACCTCGCGAGCGAGACCGATCTCGCGACGATCCTCGGCCACATCGACGAGGTGCAGCCGCAGCTCGTCATCGTCGACTCGGTGCAGACGGTCTCCTCCTCGCTGACCGACGGCGCGGCGGGCCAGCCGAGCCAGGTGCGCGAGGTCGCCTCCACGCTCATCCGGGTGGCGAAGGATCGTGATCTCCCGATCATCATCGTGGGCCACGTGACGAAAGACGGCCAAGTCGCGGGTCCCCGCGTGCTCGAGCACCTGGTCGACGTCGTCTGCCATTTCGAGGGCGACCGGCAGACCGCGCTCCGCTTCATCCGCGCGCTCAAGAACCGCTTCGGCCCGACCGACGAGGTCGGCTGCTTCGAGATGACCGGTGCCGGCATCTCCGAGGTCCCCGACCCGTCCGGGCTGTTCCTGTCGCAGTCGACGGCAGAGGGCACCTGCGTCGCCATCTCGCTCGAGGGCCGGCGCGCGCTCCCCGTCGAGGTGCAGGCGCTCACCGTGCCGTCGCACGCGCCGAACCCGCGGCGCATCGTGCACGGCGTCGACTCCTCACGCGTGGCGATGGTGCTCGCGATCCTCGAACGGCGAGCGAACATCAAGACGAGCGACCTCGACGTCTATGTGTCGACCGTCGGCGGAGTGCGCTTCACCGAGCCCGCCGCCGACCTCGCGATCGCGATCGCCGTCGCCGGATCCGTGCAGCGCACGTCGGTGCCGCGCACGGTCGCAGCAGTGGGCGAACTCAGCCTGGCCGGCGAGATTCGTCCGGTCACGCAGGCCGCCCAGCGCCGATCCGAGGCGTCACGACTCGGATACGAGCAGGTCGTCGACGACCGCTCGAAGACGCTCGTCGGGGCGCTGAAAGACATCAAGGCGCGCGACCGCTCGCCCCGGGATCAGCGCGACATCCCGCCGTTCTGACCGCCCCCGAGGTCTTGGGTCCCTGAGCTTGTCGAAGGGCTTCGACAAGCTCAGCCACCCACGTGGAGGGGCTACGCGTCGAGCGCCTTGAGCAGCTCGACCGGGTCGGCCTGCATGGGGTGGGGCCCGGCGATGTCCAGGAACACCGTGGTGATCGGGTGCGCGGCGAGGAACTTGCGCAGCCAGTCGGCGGTGTAGATGCCCACTCCCGGCGGCAGGTTGGCCGGCTTGTTCTTGGCGTCGCTGAACAGCAGCAGAGCCAGGTCTCCGGTCTTCGCATCGCGGTAGGTCCACACCTCGCCGGTATCGAGCGGGTTGTCCCTCGCGCCGGGCGCGATCAGTGGGACGACGGTCGTTCCGTGGCGGAGGGCCAGGGCGACCGCGGCGACGTCCTGCTTTTCGAGGGCCTGGGCCAGCGCGTCGGAGCGGAAGTCCTCCGGTGCGGGCTTTTTCTTCGAGGCCTTCGCCTTCTTCGCTGCCATGCACCCAGCCTATTCGTGGCGGCGGCGCCGGGCGCGGCATCCGACGAGGTCGAGACCGGCCGGGGGAAAGATTGGGGCCCTCTCGAGTCCCACATTGGGGACTGGGGTACTCGAGAGGGCCCTCGGACTCTCGAACGGCGATGTCGAAGCGCTGGGGACGCTGTAGTTCGACGCCACTGGGGATGGCATGTGCCGCTAGTGCGGAGAGTCACCTAATGGTATCCCAGACAGGCGCTCGTGTCTGCACTCCGTGCAGAAAACCTCTGACGTCGAGGTATTCCGAATCAAGGGAACAGGTCGGCGACGCTTTCCGAAGTGCGCAGGTCGGATCGCCTTCGAAGTACGCAGCAGAATATTGCTTCTGGGACGGGGCCTCGCTATGGTTCGTGAGCACGAAAGATCTGGGGAGATCTGCACGGAACTGGGGGACGCGCGTGTCGAACATGCCTGGCGAGAAGACGATGCGGTCGGGTCGCCACCCCGCAGTCTGGGCCCTGAGCGGTGCCATCGCCGTCCTGTCGATCGCCCTCGGCTCCCTCGGATTCGCCATCGCGTCGAAGGCCGGCAACCCGGAAGCCACGTCGGCACCGACCGAGACACCCGTGGTCGAGGTGCCGTTCCCTGCGGACGAACCCGCCGCTGTCGCCGGGGCCGCCCCCTGCATCTCCGTCCCCGTGCTGTCGTCGTTCGAGAACTCCGAGATGGTGGCGAACCTGGCTGCCGGATACAACGCGCAGCCGCGAGACGTCGGTGGCTCGTGCGTCGAGGTGACGGCATCGAAGGACAAGTCGGGCGTCGCTGCGACCCGCGCGGCGACGGGGTTCGCCGACGTGCCGCCCGAGGCGCGGCCCCTCGTGTGGCTCCCGGATGCGTCGTCTTGGCTGTCCGTCGCCCGGTCGGAGGGGGCGGATGCTCTCGGCTCCGAGTCCACGACAGTCGGAAAGTCGAACATCATCCTGGCGATGCCCGTTCCGCTCGCGGAAGCGATCGGGTGGGACGCGAAGGCGCCTAGCTGGAGCGAGGTGTTCGAAGCCGCCGGGGACGAAGATCTCTGGGCGGATCTCGATCATCCGGAGTGGGGCGCGTTCAAACTGGGGAAGACCAGCCCGTTGGTGGCCAGCTCCGGCGAGGCAGCGATGCTCGCGTCATTCGGCGTCTCCGGAGACGGGGTGGGCACCACCGAAGTCGCCGACTTCAGGGACGAGAAGATCACCGAGCAGGTGAAGGAGCACGAACTCGCGACCAGCCACTACATGGCGACACCCGAGCACTTCCTGTGGCATGCGCGCCAGGCGGAGGAGTCGGGCTCCGCCGCGGACTTCCTCTCGGCCGTGATCGTCGATGAGAAGTCAGTCTGGGACTACAACCGCGGCATCACGAGCCGTGACGGCGTCACGAGGTCTCAGGGGACGCCGCCGAAAGAGCTCCTCGTCCCGATCTACCCCTCGGACGGGTTCTACGTCGCCGACAACCCCGCCACGGTTCTCGAGGGCGATTGGGTCGATGAGGCGGAGGCCGCCGCTGCTGCCGACTTCGTCCGTTTCACGGGTACGGTCGAGGGCCAGCAAATCGTCAGGGAGGCGGGTTACCGCGATCTCCATGACGACCTCGATCAGCAGGTACAGGATGTCGGACAGCTGCAGGGATCGCCGGAGAAGGCCGTGCTCTTTCCCTCGGGAGAGACCATGGCGGCGCTGAACACGTCTTTCCCAGAGGTTCGCAAGCGGGCATCCGTTCTCTTCCTGCTCGACGTCTCCGGGTCCATGTCCGACGTGATCCCGAGCGGGCAGACGAAGCTCGATGCAGCCAAGTCCGCGATCATCGCCGCCCTCGACCACTTCTCCGAGGGCGACGACGTCGGCATCGCCGCATTCTCATCCGCCGGCGATGCGACCATCCAACCCGGGCTCATCGCCCCCGTGGACGACTACCCGGACAACCGGGACAGCCTCGTCGCCGCCATCGGCGCGCTGACCCCGCAGACCTTCACGCCGCTGTACGCGGCGGTCGATCAGTACACGCAGCAGCAGGCGGCCGCCTACGACCCGGACCGCATCACCGCGATCGTGCTGCTCAGCGACGGCGCGAACGAGACCGCCATTCCGACCGTCGACCAGCCGACGCTCCTCGCGAACCTGGGCGGCCTGCATCATCACTCGCCCGTGCTGGTGTTCACGCTCGCCTACGGCGCGGACGCCGACGTGACGACGTTGCAGAGCATCTCCTCGGCGACCGGTGCGCACTTCTACGACGCCACCGATCCCACGAAGGTCAGTGCGGTCCTCGGGGACCTCGTCACCAGCTTCTGACGGGGCGCCGATTCCCGTTCGGGCTTCAGTACAGCAGGATCTGCGTGCTGCTCGCGCTCGTGAACCCGCCGATCGACACCTCGACATGGTACGACGAGCCCCCGCCCGGCGCACGCTGTCGGTTCTCGTCGGCGCACGTCTCGACGCTCGAGCGCGTGCGGTCCCAGACCACCGGATCCTTGCTGGTCACGGTCGTCCCCGCCGCGAGAGTGGCGATCATGCTGCTCGGGTTCTCCTGGCAGTCGGTCGAGCGCCACCAGACGTCGGCACCGCTCGAGACCGTGAACACCTGGGTGGTGGAGCCCACGTCGATCGTGCAGTCCGTCGAGCCCTTGTTGGTGAGCGAGATGGAGAGCTGCGGCGTGACGCCGGCCTCGTAGGAGTCCGAGTCGGTGACCGCGGTCACCTCCACATCCTTCGCCGCGCACGCGACGATCGCCGGCGTCTGCTCGGCCGACGGCGACGGCTCGGGCGACCCGGTGCCGGGCGGAGGCGTCGTCGTCGAGGGAGTCGTCGTCCCGGAACTCGTCGGAGCGGGACCGGCGGCGGTATCCGCCCAGGGGCGCGCGATCAGCAGCCAGGTCGAGACCCCGATCACGGCGACCGCGAGGATCATCCCGATCAGGAGCACCAGCCGCCGGCGGCGATAGACGGCGGCGGAGTGGCGGGGCATGTCTCCAGGCTAAGCGATCGACCCGGGGATCGACCGTGCGACCGACCGCGTTCCGGCTCAGAGCACCTTGAGCATGCGGGTGTTGCCGAGCGTGTTCGGCTTCACGTGTGCGAGGTCGAGGAACTCCTCGACACCCGCGTCACCGCTGCGCAGGAGCTGCGAGTACACGTCCGGGTCGACGACCTGCTCCCCGATCGGCGTGTAACCTCGCCGCCCGAAGAACGAGACCTCGAACGTGAGGCAGAACAGCCGAGAGAGCCCGAGCATGCGGGCAGTCTCCTCGAGCCGGTCGACGATCCCACGTCCGACGCCGTGGTGCAGCCAGTCCTCGCGCACGAGGAGCGTGCGGACCTCGCCGAGGTCCTCCCAGATCACGTGCAGTGCACCGCATCCGATCAGCTCGCCGTCGGCTTCCGCGACGACGAACTCCTGCACGGCGCCGTAGAGCACCGCCAGGTCCTTCCCGAGCAGGATGCGCTGCTCCACGAGCGGCTGCAGCAGGTTCCGGATGCCGACGATGTCGGCGCTGCGCGCCGGTCGGACGATGTACTCGCTCACCCGTCCAGCCTAGAACCCGTGGGTTGTGCAGTCTGTGAACTGCTCCGTGCGTGCACAGCTTCGGATCCGGGAGGCGCCATGCCGCTCGCAGCGGCCTCCCCTACGGCGTTTCGCCGCTGACCTCCGAAGTCGTGCGCGGGGGCGGATGCCGCCGGGCACAGCAGAGGGGGCGGATGCCGCAGCATCCGCCCCTCTCCGGATCAGATCGTCACGACGATGTCGTCGCCGTCGACGCGGACCGGAACCGGGCGCAGGCCGACGCTGTGGTCGGCCGGGTGCTTGCCGGTGAGGACATCGAACTCGAAGCCGTGCCAGGGGCACACGATGTTGCGATCCGTCGGGTGGAAGCCGGGGCCACCGCTCTTCAGACCGCCCTCTCCCCGCACGAGCTGCACGGTGCGGGGCATCATCTTCCCCTGGCAGACGGGTCCGCCCTGGTGCGGGCACACGTTGTACCAGGCGCGCACCTCGTCGGCGTAGAAGTAGACGCCGAGCTCCGTGCCCTCCACGTCGACGACGATGCGCTCGCGTTCCCTCAGGTCGTCGAGGCGCGCCACGACGACATCCCGGCGGACGACCCGGGCGCTCATTCGGCCCTCCGATACCAGATGGCCATGTCGAACAGGTTCACGTCGGCGGCGTCGAGCAGGGCGGTCACGAGGACCACCGTCTCGGTCGCGTTCAGGGCATCGGCGCGGATCGGCCAGGCGACCTTGCCGACGCGATCCGTCTTGGCGGAGAACAGCCGCGCGGAGGCGTAGAGCACATCCGCGATCTGCTCGTCGGAGACCTCGGCACCGAGCTTCTCCTCGGCGACCAGCGCGGTGACCTCCTCCAGACGGGTGATGAGAGCCGCGAGCTCTTCGATGGCGGGGGTGGTGGTGGGTGTGGTGGTGGTGATGATGTCAGCAGTCATGTCACGAGATCCCTGGTCGGTCCTGGAGCACCTGCTCCGCTGGAGGCTTCTGTCGGTCGGTCGGGAGGTTGAACACCCGCGCGGCGTTCAACCCGAGGATGTTGCGCTTCGCCTGCTCCGAGAGGAACGGCAGACGCGTGATCGTGGACGGGGCATCCCAGTCCCAGTGCGGCCAGTCCGACGAGTAGAGGAGCTGCGTCTCGGCGTTGAAGGACTTCATCGTCGCCTCCAGGAGCTCCATGTTGGTGCGCTCCATCGGCTGCGTCGTGTACCACATCTCCTTCATGTACTCGCTCGGCAGGCGCTTCAGCCCCGGCGCCTCGCTGGGCCGCATCAGCACCTCGTGGTCGAGTCGCTGCATGAGGAAGGGGATCCAGGCCAGCCCGCTCTCGACCCAGACCATCTTGATCTTCGGGAAGCGCTCGGGCATCGCGTTGATGATCCAGTTGGTCACGTGGATCTGGTTGTAGTGCGTGAACGAGAGCGCGTGCATCGACAGGAAGCGATTCAGCTGCGCGAACGACGGGTCGCCCCAGTGATAGCCGGAGTGGAACGCGAGCGGCTTGCCGCTGTCCTCGATCAGTTTGTAGAGACGCGTGTAGACATCCGAGTGCACCGGGTTGTTGCGGGTCGAGCACACCGTGTAGCCGATGATCCCGTCGTTGTCGGCGTACTTCTCGACGAGCTCCTCGCACACCTCCGGCGTGTTGTACGGAAGGTAGAGCATGCCCTTCAACCGGGGGTTCGGCGGCAGGATCACCTCGGTCAGCCAGCGGTTGAACGCCCGACCGAGCACGACCTCCACCTCATCCTGCGGGTGCATGCCGAGCAGGAGCATCGCGCTCGGGAACACCACCTGGTAGTCGAGCCCCATGGCATCCATGCCGCGGCGTGCGGCCGTGACGAACGGATGCCCCTCCTCCCCCGCCATCGGCTCCTTGCGACCCTGATGGCCGATGCGTCCGCCGACGCTCTGGTGCGACATGCCGGGCTGGATGTTCAGCAGCGCGTTGTTTCCCGCAAACTTCCCGAACTGGTCCATGCCGATCTGACGCCAGACGTCGTTGTCGATCAGGTCGAGCACCTCGCCCCAGAAATGGTCCTCCGAGACGTGGGCGTCGATGTCCACGATGAAATAGTCGTCGTAGTCGTCCCGCGCCTGCTTCGTCGCATGTGCGAGGACGTCCCTCGTGTCGGAGCGCCCGCCGATCTCGGCGAGCTCGCGGATGTGCGGGGCGTCGGAACGCGGGGTGAACAGATCAGTCATGGTGGGGGTGTTCCTCTCTGGAATCGGGGCGGCGTCAGCGCGGGGAGACGATCGCGTTCGTCTCGACGGTGAGGTAGTCGTCTTCGGACTCCTCCCTGGTGATCACCACGGCGCGCGCCGGGTTCACGCTGAACTCGAGCTGCTCACCGGCCTTCGGCACGGCGTCGATGCTCAGGTCGGAGGTCTCGACGCGCACCCGCAGGGGAAGCCCGTCCGCGCGGACGAGGAGGTTCACCGCGCTGCCGAGGTAGGTCGTGCGCTCGACGGTCGCCGAGAAGCGACCGGCTCCCGAGGAGGGACCGGCTCCCGAGGCGACGGCATCGGTCCGCACGTGGGCGGCTCGGAAGGCGATGTCGGCGCGCTGTCCGACGGCGACGTCGGTCGTCGCGGTTCCGGCGATGACGAGCGAGGTGCCGTCGACCCGGATGTCCGCGCGGCCGCCGTCCACGGCGACGACGGTTCCGGGGAGGATGTTCTGGAAGCCCATGAAGTCGGCCACGTATGCCGACTGCGGGCGGTCGTAGAGGTCAGCGGGAGCACCCTCCTGCACGATCTCTCCCTCGCTCATCACGATGATCCGGTCGGAGAGCGTGATGGCCTCCTCCTGGTCGTGCGTGACGTACACCGAGGTCGTCTCGAACTCGTTGTGGAGCGCCCGAACCTGCTGTCCCATCTGGTAGCGCAGCTTCGAGTCGAGGTTGGAGAGTGGTTCGTCGTAGAAGATGATGCCCGGTCGGGCGGCCAGGGCGCGCGCCAGAGCGACGCGCTGCTGCTGGCCGCCCGACAGGGCGGTGACGGGACGCTTCTCGAAGTCGGCGAGACCGACGGCGGCGAGCATCTCGCTCACCCGGGTGCGACGCGCCTTGGCGCCGACCCGAGCGACCGTGAGCGGATACGCCACGTTCTCGGCGACGCTCAGGTGCGGCCAGAGCGCGTAGCTCTGGAACACCATGCCGACCTGGCGCTTGTCGGCCGGCACGAACATGCGCCGGTCGGTGTCGACGACGACGCGATCACCCATGGTGATCCGTCCGGTGGTCGGACGCTCGAGCCCGGCAAGGCAGCGCAGAGTGGTCGTCTTGCCGCAGCCCGAGGGCCCCAGCAGGGTGACGAACTCGCCCGAGTCGATCGTCAGATCGAGGCCGTGCAGAGCCGACTTGCTGCCGTACCGCTTGCTGAGTCCGGACACCTGGACCTGAGTCATGCTGATCTACGCCTTCTGTGAGAGCTTCGAGAGGACCGCGAACGCTACTTCTTGAACTGCTCGCTGATGAAGTCGAAGTAGGGCTGGTTGAACTCCGGGTCGGAGTTCGCGAACGGCACGCGCTTCAGCTCGTCGAGCGGCGGCGTGCCCTCGGGACCGGGCGCCTCAGGCGTCCAGCCGTACGAGCGGTTCTTCTCGGCGAGCGCCTGCTGCCCCTCGGGCGAGTACAGCCAGTTGATGTAGAGCTGCGCGGCATCCGGGTGCGGGCTGTCCTCGATGATGCACATGCCGGTGCGCGACATGAAGTTGCCGCCGTCGTCGAGCGGGAAGACCGCGGCGATCGGGCCGCCCTTGGCCTTCACGTCCTCGTAGAAGCCCTGGTACACCGCGATGCCGATCGGGAACCGACCGCTCGCCACATCCGCGGGAACGTTGGGCTCGGACTGCGCGAACTGCACGTCCTGCGCAGCCAGCTTCTCGATGTAGTCCTCACCCCACGTGCTCTCGCTCTCGGGAACCATCAGCGAGGTCAGGATGTAGCGGATCCCGCCGGGCACCGTCGGGTCGCCCATGCTGATCTTGCCCTTCCATTTCGGATCGAGCAGGTCGTCCCAGTTCTTCGGGACCTCGCTCTCCTTCACCATGTCGGTGTTGTAGACGAGCACGAAGTAGCGCATCGCGTAGTAGGTGAGGCGCCCGTCGAATTCGCCGGGGATCTCGAATCCCTCGGGGGCGGTGCGCACATCCGCCGCGGTGCAGATTCCGGGTTCGGCGGCCACCTGCGGAGACTCGCCGCCGTCGTAGATGTCGGCGATCTTGCTGCCGCTCTGCGCCTCGGCCTCGATCTTCGTGATGCTCTGAGCATCCGGCTGATCCTGCTGGACCATCTTGATCCCGGGGAACCGGTCGGTGAACACGTCGAACAGCGACTTCTGCGCCGAGACGCTGGGGCCGTAGAGCACGATGTCGGTCTTGCCCTCCTCGACGGCCTTGTCGTAGAGCTCGTTCATGTACTCGTTGGCCTCTGCGGAGGCCCCGGGGACCTCGACCGGCTTATCGGGCTTCGACGCGGCTCCGCTCGAGGAGCAAGCGGTCAGGGCGGTGAGAGCACCGGCGGCGAGCAGAGCCGTGGTGATCCTCAGAGTCTTGCGGGAGAACGTCATTATTCTGCCTCTCGGGTGTGTCAGGGAGTGATGCGGGTGAGGGGGGCGTGGGGTGCTGCGGCGCCGTTCCGGAGTCGGGCGCCGAGCTTCATCGAGAGTCCGGCGATGGCGAGCACGACCATCGCGGCGATCAGGATGATCATGAACAGTGCCGCGCCCTGGGACATGTTGCCCAGCAGGAACTCCTGATACGCGGTCAACGACACGGGCTGGAGTCCGGGGGGTGCGAGCAGCATCGGTACGGCGAGGTTGCCGGAGATGAACAGGGCCGACAGGAACCATCCCGACAGGAAGCTCGGGATGATCAGGCGCAGGACGATGGTGAGCAGCACCCGCCAGGAGCCTGCGCCGGACGTGCGTCCCGCTTCCTCGAGCTCCGGGGAGAGCTGCGCGAGGGCGCCCTCCGCGATGCGGCTGGACACGGGGATCGTGGCCACGATGAGCACGAGAGTCATCAGGAATGCGGAGCCCGCGGAACGCCGGGACGTACAGGACCGCGAACATGTAGGCGAGCGCCAGGACGATTCCCGGAAGCGCCCAGGGGATCCAGACGGCGAAGGACGTGTAGGAGCGGATGAACCCGCGGCGTCGGGCGGTCACGTAGGTCGTGAGCAGGGCGATCGCGATCGAACCGAAACCGCCGATCACGGCCAGCCACGCGGTCAGGGACAGACTCGAGCTGAAGACCGGGTCGGTCAGCATCTCCGCGTAGTTGTCGAGTGTCAGCCCCGTGCTCATCACGCCGAAGATCGGCTGCAGGCTGCCGAGGATCATGGCGAAGAGCGGGAGCACCAGGTTCAGCAGCAGGAAGACGACCACCAGGGCGGTGAACACCCAGCGAACGGGGCCCAGCTCCTGCGGTTCGCGACGAGAGGTCTTGCCGGTGAGGGTCGTGAAGCTCCGGCCGCGCAGCAGCCACCGCTGGGCCACGAAGAGCGCCAGCACGAGGACGATGAGCACGAGGGACAGCGCGAAGGCCTTGGTGTAGTTCGCCGGCGCCTGGTCCCGCACGTAGCGGTAGATCTGCGTCGAGAAGACGAAGATGTTGGCCTGCCGTCCGATCAGCTGAGGGCTGTCGAAGGCCTGGAACACGAGCACGGCGATGAGGATGGCAGCGCCGGTGATCGCGGGACCGACCGACGGCAGCGTGATCGTGAAGAACGTGCGCACCGCGCCGGCGCCGCTGATGGCCGCGGCTTCGTCCAGCGACTGGTCGCGGTTCTTGAAGGCGCCGAGCATCAGCAGGTAGGCGAAGGGCATGTAGCCCAGCGACATCAGCAGGATGAGCCCGCCCCAGGTCTGGATGTCCAGCACGGGTCCCGTCGCGCCCAGCATCCGCCCGAACTGATTCAGCAGTCCGTTCTGGGGATTGCCGAGCATGATCCAGCCGAGCGTGTGGAAGAGCGGGGGCACGAACAGGTTCACGGCCATGAGGGGCGTGATGAGCCTGCGGCCCGGCACGTTGGTGTTCGCCGCGATCCAGGCGAACAGGCCGCCGCCGGCGACCGCGATGGTGCCGCACACGACGACGAGGATCACCGAGTTCCCCATCGTGGTCCAGGTCTCCGGGTCTTGGAACGCCTCGACCAGTCCGTTGATCGAGAACGGCACATCGTCGGTGGGGAGTCCGTCGCGGAAGGCTCCGATCACGATCATCGCGACCGGGAAGACGAAGATCAGCGTGAGCGCGGCGATGAACACGGCCCACAGCCCCGCGCCCGTGAACGCGCGGCGCTGAGATGCTCGCCGGTCGCGCTCGAAGTCCATCGTCGCAGTCACTGCCATTCCCTTCGCGCAAGCTGTGCGGGTGTTCCGCCGCGGTCCGGTTCGGGTACGAACCGCGGCGTTCGTGTTGTGTGTCAGCGTACGAACCGACGGGTGGACGGTTCATCGGTGACGGCTCTGAAGTCCGTCCTGGCGGCTCCGACACGGTGTCGGAGCACGGTGCTCATCGGAGTGCGGCCAGCGCGGCGTCGTTCTCCGCGGGCAGTCCGACCGTCACGCGCACGCCCCCGGCGTGCGGGAACGGGCGTGCGAGCACGCCCTGCGCCTCGAAGCGCGCGAGCAGGTCTGCGGCGTCTCCCTGGAGGAAGAGGAAGTTCGACTGACTGGGCAGGAAGGAGACGTCGGCGGCACGGAGGGCGTCCTCCATGCGGGCGCGCTCGCTCACGATCGTCGCGACGCGCTCAGCGGCGACCCGCTGTCCTTCGGGGCTGAAGGCGGCGATCACCGCCGCCTCGGCGATGCTGTTGAGCGCGAATCCGACAGAGGTGCGCCGCAGCGCCTCGGCGGTGCGCGGCGTCGTCACGGCATAGCCGGCGCGAACGCCGGCGAGGCCGTGCGACTTCGAGAGCGTGCGCAGGATGACGAGGTTGCGGAACTCCTCGAGCAGTGCGGTGGTCGCCTCGAAGGGTTCGGACGTGACGAACTCGCGGTAGGCCTCGTCGAGGACCACCAGGACATGCGAGGGGATCTCGCGGAGGAACGCCCGGATGCCGTCGACGCCGACGAGTCCGCCCGTGGGATTGTTCGGATTGCACAGGTAGACGATGCGCGTATCCGTGCGGAGCGCCGACGCCATCGCCGAGAGATCCATCGCACCGTCCTCGGCGAGCGCGACAGGCGTGCTCTCGGCGCCGGCGAGTGCGAGCGCCGCGGGGTACGCCTCGAACGACGGCCAGCAGTACACACCGTGCACTCCGGGCTCGCAGACGAGGCGCGCGAGGCCGTGCAGCAGCGAGCCGGAGCCGTTGTCGATCGCGATCCGTTCGACGTCGAGTCCCATCGCCGCAGCGATCGCGGTGCGCGCCGCCGTGCGGTGGTAGTCGGGGTAGCGGTGCGTCGCACGCGCCGCCTTCTCCATCGCCTCGACGATCACACCGGTGGGCTCCCAGGGCATCTCGTTCTGGGAGAGGCGGATCGGTGGCGGGGTCGATCTCGCCGGCCGGTTCGGGGTGGCGAGCATCTGGTCGATCACGCTGCGGAACTCGAGCGTCATGGTGTTCCCCCTCGGGGCGAAAGGTATTGTCAATATTGAATATGAACAATATTCATCGAGAGCACGCCTGTCAACCTGGGACACCCAGGAAACGGTCGCCAGGGCTCAGGATCGAGCGGCAGCCAGGGACGACCCGCGGTGCCGGTCGACGGCCGAGGACGCGAGTGCGTGATCGCGGCGGATCACGGCATCGGCGAAGTCGAGATGGGTCTGCAGACGCTCGGGCGTCGTCGGCGCGGTGGCGCCTTCGAGCTCCTCGACGATGATGTACTCGACGAGGTTGGTGTACAGGCTCCGCAGCAGCTCGTTGGGCGTGATCCGAGCGATGCGCGCGTGCAGCCCCCACATGGCACCGGAGCCCTCCGGCGTGCCCCACGACGCCTCGAGCAGCTCGGCCGCACGGCGGACCTCCGCGATGTCGGCATCGTTCGCGAACTCGACCGCGTCGTGGAGGACCGTCCCGTCGAGCGCATCGAGCACGCGCAGGCAGTTGGTGACCGTCGCCGTCCCCTCCCGCAGGCTCAGCAGCTGATCGCTCAGCTGCGTGAACGGCGAGCGGTCGGCGACGAAGATCCCTCCGCCCGGCCCCGGCTTCGCATCCACGATCCCCCGCGAACGGAGCAGCTGGATCGCCTCACCGAGGGTGGCGGGCGCGACGGAGAATCGGGCGGCGAGTTCCTGCCGCCGCCCGACGAAGTGCCCGGGCTTCCACCCCTCGGCCGTGATCTCCTGCTCCAGTGCTCGAGCAACCTGCACGGCGACGGCGGCGTTCGCGATCTGCGCCATGGCACTCCCCTTCGATTCCGGACGACGACGGCTGTGACGCCGCACGGACGGCGGACGCGACTCACACAAGAGACAGTCATGATCGTCGCGATCGCCGATAGGGATTGATTATATTGATCTACGCGGTTCTCCCGGCCCCGTTCAGCGCTTCGGCTCGTGGATGAACGGCCAGGGCGAGGGGAAGACATCCACCGGCACCTTGATGACGGCCGGCCGACGGGCCGTGATCGCCTCGGAGATCCGCCGCTGCACGGCATCCGCATCCTCCGCCAGCGCGAAGTCGATGCCGAACGCCTTGACGAGCAGCTCGAAGTCCGGATTCGTGAGATCGGATCCGATGAAGCGCCCGCCGTAGGTGTCGCGCTGGATGCGCCAGACGTTTCCGAACCTGTTGTCCTCGAACAGCACGGTGATCAGCGGGATGCCGTACTTCTTGGCCGTGGCGAACTCCTGCAGCGACCAGCCGATCCCGCCGTCGCCGGTGACGACGACCACGGGCCGGTCGCCCGCGCCGACCGCGGCACCGAGCGCGGTGGGCATCGCGTAGCCGAGCGTGCCCTGGTAGCCGGGCCACACGTAGGAGCGCGGCGCCTGGACCGGGTACCCGTAGGTCGAGACGTACCCGATCTGCGTGAGCTCGTTGACGAAGATGCCGTCGGGGGGCAGCGCGGCCCGGATCGCGTCGACGAACGCCATCTGCGGCGCCACCTGCGCACGGACGCGGTCGTCGCCGTCCTCCCGGAGGCGTCGGAGCTCGTCGCCCCAGGCCTCCCGGCGCTCGACGCGGGCGACCAGAGCCTCCAGCACCGCCGTCGCATCCGCGTTCACCGCGATGTCGGGACGCCGCGGGGCCCGGAGGTCGGCGGCGTCGATGTTGACCAGGGCGAGACGAGCGTCGCCGATGTTCAGCTGCTGGCCGAAAGGCGTGAGGAAGCGGCTGCCGAACGACACCACCGCGTCCGCCGTCTCGCGCAACTCCCAGAGGGCGTAGGCCGAGAGGGCGTGCGGGTCGCGGGCATCGATCGCTCCGCGGCCGTTCTCGCTCATGACGACGGGGGCATCGAGGAGATCGGCGAGGCGCGCGAGCAGGTCGAACGCCCGCTGACCCTTGACACCGCCGCCGACGTGGATCACGGGCCGGTTGCTGGCCGCGAGCAGCTGTGCGATCTCGGTCACCTGCTCTTCCGGCACGACGGGCGCAGCGACCGCGAACGGCTCGCCGACCTCGAGATCGGCGACGGCGTGCAGGATATCGGGTCCGAGCTCGAGAGCCACGGGGCGCGGACGCCCGGTGCGCATCTGCCGGAAGCCCTCGTGCACGAGCTCGGGGATCTCCTCGACGCGGGTCGGCCTGGCCGTCCACTTCGTGAGCCCCTCGATCGTCTCCGTCTGCTTCGGGATCTCGTGCAGCGCACCGAGTCCCGCCCCGACCAGGGTGCTGGGGATCGTGCCGGCGAGCAGCATCACCTGCGACGAGCAGGCGTAGGCGGTCGCCATGCCGGCACCGGCGTTCAGGACTCCCGGCCCGGGGACGACCATCGCGACGCCGGGCCTGCCGGTGACCCGGTGGTAGCCGTCGGCCATGTAGGTCGTGCTCTGCTCGTGCCGAGGGACCATCAGGCGCACCTCGTCCTGGCGACGGTACATGCCGTCGGTCAGTCCATCCAGCTGGACGCCGGGGATGCCGAACACGGTCTCCGTCCCCTCGCTGATCAGAGCCTGAGTGAGTGCGTCTCCGCCTGTCATCTTCGTCATACTGGTCGCCTCTCGTGTAAATGACTATATTGAATATAGATCGAATCGAGAGGCGACGACAAGTCGCCGACGAACGGGAGGGCCGAGATGAGTCTCGAAGGACAGGTCCAGGCATACGCCGACCGGCTGGGTCGGCCGATCATCGTGTTCGATGTCGAGTTCACCGTGATCGCCTTCAGCGTGCACGACCGCGACGTGGACCACGCCCGGCTGGCGATCATCCTGTCGCACAAGGGCTCGTCCCGCGCGAGGGAGTCGATCCGCGACTACCGGGTAGGACAGTCCGACGGGCCGGTCCGCATTCCGCCCCTGAACGGCGGGCTCACCCGGCACGTCGCGCCCGTTCGGCACGAAGGGCTCGTGGTCGGGTACGTCTCCTCCACCATCCCCGAGGAGAACCCGGACGCGGAGCTCGTCGACGACGACGTGCTCCGCGACGCCCGCGCGCAGCTCGGCGTCATACTCGCCGCGATGGCCCTCGGCAACCGTGAAGACGAGGACCGGGCGCTCCGCCTGGTCACCGCGCTGCTGCACGGCGACGTCGAGCAGCGCGGGCGCGCCGCGGACGAGCTCCTCACCGGCGGTCTCCTCTCCCCTGCACCGCACTACACCGTGATCACGATGTCTGCGCCGCCGCCGGCGGATCCGAGCTCGGCCGCCTTGCGGCTGGTGCTCGACAGGGCGCGCACCGCGATCCCCGCGTTCCCCTCGCTCACGGCCGTCGGCACCGTCATCGACGGCGAGGCGATCCTGGTCGTGCCCTACCAGATCGATGGCGAACGACTCGCCGCCCTCCTGAGCCTCCCCGCCTTCGCCCGGCTGCGTGCCGGCGTCGGAGGCGCGCATTCCCCTCTCGCCGACGCTCACCGCTCGCTCCGCGAGGCGCGCATCGCCGGGCGAGGAGCCGCTGTCGATCCGATGAGGGACCGCGTCGTGCACTGGGCGGATCTCGGACTCGACCGCGTGCTCCTGCAGCTGCCGCTGGAGGACCTGACGACGGCGGATCTCCCGGTACCGGTGCAGCAGCTGCTCGTCGAGCAGTCCGGGCCGGATCTGGCGGAGACGCTCGAGGCGTATCTCGACTGCGGATGCGACGCGCAGCGCACCGCGCAGGAGCTGCACGTGCACCGCAGCACCCTGTACTACCGCCTCGACCGGGTGAGGGCGATCATCGACGTCGATCTGTCCGATGGCCTCGTACGTCGTGAGCTCCACACCGGACTGCGCGTGGCCACACTCGCCGGCCTGCGCCACTAGGACTCTCGAAGACCGCGCCTCACGGCACGACGACCCCGGAGACTCCGGGAAAGGAAACGGAAATGAACGAACTCCTCCAGACAGTGACGGCCCCCGCGGACACCGGCCGTCCGATCCTCGACGCGGCGACCCGCGAGGTCATCGGGCACGCGCCGGTGCAGAGCGTCGCCGACGTCGATGCGGCGATCGCCGCGGCCTCGCTCGCCCAGGCATCCTGGTCCGCCCTCGGCCACGCCGAGCGGTCGCGGCTCATGCGCCTGGTCGCCGACGACATCGACGCGCATGCCGCGGAACTCGGTCAGATCATCACGCACGAGCAGGGCAAGGTCGCCGGCGAAGGCGAGGCGCACGGGGCCGCGCACTGGCTGCGCGGAGCCGCCGACACGGTGCTCGAGCCGCAGCAGCTCGCCGAGGGATCCGAACTGCATTACGTCCCGCTCGGGGTGGTCGCCTCGATCGGCCCGTGGAACTTCCCGGTCATGATCGCGGTCTGGCACATCGCGCCGGCGCTCCGGATGGGCAACACCGTCGTGATCAAGCCGTCCGAGAACACCCCGTTGAGCGTGCTGGCGCTCGTCGAGATCTTCCGTCGGCACCTGCCCGCGGATGTGGTCACCGCCATCTCCGGCGACCGCGAGGTGGGCGCGGCCCTCGCCTCCCACCCCGACATCGCGAAGATCGTGTTCACCGGCTCGACGGCCACAGGACGCCGGATCGTGGAGAGCTCCTCGGCGAACCTCGCCCGTCTCACCCTCGAGCTCGGCGGCAACGACGCGGGCATCGTCCTCCCCGGCACCGACGTCGACGCCATCGCCGACACGCTCTTCTGGGGCGCCTTCATGAACACCGGCCAGGTGTGCGCCGCCCTGAAGCGCCTGTACGTGCACGACTCGATCTACGCGGAGACGGTGGCGGCGCTCGCCGCCCGTGCGGAGGCGGCCCCCATGGGCTCCGGCCACGACAAGGCCAACCGGCTCGGCCCCGTCCAGAACCCTGCACAGTTCGACATCGTCGCCCGGCTCGTCCGCGACGCCGAAGAGCGCGGCGCCCGGATCGTCACCGGAGGGGAGCCCGCCGCAGAGCTGGGCCCGCTCTTCTACCGCCCCACGATCATCGCGGATGTCGACGACGACGCCGCCGTCGTGGTCGAGGAGCAGTTCGGCCCCGTGCTGCCGGTCATCCGCTACACCGACGTCGACGACGCCGTCCGCCGCGCCAACGGCACGGAACAGGGACTGGGCGCCTCGGTGTGGGGTCCGGATCCCGACGCGGCGGCCCTGATCGCCCAGCGGCTCGATGCCGGCACGGTGTGGATCAACCAGCACGGCGGCGTCGACCCGCAGGTGCCCTTCGGCGGCACGAAGGCGTCGGGCTACGGCCTGGAGTTCGGCGTCGAAGGGCTGAAGGCGATGGCGGCGACCAAGGTCATCCGGCGCTGAGGACGACATGGGAGGGGTCGGTCGTTCCGTGCGATCGGCCCCTTCCTCCGTTCGCGCCGCCCGAGGGGATCAGACGGCGGCGACGACGCGGGTGACGCGAGCGCCGCGAAGCAGCTCCCACAGCTCGTCCGCCGTCGCGGCATCCGCCCGGTCACCGCGCCAGACGACCTGCTGGTCCTGACGCACGAGCGTGAGTGCGCGGCTGTACTCGGGGGGAAGCGTCGCGCGATCGACCTCGACGACCGCCAGAGGGATGCTGCGGTCCTCCGCGACCGCCGCGAGGGCCGATCCGTCGGCACCGTCCCGCACCACGAGCGTGTACCCGTCGGAGAGCAGATCGTAGAACGAGGTCCCGTCCGCGAGCCGGAAGTGCGGCGCGCGGCATCCGGGCACCGTCGAGGGCGTGTACTCCCCCATCGAGTAGCCGGGGGCCTGTTCCTGGTCGTAGGCGATGACCGGTGACGCGCCGTACACGTAGCCGTAGTTGAGTCCGGCCGCGGCGAACTGCGGTTCGTTGAGCGCCCGCACTGCGGCGCCGAACTCCGTCCGCGCCGCCTTTCCCGCAGCCGTGTCGTCTTCGAGCGCCTCCGGGAGGGACGGCCTGGCGAGCTTGCGCTGGTGGTCCATCGCGAAGTGCGACACCTGCTCGGTGATCGGCCGGCGCTCCGCCTCGTACGCGTCGAGGATGCCCTCGTCCGCCCAACCGTGCAGATGCGCGCCCAGCGTCCAGGTGAGGTTGAGCACGTCCGCGATGCCCGCGTTCATGCCGAAGCCGGCGAACGGCACCCACAGGTGCGTCGCGTCGCCCGCGAGGAACACCCGTCGGTCCCGGAACCGGTCGGCGAGCAGTCGACGCGCCACCCAGTCCTCCTTCGACACCATGTCGAGCGCGAAGTCCTGGTCGACGCCGAGGATCGCCCTGATCGCGGCATCCCGATCCACCGAGCCCTCCTCGGCCGCCTCCTCCGGCGACAGGTAGGTGTGCACGAGGAACGTCTCCCGGCCGTCGATCGCGTAGACGTGCCCGAGGCGGCGCGCGTTGAACGTGTAGTAGCCCCAGGCACGCGGCTCCGCGGCGGTCATCCGGTCGTACAGCTCGGCGGACCGGATGCAGGTGGACTGCACGTGCTGCAGCACGGCATCCCCGCTCAGTTTCGCGCCGATCTGCTTGCGCACGTTCGAGCGTCCGCCGTCGGCGCCGATGAGGTATCGGCCGCGCAGGATCTGCTCGTTCGAACCGTCGAGGTCCGAGACCACGATCGAGACCGAGGCGTCGTCCTGCGACAGCGTGTGGAACAGCGTGCGATTGCGCAGCGTGATCTCGGCCGCGGCCGCGGCGCGCCGGGCGAGGATCGGCTCCAGGAAGGTCTGGTTGATCCGGTGCGGGGGCTCCGGGGTGTTCCATGACGTGTCGGGCCCGCGGCGCGAGGTGTACCGCTCGCCGCTCGCCGGGATCGGGATGCGCGCGAACTCCCGGCCGGTGAGCGAGGTGCGGAACGCGACGTCCTGGGGGTAGTCGGCGGGCAGCCCCGCCTGGCGCACCTCGGCGGCGATGCCGAGACGACGGAAGCTCTCCATCGTGCGCGAGGCGACGTGGTTGCACTTCACGTTCGGCGGCTCGAGGTACTCGCGCTGCTCGATCACGATCGTGCGGATGCCGCGGGCGGCGAGGTCGAGGGCGGCGACCAGACCGACGGGGCCGGCGCCGATGATGAGGACGTCCGCGTCCAGGTCGTGGGTCATGTCTGCCTCTCAGGGGGTCGTGTCGCGGCGCGGAGCACCGAGACGACGGAAGTCGTAGACGTCGAGGGTCGTCTCGCCGTCACGGAGTCGTGCCATGTAGGCGTCCTCCTTCGCGGCGCGATCGCGCGAGGCCTCGAGCACCTCGTCGTAGCGCTCGGCGGGGATCACGGCGATGCCGTCGCGGTCGGCCACGATCACGTCTCCCCGGCGCACGACGCGCCCGCGCAGGGTGATGGTGGTGCCGACGGCTCCCGGCCACTGCTTGATGGTGCCGCGGATCGAGATCGAGGTGCTGAAGGCGGGGAACCCGAGGGCGGCGAGCTGCGCGGTGTCGCGCACGCCGCCGTCGATCACGAGTCCGCGGATACCGCGGGCCTGCGCGGCCACGGTCATGACCTCTCCCCAGTACCCGAACTCGCCGCCACCGCCGTCGACGACGAGCACGTCGCCGTCCGCCGCGGCCTCGATCCCGTGGTGCAGGGCGAGGTTGTCTCCGATCTGCGCCGACACCGGGTAGGCGCGTCCGACCAGCTGCGCGCCGTCCCATGCCGGGCGGAACGCCGGGGCGAGGAAGCAGTCGCTGCGTGAGGCCTCGTACAGCGTGGCGCTCCCGAGGCGCAGCAGCTCCTGCGCGTCGGCGTCGAGCTCGCTCACGCCTCGGCCCGCTGCAGGTCGTGGTAACCGTAGCGTGCGCGGGCCTCGGCGATCGTCGCGCCGCCCAATGCCGCGGCGAGGATGGACTCCTCGCGCGCATGGATCAGCTCGGCCGTCTCGAGCACCTGCTCCTCGACGTCCTGCGGGATCGCGACGACCCCGTCCGAGTCGCCGAGCAGGATGTCACCGGGGCGCACCGTGACGCCGCCGATCGTGACGGGCCCCTGCTCCTCGGCGACCTCGACCCTGTCCTTGCCGGTGCGCATGAAGCGTCCTCGGCTGTAGATCGGATAGCCGATCGAGAGAGCGCGGTGCGTGTCGCGGCAGACGCCCTCGATCACCGTGCCGGAGATGCCGCGGTGGTGCGCGACGGCGGTGAGGATGTCGCCCCACACCGTGCAGTCGACGCGGCCGTCGTTGTCGAGCACGACGACCTGCCCCGGCTCGACCTGGTCGATGAAGTCGCCCACGGTCCCCGCCGGCACCTGCGCGCTGACGTAGCGGACGGTGAAGGCGCGACCGACCATGTGCTGCCCGTCGGCGAGGGGAGCGATGCCGAGCAGACTGCCGGGGCGGCCGTGCTTGTCGAGCGCGTCCGAGACGGTGGCGGTGCCGAGGGCGGCGAAGCGCTGGGCGAGGGTGTCGGTCATCTCTCCTCCGTGGAGTCGGTCGATGCGGTCACGGTGGGGAACTGGGAGTCGTGCATGACCTCGCTGACATCGCGGCCGGCCCGCACCGCCTCGGCCATGCGGGCCTCACGCGCGATGATGCGCCGGGCGAGGGCGACCACGCGGTCGACCTCGGCAGCGGGGACGAAGACGACGCCGTTGACGTCGGCGACGACGTAGTCGTGCGCGGCGACCGAGACACCGGCGATCTGGATGCGCTCGTCCATCGCCTGCTGCACGATGCGGCCCCGCGCGCTGACGGGCACCGCGGCACGCGCGAACACCGGGAGCCCGAGCGCTTCGCTCTCCTGGACGTCACGGCAGGCGCCGTCAACGATCACTCCGGCGATCCCGCGCTGCACGGCCGCCTCCGCGAGGAGGCCGCCCCAGCAGGAGACGTCGGTGCGGCCGTGGTTGTCGATCACCACGACGTCGTCGGGCTCGGCGACCGCCACGAGCGGCGTGGCGATGTGCGTCCCCGGTCCCGCGGCCGCCTTGGGTGCGGCGGTGACCGTGCGCACCCGTCCGGCGACGGTGCGTCCGGCCGACCACATGCCCGCCAGCCCGGTCACCGCACCCGGAAGCCCCAGCGTGTCGAGGGCATCCGAGACGGCACAGCTGTCGAGCGTCCGCAGCGCCGCGACGATGTCGGAGGAGGGCGTCATCTCAGGCGCGCTCCCACGTGACGAAGCCCATCGCGTTGCCGGTGCCGGCCTCGGTGCGGTAGCAGGGCTCGTAGTCGACGTTCGTGACCGTGAGGCCCACCTCGTCGGCGATACCGGCGACGGCGATCCAATTGCGCAGCTCCGAGGCGCCCGACTGCATCTCGGCGGCCGGGACGGCGGAGAGGTACTCCGCGTCGTGGTCCTTCATCGCCTGGAGGAACTCGCTGTCGAGCTTCTCGTCGATCACGAAGTGGCTGAGGCCGCCGGAGGCGACGACGCCCACGCGCAGGTCGCCCGGGAACGACTGGATGGCCCGCGCGACGGCGCGCCCGAAGTCGTAGCAGCGCTTGGCGCTCGGCGGGTTCGGCTCCCAGAACGTGTTGATGAAGATCGGCACCATCGGAACGGTGGACTCCTCGCCCATGAACCGCTGGTAGATGAAGCCGAAGCCGTGCGGGATCGAGTGGTTCTCGTAGCGCCCGGCCGGCACGATCTCGGTCGCACCCGTGTCGAAGTCCTCTGCCTGGGTGGACTGGATGATGTGCTTGCCGAGCGCGCGGTGGGTCGGACGCACGATCGTGTGATCGGGGACATCGCCCTTCGCCGCCTCGGCGAGACCGGGAGCCATCTCGTCGAGCTGCTCCTGCGTGAACGGGACGTGGGCGACCTCGTCGCCCCAGAACACCGAGAACGGGGCCAGCCACTCGTCGCCGTAGGTCTCCTTGTGATCGCTCGAGACGATCACGAGCACATCGACCTTCTGCTCCGCGATGAACCGGGAGAGATCGTCCATCGACGCCTGGCAGCTGTCCCAGCGGCGCTGCATCACATCGTGGGTGATCTCGGCGGAGAAGTCCTCACGCAGCGCGCGGAGCTCATCGAACGTGTGCGTGCCCCCGCGGAACTTGAGGCCCTTGCTGCGACGATCCGCGGTGCCGCGGGTCTCCCAGGCCTCCGGCGGTGCGGCCTTCAGCTGCGGTCCGTGCGAGGTGCCGAATCCGGCGACGATCTCGGTCATGGTGGATCCCTTCTCGAAGTGCGGTGTGCTGCTCAGAGCCGGAAGAGGCTGCGGGCGTTGTTCTCGAGCACGTCGGCGCGACGGTCGGCGTCGAGCCACTCGATGTCGTCGATGAGCAGGTGGATGTCGTCGAACCAGCGACCGCTGGCCGGATCGATCTGCGATCCCGTCCCCGGCTTCTCGGATCCGAACAACACGCGGTCGGTGCCGACGGTCTTGATAAGCAGCTCGAGGCTGTCCTGCGTGTAGAGGCAGGAGTCGAAGTAGAACTTGCGGAGCTTGTCGACGTACGAGACGCCGGTGCGCACCACCGAGGGGAGGAAGCGGCCCATCTGGTAGGGGATCGCGCCGCCGCCGTGCGAGACGATGACCTTCAGGTCGGGGAAGTCCGCGAAGACGTTCGACTGGATCATGCTCCAGATCGCGACGGTCTCCTCCTGGATGAAGTGCAGGCTGTACGGCTCACGGGAGGGGAACTTGCAGCCGGCCGAGTGCAGCAGCATCGGCACGTCGAGCGCGCACAGCTCCTCGTACAGCGGGTACCAGTAGCGCTCCCCCATCGCGGGCGGCACCTCGGTCCCCTCGTAGGGGTCGGAGTTGACCATGGCGCCGACGAACCCGAGCTCGGTGACGGCGCGGCGCAGTTCGGGGAGCCACTGCTCGACGCTCAGGTAGGGGCTCTGCGGGATGCCGGCGATGCCCTGGAATCGGCCGGGGAAGAGTTCGGCGGTGCGCTTGATGATGTTGTTCGTCTCGGCGGTGAACCACTCGACGATCCTCGTCGGACGCTCGGAGTGCATCGCGTGGAACGGCCGCGGCGACAGCAGCTGCAGATCGATCCCGGCATCGTCGATGTGGGTCATGTGCGACACGTGCCCGAAGCTCGGGTGCGGAGCGTGGTACGCCGCGATCAGCTCGTCATCCGTGATCACGGGCGGCTTGCCGCCGTGCGACCCGCGGGCCGCCAGCAGCGACGCCTTCCACGCGTAGTAGGAATCCGGGGCGGACATGTGGCCGTGGACATCGATGATCACGGTGGCTCCTTAGAACTGTGCGGGTCCGGCTTGTGCGGCGAGGCGGCGTCCCCTCGACGCTACGGAAGGGGTGGACGACACGAATCGGTGCGCTGCGGGAAACTGCCGCAGCCCGCTCCGACACGGTGTCTGAGATCGGGCGGCGTCGGCGGCCATCAGCGCACCAGCACGTTCGCTGCCGCCCGGATGCGGCGCAGGTACGGCTCGGCCGGATCGCCGGCGGGTGCGTCGCCGCCGCGGAGGATCGTCTCGAGGGCCGCGGTGAGCTCGGCATCCGGTTCAGCGGGAAGGCGGGTGGCCCGCCAGGCGACCTTGCGATCCGGCCGCACCAGCAGGGCGCCGTCGTCGTCGATCTGACGCACAGCGGTCCACGCGGCATCGTCGTCGGCGATCGCGACGACCGTGATGGGCATGTTTCGGGATGCCGCCGCCACCGCCGCGCGCCATCGCGGCGCGGCCGACTCCGAGGTGAGCAGGGTCAATCCGGCCGCGGCGATCAGATCATGCGCCGAGACGGAGCCGCCGTCGTCGCCCGCGGCGCTGTCGAGCCACACGTGGGGCAGGTGATGTCCCGGACGCGAGGTCGCGTGGAAGGTCACGGGATCGGAGGGATCCCCCGGCACGGGCGTGTCGTCCGGCACCAGCGCCCCGGCCCAGTAGTGGTACCCGGCCTCCACTCCGAGCTGGCTGTAGTCGTGCGCATTGTGGGCGACCTCCGCCGCCACACGGGCGCGCATCGCCTCGCCTTCGGGAGTCTCGCTGACGAACACCTCGAGCCCGCGGAAGCCGGCGGCCTCGTCGTCGCAGAAGCCGAGGGCCTCTGCGATCGGAGGATGCCGGTTCGCGTTCTCGAGCGAGTGCGCGGTGTACCACGCCACGACCGGCCGACGTTCGGCCTGGTAGCTGTCCAGCAGCCCGTCGGGAGCCTGTCCGTCGAGGACGGCGGCGAGCTTCCAGCACAGGTTCTGCGCATCCTGGATGCCGCTGTTGAGTCCCAGCCCGCCGGTCGGCGGATGCTTGTGGGCGGCGTCGCCGACGAGGAACACCCGCTGGTCGCGGAACTGCTTCGCCACGAGGCCGTGATAGCTCCAGCGCGTCATCGAGTGCATCGTGATCTCGTGGTCATCGGCGAGGCCGAGCATCCGGCGGATCGACGCGAAGAGCGCCGCCTCGTCGTCGGGATCGCCTTCGACCATCCACGCCGCCACCGACACCAGCCACTCCTCGGAGTCGCGGTTGTAGTGCGTGGGTCCGAGCGCCTGGATCGTCCCGCGGCGCCGCGCACCACCGGCGGGATGCAGGAAATGGCCGAGGAGAGCATCGGGCTCCGACCACGCCGACAGGTCCATGCTCACGTGGTAGTTGACGACCTCGCGCATGTCGCGCGGCCCCTCCAGCTCGATGCCGAGGAGGTCGGCGCTGTCGCGTCCGCCGTCCGCGGCGATCACGTACCGGGCGCGCACGGTGCGCAACTCGCCGGTGACGAGGTCCTTCACCGATACGACGGCCGATTCGGAATCCTGCTCGATCGCGACGACCTCCTGCCTGCTCCGGATGCGCCCGGGCGCTGCGGCGAGCGCATGCCGGTGGATCAACGGGTCGAGCCGCAGCTGCGGCATGTTCGCGAAAGCGCGCGGGCTGGACGAGCGGTAGCGTTCGGCATCCGGTCCCCCGCCCCACGCCGGCACGTCGCCGATCTTCATCCCGTCGAAGCGCCCCGGCCCGGTCGCCGTCGTGTACCAGGCGGCCTTGCGCCAGCGGTCGTGCGCCGGGGTCGCCCCATAGATGTCGCCGGCGACGCCCATGTCGTGGAATGCCTCCATGGTGCGCGGGTTGAGCAGGTGCGCGCGAGGGAAGCGGAACACGAAGTCGCGCCGTTCGACCAGGAGCACGTCGACACCGCGCTGCGCGAGCATGATCGCGCAGGAGAGGCCGACCGGCCCTCCGCCCATGATCAGGACGTCGGTGGAGTCGGGCCAGACGTCGTCATCGAACGACGTCGACGGGTCCCGGGGGCTCTTCACGGATGCGGACACAGGCTCCTCCTCGACTGCGGAGTTCCCAGGCTAGATTCGGGCGATCCGCGCCCGATACGTGACCGCGGAGCGAAACCGGGACCCTGATTCCGACACGATGTCGAACGGGAGCGAGGCTGCGGGCATGACGAAGAGGACGAGCCCACCCCCTCGGCGCTGCTCGTCCTCTCCGTCCGCAGACCGGGTCTCAGTCTGAGATCGTCGGGACCGTCACCCACTGCCAGTAGGTGAACTCGTCCAGGTTCCAATGGCCGCCGTGTCGTCCGCCGTTGCCGGAGGCGCCGATCCCGCCCATCGGGATGTGCGCGGCGTCGTAGATCGTCTGGCCGTTGATCGCCACCATGCCCGCGCGCAGTCGGGAGGCGAAGCCGAGTCCGCGCGCGATGTCCCGGGTGTGGATCGCCGCGGACAGCCCGTAATCGCTCGCGTTCGCGAGCTCCAGTGCCTCTTCGGCGGTGGAGAATCGGGTCACCGGTGCCACGGGGCCGAAGATCTCGCTGCGGAACGCCGCGTTGGCCGCATCCACTCCGTCGAGCACCGTCGGCCGGTAGAACACGCCGTCATGTGTGCCCCCGTGCACGATCCGGGCTCCGCCGTCGACGGCGGCATCCACGATCCCCTGCACGCGTTCCGCCTGCGCGGTCGTGATGAGAGGGCCGAGCGTGGTGCCCTCGGCGAGAGGGTCCCCGAGCCGCATCGCCGCGGCCGCCGCGCCGAGTCGTTCGACGTACTCGTCGGCGATGCTCTCGTGAACGAGATGACGCCCCGTCGCCATGCAGATCTGGCCCTGATGGCGGAATGATCCGCCGATGCCGGAGGCCACGGCCAGATCGAGGTCGGCATCGGCCATCACGATGAAGGCGTTGTTTCCGCCGAGTTCGAGGATCACTCGTTTCAGGAGCCCGCCGGCGACCTCTCCCACGCGTCGACCCGCCGCGGACGATCCGGTGAACGAGATGACGTCGGTGTGCGGGGAGCGGACGACGGCCTCGCCGGTCTCGGGACCGCCCGGGAGGATGTGCAGGACCCCGTCCGGGAGGCCTGCGCGTTCGAAGATCTCGGCCATCACGGCGCCGCCGGAGAAGGGGGTCTTGACGTCCGGCTTCACGATCACGGCATTGCCGAGCGCGATCGCCGGAGCGACCGAGCGGATGGCGAGCATCAGGGGCGCGTTCCACGGGGCGATCACGCCGACGACGCCCACGGGGATGCGCCGGGCGATACCCAGGGTCGACGGGTCCTCGACGGGGAGCACATCACCCTGCGACATCGTCACCAGGCTCGCGGCCTCGACCAGCTCGTCGATCGCCTTGCCGACCTCATGCGCGGCCTTCGTCGGCAGCGATCCGCTCTCCCGGATCAGGACGTGCTCGACGTCGGCGCGGATCTCCCGCAGCGCGTCCGCGGCCCGGCGGAGGACGCCCGCCCTGGTGCGGTACGACGCGAGCGCCCATTCCCGCTGCGCGGCGACCGCGGCGCGACCGGCCTGCTCGACGTCGTCCGCGTCGGCGATCCCGACCACGCCGACGGTGCTGCCGTCGCCCGGCGAGGTCACCGCGAGCGTTCCTCCGCGCGGCTCACGCCAGCCCCCGGAGTAGATCCGTCCGTCGGCGGCGCCAGGCTCCCAGTGCGTCATCGCATCCTCCGGTCCGATCTGAAGTCTCTGGTGATGCTAGCCGCCCGCGCCTTCGGTCACTTCGGTCGCGCTTCCGAAACCGGATCGCGTATCACCGACACCGTGTCGTAGTCCGCCGGGCACAGCGAAGGGGCGGATGCCGCAGCATCCGCCCCTTTGCTGGTCCCTGCCCTTCGTCTCGCTGCGCTCGCTCAGGAGCCGCAGCGAGAGGGAGGGTCACTCCCCGCTGGCGACCGCCAGATCGGGGGTGCCGCTGATACCGGCGCCGCCGGTGTTGATGCCGACCGCCACCTTCTCACCGCGCGGACCGTGCTCGAACAGGAACTCGCCGTTCGCGGCATCCACCTTGACGTGGTCGCCGGAGTTGAGCTCGCCGTGCAGGATCTTCTCGGACAGACGGTCCTCGACCTCGTGCTGCATCGCGCGACGCAGCGGACGGGCGCCGAGAGCCGGGTCGAAGCCGATCTCGATGAGACGCTCCTTCGCCGCCTGCGACAGCTCGATCGTCATGTCGCGGTCCAGCAGACGCTCGCCGAGGCGCTTGGTGAACAGATCCACGATCTGCACCAGCTCGCTCTTGGAGAGCTGCGGGAACACGATGATGTCGTCGACACGGTTCAGGAACTCGGGCTTGAAGTGCCGCTTGAGCTCTTCGTTGACCTTGCCCTTCATCCGGTCGTAGCTGGTCGAGTCGTTGCCCTCGATCTGGAAGCCCACCGGGCCGCCGGCGATGTCGCGCGCACCGAGGTTGGTGGTCATGATGATGACCGTGTTCTTGAAGTCCACGATCCGACCCTGACCGTCGGTGAGACGACCCTCTTCCAGGATCTGCAGCAGCGAGTTGAAGATGTCCGGGTGGGCCTTCTCGATCTCGTCGAAGAGAACCACGCTGAACGGCTTGCGGCGCACCTTCTCGGTGAGCTGGCCGCCCTCTTCGAATCCAACGAATCCGGGAGGGGCGCCGAACAGACGCGACACGGTGTGCTTCTCGCCGAACTCGCTCATGTCGAGCGAGATCAGTGCGGCCTCGTCGTCGAACAGGAACTCCGCGAGAGCCTTGGCGAGCTCGGTCTTTCCGACACCCGTGGGGCCGGCGAAGATGAACGAGCCCGAGGGGCGCTTCGGGTCCTTGAGTCCGGCGCGCTGGCGACGGATGGTCTTGGAGAGGGCGGCGATCGCCTCTTCCTGACCGATGACGCGCTGGTGCAGGGCCTTCTCCATGAAGACGAGCCGCGAGGACTCCTCCTCGGTGAGCTTGAACACCGGGATGCCGGTGGCCTGCGCGAGAACCTCGGCGATCAGACCCTCGTCGACGACCGCGGAGGTCGCGACGTCGCCCGCACGCCACTGCTTCTCGAGACGCAGACGCTCGGCGAGGAGGCTCTTCTCCTCATCGCGGAGCGAGGCCGCCCGCTCGAAGTCCTGCTCCTCGGAGGCGACTTCCTTCAGCTCGCGGACCTTGGCGATCTTCTCATCGAATTCGCGCAGCTCGGGCGGGCTCGACAGGATGCTGAGGCGCAGACGCGCACCGGCCTCGTCGATCAGGTCGATCGCCTTGTCGGGCAGGAACCGGTCGGAGACGTAGCGGTCGGCGAGGTTCGCCGCGGCCACGATGGCGCCGTCGGTGATCTGCACCTTGTGGTGCGCCTCGTAGCGGTCGCGGAGGCCCTTGAGGATGTTGATCGTGTGCGGCAGCGTCGGCTCGTTGACCTGCACCGGCTGGAAGCGGCGCTCGAGCGCAGCATCCTTCTCGAAGTGCTTGCGGTACTCGTCGAGCGTGGTGGCGCCGATCGTCTGGAGCTCACCGCGGGCGAGCAGCGGCTTCAGGATGCTGGCGGCGTCGATCGCGCCCTCGGCGGCACCCGCACCCACGAGGGTGTGGATCTCGTCGATGAAGACGATGATGTCGCCGCGCGTGCGGATCTCCTTGGTGACCTTCTTCAGGCGCTCCTCGAAGTCTCCGCGGTAGCGGGAGCCGGCGATGAGCGAGCCGAGGTCGAGCGAGTAGAGCTGCTTGTCCTTCAGCGTCTCGGGGACATCGCCCTTGACGATGGCCTGAGCGAGACCCTCGACGACGGCGGTCTTGCCGACGCCGGGCTCGCCGATCAGGACGGGGTTGTTCTTGGAGCGGCGGGAGAGGATCTGCATGACCCGCTCCGCCTCCTTCTCGCGACCGATGACCGGGTCGAGCTTGTTGTCGCGCGCGGCCTGGGTCAGGTTGCGACCGAACTGGTCGAGGACCTGCGAGCCGCCCTGCGCGCTCGGGGTGTCGTTGGTCTGCGCGCCGACGGATGCCGGCTCGCGTCCCGGGGCACCGGAGAGCAGCTGGATGACCTGCTGGCGGACCTTGTTGAGGTCGGCGCCGAGCTTGACCAGCACCTGCGCGGCGACGCCCTCGCCCTCGCGGATGAGACCGAGGAGGATGTGCTCGGTGCCGATGTAGTTGTGGCCGAGCTGCAGGGCCTCGCGGAGGCTCAGCTCGAGCACCTTCTTGGCGCGGGGCGTGAACGGGATGTGGCCGGTCGGCTGCTGCTGACCCTGGCCGATGATGTCCTGCACCTGCTCGCGCACCGCGTCGAGGGAGATGCCGAGACTTTCGAGCGCCTTGGCGGCGACGCCCTCGCCCTCGTGGATGAGGCCGAGCAGGATGTGCTCGGTGCCGATGTAGTTGTGGTTGAGCATCTTCGCCTCTTCTTGGGCGAGGACGACCACTCGACGGGCTCGGTCCGTGAATCTCTCGAACATGCTGTGACTCCTTATTCGCACTGGGGCGAAGCGCTGCGTCTGTCACGACGTTCTGCGCTTGTACATCGAGAGTAACCACCGCTCGGGCGGTGTATGCCCGTGTTCGCCGTGGGCATAGCCCTCACGCTCCCGTGGCGCTTTAGGCGGGTGGCGCGGTCGAACACCCGCCGTTTCCGCCACCGGAGCGAGTGCGGGGTTGACGGATATATCGACAGTCGATACATTAACGTTTATCGGTAACAACGACTATCGATATGTGGAGACGAGGAGTGAGGGACATGGACGTCGAGAAGCAGGGAGCGAAGCAGGGAGCGCTGACCAGAGGCGACAAGGCGGGGCTCATCGCCTTCTGCATCGCGGGCGCCGGGATCGCGGCCTCGATGATCGGGTTCTGCATCCACCGCATCGTCGAACTCGGCCGCGGGACCGACGTGCCCGTGCTCATCGAGTTCGCAGGTGACGACGTGCAGGCCCCGCTCACGACCGGCGGCGGCACGGTCACGGTCGGCCTCGACCAGGCCACCATCACCGCCGCGACGCTGCCGCCGATCGCAACGGTCCCCGGCATCATCGGCCAGGTCATCCAGATCCTGACGATCATCGTCGTCATCGGCTGCCTGATCCTGCTCGCGCAGAGCACGCTGAGCGGACGCATCTTCAACCGCCGGAACACCGCACTCGTGATGACCGCCGGGATCACCGGCCTCGTCGGCTTCGCCGCCGTGCGATTCTTCGAGAACATGCTCGCCAACGCGACCGTCAACGTCGTCACCGACAACGCGATCGACAACGCGGTCATCACTGCCGAGCCGTTCACCTTCATCCTGGCCGCGTTCATCATCTCGGTCATCGGCACCGCGTTCGTGGTCGGCGACAAGCTGCAGCGCGAGACGGAGGGACTCGTCTGATGGCCGCCTCAGCCACACCCCAGACCCGCTCGGACACGGCGGATGCGATCACCGTCATCTTCCTCAGTGCCGCAGCACTCGTGATCGTCGGAATCTCCACTGCACTCCGCATCGGCAGCACCTTCCGCGACAGCGGGATCGCCTGGGTGATCCCCATCGACGAGCAGCCCATCTCCGCGACGGCCGATTCCGGCGCAGTACAGGTCGAGGGCATCGCGCAGCAGGCCATGGTCTTCGCGACCGGGGTGGATGCGGGGTCGGTCGCAGCGATCGTCGCGGCCATCGCCCTGTGGGCGATCGCGGCACTCGTCGTCCTCGGATCCGTCGCACTCGTCGCATGGAATCTCCTTCGCGGTCGGATCTTCGTCCCAGGCAACGCACGAGCCTTCGATGCCATCGGCTGGACACTTGCGGTCGCACCCTTCGTCATCGTGATCCTCGAGACCATAGGGCGCAACGGTGTGACCGCGACCCTCGGCCTCGGCGTCGTCGACCCCGTCCATCCGATCGAGTTCTGGGCGGTCACGCCGATCTTCGCGACCGGCGTCGCCGTCGGGTTGATCGCGGTCGCATTCCGCCGCGGCATCCGACTCCGCCAGCAGAAGGAAGGGCTCGAGAAGGAGACGGAGGGCCTGGTGTGAGCCCGGCCGAGAACGTCGAGGAGTTCACCGGCATCCACTGCCGACTCGACGAGCTGCTCGCCGAGCGCGGGATGACGCTCACCGAGCTGAGCGGGCTGGTCGGGGTGAGCATCGTGAACCTGTCGGTGCTGAAGAACGACCGCGCTCGCGCGATCCGGTACTCCACACTGCGGGCGATCTGCGATGCGCTCGACTGCGAGGTCGGCGAGCTGCTGGTGCTGGCGCCGCGCTGACGCCCGGCAGCGGGCGACGCTCCCGCCGTTTGCGGCATCCGGTCGCACTTTCGGCCGGATGCCGGGCGGCGAGGCGACGGCAATTGCGACCGGAGCGGCGCCAGGCGTCAGAGACTGCGACCGGAGCGGCGCGACTAGGGGGCGGGCGGCGGAGCTTGCGGAGACGCCGGAGGAGCGGATGCCGGTGGCGCGGGCTGCCCGAGCGACTCCACGACGACCGCGGTGCCGTAGCCGCACACCTCGCTGAAGTTGCCGATGGACCCGGTGTCGAAGCGCATCGCGACGATCGCGTTGGCCCCGCGCTGCTGCGCCTCGGCCCACATCCGGCCCATCACCACCTGGCGGCTCTCGTACATGACCTGCGTGTACTCCGGGATCTCGCCGCCGCCCAGCGAACGGAATCCGGCGGTGAAGCTCTGTCCGAAATCGGTCGAGCGGACCGTGAGGCCCATGACCTCGCCGAGCACCTGCGTGATGCGGTATCCGGGCACGTCGTTCGTGGTCACGATGAACATGAGGACATCGTGCCAGAAGCGTCCGTCTCTGACACGGGCAATTCTCCCCATGCAAGACCCTCTATGAATCCGCTGTGAGCCGCTAGCGTGGGCACCATGAAGATCAACGACCGGAACCTGCGCACCACCAGCCGCCTCCTCCTCGCCCTCCCCATCGCCGCGCTCGCGTTCTCGCTCGCCGCGTGCGGCGGACCGAGCCGCCCGTCCGAAGCCGACGTCGCCAAGGGACTCGCCGAGTTCTTCGACAGCCAGGGCATGGGCGACCAGATCGACGCCGACGCCGCCGAGTGCCTGGCGGAGTACCTCGTCGACTCCGACCTGAGCAACGAGACCCTCACGTTCCTCGCGAACGGCGAGGACAAGCAGAAGAACGAGGCCGACAAGGCTCTCACCACCCAGATCATCTCCGACAACGTCCAGGAGTGCATCGCCGACTGATTCCGGCGGTGCGCGGCGCAGAGGATGACGGATGCCACGGCATCCGTCATCCTTCGTCATATCGGATCGGGGAATGCAGCGGCGCTCCTAGCGTTGAGCGTTATGGCGTGCATTCGGCCCGCCGCGATTTCCCCTGGAGTTCTGTCCCCACATGAGCACTACCGCACGCGCCCAGAAGGCGCCTGACACCCGCGGACCGGTCCGGAAGCTGCTGACCTCGTTCGGCTTCCAGATCCTCGCCGCCCTCGTCCTCGGCATCGCCGGCGGCCTCCTCGCCCGCCAGCTCGGCGCGACCGCGGACAACCCGAACGGACTGTCCGCGACACTCGACACGATCGGCAGCTCGTACGTGACGCTGCTGCGCGCCGCCGTCGTCCCGCTGATCTTCACGGCCATCGTGGCGAGCATCTCGAACCTGCGTCGCGTGCAGAACGCCGCGCGCCTCGCCGGTCAGACGCTGCTGTGGTTCGCGATCACCGCGTTCATCGCCGTGACCATCGGCATCGTCCTCGGCCTCGTCATCCAGCCGGGCTCGAAGGCCGGCGAGGGCCTCACGCCCGGTGAGCCGTACACGGTCGGCACGTGGTGGAACTTCCTCCTCGGCCTCATCCCGCAGAACTTCCTCGGCCTCGGTGCGAGCACGCAGGTCGATCTCGAGACCGGCAGCGCGACCTCCAGCATCAGCTTCAACATCCTGCAGGTCATCGTCGTGGCCGCGGCCGTGGGCATCGCCGCCCTCAAGGCCGGCAAGAAGGCCGAGCCGTTCCTCGCGTTCACCGAGTCGCTGCTCAAGGTCATCCAGCGTGTGCTGTGGTGGATCATCCGCATCGCACCGCTCGGCACGTTCGGTCTGATCGGCGCCGCCGTCGTCGAGTACGGCTGGGAGAAGCTGGCGTCGCTCGCCTGGTTCGCCGCGGCGATCTACATCGGCCTCGCCCTCGTGATCTTCGTGGTCTACCCGATCCTCGTGAAGACGCACGGCCTGTCCATCAAGCAGTACTTCTCGGGCGTCTGGCCCGCCGTGCAGCTGGCCTTCGTCAGCCGCTCGTCGATCGGCACGCTGCCGCTGACCGAGCGCGTGACCGAGCGCAACCTCGGCGTGCCCCGCTCGTACGCCTCGTTCGCCGTGCCGTTCGGTGCGACCACGAAGATGGACGGCTGCGCAGCGATCTACCCGGCCATCGCCGCGATCTTCGTCGCGCAGTTCTTCGGCATCGAGCTGAACTTCGTGCAGTACCTGCTGATCGTGATCGTCTCGGTCGTCGGCTCGGCGGCCACCGCGGGCACGACCGGCGCGACCGTCATGCTCACGCTCACGCTGTCGACCCTGGGCCTCCCGCTCGAGGGCGTCGGCCTGCTGCTCGCGATCGACCCGATCCTCGACATGGGCCGCACCGCGGTCAACGTCGCCGGTCAGGCCCTCGTGCCGACGATCGTCGCCAAGCGCGAGGGCATCCTCGACGAGGAGCTCTACAACGCGCCGCGTGAGGGCCTGCCCTTCGCCGACGACAACGACGCCGACGACGCCCCCGAGGCGGATGCCGTCACCGACAAGGAGCCGGTCGGCTCGCGCTGACCCTGCTCCGCCGAAGCCCCGGGGCCGAGCCGCCCCTTTCTGCGCGAACCGGCCCTCTGCGTACGTACGCAGAGGGCCGGTTCGTACACAGAGGGGCCGCTCGACGCCGCCGGGTATGGGTGGGAGAGCCGGCGTTCTACGCGCGACCCTGCTCGCGCGTGGCGCCGCGGGTGTCGAGCGCGAGCTCCTCGGCATCCATCGCGGTGAGCAGCTCGCGCATCACCTCTTCGTCGAGGTTGCCGGCGTCGCGCTCCGCCAGGAGGATGTCGCGCCGCACCTGCAGCCAGCCCCGGGACAGTGCGACCAGATCCTCGTAGGAGGGCTGGTTCGCGGCATCCCCGACGCGCTGCGCCTCGTCGGTGTCCTTCTCGACCCGGGTCATCCGCTTCGTGAAGGCGTCGAAGAGGGGCATGTCGACCTGCCCGTGCGTCGCCTCCCACTCGAGGCGCTTCTCGGCGAGGAACGCCTTGCCGGCGGCACGGCTCTTCTCCTTCACCGCCTCGAGCGCCTTCTCGTCCTCGGCCTGGTCGACGTCGCTCGCGATGCCGAGTCCGCGGATGAGCATCGGCAGCGTCAGCCCCTGCAGCAGCAGCGTCGCGACCGTCACGATGAAGGCCACGACCACGATCGCGTGCGAGGCGTCCGAGTCCAGGGACGCGAGGTCGGCGGCGGCGAGCGCTGTCGCGAGCGTGACGACGCCGCGCATCCCGGCCCACGAGATGACCGCGTTGTCCTTCCACGTGAGCTGGAGTCCCGCCATCCGCTCGCGCACGATCTGGGACCGCAGCTCCTCCGCGCTGTACCGGCTCCAGCGCGAGGACTGCTCTCGGCGCTTGTCGAAATCCCCCGAGGCGATGCCGCGATCCATGCGGGCGAGGCGCCGGCGGTCCTGGAAGTTCGACCAGGCGCCGGTCGGGTAGACGTACAGCGGGCGCACGACGAGCACGACCAGCAGCACCGCGCCGGAGAGGAGCAGGATGTGCCCCACCGACTCGCTGCCGAGATCTCGGAGCACGCGGGGGAACTGCAGTCCGATGTACGCGAACACGAAGCTCTCCAGCAGCAGGTCGGCCGAGAGCCACAGCGGCTTCTCCTGCTGCCGGGTGGTGTAGTCGGTGCGGGGGGCGTTGAAGCCGACGTAGAGGCCCATCGCGACGACCGCGAGCACGCCGGATCCGAGCAGGTGCTCCGCGATCGCGTATGCGCCGAACGGGGCCAGCAGCCCGAAGGTGCCGATCACGACGGGGTCGCTGATCCGCATGCGCAGCTGATGCAGCACGATGCCGAAGACGAGGCCGACGACGACGCCGACCACGACCGCGAGCAGGAACTGCCAGATGCCGTCCCACACCGTCAGGGTCGCCCCGGCGAGGATCGCCGCGAACACGCGGTACAGCGTCAGCGAGGTCGCGTCGTTGATCAGGCTCTCACCGGACAGCACGGTCATGATGCGCCGAGGGAGTCCGAGCTTGCGGCCGATCGCCGCCGCCGAGACGGCATCCGGCGGGGCGACGATCGCGCCGAGCAGCAGCGCCCCGGGAAGAGTCAGCGCCGGGAAGATCCACCAGGCCACGAAGCCGACCGCGAGCGCGGTGAGCAGCACGAGCGTGACGCCGAGGCGGCGGATCTGCGGCAGGCTGCGCTTGAACCCGACGAACGAGACGTCGAGCGCCGCCGAGTACAGCAGCGGAGGCAGCACGAGGTTCAGCAGCAGATGCCCGTCGATGTCGACCTCGGGCACGAACGGCAGGAACGACGCGGCGAGCGCCACGACCGTGACCAGCAGCGGCGCGGGCCACCCGCGCCATCTCGCGACCGCCGCCACGGCGACGGCTCCGACGATCACGTAGAAGATCTCGGCATCCATGTGCCAACGCTAGCGGGGGAACGCGCGATGAGGGAGCGCGGGGTCACCAGCGGACGACGTGGTTGTAGAGATGATCGTTGCGGGTGTCCGAGGAGGCGTTGCGCAGGAACCTCGGCAGCATCGCATCACGGAGGGCGATGCCGAGCCGGGACTTCGTGACCCGCTTGTTCCGGTTGACTGCTCGTGCGTACTTCACGACCTCTTCTGCGCGTGGCCGCCGGTCGCGCTCGTAGGCGGCGAAGGCCTGTTCGTGGTCGGCGGCGTCGCGCAGGTGTCTGGCGAGCACGATCGCGTCTTCCAGCGCGAGGGAGGCGCCCTGTCCTGCACTGGGTGAGGTCGCGTGCACGGCATCTCCGACGAGGACAAGTCGCCCTCGATGCCAGTGCGGGACGTGCGTGAGATCGGAGAGCGGATAGGCGCCGATCTCCCCCTCCACCTGCTCGAGGATCTGGGGCACCGGATAGGGGTCCTCGGCATGCAGGTCCCGCAATCGCGTCAGCCAGTCCTCGTCCGTCATCGCGCGAGTCTCCGCACGCCCGAGCGCCGGCGCCGTCACGTTGGCGAACCAGTAGGCGGTGCCGTCGTCGCGCACCAGGTAGCCGAAGAAGGACTTCGCGCCGAACACCATGTACTGCTCGCCGGGCGTCGGCGCGAGACCCGGCACGCGGGAGAAGCCGCCGACGCTGATCAGCCCGCTCGGAGCGGGGGCCGGTGCCTTCGGATCGATGGCCGTCCGCACGATCGATCCCACGCCGTCGGCGCCGATGAGCACGTCGCCGCGGACGCTGCGACCGTCGTCGAAGTGCGCGACCACGGCATCCGGCGTCTCCTCGACGCGGTCCAGCCGCGCATCGAACATGAGGGGGATGCCGGCATCCGTGATCGCATCGCGCAGCACCTCGTGCAGCCAGGCGCGTCGCACGACGACGCTGCCGCGCGCCGGGTCCCCGGCGGGCCCGTTCGGGACCACGCCGAGCCGCGCTCCCCGCCCGCTGAGCATCACCATGTGCGGGCTGAGGTGCCCGTCCGACACGAGTCGGTCGCGCAGACCGAGCTCGTCGAGCACCGCGAGGCCGTTGGTGGCCACATTGAGGAAGAGCCCGCCGTACGGCGCCGGCGCGCTCCGCGCCTCGAAGATTTCCACCTGCCATCCCGCACGGTGGAGGAAGAGTGCCGTGGCGGGTCCGGCGACGCCGCCCCCGATGATGAGCGCCTTGGGCATGGGTGGTTCCTTCGATAGTCTGAGAGCAGATGAGAGAGACTCTAAAAGAGAGTCTCTCTAATATAGAGAGATTAGCGGATGCCGGAGAAAGCGTCAACGCGCGATACCGCGATCGCCCGCCAGGGCGAGGTGATGCGCGAGTTCATGGCCAGGTCCGTGCTGTTCCAGGAGGCTGTGGCGCGCTCCGGGGGCCTCAACGGGACCGATCTCCAGGCGGTGGGCCTGCTGCTGAGCGAGGGCCCGGCGACCCCCGGAGAGCTGGCTGCCCGCTCGGGCCTGACCGCCGGAGGCGCGGTGACCGCCATGATCGACCGCCTCGAGCGGGCGGGCTTCGTCACCCGCACCCGAGACGAGACCGATCGCCGCCGCGTGATCGTCTCCGCGGTCCCCGAGACCGTGATGGCACGGGTCGGGCACGTCTACGGCCGGGTCGCGGAACGCTGGAACGACTATCTCGACACCCTGACCGACGAGCAGCTCGACTTCGCGAACGAGCTGCTCGAGCGCGCGGCGACCATCAATCGCGAGGAGATCGAGACCCTGCGCGACGAGACGCGCGGACGCTCCCCCGGCACACCGCGGACCTGAACCCCGGGGAATGCCCGGGCCCGCCTCGTGGTTTGCCCTGAGGATGTCTGAACTCGCTCTCTCCGTCCTCGATCTCGTCCCGGTGCGCACCGGCCAGACCAGTGCCGAGGCCATCGCCTCCTCGCTCTCGCTGGCGGAGACCGCCGACCGGCTCGGCTGTCGCCGCTACTGGTTCGCGGAGCACCACAACATGCCCGCGGTCGCCTCGACGACTCCCCCGGTGCTGATCGCCGCGGCCGCGACGCGCACGACACGGCTGCGCCTCGGCTCCGGCGGCGTCATGCTGCCCAACCACGCGCCGCTGATCGTCGCCGAGCAGTTCGCGGCGCTCGAGGCCATCGCCCCCGGACGCATCGACCTGGGTCTCGGACGCGCTCCGGGCAGCGACCCCGTCATCACCCAGCTGCTCCGCGGCTCGGGCACGACGAGCGACGTCGAGCAGTTCCCCCGCCACGTGCAGGACATCGCAGCGCTCGTCTCCGGCGAGGGTGCGACCGTGCGGTTCACATCCGGCGGCGAGTACACGGTCCGTGCGACGCCCGCCGCGACCGGAGCACCCGAGGTGTGGCTGCTCGGCTCCAGCGACTACTCGGCGCAGCTCGCGGCATCCCAGGGCCTGCCCTACGTGTTCGCGAACCACTTCTCGGGACAGGGACTCGAGCGCGCGCTCGACCTGTACCGCACGGGCTACCAGCCCAGCGAGGAGCACCCGGAGCCGCGCACGTTCCTCACGGTCAATGTCGTCGCCGCACCCACGGCCGAGGAGGCGGAGGCGCGCGCCCTGCCGCAGCTGCGCATGATGGCGCGGCTGCGCCTGAACCAGCCCCTCGTCGCGCTGGAGACCGTCGAGGAGGCCGTCGCCGCAGAGACGGATGCCGCCACCGACCAGGTCATCCAGGCGGCGCGCTCGCGCTGGTTCGTCGGGACGGGTGCGTCGGTCGCCGCCGAGCTCCGCGCGTTCGCCGAGACCTACGGCGTCGACGAGGTCATGCTGTCGCCCGTCGCGGCATCCTACGAGTCGGAGCCGAAGGCGACGTCTCCGGGGCGCGCGCAGACGCTCGAGCTGATCGCCGCCGCGCTCTGACCACGGCCGTGCTCTGATCCGGCACCGCTCGTGCGGCCGCCGGAAATGTGCCGCAACATCGCGCACGACCCGCCGAGCGGGATGACGCCCCGGCGTACGCTGAGTCCATGCGCCCTGCCTCTCCTCCGACCGGCGCTGGCGCCATCCGCCGCACCGTGGAGGAGCATCTCGCGGTCGTGCTCTCGGCTGTCACGCCCGTGCCCTCCGCGACCGTGCCGCTCGGCGACTCCATCGGACGCACGCTCGCCGCGCCGGTGCTGGCCCGCGTCGATGTGCCGCTGTTCGACAACTCCGCCATGGACGGCTACGCCGCGCGTCACGAGGACGTCGCCGCCGCAGACGCCGCGCACCCGGTGACGGTGCGCGTCGTCGCCGACATCCCCGCCGGCTCGTCCGTCGACCCTCCCCTCGGCGCGGGCGAGGCCGCCAGGATCATGACCGGCGCTCCCGTTCCCACGGCGGCGACGGTGGTGATCCCCGTCGAGGACACCCACGGCGGATTCGCGCACTCGCAGACCTCCGCGATCGTGACCGCTGCGCCGCGGAGCGAGGGCGCGCACATCCGTCGGCGCGGCGAGGACGTGCGCGCCGGCGCGGAGGTCGCCCCGGCCGGGATCGTCGTCGGCGCCCTGCAGGCGACGGCGTTCGCGGCATCCGGTGTGGATCGGGTCGACGTGCGGCGCCGACCGCGCGTGGCCGTCATCTCGACCGGCAGTGAACTCGCCCCGCCCGGCGGCGACTTCGTCCGCGGGCAGATCCCGGAGTCGAACTCGATCCTGCTCGCAGCCTCGTGCCGGGAGGCCGGCGCCGAACTCGTTTCGGTGACGACGGTGACCGATGAGGATGCTGCGTTCGACGCGGCCTTCACGCACGCGGTCGACGACCTCGGGGCCGACCTCGTCGTCACGTCGGGCGGGGTCAGCGCCGGCGCCTACGAGGTCGTCCGCAGCGTGCTGAGCGACCGGATCGCCTTCGTCTCGGTCGCCATGCAGCCGGGAGAGCCGCAGGCGTTCGGCCGGGTCGGCGATGCGCTCGTGTTCGGCCTTCCGGGGAACCCGGTGAGCGTCGCGATGTCGTTCGAGGCGTTCGTGCGCCCTGCCCTGCTGGCGCTGCAGGGCCGGTCCGAGCTGCAGCGACCGACAATGCGGCTGCCCGCCGCGACCGGATGGCGGACCAGGCAGGGGCGCCGGCAGTTCCTGCCGGCGCGCATCGACCGCGCGGATCCGACCGGCTGGACGGTGCGGCCGGCGACCGCGGGAGGATCGGGTTCGCACCTGGCGGCCGGCCTGGCGCAGGCGGAGGCCTACGCGGTGGTTCCCGAGGATGTCGCGACCGTGAGCGCCGGCGACCTGGTCGACGTCGTGCTGCTCTCATGACCGCTCCCCTCACTCCCCTCACTCCGCACGGCTCCGGCGGCGTCGCGGCGATCGTCCTCGCCGGCGGTCGCGCCTCACGCCTGGGCGGAGCCGACAAGCCGCAGCTCGTGGTGGACGGCGAGACGCTGCTCGACCGTGCGGTGCGTGCGGTGTCGTGGTGCGATCCGCTCATCGTGGTCGGACCGCCCGCACCCGTGCGGGCCGAGGTCGTCTGGACGCGCGAGACGCCCGCGTTCGGCGGCCCCGTGGCCGCGATCGCCGCGGGCCTGGCGCATGTCGACAGCGCGGAGGTCTGGGTCCTCGCCGCCGACACCCCGCGCGCCGTGGAGGCGGTCGCACTGCTGCGCGAGCATCCGCCGGGCGACGCCGACGGGACCTGTCTCGCGGATGCCGCCGGCGCGCAGTGGCTGATCGGCCGCTATCGCACCGCAGCACTCCGCCGTGCCGTCGACGCGCTCCCCGACGGCGGCCGGGACGCCTCGATGCGCTCCCTCGTCTCGGGACTGCACCTGGACCTCGTGTCCGCCGGCGACCTGGCGGCGGACGTCGACACGTGGGACGATCTGGAGCGTGCCAGGACGCAGGCCGCTCAGGCACGAGGACGCACGGATTCAGGAGGCGACATGACAGATCAGCCGCGGCATCTCCCCGTCGATGCCCTGGACGAGTGGACCACGGCGGTGTGCGCGCGCCTGGAGCTGGATCGCTCGGATGTCGACGTGGCGCGCATCCTCGACCTCGCTCGTGACGTCGCGCACGGCGTCGCCCGCCCCGCCGCTCCGCTGAGCGCCTTCCTCGCGGGGCTCGCCGCCGGCCGCGCCGGAGGCTCTCCTGCCGACGCCGATGCCGCCGCCGCGGCGATCAGCGAGCTCGCCGCGGGCTGGCGCACGGACGACGACCACGCCTGATCGGCGGCGGCCTTCACGGAGACCTCTCATCGACTCCCGAGCCCGTGTGATGCAAAAGTAATCATCCGGAAATCGCCGAAGAGCAGCCGGGAAATACGCGACCCCTAGGTTCGGAGCATTCTTCCTCTCGAACTCCAGGAGCCGCGATGTCTCAGACGCTCGGAAACACCAGGGTCGATTCGGCCACCACCCTCACCCGCCGCGACGGTCGCTGGATCGACGGCTGGAACCCGGAGGACGCCGTCTTCTGGGCCGCGGAGGGCCGTGGGATCGCCCGCCGCAACCTCGGCTGGTCGATCTTCGCCGAGTTCCTCGGCTTCATCGTGTGGCAGCTGTGGAGCATCGTGGTCGTGCTGCTGCCGAATGCCGGCTTCACTCTCAGCACCACCGAGTCGTTCTGGCTGATCTCGCTGCCGAGCCTCGTCGGCGCGACCCTGCGCTTCCCGTACACGTTCCTCGTCGCACGGTTCGGCGGTCGCAACTGGACCATCGTGTCGGCCCTGCTGCTGCTGATCCCGGCCGGCCTGCTCGGCATCGTGGTGCAGAACCCCGAGACACCGTTCGGCGTCCTGCTCCTGGTCGCAGCCCTCGCGGGCTTCGGCGGCGGCAACTTCGCCAGCTCGATGTCGAACATCACCTACTTCTTCCCGCAGAAGGAGAAGGGATGGGCGCTCGGCCTGAACGCGGCCGGCGGCAACCTCGGCACCGCGGTCGCCCAGCTCGCCGTTCCCATCGTCGTATCGCTCACCGCCGCACTCACCTTCAACCTCTCCTTCGCGGGGTGGATGTGGATCCCGCTCATCCTCCTCGCAGCCTGGGGCGCCTGGCGCTACATGGACAACCTGTCCTCCGCGAAGGCCGACTTCGCCGGCGCCGCCGCTGCCCTGCGTGAACCGCACCTGTGGGTGCTGGCGCTGCTCTACATCGGCACCTTCGGATCGTTCATCGGCTTCTCCAGCGTGTTCCCGAAGCTGATCGCCGACACCTTCCCGGAGTACTCGACGTTCCAGGTCGGCACGGCCTCGCTCTCGCTCGCGTTCCTCGGCGCGCTCGTCGGATCGCTCGCGCGGCCCTACGGCGGCAAGCTCGCCGACCGCTTCGGCGGAGCACGCATGACGATCGCCGCGTTCGGTCTGATGATCGCCGGCGCCCTCTCCCTCCTGCTCACGCTCGAGCTGAACAGCTTCGCGCTCTTCCTCGGATGCTTCCTTCTGCTGTTCGTCGCCGCGGGCCTCGGCAACGGCTCGACCTACCGGATGATCCCGAACGTCTTCGCCGCACGCGGCGCCGCCACCGCGGGCGATCCGCTGACGGTGAGCACGCAGCGCAAGGGCGCCGCGGCCCTCGGCCTGATCTCCGCGATCGGCGCCTACGGCGGGTTCGTCATCCCGCAGGTGCTGGCCGCCGCGAAGAACGCGAGCGGGTCCTACGCCCCGGCCTTCGCAGGCTTCGTCGGCGCCTACGTGGTGCTGCTCGTCATCACCGTGCTCGTCTACGCGGTCCCGCGCGCCTCGCTCGCCGGACACCGGATCTGACCGTGCGGATCGTCGTCGTCGGTGCCGGGCCCGTCGGCATCCGGTTCGCGGAGGAGCTCCTGCCGCTCGTCTCCGCGGGCCGCGTGACGGTGACGGTGGTCGGCGCCGAGACCGCCGATCCGTACAACCGTGTGCTGATCGGCGAGTACGCGGCCGGCGAGGTCGCAGCATCCGAGCTCACACTCACGACCGCCGCCGACCTGCCGGGAGTGGACCTGCGTCTCGGCGCCCGCGCGGAGCGCATCGATCGGGAGGCGCAGCGTGTGGTGCTGGGCGACGGGTCGACCATCGCCTACGACCGGCTCGTGCTCGCCACCGGCGCCCGGCCGATCATCCCGGCACTGGACGGGTTGCACACCGTGGGGCCGGACGGCACCGGCCTCGACGCACGCCTTACGACGGGCGTGTGCGTGCTGCGCGACCTGTCGGATGCCGCCCAGGTGCGCGAGGTCGTCGAGCGAGGCGGGCGCGTGGTCGTGCTCGGCGCCGGCGTGCTCGGCATCGAGCTGGCCATGCTCCTCGCCGATGCGGGAGTCACGCCGGCCGTCGCGCACTTCGGCCCGATCCCGATGCCGCGGCAGCTCGATCGCGGCTCGGCCTCGGTCCTGTCATCCGCTCTCGCGTCGGCAGGCGTCGCGCTGGTGCCGCACACCCGCGCCGAGGGCGTGATCGTGCGCGAAGACGAGACCGGCGAGCGACGATTCCGCGCGCTGGTGAGCTCCGATGCCAAGCACATCGAGGGCGACCTGCTCGTGCTCTCGTGCGGCGTGCGCGCGCGGACCGAGCTGGCGGAGAACGCCGGACTCCGCGTCGGCAACGGCGTGCTGGTCGACAGCGCGCTGCGGTCCTGGACCGACGAGCAGATCCACGCGATCGGCGACTGCGCCCACATCGCCGATCCGGAACTCCACCTGCACGAGAAGCGCGTGCCCGGCGGACCCAACGGCCTCGTCGGCCCCGGCTGGCGTCAGGCTTCCTGGCTCGCCGCCCGCATCACCGCCGAGATCACCGCCGAGCTCGACGCCGAGGACCACGCCCCGTTCCCCGAGGATCAACCGGGTGTCGTCGTGCTGAAGGGCGAACTCGTCGATCTCGTGTCCGCCGGCGACGTCTCGGCCGACCCGTTCGCGCCGGTCCCGGCGGGCGAGGATGCGCCGGGCATAGCGGTCTGGGCCGACCCGGAGCACGGCACCTACGTGAAGATGGCGACCCGCGGCGGCGTGCTGACCGGATTCGTCGCCGTGGGGATGCCGCGCACCGCCGCCGAGCTGAGCGTGCTGTATCTGCGCGGCGGCGAGCTGCCGGCCGACCGCTCCCTGCTGCTCCGCCTCGACGACGCCGACGAGGTCGAGCCGGTGAGCGGTCGCGATGCGACCCTGTGCATCTGCAACGACGTGACGGTCGGACAGGTCGAGGACGCGATCGACGACGGCTGCGGCACCGTCGCGGAGGTCGGCGGATGCACGCGTGCCGGCACCGGATGCGGCGGATGCCGTGCCCGCATCGCCGAGCTCGTCCACGCGCACGCGGCGGCGACGGCATGACCGACACGCACTGCCCCTACTGCGCACTGCAGTGCGCGATGACGCTCACTGCAGCGCCCGACGGCCCGCTCCCGGTCAGCGTCGCCGGACGCGACTTCCCCACCAACCGCGGCGGCCTCTGCAAGAAGGGCTGGACGTCGGCCGAGCTCCTCGGCGACGCCGGCCGGCTGACGACGCCGCTGGTGCGCGGCGCCGACGGCGAGCTGCATCCCGCCGACTGGGACGCGGCTCTCGACCTGCTCGCCGCCCGCCTGCAGGGCATCGCGGCGAAGCACGGGCGCGACGCGATCGGCGTTTTCGGCGGCGGCGGGCTGACGAACGAGAAGGCCTATCAGCTGGGCAAGTTCGCGCGCATCGCGCTCGGCACCTCCCGGATCGACTACAACGGACGCTTCTGCATGTCGTCGGCCGCCGCGGCCGCGAACCGCTCGTTCGGCATCGACCGCGGACTCCCGTTCCCGCTGACGGATCTCGACACCGCCGAGACGATCCTGATGCTCGGCTCGAACGTGGGCGACACGATGCCGCCGTTCGTCTCGCACCTGCAGGGCGCCAGGGCGCGCGGCGGCCTCATCGTCGTCGACCCCCGACGCAGCTCCACGGCCCGCCTCTGCGCCGACGGCGGCGGCATCCATCTCCAGCCCGTGCCCGGCACCGACCTGGCCCTGCTGCTGTCACTCATCCACGTGGTCATCGCCGAGCATCTCCACGATGCCGGCTACGTGTCGCAGCGCACGTCCGGATTCGAGGCGCTGCGGCAGTCCGTGTCGTCGTGGTGGCCGGAGCGGGCGGCGACGGTCACGGGAGTGCCGGCGTCGCGCATCCGGGAGATCGCGCGGATGCTCGCCCGCTCAGGCTCCGCCTACATCCTCACCGGACGGGGCGTGGAGCAGCACGTCGACGGCACCGACACCGCGACCGCCGCGATCAACCTCGCCCTGCTGCTCGGTCTGCCCGGCACGCCAGGATCCGGCTACGGCACGCTCACGGGACAGGGCAACGGACAGGGCGGACGCGAGCACGGGCAGAAGGCCGACCAGCTGCCGGGGTACCGCAAGATCACGGATCCGGCCGCACGCGCGCACGTCGCCGCCGTCTGGGGCGTCGATCCCAACGACATCCCGGGCCCCGGCATCCCGGCCGTCGAGCTGCTGCAGGGCGCCGGACTGCCCGGCGGTGTGCGCGCGCTGCTCGTGCACGGCTCGAACGTCGTGGTCTCCTCGCCGAACGTCGCGACGGTGCGAGAGGCGCTCGGCCGTCTCGACCTGCTGGTGGTGTCGGACTTCTTCCTCTCCGAGACCGCGCGGATGGCCGACATCGTCCTCCCGGTGCTGCAGTGGGCCGAGGAGGAGGGCACGATGACGAACTTGGAGGGGCGGGTGCTCCGGCGCCGGAAGGCCCTCACCCCACCTCCCGGCACACGCAGCGAGCTCTGGATCATGGCGGAGCTCGCCCGGCGCCTCGACGCCCCCGGCGTGTGGAGCCTCGAACCGGCCGAGGTCTTCGACGAACTCGCCCGCGCCTCCGCCGGCGGCCCCGCGGACTACTCCGGTCTCAGCCACGCTCTGCTCGACCTCGGTGTCGAGGCGCACTGGCCCTTCCCCGTCGGCAGCCTCGGCACACCGCGCCTGTTCGCCGATCGTTTCGCGCACCCCGACGGCCGCGCGAAGCTCGTCGCCGTGCGGGCGCAGGAGCACGAGGCGGCGGACGGAGACCGGCTCAACCTCGTCACCGGGCGCCTGCTGGAGCAGTATCAGAGCGGCACGCAGACCCGCCGCGTCAGCGAGCTCACCGCGAAACGTCCGGCGCTGATCGCCCAGCTGCATCCGGCCACGGCCCGCCGACACGGCATCGGCGAGGGCGACGGCATCCGCATCGCGAACGACCGTGGCACCGTGATCGCGCGCGCCGAGCTGACGCGCGACATCCGCCCGGACACGGTGTTCCTGCCGTTCCACTACCCGGATGCCGGCAGCGCGAACCTTCTGACCGACGACCGCGTCGATCCGCACTCGGCCATGCCGGAGTTCAAGCGCGCCCTGGTGAGCGTCTCGGCGGAGTGATCCCGAGCGCCCTGTCAAGGCCTGGCTTTCCGGGTGCACGAGGCGTAGCGTCACGAGCACGGTCACCGGCCGTGTCACGGCAGTGGAAGGAGTTCCGACGATGAGCACCACGAAGACCCTCGCCCTCTGGGTCGCCTACGGATCGAATGGAGTGGTCGGCAGCATCCGCCACGACGAGGACGGCTACGTCGTCACGATGACGGGATCGGATGCCGCGACAGGCACCTACCCGAGCCTCGCATCCGCCAAGGGCGCGCTGCACTCGCACATGGCTCCGGGCAGCGATTGGCCGCGGTTCCAGGAGCACTGACCGGTCGGCCCGCGGCCCGGCTCTACGCCTCGGGTTCGCCCGAGAGGATGCCGCGCAGCCAGTCCCGCGCCTCGACGAAGATGTCGTCGGCATAGCGATCGGGATACTGCACGATCTGGCGATCGGCGCGCGGATACGAACCGAGGAAGACCACGCGCGGGCTGAAGCGGCGGATGCCGAGCAGGGCGTCCGCCATCCGCTCGTGCTCGATGTGCCCGTCGGCGTCGATGACGAACCGGTACCGGCCGAGCTCGTCGCCGATCGGCCGGGACTCGATCAGCGACAGGTTGATCCCGCGCGTCGAGAACTGCTCGAGCATCTCCAGCAGCGACCCGGGGTGATCGTGCGGCAGCTCGACGATGAGCGAGGTCTTGTCGGCGCCGGTCGGGGCGGGCGGCGTCGTCGTGCGCGTGACGAGCACGAACCGGGTCACGGCCTGCGCGTTGTCGCCGATGCCCTCGGCGAGGACGTCGACGTCGTAGTGCTTGACGATGCCCGGCGCCGCGATGGCGGCCTGCGCCGGAAGCGTGCCGTCGAGCACGCCGATGGCGGAGGCGACATTGCTCGCGGCCGGCACGTGCGAGTGCGAGGGCACGTTCGCGCCGAGCCAGCCGTGGCACTGCGCGTACGCGACCGGATGCGCCGCGATGACCTCGACCTGGTCGAGTGTGGTGCCGCGCGGCGCGACCAGCACGAAGTTCACCCGGACGAGGTACTCGCCGATGATGCGCAGACCCGGCAGCGTCGCCAGCGCGTCCTGCGTGGTGGAGACGCCGCCCTCGATCGAGTTCTCGATCGCGATCATCGCCGCATCGCTGCGCCCCTCGAGCACGTCGTCGAGAGCCTCGCCCACGTTGTGCACGGGGCGCCAGTCCTGCCCTCGCGCCTCCGCGACCTGGTCGAGCGCCGCCTCCGTGAAGGTTCCGGCAGGGCCGAGGTAGCTGTAGGTGCGGCGTTCAGTCACGCGTCTCACCTTATCCCCGTCGGCCGGCGTTCAATTCCGTACAATCGCGCGTCGATCCCGACGGATAGTCTTCCGGCATGGACGTGGATGCTGCGACGCAGACGATGATCGACAACCTCCCCGCGCGGACCGGGCGAGAGCTGCCCGAGTGGTTCACGGAACTCGACGCCGCGGCACTCGACCGTCACGCGGCGGCCGTCGCTTTCCTGAAGACGGAGCACGGGGTGACGCACGGCTTCGCCAACCTCATCGTGAAGCTGCATCGGTCGCAGGGAGAGACCGTGACGGCCGACGGTCTCGTGGATGCGCAGTACGAGGGCCGGAAAGCAGGACTGCGGCCGGTGTACGAGCGCCTCGTCGCCGCAGCATCCGCTTTCGGGGATGACGTCGAGGTGTCGCCGAAGAAGACCGGGGTCTCGCTGCGCCGCGGCAAGCAGTTCGCGCTGATCGAGGCGCCCAGCGCCACGCGCATCAGTGTCGGCATCAACCTCCGTGGGGTCGCTCCGACCGCACGCCTGCGCGGAGCGACCGGCATGTGCACGCACCGGGTCGACGTGACGTCGGTCGACGAGGTGGATGCCGAGCTCATCGGCTGGCTGCACGACGCCTACGATCGCGCCTGAGGTGACACCGGGATCTCGTCGAGGGGCACGAAGTAGGCGGCGTCCGGTCCGAACTCGGCGATGCGCCGGTGGTACTCGGTCGGCGTCCACCCGCAGAACCGGCGGAAGGCGCGGATGACGTGGGGCTGGTCGTAGTACCCGGATGCCCCGGCGAGCGCCGTCCAGTCGGGAGCGCCTGCGGACCCGGAGGCCGTGCCGTCGACCGCGGCGCTCGCGATCGCCGCGCCGAGGAATCGATGGAACCTGTCGACCTGCGCATACTCCTTGGGTGTCAGACCGGTGACGCCGCGGAATCGGGAGATCAGCGTGCGGTGCGAGACGCCGGCGGCACGCGCGAGATCGCCGATGAGGCGCTCCGGCTCCTCGTGCAGCGATTCGAGAGCGTGCTGCACGACGTCGTCGGGCCGCCAGCCGACCGCCCGCTCCACGAGGAAGTCGCTGAGGGCGGTCAGCGCGGCATCCGCCGAGGGATCGCCGTGGAGCTCCGCGACCAGACGCTCGCTGCCCGGCACCACCGCCGTCGCGTCCTGCACGCGCCGCGCCACCTCCGCACCCGGCACGCGCGTCAGGACGCTCAGCCCCTCGGGTCGCAGTTCCACCCCCACGTGCCGGGTGAGCTGCGGGGATTCGATCACCAGATACTCCGTCTGGATGCCGGAGAGGAAGGCGGCGGAGACCACCGTCGCGTGACCGTCGCGGTCGTACAGCGCGTACGGATCGGAGAGGTTGACGATGAAGTGGACGAACGGGAGCGGCAGGATCTTCTCGAAGCGGCGCTCCCGCGGCGCTTCGAGGAACCAGAGGCGAGAGACAGCTCGCTCCAGTCCCGCGGGAACCGCCCGCTCCTCGTAGATCACGCAGCCACAGTAACGTGACGGTCGGATCGCGACCAGGCATGTCGTCGGGGATGCACTCCGGCCGATCAGGGGGCAGACTGTGGGAATGACGAGCCGTGCCGGCCTCCCCGCGGAGGACACTGACCTGATCGACGTCGACGAGCTGATCGCCGCCTACTACGACCGTGTGCCGAATCCGGAGGTCGCCGCGGAGCGCGTCGTCTTCGGCACGAGCGGCCACCGCGGCTCCTCGCTGTCGAACAGCTTCAACGAGACGCACATCCTCGCGACCACGCAGGCGATCGTCGACTACCGCGCGTCGCAGGGCATCACCGGCCCGCTCTTCCTCGGCCGCGACACCCACGCCCTGTCGCTGCCCGCGGAGCGCAGCGCCATCGAGGTGCTCCTCGCCAACGGCGTCGACGTGCGCGTCGATTCCCGCGACGCCTGGGTTCCGACGCCGGCGCTCAGCCACGCGATCCTCACGTACAACCGCACCCTCGTCTCCGGCGAGGGCAACGCGGGCCGCGCCGACGGCATCGTGGTGACCCCTTCGCACAACCCGCCGCGCGACGGCGGCTTCAAGTACAACCCACCGCACGGCGGACCTGCCGACACCGACGCGACGGGCTGGATCGCCGATCGCGCCAACGAGCTCATCGCGGGCGGACTCGACGGAGTGAAGCGCGAGCGCTTCGCCGACGTCGACTGGGACGCGATCACCGGCTACGACTTCCGCGACGCCTACGTGCGCGACCTCCCCTCGATCATCGACATCGACGCCATCCGCCGCGCGGGCGTGCGCATCGGCGCCGATCCTCTCGGCGGAGCATCCGTCGAGTACTGGGCGCTGATCTCCGAGGTCCACGACCTCGACCTCACGGTCGTCAATCCCGAGGTCGACCCGACCTGGCGCTTCATGACGCTCGACTGGGACGAGAAGATCCGGATGGATCCGTCGTCGCCGTCGGCCATGGCCTCGCTGGTCGCCAAGAAGGGCGACTACGACGTGCTCACCGGCAACGACGCCGACGCCGACCGGCACGGCATCGTCACCCCGGATGCCGGTCTGATGAACCCGAACCACTACCTCGCTGTCGCGATCGACTACCTGTACTCCCACCGGAGCGAGTGGCCGCGGGATGCGGCGATCGGTAAGACCCTCGTGTCCTCCATGATCATCGATCGCGTCGCCGAGTCGCTGGGCCGGCGCCTGCTGGAGGTGCCCGTCGGGTTCAAGTGGTTCGTGCCGGGCCTGCTCGACGGCTCCGTCGCCTTCGGGGGCGAGGAGTCCGCGGGGGCGTCCTTCCTCCGCAGGGACGGCTCCGTCTGGTCGACCGACAAGGACGGCATCCTGCTCTGCCTGCTCGCCGCCGAGATCATCGCCGTGACGGGCAAGACCCCCTCGGAGCGCTACGCCGAGCTCGAGCAGGCCTTCGGCTCCTCGGCCTACCAGCGCGTCGACGCCCCCGCGACCCCCGAGCAGAAGGCGACGCTCGGCAAGCTCTCCCCGGATGCCGTCACGGCGACGTCGCTCGTCGGCGAGGACATCACGGCGAAGCTGTCGCACGCGCCCGGCAACGGCGCGGCGATCGGCGGACTGAAGGTGCAGACCGAGCACGCCTGGTTCGCCGCGCGCCCGTCGGGCACGGAAGACGTCTACAAGCTGTACGCCGAGAGCCTGCGCGGCGCGGAGCACCTCGCCGAGGTGCAGGCCGAGGCCCGCGCCGTGGTGTCGGCGGCGCTCGGCGGCTAGCTCCTGCGGGCGAGCTCCGCGCCGGCCGCCCGCAGCCAGCGTGCGGGCTCGGCGAGGGCGGCATCCGAGGATCCCGCCAGGTCGGTGAGCGAAGCGGATGCCGTGAACAGGCTCGTGTCGGCGTCGGCGGTGATGCGTCCCGCGGCGAGCATCGCACGGGCGCCGGCGTCGGCGGCGAGGGACGCGATGAACGACGGGACCTTTCCGTCGCCGGACTGACCGTCGTACGACCCCTCTCCCGTGATGACCACGTCGGCGTCGGCGACCGCGTCGGCGAGCCCGATGAGCTCCGCCACCTCGGCGGCTCCAGGGGCGAGCACCCCTCCCCAGACGACGAGCGCGCCTCCCGTGCCGCCCGCGGCACCCGTTCCCGGCTGATCCGGGTCGAGGCCGAGCAGTGCGGCGAGATTGCCGAGCCCGCGGTCGGCGAGCGTGATGTCGGCGACGGAGTTCAGTCCCTTCTGCGGCCCGAAGACGGCGGAAGCTCCGCGCGGGCCGACCAGGGGATTCGTGACGTCGGTGAGCACGCGCACATCCGGCGCGGTTCGCAGACCAGACAGGTCGACGGAGGCGATGTCGGCGAGACCGCGGGCACCGCGCGCGACGGGGACGCCCGCGGCGTCGAGGAATCGGGCTCCGAGAGCGGACAGCATCCCGGTTCCGCCGTCTGTCGACCCGCTGGAGCCGATGCCGACGACCACCCGCGAGACGCCGTGGTCGAGGGCTGCGCCGATCGCCTGGCCGAAGCCGGTCGTGTCGGCGTCCCAGGGGCGGAGCTGGTCGAGGAGCTCGATGCCCGATGTCGAGGCGAGATCGATCACGGCGGTTCCGCCTACCGCGTCGGCGGTCGGCGGCAGCAGCAGCCACGACGTGTCGATGTCCGCGCCGGTGGGCCCTTCGACGGTCACGGGCATGCGCCGCGAGCCGGGAACCGCCGCCGCGAAAGCCGCGACCGTCCCCTCGCCGCCGTCGGCCATCGGGCGGTGCACGAACTCCGCACCGGGGTCGACGTCGGTCCATCCCGCCTGCAGGGCGACAGCGGCGTCGACCGCCGTGATCGTTCCCTTGAAGCTGTCCGGAGCCAGCACGATCCGCGTCATGCCGCCACCTCCGGGGTGCTTGCGCGCACGATGACCTCGAGCGGCAGCGGGGGCTGCTGCCAGTCCGGGTCGACCGTCGCGCGGAAGGCCTGGTACCCCACCTCGCTCAGCGGCACCCGCACGGTCGTGAGGGCGGGGGTGACGTCACTGCTGGACGGCACGTCGTCGAAGCCGCAGACGGCGATGTCGGCGCCGACCTGTCTGCCGGCGTCACGGATCGCCGACATCGCGCCGATCGCGACCACGTCGCTGATCGCGAAGACGAGAGTTCCCGTCGCCACGCCCTCGGCGAGGGTCTCGGTCATCGCGGCGGCCCCGGACTCCCGTCGGAAGTCGCCGCGCAGCACGCGCTCGATCGTTCCGCCTGCGGCCTCGAGACCTGCGCGGAAGCCGGCGAGGCGCTCGTCCGAGGTGCGCACGCCCTCAGCCGCGCCGATCGCGATGGCCGTGCGGTATCCGCGCTCTGCCATGCGGCGCCCGAGAGCCTCGGCCCCGGCGCGGTTGTCGATCTCCACCCGGCGATCGCCGAGGCCGTCCGGGCCGAACGTGACCGTGCGTCCGCCGAGCCTGGTGTATTCGCCGAGCTCGCGTGCGGTCTCCGCCTCCATCGGCTCCTCGGTCCGCGATGCCGCGAGGATGAGTCCCTGGGGTCTTTGACCGCGGAGCGCCCGGACGATCCTGGCCTCCCTCTCAGCGTCGCGCTCGGTGATCGCGATCGTGACGACCAGGCCGTGCTCGTCTGCGCCGCGCGCGACGCCGGACGCGATCAGGCCGAAGTAGGGGTCGGCGATGTCGGCGACGAGCAGCGCGATCACCGGCGAGGTGCCGCGCGCGGTCGCTTGAGCGGAGACGTTGGCGGTGTAGCCGAGGTCTGCCGCTGCCGCCTCCACGCGCTCACGGAAGGACTCGGCGACCTTGCGCTCCGAGCCGTTCAACACGCGGGATGCCGTGGCGAGGGACACACCGGCCGCTCGGGCGACGTCGTGCAACGTCGCTGCTGCTCCGCGTGCGGACCGCCCCGCACGCGAGGAGGACGCAGGACCCGGGGGCGGCGAAGACGCGCTCATGATCGAGAGCCTACTGGGATGAGCAGGGTCACCCGGGCTGTCCGAGATAGGCCCGAAGCGCGGCGGCTTCGCCGGCGAGCAGCTCCGGATCGTCACCCGGGACGAACTCCAGCAGCGCGTCACGGGGCGGGTCCGCGACAGCCTTCGCTTCGGCGAAGAACCGGGTCCAGAGCGAATCGCGCGCACGCAGGGGCAGCCGTTCCTTCGCCGGCCACCATGAGAACACGTGGGCGGCACTCGTCCGGGCGGCGAGCGCCCGGTACTCGCCGATCACGGTGTCGACCGATGCGGCGACGGTCGGCTGCCAGTAGGTGCTCAGACCCGGGTCGGCGACGTCGTCCAGCAGCCGCAGGGTCGTGGGCGCCGTATCTGCGAGCGTGCCGGAGTGGAACTCGAGAGCGAGGCCGATGCCTCTCGCGCCGGCCTCGGATGCCGCGGCCTGCAGCCGCTCGACCACCGCTGCCCAGTCGTCCCCGGTGGCTTCGTCGGAGCCGACGGAACCCGCCCAGATCCGGATGCGATCGGCGCCGAGCGCCTCGGCGCTGTCGAGAACCGGCGCGAGCTGCTCGTCGACGCCGCTTCGGAAGTACGAGCCGTACGAGGCGACGGCCAACCCGGCATCCGTCGTCGCCTTCGCCACCTGCGCGGCCCGCACGGTGTCGCCCGGGGGCACGTGCACGTCGCCGCCCCACTCGATCGCCTCGAGCCCGGCATCCGCGGCCAACTCGATGATCCGCTCGGGCGCCAGGGCGCGGAACGTCACCGAGCAGAGTCCTGGACGGATCGCGGTCATGCGTTCATCCTCTCAGCGCAGGTGCGGCGCGACCGCCGCGGCGAAGGTCTCCGCCGTCCGGCGCACGACGTTCGAAGGCGCATCCGCCCAGATGTCGGCGTTGAAGAGCTCGACCTCGATGTCGCGGTCGTAGCCGGTGTCGATCACCGCACGGGTCAGCGATCCGAAGTCGATCACACCCTCCCCCGTGTAATGGCGCGAGAGGAGCACGTCCGCGGCGAGCGGGGTCTTCCAGTCGCACACCTGGTACGTCGCGATGCGTCCTTCACGTCCGGCCCGGGCGATCTGGTCGAGCACCTGCGGATCCCACCAGACGTGGAAGGTGTCGACGGCCGCCCCGACGACCTTCGCATCGAAGTCGGCGGCGATGTCGAGCGCCTGACCGAGCGTCGAGACGACCGCCCGGTCGGACGCGTACATCGGATGCAGCGGCTCGATAGCCAGCGTCACTCCCGCAGCCTCGGCATCGGGAGCGAGCGCACCGATCGCGTCGCGCACCCGTTCGCGTGCGCCGATAAGGTCGCGCGAGCCCTCCGGCAGGCCGCCCGCAACGAGCACGAGCACAGCGGTCGACCCCTCCGCTCCGGCGGCGGCGAGCGTCGCGGTCTCCTCGATCGCCCGACGGTTGTCGTCGAGCGCGGCGTCGCGCGCAGGACCGGCCGGAAGGGTGAAGAACCCGCCGCGGCAGTGCGTCGTGAAGCGCAGGCCGGAGTCCGTCAGCATACGGGCGGCGACATCGAGGCCGACCTCGTTCACCGGCTCGCGCCAGAGTCCGATGGCCTGGACCCCGGCATCCGCGGTGACCCGCAGGGCGGTGGCGAGGTCGGCGTGCTTGATGGTGGCCTGGTTGATCGACAGACGGGGGTCCGGGCTGGTCATACGTCCACTCCGTTCAGGCGCAGCATCCCGTGCCAGCGCTCCCGAGCGAGCTCAGGCGCTTCGAGGGCGAGCGACGCGTTCGCCAGCTCGACGATGCGGCTGAGGTGCGGAAGGCTCCGCGCCGAGTGCAGGCCGCCGACCATCTGGAACGCGGACTGGTGGCCGTTGAGCCAGGACAGGAAAGCGACGCCCGTCTTGTAATAGAACGTCGGTGCGGCGAACACCTGGCGGCTGAGCGCCTCGGTCGGGCCGAGGATCTCGAGGTACCGGTCGGGATCCCCCGCGTCGAGCGCCTGGATCGCCGCGGATGCCACCGGCGTGATCGCGGCGAAGGCCCCGAGCAGGGCGTCGGAGTGGGTGCGTTCGGGACGTTTCGTCTCGCTCGCTTCGCTCCCTCGCTCAACGACCGACGAGCCCCCGATGAGCCCCACGTAGTTGAAGTCGTCGCCCGTGAACATGCGCACGCCCTCCGGCAGCTGCTCGCGGACCGAGATCTCGGACTCCGCGTTCAGCAGGCTCATCTTGACGCCGGCGACCTTGCCCGGGTTCTCGCCGATCACCTCGAGCAGGACCTCGGATGCCGTCTGCCAGTCCGGTGCGCCGAAGTAGCCGGCGAGCTCCGGGTCGAAGGCCGTGCCGAGCCAGTGCAGCACGACCGGCACGGTGGCCGACTCGAGCACCTCCCGGTAGACGCGGCGGTAGTCGTCGGCGCCCGTCGCGACCCGCGCGAGATGCCGCGAGGCCATCAGCACGGGGCCGGCACCCTGCTCCTCGGTGAAGTGCAACTGCTCCTTGTAGGCGTCGATCACCTGGTCGATCGAGACGTGCGACTCGGTCAGGTGGTCGGTGTTGACGCCGACCACGACCGAGCCGCCCTCCTCGCGCGCGACCTCGGCGCTGCGAGCGATGAGCTCGCGGGTGGCCGCAGCATCCAGTCCCATGTTCCGCTGGGCGGTGTCCATGGCGTCGGCGACGCCGAGGCCCCAGGAGTACACGTTCCGCCGGAAGGCGAGCGTCGAGTCCCAGTCGATGTCGGCGGGCTGACCCGGGGTGTTGTCGGCGTGCGTCTTCGGCACGACGTGCGCGACCGCATAGGCCACGCGGCTCTGCAGAGCGGATGCCGGACGGGTGAAGGATCCGCCCGCGTTCAGCGCGGCATCCGTCACCGTTCCGTCGGCGGCGAGGAGTCGGAGCGTGCTCATCGGATCAGTCCAGGCTCAGCGCGGACAGCGCGATCTTGCGGCCCTCGGCGCTCGACGTCAGGCCGGCCTCGGCGAACTGCACACCGCGGGCACCGGCGAGCAGGTCGAACGGGTAGTCGGTGCCCTCCACGTAGGAGACCAGGTACTCCTCCCACTGCTGGCGGAAGCCGTTGAGGAACACGTCGTTGGTCGGCACCTGCTGCCAGTCGGCGTCGTAGTCGCGGGTGTCCTCGAGGTCGGGGTTCCACACCGGCTTGGGCGTCGCGTTGCGGGGCTGGATCTTGGCGCCGAAGAGCCCGACGACCGCCGATCCGTGCGTGCCGTCGACCTGGAACTCGACGAGCTCGTCGCGGTTGACGCGCACGGTCCACGAGGAGTTGATCTCGGCGATGATGCCGCCCTCGAGCTCGAAGATGCCGTACGCCGCATCCTCGGCGGTGGCGGTGTAGTGCTCGCCCTTCTCGTCCCAGCGGTCGGCGATGTGCACGGCGGCCTGGGCGTAGACGCTCTTCACCTCGCCGAACAGGTTCTCGAGCACGTAGTTCCAGTGCGGGAACATGTCGGTGATGATGCCGCCGCCGTCTTCCGTGCGGTAGTTCCAGCTCGGGCGCTGGGCGGGCTGCCAGTCGCCCTCGAAGACCCAGTACCCGAACTCGCCGCGCACCGACAGGATGCGGCCGAAGAAGCCGGAGTCGATCAGGCGCTTGAGCTTCTGCAGACCCGGGAGGTAGAGCTTGTCGTGCACGACCCCGGTCTTGACGCCGGCGCTCTCGGCGAGGCGGGCGAGCTCGAGGGCCTCCTCGAGCGATTCGGCGGTGGGCTTCTCGGTGTAGATCGCCTTGCCGGCGGCGATCGCCTTGCGGATCGCAGAGGCGCGGGCCTTGGTCACGAGGAAGTCGGCGTAGATCTCCCACTGCGGGTCGGCGAGGGCGGCGTCGAGGTCGGTCGTGTAGTCCTCGATGCCGTGCAGCGCTGCGAGCTCGGCGAGCTTGGCCTCACTGCGGCCCACGAGGATCGGCTTCACCGTGATGCGGGAGCCGTCGGGCAGCTCGATGCCGCCCTGCTCGCGGATCGCGAGGATCGAGCGCACCAGGTGCTGCCGGTAGCCCATGCGTCCGGAGACGCCGTTCATGATGATCCCGATCTCGCGGGTGGAGGTCTGCGTCATGGCAGTGGTCCGTTTCTCTGGAAGTGGTCGCGCACCGATCTCGGTAAGCGCTTTCCGAGATCATGACACGAACGGGCGGATGCCGCAACCTGGCCCTTCGAATCGCGCGAATTGCCGCTTCGCGGGGGCGATCCGCGACCCGTTGCGCGATTCGAACGCCGTCGAGGTCTCGCTACGCTGGATCTGATGTCGATCGAATCCTGGTCACCCCCGCCACGGCGGCGTCGTCGTGGCCGCCCATGGCTGATCGCGATCACGGCGATCGCCCTGGTCGTCATCGTCATCATCGTCGCCCTGTTCGTCATCGGCCGGAGGCCGTGGCTCACCACCAACGTGACGATCTCCATGAGCTACGTCGCCGACGACGGGCAGACGTACTCCTGCACGTACGACTACCGCACGTCGGAACGCCTCCCGATGCCCGCCGACATCGCCGAGAGCATGAACGAACGGGACTGGTCCCAGACCGGTCAGCTCATCTACGAATGGGCGAAGGACCACCCGGCCGAGCACTGGACGACAGACGATGAGTTGCCCGCAGACGACCCCGGGTCGACACGGGCGGACGCATCGTGGGCCCTCGCGATGGACGAGTATGTCGAGTTCCCCCCGTGGCACATCGACACGGAGAACGGGCGCGACTACGAGCTGTGGTCGGAAGCGCGACCAGGAAGCAACTGCGAAGACGGCCTGCGCTAACCAGCGGGCTCACCGCCGTCCGACATGCGCACGCATCGCGGGCCCGTCCGCGCTTGAATCCGGCGCGTGTCAGCGCGAGGCGGTGCTGGCGCGCTCGACGAGCCGCGTCGGCACGACGGATGCCGCCGCTCCCCCGGCATCCTCCCCCTCGGCATTCTCGCCCTCGATCTCCGCGACCAGGGCGCCGACGGTGCGCTGAGCGAGGGCCGTGAAGTCCTGGCGGATCGTGGTGAGCGGCGGGCGGTAGTTCGCGGCATCCGGCACATCGTCGAAGCCGATCACGCTGACGTCTTCCGGCACGCGCCGGCCCGACTCGGCGAGCGCGCGCAGCAGACCGAGAGCCATCTGGTCATTGCCGCAGAACACGGCGGATGCCGCGGCCAGGGCGGCACCGGCGGCGAACCCGGCGTCGGCGGTCCAGTCACCACGGACGATCTCGGGCGCATCGATCCCGGCGGCGGAGAGCGTCTCGCGCCATCCGCGCTCGCGCTCGGCCGCGGCGTACGAGTCGGCAGGGCCGGCGAGGTGATGCACGGAACCGTGTCCGAGCTCGAGCAGATGCGCGGTCGCGGCGGCCGCTCCGCCATGGTGGTCGCTGTGCACGGCCGTGAACCCGGCATCCGTCTGCGCGTCGACTATGACGAGGCGCAGTCCTGCAGGGCGCTCGTCCGCGGAGACCTGCGCAGACGCCTCGTTGAGCACGATGGCCCCGTCGACCTCCTGCTCGGCCAGACGCTCGAAGGCGGATGCGACCCCGTCGGCCGCCGTCGCGACCATGAGGGCGTAGCCGCGCTCCGCCGCCGCTTCAGCCGTGGCCTGCAGCATCCGGGAGTTTCCTACGGTGGCGAGCGTCGTGACCACAAGGCCGATCGTCTGCGACCGTCCGGTGCGCAGCGCGCGAGCGGCGCGGTGCGGGCGGTAGCCGAGTTCGGACATCGCCTGTTCCACGCGGGCCCTGGTGGCCGGGTCGACACGGGGGCTGTCGTTGACCACCCGCGACACGGTCTGCCCGGAGACACCGGCGCGGGAGGCGACCATCGCCATCGAGACGCGACCGGACGACGGGCGAGGTGAGCGTGAGTGGGGGGCGGTCACCGGCATCCTCCGTGCATAACTCAGGAATGTTGACGTTACCACAGAGATGTGCGTACCATGTTTACGTGAACACGGATAATCTTGCGGAGTTGCGCACAGAGACCCTCGGCGCCGGCGTCGTCAAGCGCGCCACGACCCTGGCCGACGGCCGCGACCTGATCTACTACGACGACCCGGAGACGACGCTCGGAGCCGAGCGCGCCGTCGACGCACGCACGCTCGACCCCCGCCCCGAGACCGCGACGATGCGCCTCGACGTGCTCACGGGCGACTGGATCACGGTCGCCGCGAACCGCCAGAACCGGGTCATGATGCCGAGCGCCTCGGCCGACCCGCTCGCGCCGCAGACGCCCGACAACCCGTCCGAGGTGCCGTCCCTCTACGACGTCGCCGTGTTCGAGAACCGCTCCCCCGCGTTCGGCCCCGCGCTGGCCGAGGCACTCGGCACGGCTCCCGCCGCCGCCAACCCTCCGCGCGGCCTCGACGACCTCGAAGCCCTCGGCCTCGGTCGCACCCGCACCTCGGTCGGTCGCTGCGAGGTCGTCTGCTTCAGCCCCGAGCACTCCGGGTCCTTCGGCACGCAGTCCGCGACGCGCGCCCGCACCGTGATCGAGGCCTGGGCGGACCGCACCGCCGCCCTCTCGAAGCTCCCCGGCATCGAGCAGATCTTCCCGTTCGAGAACCGGGGCGAGGCGATCGGCGTGACGCTCCCGCATCCGCACGGCCAGATCTACGCCTACCCCTACGTGACGCCGCGCACCACGCGCCTGCTGGATGCGATCGACCGCACCGCACCGCACCTGTTCCAGCACATCCTCGAGTTCGAGCAGGCATCCGAGCGCGTGGTCTTCCGCGGGGAGCACTGGACGGCGTTCGTGCCGTTCGCCGCGCGCTGGCCCCTGGAGATGCACCTGATGCCGCACCGTCACGTGCCCGATTTCGCCGAGACGACGGATGCCGAGCGCGACGAGCTCGCCCCGCTGTACCTGCGCCTGCTGCGCGGTGTCGATGCGCTCTACGACTCCCCGACGCCGTACATCGCCGCGTGGCACCAGGCTCCGGTGAACGTCGGACGAGAGAGCGTGCGCCTGCACCTGCAGCTCACCAGCCCGCGCCGCGCCGCCGACAAGCTGAAGTTCCTCGCCGGATCCGAGGCCGCGATGTGGGCCTGGGCCGCCGAGGTCACCCCTGAACAGGGGGCCGCCCGCATCCGCGAGGCGATCGAACGCGCAGCGACCGAAGAGTCCCTGAGCCCGTCGACGGATGGCGAGGTGTCCGCATGACTCTTTCCGAGACGCACGAGACCGAGACGCAGGATGCCGCACGCACCCTGTTCGTCGAGCTGACCGGCCGCGAGCCCGACGGGCTCTGGTCGGCGCCGGGACGGGTGAACCTCATCGGCGAGCACACCGACTACAACGACGGCTTCGTCCTCCCGTTCGCGATCCCGCACCGTACGGTCGCCGCGGTCGGCCTCCGCGATGACGACCGCGGCCGCATCCGGGTCGCGTCGACCTTCGCGGCGGAGCCGGTCGAGGTCGCGCTCGACGACCTCGACGGACTGTTCCCCACTGCCTCCGGCGGGAAGCCCGCCGTGCCGGAGTGGGCCGCCTACCCGCTCGGCGTCGCGTGGGCGCTCCGCCAGGCGCTCGCGACGGACGGCGCCGACCATCCGTTCCGCGGGATGGACATCGCGATCGCCTCGGACGTTCCGATCGGCGCGGGGCTCTCGTCCTCCGCCGCGATCGAGGGTGCCACGGCATCCGCCCTCAACGACCTCTGGGCGGCCGGGCTCGACCGCACCGCCCTCGCCCGCGTCGGCCGTCGCGCCGAGAACGAGGCGGTCGGCGCCCCGACAGGGATCATGGACCAGATGGCCTCGATGCTCGGTGAGCCGGATGCCGCGATCTTCCTCGACTGCCGCTCGCTGGAGGCGCAGCTCGTGCCGCTCGGTGTCGCCGAGGCCGGGCTCGCGATCCTCGTGATGGACACGCGCGTCGAGCACGCGCACTCCACAGGCGGTTACCGGGAGCGCCGCGCGTCGTGCGAGCTCGGCGCCGAGATCATGGGCGTCCCGGCGCTCCGGGACGTGTCGGTCGACGACCTCCCCCGTGCCGCGGAGCTGCTGGACGACGTGACCTTCCGTCGCGTGCGACACATCGTCACCGAGAACCAGCGCGTGCTCGACACCGTACGGGTGCTCCGCGAGGAAGGCGCACGCGCGATCGGCGATCTGCTCGTCGCCTCGCACGTCTCGATGCGCGACGACTTCGAGATCTCCGTCCCCGAGCTGGACACGGCGGTCGATGCGGCACTGGCGGCCGGCGCGCTCGGCGCGCGCATGACCGGCGGAGGATTCGGCGGGGCGGCGATCGCCCTGATCGAACGGGATGCCGTGGCGAGCGTGTCGGAGGCCGTCACCGCGGCGTTCGCGGCATCCGATTTCACCGCCCCGGTGCTCTTCACGGTCACGCCGTCCGCCGGCGCGCACCGCGACGCCTGACAGAATGAGTGATCGAGCCGCGATGAGTCTGCGGCAGGAGAGGAACGCCATGTCCTGGATCGTCACCGGCGGCGCCGGCTACATCGGATCCCACGTCGTCCGCGCTCTCGCGGATGCCGGCCTGACCCCCGTCGTCCTCGACGACCTGTCCAGCGGAGTCCCGTCATTCGTTCCGGAGGGCGTGCCCTTCGTGCAGGGCAGCATCCTCGATCGCGACCTCGTCGAGAAGGCGCTGCGCGATCATGATGCGGACGGCGTGATCCACGTCGCCGGTTTCAAGTACGCCGGCGTCTCGGTGCAGCGTCCGCTGCACACGTACGCGCAGAACGTCGAGGGCACGCGCATCATCCTCGAGGCCATGGAGGCCGCGGGCGTCGCCAACATCGTCTTCTCCTCGTCGGCCGCCGTGTTCGGCACGCCCGACGTCGCCCTCGTCGAAGAGGACACCGCGAAGAAGCCGGCCAGCCCCTACGGAGAGTCCAAGCTCATCGGCGAATGGCTGCTGCGCGACCAGGCGATCGCGACCGCCGATTCCGCGCACCCGCTGCGCCACACGTCACTGCGCTACTTCAACGTCGTCGGATCGGCCGACCCGACGGTCTACGACGTCAGCCCGCACAACCTCTTCCCGATCGTCTTCGAAGCGCTGATCGCAGGGAAGACCCCGAAGATCTTCGGCGACGACTACGCCACGGAAGACGGCACCAACGTGCGCGACTACGTGCACGTCGGCGACATCGCAGCCGCGCACGTCGAGGCGGCGAAGCGCCTGGCCGGTGGTGAGCCCATCGAAGCCGCCTACAACCTCGGCTCCGGCGACGGCCTCAGCGTGAAGCAGATCATGGACGCCGTGGCCCGCGTGACCGGCATCGACTTCACCCCCGAGATCGGTCCGCGTCGCCCCGGCGACCCCGACCGCATCGTCGCCACCGGAGAGCTCGCGGCACGCGACCTCGATTGGAAGATGCGGTACTCGGTGGACGAGATGGTGCGGACGGGCTGGGACGCTCGGCGGGCTGCGTCTTAGTCCGCTCCGACCTCGACCGATCTGCGACGGATCGGCGGGCAGGAGACGAGTGTCGGACGGTCGTCCGCAGGAGTGTCCAGACCGAGCAGTACGCGCACTCCGATCGCCCCGAGTTCGTAGTGCGGCAGCGCGACCGTGGAGAGCGTCGGGCGCAGATGCGCCGCGATCACGTCCTGGTTGTCGAAGCCGATGACGGCGATGTCCTCCGGGATGCGCAGACCGTGCTCGCGCAACCCGTCGTACACACCCATGGCGACCCGGTCGTTGTGGCAGAAGACCGCGGTCGCACCTGATTCGATGATCTGCGGCGTCGCGAGGTACCCCCCTCCTGCTCCGGCGATGCCGGGAACACCAGCGCGTCGTCGACGCCGATGCCGGCGGTGGTCAGCGCCTCCCGGTATCCGGCCAACCGACCGGTCTGCGCAGGTGACGGCGTGGTGGTGTTCACGAACGCGATCCGCCGATGCCCGGCATCGATCAGCTCGTCGGTGGCCGTGCGCCCGCCCTGCACCTCATCCGGCACGACGGCGGGCAGCCCGCTGTCGGGCGCGAAGCAGTCGACGAGCACCGACTCCGTCTGATGAAGAGCCGCCGGCACCGTGATCTCGCGGTGGAACCACGTGGAGTAGAGGATGCCGCGCACCTGGTGCTCGAGCATCATCGCGATCGCGTCGTTCTCGACCTCGGCGTTGCCGTCGGTGTTGGCCACGAGCAGCACGAATCCGTGCTTCCAGGCCTCGTCCTGGGCGCCGGCGATGATCTGACCGGCGAAGGGAGTCGTCGCGATCTGGTCGGCGACGAGCCCGATGAAGCGCGACGTCCCCTGCGAGAGGGTCTTCGCGAGCGCGTTGGGACGATACCCGAGCGCGGCGACGGCGTCGTGCACCCGCCGACGCGCGTCCTCTCCGATCCGCGCTCCGGGCTTGTCGTTGATGACGTGCGAGACCGTGGCGACCGAGACGCCGGCGACCTTCGCGACATCCCGCATCGTGACGCTCGGCGCGTGCGCGCTCTGCCCTGCAGTGCTCATCCCTTGGTCGCTCCACTCTCGAGGCCCTGGATCATCGCCTTGTTGAGGACGAGGAAGACCAGCAGCAACGGGGTCACCGAGACGCAGACCGCGGCGAAGGTCGCCGTCCAGTCGGTGTTGCCCATTGCCCCAATGTAGTTCTGCAGTCCCAGCGGGATCGTCTTCAGCCCGTCGGAGAGCACGAACGTGTTCGCGAAGATGAAGTCGTTCCAGATGAAGATGCTGTTCACGAGCACGACCGTGATGATCGTGTTGACCGAGAGCGGGGAGGTGATGGTGAGGAAGATGCGGTACGGACCGGCGCCGTCCAGCGATGCCGCCTCGTACGTCTCGCGAGGGATGTACTCGTAGAACGAGGAGAACAGGTACACGGCCATGGGAAGGGCGAAGGCGGCGAGCGGGATGATCATCGAGAGGTGGGTGTCGAGCAGCCCGACCTGCGAGTAGTCGATGAACAGCGGCACCAGGGCGATCTGCACAGGCACGATGATCCCCAGGAGGAACAGCCCGCGGACCATGCCACTGAACCGGAAGCCGAGCACCTGCAGCGCGAAGGCGGCCATCATGCCGGCGACGACGATGAGGACGCTGGATCCCAGCGTGACGATCAGGCTGTTCACGATGTTCAGTCCGAGGTTGCCGGTGGCGAACGCACGTCCGTAGTTCTCGAGCGTGAACTCCGACGGGAGCGCGAACGGGTTGCCGCCGGCGAAGTCAGCCGCCGTGCGGAAGCTCGTCAGGAAGAGCCAGGCGAGCGGGTAGATCTGCACGAGCACGATCAGCACGATGGTGACCGTGAGCAGCGTGCGCTGAGCGCGCAGCCGCGCCGAGCCGCGCCGGCGGACCGGGGGCCGCGTCGGCGACGGGGTGCCGCTGCCACGGGCGCGAGGGTGGGGGTGGAGGTCATGATCGATCCTTCCGGCGCAGCAGGAGCAGGATGAGTCCGACGGCGACGAGGCACTCGATGACGATGAACACCGAGATCGCACTGGCGTAGCCGTAGTCGGTGTGCACGAACGCCGTCTTGTACATGTACGTGGTCAGCAGCTCGGATGCCTGACCCGGCCCGCCCCCGGTGAGCAGGTACGGGATGTCGAAGCCGCGGAGCGCGAACGTGGTCGCCATGATGGTCGTGGTGATCCACACGGGCCGGATGTAGGGGAAACGGATCCGCCAGAAGACCTGCCACCAGGAGGCTCCGTCCAGACGCGCTGCCTCCTCGAGCTCGCGAGGCACGGCCATCAGCGCCGCGTAGATGATCAGCATGTAGAGACCGGTGAAGCGCCACCCCTCGGGGATCGACACCGCGGCGAGCACGGTCTGCACGTTCGACAACCACGCCGTCTGCAGGCCCTCGAGTCCGATCCACGCCAGAGCCTGGTTCAGCAGGCCCACCGGCTCCAGCGAATAGATCCGCTGGAAGAGGATGGCGATGGCCACCGTGGAGATGACGGCAGGCAGGAGATAGATCGTCTTGACGAGCTCCCGTGCCTTAGTGAGGGCGGTGAGCAGTCCGGCGACGATGAGGGCGCCGCCGAGCTGCAGCACGAGGCAGATCACGAGGTACCCGACCGCGTTGCCGAAGGCCGTCCAGAAGACGTCGTCGCGCGTGAGCATCTTCACGTAGTTGTCGAAGCCGACGAAGGCCATGTCGGTGATGCCGTCCCACCGGAAGAAGCTCAGGACGAGGGACTGCACGATCGGCAGCAGCACGGCGACGCCGTACAGCAGCAGCGGCGGGACGAGGAACACGAGGACCGAGAGCGTCGACCGGCGCGGGAGCATGGCCCCCGACATCGGCCGGCGCCGCGACTGCCGGGACGGTCGCGGGCGGGCCGCGACCGTCCCCGCCGACAGGACATCAGCCATCGCTGTTCTCCGCGAGCGCCTTGTCCATGGTCTCGATGAACTCATCCGGTGTGATCTCTCCCTGCACGAGCAGGGTGAGTTCCTGCTGGAGCCGCGTGTTCGTGGCCGGATCCAGCTGGGTGTCCCACGGCATGGCGATCGCCTCGCCGACACCGTCCGCCTGTTCGACGGCACGGCCGTAGAGCGATGTCGCCGCGTCGGGGATCGTCGTGGCAGCCGAGGACGTCGGCGACAGCGCGCCCGTCGAGGCGTAGAGCTCCGGGTACCGCTCCAGCGCGAAGGCGAGGAAGTCGCGCACCAGGGGGTCGTAGGTCTTGGCGTTCACCGCCATGCCGATGCCGGAGGGCGTGACGTACTCGTTGTCGGCTGTCGCCGCATCGTCGATCGTCGGGAGGGTGAAGTAGTCCACGTCATCGCGGACACCGGGATCGAGGGTTTCGGTGGCGAGGTTGCCGAGCTCCCAGGTGCCGATGTTGTACACGGCGGCCGCACCCGAGGTGAATTGGGCCTGTGCGTCGGCGTATCCCGTCGCGGAGAAGCCCTCGGAGAAGCATCCGGCCTGCCCGAGCGAGTACAGCCATTCGGCCGCGGCGCGCCCCGCGGGGTCGGAGAACGAGGCATCCCCGTTCTTCAGGTCCTGCACATACTCGGGCCCTGCCATGCGGAACGGGTAGTAGGCCATGTACCGCTCGAGAGGCCACTGGTCCTGGCCGTCCAGCGCGATGGGAGTGACGCCAGCGGCGCGCAGGTCCTTGCACATCTGCGGGAAATCGTCGAGGGTGGCGGGCACGGTCGTGCCGGCTTCTTCGAACAGGGCCTTGTTGTACCAGAAGAACTCCAGCTGGAATTCGAACGGCACCATGTAGAGGGAACCGTCGTCGAACCGCTGGTAGTTCAGCGCCGCCGGGCGGTAGTCGTCGGTCATGCCGAGGTCGTCGAGGAGGAGATCGACATCGACCATCCGCCCCTGTTCGGCGAGCTTCTGGGCGAAGGGCGTCGCGTCGGTGTCGAAGAGCTCCGGGAGCTTGTTCGCCGCGGCGAGCGTCTCGTACTTCTGGATGTACGAGGGACGATCCGGCGTCGTGATGAGGTTGAGCGCGAATCCGGGGTGGTCCTCGGCGTACTCGTCCGCGATCTTCTCCATCGTGGTGATGACGCCGCCGTCGGCCGGACGAGAGAGCAGCCAGGAGATCTCACGGGGCACGACCTCCCCCTCGGGGTCGACGTCGGTCGGGTCGGCGGCTGGTGATGCTCCTCCGCAGGCGGTGAGCACCAGCGCGGTCGTCGCGGCTGCGGCAAGAAGCGCGATCCTGCGTGCGGGTCGAATCATGGTGAATCTCCTTCGATGTCCATCGGGTGGGGGTGCAGCAGTCACGCGTTCGTCGCGAGGAGGCCGGGCTGTGGCGCTTCGACGGGAGAGCGATCACGCGTGCGCAGGGTGAACTCGAGCACGGTGATCTCTCCCTCGCCGACGAACGCGCCGACTCGACCTGTCGGGTGGTCGTAGAGCCGCGTGCTCAGGACCGTCGAATCATCGACGGTTGCGACGCAGAGTTCGCCGTCGACGATCACCTCGAGCTCGTGCTCACCCGGTGCGAGATCGACAGGTCGCTCGAGCTCGATCACGAAGGGCACGTCACCGGAGATCTGCCACTGCTCGGTTCCGGTGGAGCGACGCGGCCACCGGTCGAAGACGAGGCGGTTGCGCTGCGGCTCGAGCCGGAGGCTGTACCCGGACTCGCCGTCATCGCCGACCCGGAGCACGATGCCGCACTCGCGCGTGCCGGATCCGATCTCGAACCGTGCGACGAGACGGAACGCCTCTTCGGGGATCTCCTCGCTGAGGACCTGCGCGTACCCATCCGGGGCGCTCAGCGTCGTGCGGGCCGGAAGCGCGGTGTTCGGTGTGCCGAACGTCTGACGCAGCTCGTCCGTCGGGTGGAAGGCGAGCGTGCCGTCGGCGCGCTGCTCGGCTTCGATGACCGACATCGTGCCCGCCCACTGCCAGGCCCCGTCGTCGGTGCCGCCTTCGCGGGTGGCGATCCATCCGAAGAAGAAGCGTCGATCGCCGCGGGCGGCGGACTTCGCCGCGTAGAAGGCGCGGGAGTCGAGGGTGTCGTGTTCGGGGACGATCCAGGGCCCGTCGAGGCTGCGCGCCATGCGGTAGCGGGTCATGAACGCATCGCTGAACTCGGAGGAGACGAGATACCACCAGTCACCCCACTGGAACACTTCGGGGCATTCATGCGCGACGCAGCGCCGCGGATCCCAGAACGGCGCGGCAGGCTCCCAGTGCACGAGGTCGCGGGAGGTGCACTGCGCGATGACGCCTCGCCGCCGTTCGGGACCATTGTCGTGCCGAGCGGTGATCAGCATCCGCCAGAGGCCGGCGCTGTCGTCTCGGAAGACGAACGGGTCGCGCCAGTCGGCGGTTTCGTACCCGGCCGTGGCGCCGAAGGTGTGCTCCGGATGCCGCTGCCACGAGGCCATGTCGTCATCGCTGGTCGCGTGGAGGACCAGTTGCAGCGGGAGGCCGTCGGTTCCGCGACGGTCGGGATTCTGTCCGGTGTAGAAGGCGTGGTGCACGCCCTCGGCATCGCGGACGATGCTTCCGGTGTAGATGTTGAAGTCATCCGAGGCGGCGCCGCCCGACGCGATCGCCTCGCCGTGATCGGCGAAGTCGACGAGGTTCTCGGTCGAGATGCGATGCCACGGCATGCCCTCTTTCGGCACCTGCCGCGTCTCGTGCAGATAGAACAGGTGGAGCACGCCGTCCTCCTGCCAGGGGATGACATCCCCCACCCATCCGCTCTGCGGCTGGTAGAAACCTCGCTGGCTCACTGCCCGTCCAATCGTCTTTGGTTAATCGGTTACGCAGAGAGTAACCCGACATTCCGGACGTGGTCAAGCGGTTAATCAGACGAATCTGTTAACCATGTGGGAGGAGGCTGCGCTCAGACGTCGCGCGAACGGATGGGGTAGAGCCAGAAGCAGAGCCAGGCGAGTGAGGTGAACCCAAGCGGGATCACCGCGAGCATCAGCCGGATGCCGCCGTCGACGGACTCCGGTTGCGCATCCTCGAGACCCGCGTCGAATCCGGATGCCGTCAGCACCCAGGCCGCGACCACCGCCTGCAGCACGACCGCCCCGCGCACCACGAAGCCGTTCACCCCGAAGTAGGCGCCTTCGCGGCGGTGGCCGGTGCGCACGGCATCCGCATCGATGATCTGCGCGAGCATCACCTCGAGCAGCTGCAGCAGCCCGCCGACTCCGACGCCGACGGCCACGCCGACGAGGGCCGCGCCGAGCACGTTCGACGGGGCGACGTAGCCGAGCACGGCGATGCCGAACACGGCCACGCTCCACAGCAGCGCCGTGCGCGGGCTGGTGCGCCGCACGACCGCGCTCCACAGCAGGATCGAGGGGATCGCGGTGACGAAGATCGCACCGAGCAGGATGCTGCTCTCACCCTCGTCCGCGCCCAGCGAGTACCGCACGTAGAAGGGGATGGCGGCAAGGATCACGGCGATCGCGGTCTGCACGAACAGCGACCCGAGGACGTACGGGACGAACGCGCGGTTGCGGAACGTGTAGGTCAGCTGGTCGCGCCAGCGCATCGGGGCAGCGACCTGCGCTTCGCCGACGTCGGGCGCGCGCCGCTCGATCATGCCGCCGAGGAACGACCAGGCGAGCAGCACCAGGCAGACGCCGCCGAGCACGAGGGCCATGCCCGGCCATCCGATCGCGTCGTACAGGGCGGGGGCGCCGGCGGTTCCGAGCACCATGCCGAGGATCGCGAAGATCTGCCGCGGAACGTTCCCCCTTGACCGCTCCTCTGTCGTGCGGAAGATCTCCGGGAACAGGGCGGAGATGTTGAGCACCACCACCACGAACGCGATGTCGTAGACCGCGACGACGACGAGGAACCAGACGATGAGCCCCGTGACGGGGAGGTCAGGCGGCATCCACACCAGGGCGAACGCCACGACGAGCGGCACGATGCCGAGGCCGATCCACGGGACTCGCCGACCCCACGGGGTGCGCAGCCGGTCGGAGAGCGTTCCGACGACCGGGTTCAGCACCGCGTTGAGGATGCCGTGGGCGATCATCGCCACGGCGACCGCGCCTGCCGGTACCGCGAGATGGGAGACGTAGAAGTAGACGACGAACGCCGAGAACGTCTGCGCCATGAGCTGGGTGGGGAACCCGGAGGCCCCGAAGGCGATCGACTGCGCTCGCGTGGGTGCGGCGTCGAGCCGCCGTTCGCGCAGTCGTCCGCCCAGCGACGTCATCGGATACGGCTCCGCTGCAGGTCGCGCAAGTCGCGCCAGCCCACCCGCACGAGCGCTTCGTCCTCGATCGCCTGCAGCACCACCGGATCGCTGAGCAGCCGCTGCTCGTAGCCGCGCTTCGCGGCGCCGTAGTCGACCGCCGCGCGCAGCTCCTCGTCGTCGACCATCGGATGCAGGTAGATCTCGGTGAGCCCGGCCGGCACGGCGCGCAGCAGAGCGACGAAGCCTTCGCGCACCTGCTCGTACGTCTCCTCCTCGTCCGTGCCCTCGCCGAGGAGTTCGAACGGGTGGCTCCACAGCCGGTCGACGATCTCGACCCCTGCGGCATCGGCGCCCGCCGCGGCTTCGTCGAGCTTCGCCTGCAGCGCGGCATCCGCTCCGACGCCGTCCATGCTGCGCGGAAGGCGGAAGGGGAGGCCGTGCCGGGCGGCGAGCTCGAACACGGGACGGAGGAAGTCGCGGCCGGTGAGGAGCCCGTAGACCGAGCCCATGTGGTTGTCGAGGTGTGTCACGTCGACGCCCGCATCGAGCGCGGCCTGCAGCTGCGCGGCGATCTCCGCGGCGACGTCGGCATCCGCGGCGGTCCGCTCGACGACTGCGGTGTCGGCGGGGAAGAATCCGTCGGCGTCGACGAGGGTCGTCGATGTTCCGGTGAGCGGACGCCAGCGGTAGCGGCTCCATTCGCTGGTCAGCACGAGGTGCACGCCGACGTCGAGATCGGTGCGGGATGCCGCGAACGCGAGCGCCTCCGGCGACCAGGAGCACGGCACCATCAGGGTCGTCGAGTCGATCCTGCCGGCGGTGAGCAGGTCGACGATGGCGGTGTTGGCGGCATGACACATGCCGAAGTCGTCGGCGTTGAGGATGATGGCCCGCGCGCCCGGGGCGAGTCCGAGTCGATCGGCGAGGTCGGACGGAACGGTCATCGGCTGGTCCTGTCGGGTCGGTCAGCGACTGATCTTGGCGGATGGGGTGAGGATGCCGGTGAAGAGCGAGACCCGGAGAGCGGATGCCGCTTCGCCCACGGCCCCGACGAGCGGCGCCTCCGGGCCGAAGGAGGAGACCAGGAAGCGCAGCGGCAGCTGGGCCGCGTACTCGGCGGCGGTGCGTGCGACGGCGTCGACGAGCATCGGGTGGACAGCGTCACCGCCGAGGATGAAGGCCTCGGGGTCGAGGACGAGTCCGACGCTGCCGGCGACGAGCACGATGCGCCGGCCGATCTCGGCGACGAGCTTCTGCGCGACCTCGTCGCCGGCTTGTGCGGCTTCGAGGTGTTCTAGGAGCGTGGCATCGACGTCGAGCCCGAGGCCCAGCGCGAGATCTCCGACGACGGCGTCGTTCACGATCGGTGCGCCGATGGGCAGAGGGGTCTGCGGGAGGTAGGCGACCTCTCCGGCGACGCCGGAGAATCCGCGGTGCAGGACTCCGTCGAGCACGATGCCGGCGCCGAGGCCGTCGTCGAGGTGGAGCAGCGCGAAGCTGGCGAGTTCGCCTCCCGACCCGGCGGTGAGCTCTGCCAGGGCGGCGAGGTTCACGTCGTTCTCGACGCGGACGGGGCAGCCGAGCGTCTCGGAGAGGGCGCTGCGGAAGGCTCCGCCGTCGGGTCCGAGGTCGTCGCGGATCCCTCCTTCGGGGGTGACGATGCCCGGGACGCCGACGACCGCGAGGTGCACGGGTCCCTTGAGGGCGCGGCGGCATCTCTCGATGAGTTCGACGATGCGCCCGACGCGGTCGCCGCTGAGGAAGGCGGCGTGCTGCTCAGCTCGCACGGCACCGGTCGCATCGACGAGGACGACGTGGGCGGCGTGGTGGTCGACGTGCACGGCGGCGGCGAAACCGAGACGCGGGTGCAGTCCGACACGTCCGGCCGCGGGTCCGCGGGTGTCACGGTCGACGCCGGCAGCGGCGACGGCGCCAGCCCCGTCGAGCATGCGGAGCACCTGGGTCACGGCCGTGCGGGAGAGTCCGGTGGTGGCCATCAGCTCGGCGCGGGTCTGCGGACCGCTGCGCGCCAGAGCCTCGAGGATCGCGCGGCCATTGAGTGTGCGAAGCAGGCTCTGCGGTCCCGCGAGTGGTCTCGACATGTCATCCCTGGGTCGGCGTCCCGCCCACTATGCCACATCGGGTTGCACCCGTCGATGGGTGATTCGAGGCTCGATCCTGACGCGATTCACTGGCTTCGATCGGCGTTGGCCACCGCTCATCCCGGACATCCTTGGATCACCCTCCTCGACAGGTGACGCGCAGTCGGTCAGCCGGCGCGCCTGTGGATGCTCTGGAGCAGGTGACGGGGCGTGCGCCAGCGCTGTTCGGGGTCCCACCACGCCGGGCCCCGCACCTGCGGGATGCCGTTCTGCATGCGGATCTCCCACCCACTCGTGTCGAGCGTGCGGTGGTGGTGCCAGCAGAGGGTCACTCCGTTGTCGGTATGAGTGGGTCCGCCGCTGGCGTGTTCGGTGACGTGGTGGATCTCGCACCAGGATGCCGGAACATGGCACCCGGGGATGAGGCATTCCTTGTCACGGAGGGTGATCGCCCGGCGTTGATGGACGGTGAAGATACGCTCCGTGGTCCCGATGCCGATGATGCGACCTTCGGGATCGAACAGCACCCGTTGGATGTTCCCTCCACACGCGGCATGCCGGGCGGTGGCCATGGTCGTGGGGGTGTCTGTCCCGTCGATGTGCGCCCATCCGCGGCCGGTCGCATAGTCCTGGGCGGTGACAGACACGACGACGGTCGGGGCGGCACCTCCGAGCCGGGGCATCTCGTCGTGGCGGGCGGCGATCCCGAGCGCGGCGGCGAGAGCATCGTGCTGCTTCTGCGCCCGAGTGCGGGTGTCGACCATCCCAGTGGAGTCACCACCGGGCAGAGTGTCCCCTTCGGCGTGCGGTTCCTCTGGAGTCTCGATCGTGTCGGCGTCGAGGTCGTCGGTGGGCCGGAAGCTCACACCCGGAAGGGGTGGGCCGTCGACTTTGGGGTTGAGGTAGGCGTCCCAGATGCGTTGCAGCTGCCCTGCCACTTCGGGGAGGAGGTCGCCGCGGAGCGGGATGAGGCCGTTCTTCGCCCGGCCGAGGAGCACACCGCGCCCGCGCTGGGCGATGTCCTCCGCGGGTTCGGCGCCGTCGGGGTCGAGGTAGGTCACGATCACCTTCGCGAGAAGCCGCAGATCCTCCGGGGTCGCCGGCGGCGCCGCTTCCGCATCGTCCGCATCCGCATCGTCCGCATCCGCATCCGCATCCGCATCGGCATCGGCATCCGCATCGGCTTCCGCATCCGCATCCGAACCCGCAGCGAACCCGCGTGCGAACGCCGCGAGTTCGGCATCCGTCCGCAACCGGTCTTCGGGACTGATGCGCCGCCCCGCCTGCTCCACCGGCACCGTGGCCGCCAAGAGCCCCGCGACCCCGACGACCCCGTCGAGCAGTGCTTCCCGCATCTGCGGCCACAGCGCCGGAAGCGGCGCTCCCGACGTGAACTCGGTCTCGCGGTGCACAGCCTTCGCCGCCCGCACCACCCGCCCGGCCCCTGCCGCGTCCGTGCGCAGCGCCCGCTGCAACAGCTCGTTCATCGACGCGCACCCGAACGACCGCGCGAAATCGGCATCGGTCGATGCGACGGTCTCCACGACCAGCGCATCGACCACCCGCTGCACGTCGCCCGCCACGCGAAGCAGCTCCATCTTCTCGGCATTCGACAGCACTCGAACGGCATCCGCCCGCAGCACTCCGCGGACGTCGGGGACGACCCGATCGAAGATCTCCGCGGTGCTGTTCATACCCCCATTCAACCGAGGGCCACCGACATTCAGGCCTCGAAATTACCCAGATCAGAGCAATATTCCAGTACTCCCGCAACAGCCAGTTCCCCTCCACAGAACACCCACCAAGACGGCTCGCTCACACTCCCGCGCCCTCACTAGGGTGGACGGATGACCGCCCCGCTCGAAGTCCGCGACGGCCGCGCCGACGACGCCGACGATGTCGCCCGCATCCACGTGCGCTCCTGGCAGACCGCCTATCGCGGACTCATCGATCAGGACGTGCTCGACTCCCTCTCGATCCCGGATCGCGCCGCCAATTGGAGGAGGTTCATCGCCGAACCGCTGCCCACCGGCCTCGGAATCCTGGTCGCCGTCCGCGATGACCGGATCCTCGGCTGGGCATCGTTCGGCTCAGGGCGAGACGAGGACGGCACTGCCGACGGCGAGATCTACGGCATCTACGCCGACCCCGATGCGTGGTCGACCGGCGTCGGCCATGCACTCCTCACGACCGCAGCGGAGCGGATCATGGATGCCGGCCACACCCGCGCCTACCTGTGGGTGCTCGACGGCAACGACCGCGCCGATGCCTTCTACGAACGCCACGGATGGGAGCTCGACGGCGCCGCGAAGGTGGACGAGCGGCCGAATCTCACGCTGAAGGAGCACCGGCGGGTCAAGGTACTCGCCGGCTGAGGCGTCGCGAAACCGCACCTGAGACAGGCGGAACCCCTGTCATCTCGCGACCGGAACAGCCCGAAGGAACCCGCGCCAGCCAACGGGAGCCCGCCCCTACGACTCGCGCTCGATTTGACCCCGCGCCGCCCAGCGCATAAATTACGAATCGGTAACGGTGGCATCCGGGGGATCGACCGCCGAGTACACCCGCCTCCGGAAGGACCCGTCACGAACTCCCTGCCAACCGAGCCCGCCCAGGGTGCCTCGGAACCAGCCACCGACATCTCCGACTCGCAGCGCCCGCTGTTGCGCCGTGATCTTCGGCGCGCCGCGTCGGCGAGTGCGCAGAGCTCCCGCACAGTCGACGCGCCTGTGTCAGCACCTGACGCACCGATGTCAGTACCGATGTCCCCGCAGCTACCCCCGACGATCACACCCCGGCCGACCTCGAAGACGACGCTGCCGGTCGCACCGATCTCCCGGGTTCAGTCCCGCCGGACGAAGCGCCACTGGGCGAAGGTCAAGGCGCTCGGTGCCACGCTCGCCATCGGCGTGATGATCACCGGAGCAGCATTTCCCGGGCTCAACCCGCTGAGCCATCAGACCGCCGCGGCCAGCGCCGCAGCGGCCGTCTCGTCCGCGGCAGACGCCGACTCTCAGTCATACGCGGCGACGAACGAGATCCGCGCGGAGATCGCTCCGCGCGGGGCTTTCGCCGCGACGACGCCCGAGGAGATCAAGGAGACGCGCTCCCGTGCTGTCGCTGCCGCGGTTGCCGCCGGCATGCCGCTCAGCAGCGCGATCGAGATCCCGCTCGCCGATCGCGTCGTGATGCCGATGGCCGATGGGACGTACTCGTTCACCGATGGCTTCGGCGCCTCGCGACCCGGGCGCTCTCATCTCGGCCAGGACTTCGCTGCACCCATCGGCACGCCGATCAACGCGGCCATGAAGGGCTGCGTCTCCCGGTCGACCGAGAGCTTCGAGGGCTACGGCGTGACGATCCAGATCGAGAGCATCGTCGACGGGCAGGCCGTGAGCACCGTCTACTCGCACATGTCCTACGGGAGTCGCGCGGTCGAGGTCGGCGACTGCGTCGACGCAGGCCAGTACATCGGCGACGTCGGATCGACCGGATACGTGTTCGGCTCCTGCCTGCACTTCGAGGTGCACATCAACGGCACCCCCGTGGACCCCCTGCCGTGGCTCACGACGAACGTGACCTGACCCGGATCCCGCCTGACGTCACCCCACGACCACCCGCTCCGACCCGAGCACGCGGACGAGCTGCGCCTCGAGCGCACGCCAGGCGCCGAGCTCGTACGACAGCACGATCAGGATCGGCGAGCTGACGACGATCAGCAGGCACGCCCACAGCGGCCAGCCGAGCGCAGCGCCGATGATCGCGACAACGGGCAGCGCGATCACGGAGATCTGCAGCGGCGAGTTCTTCGGGAACTCCGAGACGAGCCAGGCGTGCAGCAGATACAGCGTGACCATGAACGCGAGCACCGGGAGCGCGATCGACGAGATCGCCGTCAATGTGCTCACGTGATAGTGCTCGTCGTAGACGTAGCCGATCACATGCAGGCCGGCGCCCACCGCGGCGATCGCGGCGAACAGCACGATGTGGCCGTATCCCCACACGAGCGCCTTGGAGCGACGCACCGCGAGGATCGGCGCGCTCGGCACCATGAAGTACACCCACCACAGCGCGAAGGCCATCACGATCCCCAGGCCGATCACCGCGATGGACGAGACCGACCAGCCCTCGGCATCCGTCACCGCCTGCGCGGCGACGAGTGTGCCGAACACCGTCTCGCCGAGCGCGATGATCGCGAGCAGCGCGTAGCGCTCGGCGATGTGATGCGGATGCCACGGGGTGGCGCCTCCGCCATGACGGAAGCCCTTCGTCTCCGCGATGATCGGGCTGGCCCAATCGATCGTCGAGACGACGAGTGCGCCGATCAGGAACCCGAACGGATCCAGCGGAAGGAAGATCAGTACGACCCAGCCCACCTGGGCGATGCCGATGACCATCGCGTAGGTCTTGGCGACGGAGCGATACTTCGGGTTTCCGTGCGCCGCGCGCCACCACTGGGCGATCACCGCGACGCGCATCACCACATAGCCGGCGACCATGACCTCGTTCGCGATCTGTTGCCCGCGCTCCAGCGAGGCGAACACCTGAGGAAGCGCGATCGCGAGCACCACGACACCCGCCATCTGCACCATCGTCAGCACGCGGAACAGCCAGTCATCGGTGTCGAACGCCGAGGCGAACCACGAGTAGTTGATCCACGCCCACACGATCGCGACCATCGCGAAGCAGAAGCCGCCGACGCCGGCCGCGATGTCTCCGTGCGCGATCGCCGAGGCGAGCTGGTTGCCGGCGACCCCGAACGCGGCGACGAACGTCAGATCGAACAGCAGCTCCAGCGGGGTCGCGGCACGGTGCGCCTCAGCAGCATCCCGCCCCGCCATTCTCCGAAGCCCGTGAAGGAAGTAGGTCGGCGTGGACATGTGAACCCCCAGTGTTCGTGAGGGTCACGATAGTGGGCGACCGCCGCAGGGACCAGTATTCTGCTGGCCCCGCGCCCGCCCTCAGTCCAGCGCCGTCATCACGTGCTTGATGCGCGTGTAGTCGTCGAACCCGTACTGCGACAGGTCCTTGCCGTACCCGGAGTGCTTGAACCCGCCGTGCGGCATGTCCGACACGAACGGGATGTGCGTGTTGATCCAGACGCAGCCGAAGTCCAGGTCGCGCGAGAACCGCATCGCCCGCGCGTGATCGGTCGTCCAGACCGATGACGCCAGCGCGAACGGCACGTCATTCGCCATCGCGAGCGCCTCATCCTCCGTCTCGAACGCCTGCACCGTGAGCACGGGGCCGAAGATCTCCCCCTGCACGGCCTCGTCGTCCTGATGAAGCCCCGACACGATCGTGGCCTCGAAGAAGTAGCCGCGCTCACCCTGCCGCCTGCCGCCGGTCTCGATCGTCGCGTGCGCCGGCAGCCGCTCGACGAATCCCGACACCTGCGCGAGCTGCGCCGCGCTGCTCAGCGGCCCGTACAGCACGCCCTCCTCCTGCGGTCCGCCGGTGCGGGCATCCGAGCGGGTCCGCTCGACGAGCGCCGCCACGAGCTCGTCGTGGATCGAGGAATGCACGAGCACCCTGGTCGCCGCGGTGCAGTCCTGACCGGCGTTGAAGAACGCCGCATTCACGATCCCCGCGGCCGCCTTCTCGATCGACGCGTCCGGGAACACGATCGCCGGAGCCTTGCCGCCGAGCTCGAGGTGCACGCGCTTGACGTCGTTCGCGGCGGAGCGCGCCACCGCCATTCCCGCCCGCACCGATCCCGTGATGGCGACCATCTGCGGAGTCGGATGCTCCACCAGCGCGACGCCGGTCTCGCGGTCGCCCAGCACGACGTTGAGAACGCCGGCGGGCGTGTGCTGCGCGACGATCTCGGCCAGCAGCAGCGTGGTGAGCGGCGTCGACTCCGCGGGCTTCAGCACGACGGTGTTGCCGGCGGCGATCGCGGGCGCGATCTTCCAGACCGCCATGTTCAACGGGTAGTTCCACGGCGTCACCTGACCGATCACGCCAACCGGCTCGCGGCGCACGAACGAGGTGTGCCCGGCGAGGTACTCCCCCGCCGCACGCCCCTCGAGGCTGCGCGCCGCCCCGGCGAAGAAGCGCAGCTGATCGACCGACTGCAGGATCTCGTCGGCGACGAGGCTCGCCCGCGGCTTGCCGGTGTCCTGCGACTCGAGGTCGGCGAACTCCTCGGCCCGCGCCTGCATCTCGTCGGCGATGCGGAACAGGGCGAGCTGCCGGTCGGCGGGCGTCGTGTCGCGCCAGAGCGGGAAGGCAGCGGATGCCGCGGCATAGGCCGCATCCACGTCGCCGGTGTCCGACACCGGGATCTCGCCGTAGGGCTCCTCGGTCGCCGGGTCGAGCAGCGGCATCCGCCCGGCACCGTTCGCGGGCACGTAGCGGCCGCCGATGAAGTTCTGCAGCGGCGCGGCGTTCTTCAGAAGATCACTGGGCATGGCGTCAGCGTAACGCCTCCACCACGAAATCAAAAGGTTTTTTCGTTCCAAAACGACTGAATCAGTTGCATGAACGAATGCAGCCTGACAATATCGACCCATGAGCACCAAGCCCAAGCAGCCGGCTCTCGACGGCATCTCGAAGCGGATCGTCGAACTCCTCCAAGAGGACGGCCGACGCCCCTATGCCGAGATCGGCCGCGAAGTGGGACTCAGCGAAGCCGCCGCCCGCCAGAGGGTGCAGCGCATGACCGAGGCCGGCATCATCCAGATCGTCGCCGTCACCGACCCGATGCAGCTGGGCTTCCACCGCATGTCGATGATCGGCATCCGCGTCACCGGCGACCCGCGCGAGATCGCCGAGGAACTCACGAAGATCCGCGAACTGGCGTACGTCGTCGTGACGCTCGGCACCTTCGACATCCTCGTCGAGGCCGTGTGCGAAGACGACGAGCACCTGATCGACCTCATCGCGACCCGCATCCGCACGATTCCCGGCATCGCGCACACCGAGAGCCTGCTCTACGCCGGCCTCTACAAGGACCTCTACAACTGGGGCACGCGCTGACGCGCACCCCGACCCCAACGGAAGCCACGGAGAACACCATGGGAACCACCGTCTTCGAACGCCGCCTGCCCGCCCCCGTCGCGGTCGCGGCCTCGCTGCGCGACACCGAGCTCGGGGTGTTCTGGCTCGACGACGTGCCGCGCACGGAGCACCCGACCCTCACCGGACACATCACGACCGACCTCGTCATCGTGGGCGGCGGCTACACCGGACTGTGGACGGCCGTGCGCGCCAAAGAGCGCGACCCCGAGCGGCGCGTCGTGCTGCTCGAAGCGTCGCGCATCGCCTGGGCGGCATCCAGCCGCAACGGCGGATTCTGCGAGGCCAGCCTCACGCACGGCCACGAGAACGGACTGACCCGCTGGCCCGAGGAGATCGACCGCCTCGAAGAGCTGGGCCTCGAGAACCTCGACGGCATCGAGCAGACGATCGCCCGCTACGACATGAAGGCCGACTTCGAGCGCACGGGGCAGCTCGCCGTCGCCGTCGAGCCGCACCAGGTCGAGTGGTATCGCGACGAGCCCGGGTTCCTCGACCAGGAGGCCGTGCAGGCGGAGGTGCATTCCCCCACCTTCCTCGCCGGCGCGTGGGAGCGTGAGGGCTGCGCCCTCGTGCATCCGGCCAAGCTCGGCATGGAGCTGGCGCGCGTCGCCGCGGACCTCGGCGTCGAGATCTACGAGCACAGCCTGGTGAAGCGCGTCGAAGGCGACGGATCGGGACCGATCACCCTGGTGACGGCGAACGGACGCGTGACGGCGGATGCCGTGGCCCTCGGCACGAACGTGTTCCCCTCGCTCCTCAAGCGCAACCGCCTGATGACCGTGCCCGTGTACGACTACGTGCTGATGACGGAGCCGCTCTCGACCGAGCAGCTGGCGTCGATCGGCTGGTCGAACCGTCAGGGTCTGGCCGACAGCGCGAACCAGTTCCACTACTACCGGCTCACCGCCGACAACCGCATCCTGTTCGGCGGCTACGACGCGATCTACCACTACGGCGGCAAGGTGCGCCCCGAGTACGAGGACCGCATGGAGAGCCACCGCAAGCTCGCCTCGCACTTCTTCACGACGTTCCCGCAGCTCGAGGGCCTGCGCTTCACGCACCGCTGGGCCGGAGCCATCGACTCATCGAGCCGGTTCTGCGCGTTCTTCGGCACGGCCCGTCGCGGGCGGGTCGCCTACGCGACCGGATTCACGGGCCTCGGTGTCGGAGCGGCACGATTCGCCGCCGACGTCATGCTCGACAAGCTGTCGGGCGAGGTGACCGAGCGGACCGAGCTGCGGATGGTGCGGGAGAAGCCGATCCCGTTCCCGCCGGAGCCCGCGGCCTCGATCGGGGTCAACCTGGTGCGCGCCGCGATGAACCAGGCCGACCACAACGAGGGCAAGCGCAACCTCTTCCTCAAGACGCTCGACGCCGTCGGCATGGGCTTCGACTCGTGAGCGGGCTCGCCGCCGGGGTGGGGGTGGATGCCGCGACGCTGACCCTCTCCCATGAGTCGCTTCCCGCCGAGGAAGTGGTCTCCGGCACCCCGACGACCGCCACCCGCGAGCTGACCACGCTCAACGGGTTGGAGATCGGCATCTGGGAGATGACGCCCGGCACCGCGACCGACACCGAAGCCGATGAGGTGTTCGTCGTGCTCTCGGGCCGCGCCACGATCGCGTTCGCGTCTTCCGGGCTGCCGGACCTCGAGGTGGGACCGGGTTCGTTCGTCCGCCTCGCCGAGGGGATGCGGACGACCTGGACCGTGACCGAGACGCTGCGAAAGGTGTACGTGGCCTGACCCGGGCGTCCTCGCCCGAGCGGTCGTCAGATCGCCGAGAGCAGCTTCTCGACCGCGCGCCGCACGCGGGTCGTGCGCACCTCGTCGGGGTCGAAGTCGCCCATGAACACGTTGCCGAGGGCCGCGGACAGGGTTCCGTCCGCCACGAGTTCGCAGGTCGCGGCATCCGCTCGGGGATAGGCGATGACGGCGAATTCGGCGAGCGTCCGGCGCGTGCTCGCATAGGCCTCCGCGAGAATCTCCGCGATCGCCGGGGTGGTGCGGGACAGCTCGACGAAGCCGAGGACCACGGCATTCTCCGCATCGGACCGGGTGAAGTCCTCACCGAACAGGAAGTCCAGCGCCTCGGTGAACGTGGTCACCTCATCGGGCAGGATCGTCAGCTTCCCGGCATCGTCCGAGAAGACGCGGCGCGCCGTCTCGGCGAGAAGCTGATCGCGATTGCCGACGAAATGCCGCACGTGGCCGCGTGACATCCCGACGGCTTCGGCGATGCGATCCAGCGACGTGCCGGCGATGCCGTGCTGCGCCACCGTCTGCAGTGTGGCGTCGATGATCTGCTCGCGGCGCTCCGCTGCCACCGTTGGACGTGCCATCACTCTCCCTCTTCCCGCCTCAGCAGGATATCTCGAACTTTCTCCGGTTTCTAGTCTAGTCGGACTTGACTATTAACTCGAACGGACCTAGCTTGTGATTCATCAGCTCCGCAGACAGCGCGGCGCGGAGGTTTCGAAGGAGAGCAATGGCCAGCTACACCCGCATCTCGGCGGCGCCGGAGAGCGACCTCGCCCGCCCCGCCCGCATCCGGATGCGCGACGGCGTGCTCCTCGCCGCCGACGTCTACCTGCCGGATTCCGAGACGGATGCCGGCGACACCGTCCTCATCCGCCTCCCGTACGACAAGAGCGGCGCCTACACGTACATCCCGCTCATCGCCGAGTACCTCATGTCGCGCGGCTACCGGGTCGTGGCACAGGACGTCCGTGGCAAGTTCCGCTCCGAAGGCGAGGCGCTGCTGTTCGTCAACGAGGTGCGCGACGGCGAGGACACCCTCGACTGGATCGTGCAGCAGCCGTGGTCGAACGGACGCGTCGTGATGTGGGGCGACAGCTACTACGGGTACACGCAGTGGGCGGCGGCGGCGAGCGGCCACCCCGCGCTCAAGGCGATCGCCCCACGCGTGACCGGAACCGGTCTCGGCGAGCCGGTGCGGCGGAGCCCGGGCGAGCGCATCTCGAACGTCGAGTGGGCGATCACCTACCTGTATCCGGTCAGCCACTTCCACGGCAACGACACCTTCATGTGGGAGCCCGACTGGTCGCGCCGCGACTTCGCTGCGCAGGTCGAGGACCTCCTGGCTACCGTCGGCGAGCGCTCGATCTCCTACGACCAGTGGTATCCGCGGCCGGTGCATCTGCCCCGCTTCCCACTCGGGACTCCTTTCGCGGCACGCTCGATCCCCGTGTTGCACACGATCGGCTGGTGGGACAACTGCGCGCCACTGTCGTGGGCCGACGTCGCCGAGATCGAGAAGCACCCGGCGTGGTCGGCGCACCACCACCTGCGCATCGAGTCGATCGATCACGAGGGCTTCGAACTCCTCACGGCTCCCGAGGACCGTGTCGCCGAGCGCTCGGAAGATCAGGTGCGCGCACTCCTCCCCCGCACGCTCGATCCCGCGCTCGCCTTCTTCGAGGTGTATCTGCGAGGCAACGGCTCCCCCGCCGACATCCCCCCGGTGCACTGGAACCTCGCCGGCACACACGAGAATCGCATCGAGGCGACCTGGCCGCCGGCCGGCATCCGCATTGTCGAGCTGCTCGCGATCGCCGACGGCGGGCTGGCGACGGATGCCGCTGCCGACGCACCGACCGAGATCAGCTGGGCGCACGATCCGGCCGACCTCGTGCCCTCGAGCGCCGACGACGCGTTCTCGTTCTTGCTCGAGCTCCCCGATGAGGCGCCGATCGGCGACCGCGACGACGTGCTCGTCTTCACCACTGCGGCGCTCGAGGCCGACGTCGATCTCGCAGGTCCCGTCAGGGCGACGGCACGCGTCCGCTCCGACGGACCCGTGATGGACGTCTTCCTGCGGTTGCTCGACGTGTCTCCCGACGGCTCGGCCCTGCGAATCGCCCGCGGCCAGCGCCAGGTGACCGACGCCACCGACGCCGCCGATCTCGATGTCGACCTCGGGCAGGTCGGCTACCGCGTGGCGGCCGGGCATCGCCTGCGCCTGCACGTGTCGAGCAGCGACTACCCCGAGTTCATCCCGCAGACCGGCACGGGTGCCGATCCGTGGGCGGGCGGCGCCACCGCCGTCAACCGCCAGCACCTCACCCTCGGCGGGCCGCTCGGTCTGGCCCTCCGCCTTCCCGTCCTGCAAGGAGACCTGTCATGACCGCATCCCCCACCGCCGCCTCCGGACTGCCGGAGCCCGAGCTCGAGTACGCCTTCGAGATCCGGGTCGACGTCGACACCGACATCCATCTCGGACGCGGACCGCACGAGGTGCTCGCCTTCACGCCGATCACCGGCGGCACAGTCGACGGCCCCCTGCTGCGCGGCACCGTTCTTCCCGGCGGCGGCGACTGGTCCGTCGAGCGGGACGGCACGCACCAGCTCGAGGCGCGCTACCTGCTGCGGGCCGAGGACGGTGCGGCGATCGACATCCTCAACCGCGGCTACTACCGCGAAGAAGAGGACGGAACCCCGTACTTCCGTACCGCTCCCGTGTTCCAGACGGATGCTCCGGCGCACAGCTGGCTCGCCCGGAACCAGTTCATCGGCCTGGCCCGCGACGAGGACGAGCAGATCTGCATCCGCATCTACGTCGTGCGCTGAGCACTGACGACCCGATCAATTCACCACCACAGCACCACAGCACCACCTCCGCACTGCCCGCACCACCTCCGTTGCACGCACCCGAGAGGACCCGACATGACCCGTATCACCCGACGCCGGACCGCCGCCGTCGCCGCCCTGGCGACCGCGACCGTTCTCGCCGTCACCGCCTGCGCTCCGCGCACCAATACGACCGAGAATGCCGAGCAGGTCGACCCGACCTCCCTCGTGACCTCCCTCCCGGCCGCGAAGAATCCCGTGGACGAGGTCACCTGGGCCGTCGTCGAGGGCGAACCGCAGACGCTCGACCCCGCGTCCTCGGCTAACGTCATCATCCCGAACCTCTGCGACAGTCTGCTCACCGTCGAGCCGGACTTCACGATCGAGGCGGGCATCGCCGAGGCCGCCGAGTGGATCGATCCGGTGACCTTCGAGATCACGCTCCGCGACGACGTCTCTTTCTGGGACGGCACGCCGGTCACGGCATCCGACGTCGCCTACAGCCTCGAGCGCAACCGCACGCCCGCCTCGCAGTGGTACGCCGCCTTCGCCCTGATCTCGAGCATCGAGGCGACCGACGACGACACGGTTCTTGTGCACTTCACCGCCCCCGACTCCACTTTCCGCGACGCCCTCGGCGGCGGAGGCGGCGCCGTCATGAGCCAGGCCTTCGGCGAGGCCGCCGGCCAGGAGCTCGGCACTTCCGGCGGAGGCCTGCTGTGCGCCGGCCCGTACCGCCTCGAGGACTGGAAGCCGGGCAGCGAGATCTCGGTCGTCGCCAACCCGGACTACTGGGGCGGAGCGCCGCTGACCGAACGCATCCGCTTCGTGTTCGTGACCGACGGCGCGACGCTCACCTCCGCGCTGACGGCGGGCGAGATCGACGGCGCCTTCAACGTGCCGCCGGGATCCCGCCAGAGCTTCGAGGCCGAAGGCGGCGAAGGCCGCCTGATCGTCGGCCCTTCGACCGCCTCGTACAGCTTCGGGCCCACCTCGGCCGACAGCGCGGCGGCCGACCCGCGTGTGCGGCAGGCCCTGAGCCTCGCGATCGACCGGAAGGTCTACATCGACACCGTGCTGCAGGGGCTCGGCGAGGTGCAGAAGACGATCGTCCCGCCGTTCGTGTTCGGCGGCATGGAGGCGCGGGACACCTACCAGGAGGCCTACGACGCGCTGCCCGCCCCCGAGGTCGACCTCGACCGGGCGAAGGAGCTGATCGCCGAATCCGGCATCGACACCTCCGTGCCGCTCGTGTTCGCCGTCCCCGCCGGCGCGAAGGAGTTCTCGCAGACGGCCGCCATCGTGCAGAGCGCAGCGAAGGACATCGGCCTCACCGTGGCGATCGATGAGCGGCAGCCCGCCGACTTCGGCGCCCTCTTCTACTCACCCGAGCTGCGCGCAGGCATCGACTTCGTGTCGACGGTCGGCTACCTCGAGGTGCCGGGCGTGCTGGGCTACCCGCAACTCTTCATGCTGCCGGCCGAGCTCGGCGGCATCTTCAACTGGTCGGGATACTCGAACGACGAGGTGACGGCCGATCTGCAGACCGCCCGCACGACCGTCGATCCGATTGCCGCCGCCGACGCCTTCGTGAAGGCGCAGGAGGTGTTCGCGCCCGACCAGTTGCAGGTGACGCTCGCCGGAGCACATCACCTCACCTATCTGTCGGACGACCTCACCGGGATCACCACCTCCGTCGCGATCTACAGCTCCCCGTGGGCGCTGCACCTCGGCGCCGAGTGAGACGACCGGACAGACGAGACGGAATCGCATCATGATCAGGACAGTGCTCGGCAAGGTGGGCGGACTCGTGCTCACCCTGTTCCTCGCCAGCGTCATCATCTTCTCGGCGCTCCTGCTGACGCCGGGAGACCCGGTGGCGGCGCTGGCGGGGGGCGCTCGTCCGACCCCCGAGCTCGTGGCGGCGATCCGTGCCGAGTACCGACTGGACGACCCGATCTGGCTGCAGTATGTGCACTGGCTCGGCGGCGTGCTCACCGGCGACTTCGGACAGTCGTTCGTCTACAAGACGGATGTCGCGGAACTGGTCGGCGCGCGATTCCAGGTGACGTTCCAGCTGGTGCTGCTCACCGCCACCCTGATCGCGGTGTTCGGCCTCGGCTCCGGCATCCTCGCCGCCGTCAGCGGACGCCGCACCGACATGGCCGTCTCGGTCGCGACGTCGCTCGGGATGGCGATGCCCACGTTCATCGTCGCGATCCTGCTGATCTGGATCTTCGCGACCTCGCTCGGCTGGTTCCCGACGTTCGGCGCCGGCCAGGAGGGCCTCGATCGACTCTGGCATCTCGTGCTCCCCGCCGTCTCGCTGGCCCTGATGTTCATCGCCTACGTCAGCCGGGTGACGCGCAGCGCGTTGGTCGCACAGCTGCATTCCGAGCATGTCGAGACGGCCCGAGTGCGCGGCATCCCATGGAACCGGGTGTTCCGCCGACATGTCTTCCACAACGCCGCTCCGCAGATCCTCGCGATCTCGGGGACGACCATCGCCGGGCTCTTCGCGGCGTCGGCCATCGCCGAGCAGGCGTTCGGCCTCGGCGGCGTCGGGTCGCTGCTCACCGAGGCTGCGGCCCGCAAAGACCTTCCCGTGGTGCAGATCGTCTCGCTGCTGCTCGTCGCCCTGTTCGTGGTGCTCAACGCGATCGCCGACCTGCTCGCCGCCGTCATCGACCCCGACTCCGCACGATCGAGGAGAAGCGCATGAGCGTCGGACAGCTCGCCGCGGGGCGCCTCCCCGCCGCCACATATCGCCTCGCGCGCCGCGACCCGCTGGTGGTCGCCGCCGTGGTCGTGCTCGCCCTCGTCGCCGTGATCGTCGTCGCCGGACGCTGGCTCGCGCCGTACCCGCCGGAACAGCTGTACGCGGGCGCTCCCAACGGAGCCCCCACCCTCGATCACCTGTTCGGCACCGACGACCTGGGGCGCGACATCCTCTCGCGGGTGCTCACGGGCGCGGCATCCAGCGTAATCGCGCCGGTGATCGTCGTGGCGCTGTCCACCACCCTCGGCATGGGTCTCGCGATCACCGCCGCCTGGTTCGGCGGCATCGTGCGCGGGACCATCGCCCGTGTGATCGACGTGATCTTCGCGATCCCCGGTCTCGTGCTCGCGGTGCTCGCCGTGGCCATGTTCGGAAAAGGGCTCGTCGCCCCCGTGGTCGCCCTGTCGATCGCCTACATCCCCGTCGTGGCGCGGCTCACCCAGACCGCTGCGTCGCGCGAGCTCGGAAGGCCGTACATCGCCGCGCTCCGCGTGCAGGGCGTGTCGAGCGCGGCCATCTGCTTCCGGCATCTGATCCCCGCGCTGATACCCGTCGTCGCCGCCCAGGCGACCGTGGGCTTCGGCTACGCGATGCTCGACCTGGCCGCGATCTCCTTCCTCGGCCTCGGCGCGCAGCCGCCCGCCGCCGACTGGGGCTCGATGATCGCGGGCGGGCAGGCGGCAATCCTCGCCGGTGCTCCCGAGCAGTCACTGTTCCCCGCAGCGCTCATCGTCGTGACGGTGCTCTCCGTCGGGATCATCGGCGCCCGCGCCACCACCTGGGCAGAGGAGAAGGAACGATGACGGCACCCGTGCTGCAGCTGCGCAGCCTCGAGATCGCGATGCCGACGGCGGACGGCCCGCGCAACCTCGTACACGACTGCACGCTCGACGTGGGCCTCGGCGAATCCGTCGGGCTGGTCGGCGAGTCCGGATCGGGGAAGACCCTCAGCGTCCGGGCGATCGCCGGGCTCCTGCCGGAGAGCTTCACGACGAAGGGCACGATCGCCGTGGAGGGGCAGGACCTCGCCGACCTCGACGACCGCGGACGCCGCGAACTGCGCGCCCTCCGCATCGGCATGGCGTTCCAGACGCCCCGCGCACACCTCAATCCGCTGCGCACGATCGGCGACTTCCTCACCGAGGCGCTCGTGTCCGTCGGCGGCGCCACCCGAGAGACGGCGGAGCGGAAGGCCGTCGAGCTGCTCGACGAAGTCGGAGTACCCTCTCCCGAGCGACGTCTGCGACAGCGTCCCGCCGAACTCTCGGGCGGGCTGCTCCAGCGCGTCATGATCGCCTCCACTCTCGCGATGAATCCGCGACTGCTGCTCGCCGACGAGATCACGACCGCCCTGGACGTGACGACGCAGGAGGAGGTCATGGCCGTGATCGGCGACCTCCGGCAGCACCGTGACCTGTCGCTGCTGTTCATCACGCACGACCTGGCTCTCGCCGGAGCGGTCTGCGACCGTGTGGTCGTGATGAAAGAGGGCCGCACGATCGAGACGCTCCGGGCCGCGAGCATGCGGCAGGATGCGACCGAGGACTACACGCGCATCCTGATGTCGGCCTCGCTCGACATCGCCGCGCCTCTCACCGACGCTCCCCCGCCCGTGTCGGCCCTCGCCGACGAACCCGTGCTGCGGGTCGACGGACTGAAGAAGTCGTTCCGCGTGCGCGCCGCCCGAGGCCGCGGGCATGAGATCCTCACCGCGATCGACGACGTCGCCTTCGCGCTCGCTGCCGGCGGATCGCTGGGCATCGTCGGCGAGTCCGGCTCGGGGAAGTCCACGACCGCCCGCATCATCTGCGGACTCGAGAGGACGGATGCCGGCAGCGTCCAGGTCTCGGGCGAGGACTGGAGCGTGCCGGCGCGTTCCGGCGCTGAGCGGCGCACCCGCGCCAAGGTCGTGCAGATGGTGTTCCAGGACCCGTATCAGTCGCTCGATCGGCGTCAGACCGTGCGGCAGTGCCTGACTGAGGCCGTGCGCGTGCACCGGCGCTCCGACGATCGGGCGGCGGTGGCCGCCCGCGTGACAGAGCTGATGGCCGCTGTGCGCCTCGACGATGCGCTGCTCGACGCGCGCCCCCGGTCACTCTCGGGCGGACAGCGACAGCGCGTGGCGATCGCACGGGCGCTCGCGGCGGAACCCCGCGTGCTCGTCCTCGACGAGGCCGTATCCGCTCTCGACGTGACGACGCAGGTCGAGGTCCTCACGCTGCTCGAGCGCATCCGGCTCGACACCGGGGTCGCTCTCCTCATGATCACGCACGACCTCACGGTGGTGCGCCGACTGTGCGACGAGGTCGTCGTGATGCGCGACGGACGGATCGAGGAGTACGGCGACACGGCGACCGTGCTCGACGATCCGCAGGCCGAGTACACCCGCCTGCTGCTGGATTCGATCCCCCGGGCGGGGTGGGTGCCGCAGCGCCGGATCCCCCTGCGGACGACGCCGATCCCTACGATCGGACGAGACCGAACAACGAGAAGGAGCCGGCGATGACCGCACCCGAACCGATGACACCCGCGCTGGAATACTGCTTCGAGCTGCAGGTCGATGTGACGGCGCCGCGACGGATCGGCCGCGGCGCGGGCGGACAGCTGCACTTCACGCCGATCACCGGAGGGCGCCTCACCGGCCCGCGCGCCGAGGGCACCGTGCTGCCCGGCGGCGGCGACTGGTGGGTCGACCACGGCACGACCACGCAGCTCGACGCCCGCTACCTCGTCGAGATCGACGGCCACGTCGTCGACGTCGTGAACCGCGGATACTGGCGCGCGAATGCCGCAGCGATCGAACGTTTCGAGGCCGGCGAGGCACCCGGCGAGGAAGACCTCTACTACCGCACGGCCTTCGTGTTCCAGACGGATGCCGCCGACCTGCGCTGGCTCGCGGAGTCGCAGTTCATCGGCTACGCGCGTCCCGGCGACGATCAGGTCGTCATCCGCGTCTTCCGCGTGGTGTGAGCCCCATGCCCGTGCCACGACGAACGCCCGCATCAGAAGGAGAACGACCATGACCTCCACCCTCGCAGCCGACGTGTGCATCATCGACGGACGCGTGTTCGACGGCAAGATCGGCACGTCCGACACCGCGATCGCCGTCCGCGGCGGGCGGATCCTCGCGATCGGCTCCGACGCCGAGATCCTCGCGTTCGCCGGTCCCGACACGCGCATCGTGGATGCCGCGGGCGGCGGCATCCTCCCCGGTTTCGTGGACGCGCACATCCATGCGGCGTTCGCCGGCGTCGAGCGGCTCAGCTGCGACCTGACGGGAGCCGCGAGCGTCGAGGAGACGCTGGCGCTGGTCGCCCGCGCCGCCGAGACGACGGATGCCGAGTGGATCACCGGTGGCGGGTGGAGTCACGAGCTGTTCCCGCATCCGACCAGGCAGGTGCTCGACACCATCGTGCCCGATCGACCGGTGGCGCTGAGCGATGCGGGGCACCACACCCTGTGGGTGAACTCGCGGGCGCTCGCACTCGCCGGGGTCGACCGCGACACCCCCGCCCCGCCGAACGGGCACATCCACCGCGACGAGCACGGCGACCCCACCGGCTACCTCAACGAGACGGCGGCAGAACTCGTCGGACGCGTGATCCCCGCGACGACGGATGCCGAGATCGCCGCGGGACTGCGGAACGCGCAGGAGTTCCTCTGGACGCTCGGCATCACGGGGTGGCACGAGGCGATCCTCGGCGAATACAACGGCAAGGCCGACTGCACCGAGGCCTACCGGGCGACCATCGCCGACGGCACCCTCCGCAGCCGCACGTCGGGAGCGCTGTGGGTGCCGCCCGGATCGACGGCGTCCGAGGTGCCGACCCTGATCGAGCGGTTCATCGCGCTGCGCGCTGAGAACGCCGCGGCCGGCTTCGACACGTCCACGGCGAAGGCGATGGTCGACGGCGTGCCGCACGGCGAGACCGCCGCGCTGCTGGAGCCCTACTGCAGCCACGCCGGAAGCGGTGAGCTGCACATCGATGCCGCAGCGCTCGAAGCCCTCGTGGTGGGTCTGGACGCCGCCGGCTTCGCGATGCACCTGCACATCATGGGCGATCGCGGAGTTCGTGTCGCCCTCGCCGCCGTCGAGGCCGCGCGGCGCGCGAACGGCACGGGACAGCGCCACCATTTCGCCCACCTGTCGATGGTGCATCCGGACGACGCGAGGCGTTTCGGACCGCTGGGCATCACCGCGAACATCCAGGGCCTCTGGGCGTCCCACGACCCGGCCGTCGTCCCGATGATCGGCGAGGCGCGCATGCGCGCCGGCTATCCGTTCCGGTCGATCGCCGACAGCGGCGCCGCTCTCGCGATGGGCTCGGACTGGCCCGTCTCCCCTGCCGACCCGTGGCTCGCGATCCACGTGGCGGTCAACCGCAGCCTGCCGGGCCCTGGAGGACAGCCGAGCGAGCCCCTCGACGCGACTCAGCGTCTGACGCTCACCGAGGCGCTCGCGGCGTACACGAGCGGATCGGCGGAGCTCGTGCTGGGAGACGGCGGGATGCTGCGCATCGGCGCCCGCGCGGACATCGTCGTGTCGACCGTCGACCCGTTCGCCATCCCGTCGGAGGCTCTGATCGGTGTCGGCACGGCTGTCACGATCGTCGCCGGAGAGGTGGTCTACTCCCGCTCGGACGGCTGAGCGGGGGGCACCGCGCTCACGCCACCGGCACCGGAACCGAGTCGATCAGCAGTCGCGTGTAGTCGTGCTGCGGGTCGCCGAGGAGCTGCTCCGTCGATCCCGCCTCGACGATCTCGCCGCGGCGCATGACGATCGTCTCGGCGCACACGCGTCGCACGACCGCGAGGTCGTGGCTGATGAAGAGCAGGGTCAGTCCCTGATCACGACGGATGCCGGCGACGAGGTCGAGCACCTGCGCCTGCACCGAGACGTCGAGTGCGCTCGTCGCCTCGTCCATCACCAGCAGCGCGGGTTCCACGGCGAGCGCCCGTGCGATCGCCACGCGCTGCCGCTGCCCTCCGGAGAGGGTGCGGGGCCGGGCGGCGACGTGCTCTTCGCCCAGCCCGACGGCGGCGAGGAGTTCGACCGCGCGGTCTCGCGCCGCCGCGCCGCGGCGCCCGGTGTGCAGCGTCAGGACGTCTTCGATCGCGCGGCCCACCGGAATACGCGGGTCCAGCGACAGGTACGGGTCCTGGAAGACCATCTGCACGCTCTTCGCGCGCTTCAGGCGGTCCACCCGCGAACGGGGGATGCCGGCCATCGAGCGTCCGCCGATCCTGATCTCACCGGCGTCCGGCTCCTCGAGGCCGACGATCATCCGGGCGAGCGTCGATTTACCCGACCCCGACTCCCCCACCACCGCGAGAGAGCCGCCGCGCGGGATCGAGAGCTCGGCGTTCGCCACGGCGACCACCGGTTCCTTCCCGCGTCGGCGGTAGGTCTTGCCCACGCCCGACACCACGAGCTGAGCGTCGGTGCCGGTCGCCGGCGAGGGTGCGGTGATCGCCCCGGAGATGCGCGGGGTCGCCGCCACCAGCCGCCGCGTGTAGTCGGCCGCGGGGGCCGAGAGCACCGCGGTCGCCGGCCCTTCCTCGATCACCGCGCCGTCCTTCATGACGACGAGTCGGTCGCACAGCGAGCCCGCGAGATTCAGGTCGTGGGTGATGAACAGCATCCCCATCCCGTTCTGCGCGCACAGCTCTCGCAGTACCCGCACGATCTCGGCCTGGGTCGTGACGTCGAGCGCGGTGGTCGGCTCATCGCACACGAGCAGGCCCGGCGATGCACTCAGGGCACCGGCGATCATCACGCGCTGCAGCATGCCGCCGGAGAGTTCGTGCGGATGCTGCCGGAGATGGTCTTCCGGAGCGGGGAGCCCGACCGCGGTGAGCAGCTCCAGGGCTCTGGCGTGCGCGGCTTCCCTCGACCATCCCTCGCACAGACGCAGCGCCTCGGTCACGTGGTCGCCGACCGTGCGCATCGGGTTCACTCCGGCGCGCGGGTCCTGGAAGACCATGGCCGACTCATGACGACGGATCTCCTGACGCGCGGCGGCGCCGGCGAGCGGCGAGCGCCCGTTCACGGCGATGTTGCCGCCGACGACCGACCGATCGGGGAGGAGTCCGAGCACCGCGCGCGCGGTGAGGGACTTGCCCGACCCCGACTCGCCGACGAGCCCCACGGTCTCGCCGGCCGCGACCTGCAGGCTGATGCCGTGCAGCAGCCTGTCGCCGTCCGGGAGATCGAGTGTCAGGTCCTGGATGTCCAGCAGAGTGCTCATGCGGGGGTTCCTCCTCCGATGCGGTCGGACAGCTCCTCGCCGATGATGTTCACGGCGACGACGACGAGCACGACCGCCACGGCCGGTGCGATGGCCGGCAGAAACTGCCCCGCGGCCACGCCCGACTGCGCCTCGTTGATCATCGCGCCCCAGTCGGCCGTCGGCGCCTGCACGCCGAGGCCGAGGAACGAGAGACCGGCGAGCTCGGCGAGCACGTATCCGAAGTTGAGAGTGGATTGCGCGCCGACGATCGGCGTCACGTTCGGCAGCACGCGGCGCAGCGCGATCCACGCACCCCCGAATCCCTGCACCCGGTAGGCCGAGACGTAGGGACGCGTGCGCTCGGCCGCCACCAGCGACCGGGTGAGTCGGGCCACGAACGGCGCGTAGGCGATGCTCATCGCGATCACCGGTGCGACCAGTCCCTTCCCGAACAGGGCGACGGCCATGATCGCGATCAGGAGCGACGGGAAGGCGAAGAGCACGTCGAACACCCGGCTCAGGGCGGCGTCGATCCAGCCACCGCGCCAGCCGGCCCAGAGCCCGAGCAGGATGCCGATCACGGTCGAGAAGACGACGACCAGGAGCGGTCCGATGAGGGCGGTGCGTCCGCCGTAGATGAGGCGGCTGAACAGATCCCGGCCGAGAGAGTCGGTGCCGAGCCAGTGCGCGGCGGACGGTGGGGCCAGGAAGGACAGGAAGTCCACGGCATCCGGATCGTACGGGGCGACGAACGGCGCGAAGATCGCGGCGAGTGTGACGACGGCGAGCACGACGATCGCCGCGAGGAAGAGGAATCGCGGCCGCTTCCGGCGCGGCGAGCGCAGCAGCCGGATCGCGAGGGTGGGGGTCGAAGAGGTCATCGGGCACCTGCTCCCGCTGCGGAGCGCGGATCGATCCAGGGTTCGAAGATGTCGACCAGGGCGTTCATCACCACGAAGGCGAGCACCACCAGGAGGACGATGGCCTGCACGACCGGGAAGTCCAGCCGGTCGACCGACTGCACCAGGAGCGAGCCGATGCCGGAGAGGCCGAACGCCGCCTCGACGATGGAGCTCGCGACGATGAGCCCGGCCACGAGCACCCCGCTCACGGTGAGGATGGGACCCAGCGCGTTGCGCAGGACGTGACGACGGATGACCGTCGATCGGCGCACGCCGCGACTCGTGGAGACCTCGACGTGCTCACGGCCCAGCTGATCGACCATGGCCGACCGGGTCACCTTCCCGACCAGCACGATGAAGACGAGCGCCAACGCGAGCGAGGGCAGGGTCAGGTGGTAGAGCATGTCGAAGAACCCGTCGCCGGAGCCGAAGGAGGGGAACCAGCCGAGCTGGATGGAGAACACGGCGATGAGCACGATCGCGCCGACGAAGGACGGGATGGCACCCAGCACGGTGAGTCCGATGAGGATGAACCGATCGACCGCCTTCCCCCGGTTGAGCGCCGCGGCAGCGCCGAGCACGACCCCGGCGATGAGCACGATCGCGCCGGCCATGGCGACGAGCATCAGGGTCGCCGGCAGCCGATCGCCGATCACCTGGGTGACATCCTGCCGGTACTGCAGCGAACGGCCGAAGTCCCCCTGCAGCACGCCGACGATCCAGCGGAGGTACTGCTCCCACGGCGGAAGATCCAGACCGTACTGCGCCGTGACCGCGGCCACCGCCTCGTCGCTCGGCTTGCGGCCGCGCAGCAGGAAGCTCACCGGGTCGCCCGGCACCAGGAACCGCGAGAAGAAGACGAGCAGCGACGCCAGGAAGAGCGTCAGCAGCAGCCCGCCGAGCTTCCCTGCGACGCGTCGCGCGCTGCTCATCGAGCGCCGATCGTGGCGGCCCACGGGTAGTACATGAAGGCCACAGAGGGCTGGACACCGGTGATGCGCTCGCCGAGGTACAGCGAGACCGGCGCCTGGTACAGGGGCAGCCACGGCAGCTCGGCGTTCGCGATCTGCTGCGCCTTCGCGGTCACCTCGCTGCGCGCCGCCGGGTCGTCGATCGCGGTGGCCTCGGCCACGACCGCATCGAACTCAGGGTTCGACCAGCCGCCGTAGTTGCTGAAGTCGCCGGTGCGGAGCACGGAGTACATCTCGAGCGCGTCCGGGCTGGAGAGATACCAGCTGGTGTAGAACAGATCGACGCCCTCACGGGCACTCGGGTCCGAGAACAGGGCCGTGTACGCGTTGGGGGTCACGGTCTCGACGTTCACCTTCAGGCCGATCGACTGCGCAGCGGCGACGGTCGCCTGCGAGATGACGGCGAAGTCGTTGCTGATGGGCGCGGTCACGTAGGTCAGCTCGGCTCCCTCGGCTCCGGCTTCGGCGATCAGCTTCTTCGCCTCCTCGACGTTCTGGTCGTAATGGCTGACATCGTCGAAGGCCGCGCCGCGCCCGGCATCCGACGCCTCCTGCCAGACCGATTCCGTCGTCATCACGTCGGTGGTCTCCCCCACGCCGCGGTAGGCGGCCTGCAGGATGCCGTCGCGATCCAGCGCGAGCAGCAGCGCCTTGCGCACCCGGAGGTCGCCGAGCGGGCCTTCGAGGTCGCTGACCACGAGGTTGCCGACGGCCGTGTTCAACCCGAAGACCACGTCGCCCTTGCCCGAGGACTGCAGAGCGGGGACGGCCTCCATCGGCAGCATCCAGGAGCCGTCGACGCTGCCGGACTTCAGCGCGTTGATCCGCGCCGTGGGATCCGTCATGAACACGAATTCGACCTCGCCGGACCGTGCCTTGAGCTCGTCGTCCCAGTAGTCGTCGAAGCGGGTCAGCGTGATCGACTCGCCCGACTCCCAGGCGGCCAGCTCGAACGGGCCGGTGCAGTTCACCCCGCCGGTGGAGTTGCCGTAGTCGGCCCCCTTGTCGGCGAGCGTCGCGGCCGACTCGATGACACCGGCGGCGCCGCCCATGCCGAGGTTGAACTGCGAGTCGGGTCCGTTCATGGTGACGGTCACCTGGCGGTCGCCGGTCTGCTCGATCGATGCGACGTTCTGGTACACCGAGAACCAGAACGATCCCACCTCGGGGTCGAGGTGCCTGCTCATCGAGGCGACCGCGTCGGCCGCGGTGAGCGGCGTGCCGTCGTGGAACGTCACGCCCTCGCGGATCGTGTACACCCAGGTGTCGGGGGTCGGATGCTCGAACGATTCGGCGAGACCCGGGCTGAGGGAGAAGTCCGGGTTGAGGCGCAGCAGCGACTCGCAGACGTTGGCCAGCACGGAGTTGTCGGCGTAGTCGAACGCGTAGGCGTAGTCGAGTGAGTTCGGCTCGGCGTAGCTCGCGAACGTGAACGAGTCGATGTCCCCCGAGGGCTCGGCCGTGGTCTCGGTCAGTTCCCAGTCGATGGGGTCGTCGGCGCCGGAGTCGGCCGTGCCCGCCGGGGCGCAGCCGGCGAGCGCCGCGACGGCGAGGATACCGGCGAGCACACCGGCGCCCGTGCGGCGGGTGGAGCGTACGGAGGAACGGGAGCGGAGAGTGCGGTTCATCAGGACTCCTGGCGATCGTCGGCGGATGCGGTGCGTTCGGGTGCAACAGGTTCGGATGCAGCGGGCTCCGGTGCGGTGTAGACGCGGCGCCCTTCGATCCAGGTCGAGGTGACCCGGGTGAGGTGCAGATCATCGGCGGGGATGCGGAAAGGATCAGGGGAGATGACGACGAGGTTGGCGAGACAGCCCTCGCGGATGCTGCCGGTGTCGTCGTCGCGTCGATTCACGTAGGCGCTGCCGGAGGTGTACGCGGCCAGCGCCGTCTCGAGGTCGAGACGCTGGTGCTCGCCACCGAGAGGCGGATGCTCGGATCCCGGGTAGGCGCGGTTCACGGCGACGTGGATCGCCGCGAGGGGGTCCGCCGTGGACACCGGCCAGTCACTGCCGGCGGCGAAGCGCACACCGTCGCGCGCCAGGTCGCCGAACGGGTACTGCCGATCGACCTGCCCCTCCTGCAGGAACGGCAGCGTGAGCTCATCGAGCTGGTCCTCGTGAGTGGCCCACAGCGCCTGGATGTTGGCGACGGCACCCAACTCCGCGAACCGCGGCACGTCATCGGCGGCGACGACCTGCAGGTGCGCGAGGTGGTGGCGGCCGTCGGTGTCGCCGTTGGCGTCGTGTGCGACCTGCAACGCATCGAGCGCCTCGCGCACGGCGCGGTCGCCCAGTGCGTGCATGTGCACCTGCTGACCCGAGGCGTCGAGCGCGGTCACGTACTCGCGCAGCCTTTCCGGCTCGATGAAGCTCAGACCGTGGTTGCACGTGTCGTGGCCGGCATCGTCGCGGTAGGGCGTGAGCATCGCCGCGGTCTGGTTCTCGGCGACCCCGTCGACCATGATCTTGGTGGTGCCGAGGTCGATACGTCGATCGGGGTGGGCTGCGGCGGCGCGCTCACGCCGCTCCGCCATCCGCTCCACCTGGTCGATCCCGCCATCGCGCCTCCACCACTGCGCACCCACGACGTGCACGAGCAGCCGTCCGTCGGCGGCGGCACGCTCGTACGCGGCGAGCGGATCGGCGATCCCGCCGGAGTCCGCTCCCACCATGGCGTCCTGCCAGCCCGTGATGCCGAGCGCGATGAGCTCGTCCTGCGCGCGAAGCAGCCCCTGGTAGGCGAGGTCGTCCGAGGTCGCAGGACGCACAGCGGCGAAGAGGTCCCCCGCCCCCTCGTGGAAGGTGCCGGCCGGGTATCCGTCCGGCTCGCGCACGATGCGTCCGTCGTCCGGATCCGGGGTGTCCGCGGTGATCCCGGCGCGTTCGATGGCGGCCGTGCTCGCCCAGGTGCTGTGGTGGTCGCGGCTCTGCAGCAGCACGGGGCGCCCGCCCGCCGCCTCGTCGAGGATGCCGCGCGGCGGATTGCCGCCGGGGAAGTGGTCCATCCCCCACCCGCCGCCGAGGATCCACTCCTCTTCGGGGTTCGCCTCGGCGTACGCCCGGATGAGCTCGGCGGTCTGCGCGGCATCCTCCGCCTCCGTGAGGTTGCACTGGAGCAGTTCGATGCCGCCCCCGACCGGGTGGATGTGCGCGTCCTGGAATCCGGGGCTGAGGAGCGCGCCACCGAGGTCGACGCGCTCCGCGTCGGCGAAGGCCGGCAGGGCGACCGACGTCTCGGGGACCACGGCGACGATGCGACCGTCGCGCACGACCACGGCGTGCTGCTCGAGGGGCGCCCCGGCACCGGTGAACACGGGACCGCCATGGAAGATGAGCTCGTCGGCCATCGTTCGTCTCTTCTCGTCGTGCTTCGCCATCGAAGCTGCTGGATCGCCCCACGGTAGAACGCCGACGGCTATGCTGTCAACAGTGTTGACATCGGCGTGGACGAATTCGAGCGAAGTCGTGCCGATCGACGTGACACGATGGACTCGGACGGGACCGGAGAGACGATGACGAACGACAAGGCGACCACGCGGGTACGACTCGACCGGCAGCTGATCATCGACACGGGCTTGGAGCTCGCCGAGTCGGGTGCGGCCACGATCTCGGTGCGCGAGCTCGGCAACCGGCTGGGCGCGGATCCGACCGCGATCTATCGCCACTTCGCGAGCAAGGATGCGCTGATGAGCGCCCTCCTCGACGAACTCACCGTGCAGGCCACGGCATCCGTCTCGATCCCGGTCGAGGACTGGCGCGGCCGCCTCCGTCAGCTCAGCGAGACGACGCTCGGCGCCTTCACGCGCTACCCGGCCATCGGGGCGGAGGCGACGTCGCTGACGACCCACGGCCCCGGCGAGCTCGCGGCCATCGAGCTCATGCTCGAGGCGTTCCATCGCGCGGGCCTGCGCGGTGAGGCGCTGGTCCGCCATTACGCGCTGCTCGCCTCGTATGTCCTCTCCGCTGCGGCAGGCATCGCGCGAGCGCGCGCCGGCCATGCCGACGAGAACGCCGACACCCCCTGGATCGACTCTCCCCTTCTGGCCGACCCCCGGGAGTTCCCGCACATCGCCGAGAACGGCATCCTGCTCTCCGAGCTGAAGGACCGCGAGCTGTTCCTGCTCGGCGTCGACGTGATCCTCGAATCGGCGGAGCGCGCCGCCGAGCACGACTGAACATCCTCTTGCGCTCCGTATAGTTTTGTGACAAAACTATAATCGCTGCTCACGACGAGCAGAGATCAGGAGAGATCGATGAAGATCATCATCGTCGGCGCGGGCATCGGCGGCCTCGCCGCCGCAGTCAGCCTTCACGAGGCGGGCCTGCGGGACGTCGCCGTCTACGAGCGCAGCACCGCGATCCGCGGACTCGGCGTCGGGATCAACCTGCTCCCGCACGCACTGCGCGAGCTGACCGAACTCGGCGTGGCCGAGACCATCGCCGCCCTCGGCGTCGCCCCGACGAGCCTCAGCTACTTCAATCGGCACGGACAGCGCATCTGGAGCGAACCCCGAGGCATCGCCGCCGGGTACAGCTGGCCGCAGCTCTCCGTGCATCGCGGACGCCTGCAGCTGGCGCTGGGCGATCTCGCCGAAGCCCGCCTCGCCGAGCCGATCCGCCTCGGTCATCGCCTCGTCGGCGTCACCGCGAACCCCGACGGCACCGAGACCGCCCGCTTCGCCACGGAGGACGGCGAGGTCGAGGCGACGGGCGACGTGATCGTCGGCGCCGACGGCATCCATTCCGCGCTGCGCGCCCTGCGCTATCCCGCCGAAGGTTCGCCGCCCTGGAGCGGCCTGACGCTGTGGCGGGGCGTGAGTCGGATCCCGACGTTCCTCGACGGACGCACCATGATCATGGCGGGAGACGGCGAGCAGAAGTTCGTCGCCTACCCGCTCTCGGAACCGGATCAGGATGGACGGATGCTGGTGAACTTCATCGCCGAGCGCCGGGTGGGCGGCACGGGAGACGCGGACTGGAACCGCTCCGTCGATCCCGGACCGATCGCGGAGCTCTTCCGAGACTGGCGCTTCGACTGGCTCGATGTGCCCGCCGCCATCGCCGCGGCCGACGAGATCCTCGAGTACCCGATGGTGGATCGGGACGCCCTGGCGCAGTGGACGTTCGGGCGCACCACCCTGCTCGGCGACGCCGCGCACGCGATGTACCCGAACGGCTCGAACGGGGGGTCGCAGGCGATCCTCGATGCGCGCACGCTCGCTTTCCACCTCGCGACCGCGGGAACCGCCGAGGAAGGGCTCGCCCGCTACGAGCAGGCCCGGCGACCGGCGATGACGGCCCTGCTCGCCGGTACCCGGGCGACCGGTCCCGAGCGAGTCATGCAGCTCGCCGCCGAACGCGCCCCACAGGGCTTCACCGACATCGACGAGGTGATCCCGCTCGCCGAGCGCGAGAAGATCGCGGCCGACTACAAGGCGGCAGCGGGCTTCCTCCCGTCGGTCCTGAACGAACGCGCATCGCTCACCCCTCAGGCGGAGGCTTCGCGATGACCGGGTTCGACGCCGCGCGGCTCGCCGCCGTCATCTCACCGCTCCGCCGCGCGCTTCTCGCTGCCACACGAGCCGAGGCTGCGCTCCCCGAACTGAGCGACGCGCAGATCGACGTGATCCGCGCCCTCCCGCGCGGCACATCCCGAGGCTCGGCAGAGATCGCCGCCCGCCTGCGCCTGAGCCGCCCCACCGTGAGCAACCTGCTCGGCACCATGGAGGCCGAGGGACTGGTCGAACGTGCACCGGACCCCTCCGACGGCCGACGCGTCACCGTCCGCGCCTCGGCGACGGCGCTGGACCTGTTCGACCGATTCGATGCGGCGAACGCGGCCCTCGTCACCCGGGCGACGGCGACCCTCGACGACGAGGATCGCGTGGCCCTCGGTCGAGCGCTGCCCGTGCTCGAGAAGCTCTGCGCCGCGCTGGGAGCCGCCGACGTCCCGGCCTCGGCCGACCCGAAGGAGATCCGATGACGCCGCACGACCTGCTGCCCCCGCCGACGCTGGACGTCGCATTCGACGTGACCGTCGATCTGGGGCCGCTCGAAGATCATGGTGTCACCAGCGCCGGCCACCGCCGTGTCGTGCCGATCCTGGGGGGACGCATCACGGGCGCCGTCGAGGCGGACATCCTGCCCGGCGGGGCGGACTGGCAGGTGGTCCGCCCCGACGGCACGATCGAGATCGACGGCCGCTACTCCGCGCGCACGGCATCCGGCGACATGCTGCTGCTGCACGCGAAGGGCCTGCGCACGGGGTCGCCCGAGGTGCTGGAGCGGCTGGGACGCGGTGAGGACGTCGACCCGCGCAGCTACTGCTTCCGCACGACCGTCGCCGTGGAGACTGCCGCGGAGTCGCTCGCACATCTTCCGCGGAGCCTGTTCCTCGCGGTGGCCCAGCGGCAGGCGAGCACCGTGCTCTACCGGGCCTATCGCGTGGGCTGAGCGGCCTGCGCCTTCCGCAGGAACCACACCCGGCGGTCGTGATCGCGCCGCAGCCACGGGAGGAACGCCCACCACAGCAGCACGGCGACCGCCGCCCCGCCGATCAGTCCCGCGCAGGTGTCGGTGAACCAGTGCGCGTTGATCAGTGTGCGCTGCCACACCATTCCGACGGCCAGCAGCACGCCGATCGCGATCCAGATGCGTCGCGCCCACACGGCGGATGCCGGGATGAGGGCGAGCACCGTGATGATGATCGCGGCCATACTCACCGAGTGCCCGGACGGGAACGAGCCGTGGTCGACCTGGACGAGCGGTCCGAACAGGCCCGCCACGGTGTCCTCGGTCGGGCGCGGCCTGTCGACGAGGTTCTTCGTGAGCTGCGCCAGGAGCCCCGGCCCGGCCAGCTGCACGGCGATCACGAAGAGCGCCGAACGCCACCGCCCGAGGAGCACGAGCACCAGCGGGAGCAGGAGCATCATCAGCACGACTCCGGGGAGCTGGCCGAGGTGCTGGAACAGCTGCGCCAGCGCGAAGCCGGGGAGCCAGGACTCCGGCCCCACACCGGCGAACCGTCTCCAGCCGTCATCGAGCGCCTGCGACCACGGCGCATCCGGCGCGGCGAGCACGCCGAGAGCCAGCGCGACGAACACGACGAGAAGCCCGAGGGCGATCCACAGCATCCGTCGCGGACGCACGACCTTCACCGGCCGGGTGCGGATCCCGGCCGTCTCGACCGCGGTCACGACGCCGCACCCCGCAGCGGGCGCACCGAGGCGTAGGCGTCGGCGACGTCACGCGTCGGGGTGTCGTACACCCGCGCGATGCCTCCCGCCCCTTCGTGCCGTGGCCAGCCCGGGTCTCCCCCGGTGATGAACGCGACCGCGGCGCCATGCAGCTCATCGGCAAGACCCTGCGGCGGGTTCGGGCCGGCGAGCGGTTCCATCGAGGGGCCGTCGAGGCAGTCGAAGAAGAACGGCACGTCGAGGCAGTGCTCGGCGAAGCCGAAATGTCCGGACGGCCACGCGAAGCGGTACAGCCAGGTCGGGGCCGACCCCCGATCCTCCACCACGTTCAGCAGCGCGGTGCGGAACATCCGGTCGGTGAGCAGCCGCCCCGCGAGGCGCGCCTTGCCCTGTCCCGCGACATCGGCGTTCGCGGCGAGATACGCGTGCCGCGCGCTCTTCGGAAGGCCGAGCCTGGCGAGCAGGAAGTTCTGCGGCACCCAGCGCAACGCACGCTCCGCTGCACCCGTGAACGCCATCGTGAACTCGTCGTCGGTCGCCCCGAGGACGAGCGGCTTGTCGGCGCCGACGCCCGCACGCAGCGACTCCCGCGTCGAGCGCGGCAGCAGGTCGCCGTCGATCGTCGGCCCGAGCGGCAGCCCCTCGTCGACGATCGTCCCGAGTGAGTTCGGCCCCATCCGGGTCGCCTTCTTCTGCAGCTCCAGGATGCGATCCTCACTGAGCGCCGAGAACCCGGCGACGGTCGGCTCGACACCGCCCGCCGCCGCAAGGCCGCGGCCGAAGGCCTCCGCCCGCTGCGGCGCGACGTCGGCGAGGGCGCCGGAGAGGGCGTAGACGCCGTGGAACAGATGCTGCGCCTTCTCCATCCCGAGCAGCGTCAGTACCGCGCCGCCGCCCGCGGACTGCCCGGCGATCGTCACGCGTGACGGGTCGCCGCCGAACGCCGCGATGTTCTGCTGCACCCACTCGAGCGCCAGCAGCCAGTCACGCACGCCGCGGTTCGACGGAGCATCCTCGATCCAGCCGAAGCCGTCGAATCCGAGCCGGTACGAGATCGACACCGTGACGACGCCATCGCGGTTGAAGTTGCGACCGTCGTACCAGGGGCTGGCCGGCGAGCCAGCGAAGTACCCGCCGCCGTGGATCCAGACCAGCACCGGCAGGCCGGCACCCGCCTCCTCCGCCCCACTGGGTCCCTGAGCTCGTCGAAGGGCGGGCGTGAAGACGTTGACGTTCAGCGTGGCCTCGCCCTCGACGCTCGGCTCGGGGATCAGAGTGACTCCGGGGTCCCCGCGCTGTGCGGTCGGCGCGAAGACCAGGGCGTCGCGCACCCCGGCCCAGGGCGCCTTCGGCACCGGCGCCTGGAATCGCCGCGCGCCCACCGGCGGTTCGGCGAACGGGATGCCGAGGAATGCAGCGGACCGCGGATTCCTCCGCCCGCCCGTGGTCGGACGCCAGCGACCTCGCACGCGCCCTGCGGCGGTGGTCACCTCGACGAACTCGGTGTCGGTGTCGGTGTCGGTCATCACAGCATTCTCCTGTTCGTTGCTGAGCATCAGCGGACTCCCTTGATCGGCGCGGTGGCGATCGCCGCGAGGATGACGAAGACGATCGCGAACACGAAGAGCGTCGCGTATCCGCCGAGCGCTGTGATGATCACTCCGCCGATCGCCGGGCTCAGGGCCTGCGGCACGTTCGTCGCGACGTTGAGGATGCCGAGGTCCTTGCCCGCCGAGACGCCTTCGTTCGGCAGCACCTCGGTCATCAGCGCGGCATCCACCGACATGTACAGTCCGAAGCCGATGCCGTTGATGATGCTCATCAGGATCATGCCGGTCATGTTCGGCTGCAGCAGGGGCATCGCAAGACCTGCGACCATCACGACGGATGCCGCGTAGATGAACACCTTGCGGCGCCCCACCTTGTCGCTCCACCAGCCCGACAGCGCGATCGCGATGAGCGTGGGGACGAAGGCGACGAGCGTCAGCGTGACGACGGCCCCCTGCGCGTCGGCGAGCGGCAGGCCGATGTAGTCGGTGAGCATGTACAGCTGGTACGACGTGACGACGAAGTAGCCGAGGATCAGCAGGAAGCGGGCGGCGAAGGCCCACGCGAAATCGGGGTGGCGCCGCGGGTCGATCCAGAAGCCCTTGAAGAACGCGCCCCAGCGGAACGCGTCGACCGCGGCATCCTTCGAGGACCAGTCCCGGTTGACGAGGGCGAACAGCAGCGCCGCGACGATGACCGCACCGCCGAACACCGAGTACCCGATGCCGATCTGCGCGGCGAAGGCACCGGCGAGCATGATCCCGACGGTCATCCCGAGCTGGGTGCCGAGCCCGATCATCGCGCTCGCGCCGCCGCGCTTCGCCCGGGGGAAACGGTCGGCGGTGATGGCGGTGAGCGGCGCCTGGAAGAAGTTGAGGGCGACCTGGATCACGACCCAGAACACCGTGATCCAGAGGATGTCGCTGAGCGAGCCGAGCCCGAAGAGGAAGATGCCGCCGACGATCGCGCCGATCACCATCCACGGCACCCGGCGGCCGAAGCGCGACCGGGTGCGGTCGCTGAGCGCGCCGACGATCGGCTGCGCGAAGAGGGTGAAGACGAACGAGATCGTGGTGACCAGGCCGAGGTTGGCGACCTTGTTGGCCTCGTCGATCAGCAGCACCTGACTCGGCAGCAGGATCGCGATGAGTCCGCCGTAGGTGGCGAACAGGGTGAGCGAGGCGATCAGCAGGCTGGGCAGCAGGCGCCTGTTCGCGGGTGGACTGGCAGCGGGTTCGCCCGGCGCGGGCGGTGCGGATCGGATCGTCCCGGTCGGGGCGAGATCGGTGGCGGGGTCGAGCGGGGACACGGACATGTCGGCTCCTCGTTGAGCGGATTCGGAATGAATACCAAACGTCATTCGGTATTCATCGGACATCGTGACAGACGAGCGGTGGCGAGCGCAAGTGATTCACGAACGTTGTTCGGTATTCGTGACCGAGTCGTGAGAAAGACATCGCCGTGACGGTTACCCTGGATCCATGGCGACTCGAGGGGCATACGCGAAGGGCGTCGCCAAGCGCGAGGAGATCCTCGAAGCCGCGCTCTCCGTCGTCGCCGAGCACGGCTACCGCAAGGCATCGGTGCGGGAGATCGCGGATGCCGCCGGCCTCAGCCCCGCCGGCCTGCTGCACTACTTCGGCACGAAGGAAGAGCTCTTCGTCGCGATCCTCCAGGCGCGCGACGACCGCGACGAGCAGGAGTACGCCGGCGAAGACGTGATCGCCGCCTTCCTCGCCGTGACCCGGCACAACGCCTCGGTCCCCGGACTCGTGCAGCTGTACGCGCAGCTCGCGGCGGAGGCGGGCGACCCCGAGCATCCGGCGCATGCCTACTTCCGCGAGCGCACGGCGCGGGTCGAGAGCTTCACGCTCGCCCAGGTTGCCGCGGATCAGCAGGCGGGGCTTCTGCGCGACGACCTCGATCCGGCGTGGATCGTGCGCACCATGCACGCCCTCGCCGACGGCCTCCAGTCCGCGTGGATGCTCGACCCGACGCTCGACATGGCTGCCGAGATCGAGCAGTTCCTCGTGCTGCTGCGCCCGTCCTGACGCCGGGGCGGCTGCATCTGCAGGTTCGTTTCACAGTTGCAGGTCGAAACCGCCCGTTTCGACCTGCAACCGTGAAATCGACCGATGGATGCCGGTGGCGGCGGCTACTCCGACGGGCGCGAGACCTCGGCATGCGGCATCCGCTCGGTCATCACGCGGACGGCTTCGGGGTTGTCGTCGACGAGCACGGCATCGCGGCCGAGCGCCGAGGCGACCGCCCCTGTCGTGCCGCTGCCGGCGAAGAGGTCGAGCACGCGGTCGCCGGGACGGCTTGACGCAGTCACGATGCGGCGGAGGATCCCCTCGGGCTTCTGCGTCGGATATCCGGTCTTCTCCCGACCGGTCGTCGGCACGATCGTGTGCCACCAGACGTCGGTGGGGAGCTTGCCCCGCGCCGCCTTCTCGGCCGTGACGAGCCCCGGCGCCATGTAGGGCTCGCGGTCGACGTCCTCGGAGTTGAAGACGTACTCCCGGGGGTTCTTCACGTAGACGAGGATCGTGTCGTGCTTCGTGGGCCAGCGACGGCGAGACTTCGCCCCGTAGTCGTACGCCCAGATCAGCTCGTTGAGGAAGCAGTCGCGCCCGAAGACCGCGTCGAGCATCACCTTCGCGTAGTGCGCCTCGCGGTAGTCGAGGTGCAGGTAGAGGGTGCCGTCGTCGGCGAGGAGCCGCCATGCCTCCTCGAGCCGCGGCATCAGGAACGTGCCGTAGTCGTCGAAGCTGTCGTCATAGGTGCGCAGCATGCCGCGGACCCGCTCGTAGGCGTGGCCGTGGAATCCGTGGCGGACCTCGGTCGCGGCGGCCGGCTGTGCAGTATTCAGTCCATTCGTCGCGAGTTCTGCCGAAAGGGCGCCTTCAACGCCCGGTTCGGCGGATTCTTGCTGAGTTGTGAACGTGCGCCGAGCGGTGACCACCTGCCGCTCCTGCGCGCGACCGGTGTTGAACGGCGGGTCGAGATAGACCAGCGTGAAGGATGCCGTGGGCAGAGTCGCCGCGACGGCGAGGTTGTCGCCCTCGATGATCGTGACGGCGCCGGTCACGGTACCCGATGCAGCCACGCCTCGGTGGCGAACTTCGACTCCACCAGGTCTTCGGCTGCGGCGTACTCCTCCGGGGCGATCGTGCCCGTCTCGGCATCCGTCAGCGAGCGGAAGGTGTCCTTGAAGCGCTCGATGATCTCGGCGCGCGTCAGTCCGGTCTGGCTGCGCAGCGGGTCGACGCGCTTCGCCGCCGAGGTGGTGCCCTTGTCGCTCAGCTTCTCTCGGCCGATGCGCAGCACCTCGGTCATGGTCTGGCCGTCGATGTCGTACGAGAGCGTGGCGTGGTGCAGCACGCCGCCGTTGGCGAGGCGCTTCTGCGCGGCGCCGCCGATCTTGCCGGTCGGGCTCGCGATGTCGTTGAGCGGCTGGTACACCGCATCGATCCCGAGCGACCGCAGCGCCTGCAGCACCCAGTCGTCGAGGAACGCGTACGAGTCGGCGAACGTCATGCCCGCGACGAGGGATGCCGGAACGTACAGCGAGTACGTAATGATCTGCCCCGCTGCCATGAGCATCGCTCCACCGCCGGAGATGCGGCGCACGACGTCGAAACCGTGCCGTGCCGCCCCCTCGGGGTCGACCTCGTTGCGGTACGACTGGAACGAGCCGATCACGACGGCCGATTCGTCCCACTCCCAGATGCGCAGCGTCGGCCGGCGACGCCCTTCGCCGACGCGCGAGGTGAGCACCTCGTCGAGGGCGAGGTTCATCCGCGGCGAGACCGCCTTGTCGTGCACGATCTCCCAGTCGAAGTCGCGCCAGCCCGGCGCGGTCACCAGCGCACGGCGCACGGCGGTGCCGACGGCCTCGGGCGTGAAGCCGAGGAGCTGCGCGCCGTCCGGGAGCGCCTCGCGCACCGCGGCGGCGATGACCGTCGCATCCGACTCGACCGCCAGGCCGTTCACGGCGGCGTTGATGTCGTCGAGCGCCGTGTCGGGCTCGAGGAAGAAGTCGCCGGCGAGGCGGAAACGCGCGATCCGGTCGTCTTCGACATCGAGGTCGACGACGACCAGCTTTCCCCCTGGGACCTTGTATTCACCGTGCACGGTTCCAGCTTAAGGCGCGCAGAGCGCCCGCGGCGGGTCAGCCGCCGAGCACCACGACGCGCTCTCCGGCCCGGATCGGCGTCGAGTAGCGGTTGCCCGACGGTGGGAGCGGGCAGACGAACTGATCCGAGAACGCGCAGGGCGGCAGGTAGGCGCGGTTGAAGTCGATGATCGCGGAGCCGTCTTCGGCGGGCTCCTCGATCGGGAGGAAACGGAACCGGTAGGTCTCGAGCCCGTTGGTGCCGTCGGCGAAGACCGCGCTCAGCGTCCCCTGCGAGCTCCGCGTCACGGTCAACGTGTGCGGCGCGCCCGCGAGCTCGAAGTGCAGACGCCCGGCGACCGGCGATTCCCGCTCCTCGCCGTCGACCGCGGTGATGACGATCCGCTCGTCCGGCGTCGGCTCGAACCGCGCGGGCAGACGCCACCGCTCGTCGGGCGCGTAGGCGTCGATCGCCGTGAACCACTCACGCTGCGGGCGGGACGGGTTCAGCACCCGGAGTGCCAGCGTCCCGTGCCGGTCGAAGACGCGCAGCTCGCGCCGCCCGAGCCGGAAGCTCTCCGCACCCCGCAGCGTCACGCTCGCGCCGGACTGCCCGAGCTCGCTGCCGCGGATGCCGCCGTCGCCGGTCAGCGCCCAGAGGCCGGGGATGCCGTCGACAGCCGCGGGCATCTCGATGAGCCAGTTCGTCGACTCGAGGGCCGATGGCCCGTATTCCGAGCCCGCGAGCCGCTCACGCGCCGCGTGCCAATCGCGCCATTCGCTGACGAAGCTCATCCGACCGCCCTCTCGCGTTCCCGCGGAATACTGGTCCGAATGTAGAGCGCATCAGGCGTCGCCTGCCCGGATGACGTCACGCACCTTCACCGTGCGTAATCTCGCGACTCCGAAGGGAATGCGCGGGCGCTCAGCCGGGTTGGCGGTCAGCTCTGCGCGCGCGAGGGGAAGTGCGTGTCGAGCCAGGCGAGCACGTCGGCGCGCACCTCTTCCTGCTGCAGCTCGTTGAAGATCTCGTGACGCGCATCCGGATAGACCAGGGTGGTGACGTCGGTGAGACCGGAACGCGAGCGGTACTCGTCGGCGAGCTTGTGCACACTGTGCGGTCCACCCACCGGATCGTCGCGGCCGACCATCAGGAGCATCGGGATGTCGTGGCCCGCCTTCGCGACGAGATCCTTCGCCGGGCGCCCGTAGAGCTTGGCGGCCTCGATCGGGCCGAACAGCTTGAGGAGCGGGACGTCGGTGGTGAGCGGATCGTCGTCGAACGACGCCCACACGGCGGGATCGCGACTGAGCCACTCGAGCCCTGTGGCGCCTTCGTCCTTCGCCCAGCGCGCGTTGAGCGGCGCGGCATTCAGCGAGCCCGGAGTCAGCAGGGCGGAGCCGGAGAGGATGACCGCGTCCCAGGCCTCGGGGTGATGGTTGACGAGCTTCTGCGCCAGGAACGATCCCCAGGAGTGCCCGAGGAGCACGAGCGGCAGGTCGGGGTTCTCGTCGCGGATGATGCCGGTGAGCTGCCAGATGGCATCCTCCGCCGCGCGCAGTCCACCCTTGCCGAGGTGCCCCAGTCGCGCGGGTCCGTCGTGCTGGCGGATGCCGGTGCGGCCGTGGCCGCGATGATCGTCGGCGTACACGGTGAAACCGGCCGCGGCGAGGGCCTTCGCCAGCACGCCGTACCGGCCGGCATGTTCGCCGACGCCGTGCAGGAGCTGGACGACTCCGCGCGGCGTCGTGGTGGCCGGATGGACGTCGTAGACGATGGCGATGCCACGGGCGTCGGTGAACTCGCGAGTATCCGTCACGGGGAGAGCCTACCGACCGCAGGTCGCCGCCGGGTCACCGACCGAGCGCGGCGCAGACCGCGAGCGCCGTCTCGCGGTCGGTGACCTCGTAGCCCCCGACGCCGTCGGAGGCGGACCCCATGCGCACTCCCCCGACCTCGGTGACGGCTCGCTTCGCGGAGAAGTGGATCGCGTCCACGCCGCTCGCGGCGAGCGCCGGAGCGTTGGCTGCGTCGACGCCGCTGCCCGCCATGATCTCGATCTCACCCTCGGCCGCGGCCACGAGAGCGCGGAGCGTGTCGATGCCGTCGATCGCGACGGATGCTCCGCCCGAGGTGAGGACGCGACGGAGTCCGAGGTCTCTGGCAGCACGCAGCGTCGCGACAGGATCGGCCGTCATGTCGATCGCGCGGTGGAGGGTGACGGATGCTCCGCCGGCAGCGTCGCGCAGACGCGCCATGGCATCGACGTCGAGTGCGCCGTCGGCATCGAGGGCGCCGATCACGACACCGGCGGCACCGGCTCCGATGGCCCGGCGCACGTCGCGCTCCGAGACGACGAGCTCGTCCTCGGTGTAGTGGAATCCCCCGCGCGCGGCCGGATCAGCACGTGCACCTCCGGCCCTTCGGCGCCGGCGGTCTCGACGGCCAGCTCGAGCGTCGCGGGCGAGGGAGTGAGCCCGCCGAGGGCGAGGGCGGTCGCGAGCTCGACGCGCGTCGCGCCGACCTCCGCGGCGATGCGCACTCCGGCGGGGTCCTGCACGGCGATCTCGAGGGCGAGGGTTCGGGTCATCCCCCCATTCTGCCGGGTCGGCCTTTCCCTCTTCCAGAAGGTTAGGTAGGCTACCTAAGTAATGTCTGCGTCTGATGAATCCCTCCACCTCACCGCCACAGACCTCCGCATGGCCACATTCCGGCTGGCCCGCCGCCTGCGCTGCGCCCGGGCCGCGGATTCGATGAGCGATGCGCAGCTCGCGGTGCTCGCCGATCTGCGCATGAACGGTCGCCGGACGATCTCGACGCTGGCCGAGCGCGAACGCGTGGCTGCTCCATCGATGACCGGCCTCGTCAACGGCCTGGAGGAGCAGGGGTTCGTCGTGCGCACGCCCGACGAAGACGATCGCCGCCGCGTGCAGGTCGACATCACCGACGCCGGGATCGCGATCGTCGTCGAGACCATCCGACGCCGCGACGAACTGCTGGCCGACATGCTGCGCGAGGTCGACTACACCGAGGCGGAGCTGACCACGCTCCGCGAAGCCAGTGCACTGATGCGACGGGCGGTCGAGCGATGAGCGCCATGTTCCGTTCGTTCGCGAACATCAACTACCGCATCTGGTTCGCCGGCGCCCTCGTCTCGAACATCGGCGGCTGGATGCAGGCCACGGCGCAGGACTGGGTCGTCCTCACCGAGCTGACCGACAACGACGCGACGGCGATGGGCGTCACGATGGCGCTGCAGTTCGGCCCTCCCCTCCTGCTGGTCAGCCAGACCGGCTGGGTGGCGGACCGCTTCGACCGGCGCCACATCCTGATGGTCACGCAGACCGCGCTGCTCGGCCTGGCCATCGCCGTCGGCATCCTCCTTCTCAGCGGCGTCATGACGCTGCCGATGATGTTCTGCTTCGCGCTCGGGTTCGGCGTCGTCAACGCCTTCGATGCGCCCGCGCGGCAGGCGTTCGTGTCCGACATGGTCTCCGCCGGCGACACGTCGAACGCGGTCGCCCTGAACTCGGCATCCTTCAACCTCGCCCGCATGATCGGGCCCGCTGTCGGCGGCCTCCTGATCGTGGCGATCGGCTCCGGCTGGGTGTTCATCGTCAACGCCGCGACATTCCTCGCGATGATCCTCGCCCTGCTGATGCTTCGGAAGAGCCTGCTCGCCGCGCGTCCGAAGACGCGCAACAGGGGCGGCCTCCTCGCCGGCTTCCGTTACGTGTGGGGGCGCAGCGACCTGCGCGTGGTGTTCGTGACCGTCTTCCTGATCGGCGCGTTCGGCATGAACTTCCCGATCTTCGCCTCGACCATGGCGATCAAGTTCGGGTCCGGAGCCGACGGCTACGGCGTGCTCAGCTCGATCCTCGCGATCGGCTCCCTCGCGGGCGCCCTGCTCGCCGCACGACGCGACCGGGCGCGCGTGCGCGTCGTCATCCTCGCCGCGGGCGGATTCGGCGTCGCCGCCTTCGTCTCCTCCGCGATGCCGACCTACGCGTCCTACGCGGTCACGCTGATGTTCACGGGCTTCATGATCGTGACGCTGCTGACCACCGCGAACGGCTACGTGCAGATGACGACGGACCCGTCGCTGCGCGGACGCGTGCTCGCCCTCTACATGGCCGTGATCATGGGCTCGACGCCGGTCGGCGCGCCCATCGCCGGCTGGGTGGCCGATGCCTTCGGGCCGCGCACCGCGATCATGCTCGGCGGGACGGCCGGATTCGTCGCCTGCGCGATCGGCGCGATCTGGGTGTTCACCTCCGGACGCCTGCACCGCGACGAGAACCGCCGGTTCCTGCTCACCCTCGACGAGACGCGACCCCTGAGCGTGATCGAGCGGGCCGACCCGATCGAGTTCAGCGACGAGGCCGCCGCGACCACGCCGATCCGCACCGCTACGAAGAACGACTGAAGGGTCCTCGCACGACGGCCCGTTGTCAACACCCTTCGTGCACGCTGCGGCCGAACGTAGTGTCGGCGCATGGACGAGAACAGCGAAAGCACCCCGCACCCGCAGGAACCGGCCGAAGGCGCGACCGGCGTCGACGGCACGACAGAGAACGAAGGCCACGAGGGCGGTGACGACGGCGCCATCCAGGGCGATGCCGCGCGCGGCGAGTCCACGGGCGGTGCCATCCAGGGCAGCGCAGGCCCCGATCACGACGGTGCCGACAGCGGCGACGGCGGCGCGATCCAGGGCGACAGCTCCCGCGGCGAGTCCACGGGGGGCGCCATCCAGGGCAGCGCAGGTCCCGATCACGAGGCACCGCTCGGCGGCGACAAGGCGACCGAGGATCAGCTCCAGGCCGACAACGCGGCCGAAGAGGACACCCTCAAGACGCTCGACCCTGATTCCCCGCCGGCCTGAGTCACCGCGCCGCCGAGCCACCCCTTTTCGTGCGAGCGGCCCCTGTGAAGACGTTCACAAAGGGGCCGCTCGCACCGAAGCGGGTGGTTCGACAGGAGCGCGAGTCAGGCCCCGAGAACGAGCTTGAGCTGCTCCACCGCCCAATCGAGCTCCGTCGCGCGGATCACGAGCGGCGGGGCGATGCGGATGGTCTGACCGTGCGTGTCCTTGACGAGCACGCCCCGCGCGAGCAGCTTCTCGGCGATCTCGCGGCCGGTGCCCTTGGCGGGGTCGATGTCGACGCCCGCCCACAGTCCTGCGAGGCGGACGGCCGTGACGCCGTGGCCGATCAGCGGCTGCAGCGCCTGACCGAGGTGCTCCCCGAGTGCGCGGGCGCGCTCCTGGAACTCCCCCGACTCGAGCATCTCGACCACGCGCAGGCCCACGGCTGCGGCGAGCGGGTTGCCGCCGAACGTCGAGCCGTGCTCCCCGGGCTGGATGACGCCGAGCACGTCGGCGTTCCCGACCACGGCCGAGACGGGAAGGATGCCGCCGCCGAGCGCCTTGCCGAGCAGGTAGAGGTCCGGGACGACGCCCTCGCGGTCGCATGCGAACGTCTCGCCGACACGGCCGAGTCCGGACTGGATCTCATCGGCGATGAAGAGCACGTTCTTCTCATCGCAGATCTCGCGGATGCGGCGCAGGTACCCTTCCGGCGGGATCACGACACCGGCCTCGCCCTGGATCGGCTCCACGAGCACGGCGGCCGTGTCGTCGGTGATGGCTGCCGCGATGGCATCCGCATCCCCGTAAGGCACCACGTCGAACCCGGGCGTGTACGGCCCGAAGCCTTCGCGTGCCGACTCGTCGTCGCTGAAGCTGACGATCGTGGTGGTGCGGCCGTGGAAGTTGCCGGCGGCGACGATGATGCGCGCACGGCCCTCCGCGATGCCCTTCACCCGGTAACCCCAGGCGCGGGCGACCTTGATGCCGGTCTCGACGGCCTCGGCCCCGGTGTTCATCGGCAGGACCATGTCCTTGCCCGCGAGCTGGGCGAGCGCCGCGGCGAACGGCTCGAGCCGGTCGCTCTGGAACGCGCGGCTGATCAGGGTGACGCGTCCGAGCTGCTCGGTGAGAGCTGCGACGAGAGCCGGATGCCGGTGGCCGAAGTTCACCGCGGAGTAGGCGGCGAGCAGGTCGAGGTAGCGCTTGCCCTCGACATCCGTCAGCCAGGCTCCCTCACCCCGCGCGATGTTCACCGGAAGCGGGTGGTAGTTGTGCGCGACGTGCGGCTCGGCCGCCGCCTCCACGAGCCCCGTCACTTCGCGCCTCGCAGCTCGAGCGTGCAGCACTTGATGCCGCCGCCGCCGAGCAGCAGCTCGGAGAGGTCGATCATGATCGGGTTGTAGCCGCGCTCGCGCAGCTGCTTCTCGAAGCCCTTCGCGCGCGGCGAGATGATGACGTTGTAGCCGTCGCTGGCCGAGTTCAGCCCGAACACCGAGCCGTCCTCGTCCGAGACGAGGATCGCATCGGGGAAGCGCTCCTCGAGGATCGCGCGGCTCGCGTCGTCGAACGCGCCGGGGAGGTACGCGATGTTGGCGCGCTCGGGCCCGCCGTTCTCCGTGCCCTGCACCGGGTCGAGCACGGCGATCGCGGTGTCGAGGTGGTAGAAGCGCGGATCGACGAGGTTCAGCGACACGACCTCGCGACCGAAGACCTCGCCGACCTCGCGGTGGCTGTCGCCGGTCGAGCGGAAGCCGGTGCCGGCGAGGATCACGTCGCCCACGAGCAGGAAGTCGCCCTCGCCCTCGTTGACCTCCTCCGGGATGACGGTGTCGTAGCCGGCCGCGCGGAACCAGTCGGCGAAGGCCGGGGACTCGCCCTGGCGCTCAACGAACCGGAACTTCGGCACATAGGCGCGGCCGTCGATGAGGAAGCCGCCGTTGGCCGTGTAGACCATGTCGGGGAATCCGGCGAGCGGCTCGATGAGCTCGACCTCGTGGCCCAGCTCGAGGTAGAGGTCGTGCAGCTGCTGCCACTGTGCGACGGCCTTCGCCGTGTCGGTCGGGTTGGCCGGCTCCATCCACGGGTTGATCTTGTAGCTGACGGTGAAGTGCGACGGCTTGCACATCAGGTAGTGCCGGTGGTGAGCGGTGCGGGTCGCGGTGGTCTTAGGCGTCGACAGCGTGTTTTCGAAAGACAAGATGCTCCTCGGAACGGGACGCGGCGGACTCTGTCCAGGGGCCCGGCGGTCCTTCGACCCGCTTCTCGTCAGAGGGGTTGCGGGGAAGATGCGACTCGAGCACGCCAGCTCCCATTCTGTCATCCACCCCCTGTGCGTCGCCAGAGCGCGCGCGCCGGTGTGCGGAGCGCGTCAGGCCCCGCGGACGACGAGCTTGCCGACCGTGTGACCGGCTTCGATGTGCGCGAGCGCAGCGGATGCCTCGGCGAAGGGGTACTCGCGTTCGATCACGGGCGAGATGCGGCCCTCGGCGACGAGCTCCAGGAGCTTGGCCAGGACCTCGGGGCGCGGCGAGGCCGCGAGGGGACGGATGCGGCGGGATCCGATCGAGAGGAAGGCGGCCTTGATCATGCGCGGCACCGGTCCCAGCACGTGCCCTCCGTCGCCGGTGACGAGCACGACCGTGCCGCCGGGCGCGACGAGGCGCTGCAGATCGCGCAGCGGCATCCCACCGGCGATGTCGATGACCGCGTCGAAGTGCTCGGCCGGCAGCTCGCTCAGCGGCGACGTGCGGTGGTCGAGGGTGCGGGTGGCCCCGAGGTGCTCGATGAGCGGCGCGTTGCGCGTGCGGCACGTCGCCCAGACCTCGGCGCCGCGGAGCGCGGCGAGCTGCACCGCGAAGGTGCCGACTCCGCCGGACGCGCCGATGATGAGGACCCGTGGAGCGCTGCCCGCGCGCAGCCCGACCTCGGCGAGGTCGAGAGCCTGCCAGGCGGTCCCCCCGGCGACCGGAAGGCACGCCGCGACCGCGGGCTCGACGTCGGGCGGGACCGGCACGAGCCGGGCGGCGGGTACGCGCACGTACGTGGCGAGCCCCCTCCCCCGACGAGCTCTCCCACCACATGTTCGTCGAGCTCGGCGCCCACGACATCGGGTCCGACCGCGACGACGGTTCCGGCGACCTCGATGCCGCGCACCGGGTATTTCGGCTTCGTGAGGCCGAACACCGGCCGCACGAGCAGCGGGTCTCCGAGCATCAGACGCACGTCGCCCGCGTTGAGAGCCGTGGCGGTCACGCGCAGGACCACCTCTCCGCGGCCGGGGACGGGCACGGGGATCTCCTGCAGGGTCGTGCCGGCGGCGGGCCCGTACGTCTCACGACGCCAGGCGCTCATGGTCGAGGTCTCAGGTGTGTTGTCCATGTCACTGCTCCGGATACTGGAAGAGGTCGTCGATCCCCACGCCGAAGGCGCGGGCGATCTGGAAGGCGAGTTCGAGCGTGGGCGAGTACTTCTCCTGCTCGATCGCGATGAGCGTCTGCCGTGTCACGCCGATCGTGCGGGCGAGGTCGGCCTGGGTCATCCCCGCCGACTCCCGATGTGCGCGGATGCGGTTGGAGACGCGGGTGGGCTTGACCATCAGATCAGTCCCCGGCGGTAGGCGACGACCCGGGCGACGCTGCCGATGGCGGCGGCCACCCAGAAGCCGGCGAACATCGTGTTCGCGATCCAGAAGACGTCGGCGCCGACGGCGCAGAGGGCGATCACGCCGAGTCCCGCGATCACGAGGAAGGCCTGCTCGACGCGTCCGCCCAGGCGGCTGATGTCACGGTCGCGGATGTCGGACTTGCCGATGCCGCCGGCATCCGTCATCCCGGCGATCATGCCCCAGACGACGCTGAGGAGGATCACGGCCACGATGCTGCCGCCGATCACCCACAGCATGAGCGGGAACCAGTCGACGTCGGTGAGCGGACCGCCGGCCGCCTGCTGAACGATGAGGATGACATAGACGATCATCGTGATCGGGCTCACGATCAACCCCGCCCAGGCGTTGCGCTCCTCGTAGACCATGATGCCTCCTATGTAAAAGATTCTTGACACACTGAGCGTACGACGCAGATGCGGGCTATGTCAAGAATCTTTTACATGCGCGGTCGCCGGCCCGCGCGATCCGCTCAGATGACGTCGCTGAAGCGGCGGTCGACGTTCCCGTAGCGGTGGGCGGTGATGCTGATGGACTGCTCGTGCACGAACGGCAGCAGCTCGATGCGGGCGGCCGCGGTCACCTCGCCGTCGTACACCGCAAGGTCGGGATCACCGCTCGACGCCACGGCCAGCGAGGCATGGGCCGCGGCGACCGCGTCGCGGCCGCCGACCAGGCGCACCCGGTTCCGGCTCGGCGCAGGACGACGGTCGCCCTCCGCGAGCTCCTCGTGGCGCAGCATCCGCCCGATCCACTCGCCCTCGGTCTCGAGGAAGACGACGGCGTCCAGATCGCCCAGAGCCCGACGCACCTCGGCCGGCAGACCGCTCGGCGTGGACAGCACGAAGCGGGCGCCCGCACGCACGCCGGCGATCACGACCCGCAGCAGATCCTGCAGGGCCGCATCGTCGGTCGTCCTGATCTCGACGGGCACCGGCCGATAGCGGAAGAGGTTGCGCTCGATGCCCAGCCGGGACACGTCGCGCACCTGGCCGAACTCGCGATCCCAGGCGAGCGCGTCCGACAGAGCGGAGCGTCGCAGCCACTCGAACGGCTCGTACGCGAGCGACGGCTGCGCCGCCTCGATCAGGGCGGTGATCCGGGAATCGAGACCACGGAGGTGCAGGGTGCTGGATGCCGGACCGCCCGGGTGCGAGCGCCACGACCCGAGGCCGATCAGGTAGTTCGGACCACCCGCCTTGGCGCCGGGACCGACCGAGGAGCGCTTCCAGCCGCCGAACGGCTGCCGCTGCACGATCGCGCCGGTGATGCCCCGGTTGACGTACAGGTTGCCCGCCTGCACGCGGTCGAGCCACTGCGCGAGATCGTCGGGGTCCTGGGTGTGCAGGCCCGCCGTGAGGCCGTAGGCGACTGCGTTCTGCAGCTCGATCGCCCTCTCGAGCGTGGGCGCGTGCATCACGCCGAGCACGGGACCGAAGAACTCCTCCGTGTGGAAGCGCGATCCCGCCTGCACGCCGACCCGGATGCCGGGGCGCCACAGGCGTCCGCTGCCGTCGTCGTCCGCCGCGAGCGCGGGCTTGATGAGCCACTGCTCGTCGCCCTCGAGCTCGGTCAGCGCCCAGGCGAGCTTGCCCTGCGGCTTCTCGATCACCGGGCCGACCTCGGCGAGCGGATCCGTGGGCCAGCCGACGTGCAGGGAACGGACGGCATCCGCCAGCTGCCTCGCGAACCGGGGAGAACGGCCGACCGGCCCGACCAGGATCGCCAGCGAGGCCGCGGAGCACTTCTGTCCGGCGTGGCCGAAGGCGCTCTTGACGAGGTCGGCGACGGCGAGATCCAGGTCGGCGGACGGCATCACGATCATCGCGTTCTTGCCGCTGGTCTCGGCCAGCAGCGGCAGATCGGGCCGCCATGAGCGGAACAGCGCCGCCGTGTCCCAGGCGCCGGTGAGGATCACGCGTTCGACCGCGTCGTGACTGACCAGCGCGCGACCGAGGTCGCCCTCCTCGATGTCGACCAGTGCGAGCACGTCGCGCGGGACGCCGGCCTGCCAGAGCGACTCCGCGACGACGGCCGCGCAGCGGCGGGCCTGCGGGGCGGGCTTGAACACCACGCCGGAACCTGCGGCGAGCGCGGCGAGCACGCCGCCCGCCGGGATCGCGATGGGGAAGTTCCAGGGCGGCGTCACCACGGTCACCTTCGCGGGGACGAAGGATGCTCCGGAGATCGCATCGAGCTCGCGGGCCTTGGCGGCGTAGTAGCGGGCGAAGTCGACGGCCTCGCTGACCTCGACGTCGGCTTCGGCGAAGACCTTGCCCGTCTCGGATGCCGCGACTTCGATCAGCTCGCCGCGGCGCGACTCGAGCGCGGCGGCGGCGCGGAGCAGGACCTCGGCGCGCTCGGCGGCGGGACGAGCGCCCCATGCGGGAGCCGCGTCGCGCACCCGCTGCACGGTCTCGTCGAGAGCGGCGGGGTCGTCGATCCGCGCGGCCTCGAGGGTCGTGCCGCCGACGGTCGAGCTCGGGACGCTCTCGCGCACGGAGCGCGCCCAGTCGCGGTTGGCCGGGAGGGCGGGGTCGCTGTCGGCGGTGTTCGAGAACCCGGGGGCGCCGCCGGTGCCTTCGGCCACCTCTCGCGCAGAGTAGACGGCGGTCTCGAGGAAGGCCTCGCCGTCGCTGTCGTCCGATCCGCGCGAGATGCCGAGCACGGCCTTGGTCAGGCCGACCTCGGGGGCGGGCACCACCGGAGCAGGTCGCACCGACTCGTGCACCGGGGCGAGCCGGTCCTGTGTGCGGCGCGGGCCGATCCGCAGCGTCGGGTCCGTGGACCGGTCGAGGGCGTCGAGGAACCGATCCTGCTCGCGGACGAACAGGGACTCGTCCTCGTCGAGCCGGAACGCCGCGGACAGGAAGTTGTCAGTGGACGCGTTCTCCTCGAGTCGGCGCACCAGGTAGCTGATGGCGACGTCGAACTCGGCAGGCTCCACGACCGGCACGTAGAGGAGCACGGCGCCGACCTCGCGGGACACGGCCTGCACCTGCCCCTGAGCCATGCCCAGCAGCATCTCGAACTCGATCGCCTCGCGCACGCCGCGTTCACCGGCCAGCAGCCAGGCGTAGGCGATGCCGAAGAGGTTGTGCCCGGCGACGCCCAGCTTCACGGCCGCCGCCCGCTCGGGGTGCAGCGCCCAGTCCAGGCAGCGCAGGTAGTTCGCGTCGGTGTCGAGCTTCGTGTCGTAGGTCGCGGGTGTCCAGCCGTGGAGCTGCGCCTCGACGTTCTCCATCGCGAGGTTGGCGCCCTTCACGAGGCGCACCTTGATCGGCGCTCCCCCGTGCGCGACCCGGTCCTGCGCCCATGCGGTGAGCTCCTGCAGGGCGGGGAGGGCGTCGGGCAGGTACGCCTGCAGCACGATGCCGGCCTCGAGGTGCTGCAGTCGCGGGTCCTCGAGGATGCGCGTGTACACCGCGATCGTGAGATCGAGATCGCGGTACTCCTCCATGTCGAGGTTGATGAACGTCTGGGTCCCCTCCTGGGTCCCTGAGCCCGTCGAAGGGCCCGCCGCGGTCAGGTAGAGCGGCATCAGCCGCTCGACCACCTGATCGACGACCTCGTCGAACGCCCACATCGAGATGTGGCTGATGATCGCCGACACCTTGACCGAGACGTAGTCGACGTCGGGGCGGCGGATCAGCTCATGGATGCCGTCGAGCCGGCGCTTCGCCTCGGCTTCGCCCAGCACAGCCTCGCCGAGCAGGTTGAGGTTGACGCGCGCGGCGGTCCCGGTGGCGGTCGAGGGCGTGCGGATCTTCTCCAGCGCGGGTCCGAGCTTCGCGGGTCGGGCGTCGACCACGAGGTGTCCGACCATGTCGCGGAGCACGCGACGGGCGATGGGCACGACCGGAGACGGCAGGATCTGCGCCATGCCGCCGCCGAGACGCACGGCGGACCGCAGGTACCACGGCAGGAATTCGGGCACGATCGGAGCGATCCGGTGCAGCTGGGATGCTGCTGCGGCCAGGCTCTCCGGACGCATCACGCCGTCGACGAACCCGAGGGTGAAGGGGAGTCCGTTCGTGTCCTGCAGCACGCCCGCGAGTCGCTCTGCCGCGGGGTCGACCTCGGCCGCCGCGGCCTCGGTCACCCAGCGGCGCGCGAGCTCGACGGCACGATCCGCGAGAGGAGCGGATGCCACGGCATCCGAGGAGGATGACGACGACTCTGCCATGGTCTCCACATTAGGTCTGGATGCCGCTCGAGCAGCGGACGCCACCCGGTTCTCCCCGTCACAGCGCCGCGATGATGTCCTCCACCTTCTGCTTCGCGTCGCCGAACAGCATCGACGCGTTCTCGCGGAAGAACAGCGGGTTCTGCACGCCGGCGTAGCCCGCGGCCATCGACCGCTTGAACACGATGACGTTCTCGGCCTCCCACACCTTCAGCACCGGCATCCCGGCGATGGGGCTCGACGGGTCTTCGGCAGCGGCCGGGTTCACGGTGTCGTTCGCGCCGATCACGAGCACGACCGAGGTCGCGGCCAGGTCGTCGTTGATCTCGTCCATGCTGAGGACGATGTCGTACGGCACCTTCGCCTCGGCCAGCAGCACGTTCATGTGCCCCGGCAGTCGGCCGGCGACCGGATGGATGCCGAAACGCACGTCCACGCCCCTCTCGCGCAGCCGGCGCACGAGGTCGGCGACCGGGTACTGCGCCTGCGCGACGGCCATGCCATAGCCGGGCGTGATCACGACCGATTTCGCCTCGGTGAGCATCTCGGCCGCACCTTCGGCGGTGATCTCGCGATGTTCGCCGTACTCCTCGTCCGACGCGGACGGCGCGACGATCCCGAAGCCACCGGCGATCACCGACAGGAACGAGCGGTTCATCGCCTTGCACATGACGTAGGAGAGGTACGCACCCGACGACCCGACGAGCGCACCCGTCACGATCAGCAGGTCGTTGTTGAGCAGGAAGCCGGCCGCGGCCGCCGCCCACCCCGAGTAGCTGTTCAGCATCGACACGACCACGGGCATGTCGCCGCCGCCGATCGAGGCGACCAGGTGCCACCCGAGAGCGAAAGCCAGCACCGTGACGCCGATCAGCAGTCCGAGCTGCTGGTCGTTCACGAACCAGACCGTCAGCGCGATGAAGGCGACGAGCGCGCCGATGTTCAGCACGTTCTTGCCCGGCAGCACGAGCGGCTTGGAGGAGATCTTCGCCGACAGCTTCAGGTACGCGACGATCGATCCGGTGAAGGTCACGCCACCGATGAAGATACCGATGAAGACCTCGGCGTTGTGGATCCCCTCGAGCTGCGGAGCGATCTCCGGATGCGCGAGGTAGCCGTTCCAGCCGACGAGCACGGCGGCGAGACCCACGAAGCTGTGCAGCAGGGCGATGAGCTCGGGCATGCCGGTCATCTCGACCGAGCGCGCCCGCCACAGGCCGATGGCCGCACCGATGGCGACCGCCGCGACGAGCAGGCCGAGTCCGAGGAAGGCACCCGTGGTCCAGGCATCCGCCACGGTGAGGGCGACCGTCGCGAGCAGCGCGATCGTCATGCCGGAGATGCCGTAGACCACGCCGGAACGGGCGGACTCGTGGCGGCTGAGCCCGGCGAGGCTCAGGATGAACAGCAGGGCCGCGACGATGTACGCCGCGCCCGCGAGGGCGTCGACGGTCACTTGTGGCCGCCCTTCGTGAACATCGCGAGCATTCGGCGGGTGACCGCGAATCCTCCGAAGATATTGATGGATGCCAGCAGCACGGCGATCGCGGCCAGCACCTGCACCACCGGGATGGCGGAGGTGATCTGCAGCATCGCGCCGACGACGATGACGCCGGAGATGGCGTTGGTCACCGACATGAGCGGCGTGTGCAGCGCGTGGTGCACCTTGCCGATCACGTAGAACCCGATCACGACGGAGAGCACGAGCACGGTGAAGTGCTGCGGCAGCGGCGCGGGCGCGAACGCGTTCACGGCGAAGAGCGCCGCGATGCCGACCACGATGAGCGCGACCTTGCGGCCGGTCGACATGGTCTTCGGGGGCGCGATCTCGGCCGGCGCCTCGACCGCTTTCGCGGGTGCCGCCGCGACCTGCACGGCGGGCGGCGGCCAGGTCACGGCCCCGTCGCGGACGACGGTGACCGAGCGCTGCACGACGTCGTCGAAGTCGATCACCAGCCGGCCGTCCTTCGCCGGCGTCAGAAGGGCGACGAGATTCGCGAGGTTCGTGCCGTACAGCTGCGAGGCCTGCGCGGCGAGGCGCGAGGCGAGATCGGTGTAGCCGAGGATGATGACGCCGTTGCCGGTGACGATGCGCTCCCCCGCGACCGAGCCCTCGACGTTGCCGCCCTGGCCCGCGGCCATGTCGACGATGACGCTGCCCGGCTTCATCCGCGCGACGTCGGATGCCGTGATCAACCGCGGCGCGGCGCGACCGGGGATCAGCGCGGTCGTGATGATGATGTCGACGTCGGCGGCCTGCTCGGTGTAGATCTCGGCGGCGCGGCGGTTGTAGTCCTCGCTGGTCGCCTTCGCGTAGCCGTCGGCGGATGCCGCGACGGCGACGTCGACGGCGAGGTACGTCCCACCGATCGAGGACACCTGGTCGGCGACCTCGGGACGCGGATCGGTGGCGCGGACGATCGCGCCCAGGCTCGACGCGGCACCGATCGCCGCCAGACCGGCGACACCGGCTCCAGCGACCAGGACCTTGGCGGGTGGCACCTTGCCAGCGGCGGTGACCTGCCCGGTGAAGAATCGTCCGAACTCGTGTGCGGCCTCGACGACCGCGCGGTACCCGGCGATGTTCGCCATCGAGCTCAGCACGTCCATCGACTGCGCGCGCGAGATGCGCGGCACGGCGTCGAGGGCGAGGGCGGTGATGCCCCGCTGCGCGAGCGACTCGACGAGGTCAGGACGGAGAGCCGGCGACAGCAGCGCGATGAGCGTCGCCCCGTCAGCGAGGAGTGCGATCTCCGCGGCATCCGGTGCCGTGATCGCGAGGACGATCTCGCTCCCCCAGGCCCCGGCCCGATCGACGAGCGTCGCACCCGCCGTCTCGTACTCCGAATCCGGGTAGGACGCTGCTGCGCCCGCTCCCCGCTCCACGCTGACCGTGTGGCCCAGCTTCCGCAGCGACGCGATCGTCGCCGGGGTGGCCGAGACCCGTGCTTCGCCCGCAGGCTCCCGCACGATGCCGATGACTGCCACTTGCTCCTCCTCCGCCCGTCTGCCTCGACGGGGTCTTGCGGGCTACCGTGCCCGTATGTTCCGCTCACAGTACTGAGAGGAGACGCCACCACTCTGCTCTTCTCGCCACATGACGAGAAAAGAATTCCATTTCTTGCGGAATGCGTATGCCATGCGCTGGGCACTCCTTCCCGCCGCGCGAACGCACCCCCGGCTCTATGCTGTTTCCGTGAAAGCCACACCGCCGGGTGACCCGGGAGCGCAGCCCGATGCCCGCGGCGTCGTCGCCGCGAACGCGAGCGCACGCGCGAAAGTGCTCGGCTGGGCACGGCGCAGCATCGACCTCGTCCCGACCTCGTGGCTGATCACCGGCGCGGGGGCCGTGCTGCTCGGCGCGACCGCGATCTTCGGAGGTCTGGAGGCCGCGGCGGTCGACCCGACACCCACGGTCGACGTCGGCGAGACGTTCGAGGGCTCGGACCTGGAGATGACCGTCGTAGGAGTCGAGCTCAGCGACGACCCCGACAATGTGATGGTCTTCCCCGATGAGGAGAAGGGCGAGCGCGTGCTCGTCGTCACCGTCGACGTGGTCAACACCTTCGACAAGCCGCGGAAATCTGCTGCTCTCAAACAGAACTCTCCTGTCCTCGACGGCATCCGCATCGACGGGATCGACGACCGGCCCGAGACGTCGCGCGCGGACGACGGGCTGGGTTATCCGACGCTGCAGCCCGACGTGCCGACCCGGATCCTGCTCGCCTGGATCGTAGGGCCCGACGACTTCCACGACGGCGACGAGATCCGCCTGACGCTCCCTGATTCGACCCACTATGTCGGCCAGAGCATCATGCGCGGCGACTACTGGACCGACGTCGTCGTCGGAGCGACGCTGACGACGACGATCGAGGAGGTGGCGACGCCGTGAAGCAGAAGGTCCTCGTGTGGTCGCTCACTCTCGTGCTTCTCGCGGCGGCGTGGGGGGTGTCCAAGGCGACGCTGCCCGATGACACCTCGATCGCCGCGTTCTCGACCGTCGCCGTGCTCGACGAACCGGTGACGGTTCGCAACCTCGAGGTCACGGTCACCGATGTGCACGCCGCCAGCAGGGTGACGGATGCCGACGGGTGGTCCGCCGAGGGCACCTGGATCGTGGTCGACCTGGAGGCCGCCTCCGTCGTCACCCAGGAGGCCGCCACTCTCGGTCTCGCCGAACTGGTCATCGGCGATCGCACCTTCAGCGCCACCGACCGGGGAACGACCTTCGCCGAGCAGCGTCTCTTCACGGGCGTCGCGCGAGCCGGCAGTCTCGCGTTCGAGCTCCCCGCCGACGCGTTGACCGGCCCCGCGACGCTCCGTCTGGGCGTGCCGAGCGGATCCCCGAACGAAGTGCTGCTCGACGGCCTCATCGAGCTTCCCCTCGTGCTCGATGATCTGCCCGTCGAGGTCGAGGTGCCCCTGGACGAGAACGGGTGGGCGCGATGACGATTCCTCCTCCGCCGATCCGCGAGCAGCCGCAGCCGGAGCCGACGCGTTCGCCGTCGTGGTGGCGACGCAATCGACTCGCGCTGATCGCCCTCGCGGTCCTCGCTCCCGGGACCGCCATCGGCATCGGCTGGCACGAGTGGCACCAGTACTACGGCTTCGAGGCTCGCCCGTTCCAGCCGATCGTCGTCGAGGAAGACGCGACGGCCGAGCTGGTCGGAGCGACCTGGGGCCCCGTGCGCGGAGGAGAGATCGACGACCTCTCGGGCTTCGACGTGCCCGACGGCGCGAAGGTGATCGCGGTCGGTGTGCCCGTCGACGCGGGGAGCGACGGCGTCACCTGCACGGCGCCGGTCCTCGTGCACCAGGCGAGCGGTCGCGAATGGCAGACGGCGCGATTCGAGATGGGGCTGCTCTCCGACTCGGAGGAGCCGGAGACGTGCGTGAGCGACGAGAAGGGCGTGTACGAACTGATCGTCCCGTTCGTCGTCCCCGATGACGTCGAAGGCCCGTTCTGGGTCGACGTCTGGCCTCAGGAGGCGGGCGGATCGTTCCTCAGGTTCGCGCTGGAGGACTGACCGCCCACAGCATCCCGAGGCGATGTCGAGACGACGGCAGCGGCGACGGCATTCGCTGAAGCCGGAAGAAGACCGGCGGCATCCGCCACGGCGCGCATCTCGGTCTCCTCGGCCGAGACGGATGCCGAATCGGCGCGCTCCTGCGGGCGGCGGCGCAGACGCCCCAACGTCGCGTCGTACGCGCCGCTGATGACGGCGATGCGCAGCGGCTCGATGATGAGCAGCGGAACGATCGAGACCACGGGCAGGATGATCGCCCACGTCAGGAACTCGTGCGGGCCGATCAGCCGCGTGATGCCGAGGGAAAGGTAGGACTCCAGTGCCTTCACGACCACGTAGACGAGGGCGTACGAGGCGACCAGCAGCGGCCCGGCCCGCCACATCAGGAGGATCGCGCGCCCGATGGGCCGGAAGCGCGCACCGAGCTCGCCTCCGAGATCCTTCAGCCGCCGCACCACCGGGTTCGGGATCACGGTCGCGTGCTGACGGAAGCGGGAGATCAGCTGGTTCTCGACGCGCAGCTTCTCCGCGACGATCGCCTGGCCGAACACGACACCGGCGATCGTGAGCCAGGCGAGCGGAGCGAGGAGCACGGGTCCCGCCTCGGTGAGCACCCACCCGATCGCCTCCCACAGCCAGCGCAGTGGCGCGACGGCGTTCAGGATCTGCTCCCGCAGATCCTCCAGGAACGCCATGGCCGCGCGGCTGTCCACCCACGCCTTGATCGAGTCGAAGAGATCGCCCAGCAGGATGACCGAGAAGAAGACCCACACGACCTCGAAGTAGACCGCGACCGGCGACAACCAGGTCGAGAGCTTCGCCGACCACTTCGACCACGCCCATCGCCCGGCGAACGCGATCACGATGATCGCCACCGTCCAGACGTTGAACGGCAGGTTGAGGACCGTGTCCTGATCGCCGACCGGAGCGTCGCCGTTCACGCTCGCCGTGAAGATGATGCCGGAGCGCACCTCCAGCGCTCGCGACGAGTAGGCGTTCACATCCTCCCGGAGAAGCCCCTGCGCCCAGTACACGGCGAAGAAGGGCAGGATGCCGGCGAGAAGCGCGGAGAGGAAGGTGCGCCGACGCTCGACCGGCTCCTCCGGCAGCGGGGCGACCTCCTGCAGATTGCGCAGCCCGTCCCGCAGCACGAGGAACATCGCGACGAGACTGATCAGTCGCGCGAGGATCCCGATCGGCAGCACGAGGAAGCCGAGCGTGGCCGAGGACGCTCCGATGAACCCTGCGACCTGGCCGATCACGTACTGCACGAGCACGCCGGCGAGATACCACGCCATGAGTGCCGGCCAGTGCCGCATCAGCACGCGTCCGGTCGTGGTCAGGATCCCCAGCACGGCCCTAAACTACCGCGTCGAGCGCCTACCGGAATACCGGAATCACGACCAGACGCTCGGCGCCTTCACCCGCACGGGCGGAAGAGCGGATGCCGCGGCCCAGTCGTGCACCCACGGATCGATCTCCGGCACGCCCTCGGGCTTGCCGACCGCGGCGAAGAGCTCCTCGTTGCTGACGGTGCCGCCGGTGCGGCGCAGCATCCGCGCCCGCACGATCGCGCGCGCGTAGACCTCGCCGTCGACCACGGCCCGGTGCTCCATGAACAGCGCCTTCTCGTCGTGGCCGATGAACCGCGACTGCACCTCGAACCGCTGCCACAGCTCCAGCGACTTGCGGAAGGTGATGGTCTCGCTCGACACCACCGCGTACCAGCCCTGGTCCTTCATGGCGCCGAACAGGCCGGTGCGGATGAGCAGGTCCCAGCGACCGAGGTCGAACAGCGACAGGTAACGGCCGTTGTTCATGTGGCGCAGGATGTCGATGTCGGTCGGCAGGGTGGTGAGGCGGACGGTGCCGACGGCCGTCGGGTCGAGGGTCTTTCCCCGCCGCACGCGGCGACGAGCACGGAGGATCACCAGGAGGGTGCGCCAGATCACATTCACGAAGATCGATCGTAGCCATCGACGAACGATCCGCGAACATCGTTGTACGAATCCTCCATCCGCTCCGATCACTCCGCGCAGGGCATCCGCTCGATTTCCCGTTCGCTCATGCCGCGCGTAGAGTCGCGACATGAGCGCCGAAGCCCAGCCTGAAGTCATCGTCCGTCCGGTCCGTGATGTGGACGCGGAGGCGCTCGGTCGCGTGCACGCCCAGTGCTGGCACGAGACCTACGACCACCTGATCAGCAAGGCCGCGCTCGAACGGGTCTCACCCCGGCGCATGGCGGAGCTGTGGACGCACTGGGCGGCCCAGGGCCCCGAGTTCACCATGCGTGCCGCGCTGGTCGACGGCGAGATCGTCGGGTTCGTGGGCTCCGGCCCCGCCCGCGACAAGGATGCCCCGGCGTTCCGCGAGCTGTACTTCATCTACCTGCTCGACGCGCTGCACGGCACGGGCATCGGCCAGAAGCTCTTCGACGCCGCGGTGGAGAAGGAGGAGCCGCTGTACCTCTGGGTCGCCGAGGACAACCCTCGCGCACACCGGTTCTACACGCGCAACGGCTTCACGCTCGACGGCGCCACGCACACCGAGCCCTTCCTCGGCGAGACGCTGACCGAAGTCCGCTTCGTCCGCTCCTGAGTGCGGTGATCCGCGTCTCGCAGACGCGGATCAGAGGCGCTCGATGATCGTGACGTTGGCGACGCCACCGCCCTCGCACATCGTCTGCAGTCCGTAGCGGCCGCCGGTGCGCTCGAGTTCCGCGAGCAATGTGGTCATCAGTCGGGTGCCTGTCGCGCCGATCGGGTGACCGAGGGCGATCGCTCCACCGTTGACGTTGACCTTCTCGTACGGAACGTCGAGCTCCTGCATCCAGGCGAGCACGACGGAGGCGAACGCCTCGTTGATCTCGAACAGGTCGATGTCGGCGACGGTCAGCCGCGTCCGCTCGAGCGCATGCCGGGTGGCGGGGATCGGCGCGGTGAGCATGAGCACGGGGTCGTCGCCGCGCACGGACAGATGATGCACGCGCGCCCGGGGAACCAGCCCGTGCTCCTTCACGGCCCGCTCGCTCGCGACGAGAACGGCACTCGACGCATCGCTGATCTGCGACGAGACGGCGGCGGTGATGCGGCCGCCGGGTCGCAACGGCTGCAGCCCCGCCATCCGCTCGAGCGTCGTGTCGCGGCGCACGCCCTCGTCGTGGTCGAGCCCGTTCAGCGGCGCGATCTGACGGGCGAAGCGCCCCTCGTCCTGCGCGAGCGCTGCACGGCGGTGACTCTCCAGCGCGAACTGCTCCATCGTCTCGCGGGTGATGCCCCACTTCTCGGCGATCAGCTCGGCGCCGACGAACTGCGAGATCTCCTGGTCGCCGTAGCGCGCCTGCCATCCCGGCGACTCCGCGTAAGGCGTCGTGAACCCGAACGCCTCCCCCACGAGGGCCGACGACGTCAGCGGCACCTGCGACATGCTCTGCAGCCCGCCCGCGATCACGAGGTCGGCCGTACCGCTCATCACGGCCTGCGCGGCGAAGTGCACGGCCTGCTGACTCGACCCGCACTGACGGTCGATCGTGACGCCGGGCACATGCTCGGGGAATCCGGCGACGAGCAGGGCAGTGCGGGCGACGTTGCCGGCCTGCCCGCCGATCGCGTCGATCGTGCCGAGGATCACGTCGTCGATCAGTCCCGGGTCGATGCCGACCCGGTCGACCAGCGCCCGCAGACTGTGCGCGCCCAGGTCGGCGGGATGGATGCCGGAGAGCGATCCGCCGCGCCTGCCGACCGGCGAGCGGACCGCGTCGACGATGTATGCCTCTGCCATGTTCCTCTTCCTCTCCCTCGTCGCGCGCGTGCACGTTCGCGGGTTCACGCGGCGTGGATCAACCGGAACCTCTCGCACACGACGGGCATGTCGGGCGCATAGCCGCGGGGGTTCTCGGAGTGCTCACGCCAATACCGCTCGTGAACGGCACGCCAGTGCGCGAGCGTGCGGTCGCCCTCACCCTCGGCGTGGGCGTGCGCCTCGTCGACCTCGTCGAAGGGGACGATCTCGACGGCCGTGGTCTCGATGACCGCTCGCGGTGCACCCACCCCGTCGAGGATGATGCTCAGCTCTCCGACCGTCGGCAGCGGGTCCCGGTTCGCCTCGTAGTCCCACAGGGACGACGCGGTTCCGTCCTTCAGTCCGGTGACCACGAGCGCAAGGAGCTCATCGGCCTGCTGGGGGGTCGCGCCGAATCCCCATGCCTCGGGTGGGGTCTCCGGCAGCTCCGGCAGCGCTGTTCGCGCATCGCGCCAGTAGTCGGCGATATGCGCGTCGTCGCTCTCCGGACTCACCGGCCCGACACCTGGCCGAAGAGCTTCGCGATCGGCGCGAGCACGAGCGGCCGCGCCGAGAACCAGCCGACCGCGAGCACGGCCAGCGAGGCGAGGAACACCCAGAAGCCGGTCCAGGTCACGGCATCCTGCGCCGCGTACATGTGGTTCAGGTTGCGCAGGAACCCGGTGAGCATCACGAGCGCGACGTGGGCGATGATGAACGCCACGAAGTACAGCATGATCGGGAAGTGCAGCGCCCTGGCCCACTCGACCGGGTACGCCTTCGACAGCGTCTCGGCCTTCTTCGGCCACAGCCCCGACATCCGGAATCCGGTCGCCACGGCCAACGGCGCGGCGATGAAGACGGTCGTGAAGTACGCGAGCTGCTGCAGGCTGTTGTAGTTGTTCCAGCCGTTCTCATGCGGCCAGTCGAACGACACGTACTGCAGAGCAGCGGAGAGAGCGTTGGGGAAGACCTCCCAGCTCGTCGGCACGATCCGCACCCAGTGCCCGGTGACGAAGATCAGCACGACGAAGATCACGCCGTTGATGATCCACAGGAGGTCGAGCGCCTGGTGGAACCAGAGCGTCAGGCTGATCTTGCCCTTCTGGCTGCCGCGCGGTGTCCAGAACACCGTCGGCCGCTTCTCGCTGCGCACACGCAGCCCCGAGCGGATGATCAACGCGATCAGGAACATGTTGAAGAAGTGCTGCCAGCCGATCCACGGCGCGAATCCCGGTGCGACCGCGATGGCCGGTTCGTACTCCCCGGGGAATGCGGCGAGGAAGTCCTGCATGAAGGGGAAGCTGAGGAGGGTGCGAACGAACGCGATCGCCGCTCCTGCGATCAGCCCCAGTGCCGCGGCACCCAGCAGACCGGCGATCGCCTGCGGCCACGACGGAAGGCGACGAGCGGATGCCGGAGCCGCAGCCACATGCCGGGGAGCGCGGCCGTTCCAGACGGTGCGCGTCCACGGCAGCGGGGTGTCGAGGTCGGCGGAGAGGATCGCGACCGGCGCCGAGGCTTCGGTCTGGACGACGGCGGCACCGGTCTGCTCCGGCGCGTCATCGGCCGGAGCCTCCGAGCCCGTCGCCGGGCTCGCGCCCAGCAGCGGCGCCGTTCCGGCCGGCGGCCAGGGCTCGCCACCGGCGACGCGCGGGAGGCCTCGGCGGACCGAGGACTCGCCGGATGCCGGCGCCGCGGCGGTTGCCCCAGCCGCGGGCGTCGTCACCGCCTCGGGCGCGGCGGGCGCCACAGCGGGGGCACGGTCAGACGCGGGACCAACCGCAGCCGTGGCGGCGGGCGGCCAGGGCTCGCCGCCGACGACGCGAGGCAGACCGCGGCGCATGCGCGCGACCGGACCTTCCGCGACCTGGGTCTCCGCGACCTGGGTCCCTGAGCTTGACGAAGGGCCCACGGCGGAAGACGCTTCGACAGGCTCAGCGACCCAGCCGGGAGTCGCCTCTGCACTGCTCGCGACCTGGGTCCCCGAGCTTGTCGAAGGGCCAACGACGGAGGACGCTTCGACAGGCTCAGCGACCACTCCCGCGGCATCCGCCGGGGGCCACGGCTCGCCGCCGGGCACGCGCGGGAGTCCGCGCCGCAGCATCCGTGTGGCCATGTCTACTTCTTCCGCGCCTCGAGCGCGGCGATGACCTGCGGCACGACGGTGAAGACGTCGCCGACGATGCCGAAGTCGGCGACGTCGAAGATCGGCGCCTCGCCGTCCTTGTTGATCGCGACGATGTTCTTCGAGGTCTGCATGCCCGCGCGGTGCTGGATCGCCCCGGATATGCCGAGAGCGACATACAGCTGCGGAGACACCGAGACTCCGGTCTGTCCGACCTGGTGCGACTGGGGGATGTATCCGGCATCCACCGCCGCACGCGAGGCGCCGACGGCGGCGCCGAGCGCATCGGCGAGCTCCTCGACGAGCACGAACTTCTCCTTCGACGCGAGACCGCGTCCGCCCGAGACGACGCGCGTCGCCCCTCGGAGCTCGGGCCGGGAGGAGGCGACCTCGACCGCCTCGACCGCACCGGCGGTCGCGGCGACCGCACCGGATGCCGCGACCTGCAGCACCTCGACCTGCGGCGAAGCCACGGCCTCGGCACGCGCGTCGACTGCGCCCTGACGCACCGTGATGACCGGCGCCCCGAAGGTCGCCGCCGCGTCGACGAGGTACGAGCCGCCGTACACCGAGTGGTGCGCGACGATCCCCTCGTCATCACGGGAGACGCCCACCGCGTCCACCGCGAGCGCGCTCCTGGAGCGCACGGCGAAGCGACCGGCGACGTCGCGGCCCGCGATCGAGTTGGAGATGAGCACGGCATCCGGCTTCACCTGGTCGAACGCGGCCTGCAGGGCGTCGACGATCGGCACGGTGAGCGAAGCGGAATCGCCCTCGGCGGTCAGCACGACCGCCGCACCGGCGGCCGCTGCGGCATCCACCGCCGCCTGGCTGCCGCCGACGATCAGGGCCACGGGAGCGCCGATCGTCGAGGCCGCGCCGACAAGAGCGGCGGTGCTGCTCGCGGCGCCGCCCGACGGGTCGACGTCGATGAGGACGAGGATGGGGTTCTCGGGATAGGTCATCTCACACCAGCCTGTTCTGCACGAGGTACTCGACGAGCTTCTCGGCGGCATCGCCCTCGTCGGTGATCTTCACGCCTGCCGCCCGCGGCGGCTTCTCCGACACCGCGGTCATGATGGTGCGGGGCGCTGCGGCAGGGTCCGCCGAGACGTCGAGGTCGGCGAGCGAGAGCACGTCGAGCGGCTTCTTCTTGGCCGCCATGATGCCCTTGAAGTTCGGGAACCGCGCGTCCGGGAGCGCCTCGGTGATCGAGACGACGGCGGGCAGCGGAGCCGAGACCTGCTGGCCGCCGGCATCCGCGGCGCGCGTGCCGGAGACGCCGTCGGCGGTGATCTCCACCGAGCTGAGGGCTGTGGCCTGCGCGAAGCCGAGATGCTCGGCGAGCATCGCCGGGATCACGCCGCCGGAGCCGTCGGTCGACAGGTTCCCGGTGATCACCAGGTCGGGGGCTCCGCGGCGGATGGCTGCGGCGAGCACCTCTGCCGTGAGCCCGAGATCCGCACCGGCCAGCTGCTCGTCGGCGATGTGCACGGCGGAGCCGGCGCCGATCGCGAGCGCCCGTCGGACGGATGCCGTCGACCCGGCAGGTGCCATGGAGAGGGCCACCACCTCGGTGCCCTCGTTCTTGTCGGCGTAGCTCAGCGCGACCTCGAGCGCCCGCTCCGTGATCTCGTCGAGGACCACGTCGCCGGCTCCACGATCAGCCAGGCCGGTCTCGAGATTCAGCTTGCGATCGCCATAGGTGTCGGGCACCTCTTTGACCAGGACGAAGATCTTCATCGATTGCTCCTCACGACTGCTGCAATTCTAGACCGCGATACTGAGTCCCAGTCCACCTGCGACTCAGACCCAGAAGCCTCGGCAGCGGGCGCGTCGCGCGCCGTCCCGCCGCACCGCCCTCCCGCCGCTACCGTAGGGATGTGGCCCAATCCCGACCGCTCCCCGTTGACCCGCTCGCCGAGGCGAAGCGGCAGTGGCTCGCGCACGGATGGACGGATGCCGCTGACGGCATGACCGTCGTCACCTCGGTCATGCGTGCTCAGCAGCTGCTGCTCGCCCGCGTCGACGCCACCCTCAAGCCGTTCGCACTGAGCTTCGCCCGCTACGAGGTGCTGCGGCTTCTCGCGTTCAGCCGCGCGGGAAGCCTGCCGCTGTCGAGCGTGGTCGCCCGACTCCAGGTGCATGCGACGACGGTGACGAGCACGGCAGAGCGCCTCGTGCGGGACGGTCTGATCGTGCGCGCGCCGCACCCCTACGACGGCCGCGCCGCGCTCCTCGCCCTGACGGATGCCGGTCGAGACCTCGTCGAGCGGGCGACCGAGGCCCTCAACGCCGACGTCTTCGCCGATCCGGGCCTCAGCCGCGACGACGCCGCCGAGCTCGTCGCGATCGTGGCCAGGATGCGCAAGGACGCCGGCGACTTCACCGACCCGCGCCCGCAGCCCGAAGCGCTCTGACGTGGCGCGGTTCGTTCTCGAGACGATCGTCGCCGCCGGCCCTGCCGAGGTGTTCCGCGTCTCGCTCGATCCGGGCATGCACGTGCGCTCCATGTCCCGATACGGCGAGACGATGGTCGAGCCTCCCGCGGGCGGAGTGTTCACCGAGGGCTCGACGGTGACGTGGCGGGCGCGCCACTTCGGTATCCCCTTCCGTCTGCGCTCGGTGGTCTTCGACATCGATCCGCCGCGCGGGTTCTCCGATCGGCAGATCGCCGGACCGTTCGGCGCCTTCCTGCACGAGCACAGGTTCGACGAGCATCCGGCCGGCACCCTCATGCGCGACACCGTGACCTTCCGCTCGCCGTTCGGTCCGCTCGGCAGGCTCGTCGATGCCGTCTTCCTGCGCGCGTACATGCGCCGGCTGATCGCGCAGCGCAACGAGGTTCTCGTCGCCGAGATCGACGATCCCGGGCGTAGCCTGTCGGCATGAGCGAACTCAGGCTGCACACCGTCCTCATCGGCCGCGGTCCCGCTGCGGCGATCGTGCTCAGCGACGAGCAGGTCGACTCGTTCGGCGCGGGCAAGGTGTTCCCGGTCGCGGTCACGATCGGCGGACGCACGGCGCGGCTGCGTCTGGCGCGCATGGGCGGCGAGAACATGATCGGCTTCACGAAGGCCGTGCGCGCCGATCTCGGACTCGAGATCGGCCAGGAGATCGACGCCGTCATCCGGGTGGACTCCGCCGAGCGGACAGTCGACGTGCCGACCGAGCTGGCCGCGGCCCTCGACGCCGAGCCCGCGCTGCGCGCCGCCTTCGACGCCCTCAGCTACTCGGCCCGCAAGGAGCACGCCCGGATGGTGACCGACGCGAAGCAGGACGCGACGCGCGAGCGTCGGATCGCGAAGATCGTCGAGACGCTGCGCGGCTGACCGGTCAGCGGTTCTCAAAGGCGGGCGTCCTCTTCTCCCGGAACGCGGCCATGCCCTCTTTCTGATCCGCGGTGTCGAACAGCGCCGCGAAGGCCTGCTTCTCGTGGGCCAGCCCTTCCGCGAGGGGCGTCTCCATCGCCGCGTCCAGAGCCGCCTTCGCGGCGAACAGCGACGGCAGCGACTTCGAGGCGATCGTCTCGGCGAGCGTCGAAGTCTCGGCGAGGAGATCGGATGCCGGAACCACCCGCGAGACGAGACCCGCGCGTTCCGCCTCCTCGGCACCCATGAGGCGTCCGGAGAGGACCAGCTCCGCGGCCTTGTAGTAGCCGACGGCGCGGATCAGACGCTGCGTCCCTCCCATGCCGGGAATGACGCCGAGGTTGATCTCCGGCTGCCCGAACTTCGCGGTGTCGGCGGCGAGGATGATGTCGCACATCATCGCCAGCTCGCATCCGCCGCCCAGGGCGAAGCCGGAGACGGCGGCGATCACCGGCGTGCGCACGGCCGCGAACTCGTGCCACACGCCGAAGTGGTCGGTCTCGAGCATCTCCGCGGCGGACATGCTCTCCATCTCCTTGATGTCGGCACCCGCCGCGAACGCCTTCTCGGACCCGGTCACGACGATCGCGCCGACGCCGTCATCCTCGTCGAAGGCGACAGCGGCCGCGGTGACCTCTTCCGCGAGCCGGCTGTTGAGGGCGTTGAGCGCCTGCGGCCGGTTCAGCGTGATCCATCCGACGCGTCCGCGCTGCTCCACCAGGATCGTCTCGTACTCCGTCATGTCGCCCTCTCCGTCGTGGTCATCCCAGTATCGCCCTGCGTGTCGTCTCGTCGCGTTCCCCCGGCCCGCCACTTGCAGGTCGAGAAGACAGTTGCAGGTCCGGATGCGCGGATACGACCTGCACATGTGTTTCCGGCCTGCAGGCGTCCGACACCGGTCAGGAGCCCGCCTCACGGATGTCGGTGATGATGCCGGAGAAGTCACGGCCGGCACCGTCTCCCGCGGCGAACTCGGCGTAGATCCGCTGCGCGAGCCTGCCCATCTGGGCATCCGTCGACGTCTGCTCGATCGCCTGCAGCGCGAGACCCAGATCCTTCGCCATCAAGGCTCCGGCGAACCCCGGCTGATAGTCCCGGTTCGCGGGACTGGTCGGCACCGGACCGGGCACCGGGCAGTTGGTCGTGATCGACCAGCACTGACCGGAGGCCTGCGAGACCACGTCGAACAGCGCCTGATGTTCGAGGCCCAGGCGCTCCCCCAGCACGAACGCCTCGGCGACCGCGATCTGCGACACCGCGAGGACCATGTTGTTGCACACCTTCGCCGCCTGGCCGAGGCCCGGACCGCCGCAGTGCACGATCCGCTTGCCCATCACCTCGAGCAGTGGAAGGGCGGCGGCGAAGTCCTCATCGGAGCCGCCGACCATGAAGGCCAGAGTGCCGTTCTCGGCCCCGACGACGCCACCCGAGACGGGGGCGTCGACGTTGCGGTGGCCGGCGGCGAGCGCCAGCGCGTGTGCGGCACGGGCTTCGTCGACCGCGATCGTCGACGACTCGATGAAGAGGGTGCCAGGGCGAGCGGCAGCGAGCAGCTCGGTGCGGTACGCCTCGATCACGTGCTTCCCCGCGGGGAACATCGTGATGACGACATCCGCGTCGACCACGGCATCCGCCCCGCTCGAAGCCACCGTGATCCCGGCTGCCTGTGCCGCCTCGATCGCTGCCGGAACCAGGTCGAACCCGCGCACCTCATGGCCCGCGGCGACGAGGTTCTTCGCCATCGGCAGGCCCATGTGGCCGAGACCGAGGAAGGCGACGACGGCCGGCGCCGTGGTCATGATGCGCTCCGCATCGACGACGACCCCGCGGGTCGCAGCATCTCGCGGCCGACGATCAGGCGCATGATCTCGTTCGTCCCCTCGAGGATCTGGTGCACGCGCAGATCGCGCACGACCTTCTCGATCCCGTAGTCCTGCAGGTAGCCGTATCCGCCGTGCAGCTGGAGCGCACGGTTCGCGACGTCGAAGCCGGCGTCGGTGGCGAAGCGCTTGGCCATGGCGCAGCGCATGGTCGCGTCGGGTGCGTGCTGGTCGACGGCCTCCGCGCCGTCGCGCACCATCAGGCGGGCGGCCTGCAGGTCGGTGCGCATGTCGGCGATCGCGAACATGATCGACTGCTTCTCGGCGAGCGGCTCTCCGAAGGCGACCCGCTCGTGCACATACTGCACCGCCCTGTCGAGCGCCCACTGCGCACCGCCGAGCGAGCACGCGGCGATGTTGAGCCGGCCGCCGTTGAGGGCCGACATCGCGATCGCGAAGCCGCGACCCTCCTCGCCCAGAAGAGCGGATGCCGGAACGCGCACGCCGTCGAGGATCACCTGCCGCGTGGGCTGGGCATGCCAGCCCATCTTCTTCTCCGGCGCTCCGAAGCTGAGACCGTCCGCATCACCGGCGACCAGGAACGCGCTGATGCCACGGGCACCCGGCTCCCCGGTGCGCGCCATCACGACGTACACCGCCGCCTCGCCCGCGCCGGAGATGAACTGCTTCACGCCGGTGAGCACGTAGTCGTCGCCGTCGCGGACCGCACTCGCGGCGATGTTCGCGGCATCCGATCCTGCTCCGGGTTCCGTGAGGCAGTAGCCGCCGAACTCCTGCATCGCGGTGAGCTGCGGCAGCCAGGCGCTCCGCTGCGCGTCGTCGCCGTAGGTGTCGATCATCCACACGACCATGTTGTGGATCGAGATGTAGGCGGCGACCGCGGGATCGCCCTTCGCGAGCTCCTCGAAGATCGCGACGGTGTCGGTGCGGCTCAGACCGCTTCCCCCGAACTCCTCGTCGACGTAGATGCCGCCGAGCCCGAGCTCGCCGGCCCGGTTCAGCGACTCCCGCGGGAAGATGTGCTTCTCGTCGCGCTCTGCGGCGAACGGTGCGAGCTCGGTCTCCGCGAACTCGCGGACCGCGTCGAGAATGGCCTCGCGCTCTTCGGCGGTGGTGGTGACGGTGGTCATTGTCATCAGAGTTCCTTGTCGAAGGGTGGGTCAGTGCATGGTGGGGATGACGAAGCTGGCGCCGTCCTTGATGCCCGAAGGCCAGCGGCTCGTCACGGTCTTGGTCTTCGTGTAGAAGCGGAACGCGTCGGCGCCGTGCTGGTTCAGGTCGCCGAAGCCGCTGCGCTTCCAGCCGCCGAACGTGTAGTACGCGATCGGCACCGGGATCGGCACGTTCACGCCGACCATCCCGACCTGCACCCGGGCTGCGAAGTCGCGGGCCGCATCGCCGTCACGGGTGAAGATCGCGACGCCGTTGCCGTACTCGTGCTCCGACGCCATCCGCAGCGCCTCTTCGTAGTCGCCGGCCCGCGCGATCACGAGCACCGGCCCGAAGATCTCCTCACGGTAGATCGCCATGTCGGTCGTGACGTGGTCGAACAGGGTCGGGCCGAGGTAGAAGCCCTCCTCGTAGCCGTCGACGGTGAATCCGCGGCCGTCGGCGAGGAGCGTGGCTCCCTCGTCGATGCCCTGCTGGATGTATCCCTCGACGCGCTCGACCGCGGCGCGGGTCACGAGAGGCCCGTAGTCGACATCCTTCGCGAGCGACGGACCGATGCGGAGCTGTGCGACGCGCTCGAGGAGCTTGGCCGCCAGCGCGTCGGCGGTCTCCTGCCCGACCGGGACGGCGACGGAGATGGCCATGCAGCGCTCCCCCGCCGAGCCGTACCCCGAGCCGATGAGAGCGTCGACGGCCTGATCGAGGTCGGCATCCGGCATCACGATCATGTGGTTCTTGGCGCCGCCGAAGCACTGGGCACGCTTGCCGTGCGCCGCGGCGGTCGAGTAGATGTACTCGGCGATCGGCGTGGAGCCGACGAAGCCGACCGCGCGGATGCGGTCGTCGGTGAGCAGCGCGTCGACGGCTTCCTTGTCGCCGTGCACGACGTTCAGCACACCGGCGGGGAGGCCCGCTTCGAGGAACAGCTCGGCGATGCGCACCGGCACGGAGGGGTCGCGCTCGCTGGGCTTGAGCACCACGGCGTTGCCCGCGGCGAGCGCCGGCCCCGCCTTCCACAGCGGGATCATGGCGGGAAAGTTGAACGGGGTGATCGCGGCGACCACGCCGAGCGGCTGCCGCATCGAGTAGACGTCGATGCCGGCGCCGGCGCCCGTCGAGTACTCGCCCTTGAGGAGGTGCGGGGCACCGGCCGAGAACTCGATGACCTCGAGGCCGCGCTGGATGTCGCCCTTCGCGTCGTCGACGGTCTTGCCGTGCTCGCTGGCGAGGAGCTCGGCGAGCGACTGCATCTCGCGCTGCACGAGATCGAGGAAGCGCAGGAGCACACGGGCGCGCTTCTGCGGGTTCGTCGCGGCCCAGGCGACCTGCGCCGCCTCGGCGTTCGCGATCACCTCGCGCACCTCGTCGGCCGACGCCAGGGGCACTCGCGCCTGCACGGCGCCCGAGCTCGGATCGAACACGTCGGCGAAGCGACCGGTGTCCGGGGTGAGAAGCGATCCGCCCACGAAGTGCGGGATAGTACGAGTCATTGTGTGACATCCCTCCGAGCCATCATTGGCACATTGGGAGTTTACTCCGGCATCCGACCATTTACTAGGACATCCTTGTAAATGATGAACGGCGCCTGCGAGCGGATGTTCGCGCCGCGTTCACCATCCGGCCACCTCGGTCGATTACAACTGCAGATGCGCGGGCAAGGAGACTCAGACCGGATCGGGTAGTCACATCATCCGCGCACTCGGTGAGCACTCTCGCTCCCGTCGCGGTGCCCACGCCGCGAGACCCCCGCCGAATCGGGTCGGCGGGGGTCCTCTCTTTCCTGGGAGCCTCATGCGGAGGCGCGAGATCAGGGGATCGCGTGGATTCAGGCCGTTTCGCAGCCGATCGGCCTGAATCGGCGCGATCGCCTGATTCCGCGTGCCCGCCGAGCCGAAATAGAATCGACGGTGCGCCCACACCCCGGCGCGACCGCTCCGGCAGCCCGCGATCCGGGCTCCCCGTCACGAGGACTTCGCCGTGTCCGAACCCATCACCGTGTCCATCCGCCGCGAGGTCGACCCCGGTCGCATCACCGAGGCGACCGTCTGGGTGCAGACGGGAGTCAACCTCGCGACGAAGTATCCGGGATTCCTCGGCTCCGGCTGGGTGCGCGCCGGCGAGGATTCCCAGATCTGGCACATGCTCTACCGCTTCGCGAACGAGGAGTCTCTCGTCGCATGGGAGAAGTCCGGGGAGCGCGAGTGGTGGCTCTCGATGGGCGAGGGCTTCATCCGCAGCGAGCGCTCCAAGCGCCGGACGGGCATCGAGGGCTGGTTCGACGAGCCGACCACCGGGACGATCACCCTGCCGACCAGCGAGGGCGGGACCACCACCGTCACCGTCGCGCCCGCCCCGCCCCGCTGGAAGCAGGCGGTCTCGATCTGGCTCGGCTTCTTCCCCGTGAACGTCGCGTTCACCTACGCCATGAGCCCTGTCCCCGGCTGGGACGCTCTGCCGATCTGGCTGCGCGTGCTCGCCACGACCCTGGTGCTCACGCCGATCATGACGTACTGGGTGCTGCCCTTCGTGACCCGTTCGCTGCGGAACTGGTTCGCGCGCTGATTCAGAGGTCCGCGACGGCGTCGCGCAGCGCGCGCTCGACCACGGCGACTCCATCGGCGAGCGGCCCCGGACGCCGCACCAGATAGAGGGTGTTGATCGGCGGGTCGTCGGTCTCACGGAGGACCGTCAGACGCCCGTCGGCCAGCTCGTCGGCGATCAGGTAGGTGGGCAGCACCGTGACTCCCGCACCGGCCACCGCCGCGGCGACCAGCGTGCGCAGGTCGGGCGCGACGAGAGCGGGCGTGCGCTCGAGCCGGATCCCGAACACGTGCCGCCAGTAGCGGCGGAGGATCGGCACGTCCTGGGCGAAGGCAAGAAGCGGCGTCGACGCCAGCACATCGGGCCGCAGGTCGACGGACGACTCGATCCCGAGCGAGGACGACGCGACGAGGACGAACTCCTCGTCGAAGAGCGCGGCGGTCGGGAGCGCGCGCCCGCGTGGCCGCACCGCCGAGATCACGAGATCGAGGCTCCCCGCCGCGATGCTGTCGAGCAGGTCGGCCGCGAGCCCCGGCATCATCGTGATCCGCAGCCCTCCCGCCACGGCCGGTGCGAGTGCGGGAGCAGCGACCGCCGCGAGCAGGTCACCCGCGCCGCCGAGGCGGACCGGCGGCGCATCCGCGGCCGGCGGTGAACCGAGCGCGGTCGCGAGAGCGTCGAGCGGACCGGCCAGCCGGTCGGCGAGATCGTCAGCCCGGAGCGTCGGACGGATGCCGCGGGCGTGACGCTCGAACAGCGGTTCGCCGATGCGCACCTCCAATGCCTGCAGCTGCGCCGTCACGCTCGACTGCGCCAGTCCCAGCATCCGCGCCGCTGCCGACACCGACCCCGACCGATACGCCGCGAGGAACGTCCGCCACAGCGCGACATCCCTCAGTCCATCGGAATTCCGATCGCTCATATCGCGAATCTATCGGAAGATCGCGCGACGGTGAACCGTTGTCCTCGATACCGGCATCCGCTCGGCACTCGTCGCCCCTTGAAGGAGCATCCATGTCCACCGTCCTCTTCGTCGTCACCGCCGCCCGCACCTGGACGCTCACCGACGGCACCGCGCACCCCACCGGGTTCTGGGCCGAAGAACTGCTCGCCCCCTACCGACTGCTGACCGCGGCCGGTCACGACATCGCGTTCGCCACTCCGGCTGGCGCGTCCCCGGTCGCCGACGCCGCGAGCCTGGCCGACGGCGACGCCGCAGCGCTCGCGGAGATCTCCGCGCTCACCACACCCCTGGTGCTGGCCGACGTCGACCCCGCGGCCTACGACGCCGTGTACTACCCGGGCGGCCATGGACCGATGCAGGACCTCGCCGAAGACGACGACTCGGCGGCGCTCATCACGGCGACCCTCGCCGCCGGCCGCCCCCTCGCCGCGGTGTGCCACGGCCTGGCTGCCCTCCTCCCCGCCCGCACGGCCTCCGGCGACCCGGTCGTCTCCGGACGACGGATCACCGGCTTCTCCGACGAGGAGGAGCGCCTGGGCGGTCTCGCCGACCGCGCGCCGTTCCTGCTCGAGAGCGCGCTGCGCGCACAGGGCGCCGAGGTCGAGGTCTCCGAGGCCTGGAGCGACCACACGATCGTCGACGGACTGCTCATCACGGGGCAGAACCCGCAGTCGTCGGAGTCGGCAGCGCGGGCGCTCGTGGCCGCGCTCGCCTGATCCGCCCACCGGCGAGGCTCGTCAGATCACGCCGACCGAGGTGAAGGCGAGTTCCGCCGCACCGAGCAGCAGCCGGTCGGCGGCGAGCGATGCCGGGAGGATGCGGAGACCCTCCGCATTCTCCGACATCGCACGCTCCGCCACGGCGGCGGCGAAGCCCTCCGGGTCGAGCTCCTCCAGCTGGGCGAGGAAACCGCCCAGCACCACCACGGAGGGGTTGAGGATGTTCACGGCATCCGCGATCGCCTGCGCCAGCAGTCGCCGCTGGCGCAGGCACTCCTCACGGACCGGATCGTCGTCGGATGCCGCGGCGAGAGCATCCGCGAGCGTCGCGTCGTCCGCCGCCGCCAGGCCGAGCACGGCCAGGAGCCGGGCGCGGCTGACGTCGTCCTCGAGCACGGTCGCATGCACGGCGTCGACCCGGTTCTGACCGAACTCGCCGGCGTAGCCGCCCACGCCGCCGACCGGTGAGCCGTGCACGATGATGCCGCCGCCGATGCCGGACGGTCCGCCGTTGAGGTACACGACGTCGTCGGCTCCCTGCGCCGCGCCGAACAGGTGCTCGGCGAGCGCGCCGAGACTCGCGTCGTTCCCGACGGCGGCCGGCAGGCCCGTCGCCTCGGCGATCAGCGCCCGCACCGGGACATCCGTCCATCCGAGGTGCGGGGCGTTGCGGACGAGGCCGTCGGCCGCGCGCACGAGTCCGGGCACCGCCACTCCGACGGCGACGAGCCGCGCATCCTCGAGCGGACCGGCACGCCAGCGCTCGACGACGTCCGCGACGAGGTCGGCGACATCGACGGCGGTGAGCAGGGTCGAGGACTCGATGCGCTCGCGGACCGCGATCGTCCGCGAGAGGTCGATCGCGGCGATCTCGACCGCGTCGATCTCAGGATTCACCGCGATCACGACCGAGCGGGGCGAGGCCGCGACGACGGGCGATGGTCGCCCCACGCGTCCGACGGGATCGGGATCGCGCTCGACGACCCACCCCTCGCCGACGAGCTCGGCGACCAGATCGGCGATCGTCGAGCGGTTCAAGCCGGTCGCCGTCGTCAGCTGTGCCCGGGACTGGGCACCGCCGAGGTGGACGAGCCGCAGGACCCGTGCGAGGTTGCGCGCACGCACGCCGTCGCCCGAGTCCTTGAGCACAGCGGTTCCGCTGCGCCCCGTCGAAGCGTCCGTCACATCGTCCTCGCATTCGGTCCGGCGTCTCAGTCTAGGAGGCTGGACATCCGCTCCTCCAGGTTATATGTTGTTGCTCACAACATTTTCTGCCGCGCCGCTGTCCGGCACCATGCGAAGGAGCATCATGAGCCTCACCCCGACCCGCGACGACAAGTTCTCGTTCGGCCTCTGGACCATCGGCTACAACGGCACCGATCCGTTCGGCGGCCCCACGCGTCCGGCCCTCGACGTCGTGCACGCAGTCGAGAAGCTCGCCGAGCTCGGCGCCTACGGGCTCACCTTCCACGACGACGACCTGTTCGCGTTCGGATCGACGGATGCCGAGCGGCAGAACCAGATCGACCGCCTCAAGGGCGCGCTCGCCGACACCGGACTGATCGTGCCGATGGTCACCACCAACCTCTTCAGCGCCCCGGTCTTCAAGGACGGCGGGTTCACCTCGAACGACCGCGACGTGCGCCGCTACGCGCTGCGCAAGGTCTTCCGTCAGCTCGACCTCGGCGCCGAGCTCGGAGCCAAGACGTTCGTCATGTGGGGCGGTCGCGAGGGCGCCGAGTACGACTCCGCCAAGGACATCCGGGCGGCGCTCGAGCGCTATCGCGAGGCCGTGAACCTGCTCGGCGACTACGTGACCGACAAGGGCTACGACATCCGCTTCGCGATCGAGCCGAAGCCCAACGAGCCCCGCGGCGACATCCTGCTGCCGACGCTCGGGCACGCGATCGCGTTCATCGACTCCCTCGAGCGCCCCGAGCTCGTCGGCGTGAACCCCGAGGTCGGGCACGAGCAGATGGCGGGTCTAAACTTCACTGCCGGCATCGCCCAGGCGCTGTACCACGGCAAGCTGTTCCACATCGACCTCAACGGCCAGCGCGGCATCAAGTACGACCAGGACCTCGTGTTCGGACACGGCGACCTGCACAACGCCTTCTCGCTGGTCGACCTGCTCGAGAACGGCGGACCGAACGGCGTCCCGGCCTACGAGGGTCCGCGTCACTTCGACTACAAGCCGAGCCGCACCGAGGACGAGAACGGCGTCTGGGACTCGGCCGCCGCGAACATGCGCACCTACCTGCTGCTGAAGGAGCGCGCCGCGGCCTTCCGCGCCGACCCCGAGGTGCAGGAGGCGCTGGCCGCCGCCAAGGTCGCCGAGCTCTCGACGCCGACGCTCAACCCCGGCGAGAGCTACGACGACTTCCTCGCCGACCGGAGCGCCTACGAGGACTTCGACGCCGACGCGTACCTCGGCGGTCACGGCTTCGGGTTCGTGCGCCTGCAGCAGCTGGCGACCGAGCACCTGCTCGGCGCGCGCTGAGCACGGCGATGGCCCTCGTCCTCGGCGTCGACTCCTCGACGCAGTCGTGCAAGGTCGTCGTCGTCGACAGCTCGACCGGTGCCGTCGTGCGCACCGGTCGGGCATCGCACCCCGACGGCACCGCGGTCGATCCCGAGGCGTGGTGGACCGCGCTGCAGACGGCGATCGCCGGTGCGGGCGGACTCGACGACATCGCGGCGTGGGCCATCGGCGGGCAGCAGCACGGCATGGTCGCGCTCGACGCCGACGGCCGGGTCATCCGCGATGCGCTGCTGTGGAACGACACCCGATCGGCGGATGCCGCGACGGCGCTCGTCGCCGAGTTCGGGGCGCAGGAGCTGGCGGATCGCACGGGACTCGTGCCCGTGGCATCCTTCACGATCTCGAAGGTGCGCTGGCTCCGCGACCACGAACCCGACAACGCGGCGCGAGTGGCCGCGATCGCCCTGCCGCACGACTGGCTCACCTGGCGGCTGCGCGGCTTCGGTCCGGCAGGCGAGGCGCCGCGCGGACCCGTGCTCGACGAGCTGGTCACCGACCGCTCCGACGCCTCGGGCACCGGGTACTGGAACCCCGCGACCGGCGAGTACGACCGCGAGCTCTTCATCGCCGCGCTCGGACACGACGCGGTGCTGCCGCGGGTGCTCGGCGCGCACGAGTCGGTGACGGATGCCGCGGGGCGCCTGGTCGCGCCAGGAGCCGGCGACAACGCCGCGGCCGCCCTCGGTCTCGGTGCGGGGCCCGGCGACGTCGTCGTGTCGATCGGCACCAGCGGCACGGTCTTCGCGGTGAGCGAGACGCCGTCGGCCGACGCCTCAGGGATCATCGCCGGGTTCGCCTCCGCCGACGGGCATTTCCTCCCGCTGGTCTGCACGCTCAATGCGGCGCGGGTTCTCGACGTGACGGCATCCCTCCTCGGAGTGGATCACGACGAGCTGAGCCGGCTCGCGCTGGCGGCGCCGTCGGGCGCGGCCGGCCTCGCACTCGTCCCCTACTTCGAGGGGGAGCGCACCCCGAACCTGCCCGATGCCACCGCGACGCTCAGCGGCATGACCCTCGCCTCGACCACGCGGGAGAACCTCGCGCGGGCCGCGGTCGAGGGGATGCTGTCAGGCCTCGGCGCCGGCCTCGACGCACTACGCGCGGAGGGTGTGCCGCTGCGGCGCGCACTGCTCATCGGCGGCGGCGCGCAGTCGGAGGCGGTGCGCGCCATCGCCCCCGAGGTGCTCGGCATCCCGGTCGAGGTTCCCGCGTCCGAGGAGTACGTCGCCCTCGGCGCTGCCCGGCAGGCGGCATCCGTTCTCGCTGTCTGACCGGCTCCGGTCTCTCGGCTTCCGGTCGCGGTTATTGCCGGTTCCCCCGGCTCCGGTCGCAGTTGCTGCCGCTTGGCGGCGCCGGAAACGGCTGGAAATGCGACCGGAGCCGAAGCGCCTCGGCTACAGAGCCCGGATGCGCCAGGCTGCGGCGTGCGACTGACCGGGGGCGAGCGTCACGAGGTCGGTGCCGGAGTTGAAGGCGTCGGGCGGGCAGGTCATCGGCTCGACCGCGAGGCCGATGCGGTGGATGCCGTCGAGTCCCGGGTTGTCGGCCGTGTGCACCTGCACCCACGGGCAGCGCTCGTCGAAGCTGATCGCCACCCCGGTTCCGCCCTCGCTCGTGAGCCGCACCTCGGCCACGCCGTCGGTGCGGGCGAGACCCGTGAACGCGTGGTCGATGAAGACGTCGCCGATCGGGCGGGCCGTGCGGAAGTCCCACTCGGGATGCTCCGCCACCGGCTCGACGGCGACCGGGCTCAGACGATCGGGAGTGACCGTCAGAACCTCGGATGCCGGGAGGGTGAGGGTCCAGGAGTCGACCGGCGGCGCGGCGTGCCGTTTCGTCTCGCGGAGACCCGCACTGAGCGAGCGCACGCGAGTCGAAGTGTCGCTCAACGACCGGGACTCTGCCACGAGGTACGGATGCGGTCCGGTGCCCCAGGGCGCGGCATCCGCTCCGATGTTGTGCGCGGAGACCGTCTGCCGCAGACCGTCGGCGTCGAGGCGGTACTCGACCTCGACCTCGATGCGGAACGGATAGCCGGACTGCGGCTCGATGACCGCGGCGAGCACGACGCGGTCGTCGACCACGAGGCGGTCGGAGAACTCCGCCCAGGCGAGCAGACCGTGCAGGGCCTGTCCGCGCGCGGGCTCGGTCAGCGGGAGCTGGTGCGTGGCGCCGCCGAAGCGGTAGCGACCGTCGACGATGCGATTCGGCCACGGGGCGAGCGTCGCGCCGCGGTACCCGGGCCGCACCTCGTCGGCATCGAACGGCACGACGAGGTCGCGGCCGTCGAAGGTCAGTGTGCGCAACGAGGCGCCGACGCTCGCGATGATCGCCTCGTACCCGTGTCCGGCGAGGCGCAGCTGGCGTCCGGAACGCGGCCCGACCGTCATCACAGTCCCTGCGCGAGACGGTAGTACGCCTGGTTCCAGCGCACCTGCTTCTGGAACTCCGGCAGCGTGGTGCTGTCGTCGATCACGAGCAGCTCGACCTCTGCCATCTCGGCGAAGTCGCGGAACGCCTCGATGCCGACGGCGGTCGACATGACGGTGTGGTGCGCGGCGCCGGCGGTCAGCCAGGCGGCGGCGCTCGTGTTGAACTCCGGCTGCGGCTTCCACACGGCGCGACCGACCGGGAGCATAGGGAGGGACGCCCGCGGAGGCACGTTCTCGACCACGTTCGCGGTGAGGCGGAAGCGGTCGCGCATGTCGCTCAGCGCGACCACGACGGCGGGGCCGGGGTCGGCGGTGAAGACGAGGCGCACCGGGTCGTCCTTGCCGCCGATGCCGAGCGGGTGGATCTCGAGCGTGGGCTTCGCGGTCGTGAGAGACGGCGAGACCTCGAGCATGTGGGCGCCGAGGATCAGCTCGTCGCCCGGGGTCATGTCGTAGGTGTAGTCCTCCATGAGGCTCGCGCCACCGGGGAGCCCTGCACCCATGACGTTCGCGATGCGCACAAGGATCGCGGTCTTCCAGTCGCCCTCGGCGCCGAACCCGTAGCCCTCGGCCATCAGGCGCTGCACCGCGAGGCCGGGCAGCTGCTTCAGCGCGCCGAGATCCTCGAACGAGGTCGTGAAGGCGCCGAAGCCGCCCTCCTCCAGGAACGACCGCAGTCCGAGCTCGATCGCGGCGCCGTCGCGCAGCGACTGGTGCCGGTCGCCGCCCTTCCGCAACTCGGGGACGACCTCGTACAGCTCCTCGTACTCCGCGACCAGCGCGTCGATGTCGGCGTCGGATGCCGCGGCGACGGCATCCGCCAGCTCGTTCACGCCCCAGGTGTTCACCTGCACGCCGAACCGCAGCTCGGCCTCGGTCTTGTCGCCCTCGGTCACCGCGACGAAGCGCATGTTGTCGCCGAAGCGGGCGAGCTTGAGGTCGCGTGACGCGGCGAGTCCCGCAGCGGCGCGCTGCCAGGTGCCGAGTTCACGGCGCACGCGCGGGTCGGAGGCGTGCCCGACGATGGTCTTGCGCGGCACACCGAGGCGCGTCTGGATGTACCCGAACTCGCGGTCGCCGTGCGCGGCCTGGTTGAGGTTCATGAAGTCGAAGTCGATGTCGGCCCACGGCAGCTCGACGTTGGCCTGCGTGTGCAGGTGCGCGAGGGGCTTGCGCAGAGCATCGAGACCGGCGATCCACATCTTCGCGGGGCTGAACGTGTGCATCCAAGCGACGAGCCCGATCACGCGGTCGTCGGCGTTCGCCTCGAGGGCGGTGCGCTTGATGGCGGCGGCATCCGTCAGCACGGGCTTCCAGACGATCTTCACCGGCACCTCGTCGGCGGAATCGAGCAGACGCGCGATCTCCTGCGACTGGTCGGCGACCTGCGCGAGCGTCTCGGGCCCGTAGAGGTGCTGGCTGCCGGTGAGGAACCAGACCTCGTAGCCGTCGAGGGAGGTGGTGAGGGCCATGGGTTATACCTTTCGGAGGCGGATCGGTCGCTGACGTTTCGTCTCGCTGCGCTCGCTCAACGAGCCGTGTGAGGCTAGGGGAGGGATGCGACGGCGGCGGCCTCGACGGCCAGCCCCGCCCGGTAGCGGTCGAGGTAGACCGCGAAGCCGGCGACGTCCGCCGGATCGGGTGCGGTCGTGGAGAGGGAGGCCGCGGCGAAGACCTGCTCCTCGAGGTACTCCCCCAAGGACAGCGAGTCGGCATGCGCCAGGTAGGAGGCGAGCACCGCGATGCCCCAGGCTCCCCCCTCGGATGCCAGCTCGCCGACGGCCACCGGCGCACCCAGGGCACTGGCGAGGAACCGCTGGGCGACTCCGGCGGTGCGGAACATGCCGCCGTGCGCGAACATCCGATCCAGCTCGACGCCCTCGTCGGTCAGCACCTGCATGCCGAGCGCGAGCGTGCCGAACACGCCGTAGAGCTGCGAGCGCATGAAGTTCGCGAGCGTGAAGGCGCTGTCGGGCGTGCGCACGAACAGCGGTCGGCCGGCATCGAGCCCGGCGATGGGCTCTCCGGCGAGATGGTTGTAGGCGATCAGGCCACCGGCATCCGCTTCGCCCTCGAGCGCCTCGCGGAACAGGGCGTCGAACACGGCGTCGTCGTCGAGCGGCTGCCCCGCGGCGGCCGAGAACCGGGTGAACAGCCCGGCCCAGGCTGCGAGCTCGCTGGCGCCGTTGTTGCAGTGGACCATCGCGACGGCGTCGCCGGCCGGCGTGGTCACGAGGTCGAGCTCGTGATGCACCTCGGCCAGCGGGCGCTCGAGCACGACCATCGCGAAGATGCTCGTGCCCGCCGAGACGTTGCCGGTGCGCGGGGCGACCGAGTTCGTGGCGACCATGCCGGTCCCCGCGTCGCCCTCGGGCGGGCACAGCGGGATGCCGGGCTGCAGGGTCCCGCTCGGGTCGAGCAGCGCCGCGCCCTCCGCCGTGAGAGCACCGGCGTCGGCACCCGCGGGGAGCACGGCCGGCAGGATCTCGGCGAGCGGCCGGGGAAGACGGTCGGCGGCGAGCGCGTCGTAGGCGCCGAGCATCCGCTCGTCGTAGTCACGGGTGGAGGAGTCGATCGGGAACATGCCCGAGGCGTCGCCCACGCCCAGCACGCGCCGACCGGTGAGCCTCTCGTGCACGTGGCCGGCGAGCGTGTTCACGCTCGCGATCCGCGGCACGTGCGCCTCGCCGTCGACGACAGCCTGATGCAGGTGCGCGATCGACCAGCGCAGCGGGATGTTGACGCCGAGAAGCCCGGTGAGCTCGGCGGATGCCACGCCGGTGTTCGTGTTGCGCCAGGTGCGGAACGGCACGAGCAGGTCGCCCGACGCGTCGAACGCGAGGTAGCCGTGCATCATGGCCGAGATGCCGATCGCGCCGAAGGACTCGGGGCGGATGCCGTGCTGCTGCTCCGCGTCGGTGACCAGTGCGGCGTAGGCGGCCTGCAGCCCGGCCCAGACCTCGTCGATCGCGTAGGTCCACAGGCCGTCCTCGAGGCGGTTCTCCCAGGAGAACGAGCCGGTGGCGAGCACCTCGGTGGGGTCGGACCCGATCAGGCAGGCCTTGATGCGCGTGGAGCCCAGTTCGATGCCGAGGCTCGTCCGGCCCGCGCGGATGTCTTCGGCGCTCATCGGCGGGCGTCCGCACTCTGGCCGTAGACGTTCTGGTATCGGTCGAAGAGGCTGTCGATCGCCGCCTGCGGGATCGGGACCAGCGGACCGGCCTCGCGCGCGAGGTGCACGGTGCGGGCGACGTCCTCGACCATGACCGCGGCCTTCACGGCATCCTTCGCGTCGACGCCGATCGTGAACGGGCCGTGGTTCTGCATGAGCACGGCCCGCGAGCGGTGGCCGCTGAGGGTCTCGACGATCCCCCGGCCGATCGAGTCGTCGCCGATGATCGCGAAGGGGCCGATCGGGATCGGCCCGCCGAACTCATCGGCCATGGCGGTGATGACGCACGGGATCTCCTCGCCGCGCGCGGCCCAGGCGACGGCGTAGGTCGAGTGCGTGTGCACGACTCCGCCGACCGCCGGCATGTTCCGGTACACGTAGGCGTGCGCGGCGGTGTCGCTCGACGGCGAGCGGTCGCTGCCGGGAGTGCCGGGGATGACGTTTCCGTCGAGATCGCAGAGGATCATGTTCTCCGCGGTCAGGTCGTCGTAGGAGACGCCGGACGGCTTGATCACGAACAGGTCGGCACCGGGAACCCGTCCGGAGACGTTGCCGCCGGTCCAGACGACCAGCCCATAGCGCACGAGCTCGCCGTGGAGCCGGGCGACGTCGGCGCGGACGGTGGCGATGGCTGCTTCGACGGCGGGGTCGAAGGCGGGGGCGTCGTTGCTCACAAGGACCTCGGATGGTTCGCGGCCGGCCGCTGTGACCGGTCACAGCAGTGTGTCACGGACGGGTTGCGGGCGTCAAGAGGAGCGGGCGCCGCGGCGGGCGGTGCACGATTCAGCAAGAACGCTCGGGGCAGTGGGAGCGACTCGCGGAAACGCGGGGGCCGACGACCCGCCAGACGGTGTTCTTGCGGAATTGTGCACAGCCGATCCGTGGGGCCGACCTCCCGCATGCCCCTGCCCAGGCGGCTCGACGGTCAGCCACGCGGCTCGACGGTCAGCGCGGCGGCGCGACCGACGCGCGCGCGACCAGCACGGGGGCGACCGGCGCGAGGGCGGAGGCCGCACTGTCACCGCCGATCACGACGGCGACGGCCCGTCGGGCGAGCTCCTCGAAGTCCTGGCGGACCGTCGTCAGCGCCGGCCAGTAGTACGCGGCGTCGGGCGTGTCGTCGAACCCGACCACGCTCACATCCCCCGGCACCGCGATGCCCGCCTCGTGCAGCGCGCTCAGCAGTCCGAGTGCCATCTGGTCGTTCGCCGCGAACACCGCGGTGGCGCCGGAACTCCGCACGGCATCGACGGCGGCGTAGCCCGACCCCGCGGACCAGTCCCCCGCGATGACCGGCCCCGGGGTCAGCCCCCGCGCGGAGAGCTCCGCGGCGAAGCCCTCGGCCCGCGACTCGGCCTCGAGCCAGTCCGCCGGTCCGGCGAGGTGCGCGATGCGGGTGTGTCCGGCGTCGGCGAGGGCCGCGACCGCCAGTCGGGCGCCGGCGGCCTGGTCGACCGACAGGCCGGCAGCGCCGAGTCCCGCGGAGTGCAGCGTGACCACCGGCACGTCGATCCGCAGAGCGGCGAGCGCCTCGAGGGTCTGCGAGTGCGGAGCCACCACGACGATCCCCTCCACGCCCTGGGCGATCAGATGATCCACCGCCGCCACGACCGCGTCGGCATCGCCCGCATCCGCGAAGGCCGCGCTGACCCAGTAGCCCGCGGCGCGAGCGGATGCCTCGAGCGCGGCGATGCTGCGCGAGGGACCGTACTGCAGCGCGTCGGAGGCCAGCACTCCGAGCGTGCGCGACCGGCGCGTGCCCAGCGCGCGGGCGGCGTTGTTCATCCGATACCCGAGCTCTGCCATGGCTGCCTGCACACGCAGCTGCGTGTCGGCGGCGACGTCGGGGTGATCGTTGAGCACCCGCGAGACGGTCTGCCTGGACACACCGGCGAGCGCCGCGACATCGCGGACACCGACCGTGCGATTCGATGTGCGGGGGGACTCAGTCACGCCGACGAGTGTACGACGCCCGACCCGCCTTGCTCGCAGCCGTGCCACTCTGGAAACATGCGCATCGCTCTCACGGGATCATCGGGCAAGCTCGGCCGCGTCGTCGCTCGCGAACTGCGCGCGAACGGCTACGACGTCATCGGCATGGACGTCGCCGGCGTCCGCGGGCCGGACTTCGTCCAGGTCGACCTCACCGATTACGGCCAGGTCGTCGACGCCTTCACCGCGGTGGGCGACACGCACGACGGCATCGACGCCGTGGTGCACCTGGGGGCGATCCCGGCTCCCGGCATCCGCAGCGATGTCGCGACGTTCCACAACAACATGCCGGCGACGTTCAACGTGTTCTGGGCGGCCGTGCGCCTCGGCATCCGCCGGATCGTCTACGCGTCGAGCGAGACCGTGCTCGGACTGCCGTTCGACGTGCCCCCGCCCTATGTGCCCGTCGACGAGGACTACCCGGCGCGACCGGAATCCGTCTATTCGCTGGTCAAGACGCTCGAGGAGCATCTGGCGACCGAGCTGGTGCGCTGGCATCCCGATCTGTCGATCACGGCGCTGCGTTTCTCGAACGTCATGGACCCCGAGGACTACGCCGCCTTCCCGTCGTTCGACGCCGACGCGCTGCTGCGCAAGTGGAACCTCTGGGGCTACATCGACGCCCGCGACGGGGCGCAGGCCGTGCAGCGGGCGCTCGAGAACGCGGCTCCCGGCTTCGATCGGTTCATCATCGCCGCCGCCGACACGGTGATGACGCGGCCGAACGCCGAGCTGCTCGCCGAGGTCTTCCCCGACGTCCCGGTGAAGGGCGAGTTCGGCCCGAACGAGACCCTGCTCTCGATCGACAAGGCCCGCCGCGTGCTGGGATTCGATCCGCAGCACTCCTGGCGCGACCACGTGTGACCCGCGGCCCTTCGACAAGCTCAGGGACCCAGGTACTTGGGTTGCTGAGCCTGTCGAAGCACCCCCGTGCTACCGCCGGGCGATCGTCGATCCGCGGATGACCAGCCGCACGGGAAGGTGGTGCGAGCCCTCGCCGATGTCGACGCCGTCGATCGCGTCGAACACGCGCTGGGCGGCCTGGCGCCCGAGCTGCTGCAGGTTCGCGTCGATGCTGGTGAGCTCGGGACGGGCGTTGGTCGCGAGCACCTCCCAGTTGTCGTATCCGATCACGGCGAGGTCGTCGGGCACCGAGCGGCCGAGGTCGCGCGCCGAGTCGAGCACGCCGCGCGCGATCTGATCGGAGCCGCAGAACACCGCGTCGATGTCGGGATGCCGCTGCAGCAGCAGCGCGCCGGCGTCTCTGCCCCAGTGCTCGGTCCACTCCGAGAACATCGGCTCGCCGACGAGCTCCAGTCCGGCCTCGCCGAGGGCGGCGCGTGCGCCGGCGAGACGATCCTGGGCCGCAGCGTATGACGGCTCGCCTGAGACGTGCGCGATGCGCCGCCGGCCGCAGGCGAGCAGGTGCTCGATCGCGAGACGCCCTCCGGCGTAGTTGTCGGGGGTGAGCGAGAGGTCGCGCGGGTCGTCCGACGGCGCGTACGCGTAGACGACCGGCACGGGCAGGTCCTGCCCGAGCGAGGGGCGCGGATCGGTCTGCCGCCCCACCACGATGATGCCGTCGACCCGCCGGCTCAGCAGCTCCTTCAGGTGGTGCTGCTCGCGGATGGCGTCGCCCCGGGCATCGCACAGGAACACGTTGATGCGACCGGCCCCGAAGGCATCCTCGGCTCCCATCAGGATCGGGATCATGAAGCGGCCCTCGAGGTCGCTCGTGAGCAGACCCACCGTGCCCGTGCGTCCGGCCAGCAGCCCCCGCGCCATCGCGTTCGGCGTGAAGGAGAGCTCGTCGGCGATCGCGAGCACACGGGCCCGCGTCGCCGCGGCGACGTCCCCTCGATCGTTGAGCGCCTTGGATGCCGTCGCGATCGAGACGCCCGCGAGACGGGCCACATCACTGAGCGTCGCCGCCTTGCCCGCTGGCTCGCCGTTTGCCATCTCGCCCCCTGAACGTTGCTGAAAGGTTATCGGAGCAGTCCTTGACCGCTGCGCAACATTCACGATATACCTTTTCGAAAGGGGTTTCGGAGTTTTCGGAACCGTTCATCCTCGCTAGACAGCGCCGTCGCCCGACGACAGCATCCGCTCACCGAAGAGTCCTGGAGGCATTCCATGCACACCACCCGACGCCGTGCGCTCCGACGCACCGTCACCGCCCTCGCCGTCACCGGCCTGCTGCTCGGCCCGCTCGCGGCCTGCGCCGCCGGCGGGACGGACACCGGCTCCGACGAGCCCATCACCGCGGAGGGCGTCGACGACGGTTCGACCCTGACGCTCTGGACCCGCGCACCCATCGAGCGCCAAGCGAAGCTGCTCGTCGACGCGTACAACGACTCGCACGAGAACCAGGTCGAGCTCACCGTCGTGCCGAACGACGACTACGTCGCCAAGGTCGGCGCCGCCGCAGGCTCCGGCGGACTCCCCGACCTCTTCGCCGCCGACATCGTCTACGTGCCCAACTGGGCGCAGCAGGGTCTCTTCGCCGACATCTCCGAGCAGATCGACGGCCTCGACTTCAAGGACGACATCAACCAGGGCCACCTCTCGGCCGGCACCGTCGACGACAAGGAGTACGTGCTGCCCTTCGCCCTCGACCTCTCGATGCTCTTCTGGAACAAGGAGCTGTTCGCCGAGGCCGGGCTCGACCCCGAGAAGGCGCCGGCCACGCTCGAGGAGTTCTCCGAAGCCGCGCAGGCCGTGCAGGCCCTGAACAAGCCCGACACCTACGGCACCGCCACTGGCCTGAACTGCGGCGGATGCCTCGTCTTCACGTGGTTCCCCTCGGTCTGGGCATCCGGCGAAGAGGTCATGACCGATGACGGCTCCGAGGCGCTGCTCGACGGCGACGCCGCGCAGGCCGTATACGACACCTGGGCGGAGCTCGAGAAGGCCGGTGCCGTGCTGCCCAGCTCCACGGATGAGGCCGGTCCCACCTGGACCGCGGCGTTCAGCGAGGGCAAGGTCGGCGTCATGCCGTTCCCGGCGACGCTGCTGCCGTCCCTCGAGTTCGACGCGGGCGTGGCCGGCATCCCCGGCGTCGACGGCGGCGTCTCCACGTTCGTCGGCGGCGACGGCATCGGCATCTCGAAGGACTCGAAGCAGTCGGCGCAGGCCTGGAACTTCCTCAACTGGATGATGTCCGAAGAGGCGCAGGTCGAGGTGCTCGCGAAGGACGGCAACGCGGTCTCGCGCGGCGATCTCGCCGACAACGAGTACGCCGCCGCCGACCCGCGCCTGGTCACGATCAACGAGGTCGCAGCGCAGGGCAGCACGCCCGTCGCCCTGAACTTCCAGCAGGCGTTCAACGCACCGGGCAGCCCGTGGCTCACGCTGGTGCGCAACCGGGTGCTGAACGGCGAGGACGCCGTCGAGGCCGACAACGAGGAGATCACCGCGATCCTCTCGCAGTGACCTCCGGTGGGGCGGCGCACGTCGCGCCGCCCCACCGCCCGCTCGCCCCCGATCGAAAGAGACTGAGATGACCTCGACCGCACCCCCGCTGCGCCGCCGCCGCGCGCGCACCGGATTCGGCGGCCCCGTGCAGGGCTGGCTCTACGCCGCCCCGACCGCGATCTTCGTGGCCCTGCTGTTCGTGGTGCCGCTGGTGCTCGTGCTGCAGATGTCGGGCTCCGACTGGCCGCTGCTCAGTGGCAACCGCGGCCCGAACTTCCCCGAGAACTACGTGGATGCCGTCAGCCACCGGCTCTTCTGGGACAGCATCCGCTTCACCCTGCTGTACACCGTCGTCACGACCGTGATCCTCATCGGACTGGGCCTCGGCCTCGCCCTCCTCGTGCAGGAGTCGACGCGCTGGAAGGGCCTCCTGCGCACGGCCTTCCTGATCCCGAGCGCGCTGGGGCTGGCATCCGCCTCGCTGCTCTTCTACGTGCTGTACTCCCCCATCGCCGGCCCCTTCGCTGGCCTGATGAAGTCGTGGGGCATCACGTTCCTCGGCACCCCCGAGGGCGCACTCTGGTCGACGATCTTCCTCATCGTGTGGCGCTTCGCCGGCTTCTACATGCTGCTCATGCTCGTGGGCCTGCAGGGCATCCCGGATGACATCTACGAAGCAGCGCGCATCGACGGCTCGAGCCGCTGGCAGACGTTCCGCTACATCACGGTGCCCCTCCTCAAGCCGACCTTCGCCCTCACGACCGTGATGTGCGTGACCGGGTCGCTGCTGGCGTTCGAGCAGTTCTACATCCTCACCAAGGGCGGCCCCGACAACAGCACCATGACCGTCGTGCAGCTCATCTACAACGTGGCCTTCCAAGGTCAGAACAGCCTCGGCATCGCCGGTGCCCTCTCGGTGATCGTGCTGCTCGCGCTCATCGTCATCAACGTCTTCCAGTTGCGCGCCTTCCGGCGTCCGGATGAGAGCTGAAGCCATGTCCCAGACACTGACGCGCACGATCGTCGCCCCGGACCACCAGCCCGCGACCCCGCGGTACCGCTCGAAGGCGGCGCGCATCGTCTTCGGCATCCCTTACTGGGTGTTCACGACCGCCCTCGCGGTGATCTTCCTCTACCCGCTCATCTGGACCGGGGTCTCGTCGCTCAGCCCGGTGGCGGGCACGAGCCAGACCGACGGCTGGGGCTTCGGCAACTACATCGCCCTCGCCGACTACCAGGCGGGCATCTGGGTGTACCTGGGCAACTCGCTGTTCGTCTCGGTGCTCACGGTCGCTCTCACCCTGTTCATCTCGCTGCTCGGCGGCTACGCGTTCGCCCGGTTCTCGTTCCCCGGCAAGAACGCGCTGTTCCTGCTCACCCTCGCGATCCTCATGGTGCCGTACGCGACGCTGCTGATCCCGCTCTACGTGATCCTCAACGCGGTCGGCCTGCAGAACTCGCTGGTGGGCGTGGCGCTCGTGATCACGATGTTCCAACTGCCGTTCTCGATGTTCATGATGCGCATCTCGTTCGAGTCGATCCCGAAGGAGATGGACGAGGCTGCGATGGTCGACGGATGCTCCAGCTGGGGCGCCCTGTGGCGGGTGCTGCTGCCGGCGGTCAAGCCGGGCCTCGTGACGGTCGGGCTGTTCGCGTTCCTCACGGCGTGGAACGACTTCATGGCCCCGCTGATCCTCATCAACGACTCCAACCGCATGACGCTGCCGCTCGCGGTCGCGAACCTCCGCGGGCAGGTGCAGGGCGTGGTCGACTACGGCGCGACCGAGGCCGGGGTGGTCGTGCTGGCACTCCCCTGCATCGTGCTCTTCCTGATCCTCCAACGACACTACGTGCGCGGCTTCATGTCCGGCGCCTTCAAGGGATGACGATGTACGACTTCACTGCACCGGCGGCGCCGGTGGTCCCCACGCGCGGTCGCCTGCGCCCGCTCGGCGTCTCCGAGGTGCGCATCGCCGGCGGGTTCTGGGGCGATCGCCAGGCCGTCAACGGCACGGCGACGCTCGACCACATCGAATCGCGCCTCGAGTCGGAGGGCTGGCTACCGAACTTCGATCTCGCTGCCGCCGGCACGCTGCCCGCCGGGCGCCGAGGTCGGGAGTTCGCCGACTCCGAGGTCTACAAGTACCTCGAGGCGCTCGCCTGGGAGATCGGGAGGACGGATGCCGCGGCAGACGCCGCGCTCGAGCAGCGGTTCCGGTCGGTCGTGGCGCGCGTCGCTGCCGCGCAGGAGGCCGACGGCTACGTGAACACGATGTTCGGCCGCTCTGGCCAGGGCGACCGTTGGTCGGATCTGGAATGGGGGCACGAGCTGTACTGCCTCGGGCACCTGTTCCAGGCGGCGGTCGCCAGACACCGCACACGACCTGAGGCCGACGACGGGCTCGTCGCGATCGCCCGACGCGCCGCGGATCTCGTCTGCCGCGTGTTCGGCCCCGACGGGCGCGATGCGATCTGCGGGCACGCCGAGGTCGAAGTCGGCCTCGCGGAACTCGGCCGCGCACTCGGCGAGCAGCGCTACATCGATCAGGCCGCGCTGTTCGTCGAGCGGCACGGGCGCGGGTCGCTCGCCGAGATCGAGTGGGGCCAGGAGTACTTCCAGGACGACGTTCCGGTGCGCGACGCCGTGGCGCTGCGCGGACATTCGGTGCGCGCGAACTACCTCGCCTCCGGGGCGACGGACGTCGCGATCGAGCTCTCCGACGACGGCCTGCTCGACGCGCTGCGCGGTCAGTGGGACCGCACGGTCGAGCGTCGCACGTACGTGACCGGCGGACAGGGCTCGCATCACCAGGACGAGGCGTTCGGCGCCGACTGGGAGCTGCCGAGCGACCGCGCCTACTCCGAGACCTGCGCCGGCGTGGGCTCGATCATGTTCTCGTGGCGCCTGCTGCTCGCGACCGGCGACACCCGGCACGCAGACCTCATCGAGCGGACGCTGTTCAACGTGGTGGCGACGTCACCCGCGCCCGACGGTCGCGCGTTCTACTACGCCAACACCCTGCACCAGCGCGTGCCGGGGGTCGAGGCCGATCCCGAGGGCACGTCGAAGCGCGCCTCGTCGTCGCTGCGCGCCCCCTGGTTCGAGGTCTCGTGCTGCCCGCCGAACGTGGCACGCACCTTCGCGAGCCTCGCCGCCTACGTCGCGACCGCCGACGACGACGGCGTGCAGGTTCACCAGTACGCGCCGGTATCCGTTCGCACGATGCTCCCCGACGGCCGCGCGGTGTCCTTCGACATCGTGACCGGATACCCGGTCGATGGCGGCATCCGTGTGACGATCGCCGAGGATGCGGAGTTCGCGCTGACCCTTCGTGTGCCGTCGTGGGCCGAGGGGGCGACGGTGCGCGTCGATGCCGGTGGCGAGAGTGCGCAGCGTCCGGCCGCACCGGGCACGATCGAGATCCGTCGGGCCTTCCGCGCCGGCGACGTCGTCGAACTGACCCTGCCTCTGGTCGCCCGGGTGAGCAGCGCCGACCCTCGCGTGGACGCCGTGCGCGGAACGGTCGTCGTCGAACGCGGCCCCGAGGTGTTCGCGCTGGAGTCGATCGACTTCGGTGCCGACATCGTCGACGCGGTGGTCGCCGGAGAGCCGGTCGAGCACGACGGCAGCGTGCGGCTCCCGGTGCGCAACCGCACGTCCGGCCAGGTCACGGACGCCGTGCTGGTGCCGTACCACGACTGGGCCCACCGCGGTCCGTCGACGATGCGCGTCTGGATCCCGACGGCCTGACCCGCGTCGGGGTGCTTCGACAGGCTCAGCAACCCAGGTTCACGGACCCTCGACTGCTGGGTCCCTGAGCCTGTCGAAGGGCCACCGGCTATTCCCGCTTCCGGGTCACCGCCCGCTGCAGCAGCACGAACACGAGCAGGATGCCGCCGGTGATGATCGTCGTCATCTCGGGCGGGATGCCGCCGTCGCGCGTGATCAGGACGTTCATCAGCCCCAGCACGAGGGCGCCGATCACCGAGCCGAGCACGTAGCCGTAGGCGCCGGTGAGCACCGTCCCGCCGATGACCGCCGCGGCGATCGCGTCGAGCTCCCACCCGATGCCGGTGATGTTCTGCGCCGTGCCGAGCCGAGCCGTGTAGAGCACGGCCGCAAGGCCGGCGAGCGAGCCGCTGATCACGTACACGAGCACCTTCGTGCGGTGCACCGGAAGCCCCATCAGCAGCGCCGAGCTCTCGGAGCCGCCGATCGCATAGACCGTGCGGCCGGTGCGTGTGCGGTGCAGGACGAAGAAGGCCACCGCGACCACGATCACGGCGATCACCACGGCCGGCGTGATCACGAGGTCGTTGACCTTCGGCCCGTCGACGATCTTGAGCTGCACCCCGATCCAGCGGATGGGCGAGTCCTCACCCAGGCGCTCCGGCTTGGTGCTGAGCAGAGACGCGAGACCGCGTCCGAGGAACATCATCGCCAGCGTCGCGATGAACGGCTGCACGCCGAAGTAGCGGATCAGCACTCCGGAGATCACGCCGAACAGCGATCCGATGCCGATCATCGCGACGATCACCGCGATCGCGTTCCATCCGGCGTTGGACAGCATCACCCCGGCCACCGACGACAGCGCGATGATCGAGCCGACCGACAGGTCGATGCCGCCGGTGAGGATCACGAAGGTCAGTGCCACGGCGAGCACGATCAGGTGCGCGTTGTTGATCAACAGGTTCGAGAGCGTGTTGGCCTGCACGATGCGGCCGTACGCGACCTCGCCGAACACGATCATGCCCACGAAGATGACCACCGACGCGATGGTCGGCAGCACGGAGGGATTCGCTCCGATCATGCGGCGCACGCGATCGAGCACGGTCTCCTGGATCTGCGGCGCTCGCGCCTCTGTCACGACGCTCATGCCGTCACCTCCTCTTTCGCGGTGAGCTGTTCGACAGGCGGCGCCTGGCGTCGACGGCGGAACCAGCTCCGCACGCGCTCGGACTGCAGCAGGCACAGCGCGACGATCACGATGGCCTTGAACGCGGGTGTCGCCGACGACGAGATGCCGAGATAGAGCACGGTCTTGTCGAGCGTCGCGATCAGCAGCGCTCCGACGAACGCCCCGCTGAGGGAGAACTTGCCGCCCGCCAGCGATGCCCCGCCGATGACGACCGCGAGGATCGCGTCGAGCTCCAGCTGGTATCCGGTACGCGAGATGTCGACCGTCATGACGGTGCCGACCGACATGATGCCGGCGATCCCGGCCAGGATGCCGCTGAGGATGTACGTGGTCAGCAGCAGTCCCTTGGGCTTGATGCCCGCCATCCGGCTCGCCCGCGGGTTGATGCCGATCGCCTCGATCATGAGGCCGAGAGCGCTCTTGCGCACGACCCAGCCGACGATGAGCACGAGCAGCACCGCGAGGATGAACACCACCGGGATGCCGATCACGAAGCCGTTCGCGATCCACCGGAACGGGTCGTTCGACGCCGTCGTGTTCTGTCCCCCGGTGATCACTTTGGCGATGCCGCGTCCTGCCAGCATCAGCACGAGGGTCGCGATGAAGGGCTGCAGGCCGACATAGGCGACGAGGATGCCGTTGACCGCCCCGAGGATGCCGGTGATGACGAGCGCGAGCCCGATCGCACCGAGCGCCGCACCGACGCTCCCCGAGTCTCCGGCGGCGCTGAGGAACTCCATCGCCACCGCGCCCGAGACCGCCATCAGCGATCCGACCGAGAGGTCGATGCCACCGGTCGCGATCACGAGGGACATGCCGATCGCGATCATCATCACCGGCGCCGCCTGGCGCAGGATGTCGATGAGGTTGCCGACGAGGTTGCCGTTGTTCGGGTTGATCGTGAGGGCCAGGTACGTCGGGTCCTTGAGCACGTTCAGCGCAAGGAGTGCGACGATCGCCACGATCCCCCAGAAGAAGGGCTTGTGGATCAGATCGCGCCAGAAGCTGGTGCGGGCTGCGGCGGTCATCGCGCTGCCTCCTTGTCGGTCGTGAGGGCGATGCTATCCGGCAGGGCGCCGTCGGCGTCGTCGAGGGTCTCGGCCGCGGCTTCCACGCCGTGCGCGGCGATCACGTCGACGATCGCCTGCGCCGTGACATCCGGTCCGTTCTGGAGCTCGCCGATCTTGCGGTGGTCCTTGAGGACGACGATGCGCTCGGAGAGCCGCACCACCTCCTCGAGCTCGGACGAGATGAAGACCACGGCGACACCCTCCTCGGCGAGTTCGGCGACGGCCTCCTGGATCTCGGCCTTGGCGCCGACGTCGATGCCGCGCGTGGGCTCGTCGAGGATGAGAAGTTCGGGCTTCGTCGCCAGCCAGCGCCCGAGGAGCACCTTCTGCTGGTTCCCGCCGGAGAGGTTCTTGATCATCCGCTCCGGATCGGCCGGTCGGACGTTGAGCTGGGCGATGTATTTCTCCACGATCGCGTCCTGCTCCTTGCGCGACATGGGTTTGGCCCATCCGCGCTCGGCCTGGACGGCGAGGATGATGTTCTCGCGGACGGTGAGGTCGCCGATGATCCCCTCGTCACGCCGGTTCTCGGTCGAGAACGCGATGCGCCGCGGGAGGGCATCTGCCGGCGAGCGCAGGTCGACACGGCGGCCGTGGAGCTCGATCGCGCCCTCGTCGGCGCGGTCGGCGCCGTAGAGCAGACGGGCGAGCTCGGTGCGGCCGGAGCCGAGGAGCCCGGCGAACCCGACGATCTCGCCGGGGCGGATGTCGAGGTCGGTCGCCTCGACGGCGCCCCGCCGGGCGATGCCGGATGCCGACAGCAGCGGCTCCTCGTCGGCCGCACGGGGCGCGCGCCGACGGTTGCCGCCGAGCGACTTCAGGGCGTCGAGGTCCTTGCCGATCATCTTCGAGATCAGGGCGTGGCGGTCGAGGTCGCGGGTGAGGTATTCGCCGACGTACTGTCCGTTGCGGAGGACCGTGAGCCGGTCGCTGATCGCGTAGACCTGATCGAGGAAGTGCGAGACGAAGAGGATCGCGATGCCCTCGTCGCGGAGGGAGCGGATCACCGTGAACAGTCCGTCGACTTCGGCGGCGTCGAGGCTCGACGTCGGCTCGTCGAGGATGAGCACCTTGGCCTTGATGGCCATCGCCCGGCTGATCGCGACGAGCTGCTGCAGAGCGATCGAGAGGGTGGAGAGCGGCTTGCGGGTGTCGAGGTGGCCGAGCCCGAGGCGGGTGAGGGCCTGGGTCGCCGCGCGGTGCGTCGCCCCCCAGTTGATGCCGAATGCGCCGCGGACCTCGTGCCCGAGCATGACGTTCTCCCCGATGGAGAGGTTCGGCGCGAGGTTGACCTCCTGGTACACCGTCGAGATACCGGCATCCTGCGCATCGCCGGCACCCGCGAAGCTGCGCTCCTGGCCGGTGACGACGATCGATCCGGAGTCGATCCGGTAGACGCCGGTCAGAGCCTTGATGAGGGTCGATTTCCCGGCGCCGTTCTCGCCCATGAGCGCGTGCACCTCACCGGGGAACAGGCGGAAGCCGACTCCGTCGAGGGCCTTCACCCCGGGGAACTCGATCGTGATCCCACGCATCTCGACGAGGGGGAGTTCTTCGTTCATCGCTGTCTTTCCCGTCTGGGCGACCCGGGTGACGCGGTGTTCCGCGCCACCCGGGTTCGTCGCCGGATCGCTCCGGCGCCTGGTTCCGTACGCCTGGCTCAGTACTTGCGGTCTGCGAGCACGGCCTTGGCCGCCTCCGCGGAGTCGAAGGCCTCACTCGGCACGACGATGTACGACTCGACCTTCTCCCCGGCGAGCGTCTTCTCTACGACCTCCATGGCGGTCTCACCGAACAGCGGGTTGTACTCGTGGACGTAGCTGAGCTGACCGTCGGCGAGCGCCTGCATGGCGTTCTTCGTGCCGTCGATCGTGGCGATCTTCACGTCCGTGCCCACGACGAGGCCGGCCTCTTCCGCTGCCTGGGCGGCTCCGAGTCCCATCTCATCGTTCTGTGCGAACACGAGCTGGATGTCGTTGTTCGCCGACTTGAGCATCGTCTCGAAGACGCTCTTGCCCTCCTCCGCCGACCAGTTCGCGGTCTGCGCGTCGAGCTTGGTGAGCGACGAGCCGCCGAGGCCCTCATCGAAGCCCTCGTTGCGCTCGTTCACGACGCCGACGCCGGCGGGACCCTCGAGGACGACGTAGTTGCCGCCGTCCGGGAAGGTGGCCGCAGCCCACGTGCCGACCTCTTTCGCGACCTCGACGTTGTCGGGAGCGATGCGGGTGACGTACAGGCTGTCGTCGTCGGGCTCGATGCCGCGGTCGAGCAGGATGACCGGGATCTCGGCTTCCTGTGCCCGCTTGAGGGAGTCCTCCCAGCCGGAGGCCTCGGTGGCCGACAGCAGGATCACGTCGACGCCTTCGTCGACGAACGACGTGAACGCGTCGATCTGCGACTTCTGGTCGAGGTTGGTGGCCGGTGCGTACTTGAGGTCGTATCCGGCATCCTCCGTGAAGGTGTCCTGGATGTTCTGCTCGTTGGCCTCTCGCCAGGCGCCCTCGGGGCCGACGGCGACGAAGCCGACGGTGGTGAGTTCGTCGGAACCGCCGGCGTCACTGCCGGAGCCACCGGAGCCGCCGGCCGAGCAGGCCGCAAGGCCGATGGTGAGTGCGCCGGCTGCTGCCAGACCGAGCGCGACGCGGATGCGCTTCTTCGCGGACATGTTCTCCTCCTTGAGACGCCGGCCGTCAGCCCGGCAATGGGTGGACCAGACGTGGTCCCTTGCGTGATTGCAGGTCACTGTCGTCGTGACCTGCGGCGATGTTACCGGGAACAAAATCTGGAACACAAGCAATGTTCCAAAAATCAGGAATGTTCCACGCCAGGATCTTTGTTACCGCTCACAGTCCCGCGTCAGGACCGGGATCCGCGGCGATCATCTCGACCACGGTGTCCACCGTCACACCGGGTCCGTTGCTGAGTTCGCCGATCTTCTCGCGGTCCTTGAGCACGATGATGCGATCACTCAGACGCACGACCTCTTCGAGTTCGGAGGAGATGAACACGACGGCGACCCCGTCGCCCGCGAGCTGACTGATGCGGCGCTGCACCTCCAGCTTCGCTGCGATGTCGATCCCCCGCGTCGGCTCGTCGAGGATCAGCACGTGCGGGCGCACGGCGAGAGCGCGGGCGAGCAGCACCTTCTGCTGCGTCCCGCCGGACAGCATCCTGACGGGCCGGTCCAGATCGGACGGCGCGAGGTGCAGGGCCTCGACGTAGGTGTCGACGAGCGCCGCCTCCTCCGCCGTCGAGAGCGGACGCGTCCAGCCGCGCAGGGCCTGCAGCGAGAGGATCATGTTCTCCCGGGCGGTGAGATCGCCGATGATCCCCTGCGTGCGCCTGCTCTCCGCCGACAGGGCGATGCGATGGCGGAGGGCGGCCGAGGGGCTCCGCAGCTCCACGCGTTCGCCGTCGACCCACAGCTCCCCGCTGTCGGCCCGCACCGATCCGCTCAGCAGCGAGGCGAGTTCGGAGCGGCCGGATCCCCGGAGGCCGGCGAGCCCGACGATCTCGCCGCGCTGCACATCGATGTCCGTCCGCTCGAGCGCTCCGCGTCGCCCGAAGGCCGTCGCCCGCATCGCCGGCTCGCCGTCCGAGGCGTAGTGATGGGCCTTGCGCTCGGAACCCAGGGCCCTCAGCCCGTCGATGTCCTTGCCGAGCATCTTGGAGATGAGGTCCGCCCGCTCGAGATCCCGCGTCGCGTACTCTCCGATGCGCTTCCCGCCGCGCAGCACCGTCATCCGGTCGCTGATCGCGAACGCCTGCTCGAGGAAGTGGGAGACGAAGAGGATCGCGACCCCGCGCTCGCGAAGACCGCGGATGACGCGCATGAGCGTCGCGACCTCCGCCTGGTCGAGGCTCGAGGTCGGCTCATCGAGCACCAGGACCCGCGGGTCGTCGACCACGGCCCGCGCCAGGGCGACGAGCTGCTTCTGCGCGGGCGTCAGCATCGACAGCGGCGTCTTCGGATCGAGGTCGTCGAGACCGAGCCTGCCGAGCGCCTCGGCGGCAGCCGCGCGCGTCCTCTTCCAGTCGATCCCGAGACGTCCCCGGCGCTCGCGCCCCAGCATGACGTTCTCGGCGACGCTGAGGTTCGGGCTGAGCTGCGTCTCCTGGAAGACGGTGGCGATGCCGGCGGCGCGGCTGTCCGCGACACCGCCGAACCGGCGGGGCTCCCCCGCGACGACGACGGTCCCGGCGTCGGGCGCCCGCGTGCCCGTGAGCACGGCCACCAGCGTCGACTTGCCCGCCGCGTTCTCCCCCATCACGGCGTGCACCTCGCCCGGGAACAGCCGGAAGTCGACGCCGTCCAGCGCCCGCACCCCCGGATAGTCGACCGTGATGCCCTCGAGCCGGATCAACGGCTCGAGGGCGGACTCGGCGATCACCGCACCTCCCGCGGAGCGGCGGACGACGCACGGGCGACCAGCTCGGTGGGGATGCGGGTGAGCGGCGGGATCTCCCTGCCTTCGATCGCGGCACGGAGCATCTCGACCACGGCGATTCCCAGCGCGCCGAAGTCCTGACGCACGGTCGTCAGCGGAGGCAGGAAGTGCCGGGCCAGCGGCACGTCGTCGAAGCCGACGACGCTGAGGTCGTTCGGCACATCGAAGCCTTTGTCGTGCAGACCGTGGATGAGGCCGATCGCCATGTCATCGTTGGCGGCGAAGATGGCCGTGTAGTCGGGCAGGCGCTGCAGGCCCTTGGCGAAGTCGTACGCGAAGTCGGCGGTCCAGTCCCCCACGACGATCGGCCGCTCGCGGATGCCCCACGACTTCGCCCTCGAGTGGAAGGCCCGCTCCCTGGCGCGCGCGTCGAGCCAGTCCAGAGGGCCGGACATGTGCAGGATGTCGCGGTGGCCGAGGGCGACGAGATGGTCGACAACGAGGGTCGTCCCGGCGTGCTGATCGATCGACACCGTGAGGAACGTCGGGTCCGCATCCGCCTTGACGACCAGCATGGGGACCGTGATGGCGATCCTGCGCAGCGCCGCGACCGACGACGACCGCGGAGCGATCACGCAGAGCGCGTCGACACCCTGCGTGACGAGGTTGTCGACGGCCTCCTGGGGCGAGAGGGCATCGCCTTCGTGCAGCGCGATGGGCGTGACGGAATAGCCCGCCGCACGGGCGGACAGCTCGATCGCCCGCAGGATGCTGGTCGGGCCGTGCGCCACCGCGCTCTCGACGATCACGCCGATGCGGCGCGTGCGCTGGGTCGCCAGCGCCCGTGCGACGAGATTCGGGCGGTAGTCGAGCTCCTCGATCGCCTCGAGCACGCGCCGCCGGGTGTCGGGCTTGATGTTCGGGTGATCGTTGAGCACTCGGGAGACGGTCATGTGCGAGACCCCGGCGATCGTCGCCACCTGCCGGATGTTGGGCTTGTCCGAGCCGACGTTCACCATGCGCACCTCCGTCGGCTGCTCCGGCGATGTTACCGAGAACAACCCTGCAGGTGCAACGGGATCGGTGCTTCGACAAACTCAGCAACCCAGGTCCTGGGTCCCTGAGCCTGTCGAAGGGCCGCTACAGCCCCAGCCGCTCCAGGTACGGGTTCACCAGGCGGCGCTCGGGATCGAAGCGGGCGGCGAGAGCGGCGAAGTCGTCGAACCGCGGGTAGCGCGAGCGCACCTCGGCGCCGTCGAGCGTGAACACCTTGCCCCAGTGCGGGCGGGCCGTCGGCGGCAGAGCCGCCTCGATCGCCGGGAGGAGCGCCCGGACCGCGGCCTCCTCGGGCTTCCACGTGAAGTGGATGCCGACGGCATCCGTCTCGAACGATGAGCTCAGCCAGAGGCTGTCGGCCCGCACGGTGCGGATCTCGTTGACCAGCAGCAGCGGAGCGATCTGGCCGGCGAGCGGGCGCACGGCCTGGATCGCGGCGACCGCATCGGCGCGAGGGACGAGGTACTCGCTCTGGATCTCGGCCCCGGCCGAGGGCGTGAACTCGAGCTTGAAGTGGGCCAGCCGTTCGGACCAGGATCCCGGCACGCCCAGCTGATCCGTGCAGGCCACCGGGTCGACACCGAGGATCGGATGCCGCTTGCTCACGGCTGCCGCCGCGCCGAGGCGGTCGAACAGCGACTCCCGCGCGGCCTCGTGCGCCTCGGGGAGGCGCTGCTTGACCCAGATCTGGTCGGCGATGTCGGTGCGCTGCCAGGTGGAGAAGATGCTCACGCTCGTGCCGGCCGCGGTCACATCGTCGAAGTCGCGGAGGATCGCGTCCCAGTCCGGATGCTCGAACACGTGCTGCGCGACCTCGTAGGTGGGCTCGACGTCGAGGGTCAGGTCGACGACGGCTCCGAGCGCGCCGAGACTCACCACCGCACCGTCGAAGTCGTCGTCGCCTCGGCGCAGCGTGCGGGTCTCGCCCGCCGGCGTGATGATCGTGAGCGCCCGCACCGCGCTCGACAGCGAGCCGATCGCGTCTCCGGAGCCGTGCGTGCCGGTGATGACCGCGCCGGCCACCGAGATATGCGGGAGCGAGGCGAGGTTCGCGAGCGCGAGCCCCTCCGCCTGGAGCAGCGGCGCGATGTCGCCGTAGCGGAGACCCCCCGAGACGCGGACCGCATCGCGCGCCTCGTTCACCTCGAACACCGCGGGCAGAGCGTCGAGGGCCACCAGCAGGCCGTCGGTGTCGGCGAGGTCGTTGAAGCTGTGCCGTGATCCCAGCATCCGCAGGGGACCGCCCTGTGCGAGCAGCGCGGCCAGCTCTTCCGTCGACGAAGGATGCTCCACACGGGATGCGCGATACGTGAGGTTGCCCGCCCAGTTGCGTTCGTTGCCCATGGCGCCATGATAGCCGCGAGCCATCCGGCTACATCGTTGTACTCCCCCGCCGGAGACGGTCCCCACTAGGCTGACCGGATGACAGCGACGCCCCCGCCACGCGCGACGATGAAAGACGTCGCCGCCCTCGCCGGGGTGTCGATCAAGACGGTCTCGAACGTCGTCACCGGCACCGTGGCCGTGCGCGAGGAGACGCGCGCCAGGGTCGAGTCCGCGATGACGCAGCTCGACTTCGTCCCGAATCTGAGCGCGCGCGGACTCCGCAAGGGTCGGTCCGGCATCATCGCGGTGGCTCTTCCCGATCTCGCCACCGCCTTCTCCGCCGAGCTCATGCACCGCATCGTGGAGGCCGCGCACGAGCGGGGCCTGGCCGTGCAGATCGAGGAGACCGCGTCGGAGCCCGAGCGCGAGAAGGAGCTCGTCTCGCGTGCCAGGGCGCACCTCGTCGACGGGCTGATCCTCAACCCCATCCGCCTCGAGGACAGCGTGATCAAGTACGCCGACCGCCTCCCGCCCCTGGTCGTGATCGGCGAGGTCGAGCAGAACAGGGCCGACCACGTGCGCATCGACAGTCGCGTGGCCGCCGCGGATGCCACGCGGCATGTGCTCTCGCGCGGCGCCACGCGGATCGCGGTCGTCGGCGCCGATGACGACCCGTCCGTCGCGACGGCGACCAGCCGGCTCCGACTCGAAGGCGTGCACGACGCCCTGCGTGAAGCCGGCATCCCGAGGGACCCGGCGCTCGAGGTGAACCGCCTGCCCTGGTCGATGTCGGGAGGAGCGGATGCTGCGCGCACCCTGCTCGCCCGCGGAGTCGCGTTCGACGCGATCGTGGCCTTCACCGACTCGCTAGCACTCGGAGCCCTGCACACGCTGCACGATCACGGCATCCGCGTTCCCGACGACGTGATCGTCACGGGCTTCGACGACGTGGAGTTCTCGAAGTACACCTCCCCCGCGCTCACCTCGGTGGCCTTCGACCGTCGCGCGTTCGCCGAGGCCGCGCTCGGTCTGCTCGAATCGCGAATGGACGATCGCAGCACCCCGCCGCGCTCCCTCACGCTGTCGCACCATCTCCTCGAGCGCGCGAGCACCGCCGGGCGCCCCGCGGGCTACCGCCCCTGAAACGCCTTTCGACCTAATCCGGTTCTGCTTCTTGCGCGCGGATTACATCGATGTAATGATGAGGTCGTCCACCCACCGGTCACGAAGGAGTGACGATGACGCCCCCACTCGATCTGTCCCGCAGGCAGTTCCTGACCGCCGCCTCGGTGGCCGCCGGCACAGCCCTGCTCGCCGGCTGCGCACCCGGCGCGGTCCCCGGCTCGGGACCCCAGACGCTGCAGTTCTGGCACCTGCTCTCCGGAGGCGACGGTGTCACCATGTCGCAGCTGCTCGACGACGTGAACGGCGCGCAGAGCGCGTTCCGCATCCGTCCCACCGTGCTCGCCTGGGGTACGCCGTACTACACGAAGCTCGCGATGGCGGGCGCCGGCGGCCGCGCACCCGACGTCGCGATCATGCACGCCACCCGCACCGTCGGCTGGGCGCCCGGCGGCCTGCTCGACCGCTGGGACGTCGACAAGCTCGCCTCCCTCGGCATCGACAGCTCGACGTTCCCGAAGCCGATCTGGGAGAAGGGCTTCGTCGGCGAGGGCATGTACAGCATCGCGCTCGACGCCCACCCGTTCGTGATGATGTTCAACACCGACATCTGCGACGCGGCCGGGGTCCTCGACAGCGACGGCCGACTCGCCGAGACCTCTTCCCCCGAGGAATTCCTCGACCAGCTGCGCGAAGTGGGCGGCAAGGCCGAGGGGCACGCGCTGTCCTACGGCTACCTCGGCGACGGCGCCCAGATGTGGCGCCTGTTCTACACCTTCTACTCGCAGCACGGCGGCGCCATCGAGCTCCCGCCGGGCGGCCCGGCCGTGATCGACAAGGACGTCGCCGTCGAGTCGCTGTCGCTGATGCGCACGCTCCTCGACGGCGAGATCGCGCTCGCGCAGGCCGACTACGGCAGCGCGGTCGCCGAGTTCGCGACTGGGAAGAGCGGCATGCTCTTCACCGGCGTCTGGGAGCTGCGCACGATGCAGGCGGCGGAACTCCCCTTCGACGCGACCATGATCCCCACCCTGTTCGGGACCCCTGCCGTCTACGCCGACTCGCACTCCTTCGTGCTCCCGCACCAGACGAACGCCGACCCCGTCCGTCGCGACCTGACCTACCAGTTCGTCGCCGACATGCTGAAGGGATCCTTCGGGTGGGCCGAGGCCGGGCACATCCCCGCCTTCCTCCCGGTCACGGAGTCCCCCGAATACGACGACCTCATCCCGCAGGCGCACTACGCCGAGGCCGCGCAGCACGTCGTCTACGACCCGACCGCGTGGTTCACCGGATCGGGATCGAACTTCCAGTCCGAGTTCGGCGCCGCCGTGCAGGGCGTGCTGCTCTCGGGCGACGACCCCGCTGCCGCGATCGACCGCTTCGAGGCACGCGTCAACACTCTGCTCCGACAGCCCAACCCGGCTGACCCCGAAGGGACGTTCGGATCATGACCACCTCGACCTCCGCCATCGGCTCCACCGATTCCACGCGCACCATCGTCACCGGATCGAAGACCGCGGCTCCCGCCCGCCGACCCGGCTCCCGCAACCGCGAGCAGCTGATCAGCTGGGCCTTCCTCGCCCCGTTCCTCGTGGCCTTCATCCTGTTCCTGGCCTGGCCGATCGTGCACGGCATCATCCTCAGCTTCACGGATCAGTCGCTGACCGGCGCCGGCGGCGCGTTCGTCGGCTTCGCCAACTACGTCGAGGCGCTCGGCGACCCGAAGATGTGGCAGTCGATGGGGAACACCGTGTGGTTCACGCTGCTCTCCACGGTGCCGCTCGTCGTGATCGCCCTCGTGATGGCAGCCCTCGTCGACCGCGGCATCCCCGGCCAGTGGCTCTGGCGGCTGTCGTTCTTCATGCCGTTCCTGCTGGCATCGACCGTGATCTCGCAGATCTGGGTCTGGATCTTCAACCCGCAGGTCGGCGCGGCCAACAACATCCTGAAGTTCTTCGGCCTCGAACCGCTCGCCTGGCTGCAGAACCCCGACACGAACATGATGTCGATCGTGATCGCCACGGTGTGGTGGACCGTCGGGTTCAACTTCCTGCTCTACCTGGCAGCGATGCAGAACATCCCGCCGCAGCAGTACGAGGCCGCGTCCCTCGACGGCGCGGGCGCCTGGCGCCAGTTCTGGTCGATCACGCTCCCGCAGCTGGGACCGGCGACCGTCCTGATCCTGATCCTGCAGATCCTCGCCTCGCTGAAGCTCTTCGACCAGGCGTACCAGATGCTCGGTGGCGTCGCGAGCGACACCACCCGCTCGATCGTCCAGTACATCTACGAGGCCGGTTTCGTCAGCTACCGGTTCGGCTACTCGGCCGCCATCTCCTACGTCTTCTTCGCTCTCATCGTCATCCTCGGCGTCGTGCAGGCTCTCATCACGCGCCGCCGGAAGGAGCAGTTCTGATGTCCACCGCCACCGTCACCGCCACCCGCACCGAGGCGATCACCACCCCCGACACGCGCAAGCCACGCCGCGGGCACCTGCCCGGCCAGAAACCGTTCGGGCCGCTGCGCATCACGGCCTTCGTCGTCCTGCTGCTGCTCGCGATCGGCTGGCTGCTGCCCTTCCTCTGGGCCGTCGCCACCGCGTTCAAGACCGAGACGGATGCCGCATCGGGCGACCCCGGCTGGATCGGCGCCGCCGGACCCACGATCGACGCGTTCACCGCGATCCTGTCGCAGGGCAACGTGTACACGTGGGCCTTCAACAGCCTCTGGACCTCGGTCGCGATCACCCTGATCACGCTGACGATCTCGGCGCTGGCCGCGTACGCCTTCTCGCGACTGGACTTCACCGGACGCAAGTGGCTGTTCGTCGTCATCATCGCCTCGATCGTGGTGCCGCCGCAGGTGCTGATCATCCCGCTGTTCTACGAGATGCTCGCGTTCAACCTGATCGACACCTATTGGGGTCTGATCCTGCCGCAGGTCGTCGCACCCGCGATGGTGTTCATCCTGAAGCGGTTCTTCGACGCGATCCCGATCGAGCTCGAAGACGCCGCCCGCGTCGACGGCGCCGGTCGTCTGCGCATCTTCTGGTCGATCGTGCTGCCGCTGTCCCGCCCGATCATGGCATCCGTCGGCATCTTCGTGTTCATCGCCGCCTGGAACAACTTCCTCTGGCCGTTCCTCGTCATCAACGACACCACGCTGATGACGCTGCCGGTGGGACTCCAGACAGTGATCAGCGCCTACGGCGTGCAGTACGCGCAGGTCATGGCGCAGGCCGTGCTCGCCGCACTTCCGCTCATCGTCGTGTTCCTCATCTTCCAGAAGCAGATCGTCAAGGGGGTCGCGACGAGCGGCTTCGGCGGTCAGTAGTCCTGCCCTCGCGGCATCCGTCCCCACACCCACGGCCCACTCACTAGGAGAGCAATGTCTCAGGCCCGCATCACCATCGACCGCGACTTCACGATCGCCGACGTCCCCCGAAGGCTCTTCGGCTCGTTCGTCGAGCACATGGGCCGCTGCGTCTACACCGGCATCTACGAACCCGGCCACCCGCAGGCCGATGCGCGTGGATTCCGTCAGGACGTGCTGGCACTGGTGAAGGAGATGGGTCCGACCGTGGTCCGCTACCCCGGCGGCAACTTCGTCTCCGGCTACCGCTGGGAGGACGGCGTCGGCCCCGCCGAGGATCGGCCCGTGCGCATCGACGGGGCGTGGCACACGATCGAGACCAACGCGTTCGGCCTGCACGAGTTCATGGACTGGGCGAAGGAGGCCGACGTCGAGGTCATGGAGGCGGTCAACCTCGGCACCCGGGGCGTCGAGGAGGCCCGCGCGCTCGTGGAGTACGCGAACCACCCCGGCGGCACGTACTGGTCGGACCTGCGGCGGAAGAACGGCGCCGAGCAGCCCTTCGACATCAAGCTGTGGTGCCTCGGCAACGAGCTCGACGGGCCGTGGCAGATCGGCGGCAAGACGGCGACAGAGTACGGCCGTCTCGCGCAGGAGTCTGCCAAGGCCATGAAGCTCGTCGACCCGTCGATCGAGCTGGTCGCGGTGGGTTCCTCCGGCCGCTCGATGCCGACCTTCGGCACCTGGGAGCACACCGTGCTCAGCCACGCGTACGACGAGGTCGACTTCGTCTCGATGCACGCGTACTACCAGGAGCACGACGGCGACGCCGAGTCGTTCCTCGCGGAGTCGGTCGACATGGACGCCTTCATCGAGGGCGTCATCGCGACGGTCGACGCGGTCAAGGCGGCGGGCAAGCACACCAAGCAGGTCGACATCTCGTTCGACGAGTGGAACGTGTGGGACCAGGTCAAGTACAACGACGTCGAGGCGGGCGAGATCGAGAAGGCCGGCTGGCGACAGCATCCTCGCCTCATCGAGGACACCTACTCGGTGACGGATGCCGTCGTCGTCGGCACTCTGCTCAACAGCCTGCTGCGCCACGGCGACCGGGTGAAGATCGCCAACCAGGCGCAGCTCGTGAACGTGATCGCGCCGATCCGCTCGGAGGAGGGCGGGGCCGCGTGGCGCCAGACGAGCTTCTGGCCGTTCGAGCGGATGGCGCGCCTGGCGAAGGGTCGGATCCTGCGGCTCGCGGTCGCCGCCCCGCAGATCGAGACGAAGCGCTACGGCGGCGTCGACGCGGTCGACGCGGCGGCCACCTGGGATGAGGCCACCGGACGCGTCGTGGTGTTCGTCGCCAACCGCTCGCTCGACGAGGAGAGCGACCTCACGATCGACCTGCACGGGCTCGGCGACCTGCGCGTCGTGAACGCCGAGACACTGACCATCCCCGAGGGCGGCGACCGCCACACGGCGAACCTCGAGACGGCTCCCGATTCCGTGCACATGGTGCCGCTCGCGCGTGCCGAGGTCGTCGACGGCGCCGTGCGCTCGACGCTCCCGCCGCTGTCGTGGTCGGTCATCGAGCTGGACGTGACCCGCGCCTGACCCCGCGTCGAGAACGAAGAAGCCCGGTATCTCTCCGATACCGGGCTTCTTCGTCGTCCGAGTGCGACCGAGGTCGTGTCGGATCAGGTTCCGATCAGTGCGGTCAGGCCTCGATCGTCCGACGACGACGTGCCATCAGCAGCAGTCCGCCCGAGAGCAGCGCGAGCGCGACGGCCGCGGCACCCATCGGGACCAGACCGTCGACACCCGTCTGGGCGAGGTTGCCGTTGCCGGTGCCGGTGCCGCCGGGAGCGACGACGCCGCCACCCGGTGCCGGCACGCCGAGCACGGAGAACGAGACCAGCGTCGCCGAGGAGACGAAGCCGGAGACGCTCTGCCGCGCGGAGACCGTGTACGAACCGGTCATGAGGACCTCGGGGAACGTCACGCTCCACGTGCCGCCGGCGACGGTCGTGGTGTAGACACCGCTCAGCGCCGCGAGGGCACCGGCATCCGCCTTCGCCACGGGCGCGTCGACACCGGTGAGCACCACGGTCACCGTGGCGCCGTCGATACCCGTGCCGGAGAGGGACGAGGGGCCGGCGTCATGCGGGAAGGCCGAGCCGCCCGCGATCGACGTCACGCCCGGAGCGACCGGCACGACCGTGAAGCTGGCCGTGGCCTCCGGGGAGACCTCGCCGGCGCGCGACTGCGTGACGACGACCGTGTGCGAGCCGTATCCGAGGGTCAGCCCGTCGACGGTCCAGTTGCCGGTCCCGTCGACCACTGCCGTGCCGAGCGTGGCGCCCGCACCGTCGACGACCGTGATGTCGGCAGTCGGGAGACCCGTGCCGGTGATCGCCGTGACCGGCGGCGTGATGGTCGTGCCGCTGGTCGGCGAGGTGATGATCGGCGCAGCGAGCGGAGCCGCCTTCACGGTGACGGCGATGGTGGTCGTGTCCGAGCGGCTGAAGCCGTTCGCGGACGTGACCGAGATCGATCCTGCGCCCAGTGCGACGGGGCCCGCGAAGGAGAACGCGCCGTTGGAGACGGGGACCGTCTGGTCGCCGGCTCCCACGTTCACGATGACGGAGGTCGCGCCGGGGGCGGTGCCGCTGACGGTCTGGCCGGGAGTGACGTCGGCGCCGGCGGCCGGGCTCGTGATGACCGGTGCGGCGAGGTCGAGTGCGACCTCGTATCCGCCGGTCTTCGGAAGCGCGTGCACGAGCGACGTCGCCCAGGTGAACTGCTCGGCGCCGGTCGCGGGATCTGCCGCGCTGCCGCCGCTGATCACGCCGACGGCCGTGTTGCCCTGGATGACCGATCCACCGGAGTCACCGGGAGCCGCCAGTGTGTTGCTGGAGAAGCCCCGGACCCACTGTCCGCTGATGTTCGCCCAGCCGTCGAGGACGTCGTTCCCGTCGATCGCGCCGGTCGTGTAGCCGGTCGTGCGGCCGCTCTTGGAGACGGCGCCGGCCGTCGGAGCACCGACCGCCGTCACCGGGATGGTGCTGGCGGCGAGCGAGTCGAGCGAAGCGCCCGCGGTCGTCCAGTCGGTCACGGCGGGAAGCGGGTTGAAGCCGGCCTCGAGATCGATGACCGAGATGTCGGTCGCGTTGGTGTCGCCGTTCGAACCGGCGGCGTTGTTCGTGCTGCCGAACTGGGCGAAGCCGAAGCGGCCCAGCAGCTCGGGGTCGGCCGGGAGGCCGCCCGTTCCGCCGACGGCCGGCTCCTGGTTGGGGATGCTCAGCGTCGTGGCCGAGAGCTTGTCGTCGGCGTCGTCGAACGCGCAGTGGCCGGCGCTCAGCAGCGCGGCCGAGCCGTCGGGAGCGAAGGCGGAGAAGCCGATCGAGCAGGCCCATGCCGCACCGTCGGACTCGCGCACGCTGAGGTAGCCCTGTCCGCCGACGAGGTCGCCCTCGGCGAACTTCTCCAGGGTGGCGGCGGCCGTGACGATCTTCGGGTCCTCGAGCTCGGCCTCGACCGCGAACTCCTCGATCGCGGCTTCCTCGCCGGCACTCGCCTCGGTCACGACCACGACGTCCTGGCCGGCCGCGTTCGAGCCGACGGCGAGAACCTCGACGCCGCTCTCCGCTGCCTCGGCCACAGCCTTGAGGACCTCGGGGGCCGGGGCGGCGGGCGCCTCGGTCTCCACCGGTGCCGTCGGAGCTGCGGTCTCCGCAGGCGCTTCCGGTGCAGCGGTCTCCGACGTCCTCACCGACGGGTCGGCGGGCAGGTCAGCCCCGTCTTCGGCGAAGGCCGGTGCGCTGATGAAGAGCCCCGAAAGGGCGATCGTCGCTGCGGCGGTCAACGCCAGTGGGCGCCGTCCTGTCCCTCTGTGCTTCATGTGATGTATGTCCTTGCTGGTCGCGGATCGTCATTCACTTGTGGACTGCGGCCTCGTGCTGATGCACACGGCCCGTCTGCGTCCCGGTCGGGGCGCGAAGTGCGACGCTGGTCCCCCGAGCAGCAGAGTCCCCCGCCGTCACAGCGAGGGATCGCCCCAACCCTACTCAGCGAACACACAGGAAAGCGCGGCCATTCACGAGGAATTCATAAGATGGACGAAAGTCTGCGCGCGTTGTTCCATCGACTCGATGAACCCTCGGCGTCGCGACTCATCCGACTACAGTGGCGTGCATGAGCCGAACTCTCGCACGAACCCTGATCGGCGTCGCGATGCTCGGCGCTCTCGCCCTGGTCGGCACCGCCTGCGCGTCATCGGCGGGAGACGCGGCACCCACATCGACGCCCACGAACGGCGGCGCCGCGAACGCCGCCGACGTCGTCGGCCACTGGGGCGACGATGCCACCGGCAAACCACACCTCGAGTTCACCGAAGACGGCACGGTGAACGGCAGCGACGGATGCAACGGCATCAGCACCACCTACGTCGCCGCGGACGGCCGCTTCGAACTGGCGCCTTTCGCGTCGACGCTCAAGGCGTGCGTCGGGGTGGATGACTGGCTGCGCGGCGTCCGCGCCGTCGAGATCGACGGCGACGTGCTCGTCGCGCTGGATTCCTCCGGCGCACGACTCGGCGAACTCGCCCGCTCCCACTGATCGGACGCCGAGGGGCCGATCAGCGGGCGGGAGCACGTCGACTCAGCCGGCGGCCTCCTCCGGGCGTTCGAGCACGTCGATCGCGGCGGTGTCGGGCTCGTACTCGTCGATGTGCCGCTCGTCCGGGCCGTCGTAGGCCGACAGCGGACGGATCAGCGCATTCGAGGACTGCTGCTCGATTATGTGGGCGGTCCACCCCGTGATGCGTGCGGCGACGAAGAGCGGCGTGAACGTGAGCGTGTCGAAACCGATCAGGTTGTACGCCGGACCCGAGGGGTAGTCGAGGTTCGGGTAGATGCCCTTGCGCGCCACGAACTCGCGCTCGAGCGTCTCGTACAGCTCGGCCACGGCCGGCTTGTCGTAGTGCGCGACGAGCGAGTCGAGCGCGGCCTTCATCGTCGGCACGCGGGAGTCGCCGCGCTTGTACACGCGGTGCCCGAATCCCATGATCTTGCGCTTCTCGGCGAGCGCTTTGTCGAGCCAGGCCTCGACCTGGTCGGCCGTGCCGATCTCGTCGAAGATGTGCATGACGGCCTCGTTCGCACCACCGTGCAGCGGACCCTTGAGCGCGCCGATAGCCCCGACCACGGCCGAGTACAGGTCGCTCAGCGTGGAGGTGATCACACGGGCCGTGAACGTCGAGGCGTTGAACGAGTGCTCCGCGTAGAGGATCATCGAGCGGTTGAACGCGTCGACCACCGCAGGCTCCGGCTCTTCGCCGAAAGTGAGCCAGAGGAAGTTCGCGGCGTAATCGAGGTCGTCGCGCGGCTCGACGGGCTCCAGCCCCCGGCGACGACGCTGACCGTACGAGACGATCGCGGGGAGCGCGGCGAACAGGGTCAGGCTGCGCTCGAGGTTCTCCTCCGGCGTGCCGACGGCATCGAGAACGTTGGCGATGCCGGCGGTCTCGATCGCGCCGATCACGCTCACGGCGGTGCGCACCTCGTCCATCGGGTGCGAGTCCAGCGGCAGCCGGTCGATCGCGTCCTTGACGACCGGCGAGAGGGCGCGGTGCCTGCGCTCGGTGAGGCGGAACGCCGCGAGTTCCTCCGCCGTGGGCAGCTCTCCGTTCCAGAGCAGGTAGGCGACCGCCTCGAAGGGCTGCGTCGCGGCCAGCTCCTGCACCGGGTATCCCCGGTACAGCAGGCTGTTCGTCTCGGGATTGACCTTCGAGATCGCGGTCGTGTCGACGACGACGCCCGCGAGGCCCTTCTTGATGTCCGGCTCGGTCACGGTCACTCCTTCTCGATGGTGAAGTTGAAGACGCCCGAGTCGAAGTGGTTGTACGACTCGTAGTCGATCAGGTCATAGAGATCGGCGCGGTGCTGCATCTCGCCGAGCTTCGAGGTCAGGTGCCCCTCGTCGTTCAGAGTATCCAGTGCACGGCCGGATGCCCCCATCGAGATACGCAGCAGCGACACCGGCCAGATCACGAGGTTCACTCCGGCGTCCCGCAGCTGGTCGACCGAGAAGAGCTCGCTCTTGCCGAACTCGGTCATGTTGGCGAGGATCGGCACGTCCAGCGCGTGCGCCATCGCCTCGAACTCGGCGAGGGTCCGCATCGCCTCGGGGAAGACGGCATCCGCTCCGGCATCCACCAGCGCGTTGGCGCGGTCGATCGCGGCATCCAGGCCCTCGACCGCGCGGATGTCGGTGCGGGCCATGATGAGGAAGTTCGGATCGCGACGGGCGTCGGCGGCCGCACGAATGCGCTTGATCGCGGTGTTCTCGTCGACCACGCTCTTGCCGTCGAGGTGACCGCAGCGCTTCGGATTGATCTGGTCCTCGATGTGCGTGCCGGCGAGCCCGGCATCCTCGAGCTCCTGTATCGTGCGGGCCACGTTCATCGGCTCGCCGAAGCCGGTGTCGGCATCCACGATCGCCGGCAGGTCGGTCATCCGGGCGATCTGCTTCGCCCGCCCGGCGACCTCAGTGAGGGTGGTGAGCCCGATGTCGGGGAGCCCGAGGTCTGCGGCGAGGACCGCCCCGGAGATGTAGACCCCGTCGAAGCCCTTCTGCTCGATCAGGCGGGCGCTGAGCGGATTGAACGCCCCGGGGAAGCGCAGCAGTTCGCCGCTCGCGAGCCGCTCCCGGAACAGACGCCGCTTCTCGGCGGGTGTCGTCGTGGAGTACAGCATCAGAACAGCCCCTTCGGCGCGTCGGCACCCTCGAGCAGGCCGGGCTTCGCGACGATCGACAGCTCGCCGACCTCGGCGGCCGTCAGCTCGGGCAGGCGCTGCACGAGCGCGAGGAAGCGCTCGATCTCGGCCGTCTCGAGCACGGGCTCGGCGAGCAGGCGGAACTTCGCGATGTAGTTCTCGCGGGCGAACGGCCGGGCACCGAGCGGATGCGCGTCGGCGACGGCGATCTCGTCGACCACGGTCGTTCCGTCGGTGAGCAGGAACTCGACGCGGCCACCGAACGCCTTCACGTCGGGGTCCTCGGAGTGGTAGCGGCGCGTCCACTCGGCATCCTCGGCCGTGGTGATCTTGTGCCACAGCTCGACGGTGTCGGGGCGCGCCGCGCGCGACGGCGCGTAGGAGTCGACGTGGTGCCAGCCGCCGTCCTGCAGGGCCACCGCGAAGATGTACGGGATCGAGTGGTCGAGCGTCTCGCGGGATGCCGTCGGGTCGTACTTCTGCGGGTCGTTCGCCCCGGAGCCGATCACGTAGTGCGTGTGGTGGCTCGTGTGCAGCACGATCTGTGCGATGTTCGCGGGGTCGCGGAGCGCCGGGTTCTCGGTGCCGAGCTTGCGGGCGAGGTCGATCCAGGCCTGCGCCTGGTACTCGGCCGAGTGCTCCTTCGTGTACGAGTCGAGGATCGCACGCTTCGGCTCGCCCGCGGCGGGCAGCGGCACCTCGTACGCGGCATCCTTGCCGTCGAGCATCCAGGCGATCACGCCGTCTTCGCCCTCGTAGATCGGGGCGGGGCTGGTCTGCCCGCGCATCGCCCGGTCGACCGCCTCGACGGCCATCTTGCCCGCGAAGGCCGGGGCGTGCGCCTTCCAGGTCGAGATCTCGCCCTTGCGGCTCTGGCGGGTGGCGGTCGTGGTGTGCAGCCCCTGGCCGACGGCCTGGTAGATCGTCTCGACGTCGAGCCCGAGGAGAGTGCCGATGCCGGCGGCGGCCGACGGGCCGAGGTGTGCGACGTGGTCGATCTTGTGCTTGTGCAGGCAGATCGCGCGCACGAGGTCCATCTGGATCTCGTAGCCGGTCGCGATCCCGCGCACGAGAGCGCGGCCGTCCTTGCCGGTGTGCTGCGCGACCGCGAGGATCGGCGGGATGTTGTCGCCCGGGTGCGAGTACTCCGCCGCGAGGAACGTGTCGTGGTAGTCGAGCTCGCGCACGGCGACGCCGTTGGCCCAGGCCGCCCACTCGGGGCTCGTGCGGCGGTCGAGCGCGGCGCCGAAGAGGTTCGCGCCGACGCCGCCGGTCGAGACCGGGTGGCTGAACGCCTGCGCGCGGGCCGCATTGATCGGACCGCGCGTGAGGGATGCCGCGGCGACCGAGGCGTTGTCGATAATGCGGTTGATGATCATGTCGACGACGTCCTGCTCGACCTCGACCTGGTCGGCGGCGACCTCCGCGATCTTCCAGGCGAGCTGGTCGGAACGTTCGAGGTTCTCGTCGCTGCGGTGCACGCGGACGTGGTGGGTGACGGTCATGAGACTCTTTCGGTCGTTGAGCGAGCGGAGCGAGACGAAACGTGTTCGGGGAGGGATTCGAGGATGCCGGTGAGAGCGTTGTGCAGGTGCACGTGCGTGGCGTGCGCGGCGAGGTCGCCGTCGCGCGCGGCGAGCGCCTGCGCGATCGTGCGGTGCTCGGCGGCGGATGCCGCGAGTCGGGCGGGCTTGTCCCGCGCCATCCGCCGCACGCGCACGAGATGGGTGCGCACGGTGCGGAGGGCGGAGGCGATGTAGTCGTTGGCGACGGCCGCATCGAGTGCGGCGTCGAAGCGGCCGATCAGGGAGTAGTAGGCGTCCCGCCCTTCGGCGCCCTCGAGATCGACGTGGGCGAACTCGTCGGCGAGGGCGGCGAAGAGGCGCGCGTCTCCTCTGGCGGCGGCGAGGCGGGCGGACGTCTCTTCCAGCGCACGGCGGATCTCGAAGAGCGAGCGGATGTCGTCGGCATCCAGATCCGCCACGACGGTGACCCGGGGCGACTGCTGCACGACGAGGCCGTCGGCGATCAGGCGGCGCAGCGCCTCGCGCATCGGGGTGCGGCTCACCCCGAGGCGATCCGCCTGCTCGACCTCGCCCAGGACGACGCCGGCCGCGAGGTCTCCGGACTGGATGCCGTCGAGCAGCGCCGCGTACGCGCGATCACTCGCGGAGGTGCGCTCGACGGAGAGGGTCATGGCCTCAGTGTATACACAAAGTCGCCCGCGAGAGCGTCGCAACGATCTGAAAGCCTCTCACGTATACATTGATCACCTGCCGGGCATCACGCTCGGCAGGCGTCATGCATCGGAGCGCGCCTTCCGGGTCATGGCGATTCCGGCGGCGACGGTGGCGACGAGCACGAGGGTGACGAACACCACCACGACGATGCTCTCCGGAACGAAGACCAGGGCGACCCCGGCGGCGAGCACGGGAAGAGCGAGCCCGCAGTACGCGATGAGGAAGATGAACGCGAGCGCCTCTCCGCGGCGTGCGGGCGATGCCAGCGACGCGGCAGTGGCGATCGACGACTTGAAGAGAACGCCCACGCCCAGCCCGGCGACGATGCCGCCTAGGAGGAACACGGCGAACTGCGGCGCCAGCGCTCCGATCGCGACCGCCGCCAGTCCCACCCCGCAGCTGATCGTCGCGATCAAGAGTTGGATGCGCAGCGCGATCCTCGCGAGCAGAAGCTGACCGACCGCCGCCGCTCCGAAGACCGCGAAGGTCGTGGCGCCAGCCACCAGGTGATCGTGCTGCGCGAACTTGCCGACGAGGATCGACGGGGCGAGCGACGTGAACAGGCCGAGCAGTGCGAACGACGCGAAGGCACCGAACCCGGCGGCGACGAACGTCGAACGGGACCCGGACGGCGCGGAGAGCCGCTGCGGCCGATAGTGCACGGGGGCCTCCGGCGCGTCGACGGTCTCGGGTACCGAGGCGACGGCGATACCCGCCAGCACCAGCGCGATGAGGAACACCGCGTGGGGCACGATCAGCGGGGAGGGAACGAACTCCGCGAAGAGTCCCCCGATCAGCGGGCCGAGGGCGAGGCCGCCGAGGTTCGCCGCGCCCGCGACGGATGCGGCGACGATGGCGCTCTCGCCGGGACGCGATCTCGCGCGCAGCTCGCTCAGGTGTGCGGTCGCCGTCGCGGTCAGCACACCGATGCTGATCCCGTTCACGAGCCGGGCGACGATGAGTCCGACGGGCGACGACCAGGACAGGAAGAGCACCGCTGAGACCACGGACACGAGGATCGCGATCAGCAGCATCCGCCGCCTGCCCGCCCAGTCGCTGATGTGCCCGAGGAAGAAGAGGCTGACGACGACACCGACCGCGTAGGCGGCGAAGATGACCGTGATCATCCAGACCGGGAACCCGTCGCGCTCCTCATAAAGCGGATAGAGGGGAGTGGGGACCGTGGAGTAGGCCATGACGACCAGGAAGCCGGCGGCGACGATCCAGAAACCCGTGCCGTGCGAGACCCGCCGGGGGCGGGCAGCAGACGAGCGCGCGGCGTCACCCATCGCCGAGCGCCTCGAGGGCGGTGGCCGACGGCGCGAAGAACGTCGAGCCCGTCTGCGGCACGGAGAAGTCGAGCAGGCGATCGTGCAGGCCGGGTGGATCTCCGATGAACATGCGCTCGAGCATCTTCTCGATCACCCACAGCCGGCGTGAGTAGCCGATGAAGTAGGTCCCGAACTCTCCCGAACCGGGGCTGCCGAACGGCATGTTGTCGCGGAGGATGTCGTGCTCGACGCCGTCGACGACGATCGTCGACAGGGTCTTGTGCGACTTCTGGCCGTCGGCCGCGTCGTCGAGCTCGATGTTGTCGGCCTTGGTGCGGCCGATGATGGCCTCCTGCTGTTCGGCCGTCAACGTTCTCCAGGACTGCAGCGGATGCGTGTACTTCTGCACGACCACGTAGCTCCCGCCCGCATGCGCCGGGTCCTCATCACCGACGAGGGTCGCCTCGGGCAGGGCCGCACCCACGGGATTGGCCGTCCCGTCGACGAAGCCGAGCAGGTCGCGCGCGTCGAAGTAGCGGAAGCCGACGGTCTCGTCGACGACGTCGACCGCGCCTGCGAGCAGGTCGAGGAGCTGGCGCTCCAGTTCGAAGACGAGATCCCGGCGTGACGCGCGGATGTGCAGCAGGAGGTCGCCCGGCGTGGACACCGCCGTGTGGTGGGCGCCGACGACCGGGCGGAACGGGTGCAGCTCCTTCGGGAGGGGCTGCCCGGTGAGAGGAGTCCACACGCGTGCGCCGATACCGGCGATGCAGGACAGCGAGGCGTCCAGGTCGCGGAAGCCCACGTTCGCGACGAGTCCGCCGAGGTCGCCGAGCACGCTCCGCACCGTGTCCAGCGACGCTTCGCCGTCGCGGATCGTGAGCACGAGGAACACCGCGCAGTCGCTGAGCGGCGCATCGACCGTCTGCGGTTCGATCGGCACTCGGCGCGACGAGGCGGGCGTCATGCCGTGCCTCCGGCAGGGAACGCCATCTGCTGCGGTGCGCGCACGTCTGCCTCCCGAGGATGAGGCTTCAAATCTAGAGGGAGCGCTGCGGCTTCACCACAGGTGGCGCCTCCGGCACGGGCTCGACGAACTCCGCCACTGCCGCCGGCACCGGCTCCCCGAGCTTCACGACCACGACGCCCGCCAGCACGAGCACACCGCCGAGGGCCTGGAGCAGGTCCGGCAGCTGACCGAGGAGCAGCCGCCCGAAGAGCAGCGCGGCCACGACCTCGGCGAGCGCGACGAACGAGGCGAGTCTCGACCCCAGCATCCGCGTCGAGGCGATGCCGAGAAGATAGGCCAGCGCCGTCGCGAGCACACCCATCGCCAGGACCGGCACGAACCACGGCACGGTGCCGAAGCGGTAGGCGATGTCGTCGGTGCTCCACGCGATGGGCAGGACGCCGACGGCCCCGGCAACGATCAGACCGAGCGCTCCGAGCAGCAGGCCGCTCCCGGCGAGCGCGACCGGCGGCAGCCCCGTGTCGGCCTTGGCCGAGAGCAGGAAGTAGGTCGCGGCGCCGACCATGGCGCCGAGGGCCCACAGGATGCCGGCGGCGTTCACCTCGGCACCGGTCACGATGTCGAGCATGAGCACGAGGCCGACGAACGCGATCACCGCGCCGAGGATGCTGCGTCGACTCGGCCGCTCGCCACGGCGGAGCCAGAGCCAGAGGATCACGGCGATCGGCGCCGTGTACTCGATGAGCAGCGCGATGCCGACATCCATCACCGCCACGGCCTGGAAGTAGAAGAACTGCGTGGCCGCCACCGCGAGCAGGCCGTAGGCCGCGATCAGGCCGATATTGCGTCGGAGCAGACCCCATCGTCCTCGCAGGGACAGGATCGTCGGGATAAGCAGCACCAGCGCGGCGACAGAGATGCGCGCCGTCACCGCAGCACCGGGGGTCCACCCGGCATCCATGAGCCCCCGCGCCCAGCCGCCGGACATGCCGAAGGCGAACGCGGCCCCGATCGCCAGCGGCAGCCCGAGACGCACGCCGGACGCGGCCGTGGCGACGGTGTCATTTGCCATAGTGCTCATGGGATGTGACGTTACGCGTCCCGGATGTAAGATGTCAACATGATCTTCACCGATGACACGGCCGAGGCGCTCCGCTCGGCGGTCTGGCTCGTGAACTCCGCGGAGGACCCGGAGACGCTCGCCGACCTCCACGACTACGCGGCATTCCTGGTGGAGTTCCCCTACACGGGTCGGCTCGACCGCGACGGGGCCGAGCTCACAGCGCTCCAGGAACTGCGCCCCCGCTTGCGGGCGATGCTGCTGGCCCCGCGCGACGAGATGGTCGATCGGGTGAACCGCGCCCTCGACGAGAGCACGCTCACACCGCACCTCGTGCGCCACGACGGCACCGACTGGCACCTGCATGCCGTCGCCGACGAGCGTCCGCTCGCCGAGCGCGTGCTCATCGAGACGGCGATGGCTCTGATCGACGTCATCCGCGCCGACGAGGGCTCGCGCATCACGATCTGCGACGACGACACGTGCGAGGCCCTCGCGCTCGACCTCTCCCGCAACCGCTCGAAGCGCTACTGCTCGGCCACGTGCGCCAACCGCAACGCGGTCGCCGCGTACCGCGCCCGCCGCGCCGACGCCTGACGCGGCCGCCGCTCCACCTCACCGAGCTCCTCGCTGCGTTTCGTCTCGCTGCGCTCGCTCAACGACCGAGGCCGCACTCGCGAGCACCGCTCGCCGCGCGGATGCGCAGCATGCCCTGGACGCGAACCTGTCATCACAGGTACACTCAACTTGTCATTACAGGTTGCGCAGCGCCGCAGCATCCGTTACGAGGAGCACCGATGCCCGAGTTCCACACCCCGCCGCTGTCTCCGATGGCGATCGCCTTCGATGCCGAGAAGCTGACCCTCTCCCCCGAAGGGCCGACCCTCACCCGGCGGATGTCGGACCTCGAAGGGCTCTTCCTCGACGCCGACGCCTGGGCCGCAGCATCCGCGGGCGACAACCCGGTCGTCTACACCGTCATGAGCTCCCCCGTCCCCGAGGTCGACCGCGAGCTCCCCCAGTCGATCACCACGATCATGCCGGGCGACACGTCGGGCGAGCTGTGGATGACGAAGGGGCACCAGCATCCGAACCACCAGGGCGAGATCTACCTCGCGCTGAAGGGCCGCGGCGGACTGCTCATGTTCGACGGCGAGCGCACCGAATGGCTCGACATGCTCCCGGGCACGATCGGCTACATCCCACCGGGCTGGGCGCACCGCTCGGTCAACACGGGCGACGAGCCCTACGCGTTCCTCGCGGTCTACCCGGGCGGCGCCGGCCACGACTACGGCTGGGTGCTCGAACACGGTATGGGCTCGCGCGCCTACCGGGCGACTGCCGGCACCGACGGCGTCGACCTGCGCCCGTACGCCGGATAGGGTCCGCCATGCTCATCGCGCACGATCTGGGGACCACCGGCGACAAGGCGTCGCTCCACCACGACGACGGACGACTGGTCGCGGCCGTCACCGTGCCGTATCCGGCGCACTTCGCCGCCGGCGGGATCGCCGAGCAGGACCCGGCCGACTGGTGGAACGCGGTCGTCGCCGCGACCCGCGATCTGCTCGCGCGCACCGAGACGGCCCCGGCCGACATCGCCGGACTCGTCGTGAGCGGGCAGATGATGGGCGCCGTGCTGCTCGACGCCGATGGCGAGCCCACGCGCCCGGCGATCATCTGGGCCGACACACGAGCGGGCGCCCAGCAGCGCGAGCTCGAGGCGGCCCTCGGCGCGGAGCACGCCTACAAGATCCTCGGACACCGCCTCAACCCGACCTACTCGCTCGAGAAGGTCATGTGGGTGCGCGATAACGAGCCCGACACCTGGTCGCGCGTGCGCCGCGTCTGCGTGGCGAAGGACTTCATCGTACTGCGGCTCACCGGACGCCTGGCGACCGATCGCTCCGATGCCTCCGGCACCAACGCCTACGACCAGCGCTCCGGCACCTGGTCCGACGAAGTGCTGCAGGCCGCGCGCCTCGACCCTGCCCTTTTCCCCGAGATCCTCGAGTCGACCGACATCGCGGGCGGACTGACGGATGCCGCGGCCGACGCGCTGGGCCTGCCCGCCGGCGTTCCCGTGGTGATGGGCGGCGGCGACGGCCCGCTCGCCGCCGTGGGCTCGGGCGTGGTCGCGCCCGAGGACGGCGCGTACGTCTGCCTCGGCACCTCATCGTGGATCTCGTTCGCGGCCGACGCCCCGCTGCACGACCCCGCGATGCGCACCTTCACGTTCGACAACGTCGTGCCGGGATCGTTCGTCCCGACCGCGACAATGCAGGCCGGCGGAGCATCTGTGCAGTGGATCGCCGAGGCCCTCTCCCCCGACCCCGCGCACCCCGAGACCGGACGGCTCATCGCCGAGGCGGCGGACGACATCGACACCGACGACCTCTACTTCCTGCCGTACCTGCTCGGCGAGCGCTCCCCACTCTGGGACCCCGACGCCCGCGGCGCCTTCGTCGGCCTCGCACGCCACCACACCAGGGCGCACCTGATGCGCGCGGTTCTCGAGGGCACCGCGTTCAACCTGCTCACCTGCATCCAGGCGTTCCGGGAATCGGGCGCCGTGATCGACCGTATCGACGCGGTCGGCGGCGGCGCGCAGAGCGACGTCTACCTCTCTGTCCTCGCCGACGTGTGGGGTGTCCCGGTGCGGCGGCGCACGATCGTGGAAGAGGCCAACAGCCTCGGCGCCGCGGTCACGGGTGCGGTGGGCCTGGGCCTCGCCGACTTCTCGGCGGCCCGCGCCCTCAGCGAGGTGACGGCCGAATTCACCCCGGATGCCGGGCGCCACGCCGTGTACGCCGAGCGCCACGCCCGGTTCACCGACGCCTACACCGCACTCGCCCCCTGGTTCGCAGGACGGCCGAGCTGATGGGCGTCATCCTCGTCACCAGCCGCTCGTTCTCGGACGGCGACCTCGACCTCGTCGGGCGCGCAGCGCAGGCCGGACACCGGATCCTGCGCGGTCCCGCTCACCACGACGTCGACGAGCTCCGACCGCTGCTCCATGGCGCCGATGCCTGGATCGCGGGCACCGGAGCGATCACCGACGAGCACCTCGAGGCGGCGCCGAAGCTCCGGGTCGTCGCCCGCTACGGCGTCGGCACCGAAGCCGTCGATCTGGAGGCGGCCCGTCGCCGCGGCATCCCGGTCACCAACACCCCCGGCGCCAATGCGGATGCCGTCGCCGACCACGCGGTCGGCCTGATGCTGGCCGCGCTCCGTTTCGTGCCGGACGGCGACCGCCGGGTGCGCGTCGGCGACTGGAGCGTGCGGCGCGGACGCGAGCTGGGCGCCGCCGCCGTCGGGATCGTCGGCTTCGGCCGCATCGGTCAGGGCGTGGCGAAGCGCCTGAGCGGATTCGGTCCGCGCGTCGTCGCCGCCGACCCCTTCCTGTCCGCTGACCTCATCCGGGCGAACGGCGCCGAGCCGATCGACCTCGACGAGCTGTTCCGCATCGCCGACGTGATCACCCTGCACGCACCGGGCGGACAGCTGCTCGTCGACGCCGGGCGACTCGCCCATATGCGTCGAGGCACCGTGCTGGTGAACACCGCCCGCGGCGACCTCGTCGACGAGGCCGCGATCGCGGAGGCCCTGCGTGACGGCATCCTCGCCGGCTATGCGGCGGACACCCTCGACGGCGACACCGCGGCGCAGGGCAGCCCGCTGCTCGACCCGGCACTCGCGGACCGCGTGATCGTGACACCGCATCTCGGCGCACAGACCACGCAGGCCGTCGACAACATGGGTTCGATCTCGCTCGCCGACGCGCTCGCCGTGCTCCGGGGCGAAGAGCCCGCCCATCCCGTGACCACTCGCTAGGAGACTCCCGATGACCTCGTCCCTCACCACCGATCCGCTCGCCGCCCCGACGACGCAGGCCGACTACATGGGCTTCGTCGGCGTGACGACGGCGTCATCGTCGATCATGAAGGTGTTCCCGCTGTGGGCCGACATCCTCGGCCTGCCGACCCGCACGCTGATCGGCCATGACCTGCCGATGGATGCGACGCCGGCGCAGTACCGCGCGATGGTCGAGCAGATCCGCGACGACCCGCACCACCGCGGCGCCCTGGTGACCACGCACAAGATGAACGTGTACGCCGCGGCATCCGATCTGTTCGATGAACTCGACCCGTTCGCGGTGTCGTGCGCCGAGATCTCGAGCATCTCGAAGCGCGGGCCGCTGCTGTCGGGGCGCGCAAAGGACCCGATCACGGTCGATCTCGCGCTGAACGATTTCCTCTCGGGCGACCATTTCGCCCGCACGGGTGCCGAGGTCGTCATCCTCGGCGCGGGCGGGTCGGGCACGGCGCTCAGCTGGGCCCTGGCGGAGCGCGTCGACGCTCCCGCCCGCATCACGGTGACCGCCCGGTCGCAGGAGAAGCTCGATCACCTGCGCGAGGTGCACCGACAGCACGGCACGCGTGAAGGATTGATCGACTACGTCATCACGGCGACACCCGACGACGCCGATGCCGTCGTCGCCGCCGCTCCCCCGGGGTCGGTGATCGCGAACGCCACCGGACTCGGCAAGGACCGGCCCGGCTCGCCGCTGACCGACGCGGTCGTGTTCCCCGAGGGCGCCTACGCCTGGGAGTTCAACTACCGCGGGTCGCTCGAGTTCCTGCACCAGGCCCGCGCGCAGGAGGCCGCCCGGTCGCTGCACGTCGTCGACGGCTGGCGCTACTTCATCCACGGCTGGTCGCAGGTCGTGGCCGACGTGTTCGAGCTCGATCTCACCCCCGAGACCGTCGAGCGGCTCGCCGAGGCGGCGGAGTCGGTGCGCTGATGCCGGTCGTCCGGACAGTGCTCGGCGACATCGAGCCGGCGGCGCTCGGGCGCGTGGACTATCACGAGCACCTGTTCCAGGTCTCGCCGCTGCTGCCCGGCGACGAGCTCGACGACGAGGCGGCGTCGGGTGCGGAGGCCGGACTCCTGAAGGCGAGCGGCTTCGAGGCCATGGTGGATGCCACACCCTTCGGCCTCGCCCGCGACCCCGCGGCGCTGGCGCGGATCAGCGCGACGACCGGGCTGCACATCGTCGCGACCACGGGCCGGCACCGCGAGGCGCACTACGGCGCCGACCACCCGATGCAGGTCTGGACCGCCGACCGACTGGCGGCGTTGTTCGTCGCGGACATCACGCGCGGGATGCCGGAGTCCGACACGGCCGTGTTCGAGACGCCCGAGGTGCCGTCGGCCGTGACGCCCGCCGGCGGCCCGGTGCGCGCCGGGATGCTCAAAGGCGGGGTGGATTACTGGCGGATCAGCCCGTTCGAGCGCACCACCCTCCTCGCTGTCGCCGCCGCTCACCGCGAGACCGGCGCCCCGGTCATGGTGCACCTGGAGTTCTGCACCGCGGCCCACGAGGTGCTCGATCTGCTCGCGGCCGAGGGTGTGGCATCCGATCGGGTGGTGCTGGCTCACGCCGATCGCGATCCGGATGCCGGACTCCACGTCTCGCTCGCCGAGCGTGGCGCCTACCTGGGGTACGACGGCTTCGCCCGCCCCCGCACCCGATCCGACGCCGAGCTGCTCGCGCTGACGGCGGCCGTCGTCGAGCGCGGAGCCGCCGACCGCATTGTGCTGGGCGGAGACGTCGCAAGGCGTTCCCGCTACATCGCCTACGGCGGGATGCCGGGACTCGCCTACCTCGGCGAGCGCTACCTCCCGCGGCTCCGCGCCCTCGTCGGCGACGACGCCGTCGACCGGATGCTCGTCGCCAACCCCGCCCGCCTGCTCACCCTCTCAGCCTGAGCCTGCGGCATCTGCATCTGCATCTGCATCTGCGTCGGCCCGACGCCGAGATCTCCGCCGACTCTATGTGCAACCCCAGGGTTGCGCTCATCTTCGATTAGTGCAACCCTGGAGTTGCACTAATCGAAGGGAGCAGATCATGAACTACGTAGCACTCGACCCGAACCAGGGCAGACCGATCGCGGGTGATCTCGTGTGGAGCGCGCTACCCGATGCCCCGGTGGTGGAACCCCCGCCGCCCGGCCGGTGGGCGCGACTCTTCAGACGCGCGACTCCCCGGCGAGCGCCGGAGGCGCGGGCGAGAGCCGCGAGGTACGAGCCGGTCCCCAGGCGAGCAGCACGACTGCGGCCAGAGCAACCGTGATCAGGAGTTGCGCGACGAGGACGACCGGGTCCTCCGACGGGAAGAAGGCGCCGATCGCGTTCCCCGCGAAATGGATGAGGATGGCCGCCCACATCTTTCCGCCCAGCCTTTCGGTGACGAACACATAGAGGAGCGAGAGCGGGATGCAGGTGATCATGAAGATCAGCCCGCCCACCGTGAACAACCCGGTCTCGTATTGCCCCGTCCCGGGAAGGAAGTAGAGCGGGACGTGCCACAGCGCCCAGACCGAGCCGAGCACGACCGCCGTGCGCACCGGGGTCCAGCACAACCGCAGTCGAGGCTGCACGAAGCCCCGCCATCCGAACTCCTCCGCGATCGGCCCCGTGATGAGGAAGAGGACCACGAACAGGAGGCCGCCGCCGAAGCCGGCCAGTACCTCGGGAGCGCGAGCGAGGTCGGCGGAGAATCCCCCCGGATCGACCAGCAGGTTCGCGGCGACAGTGGGCAGGATGCCGAGGACCACGGCGGCAGGTGCCCACAGCCACGGTGCGGCGACTCGCGTTCGGGCGACCCTCCGCCGGCGACGGGACCAGAAGAGAAACACAGCCAGCGCGGCGAGCGAGGGACCGGAGGTGCCCAGCCCGAACAGCCACAGGCCCGGGCCGCTGAGCACCTCCCATCCGGTCAGCAGGAGGATCACGTACGGCGCGCCCGTGAGGAGGACCGTGGCGATCGCGAACAGGGTCAGATCGGCTCGGAGGGGGCGACTCGATGTCTGCGAGGTCATGCCCGCAACGCTCGCAGCGGCCCGGAGAGCGGTCAATGCTACCCAGGGGCCGTCTTCGACCTCGGTCTCATACCCCGGAGGCAGCGAAGAAGCCCCCCGCCCGAAGGCGAGGGGCTCCCATCGATCACATCAGGTCACTCGTAGAGGACTGCGGCGATCTTCGGGTCTTCGATGTTGGTCTTGTCGTACCAGTAGGAGCCGGTGTCGTAGAACTCGTCGACCTTCTTGCCGTTGGCCGCGTCGTATGCGGCCTGCACGACCTGCTCGCCGATGCCGATCGGGTCCTGCGTGATGGCGCCGGCCATGGTGCCGTCCTTGATGGCGTTGATCTGCGCTGCACCGGAGTCGAACCCGACGATGGTGATCTTGCCCTTCTCCAGACCGAGCTCGTTCACGGCGTTCACGACGCCGATGGCCGAACCCTCGTTCGTGCCGTAGATGCCCTTGAGGTCGGGGTGCGCCGCGATCAGCGTCTTCGCGATGTCGGCCGACTTCAGGTGGTCGCCGTCGCCGTACTGGATGTCGACGATCTTGACGTCGGGGTAGTCGGCTTCCATCTTCTCGACGAAGCCGTCACGACGCTCGACACCGGTCGAGTTGATCTGCGAGTGGCCGACGATCGCGACCTCGCCCTTGCCGCCGATCAGGTCGGCCATGTGCTCTGCGGCGAGCGCACCCGCGACCTTGCTGTCGGTCGCGGAGAGGCTGAGTCCGACATCGCCGTTGCAGGGAGCGTCGAAGTAGACGACAGGGATGTCCTTCGACTTCGCCTGCTCGAGCGGGGCGACACAGGCCTCGGGGTCCAGCGCCGCGTAGGCGATGGCATCCGGGTTCTTGTCGATGGCGGCCGTCAGCATCTCGAGCTGGCCGGCGATCTCGGTCTCGGCCGCGGGGCCTTCGAACGTGATCTTGACGCCGAGCTCTTCCGCCTTCTGCTCCGCGCCCTTCTTCACGGCCTGCCAGAACTGGTGCTGGAAGCCCTTCGAGACGAGGGCGATGTACATCTCGCCGTCGCCGCTGCCGCTGCCTCCGCCGCTGCCTTCTTCGATCACGTCTCCGCCGCCGGCGCAGCCGGCGAACACCAGCGCGGATGCTGCCACGAGTGCCGCGAATGCGGTCTTCTTGCCGAATTTCATGGAAACTCCATTGTTCTCTGTGATTGCCGGCCAGGGCCGACGGTGGACTGCGTGGTGCTATTCAGTTGAGTCGGGTCGAACGGGCTCAGGTCCGCTGGCGGTTGCGCAGCGAGTCGAGGAACACGGCCAGCAGCACGACGACGCCGACGACGATGTTCTGCCATTCGGGCTGGATCGACAGGATGCGCAGGCCGTTGACGAGCACGCTCATGATCAGCGCGCCGATCACGGTGCCGAGGATGGATCCGCGTCCGCCGAGCAGCGAGGTGCCGCCGATGATGACCGCGGCGATCGCCTGCAGCTCGTACCCCATGCCGATCTGCGGCTGGGCCGAGTCGAGGCGGGCGGCGATCACGATGCCCGCGATGCCGGTGAAGGCTCCGGCGAACATGTAGATGAGGATCGTCCAGCGGCGGGTGTTGACGCCGGACAGGCGCGTGGCCTCTTCGTTGGAGCCGATCGCGAAGGTGTAGCGGCCGAGGAGCGTCTTCGACAGCACCAGCCACGCGATGATCGCGACCACCGCGGTGATCAGCACGGCGTTCGGGATGCCGGGGATGATCACGCCGAGCGCGATCTTCTTGAAGTCCGGTGCCGAGGTGGAGAAGTAGATCGGCGAGACGTTCGAGATGACGAGTGCGAGACCGCCGGCGATCATCATCATCGCGAGCGTGGCGATGAACGGAGGCAGGCGCAGGAACGTGATGTTCACGCCGTTCACCAGACCCATCAGCACACCGGTCAGCACGCCGCCGATCACGCCGACCCAGACCGGGAGGCCCATGTTGGTCACGAACACACCCGTCATCACGGCGCAGAGCGCCATGCCGGTGCCGATCGAGAGGTCGATGCCTCCGGTGATGATGACGAAGGTGGTGCCGAGGGCCAGGATGCCGATGACCGCGGTCGAGAGGAGGACCGTGGCGATGTTGCTGAAGGTGAAGAAGTTGGGGCTGGCGATCGTGAAGAAGATCACCAGGACGATGAGGGTGCCGAACGCCAGCGACTGCTGGAGCTGGCGCTTGAGGAAGGCGCCGACGTCGCGCTTGTCGGTGTCCTCGTTCACCGCCGTCTGGATGATCGTCGTCGTCGACGATCCGGGCTGCTGTGGGGTGCTCATCAGTCTTCCTCCCCGTGGGCTGCGAGTTGCATGATCTTCTCCTGGCTGGCTTCCTCGTTGCGGAGCGTTCCGGTGATGCGGCCGTTCGCGAAGACCGCGATGCGGTTCGCGACGCGGAGGATCTCCGGGAGCTCCGATGAGATGACGATGATGGACTTGCCCTGGTCAGCGAGCTGCTGCATCAGGCGGTAGATCTCTTCCTTCGCGCCGACGTCGATGCCGCGGGTCGGCTCGTCGAAGATGAGGATGTCGCAGTCGCGCATCAGCCATCGGGCGATGACGATCTTCTGCTGGTTCCCTCCGGAGAGGAGCTTGACGACCTGGTTGACCGAGGGCGTCTTCACCCGCAGCTGCTGCACGTACTCCTTGGTGCGGTTCTTCGCCTTGCTGTCGCCCATCCAGCCGATGCCGTTGGCATAGGAGCCGAGGGAGGCGAGGACGGTGTTGAACGTGACGTCCTGCTCGAGCATGAGCCCGAGCAGCTTCCGATCCTCCGAGAGATAGCCGAGGCCGTGCTTCACGGCATCCGCCGGCTGGCCGATGCGCACCGGACGTCCGCTGATCGAGATCGTGCCGCCGTCGCGGTGATCGGCGCCGATGACGGCCCGCGCCGTCTCGGTGCGGCCGGCGCCCATGAGGCCGGCGAAGCCGAGGATCTCGCCCTTGTGCAGCTGGAACGACACGTCCTTCAGCAGGTTCCTCGTGGAGAGACCCTGCACGTCGAGGACGATCGGATCGTTGATGTGCTCGCGGGCTTCGGGGCGCGTGCCCTCGTCGATCACGCGGCCCACCATCATCTCGATGATGGTGGGGATGGTGACCTCCGCGCGGTCGAGTGATCCGATGTATGTGCCGTCGCGGAGCACCGTGACCCGGTCGGCGAGACGGCGGAGCTCGTCCATGCGGTGCGAGATGTACACGATGCCGGTGCCCGACGCCTTGAGCTGCTCGATCAGCACGAACAGCGTCTCGACCTCGGTGTCGGTGAGGGCCGACGTCGGCTCGTCCATGATGAGGACCTTGGCGTTGAACGACAGCGCCTTGGCGATCTCGACCATCTGCTGCTCGGCGACCGTCAGCTCGCCGACGAGCTGACGCGGGTCGAGGCGGATGCCGAGACGCTTCAGCAGCTCCGCAGTCTGGGTGTTGAGCTTCCGCTCGGACAGGAACGGCCCGGAAGTCGGCTCACGGCCTACGAAGATGTTCTGCGCGACGGTCAGGTCGGGCATCAGGTTGAGCTCCTGATGGATGATCGTGATGCCGAGTTCCTGGGCCTGCAGCGGGCTGGTGAGCTCCACCTCCTGGCCCTCGAACGTGATGGTTCCCTCGTCCTTGGTGTAGATCCCGGACAGGATCTTCATCAGCGTCGACTTCCCGGCGCCGTTCTCTCCCACCAGCACCAGCACCTCGCCGGCACGCACCTCCAGGTGCACGTCTTTCAGCGCCTGCACACCGGGGAATCCCTTGCTGATCCCCTCCACTCGGAGAATGGGGTCACTCATGTGCTCACCTGCTTCCTTGAAGGTCATGTTGCGGTTCCGGCGATGCGGGCCGCAGTAAACATCGGATCAATTCTGCGGCCTGCGCCTCTTTCGCGCAAGTTGTATCTGAATGTATCTAACGGAGGTCGGATGGGGAAGGCTTGTAATAACATCTTGACCTTCCCGGCACCGGAACTCCGGCTCGCGCCTCAGTGCAACCGGATCGACTCGATCGCGACGAGCTTGTCGCGGATGTACGCGTTGGCGTGCGCGCCGAGTTCGTCGTTGTCGGTCCAGAGGTTCCGCCAGATGCCGAGCATCCGACTGAGGTCCGGAGCGACGACGGCGGACGAGAACGACTCGAAGACGATCGGGCCGTCGTAGCCGATACGGCCGAGCGCCTTGAAGAACGTGTCGAAGTCGACCGTCCCGGTGCCGAGGTAGCCCCGGTGGCTCTCGCCGATGTGCACGTAGCGCAGGGCGGGAGCGGCGTCGAGGACCGGCGCGAACATATCCGACTCCTCGATGTTCATGTGGTACGTGTCGAGGTGGATCCCGACGTTCGGCCGGTCGACCTCCGCCAGGTAGTCGAGCGCCTGCCTGGCCGTGTTCAGCACGTTGGTCTCGTAGCGGTTGACGACCTCGAGCGACACCGACACTCCCCGTTCGGCGGCGTGGTCGGCGACCCGCGCGATGGCGGCGCGACTGCTCGCGAGCCCTTCGGGCGTCACGGGCTCCATGTACTTCTTCATGGCGCTGTAGATCACTCCGCAGAAGTGCTCGCCGCCCAGCTCGGCGAGCACGTCCACCGCGCGGAGCAACAGCGCTTCGCCCGCCGCGACGATCGCAGGATCGGCACTCGTCACGTCGGTCGCCTCGGACAGCCCGAGCGATGCGCTCACCGCGAGGTCATGCTCCTCGAGGGCGTCCTTCGCGGCCGCCACGTCGAACGAGAACGGATCCATGAGCGGGAACTCGATGAGGTCGAAGCCCGCCGCCTTCGTCTTCTCCACAGCGAGGCGGATGCCGTCGGCATCGAAGTTCCCGGTCCAGACGAGCCCGTGGCAGCCGATGTTCATGGGGCCTCTCGCAGGCGGGTGTTCGGCACCGTCGCCTCGCCACTTGGCACGTTGCAAGTGGCGTGCCAGACACGCTACGCCCGCGGGAGGTGCGGAGTCAAGAACTTTCTTGGCACGTTGCAATTCTCCCGCTAGCCTGGTGTCGCCACGTCCGCCCGGCGCGTCCCGCCGGCGGCCCCATCCCGACGAGGAGCCTCCATGCCCGCGAGCGTCAAAGACGTCGCCGCTCTTGCCGGGGTCTCGTCCTCGACCGTGTCGAACTACCTCAACCACCCGCACGTGCTCGGCACGTCGAGCCGCGAACGCGTGCGGGCGGCCATCGAGCAGCTCGGCTTCGTGCCGAACGAGTCGGCGCGGCAGCTGCGCGCAGGGTCGAGCAAGGCGCTCGCGCTGATCCTGCTCGACGCGTGGCTGCCCTACTTCAATGAACTGTCCCGCGGCGTGGACGACGTGACGCGCGAAGGCGGCTGGTCGCTGTTCTTCAGCAACAGCAACCGCGATGACGCGCAGGAGCGACGCAACATCGACATGTTCGAGGCGCACCGCGTGCAGGGCATCGTGATCTACCCGCTCGGCGACGTCGTGCCGCGTCTCGAGCTCCTGGCCGAGCGCGGCATCCGCTCGGTGGTCGTCGGCCCCATCCGTGACTCGCCCACGGTCGCATCCGTGCTGTTCGACGACCGCGGCGGCGGGCGTCTCGCCGGCGAGCATCTGCTGTCGCTCGGACGCACGCGCATCCTGTTCCTCGGCAGCCCCACGGTCAGCCAGTCGAATGACCGCCTGGCCGGGCTGCGCGACGCGGTCGCCGGGACCTCAGCCACGATCACGGTGCAGAACGTGCCGCATCTCACGACCGAGGACGGGCTGCGCGCCGCCGAACAGCTCATCGCCCTGCCCGCCGGTGAGCGCCCCGATGCTGTCTTCGCCGCGAATGACATGGTGGCGCTCGGCGTGCTCACGCAGCTGCTGCGGCACGGCATCCGGGTTCCCGAGGAGATCGCACTCGTCGGATTCGACGATGTCGACCAGGCACACCAGGGCGTGGTGCCGCTGACGAGCGTGCGTCAGCCGGGCTATGAGATCGGGCGCGCCGCCGGTGCCGCGCTGCTGCAGCAGCTGGCCGACCCGACGGCTCCGCCGCCCGCGACCACGCCGTTCCCCGCCGAGCTCATCGTGCGCGAGTCGACCGTCGGGCGCTGAGGCGGTCTCGTCACGCGTCGACGGCGTGCACTATTCAGCACGATCGTCGAACCTTGGCCCGAATCCGCCCGGTTCCGGGCGATCTGCGTGCGTTCTTGCTGAGTTGTGAACGTCGAGCCCGGCCCGACGACACCCTCAGGCCGGGATCAGCCCCTCGGCGGCGAGGTTCTCCCACAGCTCCTCGGGAATCTCCTGCGCCGCGTAGGCGGCGTTCTGGCGCAGCTGCTCAGGACGACTCCCGCCCACGACGACCGAGCGCACTCCCGAAGCCTGCAGCGGAAACTGGATCGCGGCGGCCGGCAGCGGCACGCCGTGGTCAGCGCAGACGGCGGCGATCCGCAGCAGCCGCTCCCACAGCTCGTCGGGCAGCTGTCCGTATTCGTAGCGTCCGTCGCGGCGCGGCTCGTTCGAGGCGAGCAGTCCGGAGTTGAAGACGGATGCCGCGACGATCCCGGTCCCCCGCTCCCGGCACGCCGGCAGCACATCGACGGCGGCGGGCTGCTCGAGCAGCGTGTAGCGCCCGGCGACCATGATGAGGTCGAGGTCGGCGGAGCGGACGGCAGCGGCCAGGGCATCCGACACCATCGATCCGATGCCGATCGCCGTGACCTCGCCCTCGGCGCGCAGCTGCTCCATGGCGGGAAAGGCCTCGGCGAGCGCGAGGTCCAGATCGTGGCGCTCCGGGTCGTGCAGGTAGAGCAGGTCGATGCGCTCGATGCCCAGGCGTTCGCGCGACTCGTCGAGGCTCCGACGGATGCCGTCGGCCGAGAAGTCCCACACGCGCTGGAGGTCGTCGGGCACGTGGAAGTCGTTCGCGGTGTCGAGTCCACCCGCGTGCTGCGGGTTCGGGCGCAGCAGCCGGCCCACCTTCGTGGACAGCACATACTCACCACGGGGCTTGGTCTGCAGGAACGCGCCGAGCCGGCGCTCCGACAGGCCGAGCCCGTAGTGCGGGGCGGTGTCGTAGTACCGGATACCGCTCTCCCACGCGGCATCCAGGACGGCCCAGGCCTCGTCGTCGGTCATCGCGCGGAACAGGTTGCCGACGTTCGCGGCCCCGTGGCCGAGGGCGGGCAGCTCGAGAGCAGCCGCGCGCTCAGACCCCGACATGCGCGCCCGTCCACGTGTAGGTGGCGATGCTGTCGGCCTTCATCTCCATGCCGGCGCCGGGCGCGGTCGGCGCCATGTACGAGCCGCCCTGGATGTCGGTCGGCACGACGAAGTGCTCGTGCAGGTGGTCGACGAATTCGATCATCCGGCCCTCGCGGGTACCCGTGACGGCCACGAAGTCGAACATCGACAGGTGCTGCACGGCCTCGCACAGGCCGACGCCACCGGCGTGCGGGCAGACCGGGATGCCGAACTTGGCCGCCAGCAGCAGGTTCGCGATGTTCTCGTTCACCCCGGCGACGCGCACGGCGTCGATCTGCATCACGGAGATCGCCTCGGCCTGGAGCAGCTGCTTGAAGATCACGCGGTTCTGCGCGTGCTCACCGGTGGCGACGCGGATGGGCGCGACTCCGCGGGCGATCTCGGCGTGACCGAGCACGTCGTCGGGGCTGGTCGGCTCCTCGATCCAGGCGGGGTGGAACTCGGCGAGCGCATTCACCCACTCGATCGCCTCGGACACCTCCCAGCGCTGGTTGGCGTCGATCGCGATCGGGAAGTCCGGCCCGCACACCTCGCGCGCCTTGCGGAAGCGGCGGATGTCGTCGTCGAGGTCGGCGCCCACCTTGAGCTTGATCTGGGTGAAGCCGTCGGCCATGGCCTCGCGAGCGAGCCGCTCGAGCTTCTCGTCGGAGTACCCGAGCCAGCCGGGACTCGTGGTGTACCCCGGGTAGCCCGTGGCGAGCAGCTCCTGCTCGCGCTCGGCGCGACCCGGCTCGGCGGCGCGCAGGATCTCGAGCGCATCCTCGGGAGTGAGGGCGTTGGTGAGGTAGCGGAAGTCGACGAGGTCGACGAGCTCCTCGGGCGTCATCCGGGCGAGCAGCTGCCAGAGGGGGAGCCCTGCGCGCTTCGCCTTGATGTCCCACAGCGCGTTGATGACCGCGCCGATCGCCATGTGCATGACGCCCTTCTCGGGGCCGAGCCAGCGCAGCTGCGAGTCGCCGATGATCGCCCGGAAGGTGCCGCCCATGTCGTAGAGGAGCGGCTCGACCTCGCGCCCGACCAGGTGCCCGGCGAGCGCGTCGATCGCCGCGACCTGCACGTCGTTGCCTCGGCCGATCGTGAACACGAAGGCGTGGCCCTCGATGCCGTCGTCGGCATCCGTGCGCACGACCACGTACGCCGCGGAGTAGTCCGGGTCGGGGTTCATCGCGTCCGAACCGTCGAGGCTGAGCGACGTGGGGAAGCGGATGTCGGTGGTGTCGAGGGCGACGATGCGGCTCACGGGGGTTCCTCTCCATGCGCGAGCTGTTTTCTTCGCGCGGATCTCTTGGAGTGTAAACATCGGATGTCTATACTGTCAACGAGACCGGCCGCGCAGAAGCGGCCCCATGACCGATCAGGAGAATCATGAAGTTCGCGCGGCTTGGCAACCCAGGGAGCGAGATCCCCGTCCTGGTGGAGGGTGACCGCCACCTCGACCTCCGCTCCCTGACATCCGATGTGAACGGTGAATTCCTCGCCGGCGACTTCCGCTCTCGCGTCGCCGCCGCACGTGACGCCGGCGAGCTCCCCGAGCTGGCGGATGCCGCTGCCCTCCGCATCGGAGCCCCGATCGCCCGGCCCAGTGCTGTGATCTGCGTCGGCATGAACTACGCGGCCCACGCGGCCGAATCGGGATCGCAGCCGCCGACCATCCCGATCATCTTCCTGAAGACCCCGAACACCGTGGTCGGCCCGAATGACGAGGTCACGATCCCGCGCGGCAGCGAGAAGACCGACTGGGAGGTCGAGCTCGGCATCGTCATCGGCGCGCGCACCTCCTACCTCGACTCCCCCGACGAGTCGATGACGCACGTGGCCGGCTTCGTGGTGGCCAACGACGTCTCCGAGCGCGCCTTCCAGATCGAGGTGTCGGGCGGGCAATGGTCGAAGGGCAAGATCGCGCCGGGCTTCAACCCGACCGGCCCGTGGCTGGTCACCCCCGACGAGGTCGACCATCACGCCCTCGGGCTGCGCAGCTTCGTCAACGGCGAGCCGCGTCAGGACTCGAACACGAGCGACATGATCTTCTCGGTCGAGCACATCGTGCACCACCTGTCCCAGTACGTCACGCTCGAGCCCGGTGACCTCATCCTCACCGGAACCCCGCAGGGCGTGGCGCTCTCGGGCAACTTCCCCTACCTCGCGGCCGGTGATGTCGTCGAGGTCGAGATCGACGGCCTGGGCCGTCAGCGACAGGAGTTCGTGGCATGGAAGGCACAGAAGTGACCGGCGCACTGGAAGGACTGGTGGCGATCGTCACCGGCGGAGCATCCGGCATCGGCGCGGCGATCGCGCACCGCCTGCACGCCGACGGGGCGCAGATCGCGGTGCTCGATCGCGACACCTCCGGAGCGGATGCCGCGTTCGCGGCGTTCACGGCCGACGTGTCGGACCGCGCGAGCGTCGACGCTGCTGTCGGCGCGGTCGCCGAGCGGTTCGGCCGCATCGACATCGTCGTGAACAACGCCGGCATCGGCGCGCAGGGCGACATCGCGGCGAACGACGACGACGAGTGGGCGCGCGTGCTCTCCATCAACGTCACCGGCATCGCGCGGGTGACCGCGGCGGCGCTGCCCTGGCTGCGGAAGTCGCCGTCGGCATCCGTCTGCAACACGGCATCCATCGCCTCCACGACCGGCTTGCCGCAGCGGGCGCTGTACAGCGCCTCCAAGGGCGCGGTCTCGGCGCTCACCCGGGCCATGGCCGCAGACCACCTGCGCGAGGGCATCCGCGTGAACGCCGTCAACCCGGGCACCGCCGACACCCCGTGGGTCGGGCGACTGCTGGACTCGGCATCCGACCCCGCTGCCGAGCGTGCGGCTCTCGAGGCACGGCAGCCGCACGGTCGGCTGGTGAGCCCCGACGAGGTCGCCGCTGCCGTCGCCTACCTGGTCGGCCCGTCGGCCGGTTCCACGACGGGAACGTTCATCGAGGTCGACGGCGGGATGGCGCAGCTCCGCCTGCGCGCGGAGTAGCTCCGGCCCACGGCATCCGTTCCGACGCTCCGGCGCGCCGGTCCGCCGGTCCGGTCGCGAAATCCGCCGCGCCCCCGCGTTCCGGTCGCAAACGATGCTGCCCCGCACGACCAGAGACGGCAGAAACTGCGACCGGAACGAGAACTCCCGACCTACTCCCCGCGCAACCAGCCCAGGATGCCGCGGCGCGGCGGCTCCGTCGCGTCCGGCCGCCCCCCGTCGCCCAGACCGTAGAAGCGCTCGGCGTTCGCCCACAGGATGGCGTCGACGTCGTGGCCGCGCGCTTCCGCCCAGGCCACCACGACCTCGAGCCAGCGCGAGCGCGCGGTCGCCTGGTACGCGGCAGCGCCGTCGTCCGACGCGTGCGGATCGCCGGACTCCGCCGGACCGATCGCCGAAACGGGCCAGTCGCTGCCCCACATCAGCCGCTCGACGCCGAAGGTGTCGGCGGCGACATCGAGGAACGGCTCGAGCTGCTCCCTGTTCCAGTTCCCCGCCGCCTCCGCGGGGAGCCCCGACAGCTTGCAGAAGACCTCCGGATGCCGCGACAGCTCGTCGAGATCTCGCACCCACTCCACCGAGGGCGTGCGCGGCGCATCAGCCGTGCCGACCTCGGGCTTGCCCAGGTGGTCGAGCACCATGCGAAGCTCCGGGATGGCACCGGCGAGACGGGCGACATCGGGCAGCTGGGCGGCACGGACGCACGCGTCGAAGGTCCACCCGCGCGCCGCGACCTCGCGCGCTCCGGTGACGAACGCGGTGGACACCGCGAGGCCGTCCGCCTCATCCTGCAGGTTGTGCCGCACCCCGACCACGAGCGACTGCGCGGCGAGCTCGTCGAGGTGCGTCGTCGTGTCGACTCCGCGGTCGAGGCGCACGCCGGCCACGATGCCGATCACGCCGATACGCTCCGCAAGGCTCTCGACCCAGCGCACCTCGTCGAGGAAGCGGTCCTCGGCCGTCTCGGCCTGCACGAACACGGCCTTCTCCTCTGCTGCGGCGCCCAGCCGCGCACGCTCCAGCTCGGCCTCGGCGAACCGGGCGTCGTACGGCCCCTCGAGCCAGGAGTACTCCAGAAGCTCCGGATCCCACAGGTGCAGGTGTGAATCGATGACGCGCATGCGTCCATCCTGCCTCAGACATCCGATCAATCGCTAGGATGACGCCATGGCCGTGACTGACGAGGCGATCGAGAAGATCAAAGCGATGATCGTGTCGGGCGAGCTCTCGCCCGGAGATCGACTCCCTCCGGAGAAGGAGCTGTCCGAGCGGCTCGGGCTCTCCCGCAACTCGATGCGCGAGGCGGTCAAGGCGCTCGAGGTGATCCGCGTGCTCGACGTGCGGCGCGGCGACGGCACCTACGTGACCAGTCTGGAGCCGCACCTCCTTCTCGAGGCCATCTCGTTCGTCGTCGACATGCACGATGACGACTCGATGCTCGAGATCTTCGCCGTGCGACGGATGCTGGAGTCGCAGGCGACCGGTCTCGCCGCGAACCTCGGCACCGATGAGGCGATCGCCGAGCTGGTGAGCGAGATCGACGGGATCGATGCCTCCGTCACGATCGAGGAGCTGGTGGAGCACGACATCCGCTTCCACCGGGAGATCGTCCGCATGGCGGGCAACGCCTACCTCGCGAGTCTGATCGAGCACCTCAGCAGCCAGACCGTGCGGGCCCGCGTCTGGCGCGGCCTCACCGAGGCCGGCGCGGTCGAGCGCACCCTGTCCGAGCATCGCGCGATCGCCGAGGCCATCGCGCAGCACGATTCCGCGCTCGCGACCTCCCTGACCACGGCGCACATCGCCGGCGTCGAACGGTGGCTGCGCCAGGCGGCATCCGCCTGAATCGAGCCTCGCGGCGCGCGGCGGCGCAACTTCTGCGGCCATCTCGAGCTTCTGCGGCCGCAATGCCCGGGATTGGCCGCAGAACTTCCGATCGGCCGCAGAACCTGCCCGCCGCCACAGGCGGCTCAGGCCCCGAGACGCCCCATCGCGGCGTCGAACTCGACGGCCGAGCGGTCGCTCACGTCGTGCAGCAGCATCCGCTCGATCACGTCGGGGGCCGCGGTGAAGTACGGCACGCCGAGCATGCGCAGTCCGACGATGTCCTCCGGCGAGCGCAGCGACGCCGCGAGCACGTCGGTACCGCTGCCGACGCAGACCTCCTGCATGCGGGCGATGACGTCTTCCGCGCCGGGGCCCGAGAAGCCGGTCTCGGCGGCGGCATCCCGCATCCGTCCGAGGTAGGGCGCGATGTACCGCACGCCGATGCTCGCGCTCACGAGCGCCTGGGCCACCGAGTAGACGGCGGTGACGAGCACGGTGGCGCCGTCGCGCACGAGAGCGGATGCCGCGGCGAAGCCGTCGGCCGTCGCCGGCACCTTGACCACGACCCGGTCTCCCAGGGTGCGGATGCCCTCGGCGTTGCGCAGGAAGGACGCGGTGTCGCCGCCCCAGGTCTGGAAGAAGATCTCCTGCGCACCTTCGGACTCCCAGCGCGCGTAGAGCTCGGGGATGTCGGCGGCTGTCCTGCCGCCGCGCTCGAGGATGGTCGGATTGGTCGTCACGCCGTGCACGACGCCCGCGGCGAGGAGCCGAGAGACGCGGTCGGTGTCGGCGCTGTCGACGTAGAGGCGGGGGGCGATCGCGGTCATCGGAGCTCCAGACACAGGAACCTGTCGTTACAGGTTCGGATTCGGCTAATGTAATGACAGCTGCAGACGCAAGTCAAAGAGGATCAGGAGCGAGATGTCCCCCGCACTTTCCGGTGATCGCTCCGGCGTCGTCATCGTCGGCAGCGTCACCGCTGATGTGACCACCTTCTCACAGCGACTCCCCGCCAGGGGCGAGACGATCCTCGGCGACGAGTTCACGCTCATGCTCGGCGGCAAGGGCGCGAATCAGGCGGTCGCCGCCGGTCGTTCCGGCGCCCGCACGAGCTTCGTGGGCTGCGTCGGCGACGACCTGTTCCACGACCTCGTGGTCGACGGCCTCGGCGAAGCGGGTGTCGACCTCACGCACCTGCGGACGGTTCCCGGCCCCACGGGCATCGCGCACATCCGGGTCGACGCCTCCGCGCAGAACGACATCGTGATGGTCCCGCTCGCCAACGCCTCGCTGAGCACCGAGCAGATCGACGCGGCGCTCGACGCGCTCGCATCGACGACCTCCGTCCTCCTCACGCAGCTCGAGACGCCGTCGGCCCTCACGGCCCACATCACGGCTCGAGGACGCGAGCACGGCATGACCGTGATCCTCGACCCGGCACCCGCGGCCGAGCTCCCGCCCGAGATCTGGCGGAGCGTCGACATCGTCACGCCGAACGAGACCGAGGCCTCGCTGATCAGCGGGATCGAGGTGACGGATGCCGCGACGGCGGAACTCGCCGGACTCTGGTTCCTCCGCCAGGGCGTCGGCGCCGCGGTGATCACGCTCGCAGGACAGGGCTCCTGCGTGGTGACCGGCGAGGGTGCGACCGTCATCCCGCCGTTCCCGGTCGAGGCGGTCGACACCACGGCCGCTGGCGACGCCTACGCCGGGTACCTCGGAGCCGCCCTCGCGAACGGCAGCACCCTGAACGAGGCCGTGCGCCTGGCGACGGCGGCCGGAGCACTGACCGTCACGAAGCAGGGCGCCTCGCCGAGCCTGCCGCACCGCGCCGAGGTCGACGCCTTCCTCGAGGCGCGGGAATCCGCGACCACCACGAACTGAGGAGAATCCATGCGCAAATCAGCGACCACGATCAATCCCGCGCTCTCGCGGGTGATCAGCGAGACCGGGCACACCGACCTGCTCGTCGTCACCGACGCGGGGCTGCCGATCCCGACCGGCTCCGAGCGCATCGACCTGGCCTACCGCCCCGGAGCACCGGCCTTCCTCGACGTGCTCGACACCGTGCTGGCCGAGCTCGTCGTCGAAGGCGCCACGGTGTCCGCCGAGGTCGCCGAGAAGAGTCCCGAAGTGCTCGACGCCCTGCGTGAGCGCTTCGCCGGGATGGGCTTCGAGATCGAGCTCGTGCCGCACGTGGAGTTCAAGAAGCTGACGCACGGCGCGCGGGCGTTCGTCCGCTCGGGAGAGTTCACTCCCTATGCGAACGTCATCCTGCACGCGGGGGTCGCGTACTGACATGACCGGCACCAGCAGCGATACCGCGACCGACGACACGATCGACCGGCACTCCGCCGCACCGATGTACGACCAGCTGCGCCAGCTGATCATCGACGGCATCGCGCGCGACGGTCTGCAACCGGGCGACCCGCTCCCCGGGGAGCACCGTCTGTGCGAGCGGTACGGCATCTCCCGCACGGTCGTGCGTCAGGCGCTCGCCCAGCTCGAGCACGAGGGGCTGGTCGAGCGGGTCAAGGGCAAGGGCACGTTCGTGTCGCGGCCGCGCACGAGCGAGAGTCTCGTGCACACGCTGGTCGGTCTGTACGACGACGTCGAGCGCCGCGGCGGGCACGTGCACAGCGATGTGCTGCGGCACGAGCGGACGACCGCCGACGACGAGATCGCCGCGGCGCTGGAGCTGCCTGCCGGGTCGCCGGTCGTCGTGCTGGAGCGTCTGCGTCATGTCGACGGCGAGCCGTGGTCGCTGTCGACGACGTGGATGCCGGATGCCGTAGGCGCCGTGACCCTCGACGCCGACCTGACCGAGGCGTCGCTGTACCGCCTCCTGGCCGACAACGGCATCGTCGCGACGCATGGCGTCCGTTCGGCGGAGGCCACGGTCGCGACCCACGAGCAGGCGCAGCTCCTCGGCGTCAGCGCGGGTTCGGCCCTGCTGCGGCTGCGCAGCGTGAGCCGCAGCGCCGACGGGACGCCGATGGAGTACTTCATCGCCTACCACCGCGGGGATCGGTCGCGTTTCGAGTTCCAGCTGCAGCAGGAGCAGTCGCAGGCATCTCTCCTGCACGTCGACGGCGACGGCGGTGCTTCTCCCGCAGGAACGGTCGGCTGAAGAGGGTCTGCCGCCGTCATCCCGCCGGGTGTACCGTCGCCGCATGATCACCGACGATCCCACCCTGACCAACCCGGATCACTACCGCACGCTCTGGGAGAACGAGCACGTCCGCGTCCTCGAGTACACCGACGAGCCCGGCGACAAGACGACGCCGCATGACCACCCGAACAGCGTGATGGTCACCCTCAGCGACTTCTCCCGTCGCCTCAGCGCCGGCGAGCGCACGTTCGACACCTCGCTGCCCTCCGGACAGGCCGTGTGGATCCCCGCGCAGCGCCATTCCGGCGAGAACACCGGGACGACCCCGACCCACACGATCCTCGTCGAGCTCAAAGGCGATGCCGCCGGGGAGCAGTCATCCGGAACCCTGGGGCCCGCGCAGCCCGCGGGCGCCTGACGATCTCTCCTGCACGTCGACGGTGCTGGCGAGATACTCCCCAGGGCACGGCCGCCTGAGCAGATCTGCCCGCACGGTCGACGACGGAAACGGCTACCTTTCGGAAAGAGGCATCCGGCAGGTGCCGTCGATCCAGGGGGAGAACGATGACAGACGAGCAGACGGGGGCAGAGCCGGACAACGTCATTCCGCCTCCACCGGCGGATGCGGGCGGCCAGGCTCCGAGTTTTCCGCCCGTCGTCCCGCTCGCGCCACCCGTGAGTGCGCCCGTTCCTCCCGCGCAGCCCGCTGCGCCCTTACCTCCCTACGCGACTGCGGGCGGCTACCCGGCTCCCGGTCCGGCATACGCAGCTCCGCCTGCCGCCAAGAGCTCGAACGCCCTCGGCATCGTGCTGGCCGTGGTCGGCGGTCTCGTCATCTTCGCGGTTGTCGGCGTGGCGCTGCTCGTCGGGTTCCTCGTCCGCGGGCCGGACGAGGCTTCACCGCCCGCCCCGGTGCCGAGTCCGAGCGCGTTCGCCGAAGACCCGGATAGGCCGTCGGACGACGGCGATGAGCCTGCCGATCCCGACGCGGACGCCTCCGGGATCGCGGATCGGCTCGAGGCGAAGATCGAGGAGTACAAGCGCCTGCGCGACTCCGGGGCGCTCTGGCAGACGATCCCGGACAACGAGTACAACCGCACCGCCGTCACGGCCTTCCTGTACCTGATGACCGACATGAAGGTCGCGACGATCTGGGGGATCGACGAGCAGCAGGCGCAGGAGTACGACGAACGGATGGCGATGCTCGAGGAGCGCCTGCTCGCGCAGCAGCCGCTCGGCGACGACATCAAGATCACCTTGGAGGACAAGGCCTTCACCTACGACGGCGAGACCGGCGAAGGCGGCTACACCGACAAGTGAGCGGGCGCGTTACGCTCGATCCGTGACCTCCTGGACCAGCACCGCGATCGCCCTGCTGGAAGCCGATGCCAATCGCAGCGCCGACACGCATCTGCATCTGTTCCCGCTGCCGCCCGAGTGGGGCATCGATCTGTACCTGAAGGACGAGTCGGTGCATCCGACCGGCTCCCTCAAGCACCGCCTCGCGCGCTCGCTCCTGCTCTACGGGCTCGTCAACGGCCGCATCCACGAGAACACGACGCTCGTCGAGTCATCCAGCGGATCGACGGCAGTGTCGGAGGCGTACTTCGCGCGGATGCTGGGACTCCCGTTCGTGACCGTCGTGCCGCGTTCCACCAGCCAGGAGAAGATCGACCTCATCGAGTTCTACGGCGGTCGCTGCCACTTCGTCGATCGCGCCGAGGACATGTCGCCCGAGGCGCAGCGCCTCGCCTCGGACTGCCACGGTCACTACCTCGACCAGTTCACGTTCGCCGAGCGCGCGACCGACTGGCGGGGCAACAACAACATCGCGGAGAGCGTCTTCAGCCAGCTCTCGCAGGAGCGGCATCCGATCCCCCGCTGGATCGTCGTGGGAGCCGGAACGGGCGGCACGAGCGCGACCTTCGGCCGGTATGTGAAGTACCGCCGCCACGAGACGCAGATCGCCGTGGTCGACCCGGAGGGCTCGGCGTTCTACGACGGCTGGGCCGGCACGGTCGACGCCCCCGCCGGACGCCCGAGCCGCATCGAGGGCATCGGACGGCCCCGCGTCGAGCCGTCGTTCGTACCGAGCGTGATCGACGAGATGATCCGCGTGCCGGATGCCGGTTCGATCGCGGCGATCCGTATGCTGCGCGCACGCACCCTGCACTGGGCGGGCGGGTCGACGGGCACGAACCTCTACGGCGCGTTCCAGCTCATCGCCCGGATGCGTGCGGCCGGCGAGACCGGCAGCGTCGTGACGCTCATCTGCGACAGCGGCGTCCGCTACGCGGGCACCTACTATTCCGACGAGTGGGTCGCAGCCCAGGGCTGGGACCTCGCCCCGCACCGCGCCCGGCTGGAGTCCTTCCTCGAGACGGGAGTCTGGGCCGACTGACGTCCGCGCCCTTGGCCCCCTGACCCGCACCCTGGGCCCCCGACCCGCAACCCTGGGTCCCTGAGCTTGTCGAAGGGCCCCACACGAGGCTTCGACAGGCTCAGCGACCCAGCCGGTCCGTGCCGGTCGACCGCGTTACGCTGGCCGCATGACAACTCTGATCCTCACCGTCGCCGGAGCAGACCGTCCCGGCCTTGTCGCCGCCGTCGCCGATGTCGTCGATGCGCACGGCGGCAACTGGGAGAACAGCTCGCTGGCCGAGCTCGCCGGCACCTTCGCCGGCGTCATCGAGGTCTCCGTCGCCGAAGACCGCGCACCCGAGCTGCAGACCGCGCTGCGAAGCCTGCAGGGTCAAGGCTTGCTGACCCTCGCCGTGCTCACCGGCACCCCAGCCGCAGACATCGAAGACGACCAGCTCCTCACGATCCGGGTGCTCGGCAACGACCGCCACGGCATCGTCCGCGAGATCTCGACCGTGCTGAGCTCGCACGCTCTGAGCATCGAGGAGCTGGCCACCGAGACCCGGGATGCCGCGATGGCCGGCGGGCGCCTGTTCGAGGCATCCGTCACGGCGCGGGTCCCGGCATCCGTCGACCTCGACGCGCTGCGCGCCGACCTCGAGCGCATCGCGGCGGAGATCCAGGTCGACATCACCCTCGCCTGATTGCCGAGCCGCCCCCTTGGGCGCGAACCGGCCCTCTGCGAACGCACAGAAGAGGCCGGTTCGTCCCTAGAGGGGCGGGTCGACGCAGAGCTACTCCGCCTGCTCCTCGACCTCGGTGTACTTGCGCACCCAGTACTCCGTGTACGCGACGTGCGATGACGCCGCCGCAGAGGCAGCGACCGGATCGGCCGCGGCGAGACCGCGCAGGATCGCCCGGTGCCCGGCATCCGAGTGCAGCTTGAGCTCCGCGGCGTCGTGCGCATCGTGGATCCGGTAGGCGCGCGAGCGCGACCGGAGCACATCGATGAGGCTGGTGAGGGCGTCGTTGCCGGCGACCTTCGAGATCGTCATGTGGAACTCATGGTCGAGCCGCGAATGATCATCGAAGTCGTCGCTCTCCTCGATCTCGCCCAGGAGCTCATCGAGCTTCTCCACCGTCTCGGCATCGATGCGTGCTGCGGCGAGCGCCGCGGCGTGCGGTTCGAGCACCCGGCGCAGCTCGGTGAGCTCGAGCACCCCCGCCATCGGCAACAGCCCGACGGTGAGCGACAGGCTCCCGATCAGGTCGGCGGCCCGCAGCTCGCTCACATAGCTGCCCGACCCGTGCCGGGTCTCGAGCACGCCGAGGGCGCCGAGCGTGCGGATCGCTTCACGCAGGGATCCGCGGGAGACGCCGAGCGTCTCGCACAGCTCGCCTTCGCTGGGCAGCCGGTCTCCCGGCCGCAGCGCACCGTCGGCGATGAGCGCCCGCAGTCCGTGCAGCGCTTTGTCCAACGCGCTCATCGTGTTCCTCTCTGGCACTCGGATCTCCTGTGAGTCTGTCGGACGCGAACGACGCGACCAAGTCGTATGACGACTTTATTAAATTATCCGTGATATCTGGTGATCTAGCCAGCGCTATGGCAAAGTTGTGCAACAACTCCCCCCCCCGACGTGTTGAAGAGGACCTATGCAGGCCACCGGTTTCCCCGCCCCGATCCGACTGAGGTCGTTCGACCGCGCGCGGAATGCCTGGCCCCTGGATCCGGCGATCATCCATCTGAACCACGGCTCGTTCGGCGCCGTCCCCACGACCGTCGTCGAACAGCAGGACGCACTCCGACGCAAGGCGGATCTCAGCCCGGTCGAGTGGTTCCCCCGCATCGCCGAACGCGTCCGCGCCGCCCGTGAGCGCACAGCTCCCTTCGTGGGCGCACGCCCCGAGGACAGCGCCTTCGTGCCGAACGCGTCCGCCGCCGCGACCGTGGTCTACAACGCCCTCCGCCTCGAGAGCGGGGACGAGATCCTCGTCACCGATCAGGGGTACGGCGCGATCACGATGGGGGCGCAGCGCCTCGCCCGTCGCTTCGGCGCGACCGTGCGGGTCGTCGAGCTTCCGCTGCTGGGTTCCGACGACGAGATCGTCGAGCGCTTCGCCGACGCACTCACCGCACGAACGAAACTCATCGTCGTCGACCAGATCACCTCCCCCACAGCCCGTCTCCTCCCGACGCGGCGCATCGCCGCACTCGCGGCCGAGCGGGGCGTGCGCACCCTCGTCGACGGCGCCCACGCGCCCGGTCTCGTCGCGGATGCCGCGGCCATCGCCGGCGGCGACTGGTGGTTCGGCAACCTGCACAAGTGGCCCTGCGCTCCGCGCGGCTCGGCCCTGCTCGTCACCGAGACCCACGACCGCGAGGAGCTCTGGCCCCTCATCGACTCGTGGGCCGCGCAGGAGTCCTTCCCGACGCGCTTCGACACGCAGGGCACGATCGACGCGACGACCTACCTCACCACCCCGGCCGCGATCGACTTCATCGAGAGCGAGTACGGCTGGCAGCGGGCGCGCGAGACGATGGCCGTCCTGGCGGATGCCGGTGCCGAGATCATCGCCGAGGGCTTCCGCCCGTACGCGGACGAAGAGCCCCTCACCCCGCTTCCCTCTCCCGTGCCGTCGATGCGGCTCGTCCGCCTTCCCCTCGGCCTCGGTGCCACGCGGGAGGAAGCCGACGCCCTGCGCATGGACCTGCTCGACGAGACCGGCGTCGAGACCGCGTTCACGAGCTTCCGCGGCATCGGCTACTTCCGCCTCTCGGCGCACCTCTACTCCGAGGCCTCCGACTTCGAGGCTTTCGTCGAGCGCTGCATCCCGCAGATCCTCCAGCGCGCCGGCATCCGGCCCGCGGCATCCGTCATCATCCCCTGACCCGCACCCCCACCCGAAACCCGCACCCCACCCGAAACACCAACTGAGAGGCACATCGTGAAGAACAAGATCTTGACGACAGCAGCAGGCATCGGCACCGTCGCCGTCCTCGCGCTCACCGGCTGCTCCGCCGGCGGCGGCCCGTCCGCCGACGGGACCGTCACCCTGCAGATGGTCGAGAGCCTGACCAACCCGGCCCGCACCGACCTCATCCGCGGGCTCCTCGACGAGTTCGAGAAGGAGAACCCGAAGATCAAGGTCAACCTGGTCTCTCCTCCCACCGAGCAGGCGGATGCGAAGATCCAGCAGATGCTGCAGTCCGGCAAGGGCGTCGACCTCCTCGAGGTGCGCGACATCACGGTCGGACCGTTCGCCAACAACGGCTGGCTGTACGACCTGGGCGACGACCTGAAGGACTGGGACGGCTGGGACGCCCTGACCGACAACGCCAAGTCCGCATCGGTCGCCGAGGACGGCAAGAGCTACTTCGTCCCCTACGGCTTCTACGGCCTGTCGCTGTTCTACCGCACCGACCTCGTCGAGAAGGCCGGGTTCGACGGCCCGCCGAAGAGCTGGGAAGACCTGCTCGAGCAGGCATCCGCGATCCAGGACCCGTCGAACAACGTCTACGGCTACGCCTTCCGCGGCGGCCCCAACGCGAACAGCAACGTGGTCGCCGCCATCGAGGCGTACACGATCGACGGCCTGAACGTCGACGATGCCTTCCTGATGAAGGACGGCTCGACGATCTTCGCCGCCCCCGAGGCGCAGGATGCCGTGGACGACTACTTCGACCTCTTCAAGGAGGCATCGCCGCCCTCGGCCGTGTCGTGGGGCTACCCCGAGATGGTGGCCGGCTTCACGAACGGAACCACGGCGTTCCTGCTGCAGGACCCCGAGGTCATCGCGACCGTGCAGGACTCGAACCTCACCGAGGACCAGTGGGACACCGCTCCCCTGCTCACCGGGCCCTCGGGCAAGGCCGCGCAGCCGCTGGCCGTGGCCGGATGGGGCGTCGCCGAGGCGAGCGAGAACAAGGAGGCGGCGGTGAAGCTCGTCGAGTTCCTCTCGTCGGCCGAGCCCGCCACCGAATTCGCGCAGGCGAACAGCCTCGTGCCGATCATCACCGACGCTGCCGACGACGAGTTCTACTCCACGGGCCCGTGGACGAGCTACGTCACCATGACGGAGAACCCCGACACCTACGTCAACGTGCGCCAGCCGCGCGGTGTCAGCTGGTGGACCGAGTGGATCCAGAAGTCCGACCAGGATGTGCAGAACGTGCTCCTCGGCAACATGTCGACCAGCGACCTGCTGGCCTCCTGGGATCAGTTCTGGACCGAGAAGTACGCCGCGGAGAAGGGCTGACCCGTGGCCCTGACCGCTCGTGAGGGAGGCTCCGCCGCCACTGCATCCGTGCAGTCGCGCGGCGGGGGCTCCCCCGGCCCTCGCCGCCGGCAGTTCCGCGGCCGGCATGCGCTGACGCTCCTGGCCTTCATGGCCCCGGCGATCGTCTTCGTGTGCTGGTTCACGTACTGGCCGATGCTGCAGGGCGCCCGCATGGCCTTCCACGACTGGAACCTCTGGGACCTCACGTCGACCCCGTTCGTCGGCTTCGACAACTTCGTCGCGGTGTTCCAGGACCCGGCGTTCCCCGTCGTCGCCTGGAACTCGATCCTCTGGGTGGTCGGGTCCCTCGTCCCGCAGCTGGTGATCGGCTTCCTCATCGCGCTCGCCCTGCGCAAGCGGTTCCGCTTCCGCGGGCTCTACCAGGCCCTCGTGTTCTTCCCGTGGGCCGTGTCGGGCTTCCTCATCGGGATGCTGTTCCGCTGGATGTTCAACGCCGAGTTCGGCGTGGTGAACGACCTGCTGATGAAGGCCGGCCTCATCGACGCGCCGCTCCCCTGGCTCGCCGACCCGAAGCTCGCGATGATCGCCGTGATCGTCGCCAACATCTGGTACGGCGTGACGTTCTTCGCGATCATGATCCTGGCCGCGCTCCAGTCCGTCCCGGACGAGATGCTGGAGGCCGCGAGCCTCGACGGCGCCGGCAAGGTGCGGCAGCTGTTCTCGATCATCATCCCGTACATCGCCGTGACGCTGCTGCTCACGATCCTGCTGCGCGTGATCTGGATCTTCAACTTCCCGGACATCATCTACGCCATGACCAACGGCGGGCCCGCGAACCAGACCCACATCATCACGACCTGGATGATCAACTACACCCAGCAGGGCAACTACGGCCTCGCGAGCGCGATCGGCCTCATCGTCGTCGCGTTCCTGTTCGTGTTCTGCGCGTTCTACCTGATGGCGATGCGGAAGGCCCAGCGATGACCGTCACCGGCACGACAGGCACGGGCAGTTCGATGACGGAGACCCGGCGTCTCACCGTCCCCGACCTGGCAAAGGCTCCGCGACAGAAGCGCCGGGTGACCGCCGGCGGAGTGGTGCGGGTCGTCGGCCTCGGGCTGTGGCTCGTGATCACCCTCTTCCCGCTGTACTGGATCGCACTGACATCGATCAAGTCGCCGGGCACGATCAACCGGTTCCCGATCGAGTACTGGCCCAGCGAGCCCTCGTTCGAGAACTACGTGAGCCTGTTCCAGCAGAGCTCGTTCGCGGTGTTCCTCGGCAACTCGGCCCTGGTGGCGATCGTCGCGGGAGCGGTGGCGACGCTGATCGCCCTGCTCTCCGCCTACGTGATCGCCCGCTTCGAGTTCCGCGGCAAGGGCGCGGTGCTGATCGCGTTCCTGCTCACGCAGATGATCCCGGCGTTCATCGCCCTGGGGCCGCTGTACTCGATGATGACCGACCTGGGCCTGGTCGACACGAAGCCCGGCCTGATCCTCGTCTACATCGCGATCTGCATCCCGTTCTCGACGGTCATGCTGCGCGGCTTCTTCGAGAACGTGCCCGACGCGCTGGAGGAGGCGGCGATGATCGACGGATGCTCCCGCCTCGGGGCCCTGTTCCGCGTGCTGGTCCCGGTCATGACGCCCGGCATCATCGCGGCGTTCATCTTCAACTTCGTGAACTGCTGGAACGAGCTGTTCCTGTCGGTCGTGCTGATGAACACCGACGCGAACCGCACTGTCCCCTCGGCGCTGAACGGCTTCATCTCGACGTTCAACATCGACTGGGGCTCCATGAGCGCCGCCGCGGTCCTCACGATCCTGCCGACCATGGCGATGTTCGCGCTCGCGAGCCGCTGGATCGTGCAGGGCCTGACCGCGGGTGCGGTGAAGGAGTAGCCCCACCTCTCCGCCGAGCCGTCCCTTGCTGTACGAACCGGCCCCTTGTGCACGCGCACAAGGGGCCGGTTCGGTCGTAAGGGGGCGGCTCGACAGAGGAGCAGAGCGGGCGTCAGGTCAGACGAGCCTTCGGCGACACCGAGTACGTGTGCTCGGCGTCGCGGTTGACCGCGTCGCCCAGCGCCGTGTCGATCGCGGCGAGGGTGTCGGCGTCGAGCTTCACACCCGAGGCCTTGACCGTCTCGGCGAGCTGCTCCGGGCGAGAGGCTCCGACCAGCGCCGCGGCGATGTTCGGGTTCTGCAGCACCCAGGCGATCGCGAGCTGCGGCATCGACAGGCCCGCCTCGTCGGCGATCGGCTTGAGCCGCTGCACGGCCGTGAGGATGTCGTCCTGCAGGAAGCTCTTGATGAAGTCGGCGCCGCTGTGCGGGTCGGTCGCGCGCGACCCCTCGGGGACCGGCTGACCGGGAAGGTACTTGCCGCTGAGCACGCCCTGCGCCATCGGCGACCAGACGATCTGCGAGATGCCGAGCTCCTCGGATGCCGGGACGACCTTGCCCTCGATGACCCGCCACAGCATCGAGTACTGCGGCTGGTTCGAGATGAGCTGCACGCCCAGCTGCTTCGCGAGCGCGTGTCCCTCGCGCAGCTGCTCGGCCGTCCACTCCGAGACGCCGATGTACAGCGCCTTGCCCTGGCGCACGACGTCGGCGAAGGCCTGGAAGGTCTCCTCGAGCGGCGTCTCGTAGTCGAAGCGGTGCGCCTGGTAGAGGTCGACGTAGTCCGTGCCGAGGCGCTTCAGCGAGCCGTTGATCGACTCGAGGATGTGCTTGCGGCTCAGGCCGGTGTCGTTCGGGCCCTTCGGACCGGTCGGGAAGTAGACCTTGGTGAAGATCTCGAGGCCCTCGCGACGCTGACCCTCGAGAGCCTTGCCGAGCACGACCTCTGCGGCCGTGTTGGCATAGGTGTCTGCCGTGTCGAACGTGGTGATGCCGGCGTCGAGTGCTGCGTGGACCGTCTTGACGGCGGCGTCGTCGCCGACCTGGGAGGCGTGGGTGACCCAGTTGCCGTAGGTGATCTCCGAGACCTTGAGACCGCTGTTTCCGAGATAGCGATAGTTGACCATGCTCCCACGCTAGTCGCTGCCGGACGGCCCGAGGGCGGGATTCCGTGACCGGTCTCAGGCCGGGGCGGTCGAGGTGCGATTCCGCGTTGCCATGGCGATCCCGCCGACGATCACGACGATCGCCGCGCCCGCGCTCACGCCGTACAGCGGCAGCGCCCAGGGCGAGTAGTCGGCACCGCTGATCCCGAACGTGTCGGCGAGGCCCATGCCGGCGGTGAACGAAGCGGCGAAGTACCCGACGACCCCGCACATGAGGAGGGCGAGGAAGGTCATCCCCGGGACGATCGGCGGCGCCTTGGCGATCATCGAGACGACAGCCACCCCGACGGCCAGCGCCACGCCGATCCCGAGGACGAAGAACACCGTCTGGTGCCCCAGACTCTCGTTCGCCGCGGCCATCTCGACGCGGATCTCCTCGAGCGTCATCCTCGGCGCCGCCGCCAACGGGTTCAGCACGAGGATCTGCACAGCGGCGAGCGCGGCATAGGCGCTGACGGCGAGCACGCCCGCGATCGAGATCCAGAGCGTGTGGCGCGGCATCCGTTTCATGCGGTCATCCTAGGAAGCACGCCCGAGAGTCTCCCGATATTCGCGCCATGCCTCCCCGAGCCGGCGGATGCCCTCGGTGAGCACGTCGTCCGGCGCGGTGAACGGGATCCGGATGTGGTCGTCGGAGGAGACGGATGCCGCGAACGCGGCGCTTCCGGCGATCGAGACGCCGTGCGTGGCCGCGATCCTCGCGAGGGCGTCGGCGGAGCCGGCGGGCAGCGCCACCCAGAGCGAGAGGCCGCCACGGGGCGGATCGACCCGCCAGTCGGACAGATGCTCGGCCATCAGACGCTGGAGGAGACCGAGGCGCTCCTGGTGGATGCGGCTGTTCGCACGCCGCAGCTCCTCGGCGTGCGCGATCAGGTCGAGCGCGATGAGCTGCCCCGGCACGCTGGTCGACTGATCGGCGAGCTGCCGTGCGCCGCGCAGCCGCCGCACGAGCACGGGGTCGGCGCGCAGCCATCCGATCCGCAGGCCCGCCCAGGCCCACTTCGACACGGACTCGACGACGATGATCGGCGCATCAGGGCGCTCGGCCGCGAGGGTGGGCGGCACGACGCCGTCGAAGGAGATGCCGGCGACGACGCGGTCCTCGATCACGGGCACGCCGTACAGCGCGGCGAGCTCGGCGATGCGATGACGCGCGGCCGCGGGCAGACGGGTGCCGGTCGGGTTCTGGTGGTGCGGGTTGAGCGCCACGAGGGCGGGCCGCAGCCGGGCCAGCGCCTGTTCGAGCGCGTCGACGTCGAGTCCGTCCGGCCCCATCGGGATGCCGTGCACCGTGCCGCCGCGCAGACCCACCGAGTCGGTCACCCCCGGCCAGGTGATCTCCTCGGCGAGCACGACGTCGCCCGGTCCGACGAGCGCGTTCACGACGAGGCTGATCGCCTGCTGCGCGCCGTGCGTCACGAGGATCTGCTCGGGAGTGGTCGGTGTGCCCTCCGCCCGGTACATCTCCGCGATGAGCTGGCGCAGGATGGGGAGTCCGGCCGGGTCCGTCTCAGGCAGCAGCGCGAGGTCGAGCCGCGGCTGGTGATCGCGGATCAGCTGCACCGCGAGCTCGGGGATCTGCGGGACGGTCCGCAGCAGGTCGATCGCGTTCGGCAGGGCAGAGAACAGCGCTTCGCCGCGACCCGGTCGGTGCACGGGGGCGACGGATGCCGCGGCCCCGGCGATGCGCGTGCCACTGCCCTGTCGCCGCTCGACGAGTCCGCTCTCGGCGAGGTCGGCGTAGGCCGCGACGACGGTGCCCCGGGACACCGAGCTGGCGGCAGCGAGCGCGCGTTCCGCAGGGAGGCGGTCTCCGGGCCGCAGCTCCCCCGTCTCGATCAGGCCGGCGATCCCCCGCGCGAGTCGGCCGGCGAGAGTGCCGTCGCCGTGCGTCCAGCGCCCCAGGCGCCCGGAGAGCCCCTCGGACGACACCTCGCCGGCCCGGACGAGCACGGTGGATGCACCCGTGTCCGATCCGTGGTCCACTGGCGCCGGATTGGCCCTGTGATCGATGCTCATGAGACCCGATTCTGGACCAATGGACACGTTCTTCGCCACCAGGTCACCGGATATCGGTCCAATCGACCCCGATTGGACCATCGACGCGCTCGTCGAATGGCTCAGCGATGACGCCCGTCAGCACGATTCGGCGCTGCGGCTCCCGCTCGCCCGGATCGAAGCAGAGCTCACCGGCGCACGCTGGACGGGGAGCCCCTCGACTGTCGCGCTGATCCGATCCATCGTCGACGCGGTGATCGGCGATCCGACGATCCGCGACATCCGCATCCGTGATCTCGGATACGCCGCCCCGGAGCCCACGGACTCGTCCTCGCCGGAGCAGCTTCTCCAGCTCGCCTGAGCGCCCGCCGGCCTGCCGGAGCTCCCGAATCAGCCGACGGTCGGTCGGACGAGCTGCTCCTGCTCCTCGAGGGTCTGCGCCTGCGCGCGCTTCTCGGCCAGTTCGCGCTCCTGCGCCTCGGCCGCCTCCGCTGCCTCGCGGCGCTCCGCGCGCGTCTGCGGTTCGCCGGAGCCGGCGGCATCCGCCTGCATCCCCTGCGACTGCGTCGTCACGATCTCGGCGCGGTCCCGGAAGCCCTCGGCCGTCACCTTGTCGAGCGCGACCTGCTTGCGGATGGCCGCGGCCTTCTCGTAGAGGTTCGGGTCGCCGTAGCTCGTCAGGACCTTCACCAGCACGGGCAGCAGCTCGATCATGAAGAACAGGGCCGCGATCAGGATGTGCGCCCACAGGATCGTCGGCTCCTTCTCGCTCAGCCGGTTGAGTCCGCTGATCTGGCTCAGCAGGCCGACCGCTCCCGCGTTGCCCTGCGCCACGGCATCCGCTCGCGCGTTGTAGGCGGCGAGAGCCTGGTCATAGGTGTCGCGCGCACCGGGCAGCTGCGACTGCGCCTGCTCACGGTTCTGCGACTCCGACGCCGACGTGTTCTCCTTGGCGGAGGTGCCCGCGGCGGCGAGCTCGTCGTTCGCGGTGCGCAGCTGCGCAGCCAGGGCGTCGTAGGTCTGCTGCGCCTCGGCGAGCTGCGCCTCGGCGGCATCCGAGCTCGCGCCCTCGCCGTTGACTCCGGTGCAGCCGGGGACCGTGCCCGCTCCCTCGCCGGTGAGCTCGCACTGGTACAGGGTGCGGGCCTGGTCGATGACCGCCTGCTGCGCGGTCATCTTGGCGGTGAGGTCGTCGACCTTCGCCTGCGCCGCGGATTCGGTCGCCGACGACGAGTCCGTGCCGGCGACGATGCCCGTCGCGGCCTGGTTCTCCAGCTCGGCGACCCGGTCGGATGCAGCATCCAGAGCGATCTTCTCCGGACCCGACTCGAGGGCCTCCTGGTCGGACTGCGACTGCGTGATGTTGGTCGAGGCGACCTCGCGCGCGATGTCGTTGTGGAAGATCTGCAGCACGAGCGGCTCGGCGACCACGAAGCCGATGATCGCTGCCATGATCACTCGCGGGATAGCGAGGCCGATGAGCTTCCAGACGTTCCGGGTCGACGCCATGGTCGAGGTCAGGAACCGGTCGAGGTTGAAGATGATGAGCGCCCACACGAGCGCGAGCGGGACGGCCAGCCACATCGCCGCCTGCACCCCGGTGGTCAGCGCGAACAGCATGGAGATCGCCGAGACCAGCGCGGTCCCGGCGAGGACGAAGAACATCTGCACGAAGCGCGGGGTCTCGCCGGGGACGCGATCGAGGATCTCGCCCTCCGCGCCACCGAGGATCGCGAGTGTCCTGGCACGGGAACCGGACGTACGCACGCGGCGCGGCTTGCGGACCCGGGGCTTGCGCGCCGGCTTCGGAGCGGGCTCCGACTGCTCCGGTGTCTCCTCCGAGGGCGCGGTGACGGACACCTCGCGGGTGACGTCGTCGGTGCCGGTGGGCTCGAACTCGCGCAGGAAGTCGAAGTCGTCCGTCTCAGCGTTCGGGTCGCTGTCGAGGATGATCCGACCCTGCGAGTCGTAGCGACCCGGTCGATGGGCGGAATAGGGCATCCCGACAATCTACGAAAGGTCGCCTGTGCATCCCGTGGAAGAAGGCTTTGAACGACTCACAGGTTCGGCTCTCCGAGGAGCCGGTCGACGGTCGCGGCATGCGCGGCGACGGCGTCGTCGAGGGTGAAGTGTCCGGCGGCGGCGAGGGTGCCCAGTCCGTGGATCAGCCCCCACAGCGCCAGCCCGTCGGCGGGGGTGTCGAGTCCGGCCGCGGAAGCCGCTTCGGCGAGCGCGTCTTCGAGACCCTGGATGAGCGGCGCCATGGTGGCGGTCGGCGATCCGGGGACGCACACCGTCGGATCGTAGACGGCGTCGAAGGCGTGCGGATGCTCCACCGCGAAGCGGATGTACGCCGAACCGCCCTCGATGAGGCGGTCGCGGGGAGTGCCTGCCGCGACAGAGGCGGCCCGCACCTGCTCGAGCAGGTCGGCCATGCTGCGCTCGGCGATGGCCTTCAGCAGCCCGAGCCGATCGGCGAAGTGGTGATAAGGGGCGTTGTGGCTGACGTTCGCGGCGCGCGCGACCTCGCGCAGGCTGATCTCGGCAGCAGGCATGCGCTCCAGCAGCTGCATCGCGGCATCCTCGAGCGCGCGGGCGAGATCGCCGTGGTGGTAGCCATCCTTCGAACTTGACATGAGCAACATTGTCTCCTATCTTGACAGTGTCCACCAGCTTGACACTGTCCAGATAGGAACCCAGCCATGCCTGCTCTCGTGATCGACGGCCACCCCGACGCCCGCTCCCTGACCGCCGCGCTCGCGCAGCGCTATGCCGAAGGACACGGCGATGCCCGCGTGCTCGCCCTTCGCGACCTCGACTTCGATCCGCATCTGCGCTTCGGGTACCGCGAGCGGATGACGCTCGAGCCCGACCTCGCCGACGCCAAGCGGGCGCTGAGCGAGGCGCACACCGTCGTTGTGACCACGCCCCTGTGGTGGGGTTCGGTGCCCGCCGTTCTGAAGGGATTCTTCGATCGGGCCCTGCTCCCGCAGCAGGAGTACCGCTACACGAAGCTCGGACTCCCGGAAGGGCTGCTTCCCGCACGTCGCGGCCGCCTGCTCCTGCTCGCGGACACCCCGTGGTACGCCGCGCCTGTGACGGGCATCCCCGCGCAGACGCATGTCGCACGCAACACGATGCGCCTGTGCGGCATCCGCTCTGTACGCACGCACCGGATGCTGGGCGTCAAGGACGCGAACGAGGCCAAGGTCACCCGCTGGCTCGAACGCGCCGAGCTCCTGGGCGCCCGCGACGCCCGTCGCTCAGCGCACTGAGCTCCTCAGGCCATTGCGGCCGAGGCCGCTTCGTCCTCGGTCGTCGCGACCAGCTGGCCGCAGGCGCCGTCGATCTCCTTGCCGCGGGTGTCGCGGAGGGTCGTCGGGATGCCGGCGTCGTTGAGCCGACGCACGAACTCGTTCGTGACGTCTCTCTCGGATGCGGTCCAGATCGAGCCGGGAGTCGGGTTCAGCGGGATCGGGTTCACGTGCACCCACCCGCGTCCGCGCTGGTTGAGCTTCTCGGCGAGGAGATCGGCCCGCCACGCGTGATCGTTCATGTCCTTGATGAGCGCGTACTCGATCGATACGCGGCGTCCGGTCTTCTCGTAATACTCGTACGCGGCGTCGAGCGCCTCGTCGACCTTCCACTTCGAGTTCACCGGGATGAGCTCGTCGCGCAGGTGGTCGTCGGGGGCGTGCAGCGAGAGGGCGAAGGTCACCGGGATGCCCTCGTCGGACAGCTTCTTGATCGCCGGGACGAGTCCGACCGTCGACACGGTGATGCCGCGGGCGCTCATGCCGAGGCCGTCGGGCTGCGGGGCGACCATCGACCGCACGGCATCCATGACGCGCTTGTAGTTGGCGAGCGGCTCGCCCATCCCCATGAAGACGATGTTCGAGACGCGCTCCATGCTGTGGTCGTCGGCCTTCTTGCCGCCGAGGCCACCCTCGGCGATCAGGCGGTTCGCGCGCACGATCTGCTCGATGATCTCGGCGGTCGACATGTTGCGGGTCAGGCCCGCCTGCCCGGTCGCGCAGAACGGGCAGTTCATGCCGCAGCCGGCCTGGCTCGACACGCAGAGCGTGATCCGGCCGGGGTAGCGCATCAGCACCGACTCGACGAGCGCGCCGTCGTGCAGGCGCCAGAGGAACTTGATCGTGTCTCCGCGGTCGGTCTCGAGCCGGCGCACCTCGGTGAGCAGCGGCGGCAGCATCCCGGCGACGAGCTGCTCCCGCGTGTCAGCCGGAAGGTCGGTCATCTGCTCGGGATCCGACGTGTAGTGCCGGAAGTAGTGCGTGGAGAGCTGCTTCGCCCGGAAACCGGGGAGCCCGAGCTCCTTGACCTTCTCGATACGCTCGGCCGGCGTGAGGTCGGCGAGGTGCACGGGCGGCTTGCCCCGCTTCGGGCTCGCGAACTGCAGGAGCGGACGCCCCTCGGCATCCTTCTGCTGCGTCCAGCCCTCGGTCGCCGGGCGCACCTGGGCAGGCTTCGTCGAGCGGACCTTGCCCTGAGCGGGTCGACCCTCGGGGGCGGACGCGGATGCTGCGGGGCGCGTCTCGCGCGTGCGGGGGTTCTCGGTCATACCTTCCAGGGTACGCGGTGGCGGGTGGGAAGGCCCTGGGGCGCGGGCCGGGGTCTCCATAGACTGACCCCATGGACATCGTCATCTGGATCATCGGGCTCGTCGCCGCCCTCATCGTGATCGTGGTGATCGTCTCCGCCGCACTCCGGGGCATGCGCCCGAAGCTGCCCGAGCCGCAGGTGTTCACTCCCTCGCCGACGACCGCCCGCTCGCTGCCGGCCTCGTCTGCGGCCACGACCGCCTCGGGCCTCACGCCGCAGGTGGTCGCCGAGATCGACCGGCTCATCGCGGCCGGTCAGAAGATCCACGCCATCAAGATGTTCCGCGACGCCACCGGCGTCGGCCTGAAAGAGGCGAAGGACCGTGTCGAGCACTGGTCCATCAGCACGACAGCCCCGCACCTCGCCGCCCGTTCGAATGCGGCAGCGGCGTACACCTCGATCACCCCGACCGCGCACACCCCCTCCTCGGTCCGCGCGTCGCTGCCGGCATCCGCCGTCTCCGAGATCGACCGGCTGGTCGTCGGCGATCAGCGGATCAACGCGATCAAGGTGCTCCGCGAGCACACCGGTCTGGGCCTCAAGGAGTCCAAGCTCCTGATCGACGCTTGGATCCCCGGCCGCACCCACTGACACGGCTTGTCATTACAGGTCCGCGTCCGCGAGAATGGGCACAACCCACCCCCGAGGAGAACCGATGCCCGACCGTCTCGACCGCGCCCGCACCACCGGCATCCTCGCCGTGCTCCGCGCTCCCTCCCCCGAGCTCGCACTGGAGGCGTCCGAGGCGATCATCCGCGGCGGCGTCACCGGCATCGAGGTGACGTTCTCGACGCCCGAAGCGCCGGCCGTGATCCGCGAGCTCATCGCCCGCCACGGCGACGCCGCGTACATCGGCGCCGGCACCGTGACCACGCCCGAGCAGGCGACCCTCGCGGCCGACGCCGGAGCCGAGTTCCTCGTCAGCCCCGGCACACTCCCCGACCTGACGCGCGCGATGCTCGACACCGGCCGCGTCGTGATGACCGGCGCGATGACGCCGACCGAGGTCATGGGCGCTCTCGCTCTCGGCGTCGATGTCGCCAAGATCTTCCCCGCCTCTCTCGGCGGCCCCTCCTACCTCGGCGCGCTGCGCGGACCGTTCCCCGACGCCCCGCTCATGCCCACCGGCGGGGTGAGCCCCGACAACCTCGCGGCCTGGTTCGCGGCCGGCGCAGTGGCGGTCGGAGCCGGCGGCGACCTGGCGAACGGCGCGTCGATCGCGGCATCCGACTGGGCGGACATCGAGCAGCGCGCGGCACGGTTCGCGGCAGCACTCGCCGCCGTGCGCGGCTGACGAGCTCGCCGAATACACATTCGGGCGCATCCAGCTTCATTTGGTATACCAGAATGATGAAGAGACGAATGCTGCTCGCGGTGACCATGGCGGTCGGCATGGCACTGACCACCACGGCATGCACCGTCTCTGCTGATCCGCCGCCGTCTTCCGAGGAGTCCTCCGTGCCCGATGCCACCCGTGACCTGCTCGATGCCGCCGGCACCGCCGACGCCGACGCCGTCGCGAAGGCGCTCGATGCCGGCGCCGACATCGAGGCGCGGGACGAGAGCGGGATGACGGCGCTCGTGATCGCCACGAAGGCGAACAACGTCGACGCCGCGCGGGTTCTCATCGAGGCCGGCGCCGACGTGAACGCGAAAGACGACATCCAGGACTCCGCCTATCTCTACGCGGGAGCTCGCGGTCACGACGAGATCCTCCGCCTCACCCTCGACAACGGCGCCGACCTGACGAGCACGAACCGCTTCGGCGGCACGGCACTGATTCCGGCATCCGAGCGCGGTCTGCTCGCCACCGTCCGGACGCTGCTGCAGGCGGGCGTCGACCCGGACCACGTGAACGACCTGAACTGGACGGCCCTGCACGAGGCGATCGTGCTCGGCGACGGGTCGCGCGCATACGTCGACGTGGTGCGTGCACTGATCGACGGCGGCGCGGACGTGACGATCCCGGACGGCGACGGCATCCTCCCCCGTGAGCTCGCCGCGAGCCGGGGCTACGACGCGATCGTCGCCGAGCTCGACCGATGATCGACCTCGATCCGTGGGCATGGGCGGCCCTCGCCGTCGCCGCCATCACGATCGGCATCTCGAAGACCGCGATCCCGGGAGGCAACATCCTGGCGATCGCACTTTTCGCCGCCGTGCTGCCCGCCCGTACCTCGACGGCGGCGATGCTGCTCCTGCTCATGGTCGGCGACGTGTTCGCGTTGATCGCGTACCGCCGTCATGCGCACTGGCCGACGCTGCTGCGTCTCGCGCCCGCCGTGATCGCGGGGCTGCTGGTCGGCTTCGCGTTCCTGGCGCTCGCCGGCGACGGGATCGTCCGGCGCGCGATCGGCGTGATCCTGCTGCTCATGATCGCCGTGACACTGTGGCGCCGGTGGCGGCAGGACAAGACGGATGCCACGGCACCCGCGCCCGGCGGCATCCTGCTCTCCGGCGTCTACGGCACGATGGGCGGCTTCACCACCATGGTCGCCAACGCGGGCGGGCCCGTGATGTCGATGTACTTCCTCGCCACGCGCACGCCCGTGCAGGTCTTCCTCGGCACCTCGGCCTGGTTCTTCGCCATCATCAACCTGGTGAAGGTGCCGTTCCTCGCCGGGCTCGGACTGTTCCACGGCCCCGTGCTGCTGATGGACGCCGTGCTCGCGCCGCTGGTCGTGATCGGCGCCCTCGCCGGCATCCGTCTCGCGAAGCGCATGGACCAGCGCCTGTTCGACCGCATCGTGATCGTGCTCACCGTCGTGGGTGCGGTGTACCTGCTGTTCTGACGGGCGCGCGTCGGACGAGCCCCTTCGACAAGCTCAGGGACCCATCCGCCTGGGTCGCTGAGCCCGTCGAAGCGCGCGGCACCCATAGTTGGGTCGCTGAGCCTGTCGAAGCGTGCTGAGCTCCCTCAGTCGAGGAAGATGTCCGGGAACAGCGCCGAGTCGGGCGTCCCCGGGATCGCGGCGTAGCCCGAGAAGTCGGTCACGCCGTCCGCCTCGAGCACATCCTCGACGATGAGCGTCTGCCCGGTGTACGACGCGGCGGGCTTGAGCAGCACCGCGTAGGCGGCATCCGCGTAGACATCGGCCGTGCGGCTCGCCGCCATGACCTTGTCGCCCCCGAGGAGGTTCTGCACCGCGGCGGTCGCGATCGTCGTGCGCGGCCAGAGCGTGTTGGCGGCGATGCCGTCGCGCGCGAACTCCGCGGCGAGGCCGAGCGTCACCATCGTCATGCCGAACTTCGCGAGCGTGTACCCGGTGTGCGCGCCGAGCCACTTCGGCGTCGGGTTGAGGGGCGGCGAGAGCGACAGGATGTGCGGGTTCTCGGCATCCTTGAGGATCGGGACAGCAGCACGCGAGAGCATGAACGTTCCGCGCACGTTGACGTCCTGCATGAGGTCGTACTTCTTGGCGCCGAGCTCGAGCGAGCGCGACAGGTCGATCACGCTGGCGTTGTTGATCACGATGTCGATGCCACCGAACTCGCCCTGCGTCTTCAGGACGGCCTCGGTGATGTCGTCGTCGTCGCGCACGTCGCCGACGATCGGCAGCGCCTGACCGCCCGCGGCCCGGATCTGCTCTGCGGCCGAGTGGACGGTGCCCTCGAGCTTCGGATGCGGGGTGTCGGTCTTCGCCAGCATCGCGATGTTCGCGCCGTCTCGCGCCGCACGCAGCGCGATCGCGAGGCCGATGCCGCGGCTTCCGCCCGACATCAGGATGGTCTTGCCTGCCAGTGTGCTCATGTCGTTCCTTCTCTGAGGTCGTTCCGGTCGCAGTTCATGCCGCCCGCGCGCCGCGGAGGCGACGGAAAGTGCGACCGGAGCGGAATCGGGATGCCGGTCGTCTACTTCGGCGCCATGCGGATGGCGCCGTCGAGACGGATGGTCTCGCCGTTGAGGTAGCCGTTGTCGACGATGTGCTCCACCAGCGCGGCGTACTCGTCGGGACGGCCGAGGCGCGACGGGAACGGCACCTGCTGACCGAGCGAATCCTGCGCCGCCTGCGGCAGCCCCATCAGCATCGGCGTCTCCATGATGCCGGGGGCGATCGTGCACACGCGGATGCCGTAGCGGGCGAGCTCGCGGGCGACCGGCAACGTCATGGCGTGCACGCCGCCCTTGGACGCGGAGTAGGCGGGCTGGCCGATCTGGCCGTCGAAGGCCGCGACGCTCGCGGTGTTCACGATGACGCCGCGATCACCGCTCTCGGTGGGCTCGTTCTTCGCGATGACGGCAGCGGCCTGCGAGGTGACGTTGAACGTGCCGACGAGGTTGATGCGGACCACGCGCTCGAAGTCGGCGAGGACGGCCGGGTTCCCCTCGCGGTCGAGCACCTTGGCGGGCGGGGCGATCCCCGCGCAGTTCACCACGACGCGCAACGGTGCGGCAGCCTGGGCTGCGGCGACGGCATCCCGGACCTCGTCGGCGCTGGTGACGTCGGCCGGCACGAAGAGCCCGCCGAGCTCCTCGGCGATCTCCGCACCCTTCGACGAGGCGAGGTCGACGATGGTGACGTGCGCCCCCGCCGACGTGAGCCGTCGTGCTGTGGCGAGTCCGAGCCCGGACGCTCCTCCGGTGATGAGAGCACCCTGTCCGCTGACCTGCATCTGTTCTCCTTCGAACCTGTGCGACTGCTGCTTCTGAAACGCAGTCTCAGCCTACGTGGTTCTCCGTGCAGTCACGAAGCCGGGCCCGGCCATCGCATCCTGCGTCAGGATGGAGGTATGTCATTTCCCACCGAACAGGTCGCCGTTCCCGAGAAGGTCCGCCAGCTCGCGCGTGGTGCCGACCTGGTCTGCGTCTGGGACAACGATTATGGCGGGCTCACCTTCCGAGCGACAGATGCGGGCGAACCGTTCTACATCAAGTGGGGTCCGCGCAACCTCGAGTTCAGTCTGCAGGACGAGGCCGAGCGGATGGCCTGGGCCTCCCGCTGGATCGCCGTGCCGACCGTGCTCGAGCAGGGCCAGGACGACACGCACGAGTGGCTGGTGACCGCGGCGATCGACGGCCTCAGCGCCGTGGACCCGCGGTGGGTGGCCGAGCCCGCGATCGCCGTGCGCGCTGTCGGCGAGGCCCTGCGGGCGATGCACGACGCCCTCCCTGTCGACGAGTGCCCCTGGGAGTGGAGCATCGCCTCCCGCATCGCGAACGCCGAACGCCGGGGAATCGAGGTGCCGGATGAGCTGCGTACCGCTCCGCCCGTCGATCGCCTCGTCGTCAGCCACGGCGACGCCTGCTGCCCGAACACTCTCGTCGGCAACGACGGGCGCTGGATCGCCCACGTCGATCTCGCGCTGCTCGGGACCGCCGACCGCTGGGCCGACATCGCGGTCGCATCGATGAGCACCGAATGGAACTACGGCACCGGCTGGGAGGACGCGCTCATCGAGGCCTACGGCATCGAACCCGACCGTGAGCGCCTCGCCTACTACCGGGATCTCTGGAACGCGACCTGACGTCGGCTCCGCTCAGCTCCAGACGAAGCGGAAGGTGCCGAGGATCACGGCGGCGGCGAGCGCGAGCGCCATGATCGCGAGGCCGCCGAGCACGGCGATCGCATCCCGCGGATGGAGGCGGGACGGCCGTGACCAGGTGCGGGGGATGCCGGAGCCGAAGCCCCGAGCCTCCATCGCCAGCGCGAGCTTCGAGCCGCGGCGCACGGCGAACACGAGCAGCACGAAGGCCATTGAGAAGAACCGTCGCAGGGCGCCGCTGTCGCCGACGCCGCGCGCCCGGCGGGCGAGACCCATGGTCCGCCAGTCGTCGAGGAAGAGTCCGAGCATCCGCGTGCCGGCGAGGATGCCGAGCACGAAGCGGCTCGGCAGCTTCGCGACCTGCGAGAGCGCATCAGCGAGCTCCGTCGGATCCGTCCCGCCGAACAGCAGGATCGTCGGGAGCCCGAGGGCGATCACGCGCAGACTGACCGCGATCGCGAGGACGATCGAGCCCTCGCTGATGGTCGCGAAGCCGAAGGTCCAGTAAATGCGACCGGCCGGCTCGGCGTAGAGCAGCATGCTGATGCCGGCGATCGGAGCGAAGATCATGATCGGCAGCAGGCGCTTCAGCACGGTCGGGAGACGCAGCCCGGTCAGCGGAAGGCACAGGAGCTGCAGGCCGATCGCGACCAGCGCGCTCGTCACGTCGATCGACGCGAACAGTGGTACGGACAGCAGTACGGCGAGCAGCAGCTTGGTCACCGGGTTGACGCCGTCGAGCCACGCCGTCCTGGCAGTCTCCGTCGTGGTCACGACACGGCTCCCAGCTCGATCCGGTGTCCGCCGAGGTGCCGGATCACCGCATCGTCGTGGGTGACCGCGACGATCGAGCGGCCGCGCGCGATCTCCTCCTGCAGCAGGGCGACCAGGGAGATCCACCCGCGGCGGTCCTGCCCGAAGGTCGGCTCGTCGAGCACGATCACCTCGGGCGCCCCCGCGAGCACGGTCGCCACCGAGAGGCGCCTCTTCTGCCCGCCCGAGAGCGAGAACGGATTGGCCAGCGCGAGAGGCGCGAGGCCGAGCCGCTCCAGGAGTTCGTCGACGACGGCATCCGTCCGCTTCTGCGTCCACCCGAGCGCACGCGGTCCGACGGCGAGCTCGTCGCGCAGGGTCTGCGCGAGGAACTGGTGCTCGGGTTCCTGGAACACCATGCCGATACGGGTGAGCAGCTCGCGCGAGGTCCAGCGGATGGGACGGACCCCGCGTCGCCCGGCGAGTTCGGGAGCGGCGCGCACCTCACCGTCGTGCTCGGGGATGAGACCGGCGAGGGTGAGCGCGAGCGTCGACTTGCCCGCGCCGTTCGGTCCGGTGATCACGGTCGCGTTCGCACGCGGAACATGGAGCTCGAGCCCTGCCTGCACCACCACGCCGGGTTCCCTGGCGACCGCGAGCCCGGATGCCGAGAGCGCGTCGGATGCCGTCACGTGCTGCAGCACGGGAAGGTCGATGCCGCGGTCGGGCACCCACACTCCGGCGTCGGCGAGCGCGGCTCCGTGATCGGCGAACACCTGATGCGGCGGGCCGTCCGCGAGCAGGCCCCCGTCGGCTGCGAGCACGATCACCCGTGACATCAGGTCGACCCAGACAGGGGTGCGGTGCTCGACCACGATCAGCGTCGCGCCGGTCGTGGCGACAGCGCGCTCGACGCTCGCCCGCACCTCGTGCACCCCCTCGGGGTCGAGGTTCGCGGTGGGTTCATCGAGCAGGAGGAGTCCGGGGCGCATGGCCAGCACGCCGGCCAGCACGAGCCGCTGCTTCTGCCCGCCCGACAGCGCCTTCGTCGCGCGGTGAAGCGGAACATCGAGGCCCACGGCATCCATCGCCTCGGCGACCCGGCCGGGGATCTCGGATGCCGCGACACCGAGGTTCTCGCAGCCGAAGGCGATGTCGTCGCCCACTTTGGACAGCACGATCCCGGCGTCCGGATCCTGGAGCACCAGGCCGACCTGTCCGCGCCGCGATTCGGGAGCGGCCCCGTCGATGAGCAGGGAACCGTTGCGCTCGCCTTCGTCGGCATCTCCGAGCACGCCGGCGAGTCCGGCGAGCAGCGTCGACTTCCCGGCACCGGAGGCACCGAGGAGGAGGACGCGCTCGCCCGGCTCGATCGTGAAGCTCACGTCGGTGACCGCCGGACGCTTACGACCGGCGTACCGCCACCCCCAGCCCGCGGCCTGCACGCGGGCCGGGGCGGCGACACTCACGCTCAGACCTCGCGCACGTGCTCTCGCCCGACGGCGAAGCGGCTCAGGGCACCGGTCACCGCCAGAGCGCGCACGAGCAGCCAGCCGAGCACACCCGCGAGGATCGCTCCCGACACGACGACGCTGACCAGGTAGATCGTGTTGAACTCGAACGACTTCAGGATGTTCGGCGAGCTGCCGTAGAAGAGCTCGAACACCCATGCGGCGGCGGCCGCACCCATGCCGGCGAGCGCGGCGACGACGATACCGAAGCGACGGTAGAAGAACAGGGCGAAGATGATCTCCGCGCCGAGCCCCTGGACGAGTCCGGAGAGGACGGTGGAGATGCCCCAGACGTTGCCGATCAGCATCGAGACGATCGCGGCGACGAGCTCGACGACCAGGGCGGCACCGGGCTTGCGGATCACGAGTCCGCCGACGACTCCGCCGAGCAGCCAGATGCCGACGGCGATGCCGCCGAGGCCCGGTGTCAGGGCGTCGGCCGCACCGAACCAGGCGTAGCCGATCGTGTTCCAGCCCCAGAAGACCAGGCCGATCGCGACGCCGAGGACGGCGGCCACGACGATGTCGACGACGCGCCAGCGGTAGAGGCCTGCGGCGGGTGTCTGACCCTGCGTCTTCGTGGACGCGGATGTGGACGTGGACGTACTCATCTGAACTCCTCCCTGCGCTGGCATGACCCAGATCAGGTTCGACGGTCGAAGCGCGATTCGCTCCCTCTCAGCCCGGCTCGCCGGACTCCCGTGGTTGTGCTGACGATCCTACCGCGTCCCGACACTCTGTTTCCTCGGGGGCGCTCCGCCGCGATCGCCGCCGGGATTGGGTACCGTAAACGAGTGACCCCTTCTGATCCCGCCGACGAGGCGACGGGCGTCCTGGGCGATGGCGTCCCCACGGACGCCTCCCCCGACGCCGATCGCGCCGCGTTCCCGTTCGGGACGGATGCCGCCACGCGCACGCCGGACCAGGCCTCGGCCTTCGCGACCGACGCCCTGTTCGCCGGGGACGCTCCGCCGCCGTCGTCGACGCACACCTCGCCCCTTGCGGCCTCTGCCGTCGCGGTCGATGCCCTGTTCACCGCGGATGCGTCGCGTCCGCGGACCAGCTCCACCGAGGCCGACGCCGAGGTCGCATCCACCGAAACCGCAGCCGCCGAGAACGTCGCGGCCGCCGAGGTCACGGCCGCCGAGAACGTCGCGGCCGACAGCACTGTCGCTGTTGCGGAACCGCCCCTCTTCAAGCCGCGCGTCGATGCGCCGACGACGACGCTCCCTGCCGAGACCGCGACAGTGCCGGAGCCTCCCGCGCAGTGGGCCGATGAGGCTGCCACCGCCACGGCCCTGACCTGGGTCGACAGTTCCGCCGTCGCGCAGCATACGACCGTGGCGACGCTCGACGAGGACGCCGAGGACGAGCAGGCGGACGGGCTGCTGCGGGACGCCAACCTGCGGCCTGCGATCGCACGTCCCGGACTGCTGGTGCCGCTCGGAGTGCTCGCCGGGGTGATCGCCGCATATGCGGGAACGACGCTGCTCTGGCCGCTGCACGAGGTTCCTCCCACGGTGCAGGCGATCGAGTTCGACACCATCCCCGCCCCGGCAGCGACTCTCACCTGGCCGGCGCAGGGCAGCGCGGCCGTCGGCGTCGCCGGTGTGAGCTCCGCCGCTTCCACTCCCGATGCTGCGAGCATCGCGAGCATCACGAAGGTCGTCACCAGTCTGATGGTGCTGGATCGGATGCCGCTCGCCGTGGGCGAGCAGGGTCCGGAGTTCTCCTTCGACAGCGACGACGAGGACGAGTACTGGGAGTACCGCAGCTCGGATCAGTCGGCCCTGGATGTGCCGGTCGACGGCGTGCTGACCGAGTATCAGATGCTGCAGGGCACGCTGATGGGCTCCGCGAACAACTACATCGACCGCCTCGCCTCCGAGATCTGGGGATCGGACGAGCAGTTCGCGAATGCCGCGGCCGTGTGGTTGCGTGAGCGCGGGCTCGGCGGCATCACCGTGGTCACGCCCTCGGGTTTCGACGAGGGCAATGTGGCGACCCCTGATGCCCTGCTCAAGCTCGGCGAGTGGGCGATGAAGAACCCCGTCTTCGCGGAGATCGTCGGCACGCCGTCGGTCGACCTGCCGGGTGCCGGCACGGTGATCAACACGAACGGGATGCTCGTCGACCCCGGTGTCGTGGGCATCAAGACCGGATCGCTGGTCGGTTGGAACCTGCTGACGGCGAAGGAGCTGGCGATCGGCGACACCACCGTGCATCTGTACGCCGCGGTGCTGAATCAGGCCGACGACGAGCAGCGCCTCGCCGCGACGCGCGCGCTCTTCGCCGAGACCGAGGCCGCACTGCAGACTCAGGCACCGGCGGTCGAGAAGGGCACGGTCGTCGGAGAGGTGACCACGCTCTGGGGCGAGAAGGTCGAGGTCGTCACCGACGATGACGCCCACGTCGTGCTCTGGAACGGGGCGCTCTCGACAGCGACCGCGGAATTCGACCTGGGCGACGAGCGCGAGGACAACGGCACCGTGGGAACACTGACCACATCGGGCCCCGTCGACTCCGTCACGACGCCGCTCGTGCTCGCGGAGGACATCGAGGGACCGAGTCCCTGGTGGCGGCTGACGCACCCGCTCCAACTGCTCGGCATCCACTCGGACAAGCCCTGAGCGGCCCTCCCGTCCTGACCTGCTTGTCACAGCACGACGCCCCACCCCGGAAGATCGGGATGGGGCGTCGTGCTGTGCGGGTGGTCAGGCTCGGCGACCGGAGCCGTCGGCACCGTCCTCCATCAGACGCTGAGCGGCCGCGGCCTCCGCGGTCGGCGACTGCGCTCCGACCGACGCACCGGACTCGGCGTCATCCGCCTCAGCCTGAGCGCTGTCGTCGGCGTCGCCCGTGACGACGACCGGGGTCGTCCCGGTGAGGGCGTCTTCTGCGTCGATGTCGGTCGCCGCCTGCTCGAACTGCGACTGGTACAGCCGCCAGTAGGCGCCCTGAGCGGTGATGAGCTCGTCGTGCGTGCCCTTCTCCACGATGTCGCCGTGCTCCATCACGAGGATGAGGTCGGCGTCGCGGATCGTCGAAAGGCGGTGCGCGATCACGAACGACGTGCGTCCCTGTCGGAGAGCGGCCATCGCGTGCTGCAGCAGCAGCTCGGTGCGGGTGTCGACAGCTGACGTCGCCTCATCGAGGATGAGGATCGACGGCTGCGCGACGAACGCCCGGGCGATGGTGATGAGCTGGCGCTCACCCGCCGAGACGTTCGACGCATCCTCGTCGAGGACCGTGTCGTACCCCTCGGGGAGGGCGTGCACGAACCGGTCGACGTACGTCGCCTTCGCGGCCTCGAGAACCTCGTCGTCGGTCGCGGTGGAGCGACCGTAGCGGATGTTCTCTCGGATGCTGCCTGCGAACAGCCACGGGTCCTGCAGCACCATGCCGGTGCGGGAGCGCAGGTCGTCGCGGGTGATCTCGGCGATGTCCTGACCGTCGAGCATGATCCGGCCACCGCTGAGCTCGTAGAACCGCATGATCAGGTTGACCAGCGTGGTCTTGCCCGCGCCGGTCGGTCCGACGATCGCGACGGTCTGCCCCGGCTCCACGCGGAAGGACAGGTCCTGGATGAGCGGGCGCTCCGGCGTGTAGGAGAACGCGACGTTCTCGAACTCGATGACGCCCTTGCCGTCGACGAGCTCGGGAGCATCCGCATCGTCCGCCTCCTGCTCGTCGGCGTCCAGCAGCTGGAAGACGCGCTCGGCCGACGCGGTGCCGGACTGCACGACCGCGGCCATGCCGCCCAGTTCGGACAGCGGCTGCGTGAACTGCTGCGAGTACTGGATGAACGCCTGCACGTCGCCGAGACGGAGCTGACCGTTCGCGACCATCAGACCTCCGAGCACCGCGATGCCCACGTAGCTGAGGCTGCCGACGAACATCATCGCCGGCATGATGATGCCGGAGAGGAACTGCGCCTTGAAGCTCGCCTGGAACAGCTCCTCGTTCTCGTCCTTGAACTTCTCCAGCGCATCGTTCTCGCGCCCGAACACCTTGACGAGGGCGTGCCCCGAGAAGGCCTCCTCGACGCGGGCGTTCAGTCGTCCGACCTTGCGCCACTGGGACCCGAAGGCCTTCTGCGAACGCGGACCGATGACGCCGAAGATCACAGCCATCAGCGGCAGCGTGATGAGGGCGACGAGCGCCAGCTGCCAGGAGATCGAGAACATCATGACGAGCACGCCGACCACGGTCAGCACCGACGTCAGGGCTCCGGAGAGCGACTGCTGCATCGTCTGCGTGATGTTGTCGATGTCGTTCGTGACGCGAGAGATCAGCTCACCACGCTGCACCTTGTCGAAGTACGACAGCGGCAGACGGTTGATCTTCGCCTCGACCGATTCCCGGAGGCGCCACATGGTGCGGACCATGATCACGTTGATGACGTAGCCCTGGATCCAGGTCAGGAATGCCGCCGCGACGTAGATCGCGAGGACAGCGGCGATGATCCACCGCAGCGCCTCGAAGTCGACGCCCTGGCCGACCGTGAAGTCGCCGAGTGCTCCGACCTGGTTGGCGAAGTCGTCCTGACCCGCGCTGCGCAGCGCTTCGACGACGACGTCCTGCGACGTGCCGGCCGGGAACCCGGGGAAGTCGCCGTTGGGCTGCCCGAGCTGGATGGAGATGAACCCCTTGTAGACGAGGTTCGTCGCCTCGCCGAGCACCTTGGGTGCGGCGACCGTGAGGACGACGCCGATCGCGCCGAGGATCGACACGAAGACGAACCAGATGGCCGAGGGCTTGAGGAGCCCGATCATGCGCGTGAAGCTCGCGCCGAAGTTGTCGGCCTTGCCCGGTGCGACGCTGTCCCAGTCGCCCGAGTTCTGGCGCGCCTGCTCGGCGAGCTCTGCCTCGTACTTCTCTTCCTCGGTCAGTTCGACCTCGGCGACGGCGGCAGCCGCCTTGCCGCGGCCTCTACGAGCCTGGGCCCCTGAGCTTGTCGAAATGTCGTTCTGCTCGCTCATGCGTCCACCCCCAGCTGCGATTCGACGATCTCTCGATAGGTCTCGCTCGTCTCGAGCAGTTCCTCGTGCGTTCCGACGCCGACCATGGTGCCGCCTTCGAGGACGACGATGCGGTCGGCATCCGTGATCGAGGAGACGCGCTGCGCGACCACGATCTTCGTGACGTGCGGCAGCTCCCGCCAGAGCGCCTGCCTCAACCTCGCGTCGGTCGTCAGATCGAGAGCCGAGAACGAGTCGTCGAAGACCAGGACCTTCGGCTGGTGCACGATCGCGCGGGCGATCGCGAGCCGCTGGCGCTGTCCGCCGGACACGTTCGTGCCGCCCTGCGCGATGCGCGACTCGAGTCCGTCGGGCATCTCCTCGACGAAGTCGCGGCCCTGCGCGATCTCGAGCGCGTGCCAGAGCTCTTCGTCCGTCGCCTCTTCGCGCCCGTAGCGCAGGTTCGAGGCGACGGTGCCGGTGAAGAGGAACGGACGCTGCGGCACGAGGCCGATGCTGTCCCAGAGCGCTTCGACGTCGGCGTCGCGCACATCCGTGCCGCCGACGTGCACGGCTCCTCCGGAGACGTCGAAGAGACGCGGGATCAGCGAGACGAGGGTCGTCTTGCCCGATCCGGTCGATCCGACGATCGCGACCGTCTCACCGGGCTGCGCACCGAAGCTGATGCCCTTGAGCACCGGGGCGTCCGCACCGGGGTACGTGAACTCGACGTCGTCGAACGCCACGGCACCGGGTGCGGGGAAGGCGGTGACGCCGTTCTCCGGACGGACCATGGTGGACTCCGAGTCGAGCACCTCGCCGATGCGCTCGGCCGAGACAGCGGCGCGCGGGATCATCATCGCCATGAAGCTGGCCATGATGACGCCGCCCATGATCTGGCCGATGTACTGCATGAACGCGAACAGCGTGCCGACCTGCACCGTGCCGTTGTTGACCTCGATGCCGCCGAACCAGATGACCGAGACGACGGTGACGTTGAGGATCAGCATGAACAGCGGGAACAGCAGCACGAACAGCGAGCCGACCTTGCGGCCGACGACCATGATGTCGGTGTTCGCGCCGCGGAAGCGCTCCTCCTCGATGCCCTCGCGCACGAAGGCCCGCACGACGCGGACGCCGGTGAGCTGCTCGCGCATGATGCGGTTGACGTTGTCGAGCTTGCCCTGGTAGCTGCGGAACAGCGGCACCATGCGCCCGATGACCAGAGCCGCGAGGATCAGGAGGGCGGGCACCGAGACGGCGATGAGCCAGCTGAGGCCGACGTTGGTCTGGACGGCGAAGATGATGCCGCCGATCGCGAGCAGCGGCGCGGTGACGAGCATGGTCGCGCCCATCATCGCGAGCATCTGCACCTGCTGCACGTCGTTCGTGTTGCGCGTGATGAGCGAGCCGGCGCCGAACACGGAGACCTCGCGCTCGGAGAAGCCGCTGACCTTGCCGAACACGTCGGCGCGGATGTCGCGACCGGCGCCCATCGCCGCGCGGGCGGCGAAGTAGGTGGCGGTGACCGAGGCGATGATCTGGCCCAGCGAGACGGCGAGCATGAACAGGCCGGTGTTCCAGATGTAGCCGGTGTCTCCCTGCGCGACGCCCTTGTCGATGATGTCGGCGTTCAGGCGCGGGAGGTAGAGGGTCGCGGCGGCGCTGGCGAGCTGGAACACCAGCACGCCGAGCAGGAGCCACCTATAGCGAGACAGATAGCGGACGAGGATTTTTCCCAGCACAGGCGGACTTTCTAGGAAGGATGGAGTGGCAGGTTTCTCGACAGACGGATGCCGACCGACAACCGGCCACAAGACAGAGTGCCACGAACCGCGGACATTCGTATCCCCCTTTGGGAGGACCTTCGCTGACAGCGAACCGCCTCCGAGCGGGGGCGCGATTTCTGAACACGGGCGAACAACGCTCGAGTTGTATTCGCGCGGATGGAGACGGTCTCCTCGCGAGGATGGAGACTCAGAAGAGCGGATGCTCCGGCACGTAGTCGCGCGCGCCGGCGCCGGCATCCGGTTCCAGCTCGGCGAGCGTGGGCGGCTGCCACTTCGGATCGCGGTCCTTGTCGACGAGCTGCGCGCGGATGCCCTCGACGAGATCCGGATGCTCGTTCACGAACCACAGCACGCGGCGGTACTCGCCTTCCAACGCCGCACGCAGGTTCGGGAAGCCCCGCGCTTCGCGCACGGCGTCGAGCGTGACGACGAGCGCGGTCGGTGCGAGCTCTTCCAGGAGGTCGGCCGTGGCGGCGGCATCCGTCGTCCCCTGTCCCCGCAGGCGCTCGACGATCTCGACCACCGTCGGCGCGGAGAACGCCTCGTCGATCCATGTGCGCGACGCGGGGAGCTGCGACGGGTCGGGCGTCTCGTCGAACAGCAGCACGATCTCGCTGGGCCCCGTGGGATCGGCGCGGTAGGCGAGCGCCTCGCGCAGGGCGTCGAGTCTCTCCGAGGGGACGAAGTGGTCGGCGAACCCGAGGAGCACGGCATCCGCCCCGTCCATCGTCGAGCCGGTGAGGGCGAAGTACTCGCCGAAGTGGCCGGGCGCACGCCCGAGCAGCCAGGTGCCGCCGACGTCGGGGGTGAATCCGATACGGGTCTCGGGCATCGCCAGCTTCGAGCGCTCGGTGACGATGCGGATCGCGGCGTGACCGGCCAGGCCGATGCCCCCGCCCATCGTGATGCCGTCCGCGATCGCGACGACGGGCTTGCGGTATTCGGCGATCAGCGCGTTCAGCGCATACTCGGCGCGGAAGAACTCGGCGGTTCGCTCGGCCTGGCCGGAGACGATCTGGCCGTGCAGGGCGCGCACGTCTCCGCCCGCGCACATCCCGCGCTCCCCCGCTCCGTCGATCAGGACGATCTGCACGTCGGTGTCGTCGATCCAGGCGGTGAGGGCCTGCGTGAGCAGCTCGATCATGCCGAGGTCGAGCGCGTTGATCGCCTCGGGGCGGTTGAGGGTGAGCCGGCCGAGCGCTCCTTCCTTGCTCATGAGGACGCGGGGCGCAGTGATGGTGTCGGTCACGCGTGCCAGGCTACTCCGTCGGCGCGGGGTCCCAATCCGCACGAAATACGCGATCCGGGCGCTTTTCCGGCAGGATAGGGGGAACTGTTCATTGCAACGAGAGGTCGCGGATGCCCGACGGACAGGTGCTCGAGTTCACGAATGTGACGAAGCGCTTCAATGAGGTGACCGCTGTCTCCGATTTCTCGGCACGAGTCGAGCCCGGCGCCGTCACCGCCTTCCTCGGTCCGAACGGGGCGGGCAAGACCACCACTCTTCGCATCCTGCTCGGTCAGATCCGAGCCACTTCCGGTACCGCCACCATCGGCGGGACCGCCTACGCAGAGCTGCGCCAGCCGCTGCGCATCATCGGCTCCGTGCTCGAGGAGACGGTCTACCGTCCGCGCCGGACCGCGAACCGGCAGCTGACCATCGCCGCGAAGGCGAACGGCATTCCGCTCGCGCGCGTCGGCGAGGTGCTCGCGATGGTGGGCCTCGAGGGCGAGGGCGATTCGCGCATCGGCGGATTCTCGCTCGGCATGCGCCAGCGGCTGAGCATCGCGAACGCCCTCCTCGGAGACCCCGGAGCCCTCGTGTTCGACGAGCCGGCGAACGGACTCGACCCCGAGGGCATCCGCTGGATGCGCCTGCTGATGCGACGCCTGGCCGACGAGGGCCGTACTGTCCTCGTGTCCTCGCACCTCCTCAGCGAGGTCGAGCAGATCGCCGACAACGTCCTCGTCCTGTCGAAGGGGCAGCTGGTGCTCGCCAGCGGCATCGAGACGCTCGCCGACCCGAAGGGCGGCTCGGTGGTCGTGGATGCCGTGGACCGCGCCGCGCTCACGGCCGCTCTGTCGACGGCAGGATTCGACGTCGAGGTGCTGCGCTCCGGACTCAACGTGCGCGGCGGAGACGCCGGAACCGTCGGCGCCGTCGCGGCTGCCGCCGGAATCGCATTGAGCACGCTCGTCCAGCGCGGTCCCACTCTGGAGGACGTGTTCATCGAGCACGTCCGGGGCGGCAGGCCCACCCTGCGTGCCGCGGGTGCTGCGTCGCAGCCCGTCACGGTGGAGAGCGCTGACGCGCCCGCTGCAGGTTTCGCGGCCGGAGCCGTCGCCGCAGGAGTCGTCGGTGTCGCGGGTGCCGCTGCTCTCGACGATGCACCCGAGACGGCGGTGGCCGAGGCAGAGGCTGCTGAGGTTTCTGCCGAGGACAGCGCGATCGAGGACAGCGTCATCGAGGACGTCACCGTCGAGGACATCGCAGTTGCGGACATCACGGTCGCGGACAGTGCCGCCGAGGACAGCGTCGTGGAAGACATCGCTGGCGAAGACAGCGCCGCCGATGACATCGCTGTTGAAGACAGCGCCGTCGAAGACAGCCCCGTCGAAAACAACCCGATCGAAGAAGGCTCGATCGAGGAGCGCCCCGTTGACGGGGAGGGCGACGAGGCTCCGGAATCCGAGACGGTCGACCAGCACGATGCTGACGGCACGTCGCCCGACGATGCCCCTCAGGACGACGCGCCTCAGGACGACGCAGCCGAGGACGCCGCGCCGACGCGCTCGTTCGACGAGATCCTGTTCGGCACGTCGACTCCGGTCGCATCCGAGACCACGGAATCCGATGACGCCGCGCAGGCCGACACCGACCAGCCGACCGACGACGCTCACGCCGGCGTCGAGTTCTTCACAGAGCTCGGCGGCGCTGATGAGACGACCGACAGCGCTTCCGACGCCACGGACACGGAGAACGAGGCCGCGTCGGACGACGAGAACGCCGACCCGGCGCACGACGCAGAGCCGGGCACCGACGCCGCCACCGAGAACGAGAACACCGAGGCGGAGAACACCGAGGCGGAGCACTCGGAGCCTGAGCACGACGAGGCGCAGTCCGGCACGGCCGACGCCGAGGGTTCCGCCGCTGACGGCGACGAGGACCCCCGGTCGGCCGCCGTCAGCTCCATGCTCGCGGCCGCCGCTCGTGCTTATTACGACGACGAGCCGAAGGACTACCCGCAGGACGAGTCCTCCGACGAGGGAACGCACTGGACGGTCGCGTCCACCGGAGTGATCGACAGCGTCCCGACCGCGGGCGAGCCCGCCCCGGAGGGCGAATCCGAGACCGCCGAGGCCGAAACCGAGGCTGCTGAGCAGGACGAGAACCACGACGAGCACGCGGAGAATCACGGCGAGCACGCGGAGAACCACGAGCACGCGGAACACCACGAGAACCACGAGCACCACGGCGACGAGCATCACCACGGCTGAGTCGCCCGCTGACGAGAAAGCCCTCCGCGCCGAAAGGTGCGGAGGGCTTTCTCGATGATCGGGTGGATCAGGCGGGACGCGGACGGATGACCGGCCGGCGGCTCCCCTTCGAGACGGGGGTCGGCGCGGTCGCGACGATCTCCTCGACGTCCGCGGGCTCGGTGGAGACGTCGAGACGGAGCGCCTGAGTGAGCGCGAGACCGTGACGTGTGCTCAGGATCAGCCGGCGGTACTGCTCGTCACCCTCGAGGTCGATCACGACACCGGGTCGTCGGCGACGGATGAGCACGAAGTCGAGGCTTCCCGCCGCCTTCCAGCTGCCAGCCGCGAGCACGCCGGGGATGTGGGTTCCGGGGTTCGGTACCCCGCGCAGCCACGTCCAGGCATCTTCCGTCAGCTGCACCTTGGTGATGGTCTCACGCACGACCTGCAGGTTGCTGCGGTGGAAGGTGGCGGCACGCTCGATCGGCGAGAGCACGACCTCCAGTTGCGTCTGGTCCAGCAGCAACGTCACCATGAACCCAGTCTGCCAGCGCGGCCCTCCCAGTTGTCTGGAAGTTGCTCACAGGAACGCAACGATCCATTGTGGGATCGGACCAGTTGACCGGGATCAGCTCGTGCGCATTCGGACATATCTTCTGACCTGAGCTCGCCCGGCCGGCCGACGCCCGTGCGCGGCCCTCGTCTCCGCTGGCGCTGCCTACGCGTGAGCCGATGCCGCGGCGGCAGCCGCAGCCGGCAGTGCGGCCTCGATGAATCCGAGCTCCTCGTCGCCGTGCGCGGCCGTGAGGAACCAGGCCTCGAAGACGCTCGGCGGCAGTGCCACACCCTGCTCGCGCATGGAGTGGAAGAACGGCGCATACCGGAACGACTCCTGAGCCTGCGCCTCGGCGTAGTCGCGCGGCGCGGTGGCGCGGAAAGACGCGTTGAACAGGTTCCCAGCCGTGGCGACGGCGTGGGTGACTCCGGCATCCGAGAGGGCGGCGTCGAGAGCCGCCACCAGACGAGCGGATGCCGCGTCCACCGTCGCGTACACTTCCGGCGTCGCGAGGCGCAGCGTGGCCAGGCCCGCCGCGACCGATAGCGGATTTCCCGAGAGCGTGCCCGCCTGGTAGACCGGCCCGAGAGGGGCGAGAAGATCCATGACCTCGGCGCGGCCACCGAGCGCGGCCAGCGGCATCCCTCCGCCGACGACCTTGCCGAAAGTGATGATGTCCGGCAGGTACTCCTCGCCTGCCGCGGCCTGCAGGCCCCAGTATCCCGCCGGGTGCACGCGGAATCCGGTGAGCACCTCGTCGAGGATCATCAGCGCCCCGTGCGCGTGCGCGGTCTCCGCGATGAGGCGGTTGAACCCGGGGAGCGGGGCGACGACACCCATGTTCGCCGCGGCGGCCTCGACGATGACGGCCGCGATGCGCGGGCCGTGCTCGGCGAACACGGCCGCCAGTGCCTCCGGGTCGTTGTATCCGATCACCAGCGTCTGGGCGGCGATCGGAGCCGGAACGCCGGCCGAACCGGGGAGCGCGAGCGTCGCGACGCCCGAGCCCGCCTCGGCGAGCAGCCCGTCGGAGTGCCCGTGGTAGTTGCCGGCGAACTTCACGAGCAGATCGCGACCCGTGGCACCACGGGCCAACCGGATCGCGGTCATGGTGGCCTCAGTACCCGTCGATACCAGACGCACGCGCTCGACCGGGCGGACGTCGCCGAAGCGCACCCGGTCGGCGATCAGCGCGGCCAGCTCGACCTCGCCCTCGGTCGGAGCGCCGAACGACAACCCGCGGGTGGCGGCCTCCTGCACGGCGGCGACGACCTCCGGGTGCGCGTGCCCGAGCAGCGCCGGACCCCACGAGGCGACGAGGTCGACATACGCGCGACCCGCGGCATCCGTAACCCGTGCACCCGAGGCCGACGCGAGGAAGCGCGGCGTGCCGCCCACCGAACCGTACGCGCGCACCGGTGAGTTGACCCCGCCGGGGATCACCGCACGGGCAGCGGAGAACAGGTCGTCATTGCGGTCGGTCATCAGGGCCCTTCGAGAGAATGCGCCGGATGCTCAGGCGCGCAGCCAACGGGCGGCTTCCGTCGCCCAGTAGGTCAGAACAGTGTCGGCTCCCGCACGGCGGATGGAGAGCAGGGACTCCAGCACGGCAGCGCGACGGTCGATCCAGCCGTTCGCGGATGCGGCCTCGATCATGGCGTACTCGCCGGAGACCTGGTATGCCCACACCGGAATATTGACGGTGTCGCGCACCTCGCGCAGCACGTCGAGGAAGGCCATCGCGGGCTTGACCATGACGATGTCCGCACCCTCGGCCTCGTCTACGACGGCCTCGCGCACGCCCTCACGACGGTTGCCGGGGTCGAGTTGGTACGTGCGGCGGTCACCCGTCAGCTGCGAGTCCACCGCCTCGCGGAACGGTCCGTAGAACGCGCTCGCGTACTTCGCCGCGTAGGCCAGCAGCAACGTGTCGGTGAAACCCTCGGCGTCCAGCGCCGCGCGGATCACGGCGACCTGGCCGTCCATCATGCCGGAGAGACCGAGCAGCTGCGACCCCGCCCTCGCCTGCGCGAGCGCCATCGACGCGTAGCGCTCGAGCGTCGCGTCGTTGTCGACCGCGCCCTCGGCGTCCAGGACACCGCAGTGCCCGTGATCGGTGAACTCGTCGAGACACAGATCCGTCTGCACGACGAGGGCGTCGCCGACCTCGGCAGCCAGAGCCTCCGTCGCGACGTTCAGGATGCCCTGCGGGTCGTCGGCTCCGGATCCGCGGGCATCTCGCACGGCGGGGACGCCGAACAGCATCACGCCGCCGACACCCGCCTCCGCGGCTTCGACAGCAGCGGCACGGAGAGAGTCGATCGAATGCTGGGCCACACCCGGCATCGATCCGATCGCCACGGGCTCCGTGAGACCCTCGCGCACGAACAGGGGCAGCACGAGCTGCCGCGGCTCCAGCGACGTCTCGCGGACCAGATCGCGGACGGCGCGCGACTGGCGCAGCCGCCTCAGGCGGACCTCGGGGAAGCTCACGGCGCGAACTCGTCGGCCGCGTGCGGAAGAGTGAAGTGCGACACCGCGTCGATGAGCGCGTCGACCGTCTGTCGGTCGGCGACGACCGACACCGGCAGGCCCGCCTTGAGGGCGTCGCGCGCCGTGCGCGGGCCGATCGCGGCGAGCAGCGTCTCGTCGGGGATCTCCGGGAACTGCTCGCGCACCTGCTCGGCGACCGAGCCGCTCGTCACGAGGATCGCGTTGATCCTGCCGTTCTCGACATCCCGGCGGATCCGCTCCGTGACCGGGACGCCGACCGTGCGGTACGCGACGACGCTCGAGACATCGTGCCCCGCGTTCGACAGCTGCACGCTGAGCACGGGCTTCGCGATCTCGCTGCGCAGCGCGAGGATACGACGAGGCTCCGTCTCCAGGGCGATCAGCTGCTCGGCCATCCCCTCGGCGGAGTTGTCCTGCGTCGGCACCAGCGCGACCTCGTAGCCGACAGCCTGCAGGGCCGCCGCGGTGGTCTCGCCGACCGCCGCGATCCGCGTCGTCGGAGGAACGACCGCGCGATGCGCGAACAGCACGTCGACGGTCGTGGCGCTCGTGACCGTCAGCCAGTCGAACGCACCGGCCGCGAGCTGCTCCAGTGCGACGTCGAGCCCCGCCTGGTCGTTGGTCGGGGCGAAGTTGATGAGGGGTGCGACGACCGGCACCGCACCCTGGGCGCGCAGGCTCGCGGCGACGCCGTCGCCCCACGGCCCGCCACGGGGCACGAGGATGCGCCAGCCGTACAGCGGTAGGTCCTGCTTGGTATCGGATGTCATGAGGATTGCTCTCGGGAGACGAGTCCAGCCGCCCCTTGATCGAGCAGCCGACGGGCAACAGTGAACCCCAGCTCGCGCGCTGCGCGCATCGGGTCTGCACCATCGGCAGCATCCGCTCCATTGCCACTGCCGTTCCGACGAATATACTCCCCGTTCAGGGCTTCGGTGACGTCGAGGCCGATCCGCCGCCCTCCATCGGGCGCGTAGACCACTGTCCTGACGCGGATCGCGGCCCCTTCGACCACCGCGTGAGCCGCCATCGGAGCCTGGCATCCGGCATCCAGTCCCTCGAGCACCGCGCGCTCCACCGTGATGGCGAGTCGGGTCGCCTCGTCGTCCAGGGCAGCGAGGGCGGCGAGCAGCTCGTCCGGAGCATCCGTCCGCGTCTCGACAGCCAGGGATCCCTGGCCCGGTGCCGTCGGCCACTCGGCGAGGCCGAGCTCCTCCCGGCGGAGGCGCGAGTCCGTCCCGAGCCGGGAGAGTCCCGCGGCGGCGAGGATCACGGCGTCCAGCTCGCCGGACGCGACCCGCGCGAGACGGGAGTCGACGTTGCCCCGGATGTCGACGACCTCGGCGTACGGCGCCCGTCGGTGCACCTGAGCGATCCGTCGAGGCGAGCCGGTGCCGACCGTGCTGCCCGAACGCAGTTCGTGCAGCGGGATGCCGAGGCGGGTCAGCACCACATCGCGCGCATCCTCGCGCTTCGGCGTCGCCGCGATCATCAGACCGTCGGGAATGGCGGTCGGCAGATCCTTGAGCGAGTGCACGAGGAAGTCGCACTCCCCCGCGAACAGCGCCTCGCGCAGTCGCGTGGCGAAGATGCCCTGGCCGCCGATCTCGGAGAGCGACGCACGGTTCGTGTCGCCTTCGCTGGTGATCGGGACGAGCTCGACCGGGCGCCCCGACACCTTCTCGAGGGCGGCGGCGACGTGACCGGACTGCGCCTGCGCGAGCGCGCTGCGCCGGGTACCCAGGCGGATCGGGGTGCTCATCGGGCGGCCTACTGCAGCACGTCCGCGATCTCGTCGAAGCGCAGACGGCGCCCGGTGTAGAAGGGCACCTCCTCCTTCACGTAGAGACGCGCGTCGGTGTAACGGAGATCGCGCATGAGGTCGACGAGCTCGGTGACGTCGTCGGCCTCGAGCGGCAGCAGCCACTCGTAGTCGCCCAGAGCGAATGCGGCGACCGTGTTCGCGATGACGCCCGTGAATGCGGCGCCCTTGCGTCCGTGGTCGGCGAGCATCTTGCGACGCTCCTCCTCGGGGGCGAGATACCACTCGGGGGTGCGCACGAACGGGTAGAGGCAGAGCCAGTCCTTCGGCTCGACGCCACGGAGGAACCCCGGCACGTGCGCGCGGTTGAACTCGGCGTCGCGGTGCACGCCCATCACGTTCCAGACCGGGAGCAGCGAGCGCAGCAGCTCCGTGCGGCGCAGGCGACGGAGCGCCTTCTGCAGCTCCTCGGCCGTCTCGCCGTGCAGCCACACCATGAGGTCGGCGTCGGCCTTCAGCCCCGAGACGTCATAGAAGCCGCGGACGGTGACACCGGAGTCCTCGACGTACGAGACGATCGTCTCGAGTTCGGTCGAGTCGGACTCGGTGACGGGGACATCGGGATTGCGTCGCCACACGGCCCAGAGGGTGAATCCGGACGGGTTCTCTTCGAGCGCTTCGGACATGTCTCCAGTCTGCCCCCTTTGCCGAGGTCCCGCGAACGCGGGGCGTCAGCGCGAGATCACGCGGGCGATGACCCAGACGAGCCCGCCGACCGCCGCCGCGATGCCGATCACGGCCGCGGCCGCGCCGATCGGGTTGCGGTCGGCGAAGACGCGCGCCTTCGCGATGCCGCGCGTCGATGCCTTCTCGATGCGACGGGGGATGTTGCCCTTGACCTCGATCGCGGCGAGCGCAGCCTTCAGCTCGGCACGCGCGGAGTCCCGCGGATCGACGATGCCCGCCGGAACGACGGTGCGCGGTACGAGCGACTCAGAATTCGTCATCGCCGGCCTCCTTCACGATTCGGATGTCCTGCGCGACCGCCTGAGCGGGATTCTGACGTCGGAGGACCTTGCGGAACTTCAGGATGCCGAGCAGAGCGAACAGCAGCACGGCGACGATCAGGATGCCGAAGACCGCCAGAGCCGACAGCCAGACCGGCCACCACGACGAGAGTCCGGCGATCGCGAAGACGAGGATGACCGGCACGGCCCAGAAGAGGAAGAAGAGCGCGACGAGGAACCAGACGGAACCGATGCCGGCGTCTTTCGCGGTCTTCGAGATCCACGCCTTGGCCGAGTCGATCTCGGCTTTGACGAGATTCGTGACGAGTTCGGGCAGATCGCCGAGCAGCGTCAGCAGACTGTCATCGGCGCGGTCCCGGTATCCGCGAGGCATCTCAGGCGCCGGGCTTCTTCGGAGCAGGCTTCTTCGCCGCCGGCTTCGCAGCGGAGGAGGACGCGTTCGCCTTCGCCTTCACTTCGTCCACGGCGTCGTCGGCGGCGTCGGCCACCTCTTCCGCGGCCTCCTTGCCGGAGGCGATCACGGCGTCGAGCTTCTGCCCGGGAGTGCCGTTGCTCTTGACGGACTTGACGACCTTCACTGCACCTGTCCACAGCGCGCCGGGAACGGCCGCAGCCTTGTCACCGACGAAGCCCTTGACCTTGTCGACCTGCTCCTGCACGGGGTCCAGGTGATAGAGCTTGAGCCACTGCGTCTTGATCTGCTCATACCGCTCGCGCCCGGCACGAGTGCCGAGGACGTAGCCGACGCCGAGTCCTACGACGAGTCCGATCTTCCCCTTCATGGGGTCTCCTCACGTTGTTCGAGTCCTGCGGGTCAGGTACACAGCGTAACCCCGTATGCCGAATTCGGCATCTAAACGACCGAGGGGTTGACACATGGTGGTTGTTCACTCCCACAACAGGGTGCGACGCAGGCGATCGGCCTCGTCCTTCGCGTCCGGGATCACCTGCGCGAGGCCGGTGCCGGCGAGCCAGGCGCCGACGACCGCGAGACCGGGAACGGCCTGCACGGCGGCGCGCGCGGCGGCCCGACGCTCGCCCGATCCGATGATCGAGGCGGGCTGCGACTGGACGTAACGCGCGCGGTGCGCGGCGAGCAGAGAACCAGGGGCGAGAGGCACGCCGAGCAGCGCGGATGCCTCGCGCAGCGCGAGTCCCGCCGCGTCGTCGTCGCTCAGATCCGCGGTCGCGGCGGGCTCGCCCTGCGCGCCGAACGAGACGCGCACGATCTCGCGATCGCCGGCGGCTTCGCGCAGCCAGCCCCACTTCGCGGTGGAGTGCGTGAGCGCCTTGGCGGTGTGGCTGGCCGGCACGGTCAGGACTCCGGTGCCGCGCGGGGCGACGCTCAGGCCCGGCGCATCGAGCAGCAGCGTCACGATCTCGATCTCCGGCGACGACGAAGGCGCAGCGTGTGCGAGGGCGGGGACGCCGGGAGTGAGCAGCGCTCGCGCCGCGGCCTCCGAGGTGGCGACGATGACGGCGTCCGCGGTGAACGAGAGGGGCTCCTCGGCTTCCTCGTCAGTGTCGGCATCGGGATCGGACTCGATCTCTGCGTCGACCGTCCAGCCGGCGTCGGTCCTCCGGACGCTCTGCACGCGCACGCCGGTGCGCACCTCGGCACCGAACCGGTCCAGATCCTCCACCAGCGCATCGACGAGAACGCTCATGCCGCCGACGAGTCCCTCGACCGCGGCGCCCGGTGCCTTCGCGGCACCGCCCGCACCGTCACGGAGCGCCTGCACGGCGCCGGAGAGCGAGCCCACGCGAGTGAGCGCGGCGTTGAGCCCCGGGGCAGCGATGTCGACATCGACATCGTCGGGTGAGGCGGAGTAGACGCCGGTCGTGACGGGGGCGACGAGACGGTCGCGGACCTTGGCGCCCATGCGCGACGCGACGAGCTTGCCGAGGCTGAGCTGATGCCCGATCGTCAGGGGCGGGCGCACCCGGTCGAGATAGGCGCGCCACGCGCCCGACCAGCCGATGACGCGACGCACGTCGTCCTGGAACGGATTCGCCGGGACGCCCAAGATGCCGCCTACCGGGAGCGGCGCGGCGCCCACGCCCGGGATGCCGGCGAGCCAGGCGCTCCCTGCCTCGGGCGCGACGATGCGATCGGTCAGGCCGAGCTCCTCCAGCAGCGCACGCACGTGGCCGCCCCTGGTCGCGAAGCTCTCGGCACCGGCATCCACCGCGACGCCGTCGAGCTGGGCCCGGCGGATCGCGCCGCCGACGGCATCCGCCTCTTCGAGCAGCGTGACCCTTATGCCCACCTTCGCGCACTCGCGCGCCGCGATGAGACCGCCGATGCCGCCGCCGACGACGAGGACGTGCCTCTCGGCGGCGCGAGCGGCGAGGGCGGCGGGGTCGCGGGAGGAGTCGACGGTCATGCCGTCAATTCTCGCATCGGCGCCGATCAGGCCTCGACGGGCGTCGCGGTGCCGCGGCCGCGCTTGCGGACCTCGCGGAGCACGATCTGCTCGGGGCACACCGTGGAGAGGAAGTCGCCGACGGAGAGCGCCAGCCGCTCGCCGACGAGCGAGTAGAGGATGCGGTTGCCGTCGCGTCGCTCGCTCACGAGGCCGGCCTGACGGAGCACGCTCAGGTGCCGGGAGATGGTCGGCCCGCTCGCCGAGAACCGCGAGGCGATCTCGCCGGCCGCGAGCTCGCCGGCTTTGAGGTCCTGCAGGATCTGCCGACGGGTGGGGTGGGCCAGCGCTGCGAAGATGTCTGACGCGCTATCTGCCATGTTTGCAATATAGCACCTTCGCTAGATACTCTTTAGCTGCATAGCTAATAAGCGAAGGAGCGACACCATGAGAGTTGCGATCACGGGCGGAAGCGGGTTCGTCGGGCGGCACCTGGCCGAGCGCTTCGACGACGCGGTGGTGATCTCTCGCCGCAACGGAGTGGAGATCACCGACGTCGACGCCCTCGCCGCCGCCTTCGAAGGGTGCGACGCCGTGGCGCACTGCGCCGGCATCAACCGCGAGATCGGGGATCAGACGTTCCGGCGGGTGCACGTCGAGGGGACGAGGGCCGTCGTCGAGACCGCGCGTCGCGCGGGCGTCCGGCGCATCGTGATGGTCAGCTTCCTGCGGGCACGCCCCGACTGCAGCTCCGGCTATCACGAGTCCAAGTGGGAGGCCGAGGAGATCGTGCGCGGCTCCGGCATCCCGCATACGATCCTGAAGTCGGGGATGATCTACGGCCCCGGCGACCACATGGTCGATCACGTCACCCGCGCCGTGCGGACTCTGCCCCTGTTCTGGACGGTCGGCTACCGCGAGCGCACCGCCCGCCCCGTGCCGATCGACGACGCGGTCGACGTGCTGGTCGCGGCTCTCGAGGGGCGCATCTCCGACCCGACGGTCGCCGTGATGGGGGTCGACGAGGTGACTCTCGGCGAGGCCATCCGCCGCATCGCGCGGGTCGCCGGGCGTCGTCCGGCGTTCCTCCCCGTTCCCGTGTGGACCGTCCGGATGCTCGCACAGCTCACGGAGTGGATCATGGTCGTCCCGCTGGTCGCGAAAGCGCAGGCGCGGATGCTGGCCGAGGGAGTGAGCGAAGCCGCCCCGCCGGCCCCGGAGGTGCCCGTCGGCCTCCGCCCTTCACGCCCGTTCAGCGACGAGCGCATCCGCGCGGCGCTCCCCGAGGGGCGCTTCGGGCTGTCCGACCTGCGGCTCGCCCGACGGATTCAGCGTTCCGCGTGGACCAGTTCGACGATGCGCGTGAGCTGATCGGGGTCGGTCTCGGGCGGAACACCGTGACCGAGGTTGAGGATGTGGGCGCGTGCGGCGCGCCCGCGCTCCAGCACGTCGCGCACGTGCGCCTCGAGCACCGACCAGGGCGCGGAGAGCAGCGCGGGGTCGATGTTCCCCTGCACCGTGACATCCGGTCCGAGGATCGCGGCGGCCTCGTCGAGCGGCTGCCGCCAGTCGACACCGACGCCGTCGGCCACACCGTCGAGGCGCATGTCGCCCAGGAACGGCCCGGTGCCGACGCCGAAGTGGATGGTCGGGATGCCGATGCCCTGAAGGGCGGCGTGCGAGTGCGGCGCGACGAAGGCGCGATAGTCGGCCGGGCTGAGCGATCCCGCCCAGCTGTCGAAGAGCTGCACTACGGATGCTCCGGCATCGCGCTGCGTCTCGAGGAAGCGGCGCGACACCCGGGCGAGCCAGCCGGCGAGGCGGTTCCACGACTCCGGGTCGGCGTGCATCATGGCCCGTGCGCGCAGGTGCTCCTTCGACGGCCCGCCCTCGACGAGGTAGGCGGCGAGCGTGAACGGTGCCCCGGCGAAGCCGATCAGCGGGGTGTCTCCCAACTCGGCCGTGACGAGGCGGACGGCCTCGGCGATGGCCGTCCCGTCCAGCGACTCCGGGTCGATGGCCGTGATCCGGTCGACGTCGGATGCCGTGCGCACCGGGTTCGCGAACACCGGTCCGCGTCCGGGCTCGATCTCGACCTCGACACCCGCGAGGCGCAGCGGGATGACGATGTCACTGAAGAACACCGCGGCGTCGACGCCGTGTCGGCGGACGGGCTGGAGGGTGATCTCGGCCGCCAGGTCGGGCGTGAGGCAGGCGTCCAGCATCCGTGTGCCGACCCGCAGCTCGCGGTACTCGGGTAGTGACCGGCCGGCCTGACGCATGAACCACACCGGGGTGTGGGCGGGGCGGTCGCCTGCGAGGGCGCGCAGCAGCGGAGCGTCGGAGAGGGCCATGACTCCATCCTCCCATCCGGTCGTTATGAGTCCGCGGAGACGTCCTGCCCCAGGCTCCGGTAGAATCGACGGGTGCTGCTGTGTGTGACGGCGAGTCACAAGACCGCCTCCTTCGAATTGCTCGAACGCCTGAGCCGCACCCCCGACGACGTCGCCTCCACTCTCGTGGACATGACACCGTGCGTGCAGGGTGCGGTCGTTCTGGCGACCTGCAATCGTTTCGAGGCGTACGTCGAGATGGATGAGCCGGTCACGGCCGCCGGCGCGATCGGCGTCGAAGCCGTGCTCGAAGCCGTCGAGTCGACGACCGGTGTCCGCGCCGCCGAGTTCGAGGGCGCCTATGCGGTGCACTCCGGCCGTCGGGTCGCGGAGCACCTCTTCTCCGTGGCATCCGGACTTGAATCCGTCGTCTCCGGCGAGGGCGAGATCGCCGGCCAGGTGCGCCGCGCGCTGAAGTCCGCGCGCAAGGACGGCACCACCTCTCCCGAGCTCGAGAGGCTGTTCCAGCGCGCGAGCCAGGCGCAGCGCAAGGTCAAGAACGTCACGGCCCTGGGTCGCGCCGGACGCTCCCTCGTGCGCCTCGCCCTGGAGTTGGCCGACAGCCGCATCGCCGACTGGTCCGCCGAGCGCGTGCTGCTCGTCGGAACCGGGGCCTACGCCGCCGTCACCCTCGCCACGCTGCGCGAACGCGGCGCCGTCGACATCTCGGTGTACTCGCCCTCCGGCCGCGCCGAGGTGTTCGCCGCGAAGCACGGCATCCGCCCCGTCGCCGCCGCCGAGTACGCCCGCGCCGCGGCGCACTCGAGCCTGCTGATCACCTGCACGACCGCGACCGAGCCCGTGCTCGGGCCGGTGCACCTGCAGCACCCGGTCGGCATCGCCGCCGTCGGATGCCCGGTCCCGCCGACGGGCTCAGGAACCCACAGCCAGCTGGTCGTCGACCTCGGCATGCCGCGCAACGTCGACCCCGCCGTCGGCGCTCTCGATGGCGTCGCCCTGCTCGATCTCGAGACGATCCGTCTGCACGCCCCGCTCGAAGAGCTCCAGGCGACGGATGCCGCGCGCAGCGTCGTGCGTGAAGCCGCCGACACGTTCCACGTCGTCGGCGCCCGGCAGAGCGTGACCCCGTCGGTGGTCGCGCTGCGCACACAATGTTCTCGCTCCTCGAGTCCGAGATCGCCCGTGCCCGCGCCCGCGGAGACGAGGACGGCCGCGTCGAGCAGGCGCTCCGTCACCTCACCGGAGTGCTCCTGCACACCCCGACCACGCGTGCGCACGAACTGGCCGCCGCCGGTCGCGCAGACGAGTTCGCCGCCGCTCTGGGGGCTCTCTACGGCATCGACCCCGTCGAACCGGCCGTCGAGCAGGGGCCCGAGTCCTCGATCGCGTAACGGTGCCGCTCTGGACCAGGGGGGGCGCAGACCTGCGGTCCCCCATCGGTCACTCGGCGAGCAACGATGCGATCGCCGCACGCACGCGGGGAAGATCGGCGTTGAGCGTGGCCCACACCGCGTCGTAATCAGTCGCCTCGTAGTGATGCGCGAGCCGATCGCGCATGCGCTTGATGCTCGACCAGGGCACCTGCGGGTTCGCGACGATCGTTTCATCGCTCAGCCGCGCGACGTTCTCACCGATCTTGATGATGATCGATTCGGCCGCAAGCCCCGGTGTGTTGAGATCATCCGAGACGTACCATTCGTGGCCTCGACCGGCGAGTCGCGTGCCGCTGTCGCACAACCGCAAGATCTCACGCAACGACCGTTCGTCCCTATCACTCACGCGGCCACCGCTGACCGGAGGATCGGATGATCAGCGGGGAGCCCTCCGTCTGTGACCACGTCGACCGCGACACCGAGCAGCTGTTCGGCGACGACGGAGAACTCGGCGATCGTCAGCAATCCCACGTGCGGTGCGCGCGTGACAAGGATATCGAGGTCGCTCTGCGTGGTGTCCGTGCCCTGCCCTGCGGAGCCGAACACGCGCACGTTACTCAATCCGTACTCCGCAGCGAGCTCTTTGAGTTCGTCACGATGCCGTTCGAGCGCTTCGTGAGGCAAGGGGCTCATGGCCGACCGCAGCCGATCGACCATCGCCGCAGACGGATTCCGCCGCCCGGACTCGTAAGCCGCGATGTTCGGCTGCGCAACGCCGCTGCGTAGCGCGAGCTGCGCTTGGCTGAGCCCAGCTCGCTCGCGTGACTCACGCAGCGTTTCACTCATATCACGATGATATCGCGCCTGCGGACTCGAGGGAAGGGCGAAAGAGGGCGGTCACCACTGGCAGACTTGCTGCATGGCCCTTCACATCACCGGAGACACCGCCGCCGACGAGCTGCTGACCGACAACCCGCTGGCTCTGCTGGTCGGGATGCTGCTGGATCAGCAGGTGCCGATGGAGACCGCGTTCGCCGGTCCGCTCAAGATCGAGCAGCGCACCGGAGCGACGGATGCCGCCGCGATCGCCGGCATGGCACCCGACGAGTTCCTCGCGGCCTTCCAGCAGACTCCCGCGGTGCACCGCTTCCCCGGTTCGATGGCGACGCGCGTGCAGACCCTGCGCCAGACGCTCGTCGATGACTGGGATGGGGATGCCAGCGCGCTCTGGACCCGCCCTTCGACGGGCTCAGGGACCCAGCCGTCTGGCGCCGAGGTGCTGAAGCGCCTCAAGTCGCTTCCCGGATTCGGCGAGCAGAAGGCCAAGATCTTCCTCGCGCTCCTCGGCAAGCAGTACGGTTTCACGGGCGAAGGCTGGCGCGAGGCAGCCGGCGCCTATGGCGAGGACGGATCGTTCCGCAGCGTCGCCGACATCGTGTCGCCCGAGTCGCTGACGAAGGTGCGGGAGCACAAGAAGGCGATGAAGGCTGCCGCGAAGGAAGCGAAGGCGTGACATGGAGCCGACCGGTACCGACGTCACGGGCCTGATCGCCCGCTCCTCCCCCGCGGTCCGTCGGCGCGATGCCGAGACGCTGACCGCCCTGATGCAGGAGATCTCGGGCCGCGAACCCGCGACCTGGGGCACGATCATCGGCTTCGGCTCCTGCCATTACCGCTACCCGACCGGCACGGAGGGCGACACCGGGCTCCTCGCCTTTGCCCCGCGCAAGGCGTCGACGACGATCTATCTGCTCGACGGCACCGATGCCCACGCCGAGGCTCTCGCGCAACTCGGACCGCACACGACCGGTGTCAGCTGCGTCTACATCAAGGACCTCGAGCAGATCGACCTCGACGTGCTCCGCGGCATCCTGCAGCGCTCGCTCGCGTGGGCGGAGTCCGGCGGCACGGACGAGGTGCAGATCGAGGTCACGAGCTGAGCGCCGTCACGGTGCGCGAAGCCACCGGCGACGACTGGCCGCAGATCTGGCCGATCATCCGCGAGGTCATCCGCGAGCAGACGACCTTCGCCTACGACCCCGGCATGGGCGAGGCCGACGCACGCCGGATGTGGATGCTGGGCGCTCCGGCGCGGACCGTCGTCGCGGTGTCCGACGATCAGGTGCTCGGCACCGCGAACATGTACCCCAATCGTCCGGGGCCGGGGTCGCATGTGGCATCCGCGAGCTTCATGGTGGACGCCGCCGCGAGAGGGCGTCGCGTGGGACGCACCCTCGTGGAGGACATGATCGACTGGGCGCGGCGCGGAGGCTTCGCGGCAGTGCAGTTCAACGCGGTGGTCGAGACGAACGTATCCGCCGTCCACCTGTACGAGGATCTCGGCTTCCGCACGATCGGCATCGCACCCGGTGCATTCCGGCATCCGATCGAAGGCGATGTGGGCCTGCGGATCATGTGGCTCGACCTTCACGACGAGGCCCCGCCCCGCTGAGATCAGCGGGGCGGGGCCTCGGGGCGGTCACGCTCAGCGCAACCCGGCGAAGAACGCGCGGATGTCGCCGGCGACGAGATCCGGACGCTCGAGGGCCGCGAAGTGCCCGCCCTCGTCGAAGCGGCTCCAGTGCACGATGTTCGAGTTGTCTCGCTCGGCGAAGACCCGGATCGTCTGGAAGTCGTCCTTGAACACGGCGACCCCGGTCGGAGCGGCGTTGATCTGCGGCGCCGCGTCCTCGCCACCGTCGGCGCGGGCGTTCTCCAGGTAGCTGCGGCTCATGCCGGATGCCGCGTTGGCGAACCAGTTGACGCTGACCTCGAGCAGGATCTGCTCGAGCGACACGAGCGAGGTGCCGTTGCCGAACGAGTTGAACAGCTCGCTGTACGCGAGCAGCCCGATCGGGGAGTCGCTGATGCCGACCGAGACGGTCTGCGGCCGCGAGGAGTTCATCGTGTTGTACCCGCCGACCGACTGGAACCACTGCATGTGCTCGAGCCCGGCGTAGTCCTGCGGCTCGAGCCGCTCGAACTCGGACGGGTCGCCCGAGGGGAACGAGAACAGCTGCAGCACGTGCAGCCCGAGGAACCCCTCCGGGTTCAGGAGACCGAGCTCGCGCGCGACCATCGCACCGTTGTCGGAGCCGTGGATGCCGTAGCTGTCGTAGCCCAGGCCGCGCATCAGCTGGTCGTACGCCTCCGCGACCTTCGCGGTCGTCCAGCCGACGGAGGCCAGCGGCTGCGAGAAGCCGTAGCCGGGAGCATCCGGGATCACCACGTCGAAGGCGTCCTCGGCGCGGCCGCCGTGCGCCACCGGGTCTACGAGCCGGTCGATCACGTCGAGGTAGTCGACCGCCGATCCCGGGTAGGTGTGCGCGAGCAGCAGCGGCGTCGCGCCCTCCTCGGCGGAGCGGACGTGGAGGAAGTGGATCGTCTGCCCGTCGATCTCGGTCGTGAAGTTCGGGACGGCGTTGATCCGCTCCTGGACGGCTGTCCAGTCGAAGGAGCGCCACGCCTCGATGGCCTCGCGGAGATAGGAGTTGGGGGTGCCGGCATCCCAGTCATCGGTGGGAGAGGGCTGGGGAAGCCGCGTGCGCGCGAGACGATCCTGCAGATCGGTGATCTCGGCGTCGGAGACCGAGACGGTGAAGGGGCGGATGCTGAGGGGAGCGGTTGTGTTGTTCATGTCTCCGACGATATTCGCCCATTAGGTAGGATATGTTCCTAATAAAAGAACCTCCTCGAAGGGATTCTCATGGCCGATCCCACCGCCCGGCTTCTCGCCCTCCTCTCGCTGCTGCAGACGGGCCCTGAGCGCTCCGGGCGCGACCTGGCGGAGCGGCTGGGTGTCTCCTCTCGCACGATCCGGCACGACGTCGATCGCCTGCGCGAGCTCGGCTATCCGGTCGACGCGACGCGGGGAGCCGTCGGCGGCTACCGGCTCGGCGCCGGAGGGAAGCTGCCCCCGCTGCTCCTCGACGATGAGGAGGCCGTGGCCGTCACCGTGGGTCTGCGCGCCGCGGCGGGCATCGCCGGCGTCGAGGAGTCCGGTGCACGCGCGCTCGCGAAGCTCGAGCAGGTGCTGCCGTCGCACCTGCGCCCCGTGGTCGACGCGCTCAAGTCGACCATCGATCGCGCCCCCGAGAACAACGACACCGACGCCCCAGACCCCGTGGTCGATGCGACCGTCCTGCGCGAGATCGCCGGCGCCATCCGCAACGAGGAATGGCTGCGCTTCGACTACCAGGACGCGCCGGTACTGGTGGAGCCCTATCGTCTGCTCACCTGGCATCGCCGGTGGTACCTGGTCGGGCGCGACCCGCAGACCGGCGAATGGCACACGTACCGGGTCGATTGGATGGAACTGCGGATGCCGACCCGACGGCGCTTCGATCCGCAGCCGCTGCCCGGCGGGGACTACACCGCGTTCATGATGCGCACGATCGCCGAGAGCGGCTGGAAGGTCCATGCGCGCCTGCGCATCGACGCATCCGCGGAGTCCGTGCTCGACCGCATCCATCCCGCGGTCGGCGTCGTGGAGCCGATCGACGAGGACCACTGCGTGCTGGTGACCGGCGCCGACAGCCTCGACACGGTTGCGGCCTACATCGGGATGCTGATGATGGACTTCACGGTGGAATCGCCGCCGGAGCTCATCCCCCGCCTGCAGGTGCTCTCGGAGCGCTACGCCCGAGCGGTCGCGGGATCCGCGGCTCCCTGAGTCGGCTCCGGTTCAGCGCAGCACTTCGACCAGCGCGACCCACGACACCACGATCGCGGAGACGATCGCCAGCAGGCAGCCGGCCGCGGCGAGGTACAGCCCCGCGGGGTGTCCGGCCCAGACCAGCGCGCCGGCGGCGAGGTAGGCGAACAGCGGCAGGAAGCCCACCAGGTACTTGAGCGGGCGGGCCTGATCGGCGGGGTCGGGGTCGGTCGCGATGAGCCGCGTCGCGTGCGCCTGGAAGATCGCCGCCAGGACCGTCACGAAGATGGTCACCACCCCGAACCAGAACCGGTCGATCCCGGGCACGAGGCTGATGGCCGAGACCGCCAGGGCGAGCACGAGCGCGGCGATACCTGCCAGCAGTCGTGCGGTGAGCGTGCGCGACTTGATGATCTCGCCGATGTTCACGCTCGAGGCGACGATCACGAGACCCACCAGGGCGGCCGTCGCACCCGCCATCGCGACGTTGAACTCGCTCCACTCCTCGATCATGCCGCCAGCATAGCGGCGGCGATCAGGCGCCCTTGAGACGCTCCGCGAGGTAGGCGTGCAGGCCGTCGATCGAGACGCGCTCCTGCGCCATCGTGTCGCGGTCGCGCACGGTGACGGCGTGGTCGTCGAGCGAGTCGAAGTCGACCGTGACACAGAACGGCGTGCCGATCTCGTCCTGGCGGCGGTAGCGGCGACCGATGGCGCCGGCGTCGTCGAAGTCGACCGCCCACGAGCTGCGGAGGGTGTCCGCGACCTCACGCGCGAGCGGCGAGAGCCGCTCGTTGCGCGACAGCGGCAGCACCGCGGCCTTGACGGGGGCGAGGCGCGGGTCGAGCTTCAGCACGGTGCGCACGTCGGAGCCGCCCTTCGCGTTCGGCACCTCCTCCTCGCGGTACGCGTCGACGAGGAACGCCATCATGGCGCGCGTGAGGCCGAACGACGGCTCGATCACGTACGGGGTGTAGCGCTCGCCCGTGGCCTGGTCGAAGTACGTCAGGCTCGTGCCGGATGCCTCGCTGTGGCTCGACAGGTCGTAGTCGGTGCGGTTGGCGACGCCCATGAGCTCGCCCCACTCCTTGCCGGTGAAGCCGAACTTGTACTCGACGTCGATGGTGCCGGCGGAGTAGTGCGCGCGGTCGTCCTCCGGCACGTCGAACTGACGCATGTTCTCGGGGTCGATGCCCAGATCGATGAACCAGTTCCAGCACGCCTCGACCCAGTGCTCGAACCACTGCTGCGCATCGGCGGGCGGCGTGAAGAACTCGATCTCCATCTGCTCGAACTCGCGGGTGCGGAAGATGAAGTTGCCGGGAGTGATCTCGTTGCGGAACGCCTTGCCGACCTGGCCGATGCCGAACGGCGGCTTCTTGCGGCTCGCGGTGAGCACGTTCGAGAAGTTCACGAAGATGCCCTGCGCGGTCTCGGGGCGCAGGAAGTACATGCCGGACTCGTCGTCCACGACGCCGAGGTACGTCTTCACGAGACCGGAGAAGGCCTTGGGCTCGGTGTACTGGCCCTTCGTGCCGCAGTTGGGGCACGGGATGTCGGCGAGGCCGTTCTCGGCCTTGCGGCCCTTGCGCGCCTCGAAGTCCTCGATGAGGTTGTCGGCACGGAAGCGCTTGTGGCACTGCAGGCACTCGACCAGCGGGTCGGTGAAGGTCGCGACGTGACCCGACGCCTCCCATACGCGCTTGGGGAGGATGATCGAGGAGTCGAGGCCGACCATGTCGCCGCGACCGCGAACGAACGTCTGCCACCACTGCCGACGGATGTTCTCCTTGAGCTCGGTGCCGAGGGGGCCGTAGTCCCACGCAGAACGGGAGCCGCCGTAGATCTCACCGGCCTGGAACACGAACCCGCGGTGGCGGGCGAGGGCGATGACCTTTTCGAGGCGGGACTGTTCGGCCATGGTGGCTCCAATGGTCGGAAGCGGGAGAACCCGTGAGCACGGGCACCTCCATTCTATCCGCCACGATGCGGGGTCCCTCGGCCGAGAACTGGGTCCCTGAGCCCGTCGAAGGGTACCGTCTTGGGATGAGCACTGCGCAGCCGACCGGTCGGACCCGCGACGACGACACCCGATTCTTCGGACAACCCTGGTCGCTGGTCCACATCTTCGGCGTGGAGATGTGGGAGCGGTTCAGCTTCTACGGCATGCAGGGCATCCTGCTCATCTACCTCTACTACTCCGCCACACAGGGCGGACTCGGCATCCCCGAAGCCGTGGCCGGTGGCATCGTCGGCGCCTACGGCGGATCGGTCTACCTCGCCACCATCCTCGGCGCCTGGCTCGCGGATCGACTGTTCGGTTCCGAGCGCGTGCTGTTCGTCAGCGCCATCGTGATCGTCGCCGGTCACATCGCACTCGCGCTGATCCCCGGCGTCCTCGGCGTCGGCGTCGGCCTGGTGCTCGTCGCCCTCGGCTCCGGTGGGCTCAAGGCGAACGCCACCTCGGTCGTCGGAACGCTCTACGCGCCGGACGACACCCGGCGCGACGCCGGCTTCTCGCTGTTCTACCTCGGGATCAACCTCGGCGGCTTCCTCGGCCCCATCCTGACCGGCATCCTGCAGTCGACCCTGGGCTTCCACTGGGGCTTCGGTCTGGCGGCTGTCGGAATGACCCTCGGCCTGGTGCAGTACTCGTTCGGCCGCCGGTCCCTGCCGGCAGCCGCACGTGTGGTGCCGAACCCGCTGCCCTCGTCGCGCTACCGTCTCGTCGTCGTGATCGCGGTCACCGCCGTCGTGCTCATCGCGGTGCTCGTGCTGCTCGGAGTCATCCGCGCCGACAACCTCGCCCCCATCGTCATCGGCGTCACGGTCGTCGCAGCGATCGCGTATTTCACGGTGATCCTGCGCAGTCCCCGCATCGACGCGACCGAGCGGTCGCGCGTATGGGGCTTCCTGCCGCTGTTCATCACCAGCGTCGCGTTCTGGTCGCTGTACCAGCAGCAGTTCACGGTGCTCACGATCTACTCCGACAAGCGCCTGGACCGCTCGCCCTTCGGCTGGGAGATGCCGGTCTCGTGGGTGCAGTCGATCAACCCGGTCTTCATCATCATCCTGTCCGGCGTCTTCGCCGCCCTGTGGACCAGGCTGGGCAAGCGCCAGCCCTCGACGCCGGTGAAGTTCGGTCTCGCCGCGATCATCATGGGCTCGGCATTCCTGCTGTTCCTCCCGTTCGCGGGCGGAGGAGAGAACACCACACCGGTGCTGGCGATCGTCGGCATCCTGTTCGTGTTCACCGTCGCCGAGCTGCTGCTCTCGCCCGTCGGGCTGTCGGCGAGCACGAAGCTCGCTCCGGCCGTGTTCCAGACGCAGATGGTGGCCCTGTTCTTCCTCTCGGTCGCGCTGGGCACCGCGATCTCCGGGCAGCTCGTGGCCTTCTACGACCCGGAGAACGAGGTGCCGTACTTCTCGATCCTCGGCGTCATCGCCATCGTCGTCGGCGTCGGCCTGCTGCTGGCCGTGAAGCCGGTCCTGAAGCTCATGAAGGGCGTGCGCTGATGGAACAGCGCATGAGCTTCCTCACCCTCGCCGTCTCGGATCTGGCACGCAGTCGCGAGTTCTACGTCGACGGTCTCGGCTGGGAGCCGATCTTCTCCGGGGACGACGTGATCATGTTCCCGGTCGCCGACCGGATGATCCTGTCCCTGTGGTCGATCGAGGGGTTCACGGCCGAGATCGGTGAAGCTCCGGCATCCGGGGTCGCGCCGATCACCCTCGCGCACAACCTCGCGACGCCCGCCGAGGTGGATGCCGTGCTGTCCGAAGCCGCGCAGCTGGGCGCACCGGTCGTCTCTGCGCAGCGCCGCGAGTGGGGCGGCTACTCGGGCTATTTCAGCGATCCCGACGGATTCCGTTGGGAGATCGCGGTGAATCCGGGCGAAACCGGAGACTTCGTGCTGCCTCCGCGCTGAGAGCCCTGCGTCACTCGGTGAAGAGGTAGCCCCGCTCGACGTCGAACCCGGCGATGCGGAGGCCGCGACCGAGCAGCCCTTCCATCTCGCCCCGCAGACGCATGCGCCATTCGTGGGCGGCGTCGGGGTCGGAGACGCGCAGCGACTCGATGTCCGCGGGGATCTCGAGGGTCTGGACGACCGTGTCGGATGCCGGGGGCTTCGCGATGTCGGCGAGCGCCCACTCGACGTCGAGGCGGTCGCTCTCGTCGCCCGCGTCGCCGCCGCCGAAGATGCCGTAGCGGTTGACCGAGTATCCGGTGGCCCTGGCTCCCAGCACCGAGAAGAAGAAGTGCGCGTTGCGCGCCACGAGCGGATCGAACGTCCATGTGATGCGGCCGACGTCGCGCGAGAACGCCCACTGCCGCTGGTGCTCCTTGAGCTCGCGGCCCCAGCCGCGGCCGCGGTACTCGGGCAGCAGCGCGGTGATGTGCGAGTGCATCGCACGCCGGGCGGGCTCTCCGAAGAAGGCGATGGATGCGCCGACCATGCGCTCGTCGTCGCCCTCGCCGTCGAAGAAGCCGACGACGTAGTTCCCGGACTGCTGCAGGGCGCGCAGGGTGCCGGCATCGACGACGCGCTGCGGACCCCTGATGGAGTCGAGCAGACCCTGCGCGTCGAGGATGAGTTCAACGGTGTCGAGATCGCGGATGGTTCGCACGAACCCAGTCTGCCCCTCCTCGGCCGGTTCGAGGAATCGGAACCCGCGATCACACCTCGCGCAGTGCGTTCCGATCGAGCTGCGCCACAGAGGTCAGGCCCGCGAGACCCAGGGTGATGTCGAGTTCGGCGAGCAGGTTGCGCACGACCTCGCGCACTCCCGTCTCCCCCGCGATGCCGAGGCCGTAGGCGTAAGGGCGCCCGAGGGCGACGACCGTGGCACCCAGCGCGAGGGCGATGGCGGCATCCGCCCCTCCCCGCACGCCGGAGTCGAAGACGATCGGCACCCGCCCGGCCACGCGTTCGGCGATCTCGGGCAGCACCGCGAGCGTCGGCACCGACTGATCGATCTGTCGGCCGCCGTGGTTGGAGATCCAGATGCCGTCCATCCCGGCATCCAGAGCGCTCTGCGCGTCGTCGGGGTGCACGATGCCCTTGAGGATGATCGGCAGGCTCGTCCATTCCCGCGCCTTCGCCAGATCGTCCCAGGTGACCGCCGGGGTCGAGAACACGTCGAGGAAGGTCTCGACCGCGGCCCGCGGCAGCGGTGACCGCAGGTTGTCGCGCAGCGAGCCGCCTCCGGTGAGCGGCGCGCCCTTCCTCGCGATCGTGAGTGCAGCGGCGACAGCTTTCGGCGTGACCTTCACGGCTGCGGCATCCGCCTTCGGCACCGACGCGCGTTCGCGGACGAGCTGCTGGAAGACCGGGTCGCTCGCGGACTGGGCGATCCCCATCCCCCGAGTGAACGGCAGGTACGCGAGATCGAGATCGCGCGTGCGCCAGCCCAGCAGGTGCGTGTCGAGAGTGACGACGATCGCCTCGCAGCCCGAGGCCTCGGCTCGGGCGAGCAGCGAGCGGTTCAGGAGGCCTCGGCTCGGGCGAGCAGCGAGCGGTTCAGGTCGTCGGACGCCGACCAGTACAGCTGGAACAGGCGGGAGCCCTGCGGCGCAGCATCCGCCACCTGCTCCATCGGGAACGACGCCTGGTTCGAGAGCGTGTACGGGACGCCGACGGATGCCGCTGCCCTGGCCACAGCGAGATCCGCGTCGCCGTGCGCCATCTCCATGACTCCGAGGGGCGCGAGCAGGAGCGGCGTCGGACGCCTCTTGCCGAGGAAGTCGACGCCGAGATCGCGCTCGGAGACGTCGCGCAGCGGACGCGGCCACACCTGCCACCGCCCGAAGGCCGCGCGGTTCGCCGCCATGGTGCGCTCGGCGCCCGCCCCGCCCGCGATGTACGCGAAGGCCTCGGCGCTCAGCGCCTTGCGGGCCGCGGACTCCAGCGCCGCGGAAGCGACGGGCACCGCCGGCTTCGTTCCGCTGATGCCGGCGCGGTAGATGTCGGACTGGGTACGCCGGGAGATGCCGCGGCCGGCGGCGGGATCGTCCGGAGCGACGCTGCTCGTGACCATGACCACATGTTAGTCACGGCCGTTCGACCCCACCGCTCGGGAGCGCCGATAGCCTTGGTCGGTGGGTGCGAACGAGGACAAGGCCAGAAGACGTCTCTCGAGAACCCCGCCGAAGTGGGCGATCGTCGCGGTCCTCGCCTTCGCCGGACTCTGCTCGTCGTTCATGTTCACGCTCGTGGTGCCGCTGCAGGCGGAGCTCCCGCAGCTGCTGAACGCCTCGCGCGAGGACACCACCTGGGTCGTCACGATCACGCTCCTGGTCGCCGCCGTGGCCACTCCGATCTCCGGACGCCTCGGCGACATGTACGGCAAGCGCCGCGTCGTGATCGTGCTGCTCGCCCTCCTCATCGCGGGCTCCCTCATCGCGGCGCTCTCGGGATCGATCGTCGGCGTCATCATCGGACGAGCGCTGCAGGGCGCGGTGACGGGCGTCGTGCCGCTCGGCATCGCCATCATGCGCGACGTCCTCCCGCCCGCACGCCTCGGCACCGCCGTCGCGCTGATGAGCGCCACGATGGGGGTCGGCGGCGCGATCGGGCTCCCGGTCGCCGCGCTGCTCGCCGAGCACGCCGACTGGCACATGCTCTTCTGGCTCGCCGCCGCGCTCGGCGTGGTGGGACTCGCGCTCGTGCTGTTCGTCATCCCGGAGGACGTGCTGCGCTCTCCCGGTCGCCTCGACGTGCTCGGAGCGATCGGCCTCGCGATCGGCCTCACCGGGATCCTCCTCTTCGTCTCCCGCGGCGCGGAATGGGGCTGGACGTCACCCGTGACGCTCGCGTGCATCATCGGCGGCGTCATCGTGCTGCTCGTCTGGGGCTGGTACCAGCTGCGCACGAAGGACCCGCTGCTCGACCTGCGGGTCGCCGCACGGCCCGCCGTGCTCTTCACGAACATCGCCGCGATCGGGATGGGCTTCGCGCTGTTCGGATCGAACATCACGTTCCCACAGCTGCTCGAGATGCCCGCCTCGAGCTCGGGGTTCGGCCTCGACATGGTCGGAGCCTCGCTCATCGTGATGCCCGCGGGCCTGGTGATGATGGTCATCTCGCCGCTCTCCGGTCGGCTGGAGCGCACGGTCGGTCCCCGCCCGCTCTTCACGATCGGCGCCACCGCGATCGTGCTCTCCTACCTGTTCGTGCTGCTGTGGTCGAGCGAGGTCTGGCACATCTTCGTCGCCAACATCCTCATCGGCGTGGGTATCGGCTTCAGCTTCGCGGCCATGCCGATGATCATCATGCGGTCGGTCCCCGCGAACGAGACCGGCGCCTCGAACGGCCTGAACGCCCTGTTCCGCTCGATCGGCACCTCCAGCGCGTCAGCCGTGATGGGCGGGATCCTCGCGGCGATGAGCGTGGATGCCGGCGGGGTCGCCGTGCCCACGCGCGCCGCCTTCGACGTGTGCTTCTGGCTCGCGATCGCCGCAGGCCTCGTCGCCGTGGTGCTGTCGCTGTTCATCCCGCGCCAGCGCAGCGCCGAGCAGCATCCGTCGCTGCCGAGCTGATGCTCCGGCCGAGAGCGACCGCTCTCAGTGCGTGTACTCCATGAGCTCGACGCCGAGCACCCGGAACGCGTCATGGGCGCGCAGGCGGTGCGTGATGGAGAGATCGTCGAAGCAGACGATGAGCGAGTAGGCGATGCCGGCGCGCGGGCCTGCGAGCACGCCGGCCTCGGCGCGCACGCCGCGGTCGCGGCCCGTCTTGTTGATGAAGAGCAGACCGTGCGCATCGTGGTCGTGCGCGAACGGGTCGAGACCCGTGGATGCCGCCACGAGGCTCAGATCCTGGTTGAGGCTGAGCCATTCCGAGACCTGCGCGCTGACGGCGGCGTCGACGACCTGCGAGTTCACGAGCGCTGAGAAGAGACCGGCGAATTCACGGGCCGACCCCACGGCGACCTGAGGAGCGTCATCCGGTCCGCGCTGGTCGCGGAAGCGGTCGAGGAGAGCGGTGCGGCGCAGCCCGAGCGACTCGATGCGCTGACGCACACGGTCGTGGCCGACCCGCTGCAGCAGCGCGTTCACCGCGATCGGGTCGCCGGCGGTCGCGGCCAGCACGGCGAGATCTTCGAGGGGCAGCGCGGGTGCATGCAGGTTCCGCCACAGCCCCGACGTCTCCACAGCTTCCACGACCGTCCGGTCGACGATCTCGAGCGGATCCAGCGTGCCGTTCTCGAAGCCTGCCGCGACCTCGATCAGCAGCGGCACCACGCCGAGTCCCGCGACCGGCATGGTGACATGGTCGTCGCCGGAGAGCACGTGCACATGGTTGTCGAGGTCGACGACATGCACCGAGACCTGCGCCCCGGCATCCGCCAGCTCCTCCAGCGACCGCAGGGTCGAGGTGAACGAGCGGCGCCCGACGGCGGCCCGGCGCGGGAGGCGCCTGCTGGCGCGCTGCGAGCGGCGTCCACCGGCTGAGGCCGGGGCCGAGGAGTTGCGGAACCCTTCGAAAGGCTCGGGAGCGCCCACGCGTGATCCTTAGGGGGGATGGGGATTGCGGGATACCGAGAGGATGCGCTCCCCAGCGGCAGGGATATCGTAACCCCGCCGCCGGGAAGATCGTCACAGACTGCGGTGATCGGTCACCAGATGGTCACCCGGGACTCCTGCGGCAGCCAGAGGGCATCGGCGTCGCTCACGTCGAATGCGGCGTAGAAGGCGTCGATGTTGCGCACGATCTGGTTGCAGCGGAACTCGTTCGGCGAGTGCGGGTCGATCGTGAGGAGCCGCAGGGTCTCGGCGTCGCGACTCTTCTGCTGCCAGACCTGCGCCCAGGAGAGCAGCAGGCGCTGCACGCCCGTGAGCCCGTCGATCACGGGCCCTTCAACGGTCCCTGAGCCCGACGAAGGGTCGAGCGACAGCTCATAGGCCTTCAGCGCGATGCCCAGGCCGCCGAGGTCGCCGATGTTCTCACCGATCGTCAGGGCGCCGTTGACGTGATGCTCCGCGTCGAGCCCCTCGGGCACGAGCTCGTCGTACTGCGCGATGAGCGCCTTGGTGCGCTCTTCGAACGCCGCACGATCGGCATCCGTCCACCAGTCCTGGAGCCGCCCGGAACCGTCGTAACGGCTGCCCTGATCGTCGAAGCCGTGGCCGATCTCGTGGCCGATGACCGCGCCGATGCCGCCGTAGTTCGCCGCGGCGTCTCGCCCTGCGTCGAAGAACGGGTACTGGAGGATCGCGGCGGGGAACACGATCTCGTTCATCGAGGGGTTGTAGTACGCGTTCACCATCTGCGGCGGCATGTGCCACTCGTCGCGGTCGATCGGCTTCCCGACCTTGTCGACGTGGCGGTCGTGCTCGAAGATCGCCGCGCGGCGGACATTGCCGAACAGGTCGTCCCGATCGATCGTGAGGCTCGAGTAGTCGCGCCACACGGCCGGGTGGCCGATCTTGGGGGTGAAGGAGTCGAGCTTGGCCAGCGCGCGCTCGCGCGTCTCGGCGGTCATCCACTCGAGGTCCGTGATGCTCTGCCGGTACGCCTCGATGAGGTTCGCGACGAGTTCGTCCATCGCGGCCTTCGCCGTCGGCGGGTAGTGGCGCTCGACGTAGACCTTGCCGATCGCCTCACTAAGGGCGCCCTCGGTCACCGAGACGCCGCGCTTCCAGCGCTCGCGGATCGTCGGGACGCCGGTGAGCTCGGTCCCGTAGAACGAGAAGTTCTCCTGCACGAAGTCGTCGGTCAGGTACGGGGCCGCGGCATGCACGACCTGCGCGCGCAGCCACGCCTTCCAGTCGTCGAGGCGCTCGGCGGTGAGAAGCGTGCCGAGGCCCTCGAGGTAGCTCGGCTGGGAGACGACGGCCTCGTCGAAGGCTCGCGGGTTGGACGGGGCGACCGCCTCGCGCCAGGGGGCGAGGTCGACGCCGGCGAGCTCCTGGATCTCGGTCCAGTTCTTCAGGTTGTAGGTCGCGACCGCGTCGCGGCTCTTCACGTTGTCCCAGTGGTGGCCGGCCAGCTCGGTCTCGAGCGTGATCGCGCGGTCGGCCTCGGCGGCGGCGTCCGCGATTCCGGCGAGCGCGAGCAGACGCTCGAGGTGCGTGCGGTACTTGGCCCTCGTCTCCTCGAACGTGGCGAGGCGGAAGTAGCTCTCGTCGGGGAGCGACAGGCCCGACTGCACGATGACGGGCACGTAGCGCTCCGGGTCGCCCGGGTCGCCGTCGACGTAGAACCCGATCAGGTGCGCGCGACCGTCGCGGTCGTAGGTGCCGACCGTGCGCAGGAACGAGGGGATGCTGTCGATCGCGTCGATCTCGGCGAGCGTGTCGGCGAGCGGAGCCGTGCCGGCCGCCTCGATGCGCGCGGTGTCCATGAAGCTCGCGAAGAGGTCGCCGATCTTGCGGGCGAGGGTGCCGTCCTCGGCATCCTGCGACTCCTCGATGATCGTCCTGACGTCTTTCTCGGCCTGCTCCGCGAGCAGGTGGAAGGAACCCCAGCGGGCCTTGTCGCCCGGGATCTCGGTGCGAGCGAGCCAGGCGCCGTTCACGTGGCGGTACAGGTCGTCCTGCGGGCGGATGTCGGAGCTGAACTCGTCAAGGGCGAGGCCCACGGGAAGAACGTCAGTCATGCGAACAGCCTATGACGAGCCTCCGTCATTCGGCCCTGCGTATCCCCCAGCGACGGCGGCGACGCTCCGGCTCGGGGGCGGCTGCCGCGGGCCGGGCGGCGCGGCGCTCGCGCCAGGCCGCCACCGCCGCGTCGATGTCGCGCGGCGCCGTGACGACCGGCGGCCCGCCCTGGAGTTGGCGCCGCGCCTCGATCACACGCCGGTTGAAGTCGGCCAGCACATCGCGCACGTCGGACTCCCGACCGAGCAGGTCGAGCTGATCGTCGAGTTCGCGGTCCTCATTGCGCAGCAGGATGGCGGGTGGGCCGAGCCCGGTGAGGTTCTCGGTCTCGATCTTGCGGCGGATCCACCAGTCCGGGTCGTGGTGGGTGCCGAGGCCCTCCAGCGGCTTGCCGGCACCCGGCAGGTCGTCGAACTCGCCGCGGCGGATCGCCACCTGGATCGCGGTCTCGATGAAGGCCGCCCGATCGACGGCGGCCGCGGCGCCCGGGGCGACGCCCTCGTCGTCGTCATCCGTCGAGCCCTGCTGCTGCCGCGCCCGATATCGCGCCGCACTCTCGCGTGGATCCGTCATGATGCACCTCCGCAGCATCCGCGTTCCCTCCCCACCCTAAGCTCGGAGGATGACCGCGCGCCCCTCCCTCAACCGAGAGATCCTGCGGCTCGCCGTTCCCGCGCTGGGCGCGCTGATCGCGGAGCCCGCCTTCCTCATCGTCGACGCGGCTCTGGTCGGGCACCTGGGCACGACGCCGCTCGCCGGACTCGGCATCGCCGGTGCCGTGCTGCAGACGATCGTCGGTCTGATGGTCTTCCTCGCCTACTCGACCACCCCGGCGGTCGCTCGTCGCTTCGGTGCCGGACGGCCGGGCGAAGCCGTGACGGTGGGCGTGAACGGGATGTGGCTCGCTCTCGCGCTGGGTGCGGCGCTCGCGGTCGTCGGCACCGTCGCGTCGCCGTGGCTCGTCTCACTGTTCGGAGCGGGGGAAGCGGTCGCCGAACAGGCGAACGCCTACCTCGTCATCTCGATGTGGGGGCTGCCGGCGATGCTGATCGTGTTCGCCGCGACGGGTCTGCTGCGCGGGATGCAGGACACCGTGACGCCGCTGTGGATCGCCGGGCTCGGCTTCGGTGCCAACGCGCTCCTCAACTGGCTCTTCATCTACGGACTCGGGTGGGGCATCGCCGGATCCGCCGCGGGCACCGTGGCCGCGCAGTGGGGCATGGTCGCCGCGTATGTGCTGGTGGTGCGTCGGCTCGCCACCCGGCACAGCGCGTCTCTCCGCGCGCAGCGGGCAGGCATGCGCAGCACCGCCACCTCGGGCGGCTGGCTGTTCCTGCGCACCGTGAGCCTGCGCGTCGCCCTCCTCGCGACGGTCGCCGTCGCCACGGGCATCGGGACAGAGGAGCTCGCCGGCTGGCAGATCGTCTTCACGATCTTCTCGGCCGCGGCCTTCGCGCTCGATGCGCTCGCGATCGCCGCCCAGGCGCTGATCGGCAAGGAGCTCGGCGCCGGCGACGAGAAGCAGGTGCACCGCGTGCTCGGCCGCACCGTGGCCTGGGGTGCGTGGTTCGGCCTCGCCGTCGGCGCGCTGATCGCCGCGACCTCGGGCGTGCTCGGCATCGTCTTCACCGGCGACCCGGAGATCGCGGCGCTCGTGCAGCCGGCGCTCATCCTGCTGGCCGCCGCACAGCCCGTCGCCGGAATCGTGTTCGTGCTCGACGGCGTGCTGATGGGGGCGAACGACGCGCGGTACCTCGCGATCGCCGGCGCGCTGAACCTCGTGCCGTTCCTGCCCGCGCTGTGGATCATCGCCGCGGTCGGCGTCGATGGCCGTGCCGGCCTCGTCTGGCTCGCGCTCGCGTTCTTCGGCGTGTATCTGCTGGCGCGGCTCGCGACGCTGGGTTGGCGCGTGCGGTCAGGACGCTGGCTCGCCGCCACCGTCTAGTACTGCACCGGAGCGGCTGAAACCGGGTTATTCACAGCCTCCGGCTCCGCGATATACAGCGCTTCCGGCCCCTGGCATCCTCGAATCACGGGAGTCACAATGGGGGGATGCTGGGGATGAATGAACCACAGATCTGGACGCTGATCGGCGTCTTCGCCGCAGGGATGTTCGGCACGATCACGCTGATGTCGACCATGTTCGTGCGCATGATGCAGAACGGGTTCGACGGCGTGAGGAAAGAGTTCAAGAGCGAGTTCGCGGGCGTGCGGACCGAGTTCGCAAATGTGCGAACGGAGTTCAGAAGCGAGTTCGCCGCGGTGCGGACGGAGATCAAGGCCGTGCACGCACGCATCGATCACCTGGACCGCGACGTCAACGCGATCTATCGCCACCTCTTCGGCATCGATCGCGGATGAGCGACCACCCGAAGCGAGTCAGGCGATCTCCAGCTCCGAGATCACGATCTTCTTCATGTGCATGAGCGCCTGGATCTGCTCCGGACGCTGCTGCAGCAGATCGAGTCCGGCCGGGACCACCTGCCAGCTCACGCCGAACCGGTCCTTGCACCACCCGCACGCCTCCGCCTCCGGCACCGCGGACAGCGCCTGCCAGTAGTGGTCGATCTCGGCCTGGTCGGCGCACTCGATCACGAAGGAGACGGCCTCGTTGAACGTGAAGACGGGTCCCCCGTCGATGCAGCCGAACCGCGTGCCGTTCAGGGTGAACTCGCCGTTGATGACCTTCCCGCCCATGCCCTCGAAGTGCTCGCTGAGGTTCTCGTCGGGGTAGAGCGTCACCTGGTCGATCGACGAGTTCGGGAACACCGAGACGTAGTACTCCATCGCCTCCTGCGCGGAGTCGTGGAACCAGAGATACGGACGGATGGGTGTAGGACCTGCCACGTCGGCCTCCTCGATCGGCACTCACGCTACGCCCGCGGGCACCGCGTGTCGAGGGGGTTCCGCCACGCGATCAGTCGGCGTATCTCCGGCACCACTCGTACATGATCACGGCCGCCGCTGCACTGGCGTTGATCGAGCGCGTCGAGCCGTACTGCGTGATCTCGATATGGGCGGATGCCGCGGCGAGCGCCTCCGCCGACAGTCCGGGTCCCTCCTGACCGAACAGCAGCACGCACGTCTGCGGAAGGTCGGCGCGATCCACCGGCACCGCCCCCTCGACGTTGTCGACCGCGATGATCGGGATGCCCTGCTCGGCGGCCCACGCCGCGAACGTCTCGACGTCCTCATGGTGCACGACGTGCTGGTAGCGGTCCGTGACCATGGCGCCGCGCTTGTTCCACCGGCGGCGACCGATGATGTGCACGGTGTCGGCGAGGAACGCATTGGCGCTGCGCACGATCGAGCCGATGTTCATATCGTGCTGCCAGTTCTCGATCGCGACGTGGAACGGATGCCGCTGGGTGTCGAGATCCGCGACGATCGCCTCCATGCGCCAGTAGCGGTAGCGGTCGATGACGTTGCGGGTGTCCCCCGCCGCCAGCAGGTCGGGGTCGTAGTGGTCGTCGACCGGCCAGGCATCCGGCCCACCCGGCCAGGGTCCGACGCCGTACCCGGGCTGCGCCACCGAACCGGTGTGCGAGGTCGGTTCGGCATCCGGTGCGGCCGTCTGCTCATCCATCACGCCAGGCTATCCGCCGCTACAGATGTCGGCCGAAACGCCAGATGTCGGACGCCATCGCCGATTCGGTCCGACATCTGGCGTGTCGCCCGACAAGTGAACCCAGATAGGCACCGTTCCCACTTTTAGGCACACCGAAAACACGCTATGGTTTCGGTGTGCCTAAAACTCCTCCGTCAGTGCTGACACCGTCCGTCCGCACCGCTCCCCGCACCACCGCGCCCCGCAGCCTGTGGCTCCTCGGTCCCGCCCTCGTCGCGGGCGTCGCGTACCTCGACCCCGGCAACGTCGCGAGCAACATGACGGCGGGCGCCCAGTACGGCTACCTCCTGGTTTGGGTCGTGGTCGCCGGCAACGTGATGGCCTGGCTGATCCAGTACCTCTCCGCGAAACTCGGCGTCGTCACGGGCCAGAGCCTGCCCGAGGTGCTGGGAACCCGGCTGCGGCGACCGTGGGCCCGTCGCGCGTACTGGCTGCAGGCCGAGCTGGTGGCAATGGCGACAGACCTCGCCGAGGTCATCGGCGGCGCGGTCGCGCTGTACCTGCTCTTCGACATCCCGCTGCTGCTGGGCGGCGTCATCACGGGTGCCGTGTCGATGATCCTGCTGGCCGTGCAGAGCCGTCGCGGCGCGCGCCCCTTCGAGTTCGTGATCATCGGGCTGATGGTCATCATCACGGTGGGCTTCGTGGCGGGTGTCTTCGTGGCCCCGCCGGACCCCGCGGGCGTCGTCGGCGGCCTCGTGCCCCGCTTCGAGGGGACGGGATCCGTGCTGCTCGCGGCATCCATCCTGGGCGCGACGATCATGCCGCACGCGATCTACGCGCACTCCTCCCTCGCCCGCGACCGCTTCGGCGCGACGACCGCGCACGCGGGCGACGAAGCGGTGCGCACCGAGACCTCGCGCATCCGCCGCCTCCTCACCGCGACCCGCTGGGACGTCTCGATCGCCATGGTCATCGCGGGCTCCGTGAACCTCGGCATCCTGCTGCTGGCCGCGGCGAACCTCGCCGGTGTCGAGGGCACCGATTCGCTGGAGGGCGCGCACGCGGCCCTCGCCGCCGGTCTCGGTCCCGTCGTCGCCACCTTCTTCGCCGTGGGCCTGCTCGCCTCCGGCCTGGCATCGACCTCGGTCGGCGCGTACGCGGGCGCCGAGATCATGCACGGCCTGCTCCACGTGCGCATCCCCCTGCTCGCCCGCCGTCTGGTGACCCTGATCCCGGCGCTCGTGATCCTCGGGATCGGCGTGGATCCGACCCTCGCCCTCGTCCTCAGCCAGGTGGTGCTGTCGTTCGGCATCCCGTTCGCGCTCATCCCCCTGGTGGCGCTCACGGCGCAGCGCCGCACCCTCGGCGCCTGGGCCAACAGGGTGTGGACGACGGCAGCCGGCATCGTGGCATCCGTCCTGCTGATCGCGCTGAACGGCGCGCTGCTCTGGCTGGTGCTCACCGGCGCTTGAGAAAGCGCGGTCCGCGGCGCGGATAGGCTCGATGTCATGTCTGCCGACACCGCCCGCCGCAACGTCCGCCTCCTCAGCTGGAGCGGACTCGCCGCCGGTGTCATCGGCGGCCTGCTGATCGCGTTCCCGCAGGTGCTGCCGGTCGGCGGCCCGTGGGTGCAGCTCGCGCTCGGCATCGCGACGCTCGTGCTGTCGTTCCGCGCCCGTCGGGTCGGCATCGCCGAGGTCCCCGACTACGACGGACGCCTGTCGTTGGCCGCGGCCCTCCTCGGATTCCTCGTCATCTTCTTCGCGGGGCAGGTCGCCTGGGGCGTGCTGGTCGCGGTCGCGAACTGAGCGCCGCCCCCACCCTCATTTAGACTGGCTCCCGTGGCTTCCCCCGCAGCAGACGACTACCTGAAGACCGTCTACGCCCACACCGAATGGCAGGACGCGCCGATCACCCCGTCGGTCCTCGCCGGGAAGCTCGGCATCGCCCCCTCCTCGGTCACCGAGATGGTGAAGAAGCTCGCGGCCGCAGGCCTCGTCTCGCACGTGCCCTACGGCGCGGTGCGGCTGACGGATGCCGGGACGCAGCGGGCCCTCGCGATGGTGCGTCGCCACCGCCTGATCGAGACGTGGCTCGTGCGCGAGTTCGACTACGGCTGGGACGAGGTGCACGACGAGGCCGAGGTGCTCGAGCACACGATCAGCGACCGGCTGCTGGAGGGCATCGACGAGCGACTGGGCCGCCCGCGGTTCGACCCGCACGGCGACGCGATCCCCGACGCCTCCGGAGTGGTCGAGCGCGAGCCCTTCGTGCTGCTGGCGGATGCCCCGGCCGGCCACGTGGGCCACGTGCTCCGGGTGGACGACCGGGATCCGGATCTCCTCCGCGCCCTGGAGGGCGCGGGAGTGGAGATCGGGACCACCCTCGCCGTGACCGCCGACGGCGTGCGCCTGGGCGAGACGGACACCGTGCTTCCGGACGGCAGCGACGACGTGGTCTGGCTCTCGGCCTAGAACGACGTCCGGCGGTCGGCCGCCGGGTCGGCCGCGCTCAGGCTCCGATCACGCCGACGATGAGGTACATCACGAACGACAGGCCCGCCGCGATGCCCGCGTACGGCAGGATCGCGAGCATGAGGTTGTGCGGCTTGATGCCGATCGAGCGCGACGCGAGGATGATCCCGTCCCCGTAGAGGCAGGTCGTGCTGCCCAGTGCGGCACCGGAGAACACGGCAGCACCGGCGAGGATCGGGTCGGCGCCGAGCGCGATCGCCAGTGGCAGCACGACCGGGGTGATGACGGCCGCGAGGTCCCAGAACGAGCCGGTCGCGTACGCGTAGATCCCGCAGACGGCGAACACGATCGCGGGAAGCAACGCCGGTGTGAGCACGGGCTCCGTGACCGCGATGACCCAGTCGGCGAGGTGGAGGGACATGTTCATCTCCTGCACCATGAAGGCGAGCACCGTGAGCACGGCGACGAACAGCATGCTCTCGATGCCGGCGAGCGCTGATTCGAGCACCTCGCGGATCCGCAGGCGTCGCTGGATGAGCGTGATCACGATCGTGACGACGAGGGCGGCGGCCGTGCCCTTCACGACGTTCGCCTCGGTCAGGATCGTGACCCCGACGAGGGTGACCATCGCCAGGAGGAACGGCCAGGCCTGCGGGCGCTTCACCTCGACCTCGGTCTCTAGGGCCGCCGCGACACGCTGAGCGGTCGAGCCGTCGGCATCCGTCGCTCGGATCTCCTGGAGGAGGACCGCCCCCTCGGCCTCGCGCTCCTCCGCGGTCGTGCCGAGCGGGAACACGTCGCCGTCGCGTTCGGCGCGCACGGCGTCGCGCTTGATCGCGCCGATCCGCGGAAGCCACCCCGCGCTCATCAGAAAAGCCACCACGATCGCGATCCAGCCGAAGAAGATGTACGGGATCGCCTGCAGATACGCACCGAAGCCGGATCCCCCGACGGTCACGCCCTGCGCCTCGAAGAGGCCGGAGAAGAACAGCGCCCAGGTCGAGAACGGCACGATCACGGCGATCGGCGCCGCCGTCAGCTTCATGATCGAGCCGAGCTGCGTGCGGGGGACGGCGTAGCGGTCGGTGAGGGACTTCAGCGATGTGCCGACGGTGAGGACGTTCAGGTAGTCGTCGACGAAGAGGACCACGGAGAGGAAGAACGTCAGCAGGGTCGACTTGCGCCGCGAGTTCACGAACCGCTCGGTCCAGCGGGCGAAGTCCGAGACGATGCCGGAGCGCTCGAACAGCGTGATCAGGATGCCGAACAGCACCACGATCAGCAGGAGCCACTGCGCCGTCTCGTTCGCGAGCGACTTGCCGAAGTACTCGACCCAGGTGTCGAAGGCGCCCCAGCCGGTCAGCAGCAGCGCACCGACGAGGGTGCCGCAGAACAGCGCGAAGAGCGTCCTGCGCGTCAGCACGGCGACGAGCAGGATGACCAGGATGGGAAGGAGTACGAAGCCGCCGACGGCGGGGAGTGTTGTCGCCTCAGCGAACATGTTCACCTCGTTGTGATCAGGAGACGACGAGGCCGCCGACGGCGGTCTCGGATACGGGAACGTCGACGAGTTCGTCGGCGGAGACCTGGAGCGGATCGGCATCCCACACCGCATAGTCGGCGCGGTACCCGGGGGCGAGCCGACCGAGATCGACGTCGCCCTGTGCGCGCGCCGCACCGACGGTGTAGCCGTGCAGCGCCTGGTAGGCGGTGAGGCGCTGCTCCGGTTCGAACACCGGAGCGTCGGGAGCGCCGGGCCGTCGACGCAGCATCGCCCAGGCGAGGCCGATCCTCGCGTCGTTCTGCGCGATCGGCCAGTCCGAGCCGAGGGCGACCGCGGCGCCGGCGTCCCAGAAGTCGCGCACCCGCCACGCGCGTGCCGTGCGCTCGGGGCCCAGGCGGTGCGCCCAGTCGTCCCCCGCGTCGGCCTTGCGCCACTGCAGGTGCAGGGGCTGCATCGAGGCGGTGATACCGGCGGCGGCGATGCGCGCCAGGTCGCGATCGGCCGTGGTCTCGAGGTGCTCGATGCGGTGCGGCGCCCCGTTCGCTGCTCTCGGCCCGGCCTGAAGATACGCGTCGACGGCGCTGCCGATGGCGCGGTCGCCGATCGCGTGCGTCGCCACCTGGAATCCGGCCCTGGCGTACGCGTCGACGGTGCGGGCGTAGGCCGCGTGGTCCTTCCAGAACGGCTCGAGGCCTGCTCCCGCGGTGTCCGGCTCGTAGAGCCAGGCGGTTCCGGTCTCGACGACACCGTCGGCGTAGAGCTTCACGAGTCCACCGCGCCAGTGCGCGCCGCCGAGGTCGCGCACTGCGAGGTTCGCCGCCATCCGCTCGGCATCGAACGACGGCTCGTGGTCGACGGCCGACACGATGCGGATGGGGAGGCGCCCGCTCTCGTCGAGCTCGCGCAGCAGGTCGAGGGTGCCGAAGGATCCGTCCATGATGCATCCGCCGGTGAGGCCCGACGAGCCGAGGCCGCGCAGCAGCTGATGCGTCGCGTCGAGGGTCTGCTCGCGGCTGAGCGCGGGGGCGGCGAGGCGGACGGGCTCGTAGGCCGACATCTCGCGGAGCTCGCCCGTGGGCGCGCCGTGGGCGTCGACGACGATGACCGAGGTGTCGGCGAAGTCGCGCGCGCCGGTGATCCCCCCGCGGATGAGACCGGCGGAGCTCGCGAGGGCGGTGTGTCCGTCGTACATCACCAGCAGCGCGGGCAGGCCGCGCACCGCGTCGTCGATCGCGGCCGCCGTGCAGGGCAGCGCGTGGAACACGTCGTAGTCGAGATTCCAGCCGCGCACCCACGGGTCCGCGTCCTCGGCCAGCGCGCGGTCCGCCTCGGCGCGGAGGGCGGCGAGGAGGGCGCGCGCCTCGGTGATCCCGCCGAGATCGGCTCCGACCGCGAGCTCGAGCCCCTGGATCGGATGCAGATGCGCGTCGATGAGCCCGGGCGTCAGCGTCTTCCCACGGTGGTCTCGCACCTCGGTGCCCGCACCGCGGAACTCGGCGACTGTCGCATCGTCGCCCACGGCGAGGATGCGTCCGTCCCGCACCGCGAGCGCGGAGGCGAGCGGGCGACGCGGATCCATGGTGACGATCCGCGCTCCTGTGATGATCACGTCAGCGGCGACAATGGTCATGGCGGGGGCTCCCGGCAGAGGGTTTAATTGAATGAGTTTCAATAAAGTAGCAGAGAACGGGTCCATGACAAAGCAGCAGCGCAGCGCCGGTCGCCCGAGCGCCACCGTCCTGACCGAGGAGAAGATCCTCAAGGCGGCGTTCCGCGTGGCGGGATCGCGCGGACCCGCGCAGTTCACCATGACCGCGCTCGCCGCAGCGCTCGGCGTGCGGACCTCGGCTCTGTACCACCACTACGCGAACCGCGATGCGGTGATCCGCGGGATGCGGGCGCGCATCGGCCGCCTCACCGATCTCGCGCCGCTGCAGGATGCCGATGCCGTGGAGGCGCTGTTCGGATGGGGCGTCAGCTATCGCGAGGCCCTGCTCACCGCACCGGGGGCGATCGTGCTCCTGGCCACGCTTCCGATCGACGCGGATCGGGAGTCCTTCGTGCAGTACGAGGCGGTCACCGATCGACTGCTCGCTGCCGGCTGGCCTTCGGCGCGGACCCTCGACACGATCGTCGCCCTCGAGTCGTTCATCATCGGCTCCGCCCTCGACGCGCTCGCCCCCGGGGACAACATGTCTCCCGGTGCACTGGCCGACGAGTTCCCCCGCTACGCCGAGTCCGAACGCCTCCGCGCGGCGGCCGGCGACGACCCCGCCGCGGCGACCTTCCGCATCGGCTTGCGTGCCCTCATCACCGGCCTCGCCGCCTGGGCCGTCCCGCCCGCGGACATCAGACCTCCGGCGGTCACCCCGTCCCTCTAGGCTGTGCACATGGCCCAACGAGACGACATCGAATGCTGGCTCACCGACATGGACGGCGTGCTCGTCCATGAGAACGACGCCATCCCCGGAGCATCCGAGCTGCTCGCCGGCTGGGAGACCGCCGGCATCCCGTACCTGGTGCTCACCAACAACTCGATCTTCACCGCCCGCGACCTGTCCGCACGCCTCCGCACGAGCGGACTGCACGTGCCGGAGGAGCGGATCTGGACCGCGGCCCTCGCCACCGCATCGTTCCTGCAGCAGCAGCTCCCCGGCGGCTCGGCGTTCGTGATCGGCGAGGCCGGCATCCTCACCGCCCTGCACGACGCCGGTTTCATCATGACCGAGACGAACCCCGACTTCGTCGTCGTCGGCGAGACGCGCAACTACTCGTTCGAGGCCATCACCAAGGCCATCCGCCTCATCATCGGCGGCGCGCGCTTCATCGTCACGAACCCCGACGCGACCGGACCGAGCGCCGACGGCCCGCTGCCGGCGACGGGGGCGATCGCCGCCCTCATCACGAAGGCCACGGGCAAGGAGCCGTACGTCGTCGGCAAGCCGAACCCGATGATGTTCCGCTCCGCTCTGAACAAGATCGGCGCGCACTCGAAGCGCACCGGCATGATCGGCGACCGCATGGACACCGACGTGGTCGCCGGCATCGAGGCGGGCCTGCACACCGTGCTCGTGCTCACCGGCATCAGCGACCAGGCCGAGATCGAGAAGTACCCGTTCCGGCCCGACGAGATCGTGCAGTCGGTCGCCGACCTGCTGCCGCGGATCACCGACACGATCACGACGGTCAAGACGAAGAAGTGACCTGTGGGCGTGCTTGACGAGGGCGAGCGGATCCGCGCGGCGGATGCCGCGGCATGGCGCGCCTGGCTCGAGGAGAACCACGAACGCGCGGCCGGCGTCTGGCTCCTGAGCGTGCGTGGCACGGACGCCGGCGGAGTCGGCTACGAGGACGCCGTGCGGCAGGCGCTCTGCTTCGGATGGATCGACGGCCCGGTGCGCGTCTTCGACGAGGGAAGCGACGACCGCGCCAACGGACAGTGGTTCTCGCCGCGCCGCCCCGGCAGCGGATGGGCCGCGACGAACAAGGCGCGCATCGCCCTGCTCGAGGCGGAAGGGCTGCTCGCGCCGGCCGGCATCCGGGTGCTGGAGGTCGCGAAGGCCAACGGGTCCTGGACGGTGCTCGACGGACCGGAGGCCGGGATCGAGCCCGACGAGTTCGCCGCAGCGCTCGACGCGGTGCCCGCGGCGCGGGAGAACTGGGACGCGTTCCCCAAGTCGGTCAAGAAGTTCGGACTCACGCACATCGCGATGGCGAAGCGGCCCGATACGCGGTCGGCGCGCATCGCGAAGATCGTGGCGGATGCCGCGGAGGGGAAACGCCCATGAACCAGAGCGACGTGCTGTTCCTCGTCGTCTTCCTGATCCTGCTCAGCTCGCTGACGGTGATCATCGTGCAGTTCGTGCGCTCCCGCCGACGCGGCGGCCAGGGCGACGGCCGCGGCGGCAACTGGTGGGAGGGCCCCTGGGACGAGGACGACCCGAAGCGCTGACCGCAGCGCTCAGGACGCCAGCGAGGCCCCCGGGATCGCCGCCAGCAGCTCCTTCGTGTACGGATGCTGCGGATCGTCGAAGATGCGCTCCGGCGTTCCGCTCTCCACGACGACGCCCCGCTGCATGACGTGCACCTCGTCGGAGATCATCCGCACGACCGCGAGGTCATGGCTGATGAACAGGTAGCTGAGCCCGAGACGTCGCTGGAGGTCGGCGAGCAGGTCGAGGATCTGCGCCTGCACCAGCACGTCGAGGGCCGACACCGCCTCGTCGAGGACCACGAGCTCCGGCTCGAGGGCGAGCGCCCTGGCGATGGCCACGCGCTGCCGCTGCCCGCCCGAGAGCTCGTGCGGCAGGCGCTCGGCCATGGCCGCGGGAAGAGCGACCTGCTCCAGGAGCTCCAGGACGCGGGCGTGCCGGGTGGTCGCGGTGCCGATGCGGTGCACCCGCAGGGGCTCCGCGATCGACTGCTCGACCGTGTAGCGCGGGTCGAGCGAGGCGTAGGGGTTCTGGAACACCGGCTGGACCCTCCGGCGCAGCGCGAAGAGCTCCTTGCGGCGGAGTCCGGTCAGATCGAGGCCGTCGAACAGGATGGATCCCGATGTGACGTCCTCGAGGCCCAGCACCATGTTCGCGGTCGTCGACTTGCCCGAGCCCGACTCCCCCACGATCGACACGGTCGTGCCGCGACGGATCGAGAAGCTCACGCCGTCGACGGCGGTGAAGCTCTGCGCCTCGCCCGGCTTCGGCGAGCGCAGCGCGAACTCCTTGCGGAGGTCCCGCACCTCGACGAACGGCGTCTCCGACGCGACGGACTCGCGCTGCGGCAGCGGGTCGCGACGGGACGCGAGGCTGGGCGCGGCCGCGAGCAGCTGCCGGGTGTACTCGTGCTGAGGGTTGCCCAGCACCTCGGCCGAGGTGCCCTCTTCGACGATCTTGCCGCGGAACATCACGACGATGCGGTCGGCGCGCTCCGCGGCGAGCGCCAGGTCGTGCGTGATGAGGAAGACCGCGGTGCCGAGCTGGTCGGTCAGCTCGTCGAGCTGATCGAGGATGCGGCGCTGCACCGTGACGTCGAGAGCCGAGGTCGGCTCGTCGGCGATGAGCAGCCGCGGCGTGCACGCGAGCCCCATGGCGATCAGCACGCGCTGGCGCATGCCTCCGGAGAACTCGTGCGGGTACTGACGGGCGCGGTTGGCGGCATCCGCGATCCCGACCATCTCGAGCAGCTCGACGACCCGTGCCGTCGTGGCGTCGCCCGTGGTGCGGCCGTGCACCTCGAGGGCTTCGCCGATCTGGTCGCCGACGCGCATGAGCGGGTCGAGGTTCGACATCGGGTCCTGCGGCACGAGCCCGATGCCGGCGCCGCGTAGCGAGATCATCGCGTTCTCGCCCAGCTCGGTGACCTCGCGTCCGTCGAAGCGGATGCTGCCGGCGGTGATCACACCGTTCTCCGGGAGGAGTCGGTTGACCGCCGCGGCCGTGGTGGACTTGCCGGATCCGGACTCGCCGACCACGGCGACCGTCTCCCCCGCGGCGACGTCGATGCTGACGTCGCTGATCGCGGTGACCAGCTCGGAGCCGGTCCGGAAGGCGACCGCGAGGCCGGTGATGCTCAGCACGGGCTCGGTGATGCTCATGGTGTTCTCGTTCCTTCGGTTTCACGGGAAGTCGCGGTGTCACGGGATGTCTGGTCGCCCAGGAGTGCGGGGAGAGCTGATCGCCACAGGGTCTCCGTCAGGACCGGTTCGGCGGCGAGGAGGCGGTTGCCGAGCATCACGACGGCGGTGTCTGCGCCCGGGATGATGCCGAGGGCGCAGCCGGTGAAGCCGGGGTGCCACAGCATCCGCTGTTCGTGGGCGTCGACCCGGACCGTGTCGCTGCGCCAGCCGAGCGCCTGGCCGGGGTCGGGCCCGTCGCGGAACAGCTCGGCGACGGCATCCGGATTCCACAGGTCGGTGTGCTGCTCGGGTGCGGCGAGCGCCGTGCCGAGCGTGAGCAGGTCGTCGGCGGTGCTGAACAGTCCGGCGTGCCCGGCGATCCCGCCGAACGCATGGAAGCAGTTGCCGTCGTTCGCCGTCCCGGTGATCTCCTCCTCGCGCCAGGCGAAGTGGCGTCGGGAGGTGAGGATCGGATAGGGCTCGCCCGTGGCCACCATGCGGCGCTCCGCGATGTCGCCGACCGCGGTCGATGCGACCGGGGGCGCCACGGGCCCGAAGCCCGTGCGATCGAGTCCGAGCGGTGCGGTCACGAGCTCGCGGACCGCGGCATCCAGCGGAATGCCAGCGACGGCGGCGACGATGCGGCCGAGCAGCAGGAAGCCGAGATCGGAGTAGTGGCGCCCCTCGTCGAGTGCGTAGCGCAGGGGCAGGGCGTCCATCGCGGCGACCGGGTCGCGCGGGTCCAGATACAGCGGCTGCCATTCCCAGAGACCGGCGCGATGCTGCAGCAGGTGGCGGAGCGTCGTCGGCGGCGCGCACGCGGTGCCGGGAAGGAAGCGTGAGACGAGGTCGTCGAACCGGAGGTCGCCACGGCCGACCAGGGCGAGCACAGCCGTCGTCGTCGCGGCCACCTTGGTCACGGAGGCGATGTCGAACGCGGTCTTCACCGTCATCGGCGTTCCCGCGACGTCGGCGTGACCGCCGGCGGCCACGTCGCGTCCGGACGGCGACGCGATGCCGACCACGACCCCCGCCGGAGCGGAAGACCCTGCCAACACGGCCTCGACAGCCTGCGCGGCGCTCATGCGCGCACCTCCTCGCGGAGTCGGCTGTGAGCGGGCCGGATGTCCGCGAGCACTTCGGCGTCGACGTCGGGCGCGAGCGCATCGATGCCGAATCCCAGGCCGGCGCCGAGCTCGAGCACGTCGCCCTCGGAGCGGATGCCGCCGGTCACGGGCGACCGCCGGAGCCAGAGCGCCGCGTCCAGATCGTGCACCTCGTCGGGGGCCAGGGCCGCCGCGAGATGCGCCGTGGCGGTGACCCCGACCGGAGACTCCATCATGCAGCCGAACACGATGCCGAGCCCGGCTTCACGGGCCGCACGGGCCGCCGCGACGGCCTCGGTCGGACCGCCGGTCTTCGCCAGCTTGATGTTCACGAGGTCGGCGGCCCCGCGGTCCGCGATCGCCCGGACGTCGCGTTCGGTGCGCACGGACTCGTCGGCCATGATCGGGGTGCCGACGGCCGCCGTGACGTTCGCCAGTCCGTCGAGGTCGGATGCCGCGACGGGCTGCTCGACCAGCTCGATGTCGAGCCCTTCGTCTTCGCAGCTGCGGATGACGCGGATCGCCGTGTCGACGTCCCACGCCTGGTTCGCGTCGATCCGCAGCGTGATCGCGGGGCCGATCGCTGCGCGCACCGTGCGGACCCCTGCGACCGTGTCGTGCGCGGCGGAGGCCTTGATCTTGAGGCAGCCGAATCCGGCCGCGACGTGCGCGATCGCCTGTTCCGCCAACTCCGTCGGAGACGCGGTCGAAAGCGTCATGTCCGTGCGCAGGCGCGACGGCGCCGTCGCGCCTGTCCCCAGAAGCGCCTTCGCGACGGACAGCCCCCGCTGTCGCGCGGCGAGATCCGCCACCGCGCACGCGACCGCGCTGCGAGCGGCCGCATTCCCCCAGATCGACCCGGCGATGTCGCCGTCCAGCACAGGGTCGCCGGCTTCCCTTCCGGCGACCGCGGCACCGAGCGGTCCGGTCACCGCGGCGGCGACGCTCTGCGGGCTCTCCCCCGTGACCCGCCAGCTCACCGCCGCCTCGCCCCAGCCGACGCGGCCGTCCGCATCGGTCGCCTCGACGAGCACCACGTCGAGGCGATCCGTGCGGCGCACCGCCGTGACGAAGGGCCGCACCAGCGGCGACGACACCCGCAGCACGCGCATCCGCTCCACGACGCTCATGCCCACTCCCTGCGCATCCGCTGCTCCGGCTCGCCGAAGTCGGACTGGGTGCGGGTCGCTCCGTCGGCCTGCCAGCCGCGGGACTCGTAGAAGCCGATGGAGGGCGCGTTGGCCGCGAAGACCCAGAGCGTGGCGGCATCCGCCCCCGCCGCGCGGAGAGCCTCGGCGGCCGTCGACAGCAGGGCGGTGCCGACCCCGCCGCCGTGCGTGCGCGGCGAGACGTACAGCGAGTGCACTGCCCCCTCGCCGTCGCTCGCGGCGTAGCGGGTGAGGCCGACGACCTCGCCGTCGCGCTCGGCGACCAGCACCTCGCCGACCGGGTCGGCCAGCACACGTCGCCACAGGCCCTCGGCGCGCTCATCGGTCATCGCGTCGATCGCGGATGCGGGCAGGATGCCGCGGTAGCTCTCCCGCCAGCATCCCAGGAACACGCCGAGCACCCCGGACAGGTCGTCCGGGGTCGCAGGGCGCACCTCGATGTTCACGATGCCGCGGCCTCCGCGAGCGTGAGGGAGTCGATGCCGGACACGGGATGCGGCATCACGAGCGGACCGGCACCCGGGGTGATCGTGCCGAGGATGCGCGGCTCCCTCGCCCCGGTCCCGCCGGGGACGATGGCCGAGACGCCGTGCATCGTGCACCAGCCGATCAGCGCGAGGAGGATCGCCTCCTTGCTGTCCGCCGGGGCGCCGAGCTCATCGGCGAGGACGACCCGCGTGCCCGGCAGGGCTGCGCGCAGTCCGTCGAGGATCAGCGGATTGCGGCATCCGCCTCCCGACACCGCGAGGAACTCGATGCCGGCCGTCGCCACATCGCGCGCTACGGTCTGCACCGTGAGCTCGGTGAGCGTGCGCACGACGTCTTCGACCGGGATCTCGCGCCCCTGCGCCGCGAGGTGCTCGTGCACGTAGCCGAGGTGGAAGTGCTCCTTGCCCGTGCTCTTCGGCGGGGTCAGCGCGTAGTACGGGTCGGCGAGCAGCGCCGCGAGCAGCGCGTCGTCGACGTGCCCCGTGCGCGCGATCCTGGCGTCGTCGTCGTACCCGAGCGGGTTGAGACCCTGCTCCACGATGACCGCGTCGACGAGCGCGTTCGCCGGGCCGATGTCGTACGCGACGAGGCCGTCGGGTCGCACGACCGTCATGTTCGAGATGCCGCCCAGGTTCAGGGCCGCCGAGACGCCGGCGTGCGTGCGCAGCAGCAGCTCGTCGAGGAACGAGACCAGGGGTGCGCCGTGCCCGCCCGCCGTGATGTCGCGGATGCGGATGTCGGAGACGACCGGGGCGCCGACGCGCTCGGCGATCCAGGCGGGCTGCCCGATCTGCAGCGTTCCGAGCGCGTGCGCGCCGTCGACCCAGTGGTAGACGGTCTGTCCGTGCGAGCAGATCGCGTCGACGCCGCCGACCTCGGCGGAGATGTCGGCCGCGACCTCGGCGAACGCCTGCCCGATGAGCGTGTCGAGCTCGGCGACCTCGGCGAGCGTGGTCTGCGCGGGCGGGAGCGCGGCGATCAGCCTGGCGCGCAGCTCGGGGGCGTACGGCACGCTCGTCGCGGCGAGGACGGTACCCTGCAGAGCGACACCGGATGCCGAGGGGGCGTCGTTCGCCGTGAAGTCCACGACGGCCGCATCGATCCCGTCGTGCGAGGTGCCGGAGATGACTCCCAGGACGCGCATCAGTTCTCCTCCAGTGCTGTCCGCAGCCGGCCGTCGGCGGCGGTGATCCGTGCGGTGGCCGCGGCGAGGTCCTCGCCGCGGCGGAGCATGATCGACGCGATCTTCACGTCGTAGCCCGCCGTCTCGAGGGCGCCGATCGCGGCTTCCCGATCGACGGCGGCGATCGACTGCACCATGCGGGTGGCGCGCTCGCGGAGCTTGTGGTTGGTCGCCTTCAAGTCGACCATCAGGTTGCCGTAGGCCTTGCCGCCTCGCACCATGACGATGGTCGAGAACATGTTGAGCACCAGCTTCTGCGCGGTGCCCGACTTGAGGCGCGTCGAGCCGGAGAGCACCTCGGGGCCGACCTCGACCTCGATCCCGTGCTCCGCCGCCGCACTGAGCACGGTGGCCGTGTTGCAGGACAGCCCGACAGTCAGTGCGCCGCGCTCCCGCGCACGCCGGATCGCGGCCACGACGTAGGGCGTGCGTCCGCTGGAGGCGATGCCGATCACGGTATCGAGCGGGCCGATGCCCGCCTCGTCGATGGCGTTCGCACCGGCATCGGCGTCGTCCTCGGCACCCTCGACCGGATTCACGATCGCTCCGGGGCCGCCGGCCATGATCGCGAAGACCAGCTCCGGCGGAGTGCTGAACGTCGGCGGGCACTCCGAGGCGTCGACGACCCCGATGCGTCCCGGCGTCCCCGCGCCCACGTAGACGAGCCGCCCGCCGCGAGCCATGCGCTCGGAGGTCGCCTCGATGGCCGGGACGATCTGCGGGAGCGCCCGCTGCACGGCACCGGGCACCGTGGCATCCGCGTCGTTCATCGTCTGCGCGAGCTGGGCGACGCTCATCAGGTCGAGTTCCGCATAGCGCGGGTCGCTCGCCTCGGTGGCGAGTCCGCCGAGATCCTCCATCGTCATCGCTTGCCCCTGTTCCGCGGGTCGAGACTGTCGCGCAGTCCGTCGCCGAGCAGGTTCAGGCCCACCACGAGGAGGACCACGATCACGCCGGGGGCGATCATCGTCCAGGGGGCGATGGTCACGAGCGTGCGCGCCTCGAAGATCATCGATCCGAGCGACGGCGCCGGCGGCGGCGTCCCCAGGCCGAGGAAGCTCAGCGACGCCTCGGTGAGCACGGCCCACGACAGCGAGAGCGTCACCTGCACGATGATGATCGACGTGATGTTGGGCAGCACATGGCGGAACATGGTCGCCATGCGGCTCTGCCCGGTGCTCTTCGCGGCCTTGACGTACTCGACCTCGCGGAGCGACAGCACAGGACCGCGGGTCACCCGGATGAAGATCGGCACGTAGACGATCGCGATGGCCACGGCGATAGTGAACCAGTTGCGCTCGAAGACCGAGGCCAGCGAGAGGGCGAGCAGCAGCGGCGGGAACGCGAAGAGCACGTTCGTGACCGCCGTGATCGCGCCGTCGGAGAAGCCGCGGTAGAAGCCGGCGATCAGACCGCACACCGTGCCGACGACCGTGGCGAAGGCGACGGCGACGAGTGAGATCAGGGCGGAGTTCGCGACGCCGGCGGCCACGCGGGAGAACACATCGCGGCCGAACTGGTCGGTGCCGAACCAGTGCGCACCCGACGGCGGCTGCAGGCGCGACGGCGGGTCCTGAGCGAGTGGATCGAACGGCAGCAGCCCGAACGCCGAGACGATGCTGAGCACACCGAGGAGGACGACGATGACGAGTCCGGTGAGACCGCTCCTGCTGCGCAGCAGCAGCCGCACGCGCTCCATCGTGCGTCCGCCGCCGGGGGCGAGAGCAGGGGTCTGAGAGATGTCGGTCATGCGGCACGCACCCGAGGATCGATGACCCGGTACAGCATGTCGGTGAGCAGGTTGACGATGACGAACGCGAGCGCGATCACCAGCACGGTGCTCTGCACGAGCGCGTACTCCTTCTGCTGGATGCCGAGGAGCACCTGGCGGCCGATGCCGGGGAGCGAGAAGATCTGCTCCACCACGACCGCACCGCCGAGGAGGTAGCCGAACTGCAGGCCCGTCATGGTGACGATCGGCACGAGCGCATTGCGCAGCACGTGCCGGATCTGCAGGCGACGCGGTGGCACGCCCTTCGCGCGCGCCGTGCGGATGAAGTCGTTGGCGCGGATCTCCAGCACGGCGGTGCGCGTGGTCCGCATGATCGGGGCGGCGATGCCGAAGCCGAGGACGATCGACGGGAGCAGCATCTGCTGGAGGTTCAGCAGCGGGTCCTGGAAGAGCGTGGCGAAGCCCTGACCGTTCGGGTTGAACCCGAACGAGGAGGCCAGGATCGCGAGCAGCGCGGTGCCGAGCAGGAACGCGGGGATCGAGAGCCCGGCGAGCCCGACGACCTGGCCGAAGCCGTCGCGGACCGAGTCGGGCTTCGAGGCGGAGAGCATGCCGAGCGGGATGCCGATGGCGAGGGCGATCACGATCGAGAAGATCGCGAGCTCGAAGGTCACCGGCAGGGCGGCGAGGGTGAGGTCGAGCACGCTGGTCTGCGCCCGCGAGGAGAAGCCGAGGTTGCCCGTGAAGATGTTGCCGAGCCACGAGAAGAACTGCACGAACAGCGGCTGGTCGAGACCGTAGTAGGCCTCGAGAGCGGCGCGCTGCGCGGGCGTCAGGGCGGCGGCCTCGGTGCCGAGGCCCGAGCTGATCTGGTCGCCGGGGATGGCGCGCAGCATCAGGAAGACGAAGACGGCCACGCCGAGGAGCGTGCCGAGGGCTGCGAGGATGCGGCGCAGCACGGTGTTGCGGAGGATCTGTCTGAACATGCGAGTGTGAGGCTGCCTGTCGTCGGGGAGGAGGCGGCGCCGGCCGGTCGCGCACCGGCGCCGCATCCGTCCGCTACTTGATGGAGGTCGTCCGCAGGTACTGGAGCGAGCCGTTCACCATCGGAACGAAGCCGTCGACGGACGACGCCGTCGCGGTGTAGGTGTAGCTGGTGAACAGCCAGATCCACGCGGCGTTGTCCTCGAGGTTCTCGGAGACCTGCGCGTAGATGTCCTTGCGCTCATCGGCATCCGCCGTCTGACGGCCCTCGGCGAACAGCGCGTCGAGCTCGGGCGAGGAGTAGCCGGCGACCTTGTTCAGGTTTCCGGTGCTGGTGAAGTACCGGCCGTACATGCCGTCGGGGTCGGGGCGTCCGCCGTTGAGGGCGACCGCGGCATCGAAGTCCGCGGCGATCCAGCGGTCGACGAACGCGCCGGACTCGAGCACCTCGATCTCGAGGGTGATGTCGGCGTCGGCGAGCTGGGCCTTGAGGTTCTGGGCCTCGTTCACCGAGGTGGCGTACTCGCCCTGCGAGACGATCGCGTTGATCGTGACGCCGTCCTCCTTGCCCGCCTTCTTCAGGTACTCGGCCGCCTTGTCGAGATCGCGCTCCGGGCACGGGCGCGCATCGGGGTCGGACTTGTACGCCGGCGACGTGATCGGCCCGGTGACCTCGCCCTCGCCGAGGGCGGCGGTGTCGAGGACTTCCTGACGGTCGATCGCGCACTGGATGGCGAGACGCACGTTGACGTCGGCGAGGTCGCCGCGCGTCGCGTTCAGCTGCAGGGCGTGGTAGCTCAGCTGCGGGGTCGTCGCGACCTCGACGTTCGCGCCCTCGGCGGTCTGGGCGACCAGCGGGTCATCGAACACGGCGAGCTGGACGTTGCCGGACTGCATCGCCGAGACGATCGAGGACTCGTCGGGGATGACGCGGAACTCGACCGTGTCGAGCAGCGCGGTGTCGCCCCAGTAGTCGTCGTTCTTCGCGAGCGTGAGCGACTGGCTCGGCGAACGGTCCTCGAGGACGAAGGGTCCGGTGCCGTTCGGCGTGGTGTTCAGCGCCTCCTCGGTGTCGTCCGAGGAGAGCATCGCCATGTTGATCACGGCGAGGTTGGCGGGAAGCGCGGCGTCGGGGGCGCTGAGCGTGAGCGTCACGGTCGACTCGTCGGTCGCCTCGACGGCCGTGACCGACGCGAGCGAACTGCGTGCGACGGCGGCGGTGGCCTCGAGGGCGATCGCGTCGAGCGAGTACTTCACGTCCTCGGATCCGAACGTGCTGCCATCGGCGAAGGTCACGCCCTCACGAAGCTTGAGGGTGACGGTGAGCCCGTCCTCCGAGACGTCCCAGGACTCGGCCAGCCCGGGGACGACGTTGAGCTCCTCGTCGAACTCGGTGAGGGTGCCGTAGAGGTTCTGCAGCACGTTGACGGCCTGGAACTGCGTGGCCTTCCAGGGGAACAGGGTGTCGGGGTCGCTGGTGACGCCGATGACGAGATCGCCGCCTGCGGTGCCCTCCGAGGGGGACGGATCGGATGCCGGGGCGGAGCACCCGGTCATGACGAGGGCCAAGATGGCGCCCGTCGCGGTGAGAGCGCCCAGTGACGCCCGCCGTGCTGTGCTCATTGCTGATTCCTCCTGCTGGCTGGGACGCGTCGCCGTGGCGTCGGGGAGGCGCTTGCGCCTGCTCGCCCGCGAACATCGTCGGTCTTGGTGGTACCAAAAGTACACGAAAGTCACTTCTTATGTAACAGAAGTTCCTCTAGTGTTATGAAACATCGATCGGAGATCTCCATGCCCCATCACGCCGCCCTCGACGACGCCGGCGGGCACCCTGTTCTCGTGCGCATGCGCGCGATCCGCCCTGAGCTGCGCCCCAGCGAGCAGCGGATCGCCGATCTCTTCCTCGCGAGCCCCGCCGAGACGGCAGGGCTGTCCATCGCCGAGCTGGCGCAGCGGTGCGACACCTCGACCACCTCCGTCGTGCGCTTCTGCAAGCGGCTCGGCTACGACCACGTGCGCGAGCTGCGCAACCACGTCCTGCGCGACGTGGAGCGCGAGACCTTCGACACCGCGGCCCTCCCCGACGTCTCCGGCGACATCGACCGCAACGACACCCTCGCCGACATCGTCGCGAAGGTGTCGCTCGCCGAGACCCTGTCCCTGGCCGACACCGCCAAGGTGCTCGACACCGACGCGCTGCGCGCGACCGTCGACGCGATCAACTCCACGTCGAGGGTCGACATCTTCGGCGTCGGCGCGAGCTCGATCGTCGGGCTCGACCTGCAGCGCAAGCTCACCCGCATCGGCCGCACCGCCCTGGACTGGTCCGATCCGCATGCCGCGTGGACGTCGGCGGCCACCCTCGGCCCCGGCAACGTCGCCATCGCAGTCTCGCACAGCGGCGCGACAACCGACACGATCGAGTTCCTCCTGCTGGCCCGCCGCGCGGGAGCCACCACGATCGCGATCACCAACCACGCCGGAGCCCCGCTCGCCGACCAGGCCGACATCGTGCTCACCACGGCAGCCAGGGAGACCGGGTTCCGTTCGGGGGCCCTCGGCAGCCGGATCGCCCAGCTCATGGTCGTCGACTGCATCTTCATCGGCGTCGCCCAGTCGAACTACGACCGCTCGATGGAGGCGCTGCGCGACACCTACGCCGCCGTGCACCGCGTCAGAGCGGGCGGCGCGTGACGAGCAGCCGCAACCGCACGGGGCTCTTCGCCGCCTTCGCGAGCCTCGGCGTGACCGCGGCGTTCATCCCCGCGGTGCTGCCGTCGGCGGAGCGGATGCTGTCGGCCGAGCTCAGCGCCGCCGTGCCGGCGCTGTTCGCCGGGCTCCTCGTCGGCGTGCTGCTCTCCGGACCGCTGCTCGTGCGGCGCCCTGCGCGAGTGACGCTGATCCTCGGCAGCGCGCTCCAGGCGGTCGCGCTCGTCGCCGCCGCATGGGCGGGCGACCCCGTGCTCTTCATCGCCGCGGCCGCGCTGGCAGGACTCGGGTTCGGGCTCGTCGAGGCTGCGGGTTCCGTCGCCGCCAAAGCCGCGGCGACCGGCAGCGCGACCGGGCTGCTCAGCGCGCTCATGGGCACCGTGGCCGTCTGCGCCGCGCTCACGCCGCTCGCGGTGGCCGCCGGAGCTGCGGCGCTGCCCGCGCTCAGCATCCTCGCCGTCGTCCCCCTCGGAACCATCGTCCTGCTCGCGGGAGGGCACGAGCCGTCGGCATCCGCGTCCGATGCGCCTGCGCGACGCGAGGTGCGGGCGCTGCTCCCGCTTCTGCCGTTCGCGATCGCCCTGCCGCTGTACGTCGGCGTCGAGACCGTGCTGTCCGGATGGTCGGCGGTCATCCCGGCGCGAGCACTCACCCTCGACCCTGCCGCCGCCGCCCTCGGGACCTCCGCCTTCCGGGCGCTGATGGCCGTCGGCCGGTTCGGGGCCGCCGGGCTCCGACGCCGCGCGGTGTCGCCGATCGCGATCCTCGCCGTCGGTACCATCGGCGCCGCCTGTCTGATGACTGCCGCGGGGCTGCTGGTGAACGATGCGCCCGCGGGCGCACTCGTCGCCCTCGCGGCATCCGTGGTCCTCCTGGCTCCGAGTTACGGCCTCATCCTCGGACTCGCACTCGACCGTCTCGACGCCGCGCGCAGCGCCGCCGTGACGGGCACCCTGGTGGCGTGCGGAGCCGTGGGCGGCACGTTTGTCCCGAGCCTCGTGCTGCTGATCGGCCGCGACCCGGCATCGAGCACGACACTGATCGTCTCGGCCGCGCTGTGCGCCGTCGTGCCGGTGCTCGTGCTGATCGCGGCACGGGCGCGGCAGAGGACCTCCACGACGAGCTGACCGGCGCGACTTCTCCTCCACAGCGCGGCGCAATGGTCACTTCGTCCACCATCGCTGAACACGTATTTTCCTGGTCACAGAGAATATTGGTTTCTTCGATAACCTGCTGGCGTATCCCGAACCTGAGCCGCAGAATGGGAGCGTGTACGTGTCCGCAGAGACCTTGACGATCGTCATCAGCGCGATCGGCATCGTGCTGACCCTCGGGGCGAGCCTGTTCGCGGGTTTCGCCTGGATGGTGCGCCACATCGACGAGCGCATCGACGCCGTCGACAAGAAGCTCAGCGCCCGCATCGACTCCGTCGAGGAGAAGCTCGGCGCCCGCATCGACGCCCTGGCCGACGAGGTCACCGGAGTGAAGATCGCGATCGCGAGGCTCGAAGGACCGCCCCGCCACCTCGTCACCGCGAGCAGCTAGCGCAGGACGAGGGCCGCAGCGCCGATGAGCGGACCTTCGTCGCCCAGTCCCGACCGCACCACGCGCGCCTTGCGCGAGTATTCGTGGGCGGCGCTCGCGCTGAGCGCCTGCTGCACGAGGTCGATGTAGTCGTCGGAGACGCGGGAGAACCCCCCGCCGATGGCGACCGTGTCGAGGTCGACGAGGGTCGCGGCATCCGCCAGCGCCTCGCCGACGGCCTTCGCCGAGCGCTCGATCGCGGCGCGCGCGACAGCGACGCCGGCTGCCGCATCCCGGGCGAGATCCTCGCCGGTCGCGCCGTTCCAGCCCTGCTGCTGCGCCCAGGCCGCACTCGCGGGGCCGGAGGCGATCTCCTCGAGCGTCAGTCCGCCCTCACGGCGCACCTGGCCCAGATGGCCGGCATTGCCGGTGGCACCGGGGATGTAGGCGCCGTTCACGACGAACCCGCCGCCCACACCCGTCGACACGACGATCGACAGGGACGCACCGGCATCCTGCGTGGCACCGAGCCACGATTCGGCGAGCGCGAGGGCTCCGCCGTCGTGCCCGAGCACGGTCGGCACCTCGCGCCCCACGCCGGCGGACGCCGCCTCGCGCACTGCCGCGGCCAGACCGAAACCCTGCGCCAGAGGCATGTTCACGGGCATGATCGCGCCTGCGACGCGGTCGATGGGTCCGGCGCTTCCCGCTCCGGCGCCGACGATCTCGGCACCGTCGGGCAGGGCGGCGAGCGCGTGAGCGACGATCGCCTGCACGGCGGCGGTCAGCGACTCGAAGGTCGCTTCGCGGCCGGTCGCCTGCCTGCTGCGACTGCCCACGACGAGCGCGCCGTCTTCGCCGACGAGCGCGGCCTCCATCTTCGTGCCGCCCACATCGACGGCCAGGGCGTAGCGCGTCACTGCGGGTCGAGTCCGAGGTCGTCGAGGTCGAAGGCGGCACGCCACTCGAGGCCCTCGGCTTCGATCGCGGCCTGGGCGCCGGTCTTGCGGTCGACGATGACGGCGACGGCGACGATCTCGGCGCCTTCGCGACGGAGGGCCTCCACGGCCTTGAGGGCGGACTGGCCGGTCGTGGAGGTGTCCTCCAGCACGACGACGCGCTTGCCCTTGACGTCGGCACCCTCGATCTGACGGCCGCGGCCGTGGTCCTTCGGCTCCTTGCGCACGACGAACGCGTCGAGGGGGCGGTCGGCGGCGACCGAGGCGTGCAGCACCGAGTTCGCGATCGGGTCGGCGCCGAGCGTGAGCCCGCCGACGGCGACGATGTCGAGGTCGCCGATGAGGTCGAGCATGATGCGCCCGATCGCGGGAGCGGCCCGGTGATCGAGGGTGAGCTTGCGCATGTCGACGTAGTACGTCGCCTTCTTGCCGCTGGAGAGGGTGAAGTCGCCGTGGAACACCGCCTCGTCCTTGATCAGGTCGAGAAGCGTCTGGCGGTCTGCGTCGAGTGCGGTCACGGCATCCAGTGTAGAAGCACGGTTGAACCGGCCGAGCCGGGTGGCATATGATTCCGTCATACGGAAGTTAGCGTTCGCTGTGTGAATAGTTGAGATCGAGAAGAGGAGACATCGTGTCTACCCACCGCCAGATCGCCGCGATCAACTACGAGACGGCCGTCCGCGCCGTCGCCATCGCGATGGAGGTGGGAGAGAGCCACGGCGTCAAGACCGTCGTCGCCGTCGCCGATCCCTCGATGACGCTCATCGCCTACGGCATGACCGATGGAGCCACCCCGCACAGCGCCGAGACCAGCCGCCGCAAGGCCGCGACCTCGGCATCCACTCGTCGTCGCACCGGGATGATCCCGGAAGCGCTCAGCATCACCCTGCCGCTCGCCACCGGCGGTACCCTCACGACCGTCGACGGCGGTGTGCCGATCTTCTTCGGCGACGTGCACGTCGGCGGGCTGGGTGTGGCCGGAGGAACGCCCGTGCAGGATGCGGAGATCGCCCTCGAGACCCTGCAGCGCCTCGGCGCCCGAAGAGAAGGAATGCCCGCATGACCTCGTATCTCACCCGAGCAGACCTCTCGGTGGCCGCGCCGATCGTCGAGTTCGCCGAGGCCTCGCTCGCCGACGCCGGGCGCGACTCCGAGGCCTTCTGGCGCGAGGCCAGTGCGATCATCCACGACCTCGGTCCTCGGAACGCGCAGCTGCTGCAGCGACGTGCCGAGCTGCAGCAGCGCATCGACGACTTCCACCGCGCGAACCCCGGCGCCCCCGATCGGGACGCGTACCGGGCTCTGCTCACCGAGATCGGCTATCTCGTCCCGGTTCCGGATGCCGTCTCCGTGACGACCGAGGACGTCGACGCGGAGATCGCGACGATGGCCGGCCCGCAGCTGGTCGTGCCGCTGCTGAACGCCCGGTTCGCGCTGAACGCCGCCAACGCCCGCTGGGGCTCCCTGTACGACGCGCTGTACGGCACCGACGCCGTCGACCAGACCGGCGACCTGGCTCCCGGCGACCAGCACAACCCGGTCCGCGCCGCCGCGGTCGTCGCCCGCGGACGGAACCTGCTCGACGAGATCGCCCCGCTGGCTGCGGGTTCGCACCGCGACGCGACGGGCTACCGCGTGGACGCGGACGGCCTCGCGGTCCAGACGCCCGGAGGCGACCGCCGCCTCGCCACCCCGGAGGGCTTCGTCGGCTTCACGGGAGAAGCCGCCGCCCCGACCGCCGTGCTGCTGCATCACCACGGCCTGCACGCCGAGATCGTGATCAACCACGAGGGCTCGATCGGGCGCACCGAGGAGGCGGGCGTGCAGGACATCCTCCTCGAGTCCGCTCTCACCGCGATCCTCGATCTGGAGGACTCGGTCGCCGCCGTCGACGCCGACGACAAGGCCCTCGGCTACCGCAACTGGCGCGGGTTCATGGACGGCACGCTCACCGAATCCGTCACCAAGGCCGGACGCACGTTCCTCCGCGAGCTCGCCCCCGACCGCACCTACCGCACGCCCGGCGGAGACGAGCTGACACTGCCGGGACGAGCGGTCCTCTTCGTCCGCAACGTCGGCCACCTCATGCGCACCGACGCCGTGCTCGACCGCGACGGCGAGCAGACCTTCGAGGGGATGCTCGACGCGATCATGACAGCCCTCGGCGCCCTCCCCGAGCTGGACGGGCCGAACCGCGGACGCAACTCGCGCACGGGCTCGATGTACATCGTCAAGCCGAAGATGCACGGTCCGGAGGAGGTTGCGTTCACGGCAGAGCTCTTCGGCCGCGTGGAGCAGCTGCTCGGCCTGCCGGAGCGCACCATGAAGATCGGGATCATGGATGAGGAGCGCCGCACCTCGGTGAACCTCGCGGCGTGCATCGCCGCAGCATCCGATCGCGTCGTCTTCATCAACACCGGATTCCTGGACCGCACGGGCGACGAGATCCACACGTCGCTGCATGCGGGTCCCTTCCTGCCGAAGGCCGGGATCAAGGCACAGCCGTTCATGACGGCCTACGAGGCCCGCAACGTCGCGATCGGACTCGCCGCCGGACTCGGCGGTCGCGCGCAGATCGGCAAGGGCATGTGGGCGGAGCCCGACCTCATGCACGACATGCTCGAGAAGAAGATCGCGCATGTGCGGTCCGGGGCATCCACCGCCTGGGTCCCCTCGCCGACAGCGGCGACCCTGCACGCGCTGCACTACCACCAGGTCGATGCATTCGCCGTGCGGGAGACGTTGCCCGCCGTCGACGAGACCTCCCTGGACGTGCTGCTCACGCCGCCACTCGCCGGAGACGGCGACCTCACGGCCGAGGTCGTCGCCGATGAGATCGACAACAACGTGCAGTCGATCCTCGGCTACGTCGTGCGGTGGATCGACCAGGGCATCGGCGTCTCGAAGGTGCCCGACATCCGCGGCGTCGGGCTCATGGAAGACAGGGCGACTCTGCGCATCTCCAGCCAGCTGCTGGCCAACTGGCTCCAGCACGGGGTCATCACCGAGGCGCAGATAGACGACAGCCTGCGCCGTCTGGCGCCCGTCGTCGACGCGCAGAACGCCGGCGACGCCGCGTACGAGCCGCTCGCCTTCCCCGAAGGCGGCCGGCCCGGAATCGCGTACACCGCGGCCCGGCGTCTGATCGTCGAGGGTGCGGCGCAGCCGAGCGGATACACCGAGCCGCTGCTGCACGGCCTCCGCCGGGAGAAGAAGGCGGAGAAGGCGGCTGCTGTCGGAGCCCGCAACTAGGCTGGTCGCATGCGCTTGGCCACCTGGAACGTCAACTCCATCCGCACCCGCGTCACCCGCACCGTCGAATTCGCCGTCCGCGAAGACATCGACGTGCTGGCGATGCAGGAGATCAAGTGCAAGCCGGAGCAGTTCCCGTACGGCCCGTTCGAAGAGGCCGGGTACCACGTCGAGGTGCACGGCCTGAATCAATGGAACGGCGTCGCGATCGCGAGCCGCCTGCCGATCACCGACGTGCGCACCGCGTTCGAGGGGATGCCGGGCTTCGCGAAGGGCCATGAGGGTCCGGATGCTCCGCTCGAGGCCCGCGCGCTGGGCGTCCTGGTCGACGGCGTGCGGGTGTGGAGCCTGTACGTGCCGAACGGACGCTCGCTCGACGATCCGCACCTCGCGTACAAGCTGCACTGGCTCGAGGCGCTGCGGAACTCCACCGCGGCCGAGCTCGCGGCGAACCCCGAGCTGCCGCTCGCACTGGTCGGCGACTTCAACATCATCCCCTTCGACCACGACAACGGCGATCCCGACATCGTGGTCGGCCGCTCCACGCACGTCTCGCCGCCGGAGCGCGCCGCCTTCTTCGCGTTCGAAGACGCCGGTGTGACCGACGTCGTGCGCCCGCTCCTCCCCGAGGGGTACACGTACTGGGACTACCAGCGGCTCAAGTTCCCGCGCAATGAGGGCATCCGCATCGACTTCGTGCTCGGTTCGCGCACGTTCGCCGATGCCGTCACCGGCGCCTCGATCCACCGCAACGAGCGCAAGGGCGAGCAGCCCAGCGACCATGTGCCCGTCGTGGTCGACCTCGATCTCGGCAAGGCCGAAGACGACGACGACCTGCCGATGATCTTCTCCTGACGCCGCACGGTCGTTGAGCGAGCGAAGCGAGACGAAACGCCATGACGAAATGCGCCTGATCGCCACCGACCTCGACGGCACACTTCTCGATTCGTCATCCCACGTCTCCCCGCGCACGCGCGCGGCGCTGGATGCGGCCCGTGAGCGCGGCATCCACGTCGTTCCGGTGACCGCACGCCAGCCGATCGGCCTGCGCGCGATCGCGGCCGATGCGGCGTTCGACGGGTGGGCGCTCTGCAGCAACGGGGCGTATGCCGTGCACCTGACCGACGGACGGATGCTGTTCGCCGAGGAGCTCCCCGCCGACACGATCCGCACGCTCGCCGAGGCGCTGCGCGCCAGCATCCCCGGTCTGCTGTTCGCGAGCGTGCGCGATGCCGGGGAGACGTTCGTGGCGCAGCACGGCTACGCCGAGATCGCCGACCTCTCCGACCACAAGCGCGACCCGAAGACGATGGGCGGCGTGCCGCTGGAGCAGGTGCTGGACGCGCCGAGCCTGAAGTTCGTGATCCGGCATCCGGAGCTCGCCCCCGCCGCGCTGTTCGACTCCCTGCGCTCCCTCGGCCTCACCGGTTTCGAGGCGACGCTGTCGGGTGCGCCGTTCGTCGAGGTCATGGCCGAGGGCGTCACGAAGGCCACGGGTCTCGCCCGCCTGTGCGCGCACCTCGGCATCGACCGCGCCGACGTCGTGGCGTTCGGCGATGCGCTCAACGACGTCGAGATGCTCCGCTGGGCAGGGCACGGCGTCGCGATGGCCGGAGCAGAGGCCGTCGTGCAGGACGCCGCCGACGAGACGACCGCGTCGAACGACGACGACGGGGTGGCGCAGGTGATCGAGCGGATGCTCGGCTGAGGCCCGCGCGACCTCAGTGCTCGGCGTCACGCAGACGTTCGAGAAGTGGCGGCAGGTCGACGTCGATCGTCCGCCAGAACAGCTGGTCATCCATGGCGACGTAGCCCGCATGAGCCACGATGTTGCGGGTGGCGATGACGCCCCGACGTGCACCGTCGGGCACGCTGTCCAGGTAGACAGCGAAGTCGTCGTTCTCGAACAGGGACGCCACACGCACGATCGCCAGACTCGCCGCCGCGTAGCGCGCAGTGCGCGGCTCGAACTCGTCTGGTCCCCCACGCCTCGCTACAGCCAGATAGCTGTCGATGTCTTCGAGGCTGTCGAGGAATCTGGCGCGTGCGCTCTCGCGCCGATCGACCTCCAGCTCGCCACGGGACGATCGCGGGAAACGCGGAGCCCCATCGTCAGGCTGGTCGCTCACAGAGGCACCAGCTGATCGTCGGTGAGGAACGCCGGGCGGCTCGGGCCGTCGACCACGATGTCGACGGGGAACCCCGTCAGCGCCTCGACATCGGCGACGAATCCTCCGATGTCGAAGTACGAACGATTCGGTTCCACGTCGACGAGCAGATCGATGTCCGACCCGTAGTGATCGGATCCCCGCGAGACGGACCCGAACACTCGGATGTTCGAGATGCCGTACTGCGCGCCGAGGCGCCTGATCGGCGCATCGAACCGCGCCAGGGCGATACCCGGCCGGTAGTCCGCCGCGCGCAGGATCCGCTCCAGCAGCTCCGCAGAGGGCTGACGCTTGCCTCGCTCGATCGCCGCGATGCTCGGCTGGCTCGTCGCCGCGAGTTCAGCGAGCTTCGCCTGCGTCAACGCCGCATCGCGGCGTGCGTCGAGGAGAAGCGCGCCAGCATCCGCCGTGTCGAAGGTCTTCATTATTCGACGATGATATATCCGATCGGCGGCAGAGCGGTCGAGGAATCACATGTCCTCTCTCAGGCCTTCGCGCGACGGCGACGAACCAGCGTCAGGCCGGCGAACAGCAGCAGGAGCGCAGCGGTCGCCGCGACGACCGGCGCGTCCGATCCCGTAGTGGCGAGGGCGCCGGCAGCGCCTCCCGCGCCAGCAGAACCGGATCCGGTACCACCCGCACCCGCTGCCGTGACAGTGAGCGTTGCGCTCGAAATCACGGTGGTCCCGGAAAGCGCGACCAGCGTGTGGGTGCCGGCCGGAGCGCTGGCCGGGATCGTGAACGAGCCCTTCAGCACGCCTCCCGCGTCAGCCGTCAGCGTGCCGAGCACGATCGGGTCCGAGTGGAGTTCGAACGTGATCTCCTGGTCGGGCGTGAAGCCGGTTCCCGAGACGGCGATGCTGCCTCCGGCCTGCACCGTGCCGGACGAAAGTGTGAGCTTCGGCTTCACGGCAGGGCAATCGACCGTCATCGTCGCATCGATCCCCGTGACCACCTGTCCCGCCGCGACCTCGAAAGTCTCCGCGTCGTCCAGCGAGGACGCCCCGCCGTAGTACTGCGTGCAGTAGCCCTCCTTCTCGAACCGCAGCGTGTACGTGCCGGCCGGCAGGGACCCGCCGACGGTGCCGGGCTCGAGGTACCCGGCGAACGAGAAGTCGCCTTCCGTGCCGAGGAATGTGATCTCGTTCCAGGCGTCGTCGCCGAGGAGGTACGCCGTGACCGTCGTGTAGCCGCCCGCGCCGTCTGCGGTGACCGATCCCTGGATGTCACCGCCGAGCGACAGGTCGAAGTCCACGCCCGCGCGGTCCGCGCCCGCGGTGAGGGTGATCGGGGTGGCCTCGGCGGCCGAGGCGACACCGTCGAAGTACTCGGGGGCGTAGATCTGCTCGTACACGTTCGCCGTGGCCCGCAGCGTGTAGGTGCCGGCGGGGGCCTGCACCACGAACGACCCGTCGTCCGCGGTGTACGCCATGGTGACGTACAGACCGTCGCGGAAGACCTCGACGTACGCGTCGCCGGACGGCACGCCCAGCACGCTCACCGTGCCGGTGATCGCCGCGGCACTGTCGAGTTCTGCATCGATCCCCGTGAGCGCCTGACCGGCAGTCACGGTGATCGGCGTGGCGTCTGTCTCCGCGGTCGCGTCCTCCCAGTACTCCGCGATCGCACGTCCGCCCGACGGGGCGAAGCGCACCAGGTAGGCACCCGCGGGGACGGCAGCCGTGTAGGTGCCATCCGGGTTGATCGAGACGGACGTCGGGATGGCGATGGAGCCGGGGCTGGAGAACTGGACTGTTCCGGCGACCGGCGACCCATCCGCGGCGAGAGTCACCTGTCCGCTGACCGTGCCCATCCCGACGAGGGAGGCGTCGATGCCGGCGACCTCGCCCCCCGAAGTGACCTGCACGCGCGTCGCACTGAAGGAGTCGCGAGCGCCGTCCCAGTATTCGGATGCGAGCGAGCCGTCCGGCGACGCGAAGGCCACGGTGTAGCTGCCGGGAATCAGGCCCGCGAAGCGGTACCGGCCCTCGGAGTCCGTCGTCGCGAGTCCGGGAGTGCCCACCAGCGTTCCGGTGTTCGCGTGCACCAGCGCGCCGGCGATCGGCGATCCGTCGCTCTCGCGCGTCACCACGCCGGTGATCGCCCCACCGAGATCCAGGGTGGCGTCGATGCCTGAGATGGTCTCGCCGCCGACAGCAGTGATCCGCTGCGCGCTGTTCCGGTTCGTCGCACCATCCCAGTACTCGGTGACGAAGTCCGTGTCCGAGGTGTCGAAGCGGACGGTGTACTCACCCGCGGGCAGCCCCTCGACCCGATACGTGCCATCGGCTTCCACGAAAGCGAACCCGTTCTGCGAGAAGTCCTCGCTGTTGACGAAGACGCTCGCCGCCGTGACCGGTGATCCGTCCGCCGCCGATGTCACCGTCCCGGTGATCGTCGTCGTCTCCGGATCGGCCGCAGCCGCGGTCGTCGCACCGCCCAGGGCGAGCGCGAACGCCGCCATTCCGCCGAGTATCGCCCGCATCGTCCCGCGTCGTCGCGTCATCGTCCCACCCCGTGAAGGAGGTCGTGCGCGCAACGTTCACGCTGTCCCGCTCGGCCCTCGTACCTCTGCCGAAAATGCGGCAACGGATCGAATCTAGAGGATGCCGGCGGAGGAAGGGAATAGTCGATTCGCCGGACGAACTGGAGCGGAGCCTCTCACTCGTACGTCCCGACCTCCGGCACCTTCTCCGTGCGCCCGTAGCGCAGCAGCGTCACGCCGCCGTCGTCGGTCTTCGCCGGCTCGAGCAGCTCAAGGACCGAAGGCAGTGCACCGTCGTCGAATACCTTCTTGCCGGCGCCAAGGAGGATCGGGTACACCCAGAGGTTCAACTCGTCGAACAGCCCTTCGGCGAGCAGGGTGTGCACGAAGTCGACGCTGCCGATGACGTGCACCTCGCGGTGGTTCTCGCGCATGGCGGCGATCTCCGCGGCGAGGTCGTTGCCGACGCGAGCGCTGCCCTCCCAGTCGAGCGCGAAGCCGGCATCCCGTGTCGCCACATACTTGGGCACGCGGTTGAAGAGCGTGCCGATCTCACCGGATTCACCCTCGGTGTGGTGCGGCCAGTACGACGCGAAGATGTCGTAGGTGCGTCGGCCGAGCAGCAGCGCGTCGAGCTGCCGCATGCCCTTCTCGACCTCGGGCCCGACGCCCGACGAGGGGTGTCCGGCCTGCCAGCCGCTGAACCGGAAGCCGCCCGAGGTGTCCTCGTCGGTGCCACCCGGCCCCTGCGCGACACCGTCGAGAGTCATGAAGAGGTCGATCAGGATGCGACCGGATGCTGCCGTGCTCATGTCGTGCTCCGTACTGTCGGTGCGGCGAATCAGGACTCCGAGACGAACGCTACGCACCCTCGGTCGCACTGTCGATGGGCTTACCGGATCCGCCGCGCGGGGGATGCCACGGCATCCGCTCCCCCATACGGTGGGAGGATGCCCGCCGTCCCCTTCACCCGCACGCCGACCGCCCGAGAGCACCGCAGCGATCTGCTGCTCGCCGGCGTGCTGTTCGTCGGCGCCGTCCTGAGCGCCGGGCTCTCGTCGATCGCTCAGATCTACGGCGATCAGCAGGCCGAACTGTGGACGGCCGTCGTCTACGCCGTGGTCGTCACCGCGCCGCTCGCGTTCCGCCGCCGATGGCCCGGCATCGTCGCGGTCGTCACCGCGACGGCCTACTTCGTCGCGGTGACCGTGAAGATCCCCGAACTCTACGTCGGCAACATCGCGATGTTCATCGGCCTGTACTCGGTGGGCGCGTGGATGAACGACCGCCGACGCGCCATGATCGTGCGCATCGCGATCATCGTCGGCATGTTCGCCTGGCTGCTGATCACGATGTACTACGAGGCGATCAAGCAGGCCGACGAGGCCGATGTCGTCGCGGGCGCCTTCTCGCCCTACATCGCCTTCATGATGATCCAGATCCTGTTGAACGCGCTCTACTTCGGCGGGGCGTACTACTTCGGCGAGCGCGCCTGGCACTCGGCGGCCGAACGCGAGGTGCTCGAGCAGCGCACGAGCGAGCTGGAGCGCGAGCGCGAGGTCACCGCGGCGCAGGCCGTCGCGCTCGACAGGGTGCGCATCGCCCGCGAGCTGCACGACGTCGTCGCGCATCACGTATCGGTCATGGGCGTGCAGGCGGGGGCCGCACGACTCGTGATCGACCAGGATCCGGCGCAGTCCGCGCGCATCCTCGCCGGCGTCGAGGGGTCGGCGCGCGACGCCATCAGTGAGCTGCGGCAGCTGCTCGAGACGCTGCGCACCCCCGGCGGCGACACGGCCGAACCGGCATCCACTCTCACGCTCGATGACATCGCCGAGCTCGCGGCCGCGTCGACCGATGCCGGCCTTCCGACCGAATACGCCGTGATCGGGGAGCCCGCCGCCGTCCCCTCGCTCATCGCCGTGAACCTGTACCGCATCGCGCAGGAGTCGCTCACGAACGCCCGCCGCCACGCGGGCGCCGGAGCGACGGCCGACGTGCGCGTGCGCTACGACGAGGACGGCGTCGAGGTCGAGATCGTGAACACCGGACGCGCGGTCGCCCAGCTGCGACCCGGCCTCGGTCAGCTCGGCATGCGCGAGCGCGCCGCGGCATCCGGAGGCAGCCTCGAGGTGACGCCACGCCCCCTCGGCGGTCTGCGCGTGCGCGCCCGCGTGCCCCTGCCGGCGACGGCCGATGCGAGGAGCACCCGATGACAGACCCGCAGATCCGCGTCCTCCTCGTCGACGACCACTCGATGCTGCGCGCGGGCTTCCGCACGATCCTCGACATCCAGCCCGACATCACGGTGGTCGGCGAAGCGGCGACGGGGGCCGAGGCCGTCGCCCAGGCATCCGCCCTCCTCCCCGACGTCATCACGATGGACGTGCAGATGCCCGACATGGACGGCATCGAGGCGACCCGTCGCATCGTCGCCGATCCCGCCGTCGGAGCGGCGATCGCGATCGTCACCACGTTCGACCAGGACGACTACCTCTATCAGGCGCTGGATGCCGGAGCCAGCGGCTTCCTGCTGAAGAACGCCGCCGCAGAAGACCTGATCGCCGCCGTGCGCGCCCTGGCCGCCGGCGACGGGATGCTGGCGCCCGAGGTCACGCGCCGGGTACTGGCGCGGTTCGCCGGAGCATCCTCCCCTGCGCCTGCGGCCGCCCGACCTCGGAGCGCGACCCCGCTGGCCGAGCCGCTCACCGACCGCGAGGCGGAGGTACTCGCTCTGCTCGCCGACGCGCGCACCAACGCCGAGATCGCGACCGCGCTGTTCATCGGCGAGGCCACGGTGAAGACGCACGTCTCCCGCATCCTGCAGAAGCTGGGCGCGCGCGACCGGGTGCAGGCCGTCGTGCTGGCGCATCGGATGGGTATCGCCTGAGGCGACCGTGGTCGAGTACTGGAATCACAACACCGCGTACCACCCGTGGATCATCGGGAAGGTGTCCGGCATGCGCGCACCCGATGTGCTCGATGTGGGATGCGGCGAGGGGCTGCTGCTGCAGAGGCTCGCGCCTCTGTGCGCCACGGTGACGGGCATCGAGCCCGACCCGGGAGCGGCCGAGCGCGCGAGTGCTCGCGTGCAGCACACGCCGAACGCATCCGTCACGACATCCGACTTCCTGGCCTTCGACGCCGGCGACCGCCTCTTCGACGTCATCACCTTCGTCGCCGCGCTCCATCACATGGACACGCGATCGTCTCTGGCGAAGGCCAGGGCGCTCCTCCGCCCCGGCGGGAAGCTGCTCGTCGTCGGGCTGGCCGCCAACCGGACGTTCGCGGACTGGGTGCTCTCGGCCTTCGCGCTGCCCTGGGTGCGGCTCGGATCGATGCTCCACCGGGAGTCGCGCGACATCGGCGTCCCCACGGCAGAGTCCACGGAGAGTGTGGCGGAGATCCGCGCCATCGCTCATGAGTCGCTCCCCGGCGCACAGCTCAGACGCGGCCTCTACTACCGCTACATGCTGTCCTGGACGAAGCCGACCGCGGAGGCCGACGGCGCTGTCGCCGACCCTCCGCGATAACCTCGTACGCATGCCCGGCGCCGCTCCCCTGTCCCGCCCGATCCTGGCGGGCGTGGTGACCGCGCTGGTCGGGTTCACCAGCTCGTTCGCTGTCGTGCTGACCGGACTCGACGCGGTCGGGGCGACTCCCGCGCAGGCGGCGAGCGGACTGCTCGCGGTCAGCCTCACCATGGGGCTCGCCTGCATCGTGCTCGCGTGGCGCTATCGGATGCCGATCACCGTCGCGTGGTCCACTCCCGGTGCGGCGCTGCTCGCGGCGACCGGCGCCGTCGAAGGAGGATGGTCGGCGGCGGTCGGCGCGTTCCTCGTCACGGCCGCGCTGATCCTGCTGACGGCGCTCTGGCCCACGCTCGGTGCGCTCATCGCCCGCATCCCGCCGTCGATCGCACAGGCGATGCTCGCCGGCGTGCTCCTGCCCCTGTGCCTCGCTCCGATCACCGGCATCGTCGCGAACCCGTGGGGCGTCGTCCCCGTCGTGCTCACCTGGCTGGTGTTCGCGCGCCTCGCGCCGCGCTGGGCCGTGCCCCTCGCGTTCGTCGCCGCAGCCGTCGTGGTCGCCGTGTCGCTGGTCGGGGAGAAGGCGGCGTTCGATCCGGCCGTCCTGCTGCCGCACGTCGAGCTCACCGCGCCGACGTTCACGATCGGCGCGCTCGTCGGCCTCGCGCTGCCGCTGTTCATCGTGACCATGGCGTCTCAGAACGTGCCGGGCATCGCGATCATGCGCAGCTTCGGATACGAGGTGCCCTGGCGTCCGGCGATGCTCGTGACCGGGCTCGGCACCGCGCTCGGCGCCACCGCGGGCGGCCATGCGATCAACCTCGCCGCCATCAGTGCGGCTCTCGCCGCGTCTCCGGATGCCGACCCCGACCCGAAGCGCCGCTGGCTCGCCGGCGTCTCGACCGGGGCGTCCTACCTCGTGCTCGGCGGCTTCTCGGCCGCCTTCGCCGCCCTGGTGACGCTCGCACCAGAGGCGGTGATCCCCGCCGTGGCCGGCCTCGCGCTGTTCGCCGCGTTCGGCGCCGCCGTGCAGCAGGCCATCGACGACCCGGGCGAGCGGATCCCCGCCGTCGTGACCTTCCTCGTCGCGGCATCCGGCATCTCGGTGCTCGGCGTCAGCGCCGCCTTCTGGGCACTCGTCGCCGGGCTGGTCGTGCGCGCGGCGCTCACCCTTCGACGAGCTCAGGGCCCCAGACCAAAGGGCTGACCCTTCGACAAGCTCAGGGACCCAGACCACAGCGCTGACCGCGATCCGCCGTCGGGATGACATCCGACTGTCCGCCGCGCGGGGGATGTCCCGGCATCCGCCTGTCCCTAGCGTGGAGACATGACAGGCAAACTCGAACTCGCGGGCATCACCAAGAGCTACGGCTCGCGGCGAGTGCTCGATGACGTGTCCTTCACGGTCTCGCCCGGGCGGCTGACCGGTTTCGTCGGCGGCAACGGCGCCGGCAAGACCACCACGATGCGGATCGTCCTCGGGCTGCTCTCGTCCGACGGCGGCACCGTCGACCTCGACGGCGCGCCCCTGACCGCCGCCGACCGCCGCCTTTTCGGCTACATGCCGGAGGAGCGCGGGCTCTATCCGAAGATGAAGGTGCTCGAGCAGATCGTGTATCTGGCCCGCCTGCACGGCTACGGCAAGGCCGAGTCGACGGCGCGTGCGACCGAGCTGCTCACCGAGCTGGGCCTGGGCGAGCGGCTGAACGACACGATCGAGTCGCTCTCGCTCGGCAACCAGCAGCGCGCGCAGATCGCCGCGTCGCTGGTGCACGACCCCGAGGTGCTGATCCTCGATGAGCCGTTCTCGGGCCTCGACCCGCTCGCGGTCGACGTGGTCGCCGGCGTCCTGCAGGCGAGCGCGGCGAAGGGGGCGTCGATCCTCTTCTCCTCGCATCAGCTCGATGTCGTCGAGCGCCTGTGCGACGACCTGGTGATCCTCGCCGGCGGAACGGTCCGCGCCTCCGGCTCCCGCGACGGCCTCCGCGCCGAGCATGCCCGCGACCGCTACGAACTCGTCTCCACGGGCGACGCCGGCTGGCTGCGCACCGAACCGGGTGTCACGGTCGTCGACTTCGAGGGCGGCTACGCGCTCTTCGACGCCGACGGACCCGAGACCGCACAGCGCGTGCTGCGCTCCGCCGTGGAGCGCGGAGACGTCGCGAGCTTCGCCCCCAAGCATCCGTCCCTCGCGCAGATCTTCAAGGAGGTCATCCAGTGAGCACTCCCACCAGCCCTTCGACAAGCTCAGGGACCCACGGCACACCCACCGTCGCGAACGGCATCTGGCTCGTCGCCGAGCGGGAGATCGGTTCCAAGCTCCGCAGCAAGGCCTTCCTCATCTCCACCGGCATCCTGCTGCTGCTGGCCCTCGCCGGCATCGTGATCGGCGGATTCGCGAGCAAGAACGCCGCCACCGAGACGATGCCGGTCGCCGTCACGTCGCAGACCTCCGCCGCCGTCTCGGCCCTGCCGAACGTCACGGTCACCGAGGTCTCCGATCAGGCCGAGGCCGAGAAGCTCGTCCGCGACGAGAAGGTCGACGCCGCCGTGCTTCCGGGCACCGGCGCCTCCGACTTCACGATCGTCGCGCTGAAGGATGCGCCGGGCGACCTCGTCGCAGCGCTGTCGCAGGCGCCCGAGGTCCAGATCCTGGAGCCTGCGACCACCAACCCTCTGCTGCGCTACTTCATCGCGATCGCGTTCGGCATCGTGTTCATGGGCGCCGCGGCCACGTTCGGCGGCACGATCGCCCAGAGCATCGTCGAGGAGAAGCAGACACGCGTGGTCGAGGTGCTGTTGTCGGCCATCCCTGCCCGCACGCTGCTGGCGGGCAAGGTGATCGGCAACACGATCCTCGCGATGGGGCAGATCCTCGCGCTCGCGGCGATCGCCACGATCGGCCTGATCGTCACCGGTCAGCGCGAGGTGCTCTCCACACTCGGGTCGCCCATCATCTGGTTCGCGGTATTCTTCCTGTTCGGGTTCATCCTGCTCGCCGCCCTGTTCGCGGCGGCGGCCTCGATGGTGTCGCGTCAGGAGGACATCGGGTCGACCACGACCCCGATCACGATGCTCATCATGGCGCCGTACGTGCTGGTCATCATCTTCAACGACAACCCGCTGGTGCTGACGATCATGTCGTACGTGCCGTTCTCGGCTCCGGTCGGGATGCCGATGCGGCTGTTCGTCGGCGAGGCGCAGTGGTGGGAGCCCCTGCTGAGCCTCGTGATCCTGCTCGCGAGCTGCGTGGCGGCGATCGTGATCGGCGCGAAGATCTACGAGAACTCGCTCCTCAAGATGGGATCCCGCGTCAAGCTCGGCGAGGCCCTGCGCGGCTGACTCCCTCCCGACACGACCTTCCGACACGACCTACCGACACGACTTCGGATGCCGCGGCCGACACGCCGCGGCATCCGTCGTATCAGACGCCGTGTCGCGATCGATCTCCGAACTTGTGTCGGCGGACGGGAGTCGGCCGGGCTGCCTCCGAACTTGTGTCGGCGAGGGGGACCCGGGCTGCCGTCAGATCACGCCGTCCGTGAGCGTGGTCGGGTTGCCGAAGCGGTGGTTCGTGATCGACACGGCCTGCTCGTGCAGGAAGGGCAGGATCTCGACGCGACCCGCACCCGTGACGGCGTGCGACCAGACGGCGACATCCGGGCTGCCGTCCAGGGCATCGAACAGAACCGACGCGTCGCCGCCGACGAGCCGCAGGCGCTGCCAGGAGCGCTGCGCCTTGGCGTAGCGCTTCGTCCATGCGGCATCCGTCTCGTGCTTCACGGTCACGCCGTGCGCGCGCAGCGTCTTCTCGACGCGCGACGGCAGCGCGGGTGCCGACACCGTGAACGGGCTTCCGCTGCGGAGCGCTGCGGCGAGCACGCGGATGCCGTCGACCAGAGGCGCCTGCTCCGCGATGCGCACGTCGACCGCGACCGGACGGTACCGGAAGAGGTTGCGCTCGACCCCGAGGCCCGACTTGTCGGTGACGGCGCCGAACTCGTCGACCCAGGCCCGCTCGTCGGATGCCGCGGCGCGATGCACCCAGGCGGACTCGACGGGGTCCAGGTCGGGGGTGGCGGCCGCGAGGAGGGCGTCGACCGCCGGCAGGACGGCTGCGTCCGCAGCCGCTGCCGGGAGCTCGGCCGCGACCCACTCGCCCAGGCCGAAGAGGTAGTTCGGTCCGCCGGCCTTGGCCCCGGCACCCACCGCGGAGCGCTTCCAGCCGCCGAAGGGCTGGCGCTGCACGATCGCGCCGGTGATGCCGCGGTTCACGTAGAGGTTGCCCGCCTCGACACGGTCGAGCCAGGTCGAGACCTCGTCGGAGTCGAGCGAGTGAAGCCCTGCCGTGAGACCGTAGTCCACCGCGTTCTGCAGACGGATGGCCTCGTCGAGGTCCTTCGCGTGCATCACGCCGAGGACCGGGCCGAAGAACTCGGTCAGGTGGAAGTACGAGCCCTCGCGCACCCCGGTCTTCACACCGGGAGTCCACTGCTTGCCCTCGGCGTCGAGCTTGCGCGGCTCGACGAGCCAGCGCTCGCCCTTCTCGAGTTTCGTGAGCGCCGTCAGCAGCTTGCCGTTCGCGGGCTCGATGATCGGTCCCATCTGGGTGGCGGGATCGTCGGGCAGGCCCACACGCATCGACCTCACGGCATCCACGAGCTGACGCTCGAACCTCTTCGACTCGGCGACCGACCCGACGAGGATCACGAGGGAGGCCGCGGAGCACTTCTGCCCCGCGTGCCCGAACGCGCTCTTGGCGACGTCGGCCGCAGCCAGGTCGAGGTCGGCCGACGGCGTGACGATGATCGCGTTCTTGCCACTGGTCTCGGCGAGCAGCGGAAGGTCGGAGCGGAAGGAGCGGAACAGCTGCGCGGTCTCGTAGGCCCCCGTGAGGATCACCCGGTCGACCGCGGGGCTCGCGACCAGACGCGTGCCCAGGTCGCGCGAGGCCAGATCGACGAGCGCGAGCAGGTCGCGCGGCACGCCGGCGGCCCACAGCGCCTCGACCATGACGGCGCCGCAGCGCTGCGTGAGCTTGGCTGGCTTGATGATGACGCCCGAGCCCGAGGCCAGGCCGGCGAGCACACCGCCGGCGGGGATCGCGACCGGGAAGTTCCACGGCGGCGTGACGACCGTGACCTTCGACGGCACGAACTCGGCACCCGAGACGGCCTCGAGGTCGAGCGCGCGCTCGGCGTAGTAGTGCGCGAAGTCGATCGCCTCACTGATCTCCGGATCGGCTTCCGCGATCGTCTTGCCGGCCTCGTGGGCCATGATCTCGATCAGCTGACCGCGGCGGGCCGCGAGCTCGTCGCCGGCGCGGTGCAGCACGGCGGCGCGCTCGGCGGCGGGCCGAGCCGCCCACCTCTCGGCGGCGGCGGTCGCGGCGGCGAAGACATCGTCGAGCTCGGCATCCGTCTCGACCTTGGCGATCGCGATGGAGTCGAGACCCAGAGTCGAGCTCACCGACCGGCCGAGGATCTCGCGCCCCCAGGTGCGGTTGGCGGCGAGGGCGGGGTCGGTGTCGGGCTGATTGTCGAAGCCGGTGGTGCCGGCTTCGGCTGCGTTCTCAACCTGCCGGTTCTGCACGCGGTGGGATGCCGGCACCGAGCGGTCGGCCTCGAGACCCGCGAGCGAGCGTTCGAACCGCTCCCGCTCGCGCGTGAGCAGAGTCGGGTTCGAGGCGAGCTCGAACACGGCGGACATGAAGTTCTCCGGGCTCGCGTTCTCCTCGAGACGGCGCACGAGGTACGCGATCGCGACGTCGAACTCGGCCGGGTTGACGACCGGCGTGTAGAGGAGGAGGCGCCCGACGTCCTTGCGGACGGCCGCGGCCTGACCGGTCGCCATGCCGAGGAGCATCTCGTACTCGACGAGGGGCTCCGCGTCGGCCTGGGCCCCTGAGCCTGTCGAAGGGCCGGCCACGCCCCGCGCCTGCGCGAGCAGCCAGGTGTAGGCGATGTCGAAGAGGTTGTGCCCCGCGACGCCGATGCGCACGGCATCCAGGCGCTCCGGCGTCATCGCCCAGTCGAGCACGCGCTTGTAGTTGGTGTCGGAGTCCTGCTTCGTGCCGTAGGTCGCGAGCGGCCAGCCGTGGATCGCGGCGTCGACCTCTTCCATCGCGAGGTTGGCGCCCTTCACGACGCGCACCTTGATCGGCGCTCCGCCCTTGGCGCGGCGGGCCGCTGCCCACTCCTGCAGGTGCTGCATGGCTCCGAGCGCGTCGGGCAGGTAGGCCTGCAGCACGATGCCGGCCTCGAGGTTCTCCAGCCCCGGCTGGTCGAGGATGCTCGTGAAGGCCGCGATCGTCAGGTCGAGGTCGCGGTACTCCTCCATGTCGAGGTTGATGAACTTCGCCTTGCCCGCAGCCTCCGAGCGCGCCGCGAGCTGGTACAGCGGGGTGAGCTTGGCGACGACATCCGCCACCGCCTCGTCGAACGACCACATCGACAGCTGGCTGACGACGCTCGACACCTTGATCGACACGTAGTCGACGTCGTTGCGGGCGAGGAAGTCGCTGGTTCCCTGCAGGCGGCGGCCTGCCTCGCGTTCGCCGAGCACAGCCTCGCCGAGGAGGTTCAGGTTGAGCCGGTTGCCGGTCTTGCGCAGCTTCGCGATCGCGGGACCGAGCTTCGAGGGAGTCGCGTCGAGCACGAGGTGCCCGACCATCGCGCGCAGCACGCGGCGCGAGATCGGGACGACGATTCCGGGCAGCTTCGGCGCCCAGAATCCGCCGGTCTTGATGGCGGCCCGCAGGTAGCCGGGCAGCAGGGTCGGGGTGATCTCCGAGATCTCGGCGAGCTTGCGACCGGCGACGCGCAGATCCTCGGGACGCATCACGCCGTCGACGAAGCCGACGGTGAAGGCCAGGCCGTTCGGATCCTTGAGCACCTCGGACAGCCGCTGGGCGGCGGGCTCGACGGGGTAGGACTCGCTCTCGGCGAGCCAGCGCTGCACGAGGGCGGCCACCTCTTCGGTACGCGGGGTATCGGTGCGCGGGGCGGTGTCGACGTCGACGGTCATGGCGGGCCTTCCGGAGTGAGCGCACACCCGGGGTCGTGTGCGGCTGGATCATTGTCCGTCCGCTCGGTAGGCTCCGTCTATCAACCGAATTGCGTGAATTCTGTTCACTCAAGCTGAACGAACGGATCGGCCATGCTCGACGTCAATCGTCTGCGGATGCTGGTGGAGCTCTCGCGTCGCGGCACGCTCTCCGCCGTCGCCGACGCCTTGTCCTACAGCAAGGCCTCGGTGTCGCAGCAGCTCAGCGCCCTGGAGCGCGACGTCGGCGTCCCGCTCCTGCGCCGCGTGGGCCGCGGAGTGCAGTTCACACCGCAGGGGAACGTGCTCGTCGCCCAGGCCATCGGCATCCTCGACCAGCTGGAGCACGCCGAGGTCGCGGTCGCGGAATCGCTCACCGAGGTCACCGGAACCGTGCACATCGCCGTGTTCCAGTCGACCGCCCACTCGCTCCTCCCCCAGGCGCTCGAGGCGCTCAAGGATCGACACCCAGCGTTGCGTGTGCAGGTCACCGAGAGCGACCCCGAGACCGGCCTCGTCGGCGTCTCGAGTCGCGACTTCGACCTGATCCTCGCCGAGCAGTACCCGGGGCGCACGCGCCCGATCCATGCCGACCTCGACCGCGTGCTGCTGGCGCACGACGCGATCGCGCTGGCCCGCCGACCCGGCAGCGCGGCGAGTGCGGAGCGCACGGATGCCGTCGCCGCCCTGTGGTCCACCCGCGCCGAGCCGTGGGTGCTCGAGCCGGAGGGCACGGCCTCTCGCGCCTGGGCCGAGCAGCTCTGCCGCACCGCGGGCTTCGAGCCCGACGTGCGCTTCGAGATCGCCGACCTCACCGCGCACGTGCGCCTGATCCATGCCGGGCTTGCGGTCGGCCTGCTGCCCGAGCTCGTGTGGGCGGGCGACACCCCGACGGTCGACCTGACGCCGCTGCCCGAAGACCCGCGTCGCGAGATCTTCTCCTCAGCACGGCGGGTTTCGGCGGCGGCGCCGTCGATCAGGGCCGTCCGCAGCGCCCTCGCGGATGCGGCCTCGCACAACCTGCCGGAGTAGCCGGCATCCGCTCCCCGCTCCTCGGCAGGGACACAGCCGACGCACAGTCGCCGCCACGACAGCAGGCCTATCGTTGCTCGAGTGCTCCGCTCCCCGCTCCGTCTCCCACCCGCACGGTATTTCGCCCTGACGTGGGGTTTCGCGGACCAGCACGGCGGGATGACGGCCGCCATGCTGCGCCGCTCGCGCTCCTTCCGGCAGATCGGCGGGGTGGATGTCGACATCCTCACGCTGGACGACCGCCCCGACTACCCGGAGTACGCGGAGCGCCTCCGTGCGTCGGGTGAGCTCATCGACGGACTGAGGATCCGCAACCTCTGGGACGAGCTGCGGGAGAAGCTGCCCGCCCCGCGCGGAGCGATGCCGCCGGTCCCGGAGCTGCTGCGCCCCGAAGACGGCGACGTCGTGGCGTCGCACGGCGGCACGGTCCTGAGCCGGGTGCGGCGCGGTGCGGACGGCAGGCTCGTCGCGGTCGACCGGTTCCGCCGCGACGGCTCGCTGCTCGCCACCGAGCGCTCGGACGCCGACCGGAAGATCGTGCTGTACGCCGTCGACGGCACCCCGATCCGGTCGTGGAAGACGAGCTGGGGACTGTACCGCTGGTGGTTCGACCGTCTCACCGGCGGCAAGCCGAGCTTCCTCCTGGTCGACTCGAAGACGGCGGCACGGTCGGTCGCCGGCTACCGGCGAGACAACGTCACGACCGTCCACATCGTCCACGCCTCGCACCGCCAGGGCGGGCGGGCGGGAGAGCTGCGGCCGACGCGCGAGTACGTCATGCGCCGCGCGGGCGAGTTCGACGCGATCGTCGTGCTCACCACCCGGCAGCAGGCGGATCTCGCGGACGACCTCGTCGGCGTCGAGGCGAGGATACGCACGATCCCGAACGGCGTGGACCTTCCCACGGACGTCGACATCGCCCGCGAGGCCGGGCACGGCGTCGTCGTGGCCTCCTTGAACACCCGGAAGCGCCTCACCCATGCCGTCGAGGCGCTCGCCGCCGCGCACGCCGCGGATCCGCGGGTCGAGGCGGACATCTTCGGCGAGGGTCCGCGCGAAGCCGTGATCCGGCGGCGCATCCGTCGGCTCGGCGTCGAGGATGATGTGCGCCTGCGCGGTCACGATCCGGCCGCGCGCCTGTCGTTCCGCACCGCCAGCTTCAGCCTGCTGACGTCCACCTCGGAGGGTCTGCCGCTCGTGCTCGTCGAGAGCATGGCCGCCGGATGCATCCCGATCGCCTACGACATCCGTTACGGCCCGGCAGACATGATCCGCGACGGAGTCGACGGCTTCCTCATCCCCGAGGGGGACATCGATGCCATGGCGCGGCGGATCGTCGAGCTGCAGTCGATGCCGCCCGCGCAGATCGAGGGCATGCGTCGGCGCGCGATCGCCAAGGCCGCCGAGTTCTCGGATGCGGCGGTGACGGGCCGCTGGTCGCGAGAGCTGCGCGCGGCATACGACGCCAAGCTCCTCGCCGCCGCACGTGACCAGCCTCTCTCGGTGCGTCTGCGGCGGCGCGCCGGCATCCTGCGTCGAAAGGTCCTCTGGACACTCGGTCGCTGAGGAATATACATGCGCATACATGTGTTCTGACCCCTGTAAGCCGGACGACGGAGTCCGATCGACTCCTTCGAAAGGCATCACCGTGAGCACTCCCGTCATCGATCGCACCGCGCCGACCGAGCACCCCGTCCTCGACGTCCTGGCCGGGCGCTGGAGCCCCCGCGCGTACGACGCGCAGAACGCGATCGACGAGGCCAAGCTCGCCACCGCGCTCGAGGCCGCCCGCTGGAGCCCGTCCGCGAACAACTCCCAGCCGTGGCGCTTCATCGTCGCCCGCCGAGGCACCGCCCTGCATGCCCAGGTCGTGAACGCGCTGATGGGCTTCAACCAGACATGGGCCGGCAACGCGGGCGTCCTCGTCGTCGCGATCGCCGAGACCGCGGCAGCCGACGGCACGCCGATCACCCACGCCGTCTACGACCTCGGTCAGGCCGTGGCCCACTTCTCCGTGCAGGCTCACCACGACGGTCTCGTCGTGCACCAGATGAGCGGCTTCGACGCCGAGGCCGTGCGCGAGTTCGCCGACCTCGAGGCCCGCTTCGTGCCGATGACCGTCATCGCCGTCGGCGAGTTCGGCGACGTCGAGAGCCTCCCCGAGGTCCTGCAGCAGCGTGAGGTCGCCCCGCGCGTGCGCCGTCCGATCGACGAGACGGTCCTGCTCAGCGCCTGATCGCCCCGCCAGCGAGGCCCCCGGACCGATGTCCGGGGGCCTCGTTAGCGTGAGGTGATGGACTCCTTCCTCCGCATCACCGGAGCGCGGACCAACAATCTGCGCGACGTATCGCTCGACGTCCCGAAGAAGCTGATGACCGTGTTCACCGGCGTCTCCGGATCGGGCAAGTCATCGCTCGTGCTCGACACGATCGCCGCCGAGGCGCAGCGCCTCGTGAACGACTCGTACTCGACCTTCATCCGCTCTCGGCTGCCGCAGATGCCGGCTCCGGATGTGCAGGCGATGGACGGCCTGACCTTCACGGTGCTCATCGACCAGCGGCGGTTCACCGGGAACGCCCGCTCGACGGTCGCGACCGCGACCGACCTCGCCTCTCTGGTGCGGCTGGTGTTCTCGCGGATCGGATCCCCGTCCGCCGGCTACTCACCGGCGTACTCCTTCAACGACCCCTCCGGCATGTGCCCCACCTGCGAGGGACTCGGCACGGTGTACGACATCGACCTCGATGCGCTCATCGATCAGGAGAAGAGCATCGACGAGGGGCCCGTGCGCTTCAGCCTCTTCCGGCCCGGCGTGTACCGCTGGAAGCGATTCGCATACGCCGGCCTTTTCGATCGACAGAAGCCGCTGAAGGACTACACCGCCGAGGAGATGAACCTCTTCCTCTACGCGGATCAGCTCAAGCTGACCGACCCCGATCCGCGGTTCCCGCAGAGCGCGCGGTTCGACGGCGTGGTCACCCGCATGCGCGCGGTCTTCCTGAAGCAGCGCCCCGTGAAGATGTCCGCGCAGGTGCGCGAGGAGCTCGACCGCCTGGTGACCCACCACACCTGTCCCGACTGCCAGGGCGCCCGCGTGAACGCCGCGGCGCAGGCGAGCCTCATCGACGGGCACTCGATCGTCGACTGGATGCGGATGCCGGTGGCCGAGCTGCGCGCGCTGCTCGACGATCTCGCCGACGCCAGGGTCGCGCCGGCCATCGACGGCATCCGTCATGTGCTCGACGCGCTCCTCTCCGTCGGGCTCGGCTATTTGACGCTCGGCCGCGAATCATCGACGCTGTCGGGTGGAGAGGCCCAGCGGGTGAAGATCGTTCGGCACCTCGGGAGCGCACTGACCGACGTCACCTACGTGTTCGACGAGCCCAGCACCGGACTCCACCCCGCCGACATCCAGCGCCTGGTCGCGCTGCTGCAGCGCCTGCGCGATGCCGGCAACACGATCCTCGTCGTCGAGCATCATCCGCAGGTGATCGCGGTCGCCGATCATGTCGTGGACCTCGGTCCCGGCGCCGGCTCCACGGGCGGCCTGGTGCAGTTCGAGGGTTCCCCCGCCGCGCTGCGCCGGAGCGACACCCTGACCGGACGGCTGCTCGCGGAGCCGCTGCGCCCCGCGGAGACGGGCCGGGAGCCGCGAGACCGCGTCACCGTGCGCGACGCCCGCTCCCACAACCTTCAGGGCTTCGACGTCGACGTCCCCGTGGGCGTGCTCACCGCGATCACCGGGGTGGCCGGTTCCGGCAAGAGCTCGTTCGCGACGGTGGAGCTGCCGCGGCAGCATCCGGAGTTCACCGTCGTCGGCCAGGATCCGCTGCGCGGCGGCATCCGCTCGACCACGCTGAGCATCCTGCGCATCGCCGACACCGTCCGGGAGGTGTTCTCCGCAGCATCGGGCCTCGACCCGTCGTGGTTCAGCTTCAACGGCAAGGGCGCCTGCCCGACGTGCCGCGGACGCGGGCACATCACGACCGAGCTCGCGTTCCTCGACGACGTCTCGCTGCCCTGCGACGCCTGCGGGGGGCTCCGATTCAACGACACGGCGCTCGAGGTCCGCGTCGGCGGCTCGTCGATCGCCGATGTCCTCGCCTCGACCCCGGAGGCGGTCAGCGAGCTGCTGAGCGATCACCCCGACGTCGTGGCGGCGCTCGACTGGGTGCAGCGCACCGGACTCGGATACATCCCGGTCGGTCGCTCGCTCGACACCCTGTCCGGGGGCGAGAAGCAGCGCCTGCTGCTCGCGCGGCACCTCAGCGACCCGCATCGCGATCCCGCCGACCGGATCATCCTCGACGAACCGACCTCCGGGCTCCACCCGAACGACGTCGACACGATCAACCGCCTTTTCGACGATCTGCTCGACGACGGCGCGACGCTGGTCGTGGTGGAGCACAACATGCGGGTCGTCGCGCGCGCGGATCACGTGATCGACATCGGCCCGGGAGCGGGCTCCGACGGCGGGCGGCTGATGTTCGCGGGGACTCCGGCCGCACTCGCGGCCGACCGGGACTCGCTCACCGGACGCGCGCTCGCTTCGAGCTCTGTGCGTGCCGGCTGATCAGCGGGTGAGGGCGCGGCGACGGGCGGCGTCGAGGAGCTCCAGGTCGATCTCGACGTGGCGCTGCGCGATCCGCCCGGCATCGTCGACGCGGCTGTCGACGATCGCCGCGACCAGCTCGCCGTGCTCGCGTCCGGCGCGCTCCTCCATCGCCGGACGGCTCGCCGAATCGCCCCAGGGGTGGGCAGGCGCGATGATCGTGAACCGACGTTCGTGGTCGAGCACGATCGCGGACAGCGTCTCGTTGTGCGCGGCGGCGATGATCGCCAGGTGCAGAATGCTGTCGGCCTGCTGACGAGCGGCCCCGCTCTCGGCCTGCCGGAAGTCGTCGAGGCGCTTCTCGAGCCGCTCGATGTCGTCGTCGGTGCGGTTGCTCGCCGCGAGACGAGCGATCGCGCCGTGGAGGTGCGTCCCGGCGATCGCGGCGTCGACGAGCTGCGGCCACTGCTCTTCGAACCAGCGGGCGACGGCGGCGACCTCGGAGCTCGGCCACTCCTCCGTGACGAAGGAGCCGCCCGACCTCCCCCGCTGCTTCTCCAGGATGCCCCTGCCGACCAGACGTTCCAGGGCGGCTCGCGTGGTGGTGCGGCCGACTCCGAGCGAGCGAGCGAGATCGCGTTCGGCCGGCAGACGGGCTCCGGGGAGGAATTCACCGATCGCGACGGCGGTGATCAGCCGGTCGGTGATGCGATCGATCAGGGTCTCGTCGGTCTCCGTCATGGCCCTCCCAGTGTTTCATCAACGTTAACTTGTCGGCAAATGGTTTACTCGCGGACCTTTTATCGCCAACATGTGTTCATGCACGTTCATGAGTCCACCGTCCCGTTCCACGACGGCTTCACCTGGTTCCGCGTCACGACGCCCGAGGAGAGCCGCGACCTCGCTCCCGTCTTCGTTCTGCACGGCGGCCCCGGCATGGCGCATGACTACGTGCAGAACATCGCCGACCTCGCCGACGTCACGGGGCGAACGATCATCCACTACGACCAGATCGGCTGCGGACGGAGCTCCCACCACCCCGATGCCCCGGTCGAGCGCTGGACCCCCGCGTACTTCATCGAGGAGTTCGACGCGCTGCGCGCGCATCTCGGCATCGACGACTACCACGTGCTCGGTCAGTCCTGGGGCGGCATGCTCGGCGCCGAGATCGCCGTCCGTCAGCCCGAGGGACTGCTCGGTCTGATGATCTGCAACTCCCCCGCGTCGATGCCGCTGTGGGTGAGCGAGGCCGGGAAGCTGCGCGATGCGCTGCCGGATGCCGCTCGCGACGCCCTCGCAGAGCACGAGGGTGCCGGCACGCTGGATCACCCCGACTACGTGGCCGCGACCCAGCTCTTCTACGAGCGGCACGTCTGCCGCGTCGTGCCGATGCCGCAGGGCTTCGTCGACAGCGAGGCGCAGATGCTCGCCGATCCGACCGTCTATCACACGATGAACGGGCCGAACGAGTTCCACGTCATCGGCACTCTCCGCGACTGGTCGGTCATCGACCGCCTGCGCGACATCCAGGCCCCGACGCTCGTCGTCGCCGGCGAGTACGACGAAGCCACGCCGGCGACCTGGCAGCCGTTCCTCGACCGCATCCCCGGCGCCGTCGGACACGTGTTCCCCGGAGCCAGCCACTGCACCCACCTCGAGCAGCCGCAGGAGTTCCGCGGCGTGATCGCCGACTTCCTCGCACAGCATCCCTGACACCCGCAGTCCTGAACCGAACCCAGGAGACACCATGACCACCACCGCCGCCTCCGACGGCCAGCCACGGCTGGAATCCTTCGGCTACAAGCAGGAGCTCAAGCGCTCCGTCTCCACCTTCGACCTCGTCGTGTACGGCCTGGTCTTCATGGTGCCCATCGCACCGTGGGCGATCTTCGGGGTCGTGTTCAACGAGTCGAAGGGGATGGTCCCACTCGTCTACCTCGTGGGTCTCGTCGCGATGATCTTCACCGCGCTCGGATACTCGCAGATGGCGAAGTCCTTCCCGCTGGCCGGCTCCGTGTTCTCGTACGTCGGCCGCGGCACTCACCCGATCGCCGGCTTCTTCGCGGGCTGGGCGATCCTCCTGGACTACCTGCTCGTGCCCACGCTGCTCTACGTGTTCGCCGCCTCGTCGATGCGCGGGATCTTCCCCGACAGCCCCGAGTGGCTGTGGGCGATCCTGTGCGTGGCGGTCAACACCGTCATCAACGTGCTCGGCATCGGCTCGATCACCGTGGCGAACCGCGTCTTCCTCGCCATCGAGCTCGTCTTCGTCGCGATCTTCGTCATCATCGCCGTCTCCGCTCTCACCGGGCAGACGATAGAGGGCTCCTCGTTCTCGCTCGCGCAGCTCTGGGATCCGGCGAAGGTCGACCCGACCCTGATCGCCGCCGCACTCTCGATCGCGGTGCTGAGCTTCCTCGGCTTCGACGGGATCTCGACCCTGTCGGAGGAGACCACCGGCAAGAAGAACCCCGCGGGCCGCGCCATGATCATCGCGCTGTTCATCGTCGCGACGCTCTTCATCCTGCAGACCTGGCTCGCGAGCGCCCTCGCAGCGGGCACCGTCTCGTTCCCCGACGACGAGGTCAACAACGCGTTCTTCTCGATCGTCGCGCAGGCGGCAGGCAGCGGCTGGGCGACCGCGTTCCTCGCGGTCAACGTCATCGCCGTCGGTATCGCGAACGCGGTGGCGGCACAGGCGGCGACCTCGCGTCTGCTCTACTCGATGAGCCGCGACCGGCGTCTTCCGGCCTTCTTCTCGAAGATCAACGCCCGCCAGGTGCCCGTGTACGCGATCCTCTTCGTGAGCGCGCTGAGCACCGTGCTCGTGCTGTTCTTCGTCGGTCAGATCGACCTGATCTCGTCGCTGGTGAACTTCGGCGCCCTCTTCGGCTTCCTGCTGCTGCACGTCGCCGTGTTCTGGCACTACATCGTGCGCCAGCGGTCGCGCAACTGGCTCCTGCACCTCGTCGTGCCGCTGTGCGGATTCCTCATCATCGGCTTCGTGCTGATCAACGCCTCCGATCTGGCCAAGATCGGCGGAGTAGTCTGGCTCGCGATCGGGGTCATCGTTTTCGTGGTCTTCCGCATCCGCAACGGCGCCAACCCCGAACCGCTCTCGGAGCACGCCGCCACCAGCGAGGGAAGAGCCGAATGAACGGGATGGATCACTTCCTCGGCAAGAAGCTCGGCCGCCCCGGATTCCGCGCGGACGCCGAACCGGTCCTGCGCATCCACCCCGGCACCGGCGAGCGCATCGGCTTCGAGACGGATGACGCGGTCTACCGCGAACTTCACGACCACGGCGACCTGGCGGCGCTCTCGGCGCCGATCAACCCGGTCACCGGTCCGGTCTGGATCGAGGGGGCCCGGCCGGGCGACACCCTCGCGGTGACGATCCACGAGATCCGTCTGAAGGAGTGCGGATGGTCGCAGAGCCTTCCCGGCATCGGAGCCCTGCGCCATCGGATGGGCGACACCGTGGCATCGCGGCGCATCCCGATCGACGAGGACGGCGTGCATCTCACCGACCGGCACGTCGTCGCGCCGCGGCCGATGATCGGCTGCATCGGCACGGCCCCGGCATCCGGTGTCAACTCGACCGTCATGCCCACCACCGCGCTCGGCGGCAACATGGACGTCACCGAGGCGCGGCCGGGATCGATCGTGTACCTGCCGGTCGAGGTCGATGGGGCTCTGCTCTCGATAGGCGACATCCACGCGATCATGAGCGAGGGTGAGTCGTCCTTCGTCGCGATCGAGGCCGAGGGCATCGCGATCGTGAGCGTCGACCTGGTGCCCGGTCTCTCGCTGCGCGCGCCCCGCATCGAGACACCCGACGAGTGGGTGTTCGTCGGGCTCGGCGACCCGGTTCAGGAGAGCATCACCCGCGGCTACGAAGACGCGTTCGACTTCCTGGTGACCACGCACGGGTGGGAGGCGATGGATGCGTTCGCGGTGATGAGCGCGCTGGTCGACTCCGCGCTGGGCGGCCCGACAGGATCGAGCGAGCCCGACCCGCTGCATCCGTTCGCCGCGATCGGTGCGGTCACGCTGCATCGACTCCCCAAGTCGGTGCTGTAGCCGGCGGCCCGTCCTCCTAGAATCGTCCGCATGGCGATTCAGCGAAGGATCAAGTCCGTCGAGCAGTCGATGGCCGAGACCCACGACGAGAAGCGGTCGCTGAAGCGATCGCTCGGCGTGTGGGATCTGGCCGTGATGGGTGTCGCTGTGGCAGTCGGCGCCGGCATTTTCTCGGTCGGTGCCGAGGCATCCGCTCGTCATGCAGGCCCCGCCGTGATCGTCTCCTTCATCATCGCGGCCTCCGTCTGCGCGCTCGCGATCCTCTGCTACGCCGAGTTCGCCTCGTCGATCCCGGTCGCCGGCTCCGCCTACACGTTCACGTACTCGACGCTCGGCGAGTTCCTTGCCTGGATCATCGGCTGGGACCTGATCCTCGAGATGCTGATGGCCTCGGCCGTCATCGCGAAGTACTGGGGCGTGTACCTCGGGGATGCCGTGTCGCTGTTCGACCTCGACATCCCGATGACGCTCATGATCGGACCACTCTCCTTCGACTGGGGCCCTGTCGTCATCGTCGCGATCTTCACGACGCTGCTCGCTCTCGGTACCCGCCTGTCGAGCCGGGTGAACAGCGTCTTCACGGTGATCAAGGTCGCGATCGTGTTGTTCGTCATCGTGGTCGGGCTCTTCTTCATCAACGGCGCCAACTACACCCCCTTCGTCCCGCCCGCCGAGGCCGGTGCGGCATCCGAGAGCGCCTGGACGCAGTCGCTCTTCTCGCTCATGACCGGGGCCGACCCGACGATGTACGGCGTCTTCGGCATCCTCAGCGGCGCCGCACTCGTGTTCTTCGCCTTCATCGGTTTCGACGTGGTCGCCACGAGCGCCGAGGAGACGAAGGACCCCAAGCGCACGGTCCCGCGCGGCATCATGCTCGGCCTCGTCATCGTGACGGTGCTGTACGTGCTGGTGGCGATCGTGATCACCGGCATGGTGTCGTACACCGAGCTCGCGAAGCTCGACGAGCCGTCGCTGGCGAGCGCATTCGAGCTCGTCGGTGCGACGTGGGCCGCGCAGGTGATCGCCATCGGCAGCCTCATCGGTCTGACGACCGTCGTGATGGTGCTCCTCATGGGTCTCGCCCGCGTCGTGTTCGCGATGAGTCGCGACGGCCTGCTGCCGCGCTCGCTGAGCGTGACGGATGCCAAGCGCGGCACGCCCGTGCGCATCCAGGTGATCGTCGGCGTCGTGATCGCGATCATCGCCGGCTTCACCGACGTGCAGGTGCTGGGCGACATGATCAACATCGGCACGCTCTCAGCCTTCGTCCTGGTGAGCATCGGCGTGCCGATCCTGCGCAAGAGCCGACCCGACCTCGAGCGCCCCTTCACCGTGCCGTTCTCTCCGTGGCTGCCGTGGATCTCAGCGATCGCCTGCTTCTGGCTGATGCTGAACCTCAGCTCCGAGACGTGGCTGCGGTTCGCGATCTGGCTGGCCCTGGGCCTGGTGATCTACTTCGCCTACTCGCGTCGGCACTCGATCATCGGGCAGGAGCTCGCGGCCGACGCGATCGCCGGCCGCGGAACCCGTCCGCTGCGTTAGCCGATCAGTGCTCGGGGCGCTGGACCTCGACCTCTTTGCCCTCGCGGTCGACGATCCTGCCGTCGACGATCGAGTCGCCGTCCTCGAACGCGTCGAGGTAGGCGATCGGGATGCTGCGAGTGGGCGCGGCGGCCAGGACCGAGGCGTCCTTGCCCGAGGGCTTCCCGAGGTGGTTGAAGAGCAGGTTCAGCAGGATCGCCGCCACCGCGGCCGAGCTGATGCCGGAGTGGAAGATCGTGATGAACCACGCGGGCATCTGGTCGTAGATCGTCGGTGCGGCGATGGGCAGCATGCCGATGCCGATCGATGAGGCCACGATGACCAGGTTCATGTTGCCGCGGTAGTCGACCTTGGCGAGCGTGCGGATGCCGCTCGCCGCCACGCTTCCGAACAGCACGATGCCGGCGCCTCCCAGCACCGGAGCGGGCACTGCGGCGACGACGCGTCCGAGCACCGGGAGCAGGCCGAGCACCACGAGGACGACACCGCCCGCGGTGACCACGAACCGGCTCTTGACCCCGGTGATCGCCACGAGTCCGACGTTCTGCGCGAAGGCCGACTGCGTGAACGAACCGAACACGGGCGAGACCGCGCTCGAGAGCATGTCGGCGCGGAGGCCGGCGGCGATGCGCTTGGAGTCGACCTTGGTGCCGACGATCTCGCCGACGGCCAGGATGTCGGCCGTGGTCTCGGTGAGCGTCACCAGGATCACGATGAACATCGAGATGATCCCGGCGATCTCGAACGTCGGCATCCCGAAGCCGAAGATGCTGGGCAGGGCGAAGATCGGACCATCCCCCACGGCGCCGAAGTCGACGCGGCCGAGGATGACCGCCAGGATCGTGCCGAGCACGATCGCGAGCAGGATCGCGAGGCGAGAGATGGCGCCGATCCTGACCTTGCTGAGCACCAGGACGATCACGAAGGTGATCGCCGCGAGCAGCAGGTTCTGCGGGTCTCCGAAGTCCTCGGCCTGACTGTTGCCGCCCATCGCCCAGCCCGCGGCCACCGGCAGGAGGGTCAGACCGATGATCGTGATGACCACCCCGGTGACGACCGGTGGGAAGAACCTGATGATCGTGGCGAACACCGGGGCGATCAGCAGCCCGATGATCGACGCGACGATGACAGCGCCGAAGACCGCTGGCAGGCCGCCCCCGCTCGTGACGATCGCCCCCATCGTCGCCACACCCGCGAACGAGACGCCCTGCACGAGGGGCAGCTGCGATCCGAAGAACGGGATGCCGACGGTCTGGAGGATCGTGGCGAGACCGCCCATGAAGAGGCAGGCCGTGATCAGCACGCCGATCTCGGCGCCGTCGAGTCCCGCCATCGAGCCGATGATGAGCGGTGGGGCGATGATGCCGCCGTACATCGTCAGCACATGCTGGATGCCATAGGCGATGGTGCTGCCGAGCGGCATCCGCTCGTCTTCGGGTCGCGTCGCGACCGTCTTCGTCTTGTTCATGTCGACCTCTTCGTCGTCTGGGGGATGTTGCGGATTCGGGGGCGTGATTCAGGAGTGTCGGGCGAGGAGGCTGCGTGCCGCCTCGCTGTGGTGGGCGATGAGCTGGGGGACGTCGAGTCCTGTGATCTGACCGTCGAGCACGCGCCAGGTGCCGCCGACCATGACGCGGTCGGCCCGTTCCGCGCCGCACAGCAGCAGCGCGGCGACCGGGTCATGACTGCCCGAGAACCGCAGCTCGTCGAGCGTGAACATCGCCAGGTCGGCCTGCTTGCCGGGAGCCAGGATGCCGATGTCGGTGCGGCCGAGGGCACGCGCCGATCCCGCCGTCGCCCAGCCGAGTGCGCGCTCCGGTGTGACGGCCGCGGCGCCGTAGCGCAGGCGCTGCAGGTAGAGGGCTTGACGCACCTCCTGGATCATGTTCGAGCCGTCGTTCGATGCCGAGCCGTCGACACCGAGGCCCACGGGCGCTCCGGCCTGCTCGAGCTCGATGGCACGGGCGATGCCCGAGGCGAGGCGCATGTTGGAGGTCGCGCAGTGCGACACGGCCGTCCCGGCCGCTCCGAGCCGCGCGATCTCGGCATCGTCGAAGTGGATGCCGTGCGCGAGCCAGGTGCGGTCGGAGAGCCAGCCGACGCTCTCGAGGTAGTCGACCGTGCGCAGGCCGAACATCTCGCGGCAGAAGTCCTCCTCGTCGAGGGTCTCGGCGAGGTGCGTGTGCAGACGGACATCCAGTCGTTCGGCGAGTGCGGCCGTGTCGCGCATGACGCCGGTGGTCACCGAGAACGGCGAGCAGGGCGCGAGGGCGATCTGCACGAAGGCGCCGTCGCCGCGCTCGTGGTGCGCCGCGATGAGCCGCTCGCTGTCGGCGAGGATCGTGTCGGCATCCTGCACGGTCGACTGCGGCGGGAGCCCGCCGTCCTCTTCGCCGAGCGACATCGACCCGCGGGTCAGGGTCGCCCGCATGCCGAGCTTCTTCACGACGTCGACCTGCACGTCGATCGCGTCCTCGAGGCCGTTCGGGAAGAGGTAGTGGTGGTCGGCGGCCGTGGTGCACCCGGAGAGCAGCAGCTCGGCAAGGGCCGCGGTCGTCGCCAGTTCGAGATCGCGTGGCGTGAGCCCCGCCCACACCCCGTAGAGGCCCTTGAGCCACGGGAACAGCTCCGCGCTGACGACGGGCCGCCAGGCCCGGGTGAGGGTCTGGTAGAAGTGGTGGTGCGTGTTGATCAGGCCCGGGATGATCACGTGACGCGAGGCATCGACGACCTCGTCGACGGGGACCGTCGGCGCGCCGCCCGCGGGGATGACCTCGCGGACGACAGAGCCTTCGACGACGATGCCTCCCGAGGCGTCGGCGTCGCTCCCGGTGTAGATGCCGAGGGGGTTCTTCAACCACACGCTGGTGGGGTGCTGTGACATGAGCAGACTCCGTCCGTCGAGGTGGAGTCGAACGGCCGACCCCACCAGGGGGTCAGCTCAGTTTTTCCCTGTCTGCTGATCCAGGTGCTCCGACTTTGGAACACTCCAGATCTATCACGGCGCCACGAACGCGGTCAAGGATTTTTCCGAATATCGGAGTTGCACTTCCGCAATGCGGAATCAACTACCCCTCGTCGACGGTCTCTGTCGGGCTCGACGCCGTGAGCACGAGACCCGCACCGTCGGCCGCGACGTCGACCCGGACGGTGTCGCCGTCATGCACCCCGCCGGACAGCAGCGCGGTCGCCAGCTTGTTCTGCACCTCGGACTGGATGAGGCGGCGCAGCGGCCGCGCACCGAACATCGGGTCGTAGCCGCGCTCCGCCAGCCAGGACCGAGCATCCGGGGTGACAGCAAGCGTGAGCCTGCGGTCGTGGAGCCGGTCGTGCAGCTGATCGACGGAGAGCTCGACGATCTGCGCGAGGTCGTCTTCGGTGAGGGCGGCGAACATCACGATGTCGTCGAGGCGGTTCAGGAACTCCGGTCGGAACGCCTGACGCACGAGCGCCATCACCTGCTCGCGCTTCTCGTCGGGTGGGAGCACGGGGTCGATCAGGATCGGCGAACCGAGGTTCGAGGTGAGGATCAGGATCACGTTCGAGAAGTCGACCGTGCGGCCCTGACCGTCGGTGAGGCGCCCGTCGTCGAGCACCTGCAGGAGCACGTCGAACACCTCGGGGTGCGCCTTCTCGACCTCGTCGAGCAGGATCACACTGTAGGGGCGCCGACGCACGGCCTCGGTGAGCTGCCCGCCCTGCTCGTAGCCGACGTATCCGGGAGGGGCCCCGACGAGCCGCGAGACCGAGTGCTTCTCGCCGTACTCCGACATGTCGATGCGCACCATCGCGTGTTCGTCGTCGAACAGGAACTCCGCGAGGGCCTTCGCGAGCTCGGTCTTGCCGACGCCCGTCGGGCCGAGGAAGAGGAACGAACCGGTCGGACGCCCCGGGTCGCTGATGCCGGCGCGCGAGCGGCGCACAGCATCCGACACGGCCTTCACGGCCTCCTTCTGCCCGATCAGCCTCTTGCCCAGCTCGTTCTCGAGGTGCAGCAGTCGTTCGGACTCGCCCTGCAGGAGCCGTCCGACCGGGATGCCGGTCCACGCGGCGATCACTCCGGCGATGTCCTCGTCGGTGACCTGCTCGTTGACCATGCGTCCCTCGGAGGAGGTCGCCGCCTCGGCCTGCTCCGCCTCGGCGATGTCGCGCTCCAGGCGCTTGATGGTCTCGTACTCGAGCTTCGACGCCCGCGTGTAGTCGGCCTCGCGCATGGCGAGGTCGCGCTGTGTGACGGCGTCGTCGAGCTGCTTCTTCAGATCGCCGACGCGGTTGAGGCCCTGGCGCTCGCGTGCCCAGCGCTCCTCCAGGGCGGCGAGCTCCTTCTCGAGTCCGGTCAGCTGCTCGCGGAGGGTGCTCAACCGCTCCTTGGACGCGGCATCCTTCTCCTTCTTCAGCGCGAGCTCCTCGAGCTTCATGCGGTCGACCTGGCGCTTGAGCTGGTCGATCTCGACCGGCGAGGAGTCGATCTCCATCTTCAGCCGGGACATGGCCTCGTCGATGAGGTCGATGGCCTTGTCGGGCAGCTGGCGGGAGGGGAGGTAGCGGTTGGACAGGGCGGCCGCGGCCACCAGCGCGCTGTCGGCGATGGTCACTCCGTGGTGTGCCTCGTACCGCCCCTTGAGCCCGCGGAGGATCGCGATGGTGTCCTCGACGGTCGGCTCGCCGACGTAGACCTGCTGGAAGCGGCGTTCGAGCGCGGCATCCTTCTCGATGAACTCGCGGTACTCGTTGAGGGTGGTCGCACCGATCAGGCGCAGCTCACCACGGGCGAGCATGGGCTTGAGCATGTTGGATGCCGCGACGGAGCCCTCGCCGCCGCCCGCGCCCATCAGCACGTGCAGCTCGTCGATGAACGTGATGACCTTGCCCTCGGACTCGGTGATCTCCTTGAGCACCTGCTTCAGCCGCTCCTCGAACTGCCCGCGGTACATCGCGCCGGCCACGAGCGCGGAGATGTCGAGCGTGATGAGCTCCTTGTCCTTCAGGGACTCGGCGACGTCGCCCGCGACGATGCGCTGCGCGAGCCCCTCGACGACGGCGGTCTTTCCCACGCCGGGCTCGCCGATGAGGACAGGGTTGTTCTTGGTGCGACGGGTGAGCACCTGGCTCACGCGACGGATCTCACCGTCCCGCCCGATCACGGGGTCGAGCTTGCCCTGGCGGGCACGGTCGGTGAGGTTGATCCCGAACTGCTCGAGGGCTGACTGCTGGTCCTGGTTCTGCGCGCCGGTCTGCGGGTTGCTCATGCGTCCCTCCTGGGGAGACTCCTTCTTGACGGATCCGAGGCCGGATCAAAGTTGAGTTGTGATGACTCAACTTTATCAAACGCCACCGACAAAGACCAGGGCGGGACCGAGCAGATGCGGTTCGGTCTAGGAGGCGAAGGCTTTCGCCTCCTCATACGTCCGACGAAGGCCGGCGACTGCGGAACGTGTCGCCGCTTCTTCGGTGGTCGAGACCCAAGGCAGACGCCTTCGCCAGCTGGGCACGAGATAGAAGAGCATGTGCAGCGACGTGAAGACGAGAAGAGCGAGGCCCAGTATCGCGTAGGTGCCCGTGACGATCAGGGCGACGGCCAGCGCACCCGAGGCCAGTGCTCCGAACGACATCATGGCGACGCGAACGGCGATCCTGGACGTGCTGCTCATCGAAAGATCTGCGGTCACCCGCCACCCTGCGATGATGGCGAAGTTTCCGTAGAAGGCGACGAGCCCGAGAAGGAGGACGGCGTCTCCGAAGTCCCCTCCGAGGGCGAATGCCCTGGTGACGAAGAGAGCCACCGCCGCCCATATGACCGTCGGCACGACCCACGCGGCCACCTCGCAGACCACGCGCATCCGCGGTTCGGAAACGTCCTCAGCGAGAGCGATGCCCTGCTCGACGGCGCGGTCGCGCCGCTCGCGCCAGACCCTCTTGGCCGTTCGTGATCGTTCTCGCGGAGTCACGACGAACTGGATCATCTGCGCCCCCAGGAGGATCACCCAGGCGACGGCGAGCACCATGCCGACCTCCGCCAGCGCTGCGGATCCACAACGGCCACCGGGACGGTCAGCGCAGCCATCAACGCGATCAGAAGCACGCCGGCGGCAGCCGCCAGGAGGATGCGGATCTGTGTTCTCCGACTGAACTCACCTCGACGCGCCAGCCCGAAGGCGGTCGCTGCGGCCAGCGTCACCAGCACGGCACCCACCAGCGCGGCCGCATCGAAGAACCTGGTCAGCACGGGCTCGGTCCACTCGGCGATGGACGCCACAGCACCGGGCACCCGATCGAACCGGCCATCCGAAAGGACGAACGCGAGCACGAAGGGGAGCAGTGCGAAGACACCCAGCATCAGCGGCTCGGCAAGGATGAGCATCCACTTCTCGCCGGTTCCGAGCGGACGTTCCTTGCGTCTTCCGTCGGCCATGTCGCCCCTGTCTGCGCACGACGACGATAGCTTCCGCCTACGACATCGCGCCGCGGATGCCCGAGGGGAACGGATGCCGCCGCTCAGTCGGTCATGCCTCGGCGCAGCAGCCGTCCGCGCGGCGTCTCGAAGTCGATCACCTCGCCGTGCAGCCACGTCTTGCGCACCACACCCGCCAGAGCCTTGCCGTGGTACGGCGTGAGCGGGTTCTTGTGATGCAGCTTGTTCACGTCGACGACGTAGGCATCGTCCGCCGCGAACACCGAGAAGTCGGCGTCGTAGCCCGGCGCGATGCGCCCCTTGCCGGTGAGCCCGGCGAACTGCGCCGGGCGCTCGCTCATCCACGACACCACGGTCTCGAGCGTCAGCCCGCGCTGCCGCGCCTCCGTCCAGATGAGCGAGAGGCCGAGCTGCAGCGAAGCGACCCCGCCCCACGCGACCGCGAAGTCGCCGTTCTCGAGATCCTTGAGGTCGAGGGTGGACGGCGAGTGGTCCGACACGATGAAGTCGATCGTGCCGTCCTCCAGCCCCTCCCAGAGCAGCTCGCGGTTGCCCGCTTCACGGATCGGTGGGCAGCACTTGAACTGGGTCGCGCCGAGCGGGATCTCCTCCGCGGTGAGGGTGAGATAGTGCGGGCATGTCTCGACCGTGAGCCGGAGGCCGTCGTGCTTCGCGCTGCGGATCATCGCGAGGGCGTCGGATGACGACAGGTGCAGGATGTGGGCACGGGCGCCCGTCCAGCGCGCCCGCTCGATGACCTCGGCGATCGCCAGGTTCTCGGCACCACGCGGACGGGACGCCAGGAACTTGCCGTAGTCGTCGCCCTCCGGTGACGGCGCGCGGTCGATCGCGCGGGAGTCCTCGGCGTGCACGATCATGACGGAGTCGAAGGATGCCAGCTCGCGCATATCCTTCTCCATCTCGTCGGCGTCGAGCGGCGGGAACTCGTCGACGCCGGAGTGCAGCAGGAAGCACTTGAAGCCGAAGACCCCCGCGTCGTGCAACGCCCGCAGGCTCTCGGTGTTGCCGGGAACCGCTCCGCCCCAGAAGCCCACATCGACGTGCACCTGGTCGCGAGCGACATCGCGCTTGATGTTCAGCGCATCGACGTCGATGGTCGGCGGGATGCTGTTCAGCGGCATGTCGACGATCGTCGTCACGCCTCCGGCCGCCGCAGCACGGGTGGCGGACGCGAAGCCCTCCCACTCGGTGCGGCCCGGCTCGTTGACGTGCACGTGCGTGTCGACCAGCCCGGGGATGAGCGTCTCGTCATCGGCAAGTTCGATGATCTCGTCACCGGCGAGGTTGTTGCCCAGCGGCTGCATCGCGACGATGACGCCCCCGCGCACGCCGACCTCGCGGGGGCTGATCCCCGCCGAGGTGAGCACCCGCTGACCCCGGATGACGAGGTCGTAGTGCTCGCCCGTCGGGTCGGACGATGCTCCGGCGTGCTGTTCGGTTTCCTGCGACATGTCGCCTTGCCCCTCTGCCGGCGATGCGCCGACGTTCACTGCTGTCTTCGATTGTCTTCCGTATGGACCCGCTCGCGTGCGCTCAGCGCGCCAGGATCGGGAATCCGGTGATCTTCTTCGGCCGCGGCGGCGCGTAGGTGCGCACCTTCGAGGTCACGAGCCCCAGGCGGACCAGGCTCTCGGCGACCGCGACGGCCGCCTGCACCCCGTCGACCACGGGGACGCCGCAGAGCTCGACGACGCGGTCCTTCAACTCAGCCATGCCGCCGCAGCCGAGCACGATGACCTCTGCCCTATCCTGATCGACGGCGCGCTTCGCCTCCGCGGCGATGGCTTCGATCGCGCGTTCGGGATCGGATTCCAGCTCGAGCACCCCGAGCCCCGACGAGCGCACGGAGGCGCAGCGATCGTGCAGACCGGCCAGGATCAGCCGGTCCTCGATGAGCGGCACGGTGCGGTCGAGCGTGGTGACCACCGAGTAGGACCGCCCGAGGTACATGGCTGTGGAGGCCGCGGCATCCGTGATGTCGACGACCGGAACCGTCAGCAGCTCCTGCAGACCCTCGCGGCCGTGCTCGCCGTACCCCGCCTGGATGACGGCGTCGTACTCGCCCTCGTACCGCATGACCTTGTCCATGACGGCGATCGCCGCGAGGTAGCTCTCGAAGTTCCCCTCGCACGAGTCGGCGCCGAAGTCGGGCGTGAGACCGATGATCTCGGTGCCCTCCGACGCCACCGAACGGGCGGCGTCGGCGATGCCGTCGGTCATCGTCTGGGTGGTATTCACGTTCGCGACGAGGATGCGCATGATCGAACCTTCCGCTCAGTGGGCCGGGGTGACGGCGATGTCGCCGGCCGGTACGTCGTGGAATGCGCGCCGCCGGTCGGCGAGCACGGCGTAGACGATGGCTCCGAGGCCGGCGGCGAGGAACCAGGAGAACTGGCTCACGACCTGGAACGCTGGGACGAAGGTGAGCAGCAGCGCGATCGCGCCCGAGATGACCAGCGAGATGATCGCCCGGGGGTTGAATCCGCTGCGGTAGTAGTACTCCCCCGTGACGTGCTCGGAGTAGAGATCCGGGATGTTGATCCGCTGCTTCCGGAGCAGCCAGTAGTCGACCATGATGATGCCGAAGAGCGGACCGAGGAGTGCGCCGAGGCCGTTCAGGAAGATGCCGATGACGACCGGGGAGTTGTAGAGGTTCCACGGCAGGATGGCGAGTCCGATGACGGCCGAGAGCAGAGCCGCCTTTCGGAAGTTCAGCCGCTTCGGGAAGAGGTTCGTCAGCGCGTAGGTCGGGGCCACGAAGTTCGCCATCAGGTTGACCGCGATCGTGAGGATGATCAGGGCGAGGGAGGCCAGCACGAGAAGCAGCGTGTTCGGGATGGCGGCGACGACGTCGGCGGGCGAGGTGATCGCCGCGCCGTTGATCGTGAAGGAGCCGCCGGCGAGGACCACCACGATGCAGCCGAAGAACAGCATGTTGATCGGGATGCCCCAGAAGTTGCCCTTGACGATCGCCTTCTTCGACTGCGCACCGCGGGTGAAGTCGCAGAAGTTCAGCACGAATGTGCCGTAGATCGCGACCCAGGCGGAGGCGCCGCCGAGCATCTGCAGCCAGAGGGCGCCGCCGGTGAGCGGCTCGTCGTTCGACCAGGCGATCTGGAAGTCGGCCTGCACGAGCACCCAGACCGCGAGAGCGACGAAGGTGGCGAGGATGACCGGGCCGGCGAAGGCCTCGTACTTGCGGATCATCTCCATGCCATAGCTGACGATGATCGACTGGATGACCCAGAGGATGAGGAACGTGATCCACCCGAGAGCCGAGAGGCCGAGGAACGCGCCATCCTGCAGCGCGGTCGCGGACGGGATCAGCGCGATGACCACGACCTGCAGCACCTGCGACGCGAGGTAGGTCTGGATGCCGAACCAGGCGATGGCGACGCCGCCGCGGAGAAGGGCGGGGATCTGCGCGCCGTGGATGCCGAAGCTGATGCGGCTCATCACCGGGAAGGGCACACCGGTCTTCTCGCCCATGAACCCGGAGAGGGTGAGTAGGAGGAAGAGGAACAGTGCCCCGAAGGCGAGTGAGCCGAGGATCGCGCCGCCGCTCATGCCAAGCGAGAACAGCCCGATCGCCCAGACGTAGTTGCCGAGGCTGTGCACATCGTTGGCCCACAGGGCGAAGATGCTGTACGAGGTCCACTTGCGGCCCTCACGCGTCGTGGGGGCGAGGTCGTTGTTGTAGAGACGCGGGCTGATGCCGGCCTGCACGGCGAAGACGGCCGACGGCGCTTCGTCGAGCCCCTCGGACTGGCGGCTCGGGACGTGGACATACTCTTCGGTGGCCATCGGTGCCTTTCCTGGACTGCTTTGTCCGTTGGTAGGTAATTCCGCTGCGTGGAAGTTTCCTTCCGTATTTAGAGATTTCATCACAGTCGGGAACGCGTTGTCAATGAATGCGCGGCGAGTTGAGCGGCGATCTGTCGCCCCACCGACTCGAGAAGTCTCCGAGCCTCGGCCATGCTCACGGCAGGATCGGGTTCGATCGCGCTCAGCGCGTAGACCTCGCGGAACCCCGCCGCGGCGATCTCGCGCTCGTCGAGCGTGGAGCGACCGCACACCGCGATCACCGGCACCCCGGCCGCGCGTGCCGCGGCCGCCACCCCGAGCGGCGTCTTGCCGCCGAGGCTCTGGTCGTCGAGGCTGCCTTCGCCGGTGATGACGAGATCGGCATCGGCGATGCGCTCGCCGAGGCCGGTGAGCCTCTGGATGACGTCGATGCCCGGTTCCCGGCGCGCACCGAGCACGGCGAGAGCCGCGTAGCCCACTCCCCCGGCCGCGCCCGCGCCGGGGAGCTCCGCCGACGGGCGCACTCCCGCCTGCACCTCGAGAAGTGCGGCGAAGCGGGAGAGGCCCGCCTCGAGGGCGGCGACATCGTCGGCGCTCGCCCCCTTCTGCGGCGCGAACACCGCAGCCGCCCCCCGGTCTCCCAGGAGGGGGTTGTCGACATCGCTCGCGAGCACGATCGTCGCGCCGGCGATGCGCGGGTCGAGTCCCGACACGTCGATGGAGTCCAGCGCGACAAGTGCCGCTCCGCCGGGGGGCGCGTCGCCGTCGCCGGCGCGAAGCGAGACACCCAGCGCCTGCAGCATCCCCGCACCGCCATCGGTGTTCGCGCTCCCGCCCACACCGAGCACGATCGTCGTGCATCCGCGATCCAAAGCGGCCGCGATGAGCTCGCCGGTTCCCCGGCTCGTCGCCGTCAGCGCCGCCTTCACGCCGCCCGGCAGCACGTCGAGTCCGCTGGCCGCGGCCATCTCGATGACGGCGTCCGTCCCATGCACTGCAAACCGAGCGGCGACGGCTTCTCCCGTCGGGCCGGTCACGCTCACGGTGACCGCCTCGAACCCGCTCGCGAGGGCGGCGTCGACCGTGCCCTCACCGCCGTCGGCGACGGGGACCGCCTCGATCTCGGCATCCGGGATGATCTCCCGGATGCCGAGGGCGAGCGCCTCCGCGACCTCGGCCCCGGTGGCGGAGCCCTTGAACTTGTCCGAGGCGATCAGGATGCGCATGCGACGTGATCAGTCGAGCAGGGCGTAGACGGCCTCTGGCGCGTCGGCGGGCGACGTCGCGAGGTCCTCGAACTCGTTCATCGTGTCGAGGTCGGCACCCATCGCGATGTTCGTGACGCGCTCGAGGATGACCTCGACGACCACCGGCACCTGGAACTCGTCCTTCAGCCGCTCGGCCTCCGCGAAGCCGGCCGCGAGGTCTTCCGGACGCTCGACGTGGATCGCCTTGCAGCCGAGGCCCTCTGCCACCTTGACGTGGTCGACGCCGTAGCCGACCGCGACGCTGGACGAGTCCTTCGGGGTGTTGATGTTGTCGAACGCGAGCGAGACCTCGTAGTCCATCTCGAACGGACGCTGCGACTGACGGATCAGGCCGAGGTAGCTGTTGTTCACCACGACGTGGATGTACGGCAGCTTGTGCTGCGCGCCCACGGCGAGCTCCTCGATCATGAACTGGAAGTCGTAGTCGCCGCTGAGGGCCACCACCGGGTGACCCGGCTTGCCGCGGACGACGCCGAGGGCGGCGGGCAGCGTCCAGCCGAGGGGCCCGGCCTGACCGGCGTTGATCCACTGGCGCGGACCGTAGACGTGCAGCAGCTGCGCACCGGCGATCTGCGACAGACCGATCGTGGTCACGTAGGTGGTGTCGTGGCCGAAGGCCGAGAGCATCTCCTGGTACACGCGGTGCGGCTTCATCGGCACGTTGTCGAAGTTGGTCTTGCGCTGCAGCTTCGCCTTGCGGGCGCGGCAGTCCTCGGCCCAGCCGAGGTAGTCGGGCAGCGACTCGACCCGCTCGCGGGCCGCCTCGAGCAGCGCGTCGATGAAGGCGCCCGCGTCGGAGACCACACCGTAGTCGGGTGCGAACACACGACCGATCTGCGTGGGCTCGATGTCGACGTGCACGAAGGTGCGGCCCTTGCGGTAGGTGTCGAGACCGCCGGTGTGGCGGTTCGCCCAGCGGTTGCCGATGCCGAGCACGAAGTCCGACTCGAGGAAGCTCGCGTTGCCGTAGCGCTGCGAGGTCTGGATGCCGACCAGGCCCGCGGCCAGCGGGTGGTCGTCGGCGATCGCGCCCCAGCCCATCAGCGTCGGCACGACGGGCACGCCCAGGGTCTCGGCGAGCTCGACGAGCTTGTCGGAGGCGCCCGAGTTGACGATGCCGCCACCGGCGACGATGAGCGGATGAGCGGATGCCGTCAGCAGGTCGAGGACCTTCTCGGCCTGCGCGCGGGTGGCTGCGGGCTTCGCCACGGGCAGCGGCTCGTAGGTGTCGATGTCGAACTCGATCTCACCCATCTGCACGTCGAACGGCAGGTCGATCAGCACGGGACCAGGGCGACCGGAGCGCATGATCTGGAACGCCGACTGGAACGCACCGGGGACCTGCGCCGCTTCGAGGACGGTCTTGGCGAACTTCGTGACCGGCTTCGCGATGGAGGCGATGTCGACGGCCTGGAAGTCCTCCTTGTCGAGCTTCGCGACCGGCGCCTGGCCGGTGATGCACAGCATCGGGATGGAGTCGGCGATCGCGGCGTAGAGCCCCGTGATCATGTCGGTGCCAGCAGGGCCCGAGGTGCCGACGCAGATGCCGATGCGGCCGTCGCCGGTGCGGCTGTAGCCGTCAGCCATGTGCGAGGCGCCCTCGACGTGACGGGCGAGGGTGTGCCGGATGCCGCCGTTGGCGCGCATCGCGGCGTAGAACGGGTTGATCGCCGCGCCGGGAAGGCCGAACGCCTCGGTGGCGCCCTCCTTCACCAGGATCTGGCAGATCGCGTCGACTGCACGCATTCGAGTCATGAGAAGTCCTTTAAGTCAGTTCTGGGTCGCTGAGCTTGTCGAAGCGTCAGCGGCCGGAGAGTTCGTTGGTGAGCGTGAAGAGCCCGGAGTGGTCGAGTGCGCCGTCGCCGCGGGCGACGAGGGCGTTCACGAGCTGTGCGACGGCGGCACCGAGGGGGATGGTGACCCCGACGGAGCGAGCTGCCGCAGTGACGATGCCCAGATCCTTGTTGTGGAGGGCGAGACGGAATCCGGGGGCGAAGTCGCGGTCCAGCATCTTCTGCCCCTTCTGGTCGAGGACCTTGGAGCCGGCGAGTCCGCCGCCGAGGACCTTGAGGGCCGCGTCGGTGTCGACGCCGAAGGCCTCGAGGAAGACGACGGCCTCGCTGAGAGCCTGGATGTTCACGGCGACGATGAGCTGATTGGCAGCCTTGACGGTCTGGCCGGCGCCCGCGGGTCCGACGTGCACGATGGTCTTGCCGATCGCGTTGAGGACGGGCTCCGCAGCGGCGAAGTGCTCGGGCGATCCGCCGACCATGATCGACAGCGCGCCGTCGATCGCGCCCTGCTCGCCACCGGAGACCGGGGCGTCGACCGCTCCGAAGCCGGCGGCGACGGCCTCTTCGGCGAGGGTCTTGGCGACGTCGGGACGGATCGAGGAGTTGTCGATCCACAGGGCACCGGCCTTGGCGTTCGCGAAGACGCCGTCTTCGCCGCGGACGACGCCTTCGACGTCGGGCGAGTCCGGGACCATGGTGAGGATGACGTCGGCATCCTTCACGGCATCCGCGATGCTGGTCGCTCCCGTGCCGCCGGCTTCGACGAGCGCGTCGATGGGCTCCTGGCTGCGGTTGAACCCGGTCACCTCGTAGCCGGCCTTGACGAGGTTCTTGGCCATGGGGAGGCCCATGATGCCGAGGCCGATGATGGCGATGCTGGTCATGAGTTCGCTCCTTCGCGGTTCAGCCAGGCGAAGGCATCCGCCTGGGTGGCCTTGTACTCGAGGCCGATGGGTCCGGTGTATCCGCCGGCGCGAGCGGCGTCGATCCATTCGGTCAGCGGCAGGTCGCCGGTGCCGGGCTCTCCACGCCCGGGGGCGTCGGCGATCTGGATGTGCCCGAAGTCTCCGGCGTGACCGGCGATGACCGCCGCGACGTCGTCGCCGTTCACGGCCAGGTGGTAGAAGTCGGCGAGCAGGCGGATGTTGTCGACGCCGTGCTCGTCACGGACCCGGCCGATGATGGCCAGAGCGTCGGCCGCGGTCTTCAGCGGGTACGCGTCCATTCCGGAGACCGGCTCGAGCAGCACGATGCCGCCGAGCTTCGCGACCGCAGCGCCCGCGATCGCGAGGTTCTGCACGGCCAGGTCGTCCTGCGCCTGCGCGTCAGCGCCTTCGATGCGGTTGCCGTAGAGGGCGTTGAAAGCCTTCGTGCCGAGGCGCTCGCCTATGCCGACGACGACGTCGACGTTGGCGCGGAACTCGTCTTCGCGACCGATCCAGGAGACCAGTCCGCGGTCGCCGGCCGGCATGTCACCGGCGAAGAAGTTGAGGCCGGTGAGCTGCACGCCCGCATCCTGGATCGCGGCGACGAACGCGTCGACCTCTTCCTGCGCGGGGACGGCCGAGCTGAACGGCCACCAGAACTCCACGGCGTCGAAGCCGGCGGCCTCAGCGGCGGCCGGGCGCTCCAGGAGAGGCAGCTCGGTCAGCAGGATCGAGGCGTTCACGGTGTAGCTCATGGGTTCATCCTTGATTTCGGATCGTGGAAGTTAAATTCCTGTTAGTGAAAAGAGTACGCTGAACCCCGCGGCGATGTCAACGACACGGCGCGTGCTCCCATCAGCTACGGATGCGCTCCCCGCTCCAGTGGTTCAGGCGCAGCCGAGATGCGAGTGCGCCGCTACACCAGGAGTCAGTCCAGAACCTTCGCCTTCTGGGTCTCGAACTCGGCCTCGGTGATCGCGCCGCCGTCGCGCAACGCGGCGAGGCGCTCCAGCCGGCTGATGGTGTGATCCACGGCGAACATCCGGAGCCCGGACTTCTCGTCCTCGGTGAGGCGAGAGATGTCGCCGACGACCTGCACGTTGGCACCGCTCAGGAACACTTCGCCGAACAGCAGGCCGACGTCGACCGGCTCACCCCGCCGCAGGGCGGCGACGCCCTCGGCCTTGGCCCGGGCAGCATCCTTGGCCAGCACGACCTGGTCCCACAGGATCCGGTAGTCGACCGGGTTGGCCGGGTCGACCACGATCGGCAGCAGGGCGCCGGGCATGGGCCAGACCTTGCGCTTCACGGTGCCGGAGAACTCGCTCGCAAGAGGCGCGACGCCGGGAGCGCTGATCACCAGTTGCATCTCGCAGGTCTGGTTGACGCTGTCGCCGTGGTGCACCGAAACGGTCACGACTTGTGCCGTCCCGCGCACGCCGTCGGCGTCGGTCGCCGGACTGGAACGAAATCGGTCGAAGAGGCTCATGCGACGATCCTCGCACCAGCCACCGAGAATGCGGCGTCAGGTCAGCCGGATCTGGCGGTTCATGTCCTTGTAGAGCAGGTAGCGGAAGTCCTCGGGGCCGCCGGCGTAGCAGGCCTGCGGGCAGAAGGCGCGCAGCAGCATGTAGTCGCCCGCCTCGACCTCGACCCAGTCGTCGTTCAGGCGGTAGACGGCCTTTCCCTGCAGCACGAACAGACCGTGCTCCATGACGTGCGTCTCGGCGAACGGGATCGAGCCGCCCGGCTTGAAGGTCACGATGTTCACCTGCATGTCGTGCGCCAGGTCGCTCGCGTCCGAGAAGCGGGTGGTCGCCCACACGTCGTCGGTGTCGGGCATGGAGGTCGGCTCGATGTCCTTGTCACTGGTGACGAAGGATGCCGGTGCGTCGACGTCATCGAGCCACTCGTACGCCTTGCGGATCCAGTGGAAGCTCGTGATCGTGTCGCCCTCGTTGGCGAGCGACCAGGTGGCACCCGGGGCGAGGAAGGCGTATCCACCCTCCTCGAGCACGTGCCGCTCTCCGTCGAGGGTCAGCGTGAGAGACCCGGTCGTGACGAACACGACGCCCTCCACTCCCGCTTCGACCTCGGGCTTGGCTGCCCCGCCGCCGGGGGCGATCTCGACGATCAACTGCGAGAAGGTCGTCGCCGAGCTGGGCGTCGGCCGGGCGATGATCCACGCGCGGGTGTTCGTGAAGCCGGGGAGGCTGCTGGTGACGATGTCGCGCAGCACGCCCTTCGGGATGACCGTGTAGGCGAGCTTCACCACGGCCCGGTCGGTCAGCAGGGCGGACTGGCCGGGAAGACCGCCGGCGGGCGTGTAGTAGGTACGTGCGGGGGTGCTCATGAGTTCTCCTCGGATACGGCGAGCTTCGGATGCGCGAGCCTGATCAGCTCCGCGGGTGCGGCGGCAGCGGCATCCCGCACCTCCGCCTCGGTGACGGCTCCGCACTCCAGCCCGCGCACGACGAAGCGCGCGAGAGCACGGGCGGTGGCCGGCTCGTCCATGATCGTCGCGTCGCTGCCGTGCAGGTAGTTGTCGAGGCGACGCGCGGCGGCGGGGAAGCCTTCGCGGTAGAACGCGTACGTGGCGAGATAGCGGGTCGGCAGCTGGGCGGCATGCAGGTCCCACCCCTGGTAGTAGCCGCGTTCGAGCGAGCGCCGCACCAGGCGGGCGTGCAGCTGCCAGGCCGCGCGCACGTGGTCGGCATCGCCGACCGGGATGACATTGGTCGACCCGTCGGACAGACGTACGCCGGTCTCGGCGACGGCGACCTGCATGACCTGCTTCGCGTAGTCGGCGGCCGGATGCTCCATCGACTGGTGCGCGGCGGCGATCTGCAGCGAGGCGCTGTAGTCGTAGGTGCCGTAGTGCAGCGCCGTGATGCGGCCCTTCGCGCGGTGCAGCATGGTCGCCACGGGCACGGAGCCGTCGGCGGCGATGATCAGCTGCGGGGTCTCCATCTGCACCTCGAAGCGCAGACGTCCGGGCGCGAGACCCAGCCGCTCCTCGAAGCGCTCGCAGAGCACGACCATCGCCTCGACCTGCGCGACCGTGGACACCTTGGGCAGCGTCAGCACAAGTCCGGCCGGCAGGGGTCCCGCGGCCGCGAGGGCGGTCAGGAACAGATCGAGAGTGCGGATGCCGCGGCGACGCGTCGGTGCCTCGAAGCACTTGAAACGGATGCCGATGAACGGCGGCGCGGTCCCGGCGGCCACGGCCTGGGTCACGCGCTCGGCGGCGAGGATCGCGTCGGCATCCTCCTCGGCATCCGGTCGGGCGCCGTAGCCGTCTTCGAAGTCCAGGCGCAGGTCCTCGATCGGCTCGCGCTGCAGCTTGGCCTCCACGAGGGGAGCCAGCTCCTCGGCGAGGGCGCCGAGGCCGACGGCATCCGCCAGTGCCGCAACGCCCCCGAAGGCGGTGACGGCGGCTGTCGCCTCCGCGCCGACGCGTGCCGGCAGATCGGGCGTGAAGCGGTCGGCGGGAACGTAGAGCGTGTGCACCGGCTGGCGGCTGCCGTCATCTCCGGGGTATGCGGTCGAGAGGAGCGCGTCCGTTCCCGCGAGCCGGGCGTCGATGTCGGTGAGGTCGTCCTCGCCCAGAGTGGAGCTGCGCTGTTCGACACTGGCGGCCACGGTGCTCACTCCTTGCTCGAGGCGACGGAAGAGGACGAGGCGACGCGGACGATCGCCTCGGCCACCGCGCCGGCCACCAGGGGATCGAACACGCTGGGGATGATGAAGCTCGCATTGAGCTCGTCGTCTCCCACGCGCGAGGCGATCGCCTCGGCGGCTGCGACCAGCATAGGCGCGGTGATGTCGGACACGCCCGCGTCGAGCAGGCCGCGGAAGACACCGGGGAACGCCAGCACGTTGTTGATCTGGTTCGGGAAGTCGCTGCGACCGGTCGCCACGACGGCGGCATGCCGCGACGCGACGATCGGGTCGACCTCGGGCACGGGGTTCGCCATCGCGAACACGATCGCGTCGTCCGCCATGGCGGCGATGTCCGCCTCGCCGAGGATGTTCGGGGCGCTCACGCCGATGAACACGTCGGCGTCGACCAGGGCCTCCTTCAATGTGCCCTGGAACCCGCGCGGGTTCGTGGTCGCCGCGAGCTCGGTGCGGTGCGCGTCGACGTAGTCGGCATCCGAGTGGATCGCGCCGTCCCGGCCGCACGCGACGATGTCGCGTGCACCCTCGGCGAGCAGCAGCTGCACGATCGCGTTGCCGGCGGCGCCGACACCGGAGACGACGATGCGGACGTCCTCGATCCTCTTCCCGACCACCTTGAGCGCGTTGCCCAGGGCGGCGAGGGTCACGATCGCGGTGCCGTGCTGGTCGTCGTGGAAGACGGGGATGTCGAGCTCCTCGCGCAGGCGCGCCTCGATCTCGAAGCAGCGGGGCGCGGCGATGTCCTCGAGGTTCACTCCGCCGTAGACCGGGGCGATCGCCTTGACGATCGAGATGATCTCCTCGGTGTCCTTGGTGTCGAGGCAGACCGGCCACGCATCGACGTTCGCGAACTGCTTGAACAGCGCGGCCTTGCCCTCCATGACGGGAAGGGCGGCTTCGGGACCGATGTCTCCGAGCCCGAGCACGGCGGTGCCGTCGGTGACGACGGCGATCGTGTTGCGCTTGACGGTCAGCTGACGCGCCTTGCTCTTGTCCTCGGCGATCGCCAGGCAGACGCGGGCGACGCCGGGCGTGTAGGCGCGGGAGAGGTCGTCGCGATTGCGCAGCGGAACGCGCGGCACGACCTCGAGTTTGCCGCCGAGGTGCATCAGGAAGGTGCGGTCGCTGACGAGCCGGACCGTGACGCCCTCGAGCGCGTCGATCGCGGCGCGCACGCGCTCGACGTGCTCCTCCCCCGCGGTGTTGCAGGTCAGGTCGACCACGATCGTCGAGGGATGCGACTCGACGACGTCGAGCGCGGTGACCGCCGCCCCGGCATCCGCCGCCGCCACGGCGAGCTCGCTGGTGACGCTGAAGTTCGACGGCGCGTCGATCCGCAGCGTGATGGAGTTTCCGGGACCCGGATTCGCCATGATTCCTCCCATGTTTTTCGTATCGTGGACTCTATTATCTACTTTATGGAAGTATGAGGCAACCGCAGGGACGTTTGCGCGCGTTGGTTTCGACATGCCTCTCTCGCATGATGGAATGATCGCAACACGACGGAGGATCCGATGACCGATACCAAGACCCCGAAGAGCGCCGGATCCGGCGTGCAGTCGGTGGAGCGCGTCTTCGAGCTCATCGAGCTGGTGACCGACGCCGGCGGCGATGTGACGCTCAGCGAGCTCGCGGCCTCCACCGACCTTCCGCTCCCGACGATCCACCGCCTGCTGCGCACGCTGGTGTCGCTCGGATACGCGAGGCAGTTGCCCAACCGCCGCTACGCGCTCGGACCCAAGCTCATCCGCATCGGCGAAGGAGCCTCCCGGCAGTTCGGCGCCCTCGCGCGCCCGCAGCTCAAGCGCCTCGTCGACGAACTCGGCGAGAGCGCCAACATGGCGGTCCTCGACGGCGACATGGTCGTCTACGTCGCGCAGGTGCCCTCGCTGCACTCGATGCGCATGTTCACCGAGGTCGGCCGCCGCGCACACCTGCATGACACGGGCGTCGGCAAGGCGATCCTCGCCCAGCTCCCGGATGAGACCGTACGCGGCATCGTGAGTCGTGCCGGCATGCCGACGCCGACGGAGTTCAGCCTCGGCTCGATCGACGATCTGCTGGCCGAGCTCGATCGGATCCGCGAACGCGGCTACGCGATCGACGACCAAGAGCAGGAGATCGGCGTCCGCTGCTTCTCGATGGCCGTCCCCGACGCCCCCACCCCGACCGCCGTGTCGGTGTCGGGTCCGATCTCCCGCGTCGACGACGCGTTCGGCGGCCGCGCAGTGCCGCTGCTGCGCCGTGCCGCCGAGGAGATCAGCGCCGAACTCACCGCCTGATCCTGGAGATGTCAGCATGAGCGGACGCATCGCCGTCGTGACGGGCGCGGGTTCGGGTATCGGCCGCGCGGTCACCCGCGCCCTGCTCGAGGCTGATTTCCGGGTGGTGCTCGCCGGTCGCCGCGAAGACGCCCTCCGCGAGACCGCGGACGGGCATCCGCACGCCCTCGTCGTGCCGACCGACGTGACGGTCGAGGCCGAGGTCGAGGCACTGTTCGCCCGCGCCGTGGCCGAGTGGGGGCGCGTGGACCTGCTGTTCAACAACGCCGGCGCCTTCGGTCCATCCGCATCGGCGGCCGAGATCTCGCTCGACGACTGGCAGCGCACGCTCGACGTGAACCTCACCGGCTCGCTGCTGTGCGCGGGCGCCGCGATGCGCGCGATGATCGCGCAGCAGCCGTCCGGCGGCCGCATCATCAACAACGGATCGATCTCGGCACATGTCCCCCGCCCGCTCTCCGTGGCGTACACGGTGAGCAAGCACGCGATCAGCGGACTGACGAAGTCGATCGACCTCGACGGCCGCGCGCACGGCATCTCCTGCGGTCAGATCGACATCGGCAACGCGCGCACCTCGATCATGAGCGAGGTCGGCGCGAGCTCCGGTGCGCTGCAACCCGACGGGTCGCGGCGCGTGGAGCCCACGTTCGACGTGGCGGATGCCGCGCGCGCCGTGCTGTTCATGGCGCAGCTGCCCGCCGAATCGAACATCTCGACGCTGACCATCGCAGCGGCCGGGATGCCGTTCGGCGGGCGCGGCTGACCTGAGCCACTGCCGGCTCAGGTCAGCCGGCTCAGCAGAATCCGGCGACGCCGTCCCACACCCGGTGGTCGGCATCCGCTCCCTCGCGGAGGAAGGATGCCTCGATCAGGCCGTACGGGCGGTCGGCGGCGTAGAACACCTCGTTGGGGTTCTCCAGGCCGAACGGCGACAGGTCCACGACGAAGTGGTGGCTGTTCGGCGTGGAGAAGCGGATCTCGTCGATCTCGCCGTGCGCCTCGAGCACGGCTGCGGCCATGTCGTGCAGCGTGTTCTGCAGCGCGTACGAGTAGTTGGCCGAGAAGGCCTCGAGCAGCAGGCGGCGGACGTCGGCGAACGCCGCGTTGAAGTCGAGGTCGTTGCGGTTGTAGCGCCACTTCGCGGTGACCGAGGTCGCGAGGATGCGATCGGTCGTCTCCTTCAGCGTCGTGTACCGATCCTTCGGGTAGCCGACGAAGCCGCTCTCGGTCGACTTGAGCACCTTGAGGTCGGTCAAGCCGGCGATGATCGTGGTCTGGTCTCCGTCGATCTCGACGAGGGCGGTCCTGGTCTCGGTTCCGCCGCGCACGAACGAGTGGTCGTGGCCCTGTCCGTCGACGTCGATGCGCTCCCAGGTGTACTGGTCGGCCTCCCAGCGACCGCCGGTCACCCAGTCGAACTCGCCGGTGAAGTGGCGGCCGAGACGCAGCAGGTACTCCTCGGGGCTGCCGATGCCGTCCTTGGCGAAGGCGTAGACCGTGTTCTTCTGCGTGTCCGTCGCGACGACGTTCGCGTTGTCGCCGGTGAAGTGGGCGTCGGCGAAGTCGCCCCGCAGCTGCGAGGTGACATTGAGATCCTCGATCTCATGGCGGGCGGTGTCCCGCGTGACGCGGACGACACGGACCTCCGCCTTGCCGTACTGGTTCTTGCCCAGGGTGATGGTCGTCATGTTCTTCTCAGCTTCCTCGGTAAGTGGAATAGGCGAACGGGCTGAGCAGCAGCGGCACGTGGTAGTGCGCCTGCGCAGTGTCGACCAGGAAGGTCAGCACCACCTCCGGGAAGAAGGTGTCCGTTTCGATGCCGGCGAAGTAGGCCGCCGTGTCGAACCGGAGGCGGTAGGCGCCGCTCTCCAGCCGCTCGGGACCGAGTTCTTTCACCCGTCCGTCGGCATCGGTGAGGCCCGTACCGATCCCGACCCATCCGTCGCCGTCTCGGGCCTCGAGTACGACGGCGACGCCGGGCGCCGGGCGCCCGATCGATGTGTCCAGGATGTGGGTGGTCACGTGAGAGACGCTCATGCGCGTGCTCCTTCTGTCTCGATGGCCCCGGCGAGGCGCAGGGCGGCGATCTCGCGCAGCTGCTGGTCGATGACGGCCAGCTCCTGCTCGGGGGTGTTGCCGAGCCGCTGCTGCAGCAGGGCGAGGATGTCGTCGGCCGACCGGCCGGCCGCCCGGACGAGGAAGACGCGATCGAACGTCTCCTCGTAGGCGCGGTTGCCTGCGGCCAGCGCCTCGGCTGCCGCGGCATCGACGCCGGACTGCTCCTTGCGGGCGAGGGCCGCCTCGGCGCTCTCGCCCTGGGCCCGTTCGCCGATGCGCGGGTGATGCGAGAGCGCACCATCGATCTCGTCAGCGGTGAGCGGTGCCGCGACCTGTGCGGCGGCATCCGTCAGCGCGGCGATCGACGCATAGGGCCGGCCGTCGACGATCGCGTCGTACCAGCGGGGAATGTCCAAGGCGGGCTTCACGACACGGACGGCGACGTCGTGCGTACAGGAGTTGAACTCCGTGAGCAACATCTTTGATCCTCAGCACATGCTGGCATCCGGCGCGTAGGACGATACGGATGACACCTCTCCAGGAGAGGCAGCACTTCCGTATGCCGGAACTGTTATTTCAGCATGTGCAACCAGTCTGCGGAATGCCGCAGGAGTTGTCAACCCTCTTCATACACCGAGTTCGGCGCGGAGGCGAGCGACGTGCCCCGTCGGATCGACCCCGTACTCGGCGCGCTGCACGATTCCGTCGGCATCCAGGACGAAGGTCGAGCGGATCACGCCGTCGAACGTGCGCTCCCCCACGGTCTTCTCGCCCCACGCTCCCCACGCGCGCGCCGTGGCGGCGTCGGTGTCGGCGAGCAGCGGGAACGTCAGCCCCTCAGCCTCGGCGAACGCGCGGATGTCCGCGACCTCGTCGGGTGAGATGCCGAGCACCGCGTAGCCGGCGGCAGCCAGCGAGGAGAGGCTGTCGCGGAAGTCGCAGGCCTCGGTCGTGCAGCCCGGCGTCGCCGCCTTCGGATAGAAGTAGACGACGACGTTCCGGCCGCGATAGTCGGCGAGAGCGGTCGTCGCGCCGTCGGCGTCGGACAGGGTGAAGGCGGGTGCGGCGTCACCGGGGACGAGTCGTTCGGTCATGATCTCTCCGTTCAGGGATTCCGCATCGATGATTTCGTATTGCGGAAGTCAGGTTCTGTCTGGCGAAAGTGTACCGCTCACCGCATCCCAGACGGCCGAGGCGACCGCCCGCTTCGTGCCGGAAGCCTCACCCGCGATCGCGCCGCCCGGCCCGAGGACGTGCACGGCGTTGTCGGCGCTCTCGAACCCCCGCTCCCAGCCCACCTCGTTCACGACCAGCAGATCGACGCCCTTGCGCTGCTGCTTGCGGCGCGCGCGGGCGATGAGCTCGTCCTGATCCTCCGGCGTCTCTGCGGCGAACCCCACGATCAGCTGGCCCGGTCGACGCGCCGCGACCAGCGATGCCACGATGTCGGCGTTCTCGACGAGCTCGATCGACGGGATGCCGCCGCTCTCCTTGGTGAGCTTGCGATCGGACACCGCGACGGGCCGGTAGTCGGCGACCGCCGCCGCCATGATCACCACGTCGGCATCCGCGGCGGCATCCGCCATCGCGTCGGCGAGCTCGGCGGCGGATCCCGCCGTCACGATCCGGACGGACGGATGCCGGGCGTCGGCGAGCACGTCACCGGCGATGTTGGCCGCGACGAGCACGACCGAGGCGCCGCGCGCCGCAGCCTCCGCCGCGAGAGCCACCCCCTGCCGGCCGCTCGATCGGTTGCCGAGGAAGCGCACCGGATCGATCGGCTCGCGCGTGCCGCCTGCCGACACGGCCACGCGCAGGCCCTCGAGATCACGCGGAGCGAGCAAGGCCTGCGCCGCCGCGAAGATCTCCTCCGGCTCCGACATCCGTCCCGGGCCGCTGTCTCCGCCCGCGAGCTCGCCGTCCGCCGGGCCGACGATGTACACGCCTCGGCTGCGGAGGGTCTCGATGTTCGCCCTCGTCGCCGGATGGCGCCACATCTCGGCGTGCATCGCGGGCGCGATCAGGACTGGAGCCTCGGTCGCCAGCAGCGTCGTGCCGAACAGGTCGTCGGCGAGGCCTGCCGTCATCTTCGCGATCGAGTTCGCGGTGGCGGGCGCCACGATCACCAGATCGGCCGCCTGACCGAGAGCGACATGGCGCACCTTGGCGACGTCGTCGTGCACGCTCGTGGTCACCGGGTGCCGGCTGATGGCCTCCCACGTGGGAGTGCCGACGAAGCGCAGGGCATCCTCCGTCGGGACCACCGTCACCTCGTGACCGGCCTTCGTGAGCAGGCGCACCAGGTGCACCGTCTTGTACGCGGCGATGCCGCCCGTTACCGACACGACGATGTTCACACGTCCGATTCTGCCCCAGCATCCGCCCCTCCGGGGCACGACCTAGACTGACGTGCGTGTGCACGGTCGTGATCGATGTGGCAGAGGCCGGAAGCGCGCGACTGCTCGCGGTGCGGGACGAAGACCCGGAGCGGGACTGGGACGCGCTGGGGCCCTGGTGGCCCGAGCAGTACCCCGGCGTGATCGGCATCCGGGATCGTCGGGCCGGCGGCGCCTGGCTGGCGGTCGACCCGGAACAGCGTCGGCTCGCCGTGCTGCTCAACCGCGAGGACGTGGGCGGACTACCCCTGGATCGCGCCGTCTCCCGCGGCACGCTCGCTCTCGAGTCCGTCGCCGGGCGGTCACCGGTCGGCCCGCTCCCGATGCACGGGTTCAACCTGCTCGAGGTGCAGCCGGAGGGGGCGCGCGTGCTCAGCTGGGACGGCGCCGCCCTGCGCACGACCGTCATCGAGCCGGGGACGCACATGATCGCGCACGACGACCTCGATGATCCGGGGACACCCCGCATCGCCGCCTGGCTGCCCGAGTTCCGCGCCCTGGGACCCGCGGCGGCGGACGAGGACTGGGTCGACGCGTGGGTCGGCCTGCTCGCGGCATCCGCTCGCCTGTCGCCGGAGGACGATCGCGCGATCATCCGCGACAACCGCCCGCACGGCTACCCGACGCAATCCCTGCTGTACTGCACCGCGGCGGTCACTCCCGACGGCGTCGCGGTGCACGACCGCACTCTTCCCCGCCCCGGTCACTGGTCCTGACGCGAAGCCGCACCACCGACATCACTTGACGTGATGCGGTGGTCGTCATACTCTTTTCATAAAGCAGAACTTAGTTTCCGTATTATGAAATACAAGATCCCGCGCGAGAAGGACCGAGGTGACCACCATGCTGACTCCCGAATTGACACCCGCCGCGGACGATGCGACCGACGAGCGGTCGATCGTCCACATCGATCCCGACTTCTACGTCCCCTCACACGGCGAGCGCGGGAACAGCTACGTCCGCGCGTTCCGCATCCTCTTCCCGAAGGCATCCTGAACGACGACGCTCCAGACGTCGATGGTCGAACTCTCATCGGCCGTCACCGAACGGTGCTCGCGGTGACACATACACTGAACAGATATGAACCTCCCCGGCCACGCCTTCAGCACGACCACCTGGGCCGACGTCGAGCCCACGGTCTATGCGGGCATCACCGGCGAGGCCGTGTGGCGGTCTCAGCAGATCGGTGACACGCGCATCCGCATGGTCGAGTACTCACCCGGGTATCTGGCCGACCACTGGTGCACCCGTGGGCACGTGCTCTTCGTCTTCGAGGGCAGTCTCGATACGGAGCTCGAAGACGGCCGAACGTTCACCCTGAATCCCGGGGAGAGCTACCAGGTCGGCACGGATATGGAGCCGCACCGGTCGAGCACCACGACGGGTGCTCGACTGTTCGTCGTCGACTGAGGGCGCCCGCCGGTGACTTCCAGCTCAGCGCGCGGTTCCACGTTCGCTTCGCGGGCACGTTCGTTTTTGGCAGTACCGCCCTGCCGACACCACACAACGACCGGAACCGTCGTCATGGCCTCCTACGACGCGGCGCCCAGTTTACGTCGCGGCGGCGGATCACACTCTGGCTATGAAAGCCGTGGCCGGACGTTTCGGACGGTGGTTGGCTGGGCGTTGGCTGACGCGCTGTCGCGTGCCAATATGGGGCCGTGCGGATCGTCGGAAGTGTCTCCCTGGCCACCGCAGCCACTCTTATCGGACTTTTCGGCAATCTCATGCTGGGCCTAGCCGGCCTCAGCTTGGCGGGTCCAGGCGTCACGGTCATCGAGTACACCGATTCGGATGATATCGAGCGGGCGATCGGTATCGGGATGGGCATCATCGCGCTTGTGGTCTGGCACGTGCTGCTGCTCTCTGCCGTGCTTGTGGGGCTGCGCGGCGGCCGCCCGACGCGCGCGCGGCGTGCCACGGTATGGATCGTCGTGGGACTGAGCACGGTCCTCGTGCTGGGCACGCTGTTCGTAGTGCTCGCTACGCCGCCTCCCCTCAGCGAGTACCCGCCTCCGGAGTGGAACCGCGCTTAGCCCGCTCAACGGCGTCGCTTACACGGCTGCGTGGAGGCGTCCGCCCGAAAAGTCGAAAGGTACGTCAGGGTCCGGCGCGCAGGGCACGTTCCATCGCCGCCATTACCGACGACCGGTTCGACAAGTAGGCTCACGCCATGACGCGCTCTCGACCTGGTCACCGTTCACGTTGGTTTACCGTGATCCTCGCTAGCGCCTTCATCCTCGCAAGTGCGACCGGTTGCAGCGCATCCGGCGACGTGACCAACAGTGGCTCAACTGAACAGCCCGTAACGGCAACAGAAACCCCGACAAGCGGGGCGACGGCGGAGTCGATCGCAGCCGATGATGAAAGAACCTGTGCGGGAGTGGGCGACGTGCAGACCATCCTGCACAACGTCCAATCCGCGTTCTACAGCGAACGCATGGGACAAGACGAGCTGGACCAGTGGGCGGCCCGTGCTCTTCGGATTCTCCACAACCTCCCTGCCGCTGACGACGGTCAGGTCGCCGACGCCCTCGCCGTCGTGCAGGACGCTGCCACCGAGCCGCAGTCGCTCCTGACGCCCAGCGACATTCTCCTCTCCGCAGAAGAGGGCGCCCCCGGGGCTGAACTCTTAGCAGCGTGCGAAGCCGCGGGGTTCACGGTTGTCACGACCGGGTTCGTCGGAGGGTAACGCACCGGAGGGACCTAGTTGCTTGCAATGCGCCCTCCTCAGTTCGACCGCTAGTACGTGCGGTCGCGACACCAGCCGAAAGCCTCTGCAAGAACCAAGTTCCGGACCCCACTAGCGGCGACCGCCCGGGGAACCGAGTGGTACCGCGCCGCAAGCGATCGTTTCTGGCGGGATCTCTGACCTGCAGATACCCGCGTCGTGTACGACGAGGACGGCTCAGACCTATGTCCTGCCTCGGTGAACGTACGTTTGGCCATCATGGGTTCCCCAGAGGATAGAACTCAGATACAGTTCGCCCAACGCGCGAGAAGTTCAGGGACGAGGAAAAGACATGCGAGCATCGCGAGTGGTCGCTGTGACAGTAGCCGTCGGACTCATGCTCTGGGGAAGTAGCGCGGCCTTCGCTGCACCCCCATCGGCCGGAGTACCGGCCGACATCAAAGAAACCCCATCGGAAGACGGGTCGAAGCTCACCCCCGAAGAAGCTGCGCGCCAAGCCGCTCAGGAACCCTACTCGGCACTAGCCAACCAGGTCTCGCAGATCTCGGCGCAGAGCGACTCGGGGCATGTGGTTTCTGGCAAGATCGAAGTTTCAGCGAAACGATACGCCGTCACCTGGGCTGGCGAAGTACCGCGTGAACTTGCCGACCTGGTTGCCGTAGCAGGGGATCAAGGCATCAACCTTGAGATAGCACGATCCGCCCATAGTCGCGAAGACCTGCTGGCCGCTGCGATGGAACTGGCTCAGGCTGTACCGGATTTCGCTGGAATGAGCGTGTCGCTTGAGGAAGACGGATCCGGGCTGATCGTGACCCCTCCCGTGCGCAATGACGAATCCTCAAAGGAGGCGCTTGCATCCTCGGTTGAGAAGCTTCGTACTCGTGGGATCGCAGTGACCTTCGATACCACCAAGCCTCCAGCGATCGATGCGGGCTGAGCTTCGGACAACAGTGAGCCTACTTCCGCTCAACGATGAAGCTCTCGGCGCAGCCGCCGATGCCCTTCGTGCGAGATAGGGGATCGCCAGCGCGCCTTTAGCTTGCCCCGCCGAATACGCTCACCGAAACCCGTTTTCGGCGCACGTTTCTGGAGTTCGATTCAGCGCTTGTCGGCCCACTATGCCGCAAACGATCGTTTTCGGCAGGCGGAACGCAGAACTCCGGTATGGTCGACGGTTTCGTGCCCGATCGCAGCGCGGTCACCAACGGATGCGCAGAAACTCCGCACGGAGTTTCTCGCCTCGCTCGGGGTTCAGGCTCTCGACCCACGAGATGCGTCCGAGCAGATGTGCACGGAAATCGCCGAGTCGGCGGTGATTCTGTGTGCGCGGACCGTGCACGACGCAGTTGTGGATCGTCGCCTTGAGTCGGTCGTAGTCGTCCCGTGAGACATTCGTTCGCTGGTTGACGACGATTCCGGTCACGCTCTGCCTGACGCCCTGGCGTCGGACCCTCGTTTTGTGCGGGTTGGCCACGTGCCCCTCGTCCGCGATGATCCGCTGCACACCACGGATGAAGGCATCAGGGCGCTTCGCGAGTCTCGGACCGCCGCTGAACGCGAGGTCATCGGCGTATCGCGTGTAGGTCGCATCGACGGCATCCGCCCATCCCGTCAGCCGTGAATCGAGACGCCGGACGGCGAGGTTGGCAAGCATCGGCGAGGAGGGAGCGCCCTGCGGCAGATGACTCGTGGCCAGAGCCCGGCGCAGGGCGAACCGCTCGTCGGATGATCCGCCCGGTGGCATGGCAGCAAGCACGCGCGGAGGAACGGCGTTGGTGCACAGGCCGGTCACGACGTGCGCGACGGGTTCGGACAGTCCCGACTGCCGAAGTGTTCCGTAGATGCGACCGCCCGTCACGCGGGAGAAGAACGTGGTGAGGTCGAGGGATATGACGATGTCGGCCCCCGTGTGGCGCGCGGCCCCAGTGGCCGCGCTGCGACCGGGCATGAAACCGTGGGCGGCATCGTTCACGGCTATGAGGCCGAGTACCCGCTCCAGGAGACCGCGCTGCGCGCGGCGCATCCGTTGCTCCGGGATCTCTAGCAACCTGGGGATCCGCCCGTGCCGTGTGCGCCACTCGTACCGATAGTGGTGCAAGGCCTCTGAGCGTGCGCGCCGATTCCAATGTTTGGTGTCGGCGAACCACTGGAGCCGGCCGATGTCCAGATCGAGCATGGCGGCGAGATCCGGGATGCTGTCGATGCGGGGAAGAGCGCCCGAGGGCGGCTGCGACGCCGATGGACTGACGACGCGGTGGTGGATGCGCAGTGGCGAACGGCGCTCGTCGGCCTTGCGCACCGCTTCTGCAAAATCGGGCGAACGGAGGATCACCGACGTCAGCAGCCGCGGGGCATCGACAGGCGGGCGGGCGAAGGAGGCCAAAACGTCGCCGACGAGCGGAGACAGCCAACGACGGCGCGCTCCCATGACGTACGCGCCGGCCTCGACGAGCTGATCCTTCGCCCAGACCTCTGAGGCGAGGAAAGCATCGGCCAGAGAGGCGGCCACCGACGACGGCAGCGGTCGCGGCGTGCGCCGAAGCACGCGTGAGGCGGTGGAGGGCGCCATCAGAGGGCAGCCGCGGAGCGGGCGCCGGGCGTGCAATGGCCTGCGTACGACTCGTCCATCAGTGCGTGCACCGGTCTGCGCGAAGCGCAGTAAGGCGCCTGCGGCGTTTGTTCCAGGTCAGACTGCGTACCCCGGGGTGACCCCGGAGAGAGCGGAACACATCGTGAACCACTCGCCTCGTCCGCAAGCCATCGCACGGCGCCACGATAGCAAGGAACACCGACGTCCGGATGGCATCGACCGCAGCCCCGGGCGGTCAGGCGACGCCGTTCTCCTCCGGCGCTGCCTCCTCGATCAGCTGCAGCAGCCGGGCCGCGACGCTGACGGCGATCACGGCGGGCTGCTTGCCCGCGACCTCAGGGATGCCGATCGGCGTCACGACCCGCGCCAGGTCGCTCTCGGTCTGGCCGAGCTCCGTGAGCTTCTTGCGGAACCGGGACCACTTCGACGCCGAGCCGATCAAGCCGATCGAAGCGAGATCGGGAGTGCGCAGCGACATGTCGACGACCGCGAGATCCTCGACATGGTCGTGCGTCATCACCAGGACGTGGGAGCCGGCCGGAAGGCCGGCCAGCACGGCTTCGGGCACGGGTGCGAGGGTGGCGTGGATCCGTGCGACGCTGTCGGCGAAGACACCCGAAGCGCCGGGGGTGCCGATCCGCTCCTCGGCGAGCATCTCCGGACGCGAGTCGACCAGGTGCAGCTCGACCTCGTGCCTCGCGAGGATGCGGGCCAGCTCCAGCCCCACATGGCCCATGCCGAAGATCGCGATGCTGGGCGTGACGCGCACCGGTTCGAGCATGATCGTGACCTCTCCTCCGCAGCACTGCACGCCGTACTCGGTGACGGCCTTGTCGCTCAGCGTGAGCACCAGCAGCTCCGGCTCCGCCGTGCCCGCTCGGAGCATCCCCCTGGCGCGTTCGATCGCCGTGGCCTCGAGGTTGCCACCGCCGACCGTTCCGAACACGGCGTCGGGCGACACGACCATCTTCGCCCCGCCGTTGCGCGGCGCATGACCGCGCACCAGGGCGAGCGTCACGATCACCGCGGGCGTGCGCGTGGAGCGCAGCGCCTGCAGTGCATCGACCCAGTCCATGTCGGGTCCCGCTCAGCGGGTGGCCAGGAGTTCCGGTTCGGGTGCCGCGACGGCATCCGCCGCCTGCTGCGCACGGCGCAGGGCCCAGAAGACCGCCTCCGGCGTCGCCGGAGAGCCCAGCTCGACCATGTGCCCCTCGGGCCCGAATTCGCCGACAGCCTGACGGATCGCCTCGCGCGCGCTGAACGCCAGCATGAACGGGGGCTCGCCGACGGCCTTCGAGCCGTACACGGCCCCGTCTTCGCGGGCGTTCTCGAAGAGTCGCACATGGAACTCCTCGGGCATCTCCGAGAAGCTGGGCAGCTTGTAGGTGGATGCAGACTGGGTCTGCAGCCGCCCGCGGTTCGGGCCGTCGCTGCCGTCCCAGCGCAGCTCCTCCAGCGTCAGCCAGCCGACGCCCTGCACATAGGCGCCTTCGATCTGCCCGATGTCGAGCATGGGAGAGAGCGAGTCGCCGACGTCGTGGATGATGTCGACGCGGCGCACGCTGTAGAGCCCGGTGAACTCGTCGACCTCGACCTCGGTCGCGGCCGCGCCGTAGGAGAAGTACTTGAAGGGAGAGCCCTGCATGATCTCCGGGTTCCAGTGCAGACCCTCGGTGCGGTAGTACCCCGCGGCGAACAGCTGCACGCGCTGGAGGTACGCGGCGTTCGCCACCTCGGCGAAGGTGAGCCGCTGCGCGGCGTTGCCGAAGGCCGTCACGTACCCGCCTTCGAAGACGACGTCGCGCGCATCGGCGTTCAGCAGGCGACCGGCGACGTCGGCCATCCGGCCGCGGATCTGCTCGCACGCGTTCTTCACCGCGCCGCCGTTGAGGTCGGTGCCGGAGGATGCCGCCGTGGCGGAGGTGTTGGGCACCTTGTCGGTGCGGGTCGGCGCCAGGCGCACCTGGTGCAGCTCGAGCCCGAGCGCCGTGGCGGCGACCTGCATCATCTTGGTGTGCAGGCCCTGGCCCATCTCCGTGCCGCCGTGGTTGATCAGGACGGACCCGTCCTTGTAGACGTGCACGAGGGCGCCGGCCTGGTTGAAAGCCGCGAAGTTGAACGAGATCCCGAACTTGATGGGCGTGAGCGCGAGCCCGCGCTTGACGTGCGGGCTGCGCGCGTTGAACTCGGCGATCTCGGTGCGGCGCGAATCGACGTCCGCCTCGTCGCGCAGCTCGCTCCAGATCGCGCCCATCCGCGGAGCATCCTTCACGAGCTGGCCGTAGGGGGTGTGGTGACCAGGCTGGTAGAAGTTCTTCTCGCGCAGCTCGAGCGGGTCGATGCCGAGCGCCGGGGCGACGCGACCGAGGATGTCCTCGATCAGGAACACGCCCTGCGGGCCGCCGAAGCCGCGGAAGGCCGTGTTCGAGGCCTTGTTCGTCTTCGCGATCCGGCCGTACGCGTGCACGTTGGGAATCCAGTAGGCGTTGTCGAGGTGGCACAGGGCGCGACCGAGCACGGGCTCGGACAGATCCAGGCTCCATCCGCCGTCGCAGGTGAGCACGGCATCCAGGCCCTGCAGCATCCCGTCGGCGTCGAAGCCGACCTTCCACGAGATGTGGAACGGATGCCGCTTGCCGGTCATCGTGATGTCCTGCGTGCGGTTGAGCCGCAGGCGCACGGGGCGGCCGGTCAGCTTCGCACCGAGCGCGGCGATCGCGGCGAGGCCGTGCGGCTGCATCTCCTTGCCGCCGAACGCGCCTCCCATGCGCAGCGACTGCACCGTCACCTCGCTCGAGGTGATCCCGAGCACGTGCGCGATGATCTCCTGCGTCTCGGACGGATGCTGCGTCGAGCACTGCACGAAGTACTGGCCCTCCGAGTCGCGGATCGCGAGCGAGGCGTGCGTCTCGAGGTAGAAGTGCTCCTGGCCGCCGAACTCGGTGACGCCTTCGAACACGTGCGCGGCGGAGGAGAGGGCGGATGCCGCGTCGCCGCGCTGCACCGTGCGGGCGATGCCCTGGTACGACTCCGCGTCGATCGCGTCCTGCACGGTGATGAGCGACGGCAGGGGCTCGTACTCGACGGTGACCCGCTCGGCGCCGAGGCGCGCGGCCTCCTGCGTCTCGCCGAGCACCCAGACCAGGGCGTGCCCGTAGAACATCGACTCGCTCGGGAACAGCGGCTCGTCGTGCTTGATGCCCGCGTCGTTGACGCCGGGGACGTCGTCGGCGGTGAGTACGCGGACGACGCCGGGCACCTCGTAGGCACCGGAGACGTCGACGGTGACCTTCGCGTGGGCGTTCGTGGACTGCACGGGCCAGGCGGTCAGGACACCGGCGGTGTGGGCGGCGAGGTCGTCGGTGTACATGGCCGCACCGGTGACGTGCAGGGCCGCACTCTCGTGGGCGGCGCGGTGTCCCACGATGGGGTTGGCCGGTCGGTCGGCGAGAGCACTCATGCCGACACCTCCTTCGAGCTGATGACCGTGGAGCTGTACAGCTTGAGCAGCGCGGTGTTGAGCATGAGCGCTCGGTAGTCCGCACTCGCGCGGTGGTCGGACATCGGCGTGCCCTCGGCTCCGAGGATCTCGGAGGCCGCGCGCACGGTGGCGACATTCCACGGCCGGCCGATCAGGGCATCCTCCGCAGCATAGGCGCGGAGCGGGGTGGCTGCGACACCGCCGAGACCGATCTTCGCGGCGGTCACGATCCCGTCCTCGATGTCGAGTGCGAACGCGATCGCGACACTGGAGATGTCGTCGAACCGCCGCTTGGCGATCTTGTGGAACGCGGTCACCGGGGCGAGCGGCAGCGGGATGCGCACCGCGCGGATGAGTTCGTCCGGACGCCGGATCGTCTGCCGATAGCCCGTGAAGTACTCCGACAGCTCGACCTCGCGCTCCCCGTCGGCGGATGCCACGACGAGCTTCGCGCCCAGCGCGAGGAGCGCGGGCGGGCTGTCGCCGATCGGCGAGCCGGTGCCCAGGTTCCCGCCGAACGTGGCGCGGTTGCGGATCAGGCGGGAGGCGAACTGCGGCAGCAGCTGGGCCAGCAGCGGCACTGCGCCGTCGAGGCGCTTCTCGATGTCGGAGAGCGGGAGTGCCGCGCCGATCTCGAGCACGTCATCGGTGTGATGGAGGGTGCGGAGCTCGTCGAGCTGCTCGATCGCGATGACGAGCGGCGCCCGGCGGCCACGGATGTTCACCTCGACGCCCCAGTCGGTGGAGCCGGCGACCAGGAGGGCGTCCGGCTCGTCGCGGAGCAGGCGCAGAGCCTCGTCGAGGGATGCCGGGCGGAGGAAGCGCGACCCGTCGACCTCGGCATCCGTCGGGACGGCGACCGGAGCCGGAGCCGCGAGCCGCTGCTGCAGCGGATCGTCCGCTTCGGGGTCGCCGAGCGTGTAGGCGGCGTCGCGGATCGGCCGGTACCCGGTGCAGCGGCAGAGGTTGCCGCTGAGAGCGTGGAGGTCGAACCCGTTCGGGCCGTGCTCCGCGTCGTGCGAGGGGATCCCGTCGTCGTGCCCGGTGCCCGCCTGTGCCGGCGTGGTCTCGGTGGGTGTGCGTTCGGACCGGTAGTACTCCCCCGCCATGCTGCAGGCGAAGCCGGGCGTGCAGTAGCCGCACTGCGAGCCGCCCGCCTCAGCCAGCTTCTCCTGCACCGGATGCAGGGCATCCGGAGACCCGAGGCCTTCGGCGGTCACGATCTCCTGACCGTTGAGCGCATACACCGGCACCAGGCAGGCGTTGACCGGAGTCCAGGCCGTGCCGCCGTCGGGCGTCGGAGTGGCGAGCAGCATCGCGCATGCCCCGCACTCCCCCTCCGCGCAGCCTTCCTTGCTGCCGGAGAGCCCGGTGTCGCGCAGCCAGTCCAGCGCGGTCGTGTGGGCGGCGGTTCCGTCGAGCGGGCGGACCTGTCCGTTGACGTTGACGACGATGTCGCTCATGGTCGATCTCCTCCTACAGCTCTCCTGCCGCCGGTCACCCGGCGAGCAGCCCCTCGATCGGTCCGCGCACGAAGTACAGCGCGAAGCCGACCGCGACGACCCACATCAGCCAGTGCACCTTGCGCGCACGCCCCGAGAGGGTGTTCACCAGGGTCCAGGCGATGAAGCCCACGCCGATGCCGTTGGCGATCGAGTACGTCAGCGGCATCGTCACGATGGTGAGGAAGGCGGGGAGCGCCACGGCGAAGTTCGTGAACTTGATCTCCTTGATCTGCGCCATCATCATCGCTCCGACCACGACGAGCGCTGCGGACCCCACCTCGATCGGCACCACCAGCGTGAGCGGGGTGAAGAACATCGAGAGCAGGAAGAGCACGCCGACCACGACGGAGGCGAGTCCTGTGCGGGCTCCCTCGCCGATGCCGGAGGCGCTGTCCACGAACACGGTGTTCGACGAGGTCGAGGTGGCACCGCCGGCGACGGCGCCGAGGCCCTCGACGACGAACGCCGAGCGCAGCCGCGGGAACGTGCCGTCCTTGTAGGCGAGTCCGGCGTTCTTCGCGAGGCCGGTCATCGTGCCCATCGCGTCGAAGAAGTTGGAGAACACGAGGGTGAACACCAGCATGGTGGCCGCCAGGGCGCCGATGCGACTGAACGAGCCGAAGAGGTCGAACTGGCCGATGAGCCCGAAGTCGGGGATCGTCATGAACGAGGCCGGGATCTCGGGGATGGTCATGTGCCACCCGTTCGGATCCTCGAAGCTCGGTCCGAGCTTGAGGAACGCCTGCGCGATGATCGCCACGACGGTCGCCGCGACGATGCCGATCAGGATGCCGCCGGGCACCTTGCGGGCGACGAGCACGCCGATGATGAGCAGGCCGAGCAGGAAGATCAGCGTCGGGACCGAGGTGATCGATCCGCCGTCGCCCAGCTGCACGGGCGGGCCGCCGGGGGTGCGGTTGACGAAGCCGGAGTCGACGAAGCCGATGAAGGCGATGAACAGGCCGATGCCGACCGTGATCGCGGCCTTGAGCGGTGCGGGCACCGCATTGAAGATCGCTGTTCGGATGCCGGTGGCCCCGAAGAGCACGATGAGCACGCCGTTGATCACGACGAGTCCCATCGCCTCCGGCCAGGTCACCTGGCCGACGACCGAGACGGCGAGGAACGAGTTGATGCCGAGACCCGCGGCGAGCGCGAACGGGAGGCGGGCGATCAGGCCGAACAGGATCGTCATGACGCCGGCGGTCAGGCCCGTGGCGGCGCCGATCTGCGCGGCCTGCAGGGCGTCGCCGGTGACGTCGTCGACGCCGCCGAGGATGAGGGGGTTGAGGATGACGATGTACGCCATCGTCACGAACGTGACGATCCCGCCGCGGATCTCGCGCCCGAAGGTCGACCCGCGCTGGGTGATCTCGAAGAAGCGGTCGATCCGGTTACGGGGTTCGGCGTCGACGGTCGTGGTGGCCCCGGTGGGCAGCGGAGGGTGCACCGCCGCGGGGGTGGCTCCGGTCTCGGGCTCGTCCGGCAGGAAAACTGATGAAGACATCTTCGGCTCCGATCGTCGTTCGGGTCAGTAGTCGACTCGGGTGGACGTGGTGCTCCACTCCGTGAACGGAGCGATGCGCGCGGTGGGCGGAAGGGGCTCCTGCGCGACCGGCATGATCGCCCTGTCCTCTTCACCGCCTTCGAAGTAGCGGTAGAACACGGCGTCGTCGAATCCGGCGTCGGCGGCGTCGTTCCGATCGGCGGCGAAGTACACGCGATCGACGCGCGCCCACAGCGATGTGGCGAGGCACATCGGGCACGGCTCGCAGCTGCTGTAGAGCACGGCGCCGGTGAGGTCGAAGGTGCCGAGCCCCTGACAGGCGGCGCGGATCGCCGTGACCTCGGCGTGCGCCGAGGGATCGAGGTTCGCGGTGACGCGGTTCACGCCTTCGAAGACGCGGCCGTCGGCCGTGACGACGATGGCGCCGAACGGGCCGCCCTGGTTGCGGACGTTGTCGGTCGCGATGGCGACGGCGCGGGCGAGATACTCGGCCGGAGTCGATCGAAGGCCGGTTTCGGGCATAGCGGTACTGGTCATGACGGAGAGCTTCCTTGCTGTCGTCGCAGTGATACGGCTTATCTGGTCGGGCCTTGATCAGGCCGTTCCGCGAGATATACGTCGAACCGCTAGGTTGTGCTGCTTCCTGCCCGGAGGCCTCTGTTGAGGTTCGGGCTGGGAACGACTGTAACACCGGATCCGCTGCGCGTCCAGCCTTTCGGAATCTCTCTTCCACCATGCGAAATGATGGAAGGTCGGGTCAGGCTGCCGGAGCCTCCTCCTCGTCCGCACAGGAGAAGCGCGTCCGATAGGCCGTCGGGGTGAGGCCGAGCACGCGGGCGAAGTTCTGCCGCAGCACGGCCGCCGAGCCGAATCCGCACTCGTCGGCGATCTGCTCGAGGGGCAGATCGGTGCGTTCCAGCATCCGCTGCGCGTGGATGATGCGCTGGCGCGCGAGCCAGGCTGCGGGGGTCGCCCCGTACTCCGCCTTGAATCGCCGGGCGAACGTGCGCGGCGACATCAGCGCCTTGGCCGCGAGCTGATCGACGCCGAGCTCGTCACGCAGGTGCTCGACGGCCCAGTCGGCGACCGCGGCCAGCGAGTCGCTGGCGACGACGGGGATCGGACGGTCTATGAACTGGGCCTGACCGCCGTCCCTCTGCGGTGGTACGACCATGCGTCGGGCGATGCGGTTGGTGAGATCGGCGCCCAGCTCCTGACGCAGCAGATGCAGACACGCGTCGATGCCGGCGGCGGTGCCCGCACTGGTGATGATCTTGCCGTCCTGCACGAACAGCACGTCGGGGTCGATGTCGATCTGCGGGTACATCTCGGCCATGACGTGCGAGTACATCCAGTGCGTGGTCGCCTTTCGCCCGTCGAGAACCCCCGCGGCGGCCAGGATGAACGAACCGCTGCAGACGCTCATGACCCACGCGCCGCGATCGACGGCGTGGCGGGCGACGTCGAGCAGGAGCGGATCGATCTGCCCCCAGTACGCACGCGGAACCGGGCAGAAGACCACGAGGTCGGCCTCGTACGCGAAGGACAGGTCGTGCTCGACGTTGACCGAGAAGCCGATCTTCGACTGCACCACCCCGGCCCGGGGCGCGACGATGCGGAAGTCGAAGTTGGGCACGCCGTCGTCGGAGCGGTCCAGACCGAAGGCCTCGCAGGCCACTCCGAATTCGAAGGGCGCGAACCCGTCCTGGATCACACAGGCGACCGTCTTCATCAGTTCTCCCGGGTTTGGCAGTTTTCCAACGCTGTTAGTCTTTTCTGCCACTCGTGGCAGTCACGCAGCGAACGTAGTGTTTCTGCCATGGTACTCCTCATCGCACTCATCGCCCTCTCGGCGTGGGCCGCCATCGCGACCGTCGTCGAACTCCGCCGCGACGGTTACCGTCGCACCCCCACCGACTGGAGCCGCGTCACCGGTCGCGACGTCCATCAGGAGGCGCAGTCCACGCACGTCTACCGCTGAGACGGAACTCGCGTCACGGTATCGTCAGGTCATGATCCCGCTCGACAACCTGCTCGCGTTCGCCATCGCCTCTGTCGTGATCATCGTCATCCCCGGCCCGAGCGTGCTCTTCGTCATCGGTCGGTCACTCTCGCTCGGCCGCCGGGCGGGCGTGCTCAGCGTCGTCGGAAACGCCCTCGGGACCGTGCCCGCCGTCGTGGCGGTCGCGTTCGGAGTCGGCGCGATCGTCTCATCATCGGTCATCGCCTTCACCGTCATCAAGATCATCGGCGCCGCATATCTCGTGTGGCTCGGCATCCAGGCCATCCGCCACCGCCACGATCACGTGGCGAACACCGGAAGCGGTCCGGCATCCGCAGGGAAGCTGCTGCGCCAGGGGTTCATCGTCGGGGTCACCAATCCGAAGACCATCGCCTTCTTCGTCGCGGTGCTCCCCCAGTTCGTGGCGCCATCCGCCGGTCCTGCCTGGGCGCAGCTGCTGCTCCTCGGTCTCACGTTCCAGCTGCTCGCACTCGCGTGCGACAGCGTCTGGGCGCTGGCGGCGGGAACGGCACGCACCTGGTTCGCACGCTCACCCCGTCGCATGTCGACCCTCTCCGGCACCGGCGGCGTCATGATGATCGGCCTCGGCGGCACGCTCGCACTGACTGGCGCCAAGAGCTGACCATCGGCGGCCCCGAACGCGATCCTCACGCGAGCGCACACCCGGCGACTACGCTCGACCTCATGAGCGAACCGCAGCAGCCTCCTGTTCCGCCATCCGCACAGCCGAACCCCGCCTTCCCCCCGGCGCCTCCCGCGCCGCATCTGCCTGCCGCGCCGCAGTACCCGGCAGCCCCGCAGTACTCCGCAACCCCGCAGCAGCCGACGGCTCCGCAGTACCCGGCAGCTCCGCAGCACCCCGCCGCCCCGCAGTACTCCGGCGCGACGCAGCCCCCCGGCGCTCAGCCCGGGTACCCCGCCTATCCTGCCGCTCCGAAGCCCGCAGGCCCCGGCAACCCGCTCGGTCGCACCGCATTCCTCATCGCGGTGATCACCGCCGGCCTCAGCCTTCTCGTGTCGCTGTTCACGCCGTTCCTCTACATGTCGACCGGTGGTTTCGAGGCCACGACCGTCATCTCCGGCATCCTCGGCGTGGTCAGCCTGCTCGGCTACGCCGCCGCGCTGGTGCTCGCGCTCATCGCCGTGAAGCGTCAGGGATCGCAGCTGCTCGTCGGCATCGCGATCGGCATCGCCGGCGTGGGGCTGCTCGGCCTCGTGATCAGCTTCGTGTCGTCGACCTTCTACCGCTTCTTCTGAAGATCGGCGGCGGCGCTCAGCGACCGGCGAGCACGCGCTCGTAGACGCGGATCATCGCCGCGGTCCGCGAGGACTGCCGGAACGCCTCCGCGACCTCCGGGACAGGAGTCGGTGCCGTCCCGGCGGCGATGTCGGATGCCGCGCGTCGCAGCGTCTCGGCGAGTGCGTCTGCGCGCCGTGCCTCGCGTTCGCGACCGGTCGCGGTGGCGCCGGCATCCGGCACCGCCCACAGCCCGCCGCTGAGTTCCGCGGCGATATCGGGGTCGCAGATGACCGACGGCGTGCCGAGGGTCGCCGCCTCGAACGGCGTCATCCCCTGCGTCTCGAAGCCGATCGACGTCTGCACGAGCGCGTCGGCCGCGGCGATGTGCTCGAGAGTCTGCGCGTAGGTGAGCCGGCCGGCGAAGCGCACGCCTGCTCGACCCGCGACGATCTTCTCGGCCGCGGCACGCTGCGCTCCCCCGCCGATGATGTCGAGCTCGGCATCGACGCCGGAGGCCACGAACGCCTCGAGGAACGGCAGCAGCCGCTTCTCCGGGCTCATCCGTCCCAGCCAGACGAAGCGCGGGCGACCGGGCTCGCGCTGGGCCGGCGCCGCGGCGAGCGTGTCATCGCGCAGGTCGTCGTCGATGCCGTTCCAGACGACGTCGACCGTGTCGAACACGTCGTGCTGCTCGAGGCGTCGGGCGAAATGGGTCGACGGCGCCGTCACGGCCGAGGCGCCGGCGGCGAGACCCCGGAGGAAGGCCCAGCCGTCGCTGCCCGCGACCGTCTCGCCGACACCGCGCAGAGCGGTGCGCCGCCACGCGTTGAGGATCCCGAGCACAGGGCGGTGGAACGGCGTGACCGCGGCGAGGCCGACATCGACGCGGTTGTGCATCGTGTGCACGACCGGGATGCCGTGACGCGCGGCGTAGCGGTGGCCGATGAAGGCTCCCCAGAAGTCGGCCTGCACGTGCACCAGGTCGACCGCGGGACGGCGAGTCATCGCGCGATCCAGGAACCGGTCGGTCCCCCGCCCCGGCCAGCTCATCGAATACTCGCGGTCAACCGTGATCGGCACCGACGGCAGGTCGACGTACGCCGGGTTCTCGCTCAGCCGGGTCGCCGAGCCCCTCGAGGTGTGCATCCGGGGCGCGACGACCGTCACCGTGTGCCCGGCCCGTTCCAGGAACTCGCGCTGCAGCCGCATCGACACCTGCGCTCCGCCGAGGGAGTCGAGGTGCTGATCGCCGAAGAAGACGATGTGCATGTCGCGGTGCCCGTCTACTCGGGCAGCGGCTCGTCGCGGTACAGCGCTTCGAAGGTGTCGAGGGTGCGGTTGATGTCGTGGATCGCGACGCCGTCCAGCGAGGCCCGCTGCATCCGCTCGTATTCCGCCGGCGAGGCCGTGAGCACGTCGGTCAGACGCGCCGCGAGATCGTCGACGTTGCCCGGCTCGAACAGGTGGCCGTTCTCGCCGTCATGCACGAGGTGCGGCAGGGCGACGGCATCCGCGGCGACGATCGGCAGCGCCGAGGCCATGGCCTCCATGGTCGCGATGGACTGCAGCTCGGCGATCGAGGCGATCACGAAGAGGCTCGCGCGCGACAGCAGCGCGCGGAGGTCCTCGTCGGTGGTGCGGCCGTGGAAGGTGACCCGGTCGGCGAGACCGAGCTGGGCTGCGAGGCTCTCCAGCTGCTTGCGCTGGTCGCCGCCGCCGACGATGTCGAATGTGGTGTCGAGGGCGGGGTCGAGCTTGGTCATCGCCTGCAGGATGACCTCCACCTGCTTCTCGGCGGTGAGACGGCCGACGAAGACGATGCGGTTCTTCTCGCGCGGGGCGATCACGGGGGTGTACTGCGTGCGGTCGATGCCGCAGCTGACCGGGATGACACCCTGCACGGCGACCGTCTTCTCGAGGAAGTCTGCGGCACGACGGGTGGGCGTGGTGATCGCGCGGGTCAAGTCGAAGGTGCGCTTGGCATCGCCCCACGCCCATTTCAGCACCAGGTCGTCGATGAACTTCGGCATGGTGGTGTGATCGAGGATGTTCTCGGCCATGACGTGGTTGGTCGCGATGACCGGGATGCCGCGCTCACGGGCGACGTGTGCCAGCCCGCGGCCGATCACGATATGCGACTGGATGTGCACCACATCGGGCTGCACGCGGTCGAGCACGACCCGTGCATAGTGCTTCGAACGCCACGGCCAGACGAACCGCAACCAGTCGTGCGGGGGCCAGCGCACCGACGGCAGCCGGTGCAGGGTCATCGGCTCACCCTCGATCACCTCGGTGCGAGGCTGCGCGCGACGGTAGGCCTGGTTGGGGGCGGAGACGTGCACCTCATGCCCGCGCTGGACCAGCCCCGCGGCGAGGCGCTCGGCGAAGCGGGCGGCGCCGTTGATGTCGGGCGCGAACGTGTCGCACCCGATCAGGATCTTCAGCGGACGGGGCGGGGTCCCCGCTGCGTTCGTCGGATCGGAGGAAGAGGAAGACATTCTGCCTTACGGTACGGCGGCCAGGGGAGCCCGATCGGGCGCTGGCCACTCTACCCGAGGGGCCTGATCGCACCGCCGAGGCGTACCGGCATCCCCCAGGGTCACCCGTTAGCGTGGGGCCATGCGACTGACTGCCGACGCCGACCCCCGGCTGTGGATTCCCGTGACGGACTCGCTCGGGTGGCGCGGCCGGCGTCACCGCAAGGCCGCGATCCGGATGCTCCTGGGGCAGGTCAACGCGGCGGTCGGGGCCACCGAGCGCCCGGGCTCCCGCTTCGGCGCCTGGGCGATGAGCCAGGCGGCGCCGATGCTCATGAAGCGCGCCGACGGCAGGGTCCTGGTGTGGACGTGGAAGGCCGAGCCCGAGCTGGTCGTCGCGATGGCCACGGCACAGGTGCTCACGCCGGACGTGCGCGTCGCGCGTGCCTCGATGCCGATGGAGTACGACGACACGCAGTCGTTCCCGACGCGTCTGGGTGCGGGTGAGAAGCTGCTCGTCCCGCTTCCGACATCCGATGCCACACCCCCGTTCGCCACCTACACGTGGGACACCGGAACCCACCTGGTCACGCTGACCGCCGTGTGCAGCGACCGGGAGCGCTTCGGCACCTTGACCGGCGCACTCGACGACCTGGCGCGCAGCATCCGCATCGCGGACGATCTCGAGGGTGGCGAGTCCCCCGAGGTGCTCCGGCTCGACCCGGCCTGACCGGGCTCACACTGGCTCGGCGTAACGGGCGGCGACCGCGATCGCGCGGGCGCGCAGTGCCTCGCGGAGTTCGCGGGGCTCGAGGGCTTCCGCGCCGGTGCCGAGCTGCCAGAGCGCCCATTCCGCGTGTCGGAGGTCTTGGAAGGTCGCGGTCATCCGCAGCGCGCTCGTCGCGTCGATCGTCTCGTCGACGATCGTGACGGCGGTGGATGCGAGCTCTTCGCGCCGCGCCGGGTCGACGCGGGCAACCACGGTGAGCGGATCCTCCCCCTCGCGGAAGCGCGCGCTGCGCTGCTGCCACAGCTCGACCAGGTCGACGTCGGCGGCGCGCTGTGCCGGCTCCGCGAGCTCTTCGGCGGTGAGGATGCGCGAGAGGCGGTAGGTGCGGTCGCCGCCGTCGACGGTCGCGAGGAGGTAGCCCTTCTCGCGTACCGTGACGAGACCGATCGGATCGACGGTGCGCCAGACCGGCTCGCGGGCCTCGGCGGCGTAGCGGATGCGCAGTCGATGGCCCACGAGCACGGCGCGGCGCACCTCGCTCATGATCGGCGCCGGGATGATCTCGGCGATCCGACGCCGGGAGAGGAGGTCGACTTCCGGGTCGACGAGGATACGACGGGCAGCATCCGCCGCGGTGATCTGGTGACTCTCGGGCAGCGCGTCGACGATCTTCCGCATCGCGGATGACAGGGCCGAGCTGAGCCCGAACACCTCTTTCGCCCCGGCGCCGCCGGCGGTGAGCAGCGCGAGCGCCTCGTCGTGATTGAGACCGGTGAGCTCGGTGCGAAACCCGGGCAGGAGCGTGAAGCCGCCGTGACGGCCGCGATCCGCGTAGACGGGCACGCCCGCGGTCGAGAGCGCCTCGATGTCGCGCAGCACCGTGCGCGTCGAGACCTCGAGTTCTTCGGCGAGCGCCGTCGCGGACAGGCGGCCGCGTTGCCGGAGCAGCAGCACGAGGGAGACCAGGCGATCTGCGCGCATAGGAGATTCTCTCAGGAATACATGACAGAGGGTGTCGTGATTGCTTGCAAGTCTGGATGCTGAGCCTCTTCTCGAGGCGTGATCGCAGGACGAAAGGAACAGACATGACTCTCGAACGCACCGCCGTGAACCCGGTGGCCTGGTCGCAGGAGCTGGGTTTCAACCAGGGCGAGCTCGTCTCCGGCGAGACCCGCACGCTGTACATCTCGGGCCAGACCGCGATGAGCGCGGAGGGCCGGCCGGAGCATGACGGGGATATCGCAGCCCAGCTCGCGCTGAGCCTCGACAACGTCGAGGGGGTGCTCGCCGCGGCCGGCATGTCGCTGGGGAACCTCGTGCGATTGAACGTCTACACGACCGACGTCGACGCTCTCTTCCCCCACTACGGGGTGCTCGCGGCACGCCTGGCCGCCGCCGCCGTCGCCCCCACCACGACGATGCTCCAGGTCACCCGCCTGGCCGTCCCCGGCCAACTGGTCGAGCTCGAGGCCACGGCCGTCGCCTGATCGCCGCTCATCCAACTAGTGAAGTGAGGTAACTATGTAGTAGGCTCACGGATATGGAGACACTGCTGCTGGACCGGTTGCTGCTGATCGGCGAGCTCTTCCAGCGCGACATGGCGCGCGCGTTCGACGGCACCGGACTCACGACCGCCCGCGTGCACCTCCTCTGGGTGCTGCAGCACGCCGGCCCGTCGACGCAGCGTGACCTCGCTCGGCTCTGCGAGGTCACGCCGCGCAACATCACCGGCCTGGTCGACGGGCTCGAGGCATCCGGCCACGTGCGCCGCACCCCGCACCCGACCGACCGGCGCTCCGTGATCGTCGAGCTGACCTCCACGGCAGCCGACACGATGGCGCGGATGCAGGGCGAGCACGCCGAGCTCAACGACACCCTCCTCGCCGCCGTCGCCCCGGCGGACCGAGCGGCCCTCGAGCGCGGCATCGCCGCGATCGCGACCCGCCTCGAGACCCTCGTGGTGGAGGCGGCCGGCGAAGAAGACCAGGCCGCATCATGACCACCGAGACGAAGGCGAACCGCTCAGACGCACCCACACGCACGGCCCGCGCGCTGAACTTCCTCCACCGCGCGTGGATCTCCGAGCTGCGCGTCTACTCGAGCATCGGCCGCGCGATCGCTCGTCGCCCGGCCGTCCCCACCGGCGGGACCGGCATCGCGCATCACCAGCCGGTGCTGACGATCCTCATCATCTTCATCGTGCTCTCGGCCGTCGAGATCCCGATCCTCGACCTCATCGTGCACCCGTGGCCCGCCGTGCGGATCCCGATCCTCATCCTGGGCATCTGGGGACTGACGTGGATGATCGGTCTGCTGTGCGCGATGCTGATGCGGCCGCACGCGGTCGGACCCGACGGCATCCGCATCCGCAGCGGACTCGAGCTCGATGTCCCGATCTCCTGGGACGACATCGCCTCCGTCGCCATCGCGAAGCGCGTCGACGAGCCGAAGCTGCCACGGGTCACCCCGACCGAACAGGGTGCCGAGTACGCCGAACGGATGCAGGACGAGACCAACATCGAGATCGAGCTCGAACGTCCCGTCGGCATCCGCCTCCCCGGACTCCGGCCCAAGGGCGGACGGCACGAGGTCACCCGCATCCGCCTCTGGGCCGACGACCCGCGCGCGTTCCTCGCCGCCGCCCGCCCCTTCCTGCTCGCCGCGGACTGACCGCCGTACCGTCACCCGAAGGCGGGGAGCGTCAGCCGGTCCCGTTCCGGATCGAACGCCTCGACGATCGTGAGGAGCTCATCGCGCGAGACGTTCGCTCCGAAGGCCCCGGCACCGGGCTGCAGGCGGATGCCGTCGGCGAGAGCGCCGGCCGGCAGCGGGTCGAACCCCAGGCCGTCGATCAACCACGCCACCCGGGCGAGAGCGTCTTCGTCGTCTCCGGCGAGCGCGATCGCCTTGCGTCCGGCACCCCCGGAGGGTCCGGCTTCCTCCTCCATGTCGTGATAGCCCATGTGGTTGAAGGCCTTCACGATGACCGACCCCGGCAGGAACCGCTGCACGATCTCGCTCGTCGAACCGGTGAACTCCTCCCGGATGCCGTCGGTCTCCCACCAGTAGTTCATCGCGTCGATGACGACTTTCCCGCGCAGCTCCTCCACCGGGAGGGAGCGGTGCTTCCCGAGCGGCAGCGCGAGGATCACGATGTCGGCCCGGGCCGCGGCGGATGCCGCCGTGGTCGCCTCGGCGCCCGGGGCGAGCACCTCCACGGTCAGGGCGATCTTCACTGGATCGCCGGAGCCCGCGATGAGCACGCGGTACCCCGCGGCGACAGCCAGTCGGGCGAGGACCGTGCCCACCTTGCCGGCGCCGAGGATCCCGATCGTGGTCACGTCCGTGCGGCCGCTCATGCCGCCTCCTCGTTCTCGGTGCGCTGTGCGGCCAGCAGCTCCCGCACACGCGGGATCACGACCGACCCGTAGAGCTCGACCGCCCGCATCCGCGCCGCAGCCGGCAGGAATCCCATCGTGTAGATGAGGTCGAAACGGCCGACGTCGAGTGCGCCGAGCGTCTGGGCGATCTTCTGCGCCACGGTCTCGGGCGAGCCGACGTACATGGAGCCGTGCTCGATCTCGTGGTCGAACTCCTCGCGGCGGATCGGCGGCCAGCCGCGCAGCGCCCCGATCCGGTCGCGGATCACCTTGTACCGCGGCCAGAGCAGCTCGCGCGCTTCCTCATCGGTGTCGGCGATGAATCCGGGCGAGTGCATGCCGACCGGGTGCGCGGTCGTGCCGAACTGGGCGGCAGCGCGCCGATACAGATCGATGTAGCCGGCGAAGCGGTCGGGCGCCCCGCCGATGATCGCGAGCATGAGCGGGAAGCCGTAGTGGGCCGTGCGGATCACCGACTGCGGCGAACCGCCGACGCCGACCCAGGTGCTCAACCCGCCCTCGGTCTTGGGGAAGACATCCGCGTCGACGAGAGCGGGGCGCTGGGTGCCGGACCACGTGACCGGCCCCTCCTTCAGGAGCTCGGCGAACAGGTCGATCTTCTCGTCGAAGAGCACCTCGTAGTCGGCCAGGTCGTGCCCGAACAGCGGGAAGGACTCGGTGAAGGATCCGCGGCCGAGGATGACCTCCGCACGACCGCTCGACAGGGCGTCGACCGTGGCGAAGCGCTGGAACACGCGCACGGGATCATCGGAGCTCAAGACCGTGACCCCGGATCCCAGACGGATGCGGGACGTGCGGGTTGCGATGCCCGCCAGCACGGTCTCAGGACTCGAGATCGCGTACTCGGGCCGGTGATGCTCGCCCACGAGGAACACGTCGACGCCGAGCCGATCGGCGAGCACCGCCTCTTCGACGGCCTGACGGATGGCCGCGGCGTGGCTGGAGAGCTCGCCGTTCTCGTCTTCGGTGAGGTCGCCGAAGGTGTCGAGGCCGAATTCAAGGTTGTCGACGGATGCCGAGTCGTTCATGACTGCTTTCCTTCCGGGGGTGGGGGTGTTCACGCGGCGCGCTCGAGGGAGAGCAGCTCCCGCACGCGCGGGGCGACCTCGCGGCCGAGCAGCTCGATCGTGCGGGCGCGGGCCTCGCGCGGGAGGTGCATGATGTCGTACTTCAGATCGAAGCGGTCGAGCTGGAGATCGCGTGCGGACCGCGCGATCTTCTGCGCGACCGTCTCGGGCGAGCCGACGAAGAGGGCGCCCTCGGCGATCTCGTGCTCGTACCGTGCGCGGGTGGGTGCGTAGAAGCCGCGCTCGTTCGCGAGGTCGGTCACGACCGGCTCCCAGAAGCGCCACCAGGTCTCCCGCGCCTCCTCATCCGTGTCGGCCACGAGTCCGAGCGAGTGCATCCCCACGGGCTGGGGTGCGTTCCCCGCCTGGGCGAGAGCCCGATGGTAGAGGTCGACATGGCCGGCGAAGCGCTGCGGGTTGCCGCCGATGATGGCGAGCATGAGCGGCAGCCCGTAGTTCGCGGCGCGGATGACGGACTGGGGGCTGCCGCCGACGCCGATCCAGGTCGGGATGCCGCCTGGCCGCATCCGCGGCTGGGCGACGTGATCGCGCAGTGGCGCCCGGGTGGTGCCCGACCAGGTGACGGCCTCCTCGCGCTGCAGGCGCATGAAGAGGTCGAGCTTCTCCTCGAACAGCTCTTCGTAGTCGGCGAGGTCGTAGCCGAACAGCGGGAACGACTCCGTCGCCGACGCCCGGCCGAGCACGAGCTGCGCGCGGCCGTTCGAGACCGCATCGAGCGTCGAGAACTCGTGATAGAGCCGCACCGGGTCGTTGGTGCTGAGCACCGTGACACTCGTACCGAGGCCGATCCGCTCGGTGGCGGTGGCCATCGCGGCGAGGAGCACCGGGGTGGCGGAGTCGTTGTGCCCCGGGCGATAGTGCTCGCCGACGCTGAACACGTCGATCCCGGCATCCTCGGCGCGACGCGCCTCGTCCACGAGCAGTCGCAGAGTCTCTGCACCGCTCAGGTCCCGTCCACCCGACGACGCGGTGTCGCCGAACGAGTTGAGGCCGATCTCGAATCCCTGCGGGTTCACGACGCTTTCCTTCCCTCTTTTATTGACACATCAATCACTTGCACTCAAGTTCTACTCCTATATGATGGACATGTCAACTAAAGGAGGCGACCATGGCAGCACGAAGCACGCCCACCGCGCCGCAGCTGCGCATCTGGCGGGACTTCATCGAGACCGTCGCCGCCATGCAGGGCGAACTGGGCAGGCGACTCCAGGACGAATCGGACCTCTCACCCGCGGACTACTCGGTCCTCCTGGCGCTCAGCGACCAGAGCGATCACCAGCTCCGATCGAGCGAACTCGCCGCGACCATCGGCTGGGAGCGCAGCCGCGTCTCGCACCACCTCGGGCGCATGGAACGTCGCGGGCTGATCCGGCGCGACGACTGCGCGACCGACAATCGCGGCGCCGTCGTGGTGCTCACCGACGAGGGGTCAGCGGCATTCCGTCGCGCGAACGTGCCCCACCTGCGCGCGATCCGCGAACTCTTCATCGACCGCCTCGACGACGAGCAGCTGCAGATGGTCGACGGCATCACCCGGGCGCTGAAGACGGGCGCCTAGGGCGGGTCACCCCAGCCCGTGCTCCGCGAGCCAGTCCTTCGCGACCCGGACGGGGGCGCGCGACAGCCAGGCGTCCGTGACGAGCTCGGCCAGCCGCTCCCGATCGATCACGTCGAGCCGCACGAGCAGCCCCGGGTACCCGTCGAAATGCGGGATCGTGAAGAGCACATCCGGCTCGGCCGCGAGCAGCGCCTCCTTCTCCTCGAGGCTCGCCGTCCGCACTCCGATCACGACGCCGGCCGGCCACTCGCGTCCGAGTTCCTCGAGCTGACGGAGGTCGGTCTGTCGCGGACCGCGAAGACCGGTGAACATCCCGCTTTTGACCCGCCACGCGGCGTCACCGGTGTGTCCGTCGATCACCTCGTGCACGCCGGGCAGCGCGAGCGCGATCTCGCGCAGATCGTCGATGGTCGCCATGAGGCCATCGTCTCGCTGATCGCCGCCTCGCGCCAGCACCACGGCCGGAGCGAGGCGGTCGATCACCTCAGCAGGTTCGAACTCAGCGGGTGATGCGGAGCGTACGCACCTCGAAGGGCCGCAGCTTCAGTTCGCCACCGAGGCGCGGCTCGTCGAGCTCGTCTTCGATGAGCGTCACCTCGCGCACCTCGCGGTGCGGGAAGTCCACGGTGAGCGCGCCCGTCGTGCGCCGGCCGAGGGACTCGTACACGCGCACGATCACGTCGCCGGAGCCGTCATCGGCGAGCTTGACCGCCGACACGATGATGCCGTCGCCCTCGACCGAGACCAGCGGCTCGACCTCGCGCGCCCCGCGCACGACGGTGGGCGTCGCGTTCATCCTGATGCCCTCGGTGGTCGCGATCCCGGCATCCGCTCCGACCACGAAGCCGACCTCGATCTGGTGATGCCCGTGATCGGTGTCGGGGTCGGGGAAGCGCGGGGCGCGCAGCAGCGACAGGCGCACGGTCGTCGCCACCGCATCGCCGTCGACCTCCCGAGTGGTGTCGTACCCGTAGATCGAGTCGTTCACCAGCGCGACGCCGAAGTCGGCCTCGCGCACCAGCACGAAGCGGTGCATCGAGGTCTCGAACTTCGCCGCCTCCCAGCTCGTGTTGGTGTGCGTCACCCGCGACTGGTAGCCGAACTGCGTCTCGGCATCGGTGTGCGCGGCCTGCACGTCGAGCGGGAAGGCGAGCTTGAGCAGCTTCTCGGTCTCGTGCCAATCCACGTCGTTGCGCAGCAGCACCGTGCGCTCACCGGGGGCGAGGGAGATCCTCTGCTCGATGGTCGACTCCGAGAACTCCCGGCGCACGGTGACGACCGCCGTGCCACCGTGGACGGTCGCATCGATCGACGACACGTCGGTGAGGTCGTCGACGCTGTTGCGGTAGTACTTGTCGATGTCCCACGCGTCCCACATGTTCGGGAAGTCCTGGTGCAGCTGGAAGAGGTTCGCCGCCCGTCCCGCCGCGACGGCCTCGCGGCCGGAGGCGCGGTCGACGGCCGACACGATCAGCCCCTCCGCTGAGACGAGAACGGAGACGAGGTCGTTCTCCAGGCGCCAGCCGCCGTCCTCCGCGGTGAGCGACACCGAGGCTGCGGTCGGCTCGACCACGAACGATGCCCCGAGCGCACGCCCGCGCCCGACGGAGGTCGGCTCGAAGAGCAACTCACGCTCCCCCTCGCCGGCGAGGGATCGCCGCGCCTGTGCGGAGATCTCCTCGGCATCCGACAGCACGTTCGTGAGCACCTCGACGGCCTCGCGGTGCACCCAGGCGATCGACGTGCCGGGGAGGATGTCGTGGAACTCATGGAGCAGGACGATCTTCCAGAGCCTGTCGAGCTCGTCCTGCGGGTACGACGCACCCGTGCGCACGGCATCCGTCGTCGCCCACAGCTCGGCCTCGATGAGGGCGTGCTCGGCCCAGCGGTGCAGCGCCTTCGTGGCGTGCTGGCTGGTGAGCGTCCCGCGGTGCAGTTCGAGGTAGAGCTCGCCGACCCACACGGCCGGGTGCGGCAGTTCCGCCTTGGCCGCGTCGAAGAACACGTCGGGGTGCTCCCACACGACCTGCGCACTGCCCTCGAGGTTCGCGAGGCGCGTGGCCTTGCCGGTCATCTCGCGGGTTGTGCCGCCGCCGCCGTCGCCCCAGCCGACGGGCGCGATCGATCGGGAGCTGAGCCGGTTCTCCTTGAACTGGCGGGAGGCCTTCGCGACCTCCATGCCGCTGAGCTGCGAGTTGTAGGTGTCCATCGACGGGAAGTGCGTGAACACCTGCGAGCCGTCGATGCCCTCCCACAGGAACGAGTGGTGCGGGAACACGTTCTGCTGGTTCCAGGAGATCTTCTGCGTGAAGAACCATTCGAAGCCGGCGCGGCGCATGAGCTGCGGCAGGGCCGGGGAGTAGCCGAAGCTGTCCGGCAGCCAGACGCCCTTCGAGCGGATGCCGAACTCGCGCTCGAAGAACCGCTGGCCGTGCGAGAACTGGCGCACCAGCGACTCGCCCGTCGGCATCACGGTGTCAGACTCGACCCACATGCCGCCGAGCGGCAAGAAGCGCCCCTCGGCGACCGCCGCCTTCACCCGCTCGTACACCTCGGGACGATGCTCTTTGAGCCAGGCGTACTGCTGCGCGCTGGACATGCCGTACTGGAACTCGGGCTGCTCATCGAGCAGGGTCGTCATCGACGAGGTGGTGCGCGCGACCTTGCGGATCGTCTCGCGCACCGGCCACAGCCACGCGGAGTCGATGTGCGCGTGGCCGATGGCCGAGATGCGGTGCGCGCTCGCCTCCGCCGGGGCCGCGAGCACTTCGGCGAGGCGGGCACGGGCATCGGGTGCGGTCTGCGCGATGCGCTGCAGGTCGAGGGCATCGAGCGCGTCGTCCATCGCCTGCAGGATGCGCATGCGCCGGGGTGACGTCGGCGTGAGTTCGGCCTGCAGCTCGAACAGCACCTCGAGGTCGACCGAGAGCTCGAAGACGTCCTGCTCGAACACGGCGAGGTCCATCCGCCGCGAGCGGTAGAGCGGCTCACGCGAGGAGGTCTGGATGTCGCCCTCCTGCGTCGGCAGGAAGGGGTGGTAGTCGAGCAGCACCGGGTTGGCCGCGGCCTCGAGGTACAGCTCGACGGGCTCTTCGCCGTGGGCGGCCTCGGTGATCGGCAGCCACTGGTTGCGCGGGTTGATGCTCTTCACCGGGCTGCCGTCCGGGCGGTAGACGAGGGCCTCGCACTGGAAGCCGGGCATGTTGATGTCGAACCCGAGGTCGATCACGGCCTCGACGCGACGACCCGCCCACTCGGCGGGGACGCGACCCGTCAGCCGGAACCAGGTGGTCCCCCAGGCCGGACCCCAGGGCGCCCCGACGGCACCGGGAGCGTAGTCGAGCGCGAGGCCATCCTGCGGGCTGATCGGCTCGCCGGGCAGTTCGTGGAGCTCGACCTCCAGCGGCACGGATGCCGAGTGGATGGCCGGGCGGATGCGCTCTTCGAGGACGCGCTTGACGCGGCCGACGGTGAGCGAGGTGTCGTCATGCATATGGGGGATCTCCGGCTCGACGGTGAGGGCAACTAAAACGATCTAGTGACCAAGTCTAGGACACTCGATCCGTGCTTTCACGAGACTAAACCGATCAAGTATGGTGAGTGACTATGAGCCCGGCGAAACGCGTCACCATCGCCGATATCGCGCGCATGGCCGGGGTCTCTCCCGGCGCCGTCTCGTTCGCGTTGAACGGCCGCCCCGGTGTTAGCGACGAGACCAGGCAGCGCATCCTCTCGATCGTCGAGGAGAACGGCTGGCAGCCGAGCTCGGCGGCGCGTGCGCTGGTCGGGGCGAAGGCGAACACGGTCGGCTTCGCGCTCGCCCGGCCCGCACGGTCCCTCGGATCCGAGGCGTTCTTCACCGACCTCATCGCCGGCATCGAGTCGCGCCTGTCGGTGAGCAAAGTGAGCCTGCAGCTCCGCCTCGTGGCCGATGTCGCCGAGGAGATGGAGGTGCACCGGCAGTGGCGATCGTCGAACCAGGTCGACGGCTTCATCTTCATCGATCCGCGCGACGACGACCCCCGCGTGGACCGCATCACGGCCCTCGACGCGCGTGCGGTCATGATCGGATCCAAGCCGTCGCCCGAGGGTTCGGTGCCGAGCGTCTGGATCGGTGACGATGCCGTGGCCGAGACGCTCTTCTCGTACCTCGCGGCCCTCGGCCACACCCGCATCGCCTACGTCGGCGGCCCCGCCGACCTCGAGCACACGCACCTGCGCGCCGAGGTCCTGGAGCGCATGGCATCCGACGGCATCGAGGGCGAGGTGATCACGACGGACTTCTCGCCCGCACGGGCATCCGCGGTCACCCGCTCGCTGCTCTCCGGGCGGCAGCGCCCGACCGCGATCGTCTACGACAACGACGTGATGGCCGTCGCCGGTCTCCGCGTCTCGCAGGAGATGGGACGCGCGGTGCCGCGGGACGTGTCGCTCGCGTCGTTCGACGACTCCGTGATCGCCGGGCTGATCAACCCGTCGATCACCGCGATGACCCGCGACACCTTCGAACTCGGCGAGCGCGCGGCGACCCTGCTGCTGCAGCAGATCGAAGCCGGGGTCAACCTGCCGAGCGTCGAGGGCCCGACGCCCGTGCTCACGGCGCGCGAGAGCACGGCCCCGCCGGAGCGGCTCGGCTGAAGTCGTCTCCCGCCGACCTGGGCCTTCGGACCGCTGAATCTCGTCGTGGTGCACGGCCAGGAGCGAAGGCGGTCAAGACCGTTTTCAGGTCGTCTGTCCCGTCAACCGCGAGTACATGTACATATCGCGCGGTTGGCCACCCACCCTTTTCCAATTGCGGAGAAGACCCTCACGTTCGTAGCCTGCCGATTCGGCCACACGCCACGAACCTTCATTCCAGGGCTCCACGTACAGCTCGACACGATCGAGTTCCTCAAGTGTGATCGCCCATGAGGTCAAGGCCAGCACGGCGTCCCGCGCGAATCCCTGTCGTCGACGGGAGCGGGCGATCCAGTAGCCGGCGCTGGCTCGGCGAGATGCACCCGGGATGAAGAAGAGCCCGATGTGCCCGACCGCGGTGTCGTCGTCATCAGCGATCGCGAAGACGTAGCCGGCGCCGTCCCGCACACGCTCATGTTGTCGTCGGATGAAGGCCAGCGCCTGAGGGTGATCTGAGTTCGTCGGCACGCTTGTCAGTAGAGGAATCAGAGGGTCCTTGGAGGCCTCCACCACGATCGCGACATCCGAGCGGCGCCATGCGCGCAGCGTGACTTTCTCTCCGGTGAGCGTCGGGAGGGAAAGTGCTCTGGAAGTCATCCCCCATGGTGGCACGTGCGAGCGCGGAGCACGAAAGACAGTGACACCGCGAAGCGTCCGTGACCGGCCGCTCGCGACGTACTCTGTTCTCATGCGCGGCGCGTACGTCGATAAGCGGGACTCCACATGGGAGCGTGACGACCCCCGCTTCCGCATCTTCGTGTTCAAGGGAGCTGTCGATGAGGTGACAGCCGTGGACCTCGTTGACGCCACCCTTGACGAAGCCATGGATGGCGCGCGTGCGTTTTCGAACGGCGACCGAGACCTCTGGTCGATGGCGATCGTCGATGACGACTCGCGCGGTGCTCGCGGATTGATCTGGCTTTCTGGGATGAATTACAACGACACGCCTGTCACCGCACGTCAGTGGCAGCTACGCCGACAGATGCAGAGCCGCTACCTGTCGGCCCGAACTCGACGAGGGTTGCAACCGCTCCTGCCCAACGGGTTACGACTTCTTCGGGTGTTCCCTGAGTGGGCCAGCGGCTGGCCGCTCTGGGAGGACTTCACTGACGGATACCGCTTCGACGTCGGCTCCCTCGACATCTCGCCTGAGTTGAGCTCCGCATTGTTCGATTGGAACGAGGAGTGGCTGACGAGGCAGGAGGATGAACCGCTCGCCGACGCCGAGGGCTGGCGCGAGCGGGGCGTGCTGCTTGTCGAGCAACTCCAGCGCGAACTGAATGGAGTGGCAGAAGTTCGTCCCGAGTTCTCAGAAGAACAGCATCCCTTTGTATGAGATGACGGATGCGGCTACACAACGCGATGACGAGCGCTGTAGGCATTTCGAGGGACAAGACCGGTGGCTTGCTGGACGCGCCACTGTTGCTACTGCGTGGGGAAGATCTCAACGCTTTCAGGTCTTTGTCTCGCAGCGAGGGCGATTGCAAGGATGCCTAACCCCATCGTTCCCGCAAGGGTCGCGAGAGTGGCGAGCGCTTGAAACAGAGAAGCGAAGCTCTGGAGTTCCTCGGGCCTTTGAGAGACGAAAACAACCTGCGGGATCACCCACGTGAAGACGTAGGCGCCCAACACCCAAAGAGGTGCCCACCGCCAGGGATTGGGCACTACACGAGATCGCACGATCCGCACGCCTGCAAGCAGTCCCGCCGCAGTAGGAACCAGCAAAGCCACGAGCCCCAGAGCACTTCCCCCGGCCGGCGAAATCGGATCACTCATCACGACCCGCGTGACGACGGACCACACCAATGGCCAGACACCCACCACCACCAAAGCAGCGACTCCTACGGGCTCACGCCCGACCACGCTCGCGTCTCGAGACAGCCCCATGGCAAACAACAACACCGATGCCGCGAAGATCACATCAGCGAGCACCCCGACCCACAATTGGGAGTTCAATGTGGGCTGCAGAGCACAAGCCACCCCGCAGACGATGAGACCGACGCCCGCGGACACCCATGTCCTTTGTCGCTGACGCCTCGTCATGAGACTCACCCTAACCCGCACACTGCTGACACCTTATGGCAGTGCGGTCAGCCGCTCGACCGCAGACTCCTGGGCCTTGAGAAACCAAAACCTGCCGCATCGAAACTTCGGCAAGGTCGTTTTCGGCGGGTGGGTGAGGTCGGCTCGCCGAGCTGCCCCAGGAAACGGCAGGGAGCTCTCTGACCCCGTCAGGCTCCGACGACCGTGTTCACCGAGCCGTAGGGGTCGACCTCGTTCGCCGACACGTCCGGGCGGATCAGACGACGGATGCCGCGCGCATCGAGCGCCGCGGGGTCGAGCGCCGTCCGCGAGGTGACCAGCGCCGGGTCGAGACCGGCGGCGCAGGCATCCACCCACGCCTGGAACACCACTCCCCCGGGGCTCAGTGCTGCGCGGCTCACCGGCACGTCGCGCTCGTCGACCTCGACCACGATCGCGGTCTCGCGTGCGGGCGGCGTCTGGCGTGCGCGCAGCTCCGGGATGAGCTCGGCGAACCGGCGGCCGAGGGGTTTCGCCTTGCCGTCCTGACCGACCAGGCCGAGCGAGTACTCCAGTTCGGGGAAATCGCCGAGCTCGCGGCTCACGTCGTGCGAGCACCACCAGGTGATGCCCCAGAGGTTCTCGGTGCGGGCGGCCGAGCGCACCGTCGCTTCCAGGAAGCCGGGCATCTCGTCCTCGGCGAGGCAGTTGGAGGGGGCGCCGACCTCCTGCAGCCACACCACACGCTGCGGGTCCGTCGCGAAGGCGCGGGAGAGCTCGATCAGGTACTCCGCGTGCCGGTCGGAGGCGACCGAGCGCCCGCCGTAGCGCTGGGCGGTGCCGTTGAAGATCCAGGAGTGGATCGTGGTCATCGCCCCGAGGCGCGAGGCGTGCGCGGGCGTGAACCCGTGCCCATCCATGTACCAGACCGCGTCGTACTCGCTGTGCACGTTCGCGTGGCCGGGAGCCGCGGCATCCGCCGCCGCCAACAGCGCGGAGATCCACTCGCCTGCCTCGTCCTGCGTGACCGGCCAGGGCGAAGGATGCGTGTGCGCCGAGAACTGGTTCGTCTCGTTCCCGAGGGTCAGGCCGAGGAAGTTCGGGGCCTCGCGCAGCGCCTGGCCGAGCCGGTCGACGAGCGCGACCTGCCCCTCCAGCGCCTTCGGATCGGTGAACATGTTCTTGTCATGCCAGGTGTACAGCCAGGACGGGACGAAGTCGAAGCTCGAGAGGTGTCCCTGGATCACGTCGACGCTGGCGTCCAGCCCGAACTCGCCGGCGATGTCGACCATGGCACGCACGTCGTCGACGGCCTTCGTGCGGATGAGCGTGCGGTTCGGCTGGAGGACGTTCCACAGCGGGAAGACCCTGACGTGGTCGAGCCCCAGCTCGGCGAGCGCGGCGAAGTCGCGGCGCACGTCGTCCGGCGTGAAGTCGAGCCAGGAGTGCATCCAGTCCTTCGACGGCGTGTAGTTCGCCCCGAATCTCAGGGGAGCATCGAGAGCGCCACGCTGCGTCATGTGTCCGGACCTTTCCGACGGCGCCCTCCGGTGAGGGCATGTCGGATCACTATAACGCTTGAGCAACGAACATCCCACTGCCCGGAACGGATTCCCGTGAGACCCTCCGCCAGCACCTTGACAGGCACGGAATCGGATGGTTTCATCTGCTAAAGCGTTGTAGTCCACCCTCATGTGGACATCACGCGGAATCGCCCGCCTCGAGGAAGAAGCACGATGAGAGTTCCGACACGCATTGCCGCTCTGGCAGCATTCAGCATCGGCGTCCTGGCGCTGACGAGTTGCACGGGAGGCGGCGGAGGCTCCGGCGACACCGGCCCCATCGACACCTCCGGCGAGCTGAGCGGAACGATCCAGTTCCAGACCTGGTCGCTCAAGAACGAGAAGTTCACGCCCTACTTCGAGGATCTGATCGACGCGTTCGAGAAGGAGAACCCCGACGTCACGGTCGAGTGGCTCGACCAGCCGGGCGACGGCTACCAGGAGAAGATCCTCAGCCAGGCGAACGCCGACACCCTTCCCGACGTGCTGAACCTGCCGCCGGACATCGCCTACCCGCTCGTCGCCGCCGGCAAGCTCGTCGACATCGACACGGCCGACCCCGATCTGAAGTCCGTCTACAACGCCGGCGCCTGGGATTCCTACAGCCAGTACCCCGAGGTCGAGGGCACGTACGGACTCCCCTGGTACCTCTCCAGCGACGCCTCGTGGTGGAACCTCGCGCAGCTCGCCCCATACGGGGTCACCGAGGACAACCTGCCGACGACCGTCGACGAGCTCCTCACCCTCGCGAAGAAGGTCGCCACGGAGTCCGACGGCAAGGTGCAGCTGCTCTCGTCGATCCCCGCGCTCGACACCTTCACGGCCGCCGGCATGGAGGTCATCGACGACAAGGGCGAGTTCGACTTCAACACCGACGAGGCCGCGAAGATCATCGAGGCCTACGCCGACGCCTACGCGGCGGGTGCGATGCCCGCCGAGGCTCTGACCGGCGACTACGGCGGGAACGCCGAGTCCTACATCCAGGAGAAGGTCGCGTTCACGACCGGAGGCACCGGCTTCACCACCGACCTGCAGAAGGACGCCCCCGCTCTGCTGGAGAACACCGTCGCGACGCAGCGCCTGGGCGTGCCGCCGCTGTACGTGCAGGGACTCAACGTCTCGGCCGACTCCGACAACAAGGAAGCCGCTCTCGCCTTCGCCGAGTTCGTGACCAACGAGGAGAACCAGGTCGCCTTCTCGTCGCTCGCCGTCGGCACCGCTCCCGGCACCGCCGCAGGTGGCGACAAGGTCGTGGAGAACATCTCCTCGTCGATCACCGACGAGAAGCAGCTCGCCGCGATCGACACCGTGTTCACCGCGATGGAGGGCGCCAAGGCTCTGCCGTTCCAGTGGACGTCCGACATGGCGACGTACATGACGCAGCAGATCGCCCTCGCCATCAACGGCGAAGCGGATGCGGCGACGCAGCTCGACAAGATCGTCGAGTACGCCAACGCGAACCGCGTGGACCAGTAAGCATGCGCGCGGACACCGGCATCCGGAGCAGGGTGAGATCGATGAGATCCCACCGATGGTTCACGCCCTGGCTGCTCCTCGGCCCCGCCGTGATCTGGGTGCTGGTGTTCGCGCTCTGGCCGTTCCTCAACACGGTCTTCCTCAGCTTCACCGACGCGCGTCCGCTGCGGACGCCCGAATTCGTCGGCGTGGCGAACTACGACCGCATGTTCGGCGACGAGATGTTCTGGAACGCGCTGACGACCTGCATCATCTACGTCGTCGTGTGCGTGCCGCTGCTCACGGTACTCCCGCTGCTGCTGGCGCTGCTCGTGCAGAAGAAGCTGCCCGGCATCTCGTTCTTCCGCACCACTTTCTACTTCCCCGTGATCGCCTCGGTCGTCGTGGTGGCCCTCATCTGGACCTGGCTCTTCGACAGCCGCGGCATCATCAACCAGACGCTCGAGTTCCTCGGACTGGTCGACAAGCCGATGGCCTTCCTCGTCGATCGCTGGCTGCTGCTGGGGTGCGCGATCCTGCTCACGGTGTGGAAGGGGCTCGGCTACTACATGGTCGTGTACCTCGCCGCCCTCGGCAACGTCGGCAAGGAGCTGCACGAGGCCGCGATGCTCGACGGCGCCGGGGCGTTCCGCCGCTTCCTCTCCGTCACGATCCCCTCGGTGCGCGGCGCGATGCTGCTGATCGCCGTGCTCATCGCCGTCTCGGCGATGAGGGTCTTCGCCGAGCTCGACGTGCTGTCCAAGAGCACGGGAGGGCCCGGCGGCTACGACATGTCGCTGGTGATGCTCATCCGTCAGGTCGGCTCCGGGCTGAACGGCAACATCGGATACGCGTCGGCGATCAGCGTCGCGCTGTTCCTCCTCACCCTGATCCCGCTCGCCGCGATCGCCTTCATGAATCGCGAGAAGAAGGCGAAGGCCCCCGCATGAGCATCCTCACCCCGCCCCGCGCCGACGACGACCGCCGCGCGCCGGATGAGCCCGCGCGGCCCGAGCGCGAGCGCATCTTCCGCCGACGGGGCTCCGGCGACTTCAGCAAGCCGACGCTCGGCGGCCTCATCGGCCGCTACGCCCTGCTGCTGCTCGTCCTCGTGCTCGTCATCGGCCCGTTCGTCTGGCAGCTCTCGACCTCGTTCAAGGGCCCGCAGGAGAACATCTACTCCTTCCCGCCGAACCTCATCCCGCGCGAGCCCACGCTGGGGAACTACTCGACCGTCGCCGACATCGTGCCGGTCTACCTCTACGCGTGGCACTCGCTGCTCGTCTCCCTCGGCACGGTCGTCAGCAACGTCGTGCTCGCGACCTTCGCCGGCTACGCCCTCGGCTGCATGCGGTTCCGCGGCAAGTGGATCGTGATGGCGATCCTCCTCTCCACGCTGCTGTTCCCCGGCGAGGTGACCGTGACGAGCAACTTCCTCACGATCCGCGCCCTGGGACTGGCCGACACCCTCTGGGGCGTCTTCCTTCCCGGCGCCATCAGCGCGATGAACGTGCTCCTGATCGCGACGGCCTGCCGCATGATCCCGAAGGACGTGCTGGATGCCGCGACGGTCGACGGCGCGACCACCTGGCAGCGCATCCGGCACATCGTGTGGCCGAACATCCGCGGCATGGTCTCGGTGGTCGCGATCTTCGCGTTCATCGGCGCCTGGGACGACTACCTGTGGCCCCTCATCGTGCTGTCCGACCCCGCGAAGTACACGCTGACGGTCGGCATGGCCTACCTCAACAGCAGCTTCTCGGTCGACCCGCGACTGATCGCGGCCGGGACCATGATCGCGCTCGTGCCGATCGTCATCATGTTCTCGTTCACGCAGCGGTTCTTCTTCAAGGGCGTGCAGGAGGGCGCGATCAAGGGGTGAGCGCCGCGCACCTCTCGCCGGCGGACGGCCCGGCCGATCCTCCCTCGTCCCGTCCCCGCGCGGGCGTCCTGTCGGGGCCGGTGTTCGCCTTCGCGTTCGATCCGTCTGCCGGAGAGCAGCGGATCGATGCACCCGGACTCGCCGACCTCAGGTTCTCGCCGGACACCGTGCTGCACTGGGCGTTCTACGCGGACGGCCCCTCGGCGACGCTGACGCCTCATGCAGCGCTCGCGGTCACGATCGACGTGCGATTCGCCGACGGCACCCGGCTGAGCGATATCCCGGCGATCCGCGACCGCTACGACTTCCCGATCCCCGCCGAAGAGCAGTTCGCCGCGCGCTGGAGCTTCCCGGAGCAGTGGAACGCCGACACCGTCGCGCTCGCCCCGGTCGCCCACCGCACCGGCACGGTCGAGATCGTGCTCGGCACCGAGACGCTCGCCACCGCGGCGGATCTCCCTCCGCGCGTCTCCGGCTATGTGCAGCTCGTGATCGAGCAGCGCGCGGCATCCGCACCGCTCACCCCCGTCGAACGCGTCGACACGCGCCGCGGGTCGCACTCAGGACCGCGATTCTCCCGTGGGAACACGATCCCGGCCGTTGCCGTGCCGCACGGCTTCACGTTCGTCACCCCGGCGACCGACGCCGCCGACTCCCGCTGGCCGTACCGTCCGTTCGTGCACGATGATCCCCGCGGGCGCCGGCTCGAAGCGCTCCAGTTCTCGCATCAGCCGAGCCCGTGGATCGGCGACCGCTCGGTGCTGCAGCTGATGCCCTTCCTCGGCCGCCCCACCTCGCAGCGTGCCGGCCGCCGACGCTGGATCGTCGCAGGCGCCGAGCGCGCGCATCCGCACGAGTATGCCGCCGACCTCGGCGACGGCCTGCACGTCGAGATGACGGCGACCTCGCACGCGGCGGCCTTCCGAGTGCGGAGCGCCGACCCCGACGCCCGCGTCGGCTTCGTCATCGATCAGCTCACCTCCGGCGGGCGCCTCGAGTGGAGGGATGCCGGAGAGTTCGAGGGCTGGATCCCGGAGGGTCCTGCGGATTGGGGCAACGCGCCCCGCTGCTTCTTCGCCGGTACCGTCCTGCGGGGTCGCGATCAGGCCGATGAGCGCGGCCGTCTCGACGACGACGGCCGCGGCGAGGTCGCCGGATACGTGAGCGGCCGCGGATCGCTCGAGGTGCGGATCGCGGTCTCCTTCCTGTCCGTCGAGCAGGCCCGGCACAGCCTCTCGATCGAGACCCCCGCGACGACCTCGTACGATCAGCTGCGCGACCGTGCTGCAGGGGCATGGAATCGTCTGCTCGGGCGCGTCACGATCCCGCCGCTGCCCGCGGAGGATGCTCCGTATCGCTCGCTCGCCGATGAGGAGCACCGGTCGCGGATCGCCGCCGCCCTCCACCGGATGCACCTGTACCCGAACAGCGCGGCCGAGAACGCCGGCACGGCCGAGACCCCCATCTGGCGGTTCGCCGACGTGTTCGCCGAGGTCCCGGTCCACGACGGCGAACCGGCAGCCGAGGGCGAGCTCGTCGTCAACAACGGCTACTGGGACACGTACCGCACCGAGTGGCCGGCGCTCGCCCTGCTCGACCCCGCCCTCACGGGGCGCCTCCTCGACGGCCAGTTGGAGCAGTACCGCCGCGGAGGCTGGATGGCGCGGTGGAGCGCCCCGGGGTACGTCGACAGCATGGTGGGCACCTCGAGCGACCAGATCTTCGCCGACGCCGCGCGCTGGGGCGTGGAGTTCGACCGCGTCACCGCCTTCGAGAGCGGATGGCGCAACGCCTGCGAACCGGGGCCCGACGCCCGTCGTGGCCGCAAGGGCGTCGCCCGAGGCCGCTTCACCGGTTACATCGCCTCGGAGGTCCCCGAAGGCATGAGCTGGAGCATCGAGAACGCCGTGAGCGATGCCGCGCTGGGGCGATTCGCCTCCCGGCTCGCCGCCGAGGCCGAGCCGGAATCCGCGCCGGCATCCGTTGCGGATGCTGCGCGCTACCGGTCCTTCGCCCGCTACTTCGCGAATCGGGCCCGGTCGTACCGCACCCTGTTCGACGACAGCACAGGGTTCTTCCGCGGCCGGGATGACGACGGCGCCTTCGCCGCCTCGGGATTCGACCCGAGGTCCTGGGGCGGTGACAACGTCGAGACGAACGCGTGGGGGATGTCGGTCGGCGCCGTGCACGACGGCGCCGGGCTGGCCGACCTCTACGGCGGTCCCGACGGCCTCGGTCGTCATCTCGACGCCCTCTTCGCCGAACCCGAGACCGCCGACGAGCGATTCGGCGGCGCATACGGCACGGTCATCCACGAGCAGCGGGAGGCACGATCGCTGCGCTCCGGCATGTGCGCGATCTCGAACCAGCCGGCGCACCACATCCCCTTCATGTACGCGTTCAGCGACCAGCCATGGCGGACGGCAGGCATCGTGCACGACCTCGCCGGGCGCCTGTTCGCCGGCGCGCACATCGGCCAGGGCTTCCCCGGCGACGAGGACAACGGTGAGATGAGCGCCTGGTGGCTGTGGGCCGCGCTCGGGCTGTATCCGCTGGAGCTCGCCTCGGGCGTGCTGCGGATCGGGTCGCCGCTCTTCGACGACATCCGGGTCGATCGCGGCGACGCCTCCTCGCTGCGCGTCGTCTCTCGGCGCAGCTCGCCGACGGCCCGGGTGCTGCAGGAGGCACGGCTCGACGGCGTGCTCCTGCCTGCGGCCGAGCTGCCGATCGACGCGCTCGTCGGCGACGCCGTGCTCGAGCTGGTGTTCGGCCTCGATCCGGCGGCAGCGCTCGAGGCGCGCGATCGCTCGGTCGCGAACCAGGTCGAGGCCTGGCGCGCAGACCTGACGTCGACCGGAGGCCGCATCGTCTCCTCGCCCGGACTCCGCCACGCCGAGCGGGTGTTCGACGACGGGGCGCTCTCGGGGGATGCCGGTACAGCGCTGCGAGCCGGGGAGTGGGTGGGATGGCGGTTCTCCGAGCCCCGCGGCATCAGCGACCTCACCGTGACGGCGGTGGCTCCGGCATCCGCTTCTGCGCTCCGCTGGGAGATGCTCGGGCCGGATGAGAAGTGGGTTCCCGTCCGCACCACGCACCGGGCCGAGCTGCTGCCGAACCGCACGACGCCCTTCACCCTGGCGACGCGCATCGTGACCTCGGCGCTCCGCGTGCGGGCGGAGGCCGAGGTCACGATCCGTCAGGTCGAGCTGTTCGACCTGGACTGATCACTCACCGGGAAGGTCGGTCGACCAGCGGATCAGCCGGCAAGCACGAACGACACCTCGGTGCGGTTCCCCGCGACGTCGAACACCTCGAGCGTGTTCGCTCCGGCGACCGCTCCGAAGGCTCCCGGCTTCACGAAGTTGAGGTCGCTCCACGTGTTGTTCGTGAGGTCCTTCAGCACGCCGTTGACGAAGAGCCGATCGATCTGGCCCGCGTCGTACAGCTTGAAGCTGACCTGGGAGTACGCGTCGGAGGATCCCGTGGTGAACTCGGCACCCTGCTTCACCGTGACGGTCGGAGCCGTGCGGTCCTTCGGCGACGCGCGGTACTCGGTCGCCTCTCCCTTGAGCGCCTGCGTGATGCCGGAGAGATAGGCGGACTGATCGGTCGCGGTGAGGTTGTACGCCACGTAGACCCCGTAGCCATCGGCGACCGTGCGGTTCGCGAAGTCCGCCGCCGTCGCAGCACTCGTGTTCGCGAGGTCGATCGCCGCGGCTCCGATGCGCGTGCGGTCCTCGAGCCCCGGCACCGTCGGCGTGTCATAGGTCGGGTAGTAGGGGTTCCAGGCGTAGTCGAGCACGCCCTCGGCATCGAACAGCGTGAAGTCCGTCGTCGTGTACGACGGACCGATCGCGTACAGGCTGATGATCTTGTCGTCACCGAGGCGATCACGCAGCGCCGTGGCCAGCCATCCGAACGACTCCGCGTTGGGCTGCGGCGTGCCGTTGGCGCCGTACTCCGTCCACTCGTCGTCGAAGTCGATGCCGTCGAGTCCGTAGGTCGTCACCGCGTCGGCGAGCTGCGCGGCGAACGCATCGGCCTGCTCATAGGAGGTGAAGTTCGCGAATCCCGCGCCCTGGTGGTTGCCGAGCACCGAGAGCAGCACCTTCGTTCCCTGCTCCTGCACCGGGCGGATCTGGTTCTCGGCGTCGTTCAGCGTCTCGGTCACGCGCTCGTTGAAGTGCAGGTACGCCTTCTCGCCGTCGTAGTTGATGTTCGCGGCGAAGATCATCGCCAGGTCCACGGCTGCACGCCCGGAATCAGCGAGGGTGTAGTCGGCGACGTTCGCTAAATCGTTAGAGTTCACTTCCACATAGACCGCGAGCTGCGGGTCGTTCTCGGGCGCTTCGGTCGCGGCGGCCGGGCTCGCAGCGACAGCACCGGCTGCGGCGACGGCGAGGCCCGCCACGGCCGCGAGGCCTTTTCGGAACCGGTGACTCCTGATGCGTGACTGACTCATGGCAGATCTTCTCCTTCATCATCGACGTCGAGATCAGGCCGCATCGGTGCGACCTGCCGCCGACTATATCGCTTAAGCGAAACGAGGTGAAGAGTCGATACTCAGGTCAGACGGCGACGTCTCCCACGAGGTTGACCTTGATGCCCATGCCCGCGAACATCGCGGCCTTGGCGATCAGTGCCTTGTCGGCGGTCTCGGCATCCGGGGCATAGACGAGCTGGGCGTGGTTGGCCTTGTGCCGCGCCATGAACTGGTCGCGCGAGATGCCGTGCAGCACCACGTGCGCGATCGGCCATTCCGGGTTCGTGGCGTCCTTGCGGCGCTGCGTCTCCTCGGCCGGCAGCTCGACGACGGATGCCCGGAAGATGTCGGCCTGCAGGATGCCGTCGGCGATGAACACGCGCGACAGCACGATCTCGCCGGGCTTCGAGACGCCATTGATCGTCGCACCGCCCGCGGGGAAGAACACGTGCCCCTGACGCCAGCCCTCGGCGTTCTGCCATCCGCCCAGGTGCGAGGCCGGCACCGATCCCGAGATCTCGTAGACCCACACGAACTGCCCGTCGAAGTCCTCGCCCCAGCGCACGTCGTGCAGCGTGTTGTCGGGCACGAGCCCCATCGCGCGCCAGACCCGGTCGGTCACGAGGGCGTCGACCGCGACGCCCTCGTCGGCCTCATTGAAATGCGGGAACGCGCGGCCCTCGTGCAGCACGCGTGACCCGTCGCGCGAGGTCACCGGCGGGCGCTCGGTGGAGTTCAGGATGCCCTCGGCCAGATCGGATGCCGGTACCAGATCCTTCAGACCCTGCTGGTACTGGATGCCGACCGCGTCGAGCCCGAAATCATCGGCGATGCGGAGGGCGGCGATGTACATCTTCAGCTGCCACTGCACCTGCTCGCGGGTGAGCTCGGTCGCGGCATCCTCGCCGTACTGGAAGGTCATTCCGGCGTCGATCAGCCAGTCGTAGGCGGCATCCGCCTCGCGTTCGGAGACCTTGAGCATCTCGGCGTACAGGGCCGACTGCGACAGGCGCTCCTTGTAGATGCCGGTCTTGTTCAGCAGCTCGTCGTCGAAGATCGCGTTGTACATGCCCATGCAGCCTTCGTCGAAGACGCCGATGATGGCCTTCTCGGCGAGCAGCTCGGCGGCGAGCGCCTCCCCGAGCTGCTTCTCGGGGCTGTCCGGCAGCTCGGGCAGGGCCCGCACGTGCGAGGCGTCGTGCGTGATCGACCCGGTCTCGGTCCACTCCTTGATGCCGGCCTTGAACCAGTCGTCGCTGAAGTCGACCGACCAGATCGACGCGTACGGCTTGTCCATCTTGGTCAGCCCGGCGTTGAGGCCGAGCAGTCCGACGAGTCCCGGCCAGTCACCCGCGAAGTTCGCGACCGTGAGGATCGGCCCCTGATGCGAGCGCAGACCAGCGAGCACGTGGTGCGAGTACTGCCACACGGCCTCGGCGACGATGAGCGGAGCATCCGTCGGGATGTTCTTGAAGACCTCGAGGCCCATGCGCTGGCTGGAGATGAAGCCGTGGCCGGTCGCGGGGTCGACCTCGTTGGCGCGGATGACGCTCCAGCCGAGGTCGTTGAAGACACCGGTGACGCCGGCTTCGAGTTCGACCTGCACGGGCCAGCCGCCCGTGTTGGCGGATTCGCGCAGGTCGCCGGAGGCGATCAGGTAGGCGGTCTTCGGTGCAGACGCCGGGCGGGATGCCGGGGCCGGCAGGGTGTAGGTGGTCATGATGCCTCCGGTGTTGGGGTCGTGGTGAGCGGGAACCGCTGGGATTCGCTCGCTCGGAGTCGGATGCCGAGGCCGAGGCTCCGGCCGTGCAGCTGCAGGTCGGCGATGTCGAGTTCGCCGCCGTCGAGGTGGAGGGTGAGGGCATCGCGGTCGATCTCGACGCGTCCCCAGCCCGTGCCCGTGGTGAACAGGAACCTCTCGGTCCCCTGGGTCCCTGAGCCTCCACCCTGGGTCGCTGAGCTTGTCGAAGCGCAGGGCGCGAACGACAGCACTCCCGTCGGCGCATCCCACTGCGCGCCCGTCGCGCCGAGCAGCAGCGCCCACGACGCGAGCGAGCGGGCGTAGTGGTTGCCGCACTCGATCTCGTTCCACGGACTGCGGTGGCCACCGTCGTACCGGGCACGCAGCGTCCGTTCGACGAGCAGGGCGTCGTCGTAGCGGCCGGCGAAGAGGAGGGATGCCGCGACCTGATGCTCGACGCCGGTCCACACCTCGTCCGAGTACACGAAGGGGATCGCGGGTCGTCCGCCGTTGGGCCAGGACGCGAGCAGCAGCCCGCCCTCGTCGTTCAGCGCGTAGACGCGCTGCGTGCTCTCATGCGCCGAGAGGTCGTCGCGGTGGTTGTGCGCCACGATCGCGGCGAGCGCGGACTCGACCCGCTCCACGGGCAGGATGTGCCCGAGGCCGTTCACGTAGGCGTGGAACTGACCCAGCAGCTGGTCGGAGAGCACGCCCTCGCCGTACTGGTAGCGGTGCGCGTCGGCATCGTCGATCACCTGGCGGTAGTACTCGCCGTTCCAGAGCGTCTCGTCCATGGCCGCGGCGACGTGGTCGGCGCGCGTCGACCATGCGCGGGCCCGCTCCTGCTCGCCCAGGCGCTCCGCCATCCGGACGCCGGCGCGGAGCGCTGCCAGGTACACGCCATTGGCGAGCGGTTCGGCGCCGTGGAACTCGATGTCGTAGGTGTTGTGCATCTCGCCGTCGAGCAGGCCGTCGCCGTCGCGATCCCACTCCCGGATCGCGTAGTCGAGGGTGCGGGATGCCGCGGGCCACAGCTCGCGCAGGAACTCGTCGTCGCCGCTGAACCGCCATTCCCGGTGCAGGCGCAGCAGCGTGCCGAGCTGTCCGTCGACGGCCGGAGCCATGAACCACGCGGGGCCGCCGAAGATGCGGTTGCCGCGGAATTTCTGCGCTCCCTCGCCATCGGTCTCGAGCAGGTACTCGACTCGTCGCGCGCTCCGCTCGAGCGAGGGGAACAGCCAGGCGAGCGTCTGCGCGTACGACCAGACGTGCGTGCAGGTGCCCTCGCAGGAGCCGCCGTGATCGAACGATCCCTCCCAGGCCGCGAACACCGGGCCCTCCCCCAGCTCGGGGTTCGGGGACTCGAGCACGAACCCCGTCGTCGAGCGCGCAGCGGCGATGTTCGCCCCGATCGCGTCGACGAGCACCGGGTCGAGGCTGCTCCCGTACAGCGCCTCGACGAAGGCATCGGTCGCCTCTTCGAGGGCCGGGAGCTCACGGTGCAGATGCGTCGCCGCCGCCCAGGCGTCTGGCCAGAGGGTCGCGTAGTGGTTGCGGACTATGGGCGACAGCGGGCCGTCCTCAGGAGGATCCGCGAACACGATGTGGCCGTGCCAGCCGCGCCGGCGGTTCGGGAAGCTCCACGCCAGCACGAACTCGAAGCCGCGGGCCTCGCCCGGGGCGAGGGTGTGGACGACGCCGAGGGAGCCGGTGCGCAGACGCGGGAGCTTCGCGAGCATCTGCTCCTCGGTGAGCGGGGCGCCCTTCGACGAGCTCAGGGACCCACTCTCGTCGAGCTCGGCGAACAGCCCGCGGGGACGATCCTCGAGGGTGAGCCGGGGCTCCGGGGCGAGCAGCCCGTCGTCGGTCAGGTCGTTCCAGAACAGGCGCGCTCCGTCGGGCCAGTAGCTCGTGACCCATTGGGGTTTCGCCGTGGTGGCGGCATCCGTCGTGGTGAGGCTCAGGGTGCCGTAGCCGGGGTCGTCCTGCGGGAGGTCGATGCCGAAGTCGAGGCCGCGCACGTCGCCGTCGTCGCGCCACCGCACTGTCTGCGTCGCGCGCATCCCCCACGGGGCGTCGGGTCCGGCGGCTCCGCGCCCGGCGGTGTGCGAGACGCTGCCCACCACCGTGACGGCGACGGGCACCGCACCGGGGTTGGTCACGCGGTAGCGCAGCACGGCGGCCGGTATCCCGGAGTCGTCGGCGTCGAGGGGCACGAGGGGGGTGAAGGCGTGCAGCGAGACCTCGACCGGCAGGACGGCGTCGGTGAAGTCGACGTCGACGACCGGGTACTCGCCGTGCAGGGTGGCGCCGTCGAGACGCGGGAGACCGGCCAGCTGGTCGAAGGCGTAGCCGGCATCCGCATCGTGACGACCGGTGAGCCGCGCCTCGAGCACGCGGGTCACCGGAGTGCCGCCCTCGGGCGCGGCATGGATCGCGAAGAACGAGTGCGGGTTGCGCCGCCCCTTGTCCGGCAGGTTCTCGAACTCCCAGTCGCGCAGCTCACCGCGGGCGCCGATCGAGACGTTGCCGGTGCCGATGCCGCCGAGCGGGAACGCCGTCGCCTGCGAGGTGTGCGGGATGCCGCGGGCACGCCGGTTCATGCGGATGCTCCCCGCTGCGCGGCGGCCAGCTCGTGCACCACGTCCTTCGACCCCTCGTACAGCCGCACGTAGCGGTCGAAGAGAGTGTCGTAGAAGGTGCGGAGCGCCGGGTCAGGCCGGATGGTCTCGATGATCGCGTTCCAATCGGTGATCGCGGGGGCCTCCCCCGCAGGGGCGATCGCGGTCGCCGCGAGGAAGGCCGCACCGTAGCTCGCGCCGATGGTCGTCGCCGGCACCTCCTGGACGAGCCCGGTCACGTCGGAGACCACCTGCATCCACAGCCGGCCCTGTGTGCCACCGCCGACCGCGACGATGCGCCGGATGTCGGCCCCGGCCGCGCGCATGGTCTCGACGTTGTGCCGCACGCCGAGGGCCGTCGCCTCGAGCGCCGCGCGGTAGAGGTCACCGCGCGTGTGCTCGAGCGTGAGCCCCGCGATCACGCCGCGGGCATCCGGATCCTGGATCGGGGTGCGCTCCCCCGCGAAGTAGGGCAGCACGAGCAGTCCGGCAGCTCCCGGCCCTGACGCCTCGGCATCCGCGAGCAGCTCTGGGTAGTCCGCGCCGGTGAGATCTTTCAGCCAGGCCGTCAGGGCGCCCGAGGTGGAGAGACCGCCGGCCAGGTTCCGCGTGCCGGCGAAGGCCCCGGCGGTGGTCCACATCGACGGGGTGCGCAGCGTCTCGGCACCCGTGGCCACGAGGAACATGGTCGTTCCGTACATCAGCATCAGGTCGCCGACCTCGTGCGCACCCACGCTCACCGCCTCGGTCCACGCGTCGATCGTGCCGGTGATGACCGGGGTTCCCGCGGGAATGCCGGTGACGGATGCCGCGTCCGCGGTCACTTCTCCGGCGACGTCGCCCGCCCAGGCGAGCGACGGCTGCTCGATGCGGCCTGCGTACCTCTCCCACCACGGCTCGTGCCAGCGCTCGTTCTCGATGTTGTAAAGCGGGGAGACCTGACTCGCCGACTGATGGTCGAGGACATAGGCGCCGGTGAGCCTGCGGGCGAGCCACGAGGCAGGCATGAACAGGCGTCGTGCACGCGCCCAGGCGTCGGGATCCTCCTCGGCGACCCAGGCCAGCTTCGGACCGGCCGCCTGCGAGGTGAGCGTCGAGCCGCCGATCCGCGCGATCTCGTCGACGCCCAGCTCCGCCATCATCCGCTCGATCTGCGCCCCCGATCGGGTGTCGACGCCGTACAGGATCGCGGGGCGCACGGGCTCGTCCGCGTCGTCCGCGAGCAGGATGCAGGGCCCCATGCCGCTCACGCCGACCCCCGCGACCTCGGCGGCGGGTGCCGCGGCGAGCAGCTCGCGCACGATCGCGACGAACTCGTCCCACCACACGCGCCCGTCCATCTCCACCCAGCCCGTGCGCGGGCGGCTGACGTCGTGCGAACGCGTCGCGGTCGCCAGGATCACGCCGTCGTCGGCGACCAGCACGCCCTTGCTGCTGGACGTGCCGATGTCCACCCCGAGGGTGCAGCGCATGGCGTCCTCCTTGAAACCCGAACTGCGGAACCTGAAACCTGATCGTCACTGTACGCGAAATCGATTTCAAGACGCAAGCGGCCGCGACTCCTGCTGCACCGAACTTGCGCGATTCGTGTTGTCCACAGCTCGTGGGATTCGGACGGTCGGCACCCGGAATACCGTGACAATCTGGCCTTTCGTTCGCAGAATGGAGCCATGGAGATGACCGAACCGCAGGTGTGGACTTTGATCGGCGTGTTCGCCGCCGTGATGATCGGCGTGATCTCTCTGCTGCTGCGACAGGGTCACAAGACACTGACGGTGCTCTCCCACCAGAACGAGAGCACGCTCGCCTCGCTCTCCCACCAGAACGAGAGCACGCTCGCCTCGCTCACCCGCCAGAACGAGATCACGCTCACCTCGCTCACCCGCCAGAACGACAGCACGCTCGCCTCGCTCTCCCACCAGAACGAGAGCACGCTCACCTCGCTCACCCGCCAGAACGACAGCACGCTCACATCATTCCGCCGAGAGATCGAAGCCCGCCTCGAAGGACTTCAGGGAGTGTTCGACGCCCGCTTCGAGGCCATGGATGCGAAATTCGACGCCCGCTTCGAGGCCATGGACGCGAAATTCGACGCCCGCTTCGACGCGATGGACGCGAAGGTCGACACGCGACTCGGATCGATCGACCGGCGCCTCGAAGACCTCGACAAGGAGGTCGCGAATCTGGCGACCCGCTTCTGGGGTTCTTCCTGAGCGAAGGCCGCTCAGGCCCGTGGGCTCGCTGGCTGCACCTCGTTGCGCAGCACGACGGTCCGGGCCGGCTGCTTGTCTCCCTTGATGCGCTCGAGCAGCATGCGCGCGGCGGTCACGCCCATGTGCCGGGCGGGAAGCCGCACGACGGTCACCGCGCTGGGCGACAGCGTGGTGAAGGGCAGCGAGCCGATCACCGCGACGCCGACCTGGGGCGGCGTGAGCCCGTGCTCGGTGAGAACCTGGATCGCGCCGACGCCGATGAGGTTGTTTCCGGCGACCACGGCGTCCGGCGGTTCCGGCAGCGAGAGGAGGTCTTCCATGGCAGCGCGGCCGCCGTCGACACGGAAGGTCTCGAATCGCTGCAGCGCATCGAGGTCCAGGTCCGGATACGCGGCGCCGAGCGCCGTGCGCCATCCCGCCGCGCGCTCCGCCGCCGTGTCGATGTGCTCAGGGCCGCCGATGTAGGCGATGCGACGGTACCCGGCGTCGATCAGGTCTTTGGTGGCCGAGGTCCCGGCGGCGCGGTTCGCCATCACGACGCCGTCGATGTCGTAGGTCGTGCTGCGGTCGACAGCCACGATGGGTCGCCCGGTCGCCAGGATGGTGTCGAGCTTGGTTCCCTCGTCGGCCGTCGCGATGATGACGCCCGACATGTGCTCAGCGATAGCGATCCGGAGGTACGTGGCCTCCTTCTCCATCTGGGCGTCGGAGTTGCAGAGCACGACCGAGTAGCCGGCTTCGGAGGCGACATCCTCGACCCCGCGGGCCATCTCGGTGAAGTAGGGGTTCTCGATGTCCGGGATCACGAGAGCGATCACCTCGGAGCTCTGGCGGCGCAGCGTGCGCGCGGTGCGGTTCGGGGTGAAGCTCAGCTTCTCCGCGGCATCCCGGACGGCGGCGACCTTCTCGTCCGACACGCTCGTGCCGTTGAAGACGCGCGAGACCGTCGCGGGAGAGACTCCCGCGAGCTCTGCGACGTCGTAGATCGTGGCCATGCACCCTCACTGCCTGCCCGGTCGCGCCGGGCGTGAAGCAACAGTATCGCGCACGCACGCGATCTCTGGAGTTCTGCGCTGAAATCGATTACATTAGCGCCCATGACTTCTGCTACCTCCGACCTGGCATCCCTCGCAGCGCTGCGATCCGTGCAGACGCGTTCGATCTCACCGGAGAACTTCGACGGATCCGCTGGGGGCGGAGGCCGGGCGACCGAGGGCACGGGCGCGGGGAACGCGCGTGACCTCGGCCCCGGCTGGAAGATCTCACCGAGCGTCGACATCAAGGCCGGCGAGACACTCGAGCTCGCGAGCATCCAGGGGGCCGGCAAGATCACACACATCTGGATCACCACGCACACCGACAACTGGCGCACGCTGCTGCTGCGCGCCTACTGGGACGGATCGGACGAGCCGGCGATCGAAGTGCCGTACGGCGACTTCTTCTGCAACGGCTGGGGCGTGTTCGCGCAGGTGAACTCGCAGACGATCGCCGCGAACCCTCACGGCGGGTTCAACTCGTACTGGCCGATGCCGTTCAAGGACGGCGCCCGCCTGACCATCGAGAACACCTCCGTCGTCGACGTCCGCGTGTACTACCAGGTGACGTACGAGATCGGCGGCGACTACTCGAACGACGCCTACTTCCACGCGCAGTGGCGCCGGTCGAACCCGTTGGAGGACCTGACCCCGCACGTCATCCTCGAGGGGATCGAAGGCCAGGGCCAGTACGTCGGCACGTACATCGCATGGGGCGTGAACTCGAACGGCTGGTGGGGCGAGGGCGAGATCAAGTTCTACCTCGACGACGACACCGACTACCCGACGATCTGCGGCACCGGCACCGAGGACTACTTCGGCGGCGCCTGGAACTTCGACATCCCCGGGAAGGGCTACACCGAGTTCTCGACGCCCTATCTCGGGATGCCGCAGGTGATCAGGCCGGACGGCCTGTATGTGAGCCAGCAGCGCTTCGGCATGTACCGCTGGCACCTTCTCGACCCGATCCACTTCGCCACCGGCATCCCTAAGGTCGACATCCAGGCTCTCGGCTGGCGCAGCGGATGGCGGTACCTGCCGCTGCGGGATGACATCGCCTCGACCGCGCTGTTCTACCTCGACCGGCCGACCGCACGGCTCCCGAAGACGCCGACGGCCGACGACCTGGAGGTCCACCTAGGGACCGCTCCGGTTCCGGACATCGGCACGAGCCCCGCCCGGGCCCCTCAGGACTGAGGCCGCCCGAGCGCCCTGCGATCCTCAGGCGATCCAGGCCGGGACGCGTCCGCGCAGCAGAGCGCGGTCGAGCGAGAACTTCCCCGCACCGGTGAACGCGAGCGCGAGAGCCGCGACGCCGAGCACGGCCACGAACTCGTAGCCGCCCTCGCCGACCCAGAGCCCGGCGGGAAGGTGAACGGCGACGAGTGCAACGGCCATGTCGATGGCGAGGAGGATGCCCACAGGGCGGGTGAAGAACCCGGCGATCAGCAGGATGCCGCCGACGAGTTCGACGAACGCGACGACCGGTGCCGCGATCTCAGGCAACGGGATCCCCATGCCCGCGAAGCTGCCGATCGTGCCCGGCAGGGTGTACTCGAAGATCTTCTGAGCGCCGTGGGCGGCGATGATCGCACCGACGACGACGCGGAGGACGAGGAGTCCCGCCGACGTGGCTGCGGAGGGGGCGGTGGTGTTCGTCATGAGGAGGTGTTCCTTCGTGGCAGGACACCGCGCGCCAGGCGCGGAGCAGGGGCATTCCCTGTCTCGACCGTACGAAGGCGAGCTTTCCGTCTGCTGAGTGCGCCGTCCACCGGATATCCTCCAGACATGCAGCGCGGATTCCGACAGGTAGATGTGTTCGGCGACACCCCCGGAACGGGCAACCCCGTCGCCGTCGTTCTCGATGCGGAGGGCCTCGACGACGATGACCTGCGCCGATTCTCGGTGTGGACGAACCTCTCCGAATGCACCTTCGTGCTGCCTCCGACCGAGCCGGGCGCCGACTACCGCGTGCGCATCTTCAGCCTGAGCACCGAGCTCCCGTTCGCCGGCCATCCGACGCTCGGGACGACCAGGGCGTGGCTGGATGCCGGCGGCGTGCCGTCGACCCCCGGCACGGTGATCCAGCAGTGCCCCGCCGGCCTGATCCCGGTGCGGGTGGACGGCGACCGACTGGCCTTCGCCTCGCCGCCGCGGACGCGCTCCGGCCCCGTCGCACCCGAGCTCGTCACCGAGCTGGTCGAGATCCTGGGCATCGGCCGCGAACAGCTCGTCGACGCCGAGTGGCTCGACAACGGCCCCGGCTGGGTCGGTCTGCTGCTGGACAGCGCCGAGACGGTTCTCGACCTCCGCCCGGATGTCGCAGGTCACCCCGGAGTCTGGGACATCGGCGTGATCGGCCCTCACTCGGAAGGAGCCGAGACCGCGTTCAAGCTGCGCGCCTTCTTCACCGACGGCGACGGCCCGCTGCGGGAGGACCCCGTGACCGGCAGCCTGAACGCCGCGGCGGCGGAGTGGCTGCTCTCGACCGGTCGCGCCCGCGCCCCGTACCTCGCCGCACAGGGCACGGCCATCGGACGCCGCGGACGGATCCTGATCAGCCAGGAGGCCGATCAGGTATGGGTGGGCGGCCGTGCCGACGTGGTCGTGTCGGGGTTCGTCGAGCTCTGATCCGCGGGCGGATGCCTACACGAGTCCCTGCACCCGGAACTGCTCCGAGTGATAGACGCTGTTGTTCCCGGTGTGCCACTGGCTCACGCTGAGGTGCAGATCGGACAGCGTGGACCCGGGGATGATGTATCCGCCGTACAGCTGCGCGACGTGCGAGGCATCCTCCGTCCCCCACTCGGTGCCGTGCAGCAGCGTCGTCTTGGTCGCCGTGTGCAGGTTGTCGGTCGGGGTGTTCAGCACCATCGCGTCGATCCGGTACTCGGGGGCGTTGAACCAGGTGAGGATCCATTTGCCGCCGAGGGGCCGCAGGCACATCTCGCCGAACCCTCCGGGCAGCACCTCGGTCACGGGTTTTCCCCAGCCCCAGGATCCGTTCGCGAAACCCCAGGGCTGATAGGCGGACAGCGTGGTCATGTTGTTCGACGGCACCCGGTAGAGCACGATGCCCTTGTCGCGCTGGAATCCGGTGCCGTAGATGTACACGTAGCCGTCGCTGCCGAGCCCCCACGTGATGCACTGGAACTTCCCGCCCGCCATGTCGGCGGGGAACTGCAGCCCGGTGTGCTGCCAGGTGGCGCCGTTGTCGTCCGACTTCCACAGCTCCGTCCAGCGCACCGCGCCGAACTGCGGACCGTTCACGATCGCGTGCAGGTACATCCGCGATCCGATCGTGATCACGTCGGATGGGATGACGGTCGTGAAGTACGCGTCGTGCGGGTAGTACCAGAGCTGTGGCGCCACCCCCTGCGTGTTCGCGCCCGCTCCACCGCAGCCGTCGAAGGTCACACCGGCGTTGAGGTTCGTCGTCGACGAGTACAGCGCCACCGGCGAGCGCCAGTTCGCGCCTCCCACGGTGTCGGCCCACGTGTCGCCAAATAGGAACAGCATCCGCCCGTCCGGAGTGCGGGCCGGGATGCCGAGGTCGGTCGCCCCCACCCCGTACTGCAGCGGGCTCTGGGTACCCGCGAGCACCTTGATCCTCGTCACCGTCAGTCCGGCGGCGGATGCCGGTGGCGCCGGTGCCGTCGCCGCGACGAACGCGGCGCCGAGCACGGCGGCTCCCTGCAGTACTCCTCGGCGACTGATTCCGCCGCCGTGCGTGTTCTCGGTCTCCATCGACCTCTCCTCTACTTGAGACCCGCCATCTTGATGTTGCCGATGATCTGGCGCTGGAAGATCAGGAACAGGATGATCACCGGGGCCGCGGCCAGCACGGATCCCGCCATCAGCAGTCCGAGCTCGGTGCTGCGCTCGGAGCGGAACGTCGCGAGGTACTGCTGCAGGACGAAGCGCTCGGGCGAGGTGACGGTCAGGATCGGCCAGACGTACGAGTTCCAGTAGGCGAGGAACGCCGTGATGCCCATGACGACGAAGGGCGGCTTGGACAGCGGCAGGAAGATGCGCACGAAGATGCCGAACCGGCCGCAGCCGTCGAGCATCGCGGCCTCCTCGAGGCTCTTCGGGATGTTCAGGTAGAACTGCCGGATGAAGAAGACCATGCCGGCGCTGGCGAGCCCGGGGATCACGAGCACGGCAAGGGTGTCGAGCATGGACAGGCGGGTCACGACGATGAAGCTCGTGAGCAGGATCGTCATGCCGGGGATGAACATCGTCGTGATCACGATGGCCCAGATGGTGCCCTTGAAACGGAAGTCCAGGCGGGCGAAGGCGTAGGCGGCGAGAGAGTTGACCGCCAGGCTGCCGACCGTGAACAGGACGGCGCCGAAGAACGTCCACAGCAGCGTCTGCAGGAACGTGGGGTCGGCGAGGATCTGCGCGTAGTTCTGCCACAGCCAGACCTCGGGGAAGAACTGGAACGGCGTCTCGACGACCTCGGTCTTCGATTTGAACCCGGCGATCACCATCCACGCGAGGGGGAACAGCGACGCGACCACGAAGATCGCGCCGAGGATCACCTTGCCGAGGACGACGAGCCAGCCGCCGGCGGTGCGCGGCGCTCTGCGCTGTGCCCGCGGCTCCTTGCCGGCGAGGACGATGCGGGTGGTCTCCTGCATGACGGCCATCTCAGTCCACCAGCCTTTCGGAGTTGACGAACTTGAACACGAGGGCCGAGATGGTCCCCAGCACGACGAACAGCAGCAGAGCGGCCGCGATCGAGTAGCCGACGTTCACGTCGTTGCGGAAGTGATTGAAGATGAAGAGGTTCGGGAGGGTCGTCGAGTCGAGCGGACCGCCCTGGGTCATCACGAGCGGGAGTTCGAACTGCTGGATCGCCGCGACGAATCCGGTGATCAGCAGGTACAGCACCACGTTCTTCATCTGCGGGATCGTGATGTACGCGGTCTTCTGCCCCCAGTTCGCGCCCTCCATCGCCGCCGCCTCGTAGTACTCGGTGGGGATGTCGACCATGGCCGCGACCATGATCAGCGAGGTGAGTCCCATGCCCAGCCAGATGGCGGGGACGGCGACCGCGAGGAGCGCCCACTTCGGGTCGCCGATCCAGGCGATCGGGTCGACTCCGAAGATCCCGAGGAAGGCGTTGAGCAGACCGCCGGAGTAGTTGTAGATCAGCACGAAGATGATCGACGTGATCACGGCGGAGATGATGGTCGGGATGTAGATACTGACCTTCAGGATGCTCGCCGCCCGACGCGACACCGCCACGACGAGGCTGGCGAACAGGAACGCCAGGATCAGCATCGCCGGCACGGTCATGAGCACGAACAGGAAGCCGCGACCGATCGTGGCGATGAACAGCGGGTCTTTCAGCACGTTGGCGTAGTTGCGGATGCCGACGAATTCCGGGTCCTTGTAGAAGCTCCAGTCCTGGAAGGACAGGTATCCGGCGTAGATGGCGGGCCAGATCACGAAGATCCCCAGCAGCACCACCAGCGGCACCAGGAACCAGTAGGCGGTTCTGTTGTCCCGGTACCGGTACCGGTTCTTCCTCTGCCGGATCTCCCGGCGTTCCTGCACAGCCTGACTGGCCATTTCCACCTCGTCGCGATCTCAGGGTGCGACGCTGTCCGGGGACCGGGACCCCCGGCCCCCGGACAGCGAGCGATATCAGTTCTTGGGCGCCTTGTCGGGCAGCCCGTCACGGTCGATGACCGTCTGGATCGCGGCCTTGGCCGTGTTGATCGCGTCGTCCGCCGACGCCGAGCCCTTCATCACGGACTCCATGGCGGTACCCACGGCGAGGTTCACGTCCCACGGGTAGGTGGCGCCGGCGATCGCGTCGGGCGCGATGTCGTCGACGATGATGCTCGACCACGGGGCGTCCGCGGCTTCCTGGCTCGCCGCGACCGCATCCTGCACCGACTGGCGGACAGGCACCTTGGTGAACTGGGTGTCGACGAAGAACGGCACGAGGTTCTCGGGGTCGCCGGCGATCGCCCACTCGAGGAACTTCCCTGCGGCCTCCGCGTTCTTGCTCTTGGCGTCGACCACCCAGGTGAAGTTGCCCATGGTCGTGGCCGTGCGGCCGTCGGCACCGGAAGCGCTCGGGAATGCGCCGACGCCCGTCTTGGCGAGCAGGTCGGCGTAGTCGGAGCCGATCTCCGACATCATCCACGAGCCGGAGACCTTGAAGGCCACCTTCTGCTGGCCGAAGTCCTCCCCGCCGACGTACGCGGCGAGCGGCTGCTTGGGCATGTATCCCTTGTCCCACAGCTCCTTGTACTGCGTCATGAGATCGCGGTAGCCGTCGTTGTCGATGTCGGGCGCGGACCAGTCGTCCGTGAGTGCGAGGTGCCCGGCGAAGTTGTACTGCTGGCCCACGGTCGACCAGGCCATGGTCACGGCGTCCTGCGCGGGCGAGATGCAGTACTGGCCCTCGGCGAGCGTCGGCTGGATCTTCGCGCAGGCGGCGAGCAGGTCGTCCCAGGTCTCGGGAGCCGCGGAGGAGTCGACGCCCGCGGCATCGAGCATGTCGGTGTTCCAGAACAGCACGGTCTGCGGTTCGAGCAGCAGCGGGTAGGCGTAGTGCTTGCCCCCGACCTCGGAGATCGAGGTGGCGGTGTCCATGATCTCGCCGAGCGCGTCCTCCGAGACGATCGAGTCGAGCTCGTGCACGGATCCGGCGTTCACCAGATCGAGCAGGTTGGCGGAGCTGGTGTAGACGTCCGGCGCCTTGCCTGCGGCCTGGGCGGCCTTCATCTTCTGATCCCACGCGTCGGCGGGAACCTCGGTGTCGACGACCTTGATCTCGTCCTGCGATTTGTTGAACTGCTTGACGATGTCGGCGTACCACTCGTTCTCGACCGGCGTGAAGCTCCGGTGCCAGAACTGGATCGTGGTGACGCCGTCTTCGCCGCCGTCGCCTCCTGCCGTTCCACCGGGGGTGCCCGCGCCACAGGCGGCGAGCAGAGAGCCGACCGCCAGCGCGCCGAGGGCGGCGATCGCTGTGCGTCGGGTGCGGGTGGTGATTCTCATTGGTTCCTCCTCAGGGAACAGACTCCTCATCGAGTCGCTGCTGTGCAGGCCGATCGATCCTCAGTGATCGGGTAGCGCCAGAGTAGGCGAAATCGATTTCATGCGCAAGGGAAACAGGCCTCGCGATATTTCAGTCGGCGCGTTCCAGGTCGGCCGAGAACCAGAACACGTTGTACGGATCCCAGAGCGAGAGCGTGAAGTGGATGCGGCGACCGTCCTCCGTGACGTAGCGCGGATTCAGGTACGGCGAATACAGCCCCGGATACTCCGATCCGGGCACGAGCTCGATGGCCTCACCCCATGGTCCCCACGGCGTGATGCCCTCGCGGATGTAGGCGCTGCCGGCATCCGAATACGTCATGATCCAGCGTTCGAGATAGGTCGACCACATCACCGAGAGCTCGCCGATAGTGCCGTCGACGATCGTCTCGGCATCCGTCATCTCGTCGCTCCACTGCGGCGCATCGCCGTCGAGTCCGGCGAAGTACGAGTACGCCGACTGGTCCTCGACCGCCGCCTCCGTGGCGCGCACGCGCATCAGCTGGACGCCGCCGAACCGGCCCGAGGGAATCGACCAGAAGTAGATCCAGTCCTCGCCGCCCTCCGTCACCTGCGCGGTCGCGAACTGGATGAAGTTCGAGTCCCCTGGCCACTCGACGCCGTCGACCGGGGACCAGGTCCTGCCGTCATCCCGCGAGACGATGAGCGCGGAGCCGTTCGCATCCCAGGCGCCGGGCTCTCCCCAGAACTTCACCGACATGTACGACACATAGATCGTCTCGCCGATCGCGAAGCCGTAGGTGGGGATCTTGGTCACCTCTCCGCCGGCCCCGTTGGCGTCGTGATCGCCTTCGATCAGCGGTCCCGCGAGACCGATGTCGTCTTCCACCCAGCCCTCGAAGTCGATGCCGTCCGTGGGGTCGCCGTCGGTCGTCCAGGCCGCGACGTTCGACCTCCAGAAGCCGCCCTGGCCGCCGATGGACTCGGGGTCCCGCTCGCCGAACGTGTCGCCGAAGAAGAAGAACGTCTTGTCGCCGACGTTCACCATCGAGCCCAGATCCGTACCGGCGACGGAGACGGATGCCGTGTCGTTCATGGCATCCGGACCGGTGAGCTGCGCGATCTCGGTGAGCTTCGAGACGCCCTCCAGCACGAAGGGCTTGTCGGGGTCCGGATCCACGCTCGGTGCGCCTCCGCCGGCGCAGCCGGCCAGCCCGACGGCGAGAACGACGGATGCCGCGGCGAGGACGCGACGGGACGATGCTGTGCGACGATGCATGCCACGAATCTAGCGAAATCGATTTCATATCACTAGGGTCTTCGACATGTCCCTCTCCCCCGAACACGGGTGGCTCCGGCCGTCCGGCGCACCCGATGCCGAACCCCGCTGGGGCCATGTCGGCGGCATCCAGATCGGCATCCCGCCGATCCCCGGGCCTCGTGGTCTCCTCCGCGTCTTCGCGCCCTACCTCGACCATCCGCCCGAGCGGCTCGTCAACTTCATCGCGGTCGAGCCGATCGCGGAGGGAGCGACCGCACGCGGGTTCTCCGAACTCGAACCCAGCACCCTCGACCCCGGCGAGCGCGGCAAGCGGTTCTGGTCGGCGGACGACGCGGATGCCGCAGAGCAGCCGCGGGGGACTCTCCCGCGCGCGGCGTCGTGGAGACCGTCGCCGGCGTCGAGGCCCTGACGGTCTGGATCGGCGTCGAGCGCTTCGACAACGGGGCGGACGTCCGCGTGCGCGTGCGGTTCTTCGCCGACCGGCCGCACGAGGTCGAGGTCGCGGGCTTCGCGAACGCGGCATCCGTCCCGCTGTCACATCTGATCCTCACGGCGACGATGGGCAACTGGGCGCGACTGCGACGACTGCACCTCGCCGATCGCATCGTGACCGCGGCCGAACTGTGGCCGGACTTCTCCGGCACGGCCTTCGCCGAGCATGCGCGGTTCCCGCTGTCCGAGCTCTCCCGCGAGGATGGTGCGGCGATCGTGAGCGCGACGGGTGACGAAGAGGACCCGTGGTCGGTCGAGTACTCCCCCGACACGGCGACGCACTGGCGCTTCCTCGGTCGCCGCGCCGCGCAGACCTGGCGGGTCGACGATCCGCATCCCGAGCTCGAGGCCGTCGTGAACGCCCGCTGGTCGTACTGGGCGAGCGCGTCGCCGATCCCGGGCGGTCCCGCGTACGAGAACTTCGAGATCATCGAGCCGTTCCGCCAGGGCGCGGCGTTCCGCTTCTCGGTCGAGGAGGTCCGACCGCCGGAGTGAATGGGCGAGGGCGGGATATCCTGCCTCGTGTGACGCTCGCGACCTCCCGCCGACGAACCTGGGTCGCGGGCGGAATCCTCCTGCTGCTGTCCGTGGCCGTGGGGCTGGCGGCGCGCGGGTCGTGGGGCGACCTCGCGTCGGCCAAGGACTGGCTGTTCCTCGTGGCCGTGATCCTGCTGGTGGTGGGCATCGGCCGCGCGGGGAGCGTGACCGGCCGCCGACCGATCGGCTCCGTGGCGACGGTCCTGCTGGCGATCGCCCCGCTGACGCAGGCGTTCTGGTTCACCCTGATGCCGGACAGTGCGGGTGACCCGCACGTCGCTGAAGACACCTCGGTGCTGTTCGCGATGACCTACTACGGCGTCGTGCTCGTCCTGGCTGTCATCTCGGTCGTGTCGATCGTGCTCGCCGATGCCCTCCCGTTCCACTGGCGCTGGGCACCGCTCGGCGTGCTCGTCTGGACGCCCCTCTCGGTCGGATTCGGGCTGATGCTGTTCGGCGCCACGCCCCTGGGCACCGTGTTCGCCAGCATCGGCTCGATCGTGGGCGTCCACGGCCCGGCGGTGGGCGTCGCATTCCTCGGCCTCGTGGCGGTCGTGCTCGGCATCCGATCCCGACCGGGAACAGACCTCGACGGACGACCGCTCACCGAGTGGACCGAGCGCCCGTGACGCCTACCGCGAGGGCCGCGGGACCACGAGCGGCGAGCCGGTGTGCGGATCGGGGATGATCGTGCACGGCAGCCCGAAGACCTCCTCGATCAGCTGCTCGGTCATCACCTCATCCGGGGCGCCCGTGGTGATCACCCGCCCGTCGCGCATCACGATGAGGTGGTCGGCGTACCGCGCCGCCTGATTCAGGTCGTGCAGCACGGCGACCAGGGTTCGACCGCCCTGGTCGTGCAGACGACGCAGCAACTCGAGCAGCTCGTACTGATGCGCGATGTCGAGGAACGTGGTGGGCTCGTCGAGGAGCAGCAGCGGCGTCTCCTGCGCCAGCACCATGGCGACCCACACCCGCTGCCGCTGCCCTCCGGAGAGCTCCTCGACATGACGCGCGGCGAGATCGGCGGTGTTGGTCGCGACGAGCGCCTCGGCCACGGCCAGTTCGTCAGCCGTCGTCCACTGGCGGAAGACCCCCTGATGAGGATGCCGTCCCCGCGCCACGAGGTCGGCCACCGTGATGCCCTCCGGGGCGATCGAGGTCTGCGGCAGCAGTCCGAGCCGACGGGCGACCTCCTTCGCCGGGTACTCCGCGATCTCCCGCCCGTCGAGCAGGATGGATCCCGCTGACGGCTTCATCACCCGGGCGAGCGCACGCAGGAGCGTCGACTTGCCGCATGCGTTCGGCCCGATCACGACCGTGAACGATCCGGTGGGGATGTCGACGGTCAGGCCGTCGGCGATGATGCGTCGGTCGTAGCCGAGGGTGACGCCCCGCGCGCACAGTCGCGCCTCGGGCCCTCGCTCGACGCCCACGCGGTCCACAGCAGTGTCGGTCATCGTCTTCTCGCCTCCGAGATCAGCAACCAGATGAGATAGGCCCCGCCGAGGGCGACGGTGATCACGCCGACGGGGAGCTGCGATGGGGCGAAGATCCGCTGTGCGATCAGATCGCTGACGACGAGCAGCAGCGCCCCCATCGCGGCCGAGCCCGACAGCGTGACGCCGGCGGAGCGGGTCAGTCGGCGTGCCAGCTGCGGGGCGGCGAGCGACACGAAGGCTATCGGCCCTGCTGCCGCGGTGGCCGTCGCCGTGAACGCGACGCCGAGCACGACCAGTCGCAGCCGTACCCGCCCGGTCCGCACACCCAGCGCGACCGCCGCATCGTCACCGACCTCGAGGGCGTGCATGCCGCGGGACAGAACGGCGGCGATGCCCCACAGCGCGACCAGGATCACGACGGCGGGAGTCGCCTGCGCCCAGCCGACCGCGTTGAGCGAGCCGCTCCCCCACGCCGATGCCGCGAGGGCGATGTTCAGGTCGGTGTTGAGGATGACCCACGTGCTCACCGAGGCGAGCATGGCGGAGACGGCGATGCCGACGATGATCAGCCGGAATCCCTGGAACCCTCGCCGATACGCCAGCACGTACACGAGCAGCGCTGTCGCGAGTCCGCCGACGAGTGCTCCGCCGGCCACCACGAGGTACCCGGTGCCGACGGTCGTGATGACCAGCAGCGCGCCGACGTACGCACCCGAGTCGAAGCCGATGATGTCGGGACTGCCGAGAGGATTGCGCGTCAGCGACTGGAAGATCGCGCCGGCCGCGCCCAGTGCGGCGCCCAGTGCGAGCGCGAGCAGCACGCGCGGCATCCGCCACCCCCACACGACCAGCTGCGAACGCGAGTCGCCGAAGCCGAAGACGGTGGCGACGACGTCGGGGATCGGCACGACGTAGTCGCCGACGCCGAGACTCACGACGGCCACCGCCGCCGCGGCGAGCAGCAGCGCCGCCACGACGATCACCGGGCGGCGCCGGAGGAGGATGCTGACGCGACCGCCCCGCGATCGCAGAAGCCAGGTGCGGTGACCGCGCTCGATGTGCACGCTCACAGGGCGCTCGCCCCTCGGCGGCGGACGAGCATGATCAGCACGGGTGCCCCGACGAACGCGGTCACGATGCCGACGGGCAGTTCGCCGCTGCGCAGCACGACCCGCCCGACGATGTCACTCGCGAGCACGAGCACGGGAGCGGCGATCAGGCTTCCGGCGAAGATCCAGCGCTGGTCCGGCCCGGTGAACCAGCGGACGGCGTGCGGCACCATGAGACCGACGAAGCCGATGGGGCCCGCGACAGCGGTCGCAGCAGCGCACAGCAGCGTCGCCGCGATGATCGCGAGCACGCGGGTGCGCACGATCCGTGAGCCCAGCGAGACCGCGAGGTCGTCACCGAGCGCCACCGCGTTCAGCGGTCGCGCTACCGCGAAGGCGAGCACGAAGCCGACGAGCAGGAACGGCAGCACCCATCCGATCTGCGCGGACGGCGTGCTGGCGATGCTGCCGGCGTTCCAGCCGCGCATCCGGTCGAAGACCTCCGGGAGCAGGAGGGTGATGCCCGAGGTGATGCCGCTGAGGAAGGCGCCGATCGCGACACCCGCGAGCGTGATCCGCAGCGGGTCGACGCCGCGACGCCCGGAGGCGCCGATCGCCCACACCGCGAACGTCGTGGCGACCGCACCGAGGAGCGCGAACCAGATCGTGCCAGACAGCGTGGTGATGCCGAAGGCCGCCGCACCCGCGGCCACGGCGAATGCCGCACCCGCGTTGACCCCGAGGATGCCGGGATCGGCCAGCGGGTTCCGCGTGAACGCCTGCATCAGCGCTCCGGCGATGCCGAGCGCCGCCCCCACGAGGATGCCGAGCGCCGTGCGCGGTCCGCGGAGGTCGCGGATGATGGTCCACGCCTCACTATCGACCCGCTGCAGCGCGGCGACGATCTGCTCGATCGAGAGCCGCTGGGAGCCGATCGTGAAGCTCAGCAGGATGCACGTCGCGAGGGCGCCGACCGCGAGCGCGAAGCCCAGCATCCGCCGCCGGCGTGAGACGGAGATCGCTGCGCGCGCATTGTCCACGGCCTCGCTCGTCTGCACCGGCTGCTCTGCGACCTCCCGAGGCGGCGCGATCTCAGAGTCCGTGAGCCTCAAGAGTGGCCTCGTACTCGTCTTCGACCTCTTCGGCGTCGCGCGTCTCGTCATCCCACATCGCGCGCAGCCGATCACGGACCGTGTCGGGGAGCGATTCGAAGCGCTCGCTCCACTGCTCCGAATTCGCGGTCCAGTAGCCGACGACCTTGTACGCCGTGGACGGCAGCCGGAGCTCGTGGCGCAGATGCTTGCGCACCCCGCGGGTCACGCGGGTCTCGCCCGCGACCCAGACGTAGCCGGGCTCGCGGGGGAACTCGCTCGCGCGCACGATGTCCTCGACGCGGCTCGGGCCGTGGCCGTTGCCGCCGTGCACCCAGGTGAGCTCGACGTCGGCCGGCAGGTCGACGTGCTGCTCGTCGGCCGGCTCGCCGACCTCCAGCACCACTCGCGTGCGCACACCTGCCGGAGCCTGCTCGGCCAGGCGCAGTGCGGCGGGAAGCCCCGTCGCGTCGGCGACGAGCAGCTGCCAGCGGATGCCCTCGGGCGGGTCGTAAAGACCGCGCGGGGTGTTCACCCCGACGACGTGGCCCGGCTGGGCTCCGAGCGCCCAGGTGGCGGCGATGCCGCCCTCGTGCACGACGAAGTCGATCACGAGGCGGCCGAACACGGCATCCCACGACCGCACCGTGTACGTGCGCACCTCGGTGGAGTCGACACCCTCCGGGAACTCCCAGTAGCCGTCCGCGGTCGGCGACGGGAGCACGGGCTCGTCATGACCTGTCTTCGGCAGGAACAGCCGCAGGTACTCGTCCCCCACTCCGGAGGAGAGGAAGCCCTCCAGACCGTCGCCGGCGAAGACGATGCGGACCATGCCGGGCGTCAGCCGCTCGACCTCGACGACCTCGACGCGATGGACGCGGTTCACCTCGGGGCGGCTCACGGGAGCAGCGCCTTGCGCACGACCTCGAGCAGGCCGTCCTGGCCGCTCGGCGAGCCGTAGCTCATCTCGTAGTTGTAGCCGTGGACCTCGCCGTTCGCGATGGCGGGGAGTGCGGTCCAGAGCGGGTTCGCCTGCAGCGCCTCCTCGTCGGTGATCAGACCGGAGCCGTCTTCGCTCACCCCGGTGAAGATGACGTCGATGTCGGCGAGCTGTCCGACCTGCTCCATGCTGAGGGAGGTGCCGTCGCTGTCGGGCTTTCCGTCGCCGTCGCTGTCGGCGAGCGGGCTGATCTCGAGACCGAGATCGGCGAAGACCAGGCAGGAGATGCTGTAGCAGCCGACGTTGATCTGGCCTTCCCAGAACGAGATGTCGGCGACGACAGGGGCGATGCCCTCGGCGTCGAGCTGCTCCTTGACCTCGGCGATGCGCGCCGCGTAGTCGTCGAGCCAGGCCTGGGCCTGCTTCTCCCGGCCGAGGTCGGCGGCGAGGGTCTGGAACTTGTCGCGCCAGTCGCCGCCGTCGAAGGCGTTGTACGTGTAGGTCGGGGCGATCGGGGTCAGCTTGTCATGCAGGTCGGTCTCGTAGCCGATGCCGTTGAGGATGAAGTCGGGACCGACCTCGAGGATGTGCTCGAGGTTGAACTCCGGGTAGTTGTGGAACCCCTTGATGCCTTCGAGCTCCTCCTGCGGGAAGTAGCTCGGGAACGAGTCCCAGTCGTCGCGGATCGGCTGCTCGGAGGCCAGCGGGTACCCGAGCGTGATGAGGATGTCGACGTCGGTCGTGTAGAAGCCGAGGGCCGCCTCGGGTTCGGTCGGCACGGTGACCTCGCCGAACTCGGTGTCGATGGTGAGGGTCTCGCCGCCGGATTCACCCGCCTGCGCGGACGTGCACGAGGTGAGCAGGAACACGGCGCCGGTCGCGAGGGCGACGGCGCGGAGACGACGGATGCGGGAGGGCGTCATGAACGGACCTTCGATTCGGGGAGGAGATTAGCTGAGGCTTACCTAAGTGCCTCATCGATCATCCCCCGTCTCGATGTCGCGAACCTGCCAGTGGATGTCGTGAGAGAGACGAATTAGAGCGCGGAGACCGCGAATGCCCCCGGCGTCGTCCCCAACTCGCGACGGAACGCCTGCACGAACGCGCTCGACCGCGCGTAGCCGACACGCCTCCCGACCATCGCGACCGGAAGGCCCTCGGCCAGCATCACGATCGCCGCGAGCATCCGTGCCCGGGTGCGCCACTCGGCGAAGGAGAGGCCGGAATCGCGGCGGAACAGCCGCGCGAGATGCCGCTCGCTCGCGCCGACGAGGGCACCCCATTCCTGCAGTGTGCGCGCATCGGCCGGATCCTGCTGCACGGCCTCCGCGATCCGCCTCGCCCGGTCGTCGTCGGGCAGGGTCAGGGTGAGATGCAGCAGCTCCGCGCGATGGAGCAGGCGGGGCACGAGCTGCTCTGCGAGCCGGCGCGTCTCGTCGGCCATGTCCTGTGTCGCGAGTTCATCGAGGAGCGCGCGGGCGGCCATCGGGATGCCGACGCCGCCGACACCCTCGCGCGGCGGGGAGGCGATTCCGGGCGCGAGGAAGGTGCACGAGAACTCGGTCCCCTTGGACGCGGTCACGCGGTGCGGCTCACCTGCGGGGATCCAGAGTCCGACGGTCCACGGGACGGCGTGGAAGCCGACGGCGGTCTCGACGACGAGGGACCCGCGTGCCGACCACAGCAGCTCGTCGGCGTCATGCCGGTGCCAGTCCCATTCCTCGGCGGCGCTGATCGCGAAAGGGCTCGTGCTGATCCCTGTCACACCGACCGGGACGTCGAGCGCGTCGCTCAGTTCCCTCGCGGATTCCACAGCATGACCTCTGTGGAACGGCGGATGCGGCGGCCGGAGGGCATCGGCACCACGCCGGTGGAGCCCGCGGCGAAGACGCGCACGCCGGGGCGGCTCTCGCGTTCGGCGCGCAGCGCCGCGTCGAGCTGGATGACCCGGGCGCGCAGCATCCGGTTCTCATCCTCGAGGTCGAGGAGGCGCGCGATCGCGGGGAGGCTGACACCCTGGGCGGACAGCTCGGCCACCTCGCGGAGCTGTTCGATGTTGCGGGTCGAATAGCGGCGCGAGCCACCGGAGGTGCGGCCGGGCACGACCAGACCGATGCGGTCGTACTGCCGGAGCGTCTGCGGGTGCATGCCCGCGAGCTCGGCGGCGACGGCGATCGCGAACACCGGGGTGTCGGCGTCCATGCCACCTTCAGTCATGGACGCTCACCTCCCCGGTGCTCGCGGATGTCGTCGCGATCATGATCAGCGACGCGCCTTCGCCATCAGCTCGGCGCGCGGGTTCTCCGTCGGCTCGAGCTCCTGGAACTTCTCCAGCGCCGCGCGGGCGGCCTCGTCGAGGTGCGTCGGCACCGCGACCTGGAGCTCGGCGAGCAGGTCGCCGGTGCCCTTCGACGTCGTGACGCCGCGGCCTTTGACGCGCAGCACACGACCGGAGGGCGTGCCCGGTGCGACGCGGAGCTTGACCACGTCGCCGCCGAGGGTCGGCACCTCGATGGTCGCGCCGAGCGTCGCCTCGGTGAATGTCACCGGCACGATGAGGCGCAGGTTCAGTCCGTCACGTGTGAAGACGGGATGCGGGCGCACCGTGATCTGCACCACGATGTCACCGCGCTCCCCGCCGTCGGGCGAGGGACGACCGCGGCCGCGCAGACGGATCTTCTGCCCGTCGGCGACGCCGGCCGGGATCTTCACCTTGAACGGCTTGCCGTCTTCGCCCTGCAGGGAGATGGTCTCGCCCTGCACGGCCGTGATGAAGTCGATCGTCGTGCGCGCCGTGACGTCGGCGCCGCGCTGCGGTCCCCCGTAACCGCGGAACCCGCCGGAGGTCTGCCCGAAGCGGCCGTTGCCGAACGAACCGCCCTGCCCCTGGTTGAACATCGCGAAGATGTCCTCGAAGTCGGCGGACTGGCCGCGTCCCTGCTGGCCGAAGCGGCTGAACACGTCCTCGAATCCGCCGGCACCCGAGCCGCCCGCCGTGAAGCGTGCGCCCGAGCCCATGGCACGGATCTCGTCGTACTCCTTGCGCTGCTCGGCGTCGGAGAGCACCGAGTACGCCTCGCTGATCTCCTTGAACTTCGCCTCTGCCGCCGCATCACCCTGATTGGAATCGGGGTGGTACTTGCGCGCCAGCTTGCGGTACGTCTTCTTGAGATCGGCGTCGCTGACGTCCTTCGAGACCCCGAGGGTCTTGTAGAAGTCCTTGTCGAACCAATCCTGGCTAGCCATCGATCACCTACTCGGCAGGTACGGCGACGACGACCTTCGCGGGACGCAGTTCGATGTCACCGAGGCGGTATCCCACCTCGACGACTTCGAGCACCGTGGTCTTGGTGGCGCCCGGAGTGGGCTGCTGGAAGATCGCCTCGTGGCGCTGCGGGTCGAATTCCTCGCCCTGCTCGCCGTAGGAGACGACGCCGAGGCGCTCCACCACCGCGCGCACCTTGTCGGCGATCACGGCGAAGGGCGTGCCCTCGACGAGGTCGCCGTGCTGGGCGGCGCGATCGAGGTCGTCGAGCACGGGGATGAGGCCCTTGGCGGCCTCGCCCTTCGCTCGCTCGCTCTCGATCTGACGCTGCTCCTCGGTGCGGCGGCGGTAGTTGGCATACTCGGCCTGCAGACGCTTGAGGTCGTTCAGCAGGGTGGACTCGAGGTCGGCGAGGACGGCGTCTTCCGCCGCGGCCTCACCGGTCTGCGTCGCGCCGAGGATGTCGTCGACCGTGAGGTCGTCGTCAGAGCCCTCGGCCGCTGCAGCCTCGGTGGAGTCGGGGTTCTGCGGCTGGGGGCCGGACGCGTTCGCGTCCGACCCCTCTTCCGGAACCCCGGCGTTGTCGTCGAAGTTCTTGTCCGTCATGATTACTTCTTGTCTTCCTCGTCGTCGACGACCTCGGCGTCGATGACGTCCTCGTCGGAGGAGCTGTCATCGGCGGGAGCGTCGCCCTCGGGGGCGGCGCCGGCCGCGGCATCCGCCTGCGACGTGGCGTAGATCGCTTCGCCGAGCTTGCCCTGCGACTCGTTCAGCTTGTCGAATGCGGTCTTCACGGCGTCGTCGTCCTCGCCCGCGAGTGCGGTCTTGAGGGCGTCGACGTCGGCCTGGACCGACTCCTTGACGTCGGCGGGGAGCTTGTCCTCGTTGTCCTTGATCAGCTTGTCGATCGAGTAGGCGAGGGTCTCGGCCTGGTTGCGGACCTCGGCGGCCTCACGGCGCTTCTTGTCTTCGGCCGCGTTCTCCTCGGCCTCGCGCACCATGCGGTCGATGTCTTCCTTGGACAGCGACGAGCCGCCCGTGATCGTCATCGACTGCTCCTTGCCGGTGCCCTTGTCCTTGGCGGACACGTGCACGATGCCGTTGGCGTCGATGTCGAAGGTGACCTCGATCTGCGGGATGCCGCGGGGGGCCGGGGCGATGCCGGTCAGCTCGAACGTGCCGAGCGGCTTGTTGTCGCGCGTGAAGTCGCGCTCGCCCTGGAAGACCTGGATCGCGACGGACGGCTGGTTGTCGTCTGCCGTGGTGAAGGTCTCGCTGCGCTTGGTCGGGATGGCCGTGTTGCGCTCGATGAGCTTGGTCATCATGCCGCCCTTGGTCTCGATACCGAGGCTCAGGGGGGTGACGTCGATGAGCAGCACGTCCTTGCGCTCACCCTTGAGGACTCCGGCCTGCAGGGCGGCGCCGACGGCGACGACCTCATCCGGGTTGACGCCCTTGTTCGCTTCCTTGCCGGCCTCGCGCTTGACGAGTTCGGCGACGGCGGGCATACGCGTCGATCCACCGACGAGCACGACGTGAGCGATGTCGGCGACCTTGATGCCGGCCTCGCGGATGACGTCTTCGAACGGCTTCTTGGTGCGGTCGAGGAGGTCCTTGGTGAGGTCCTCGAACTTCGCGCGGGTGATGGTCTCGCTCAGCGACACCGGGCCGGACTCCGTCAGCGACAGGTACGGGAGGTTGATGCTGGTCGAGGTCGAGGAGGAGAGCTCCTTCTTGGCCTGCTCGGCAGCCTCCTTGAGGCGCTGGAGGGCGATCTTGTCACCCGAGACGTCGACGCCCGTGGTCTCCTTGAACTGCTTGATGAGGAAGTCCACGAGACGCTGGTCCCAGTCGTCTCCACCGAGGCGGTTGTCACCGGCGGTCGAGCGCACCTGGATGGTCGAGAAGTCGTCGTCCTTGCCCACCTCGAGGAGGGAGACGTCGAACGTTCCGCCACCGAGGTCGAAGACGAGGATGAGCTCGTCTTCCTTGCCGCGGTCGAGACCGTAGGCGAGGGCGGCGGCGGTCGGCTCGTTGATGATGCGCAGGACGTTGAGGCCCGCGATCTCACCGGCCTCCTTGGTGGCCTGGCGCTCGGCGTCGTTGAAGTACGCGGGGACGGTGATGACGGCATCCGTCACGGTGTCACCGAGGTACGACTCGGCGTCGCGCTTGAGCTTCATGAGGATGCGCGCGGAGATCTCCTGCGGCGTCCACTTCTTGCCGTCGACGTCGAAGCTCCAGTCGGTGCCCATGTGGCGCTTGACGGAAGAGATCGTCCGGTCGACGTTGGTGACGGCCTGGCGCTTGGCGGTCTCGCCGACCAGCACCTCTCCGTCTTTGGTGAAGGCGACCACCGAGGGGGTGGTGCGGAAGCCCTCGGCGTTGGCGATGACCTTGGGCTCGCCGCCCTCGAGGACGCTGACGACGGAGTTGGTGGTTCCGAGGTCGATACCGACAGCACGTGCCATGTGTTTTCTCCTTTGTTGGAAGTTGTTGTGGTTCGGAAATCTGCGGCGATCAGGGAAACCTGAGTCGCGATGACTCAACTGTACTCCGAGGTGCGGATGCTGTCAAACAAAGTTGATACGAGACGGCTCAAGTTTTCGCTTCGGGAGTTATCCACAGGGGCGGATCGGCGGATGCGGCGACTGCCTAGGCTCCCCCAGCATGACTCGACGAATTCATCCCACCACCCTCCGCATCCCTGCCGTCATCGCCGTGGCTGCCTTCCTGGCTGTCGCGAGCGGGTGCGCCGCACCACCGATCTCGCGCGAGGCGAGGAGTGCGGACTCGAGCCGCGCACCGGGCGCGAGCCCGACACCGGGTGCGGGGATCGGGTCGGTCTCGCACGACGTGACCTTCGCTGCGGGCGCGGAACTGACGGCGGATTCGGACATCGGGTGGGGCGACGGGCTGATCGAGGACGAGGAGTGGGAGGCTCTGCCGGCCGACCAGCCGGGGCGATGGTCGTATGTGAATGCCAGCGGTGCTTGCACGGCCTCGTTCCGGGGCGGTGTGCTCGGTGACGCGACCGGCATGGACGACAGGGAGGCCACCGACGCCATGATCGAGCATCAGACCGGTGACGACTTCCTCGGGCGGGACTGGCTCACCGACGGAGAGTTCCTGCGCTACGGAGGAGAAGGCTCCGGCGTGGAGCACCGGCAGTTCAGCTACACGTTCAACGAGGTCGGATACTTCATGGCCGCGCGAGCTTTCGTGGAGGCCGACTACTCGGTGTGGGTCATCGTCACGTGCGAGGGCGAGCCGGTCGGCCCTGTCGTGCAGGAGGTGCTGTCGAAGAACTTCATCGCGGTGGACGCGCCGGCGAACTGAGCCGGCCACGGGCGCCCCTGCGTCAGAAGGGGGGTGGGGTGTCGTCTTCGGTGAAGGTGATGGTGTGGGGTGGTGGGGGTGTGTCGATGTAGGTGCGGCCGGTGGGGCTGGTCCAGGCGTACAACCCGCCGGTGAGGGGTTCGACGTGCCACGGGGTCTGGTGTTTGAGGGTGTGGTGTCGTCGGCAGAGGTGGCCGAGGTTCTCGGCGGTGGTCGCACCGCCGTGGGCGGCGTCGTGGTGATGGTCGATGTCGCAGTCCGATGGTGGGTATCCGCAGGTGGGGAATCGGCAGCGTTGATCCCGAGCCCGCAGGTGTCGTTTCAGGTCAGCGCCAGGTCGGTACCGGTCGACGGCGAGGAGCGCCCCGCTGATCGGGTGGGTGAGGATCCGATCCCATCCGGATGCCGCCCCCGCCAGGCGTCTCGCGGTGTCGGGGTCGATCGGTGTGCGCCCGTTCAGTTCCGCAGGGGTGGTCCCGGCGCCCATCAGGGTTGTGACGGGGACGGTGACGGACACGGTGGCGGTGATCGCGGCGAGCAGCCCGGCCGCAGTGTCGTGTCCGGCCGGTGTGCCGGTGAGGAGCATGTCGAGGGTGAGGTCGGCGCGGATCTGCCCGAGGGTGCGCGGGTCTTTCGAGACCGTGTCACCGGTCGGGCGTCCTGCGGTCCGCGCCGCATCTGCCGCCGGGCCGAACGCGCTCTCCCGCGAGTCGCCACCAGCATCCGCCCGGGTCGGATTCGACTGCTCCTGCACCGTCTGTTTCTGCACGGTTTTCGCCATGGCGGTGATCCGGTCGAACGCGCCGTGCACGAGCGCGGCGGGGCCGGTCATGCCGAGTTCGGCCATCCCGTCGGGGAGGTCTTTCACCCATACGCCCCGCTTCGCCCGCGCATCCTTGTGCCGTTCACCGATCGGACGGGACTGGTAGCGTTCCGCGACCCGCCGCGCCATCCGGGCGACACGGTTCGGGGACTCGGTCTCCGCGAACCCGAGCACCTCTCCCGAGTACGCGTCCCGGTCACGGGGATCATCCAAGTGCGCACCGGCGTCGCAGATCACCCGGGCATGCCCGGCACTGATGAGCCCGGCGCCCAGCGCCCGCCACACCCGCGGGAAACGCTCCACCAGGAACGACGCGTCGGTCATCCGCCGCTGCACGGTCCGGTCCGACACGCGCAGCGCGGCCGCGAACTCGGCCGCGACCGTCCGCAACGCCAGCTCCGCCTCGTCCCGCGACGCGGCCTGCTGGGCGACGTCGACCGCCAAACGGGACCCGACCGCGAGGAAACCATCACGCACCGCCTGCATGCTGCTGATCGTGCGCTCGACCTCGACGAGCATCTCGGTGACCGCCCCCAGGGCGTTCACCTGCTCGATCGTCGCGTCCGCCAGTGCTGTCATACCCCTAGTGAACCAGGGGCCACCGACATTCAAACCCCCAGATCAGCCCCACAAACCGATACACCGGCATGCCGTGCTGACGGCGTCAATCGGAGGCCTCGGCGGCCGCCGGACGCACCAGCAGCCGGCGCACCGCCCCGCGCGCCAGCATGAGCACGACGATGAGCAGCGTCACGAGGAAGAAACCGCCGAGATACACGGCGTCGCCGAAGACCAGGTCGACCAGCTCCAGCACGAGGAACTTGCTGCCCGGCATCACGAGCAGCAGCACCACAACCCCGACGGCCCGCCTCGCAAGACCGCCGTCGGAGCGGATGCGCGCGAGCGCCTTCGCCTTCACCCACGCCACGACTTCGAGCACGAGCTTCAGCAGGATCGCCGTCAGCAGCGACAGCAGGAAGCTCTCGGAGATCACCGCAGGGAACAGCTGGGTGAAGGTACTGAGGACGACCAGGTACACGAGGACGTCGACCAGGTCGATGGCGCGGAGCCGCATGCCGCGAGTCTAGAGGTTCGCTCCCCCGCGGTACCGCGCCGCAGGATGCCGCTCCGGCAGGCGCGGCCCCTCGCCGAAGATCCGCTCGCGCAGGGTCTCCCCCGGCGTGTACGCCTCGCGCATCCGTCCTCGCCGACGCAGCTCGGGCACGACGAGCTCACCGAAATCCCTGGCCGTGTCGAAGGAGTGGTACTGACGCAGGTTGATGCCGTCGATGCCGTCGACGTCGAGCCAGCGCTCGATCGTGTCGGCCACCTGCTCGGGGCTTCCGACGGCGAGGAACCGCGAATCCCACGCCTCGTCGACCGCGCCGGCGAACTGCCCGACCGTCAGGTGCAGCGGCAGCCCTCCCGCATCGATGACGTCCTGCCGCCCCTCGCGCTCGAGCGCCTCCCGCACGGTGATGTCGGCGGGATGCTGCAGCGGATGGAACGGCACGCTCATGTGGATGAACGCCCCCTCGGGGTCTCGGAATGTCCGGTAGCCCTCGTACTTCGCCCGCGCCTCCTCCTCGGTGGGGGCGACGATCACGGTGGCCATCACGACGTACCGGGTGTCCTCGGGGAGCCGTCCGTGGCGCACGCTCTCGTCCCGGATCGCGGCGATGTTGCGTTCGAGCGCTCCGGGCGGACGGTCGGCCGTGAACAGCACCTCCGCGTGCTGCGCCGCGAACGCGATGCCAGCCTTCGACGCCGATGCCTGGAACAGCAGCGGCACGCGCTGCCGCGACGGCTCGGACAGGTGCGGACCCTTCACGCGGAAGTGCGTGCCGACGTGATCGATCGCCCGCACCGCACCCACGCGACTGTAGGTTCCGACCTCCTTATCCGCGACGACCGCGTCGTCATCCCAGGAGCCCTCCCACAGCTTGTAGAGGACGTCGATGTACTCGGCGGCGATCTCGTACCGGGTGTCGTGGGGGATCTGATCGTCGAGACCGAAGTTCCGCGCGGCGTTCGGCAGATACGAGGTCACGATGTTCCACCCCACCCGCCCGCGCGTCAGGTGATCGAGCGTCGCCATCCGCCGCGCGAACGCGAACGGCGGCTCGTACGTCGTGGAGAAGGTCACGCCGAAGCCGACGTGCTCGGTGACGGCCGCCATCGCGGCGACGAGCAGCAGCGGGTCGATGTTCGGGATCTGCAGCCCGCGCTCCAGCGCCGGCTCGAAGCTGTCGTCGTACACGTCGTACGCACCCACGACGTCGGCGAGGAAGATCGCGTCGAACCCGGCGGCCTCGGCGACCTGCGCGAGCTCGGTCCAGTACGAGATGTCGGCATAGCGCTCGCGCTGGTTGTCGGGCTGGCGCCACAGTCCATGAGTGATGTGCCCGGGCGTCGCCATCTCGAACAGGTTGACGATGAGCTGCTTGGCCATCCCCCAAGGATGCCGGAACCGCTCGTCGTCGACCGCATCGGGTGGCGCGCCCGTCGCAGAGCGTCCCGCTCCGAGCTCCCGGACTCACCCGGCGGCGCACCCGGTGAGATCGTGGACGGTGATACCCCGGTGATAGATCTGGAGGTCGGGCTGGGCCGGATACCCTCCGGTCCGCCACGAAGACCGGTAGATGCCGGTCTGGAAGTACGGCGGCCACTGCTGGTGGTAGTTGTTGTCGCCGGAGATGTCGAGCACCGTCGAGCCGCCGTGGGTGATGATCACCCGACCGGGCGTGGACGGCGTGGACCAGCTGATGTCGAAGGTCCAGTCGTTCCAGCGGCCGTACGCCACCGGCACCGGCAGCGGGTGCCGCGTGAGTCTCGTCGTGAGGTCGGGCAGCAGTTCGTAGGTGTGGAACTCCCAGGCGGGCGTCGGCGCCCCGTCGAGCACGAGAGCGAGCGGCGGGTTGGTGGCGCGGCCGTCCGGCAGGGTGAAACCGTGCCACTGCGCGAGCAGCGTGCCGTATTCGTAGGGCACGTAGTCGGTCGGGATGTAGTGCGAGACCCCGTAACGATAGCGACCGGGAGCGAACTGCTTGCGGGCGATCTCCGCCCGGTACGAGGTCTGATCGGCCGGAACGGTGAAGCGCATCACCGGGCGGCCGGAGCCCGCGGGGTCGGGCACGATCGCATAGCGCGCCGGCGGGAACAGCGTCTGGTCGCTCCACAGATCGGCGGCCGCGAGCGCGGCACTGTCCCCGTCGAAGATGCGCCCCGTCCAGTTGCCCGCGCTCGGCGTCGCGAAGCCGTCCTGGTGGACGAGAGCCTCGCAGGCGGCGCTGGCGGATGCCGGGCGCCCCGCGACCGCGAACGTCGTGGCGAGCGCCGCCGCTCCACCGGCGAGGAGCAGCGTGCGTCGATCGATCACGAATCGGTCGAGGGCATGCCGGTCGGTCTGAGAAACTCCATCGTTCGTCATGCCGACACGGTAGGCGTGTCGTGGGAGGGCGCCAAGCGAACTAACAGAACCTCACATCACCACGGAAACATCTCCGTCATACGCACCTCCTAGGCTGGCCGCATGGCTCGACCCACCCTGCTCGCCGTCTCCCATGGCACGTCCGACACGGCCGGTGCACGCGCGATCGCGGACCTCGTCGAAGCGGTCGCCGCCCGGCTCCCCGAGGTCGAGGTGCGCGCCGCCTTCGTCGACGTGCAGGAGCCCGACGCGGTCGACGCCCTCGCGGCGATCGACGGCCCCGTCGTGGTCGTCCCGCTGCTGCTGTCGAGCGGATTCCACGTGCATCACGACCTGCACGGCATGGTCGCCGACCGGGCGGAGGCCGTGGTGGCGGCGCCCCTGGGCCCCGACCCCCGACTGGCCGCCGTGCTCGCGGAGCGGATGCCCGCGGCATCCGCTCTCCCGGTGATCCTCGCGGTGGCGGGCTCCCGTGATCCGCGTTCGCTGACGGATGCCGAGGGCATGGCGACCGTCCTGCGCGAGCACCTCGGCCGCCGAGTGGAACTCGCGTATCTCGCCGCGCGCGAACCCGACCTGCCGACGGCTCTGGCGACACATCCCGACGCGGTCGTCTCTACCTACCTCCTGGCTCGCGGCTACTTCTTCGACCTCGCGGAGCGGCAGGCGGCCGGGCGCGTGCTCACGCTCCCGCTGCTCGACGGCGGTGCGGTGCCGGATCCGCTGATCGACATCGTGGTCTCGCGGTACGAGGAGACCGTCCCGCAGATCGCCTGATCCGGACCGACGGGCCCTCTGTCAATATTCCGGCGGCCGTGTGTCTCTCTGTGACGCCCCCTGACGCTCCGTGTCATCGAGGTTCTTGCACCGAGTCCAAGCTCCTACTTTGATGCGAAGCCATCCCAGGGAGCAGGTCATGACCATCGAGCAGCCGACGCCGATCCGTGGTGCCCGCACGCGCACCACACGGACGCCGACCAAACCCCACGGACAGTGGGCGGTCGACGGCCGCGAACCCCTGAACGCGAACGAGGAGTTCAAGCTCGCAGACGACGGGCTCAACGTGCGGGAGCGCATCGAGACGATCTACGCGAAGGGCGGATTCGCGTCGATCGACCCGACCGACCTGCACGGACGCTTCCGCTGGTGGGGGCTGTACACCCAGCGCAAGCCGGGCATCGACGGCGGCCGCACCGCCCAGCTCGAGCCGCACGAGCTCGAGGACGAGTACTTCATGCTGCGCGTGCGCATCGACGGCGGGCAGCTCACCACGCAGCAGCTCCGCGTGATCGGCGAGATCTCGACCGAGTTCGCCCGCGACTCCGCCGACCTCACCGATCGCCAGAACGTGCAGCTGCACTGGGTGCAGGTCGAAGACGTCCCGGAGATCTGGCGTCGACTGGAAGAGGTCGGGCTCAGCACCACCGAGGCCTGCGGCGACGTGCCGCGGGTCATCCTCGGCTCCCCCGTCGCCGGCATCGCGGCCGACGAGATCATCGATCCGACCCCGCAGATCCAGGAGATCGCGGACCGCTTCATCGGCGATGCCACGCTCGCGAACCTGCCGCGCAAGTTCAAGACGGCCATCACCGGCCACCCCAGCCAGGACGTCGTCCACGAGATCAACGACTGCGCGTTCGTCGCCGTCGAGCATCCCGAGCTCGGGATCGGCTACGACCTGTGGGTCGGCGGCGCGCTCTCGGTGGTGCCGCGTCTCGGCGAGCGCCTCGGCGTCTTCGTCGCGCCCGACCAGGTCGCCGAGGTCTGGCACGGCGTGACCCGGATCTTCCGCGACTACGGCTACCGCCGCCTCCGCAACAAGGCACGCCTGAAGTTCCTGCTCGCCGACTGGGGCGTCGAGCGCTTCCGCGAGGTGCTCGAGACCGAGTATCTCGACAGCCCGCTCCCCGACGGCCCCGCCGCCCCCAAGCCGACGAGCCTCGGCGATCACGTCGGCGTGCACGCCCAGAAGGACGGCCGGTTCTTCGTCGGCGCAGCCCCGCTCGTCGGCCGCGTCTCCGGCTCGACCCTCACGGCGCTCGCCGACCTCGCCGAGGTGCACGGTTCGCAGCGCGTCCGCACCACCCCGCACCAGAAGCTCATCGTGCTCGACGTGCCCGAGCCCGAGGTCGAGAACCTCATCGCAGGCCTCGATGCGATCGGCCTGTCCGCCCGCCCCAGCCTGTTCCGGCGCGGCACGATCGCCTGCACCGGCATCGAGTACTGCAAGCTCGCGATCGTCGAGACCAAGGCCAACGCGGCGGAGGCGATCACGCAGCTCGAGCAGCGCCTCGGCGAACTCGAGCCCGAGATCGGCCGCCCCATCACCCTGCACGTGAACGGATGCCCGAACTCGTGCGCCCGCATCCAGATCGCCGACATCGGCCTGAAGGGTCAGCTCGTGTCCATCGACGGCGAGCAGGTTCCCGGATACCAGGTGCACCTCGGCGGCGGCCTGGCCAGCGTCGACCGCGAGGAGGCCGGCCTCGGCCGCACCGTCCGCGGTCTGAAGGTGGCCGCCGACGGCATCGCCGACTACGCCGAGCGGGTCATCCGCCGCTATCTCGCCGACCGGGAGCTCGACGAGACCTTCGCCGTCTGGGCGCACCGGGCCGACGAGGAGGCGCTGCAATGAGCCCTTCGACACGCTCAGGTGCCCAGCCCGTCGTCATCGGGCGCGCCCGCCCGGCTCGCCGCTCCGAGGACGAGCTGCGCGCCATCGCCGAGCGCGGCGCCGTGGAGCTGCGCAGCCGCCAGGCCGATGAGGCGAGCCCCGCCGAGGTCGTCGCCTGGGTCGCCGAGAACTTCGCCGTCAGCCAGGCCACCGTGGCGTGCTCGATGGCGGATGCCGCGCTGCCGCATCTGGTCGCCCAGAGCCTCCCCGGTGTCGACGTGCTGTTCCTCGACACCGGCTACCACTTCGCCGAGACGACGGTCACACGCAACGAGGTCGAGCGCGAGCTCGACGTGCGCATCGTCGACGTGAAGCCCGTGCAGTCCGTGCGCGAGCAGGATGCCGAGTACGGCGAAGACCTGTTCGCCCGCGACCCCGGGCTGTGCTGCGCGCTGCGCAAGGTCGAGCCGCTGCAGCGATCGCTGGGCGACTACGAGCTGTGGTTCACCGGTGTCCGTCGTGAAGAGGCACCGACCCGCGCCGACACCCCGCTGATCGTCTGGGACGAGCGCAACGGCCTGGTCAAGGTGAACCCCGTCGCCGCCTGGAGCTTCGACGACCTCATCGACTACGCGACCACGAATGAGGTGCCCGTGAACCCGCTGATCGCGAACGGCTATCCGTCGATCGGCTGCGCGCCGTGCACGAAGCCCGTGGCCGCCGGCGAAGATCCTCGATCCGGCCGCTGGGCCGGACTGTCCAAGACGGAATGCGGGTTGCACCTATGACTCTCGATACGCAGGACGCTTCGACAGGCTCAGCGACCCATTCCCTGAGCTCGTCGAAGGGTCGACTGTCGGCGCTCGACCTGCTCGAGGCCGAGGCGATCCACATCATCCGCGAGGTCGTCGCGGAGTTCGAGCGCCCCGTGTTGCTGTTCTCCGGCGGCAAGGACTCCGTCGTCGTGCTGCACCTGGCGGCCAAGGCCTTCGCCCCCGGGCGCGTGCCCTTCCCGGTGCTGCACGTCGACACCGGACACAACTTCCCCGAGGTGATCGCCTTCCGCGACGAGACGGTGGCGCGGCTCGGCATCCGTCTCGAAGTGGCGAGCGTGCAGTCGTACATCGACGACGGCCGCCTCGCCGAGCGCCCCGACGGCACGCGCAACCCGCTGCAGACGCAGCCGCTGCTCGACGCCATCGCCGCGGGGAAGCACGACGCGGTGTTCGGCGGCGCCCGCCGCGACGAAGACAAGGCTCGAGCCAAGGAGCGGATCATCTCCCTGCGCGACGAGTTCGGCCAGTGGGATCCGCGCAACCAGCGCCCGGAGCTCTGGAGCCTCTACAACGGCCGCCACCTTCCCGGTCAGCACGTGCGCGCCTTCCCGATCTCGAACTGGACAGAGCTCGACGTCTGGCGCTACATCGAGCGCGAGGGCATCGCGCTTCCTCCCCTGTACTACGCGCACGAGCGCGAGGTGTTCCGCCGCGACGGCATGTGGTGGGCGATCGGCGAGTTCTCGCAGCCGCGCACCGGCGAGAAAACCGAACGCCGCGTGGTCCGCTACCGCACGGTCGGCGACATGAGCTGCACCGGAGCCGTGGAATCGGATGCCGCGGACACGGCATCCGTCGTCGCCGAGGTCGGCCGGTCCACGCTCACCGAGCGCGGCGCCACGCGCGCCGACGACCGCATCAGCGAGGCGGCCATGGAAGACCGCAAGAAGGACGGGTACTTCTGATGAGTGCTGTTGAGACGGGGTCCGTGAGCACGTCGACGGGCACACTGTTCCGCTTCGCCACCGCCGGATCGGTCGATGACGGCAAGTCGACCCTCGTCGGGCGCCTGCTGCACGACGCGAAGGCGATCCTCGCCGACCAGCTCGAGCAGGTCGCGTCGACGTCGCGGCAGCGCGGTTTCGCGCACGGCGAGTTCGACTTCGCGCTGCTCACCGACGGCCTCCGCGCCGAGCGCGAACAGGGCATCACGATCGACGTCGCCTACCGGTATTTCGCGACGGATCGCCGCAGCTTCATCCTCGCCGACTGCCCCGGGCACGTGCAGTACACGCGCAACATGGTCACCGGCTCCGCCACCGCGGACGCCGTGATCGTGCTGGTCGACGCCCGCAAGGGCATCGTCGAGCAGACGCGCCGCCACCTCGCCGTCGTCTCTCTGCTGCGCGTCGCGCACGTGATCATCGCCGTCAACAAGATCGACCTCACCGACTTCGACGAGAACGTCTACGTGGCGATCGAGCTCGAGGCGGCGCGCGTGGCCGAGCAGCTGGGCCTGCAGGGCATCCATGTCCTCCCCGTCTCGGCCCTGGAAGGCGACAACATCGTCGACCGCTCCGAGCGCACCCCGTGGTACTCCGGCCCGACGCTGATCGAGCTGCTCGAGGAGCTGCCGCGTCAGGACGAGGCGGATGCCGCGGCATCCGCTCTCCGACTCCCGGTGCAGCTGGTGCTGCGCCCGCAGGGCGGGCTGTCGCCCGAGATCCTCGATGCCGAGCAGTACCGCGACTACCGCGGCTTCGCCGGGCGCATCGCCACGGGCGTCGTGCAGGTCGGCGACCGCGTCGACGTTTTCCCCGGCGGGCATGAGACGACCGTCACCGGCATCCACGTGGCCGGAGAACCGGCGGATGCCGCGACCGCGCCGCAGTCCGTGACCCTCACTCTCGCCGATGAGATCGACGCCGCCCGCGGTGCGCTGATCGCCGCCGCCGGCACACTTCCCGCCGGGCGTCGCGAAGCCGTGGTCGAGCTGTTCCAGCTGGACGCCCGCGCGGTCGTTCCCGGCACCAAGGTGCTCGTCAAGCACGGCACCGCGACCGTGCAGGCACTGGTCGCCGAGGTGCTGTCGCGCCGCGACCTCGAGACGCTCGGCCACGAGGAGGCGTCGTCGCTCGCCGCGAACGAGATCGGCCGGGTCCGCCTGCGCTTCGCCGCCGACCTCCCCCTCGAGCCCTACGCGCGCGACCGCTCCGGCGGCTCGCTCCTGCTCATCCACCCCGCCGACGGCGCGACACTCGCCGCCGCGACGGTGATCGACGAACCCTGAGACCTGCACCACCCACCCTGCACCACCCCACCTGCACCATCTGACCGCTGAGGAGGCGAAACCGTGAAGATCAACAGAACCACCACGACACTCACTGCCCTGGGACTCGCTGCGATGATGCTGGCCGGCTGCGCCTCGGCATCCGCGACCGGAGACGACGCGAAGGGCGAGGCCGAGGCCCCCGCCGAGGTGCGCCTGGGCTACTTCGCGAACGTCACGCACGCGCCGGCGCTCGTCGGACTCTCCGAGGGCCTGTTCGAGGACGCGCTCGGCGACATCGACCTGAAGACCGAGGTCTTCAACGCCGGCCCGGCCGCGATCGAAGCACTGTCGGCCGGCGCCATCGACGCGACGTACATCGGACCGAACCCGTCGATCAACACCTTCATCCAGTCGGGAGGGGAGTCGGCGCACATCATCGCGGGCGCCACCTCGGGCGGCGCCGCCCTCGTCGTGCGCGACGGGATCGACAACCCGGAGGACCTCGCGGGCGCGAACATCGCGACCCCGCAGCTGGGCAACACGCAGGATGTCGCCCTGCGCAGCTGGCTGGCCGAGGAGGGTTACGAGACCTCGACTGCCGGCGGCGGCGATGTCACGATCACCCCGACCGAGAACGCGCAGACGCTCACGCTCTTCCAGCAGGGCGAGCTCGACGGCGCCTGGCTGCCGGAGCCGTGGGTGTCGCGTCTCGTGGTCGAAGCGGGCGCGCACGTGCTCGTCGACGAAGCCGACCTGTGGAAGGACGGCGCCTTCCCGACCACCGTGCTGCTGGTGCGTGCGGAGTTCGCGGAGCAGCATCCCGACGTCGTCGAGGATCTGCTCGAGGGGCACGTGGCCTCGGTCGCCTGGCTCGACGAGCACGCCGACGAAGCGCCGACCGTCATCAACGACGCGCTGGAGGAGGCGACCGGCAAGAGACTGTCGGACGACGTGCTCGCCCGCGCGCTCGACAACGTCACCTTCACCGTCGATCCGCACGCGGAGACCTTCGCCGCCCTGGTCGACAACGGCCTGGCCGCCGGCACGCAGAAGAAGGGCTCGATCGACGGGCTGTTCGACCTGCGCGCACTGAACGCGCTGCTCGCGAAGGACGGCGAGAAGCCCGTCTCCGCCGCCGGACTCGGGGACGAATGATGAGTGCGCCCGTGGGGTCGGCTGAAGCTGGGTCCCTGAGCCCGTCGAAGGGCGCGGTCGCCGCGCTGACACCGAGCTTCGACGGTGTGACGCCGCCGGCCGCGCAGGCTCCGGCGGTCGACCCCGCGGTGCGCCTCTCCCACGTGACCAAGCGCTACGGCTCGGGGCCGCTCGTGCTCGACGACGTGACGCTCGACATCGCGCCCGGCGAGTTCGTGTGCCTGCTCGGAGCATCGGGATGCGGCAAGTCCACGCTGCTGAACCTCATCGCCGGGCTCGAGCCCCTCACGTCCGGCGAGATCCGGACCGCCACGGGGTCGCTGAGCCCGTCGAAGGGCGGCGCGGCGGTGATGTTCCAGGAATCCGCGCTGATGCCCTGGCTCACCGCGCGCAAGAACGTCGAGCTCGCACTCCGGCTGCGCGGCGTCCCCCGCGGCGAGCGCCGCGAGGAGGCGCAGCGCCTGCTCGCGACCGTGAACCTCGCCGAAGCGGGAGACAAGCGACCGCATGAGCTGTCCGGCGGCATGCGGCAGCGCGTCGCGCTCGCCCGCGCCCTCGCGCAGGACCGCCCCGTGCTGCTGATGGACGAGCCCTTCGCCGCGCTCGACGCGATCACCCGGGATCTGCTGCACGAGGAGCTCGAGAGGGTGTGGCGCGCCACCGGACGCACGATCGTCTTCGTCACCCACAACGTGCGCGAGGCCGCGCGGCTCGGACAGCGCGTGATCCTGCTCTCCAGCCGTCCCGGTCGGGTCGCCGGGGAGTGGAAGGTCGCCACGACCACCGGCCGGCGCATCGAGTCGCCGGAGGTCGCCGCCCTCGCCACCGAGATCACCGCCGAGCTGCGGAAGGAGATCCGCCGCAATGCCGCGTGACACCACCGCCCCTCGACCTTCGAGCGAGCACAGCGAGACGAAGGACGACGAGCTCCGCACGCTCTCCGCGGGCCTCGACCGCCTGCAGAGCGCGCAAGGCGACCTCCGCCCCCGATGGCGCACGGCGCTGTCGAAGGTGCTGCCGCCCATCGTCCTGCTGCTGGCGCTGCTCGCCGCCTGGCAGGCCTACGTCGTCATCGCCGACCCGCGGCCCGACATCGCTCCCGGTCCGTTGCAGGTGGCCGGAGCGCTCGGTGAGGCCTGGGAGACCGGCCGCCTGCAGGAGGCCGTGCTGACCAGCCTGGAGCGCGGGGTCATCGGCTTCCTCATCGCGATCGCCGTCGGCACCCCGCTCGGTCTGCTCCTGGCCGAGTGGAAGCCGCTGCGCCGTGCCGCCGGTCCCCTCATCTCCGGCCTCACCGTGCTGCCCTCCGTCGCCTGGGTGCCCGCCGCGATCATCTGGTTCGGCCTCTCCGACGCGACGGTGTACTTCGTGATCCTCATGGGCGCGATCCCCTCGATCGTGAACGGACTGCTCTCCGGCATCGACCAGGTGCCGCCGCAGCTGCGCCGGGTCGGGACGGTGCTCGGAGCGAGCCGGTGGCAGCTCGCCACGGCCGTCATCCTTCCGGCCGCACTCCCCGGCTACGTCGCCGGACTCAAGCAGGGATGGGCGTTCTCGTGGCGCTCGCTCATGGCCGCGGAGATCATCGCCGTGGGCGGCTCGATCGGCTTCGGGCTCGGCTCGATGCTGCAGCAGTCGCGCGAACTCGCCGATCTCGCCGGCGTGCTCGGCACCATCCTGCTGATCCTCGCGATCGGCATCCTCATCGAGCTCGCGATCTTCGGGCCGTTGGAACGACGGATGCTGCAGAGCCGCGGCCTCGCGCTGGGAGGCGACCGATGACCGGAACAGTCACCCTCGTGGGGGCGGGACCCGGCGACGCCGGCCTGCTCACCATCCGCGGCCTCCGCGCACTGCAGGAGGCCGACGTGATCGTCGCCGACCGCCTCGGCGCCCGTGCGGTCCTCGAGCAGCTCGCCGCGGACGGCGTGCACCTCTCCGCCGAGGTCATCGATGTGGGCAAGCTCCCCGGTCACCATCCGGTGCCGCAGGACGGCATCAACGACCTTCTCGTCCAGCACGCCCTGGCCGGGCGCCGCGTCGTGCGGCTGAAGGGCGGCGACCCCTTCGTCTACGGACGCGGACGCGAGGAGCAGCAGCACTGCGAGGAGGCCGGCATCCCCGTCGATGTCGTCCCCGGCGTCACGAGCGCCGTGTCGGTTCCTGCCGTCGCCGGCATCCCGCTGACCCATCGCGGCGTCGCGGCATCCTTCACCGTGCTCAGCGGCCACGACCAGATCGAGCCCGGTGGGGTCCTGAGTCTGTCCAGGGGCGACCACACGGTCGTGCTGCTGATGGGCGTGAACACGCTGGGGCACTCCGCGCACGTGCTGAGCAGCGGCGCCCGCGGGGTCGACTGCCCTGTCGCGATCATCGAAGACGGCTACGGCGAGCGCGAGCGCGTGACCATCGGCACTCTCGGCACGATCGCGCACCTCGCCGCGAGCCGCCAGGTGCGGTCGCCGGCGGTCGTCGTGGTCGGTGACGTGGTGGCCCTGAGCCCGCACGCCGCTGGGTCCCTGAGCTCGTCGAAGGGCCGCACGTTCACCCGACGCTTCGACAAGCTCAGCGACCCAGGCCATGAGCTCAGCGACCCAGGCCACGAGCCCAGCGTCCCAGCGACGCCCAAGCCGCACTGGGCCGATGCCCTCGACGCGGGTCTCGCGGTCGACACGGGCCTCGTCCAGGCGGTCGATGCGCTCGACCCGGCATCCGCTCGTCGTTCTCCCCTCTCCTCCCTGTTCTCTCGCTCGCGCTGAACGCGCCCCCGAAAGGCTGTCATGACCTCCTTCCCTCCTGCCCTGCGCGTCGCGATCGTCGGCGCCGGTCCGGCCGGCATCTACGCCGGCAACCTCCTCGCCACCGCGGTCTCCGCGCGCCCGGACGCCGATGTCGAGATCGACCTGTTCGAGTCGCTCCCCGCGCCGTACGGGCTGATCCGCTACGGCGTCGCACCAGACCACCCCCGCATCAAGGGCATCGTGAACTCGCTGCACGAGATGCTCGACGCGTCGAGCTCCTCGTCTCGCCGCACGATCCGCTTCATCGGCAACGTCGAGGTCGGGCGCGACATCGCCCTCGACGAGCTGCGCGAGCGCTACCACGCGGTGATCCTCGCGACCGGCGCGATCCGCGACGCGGTGCTCGACATCCCCGGCGTCGAGCTGCCCGGCTCCTACGGCGCCGCCGACTTCGTGGCCTGGTTCGACGGCCACCCCGACGTCGCCCGCACCTGGCCTCTCGACGCCTCGTCGGTCGCGGTGATCGGCAACGGCAACGTGGCCCTCGACGTCGCGCGCGTGCTGGCCAAGCACGCCGTCGACCTGCGCACGACCGAGGTGCCGGACAACGTGCTGGAAGGCCTCGAGTCGTCAGCCGTGACCGACGTGCACGTGTTCGGCCGACGCGGCCCCGCCGACATCAAGTTCACACCGATCGAGCTCCGGGAGCTCGGCGAGGTGCGCGACGTCGACATCGTCCTGTACGACGAGGACTTCGAGGGCGTCGATCCGGCCTCCGCCCCGAACAACCAGCTCAAGGTGATGCTCCGCACGCTGAACGGCTGGCGCGAGCGCCCCGCCGGCACAGCATCCCGTCGGCTGCATCTGCACTTCTGGCACGCGCCGGTGGAGATCACGGGCGACGGGGAGGTCGAGGGCATCCGCTTCGAGCGCACGCGTCTCGTGACCGGCGAAGCGGATGCCGCGCCGCGACTGACCGGCACGGGCGAGTTCCGCGACTACGCCGTGCAGGCCGTCTACCGCGCGGTGGGCTACTACGGCACCCGTGTGGTCGACGCCCCGTTCGACGAGGCGCGCGGCGTCGTGCCGAACGCCGGCGGCCGCGTCGACGGCGAGACGGGTCTGTACGCGACCGGCTGGATCAAGCGCGGACCCGTCGGCCTGATCGGGCACACGAAGTCCGACGCGCTCGAGACGATCACGAACCTGATCGCGGACGCCGAGGCCGGCCTGCTGACGGATGGCCCTGGGTCCGTGACCCCGTCGACAGGCGAGGGCGACGTGCTCGACCTGCTCGACGCCCGCGAGACGGCGTACACGACGTGGGACGGCTGGCTCGCCCTCGATGCCCACGAGCGCCACCTCGGCGAGACGCACACCTACGCCCGCGAGCGGGTCAAGGTCGTGCCGCGCGAGGAGCAGGTCGCGGTGTCGTCTCAGGCGGTGTCGCGCGACGGCGCGCTCGTCCGATGACCTACGTCATCGCGCTGCCCTGCGTGGATGTGAAAGACCGGGCCTGCATCGACGAGTGCCCGGTGGACTGCATCTACGAGGGCGAGCGCTCGCTGTACATCCACCCCGACGAGTGCGTCGACTGCGGCGCCTGCGAACCCGTGTGCCCCGTCGAGGCGATCTACTACGAGGACGACCTGCCGGATGAGTGGCAGGATTACTACAGGGCGAATGTCGACTTCTTCTCGGAGATCGGATCGCCCGGCGGCGCCGCCAAGGTCGGCGTCTACGCGTTCGACCATCCGGTGGTCGCCGCCCTTCCCCCGCAGGAGGGTGCGCATGACTGAGACGGCTCCGTACGACGTGCTCATCGTCGGCGGCGGTCCCGCCGGCCTCTCGGCCGCGCTGAACCTCGGCCGCTCGCTCGTGCGCGTGCTCGTCGTCGACGCCGATCGTCCGCGGAACGCCGCGACGCTGAACTCGCACGGCTTCCTCACCCGCGACGGCGTGCCGCCGCATGAGCTGCGTCGCATCGCCCGCGAGGAGCTCGCCGCCTACCCGAACGTCGAGATCCGCTCGCGCGTGCGCGTCGCCGCTCTCCGGTCGACGGATGCCGGAGCCGACGGTGCGCGCTTCGACGCCGAGGTCGGGCGCCGGGAGCCCGAGACGACGGTCTCGGCGCGTTCGGTGCTGCTGGCGACCGGACTCCGCGAGACGCTTCCCGACGTGCCGAACCTCCGCGGCTTCTACGGCATGAGCCTGTTCAGCTGCGCCGCGTGCGATGCATGGGAGCTGCAGGGCCGACGCCTCGCGCTCATCGGGGAGTCCGCCGACCTCGCCTCCCGTGCCCGCCTGATCGGCCGGTGGACCGAGACGCTCACGGTCTTCACGAACGGCGCCGATGTCGTGACCGCAGCCGAGGAGGCAGAGCTCGCCGCCGCCGGCATCACCGTGCGGCGGCATCCGATCGTCGAACTCGTCGGCGACCGCGGACGGCTCGAGGCGATCCGCCTGGCCGACGGGGCGACGATCGCCGTGGACGGCGGATTCGTGCGCCCGGAATGGGAGACCGAGCTGTCGTTCCTCGACGGGATCGCGCCGACTCTCGACGACGCGGGGCACCTGGTCACCGATCGCTCCGGACGCACCGACGTGCCGGGTCTCTACGCGGCGGGCGACGCGGCGACCCCCGGACCGCAGCAGCTCATCGTCGCAGCCGGAGCCGGAGCCCGTGTGGCGGCGGTCATCGTGCACGACACGATCGGCGTCGCGACCGCGCACTGAGCGCTGAGCAGGGCTGCCCATCCTCCGCGGCCGGGCGCGGGGCTAGGCTGACCGCCATGACGCGCACCTCGCAGATCTCCCCGTTGCTCCGTCTCGCCGCCGCGGCAGTCGTCGTGACGGCGGTGCTGCCGCTCAGCGGATGCCTCTTCGCGCAGATCCCGACCGGCGGACCGTCCGAGAGCGCGCCGTCCGGCGGGCCGGAGGCGACCGACGAGCCCGCCGAGGAGCCGGCGGGCGGATCGACCCTGACGTTCGACGAGGGTCAGGAGCTCTCGAGCAGCGCGTACATCGAATGGGGCGACGGGTTCCTGGCCGACGACGACTGGAAGTCGGTCACGCCCGACGACGGCAACGGGGGCTGGACGTACGGCACGCTCGACGACACCTGCACCGCGCAGTTCTGGCAGGGCCGGACCTCCGACGTGCCGGTGGTCGACGGTGACGACAGCGCCTCGTCCGACGCGATCCTCGGGGTTCTGCTGCAGACGCCGACCGCCGACATCACGCCGGTCGCGACCACCGGAGAGTTCAGTTACCTGGTCGGCGGTGCCGGCGGCGTCGAGACCCGCCAGGTCGTCGGCACGGACGGCGACCGCACCTGGACCATGGCCGCACGGGCGTTCACGGCGACCGGTGTCGGCCTGTACGTGATCGTGGACTGCACGGGCGGCATCGGCGCCGAGGCGACCATGGACCTCGTCAACGAGGCCAACGCGGTGGTCGTCACCCCCTGATCGGCCGCCGGCGAGGGCGAGGCCTCACTTGCCGCCGGGAGGACCGACCAGCAGCAGGATCACGTAGAGCGCGACGATGCCGACCGCGAGCAGGAGCACCAGCACGAGGGGCCGACGCAGGAACCAGCGCATCAGCCGGTCGTACCAGCGGCGGTCCCGGGGGTCGTCGGTCGCATCGAGGCGCCAGGCGCCGTCGAGCCGGCCCGTGCGGTGCAGCCAGATCTCGGTGGGGATCGTGGCATAGGGAACGATCGCGCTGACGACCGCCAGCACGCCGACGCCGAGGTGCCAGCGCTGGTTGAGCGCGACGAGCACGGCCGTGGCCGCATAGGCGAGGAACACGAAGCCGTGGATGCCACCGCCCACGGTCACCACCACGCCGGGCGCGCCGACCGCACGGGCGATGATCGCGGCGATCAGGATCGTCCAGGTGATCGCCTCCGCGATCGCGAGAACTCGGAACAGGCGGTCGGGGGTGCGGAACACGGGACTCCTCGGGTGGCGTCCTCCCAGCGTATCCGGGCCGCGGCGCCCTTCGAATCGAACGGTGGAATACCCGGCGGCGGCACGACGTTGCCGAAGGCATGGTGACAGTGGATGCGGACGCGCTCTCGCAGGTGCTCAGCACCGTCGATCTGCGCGTCGGCGTGGCCCGGCGCACCTCGCTCCCCGCGGGGGCGCTGCTGCCGATCCCGCACGACGTGATCACGCTCGTGTACATCGCCGAGGGCAGTGTGCACGGGCATCCGCCGCTGGGAGACGGATGCCGTCTCGACGTCGATCCCGGTTCGCGCCGCCTCACGATCGACCCGCAGGGCACCCGCGATCGGCTCGTCGCCGGCGACGCGTTCCTCATGCTGGGCGGATCGCCGTTCGCGCTCGAGGCCGAGGACGCCGCCAGCCTGATGGTCGTCGACCTCGAACTCGCGGATGCCGCCTCGCAGCTGCGCGCGGTCCTGCCCGAGTTCATCACCGTGACGGGATTCGACGCCCTCGAGCCCGCGGCCGCCGCTCTGGCCGAGAACATGGGCCTCGTCGACCCGGCCACGTGCCCCGTCCGTCAGGGCGATCCGCTGATCTGCCGGATGATGGCGACGACCGTGCTGCTCTCGCTCATCCGCGCCTGGGCGGCGAACGGCTGCGCGCCGCAGGGCTGGCCCTCGCTGTCGAACGACCCCTTCCTCGACCGCGTCGTCGAGGCCATCCACGAGGAGCCGGGCCGCGACTGGACCGTCGAGCGCCTCGCCGGCGTCAGCGCGATGTCGCGCTCGACCTTCGCGGAGCGCTTCCGCAACGCCGTCGGCCGCTCCCCCGCCGACTACGTCACCGAGGTGCGCGTCGACGCGGCGAAGCGGATGCTGGACGCCGGACGACCCGTCTCCGAGATCTCCCGGGAGCTGGGCTACGCCTCGGACGAGGGGTTCAGCCGCGCGTTCCGCCGCCGCACCGGCATGACCCCGTCGTCCTGGCGCATGGCCCACCGCACGCCCGTCCCCGCGTAGCCCGGCGTCCGGCATCCGGCATCCGGCATCCGGCACAACTTCGGAGCCCCGCGCACGACACGCCGCGCGGGGCTCCGAAGCCGCGGGGTGTCGGCCGTGGACTCCGAAGCTGTGCGCAGCTGACTGCGGCTGGCCGGGTGTGCCGAGATCCCGCTCAGGACTTGATGCGGTTCGATGCTCCGAACAGCACGGCGCCGACGAGGAGGATCACTGCGCCGACCGCGTAGACGAGCTCGATGCTCATCGTGTCGACGAGGAATCCGCCGACGCCCGCCGCGATCATGATGGCGCCCTGGAATCCGACGACGACCAGGCTGCCGCCGGCCTCGAGGCGATCCGGCATCCGGTGACCGACCCAGGTGTTCACGACGATCAGCCAGGAGGCGAAGAAGAGGCCCCAGACGAACACGACGATGCCGATCCCGAGGACGGTGCCGGAGAGCAGGATCATGGAGGCGACCGCCACCGCGATGACGACGGGTGCGAACACGGCGAAGAAGGCGAACGACCGGTCGATCACCAGACCGATCACGAGGTTTCCGATCAGGCCGCCCGCGCCGAACAGGGCGAGCAGCACGACGATGGTCGAGGCGTCGACGCCCGGGATGCGCTCCAGCGCGAGACGCACGTAGGTGTAGGCGAGGAAGTGGCCGAGCACGATCAGCACGTGGCCGATCATGCCGAGGCTGATGCCGGGGCGGCGGACGGTGTCGACCAGGAGACGGATGCTGGACGCCTGAGCCGCCGGCACCGACGGCAGGAGCACTCGGAGCGCGATCGCGAGCAGCCCGGTGACCACGCCCGCCAGCGCGAAGACCATGCGCCAGTCGATGAGCTCGCTCAGCATCACTCCGATCGGCACGCCGGCGACGGTGGCGAGCGAGGTCCCGGCGGCGGTGAACATCACCGCGCGACCGAGGCGCTCAGGACCGGCGATGCGGGCGGCGACCGTGATCGACATCGACCAGAACGCGCTGATCGCAGCGCCCAGCAGGAACCGGGCGAGCAGCACGATCACGAGGTTCGGGGAGATCGCGACGATGAGGTTCGACACCGCCGCGGCGAGCGCCATCCACACGAGCAGGGAGCGGCGGTCGAGGCGCGGGAAGATCAGCCCGATCGTCGGCGCCACGAGCAGCCCGACCAGGGCGGTCACGGTGACGGTCTGCCCGGCCTGCCCCGGGGTGACGCCCAGCGACGCCGCCATCTCGGTGAGCACACCGTTGGGAAGGAACTCCGCCGTCACCAGCAGGAAGCTCATCATCATCACGACGATGAGGCCGCCGTACGGCATCCGCCCTGCTCGAGAAGGGGATGCGGTCGTCGGGATCGGCGCTGTCGTGGTCATGGTTCCACGCTCTCAGGTTCCGGGGGTCGACGCCCGACCGGTCGTCCGCGGCATCCGACCATTCGTCCGGGTCTGGACAAGCCTGGCGCGCACGCCCTAGGCTCATCGACGCACCGGGACGAGCCCGGAAGGCCCGAGCGGAAGGAGCTGAGGACATGAACACCGTCTTCGTCGCGCTCTTCGCCGACCACCTTCCCTTCGAGGCCACCCGCTCCTGATCCCTGGTGTGGCCTCCCCTTTCCGGAGCCACATCTTGTCTGATCCCTTCCTCTCTGATCCCTTCGCGACAGAACTCTTCTTCGCGGACGTCGAACCCGGCGAGAACCAGCGCTGGTCGACCTGGCCGGCCGTCACCCCGACGGAACGCGGGCCGGAGCCCTGGCCCGACTGGGTCGTGACCTCGGCCGGCGCGCTCGACACCGAGCTCGGCATCCTCAAGACCGGCAAGGAGGCCGACGTGTTCCTGCTCGAGCGCGCGGTTCCCGACGACCCGGCGCAGCGCACGATCCTCGCGGCAAAGCGCTACCGTTCCGCCGAGCACAGCAGCTTCCACCGCTCGGCCGTCTACACCGAGGGTCGCAGCACCCGGAACACCCGCGACACCCGCGCCCTCGCGAAGAAGTCGAGCCATGGGCGGGAGGTCGCCGCCGCGCAGTGGTCGTTCGCGGAGTTCGAGGCGCTCTGCCGGATGTGGGAGCTGGGCGCCCCCGTGCCGTACCCGGTGCAGGTCAACGGCACCGAGGTGCTCATGGAGTTCCTCGGCGACGCGCACGGCACCGCGGCACCCCGCCTCGCTCAGGTGCGCAGCGACCGTGCGGAGCTCGCGGGCTTCTACGACCAGGTGGTCGAGATCATGCGGGTGTTCGCGGCCGCAGGGTTCGCGCACGGCGACCTCTCGGCCTACAACCTGCTCGTGCACGACGGCCGCGTGCGGGTGATCGACCTGCCGCAGATCGTCGACATCATCGCGAACCCGCAGGGACTCGACCTGCTGCACCGCGACTGCGTCAACATCTGCGACTGGTTCACCCGGCGACGGGTGGAACGCGACCCGGAGGAGCTGTTCGCCGAGCTGCTCGCCGCGTCGTATGCCTGAGGTGCGGCGTTCCGGTCCCAGTTGCTGCCGGTGAGCGGCGTTCCGGTCGCAGTTGCTGCCGCCATCTCGGCCGCTGGGCGGCACGAAGTGCGACCGGAACGGAAGAAGGCGGGGACGGATGCCGGGGCTAGGGCTGCGCGACCTGCGCGGCCAGGAGGCTCACCAGCTCGTAGACCACATGACTCGCGGCGATGCCGGTGATCTGGGCGTGGTCGTAGGCCGGCGACACCTCGACGACGTCGGCGCCGACGATGTGCTGCGAACCGAGCGCCCGCAGGATCCGCAGCAGCTCGCGGCTGGTCAGCCCGCCGGCCTCGGGCGTGCCGGTGCCGGGGGCGTGCGCGGGGTCGAGCACGTCGATGTCGATCGAGACGTAGAGCGGCTTGTCGCCGATGCGCTGCAGGATCCGCGCGATCGCGGCCTCGACGCCGTGCTCCTCGATGTACTCGCTCGACACGATCGAGAAGCCGAGGCGCTCGTCGTCCTCGAGGTCCTGCTTGGAGTACAGCGGACCACGGGTGCCGACGTGGCAGCTCGCGGTGAGGTCGATCAGCCCCTCCTCGCTCGCCCGGCGGAAGGGCGTGCCGTGCGTGATCGGAGCTCCGAAGTAGGTGTCCCAGGTGTCGAGGTGCGCGTCGAAGTGCAGCACCGCGACCGGGCCGTGCTTCGCGGCGACCGCGCGCAGCAGCGGGAGCGCCACCGTGTGGTCGCCGCCGATCGTGACGATGCGCTGCACCTGCTCGCCGAGCGCGATCGCCGCGGTCTCGACCTCGCTCACCGCGGCGGCCAGGTCGAACGGGTTCACCGGGATGTCACCGGCATCCACCACCTGGGCGATCGCGAACGGCGACACGTCCTGCGCCGGGTTGTACGGACGCAGCAGGCGCGACGACTCGCGCACGTGCGACGGCCCGAAGCGCGTGCCCGGGCGGTAGCTCACCCCCGAGTCGAACGGGATGCCGACGACGGCGATGTCGGCGCGCGGCACGTCCTCGATCCGCGGGAGGCGTGCGAAGGTCGCGATCCCCGAGTACCGGGGGTTCACGGAGGCGTCGATGGGGCCCACGTTCTCGGTCATGATCAGTCCTGTCTTTCCATGGGGATGTGGACGAGCTGCACGCCGCCCTCGGCGATGGCCTCGCGGATGCTCGACGCGATCTCCTCGGTCCGGTCGACCCGGCGCCCGGTCGCACCGAACGCCGTCGCGAGCGCGGCCCAGTCTGGCTGCACGAGGTCGACGCCGACGGGTGTCATCCCGCGATCGACCTCGTTCTGCCGGATCTCGGCGTAGCCGCCGTTGTCGACGCACACGATCGTCACGTCGAGGCGCTGCTCGACGGCCGTGACGAGTTCGTTGACGCAGAACATCAGCGCGCCGTCGCCGATCACGGTGACGACCGGGTGCGCGGTCTGGGCGACCCGCGCGCCGATCGCGGCGGGCAGCCCGTAGCCGAGAGTGGCGTAGGTCGGCGTGTAGAGCAGGGAGTGCGGACGCGGCGAGCGCAGCACGCTCCCGAGCGCCATGTAGACGATCTGCGAGGAGTCGCCTGCGACGATCGCGTCGTCGGGCAGAGCGTCGGCGATGATCTCGGCCAGGGCGACGGCCTCCGGCGCGGTCTCGCGCATCTCGGCGTCGATCGCGTCTCGTGCCGCCCCGCGGTCGGGCGCCGGTCGCGCCTCCGACGGCAGAGCGGCCAGCAGCGCACCACCGACGGCTGGCGCATCGCCGGCGATCCCGACGGTCGCGGCGAGGTTCTTGTCGCGCTGCGCCGGCGAGATGTCGACGCGGATCACGGCACCGCGCGCCTCCAGCCGCGGAGCCCACAGCTCGGCCTCGCCGAGCTTCGAGCCGATCACGAGCAGCACGTCGGCGTCCTCCGCGACGGCGCGGGCGGCCGCGAGCCGCAGGTTCGAGCCGAGCGAGAGCGGATGCCGCTCGTCGACCACGCCCTTGCCGTTGAGGGTCGTCAGCACCGGAGCTCCGAGACGCTCGGCGAGCGCCGCGACCTCGGCTGCGGCATCCGTCGCTCCGCCGCCGGCGACGATCACCGGTCGGTGCGCCGAGGCCAGCAGCCCCGCCGCCTGAGCGATGGAGGAGGGGTCGCCCGCGGCAGGGGCGGGCGCGGGGCGCGCGATCCGATCCGCCTGGGGGACGTCTGCGGGGGCCTCGAGGACATCGAGGGGGATCTCGATGTGCACGGGCCGCGGGCGACCGGTTCGGAAGAGCGTGAAGGCATCGTGCACGGCTTCGACGGCCTCTGCGGCCGAGTGCACGCGGCGCGACCACTCGGCGATCGCGCCGACCATGGCCGTGGCATCCTTCGTCTCGTGCAGCGTGCCGACGTCGGCGAACTCCGCGCCGAGGGGCACGCCGGGCGACAGCACGATCATCGGCCGCGACTCGCAGAACGCGGTGCCGATCGCGCTCATGGCGTTCTGCAGACCCGGGCCGGAGGTCGTGATCACCACACCGGGGAGCCCGGTCTGCTGCGCCCAGCCGTCGGCGCCGTAGCCCGAGCCCTGCTCGTGGCGGTTGGTCACCGCGCGGATGCCGAGCTCGGCGAGCGGCCGGTAGAGCTCGAGGTTGTGCGTGCCGGGGATGCCGAAGACCGCGGTCACGCCATAGGCGCGGATGGTCTCGAGCACGGCGCGGCCCGCGGTGTCGGCATACTGCTCGTTGTTCGTCATGACGTCAGGCACGGTACCGGCGCTCCCCGTCGACCCAGGTCTCGCGCACGGTGATCGCCGCGATGTCCTCTCCCGCGACGACCAGCGGGTCGTCGGAGAGCACGGCGAAGTCGGCGTACTTGCCGACCTCGAGCGAGCCGAGGTCGTCTTCGCGGCCGATCGAGACCGCACCCTCGATCGTGTGGGCGCGGAGCGCGGCGAGCGCGGAGACCCGCAGGTCGTCCGGTCCGAGCTTGTGCCCGCGACGGGTCACGCGGGTGACCGCGGTCTGGATGGCCTCGAGCGGGATGGGCTCGGCGACCGGAGCATCCGACGAGATCGTGAACGGCACGCCCGCGCGCTCGAACTCACCGAGCGGGTTGAAGCGCTCGCCCGGGGTGCCGATGGCCTCCTCCACGCCCTCGCCCCAGTTGAAGTAGTGCTGGGTCTGGTTCACCGGGCGGATGCCGGAGGCGGCCATCCGCGCGATCTGCTCGGGGGTCGGCAGCCCGCAGTGCTCGATGCGGTGGCGGGCATCGGCATCCGGACGTTCGGCGAGCGCGGCCTCGATCGCCGAGACCACCATCTCGATCGCGGTCGGCGACTGCGCGTGCGTCGCGGTCTGGAGACCGGCGGCGTGGGCCTTGCTGATCAGCGCCGTGTATTCGGCGGGCTCGTGGTACAGCTGGCCGGTGCGGCACGGGTCGCCCACGTATCCGTCGGGGAAGTACGCGGTCCAGCCGCCGAGCGTGCCGTCGGCGTAGAGCTTGATGCCGGCGAAGCTGAGGTGCGCGTTGCCGAACTGTCCGACCAGGCCCATCTCGAGCGCCTCGTCGAGCAGATGCGAGAGCAGGTACATCGACACGCGCAGCTCGAGGCGCCCGGCCTCGGCGAGGCGCAGGTACATGTCGAACTCGCGGCGCGTGACCTGGGCGTCGCCGATCGAGGTGACCCCGCCGGCGAGGAAGCGCTGCGTCGCGGCATCCAGCTGGCGGAGGTGCTCCTCGGGCTCGTCGGCGAGGTGGAAGTTCGGGCCGTGGTGGCCGATCTTCACACCGTGCACGCCGGTGAGGATGTTGCACGCGGCGTCCGACAGCTCGCCGGTCAGCTCGCCATCGGCATCGCGGAAGAACTCGCCGCCGTCGGGGTTCGGGGTGTCGCGGTCGACGCCGTTCACCGTCAGCGTGTGCGAGTTGACGACGCCGCCGTGACCGGAGGCGTTCATCAGATACACCTCGCGGTCGGTCGCGACCTCGTCGAGCTCGAAGCGGGTCGGATGCCGCTTCTCGGCGAGGTTCCGCTGCTCGTATCCGTAGCCGCGCACCGGACGCCCGGCGGGCGTCTCCGCGGCAGCGGCCTGCAGCAGGGCGACGATCTCGGGGATGCTTCCGGCCTTCTCGGGCCCGCAGTCGACCCAGGTCATCAGCTGGCCGTACATCAGCGGGTGGGCGTGCGCGTCGATGAAGCCGGGGACGACGACCGCGTCACCCAGGTCGACCCGTTCGGGTGCGAGGCCGGCACGGCCGGCCACGGCCTCGCACTCGTCCGCACTGCCGATCGCGAGGATCCGCCCGCGATCGGTGAGCATCGCCGTGGCCGTCGTGGCCTCGGCATCCGCCATGTGGATCGCGCGCGCCGTGATGAGTCGCGGCGCCGTCTGAGCGGAGCGATCGAAGGGAGTGAGCCTTCTCATGGCAGCCTGTTCGCGGTCGTGTCGGTGCGGGCGGTGAACGACGCGGTGACCGGCGCCTCATCCGAGTGCTGCGGGGCGAGGCGGGTGCAGATGCCGGCGATGATCGCCATGCCGGTGAACATCGCGATGACCGACCAGATGCTGCCGGTCCAGGCGATGAGCTGCGTCGCGAACCACGGCGAGAATCCGGCCCAGAGCGCCGCACCCACACCGTAGGCGAGCGCGAGGGAGGTGTACCGGGCCTGCGGGCGGAACATCTGCGCGAGCAGGGCCGCGATCGGGGCGTACGTCGCGCTCATCGCGATGCGCACCAGCGACGCGAACAGGAAGATGAGCGGTTCGACGCGGCCGGGCATGATCAGCAGGAACGGCACGAACGTGAGCACCGAGGTGACCAGACCGATGTACATGACGTTCTTGCGACCCCACTTGTCGCCCAGCCAGGCGACCGGGAGGGTCACGACGAACTCCACGAAGGAGGCGATCGTCATCGCGTCGAGGATGACCTGCTCGCTGACCGAGATCGGCTCGCCGGTCGCGTAGGCGGTGACGAACGTGGTCGCGAGGTAGTAGCCGCCGGTCGAGATCGGCAGGATGCCGATGCCGAGCAGGATCGGCTTCCAGTTCGTGCGCAGGGCGTAGGCCAGGGGCATCGACTGCTTGCGGCCCTCGACCTTCGCCTCGAAGACCGGGGTCTCCTCGACGCGGTAGCGGACCCAGAACCCGACGCCGACCAGCACGATCGACAGCAGGAACGGGATGCGCCATCCGCCGTCCATGATGAAGTCGGGGCTGACGCGAGACATGATGGCGAAGATGCCCGAGGCCAGCAGGGCGCCAGCCGGGTTGCCCAGCTGCGTGAAGCCGCCGTAGAACGTCTTCGACTTCTCGGGGGCATGCTCGACGCTCATCAGCACCGCGCCGCCCCACTCGCCGCCGACCGCCAGGCCCTGGATGGCGCGGAGCAGGATCAGGAGGACCGGCGCCAGGATGCCGATGTTCTCGTAGGTGGGCAGGCAGCCCACCAGCACGGTGGCGGCGCCCATCATCAGCAGGGTGATGACGAGCGAGGTGCGCCGGCCGAGCTTGTCGCCGATGTGGCCGAAGATGATGCCGCCGAGGGGCCGGACGAGGAAGGCGACCGCGAAGGTGGCGAAAGCGGCGGCGGTCTCAGCGAGCCGGTCTCCGCTCGGGAAGAACAGGGGGCCGAAGACGAGGGCCGCGGCCGTCGCGTAGACGTAGAAGTCGTACCACTCGATGGTGGTGCCGACGAAGGCGGCGATGCCTGCGCGTCGGGCCTTGCTGTGCGTGGAGGTCATGAGGGAACCGCTCCTTTGCGGAAGATGTCGGATAACGGAGGATGCTACGTCCGTACGGAGCCTGCGACAAGGCCAGAACTCCAGTGAGAAGAGTCATTCACTGGAGAAATGATCGCCACCTCGGACAAGTGTCGCCTTCCCGTTGGTCGCTGGACCTCTTAGGCTGAGGTTGTGCTCGCCCGGGCGAGCGATCCCGGGAAAGATGACGAATCGGAGGAAAGCCGTGGATTTCGACGCCGAGCTCATCCGGGCCCTCCAGGAGGACGGGCGCGCCAGCATCCGCTCGCTGTCCGTGCGCCTCGGGCAGTCCCGGGCCGCCGTCGCCGCCCGACTGAAGGCCATGCTCGAAGACCGCACCGTACGGGTGGTCGCCGCCGTCGATCCCGTCTTCCTCGGCCAGCACGTCCTCGCGCACGTCTCGATCCGCACCGACGGCGCCGTCGAGGTCGTCGCGGAGCACCTGCGGGACCTCGACGAGACGGTGCTGGTCTCGGCGGTCGGCGGAGCGCACGACGTGGTCACCGAGATCCGGGTCGGCTCGATGTCGGAGCTGCACGACCTGCTCGCCCAGATCCGCGCGATCACCGGCGTGCTCGACATCAGCACGATCATCTACTCGACCGTCGTGAAGGGGTTCTTCGTCTCGGAGTACCACGGCGGGGTCACGCTCGACGCGATCGACGAGGCTCTGATCGAGCAGCTGCAGACCGACGGACGCCGAAGCTTCCGCGCGCTCGGCGAGGAGGTGCGGCTCTCTCCCTCCGCGGTAGCCACGCGTGTGCAGCGGCTCATCGATGCGGGAGTCATCAAGATCAGCGCGGTCGAGGCACGCGGTCTCGCGCACCGACAGCTGTCGATGGGCGTCGGCATGATCCTCGGCGACGACGACGAAGCGGTGATCGAGGAACTTCGCAGAGGGCGCGGCGTCGACTTCGCCGCGCGCACGCTCGGACGGTTCGATGCGGTCGCCACCCTCGTCGAGCCCTCGGCCGGCGCCCTGTATGCCAGCCTCGAACGTCTGCGGGCGCTGCCCGGGGTGACGCGCATCGAGGCGTGGCTGCATCTCGCGGTGCTGAAGGAGGACTACGCCCGCACGCTGCGCCCCCTGCGCACGGACTGAGGGGAGGCGGCGCGCCGTCACCGCCCGTTCACCGCGCAGCGCCAGACTTCGACCATGAGCGAACCTGACGCGCACCCCGGCGTTCCCGACCCCGTCGCCACCGCGAACAGCGGCGCCGTCGGCGTGATCGGACTGGATCTGCGCGGCGAGACTCCGGCCCCGAAGAAGCAGGTCTACTCGTGGGCGCTGTGGGACTGGGCGACGCAGCCGTTCAACACCGTCATCCTCACGTTCGTGTTCACGGCGCTGTACCTGGTCGGCGAGGGCTTCCTCCCCGCCGACATCGCCGCTCTCGACTCGTCCGACCCCGTGCGCAAGGCCGCCGAGGCCGACCTCGCCTCCGGCCTGGGACTGGGTTCGACGATCGCCGCCTTCGGCATCCTGCTCCTCGCGCCCGTGCTCGGTCAGCGAGCGGATGCCGCCGGCCGGCAGAAGCTCTGGCTCGGGATCGGCACCGGAGCCCTGGTGTTCTGCATGCTCGGCCTGTGGTTCGTCGAACCCACCCCCAGCCTGTTCTGGCTCGGGGTGGCGCTCATCTCGGCCGGATCCGTGTTCGGCGAGATCGCCGCGGTGAACTCGAACGCGATGCTCATCGGCATCGCGACGCCGAAGAACGTCGGCCGCATCTCGGGTCTCGGCTGGGGCTTCGGCTACATCGGCGGCATCCTCGCCCTCGTCATCGTGGTGGTGCTCGACACGTTCGACTGGTTCGGCATGTCGACCGACAACGGGCTCGCCTACCGGCTGATCGCGGTCGGGTGCGCGGTCTGGACGATCATCTTCAGCATCCCGATCTTCCTGAACGTGCCGGAGCCCTCACTCGGACGCCCCGAACGCAAGGTCGGCTTCTTCGCGTCGTACCCGCTGCTGGTCAAAGACGTGAAGCGGCTCTATCGCGACCCCGAGACCCGGCCCACCTTCTGGTACCTGCTGTCGAGCGCCGTCTTCCGCGACGGCCTCGGCGGCGTCTTCGCGTTCGGCGCCATCATCGGCACCGCGGTGTTCGGTTTCGAGACGCAGGCGATCATCATCTTCGGCATCGCCGCGAATCTCATCGCCGGCGTCTCCACGATCCTCGCGGGACGACTCGACGACCGCGTCGGACCGAAGCGCATCATCCTCGCCTCGATCGGTTCGATGATCGTCGCCGGCCTCGCGGTGTTCTTCCTGCGGGACGGCGGGTCGATGGTGTTCTGGATCGGCGGCCTCATCCTCTGCGCGTTCGTCGGCCCCGCGCAGGCCGCTGCCCGCTCGTTCCTCGCCCGCGTCACCCCGGCCGGCCGCGAGGGCGAGATCTTCGGTCTCTACGCCACGACCGGCCGCGCGGCGAGCTGGATCGCGTCGGGCGCCTGGACGGTGCTCATCGTGGCGACGAGCCAGACCGCCTACGGCATCCTCGGCATCGTGCTCGTCCTGATCCTCGGGTTCGTGCTGCTGCTCCCGGTGAAGGCGCCGCGCTGACGGGAGTAGCCTGACCGCGTGACCGTGATCATCGCCTTCCTCGCCAACATCCTGGTCGCGATCGCCAAGACGATCGCCGCCGTCATCACGTCATCGGCGTCGATGGTCGCCGAGGCGGCGCACTCGTGGGCGGATGCCGGCAACGAGATCTTCCTCCTCATCGCCGACCGCCGCGGCGCACGCACGAAGGACGCCCGGCATCCGCTCGGCTACGGACGCAACGCGTTCGTGTGGTCGCTGATCGCGGCCTTCGGCATCTTCACCGCCGGGGCGATCGTGTCGATCATGCACGGCATCCAGGAGCTGTCCGAGACCGGTCCGGTCGAGAGCCCGCTCGTCGCGTACGTCGTGCTCGGCATCGCCTTCGTCCTCGAGGGCGCGTCATTCACGCAGGCGATGGTGAAGTCGCGCCGGCTGGCGAAGGAGCGCGGCTCGTCGACGTGGGACTTCGTGCTCGAGACGAGCGACACGACCCTCCGCGCCGTGTTCTTCGAGGACGCCGCGGCGCTCATCGGCCTGGTCCTGGCGGGTGGCGCGATCCTCCTCCACCAGATCACCGGCGTCGCCGCGTGGGATGCCGTCGGCTCGATCCTCATCGGCATCCTGCTCGCCGTGGTCGCGATCATCCTCATCAGCCGGAACATCGAGTTCCTCGTGGGCACGACGGCGGCGCCGAAGCTGCGGGCGCGTGTCGGCACCGCCCTCCTCGCGCTGCCCCAGATCGAGCGGGTCACCTACCTGCACATCGAGTACGTGGGGCCGAACCGCCTGTTCATCGTCGCGGAGGTCGACCTCGCCGGCGACGCGGTCGAGCATGACGTCGCCCGTCGTCTGCGCGATGTCGAGCTGCGGATCGAGGAGCATGAGGCGGTCGAGACCGTCGTGCTGTCGCTCTCGGTCGACGACGAGCCGTCCCTGGAGTTCTCCGCGTCGTAGGCGGCGGCTCAGCGCTGCCAGTTGTCGGCGAGCTTGTTCAGCAGTCGCGCGAGCTCGGTGCGCTCGTCCTCGGTGAAGGCCGCCAGCGCTCCGGCCAGCATCTCGCGCCGCTCCCCGCGCATGCCGCGCGCGACGCGACGACCCTCGTCGGTGAGCGCGATGCGCGTGCGGCGCGCGTCGTCGGGGTCGGCCTCGCGACGCACGAAGCCCCGCTCGACCCCCTGCTGCACGAGCCGTGACGCGCGGGGCTGATCGACGCCGATCGCCTCGCCGAGCGCGCTGACGCTCAGCGGAGCGGATGCCGCGGCGAGCGCCTCCAGCATCCGCATCCGGGCGGGTCCGCCCATGCGCCCGGAGGGATCCGCCATCCACGGGGGCATGCCCGGATGACCGCGGTGACCGAAGGGCCCGTGATCGCCGTGATCACCCGGCGCTCCGCCGGGCCAGCCATGAGGACCGCCATGACCGCGGCCGCCGGGACCGCCCCCGAGACGACGTCCGCGCAGACGGGAGAGCGCCTGGGCGATGGCTTCGGCGGGATCGTTCGGTTCGGCGGTCACGAATTCATTTTACATGCGACTTGACATGGATCCTTAGTCCATGTCACACTACATATACATGACATGTGACAACCACATGCACACTGACATCTAAGGACTACTCATGAACACCGATACAGAGAACCCCCAGAACAGTTCCCGCCCCTTCGGCTTCTGGCTGAAGGCCGCCGACCGCCTGATGGCGGCCGAGTTCGCCACGGCCTTCGAGGCCGAGCAGGCGAGCCGCCGCGACTGGCGGATCCTCAACGTCGTCGACGGGACCATCCCGGCGCATCGTCCGCTCAACGACCACAAGCTGCACCGCCTCGTCGAGCGCGGCTGGGTCGCCGCAGACGGCGACGGCTGGACGCTCACCGACGAGGGCCGCGCGGCCAAGGAGCGCCTCGGCGCCGTCGTCGACGGCATCCGCGCGAAGGTCTCCGACGCCGTCTCCGAAGAGGAGATGGCCACCACGCTCGCGTCACTCGAGAAGATCGCCCGCGCCTTCGGCTGGGACGAGGAGACCCCGCTTCCGCGCGGTCGTCGTCACGGCTTCGGCGGGCGCGGCGAAGGTCGCGGATTCCCGGGCCGATTCGGTCGGCCCTTCGGTCGCGGCTTCGGCCCGGGACGCGGCTTCGGTCACGGCTTCGGTCCCGGCTTCGGCCCGCGTCGCGGCTTCGGTCCCGACGCCGACCAGCGTGACGACGAGTGCCGCCACGGCGAGCGCGGGCACGGCCACCACGGCCACCCGGGCTTCCGCGAAGGCGAGCACGGTGAGCGCGGAGACCACGGTCACCGCAGTCACGGCCCGCAGCGCGCCGCGCGGTTCGCGCAGCACGCATACGAGCGCGGCTTCGATGCCGGCTACAGCCGCGGTCGCGACGCCTGACCCACCTCTCGCACGAAAGCGAAACGCCCCATCCGACACACCAGTCGGGTGGGGCGTTTCGTCACAGTTCGAGCAGGGCGACCGCGTCTTCGTCGGCACCGGCCGCGCGCAGGCGCCCGCGCATGGCCGCAGCGGCCAGGGCGTACGGACGCTCGTCGCGCATGAGCAGCGAACGCGAGTTCGCCTGGTCGTCCAAGGCGATCAGCTCGAAGGCGAGGACCTCGATGTCGTCGACCTCGATCTCGCCGGCATCGACCGCGTAGCGGATCTGCATCCCCACATAGGCGTACCAGTCGGACAGCCCCGCGCGTACGGCGTCGCTCACGGGGCCGGGCTTCGAGTCGACATCGGCCGCGGTCGCGGCGAAGAAGCATCCACCGGTGAACACGCGGTCGCGGGAGTAGACGAGCCCGTTGCGCATCAGCGCCGCCAGCCGGCGGACTCCACGCGGCTCAGCCCTGGCCGGTTCGACGATCTGCGCCACGAAGATCTCCCGCGCGGCGGCGACCGTCGCGAGCTGCAGCCCCTCCTTGCTCTGGAAGAGCGTGGCGATGCTGCTCTTGCTGTAGCCCGACGCCTCGGAGAGCCGCCCGATCGTGAGTCCGTCGAGTCCGTCGACCGACGCCAGATCGGTCGCGCTCTGCAGCACCACGCGGCGCGAGGCATCGCCGCGGGCCCTTCGGCCATCCAGAACTGCGTGATCCGACATTCCCCTAGTATACGAACGATCGTTCGCCTAATATACGTATGATCGTTCGTATTGTTTCGGCGAAGGAGAAACCATGTCGTCCCTGCCTGCACTCGTCGCCCGCGGCATCCGCACCACCGCGACGCTGTCCCCCACCCTCGCCGGCGGACTCGCCCTCCAGGCGTTCTTCGCGACCGGCCCGCGGATGCCCGTTCGGGACTGGGATGCCACCACGCACAGCGAAGCCCGACACCGTCGCCTCGCCGTGCGTGGCATCGAGGTCGCCGGCTACGAGTGGGGCACCGGACCTCGCACCGTGCTCGTGCTCCACGGTTGGCGCGGCCGTGCCTCGCAGTTCGCGCCGCTCGTGCGCGAACTCGTGTTCGAGGGCTTCCGCGTGGTCGCGTTCGACGCCCCCGCGCATGGCGCATCGAAGGGCCGCCGCACCGACGTGCGCGACTGGGTCGCCCTGGCCGAGGAGCTGCAAGCGATCCACGGACCGTTCACCGCGATCGTCGGGCACTCCTTCGGCGCCCTCGCCGCCCTCGCGGCCGCGCGATCGAGCGTGCCGACGCCGGCCGTGGTCGCGATCGCCGGGGGTGCCGGTCCCTACGCCTTCATCGACGAGTTCGTGCGCGAGTTCCGGGTCGACCAGACCACGGCCGACAACATGAAGGCGCGGTTCCGCCGGCGCTTCGGCACGGAGGAGACCACGTCCGGGGCACTGTCCGACGCGGCGCAGCATCCGCTCCCCGCCGACACGTCGCTGCTCGTCGTGCACGATCGCGGCGATCGTCGGATGCCGGATGCCGACTCGCTGCGCCTGCACGCCGCGCATGGCGCACGCTCACGACTGCTGCGCACCGACGACTACGGGCACACGAGGGTGCTCTCGGCGGATGCCACCCTCGACGCGGTCGTGGCATTCGTGGCCGGCGGGCTCGCGGGCGTCGACGCGCTCGGCACGACCACCGGCCAGGCCCAGCCGGTCACGACGGATGCCGTGGTCAGATCTGCGCCCGTGTCATGAAGACGTCGATCTCGTCTTCGCTGTCGACGACGAAGCCCGCCCGTTCATAGAGCCGCCGCACGGGACTGCCCTGGAGCACGTTGAGTCGGAACCGCGGCGTGAGGCCCTCGGCGAGGACCCGGGCGAGCACCGCTGATCCGATCCCGCGCCCCTGCTGCCGAGGATCGAGGTAGAAGTGCTCGATCCACACGGCACCCTCCTCGTCGGCTCGCAGCGCGATGGACCCGGCATCCGCCCCGTCGATCACGATCACACGGGTCGACGACGAGCCGAAGGCATCGAGGAACCGCCGTCGCACGCGCACCGGGTCATAACGACCCAGGCGCTCCAGGTCGTCACGGAGCACGATCGCCCGCAGCTCGGCGATCCAGGTCGCATCCGCCGCCGTGCTCGGGCGCAGCCCCCACGCCACCCGCCCGCTCAGAGCGGCAGCACCACGCCCAGGCCCAGCGCGGAGGCGTCGAGATCGAACACCACGAAGGGGAAGCGGCCGGTGCTGAGCAGGTAGATCCCGGTGACGACCGCGGCGGTGAGCAGGATCAGCAGGAAGGCGAAGATCGCGACGGTGAGGCCGCGATAGCCGCCCGAGGTCGGGACCTCGGGCGCGACCGAGGGCTTGGCCCAGTCGTCGGCGACGGCGGCGGGCTGATCCCCTTCGAGGATCGCGGGGCGCGGACGCTCGGACGAGCGCAGCCGCGCCTCGGGCGGGGGCGGCGGGATCACCGCGTCCGGCACCGGGATCTCCGCCGGCGGAGGGGTCAGCAGCCCCTCCGGGATCGGGATCTCCGGCGGGGGCGGCGGGATGACGGCATCCGCGGGCGCGATCGCCGGCTCGTCCGGGGTGACCGGTTCTTCCGGAGTCGTGCCGCTGCCGTCACTCATGTCAGCCCCCTGTTGCTCCGACGTCGGTCACGCCGACATCCGTCCGATGGAAGTTCTGGAAGGAGCGGGAGGCCGTCGGGCCCCGCTGCCCCTGGTACCGGTTGCCGTAGGGGCCGGAGCCGTACGGGTTCTCGGCCGGCGAGGTCAGGCGGAAGAAGCACAGCTGCCCGATCTTCATCCCCGGCCAGAGCTTGATCGGCAGGGTCGCGACGTTCGCGAGCTCGAGCGTCACGTGCCCGGTGAATCCGGGGTCGATGAACCCGGCCGTCGAGTGCGTGATCAGGCCGAGGCGGCCGAGCGACGACTTGCCCTCGAGGCGGGCGGCGACGTCGTCGGGAAGAGTGACCTGCTCGTACGTCGCACCGAGGGCGAACTCCCCCGGGTGCAGGATGAACGGCTCCTCCGGATCGACCTCGATCAGGCGCGTGAGCTCGGGCTGATCGACCGACGGATCGATGAACGGGTACTTGTGGTTGTCGAAGAGGCGGAAGTACCGATCGAGGCGCACGTCGATGCTCGACGGCTGGATCATCTCCGGCTCGTGCGGTTCCAGGCCGACGCGGCCCGATGCGAGTTCTGCCCTGATGTCGCGATCGCTGAGAAGCACGGGTTCAGCCTAGTTGTCCCCCGCACCCTTGTCGGGAGGATCGTCTTCCGCTAGATTGTGTTGACGTCGACATGTTGACGTCAACACAATCGGAATGGACAAGGATGTCTGAAAGAAGAGCGACCTCACCCCGGCGCGCGCTCGCCATGGCCGCCGTGCTTGCGGCGACAGCGAGCGGACTCGCCGCCCTCCCCCAGGCGGCCAGCGCCGCCGAATCCGATCTCACCCTCACGCCCAATCCGGCCTATGCCGGCGGGCCGTTCCAGGGATGGGGATCGAGCCTGGTCTGGATGGCGAACGCCACGGGCGCCTACCCGGAAGAGCTGCGTGATGAGCTCATCGGCAAGGTGTTCGGAGACGACGGCCTGAACCTCAACATCGCGCGGTACAACATCGGCGGCGGCAACGCCTCCGACGTACCCGCCTATCTCCGACCCGGCGGCGCCGTGCCCGGATGGTGGAACCCCGATGCACCCCTCACCGACGACAGCGGCGAGATCACGTCGGACTTCGCCGACCGCGACCGCTACCGTGGCGCGTGGACCGGCGAGAACGCGAGCGACTACGACTTCTCGGCGGATGCCGCGCAGCTCGCCTGGGTGTCGGCGATCAAGGACCAGGTCGACACGTGGGAGGCCTTCAGCAACTCCCCGCCCTACTTCATGACCGAGAGCGGATTCGTCAGCGGCGGCACCGACGCCTGGGCGGACCAGATCCGCCAGGACTCGCTCGGCACCTTCGCGACCTACGTCAAGACGGTCGTCCAGCACGTCGAGGACACCCAGGGCATCTCCTTCGACACGATCGATCCCCTGAACGAGCCGAACACCAACTACTGGGGCACGACCCTGGGCGACGACGGCTGGCCGACGAGCGCGAGCCGGCAGGAGGGTGCGCACGCCGGACCCGCCCTGCAGGCCGAGGTGCTCAAGGCCCTCGCCGCCGAACTCGCCGAGTCCGACACCACGACGGATGCCGCGATCTCCGGACCCGACGAGACGAACCCCGACCGGTTCGTCGAGGACTGGAACGGGTGGGATGCCGAGGCCCGAGACGTGGTCTCGCAGCTCAACGTGCACACCTACGGCACCAGCGGCCGTCCGCTGGCTCGCGACATCGCGAAGAGGGCCGACAAGCCGCTGTGGATGAGCGAGGTCGAGGGCAACTGGGGCGGCGACAGCTGGAACCCGGATGCGATCGAGAACGGTCTCGGCATCGCCCAGCTGGTCAGCGACGACCTGCGCGAACTCGAACCGGACGCCTGGGTGCTGTGGCAGCCGGTCGAGGACCTCTACAACATGGAGAAGGTGGAGAAGAAGAACTGGGGTTCGATATTCATCGACTTCGACTGTGACGCGAACGGCGACTCCGCCCGCCGGATCGCCGACGGCGACGCCGACCCGAGCTGCCAGCTCCGCACGAACGCGAAGTACAACACGCTGCGCAACTTCACCCACTACATCGAGCCGGGCGACCAGCTCGTGCGCGTCGGCGACGACGACACCACCGCCGCGATCGACGGCGACGGCTCCGGCGCCACGCTCGTGCACACGAACGAGAGCGACCAGGACCGCACGATCACGATCGACCTGTCGCTCTTCGGCGACATCGACCAGGGCGCGACCGTGACGCCGATCGTGACGACCGGGTCCCCGGCATCCGACCCCGAGGCGAACGCGCTCCGCACCGGCACGGCGGTCACCGTCGGTGCCGACGGAACGGCGACCCTGACGGTGCCCGCGAAGTCGGTGACCACGTTCGTGGTCACCGGTGTCGAAGGCGTCGCCGCCGACGCGCCCGCCCTCCGAGATGGCGCCTCCTACACGCTCACGGGCGTGCAGAGCGGGCACGCGCTCACCGTGGTCGACGACAGCACGCAGCTCGGCAGCGCTCGCGAGCCCGAGCTGATCGGCGCCCAAACGTGGACGGCATCGCTGATCGACGACCAGCCGGGAACGTCTCGTGACCGCTTCGCTCTGCGCGCCGCCGACGGTCGCGCGCTCGTCGCCGACGGCGACAGCACGGTCCTCCGCGACGTCGACGATGCCACGGCATCCGCCGACCCGTCGGCCCTCTGGATGATGACCTCGACGAACGGCAGCACCTTCAGCCTGCTCAACGCCGGCCGCGGGAAGGTGCTCGACGTCGGTGGCTCCTCGACCTCCACCGGCGCATCCGTCGGGGTCTGGCAGTCGAACGGGGGCGCGAACCAGCAGTGGAAGCTGGACGCGGCGCGCGATGAGATCGCGCCCTACGCGAGCTTCCGCCCGGGCCAGGAGTGGCTCGACACGAACGGCGAGGTCATCCAGGCGCACGGCGGCCAGGTGGTCCCGTCGACGGACGACGACGGCCGCACGATCTACTACCTCTACGGCGAGGACCGCACGAACGGCTACCACTCGGCGCCGGGCGTGCACGTCTACACCTCCTACGATCTCTACAACTGGGAGGACCGCGGGGTCGCGCTGCGCACGCTGGCATCGACGGAGCAGTTCGACGAGCCGTACTTCGAGGCGCTCGACGGCGACTACACGCAGGAGCAGAAGGATGCCGTCTACCGCGATCTCGGCACTGTTCCGGTCGAGGGGGTGACCCCGCCGATCATCGAGCGTCCGAAGGTGATCTTCAACGAGCAGACCGGCAAGTGGGTCATGTGGGCGCACATGGACGGTCCATCGGCGACGTCGTCGGCGCAGTACGCGAAGGCGAATGCCGGCGTCGCGGTGTCGGACTCCCCGTTCGGCCCGTTCCGCTACATCGACAGCTACCGGCTGAACTACGCCCCCGCGGATGCCGATCCGCCCAACCACGCCCCGAACAACGGCGGCATGGCGCGGGACATGAACCTGTTCGTCGACGACGACGGCACCGGGTACATCATCTACTCGAGCGAGGAGAACGCCACCATGTTCATCTCGAAGCTCGATGACGAGTACACGGATCTCGCGACCCCCGCGGATGAGGCCGTGCTCGGAGTGGACTACAACCGCATCTTCGTGAACCAGTCCCGGGAATCCCCGGCGATCTTCCAGCACGACGAACGGTACTTCCTGATCACTTCCGGCACGACGGGCTGGAGCCCCAACCCGTCGCGCTGGGCGTCGTCGACCGACCTCATGGGCGCGTGGACCGAGATGGGCGACCCGTTCCCGTGGTGGGCGCAGAGCAACTCCTGGAACTCGCAGCCGTCCTCCGTGATCCCGGTCGACCCCGAGCAGGGGAAGTACATCTACATGGGCGACCGCTGGAACGGCGGCACCGATCTGAAGAACGCGCAGATGGTGTGGCTCCCGATCAGCATGGGCGAGGGCGGAGACTCCCTCTCGGTCGAGGTGCACGACGAGTGGACTCTCGATCAGCTCGACCAGTGGTCGGCGTGGGACATCTCGGCGGTTCCGGAGACGATCCCGGTCGGCGGCAGCTTCGACGTGCCGGTGGTGACCGTGACCAGGAACGGCGTCGCGACGGAGCAGCCGGTCACGTGGAGCTTCAGCGGATCGTTCGACGCGCCGGGCATCGTGACGGCCACGGGCACCCTGCCGGAGTTCGGCGGACGCACCTTCACCCGGACGATCGCCGTCGTTCCCGACGGCCTCCGCTACGCGGTGAACGCCGGCGGGCAGGAGACGGCGGATTGGAAGGCACTGCGGGATGCCGCGGATGAGGGCGACCTGCAGAACACCCTCGCCGACCAGTCCTACGGCGAGGATGCCGACACCGGCGCATCCTGGGGGTACGTCAGCGAGGGCAGCAAGTCGTCGGGTGCGACCGACGGCACGATGTTCTCCACGCTCCGCTACGCCGTCGAAGGGCGCGACATCGCGTACCGCTTCGGCGACCTCGAGCCGGGTCGCTACAGCGTGCACGTCGGCTATGCGGATCCGTGGGACCAGTGGGATGACCGCGGGGCACGGGTGAGCGTCAACGGCACCGTCGTCGAGGAGGACCACGACTACGTCGCGGCCGACGAGACGCGCAGCTACGGCGACCTCACCGTGGGCGATGCGGGCGAGATCGAGCTGGTGCTGGCACCGACCCGTGACGCCGACGTGCAGGTGAGCTGGATCATGGTGACGCTCGACGAAGCCGTGACCCCGGAGGCGCCCGAGATCACGATCTCCTCGGATGCCGTCACCGCCGGCGACAGCGTCACGGTCGAGGTCGCCGGGCTCGAGCCGGAGGAGGATGTGTCGTTCGCGCTGCACTCCGACCCGGTCGACATGGGCACGGTGACGGCTGACGCGGCCGGAGCGGCGTCGCTGACGTGGAGGGTGCCGGCGAACGTCCCGGCGGGCCAGCACCACATCGTGATGACACGGGCCGACGGCACGGAGTTCCGCGCCGCGCTGACCGTGCGGGCGGCTGACCCGGGAACCGGGCCGGGAACCGGGCAGCCGGGCACGGGCACCGGCGGTAGCGGCGGAGCCTCCAGCGGCACGAGCGGCGGAGGCGGACTCGCGGCGACCGGACTGGACGGAAACGTCCTCACCGTGACTCTCGCCCTGGCGGCGCTCCTGCTCGTCGGCGGCGGACTCGCCTTCGCGGGGCGGCGACGCTGGCGTCGCTGAGCGGCTGACGCACGGGGCCATCGCGGAGCAGCATCCGCGGTGGCCCCGTGCTTTTGCCATCGGGCGGCGGGCGGGTAGGCTTGCGATCACCCGCTCCTCGGAACGGGTTCGGGACTGTAGTTCAATGGCAGAACTTCTGCTTCCCAAGCAGATAGCGCGGGTTCGATTCCCGTCAGTCCCTCCACATGTAACGTCCAGAGCTGTTCCCGGACATTCGCTCGCGACGCACAGCGTGTTCAATGGTGGGCATGACGAATCCTCTGCTTCCGATTCTCGAAGACCATGTCTCGCGCGGAACGGCGCCGGGGATCATCGCCGTTCGCGGTCGGCCCGACGGACCGGACGAGGTCGTCACGGCGGGCGATCTGCCGGCGGATGCGATCGTGCGGATCCAGTCGATGACCAAGCCGATCGTGACGGTGGCGGCGTTGCGGCTCGTGCAGGACGGACGGCTCGGTCTCGATGATCCGGTCGCACGGTGGCTGCCGGAGCTTGCGGATCGTCAGGTGCTGCGCACTCCGACGTCCTCACTCGATGACGTCGAGCCCGCCGAGTCGCCGATCACAGTGCGGGATCTGCTGACGAACATGTCGGGGTACGGCATGATGACAGCGCCGTGCCCGTTGCAGGATGCGATGATCGCCAACCGGACCCAGGCCGGACAGGAACCCGTCGCCCTCGGTGCGCAGGAATGGTTGGATGCCCTCGCCGACCTGCCGCTCGCCTTCCAGCCCGGGACCGGATGGCGCTACCACCACTCCTTCGGGATCCTCGGCATCCTGCTCTCCCGCGTGGTCGAGGGATCGCTCGAAGATCACCTGCGGACGGACCTGTTCGAGCCGCTCGGCATGGTCGACACCGGGTACACCGTGCCCATCGCGCAGGCGCATCGGCTGCCCGCCGCGTATCGCCACGACGAGTCCGGCACCTTGGTGGAGATCGAACCCGCCGCAGGCGGGTTCTCCGTCGCCCCGGCCCCGTTCGACCTCAGCCATTCGGAGCTCGTGTCGACGGCATCCGACTACGCCGCGTTCGCACGGATGCTGGCAGCCGGCGGCATCCACGACGGGAAGATCGTCCTCGATGCGGAGCTTCTCGACCTGATGCGCACGAATCAGGTGCCGGCCGCGGCAAAGGCGGAGGACAGCTTCTTCCCCGGGTTCTGGAACGGCACCGGCTGGGGCTTCGGCGTCGCCGTCGTCACGGAGGGCGAGCACGCCGGACGCTACGGCTGGTCCGGCGGCCAGGGCACCGACTTCCACATCGACCCGGACGGCACCTTCCAGATCGTGCTCACCCAGGTCGAGATGGGCGAGGCGATCATGGAGCTGTTCGCAGACACTGTTTGACGAAGACGGGGTCGCTCACGCGACAGCGCCGGCCTCCCACCGCGGCGACGGCAGATGGATCAGCACCAGCCCGCCCGCGGGAGGCCTCTCGTCAGATCCGCGGCCGGAAGGAGATCGCGATCGGCGTCGCCGCATCCTCCGTCTCGACCAGGATGGCACCGTCGACACGCATCGCGCTCACCGGCGACTCGCCGATCCTGGCCGTCGCCTCGTCGACCACGCCGTCCGGGTCCGGCAGCCGGATGCGCCCCCGCTGATCGGTCACCGCGTGGATCTCCTCTCCGGAGCGGGTCCATCGCAGCCAGGGCTCGTCCGACGGCTGCAGACGCTCTTCGGGGTGCGCACCGAACACGGCATGGCCGTATCGGCTGTTCCACTCCCCGATCCCCTCGAGCGTCCGCCGCTGCAGGTCGGGTATGCGACCGGATGCTTCGAGTCCGATGTTGAGCAGGAGGTTGCCGCCGCGCGAGACGACGTCGACCAGCAGCCGCACGGCGTCGTCGGCCGAGAGCAGGTGCTCACTCGTCTCGTTGCGGTTGTGCCCGAAGGAGAGTCCGATGCCCCGGCAGTTCTCCCATGCCTCCCCCACCTCGACAGCCGTGCCGTGCACGTACTCGCTGGTGCGGAAGTCCCAGTGCGACTCGCCCCAGCGGTCGTTGACGACGCCGTCGGGCACGGCGTCGTAGAACGCACGGAATGCATGTGCGAGGCTCTTCGGCCCCGGTTCGATGCCCGCAGCAGGCCAGCGGATGTCGCCCCACAGGACATCGGGGCTGTACCGCTCGATCAGGTCGATCACGTGGTCGTGCGCGTACTCGGCGTAGGCGAGATCGTCCGGGGCCGGATCGTCATCGTGCTCGATGGGCGGCAGATCGGAGAAGTGCCAGTCGAGGCCGCCGGAGTAGTAGACCCCGAAGCGGAGACCCGCGGCGCGCGTCGCCTCGGCGAAGGCGCCGATCAGGTCCCGCTGCGGGCCGCGCGCGACCGTGTTGCGCCCATCGGTGCCCGGCGCATCCCAGAGCGTCACGCCGTCGTGGTGCTTCGTGGTCGGGATGAAGTACCCGGCGCCCGTCGCCGCGACCACGGCCAGCACCTCGTCGGGGTCGAACTCCTCGGCCTTCCACTCGTCGAGAAAGCGGTCGTACGGCGCACCGCCGTGCACGGTCTGCTGATGCTCGTGCGCCGGCGAACCCTCGATGCGGATCGTGTTCGCGTACCACTCCGCATAGGGATTGTGCGCGAACCATCTCTCCCGCGGCACCGCTCCGAGCTCCCCCGTCGGCTCCGCCCACGCAGGAACGGAGTACGGCCCCCAGTGCACGAAGATCCCGAGCGCCGCGCCGCGGAACCACTCCGGCAGCGGACGCTCGAACCCGCGGTACGCCTCTGGCCTCACAGCATCCGGTTTGAACATCGCCATTTCGGCACCTTCCCTCACACCCTTGTGGATCGGATCGTCTATCACGTATCCTATAGGAAATCCGACCCTCAAAGGAGAGAGTCTCATGACCGACGCATCGTTCCTCCGTACGACCGAGCGAATCCCCGGCGGTGAATGGTTCAGCGGCGCGGGCTTCGGCATCTTCGTGCACTGGGACCAGGCCTCGCAGCAGGGCATCGAGATCTCCTGGCCGCTGGTCGGGCGCTCGATCATCCCCGGCGTGGACACCGTCGACGAGGTCACCGTCGCGGGCTACCAGGCGACGGCTCCGACGTTCAACCCCACCGAATGGGATGCTGCCGACCTCGCCCGACGCGTCAAGGAGGCCGGCGCGACCTATGTCGTCTTCACCGCCCGCCACCACGCCGGCTACAACATGTTCTTCACGGAGCAGTCCGACTTCGGCGTCGAGCACGGCCCGTTCGGCCGCGACATCACCCGCGAGTTCGTCGACGCCGTGCGCGCCGAGGGGATGAAGGTCGGCATCTACTACAGCCTCCCCGACTGGAACCACCCGGACTACCCCGCGTTCCGCGACGACGACCTGCCCTACAAGCTCGAGCACTGGCCGGCCGCCGGCCTCGCCGAGTTCGCCGATACTCCTGGCGCGACGGACCGTCACCGCCGGTCCAGCCCCGAGGAGTGGTCCCGCTACCTCGACTACGTACGCGCCCAGCTGCGAGAGCTCCTCACGAACTACGGCACGATCGACCTGCTGTGGTTCGACGGCGACTGGGAGCGCTCGGCCGCCGAGTGGACCGCGCCGGGACTGCGCCGCCTCATCAAGGAGTTGCAGCCGGACGTCGTGATCAACGATCGCCTTCCCGGGCAAGGTGACTACCGCACTCCGGAGCAGGGCTTCCCGCTCACGGTGCCGACCGGCCCGTGGGAACTCTGCCTCACCATCGGCGACCAGTGGGCCTGGCGGAACGGCCCCGACAACGAGAAGTCGGCGCGCTCCCTGCTCGTGACCCTGATCGACGTCGTCGCCCGCGGCGGCAACCTTCTGCTCAACGTGGGGCCCGGGCCCGATGGCACGCTGCCCGCGATCGAGAACGAGCGCCTCCAGGAGTTCGCCGACTGGATGGCGGCGCACGCCGAATCGGTGATCGGCGTCGAGCCCACGCAGGGCGTCGACTTCCACGGCCCCAGCACGGCGCGCGAGGGCCGGGTGTACCTGCACCTCACCGCTCTCCCGGTCGACGAGGTCATCGTGCGCGGCCTGCCGGTACGGCGGATCACCCGCGTGCACCGCCTCGCCGACGGCCTCGAGCTGCAGCACGCCGCCAGCTTCGAGGTGCACGAGTCCTCCACAGCCGGCGACGACTCCGGCGAGCTGCGCATCGTCGCCCCGGCTCCCAGCGGCGCTCTGATCGACGTGATCGCCATCGACTTCTCCGACGACTGACCCGAGCAGCACCCACCCACCCCGCATCGAAAGCAGCATCCAATGAAGGAGGCAGTCAGTATGAATGCAGTCTCGAACCGGCGCGTGAAGCGCCTCATCCTCACCGGCGCGGCCGGTCTCACGGCCCTCACGCTCGCCGGCTGCGCCGGCGCCTCGGGCGGCGGAGGCGAGGCCGGCGGCCCGCTCGTGCTCTACACCTGGGCCGCGAGCGAAGGCGACCAGGCCCAGTGGGCCGACTTCATCGACGGCGCGAAGGCCGAGGACCCCGACCTCGACATCTCGGTCGAAGGGCCGAGCTTCGCCGATTACTGGACCAAGGTCAAGACACGCCTCTCCGGCTCCAATCCGCCCTGCCTGCTGACGACGCAGGCGGCGCGCGCCCAGGAGCTCGGCGACCTGCTCATGCCTCTCGACGACCTGATTGAGAAGAGCGGCTTCGACGTGGACAACATCGACGCCTCGATGCTCAGCGGCATGACGGTCGACGGCACGATCCGCGCGATCCCCTACGACGCCGAGCCGATCGTGCTCTTCTACAACGTCGAGGCGTTCCAGGCCGCCGGCCTCGACCTGCCCGGTACCGAGTACACCCGCGACCAGTTCATCTCCGACGCGAAGGCCCTCACCGACGGCGAGAAGAAGGGCCTCGCGCTCGCGCCGGGCGTCTTCATCCCGAACGCCTGGTCACTGGCCGACGGCGTGCCCGCCGTGACCGAAGACGGCGAGCTCGACCTCACCAACCCCGACTTCGTCGACCAGATGCAGAGCTTCTTCGACCTGGTCGCGGTCGAGGGCGTCGCGAAGGCGCCCGAGGCGGCCGACGGCTCCGAGGTGTCGCAGCAGGCGTTCACCAGCGGTGCGGTCCCGATGCTCATCGAGGGTCCGTGGATGTACGGCAGCTTCGCGGATGCCGCGGACTTCACCCTCGGCGTCAGCATCGTCCCCTCCACCAGCGGCGAAGCGGCGGCGATGACGGCCGGATCCGGATTCGGCATCGCCGCGAACTGCGAGCGCCCCGACGAGGCGTTCGCCGCGATCGAAGCCCTCACCTCGCTCGCTGTGCAGGAGAAGCAGGCCGAGGCCCGGGGCATCGTGCCGGCTCGCATCGAGGCGCTCCCGGCCTGGGCCGAGGGCAAGACGGACGGCGCTTCCGAGGTCGTCGAGGCCCTGCTCTCGAACGCGACCCCGCAGCGCACCACCACGACCTGGAACCAGGTCGAGACCCTGATGACCCAGTACGGCGTGCAGGGGTACCGCGGTGAGCTGACGGCCGAGGAGATCATGGAGACGATCCAGAACTCGGTCCAGGGCTGAGCGGATGGCGATCATGAGCGATCGGAGTGAGGCCCCGGCGTCCTCCATGATGCCCGCCGGGGCGGGGGTGCCGATCGGCACCCCTGCCCCGGCGGGGCCTCGGCTGCCGCGCCGACGCGGTCATGGATGGGTGGCGCTGGCCTTCCTCGCCCCCGGGATGATCGGATTCGTCCTGTTCATCCTGACCCCGCTGTTCGGGTCGGCATTCATCAGCCTGTTCGACTGGAAGCTGTTCGGCAGCCCCGAGTTCATCGGCATCGAGAACTACCTGAAGCTGTTCCGCGATCCGACCTTCTACACGGTGCTCGGCAACACGGTGATCTTCGCCGTCGTCTACACGGCGCTGAACCTCTTCGTCGCTCTCGTGATCTCGCTGTGGCTCGGCACCCGGATGAAGGCGGCCGGCGCCTGGCGCGTGGTCTTCTTCCTGCCGGTCATCACCCCGATGGTCGCGAACGCCCTCGTCTGGCGTCTGCTGCTCTCGCAGGACGGCCTGGTCAACTCGATGCTCGCCGCGGTCGGCATCGACGGCCCGAACTGGTTGTCCGATTCCGCCTGGGCGCTGCCCTCCGTGATCGCGATGTCGGTCTGGCAGTCGTTCGGCTACAACGTGATCGTGCTGTCGGCCGGTCTCAGCGCCATCCCGAAGGAGCTGCTGGAGGCGTCTCGCATCGACGGCACCAGTGCCTGGCAGCGCCTGCGGTACATCATCCTGCCGCTGCTCTCGCCGTCGCTGTTCTTCTGCTCGACGATGACGATGATCGGCGCCTTCCAGGTGTTCGTCCAGCCGCTGTTCCTCACGCAGGGCGGCCCGGGCGAGAGCACCAACACGTTCGTGCTGTACCTGTACCGCAACGGATTCGTCTTCGACCGACTCGGCTACGCCTCCGCCCTCGCGTGGATCCTGTTCGTCGTGGTGATGCTCATCACGGCCCTGCAGTTCGTCGGCCAGCGCAAGTGGGTGAACTATGAGTGAGATCCGAGTGAGCCTCCCCCGTCGAGCGCATCAGCGCCGTGCATCGGTCAAGGTATGGCTGAACACCGCAGGCATCGCGATCGTCGCGCTGATCTTCGCGTTCCCCTTCATCTGGATGTTTCTCACGGCACTCAAGCCCGAGAACGAGGTCTTCACGGCGACGCCGCAGATCTTCGGGTCCGAGATCCGCTGGGCGAACTTCGTCGAGGCGTGGACGGTCGTCCCGTTCGGGCGTTTCATCCTCAACGGCCTGTTCGTCGCGATCGCCGGCGCCGCGCTCTCGGTCGTGGTCGCTGTGCTGTCGGCCTACGCGTTCTCGCGGCTGCGCTTCAAGTTCCGCGACAAGCTGTTCCTGCTCTTCGTGCTCACGCTCGTGCTGCCCCAGGAAGTGCTCGTGGTGCCGCTGTTCATCATGATCAACAGCTGGGGCTGGAACGACAGCTACGGCGCCCTGATCATCCCGTTCGCCTTCACCGCGTTCGGCACGTTCCTGATGCGGCAGTTCTTCCTCACGATCCCGATCGAGTACGAGGAGGCAGCACTGATCGACGGGGCTTCGCGGTTCCGCACCCTGTGGTCGGTGCTGCTGCCGCAGCTCGTCGCGCCGCTGAGCGTGCTCGCGGTCTTCTCCTTCATCGGCTACTGGAACTCGTACCTCTGGCCGCTGATCATCATCAACACGCAGGACATGGCGACAGTGCCGCTCGGGCTCGGGATGTTCACCGGCCAGTTCGGCACGCAGTGGTCGCTGCTCATGGCGGCGTCGACGCTCGCCGTCATCCCCTCGCTGATCCTCGTGCTGCTGCTGCAACGGCAGCTCATCAAGGGGGTCACCCTGGGCGGACTCGGAGGACGATGATGAACACAGCACAGACCATGCCGGACGCCACGGCCGGCAGCCGCATCGTGCACGTCGAGGCACAGCTGTGCGACCTGCCGGTCGAGACGCAGCGCACCGATGCCCTGCAGACCTTCGTCAAGCAGGAGACGATCTTCGTGCGGCTCCGTACCGCCGACGGCACCGAGGGCGTGGGCTACAGCTACACGATCGGCACCGGCGGCGGGGCGGTGCTGAGCCTGCTGCGCGAGACACTGCTGCCGGCACTGCTCGGCCTCGAGGCCGAACGCCCGGAGGCCGTCTGGCTCGCCTTGTTCGGCATCACCCGCGCCACCACCGTCGGGCCGATCACCGCGCTCGCCCTCGCCGCGGTCGACACCGCGGTGTGGGATGCGAAGACCCGTCGTGCGGGCCTTCCGCTCTGGGTCGCGGCCGGCGGGGCATCGCCCTCGATCCCGATGTACGACACCGAGGGCGGCTGGCTGCACTTCGGCACCGACGAGCTCGTCGCCCACGCCCATGCCGCGAAGGAGCGCGGTATGGGCGGGGTCAAGATCAAGGTCGGGATGCCGCGCGGCCACCAGGACCTCGAGCGCTTGCGCGCCGTGCGCGACGCGGTCGGCCCCGGCATGGACATCATGGTCGACGCGAACCAGTCGTTCACCGTCTCGGAGGCCGTGCGCCGCGCCCGGCTGTTCGAGCAGGTCGACGTGTTCTGGTTCGAGGAGCCGCTGCCGGCGGAAGACATCGAGGGGCATCGGCAGCTCGCCCGCTCGACGTCGGTGCCGATCGCTGTCGGCGAGAGCATGTACTCGCTCGGTCATTTCCGCGAGCACCTGCAGCGTGGTGGCGCGTCGATCGTGCAGCCGGACGTGGCGCGGGTCGGCGGCATCACGCCGTGGCTCAAGATCGCGCACCTGGCCGAGTCGTTCAACGCCCCGGTCGCGCCGCACTTCCTCATGGAGCTGCACGTGTCGCTCGTGTGCGCGATCCCCAACGCCCTCTACCTCGAGCACATCCCGCAACTGCGGGCCGTGACGACGGATGAGCTGCGCATCGAGGACGGCCGCGGCTGGGCGCCGACAGCTCCGGGCATCGGCATCGCCTGGGACGCCACGGCCCTCGATCGTGTAAGCGTCGGATGATGACTCCCGACCCGGTCCCGATCGGTCGCGGCGGCCTGACCGCTCCACCCCTCGGGTACGGCGCCGCGTCGCTCGGGAACCTGTATCAGGCGCTCTCCGAGAACGAGTGGCCCGAGATCGTGCCGGCGGCGTGGGCCGGCGGCATCCGATATTTCGATGTCGCTCCGCACTACGGGCTGGGTCTCGCAGAACGGCGGCTGGGTGAGAGTCTGCGAGCGCTGCCTCGCGACGAGTACGTCGTCTCGACCAAGGTCGGGCGGCTGCTCGTGCCGCAGGATGCCGCAGGGCGCACCGATCACGAGAACCTGTTCGCCGTGCCGGCGGACCACCGGCGCGTGCGCGACTACTCGCGCGACGGCGTGCTGCGCTCGATCGAGAGCTCGCTCGAGCGGCTCGGCCTCGATCGCATCGACCTGGTACTCGTGCACGACCCCGACGAGCACGAGCGCGAGGCGCTCGACGGCGCCTTCCCCGCCCTGAGCGAGCTGCGCGACCAGGGCGTGATCACCTCGTTCGGCGCCGGAATGAACCAGAGCGCGATGCTCGCGCGCTTCGTTGCCGCGACCGATGCCGACGTGATGATGGTCGCCGGGCGCTGGACGCTGCTCGACCAGTCCGCGGCCGACGACCTGCTGCCGCTCGCGCTCGAGCGCGAGGTGTCGGTGATCTCGGCAGCGGTCTTCAACTCCGGCATCCTCGCGACCGACGCTCCGGGTGCGGGCGACACCTTCGACTACGGTCCCGCCGCCCGCGCCGTCGTGGAGCGGGCGCAGGCGATCGCTTCCGTCGCACACCGCCACGGCAGCACGCTGCCCGAGCTCGCGGTGCAGTTCCCGCTGACCCATCCGGCCGTCGCTGCGGTCGTGACCGGCGGCGCCAGCGCGGCGCAGGCGATCCGTAACAGCGGGCTCATCGACCGGCCGGTCGCGGACGCCGTCTGGGATGAGCTGCGCGATCGCGGCCTCGTCGGCCCTTCCCGCATGCACGCGCGGCGGCCGGGGGCGCGGGTGGGGCAACCCGTACGATGAGTCTCATGTTCAGCGACGACGTGGCTCGCAGCCCCCGGGCGCTCCCCGCGCGACGGGCCCTCGTCGACGACGTGTACGACGCCGTGCTCGCGCTCCTGATGGACCGCGCGATCGAGCCCGGCGCGCGCGTGAACATCGACGCCGTGGCCCGCGACCTCGATGTCTCGCCGACGCCCGTGCGGGAGGCGCTCGCCCGCCTGGAATCGGAAGGCCTCGTCGCGAAGCGCGCGTTGAAGGGCTACGTGGCGGCGCCGCTCCTCGACGCCGCCGGACTGCGCGATCTCTACGACATGCGCGAGCTCCTCGAACCGGAGGCTGCCCGACGCGCGTCCGCGAACCTCGACGACGCGACGGCCGCTGAGCTCTCGGAATCCGTCGGGCAGATGCGCACGGCATCCGCCCCCGACGATGACGAGCACTTCCAGAACTACCGGCGCTTCATCGAGGAAGACCTCCGCTTCCACCACCTGATCGCCGATCGGGCACTCAGCCCGCTCCTCACCGAGGCGATCGTGCGACTGCGCTCGCACATGCATCTCTACCGACTCAACTTCCGGCACGACTTCGAAGAAGACACGGTCAGCGAGCACGAGCAGATCCTCGACGCGCTGCGTCGACGTGATCCGGATGCCGCCGCGACGGCCATGCGGACGCACATCGAGAATTCCTACCAGCGCCTCGGCCCCATCCTCGCGCGTCGAGCCGAGACGCCGACCGACCACTGACAGACCGGGGCATCGACTTCGTGACCCGCTGAGAGAACGAGGGCCGCGACAAGAGGATGGGTCGCCCCTGATTACTTCTTGAAGGCGTCCTTGATGTTCTCGCCGGCCTGCTTCACGTCGGACTTGGCCTGGTCGGCCTTGCCCTCGGCGACGAGCTTGTCGTTGTCGGTCACGTTGCCGATCGCTTCCTTCGCCTTGCCGGCGATGTCCTGAGCGGCGTTCTTGATCTTGTCATCGAGTCCCATGGGGAGCTCCTCTCCTGTGGTGGTCATGACGTCGGGATGATCCCCCGACGCCTTATCGACGTGCCGCGCAGCGACCGACGATAAGTCTCTGGGTGGGTGCGAACCTCTCTGTCAGGAGAGTCGACGCTGGTCGTGCGCGAGGCGCGCACGCAGTCCGGTGTGGATCGACACGTAGGTCTCCGTCTCGCGTCCGGTCAGGGCGGCGAGGTTGGTGAGCAGGCGGTCGAGGTGATCGACGACCTCGCGGGGGTCGGTGTTCTGCCGCGGCGTCACGGCCACGTGCAGCACCGGACGGTGACGGATGTCGTTGGCCGTGACCTGCGTCGAGAGGATCTCGTCTCGTGTCGCCAGCGAGTTCTTCACGGCATCCGACACGAAGGACTCGGTGACCGTGACCCGACCGAGGGGATTCTGCGCACCCGACGAACGGAAGACGGTCTTCGAGCGGCGACCCGCGATGCTGGTCAGCGCCAGGATCAGCAGCACGACGACGACGAGGATCGCGGCGACGGCGCCGACGGCGATCCATGAGAGGTTCCCGCCCGCGATGGCGGACGCCGCGATCGCCTGGTCGAGCCAGGAGCGCGTGTCCTCTCCCGCCGACGACCAGATCTCGGTCGCGGTGGGCCAGCTCATGATGGCGATGCCGACCGCCCCGAGGCCGAGGAACAGCAGCCCGATGATCAGGAGCAGCGTGCGGTTGAGTGCGCGATTCGTGGTGTTCACAGCTCGTCCTCCTCGGCGTCGGGGCGGTCGATCCGTACCCGCGTGCGGACCCTCCGGGTCAGTCGGTACGTCTCCAGCTCGAGCTCGGCCGCCGACTGCACCATGCTCTTGTCGAGCGGGATGCCGGTGCCGGGGCGCACGGTGACGTCGACGCTGCGGTGTCCGACTCCGACGGTGATGTTCTCGCGTGCGAGTCCCGTCTCCTCCGACAGGTGCTGCGCCAGGGCGCTGGCGATCACGCCGTTGTCGACGACGACCGCACGGTCGCCCGCGTCGAGGGTGTGCTTCGACAGGCGCCCCGGGGTGACGGCAAGCCACACGAAGATCACGCCGAGGAGGGCGAGGACCGCGCTCCCGGCGATCACGAGGCCGGCCGGCTGAGCGGTCGGAAGGCCGATCAGCCATCCTCCTGCGGCGGCGGGACCCAGGAGGAGCGCGGGCTGGGCGGCGAGACTCAGCACGATCTCCAGCCCGATGTAGACGAGCGCCAGGATCAGCAGGATGACGGCGACGAAGGTCGCGACGGTGCGCGGCGAGTGCGTCTCGCGTCGGATGACGCGGCGCAGGACCGGGGTGCTCATCGCACTCGTCTCCTTTCGGGGATGGCGGCACCGGTGATGGTGAGGTTGATGCGGGTGACCTGACGGCCGAGGATGCCGGAGAGTCGCTGCTGCAGCTGCTCCTGCAGCTGACGTGCCCGGTCGAGCACCGGCGGGCTCTGGGAGATCGCGGCGGTGTCGTCGAGATCGGGCACGGGAAGCGGCGTCGCGATGCGGACGGCGATGCCTCCGGGGTGTTCGGCGACATCGACCTTCACGTCACCGCGGGGCACGCCGATCAGGGTTGCGGACGCCTGCTCGGTGACCGTGCGGTACACGCGCTCTCTCACGTCGATGCGGCCCGGGACGGAGTCCCCCTCCGGTGGCGACCCCCGCGGGGCCGCCACCGGGGGCGATGTGCTGGTCGACGCGCATCAGGAGGTGCGCCGCCCTGTGAAGGCGTCGGCGAGTCCGCGAACGTCGATCTTGCCGGAGGCGATCCGGCCGACGATCGCGCCGATGCCGGCGAACAGGGCCATGAGGAGGAATCCCCAGAACCCGAACAGCAGCGCCGCCAGAGCGAGGAGGGCGCCGATCAGGGCGCCGGTGACGGTGGGACTCATGAGACGCGCGACTCCTCGTTCTCCTGGTTGTCGGTTCCGGGCACGTGCACGTCGTTGACCTCGACGTTGACCTCGACGACCTCGAGGCCGACCAGTCGACTGATGGCTCCGGCGACGGCGGCGCGCACGTTGCCCGCGACCTCCTGGATGGGGGCGGGGTACTCGACGACGATGGTCAGGTCTGCGGCGGCCTGGGTCTCGCCGACCTCGACCTTGACGCCCTGGGCGAGGTCGGTCGCGTTGATCACGTCGCGGATCGCACCGAAAGCGCGTGCTCCGCCGCCGCCGAGCGCGAACACACCCGGGACCTCACGGGCGGCGATGCCGGCGACCTTGGCGACCACGCCGTCGGCGATGACCGTCTTGCCTGCGGCATCCGAGTCCGCGGGGATCCGCGACGTCGAGAAGCTCGAGGACCGGTCCACGCGGGAGGCGGAAGCGGGCTTCGACGCGGTCGCGGTCTGGGCCAGCTCCTTCTCGGCGGGAGCGGCGGGGGTGTTCTGGTCCTGGTTTGCCATGACGGGTCCTATCTCGATCTGAAGACCGGTCGCCCGCCCCTCTGGGGCTTCGACCGGGAGCGAGATCCTCGCTCACAGGTAAGACGCGCACACCCGTCGATTCGTCACGAAAAGGTTCTGAACCTTTCGACCCCCGTGCCGTTTCCTCGGATGCTGCGCTGGATCGACCCACGACTTGACACTGCACCGAGGTGCAGGCTCGACGATGAGGGCATGACCGAATCGACGACGCTCCGCGTGATCCGCATCTCCGCCCTCTACGACCTGGTGATCACCGCCGGTTTCGCCCTGCCATGGACGGCGGTCCTCGTCTTCGGTGGTCTGGCACAGGCTCATGAAGCGCTCGGGCTCACGGGCATCACGCCCTCGCCGGATGACGTCTTCACCGTCATGTTCGCGAACCTCATGGGTTCGATCGTGGTGGTCTGGGCCGTGTTTCGGATCCTCCGGCCCACGATCGCCGCCGGCGTCGCCGACACCACCGCGCGCCTGCTGTTCTCGGTGGGGTTGGCGACCGCCCTCCTGAACGGGGCCACCGCCTTGACCGGAGTCCTGCTCGCCCTCGAACTCGCTTGGGCTGTCGTCCAGGGCGGCGCCGTCCTCGCGCATCGGCGCCGGGCGACGGCATCCGTTTAGAGTGTGCTCGTGATGATCAGCGAGCTCGCAGCGCAAGCGGGCGTGAAGGTATCGACCATCCGGTTCTACGAACGTGCAGGTCTGCTGCCGGCGGTGAAGCGCGCGGCGAACGGCTACCGCGAGTACGACGAGGACGACGCGCGCCACGTCCGTTTCCTGCGGCGCGGGCAGGAGCTGGGGTTCGCCCTCACGGAGCTCAGCGCGTTCGCCGCCCTCACCGGTGGAGCGGTCCCGGCATCGATAGTCACCGAGCAGGCGCTGTCGAAGGTCGATGACATCGATCGACGCATCGCCGACCTCCAGCGCACCCGGGCTGCGCTGCTTGTGATCGCCGAGCGCCCCGTCATCGATGCGGACGCCGCCTGTCCGGTAGTCGAAGCGCTCGGCGGGTCGCTCCCCGCGGCACTGCCGTCGACCCGGTCTCGGCACATGGCAGATCAGATGAATGCTGCGCTGACGCAGCTCGATCCGGCGCTGTGATCAGGCCCGGGATCCGATCACTGACCGACGCGTCCGCGAATAGGGTCGAGGACCGCTTCGGCCGCCCACCCCGCAGCGTCTGCGATGTCGCGACCGCTCATGCGCATCTCGCGAGCGAAGGTCACCCATGTCGTGGCCGAATCGAGGTGCGAGAGCGCCGCGGCGATGACCAGACGCTCCGCTTCGGGGACGGAAGGCGCGTCGCGCGCGAGCATCGCGGTCACCGAGTCCTTCGTCGGCGAGGGGGCGGCGCCGCTCACCCCGCGCATCGCCGTCTCAGCGACGACGTGGGCGAGTTCAGGCCGACGGTCGTACGCTTCCATGGCTTCCCGGATCGCGAGCGGCACATCGAAGACGGATGACGACTCGCGTCGCATGAAGACGCTGCGCTCGATCCATGCGGCCGTCGCCAGAAGAAGGTCGACACGAGTCGCGTAATTGCGGTAGATGGTGCGCTCGCCGACGCCGGCGCGGCGCGCGATCAATCGGAACGACACATCGTCGGTGCCCAGTTCCTCGATGAGCTCTGCGTATGCCGCGAGGATCGACTCCTGCGTGCGGTTGAGGGCGGTGGCATCGAGGTCAGGAGCGTCGAGACCGGCGTCTCCAGCGCTCATCGCGGGGTTCGGGACATCGTCGAGAATCGGTCGACCGCCAGTCCCACGGTTCGGTCGAAGACATCTGAGATCTCGGGGGCGCTCATCTCGAAGCCGGTGCGCATGCGCGCCCAGAACTGCGCGGAGGCGAAATAGCGCATCACGGCGGAGACGCGGCGGCGATCTCGGGCGTTGACCGAGGGGTGGGCGGTCTCGATCATCGCCTCGATCGTCCGTGTCAGGAACGTGGGTTCCGATTCGCCGGTGGGCGAGATCGACGCGGCGCGCGCACAGACGAACGCGAAGGCGGGCGATGCGTCGAAAGCGGTGAACCTCGCCCGCGCCGCCGCACGGAATTCGGGGATCGTGACGAATGCCGGCAAGGGGAACTCGGTGGTCTCGATCCAGCCGGCGAGCCCTTCGAGCAGGTGCGATCGAGTGGGGAATTGGCGATACACCGTGCGCTCGGAGACGCCGACGGCATCGCCCAGGGAGCGGTACGAGATGTCGTCGAAGGTGTTCTCGCGCAGCTCGGCCGCCGCGCTCACGAGGATCGCCGTGGGCGTGTCCACCGACTCCGCCTTCATTCTCGTCCTCCCGTCGACCTGACGCGCTGCGAACGTGCCGCGTTCTTCGCCGCTTTCCGTCGCGGCGTCGCGGGCTCCGGCGGGAGCAGGTACCGATCAGAGGCATCGAGCGTCAGCGCCAGTGATGAGACGAACTGAAGCTCGCCCTTCGGGCCCCGTTCCGCTGATGCCAGCATATCCGGGCGCTCGAAGATGTAGCCGGTGACGTGGCAGCGCAGTCGTTCACCGGAGGGATTGCCGTCGGCATCCAGCATCGGAGAGGGGATCCCGTCGGTCTGACGACGCAGGTAGAACCGGCCGCGCGTGACGATCGCGACGGCCGGAGTCGTCACCGCGGCCGTGCCGATCGCGATCAGCACCGAGTACGGCCGCACGTCTTCGCCGAACACCCCCGCGAAGGCGGTGAGAGAAAGGACTGACGCGAGTCCTACCGACACGAGTCCGACCGGGTTCCAGTCGTGCAGCATGCCGCGCCGGAACTCGGGGTACTGGGGTGAGATCCGCAGGAGGTGCTTGTTGATCACGATGTCCGCGGCGATCGTCACAAGCCACGCCATCACGACATTGGCGTACAGGCTCAGCACGAAGGCGATCAGGCTGAAGACATCCATCCACATGAGCGCCAGGGCGATCGCGAGGTTGAAGAAGACGAAGAGCGATCGTCCCGGGTAGGTCTTGGTCAGGCGCGAGTACACATTGGACCAGGCCAGCGATCCCGAATAGGCGTTCGTGACGTTGATCTTCACCTGTGCGACGACGACGAGGACGAGAGCGAGGGCGATCGCCAGCCACTCGGGCATCATCGACATGTAGAGGCCGACGAACTGCAGAATGGGCTCCGTCGCGCGGCCGCCGAGATCGGGATCGATGCGGGTGAAGAGGTAGACCGCGAGAAAGACGCCGACCACCTGCTTGAGCCCGCTGAACAGAACCCATCCGGGTCCTGCGAAGAGAAGAGACGTCCACCAGGACCGGGCGTTCGCGCGCGTGCGCGGCGGCATGGCGCGGATCATGTCGATCTGCTCGGCGAGCTGAGGGGTGAGTGCGAAGCACACCGCGGCGCTCGCGACGATCGCGCCGAAGTCGAGCTCGCCGTTCGTGTTCCCGGTGAACGCGAGGAAAGCGCGCACCGCGCCCGGGTCCGACACGATCACCCAGATCAGCGGCAGGAGTGCGAGCACGAGCCACAGCGGCGTCGTCCAGAACTGCAGGCGCTCGAGTGCCCGCATTCCGTAGATCACCATCGGGATCACGACGACCGTGGAGATCAGATACCCGAAGGCGAGAGGGATGCCGGTGGCGACCTGGATCCCCTGCGCCATGATCGCGCCCTCCAGCGCGAAGAAGATGCAGGTGAAGACGGCGAAGATCACCGTCGTGATCGACGACCCGTAGTAGCCGAATCCGGAACCGCGCGCGATGAGGTCGAGGTCGAGGTTGTAACGGGCGGCGTAGTACGCGATGGGCAGGCCGACCAGGAAGATGGTGACCGAGGCGAACAGGATGCCGAGAATCGCGTTGTTCGAGCCGTGCTCGATGCCGACGCTCGCGCCGATCGAGAAGTCCGCGAGGAACGCGATGGATCCGAGTGCCATCACCCCCACGGATGCCGCACCCCACCGCCGGAACGTGCGTGGCACGTACCGGAAGGCATAGTCCTCGAGGCTGTCCTCGGCGGCTGCCCTCGCGTTGTCTGCCTTCGTCACCTCGCAACTCCCTGCGCCTCGCACGTGTGGCTCATTGTCTCCATCGCGTGTTACAGGCGCATTGCGGGCAGAGCGCACGGGCAGGTCGCCGCTAGATCGCCATCGCCGAGCGCACACTTCCCGCCGCTGAGGTCCCGCCGTCGCCGGTGCTCGATGCGAACCCGCTGGCGAGCACGAGGTACTTGTCGGCGGCTTCGAGGGCGAAGCCGATGTGCTGTTCGACGAGCAGCACCGAGAGGCCGTCTCGCGCGAGCTGCATCACCGTCTGCTCGATCTCGGCGACGATCGTGGGCTGGATGCCCTCGGTCGGCTCGTCCAGGATGAGCAGCTTCGGCTCGGTGATGAGGGCCCGGGCGATCGCGAGCTGCTGCCGCTGGCCGCCCGACAGCAGGCCCGCTTTGCGGGTTGCGAACTTCTCGAGGGCCGGGAAGCGCGCGAGTTGCTGCTCGATGAGTGCCTTGCCGCGCTTGCGTCCGTCTGCGATGAGCTGCAGGTTCTCCATCGTCGTCAACTGCGTGAACGACTGCTGGCCCTGCGGCACGTAGGCCATGCCGCGCGCGACGCGCCTGTTCGGCGCCATCGACGTGACATCGTCGCCATCGAAGACCACCTGGCCGTTCCGGGGCTTGATGAGCCCGATGGCGACGCGGAGCAGCGTCGATTTGCCGGCGCCGTTATGGCCGAGCACGGCGACCACGCCGTCGGAGCGCGGGAGGGTCACCCCGTGGAGTACGAGGGTGCGACCGTAGCCCGCCTGGATATCGTTCAGTTCGAGCATCTCAGACCCCGCTTACAGAGGTGGCGGCGTCCGTCACCGTGGCCATGGGCTCCGGCATGGCGACCATGCCGGTCGTGGTCGCCGCACCGGCGGTGCCGAGGTAGACCTCCTGCACCTTCGGGTCGGCCTGCACCTGCGCGACCGGTCCTTCCGAGAGGACCTTGCCCTGGTGCAGCACCGTGACGCGGGACGCGTAACGGCGCATGAAGTCCATGTCGTGCTCGACCACCAGCACGATGCGTCGCTGCGCGATGCGCTGCAGCAGCTCGCCCGTCGCGGTGCGCTCGTCCTGGCTCATGCCCGCGACAGGTTCGTCGAGCAGAAGTGCTCGAGGGTCCTGCACGAGCATCATCGCGATCTCGAGCCACTGCTTCTGGCCGTGCGACAGGATGCCGGCGGGAGTGTCCTTGTCGCGGCTCAGTCCCGTCTCCTCCAATGCGAGCTCGATCGCCGGATCGACGCCTCGCCGAGCACGCAGCAGCGAGAGCGGAGAACGGCGCAGCCCTGCCGCGATGTCGAGGTTCTGCAACACCGTGAGCTGCTCGAAGACGCTCGCCGTCTGGAAGGTGCGCCCGACTCCGAGTCGCACGATCCTGTTGACGGGCGTGCCCAGCAGTTCGTGGTCGCCGAGCTTCACCGATCCGGTGCCCTTCGACAATCCGGTGATCGCATCGATACACGTGGTCTTGCCTGCGCCGTTCGGCCCGATGAGGAACCTGACCTCGCCGGGTCGGGCGTCGAACGAGACGCCGTCGACGGCGACGAAACCGTCGAACTCGACGCGCAGATCGGTCACGACGAGCGAGTCTTCAGTGGGGGTCATCTTTTCACCTCATCGAGGACGGACGCGGAATCGGAATCGGAGACGAAGGCGGATGCGGGTGGCGTCGCGCGCGAGCGCCGCACCAGACTCTTCGCCTTCCCCGTCAGAGAAGAGAGACCCATGGGCAGGAACAGGGTCACGAGGATGAAGACCAGGCCCAGGATGTAGATCCATCCGCTGGGCCAGCTCGAGCCGAGACTCGACTGACCCCAGCCGATCGCCATCGCCCCGAGAGCGGGGCCGAAGAGCGACGCACGCCCTCCGAGAGCGACGCCGGCGATCATCAGGATCGAGGCGGCGGCACCGATCTCGGCCGGCGTGATGATGCCGACGATCGGCACGAACATGGCGCCCGCGACGCTCGCCATCACGGCGGCGACCACATAGGCGACCAGTTTGATGTTCGCAGGATCGTAGCCGAGGAACCGCACGCGCTCCTCGGCATCCCTCGTCGCGATCAACAGCTCTCCGAAGCGGCTGCGGTTGAGCTGCCACACCCCGAGGAGGCACACGATGAGGAGGGCGGCGGCGATCATGAAGACCATCACCTTGTTGGCATCGTCGTCGAGCACGAACCCGAAGAAGTATTTGAAGTCGCTGAGCCCCGTATCACCCCCGGTCTCGCGGATCGTCGAGCTGATCAACACGGCGAGCGCCTGGGACAGGATCGCGAAATACGCCCCCTTGATCCTGCGCTTGAACAGCGCGTAGCCGAGGACCGACGCCACGATCACCGGAAGCGCCACGATGGCGATCAGCGTGAAGGCGTCACTGCGGAACGGCTCCCAGAACGCCGGAAGCGACGCCGACGGGTCGTAGAGGATCATGAAGACCGGGAGGCTGTCGGGCCCCGCGCTCTCCAGCGTCAGGTGCATGGCCATGGCGTAGGCGCCGAGACCGAAGAACACACCCTGCCCGAGGACCAGCATCCCGCCCCGGCCCCAGGCGAGGCCGATCCCCACGGCTGCGATGGCCCAGCAGCAATATTTGCCGAGGTTGTTGATCCAGTGCATCGACAGCACGGCCGGCGCGACGACGAGGAGCAGGATCGCGAACACCCCGATGCCGATGAGTGGAAGCCACGGCTTCAGTTTCGTCATGTCAGCCCCCGTGTGCGGACCGTGAACAGGCCCTGTGGTCGGAATTGAAGGAACACGACCAGCAGCACGAAGGCGAGTACCTGCGCCATGCTGCCGGTCGTCCAGTCTGCGAAGTACGACAGTGCGATGCCGAACGCCAGCGCGGCGATCACCGTGCCCTTGATCTGGCCGATCCCACCGGCGACGACGACAAGGAATGCCGGGATGATGTACTGCGTGCCCATCTGGGAGTTCGTCCCGCCGATGAGCGATGCCGCGACCCCCGCGACCCCGGCCAGGCCCGAGCCGACGAAGAAGGTGAGTCGGTCGATCGTGCGGGTGCGGATCCCGCTCGTCTCGGCGAGGTCGCGGTTCTGCACCGTCGCCCGGATCCGGCGCCCGAAGGACGAGTACTTGAGCCACGCCGCCAGAGCGGCCAGGCACACCGCGGCGAGGAGGATCGTGAACACCTGCCGCAACGGCCATCCGTAGCCCAGCACGTCGATCTGCCCGTCGAGCCAGGCGGGGCTCTGCACGGGTACACCCTGCGCGGGGAAGATCTGCAGGGCGACCTGCTGAAGGATCAGACTCACGCCGACGGTGACCAGGAGCGTGTCGAGGGGGCGTCGGTACATCCATTGGATGATGCCGATCTCGAGGAGAAGGCCCAAGAGGCCCGCCCCCACGAAGGCGAGAGGCAGCGCCAACAGGATCGAGACGTTGGACGTGGTCACGACGAGCTGCGTGAGATAGGCGATGAAGGCACCGGCCATGATGAACTCCCCGTGCGCCATGTTGATCACCCCCATCTGGCCGAAGGTGAGCGTGAGGCCGAGTGCGGCGAGCAGCAGCAGCGCGCCCAGCGCGGTGCCGTTCAGGAGCGGCGGTATGAGGGCGTCCATATGCGATCACTCTCTCTGCGGTGGTGGATTGCCTGCGGTGGTGAATGGCGGAGTTGTGGGGGTGTGGGGCCCCGTGCCGACGGGCACGGGGCCCCACACCCGGTGGGAGATCAGCCCGCCGCAGCGACGAGCGCGTCACGCACGTCGGCGGGGAACCAGTCGTACCCCTCGAGGTACGGGTCGGGATCGATCGGGCCTTCGGACGACCAGACGATGTCGAACTGGTTCTCGGCGTTGATCCGACCGATGTTGCCGGGCTTCGAGATGTGGTGGTTCTCGCCGTCCAGCGTGACGACGCCCTCCGGCGCATCCACCGTGATCTCGTTCTCCAGCGCCGCCGCGTTGATGGCGTCGACATCGAACGAGCCGGCCGCCTCGACCAGCGCCTTGTAGAGGTAGAGCGAGATGTATGCCGCCTCCATCGGGTCGGAGGTCACTCCGCTGCTGCCGGGGTAGGCCTTCCAGCGCTCGATGAACCCCGGGTTGTTCGGAGTGTCCATCGACTGGAAGTAGTTCCAGGAGGCGAAGTTGCCGGTGACCTCGTGGCCCATGGCCGGCGCCTCTTCCTCGGCGATCGACACCGAGATGATCGGGGTCGTCTCGGGAGTGAGTCCCGCGTCGTAGTAGGCCTTGACGAAACCGACGTTCGACGAGCCGTTGATGGTGTTGAAGACATAGTCGGGGTCGGCCGCGACGATCTTCGCCACCTGCGTGGTCCAGTCGTCCTTGTCGAGCGGCACGTACTCCTCGCCGACGATCTCGATGCCGAGTTCCTCGGCGTAGAGCTTGATGATCGCGTTGGCGGTGCGGGGGAACACGTAGTCGGATCCGGCGAGGAACAGGGTCTTGACGCCTTCGGCCGCCAGGTAGTCCAGCGCCGGGATGATCTGCTGGTTCGTCGTGGCGCCCGTGTAGTAGATGTTCGGCGACGCCTCGAGCCCCTCGTACTGCACGGGGTAGAAGAAGAGGCCGTTGTGCTCCTCGACGACGGGCTTGACGGCCTTGCGGGACGACGAGGTCCACCCTCCGAAGATCGCCCCGACGCAGTCCTGCGTCAGCAGCTTCTCGGTCTTCTCGGCGAAGGTCGGCCAGTCGGTGGCGCCATCCTCCTGCACGTACTCGATCTGCTTGCCGAGGATGCCGCCGTCGGCGTTGATCTCGTCGGCCGCCATGTGCAGCGCGGTCGATACCGTCTTCTCGGAGATCGCCATCCCGCCCGTGAGCGAGTTCAGGAAGCCGAGTTTGATCGTGTCGCCGGATGTGTCGACGCAGCTCTCCGCGGCGGAGCTGGAGGAGGACGGCTCGGCGGAGTCGCCGGCGCGAGCGCCGCAGCCCGCGAGGACCAGCACCACGCTGGCGAGCATTGCGGGGGCGACCAGGGCCGTCCTGAGTCGTCGTGTTCGGATGGTGCTCATGTGGAGTCTCCGTTTCTCGATGGTGCAGGGGCGGTGCGCGTGCTGTGACGTGATCGATCTCCGCGGTCGCCGAGGCGCGCCGAAGCGAGGCGTGGCTCGACCCTCGCTCAGGGAACGCCGATCGACGGCGGTGCTGGACCGGGAGCGGGGGGCGGGCTGACCCGAGGGTCAGTTCGTGGAGAGGAAAACGACGGGTGGTGCGTGAATCGCTGCGGAAGTCGGATCGATCCGGCTATCGCATCCCGGTTTTCGGCGACGACGGGTGGTCGGCACCTGCTGCGGTAGTTGTCAGCATGAGCCCGTGACATTGCTCTGACATTTCTCGATTGTTTCAATCCTGTTAATCGTTGGAAGCGCATATCGCGCTTTTGCCCGTCATATCAACGAATGGCACACAAAGCCCCGTTTCGGGACGGCCGGCGCACTCTTGTCGGAACCTCCGTTGTGGCACACTTCTGACATCCAATCTGCCCCGGGGAGGGATGCCGTGCACTTCACGCCAGCCGAAACCGAGAAGCTCCTGCTCTCGGTAGCCGCCATGGTCGCCCGCGACCGACTGGAGCGCGGTGTCGTCCTGAACCATCCCGAGACGGTCGCCCTCCTGTCGTGCTGGGTCATCGAGGGTGCCCGCGACGGCCGCGGCGTCGCAGAGCTGATGCAGGCCGGACGCAGCGTGCTCACCCGATCGCAGGTCATGCCGGGAGTGCCCGAGATGCTCGCCGACGTGCAGGTGGAGGCTACTTTCCCCGACGGGCGCAAGCTCGTCACGATCCATCACCCCATCGACTGAGCCGATACCCATCGAAAGAGGATCCGCATGACTTCATCATCTTCCGAAGGGCCGGGCGCCTACCGCATCCTGCCGGGGAGGATCGAGTTGAACGCCGATCGCCGTGACGACGAGCGGGTCCGCCTCGTGTTCGTCAACACCGGCGATCGGCCCATTCAGATCGGGTCGCACCTCCATCTGCCCGATGCGAACTCGGCGCTCGAGTTCGACCGCGTGCGCGCCCATGGCTTCCGCCTCGACATCCCCTCCGGCACGTCCCAGCGGTTCGAGCCGGGCGCATCGCGAGAGCTGGATGCCGTCGCGCTCCGCGGCGCTCGGCGGGTCCCCGGCATCCAACTCAAATCCGACGGCCAGGAGGTCCTCGATGGTGTGGCTTGACCGATCGCGGTATGCGGCGATCTACGGACCGACGGTCGGCGACCAGGTGCGCCTGGGAGACACGGATCTCTGGATCGAGATCGAGCAGGACCTCACCGTCGGGGGCGAGGAGTCGGTGTTCGGAGGCGGGAAGTCGATCCGCGAATCGATGGCGCAGGCCACGACGAGTCGCGCGGACGGTGCACTCGACACGGTCATCACCAACGCGATCATCCTGGACTGGTGGGGCATCATCCGCGCAGACATCGGCATCCGTGACGGGCGGATCGTCGGCATCGGACATGCCGGCAACCCCGACATCAGCGATGGGATCGACATGATCATCGGTCCGTCGACCGACGTCATCGCGGGAGAGGGACGCATCGTCACCGCAGGGGCGATCGATTCCCACGTGCACCTGCTCTCCCCGTCGCAGATCCACGAGGCGCTCGCGGTCGGCATCACGACGATCGTCGGTGGCGGAACCGGTCCCTCCGAGGGATCGAAGGCGACGACGGTGACTCCCGGCGCCTGGCATCTCGCAGCGATGCACCGCTCTCTCGACCCGCTCCCCGTCAACGTCCTCCTCCTGGGCAAGGGCAACACCGTCTCGGCTGCCGCCCTGAAGGAGCAGGCGCTCGCGGGGGCTGCCGGATACAAGGTTCACGAAGACTGGGGATCGACGCCCGCCGCGATCGACGCATCGCTCAAAGCCGCCGAGGACTGGGGGCTCCAGGTCGCCCTCCACTCCGACTCCCTCAACGAGGCGGGTTTCGTCGAGTCGACGATCGCCGCGATGGGCGGCCGATCGATCCATGCCTTCCACGTCGAGGGTGCCGGTGGCGGCCACGCGCCCGACATCCTCTCGATCGCCGGTCTTCCGAACGTGATCCCCGGTTCCACGAACCCGACCCTGCCGCACACCGTCAACACGGTCGCCGAGCACCTCGACATGCTGATGGTCTGCCACCATCTGAACCCGGCCGTACCCGAAGACCTTGCGTTCGCCGAGTCCCGCATCCGCGCCACCACGATCGCGGCGGAAGACATCCTGCACGACATCGGCGCGCTGTCGGTGACATCGTCCGATGCGCAGGCGATGGGCCGCATCGGCGAGGTGATCACCCGCACGTGGCAGGTGGCGCACGTGATGAAGCACCGGCGTGGCGCCCTCGGAGGAGGGATGCCGGCCGACAACGAGCGTGCGCGTCGGTACGTGGCGAAGTACACGGTGAATCCCGCCATCGCGCACGGCATCGCCTACGACGTGGGGTCGATCGAAGTCGGCCGGCTCGCCGACATCGTGGTGTGGGATCCGAAGTTCTTCGGCATGCGCCCCGCCGTCGTGATGAAGGGCGGTTCGATCGCGTGGGGGGCACTGGGTGATCCGAACGCGTCCATCCCGACTCCGCAGCCGGTGATGATGCGGCCATCGTTCGGGGACACCATCGGCGCAGACCTCTCGGTCACGTACGTGTCCCCGGCCGCGCTGGCGGACGGGGTCGCCGAGACGCTGGGACTGCGGCGTCGACTCTCTGCCGTCGAACCCACGCGACACATCGGCAAGGCCGACATGAAGAACAACGATCTGCTGCCCCGTATCCGCATCCGGCCCGACACGTTCGAGATCTCGATCGACGGAGAAGACGTCGAGCCCGCGCCCGTCGATCGCCTGCCGCTCGCGCAGCTCTACTCGATGTTCTGATCATGACGCCTGAGTTCCCCACCCACGCCGCCTCCGTGACGGTCGCGATGCTGCTGGCGGATGCGCGACTGCCCTCGGGCGGACACGCGCACTCCGCGGGAATGGAGCCGGCGATCGTCGGCGGCCTGCCGGTCGCCGACGTGCCCGCGTTCCTCATCGGTCGCGCCCGTACGACGACCCTGGTCGAAGCCGGCACGGCCGTCGTGGCCCGGCACCTGACCCTGCGCAGCATGACCTCGAACAGCATCGACATGTGGGAGCTCGAGCGGGCCTGGGCGGCGCGCACGCCGTCGTCGGCGATGCGTGATGCGTCGCTCGTGCTCGGTCGCGGCTACCTGCGTCTGGCGTCGCGGGTCTGGCCGCACGCCGCGGCGCTCCGCCGTGCGCGCGAGCGAAGCGAAGCACCTCCTCGTGCCATCGTGCTCGGGATGATCGCCGCCGCCGCCGGGCTCAGCGCGGAAGACCTCGCCCGCGTGACGATCTACGACGAGGCGCACAGCGCCGCCGCGGCCGTGCTGAAGCTCGAGCCGCGCGACCCGGCCGACACGATCTCGTGGGTGCTCGACACCTGCGCTGCGGTCGAGCACCTCGTACCGGTGCTCGCCGAACTGACCACCCCCGACGCGATCCCCGCGGCGGGAGCCCCACAAGCCGAGGGTTGGGCCGAAAGCCACGCCCTCATGAGCCAAAGGTTGTTCCGTGCCTGAGATCCCGCAATCGTCACACTCGCACCCCGCCCGATCCCTGCGACTGGGCGTCGCCGGCCCGGTCGGCACCGGCAAGTCATCCCTGATCGCGACCGTATGCCGCGCGCTCTCCTCCGAACTGCGCCTCGGTGTGATCACCAACGACATCTACACCGATGAGGACGCCCGCTTCCTGCGCTCCGCCGGAGTCCTCGAGCCGGAGCGCATCCGCGCCGTCGAGACCGGAGCCTGCCCGCATACGGCGATCCGCGACGACGTCACCGCGAACCTCCTCGCGACCGAAGACCTGGAACGCGACTTCGACCCGCTCGACGTCGTCATCATCGAGTCCGGCGGTGACAACCTCACCGCCACGTTCTCTCCGGCACTCGTCGACGCGCAGATCTTCGTCCTCGACGTCGCCGGAGGTGGCGATGTCGCACGCAAGGGCGGCCCCGGAATCGCCCGCGCCGACCTGCTCGTGGTCAACAAGACCGATCTGGCGCCGTACGTGGGCGTCGATGTGCCGCAGATGGTCGCCGACGCAGAGGCCGCCCGTGAAGGACGTGCCGTTCTCGCCCTCTCGCGCTCCGACGCAGACTCGGTCGCGACGCTCAAGGCCTGGGTGCTGCAGATGCTCGCCGCGCACCGCTCGGGCGACCACACCCCTCAGGATCCTGGCCCGATGGCTCCGCACTTCCACGCCGACGAGGAAGGTGGCGGCGTCACCCACTCGCACGACGGGGTGGCCGCACACTCGCACTGATGTCCTCCACTCGAATCGCGATCCATGCCGACGAGCCGCGCACCCGCGTCGACCTCGTGGCCGGCGCGATCGTGCCTCGCCTCATCGAGCGCGGTCCGCGGTCGGCGCGCATCGCGCTCGTCGCCGGTGGCGCGCTGCTGCTCGGCGGTGACCGCGTCGACATCGCGGTCACCGTCGGAAGCGGGTGCACGCTCGACCTCGAAGACATCGGGGGCACCGTCGCATACGCCTCCGACGGTGTCGCGGCCTTCTGGGATGTCGAGGTGACCCTCGGTGCGGACTCTCGTCTGCGCTGGGCAGGGCTTCCCCTCGTCATCGCCGACAGCGCCGACGTCCATCGCCAGACCCGGATCCGCCTCGGCGACGGGGCGATCGCGGTGATCCGCGAGTCGGTCGTTCTCGGGCGGTCGGGGGAACGCGGCGGACGTATCCGGCACCGCACTTCTGTGGCGGATGCCGAGGGGCCGGTCCTGGAGGAAGAGCTCGATGCCGACGGAGGCGCCCCCGTCCCCGGAGTGCTGGGGGCGAACCGGGTGCTCGACACGATCATCCGCGTCGGCGATCGACCCCCCGCAGCGACCGGGCGCGGGGCGACCTTCATGGCCCTGAGCGCCCCCGGGGCGATTGCGCGCTACCTCGGCGACGCCGCCCATGCGAGTCCCCTCGCAGAAATCTGGAACGAGTGGGCGGATCTGCCCCTCGCCGTGGAAAGGAACGCTGTTGACGTCACTGGCTGACACCCGCCCCGGGATGCGCATGATGCCGAGCACGATCGGAGTCGTCGCGTTCATCGCGCTGCTGCACGTGCTCGGCTGGGGTGTCCTCCTCTTCGCGGTGATACCGGCAGGAATCCCGCTGGGCGGCAGCACACTCGCAACGCTCGGCGTCGGGCTGACCGCGTACGTGCTGGGCGTCCGGCACGCGTTCGATGCCGACCACATCGCCGCCATCGACAACACCACTCGGCGGCTCGCGGAACGCGGCAAGCCCGCCACGACGGTCGGCTTCTGGTTCTCACTCGGGCACTCGACGATCGTCGTCGTGCTCTGTGTGCTCCTCACCTTCGGCATCACCGCCGTCGGCTCGTCGCTCGCCGACGATTCCTCGACTCTGCGGGTGTGGACGGGGGTGATCGGCCCCGTGGTCTCGGGCGTCTTCCTGCTGATCATCGCCGCGATCAACATCGCGTCCCTGCGCCGCCGGCGAGGAAGCACCGGCGGCCCCGTGCTTCGCCTGCTCGGACCGATCGAGAAGGCGGTCGACCGCCCCTCTCGGATGTACGTCGTCGGACTCCTCTTCGGCCTCGGTTTCGACACCGCGACCGAGATCGGCCTCCTCGCGCTCGCGGGCGCCGCGACTCTCACCGCCATTCCCTGGTGGGCGACGCTCACCCTGCCCATCCTGTTCGCCGCCGGAATGAGTGCCTTCGACACCGGCCAGGGTGCGGTGATGCGCCGGGCCTACACGTGGCAGCCCGGCCGCCGTCGCCTGGGAGAGACCTACGTCATCGCGATGACCGGCCTCTCGGTCGTCGCCGCCGTGCTCATCGCGACCGTGCAGCTCGCAGACGTGCTCGTCGCGAACCTCGGGCTCGGCGGACCACTCCCCTGGGTGGCGTCCATAGGTATCGATGACCTCGGACTCGTGCTCACCGCCGTGCTCCTGGCGACGTGGGCAGCCGTGCTCCTCATCGCCCGTCGGCCGCACGCGGTTGCGACCTGAACGGCGGTCTGACAGTTCCTCAACGCTCAGTTCGGCGGGTGACGCTCACGCCGGCTTCGCGGCCAGCGGCTCGAGGCGGGCGATCTCCTCGTCCGACAGCGGAGCACCGTCGAGAGCGCGCAGGGAGTCCTCCAGCTGGCGGACGCTCGACGCACCGATCAGCGCGCTGGTGACCGCCGGGTCGCGCAGCACCCACTGGATCGCCAGCTGAGCGAGGGTCTGGCCGCGCGACGAGGCGATCTCATTCAAGGCCTTCGCCCGATCGAGGTACGCCTCCGAGATGTTCGACTCGGTCATCCATCGTCCGGTCGCCGCACGGGAGTCGCTCGGGATGCCCTTCAGGTAGCGATCCGTGAGCAGGCCCTGATCCAGCGGGGAGAAGGCGATCGCGCCCGTGCCGAGCTCGGTCAGGGTGTCGAGCAGACCCAGCTCCTCGATGCGGCGGTCGAACATGTTGTACCGCGGCTGGTGGATCGTCAGGGGAACACCCTCGGCACGAAGTGCCGCCGCAGCAGCCCGAGTCTCCTCGGGCGTGTAGTAGTTCGAGATGCCCGCGTACAGCGCCTTCCCCTGCCGGACGGCGGTGGCGAGCGCACCCATGGTCTCTTCGATGGGCGTCTCGGGATCGGGCCGGTGGGAGTAGTAGATGTCGACGTAGTCGAGACCGAGGCGCTGCAGGGACTGATCGAGCGACGCGACCATGGTCTTGCGCGAACCCCACTCGCCGAACGGCCCGTCCCACATCTGGTAGCCCGCCTTCGTCGAGATGATGAGCTCATCGCGGTAGGGCTGGAAATCGAGCTGGTGGATGCGGCCGTAGTTCTGCTCCGCGCTGCCGGCCGGCGGACCGTAGTTGTTGGCCAGGTCGAAGTGGAAGACACCCAGATCGAACGCGCGGCGGAGGATCGCGCGCTGCGTCTCGAACGTGCGGTCCTCGCCGAAGTTGTTCCACAGACCCAACGAGACGCGCGGCAGGATCAGTCCGCTCCGCCCGGATCGGGCCGTCGTGATCGAGTCGTACCTGGTCGGCTCAGCGGTGTACGTCATCGTCCTGCTTTCTGGGGGAAGGATTCGAGTCCACTATTCCAGCCTCAGCGCGCGGCCAGCGCGTCGGCCATCCGATCGACGGCCTGCTCGATGATCGGGCGGGGCGTCGCGAAGACGAAGCGCATGAATCCGATGCCGGCCGTGCCGGTGGCGGATCCGTCGGTGAGGGCGACGCCGGCCTTCTCGCGGAAGAACTCGGCCGGCTGCGCGCCGAGGTCGAGCGCTCTCGCGTCGAGCCAGCCGATGTACGTCCCCTCGGGTGCGCGGTAGGAGATCTCCGGGATGCGCGCGGCCAGCGCCTCGCCGAGGAACCGGCGATTGCCGTCGAGGTAGCCCTTGACGTCGGCGAGCCAGGCGCGGTCGTCGCGGTAGGCGGCAGTGTTCGCGATGACGCCGAGGTTGCTCGCGCCGTGCGAGGCCATCATCCCGATCGGATCCCAGACTGCGCGGTCGGCGTCGTTGCTCAGGATGATCTGCGCCGTCTTCAGGCCCGGGAGGTTCCAGGCCTTCGACGCGGACGTCGCGGTCACGGTGTGGGCGGCGGCGGCATCCGAGATCGAGGCGTAGGGGATGTGAGACGCCGGGGCGTAGACGAGCGGCGCATGGATCTCGTCGGAGAACACCCGCCCGCCGTGACGCTCGACGACCTCGCTGACGGCGAGCAGCTCCTCACGCGTGAAGACGCGACCGACCGGGTTGTACGGGTTGCAGAGGATCAGCAGGCCGGCCCCGGCACGGAACGCCGCGTCGATGCCGTCGAGATCGAGCATGTAGCGCCCGTCGGTCACCGTCATCGGCACCTGGATGACCTCGCGTCCTGCCGCGGGCGGCACCGAGAGGAACGGCATGTAGGCGGGCGTCGGAACGATGATCGGAGAGCCGGGGCGCGAGAAGTGCTCCATCGCGAGCTCGAGGCCCTGGATCACGTCGGCGATCGGGTGGACGTCGGATGCCGGCACGGCCCAGCCGTACATGTCACGCAGCCAGTCGGACGTGGCCTCCGACATCTCGTCGGAGAGGGCGGTCGGAAGATATCCGAAGATGCCCTGGTCGACGGCCGTGTGCAGCGCACGGGAGATGCCGGGTGCGACCCCGAAGTCCATCTCGGCGACGAAGGCGCCCACCGCGTCGGGGAACATCGACCACTTCAGCCCCCCGATGCGACGAAGATGCTCGACCTCGATGGCGTCGAAGGCGGAGGCGAGAGACATGGGGCTCCTGTCGTTGCGCTGGCGGGGGTGCGTGCTCCCTCCATCTTCGCCCGGTTCTCAGGGGGTGGGCTCGGCCGCGATCATCTCGTCGTACCCCTCGACGTACGTCGGGTACTCGAGACTGCCGAGCAGAGACAGCAGCAGCAACCCGTCGTGCACGAGCCCGGTCGCCTCGGCCGACGGGTCGTCCGGCGGAGCGTCGACGCCGAGCCGGAGCGCGATGTGAGCGACGACGTCTCCCAATGGCGCCGGCGCCTGATCGACCGCGTGGACCAGGGAGGGCGGCTCCGGCATCCGCAGGAGCAGATCGAGTGCGCGCACCAGATCCACCTCGTGGATGCGGTTCGTACGGCGCCGGTGGTTCACGGGCTTGTGCTCGCGCACCTGACGGAGCAGGAACCCCCGGCCCGGGCCGTAGATCCCGCTCGGTCGCACGACCACCGCCGAGAACAGCTCGATCGCCGCGCGCTCCCCGTCGTACAGGCCTCGGGAGCGATCGGATGCCGGCACGGGCTCGTCCTGCTCGGTGATCGGGTGATCGGATGCCGTCGCCTCGAAGACCCCCGTCGACGAGACGAACACGGTGCGCTGAGGCACGGAGGGCAGAGCGTCGCGGAGGTGGGTCAGGGCGATGCGGTACCCGTCGACGCCTCCCGGCGGCGGAAGGGTCACGACCATGGCGTCGACCGCAGGCAGAGGCTCGGTCAGCGGGATCGACAGATCCCCGCGGATGCCGGTGACGCCCTCCGGCAGATCGCCGTCGCTGCGCCGCAGCGCGAACACCTCACTGCCGTCGGCGACGAGCCGGTGAGCGAGACCCCGCCCGAGCTTGCCGAAGCCGACGAGGAGCGTGCGGCGGGGAGGCACGAGGGGGGCGGAGGAGTTCATCGCTTCAATCTGTCACACGATCGCGGCGGACCTCGCCTCGGGATGCCCGAACACCGCATGCTGCAGACCGCGGATGTACCCGGCCGCGAACAGCCGTCCGAGCGCCTGATAGCCCGGGCGGTCGTTCGCCTCGCCCGCCATGGTGGGGACGTGGTCGGGGCGCAGCGGGCCGGTGAATCCCACGTCACGATAGGCGCGCATGCACTCCGCCATGTCGGTCTTGCCATCGTCGTGGAACGTCTCCACGAAGTCGGAGGCGCTACCGCGGAGATCACGGAAGTGCACGAACGCGATGGCGTCGTCGGCCCCGAGCTCGCGGATCGCCGCCGGGACATCGTCGGTCATCAGGGCGAAGTTCCCCTGGCAGAACGTGATCGCGTTGCTCGCGGACGCGTCGATGCTCCGCAACCGCCGGTAGCCGTCGAGCGAGCTCATGATCCGCGGCATCTCGCGCACGATCGGCAGGGGCGGATCGTCCGGATGCAGGGCCAGCCGCACGCCCGCGCTCTCCGCCTCGGGCAGCACGGCGGCGAGGAAGTACTCCAGCGCGGACCACAGCTGCGGGGCCGTGACGTCTCGCCCGGGAAGGATCGGGCCGCGGGCGTTCGCGTCGGCCAGCGAGAATCCGGTGACGAGCGCACCTCCTCTGGTGGGGATGTCGCTGCGCGTCCGCGACCAGCTCGAACCGACCATCCAGTTGTAACAGAGCACCGGGATCTCCAGCACGCCCATGGCGCGGATCTGCTGGATCACATGCTCGATCTGCTGGTCGCGGGCAGGGCCCCCGAGCCGCACGTCGTCCATCGGCGCCGTGTCCTCGATGGCGATCAGCTGCATCCCGTGCTCCGCGAACGTCGCCTTGTCCTCGGCGAGCGCCGTCTCGCTCCACGGCTCGGCGCCGTCGGCGTAGTGAGGGGGTTCGGTGGCGCCCGCTACCGCAGCGAAGATGCGGTGCTCCTGTTCGGCTCCGCGCATCATGCCGACGGCGTGCTCGACTCCCGCCTGCCGCAGCAGCGCCCACCACGGCTCGGGGCGTGCGGGAAGGAACTCACTCAGTTGGAACATCGAATCTCCGTGCAGTCTTTCTGGGTTGGCGTTGCGGTGGGTGCGGGAACCGGATCAACCAGGGTCGGGCTCGTACCGCACCAGATGGTTCGAATACGCGCCGTCGACGGTCACGGTGGTGCCGGAGATGTACCGGCTGTCGGGGCCGGCGAGGAACGAGGCAGCGCCTGCGACGTCGTCGACAGCTCCCACTCGCCCTGCCGGTATCCAGCGCCCGAAGCGCTCCGCGCCGATCTCGTCGATGAGGTGCTCGTTCATGGCCGTGCGGATGGCTCCCGGCGCGAGATTGTTGATGCGGATGCCGCGCGGACCGAGCTCGACCGCGGCCGTGCGCGTGTAGGCCGCCAGCGCGGCCTTCGTCGTCGCGTATCCGGAGTTGCCCGCGACGGGGACCGATTCGTGGATCGACGTGACGTTGATGATCGATCCGCGACCGGACCTCTGCAGCTGCGGCAGGCTCCGCCGGATGAGCTCCACCGGCGCGAAGACGTTGATGCGGAACATCCGCTCCAGAATCCGCGGGTCGAGCTGGTCGACGGTCGCGGGCTCTTCGAAGCCGGCGTTGTTGACGAGCACGTCGAGCGTCCCGACCGCCTCGATCGCGGCGAGAACCGCGTCGAGTCCGGAGGCCTCGGCGAGGTCCGCGACGATGAGCTCCGCATCCAGCGCTTCGGCGACCCGTCGCGTGCGCTGCTCGTCTCGGCCATGCACGAGGAGGCGCGCGCCGTCCGCGGCGAGACGCCGGGCGATCGCCTCGCCGATGCCCGCACTCGCTCCGGTGACGAGGGCGGTGTATCCCTGCAGATCGGTCATGAGATGTCCTCCACGGTCAGTGTCAGTCGCATCGTCCAGCTCTCCCCCGGCTCCAGGGTGGGCTGAGGTCGGGCATCGTCGAAGCCGGCGATCCCCCAGTTGGCAGGCTCGATCGCCTGCACGTAGGCGCCGGGAGTCCGACGCCGCCAGCTGAACCCTCGTGGAAGGCGCTTCGTCTCCCACGCGACGCCGAACCGGCGGTCTCGCGACGGCGAGGTGATGAAGGCGCGTGCCGTGCCGTCCGAGGACTCCGGGTCGATCGCGATGACCTCGTCCTCGACGACCTGCGGCTCGCCCATCCGGCCCCGACTCTCGCCGTCGATGATCAGCTCGGATGCCGGCTGCAGGAACGGGTAGCCCAGATTCACGTGATAGAGCAGGGGTGCCGCAGCGGGCGCAGCCGACTCGTTGACGATCTCGTCGTGCAGGTCGATCCGGCCGTCGTCGGTGTGGAACGTCCACGTGCGGTGCACGACGAACAGGCGGCCGATCCCGTCGTTCTCTCGAATCGTCCCGCGGACGACGATCCTCCCCGTGGCCGGATCGGCATCGACGCTCACCTGCTCAGCGGGGTTGCCGCTGTAGCGCCCGTGCCGCGGCATCCCGGGAACCGCTCCGCCGACGTGACGGAGCCCGCAGGTCGTGAGCAGTCCGCCTTCCCACATCCGGTGCCATCCGTCGTCGTCCGACGGGACATCACCCGCGCGTCGCGGTCCGGCGGCCGACGTCCACGACAGCGCCTCTCCCGCGAACCACGCCTGACCGAGATCGAGGCCACGGTCGAGGAGCACCCGCGCATGGATCCCGCCGGATGGCGAGACGGCGAGCAGCCGCTCCCCGCTTCCGGTGCCGTCCGCGCGCACGAGGACATCGGCGCTCATCAGCTGCGAGTCGGAGGCGGTCAGGGATCGGAGGTCCATGTCGATCAGAGCACCCCGAAGGTCGCGAAGGCCTCGGATGCCGGCATCCCGTCGGCCACCGCGGTGCGGAAGGCCACCTCGCCGGCGCGCTTCTCCTGGGCGGCGGCGATCGTCGCCTCGACCAGGCGCTCCGGAACCACGACCACTCCGTCGCAGTCGCCGATGAGGAGGTCGCCCGGTTCGATCCGGACGCCGTCGATGACGCACGACACCCGCAGGGCGACGATCTCGTGACGCCCCATGCTGTCGTAGGGGATCGTCCCCGCCGAGATGACCGGGAAGCCGAGGCCCCGCACCTGCCGGGTGTCGCGCACGAGGCCGTCGGTGATCGCACCGGCCGCACCACGGACCTGGCACGCGGTGGAGAGCAGCTCACCCCAGACCGCCATGTCGACGGCTCGCGCCGTCGGCGTCACGAACACCTCGTCGGCACCGATCTCGTCGAGGGCGGCGATCAGGCCGACGAACGGCTTCTCCGGGATGTCGTACATCCGCTGCGTCGTCACCGGGAACGCCCACCCGACGATGACGTCGTCACGGTCGAGGGGCGCGAGGCCGGGCCCGAGGCACTGGTGACGCAGTCCCTGCGCGTCGAGCAGGTCGGACACCACGGACGAGCCGAGTTCGCGGCGGATCCGGTCGAGGTCGACGTTCGGCCGCGGGCTCATCGCGCGTCCTCGGTGAGCGCAGCGGTGAACTTCAGCGTGCTGATGCGCCAGGGAGCGAGCTCGATGTCCACACGGCCATCGGCCACGGGCACCTCGCCGACGACGGCGCCGGTGAGGTCGATGACGTCGGCGCCCTCCGCCGTGAGGAGACCGGTCAGTCTCGCCGTGACGGTCGAGGCCGACTGGTTGACGAGCCGCACGCAGGCGCGGCCGTCCTCGTCCAGGTAGAGCGCGGAGACCCGCACGTCGTCGCCGTGGTTCTCCAGCAGCACGGACTCCGCCGCGTCGCCGAACAGCACCCGCGAGCGGCGCCACCGTCGATCCGCCAGCGCGGCGACGTAGTCGGACGCATCGAGCACCTGCACGCGGAACTGCCACGTCGTCTTGCCGGGGTTCGTCCAGTGCAGCCGACGGTCGCCGCAGGATGCCGCCGTGCGCAGCAGCACCGCGCTGGTCTCGCCGTGCTCGGACCGGAATGCCGGATGCTCGGTCAGCACCGCGACCGCGCCGTCCGCGTCATCCGCCGCGATCCAGTGCTGCACCTCGCGGTACGCCGCCTGGTCCTCCGGGGAGATCTCATCGGGCGCGTAGGGGTGCGCCCCCTCGGGAATGCAGTCCCATGGCGAACCGTGGAACGGGGTGCCGAAGCTCAGCGCCGATCGAGAGGCCTCGGGCAGCAGCGGGAGACGGACCTGCCAATCCTCGAGTGCCGGCCAGTCGACGTCCATCTCGACGTCGACCGCCTTCTCGTGGGCCCAGACCGTCAGGATCTGGCGCCAGGTCACACCCAGCAGCTCCCAGTCGAGGTGGACCTGGACGGCGAGCGCCCCCTGCGAGCCCACCGCGACGTCGAGCAGCACGGCGTCGACGCGCTGCTCCTCGTCGGTCGCGAGCGTGACATCGTTGCCGAGCTCACGGACGGCATAGGCCGGAGCGAGGATGCGGCGACGGCGGTCATCCTGCGTGAGCCATGCCTCGCCGCTCGTGCGCGAGACCTGCAGCTGGAGGTCACCGGTCGTCACGACGACCTCGTCGGCGTCGGAGCGCACGTCGATCGAACCGGTGGCAGCGGCGGTCGTCAGCGGATGCAGGCCGATGCTCTCGGGAAGGTCGGCGGCGACCGCGCGGATGGCTCGACCGTCGGCTCCTTCGAGCACCTGGGTCGAGCCCGTCTCGGAATCGAGCGCGGCGTCCAGCGCAGCATCCGCTCCGACGTCGACGAGCAGCACCGGTTCCGCGCCGAAACGCGTGCGGAACACGACCGGGCGAGCGCCGGCATCGGCACCGGTCGCCACCGCGTGAGTGACGACATCGGCCGCGTAGCCGCGTGCGCGATCGTGACGGACCTTCTTCTGGAAGACCGAGAGCGCGCCGTCCTCGCCGCCGCCGTTGTGATCCTGCGTGAACACCTGCATCCGCCAGAGCCACTCGAACTCGCGGCCGGCGGGTGCGAGGTCCTTCGGCGCGAAGAACGCCTCCTCGCCGTACAGGCCGTGCCACTGCGCCGCGCTCTCCGGCAGGGGCGCACGACCCGCGGATGCTGCGAGCACCGCGGCTGTCTCGGCGTCGAGCAGGTCGCGCTCGATCGCGCGGACGCGGTGGAAGAAGCGCATCTCCTCGTCGGGGGCGACGCCCCACACACTCGGGAACGTCCCTTCCCGCTCCGGAAGTTCGACCGGATCGTCGAGGTACGGCTGCATCACCGTGGCCGGGATCGCGTAGTCGATCTCGATCTCCGGGAACTCGTGCTGGAACTGGTCGATGTAGGCGCGCTGGTCCTTGCCGTACCGGGTGATGAAGTCCTCCGGCCCGGTCAGGTCGCCGGCGCTGCCCGACATCGCGAGGGTGCCGTGCGGGTAGCGCCCGGCCATGTCCTCGTGCTCGAGCGTCTTGCCTCCGACGAAGTGCCCCTCGGCTCCCTCGACCAGCGAGCCCTCCCGGAACGGCACGAACACGTAGTGAACCGGCCAGTGCATCACGTGCATCGCACTGCCGTCCGGGGCGACGTGCCGCCAGATGCGGCCCTCGTGGAAGATCTTGCGCGAGGTGACGTAGTAGTCGACGCCGGCCTGCGTGTAGATCTGCGAGGTCTGCGCGTTCAGACCGGGGAGGTCCGGATGCGCAGCCAGGCGCGTCTCGATGCCCAACCGCTCCTTCGCCCAGCGCCGGCCGATCTGGATGTTGCGGATGAGCGATTCGCCGAGGACGAGGTTCTCCCAGCGGTCGATGTACGCGCCGCCGATCTCGAGCCGCTTCTCGGCGATGAGCCGACGGACGAGCGGTTCGTAGTGCGGGTGCGTCATCAGGAAGTGCTCGGCGAAGATCGCCGTGTCGATCACGAACGTCTCGTTGCCCGACTCGTCGGCCCGATCCAGGTAGCGGCGGATCAGGCCATCCCCTCGGGAGAGGCAGTTGCGGTAGTCACCGAGCCAGAACAGGTCGAGGTGCGAGGTGGGGATGATGCTGATGCGGGAGATGTCGCGCATGGTTCACTTTCTGAGTTCTGGGGGTGAGTTCAGGCTTTGACGGCACCGGAGATGCCGTCGGCGAAGTACTTCTGCAGCAGGAAGAAGAGGAGGAGGGGCGGCAGGGCGGCGATCGTGGATGCAGCGAGCACGACGCCCCAGCTGGTCGTGTGCTGACCGACCATGCTGGCCAGCGCCACCGGCACGGTCTGCAGGTCGCCGGAGAGCAGGATCAGGGCGAACAGCAGCTCGCCCCAGCATCCGATGATCGCCCAGATCGCGACCGCGGCGATGCCGGCGCCGGCCATCGGGATGATCACGCGGAACAGCGTCCGGAGGGGCCCGCTTCCGTCGACCTCGGCCGCTTCGATCACCTCGTTGGGGATCGAGGCGAAGTGACCGGTGATGATCCAGACGGCGACGGGAAGCTGGAAGGCGATGTACGCGAGCGTGATGCCCGGCAGCGTGTCGATGAGCCCCAGGTTGCGCCACAGCAGGAAGACCGGCAGCAGGGTCGCCGCCTGCGGCAGCAGCTGCGTCACGAAGCTCAGGGTGAGCAGGTGCGAGCCGAAGCGGAAGCGGAGGTGCGTCGTCGCGTAGGCGGACAGAGACGCGAGCACGACGACCATGACCGTCGTCATGAGGGCGATCGCCAGGGAGCGCAGCGACGCCTCGACGATGGTGCCCTCTCCCAGGACCGTTGCGAAGTTCTCGAACGAGAGGGATTGGGGCCAGAGCGTCGCCGGGATCGAGGCGAGCTCGTTCGAGGTCTTCAGAGAAGAGGTGACCAGCCAGTACAGCGGCGCCAGGGTTCCGAGCAGGATCAGTCCGAGCACGACCCCTGCTGTCCAGGGCTTGCGGCGGGTGGAGCGTCTGACCGTCATTTCTGCGCCTTTCTGGCCACCCGCATGTAGAACCCGATCGCGATGCCGGTGATCAGCACCGAGAGCACGGAGTACGTGGCGGCGTAGTCGAAGCGGTTGAACTTCAGCGATGTCTCCCAGATCACGAACGGGAGGGTGCGCGTCGCGCCGTCGGGTCCTCCGTCGGTGAGCAGGTAGACGAGGTCGAAGTAGTTGAAGGTCCAGATGAAGGCGAGCAGCGTCGTCGTGATGAGGACGGGGCGGATGCTGGGCAGCAGCACGCTCCATACGATGCGCACGTAGCGGGCGCCATCTACTCGTGCGGCCTCGGTGAGCTCCTTCGGAACCGTCTGCAGCGCCGCCGAGATCATCAGGATCCAGTACGGCGTGGACTTCCAGGTGTGACGATGATGAGCGCCGCCATCGCGAGCGTCGGGTCGCTCAGCCAGGCGACCGGCGCGAGGCCCGCGAGATGCAGCACCGCGTTGGCCATGCCGGTGTTCGCGTCGAGGATCGAAGCCCAGATCGCGCCGACGGCGACGGCAGGGACGACCCACGGGATGAGCAGCACCGGGCGCAGAACACGGCTGGCGCGGGGGAAGAACTCGAGCGCCAGAGCACCCGCGAGCCCGAGCAGGAACTGCAGGATCAACGACCCGAACGTGAACACGAGGGTTCGGCCGATCGTGGGGAGCAGATCTCCGCGGCCGATCACCTCGAAGTAGTTCCCCAGGCCGACGAACGTCCCGTCATCGACGCTGAGGCGGTCGATGTGCATGCTCAACCACACGTTGTAGCCGAGGGGGTAGATCAGCAGGACCGCGAGGGCGATCAGAGCCGGCGCCGCGTAGGGCCACGCGGAGGGTCGGCGGATGCGCTGCGTCCGCCGACCCTCCGGCCTCGGCGACCTCGTGGACGTCACGTCCGCGGTGGTCTGGGTCATCATTGTCCCTTTCGTCGGCCGAAGCCCGGGTTACTTGATGATGGCGTCGGCCTGGGAGTCGAACTCCCCGAGCGCATCCTCGACGGAGCCGCTGCCCTTGACGATGACAGGCTCGAGCACGTTCTCGAACGCGGCAGAGACCTCGGCCATGCGCGGGACCGGCGTGATCGGCACTCGCGAGTTGGGCAGCACCTCGGCGAAGGCGTCGAAGAACGGGTCATCGCTCCACGGGGCCACATCGAGGCCGTCCGTGGTGGGAGGGAAGGCCTCTTCCCGGTTGATGTTCTCGAGGTTCTCGGCCTGCACCATCCACGCCACCAGCTTCATGGCGGCCTCCGGGTGGTCGGTGTTCTTGAACGCCCCGATCTGCCAGCCACCGGCGGTCGACGACGACTTGTCGCCGTCGTTCTGCACCGGGACGGGTACCGTGACCCAGTCCTCGCCGTAGACGAGCTGATCGTTGTAGCTCTCGATCTGCGGACGAACCCAGGGTCCGCCGAGCATCATCGCGAGCTTGTCGCTCGCGAACAGCTGCGCGAGGGCGTCGCCGGCGAGGTTGTCGAGCCCCGGAGGGACGGCGCCGGTCGCGACGATGTCCTGGAGGAGCTGGAGCGCGTCGACGGTGGCGTCGTCCTTCGCGGCCACCGCTGCTGAGCCGTCCTCGTTCAGGATCGCCCCGCCCGCGGTGTTGATGTACGGACCGGCGGACTCGTAGGAGAGCGAGTAGTCCGAGTCGAGCGGGAAGCCGTATCCGTAGACGTCGGTGCCGGCGAAGGCCTTCACAGCCGTCAGCAGCTCGTCCCAGGTCGTCGGTGGCGCGTCGATGCCGTTGGCCGTGAGGAGACGGGTGTTCACGAACAGCACGCGCGCGTCCGTCGTCAGGGGAAGAGTCAGCTGCGCATCGCGCACCTGCCCCACCTCGACGAGGCCGGGGATCAGCGGCTCGGTGTCGATGGTGCCGTCGTCGATCGCGTCGTCCAGCGGCAGGAGGAAGTCGGCCGCCGCGTAGGTCTGGATGTCGGTGTGGTTCACGCGCCCGACATCCGGGCCACCACCGCCGCGCATCTCGGTCTGGATCTTGGTGTTGTATTCGCCGAAGGGGATCTGCTCCACCTTGACGTCGATGTCGGGATTCGCCTTCTCGAAGGCTTCGATGGCCGGCATCTCCCCCGCTGCCAGCGTGGCGTCCTCCACGCTGGTGACATAGGTGAGGGTGATCGGTCCGTCTTCGCCGCCGTCAGCGGCGGGACTGCATCCGGCGATGAGGATACCCACCGTGGACAGGCCTGCCAGGACGGCGAAAGTCTTACGTGATCTCACTGCAAGCTCCTTTGCTTGTTCCCATATGGAAACGGTGTTTCTCATACGAGAGCATCATACGAAGGCTGGCGCGAAATCGTCAAGCATTTCCGGGGAATCAGTTCTTGTCCAGGAACTCACTTTCCATGGAGGAACGCGGTAGCATCGGCGAATGGTCGAACCGACGACAGACGCAGCGGGTGTGAAGTCCGCCGAGCGCACCCTCGACGTCCTCGAACTGCTCGCCAGGGCATCGGAGCCGATGACCTTCACGAGGATCGCCACGGCACTGTCCGTGCCGAAGAGCAGTCTCCACAAACTCCTCGCCACACTGGAGCGGCGTGGATGGGTCGAGACCGACGAGATGACGCGGTCGCGCTATCGCGTCGGGATGCGCGCGCTGCAGGCCGGCACGAGCTACGTCGACGCCGACGAGATCGTGCAGTGGGCCGAGACCGCGCTCACCACGCTGACCGAGCACTTCGGCGAAGCATCCCACCTCGGCCGGCTCGACGGATCCGATGTCATCTACCTCGCCAAGCGCGAATCCGCGCATCCCCTGCGCATGTTCAGCGCGGTCGGACGGCGACTCCCCGCCCACGCCACGGCCATGGGCAAGGCGATGCTCGCGACCATGGCCTGGGAAGACGTGGAGCGCCTCGTCGGCCCGCACCTCGAGACGCTCACCCAGAAGACCATCACGTCGATGGAACGCCTCGCCGACGAACTCGCCCTGACCCGCGAACGAGGCTACGGCGTCGACGACGAGGAGAGCGCCGACCTCATGCGCGCCGTCGCCGTCGCGCTCCCGAGCGTCGACAGCACCTGCAACGCGATCAGCGTGTCGGCTCCCGTCGTGCGGATGCCGCTGGATCGGACGCCCGACGTCGCCGCCGCGATCGCGCAGGCCATCTCGAGTTCCATCCCGCCGGCGCCCCGGCGCTAGACGAGTTCGCGTGAGTCCGTAGTTCCACCGATGTGCACGCCTCCCGGTCGGAGAAGACTGACGGTCGGACCGCTCCCGCACGCGCGCGGGGCGGGCACGACCGAGAGGAACAGACCATGAAGAACATCAAGAAGCGCGCCGCCGGCGCCGGGGCCGTCGTCGCACTCGCGGCCGCGCTCCTCCTCGTACCCGCCGGAGCCGCCAACGCGGCGAACAGCTACGTCTACCAGGGCTCCTGTGGCGCGGGTTGCTTCAAGTACAGCAACGGCGCCCAGAGCGCCTACATGGACAGGTGGATGGGAATGACCTTCCACCTGACCAGTCAGGTGCCGTACTAGGGGAGTCGCCGCTCCAGCACCTGGCCGGGCCACGCGTTGGGCTCCTCGCCCACGGCGAAGGTCCCCGCCCGGGTGTACCCGCAGGCTTCGTAGAACCGCACGAGGTCGCCGGACCCTCCGGCGTAGCAGTCGACTCGAAGCAGGTCGACGCCCTTCGCGGCCGCGCGCTCGTCCGCGAGGGCGAGCAGCCGGCGTCCGACGCCCTTCGCCCGTGGATCCCGCGAGCCGATCAGCACCCGGACATAGAGCTCCGGCTCGACGGTAGCCGGGACGTAGTCGACGGCGTCGCCGAGCGCGATCAGCCCGCAGACTCCGATCTCCGGATGCTCGACCACCCAGCTGTCGTCGCCGGAGCACCACTCCTCGGCCCGCGCCTCCCAGCGGGGCGTGCCCGAGACCGGCTCGGTGCCCCACTGGCCGGTGTTGCCGATCGAGACGAACCAGGCGATCGCCTCGTCGAACAGACGCAGCACGGCGGCGGCATCCTCCGGCGCAGCCCGGCGGAGCGGGAGGTCAGGGACAGCAGAAGTCATCTCTCGATCCTAGGAAGTTCTGCGCGCCCCCTGGGCCCGGAGCCTACTGGCCGTGGCCCGCGACGCTCTTGAACCCGCGCAGGCGCAGGCTGTTGCCGACGACGAAGACGCTGGAGAGCGCCATCGCCGCGCCCGCGAGCATCGGGTTCAGCATCCCGAGGGCCGCGACGGGGATCGCCGCGACGTTGTAGGCGAAGGCCCAGAACAGGTTGGTCTTGATGGTTCCGAGCGTCTTGCGGGACAAGCGGATCGCATCGACCGCGCTGCGCAGATCGCCGCGCACCAGGGTGATGTCGGATGCTTCGATCGCGACATCCGCTCCTGTGCCCATTGCGAGACCGAGGTCGGCCTGCGCGAGCGCCGGAGCGTCGTTGACGCCGTCGCCGATCATCGCGACGACCTTGCCCTCGCTCTGAAGGCGGCGGACGACGTCGACCTTGTCCGCGGGCAGCACCTCGGCGATGACCTCGTCGATCCCGACCTCGGTGGCGATCTGCCGTGCGACCGCCTCGTTGTCTCCCGTGAGCAGGACGGGGGTCAGACCGATCGCCTTGAACTGCGCGATCGCCTCGGCACTCGTCGGCTTGACCGTGTCGGCCACGATGAGGATGCCGCGCGCCTGGCCGTCCCAGCCCACGGCGACGACGGTCTTGCCTTCGCCCTCCGCGCGCGCCTTCGTGGATGCCAGCTCACGACTCAGCTTCAGCGACCACTCGGCCAGCAGGGACTCGCGGCCCACCAGCACCGCGTGCCCGTCCACGACGCCCTGCACGCCCTTGCCCTCGATGTTCGCGAAGTCCTCCGGGGCGGCGAGCGCACCGACTTCCTGCGTCGCGCCCTTGGCGATGGCCTGCGCGATGGGGTGCTCCGAGGCATCCTCCAGCGCGCCGGCCAACCGCAGCAGGTCCGCGCGGTCCACACCCGGCTCGACGACGACATCCACCAGGGTCATCTTCCCGCTGGTGACGGTGCCGGTCTTGTCGAGCACGACCGTGTCGACCATGCGCGTGGACTCCAGCACCTCCGGACCCTTGATGAGGATGCCCATCTGCGCGCCGCGACCGGTACCGACCAGCAGCGCCGTCGGCGTCGCCAGCCCCAGGGCGCACGGGCACGCGATCACGAGCACGGCGACTGCTGCCGTGAACGCCGCCGTCACCGGGAAGCCGGCTCCCAACCAGCCCCCGAGTGCCGCGACGGCGATAACGATCACGATCGGCACGAAGACCCCGGAGATCCGGTCGGCGAGGCGCTGCACCTCGGCCTTGCCGGTCTGCGCGTCTTCGACGAGCCGGGCCATCTGAGCCAGCTGCGTGTCGGATCCGATCCGCGTCGCCCGCACCACGAGTCGTCCCCCGACGTTCGTGGTGGCACCGGTCACCGCATCCCCCGAGGCGACCTCGACGGGGACGGACTCCCCGGTGAGCATGGAGGCGTCGACCGCCGACGTGCCGGAGACCACGACCCCGTCCGTGGCGATCTTCTCGCCCGGACGCACGATGAACTCATCGCCCACGCGGAGGTCCTCCACGGGGATCTTGCCCTCGATCCCGTCGCGAACGATCGAGACCTCCTTGGCGCCGAGCTCGAGCAGCGCCCGCAGCGCGGCCCCGGCCTGCTTCTTCGAGCGCTTCTCGAAGTAGCGCCCGGCGAGGATGAACATCGTCACGCCCGCGCCGACCTCGAGGTAGATGTTCGCCGCACCGTCAGAAGGCGCCAGTGCGAACTCGAACGGATGCGTCATGCCCGGCGTGCCCGCCGTTCCGAAGAACAGCGCATACAGCGACCAGAGGAACGCGGCCGCGGTGCCCATCGAGATGAGCGTGTCCATCGTGGCCGCACCGTGCCGAAGGTTCATCCATGCCGCCCGGTGGAACGGCCACGCCGCCCAGACGATCACCGGTGCGGCGAGCGCGAGCGACGCCCACTGCCAGTACGTGAACTGCAGAGCGGGGATCATCGCCATCGCGATCACCGGAACGGTGAGGATGATCGATCCGATCAGCCGATTGCGCAGCGAACGCAGCTCCGGGTCCGCCTCGTCGGCGTCACCGGTCCCCTTCTTGTCGCCCTTCGGCGCGGGCAGGACGGCCGTGTACCCGGTCTTCTCCACCTCGGCGATCAGTGCTGCGGGGTCGTACCCCTCAGGCACCGTGACCTTCGCCTTCTCGGTCGCGTAGTTGACCGTCGCCGTGACGCCGTCGAGCTTGTTGAGCTTCTTCTCGATCCGCATCGCGCACGAGGCGCACGTCATCCCGCCGATCTCCAACTCGACGCCGGCGCCGGCGGTCTGGGGAGCTGTCGTGCTCATGAGTGGCCTCCGTGTGCCGCGTCGATGACGAACTCGGCCGTGTGCACCACGCCGTCGACCTGGAAGTCCAAGTACAGCAGGGAGCGTCCGGCGGTCGGGGCTTCGGCGAAGAACACGATCTCCGGTCCCGACGTGTCGCCGGCCTCGGGCTCGTCCCCCTCGGCGTGCACGTGCAGGAAGGCGAGATCGCCCTCACGCAGAGCCACGAAGTGACCGAAAGCCCCCAGGTAGGGCTCCAACGTCGTGACGGGTTCGCCGTCACGCGAGATGGTGATGGCCAGTTCCCTCGCAGACCCTGCCACCACGTCTCCTTCGAGGGAGACGGTGAAACCGTCGACCTCGGAGGCCACGCTCGGCTGCGTCTCGACCGGAACGAACTCGCCCACCACCTGGACGGTGCGCGAGAGGGTCAGGTTCGCCGCGTCCGCGCCGCCCGGCGTGAAGTCGGCGAACACGCGGTACGTTCCCGCCGCCTCCCACTCCCACGGCAGCGACCATGTGCCCGTCGCCTCATCGAGCAGCGGGTGCACATGCTGGAAACCGCTCCCGTCCGATCGCGCGACGATCAGGTGCAGATCCTTGTCGTGAGCCGTCGTGTAGTCGGTCACCGCCTCGCCGGCGGCATCCTGGATCTGGAAGCGGAGCTCCCCGGCCTCGCCCACGGTCGTCGGCGCTTCGATCGGCGACAGGACGTACCCGTCGATGCTGAGCGCGAGGCCCTTCAGCGCGGTGGCGACGGATGCCGATGCGGATGCCGTCTCCCCGGACTCGTGTCCCTCGTCATGCCCGTTCATTTCGCTTCCCTTCTGCCATCCGGCGACCACGTCGTCGGGAACCACCGCTGCGGCGATGCCGAAGGCTCCGCCGAAAGCGACGATCAGTCCGAGCCCGTACAGGGCGAGACGTGCGCCGGTCTTCATGACGCCCGTACCGCCGAGTAGCCGGCCTCCTTGACCGCCGCGAGAATCTGCGCGTCGTCGATCGCGTCCGAGGCGGTGACCTCCAGCAGCCCGGTCTTCGCACTCACCTGAATGCCTTCGACTCCGGCGACCTGTCCGACCTCTTCGCGCACCGACATCTCGCAGTGCCCGCACGTCATGCCCGTCACCTGGTACTCGTTCGTCGCCATGTCATCCTCTTCTCGTTTTGGGATACCCCTGCTGGGTATTTGATTCAACCGTATACCCCACCCGGGTATTCCGCTACTCTGAAGTTAATACCCCCTGGGGGTATTACGACATCTCGCCCGGACCCCCGGGCCACCCTTCAGGAGGAATCACCATGTCCCACCCACCCATAACGCCGGCGAAGCGCTGGCTCGGCCTCGCGCTGATCGCCATGGCGCAGTTCGTCGTCATCATGGACACCTCGATCATCGGCGTCGCTCTTCCCGACATCCAACGGGAGCTCGGCTTCACTCCCGAGTCGTTGTCATGGGTCTTCAACGCCTACGTGGTCGCCTTCGGCGGCCTGCTCCTGCTCGGCGGTCGCCTCGCCGACGTCTTCGGCGCCCGCAAGATCTTCGTGCTCGGCTGGATCGTCCTGATCGCCGGGTCGATCCTCGCCGGCGCCGCCGGCACTGTCGGACTCGAGATCACCGGCCGCGCCATCCAGGGGGCCGGCTCCGCACTCATCGCCCCCGCCGCGCTGACCCTGCTGATGATGCTCTTCGGCGGCACCTCCGACCTGCCGAAGGCGTTCGCGGTGTACGGCGCTGCGGCCCCGATCGGCGGAACCGCGGGGGTCTTCCTCGGCGGCGTGCTCACCGAGTACGTGAGCTGGCCATGGGTGTTCTACGTCACCGTCCCGATCGCGCTGTTCGTGCTCGCGTTCACGGCCACGTCGCTCCCCCGGACCGTCCGCAAGGCATCGGGATCGATCGACATCGTCGGCGCGCTCACCGTCACCGGCGGACTCGCCGCGGTCGTCTACGCGGTGGTCAACGCGCCGGAGGTCGGCTGGCTCACCTGGTCCACCCTGGGCCTGCTGAGCGGAGGCCTCGTCCTGCTGGTGATCTTCTTCCTCGTCCAGGCGCGGAGCCGCAACCCGCTTCTTCGACTCGGCCTGCTGCGCACTCCGCTGCTCGGGGCAGCCAACGGCGCACAGCTGCTGCTGGGCGCGGCGTGGGTCTCGATGTGGTTCTTCCTGAACCTCTACCTCCAGCAAGTGCTGGGTGCGAGCGCCTTCGCCGCCGGCGCCGCACTCCTCCCGATGACCGGCCTCGTCGTGCTCGTCATGGTCGCTCTCGCACCGCGGCTGCAGGGGAGGTTCGGTGCGAAGGCGCTGATCGTCAGCGGTCTTCTCCTCCTGGCGGCGGGGCTCGCCTGGCTCGCCTTCGTCCGAGCTGACGGCAACTACGCCGTCGATGTCCTGCCCGCCTCGCTCGTGGCCGCCCTCGGCATGTCGCTGGCCTTCGTCCCCTCGCTCGGCACGGCCATCAACGCCGCACCGCCGGCGGAGACGGGCGTGGCCTCGGGGCTCGTGAGCACCAGCTACCAGATCGGTTCCGCACTCGGCCTCGCCGTCCTCACGGCCGTCGTCTACGGAATCTCCGGCACGGATCCTTCTCGCGTGGAACTGACCCAGGGATACTCCGCGGCATTCATCGGCGCGGCGATCCTCGCCCTGGTCGGGGCATTGGTCACCGCCATCGCGATGAGAACGCCGCGGGTGTCCACGCACACGACAGCGCACTCCGTCCCGGCCTGACGGCCGGGAACCCACGGGCTGGTCCCGCGTCAGATGCGACGCGGGCCCGGCCCGTCGACGCCCAGCGCGTCCTCGGGGTTCAGCAGCCGGCAGGCCTTGAGCGAGAGACACCCGCAGCCGATGCAGCCGGTGAGCTCGCGTTGCAGGTGGTCGAGCTGGGTGCGGCGTACCTCGAGCTGCGCGCGCCAGAGCTGGGCGACCCGTCGCCAGTCGCGCTGCGAGGGCGGATCGTCGAGCGGCAGGCTCTGGAACACCTCCTGCACGTCGCTGAGCGGGATGCCGAGCCGTTTCGCGACCACGATCAGCGAGATCCGCCGCAGCATGTGCCGGCGGTATCGACGCTGATTCCCCGGGGTGCGCGTCGACGCGATCAGGCCGAGCTGCTCGTAGAAGTGGAGAGCGGATGCCGGCACTCCGGTGCGCTGCGTCACCTCGCCGATCGCCAGTAGATCATCGGGTTCCAGAGACATCTCGACCCTCCTCTTGACCTCAAGCTTACTTGAGGTCATAGCGTGACGAAAGGTCGCCGGCAGTCGGCGCCGCGGAGGCCGCCAGCCTCCCCCGATGCCCTGAAGGAACGATCGATGACGCAGACCCCGCAGAAGACCGCAGCCGGCGGCACCTGGCGCGAACTCCTGGGCAGCCGCTACGCCCCCGTCGCCTCCGTGCTCGCCGGCGGGGTGCTGCTCGAAGCCAGCAACGTCTATCTGACGACCAGCCTCCTGCCCACGATCGTCGGTGAGATCGGCGGCGCCGAGTTCTACGCGTGGACCATGATGACCTTCCTGCTGGCCTCGGTGGTCAGCTCGATGCTGGTGAGCAGGATCCTCACGCAGCAGGGCGCTGTGCGGGCCTACCTGCTGGCGTTGGGACTGTTCGCGCTCGGCTCTCTGCTGTGCGCGGCGAGCCCGTGGATGTCGGCACTGCTCTTCGGCCGTGCGGTGCAGGGTCTCGGCGGTGGGCTGCTCGCCGGCCTCGGCTACGCGCTCATCCAGCGGGCTCTGCCCGAACGCCTCTGGGCACGAGGCGCCGCCCTCGTCTCCGCCATGTGGGGCGTCGGCAACATCGTCGGCCCCGTGGTCGGCGGCGTCTTCGCGCAACTGGATGCATGGCGCGTGACGTTCGTCGGACTCGCCGTGGTGTCCGCACTCATCGGCATCGTCGTGGTCCGCGCGCTTCCGCGAACCGCACGAGGCCGGTCCAGCGAGTCCATCCCGTGGGCGTCGCTCGTCCTGCTCTCCGGCGGTGTCGCCGCCGTCGGGATCGCGAGCGTGGTCCCGGCCGGTCTCGGCACGGCGATCGCGCTGGTCGTCGGCGTGGCCCTGGGCATCTGGTTCCTGCGCCAGGAGAAGCGCGGCACCCGTGGCATCCTCCCTCGCGTGACGTTCACGCACGGCTCTTCGCTCGGTTGGGTGTACCTCACGGTCGCCGTGCTCGCGTTCGCGATCGGCACCGAGGCATTCATCCCGCTGTTCGGCCAGGAGATCGGCGGGCTGGCACCGTTCGTGGCCGGGCTCCTCGGAGCAGCGCTCTCGCTCGGATGGTCGATCACCCAGGTGTTCACCGCCAATGCCTCCGGCATCCGCTCGCGCCGGGCGCTGATCACTCTGGGCCCGCTCGTCGTCGCCCTCGGCCTGGCCGCCTACGGCCTGCTGCAGCACGAGGGCCCGTCGGTGCTCGTCATCGTGCTGTGGTTCACGACTCTCTTCATCGCCGGAGCGGGCATCGGCCTGGGCTTCCCGCACCTGACGGTCGCGGCGCTCGGCAGCACCTCGGGCGAGGAGGAGGGCGCCAAGGCCGCCGCGGCAGTGAACACCGTGTTCATCATCGCCAGCGCGTTCAGCGCGGCGATGGCCGGAGTGCTCGTCAACCTGGCCATGCCCGACATCGTCGGATCGGCCCGCCTGCTCATGCTGGTGTTCGCCGGCGTCACGGTCCTCGGAGTCTTCATCGCGCGCGGCGCCAGCTGGGGCATCGGACTGAGGTCCGACGACGAGCAGCCGACCGACACGACCGCACACTGAAGGGGAAGGACATCATGACGATGAACAGCCAGGTCACCGTGATCGGCCTCGGGAGCATGGGGTCGGCGATCGCACGAACGTTCCTCGACCGCGGATACCGCACGACCGTGTGGAACCGGACGGCGAGCAAGGCCGAGCCCCTGGCGGCGGCGGGAGCCTCGGTGGCGGAGACCGCCACGGATGCCGTGGCCGCGAGTCCGCTCGTCGTCATCTGCCTGCTCGACAGCCCTGCCGTCGAAGCCGTGCAGGAGACGATCGCGGATGCTGTCGCCGGCCGCGCCCTCGTGAACGTCACCAGCGGCTCGCCCGCTCAGGCGCGGATCAACGCGGACTGGGCGCACGCGCAGGGGGCGACGTACATCGACGGCGGGCTCATGGGAGACCCGCCGTACATGGGGACGCCGACCATGATGCTCTCGTTCAGCGGCGACCCCGACGCCTGGGAGGCGCAGCGGTCGACGCTCGAGGAGCTCGGAACCGTCGCATACTACGGAGAGGACCCGGGGCTGGCCGGCGTGGAGTTCCTGGCGCAGGTGGCGGTCGGCTACGAGTTCCTCATCGGGCTCCTGCACACCTTCGCCCTCGTGCGCGCGGAAGGCGTCGACGTCGCGGCCTTCGCGGAGAGAGTCGCCGGCACGATCGGCGGATACGCGCCGCTCGTGAACGCCTTCGGCACCGCCGTAGCGAGCGGCGAGTACGGACCGGATCTCGGCTCTCTCGACGTGCAGGCTGCTCTGATGGACGACCTGATCAGCCACCGGGAGACCCTCGGCGTCGACGCGGTCCGCATGCGTGAGGTCAAGAGGCTGATGGACCGGCGCATCGCCGACGGCCACGGCGATCAGGGCTTCTCGAGCCTGTTCGAGGTGCTCGGAGAAGAGAGAGCGGAGTGATTCACGCCGGCCGTGTCGATGCGCTCAGCGGGCAGTACCGGAGCCGCCGTATCGTTCGACGAGGGCGTTGCCGATGGACGCGAGATGATCGCGAACACCGGAGGGCTCGATGATGTCGAGCCATTCGACCAGTCCGGCGAGAAGTCCTGCGAGTCCGTACTCGCCGGGCCCGCGGATCACGACGGAGATGCGTCCGTCGGCGTCGGCTCCTCGGATCTCGAGGTTGTCGCCGACGGCGACTCTGAGATAGTCGAGGCCCTCGGGCTCGCAGGTCGCGAGGATCTCGACGGGCGATGACCGCCTGACGTCGATGTCGGCCGCGATCTCCTGCCAGCTTCCGGAGAGATCGACACCGTCGGGAATGATGACGGCTGCCTCGGTCACCACGGCGGACGAGACCCGATCCATCCGAAACGTGCGCCGACCGGTCTCCGTATACGCGACGAGGTACCAGGATGACCCCTTGGCGACGATGCCCAGCGGGTGGACGATTCTGTCGGATGCCGCACCGGAGCTGTCGACGTAGCCGAGTCGCACCTGCACGCCGCGGATCGCGGCATCCTGCAGGTCGTCGAGGAACGGAGGGCGCGGCCGTTCGGTGCGCGGAGACCCCCACGGCTGGGAGTCCAGGATCCGTGACGACGCCGCGGCCTCGGCCTCGTCCCGGAACGACTCCGGAAGGGCGCGCACGAGCTTGCGGAGCGCAGATCGCACGGCCGGAGTCGCCGTCGATGCCGGACCGGCGACGAGGAACAGCGCGCGGGTCTCGCTCGCAGTGAGCCCGGACAGATCGGTGCGGCCGCCGCCGAGGAGCCGCCAGCCGCCGTGGCGACCCTGGATCGAGTAAATGGGAATGCCGCTCTGACCCAGCGCGTCGAGGTCACGACGCGCGGTGCGCTCCGACACCTCGAGCTCGGCGGCGACCTCAGCGGCCGTCACCTGTTCGCGGCGCTGCAGCATGAGCAGGATGGCCACGAGTCGATCGCTTCGCATGAGGACAACATTTCCAGATAAATCGGTCATCAGGTGACCTGTTTACCTCCCTAGCGTGAAGAGCATGAACACACCGACTCCCTCCCCCTCCTTCCCCGAGCCCACCCTGATCGCCGTCAACGGCGTGACGCTCGAGGTCTTCGAAGCCGGCCGCGAGAACGCCGGCCGACCCATCGTGCTGTGCCACGGCTGGCCGGACCTCGCCTTCACCTGGCGGCATCAGGTGCCCGCGCTGGTCGCCGCGGGCTACCACGTGATCGCCCCGAACCAGCGCGGCTTCGGGAACTCCTCGCGCCCGGCCGAGGTCACCGCCTACGACGTCGCGCAGCTGGCCGGCGATCTCGTGGCCCTGCTCGACCACTACGGCTACGAGGACGCGACCTTCGTCGGTCACGACTGGGGCGCGATGGTCGTGTGGAGCCTCACCGCGCTGCACCCGAACCGGGTGAACCAGGTGATCTGCCTGAGCCTGCCCTACCCCGCGCGCGGGGAGCGGCCGTGGCTCGAATTCATGGAAGAGGTGCTCGGCAGCGACTACTACTTCGTGCACTTCAACCGGCAGCCCGGCGTCGCCGACGCGGTGCTCGACGCGAACACCGAGAGGTTCCTCCGCAACCTGTACCGCAGGAACGAGCCGCTCCCGGCTCCGCAGCCCGGGAACGCGATGATCGAACTCGCGCTGACCGACTCGCCTTCCGGAGAACCCCTGTTGAGCGCAGACGAGCTCGCCGTCTACGTCGCCGCCTTCGAGAAGACCGGGTTCACGGGCGGCATCAACTGGTACCGCAACTTCGACCGCGACTGGCATCTGCTCGGGGACGTCGATCCGATCATCCACCAGCCCGCGCTCATGATCTCCGGTGATCGCGACCCTGTGGCGCCGTCACCGAACCTCGCGGAATTCGTGCCGAACGTCGAGCAGGTCCATCTCGACAGCGGCCACTGGATCCAGCAGGAGCAGGCGGAGGCGACCAACCGCGTCATCCTCGACTGGCTGTCGCGCGGAGCCTCCTAGGCTGTCCCCATGACCCCCGAACCGACGGATGCCGCGTCGAGACGCGTCGTCTTCCGCCGGTTCGGAGGGCCCGAGGTCCTGGAGATCGAGCGCCGAGCGGTGCCTCGCCCCGCCCCGGGCGAGGTCCTGGTGCGGGTCGCCGCGGCCGGCGTGAACCCCGTGGACTGGAAGCTGTTCAGCGGCGAGCCGATGCACGACCCGTACGAGCGGAGTCTGCCGTCGGGCAACGGCTACGACTTCTCCGGCACGATCGAGGCGCTCGGCGATGACGTGGTCGACTGGCGCGTCGGCGAGCAGGTCTTCGGCGGTCTTCGCTACGAGGCGCAGGCCGACCATCTCGTGATCGACCCCGCCCTGCTCGTCCGCGTGCCCGAGGGACTCTCGCTCCTCGTCGCGGGAGCACTCAACGTCGTCGGACGCACGGCCGTCGCGAGCGTGGAGTCACAGCGGATCGGCGAGGGCGACGTGGTGCTCGTGAGCGGTGCGGCCGGCGGTGTCGGCATCCTCACCGCGCAGCTCTGCGTCCTGCGAGGCGCCCGCGTGCTCGGCACCGCTAGTCCTCGGAACCACGCGTTGCTGGGCAAGCTCGGCATCCACCCCCTCGCCTACGGCGACGACCTCACCGAGGCGGTGCGCGCGGCGGCGCCCGACGGGCTCACTGCGGTGCTCGACACCGTTGGCCACGGGACCGTCGACCTCGCCCTCTCGCTGGGCGTCCCCGCGGACCGGATCAACACGATCGCCGACTACGAGGCGCGATCCCGTCATCCGGTCCGCGGCGTCGGCGGGGCGAAGGCTGGCGGGCCGGAGCTCGCGATGATCGCGCAGCTCCTCGCCGACGGCAGGATCGAGCTGCCGATCGACTCGGTGCATCCGCTCGAAGATGTGCGTGCCGCGTATGCGCGATCGATCGAAGGCCACGCGACCGGCAAGATCGTGATCACGACAGCGCCGGTCGCGGAGGCCGACGGGATCGGCTGACCTCTGCCTCAGTCGACCAGCGCCCCGGCGGAGAGGTTGACCACGGTCCCGGTGATGGATCCTGCACGATCCGACGCGAGGAAAGCGGCCATCTCCGCGACCTCCGAGAGAGTGGGCAGGCGCTTCAGAAGCGTCCCCTGCGCGAGCTCTTCGGTGAGGAAGCCCTGGACCGAGCGCCCGCCTGCCGCGGCGAACTGTTCGAACAGGGCTCCGGTGTAGGACCCCGCGGCCGGAGCGTCGATGATCGCGTGCGGGCGGATGCCGACGACCCGGATGTTGCTCGCCGCCAGCTCGGCCGCGAGCAGGCGCGAGAACGCCTCCTTGCCGGCCGCGCTGACGCCGTGCCCAAGGATCCCGGGCGCCGTGAGCTTCGCACCCGGCTCGGACAGCGTGAGGATGACGCCAGGGCGTTCATGCCCCATGTGCGGAGCGACGGCCTTGCTGGTGATGAACAGCATCCGCAGGAAGCCGTCGATCGGCTGCAGGAAGGCCTCCACCGAGAGATCAGCCAAGCCCGTACCCTGATCGTGCGGGACACTCACCGCATTCATGACGATGTCGATGCCCCCTTCGGTCGACGCGACCTGCGCGGCGTGCCGCTCGACCGCCTGCTGATCGTGCACGTCGAGCTGAGCGGTCGCGACCGTACCGCCCTCGGCCGCGATGCCCTGTGCCACGGCGTCGAGCCTCGCCGACGTCCTCCCGGCGAGGAACACCCGGGCACCCTCGCGGGCGAACACCCGCGCGGTGGCGGCGCCGATGGCTCCGGCGCCGTAGATCACGGCGGTCCTGTCGGTGAGCAGCTGATCATTCATGGGCGTGCCTTCCTGTCCGGTGTTGTTTCGCTGATTCATGCGCTGGTGGGGAGTCATCGACGGCCGTTGCCGACGATCTCGATGTCGCCCTGTCCTGTGCGTGCGCGGATCGCGCTGTCACTGTCGGGGTCGACGTCCACATCGATCCGCTCGTCTCCGGCGCCCGCCTCCGCGGTCACGTCGTACGATCCGTCGGGCAGACCGATCTCGATGCGACCGGAGCTGACGGTGGCGTCGACACTGTCGGGAACGCTCGCGAAGTCGAGCGAGACCTCCCCGGAGGCGACATCGACGACAGCCTCCGACAAGCCGCTCACACCGGCCAGTTCGACATCGCCGCTCGCGATCCGAAGGTTCACCGTCCCGACCTCGATGTCGCGCGCGGTGAGCGAGCCGGCACCGATCTCGATCTCGAGGTCGAAGCCGTCCGGGATGGTGATGTCGTAGGAGACCTCGCAGCCGGAGTTGAACTGCCCGCTGCAGTCGGCCTCGATGACGATGCCGTCGGCGCCGGAGGTCTCCCGGATGGTCGGCTCGGTGATGCCTCGTCGCGTCGTCCGATCGACGATGATCTCCGTTCCTGTGCCGTGGCGCAGGACCACATCACCGCTGGAGACGTCCAGCCGCAGCAGCTGCTGCTCGATCGGCAGTCGGATCTGGTCGTGCGTCGTGGACACCGCCGGCAGGACGGTGACCAGGGTCAGCCCGGCCGCGACGAGCACGATCGCCCCGAGGGCGCCGAGAAGCACCATCCGACGGCGACGTTTCGGTGCGACGGCGAGACCGATGCGGTCGGTGGTGACCGGGCGGGGTTCTCCGCGCCCGGCCCGCACGGTGAGCGCGAGCCCGACGACGATGATCGAGAGCGCGACGACCTCGGTCGGCCGGGATTCGACGACCCGTGCGACGCCCATGAGCGAGGCGCCGGCGACGAGCATCCACCCCGGGAGTCGCCGGGGGTTCGGGCGGAGGATCAGGAGGACCCCGAAGATGGCGAGTCCGGTGAACAGCAGTGCAGGGCCCACCGTGTAGAAGGTCAGATCCATCGGTGCGGCACTCTGGATCGTGTCGAACATGCGGTCGACGGCTTCGGCGTCGCCGCCGCCGAGGTGGACGACGACGAAGTCGATGACGAACTGGCCGGCCAGCGCCAACGCGCCGGCCGAGGTCAGCACGAGCGCTGTCCGGCTCGGCCAGGTCGGATGCCGGTCGACGAACAGACCGTGCAGTGCGACGCCCGTCGGCAGCATCGCGAGGCTTCCGGCGAGGAAGACCAGATGCGACAGGGTCCAGAACCCGGGCAGGATCATGAGCACCACGCCCGCAAGAAGCAGGAACGGACCGATGACCAGGGCGGCGGCGCGCACGGCGCCGACCGGCTCACGGCGGGTCGATGTGGTGGTGGGCGAGTGATTCGATGACATGACGACTCCTCTGCTGGATGCGGGACACCGCCCACACTGCTCGCCTACGGAGCCGCGCGGATCGCCGGTGCGACCGATTTCGGATCTCCCTCGCGCGAGTGAGGACGGCCGGCGGCTGCGGGAGTAGCGTCGGTCACAGGCGCGATCCGAGGAGGAGTCGATGTCCGACGTTTCTGCGATACGGCGTGCGCTGCACGGATGGTCGGCGCGCCTGCGCAGCCTTCCCCCGCCGGAGCGGATGCCGCGCTCACGGTGCTGGCATTGGCCGGACAGATCACCCCGTTCCTGACCACCACCCGCGGGGATGGCAGGCCATGGACCGCTGCCGAGTTCCTGCCGATCCTGCTCGTCTCGCTTCCCGTCCTGGGGCGCCGGCATGCACCGATCACCTGTCTGCTCATCTCCGCGGCGGGGATCGGCGTGTACGCGATCGTCGGCGGCGACGGGCCGGAGCAGCCGATCTGGTACGGCGCGCTCATGCTCATGTACGCGGTGGCCGAGCGGGCACCGCAGCGGCAGCGCCGGCTGACCCTCGTCTTGGCGGCGGCCGGGATCACGATCATCGGCGGCGTCTTCGGATCGCTCGCCGTCGGCATTCGGGAGGCGATCCTGTGGGGAGCGGCGTACGCACTGGGCCGAAGCGCGAAACTCCACCGGGAGAACACGACGATGCTCGAGGAACGGGCGGCGCGGGCAGCGCGCGAGCGTGCGGTGGAGGCCGAGCGGGCAGCCGAGCGGGAGCGCGCCAGGATCGCCAGGGATATGCACGACATCCTCGCCCACGCGGTCAGCCTGATGGTCGTGCAGGCGGAGGCCGGAGCGGCAGCGGGAGCTGCTGTTCCCGGGCGCAGCGAGGCCATCTTCGACGCGATCGCCGAGGCGGGCCGCGATGCGATGGGTCAGCTGCGAAGAACGCTGGGCCTGCTCGCGGAGCCCGACCTCGCTCGGACTCCGCAGCCGACTCTCGCCCGGCTCCCCGATCTCGTCGCCGGCATCGGCCTGCACGGCACCCTGCAGTCCAGCGGCATCCCCCGCGCGCTGCCGCCCGACGTGGAGGTCGCGGTCTATCGGATCGTCCAGGAGGCGCTCACCAACGTCATCAAGCACGCCGATGCCGAGAATGTCGCGGTCGCGCTGCGCTGGGACGATTCCGAGCTGATCGTCTCGGTGGTGGACGACGGCAAGCGCGCCACGACCCCCGGCGCGGACAGCGGGAGCGGCGCCGGCCTGATCGGCATCCGTGAGCGGGCGGCCGCGTGCGGTGGTTCCGCGCGATCCGGCCCTCGTGTCGGAGCGAGCGGGTTCGAGGTCACGGCTCGGATACCCGCTTCATGAGCATTCGAGTGGTCGTGGCCGATGACCAGGAGCTGGTCAGGACGGGCTTCGTCATGATCCTCGACGCCCAGCCCGACATCGACGTCGTCGGGGAGGCGAGCGACGGGTTGCAGGCGATCGCCGCTGCCCAGGTGCACCGGCCCGACGTGATGCTGATGGACATCCGGATGCCGCAGCTCGACGGGATCGCGGCGACGAAGGCCATCTGCGCCGCCACGGCGACCCGGGTGATCATGCTCACCACCTTCGACCAGGACGACTACGTCTTCGACGCACTGCGCTCCGGCGCGAGCGGCTACCTGCTCAAGGATCTGCGCCGCGACGACCTCGTGCAGGCCGTCCGGGTGGTCGCGGCGGGCGACGCCCTGATCGCTCCGGCGGTGACACGACGACTCATCGAGGCGGCAGTGCGCAGGCAGCCTCTTCCCGGCATTCCTGCCCGGTATCGCGAGGTGCTGACCGCTCGAGAGCTCGAGACCCTCGTCCTGTTGGGGCGCGCCCTGTCGAACGCGGAGATGGCCGCCGAACTCGTGGTGAGCGAGCACACGGTCAAGACGCACGTCAGCAACGTCCTGACCAAACTCCATCTGCGCGACCGCGCACAGGCGGCGATCAGTGCGTACGAGATGGGACTGATCGTTCCCGGCGCGCAGGACGATCGGCCGCCGGGCGGGATCAGCCCGTCGTCGTCGTGACGAGCGCCGGAAGCGCGACGCCGTGCAGCGCGTCGACCACCGGAGCGAGCTCCGGCTGGGTGGCCGCCTCGTCCAGCGCGCGGCGGAGCGTGGCGTCGTGGATCGGGTGGGCTCGTTCGTAGAGCTCACGACCGGATGCCGTCAGCTCGGTGTAGATGCCGCGGCGGTCGTCGGCGCACAGCACGCGCGTGAGGAGGGCGCGGTCCTCGAGGCGGTTCACGAGCCGGGTCGTGGCGCTGGGACTCAGCGCGGTCGCCCTGGCGAGCTGCTGCATGCGCATGTGCCAGCCGTCCTGACGCTCCAGCGCGTCGAGCACGGTGTACTCCACGACCGAGAGACCGACGGCGTCACCCAGGGCGCGCTCCAGCTCGGCTTCGATCAGACCGTGCAGAGCGGCCAGTGTCCGCCACCCCTGGGCGCGCACTTCGACGGCGTCGTCCGCGATTCCCATCAGCACTCCTCAAGTAGTTGCTTGCGCTTTATAGTTGCGTGTGCAACGATTGTGCTTCGACGCGCAATATCCGGCGTCTGCAATCAAATCACTTTATCAGGAGAATCGTCATGCCCGCAGGACTGATCGCACTCGCCATCGGGGCGTTCGGCATCGGACTCACCGAGTTCGTCATCATGGGACTGCTGCCGGAGGTCGCCGCCGACTACGGTGTCACCGAATCCGCGGCCGGCTGGCTCATCTCCGGCTATGCGCTGGCCGTCGTCGTGGGCGCTCTGCTGCTGACCGCCGCGACCACGCGCCTGCCCCGCAAGCCCGTGCTGCTGGGGCTGCTCGTTCTCTTCATCCTCGGCAACACCCTCACGGCGCTCGCTCCCGACTACGGCACCGCCATGACCGGCCGGATCATCGCCGCCCTCTGCCACGGCGCGTTCTTCGGCATCGGCTCTGTCGTCGCGGCCGGCCTGGTGGCCCCGGAGAAGAAGGCCGGTGCGATCGCGATCATGTTCACCGGCCTCACCGCGGCGAACGTCTTCGGCGTGCCGTTCGGCACGTTCATCGGGCAGGAGTTCGGCTGGCGTTCGACCTTCTGGGTGATCTCCGCCATCGGCGTGCTGGCGTTCATCGGCATCGCGGCGCTCGTACCTGCCCTGCCGCGGCCCGATCAGAGCATCAGCCTCCACCAGGAGTTGCGGGCCTTCCGGTCCGGCCAGGTGTGGTTCTCGCTGATCGTCACGGTCCTCGCCTTCGGCGGCATGTTCGGGGCGTTCACCTACATCGCCTACACGCTCACCGAGGTCAGCGGATTCGCGTCCTCCGCCGTGCCCTGGCTGCTGGTGCTCTTCGGCGGCGGCCTCGTGCTCGGCAACTGGCTGGGCGGCCGCCTCGCCGACCGGGCCATCGACCGTACGCTCATCGTCTTCATCGCGGCACTGGTCGTCGTGCTCGCCTTCTTCGCCCTCTTCGCGCAGTCCGGGATCGCGACCGTCTTCGCCCTGTTCCTGATGGGCGGATTCGGGTTCGGCACGGTGCCCGGTCTGCAGAGCAGGGTCATGCATTACGCCGGCGGTGCGCCGACGCTCGCCTCCGGCGCCAACATCGGCGCGTTCAACGTCGGCAACGCGCTGGGCGCGTGGGCCGGCGGCGTGGGGATCTCCGCCGGGTTCGGCTACACCTCGCCGATCTGGCTCGGCGCGATCATCACCGGCGCCGCGCTGGTGGTCATCGTGATCGCGGCTGCACGCGCGCGCATTCCCGCGACGTCGGACCGGCAGGCCCCGGTCACCGCCGTCGTGCGCTGATCCGAGCGGCGCTCAGCCGGTCGTCGTCGCGACGATGACCGGCGTCATCGCGGCCATCAGCGCCGCAGCGATCGCCGTGTTCACCGCCTTCGTGACGGCGTCGCCCGCTGCCGAGCCCGAGACGAGCTGCTCGATGCGCTTCTTCAGCTGACCCGCTGATGCCCCGGCCGCCTCGTTCTTCAGGATCGGATGCGCCGCGTTCATCCCCTGCAGGATCGCGAGGATCGTGACGTCCGCCTGAGTGGCCGCGGCCGAACCGGACAGCACGGCGGCGAGCCGGGAGCGGATCAGCATCTCGGGCCCGGGATCCGACTCCGGCGTGCGCAGCGAACCCCACCCGAAGAAGCCGCGCTCTCCGCGCACGAGCACACCCTGGACGACGAGCGACTCGATGACGTGGTCGAGCGGGTCGAGCTTCGACCGCATCAGGAGCGACTGCAGGCGCTTGCCGCTCAGCGGCTCGAGACGGACGAGGGTGGCGTCGAGCACCGGATTCCCGGTCGGCTCGGCCGAGACGACCTGCACGGCGGGATTCTTCTCCTCCGTCACCACGACGCGACCCTGCACGGAGAGGTCGACGATGACCGCGGCGATCGCAGCGAACAGGCGGTGCACGCTCGCGGCGCTCTCGACGCGTCCGTCCGGCCGGGTCAGCAGCAGGTGGAGTTCCTCGACGATCAGCATGGCTTCACGCTACGGAAGGCGGATGCCGACGGCATCCCCCGCACGACGGACTTTTCCTCGGAGGATACGGCCGCACGCAGAAGCGCCGCGCCCTCCGGAGAGGACGCGGCGCTTCGGAGCCGGGAGTTACTCGCCGGCGATCTTCTTGGCGTCGTCCGCGTTGAGCACGCGGAACAGGATCGCAGCGATCACCGCACCGACGACCGGAGCGACGATGTAGAGCCACAGCGAGCTCCACGCGAAGTAGCCGCCCACCGAGAGGCCGAGGGCCACGGCCGGGTTGAAGCCGCCGCCCGAGATCGAGCCGACGGTCGCCGCGCCGATGAACACCGTGGCACCGATCGCGAGACCGTAGAACGAGTTGCCGTCGGTGCCCTTAGCGGTGGCCGTGTTGAGCACGACCCAGACGAGGATCAGCGTGAACAGCGCCTCGACGAGGAAGGCCGGTCCGATCTCGATGACGACCGCCTTGCCGCCGCTCGGCCACACGGCCAGGCTGGCGAGGGCGGCCAGCGCGCCGCCGACGAACTGGGCGATGAGGTAGGCGATGAAGTCGACGACGCTGAGGCCGCCGCGCAGGAAGACACCGACCGAGACGGCCGGGTTCAGGTGCGCACCCGAGATGTGGCCCGTCGAGTAGACGAGGACCATGAGGGTGAAGCCGATCGCGAGCGGTGTCAGCGGGCTTTCGCTGTTCACCGCGGCGATGATGGCGAGGACGAAGAGGAAGGTCGCGAGGCCTTCGGCGAGCGCCTTCCGTGCGGTACCGGTCATGAGAGAACCCGTTTCTTGTGTCAGGTCGTGAAGCGATCCCCTCGATCGCCCCTGCCGGAGGCCGGCGGACCGTCCTTCGTGCGACGACAATTTATCGGCGATCCCGCAGCGGATCGCCGCGCCGCGCGGCATGTCTGTGAGAATGCTGAGTGCGTGACACCGGCATATCTGTCAACCCCGTCGCGGCGATCCGCCGTCGGCCCTAGCTTTCGAGGATGACCACCGAGACCGCGACCGGCGCCGAGGCTCCCACTCGCCTCCGCAGAGCCATCACCGGACCGCTGCTCTTCGCCTTCATCCTGGGCGACGTCCTCGGAGCGGGGATCTACGCGCTCATGGGCGTGCTCTCCGAGAAGGGGGGTGGGATGCTCTGGGCGCCTCTGCTGCTCGCGCTTCTGCTCGCGCTGCTCACGGCCGGCTCCTACGCGGAGCTCGTGACCAAGTATCCGAGGGCCGGCGGATCGGCGGTCTTCGCCGAGCGGGCCTTCCGCAGTCCGCTCGTCTCCTTCCTCGTGGGGTTCAGCATGCTGGCGGCCGGCGTGACCAGCGCCGCCGGGCTCGCCATCGCGTTCGCCGGCGACTACTTCCGCACGTTCATCGATCTGCCGACGATTCCCGTCGCCATCGCGTTCCTCGCCGTGGTCGCGCTCCTCAACGCCCGCGGCATCCGGGAATCCCTGGGCGCCAACCTCGTCATGACCGCGATCGAGCTCAGCGGACTGGTGATCGTGATCGCCGTCGTCGCGGTCTTCGTCGGCGGGGGCGGCGGCGACGTGTCGCACATCACCGAGACGCCCGAGGGAACGAGCGTCGGCATGGCCGTCCTCGCCGGCGCCGTGATCGCGTACTACTCCTTCGTCGGGTTCGAGACCTCGGCCAACATGATCGAAGAGGTGAAGAACCCGCGGCGCACGTATCCCCGCGCCCTGTTCGCTGCGCTCTTCACGGCGGGCGGGGTCTACGTGCTGGTGGGGCTGGCGAGCTCGATCGCGCTGCCGGCGGCGGATCTGCAGGAGTCCAGCGGACCGCTCCTCGCCGTGGTCGAGGCGACCGGCGTCAGCATCCCCTCCTGGCTGTTCAGTCTGATCGCGCTCATCGCGGTCGCGAACGGCGCCCTCCTCACGATGATCATGGTCAGCCGCCTGACCTACGGCATGGCCGAGCAGAACCTGCTTCCTGCCGCGCTGGGCCGCGTGCTGCCGAACCGGAAGACCCCGTGGGTCGCCATCCTCACCACGACTCTCGTGGCGATGGGGCTCACCCTGGTCGGCGACCTGGCGACGCTCGCCGAGACCGTCGTGCTGCTGCTCCTGTTCGTCTTCCTCAGCGTGAACGTGTCGGTGCTGGTGCTGAGGCGGGACCGTGTCGAGCAGGACCACTTCCGCGTGTGGACCTTCGTGCCGGTGCTGGGGATCGGCTCCTGCATCCTGCTCCTCACGCAGCAGCGCCCCGTCGTGTGGCTGTTCGGCGCGATCCTGATCGCGGTCGGAGTGGCGCTGTACCTGCTGGCACGGTGGGGCCGGAAGCGCACCGAGAGCCGAAAGACCGATGACGACCGCAACACCGAGGAGAGCCATGAGCACGCCTGATCACGCATCCGCAGACGACGAGACCTTCGAGGAGAAGCGCCACGATCAGCTGACGGCGGCACCCGATGCCACCGAAGCCGACGCCGCGCCGCGCATCGAGGTGAGCGAGCACGACGGCAACACCCGCATCGACATCGCTCCGGATGCACCGGTCCGCCCCGGGCCCGGGCCGGGCGTGGAGACCGACGATGAGGAGTCCTAGGGTTCCGCGCTCCTAGACGTCGACGACGAGTTCTCGGGAGATCGACCGCGACACGCACGGGTAGATCGTCATCGAGTCGTCGTCGGCGTTGAGCGAATCCCGGTGCTCGGGGAGGCCTTCGAGCACGTTCAGCGCGCAGGAGCCGCAGACGCCGCGCAGGCAGGAACCGCCGACCGAGACCCCGGCATCCGCCAGCGCGTCGAGCATCGACCGCTGCGCGGGAACCTCGACCGTGACCTCTGATCGCGAGCACACCACCGAGAACGCCTCGTTCGGTCGGTGCTCGCGCGGCTTCGGCTCGAAGCGCTCGACATGGATGCTGCTTCCCTCGGGCAGTGCGTCCGCGAGTCCGGCGAGCTCGTCGATGAAGCCCTGCGGCCCGCAGGCGTAGACCGCGGTGCCGGGTGCGATGTCGGCCAGCAGACCCGCCAGGTCGAGCCGGCCGCGCTCCGAGCTGATGTGTGTCGTCACCCGGTCGCCGAGGCCCTCGAGCTCGGCCGAGAACGCGATGCCATCCCTATGTCGAGCGAGGTATGACATGCGCCAGTCCGCCCCCTCCGCAGCCAGATGACGGGCCATCGCGAGGATCGGCGTGATGCCGATGCCCGCGGCGAGGAGCAGGTAGGCGGGTGCCTCAGAGAGCGCGAACAGGTTGCGCGGAGGCCGCACCCAGACGCGGCTGCCGACCCGCAGGAACGAGTGGATGTAGTACGAGCCTCCGCGGGAGGCAGACTCGCGCAGCACGGCGATGCGGTACCCCGTGAGGTCTGCCGGGTCGCCGCACAGCGAGTACTGCCGTTCGTGTCGCGTGATCAGCTGGACGTCGATGTGGGCACCGGGCACCCACGGCGGGAGCGGCGAGCCGTCGGAGGCTTCGAGCCGTACGCTGACGATCGACGGCGTCTCGCTGAGGATCTCGCTGACGAGGAGGGGGATCATCCCCGCGCGGGAGCGCATTCAGTACAGCACCTTGTAGGCGCCGGCCATCGCATCGTCGATCGCGGTGCCGACGGTGGGGTCCCACCCCGACATGCTCGCCCAGATCTGCCCCGAGCTGGGCACCTCTGCGGCGAGATCCTGGGTCTCCGGATCCCACAGCCCGCCGCGCAGCAGCGCGCGACCGCAGTGCAGGTAGACCTGCTCGGTGTGGACGACGATGGCGAGATCGGGAACGGCGTGATCCTGCTCGAGCATGGCCAGGAGAGCCGGATCGTCGGTCACCGTCGCGGTGCCGTTGATGCGGAGGGTCTCGGTCATGCCGGGAACGAAGCACAGGAGCCCCACGTGCCCGTTGTCGAGGATGTTCGTCATCGAGTCTGCGATCTTGTTGCCGAGGCGGTCGGGGATCACGAGCGTCTGCGCGTCGAGGGCGCGGACGAAGCCGGGGTAGTCGCCGCGAGGTGAGCAGTCGCAGTTGCCCGCGGCATCCGACGTCGACAGGCAGCAGAACGGCGAGTGCGCAAGGAACGCCAGGCAGTTTTCGTCGAGGTGATCGGTGATCTTCTGCGTGGTCGGGGCGTCGGGCTCCCCCATCTTCGCTCGCAGAGCAGTCAGATCGACGGGTCGAAAGTCACGGGCGTCCATTCTTCGACGCTAGACAAGGATCATCGTTGTGTCAGCGGCACTTCGTCACAGTGTCTGAGGGCTCGACTGTGACCGCATCACACCGTGCGACACGTCACCTGCCTGCGATCAACCGGACGCGGAGGTTCTCGAGCCTTACCGCGGCCTGCACGCGGAATCGGTACTCGGCGTCGTCCCAGTCGCCCTCGAGCAGGGTCCAGATGCGCTCGAGACGCTGTTGGACGGTGTTCTTATGAACTCGCAGCGATGCCGCGGCCGCCTGCCGGCTGCCACCTCCGTCGAAGTAAGCGGCGAGGGTCTCGACGAGCGCGGTACCTCGGCGAGAATCCCACTCGCGCACCCGCCCCAGCACCTCATCGACGAAGCGCGCGACCGCGTCCGGGGCGGCCGAGGTGAGCACATGGTACGGCGCGAAGGCGTCGGACCGCACGGTCGCGTCCGTGATCCCCAGAGGAACCAGCAAACGCAGGTCGCGTGTGGCACGATCGACGGCGGCCCGGAGCGACGTGCCTTCTGCGACGGCCACGACCGCGCGGATGTCGGGTTGGCGCAGGCGGTCGGCAAGCACGCGGCGCATCCGCTCGGTCTCATCCGTCGCCTCCGGCACCCCCCACGCGACGATCAGGTACTCCCCGCGCACAGCCACGATCCCGTCGTCTCCGACCGCGTCGGCTGCGGCCGTGAGAGCGCCCTCGCGGCCCTGCACATCGACGACTGCGCACGCGGTGATCTCCGCTGAGAACTCCGCGCGGAGATCCGCCTCATTCCGAGCCGTCTCTCCCTCGATGACCGCGAGCAACGCACGCGCCCGACGCTCGGCTCGGAGCGCCGACGCCGCATCCCGCTTGAACGACACCAACGCGGCGACATGGGCCGCACGCTCCAGCGTCGGCCGGACCACGTCGTCGTCCGGCGGGTCCTCGCCCCCGCGCTCCGCGACGATGGCGCCCAGCACCCGGTCTGCGCCCAGGATCGCGACCACGAGCCAGCGGCCGCCGTCGTGGTCGATCGTGGCAGCGTGGCCGCTCCGCTGGCTCTCGCGGACCGCGCCGGTGAGCAGCATCCTGGCGGGAAGACCACGAACGGGTCCGGCCGAGGCGCCGAGCGGCCGGGCAGCGTCATCCAGAGCCCAGACGCGGCGGCCCAGCCGATCCGAGAGCGTGGAGACGAGATCGACGACCGTGGCACCGGACATCACCGCGGCCGTCAGCTGCTCATGGATGCTGCTCGCCACCTGGGTCGCCTCGAGATGCCGATGCAGCTCCCGGTACGCCTGTTCGGCGCGGGCCCTGGCGGTCGCGCTGTCGGCCAGCACGCGCGCACTGTGCAGCACGGCCGCCGCATGATCGGCGAAGGCCGACAGCAGCAGCACCTGATCAGGAGTGAAGTCGTGCGCGAAGCGGTTGCAGGCGAACAGGGCGCCGAGCACCTCGTCGCCGACGGCGAGCGGCACACCGAGGAACGACACGAGTCCCTCCCGCTCGACCGCGGCGTCGATCGAGGCGTCGTGCGGAGCATCCGCCATCCGCGCGTACTGCCGCACCCACACCGGTTCGCGACTGTTCGCCACCAGGCTGGCGAGGCCGTAGCCCGCCGGCACCAGCAGATCGCGGAACTCCGGGGTGACCGTGCCCACCGAGTACCGCACCCGCAGGTCGCCCTGCGCATCGTCGACCTCGGAGAGATAGGTGACGTCGGTTCCCATCAGCTCGTGCGCGCGTTCGACCAGCCGACGCAGCACATCCGTGACGTCCTGCAGACGCACGAGCTCACGCGCGGTCGAGAACAGCGCCTCGAGCTCGGTGGCCCGGCGGCGCAGCCGCGCGGTCAGCTGTTGCGCCTCCTGCACCGAGGCCAGCAGCTCCTCGACCTCTGCCGCGGCGACGTCGGCCTCGGCGAGCAGCGCGGCGAGCGCCGCGGTGCTCTCGCCCGGCTCGGAGCGGGTGGCCGACACGACCCCGCGCACCAGTGCCGCCGTCGCAACGGGAGAGGCTCGGGTCGGATCGGCCATCGCACCTCCTCGGCGAACGGCCACAGGGGTATGGCCATCGGGTGAACAGCAGTCTACGAGCGCCGGTTCGTCCTAGCCATGCGAGGGGAAGACCGGAGGGCGCCGTGCCGCGAAGGCGTCGAGCCCCTCACGGGCGTCGGGGCTCGCGAATGCCCGCTGCCCGAGCTCGGCCTCGAGCCGGAACGCCTCGTCCTCCGGGAGATCCTGCAGTGCGCGAACCGCGCGCTTCACCGTCGCGACGGCGGTGCGGCTCTTCGCCAGCAGGTGCTCCGCGACGCGGAACGCCTCGTCGCGAAGGTCGGTGGCCGGGACCACCCGGTTGACGAGTCCGTAGCGCAGCGCGGTGCCGGCGTCGATGCGCTCTCCGCGCAGCATCAGGTCCATCGCGAACGCGTAGGGGATCTGCCGGACGAGTCGCACGAGCGTGCCGCCCGCTGGCACGACGCCGACCCCGGTCTCCGGCAGCCCGAACTCGGCGTGCGACGCCGCGAGACGGATGTCGGTCGACAGCATGATCTCGAAGCCGGCGCCGAGAGCCAGGCCGTTGATCGCCGCGATCACCGGTTTCTCGAGCGTCGAGTGCTTCTGGTGCGCAGCATCCCACTCGCTGATGTCGAATCGTTCCTCGGTCAGTGCCGGGATCGATTCGCCGAGGTCGGCACCCACGCAGAACGCGCGGTCGCCCTCGCCTGTGAGCACGGCCACCCCGATGCCGGCGTCGTCTCGCACCTCGGCGAACGCGGCGCCGAGCTCGTCGTACATCGCGAGCGTCATCGCGTTGAGCTTCTCGGGTCGATCGATCGTGATCAGCCCGATGGCCCCGTGCCTCTCGAGGCGGATGCCGGCCATCAGACGGTTCCGCTCTGACGCAGGGCTTCGACGTCGTCGGGCGAGAACCCGAGCAGGTCGCGCAGCACGTCGGCGGTGTGCTGACCGATGTCCGGTGCAAGCCCTGCCATCCGGGGCGGGGTGCGGTCGAGCTTGATCGGCGACCCGAAGGTGCGCAGCGTGCCGTGCCCCGGATACTCGGCCTCGACGATCATGCCGCGTGCGGCGATCTGCGGATCCTCGACGACCTCGCCGATGTCCTTCACCGCACTCAACGGCACGAGGTCGCCGGCGAGCTGCTCCAACTCGACCTTGGTGCGATCGGCGAACCAGCGCTCGACCATCGGCCGCACCTCGGTGCGATAGACCTCGGCGTCGAAGCGCGCGGCCATGGTGTGCAGGTCGGGGTGCGCCTCCCAGTCGGCGGCGGTGCCGAACGTCTCGCACGAGATGAGCCAGAACTTGTCGGTGTAGCCGCCGAAGAACACGAACCCGTCGCGGCAGGGAAAGAGCTCGTAGGGGCGGACGAACGGATGCTCGTTGCCGAGCGGCTCGGGAATCGTGCCGTCGACCGTGTACGCCACGACCGCGTTCTCGGTGAGGGTGAGCACGGAGTCCTGCTGCGAGACGTCGACCAGCTGCCCCTCACCCGTGCGCTCGACGTGCCGGAGCGCCGAGAGCACGCCGATCACGCCGTAGAGGCTGGCGGCGAGGTCGCCGATGATCGTGCCCACCCGCGTCGGCGGTCCGCCGGCGGGACCGTTCATCGACCACAGTCCGCCGGTCGCCTGGGCGCTGTTGTCGTACGCCGGCCGCGAGCGGTACGGCCCGGTCTGCCCGTACCCGCTGAGGGCCGCATAGACGAGTCGCGGGTTCACGGTGCGCAGCCGCTCGTAGCCGTGCCCGAGCCGGTTCATCGTGCCGGGGCGGAAGTTCTCGACCAGCACGTCGGCCTTCTCGACGAGGCGGTCGAGCACCGCCGCGGCATCCGGGCTCTTGAGATTCAGCGTGACGCCGAGCTTGTTGCGGTTGTACTGCGCGAAGAACCCACTCAGCGGCTCCTCGCCCGCGCGGTCCAGCAGCGGCGGGAAGGTGCGCGTGTAGTCCGGGTCTCCCGGGTTCTCGACCTTGATCACGGTCGCGCCGAGATCGGCCAGGATCATCGAGCAGTACGGACCGGCCACGACCCGCGTGACGTCGAGCACGACGACGCCATCGAGGGAGCCGGGCGCGGCATCCACTCCGCCGAGGGTGTTCAGCAGGGCGCGTGTAGCGTCGTCGATCATCGGGCGGATCCTTCAGTCGGGGCAGATGCTGCGCGCCGGGCGGCGCCACGGGTGAGCCGGTGCAGGAGCGTGGCCGAGACGAGGGTGATCAGACCCGCGACCACGATGTAGAGCGCGATGGCCCAGGAGCCGCCGAAGACCGACAGCAGCTCGAGGTAGATGATCGGCACGAACGCGGAGCCGATGATCGTGCCGATCCCGAGGGCCAGCGACATGCCGGTGTAGCGGATGCGCACGTCGAAGGCCTGCGCGTACAGCACGCCGAGCGTGCCGTAGGTGGCGCAGAAGGCGATCGTCATCGCGAGGTAGGCGACGTAAGCCGCGGCCAGGCTTCCCGTGTCGATCAGCCAGAACGCGGGGAACGCCAGCAGCACCGACAGGATCGTGCCCGCGGCGAAGACCTTCGCGACCCCGAAGCGGTCGGCGAGCCATCCGGCCAGCGGCAGCCCGCCGAGCGCCAGAACCGAGCAGATCGTCGCGATGGTCAGCATCTCGGAACGCTCGTGGCCGATGAACTCGGTGCCGTAGGTGAGGCTGAACGTGAACAGCATGTAGAAGACGGCGCCGATCACGGCGAAGCTGAGCGCGGCGAGCAGTACCTGCGCCGGGTGGGTCTTGAGCGTGACCCACAGCGGCACCTTCGCGGCCTTGCCGGCATCCTTCATCTCCTCGAACTCGGGCGTCTCGGTGATCTTCAGCCGGATGAACAGACCGACCAGCACCAGCACCGCGCTGATCAGGAAGGGCACGCGCCAACCCCACTCGGCAAACGCGTCACCGGGCAGCGCCACGAGCGGAAGGAACACCAACGTCGACAGCGTGAGGCCGAGCGCGAGCCCGACCTGCGGGAAGCTGCCGAGGAACGCGCGTCGGCGCGGTTCGGCGTGCTCGACGACCAGCAGCACGGCACCGCCCCACTCGCCGCCGAGGGCGAAGCCCTGCACGAAGCGCAGCACCATGAGCAGGATGGGGGCCGCGACCCCGATCGCGGCGTACGTCGGCAGAAGTCCGATGAGGAAGGTCGCCGCGCCCATCAGGATCAGCGAGAGCACCAGCATCCGCTTGCGTCCGATGCGGTCGCCGAAGTGCCCGAAGACGATCGATCCCAGCGGACGACCGAAGTAGCCCACCGCGATGCCGCCGAACGCGAGGATCGTGCCGACCAGCGGGTCGTAGTCGGGGAAGAACAGTCCGTTGAGGATGAGGGCCGCCGCCGTCGAATAGGCGAAGAAGTCGAACCACTCCACGGTGGTGCCGACGACGCTGGACGCGACGATCGTGCGGATCTGCGACGACTCGGGGGCGCTCTCCCTGCCGGATGCTGAGCCTGAGCCGCGGGTCACGGTGGATGCCGAGATCATGAGAGGGTCCTTTCCGCCGGCATCCGCGCTGAGGCCGGCTCGTTCCAGCGTGCCGGTCGGGCGGAGTCCAGAGTATGTGTGGCCGAGCTACAACCAGTGCCTGATCGTGGCACCTAGCGCCACAGCATGAACGCAGTCAGCCGCGCTCGAGCCTCCGCCAGGCGAGCTCGGCGAGTACCTGCGCCTGCAGAGGCAGCACCGCGTCGTCGAAGATCGCATTGTCGGCGTGCAGCGGCAGCGGCCCACTGTCGGGCGCGGCACCCACGAAGACCAGGGCGCCCGGCACCTCCTGCAGCACGTAGGAGAAATCCTCCGAGGCCATCGACGGCGCCTCCAGCCGCGTGACGCGCTCCGCCCCGACCAGATCGTCGAGCACCGCGAGCACCTCGCGCGTCTCGGCCGGGTCGTTGTACGTCACGGGATACGACGCGATGAACTCACTCTCGAACGCGCAGCCGTTCGCCTCGGCGATGCCGGCGAGCAGCACCGGCAGCTGCGTGCGCACCGTGTCCAGCGTGGTCGACGAGAGCGTGCGGATGTTCGCCTCGAGAGAGACGCTGGCGGCCAGCACGTTACTCGCTTCGGAGTCGCTGCTCAACCGGGTGATCGAGATCACGGCCTGGTCGGTGGCGGGCAGCCGCCGCGCGGCGAATGCCTGCACCGCGAGGATGAGCTGCGCGGCCACCGGCACCGGATCGATCCCGAGCTGCGGGAACGCGGCGTGGCCGCCGGTGCCCCGGAGGGTCATCCGCATCGCGCTGGCGCTGGCCATCATGGCGCCCCCGCGCGTGACGAGCTGACCGCGCGGGGTCGCGCTGTCGACATGGATCGCGTAGGCCGCGACCGGCCGCTCCCCCGCGGCGTCGAGCACGCCCTCCTCGATCATGATGCGACCCCCGGCCTGCCCCTCCTCACCGGGCTGGAACATGAAGATCACGGTGCCGGGCAGGTCGTCGCGGCGGGCGACCAGCAGCCGGGCGGCACCGAGGAGTCCCGCCATGTGCAGGTCGTGGCCGCACGCGTGCATCGCACCGGACGTGGAGGTGAAGGGCAGGCCCGTCGCCTCCGCGACCGGGAGGCCGTCCATGTCGCCGCGAAGCAGGACCACCGGTCCTGGGCGACCGCCGCGGAGGACAGCCGTGATCGACGACAGCGAGGTGCCGCGGGTGATCTCGAGACCGAGGCCCTCCAACTCCCGCAGCAGGATCCCCTGTGTCTGCGGAAGGTCGAGGCCGATCTCCACCGCCTGGTGCAGCTCCCGCCGCACCGCGACCAGTTCCTCTCGCAGCTCTTCCGCCGTGGCATCTGCGAAGCGTCTCGTCATCCGAACTGCATCCTCTCGCCGAGCACAGGCACCGCGTCGAGCAGGTCCTGCGTATAAGGGTCCCCGGGAGCCGCGAGCAGCGTCTCCGTCCGGCCGGCCTCGACCAGCCTTCCATTCCGCATCACGCACACCTCGTCGCTGATGTACCGCACGACCGCGAGGTTGTGCGAGATGAAGAGCATCGACAGGCCGAGGTCCTGCTGCAACTCACGGAGGAGGTTGAGGATCGCCCCCTGCACCGACACGTCGAGCGCGCTGGTGACCTCGTCGGCGATGAGCACCGACGGCTCTCCCGCCAGCGCCCGTGCGATCGTGATGCGCTGCCGCTGGCCGCCGGAGAACGCTCCGGGCCTCTCGTCCGCGCGATCCGGATCCAGGTGCACCTTCGCCAGCAGTTCCCGGACGCGTGCCACGCGTTGGGCCCTGGTCCAGCGGCGGCCGGTCGCCCGCAGCGCCTCGCCGATCGAGTCGCCGATCGGCATGAGCGGGTCCAGCGCCGAGAACGGATCCTGGAACACGAGCTGCATCCGACGGCGAGTGCGGCGGGCCGCGGAGTTCGTGCCCACGGCATCCGCTCCGTCGACCCGGATCGAGCCCGACTCGGCGCGCACGAGCCCCACGGCGGCAGCGGCGATCGTGCTCTTGCCCGATCCCGACTCCCCCACGAGCCCGACGGTGCGTCCCTTCGGCACGGCGAGGCTCACGTTCTCGACCACACGGGTGCGGCCATAGCGGACGCTCAGGTTCTCGATCTCGAGCGCGTTGACGTTTTCCGGCGTGCTCACACCGTCACCTCCCGGTCGTCATGGGCGTCGTCGTGGGTCTCGTCGAGCGCCTCGGGCACGAGCTCGGGCGGGATCACCGGCAGCGGCCGCGTGCGGTCGCTGTTCATGTCGGGCAGGCAGGCGATCAGCGCCTTCGAATACGGATGCCGGGCGTCCTCGCGGATGCGGCGCGCGTCGAGGGTCTCCACGGCCCGGCCGTCCTTCATCACGATGACCCGGTCGCAGAACGCCGACACGAGCGCGATGTCGTGCGAGATAAACACGATCGCCGCGCCCGTCTCCTCCTGCGCCCGGTGCAGCACGCCCATGACCTGGCGCTGCACCGTCACGTCGAGCGCGGTGGTCGGCTCGTCGGCCACGATGAGCCGCGGACGCCCGGTCATGGCCATCCCGATCATCGCCCGCTGCCGCATACCGCCGGAGAACTCGTGCGGATACTGCTTCAGCCGCTGCGCGGCGTTCGGGATGCCGACGGCGTCGAGCGCGTCGGCCGCGCGCGCCCGTGCCTCCTTCGGCCGCATGCCCATGTGCACCTCGGGCACCTCGGTGAGCTGCCGACCGACCGTCAAGGCCGGGTTCAGCGAGGTCAGCGGATCTTGGAAGATCATGCCCAGCTCGACGCCGAGGCGGGCGCGCTCGGCGGGCGACGGCGCCCGCGTCATGTCGATGCCGGCGAAGGTGTGGGCGGACGTCGTGACGATGGCGTCGTCGCCGAGGAGGCCGGCGAGCGCCATCGCCGTCAGCGACTTGCCCGATCCGGATTCGCCCACGATGCCGACGACCTCGCCGCGGGCGACGGTCAGGTCCACGCCGCGGACGCGCTCGATGGTCCCGCCGTCGGCGGTCGCGAACGCGATGCGCAGGTCGCGGATCTCGGCGACCACGTCCCCCGCGGATTCCCCGGTCTCGGCCACGAGTTCGCGGCGACGGGCGGAGATCGTGACGGCGCCTGCGGCCCGCGCCCTGACAGCGCGGAGTCCCGCGCCCCGGGAACCCGCGACCGCCTCGCTCACCATCGTGAAGACGAGTCCCGCGAGCACCACGGCGAGGCCGGGGCCGAGTGCGGCCAGCGGGTTCACGTAGATACGCAGGATCCCCTCCTGCAGCATCCGCCCCCAGTCGTACTCGGGCGCCTGCACGCCCAGGCCGAGGAACGACAACCCGGCGAACGAGAGCAGCGTCACGCTCGCGGTGGCCGCAGCGTTCACGAAGAACGGGTTCGCGATGTTCGGCAGCACGTGGCGCAGCAGCACGCCTATCGGTCCGACGCCGACCACCCGCGCGGCCCGCACGTAGTCGCGTCCCGAGACGGATGCGGCGAGGTTGTAGACCAGCCGGGCGAACGAGGGGATGCCGGCGAAGCCGATCGCGAGCATCGCACCGGTCGCCGTCGCTCCCCAGATGACCGTGAAGAACAGCACCATCAGCAGCCACGGGAACGCGAGCAGGATATCGAGCAGCCCGGTGAACAGGCGTCGCGGATGCTTCGGCAGGATGCTCGCGACGAGCCCGAACACGATCCCGCCGCACAGCGCGATCGCGGTCGCACCCAGAGTGAGCAGCAGCGTCAGGCGCGTGGCGACGAGGACTCGAGCGAGAATGTCGCGGCCGAGCTCGTCAGTGCCGAACGGGTGGGCGGCGCTCGCGCCGAGGAGGCGGGACGAGACATCGGTCGTGGTCGCCGCCTCGCCCCAGATGGTGGGGCCGGCGACGGCGACGAAGAGCAGCAGCGCGCTGCCGGCGATCGCGGAGATCGCGATCGGATTGAGGAACCTCTTGCGCGGAGACATCGGGATCAGCCCTCCGTGATCGACGAGCGCGGATCGATGGTGGCGAGGATGACGTCGACCACGAGGTTCACGCCCAGCACGATGAGGGCGTAGACGATGACGACGCCCTGCACCATCGGATAGTCCTTGGCGCCGACCGACGAGACCATGATCGACCCGAGTCCAGGAATGGCGAACACGGCTTCGATGAGCACCGTCGCCGCGGTGAGTCCGGCCAGGATCATGCCGCCGACCGTGAGCGTCGCGGTGACGATGTTGGGCAGCGCGTGGCGCAGATGGATCAGGCGCCGCGGCAGGCGCTTGGCCCGGGCGGTGGTCATGTATGTGGTGTCGAGCACCGCCAGCATCTCGACCTGCACGATGCGCACGAGGTAGGCCATGGGACCGATCGCGAGTGCGATGACCGGCAGCACGGCATCTGCCGGCGCGCCCCAGCCCGCTGCGGGCAGCCAGCCGAGCCGCACCGCGAAGAGCGAGATCAGTCCGACCGCGAGGAGGAAGCTGGGCACCGCGATCAGGATGCCGAGAACGGCTGACACGGCCATCGACAGCCCGCGGCGGCGACCCGAGCGGGCGAGCACAGCCGCGCCGATCCCTGCGGGGAGGGCGCCCACGACCGCGATGACGAACGCCAGGACCGCGAGCAGCAACGTCGTCGGGAATCGCTGGCCGATCACGTCGGCGACCGGTCGTTGCAGACGCACGGACGTGCCGAGATCGCCGGTGAAGAGACCGCCGATGAAGCGGAGGAACTGCTCGGGCATCGACTTGTCGAGCCCGAGCTGGATGCGTGTCGCCTCGACGAGCTCGGGTGTCGCGCTCTGGCCCAGGGCCGCGCGGACCGGGTCGCCCGGTACGAGGTACATGAGCAGGAACGAGGCCATGATGACGACGGCCAGCGAGACGACCAGTCTCCCGAGTCGGCGCAGCAGGAAGGCGGTGCGCGGAGTGAGCCCCCGGCGCAGGCGGCGCTCCTCCGCCCGCGCCGCCAGAGCGGCCGTGGTCGTGTCGACCACGTCAGCGGTCGCGAGCGGAGGAGTCGTCGTCATGATGTCAGCCGAGCATCCGGATCGAGGTGGGCTGGATGAAGTTCGGCAGATCGAACGTCGCGCCCGACTGGTAGGTCGGAAGGATGTTGTCGATCACCGGGAAGACGTCGAAGCGCTCGATGAGTTCCTTCTCCGCATCCTGCCAGATGCCGCACGCGTCGTCCGGGCTCGCACTGGAGGCCTCGGCCACGAGAGCCGAGTACTCCGGGTTGTCGACCCACATGAAGTTCAGGCCGCCCTCGTCCGGCGTCGCTCCATCGAAGAACACCGACAGCAGCACCGGGCCGCCGGGGGCGATCTGCACCCAGCCTGTGTCCCAGTCGAACGACGTGTAGAGCTGCTCGGACCAGGCCGCCGCGTCGTTGCCGGAGAGCTCCGTCGTCACGCCGAGGCCGTCCCATGTCTCCTTCACGAGCTCTGCCGCAGCAGCGTGCGTCGAGGTGGGCGCGTTGTAGACGAACTTGATCGTGAGCGGCTCGCCGTTCTTGTACCGCAGGCCGTCGGACTCGAGCAGCCATCCGGCCTCGTCCAGCAGTTCTGCGGAGCGGTCGAGGTCGGTGTCGGGCAGCGACCATTCGGGCTTGTCTGCGACGCACAGCAGCGGGTTCTTGGTGACGAGGGAGATCGACTCCAGACCCTCGCCGTCGGCGATCACCGTGCCGACCTCGTCGCGGTCGATCGCGGTCGACAGCGCCTCGCGCACGAGCGGGTCGGAGAACGGACGCCCCTCCTTCTCGTTGAACAGGATCTCGCCGACCGGGTTGCGCACGCCGACGAAGGTGAGGCCGGCGGAGTCCAATCGAGCCCGATCCGCCCCCGAGATCGTCGCAGCGTTGATCTCGCCGGACACCAGCAGGTTCGCGGCGGTGCTCTCGTCGGTGACGACGCGCGCCTCTATCGTGTCGGGAAGTCCCTTGGTCTCGCTGGTCACGTCGTCGGGACCCCAGGTGTAGTCGTCGCGCTTGGTGAACGTGTAGGTGTCACCAGGCTTGATATCGCTGAGCGCGAAGAGGCCGGTACCGTCGGTCGCGTCGGACATCGTGGTCGGGTCGGCCAGGCCGGCGTCGCAGACCAGCTGGATGGTGCCGATGTTGACCACGAGGAACGGGTTGTTCTCCGTGCTCGTCACGGTGACGGTGTTGCCGTCGGCCGTCGCCGAGATCTTCTCGTCGATGACGGAGCCGTACGAGAACGTCGCGTTCTCGGGATCAGCGTTGTAGTTCAGATTGTCGGCGACGGTCTGCCCGGTGAACTCGGACCCGTCGGCGCACGTGATGCCGTCCTTGAGAGTGAAGACGACCTCGGTGCCCGTCTCCTCCCAGCTCTCGGCGAGCCACGGTTCGAGCTCGCCCTCGGGCGTCACGGCGATCAGCGACTCGTAGGCCAGGGCGAGAACGGAGAAGGTGTCGGGCGAGACGGCCTTGAGCGGGTTGAGGTCGCCCGGGTCGTCGCCGACGGCGGTGACGAAGGTGCCGCCCGAGACGACTTCACCTTCGGACGGACCGGTCGAACCGGCGCAGGACGTCAGCGTCAGCGCGAACGCAGAGAGAACGGCGGCCACGGGTACTGCGGTACTGCGTTTCATTGCGATCTCCTCTTATCGGGTGGGAAGTGCTCGGGTACAGATTGCTCGGGGACAGATATGGTGCGGATCAGCGGACGGGAGCCTCGGCGGAGAGCCGGGCGAGGGGCCCTGCGGCCTTGACCGTCACGTTGACGGTGGGCTGGGCGGTGTACGGCACGTGGGTCTCGAGCACCTCGACGACCGACACCTGCAGCGGGTCGGCTCCCGCCTGGATGGCCTTCGCCACTGCGGCCTCGGATGCCTGCTCGATCGCGGCATCCCGGTCACCCATCGGGGCCATCTGGTCGGCACGTCCGCCGGCGAGCGAGATGGCCGCGCCGACCGCGTTGGCGACGCCGCCGTGATCCGGACGCAGGATGCGTCCGGCGCTGGCGAGCCGGTCGGGCACGAGAAAGCCGCCGCCGCCGACCACCACCAGCGGGATATCGAGACGTCCGAGCGAGAGGCGCTCAACCGCTTCTTCCAGCCGGTCCGCCACCACGGCGAGCGCCGCTTCCAACGCCTCGGATACGCTCGCCGAAAGCGACGGAAGCGCGCGGCCGGCTACCGGGCTTCCGGCGAGCGCCGCGGCATCCGTCAGCGTCGGGGTGGAGCCGCCGAACAGCAGCCCCTCCGGGTCGATGCGGTAGCCGACGGAGTCCGGCCCGACCCGCCCGGAGGCGACGTCGACGACCGTTCCGCCGCCGATGCCGACGCTGAGGATGTCCGGCATCCGGAAGTTCGTGCGCACGCCGCCGATCTCGCGCGGCAGCGTGGATTCGCGCGGGAAACCCCCGACGACGACGCCGAGATCGGAGGTCGTGCCGCCGACGTCGATGACGATCGCGTCGTCGTGGCCCGACAGATAGGCGGCGCCGCGGATGGAGTTCGCCGGTCCCGAGCCGATCGTGAGCACGGGGTATTGCGCCGCGTAGTCGAGCGACATGAGCGTGCCGTCGTTCTGCGCGAAGAAGGTGGCGGCATCGAGTCCTTCCTCGGCGACGACCGTGACGAGCGCCTCGGTGACCGAGCGGGCGACGCTGTAGAGCGCGGCGTTGAGCAGCGTGGCGTTCTCGCGTTCCAGCAGGCCGGTCGGACCGATGTCCTGGCTGAGGAACACCCGGGTGTCCTGACCCAGGTGACCGCGGAGCAGCTCGGCGACCTCGAGCTCCTGGTCGGGGGACGAAGGGCTGAAGATCCCGGCGACGGCGATCGCGTCGAAGTCGTCGAGTCCGTCGACGAAGCGCAGGATCCCGTCGCGATCGAGCGGCGAAATGGGTGTGCCGTCGACCATGTGGCCGCCGCCGAGCATCGCGGAGCCGGCGAGCACCATGCGCACCAGGTCATCCGGCCAGCCGGTCAGTGGCGGGTACTCGGTCGCCGCCGGAGCCCCGAGCCGGATCATCGCGACACGGTCGAGCTGACGACGCTGCACGATCGCGTTGGTCGCGTGCGTGGTGCCGAGCATGACCCGCGAGACGCGGGAACGGTCCTCGCCGATCGCCGCGAGCACGTCGGCGATTCCGGCGCGGATGCCGCCTGTGATGTCATCCGTCGTCGCCCGCTTGGTCCAGGCCAGCACTCGGCCGTCACCGTCGAGCACGACGGCGTCGGTGTTGGTGCCGCCGACGTCGACGCCGATCGCCAGGTCGCGCGCGATCATCGGGTTGCTCCTTCGAACGGGACGTACGGGAGGTCGTAGCCGAAGGCCGCGGGTCCGGCGAGCTCCAACCCGCGCGGGGTGCGCCAGATCGGATCACAGGCCCAGGCGAGCACGGACACCCGCTGGCCGAAGCGCAGCATCTCGGTGGTGATCGCGTGCCCGGTCTCGGCGTCGATGATCGTGATGAGGTCGGGCACGCTGGCCAGCACGGCGCCGTCTTCGAGCACCAGGAGGTTCTCGTTCTGCAGCTCGAGACGCTGCAGGCGGCCGCGGTCGGCGCCGGTGCCCGAGATGGTGACCGAGCCGCGCACGAAGCCGCCGGCGGTGCGGCGGTCGAGGTCGGTGATCTTTCCGGTCATCAGCACGCGGGCGTCGAGCTCGGCGGCCACGGCGTTCACCGGATCGGATGACGACATCAGCGCATGGCCGACGCGGATGGAAGCGCTCACGGTCCCTTCGATCACGGCGCCGCGCACCTGCTCGGCGGTCATCGGGTAGTGCGCGCCGAGGCAGATCGAGCCGCTCGCGACGGTGAGGGCGCGCGCGTGGCGCTCGAGCCAGTGCAGATCGATGGTCTTCATGACCGAGATGTTGCCGACGACGTCGCTCTGGACCGCCCACTCGCACGGCACCCCTGCGACGTTCATCGCGACCATCGCGGCGTCCGGGAACGCGCGGCCCATGCCGTCGGCGTCGAGCACCTTCAGTCCGAGGCGGGCTGCCCAGCCGACCGGCTGCACGCCGTTGCCGCCGCCGATCTCCGCCGCCATGAGCGTCGTGACCTTGCGGCCGAGCAGCCGCTCCGCCTCGGCGAGCAGCGCGTGGATCTGACCGGTGGCCGAGAGCATCTCGATGCCCACCGTGGGGGCGCCGATGCCCGACATCAGGATGACGACGTCGTCGGGTCCGAGGTCGTCGACCGTGACGAGCGGCACGGGTCCGTGATCGCGCAGCGCGTTCTCGACCATGATCTGGCTGGTGTACACGGCGCCACCGCCGCCGGTGCCGAAGATCGCGGTGCCGATGCCGAGCGCGGCGACGTCATCGACCGTGATCTCGGTGATGCGCTCGGTGCGCGCGATCGGGGATGTCTGTGCCATGTGTTCACGCTACGGTCGGGGCGAACGACCGACAATGTTCTGAGAAGCCAGTGTTTCCCGGCATACTGTGCGAATGGCACAGTACACGCTGGAAGACCTCCGGGGAGATGCGAGTCGCCTCGGACTGCTGCACGTCGCGGGACCCGTCGACTCGCGCATCGTCGTCCGCGTCGACATGGCCGCGGTCGATCGACTCGACGCCGTGCCCGCCGGGACTCTCGTCATCGTCCCGGGCGACGAGCAGCCGCCGCCCTACCGGATCGACGTCGCACTGCGGCAGGCCAGCGCCCGCGGACTGGCCGGCATCGTGTTCACCACCGGCCTCGCCCTCGCCGAGACCGCCACGGTGCTCGCGACCCGGGGCGGCGTGCCGGTGTTCTCCGCCGCCGGCACCGCAGCCGCGGAACTCGCGAAGACCATCGACCGCGCGATCTCCGGCGGCGCATCCGAAGCCATGATGCGCGGCGCGCACGCGGTGTCGGCGGCCACTGAGGCGGCGTCGGCATCCGAGAGCACTCCGGAGAGCATCCTCGCCGCCGCGAGCGGAGCGCTCGGCATCGAGCTGTCGATGATCGCCGACCCGACAGCGACGTGGGCGGCATCCGACGCCGTCTGCATCGGCGAGGTACCCGTAGGACGACTGGTGGCGGCGACCACCGACGGCGCCACGGCCGTGTCGGTGCCCGTGATCGCGTCGCTGCTGTCGCGCGTCGTGCAACGCCAGAGCCGGGACCGCTACGCCCCCACCCAGTCCCGCGCCGACCTGCTCGTGGAGCTCGTGCTCGCCGAGTCGTCGCGCGTCGAGGGCTTCGTCGGGCAGGCCGCACGGCTCGGGCTGCCGCTCCCCCAGTCGCACGTCGTCGCCTGGCTCGCGCCGACCCACACCGCCGACCCCGAGGCCCGCGCACCGCGCAGCGTGCAGCCCGCGCTCGAACTTTTCGTGCTGCAGCTCGTGGAGTCGCGCGAGGAGATGTGGCACGCGGCGTTCCTGCAGGACGACCTCATGCTGGTGTGCACCGAAGAGCACGGTGCCGGCGACCACCAGCGCCGGGTGCGCGAGGTCGCGCGGCTGATCCAGCACCAGGCGCGCGAGCTCGCGGGCACCGAGTGGGCGTACACGCTGGGGCTCGGCACGCCGAAGCTCGGCGCGCTCGGGCTGCGGCAGTCGGCCGCCGAGGCCCGGATCGCCGCGGAGTCCGCGATCGCCGCCGGGCGTCTGGGCGGCGTCGAGCTGACCGACGTGACGGGGCTGCGGCGCGTGCTGCTCGATGTGTACGCGTCGCCGATCAGCCGCGACCTGCTGCACGACGTGCTCCGCCCGCTCGACGACCTCGGTCCCGAGCGCGCTCTGAACGCCGTGCGGACACTGCTCGTGTACCTCGCCCACGGTCGCTCGCTCGTACACGCGGGCAAGGAGCTGATGCTGCACCCGAACGGCGTCGGCTACCGCATGCGCCGCATCCGCGAGCAGCTCGACATCGACCTCGACGATCCTGATGTGCGCTTCGCGGTCGAACTCGCGTGCCGGGTGCGGCTGCTCGGGGCCGGGTAGGCGACCTGGCTCGCGTGAAAAACTCCTCCGATCCTTCCGGCTGAGGCCCCGGATCGGCCCGGATGGCCCGCACTCGACCGTTCTGGAGGAGTTATGCACCGACCTCGGCGCGCAGAGCAGCACCGTCGGCGTCGAGCTGCGGCGCGCGCGGGAGGTGCGCGGTGCCGTTCGTTCCCAGAGCCGACCGGGCGATCGAGACGCCGTCGTCGTGCTCGATGAGCCCCAGCGCCGCGGCCTGCTCGCCGGCCGCTGCCTCTTCGGGACTGCGCACCCGGGCCACGAGCACGCGGGCTGCCTTCAAGCGGGTGACCACCTCGTCGAGCGTCAGCCCGCCCACCCGCGCGGCGAGGGCCGCCTCGAGCTCGTCGCGACCCTCGACGCGCGCCTGATTGCCGGCCCACCTCGCACCGCCGAGCGCTTCGCCGAGATCGAGCGCCCCGACCAGCCGTGCGAACATCGCGTCGTTCGTCGCGCCGAGCACGACGCTGCCATCGGCGGCCGCGAACGCCCGGTACGGCACGATCGACGGATGCGAGCTGCCCCACGGCTTCGACGGCGGCCCGCCCGCCGAGGTCGCCGCGATGACCGTGCCGAGCGAGCTCAGCGCTGTGGCGAAGAGCGAGAACTCCAGGCGCCGGCCCGCACCCGTGCGTGTGCGCTCGAGGAGCGCGGCGAGCACGCCGTTGATCATCGACATGCCGGTCGCGATGTCGACCATCGCCACCCCGGAGCGCACCGGGTCGGCGCCCTCGTACCCCGTGACGCGCATGAGCCCCGACTCTGCCTCGACCGTGACCGCCGTGCCGGGTTCGGCAGCCAACGGCCCGTTCGGCGAGAAGCCGCTGATCGACGCGTAGACGAGCCGCGGAAACCGTTCGCGCATCGCCGCCGGACCGATTCCCAGGCGCTCGGCGACGCCCGGCCGGAAGCTCTCGACCAGCACGTCGGCCGAGCCGATGAGCCGGTGCGCGACCTCGCGGTCCGCGGCATCCGTCAGATCGAGCGCGATGCTGCGCTTGCCGCGGTTGATCGCGTGGAAGTACGCGCTCGCGCCGTGCACGAAAGGCGGCCCCCAGTGCCGGGTCTCGTCGCCGATGCCAGGCTGCTCGACCTTGATCACGTCGGCGCCCAGCTCTGCGAGCGTCATCGTCGCGTAGGGCCCGGCCAGCAGCCGCGTGAAGTCGATCACGCGGATGCCGGCGAGCGGCAGGAACGCGCCGTCTCCGGTCATGCGTGCTCGATCTCGCGGACGAACACCTGCTCGCCACGGATCCAGGTCTCCGCCACCCGCACGGCGGCGATCTCGTCGTCGGGCACGGTGAAGACGTCGCGCTCGAGCACAGCGAAGCTTCCGTCGTACCCGGGAGCGAGCGTGCCGACACCGGTCAGCGGCGACAGCGACGCCGCGCGCGACGTGTAAAGCAGCAGTGCCTGCGCGACCGTGATCGCCGCCTCGGCACCGAACTCGATTCCGTTGTAGGTGCGGCGGCGCACGGCGGCCTCTACCGAGAGCATCACGTCGTCCGCACCGCTCCACGCCGTGGCCGGCCGGTCCGACGACAGCGCGAGCGGATCGAGGCCCGCGTACAGGCGGGCGATCGGGTACGCATCCGGTACCTGCTCGACGCGCAGAGCCTTCTCGTAGCCGTCGTACTCGGCGAAGAAGAACACAGTGTGCGTGGCGATGCCGAAGGTCATCCGCGCCGACGCCAGACGAGCGAGGTACGCGTCGCTCACGATCGTGGCGTGCTCGATGCGCACCGAGGGGATGCCGTCGAGCCAGGGCTCCGCGTCTTCGAAGAGCTCGACGACGCGGTCGAGAGCGCGGTCGCCCATCGCGTGCACGGCGAGCTGCACCCCGTTGCGCCGCGCCCAGTCGCCCGCGGCGAGCACATCGGCGTCGTCGACCAGGCGCAGACCGTGGTCGCACGAGTCCGGGTACGCCTGATGCACCCACGCCGTGCGGTTGGAGTAGGCGCCGTCGAGCACGACCTTGACTCCCGCGACCCGGATCTGGCCCTCGCGGTCGCCGGCGTCGAGGTCGGCAAGCGGCGCGGCGGGGTCCCATGCCGGATACAGGGCCACCTGCGTGCGGAGCCCCCGCTCCACCGCGGCGCGGAACGTCGCGAGCGGCTGATCGATCCGCGTGGAGAACAGGTCGCAGACCGCGACGATACCGCGGGTGGCGAGCTCTTCGCCGATCGACACGATCGCCGCGAGCTGCTCCTCGCGGGTGGGAGCGGCGACGAACGAGACCACCGCGTCGACGGCGGCGAGCTCGGTCAGCACCCCGTTCGGCTTCCCGTCGGCGTCGCGTCCGAAGCGGGCGCCGTCAGGGTCAGGGGTGTCGGCGGTGATGCCGGCGATCTCGAGGGCCTTGGTGTTGCAGACCGCGGAGTGGGCATCACAGCGCCACACCAGCACCGGCCGGTCGGTGCTCACCCGATCGAGGTCGGCGGCGGTCGGCATCCGTCCCTCGGGGAACTTCGTATCGTCGAACCCGCGGCCGAGCACCCAGGCGTCCACGGCGATTCCGGCCGCATGCCGCTGCAGCACGGCCACGAGGTCGTCGGGCGAGAGCACGGCCGGCGGGAAGCACTCGGCGGCGAGCGCGGTGCCCGCGAGGAGCGCCGGATGCGTGTGGCTGTCAAGGAGGCCGGGCAGCACGGTGCGGCCGCCGAGGTCGACGGCATCCGCATCCGACACGTCGGCCGCGTCGCCGACCCACTCGACGAGCCCGTCGGTGACACGGAACGCCGAGGCGAACGCGGTCTCGGACTCGCCGGTGAACACCCGGCCGTTGGTGAAGGTTGTCGTGGTCATGTCGTCCTCAGATCGTTCGCCAGGTGAATCGGCCGCCCAGAAGGGTCGCGGCGACCGGCATCGCGCGCAGTTCGTCGCGATCGCTCGAGTAGGGGTCGCGTTCGGTGAGCACGAGATCGGCCGGCTGGCCGATCTCCACCGTCGTGCGAGCGGATGCCGCGAGCGCGACGTCCAGCGGCAGACGCTGCTCCGGATGCCACGCCTCGCGCGCTCCGCGGCTGCGTGCGGTCGCGGCGCTCAGCGAGATCCACGGATCCAGCGGAGCCACGGGGGCATCCGAGCCGAGGCGCAGCGCCGCGCCGGAGCGATGCAGCGACCCGAACGCGAAGGCACGCCCGGTGCGGCCGGACCAGTGCCGGTCGGCCACGTCGCGGTCGTCCATGGCGTGCTCAGGCTGCACGCTGGCGATCAACCCCAGAGCGGCGAAGCGGGCGAAGTCGTCGTCGCGCACGAGCTGGGCGTGCTCGATCACGCCCTTCATGCCGAGCGCCTCGAAGGTGTCGAGCACCTCGGTGTTGGCACGGTCGCCGATCGCATGGACCGCGGCCTCGATCCCGGCGCCGCGCGCGCGTTCCAGCAGTCGTCGCAGCTCCGGGATCGGCACACTCTCCATGCCGCACGCGTGCGGGTGCCCCGGGTCTATCCCCGGATAGGGATCCCAGCACCACGCCGTGCGCGTGTTCAGCGAGCCGTCGACCACGACCTTGAGACGCCCGAAGGTGATGAGCCCGTGCTCGTCGACGACGTCGCCGGTGCGACGGCCGGCGGCGATGACAGACTCCAGCCGATCCGGCCACACCGCGATGTCGGCGCGCAGACTCGTCAAGCCTCCGGCTGTCCGCTCCGCCCACTCCGTCACGTTGTCGGTGTTCTCGTATTCGACGATGCCGACCACGCCTCGCGCCGCCGCCGCATCGGCCGCCTCACGGAAGGCGTCGGCCGGGAGTGCGGATGCCTCGTCGAACGAGTGCAGCAGCTGGATCCACGGGCCTTCGCGCAGCAAGCCGGTTTCATCGAGGGAGAGACCGAACCGGGATGCGGCGGCCCGGTTCATCCAGCCGCAGTGCAGGTCGCCGCTCACGAGCACGACCGGCACATCGGACACGACGGCGTCGAGCGCGGCGAGCGTGGCCGGTACCGGCCAGAGTCCGTCGCGGAACCCGTAGCCCATCAGCATCCCGTCGCTGAGCGGCGCGCTCGCCGCCCGTGCGCGGCGCACGACGTCGAGCACGTCGTCGGCGCTCCGCGTCTCGGTCAGGTCGAGCCGGCGACGACGGATCACATGCTGGGTGAAGTGCACATGCGCATCCCAGAACCCCGGGCCGACCCAGCGTCCGTCGGTGGCCACGGCCTCACCCTCCGGCGCAGCCGAGCCGGCCGGGGCGATCGACGCGATGATCCCGTCGCGCAGCACGAGGTCGACGGGCTCGCCGCCGTCGAACGGCCGCACTCCGGTCAGGGTCACGGACTCGGTCATGATGCTCCGATCTGAAAGGCGCGTCAGAGTGCGGGAACGGGCGAGTGCGCGAAGCCGAACAGGTCCTTCGGGTCCTCGGGCGCCGCGACGAGGTCGATCTCCGTGTCGAGTCCGCTTCCCGCGAGGTCTGCCCGCAGATGCCGCAGCGCTGAGAAGTCCTCGATGGCGAAACCGACCGAGTCGAAGATCGTCACCTGCTCGGCCGAGGTGCGTCCCGGCGCGAGGCCGGCGAGCACCTGCCAGAACTCCGTCACCGGGAAGTCAGCCGCGACGTTCTGGATCTCGCCCTCGACGCGGGTCTGCGGTGTGTACTCGACGAACACCGGCCCGCGATCGAGGATCCGCGGGTCGAGCTCGGTCTTGCCGGGGCAGTCACCGCCGATCGTGTTGATGTGCACGCCGGGCGCGACGTCGGCATCCGTCAGCACCTGAGCCACCGCCTTGTCCGCCGTGCAGGTCGTGACGATGTCGGCACCGGATGCCGCCTCCGAAGCAGAGCCGCAGACCGTGATGTCGAAGCCGCGCGCACCGAGGTTGCGGACGAACTTCTCCGATGCCGCGGAGTCGACGTCGTAGATGCGCAGCCGCGAGATGCCGAGCACGCCGCGGAAGGCCAGCGCCTGGAACTCGGCCTGGCTGCCGGCGCCGATCATCGCCATCGTGCTCGAGTCCGGGCGCGCGAGCCGGCGCGCGACCATGGCCGACGTCGCCGCGGTGCGCAACGCCGTGAGCAGCGTCATCTCGGCGAGGAACACCGGGTAGCCGTTGTGCACGTCGGCGAGCACGCCGAACGCGGTCACGGTCTGGTAGCCGCGACCGGGGTTGAACGGGTGACCGTTGACGTACTTGAACGCGTAGATGTCGGGGTCGCTGATCGGCATCAGCTCGATCACGCCGAAGGGCGTGTGATTCGCGACGCGCTCGCTCTTGTCGAACGACTCCCAGCGACGGAAGTCCTCCTCGATCGTGTCTGCCATCTCGGTCATGATCGTCTCCGCGCCGCGGCGCGAGATCCACTCCACCATGTCGGCCACTCCCACGAATGCGGTCACGCCGTCACCTCCTGTCCATTGGTGCTCGCGATGCGATCGGCGAGCTTCGGGTTCTCGTAGGGGCCGGGTCGCCGGAGTGCCGCGACGATCTTCGCGATCACGTCGGCCGGCTTGTCCTGGCTCATCTTGTCCTTCGCCTCGAACCGGTCCACGCGCAGGCGGAACCCGACCGTGCCGTGCACGATCCGCTCCGCGTACGCGGTGTTCTCCAGCGTGCGATACATCAGGAACGGCTCCGGCAACGGGCTCTCGAACCACGCGACCAGCCGGTCCAGCACCCGCAGGTTCTCCTCGTCGGAGAGGATCTCCGGCGTGCCGTGCAGATGCGCGACCGCGAAGTCCCAGGTGGGCACGGCCGGCGACACGTCGTACCAGCCGGGCGAGACATAGCCATGCGGCCCGTAGATGATGACCATGACCTCGTGCTCGCCGAGGCGGTGCAAGCGCTCGTCGGGGCGACCGACATGGCTCACGAGCACGATGCCGTCGGCATCCTCCTCGAGCAGCATCGGGTAGTGCGAGGCGACCAGACCCTCACCGGGCACGTGCGTCACGATCGTCGCCCACGGGTTGTCGCGCACGAGCGCGCGGATCACCTCGACATCGTCGAGCACGTAATCGGGGGTGTGTCTCATGCGCGCGGCTCCCAGTCGATGTCAGCGGTCGCCAGCACCACGTCGTCCGGGTCGACAGCGGTCACCCGGGTCGTGTCGCCGGCCGTGCGACCGACGATGCGCAAGAGACGATCGACGAGCACCGGCGCGGTCGCGCGCACGTCGAGGCGGACGGGCACGCGGCCCGGGGTGTTCCGCCGCGCGACATCCATCAGCAGGATGCGGGTGAGCGGGCCGTGCACGAGCAGGTCGGGCAGCCCTTCGACATCGCGGGCCCAGGCGCGGTCGTAGTGGATGAGGTGCGTGTTGAAAGTGAGCGCCGAGAACCGGAACAGCTGCCGCGCGTCGAGGGTCAGCTCCTCCTGCCAGTCGGCTTCGGCCACGACGGCCGGGTCGGGGCGGGGCGCCCGCGCCGGAGCATCCGGATCCGCCGCATCGAGGAACACATCGTGCCAGACGGTCCGCACGGCCGTCTCGCCGTCGACGGCGTACTCGCGCTCGACATCGACGAACACCAGGCGTCCGCGCGAGCCGTTCTTCGCCACGACGCTGCCGAGCGACGCCCTACGGGTGACGTCGTCGCCCACGCGGATCGGGCGCAGGAACTCGGTCGTCTCGCCGGCATACATCCGCCGCGGCAGATCGATCTCGGGGATGATGCCGTCACGGGCGGGCGTGCCGTCAGGGCGCAGGTCGGCGAGCGCGGCATCGAACGGGAAGAACACGCCCTCCCAGGCGGCCGGCAGCACATCGACGTCGGCGAGCGCGGCATCGGCCGCCGCGAATGTGCCACGATACGCCTCGACGGTGGTCGCTGTGATCCGCTCGGTGCGCACCTCGCTCGTGGAGGCGCGGTCGGAAGCGCTCACGGCAGTGCCCCCGCGGCACGCAGCTCGGCGATGCGCGCGGCGTCGTAGCCCGCGAACTCGGCGAGCACCTGGTCCGCGTGCTCCGCGAAGCGGTTGGCCGTGCGCGCCGGGGTCGCGGGCGTCGCCGAGAGCTTGATGGGCTGGCCGAACATGCGCAGCACGCCCAGGTCGCCGTAGTCGGCCTCGACGATCATGTCGCGCTCGGCTGTGCCCGGATCCTCGACGACCTCGCCGATCGTCTTCACCGCGGTGAGCGGCACGACATCGCCGGCGAGCTCTTCGAGCTCCTTCTTGGTGCGCGAGGCGAGCCAGCCGGCGACGATCGGCTTGACCCGGCGCTCGTACACGTCGGCCGCGAACCGCTTGCGCATCGTGTCGATCTCTGGGTCGCCCTTGTGCTCGGGCGTGCCGAACAGGTCGCAGCTCGCGTTCCAGAGCTTGTCGGTATACGCGCCGAAGAAGACCTGCCCGTCGGCGCAGTCGAACAGCTCGTAGGGCCGCACCCACGCGTGCGCGTTGCCCTGCGGCGAGGCCACCGTGCCGTTGACGGTGTAGTCGACGACGGCGGTCTCGGTGAGCGCGACGATGCTGTCGACCTGCGCGACGTCGACCACCTGCCCCTCGCCGGTCGCCTCCGCGTGACGGAGCGCGGCCAACGTGCCGACGACCGCGAACAGGGTGGCGGAGAGGTCGCCGATCGTGACGCCCACGCGCACCGGCGGATGCTCGGCGTAGCCGTTCATCGACCAGATGCCGCCGGCCGCCTGCGCTGTGTTGTCGAAAGCGGGGCGCTTGCTGCGCGAGCCGGTGCGGCCGTAGCCGGAGATGGCGGTGTACACGAGCCGAGGGTTGACCTCGCGCAGCACCTCGTAGCCGACGCCGAGCTTCTCCATCGTGCCGGGGCGGAAGTTCTCGACCAGCACGTCGGCGTTCCGGACCAGGTCCTTCAGCACCTCCTTGCCCTCGGGCGTGGCAAGGTCGAGGCCCATGCCGAGCTTCCCGCGGTTGTACTGGGCGTAGTAGGCACTGAATTCCTCCTCGCCGTCGGTGAGATACGGCGGGAAGCCGCGCGACACGTCGGGGTCGCGAGGGTTCTCGACCTTGATCACGGTCGCCCCGAGGTCGGCGAGCATCTGCGCGGCGTACGGACCGGCGAGCACGCGCGACAGGTCGATCACGGTGACCCCGGCGAGCGCGCCGGGAGCGGGGAGCGTGGTGTCGATCATGCGGGCGTGACCTCCTGGAGAGATTCGGGAGCATCGATTCCGGCGGCCGCGAACGCCCGGGCGACGTTCGACTCCGGGCGCACGTTGCGGATGCGCGAGAGCCAGAGCGTGGTCGCGGCCAGGGCGCCGAGATCGAGTCCGGTCTCGATGCCGAGCCCATGCAGCATCCACACGAGGTCCTCCGTGGCGAGGTTACCGGTCGCGCCCTTCGCATACGGGCATCGGCCGAGGCCGCCGATCGAGGCGTCGAACTCGGCGACGCCGTACTGCAGCGCGGCGTGCACGTTGGCGAGCGACTGCCCGTACGTGTCGTGCAGGTGCAGGGCGATGGCCGAGACGGGGATGCCTGCAGCCAGGGCCTCCTCGATCATCCCGACCGTGTGCCCGGGGGTCGCGACGCCGATCGTATCGCTGAGCGCGATCGTGCGGGCGCCCGCCTGGTGCAGGGCCGCGACCGCCTCGACGACGGCATCCGGAGAGACCGATCCCTCCCACGGGTCGCCGAACACCATCGACACGTAGCCGCGCACCGGGATGCCCTGCGCGGTGGCGGCGGCGATGACCTCGACGGCCCGGTCGATCGCGCCCGCCCGCGTGGTGTTGAGGTTCGCCTGCGCGAACGACTCGGTGGCGCTGACGACGACCGACACCTCGCGGATGCCGGCATCGATCGCGCGCTGCAGGCCGCGGAGGTTCGGGACGAGGCCCACGGCGCGGGCGCCCTCCGGCACCTCGAGACCGGCGACCACCTCCTCGGCGTCGGCGAGCTGGGGGATCCAGGTCGGCGGCACGAAGCTGGTGACCTCGAGGTCGCGGCTGCCCGCGGCGTAGAGCCGGCGGCACAGCTGCGTCTTGATGTCGGCGGGGATGATGTCGGTCTCTGCCTGCAGGCCGTCACGCGGCCCCACCTCGAACACGGTCACTCTGGCCGGGAGGCCGTCCTGGCGGATCACGGTCGGGGCGGGAACGGTCATGCGCCCGCTCCGCCGCCGCGCAGCTCGGCGAGCACTTCCTTCGCGTATTCGACGCGGATGCGGCGGTCGGCGACGATGCGCGCGGCGACCGCGCCGATCTCGTCGACCTCGGCGCCGGCACTCGCGGCGATCGTGCGGGCGTGCAGGGTCATGTGGCCGCGCTGGATGCCTTCGGCGGCGAGCGCACGGCACGCGGCGAGGTTCTGCGCGAGTCCGACCGCGGCGATCACGGCAGCGAGCTCGCGCGCCGTCTGCACGCCGAGGAGCTTGACGGAAGCCTGGGCCGTGGGGTGGGCGCGGGTCGCGCCGCCGACGAGACCGACCGCGAGCGGAACCTCGAGAGTGCCGACGAGGTTGCCGTCGGCATCCTTCTCGAACTGCGACAGCGCCGCGTACTGCCCGCTGCGGGCGGCGTGCGAGTGGCAGCCCGACTCGACGGCGCGGGTGTCGTTGCCGGTCGCGAGCACCACCGCGGTGATGCCGTTCATGATGCCCTTGTTGTGGGTGGCCGCGCGGTACGGGTCGGCCTCGGCGAACGCGCTCGCGGCGACGATGTCGTCGACGACCTGCGGCCCACCGAGCAGTTCGGCGTCGAACACGGCGCGGGCCCGGGTGACGCGTAGCTCGGCCTTGTTGGTGAGGATGCGCAGCAGCGTGCGGGTGCCGGCGACCTCGGCGATGCGGGGGGCGATCGCCTCGGCCATCGTGTTCACCGCATTCGCGCCCATCGCGTCCTTCACGTCGACGTGCAGGTGCAGGATGACCTGCACCCCGGCGCGGGTGGGGAGCACGCGGACCGAGATGTCGAAGGCGCCGCCGCCGAAGGACACGAGCACCGGGTCCTGCTCGTTCGCGAGAGCGAGCAGCTCGTCCTTCGCCTCGAGCAGCGCGAACCGCGTGCCGTGCGGGTCGACCGCGTCGAGCACTTGGATCTGCGCGATCATCACATCTCCGGTGTAGGAGGTGGTGAAGCCGCCGTGCGCCCGCGCCATGCGCGCCGCGTTCGAGGCGGCCGCGACGACGCTGGGCTCCTCGGTGGCCATCGGGATCAGGCGATCCTGGCCGTCGATCGTGAAGTTCGTGGCGACGCCGACGGGGATGCCGATCATCCCGACGACGTTCTCGATCATGTGATCGGCCTGCGCGAGGCCGAGCCCGCGGTCGGGCCGGAGCGCGTCGAGCACGGTGGGCTCCAACTCCGCACTCCGCGCGACGAGAGCGAGACGCTCGTCGGGCGTGTGGTCGCGCAGACCGGAGATTCGGCTGTTGGTCGACATCGCCACCTTCTTTCGTGACAGCGTCCGGATCGTCGGCGCTGTGGTCACCTCGACACTAGGAGCGGCGACAGGCGAGCGACGATGGGTGGAAAGCTCACCGCATGCGTCTCGCTGTATGCGGATGACACATCCGCCTGCGCCGGTCGCCGACCTAGACTCGCACCACATCCCGGACCGCGGTCGCTCGCGTCCGCTGCGCGTGAGGAGATCCGATGCCCTACACCGAATCCGCCGACCTGCGCCTCTATTACGAGGTGTTCGGTGACGACGATGCCCCCGTGCTGGTGCTCGTCTCCGGCGGCGGCGCCCAGCTGCTCTCCTGGGACGAGCACTTCATCGGGATGCTGACCGCGGGGGGCCTGCGCGTGGTGCGCTTCGACAACCGCGACACCGGGCTGTCCGCGCGCCTCGGCGGCGAGGACGACCTCGACGGCGGGTACGACCTCTCCGACCTGGCGGAGGACGTGCTGCGCGTGCTCGACGATCTCGGCGTCGCCGCGGCCCATGTCGCCGGGCATTCGATGGGCGGCATGATGGCGCAGATGCTCGCGATCGAGCATCCGGATCGGGTATTGAGCCTCGGACTGCTCTCGACCATCCCCGGGCAGTCGCCGCGGTACGTGCTGCACGAACGCCCCGACGTGAGCGCGCCGCCGGTGCGGGTCACCCGGGAGCAGGCGGTGGAGTTCGCCGGGCTCTACGCCGAGTCGACGCGGCTCGGCTCCTTCGATCCGCAGGTCGAGTGGCACCGGGCCGCCGCCGGCGAGGCGTACGACCGCGGGTACTTCCCCGAGGGCTTCTCGCGGCAGTGGGCGGCGCTCCTCCGGGCGCCGGAACGGCTGGACTCGCTGAAGGCCGTGACCGTGCCGACCCTCGTCTTCCACGGCCGGGAGGATGACGTGCTGCACTGGGCATCCGCTGTCGACATCGCCGAGGCGATCCCCGGGGCCGAGCTGCAGGTGCACGCCGAAATGGGGCACCTCATCCCGCACGAGCTGTGGCCCGACCTCGTGGCCGCGTTGCTGCGCACGATCGCCAGAGCGGATGCCGTCGCCGCCCGCTGACGCGGGCCGCACACATCGCGCCGTACAGTGAAGTGATGCCCGAGGACACCGAAGCGATCGCCGCGCTGCTCGACGCGGCGTACGACCCCGAGCTGGTCGGACCAACCGCGGTCAGCGACGCGCTTCAGCGTCTGGGCGCGACCGACGATGCCGCCACCGCGTTGGCGGAGCGGGTCGGCCGCGCGCAGCGCGAGCTGTCCCGCCTGCGACGCCGCGAGCACGAGCTGACGGCGCTGTTCTCCAGCGCCAGGGAGCTGGCCGAGCTGCGCGACAGCGACGCCGTGCTCGCGCGTCTGGTGCAGCGCGCCAGGGAGATGATGGGCGTCGACCTGGCCTACCTCTCCGAGTTCGACACCGACAGCCGTGAGCTGCGGGTGCGCGAGACGAGCGGTTCGGTGAGCGCGTCGTTCCAGACGCTTCGCGTGCCGCCGGGTCGCGGTCTCGCGAGCGTCGTCGTCGAGTCGCGCACCGCGCACTGGGTCGCCGACTACACCGCCTACGCCGCCGACCGGCACGACGCCGGTATCGACGACGCCGTCTCGGCGGAGGGCCTGGTCTCGCTGCTGGGCGTGCCGATGCTGACCAGCGACGACGTGCTCGGCGTGCTCTTCGTGGCGAACCGCGAAAAGAAGAGCTTCTCTCCCGACGAGGTCGCGCTGCTGTCGGCTGTCGCCGACCATGCCTCCGTCATCCTGCAGACGACGCAGACCCTGCGGGATCTGCAGCTCTCCGAAGACGCCAGCCGTCGCACCCTCGAGAGCCTGACCGCGCACCTGGTCGAGCGCGATCGGGCGAACACCGTGCATCAGGAGCTCGTACAGGCCGTGCTCGCCGGCGGCGGTTTCGGTCCCGTCGCCGAGACGCTCGCTTCGGCCCTCGGCCGCGCGGTCGCGATCATCGACGCACAGGAGAACGTGATCGCCGCAGCAGGACTGCCGCTCTCCCCCGGGATGCTGTCACTCGACGAACCGGTGCGCGACGCCCTCGCCGAAAGCCGCCGTCACGGTCACTGCGTACCGGTCGCCGGGAGCGGGGTCCGGGCAGTATCGGCCCTCACCGCGGGCAGCCGCCACTTCGGTGCGCTGCTGCTCGGCGACGGCGACTTCGAGCTCGGCGCGGTCGACCTCCGCACGATCGAGCGGGCGGCCCAGGTCGGCGCCTTGCTCGAACTGCAGCAGGAAGCGGCATCCGGTGCCGACCACCGCGTGCGCAGCGAGCTGATCGCCGACATCCTCGACGACGTGCCGGAGCGGCGGGCCGACGTGGAACGGCGCGCCCGCCGGCTCGGCGTCGACCTCGCCGCGCTCGACTCGCTCCTGGTACTGGCCGTCGCGGGCGATCAGCAGACGCCGGCGGCCCGCGCGGTCATGCGACAGCTCGACGACCGCGTCCTAGTCGGCGAGTACCGCGGCTTCGTCGTCGCCGCCTATTCGGGGGGACGCGGTGAGGTCCAGCCCGATCGGCTGCGCACGCAGGTCGCATCCGCCATCCAGGGATCCGTCGCGGTCGTCGTGCCCCCGCCGGCGAAAGGCCCCCTGCCCGCGGCGTTCCTCGCCGCCCGGCGCACGGCTCGTCTGCTCGCCGCGCTCGAGCTCATCGACCTCACCGCGCACGTCGAGGACTTCCTCCCCTACTCGGCCGTGCTCGACACCGACGCCCACGGCCTGTCGTCGTTCCTGCGCGACACGATCGGCGCCGTGCGGCAGTACGACGCGGAGCGCAACGCCGACCTGATCGGCACCCTCCGCGCCTTCGTGCGCAACAACGCGAGCCCCACCCGCACCGCCAGGGCCCTCAACTTCCACACCAACACGATCCTGCAGCGGCTCGACCGCCTCGACCACGTGCTCGGCGCGGACTGGCGCGACGACGAGCGGATGTTCCGGCTCGGCATCGCCGTGCGCCTCGACGAACTGCGCGAGAGGCTGCAGGGCGGGAAGGGCTGAGGGCGGGTTCTGCGTCGGAGGGTGCGTCTGGCGCAGCATCCGTGTCCGCCGCACGCGCGCCCGCACGCGCAATGAAGGAGAACGGCGCGAATGCAGGAGCCCAGCGGCATCCGCTCCTGCATTGCGTGAGATCTCCTGCGCAGCGCGCGGCCGTGGCACCGAAACACCCGGCGACCTACCGGTCCGCCTCCGCGTCGAACGCCTCCACCCCGGTCTGGGGGAACGGATGCTGCCCGCGCGGGCCGAACACGAGCATGAGCTCGGCTGCGGCATCCGACTCGTTCCGCACGCCATGCTGCATACCCTCCGGGGCGTAGAACGCATCGCCTGCGCGCAGCACCTGTCGATCCTCGCCCGCGGTGATCACGACCTCGCCCTGCGTGACGATGTACATCTCATCGGAGCTGTTCGTGGAGCAGCTGTCCTGGTCGCCTGCCAGGTGGTGGTGCTGCCCTTCCTCCGCGCCGGGCTCCAAGTGATACCGCATCACCGAGATCGGCAGCGCGGAAGTCTCCTTGAAGTACCACTCGATGCCGATGCGGCCCGCGCCGTCGTACAGCTCCCAGTCGTGGGCGTTGTCGCCCGCCCGCTGAATCCTCATGGTCAGGTGCGGTACAGCACCGGCATCGATTCCAGCAGACGCTGGGTGTACGGATGCTCGGGCGCGTTCATGACCTGCTCGCCGGTGCCTTCCTCGACGACCTTGCCCTGGTGCATGACCGCGACCCGGTGCGCGAGGTGGTGCACGACGGCGAGGTTGTGCGTGATGAAGAGGTACGTGACACCGGTGTCCTTCTGCAGCTGCACGAGTAGGTTCAGCACCTGCGCCTGCACCGAGACGTCGAGCGCCGACGTCGGCTCGTCGAGCACGACGAACTCGGGCTCCGCGGCCATGGCCCGAGCGATCGCGATGCGCTGACGCTGTCCTCCGGAGAACTCGTGCGGGTAGCGCTCGGCCGAGTCCATCGGCAGTCCGACGCGATCGAGCGCATCAGCCAGGCGGCGGCGGCGCTCCTTCGACCCGATGCCGGCGGCCACGAGCGGCTCGGAGATCGATCGGGCGACCGTGAAGCGCGGATCGAGCGAGTCGTTCGGGTCCTGGAACACCATCTGGATGCGGCGGCGATGAGTACGCAGGGCGCGGCCGCGCAGTCCGGTGACGTCCTCGCCGTCGAACTCGATGGTCCCGGCGGTCGGCTTGCGCATCAGCAGGATCGCGCGGGCGAGGGTGCTCTTGCCCGACCCGGACTCGCCGACCAGGCCCAGCGTCTCGCCGCGAGGAACGGCCAGGCTCACGTCGTCGAGCGCCACCATGGCGTTGTCGCCGTGTCCGAAGCGCTGGGTGATGTTCTTCACCCGGAGCACGTCGTCACTCATGAGGCCTCCTCCAGTTCGGCGGGCGCCTCGGTGAAGTCGTTGAGCGCCGGGATCACCGCGAGCGGCGAGCGCACCGGCACCGACGGCCGCGGGATACTCTCCAGCAGCGCGCGCGTGTACGGATGCCGAGGATCCTCGAGCACGCGTCGCGCCGAGCCCGATTCGACGACCCGGCCGCGGTACATCACCGCGACCCGTTCGCAGAGTTGACCGATCACTCCGAGGTCGTGGCTGATGAACAGCACGCCCATCCCGGTCTCGTCGCGGAGGCTCTTGATCAGTTCGAGGATCTGCGCCTGCACCGTGACGTCGAGCGCGGTGGTCGGTTCATCCGCCACGAGCAGGTCGGGGCCAGCGGCCACGGCGATCGCGATGACGACGCGCTGACGCTGACCGCCGGAGAGCTGGTGCGGATAGTAGCTGAGCCGCTTCTCGGCATCCGGCATCTGCACCAGCTGCAGGATCTCGAGAGCGCGCGCCCGCGCCCGCCTCTTGTCGGTCTTGCCGTGGATCTGCAGTACCTCGGCGATCTGGGCGCCGATGCGCATGCACGGGTTGAGGGCAGCCATCGGCTCCTGGAAGACCATCGACGCCTTCACGCCGCGCACCTGTTCCCAGTCGCGCTCCGTCGCGTCCTGCATCTCCGCACCGGCGACCGTCATGCGGCCGGCCGTCACGCGAGCCGAGTCGGGCAGCAGCCCCATCATCGCCAGCGCGATGCTGGACTTCCCGCTGCCGGACTCGCCGATCACTCCGACGATCTCGCCCTTGCGCACGCGCAGCGAGACGCCGGAGACCGACGGCGGGGCGGTGCCGTAGGAGATGCTGAGGTCTTCGACGCGGAGGGCGTCGACGTCGTCGGTCATGCGCGGCCCGGCTTTCTCTCTGGTGCGGAGGAACAGGTGGATGCCCGGGCGTCGGCGCTCATGTTCACGCCGACGCCCGGGCGGGGTGTCACTGCGACAGCCAGGCCCGATCGAGAGCCGAGCGCGAGTAGAACGCGTCGTTCTCGTAATCGTGCAGCTTGCTACCGTCCCAGACCTCGAAGTACACCGGCACTGCCGCCGGCACGAACTCGAGCGCCTGCTCGGCGGCTTCGTTCGCCAGCTGCGCCACGAGGTCGGTGTACTCCTCGGGGGATGCGGCGGACTTCGCGGCCTTCAACAGTTCGCGCGCCTTGTCGGCGTCGGGGTTTCCGTCCCAGTGGTTGTACACGCCGCCCTCGAGCAGGACCGGCTCCAGGTAGAACGCGGCCGAGGCGCGCGGACTGCCGGGGATGGCGACCAGGTCGGTCCAGGACTCGCCCGTGGTGAAGATCGGCGCGATCTCGGCGAGCGGCGTCGACTTCAGGTTCAGCGTGATCCCCGCCTCGGCCAGCTGCTGCTGCATCATCTCGTAGACCGGGTGGTGGGCCTGGGCGACGTCGCCCATGTAGCTCAGCGTGATCTCGGGGTTCGGCTGGCCGGCTTCCTCGAGCAGGCGCTTCGCCTCATCCACATCGCGCTGGTGGTAAGGCAGCTTCGTCGCGTCGGTAGCGCCGGGGTCGCCGGCCGGGGGCACGAACGAGACACCCGCGTTGCCCAGCATCGCCGTGTCGACGAGAGCCTGGCGGTCCAGCGCGAGCGAGAAGGCGCGGCGCACGTTCACGTCGGACAGCGGTCCTGCCTCGGGGTTCACGTAGATGGCGAGGTTCTGGCGGAACGCGGCATCGCCGAGGGTGAAGCCCGACTGCTCGGCCTGCTGGGCGAGGCTGCCGTCGATGAACGATGCGGCCTGCACGCTCCCCTGCTGCACGGCGGCGAGGAGCGTGTTCTCGTCGGGGTAGAGTTCGAAGACGATCTCGTCGAGGTAGGGTTCCTCGCCCCAGTAGTCCTCGTTCTTCTCCATGGTGACGGAAACGCCCTGGTTCCACTCGGTCACCTGGAAGGCGCCGGTGCCGAAGCTGGTGGTCTGGCGCTCCTCCTCGGTCGCGTTGCCGTAGCCCTCTTCGCTCACGATGAGGAACGTCTGGCGGGCGGAGACCGCGTCGAGGAATGTGCCGTCGGGCTCGCTGAAGTGGAACGTTACCTCGTGGTCGCCGGTGGCCTCCACGCTTTCCATGAGGCTGAGGTAGGTGGCGTTCGTGCCGCCGTCCTTGCGCGTCTCGAAGGAGTAGACCACGTCTCCGGCGTCGAACGGCGTGCCGTCCGAGAAGGTCACGTCGTCGCGCAGCTGGAACACCCAGGTGAGCTCGTCGACCTGCTCGTACTCGGTGGCGAGGGCGGGCTCGATCTTGTTGTCGTCGTCGCGGGTGAGGAGCGTGTCGTAGGCCATCGAGTAGATGACCTCGGCGGCGATGGCCGAGGCGACCATCGGGTCGATGCCACCGGCAGAGGGCTCTGCGGGGACACCCCAGGTGAGGGTGCCACCGGCGACCGGGTCGCCCGCGGGCTCTTCGGCGCCGCCGCCACCGCCACCGCCACCGGCGGAGCATCCGGAGATCGTCAGGGTGACGACGGCGAGTGCTGCCGCCGTCCCTGCCCAGGATCGTCTGTTCATGAGGGCCTCTTCTCGGTTCGGGACTGCTGTGTTCGGGACTGCTCGGTTCGGGTGTCGTGCGCGGATGCGGTGGAGCTGTCGGATGCGGCGGTCTTCGCACGCCGCGGCAAGCGTCGCTTCGAGCGTCCACCGAGCGAGAAGGCCGGTTCGCGACGGGGCGCGAGGTAGTCCTGCATGCCGTCGGCGAGGAGGTTCCAGCCGGCCGAGAGCAGGAGGATCACCAGCGACGGGAGGATGATGAGCAGCGGCTGTAGCTGCATGAAGCGAGTGAACTCGCTGATCATGCGGCCGGCCGACGGCTCCGGCGCCTGCACGCCCTGACCCAGGTAGCTGAGGGCGGCCTCGATCAGGACGACCTGCGAGGCGACGGAGGCGAACTGCACGAACAGCGGGGTGAGCACATTGGGCAGCAGGTGCTCGGCGATCACCCGGTGGGGACGTACGCCGCTGAGCGTGGCCGCCAGCACGAAGTCCCGCTCCCGCAGAGCGATGACCGGGGCCCGCATGACCCGGGCGAAGCCGGGCGCGAAGACGAGTCCGAGCGCGAGGATCAGCGGCCAGGGGCCGTTGCCGATCACGACGCCGACGACGAGCGCGACGAGGATGGCGGGGAGGGCGAGGATGGCGTCGACCACGCGCATGATGACCGCGTCGACCCACCCGCCGACGTAGCCGGCGATCAAGCCGAAGAACGTGCCGATCACGGCGCCGAGCAGAGCCGCAGCGCCCGAGATGACGAGGCTGGTCCGTGCGGCGAGCGCGAGGCGGGTGAAGGTGTCCCGACCGAGGTTGTCGGTGCCGAGGAAGTGCTCGGCCGACGGCCCGCCGAGAGGCGTGCCGGAGGCGGCGAACGGATCATGCATCGGCCAGAAGCTCATCCAGCCGGCGAGGATCAGGATGACGCCGAGGATGCCGGCGCCGCCCCAGAAAGCGGGGCCGAAGCGGCGGCGAGCCGGACGCTTGCCCGCGACCTTCGCGAGGGCGAGCTCTCGTGTGACGGTCATCGCGCGTGCACCCTCACTCTGGGGTCGATCAGCGGGTAAAGCAGATCGACGGCGAAATTGATCACGACGTAGACGACGCCGATGAGAAGGACCGTCGCCTGGATGATCGGGTAGTCGGACGAGCGGATGCCGGTCAGCAGCAGCGATCCCATGCCGGGCAGCGAGAACACGGCCTCGATTACCACGGTGCCGCCGACGAGCGCGGCGAGCTCGATGCCGATGACCGTGGTGACCGGGATGAGGGCGTTGCGCAGCGCGTGCCGGGTGACGAGGCGGCCGGGTGAGGCGCCCTTGGCCCTGGCCGTGCGCACGAAGTCCTGTCCGAGCGTGTCGAGCAGCGTGCCGCGGGTGTACCGGGCGATGATCGCCGCCAGCACGATGCCGATCAGGAGCGCGGGCAGCAGCAGCACCCCGAAGGCCCGGAGCGGATCGTTCGCGGCACCGGCGTAGCCGACGAGCGGGAGTCGCAGGGTGAGCGAGTTGACGAGGATCAGCACGGTTCCGAGCACGAACGGCGGTGTGGCGAGGAGCACGAACGAGAGTCCTCGCACGACCGTGTCGGGCAGTCGGCGCCACCGCGTCGCGGCGAGGACTCCGGCGGGAATGCCGAGCGCAGTGCCGATCACCGTCGCCATCACCGCGAGCGTGAGGCTCAGCGGAAGCCTGGTGGCGATCAGGCCGGACACCTCGCCGGGGATCGTGATCGCGCGGCCGAAGTCGCCCTGGACGACGCCGAGCAGCCAGACGAAGTACTGCGTGATCCACGGCTGGTCCAGCCCGAGCTGCGTCCGCAGCGCGTCGAGCTTCGCGGGATCGGGGTTCGCCGGGTCCGCGAAGGCGGCCAGCGGATCGCCCGGGATGATCCGGACCATCGAGAAGACCAGGACCGACAGGACGAGCAGGACGAAGAGCGAGGAGAAGACGCGGGAGATGATGTATCGGGTCATCCGCGGGTCACCCCTCGGTGTGGAACGGGCTGGCGGCGCCGCCCGCGAGCTCACGGACCATCGAATCGGCCGCATCGAACTCGCTGAGGTCGTCGGTCGATTCGCCGTCCAGGGCCAGCTCGGCCAGCACCCGCCCCAGTGTCGGCGTGAACTTGAAGCCGTGCCCTGCGGCGAGACCGACGATGATGTCGGGATGCTGCGGCAGCGCGCTGAGCACGAATCGGCGGTCCTTGGTGAGCGCATACTGGCAGGTCACGGTGCGCAGCTCCGGCCCCTTGCCTGGGATGAGACCGTCCATGAACTCGGACAGCTGGGCCGTGAGCTCAGGCGACGGGACGAACGACCGCTGCTCTGGGTTCATCCGGTTCTCCGACACGTCGCGAGCCGCCTTGATGCTCGGCTCCCCGAACGTGGGGAAGCCGTAGTAGCACTCGTCGTCCTCCCAGATCCACACCGGGAAGCGCGCCCGGTCGTACTGGTCGGGCTCAGCGGGGTGGAAGTACGTGACCTGCTCCTGCATGATGTCGAGCGGGATCGCCGCATCGAGCGGCTCGAGCAGCATGTTGGTCCAGGCATCGGCCGCGACGACCACCTTGCCTGCGCGGATGTCGCCGTTCGCTGTGTGCACGACGACGCCCTCGGCATCCGGGGTGAGCGACAGCACCGCCGTGCGATCGCGGATCTCGGCGCCGTGCATCCGGGCCCGCATCTGCAGGGTCGCGACGGTGCGCGACGCATGGGCGATGCCGGTGTCGGCCGTGTACACGGTCTCGACGTTCTCCGGCACGCGGAACTGCGGCCAGCGCGCCTGCACCTCGGCGGGCGAGAGCAACTCATGCTCGACGCCGCACTCGTTCAGGGCGACAGTGAAGTCGGTCGCCGAGTAGGGGCCGTCGATCGGGATGAGGATCACGCCGCCCGTGATGGTGAGCAGCCGCTCGCCCGATTCCCGCTCGAGGTCGGCCCAGTCGCGGTACGCCGACTGAGCGAGGCGGACGTAGGCGGTCGATCCGTACGAGGTACGGACGATCCGTGAGGTGTCGTGCGAGGCGCCGCGCACATGGCCGAGCTCGTACTGCTCGAACGCCACCACCTTCGCCCCGCGGCGAGCCAAGTGGTACGCGGTCGCGCTTCCGATCGCCCCCATTCCGACGACGGCCACCTCGAAGGACTCCATGGCTGCTCCGCTTCTCTCGCGGCGTCCGGTGCATGCCACCGGCTCGCTGCTGTCAGTGTGCGGGCGGCGATGAAGTCTCGACTATGGAATGAACGTCCACAGTGACGGAGTCGGAATGTGCGAAGTTGCCACGACTCAGCTGCGCGGGTCGCCCCCGATCCGCGTCTTCGTGTCGGTGATCGTGGCGAAACCGCGCGCCGAGAGGATGCTCTCGGTGCGGCGCATGATGTCGTCACCCGACACCGCGGCGAGCGCGCCGTGGGACGGGATGGCGGAGGTCGTCGTGGCATCCGTGACGAACTCGACCTCGAAGCCGAGGTCGGCGGCGACGCGCGCCGTCGTCTCGCAGCACTGCTCGGTGCGGATGCCGCAGATCACGACCCGGCGGATGCCGACGCCCTGCAGCCGCTCCTGAAGATCGGTCGATGTGAAGGCGTTGATCGTGGTCTTCGTGACGGCCGCTTCGTCGTCTCGGGGGCCGAGCTCACCGATCACGCGCACGAACCCGAGCGCGGGGTCGAACACTCCCCCGGTCCCGGGCTCGGAGTGGGTGATCCACACGACCGGGTCGCCGACCGTCCTGGCGTGATCGACGAGAAGCGCGATGTTGTCGAGTACCGCGGGATTCGCGGTGGCCGCCCAGTCGTCGGGACGCTGGCGGAAGGACTCCTGCGCGTCGATCACGAGGAGGGCAGTGTCGGAGGATGCGGTCATCCGTTCAGCTTGGGTCCGCCGTCTGCGACCCCACAAGGCGCGGAACGGTCAGCGACGGGAGGGATCCCGCCACTCCCCGCTCACGACCCGGCCGGCTCGCGCCCGAGGCGGGTGATCATGTCGAGGAAGACCCCGCGCTCGTCCGCGGTCAGCGGCGCCAGGAAGTCGGTCTGCGCCTGCTCGACGACGGCGTCGAGGCGCAGGAGCTCGTCGCGCCCTCGTGCGGTGAGGGAGACGAGATTCTGCCGCCGGTCGGTCGGGTGCGCAGCGCGCATGATGAGCGCGTCCTTCTCCAGAGCGCTCAGCGCGACCGAGACATCGCTGCGGTCGAGACCCGTCACGCGCCCGAGCTCGGCTTGACTCACGGCGCCTGCTTCGTCGAGCGCCGCGAGTAGGCGGTAGTGATACGCCCGCGCTCCGGCGTCGGCGAACAGCTCCTGCAGAAGCGAGTGGGCACGGAGGTGCGCGCGGCTGACCTGCCACGTCGCCCGACCGTCGAGACGTTCCATGTCCCCACTCTACTCGTTGGCCTTACCCACGATCTGATATCGTTGGCTGGGCCAACTAAAAGGAGAAGACCATGCTCGCTTTCAGCACACAGCTCATCGGACAGACGGAGAAGGCCTTGAATGCGCTCCTGCGCACGGTGCTGGTCGACCGACAGCTCTCCGAGCGCGAGTGGGTCGCGCTGCGTCTCACCTCGCAGTTCGACGGCCCCGGCACTCTCGTCGAGACCATCAGGGACAGCGCGCAGTTCACCGACGCCGCCGACCTCCTGTCCGGCCTCGAGGCGCGCGGCCTGGTCATGGACGATGCGCTCAGCGCGGCGGGAGCGGACCTGGTCGCCGAGATCAGCCGCGAGATCGGAGCCCTGACCGAGCCCATCTGGGCGAGCATCGCCCCCGCCGATGCCGAGGCCGCGGCACGCGCACTCGACGGCGTGCTGACCCGGACCAGGGCGCTCCTGCGCGGCGAGAGTCAGCCCTAGAGCCAGCCCTTGCGCTTGAAGGCCGCGTACAGCCCGACGCCCATGGCGAGCATCAGACCGATCGCCATCGGATAGCCGAGCACCCAGTGCAGCTCGGGCATGTGGTCGAAGTTCATCCCGTAGATGGTGCCGACCAGCGTCGGGGCGAACAGGATCGCGGCCCATCCGGAGATCTTCTTGACCTCATCGTTCTGGCGGATGCTGAGCTCGGTCATCCGCCGCATCTCCTCGTTCTGCCGGCGCGCCACGATGGTCGACTCGACCGTGAGGGCGTTGTCCAGCACCGTGCGGAACGTGGTCGCGCGATCGGTGACGCGCAGCGTGTGGTCGAGGACGTCGCGCAGATACTTCTGCAGCTCTTCGCTCACCCGGTACTTGTCCGACCCGCGCAGCAGGGCCTCCAGCATCCCCGAGAGCGGCTGCGTCGCGCGCTGGAAGTCGATGACCTCGCGGCCGAGGTCGTAGATGCGCTGCGTGGCGTCCACATCCTCCTCGAACAGCTGGCTCTCGATCTCGTCGATGTCGTTCTCGAGCCCGGCCAGCACCGGCGCGTACTCGTCGACCACCTCGTCGAGGATGGCGTAGAGCACCGCCTCCGGCCCGTGGCCGAGCAGCGTCGGATCGTCTTCCAATCGCCGGCGGACCCGCCCGAGATCGGGCGACTCGGCGTGCCGGATGGTCACCACGAAGTCCGGGCCGACGAGGACGTGCACCTCGCCGAACTCGACCTCCTCCGACGCATCGAGGTAGCGCGCCGGTCGCAGGACCATGAACAGCACGTCGCCATAGCGCTCCAGCTTCGACCGCTGGTGTCCGGCGAGCGCGTCCTCGACGACGAGCGCATGGATGCCGAACTCATCGGCGACCGCGCGGAGCTCCGCCTCACTGGGGCGGTACAGCCCGATCCAGCTCATCCCGCCGCGCTCGCGCATGCGCTCGAACGTCTCGCTGAGAGTCTGCGGATTCTCGGTGCGGACGCCGTTCACGTAGATCGCGTTGTCGATGATCGCCATCGTCGCCGTCCTCGCTCTGCCGGATCAGCCCCGGATCACTCCACGGGCGGTTCGACGCAGACGAGCGCGGCGTCGAGGATGGCCTGGTGGTACTGCCCGGCCGTGAACGGCAGTCCGAACTCCGGTGCGGTCTCGCCGGAGGCCGCCGGCGCCTTGGAGGCGATCGCTGCGAGCTCCCACGAGAGGTACTGCGCGAACGTCGCGCCCGCCGTGGAGTCGTTCAGCACGACCGCCACCGTGAAGCCGGTCGTCGGGTCCGAGTAGGCGGCCGTCGCGTACCCGGGGGTCCAGCCGTGCTGGCCGACCATCGAGCCGACGAGGTAGGCGCCGCCCGTGGCCTGGTACCAGGACGCGGCGTCGGCAGCGACCGGGAGCGGAGCACCGAAGCGGTTCGGCTTGTCCTTGTCCTTGCGGAGCACCTGCGCCGCCTCGGCCTGCGCGTAGCGGCCGAGGTCGGTGATCGTCGAGACGACGCCGGAGTCCGTGAAACCGGCGCTGGACGAGAGCGCGGTGATGTCGACCGGTGCCGCGCAGGTGTATCCACCCGTGACGCCGTTGATGAAGTGCCCGTTCATCGACGGCGGGTCGGCCTTGACGCCCGGCAGCGACGTGTCAGGAAGGCCGAGGGGCTCGGTGACGTACTCCGCGATCAGCTCGGAGGCGGTCATCCCGGAGGCGCGCTCGAGCGCCATGCCGAGCAGCAGATATCCCGAGTCCGAATCGCGGTAGGTCGTGTGCGCGGCGACGCGGGTGATGCCCAGGCCGTAGCCCGCGAGCTCCAGAGGCGCCCACACGCGCTCGGGGGTGTTCAGCCAGGCGTTCTTCGCGACCGTCTCGGACGACCCGGCGCCGCTGGTGCCGTTGCAGAGGTCGAGGAGAGTGATGTCCTGCATGTCGGCGACGCCCGACACGTACTTCGGGACCTTGGCGTCGAGCTCGACGGTCCCCTCGTCGACGAGGGCGTAGAGCACATCGCAGGTCATCAGACGCGTCACGTCGGCGATGCGGAAGGACATGTCGGTGTCGACGGGCGTCGCTCCGTCGCGATCCTGCGTGCCGGTCGCCGTGACCCAGGTGCCGCTCCAGGGGACCCACACCCCGACGATGGCCCCGGAGGCACCGGACGCCGCGACCGCACTGTCGACCGCTTCCTGCATGGCGGCGACCGTGTCGTCCGGCAGTGCGCCGTCGACCTGAGCGGGTGGCGTGTACGTGAAAGTCTCACCGGAGGAACAGCCGGTGAGGACCAGACCGATCACGGCCGCAGTGGCCGCGACGGCGCGCCACCGGCGCGACGAGAGATGCTGCATGGAAAGTACCCCCGAAGACGTGTCTCCCGAGTCTAGAACGCGGATGCTGAAATTCTGCACCGGCACCCGCTGCGCCGAGCGCCTCTAAGGTGTGAATGTGCCCCACGCCTTCGATGCCGATGTGATCTCCGCCGTCCTCCGCCACATGAACGGCGACCACACCGATGACAATCTCCTCATCGCGCGCGCCTTCGCCGCACCGGCCGATGCCCCGATCACGGATGCCGTGATGGTCGGCTTCGACGGCGACGGCGGAGTGTGGGAGATCACGCGGAACGCCACGGTCTCCGAGCTCCGCGTGCCGTGGCCGGGCGGCCCGATCGACGACCGGCCGGCCGTCCGCCGCGAGGTCGTCGCGCTCTACGACGCCGCCTGCGCACGTCTCGGAGTCGAGCCGCGCCCGCACGCCTGAGCCGCATCTCGCACTTCCGCATCAGGTTAGGTAAGCCTTACACTGGTCGCATGCCCGAGATCCTCTCCTTCTCCGCCGCCCTGCGCGAACGCTCCTCCGGGTCGCATTCCCGCAGCGAGGGCGCCGGCTTCATGTCCGACCTGCTGAAGGGCGAGGGCTCGCGCGAGGACTACATCTCGCTGGTCTCGCAGCACTACTTCATCTACGAGGCGCTCGAGGCAGCCGGCGAGCGGATGCGCCAGGACCCCGTGGCATCCGTCTTCCTCAGCGACAAGCTGACCCGCCTTCCCGCTCTCGAGGCCGACCTCGCCTTCCTGCTCGGGGCCGACTGGCTCGAGCGCATCACGCCGCTGCCGACCACCCAGCGCTACGTCGAGCGCATCCGTCAGGTCGGCGCGACCTGGGCCGGCGGCTTCGTCGCCCACCACTACACGCGGTACCTCGGCGATCTGTCCGGCGGCATCTTCATCGGCCGTGTGATGGCGCGGCGCTTCGGGTTCGAGACCAACGGCATCGGCTTCTACCTGTTCGACGACATCGCCGACCCGTCCGCCTTCAAGGACGTCTACCGCGAGCAGCTCGACGCCGCCCCGTGGGACCAGGCGGAGCGTGAGCGCGTGATCGACGAGGTCCTCCTCGCCTACCGCTTCAACACCGAGCTCTTCGAAGACCTCGACCGCGCCCGCGTCGCGGCCTGACGATTCGCGACCGCTCGGACGCTTCGACAAGCTCAGCGACCCAGGAGGCTGGGTCCCTGAGCTTGTCGAAGGGCCGAAACGCCGCGTCACCCCTTCGGCAGCTCCGGCGTCGACTTCGCGAGCCACGCCTCGCGCATGAACCGCCGCACGTCCTCGTCGACGCGGATGTCGGTGGGGCGCAGCGCACGCGACAGGTACAGACCCTCCAGTGACGTCAGCCGGCTGAGGGCGACATACGTCTGGCCGGGGGCGAACGCCCCGGAGCCCAGGTCGATGATCGCGCGCTCGTACGTCTTCCCCTGCGACTTGTGGATCGTCACGGCCCAGGCCAGGCGCAGCGGGAACTGCGTGAACTCGGCCACCACGTCGCGGGAGAGCTTCTTGGTGCTCTGGTCGTAGGCGTAGCGGAAGCGTTCCCAGACCGCCGGCTCGACGTCGACCTCCTCGCCGTCGATGTCGACGCGCACCGCGCTCCCGAGGATGCGGATCACGGTGCCGATCGTGCCGTTCACCCAGCGGGGCGGCTCGCCCGACATCGCGGTGTCGTTGCGCAGGAACATGACCTGCGCGCCGACCTTGAGCTTCAGCTCCGACTCCGCCGGCAGCGACGCCTCGCCCCGCCCGAAGTCGCCGCTGACCTCGGCCCGCGCCGTCTGCTCCTTGCCGGGCAGGGCGTTCAGGTGCTGGCTGTTGATCTTGTTCACGATGTCGTTGCGGGTCGCGAGCGTGATCATCGGCACCTCGCCGGGCTCGGGGTCCGGTGGCGTGCGGGCTCCCTGGGCGTTGAGCACCCCGGCGATCTCGGCCGTCACCCGCCCGTACCGCACCGCGTTCAGCATCGCCTTGAATCCGTCGTCGGACTGCCGGTGGATGTTCACCAGCTCGCGCACGTGCAGCTCGGCCCGCGTGTCGACGGCGAAGAGGCCGTCCTGGTCGGAGGAGCCGTAGCCGTGCGACTCGGCCCGCGTGCCGGAACCGGTCCAGGGCCCCGCCCACACCTTCGCATCGAAGAACCAGAACGACCGGTAGTGATCCTGCACGTAGCGGGCCTCGTCGCCGCGCGGCGGCACCGGAGCCAGCTGGTACGGATCGCCGAACATCACCACCTGCACTCCGCCGAAGGGCTCGCCGCGCCGACCGCGCGCCTGCCGCAGCGAGCGGTCGATGGCATCCATCAGATCGGCGTTGACCATGGAGATCTCGTCGATCACCAGGGTCTCGATCGCATTGAGGATGCGACGGGTCGCGTCGTTCTGGTCGATGTCGGCGTCGCCGATGAGCCCGATCGGCAGGCGGAAGAGGGAGTGGATGGTCTGCCCCTCCACATTCAGCGCCGCGACCCCGGTCGGAGCGCAGATCGCGATCTGCTTCTTCGTGTTCCAGGCGAAGTGCTGCAGGAGCGTCGACTTGCCGGTGCCGGCGCGCCCGGTGATGAAGACGTGCTCGCCGGTGTCCTCGATGAGCCGGAACAGCTCTTGCTGCTCCTCGGACAGGGCGGGAAGGGACACGGTTCTCACAGGGGCAGCAGACGGACACGGGGCGCCCACCCATGCTACGTCCCGGCATCCGCCCGGAGTCGCCGACGCTCGGCGTCGTCCCAGGACGCCCTCCTAGACTGACGCCATGCAGCAGGTCGCGACCACGGGGGCCCGGCGCGCCCGTCTCGGTGCCGACCTGGCGATGCTCGCGCTCGTGGGCGTCCTGCTCCTCGCCGCGATCGGCGCCGGCGGCGCCACGCTCTACCAGCAGTTCTACGGACCGTCGGCGTTCGTGACCCGCTATCTCGACCTCCTCGCCGCCGGCCGTGCCGCAGACGCCCTGCGGATCCCCGGCGTGGCCGTCGACCGCGAGACGCTGGACGCGGCAGGCATCGACGCCGCGGCATCCGAGGCCATGCTCCGTCACGCCGCGCTCGCCCCGCTGACCGACGTCGAGATCGAGTCGGAGGAGCCCGCCGACGGCAAGACGGCCGTGACCGTCAGCTACAAGGCCGGCGGCCACGCCGGAACCACCACGTTCCTCGTCGAACAGGACGGCTGGGCCGGAGTCACCCCCGACTGGCGCTTCACCACCAGCCCGCTGGCGGTCGTCGACCTCACGGTGCTCGGGGCCGACCGTTTCGCCGTGAACGGCTTCGAGGTCGATCGCCGCCAGGTGTCAGCCGCCGGGGCGGAGGCTGCCGCGGCCGATCCGCTGCCGCTGCTCGTGTTCACGCCCGGCCTGTACTCCGTCACGGTCGACACCCCCATCGCGCAGGCGTCGGGCACCGGGGTCCTCGCCGACACTCCCCTGGCCATCACGCCGCTCGAGGTGCAGACGACGCCGACCGAGGAGTTCATCGGCGTCGTGCAGCAGCGCGTCGAGGAGTTCCTCACCGAGTGCACGACTCAGGAAGTGCTGATGCCGGCCGCGTGCCCGTTCGGCCTCGAGGTCAGGAACCGCATCGCCTCCCCGCCGAAGTGGTCGATCAGCACCCAGCCACAGGTCACTGTCGCACCCGACGGCGGCAACTGGCAGATCCCCACGACGGATGCCGTCGCCCACGTCGAGGTCGAGATCCAGTCCCTGTTCGACGGCTCCGTCGAGCCGGTGTCCGAAGACGTGCCGTTCCAGGTCAACGGCACGATCACCATCCTGCCGGACGGCACCGCGTCGATCCGGGTCGGATCCCCCGACGACACCGTCTCCGACTGATCCGTCCTTCTAGCGGCGCTCGTGCTCCGCGGCGCGCCGGTCCCGCTCGGCGAGCGCCGCGAGCTTGGCGTTGTACTCCGCGAGCTCGGCGTCGCCCGTGCGATCCGCGTTCCGGTCGGTCCGACGCTGCAGCTTCGTGTCGTTGCGGCTCCACTGGATCGCGACCGTGATCGCCAGGATCAGGGTCGGGATCTCGCCGATCGACCAGGCGATGCCACCGCCGACGTACTGGTCCGCCATCGGGTCTGCACCCCAGGCGCGGCCCATCGACCCGAACCAGTCGGCGACCATGAGACCCTCCTGCATCATGATCGCGATGCCGAAGAACGCGTGCATGGCCATGATGGCGATGAGGGTGATGAGGCGTCCGGGGTACGGCAGGCGGTACGGCACGGGGTCGGCGCCGATCAGGCTCATCACGAACAGGTAGCCCGACATCAGGAAGTGGATGACCATCCACTCGTGACCGAGATGCTCGTACATCGACCAGCGCACGAGATCGGTGAAGTAGAACGCCCACAGCGACAGGATGAAGATGGCCGCCGCGACGAACGGATGCGTGAGAACGCGGGCGACGGGCGAATGCACGGCCCACATGATCCACTCGCGGCCGCCGCGGGTGCCGTCGTCGCGCTTGTGGACGGCGCGCAGCGCGAGGGTGATCGGGGCCCCGGTCACGAGCAGCAGCGGGATCGCCATCGACAGCATCATGTGCCCGAGCATGTGCACGCTGAACAGGTACTCCTGGTACGCGTTGATCGGCCCGCCGGTCACCCAGACGAGCAGCAGCATCCCGAGGATCCAGAACACGGTGCGGTAGATCGGCCAACGATCGCCGCGACGGTGCAGGCGGATCACGCCGGCGAGGTAGAGGAAGAGTCCGAACCCGGCGGCGACGAGCCAGAGCACGTCGATGTTCCATGCCGTGAACCAGCGCTCGAGGGTGAGCTCCGGCGGGAGCGTCGCGCCGGTCAGGATCTCGGCGGGCGTCTGGGCGAACGCGGCGGTCTCGCCGGTCGGTGGGGGCGTGCGAGCGAGCGCTGCAGCGGCACCGGAGGCGAGCCCCATCAGGGCGACCTCGCCGAGCACCAGCATCCAGAACCAGCGGGTGGCGCGTTCCCCGGAGAGCTTCGGGATGAGCCGGGTGCGGTACCAGGCACCGAGCAGGCCCATGCCGACGAGCAGGGCGACCTTCGCGAGGACGATCGCGCCGTACGGGGTGGCCCAGAGCGCGTCCCAGCTGCCGACCGCGACGATCGACCGGGTGACGCCCGACACCGCGACGACCGCGAAGGCCGCGATCGCGAGCGACGAGTATCGCGCCACCAGTCGCGGGGTGTCGACGTCGGTGCGTCCGCGCAGGAGCACGAGCAGCAGCAGTCCACCGAGCCAGACGGCCGCGGCGATCATGTGCAGCAGAATCGAGTTCACCGCGATGTTGTGGCCGGCGAGATCTCCCGCGTGCCCCTGCGTCGCGAGCGGGAGGAAGGATGCCGCGGCGAGGAGCGCCGTGATGAGCGTGGGTGTCCACGTGCGCCAGGCGAACGCGAGGACCGTGATGACGGCGCCGAAGATCGTGGTGATGAGCCAGGACTGGCCGAGGGGCAGGTCGAGCAGGAACCGGCCGAGCTGCGTGCCGAACTCGCGCTCGATGCTGAGCTTCGGGTTGAACGCCGCCATGAACGCGAGGAAACCGGCGAGCCCGGACGCGACCGTGAAGATCGCGGCCCCGACCGATGCGATGTTCAGCGCCGCGTCGAAAGCCTTCTCGCCGGCGCGCAGCGCGAACAGGGCGAGCACGAGGGAGCCGAGCATCGCGGCGCCGGCGATGTTCATGACCAGCCTCGCGATCGGAGTGCCCCACAGCACGAAGGGTCCAGGGTCCTGCAGGAGCGGAGGCTTGGCGCCTCCTCCGAGGGCGAGCGCGATCACGGTCGCGACGACCGCCGCGACGAGGAGGATCGCGATCCCGGCGAGTCGATACGCCGAGGACCGGGTGGTCGTCTCGGCGCGGGAAGTCACCCCACCAGCCTAAGCCGCGGCATCCGTGCCGGCTGACCGTCCGGGAACGCCGAAGGCCGCCATCCCGCGAGGGACGGCGGCCTTCGTGAAGGTGCGTCGAATTACTTGACGGCAGCCTTGAGCTTGGAGCCAGCGGTCACCTTGACGCGCTTGCCGGCCGGGATCTTGATCTCGGCGCCGGTCTGCGGGTTGCGGCCCGTGCGGGCAGCCGTGTCGACCTGCTCGAACGAGATCCAGCCCGGGATCGAGACCTTGCTGCCCTTGGCAACGGCGTCGGAGACCGTGGCGAACAGCGAGTCGAGGACACCGGAGACGGTGGCCTGGCTCTGGCCCGTGGCGCTTGCGATGCTCGCGACGAGCTCGGTCTTGGTGATGGACTTGTCAGCCATGTCACTCCTCCAGCGACGAGATCCCGTCGCATCGTTGTGGGTTCGGAGCGGATGCTCCTGGTCTTGCGACCGCCTCGAATGTATCAACGACCGCCCGCATTTCCGCGTCATTTCGCGGGTTTTGGGCAATTACTGGGCGTGTCGCACCACTTTGGTCACTCCAGTCACAGGTTTCAGGCCGTTTCACGACCGGTGGGCGTCGATCACGGAACGCGCGGTGCGCTCGAAAGCCGGCGTCACGCGGTCGTCGCCGTCGAGGTATCCGCCCACGAGGGCCGCGTCCCGCAGCAGGACGAGGGATGCCGCGACGTCGGCCGGTCGGTCGAGACCAGCCGCTTCGGCGACGGCCTGCAGGGTCGCACGGAACCACTCGCGGTGCTCGCCGATGAGCTGCCGCACGGCGCCGGCGGCATCCGGATACTCGGCGGCCGCATTGATGAACGGGCAGCCGCGCGTGTGGCGGTGGCGGATGTCGGCGGCGATGCCGTCGATCACCGCGGTCAGCAGGTCGTCGGGGGCAGCGCCGGTTGAGCCGGCGGCAGCGAACAGCTCTCGGAGCATCGTGTCCTCGTTCGCGAGGTACGCGAGCACGAGGTTCTCCTTGCCGCCGAACTGCTTGTAGAGGGTGGCGCGCGTCACCGCGGCCTCCTCGATCACGCGATCGACGCCCACCGCGTGGATGCCCTCCTCGTAGAAGAGCCGGGTGGCGGCGTCGATCAATCGTGCGCGGGCGGGACTGGGGCGCTTCGTGGTGGTGGTCATGATCTCTCTCCTCTCATCGTCGCATCCGATCCCCGCATCCGGTGCTCGTATCCGGTCCTCGAGAAGAATTTCGGAAAAGGGGTTGCGGTAGATAGAACGTTCGGTCTACTATCACTATACGGCAGCCGCACAGGGCGGGGCCCGACAAGGAGAAGACATCATGAACAGCACCGACATCACCAGCACCGGCAAGGCACCGATCGTCCTGATCCACGGACTGTGGATGACGCCGAAGAGCTGGGACACCTGGGCCGAGCGCTTCCGGGCGAAGGGGCACGAGGTCATCGTTCCCGGGTGGCCCGGCATCGACGACCGCACGGTCGAGGACATCCGCCGGAACCCGGAGGCCCTCAAGGGCATCGGCCTGAAGCAGATCGCCGACCACTACGAGCGCATCATCCGCGCCCTCCCGGTCAAGCCGATCATCATGGGCCACTCGTTCGGCGGTGTGATCACCCAGATGCTCGCCGATCGCGGACTCGGTGTCGCCTACGTGGGCGTCGCGCCGGGACAGACCGCCGGCGTCACGGCACTCCCCCTCTCCACCCTCTGGACCGGCACGCCGATCCTCGCGAACCCGTTCGGCCGCAACGGCGCCAAGCCGCTGTCCAAGCGCCACTTCCACTTCACCTTCGGCAACGACCTTCCCCGCGCAGCATCCGATCTGCTCTGGGAGGACTACGCGGTGAACTCCTACAACCGGGTCTTCTTCGAGGGCGTCACCTCCGTGCTGAACGAGAAGGGCGGCGTGACCCACGTCGACTACGCCCGCACCGACCGTGCACCGCTGCTGCTGATCGCCGGCGAGATCGACCACGTCGTGCCGCCGGCCATCGTCCGCGCGATCGAGAAGAAGTACCGCTCCACCGGCAGCCCGTCCATCGTCGAGCGCAAGGAGTACGCCGGACGGACGCACCGCCTGGTCAGCCAGGACGGCTGGGAAGAGATCGCCGACGAGGCCCTCGCCTGGGCGGTGTCGCACGCGGCCCAGCCGACGGCATCCGTCGCCTGATGCCGGGGCGCTGCGCGTCGGCGCACATCGTGAAGGAGATCTCACGTGATGAAGGAGCGGATGCTGCATCCGCTCCTTCACTACGTGAGATCTCCTTCATAGTGCGCGACGACTCGTCACGCGAGGTGCTTTCCCTGCGCAACTGCCTCCATGATCACCGCCTGCACGTCGTGCCACCGGTCCATGACCTGCTCGTAGCTGAAGCGCAGCGGGTGGTAGCCGCGGAGGACCAGCTGTGCGTCGTGAGCGATGTCGCTCGTCCGCTGGGCACCCGTGTGCGTCGCCCCGTCGATCTGGATGACCAGTCGCTCTCCGATGAGCAGATCGACTTGCCGGTCCACGACCCAGGCCTGCGGCAGAAGCCGCACGTTCATCCATCTCAGCCTGGAGACGAAGATCGTCTCCAGGCCGGAATCAGCGAACGGACGCGCTCGCTCCAGCACCGCGCGGGCGGCAGGCGGCAGCTCGAAGGCGCGGAGATACGCGCTGTCCACCAGTCGCTTGTTCATCGCCGACTCCCAGATGACCAGCGCCGTCTCGTAGGGCTGACACTGGGCGACCAGCACGAGTGCGTTCGCCAGCTCGTCGACCGTCGCATCGGGTGGGCGCGGCACGATCGGTTTGGCCCAGTGCACGACGACCTTCGCCGGAACCTCGATGCGAGCCGCGTGCGGAGGGGCGGCGACGTGCAGCGGAGATCTCTCCGGCACCCACAGCCCGTGCCGCTTCGCTGCCGTGACACAGCTCAAGACCACGCCTCGCGCCGCCGCTCCTCGCAGCTGCGGATCAGCATCGGGCAGCGCCACCCATCCCTGACGCACGGTCGTGATGGTTCCACTCTCTTTCAACCGTCGCAGCGCATGCTGACTCGCCCCCGCGGCTCGGAGGTCGCGAACCCGCCCGACGCCTCCACGAGCGCGTAGCTCTTCGACAGGATCCATCGGGACATCCTGCCCCGCGCCGAATGATGAGCAGTGTCGTCTCCCCGGGGAATGTGCAATCGCCGTGCGGAGCGGCATCGGTGCAGAAGGTACGCGCAACATCCGCTCACCGCCATCATCTGACCGCCGACCATTCGGCCGCGCGCGCAATGCAGGAGATCTCATGAATCGAAGGAGCGGATACCGGATTGCGACCTTCACAACGGAAGATCTCCTTCAGAGTGCGCGGGCAACCCCGCCCGGACGCACAGAAAGGGGCGAGGATCCGAAGATCCTCGCCCCTTTCGAGTACTGGTGCTTACCAGCTGGACTTGGTCACGCCGGGCAGCTCGCCACGGTGTGCCATATCACGGAAGCGGACACGCGAGATGCCGAACTTCGTGAGGACACCGCGGGGGCGGCCGTCGATGACGTCGCGCGAACGCACGCGAGCCGGCGACGCGTTGCGCGGCAGCTTCTGCAGGCCGACGCGTGCGGCCTCGCGGGCCTCGTCGGTGGCGTTCGGGTCGACCAGGGTCTTCTTCAGCTCGGCGCGACGCTCGGCGTAGCGCTCCACGATGACCTTGCGCTGCTCGTTGCGAGCGATCTTGCTCTTCTTAGCCATTGATCAACGCTCCTCTCGGAATTCGACGTGCTTGCGGACGACCGGGTCGTACTTCTTCAGCACGAGGCGGTCGGGGGTGTTGCGGCGGTTCTTCTTCGTCACGTACGTGTAACCCGTACCTGCCGTCGAACGCAGCTTGATGATCGGACGGACGTCCTGAGCCTTCTTGGCCATTAGAGCTTCACACCCTTCGCCTGGAGGTCCTTGACGACGTTCTCGATGCCGCGGACGTCGATCACCTTGATGCCCTTGGCGGACACGTTGAGCGTGATCTTACGACCGAGCGAGGGGACGAAATACGTCTTCTTCTGCACGTTCGGGTCGAAGCGGCGCTTCGTCCGGCGGTGCGAGTGCGAGACGTTGTGACCGAAACCGGGAACAGCTCCGGTCACCTGGCACACTGCTGCCATGATGGTGACTCCTTCTCTACCGTGAGGCCGACGGCCCCACCCAAGATCCCTTGTCTGCACGCCTCGGGCCCTTCGACTCCTTCGACAAGCTCAGGAACCGAGAAAACCCAGCAGGCACGCGAACTGCGCACAGGAGTGTGCGCAGACAAAGAGTCAGTCTAGCACGCCGGAAGCAGCCGCCTGCGCCCCGCGACCCCAGCGGAACGCCGACACGGTCGGGTCGCCCTCGAGCCAGAAACGCCAGGGGAAGGCGTCCGTTCCGGCAACGCCGGCGACGCCGACGCGGGGACCGCGCGCGAAGCCGCCCACAGGCTCTCCGAGCCACAGCTCCGCCCTGGCGCCGTGAAGCTCTTCGCCGGTGATCGCATCGATCCCGTCGTGCACCGGATGCCGAAGGCCCACGGCCTGACCGAGTCGACCAGGGCCGCGCGCGAGATCGCGCAGCGCCGTGCGGCCGAGCGGCAGTGTCGCGCCACGGCGCCGGGCCGCGGCATCCGTTCCGAAGACGACCTCACCCGCGCGGAGCAGCACGCCGTCTCCCTGACCCTCGGGGCCGCAGACGACGTTGACGCACGAGTGGATGCCGTGGCTCAGGTACACGTACAGATGTCCGGGCTCTCCCCACATCGTGGCGTTCCGCGCCGTGCGGCCCATGCGCGCGTGCGAGCCGGGGTCGGGCAGCGCCCCCGTTCCCTGCCCGTGGTACGCCTCGACCTCGGTGATCCGCAGGCGCACCTCGACGGGCGCGGCGTCGGGCGAGACACCCTGCGGGGCGACGACCGTGCGCAACTCCGCACCGAGAAGACGGGGTGCGACCTCGACCGCCGAGCCGCTCAGCTCCGCACGCGTGGCGCGACGCCGCCCATCGTGTTCCGCCATCTCAGAACCGAGAGTCCATCTCAGAATCGAGGGGCCGTCTGGCACCAGGACGCGTCGAAGCCGGTGAGGGCGACGAGCTCCTTGCCCGACTCCATGTCTATCAGGTGCGTCTCGACGTTCTCCGGCAGCGGCAGCAGCATGCCGTCGTAGGGGTTGTTCGCCATGTCGGAGGCGAGGGCCACGGCGGCGTACTGACCGCTCGGAGACGCACAGGCCTGGAGGATCCTGTCGGACGAGCCGACCTCGACCAGCGGCGTCGCCTTTCCGTCCTCGTCCACGCGGATGACCGCCTGCCCCACGGGGATCCCGTTCGCGTCACGCTGAACGACGTGACGGAGAGTACCGCCGGGGAAAGGAGTGATCGAGGTCGCCGTGCCGTAGTCGGGATCGGATGCCGCCAGCGGCGCCTCCGACCCGTCGGCGAGGTTGATCTCCACCACGGATCCGTCGACGCGCTCCACGATCGCGGTGTACGTTCCGCGGGAGATCCCCTGGATCGTGGATGCCAGTCCCAGCGACTGCACTCCCGCGTCGGTCGAGCGGTCGACGAGCGAGAGCGCTCCGTCGAAGTCGATGAACAGGACGGCGGAGCTGTCGGGGACGAACTGCCAGACGAAGACGCTCGCCTCCTCGCCGCCGACCTCGATGATCTGCGGCTCCTCGTCGCCGCTCAGCGGCTGCGTGACGAGCACGCTGGCGCGGCCCTCGGTGTCGCTGAGCTCGCGGTCCGAGTAGCTGTAGCCGACGAGCCCGCCCCGCTCGGAGACCTGGATCGCCCCGACGTACCCCACGCCGGGGAGCTTCAGCTCGCGCTCGTTCTTTCCATCGCGGTCCATCACCAGCAGCCGCGATCCCTCGTCTTCGGCGACGGAGACGACCAGCTTCGTCGACGTCGCCCGGAAGTCGTTGATCTCGGCGTGCGAGAACACCGGAACCGCGTTCTCGCCGCTGAGGTCGGTACGGAAGATGGTGTCGTCACCGGAGACGTCGCGCCGGAGCAGGAAGATGTTCGAGGCCGGAGTGGAGAACGTCGTGCTCAGGTCGGTCGACGGCCCTCCGCCCCTGCCCACGACATCGGCGACGCGCACCGTGTACTTCGTCGACTCGTCGAGCGGCACGGTGAAGCGGATGCCGACTCCTCGACCCGAAGCGTCGACCGTGAAAGGCACTGCGGGCTCGACCGTGACCTGTTCGGGGTCGATGTCGGCGAGCGCCTGGTTCGCCGTGAGGATGACCCGACTGCCCGAGGCCTCGATCGCCTGCGCCGGATCGACCTGCACCTCGGAGATGCGCGGTCCCTGCAGGAGGCTGACGATGCCGAAGCCGGTTCCGACCAGCACCAGGACGCCGAGCACGGCGCCGAGTGCGACGAGGAAGCGACGAGGGGACCCCGCGGGCTTCCGAGGGGACGACGTTGCGGTGTCGGCCGACACGCCGGATGTCGGACGTTCCGTGGCATCCGGTCCGACATCTGGCGTGTCGGCCCCCAGAACGGGTCGTGGGGCAGCGTCCGGGGCGACCGGCGTCAGACCGGCCAGCACCGACTCGGGGGCGACGGGAACCGCGGAAACCGCATCCGCGTCGACATCTTCCCGAGCAGTCGCCTCGAGATCTTCCCGAGCGGCGGCTTCGAAGGCCGCCATCTTCCGGGCGGCAGCTTCCTGCTCGGCGATCTCACGGTCGCCTGCCTGGCGGACCGCAGCCTCGCGGACCGCGGCCTCGCGGACCGCCGCCTCGCGCGCCGAAGCATCGCGGGCAGCAGCGTCCCGGACAGCAGCCTCATCCGGGCCGGCATCCGGCTGGTCAGTGCGCTGTGCGGTCGGATCGGTGGTGGGTGCGGCCGCGCGACTGATCCGCTCAGCTTCCGCCGCCTCCGCCGCCTCACGGGCGGCGCGCATCTCCGCACGCGTGCGCGGGACGGCGGGGATCTCGGGCCGCTCGTCCTCAGTACTCATACGGATCCCCCGGCTCATCGATCGCGACGACGTCGGTCGGCTCGATGTGGAGGTCGCCGTCGGCATCCGCTCTGACGGTTCCGGTGATCTCGACCCACTGTCCGGTCGGGTACTCGCTCGGGTCGACCGAGACCGGCAGGGTCGCGGTCTGCGCGTCGATCACGCAGTGCGTGATGATCAGCCGGGTGAGGTTCACGCCGTCGTCACCCGAAGCTCCGGGCGTGACGAAGCCGGTGAGGGTGACCGCGGCCCCGTCGTAAGCGGTCGTGTTGGTCGCGGTGGCGAAGACGCTCGCCCAGTCGCCGATGCCGAAAGTCGTGGTGTCCGCGACGCCGAGAGCGACGGTGTCGGCGCCGGCGAAAAGCGCGGTCTGCTCCCCCGCGCGCGACATCGCCAGCTCGACCGACAGCGACGCCGGCGGCAGCACGAGGGCGGCGGCGACCACGCCCGTGGCGATCAACCCTCCGGTGACGGCGCCGACGGCGGCGAGGGTTCTGCGGGGGGAAGCGGCCGATGCCGGCGCATCGTCTGCGGCATCCGCTCCGTGCCCGTGGTCGTGTCCGTGATCACCCTCCTCGCCGAGGGGAAGCGCGAACGACCAGATCGCTCCGGCCAGGGTCACGACGGCCGCGGCACACGCGAACCACACCGACTCTGGGCTGATGTAGAGCGTCAGCCGCCCGGTGACACCGAGGCCGAGCGTGACGACGGCGATGACCGCGGCGAGGCCGACGCCGAGCCAGCGACTGCCCAGCGCGCGGGCGCGCGAAGAGGTGTGCTCAGACAAGGACGTTCACCCCGATCCCGATCGCGAAGGCCGCGGCCACCACCACGCCGACGATCCCGGCCAGGGTGCGCCCGGTGAAGGTCGTGCGCATGAGCGCGAGCATCTTGATGTCGACGAGAGGGCCGACCAGCAGGAAGGCGACCAGCGCGCCGGACGAGAAGGTCGACGCGAACGAGAGGGCGAAGAAGGCATCCACATTCGAGCAGATGGCGACCGTCATCGCGAGCACCATCATCGCAACGATCGAGAGCACCGGATTCGATCCGATCGCGAGCAGCATGTCGCGCGGGATCAGTACCTGCACGGCTCCGGCGAGCGCGGATCCGATCACGAGGGCGGGCATCACCGCGCGCAGCTCGACGAGGAACTGCGTGAGGCTGCGTCGCACGGGCGTGCCCGGCTCGTGGGTGACGCGGTCGCAGGTGTCGACGAAGCGCTGGGTGAGCAGGGAGTCCGGCGACGGGTGCCGGCTGTAGATCCAGCCGATGAGGTTCGCGATCAGGTAGCCGCCGACGAGGCGGGCGACGAGGATGCCGCCGTCCCAGCCGAACGCCGCATGCGTGGTGAGGATCACGATCGGATTCACGATCGGCGCGGCGATCAGGAAGGTCAGCGCCTCGGCCGGAGCGAGCCCGCGCATCATCAGGCCGCGCGCGAACGGCACGTTGCCGCACTCGCACACCGGGATCAGCATCCCGAGCAGCGACAGCACCGCCCGTCGCGCCCAGGCGCGCTTCGGCAGCCAGCGGTGGATGACGTCGGCCGGAAGCCAGACCTGCACCACGATCGACAGCAGCACGCCGAGGACCACGAACGGCAGCGCCTCGATGAGCACGCTCAGCGCGAGCGTGAGTCCGTCCTGCGCCCTGGTCGGGAGCGAGGCGGGGAACAGCGAAGGCAGGAAGCGATCCACGAGGAACAGCGCGGCGATGATCGCGACCCCGAGTCCGACGCCGACCCAGGCCGAGCGCGGAGAGCGTGTCGGGCGATGCGCGTGGGTGTGCCCCGGGCGGGTCGCCGTTCCTGCCGAGGGGCTCACGCGTTCGCTGCCCGTTCGGCGTCGCGCTTGTTCGTGCAGGGGGTGCACAGCCCGAAGATGTCGACCACGTGCGCGGCTTCGGTGAACCCGTGGAGCGCCGCGGTGCGATGCGCCCACTGCTCGACGTCCTTCGCCTCGATCTCGACGGTCAGCCCGCAGGAGCGGCAGATCAGATGGTGGTGGTGACCCTGGGTGGTGCAGGCGCGATAGAGCGCTTCCCCCTCGGGGCTCTGCAGCGAGTCGGCGTCTCCGGATGCAGCGAGCCCGGCGAGTGCGCGATACACGGTCGCGAGCCCGATCCCGGTGTTGTCCTCGCGCAGCGAAGCGTGCAGATTCTGCGCGCTCACGAAACCGCGCGCGTCGGCGAGTGCTTCGCGCACGCGTTCGCGCTGCCAGGTGTTCCGCTGAGCCATGCGACAAGTCTAGGCGGAGGGGGTTGACGAGGGCTGGGAGCGCGTGAACGGTCCCGGATGCCCTCCCGAGCCGCCGTATTACGCCCCCGTCTGGGTGCTGGACCGAGCCGCCGGTATCGTTGCGGCATCCGAGACGAGGGAGTCCCGATGACCGGCTGGCGACTGCGCGAGTTCCACAATGACGATCTGGGCGGCATCCTCCACCTGTGGGAGGAGCTGAAGCGCTCGGGGTCAGAGCCTGTGTACGACCTCAGCGAGGTGGTCGCGTCGTGCCAGAAGGACCACGCGATCGTCGCCGTGCACGGCGACGAGGTGATCGCGGCCGTGGTGGGACGTGCAGCGCACGATCAGGGCTGGGTGGTGTTCTTCGCCATCGACGACGCCTGGCGCGATCGCGGCATCGGGTCGGCCCTGCTCGCGGCCCTCGAGAAGAGCATGGCGCCCTACGGCCTCACCAAGCTGTCGGCCCTGATGCCCGAGGTCGAGACGCGTCTGGCCGCTTTCGACGCCCGTGGGTTCGAGCAGAAGCACCACCTGCGCTACTTCGAGCGGCGCATCCCCGTGCAGCGGCAGGAGCTCACGTCGCTCGCCGAGCTGGGCGGCCGCCAGATGCCGCGCGACCTCTGGGAATCCGTGTCGGGCATGCGTCGCGAGAAGGACATCCTCGAGCAGCGGCTGGTGCTGCCGCTCGCCGAGCAGGACCTCGCCGAGAGCTTCGGCGTCGTGCCCCCGCGTGCGGTGGTGCTGTTCGGCCCTCCCGGCACCGGCAAGACCACGTTCGCCAAGGCCATCGCCTCGCGGCTCGAGTGGTCGTTCGTCGAGGTGTTCCCCTCCCGCCTCGCCGCCGATCCGCAGGGCCTCGCCGGGGCGCTGCGCGAGACCTTCACCAAGATCTCCGAGCTCGAGCACGCCGTGGTCTTCATCGACGAGGTGGAAGAGATCGCGGCGCAGCGCTCCGGCGAGCCGCCCTCCCCGCTGCAGGGCGTGACGAACGAGCTGCTGAAGATCATCCCCGCGTTCCGCGAGCAGCCCGGCCGCCTTCTCGTGTGCGCGACGAACTTCATCCGCGCCCTCGACAGTGCTTTCCTGCGTCACGGGCGCTTCGACTACGTGATTCCGATCGGCCTGCCCGACCGCGCTGCCCGCGCCTCGATCTGGCGGCGCTACATCCCGGACGTCACCCGGGACGCCGTCGATGTCGAGGCTCTCGTGCAGCGCACCGAGGGATTCTCGCCGGCCGACATCGAGTTCGCGGCGCGCAGCGCCTCCCAGCGTGCGTTCGAAGCCGCCGTCGGCTCACGGCTGCCTGGGGCCGAGGGCACAGCAGCGGATGCCGCCGGCCCGAGCACCGAGGACTACCTCGAAGCCATCGCCGGCACGCGCACGACCGTCTCCGCGGAGACGGCAGCCCAGTTCCTCGAGGACATCGAGGCGCTCGCGCGGGTGTGAGTCGGTCAGGCCACGCGCCGCACGCGGGCACGCGCCCGCTGCACGATCCAGCACACGACGTAGATCGTGAACGACAGGGTCGTGATGTAGGGGCTCACCGGGAGGGTGCCGGCGAGCGCGAGCAGGATGCCGCCGACCGCCGACACGAAACCGAACAGTGCGGCGAGGAGCGGAACGGCCACGGGCCCGGCGGTGATCCGCATCGCCGCGGCGGCGGGCGTCACGAGCAGCGCCATGACGAGCAGGGCACCGATGATGTGCACGCTCACCGCGACGATGAGTCCGAGCAGCACCATGAAGATCAGGCTCACGGCGCGGGTGGGCACTCCGCGCGCGGCGGCCGACTCGGGGTCGAGCGAGTCGAAGCGCAGCGGGTTCCACATCACGAGCAGCCCGAGCAGCACGACGATGCTGATGCCGATCAGCCAGCCGAGGTCGGGGCTCGAGACCGACACGATCTGCCCGGTCAACAGGCTGAAACGGTTGGCGCTCCGCCCGTCGTACAGGGAGAGGAACAGGATGCCGAGGCCGAGGCCGAACGGCATGAGCACGCCCACGATCGAGTTGCGGTCCCTGGCCTTCGCGCCGAGGACGCCGATGAGGATCGCCGCCACGAGCGCCCCGCCGAGCGACCCTGCGACGACGCTGCCGCCGAAGAGCAGGGCGGCGGCCGCTCCGGCGAACGACAGTTCGCTCACGCCGTGCACGGCGAACGCGAGATCCCGCTGCATCACGAAGACGCCGATCAACCCTCCGACGATGCCGAGCACGGCGCCGGCGATGATCGAGTTCGCGAGCAGGGCCACGAGCTCGCCGTAGTCCTGGAAGGAGAAGACGTCGCTCCAGTCGACCATCGGCACGAGGCCCGCCGATGCGATCATGCGTGTCCTCCGTGCTCGTAGTCGCCGTGGTCGTGGTGCGGCTCGGCATCCGGAACGCCCACGACCACCAGGCGGTCGCCGGCGCGCAGGACGAACACCGGGGTGCCGTAGAGGTCGGTGAGCACGCGCGTCTGCAGCACCTCTTCCGGGGTGCCGAGCAGGAACCGTCCTCCTGCGATGTACAGGATCCGGTCGACGCGGTTGAGGATCGGGTTGATGTCGTGCGTGACGAACAGCACCGCAGCTTTTCGCTCGCGCCGCTGCCGGTCGATGATGTCGGTCACGCCGACCTGGTTCGCGAGGTCGAGGTTCGACAGCGGCTCGTCGCACAGGAGCAGCGACGGCTCATCGGCGAGCGCCTGGCCGACGCGCAGCCGCTGCTGCTCGCCGCCGGAGAGCAGACCGACGCGACGGTCGGCGAAGTGCGCGGCGCCCACGGCCTCGAGCAGGCGATCGACTTTGGCGCGGTCGCCGCGGTGCGGGACGGGGAATCCGAAGCGACTCCCCTGCACGCCGAGTGCCACCAGGTCTCGCGCCCGCATGCTCGTGTCGGGCGCGAGGGAACGCTGCTGCGGGATGTACCCGATGCGCGCGTTGCCGCGGTGCACGGGCTCCCCCGCGACGGCGATCGTTCCCGAAGACAGGGGCTGCAGACCCAGGATGCTGCGCAGCAGTGTGGTCTTGCCCGAACCGGAGGGGCCGAGCACGGCGATGAACTCCCCGGGCTCCACGGTCAGGTCGAGCCCGGACCACAGCTCACGGTCTCCGCGGTGGAGGGCGGCGCCGGAGATCTCCAGCACCGGGCGGTCGCCCGAGGCGTCGGTTCCCTGTCGACGGGGCGCCGTCACGGCTGGACGGCGGCGGCGAGGCTCTTGATCGCGTCACGCATCCACTCAGAGTACGACGATCCGTCCTCCAGGAGCTCGGTGAAGGCGACAACCGGGATGCCGGCATCCTTCGCGGCCGTCTCCACGCGATCCGTCTCGGCGCCCCCGGTCTGCGCGTTGGTGAGCAGCGCGGTCACCTCGCCGCTGTCGATGACGTTCAGCGCATCGAGCAGGACGGCCGGGGCGACATCCGTACCCTCCTCGACGGACTCGGCGAACCCTTCGGGCGTGACGTCGGTCAGGCCGGCGGCCGCCGCGAGGTAGCCGGGAAGCGGCTCGGTGATGAAGACGTTCGCGCCGGCGGCATCCGTCTTGATCGTCTCGAGGTCGGTCTCGAACCCCTCCAGATCGGCGACGATCTCGTCGGCCGCAGCGGTGAAGTCGGCCTTGCCCTCGGGGTCGAGCTCCGCAAGGTCGGCCGCGATGTCCTCCACGACATGGATCATCGTGTGCGGGTCGAACCACACGTGCTCGTTGAAGCCCTCGATGTGGTCGTGGCCCTCGTGACCCTCTTCGCCCTCGGCGTGGTCGTGGTCGTGCTCCTCCGCGTCGGCCTCGCCCTCTTCATGGCCCTCATTGCCGGGGAAGTCGTGCGAGAACTCGACGGCGGTGAGCACCTCGGCATCCGAGCCGTCGAGCAGGTCGTCGATGAAGGCGTCGTAGCCGCCGCCGTTCTCGATCACGAGATCGGCCTTCTGCACGGTGAGGCGATCGCGCGCGGTGGCCTCGTAGGAATGCGGATCCTGGGTCACGGAGTTGATGATCGAGGAGACCTCGACGCGGTCGCCGCCGATCTGCGCCGCGAGGGAACCGTAGACGTTGGTGCTCGCGACGACCTGGACCTTGCCGTCGTCGCCCTCTCCCGCAGCAGGAGTGGAGCAGCCGGCGAGCCCGAGGGCGGCGACGGATGCGAGGGCGAGAGCGAGCACGGGCTTCTTCATGATCTCACTCTAAACGCTAATGAGAACCATTATCAAATCGGCATCCGACCGTCGCGAGCTGCGATTTGCAGGTCCGTTTCACGGATGCAGGTCGAAAGAACACGTTTCGACCGGCATCCGTCACAACTGCCTACAGATGGAGCCGATGCCTCAGCCGACAAGCCCCGCCGGTGCGATCCAGACCGTGTGCTCCCCCGGCACGGCGCCGTCGACGACGGCACCGAGCACGACGTCCGCGGCATCCGTCCCGAGGTCGAAGGGCTCGGTTCCGAAGTTCGTCACGACCTGCCAGCCGTTGGGGCGGGCGAAGCGCAGCACATCATCGCGTCCGGTCTCGACCCACTCCAGCCGCTCGTCGGCCTGCAGCAGGTGCCGCAGCCGCAGAGCCTCCCGGTAGAGCGAGAGCGTCGACGACGGGTCCGCCGCCTCGACGTCGACCGCGTACTCCGCGAACCATGACGGCTGCGGCAGGTGCGCGTCGCCAGCGCCGAAACCGAAGGAGGAGCCGGATGCCGTCCACGGCAGCGGCACGCGGCATCCGTCCCGCCCGAGCCCGTCGAAGGCCTCCTCCCGCAGGAACGCCGGATCCTGGCGCTGCTCCGGAGTGATCTGGGCAACCTCGTGCAGACCGAGCTCCTCGCCCTGGTACAGGTACGTGCTGCCGGGGAGCCCGAGCAGCAGCAGGGTCGCGGCGTGCGCACGGCGCAGCCCGCCCTCGCGATCGAGCTGGTCGGCCGGACCGCCCGCAGCTACCCACTCGGTGCCCTGCTTCACCGCGCGCCCGCGCAGCGACGGCAGCCCGTAGCGCGTGGCGTGCCGGGTCACGTCGTGGTTCGACAGCACCCAGGTCGTCGACGAACCGCTCGCCTGCGCCTGCTGAAGGTTCTCGGTGATGACCTCGCGGAAGTCCCCTGCAGAGAACTCCGCGACGAGCAGGTCGAAGTTGAACGCCTGCCCCAGGCCCTCGGCCGACGCATACCGCGCGCGGCGCTCGGGAGTCTCCACCCAGGCCTCGGCGACCGCCGTGCGCGGCGGGTCGTACTCGTTGAACACCGCACGCCACTCGGCGTAGATCTCGTGCACCTCGTCGCGATCGAGCAGCGGATGCCGTCCCGACGTGCGGTCCATCGCGTCGAGCTCGGCCTGACTCGGCAGCGGCTCCGTCAGGTCCTTCGTCAGCATGTGGGCGACGTCGATGCGGAACCCGTCGACTCCGCGGTCCGACCAGAACCGCAGCGTCTTCAGGAAGTCGGCGCGCACCTCGGGGTGGTCCCAGTTCAGGTCGGGCTGTTCCACCGCGAAGCTGTGCAGGTACCACTGGCCGTCTGCGACGCGCTCCCACGCGCTGCCGCCGAACGCCGCGCCCCAGTCCGTCGGGGGCTCGGAGCCGTCGGGCCCTGCGCCCTCGCGGAAGATGTAGCGCTCACGGGCGGCCGAACCGCGACCCGCGGCGAGCGCCTCCTGGAACCACTCATGCAGGTCGGAGCTGTGGTTCGGGACGATGTCGACGACGACCCGGATGCCGCGGGCATGCAGCGCCTCGACCATCGCGTCGAAGTCGTCGAGCGTGCCGAGTCGGGGATCGACGTTGCGGTAGTCGGCCACGTCATAGCCGCCGTCGGCAAGCGCCGAGGGGTAGAACGGGCTGAGCCAGACCGCGTCGATGCCGAGCTGTGCGAGGTAGTCGGCGCGGGAGACGATGCCGGGGATGTCGCCCAGCCCGTCGCCGTTCGCGTCGGCGAAGCTCCGCGGATAGATCTGGTACACGGCGGCCTGCCGCCACCAGGCGGCGGCATCGGCGTCGGTCGTGCGGGTCTCGACGGGAAGCACGTCGGTCATGAAGTGGGACTCCTTCTTTCTTGTTGCGGTCTGGTTGCCCTTCGACAGGCTCAGGGATCCATGGGTCGTTGAGCGAGCGAAGCGAGACGAAACGCAGTCAACCCTTGACGGCGCCCTGCGTCACGCCCTCCATGACGAAGCGCTGCGTGAACAGGTACGCCAGGATCGCGGGGGCCATCGCCATCAGGTACGAGGCGAACGAGACGTTGTAGTTGTTGCTGAACTGGGTCTGGAACAGGTTCTGCCGCACCGGCAGAGTCTGCATGGCCGGATCGGAGATGATCAACGATGGCATCATGAAGTCGTTCCAGGCGTAGAGGAAGGCGAAGATGCCGACCGTCGCGCTCATCGGGGCGAGCAACGGGAAGATCAGCTGCCAGAACGTCTGCCAGGTCGTGGCACCGTCGATGCGCGCGCTCTCCTCCAGCTCGATGGGGATCGAGCGGAGGAACGCCGTGAACAGCAGCACGCTGAAGCTCAGCTGGAACATCGTGGCCAGGATGATCACGCCGAACGGGTTGTCGAGCCCGACACGACCCGTCAGCTGGATCTGCGGCAGCGCGACCACCGGGAACGGGATGAACATCGCGGCCAGCAGGTAGAAGAACGACCAGCGGAACAGCTTGCGGTCCCAGTTGCGCACGATCGCATACGAGGCGAACGCCGCGAGGATGATCGTCGCGCACACGGTGCCGGCGGTGACGAGCAGTGAGATGCCCGCTCCGATCGGGAACTTGGTGAGGTTCCAGGCTTCGACGAACCCGTCGATGCTGAACGGCGCAGGCAGGGAGAAGGCGTTGCCGTCGACCGCCTGCCCCGTCGTCTTGAACGCCATCGAGATGGTGACGTACAGCGGGAGGAGCACGGTGACCGCGCACAGGATCAGGATGATCGTGCCCGACCAGTTGGGTCGCTCCATCCTGATGCGGGGCTTCTTGCCCGCGGTCTGGGTGGTGATGGTCTGCGTCGACATCAGAGTGCGTTCCTTCCGCGCGTCAGCGAGAGCTGGAGGAGCGAGATGAGGACGGCGACGATGAAGAAGATGGTCGCGTTGGCCATCTGGTAGGCGTAGTCGCCGCCGTTGAAGCCCGCGATGATCGTCATCGCGACGCTGCGGGTCGAGGTGCCGGGGCCGCCGTTGGTGAGGCCGACGATGATGTCGTAGGCGTTGAGGAAGCCCTTGAAGCCGAGGATCACGTTGATCACGACGTAGCCGGCGACCAACGGGAGCGTGATGCGCAGAAGCTGCTGCCGCTTGTTGGCGCCGTCGATGCTCGCCGCTTCGTACACCTCGCCGGGCACCGACAGGAGCCCTGCGATGTAGATGAGGAGCGTCCCCGGCACGGCCTGCCACGCCGTCACGATGACGATCGCGACCCAGGCCAGGTCGGGATTGGCCAGCAGGCTCGTCTCGAGGAACGGGATGCCGGTGGCAGCACCTGCGGCCGGGAGGGAGTTCGAGAACAGGAAGTTGAAGACGTAGGCGATGATGATGCCCGAGATCACCATCGGGATCACGAAGATCGTGCGCAGCCCGGTCTTGAAGCGGATACGCGAGGTCAGTCCGACCGCGAGTAGGAAGGCGACCACGTTGACCACGATCACCGTGGCGATCGAGAAGCCGAACGTGAACAGGTAGCTCTGCAGGATCGACGGGTCGCTGAACATCGCGACGTAGTTGGTGAGCCCGTTGAAGCTCCACTCGCCGATGCCGATCGAGTCGGTGAAGCTGAAGAAGATGCCCATCACCGCCGGAACCGTGATCGCGAGCGTGAAGATCACGAGCGTCGGGAGCAGGAACAGGTAGTAGATCGGCTCGACGCGCGTGGTGCGACGGCGGAGGCCGCGAGTGCCTCCCGTGATGACCGACGTGGTGTCCGTCGAAGGGGCGGGCGGTTTCGTGATGCTGGGGACTGCCGGGTTCGGCAGCGCGGTGTTCGTCATGGCGTCGACTCCTCTGTCGTGCCGGATGCGGAATCCTGAGTGGTGGGTATCGGGGCGCGGAACGCGATCCGCGCCCAGTCGGCGTCCATCGTGCGGAGGGTGGACTCGGGCGATGCGCCGAGCACCATGGCCTGCGCGTAGTTGAACATCGGGAGCGTCTTCGGCACGAGAACCGACGGGCCCTGATAGATCTGACCGTTGTCGTAGTACTCGATCATTCCCTCGACCCGCGGGTCGTCCGGCGCCGGAGCATCCGTCGTCGGGGTGAACCCGAGTTGCGAGGCGTTGTACGCCTCGATGTTCTCGGGCAGATACAGATACTCGAGGAAGTCGCGCGCGGCATCCTGGTGATTCGATTCGACCGGGATCATCGCGGCGAGGTCCATGTTGACCCGCACCCCGAGATCGGCGGGATCATCGGTCATCGGCAGCGGGAAGGTGCCGAGGTCGAGGTCCGGCGCGGTCTTCTCGATCTCGCTGAACGCCCAGGGGCCCTGGAGATACATGGCGGCTTCGCCCTTGCCGAAAGCGAGATTGCCGTCGCCGTAGCCGCGGCTCGCGGCATCCGAGTTGGTGTACTCGCTCGCCAGCTGCATCATGCGGTCCATCGGCTCGGCGAAGTCCTGCTGGAACGACACCGGGGCGTCGGGGCCGACCTCCGTGCCCTCCTCCGCCATCGCATCGAAGAAGTCGATGACGTCGACCGAGCCGCCGCCCGTGTAGTCGTACCAGCCCTGGGCGACGGTCCAGTCGTCCTTGAATGTCGCGTAGAACGGGTCGATGCCCGCATCCTTCAGCTGGTCGCAGACGGCGAGCAGCTCGTCCCAGGTCTGCGGGACCTCGAGACCCTGCGCGTCGAAGATCTCCTTGTTGTAGATGACAGATGCCGCCATCACGGAGTACGGGAGTGCGCTGGTCCGGCCCTCGCAGGAGCCGTACTGGTCCATAAGGGGCTGGAGGTCGTCGCGGATGCCGGCGGCGGCATCCGTCTCGGAGAGATCGGTGAGTGCGCAGCGCTGCACGAATCGCGCGATCTCGTAGTTGTAGTTGGCGAGCATGATGTCGGGCGGGTTGCCCCGCACGAAGCTGGCGGAGACGACGTCGACACCCGAGGTGTCGATCTCGACCTTCACCTCGTCCTGCGAGGAGTTGTACTCCGCGACGAGTTCGGTCATGAACTCGATGGCCTCGCGCTTGCTGAAGGTGAAGCGGATGGTCTCCGCCCCCGAGCCGGCCGCACAGCTCGTGAGTGCGGCTCCGACCAGCGTGAGCCCGAGGGCCCCCGCGATCATCCGCAACGCGCGTGTTCGTTTCTCAGACACCGTCGTCCTTTCGATCCGTAGATACGCGTACTAAATCTAGTGAGCGAATTTACTCTGTCGAGAGGTACTCTCTCATTGGCGCGACAGAAAGGTCAAGGGGCGTGGCAGAAGTCTCGGCGGATCTCGGCACCGGGCGCGCAAGCGTCGGGGCGGTGCTCGACTTCGCCTGGGCGGCGGGCGAGTTCACGGCGACCGAGGTCATGGCCGGCACCTCGCTCACACGCTCCACGGCAATCGACGCCATGGACACGCTGCTCGACGCCGCGCTGCTGCGCGAGCTGCCGAACGCCCGCGCCGTCGGCAGCTACCGGTCCGGCCGTCCGGCACGCCGCTTCGCCCTCTCCCCCGATCTCGGCGTCGTCGTCGGCATCGATGCGGGCGACACCCACCTTGCGGTGACGGTCGCCGATCCGCTCGAGACGACGCTCGTGCACCACCGCATCGAGGTCGACCCGACGCACTCCGCCGAGGAGCGGCGTGCGACGATCATCTCCGCCCTGGGCGCGGCGCTCGCGGAAGCCGGCGTACCCCGCGAAGACGTTCTGGCGCTGTGCGTCGGGGTCGCCGCCCCGGTGGATCGCAACGGCATCTCGCCGCCGCATCCCGACGGCTTCTGGGAGCGGACCAACCCGGGGCTGGCCGAAGCGCTGCGCGACTGGGCGCCCGTCGTCGAGATCAAGAACGACGCCCAGCTGGCGGCGATCGCCGAGGGCGCCGTCGGAGCGGCTAGCGGATGCCGCGACTACGTCGCGCTACTCGCGAGCGAGCGCTTCGGCGGCGGGGTGGTCGTGGACGGCCATGTCCTGCACGGTGCGCACGGCGGCGTCGGCGAGGGCGTCGTGTTCGACCACATCATCGGCGTCGGTTCGGCGTTCGGGCTCTCCTACTCCGTGCGCAACCACGCGCAGGCCGCAGTCGACGCAGGCGAGATCGCCAGCGACAGCGCCGTCGGGCGCATCGTCGCGGCGGAACGCATCGACCCCCGGCTCGTGCTGACCCTCGCCGCGTCCGGCGACGAGGACGCGATGCTCGTCACGGATCGCGTCGGCGCCACGGTCGCGCGCGTCGTCGGTGTGCTCGGCAGCATGTACGACCCGGCGCGCGTGATCGTGTGCGGGGCCGTCGCCGAGAGCATCGAGCCCGTGCTCGCGGCAGCGCGTCGGATGCTCCCCGGAGAGCTGCACCTGCCGGCGCCGGAACTCCTGGCGTCGGAGCTCGGCGCCGAGGTCGTGTCGATCGGCGCCGTCGCCACCGCACGCCGCGCCGCGCGCGAGCAGGCGGTGCCGCGCCTCGCGGAGCAGCGCCTCCGCGTGCGGGCGTAGCGCAGCATCCGGCCTTGCCGTCAGCGCACCGCGCGGCAGGCGAGGTGGAGCGCCAACCGGACCTCGGGATCGCCCATGTCCACGCCGAGCAGCTCCTGCGCGCGATGTACGCGACTCGCGACGGTGTTCCGGTGGAGGCCGAGAGCGGCCGCGGTCGGGGCGAGAGCCGACTCGTGATCCAGGTACGCGGACAGGGTCGTGAGCAGCTCGCCGCGACCCTCCTGCAACGGCGCGAGGAGCGACTGCGCCGCCGGGACGAACGTGTCGTTGCCGGTCCACGCGAGCAGGAGCCGTTCGAGGCCGAGCCCGTCGACACGGACGAACCAGCTCGTGGTCGAACGGTTCACCGCGATCTTCGACGCGTCTGACGCCTCGCTCAACGACGTCGTGAGTCCCGCGGAGCCGTTCGCCACCGAGCCGACGCCGGTCGCGACGTTGAATGATCGCCGGGCGGCGACATGCAGCTCTCGAAGTGAGGCCACGTGCTGCTCGATCTGGGGCGGGGCCGGCGGATCCGTGAACGTCAGCCATCCGGTGACGCCTCGACCACTCGTGGTCGCGTGCGAGTCGACGGAGATGCGGCCGAGCTCGCCGATGACGAACCGGAGGAGCTGCAGGGTGTCGACGCGGGTGCGCCCGATGATGCGGAACCCGAGGTGGTACCCGCTCGTGCGCCACCCGCGCTCGAGCATACGGCGCTCCACATCGAGATCCGGGGTGCCGCGCAGATCGACGAAATCGCGGAGGACTCCCGACGACACCGACGCGTCGTTGACCTCGTTGACCTCGTCGATCAGGATGCGGGCGGCGACGGCGGGCATCGCCACCTCGGCGGCGACCGCGAGGGCGCCGACCTGCCGCTCGTCGAGCCCCTCGCCGAAGAACGCGAGCCGCAGGCCTTCTCTGCTGGGGCTGTCGACACGCACGGATGCCGCGGACCCTGCGGGCACGCGCACGATGTCGAGCCACGGAGCGAAGTCGATGGAGGCGTGCACGTCGGGAGCCAGTGCACCCCCGGATTCGAGGAGCACGCCCTCGGCATCGAGCAGGGCGACTCCGTGCCGCACGCTCGAGGAGAGATGCCGCAGCAGATCGGTGAGGCTGTCGGCGTGGTATTCGATCGACTGCGCCACCTTCCGCACGTAGTGCAGAGCGAGGGCATCCCGCGCCTCGACGAGCTGCCAACAGGCCTTCGCGAGCTGGATGGGCCGATCGACGTGCAGCACCGTGAACCCGAGCCGCTCCGCGAGCGCACGGGTGCCGGCACCGAAGGCATCCGCTCGCGGCACGGCGAGCGCTCGGAATCCGCGATCGCGCGTGCGGCGGATGAGCGCGTCCTGCTGCCAGGAACGATCGGGCGGCGATTCCGTGAGGACCACGAGGCGGCCAGCCCCCTCGGAGGGGAGCCGGGTCTCGTCCGACTCCACGACGACGCCCGTCCACTCGACATCCTCCGGCCCGGCGATCGCGCGCACGCCGCCGTTCTCTGGGTGCGCGAGCAGAGCACTCAACAGGAGCGCGTCGGTCATCTCGGTCCGTCCAGTTCAGCCAGCCCGTAGGCGGAGGGGACCACATGACGGAGGCGCTCGGCGGATTGCGACCACCATTCCGGTCCGTCCAGGTGGGCCACAGCGACGTATCGCCCCATCGACAGGTGCGGAACCTCCAGGATGTCGCGCGAGATCGCGTCGAGCACGACGACCAGATCGGGGGCCGCGGCTTCGAGCCTGCCGTCGGTCATCAGCGCGAGGCTCTCGGACCGGGCGACGAGCCGGTGCACCTCTCCCGCGCTTCCCTCGATGCCGAAGACGGTCACATGCGGGTCCCGCTCGTCGATCTCGATCGCGGTGATGCGCCCCTCCGCGAGCAGGCGTCCACCCAGCGCCCCCGCGAGATCGCCGAGCGGCCCGGTCGCTGCGGAGAGGAAGGCCTGCCCCAGCTTCAGCGCGTGCGCGGCATTGCCGACGACCGAGTGCTCGCGCAGGTCTCCGACGGTGAAGCCCGCGAAGACCATGCCTCCGGCGCCGCCCGCCTGGACCGTCGCCGCCCGCACGATGCGTTCGATGTCGATCGCCCGGTCGGTCTCGACGAGGGCCACGCCGCCGGCGCCCGTGTCGCAGGTGACGATGATGTTCGGCACGCCGTCGACCAGGAGCGACATCTGGTCGAGTGCCGGGACCGCCCGACCGGTCAGGTCGGCGTCGACGATCATCCGTTCGCCGGCCAGCGTGAAAGGCGCGAGGCCGTTGAGGCCTCCGCCCTCGAGCGAGCAGACGACCGGCACGTGATGGCCCAGCCAGCGCTCCGCCGCGGCGATCAGCCGAGCGAAGGGATCGGCTCCCGGGAGCCGTTCGCCGAGCAGGATGGTCGAGCCGACGAAGGCCGCCCCGAGGACCGGGAGGTCCGGATCCAGGTCATCGACGTCGTGCAGCGTGATCGGCCAGTCCGGGGAGTCCCTCAGCACGAGCTCGAGCATCGTCGTGCCCCCGCCGCCCCCGGAGCCGAGCAGCGCGAACCCGGCTGCCAGCGCGGGGAGGCTGTCGAGCTCGAGGGTGACCGGCATGGCCTCAGCCTAGGCTCGCCGCTCCCCCGCTGTCTCCACCGGGGAGAAGGGCTCGGTCAGCCCGAACGCCGTCGGCCCGAACGCCTGCAGGGCCTCGGGCGTGCGCATCATCTCCGGGGTCGAGATGCCGAGCACACACACCCTCTGCCCGTAGCGCAGACCCTCGGTCGTGATGGGTTCGGCGGACTCGTGGTCGACCACGCAGATGAGGTCGGGCACGATGGCGACGACCTCGCCGTTGCGGCGCGCGATGAGGTTCTCGTTCTGGAACGAGATCTCGAGTCGATCATCGCTCGACGGGTCGGATGCCGAGACGATGGCAGTCCCTCTGGCGAACCCCTCGGTCGTACGGCGCTCCACGTCTGTGACCTTCCCGACGAACAGCTCGCGCACATGCGGGTAGAGGGTCGTGGAGAGCGTCTCCGCGATGGCTTCGAAAGGCGATCGATGTGCCTCTCTGGCCAGGCGGATCGTCCGCCCCAGCGCGAGCGCCATCGAGATCGTGCGCGGGACCGCCGTGCGCTTCACGTCGGCACCGGACATCGCGTACTCCGCGATGTGCCCGACGCCCCCGAGCCTGATGGTGATCCCTCGCGCCAGCCACTCCATCTGCCGATCGTCGTCGCCGGTGTCGATGATCACGCGCTCGCCCCGCTCGCCGGCCAGGGCGAGAGGCGAGCCGTGCACACCGTAGACCGCGAAGGTCTCCATCGATAGCTCGGGGAACGCGCGCCCCATCCCGTCGGCGTCGACGACCGGAAGGTCCGTCTCGGCGGCCACCATGAGCGGGATCATCGAGTTGATGCCCCCGCACTCGATCGGCATCGTCGCATCCGCCGTCCGCCCGAGGTGCTCCTCGAGCGTGCGCAGGGCGAGCGTGGCCTCGAAGCCCGCCGGAATCTTCTCGATCATCACGGTGGGCGCCCCCATCTGCGCCGTCGGGATCACGAACATGTCGTCGGTCAGATCCTCGGGGTCGAGGATCGTGATGGACCGATCGCCGAGGACCTGTTCGACGAGCATCTTGCCGATGTACGGATCGCCGCCGCCGCCGGTTCCGAGCAGCGTCGCACCACGGGCGAGATCGGGCAGGTCCGCACTGGTCAGCTGCCAGCTCACGCGGCATCCTCCTCGGCGAAGGTCTCGACCCGACCGTCGAAGCGGTGGGAGGGGAGGTCGTACCCGAAGTACCCCGGCCCGACCATGGCCAGCGCGGCGGCCCCATGCCAGCGCTCGTCGCTCGGCGCGGCGATGACGCGCACCCGCTGGCCGTACCGCAGCCCCTCCGTCGTGATCGGCTCCCCCGAGTCGTGGTCCAGCACGATGATGAGGTCGGGCGTCGTCACGAGGGTCTGCCCGTCGAGGGTCGCGATGAGGTGCTCGTTCTGGAACGACAGTTCGAGCGCCGAGTCGGCACCCTCGATCCTCGCCCTCCCGCGGGCGAAGCCCGTCGTGGTCGCGCGCTCGACGTCGACGACCTTGCCGTCGAAGAGCTCGCGTCCGCCGAGAAGGGCGACCACCTCCGCGACCGGATCCGTCTTGGCCTCGCGCGCGGAGTCGATGCCCTCACCGATCTCGCGGCACAGCGACAGGGAGTCCGCGACCAGCGCCTCGCGCGCCTGTGCCCCCGACATCCGGAAACCGGAGATCATCACGGAACACCCCATCTCCACGCAGGCGACCCGCGCGATGCGCTCGGTCCAGCTGTTGTCGACGGTGTTCAGCACACCCACGTTGCCCTTCTCGTCACTGAACGCGAGAGGCGACGCATCGATGCCGTACAGGGTCGGCAGCACCATCTGGAGCTCGGGGAACGCGCGGCCCATGCCGTCGCCGTCGATGAGCGGCAGACCGAGCGCGGCAGCCGCGGCGATCGGGATCGTCGAGTTGACGCCGCCGACCTCCGCGCACGCGATGTGCGTGACGGCGCGGCCGAGGGCCGCCCCCAGTGCCCGCACGGGGGCTGTGACCTCGTCGAGGCTCGGAAGCTTCTCGACCATCACCGTAGGGGCACCCATCATCGCGACCGTCAGGACCAGCGCGTCATCCGGCACCTCGTCGAGCGAGACGACCGTGACGTCGCCGTGGAGGCGCAGCGCCTGCGAGGCGAGCAGGGCTCCGATGTACGGATCGCCACCACCGCCGGTGCCGAGCACGGCTGCACCGCGGGCGAGTCCCGGGATGAGGTCGCGGGTGATCGTCCAGCTCATCGCACACCGCCCATGTCGAGATCGCCGACCGCCTTGACCCGGATGCGGGTGGCGTTGCCGGGGAGATACGGGATCGGGACCTCGTCGAAGTCGACGATCTCGACCGAGGACGGGAACGCACCGGCGGCGATGGCCTTGTCGACGGCCTCCGCACGCACCGCGGCGATCGCCTCCTCGCGACGGCCGGGCTCGATCGCGTAGACCTTGTCGATCTCGCCTCCGACCTGGGCGATGGAGGCGCCGATCGCGTTCGCGACCGCATAGTTCTCGGGACGCTGCGCGGCACCGAAGATTGGGAGCTCCCCCGACACGAGGATCGAGCCGCCGCCGACGGCCACCACAGGGATCGGTTCGGGCGAGGTGCGCATGCGGTCCACCGCCTCGGCGACCCGCTCGCCGATCCGGTCGAGCACTCGCTCGACGAATGCCCGGTCGAGGTGGGCGACCTTCGAGGCGTCGCCGATGTCGGCGCGACCGGCCGCGACGGCGATGTCGGTCGCGGTGAGCGTCGACCCGCCGAACACGAGTGCCTCGGTCGTGAGCCGGTAGCCCACGGATTCGGGCCCGACCTCGCCGGTCTCCTCGTTCACGATGGACCCGCCGCCGATTCCGATCGACAGCACGTCCGGCATCCGGAAGTTGGTGCGGATGCCGGCCACCTTCACCTCGTTCGCCGTCTCACGGGGGAAGCCGTTGATGAGCAGTCCGATGTCGGTGGTCGTGCCGCCGATGTCCACGACGGCGCACGTCGCGAGACCGCTGGTCAGTGCCGCGCCGCGCATCGAGTTCGTCGGGCCGGACGCGAAGGTCGCGACCGGATACAGGCGCACGTAGTCCTCGTCCATGAGCGTTCCGTCGTTCTGGCTGAGGAAGATCGGCGCCAGGATGCCCTGCCGGCGCACGGCCGCGGTCAGGCCGTCGACGATCTCGGATGCGAGCTCGCGGAGCGCGGCGTTGATGATCGTGGCGTTCTCCCGCTCGAGCAGTCCGATCCGGCCGATCTCGTGCGAGAGGGAGATCGCCACATCGTCGCCGAGCTCTTCGGCGATGATCCGCGCCGCCTCGACTTCGAGGTCGTGGTTGACGGGGCTGAAGACGGACGAGATCGCGACCGAGCGGATGCCGTTGGCGCGCATGTCGGCGGCGTGCTCGCGGAGCTCGTCCGGATCGAGCGGAGAGATCGGCCGCCCGTCGAACTCGTAGCCGCCGTGTGCGAGGTAGCTCCGGCCCTGGATCGCCTCGACGAGACCGGCGGGCCAGTCGACGAGTGGCGGGAGGGCCTTCGTGGCGGGCAGCCCGAGACGCAGCGCCGCGGTGGGTGCGAGACGCTTGGCCTCGACGAGGGCGTTGATGAAGTGGGTCGTGCCGATCATCACGGCGGAGATGTTCTCGCCGTCGAAGTGGTGGCCGGAGCGCAGGGCGTCGATCGCCTGGACGATGCCGGTCGTCACGTCCTCGGTCGTCGCGTGCTTCACCGCCGCCAGCGTGTGCGTGCCGTCCATGAGGACGGCATCGGTGTTGGTTCCGCCGACATCGATTCCGATGTGCATGTGGGTGGTTCTCTTTCTGTCGCTTCTGCTGCGGGGAGTCAGTTGGTGGCGCCGAGACCGGGTACCGCGTCGGGGGCGGCATCCGTCTCGAGTTCGGGCTGCGCCGTGCGAGCCGTGCCGACGCCGCGCACCCAGCCGAGCTTGCCCGCGATGACGTACAGGACCATCGAGAGGATCAGCGACAGCACGGGAGGGATGCCCCAAGTGATGACGTAGCCGGCGACCGCCGAAACGAGCCAGATCACGAGTGTGGCCGGGACGATGCGCGGTGCCGTCTCGGGGAGGCGGCCGGTCTCCCTGCTCGCATCGAGCTCGGGACGCCAGCGACGCACGATGAAGTACTCGGCGACCATGATGCCGGCGATCGGGGGGAACGCCACTCCGAGGATGATGAGGAAGCCCGCGAACTGACCGAGGATGCCGACGGCGGCGAGCACCGAGCCGACGACACCGAGGACGATCGTCGTCGTGACGCGGTGGAGGTTCTTGTTGAACGCGGTGGAGATGAAGTTGACGAGTCCGAGCGTCGACGAGTACAGGTTCCAGTCGTTGATCTTCAGGGTTCCTGTGATCACGATGATCAGGCCCACGAAGCCGATCGACGAGGTGACGATCGCGACGATGTTGCCCGAGGCGGCGGCGTGCGCCAGGAGGACGCCGGCGAGGCCGATCACGAACTCGCCCAGAGAGACGCCGACGACGGTCTGCTTGATCACGTCGGCACGGGACCGGTTGAAGCGCGTCATGTCGGCGGTGATGATCGCGCCGACGATGAGCCCGCCGGCGACGATGCCGGTCCCCGCCCACACGCTCATGGTCGGGCCGGGAGCGGGTCCGGTGAGCAGCTCGCCCAGGTCGTGATCGACGAGTTCGCTGATCACCGACCACCCGACGAGGACCAGGAACAGCGGCACGGTGATGTTCGCCAGCCACTGCATGCCCTTGAATCCGAAGGCGACGATCGCGGTGACCGCGAGGCCGAAGAGCAGGCTCCACGCCCAGATCGGCAGGGCGCCGGGCATGAGGGCATCGAGCGACTCGGCGGAGATCGCGCTCTGGATGCCGAACCACCCGATCAGGCTGATGCCGATCGCGAGCCCGACGAGAGAGGCGCCGACCTCTCCGAATCCGGTCCATCGGGCCAGGAGGGCCGTGTTGAGCCCTTCCTTCTGACCGATGATGCCGACGATGCACATGATCACCTCGAGGATGATCGAGCCGAGGAGGAGTGCGAGGAAGGCCTCGCCGAACGTCATGCTGTAGCCGAGCGTGGCGCCCAGCAGGAACTGCGAGAGAGCGGAGACCTGACCGAATCGCTGAACCGCGATCCCGAACCAGGGCTTCTGCGCTTCCGGACGGACGCGACTGAGGGCGAAATCGTCGGCGTGTGCCGTGGTGGCCATGGTGTTCTCCAGAGTCATGTGGACGGGTTCCGGCCACGGTATCCGCGCAGCCAGCACACAGGAACATGCAGAGTGCACTGATTCTCATGAGAGATGTGCACACCGCATAAGCGTCACTCTGCGGGCGCGTCACAGAATGGAGGCATGTCAGCGCACACCACGGAATCGTTCGACGCCCGCCTCCACGATCGGACGATCGTCCTCATCGGGGGCGGCTCCGGGATCGGCCTCGAGGTCGCGCGACGATCCCTCACCCTCGGAGCCGAGGTCGTGCTGGGCGGGCGCACGCCGAGCCGGCTCGAGGCCTCGGTCGCCGAACTCGGGCCGCGAGCCCGCTGGAGCACGGTCGACACCTCCGACGAGGAGTCGATCACCCGCTTCTTCGCCGACATCCCGACCGTCGACGGCATCTTCACCACCGCGGCCGACTATGTCGTCGGGTCGATGCGAGACCTGGATCCGCAGGCGGCCGCTTCCCCCTTCGAGTCGAAGTTCTGGGGCCAGTACCGGGTCGTGCGCGCCGCCCTCGACCTGCTCTCCCCCGATGCCTCGATCGTGCTGATGTCCGGGGCGGCGAGCGTGCGCCCGCCGGCTGCCGCGCCCGCGTACGTCGCCGCGAACGCGGCGATCGAAGGACTCGCTCGCGGTCTGGCCGTCGAACTCGCACCGGTCCGCGTCAACGCGGTGTCGCCAGGGACGATCGACGGCAACCTCTGGGCGAACCGCGACGAGGCTGCCCGCGAGGCCGCCTTCGCGCAGTTCAGCGCCGACACCCTGCTCGGTCGCCCCGGCTCGGAGGGGGAGATCGCGGATGCCGTCATCCACCTGCTCGTCAACGGCTACACGACCGGCTCCACGCTCTACGTCGACGGCGGTTATTCGCTGCGCTGAAGGGAGCGCGACCGACGGAGGGTCAGTCGACGAGCAGCGCCGGCTCCTCGAGCACGGAGGCCACGTCGGCGATGAAGCGGCTCATGCCATCGCCGTCGATCACGCGGTGGTCGAAGGAACCCGCGACCGTGGTCACCCAGCGGGGACGCACCTCGCCGTCGACGACCCACGGCTTCTGGCTGATCGTGCCCATGGCGACGATTCCGGCCTCGCCGGGGTTGATGATCGGCGTGCCGGCATCCATCCCGAACACGCCGATGTTGGTGATCGTGATCGTGCCGCCCTGCTGGTCGGCCGGCGAGGTCTTGCCCTCGCGAGCGGTGAGCGTCAGGCGGTTGAGCGCCCGGGCGAGGTCCTTCATGCCCAGGTCCTGCGCATCCTTGATGTTCGGGACGAGCAGGCCGCGCGGGGTCGCCGCAGCGATGCCGAGGTTCACGTAGTGGCGCACGGAGATCTCGGCTCCGGCATCCGTCTCGATCCACGCCGCGTTGACCATCGGCGTGCGGCGGGCCGCCCAGATCACGGCGCGTGCCATGATCAGCAGCGGCGAGACGCGGATGTCGGCGTAGTCCGGAGACGCCTTCAGGCGCTTGACGAGCTCCATCGTGCGGCTCGCGTCGATCTCCTTCCACACCGTCACGTGCGGCGCCGAATACGCGCTCTGCACCATCGCCGACGACGTGGCCTTGCGGACGCCCTTGACCGGGATCGACTCCGTGCGTCCGTCGTCGCTCGCGCCGGCGGGAGCCGGAGCGGGGGCGAGCCCGCGCGCCAGTCCAGCCGGGGCGCTCTGCGGAGCGGGAACCGTCTCTTCGCGCACCTCTCCCCATTCGGGCGTCTCGATGTTGCGGAAGACGCTCGCCTGGGAGGCGTGCTTCACGACGTCATCGCGCGTCACCTCGCCATCGGCGCCAGTGGCAGCCACAGCGGTGAGGTCGACCCCGAGGTCGCGGGCGAGCTTGCGGATCGGAGGCTTCGCAATCACGCCGACCGACGAGCGCACGGCTCGCTCGGCCGGACGCTTGCGACGCGAGGTCGCACCTCCGCCGGTGCCGTAGCCGACCAGCACGGAACCGCCGCCCTCCTCGGGTGCCGGGGCCACCGCGACCGCGGGCGCTGCAACGGCATCCGCCGTGGTGAAGGTGATGATCGGCGAGCCGACCTCGACCGTCGCCCCCTCGGCCGCGAGCAGCTCGCCCACGACGCCGGCGTGCGGCGACGGCAGCTCGACGAGCGACTTGGCCGTCTCGATCTCGCAGATCACGTCGTTGATCGCGACCGTGTCGCCCGGGGCGACCTTCCACGACACGATCTCGGCCTCGGTCAGGCCCTCGCCGACGTCGGGGAGGTTGAAGTTCTGCGTGCTCATGAGGATGCCTTTCGGAACAGTGTCAGTAGGCCAGGGAGCGGTCGACGGCTTCGAGGATGCGGTCGGCATCCGGGAGGTACAGGCCCTCGAGCTTCGCGGGCGGGAACGGGGTGTCGTACCCGGAGACGCGCAGCACCGGCGCCTCGAGCGCGTAGAAGGCGCGCTCCATGACGGTCGCGGCGATCTCGCTGCCGAGGCTCGTGAAGCCCTGCGCCTCCTGCGCGTAGACCATGTGTCCGGTCTTGCGCACCGAGTCGAGGATCGGCTCGTAGTCGACCGGCGACAGGGACCGCACGTCGACGACCTCGCAGCTGGTGCCTTCGGCTTCGGCGAGCGCCGCGGCCTGCAGGAGCGTCGTGACCATGGCGCCGTGTCCGACCAGGGTCACGTCGGTTCCGGTGCGCACGACCCGCGAGGCGTGCAGCGGAGCGGAGGACGCCTCGAGCTCGACCTCGCCCTTGGGCCAGTAGCGGCTCTTCGGTTCCATGAAGATCACCGGGTCGTTCGACGCGATCGCCTCCTGGATCATCCAGTACGCGTCGTTCGGCGTCGAGGGCGAGACCACGCGCAGACCCGGAGTGTGCGTGAAGTACGCCTCCGGGCTCTCCTGGTGATGCTCGACCGCGCCGATGTGCCCGCCGTAGGGGATGCGGATCACGATCGGCAGCGAGAGCCTGCCCTCGTGCCGGTTGGTGAGCTTCGCGAGCTGCGTGGTGATCTGGTCGAACGCCGGGAACACGAATCCGTCGAACTGGATCTCGATGACAGGGCGGAACCCGGTCATCGCGAGTCCGATCGCCGTTCCCACGATCCCCGACTCGGCCAGCGGGGTGTCGAGCACCCGCTTCTCACCGAAGTCGCGCTGCAGGTGCTCGGTCACGCGGAAGACGCCGCCGAGCTTGCCGATGTCCTCACCCATGAGGATGACCTTCGGATCGTTCTCCATGGCCTTGCGGAGTCCGGCGTTCATCGCCTTGCTCAGGGGCATCGTCTCGAGAGTCATGCCTGTCCCCCCTCGAACGACGCCTCATACTTCGCCTGCCAGGCCTTCTGCTCCTCGATCAGCGGATGCGGGTCGCTGTAGACGTGGTCGAACATCCGGCTCACCGGCGGCGGTCCGAGCTCGACGGTGCGGGCACGCAGGTCCTCCGCGGCATCCGCCCCCTCCGCGTCGACGTCGTCGAAGAAGGATGCCGCGGCACCCCGCCCCTCGAGGAACGTGCGCATCCGGACGATCGGGTCGCGCAGCGCCCAGATGTCCTCCTCGTCGGTGTGCCGGTACTTCGTCGGGTCGTCGCTCGTGGTGTGGGCACCGAGGCGGTACGTGACGGCCTCGATCGCCCGCGGACCCTGGCCGCTGCGGGCCTCGTCCAGCGCGACACGGGAGACCGCGTAGCTGGCGAGCACGTCGTTGCCGTCGACCCGGATGCTCGGAATGCCGTAGCCGGCGCTGCGCTGCACGAGCGGCACCCGCGACTGCGTCGTGACGGGCACCGAGATGGCCCAGTGGTTGTTCTGCAGGAAGAAGACCACGGGAGCCTGGTAGCTCGCGGCGAAGACCATGGCCTCGTGCACGTCTCCCTGGCTGGAGGCGCCGTCGCCGTAGTAGACGACGACCGCCTCGTCGCGGTCGGGGTCGCCGATGCCGCTGCGGCCGTCGAACGAGAGCCCCATCGCGTATCCGGCCGCGTGCAGCACCTGCGAACCCAGCACCAGCGTGTAGAGGCGGGTGTTGCCGTTCTTCGGATCCGTCGGGTCCCAGCCGCCGTGCGAGACGCCGCGCATGAGCTTGATGATGTCGACCGGGTCGACGCCGCGGATGCGGGTGACGGCGTGCTCGCGGTACGACGGGAAGATCGTGTCCTGAGCGCGCGCCGCGCGGCCAGAGCCGACCTGCGCCGCCTCCTGACCGCGGCTCGGCGGCCACAGCGCGAGCTGCCCCTGCCGTTGCAGGTTGGTCGCCTGGGTGTCGATGGCTCGGATGACCACCATGTCGCGGTAGAACTGCTCGAGCTCTGCATCGCTGATCGCCTCGATCAGCGGCAGATACTGCTCGGCAGCAGGGCTGGGCGCGAAGCGGCCGTCCTGATCCAGGACGCGGACGAGTTCAGTCTCTGACGAGGTCACGTTCACACGCTACCCGCGCCGGCATGCCCGGTCACGCATACCTAGGAGGCCCTCGTATCTGCCGGGAAACCGGAGAATCGGGGCGGAACGGCGCGCGTCGCGGGCTCAGCGAGCGGCGGCCGCGACCTCGAGGACGCGGGCGATGGAGTCCTCCTCGCCGGCGGAGATGCGGATGCCGTCGCCGGGGAACGGACGGACCACGAGGTCGTTCTCGATGAACGCCGCGGCCACCTCCTCGGTGCGCTCTCCCGTCGGAAGCCAGACGAAGTTCGCCTGGGAGTCCGGGACATCCCAGCCCTGTGCACGGAGGCCCTCCACGAGGCGCGTGCGGCGCTCGACGATCACGGCGACCCGCTCGAGGAGCTCGGCCTCGGCGTCGAGGCTCGCGATCGCGGCGTTCTCCGCAGCGGACGTGACCGAGAGCGGGATGCCGGTGGTGCGCGCGGCATCCAGAACCTTCTCGTGCCCGATCGCATAGCCGACCCGGAGTCCCGCCAGACCGTACGCCTTCGAGAAGGTGCGCAGCACCACGACGTTCGGATGCTGCTCGAACACGCGCTCGGCCAGACCGTCGACCGCGTCGGGCGCCGTCACGAACTCCGCGTACGCCTCGTCGAGGATGATGAGGATGTCGGCCGGAACCCGTGCGACGAACGCGGCGAACTCGGCGCTCGTGACGATCGGCCCGGTCGGGTTGTTGGGCGTGCAGACGATGATGGCGCGCGTGCGATCGGTGGCGGCATCCGCCATCGCATCGAGGTCGTGGCGTGAGTCGGCCGTCAGGGGCACCTGCACGCCGGTCGCGCCGGCGACGAGCGGGAGGCTCGGGTACGCCTCGAAGGAGCGCCACGCGTAGATCACCTCGTCGCCCACCGACGCCGTCGCGAGGATCAGCTGGTGCAAGATCGAGACGCTGCCGGAGGCCACATGCACCTGGTCGGGCTCGACGCCGTAGCGCTCTCCGAGCCGCGCGCGCAGGCGACCGGCGGTCGCATCCGGGTAGCGGTTGATCGGCGTCGTTCGCTGCAGGGCCTCGAGCACCGACGGCAGCGGATCGAAGGGGTTCTCGTTGCTGGACAGCTTGAACGCGTCGGGACCCGCCTGCCTGCCCTGCCGGTACGGCGCGAGCGCGGCGATGGCGGGACGGATGCGGGGCAGGATCGGCTCGGTCACATCGCCAGTCTAGAAGTCTCGGGTCCCCGGGCTACGGGAGAAGTGAGTGGTACCATTCTGGTATGGCTATGACCGTGCGACTCCCGGAAGAACTCGATGCCCAGCTCGAGGCGATCGCCCGCGCCCGGCACACGTCGAAGCACGCCGTGATCATCGAAGCCGCGACGCGATTCGCGAACAGCGAGACGAAGACCGATCGCGTGCTCTCGATCGCCAAGAGCGTGGCAGAACGGTATGCGGACACGCTCAAGCGACTCGAAGACGCCTGACCCGTGGCGACGGAGTACATCGAGCCGGAGCAGGCGCTCGCTCTGATCGAGAGGCTCGGCCTGCATGTGCGGGACGAGGGCCTTCTGTTCTCTGCGCTTGCCCGGCCGTCGGCTGGCATGTTCGGCGTCGACGCGTACCCGACATTCGAGGAGAAGGCTGCGGCGCTCATCAGTTCCGTGGCGCAGAATCACGCCCTCTTCGACGGGATCAAGAGAATCTCGTTGTTTCTCACCTTCATCTTCATCGAGCTCAACGGATATGAGGTGACGTTCACGAACGACGAAGCCTTCGACTTCGTCCTCGACGTCGCCCAGAGCAGGCTCGAGTTGAAGGAGATCGCTGAGGTCATCGCGGCGCACATCCGCTGACGCCACTTCCTGACAAGCGCGGGCGGGCGTGCGACACTGGACGCACTATGCGCTTCATCATCCGCGTCGTCGTCAACGCCTTCGCCCTCTGGGTCGTCACGCTGATCCCTGCCCTGCAGGTCGTGATCACCGCGTTCCCGCCCGGCGAGACGCTCCAGCTCGTGCTGACGCTGCTCGCGGTCGCCGCGATCTTCGCGATCGTGAACACCATCATCGGCACCGTCGTGAAGATCGTCGCGTTCCCGCTCTACATCCTCACGCTCGGCCTCATCGGGCTCATCATCAACGGCTTCCTGCTCTGGCTCACCGCCTGGATCACGAGCGGGTTCGGCTGGGGCCTGACGGTCGGCGACTTCTGGTGGGGCGTGCTCGCCGCGCTCATCATCTCGGTGATCAACGGCATCTTCGGCTTCATCCTCCGCCCGCAGACGAAGAAGCAGCGCCGCCGCGACTGAGACTCCTGTCGTCGAGGGCGCTCATCGAAGGGGCTCCTCGCGCTCGCCGTGATACTCGGTGCGCTCGACGGAGACGGCCTCGGCACGGGGGTCGTTCGACTCGTCGATCATCTCGGCGGTCTCCAGATACGGCTCGAACCTGTGCGGCGCGAGCAGGAGGTCCTGGATCCCCGGGTTCGGGTCGGCGAGACGCGTCGCGGTGAAGCTGTCCGGCGAGCCGGTGCCACCGGGAGACCCCTCGCCCGCCAGGCTCGACACGACGTCGTCGGTGTGCGCGATCTGGACCACGAGCTGGTCGTCGCGGAACGTACCGCCGGTGGGGCTTCCCGCCGTCGCGATGAAGTCGACGTCGTACTCGCTCTCCATCCCGAGATGGACCGCGATCATGCCCGACTGGGAGTGGGCCACGACGCCCACCGTGTCGCCGGGACGCGCCCCCGCCGCCTCCAGCGCATCGAGCGTCGCCTGGTACGACGCCGACTTCTCGCCGGTGTAGAGCTCAGCGTTCGACTTCATGTCCCAGGGCTCGGAGCCGCCCGCTTCCCACGGCACGAAGTTCTGCGTGCCCTTGAGGTAGACCATGTACTTCGTCGACCCGTCTGCGAACGTGAGCTTCTCGACGGCGACCTGCGCGCTCGCGTCCTTCGGCATCCTCTCGAAGGCGCCGCGCAGGGTCGACGGAGGAGCCGCGGGGGTCGATTCCCGCACGGGGGTCACGGTCACCGGTTCGACGCTGCCCTTCAGCGTCATGCCGGGGAGGACGGTTCCGAGGCGGGCGGTCGTGCCGACGAGCGCCCCGATGAGCCACACCGGCGGCAGCAGCCCGCCCATGTCCCACTGGGTGCCCAGCCCTTCGAACCGCTCCTCCTTCCAGCCGCTGCGCTCCAGCCGGCCGGCCAGGATGCCGATGCGATCGTCGGTGGCCAGCAGCCGATCTCTCCGCGCGAGGAGGGCGCTGGCGGCTGCGGCGTCCGAGTGAGCCAGCGCCTCCGCCTCTGCGCTCAGTTCGACCACCTCGAAGGCGTCGGCCATCAGCAGCGTGCCGGTCGCCGCGTCCTCCGTCTCGGTGCGCAGCTCGACGATCCGCGTGGCGCATGACGAGAGGGCCGCGGTGTCGACCTGGCCGGCGAGGGAGGAGGAACCGGCGATGTGACACGCGCGCTCGATCGCCGCGCGAGCGTCATCGAAGTGCTCGGTCAGCGCCATCACGCGCGCACCGACGTCGCGCATCTGCTCCGTGTCGACCGCGATCGCACCACCGTGATCGATCTCCAGTTCGCCGCTCACTGCGCCACCGCCCTTTCGAGCTCCCACTCCCGAATGGCGAGCGCACCCCGCTGTTCCCCCGTGCGCTCCGTGAGACGTCGGAGGAGCTCGTTCAGCGCCCTGACGCCGTCGGATCGCCAGTCCGAGTCGTCGACGAGACCGACCAGAGCCGCTCCTGCGGTGTCGAGGGCGGTCATGGCGGAGCGGACATCCTGGAGGGCGGAGACCTGCGCCCAGAGGGCTTCGGAGACGCCGGCCTCGGCGTGTGTGAAGGAGTGCATGCGCCCAGCATCCGTGATCCGCCCCTGTCGCCGGAGCCGCATTCGCCGCAGCGGTGGAGAGCCGGGATGCGGCCACCGCTGTGCAGGACAGCCGACGCCAGGCAGAATGGACGGGTGACTTCCCCGGATCCCTTTCGCGTGATCTTCGTCTGCACGGGGAACATCTGCCGCTCGCCCATGGCCGAGGTCGTGTTCCGCGACCTCGCCGATCGGCAGGGATTCGGGCCGCGCGTCGTCTCGCGCAGCGCCGGCACCGGCGACTGGCACCTCGGCGAGCGCGCGGATCACCGCACGATCGACTCGCTCGCGCGGCGGGGCTACGACGGATCGCAGCATCGTGCCCGGCAGTTCACCGCGGCATCCTTCGCGGACAACGACCTCGTCGTCGCCCTCGACCGCACGCACGAGCGCATCCTCCGCGAGTGGGCTCGGGACGAGGACGAGGAGGGCAAGGTCACTCTCCTGCTCGCCTTCGACCCGAATGCGTCGACGCACGACGTCCCGGATCCGTACTACGCGGGCGCGGAGATGTTCGATTCGGTGCTCGGTATGATTGAGGCGGCGACGCGGGGCCTGTTCCAGCAGCTCGAACCCGCTCTTCGCCTCCCCCGCACGCCCCGAGCCTTCGGGGCCTCATCAGGAGGACTCCCCTGACTTTCCAGCCTTCGCTCCCGCCCCAGCCTCTGAGCCCTCTCGACGGCCGCTACCGCGGTGCCGTCACCGGCCTCGCCGACTTCCTCTCCGAGGCCGGGCTGAACCGCGCACGGGTCGAGGTCGAGGTCGAGTGGCTGATCGCCCTCACCGACCGTTCCCTGTTCGAGACCTCGCCGCTGTCGGATGCCGACAAGGAGCGTCTGCGCGCGCTGTACCGCGACTTCGGTCAGGCCGAGATCGACTGGCTCGCCGAGAAGGAAGCCGTCACACAGCACGACGTCAAGGCGATCGAGTACCTCGTGCGCGACCGGCTCTCGACCCTCGGACTCGATGCGATCGCCGAACTCACGCACTTCGCCTGCACGAGCGAGGACATCAACTCGGCCTCCTACGCCCTCACGGTGAAGCGCGCCGTCGAGCAGGTGTGGCTGCCCGCCCTCGACACCGTGATCGCCAAGCTCCGCGAACTCGCCGTCGAGCACGCGGACGCCCCGATGCTGTCCCGCACGCACGGACAGCCCGCGACGCCCTCGACCATGGGCAAGGAGATCGCCGTGTTCGCGTGGCGCCTCGAGCGGGTGCGCGGCCAGATCGCCGGCTCCGACTACCTGGCGAAGTTCTCGGGTGCGACCGGCACCTGGTCGGCGCATCTCGCCGCCGATCCCGACGCCGACTGGCCGACGATCGCCCGTGAGTACATCGAAGGCCTGGGGCTCGGCTTCAACGTGCTCACCACGCAGATCGAGTCGCACGACTGGCAGGTCGAGCTCTACGACCGCGTGCGTCACGCCGGCGGCATCCTGCACAACCTCGCCACCGACATCTGGACCTACATCTCGCTCGGGTACTTCGCGCAGATCCCGGTGGCCGGCGCCACCGGCTCGTCGACGATGCCGCACAAGATCAACCCGATCCGCTTCGAGAACGCCGAGGCGAACCTCGAGATCTCGGGCGCCCTGTTCGCGTCGCTCGGCCAGACGCTGGTCACCAGCCGCCTGCAGCGCGACCTCACCGACTCGACGACGCAGCGCAATATCGGCGTGGCCTTCGGGCACTCGCAACTCGCCCTCGACAACCTGCGCCGAGGACTGAACGCGATCTCGCTGTCGCGCGACGTCCTGCTGGCCGACCTCGACGTGAACTGGGAGGTTCTCGCCGAGGCGATCCAGACCGTCATCCGCGCCGAGGTCGTCGCCGGCCGCTCGACGATCACCGACCCCTACGCCCTGCTCAAGGAGCTCACCCGCGGTCACCGCGTCGGCGGAGCAGACCTGGCGACCTTCGTCGAGGGGCTCGAGATCGGCGACGCCGCGAAGCAGCGCCTGCTCGCCCTCACCCCGGCGACCTACACGGGCATCGCGGAGCAGCTGGCGCGTTGACGTCTCACGCCGACGCGGGAATCCGCCCGGTCGCGCGTGCACAACTCAGCAGATCCTTCGGCGGCGGGAGCCTGCTTCCGCGTCTTTCCGGGCCACCACTCTCGCGCGGCGTGCGTTCTTGCTGAATTGTGCACGCAGAGCCTCGCCGTGAGCTAGCCGTCGACCTCGCCCGACCGCTCGACCACCGCATCCTTCGGCATGAAGGCGGCGGCGAGCAGGGTGAGCACGGCGGTCACGGCGACCGCGACGAAGACCCAGAAGGATGCCGCGATGATCGTGTCGGGGTCGCCCGGCCCTGCGCCCTGCGCGATCACCGAGTTGGAGATCGCCCCGAAGACGGCGACGCCGACGGCGCTGCCCGCTGATCGGGCGAACGCGTTCATGCCGGTCACGGCGCCGCGCTCCCCCAGCCGACCGAGGCCTGGGCCGCGATCAGCGTCGGTGCGGCGCTCCATCCCAGACCGAAGCCGAACAGGAACGCGACCCCCGCGATGACGAACGGGTTCGGCCACGGCGAGACGGCGGCGAGGGCGATGGCGGCGATCGTCGCGATGCTCATTCCGATGAGGGTGGTGCGACGGAAGCCGATCCTCAAGTACAGGCGCCCGGCGTTCGCCGCCGAGAGCGGCCATCCGAGGGTCAGCGCGGCGACCGCGAGCCCCGAGAGCAGCGGAGCGATGCCGATCGATCCCTCGAGATACGCCGGGGCGAAGCTCGTCACGCCGATCATCAGCGCGCCGACGCCGAGCGAGACGATCGTGGTCGTGAGGATCAGCCGCCGCCGCGCCAGGCGCAGGTCGACGATCGGCTCCGCGACCCGCCGTTCGACGAAGACGAACGCCGCGAGCGCGAGGATGCCGACGCCGAAGCAGAGGGCGCTCTGCACCGACAGCCACGCCCAGGCGTTGCCGCCCTCGAGCATGCCGAGGATGATGCCGGTGAGCCCGATCGTGAGGAGCACGGCTCCGGCGTAGTCGATGCGGTGCCGCTGCGTCTGCTTCTTCTCGTGATACGTGCGCAACAGCATCCACCCGGCGATCAGACAGAGCGGGATGTTGACCCAGAAGATCCACCGCCACGCGTCGAGCTGCGCGAAGATGCCGCCGAGTGCCGGCCCGACGACCGACGAGACCGCCCAGACGCTCGCGACGTAGCCCTGCACCTTGGCGCGTTCGGCGACCGTGTAGATGTCGCCGACGATCGTCATCGACATCGGCGCGACGGCACCGGCGCCGAGGCCCTGGATGACGCGGAACACGATGAGGGCGGGCATGCTCCACGCGAATCCGCAGAGGATCGAGCCGAGCAGGAACAGGGCGATGCCGAGCAGGATGATCGGCTTGCGCCCCACCGTGTCGGCGAAGCGCGAATAGATCGGCACGCTCACCGCCTGCGCCAGCAGGTAGACGGAGAACAGCCACGGGAACTGCTGGTAGCTGCCGAGCTCCCGGACGATGCTGGGCACCGCGGTCGCCAGGATCGTGGCGTCGATCGCGATGAGTCCGGTGGAGAGCATCAGCGCGCCGAGGACGGGGCCTCGCTCCGACCGCAGTCCGATGGAGGCGCGGTCGACGGAGGCAGTCACTCTAGGCACAAGCCCTCAGCACCCGCGACTATTCCGGATCCGCGCACGGCGACGCGGGATCAGGAGGAGCGCGACGGTCCGGGCTTCTCGGCGCCGGAGTCCTCGTCGGGCTCCGCGTCGTACAGCACCGGACGGTCGATCGTCTTGGTGACGTCGGCCGGATCGACGGCGAGGATGAGCATCGCGAGGATCAGCAGCGTCACGATGAAGGCACCACCGCCGACCACGAGGCCCAGCGCCACCGGCGTCAGGCCGTCGTAGCTTCCCTCGGCGATCGCGGCGTTCACGCGCGCGGTGAAGGCTCCGGTCGAGACCAGGGTGACGATCATCGCGAAGACGCCGCAGCCGAGGGCGATGCCGAGCAGGTGCAGCGGGCGCAGGATGTCCCGGCGGGTCGGCTTCTCGTCGCTCATCGCTCTCCTCCGCGCTCGGCCGAGGCTGCGCTCTGATCGGTGTCTGTCGCCGTGGCCGTGTGAGCACCGACGGCGGCGTGCGGCGCGGCGGCAGCGGCGACGGCATCCGCCCGCTTCGGAGTGAGGCCGGCGATTCCGAGGAAGACGGCGACGATCGCGGCGTAGCCGCCGAACATGCCCACGCCGAGGATGATGCCGGAGAGCAGGAACGTGCCCGCCTTGTCGATCGTGTACTCCTGGACGAATCCGGCGGGGATCAGCAGGAGGACGACGCCGAGGAGGATGCCGAGCGCACCGATCGTGATCGCGTCCCGAGCGAGCGGGTCGGCCGTGCGGCGCGCGCGGATGCCGGCGAGGAGCTCGACCCCACCGGTGACGATCGCCCAGGCCGAGACGACGACGAAGAACAGATCATCCGAGCGCCAGGCGGGAACGCCGCTCGCCATGCCGGCGATGATGCCGAACGCGGCCAGCAGGACCTGCGGCCAGCGCGACCCCGCGGGCAGCACCAGCCACGCGGCCAGCACCTGGATGAGCGCCGTGACCAGGACGAAGCCGCTGAACACGGAAAGCCCCACCGGAGCGGAGTGGTCGGAGGAGAACGTGATCATCAGTGCGGCGACGGCGGCGAAGAGCGCGCGCAGCAGTTGCACGTTTCGCATGGTGAATGCGCGAGCAGGGGCAGACATGACGATCCAGAGTCCTCCGGGGTGTTCCTCCCAGTCTACGCGGGGCCGCCGGGCCGCGGAGCCGCGTGCCGGAGGGCGCCGGAGAGGTGTTCGTGAAGCCCGGTGGATCTCCCCAGATCGATCACCGGGCTTCACGACGAACGCAGTAAGGGGGCGTCACTGCGTGAGACTGGTCGTGCGCAAGGTCGGGCACCCTGCCCTTCGACGACACAGCCGAGCGACCCCACTCGCCCACCCGGTCCCCTGAGGTAAGCGTGTGCGGTCGTATGCTCACTCTAAGGTTGTGTCCTTCACATACCGGGGGAGGTCTGTGATGAGTTTGGAATATGACGATCGCGAGTCCTCTTCGGAGGCGTTCGCCGGGGCGCTTCGCGATGCCATCAATGCGAAGGACGTCACGCTGTCCTGGCTGCAGCGGCAGCTCAAGCGCCGTGGGAACCGGGTCTCGATGGCCACGTTGAGCTACTGGCGCTCCGGCGCGCGCCGCCCCGAGGGCGTGCAGTCGCTGGCGGCGCTGGCCGACATCGAGCAGCTGCTCGGCCTCGAGGACGACACCCTCGCCCGCCTGCTCCCCTCCACCAAGAGGACAGGCCCCCTGGGACCGAGCCAGTTCCCGATCGACCAGGAGGACATCGAGCAGGCCGTGAAGGACGCGTACGCGGCGCTCGGCGCCCCGTATCCCGACCACTCGCGCGAGGTCACGACCCACTCCGTGACAGACGTCGACGCCGACGGAAACGTGTTCTACTGCATCACGCGGAGCGTGCTCCAGGCGACGTCGGGCACGATGACAGGGACCCCGTTCCTCGAGCTGACTCCCGGCACCCGCACTCCCGCACCGACCTTCCGGGCCGTGTCAGGAGGACGCATCGCGGAAGCGTATTCGCACGCCGCCGGCGAGGTCCACGGCGTGCTGTTCGAGCTCGACGCTCCACTGTCCGCGCCCGACACGACGATGGTGGAATGGTCCGTTGAGTACCCGCCGGACTACCCGCCGACCCGCGAGACCGGCCACGCTGTGGCGCGGCAGTGCCGCGAGCTGCTGGTCTGGGTGCGGTTCCACCCGGATGCGCGGCCGGACTGGTGCGAGGAGCGCGTGGAGACGGCATCCGGAATCACGACCACGCCGGTGTCGCTCAACGGGCAGGGCTCGGTGCACCTGATCCACCGGGCGTTCGGACCGGGCGTCGTGGAGCTGCTGTGGGGGTACGGCCCTCGCCGTGACGCGGCCGATCAGCCGGGCTGATCACCTGTCGCGACCGGCCGACCTGGCGTGTTCGACCACTGGCTCCACGATCCGGGGAACACCTTCGCATCGATGCCCACCTCGCTGAGGATCAGCGCCGTGTGCGCAGCGGTGACGCCGGAGCCGCAGTACGCGGCGACGGGCGTCCCGGGTGTGACGCCGACCCCCGCGAACGTCGCGCGGACGGTCTCCGGGTCGAGCAGGCGCCCCTCGGCGTCGAGATGCAGCATCGTGGGGAGGTTGCGCGCGCCGGGGATGTGTCCGGCCTGCGGGTCGAGCGGCTCGGTCTCGCCGCGATAGCGCTCGGGAGCGCGCACGTCGAGCAGGACACCGGATGCCGGGAACGCTGCTGCTTCGTCGATCGAGAGCGCGTCGCCGCCGATCTCCTCGAGCACGACGTCGCCGGCTTCGGGGGTCACGTCGTCCGTGGCGACGTCGAACCCGGCGGCCTTCCACGCGCGGAGGCCGCCGTCGAGCACCCGCACGTCGACGCCGGCCTGGCGGAGGAGCCACCATGCCCGCGAAGCAGCCGTGCTCTTCGCGTCGTCGTAGGCGACCACGATGTCGCCGTCGTTCACACCCCAGCGGCGGGCGGCCGCCTGAAGCGTCGCGGTGGACGGGAGCGGATGCCTTCCCTCCGAGGGGGCGCCGTGCGTGGAGAGCTCGGTGTCGAGCGGCGCGAACACCGCGCCGGGGATGTGCCCGGTCAGGTAGTCGTCGTGCCCGGCCTCCGGACGGTCGAGCCGCCACCGCACGTCGATCAGGCGCACCGGGGCACCCTGAGAGAGGAGGTCCTTCAACGCGGTCACGCTCACGAAGCTGCTCATCCTCCGAGGCTATCGACTCGATCCGGCCTCCGGCTCCGCCGCGTCTTCGCGCGTCATGGATTGCCGGATAGGCTCGATCCGGCAACGTCGAGAAAGGGCCGCGATGCCCTCTTCCCGTCTTCGCTGGATGCGCTTCCGTCCGCAGGAGGCCGCGCTCATCGCGATCACCGCGGTGTGGGGCAGCACGTTCCTGCTCGTGCACTGGGCGATGCAGCATTCCGGCCCGTGGTTCTTCGTCGGCGTGCGGTTCCTCATCGCCGGACTCATCAGCGTCGTGATCTTCCGTCGCGTCCTGCGCGGCATCCGGTGGCGTGACGCGGGCGCTGGCGTCGCGATCGGCGTGATGATCTACCTCGGCTACGGCCTCCAGACCGTCGGACTGCAGACGATCGACAGCAGCACCTCCGCCTTCATCACCGCGATGTACGTGCCTCTCGTCCCCCTCGCACAGTGGGCGGTGTTCCGCAAGCGCCCTCCGGCGATGGCGTTCATCGGTGCGGGCCTCGCCTTCCTCGGGTTGCTGCTCATCGCCGGCCCCGACGCGTTCACGTTCAGCCTCGGCACGGGCGAGATCGCGACCATGATCAGTACCCTCCCCATCGCGGCCGAGATCATCCTCATCAGCGTGTTCGCCGGGAAGATCGATCTCGGACGCATCACCGTGGTGCAGCTGCTGACCGCGGGCGCACTCGGACTGCTGACGATGCCGGTCGTCGGCGAGGGGATCCCCGAGTTCTCCTGGATCTGGGTCGGCTGCGCGGTCGGCCTGGGTGCGGCCAGCTGCCTGATCCAGCTCACCATGAACTGGGCGCAGAAGTCGGTGTCGCCCACCCGGGCGACGATCATCTACGCCGGAGAACCGGTCTGGGCCGGAGTCATCGGGCGCATCGCCGGCGAGCGTCTGCCGGTCACCGCGCTCATCGGCGGGGCGCTCGTCGTGCTCGGCATCCTCGTCAGCGAGCTGAAGCTGATCCGTCGACGCCGGGAATAGACCACCCGCTGTCGCGTTGCATCTCGCATGATTGAAACTTCAACCGTCGTTCCGGTCGCCACCGAGCGCACGCGGGTACGCGTGCCGATGCGTTTCGCCGACGGTTTCGCCACGACCGCCGATGTGGTCACGTTCGACGGACTCGTCGACGGCCGCGAGCACCTCCTGCTGGGACTCGGAGACTGGCGCGCGGCGATGGAACGAGCGGATGCCGGTGGCGACGCGCCGCTGGTGCGCCCACACAGCGAATGCCTGACCGGCGACGTCTTCGGCTCGGAGCGCTGCGATTGCGGACCGCAGCTGCGCGAGGCGGTCGAGCGGATCTCCGACGAGGGCGGCTTCCTGCTGTACCTGCGCCAGGAGGGCCGCGGCATCGGCCTCTACGCCAAGCTCGACGCCTACGCCCTGCAGGACTCCGGCCTTGACACCTACGAGGCGAACGTCGCCCTCGGTCACGGTGAGGACGAGCGCGACTACACCGTCGCCGCGCAGATGCTGAAGGCCGCAGGGGTGGACGGCATCCGCCTTCTCAGCAACAACCCCGACAAGGCGGTGCAGCTCGAGGGCCTCGGCATCCGGGTCACGGACCGCGTGCCCACCGGGGTGCACCTCTCGGACGCCAACTCCCGCTACCTGCAGGCCAAGCGCGATCACACCGCGCACACCCTCGATCTGTCCGCCGCCTGATGGACGAGCGCCGGCTCGACGATTCCGAGATGGCGACCTGGCTGCCGACGATCCGCTTCGTGCAGCTGCTTCCGCAGGTGCTGGACCGCACCCTCAAGGCGGAGACCGGGCTCAACCACGCCCACTACGCGATCCTGATCACGCTCGCCGGCCGGGGCGAGAGCACCGTCACGATGACCGAGCTCGCGCAGATCGCCGGCCTCAGCAGGTCACGCCTCAGCCACGCTCTGGATTCTCTCGAGGAGCGCGGCTGGGTGGTGCGGTCGTCCTGCGGCAGCGACAAGCGCACGCTCACGGCGACGCTCACCCCCGCGGGGCGCGAGCTGCTGCGGTCGGCGGCTCCCGTGCATGTCGCGCAGATCCGCGACCTGGTGCTGGGTCCGCTCACCGACGAGGAGCGTGCGCAGCTCGGCACGATCCTCACGAAGCTGATCCCCGGAGTGACCGCCGCGCTGTAGCGCCCGTGCTTCAGAGCATGCCGCGCGTCAGGGCGACGGTGCAGCTGCTCGCGGAGGCCTCGCCGAGATCGGCGGACGCCGACCAGTCGACGGATGCTCCGGCATCCACCCCCTCGATCTCCTCCCACGCCGACGCGATCACGGATCCGTCGGCGTCGAGCCAGCTCACGTGCACGAGGTAGTCGCCCGCGTCGCCCTGGCTGTTGCGCACCGAACCGGCCGAGGTCAGGCGCCCGCTCCCGGGCGGGCACTCATCGATCGTCAGGTCATCCACGGCGTTCGTCCCGCCGGTGACCGAGGGCGCCGGTGGAGCGGACGGGCTGCATCCGGCGAGGACCGCCGCCGCGGCGAGCGCCGCGACGACGGCCAGGACGGTGGCCCTCAACCTCAGGCCGACCGTCGACGGATCAGGATCACGATCCCGGCGAGCAGCAGCAGCAGGCCGGCTCCGAGAGCGATCCACGGCACGGCGCCACCGGTCGTCGGGAGCGTGGCGCCCGCGGCCACCGTCACCGTCACCGTCGCGGTGACCCGCGTGCCGTTCGCATCCGCCACCGAGTAGGTGATCGGTCGGGTCGTGCCGACGAAGCCGGGGGCGGGCGTGAACACGATCTTGCCGTCCGCCACGGTCCAGACGCCCTCACCCGGCACGGTGAGCTCGGTCACGAGTGCGCCGTCGGAGCCGACGATGCGGAGGGTCGAGCGGTCGAGCGGGACTCCGGTGGCTCCCGGCGTGTCGTCGCCGATCACATCGATCACCACCGGGACTCCCGGCGCCGTGGTCGCGGAGTTGTTCCGCGCTACCGGGTCGACGCCTGCCACCGTGATCGTGAGCGTCGAGCTGGCGGAGTTGCCCAGCGAATCGGTGACCGCGTAGGTCACTGCCGTCGCCGCACCGCGGAAGGTGGGAACAGGCGTGAAGGTCACCCGGCCGTCCGCTCCGATCTCGTACGTGCCCTCACCGGGGACGTCGAGCGTCTTGCCGCCTCCGCCGACGGTCGCACCGGCCGGCTGACCCGTCGCGGGGAAGACCACGGACGCGGGGTCGAGGACTCCGTCCGTCCCGTCCGCCTGCTGGCCGGGACTGTCGTTGCCGAGGATGTCGACGGTCACCGGCACGTTCTGCGGCGTGCTCTCGACATCGGCGTCCGCGTCGGGCCCGGGTCGCACGGTCACGGTGAGCGCCGCGTTCGCGGGTGAGCCGTTCTCGTCGAGGATCGTGTAGCGGACCGGGGTCGTGGTGCCGCTGAACCCGTCGGCAGGTGTGAACGTCACCGTTCCGTCAGCACGCAGGGTGTAGACGCCCTCGCCCTCGACGTCGAGCGTCTTGCCGCCGTCGCGGATCTCGGCGGTCAGGCCTGCGGGGATCCCGGACGCCTGGAAGACCACGGACGCGAGGTCGAGCGGAACCGCGGGGTCACCGGGATCGTCGTTCCCGACGAAGTCGAACGTCACGGGGGTCGCGTACGGCGTCACGGCCGCATCGTCCGCCGCGGTCGGAACGACCGGGGTCACCTCGATCGTGATGGTCGAGGTGATGGCGTTGCCGATCGCGTCGGTGCCGGTGTACGACACGACGGAGGCGAGGCCGGCGAAGGCGGGAAGAGGCGTGAACGTGACCGAGCCGTCGGCGGCCGCGGTGTACGTGCCCTCCCCGGGCACGACGAGGCGGGTGCCGCCGTCGAGCACCTGGGCGCCGGCCGGCTGGCCCGCGGTCGGGAATCGCAGCGTCGGGAGATCCCAGGCACCGGCCGAGCCGTCGGCGTTGCGCGAGGGGACGTCGTTGCCGAAGGGCTGCAGCGTCACCGGGACCCCCTGCAGCGTCGAGTCGGAGTCGGGAGTCGCAGACGGGCCCGGGCGGACCGTGACCTGCACGGTGGCATCGGCGGTGGTGCCGTTCGCATCCGCGATCCGGTACGTCACGGGGGTCGTGGTTCCGGTGAAGCCCGAAGCCGGAGTGAAGACCGCCGCGCCCGTGCTGCCGATCACGTAGCTTCCCTGGCCGTCGATCGTCAGCGTCTTGCCGTCGGGCGAGACCGTGACCCCGCTCGGCTGCCCCGTGGCGGGGAAGACGGTGGCGGAGGGCGTCAGCGGCGCGGTCGCACTGCCGGGCCTGTCGTCGTCGAGCAGGTCGATGGTGACCGGCACGCCGTAGGGGGTGCTCGCGCTGTCGTCCTGCGCCACGGGAGTCACACCGGTGACGGTGACCGTGACGGTCGAGGCGACCGCCGCACCGTGCGTGTCGAGCGCGGCGTAGGTGATGGTCTGCGCCGCACCGGTGAACGTCGGCAACGGCGTGAACGTGACGGCTCCGGTGGCGGGGGCCACCGTGAAGACGCCCTCGCCGGGAACCGTGATCGTGCGTCCGCCGTTCGAGACGACCGCGCCCGCAGGCTGACCGTCCGCGGGGAACACGACGCTCCCCGGCACCAGCTCACCCGTGTCGCAGCCGACCGGGACGTTCGTCTCGCCCGCATCGCAGGGGTTGCCGAGATCGCTGGCGAGATCGTTGTCGAGGATGCTGAGGGTGACCGGGGTGTTCTGCGGCGTGGTCGCGGCATCCGGTGCGGCGATCGCACCGCTGCCCACGGTGACCGTGATGTTCGCCGGCGCGAGGGTGCCGTTCGCATCGGCGACGGTGTAGCCGACCGGAGTGGTCGTCCCGGCGTAGTCCGGCAGCGGAACGAAGCGCACCGTGCCGTCGCTGCGGACGGTCCACGTGCCCTCCCCGGGAACCACGAGGGTCTTCCCCCCGTCTGTGGCGTCGGGCGAGGTGAGCACGACCGAGCCGGGAACGAGCGGCACGGACGCGGAGCCCGGGGCGTCGTTCGCGAGGATGTCGATGACCACCGGCGTGTCACCGGGGGTCTTGGCGACATCGCTGGTGGCGATCGGCGCGACGGACGCGACGGTCACCGTGACCGTCGTCGACGCGGCATTGCCGAACGAGTCCTCGACCGTGTACGTGACCGGGGTCGCCGTTCCCGTGAACTGCGGCTCGGGATCGAAGGTGACGTCACGGGTCGCGGGGTCGAAGGTGTAGACGCCCTCGCCGGGAACCGTGAGCACGCGACCGCCGCCGCTCACCGCACTGCCGACCGGCAGACCGGGGGTGACGCTGAAGCGCAGCGAATCAGGATCGAACGTGCCGGCGCTGCCGTCGGCGGCCGTCCCGGGCACGTCGTTGCCGACCACCGGGAACGACACGTCGACGTTCTGCGGCGTCGAGGCGTTGTCCGGGTTCGCGGTCGGCCCCGGACGCACGGTCACCGACACGGTGGCGGTGGCCTGCTGGCCGTTCTCGTCGGTGACCCGGTAGGGCGTCGACGCAGTGCCGGAGAAGCCCGCGGCCGGCGTGAACTCGACCTGCCCCGCCGGGGTCACGCGCCAGGTGCCCTCGGGCGTGACGAGAGCCTTGCCGCCGTCGGTGGCGGTCGGATCGGTGAAGACGGTCGATGTGGGCACGATCGCACCCCCGGGGCCGGGGACGTCGTTGTCGACCACGTCGACGGTCACCGGGGTCGCGTGCGGGGTGGTGGTCGAGTCGTTCACGGCCGTCGGAGTCACGGCCGTGACCGTGACCGTGATGGTCGTCGACGCCGGGTTGCCCAGGCTGTCGGTGAAGCGGTACGCGACGGGCGTGGTCGACGGACCGTCGAAGGTCGGATCCGGCGCGAAGGTCACGACGCCGGTGGTCTGGTCGATCGTGTAGACGCCTTCGCCCGGTACCTCGAGACGGCGGCCGTCGGGGCTCACGACGGATCCGGCCGGCTGCCCGGTCGGCTCGAAGAGGACGGATGCCGGCGGGATGGTCCCCGGGGTTCCGTCGGCGTTCTGTCCGGGTGCGTCGTTGCCGAGCACGGGGATCTGCACGCTCGTCCCCTGCGTCGTCGCGGCGGTGTCGGCGACCGCCGACGGCCCGGGGCGCACGGTGGCGGTCGCGGTGGTGGTGGAGGTCTGCCCGTTGTCGTCGACGATGCGGTACTCGGTGGTGGCATCGCCGCTGAAGCCCGGTGCCGGGGTGAACGTGATGCCTCCGTCCGGGGCGATCGTCCAGACGCCCTCGGGGGTCTGGAGTCGCTTGCCGCCGTCGGTCGCGGCCGGATCGGTGAACACGGTCTGGTCGGGCAGGATGGCGCCGGTGCCCGGCTGGTCGTTCTTCGCGCCCGGCAGCGTGACCGGGTCGCCGAACGGAGCGGAGCCGGAATCCGGCACGGCGACGGGCGGCGGGAGCACGTTGACGAAGGCGCAGACGATGTTCGCGCCGTCCGTGCCGGAGGGAGCTGTGAAGGTGGCCGTGTTGCCGGTGCCGCTCGCGACGACGGCGCCGGTGGCGTCGGTGCACGACCACGTGGTCGTGTAGTCCGTCAGGTCGGTGGTGCCTTCCGGCACCTGCCGCATCGTGTAGGTCTCGCCGGGAATGATGAGGCCCGGTGTGCTGGGAACGCCTCCGCCGCCGGGACCCGACGATCCCGGGGGGAAGTCCGGTGTCGTGCCGTCCGGACCGTACGAACCGCCCTCGAGCACGACGCGCACCTGATCGGTGGGGGTCGCGCGAGGACCGTCGAACTGCGCGACCGTCTGCGCCGAGGAGGGGTTCGCGCAGGAACCGAGGTCGGACGATGCGGCCCCCGTCAGGGTGAACGTGGTGCCGGTGGGCGCACCCGTGATCGGGTTCGTCTTCTGCAGCACGGTGCTGCCGCCCAGGTAGAGGAAGCCGTCGGACCCGAACGCGATGCCGTTGGTCGGGACAGTGGTCGCACCCCGGGAGAGCTCGCGCGCGGGCAGAGTGGTGCCCGTTCCCGAGGTCGGCACGGTGCCATCGACGACATACAGCGCCGCCTCGGAGGCGCCACCGGCGACGATGTACAGCCGACCCGTCTTGTCGAAGGCGAGGTCGCCGTTGAAGCCGGGAGGGTTGGCGGGCGTGACGGACAGGACCGGTCCGGCCGGCGCGATGTTCGTCGCCGGATCGAAGACGTAGATGTCCACGCTCGAGGTCGCATTGAACGCGCCGTAGTAGTACAGCCCGTTCGCGGGGTTGATCGCGCCCATGGTGCCGTTGGCGACACCGGGAGTCTTCGGCGAGGCGGTGACGGTGCCGTCGGCGCTCGCCGTCGGCTCGTACTCGACGACGCTCGTCGATGTCCCGAGGATCGCGGCGGTGCCGCCTGCGCCGATGCCCAGCTGGTTCGCGAAGGCACCGTCGGTCGAGGGCACGGTGAAGGTCGGGGTCGTCGATGCGGTGCCGGTGGTCAGGTCGAGCTGCCACACGGTGCCGGCCTGGTTGTTGGCGTAGTAGAGGGTGTTGATGCACGCCAGCGGTTCCGCGGCGGCGGCGGGCGCGGGTGCGCCGGCGGCGGTGAACCCCGCAGCGAGCAGGGCGCCGGCCGCTGCGACGGCGAGGAGGCGGGATGCGACGGGACGAGCCATCAGACGGCCCTGCCCGACTGCGGGAGGTCGATGACATCGCCGAGAAGGATGAGTTCCCTGAGTCCGTTGGTCATTGCTCTGCACCGCTCTCGCTTCGGTCGCCGTGAGGCGTGGGGAGTGAGAGCGACTCCGGCCGCCTCACTCCCCGCCCTACCCCCATGTCCCCCACAGGGCGCCGGGACGACCGTGATTCGTCGCCGTCCCGGCGCGCAGAAAGCTATCAGCCGGCTGTTCACGCTAAGTCGGCCAGATGTGGAAACACGGCGCGGGGGTTCTGCTCTGAGCAGAACCCCTCGAACAGGGCGGATGCCGCGGCATATCGTGAGGCATGGCCGACATCGTCCCGTTCTCCCGCGCCCCTCGTCCCGCCCGCCGCCCCCGGCCGAACGACCCCGAGCCCCTCTGGCGTCAGCTCCTCGGCGATCAGCTGCGCCGCCGGCGGCACGAACGCGACGAGACGCTCACCGAGACCGCCGAGAAGGCCGGCGTCTCGCCGCAGTACCTCTCCGAGGTCGAGCGCGGACTGAAAGAGCCCTCCAGCGAGATGATCGCCGCGATCAGCGGCGCGCTCGAGACCTCGCTCATCGAGCTCACCAGTGCGGTCGCCGACGAGCTGCGGACCGAGACGGCCCCGGCATCCGCCCTGGTCTCGGCCGGGCGCGCGGTGTTCGCGCTGGCCGCCTGAGCCGCGGCATCCGCTCAGCCGGCCGCGACCCGCGCGCCGAGCACCGTGTCGATCAGTCCGTACTCGAGCGCGGCGGATGCCGTGAAGACGCGGTCGCGGTCGGTGTCGGCACGGAGCTCCTCGACCGTGCGGCCGCTGTGCTTGGCGAGGATGGCCTCCATGTCGGAGCGGACGCGCACCACCTCGTCGGCCGCGAGGATGAGGTCCGGGATCGCGCCACGGGACTGTCCCGCGGGTTGATGCAGCACGATGCGCGCGTGCGCCAGGGCGGCTCGCTCCCCCGTGTCACCGGCGGCGACCAGCAGCGCGGCCGGTCCGATCGCCTGGCCCACGCAGGTCGTCGCGATGCGCGGACGGATGTGCTGCATGGTGTCGTAGATCGCCAGCGCGGCGCCGGGGTCTCCGCCCTCGCTGTTGATGTAGAACTGGATGCCGCTCTCCGGGCTGTCGGCGTCGAGATGCAGCAGCTGCGCGATCAGCGCGTTCGCGACGCCGGCGTCGATGCCGGTTCCGAGGTAGATGACGCGCTCCGCGAGCAGGTGCGAGTACACGTCCATGATGCGCTCACCACGAGGATGCTGCGCGATGACGTTCGGGATCGAGTAGGTGCTCATGCGCTCGTCCCCAGCCCGACGCGCGCGCGTCGACGCGGCATGATCTCGGCGAGCGAACCGACGATGTCGTCGATGAAGCCGTAGTCCAACGCCTCGGCGGCGGTGTACCAGCGGTCGTGCAGCGAGTCCTCGAAGATCCGCGTGACCGGCTGGCCCGTGTCGTCGGCGATGAGGCCGAGCACCGTGTCGCGCATGTGCCGCAGATCGTCGGCCTGCGTCTCGAGCTCACCCGCCGACCCGCCGATGCCCGCGGATCCCTGGTGCATGAGGATGCGCGCGTGCGGCAGGGCGCGGCGCTTGCCCTTCGTGCCGGCCGAGAGGAGGAACTGACCGGCGCTGCACGCCAGGCCGAGCGCGAGGGTCGACACGTCGTTGGGCACGAGCTGCATCAGGTCGCGGATCGCCAGCATCGACGGCACCGAGCCGCCGGGCGAGTGGATCCACAGGGCGATGTCGGTCGTCGCGTCCTCGGCCGAGAGCGCGAGCAGCTGCGTCATGAGCAGCGTGCCGTTGTCGTCGTCGAGGGCGCCGTCGAGCACGAGCACGCGCTCGTGGAACAGGGCGCGTCGGGCTTTGGGTCCGAACTGCGGGATGGGGTTGTCTTCGCTCATGCCCCCAGCATCCGCTCGTCCCCGCGGTCGCAGGGCGGTATCCGCCTCAGGCGGATCCGCCGTGAGCAGAGGCGGTCAGGCCGAGCCGCTCGGCGCAGAACGAAAGACGCCCGTAACACCGCCGACTCACGGCGCTCCTACGCTCGGGATCATGGCGAAGCAGACGACACCGGCATGGCAGTGGTCCGAGGACGGGATCAACTTCCGCACCCGCAAGTGGGTGCGCCCCGAGGACCTCAACGCGAACGGCTCGCTGTTCGGCGGGAGCCTGCTGAAGTGGATCGACGAGGAGGCGGCGATCTACGCGATCGTGCAGCTGGGCAACTACCGCGCCGTCACGAAGCACATCTCCGAGATCAACTTCGAGGCGTCGGCGGTGCAGGGCGACCTGGTCGAGATCGGTCTGACGGCGACCCATTTCGGTCGCACCTCGCTCACCATGAAGGCGATGGCGCGCAACATGATCACGCGCAGGCGCCTTCTCACGATCGAGAAGATCGTGTTCGTGAGCCTCGATGAGGACGGCGCTCCCACCCCGCACGGCTACACCGACATCACCTACGATCGCGACCGCATGCCGACCGAGCGCATCGCGACGGGGACCATCCGCCTGCCGAGCTGACGCCGAACCGCCCCCTTATGCCCGAACGGCCCCCGTATGGGCATCACTCAAGGGGGTGGCTCGCTCAGAGAGGGGCGGCTCGGCGATGCTGGGGGCCGCCGCGAAGGCCTGGGCGAGGTCGGCGATCAGGTCGTCGGCATTCTCGAGACCGATCGACAGACGGAGCACGTCGGCGGCGGGGCGCGCCTCGGGCGGCACCGGGCGATGGGTGAGCGCGGCAGGATGCTGGATCAGCGAGTCCACCCCGCCCAGCGAGACGGCGTGGGTGAACAGTGCCGTCGCCGTCGTGATCGTCGATGCGGCGGCGAAGCCTCCCCGCATCCGCATCGCGATCATCGCTCCGGTGCCCCGCATCTGCCGGTTCAGGATGCCGTGCGGATCGCCGTCGAGCCCCGGGTAGAACACCTCGGCGACCTCCGGCCGGTCGATCAGCCACTGCACGATGCGACGCGCGTTCTCCTGCTGCTGGCGCATCCGCACCGGCAGGGTCGTGAGCCCGCGATGCAGCAGGTACGCGCCGAGCGGATGCAGCAGACCGCCGGTCACGGCCCGCACGCGCCGGAGCGCCTCAGCCGTCGCCTCGCTGCAGGCCACGACGCCGGCGATGACGTCGCCGTGCCCGCCCAGGTACTTGGTGGCGCTGTGCAGCGACATCGCGGCGCCGAGGTCGATCGGGTTCTGCAGCACCGGAGTGGCGAAGGTGTTGTCGACGACGACGGGCACCTCCCCCGCCTGCCGCACGATGTCGGCGATGTCCGCGATGTCGAGCGTCGGGTTCGCCGGCGTCTCGAGAACGACCAGTCCGGTGTCGGGGCGGATGCTGCGGGCCACCTCGTGCGGGTCGCAGTAGCTCACCTCGGCACCCAGGAGTCCGGAGCCGAGCAGGTGGTCGGTGCCGCCGTAGAGCGGGCGCACCGCGACGACGTGCCTCTTGCCGACGGCGTTGGTGTGGGCGAGGATCACGGCCGTCATCGCCGCCATGCCCGAACCGAAGGCGACGGATGCCTCGGCGTGCTCCATCTCGGCGAGCGCGGCCTCGAAGCGCGCGACCGTCGGGTTCCAGAGCCGGGCGTAGACCATGCTGCCGTCCGCGGGCGGGCGTCCGCCGGTCGCCATCGCCTCGTACGAGTCGCCGCCGCGCTCGATGTCGGGGAGCGGATTCGTCGTCGAGAGATCGATGGGCAGCGCGTGGACCCCGAGACCCTCGAGATCGGAGCGGCCGCTGTGGACGGCGACGGTGTCGGGATGCAGCGGTGCAGTCATGCTTCCAGGCTGTCGGAAACACGACGAAGGCGCTGAGATTCGACAGCATCCGCCATTTTTTGCGCCTTTCTCGCTATTCTGAGCAACCGGCAGCATCAGAGACGAGGCGACATTGGCGAGAACACAAGGCGCAGCACTCGACGAGGTCGACCTCGCGCTGCTCGCCGCCCTCCTGGACGACGCGGAGATCACGAACAAGGCGCTCGCGCACCGACTCGGCCTCGCGGAGTCGACCTGCGCGCATCGGATCAGGGCGCTGCGCGAGCGCGGTGTGATCCGCGACACCCGCATCCGCGTCGACGAGGCGGCACTCGGCTACCCCCTGCAGGCGATCATCAAGGTGCGCCTCGCCAATCACACCGGCCCGAAGGTCACCGCGCTGTTCGATGCGCTCGCGAGCATCCCCCGCGTGCTGCAGGTGTTCCACGTCGCCGGGGTGGACGACTTCCTCGTGCACGTGGCGGTCGAGGACGCCACGGCGCTCCGCGACATCGTGCTCGAGCACATCACGATCCATCCGGTCGTCCGCGGCACCGAGACGCAGCTCGTGTTCGAGCTGCGCGACGGCAGCGGGATGCTCCCGCGGTGACGCGTCAGGAGACGACGGCGATCGATCCGGTCGATGCGCTCTGCAGCGCGGATGCCGGCTTCACCACGGTCGGCACGGCCTCCTGCTCGCGCGAACGCTGACGCATCGTGCGGCCGAGATCGGTGGCGCTGACGATCGCGCGGACGACACCGCCGAGCGTGAGCATGGCGACCAGTGCGGCGCACGCGGCGAGCAGCGGCAGCCACTGGTTCGCGAACGACGCCGTGAAGCTCATCAGCGCGCCGACGATCCACAGACCCACGGCGCCTCCCGTGAGCCCTCCGGCACCGCGCATGATCGCGATCCCCGCCACGACGGCGCAGATCGCAGCGAATGCCGCCCCCGCGATCCCGATCGGAACCATCACCTCAGCCAGATCGCTGGCCATTCTGAATGTCGTCATGACGACCCCCCGTCAGCGGAATATCCGCTCCTTCGACACTAAGAGAGTGCCAGCGGGAAGCCATCCGTCTCAAGTGCGACCCCGCATCATCCTCCAGAACGATCTTTTTCCTGCGCGTTCCGTGCTTTTCGGTCAGCGGCGGGCGCGCTCGGAGCGGCGTCGGCGCAGCGTGAGCTTCCGCAGACGCGAGGTGCGGACCGTGGCGATGGGCTGCGTCACGACCGCGTCGACGACCATGGAACCGTCGGTGGGGCCGACGATCGCGATCGCGGAGGTCTCGGTCGCCTCCGCCGGATCGACCGGCAACCGCGCGAGATCCCGGTGCGCGCGGACGTACGCGGGGACCAGCAGCACGATCGCGCCGACCCAGGCGAGCGGGTTGCTGAGGGCGACACCGGCGAAGCCGATCAGCGCGCCGAGCAGGACCGCCGCGCCGACGCGCATCACGAGCTCGATCACACCCGTGACGGTCGGCACGAGCGTGTGGCCGAGCCCCTGCAGAGCGCCGCGGAGCACGAACAGCATGCCGAGGGCCCAGTAGCCGCATCCGTTGATGATGAGCATCTGGTGGGCGAGGTTCACGACGTCGTCGGAGCCGGCGCCGATGAACAGGCGGACCATGGGGGCGCCGAAGGCGATCAGCAGCCCGCCGAGCACGATGCCCGAGACGATCGACATCCAGGTGGCCTCGACGACTCCGCGGCGGATGCGGTCGGGGCGACGACCGCCGTGGTTCTGCGCCGCGTACATCGAGACGGCCAGACCGAGAGAGGACAGCAGCGCCACCGCCAGACTGTCGACGCGCGAGGCGGTGGTGTACGCGGCGACGGCGTCGGAGCCGAGCGTGTTCAGCGCGACCTGCACCGTGAGCGTGCCGATCGCGATGATCGACGCCTGGAAGCCCATCGGGAGCCCGAGTCGCAGGTGCTCCGCGACGTCGGCGCGGGTGACGCGCCAGTCCAGGCGGCGCAGGTGCAGCATCGGGAGACGGCGGCGCACGAACTCGAGGCACAGCAGGACCGAGACCGCCTGCGCCACGACCGTGGCGAGAGCTGCACCGGCGACCCCCCACTCCAACGGCCCGACCATGAGCACGACGAGCCCCACGTTCAGGGCGCACGACACGGTGAGGAAGACCAGCGGCGTACGCGAGTCCCCAATCGCACGGATGATCGCGGAGAGGTAGTTGAAGAACATGGTCGCGCCGGCGCCGAGGAAGCTGATCTGCGTGAAGACCGTGGCCTCGGCCATCAGCTCGGGCGGTGTCTGCAGCAGCGCGAGGAGCGGCGCCGCGATGAGAGGGGCGACCACGGTCAGCAGCACACTCGTGACGCCGGAGAGGATCACTCCCGTCGCGACCGAGCGACGCACCGCGGCGTCGTCACGCGCGCCGAAGGCCTGGGCGATGGGGATGGCGAAACCGCTGGTGAGACCCCACGCGAAGCCGAGCAGGAGGAACAGCAGCGGGCCGGTCGCCCCCACCGCGGCGAGGGAGTCCACGCCGAGGTGCCGCCCCACGACGATGGCGTCGGCGAAGTGATACAGCTGCTGCACGACATTGCCGATGAGCAGCGGGATCGAGAAGGCGAGGATGACACGCCACGGGCGACCCGTGGTGAGAGGAGTGGCCATGAAGAAGCGGCTCGCAGAACTGGGGGGTGATCGGGGGAGGCTCCAGTTTATCGAATCGATTCGGCGCAACGGAAGAGCAGCTCACAGGAAGTACGGTCGAGGGGATGCACGGGCATCCGGCATCGAACGCACCGGAGGATGACAGTGACGACAGAGAAGACGAAGGGGTCCGTCGGGGTGGGCGGCTCCACGGGCGAGGATCAGCATCTGCGGCGAGCGCTGAGCAACCGGCACATCCAGCTGCTCGCGATCGGCGGGGCCATCGGCACCGGCCTGTTCATGGGCAGCGGGAAGACCATCTCGGTCGCGGGGCCGTCGGTGATCTTCGTCTACATGATCATCGGCTTCATGCTGTTCTTCGTCATGCGGGCGATGGGCGAGCTGCTGCTGTCGAACCTCAAGTACAAGTCGTTCAGCGACTTCGCGAGCGACCTCCTCGGCCCCTGGGCGGGCTTCTTCACCGGCTGGACGTACTGGTTCTGCTGGGTGGTCACGGGTGTCGCCGACGTCATCGCGATCGCCGGCTACACGGACGCCCTGATCCCCGGCATCCCGCTGTGGATCCCCGGCCTGCTCGTGATCGTGATCCTCCTCGCCCTGAACCTGCCGACGGTCGCGGCGTTCGGTGAGATGGAGTTCTGGTTCGCGCTCATCAAGATCGTCGCGATCGTCGCCCTCATCATCACGGGCCTCGTGATGATCTTCACCGGGTTCCAGCACGACGCCGGAACCGCGAGCTTCTCGAACCTCTGGGACCACGGCGGGATGTTCCCGCACGGGTTCATGGGCTTCGTCGCGGGCTTCCAGATCGCGGTGTTCGCGTTCGTCGGCGTCGAGCTCGTCGGCACGGCTGCCGCCGAGACCAAGGACCCGAAGCGCAACCTGCCCAAGGCGATCAACGCGATCCCCATCCGCATCCTGCTCTTCTACGTGGGCGCGCTCATCGTGCTGATGGCCGTCACGCCCTGGACCGAGTACGTCGCCGGCGAGAGCCCGTTCATCGCGATGTTCGCGCTGGCCGGACTCGGCATCGCCGCCACCGTCGTGAACCTCGTCGTGCTCACCTCGGCGATGTCGAGTGCGAACTCCGGCATCTACTCGACCTCGCGCATGGTGTTCGGCCTCGCGCAGGACGGCGACGCCCCGCAGCTCTTCGGACGGCTGTCACGCCGGCGGGTGCCGCAGAACGCGCTGTTCCTCTCCTGCATCCTGCTGCTCTCCGGAGTGGTGCTGCTCTACGCGGGCGAGGACATCGGCACGGCCTTCGACATGGTCACCACCGTCTCGGCCGTGTGCTTCATGTTCGTCTGGACGATCTTCCTCTGCAGCTACCTCGTGTACCGGCGCCGGCGCCCCGAGAAGGTCGCCGCCTCGACGTTCCGGATGCCGGGCGGCGTCTTCATGGTCTACGTCGTGCTCGCGTTCTTCGTGTTCATCCTCTGGGCACTGACGACCCAGCCCGACACGCTGACCGCGCTGCTCGTCACGCCGATCTGGTTCGCGCTGCTGATCGTGGCCTGGCTGTTCGTGCGGAAGTCGCCGAACCACCTGACGCGGCACGAGGCGCACATCCGGTACCTGCGGGACGACTCGATCGAGGCGGACTAGGCGCGCGCCAGGGCGGCTTCCTCCGGAGCAGCGGTCTTCGCGACGAAGATCCGCTTGCGCAGCGCGAGGAAGAGCAGCACCATGCCGGCGGTGAGCAGCATGTGGCCGACACCCGCGATGCCGGCGATCATCTTCGACGACTCCTGACCGAGCACCGTCAGGCAGCCATGCCATACGAGCATCGCCGACGTCAGCACGAGGCCGGCGTTGTAGAGCCAGAAGAACCACCCGAAGAGGCGGCTCTCGGAGAGCGTGAACGCCTTCTCCAGGAGGAGGACGATGAGGAGCACGACGAAGCCCAGCACGAGCAGGTGCGTGTGCACGAGGCCGAGCTGCGTCGCCTCCCCCTCCGGGAAGCCGTTGATCTTGGTGAACTCGCGGTAGAAGAGTCCGGAGGCGACGCCTACGAGCATGTAGGCGAACGCGGCGTGGAAGAGTCTGCGCATGGGGGTACCTTTCGGGTCTCTTCCAGCCTCGGCGCAGCATCCGTTCCGGGGATCCATCGAACGGTTGAGATGCGGATGCTGCGGCGTCGCAGCCGAACCGACGTCAGAGCAGACCGGCGTCCCGCGCGATCGCGATCGCACGGGCGCGGCTGTCGGCGCCGAGCTTCTCGAACACGTGCACCAGGTGCGTCTTCACGGTCGCCTCGGTGACGAAGAGGGTCTTCGCGATCTCGCGGTTGGATGCCCCGGTGTCGAGCAGGGCGAGGACCTCCCGCTCGCGATCGGTGAGTCGCACGCGGGGCGCGCGCATCACCTGCACGACCCGCTCGCTGATCTCCGGGGCGAGCACGAGCCCTCCGGACGCCGCCTGACGGATCGCGCGAACGATGTCGTCGGGCGCGACGTCCTTGAGGAGGTACCCCGCCGCGCCCGCTTCGATCGCACCGAAGATCTCGGCGTCGCGATCGAACGTCGTCAGGATGATCACGGCGGGAGCCGGATGCTGCGCACGCAGGGCGGCGGTCGTCGCCACGCCGTCCATCCCCTCGCCGAGTCGCAGGTCGCACAGCACGACGTCGGGGTGCAGGTGCCGGGCGAGCAGGACGGCCTCCTCGCCGGACGACGCCTCGCCGACCACCTCGACGTCGTCACGGTGGTCGAACAGGGAGCGCACCCCGGCCCGGACGATGGGGTGATCGTCGACGAGCAGCACCCGCACGGCCGTCATCCGTCGCCTCCGGCATCCCGGGCCGGAGACGGACCACCGAGCGGGACGTGCGCCGACAGTGCCGCTCCGTCGCTCTGGACGCTCTCCACGTCGAGTCCTCCGCCGAGCTCCCGCAATCGCGCGCGCATGGAGCGCAGTCCGTAGCCGCCGCCCCGGCTCCCCGCCCCGCCCTGGGCTTCCCACCGGGTCGCGTCGAACCCGATCCCGTCGTCGACGATGTCGAGCCGCACCGCATCGCCCGCGTCGGCCAGCGTGACCACCACCCGGGAGGCGGCCGCGTGCGAGCGCACGTTCGCGAGGGCGGACTGCGCCGTGCGCAGCAGCGCGACCTCGGCGTCGAGGCCGAGCGCGGGCAGGTCGTCGTCGACATGGAGCGTCGCGGCGATGCCGGTCTCCTCGGCGAGACGCTCGAGCATGCGCGCGAGGGCGTCGCCGAGCGCACTGGACTCGAGCTCGGCGGGCATCAGCGCGTTCACGATGCGCCGCGCGTCGGCCAGCCCCTCGGCCGCGAGCGTGCCGATCTGGCGGAGGGCGCGGGTGCTCTGTGCGGCGTCGTCGGCCTCCAGAGCCGAGCGCGCCAGCATCCCGATCGAGGAGACGCTCTGGGCGACGGTGTCGTGGATGTCGCGGGAGACCCTGGTGCGCTCGGCGCTCGCGCCCGACTCGCGCTGCGTGCGAGCGAGCTCGTCCTGCAGTGCCGCCATCTCCTCCTGCGTGGCGACGAGCGAGGCGATCAGCCGTCGCCGTTCGCGACCGTCGCGCACCAGTTCGAGGTAGCCGCGGGAGATGCCCAACGCGAAGACGCCGCCGACGAGCGGCCCGATCACGTTCGCGTAGCTCGTCGCGCCGGTGTGCAGCAGCGGGGCGACGACCACGACCGCGAGGATGACGACGCTGAGCAGCAGCGCCCAGCGCAGGCGCATCACGAACCCGGCGAGCAGCCAGAGCGGGAACGCGAGCCACACGAACTCGGGCGACACAGCGACCGCGCCGAGCCAGATCAGCGTCAGCCCGAGCAGCCACCAGGTCGCCAGACGCCGATCCGCGGTGCGCTCGCCGAGCAGCAGACCGCCGCCGTACCACCCGAGGAAGGCGAGCGACAGCGCCAGGACCCAGGGCAGCGGGATGCCGTCGGCCGAGGCGCGGACGGCGCCGATCACGAGCAGCACGACCGTGATGACCGCCTGGCCGATGCGGATCGACCCGATCAGGCTCGCCCACGTGTGCGCGGGCTCCCGCGGCGACGGGTCGATGGACGGCATCCTCACATTCTCGCCCCGGACCGCCGCCGGCGCCTCCATCGTTCGATCGATCCGTCGGACAGAGGGGTACCGACAGGCCCTCCCTCAGCGGAAGGCCCGCGCGTAACGTCGGTGGCACGGCCGCGCAGGCGGCCTCGATGCTCGGGAAAGGACCACTCATGCACACACGCACAATCGGACAGGGACTCGAGGTCTCGGCGGTCGGACTCGGCTGCATGGGGATGTCGCAGAGCTACGGGCCGAACCCCGGCGACCGCGACGAGATGATCGCGGTGCTGCGCTCGGCCCTCGATCACGGCGTGACGTTCTTCGACACGGCCGAGGTCTACGGCCCCTACGCGAACGAAAAACTGGTCGGAGAGGCGCTGGAGCCCATCCGCGATCAGGTCGTGGTCGCCACGAAGTTCGGCTGGCGGATCGAAGACGGACGCAGCGTCGGACTCGACAGTCGTCCGGAGCAGATCCGCCGGGTCGCCGAGGAGTCGCTCCGGCGGCTCCGCACCGACGTGATCGACCTGTTCTACCAGCACCGCGTCGACCCCGAGGTGCCGATCGAAGACGTCGCCGGCACGGTCGCCGAGCTGATCGCCGAAGGCAAGGTCCGGCATTTCGGGCTGTCCGAGGCGTCGGCATCCACCATCCGCCGCGCCCACGCGGTGCAGCCGGTCACGGCCTTGCAGAGCGAGTACTCGCTCTGGACGCGCGACCCCGAACGCGACGTCCTCCCGGTGCTCGGCGAGCTGGGGATCGGCTTCGTGCCGTTCAGCCCGCTCGGGAAGGGATTCCTCACCGGCACGGTCGATCAGAACACGACCTTCGCGGACGGCGACATCCGCGGGACGATCCCGCGCTTCAGCGAGGAGAACCGCGCAGCCAACCAGGCGCTCGTGCGCCAGGTCGGCGACCTCGCCGCCGCGAAGGACGCCACGCCCGGCCAGATCGCCCTCGCCTGGCTGCTCGCTCGCGCCCCGTGGATCGTGCCGATTCCCGGAACCCGTCGCACGGCGCGGATCGCCGAGAACGCGGGAGCGACCGCCGTCGCCCTGTCGGCCGACGAGGTCTCCGACCTCGACCGCCTGGCCGACCGGGTGGGCGTCGCCGGCGACCGGTACAACTCGCAGCAGATGAGCTTCGTCGACCGCTGAGCAGGGTCGGCGGTCCCGTTCGTCGGGTTCCGGTCGCAGTAGCTGCCGCCGGGCGTCGTTCCGGTCGCAGTTCCTGCCGTCCGAACGTTCTCGAAGCGGCACGAACTGCGACCGGAGCAGCGCCGCGAACGCAATAACCTGGATGCTGCGGCGACGGAGGGAGCGCGATGTTCGACAGTCCGCTCTCGGCCTCGGCCTACGAAGTGCTCGGCGTCGCGTCGACGTCGGCCGACGACGACCTGCGGCGCGCGTATCGGCTGCGGCTGCGGCAGACGCATCCCGACACCGGCGGTGACGCGGCCGTGTTCATCCGGGTGCAGCGCGCCTGGGAGCTGGTCGGCACTCCGGAGGGCCGTGCGGCCTACGACCGCAGCCACGGCATCGGCGTCGAGACGGAGTGGGGCGGATGGCGGGCCCCCGACACTCGCAGGGACACGCGACCGCGCCCGAAGTCGTACGGCGAGCCCGGTGCGTGGCGGCGTGCCCGGTACGTGTCCCTCCTGCAGGAGTGGGCCGGCGAAGAGGTCGCCGACCCGTACGCCCCGGCGCTGGTGCGCGCGGCACCGCGCGAGCTCAAGCGCCTGCTCGCCGACGCGCTGGCCGAGGAGGGCACGGCCCAGACCGTCGCCGGTCTGGGCATGGGCTTCACGCTGTGGCACGGCGTGGCCGTTGCGGCATCCGCCGAAGCGGAGACGACGGATGCCGCGGACCGGCTCGACCACATCGTGCTCGGCCCCTCCGGCCTGTACGGCGTGATGTCGGCCGACTTCGGCGGCGTGGTCGGATTCCGCCGCGGCGAGATCACGGGTCCGAGCCTGGGTCACCGGGCACCGGTCACGACGCTCCTCGCCCAGATCAACGTCGTCGCCCGCACCGCGCGCGTGCGCTTCAGCGGCGCGATCGTCGCCCTGCCCGACGACGACCTGTCGCAGGCGGTCACGCCGCTCGGCAGCATCCGCGGACTCCCGGTGGTGGTCGTCCGACGCAGTGCCCTGCCGCTGCTGCTGCGGAAGGGGATGCCGGGCGCCCGGGTCATCGGAGGCAACGAGCTGTTCGACATCCGCACCCGGCTGATCCAGCGGTCCCGCTTCGCCTGAGCGAGGGTTTCGCCGGTCGCGGGTCAGGAGTAGCGTGCGCGCATGGCGATCTCGACGGCACTCCGTGATTGGCTGCTCGATTCCGACCCTTCCCTCCGCTGGCAGGTCGAGCGCGACCTGACGGATGCTCCGCCCGAGGTCTGGGAGGCGACCAGGGCACGGGTGACGACCGAGGGGTTCGGCGCCGCGCTGCTCTCCCGACAGGATGCCGACGGGCAGTGGGCGGGAGGCGCTCACTTCCCTCGAGGCTTCTTCGACAGTGCCGAGGCGCAGACGTCGGGACAGCCCTGGGTCGCGACCAGCTGGTCGCTCAAAGACCTCCGCGAGTGGGGCGCGGACGCCGCAGCCCTCGAGGGGACAGTTGAGAAGCTCGCGGCGAACTGCCGCTGGGAGTACGAGGATCTCCCGTTCTGGGGCGGCGAGGTCGACGTGTGCATCAACGCGTTCACCCTCGCCAGCGGCGCCTGGCTCGGGGTGGACATGAGCGAGCTCGCGCGCTGGTTCGTGACGCACCGCCTCGCCGACGGCGGCTGGAACTGCGAGGCGGAGGAGGGACGGTCGACGCGGTCCTCGTTCCACTCGACGCTGAACGCGATGGTCGGACTGCTGGCCTACGAGCGCCTCACGGGCGACACGTCCGCACGCGGCGCCCGCCATGGGGGCGAGGAGTATCTCCTTCGGCGCCGGCTCCTCTACCGGGAGTCGACCGGAGAGGTCGTCGACGGCTTCGTGTCGCAGTTCACGTACCCGCACCGGTACCGGTACAGCGCGCTGACCGCGCTCGACCACTTCCGCGATGCCGCGCTCCTGGAGGGCACGCGTCCCGACCCACGGCTCGCCGATGCGGTGGAGATGGTCCGCGCCGCACGTCGGCCCGACGGCACCTGGCTGCAGGGAACGCCACTCGCCGGCCGCACCTGGTTCGCCGTCGATGCCCCGGAGGGCGAGCCGTCGCGCTGGCTCACCCTGTTCGGCACGCGCGTCCTCGATTGGTGGGATGCCGCGGCCTGACCCGGCGTTTCGAATCGAAACAGGAGAGGTCCGTTGACAGTCACAATCAAACCGGTTTACACTCATCAAACCGGTTCAACGCCTGCAACGGCGTGCTCCGGGGTGAATCCACGAGGAGGTGGGCATGAGCCGCACGACGATCGCCGACGTGGCCCGCGAGGCCGGCGTGACCAAGGCGACGGTCTCCCATGCCCTCAGCGGCAATCGCCCGATCTCCGACGAGACCAGGGCGAAGGTCCTCGCCGCGGCCGCGAAGCTCGACTGGGTGCCCAGCCAGAGCGCCAGGGCTCTCGCCACCCGCCGCGCCAACGCGATCGCCGTGGTGCTGGCCCGCGATCCCGAGGTCATCGCGAACGACTCCTTCTTCCCGGCGTTCATCGCCGGCGTCGAATCCGTGCTCGCCGAGTCCGAGACCGCACTCCTGCTCCAGGTCGTGCCGGACCGCGACGCCGAGGAGCGCGCGTACCGCACCCTCAGCCACGGCCGCGCCGACGGCGCGCTCCTGCTCGACCTCCGCACCGACGACTGGCGCATCCCGCTGCTCGACGAGCTGAACCTGCCCACCGTGCTCGTCGGCGCCTACGAGCAGCCGACCGACTTCTCCTGCGTCCGCACCGACGACGCTGCTCCCGTGCGCGAGATCATCGCCCACCTCCGTGCCGGCGGACACGAGCGCATCGCCCACGTCTCCGGTCCGCTCGACTACGTGCACTCCCGTGCACGCGCCGACGCGTATCTCGCCGAGATCGGCAGCGACGAGCTGCTCCGCGAAGGCGACTTCACCGCAGCGAGCGGACGTGACCTGACCGAAGAGCTGCTCGCCTTGCCCGAGCGTCCGACGGCCATCCTGTACTCGAACGACACCATGGCGATAGCGGGGCTCTCGTACGCCCGCTCGCAGGGTCTCTCGATCCCCCGTGACCTCGCGATCTCGGGATTCGACGACGACCACCTGTCGGCTCATCTCTCTCCGGCGCTGACCAGCGTCTCGTCGGATCCCGCGGCGCGTGGTCGCGCCGCCGCCCGCATCCTGCGGGAGGTCATCCTCGGCGCGCAGCCGCGCACCGAGTTCGTCGACTGCAACGTCGTGCACTTCCGCGACAGCACCAGCTAGTCGGCATCCGCATCACCGCACCAGATCCACTCGTGTCGAGGAGGACACCATGAAGAAGATCCGCGCACTCGCGCTCATCGGCGCCACCGCACTCATCGCCACCGGATGCTCCGCCGGAGGCGGCGGCGGGGGTGAAGGCGGCGCTGACGCCACAGGACCCATCGACGTCTGGCTCTCGAACAACGAGCAGGAGGTCGAGTGGGGCAAGGCGGTCGTCGAGGCCTGGAACGCCGAGCATCCGGATGAGAAGGTCACGGCGCAGGAGATTCCCGCCGGCTCTTCGTCGGAAGAGGCCATCACGGCCGCGATCACCGCCGGTACTGCGCCGTGCCTCGTCTACAACGTGGCGCCCGCGGCCGTATCCGGGTGGGTCAAGCAGGGCGGCCTCGTCGACCTGAGCACCATCGACGGCGGCAGCGACTACATCACCGAGCGGGGCGGCGACGTCGAGTCGTACTCCACCGACGGCAGCTACTACCAGCTGCCGTGGAAGTCGAACCCCGTCATGGTCATGTACAACAAGGCGCTGTTCACGGCTGCGGGCATCGATGCGGAGAACCCGCAGATGAACACGTACGACGCGTTCCTCGAGGGCGCACAGAAGATCGTCGACTCGGGAGTCCAGAGCGCGATCTGGCCCGCTCCGACCAGCGAGTTCTACCAGCCGTGGTTCGACTACTACCCGCTGTACCTCGCCGAGACCGACGGCACCATGCTCGTCGAAGACGGCAAGGCGACGATCGATTCGGATGCCGGACGCACCGTCGCCGAGTTCTGGGCGACGGTCTACAAGGACAAGCTGGCGCCGAACGAGGCCGCGACCGATGACGCGATGTCGGCGGGAACGACCGCGATGCAGCTCGCCGGGCCCTGGGCGATCCCGTCCTACGCCGAGACCGTCGACGTCGGCTTCATGCCGGTTCCGACGAGCGACGGCCGCGAGAACCCGGTCACCTTCGCCGACTCGAAGAGCGTGTCGATGTTCACGGCCTGTGAGAACCAGGGCACCGCGTGGGAGTTCCTGAAGTTCTCCACCAGCGTCGAGAGCGACGGGCAGTTCCTCGAGGCCACCGGCCAGATGCCGATGCGCACCGACCTGACCGGGACCTTCGCGGACTACTTCGAGGCGAACCCGAACTACGTCGCATTCGCCGAGCAGGCCGAGGCCACGGCCGACGTGCCCAGCATCCCGAACTCGGTGGAGGCCTGGCAGGCGTTCCGCGACGCGTACTCCCCCGCGGTGATCTTCGGCAAGGACTCGATCGACGACTTCCTGAAGAACGCCTCGTCCAAGATCGACGAGCTCGTCGCCGAGTGATCCGATGACCGACAACCGGCGGTTGCGCACCCGATGGCTGGGTGCGCAACCGATCGGCGGCCTGTTCGCGCTGCCGTACTTCGTGTTCGTGATCGCGATCTTCGCGTATCCGCTCGCGTTCGCTGTCTACATCGCCTTCCACGACTACTTCTTCACCGCCCCGGGCACCGAGCCCGACCGCCCGTTCGTCGGGTTCGAGAACTTCGTCACCGTGCTCACGGATCCGCGCGTGCTCGGCTCGTTCCGCAACACACTGGTGTTCCTGGTGATCAACGTGCCGCTGACCGCGGTGCTCTCGCTCGTGCTCGCCGCGGCCCTCAACACCGGCATCCGCTGGGTGGCCGCCTACCGCGTCGCGTTCTACGTGCCGTACCTGACGGCGAGCGTGTCGCTGGTCGGCGTGTGGATGCTGCTGTTCTCGGGCAACGGACTGATCAACTCGATCCTCGGCCCGCTCGCGCCCGACCCGTCGTGGCTCGTGAACAGCGGGCTCGCGATGCCGATGATCGCGCTCTACGTGACCTGGAAGCAGCTGGGCTTCTACATCCTGCTGTATCTCGCGGCGCTCCAGAACGTGCCGAAGGAGCTCTACGAATCGGCGGAGACCGACGGCGCCGGCGCCTTCAAGCGCTTCCTGCACGTCACGGTTCCCGGCGTCCGCAGCGCCACCACGCTCGTGCTGATCCTGTCGATCATCACCGGCGCCAACCTCTTCACCGAGCCGTATCTGCTCACCAACGGCGGAGGGCCGGACGGCGCCTCCTCCACCCCCGTGCTGCTCATCTACCAGCTGGGCATCCAGCAGCAGAACCCCGACACGGCCGCAGCGATCGGCATGATCCTCGTGATCCTCGTCGGGATGCTGTCGCTGGCGGCGAACCGCGCGACCAGGGAGCGATGATGAAACGCAGAAGCAAGGCCCCCCGCATCCTCAGCATCGTCCTGCTCACGGTGGCGGCGATCGGATTCGCCTTCCCGTTCTACTTCATGCTCGTCGGCGCGTTCCAGGAGAGTCCGACGAACGCGCCGAACGAGCTCTTCCCGACCAGCGGATGGACCGTCGACAACTTCGTCGCGATCGACTCGCGGATCGACCTCGCGGGCTCGCTGCTGAACTCGCTGATCTTCACGGCGGGTGTGCTGCTCGGCACCGTGGTGTTCGGACTGCTCGCCGGGTACGCGATCGCCCGCCTCGACTTCCGCGGACGCGGCGTCGTCTGGGTGCTCATGCTGCTCGTGCAGATGGTGCCGTTCCAGCTGCTGATGATCCCGCTGTACGTGCAGATCACCCGCAGCTACGGACTCGGGGACTCGTACCTCGGCATGATCCTGCCGTTCCTCATCAACACGACCGCCGTGTTCATCTTCGTGCAGTTCTTCAAGGCGCTGCCCGTGGAGATCTTCGAGGCGGCGCGCATCGACGGGGCCGGCGAGATCCGCCTGCTGACGTCGGTCGCGATCCCGCTCATCCGGCCCGTGCTGGTGACCGTCGTGCTCGTCACGTTCATCGGTCCGTGGAACGAGTTCCTGTGGCCGTTCCTCATCACGAAGGATGCGACGCTGCAGCCGCTCGCCGTGTCTCTCGCGAACTACATCTCGAACGTGGCGCAGTCCACCGCGAACCCCAACGGGGCGATCCTCGCCGGCGCGACCGCGCTCGCGTTCCCCGTCGTCATCCTGTTCATCGTCTTCCAGCGGTTCTTCCGCGCCACCGACCTCGGCGCAGCCGTCAAGGGCTGATCACTCGCTGTCCAGCCAGAAAGGGCATCCATGTTCTCCGGAGCCTCCTTCCCCCTCGGTCCGTTCACCCCGTACGAGGGCAACCCGATCCTGCGCCCGCGCGGCGACAGCTGGGAGTCGGCGAACCTCTACAACCCGGCGGCGATCGTCGACGGCGACGAGGTCGTGCTGCTCTACCGGGCGCACGCCGACGACATCATCTCCCACATCGGCATCGCCCGGTCGAGCGACGGCGTGAACTTCACCCGCGAGGATGCACCGATCCTGTCGCCGTCCGAGGACTACGAGACCTACGGCTGCGAGGACCCGCGCATCGCGCTGATCGACGGCACCTACTACCTCACCTACACGGGGTGGGATCGCCGCAGTGCGCAGCTGTGCCTCGCGACCTCGACGGACCTCCGCACCTGGACCAAGCACGGCCCGTTGTTCGACGACTTCGACACCTTCAAGACCATGGACCCCCGCGGGTTCAACTGGTCGAAGGCCGGGGTCATCGTGCCGCAGAGGATGCATGGGAAGTGGTGGATGTACTTCGGCGAGGGCGCGATCTACTGGGCGACCAGCGACGACCTCATCCACTGGACCCCCGGCACGGCCGACACCGATCCGATGTACTCGCCGACGCCCGGCACCTGGGACGAGGCGCTCGTCGAGATCGGCACCTCGCCCGTCGTGACCGACAACGGGCTGCTGCTGTTCCTGACGAACGGCGCCACCCGCGTCGTGCATGAGGACGGATCGGTCGACGTCGACTACCGCTGCGGGCAGATCGCGATCGACCCGGATGAGCCGACGAAGGTCATCGCCCGCCTGCAGGAGCCGTGGCTGCGGCCGCAGACCTTCGAGGACAGGCACGGGCTCGTCTCGAACGTGACCTTCGTCGAGGGCCTCGTGAAGTTCCAGGAGAAGTGGTTCGCGTACTACGGCCAGTCCGACACGACGCTCGCGGTCGCCATCCACGACCCGGCAGAGCCGTGGGGCCGTGCGCTGCGGGAGTGAGCCGGATCGTGACAGCATCCGCTGAACGTGACAGCCTTGCGATGTGCCCACGAACGATCCCCTGCCTGACCGCCCCACCCCCGACAACCCCACCGGGAAGCTGGTGCTCCTGCGCCACGGCGAGACGGAGTGGTCGAAGGCGGGCCTGCACACCGGGCTGACCGACATCCCGCTCACCGCACGCGGGGAGGATCTCGCCCGCGGGGCCGGCGAACTCGTCGCCGACTACGACTTCTCGCTCATCCTCACCTCGCCGCTGCAACGCGCACGGCGCACTGCTGAGCTCGCGGGACTGCACGCCGAGGTCGATCCCCTTCTCGTCGAATGGGACTACGGCGGATACGAAGGTCGCACGACGAAGGACATCCGCGAAGAGCTCGGCTACAACTGGACCGCCTTCACGCACGGCGTCATCCGGGGCGACACTCCCGGCGAGACCGTCGAGGAGGTCGCCGCCCGCGCCTCGCGCGTGCTCACCCGCGTGCTCCCGGCGATGGCGCACGGCGATGTCGCCCTGGTCGCGCACGGGCACTTCCTGCGCATCCTGACCGCCGTCTACCTGCGTCAGGCCCCGCGCTTCGGCGCCCAGATCAGCCTGGATGCCGGATCGGTGTCGGTCCTGAGCTTCTATCGCGAGCAGCCGGCGATCCTGTCGTGGAACTACGGACGCGAACTGCCCCTGGCCCCCTCGGAGTCCTGACGTTCACCCGATGGACACCCGATATGCCGGCATCCTTCTTTTGAATGACTCAAAAGAACGTGTAGGGTCGAAGACATGGAGACAACGCTCGACTCGGCACTTCGCGGTGCCGGGCTGCGTGCGACCGCGGGCCGCATCGCCGTCCTCGAGGCGCTGGACTCCATGGCCCACACGGATGCGGAGCGGGTCTACCGCGCCGTGTCCGACGTGCTCCCGACGACGTCGATCCAGTCGGTGCACAACATCCTCGCGGACCTGACGACGGCGGGCCTCGTCCGTCGGATCGAACCGGCAGGCTCCGCAGCCCTCTATGAGCGGCGCATCGGCGACAACCACCACCACATCGTCTGCACCGCCTGCGGTGCCGTCGGCGACGTGGACTGCGTCACCGGTGATGCGCCGTGCCTCACGCCGTCATCCGCGGGGGGATTCACCGTCCAGACAGCCGAAGTCACCTTCTGGGGCCTCTGCCCCAGCTGCCAGAACGTCGCGCAGTAGTCCGACGCGCCCGCCTGCCCGCCCGGGCAGGGGTACTCGTCGCGCCTGCGCGCAGAAGGAGAAGAAAATGACGAATCCGCACGACCCGGCGAAGCCCGCCACCACCACCCAGACCGGCACCCCGGCTCCGAGCGATGCTCACTCGCTGACCGTCGGCGCCGACGGACCCACGGTCCTGCACGATCGCTACCTCGTCGAGAAGCTCGCCTCCTTCAACCGCGAGCGTGTGCCGGAGCGCAACCCGCACGCCAAGGGCGGCGGCGCGTTCGGCGAGTTCGTCGTGACCGAAGACGTCTCGGCCTACACCCGCGCGGCAGCCTTCCAGCCCGGCGCGACCAGCGAGACGCTGCTGCGTTTCTCCTCCGTCGCCGGCGAGCAGGGCTCCCCCGACACCTGGCGCGATGTGCGCGGCTTCGCGCTGCGCTTCTACACGACCGAGGGCAACCTCGACATCGTCGGTAACAACACCCCGACGTTCTTCCTGCGCGACGCGATGAAGTTCCCCGACTTCATCCACTCGCAGAAGCGCCTCGGCGACTCGGGTCTGCGCAACGCCGACATGCAGTGGGACTTCTGGACGCTCTCCCCCGAGACCGCCCACCAGGTCACCTACCTCATGGGCGACCGCGGACTCCCCCGCAGCTGGCGCCACATGAACGGCTACGGCTCGCACACCTACCAGTGGGTCAACGCCGCAGGCGAGCGCTTCTGGGTGCAGTACCACTTCCTGTCGAACCAGGGTGTCGAGGCCATGGGCGCCGCCGAGGCGCAGGAGCTCGCCGGATCGGATGCCGACTTCTACCGCCGCGACCTCTTCGAAGCGATCAACACCGGCGAGTTCCCCTCGTGGGACGTGTACGTGCAGGTCATGCCCTACGAGGAGGCGAAGGAGTACCGCTTCAACCCGTTCGACCTCACCAAGACCTGGTCGAAGAAGGACTACCCGCGCATCAAGGTCGGCACGTTCACGCTGAACCGGAACCCGCAGAACTTCTTCGCCGAGATCGAGCAGGCCGCGTTCTCGCCGGGCAACCAGGTTCCCGGCACCGGCATCTCGCCCGACAAGATGCTCATGGCCCGCGTCTTCGCCTACTCCGACGCGCAGCGGTACCGCATCGGCGCGAACTACAACCAGCTGCCGGTCAACCAGCCGCACGCGGCCGAGGTGCGCAACTACATGCACGAGGGCCAGATGCAGTTCAAGCCGAACCCGGCCGAGCACCGCACCTACACGCCGAACTCCTTCGGTGCGGCCGGTGGCCCCGAGGCCGACCCGCAGGCCGGCGTCGAGGCGAGCTCGGAGTCCGACGGCGAGCTGATGCGCGCCGCCGCAACCCTGCACCTCGACGACGACGACTTCGGTCAGGCCGGCACCCTGTACCGCACGGTCTTCGACGACGAGCAGCGCGCCCGGTTCCTCGAGACCCTGACCGGTCAGGGCCAGGGCATCACGATCGACGAGATCCGCGAGCGCTTCTTCCAGTACTGGACGAACGTGGATGCCGCGCTCGGCGAGGCCCTGCGCCGCGCAGTCTGAGTCGGCGGCGGATGCTGCGCGGCGGGGTTCGGCCCTGCCGCGCAGCATCCGCGTCTCTTCGCACGTAGTGAAGGAGATCTCACGTTCTGCAGGACCCCATCCCACGGATGCTCCTTCAGAACGTGAGATCTCCTTCGTCGCGTGTGGCTCGTGGATGCTCCGGATCAGCCCGTCACGGTCGCGAACAGCAGTTCACTCGAGGAGGCGAGCACCGCCGTCTCACCGCGCACGTCCACGAGCGCGAATCCGGCGGCTCCCCGGATCAGCGGGACCTCGTGGAGTGCGCCGTCGGCGAGCGAGAGCATCCGCTGCCGCCCCTTCCACTCGCCGGACGAGAAGACCGGCGACAGGATCACGGACGCCCGGTCGGACGTGAACCGCGCACGGATGCCGTGCTTGCCGGGCTGCTTCTTCCACCCGCTCTCCTCGAACACGCGGCGGGTCACACGTCCGGCACCGTCGAGCTCCGCGAGCGTGAAGAAGTCGGAGCCGTACTTGTTGACGCTCATCGTGTCGCTGCCCTGCGCCGCGACGAAGCGGATGCCGTCGACGTCGATCACATCGCCGACGATCGGTGCCTTCACGCCGCCGGGCGCGGAGCTCGTCCGACCGCCCGCCATCGGGTAGTCGGAGCCGTCGAGCAGGTCCATGCGCACCCAGGACACGGCATCCGCCTCTATGCGGAGGCGCGCGATCGTGCGGGCGTTCTGGAACGCGATCGGGTCGGTGAGCACGGCGAGCCAATCACCGTCCGCCGTCGCCCGGGCGATCCCGCCGGCGGGCAGGCGCGGTCCGCGGTCCGCGGCATCCGACCCGTCGACGATCTCCCGGGCACTCGACGCTCCCAGGTGCGCGTCGAAGACCACGCAGGTGCGGTCGTCCACCAGCACGACGATGCCGTCGTCGCCGCGATCGACGATCACCGGCTGCGCTCCGAACTCCCCCTCGGGCAGCAGCACTCTCGCCCGTTCGCCGGAGGGGTCGGCGAGCACGACCTCGGTGCCCCAGCCGTCTTCTTCCCGCTGCGCGACCACCGCGAGCGCCGAGCCGTCGCCACGCAGGCACGCGGTGGGAGGATGCGGGAACGCCAGCGCTCCCCCACCGAGATCGACGCGGGAGACCGGGAGCAGCTTCACGCCCCGACCCTACCGGTCAGACGGAGACTGCACGCGTGTAGAGCGAGCGGTGGCCGAACACGACGACCGCGACGGTGAGCACCGCCGCGAGCATCAGCGGCACGGCCACGCCCAAGCGCAGGAGCAGCGCGCCGACGAGCGCTCCGCCGAAGATGATCGCGATCGCGGCGAAACGACGGTTCCACACGCCCTTCACCCCGCCGGCGACCAGGGACTCGCTCGCGAGAGAGGTGAGGGTGGATGTCACGACGACGGTCGTCACATCGGCGACGGCGAGACTGCGCGCCACCGCCGCCTGCATGCCCATCGCGGCGGCCGTGGTCGAGGAGGCGATGAGCTCCAGCACGTCGGACTCCGCCCAATCGGGGAGGAGATACGCCACCCCGAGCAGCGCGAGGACCAGTGCCCCGGTGAGCAGCAAGAGCGACACCCCGCCGCTCCACTCCTTGCGACGCCGACGAAGGACCATCCCACCGATGTATGCCCCGATGGTGAAGGTCGCCAGCGCGATCGCGGGCCCGAGCACCGGCAGATCGTCCGCTCCGGCGACGGCCATGCCGAGGATCACGATGTTCCCGGTCATGTTGCCCACGAACACTCGATCGAGCCCGAGGAACCCGACCGCGTCGACGAGTCCGGTGACGAACGTCAGCACCATCATCATCCAGAGCGTGACAGTGGGCGCGCGCTCCCCCGATCGCGGGGCGATCACCGGTGTCGCCATCAACGGATCCTCTCGAGACTCGTCCGGGACTCGGCGCCGAGCCGCAGCACGGCTTCGGCGAGAGCACGGATGCCGTGTGCGACATCTCCCGCACTCACGCTCTCATGAGGTCATGGCTGACGCCATCCGGGTTACGGCGGAAGACCATCCCGACGCCGGTGGGGCCAGAATGGATGCCGTGGCCGTCCCTCTCTCCGACCTGACCAGCATGCCCGAACCGCAGCAGGTGTACGCGGCCGACGGCACGCGCCTCGCGACCTACACCTGGGGCGACCTGGATGCTCCGGTCGTCGTGGCCGTGCACGGCTTCGCATCCAACGCGCGCGACAACTGGGTGCTCACCGGCTGGGTGCGCGAGCTGACGCGTGCCGGCTACCGGGTGCTCGCCCTCGACCAGCGCGGGCACGGGCACAGCGCGAAGCCGCATCAGCCGGAGGACTACGGCATCCGCACCCTCGCGACCGACGTCGAGTCCGTGATGGACGCGTACCTCGTCGACGACGCGTTCTACGTCGGGTACTCGCTGGGGGCGCGCGTCGGGTGGGAGGTCGTGCGCGATCTCCCGCAGCGCATCGAGCGCGCGGTGCTCGGCGGCGTGCCCGACGGCATCCCCCTCGCCCGGCTGGATCTCGACCAGGTGCGGGCCTACATCGCCGATGGCACGCCGGTCGCGGATCAGACCACGCAGAACTACATCGCCCTCACCGAGCGGGTGCCGGGCAACGACCTGCAGGCGCTCGTCGCGCTGGCGGAGGGCATGCGCGCATCCGGCACGATCGATCCGGATCCCGCGGATGCCCCGACGCGGCCGATCCTCTTCGCCACGGGCTCGAAGGACGCGATCATCGAGGGGTCCCGGGCCCTGGCATCCGCCGCCCACGACGGGCGGTTCTTCGAGATCCCGAACCGCAACCACTTCAACGCTCCGGGCTCGCGCGACTTCAAGGAAGCGGCGCTGGCCTTCCTCGCGGAGGGCTGACGGGCCCGGCCCTTCGACAAGCTCAGGGACCCAACAGAGGGGTTGTCAGGGACCCCAGACCTGGGTTGTCAGGGACCCCAGACCTGGGTTGCTGAGCTTGTCGAAGCACCACCGAGGGTCAGACCGCGGCGTCGGCCCTCTTCGGCAGCACCCACCCCGCACGCGGGAAGTGGCAGGTGTAGCCGTTCGGGTACTTGATCAGGTAGTCCTGGTGCTCCTCCTCGGCCTGCCAGAACGGGCCCTCGGGCTCGATCGTGGTGACGGCCTTCGCGGGCCAGAGACCGGAGGCGTCGACGTCGGCGATCGTGTCGCGCGCGACGGTCTCCTGCTCGGGGCTGAGCGGGAAGATCGCCGAGCGGTAGCTCGAGCCGATGTCGTTGCCCTGACGATCCTTGGTCGACGGGTCGTGGATCTGGAAGAAGAACGCGAGGATGTCGCGGTACGTCGTCTTCGACGGGTCGAACACGATCTCGACCGCCTCGGCGTGACCCGGGTGGTTGCGGTAGGTGGCGTGGTCGTTCGACCCGCCGGTGTAGCCGACGCGCGTGTCGAGCACGCCGGGCTGGCGTCGGATCAGGTCTTCCATACCCCAGAAGCAGCCGCCCGCGAGGACGGCGGTCTCGGTCCCGGGGGTGCGGGTGATGGTTCCGGTGTCGGTCATGACTGCTCCTCAGAAGTGTGTGCGGTGGTGGTGTCGAAGAGGCGGCTGTAGCGACCGTACCCCTCTTCGTCGAGCCTGTCAGCGGGGATGAACCGCAGCGCGGCGGAGTTCATGCAGTAACGCAATCCTCCCGCGTCGCGCGGCCCATCGTCGAAGACGTGGCCCAGGTGGCTGTCGGCGCCGGCCGAGCGCGCCTCGGTGCGCTTCATGAACAGCTTCCGATCGGTGCGCGTGGTCACGGCATCCGCGTCGATGGGCTTGGTGAAGCTCGGCCAGCCGGTGCCGCTGTCGAACTTGTCCGCCGAAGAGAACAGCGGTTCGCCCGAGACGACGTCGACGTAGATCCCGTCGTCGTGGGTGTTCCAGTAGGCGTTGCGGAACGGCGGCTCCGTCGCGTCCTGCTGGGTCGCCTCGTACTGGAGATTCGTGAGGGCACTGACCGCCTCGGGGGTCCTGCCGTAGTCGTTCGACATGATCTGACTCCTTGTCCGACGTCGCTGGCTGCGCCGTCACTAGAGGAGAACGGATGCCGGTCCCGTTTTGGTCCCGCGGGACTGGGAGCGGGCTGTGAGTTTCGCGCGACTCGATAGAGTTGGCCCCCGGAACCACAGACCCTGGGGGAACACATGTCCGTTGGACTTCTCGCCGTCGTCGACGACATCCTGAGCGCCGCGATGAAGGCGTCGGCGAAGGCGGCGGGCGTCGTGATCGACGACGCCGCGGTCACGCCGCAGTACGTGCAGGGCATCACTCCTGCCCGCGAACTGCCTGTCGTCGGCAAGATCGCTCTCGGCTCGCTCGCCAACAAGTTCCTGATCATCATCCCGGCGGCTCTGCTGCTCACCGCCTTCGCGCCCTGGGTGCTGCCGTACCTGCTGATCCTCGGCGGCGCGTACCTGTGCTTCGAGGGTGCCGAGAAGGTGCTGGAGTGGTTCGGCGTGCAGCACGGCCACGCCGACGAGGGCGACCGCGACGAGAAGAAGCTCGTGCTCGGGGCCGTGCGCACCGACCTCATCCTCTCCACCGAGATCATGCTCATCTCGCTCGCGAACCTGGAGGCGGGCCTCGACATCTGGACGACGCTGGCGATCCTCGCCGTGATCGCCCTGCTGATGACCGGCGTCGTGTACGGCGCCGTCGCGCTGCTGGTGAAGATCGACGACATCGGTCTGAAGATGGCGAAGAACCCCGTACAGCGCGTGCGCCACACCGGCACCCGGATCGTGCGCTCGATGCCCGCGGTCTTCCGCTTCATCAGCATCCTCGGCACCGTCGCCATGCTGTGGGTCGGCGGTCACCTCGTGCTGGTGAACCTCGGCGAGGTCGGCTGGCACTTCCCGGTCGACATCCTGCACGCCGTCGAACACGCGCTCGAGCCCGCGGGCGCCGTCATCGTCTGGATCGTCGACACGATCATCTCGGCGATCGCCGGCCTCGCGCTCGGCCTGCTGATCGTGGGCATCGTGCTCGGCATCGGACGGATGTTGGGCAAGAAGCCGAGCTTCCACGAGGGCGAGGAATCTCCCGCCGACGTGCACGTCTGACGCGCGAGTAGTCTCGTCGCATGTCCGCATCCCCGAGCAGCCGGAACGCGAAGCGCGATGCCGATCGCTGGTTCCGCGAGCAGGGGCTTCCCACCTTCGTGCCGCTGCGGCGCTGGTTCACCGACCTCCCCCGCCGCGTCGCACCGCTGATCGCGGGAGTGGCGATCCTCGTCTACCTGGTCGGGGACGGGATCGAGCTGACCGTCGATCTCGCCGAGGACTCGACCGCCGGTGAAGCGGCGTGGCTGACTCTCGTGGTGGTCGGCGTCCTCGCGCTCGCCGTCGTCGCACCCTGGGGCGGCTACGTCGCGGTCCGCGCCATCCTGCGTCGACTCTCGGTCGGCATCGGGACGCTCGTCGCGCTCGCGCTCATCATCGCGTGCCTCGCCGGGCTCGTCGTCTTCGGCTACCAGAACAATCCGCAGGCGACGGTCGGCCCGGTCTTCTGGGCTCTGCTCGTCCTCTTCCTGTGCGTGCTCGTGACCGGGATGGGCGGTGGCGCACTGATCTCCTGGGCTTCGCGCCTCGCCGTGCACAACGCCTCGGCGATCGGTCACATGGCGTCGATCGCGCTGCCCGTGATCCTGATGCTCGTCGTCTTCGCGTTCTTCTCGGCGGAGGTGTGGCAGATGGCGTCCGCGCTGAACTGGGGGTCGATCGCCCTGGTCGGGCTGGTCGTCGCGATCCTGGCGGGCATCGTCGTGCTCCGGGTCAGCGCCTCGGAGATCGACGACGACGCCCAGGCGCCGACCGAGGTGCAGCGGAGGGCGATGCTCGCCGACACCCCTGCCGAGCACCTGCCCGCACCGGCGGAGCACCAGCGGCTCCGTGCACCGCAGCGCTTCAACATCCTGATCGCGATGACCATCGCCCAGCTGCTGCAGGCGCTGTTCTTCGCCCTGCTGCTCGCCGCACTCCTGATCATCATCGGGAGCATCGCGATCCCGATCGGCGTGGTGGAGATCTGGCTCGGGCCGCGCAGCGAATCCCAGCCGCTGATCACCGAGCCGCTCGTCGTGGCGGGGGTGGAGCTGCCGCTCACGGTGAACCTGTTGAAGGCCGCGATGCTGCTCTCGCTGATCGCCTCGCTGCCGTTCGTGTTCTCCGCCGTGAGCGAGGCCCGCTACCGCGAACGGTTCTTCGATCCGATCATGGTCGACATGCGCCGCGCGATCCTCGTGCGGGATGCGCTGCATGCGAAGGCGCCGCGCTCGCGCGACGTCTGACCCCCCGGCATCCTGCTAGCGTCGGCGATGCGCACCCGAAGCGCAGAAGAAGATGAGAGACCCCGATGACAGCCGTGCAGATCAGGGATGCCGATGACTCGGACCTCCCCGCGATCACAGAGATCCACAACCACGCCGTCGTGCACACCACCGCGATCTGGAACGAGGACGCGGTCGACGTCGCCGATCGCGCCGCCTGGCTCGCCGACCGGACGGCTCGCGGATATCCGGTCATCGTCGCCGTCGACGACAGCGGCCTGGTCGGATACGCGTCCTATGCGCAGTGGCGACCGCACAGCGGCTACAAGCACACCGTCGAGCATTCGGTCTATGTCCGCGGCGATCAGCGCGGTCGCGGCATCGGCAAGACGCTGATGGCCGAGCTCATCGAGCGGGCGCGCGCCGCCGGCCTCCACGTCATGATCGGCGGGATCGAGAGCGGGAACGTCGCCTCGATCGTGCTCCACGAGAGGCTCGGCTTCGCCGAGGTCGGACGGATGCCGCAGGTCGGGGCCAAGTTCGGGCGCTGGCTCGACCTCAGCATGCTCCAGCTCATGCTGGACTACAGGCCCGCGCCCGACGCGGCATCCTGACGCCGATGGACCTGCTGCGCTGGCTCGCCGAGGCCTTCAACTCGCAATGGGTGCTGCCCGGTGGGCAGACGCTGCTCATCCGGGAGGTCGTGGGCAACGCCTTCGGCCTCGCGAGCGCGATCGGCGGCATGCGGCGGAAGATCTGGGCCTGGCCGGTCGGGATCATCGGCAACGTGCTGCTGCTCACGGTGTTCCTCGGTTCGATCCTCAGCCCGGACCACTCGCTTCCGCATCTGCTCGGCCAGGCGGGCCGACAGGTCATGTTCATCGCCGTCGCGATCTACGGGTGGCTGCGCTGGCGGAACGCCGAGGGCGGGCGGGTGAGCCCGCGGTGGGCGCCGACGAGTGCGCGCATCGGGCTGGTGCTCGGAATGGTCATCGGCACGGTGGCGCTGACCCCGCTGTTCCGCGCGCTCGGGTCGTGGGAGCCGGTGTGGGCCGACGCCTGGACCTTCGTCGGCTCGCTGCTGGCGACGTACGGCATGGCCAAAGGCTGGACGGAGTTCTGGCTCATCTGGATCGCGGTCGACGTCGTGGGCGTGCCGCTGCTGTTCAGCTCGGGCTATTACGCGACCGGCCTCATGTACGTCTTCTACGGCGCCTTCACCGCCGTCGGGTTCGTGATCTGGTGGCGAGCGCAGGTGAGGGCCGCGCATCCGATCGAGATCATCCCGCCCGACCCCAGTCCACGACGCGCGGACGAGTCGGCCTGACCCGGTCGCGCACGCCGTCCCTCGGGTACAGCTGTCGGACGCCACGCCAGATGTCGGACCGATTCGGCGAATACGCCCGACAAGTGGCCCATCACCCGACATCTGTACCCGCGCCGAATGTTTCTGCGGATGTCGGGCACCCTGGCCACACGGCGACCTGTCCCGTTTCATGGTCTCCATGACTCGTCAGATCCGCTTCAACGCCTTCGACATGAACTGCGTCGCCCACCAGTCGTCCGGTCTGTGGCGGCATCCGGACGATCGTTCGCGGCAGTACAACACCATCAGCTACTGGACGGATCTCGCGAAGCTGCTCGAGAGCGCGACGTTCGACGGCATCTTCATCGCCGACGTGCTCGGCACCTACGACGTCTACGGCGGCACGAACGAGGCCGCGATCCGCAACGGCGCGCAGGTTCCCGTCAACGACCCGATCCTGCTGGTGAGCGCGATGGCCGCGGTCACCGAGCACCTCGGCTTCGGCATCACAGCCGGCACCGCGTTCGAGCACCCCTACCCGTTCGCCCGTCGTCTGAGCACGCTCGACCACCTCACGCAGGGCCGCATCGGCTGGAACGTCGTGACCGGTTACCTGCCCAGTGCCGCGCGCAACATGGGCCAGGAGGACCAGCTCGCCCACGACGACCGCTACGACCACGCCGACGAGTACGTCGAGGTGCTCTACAAGCTCTGGGAGGGATCCTGGGAGGACGACGCCGTCATCGAGGACCGCGAGCGCGGCATCTTCACGGACCACACGAAGGTGCATCCGATCAGGCATGAGGGCAAGCACTTCAGCGTTCCCGGCATCCATATCTCCGAGCCGTCGCCGCAGCGCACCCCGGTCATCTACCAGGCCGGCGCGAGCCCCGCGGCGTCCGCTTCGCGGCCGAGAACGCAGAGGCGATCTTCGTCGCCGCCCCCTCGAAGGAGGTGCTCGCCGGAACCGTCAAGCGCATCCGCGACGCCCTCGAGGCCGCCGGTCGCGACCGGTACGACGCGCGCATCTACACGCTGCTCACCGTCATCACGGCGGCGACGAGCGAGGAGGCGACCGCCAAGCACGCCGAGTACCTCACCTACGCGAGCCCGGAGGGCGCCCTGACCTTCATGTCGGGCTGGATGGGCGTCGACCTGTCGCAGTACGAAGAGGACGAGCCGGTCGGCGACGTCGAGTCGAACGCCATCCAGTCGGTGCTGCAGCACCTGAAGGAAGAGGCGGATCTCGGCCGCGAGTGGACCGTGGGCGACTTCGGTCGGCACAACGCGATCGGCGGCCTCGGCCCCACGGTGGTCGGCTCGGGCGAGGAGATCGCCGACGAGCTGCAGTCCTGGGTCGATGAGACCGACATCGACGGCTTCAACCTCGCCTATGCGGTCACTCCGGGCACCTGGCAGGACATCATCGAGCACGTCATCCCGGTGCTGCGCGCCCGCGGCGCCTACCCCGAGGAGTACACGCCGGGCACGCTCCGGCACAAGCTGCAGGGCAAGGGCGACCGCGTGCAGGACACGCATCGCGCGGCGAAGTACCGCATCGGGGCGAAGGCGAGCGTCTAGGCTCGACCGCCTCAGTCGTCGGCGCGGCTGAAGACGCTCCGGATCACGACGAAGACCAGGACGGCGACCACCGCGACGATCGCCAGCTTGGCGATGAACCACAGCACGGAGAACAGCGCGCTCACGATCCACCAGGCGATCACGACGGCCAGGATCACGCCGAGGATGGTCCAGATGTTCTTGGTCATGGGTACAGCCTACGGAGTCCCGCGACCCCAGCGCCTCACGCGTAGAGCACGTCCTCGGCCACGGCATCCGCCCATCTGGGAACCGCGAAGCGCTCCGGGTCGTTCCACTCCCCCGCGACGAGCTGCGCGAACGCCCCTTTCACCCCGAAGAGCTTCTCGAGCGGCGTCCAGTCCGACTCCCCGGGCATCGGCATGAGCGAACGCTCCTCCAGCGCGCCGGGGTGGATCTCCTCGATCAGCGACAGCAACCGCGCTCCGGTGTGCACAGGTCGGAGCGCGTCGGCATCCGTGACGTGCAGGATCACGCCCTCGCAGGCCTCGCCGGCATGGTCGCGCACCAGGGGTGTGAAGCCGTAGGGCACTGCGGCGATGCCGGGCAGCCGCGCAGCCGTGATGGCCGCGGCGTAGAGCTCCCCGTCGAGGAACGGCGCGGCGATCACCCGGAAGGGCACGGCGGTACTGCGGCCCTCCGACACGTTCACGCCCTCGGCCAGGCACGTACCCGGGTACAGCAGCGTGGTCGTCGGGCTCGGGAGGTTCGGCGATGGCGGCATCCAGGTGCGTTCCCCGCCCCCGATCGGCGCCTCCCTCGACCAGCCGTCGACCTCGATCACGTCGAGATCGACGTCGATCCCGCGCGTGCGCACCCAGTGCCGCGCCAGCTCGCCGATCGTCAGTCCGTGGCGGATCGGCATGGTCCAGCGTCCGACGAGCGACTGCGCCCCTTCGTCGAGCATCGGGCCTTCGGCCTGGTCGATCCGCCCGCCGATGGGGTTGGGGCGGTCGAGCACGACGACCGCGACGCCGGCATCCGCACACGCCTCCAGCACGTGGCTCATCGTCCAGATGTACGTGTAGAAGCGGGCTCCGACGTCGGGCAGATCGATCAGCACGACGTCGAGGTCGGCGAGGTCTTCGGCCGCCGGACGCACGTCCTCGCCGTAGAGACTGCGCACCTCGACACCCGTCACCGGGTCGGTGAGATCGCCGACCAGCTCGCCCTCGCGGGCCCGTCCGCTCAGTCCGTGCTCGGGTCCGAACAGGCGCGTGAACCGCCATCCGGTGCCGGCGAGCGACTGCCGCCCCCGTACGAGGTCGGAAGTCAGCGCCAGGTCGTTCGTGAGCATGCCGATCCGCCCGCCGGTGAGACGGGCGAGCAGATCGGGTCGGATGTCGCGGCGGATCAGACGGTCGATGCCGAGAAGCATGGGGATCAGTCGATTCTGTGGTCGGTGACGGCGTTGTAGGTGCGCTGGAGGTTGTCGGCGATGGTGTCGTAATCGGCCTGCGCGATGCGGGTGAACAGGAAGTCGAGCACCGCCAGCTGGGCGATGCGGCTCGCCATGGCGCCGGAGCGGAAGGTCGACTCGGCGACGGCCGTCACGAGCACGAGCGAGCACACCGCGCGAGCGGCGAGCGCGGGTTGTTCGTGATCGCGATGGTCTTCGCCCCGGCGCGCTGGGCGACCTCGGCCGACTGCACGATCTCGAGCGTGCGACCGGAGTGCGAGATCGCGATCGCGACATCGCGTTCGTCGAGCAGGGCGGCGCCCGTGAGCGCGAGATGCAGGTCGGTGCGCGCCTGGGCGACGAGTCCCGCGCGATGCAGCTTCTGCTCGAGATCCTGCGCCGCCAGACCGCTGGATGCCGCGCCGTAGATGTCGATGCGACGGGCGCCGCGCACCGCGGTGACGCAGCGTTCGAGCTCGTCGATGTCGATCTGCCGGGCGGTGCGCTCGATGGCGGAAGCCTCGGCGAAGGCGATCTTGCGCACCGTGGTGATCGCGTCGTCGTGCCGGCTGACGTCGCTCTCCGACACCTGGAACCGCTCACGATCGGATGCCGTGCGATCCAGCTCGGTGGCCAGCGCGCGCCGGAGCTCGGGGTAGCCCGAGAAGCCGAGGCTCTGTGTGAAGCGCGCGATGCTCGCGACGGAGGTGTCGCACGCGACCGCGAGCTGGGTGATCGAGTTGTCGACCACGCTCTGCGGATCGGCGAGGACGTGCTTGGCGATCCGGCGCTCGGTCGGAGTGAGCGCAGAGAGTCGCTGATGGATGGCGGTCATCGCACTGGTGGACACGAGACCAGAGTGCCAGACCCGACCTCGGAGTGGAAGTAATTTTCAGAAGGGGCTTGAAATCTTGTAACTAATTGCCCAAAGTAGGCCGAGAGGCTTTCACAGCAGAGATGCCCGGTCCGTCCGACGGCTCTCATTACCGAGAGGAACCCCATGCGACAGCGCACCACCCGACTTGCCCTCACCGCAGGTCTCCTCGTCACGGGGCTCGCCGTGGCGGGCTGCGCCCCCGCGGCATCCAGTGGCGAGGCCGGAGGCGACGGCGAAGACGTCACCCTCAAGGTCTGGTCCTGGCAGGCCGCCTCGTCCGCGAAATGGGAGGCCGTCTTCGACAAGTACGAGGAATCGCACCCGGGCGTGACGGTCGAGTTCGAGGGCTTCCAGCCCACCGAGTACAACCAGATCCTCGCCACCGGGCTCGAGGGCAGCGACGGACCGGACATCGCGATGCTCCGCGCCTACGGTGGCGTCCAGCCCGCGATCCAATCCGAGCAGCTGGTGCCGATCGACGACATCGTCGATGGGCTCGACCAGTTCGACCCGACCGTGCTGCGGGCCGCTCAGGGCAAGGATGACGGCGCCACCTACGGCGTCCCCTTCGCGTATCAGACCATGCAGATGTTCTACAACAAGACCATGTTCGAAGAGATGGGTCTCAAGGAGCCGAAGGACTGGGACGAGTTCATCGACCTGCAGGAAGAGCTCCTCGCAGAGGGTGTCACCCCGATGGCGCTCGGCGCCCGCGAGGACTGGGTGCTGCCGATGTTCCACGACATCGTGGGATCGGCGAACTACGGCGGCGCCGACTTCGAGGAGAAGGTGCTGAGCGGCGAAGCCGACTTCACCGACCCGGCCTACGTCTCGTCGCTCGAGATCGTGAAAGATATGCAGAAGTACCTCGACAAGAATGTCAACGCGATCGCCGTGGCCGACGCGGTGCTGCAGTTCACCTCGGGCCAGGCCGCGCAGTGGCCCGGCGGCTCGTTCGACCTGCCGACGTTCCAGGACTCCGCTCCCGACACCGAGTGGGGCGTGTACGAGGTGCCGCCGGCTCCCGGCAGCGCGCTTGACCACGCCGTGACGCCCGGATATGCCGACGGCAGCTTCGGCATCAACGCCTCGAGCGACCAGCAGGATGCGGCCGCCGAGCTGCTGAACTGGATGACCACGAAGGAGTTCGGCCAGCTCGTCGCCGACGAAGTCGACCAGTTCTCCGCCCTGCCCGGCGTGAAGTACTCCGACCCGCTCATGCAGGAGATGAACGAGCACTACACCGCCAACCCGGCGCCGTACCTGCTGCTCGTCGACTTCCGCTACGGCGACCCGACCGGGACCGCGGTTCTCGGCCCGGACATCCAGGCGATGTTCCTCGGCGACAAGACGCCGGAACAGCTGGGCAGCGACCTGCAGTCCGGGGTCGCGACCTGGTTCACGCCCGCATCCTGATCCGTCCGTGGTGGGGGCGCCGGACTCGGCGCTCCCACCACGCAGCGAAGGACACCTCATGGCTCTGACCCTTCCCGTCCGCCGGGAGAAGACGCGACGCACGCGCACCGGAATCGCGCTCACGACACCGACCGCGCTGATGTTCGTGCTCCCCGCCGCGGCGCTGTTCGCGGTGCTGATCCTCTATCCGATGCTCGCGGCGCTCAGCTATTCGTTCTTCGACTGGCAGGGGACCAAGCAGGGCGGATTCGCCGGCGTCGGCAACTACATCACGCTCCTCACCAAGGAGCCGTACGCGTCCGAGCTCTGGAACGCGTTCGGGCACAACCTGCTGCTGTTCGTCGGTGCGCTGGTGTTCCAGAACTCTCTGGGCCTGGGTATCGCGACCCTGCTGCACCGTCGCAAGCGCACCAAGCGCTTCTTCCAGACGATCTTCGCGCTGCCCTACCTCGTGAGCCCGATGGTGATCGGCTACCTGTGGTCGCTCATGCTGTCGCCCCTGTTCGGACCGGTCAACGCGATCCTCCGCGGCGTCGGGCTCGAGAGCCTCGCGCTCCCCTGGCTCGGCGACCCCCAGCTCGCGATCTGGGTCATCGTGCTGGTGAGCGCCTGGCAGTGGATCGGATTCCCGATCCTGCTGTACGGCGCAGCCCTCGGCGGCATCCCGGAGGAGATCGAAGAAGCGGCCGCCCTCGACGGCGCGACAGCGGGCAAGCGATTCCGCTACATCACGCTGCCGATGCTCACCCCGACGATCGGCATCATCACAGTGCTCACGTTCATCGGGAGCATGGAGGCGATGGCGATCCCGTTCGCGCTCGCCGGCTCCAACGGCGCGCCCGCCGGGTCGACCGACGTGATGATGCTGCTCTTCTACCGCACGGCGTTCGAGTCCGGGAACCCGAACTCCATCGGAGTCTCCTCCGCCCTCGCCACCGTCCTCTTCATCTTCATCATGGTGATCTCGGTGGTCATCACCTCCACGATGCGCCGAGCCGAACGGAAGCTGTTCTGATGAGCACCGCCACCGAATCACGCGCCGAGGCGACCACCGAGGCGATCGTGTCGGGTCGACGTCCGTCGGCGCCGCGCCGCAGCACGACGCGCACCTCGGACACCCCGTTCATCGGCCGCCTGTTCGCGAACATCTTCCTGTGGGGCTACGCGCTCGTCGCCATCGGCCCGCTGCTGCTGATGGTCAACAACTCGCTGCGCACCCAGCAGCAGATCGCGACCGAGCCGCTGGGGCTGCCCACTCCCCCGACGTTCACGAGCTTCCAGAGCGCGTGGATCACGGCGTCGTTCGACACGTACTTCCTCAACTCGATCACCGTCACCGTGGGCTCGGTCATCGTCACGACCGTCGTGTCGGTGCTCGCGGCCTACGCGTTCGCGCGGGCCAGGGCGAAGTTCTTCCGCGGCATCGAGGCGGTCTTCCTGTCTGGGCTCATGCTGCCGGTGCACCTCGCGATCCTGCCGCTGTTCTACCTGCTCGACTCGCTCAAGATGACGAGCAACGTGTTCAGCCTGATCCTCGTTTACGGCGCCCTCGGCATCCCCTTCACGACGTTCGTCCTGACGGTGTTCTTCCGCGCACTGCCGATCGAGCTCGAGGAGGCGGCGCGCATCGACGGGGCGGGTCCCTTCCGGACTTTCCTGCAGATCCTGCTCCCGCTGGTGCGGCCGGCCCTCGCGACCGTGATCGTGTTCCGGTTCGTGCCGGTGTGGAACGACTTCTTCTACCCGCTGATCCTGCTGCGCGACCGCGACTCGTACACGCTGCCGGTCGGGCTCACCCGGTTCTTCGGCGAGTACTCGACGGATTGGCCGCAGCTGTTCGCGGGACTCACGATCGCGACGATCCCGCTGGTCGTGCTGTTCCTGCTCGCGACGAAGCAGATCATCAACGGACTCACCTCTGGCATGAGCAAGTGAGCCGAGCGTGGTGAACGGCGCGCCGGGTTCGGCCTGGGCCTCGCTGCGCAGCAATCCCGGATCGGAGGGCGACGAGCTGACGCTGCTCGGCACGGCAGCCGACGACGATCCGACGCCGCTGCGCCCGGAGCACCTGTTCGACCTCGCCTCGCTCACGAAGATCTTCACGACAGTGGCCGCGCTGCGGCAGGTCGAAGCCGGGATGCTGGGACTCGACGCGCCGGTGTCGGGCGTGCTCGCCGTGGGACGGGGCGAGGGGTCCGACCGCATCACACTGCGTCACCTCCTCACCCACACGTCGGGGCTACCGGCCGAAGGCGGAGGCTGGCGGACAGGGCTCACGGGTGACCAGCTCCGGGCGACGGTCATCGCCAGCGGGCTACGCGCGGAACCAGGCGCCGTCCACCTCTACTCGGATGTCGGCTTCATCTCGGTGGGGGAACTGCTGGAGCGGGTCTCTGCTCGTCCGCTCGCCGAACTCGTCGCTGAAGCGGCAGTGCTCATGGGCGCCGATTCCCTCACCCTGAATCCACCGGTCGCGCTCGCAGTGGCGACCGAGATGCAGCCGCACCGCGGGCTGGTGCGGGGCGAGGTGCACGACGAGCTGGCTCACGCCCTCGGACGCCCCGCCGGCCACGCGGGTCTCTTCGGGACCGTGCACGACGTGGCGGCGCTCGCGCGCCTGATATGCGACGAGGGCTTCGGGCCCGGCGGGCGCGTGCTGTCCGCCGACAGCGTCCGGCTGATGACGACGCCCGTCGCGACGGCGGAGACCGGATACGGCCAAGCCGTCGGCCTGCGGGTGCGCGACGACGCCTGGATGGGAGCGACGGATGCCGTGGGGCACACCGGCTTCACCGGTACGGCGTTCGCGGTCCACCGCGTCTCGGGGGCGTTCGGCGTGCTACTCACGAATCGCGTGCATCCGTCGCGGGTGGACGTGGACGTGAACCCCGCGCGGCGGGCATTCTTCGGGGAACTGGGGCACTGAGCCGTCGACCTGATCACACGATCCGCCGCCGACACCTCACATCTCCGTACGCTGCGTCGTCGGATCTCTTGGGGCGCAGACGCGCCCGAACAGAAGGAGAGACCACGTGTCCCATGTGAACACGGCAAGATCTACTCGGCTCCGTACCAGGCGATGCTGGAGTTCGCCGCGAAGGCCGCAGAGGCAGGAGCGGATGCCGGGCTGTCGCCGCTGCTCGTCGAACTCGTCAAGGTCCGCGCCTCGCAGCTCAACGGATGCGCGTTCTGCCTGAGGATGCACGCCGCCGACGCGGTCAAACAGGGCGAGACCGCCGACCGGCTCGCGGTTCTGGCGGGCTGGTGGGAGTCGCAGTACTTCACCCCGGAGGAGCAGGCCGCCCTGCAGATCGCCGAGCGCGTGACGCTCATCGGAGACCACGGTCGACTCCACGATCGCGGGATCGACGTCGACGGCATCCTCACCGAGAAGCAGATCGCCGCCGTGACCTGGCTGACCGTCGTGATCAACAGCTGGAACCGCATCGCGATCACCAGCCACTATCCCGTGGCGCCCTGAGCTCAGGGTTCGTCCCCCGGTAGGGCATCGCGCAGAAGGTCGTGCAGCGCACCGGCGGCCCCGAGGAGCGCGACGCTCCGGCGGGTCAGGTCAGCGAGCCGGTCCGTGAGGATGCGCTGCGCGTCGGCGGTCAGCGCGTGCCCGCGCAGCTGCTCGAGGATGCGGGCGATCGGCGGGATGCCGTAGCCGCCCGCGCGGAGCGCCGCGACGACCCTCGCCTCGGTGATGGCTCTCGCCCCATAGGAGCGCGTGTCGGATGACGCGGTGCGGAGCGGGTGGACGAGGCCCTCCCGCTCCCAATGGCGCAGGGCCGAGCTGCGCACGTCGAGCGCTTGGGCGAGCTCGCCGATCGTCATCGCATCCTCGTCGCCGAAGACCTCGGCGGATTCGGCGACGGCGACGTCCAGACCGCGGAGCGCCTCGCGGACACGGGACCGTTCACCGGCCAGCGACGCATGGAGGTCGTCGATCCGCTCCGCCGCGCGCTCCACCGTGCCCTCGATCAGCACGGGCATCAGCTGCCGCGCCGGCACCGGGCCGATCGCGGAAGCGAGCGCGCGGTACGCCCGGAGCGCCACGAGGTGCCGCTCCTGATAGCGGCGGTACCCGTTGGCGCCGCGGTCCGCTGCCGGGATGACGCCGAGGCGCTCGAGATCGCGGACCTGCTGCGTCGAATAGCCGATCCGGCTCCCGATCTGCGCGGTCGTGAGGGATGAAGCTTGAGGGTTGGGCATGATCTCCCCCTGTCTTCCGGCGCGGAAGTCCACATAAGCACGTCAACCTCATCATTGAAGCATGAAGATGCAGCAGATCATCGAGAACGTCCGCGGTTTCGACGGCGTCCTGGTCGTCGCACCCGAAGCCGGCAGTGCATTCCCCGAGCTCTCGTGGGGCGACGCCTACTTCTACCACGCGCCCGACGGACGGATGCCGGAACGCACCCAGCCCTACGGGACGATCATCACGAAGGACTACCCCGACGACACGTCGTCCGACCTCGACGCCCCTGGGCGCTTCCGCGTGAACATCCACGTCGGGAGGGAACGCGCATCAGGGCTCGTCTCGACGGAGGCCGAGCCCGCGGAAGCCGACGTCTTCCACCGGCATCCGCTCTACGGCGACGCCGGCTGGGTCTGCGTGATCGACCCGGCGGAGAAGACGACGGATGCCGTGCTCGCTCTGCTCCGCGAGGCTCACGAGGCGGCGCGGTCGCGTGCCGCGCGTCGGAAGAGGTGAGGGCGACATGGCCGGGACTGTGTCTCCCCAATCGCTGAGCGACGCCGAGCGACGGATCGTCGCGTTCTGGGCGGCCGACTGCGCGGAGCGGGTGCTGCCGCTCTTCGAGGCGGAGGCGCCGGAGGACGACCGCGCCAGGGATGCCATCGCCCGTGCGCGAGCCTTCGCCCGCGGCGAGCTCGACGCGGCGGGTGAGATCCGCCGCCGCTTCGTCGCCGGTCGAGCTGCGGCCGCTGCGCGCACGCCGGCAGGGGCGGCCTCAGCGCGGGCTGCCGCCCAAGCAGCCGGCGTCGCGCATATGGGCGCCCACGCGCTCGGAGCCGCGGCCTACGCGGCCAAGGCTGTGGAACTCGCGCACCCGGACGATCCCGACGCCCGCGACACCGAGGTGCGGTGGCAGCTGGCTCACCTCTCCCCCGAGGCCGCCGCGGCGCTCCGGCTCCTGCCGCTCCTGGGCGAGGATCACGCCGGACCGCTCGGCCCGGGCCTCCTCGCGTCCGGCGTGCTCGGCGCCGTCATCCGCGAGATCCAGAGTCGCCTCAGGCCTTCTCCATGAACTCGTGCACCAGGCCGCGCGCCGCGATTCCGAACAGCGGCCAGGTCTCACCGTCGACCTCGGTCATGAGGTGGGGCAGTCCCTCGAGCGTCCGCACGGCGAAGCCGTCTCCCAGCGCGGCCATCGCCTCGGAGAACTGGCGGACCGTGTAGGGCTCTCGCATCCGATACCCGTACTCGCTCATCAGATAGGCGTAGTAGTCGGCGAACTTCTCGATGGAGTCCCGGTGCCTTTCGCGACTGGCCTCCGTCAGCTCGGGCCACGAATCGGCCGTGGTGCGCAGCGCGAGCGTCACCAGGAACAACCGCGACGCGAAGGTCTCGAGTCCGAAGTGCCCGAGCGCTCCCTGTCGGAGCACCTCGTCGAGCGGCGCCTTCTCATCGATCAACGACTGCAGGCGGGAGCGGGCCTGGTCGGTGGGATGCTCCGCACGGTGCCGCACGACCGCGACGGCGACGTCCTTCTGGTACTCGGTCTGATCCGCCCACAGCCGGTACGCGGCACCCGTCGTCAATCCTGCGTGGCGCAGCACTTCCTGCAGACGGATGTGCTGAACCCCGGCGGACACTCCCCTCGTGACCAGCATCTTCATTCCGATGCGGACGAGGAGTGCTCGTGTTTCGTCAGCAGCACGACGAGGCACGACGCTCACCTTCCTCTCGAAGACGCCGGATCAGCGAAGCGATCCCCGAGCGTAGGCGGCCGTTGTTCACAGAGGGCAGGACTCCGTGAACAGGAATCAGCGCACGCGGTGACCCAGAACGGGGGTGTTTACGATCCGCCCGCTGCTGTGAACGACGCATTGCTAGCTTCATCGCTGTCGGCGGCTCGTCTGCCTGGCCGACCGTCGCTGCTCACTGGGGTGAGGGCAGCGCGAACGGGGAACCGAGCGATGAGATCGCCTGCTCCCTGGCGCCCGGGCCCCGAGCATCAGCCCGATATCGGAGAGAAAGCGGTACGAACAGTGATCAACGGATTCAAGGAATTCATCCTCAGAGGCAATGTCATCGACCTTGCCGTCGCGGTCGTCATCGGTGCCGCTTTCACCAGCATCGTGAATGTGCTGGTCGACGCGCTCATCAACCCGCTGATCGGGTTGTTCTTCCAGGCCGGCAGCCTGGATGAGGCGCTGCTGGTGACGGTGCCGAACCTCGTCGGCGGAGAGTCGACGTTCTCGTTCGGCCTCATCATCGGCGCGGTGATCAACTTCCTCGCCGTCGCCGCGGTCGTGTACTTCGCCTTCGTGCTCCCGATGAACAAGCTGAAGGAGCGCACGCAGCCCGTCGACGCCGGCGACGAGGCCGGCCCGAGCGAGCAGGAGCTCCTCGTCCAGATCCGCGACCTGCTGCAGGCGAAGAACGGCATCTGACCGCCGTCGTCGCCGCACAGCGGCATCGAACTGCTCCTCGGCCGGGGTCTTCGGTCGAGGAGCATCTGCGGGAGATCTCCTGCCCCGTCGGGTCGGGGCAGGAGAGTCACAAGACTCCTGCGCGTGCAGGGGCGGGCTTCGGGGTTCCGCTCCTGCACACTTCCCACCCCTCGCTTCAGCCGCGATTCAGCGTCGGACCGCCACACTGGAGGAATGCGGATCCTGGTGGTCGATGACGAGGTGCGCCTGGCCGACGGCGTGCGCCGCGGCCTCGAGGCCGAGGGTTTCGCCGTCGACGTCGCGCACAACGGAGTCGACGGGCTCTGGCGGGCGCGCGAGACGCGGTACGACGCGATCGTGCTCGACCTGATGATGCCGGGGATGAGCGGCTGGAAGGTCTGCGAGGCGCTGCGCGCCGAGGAGAACTGGACGCCGGTGCTCATGCTGACCGCGAAGGACGGCGAGTGGGATCAGGTCGAGGCACTCGAGACGGGCGCCGACGACTACGTCACGAAGCCGTTCTCGTTCGCGATCCTCGTCGCCCGGATCCGGGCCCTCGTGCGTCGCGGCGCTGTCGCGCGTCCGGCGATCCTGGAGGCGGGCGATCTGCGACTCGACCCCGCCGCCCACCGCGTCTGGCGCGGCGAGATGCCGGTGACGCTCACCGCGCGCGAGTTCTCGGTGCTGGAGTATCTGATGCGCCACCGTGGAGAGGTCGTGTCCAAGCGGGTGCTGATCGACGGCGTCTGGGACGACGACTTCGACGGCGATCCGAACATCGTCGAGGTGTACGTCGGGCACCTGCGTCGCAAGCTCGACAAGCCGTTCGGTCGCGAGGCGATCGAGACGATCCGCGGTGCCGGCTACCGGTTGGCGGCCGACGGTGGCTAGTCGCTGGTGGCGCTCCGTGCGGGGCCGCACGACGCTCGGCGCGACTCTCATCGTCGCCGTGGCCCTCGCCATCGGCGCTGTCTCGTTCTACGCCGTGCTGAGCAGCAGCGTCAGCGGCAGCACCGCGCAGGCCGCGCAGCAGCGCCTCGAGCAGCTCGGCGATCGCGAGGGCGGGCCCGACGGTCGCGGCATCGACGCGCTCGAAGACGAATTCGTGCAGCTCCTCGGCGCGGACGGCGCCGTGCGCGCAGCCAGCGAGGACGCCCGCGAGACGCTCGGATCGACACCGCTCCCTGTCGCCGACGACGCGGTGACGATGACGATCGACGGCGAGCCGATGCTCATCGTGTCGGACGATATCGACGATGACCAGACGATCGTGCTCGCGGTGTCCGTCGAGGACGACGCGGAGACGCTGGCGACCGTCGCGACGCTGCTGGCCGTCGCGGTCCCCCTGGTCCTTCTACTCGTGGCCGGTACGACGTGGTTCGTGACCGGTCGCGCGCTCCGTCCCGTCACGCGCATCCGCCAGGAGGTCGACGGCATCACCGCCGAGCGGCTCCACCAGCGCGTCGCGGTACCCGGCTCCGCCGACGAGGTCGCCGCGCTCGCGACGACCATGAACGGCATGCTCGACCGACTGGACGCCGCGGCGACGGCGCAGCGACGCTTCGTGTCCGACGCCTCGCACGAGCTGCGCTCCCCTCTCGCCACGATCCGCCAGCATGCCGAACTGGCGCAGGCGCATCCGGCGGTGACGAGCATCGGCGAGCTGGCGGAGGTCGTCTCCGAGGAGGGCGTCCGGTTGCAGGGCATCGTGGAGTCGCTGCTGCTTCTCGCGCGCCTGGACGAGGGCGTCACCCCGCACGACGAACCGGTGGATCTCGACGATGTGGCGCTCGGCGAGGTGCGCCGGCTCCGCGCGGCGGGCCATGAGGTCGACGGCTCCGGCATCCGCGCCGCCCGCGTCTCGGGCGATCCGCGCCTGCTGGGTCAGCTCGTGCGCAACCTGGCCGACAACGCCGCACGCCACGCGCGCGGACGCATCGCCATCGGCGTGACGCCCTCCGACCAGCACGTGTTCGTCACGATCGAGGACGACGGCGACGGCGTGCCGATCGAGGAGCGCGAGCACATCTTCGAGCGCTTCGTCCGGCTCGACGAGGCGCGCAGTCGCGACGCGGGCGGCAGCGGCCTCGGCCTCGCGATCGCCCGGGGAATCGCGGCGGCGGAACGCGGAACCGTCGTCGTCGACGAGTCGCGCTGGGGCGGCGCGCGTTTCGTCGTCACCCTTCCACTGAGCTCCTGACGGTTCCTGAAGACGGCTTCAGGACGCTTCAGGAAGGCTTCAGTGCCGGCGCGGGACCATCGACACATGGACGACAAGAACCTCACTCCCGACCAGACTCCCGACCGCAGCGCCGACCAGCCCACCGTGCCCGTCACGCCGGCAGCGGATGCCGCACCGCACGCCCAGGCAGCGGATCAGCACCCGGCGGCAGCGCCCGTCGCATCCGCTCCCGTCGAGGCCAAGCCGCGGCGCAGGCGCGCGCTCCTGATCGGCGGCGGGATCGCCGCGGCCGTCGTGCTGATCGGCGGCGGTGTCGCCGTCGGTGCCGCGATGGGTGACGAGCTCGGCGATGACGACGACCGGTCCTCGGTGTCGGACGGCGCCCGCCACGACGTCGACGACGCGGATGACGACGGCAGCGACGGCGGAACGTCATCCGCCGGCCAGAGCTCCGCGACTGCGATCGGCACGGACTCCGCAGACGAACTCATCGAGATCGCGGATGCCGCGCGCGCTGCCGCCGAGGGCGAGGTCACCTCGATCGACGCGAAGCGCGACGGCAGCTGGGAGGTGCAGCTGACCACCGCGTCCGGCGACGAGACCGAGGTGCGCGTCGATGAGAAGAGCGCGGCCACGGTCGTCTCCACCGAGATCGCGGACGGCGACGACACCGGCCCCACGCTCGCACTGGATGACGAGGCGATCCGATCGCTCGTCTCCGCGGCTCTCGCCGAGGCCGACGGGATGATCACCGACCTCGATGTCGACGGCGACGACGTGAGCCCCTACGACGCCTCGGTCCTCACCTCCGACAAGCGCTCGATCGACATCGACTTCACCGCGGAGTTCGCGGTCGTCGGAACCGACATCGACGACTGATCCCCGATCGCACTTCGCCTGGGTGTTCACACCTGCATCCGGATACGTGGACGCGCGTCTGGTCGACTGGGAGAGCACTCGCCTCGGGAGGGGTCCCGGGGCGGAGGCGAATCGCCGTCTCCCTGACTGGACGGCCGGTGGGCGGGGTCCTCCACGCCCCGCCCACCGCATCCGAGACCGTGGCGGCGACGGGCAGCTTGGCCTGCCCTCGGGGCAGCCCGCACCGGACAGATTCCAAGGAAGTCAATTCCTGGGAATATAAACGCTGCACAGGCGCGTTGCACCCGACATGGACTTCTTCGACGCACTCGTTCGCTACGAGACCGACCTGTGGAACCACCTCGACGCCAGGGTGCGGCACACCGGAGCACCCGGACTCGCGACCCTCTCGGCTCTGCGCGTCGTCGAACGATTCGCGCCCGCCAGTCGCGTGCAGGAACTCCGGGATGAACTGAGGATCACCGTGGGCGCGGCGAGCAAGCTCGTCGATCGTCTGGAACGTGAGGGGCTGGCGGCGCGGCGGCCGCATCCCACGGATCGCCGTTCCTCCCTGATCGCTCTGACCGCGAGCGGCGAGACTGCGCTGGCTCTCGGTGCGCAGGCGATGAAGGATGCTCTCGACGACCACCTTGCAGGGCACGATCTCGCCGAGGTCACCTCGCTCCTCTCTCGACTCGATCGATCCCTGACCGTCGAGCAGGCGGTGATCCGATGAACGATTCGATGCGTGCCGTGGTGGTGGAGGCCCCCGGGGGTCCCGAGGTGCTTGCCGTGCGCACAGTGCCGAGGCCGCGAGCCTCGAACGATCAGGTCCTCATCCGCGTGAAGGCCTTCGGCCTCAACCGCTCGGAGCTGCACTTCCGAAAAGGCCTGGCCTACAGCGGCAGTTTTCCGCGGATCCCCGGCATCGAGGCGACCGGCGTCGTGGAGGAGGCTCCGGGAGGGCAGTTCCTGCCGGGCCAGCAGGTGATGACGATGATGGGCGGCATGGGTCGCGAGTTCGACGGCGGATACGCCGAGTTCGTGCGGGTGCCCGCAGCGCAGGTCATCCCGTTCCGGAGCGAGCTGCCGTGGGAGGTCGTGGGCGCGGTGCCCGAGATGCTCCAGACCGCGTACGGCTCTCTGGCGATCGGCGTGCGAGCGGGCGACGGCGACAGTCTCCTGATCAGGGGTGGCACGTCATCGGTCGGCCTGGCGCTGGCGGTCCTGGCGAAGCAGCGCGGGATGCAGGTCCTCTCGACGACCCGCAGCGAGAGCCGCCGCCCGCTGCTGGAGAGCGTCGGCGTCGATCACGTGCTCGTCGACGACGGAGAGATCTCTGAACGAGTCCGTGACATCGTCCCGGACGGCGTCGACGGAGCCGTGGAGCTCGTCGGGGTGAACGTGATGCGGGACACGTTGCGCAGCGTCCGCTCGGGCGGCGTTGTCTGCTTCACCGGGATGCTGTCGGACCAGTGGACCATCCCCGACTTCTACCCGATGGACTGGCTGCCGAACGGCGTGCGCCTCACCTCGTACTCCGGCGAAGCCGCCGACCTGCCTCCGCGAGTGCTGCAGGACTTCCTGGACGCGGTCGCCGCGGGCGAGGCGCGGATCCCCATCGGCAGGACGTACGCCATGGACGACATCGCACAGGCGCACCACGATCTGGAAGCGAACGTCGTGGGCGGCAAGGGCGTGGTGCTGCCGTGAGCACGCCCATCGACTGGGCCCAGGCGCAGTATCTGCGACGCCGTGCAGCGCTGCCGCTCGCCGTGCCGGATCGCGAGCACGACGCGGCCGATCAGACCGAGGGAGAGCCCGTGCTGGCGGGCGTCGGGCAGCAGGTCCTTGTCGCCGAGCACTCGGCATCGGCGGTAGACCCAGATCTCGCCCGACCCTGATCGCGGCCGGCGTCCGGTGGCGAGGGTCGGTCAGCTCGCCGAAGCCGCGACCTCTGCCCGTCGGCGGCGGCGCTCGCTGACCAGGAACACGATCAGCAGGATGAAGCCCGTGACGATCACGATGTAGGTGCTCAGCGTGGGGAGGAGGATGAGCGGGTTGCCCGTCGTGTGGAACTCGCCGAAGAGGAAGATCGACGGGTCCGTGCTCGCGTGCACGAGCATCGGCGCGATCAGCGTGCGCGTCACCCGCAGGATCAGGTACATGCAGATGCCGAACGCGAAGGTGTAGACGATCTGCACGAGCGTGGTCCCCAGCCCCTGCTCCGACGTGAAGAGGTTCGTGAAGTGCAGAGCCGCGAAGATGCCCGCCGAGGCAAGGGCGACGGCGATCTCGCCATGCCCGCCCTTGCGCATGAGGTTCACGACGAATCCACGCGTGACAAGCTCCTCGACCAGGCCGATGAGCAGCCCCGCGAACAGCCACGTGCCGACGAGCGGGATTCCCGCCTTGCCGTAGTCGATGCTGAGGAGCGCGGCGACGTTGATGACGAGCACGACGATCAGGCCGATCCACATCCAGCGGCGGCCGCCGAGCGCCTGCCTTGAGAACAGCTCTTTCAGCCAGCCGACGGATGCCGCGAAGCCGAGCAGCAGCAGGCTGGTGATGATGAGGGGCAGGGCGGTGCCGAAGAACACGGATGCCGCGCTGTCGGTCCCGCCGTGCCGGCCGTCTTCGACGTGCACGACCAGACCGATCAGGAATCCGATCAGCTCGTAGACGCCGAGGTAGACCGCGGCGAGCAGCAGCACCCGCCAGATGCCGCCCCGGTTCCAGAACCGCTTCCCCGCTGACGACTGCTCGGCCATGATGCCCCTGTTCCGAACGCGACCGGCTGTCGCGCGCTCTCGGGCGAGAGGCACCCCGGCGTTCCTGGTTCGATGATGGCAGATCAGTCGGCTTGGAGCAGGATCGCAGCGCCTCGGAGCTAGCGGTCGGTGAGCGACGACGCCGACGACGGCGGGGCCCCGATCGCATCCACGGGGATGACGGAAGCGCGCTCCTTCGTGAGTCTCGCGCCGATGATGCGATCCGTGCGGAACCAGCGGATGCCGTCGGTCAGCCGGCAGTGGCCGACGAAGTACCAGTGCCCCCGGGTGAGCGCGAGGATGATCGGGTCGACCCTCCGCGTCGTGGCGGCACCCTTGTGGTCGACGTAGTCGAGGGTGATGACCCGCATGTCGTTCAGCGCGTGCTCGAGGGAGCGCTCCACCTTCGCACTCGCCGGAGCGGCGGTCGCGTCGATCCAGATGCGGTCGGTGAGGGAGGATGCGCGGTCGCGGGCCCCGCTGTCCATCACGCTCAGGGCCTTGTTCAGTGCACCGCGCAGGTGCTCGGCGAACGGCTGGTCGCGATGAACCGCGGCGGCGGCGGCGAGGCCGGCAACCTCGGCCTCGGTGAAGTTCACCGGCGGCAGCGTGGCACCGGGGTCGACGACGTAGCCGCCGCCCGGCCCGGGTCTCGCCCAGGCCGGGAACCCGGAGTGCTGCAGCGTCGAGATGTCGCGCTTGATCGTGCGCGTGCTGACCTCGAAGGTGGCCGCCAGGCGCTCGGCCGTCCGTCCCGCCGGACCGGCACGCCGCAGCTCCTCACGGATGGCGTAGAGCCGGTCGGTGCGATTCACAGATAAATAGTGACATAGGAGTGACATTCGCGCCCGGAATGATCGAAGGATGATCAACTCCTCCGAAACCATCCTGTTCCTCAGCGGCGCCGGGCTCAGCCCGTGGATCTGGGACGACGTGCGGCGCGAACTCCCCTTCGCGTCGGTGGTCGCGCCGCGGCCGACCGCAGACGCGCCGTCGTTGCGCGACTACGCCGAAGCGGCGATCGCGGCCGTCGACGACGACACGTTCACCGTCGTCGCCCACTCGATCGGCGGCGTGGTCGCCAGCGAGATCCTGCGGCTCGCACCGGAGCGGGTGAACGGCGTGCTCGCCGTATCGGCCGTCGTTCCGCGCTCGGGCGAGTCCTTCGCCTCCGCCATGCCCTTCCCGAACAGGGTGATCCTGCCGTTGGCACTTCGGCTCGGCGGAACGCGTCCTCCGGAGTCGGCCATCCGTCGCGGGCTCGGCCACGGACTCGACGAGACGCTGGCCGACCGGATCGTCACCGACTTCACGACCGAACCTCGGGAGCTGTACCTCGACCGGACTCGCGGGCACTCCTGGACGGGGCGCGCGGGATACCTCATGACGACGCAGGACCGCGAGCTGCCGGAATCGATGCAGCAGCGCTTCGCCGGGCGCCTCGCCGGAGATTGGCGCGAGAGCATCCCCACCGGTCACCTGCCGATGCTGCAGGACTCCTCGGAGACCGCGGCATCCATCGCGCGGTTCATCGCAGCCTGAGGCTCTGCCCCGACGGCTAGCATTCAAGGATGACGAACAAGGGCCCGATCGACGACGTCTCCATCGGCGGCGAGATGATCCGTCTCGGACAGTTCCTGAAGTTCTCGGGTCTGCTCGACTCCGGCGGCGACGCCAAGGAGGTCGTGATCGACGGCTACGTGACGGTCAACGGCGAGGTCGATCGCCGCCGCGGTCGCCAGCTCCACGACGGCGATCTGGTGACGTTCGAGGGCCGCACGGTTCGCGTCCGCCCCTGACGCAGGTCTTCAGCCCGCGGGATTCGTATGCTGCCATATTAGTACATACGTTCTAATCTGGAGGCATGGCACAGCGGCGGACTGATCTCGACCTCGATCTCGAGGGACGCCGTCGTGTGCTGGATGCGTGGGTCGAGAAGAAGCGGCAGATCGCGGTGCTCGAGGCGGAAGCCCTGGGGCTCATGGTCGAGCAGATCGCCTTCCATGATGCGGATGTGTCGGGCAACGGGTTTCACCGGGATGCGATGTACCGATCGATGGTCGCGGAGTTCTCCGCCGCCTCGCGCATCCCGACCGGATCCGTGGAGTATGCGTTCACCGATGCGCTGGTGGTGAGCACAGCGTTGCCGGAGGTGCGGGCGGCGTTCGATGCCGGACGGATCGGTGCGGGGCATGTGCGGGAGATCGTGCGGGCGAGTGCGATCGTGTCGGAGGCGATCCGCAACAAGCGTGTGGATGCCGAGGTGATGGGGTTGTACGAGACCGCGGTGCTGGTGTTCGCGGAGCGGGAGACGGCGGCTCGGACCAGGGCGCACGCGGCACAGGTCGCCGCAGCGCTGGTCGGAGAGACGGTCACGGACCGGCACAAGCGAGCGGCGGGCGAGCGATGCGTGAAGGTCCGCTCGGTCGGTGACGGGCTCGCCCTGCTGACCGCCGTGCTGCCGGAGTGGGCTGCGAACGCGATCGCGGACCGGCTGGCGCAGATGGCCCGCCAGGTGATGACCACGCGCGATGACCGGGAACCCGTGATCGCCCATGGCGACACGTTCGCTCTCGACCCGGATGACGACATCGAGCACATCCCCGCCGACACACGCACGTGGGATCAGGTGCAGGCGGATCTGTTCGCCGACCTGCTCCTCACCGCCGACCCCAGCGCCGTGCATGGTGACGGGCTGGACAACATCCAGGGGCGCATCCAGGTGACGATCGCCGGGACCACGCTGGCCGGCGAGGATGACCGTCCGGCGGAGCTCGATGGGTACGGGCCGATACATCCCGATATCGCGCGGGATCTCGCTGGGCGGAGCACCGGGTGGTCGCGCTTGTTCCTCGATCCGGACGGGATGGTCACTCAGACCGACACGTACTCCCCGACGGAGGGGATGCGGCGGTTCCTGCGTGCCCGGGATCAGCATTGCCGGTTCCCCGGCTGCCGGATGCCCGTGCACCGGTGCGACATCGACCACAACCAGGACCACGCGCGAGGCGGCAAGACCCGGATCGACAACCTCGCCCACCTCTGCCGCCGCCACCACACCCTCAAACATCCCGATATCCCGGACACGCACCGGTGGACGGCGCGACAAGAACGCGATGGCACCATCACCTGGCACAGCCCCCTCGGCCGCGACTACACCGACCGACCCACCCACCGCGTCATGTTCATCTGATCGACCCTCACCAACCGAGCAGGGCGAGAACCCCGGTGGCTGCCGCCGCGACGGCTCCGGTCCACAGCACGATCGCGACGACCTGCCAGAGGATGACCCATTCCTTGCGGACGCCCGACGCGACGAAGAACGCGGCCGTCAGCATGGTGGGCAGGGCGATCGGCGCGAGGATGCTCGCGCCCGGCACGCCGAAACGCACCAGCCAGCCGCGCAGCTTCGCCCGCCCCTTCGACCGGCGGTCCGGTTGCGCGTCGGCATCCTTCTCAGCGACCGCGGTCGCGGCCGACGTCGCGAGGGCGCCCTGCGACGTGGCAACGGTCCCTGCTGCCGAACTCGACTTCGCCCGCGCAGTACGACGGGCGACGACGCCGCCGCGGATGCGCGAGCCGAGGAGCACCACCGCGATCACGCACAGGATGTTCCCGGCCGCGGCGGCGATGGCCGCGACGATCGGGTTGATGCCGGCGATGATGCCGAACGCGGCCGCGCCCTCCCCCTCGATGTACGGGATCGCTGCGACGAGCGCGACCATGAGCGGTTGGAGAAGCTCGGGAACCTGGTTGATGAAGTCCTGCAGCCACGGGTAGGGATTGTCCATGACATGCAGTCAAGACCGTGTTCTCACCACAGGGTCAAGCACGGGCCGATTCGCCACGCCGCCCTTGACCCTGTTCCGGGAACAGGGTCTTGAATGGACGCAGACCTGACGAGAGGAGTGGAGAGCAGATGGCATGGAGCACGCGCGAACTGGCTGATCTCGCCGGGACGACCGTCAACACGGTCCGGCACTATCACCGTTCAGGCCTGCTCGAGGAGCCGGAGCGGATGTCGAACGGGTACAAGCAGTACCGTGCACGGCACCTCGTGCGACTGCTGCAGATTCGTCGACTCCGCGACCTCGGCGTTCCGCTCGCGCAGATCGAGGCGGTCGGTGTCTCGAACGGTGCGAACGCTGCGCCGGCGCTGCTCGCGATCGACGCCGATCTCGCCGCGAGTATCGAGCGCCTGCAGCGGGCGCGTGCCGAGATCCGGGCCATCCTGGAGGGCGCGACCGCAACAGATGTTCCGGCCGGATTCGAGGGCGTCGCGGCGACCATGTCCGACGCGGATCGGTCGCTCATGCTCATCTACGAGCAGCTCTACGACGAGTCGGCGATGACCGACCTCCGGCAGATGGTCCAGGCCGACCCCGACGATGCGAGCGCCGAGTTCGACGCTCTCTCACCCGATGCCGACGACGCCGTCCGCCAGCGTCTCGCCGAGGCGCTGGCACCGCAGCTCGCCCAGCACCTGTCCGACTTCCCTTGGCTGCTGCAGCCCGCCGAGCACCTGTCGAAGAGTGAGCGCGTGACGCAGGAGACGTTCGTCGAGACGTACACCGAGCTCTACAACGAGGCACAGCTGAATGTGCTCGGCCGCGCGAGCGCGCTGGCCAGAGAGATCCTGGCTGCGCATGCCGCCACGAACGACGAAGGAGAACCCCATGACGGATGACCTGGCACGCATGTCGGAGGACCCCCTACTGGTCGAGGACACACTGCTTCTGCTCTTCCAGCCCGACTCCGGATCGATCGCCGGAGAGAACATCCTCTTCTACGTGCTCGGGGGTGCCGTTCTCGCCGACCTCGCTCTCGCCGGACGGACCGAGGCGCAGGAGCACCGCGGCTCGACGCGCGTCGAGGCGACCGGCGAAGGGCCCCTGCCGGATGCGCTGCTCGACCCGGCATGGGCGTACCTGTCGCCGAAGCCGCGGGACGTGCAGACGGCACTCGCCGCGATCGGCCCTGAACTGCGCGGTCCTGTTCTGGATCGCCTGGTCGCCCGGCGCGACCTGAATCGAACGAAGGGCAAGACGCTCGGCATCTTCCCATCGACGAAGCTCACCCTCGGAAGCGAGCGACGAGCGACCCTGATGGAGCGGGTACGTGCCGCACTGGTCGACGGCGAGACCCCCGATGCGCGCACTGGTGCGAGCATCGCGCTCCTCTCCGCTAGCGGCACGCTTCCGCAGTTCCACAAGGAGATTCCGTGGAGTGGCGACGTCTACGCGCGGGGCAAGGAGTTCGAGCGTGGTGACTGGGGCGCGTCCGCCGCCTCCTCCGCCGTGACCCGCACGATGAACGCGATCATCGTCAACGCGGTGATCGCCGCCACAGTACTGCCTCGGACATGAGTGCCATACGCGGAGCGGCGATCCGAGCGGCTACGATGAATCGATTCATTCCGCCCCGATCAGCACGAGCGACGCGCAAAGGACAGGACATGACCGAACGAATCGCCTTCCAGTTGCAGATCGCCCCGGCAATGGTCGATGAGTACGTCGCCCGCCACACGCCGGTCTGGCCCGAGATGCTCGCCGAGATCGCGGCATCCGGCCGACGCAACTACTCGCTCTTCCTCGGCGAAGGCGGTCGGCTCTTCGGCTACTACGAGACCGACGACGACGAGGCCGCCCGCACCTACCTCGCCGCCTCCCCCGTCGCGGCGAGGTGGGAGGCGGCGATGGCGGAGTTCTTCGTCGGGCTCGTGGGACGCGCCGACCAGGCCGCCACGCCGCTCGTCGAGGTGTTCAACCTGCACGACCAGCTGACGGCATCCGGCGCCTGACCGATCAGCCGCGCTCTTCCACGAGGCCGATGATGACGCCGGCGGGACCGCGCACGTCACGACGCATAGACGCGCGGTGCCGGGCTTTCTAGCATGGGAGCACTCACCCGACGATCCAGGAGGAACTGTCGATGGATGTGCCCTTCTTCTGGGTCGACGTGTTCGCCACCGCTCCCCTCGCGGGAAACCCGCTCGCGCTCGTCCCGGATGCCGATGCGCTGACGACCGAGACCATGCAGGCCATCGCTCGCGAGTTCAACCAGTCGGAGACGACCTTCCTCGTGCGTCCGACGCTGCCTGGCGCGGATCATCGCCTGCGGTCCTTCACCCCCGGCGGCTTCGAAGTGCTCGGTGCGGGGCACAACGCGATGGGCACGTGGCTGTGGCTGGCGGCATCCGGTCGACTCGATGAGGACGGCGGGCGGTACGTGCAGCAGATCGGCGAGGAACTGCTCCCGGTCACCACCACGAGCGATGGCGCGGGCCGAGCGGTCGTCACGATGCAGCAGTCGGAGCCGCGGTTCCTGACGGCGGTCGCCGGCGAGCGGCGGGGCGCCCTCGCCGCGGTCCTCGGGCTCGATGCGACCGACCTCAGTGACGATCGCGCGGCGCAGGTCGTCTCCACGGGTGCCGAGCATCTGCTCGTTACCGCGCGGAACCCGGATGCCGTCGACACGGCCCAGCCCGACACCGCGGGCTTGCGCGAGTTCCTGGCCGACGTCGGCGCCGAAGGCTGCTACCTCTACACGACCGCCGTCGAGCCAGGTTCAGGGATCGACGCGTACGCGCGGTTCTTCAATCCGACGGTCGGGATCGTCGAGGATCCCGCGACCGGCACGGCCGCGGGTCCGCTCGCCGCACTCCTCGTGCGCGACGGACTCGCACGCGAGGGCGCCCCGATCACGGTGGAGCAGGGAACGGCGCTCGGCCGCCCGAGCCGCATCGGGCTGCAGGTCGACGGTGCCGTGGTGACGATCTCCGGAACGGGGATCATCGTGGGCGAGGGCGTTCTCCACCTCTGACCGGGGCCTTCGCGCTCGGCCTGCGCGGGCCTCCGAAGCGAGCACCATCCCGACGCCCAGGCCGCAGAGCAGGAAACCGAGCAGCGTCACGACGGTCAGCACCTCTCCGAGCAGGATGGCTCCGGCCACCGCCGTGAACGGGGCGATGAGAAAGAGCAGGGCGTTGAGCGCCGTGATGCCGACGCGGCGCAGCAGCCACCAGTAGAGCCCGTACGCCGCGAGCGTCGGGAACGCCGCGGCGAGCGCGGTCGCCACCCAGAAGGATGCCGAGGCGGGCGGCAGGAGGGTGCCCGTCGCGGCGGCGAGCACCACGAGCGCGAGCGCCGACACCGCGGCGTGGATCGCCAGGGTCGGAAACACGGCGGTCCTCGGGTCGCGTCGACGCTGGATGATCGTGCCGGCGATCAGGCACGCCATCGCGACGGCGAGAAGGAGGTACACGAGCGGATGCGCGTCGGACTGGCCGAGCTGCGACTGCACGACGAACACGACGCCGACCGCCCCGAGGATCAGGCCGATCCACTGGACCCCGCGCACGCGCAGGCCGAGGAGAGGGCCGACGAGCAGGGCGATCACGAGCGGCTGCACGGCGTCGATCAGGGCGACCGTTCCCGTCGCGATGCCGGCGGCGAGAGCGGCATAGGTCGCCGTGCAGTAACCGAACTGCGCGAACAGGCCGACGGCGCCCTGCCAGCGGAGGTCGGACGCCGTGATGCCGCGGAATGCCCCGGTGGCGAAGGCGACGATCAGCAGGACGCCCGCCAGCGGCACGAACCGCCAGACGAGCAGCGTCACCGGCGCGGCATCGACGGTCGCGATCGCCGCGATGAGAAACCCGGAGCTCCAGGTGACCACGAACGCCGTGGCCGCTGCGACCGTGAGGAAGGCAGAGACTATACCGATCTGTATACTCATTCCTCGACTATACAGGTTGGTATACTCAGGGCATGAAGCAGTCGATCCCCGAGCTCGCCCCACTCACTCCCGGCGCCCGCCGGGTGCTCGATGCCGCGTCGCACCTCTTCTACGAACGCGGCATCCATGCGGTCGGGGTCGACACGATCGCGGAGGCCGCCGGCGTCACGAAGAAGACCCTCTACGACCGGTTCGGCTCGAAGGAGACGCTGGTCGTCGCGTACCTCCAGCACCGTGACGCGCGATGGCGCGAGCACGTGGCGGCGAGTCTCGAGCGCTCCCCCGGGCCCGGCGTGGAGCGGATCCTGACGATCTTCGACGCCGCCGAGTCCTGGTCCGACGAGAACAGCTCGAAGGGGTGCAGCGCGATCAACGCCCGCGCCGAGATCGGCGACGAGCACGACGGGCACCCGGTCTTCCCCGAGGTGGCGCGCCAGAAGGTGTGGCTGCTCGACGTCTTCGAAGACCTCTGCACAGAGGCGGGGGTGCCGGATTCTCGAGCGATGGCAGAAGCGCTGATGCTGCTCTACGAGGGCGCCATCGTCACCGTCGGGATGGAGACCTTCCCGAACCCGTTCCCCGCGGCCCGACGGGTGGCGAAGTCGCTGCTCGATACGGTGGCGTAGATCTCCGACCGACCGGTCGGTCGGGTGCGTTAGTATCGACCCATGCAGCGCTCGATCCCGATGCCGAAGGTGTTCCACGAGATTCTCGGCCGCGCCCAGACCCCTGCGGACCTCATGGTGATCGCCGCCGCGGCGATCGGCCTCGGCGTGGCGATCGGCATCGCGGGCGGCGAGACGCTCGCCGCGGTGCCCCTCTGGCGGGCAGTGCTGGCGGGGTTGCTGATCGTGGACATCGCCGCAGGATGCGTCGCCAACTTCACCCCCGGTACAGATCAGCACTACGCGACGCGTCCGATCAGCCGGTGGGTCTTCATCGCCGTCCACTGGCATCTCGTCGCGATCGGCGCTCTCCTCGGCGTTGCCGTGGTCCCCCTGCTCCTGGTGACGGTGTACGTCCTGCTGTCAGCGGCAGTGGTCAACCTTCTCCACGGCAGCCGCTCGCAGGTCGGCATCGGCGGCGCACTGATGGCGATCGGGATCGTGGGCGTCGTGATCTGGATGCCGGCGAGCGCACCGCTCTTCCTGGTCGCGACGGCCGCCCTGTTCGTCGTGAAGGTCGTCTTCGCGTTCGGGGTCGCGCATCACGGCGTGCCAGAGAAGGCGACGACCGCTCCGCGTGGGGTGCGAGCGTGATCGCGGAGAAGGGGTCCGCGCGAGCGAGTATCCTCGAGACGTCGTTCCTTCTCTTCCTGGCCAAGGGATACGACGCCACGAGCATGTCGGACATCGTGCGCGAGACCGGAATGTCCAAGGGCGCGCTCTACCACCACTTCACGAGCAAGGACGAGCTCTTCGCGGCCGCCATCCGGTCGTACTTCATCGACATCGTCGCCGACAGCGCATCACCGGCCGATGGGTTCGACGGGTTCGAAGGGGCCGTCCGAGCCGCGTCCACCAGCCTGACGGACGCTCTCACGCACGTGTCATCCCTCGGCGCCGAGATGACTGCGTACTATCGCTTCCTCACCTACGCGATAGACCGGCACGGCCCGGAAGTGCAGCGCGCCCTGTCGGCGCGCCTGAGGACGCTGTCGGACGCGGCGGAACGCGACGCCCGCAGCGGTGCACGGCGCAACCGCATCGCCCCCGGAGTCCTCGCAGACATGGCCCTCGCCACGATCGAGGGGGCCGCCCTCCTCGGGTCGATGGAAGGACCGGAGCGCATGGTCGCCCGCGTCGAGGACGCTGTCGACCAGTTCCTGGCGACGGTCCGCGCAGCCGAGCGGTGAGATCCGGCTCGCCGCTTCACTCGGCCGGCGGCGCCGCGTCGATCACCCGGATCTCCCTGGTCGCCGCGTCTCCGAGAGTGTGCAGCGCCTGCTGATAGGCGTCCGAGTGATACGCCGCGACGGCGGCTTCGAGGTCGGGGAACTCGATGATGGTCGTGCGCAGCGCCGACTCGCCCTCGAGCACGGCGAGCGGTTCCCCGCGCGCGATGAAACGCCCTCCCCCGGCGAGCATCGCCGGACCGGCGAGATCGACGTACAGACGGAGACGCTCCGGATCACGGATGCTCGTGAAGGTGTTGACCCAGTAGACCGGCATCCGCTCAGTCTGCCACCGGCTCCACGGCGCGGGGCCGGATCGGTCGAGGTGGGGAAATCCGGCCAGAGCGCGGACCACGGAGCGGCCGGGCGCGTAGGGTGGGACGTCTGCCGAGGAGAGGCTCCGCGATGATCGCACGGTATGAAGAGCTGGACTGGCAGAAGACGCGGATGGGTGAGCTCATGCTCCGCCGTCGCGCGGACCCCGCGACGGGCGAGATGATCTACGAGGTCAGGCTCGAGGACGAGTACCTGATGTCGAGCCTCTTCACCGTCGCCGAGGAGGAGCTCGCGACCCTGGGACTCGCCGCCGCGACGGGTGACCGCCTGAACGTGCTCGTCGGCGGACTTGGCCTCGGCTACACGGCCGTGACCGCGCTCGGCGATGCGCGCGTGGCGCGACTCGAGGTGATCGACGCGCTCCCCGCGGTGATCGGGTGGCACGAGCGGAAGCTGCTGCCGGTGTCGGCGCAGCTCGTGGACGACTCCCGGACGACGCTGACCCACGACGACTTCTTCGCCGTCATGCGCGGTGCACCCGGCCGGCGCCACGACGCGATCCTTCTCGACGTCGACCACTCACCCCGGCACACGCTCGACCCGAGCCACGCCGACCTGTACACCGAGGCGGGACTCACCGCTCTCGCGCGGCACCTCGCCGACCGTGGCGTCTTCGCACTGTGGTCCGACGATCCGCCCGACGACGAGTTCCTGCAGACGCTCGGTGCGGTCTTCGACGACAGTCGCGCGCACGTCGTCGACTTCGACAACCGCCTCACCGGCGGGGTCTCGTCGAACACGGTCTACGTCGGCATCAAGCGCTGACGACCGCCCGCCCGGAGGCGCCGCGGACTCAGTAGTGCTGCTGGATGCTGGCGGCGACCTCGCCCACGTCGTCGTTCGCCTGGAAGACCCCGTCGATCTCGGACGCGAACCCCTGGTTCATGATGATGATGAACGCCAGGTTCCGGCCGCTCTCGGTCTCCATGACACCGCCGAGCGCCTTGGTGTTCAGCCGGAAGCGGTCGTTGAGCTCGTCGCCGCCGACCAGTGTTCCCGTCTTGGCGAAGACGTGGCCTGCGGCAGGGCTGTCCGGCTGCACCTCTGCGAGCGAGCCGTCGACCCCGAGGATCGGCATGGTCGCCTTCCAGCGGTCGGCGTCGGATCGTTCGGCCATGATCGTCTGCAGAGCGACGGCGTTCTCCGGCGTGACGAAGTTCCCGTTGAGGCCGGAACCGTCCACGAGTGCCGCCCCCTCGATGTCGAGCCCGGCCTCCGACCAGATCCGGCCGACCTCCTCCATCCCCGTGCTGCAGTCATCCTTGCCGGCCTCGACGGCCAGAAGGCATACGTAGGTCTGCGCACCGCGGTTGTAGCTGATCTTCATGATGTACGTGGCCTGCTCGGCGAGCGGCAGCGATGCGAACTCGGCGACCGAGGGCAGCGCGTCCACGCTCTCCGTGTCCGCCAGCGTCGCCGTCGAGTTCACGGCGACCGAGTCGCTGCTCACCGTCACGCCGGCCCGGCCGAGCGCTTCGATGAAGGCGGTGCGCGCGAAGGTGGCGGGATCCTCCAGCGCGAACACCTTCAGCACCGGTTCGCTGTCGGCGGCGATCGTGCCGCCGATCGTGATCTCTCCGTGCTGCGCGGACTCCGGGTCGGAGATCGACGCGTCGGCCCCGGCCGCCACGGTGTCGACCTGGCCGACGATGCGCCACGGCGCGACGGCGGGGGTCATCTCCACCGTCGCCGGCTGACCCGCCTCACCCGGGGTCACCAGGACATCGATCAGATTCTGGTTCACGACGATGGGCGTGATCGATTCTCCGGCCAGCTCGCCCTGGAAGAGGCGGTCGTCGACGACGACATCCCCGGCCACGGTGTCGATTCCCGACGCCTTGACCTGACGCGCGAGGTCGTCGATGCCTGCCAGCGGGTCCTCCGTCGTGAGCGTGGCGCCCGGCAGAGGATTCGCGTCGTTGTGGTCGAGGTTCGTGTAGTCGACGGAGCCGTCGTCCTTCGTCCGCCCGCCCAACGTGATGTCGCCCTTGCCCACGAGGACGAGATCGCCCTGCAGCGTCGTCCCGACGAGGTCGCCGGTGTGTTTGACCGGCGTCACGATCTGGTGGTCGGGTCCCCAGTTCAGCCAGGCGGCACCGACGCTGTAGCTCTTCACGAACGACGCCGGCTCCGCCATCTTGTCGCCGTCGAGGTCGATGAGCACCTCGCCCGTGTCGAGGTCGGACACCGAGATCATCCAGCGGGCGTTGGCATACTGCGGCTCGTTCATGACCTTCCACGCCTCGTCCGGGAGACCGGGAACCGATCCGTCGGAGGTCAGGTCAGGGGCATCCGCCGTGCAGGCGGCCGCGGTCGCCGCGACGAGAGCCAGTGCGAAGGCGGCGGCGCCGATGCGGAGGACGCTACCGGTCATAGAACTGCTCCTGTCGTGAGGATCTCCACCGCGCGGCGGAACATCTGGTCGGCCGGGTGCACGTCATCCGGGACGTTCGACTCGTTCATGAACACCGCGACGGTCGCGCCCGACTCGGGGTCGTGGAACACGGCGGCCGTGAAACCGAGCCCCTCGCCGTTGTGCCCCCACCATCCGTCCGTCTCGCCCATGCCGAGCGCGTAGATGTCGTAGGGCGGTCCGGCATCCAAGGGCGCCCCCTCCTGGCGCTCCGTCTGCGTCGCGGGCTCCAGCAGGGCTCCCGTCGCAAGCGTCTGGCCCCACACGCGGGCGTCGTCGAGTGTCGTGATCATGGAACCTGCGGGGCCGAAGATCGAGAGGTTCGAGGGTTGCGGCGCGAGGCCTCCCTCGCCCGGGGCGTAACCCACGGGGTGGGGTTCCGTCCAGGTCGCCGCATCCACGATGTACCGTGTGCCGGTCTGCCCGAGCGGCTGGAGAATGCGCTCGTCGATCACATCGGCGAACTCCTGACCGGTCACCTCCTCGATGACAGCACCGAGTAGGTTGGTGTTGGCGTTCGTGTAGACCTTCTCGGTGCCGGGGTCGAACTGCGCCGGCTTTCCGAGCATGAAGCCGTTCAGCTGGTCGAGGGTGAAGATCGCATCGGGATCCTCGGTGAAGGCGGCGAGGAAGTCGTCGTTGGTGTAGTCCGCGTTTCCGCTGGACATCTCCGCGAGTTGCCGCAGGGTGATGACGTCGCCGTCGGTGACCCCGTCGACGTACTGCCCGATGGTGTCGTCCAGGCTCACTTCGCCTTCGTCGACCAGCTGAAGCAGGAGCGTGACCGTGTACGACTTCGTGACGCTGCGCATCGGCCACATCATGTCGAGGTCGACGGGCTCGCCGGTCTCGATGTCCGCCAGGCCGGACGCGGTCGTCCAACTGCCCTCGTCGGGGATCCAGACGCCCATGGCCGCTCCGGGTACGCCGAACTCCGTCATCGTCTCCTCGAGCGACGTCTGGAGCTGCGACTGCAGCTCCTCGGAAAGCTCGCCCGTGGGAGCATCCGGTCGAACGACCGCCGAAGACGCCGAAGGTTCAGGCTCCACGGGCGCGGGGCCGGCACATCCGGCAGCTCCGACGACGCCGGCGAGCGCGGCGGCGACGAGCAGAAGGCGCCGACCTCGCGGCGCTCGATCTCCGTGTCGGTTCACGACGTTCCTCCCGCTCGGTTCCCTCATGAGGCATGACGCACCGCTCACCTCGACGATCCCAGAAACGGGCGGCTTCCGCTATGGACATAGGTCGCCTATCGGCCCCGGACGGCCCACGGCGCGAGGGCGACGCGCCACAATGGGAGACGTCGCCCGTCGGAAAGGCCCCGATGTCCGAAATCCCCCGCGTGCAACCGGCGCTTGCGCGGTCGCTCAACCATGCGCTGCTCATCGTGGCGCTGTTCTCGGCGCTGCTGATGATCACGGTGATCGGTCTGATGCCGCTCGACGGACCGGCCGGTCTGCTGCTGGCTGTGCTGCCGATCATCTTCGGCATCTACGTCGTCGCCGGTCTGATCGCCTGGCTGCGCCGGCCGAGCAACGGGATGGGACCCCTCATCGTCGTCGCGGGGTTCATGGTCCTGATCGGTGGCATCGCGAACACGGAGGTTCCGGTGCTCCTCGCCATCGGCGCGATCGGAGCGACGCTGGCACTTCCTGCGACCGTGCACCTGCTGCTCGCCTTCCCGACCGGACGGCTTCCCGACCGCCTCTCGCGCGCGCTCGTGATCGCGCTCTACACCACGTCGCTCGTGCTGCAGATGCCGGAGTACCTGCTGGACCCTGCGGGCTCGTACCCGCCGTTCGCGATCGCCGACGCTCCGGGTCTCGTCGCGATCATGGGAACGGTCCAGACGGTCGTGGCGACGGGGATCATGCTCGTCGTGGCCGCGGTGCTCTGGGGCCGGCTTCGCCGAGCGGATGCCGTGCACCGTCGTGTGCTGATCCCGCTGTTCTCCTACGGCATCATCACCGTGCTGTTCCTGCCTCTCATCGCGATCGCTCTCGACAGGCTGTTCCATGTCGAACCGGCCGTCCGAGGGTTGCTGCAGTTCGCGGCGGTCGCCGGCATCCCGATCGCGTTCACGCTGGGGCTGCTGCGCGGCGGGTTCGCGCGCACCGGGGAGCTGGAGGAGCTCGGGACATGGCTCGGCGCCGCCGACACGTCGAGGCAGCCCCTGGTGGTCGCGCTCGCCCGCACGCTCGGCGACCCGTCGCTGCGGCTGTACTTCTGGGCGGAGGATCGGGGGATGCTCCTCGATGCCGATGGCAGGGCGGCGCCCGATGGGACCCGCACGGATCCTCGGCGCGGCTGGCAAGAGATCACCCTGGAGGGGCGCGCGATCGGTGCGATCGAATACGACGCGGCGCTGCTCACCGATCCCGAGCTCGTGCACACCGCGGGACGGATCGTGGCGATCGCGGTCGAGCGCGAGCGGCTCACGGCCGACCTGCGGGCGAGTCGCCGGGCCCTCCTGCGTTCGCGGGAGCGCATCGTCCAGGCCGCCGACCTCGAACGCCGCCGCATCGCGCGCGATCTGCACGACGGGCTCCAGGTTCAGCTCGTCCTGCTGGCGCTCGAGGCCCAGCAGATCGCCTCCGCTCCCGCTCCGACCGTGGCGGAGCGCGCGACCCGACTGCGCGTCGACATCGACGCCGCTGCGACCGAGGTGCGCACGCTCGTGCGCGATCTCGTGCCGGCTGCCCTCGTCGAGCGCGGCCTGAGCGCCGCTGCCGAGGATCTCGCCGATCGCATGCCGATCTCGACCACGTTCGAATCGAATGTCAGCGACGCCGGCCTCGGTGATCTCGCCGAGGCCACGATCTACTTCGTGCTCGCCGAGGCCCTCGCGAACGTGGTCAAGCACGCTCGCGCCTCGAGTGTGCGCGTGCGACTCGTCCTCGAAGACGGACGACTGCGGCTCGGTGTGGAGGACGACGGGCGCGGCGGCGCATCGATGGATGCCGGCACCGGCCTTCGCGGACTGGCGGACCGTGTGGAGGCCATCGGCGGAACCATCTCCATCTCGAGCGCGCCCGGTCGGGGAACGACGGTGTGGACGGAGGTGCCGTGCGAGTAGTCATCGCCGAAGACGAGGCACTGATCCGACGAGGGCTCGAGCTGGTCCTGGAGGCGGGCGGACACGAGGTGGTCGCCGCCGTCGGCGACGCCGACGAGATGCTCGCCGCCGTCGCGCATCATCGACCCGACCTCGTGGTCACCGACATCCGGATGCCGCCGACCCATACGGACGAGGGGCTCGCCGCGGCGCTCCGCATCCGGCGCGACCACCCAGGCACCGCCGTGGTCGTGCTCTCGCAGCATGTCCAGCGCCGCTATGCGAAGGACCTCCTCGAGCGGGGGACGGATCGCGTCGGCTACCTGCTCAAACAGCGGATCGCCGATGTCGACACGTTCCTGGCCGATCTGGAGCGCGTCGCGGGCGGCGGCACCGCGCTGGATCCGGACGTCATCGCGGTCATGGTCGGACGCGCTCGTCATTCCGAGGGCGCGGTGGGAAGCCTCACGGCTCGCCAGCAGGAAGTGCTGGCGCTCGTGGCCGAAGGGCGCAGCAACGCCAGCATCGCCGCCACGCTCTTCCTCACCGAGAAGGCCGTCGTGCAGCATGTGTCGCGCATCTACAGCGCGTTGGGCCTTCCTCCCGATGCCGACACGCATCGGCGCGTGCACGCGGTCATCCTGTTCCTGAACCGGGATTGACCGTCGCCGCAGCGGGGCCCGCACCTCGGGGCCCCGCCTCGGCGGTGGTCAGAGCGAACGTCGGGCAGAGCGGCGTCGCACGAACCTCGTGCTGAGCAGCCCGGCACCGGCCAGTACGGCCGCGATCGCCAACCAGATCGCCGCCACGTCGACGTCGGCACCTGTCGCTGCGAGCTTCCCGCTTCCGCCCCTGCCGGCCGATCCGGCCAGCGCCGGGTTGAGCGGTGCGGTCGTCGTCGGAGGCTCCGCACCCACTCCACCCCCGCCCGGAGACGACACGACGGGTCGCGTGAAGGACGACAGCTGCCCCGTCAGCCGATCATCCGGAACGGTGTAGCTGCCGCCGGTGACGCGATACCAGGTGCCGTCCACCTCGAAGAGGAAGTCGCCGGAGATCTTCCGGTAGGCGGGCGCGAACTCGAACCAGCCCTCCTCGTGGGCCGGGACCTTCATGGTCGCCACCCACTTCTTGTCGGTCTCGTTCGTGTTCTCATATCCGTACGCCGCCTTGATCGACGCCTTGAAGACGTCGAACACGTTGACCTCGGCGGAGACCGTCAGGTCGAACGTGTGCGTCACCGAGCGGTTGGTGGCGTAGTAGAACGAGTAGTCGGCCTCCTCCGATCCGGTGTTCGCGTAGGGGGCGCCGAGCACCTTGCCGGGCTCGACGACGGCGTCGTCCGCCGTCGGCACGAAGTAGCACGCGTCGGTCGGGTCCCCGCAGCCGACGGCGATCAGGTCGCGGGCCTGAAGCGGACCGAGGGTCTCGATCGCGCCGACGCTCACCGTGAAGTCGACCCGGTAGTCGGCGTTGCCGTCGATCTTGGTCGTCGACATGTCGCAGCTGTACGGCGATGCGCTGACGGGGAGGGCTCCGGCGAGCGGGTCGCCGTCGTAGATCTTGCAGTCGTAATCCCAGTTGAACTCGACCCCGCGCCAGTTCGAGGCCATGCCCGACACCCAGAACCGGGTGGGCACGCCGCCGTCGTAGATCCGGTAGGAGAACAGGCCCTCCGCGTTGGCATCCGATTCTCCGTTGCGGCGGAAGGCCGCGAAGTTCAAGGTCGCACCCGACTCGATGGTGACGTACGGCCCCTGCTCGGCCGGGTCGCTCGGGTACCAGCGGCCATCGACGATGAAGCGGGTGCTCGGGGACTCGAGGTGCCCGTCGCCGAGCTTCAGGGTGCCCTGCGGCATGATGGCGCCGCGCGCCGTCGCCCAGTTCAGCGAGGTGATCGTGAAGGTCTCGGTGAACAGCCGCCGAGGATGCTCGCCCGAGGTGTTGCTGTGTCCATGCGACCAGCACTGGTACGGGGAGTTCTCCTCGGCCAGCGGTTCCGCACCCGCGGCGGCGGGGTCGCCGTGGAAGATCTGGCAGTCGCTGCCGTAGATCAGGCTGCTTTCCTGCACATAGGCGAACGCCTTGATCCAGTAGTCCGTCGTCCGGTCGAAGTCGACGATCCGGGCCACCATCTGCGAGTGCAGGGAGCCCGCCGTCGTGCCGAGAGACCACGTCGCCGATGAGGTCGTGCTGGAGGGGCCCGGTTCGACGTTGGGCCCGGGGGCGGCCGGCATGCCATCCTCCTGGAACTCGTAGCGGATCGACTGCAGCTGGAGGTCGCCGGCGATCTCCACGGTGGTGGTGGTGGCGAGGTCGCCGTCGACGGCGGCGAGCGCCGGAGAGGCCACGAGGATGCTCGTGGCGGCGAAGCCGAGTCCGATCGCAGCGGCCACGACACGGCTCAGACGGCGTCGGACGGCGGTCGAGGTTTCAGTCATGAACCCGACGCTAGGAGCAGACCCGGACCGTTCGCGAGAGACCTGAGTCCCCAGCACGACGTGCTCGTGCGCACCCGTGGGGACCCAGGTCGCCAATGTCCTCCGCTGCGGTGACACGCACGCGCGCCGCGTCTAGCGTTCAGGCATGAGCGCGTCACCGGGAGCCCTGTTCAGCGATCCGTTCCATGAGGAGTTCGGCACATGGATGTGGGGCTACACGCCCTCCGGTGGAGGCGATCACGGGGAGGTCGCCGCCGTCGCCGCCGCCGTCGGGGACGGGGACGACGGCGCGTTCTTCGACGCGTGGGTCAGCGCGGGCGATCGGCTGCGGGCGGAGGCGGATGCCGCGGCGGCGCGGGGGCGGCAGAGCGCATCCGACCTCTACCTGCGGGCGAGCGCGTTCTACGCCAGCGCCTATCACCCGCTGTTCGGCGACCCCGTCGACCCGCGGCTGCTCGAGGGGTTCCGCCGGCAGATCTCGGCCTTCGATGCGGGGTTGGCTCTTCGCGGCGTCCAGCCGGCGTCCGTGGCGCTGGGAGACGCGCGGATTCCCGTCTATCTGATTCCCGCAGTCGGCCACGAGGACGAGGTGCGTCCGCTCCTCATCCTCGTGAACGGCTACGACGCGACGGTGACGGACTCCTATTTCGCCTCGGCGGTCGCCGCACTGCAGCGGGGGTACCACTGCCTCCTGTTCGACGGCCCAGGGCAGGGCGCCGTGCTCTTCGAGCAGGGCGTGCCGATGCGACCGGACTGGGAAGTGGTCGTGTCAGCCGTGATCGATCACGCTCGCACGTCGCCCCTCGTCGACCCCGACCGCATCGTGGTCAGCGGCTGGAGCCTCGGCGGCTACCTGGCACCGCGCGCGGCCTCGGGCGACTCGCGGATCGCCGCGTGCATCGCGGATCCGGGTCAGTGGGACCTCGGGGCCGGTCTCGCGGGATTCGCACGCCAGCTCGGCGCGACCGAAGACGAGGCGGCGAACCTCCTGACCCTCGACGACAGCGTGCTCGACCGGCTGATGGGCGTCATCGAGAGCAACCGGAAGCTGCGCTGGTCGATCATCCAACGAGGGTTCTGGGTCAACGGGGTGAGCGATCTGCGCAGCTTCCTCGCGAAGAGCGCCGAGTACCGCATCGACGACGTCGACGCCATCCGCTGCCCGGTTCTGTTGACGCAGGCCGAGGGCGACCCGATCGCCGCGGCCGTCCCGGCCTTCGCGGCGGCGCTGCGTGACGCCACGGTCCTCGAGCTCACCGCCGCGGAAGGAGCCGGCGGGCACTGCTCGATGCGAAACCGCTCGCTGCTCAATCGCCGCGTGCTGGACTGGCTGGACGACACGCTCGCGCGGTGATCGACGGCACGTCTGCACGCCCTGTGCTCAGAGCGCGGGCCCGACGCGGCCGTTGCTCCCGTCCCTGACCGCTCGCGCAAGCGCATACAGCACGTCCTGACCGTCGGGCTTGATGCCTCGGTCGACGAAGTCGACGCTGAGCGAGTCGTTCAGCACGCGAACCGCGCCGGACACCGACGCCGCGATCTGCTGAACCTCCCGGCTCGTCGCGTCCTGCCCGAGCCGTTCTCCGAAGATCCGCGCGCACTCGCGCTCGGCGTCATCGCACACCATCAACCACGCGCTGCGGAGGACGGGTTCGTCGAACCCGAGCCGGATCATCCGCGACGCGTGCAGGTCGTCCTCGGTGTACGTCACCGGCCCCGGGATGCGAGCCGCCTCCAGGAAGTCCTCGATGCTCACATCGAGGGGCCAGGCGGCGAGGACCGACATGAACCGGCGCCCGGACTCCGCCAGGACCGGCTCGACGCACGCCTCCTTGGAGCGGAAGTACCGCCACAGGGTGCGCGTCGCGATCCCCGCCGCTGCGGCGATGTCGTCGCCGCGCGTGGCCGAAACCCCGTCTCGCCAGAAGAGTTCCGCGGCCAGACGAGACACCTGCAGGCGTGCATCCGGACGGCGGCGCAGATCGATGGGCACCCGAGTTTCTGTCACATAGTGACTATACGCCGTGGATGAGCTACAATCTGTCATGAAGTGACAGTAGACACTTCATGACTATAGAGAAAACGGGTCCACCGCCATGAACACCTCCACCTCACCGCGCCGGCTGCGCGTGTGGCATTACCTCGTCATCGTGGCGGTCTACATCGCCATCGTCCAGGCGACGGGCATCTTCCTCACCGCCGGTCAGGACGTCGAGTACGCGCAGCCCACGTCGGTGGACTATCTGATCAGGTCGTACGTCATCCCCGTCGGACTCGGCATCCTCTTCGCGATCGGAATCACGGGGTACCTGGGCCGATGGCAGGAGATCTTCGTGGAAGGCAGACGGTTCCGACGCTGGACCCTCGTCGTGCCCGCGATCGTGCTCGTCTGCGCGCTGATCATCACCAACTACAGCGGCCTCGGCGAGAAGGGCATCGTCTTCGCGCTGCTGCTGTTCATCTCGACCATGATGGTCGGCTTCGGCGAAGAGCTCGTGTTCCGCGGCATCGGAGTCTCCGCCTTCCGCGACGGCGGATTCAGCGAGTTCAAGGTCGGGCTGTGGACCACCGTGATCTTCGGGCTCGCGCACGGCACGAACATCTTCGTCGCCGGCCCGCAGGCGCTGGTCCAGGTCGTCGCCACCACCGCCACCGGGTTCGTGTTCTACCTCGTCCTCCGCAGTACCGGTGCCCTGGTGATCGCGATGACCGCCCACGGGCTCTGGGACTTCTCCGTCATCAGCACCCAGGTGAACCCCGACTCACCGTCACCCCTGGCGAACATCGCCGGAGTAGCCCTCGCGGTCGTGCTCCTCATCGCGGTCCTCGCGCGCAAGCGGCTGAACCCCGCAGGCGCGAAGTCCGCCTGACCTCAGGTGGTCTGCCGCACCGTCGCGTTGGCGCGACGTGCGGGCGCGCTGACCGTGAAGGCCGAGTTCGACCCCACCCCGAACAGTGCGGCGCCGGAGAACAGCTCGACGGTCTCTCCATCGACGAGGATTCGGACGTCCCCGGCGGCGGCGGGAAGCACCGTCACGGCATCCAGCCAGGAGCAAGTGATCGAGAACTCATCCCGGCGGATCGCGAGCGTGCCCGCGTCGTTCGACGCGACCCACTCCTCCCCCGCCGCGAGCGCGGCCTCGAACCCGTCAGTCGCAGAGGAGCGGGCATCTGCGACGTACGCCCGCACCGCAGGATGCGGCGCAGCCACCAGAGTGTCGCCTTCCAGACGGAGCACGTGCGGAACGCTCAGCGCACTGGCACGGCCGGCCTCTTCGTCGATCACACCCCGCATCCAGAAGATGAGGCACGGCCTCCCGTCGCGGTCTCTGAAGAAGGACGGCGCGTAGTAGCTGTCGCCGTAGGTGAGGCGGCCCCAGTTGTCGGCTCGGAAGCGGCCTTCGACGAACTCACCCACGGCATAGACCACGTAGTGCAATTCATCCTCCTGCCAGACCGAGGTCACCATGACGTCGCGATCATCGATCGTGAAGATCTGCGGGCATTCCCAGAGGGCGCCGGTCCATACCGGCTCCGACTCGCGCGTGTTCCGCGAGGCAGCCAACCCCTCGAATGTCCAGGTGCGAAGGTCGTCCGAGACGAAAGAACTCGCGGCCGCATCTCCTCCGTCCAACGCGGTTCCCACCAGCATCCGCCATCGCCCTCCGTCGCGCATCACGAACGGATCGCGGAACGCGATCAGGTCGAGCGGTGGCGCTTCGACGACGACCTCGCCCTTCGCCCAGCGGATCCACTCATCGTCGACGGGGGTGGCGGTGCGGATGCTGCCGATGCCGAAGTCGGGGACCTGGACCGAGGTGTAGAAGATGGTCGGACGCCCGTCTTCGCCGATCGCGATCGAACCGGACCAGATACCGTCGTCGCCGTCACCGGGCTCCAGCGCCACCGGATGCTCCGTCCAGGTGACGAGATCGGGCGAGGTCGCGTGGCCCCAGCGGCACTCGGGCGCCCAGGTCGTGCGGCCAGGCACGTACTGGAAGAAGAGGTGGTACTGACCGTTGCTCCACGTCACGGCCAGGGGGTCGTTCATCCACCCCGACTGCGGGGTGAAATGCAGGCGAGGATGGGGGCGCTGCACGTCCGTCATGGGGCCGGCTCCTTCTGCGGTCGCCGTCGGCGGCGGTCGCTCTCGTCCAAGTATGTGCTTGACAAGACGTTTTGGCAAAACGTATTGTCATCACAGTCGCCTTCGCGATCAGCGCCGAACAGATCGACGCTCAGCCTCGCAATCACGCAACGCCGCACAGAATTGGAGCCGAAGTGATGATGCTTCGCAAACACCGGCACTCGTCCCGACGTGCCATGGTCGGATCCACCGGCGCACTCGCCGCTCTTCTCGTCGTCAGCCTCGCCGGGTGCGGTGTGGGCGGGGGCAGTACCGCCTCGGGCGACGATACGATCACCGTTCTCGTCGAGGCCGGTGGGCATGGAGAGCTGCAGCCCATCGCCGACCAGTTCGAGAAGGACACCGGCACCTCGGTGACGTTCGTCGAGTTGCCGTACGACGGTCTCTACAACCGCCTCAACAGTGAGTTCAGCTCCGGTTCGCTGTCGTTCGATGTCGCAGCGCTCGACGCGATCTGGCTGCCCACCTTCGCCGAGGCCCTGACACCCCTCGATGACATCTTCACCGACGAGGTGCAGTCGGACCTCTTCCCCGCCCTGGTCACCGAGGCGCAGGTCGACGGCGCGTTCGTGGGCATGCCCGCGTGGACCAACTCCGAGATCCTCTACTACCGCACCGATCTCTTCGAGGACCCGACGCAGCAGGCGAACTTCAAGGCGGAGTACGGATACGATCTCGCACCGCCGACGACCTGGGAGCAGTACTCCGACACGGCCGCGTTCTTCACGCAGGACACCGACGGCGACGGACAGGTCGACGTCTACGGCACCGACGTCAAGGGAGCCGTGGAGACCGAGTGGCTCGCGACGCTGTCGCAGACCGGCGCGAGCGACATGGTCGTCGGGAACGACGGGACCGTCTCCCTCGGCGACGCCGACAGCCTCGAGGCACTCGACTTCTACACCAGCCTGCTGCCGTATGCGCCGTCCGGCGCCGCGCAGCTCGACTGGGCCGGATCGCAGAACCTCTTCAATCAGGGTCAGCTGGCGATGATGCGCTTCTGGGCACATGCCTACAAGCAGATCCCGTCCGACTCAGCGGTCGCCGGCAACGTCGGCGTCACCACCATGATCGGCGGGCCCGGCGGCGTGGCGGGCGTGCCGGGTGCGTGGTACCTCTCCGTGCCCTCGGGTACGAGCAAGCAGGACAAGGCACTGGAGTTCGTGCAGTACGCCTTCGACCACAACGAGCTGTCGGTCGACACCGACCTCGGGCTGGCATCACGGATCTCCGTGCTCGAGCAGTACCAGGACGAACCCGGATACGAGAACTACAAGCCTCTGATCGAGACCCTGAACGCACAGGCGACCGTGCCTCGGCCTGCCACCCCGCAGTGGCAGGAGATCGTCGACTCCGCGCTGATTCCGATGATCCAGAAGGCGGTGGTCCCCGGAGCGGACAATCAACAGCTCCTCGACGACGCCAAAGCGCAGGTGCAGTCGATAATCGGCGACTGATCGAGACGGCGGCGGCGCCCCGCGCCCGCAGGAGCGCCGCCGCCCCCTGTCCACCACCTCACAGAAAGACTCATCGTGCGTCTCACCGATCGCCAGTTCGCCCTGTTCCTGATGCTGCCGGCCACCCTGTTCCTCGCGGTATTCGTCGCGTGGCCGCTCCTGCAGTTCATCTCGGACTCGTTCTTCGAGATCAGCAAGTTCGCCGGCGGCCCGCGCACCTTCGTCGGCTTCGACAACTACGCCACGGCGTTCACCTCGGGCGACTTCGGCAACGCCGCCTGGCGCACCATCGTGTACACGATCATCGTGGTCGTCTTCGAGTTCGTCCTCGGCCTCACGGTCGCACTGATCTTCACGGCCCTCGGCGACAGATCCCGGGTGTTCCGGACGATCTTCCTCTATCCGCTGATGATCGCCCCCATCGTGGCGGGACTCCTCTGGCGCTTCCTGCTCATCGACAACTTCGGCATCGTGAACCAGCTGCTCACCGATGCGCGCATCCTGCAGGATCCCGGCCAGATCCAGTGGCTCAGCGATCCGAACATCGCCCTCTTCTCCGTCGCCATCCCCGACATCTGGTTGACCACGTCCTTCATCTCTCTGGTGCTCTTCGCCGGCCTGCAGAACATCCCCGGCGACGTCATCGAGGCCGCCCGCCTCGACGGCGCCCGATATCCGACGGTCCTGTTCCGCATCATCATCCCGCTGCTCCGCCCGGTGATCGCGGTGGCCCTGATCATCCGCGGCATCGACGCCGCCCGTGCCTTCGACGTCATCCTGATCCAGACCAACGGCGGGCCGCAACAGAGCACGGAGACGATGTCCCTCTTGATCTATCGGACCATGGTGCGCTTCGGCGACCCCGGTCTGGCCAGCGCGATGGGCACGATGTACCTGCTGGCGATGCTGGCCGTGTCCGTCGTGGCGATCCTGCTCATCTGGCGTCCCGGAAGTGAGAACGAACGATGAATGGCCTCGAAACCACCCGCACCGGATCCAGGACGATCCTCTGGATCGCCCTGGTGCTCCTCGTCATCCTGTACGGCTTCCCCTTTCTGTACATGCTCTTCACGTCCTTCAAGACCCCGTTGGAGACGATCGCGGTACCACCCACCGTGCTCCCGTCGCAGTGGACGATCGAGAACTACGTCTCTGCCATCAGCCGGGACGGCGTCGTCGCCTCGTTCATCAACAGCGTGATCACGGCCGTCCTCAGCACGGCCATCTCACTCGTCCTCGCCCTTCCGGCGGCGTACGCCGTGACCCGCTTCCGCACCGCGTATGGTCGGTTCTTCATCGTCGGCGCCCTCGTCATGCGCATGGTGCCGCCGATCGTGATCGGGGTTCCGATGATCGCGATGTTCCGCAACCTCGGCATCGCCGATACGTCACTCGGTCTCGCGATCGCCCACACCACCATCTCCCTGCCCCTGTCGATCTGGTTGATGTCGAGCTTCTTCGAAGCCGTGCCCGGCGAGCTCGAGGAGGCGGCGAAGATCGACGGCGCGAGTCGACTGGGCGCCCTCTGGCGAGTGGTGCTCCCCGTGACCATGGGCGGAGTGGCGGTGACCGCGATCTTCGCATTCCTGGCATCGTGGAACGAGTTCCTCTTCGCTCTTCTCCTCACGGCGACGCGATCCCAGACGACGCCCATCGTGATCGCCAACTTCCAGACCCAGTTCGGTCTCGATTGGGGGGCCATGACGGCTCTGGCGGTGCTGTACTCGGTCCCCGTGATCCTGCTCGCCCTGGTGCTGCAGCGTCACATCGTGGCCGGTCTCACGCTCGGGGCGGTCAAGGGCTAGAACCGAGCGGGTGAGACGGATGCTCGCTCACCCACTAGAAATGAACGGACGAAAGGCGAGACGGTGGCACGCAAGACAGTCGGCATACGAGACGTCGCACGCGAGGCAGGGGTCTCCGTGACGACGGTCTCGCACATCCTCAACGACGTCGAGTCCGCACGCGCCAGCGAAGAGACGCGCGAACGGGTGCGCACGACCGCGAAGCGACTGGGCTACGGCGCGAATCGCATTGCTCGCAGCCTCCGCCGCCAGCAGTCCGAGATGATCGGGCTGCTCAGCGAGGAGATCGCCACGACGCCGCACGCCGGTCGCATCATCCTCGGAGCGCAGCAGGCCGCTCGTGAACGGGGCCTCACCCTGGTGCTCATCAACACCACGCGCGACGACGTGGACATACAGCGCGACACCGACGCGCTGCTGCGTCAACAGGTCGACGGGGTCCTCTACGCCACCATGTACCACCGCGAGATCGCACTGCCGGCTTCGCTGCAGGCGATTCCGACGGTCCTGATCGACTCCGCATCGGTGGGTGGCCGGGTCCCCTCGGTCGTCCCCGACGAAGAGGGCGGCGCCTACGTCGCGGTCGACGAGCTCATCCAGCACGGGCATCGGCGGATCGGCTTCCTCACGAACGCCGATGACGTGCCGGCGACGCGCGGTCGCCTCGCCGGGTACCGTCGCGCACTGGCCGATGTCGGGGTGGAGTTCGACGAGGCGCTCGTGATCGCCGAACCCTCGGAGACCCCGGGCGGATACAAGGCCGCGATCGAGGTGCTGAGTCGACCGGACCGGCCGACCGCGCTGTTCTGCTACAACGACCGCATGGCCATGGGCGCGTATCGGGCCGCAGCGGAGCTGGGACTGCGCATCCCGACCGATCTCTCCATCGTCGGCTTCGACAACCAGGAACTGATCGCCGAGGGTCTCTTCCCGGCGCTGACGACGGTCGCGCTGCCGCATTTCGAGATGGGCAGGTGGGCGCTCGACGCCCTCGCCGGCGTGATGGAGGGGGACGTCGACCTGGATTCGGGTGTGACCTACCCACCCGCGGTTCTCGCCTGTCCGCTCGTGCGCCGTCAGTCCGTGGCGGCTCCGAGCGTCGAACAGGCGGGCTCCGATGAGTGAGGTGCTCGTCGTCGGCGAGGCACTGGTCGACGTGGTCTCGTCCGCGACCGGAGGGCAGGCGCATCCCGGAGGAAGCCCCCTCAACGTCGCCATCGGCTTGGCGCGATTGGGAACGCCCGTGACCCTGGCGACTCGTCTCGGCACCGATTCATACGGACGGATGCTCGCGAGCCACCTGGCGGACGCCGGTGTGCGGCTCACCTCCGGCTCCATCGATCCTTCGACGCGCACGTCCTCGGCGACCGCGACAATCCAGGCGGACGGGTCCGCGCACTACGACTTCGACATCACGTGGGACATCGCCGACATTCCGTCGCGCGGATTCGACCTGGTGCACGCGGGATCCATCGGGGCGCTGCTGAAGCCCGGCGGGGACACCGTCGCGGAATTCTTCGAAGTCGCCGACGGCGACATGCTCCGCTCGTTCGACCCCAACATCCGACCGTCCGTCGTGGGATCACGCGCCAGCATCCTCCCCCTCGTCGAGCGATTCGCGCGCGCCAGCACGATCGTGAAGATGAGCGACGAGGATGCCGAGTGGCTCCACCCCGAACTCGCTGCGTCAGAGGTCACGGCTCACTACGCGCGGCGAGGAGCCTCGATCGTCGTCATCACCCGCGGCGCCGAGGGCAGCATCCTGCGCTGCGGGGAGGAGAATGCGCTCATCCCCAGTCCCGTCGTCGACGTCGCGGACACGATCGGCGCAGGCGACTCCTACATGGCAGGTCTCCTCCACTTCATCGCTGCGGAGATCGGCGTCGTTGGGCTGCGCACTCGAGGAGTCTCTCTCTTCGAAGCCATCGACGCGTGCCGTTTCGCGGCAGCCTGCGCAGCGGTGACCGTCGGTCGGTCCGGCGCCGACCTGCCGCATCTGAACGACGTGACCATCACCGCCGGAATCCGAGATGAGAGCACGAACTGATGACGAGCCCGAACGCCTACGACGTGACGACCTGGCCGGTGGGCGACGCCACCGAGGACGTCGGGGCGGTGATCAACAGCATCATCGCGGACATCAAGCGCCGTCAAACCGGCGATCAGGGTGCGAAGCCCGGCGCGGTGATCACCTTGCCGCCCGGTGACTACCCCCTTCGGACCCAGGTGATCATCGATGTCAGCTTCCTGCGGATCGAGGGGGCCGGCCACGGGTTCACCTCGTCCAGCATCCGGTTCAATGTTCCGGAAGCGGACTGGCCGGATCTGCATGAGCTGTGGCCCGGAGGAAGCCGAATCCTCGTCGATCTGCCGATCGTCGAGGGCGCCGATGAGTCCGCCGGCGCCGCCTTCCTCGTCGAGCGCAGCGGAGATCCGCGGATCAGCTCGGTCGAGTTCTCGAACTTCTGCATCGATGGCCTGCATTTCGTCTCCGACGGCTCTGACCTGCACGCGGAGAACACCTACGTCAACGGCAAGACCGGCATCCACGTCGCGAGCGCGAACGACTCCTTCCGCGTCAACGGCATGGGATTCGTCTATCTCGAGCACGCGCTCACCGTCTGCAACGCCGACGCGCTCTCTCTCCACGACAACTTCATCGCCGAGTGCGGAAGCTGCATCGAGCTCCGCGGGTGGGGCCAGGCTTCGAAGATCACCGACAACCTGATCGGAGCGGGGCCCTGGGGTCACTCGATCTACGCCGAGAATCACGGGGGACTCCTGATCACGGCGAACAACGTCTTCCCGCGCGGGGCGAGCAGCATCCATTTCACGGGCGTCACCCGGTCGAGCATCACCGGCAACCGTCTGCACTCGTTCTACCCGGGCATGGTCGTTCTCGATGAAGGAAGCTCGGAGAACCTGGTGTCATCGAATCACCTGCTCCGTGATCTCGAACCCTGGACGCCTTTTCTGGACGTCGACAACGGGCAGGATGATCTCTTCGGAGTGGTCCGCGTCAACGGGAGCAACAACTCGGTCATCGGCAACCACATCTCTCATGTGGTCGATGCGCAGCGCATCCGCCCGTCGGATGCCGTGCCGGTGATCGTGCGACTGGTGGAGGGGGCCGGCAACCTCGTGTCCACGAACCATGTGGTCGCGATCGACATGCGCGCGAAGTCGAGCGGCTCGGCCTACGCTGCGCAGGTCGACGCCCTGTTGACCACCGAGGCCACGGACGCGCTCCCCGTCACGACCGTGCTGGTCGATCCGGCATCCACGAGGAACACGGTGCTCGATTCCGGGCGCGAGACGGAGGTCATCCTCGACCGGGCGGTCAACGCCTTCCGGGCGACACCGGCCGTCGGATCCTGACGCCGCCCGCACACCCACACCGATCGATGAGGCCGTCAGAGCCCTTCGCGACGCACCATCGGGACGGCGACCGCCCGCACCACTGTCTCCAGCAGACGCCATCCTGCTCGGTGCCGCCACGGGAGGTGGTGCGTGTACACCGCGGTGTACTCGAATTCCGGCTCAGCCCCTCGGTTGCGCTTGAACGCGGCCACCCCGCTCGAGTTGTGCAGCTGGACCCCGTTCTCGTTGGCGGTGCGGGCCACGAGATAGCTGAGCATCCGATAGAGGCCGAGCTCCTGCGGGAGCCGCGTGTCGTAGCCGAGAACAGGAGCGGCGAGGAAGCCGTTCGCCACGCGGAACCCGAAGACGCCGTCGATGCGAGCGTCACCCTCGTGTTCGAGCAGGACGAACTCCAGGAGCCCGCTCTGCTGCGCGACGCCGATGAACGCGGCGGTGTAGCGAGGGTTGAGCCGCGAGTACTTGTCGACGTACAGCTGCGTGTATAGCTGGGCGATCCGCTCGCGCATGACGAGGGGCGACATGCCGGTGACGGGGTCGAGCGGTGCGGGCCGCGCCCGATAGGCCGAGCCTTCGTACACGGCGCGATCGCGCACGGTGTCGCGCACCCGCGCCCATCCGGTGCCGCGCGTCTCGGTGAACAGGACGCTGCGCGCGGGAATGAGCCGATAGCCGCACCGGCGCAACGTCTCGGGGAGCAGGTTGCCGCGCCCGTGCACGCTGCGCCAGCCGATGGCGAGATGCGGATGCGACCGCTGCAGCGCTTCGGTGAGCCCGGCCACCTCTACCTCGTCGAGCTGCGGATGCAGATTGGTGGAGATCAGGGAGTTGCCCACGAACGCGACGTCGTCGATATGCGACACGGCGAACGCCATCCCGAGGACGTGCAGCAGACCCCGAGCCGCGAGGCGGGCCACCCGGGAACGCAGCTCCCCCACCTCCTCGCGGGCGTAGTGCAGGTAGTGCGTCACGGGGGACACGACGTAGCTCTGCGGATCAGTCTCTTCACTCCGCACGCCCGGGCGCGGAGTACGGGATGAGGGCGTGGTCAACGGCAGTCGCTCGCCGCCGACCGCCACGACCGACAAGGTGACGTCGACGTTGGATGCGACCTCGCGGGTACCGCCCGCACGGGCGACGGCGGCCGCGAACGCATCGGCCCCGCTGTGCTGTACCGCTCGGGAGGGCAACCGGACCGGCTCCCCGTTCCACTCGATGTCATGCGTGGAGGCGGCGAGAATCGACACGCGAGCGGCCCGCGCGGTGCGAAGCTGCACCAGAACGGATCGCGCGAGTGTCCCCAACGCCACGCGGTCGCCGGGTTCCCGGAGCACATCAGGCGCCCGCAACTGACGAACGAAGCGACCGGCGTCACTCACCGACCGCATGCCCCCCGGCCCGTACAGGAGATGCGGCACTCCGAGGCGCACCACCGTGCGGGATGCCGTAACGAGCTCGAGGGCCTCGCCCGAGCCGTCGGTGTCGGCGGAGAGAGCCGGCGCGAACGCATCGGCGAGCCGATCGCCAGGAGCGAAGAGGTGGATGCCGCTGGTCGCTCGAGGATTGCATTCGAGGATGGTGAGCCCCGAGTCGGTCTCCATCAGATCGAGGCCGAACTGACCGGAGAAGCTCAGGCCGGCCGCGAGGCTCGCGGCCAGAGATCGTGCGGCGACATGGACCCGGTCGCTCTCCTCGATGCGTTCGAACGCCACCCCGGCTCCGCGAGCGGCCCGCCAGACGGGCGCGTAGAGGACGAAAGCCGTGAGCCGTCCTGCGACCGCGACCGCGTAGGTGCACAGCTCCCGACCGGCCACCCGCTCCTGGATGATCCAGGGCTGATCAGCCGTGATCCGACCCACGTCGGGAAGCGGCTCCCCCGCGGGCACCATCATGGTGCGGCTGCCGAAGCGCGACAGCGCCGGCTTCACGACCCTCGCCCCCGAAAGCCACCCGGCGCGGGCCACGCGTCGGCGTCGCCACTCGATCGCCGACGAGACGACCTCTGTGCGCGGGTGCGGCAAGCCGAGTTCGTCGAGCAGTGCGACGAATCGTCCCTTGTGATGCAGGCGCGCGAGCAGATCCGTCTCCGAGGCGAACAGCCGGTCGCGGAGCAGGGCGAGATCGCTCTTCACATGGCGATCGTCATTCGCCTGTCCTGGCGCGTCCGCGACATCGTCCGCCGTGAGCACGGCGCTGAGCCAGAAGGTCTCCTCGCAGGTGGGGACGATGAGATCGGCCCGATGGCGTCGCGCGATACCGGCGATCGCCCGCGCGAACTCCACCGGACGGAACCGCGCGGACGGCACCCGATAGGCGCGCTGCACTGCCCGCGAATTCGCCGTCAGGTTGGGTTCGCTGTCAGCGACGACCACACGCCAGTCGGCCTCGGCGAAGCGCCGTGCGAGGTCGAGAGTCGCCGGGGCACGGGCGCCGGTGAGCACCACCGTGCGCGACCGGATCACGCCCGCGAGAACCACGCCGTGCACATTCGCTCCCTCTCGGTCCCTCCCGCCCTGCTGCCGTCAGACGACTCTACGACGCCTCAGCCCCGAGCTTCGCGGCGATCCCGCTCGCTGAGTACACCGGCATCGCGCTGCCGTGAGCCTGAACAGTAGCGTTCAGCATCAGTCACCTTTCGCGAGGCGTCTCCAGGTACATACTGGGCTGACCGTCACAGGGCAGTGATGGTCGCGGCACCAACTGAGGAGCATCTGATGAGTGCAAAAGATCCATCCCAGTCCATCATGCGGCGCAAGCCCATCGACGACATCGAGGCCGAGAGCAAGAACAGCGGGCTCTTCAAGTCGCTGGGTCTGTGGCAGCTCACGGCGATCGGCGTCGGCGGCATCATCGGCGTCGGCATCTTCTCCCTCGCCGGGTTGGTGGCGGCAGGCAGCCAAGGGACCCCCGGAGCGGGACCCGCCGTGCTCATCTCCTTCCTGATCGCCGGGCTCGCGTCGGCGGCTGCCGCCCTCTCCTACGCCGAGTTCGCCGGCATGATCCCCAGGGCAGGGTCCGCATACACGTACGGCTACGTCGCCCTTGGCGAGGTCATCGGCTGGTTCATCGGGTGGGACTTGCTGCTCGAATACATCGCCATCGTTGCCGTCGTCGCTATCGGCATCTCCGGCTACTTCGACGCCTTCCTTTCCGGGGTGGGCATCCACATGCCGACGTGGATGACCTCCACGGCCGACGAGGGCAAGGGCGGAATCGTCAACATTCCCGCCATCGCTGTCTGCCTGCTCGTGACGTGGATCCTCGCCCGCGGAACCAAGGCCTTCGGGCGCTTCGAGCTCGTCGCAGTCGCGATCAAAGTGCTCCTGATCCTGTTCATCATCGGCCTGGGCGTCTTCTACATCGATGCGAACAACTACAACCCGTTCATGCCCAGCGGCTTCGGTCCCGTGCTCGCCGGCGCCGCGACCGTGTTCTTCGCAGTGTTCGGCTACGACGCCATGAGCACCGCCGCTGAGGAGGCGAAGGACGGCAAGAAGCACATGCCGAAGGCCATCATCCTCTCGCTGATCATCGCGATGCTCCTCTACGTCGCCGCCACGCTCGTGCTGACGGGCATGCAGAACTGGAAGGAGATCGACCCCACAGCCGGGTTCGCATCCGCGTTCACGAGCGTCGGGCTGCCCGTGATCGCCACCATCATCTCCGTCTTCGCCGTCCTGTCCATCCTCACCGTGATGCTCACCTTCCTCCTCGGCGTCACCCGCGTGTGGTTCTCGATGAGTCGCGATGGGCTCCTCCCGGGGTGGTTCGCCAAGACCGACCGAAACGGCACCCCACAGCGCGTCACCTGGATCGCCGGCGTCGCCTCGGCGCTCCTCGCGGGCGTCTTCCCGATCAAGGCAGTCGCGGACCTCACCAACATCGGCATCCTCGCCGCGTTCGTCGTGGTCTGCTTGTCGGTCATCATCTTCCGATACAAGCGCCCGGATGCTCCCCGCACCTTCCGGCTCCCGCTCATGCCACTGGTTCCCGCGTTCGGAATGCTCGCCTCCGGCTTCCTGATGCTCCAGCTCCACTGGGAGACCTGGCTCCGCTTCGGCGGCTGGCTCATCATCGGCCTCATCATCTACTTCGTCTACGGCCGCAGGCACTCCCTGATGAACCCGAACAGTCCACGACACGCTGAGAAGCCGGCAGCGAAGGCACCGGGCAGCGAATAGCGCGTGCTGAAGCGGGGAGGAAAGATGGTCGATATCGACGAGGCCCTGGTGGCCCAGCTCATATCGGAGCAGTTTCCGCACTGGAGCACACTGCGCATTCGCGCGGTTCCGCAACAGGGGTGGGACAACCGGACGTTTCGCCTGGGAGATGATCTTTCCGTGCGGCTGCCCAGTGGCGAAGCCTATGCCGCTGCTGTCGAGAAGGAGAAGCGCGCGCTCGAGTTCCTCGATGGGAAGCTGCCGGTTCTCGTCCCCGGCGTCGTGGCCGTCGGAGTGCCGAGCCGGGACTACCCGCTTCCGTGGTCCGTGCGTCGATGGCTGCCCGGTGACACGCTGGACGAGAATTCGCTGATCGACCGGGTCTCCTTGGCCGTCGATCTGGGAACCGTGTTGCGCACACTGAGATCCCTCCCGACAGGGGAGGGCACCGCAGCGGGACGACATTCCTTCTACCGCGGCTGTCACCCGAGCGTGTACGGCAATCAGGTGCAGATCGCCCTCGAACGTCTGGGAGACGACGTCGATGCGGAGCGGTGCCGAGAGATCTGGCTCGCCGCGACGACGTCTGCCTGGGAGTCCGAGCCTGTCTGGTTCCACGGAGACGTCGCCACCGGCAACCTCCTCACAGAGGAAGGGCGACTCTCGGCAGTCATCGATCTCGGCACCTGCGGGATCGGCGATCCCGCCTGTGATCTCGTCATCGCGTGGACCTTCTTCGACGGCGAGGCGCGTGCGGCGTTTCACGAGTCGGTCGGCCTCGATGATGCGACCTGGCAACGCGCGCGAGGATGGGCCCTCTGGAAAGCACTTGCAACCATGTCGGACCAGTCCAGCCCGGATCCCGGGAGAACTCAGCAGCGCGTGCTCGCGGAAGTCCTCTCCACGGCGCTCTAGGTCGCCGCCGACTCTGTCGTGTTGACCCGGAACCTACAACTCAGTTGAAGTCGCCACCCGGGGCCATGTCCTTGAAGCGCGAGTAGTGACCCTGGAACGCGACCGTGATCGTGGCGGTCGGGCCGTTACGGTGCTTGGCGACGATGAGGTCGGCCTCGCCCGGACGCACGTCCTTGTCGTAGACGGAATCGCGGTGGAGCAGGATGACCATGTCGGCATCCTGCTCGATCGAGCCGGACTCACGCAGGTCACTGATCGCGGGCTTCTTGTCCTGCCGCTGCTCGGGACCACGGTTCAGTTGCGACAGGGCGATGACGGGGACCTGCAGCTCCTTGGCGATGAGCTTGAGGCTTCGCGAGAACTCGGAGACCTCCTGCTGACGCGACTCGACGCGCTTGCCCGATGTCATGAGCTGCAGATAGTCGATGATGACCATGCGCAGACCCTCGCGCTGCTTGAGCCGACGGCACTTGGCACGGATCTCGACGAGCGTCATGTTGGGGCTGTCGTCGATGTAGAGGGGCGCGTCGTTGATGCGACCACGGGTCGCGGCGACGGTGGTCCAGTCGCGCGGATCGAGCGTTCCCTTGCGCATGTTCTGCAGCGGGATCCCGCCCTCGGCGCTGAGCAGACGCATCGCGATCTCGCTCTTGCCCATCTCGAGCGAGAAGAAGATCGACGGGAAGTCATGACCGATGGATGCCGCGCGGGCGAAGTCGAGGGCGAGCGTCGACTTACCCATCGCGGGTCTGGCCGCGACGACGATCATCTGGCCACCGTGGAGGCCGTTGGTGAGCTCGTCGAGCTCTTTGAACCCGGTCGGGATGCCGGTCATCGAGCCGTCGCGGCCGTTCGCGGCCTCGATCTCCTCGATCGCCGCGTCGACGGCTGTGGTCAACGGCACGTAGTCCTCGGCCGTCTCCGTGCCGGTGACCGAGTAGATCTCGGCCTGGGCGTTGTTGACGATGTCGGTCGCGTCGCCCTCACCGGCGTACCCGAGCTGCACGATGCGCGTGCCCGCGTCGACCAGGCGACGCAGGATGGCCCGCTCGTTGACGATGCCCGCGTAGTACCCGGCGTTCGCCGCGGTCGGGACGATCGAGGTGAGGGTGTGCAGGTAGTCGGCGCCGCCGGCCCTGCCGAGCTCGCCCGTCTTGATGAGCTCGTCGGTGACCGCGACCACATCCGTCGGTTCGCCGTGCGAGTACAGCGACAGGATCGCCTCGAAGATCAACTCGTGCTTCGGGATGTAGAAGTCGGCGCCCTTGAGGGTCTCGATCACGTCGGCGACGGCGTCTTTCGACAGCAGCATGCCGCCCAGCGCGCTCTGCTCGGCGAGGAGGTCATGGGGAGGCGTGCGCTCGGGCGGGCGCTGCCCTCCCAGGCGCTCCTCTGAGATGTCCGCGATCGACACGCTTTTCCCTTCGATGCGACGTTTCCGAATGCGCCGCCCCGAGGGGCGGAGCCGTGTCCGTCCGGCCGTTCCGGCCGCTGTGCACAGCGAATCAGGAGCCCCCGACATTCGGTCGCTCGACCACGCTACGAGCGGCGTGAATCGGGTGCAACACAGCCTGTGGATAACTCTGTGGAGAGTTTGCGGACAAAGCCGGAGTGTCTGTGTAGAACGGTTGTGGATAACCCGGTGGACGGTCTTTCATATTGGTTTTCTTAATCGCGCTGACCTGGGCTTTCTCGATTCCCCAGCCTGTGGATGGGAACCGGATTCAATGCGTGATTGAAGGTTTTCCCGTCATGGGACGACATGTGTAGAACCTGGGGAAAGTCAAGCTGAGATTCTGCCGGGCGCGTCATCGCGCGATGAGCTTCCGGACCTGCGCGAAATAGCCCTGGACAACGGCTGTAAGCGCGAGTATCGTCAGCCCATCGAGCACGTTCGTGCCGATGGTGCGTTGCCTTCAGAGGGGGAGGTTGACGTGAACGTTCGGGCCACCCGACGCGGCATCCCCACCGCCGTCAAATGGGGCGGTCTCGTCGCGCTCGCCTGGGCGACACTGACGGTCGTCGCCGGCGGAGGCTCCGCGCACGCCGACGAGTCGGACGGACCCCTCGACGGGCTCACCTCGATCGTGAGCGAGACGGTCTCCGCCGTCACGACACCGGTCGTCTCCGACGTCGTCGCACCCGTCGTGACGCAGGTGGTCGCCCCGGCCGTCACGGCCGTGATCGCGCCCGTGCAGCAGGAGGCGCCCGTCGTGGTCGACACTGTCGCCACCGCCGTCACGCAGGTTCCGATCGTCGGAGCCGTCGCCGCGCCGATCGTCCAGGCGGTGGCCCAGACCGCCGAGGGCGTGGTCGCGCCGGTGACCGACGCTCTCACGCACTCCCCCGTCGCACAGATCGCCGACCCGATCCTGGATGCCGTCACCGGTCTCCCGATCCTCGGAGACCTCGTCGACGATCTCGGTGCCGCCGACCTGGTCCGCGGCCTCATCGGAGTGGTCGACGGCGCGACCGGCGTGATCGGCGAGGCGGGCGGGGAGACGCTGCCGCCGATCCTGGAACCTCTCGACCCGACAGCATCGGTGCCGCCCGCACCCGGCACACCCGGCACGAGTTCTGCTGCGCAGCTCGCCTCGGCGACGGCATCCGCACTCTACCTCCAAGCCACGACCCCCGCGCTCGCCTCCGCTTCGCCCGTAGTCCCCGCTACCATCCCCAGGGGCACTGTGAGCGAGCGCGGGGCGTCGGACGCGCCCTCCGGGCCGTCCTCCGGCGCCCCGCCAGGGGGTCCTGGCACGCCTTCTTCCTTCGCCGGTTCCGGTGGAGGTTCTCACAGCGCCCACGCTCGCGTCAGCGACGTCGGCGCGTCCCCGCTCCGTGCCTGGGAGCGGGCTGCCGGTGCATCCGACGACGCCCTGCCGACGTCGCCGGTCTTCGCCACCGACGTCTCTCCTGACTGACTGACGGTCGCGCCGCCCTCACCCCGAGGACGGCAGATGCTGTGCTGCGCGCGCACTTCGCCCGCACCCATCCAGACTCCCCCAGTCCAGTCAGGAGAATCATCATGCGTACTTATCTGAAGCGGGCCCTGTGGGGCACGCTGATCGCCGGGGGCATCACGCTCTTCGGCGCGACGGTCGCCAACGCGGCCGAGACATCCGGAGACGACAGCCTTCTCTCCGGCACCCAGGCGGTGGCCACGGTCACCGCGCCGATCACGATCGTCGACAACGCGATCTCGGTGCTCGGCACCTCGACCGCCGAGGCACCCGCTCCGGCACCCGTCGCCGAGACCCCGCCTCCAGCCCCTGCCCCCGCGCCGGTGGCGGAGACGAGCGGCGACTCGGGCGCGGCATCCGGCTCCCAGGCCGTGGTGACCGTCACCGTACCCGTCACCGTGACGGACAACGCGGTGAGCCTTCTCGGCACCTCCTCGACCAGCACCCCGGCTCCGGCATCCCAGGACGAGGCTCCCCAGGCCTCGCCTCCCGCCGCCGGGGTGCCGTCCGTGACGACCAGCGGCATCGACGGCGTGCTCTCGGGTACGCAGGCGCTGCTGCAGGTCGACGCGCCGATCACCGTCTCGGGCAACGCCGTCTCGGTCCTCGGTGAAAGCGATGCGGAGTCGCAGGGAGCCGCAGCACCGGCCCCTGCCGCCGCCTCGCCGGTCTCCGCGGAGACGGACGGAACGGATGCCGTGGGCAGCGGCACCCAGGTCGTGGCCCCGGTGACGGCACCGATCACGGTCGACGGCAACGCCGTGTCCGTGCTCGGCACCAGTTCGGCATCCGGCTCCCCGGCCGGCGCACCCGCGCCGGACTCCGCACCCGGAACGCCGGCGACGACGTCGGGAGACGATTCGATCCTCGGCGGCACCCAGGTGGTGGCACCCGTCACGGCACCGGTCTCCGTGCTCGGCAACGCGATCTCGGTCCTCGGCACCAGCACGGTGACCGGCGGAACGGGCGCAGCACCGGCACCGGCATCCGGCGGTGACGTGTCGACCGGCGGGGATGACTCGCTCGCCGGCGGCAGCCAGGTCGTGGCGCCCGTCACGGCACCGGTCTCCGTGCTCGGCAACGCGATCTCGGTCCTCGGCACCAGCACGGTGACCGGCGGAACGGGCGCAGCACCGGCACCGGCGGTTCCTGCCGTCGGCGGGATCGACACGTCGGGGTTGGGAGGACTCCTCGGCGGCAGCCAGGTCGTGCTCCCGGTGAGCATCCCGATCACGGTCGGCGGCAACGCCATCGCGGTGCTCGGCGAGAGCACCGTCACCGGGCCCGGGACGAACCCCGGGACGAACCCCGGAACGGATCCGGGAACGGACCCGGGGACTGATCCGGGAACCGACCCGGGAACGGATCCGGGAACAGACCCCGGCACCGGTCCCGGTACCGGTCCGGGCACCGATCCGGGCACGACTCCGGGAACCGGTTCGGCCTCCGGAGCGGCCGCTGCCGCTTCGGCATCCGGCGCAGCGGAGGGCCTCGCCATGACCGGCGGCGCCGCCGCCTCCGGTCTGGTCGCACTCGCCGCACTCCTGCTCCTTCTCGGAGGAGCAGGGCTGCTCCGCCGTCGCACGACGGCGTAGCCCAGACGCCGGCGGTGCGGCCGTCCTCGGGGAGGAGACCCGCACCGCCGGTGCGTCCCGCGTCGCGTGACGGGCGGATCTCGGTCCGACCGCGCGTGACGCGGACGCAAGGGGTGCCCCGTGGGTTCGCGCCCACGGGGCATCCTGCGCGCCCGCGTGCGCAGGCATTCGGCCAACCCCACGTTCTGCGGAGAATGCGGGCGTGATCGTCCGAAGAAGACGGAATGGTCCGAAAACGTGCGGCCCGGAGACGCCGAACGCCCCCTGTCCCGAAGGAAAGGGGGCGCACATCGACAGGCTCAGTGGCCCATCGGGAATTACTTGGCGGCGACGACCTGCAGCGTGATGACCGCGGTCACGTCGTCGTGCAGACGAACGGTGGCCTCGTGGTCACCCGTCGACTTGATCGGCGAGGTGATGTGCACCTTGCGCTTGTCGATCGCACCGATACCGGCAGCCGCGACAGCGTCGGCGACGTGCTCGGTCTTGACCGAACCGAAGAGGCGACCGGACGCGCCCGCCTTGACGGCGAGACGGACCTTGGTGCCCTCGAGAGCGTTCTTCAGTGCGACAGCGTCGTCACGATCGTGGATCGCGCGTGCCTGACGCGCGGCCTGGATCGAAGCGACCTGCTTTTCGCCACCGCGGGTCCACGCCGTAGCGAAGCCCTGCGGGATGAGGAAGTTGCGGGCGTACCCGTTCTTGACCTCGACGACGTCTCCCGCGCTACCCAGCCCGGCGACCTCGTTCGTGAGAATCAGCTTTGCCATCTCGATACCCCTTACCGGCCGGCGCCAGCGTAGGGCAGGAGCGCCATTTCGCGCGCGTTCTTGATCGCCGTGGCGATCAGACGCTGCTCCTGCACCGAGACACCGGTGATACGACGGGCGCGGATCTTGCCGCGCTCCGAGACGAACTTGCGGAGGGTGGCGACATCCTTGTAATCGATGACACCGACCCGGATGGACTTCGCGGGAGCGGTGGGCTTGCCACCCTTCCGCGGCTTGCGGCGGTCGCCGCTCGACTTTCCAGCCATTGGTTTTCCTTAATGATGAGCGGCCCTTCGACAAGCTCAGGGACCCAAGGGTCCCGGGCTCAGACCGCGGGAGTTGAGTTTAGAAGGGGGTGTCGTCGCCGAAGCTGCCCGGAGTGCTCCAGGCATCCGCGCTGGTCGACGAGCCGGGCGTGGACCACGGCTCCTCCGACACCTGCTGCTGCGCGGGACGGGACTGACCGCCGCCGGGACCACCGGCACCGCCGGCACCGCCGGTCGACGCCGCACGGGTGACCTGCGCGGTCGCGTACCGGAGCGAGGGGCCGATCTCGTCGACCTCCAGCTCGATCGCGGTGCGCTGGTTGCCCTCACGGTCCTGGTAGGAGCGCTGACGCAGACGGCCCTGCGCGATGACGCGCATGCCCTTCGTCAGCGAACCCGCCACGTGCTCGGCGAACTCGCGCCACACGGACGCGCGGAGGAACAGCGCATCGCCGTCCTTCCACTCGTTCGCGGCACGGTCGAAGTTCCGAGGCGTCGATGCGATGGTGAAGTTCGCCACCGGCAGCCCGTTCTGCGTGTAGCGCAGCTCGGGGTCGGCCGTGAGGTTTCCCACCACGGTGATGACGGTTTCGCCGGCCATGGCGCTTAGGCCTTCGCAGCCTTGGCGGCCTTGCGGGCAGCCTTCTCTTCGGTGCGCTTGGCCTCGAATGCGACCATCGCCTGAGCCTCTTCCGAACGGAGGACCTTGGTGCGCATGATCTGCTCGTTCAGCTTCAGCTGACGGTCGAGCTCCTGCGTGGCCTCGCTGGTAGCGGTGAAGTTGACGACGGCGTAGATGCCCTCGTTCTTCTTCTGGATCTCGTAGGCCAGACGGCGCTTACCCCAGATGTCGACCTTGTCGATCGAGCCACCATCGTTGGTGATGACCTTCAGGAACTTGTCGAGCGTAGGTGCGACCTGGCGCTCGTCGATCTCGGGGGTCAGAATGACCATGAGTTCGTACTGGTGCGTCACTTACCCACCTCCTTCGGACTAGAACGGCTTCCGCGTATCTCGCGGAAGCAGGAGGGTGTGTGAACGTGTCCGCCAGAAGGCAGACAACCTCGTCAGTCTAGCGGAGTTCCGCGCAGGCCGCGAACGCGGGTCACGGGGTGGGAGAACCGAGCGACCTCAGAAGCGCTGTCGGGCCGTGCGCACCACCAGGAAGATCAGATACACGCCGCCGAGAACGAGCGTGACGACGCCGACCGGGAGCGCATGTCCGGGGATGGCGTTCTGCCCGATGATGTCGGCCGCCGACAGCAGCACGGCACCCGTGAGCGAAGTGGCCACGAGATGGAGCGGACCGTTCTTCACGATGAGCTTCGCCAGGTGCGGTGCGGCGAGCGCGACGAAGGCGATGGGTCCGATCGCGGCCGTGACGACGGCGCAGAGACCGACGGCGATGGCGACCAGTCCCGCCTTCGTCAGGTTGATCCGTCCGCCGAGACTCGTGCCGATGTCATCGCCCAGCTCGATCAGCCAGAGGCCGCGTCGCGACAGGGCGAGGAGCACGATCAGCACCGAGACGATCACGATCGGGAGGAGCACCTGCTGCCATCCGACGCCGTTGAGCGATCCCGCACCCCAGATGGCGGCCGAGACAGCGACCTCGAGCCTGGCGCGCAGCAGCATCCAGGCGTTCACGGCGGCGAGCACCGCGCTCACTCCGATGCCGACGATGACGATGCGGTAGCCGAGGGCGCCTCTGCCGGCGACGAGGGCGGCGACCAGTGCCGCCGTCGCGAAGCCGCCGAGGATCGCGGCGATCGACACGGCGACGCCGGACGAGCCGCCGGTCGTCATGACGATCAGGGCGCCGGTGTAGGCGCCGGTGGTGAGCCCGATCACGTCGGGGCTGCCCAGCGGGTTGCGGGTGATCGTCTGGAACACCGTGCCCGACAGGGCGAGCGCGGCGCCGAAGAAGAGGGCGGCGAGGGCACGCGGCAGCCGCCAGTCGACGACGACCATGCGCACACCGCCCTGTGTCTCGAACAGCGCCTCGACGACGCGGATCGGCGAGATCAGGCGGTCCCCGATCGACAGGCTCGCGAGGAACGCGGCCAGCACGGCGACCACCAGGATCCCCATCGCCCAGCGCGCTCGGCGATCGAGCGGGCGACGCAGGCGACGGATGCCGGACCGCGGCGCGGCGCTCACAGCTGCACCGGATTCCGGCGGCGGCCGATCCAGATCAGGAACGGTGCGGCGACGAAGGCCATGACGATGCCCACCGGCACCTCCTGCGGCGCGATGACGATCCTGCCGACGACGTCGCCGAGCACCACGACGATGGCGCCGATCACGGCCGCGAGCGGCACGATCGCCTTCTGCGAGGAGCCGACGATCCCACGGGCGATGTGGGGTGCGGCGAGTCCGAGGAAGGCGACGGGGCCGGCCACGGCGGTCGCGGTTCCGGCCAGCAGTGTGACGGATGCCACCGCGCCGGTGCGCAGCGAGCCGATCCGCACCCCGAGCGCCGCGGCCGTGTCGTCGCCGAGGGCGAGCACGTCGAGGCTCCGCGTGATCGCGAAGGCGAGCACCAGGCCCACGGCGATCGTCGGACCGGCGACTGTGAGGATCGACAGGTCGCGCCCCGCGAGCGCACCCGATTCCCAGCTGCGCATCTGCAGGAAGGCGTGCGGGTTGAGGAGCACGAGCGCCGTGGTCAGGCCGCCGAGCACGGCCGCGAGGGCGACACCCGACAGCACGAGCGTCACCGGGCTGCCGCCGCCTGCGGATCCCAGCAGCACGACCCCGATCGTGGCGACGAGGGCTCCGGCGAGCGCTGCGGCCATGAGGGCCGGGAAGTCGTGGATCCCGAGGGCCGCGACCGCGACGGCCACCGCCACCGAGGCGCCGGCGTTGACGCCGAGGATGCCGGGATCGGCGAGCGCGTTGCGGGTGAGGCCCTGCATCACGGCGCCCGCTGCCCCGAGGGCGAGGCCGACGAGGAGGCCGAACACCGTGCGCGGGATGCGCGACTCGCGCACCACGAGCTGCAGGTCGCTGCCGTCGAAGCGCGCGATCGCGTCGATCACGGTGTCGATGCCGACGAGCTTCGTGCCGACGGTGAGGCCGATGCCGGCTGCCACGACGAGCGCGACGGCGGCGAGCACGACGACGAGCGCGATCCGCCCGGCGGATGACCGGGACGGATCGCGTCGTGTGCGTGCGAGGGAGGTCACTCCGCGGTGCGCGCGGGACCGTTCCCCGCGATGGCGTCTGCGAGCGCCGGGACGAGGGCGTCGATCACGTACGGGAGGCTCAGCGGCGAGGTGAAGTAGATCGCACCGGCCGTCACGCCGTCGGTGTAGACCACGGAACCGCGCTTCATCGCCTCGATGGCCGCGACGAAGGGCTCGCCCTCGAGAGCGGTGATGTCGTCGTCGGACTCGGTGCCCCAGATGAGTACGTCGGCCGCGTTCAGCACGTCGAGGTTCTCCACCGGGATGTACGCCTGGCCGCCGGACTCGTCCTCCGGCGCGTACGCGTCGATCTCCGAGGGGATCGAGAAGCCGAGGTCGGTGAGGAAGTCGGTGCTGAGCCCGTCCTGATAGGCGATCGCCGCGCCGTCGTAGATCGCGTTCTGCAGGAACACGACGGATGCGCCCGCGAACTCGGGGTGCGCTTCGGCGGCTTCGGCGAACTGCGCGTCGATGTCGTCGACGAGCTTCTGGGCGTCTTCCGTGCGGCCGACGGCCTTGCCGATCTGCAGCGTCTGCACGTCCCACGGCTCGAAGTACATCGAGTAGTCGCCCGAGTGGGCGATGGTCGGCGCGATGTCGGACAGACGGTCGAAGTCCTCCTCCGTCATCCCCGCGTTGGTGCCGATGATCAGGTCGGGGTCGAGCAGGGCGATCGCCTCGAAGTCGAGGCCGTCGCTGGTGCCGAGCACCTCGGGCTCGGAGTCGCCGCGGGCCTCGTCCGCCCACGGCCACGAAGCGAAGTCGTAGCCGCCGTACCACTCGGTGACGCCGACGGGCTCGATGCCCAGCGCCCAGAGCGTGTCCTGCTCCGTGTAGCCGACAGTGACGACCCGCTGCGGCTGCTCGGAGATCTCGGTCTCGCCGTAGGCGTGCTCGACCGTGACGGGGAATGCGCCGTCGTCGGCGGCGGGCGCTGCACCCTCGCCGTTCTCGGTGGCGGGCGCGCAGGCGGTGAGGGCCGCCGCGGCGACGGCCAGGGCGAGGAAGGCGGTGAGGGCCTTCGAGCGTGGGGAGGACATGGCGAACCTGTTCGTCGAAGTAAGGGTTGGCTAAGCTTATCGACCCGGCTCACCCTCTTGCATCCACATGACCGCCATGGGGAGCTGTGCCCGACCGCGGTGTGCGGGTCGGCTCGAAAAATTTGGCATGCTGGAAGCCGTGCCTCGATGACCGTCATCGGGGCATACGACCGAAGGGGGACGCCATGCGCGTCAACAAATTTGGGGTCGGCGTGATTCTCGCCGCCTCGGTCCTGCTCACCGGCTGCGCGGCCGGAGGCTCCGACAAGCCCGCCGACGCGAAGCCCAGCGCCGGCGCATCGCAGGAAGCCGAAGCCCCGGCCTCCGACTGCCCCGAGCTGAAGGAAGGCGCGACGATCGACGGCGCCACGCTCGGTGGATGCGTCAGCGTCGCGGCTGAGGACACGGCCGGATACGCCGCGTCGATGTCGATCATGGACATGACGACGACCACGCGGCACAGCCCGGCTGACGAAGCCGTCGAGCTCACGACCCCCATGGGATCGGTGATCAAGATCGGCGACGAGAGCTGGGTCAAGACGGCGACGAGCGAGTGGCAGGTCGCCGACCCGAACTCCACCGACCCGATCATCGCCGGCCTCAGCACCGGCGCCGCATCGGCTACGGCCATGGACCCCACCGCGATGGCCACGGCGCTGACGGGTGACTACACCGTCACCGGCACCGGCACGCGTCTCGGCCAGAAGGTCTTCCTGCTCAGCGGAACCATCGAGCAGGAGGGGATCGCCATGGAGACCGTCTACGAGGTCACCGCGGACTACGTTCCTCTCGCAATGACCAGCACGGCCGACATGAACGGTCAGCCCCTGGAGTCCGTCTTCGAGGTCACCGAGTGGGACGTCAAGCAGGACATCGTCGCACCGCTCTGATCCAGAGCTGAAGAACACGGCGGGCCGGGGCTGATGCCTCGGCCCGCCGTCGTCTCCGGGCACGCGATGGGGCAGCGCACCCGTGCCCGGCCCGTCGCGCGGACCGGACACGGCGCAGCCGTCAGCCTTCGCTGTTGATCGCCGGCGGGGCGTCGACGATCTCGTGCGTGAAGCGGCGGATGGTCGTCGGTGCGCCGTCCTCGACGAGCGGGCTCGTGCCGACCGGCGCGTCCTGGCCGGCGTCGTACGCCTCGGTCAGATGCTGAGAGACCTCCAGCAGCTGATCGGTCTCCGTGTCGAAGACGAGTCGACGCATCGCCCGATCGTCATCGAGGCGAACAGTGGTGACGGTTCCCTCGACCGACTCGATGTGCAGGCCGTCCGCGAGTGCGATCACGCCGAGGAGCACCGCGCGGTAGGCAGCCGAAGCGGTGGCGATGTCGCCGGTGACCAGGCTCTCGAAGACCACGGCGATGGCCTGATCCTTCGTCGTCCCGGCGGGGAACTCGGCCAGGACGTCGTCGAGGAACTCCTGCGGCTCGGTCGCGAACGCGCCCCAGTCGTCGATTCGAGAGTCGTCGGGATCGTCGATCGGCCGCGTCTCCTCAAGATCCTTGCTCCACAGACGCGCGTGCGCGACACCATCCATCTGGAACACCACCGGCGGGCGGGGAGATTCGATGACGTCATCCCAGTGCCCATAGGTCGAGCCGTAGTAGGAGTTCCACGCGTCCTCGACAGCCTGCACGTCGCCGTTCGCCTCGACCGGCTGGTACTCGCTCGTCTCCAGGATCGGCGGGACCTCGGCGTCGGATGAGAGGAACGTCGACGTGATCCACCTCGTCGTCAGAACACCGGTCGCGTCCTGCAGCACATAGGAGAAGGGTTCTGCCTCCGTCGGCCCGTGGAATCCCATGACCTGTTCGAACGTCTCGGTCGTCTTCAGGTACTTGCCGGCCGGTATCTCGGACGCCTGGAGCTGTGCGGCGGCACTCAGGACGATCGTCTCGGCAGCCGAGGCCGGCGGCGCGACGACAGCGCCGACGGTGAACGTGCCCGCCACGACCGCGGCCACCGCGGAGACGCCGACGACACCACCTGCCGTGCCGAATGCGATTCCGAGACCGCGGCGACGTCGCCGTCGCCCCTCGCCGGCCATCGCCCGATGAAGCGAGTTCCGCGCACCGACGATGCCGGCGGAGGGGTCTTCCACTCCGAGTTCGCGAACGCTATCCAAGATGTCCATATTCGACCTCCGATGACTGCAATGCGTTGGTTGATGTCTTGTGACCCGCGTTGGCCGGCGCGAGCAGCCGGCGAACGCGGTTCAAGCGTGACTTCACGGTTCCCACCGGCACACCGAGAGCCTGCGCCGTCTCCTCATAGCTCAGATCCCCCCACGCGAAGAGGAAGAGCGTGTCGCGGTCCTTCTTCGCCAGTGCCGCGACCCGAGGAGCCAGTTCCCGGAGCGACGCACTCGCGTCGAGACGATCCGACAGGCCGTCGGAGTCGTCGGGGAGCGCTCGCTCCGGTTGCTGCGCGAGCAGGCTTCGCAACTGCTTGGCTTCGCTCGCGCGGTGTCGGTGGATGACCCGGGTCGCGATGCCGAGCAGCCACGGGCGTGCGGAATCGACGCGGAGATCGAAGCTCGCGCGCCGGCGGAACGCCACGAGGAACGTCTCGCTCAACACGTCTTCCGCGACGTCCGCTCCGACCCGTCGAGAGGCGAAGCCCGCCACCGCGCGGGCGTGCCTCTCGAACAGCTCGCCGAACGCGGCCGCCTCGTGTCTCGATCGCCGGACGATCTCGCTATCAGTAGTCACGTTAGATATTCCTCGGCCCGCGCGATCGGGTTCACGCGCCGACAGCCTAGGCCGCCGGCGAGGCGAGGGCGGCACGCCGCCGGAAGGCGCGCGGAATCAGGCAGACGCGCGGAATCAGGCCGATTCTCAAGATGTCGGCCTGATTTGACGCGATCGCCTGATGTGGCGTGCCGCCCCGCGCAGAATCGGACCGACGCGCCGTCCGGCGTCAGTTCAGGACGGGCGGGACCTCGGCCCAGACGGCGCGATCGTCGACCGAGGGTGCTGCCGGGATGCGTCCGGCGCCGTCGGGCTCCGGGATCGCGGCGAGCAGCGCGCGGGTGTACGGATGCTGCGGCGCCGACCACACCTGATCGGTCGGCCCCGACTCCAGCACCCGACCGGCGAACATCACGAACGTGCGGTCCGCGATGCGCCGCACCACGGCGAGGTCGTGCGAGATGAACAGCATCCCCGCACCCGCCTCTGCCACCAGGTCGCGCATGAGGCCAGCCACACTCGTCTGCGTCGAGGCGTCGAGCGCGGAGATCGGCTCGTCGGCGACGAGCAGCGAGGGGCGCGCGGCGAGGGCACGGGCGATCGCGATGCGCTGCTTCTGCCCGCCGGAGAACTGATGCGGGAACCGGGATGCCACCTGCGCGGGAAGGCCGACGCGCTCGAGCCACTCGGCCACGGTCGATCCCTCGGCGCCACGAGCGCGAGCGGTCGCGATGCCGTCGGCGATCTGGTCGCCGACGCGGCGCCGCGGGTTCAGCGAGGTCGAGGGGTCCTGGAACACCATCTGGATGCCGGTCAGCGCCTTCGAGCGACGACGGATGCCGAGCGGCGACACGGGCGCGTCGCGGAAGAGCACCGTGCCGGCCGCGGTCTTCTCGATGCCGACGACGGCACGGGCGAGGCTCGACTTGCCGCTGCCGGATTCGCCGACGAGCGCCACGGTCTCCCCGGGGGCGACGCGCAACGACACTCCGTTCACGGCGATCACGGGCGGGTTGCCCGGGTAGCGCACGACCACGTCCTGCGCGTCGAGGACGGCGATCTCACTCATCTGCATCCCCCTCGTCCGCGGCGTCCGCCGGCGCAGCACCTGCGATCTTCGAGCCGGGAAGAGCCGCGAGCAGCGTCCGCGTGTACTCGTGCTGCGGATCGCGGAACAGCGTCTCGCGGTCGGCCCGCTCGACGATCAGTCCGTCCTTCATCACGGCGACCTCGTCGGCGATCGCGCTCATCACCCCGAGGTCGTGGGTGACCAGCAGCACCGCGAGATTCCGCTCGATCGCGAGGTCGCGCAGCAGCTGCAGGATGCCGGCCTGCACGGTGACGTCGAGCGCGGTGGTCGGCTCGTCCGCCAGCAGCACCTCGGGGTCGCACGCCAGGGCGCAGGCGATCGCGATGCGCTGGCGCTGGCCGCCGGAGAACTGGTGCGGGTACCGCTTGAGCGCCTCCGCAGGATTCGGCACCTGCACGGTCTGGAGCAGCTCGATCGCCCGTGCACGTGCTGCCGCCCCCTTGAGGCCGAGGTGCACGCGCATGTGGTCCGTGAGCTGGCGACCGACCGGCAGCTGCGGGTGCAGCGACGCGGAGGGGTCCTGGAAGATCATCGCGATCCGCTTGCCGCGCACCCGGTTGAGGGCGCGGCGGCCGAGGCCGATGAGCTCCTCTCCCGCCAGCGAGATCGATCCGCCGGTGCGGGCCTGTCGCGGCAGGAGCCCGAGCACGGCGAGCGAGGTCAGCGTCTTGCCCGATCCCGATTCGCCGGCGAGACCGTGGATGCGACCGGGAAGCAGTTCGAGCGAGACGCCGCGCACGAGCGGGCGACCGATGTCGATCGTGAGATCGCGGATGCTGAGCGTCGCGTTCCGCGCCTCGACGGTGCGGGGCTCGACGGTGCGGGCGTTCACGCGGTCACCCCCGCAGAGGCCTTGTGCTCGCCCTGCTTCTCGTGCACGACCTCGGCCGTCGGGTCGAGCACGTCGCGCATGGCGTCTCCGAGGAAGTTGAACGCCAGCACGACCGTGAGGATCGCGAGGCCCGGGAAGACGCCGAGCCACCAGGCGTCGAAGTTCTGCATCGCCCCGGAGATCATCGAACCCCATTCGGCGGTCGGCGGCTGGGCGCCGAGACCGAGGAAGGAGAGTCCGGAGAGAAGGAGGATCGCCGCGCCGATGTCGAGCGTCGCGAGCACCAGGACGGGGCCGGCGATGTTCGGCAGGATGTCGACGAACAGGGTGCGCAGCGGCGAGTGGCCGAGAAGGCGACCGGCGATCACGTAGTTCTGACCGCGCAGGCTCAGCACGATGCTGCGCGTGACGCGGGAGTACTGCGGCCATGACACGACGATCGCCGCGATCACCGCGTTGAACAGCGACGGGCCGAGCGATGCCGCGACCACCATCGCGAGGATGACGGTCGGGAACGCCATGAACAGGTCGGTGATGCGCATGAGGGTCTCGTCGAGCCATCCGCCGAAGTATCCGGCGAGCGCGCCGATCACGGTGCCGATGATCATGGCCGCGATCACGAGCATGAGGGCGAGCGGCAGGCTCACCGTCGCACCCGTCATCAGGCGGGAGAAGATGTCGCGGCCGTTGCCGTCGGTGCCGAGGAGGGTGTCGACGCCCGGCGGCTGCAGTCGTGGGAGCACCTGGGCGTTGGGACCGAAGGGCACCCACCACTGCGCCGTGAACGCGACGATGATCCAGGCGCCGGCGATGACCGTGCCGATGATGCCGAGCGGCGTGCGCCAGGCGCGCGGCCAGCGGAAGCGGAAGCGTCCGGCCGGGGTGGCTGCGGCGATGCGGCTCATGCGATCCTCACTCTCGGGTCGAGGACGCCGTAGAGCAGGTCGACGACGAAGTTGATGAGGAGGTAGATGACGCCGACCACGAGACCGACGCCCATGATGCCGGGGAGGTCGAGGTTGGCGGCCGAGTTGTAGGCGTAGGTGCCGAGGCCCGGCCAGGCGAACACCGACTCGACGAGCACGGTGCCGGAGAGCAGCGAGCCGAAGGCGACACCGACGATCGTGAGGATCGGCAGCGAGGCGCCGCGGAGCACGTAGTCCAGGATGACGCGCATGGCCGGAAGCCCCTTGGCCCGCGCCGCGCGCACGTAGTCGCTGCCCAGCACCTCGAGCACCGAGGTGCGGATGAAGCGGGTCAGCAGGCCGATCGTCACGAGCGACAGCACCAGCACCGGAAGGGCCAGGTGCGCGAGCGCGTCGAAGAAGCCGACGCCGTCGCCGTTCAGCAGGTAGTCGACCGTGTAGAGGCCCGTGATCCGCGGCGGCGGGGTGATCGAGGGCGAGATGCGCCCGGACCCCGGCGCGATGCGCAGCTCCAGGAAGAACACGTAGAAGCTGACGAGCGCCAGCCAGAAGGTCGGAACGCTCAGGCCGATCAGCGTCACGACGCGGATGACCTGATCGGTGACGAGGCCGCGGCGGTAGGCGGCGAGAGTGCCGAGCACGATGCTGACCGCGAGGCTGAGGATGATCGCGCCGATCGCGATCTCGATCGTCGCGGGCACCGCGGTGGCGAGGTCGCTGGTGACCGGACGACCGGTCACCAGCGACGTGCCGAGGTCCCCGCGGAACAGGTTCCCCATATAGATGAAGTACTGCACGAACAGGGGCTGGTCGAGGCCGTTCGCGCGGATGAACGCCTCACGGGTCGCGGGGTTCTGCGACGCCCCCTCACCGAGGGCCGCCGAGACCGGATCTCCCGGCACCAGGTTGGTGAGCGCGAACGTGACGATCGTCACGCCCACCAACAGGAGCAGGGAGGTTCCGGCCCGCCGCAGCAGGTACCCGACCAGAGGCGATCTGCGCCGCTGCGCCTGCCTCTGCACCGCCACCGTCGTCATGGGGATTCCGCTCAGCCGGCCGGGGCGATCTCGGCGATGTCCATCTCCCAGACGGAGTTGTACACGGCACCGGCCACATCGCCCGCGGTCGCGATGTTGCGGCCAGGGACGATCAGCGGCACGAACGGGCCCTCGGCCTGCATGGCCTCGGCGAACGAGGTGAAAGCGTCGGCACGCACGGCCTCATCCGTCGCGCTGGCTGCACCAGCGGCGATCCCGGCGATCTCCGGGTTGGCGTCGGCGGACCAGCCGGCGCGCAGGCCGACCTTCAGGCCCGGGGCGAAGGGGAGGAAGTTCGCGGAGTCCGCGTAGTCCGGACCCCAGAACCAGAGACCGAAGCCCTCGGTGCCGTTGACGTAGGCGTCGAGCTCAGTGGCGAACGGTGCGGGAGCGAGTTCGACCGTGATGCCGGCCTCTTCGAGCTGCGCCTGGATGCGCTCAGCGAGCGGGGTGAACTCCACGCCGCCGACCGGGTAGTCGTTCGGGAACTGCAGCTTCAGGGTCTGACCCGTGTAGCCGGCCTCGGCGAGTGCCGCCTTGGCCTTCTCCGGATCCGGCTTCACACCGGAGTCGAGGGCGCCCTCGAACCCGGGCGGGATGACGCCGGTCGCCTGGACCGCGCCGGCACCCGCCAGCTCGAGCAGGGCGTCGTAGTCGAGCGAGTACCGGATCGCCTCGGCGATCTTCACGTTCGCGAGCTCGCCGGCGACGGCATCCGACTGGTTGAGCAGCAGGAAGATCGTCTGGCCGGACGGAACGGACTCGACCGTGAGGTCGTCGCCGAGACCGGCGACCTGGTCGCCGTTCAGGTCCATCGCGACCATCGAGTCGCCGCCCTTGAGGTTGGCGAGCTGCGTGGCGCTCTCCGAGACGTTGCGCACGACGACGCGCTTGTATGCGGACTCCTCGTCGCCGTTGTACTCGTCGTTCTTCGTCAGCACGACCTGCGAGCTGAGGTCGAGGGTGTCGAGCACGAACGGACCGGATCCGGCGGACTCGCCGTCGAGGAAGCCCTGCGCCGTGTCGGCGCCGTCGGTCGTGCCGCCGTTCTCGATCACGACGTCGGAGTTGACGATGCCGAGCGCCGGGTTCGCGAGGATCGCCGGCAGCTGCAGGAGCGGGGTCTCGGAGACGAACGAGATCGTCTTGTCGTCAACCTCGGCGATCGTCAGGCCGCCGAGCAGGAAGTTCGGCTTGGCCTCGGTCATGCCCTGGATGCGCTGCAGCGTGAAGACGACGTCCTTCGCCTCGATCGGCGAACCGTCGGAGAAGACGCGGTCGCCCTCGAGCGTGAAGGTGAACTCGGTCGCGGCCTCGTTCTGCTCCCACGAGGCGAGACCGGGAACGGGGGTCGAGACGTCGGAGCCCTCGAAGTCGACGAGGGTCTCGTACAGGGCCTTCGCGATCATGTTGCCGGTCGGGTCGTAGGTGTGACCCGGGTCGGCCGTCTCGATCGAGAAAGCGGTGTCGATGACGAGCGAATCCGAGCCCGAGGACTGGTCGCCGTTGTTGGCGGAGTTGCCTCCGGAGCAACCGGCGAGCGCGAGGAGCGCGACGGCTCCGATCGCGATGACTGACGTGCTGCGACGTGACGACATGAGAGCCTCCAGAGGCGAGGAGTACATTCGGGTGTGGCCGACCCAGATGTGGACGACCGGTGATCAGATTCGCATCATATGCGACGATGTGTCCAGCAAGGGTGCGTCACATTGACACGCTCTGTCCAGAACGTCGTGCGTGAGGAGCAATATGTCCAGCAAGGATGCGGAACGGTCGAAGCATTCTGGACGAAGTGCCGCCCCATTGGACGAGACCGCGTACAGAATCCTCGATGTGCTCCGTGATAACGGTCGCGTCTCGATCGCCGCACTCGCCGACAAGGTGGGCATCTCGAGGGCGAATGCCTACACGCGGGTCGAGTCGCTCGTGCACGACGGGGTCATCACGGGCTTCAGCGCCAGAGTCGATCAGGCCAAGGCCGGGCTCTCGATCGGCGCCCTCGTGTTCGTCACGGTGCTCCCGCAGGCATGGGCGTCGTTCCGCGACCGCGTGCTCGAGATGCCCGACGTGGAGTGGTGCGCCATCACGACGGGCGAGCACGACGCGATGCTGCTGATCCGGGCCGTCGACGTCAGCGGTGTGCACGAGTTCTCCACCGGGGTGATCGCGCAGCTGCCCGAAGTGCGGACGGTCGTCAGCGTCGTCGTGCTCGACGAGGTGATCCGGCGCCCCTATCTGCTTCCCGCCGACCTGCCGGAGCGTAGCAGCGTCAGCGCGCCCCTCGGCATGACGCGCTGGACCCCGGCCTCACCCGGCCGCGACACCCTCCCGCCGCGCTGAGGCGTTTCGTCTCGCTCGCTGACGCTCCCTCGCTCAACGACCGGTCGTTGAGCGAGCGCCAGCGAGACGAAACGGGTCAGGCGGGGATCTCCTCGACCACGCTGAGCTGCGGGAGCCCGTGCATCTCGTAGTGCTCGACCAGGCGGATGCGTCCGTCGTCGGTGAGTTCCAGCTCGCTCTCGCCGTCGCCCGTCACAACGCTGCCGTCCGCGACGAGAACATGCACGAAGGACACCCAGATCGTGTCGCCCGTGCGGGTGCCGACGAACTTGCCGAACGTGACCGTGTCGCCCTCGTACCCGCCCCAGATCGCTCCGTCGCGCTCGAAGTACTCGAACACGCTCGGCGCATCGGGGTCGACGGTCGAGGTCGTCGACGACACCATCCGGAATCGGCGGCCGTCGAGGGAAGGGAGCGTCGCAGTGGCAGTCACCCCTCGATTATGGGGGATGCCGTCAGGCCGAGGCCGCGCCGGTCCTCCCCCGCCACTCGTCCTCGAGCAGCGCGTACACCAGCATCGTGGTCCATTCGTCCTTGAACCACTCGCTCTCGACGAGCCGGGCCTCGCGTCGGAACCCGAGCCGCTCGACGACGCCCGCCGATGACGTGTTCCGGTCGTCGATCCGCGCCGCGATGCGATGCAGCCCCAGTCCGTCGAACCCCAGCTCGAGCAGCGCGCCGACCGCCTCGGTGGCGTATCCCCGTCCGGCGAACGCCGGGTCGAAGATGTAGCCGACCTCTCCCGCGCGATCCCTCTCGCTGTGCCAGAACAGCACGACATCGCCGAGCAGGGTCCCGGTCTCCCGGTCCTCGACGGCCAGGCAGATCCCGCCACCCGGTTCGTCGAAACGGGTGCGCGACCAGGTGGTGTCGATGCGCTCTTCGACCTCGGCGAGCGACAGCGGTGCGTACGGCACGCAGCGCACGGCATCCGGATCCGACTTGTACACGTGCATGGCCGGCGCGTCGCCTGGCGCGATCGGTCGCAGCAGCAGCCGCTCGGTGCGGATCGGATACGCGGGCGCGAGTCCCCGTTCTGCCTTCGCCATCATTCGAGGTCCAGCGAGAGGAGGCCGGGGAGGTGCGCGGTCTGCGCCCGCACCGCGACGAGGAGGTCGGCGTAGTCGGGTGTGATCCCGACGCGCGACGATGCGAGCAGGTGCGTGGTGCGCGCGGCGCCTGCGCGTTCGAAGCGGATCCGTCGGACGGGATACGCGGGCGGCGTCATCCAGATGCGGGTGAGCTGCGCGTACGGCTGATCGACATCGTCGAGACGGATGCCGTGCGGACTCACCGTCACGTGCGCCGGGATCGCGCGCACGACGCGACGGCGCTGCACCGCGCCGATCGCGAAGCCGATCGCTGCGACGGCCGCCATCGGCACGATCAGCACGAGCGCCGAGAACTCGCCCTCGAGGAAGCCGGGCACGGCGGCGAGGAGCCCGAAGCCGAGCGCGACGGCGAAGAACACGACCGCGCCGATCGTGAGCCGCGAGGCCAGTCGGCGCTCCCCGGCAGCGTCGATCGTGAACGTCGTGGGCAGATGGGCCCGCGCTCGCGCGGCCTCGACCGGGTCTGCGACGGGAGGCGGCGCGATCGGGTTGAGCTCGGCCATGAGCTCGCTGAACGTCGCTCTCGTGAAGCCGGGCAGCTCGATCGTGATCTCGCGGTCGCCGCTGAACACGACGAGTGCGCGCGTGGTGCCGCTGGGCAATCCGTTCGTGCGGTGCTCGGTGACCTTCGACCGGAAGACGGTCGTCGCCCGCGGGAACGACTCGCGGCTTCCCGCTCGACCGATCTCGACGGTGTCCGGACGCACGACGACGCGGATGTTCCGGAACCAGAACGCCCCGACGAAGACCGCCACGGTCAGAGCGATCGCCACGACGAGAACGACGGTCCCCCTGGTCGAGATGTTCATCGTCCGCGGCAGGAACCGCGGAAGGAGGAAGAGCGCCGCGGCCGACAGCGCCGCCGCGAGCAGGACCGCGCCGAGGAGGATGCGCATCGGATGCCGGCGGAAGACCCGCTCGCTTGGAGCGACCTGAACCTGATTCACCATGCGGGATCTCCCCCGAGACCGTGGACTGTCAGCAGCACGCCTCTTACCGTAACGCCGGTAGCGTGGTCGCATGGAGTGGATCGCAGACACGAGCGTCGGAGCGTGGCTTCGCGAGCGCCTGGACGACGCCCACGCGACGATGCACGGAGTCGTCCCGCATGGCTTCCCCGCGTATGCGCGGGTCTTCCACCCGGCGATCGTGCGATCGCTGCCGGATCGCCCCGTGCCGGCGCCCGCCGAGTGGGAGAGCATGCCCGAGGCGGAGCAGCAGCGCCTCCGCGAGCAGTTCGTCGATGAGCCCGCGACGTGGGCCGAGACCGCCGCGGCGTTCGGAACGACGATGCATCCCTTCGCGCAGTGGCGACGGATCGTCCGCACCCCCGACGACGAGGACTGGCGTACCCGCATCTCCCCCGACGGGCGCGAGTTCAGCGCGCCCGTCGAGGGCGAGCTCGGCGCCGGGATGCTCTCGGCGATCGCGGGGCACCTCGTCGCGCACACGAGCACTCCGGATGCCGGATTCGCGGCGGTCTGGGAGGGCTACGGCGGCCTGCTCGGCTTCTTCGGGGAGGCGCCGTCGCGGGCGTTCCTCACCTTCACCGACGATCCGAACCACCAGGCGATGCTGAACCGGAGCACGCACGATCCGTTCAACAACGTCTTCCGCAAGCCCACCTGGCAGGACGGCATCCTCTCGCGGGAGATCTCCGAGGGACCGCGTCTCTCGCTGCCCGACCGCGACCACGTGCTGTTCTCCGCGCCGCCGCGCACCTTCGCCGACCCCGGATGGGTGCTGCAGGTGCCGTGGCGGGACCGGCCCGCGGAGGAGCACGGCTTCCCGCCTGCGGCCCTGAGCCCCAGCCTCCTCTGGCCGGAGGATCGCTCGTGGGTGATGGTGTCCGAGATCGACTTCGACTCCACGATCGTGGCGGGTCCAGACGCCCTGATCCACGAGATCTGCGCCGACGACCGTCTCGAGGCGATGCAGATCCCGGAGGGCACCGACCTGACCTGGGACGCCGACCAGGTGAACCGATGACCGCGCCGCAGCCCCCGATCACGTTCGACGCCCGGCCGCTCACCGACCCGGTCGACTCCGCGGCCGTCCGGGCGTTCACCTCCGAGCTGCGAGCACGGCAGTCGACCAGCGCCTCGACATCGACGATCATCGGCATCGTGGCCGCGTCGGTCGCCGGCATCGTGGTGCTGCCGATCATCGTGACGGTGTTCCTCAGCCTGGCGTCGGCGAGCGGCTCGCCCGGGATCGCGGTGATCCCCCTGGTGCTCATCGGCCTGGTCCTGGTCGCGGTCGTCCTGATGATCTGGCTCGGCGTGCGGAACGCCCAGGCCACGCGCTACCGGCTGAGCCGCTTCGCCCAGGCGAACGGCATGTCGTACGAGGCGAGGATCGCCGACCCGCCGCTGCCCGGCATGATCTTCAGCCTCGGCCGCTCCCGCCAGTCGACCGACCTCGTCCGCGGCACCCGCCCGCGGTTCGTCGAGTTCGGCAACTACCAGTACACGGTGCAGTCGGGGAAGAACTCGACGACCTACCGCTGGGGGTACGTGGCGGTGAAGCTCGACGTGCCGCTCCCGAACATCGTGCTCGACGCGAACGGCAACAACAGCTTCGGATCGAACCTGCCTGCGTCGTTCGAGAAGGAGCAGCGCCTCTCGCTCGAGGGCGACTTCGACCGGTACTTCACGCTGTACTGCCCCGCGGGATACGAGCGCGACGCTCTCTATCTGTTCACGCCCGACATCATGGCGCGGTTCATCGACAACGCCGCCCAGCTCGACGTCGAGATCGTCGACGACTGGCTGTTCCTCTACACGCAGCGCAAGGTGTCGACGCTCGACCCCGCGACCTGGGCGTGGCTGTTCGGTGCGGTCGGTGCGCTGCTGACGAAGTTCGACCAGTGGGCGCGGTGGCGTGACGAGCGGCTGCTCGCCGAGAACGCGGATGCCGTCGCGACGGCATCCGTCCCCGCCCCCGCGATGAACGCGCAGCTGCCGTTCGCTCCACCGGTCGGCCTGCTCACGCCGCCGCCGGGCGTCGCACCGCAGGGCCGCCGGCTGAAGCGGAGCACCAGGTGGCTGCCGATCGTGTTCCTCATCGGCTTCGCGCTCTTCTGGTTCTGGAGCCGGCTGAACTGAGAGTCAGAGGCGGAGGGGGAGTGTGGGGGTGGGTGTCGGCTGGGGACCGAACTCCCACCCCATCCCCCCTCGGGATCGAAAGAAGATCGACTCTCCCTCCGCATGACGGCTGACGCCGTCCGCGCCCGCGGTCAGCTGGGGACTGACGCTGCTCGGCGCATACGTGAATGGTATACCGGCCGACGTTGCAACGGGTTGCGTCCATGCGTCCGCATGCGGTCTGCGGATCACGCACGGCGTTCCTGCTCACAGGAGATCGAACTCACGTGTCGCTGCGAAGGCCGAAGTACTCCAGCTCCGCGTCGTTCAGCATCCGCGATCGGATGAGGAAGCGCATGCCCGTCGGCCCCTCGACGCTGAAGCCGGCTCCCCGTCCGGGGACGACGTCGATGGTCAGGTGCGTGAACTTCCAGTACTCGAACTGCGACTCCGACATGAAGACCTCGACCGGTGCCTCGAGCCCCATGTCGAGGGCACCGAGGAGGACGTCGCCCGGTCCCGTGATGAACATGCCGACGGGATAGCACATGGGCGATGAGCCGTCGCAGCATCCGCCGGACTGGTGGAACATCAGCGGGCCGTGCTGCGCCGTGAGGTCGCGCGCGAGGGATGCCGCGGCATCCGTCACGTCCACTCGCTGGTACGTGCCGATCTTCACCATGTCCGTGCCTTTCACGTCTTGCTCGTCGCACCCACCTCTGGGTCCCTGAGCCTGTCGAAGGGCCGAACGATCGGCGACGCTTCGACAGGCTCAGCACCCCATCGGATCGAGCTCAGAAGAAGCCCATCGGGCCTTCCGCGTACGAGACGAGGAGGTTCTTCGTCTGCTGGTAGTGGTCGAGCATCATCTTGTGGTTCTCGCGCCCCACACCCGACTGCTTGTATCCGCCGAACGCGGCGTGCGCGGGGTACTGGTGGTAGGTGTTCGTCCAGACGCGACCCGCTTCGATCGCGCGACCGGCACGGTACGCCGTGTCGCCGCTGCGGCTCCACACACCGGCACCGAGGCCGTACAGCGTGTCGTTGGCGATCGAGATCGCGTCGTCGAAGTCATCGAACGAAGTGACCGACAGCACGGGTCCGAAGATCTCCTCCTGGAAGATGCGCATGTCGTTCGTGCCCTCGAACACGGTCGGCTCGACGTAGTAGCCCTCGCTGAGGTCGCCGCCGAGGTCGACCCGTCCGCCGCCCGTGAGCAGCCGGGCGCCGCCCTGCTTTCCGATGTCGATGTAGCTGAGGATCTTCTCCAGCTGGTCGTTCGACGCCTGCGCGCCGATCATCGTCGCCGGGTCGAGCGGGTTGCCCTGGACGACCTTCTTCACCCGCTCCAGACCGTCGGCGAGGAAGCCGTCGTAGATCGAGCGTTGGATGAGCGCCCGCGACGGGCAGGTGCAGACCTCGCCCTGGTTCAGCGCGAACATCGTGAAACCCTCGAGCGCCTTGTCGTAGTAGGGGTCGGCGGTCGAGCGCGCGACGTCCTCGAAGAACACGTTCGGGCTCTTGCCTCCGAGCTCGAGCGTCACCGGGATGAGGTTCTGCGAGGCGTACTGCATGATCAGGCGACCGGTGGTGGTCTCACCGGTGAAGGCGACCTTGCGGATGCGCTTGTGCTGCGCGAGCGGGGCGCCGGCCTCGATCCCGAACCCGTTGACGATGTTCACGACGCCGGCCGGAAGCAGGTCGCCGATGATGTCGAACAGGAAGAGGAGGGATGCCGGGGTCTGCTCGGCCGGCTTGATCACGACGCAGTTGCCTGCGGCGAGCGCGGGTGCGAGCTTCCACACGGCCATGAGGATCGGGAAGTTCCAGGGGATGATCTGGCCGACCACGCCGAGCGGCTCATGGAAGTGATAGGCCACGGTGTTCTCGTCGAGCTGGCTGATGCCGCCCTCCTGAGCGCGCAGGACGCCGGCGAAGTAGCGGAAGTGGTCGACCGCGAGAGGGATGTCGGCGGCGAGGGTCTCGCGCACCGGCTTGCCGTTCTCCCAGGTCTCGGCGACGGCGATCTCCTCGAGGTGCTGCTCGATGCGGTCGGCGATCCGGTTCAGGATCACCGAGCGCTCGGCCGGGCTCGTCTTGCCCCAGCCCGCGAACGCCTTCCACGCGACGTCGACCGCCCGGTCGATGTCCTCGCTCGTGCCGCGGCCGACCTCGGTGAACGGCTTGCCGTTGACCGGACTGACGTTCTCGAAGTACTGCCCCTTGACGGGATCGACGAACTCGCCGCCGATGTAGTGGCCGTAGCGGGCACGGTAGTTCGCGAGGGCGCCCGGTCGTCCCGGGGCCGCGTAGGCGGTGGACACGTCTTCTTCGACGATGGTCATCGTGACTCCTTCGACGGGCCGCGCTTCGGTGCGGCGGCTGTTGTCACGACGGTAGGTCGCGCGAGGTTGCACCCGAGTGCGCAACGTTGCAGGGGGTTGCATCGCCCCCGGACCGATGGTGCTGGCGCACACGGCCCCGGCGTCATAGCATCCTGGGAGATCGCCCGCGATGGAGGAGGCCCTCAATGACGCAGCACACGCTCGAGCTCCCGGATGTCGACCTGGTCTACGACGTGCACGGGCCCCTGCCGACGGCGGATGCCCATCCCCCGCTGCTGATGATCGGCCAGCCGATGGACGCGAGCGGCTTCCGCGACCAGGTGCGGCTGTTCGACGACCGGACGGTGATCACCTACGATCCTCGTGGTCTCGGCCGGAGCGTCCGCAAGGACGGCGGGGTGACGAACGAGCCCGAGACCCAGGCGGAGGACCTCCACGCGCTCATCGAGGCGCTCGGCGCCGGCCCCGTCGACCTGTTCGCGAGCAGCGGTGGGGCGGTGACGGCCCTCGCGCTGGTCACCGCGTACCCGCACGACGTGGCCACCCTGGTCGCCCACGAGCCGCCGATCGACAGCGTGCTGCCCGACGCCGAAGCCGTCCAGCGAGCACGCGCGGCGTACACGCAGGTGTATCAGGACAAGGGCTGGGGCGCCGGGATGGCGGCGTTCATCGCGATGACCGCCTGGGAGGGCGAGGTCACGGACGAGTACTTCGCCCAGCCGGTACCGGATCCGGCGGCGTTCGGGATGCCGACCGAGGACGACGGCACCAGGGAGGATCCGCTGCTGTCGGAGCGGTCCTGGGCCGTGTGCCTGTACGAGCCGGATCTCGAGGCGCTGAAGGCGTCGCCGACGCGGATCGTCATCGCGGTGGGTGAGGAGTCGAAGAACGTCTACACCGGCCGGACGGCGCTCGCCCTGGCGGAGCAGCTCGGCCAGGAGGCGACGGTGTTCCCCAGCCACCACGGCGGCTTCCTGGGCGGCGAGTTCGGCTACGCCGGTCAGCCCGAGGCCTTCGCCGTCAAGCTCCGCGACGTGCTCGATCAGGAGTGATCCCGGTCGCCGACGCTAGCTGCGGTCGAGGCGCTCGATCCGGGCGACCAGCGCGGCGCGCTTCGGCGAGCGCGCGGGAAGCATCTCGAGCGCGAGCCGCAGCGCCTCGGCGTCACCCTGTCCCTCGGGGATCTCGGCGTAGGCCAGCAGCACGTCGAGGCTGGCCTCTGAGAGCATGACCTCGCGGAGCGCCCCGCGCACGGATTCGCGGAACTCCTCCACGCCCGGCGACGTCGACTCGGGCAGCACGGGCCCGCGATACGCGGTGAGGGCCACCCTGTGCGCGCCGCGGTCGAGCAGCGAGAGCACGTCGTGCGCATCCGTCTCGAGCGCCACCGGCAGGCGGTACGGCCGCGACTCCGGCACGAGGTCCGGTGCCGTCCGCTCGAGCACCTTGCGCAGGCGCACCATCTCGGGTCGCAGGGTGTCGGGAGAGACGCCCGGCCCGTAGACGAGCTCGCACAGCCGCTCGGCGGAGAGACCCTGCCGGTGCACGGCGAGCATCAGCAGGATGGCCGCGTGCCGCGCGCTGAGCTCGATCATCGACTCGTCGTGCTCGGACTCGGTCTCCAGTCGTGCGCGATCCCTGCCGAGCACATGGAGCGTCGCCCGGGCGGTCTTCAGCGGCCGGGCCTTGACCGGCGCCGGACGCTGGCGCGGTGCCTCGCTGCGCTCCCGGAGGCGCGTGACCATCAGCTCCGATTCGACGGCCCGCGCGGTGGCGTCGACGAGCAGCCTCGCCTGCGGGGACACGACCTCGGGACCGCCCGTGATGTCGATCACACCGAGCACGCGCTGCGTCTCCGGGTCGCGCACCGGAGCGGCCGTGCACGACCACGGGTGCACGAGGCGGTTGTAGTGCTCAGCGCCGCGGATCTGCACCGACTGCCCGAGCGCGAGCGCGGTTCCGGGGGCGCTCGTGCCGACGGCATCCTCCGACCAGTTCGCGCCGGCCACGAAGCCCATGTCGTCGGTGAGCGAGCGCAGCTGACGGTCCCCCTCGATCCAGAGCAGCCGACCCGCCTTGTCGCCGACGGCGATGATGACGCCGGAGTCCTCTTCGGTGTCGGGCAGCAGCAGGGCGCGGATCATGTCCATCGCCGAGGCGAGCGGGTGCGCGAGCCGGTAGTCCTCGAGCTCCTCGGTGTGGAGGTCGAGGGGCGGCGCGCCTTCCGACCCCACCCTCCCCCGCCACGACCTCTCCCACGAGTCCCGCACGAGGGGACGCACCTCCTGCAGGCGCCGATCGTCGAGGTTGCCCGCCAGCATCTCCTCGTGGGCACGCTCGATGAGCAGCCGCGATGCGTGCGGGAGGGCTTCGCGCGAAACCTGCCACGGTGCAGACACAGCGTTCTCCGATCGTCGAAGATGGTGCGTTTTCCTCAGTGTAGGAGTCGGATGCCGTGGGCGAAACCGGTATATCGGTCAGTCTGTAGCGGTTTCCCGCCGCCCTGGCAATGCCGTTCCCGGATTCGCCGACCCCTTCTACCGTGAGGATCATCCCCGAGTCAGGAGGTCTCATGTCCGTCAGAACCCCCGCCCCCTCTGGCTCCGAAGTGCGCACCGCGCAGGAGCCGGACGTGTCGTCCGAGCCGCAGCATCCGGCCAAGCCGAGAGCCGAGCTCTTCGACTTCGACCGCTACGTCGTGAGCCAGGACGGCCCCATCGGCTATGTCGAGGTCGTCTCCCCCGTCTTCGTCTGCTACCTGGGGCACCCGTATGCCCTGGCCGAGGAGATCGCGCAGGTTCTCGACTTCGACCGCGCGGTGCAGATCGTCGCAGAGCGGGCCGCCACGTCGCGGCGGCCTAAGCTCGCCCCATGAGTCACGAGATCTGGCCTGGATCGGCATACCCCCTCGGAGCGACCTTCGACGGGCAGGGAACGAACTTCGCGCTGTTCAGCGAGGGCGCGGAGAAGGTGGAGCTCTGCCTCTTCGATGACGACGGCGGCGAGGAGCGCGTGACGCTCACCGAGGTGGACGCCTTCGTGTGGCACGGCTACCTCCCCTCGGTGCAGCCGGGGCAGCTCTACGGCTACCGCGTGCACGGTCCCTTCGCCCCCGAAGAGGGCAAGCGCTTCAACCCGAACAAGCTCCTCCTCGACCCGTACGCCAAGGCCGTCTCCGGCCGTATCGAATGGGGACAGGCCCCCTTCGGCTACGACTTCGGCGAGCCCGATTCCCGGAACGACGACGACTCCGCGGCATCCATGGTGAAGGGCGTCGTCATCAACCCGTTCTTCGAATGGGCCGGTGACCGCCTGCCGAAGACTCCCTATGCCCAGACCGTCATCTACGAGGCGCACGTCAAGGGACTCACCGTCCGCCACCCCGACGTCCCGGAAGAGCTGCGCGGCACGTACGCCGGCATCGCGCACCCCGCCGTCATCGAGCACCTCACCCGCCTCGGCGTGACCGCGCTCGAGCTGATGCCGGTGCACCAGTTCGTCGACGATTCCGTGCTCGAGGACAAGGGGCTGTCGAACTACTGGGGCTACAACACGCTCGGCTTCTTCGCGCCGCACAGCGGGTACTCGTCCAGCGGCGAGCACGGCCAGCAGGTGCAGGAGTTCCGCGCCATGGTCCGCGCCCTGCATGCCGCCGGGATCGAGGTCATCCTCGACGTCGTCTACAACCACACGGCCGAGGGCAACCACCTGGGACCCACCCTCTCGATGCGCGGCATCGACAACGAGGCCTACTACCGCCTCGAGAAGGACAAGCGCTACTACACGGACTACACCGGCACGGGGAACAGCCTGAACGCCGGCAGCCCGCACGCGCTGCAGCTCCTGATGGACTCGCTCCGCTACTGGGTGACCGAGATGCACGTCGACGGTTTCCGCTTCGACCTGGCCTCGACGTTGGCGCGGGAGTTCTACGACGTCGACCGCCTGTCGACGTTCTTCGAGCTCGTGCAGCAGGATCCGGTGGTCTCGCAGGTGAAGCTCATCGCGGAGCCGTGGGATGTCGGCCCGGGCGGCTACCAGGTCGGCAACTTCCCGCCGCAGTGGACCGAGTGGAACGGCAAGTACCGCGACACGGTCCGCGACTTCTGGCGGGGCGAGCCGCAGGCCCTCGGCGAGTTCGCGTCGCGTCTGACCGGATCGGCCGACCTCTACGAGCACTCGGGCCGGCGTCCGGTAGCGTCGATCAACTTCGTCACCGCGCACGACGGCTTCACGCTGCGCGACCTCGTCTCGTACAGCGAGAAGCACAACGAGGCGAACGGCGAGGACAACAACGACGGCGAGAGCCACAACCGCTCCGACAACATGGGCGTCGAGGGACCGACCGACGACGAGGCCGTGAACCGTCGGCGCGCCCGTCAGCAGCGCAACTTCCTCGCCACGCTGCTGCTGTCCCAGGGCGTGCCGATGATCTCTCACGGCGACGAGCTCGGACGCACCCAGCGCGGCAACAACAACGGCTACGCCCAGGACAACGAGACGACCTGGATCGACTGGGACTCCGCCGATCTGCCTCTCGTCGAGTTCACGGCGGCCGTCGCCCGGCTCCGCCGCCGGCATCCGACGTTCCGGCGCAGCCGGTTCTTCAACGGCCGTCCCGTGGAACTCGACGACGAGCGCATCGCCGACGTCGTCTGGCTCCGCCCCGACGGCAGCCCGATGGCGCCGGCGGACTGGGATTCCGGCTTCGGGCTCCTGGTGGGCATGTTCCTCAACGGCCAGGGCATCCGCGAGAAGGATCTGCGCGGCCGGGCGGTCACCGACGTCAACTTCATCGTGTACTTCAACAGCGGCGACGAGCCCGTCGACATCGTGCTCCCGGATGAGCGCCACGGCGAGCACTGGCACGTGGCCGTCGACACCGCGGGCGAGATGGCCGACGGATCGGATCACGCCGCCGGCACGCAGCTGACGATCGAGGCGAAGGCCCTCCTCGTGCTGCAGGAGGTCGACGGGCCCGAACCCTCCACCGACGACTCGGTGGATGCGTCGCTTCGGATGCAGAACGATCAGGCGGACGGCGTGGCACCCGCGCCGAGAGCGGAGCAGGCGACCTCATGACCCGACGGCCCCTCTCGACGTATCGGCTGCAGATCAGCGATCGGTTCCCGCTCGACGATGCGGCCGCCGTCACGGCGTACCTCGCGGATCTCGGGGCGGACTGGGCCTACCTGTCTCCCCTGCTGGCTGCGGTGCCGGGGTCGAACCACGGATACGACGTGGTCGATCACTCCCGCGTCGACCCGGATCGCGGCGGGGCCGAAGGGCTCGAACGGTTCGCGGCCACCGCACGCGCGGCGGGGCTCAGCATCCTGGTCGACATCGTCCCGAACCACGTCGGCGTCGCGGTGCCGAGGCTGAACCCCTGGTGGTGGGATGTGCTGCGGCTCGGGCGCGCATCGCGCCACGCGGTCGCATTCGACATCGACTGGCCGGCTGGCGGCGGCAGGCTGCTCGTGCCGATCCTCGGCTCGGCGCCCGAGGAGGTCATCGCGAACGGCGAGCTCGTGATCGACGCCTCCCCCGCCGAGGACGCCCCCGACGGCACCCTCGCGTACTTCGACCACGTGCTGCCGCTGGCGCCAGGATCGGGCGAGCACGCCGACGACCTCCCCGCACTCCTCGCCGCCCAGCACTACGAGCTGCGGTTCTGGGAAGACCAGAACACTGCGCTCAACTACCGCCGCTTCTTCGCGGTGGTCGAGCTCGCCGGCATCCGCGTCGAACTCCCCGACGTCTTCGCGGAGTCGCACCGCGAGATCGCGCGGTGGGTGCGCGACGGGCTCGCCGACGGCATCCGCGTGGATCACCCGGACGGGCTGGTCGACCCCGGCGGCTACCTCGAGCAGCTGGCGGATGCCACGGGCGGGGCATACACGCTGGTGGAGAAGATCCTCGAGCCCGGCGAGCCGCTGCCGTCCTGGTGGCGCACCGACGGGACCACGGGGTACGACGCGCTCGCGGAGCTCGACCGTGTCCTCGTCGATCCCGCGGGCGTCGAGGAACTGGACCGGCTCGACGCACGCCTCCGCGCGGAGACCGGGCTGCCCGAGGCGCAGCCGTGGCCGGACCTCATCCACACCACCAAGCGCATGATCGCCGACGAGCTACTCGCGTCGGAGGTCCATCGACTCGTGCGCACCCTTCCGCACGGGGTCGTGCGCGCGGAGGATGCCCTCGCCGAGCTGCTCGCCTGCTTCCCGGTCTACCGCTCGTACCTGCCCGAGGGCATCGCGCACCTGCTGCACGCCTTCACGGAGGCCCGGCGGCGGCGCCCGGACCTTGCCGAGGCTTTCGACGAGCTGGAGCCGCTGCTCGCGGATCCGGCGCTCGAGGTCGCGCAGCGCTTCCAGCAGACGAGCGGGGCGGTCATGGCGAAGGGCGTGGAGGACACGGCCTTCTACCGGTTCACGCGTCTGGGGACGCTGACCGAGGTCGGTGCTGATCCGTCGATCGCCGCGCTGTCCGTCGACGACTTCCACGAGGCGCAGGCGGCGCGCCTGGCGGCATGGCCGCATTCGATGACGACGCTCTCGACGCACGACACCAAGCGATCGGAGGATGTGCGGGCCCGGCTCACGGTGCTGTCCGAGATCCCCGAGCGCTGGGCCGAGGTGCTCGACGAGCTTCGCGCGGTCGCCGGCACAGGGCACGGCCCGCTCGACGCCCTGATCTGGCAGGCCGCGGTCGGCGCGTGGCCGCTGTCGTCGGAACGGTTGCTGGCGTACGCGACGAAGGCCGCCCGCGAAGCATCCGAGTCGACCGCGTGGCAGCATCCGGATGCCGTGTTCGAGGAGGGCCTGGCCGCGACCGCCCGATCCATCGAGGGTGACGCGCGCCCGATACTCGACCGCTTCGTCGCCGAGATCGCGGATGCCGGACGCTCGAACTCGCTCTCGGCCAAGCTGCTGCAGCTCACCGGCCCCGGAGTCCCCGACGTCTACCAAGGCAGCGAGCTGTGGGATCTGTCGCTCGTCGACCCGGACAACCGCCGCCCGGTCGACTTCGCCGAGCGGGCCCGCCTGCTGACCGAGCTGGACGCCGACGCGGCGCGCGGCATCGTTCCGCCCGTCGACGACTCGGGCCGGGCGAAGCTGCTCGTCACGTCGCGCGCGCTGCGTCTGCGCCGCGACAACCCCGAGCTCTTCCGTGTCCATCGCTCCGCGGTGGTCGAGGGCGAGGCGGCACGACACGGCATCGCCGTCCATCGCGGAGGGGTGACCGCGGTGGCGACACGCCTCCCGGTCGGGCTGGCCCGACGCGGCGGTTGGGGCGACACCGTCCTGATGCGCGCCGACGTCCCTGGAACGGACGTGCTCACCGGACGACGGATCGCCGCGGGGCCGGTACGCCTCGCGGAACTGCTGGCGACGTACCCCGTGGCGTTGATCGAGGACGCACGGTGATCGAGGTCTGGGCTCCGCGCGCGCGACGGATGCGGGTGCGGCGGCTCGACTCCGGCGGCGCGACGATCGACGAGCGGGAGCTGGAGGCCGGACCGGACGGCTGGTGGCATGCCGATCTCCCCCTCGCCGACGGCGAGCGGTACGGCTTCCTGATCGATGACAGCGAGCAGCTGCGCCCCGATCCGCGTTCCCGCCGACAGCCCGAGGGCGTGCACGGCCCGTCGGCGGCGTTCGACGCGCGCGCGTTCGCCTGGAGCGACGACTCGTGGACCGGGCGGCAGCTCGCGGGCGGGCTGATCTACGAACTGCACCTGGGCACGTTCACGCCCGAGGGCACGCTCGACGCCGCGATCGACCGGCTCGACCACCTGGTCGCCCTCGGCGTCACGCTCGTGGAGCTGCTGCCGGTCAACGCCTTCAACGGAGCGTGGAACTGGGGCTACGACGGCGTGCTCTGGTACGCCGTGCACGAGGGCTACGGCGGTCCGCCGGCGTATCAGCGGTTCGTCGATGCGGCGCACTCCCGCGGCCTCGCGGTGATCCAGGACGTGGTCTACAACCATCTGGGCCCGAGCGGCAACTACCTGCCCGAGTTCGGCCCCTACCTGCGCGAGGGCAGCAACACGGGTTGGGGCGACTCGGTCGACCTCGACGAGCGGGCCGTGCGCGACTTCATCCTCGAGAACGCCCTGATGTGGCTGCGGGACTTCCACGTCGACGGTCTCCGGCTGGATGCCGTGCACGCGCTGCACGACATCCAGCCGGTGCATATCCTGCGCGAGCTCGCGCAGCGCGTCGATGCGCTCTCGGTGCAGCTCGACCGCCCGCTCAGCCTCATCGCGGAGTCGGACCTGAACGACCCGACCCTCATCCTGCCTCGGGAGGCGGGCGGCTACGGCCTCACGGCCCAGTGGTCCGACGACTGGCATCACGCCATGCACGTCGCTCTCACCGGCGAGACCGCGGGCTACTACGCCGACTTCGCAGCGGAGGATGCCGTCGCCAAGGTCTCTCAGGGCGGGTTCTTCCACGACGGCACCTTCTCGTCGTTCCGCGGTCGCCCGCACGGTTCGCCGATCCCGCCCGAGGTGCCCTCCTGGCGGCTGGTCACGTTCGCACAGGACCATGACCAGATCGGCAATCGCGCGGCCGGCGACCGTCTCTCGACCTCGCTGTCGCCCGATCGGCTCGCCGTGGCCGCGGTGCTCACGCTGACGGCACCGGGAACGCCCATGCTCTTCATGGGCGAGGAGTGGGGTGCCTCAACGCCCTGGCAGTTCTTCACCTCGCACCCGGAGCCCGAGCTCGGGCGCGCCGTCTCGGAGGGACGCAAGGCAGAATTCGCGCGGATGGACTGGGACACCGACACGGTGCCCGACCCGCAGGACCCGGCGACATTCGAACGCTCGCACCTCGACTGGGCGGAGCTCGAGGAAGCGCCGCACGCGCGACTCCTGGCTCTGTACCGCGAACTCGCGGCGTTGCGGAGGGAGCGCCCGGAGCTCACCGATCCCGACTCGACGTCGACGCGCGTGAGCGTGCGAGAGACCGACGGCACCCCGCAGCACCGCGTCTACCGGATCGACCGCGGTGGGCTGTCCGTGCTCGTGAACCTGTCGGCGGCGCCTGCGGAGTTCGAGATCGGTACGGATGCCACAGTGCTGCTGTCGACCGCCGCGGCGGCGCCGGATGCCGGCATCCTGGTGCTGCCGCGCGACTCGGCCGCGGTGGTCGCCCCGGCCTAGCTGTCTGACTATCCCCAGAAGACGGGGAGGAACGATGCGACGAAGCCGACGACGGCGGCGCCGAGCATGACGAACGAGATCGTCAGACACGCGCGCTCGACGGGCGATCGCGCCTCGACGCGCATCCGCTCGGGATCGCGGTCCGAGACGTAGCCGACCGGCTCCGGCAACTCGGCGAGGTGACGCGCCTCCGACGCCGTCAGCGATCGCGAGCAGGTGCGGCCGCCCGCCGACCACAGCGCCATCGGCCGGTCCTCGAGGTCGTCGAGGACCGCGACCGAGGTGCGGGTGAACGGCCCCTGCACGCTCCGGGTCAGCAGGCCGATCCCGAGCAGCGGAAGGCCGACGATGAGACCGACCCAGGCGATGATCTCGCCCACCAGGCCGACGGCGTCGATGATCTCCACGGTCAGCCCCCCGGCGGGGTCTGCGGCGGAGTGATCACGCAGTCGAGCCTACCCGGGCAGGCCCCGTGAGGGATCGCAGGAAGGCCGCATGGGTTCCGTGCGGAGACGTTCCGCGTGCTCCGGCGCGGGCATAGGACAGAGACATGACCCTCACGGAGATCCTGCCCACGATGCGATTGAGCATCCCCTCCCCTCTCGCCGTCGACTCGTGGCCCGTTCACACGCAGCCGACCGTCTCCGATGTCATCGTCGCCGGTGTCTCGCTGATCAGGCTCGCCGAGATCAGCGGCACCCCGGCCGTGCTCACCGGAGACCTTCCTCGTCCGGGGCGGCCGCGCGAGCGCGCACTCACCGGCGGGACCGACGTCACGGTCCTGGTCTTCCGGATCACGTTGCGCGTGGACACCCAGGAGGACAAGCGCATCGCACTGACCGACTGCACGTTCGACGGCGTCACTGCGCAGTGGAGCGAATGCCGGCTCATCGAACGCGCCTCGGGCAGCAAGAGCGTGCGCATCGAGCTCATCCCCGGCGACGTCGGGGATGCGTCGTGGCCGCATCCGGTCGCGATGCTTCCGGGAGATCTGCGGGAAGGCGACCTGGTCGTCGTCCCCTGCCTCGGAGCGGCATCCCTCCACGACGTGCGGCCTCAGCGGCCGGGAGTCGCGCGTGCCGGGAGCCCAGCCCTCGGCATCCGCGATCAGACGGCGAGGATCCGGCCGTTGATGACGCCCTCGACGGCGCGCACGTAGGCGGTACCCACCTCGTCGTCCGTCACGGGGCGGTGCCCGGGGAAGGCCGAGTGATAGCCGGGCGAGTTCGCGAGCACGTCGGGCGAGACGGCGTTGATGCGGATGCCGCGCGGCGCCTCGGCGGCGGCCGTGAGCACGAACGACTCGAGGGCCCCGTTCGCCATCGCGGCGGCGGCACCGGTGGCGAGGGGCTCGCGAGCCAGCACGCCGCTCGTCAGCGTGATCGACCCGCCGTCGCGCACGTGCGGGAGGGCCCGGGACAGCACCTCGATCTGCGCGAGGGTCTTCGACGTGAACGCCGCGAGATAGTCGTCGCGGGAGAGGTCGGTGAGGGGCTTGAACGGGACGGAGCCCACGGCGACCACCACGGCGTCGAGGTCGGCGAGTCCGGCGAACAGGTCACGGACGGATGCCGGGTCGGTGACATCGACCGAGGGTTCGGAGTTCCGCGAGGCCCGGATGACCTCATGCCCGCGGCTCTCGAGAGTGGTCGCGACCACGCCGCCGATGCTGCCTGTCGCGCCGATCACCAATGTCCGCATGTCCGGGTTCCCATCCGTCGAGCTCTCCGCGCGACGTCCGCGCGCGGAGTCTCCAACGTACCTCCCGGGGATGTGCGCACGGGTCAGCTCCCGTTGCGCAATCACTACATCCGTTGTAGTTTCAACTGCGACACCTGTTGTGAAGGGAGAGATCATGCGAGAACTCGTGTACTACGTCGCCGTTAGCCTCGACGGTTTCATCGCCGGCCCGAACGGCGAGTTCGATGCGTTCCTGGTCGAGGGCGACCACATGGACGCGATCAACGATCGCTTCGCCGACACGATCCCGACCGACGCGGCCGCCGCGCTCGGCATCCGCCAGGAGCGCACGGAGTTCGACACCGTGCTGATGGGCTGGAACACCTATGCGATCGGCGGAACTCCGAGTCCGTACCGCCACCTCCGGCAGATCGTGTTCAGCCGCACCCGCACGGCAGAGGCCGAGAACCTCGAGGTGACGGCCGAGGATCCGCGGGCCGTCGTCCAACGGCTCAAGAACGAGGACGGCGCAGCGATCTGGCTCTGCGGCGGCGGGGAGCTCGCCGCGACGCTGGCCGACGAGATCGACCGGCTGGTCCTCAAGCGGCAGCCGCTGCTCTTCGGAGCCGGCATCCCGCTGTTCGGCGACCGCCCCTACCGACCCGAGCGGTTCGAGCCCGTGGACACGACCGCGTTCCGGACCGGTGTCGTCGTGTCGGAGCTCATCCGCCGCCGCGAAGGATGACCGCCACCTGCCGCTGAGCGCGTTCGAGTATGCCGGAATACGATTCCGCCGGCTGGGCTGAAGCCCTGTCTCCGCCTGAGGTGGATTGCTAGCATTGTGCTGTCAAGGAGGTGCAGCATGGCGACGGTGACGATCCGGAACCTGAGCGACGAGGTGGTGGCCGCACTCAAAGAGCGCGCACGACGCAACTCTCGCTCGATGGAGGCCGAGGCGCGCGATCTGCTCACGCGCATGGCGGAAGGAGAAGAGTTCGTGAGCGGGGTGGAGGCGCGCATCGCCGCACGAATCCGACCGCGCTGGTCCATGCCGACGAGCGAGTTGATGGCGCGAATCGCTCAGAGCCCGCCACCACCCGTCGACGCCGAAGCCTGGCTCGCGGACACTCGATCAGACGACGATTCCGAAGACTTCCGTGATCCCTGGGACCAGCATGCTGCTTCTTGACACGTCGGTGCTCATCGATGTGGACAGAGTCCGCCTTCCCGACGAAGCGCTCACCTTCAGCGCAGTGACCTATTCGGAGCTGGTGTTCGGTATCGAGGCAGCGTCGACCGAGGCGCTTCGCCGTGAGCGCACGGCACGATTGGCATGGCTTCGAGACACCTTGGAAACGGAGTGGCTGCCTTTCGACACTTTTGCCGCCGAGAGCTATGCGCGGCTCGCGGCACGCGTCGCGCTCCAGAGGCCACGCCACGCGCGGAGCAAGGACATCATGCTCGCCGGGCACGCCGCCGCGCTCGGCGCCCGCATCGCCACTCTGAACCCCAAGGACTTCGAGCTCGTCAGCGACCTCGTCGAGATCGTCGTGCCGGAGCTGCGCTGAGCGAGACTCCGCCTCAGCTCCGCGCCGCCCACCACTCGCGCAGCCGCTGCTCCGCGACCTCGGGCCCGAGCACGCCCTCGTCGAGACGAAGGTCGAGCAGGAAGCGGTACGCCTCGCCGACCTCGCGGCCGGGCTTGATGCCCAGGACCTTCTGGATGCGGTTGCCGTCGAGTTCGGGGCGGATGGAGTCGAGCTCCTCCTGCTCGCGGAGCGCCGCGATCCGCGACTCGATGTCGTCGTAGGCGCTGGCGAGGCGTCCGGCCTTGCGCCTGTTGCGGGTGGTGACGTCGGCGCGGGTGAGGATGTGCAGCCGCTCGAGCCGCTCGCCCGCGTCTCGCACATAGCGGCGCACCGCGGCATCCGTCCACGCTCCCTCGGCGTAGCCGAAGAAGCGCAGGTGGAGCTCGATGAGGGTGGCGACGGCATCCGTCGTCTCGGTGTCGAAGCGCAGTGCCTGCAGGCGCTTGCGCGCCATGCGCGAGCCGACGATGTCGTGGTGGTGGAACGTCACCACGCCGCCGTCTTCGAGCTTGCGGGTGCGCGGCTTGCCGATGTCGTGCAGCAGGGCGGCGATGCGCAGGGGCACGTCGGGGGCGGCACCGGGATGCCGGGAGTGCTCGAGTTCGATGGCCTGCGCGAGCACCGTGAGCGAATGCTCGTAGACGTCCTTGTGGTGATGGTGCTCGTCGACTTCGAGACGGAGAGCACTGACCTCGGGCAGGAACTCGTCGATCAGGTCGGTCTCGACCAGCACGCGGATGCCGCGCACCGGGTCGTCGGTCTGCATGAGGCGCACGAGCTCGGACTGGATGCGCTCCGGGCTGACGATCTCGATCGTCTTCCGCAGCTGCGCGATCGCGTCGAACGTGTCGTCGTCGACGCGGAAGCCGAGCTGGGCGCTGAAGCGCGCGGCGCGCAGCATCCGCAGCGGGTCGTCGCCGAACGAGACGTGCGGATCCGCGGGTGTGCGCAGGACGCCGCCAAGGAGGTCTTCGACCCCGCCGGTCGGATCGACGAGCTTGACGGACGGGACCTGCAGGGCCATCGCGTTGACCGTGAAGTCTCGGCGCACGAGGTCGCCCTCGATGGAGTCGCCGAACTCGACGGTGGGCTTGCGGGTCACGCCGTCGTAGCTGTCGGCGCGGTAGGTCGTGATCTCGACCTGCTCGCCCTGCACGCGTGCACCGATCGTGCCGAATGCGCGGCCGATGTCCCAGTGCGCCGTCGCGATCGGCTTGACGATCTTGAGGATCTCGTCGGGCGACGCGTTCGTCGTGAAGTCGAGGTCGTGCGTCTCGCGGCCGAGCAGCGCATCGCGCACGGGACCGCCGACGACCGCGAGGTCGAAGCCGGCATCGGCGAAGGCCGTGGCGAGGGTGCGGACGACCGGATCCTCGGCGAGCGCGCCGAGACGGAGGAGGCCGTCGGCCATGTTGAGCATGGGTTCCAGCGTACCGGGGCAGGTCAGAAGAGCGGGTTCTCGCCCTTGGCCTGCGCGATGGCCCGGGTACGGGCCTGCATCAATCGCACCAGGAACATGCTGAGCAGGAACCCGCCGATCACCGCCACCGCCACGATGTACCAGATGCCGATCTCGGGGTCGATCAGCCCGAACCCGTAGATGACAGCGACGAGGACGGCGAGCACCGCGCCCTCGACGACCGCGAAGGTCAGGAAGAGACGGGTCTGGCGGCGCCCGTAGTCCGCGACGACCTCGCGGACGCGGGCATCGATCGAGGAGTCACCGGCGTAGGTCATGAGCCCAGGGTAGCGAGCACGCCGACCGGCCGGGGGCGGCGCGGGAGCTCGCGCGGATTTATGGATCCCCCGAAACGAACCGCTGGTTTCCCGCGTTCCGGCACACCGGCGCCTCTCCCTAGAGTCCTAGACGCGCGGGGTGCCCGCGGCCGTTCCCCACACGAACCGAGGTCAGCATGACTGCGTCTCCCCCACGCCCGCGAACGTCCCGATCGATCACCGCCGATGTCACCTGGTTCTTCGCGATCGCCATCCTGCTGTGCTTCGCGCTGTCCGTGCCGATGGTGTTCCGGCTGGTCCCCGAAGACGTCAACAACCTGATCACTCCGCTCCTGCAGCTGACCCCGTTGCTCGCCGCGATCATCATGTGGATCGCCCGGCGGCCGGGGACCTTCCGACAGACCTTCGCCACGGGCTGGCGCGGCACACCCCGGTGGATCGGAATCGGCATCGGCATCATCGCCGCGATCGCCGCGATCCAGACCGCGATCGCCCTGTCGACGGGGATCTGGCAGCTCAATCCGCTCGAACAGATCGCCGCCGCGACCATCTGGGTCATCCCCGTTCTGCTCATGCAGTCGATCTTCGCGATCGGCGAGGAGTTCGGCTGGCGCGGGTGGCTGGTGACGCGCGCCGCATCGTGGGGCTTCTGGCCCCTGGCGATCGTCAGCGGCCTGGTCTGGATCGTCTGGCACCTGCCCGTGCTCGCCGTCATCGGCGACCGCCCCGTCTGGGACATCGTCATCTACTTCGCGGGCATGCTGCCCTGGGCGCCGCTGCTACTCGCCCTCCGCTGGCGCTCGGGGAGCGTCTGGCCGGCGGTTCTGACACACGGCGCCATCAACAGCATCCGCGTGTACCTGCTGCAGTCCGTCCCGAACGCGACGGATCACCTGCTCATCGAGGTGATCGGCTGGGTGCTCACGCTCGCGGCCGCCGCATGGCTGATGCGTCCGAGCAAGGCGCAGTTCGTCCAGGCGGGATAGAGCACGGCGGATGCCGCGGCGTCCGCTCTGTTCATCTTCCCGACGCCTCGACGTCAGCCGGGAGTCATCCGTCTTCGATGGGCTGAGGGGGCCCCGTGCGGCTGAGCACGAACCCCCACCCCACAAAGGACTGACATGACCTCCCCCACCCCTGCGGTGCGGTGGCGGCGTCGCGGACTGACGTCCGTCGCGCTCCTCGCCCTGCTCGGCGGCGCCGTCGTCGCCCCCGCGGCATTCGCCGCACCGGATGCCGCACCCGAGGTGCCGACCGGATCGCTGATCACCGGCGACACCGCCTGGCACTACCTCGACGACGGCTCCGACCCGTCCCCCGCACCCGCGGCTCTGCGAGACTGGACGCTTCCCGCGTTCGACGACAGTGCTTGGAAGACGGCGCCCGGATCGTTCGGCGCGAAGAACGGCAAGCTCGCCGCGGTCGGTCCTGTCACCCCGAAGACACTCCTGAACCACTACCTCGACGGAGCGCAGGCTCCGACGGTTCCCACCTACTTCTTCCGCGGCACGTTCGAGCTCGAGGCGGGCGTCGCTGAGCAGGTCGCGTCGCTCTCGAGCTCCGTCACCTACGACGACGCGATCGTCGTGTGGATCAACGGCACAGAGGTCGCCCGCTTCGTCGACGGCCGCATCACCGACACCACGAACGTCGAGTACGCCGGCGACTCGAACGGCGACCCGCTGACCAGCACCATCACCGCCGAGGGCGACGTGCTGCAGGACGGCACGAACACGGTCGCCGTGGCGCTCTTCCAGGACCGCGAGACCAGCTCCGACATCTACTTCGACATGTCGTCGCTCACGCTGGTCGAGGCGTCCGACCCGGGCACCCCGGTCGTCGCCCCACCGACACGCGTCATCCTGACCCCGACCGAGCAGCCCGAGATCTCGCAGTCCTTCTCGTGGCTCGCCGGTGATGCCTCGCACACGATCGGCCAGGTCGAGATCGCCCCGGCCGCCGGCGGCGACACCCGCACGGTCGACGCCTATGACGCTGGCGTGGTGAACGGCAACCCGAACCACCACTTCTCCGCCACGGTCACCGACCTCAGCCCCGCGACCGAGTACCGCTACCGCGTCGGGCTCCCGGGCAGCTGGAGCGACTGGTTCACCTTCACGACGGCCGACCCGAACGCGACGGACTTCCAGTTCGTCTACTACGGCGACGCGCAGATCGGCCTCGACACGACTTGGCCGAGCGTCGTCAAGCAGGCCGAGGCGAACGCGCCCCGATCGATCGGCTCCGTGCACGCCGGTGACCTGATCAACAAGTCCAGCAACGAGGACGAGTGGCTGAACTGGTTCAAGGGCATGGAGGACTCGGCCACGCACACCAACGTGATGGCGGCGCCGGGCAACCACGAGTACTCGGGCGACAAGCTGCTCACCGCCTGGAAGGCCGCGTTCGAGTACCCGCACAACAACCCGTCGATGGAGTCGATCGGCGAACTGGCCGACCTCGCCAAGGGCGACACCGAGGTCGCGGCGCAGTACCGCTCGCTGTTCGACCACTGGAGCGCGTTCGCTGCCGAGACCGCGTACTACACGGACTACCAGGACGTGCGCTTCATCACCCTCAACGCGACCCGCGACGCGACGTTCCTCACGCCGCCGGCTCTGCCGTCCTGCACGGGAGACGACTGCCCGATCAACCAGGGCGAGGAGCTGTGGATCCGCTTCCAGGGCGCCTGGCTCGACCTGCTCCTGCAGAACAGCCCGTCGAAGTGGAACGTCGTCACGTTCCACCAGCCGGTCTTCTCGGCATCCGAGGGTCGCGACGAGCCGAAGCTCCGTGCCGACTGGGTACCGGTCTTCCAGCGCAACGACATCGACCTCGTGCTCATGGGTCACGACCACACCTATGCGCGCGGCTACGTGAACACCGACGCGACCGAGACCCCTGGCCTCACGACCGGACCGGTCTACGTCGTCTCGAACTCCGGCGCGAAGCACTACGAGCTCGAGACCCCGGAGAAGAACGTCTGGACCAACAACGGCGCCACCCAGGTGCTGCGCGGCCAGGGCGTCACCACGTACCAGGTGATCGACGTGTCGCACGATCAGCTCGTCTACCGCTCGTACCTCGCGGAGAAGCAGCCGAACGCCACGACCGACCTTCCCGTCGGCGCCGTCTACGACACCTTCACGGTGACGAAGTCGGATGCCGGTGAGAAGTGGGTCACCGAGGCCGGGGTCACGCCCCCGACCACCGAGCCCGAGGTTCCGGCAGAGGTCGAGCTCGGGGCGGCATCCGTCAAGGCCGGTGGCACGGTCACGGTCTCGGGTACCGGATTCGCAGCGGATGCCGAGCTGCGGCTCGAGCTGCGCTCCGACCCGGTCGACCTCGGTACGGTCACCGTGGGCGCGGACGGCGCGTTCTCGCGCAGCGTCACGATCCCGGCGGCCACCCCGGCCGGCGTGCACACCCTCGCGGTGATCCGCGCCGACGGCACCGAGGTCACCGCCTCGCTCACCGTCACAGCGGCGACGTCGGGCGGCGGAGCGGTGACCCCGGGCGCCGGTGGCCCCGCTGCGGGCGGCCTCGCCACGACCGGTGCCGACAGCACCCCGTACGTGGTCGCCGCGGTGGTGCTCCTCGCGCTGGGTCTCGGGCTCTTCGCGCTGCGACGCCGTCGGAAGCACGCCGAGTAGTCCACGGCATCCAGCGAAAGGCGTCGTCGGGGCTTCGGCTCCGGCGGCGCCTTCGGCCTCTGTCGGGGCGACTCGGCCCGCCGTAGGATCAGCCTCGTGACCGAAGACCCCGCGCGACCCGGACCCGACCCCTCCCGCCGAGGGTTCCTCAAGCTGGGCGGGGCCGCGTTGGCCGGAGCAGTGGTGGGCGGAGCCGGCGGAGCCGCCATCGGAGCGACGATCGCCGCGAGCCATCGCGACGGCTTCGCCTCCGATCCGGATCCGTTCGCCGCCCTGACTCCTCGGAGCGAGCCGGGATTCGATCACCTCGTCGTGGTGATGGGCGAGAACCGCTCGTTCGACAACCTGCTCGGCTACCTGTACTCGAAGGAGAACCTGCCCGAAGGCGAGACGTTCGAGGGGCTGGCCTTCGGCGACCACAGCAACACCGCCCCCGATGGGACCGTCGTCGCAGCGCACGTCCACCAGGGCGACACCGACCGGATCATGAGCCTTCCCGACCCGGATCCGGGCGAGGAGTATCCGCACGTCAACACCCAGATCTTCGGCACGATCGATCCGAAGACGAACGCCGATCTCTTCGTCGACGAGATGACGGCGCCGTTCAATGCCCCGACGAAGGGCGAGAAGGCGACGATGTCGGGGTTCCTCGAGGACTACATCATCAACTTCCGGCGCCTCCGTCGTGGGGTCGACCCGAAACCAGAAGAGGCCGCGCACATCATGGGCTCGTTCTCCCCGGAGATGCTGCCCGTGCTGTCGACGCTCGCCGCCGAGTTCGCCGTGTTCGACCACTGGTACGCGGGCGTGCCATCGCAGACGTTCTGCAACCGGTCGTTCTTCCACGCATCGACCTCGCACGGCTTCGTCACGAACCAGGGCGAGGGCGGGTACCGGAAGTGGCTCGACGCCCCGGCCGCGCCGACGGTCTTCAACCGGCTCGAAGACAAGAAGCTGAGCTGGAAGATCTACCTCGACAAGCTGCAGCTCGTCTCGTTCACGGGCATGCTGCATGCGGCCGTGCTCGAGAAGTACTGGCGTACCGAGCACTTCGGGACGATGGAGGACTTCTACGCCGAGGCGAAGGAAGGGAAGCTCCCCGCCTACGCCTTCATCGAGCCTCGGATGGTCTACGACCACAACGACTTCCACCCGCCGTTCGGCGCCGTGCGCGAGAGCAGCGCCGACGGCGAGGAGATCTTCGACAGCGCGGTGTCCGATGTCCGTGCGGGCGACCGTCTCATCCACGACATCTACGAAGCGGTGCGCACCAGCGCGTCCCCGCAGGGCTCGAACGCCGTGAACACGCTGCTGCTCATCACGTTCGACGAGCATGGCGGATGCTACGACCACGTACCCCCGCCCGCTGCGACGAAGCCGACAGCCGACACGAAAGCCGGGGAGATGGGTTTCACGTTCGACCGCCTCGGATGCCGGGTACCGGCGATCGCCGTCTCGGCATACACGAAGCGCGGCACGATCATCCACGACGAGATGCACCACGGCTCGGTGACCGCGACGCTCTCACGCCTGCACGGGCTGAAGCCGCTGAACGACCGCGACCAGTCGGCCAACACGCTGACGAACGTCGTGAACCTCGACAAGCCGCGGCATCCGGCCGACTGGCCCGTCACCACCCCGGCGTACACGCCACCCAACCCCGAGGAGGCTCCGCCGCAGCCGAACGACGCCGATCAGACCAGGCCTCTCACGCCGCCGGCCCGCGGCCTGCTCGGTCTGCTCATCGCGCGCTACGGCAAGCCGGGCGAGCCCGAGCCGCAGACGTTCGCCGACGCCTACCGGCTGCTCCACGAGCATGGCGAAGAGCTCTTCGGACCTCCGAAGGGCAGCTGAGGCCGCTCAGTCCTTGGTCGCCCGGCGGCGCGAGACGATGAACAGCACGGCTCCGATGAGGAGCACGGCGGCACCGCCCGCGGCCCAGGCGAACGTCTCCGGGCCGAGCCCCGTGGCCGGAAGCGGCTTTCCGCCGCCGTTGCCTCCGCCGCCGACGGGCGGATCAGGGTCAGGCGACGGAGGTGTGACCACGATGGCGGCGAGGGTGAAGTCCTGCTCCACCACGGCCTCGCCGGCGGCAGTGATCACGACGGTCCTGGTCGCCGAACCGACGACCGTGGTTCCGGCGGGGGGCACGACGGTGAACGTGTAGGTGCCTGGCGGGAGATCGCCGAGGCCGAACGATCCGTCGGCATCCGTGATCAGCTGCGCGGGCACGCCCGGACCGGTGACCTGGATGACCGCTCCGGGCACGGGTGCCCCGCCGTCGGTGCGCACCGTTCCGTCGACGGCGCCGAGGCAGGCGAGCTCGAAGTCCACGTTCTCGACGTCGGCTCCCGCGATCTGCTCGTTCCGCGTGACCGGCGTCACGGCCACGTACCCGCCCGGCGTCGTGATAGTGATCTCGTAGTCGCCCGCGGGAAGGCGCGGGAAGGCGTATCCGCCGCTTCCGTCGGTCACGGTCGTGAGGACCGCGCCACCCGGACCGGTCGCGGTGACCGTCACCCCGGCGACGCCGGTGCCGTTGGACGAGACCAGGCCGCTGAGACTCGGGTTCTCCGCCACCTGGAAGTCGACGTTCTCGATCGGGTCCTCACTGCCGGGAGGGATCGTGAAGGCCGGCGGTGACGTGACGAGGGTGTACCCGTCGGGCGTGGTGATGACCGCCGTGTGCGTGCCGACCGGGATCGAATCGAACAGGTAGCGCCCGTCGGCATCCGTCGTGGTGGTCTGCCCGTCGATCGTCACGGTGACGCCCGCGATCGGACCGCCACCGGCATCCGTCACCTGCCCGGAGACAGCGACGGGAACGATGTCGCGAACCGTGAAGTCCGCGACCGCGTCGGAGGTCGTGAGATCCGCGGTGAGAGTGGCGGGGCCGGTCGAGATCTTCCCTGCCGGGGGCGCGACGCGGACGATGTAGCCGTCGGTCGCGATGAAGCCCGGGAACGCGTAGGTGCCGTCAGCCGCGGTCGTCGTCGTGCCGACCACCGCACCGGTGCCGTCGATCAGCGTGAGGCCGACGCCGGTCAGGGGCCCGTCGACGATGTCGACGACTGATCCGGTGATGTCCCGCGCCTGCGAGGCGAACCAGGTCTGGTAGACGGGGAAGCCGGATCGACGGGTGAAGAAGAAGGTGAGCGAGGTGATCGGAGCGGCCGGCTCGAACCAGGCGGCCGAGCCGCTGGTGTCGGCAGCTGCCGCGTTTCCGGTCAGAGTGAGGGTGGCCGGATCCCAGCTCGGGATGTCATCCGCCGCGCCCGTGCATGACGGCTTTCCGACGACTCCGGGCGCGCAGTAGTTGAAGCCGCCCTGGAAGCCGAGCTCCGTCGCGTCGAGCGCCTGCCCATCGGGACCGATGGCCTGGATGCGCACGGCATCCGCGTCGATGTCGCCGAGTGCGAAGGCCCATCCCGACGACGGCGTCGGGGCCGCGAACGAATACGTCGTGGTCGAGGGGCTCGCCGCATTGTCGGCCTTCGGCCGCAGGTTCAGGTACGCCTGGTCACGGCTCGACCCGTACTTGGCTCCGATAGGGGTGCCCTCCGACAGCCAGGTGGATGCTCCGGAGATCACGGCCGGTCCGCCGCCGCGGGAGTCGCTCGTCATGGTCGCGGTGAGAGCGGGCTGCGGCGCGATCTGGACCGTGGTCGTGTATGCCCCGGCACCGCCGGACAGCGGCTGCCAGGTGGCCCAGGAACTGGTCGTCGCTGCGGCCGCCGGGATGGCGCCCACGAGCACGGCGACCATGACGATCGCTCCGGCAAGAATCCCCCGCTGACGCACACGCATGCGGCCAGCGTACCGATATACCGGAATGACGTGAAGGGCGGATGCCGCGGCATCCGCCCTCTGCGCGATCAGACCGGGTCGCCCTGGACGGGGCCTTCGGTGTTCGGCTTCCACCCGAGCGCCGGAGCGACATGGGTCGCGAACGACTCGAGCACGTGCAGGTTGTACGCCGGTCCGAGCTGGTTCGGGATGGTCAGCAGCAGGGTGTCGGCGCTCATCACGGCCTCGTCGCGCTTCAGTTGCTCGATGAGCACATCGGGCTCCGCGGCGTAGGTCTTGCCGAACGTGGAGCGGAACCCGTCGATGATGCCGATCTGGTCGCCGTTCTCCTCGCTGCGCAGACCGAAGTACGCCCGGTCCATGTCGGAGATCAGCGGGAAGACGCTGCGGCTGACCGAGACGCGGGGCCGACCCGTGTGGCCCGCCTCCTTGTAGGCGGCGCGGAAGAGCTCGATCTGTTCGCGCTGCAGCTCGTGGAACGGCTGACCGGTGGCCTCCGTGACGAGCGTGGAGCTCATCATGTTCAGGCCCTTGCGGCCGGTCTCTTCGGCCGTGCCTCGGGAACCCGAGCCCCACCAGATGTGATCGCGAAGCGTCGGGGACTGCGGCTCGATCGCGAGGTAGCGTCCCTCTCCGACCATGCGGGGGTCACCGGCGGCGATCCGCTCCCCCTCGATCGCGCGCAGGAAGATGTCGAACTTCTCGCGCGCCAGCACGCTGCCGCGCTCCGGGTCCTCCTGATCGACGTAGCCGAAGGTCTCGTAGCCGCGCAGCGCGGTCTCGGGTGAACCACGGCTCACGCCGAGAGCGATCCGGCCGTCGGCGATCAGGTCGAGCGCGGCCGCCTCCTCGGCGAACTGCAGGGGGTTCTCGTAGCGCATGTCGATCACGCCGGTGCCGACCTCGATGCGCTTCGTGCGTGCCGCCATGGCCGACAGCAGCGGCATCGGCGACGCCGCCTGCCGCGCCCAGTGGTGCACGCGCACCGAGGCGCCGTTGACGCCGATCTCGTCCGCACCCTCGGCGATCTCGATCGTCTGCTTCAGCATGTCGCCCGCCGTGCGGGTCGCCGAGCCGGGCACATCTGCGTAGTGCCCGAAGGAGAGGAATCCGAAAGCCTTCATGATCTATTCCAACGCATGGATGCTGCGCCTATTCCCCCGGCACCAGCAGGCCGTCGAACACGAGCGCGCGGATGCGGGGCTCGAGCTCGGACCAGAGGTCGGCCAGCGGCACCTCGAACAGGTCGGCCAGCGCCGCGACGATCTGCCCGACGGTCAGCTCCCCGTCACACGCGCCGACGAACGCGGCGAGCGCAGGATCGACGTTCACGGTGCGGGCGAATCCGCTGCCTTGTCGCAGCTCGATGACGCTCGGATCGTCGTTGCCGGGCAGCAGGTGCCGCGCCTCCGTCACATCGGATGCCGTGACGAGCGTCGCCGGCACGCCCTCGGCCAGCACGTCGTGGGCGGCCAGCCCGATGGCGAGCGCCGTGCCGACGTTCGACACCGGCTGCGACAGCTTCTCCATGCGCCGGATCGGTGCGGCATCCGCCTGCTCGGTTCCCGCGCCCGTCGACGGACGCCGGATCAGCACGTAGCCGAAGCCGATGGAGGTGACCTCGCGCGCGGCGAAGTCATCGAGCCATGCCGTGAGCAGCGGCGTGAACTCGCGGTCGCGCGGCGTCGTGCCTCCGTCGCGGATCCACAGCTCGGCGTAGCCGAGAGGAGAAAGCTGCTCGCGCTCGATCACCCAGAGGTCGAGGTCGGCCGGCACCCAGGCGTCGAGACGCGCGAGTCCTGCGACACCCGCGCGCGACTCCCAGTTGCCGAGCAGCTGGGCGATGCCGCCGACGGTGAGGAACGCCGGGGCGGTCCGCACGAACTGCTCGACCAGCGCATCGCCGACGAGACCCCCGTCGCGGTACTCGTAGGCGGGGACCCCATCGACGCGCGGGGTGATGACGAACGGCGGGTTCGAGACGATCAGGTCGAACGCCTCCCCCTCGACCGGATCGAACATGCTCCCGAGGCGGAACTCGATGTTGGTCACGCCGTTGAGCCGGGCGTTGAGCTCGGCGAAGGCGAGTGCCCGTGCGGAGATGTCCGTCGCGACGACGGTCCGCGCCCGGCGGGCGACCAGCAGCGCCTGGATGCCGCACCCGGTGCCGAGATCGAGGGCACGGTCCACTTCGATCGGCACGATCGTCTCGGCGAGGGTGCGCGACGCCCCGCCGACGCCGAGAACGTGGTCGGCGGGCAGAGCGCCGTCGAGCGCGACCTCGTCGAGATCGCTGGCGATCCACCACTCCCCGACACCGTCGGCGTCGACGAACGACTGCGGGCGCAGCAGGGCGGCCGGCGACACGGTCTCGGCGTCCGCCGTCGCGAGCCCGAGGGCGATGAGCCCCTCGACGCCCAAGCGGGGCAGGGCGTCGTCGACCGCAGCCCTCGGCTGCGGCATCCCGAGCACGAGCAGGCGCCCGAGGGTGGCCAGGACACTGCTGTCACCGGCGATCGCGCGGAGGATCGGCTCGCGCATGCCCCGGGCGAGGGCGTCGTCGGCCTCCTCGCCCCACAGGCGTCGCAGCGGCTCAGAGCGAAGGTCGGCGGCATCGAGATCGGCGGCGAGATCGGCACTGCCGAGCGGCTCGGGAACGGGTGCGGGGGTGTCGGACACGGCCGTCACTCTACGCGTCTTCAGGGTTCTCCTTCCTCGGGCCTCCTAGAATCACAAGGTCAGTACTCACGAGCAGCCCCCGTCCCGGGGCGTTCGAGGAAGACCTTCATGTCCGTCAACACCCCCGAAACCGGCTTCCGTGCGCGCCTGCAGCAGCTCGCGCGCAGGACCGTCGTCTTCGCGATCGCACTGGCGGTCGGCGGATTCGTGGTTCCGAGTGCCGCATCAGCCGCAGAGACGCCGCCGGCCGATGGCGAGCAGAGCGTCGAGCTCCACGTCTCCGCAGGACTCCGCGGAACGATCGCACCCGGTTCTTCGACCTCGGCGACCCTCACCGTGCGGAACAGGACCGACGAGGAACTGAGCGCCGGTCGCGTCCAGGTCGAGATCGGAAGCACCCCGCTGGCCGACGACGAGGCCGTCACGAACTGGCTCGACCAGGAAGAGGCATCCGGCGACTTCACGCCGCTCGGGACCGACAGCACGGGATCGATCGATGCGGGCGAATCCGCGACCGCCACGGTGTTCCTTCCCGAGAGCGCCGTCGGCGATCTCGTTCCCGGCATCTACCCGCTGCGAGCCGAGCTGACCGGCGCGACCACCGGCGGACCGGCGGCGGATGACACGGTCGCCAGGGACGCCTCGGCGACCAGCATCCTGGTCGTGACGGCGGCGCAGACGTCGCTGATCGGCGTGCTCGTGCCGATCACTGCCACGCCCGCCGGCGGGGCGCTCCTCACAGCGGACGAGCTCGCGGCTCTCACCGCCCCCGAGGGCTCGCTGACGGCGCAACTCGACGGTGTCGCCGGCACCACGGCCGTGCTCGCGATCGACCCGTCGATCCCGGCCGCGATCCACGCTCTCGGCACCGCAGCGCCGGAACAGGCGACGGACTGGCTCGCCCGCCTCGATGACCTCCCGAACCCACGCTTCGCCCTGCAGTTCGGCGATGCGGATGCCGCCGTCCAGGCGCAGGCGCAACTCCCCGAGCTGCTGCAGCCGACGACGCTCTCGCCCTTCCTGGATCCCGCGAACTTCCCGGTCGCGCGCGTCACCACGCCCCCGACCGCCGCCGCCGACGGGACCACCGCCCCCACGCCCGCGCCGACCGAGGCCCCGGTCCTCCCCGATGACGAGCAGCTCACGGTCGTCGAGGGCGCGCTGCCCCGCATCCTGTGGCCGCGCGCAGACGTGACGCCGCAAGATCTCGCCGCCTTCCAGACGTACCTCGGCGAGGGGACGACCACGATCGTCTCCTCCTCCACGGTGAGCGGGCAGAGCACGGCGCACGCGACCGCCGAGGGCCAGGACCTCCTCGTCACCGACGCCGTCGCCTCCGCCGCGCTCTCGGATGCCGCGGCCGAAGCCGACCCCGCCGCCCGTCAGCGCCTGCTCGCCGAAGCGGCCGCACGCCTCTTCCTGGCGGAGAGTCGAGCCCCCGGAGCGCCGCTGCTCATCGGGCTGGACCGTGATGAGACCCGCACTCCGGACGCACTGCGCGAGGTGATCTCTGCGGCCGACTCGATCGGCTTCGACCTCGGCGCGCTGCGCGACACCCCGCCGGCCGCCGCGACGATCTCCGTCGAGACGGGCACCCCGGGAGCGGCAGACGTCGGGAGCCTCCTCGCAGACGAGCAGACCCTCGTCGCCTTCTCGACGATCCTCACCGACCCGCAGGTGCTGCTCGGCCCGGAGCGCATCAGGATCCTGCGCACGCTCGCGGTCGGAACTCCGGCGGAGGATTTCGTCGCGGTCGTCGCCGCGCACCGGGCGCAGACCACCGCGACGCTCGGCGCGGTCAGCATCCCGCCGTCGAGCACCATCCAGCTGCTCTCCGCCAACGCCGACCTGCCGATCCGGGTGCGCAACGATCTGCCCTGGCCGGTGACGGTGCAGCTGACCGCCTCGCCGAGCGACCCTCGCCTCGAGGTGAAGCCGCTCATCGAGACGGTCGTGCAGGCGAACAACACCGCGACCGTCAAGGTTCCCGTGTCGGCTCGAGTCGGCAGCGGTGAGGTCGACCTGCGGCTGGGCCTCATCAGCCCCACGGGCGTGCAGATCCAGGGCGTCCAGACCGTCCGCGTCGCGGTGCGCGCGGAGTGGGAAGGCATCGGCCTCGGCATCTTCGGCGGACTCGCCGTGCTGCTGATCGGCCTCGGCGTGATCCGCACCGTGCGCCGCAAGCGCCGGGAGGCGGCCGAGGAGGCCGCAGCGGATGCCGCCGCACTGGAAGCAGCAGAGCCGAAGGACGGGCGTGGAGAGTAGCCTCGGGCGCGCGAGCGCCGTCATCGGCGCCGGCACCCTGGTGTCGCGCCTCACCGGACTCCTCCGGAGCATCGTGCTGGTCGGAGTGCTGGGCGCCGTCGGCTCGGAGGCCGCGGACGCGTTCACGTTCGCCAACACCCTCCCGAACAGCGTCTTCGCCCTGATCTCCGTCGGCGTGCTGACGGCGGTGATCGTGCCGCAGATCGTGAAGGCGACGGCGGATGCCGACGGCGGCAACGCCTTCATCTCCAAGCTCTTCACTCTCGGCACCGTCGTGCTGGTCGTCACCACGTTGATCGCGACCATCGCCGCGCCCTGGCTGGTCGTGCTGGTGGCCGGCCAAGCGCCCCCCGCCGCCCAGGCGCTCGCGACCGCCCTCGCGTACTGGTGCCTCCCGCAGATCCTCTTCTACGGGCTCTACGCGCTGCTCGGGGAGGCGCTCAACGCCCGACGGATCTTCGGACCCTTCACCTGGGCGCCGGTCGTGAACAACATCGTCTCGATCGTCGGCTTCCTGCTCCTCGGAGCGCTCTTCGCTCCCGTGCCGACCAAGGCCGCGGAGTGGACGCCGACGATGATCACCACCCTCGGCGCCACGGCGACCCTGGGCATCGCGCTGCAGGCGGTCGTGCTGCTGGTGTTCTGGCGGCGCACCGGTCTCGCGCTCAAGCCCGACTTCCGCTGGCGAGGCGTCGGCCTCGGGACGGTCGGGAAGCTCGCCGGCTGGACGTTCCTGATGGCCTTCGCGAGCCTCGCAGCGGGAGTGCTGCAGGGGAACATCGTGAGTGCGGCCTCGGGAACGGGCGCCTCCGCGACGGTCACCGCCAACGCCTGGCTCATCTTCATGCTCCCGTACTCGGTGATCGTGCTGTCGATCGGGACGCCGTACTTCACCCAGATCAGCGAGCATGCCGCGGCCGGTCGACACGTCGAGGTGCGAGAAGACATCTCGCGCAGCATCCGCACCCTGCTGTTCTTCATCGTCGCGGCCGTCGCGGCCGTCGCCGCCGCCGCGATCCCCGCATCCCGGGTCTTCACGAGCTCGCCCGCCGACGCCGAAGCGGCCGCGCTGGTGCTGATCTGCTACCTCGTGAGCCTGATCCCCCTGACGATCCTCTTCATCGTCCAGCGGACCTTCTACGCCTACGACGACACCCGCACGCCATTCTGGTTCACGATCTTCCAGTGCTGCCTCATCGTCGGCACGGCGCTGATCGCCTGGGGGCTGCTCCAGGCCGATCTGATCCCGATCACGGGTCTCGCCGCGGCCGTCGCCCTCGGCCAGTCGATCTCCAGCACCGTGCAGACGATCGTCGCCACGTGGTTGCTGCACCGCAAGATCGGCAGCCTCGGAGTGCGCTCCTGGCTCGTCACACTCGGCCGCTTCGCCGTGGCCGCGATCCCCGCGGGACTCGCCGGCTGGGGTGTCTTCGTCCTGTTCGGCGCGAGTGCCGGCTGGACCGTCTCGGACAAGATCCCCGGCGCCCTCGGCACCGCCGTGATCGGCCTCGTCGTGGTCGTCGTCTACCTCGGGATCCTCGCCCTGCTACGCGCGCCGGAGCTCAAGGTCGCCGGTTCGCTCGTGCGCCGTTTCCTGCCAGGTCGCTGAGTCCCGCCGGGCGCCCCGCGCGGGGAATGCCGCGCGGTTACCATGGGTTGAACCACTCGGGACGTCTTTCGGCGCCACCGCAATTTCTCAGACGGAGAGCACATGCGTCAGGTCATCATCATCGGTTCCGGCCCCGCCGGATTCACGGCCGCCATCTACGCTGCACGCGCGAACCTCAAGCCGCTGCTCATCGCGAGCTCCGTCGAGGTCGGCGGCGAGCTGATGAACACCACCGAGGTCGAGAACTACCCGGGCTTCCCCGAGGGCATCCAGGGACCCGAGCTCATGGCCAAGTTCCAGGAGCAGGCCGAGAAGTTCGGCACCGAGGTGCTCTACGACGACGTCACCGAGCTGCAGCTCGACGGGCCGGTCAAGACGGTCACCCTCGGCAGCGGGGCGGTGCACGAGACGCAGACGCTGATCTACGCCACCGGCTCCGCCTACCGCAAGCTCGACATCGCGGGCGAGGAGCGCCTCTCCGGATACGGCGTCTCCTGGTGCGCCACGTGCGACGGGTTCTTCTTCCGCCAGAAGACCATCGCGGTCGTCGGCGGCGGCGACTCGGCGATGGAAGAGGCGACGTTCCTCACGCGCTTCGCCGACAAGGTCTACGTGATCCACCGCAAGGACACCCTGCGTGCCTCGAAGATCATGCAGGAGCGCGCCTTCGCGAACGAGAAGATCGAGTTCGTGTGGAACAGCGAGGTCACCGAGGTCCTCGGTGGCGACTCCGTCACCGGCGTGCAGCTGCGCAACACCGTCGACGGCACGCTGAGCGACCTGCCGCTCGACGGTCTGTTCATCGCGATCGGCAACGACCCGCGCACGCACCTCGTGCACGACAAGCTGAAGCTGACCGCCGAGGGCACGATCTGGGTCGACGGCCGGTCCTCGGTCACCTCGGTCCCCGGTGTCTTCGCCGCCGGCGACGTCATCGACCCGACCTACCGCCAGGCCATCACGGCTGCCGGCACGGGCACGATCGCCGCCCTCGACGCGGAGCACTTCCTCGCGGATTTTGACGACGCCTCCGTCGAGTTCCCGGCCGCGGAGGCCGCCGAGATCCTCACCGCCTAGGCACGCGGGAACACTTTCACCTCGTCTGCTGTTGTAGCAGGCGAACCTCGAATCAAGGAGAACTCTGATGAGTGCAAAGGCTACGAGCCAGGCGACCTGGGAACAGGACGTTCTGCAGGCCGACGGTCCCGTGCTGGTGGACTTCTGGGCCGAGTGGTGCGGTCCCTGTCGCATGGTCGCCCCGGTTCTGGACGAGATCCAGTCCGAGAACCCCGACAAGATCACCATCCTCAAGCTCAACGTCGACGAGAACCCTGAGCTCGCGATGAAGTACCAGATCACGTCGATCCCGGCGATGAAGGTGTTCGACGGCGGTGAGGTCAAGACGACCATCATCGGCGCCAAGCCCAAGTTCGCCCTCGAGAAGGACCTCGCCGCATTCATCGGCTGATCCTCTGAGACCCAGCAGGGCCGTCACCTCTTCGGAGGTGGCGGCCTTTTCTGTGCCCGGTCGTTGAGCGAGCGAAGCGAGACGAAACGTGGTTCCTGTGGTCCCGGGCTCCGGGATGTTCCCCTCTCTCGCAGAACGGGGACCCTCCCGCTGCGCGGGCCCCTCCCGATGCTCGTTCGGGGAACATCCCTGCGCCCTGCGCTGCGCGGACGGGCGCAGTGATACGGGCGCGGGCCACAGAGGGTGTGATTACGGGGGCACGATTTCGGGGGGTTTCACGAATCTCGGATGCTTTGGGACGATGCATCCGAAATACGTGGGGTTGTCCGAATTCGTTGCAGAGCGGATGCCGGGGACGGGTCAGTTCTTGTCGGAGACGGGGACGGACGGGAGGCCACGGGCGGCACGGGCACGGTCGACGAGGTCCTGGATGACGGGGGTCTTGGCGGCGTTGTAGGTCGACGTGCCGCGGGCGGCAGCGGCCACGGCGTCGCACTTGGCGTGGGTGTAGCGGTCGGCATCCGCCGGGTGAGTCCGCAGCCAATCGCGCAGGATGCGCTGGTTCACGGTGTCCCAATCGCTCGCGGTGAAGAAGTGCGCGATGCGAGTGCGGATGCCGTCCACCTCGAACAGCATCACCGGATGGCTCTGCACGCTGCTGCCGAGGCGCCAGCCGATCGCCTCGAGAGCCTGGTGGTGCCGTTCGAAGTCCTCGACGTCGCCGATTCGCACGGCGAGGTCGATGATCGGCTTCGCCCGCATCCCGGGAACGGCCGTCGAACCGATGTGCTCGACCAGCCACTCCGGATTTCCGTGTGTGCGGATCTCCGCCGCGATCTCCTTGAACTGCTCCGGCCAGCGCGGGTTGTACGAGACCAGCATCCGTGGCATGTCAGGAAGGGGCGTCGGCGACCGTCGGGTCCCAACGGCGGTGACGCTGCTTCTCGTCGAGAAGCCCCCAGACCGCCGGGGTCAGTTCCGGGTACTCCAGGGCGATCTGTCGCAGCACCCGGTAGTGCCGGGCCGCGTTCGGCCGCACCCCGTCGTTCGCGGTGATGTTGTCGGCCCGCAGAAGGTAGACGACGAGCTCGTCGACGCTCGGGAGCTCCTCCATGAAGTCCCACGGGTCCTCGCCGCCGAGGAGCCGTTCCTGGATGAGGACCGCGAGCTCGTCCGCCGCCTCCGCACGCAGCACTTCGAGGCTGGCGCGGCGCTGGACGGACTCGGACATGCTTCCAGCCTACGTCCGACTCGGGCGTCGCCGGCGCTCGACCTTCGTGTCTTCGCGCATGTCCTCGAGCTCTTTGCCCTTGGTCTCCGCGACCTTGAAGTACACGAAGAAGAACGACAGCACGGCGAAGAACGCGTAGAACCCGTAGGCGAACGGGAGACCGATCGCCGAGAACGCCGGGAACGTCGTCGAGATGAAGAAGTTCGCAACCCACTGGGCCGCCGCGGCGACGGCGAGGGCCCCGGCACGGATCGAGTTCGGGAACATCTCCCCCAGCAGCACCCACACCAGCGGACCCCAGGTGGCGCCGAAGAACACCACGAAGCCGTTCGCGCAGATCAGTGCGACCGTCGACCACGGATCAGGCAGCGTGACCGCCCCCAGGGCATCCAACGTGCCGAACGAGAACGCGAGTGCCATCAGCCCGAGCGTCAGGGTCATGCCGACCGAGCCCACCAGGAGCATGATGCGCCGACCGACGCGGTCGACGAGCAGGATCGCGATGATCGTGACCACGATGTTCGTCACCGAGGTGATGACCGTGATCAACAGGGCTTCCGACTCCCCGAACCCGACCGACTGCCACAGGGTCGTGGAGTAGTAGAAGATCACGTTGATGCCCACGAACTGCTGGAACACCGACAGCAGGATGCCGACCCACACGATCGGCTTCAGCCCGAGACGGTTGCCGCGCAGATCCCTCAACGACTCGGAGCGCTCGGTGTTGAGGGTGCCGGTGATCTCGGCGATCTTCGCCTTGACGTCAACGGCTCCCGTGACCGTCGTCAGCACCTCGGACGCCTTCTCGATCTCGCCCTTCGCGACGAGGTAGCGCGGAGACTCGGGGAGCCTCATCGACATGACGCCGTAGACGATCGAGGGGACGGCGCCGGCGATGAACATCCAGCGCCAGGCATCCAGTCCCCAGAGCGGCTCTGCCGCTCCCCCGGCGACGTTGGCGAGCATGGCGTCGGAGAGCAGCGCGATGAAGATACCGGTGACGATGGCCAGCTGCTGGAGCGATCCCAGGCGTCCGCGGATGTGCGCCGGGGAGACCTCGGCGATGTAGGCCGGAGCGATGACGGATGCCGCGCCGACGCCGAGGCCGCCGATGACGCGCCAGAAGATGAGATCGATGACTCCGAACGCGAAGCCGGAGCCGAGGGATGAGAGCAGGAAGAGGACCGCAGCCACGACCATCACCGGGATGCGCCCGAAACGGTTGGCGAGGGGGCCGGCGAACCAGGCTCCGACAGCGCAGCCGATCAGCGCCGACGACACGGCGAAGCCCTTGAGCCCGACGTTGAGGTCGAAGCCCGACTGACTGCCGGCCAGAGCGTCGACCGCGCCGTTGATCACGGCGGTGTCGAAACCGAACAGGAAGCCGCCGAGAGCGGCGGCGATGCTGACCGCGATGACGCGGCCTCGAACGGCTGATCCGGGTTGTGTGCGCGACATTGTGCCCCTCCTCGACATCATCTGACGCGAGTCTAGGCCTGCATCTGCCGCTGGGGGTGGGTCAGCTGCGGCCGTATCCCTTTTCGCCGAGCTCCTCGAGAATCCGGTTCAGATCCTGGATCGATGCGAAATCGATCGTGACCTGGCCTTTACGCGCGCCCAGTGCGATCTTCACGCGCGTGTTCAGGCGGTCCCCGAGCTTGCCGGCGACCTCGTCGAGGTAGGCGCGTCGCGCCCCGGGAGTCGGCTTCGGGGTCTTCCCCGCGTCGGCCGGCTGCGACTTCGCGACCTCTTCCGTGGCACGCACGGAGAGATCCTCGTTCACGACCTTGTCCGCCAGCCGCTGCATCGCCTCGGGGGTCTCCAGACTGAGGATCGCGCGGGCGTGACCGGCGGTGAGCACGCCGGCGGCGACCCGCTGCTGCACCGGGACCGGGAGCTTGAGGAGGCGGATCGTGTTGCTGATCTGCGGCCGCGACCGCCCGATGCGCGTCGCGAGCTCCTCCTGCGTGATGCCGAAGTCCTCGAGGAGCTGCTGGTAGGCGGATGCCTCTTCCAGAGGGTTGAGCTCGGAGCGGTGCAGGTTCTCGAGGAGCGCGTCGCGGAGAAGGTCCTCGTCCGCGGTCTCGCGGACGATCACAGGGATCGTGTCGAGGCCCGCCTCACGAGCCGCGCGGGTGCGCCGCTCCCCCATGATGAGCTCGTACTCGCCCTCGGAGTTCTTCCGCACGACGACGGGCTGCAGCACACCGAACTCGCGAACGCTGTGCACCAGCTCCGCGAGGTCCTCGGGGTTGAAGTGCGTGCGCGGCTGCCGAGGGTTCGGCACGATCTTGTTCGGATCGACCTGGACGAGATGGATGCCGGGAACGGTTGCGAGCTCCTCCTGCTCCCGCGCGACCGTGCTGACCTGGTCATCGCTCGGACGGAGGTTCGCGCCCGGGAAGAACACGTCGACAGGACGCTCCGCCTGATCGGCCGTCGGAATCAGGGCGCCGATGCCCCGGCCCAGTCCAGTGCGCTTCGCCATCATTTCTCCTTGCTCTGCGTCGCTGTGCGCGACGCGATCTCGACAGCGGCCTCGCGATACGCGATCGCTCCGGCGGACTGCCCATCGTAGGCGATCACCGTCTGACCGAAGCTCGGCGCCTCCGACACGCGCACCGAGCGCGGAATGACGGTCTCCAGCACCTGCGTCGGGAAGTGGGTGCGCACCTCATCCGCCACCTGCTGGGCCAGGCGGGTTCGCCCGTCGAACATCGTCAGCAGGATGGTCGAGAGGTGCAGCGAGGGATTCAGGTGCTTCTGGATCATCTGGATGCTGCCGAGCAGCTGACTCAGACCCTCCAGCGCGTAGTACTCGCACTGGATCGGGATGAAGACCTCGGATGCCGCCGTGAAGGCGTTGATCGTCAGCAGCCCTAGCGACGGCGGGCAGTCGATGATGACGAAGTCCATCGGGCTGTCGACGAGGTAGTCCTCGAGGGCACGACGCAGACGATGCTCCCTCGCGACCTGGGCGACGAGCTCGATCTCCGCGCCGGCGAGGTGGATCGTGCTCGGAGCACAGAAGAGGTTGGGATCCTCCGGGCTCTGCTGCACGATGTCCGCGAGCGGGAACTCCTCGATGAGCACGTCATAGACGCTGGGAACCTCCGCGCTGTGCGGGACTCCGAGAGCCGTGGACGCATTGCCCTGCGGATCGAGGTCGATGACCAGCACCTTGGCACCCAGGCCGGCGAGGGCGGATGCGACGTTGACGGCCGTGGTCGTCTTGCCCACTCCGCCCTTCTGGTTCGACACTGTCAGCACGCGGGTCTCCCCGGTGAACTCGACCTTCGCGGCTTCAAGCGCACGGCGCCGAGCGGAGAGGTCGGCGAGTTCCCGCGCGAGCGGCGTGTCCATCCCGAACGATTCGTTCGATGATGCCTTCTCGGATTGTTTCACGTGAAACATCCACTCCTTTCGGGGCCGCGTACCACTCTAATCGCAGGAGACGACGTTGGACTTACCGCGGGACTCCGGGGCTCGTCGGGTGACGCCCTGAGCGCTTTCCCACGGTGCCCTCGGGGTACAAGGGTGGGTCCCCCGACATTCGTGGCGCCGACCTCTGTCCCACGCGGGGAACCGCGGATGTCCGGGTCGGCAATCAACACATTCACGCCTCGATTCGAGGCGCAGCAGGCGGAAGCCGACACATGTTTCACGTGAAACGGGGGTGTTCGCGAAGCCTCGGCGTCGTGCTGTCAGCCGGGCCCTCCCCCACCTGCACTGTCACGCGCTCCTCTAGCTGCGGCTCGCCGCCCAGGACGGAGGTGTGCTTGGCACGACCATGAGCGTGCTCGCACAGCACTCACCCGTCCCAGCGGGTGCGTGCCAGCACGGTCCTACGACGGCTGCACTCAAAGAGCGCCGCCTAAGGTCGCTGATCATCCTCCCGTGAAGCGAGTCCTGGTGCTTGGAGAGGTAGGCCACCCCCACCCGAGGAATCACGCGAGCGCGCGCCGGAGCGACTCCGGGACATGTTTCACGTGAAACGGAGTGCTCGCGGCTCATCGTCGCCCGGTCCTCGCGCGGGACTCCTCGGTCGCCTCACGTCAACGAGTCACGTAGTCGAGGTACCCCCGTGCAGATCTTGCCCATCTTCGAGCGGGAGGTCGCGGAATGCTCGCCGGTCCCCCATCAGGGTCCCCGGGTTCGGAAGCCCCTCCGCCTTCACACACCCATCGAGCGCTCGGTCCCGCGATCACGCGGATCACTCCCTCTCGCAGGACTGCAGACATCCGTACCCCCACTCCTGCGCGTCAGGGAAGGTGAGTACTGAAGATGTTTCACGTGAAACGTTGGATATGGAGTGATTGCCAGACGTACCCTCCACAGTCACAGGGTTCCCGTACGGGCGCGCATCACGGCCACATCGATGCACGAGCGCACCCAGCGTTCAGGGAGGGACGTTTTTCCGGTACGTCGAGAGTCCTCTGTACCGCCGATCCTCGAGTCGATGGCGGGCGCGGCTTGGTCCGGGGGACCCCCGACCTGGTCGTGATGCGATGTTTCACGTGAAACATCGATCACTGGCGGCCGGTCTACTCGTGTTCGCCTCCGTCAGTCACACAGGATGCAGGCGCGGCGAAACCGCGCGGGCACCCTACTGCGGAGCAGGGGGCTCCGTGTGCATGCCGATGTTGATGACGCTCCCACCGGCGTCCCGGTAGAAGAAGCGGGTGACTCCCCAGGGTTCTTCCGTCAGCGGATGCACGATCTCCGCACCGGCGGCGATGGCCTGGCGCAATGCCTCCCCCACGTCATCCACGAAGACCGAGACATCCGGGTTCACCGCAGCGGACGCGTCACGAGTCATGACGCTCAGCTGTCGACCGGCATCATCCGCGAGCGTCACGATCCATCCGTGGTCCATGACCACCGACATCCCCAGCACGCGCCGATGCGTCTCCACGGCACTTGCGACATCCGTCACGGTCAGGATCGGCACCACTCGTTCCACACGCATGCTCCTATCAAACAGCAGGAACCCAAGGCACTGGCATCTCCGAGTCAGATAAGACAACTCATACGAACTCGGCTCATAAGCCAGTGAATCCAGGCTCCCCCCACCGCCACACGAAACCCACGGTGTGGACTCCACAACGGCGATGTTTCACGTGAAACATCGGCCCCCGACTCAGCGAACGACAGCCCGCAGGACTCGCGTCGTCTCGAGCAGCACGCCCTCGCCCAGCACCTCGACGCGTACGTCGGAAAGTCGGAACCTCTTGATCTGCTTCTGAGCAGCGTCGATCTCATTGCCGACGTTCATACCCTTGAGGAGCGTGAGCTCTCCCCCATCCCGCACCAGGGGTGCCGTCAAGGGAATGAGGGTGCGGAGTGCACTGACTGCTCGCGCCGTCACGACGTCGAAGCCCTCGGCGGGGCGCACGTCCTCCGCCCGGGCACGCACGACATCGACGTTGTCCAGTCCGAGAGCGGAGACCTGTTCGTTGAGCCAGGTGACCCGTCGCTCCATGGGCTCGATGAGCGTCCACTGCACGTCGGGCCGCGCGATCGCCAGCACCAGACCCGGCAGGCCGGCACCGGAACCGATGTCAGCGACGGACCCGTAGAAGAGTGGCGCAGCGATCACGCTGTTGAGAATGTGCCGGCTCCACAGGCGCGGGAGCTCGAGCGGACCGATGAGGCCGCGCTCCTCCCCCTCGCGGGCCAGAGCCTCCGTGAAGGATCGAGCTACGTCGATACGATCACCGAAGAGCTCAGCGGCGATCTCGGGTTCGGCTTCGAGCTCGCCACCATCCGTGTTCGTCGTCACGCGACCAGGTTCCTCGCCACTCGATGTTTCACGTGAAACATCAACGGCGACGAAGCACCGTGTGCCGGTCGGCGCCCTCGCCGTAGGACTCGGAGACGAGGCCACGGTCCGCAGCGATGTCATGCACCAGCTTGCGCTCGTAGCTCGACATCGAAGGCAGCGACGCCTGCGAGGATCCCTCGTCGAGCTTCGCGGCTGCCGCGTCCACCAGCGTCTCGAGCTGACGGCGACGCGTGTCGCGTGATCCGCCGATGTCGAGGATCAGACGCGAGAACGAGCCCGTGCGGTTCTGCACCGCGAGACGCGTGAGCTCCTGAAGTGCCTGCACAGTGTCCGGCGCCGAGAGCAGCGCGAGTCCATCGCCCTCCGCTTCGACCGAGACATACGCACGGCCCTGGCGGACATCCAGGTTCAGATCGCCATCGATGTCGGCGATGTCGAGCAGCTCCTCGAGGTAGTCCGCGGCGACGTCGCCCTCGTTCTCCAACTGTGCCACCGTCGGTTCGGTGGTCTCGGTCACGACCTCGCTCATGAACCGCTCCCCTTCTTCTTCGCACGCTTCTTGCCGACCGGCTGCTGACGCTTGGGTGCCTCGGCCTTGGCCTTCTCCACCTCGTCGAGCAGACGCTTCTGCTCCGCCTCGTAGGCAGCCATCGGGACCACCTTGCCGGACGAGTCGATCGCCTTGCCCTTCTTCGCCAGACGCTCTTCACGAGCCTTCGCCGCTTCGGAGCCAGGAGTCGGCATCTCGCGAATCACGAGGAACTGCTGGCCCATGGTCCAGATGTTCGAGATGAACCAGTAGACGACCACACCGAGCGGGAAGAAGATACCCGAGAAGATGAAGCCGAGCGGCAGCACGTAGAGCATGATCTTCTGCATCTGGTACGCCTGGCCGGTCTTGGCCTCGGGCGACAGGTTCTTCGAGATGATCTGCAACTGGGTGAAGAACTGCGAGCCGATCATCAGGACGACGAGCGTGACCAGAATGATGATCGCCGTGGTGTTGCCCGCGTCGACGGCATCGCCGAGCGTTCCGTGCAGCGAGGCGACGTCGAACAGCTTGGCGTCGTAGAACTCCTTGGTGAGCTGTGGGGTGAGCAACCCCACACCACCGAGCTCGTTCTCGGCATGCTTCTTGACGTCGCTCAGCACGCTGAACAGGGAGAAGAAGATCGGCATCTGCACCAGCAGCGGAAGACAGCTCGACATCGGCGTCGTGCCGTGCTTCTTATACAGGCCCATGGTCTCGCGGCTCATCGCCTCGCGAGAGAGCTGATCCTTCTTACCGCGGTACTTCTCCTGGACTTTCCGCAGTTCAGGGGCAATTTCCATCATCTTTCGCTGGCTCTTGATCTGCTTCACGAAGAGCGGGATCAGAGCAGCGCGGACGACGATGACGAGCCCGACGATCGAGAGCACCCAGGTCAGACCGGATGCCGCGGGCAGACCGACCGCGGTGAGAAGCCAGTGCCAGGCGACGAGGATCATCTCGACGACCCACTTGAGCGGCCACAGGATCGTGCCGATCAGGTCGAAGCCACCCGCCGCGGGCGCATCGCTGGGGGTGGTGCTGGCGAGCAGAAGGTCAAGACCCACCGTTCAGTCCTTTCGGGCAGGGACGACGAAACCGTGAGCAGTCAGGTCGTAGCGGAAGTGTTCATGCGGACGGACGTCATCGACGCCGCCGCGAGTCCAGGGATTGCAGCGGAGGATGCGCCACGCAGAGGACAACGTCCCCCGCACGGCGCCGTGCTGCTGCACCGCACCTACAGCGTAAGCGGAGCAGGAGGGGTAGTAGGCACAGACATCTCCATACAGAGGGGAGATCGTCTTGCGGTACGCGGTGAGGAACCCGAGCACCAGATTGCGAGGAATCAGCGGGATGCTGCGCAGCAGGTCCTGTGACTGCATCCGAGCCGAGCCGATCGACGATGCCGGCAGCGCCGTCATGACGCACCCGCCGTCGATGCCGGCGCGAGCCGACCGAGACAGCGGTTCACATCCGCGCTGAGTTCGGCGAACGACGCCGTCGCGGATGCAGGAAGGGCACGGATGACGACATCCGTGCCCTCGGGTACGCGCGGGAGCGCATCCGCACAGACGGCTTTCAGACGCCGACGCACGGTATTGCGCACCACAGCGGTGCCCACCTGCTTGCTGATGATGAATCCGAACCGTGCAGCCCTGCTCTCACCCGTCGACATCATCGACGTGATGACGCTCGACCCGCCACAACGCGATCCGCGACGAACGACCAGTCGATAGTCGCTCCCGCGGGTCAGCCGATACGGGCGGGCGAGCACAGCAGACTACGCGGAGAGCTCGGTGCGGCCCTTCGCGCGGCGGGCAGCGAGGATGCCGCGGCCGGCGCGCGTGCGCATGCGAGCGCGGAAGCCGTGCTTCTTGGCGCGACGACGGTTGTTGGGCTGGAAAGTGCGCTTAGTCATGGAATCACTCCGGGAATACTGCCACCGGGTTCACTGCGACCGGAGACATGGGGAACTGCCAAAAAAATGGCATAAGTCAACCAAGTAAGGGTACGTCCTGCCGGCGCGCAGAGCAAATCTGCGCGCTGGGGAGGCCGACACCCTGCACGAACCGCACAGCCATTATCCACAACCGGGGCGCGCCCGGAGTGCAGGACACGCGCGCGGAATTCCCGGGGCAGGTTGCCGTTCCCAGCCGCGATGACTACCGTGGCAACCGAAGTTATCCACAGGGGCACGGCACGTCGGAGCCCTCATCGATCCCCCGTCCGGAGCGTCATGTCCTCACCAGCCCAGCCCGACGTTCCGATCTGGACCACGGTGCAGGAGCTCCTCGTCGACGACGACCGGGTCACCCCGCAGCTTCAGGGCTTCCTGAGCCTGGCGGTTCCGGCAGGTGTGATGGCTGCGACGCTTTATCTCGAGGTCCCGAACGATCTCACCGCCGCACAGATCAACAAGCGTCTGCGGCTGCCGATCATGGAGGCCCTCTCCCACATCGGTGAAGAGGTCACCTCTTATCGCGTCGTCGTGAACCACGAGCTCGCCGAGCAGCCCACCGCGCCGATCGCCGTCGCGGACTTCGGTCGCCACGAGCCCGTGCGCGTCGAGTCCCCGATGGAGCAGCCCACGCAGCTGCGGCACGAATCGCGACTGAACCCGAAGTACACCTTCGACAACTTCGTCATCGGCCAGTCCAACCGCTTCGCCCATGCGGCAGCGGTCGCGGTCGCCGAGGCGCCGGCGAAGGCGTACAACCCGCTCTTCATCTACGGCGACTCCGGTCTCGGCAAGACGCACCTTCTGCACGCGATCGGCGACTACGCCCAATCGCTCTACGCCGGCGTCAAGGTGCGCTACGTCTCGAGCGAGGAGTTCACCAACGACTTCATCAACTCGATCGCGAACAACCGCGGTGCGGCATTCCAGGCGCGCTACCGCGACGTCGACATCCTCCTCATCGACGACATCCAGTTCCTGCAGGGTCGTGCCGAGACGCAGGAGGCGTTCTTCCACACCTTCAACACCCTCCACGACCACAACAAGCAGGTCGTCATCACCAGCGATGTCGCCCCGAAGCACCTGACCGGCTTCGAGGACAGGATGCGTAGCCGCTTCGAGTGGGGTCTGATCACCGACGTCCAGGCGCCCGACCTCGAGACCCGCATCGCGATCCTCCGGAAGAAGGCGCAGAGCGAGGCGCTCCACATCCCCGACGAGGTCCTCGAATACATCGCGACCGTCGTCTCCTCGAACATCCGCGAGCTCGAGGGCGCTCTCATCCGCGTCTCCGCATTCGCGAGCCTCAACCGGTCGTCGCTCGACATCTCCCTCGCGCAGACCGTGCTGCGCGACATCATCGACACGGCCGAGGACAACATCATCTCGCCGACAGACATCATCACGGCGACCGCTCAGTACTTCAAGCTGACGGTCGACGATCTCTACGGCTCGAGCCGTTCGCAGCAGATCGCCACCGCCCGCCAGATCGCGATGTACCTCTGCCGCGAGCGGACCAGCCTCTCCCTGCCGAAGATCGGACAGCTCTTCGGCAATCGGGATCACACGACGGTGATGTACGCGTACAAGAAGATCAGCGAGCTCATGAAGGAGCGTCGTTCGATCTACAACCAGGTCACCGAGATCACGACCCAGCTCGGCCGACGCTGACCGCACGCAGGCCCGTAGAGGGGGATGCGACACCGATTCCGGTGCCGTATCCCCCTCTTCGTCGTCTCGACACGCCTGTGCAGCATCCGATAAATGCCTCTATGCACATGTGGATAACTTGTGGATGATCGAGCGAACCATCGGGACGAATGTGGGCTCAGGCGTCAAACCTGTGGATAACTACGTGAACGTCGGAGAGGGGTCGGATGCTCCGAACCCGCGGATTCCTCAGGGTTTCCACAAGTCACAGCCGTGTAGTTCCTTACTCGCGTCTGCTTTCCACCGAGTTATCCACAGAATCCACAGCGGTTAACACCGTTAAGGAGTTAACACTTAGAAGCGGCGATCCGATCACCAGACGATGGGGAGAACGCTGAGCGGATCACAAAACCTCCGAGCGTAGGGATACGCGGGACTGTGGGGCTAGCATGGGAAGCCCTGCACCGGCAGGACTGACGACGACATGTCACAGAACGACGACAAGGGAGCACCCGTGAGGTTTCAGGTCAACCGCGATGTCTTCAGCGAGGCAGTGTCGTTCGTCGTCAAGCTCCTCCCGCAGCGGAACCCGCAGCCGATCCTCGCCGGAGTGCTGATCGAAGCAGACGGTTCGGGCCTCACGCTCTCCGCGTTCGACTACGAGGCATCCGCTCGCACGACCATCGAGGCCACCGTCGAGACACCGGGCACGATCCTGGTCCACGGCCGTCTGCTCTCCGACATCGCCAGCCGCCTGCCGAACGCTCCGATCGAGATCGCCGTCGAGGACGACGGCGGGATCACCGTCACGTGCGGCTCCGCCCGATTCACCCTCGCCGCCATGCCCGTCGAGGAATATCCGTCGATCCCCGAGGTCTCCGGGTCCTCCGGCGTGGTTCCCGCCGACGACTTCGGCACCGCGATCGCGCAGGTCGGCTTCGCTGCGTCGCGCGACGACGTCACCCCGGTGCTGACGGGTGTGCAGCTCGCCGTCTCCGGTCACAACCTCAGCCTCGTCGCGACCGACCGCTACCGGGTCTCGATCCGCGACGTGCCGTGGGACGGCGAAGAGGTCGAGGCCACTGCCCTCGTCCCGGCGCGCACCCTGGTGGAGGTCGGAAAGACCTTCGGCCACGCCGGCACGATCCAGATCGCCTTCTCCGGTGCCGGTGAGCGCGAGATCATCGCCTTCACGGCGGGCAACAAGACCGTGACGTCGCTGCTGATCAAGGGCAACTTCCCGCCGGTCCGCCGTCTCTTCCCCGAGCAGACCGACCACTACGCCGTCGTCAACACCGCCGACCTCGTCGAGGCCGTCCGCCGTGTGTCGCTCGTGCTCGACCGCGCTGCCCCGCTGCGGTTCACGTTCTCGAGCGACAGCGTCACGATGGATGCGTCGGGCAGCGAGCACGCTCGGGCATCCGAGTCGGTCGACGCGATCCTCTCGGGCGGCGACGAGGTCACCCTCGGCCTGAACCCGCAGTACCTGATCGAGGCACTCGGTGCGGTGAAGAGCGAGTTCGTCCGCGTGACCTTCACGTCGAGCGACAACGCCAACAAGCTCAGCCCGGTTCTCATCACGAGCCAGACGTCGGTGGATCAGGCCGGTCTCGATTCGTTCAAGTACCTGCTGCAGCCCAACCTCCTCCTTCGCTGACCTACTCCGCCAACCGTTCCTGCCCCTTCGACAAGCTCAGGGACCCAGCGAGCTGGGGACCCAGGTCGCGCGAGGATGCAGTTCCGCTCCGCGTTTCGTCTCGCTCCGCTCGCTCAACGACCGGGCTACCGCGGATTCGCACGCAGTCGGAGAGCGAAGCGAGCCGATGCCACCCCCGTACCCACCCGTTCGTCGATGCGTACAACGCAAGGGAGTCGGGTCGTTCCCGGGAGTGAGCATCGGGAGGGGCCCGCGAAGCGGGAGGGAACCCGCTCTGCGAACGAAGGGAACGACCCGACTCCCGACCCACAAGACCCAAGAACAAGAGACTGTCCGACCCCGAAGATAGGCTGATCCCGTGATTGTGGAGCACCTGAGTCTGGTCGATTTCCGCAATTACGCGACCGCTGAACTCGCCCTTCACAGCGGCCCGAACGTTCTCGTGGGCCGGAACGGCCAAGGGAAGACGAACCTGGCGGAGGCCGTGGTCTTCCTCGCGACGCTGGGTTCGCATCGGGTGTCGTCGGATGCGCCGATGGTGCGTGATGGTCAGGAGTACGCGATCATCCGGGCTCGTCTGTCCCATGGTGAGCGCAAGGTCCTCGTCGAGGTGCAGCTGAATCGGCAGGGGTCGAACAAGGCGCGCATCAACGGCTCTCCTTCGAAGGCGAACGAGCTTCCGCGGTATGCGCATGTCGTCCTGTTCGCTCCCGAAGACCTGCAGATCGTTCGCGGGGATCCGTCGGCACGTCGTCGTTTCGCGGATCAGCTCCTCATCCAGCGCACGCCGCGGATGGCGTCGGTCCTGGCGGACTACGACCGCGTGCTCAAGCAGCGCAACGCCCTGTTGAAGTCGGCGCGTGCGCGCGGCATCCGTGGGGAGGGTCTCAGCACTCTCGATGTGTGGGACGACAAGCTCGTCGCGCTCGGCTCGGAGATCATCACCGCGCGTCAGCGTCTCGCCGCGGATCTGCAGCAGCCGGTGGCCGATGCCTACGCGGCCATCGCCGGCGAGGACCACCGTCCGCAGCTGGAGTGGGCGCTCTCGGTACGCGGCGGCGATCCCGAAGAAGACGGCGCCGACCCGACGGATGCCGATGACACCGCGCCGTACGACAAGGTCGGCGAGACGCGTCTGATCGCCGACATGTTCCGGGCTTCTCTCGCGGCGAAGCGCTCCAACGAGCTGGATCGAGGGCTCACGCTCACCGGGCCGCACCGCGACGACCTGGTGCTGCGGGTGCGCGATCTTCCCGTGAAGGGCTATGCCTCGCACGGCGAGTCGTGGTCCGTCGCGCTCGCGCTGCGCCTCGCCTCGGCCGAGCTGCTGAGGAGCGAATCCCCGGCCGGCGACCCGGTGCTCATCCTCGACGACGTGTTCGCCGAGCTCGATGCCGACCGCCGTCAGCGCCTCGCTTCCCTGACCGCGGCATACGAGCAGGTGGTGGTCACGGCGGCGGTGGAGGAGGATATCCCCGAGGTGCTGCACGCCCACGTGGTGCGGATCAGCGCCGGAACGATCAGCGATGAACGAACCCTTCGACAGGCTGAGGGACCCAGCGCAGAGGAGGCGGGCGAAGATGACTGACGCCGCGTCCACGCCGGCAGCCGCCGATGTGCCGGAGACGGTCGCCACCTACCTCCGACTGCGAGGCCTGAAGCCGAGCTCCACCTCGTGGAAGCGCAAGCGCCGGATCGTCGACGACGACAACGCGCCCTTCACGCCGGGTCGCGACCCGGGATCCCTCGGCGCCGTGCTCGACCGGCTGAGCCGGGATTCCGGCTGGCAGACGACCCTGGCCCGCGAGGACCTGGTGCGGCAGTGGGCTGACCTCGCCGGCGCCGACACCGCGAAGCACTCCGAACCTGTCTCCCTGGAGCGCGGTCTGCTGACCGTCAAGTGCGATTCGACGGCGTGGGCGAAGAACCTCCAGTTCATGCGCGCGACCATCCTCACCGAGATCGGTCGACGCTATCCGGATGCCGGTGTCGAGAACCTCCGCTTCATCGGGCCGGACGTTCCCTCCTGGAAATGGGGTCCCAGAGCCGTTCCAGGACGGGGCCCGCGCGATACCTACGGGTAGGGCACCATGCGAGGGGTCTGAAACGCTCAGAGGGCCACACGCGGCCTCTGAGCCGCATATCGCGACGAAATCCCGCTAGAATGGGAGTTCGTGATATCGATGTGGAGAATGCCCTCTGATGACGCCTGAATCCCCCGCAGACGAGACGGAATCGACCAACGGAGGGACCCCCGAGAACGGCTCCGGGAACGGACACTCGCCGATCTCACCCACCTCGAAGCAGCCGGGCGAGTACGGCGCAGACGAGATCCAGATCCTCGAAGGACTCGAGGCGGTCCGCAAGCGCCCCGGCATGTACATCGGCTCCACGGGTCCGCGTGGTCTGCACCACCTGGTCCAGGAGATCGTCGACAACTCCGTCGATGAGGCGATGGCCGGGTACTGCGACACGATCATCGTCACTCTTCTCGACGATGGCGGTGTGAGAGTCGTCGACAACGGCCGCGGCATCCCGGTCGATCCGCACTCCTCCGACCCGTCGAAGTCGACGGTCGAGGTCGTGCTGACCATCCTGCACGCCGGCGGAAAGTTCGGCGGCGGCGGGTATGCCGTCTCAGGTGGTCTCCACGGTGTCGGCTCCTCTGTGGTGAACGCGCTCTCGACACGCTTCGACATCGCGGTCAAGCGTCAAGGGCACGTCTGGCGACACAGTTTCGCCAACGGCGGTCAGCCGCAGCAATCGCTGGAGAAGGGCGAGGCGACCGACGAGACCGGCACGATCATCACGTTCTGGCCAGACCCTGAGATCTTCACCGAGGGCGTCGAGTTCGACTACGAGACTCTGCGCACCCGTTTCCAGCAGATGGCGTTCCTGAACAAGGGTCTGCGCATCGAGCTGCACGACGAACGCGAAGGTCACACCGAGGTCATCGAAGAAGAGGGCACCAGCGTCGAGAAGCAGCGCGGCGATGTCTTCCTCTACGAGCGCGGCCTCGTCGACTACGTCGAATATCTCAACAAGGTGCGTCACGCCGAGGTCGTCAACGACGAGATCATCGACTTCTCCTCCGAAGACACGGTGCGCAAGATCTCCGTCGAGATCGCGATGCAGTGGACGACCTCGTACACCGAGAACGTCTTCACCTATGCGAACGTCATCAACACTCACGAGGGTGGAACGCACGAGGAAGGGTTCCGCGCCGCGCTGACCACTCTGGTCAACAAGTACGCTCGTGCGAACAACATCATCAAGGAGAAGGACGACAACCTCTCCGGCGACGATGTGCGTGAGGGTCTCACCGCGGTCATCTCGATCAAGCTCGCGGAACCGCAGTTCGAGGGGCAGACCAAGACCAAGCTCGGCAACACCGAGGCGAAGGCGTTCGTGCAGAAGGTGGTCGGAGACCAGCTCGGAGACTGGTTCGAGCGCAACCCGAACCAGGCCAAGAACGTGATCCGCAAGGCCATCGACGCCGCGACCGCGCGTCTCGCAGCGCGCAAGGCGCGCGAAACCGCTCGTCGCAAGAGCGTGTTCGAATCGGCGGCGATGCCCGACAAGCTCAAGGACTGCACGAGCAAGGATCCGTCGATCAGCGAGATCTTCCTCGTGGAGGGTGACTCGGCCGGCGGTTCCGCGGTGCAGGGCCGCGACCCGCACACCCAGGCGATCCTGGCGCTGCGCGGCAAGATCCTCAACGTGGAGCGGGCGCGACTCGACAAGGCGCTCGGCAACCGCGAGGTCCAGGCGATGATCCAGGCCTTCGGCACGGGCATCGGCGAGGACTTCGACATCGAGAAGGCCCGATATCACAAGATCGTCCTGATGGCGGATGCCGACGTCGACGGTCAGCACATCACGACGCTGCTGCTCACGCTGCTGTTCCGCTACATGCGCGGTCTCATCGAGGCGGGTTTCGTCTATCTGGCCATGCCGCCGCTGTACCGCCTGAAGTGGTCGAACTCCGCACACGAGTACGTGTTCAGCGATGCCGAGCGCGACGCTCTGCTCAAGCACGGCCTCGACAATGGCAAGCGCATCCCGAAGGACGCCGGCATCCAGCGTTACAAGGGTCTCGGCGAGATGAACGCCAAGGAGCTGTGGGAGACCACGATGGATCACACCACGCGGACCCTCCGCCAGGTGACCATCGAGGATGCCGCGGCCGCCGACGAGATCTTCAGCGTGCTGATGGGTGAGGACGTCGAATCCCGGCGCAGCTTCATCCAACGCAACGCCAAGGACGTCCGCTTCCTCGACATCTAGCGAACCCTGGGTCCCTGAGCTTGTCGAAGGGCACCCATACGAAACCGAATTGGGTCCCTGAGCCTGTCGAAGGGCAGCGACCCAGAACTGAACGACCGGAATCGAACACACATGACTGACGAAGAACGCCCCGTCCCCGAACACGATCACGGCAAGATCGACCAGGTCGACCTGCAGTCCGAGATGCAGCGCAGCTATCTCGACTACGCCATGGCCGTCATCGTCGGCCGCGCCCTCCCGGATGTGCGCGACGGCTTGAAGCCCGTGCACCGTCGTGTGATCTACGGCATGTACGACGGCGGGTTCCGCCCCGACAAGTCGTTCTCGAAGTGCGCCCGCGTGGTCGGCGAGGTGATGGGTCAGTACCACCCGCACGGTGACACGGCGATCTACGACGCGCTCGTTCGTCTGGTGCAGCCCTGGGCTCTGCGGTATCCGCTCGCTCTCGGCCAGGGGAACTTCGGCTCCCCCGGCAACATGGGTGCGGCGGCTCCCCGATACACCGAGACCAAGATGGCTCCGCTCGCGCTCGAGATGGTGCGCGACATCGAAGAGGACACGGTCGACTTCCAGGACAACTACGACGGTCAGACGCAGGAGCCGACGGTCCTCCCGGCCCGGTTCCCGAACCTGCTCGTCAACGGTTCGGTCGGCATCGCGGTCGGAATGGCGACCAACATCCCCCCGCACAACCTGCGCGAGGTGGCGGATGCCGCACTCTGGGCGCTCGACAACGCGGGGATCAGCCGCGAGGAGCTCCTCGACGGTCTGATCCAGCGCATCCCCGGCCCGGACTTCCCGACCGGCGCGCAGATCCTGGGCACCAAGGGCATCCACGAGGCGTACCGCACGGGTCGCGGATCGATCACGATGCGCGCTGTCGTCAACGTCGAGGAGATCCAGGGCCGCACGTGCCTCGTGATCACCGAGCTGCCGTACCAGGTCAACCCCGACAACGTCGCGGTGAAGATCGGCGACCTGGCCCGCGACGGGAAGATCACCGGCATCGCCGACATCCGCGACGAGTCGTCGGACCGCACCGGCCAGCGCCTCGTCGTCGTGCTCAAGCGCGACGCCGTCGCCAAGGTCGTGCTGAACAACCTGTACAAGCACACGCAGCTGCAGGAGAACTTCGGCGCGAACATGCTCGCGATCGTCGACGGCGTTCCGCGCACGCTCGCGATCGACGGCTTCGTGTCGTACTGGATCACGCACCAGATCGAAGTGATCGTCCGCCGCACGCAGTACCGCCTCACCGAGGCCGAGAAGCGCATGCACATCCTGCGCGCGTACCTGAAGGCGCTCGACGCGCTCGACGAGGTCATCGCGCTCATCCGCCGGTCGCAGACGACGCAGGAGGCGAACGAGGGACTGCAGAAGCTCCTCGACATCGACGAGATCCAGGCCGACGCGATCCTGCAGATGCAGCTGCGTCGTCTCGCCGCCCTCGAGCGTCAGAAGATCATCGAGCAGGCCGAGGAGCTCGAAGCGCTGATCGCGGACTACAAGGCGATCCTCGCCGACGAAGGTCGTCAGCGCACCATCATCCGCGAAGAGCTCACGGCCATCGTCGACCGCTTCGGCGACGAGCGCCGCACGCACATCCTGCACGGCTTCGACGGCGACGTCTCGATGGAAGACCTCATCGCCGAGGAGGAGATGGTCGTCACCGTCACGCGCGAGGGCTACATCAAGCGCACGCGCAGCGACAACTACCGTTCGCAGCACCGTGGCGGCAAGGGCATCAAGGGCGCACAGCTGCGTGCCGACGACATCGTCGAGCACTTCTTCGTGACGACGACGCACCACTGGCTCCTCTTCTTCACCGACAAGGGCCGCGTCTACCGCGCGAAGACCTACGAGGTGCCCGAGGCCGGACGCGATGCGAAGGGCACGCACGTCGCGAACCTTCTCGCGCTGCAGCCGGACGAGAGCATCGCGCAGGTGCTCGACATCCGCGATTACAAGGTCGCCGAGTACCTGGTGCTGGCGACCCGCGAGGGTCTGGTGAAGAAGACGCGTCTCGACGCGTACGACACCAACCGCCAGGGCGGCGTCATCGCCATCCGCCTGAACGACGAGGACGAGCTGGTCAGCGCGCTGCTGGTCGACGCGTCCGACGACATCCTCCTCATCAGCCGCCGCGGCATGTCGGTGCGGTTCGAGGCGACCGACGAGGCGCTGCGTCCGATGGGTCGCGCGACCGCCGGTGTGCGGGGCATGAAGTTCAAGCTCGACGAGGACAGCCTGCTCTCGGCATCGTTCGCGGCACCGGGCAAGTTCGTGTTCGTGGTCACCGACGGCGGATACGCCAAGCGCACCGCCGTCGAGGAGTATCGCGTCCAGGGACGCGGTGGAACAGGCATCAAGGTCGCCAAGCTGAACGACGATCGGGGCACGCTCGCCGGTGGTCTGATCGTCTCCGAGGACGACGAGGTCTTGGTGGTTCTGTCCAGCGGCAAGGTGGTACGCTCTGCCGTGGCCGAGGTGCCCGCCAAGGGCCGAGACACCATGGGAGTGGTGTTCGCACGGACGACGGAAGCCGACCGCATCCTCGCCATCGCCCGAAACGGCGAGCGAGGCCTCGCAGATGACGAGGCGGAGGCGGACTCCGAGACCGCGGCCCCCGAGACGACACCGACACCTGAGGAAAGCACGGACGAATGAGCACAGTAGCCGACAAGCTGGCGAAGAAGTCCACACGCAAGACCGGCGGCAAGCAGGTCCGCCTGCGTCTGGTCTACGTCGACTTCTGGTCGGCCGTGAAGCTCTCGTTCCTCGGAGCGGTCGCTCTCGCGGTCGTCACGATGGTGTCGTTCTTCCTCATCTTCCTGGTGCTGCAGGCGACGGGCATCATGGCGACGGCCGATGAGTTCGTGCGCAGCTTCACCGACGGGGCGGTCCCGCTGTCCGAGATCGTGGGCCTCCCGCAGGTGATGGCGTTCGCCGCCGTCGTCGCGATTCTCAACCTGATCGTCTTCACGGTGCTCGGCGCCGTGATCGCCGGAATCTACAACCTCGCCGTGAAGGTGACGGGCGGACTGCTCGTCGGCTTCATGTCGAACTGACGCTTCGACGGGCTCAGGGCGCTTCGACAGGCTCAGGGATCCCGAGTCGAAAGGGGCGGATGCCACGGCATCCGCCCCTTTCGCGTTCCTAGACGATGCCGGTCGTGCCGAGCAGCGTGCCGATCAGCCAGGTCGCGACCAGGGCGAGGGCGCCGCCGACGACCAGGCGGACGGATGCCCGGACCGGCGCGGAACCGCCGATGACGGCTCCGACCGCGCCCGTCGCTGCGAGGGCGAGCAGCACGGCGGCGAACGTCACCGGAACGCGCCACTCCGGCGGGGGCAGCAGGATGGCGAGCAGCGGCAGCAGCGCGCCCAGAGTGAAGGCGACGGCTGACGACAGGGCTGCATGCCAGGGGTTCACGAGGTCGTCCTGATCGATCCCCAGCTCGACCTCGAGGTGCGCCGAGAGCGCATCGTGCGCGGTGAGCTCCTCCGCGACCTTCTGCGCCGTCTCATCGCTGAGCCCGCGATCACGGTAGAGGGCCGTGAGCTCGGCGAGCTCTTCGACGGGCATCGTGCGCAGCTCCTCGCGCTCCTTCGCGATGAGTGCGCGTTCGCTGTCGCGCTGGCTGCTCACCGAGACGTACTCGCCGAGAGCCATGGACACCGCGCCGCCGACGAGGCCGGCGAGCCCTGCGGTGAGCAGGGCGGCATTGTCGGTCGTCGCGCCGGCCACACCCACGACCAACGCCGCGACCGAGACGATGCCGTCGTTCGCTCCGAGCACCCCGGCGCGGAGCCAATTCAGTCGCTGGCCGATCCCCGCCGCGTGCGGTTCATCCTGATGAACGGTCATGGCCTCAGTGAATCAGACTCCACTCCCGGCGGACAGCCCGACGGGCGGCTACGGAAAACCCGAAGACAGGAGTCCGGATGCCTCGGTGTCGGCCGGATGACCGCGCCCGTACCTTGGAACCATGACGACACACACTGCGCCTCCGCCGCAGGCCGCGGCCGTGAAGCCACCGCTGCGCATCTTCCTCACCGTCCTGCACCTCGCAGGCGTCGGGGTCCTCGGCGGCATCATCTTCACCACGCTCGGCGGGCTCCTCGGAACCGGTCTGGGTCTTCTCTTCGCGTTCGGCATCGGCATCATCCTGCTCGTCGGTCTGGTCTACGCCCTCTTCGGCGTCGGCTGGTTCGAGGTCGCCAGGGTCGGCGCGCTGTACCGCACCCCGATCGCACCGCTCCGACTGCGACAGCGCGATCGCCCCGGCTTCGGCGGCTGGCTCGGCTCACTCGGCCGGCAGGCGATCGACGGTCGGATGTGGCGCGCCGTCGCGAACTTCGCGATCGCGGCCATCCTCGGAACCATCGTCCTCCGGCTCTTCTGGAGCCTCATCTGGTCGGTGATCATCTCCTTCGCTCCGCTCACCGATGCCGAGTCCGTCATGGGACCGTTCGGCGGTGGCGGCATCCCCGTCGCCTGGGCGCCGCTCGTCGGCATCCTCGGCATCGCCGCATCCGCGGTCGGCATCTTCGGTCTCGCGCTGCTGCACCGCACGCTCGCCCTGGCGATCGTGATCCGCAGTCGCGAGACGGAGCTCACCGAGCGCGTCCGCACCACGACCGCGCAGCGCGAAGGCGCAGTGCGGGCGGCGGATGTCGAACGCACCCGCATCGAGCGCGACCTGCACGACGGCGTCCAGCCCCGACTGGTGTCGGTCGGCATGACCCTCGGCCTCGCGCAGCAGAAGATCGACAACGATCCGGATGCCGCGAAGGAGCTGATCGCCGAGGCGCACACCTCCACCAAGGCCGCCATCACCGAGCTGCGTCAGCTGGCTCGCGGCATCCACGCCTCGGTCCTGGACGACCGCGGACTGGATGCGGCCCTCTCGGCCCTCGCCGGCCGGTCGCACATTCCCGTGCACCTCGACGTCCGCATGGACGGGCGGTGCAGCAGAGAAGCCGAGGCGGCCGTGTACTTCGCGATCGCCGAGTCGCTCACCAATGCGGCGAAGCACTCACGCGCCAGTGAGGCGCGGGTGATCGTGCGACTCCGCGACGGCGGCACCCTCTGGGCGCGGGTCGAGGACAACGGCATGGGTGGCGCGCAGGTGCAGCCCGGCGGCGGACTCGACGGCATCGCGAATCGCGTCCTCGCGGCAGGAGGGACCTTCCGTCTCGACAGCCCGCTCGGCGGACCGACGTCGCTGGAGGTGAACGTGCCATGCGCATCCTGATCTGCGAGGACTCCGTCCTGCTGCGCGAGGGACTCATCCGTCTCCTCGAGGACGCCGGCCACGAAGTGGTCGCGGCTCTCCCCGACATCGACGGTCTGGTCGAGGCTGTCGAGACCACGGACCCGGAGCTCTGCATCCTCGATGTGCGGCTGCCCCCGACGTTCACGGACGAGGGGATCCGGGCGGCGCTCGGACTGCGGTCCACGCATCCATCCCTCGCGATCCTCGTGCTCTCGCAGTACGTCGAGGAGCGCTACGCGTCCGACCTGATCGCCGCGCAGGGTGGCCCGCTCGGCTACCTGCTCAAGGACCGGGTCGCCGACGTGGCCGAGTTCCTCGCGTCGGTGCAGCGCATCTCCGAGGGTGCGACCGTGCTCGACCCCGAGGTCGTGGCGCAGCTGCTCACGCGGAGGAACCGCGACGACCGGATGCTGCGGCTCACCGAGCGCGAGCGCACCGTGCTGGCACTGATCGCGGAGGGCAAGTCGAACCAGGCGATCGCCGGGCTCCTCTTCCTCTCCGAGGCGAGTGTCGAGAAGCACATCACCTCCATCTTCCAGAAGCTGGGCTTCGAGCAGGGCGAATCGGGAAACCGTCGCGTGCTCGCCGCCCTCGCCCACATCGAGAACACCGGCGGCCCCGTGCCCCCGGCCGGCCCGACAGGAGTGGCACGATGACGAACGAACAGAACGACCTCACGGGCGGGCACACCCCGCTCACTCCCCCGCCGGCCTCGGCACCCCAGGCCCCGGAGGCTCCGCAGGCGACACAGGCCTCCGGGCCCTGGGTCGCGGACCCCGGTGCCACGGCATCCGCCGAGCCGAGCGGCTCCGGCCGCTCGTCGGGCGTGGCCGCGATCTCCGTCGTCGTCGCGGTCGTCGGCGGCATCGCACTGCTCGGGTCAGGCGGAACGGCTGCCGCTGCGGCGGCCGGCGACCTGTGGAGCGCGAGCCTGCCGGACTCCGTGCAGACCGTGGACGTCGACGGGATCGACGGCATCGACCTGGACGTCGACGGAAGCAACATGCGCATCGAGTTCGGTGACGTGGACGAAGCGGAGCTGTCGATCACCAACGGTCGCGGCCCGACGTGGACGTTCGAGCGCGACGGGGATGAGTTGACCGTGCACAGTCCCGAGTCGAAGTGGGGCTGGTGGTTCTCGAACTGGTTCGGCGACGAGGAGATCGCCGTGCTGACGCTGCCGCAGAGCCTGAACGACAGCGGCCTCGACGGAGACCTGCGTCTCGATGCGGGCAGCCTCGACGTCGAAGGCGACTGGGGTCATCTCGGCGTCGAGGTCAGCGCGGGCGCACTCGGCCTCGACGGCGCGGCCGACAGCCTCGACGTCCAGATGAACGCCGGTCGCGCCGACATCCTTCTCGACGGAGTCAACACGGCTGTTCTCGGCGTCTCCGCGGGCAACCTCGATGTCGAGTTGACCGGGGTCGCCCCGACGCAGACGACCATCGATGTGAGCGCGGGCTCGCTGGATCTGACCGTGCCCGACGAGGCGTACGGCATCACCCAGGAGGTCAGTGCCGGCTCCCTCGACGTGAAGGTCGACCAGTCCGGCAGCGAGCGGCGGATGATCGACGTCACCCTGTCCGCCGGGAGCGCGACCATCCGCCCCGGTAACTGATCTAGCTCGAGCGCGGGGCCTCCCCAGGGCGGCCCCGCGCTCGATTCGGATTTTCCGTCTTTCTCCGGTAAAGTCTTGGAGGTTGACGGGGCTATAGCTCAGGCGGTTAGAGCGCTTCACTGATAATGAAGAGGTCCCAGGTTCAAGTCCTGGTAGCCCCACCCTTTCAATTCAAGAAACACCCTCACGGGGCCTTAGCTCAGTTGGTAGAGCGCCTGCTTTGCAAGCAGGATGTCAGGAGTTCGAATCTCCTAGGCTCCACACTCTTTCCATCCACAGGTGTTAACAACTCTGTTAACAACTCGCTTCAGAGCGCAGGGCCGCGGATGATCCGCACCGGACCGCGGGCCTCCTCGATCCGCACAGCCTCGCCCTTCTGCGTCACGACGATCTCGTCGCGGCCGGCGAGCTCGGCGGCCACCCGTCGGACATCGTCCATGCGTGTGCGCCAGGATGCGCCGCCGATCGCGCGCGCCACGTCGCTCGGACAGATCGACGATGTGCTGCGTTTGCGGACGAGGGCGCGCGTGGCGGCTGCGGCACGCTCCGCGAACGCGGCATCCGTCGGCTCTTCCCACCACGGTTCGCCGCGCTCGCCGAGGGCTGTCTTCGCGTGGTGCACTCGCCGTCGTGCGTCCGGCTCGTCAGCCTTCACCGCGCGGCGGGCCGCCATCAGCTCGTCCACGAGCTCTTGACGGAAGGTGTCGGGGATGGACGGATCGGTCGCGCGCCAGCGACGGCCGTCGACGATGATGTGATGTCCGTCGGGTGTGTGCTCCGCCATGTCGAGCAGTCTGCGCTCCGACACCACGCCCGCACAGAGCCTTGACGGATGGCGGGATCCCCGTCCTACGACCGCCGCGGCTGCCGCAGCGCGGCGTCCAGGTGACGGGCGATGCCGGCCCGGGAGCGGAGGCCCGTCTTCTGCAGGATCCGCGCGACATGGCTCTCGACGGTGCGCGGGCTGAGGTAGAGGCGCTCGGCGATCACCCGGTTGGTGTGCCCCTCGGCCACGAGCTCCGCCACATCGAGCTCGCGAGGGGTGAGAACGTCGAGCGGTCCTGCCTCCGCGGCGGCCGCCTCCAGCTGTGCCACCGTGGCCTCCGCGAAGCGACGGTAGAGCGTCGACCCCGACAGCTCGAACAGTCCGATCGCTCGACGGGCGTCGTCGAGCGCATCGTCGACACGGCCTTGAGCGAGTTCCACCCGGGCGCGGAACATCGTGCCGTGCCCGGCCTGTGACGTGTGCTCCGCCTGCTCGCCCCAGGCGATCGCCGCTTCGGCATGCTGCAGAGCCTGCGGCAGGTCACCCGCGGCCAGAGCCACCTCACCGAGGCCGATGTGCTTCTGCGAGGCGAAGATGTCGTTGCGGTCGATCGCGAGATCAGCGAGCTCGGCGGGCAACCCGAGCGCGATCGACGCGCGAGCGACGAAGAGGCGGACGATGCGTCGCCACCATCCGATCTGCGGGAGACCCGCGTCGACGAGGCGTCGGTACCGCGCGACGAACTCCTCGGCGTCGACCCTGCCGGGAGCGGCGACGATGCTCGCCGTGAGCGCCAGCGGGATCGCGTCGGGCCAGTTGTACTTCTCGGCCGCGGTGATCGCGAGCGCGCTGAGCTCTTCGGCCTCCTCGCACCGATCGAGGGGAATATAGAGGAACGAGAGGATCATGTAGAGGTGCGGCAGCACATGGAAGCGTCCGCGCGACTCGGCGAGGCGGATGGCGCGCTCCACCAGTCGCACGCCGTCGTCGAAGTCGGCGAGGAAGTGCGCGCACCACCCCATCGCGGTGACGACGTCGATCACCGGCAGCAGCTCCGATGCGGTGAGCGACTCGAACCCCGCCTTGGCGACGAGATAGGCGGCGCGTCCGCGCTCCAGATCCCCGACCCGCAGATGCGAGAGCGCACGCAGGCCGGCGAGGGCCATCGCGTGACCCGGCCGGGCGTCGTCGTCGTCCAGCCAGGTGCGCGAGTCGAGCTCGGCATCGCCGTCGTGCATGACCGCGAGGGTCGCGAGCTCCACGATCACCTCCGGCTCGAGGCGCGCGGCTCCGGCTTCGCGGACCAGTTCGAACGCCTCATCGGGTCGGCTCTGGATGCGCAGCGACTGCAGCAGCAGAGCGAGCCCCTCACCACGCGGTGTCCCGACCGCATGCACGTCGCGCAGCAGCTCCTCCGCATCGACCGGCCGGCCGTCGAGCAGGAGGGCGCGGGCGAGCAGCAGATCCCTCTCGCGGTGCGGGATCCGGCGGGTGCGTGAGAGCAGGGCGATGCTGCTCTGCGGGGAGGTCGCCGAGACGATCTCGGCGGCCCGGATGATCGTCTCGACCTCCTCGGCGGTGAGGTGCGATCCGACGTGCTGCAGGTGCGACGCCCGCTCGAGGATGTCGGCGGAGTGCTGCGCCGCGATGCGGTGGGCCCGGCGACGGCGAGCAGGCCGCATGTGCCGGTAGGCGGCGGCACGGATGAACGGATGCACGATCCGCAGCTCGTCCGCGTCGATGAGGCCCCGCCGGGCGAGGTGCTCGGTGGCGACGGCGAGGGACGCGGCATCCGTTCCAGCGACCTCGCTCACGGTGGCGGGAGCGATCGCGGGCGTGAGAGCCAGGGCGTGCAGAAGCGCGAGCGATGGCGGGTCGAGCGCGCTCAGCTCGCCGCGCAGCGCGTCGCCGATCTCCAGAGGCGCCGTGGCGTCGGCATCCACGAGGTCCGCTCCGGCGACCTGGGACTCGGCCAGGAGGCGGAGGAACAGGGGGTTCCCTCCGGCGAGGTCGATGAGCGCGTCGTCGGCGACACCGTGCCCGCCGAGGATCGTCGCCGCGTCCGCGGAGTCGAGAGGGCGGAGCCGGATGCGCTGCAGGGAGGCGCCGCCGCGCTCGACCGCGCGCAGGAGCGAATCGGGGATGGTTCCACTGCGGAAGCAGAGCAGCACGGCGAGTGCCGAAGCGCCCGGCGCGGCGATCAGGCTCTCGACCACGTCGAGGGCTTCCCCGTCGAGCCAGTGCGCATCATCGATCACGACGACGCTGGGTTCGGACGTCAAAGCTTCGCGGATGCGGCGTCGCAGCACGCGCGGCGCGCTCTCCTCGAGCAGAACCGGGAGGTCGTCGTCGAGGAGCTCCTCGACGATCGGACGGATGCCGGCGAGCGGGATGTTCGTCGCCACCTCGTCCGGCCGCGCGAAGAGGACGCGGGCGTGGAGACCGGCGCGCAGGAACTCGTTCACCAGGGCGGTCTTGCCGATGCCGATCGACCCCTCGACGACCACGACCGGCGCGACCGCCGTCGATCCGGCATCCAGGTGGGCGCGCAGCAGCGCGAGCTCGGCGTCTCGCCCGATGAACATGCGTCCCCCTCACCCCAGACAGGACGAGAGTAGCCGGAACCACGCGTGATCGGGGCGTTTTCTCGATTCAATCGAGGAACCCGGTGTTTCTACGGATGTGCCGCCCGGTGCGCTCTTCATAGCCTGTGCCTGAATGCGTCCGCACACCCAGGTACAGGAATCACTTGATGACATCGCAGCTACGACCACGCCTCACGCGACTCCTCGGGGCTCTGACCGGCATCGCGCTCGCCGTCGGCTTCAGCGCCGTCGCCGTCGCGGCCCCTGCCCAGGCAGCCACCACTGACGGCGTGTACGTCGGTGAGAACAGTCACGGATACGACATCTCCCTCACGGTCACGGACGGGAAGGTCACCGACGTCACCACCTCGGCGACGGCGTTCTGCGGCGTGAATCCGCCCTTCCCGTTCCAGGTGCCGTTCAACGAGATCCCCGACACGGCGATCGCCGCGGACGGCTCCTTCCAGGCGCACTGGACGTATCAGATCGACGCCGACACGCAGGCCGAGTACTGGCTCGGCGGCACCTTCCACGCCGACGGCTCGGTCACGAACTCGGGGTCGAACGCCGCGGACCTCGTCGGGGCGGGCCTGATCTGCACGGGCACGCAGTTCACCTACGAGGCCGCGATCGACGGAGTCGCTCCGCAGATCGCCGTCTCGCCGAACCCGGCGACGCTGTCGCAGATCACCGACCCGAACGGCGTCGTCCGCTTCACGGGCAGCGGGTTCGTGCCCGACAGCACCGTCGCGCTCTTCATCGACGGCCAGCAGGCGGCGACACGCACCGCCGGTGCGGACGGGGCCGTCGAGGTGATCCTCTACTGGCAGAACGCCACGGTGGGCACCCATTCGGCCCGGTTCACGAGCGGTGCGCGCACCGCGGAGACGACTCTCACGATCATCGCCGATCCGACGTACGACCCGACCGCATCCGTCGACCCGTCCACGGCGACGGTGTCACGGCTCGCGGGAGCCGGCGTGGTCGTCGAAGGCGCCGGCTTCCCGGCATCCGCCCCTGTCGAGATCGCCTTCGACGGCGCGGTCGTGACGACGGTCACGAGCGGCGCCGACGGCTCCCTCACCTACCCGCTGACGCGGTCGGCCGTCGCGCCCGGAGCGCACACCATCGCCCTGACCAGCGGGCCGTGGTCGGCGTCGGCAGCGCTGACCGTGGAAGCCGATCCCGTCGTCTACGACCCGCAGGTCGTGGTGACGCCCGAATCGATCACGCAGTCCGCGCTGGCCGCCACCGGTGTGCAGGTCGCCGGAACCGGATTCCCGGAGAACGCTCCGGTCGAGATCCTGTTCGACGGCGCCGTCGTCACGACGGTCACCAGCTCGGCATCCGGAGCAGTGACGACGACCGTCGCCCGCGCGGGCATCGCCGCCGGAACGTCGACGGTCCTGCTGCGGAGCGGAGCGTGGGAGGCATCCGACACGGTGATGGTCACCGCCGATCCGGTCGATCCCGCGGAGGTGACGCTCACCCCGTCCGAGATCGCGACCGGCGCGCTCGCGACCGACGGCATCTCGCTCTCGGCCGAGGGGCTTCCGGCCGACGTCCCGGTGCGGGTGCTGTTCGACGGCACGCAGGTCGCGACGTTCACGGCCTCGTCGGCCGGGGCGGGCACGGCATCGTTCACGGTCGCCGACGTCGCCGCGGGTGCGCACACCGTGCAGCTCGTGCAGGGCCCCGGCTTCGCACCGCGCGGAGGCATCACGGCGGCTCTGGCACCGGGCGACATCCTCGGCGAGGCGACGCTGACCGTCACCGAGGATCCGATCCCCAGCGACCCGGAACTGGTGCTGGGCGTCTCGAGCATCGCGACAGACGCGCTCGCCGCGACGGGTGTCCTGCTCACCGGCACCGGGTTCACACCGGATCAGGACGTCGCCGTGGCGTTCGACGGGAGCCAGGTCGGCATCGTCACCGCGAACGCCGACGGAGAGGTCTCGTACATCCTCCGCGTGCCGGGCGTCGCTCCCGGCGCCTACCCCGTCACCCTCGCGCAGGGCGACCTCAGCGCGGAGGTGACCCTCACGGTCACCGCCGCATCCGTCCCGGGCACCCCAGGCCCGGGCACCCCAGGCCCGGGCACCCCAGGGCCCGGCACAGGTCCTGGACAGTCCGGCGGTGGCGACGGCCTCGCCGCGACCGGAGCGGATGCGGTGCTGTGGACCGGCATCGCGAGCATCGCCCTCGCGCTCATCGCCGCGGGTGGGCTCCTGCTGGTCCGTCGTCGTCGCGCATAACCCCCGCCGACGGCTCCCCGCCGCGGAGCCGTATCCGCCGCCTCGCTCCTCGTGAGCGGAGCGGAGGGTGCGGCTCCGCGGTGTTCGGGGGCGTCGTCACTCGCGGCGGCGGAAGAACCTCGCCCGGGCCGCGGCATCCGACGGGGTGTAGACGACGAGCTGGATCTCGGTCTGATCCGAGGGGCGCAGCTGGTGATGCTCGAAGACGAGACGCCCGAGCGTCGGATGCTGGAACACCCGCTCCCGGGACTCGAACCCGCGCACGTCGTGACTCTCCCAGCGTTCCCGGAACTCCGGGCTCGCCTCCATGAGCCGCCCGACGAGGTCGCGGTAGCGGGGGTCACCGAGGCGCGGTCCTGCTTCGGCGCGGAACTCGGCGAGGAAGCGGCGGCTGGTGTCGTCCCAGTCGTCGAGCAGCTCGCGCACCGCGGGGTCGGTGAAGATCAGCCAGAGCAGGTTGCGCTTCTCCGGCGGGGTCGTCGCCACGTTCGGATACAGGGCCTCGTACGCGCTGTTCCACCCGGCCACACCCCAATCGGGTGCCAGTGCATACGCCGGATGCTCCTCGAGCGCGTCGAGGAAGCGCTGCACGTGCGCGGGTGCCGTCTCGACCGCCGCACCCGAGCCGGGCCGGGTCGGAGAGAATCCGGCCAGGCGCAGCGCGTAGTCGTGCTCGGCCACGCTCAGGTGCAGTGCGGTGGCCACGGCATCCAGCACCTGCCGCGACGGATTGATGTCGCGTCCCTGCTCGAGCCAGGTGTACCAGGTGACGCTGACGCCGGAGAGGTACGAGATCTCCTCGCGGCGCAGGCCGACGGTGCGGCCGCGGCCGGCGGGCGGGAGACCGTACGCGCCGCGGTCGAGCTGCTCGCGTCGGGCGCGCAGGAAGGCCCCGAGCTCCTTGCGCTGCTGCTCATCCGTCGCCATGCAACAAACCTAGTGCTCCCACTACTAGTGTCAGCGCCGTCTTCCCACCGCTGCCGGCGGGAACCAGAGTGGAATAATGCCCACCCCTCTTCGCTCCCGCACCGTCACGCACGGACGCAACGCCGCCGGCGCCCGCGCGCTCTTCCGCGCCGCCGGTGTCAACGCCGCCGACTTCGGCAAGCCCATGATCGCCGTCGCGAACAGCTTCACCGAGTTCGTCCCCGGTCACACGCACCTGCAGCCGGTCGGACGCATCGTCTCCGACGGGATCTCGGCAGCGGGCGGCATCCCCCGCGAGTTCAACACCATCGCGGTCGACGACGGCATCGCGATGGGCCACGGCGGGATGCTGTACTCGCTGCCGTCGCGCGACCTGATCGCCGACTCGGTCGAGTACATGGTCAACGCGCATCAGGCGGACGCGCTCGTCTGCATCTCGAACTGCGACAAGATCACCCCCGGGATGCTCATGGCCGCCCTGCGGCTGAACATCCCGACGGTGTTCGTCTCGGGCGGTCCGATGGAGGCCGGTCGGGCGACGCTCGTCGACGGCTCCGTGCGCACGCTCGACCTGGTCGACGCGATCTCCGAGGCCGCGAACGACACGGTGTCGGATGCCGACATGAAGCGCATCGAGGAGAACGCCTGCCCGACCTGCGGCTCGTGCTCCGGCATGTTCACCGCGAACTCGATGAACTGCCTCGTCGAGGCGCTCGGCCTCGCGCTCCCGGGCAACGGCTCGGTGCTCGCCACGCACACCGCGCGTCGCGCCCTGTACGAGCGGGCCGGCGAGGTCGCGGTCGAGATCACCCGCCGCTTCTACGACGAGGACGACGCGTCGGTCCTTCCCCGCGAGGTCGCGAGCTTCGCCGCGTTCGAGAACGCCATGGCGCTCGACATCGCCATGGGCGGGTCGACCAACACGATCCTGCACTTGCTCGCCGCGGCCCACGAGGCCGGCATCGCCTTCGGGCTCGACGAGATCGACGCGGTCTCACGACGGGTGCCGTGCCTCGCCAAGATCGCGCCGAACCCGGCCTACGGACGCATGTACTACATGGAGGACGTGCACCGCGCCGGCGGCATCCCCGCCGTGCTCGGCGAACTGCGCCGCGGCGGCCTGCTCGACGAGAACGTCAGCACGATCCACTCCCCCTCGTTCGCCGACTGGCTCGACGACTGGGACATCCGCGGAGGGAAGGCGACGGATGCCGCGCACGACCTCTGGTACGCGGCGCCCGGCGGCGTGCGCTCGTCGAGTGCGTTCTCGCAGTCGGAGCGCTGGGCGGCGCTCGACGAGGATGCCGCGACCGGCTGCATCCGCGACGTCGAGCACGCCTACTCGGTCGACGGCGGTCTCGCGGTGCTGCGCGGCAACCTCGCGGTCGACGGCGCGGTCGTGAAGACCGCAGGCGTCGATCCGTCGATCCTCGTGTTCTCGGGTCCCGCCGTCGTCTGCGAATCGCAGGAGGAGGCCGTCGCGAAGATCCTCGGCAAGAAGGTGCAGCCCGGCGACGTGGTCGTGATCCGATACGAGGGACCGAAGGGCGGTCCCGGCATGCAGGAGATGCTGCATCCGACGTCGTTCCTCAAGGGACGCGGCCTCGGCAAGGTGTGTGCGCTCATCACCGACGGCCGCTTCTCCGGCGGGACGTCCGGCCTGTCGATCGGCCACGTCTCCCCCGAGGCGGCGGCCGGCGGAGTGATCGCGCTCGTCGAAGACGGCGACATCATCGACATCGACATCCCCTCGCGCGCCATGATCCTGCGCGTGAGCGAGGCCGAGCTTGACGATCGGCGTGCGCGTCTGATCGACGGCACCGGCTACCGGCCGGTCGACCGTGCGCGTCCGGTCTCTCTCGCGCTCCGCGCCTACGCCGCGATGGCGACGTCGGCCGACCGCGGCGCCGTGCGCGATGTCGAGAAGGTCGAGCGGGCGCTGCGCGAGCAGGAGGTCCGCGAGGCGGCCGCCCTCGTCTGAGCCGGATGCCGCGGGCTCCCTCGGCTCAGGCGCCGGCGACGCGAGTGAGCTCGTGCGGAGCGACGTTCAGCCGTTCGCAGCCATCCGCCGTCACGACCACGATGTCCTCGATGCGTGCACCCCACTCGCCGGCGAAGTAGATGCCAGGCTCGATGCTGAACGCCATGCCCTCGCGCAGCACCAGGTCGTTGCCGGGAGCGATGTACGGCTCCTCGTGCACGGAGACCCCGATGCCGTGACCGGTGCGGTGCAGGAACGCCTCGCCGAGTCCGGCATCCGCCAGCACGTCCCGTGCGGCAGCGTCCACCGCGGATGCCGTCGCGCCGGGGCGCGCCGCATCGACGGCCGCCTGCTGTGCGCGCACGAGGACCGCGATGCGCTCGGCAGCGGCGGCGTCGGGCGTGCCGACGACGTAGGTGCGGGTGCTGTCGGAGTTGTAGCCGCTCGGCACGGCGCCGCCGATGTCGACCACCACCACATCGCCGTCCTCGATCACACGGTCCGACACCTCGTGGTGCGGGTCGGCACCGTTCGGGCCCGAGCCGACGATCACGAACTCGACCGTGCGATGCCCTTCCGCGACGATGGCTTCGGCGATGTCGGCGGCGACCTCCCGCTCGGTGCGTCCGGCGCGCAGCCACTCCGGCACGCGACGGTGCACGCGGTCGATCGCCTCACCTGCCCGTCGGAGCTCCCCGATCTCGGTGGCGTCCTTGATCATGCGGCTCTCGCGCAGCACCGGGGTCGCCAGCTCCAGGGTCAGACCCAGCCGCGTGCCGAGGGGGATGACATGCAGTGCCGGAAGGGCGTCCGAGACGCCGACGCGCGAGGCCTCGCCGACAGCGGACGAGACCAGCTCGTAGGGGTTCTCTCCGTCGACCCAGTCGGCGACCGCGAGGTGGAGCTCTCCGACGGCGGTCGAGCGCACCTTCGCGAGCTCCATCCGCGGGACGACGACGGTGGGCGCGGATGCTGCACCGATCACCAGCGCGGTGAGGCGCTCGATCGTGTCGCCCTCCACTCCGACGAGGTACTGCAGATCGGGGCCGGGCCCCACGATGATCGCGTCGAGTCCGGCCTCGGCGGCGAGGGCGGATGCCCGCTCGAGGCGGGCGGCGTACACGGAGGCGGGGAAGGCGGGTGTGCTCACGGCGTCCACGCTACTGCGCGGGGTCGCGGCTGTCTCCGCCCTTCCAGCCGGACTGCCGTTCGTCAGCTGATCGCGAGACGAATCCGCTCCGTGAGGAGCTTCTTGTTGGCAGTTGTCAGCTCGAGCACGGCGTACGCGGTCGGCCACATCGTGCCGTCATCGAGGTTCGAGATCGGTTCGAAGCCGAACGTGCCGTAGCGCACCTTGAACTTGCTCGCCGGCTGGAAGAAGCAGAGGACCTTGCCGTCCTTGCCCCACGCGGGCATGCCGTAATAGGTGCGGGGCACGAGGTCGGGCGCGACCTCGGTGACCAGCTCGTGCAGTCCCGTCGCAAGCTTCTTGTCCGAGGCATCCGACAGCTTGGCGATGGCCTCCTTGAGGTCGGCCTCGCCCTCGGCGCGCACCTCTTCGGGCGTCTTCTTCGCCCGCGATCTGGCCTTGCGCTTGTCGGCCGCTGCCGCCTTCATCGCCTCGCGCTCTTCGGCACTGAAGGTCGTGTCGTCGTCAGCCATGATCGGGTCCTTTCGTGTTCTTCGGTTGGTATGACCCCAGAGTACGGATGCCGGGCGTGCCGGGCTTCTCGATTCCTGATCGATCCGCTCAGTCCGCGAGGAGGAACGCCAGCTCCGTCGTCCACGCGGTCTTGCGGCGCTCGACGCGCGGGTCGGTGCGGAGGATCTCGAACCGGCCGGCCCATACGCCCGTCGACGGGTCGGCGTCGAAGCGCCGCTCCGATGCGTCCACCCATCCGAGCAGCATCCGGTTGGCCTGGAGCGAGCTGCCGCGATACGCGAGCAGGGCGTAGTCGCCGGCGGGCGCCGTCCCGGGTCGTACCCGGTCGTCCCCGGCCACGGCGACCCCCATCACGCCGACCTCGATGTCCATGTCGGCCGCCATGTCGACCTGGTGGAGTCGGAGGAAGAACGGGCCATCGACTTGCAGGTCGTGATCCGCGAGCCAGGAGAACAGCTCATCGAGCACGCGGTCGCGCACGCCCAGCATTCCGCGGAAGGGAGTGACGAGGCGGATGCCCACCGTCGGGATCTCGTCCCGGTGCTCGATGCGGGGGCCGTCGGACACGTCGAATGCCATGCGCCCATGATGCTCCCTGGGCGGCGGCTCCGCCAGGCGGTCAGGCGGGCCGCACCGGACGGATAGGGTGAGTCCCATGGACCTGCGTGTCGCGGCATACGCGGTCGTCACCGATGACGACGACCGGCTGCTGCTCGCGCGCTGGACCGAGGGTCGCCGTGTGGCCTGGACCATGCCCGGCGGAGGACTCGAGCCCGGCGAAGCGCCGGAGGATGCCGTGCGGCGTGAGCTCCGCGAAGAGACGGGCTATTCGGTCAAGGTCGGCGAGCTCCTCGGCATCCACTCCCGGGTGATCCCCGCCGGCCGGCGCGTGCACAAGGCGGCTGTGCCCCTGCACACCCTGCGCATCCTCTACCGTGCCGAGGTCACCGGCGGGAAGCTCACCTTCGAGGCCGACGGGTCCACGGACATGGCCGAGTGGTTCCCCCTCAAGGCGGTCGCCGAGCTGCAGCGCGTCAAGCTCGTCGACATCGCGCTGCGGATGGCCGGCATCCTCTGAGGACTCACTAGTCCCACGAACCTTGGGTCCCTGAGCTTGTCGAAGGGCCCGTCGCGACGCTTCGACAGGCTCAGCGACCCACTACCGGGCGCTCAGCGCTCTTCCGGCACCGAGATGTCGGCGACCGTCGCGCCGTAGGCCGCGATGAGGTCGTCGGCCTCGACGAAGAGGCTGTAGCCGTGCGCGCCAGCGCCCATGGCGATCCGCTGTCCGACGATGCTCTCGTCCGCGTAGACGGGCCAGTCGGTGGTGCTGCCGATCGGGACGATCGTGCCGCGTTCGTACCCCGTCGCCGCGAGCGCGAGCTCGGGTTCGGGAAGGCGCAGCTTGTTGACGCCGACCAGTGCGCGGAGCTTCGGCCACGAGATCGAGCGGCCACCGGGCACCAACGCGAACAGGTAGGTGTCGTCCGAGCGCTTCACGACGAGGGTCTTGACGATTCCCGACGGATCGATGCCGAGCAGCTCGGCGGCTTCGAACAGGCTGTTCGCCGCCGGGCGCTCACGGATGTCGATCGCCAGACCGCGCGCGGCCGCGGCGTCCCGCACCCGGGCATGCCGATCCCCTCCGTCGCCCGAGGCGGCGGAGGGGAGATCGGACGAGGTCACGCGTCCGGCGCGGAGAGCGGGTCGTCCGCGACCCAGAGCTCGTCGTCGGCACGCAGTGCCTGCCACGCGGCGTAGAGCACGCCCACGGCGGCTGCGGCACCGAGGATGATCGCGACGACCGATCCGAGGCCGGGGCCCGACTTCTGCTTCTTGCCGAACGCTCCACGAGGTGCCGGGGCTGCGACGCCGTGACGCTTGGCGTTCGCGTAGTCCCATGCGGTGAGGGCGCTGCCGACGACACCGCCCACGATCGGGACGACCTTGTCGTCGACGACGTGACGGCCGATCTTCACGCCCTGGTCGACGACGGGGGCGAAGCGACGGTTGTACGTGTCCTGCACGACGGGGAGCACCTGCTCGCGGCCGAGGCTGCCGAGCTGACGGCTCGCCTCGCGGGCGACGTCTGCGGCGTGGCCGACGACGACCTGCTGCGACTCCCAGAGCTGGGTGGCTTCCTTCTGCAGACGACGCAGTTCCTTCTTCCGCTTGCGGCTGAGGCTCACGATGTTCTCCTGTCCATTGCAGTGCGGGTTCCCCATCTTGCCAGACGAGGCTGGGTGGGAGTCGGGAAATTGCGTCCCCTTGCCAACGGACGAGCCGAGCGGTAGCGTACGTGCCCCGCGGCGGGCGCGCCATGAACGGGCGAACTCACCGGAAGCTCTGCGAGAATGGGCATATGGCTCACGCTTCCCACGTCGCAACTCTGCACACCAACCACGGTGACATCGTCATCAACCTCTTCGGCGACCACGCTCCGAAGACGGTCAAGAACTTCGTCGGCCTGGCCGACGGCTCCCAGGAGTGGACGCACCCCGCCACCGGCAAGCCGGGCGAGGGCGCTCTCTACAAGGACGTCGTCTTCCACCGCATCATCCCGAACTTCATGATCCAGGGCGGCGACCCGCTCGGACAGGGCGTCGGCGGTCCCGGATACAACTTCGACGACGAGATCAACATGGAGCTCGACTTCAACGAGCCCTACATCCTCGCGATGGCGAACGCCGGCCTCCGCCGCAACGCCATCACCGGCAAGCCCGAGGGCACCAACGGCTCGCAGTTCTTCATCACCACCGACCCGACCCCGTGGCTGCAGGGCAAGCACACGATCTTCGGCGCCGTCGCGGATGACGCCTCCAAGGCCGTCGTCGACGCGATCGCGGCCGTCCCGACCGCCGCGGGCGACCGCCCGATCGAGCCGGTCGTTCTGCAGTCGATCGACATCGTCGCGGCCTGACGACAGCTGCGGCCGATCCGGATGACGACGCCTGAGTTCGCGGACAACCGCGACAACTTCTGCTACCGGCATCCGGATCGGCGGAGCTTCGTGCTCTGCCAGCGCTGCCTCCGCACGATCTGCCCCGAGTGCCAGACGCAGGCGCCGGTCGGTGTGATCTGCCCGGAGTGCATGAAGGAGCAGCAGAAGAACCGCACCCCCGCCCAGAAGCGCGCGCAGCGACGCTGGGGCGGGAGGAATTCCAGCGCGACGATGACGCTCGCCCGCAGCGGCAGGCCGATCGTCACCTACATCCTGCTCGCGGTGACCTCGTTCATCGGGCTGGTGCAGCTCATCCCCGGCATCGGGAGGGAGATCACCAGCACCCTGCTCTTCGCCGCGCCGTATCTCTATCCGAACCTCTTCGCCCTGCCGTTCGAGCCCTGGCGGCTGCTCACCGCGATGTTCGTGCATGGCAGTTTCATCCACTTGGCGCTGAACATGCTCGCCCTGTGGATGCTGGGGCAGAGCCTCGAGCCCATGCTCGGCCGCGCCCGCTTCCTCGCGCTGTACCTGATCAGCGGTCTGGGCGGATCCGTCGCCGTCGCTGTCATCGCCCCCGGCACCTCGACCGTCGGCGCGTCCGGTGCGATCTTCGGACTCATGGCGGCGCTGCTGATCATCGGACGGCACATCGGCGCCAACGTCACCGGTCTCCTGGTGATCCTCGGCATCAACCTGGTCTACGGATTCGTGTTCTCGCAGAACATCGCCTGGCAGGCGCACCTCGGCGGACTGATCATCGGTGCGCTGATCGCGTTCATCTATACCCGCACCAAGCGCCGGGAACAGCGCATCTGGCAGATCGTGCTGCTCGCCGCCGTCACGGTGCTGCTGATCGTGGTCGTCGCGTTCGTGCCGCCGCTGATCCTCCTGGCCTGATCACCGCTGTCGACAGGGTTTCGACCCTGTGAATGACACCGGTGTAATTCTCCCCAGGCTGTGGACAAGGCTGTGGATAACTTCTTGGGGGACGGTCGCAGGGACGTTCCCTTCGTTCGCAGAGCGGGTTCCCTCCCGCTTCGCGGGCCCCTCCCGATGCTCACTCCGGGAACGTCCCTGCGACCTTCGGTCGGACGGGAACGCCAGACACGACCCTGAGACAGGGTGCGGTTGGGTAAGACGAAGGGCCCCTCGCGATGCGAGGGGCCCTTCGGAAGAAACTGAGGCGGGTCAGCGCCAGCGGGTGGTCATCAGGAACCCGATGAGAGCGATGCCGAGGCCGATGGCCAGATTCCAGTTGTCGAGCCCCGGAATCGGGAACTGCATGCCGGAGATGTAGAACACGAGGATCCACGCGAGACCGAGCAGCATGAAGCCGATCATCACCGGTTTGAACCACACGGCGTTGGGAGCGGCCTCGCCTTCGGCGCGCTCGACGGCGGGGTCTTCGGTCTTACGCTCACGTGCCATGCCCATATTCTACCCATGACGCCTATCCGGCCCCAGACCTTCGTCCATCGGCCAGCTGCGGGCGATAAGATCGCGCCATGACTGCATCCGTCGTGCCTGGGGGGCGACGCCCGCGACGCGAGCGCCCGCGCTCCCGCGCGACCTTCGCGAGCGTCCTCGGCGAGCTGCTCCTCACCGCCGGCGTCGTCGTGCTCCTGTTCGTGGCGTGGCAGATGTGGATCGGCGACATCATCATCAGCGCGCAGAAGAACGACGAGGGCGCCGCGATGTCGCAGCAGCTCGCGCAGGGCGAGGTCCCCGAGCCGCCTCCGCTGATCGAGACCGACGACGGGGCCACCGTGTACCAGGCTCCGATCCCCGCAGCCCCGGCCGACGGGCAGTGGTTCGCCCAGATGCACATCCCGCGCTTCGGCGCCGACTACAACTTCGGGATCTGGGGCGGCACCAGCAGAGCCGGCACGCTCGACCAGCTGGGGATCGGCGTCTACAAGGACTCCAAGATGCCCGGCGAAGCCGGGAACTTCTCGATGGCCGGTCACCGTACGACCTGGGGCAAGCCGTTCAACCAGCTCGACAAGCTCCAGCTGAACGACGCGATCGTCGTCGAGACCGCCGACGGCTGGTACACGTACCGGTTCCGGAACCTCGAGTACGTCACGCCGTCGCAGACCGACGTGCTGGCCGACGTTCCGCAGCTGCCCGGTGCGCAGACGGGCGAGCAGTACATCACGCTCACCGCCTGCTCTCCTCTCTACTCGCTCGAGGAGCGCATCATCGCCTACGGAGTGTTCGAGAGCTTCCAGCCCCGGGCCGAAGGCCCGCCGACCGCACTCACCGACCCGCCGCCGCCTCCGGCCGCACCGTCGATCTGATCATGGCCGCCTCCGAGGGAGAAGACTGATGTACTCCGCACTCTGGCGCCTGCTCCCCGGTCCCTGGTGGGTCCGGGTGATCATCCTGCTCGTAGTCATCGCCGCCGTGCTCTACGGACTGTTCTGGTACGTGTTCCCGTGGGTGAGCCCGCTCATCACCCCGGGCGAGGTCGACGTCGAATGACGCGTGTCCTCGTGGTCGACAACCACGACAGCTTCGTGCACACCCTGGTCGGGTACCTTCACGAGCTGGGTGCCGACACCACGATGATCGAGTCGGATGCGACGGATGCCGACGGGATCGAGCAGCTCCTCCCCGGATATGACGCGGTGCTCCTCTCCCCCGGGCCCGGAACCCCCGCCGACGCCGGAGCGTCCATGGACGCGGTCAGGGTCGCGACGAGGATGCGGATGCCGCTCCTCGGCGTGTGTCTCGGGCATCAGGCCATCGGCGAGGTCTTCGGCACGGCGGTGACCGAGGCGCCGGAGCTCATGCACGGCATGATCTCGGCCGTGACGCACGACGGATCCCCGCTCTTCGCCGGCATCCCGTCGCCCTTCGATGCCGGTCGCTACCACTCGCTGGCGCTCGCGGCATCCGCTCTTCCCGCCGATGTCGTCGTGACCGCGTGGACGGAGACCGGCACCGTGATGGGCCTCGCGCACCGCGAGCTCCCGATCCACGGCGTGCAGTTCCACCCCGAGAGCGTGCTCACCGAGGGCGGCTATCGGCTCCTCGCGAACTGGCTCGAGATGTGCGGGGACACGGATGCCGTGGCCATCTCCGAGCACCTGCATCCGCTGACGCGCTGACGTTCGCCGAAGGCCCTTCGACAAGCTCAGGGACCCAGACAAGCTCAGGGAACCGGACAGGCGCTGGGACCCAGGTCGTGCGACGCCCTACGGTCCGGTGCAGAACCGGAGCTCGACCGGCGAACCGATCGGCACGTCGCCCGGTGCGACCGACATGGAGTGGACGGTCGCCGGTTTCGTGGCCGGGCAGTCCGCCGCCTCCACGGGCGTGGGGGTGAGACCGAGATCGGTGAGGTTCGTCGAGGCGGCGTCCACCGTCCAGCCGGTGAGGTCTGTCAGCGTCACCTTGCCGCTCGCGACGACCAGGTCGACGACCGTTCCCGGCGGAACCTCGGCGTCGGCGGCCTGGCTGGCCGTCATCACGGTGTCGGCCTTCGTCGCCTTGTCGTTGCGTTGCACGACCGTGCCGAGTTGGAGACCCGCGTCGAGCAGAGCCTTCTTCGCGTCGGTGAGAGCCATGCCCTCCAGCTGCGGGACGACGACGACGTCCTCGCCCGACGACACGTAGAGCGTGACAGCCGTGCGCTCCTCGACGGCGACACCGGCTTCCGGATCCGTGCGGATGACATTGCCCTCGGCGATCTCGGAACTCGACTCGATCACGATGGTCGAGGTGAGGTCGAGTTTCGCGAGGTCGTCCTGCGCGCGCTCGGACGAGACGTTCACGAGATCAGGGACGACCCTCGAGGAGCTCGGCACCTCGGACGGACGCATGCTGATCGTGACGACCCAGAACAGAACGGATGCCAGCAGCACGGCGAGCAGCGCGACTCCCGCCCAGATCCACGCGACCGGAGGGCCGGACTGCGTGCGGGCCATCGTCGTGTCGGTGCTGAGCTGGCGCAGCGACCGCGCGGTCTCCTGCGCCTGGCGCGGGCTGGGACCGTAGAGCTCGCTGGTCAGCGCCCCGACCTGCTTGCGGGTGGGAGCGGCGCCGGTGAGCGCGGAGTCCAGCGCCGAGCGGAAATGCGCGGCATCCGGGAACCGCTGGTACGGATCCTTGGCGAGGGCGCGCAGAACGATCGGATCCAGGGCGCCCGGCGCGTCTTCGTTGACCTCGGTCGGCGGGACCGGAGTCTCGCTGACGTGCTGGTACGCGACGGCCACGGGCGACTCGCCGCGGAACGGCTGACGTCCGGTGAGCAGCTCGTACAGGACGACGCCGGTCGAGTACAGGTCGGCGCGCGCATCGACGGGCTCGCCCTTGGCCTGCTCCGGCGAGAAGTAGGCGGCCGTCCCGATGATCTGCGTGGTCTCGGCCACCGTGGACGACGAGTCGGAGACGGCACGGGCGATGCCGAAGTCCATCACCTTGACCTGGCCCTTTTCGGTGACCATGACGTTGCCGGGCTTGATGTCGCGGTGCACCACGCCGGCGCGGTGCGAGTAGTCGAGTGCCTCGAGGATGCCGTCGACGTAGCGGACCGCGTCGTCGACGGGCACGGGACCCTGGGCGATGATGTCCTTCAGCAGCGTGCCGCTGATGAGCTCCATCACGATGTACGGCGGGTCGTCGGAGGACGGATCGTTCGAGGAGGGGTCTCCGGCGTCGAAGACGCGCACGATCGACGGGTGCGCCATGCGCGAGGCCGCCTGCGCCTCGAGACGGAACCGGTTGCGGAAGGCCGTGTCACGGGCGAGGTCGGGGTCGAGGATCTTGACCGCGACGGCACGACCGAGCGTCAGGTCGTATCCGCGGTAGACCTTCGCCATGCCGCCATGCCCGATGAGCTCGTCGACGCGGTACCTGCCCGCGAGAACGCGTGGCTCTGTGGACACGGATTACCCCCCTTGGAACGACGTTGACTGAGCTGGATCTAGGCTACCCGGCGGTTCCGCCGTCGCCGTCACCCTCGCCGTCCCCGCCCGGGGCCGTGATCGTGACCGACAGCGGGGGCGACGCATCGGAGGTGCGCTGGTCGCCGCCGGAGCACATGCCCTGGTAGGTCACGATGAGCTGCTGGCCCGCGGCATCCGCCACCTTGATCTGCGTGTTGCGCTGCGTCGGCTGGAAGTTGGGGCCGCCCGACACGAACGTGCCGTTCTGCACCGAGACGACGTAGCCGGAGAGCGTGGATCCGCTCGGGCAGGTGAAACCGGTACCCCAGGCGATCGTCACGGTGCCACCGGCAACCGGGTCGCCCGTGATCGTGGGAGTGTCCGTCGGCGTCGGGAGCGCGGTGCGACCGGCGTAGACCGTGAGCACGATCGGCGTGGTCGTGAGGACGTTGCCCGAAGGCGCGACGTTGTAGACCCGGCCGACCTGCTCGTCGGTCGGGGCGGGATCGCCGTCGACGCACGTGATGTCGCTCACGAAACCAGCGCCCGTGAGAGTGGTCGTCGCGCCGGCGCAGTCCATTTCCGCCAGGTTCAGCGCCGTCACATCGACACGCGTCTCCTTGGGCGTCGGTGGCGGCGTGGGCGTCGGCGTCTTGCTCGGCGGCGCCGAGGTCGTCGGCGAACCCGAGGGGTCGGCGTTGGTGTCGCCCTGCTGCGACAGTGCCCAGATGGTGCCGCCGAGCACGATCACGAGCAGCGCGATCAGGGCGATCAGCGGCCAGGTCCACGGGCTGCGCTTCTTCTTCTCCTTCTCGTCCGCTGCTTCCTCGGTGGGGAGCTGGGCGGTGGTCGGGAGGATGCGAGTGGCGCCTTCATCACCCGTCGCGGACAGCATCCGGGTCGCGTCGTCGTTGCCGGCGATCCCTCCGGTGGCGATCGCCGGGACGGCGATGGCGGCGGAGTTCAGGTCACCACGGCGCAGAGCCTGCGCGGCACGGGCGACCGTCGCCGAGGACGACGGGCGATCCGACGGCTTCTTGGCGATCATCGCCATGACGAGGTTCTGCACCGGGATCGGCACGGTCGGCGGCAGCGGCGGAGGCTGCTCGTTGATCTGCGCCATCGCGATCGCGACCTGCGACTCGCCCGTGAACGGGCGCTTCCCGGCCAGGCACTCGTACGCGACGATGCCGAGCGAGTAGGTGTCGGTCGCGGGCGAAGCCGGGTGACCCGACGCCTGCTCGGGCGACAGGTACTGCACGGTCCCCATGACCTGACCGGTCGCGGTGAGCGGCACCTGGTCGGCGATGCGGGCGATGCCGAAGTCGGTGATCTTGACGCGGCCGTCGGGCGTGATCAGCAGGTTGCCCGGCTTGATGTCGCGGTGCACGAGGCCGGCGGCGTGCGCCGCCTGCAGAGCGGATGCCGTCTGGGCGACGATGTCGAGCGTCTTGTCGGCGCTCAGCGCGCCGTCGCGCTCGAGCACGGTCGACAGAGCCTCACCGGGCACGAGCTCCATGACGAGGTAGGCGCTGCCGTTCTCCTCGCCGTAGTCGAAGACGCTGGCGATGCCCTCGTGGTTGACGAGAGCAGCATGCCGCGCCTCGGCGCGGAATCGCTCGAGGAACCCGGGGTCCCCCATGTACTCGTCCTTGAGGATCTTGATCGCGACGGTACGTCCGATGACGTGATCCGTCGCCTCCCACACCTCGCCCATGCCGCCGATCGCGATTCGCGACTGCAGCTCGTAGCGACCACCGAACGACACACCCTGCGTCGGTCTCATCTGCCCAGCACCGCCTCTATGACCTTCTTCGCAATCGGAGCGGCGATGGTGTCGCCGCTTCCGGACTGCCCTTGTCCGCCGCCGTCTTCGACGACGACCGCTACTGCGACCGCGGGGTCGTCCGCCGGTGCGAAACCGGTGAACCACAACGTATGCGGCCTGTTTCCGTTCTCTGCCGTCCCGGTCTTACCCGCCACGTCGATCCCGTCTATTCTTGCACCCTGCGCGGCGCCCGTTGAGACGCTCGCGACCATGGATGCGGTGATCTGGTCGGCTGTCGTCGCTTCCATCGCCCGCCCGAACTCGCTGTTCTCGAAGGAGCGGATGACCGAGAGGTCGTTGCCGATCACGGCGTCGACCATCTGCGGGTTCATGACGACCCCGTCGTTGGCGATGCCGGCGGCCAGCATGGCGATCTGCAGCGGGGTCGAGGTGACCTGCCCCTGCCCGAATCCGGAGAGCGCGGTCTGCGCGTCGTCGAGGGCCCGAGGGTAGCTCGACGGCGTGGACTCGAGCGGTGTCGAGAAGCTCTTGTTGAAGCCGAACTTCTCGGCCATCTCGCGGATCCGCTCGTCGCCCAGCTCGACGGCGAGCTCGGCCATCGGGATGTTGCAGCTCAGGCGGATGGCCTCTGCGATCGTGACCGTGTCGCCGGACCCGCAGGTTCCGCCCCAGGCGTTGGACACCGTGTTGGATGAGCCGGGGAGCGTGTAACGGGCGGGGTTCGGCAGGGTCGAGTCCGGGGTCCACTCACCGCTCGCGTATGCGGCGGCGGCCGTGATGAGCTTGAATGTCGATCCCGGAGGGTTCAGGTCGCCCCGGATCGCGCGGTTCGAGAGCGGCTTGGTGGGGTCGGACTCGAGCTGGTCGTATGTCGCATTGGCGGCATCCGCATCGTGCGAGGCCAGCAGGTTCGTGTCGAAGCCCGGGGTCGAGACCATGGCCAGGATGCGGCCGGTCGCCGGTTCGATCGCGACGACCGCGCCCTGGTAGCCCTGGAGCGCGTCGTAGGCGGCCTGCTGCGCGGCGGTGTTCAGAGACAGCTCGACGCTGAAGCCGCGCTGCGGCTGACCGGAGAGGATGCGCTCGACCTCGGCGAGGAACGCGTTCGATCCCGTTCCGGAGAGGTCGGCGTTCATGGCCTCCTCGATGCCGGTCGCGGAGCCGAGCGCCGGGTTGAACCATCCGGTCACCGGCTCCCACATCGGCGCGTCGGAGTAGACCCGCTGGAACTGGTACTGGTCGTCGCTCGGGACCGAGGTCGCGATCGCGACGCCGTCGACGATGATCGAGCCGCGCTGGATCTCGTAGCTGTCCAGGCGCGTGCGCTTGTTGTGGCTGTTCTGGGCGAGGCTGTCGGCTTCGACGACCTGGATCCAGCTGCTCGCGGCGAACAGGGCGATGAACATGAACAGCATCACGATGCTGAGGCGGCGGAGTTCCTTGGTCATGTCAGCCGATCACCACCCGCGGCTGGCGGCGCACGCCGTCGGAGATTCGCAGCAGGAGCGCGACGATGAGCCAGTTGGCCACGAGCGACGAGCCGCCGGCCGCGAGGAACGGCGTCGTGAGACCGGTCAGCGGGATGATGCGGGTCACGCCGCCGACCATGATGAACACCTGCAGCGCGATCGTGAACGAGAGGCCCGTCGCGAGGAGCTTGCCGAAGTCGTCCTGACCCGCGAGTCCGATCCGCATGCCGCGGCTGACGAAGACCATGTAGAGGCAGAGGATCGCGAACAGACCGATCAGGCCGAGCTCTTCACCGAGGCTCGTGATGATGTAGTCGCTGTGCGCGAGGGGCGTGATCTCGGGTCGGCCCTGACCCCAGCCGGTGCCGATGAGGCCGCCTCGGGCGAGTCCGAACAGGCCCTGCATGGGCTGGTAGCCCGGACCGTCGGGGTCGACCTGGTCCGCATCGAAAAGGAACAGCCAGTTGATGAAGCGTCCCTGCACGTAGCTGAGGATCTGCGTGGCGAGGGCGACTCCGGCGACCACCAGGGCCAGGCCGATGAGCACCCAGCTGGTCTTGCCGGTCGCGACGTACAGCATCGCGACGAACATGCCGAAGATGAGGGTTCCGGTGCCGAGGTCGCGCTGGAAGATGATGATGCCGAGCGAGATGACCCAGACGACCAGCACGGGTCCGAGCTCGCGCATGCGCGGCCAGGTGATGCCGAGCACGCGCTTGCCGACCGACGTGAGGCTCTCGCGGGTACGGACCAGGTAGCCGGCGAAGAAGATCGCGAGGGCGATCTTGGCGAGCTCGCCGGGCTGGAAGGCGAAGACGCCGCCGAGCGAGACCCATACGGCCGCGTTCGCGTCGTCGATGCGCAGGCCCGGCACGAAGGGGAGCAGGAGCAGCACGATGCCGGTGAGGCCGAAGATGTAGGTGTAGCGGAAGAGGATGCGGTAGTTGCGCAGCAGGATGACCACGGCGATCGCGCCGGCAAGCGAGATCGCCGTCCAGGCGAGCTGCTTGGTCGAGTAGGCGTCCCAGCCCGTGTTCGCCTTCGCGATGTCGATGCGGTAGATCATGGCGATGCCGACGCCGCTGAGCAGCGTCGCGATCGGAACCACGAACGGGTCGGCGTCGGCGGCCACGAACCGCAGCACGAAGTGCAGGGCGAAGGCGAGGACCGCGAGCCCGCCGCCGATGGCGAGCACGACGGGGTCGATCACGCCGAGGGCGCCGAGCTGGACGAGGGTCAGCGCCGCTCCGCTGATCGCGCAGGCGAACAGCAGCAGCCAGAACTCGCGATTGCGCTGCGTCTGCGGCATCCGAAGCCGCTTGAGGGCCTTGATGACGCTGGTGTCGGCGGTGACGTCGGTGCTCATCCCTCACCTCCGCCGGCCGGGGTCTCTTCCGGAGTCGGGACGGGTGTGGGCAGCGGGGTCGGGAGGGGGGTCTGCTCGATGGCGTTCGCGTCGGCCCCGGCGCGCAGACGGTCGACGATGGCCATCGCGTCGGCGAGGGAGCGGGCCGTGATCGTGCGCTCGACGGACGCGCGCTGGTACGGCGGCAGGTTCGCCAGGAGGATGTCGGTGTCTTCGAGAGGGGTCGACAGCGTGATCGGGCCGATGTTCTGCTGCACGCCCTGGAAGATCACGACGCTGTCGTCGTCGGCGCCGATGAAGTACCGCGTCTGCGTCCAGCTGTAGGCCGCGAACGCGGCGACGCCGAGCATGACGAGGACGACGAGAACTCCGGCGATCCAGCCGAGCCGCCGGCGCTTGGCGCGACGACGATCCTCCTCGATGAGCTCCTCGAGGTACTCGGGGGCCGGCTCGAAGTGGCTGGGCTCGTTGGCGGCCTGGCGCACAGGGTGCAGCCAGTTGCCGCGGGTCGGGCGCACGGGCGGCACGTAGACGCCGGACGGGTTCGACGCCGATCCGACGACGGTCGCTGTTCCGGTGTGGATCGGATGCTGTCCGCCGACGTCGACCAGGACGATCGTGACGTTGTCGGGGGCACCGCCGTCGAGGGCCTGCTTGAGCAGGTTGTCTGCCGTGCGGCCGGGGGCGAGCCCGAGCTGCATCGCCTTGAGGATGTGCGGCTCGTCGACTACGCCGGAGAGGCCGTCGGAGCACAGCAGCCAGCGGTCGCCGGGCTGCGTGTGCATGACGAACATGTCGAGCTCGGGGTCCGAGTCCATGTCGCTGAGCACGCGCATGAGCACCGAGCGGCGCGGGTGGTAGCGGGCCTCTTCGGGGGTGATGCGGCCCGAGTCGACGAGGCGCTGCACGAAGGTGTGGTCGGCGGTGATCTGGGTCAGGGCGTCGTCGCGGTACAGGTAGATGCGCGAGTCGCCGATGTGGCCGATGACCGCGTACTCGTCGACCATGATGATCGCGCTGAGCGTGGTGCCGAGGCCGGCGAGCTCCGGTCGGTCCTTCGCGGCGCGGATGAGGTCGCCCGCTGCGGTGGTCGCCGCCGCCTGGAGGGACGCCTGCGCGTCTTCCGTGGAGGCGTAGGGCTGGTCGAGGGGCTCGAGGCGGTGGATCGCGATGCTCGAGGCGACGTCGCCGCCGGCGTGGCCGCCCATGCCGTCGGCGACGACGAACAGGTTCGCTCCGGAATACCCGGAGTCCTGGTTGTTGGAGCGGACCTTCCCGGTGTGGGAGATCGCGACGCTCGAGCCTTCGAAGACCATGCCGGGGTCAGGCTCGCAGCTCGAAGGTCGTGGCGCCCACCTTGATCGGGGTGCCGAGCGAGAGGTTGACGGGTCCGCCGGTCACGCGTTGGCCGGCGACGAAGGTGCCGTTCGTGGAGTCGAGGTCCTGGATCGCCCACGCGTCGCCGCGGAGCATGAGGCGGGCGTGATGGCTCGACGTGTAGTCGTCGCGGATCACGAGCGCCGACTCGCTCGAGCGGCCGATCGTCATCGAGTCGGCGCCGAGGGGGAGCTCGAGGCCCGTCTTCGGTCCGGAGGTGATCACGAGGCGCTTCGCCGTCGCGATCGTGGCGGGGCCCGTCGAGGCCTTCGCGGATGCCGGACGAGACGCGGCCGCGGGCTTCGCAGGGGCGGCCGGAGCGGATGCCGCGCCGGCGGTCGCCTCGGCGGGGAGCTTGCGCACCTTCACGCCGAACAGGTCGGCGCGCAGCGAGTACACGACGCCGAACACGAAGAACCACATGACGATGAGGAACCCGACGCGCAGCAGCAGGAGGATCAGTTCACTCATCGCGGCCTCACCGCCGTGGGGTCCTGGCCAGGAGTGGGGCCCTGAGCGCGGGTGGGTCCCTGAGCGCAGGTGGGTCCCTGAGCTTGTCGAAGGGCGGTCATCCGAAGCCTCCGAACGCGCGGGTGGCGTCGTCGGTCGGGCGCGAAGGCATCGACACGGGGACGATCTTGAACACCAGGTCGGTGCGGCCGATGGTGATCGTGGTGTCGGAGGGGAGCGCGGCTTCGCGGAGCTTCTGGCCGTTGACCTTGGTGCCGTTCGTGGAGCCCAGGTCGCGCATCATGGCGCGCTCGCCGTCCCACAGGATCTCGACGTGCTTGCGGCTCGAACCGGCATCCGCGATCGTGATGTCGGCATCCGACCCGCGTCCGATCACGGTGCGGGCGCGCGAGATCGAGTGCCGTCGACCGTCGACGTCGACGACGGCCTGCCAGCTGACGCGGCCCTCGACCGTGCCGGAGTCGACCCGGACCGTGCCGGTGGCGACCTTCTCGTCGGCCTCGAGGCTGATCGAGAGCGGGCCCGAGAAGCTGTAGCCCTGGGACTTGGCGTGCTTGGTGAGAAGTGCGTGGAGCTCTTCGGTCAGGGCGTTTCCGAGCCCGCGCATCCGTTCGGCGTCGTCGGTGCTCAGACGCACCACGAAGCTGTTGGGCGCGATGATGCGGTCGCGGCTGACGACCGCGGCTTTCGTGTCTGCTTCACGACGAACCGCCGAGGCGATCTCCACGGGCTGGATGCCGCTGCGGAAGGTCTTCGCGAACGCGCTGTTGACTGCGCGTTCGAGACCCTTCTCAAAGCTGTCAAGTAGTCCCACTGGGCTCCTCTGGCATGCCGACCGGTAGGGACATCGTAGCCAGGTGACCTGGGGGAACGCCGCCGATGACGCTTTCCGGGTGTGTGAGGAGGCCGAAATCGCGTGATATCCTCGGGAAGTTGAGTTCTTCGGAACGAGACCACTCGCGCGAGTGGCGGAATGGTAGACGCGCTGGCTTCAGGTGCCAGTATTCGCAAGGATGTGGGGGTTCGAGTCCCCCCTCGCGCACAGGACGAATGACAGAAGGCCGGGCCCGGAGGGTTCGGCCTTCTGTCATTCATTCGAGAGCACGAGTGAGGCCCCTCGATAATCAGGGCCCCACCGGCGCGGAGGGTCCGCGCGCCGCCCGATGCTCCTGCGTTCGCCGATTTCGGGAACGAGGCGGCGGGTGGAGTGCGCCGGAGGGACTCGAGTCCCCCCTCGCGCACAGGATGGCTCTGTTCGTCTATTCAGAGCAATGTATTTGTAAATCGAAAGAGCTGGTCAGAATATTCTTCTAACCACCTCTTTTTGCTCCGTCCGTCCGCATCGGGATGACAACATCGAGCGCGCCGTCCCCACATTGGCGGAGCAAGCTCGCGGCGCGCAGTCTCTTCTGTCATCAGCTGCTTTTCCTCGCGGCACTCTCACTTCTCACCCTGCGGCGGAGGGGTCATCCCCCGCACCGGTTTCCGCGATGGCGGATAGCCTGGCGCTGTGAACGTTCCCGAGTCCCTCCCGCAGGTGCTGATCTTCATCGCGATGCTGGTGCCGGGTATCAGCTTCGTCACAGTGCGGACGTGGTTCGTGGGCTGGCGGGCTCCGGATCATGGCGCGGGCGCACGGATCCTGGAGGCGCTGTACGTCAGCGCGATCTTCGTCATCGTGTATGTCGGTCTCGGCCTCGCCGCGGTCGGCCTGGCCAGCGAGGTGACGGGGATGGTAACGCTCGGCTCCTTCGAGAACTGGATCGACGATGGGTGGCGGGACACGCCAGCGTGGTGGATCGGGCTCGTCGTGGTGCTCTTGCTCGTGATGATCCCGGGTGGTGTGGCGGCGGCCATGAGCTCGGGTCGCGTGGTGAGTGAGCTCGACGATGAGGGCAACGTCGTGCGGAAGCTGCGTCGCATCAACCGCAACCAGGGCACCCCCCGCGCGTGGGACCTCGCTGGGTACGGCGCCGAGACGCCGCGGTTCGTTCGTGTGAAGACGACGACCGGCGTGTATGTCGGCGGATGGTTCGACGTGCAGGGCTACGTCAGCACGTACCCGTTCGAGCGCGATATCTTCATCGCGCATCAGTGGCGCATGAGCAAGCAGGGAGAGTTCCTTGAACCGCTCAGCGATTCGCTCGGGGTGTGGGTGCCCATCACCGATGATTGCCTTGTGGAGTGGATCGATGCGCCTGCGCAGAAAGATGAGAAGCAGCGATGACCGACAAGGGGCGCCAGTCCGAGCCGTTCTCCAAGGACAGCTCTCCCCGCCGTGCTGGTGAAGGAGCGAAACCAACCAACGGCAGCAAACCCAGTCATGCCGTGAAGCCCCCGACCAGCGGCCCCTCCGGTGGCGCGGGCGACTCCGGCGCGTCGGACAAGTAGGTCATCGTGGTCAAGGACAACGTGCCGCCGCGGCGCCCGTCGAACAGCGATGGTCAGTTCGGGGCAAGGCCGAGCATGATGAAGCCCAACCGGCCGGTGAAGCCGCCCACGCAGGGACCGAAAGGCACGGCGGGAGACTCCGGGGCAGCCAAGCGCTAGCTTCAACAGCTCGGCCATCGACGAGTTCAGCCGGCTGCACGCGGACCAGCACTACCCGGGCCTCGGATACGTCAAGAAGCTGTCGATGCACCATCGCACCGAAACCCCGGCGAACTTCCACGCGCGATGACGACGACTCTTCGAAACGTTCGCGGCGTGTGTTCGTGAGGTCGATGACGATGGGGAAGCGTTCAGCGACTGGATTGAAGTGAAGCGTTTGCGGCGGATCGGGCGCTGCCTCCCCGCCTACCGAGGCTCCCGAGTCGCGGGTCGCTAGATGCCGAGTTGCGTGCCCGCATCATAGATATCAAGTTTCACTTCTCGCATGGCAGCGGGGAAACGACCCAGAACCTCATTGGCGGTGTCGGCGAGCAGTTCCAGCGCCGCATCACTTTCTGCGCAGACCTCCGACAGGTCTGGAAGGACGTAGTCCGCGGGCGGGAATGTCGCTGTACGTGTGCCATCCGCGAGTGCTCTCCAGAAACTTTCCGCCGGAACGCCGCCAGCGACGCTCTGAGGACGCCACTGGTGATAATCCTCGGCTCGCCGGGCATCCAGGTCGTTCCATCGCGCATCCTTGCGTAGACGGAGGAGCGCGTCGGCTGACGCCTGCAGTTCGGGAACGTTGGCGGCGTCGATGGACTCTCTGACGGTCGTGAATGCCTTCTCGCTGAACTGGATCCAATCGTTGCGGTCGGCTGAGAACGGATGAAAGCCCTTGTTGTTCGTCCAGCGCGCTTCGATCCGCGTCCGGATGTCGTCATTCAGGAGCCCCATCCGGAGGATGACGTTGGCGAGGCCGGCGGCGGACGCGAGAGTGTAATAGCCCTGCATCTCCGCGAGAGCACGAACAGGAAGGTGGATCTCGCGGTCGTTTGCCTTCTCCATCCAGCGGCGCGCGTCGAGGCGGAGCGTCAATGCCAACCCCAGCTGCTCGCCGGCGGAGGCCGCGCGGCCGAAGATCTCGACGGCGCGTCCCTCCTGTACGCCATTTAGCGTGGCGTGCAGCTCAGCGATCTGAGCATCGCTCCCGACCACCTGCCACGCGTGCGCGACCTTGGCGATGTGCCTATCCGTCTCTTTCGCCGAAATTTTCTGCGTGCTGAAGAGGGTGCTCAGCACGGCCGCGACCTGCGTGCCTTCCCGTGGTTCGTGGTTGTGCGTCATCGAATGTCTCCGTGATCTGAATCTAGGTTGCGGCTATGGGCTAGTGGTCGCGCGACTGCGCCTGCCATCGCTTCAACGTATCGGGCGCCAAAGGGGACGGGCCTTTCGTCTGCACGGTGCGACCGGCATCGATGTTGTCGGCCATCTCACGCAGTCGTTCCGCGCCGCGCCGCGCACGCGTTGGCCAACGACCCACTCGTAGACGGCGTCGAACGGCAGGGCGTACCCGCCCTCAGCACCGTGGTAGGGATCGTCAGCGGCGCGATTCTTCCGCCGGACCGCTGTCCCGTGCATGCAACCCTGTGTGAATGAGACGCGCACGCGAAACTGGCCGCACCGTGTGGGAAGGCCTGCGCCGACGGTCGCGTTCGAGTGGAACCGAGCCGAGTGCCTTCGACGTTGCCGGTGACGTGCCCGTCATGCGCATTGTCGTCGACCCGCTATTACCCCTCGACGAGGCAACCAAGCGATACTTCGAGCTACTCGGGGTGCATGACCAGAGCCTTCAACTTCTGCGTCGTCGCGAGAAAAAGTCGCTGCAGTCCGCGGGCGACTATGCGGTCATCGCTCCGGCTGAGATCAACACAGACAACGGCTGGGGTGGTGTCATCGAGATGAATGAAAACGGAACCCGACGCAGTGGCATTCCTTACGCTGAGAACAACAAGGAGAGTGCGTATAACTGGGCGGATGCGTACGGTCTAGACGCTGAGGAAGCCCGCGAGCGATCCCTCGATGCGCAAGCCGCGATCGCGTTGAACGCGCACGTGTACGTCACAGACAATGCCTACGCTCTACATGGTCTGACGATGCGGATTGCGTGCACACCCCAGGACGCACTAGCGGTCATCGGACTTCATCAACGGTTGCGCAGTCACGTCCTCGTCGGCTTGGACGAGCCTCGCATCATCTCCACCTGGATGGCCGAGCATACGCAGGCGATCACGATGCTCCCAGCAGTGTCGGCGCAGTTCGAGGGCAGGCAAGGCATCAGACCGCATGATGAGACACTTGCGCTGCTACGGGCGATGCTGATCCGGTTGAAACGCGCACTGGGTGCGCGGGATCGACTCTTGGTATCGAGCCTGCACCCCGATGGGCTCCTCGGCTTCGAGGAGCCTGACGAACTCGTAGAGCGAACGGTCGTCAGCCTGCAGGGAATCTTCGATGCCGCCGGCCGTGCGCTGAACAACGAGCTTGTAGAACCTGCCGCTCAAGCAGCGGCTTCTTTCGCGCGGAAGGATTTCCGTAGAGTGCTCCCCGATTCAGTCCGCGACATCCTCGACCACCAGGACAATCGTGCTCTGCTTCGAGTGATCTCTGTCCTGCGCAACACAATTCACAACGAACCGTTCGGCAGGGCCGCCTATGAGGAACACGGTGAAGTTGAGTCCCTCGCGACGCTTGAAGGGGAGCCGGCTGTCGCCTTCCGAATGCTCGCAGCCCAGCTGGGTCGGACGCAACGATGGACCTACTTCGAGGACCAGCCCTCGAGGCCCGGGCGCGAACGGGAACTCGTCCTACGGCCTCTACCCCTCATAGAGGACCTCATCGTGCTCTCCGCCCAACTTGCGAACGCTCTCATCACCGCGGCGCCGTGGGCCTTATATCCATCCCCCGCTGAAGAGTCGTCGGAGAACTGGTCGACGTACCCGCCCTTTTCAGACTCAGTGCGGCGCGGGTATGGACTGCCTCTCAGATAGCGCGCTCACGGGTTCGCCGGACTCGGAGGGATCGCTTCGGTTATCTCGCTCCCGTGCAACGGGTGCCAGGATGGCATTGTGTGGTGCCGGCGGTCGTCGGGCTAGTTTTCGCCCGGCTCAAGCGGAGGCAGATCCAAGCACCGTCGGCACATCCACCTTGAATACATGTCTGGGGTGCAGCGGGTTCTCGTTCGGCCGAGGCGGGGTCGAGAGGGCGGGTGCATCAGCCACGACGCGCGTAGGATTCGTCGAAAGTTCAACGCGCGGGCGGCATCTGAATGTTCACCAGCGAGCGAAGTTGCTCGATGAACTCCGGTGCCATCGCGCGAGCCTGCTTGCGAGAAACGCCTCGCTTGCGTATGTCCGACGCGGCTTGCTTGAGGAAGATGCCCTCCCAGTAGAGCTCGAAGCCCATCTCCGGGACGTTGATCAGTACCTTGTCCCTGCTGTCGATAGTGAGGTATTTGTCGCCTCTCAACCCGTGAACGAAGTACAGCGCATTGTGATTGACGATGGAGTCCACAATGGGTGCGGAGGTGCTCATGTCGAACGCGAGCGCGAATGCGACCTCGACTGGGCGTATGAATTCAAGCTTGAGAATCACCTGCCTCGCGCCAGCGGTCACGATCCAAGAAGAAGCGCAGTCTCCCGACTCCACATGCCCGTGCACGCGGAGGAGCTCCTGAATGTCCGGATGGTCTGTCAGGTCGGCCATGACAACGGGGATGAGATGGCCGCCTGCAATACCGACGCCAGCGATCCCAGTGGCTTCGGTCACCGGTAGGACCCGCGCGTTGATGCGCAACACTCGTTTCACGACGTTCTCGCCTGGATGTAGCCGAGGTCGGTAAGAAGTTCAGTCCCGTGCGTGTCAACGAGGTAGAGCCGGAAGCCCTCCGCGTTCCGTCCGCTGTACAGTTCTGGCCGAGCGGTGAACTGGAGATTCAGCTGCGCGCTTCCGCCAGCGGTGAGCTGCGCGGGCAGTATCGCGGACGCGGTATCTCTCGGAATCCGCAGCGGAACGTGGCGGCCGCCCACTGAGTATGTCGTGAGGAGTTCTGCGTCGCTGACCGCGTTCGCTGAATCGGAGGGGTTCCGGACGAGAACTCTCACGGAGTACACAGTTTCTGCGTCCGTGGCTTCCCACGAGCCGTGCTCGTAGGTGACGTTGAGATTCGGCTTCTTGCGAGAGTCCTGCTTCTTGGCGAGCCGGAGTGCGCGGGCCCCGTTCACCGCTCCCATGATCCCCGCCGCCGCAGAGCAAATGGCAACCAGTAACGCGATGGATGAGATCCTCACGGCAGGCTCTTGCGCGAGCCAGGCGGCGATCCATTCATCCATGGTTCCCACCCTAGAGGCACCACAAAGCGGCCAACTCGTCGCCTGACGGCTGCGCGACCGTCAGGCATCACAATGGGTCGAGCGGAAGCTATCACGCCTTCTGAGATGGCCGCGATCCGATCTAGCGCGCGCCGGCGGGACTCACGTGCCCGTCGCGTGGAGACTCACGCGGCGCGCATACGCCGCGAACCGATCCGCCACCGGGTTCCGAACCCGCTCCAGCGACGATGCACCGTCGACGAGGTCGAACAACCCCATCGTCAGCAGGTGCTCCGCCCGCGGCCCGGTGCTGTGGCGATACGTCCACTCGTACATGTCGAACAGCGGCCACCACGTGTAGCCGACGACATCCGTTCCCGCGGCGCGCAGTTCCTCCACGGCTTGCACAGACGCGTCCATCCACGCGATGCGCGTCGCGACGTCATCCGTCACGCACGTCTCCGCCAGCATGACCGGCGCGCCATAGCGCTCCGCATACAGCTGCAGCATCTCGGTGAGGCCCTCCACACCGTCGTCTCGCGTCGGACGAGGGTCGGCGAATCCGCCGCCGTGGTGCACGCCCGCCTCGAACAGCTCCGTGGAGTGCCGCGGGTAGTAGTTCACTCCCATGACATCCGGCTGGACGGCGTGGTCGCGGAACCACGCGAGATCCCCGTCCGAGACGTCGTGTGCACGAAGGAACCCGACGAGCGGATGCCGGTCGTCGACCTTCCCCGTGACCAGGTCCTCCACGAGAAACCCCTGATGCGCGTAGCGTTCCGCGGTCTCGCGGTGCTCCGGAGCATCCACGTCTCCCGCGTAGCGCATCGACGCGTCCACGTGCACGAAGGTCGCGCGGTCACCGAGCACGTCGGCGATCGCGTGCTGGGTCAGCACGAAACCGCGGGCGATCGCCGTGGAGATCTCGACGAGGCCCTCGGAACCCCGGCGATACGGGGGCCAATACGCGTACTCCCCGCTGAAGAGCGAATGCAGCATGGGCTCGTTCACGGGGGTGTAGTCCGTCGCGACATCCCGATACCGATCCGCGGCGCGGGCCGCGTACTCCGCCACGAACGCCGGGTAGTCGGGGTGGGCGAACTGGTCCTCGATCCACAACGGGGTTCCGTAATGGAGGACGTCGACGATGGGGCGGATGCCGAGCTCGCCGAAGCGGTCCATCACCCGATCCGTCCACGACCAGTCCCATCGGCCGCGCTCGGGGGAGACGACGTGCCAGGGGATGCCCCAGCGCATGAACTCGGCGCCGACGGACGCGGCGAGACCGAGGTCCTCGCTCCACTGGTCGTAGTGCTCCGTGAGCGCGTACTCGTCGATGGCGCGCTCGCCGGAGCGCTCCTGAGGGATGAAGGTGTTCTCGATGCCGAGGCCGAAGTGCAGGCGGCCGTCGCGGTACCAGGTCATAGGGGTGTCACTTCAGTCCGGTAGAGGCGATGCTTTCGACGAAGCGTCGCTGGATGAGCAGGAAGACGATGGCGAGCGGCAGGACGGCGATCAGCGAGCCGGCCATCATGACCCCCTGCGGGATGATGCCGCCAGGGCCGGTCAGCAGGGTGAGACCGGAGGTGACCGTGCCCATCTCGGCATCCGTCGTGAACACCAGCGGCCAGAGGAGGTCGTTCCAGTTGTTCACGAAGATGTAGATCCCGAGCGTCAGCAGCGCGGGTACGGCATTCGGCAGCACGACGCTGCGGAAGATGCGGAACTCGCTTGCGCCGTCGATGCGGGCCGCGTTGTCGAGGTCGCGGGGGAGGGAGAGGAAGAACTGCCGCAGGAAGAAGATGCCGAAGGCATCGGCGGCACGCGGGGCGATCATCCCGGCGTAGGAGTTCACCCACCCGAGATCCGACACGAGCTGGTAGATCGGGATCAGCGTCGCCTGGAACGGGATCATCAGGCTGGCGATGATCGCGATCAGGAGCACCCGGCTCCCGCGGAAGTCCAGTCGTGCGAGCGCGTAGGCGGCGAGCGAGTCGAACACCAGCGCGAACAAGGTGACACCGCCGGCGAACACGAAGCTGTTCACGATGAGCCGCGCGAACGGCAGCTCGGTGAAGATCCGCGTGAAGTTGTCGAGCGTCCAGGCTCCGGGCGGAAGAGTCGGCGGGAACGCATTCACCTCGGAGACGGGCTTGAACGCGGTGAAGACGATGATGAGGATCGGCAGCATCACCGCCAGCGTCGCCGCCGCGGCGGCGATCAGCAGAGCGACGGATGCGATCCGCCGACGCGTCGCGTGCGGCGAACGACGGGGAGCTGTCAGGGAGGCGACGGCGGTCACGAGGCATCCTGCTCTCGACGCGAGAAGAAGAGGAACTGCACGAGGCTCAGCACCAGCGTGATGAGCAGCAGGACGTAGGACAGTGCGGATGCGAAACCGAGCTCGAGCTTGCGGAAGCCGGACTCGTAGATCTCCATGACGATGGTCTGCGTGCTCCCGTAGGGCCCGCCGCCGGTCATCACGTAGATCTGGTCGAAGGCCTGCAGCGCGGCGATGAGCGCCACGATGAGCACGAACCCGAGGGAGTTGCTGAGCATCGGGAGGGTGATGCTGCGGAACCGCTGCCATGCGCTCGCGCCGTCGACGCGGGCGGCCTCGTACAGGCTTCCGGGAATGTCCTGGAGCCCCGCGAGGAAGATCACCATGTAGAAGCCGAAGCTCTTCCACACCGCGACCAGCACGACCGTGGGCATCGCCAGTACGGGATCCTGCAGGACGTTCCCCAACTGGATGCCGAATCCCCGCAGCCAGTGGTTGAGCAGGCCGATCTGGGGGTCGAGCAGATACGACCAGGCGAACGCGGCGACGGCGAGCGAGACGATGAACGGCAGGAAGAGCATGGTGCGGAACACCCCGCGACCGGGAAGGAGCCGGTTGTTCAGGAGCAGGGCGAAGGACAGCGCCAGCACCACGACCAGCGGGGTGAAGAGCAGCGCGTAGAGGGCGGTGTTGCCCATCGCGCCGAGCACGCCGGAGTCGGTGAAGACGTCCACGTAGTTCCGCAGTCCGACCCACTCCTCATCGCCGAAGCCGCTCGCGTCGGTGAAGGACAACCGCAGCGCGGAGACCATCGGCCAGGCGACGAAGACCGTGAGGATGATGATCGCGGGAAGCAGGAACGCGATCACCGTCAAGCGGTAGCTCCGGCTGCGGCGGAGCGGCGTCCGTCCGCCCAGCGGTGCAGGCGGGCGGTACGAGCGGCGGGTGGGAGGCGCGGTGGCCTGCGTCGTCATCGGCGCTGCTTTCTGGAGAGGGCCCGTGGGAAGGACGCCGTGGACGCCCCTCCCACGGACGGGATCACTTGAGGGCCTGCTGGATCTCGCTCTGTGCGGCGGAGAGCAGTTCCTCGATGTCGCCGCCCGCGACCGCCTTCTGCGTGAGCGTGTCGATCGCGGCGAGCACGTCGACGCTGTTCACGACGCCCGGCAGCAGAGCGCGCCCGGTCGGGGCGATCTCGGTCAGGGAGACGACGACGGGGTTCGACTCGACGGAGTCCAGCGGGATGTCGGTGCGCAGCGGCGGCCACCCCGAGGCGAGTGACCACTCGGTCGCCACGTCGTCCTGGAAGAAGTAGGAGAAGAAGGCTTCGGCACCGGCGACCTGTGCGTCGTCCGCCTGTTCGGTGATGCCCATGGCCACCCCGATGGCCGAAGCTGCCTGGTCGTCGGGACCGGCGGGAATCGCCGCGATGCCGTAGTCGATGTCGTTGTCGGCCGAGATGAACGACATCCAGGGACCGCCGACGTGCATCGCGGCCTTGCCGGAGCTGAAGAGCTCGTCGGCGCCGATGCCGTCCAGTCCGGTCGGGGAGATCCTGTCGTTCGTGATGGCATCGACCCAATACGCGATCGAGTCGGCGTTCTCCTTCGAATCGATGACCGCGTCGGTGGATCCGTCGACGATGCCGCCACCGCCGCTGAGCAGAAGACTCGGCCACAGCCCGTTCGCCACCGTCGCGTGGTCGGGAAGCGCCAGGCCGTACTGCTCGGGCGTTCCATCGCCGTTCTCGTCCACCGTGAGCGCCTTCGCGGCGTCGACCCAGGCGTCCCAGGTGGTCGGGAACTCGTCGATGCCCGCCGCCGTGAAGAGTGCCTTGTTGTAGAACACGGACAGCGGGACGAAGCCCGTCGGCACGCCGTACGGCGCCCCGTCGACCGTCACCATCTCGACGGACTGCTCGACGAGTTCGGAGGTGTTGCTCTCCGCTGAGCCGTAAAAGTCGGTCAGGTCGACGAAGGCACCGCGGTCGGCGTACACCGGCATCCGCTCGGCAGGCATCGCCACGATGTCCGGACCCTCGTCGGAGGACAGGGCTGGGAGCAGGGTGTCGTCGATGACCGCCCAGGTCTTCGTCTCGGTCTCGATGACGTAGTCATCCTGGGACGCGTTGAAGTCGGCCACGATCTGATTCAGGACTTCGCCGTCGGCCTCGGTGTAGCCGTGCCAGAACGTGAGGGTGGTCGTGCCTTCCGGGTCTTCGTCCGCCGGGGCGGAGCATCCGGCCAGGGCGAGAGCGGTCGCGCTCACCGCTGCAGCGGCCATGATCGTTCGTCTCATCATCTTCGATGCCCTTCTTGTGACTGCATTGTCGGGTTCGGCTCGATGCCGTGGTGCTCAGGGTTTACAACGTTGGAGGTAAACGTTGTAAATGGATGATCGCTCCTCGCAGGACCGATGTCAAGTGCTACCGCGGAGTGCTCAGCGACGAGGTGCGGTCGACTCGCGCTCGACGAGGGTGAAGTCGGCGAAGACCTCCCGGGGAGGGCCGGCATCCGCGCGGCCGATCCGCGATGCGAGGAGCTCGACGGCCGTGCGGGCGATCTCGGAGCGTCCCGGGTTGATCGTCGAGAGCGCCGGCAGGCTGTAGCGCGTCTCGTCCAGGTCGTCGAAGCCGATCACGGCGACGTCGTCGGGTACGCGGATGCCGCGCTCGAGAAGGACCCGGAGTGCGCCGAGTGCCAGCGAGTCGTTGAAGGCGACGATGCCGTCGAACGCCACGCCCGCGTCGAGCACCGCGCGCATCGCCTCTGCGCCGTCGGCACGGTGCCAGAGGTCGACGGGGATCACGAGCTCCGCGTCGAAGGGGATGCCCGCGCTCTCGAGGGCATCGGCATACCCGCGCAGGCGCAGGCTCGGAGAGCCCATCTCCTCGCTGGGGTGCGACCCGAGAGCGAGGATGCGGCGTCGGCCGAGTTCGAGCAGGTGGGCGGTGGCTGCCTGCGCGCCCTCGGTGTTCCGCATCGTGACGTGATCGCGCGAGGAGTCGAAGATGCGCTCACCGAGCAGCACCAGGGGGACGGGGACGCGCTCGAGCAGGGCGGCATCCCCCGGCTCGAGGGTCAGGACGGAGTGCAGGATGCCGTCGAGCCCGCGCAGGTGGGCGTCCCGCAGGGCCGCGAGCTCGCTCTCGCGGTCGAGGTCGAACTGCTCGATGAGCACCGAGAACCCGCGCTCGCGTGCCGCCCGCATCACGTCATCCGCCAGTTCGGCGAAGTAGGGGTTGCGCAGGTCGGGGACGATCAGCCCGATCATGTCAGTGCGCCCTGAGCGCAGGCTCCTGGCCGCGCGGTTGGGCTGGTAGTTCAGCTGGGCGATGGCCGCCTCGACCCGTTCGCGGGTCTCCGGGCGAATGTGCGGGTATCCGTGGATGACGTTGGAGACCGTCTTGATCGACACGCCCGCCGCCCTCGCGACGTCGTGCAGAGTCGCCGTCGTCTCTGCCCCTGGTTTCATTCTGGGCACTCTACAACGTTTCCCCTCGCTCTCGGACGGGCCTGTACCGGCGCCGAGCAGGCAGGGGAGAATGACTCCCATGCGCCTCCACTCCACCACCTCCGGATCCGGTGACCGCCACGTCGGACTGATCCACGGGCTCGGCGGCTCCGGCGCGACCTGGAAGCCGCTCATCGACCGGATGCTGGCCACGGGCGGCTACACGGTGACCACGCTCGACCTCCGCGGGCACGGCGAGAGCGACCGGGCCCCCTCGTACACGCTCGACGACCTCGCGGGTGACGTCGTCGAAGCCCTCCCGATCGGACTCGACAGCGTCGTGGGCCACTCGCTCGGGGGAGCGGTGCTCGTGCGCGCCGTCGCGCGTCTGCAGCCCGAGCGCGCGATCTACCTCGACCCGGGGTTCGAACTCTCGCTCCCCACGACCGGGTTCAAGGGCCGGGCATTCTGGGCCGTGCCGCCGCTCTCGCTCGGCGTCATGGGCCTGTTGCAGGCACGACGCAGTGCGCCGCAGCGAGCCGCCCTGGACCCCAGCATCCGCGAGCTGATGAAGCGCGCCCAGCAGCAGTTCGACGCGAAGATGGCGGTCGGCATCTTCCGCGAGGTGGCGTTCCACCCCATCGCGATCGCCGCACCTGCCGTCCCGTCGACCATCGTGCTCTCGGACGAGTCGCCGGCCGTGCTCCCCGGTTCGATGGCCGCAGCCCTCGAACGTGAGGGATGGGACATCCGCCGTCTCGCCGGCATCCATCACGACATGCAGATCGAAGACCCCGACCGCACGTTCGCGATCATCGAGGACGTGCTGTGACCGGCTCCACCCCGGCGTAGTACCCGAGTACGACGGCGCCCTCGGGACGGCACTTCCGGCCGACGCGGCACCCCTGTGCCCGCTCATACCGTCGGAATATGCCCACAACGCCGACGTCCTCCGCCCCCACTTCCTCCCTCGTTCGCGCACTCGCCGGCATCGTCGGCAGCATCCTCGTCGCGGTCGCTCTCACGATCATCTGGGTCGCGCGACTGAGCGTCGACCGGGTGCTGTACGTCAGCGGTCTGGGTGCCGACGGCGAGCCCACGGCGCGCTGGTTCGAGGTGGCGCTGCTCCTCCTCGTCGCCGGAGGCTTCAGCGTCGCCTGGGCGGCACGAGGCATGCGCTCGACCGCTCGACTCCTCGCGATGTGGACTCCCGCGCTCTCGGTCGCGATCGCATCGTCGCTGTTCCTCGTCGCCTCGCAGGTGCCCTGCACGACCGGATGCCCCCTGCCCGTCGGCGACACCTTCACCTGGCAGGACCTGATCCACACATCCGTCGCCGTCCTGGCCTTCGCCTTCGCCGCCGTCGCGATGCTGCAGACGTCGTTCGTGAAGGGCCGTGCGACACTGCGCACGCTCTCGATGATCGCCGGCATCTCGACGGCCGTGATCGCCGCGGCAGGCGGCATCCTGTCGCTGCTGCAGTTCCGCACCGACATCGGCAGCATCCTCGAACTGGTCGCCACCACGGTGGGGATGGGATGGCTCGCGATCCTCGGACTCGCCACGGCGCACGCGCACCGGGCTGCGACTGCACGCAGCCGCGACGGCGTCAGGGCTCCGGAGCGCGTGGCTGCTCGACCCATGGCGCCTACACGCACTGCGCCGACAGGGTCGCTCGTCACCGTTCACGGCTGAGCCGGGTGCGTAGAGTCGTCACATGTCAGAGCCCGTCGCCGTCTCCGAGGGGAAAGCCCTCGCGGTGGATCTGCCCCGGCCGGCGGGGGCCATGCGCCGGTTCTGGGGGAGTCACCCGTGGCTCGTCGACTCGCTGCTCGCCGCAGGCTATCTCGCGGTGGGGGCGCTCTGGGCCGTCATCACACCGTTGTCGTCGGGCGACTGGTCGCCGATCGCACCGATCCTCGTCCCTCTTGTGGGAGCGGTCGTCAGCGCGGTCGCACTGCTCTTCCGACGCCATCAGCCCTGGGTGGTTTTCGGCATCATCGGGATCGTCGCCCTCGTGTCCCATCTTCTGGACGCCCCGGCGGAGCCCTTCGGCGTCGGCCTGGCCCTCTACGCCCTCTTCGTCTACCGCTCGAACCGCAGCGGGTGGATCGCCTTCGGGGTCACCGCGATCGTCAGCCTGTTCTTCCTGCCGGCGAGCGTGCTGTTCATCGTGGGGATGCTCGTCGCCGCGCTCCTCGGCGTGACCGTCGGCGATCGACGCCGGTACATCGGCGCGATCGTCGAACGCGCCAACCAGCTCGCTCGCGAACGCGACCAGCAGGCGCGGCTGGCGACGCTCGCGGAACGTGCCAGGATCACGCGGGAGATGCATGACGTCGTTGCCCACAGCGTCTCGGTCATGGTCTCCCTCGCGGACGGCGCGGGAGCCCTCGCCGACAAGGATCCGCAGCGTTCGCGCGAAGCCATCCGCGAGATCGGCGACGTCGGACGAAAGTCGCTCGTGGAGATGCGTCAGCTCATGGGTGCGCTCGGTGACGAGACAGCGGATGGCGAGGAGCAGAGCCCTCTCCGGCCCAATCCCGGACTCGGCGAGCTGCCGGGACTCCTCGAGTCGTTCCGCGCCGCCGGGCTGCCGGTGACCATGCGGACACAGGGCACGCCACCGGAGCAGGCGGGACTCCAGAACGCGATCCACCGGATCGTGCAGGAGTCCCTCACCAACGCGCTGCGCTACGCACGAGAGCCGCGTCATGTGCTCGTCGCCCTCGACTTCACCGGGGAACCGCTCACGCTCGAGGTCACGGACGACGGGCGCGCCGGGCCGCCCGCGGAATCCGTCGGCTCGGGCAGCGGTCTGGTCGGCATCCGCGAACGGGTTCGCCTCTACGGTGGGACAGTGGATGCCGGGCCGGCAGGCGACGGAGGGTGGCGCGTGAGAGTCGAGATCCCGAACGAGGGGAGGGGTCATGGTGGCTGATGCGCCGATTCGCACCCTCATCGTCGATGACCACGAACTGATCCGTCGCGGGATGAGGATGGTGCTCGACGCCGAGGACGACATCCACGTCGTCGGCGAGGCCGTGTCGGGAACCGAGGCGGTTCACCTGGCGGGTCAGCTCACCCCCGACGTGATCCTGATGGACATCCGGATGCCGGAGATGGACGGCATCGAGGCGACGCGCCGCATCGTCAGGGAGACGCCGGCGAGCCGCGTGCTGGTCCTCACGACGTTCGACCTGGACGAGTACGCGTTCGGGAGTCTTCGCGCCGGAGCGAGCGGCTTCCTCCTGAAGAACACGCCGCCTGCGCAGCTGATGGACGCGATCCGCGCCATCGCCGTGGGCGATGCGCTGGTCTCTCCTCGGGTCACGCGCTCGATGCTCGACCTCTTCGCCTCGCGGTTGCCGCGCCAGACGGCATCCGACGAATCGCGGCTGAGCGTGCTCACCGAGCGGGAGAGAGACGTCTTCCTCGCCATCGCGAAGGGTCTCAACAACACGGAGATCGGTGAGAAGCTCTTCGTCTCGGAGTCCACGGTGAAGACCCATGTGGGGCGCGTCCTCGCGAAGCTGGACCTGCGTGATCGAGTACAGGCCGTGATCCTCGCCTACGAGGCCGGACTGGTGTGACGCGGAATCGACGGAAGGAAACACGGACCATGACCGACGACGCATGGCTGGCACGGCTCGAAGCCGAGCATCTCGCCCTCGACCTTCCCCGGTTCGACCGGCGTGATGCGTGGCGCCTCGGCAGCTCGATCGCCGAGCGCGCGCTCGCCGCGGCGCATCCGGTGGCGATCGATGTGCGCACGGCATCCGGCATCCTGTTCCACGCCTCGATGCCGGGCGCGACCGCCGACAACGACGAGTGGGTGCGACGCAAGGCGGCGACGGCGTTCCGGTTCGAGACGAGCACGGCCCTGCTCGAGGCACGCGTCGTTGCCGGCGGACGTGACATGTTCCAACCGGGATGGCTCGATCCCGCCGAGTACGCCGTCGCCGGGGGAGGGGTTCCCGTGCGAGTGACCGGCGTCGGAGTCGTCGCCGTCGCCACGGTCTCGGGTCTGCCCTCGGCTGAGGATCACGACCTGGTCGTGCAGGCCCTCATGGAGCTGCGGGAGCGCTGATCACGCCACGTCTGGGGCCCAGAAACACCCTCCCAGGCCAACCATGCGGGCAAGCCTCGTCAGCGGTCACCTTTCTCTGCAGCAATCCCTCCCTCTGGCGATTGCGTCAGGAGCCTGCTATGTTAGCCATGTTCACGTAAACATGGGCGCGAGGGTCAGCGGATGTGGAGCACGAGGCTCGATCATCGTGACGTCTCCCGGCGCTGACCACTCATTCAACTCAGCTCGACCTGTTCATCCCAGATGTGTTGCCATGCCCAGAATCAAGGAGCACCGATTGACGTTCCCCACCACGTTCCCCGAGCCCGAACTCTTCACTCCCGGCGCCGATGCTCCGGCGTTGCGTTGGGGGCTGCTGGCGCCAGGATGGATCGCAGACCTCTTCGTGTCAGCAGTGCACGCGCACACCGATCAGCGATTCGTCGCCGTCGCGTCACGGTCTGCTGAACGATCTCGAGCGTTCTCGGCGCAGCACGGTATCGCGAAGGCGTACGACTCCTACGAGCAGCTCGTCGCCGACCCCGAGGTCGACGTGGTCTACATTGCTGCGCCGCAGAGCGAGCACCTCGCGCTCGGGCTCTTGGCCGTCGCCGCACGCAAGCACACCCTCATCGAGAAGCCGCTGGCGACGACCTCCGACGAGGCTCGAGTGCTGGTTTCGGCGGCTCGAAGCGCCGGCGTTCTGATGATGGAGGCGCTGTGGAGTCGCTACCTGCCGCAGACCTCGGTGGTGCGTGCGCTCGTCCGCGACGGAGTTCTCGGAGACATCCGTTCGGTCGTCGCTGATCACGGCCAAGCCATTCCCGACTACCCGAACCACCGCCTCCACCGCCGTGAACTCGGCGGAGGAGCGCTGCTCGACCTCGGCATCTACCCCGTCCAATTGGATTCGATGGTGCTGGGCGCGCCGTCGTCGATCACAGCGATCGGCGGCCTCCTCGACACCGGCGTCGACGCGTATTCGACGCTCGTGCTCGGACACGGGCCGTCCGTCCAGTCCACCCTCACCACCACGCTCGTCGTGCGCACCCCATCGACGGCGGTCATTGCCGGCACGGAGGCGAGGCTCGAGATGGCCGGCTCCTTCTACATGCCGACCACCCTGCGTCTCACGGCGAACGACGGTGAGGCGCTCGTGTGGAACGACACGACCGGAGTGTCATCCATGGCGGGGCTGTCCTGGGAAGCGACGGCACTGGCTCGGTTCGTGCGCGAGGGGCGAACGGAGTCACCCGTGCACACCCTCGATGAGACCATCTCCATCCTCGAGACCCTCGACGAAGCGCGCCGACAGATTGACGAGGCCGCGACTCGCTGAACAGATACGGGCCTCGGCAGGCCCTGGCCCCGCGCCGACCACGATCCACGCGGGGTCAGCGCTGTGATTCCCCGTGCGCCGATGGCTGTCAGCCGAGGTGGACGCCGGACTCGCCCTTTGTCCCCCGAAGACCCGACAGACAGAACGGAGCGCGTGACCGTACGCTCTCCCTGGTGCGGCTGCGAAGGTCGCGCGGGGGAGAGGCCGGATGAAGGCGGGTCACGCAGGCACAGTTGCGCTGCTCCTTGTCGCGAGCGCCCTCGTCGCATGCGCGCCGCTGCCCCAGGACGCGAGGTCCGCACCTCCCGCGGGCCCGAGCGCTGAGCCGTCTGCCGCAGCATCCGCCCCGCCGACGCCGGAGGTGCTGACGGTCTCGATCCCCCGCGATGAGACTCTCCTCGGTGAGCTTCCCGCGATGAGCGGCTCCGCCCAGGCCGGGCCGTTCAGCAATCCGACCGGACGGGTGGCCCTGTACATCCGGTGCGTCGGCGCGGGCGATGTCGTGGTCGAGATCGTCGGGGCGGCCGCAGTCACGCAGGCATGTCAGGCCGATGCGGACGATCCGGGGTCGCGGAACACGCTCGACGTCTGGGCGACCGATGACATCGTGATCACCGGCTCCGCCGAGAGCACCGCTCTCTGGACAGCCGCGGTGACGTCGATCCCGAGCTCCTGAGCACGGCCGGAGAGCAGGGGCGGCCCTCCGCCGGTCAGAGCCGGGCAGACTGGAATCGACCATTCGCCACGAATCCGGAGTCCCGATGACACAAGAGCAGCCGCGCCGCGCACCCGAACAGGCCGTCCTCACGGTGGAGCTGGTGGAGCAGGTGAGCCCCGACCTGATCCGGATCACGGCCGGTGGTGACGGGTACGACGCGTTCCGCGACAACGACTCGACCGACAAGTACGTCAAGATCCTGTTCGCGGATCCGGCTCACGGGCTGACGCCTCCTTACGACCTGGCGCAGCTGCGCGAGGAGAGCCCGGAGAAGCTCCCGACGCGGCGGACGTACACGGTCCGCTCGGCCGATCCCGCTGAGCGGCGCCTGGTGATCGACTTCGTCGTGCACGGCGACGAGGGTGTGGCCGGACCCTGGGCGCGCGCGGCGCAGCCCGGCGACACGCTCGTCGTCAGCGGCGCCGGCGGCGGCTACCGCCCCGATCCCGCCGCCCCCTGGCACTTGCTGGTCGGCGACCACACCGCGCTGCCCGCCATCTCGTCGGCGATCGAGAGCATGGATGCCGCGACTCGGGGCCATGTGCTGCTCTCGGTGACCGACGCCGCCGACCGCATCCTGCCGGAGGCACCGGCCGGACTGACGGTGACGTGGACGGAGTCCGACGACGAGCTGCTCGCAGCCCTCGGCGCCCTGGCCTGGGCCGATGGCCACCCGCACGTCTTCGCCCACGGAGAGCGCGGGACCATCAAGGAGGTCCGCGCCGTGCTGAAGCAGCGCGAGGTGCCGCGCGAATCCCTGTCGATCTCGGCGTACTGGGCCCGGGGCCGCGCCGAGGACCAGTTCCAGGCCGAGAAGCGCGAGCCGATCGGTCAGATCGAGTAGTCGATGCCGCCGTGCGTCACACGCGCGGCATCCACCCGCTCTGCTCACGGATCGCGCCGGTGATGCGACGGCTCGCGGTGCGCAGCTGCGTCGCCTGCGTTGGCGTGAGCGCGTCGAAGACGAGCCTACGTACGAGTGCGACGTGCCCAGGCGCGGCGGCGCGCGCGGCATCCGCTCCCTCATCGGTCAGCGTCGCGAGCGTGATGCGTCCGTCGGACGGGTCGGGAGCGCGACGGACCCAGCTCTTCGCCTCGAGGCGCGCGACGGCGCGGGAGAGGCGCGAGAGCGTGCTGTTCGCGTAGCTCGCGAGTTCGCTCATCCGCAGCGTGCGCTCATCGGCCTCGGTGAGCGCGAAGAGGATGCCGTACTCGAAGTGACTGATGCCCGAATCGCGCTGCAGCTGCGCGTCGAGTGCGGTCGGCAGCCACTCGAGCAGGGTCGCGAGTGCGGACCAGGTCTCGAGTTCGTCCGGCCCGAGCGCGTCTGCTGATCCCGTGAGTGCCATGGATCCACCCTAGGACATGACTTGCTCAGGAAAGTAAATGGGCTAGGCTTACTTTCCTAGACAAGTAAATGTCGACAGGAACGGACGCACCTATGGATCTCCACATCGCCGGCAAAAGGGTCTTCATCAGCGGCTCCACGCAGGGGATCGGTCGCGCGGCGGCTCTCGCCTGCGCCATCGAAGGCGCCAGTGTCGTCATCAACGGCCGCTCGCATGCCCGCGTCGCCGAGGCGGTGGACCGGCTCCGCGCCGAAGCGCCCGGCGCCGACATCTCGGGGATCGCGGCGGACCTCGCCGATCCTGCCCAGGTGGACGCGCTCCTGGAAGCCCTCGGGGAGGTCGACATCCTGGTGAACAACGCCGGCGTCTTCGACGTCGCGCCGTTCGCGCAGATCGACGACGCGGATTGGTCCCGGTACTTCCAGCTCAACGTGATGGCCGCCGTGCGCCTGTCGCGCCGGTTGCTGCCGGGGATGCTGGCCAGGAACGAGGGGCGCATCATCTTCATCGGCACGGAATCGGCCGTCGACGTGCCGGCGGAGATGATCCACTACGGCGCCACGAAAGCGGCCGCGCTCGCCGTGGCGAACGGCCTCGCGAAGCTCACGCGCGGCACGAACGTCACGGTGAACACGGTGCTCGGCGGACCGACGTACTCCGATGGAGTCGCAGCGGCGGTCGAGAGCATCGCCGCCGCGCAGTCCGTCGACGTGGAGCAGCTCAAGGGGTCGCTCGTGCGCGACACGTCGCTGCTGCAGCGGTTCATCCGACCGGAGGAGATCGCCCATCTGGTCGCGTACCTCGCGAGTCCTCTCTCCTCGGCGACCAACGGCGCCGCCCTGCGCGCCGACGGCGGGGTGCTCACGACCATCGTCTGAGGAACGTGCAAGGCTGGGACGACACGTGCCACCGAGCGCGCGAAGCGAGGGAGAAGACGGATGCTGGAGACGACCGACCACGTACGACTGGGGAACACCGGCCTCCGCATCTCCCCGGTGGTGCTGGGCTGCATGAGCTTCGGCGCGCCCGACCGCGGCACCCACCGCTGGTCGCTCGACGAGGAGACCAGTCGTCCGCTCATCCGTCAGGCGCTCGAAGCAGGGATCACCACGTTCGACACGGCCGACGTGTACTCCGACGGCACGAGCGAGGAGTTCGTCGGCCGCGCGCTCGCCGACTTCGCGCAGCGCGACCAGGTCGTGATCGCCACGAAGGTCCACGGCCGCATGGGGCCTGGCGCGAACCAGGCCGGGCTCAGCCGCGCGCACATCCTGTCGGGCATCGACGCGAGCCTCCGCCGCCTCGGCACCGACTTCGTCGATCTCTACCAGATCCATCGCTGGGACCCGGAGACGCCGATCGAGGAGACCATGGAGGCACTCCACGACGTCGTGCGCTCAGGGAAGGCGCGCTACATCGGCGCCTCGTCGATGTGGACCTGGCAGTTCGCGAAGGCGCAGCACGTCGCCCGCCTGAACGGGTGGACGCCCTTCGCCTCGATGCAGGACCAGTACAACCTGCTCCAGCGCGAGGAGGAGCGCGAGATGCACCCGTACTGCCTCGACTCCGGCGTCGGCGTGCTGCCGTGGTCGCCGCTCGCGCGCGGACGCGTCACCCGCGACTGGGACGAGACGACCGCCCGCACGGCGACCGACGAGTTCGGCGCGACCCTGTACCGCAGGGAAGAGGAGTCGAACCGGGCCATCGTGGATGCCGTCGGGCGCGTCGCCTCGGAGCGCGGTGTCTCGCGCGCGCAGATCGCCCTCGCCTGGGTCGCGCAGCAGTCGGCCGTCACCGCGCCGATCGTCGGCGCCACCCGCGCGGAGCACATCGAGGATGCCGTCGCCTCGGCCGGCATCCGCCTGGAATCCGCCGAGCTGGTCCAGCTCGAGAGCGCCTACACGCCGCGGGAGCCGGAAGGCTTCTGAGCCGCAGCCGCCCCGACCCCAGCGCCCGTGGGGTCCCAGGGTCGCTCATCGTGCCCCCCGTAGACTGGTCGGGACCCCTACCCTCGGAGCCTCATGTCACGTCTTTCCCTCGGGACCCGCATCCACTATCTGCTGGGACGCGCGCGTCGCATCGACATCGGATCGGTGATGGAGCGGGCCAAAGAGGCCTCGAAGCAGCACCACAAGGCGGTTCCGGGCATCGTCGTCGACATGCTGTGGTCGGCCGCCCGGCACAACGTCGGGTTCCAGGACTACATCGACTACGACTTCGCCATGCTGACCAAGGCGGAGCGCGAGACGTTCATGACCCACCCGGTCTCCAACCTGCTGTCGCACCGGTACGACCACCCGGACTTCCGCTGGATCTTCCAGGACAAGGTCGAGTTCGACCGGCATTTCGCGCAGCACCTGCACCGTGAATGGCTGGTCGTCGAAGAGGGCAACGCGGATGCCGTGCGCGAGCTCACCCAGCGCCTCGGCACGATCGTCACCAAGGAGCCGGTCGGCCAGGCGGGCACGGGCGTGCACCGGTACCACGCCGCCGACGTCACGGACTGGGACGACTTCCACCGCGGTCTGCTCGCCCGCGGCGAGCTGCTGATCGAAGAGGTCATCCGCCAGCACGACGACCTCGCGGCCGTCTGCCCCGGCACCGTCAACACCACGCGGGTCACCGCGTTCTTCGACGGTGAGAAGGCGCACATCCTCGCGATGGCCCAGAAGTTCGGTCGCGGCGCGGTGAGCGACCAGATGACGTTCGGCGGCTTCTACACGATGCTCGACGAGAACGGCCACGCCGTCAGCGCCGGCTACGACTCGCACGGTCACGTGCACGAGAACCACCCCGACAGCGGCTTCCGCATCGCCGACTTCCAGCTGCCGTACATGGACGAGGTCCGGGCTTTCATCGACGAGGTCGCCCGCGTCGTGCCGCAGGTGCAGTACGTCGGATGGGACATCGTGGTGTCTCCCGACGGTCCCGTCCTCGTCGAGGGCAACTGGGGCGCAGGCGTCTACGAGAACAAGCCCAGCGTCACCGGCATCCGCACCGGTCACAAGCCGCGCTACCGCGAGGTCATCGGCTTCTGACCCTGCGGGACGCGTGCCGGCTACCGATACGCTGAGCGCATGAGCGAGGCCCCCGCGCGCAAGCCCCACCCTGCCCTCTCCGTCGTGCGGCGGATACCCGCGACCCTGACGATGGTGCTGCTGATCCTCGTCGTGGGAGTCGTCTGGCGAGGGCTGTGGACGTCGTTCGAGGACACCGACCTGTTCCGGAACGTGGCCTACGGGTTGCCGAACCTCGCCGAGGGCAAGTGGTGGACGCCGCTGACCGGCACCTTCTTCGTGAACCAGCCCTGGGTGTACATCTTCACCATCACGGGCTTCTGGGGCATGGCGTACGTGGAGTTCCGGCGCGGATCGCGCGTCGCCCTCGCCTACTACTGGATCGGCCAGCTGTTCGCGATCTTCGCCACCGCGCTGCTGCTGTTCGCGCTCTCGCAGTTCCCCTGGGCATGGGCCACCACCCAGGCGCAGGCGCTCGACGTCGGAGCATCCGGCGGCACCATGGCCTGCATCGCCGCTGCCGTCGGCCTGTTCCGGCCGCCGTGGCGCGTGCGCGGGTGGTTGATCCTGCTCGGCTTCGTGTTCGTCGCGATGCTGTTCTGGGGCAAGGTCGCCGACCTCGAGCATCTGCTCGCCGTGCTGCTGATCCTGGTCGTCGACCGGTCGATGCGCGTGCGGCGCACGACCGTGCGCGAGCAGCGGCTGATCGCCGTGGTCGCACTGCTCGTGCTCGGTGCGGTCGAGATCATCACGACCTTCGTTCCGACCGACGGCCCGTTCGGACAGACGGAGCCGGCCTCCGGAGGATTCATCGACCTGGCCATCGACGTCGTCGTGATCCTCGTGATCGTGAACGGCCTTCGCCGCGGACGACGGTTCGCCTGGGTGCTCGCGCTGCTGCTGGGCATCTTCAACGTGCTGGTCGCTGCTCTCGTGCTCACCCTGATCACCGTGTTCAGCCAGGCGCAGCTCGACCTGCGCTGGGACGGAGAGACCGAACTCGCCCTCGCGAGCGGATTCCTCTGGCTCATCACGCTCATCTACCTGGTGTGGGTGCGACGCGCGTTCCGCGCGAAGCGCCGCTCGACCCTGGGCGCTCAGCCCGCCCCGACCGTCGACGACGTGAAGAAGGAGCTGCGCGCGCACGGCGGCGGAACTCTGTCGTGGATGACGACCTGGGACGGCAACAGCTATGCGCGGGTGCCCGGCGGAGTGGTCGCCTACCAGCGCCGCAACGGCGTCGCCCTCGCCCTCGCCGATCCGATCGGGCCTGCAGCGCAACGAGCGGATGCCGTCGCCGGCTTCATCAGCGCCGCCGAGCACGCGGGCCTCGTTCCGTGCTTCTTCAGCGCCGATGCGGCGACGCTCGCCGCGGTGCCGTCGACGTGGCGGAGCATCGTCGTGGCCGATGACACCATCGTCGACCTCGCCGGCCTCGAGTTCACCGGCAAGCGCTGGAACTCGGTGCGGTCCTCGCTCAACCGGGCCGGCCGCGAGGAGATGACGTTCAAGATGACGCAGCTCAAGGCCGAGCCGTGGGGCGTGCAGCAGCAGCTGCGTGCGATCTCGGAGGCGTGGGTGGGTGACAAGGACCTGCCGGAGATGCGTTTCACCCTCGGCACCCTCGACGAGGCGGAGGATCCGGAGGTGCGGCTGGCGCTGGCTCTCGCACCCAACGGCGACGTGGACGGATTCCTGTCGTGGCTCCCGGTGTATGGCGACGAGGGAGTGGTGCGCGGCTGGACCCTCGACCTCATGCGACGACGGGACGGCGGCTTCGCCCCGGTGATGGAGTACCTCATCGGATCCTCCGCCCGGCAGTTCTCGGAGGAGGGTGCCGAGATCATGTCGCTCTCGGGCGCGCCGCTCGCGCACGAGTATCCGCCGGACGCCGGAGTGATCGCGGCGCTGAGCGACAAGCTCGCGGAGGCGCTGGAGCCGGTTTACGGCTTCGGATCCCTGCACCGGTTCAAGCAGAAGTTCCACCCGCGCTACGAGACCATGTACCTGCTGTTCCGCGACGAGAGCGACCTCACCCGCATCGGCGGCGCACTCACGCGGGCCTTCCTGCCCGATGCGACGCTGCGGCAGTTCGCCGGGGCCGGGCTCGAGCTCGTGCGCGGAAGCAAGGACTGACGAACCGACGACCGGCCCGCGTCACCGTCGAGGAACGGACTCTCCGACGGATGCGGCGCTGTCGTCGTTCGCCGAGTCCGCGAGCTCGAACACCCGGACGGCGTTGCCGTAGTAGATCTTGTCGATGACGTCGCGCGGCAGCGCCAGGCCCGGCACGTCGGCGTCCAGCGCGTTGACCCGCTGGCTCTCGTCGGTCGCCAGGTAGCGCCAATCCGACGTCCAGATGCCGTGCGCGGCTCGGCAGAACTTCACCGGGTCGGCGCTCGGGTGGAAGGACAGGTCGGTGCCGTACAGCACCCGATCCTGGTACCGGATGAAGAAGTCGCGCACGCGCTCACGGTCCTGCAGCGACTGGAACTGCAGCTGGCTCATGCGCGATGACATGTCGACCGTGGCGTCCGGGAAGCGGTCGAGGAACGCGCCCAGCTGGTCGACGTCGTGCTCAAGGCTGCCCAGGTGCGCGCCGACGAAGCGCAGTCCCGGCAGCGCGGTGAGGAACCGATCGCGCATGGCGATCAGGTCGTCGTGCCCGGGCAGTTCGGGGTGCAGGTACATGTGGTACTGCGGCCGACGGCTGAAGTACCGGCGATCGTTCTCGGTCGTCATCTCCTCCAGAGGCAGCCAGCAGTTGTGCGGCTCGCCCTGATGACCGATCAGCGCCAAGCCGAGCGCACGCGCCTCTTCGGCGACCGCCATCAGCTCCGGGTGATCCAGCATGACCAGGTGCCCCTCGGGGTCTTCGGCACCCATGCCGATGTCCTTCCAGAACTTCACCGCGCGCGCGCCCTCGGCATCCGCCGTGGCCATATCCTCGGTGACGCGCTCGGTCCACCCGGGCTGCCCGAAGCCGCTCATCGAGAACGACGTCGACCAGTGCACTTCGCCCGGGTAGGCGTCGGCCATCGCGATCGCGATCGCGCGCTGACCGGCGATGGGGGTGAAGTCGGGGGCGTCGACGTTGATCGTCATCAGCTCGAAGCCGTCTTCGAGCGCCAGCTGGACGAGGGCCGGGTCGTCGACGTTGAGGTGCACGTGGGCATCGAACTTGCGGACGCGGGCGAAGTCCGACATCCCATAGTGCGTCGAGGCCGGGGTGGTGAGACCCTCGCCCTGATCGGACGGGGGAGTGCTGGGAGAGTTCACGCTCCTCATACTGGCAGGAAGCTGCCCGGTCGCGGCGGAGGCGAAGACCGAGAATATCGGGTTCGGCGGGCAGCGAACCGGAGCCGCTAGTGAGCCGCTGTCGGGTGCGGCTCGGAGCCCGACGCATGAGTGCTCCTCGCGCGCACGGCCATCGCCACACCGTGCAGGAGCAGGCTTGCGAGCACGACGACCACCATGACGTAGACCGCGATGTCGCCGTCGTCGTCGTTCATCGCGTTGTAGGCGAGCAGGCCGAACACGATCGACGAGGTGCCGCGAGGGCCGAGCACCCCCAGGCCGATGCGCTCCCGCCAGGGGAGGTGGCTGCCGAGCATGGATGCCAGCACGGGCACGAGGCGCACCACGGTGAGGGCGAGCAGCGCGTAGAGGATCCACGTCCACTGGAATCCGATCTCCAGCACCAGGACTCCGACGGCTCCGAAGACGAACCACATGATCATCGAGGTGGTCGTGGCCAGGTCTTCGACCGCGCTCAGCTCGGCAGCGGGGATGTCGGTCTGCCCGTCCGCTCGAGCGTTGCGGCACAGCTTGTACGCGATGCCGGCGAGGAAGGCTGCGACGAAGCCGTTGCCACCCAGGGGAGTGGCGATGGCGTAGACGATCAGCGGGACGAGCACCATGACGATGCGGACGCCGCTGGTGCGAGTCCAGCCTCGTCGTACAGACACCCAGACCAGGGCTCCGGACGCAGCCCCGACGACCACGCCGACCAGGAGGGCGATTCCGGCGGCCTGCAGTGCGGCGCCGACCGCGGTTCCGAGGTCCTCGGTGTGGGCCTGCGAGAGGTAGAGCAGCGCGAAGGCGAACACCGGAGAGAAGATGCCGTCGTTGTATCCGCTCTCGACGGCCACGGTGTGCCGCACTCGTCGGGGCCATCGCCCGTCTCGCAGCAGACCTGCCGCCGGAGCGAAGTCGATCGGCATCACCACGCAGGCCACGGCCAGCAGGACCGCCCACGACGAACCCCCGAGGAGCAGACCGCCCAGACCGAATGCCAGGAGGATGGTCAGGGGCAGCGCGATCCCCAACAGGCGTCCGACGAGGCCGCGCTCACCGGCGAGGAATCCGCCGCGTACTTCCGTCGCGTCGACGAAGAGCAGCACGGCGAGGATGAGCTCAGCCGTCTTCTCGGCGATGTCGGTGTTCAGGTCGGTCCCGATGCCGGGTCCGACCACCAGGCCGGTGACGATCCCGGCGCACGCCATCGCCACAGGTCCGGACACATGCCATCGCTCGAGCCTGGCCGCCAGCACCGCCCAGATGACGATCGCGACGAGGCTCGCGACGATCACCATCAGCATGGCTCTGACCATACCGGACCCGAGGAAGCGCGCGACACCTCGCGTCGCCTCAGCGCCGAACCGGGTCCGCGTCGCCGTCGAGGAAGCGAGCCAGATCGCGCCGCGTCGGAGCTGCCTCCCAATCCCCGGGAGTGAGGCAGGCCATCGCGCCGCAGGCGTTCGCGCGATGCAGCGCCGCGGCGATGTCGAGACCCTCGAGCAGGGCGCTCAGGTAGCCGGCGACGAACGCGTCCCCGGCGCCGACCGTGTCGATCGCGTCGATCAGGAAGCCGGATGCCTCGACCACCGCGTCGCCGACGAATACCGCCGCGCCGGCCGGGCCCTGCTTCAGGACGGTCATCGCGCAGCCGGCATCCCGCAGCAGCGCAGCGGCCTCGGCGGCCGACGTGTCGGGGTAGAGGATCGTGAACTCGTCCTCGCCGCCGAACACGATGTCGGCGCGCTCGGCGATCTCGCTCAGCACCGGCCCGGCGACGGCCGCAGGAGCCAGCGCCGAGCGGTAGTTGATGTCGAAGCTCACCGTCACCCCGGCCGTGCGAGCGCGTTCAACGGCGGCGAGCACCGCATCACGCGCCATCGTGGAGAGCAGCGGCGTGATCCCGGTGACGTGCAGCAGTGACGCCTCCTCGATCCACCTGGCGGGAAGATCCGAGACCGAGACGCGGGACCCCGCCGACCCCGCCCGGTAGTAGTGCACGGCGGTGGATGCGGCGGACGGCCGCTCCTTCACCATGAGGCCGGTCGGAGCATCCGCATCCACCACGGCGCGCACGTCCACGCCCTCGGCGCGGATCTCGCGCGCGACCCGTGCGCCGAGTGAATCGTCGCCGACGCGTCCGAGCCACGACACGGCGACACCGAGGCGGGCCAGACCGATCGCGACGTTCGTCTCCGCACCGCCGACGCCGAGCGCCATCCCGTGGGCGTGTCGCAGCGATCCGATCTCGGTCGTGCGCACGAGCGCCATGGTCTCGCCGAGCGTGACGACGGCGGGAGCACTCACCGCGCGCACACCTCGACGAACGCCTGGGCCCGGTCACGCAGCGCCACCAGGTCGCCGCCCGCGAAGGCGTCGCCGAGCAGCGGTCCACCGACGCTCACCGCGAGCGCGCCGGCGGCCAGCCATGCAGACGCGCCGGCGAGGTCGACGCCACCCGAGGGCACCGCGACCAGATCCGGGAACGGCCCGCGCAGGTCCTTCAGGTATCCGGGTCCGACCTGTCCGGCGGGGAAGATCTTCACGGCGGATGCTCCCGCCGACCACGAGGCGTACAGCTCGGTCGGGGTCAGGCCGCCGGGAACGATCGGCACGCCGGCATCCGTCGCCTGCGCCACGAACGCGGGCGAGGTGATCGGGGTCACGAGGTAGCTCGCGCCGGCGTCGGCCGCTCTGGCGAGATCGCTCGCGCTCGTCACCGTGCCGATGCCGAGGTCGGCGACGGCGCCGTACTGCGCGAGCAGATGCGGCATCCGGTCGAACGTGCCCGGAGTGGTGAGCGTCAACTCGACGCTGCGGATGCCGGCATCGATCAGCACGTCGAGAACGGCGTCGTAGTCCTCGGCGCGCTGAGCCCGGGCGACGACGACGAGCCGCGAGTCGACCGTGTGCTGCGGCAGGGCGACCCGGCCGACCTCACCAGTCATGGACCGTGCCGTCGAGCAGACGGTTCACCGGCAGATACGCCTTGGTGTAATCGTGTCCGGCGGCGGCATCCTCGTCGAGGTCGACGCCCAGCCCCGGCTTGTCGCCCGGGTGCAGGAAGCCCCTGTCGAACGTGAACGAGGTCTGGAACACCTCGAGGGTCTGCTCGTTGTGCGGCATGTACTCCTGGATGCCGAAGTTGTGGATCGCGAGGTCGAGGTGCAGGGCCGCGGCCATGCCGACCGGCGAGATGTCGGTCGGTCCGTGGATGCCGGACTTGATGCCGTAGATCGCGGCGAAGTCGAGCAGCTTCTTCATGGCCGTGATGCCACCGGTGTGGGTGACGGCCGAGCGCACGTAGTCGATCAGGCGCTCGGTGATGAGCGTCTGGTAGTCGTACACCGAGTTGAACACCTCGCCGATCGCGAGTGGCGTCGTGGAGTGCTGGCGCACCAGTCGCAGCGCGGTCTGGTCCTCGCCGGGCGTGCAGTCCTCGAGCCAGAAGAGGTCGTAGGGCTCGATGTCCTTCGCGAATCGGGCGGCCTCGATCGGCGACATGCGGTGATGGCCGTCGTGCAGGATCCGCAGGTCGGTGCCGAAGTCCTCGCGGATCTGCGAGAAGATCCCCGGCATGTGGTGCAGGTAGTTGCGGGTATCCCAGGTCTCTTCACTCGGACGATCGCCGGATCGCTTGGCGGGCTCGTAGTCGTAGCGCACGCCGGGGCCCGTCGACGAGACGCCGTAGATCTGGCCGAGACCGGGCACACCGGTCTGCACGCGCACGGCGGTGTAGCCGAGCTCCTCGTAGCCGGTGATCGCGTTCTTCAGCGCGGCGTAGTCGGTGCCGGAGGCGTGGGCGTACACGCGCACGCCCTCACGGCTCGCGCCGCCGAGCAGCTGGTAAAGCGGCATCCCGGCCTTCTTGGCCTTGATGTCCCACAGCGCCATGTCGACGGCGGCGATCGCGGCCATCGTGACAGGACCGCGGCGCCAATACGGTCCGCGGTAGAGGTACTGCCAGGTGTCTTCGATGCGGTCCTCGTCGCGACCGATCAGCATCGAGGCGACGTGGTCGGAGAGGTAGGAGGCGACAGCGAGCTCGCGGCCGTTCAGGGTGGCATCCCCCAGGCCCACGATGCCGTCGGCGGTCGTGATCTTCAGCGTCACGAAGTTGCGGCCGGGGCTGGTGATGTTGACGTCGACGAGCTCGATGGTCATGTCGGTTCCTCAAGAGAAGGGGGTGCGGCTGTTCGGGCAGCCGCACCCCGGGTCGGTGGTCAGATCGCGTCGCGCGGATCGGTGAGATCGCGACCGGCAACCTCGGGCATCCAGATCGACGCGATGAGAGCGCTCAGCGTGAAGATGAAGAGCATGATGATGATCGGGATGAACGAGCCGGTGACGGCCGAGACCCAGGCGGCGGCGATGACCGGGCCTGCACCGGTGGCGATGATGGCGGCGATCTCGCGAGCCATGGCCGTGAAGGTGTAGCGGTTGCGGGAGCCGAAGAGCTCGGGCAGCGTGAGGTTCTCGAGCGACGCGAAGCTCATGACCGCGAGGTTGTGCAGCACGACGTAGCCGATGAAGACCTGCACCGTGACGCCGCTGCTGATCATGAGCATCGTCGGGATGATGATGATGAGCGCGATGACCGCCCAGATCATGTACATGCGCTTGCGGCCGAACTTGTCACCGAGCCAGCCCGAGAGCGGAACGGTGATGAAGGCGACGAGCGACGAGACGATGACGGCGTTGACGCCGATCGAGCGGTCGAGCAGCAGCACGACGGTGATGTAGCTGATCAGGTAGGTCTGGATCATGCCGGAGTTGCCGGCCTGGCCGAAGCGCAGCAGCAGCGCGATCGAGAACGCCTTCCAGGGTTTGCGCTCCATCGCCTCGAGCGTGCGCACGTCGCCGGTCTCGGTGGCGAGCTGGATGGTCTCCGCCTTGGAGAGGGCCTTGCCGTCGACGACGTCGTCGCGTTCCTCGAAGACCGGGGTCTCCTTGAGGTTGAAGCGCACCCAGATCGCGAAGAGCATGATGATCGCGCTGCCGATGAAGGGGATGCGCCATGCCCAGGCGATGACTTCCTGCTCGCTGTACGCGACGAGGAGGATCGCCCAGATGCCGGAGGCGAGCAGGGTTCCGCAGTTGGTGCCGAGCGCGACGAGAGAGGCGATGATGCCGCGGCGCTTCGCCGGTGCGTACTCGGCGAGCATGACGCCGGCGCCCGAGATCTCCGCACCGGCACCGAAGCCCTGCGCGATGCGGAGCAGGACGAGCAGGATCGGCGCGAGGACGCCCACCTGGTTGTACGTCGGCAGGAAGCCGATGAGAGTGGTCGCGAGTCCCATCAGGAGGATCGTGTAGAACAGCACCTTCGTGCGGCCGGTCTTGTCACCGAGGCGGGCGAAGAAGAACGCGCCGACCGGGCGGGCGACGTAGCCGACGCCGTAGGTCGCCATGGCGGCGACGACGGCGATGGCCGGGTCCTCCGCCGAGAAGAACAGATCGGCGAAGACGAGTGCGGCGGCCAGCGAGTAGAGCTGGTAGTCCATGAACTCGAGGGCGGTGCCGAGCCATCCGGAGATGGCGGCGCGCACGAGGTCGCGGACCGACCTCTTCGCGGCGGGATCGTCGACGGCCTGAGCCGTCGTCTGCGGTTCGGACATGGGAGGTACTCCTTCGGACCAGGAACAGGGTGGGGGGGTATCGCTAGAGGGAGAGCAGGACCTTCGCCGAGGCGGACGAGTCGCGAGCGAGCTCGAATGCCTGGACGGCGTCGGATGCCGGGATGACGTGTGAGACGACGGAGTCGAGCGCATCCGATTCGGCCAGCATGCGGACCGCGTCGTCGATCTCGGTGGAGAAGCGGAAGGCGCCGCGGATCGTCAGCTCCTTCGCGAGCATCGGCGCGAGGTTCACTCCGATGTCGGCGTTCGGGAGCATGCCGACCTGGACGATCGTCCCGGCGCGACGCGCGGCCCGCACGGCCTGCGTCAGCGCGACGCCCACTCCGGAGCACTCGAACACGACGTCGTACGACTCGTCGTCGATCGTGTCGCGGCCGACGAGGGAGACCTCGGTCGCGCCGAGCGCCTGAGCGCGCTCGAGCGGTTCGGTGCGCACGTCGCTCGCGCCGACGACCCCGGCTCCCGCGTGCACGGCGGCCGCGACGACCAGGAGGCCGATGGGCCCGGCGCCGATCACGAGCACGCGCTTCCCCGTGACGCCATCCGCCAGGCTCACGGCGTGGATCGCGACGGCCAGCGGCTCGGCGAGGGCTGCGCGCTCGAGGGGCAGGTTCTCCGGGAGCACACGGACCATCTGCTCCTCGACGATCAGGAACTCGGATGCTCCGCCCTGACGGTGCGGGTTCGCCGCCGCGCTGCCGAAGTAGTCGCCGCCGGGGCGCAGGTGCGGGCGGTCCTCGAGTCCGGGGATGCTGGGGCCGTAGCGAGCGGGGTGCACGGTCACCGGGGTGCCGGACGCCAGGCGGCCGGAGGGGTCGAGGTCGACCACGCCCGACAGCTCGTGCCCGGGGGTCAGCGGCTCGCGGATCGTGTACTCGCCGTTCGCGCCGTGGAAGTAGTAGTGCAGGTCGGATCCGCAGATGCCGACGTAGTTCACCCGGAGGCGCACCTCGCCGTCACCGGGCGTCGGGACCTCGCGGTCCTCCCAGCGGATGTCTTCCTTGCCGTGGATGGCGAGAGCCTTCATGGCTGCATCTCCTTCGCGATGGTGGGTGATGATGCGCTGGTCCGGGATGCCGAGACGGCATCGGCGATGGCCGAGCCGACGCCCTGACGCTGGATCGTATCGATCAGCTCGCCGACGCGGGCGATGAAGGCGTCCTGCTCGGCGAGCCCGTCGCCGAAGAGCTGGAGTTCGGAGATCACGCGCTCGGCGAGTTCGCGACCGGTGCGGGCGGTGGCCGCGAGTGCACCGAGGCGCTCGCGCGCGGCATCCGTCATCGCCGCCGCATGCACTCCGGGGTCGAAGCCCGGGAGCGGAGCGATGCAGGAGAGGTAGCCGGCGACCGTGAGGGCGATCAGATGGGGCATCTCGCCGCGATCGAGGGCCTGCAGGGCCGGCTCGGGGATGCGCTGGCGCAGCTTGACCGAGCCGTCGGTCCCGACCTGGGTGGTGCGGTGGCCGAGCGCGCTGTTGCCCCAGCGCTCGAAGAGCTCGGTCTCGTAGGCGCGGATGTCGACCCCGGACGGTACCTCGATCGACGGCTCGTACTCGCTGCGGAGAATGGAGAGCGCGGCGCGCGTGATGTCGTCGAGACCGATCGCCTCGGGGATCGTCGCGACCCCGTGAAGGGCTCCGAGATAGGCGATGAGTGAGTGCGTGCCGTTGAGCAGCCGCACCTTCATCTGCTCGTACCGACCGACCTCGGTCGTGAACACGGCTCCGCCGGCTTCCCAGGCTGGGCGTCCGCCGGCGAAGCGGTCTTCGATCGCCCACATCGTGAACGGCTCGGCCGGCACCGGGATCTCGTCGTGCGCACCGAGGAGGGCGCTGACGCGGGCCCGCAGCTCGGGCGTCGTCGACGGCACGATGCGGTCGACCATGCTGGAGGGGAAGGCGACCGCCTGGTCGAGGTAGGTGAGCGCGTCCGCGCCTTCGCCCTGCGGGAGCGCCTGCAGGAACTCGCGGACGAGCTTCTCGGTGTGGGCGCCGTTCGCGGAGAGGTTGTCGCAGCTGAGCACGGAGATCGGGGCGCCGCCGGCCGATGCGCGCGCCTGCAGGCCGCGAGCAAGCTGTCCGATCGTGGAGCGCGGGGCTCCGCCGCCGAGGTCGGCGCGCACGGTGGTGTCATCGAGGTCGAGGTGCTGGGTCGCGGCGGAGTAGCTGTAGCCGTTCTCGGTCACCGTGAGGGTGACGATGCGGATGCCGGAGTCGGCGATCTGCGACACGACGCGCTCGGGCTGCTCGGCGCCGACGAAGGCGTCGGTGTGCACGCCGGGGATGGTCAACGAGGTGCTGTCGGGCGAGATGGTGGCGACCGAGTACAGAAGGTTCTGCGCGTGCATCGCGTCGACGACCGTGCGAGAACGCGAGGCGACGCCGACGATGCCCCAGTCCCCGCCGGCGGCCGGAAGAGCGGCGGCGGTGTAGACGGCCTGGTGCGCCCGGTGGAAGCTGCCGAGACCGAGGTGCAGGATCCCTGCGCGCTCGGGCCGGGGGTGATCGGCGATGATCGTCATGTAAAACAGTGTGAATGGTTTGTACAAACTTGTCAACCCGTTTCACCTGGGGATGCATGATCATAGGATGACGGGACGAGGGAAAGGCGATCGTGGCAGCGACGTTGACGGATGTGGCCAAGCACGCGGGAGTGTCGATCGCGACGGCATCTCGCGCCTTCGGTGAACCCGATCGACTGGCGCACGGCACGTTGGAGCGGGTGCTTCGCGCGGCGACCGATCTCGGGTATGCGACACCGCAGTCGGCCACGGCCACCCGCTCTCTCGGCGTGGTCGTGCCCGACGTCGCCAACCCCGTCTACGCCACACTTCTCAAGGCGATCCAGGGGCAGGCCTGGCATGGGCGGCACCGTATCGTGCTCTTCGACGCGGATGAGGATCTGCGCCGGGAGCGTGAGCAGATCGAGCAGGCCCGCAAGCTCGACGGCATGCTGCTGTGCTCGCCCCGCCTTCCGGATGCCGATGTTCTCTCACTGGTCGGGACCACTCCCTACGTGGTCATCAACCGGCAGATCGACGGCGCCTCCTGCGTGCTCATGGACACGGAGCACGGCCCGACGCAGGCGATCGAGCACCTCGTGGCGCTCGGTCACACGCACATCGCCTACGCCGCGGGTCCGCGCGGATCCTGGGCCGACGTGCGCCGAGCAGACACCATCGCGAGGGCGTGCGAGCGGCACGGCATCCGGCTCACCCCGCTGAGTCATCACGCCGCGTCCATCCAGGGTGGGCGTGCCGCCGCAGCACCGGCCGCGGCGAGCGGCGCCACGGCCGTCGTCGCGTATAACGACCTCGTCGCGCTCGGCCTCGAGGCGGGGATGATCGAGCTCGGTCGCCGGTGCCCCGCCGACATCAGCATCGTCGGCATCGACGACATCGACCTCGCCGGTGCGGTGACGCCGGGCCTCACCACCGTGCGGATGCCGATCGCTCGCAGCGGCGAGCTGGCCGTCGATCTCCTCCTCCAGGCGATGTCGGGTACCGCGATCAGCGACGTCGTCACGCTCGGCTCGCAGCTCATCGTTCGCGCGTCGACGGCGGCCCCGCGCGCCTAGCGAGGCTTTTCTCCGCGCTCTGCCCCGTCCCAGAGCCATCTGCAGGCGACAAAGACGGATGCAGGTCGAATCGGCCCGATCGGACCTGCATGTGTGATCTGAGCCTGCACAGTGGCCGCGACCCCGCTCGCTACCCCCGGCGCCGCCCCGTGTCAACGGACCTCCCTCGGAGCGGCATCCGTTCGATGCTGGAGTTCCCAACCAGAGGAGAGCACGATGTCGAATCCCGAAGGACTCATCAACAGCATGGACCCGGTCGACGGTGCCTTCGTCTTCCCGACCGACGTCGAGCAGCCGGAGACGCAGGGCGACGAACCCCTCGAGGCCGAGCTCGGCGAAGACGGTCAGGGCGATCTCGCCGCCGAGGACGAGGGCGGTCCGCACAGCGGCGACGCTCCCACCGACCTGCGGACGTCCGAATGAGCGGCTCGAACGCCGCGTCGCCCGCAGAGTCCGACGCGCAGGCGCGCATCACGGAACATCTCCAGGCGCGCGAGGGCGAAGGCTCCGGTGAACTCCTCTACGTCGGTGAGACCCCGGCCGGAGGCGGCGGGGCCGATTCGGGTGCCGCGGATGCCGTGGGCGTCGACGACGCCACGAAGGAAACGGCTACGAAGGAGGCCCGGTCCTACGACTCCGAGCACAACGACGAGCCCGGCGTGGGCAACCGCCCGGGGGAGTCGAGCGACTGAACTGCTGCGAGGCCGGGGAGGAGCCCGTCACACCCTCCGTGGCGCGTCTCCCCGACCTCGCATGTCTGTGGGCGTCGACTACGCGGTCGACGGATGCAGGACGACCTTGATGCAGCCGTCCTCCTTCTTCTGGAAGGCGCTGTAGAGCGCGGGAGCATCTTCGAGCGGCGCATGATGCGTCGTGAGATCCATCACCCCGAGCGGATCGGAGACGTCCTCGACGAGCGGCAGCAGGTCGTCGACCCAGTGCTTCACGTTGCACTGGCCCATGCGCAGGGTGATCTGCTTGTCGAAGAGGGTCTTCATGGGCATGATGTCGGCATCACCGGCGTAGACGCCGCTGAGCGACACGGTTCCTCCACGCCGCACGGCGTCGATCGAGGCGTAGACGGCGGCGAGCCGGTCGATCCCGGCCTTGTCGAGCACCTGGCGCGCCGCCGCGTCGGGGAGCAGCCCGACCGCCCTCTGCATGAAGGCCACCCCGCCGTTGCCATGCGCCTCGAGGCCCACGGCATCCACCACCGAATCCGCGCCGCGCCCCTCCGTGAGGTCTCGCAGCTCCTCCACGATCGTGTCGGTCAGGTCGAAGGTCTCGATGCCGTGCCGCTCCGCCATCTCGCGTCGCTCGAGGACCGGATCGACCGCGAGCACGCGGTACCCGCGGAGGCGCCCGATGCGGGAGACGAACTGACCGACCGGCCCCAGCCCCATCACGGCGAGCGTCCCGCCCTCAGGGACCTGGGCGTACTCGACGCCCTGCCACGCCGTCGGAAGGATGTCGCTGAGGAAGAGATACCGCTCGTCCGGCAGATCCGGCCCCACCGGAATGTGGTTGTAGTCGGCAAGCGGGACCCGCAGGTACTCCGCCTGCCCACCGGGAACCTGGCCGTAGAGCTTCGTGTATCCGAACAGGGCCGCGCCGCTGCCGTACTCGCGCACCTGCGTCGTCTCGCACTGCGACTGCAGGCCCCGGCGGCACATGAAGCACTCGCCGCAGGAGATGTTGAAGGGGATGACCACCCGGTCGCCGACGCGGAGCTTCGTCACCGCCGAGCCGACCTCGACGACGACGCCCATCGGCTCATGGCCGAGGATGTCGCCACGGTCGATGAACGGTCCGAGCAGTTCGTACAGGTGCAGGTCGGAGCCGCAGATCGCCGAAGACGTCACCCGGATGATCGCGTCCTCCGGCTCACGGATCACGGGGTCGGGGACCTCCTCGACCGTCACCGTGCGCTTCTTCTGCCACGTCAACGCCTTCATCGTGTCCTCCATCTCGTCCCGCCCTGCCACATTCCCCGCTGATGGCGGAATCGAACAGCGGGTTGACAAGACGGCCGGCGCCCGACGCGGGAGACCGTCCGCCTGCTTGTCAAGCACCTCGCCGCACGTGCTCGCAGGGCCGCACGATGAGGGCGGAACGGAGACAGGATGGCGACCAACACTCGCGCGATGGACTGCACACCCGACGACGTGTTCCGCGTGCTCGGAAACGGCTGGCTCTACCCGGCATGGGTGGTCGGCGCCTCTCGCATGCGGGATGTCGATGAGTCATGGCCGAGCCCTGGGGCCGAGCTCCATCACTCGTTCGGGGTCTGGCCCGCCCTGCTCGACGACACCACGCAGATGAAGGAGTGGGATCCGCCCCACCGCGCGGTGCTCCGCGCCCGCGGCTGGCCGGTCGGGGAGGCGAAGGTCACGATCCGCGTACGGACCCTCAGCTCCGGCTGCCTGGTGCGCATCGACGAGGACCCGGTGAAGGGCCCGGCCACGGTCGTCCCGCGCTTCCTCACGACGCCGATGCTCCGCTGGCGCAACGCCGAGACGCTGCAGCGACTCGCGTACCTGGCCGAGGGGAAGGCCGGCTGACCCCGGTTACTCGCCGGCGCTCTTCTTGAACTGCCGCTCCCAGTCGCGCAGCTCGGAGCGTCCGATCAACGAATCCAGCGACACCTGGAAGAGCAGACCCTTGCGGGCGTTCACCTGCTTGATGTTGTCGACGATCTGCGTCGTGACGGCCGAGAGCGCCTCGCGCACCTCGCCGACGCGCTCGTCCGGCGCATCCCAGAGATCGGGACGCGTGAGCAGATCGAGCAGGTAGTCGCGGTCGAGCGCGGCCACCAGTCGGGCGAGCTTGTCGGAGTACTCCGCCTCGGCCAGCACGCTCTGGTCCTCGCCGGCCTTCGCGTCGAGGCGCACGAACAGCTGCTCGACGTGCGAGGCGAGGGAGTCGATCCCGACGGCCGTCTCCGCCGCGACCGGGTTGCCGGGAAGCGCGGCATAGTCCGCGCGCAGCTCCCGCAGACGGTTCACCCGCAGACGGATGTCGGCCGGCACCGGGTCCGCGCTCGCCGCGGGCTTCCTGCGGCGCCGGGCGATCAGGCCGATCGCGGTGCCGATGCCCGCGACGATCACCACGCCGCCGATCACGGCCGGCAGGAGGAAGTCCGCGCCTCCGCCGCCCGAACCCCCGGGAGATGACGGGGTCTCTGCGGCGATCTGCTGCACCGTCTCGACGAGTGCCGCCTGGGTGTCGCCGCCCGCCGCGCTCTCGCTCTCGTTGGCGATGCGCAAGGCCTCGGTGCTGTCGATCACCGACGAGATCGCCTGTACGTCGTCGCCGATGGCGAGAACGAGGGTCGGCTGATCAGAACCCTTCGCGATGTCTGTGCGAACCTGGCCGGCATACTCGTCGCTGTCGTCAGCCTGCGCTGGCAGGACGACGATCGCGATCGAGCCGTCGCTCGGCACGACCTCCAGCAGCTGCGCTTTCAGTGACTCGGCTCCGGGAACGCTCGGATCGACGTAGACATTCTCGGCGTCGAGCCCCGCGACGGCGTCGTCCACCCAGGGGTTGCCGGACGCGGAAGCGATGTACATCTCCACCTCAGAAGTTGTTGATCACGGAGGCGAAGACGAGGTCGATGCGCTCGGCGTCGGAGGCGTCGAACATCTGGCCGCCGGTGGCGTCCGCGATCCGCTGCAGCGCCGTGGGGTCGGCTCCTTCGCCGTATGCGATGGTGAAGATGCGCACCGGGGCGTCGTCGCCGCCCTCCTTCGAGCTCTTGCCGATCTTCGCGATGAGCGAGTCGAGAGAGGTCGTGGAGTCGGTGTCCTCTCCGTCGGAGAGCACGACGATCGCGTTGATGCGGCCGGGCTCGGCGCGCTCGCTCATCGCCTCGTATGCTGTGAGGACCGCGTCGTAGAGGGGCGTGCCGTTGCGCTGCGCGTACCGAAGGTCGTCGAGCGACGAGTCGAGCTTCTCGCCGTCCGACCCGAGCGCCGTGACGTCACGCAGCACCTGGATGCCGTCGCCCTCGTCCGAGGAGATGCCGGTCGTGAAGGCCCAGACGCCGACCTCGTCGGAAGAGCGGAAGTGACCGAGCGTCGTCTGCGCGCCCTCGATCGCGCCGTCGAGCCGGGAGCGGCCATCGCCGATCGGGTCGTCCATGGAACCGGAGATGTCGATGAGCTCGAGCACCGACGAGGGCTTGCGCACCTGCGTCCACTGGTCGATCGCGGTGGAGATGACATCGACCTCGGGCTTCGGCAGCGTGACGGCGGGCTGCGCCGGATCCACGCCGAACTTCGCGCTGAACAGGTCGCCGAGCGGCACAGACTCGTCGAGCGGGCGGAACCCGTACTCGGGCAAGAGCTTCTGCGCGGGCGTGGACTGCAGGAACTCCGCGAACGCCTCGCCGGCCGTGCGCTGCTCGGCCGTGACCCAGTCGGCCCCGAGGACCGTGACCGGGTTGTCCGACCACATCGACCCACCGGAGGGATACACCGCGACGAGCTTGGTCTTGGGCGGGGTCAGCGTCTCGCCCGGCTGCACCGTGTGCGAGTCGGGGTTGCCCTGGTTGTAGTTCAGCAGCGACGTCTCCTCGAGGGCCACCGCCGAGACGTAGGCGGAGCCGTTGGCACCGTTCTGCGTCTCGTCGTACAGGGTGGAGAGTACGTTGCCCGTCGTGTCGCCGTAGTGGATCACGCACTCCTCGAACACGCGCGAGAAGTCGGCCGCGGCATCCACGTCTGCGGAGGTGAGGCCTTCGGCCTTGCCCGAGGCCTCGTACGACTGCATGAGGATGGTGGAGAGGCCCGTCGTCGAGGTGTTCGGGTTCGTCTTCGAGATCTTGAAGGCTCCCCAGATGTCCTTGCCGACGCTGCCCCACCCGTTCGGGTCCTGGCAGAGGCCCTCGAGGTCGGTGATGCTGATCGGCTTCTCGGGGTAGCCGAGCGCCTTCGCCATCGGCTCCGGCATCCCGAACACGACGGGCGTGCGCGTGAACGAGGCGGGCTCCCCGACCAGGTTCGGCGACGCGGCGGCCGCCACGCGGTCGGTCCAGACGGTGGAGGCGGGGGACCAGAGGGTGGGCCAGAGTGCGCGGTCGTCGCTCGGCCAGTCGTCTCCGGCGGTGAGGTAGCGGGCCGCGTTGCCCGACGAGACGTTCGTCGGGCGCACGGTGGCGCAGGTGTCGAGTCCCTTGTGCTCGGGCGAGTCCTTGAAGGCGGCGGCCAGCTCGTCGAGCATGTTCACCTTCTCCGACGAGGTCGCGATGGTGATGTGCGTGCACCCGTCGTCGGGGAAGCCCTGGCTCCCGTCCGTCGTCGTGCCCTCTTCGCCGCCGCCGGTGCACGCCGCCAGCACGAGTGCCGCGATCGCCGTGGCGGCGAGGGCGGCGGTCGTCCGCCGGGCGATGGACCGTGGGGCGATGCGAGGCGCGCTCATGCGCCTAGGCTACCCAGGTATCGCGCTCCCGATCACGAACTTCCGCGTATCCGACGGATCGTTCACGGCGCAGCGCGCACGAACTCCTCGGCGGCCCGCACCTGCTCGTCGGACGGACGGATGCCGGTGTAGAGCACGAACTGCTCCAGCGCCTGCAGCGTCGCCACCTCGGCGCCGGTGATCACGGTCTTGCCGGCCGCGCGGCCCGCGGCCACGAAGGGCGTCTCGGCGGGGAGCGCCACGACGTCGAACACGACGGATGCCGCGGCGATCGCGTCCGCGCTGAACGCGAGCGCGTGCTCCTCGGCTCCTCCCGCCATGCCGATCGGCGTGACGTTCACCAGGACATCGGCGGTGGCGTCGTCGGCATCCGGCAACCACGCGAATCCGTAGAGTCCGGCCAGCGCGCGTCCGTTCGCCTCGTTGCGCGCGACGATCGTCACGTCGGTGAACCCCGCGTCGCGGAAGGCGGCAGCGGTGGCCTTCGCCATGCCGCCGGAACCGCGCAGCAGGACGGACGAGCCGGCATCGAGCCGGTTGCGCTCGATGAGCTGCGCGATCGCGGAGTAGTCGGTGTTGTAGGCGGTGAGCACGCCGTCGTCGTTCACGATCGTGTTGACCGAGTCGATCGCGGTCGCCGAGGGATCCATCCGGTCGACCAGCGCGATGACGTCCTCTTTATAGGGCATCGAGATCGCGCAGCCGCGGATGCCGAGCCCGCGCACCCCGGCGATCGCCTGGCCGAGGTCGGTCGGGGCGAAGGCCTTGTAGATCCAGTTGAGCTCGAGCGCCTCGTAGAGGAAGTTGTGGAAGCGGGTGCCGTTGTTGCTCGGCCGCGCCGACAGCGAGATGCACAGCGTCATGTCCTTGTTCAGCATCGTCACCGCATCAGCGTAGTCGTTCGCGTCCGTGGCGCGGATCGCGTGACCTCCCCTATGGTGAAGGTGCGTGCACAAGGGGATCGATCGTCTCCGTCTCTCCCCAGAGGACGGGCTGCCTTCCCCAGAGGCAAGACGATCCGTGCGCGTGATTGGGCCCCCTCGAGTAGTTCAGTCCCCAATGGACTATTCGAGGGGGCCGCTATCCCATCGTCCTGCCGATTTTCGGTTTTGTCCCCCAAAAGGGGGACAAGGACCTGGAAAAAGGGCTAGGCTGTTTCTGACGCACCCTCCGGTCGTCTTCGGCCCTCATCGCTCCCCCCGCGGTGAGGGCCACACCATTTTCCGGGCGCCTTCGCCGTGCCCGATGTCGCCGGTTCCCGATCCCGCGGTGTGACGACCGGATGCCGCTCATGCAACATTTGGGTTACCTTCTTGCCCGCGCTCTTCCCCTCCGGGCCGCCTCCACTACCGTTAGCGATGTCGGGGCATACCTGCGTCGGCTTCTTCATCAGTAGAACGAACAGGCAGTACATGAGCACTCAGGGCACGGTCAAGTGGTTCAACTCGGAGAAGGGCTTCGGCTTCATCTCCCCCGACGACGGCGGCGCTGACGTTTTCGCGCACTACTCCGCCATCGAATCATCCGGCTACCGGTCTCTCGATGAGAACCAGCGAGTCGAGTTCGACGTCGCGCAGGGCCCCAAGGGCCTGCAGGCAGAGAACATCCGTCCGCTCTAAGAGCGGGCGTTTCACAGAACTCCCCGTCCGGATTCGCCTCGTGCGACATCCGGCGGGGAGTTCTGTGCTTTTCGGGCCGATTCGCGGCCGCGCTCAGGCGAGGAGCAGCGCCCGAAGCTCGTCGACGGATGCCGCGCGGAACGCCGCCTCGTCGCCTTCGTGATGGTCGCTGAAGCCCCATTCGACGAAGATCACGGGCACGCCGTTGGCGTTGCCGCCCTCGACGTCGTGGTGGCGGTCGCCGACGAGCACGGGACGCGAGGTGTCGGCGCCGAGGTCGCGCAGACGGCGCAGCGCTTCTGCGACGATGTCGGTCTTGGAAGCCAGGGTGGACTCGTCGGGCGTCGCCCCGACGGTGGTGAGGAACGACGGACGCAGACCGAAGTGGTCGACCAGGGCGTCGACCTGGTTCTCCGGCTTCGAGCTCGCCGTCGCCTGCGGAATCCCCGCGGCGTGCAGGTCGTGGATGAGCTCGACGACGCCGGGATAGGTGGCGGCATCGGTCGTGTACCCGTCGGCCTTGCCGAGCGTGCGGTAGAAGGTGACGGCTTCCGCGGACTCCGCAGGGGTCATGCCCGCCTGGTCCTGGAACGACTGGAACATCGGCGGACCGATCCAGTGCGTCAGCTCCTCGCGCGTCGGCGCCGGCCGGCCGAAGTGGGTGAGGGCGACGTTCAGACGTCGCAGGATGCCGACGGAGGCATCGACGATGGTGCCGTCGACGTCCCACAGCACGCAGGAGTAAGGGGAGGAGGCCATGCCTCCAGCCTATGGGGAGGTGGATGGACGTCAGCTCTCCCTGCACAGGTGTGCAGCGGATGGTGTTCTCCACAATGCTCGGCTGGGCCGAATTCGTCGTCCTAGAGTGGTGACAGTGGGGGATCCGCGGGTGAGAATGGGGGCATGTTCGTGTCGGTGGAAGCCATAACGACGATCGCGGCAGCGGTGTCCATCGTCGTCGCGTTCGCGGGCCTCTTCGGATGGTTCATCCGCCGGCTGGATGCGCGGTTCGACAAAGTGGATGAGCGGTTCGACAAAGTGGATGAGCGGTTCGACAAAGTGGATGCGCGGTTCGAGCGTATGGAAGATCGGCTGAGCAGCGTCGCGCACGAGCTGACCGAGGTGAAGGTCGCCGTCGCCCGGCTGGAGGGCCCGCCGCCACGGCTCGTGACGGCGCGCTGACCGCTCAGAAGAGCCGGGGGATGCCGGACTCGATGCCCTTCATGTCGTCGTAGTCGAGCACGAGGCAGCGGATGCCGCGGTCCTCGGCGAGCACGCGCGCCTGCGGCTTGATCTCCTGCGCGGCGAAGACGCCCTGCACGGGGGACAAGTGCGGGTCGCGCCCGAGAAGCTCGAGGTAGCGCGTGAGCTGCTCGACGCCGTCGATGTCGCCGCGGCGCTTGATCTCGACCGCGATCGCGACGCCGTCGGCATCCCGCACGAGCAGGTCGACCGGCCCGATCGCCGTCGGGTACTCGCGACGCACGAGGGTCGCGCCCTCGGAGATGCGCTCGACCTGCTCGGCCAGCAGTCGTTGCAGGTCGGCCTCGACGCCGTCCTTCTGCAGGCCGGGGTCGATGCCCAGTTCGTGCGAGGTGTCGTGGATGATCTCGTAGATCTGCACCCGCAGCGCGTCGCCGGTCTTCTTGTGCGTGACGCGCCAGACCTCGACGACGCCGGCGCTCGCCTCCTCCTCGCCGGGCTCCTCGCTGGAGAGCGAGCACGGCGGGCTCATCCAGTTCAGCGGCTTGTAGCTGCCGCCGTCCGAGTGCACGAGCAGACTCCCGTCTCCCTTGTGCACGAGCAGACGCGTGGCGAGGGGGAGATGGGCATTGAGCCGACCGGTGTAGTCGACCGAGCAGCGGGCGATGACGAGGCGCACCCGTCGAGCCTAACGGCATCCGACCCGGCAGACCGACGCGTGCCGGAGCGGCGCGCGGTGCTCAGCCGCCGAGTCGGGACAGGGCGTCGAAGATCCCGAGCTCGGTGGCCGCGGAACGCGCGATGAGGAAGCCGATGATGCCGATGATCCACGCCGTGTTCTCGGCTCCCGTCCGCTCCATCCAGGCGGCGAAGCGTTCGAGCGGTCGTTGGACGAGAGGAGCTGCGACGAGCCGGAGCACCAGGAGCACGACGGCCGGAAGGACCATCAGGGCGCAGTAGCCGACCAGTGAGAGCACGCGAAGGGGAGTGCTCACTCCGGCATCCGCCAGCATGGTCATCGCGACGATGTAGGGGAGCATCGTCGCGACCTCGACCAGCCCGGCGGCGATCGCGACGGCCATCACCGCCGTGCCGCGCGTGCGCGGATCCAGCAGGCGCTCGCGCCAGCGGGTGATGCGCCCGGGAGACGGAGTCGTGGCGTCGCCTGCAGGCGGAGCGGCCGAGACGCTTCCGGGCGCGGTTGCCGGCGCAGCCACGGCTCCGGCCGTTGCCACGGCGGGTGCCTCTGCTTTCGAGCCGGTGGGCATCACGAAGGCGGTGATGAGCAGTGCCGCCCCCACGACCAGGCGTGTGATCAGTCCCGCGGGCGACGCGAGGAAGTCCGCGGCCACATCGACCAGATTCACCAGGCCCCACAGGAACAGGAGCCCGACCACGAGATAGAACCCCGCGATGGTCGCCAGGTAGAGGAGGATGCGTCCCGCCCTGACCCGCCCCGGGTTCAGCAGGAGGAACACCGGGATGAGCAGGGTGCCGACGCTGAGACCGTCGATGAGCGCCAGCACGGCCAGGGAGAGAGGAAGCGGGAGTCCGCCGAAGAGTTCCATGACTCCACGCTCGACGACGCGCGCGCGACACGGATCGGGTGAAAGTCCCGTTCCGCCCGACCGCCCTCATCCCTTCGTCGGATGCGCCGCCGCCGTCGTCGTGGTTGCATGAGGACCATGCAGGAGGCGACGGCGGAGCGGATCCGCACCTGGTCCCGGGCTCGCCGTCCCCTGATCGATGCGGTCCTCATCGGACTGTTCTGCGTGCTGAGCGCGGCGCTCGGATTCAGTGGGATCTGGAGCATCTTCTCGCTCCTGGACGCCGACATCTCGCCCTGGTGGACGCTGGCGACAGCCCTTCCCGGGTGCGTAGCCGTGCTCATGAAGCGGCGCTTCCCGATGCTCTCTCTGGTCGCCGCCGCCATCCTGTTCACGGTCGACCTGCTGACGATCGGCGGCCTCGGGCCCGTGATCATCCTGCTGGATGTGCTGTGGACGGCCGCCTTCCTCGCCTCACCGCGCGCACGCACCGGTCTGCTCATCGCCAGTGCGATCGCCGTGGTCGTGATGTTCTTCGGCGCCCTCGCGCTGTCCGACGCCGCCGTACCGGTGGCCTTCCTCGTGGCCGCGCAGTTCGGCGCGTTCGTCGGCACCGACTACTGGTGGGCGGTCGCGGTCTCGCAGGCGAACGAGCTCGCGGAGCTCCACCGCCAGCGCGCCGACGACGCGGCCGCGGTCGCGGAGCGGGAGCAGGCGGAGGCCGTCCGGCGCGAGCGCGAGACCATGGCGCGGGAGCTGCACGATGTCGTCGCCGGGCATGTGATGGCGATGGCCATCCGGGCCGAGGCGGCGCTGACGAGCCCTCCGGATCCGGTCACCGACCGCGATGCACTGCAGGCCGTGCGCGACGCCGGGCTCGACGCCCACGGGGCGCTGCGCTCGATGATCTCGGTGCTCCGCCGGGGCGACGGCACGCTCGCACCCACCCCCGGGTGGTCCGACCTCGAGGGCATCGTCGATGAGGCGCGGCGCGCGGGTCTCGGCATCCGCTTCTCCTCCGTAGACGTCTCGGGCGTCGGCGGTGCCGCAGAGCAGGCAGTGGTGCGGGTGGTGCGGGAGGCCCTGGCCAACGGCATCCGGCACGCGAGCGGCGCAGACGTGGACGTCGTGATCGACGTCGCGGGCTCGGACGTGCAGGTGGCCGTGCGGTCGCGCGGCGGAGTCGCCCGCGCCTCCGCCACCCACGGCGGACAGGGATGGGGGCTGCAGATGCTCCGGGAGCGCGTGGAAGCGCTGGGAGGCACCTTCGCCGCCGGACCCGAGTCCGACGGATGGTCGGTCGCCGCCCGCGTTCCGGTCGGGGTGCGCGCATGACCGCGCCCACGGTGCTCCTGGCCGACGATCACGGTGCGATCCGGACGGGCCTGCGCATCATGCTGGAGGCGCACGGCATCGTCGTGGTCGGCGAGGCGGTCGACGGAGACGTCGCGGTGCGCAACGCATCGGCCCTGCGGCCGGACGTGGTGCTGATGGACCTGCGGATGCCGGGACGGGACGGCATCTCCGCCACTCGGGAGATCGTCGAGCGCGGTCTGAGCGACGTCCTGGTGCTGACGAGCTTCGACGAGGACGATCTCGTGCTCGGGGCGATCAGGGCGGGTGCCGCGGGATTCCTCCTGAAGACGGTCGATGCGCCGGCGCTCGCCGCAGCGGTGCGTGCGGTGGCCGCCGGCGAGGGCGCCCTGGATCCGCGAGTGACCCGCAGGGCGCTCGCCGCTGTCGCGCAGAGCGTTCCCGCCTCGACCGCGCCGACTCCGGATCGGGGCGACCAGGCGGAACTCACCGTTCGAGAGCAGGAGATCCTCGACGGCATCCTGCAGGGCTGGTCGAACGCCCAACTCGCAGAACGTCTGCACATCTCCGTCGCCACGGTGAAGACGCACGTGTCGAACGTGCTGGCCAAGCTCGGTGCACGCAGTCGCTCGCATGCGGCGGCGCTCGTCCGGCGCCGAGGCGCCTGAGACTCAGCCCTCCTGCACGGGGGTCGGGATCTTCTCGTCTTCGCGCAGCGGTCGCGCGGCGCCCGAGAACAGTCCGGAGGCCACGACCAGGCCCACCAGGATGAAGAGCGTGTTCAGCAGTCCGATGTGCTCGCTGATGATCCCCAGCACCGGAGGGCCGCCGAGGAACGCGACGTAGCCGATCGTCGCGGCGGCGCTCACCCGGGCGGCGGCCTTGGCAGGGTCGTCGGCCGCGGCCGACATGCCCAGCGGGAATCCGAGCGAGGCCCCGACGCCCCAGAGCGCTGCGCCGACGAGCACGAGCGGCAGACTCGGCGCGAGGATGAACAGCACGATGCCGGATGCCGCGGCGACGGCGAGGATGCGCAGCACCAGCACGCGGCCGAAGCGATCGACGAGCGGTCCGCCGAAGAGGCGCACCACGGTCATGCCGACCGAGAACACCGCGAGCGATACCGCGCCGGTCCCTTCGGCGAAGCCGTGTCCCTGCTCGGTGCCGAGAGCGATCCAGTCGTTGGCGCCGCCCTCGGCGAACGACATGCCGAGCATCACCACGCCGAGCAGATAGGTGCGCGGCTCGCGCCACGCCTCGAGGGCCGTGTGCATGCGCTGGCGGAAGGGGGGCTTCTCGTGATCCTCGGGGTCGAGCGCCGCCTCACGTGACGGCACCTGGAAGAAGCAGACCACGGCGACCACCAGGATCAGGGCGCCGACGGCGCCCGCATGGGTCGCGACGTCGACGGAGAGGCCGGCGGCGAGAGCGCCGATGCCGGCGCCGATCACGGTGCCGAAGCTGAACAGCGCGTGGAAGACCGGCAGGATCGTCTTGCCCATCTGCTGCTCGATCGCCGTCGCCTCGACGTTCATCATCACGTCGACGCATCCGTTGCCGAAGCCGAACAGAACCATCCCGAGCAGCACGATCGGCACCGAGCCGAAGACGTTCGCACCCAGGCCCACGAGAGCGATGCCGACCGCGAACATCAGCATGGCGAGCAGCATCCCGCGCCGAGCTCCGGTGCGCGCCATCACGGCGGGACTCGTCGAGATGCCGATGATCGACGCCAGGCCCATGCCGAGCAGGATCATGCCGACCTGCGCGTTGTCGAGGTCGAGGGCCTGCTTGATGCCGGGCACACGAGACGCCCACGTGGCGATCGAGAGTCCGCTGGCGAAGAAGATGGCGAAGATCGCTGCGCGCCAGCGCACGAACTGCGAACGGGTGAGGGCGGTGTCCATGCCGGACAGCCTATCGAATCGATTCGACTCACCGCGACCGAATCGGGTTATCCTCGGAGTATGAGCACTCAGGAGACTCCGCGTCGAGCGACCATCGCCGACGTCGCGCGCGCCGCCGGAGTGGCGACGTCCACGGCATCCGTCGTGTTCAGCGGCAAGGCCAAGGTCGCTGCCGCGACGCGCGAGCGCGTGCTCGCCGCAGCTGCGGAGCTCGGTTACGCCGGACCCGATCCGCGGGCGGCTTCGCTGCGACGCGGACGCAGCGGCATCGTGGCGGTCGTGCTCGAGGGTCATCTGCGCGCGGCCTTCCTCGACCCGGTGACCACCGCCATGATGGACGGACTCACCGACGGCCTGGCCGAGCTCAGCGCCGGCATCCTCCTGCTGCGCGACGAGCCGGGGGAGGAAGGATCCGCCCTCGCCAACGCCCCCGTCGACGCGTTCGTGCTGATCGGATGCTCGGGTCGCACGCGCGCCTCGCTCGAGGTGGTGCGCGGCCGCGGCCTCCCGGTGGTCGTGATCGAAGGGGATGCCGGCGACGGGATTCCGCGCATCACGCTCGACAACACCGAGGCCTCCGCCGACGTCGCGCGCCACCTCCATGAACTCGGGCATCGCGACGTCGCGCTCGTCACGCTCCCGCTGGACACCGAGCGGGAGCGCGTGGCGGTGACCCCCGACCGCGTCGCGACGGCGACGGTCGACGTCACGGTCGACCGGCTCGCCGGCCTGCGCGAGGTCTTCCCCGATGCACCGGCGATCTCGGCATCCGGCAGCCTCATCGACGAGGGCGTCCTCGTCGGCCGGATGCTGCTCGCGGATGCCGCCGCGCGGCCCACAGCCGTCATCGCCCAGAGTGATCTGCTCGCGGTCGGCGTGATCCGCGCCGCCGAGGAGCTCGGCCTCCGCGTGCCGGAGGACCTCTCGGTCGCCGGCTTCGACGGGATCGCCGTCGACGGGCTCGCCGACCTGACGCTCACCACGAGCGTGCAGCCCGCGGTCGACAAGGGGCGCGCGGCGGGGGAGCAGGTCGCACGGATGCTGCGCGGCGAGCCCGGCATCACCCAGCACCTCACCTGCCGGTTCCGGGCGGGGACGACGACGGCTGCGCCGGCGGGGCGCTGATTCGGGTTCTGGGTCGTTGAGCTTGTCGGTCTTGGGTTGCTGAGCTTGTCGGTCTTGGGTTGCTGAGCTTGTCGAAGCACCGGTGGTGGGCCCTTCGACAGGCTCAGGGACCCAGGTGGTTCGGGGCTGAGGTTCTGTTGGGTTGCTGAGCTTGTCGAAGCACCGGTGGTCGGCCCTTCGACAGGCTCAGGGAACCAGCGGCTTCAGGAGTGGGGCGGGCCGAGGGGGAGGGGCGTGTCGCCGAAGTCGAGGATGCGGTAGCGGCCGCAGTCGACGACCTCGTCGGGGACGACCGCCACGGGCAGCTGCCACCGCACGGTCTGCGCGTCCTCGATGAGGAACGACACCTCGCCGACGTCGAAGTCACGGCGGTTCACGAGCCACGCGTAGCCGTTCAACTGGTGATCGACCTGCACGAGCTGTGCGGGATCGTCGAGGTGCAGTTTCGGCAGGCGCGCGGTCCAGAACTGTCCGGCACCGGTGCGCCCGGACGCGTCCACCCAGTCGGTGACGCACAAGAGATCGGGATCCGCTGAGGCGGCGGCGGCACCGAGACGCGGCACGCTCAGCCCACCCCCGACGAGCACGAGCACGGCTGCGACGGCGGCCGCCGCGCGAGCCGCTCGACGCGGCATCCGCACGGCGCGCGGTGTCGCGACCAGGGCGAGCACCGGTGCGAACGCGACCGGCTGGAGGTACCGCGCCGCGTGCGTGCCGAGCGCGATGGCGCCCACCACGACGAGGACGGGCATGAGCCACGCGAGCGCGGCGACGAGACGGGAACCCGGGTCCTCCGCACTGGTCATGCGGAGCACTGCCCACACGAGCAGCGCGAGTGCGAGCAGGCATCCGATGAGGCCGAGCGGGGTCGACAAACGGTCGAGCAGCAGGCCGCCGTAGTACGCCGCCGACTGCGGCCACAGCGCAGGCTGCGCGTAGCCGGCCCCGGTATTGGCGATCCATGCCCCGAACGGAATGCGACCGATCAGGCCCAGGACGGTGCCGCCCACGAGCACCGCCAGCAGGATCGGCATCCGCTTCCTCCTCGTCGACATCCGCATCGCGAACAGCAGGTAGACCGCGAGCGGGACGGTCGCCCAGACCGCGTACAGCGGATTCGTCAGCGACGACACCGCCGCGACCGCGCCGAGCGCGACGAGCAGCCCTGAGCCGCCGCGATCGCGGTCGAGCACTCGACGCACCAGACCGATCGACAGCACGACGCCGATCACCGTCGCGGCGTAGTAGGTCGTCGTGAGCTGCAGCGAGGCGAGTTCGAGAGCATCGCGCGACGCCGAGACCTCGGTCGCGGCGAGGAGACCGAAGGCGAGGAGCGCGATCAGCGACCACGCGACCGGCGCCTGCCCCTCGCGCTGACGGCCGGCTACCAGGCGCAGGGATCCGTACAGCGCGAGGAGATTGAGCACCGCGTTGACGGCGAGAAGCGAAGTCGGGTCGAGGGGAAGCAGCGCGTCGAGCCCGGCGAACGCCGAAGCCTCCGGCAGGAACAGCACGCTCGACATCGCCCAGTCCTGTGGACCTCCGGCGAGCACCGACCGCGCGAACATCGCGACGATCAGCGAGTCGCCGTCGCGGAAGAGCAGCTCGGAGCGGGCGGATGCCGCGACCTGACCGGCGATGATCACGCTGACACCGAGGGCGCCCAGCCACCCCGTCAGCTCCCGCACCCACACCCGCCGCATGCGACCACTCTCGCACGCTCGCAGAAGCTGCGGTCCTCACGGAGTCCTAACGCCGGTAAACTGGACGGACACCCGCCCGCCTGAGCCGATTCACCCCCGGCCGACGAGCCCCGAGGGAGCCGCGTATATGCTGACGCTCCTCGCCGTGTTCCTCCTCGGGTCTCTGCTCATGCCCGTGCTGGTGCGCTGGCTGGGATCGCAGGCATTCATCATCGCGGCCCTCATTCCCGCCGCGGCATTCATCCACGCGCTGGTGCGGACCCCGGAGGTCCTCGACGGCTCCGCCCCCTTCGTGTCGATTCCCTGGATCCCGCAGCTCGGGCTGAACCTGTCGATGCACATGGACGTCCTGGGGTGGGTCCTGACCCTCATCGTCACCGGCGTCGGGGCCTTGGTGCTGCTCTACTGCCGCTGGTACTTCCTCGACGACTCCGCCGGGATCGGCTCCTTCGCGGGCGTGCTGCTCGGATTCGCCGGCGCCATGTACGGCCTCGTCCTCACCGACGACCTCGTGATGCTCGTGATGTTCTGGGAGGTGACGAGCATCCTCTCGTACCTCCTGATCGGGCACTACCGCCGTCGCGCGGTCAGCCGACGTGCTGCTCTGCAGGCCCTGCTGGTCACCACTCTCGGCGGTCTCGTGATGTTCGTCGGCGTCGTCCTCCTCGTGGTGAGCGCCGGCACGAGCAGCATCCGGGAGATCCTCGAGATCGCGCCGACGGGCCCGATGATCGATGCCGCGATCGTCATGCTGCTGATCGGCGCCATCAGCAAGTCCGCGCTGTTCCCCTTCCACTTCTGGCTTCCCGGCGCGATGGCTGCACCGACACCGGTGAGCGCGTATCTGCACGCCGCCGCCATGGTCAAGGCGGGCATCTACCTCATCGCCCGTTTCGCGCCGATCTTCGCGTTCAGCGGCCCATGGCGACCGATCGTCATCACCCTGGGCATCGTGACCATGCTGCTCGGCGGCATCCAAGCGCTGCGCGAGACCGACCTCAAGCGCATCCTCGCCTTCGGCACGGTCAGCCAGCTCGGGTTCTTCGCCCTCGTCGTGGGTTACGGCACGCAGGCGACGGCACTCGCCGGGCTCGCGCTGGTGATCGGTCATGCGCTGTTCAAGTCGGCCCTCTTCCTTATCGTGGGCGTGATCGACCGTCAGCTCTCCACGCGTGACATCACCGAGCTGTCCGGCGTCGGCAGGCAGGCGCCTGTCATGGCGACAGCGGCGTTCATCTCGGTCGCCTCCATGGCCGGCATCGCGCCGACCATCGGCTTCGTCGCCAAGGAGTCCACGCTGACGGCTCTGCTCGACGACGGACTGCACGGATCCCCGTGGGGTCTCGTCGCGATCATCGGCGTCAGCCTCGGATCCATGCTCACCGCGGCATATGGCATCCGCTTCCTCTGGGGCGCGTTCTGGACGAAGCGCGACGAGCAGGGACAGCGGATGCCCGACACCGCCTGGCCCGACCCGCCGGTCGGCTTCCTCTCGGCGCCGATCATCCTCGCGGGCGTCACGCTCGCCGCGGGCATCGGAGCCCCGGCGCTCGATGTGGCGCTGCAGGGCTACGCGCTCACCGCGACCCCCGGGCTCGACGCCGCAGGCGAGGCGGTGGAGGGACCGGGACACCTCGCGCTCTGGCACGGTCTCGAACCGGCGCTCGGCATCTCGATCCTGACGATCCTCCTCGGGTTCGGGATCTTCTGGCTGACGCGTCGCACCGGCTGGGACGCCAAGGCGCGGATGCTGCCCTTCACGGCTGCGGACGCGTACTACCTCGTCATGCGCGGCATCGACCGTCTCTCGGTGCTCAGCACCACGCTCACGCAGCGCGGTTCGCTGCCGGTCTACGTCGGCACGATCTTCGTCGTCTTCGTCGCCGCCGAGGTCACCGCACTGATCGCCAGCGACGTCGATCGCTACAACCTCTCGGCCTGGCACACGCCCGCGCAGATCGCGGTCGCGCCGATCATGGCCGTCGCCGGTGTCTTCGCCGTCCGCGCGCAGAAGCGCTACACGGGCGTGGTCCTGGTGTCGGTGACCGGGCTCGGCATGGTCGCGCTGTTCGCGACCAGCGGCGCACCCGACCTCGCCCTCACCCAGATCCTCGTCGAGACCGTCACGATGGTGACGTTCGCGCTCGTCCTGCGACGGCTCCCGGCGCGCATGGGCGAGCACAACGCCTCGGTGAGCCGTATCCCCCGGGCGCTGCTGGCGATCGGCGTCGGCGTGACCATGGCGTTCGTCGCCGTGGTCGCCACGCAATCGCGCGTCGCCGCCCCGATCTCCGAAGCCTTCCCCAAGCTCGCCTACGAGATCGGCCATGGCAAGAACGTCGTCAACGTCGCGCTCGTCGACCTGCGCGGCTGGGACACCATGGGCGAGCTGTCCGTGCTCGTGCTCGCTGCGACCGGCGTGGCATCCCTCGTGTTCGTCACGCACCGAGCCGATCTGCTCGCCGCGACGAAGGGCCTGCCGCGCGCGACGCGCAAGGCGGCGCGCAGCCGTCCTCTCGTCGAGACGACCGAGGGCATCCGCTTCCAGACCGCCGAGAACGAGAACAGCCCGCGCGCCTGGCTCGTCGGCGGTCAGAAGATGAAGCCGGAGAACCGGTCGATCCTGCTCGAGGTGATCGTCCGCATCCTCTTCCACACCATCATCGTGGTGTCGATCTTCCTGCTCTTCGCCGGTCACAACCTCCCCGGCGGCGGCTTCGCCGGCGGCCTGGTGGCGGGCATGGCGCTGGTCATGCGCTACATCGCCGGCGGTCGGTGGGAGCTGGGCGCCGCGGCGCCGACGGATGCCGGACGGCTCCTCGGTGCAGGCCTCATCCTCGCGGTGGGCACCGCCGTGGTCCCGCTGTTCTTCGGCCTCGCCCCGCTCACGAGCTCCTTCTGGGAGTGGGAGATCCCCGGCATCGGGCACATGGAGTTCGTCACGTCGACGATCTTCGACGTCGGCGTCTACCTCGTCGTGATCGGGCTGGTGCTCGACGTGCTGCGCAGTCTCGGCGCCGAGGTCGACCGCCAGTCCGCGCTCCGCCCGCAGGAGAGCCCCACGCAGAGCGGGGTGCGCAGCTGATGGACGTTTCGCTCACCCTGATCGTCGTGATGGCGGTGCTCTTCGCCTGCGGCGTCTACGCGATGCTCGAGCGCAGCCTCACCCGCGTGCTGATCGGATTCCTGCTGCTCGGCAACGCGACGAACCTGCTGCTGCTGATCGTGATGGGCGTGCCGGGCAATGCGCCGTTCTTCGGCACCGAGGGCGGGATGAGCGACCCGCTCCCGCAGGCCCTCACCCTCACGGCGATCGTGATCACTTTCGCCGTCTCGGCCTTCCTCCTCGCGCTCATCTACCGCTCCTGGCAGCTCGGACAGGCCGACACCGTCGAGGACGACGCGGCCGACATCGCCCTGCGCGAGCGCACCGACGCCGACGAGGACGTCCTGGAGGACGACGCCGATCTCGAGGAGGAGGCGACCACCGACTTCGTGGGCGTGCAGACCGCGCCGATCACGGTGCTGCACATGCGGGACCATCCCTCGATCCACGACGACGCCCCGTTCGATGCCGCCGACGCTCGCCCCGCTGAGCGTCCTGAGGACGGGGAGGATCGGACATGACCGCGCTCGTCCCGCTCCTCGTCGCCCTGCCGCTGCTCGGCGCGGCCGTCACGCTCGTGTTCGGACGGAACGCCCGTCTGCAGGTGTTCGTCACGGTCGCCACCCTCGCGATCGTCTCGGTCATCGCCGCCGTGCTGCTGGTGGTGGTGGATGCCGGAGCGCCGCTCGCGGTCTCCGTCGGCGGCTGGCCCGTGCCGTTCGGCATCGTGCTCTACGTCGACCGGCTCTCGGCGCTGCTCGTGCTCGTGTCGAGCATCGTGCTCCTCGCCGTCCTCCTCTTCTCGATCGGCCAGGGCGTCGCCGACGGCGCGGACGAGACCCCGATCTCGATCTTCAACCCCTCGTACCTGATCCTCGCCGCGGGCATCTTCAACGCCTTCATCGCGGGCGACCTGTTCAACCTCTACGTCGGCTTCGAGATCCTGCTCGTGGCGTCGTACGTGCTGATCACCCTCGGCAGCACCGAGTCCCGCATCCGCACCGGTGCCGTGTACATCGTGGTGTCGCTGGTGTCGTCGATCCTGTTCCTCGCCTCGATCGCGATGATCTACGGCGCGCTCGGCACCGTGAACATGGCCCAGATCGCCGAGCGCATGTCAGAGCTCCCGCAGGAGACGCAGCTGGTGCTGCACCTCATGCTGGTGATCGCGTTCGGCATCAAGGCCGCGATCTTCCCGGTGTCGTTCTGGCTGCCGGACTCCTACCCGACCGCGCCGGCCCCGGTCACCGCGGTGTTCGCCGGATTGCTGACCAAGGTCGGCGTCTACGCGTTGATCCGCACCGAGACCCAGCTCTTCGCGTCGAACAGCATCGACACGCTGCTGCTCATCATCGCCCTGGCGACCATGATCATCGGCGTGCTCGGCGCCGTCGCGCAGGCGGAGCTGAAACGAATCCTGTCGTTCACCCTCGTGAGTCACGTCGGGTACATGATCTTCGGGCTGGCGATCGCGACCCCGGCCGCGATCGGCGCGACGGTGTACTACATCGTCCACCACATCGTCGTGCAGACGACCCTGTTCCTCGCCGTCGGCCTCGTGGAGCGCCGAGCCGGCAGCACCTCGATCCTGCGGGTCAAGGGGCTGCTCAAAGTCGCCCCGGTGATCGCCGTGCTGTACTTCGTGCCGGCCATCAACCTCGGCGGCCTGCCACCCTTCTCGGGGTTCATCGGCAAATTCGCGCTGTTCGAGGCCGCGGCATCCGTCGGCACCCCGCTCATGATCGTGCTCATCATCGGCGGCATCGTCACCTCGCTGCTGACGCTGTACGCGCTGATGCGCGCCTGGAACCTGGCGTTCTGGCGCGAGGAGGAGGACTCCACCGAGACCGAGGGCCGCATCTCGTACCTCGGCAACGCGCCCGCCGCCGACGATCAGCAGGAGCGCCGCCGCATCCCGAAGATCATGACGCTCGCGACGGGCGGGATGGTCGCGGTGACCATCGCGCTGACGATCTTCGCCGGGCCCCTCTACGCCCTCTGCGACCGCATCGGCGCCGCGCTCCTGCAGCCCGTGAGCCTCGTGCAGCTGGAAGAGGAGGTGGGCTGATGGCGCGCGAGACCCGACGTCACCTCTGGCGCGACATCCGCGTGCAGCTGCCGTTCCTGGCCTGGCTCGTCGTGCTCTGGATGCTGCTGTGGGCGCAGTTCACCGTGCTGTCGTTCCTGACCGGCCTCGTCGTCGCGGTCTTCGTCACCCGCGTGTTCCGCCTGCCGACGGTCGCCCTGTCGGGGCGGATCAACGTCTGGTACGCGGCGCTGTTCGTGGTGCAGTTCCTCTTCGCGGTGCTGCGTGGGGCGCTGTCCGTGACGCGCCAGGTCTTCGACTTCCGCCGCCAGCCGGGAGCCGCGATCATCGCGGTACCGCTGCGCTACGCCGACGACCTCGTGATGACCCACGTCGCGGTCACGTCGTCGCTGATCCCCGGCTCGCTCATCGTCGAAGCCGACCGCGACCGCCGCATCCTCTACCTGCACGTGATCGGCGTGCGGGACACGGCCGACGTCGAGAAGCAGCGGGCCGGCGTGCTCCTCTGGGAGCGTCGGATCGTGCGTGCGCTGGGCGACCCGGAGCAGTACCGTGCTCTCAAGGCCGACGAGCGCGCCGGTGCCGTTGGCGGCCCGGCGAAGGGCGGTGCGCGATGAACATCCTCCTGCTGGTGATCATGGTGGTGTTCGGCCTCGCCGCGATCCTCGCCGTGATCCGGATCGTGCGCGGGCCGTCGATCCTCGACCGCGCCGTCGCCTCCGACGTGCTGCTCACCGAGGTGATGTGCGTGCTCGGAGCCGAGATGGCGATCAACGGGCACACCCGCAGCATTCCGGTGCTGCTGATCATCGCCGCGATCGGGGTGTTCGGCTCGATCGCCGTCGCCCGCTTCGTCGCGAGAAGGGACAACACGACGCAATGAACGTGCTCGGTCTCCTGATCCCCGACGCCGTCATCGATGTGGCGGTGCTCGTGCTGATCCTGCTCGGCGCCCTGCTCTGCCTCTCGGCCGCGGTCGGCCTGCTGCACTTCCGCGACGTGCCGTCCCGCCTGCATGCGGCCACGAAGCCGCAGGTGCTCGGCCTCGTGCTCATCTGCGGTGCGGTCGCACTGTCGCAGCGCTCCGTCGGCGGCATCCTGATCGGGCTCGTCCTGGTGGCTCCGATCGTGCTGATGCAGTTCGCCACGGCACCGCTGTCGGCGCACATGGTCGGCCGTCAGGCGTATCGCAACGGCACGACGGATCAGCGTGGGCTCGTGGTCGACGAGCTCGCCGAGTCGAAGCAGACCCCTCCCGGGGCGGGGTAGCGCTCTTCTCAGTCCGTGTTTGAACCTCGAGGTCGACGGACTCCGCCGAGCATAATTCAGCAAGAACTCGGTCCTGCGGCCGACTTTGGCCACTGGTAGCGGATTTCGCGAGAGTCTTGCTGAATTGTGACCGTCGACTGGCCGCGACACTGATTCTGCACCGACCAAGCACGACCGGAACCCATCCACAATCTCCCGATCCGTGGCCCACGCTGACGCGGTTTTTCACACACTTCTCTGATGACCGAAGCGAACCTGACCGTCCCGCAGCGCGCAACCGCCGCCTATTCGCGTCTCGCCTTCACTCGCGCAGACCTGCTCGACCAGGGACTGTCGCGCCGCGGGATCGCACTCGCCGTCCAGCATGGGCATCTTCAGCACGTCCGACGCGATCGCTACCTCCTGGCCGCAGTTGATCCGGACGTCGTGGAAGCCGTCCGGATCGGAGGGCGGTTGACGTGTCTGTCACTGTTCGCGGTGATGGGCGTCTTCGTCCACCGGCGCCGGGGCCTGCACGTGTTCGTCACGCGCGGCAGCTCTCGGCTGCGTCCGCCGAAGGTTCCGCAGGTCACGTATCACTGGAACCGCTCGTCGGCCCTGCCCGAGCTCCTGCACGTCGCGCCCTTGATCGACGCAGCTCGGCATGCGGTGCGGTGTCAGGAGCCGCGCGCTGCGGTCGCAACGCTGGACAGCCTCGTGCACCACGGCCTGCTGGCGAGCTCTCAGCTGGACGAGGTCTTCGCGGGGCTGCCGGCCCGGATGCGACCGACGCGTACGCTCGTCGACGGCTCCGCCGAGTCGGGCCCGGAGACGTTCGTGCGCCTGATGCTGCGGACGATCGGGGTCCGTTTCGAGACCCAGGTGTTCATCCCCGGTGTCGGCCGGGTGGACTTCGTCGTGGAGGGGTGGTTGATCATCGAATGCGACAGCAAGGAATTCCACGAGGGGTGGCAGAAGCAGCAGGAGGACCGGCGGCGCGACCTCGCGGCCGCCCGTCGCGGATATGTGACCATCCGCCCTCTGGCCACCGACGTCCTCGGCGCGTGGCAGGCCGTGCAAGCGGCGCTGCGGGAGGTCATCGAGACGCTCGGCCCGTCGTTCATCGGCAGTCGGCGCGCACAATTCAGCAAGAACTCCGGGCGGTGACTCGAAACGGCCGGATGGCGGGCGTCTAAGCCAGTTCTGGCTGAATTATGCACGTGAGCGGGGCGCACCATCCGGCGAATCCTGGACGTCATGGCCCCGCCGCGCTAGCGTGCTGCCATGGAGACCCTGCTGATCGTCCTCGGCGTGCTCGCTGTGGCATGGTTCGCGATGCTGATGCGAAAGCCTCGGTCGTCGCGCCGCGCCGATCCGGACGGGTTCGCGGTGGATCCGGCGCTGTCGAAGGCGCTCGACGACTCGGCATCCGACAGCGTCAGGTTCCGGGGTTACCCCTGACTCACCGCTTGTCGGCGAAGCGCTGGATCAGCCGGGCGGCCGGCTCCGAGTCGGTGATCAGGGTGCCGTGACCGTGGTCGGGGATGACCGCGAGATCGGCGCCGGGGATCGAGTCGATGATCGCCTGGCACCAGCTCATCGGCGCGAGCGGATCGTCCTCGCCTCGCAGCACCAGCACGGGGCAGTCGATGCGGGCGAAGGCGTCCTCGGGCTCGTGCACGATCGTGGCGCGGATCTTGCGGATCAGGTGAGGCCCGCCGCGGAGGTACTCGCGCGCACCGCGCCAGATCACGAGCGGACGCTCGCCCAGCAGGTCGATCAGCAGGTACCGCGCCTGGGATGCGACGTTGCGCGCCGCCTTGTCGACGGTCGGTCCTGCGAGGATCACCTTCGCGACGAGCGACGGATGCCGTGCGGCGAGCTCGGCCGCGATCTGACTCCCCATCGAGTGTCCGATGACGATCACCGGATCCTCGCCGGTGTGACGGAGGTAGGCCGCGACCAGGTCGGCATGCCGTTCCATCGTGAGGTTCCGGGTGGGCTCGGGCGCCTCGCCGAAGCCCGGCAGGTCGAGCGCGATGACACGCCCTTCGAGACGCTGCACCACGTCGAGGTAGACGCTGCGGCCCATCCCGATGCCGTGCAGCAGCAGGAACGTGTGCTCGCCCTCGCCGAAGGTCTCGGCGATGAGGGTCGCCCCGCCGTACTCGTATTCGAGCAGGGTGACGGGTGTTCCCTTCGGGGCGAGGTAGCTGGTCGGCACCCGTCAAAGGTAGTCGACGTGGCTGGACGCGTCCCTCAGCCGGCGGGCGTCAGGACCAGGGTGTGCGTGGCCGCCGCTTCCACAGCCTTCGCGGAGAACGCCCATGGCCGCTGGATGCCGGTGGCCCAGTCCGCGGTCTGATCGGTGTAGTGCTCGTCGAACGCGTGGCCGGAGGCGCCGGTGAGGTGGATCCACGTCGAGGCGTCGAAGTCGGACAGGTCGACCACCATGCGCATCGACGGCACCGTGGTGGTCGCGTAGGAGGTTCCGAGCTCCCACCCCGTCGCGTTCACGACCGATGCTCCACCGCCGACCCGGAAGGGCCCGCGGTTGAAGAGGGCCTCGATGGGCGCGATCCCCGAGGCGCCGAGGGTGTCGCTCCGGAGGGTGATCGCGTGCAGGTCGCCCCAGTTCCAGAGGGTGACAGCGGTGCCCTGAAGTCCGGAGAGCTCGTCGTAGGCGTCTTCCGCCGACAGCGCGAGCATCTCGTCCATCCCGTCCACATCGAGCTCGGCGTTGGTCCAGAGCGGATCGGACGGGTCCTCCAGCATGCTTGCGACGACCGTGAACAACCGGGCCTGGCCGTCGATCGGAAGCGGCTGCTCCCGTCGGCCGAAGATGTTCTGCACGAGGTTCGACCACAGGACGTTCGCGTACGCCGCAGCCGCCGAGGATGCCGTGTTCTGCGCATCCCAGGCGTGGAGCAGCTCGACCGCCTCGCGCGGGCCCGTCCCGGAGACCTCGACGTCGGCGAGAGCGGCGGCGAGCTGCTTGCCGATCCACATCTCGCTGTCCATCTGGATGTCCTGCATGTCCTGCGCCGTGAGAGGACCGGCCGCAGCGCGACGCTCGATCAGGTGAGCGATGCGGGCGGCGCGGTACCCGTAGTCCCAGTCGCGGGAGAGGAAGTACTCGTAGTCGTCGGTGACGATCGCGTTGTTCGCGGTGACGATGTAGCCCGAGGTCGGGTTGTACGACACCGGCAACTCCTCGAAGGGGATGAACCCGGTCCAGTCGTAGCTGCTGTCCCACCCGGGCTGGGGCATCCATCCGTCGCCGGCGCCGCGGATCGGCAGGCGTCCTGGTGTCTGGTAGCCGATGTTGCCGTCGGTGTCGGCGTAGGTGAGGTTCTGCGCCGGGACGTCGAAGAGCGAGGCGGCGTAGCGGAAGTCGTCGAAGTCCTGCGCGGTCGAGAGAGCGAAGATCGCGGTCGCGGCGGTGCCGGGGTCGAGCGCTGTCCAGCGCAGGCTGACCGCGTACTCGGGTTCTTCCTTCGGTTCGGGCAGGGTTCCGCCGGAGAACAGGTCTGGGCCTCCGGGGATGCCGGCCTCGACCGCGGGGAGCGGATCGTCGGCGATCGCCGTGAAGTCGTCGGTGAGCCCGGAGATGATCGGACCGTGGACCGTGGAGCGGATCGTCAGCTCGATGTCGTCGCCACCGGCGACCTTGATCGTCTCGGTGCTCTCCTCGAGGGGGACGAGGACGCCGTCGCGCCAGTACTCGTCGCCCTGCACGCGCTCGATGTACAGGTCGGTGACGTCGGTGGTCAGGTTCGTGAAGCCCCACGCGACCTTCTGGTTGTGGCCGATCACGATCCCGGGCAGGCCGGAGAAGGAGAAGCCGCCGACGTCGAACGGGCACGCCTCGTTCACGGTCGAGCACTTCAGCTGCACCTGGTACCAGACCGAGGGAAGGGATGCTCCGAGGTGCGGGTCGTTGGCGAGCAGCGGCATCCCGGTATCGGTGAGGTCGCCGGAAACGACCCAGGAGTTCGAGCCGATGCCCTCGCCGACGTCGCCCACGAGCAGGCTCGCCGCCGCGACGACGTTCGCGGTCTCCTCCCACTCCACCGTCGTGACGGCCTGCTGCACGTCGGCGTCCGTGTCGCGCGACGAGAACGCGGCCGGTTCGGCGTCGGTCTCGAGTGCGGGAACCGTCGAGATCTTCGGGACGATCACCGGGTTCTCGTCGAAGGGATAGTCGGGATAGAGCCGCTCGAGCATCGCGCTCGTGTCGTCTGCGGCATCCGTGGCGTCGGCATCCTCCGTGGCGCCGGCATCGAGCTCCGCGGCCAGCAGCGCGCGCTCGGTCTCGTCCTCGACGTTGCCGCGCAGATCCCAGGCCATCGCTTTGAGCCAGGCGACCGAGTCGGCGGGCTCCCAGGGCTCGGGCGCGTAGTCCGGGTTCTGCATGCTGAGCACGGCATATTCCAGCGACAGCTCGGCGCCGGAGCGCGAGGCGAGGTAGGCGTTGACCCCGGCGGCATAGGCCTCGTAGTAGCCCAGGGTCACGTCGTCCATCGCAGCGACCTCCGCCTCGGCGACCTTGCGCCAGCCGAGCGTGCGGAGGAAGGCGTCGGTTCCGGCCTGCGAGGCGCCGAACATCTCGGCGACGCGCCCCGCTGTCACGTGCCGGCGGAAGTCCATCTCGAAGAACCGGTCCTGCGCGTGCACGAATCCCTGCGCATAGAAGAGGTCGTCCGTCGAGTCGGCGGTGATCGTCGGGACGCCGCTGGCGTCGCGCTTCACCGTGACCTCGGACGCGAGCCCAGTCACCTCGATCGCGCCCCCGGTCTGCGGAAACGACCGCTGGATCGTCCACGTGACGAAGAAGGCCGCCGCGACGGCGATCACGACGATCACGGCGACGACGAGGAACGCGATGCGCCCGATCCGGACGCCCAGCGAACGGCGGGAGGGGACGGCAGTCTCCGGCGAATCAGTCGTCATCGTTGAGCGCTCTTCTCGGGATAGCAGGTGGGACTCAGTCCCACCGAGCCCCAGTGCGCGTGTCAGGGTCGCGCATTCGCATCATATCCGCCGGAGCGCCCGGGCGCAGGGGCGATCCGGCGGACCCGCTCAGCCGATCAGGCTCGGCTGCAGATCGCGCAGCGTGCGCCGATGCGTCATGCGGGTGACCCCGATCATCGCGAGCGCCAGGGCGGCGACGAGCCAGAGCGCCAGGACGGCCAGATCCCAGCCTGCACGGGCGAGGTTCCCGCCGTACATGAGCTGTCGCATCGCGTCCACGACATATCCCAGCGGCAGCACATGATGCAGGGCCGCAAGTGGCGCCGGCAGGGTCTGCCAGGGGAAGGTGCCTCCGGCGGTGACGAGCTGCAGCACCATCAGCACCAGGCCGAGGAATTGGCCGACCGATCCCAGCCAGACGTTGAGCGTGAGGATGATCGACGCGAACGTCGCCGAGGCGAGCACCATCACCCCGAGCGTGCCGATCGGATTGTCGAACGTGAACCCGAGCGTGATCGCGAGGATGCCCATCAGTCCGACCATCTGCACCGCGCCCAGCATGGCGGGGGTCAGCCACCCGGCGAGCGTGATGCGGATCGGCGAATGCAGGGCCGTGACCGCGCGCCGCGAGATCGGCTTGACGATGAGGAACAGCGCGTAGATGCCGATCCAGGCGGAGAGCGCCGCGAAGAACGGCGCGAGCCCTGCGCCGTAGTCCTCGGCGGAGGCGACCTTGTCACTCGAGACCTTCACCGGGTCGGCGATCGTGTCGGCCTGCAGCGTGCGCAGTTCGGGCGTCGACGCCGGGATCTGGCCGACCCCGTCGGACAGCCCGTCGCGCAGTTCCGCGGTGCCCGCCGCGAGCGTGCTCAGCCCGTCGCGCAGCTGGGCGGCTCCGGCGTTCGCGGAAGAGGCGCCGGTGGCGACGGTGCCCGCACCGGTCGCGAGCTCGGACGCCCCGGAGGCGACGGATGCTGCGCCGGCGGCGAGCTGGTCGACCTGACCGACCGCGGATTGGACCTTGCCGTTGCCGTCCTGCAGCCGCGTCGCCAGGGGGTCGAGGGCCGCGAGGACCTGATCGATCTCTTCCTGGGTCAGGCCCTGGTCGATCAGGGCGTTCGCGATGTCGGTCCGCACCTGCGGCAGCGCGTCGGCGGCCTGCTGCACGGCGGCGCCCGCACGATCCGCGACGTCGGCGAGCTGGCGGTTCCCGGCGCTCACCTGCTGCGCACCGCTCGCGAGCGTCTGCGCGCCGGCGGCGAGCTGCGCGGTTCCATCGGCGAGCTGCGCCGTGCCGTCGGCGAGGGTGGAGCTTCCGGATGCCGCGGTGTTCGCGCCATCCGTCAGCTGGGACGCTCCGTCTGCGGCAGTGATCAGGCTGTCGCGCACGTCGCTCAGGCCTGTCAGCAGGCGCTCGGCGGCCTCGCTGCCGACCATCTCGGCCACGGAGCTGCGGATCTTCTCGACCGCCTGCGTGCCCATCGAGGACGCGAGGTAGTTGTTGGCGTCGTTCGTCTCCAGGTCGATGCGCGCCTGGTGCGGGGAATCGCCCGCCGCCGAGGTGAGCGCCGAGGAGAAGTCGGCGGGGATCGTGACGGTGAAGTCGACGGTGCCTTCGCGCAACGCGTCGGCGGCCTCCTCCGCTGTCATCCGCTGCCAGTCGAACGCGTTGCCCTCGATGAGGTTGTCCGCGACGTCCGCGCCGTAGTTCACGGTGTCGGCGCCGGCCTCTTGGTCGGTCGCCGGGGCGCCCTCGTCGTCGACGACCAGCGCCACCGGGACCTCGGGGAACTTCGCGTAGGGGTCCTGGTTGGCCCACAGGTAGAGGCCGCCGTAGAGGATCGGCACGCAGATCAGCGCGACGAGGGCGATGATGCCCATCTTGCTGGCGGTGAGGCGTCGCAGCTCGGCGGCGATCATGGAAGGAACCTTCATCGCACGCCTCCGTTCTCGGTCGGGGTTTCGTTATCGGTGTCGGACGCTTCGACAGGCTCAGCGACCCAGGTGGGCGCGTCGGCCCCCGAAGTGGTGCCGGATTCCTCGAGCACGAGCGGCTCGATCGGCCCGGAGGCGTTGATCGCGTCGAACTCCTGCATCCGCTCGAGGGCGACGGCAGCCGATCCGCCGATGATCACGAGCATCGCGTAACCGCGGTCGGCGAACTCGCCGGCGATGCGCCACCAGCCGTCGGGGCTGCCGCCGTGCCGGTCGGGGGCGACGAGCACGATGCCCTCGACTCCTCCGCGCAGCACTGCGAGCTCGCACATGATCCGCACGCGGGCGGCGGGGTCTACGGTGCCGATCGGGACGGATGCCAGTTCGGCGAACCCGAGCTGAGCCAGCCAGCGGCGCGCGTGCACGGGTGTCGCGCCGACGCCGGCGAACATGAGCTCCTCGCCCACGACTCCGGCGAGCGTGATGTCGGCGTGCGGGTCACTGGCGTCGGGTGCATCGACCAGGGCCACGCGCCGCCGCAGCTCCTTCGCGTTCTCGGCGCCGTCGAGGGTGACTCGGCCGGAGTCGGGCCGCATCCGCCCGCTCGCGATCAGGCCGAGCACGGTCGGCCGCTGCTCGGTCTCGGCGAGGGCGAAGCGCACGGCCCCGGTGTGGAACTCGAGGTTCGTCAGCGGCAGGGCCTGTCCGCCGCGGCCCTTGCTCACGTCGTGCAAGGTGATCCTCATGCGTCCGCCTCCTGGTCGATCTCCGTGGCGATGATGTCGGGGTGCGCGGTGAGGAGCTCATCGGCTTCCCGCCACGACAGGCCCGCGATGCTCAGCACGGTGCGCACCGCGACGTTCGCGGCGCCCGTGCTGGCGGCATCCGTCCGCGACACGACCGTGCGCGCCATCTCCTCGATCAATCGGGCGAGGGTGGGTGCGGCGAGGTCGGTGCGGAAGCTTCCGTCCTCCTGCCCGCGACGGGCGAGCGCGGCGACTGTGCGGCGCAGCGGTGCGAGGGCCGCGGCCGTGTGCTCGACGTGCGACTCGTCGAGGGCGAGGGCGGCGGCGACCTGCACGTGCGCGGCCTCCTGCCAGAGGCGAGCTGCCAGGCGGGCGAGGGCGATGCGGCTGTCGTGGTCGTCGACGGAGGTGGCGATGGCGTTGAAGCGCTGCGCTCCGCTCGAGATGAGTTCCCGGATCAGCGCGTCGCGGTCGTCGAAGTGCCCGTACAGGGTGCGGCGCGAGAGCCCGGCCGAGCGCGCGATGACGTCGACGGAGGCGTGCGGATCGTTCGCGAGGGTCGCACGGGCGGCGTCGAGGATGCCGGCGCGGTTCTCGACGGAATCGCGACGGGGTGCACGGGTGGTCATGCCTCCATGGTACGTATAGTGCACACTACTGTGCAAGATAACTCGGAGGACTCACAGCATCCCGAATGCGCAGCGTGCACAACTCAGCACGGAACGCGCGTTCTCCCCCTGTGAGACGCTCTGCGCGGCGAACCGGCGAGTTCTTGCTGAATTGTGAACGGCGGCATTGGATGCCGGAACGCAGAAGGGGGCGGATGCCGCAGCATCCGCCCCCTCCGTGAAGAACGGGTCAGTCGGTGCCGGAGTCGAAGGCTGCGCCCTCGGAGGCGACGTCCACGGCATCCGCCAGGTTCTCGTCGACCTCTTCGACCGAACCGGTGATCTCGCCCGACTCGCCAGCGGTCACGCGACCGACGAGCTCGCCGGTCGCGCCGCCGATGAGTCCCAGACCCGCGTACTGCTCGAGGCGCGAACGCGAATCGGCGATGTCGAGGTTGCGCATCGTGAGCTGGCCGATGCGGTCGACCGGGCCGAAGGCGGCGTCGCCGACGCGCTCCATCGACAGCTTCTCCGGACCGTACGACAGGTTCGGCGAGACGGTGTCGAGGATGGTCCAGTCATCGCCGCGACGCAGACGGATCGTGATCGAGCCCGAGATCGTGAGGCCGACCCAGCGCTGGATCGACTCGCGCAGCATGAGCGACTGCGGCTCGAGCCAGCGTCCCTCGTACATGAGGCGGCCGAGACGGCGGCCCTGCTCGTGGTAGGTCGCGAGGGTGTCCTCGTTCAGGATGCCGTTGACGAGGCGCTCGTAGGCGATGAAGAGCAGCGACATGGCCGGGGCCTCGTAGATGCCGCGCGACTTCGCCTCGATGATGCGGTTCTCGATCTGGTCGCTCATGCCGAGGCCGTGGCGTCCGCCGATCGTGTTGGCCTCCATGACCAGGGCGACCGGGTCGCTGTACTCGACGCCGTTGATGGCGACCGGGCGGCCGGCCTCGAACGTGACGGTGACGTCTTCGGTCTCGATCGCGACCGACGGGTCCCAGAACTTCACGCCCATGATCGGGTCGACGGTCTCGAGGGACACGTCGAGGTGCTCGAGCGTCTTCGCTTCGTGGGTGGCGCCCCAGATGTTCGCGTCCGTCGAGTACGCCTTCTCGGCAGAGTCGCGGTACGGGAACTCGTGGGCGACGAGCCAGTCGCTCATCTCCTTACGGCCGCCGAGCTCGGTGACGAAGTCGGCGTCGAGCCACGGCTTGTAAATGCGCAGGCGCGGGTTGGCGAGCAGGCCGTAGCGGTAGAACCGCTCGATGTCGTTGCCCTTGTAGGTGGAGCCGTCGCCCCAGATGTCGACGCCGTCCTCCTTCATCGCGCGCACCAGCAGCGTGCCGGTGACCGCACGACCGAGGGGAGTCGTGTTGAAGTACGTCTTGCCGCCGGAGCGGATGTGGAAGGCGCCGCAGGAGAGGGCGACGAGGCCCTCTTCGACCAGAGCCGTCTTGCAGTCGATCAGGCGCGAGGCCTCGGCGCCGTACTCGAGCGCGCGGCCCGGGATCGACGCGATGTCGTCTTCGTCGTACTGTCCGAGGTCGCCGGTGTACGTGAAGGGAATCGCGCCCTTGTCGCGCATCCATGCGACGGCGACGGAGGTGTCGAGTCCTCCGGAGAAGGCGATGCCGACGCGCTCGCCGACGGGCAGGGACTGGAGGACCTTGGACATGCTTTCCAGTCTATCCGCGGGCGGCGTGTCGCCCTGTGCCGCATGACGACCCCGCGTGCAGGAGATGCCGGCCTACTGCGGGACCGACTCCTTCTGACGCTCGTCATCGCCGACGGATGCCGGTGCGGCCAGCATCCGTCTCTGATGCGCGGCGTACTCGCCGCCCCACCGGGTGAGGGTGTCGACCAGGGGCTGGGCGCCTCTCCCGAGGTCGCTCAGCCGGTACTCGACCTTGGGTGGCACCTGCCGGTACACCTCGCGGGTGATCAGGCCGTCGTCCTCGAGCTCCCGCAGCTGTCGCGTGAGCACGCGGGCCGTGGGTTCGAGCAGAAGGCGGCTCAGCTCGCCGAAGCGGAGCACGTCGTGCTCGCCGAGGAGGGAGAGGATGCTGGGCTTCCAGGCGCCGCCGAGCACGGCGATCGACACCTCTGCGTCGCAGGCATCCGTCCATTCCCGGACGATGCGCTCCGTCTTCTCTCTCATGGGCTCGCCTCTCGCGCTTCCATAGTATCCAAATGGTCACTATGTGACCGGAATGACAGTACTTGCCGGTTCAGTACCATCACACCAGACTGAGACGGTGACGTCCAGTACCCCCACGACCATCTCCCCGACTCGTCCCCTCCGCCACCCCTGGCTGGCGATGATCCCGCTGCAGCTCGGCATCCTGATCGGGGCGCTCGCGATCAGCAGCGTCTCGACGGCCCTGCCGGCTATCCGCGGTGACCTCGCGCTCACCGACAGCGGAGCCCTGTGGCTGGTCGACATCTACTCGCTCGCGCTCGCGGCCACGCTCATCCTCGCTGCGCGCATCGGCGATGCCTTCGGTCGCAAGCGCATCGTGCTGATCGGCCTCGCGGGATTCGCCCTCCTCAACGCCGTGGGCGGGTTCGCCGACAACGGGCTCGTGCTGATCGCCATCCGGGCTCTGCTCGGGGTCGCGGAGGCGTTCGTGGTCGCGGGTGTGGTCGCCACGATCGGCGCCCACTACCAGGCACGCGAGCGCGTGCTGGCCTACGGGCTGTGGACGGCCACGTTCGGCGCCGGGAGCGCGCTCGGCCCGGTGCTCGGCGGGATCGTCACGGAAGGGCCGGGATGGCGATGGCTGCTGCTGGGCAGCGTGCCCCTGGCCGTCCTCGCCGGTGCTCTCGCCATCTGGCTCGTCCCCGACTCCCGCAGCTCCCGCCCGGCATCGTGGGACGTGCTCAGCATCCTCTCCTCGATCGTCGCGCTCGGGGCGCTGGTCTTCGCCCTGCACGAGGTGCTCGCGGCGCCGGTTCCCGCGGCCGTGGCCGGTGTCGTCGCCGTCGCGGTCCTGATCTTCTTCATCCGCCGACAGCGCGTGCTCCGCGATCCGCTCATCGACATGCGGTTGTTCGGCGTGCCGGGCTTCAGCCCCGCGATCGTGCGGATCCTCGCGAGCAGCGGTGTGGCATCGGCATCCGTCGTCCTCGTGAGTCTTCATCTGCAGGATGCGCGCGGCCACAGTGCGGCCGAAGCGGGGATCGCGATCCTCCCGCAGGCGGTGGCCATTGCGCTGGGCGGCGTGCTGGCACCCGTCTTCCTGCGGATGCTGAGCGCGAACGCGCTGACGGTGCTGGCGCTCACGGTGCAGGGCGTCGGACTGGCCTGGCTCGCCCTCGATCCGGACCTGGTCGCGCTCCCCCTGCTGCTCGTCGGCCTGGGGTTCGGAATCGGGGCGACCCTCGCCGCGACCGCGCTGTTCGACGTCACGACGGAGGACGACGCCGGCCAGGTGGGTGCCATCCAGGAGGTCGGCTTCTCGCTCGGCGGCGGACTCGGAATCGCGGTGCTCGGCACGATCGGCTCGATCCTCGCGGCGCGCGGATTCACCGTCGCCCTGGTCATCGCCGCGGTGGTCGTCGTCGCCGCGGCCGTGCTGCCGCTCGCCCGCACCAGGAAGGCGACATCGTGACCGCCACGCGCCCGACAGCGCACTGGATCCTCGCGCACCCGCAGTCGAGCTCGTTCAACGCACGACTCTTCCATGAGGGATCCCGGAAGCTCGCGGCCGACTACGACGTGGTCACCTCCGACCTCTACGCGCAGAGCTTCGATCCGGTGCTGTCGGCGAAGGATCTCGGCGAGCCCTTCGGCCGTGCGGGCAACGTGGTCGACCTCATGGGCGAGGCCCAGGCTGCAGGGCAGCTGGCCGACGACGTGATCGAGGAGCAGCGTAAGGTCGCCGCAGCCGAACTCCTCGTGTTCCAGTTCCCCCTGTGGTGGTACGGAGTGCCCGCCATTCTGAAGGGATGGTTCGATCGCGTGCTCACGAACGGGTTCGCTTACGGCACTCTCGACCCCGAGACCGGGGTGCCGCTTCGCTACGGTGCCGGACCGCTCGCTGGCCGGCGGGCTCTGGTGATCGTCACCGCCGGTGAGGACGAGCGGTCGATCGGCCCGCGCGGCATCAGCGGAGACATCGACTCCCTGCTCTTCCCGGTGACGCACGGCACACTCTGGTACACCGGCATCGAACCGCTCGACCTGCACGTCGTGCACGACGCCGACGGACTCGACGCGACGGGTATCGATGCGGAACTCGACCGCCTCGGTCAGCGCCTCGCAGGCATCCGCACGGAGACGCAGCTCCGGCCCTACCGACGCCTGCAGGATGGCGACTATCGCGGCACGAGAGCTCTCCGCGCCGACATCCTGGCAGATCGCACCGATCTCGGCATCCATCGCACGGGCGTCGACTCGGCTCGGTGAGCCCGGCCCGGCTTCAGAGGTCTTCGTGCCGCGCGGTGCGCAGCGGTGACAAGAGCACGATGAGCGCCGCGATCACGAAGATCACCACGCTCACACCGATCGTGACGCGGAACCCGAACGCGGTGGCGAGCCCGCCGGCGATCAGCGCGCCGATGAGGAACATGACCCGGTTGACCGTGCGGATCGAGGCGTTCAACCGGCCCTGCATCTCGTCGGGCGCGACAGCTTGGCGATAGCCCATCTCGTTCGGGTCCTCGAGGCCCATGCCCAGCCCGAACAGGAACTGGCCGATGCCGAGAGGGATCGCCACGATCGCGATGTTCTCGGATGCCGGGAGGATCAGCACGGCGAGCCAGGCCAACGCCGAGAGCACGCGTCCGGCCAGGACTGCACCGCCGACCCCGAAGCGTCGGCCGGCCATCGGTGCGAGGACCGCGCCGAGGAATCCACCGACGCCACCGAGCGCAAGCACGAAGCCGAACACCAGAGCGCCGAGGTCGAGCTCGCGCAGGGCGTACGGAGCGAACGCGGTCAGCGCGATGCTGTTGCCGAGGAACCAGACGTTCACCGACGCGGCCATCGGGGCGAGGGTGCGATGCGAGTACGTCCACCGCAGACCCTCGACGATGTCGTGACCGAGGTGGCGTCCGTCGCTGCGGGGCTCGGCCTTCGGTTCGTCGACCTTGATCCGGCTGAGCATCACCGCGCTGACGAGGTAGGCGACGGCGTCGATGAGGATCGCGACCGGAGCACTGAGCCAGCTCACGAGCGCTCCGCCGAGAGCCGGGCCGGTGGTCTGCGCGACGGTGCCCGCCTGCCCGAGCCTGGCGTTCGCGGCGACGAGCTGGTTCCGCGGGACGAGTCGGGGAAGCATCGGCTGCGCGGCCGAGTCGGCGATCAGCGTGAGGGCGCCGAAGATCAGGAACAGGGCGCCGAACGTCCAGACCGTCAGGGTGCCGGTGACCCACAGCACCGGGATCGCGCCGAGGACGAGTGCGCGGCCGACGCTCGCGAGCACCATCGCGGGCTTGCGGCGCCACCGGTCCATCAGCGCCCCGACGATCAGGCCGAAGAGCAGGTAGGGCACCACGTTCGCCGCGTTCAGCAGGCCGATCTCGAAGGCGGAGGCGCCCAGTGTCGTGACGATGAGCACCTGGAATGCGACAGCGCTCACGGCTCCGGTGAACGCCCCGAGGGTCGACGACGACCAGAACAGTGCGAACGCGGAGAGGCGCAGCACCTCGCCCGGTCTGTCACCCCTCGCCGGCCTGCTCATCGTGTCGTCATCTTATGGTGGGCCGCTGCCGCGGCGGGGAAACGGAGATCGGATGCCGTGGGCGCGGCGTGTCCGGACGCGACGCGCCGACGAGCGCGGCGATCGTCTCCGTTTTCCCGCCCCGGAAGTGGGAGAGTGTGCACGGAGGCGGAACATGGGCGAAGCGGTGCTGTGGGGTGTGGTCGCGGCATCCCCGCTGTTCGTCGGCGCGGTGCTCGCGATGCTGCGTGCCTGGCCGCCCCGCTGGCTCGGCATCGTCCTCGGCTTCGGCGCGGGCGCGCTGATGGCCTCGATCGCCTTCGAGCTCTGGGAAGAAGGACTCCAGCGCGGCGGCGCGATCCCGCTCGTGGCAGGGGTCGCCGCTGGCGCCCTCGCGTACTACATCGCCGCCCGCATCCTCGACGCCAGGGCCGCGAAGAAGAAGAGCGAAGCGGGCGGCGGACAGCTCGCGGTCGGCGCTCTGCTCGACGGCATCCCCGAGCAGCTCGTGCTGGGAATCGGACTGGCATCCGGCGAACCGGTCAGCATGGCTCTCGTCGTCGCGATCCTCGTCTCGAACCTGCCGGAGTCCATCGGCTCGGCCGCCGACCTGCTCCAGGGCGGCATGGCGAAGAGTCGCGTGCTGCTGCTCTGGGCGGGGGTGGCCGTGATCTGCGCGCTCGCCACCGTCGCGGGCTTCGGTCTTGCCACGGTCACCGGTGAGGCCTTCCGCACGACGGCGAGCGGATTCGCCGCCGGAGCCCTGCTCGTGATGCTCGTCGACTCGATGGTCCCCGAAGCCCAGTCGAAGGCCAAGGAGTCCACGGGTCTTGCGACCGTGCTCGGGTTCGCGCTCGCCGCGGGTCTGTCGTTCGCCGGCTGACGCTTCGCGTGGCAGTCCGGCAGGGTCACGGGCCGGAACACTGTGCCTTTCTGCCACGGGAGCGCCCCGCCGGATGGCGGCATCCGCACGGCAGATCGGGTGCGGGCGGCGGGTTACGCTCGGGGAGGACGTGAAGGATGCTGGCGGGACGCCGCCACGCAGACGGCGAGGACAAAGGAGTTCTGATGACCGACACACTGGCTCGCCCGCCCTTCGACCCCGAGCTCGAAGCCGCTCTCGCCCTGGTCGCCGACCAGATGCCGACGACACTCACCTCGGAGATGATCCCGCTCATGCGGCAGTCGCCGGTCAGCGGAGAAGACGAGATCTTCGTGCTCCTCGACGAGCGCGGATTCACCCGCCGCGATGTGACGATCGCCGGTCACGGAGGCGATGAGATCACCGTCTCGGTGATCGAGAAGGAGGGGCGCACGGGCACGGGTCCCGGATTCTTCCACACGCACGGCGGCGGCATGATCCTCGGCAACCGGTGGCTCGGCGTCGTCGGATTCCTCGACTGGGCGGAGCGCTTCAACGGCGTGATCGTGACCGTCGAGTACCGGCTCGCGCCCGAATTCCCCGATCCGTACCCGGTCGAGGACTGCTACGCCGCGCTCGTGTGGACGGCGGACAACGCGGAAGATCTCGGCATCGACCTGTCGCGTCTGCTGATCGGCGGCGGCAGCGCCGGGGGCGGACTGGCCGCCGGCACGACCCTCCTCGCCCGCGACCGTCGGGGTCCGGCGCTCATCGGACAGCTGCTCATCTACCCCATGCTCGACGACCGCGACGAGACGGTCTCGACGCAGCAGATCGACGGCATCGGCGTGTGGGACCGCGGGTCCAACATCACCGGCTGGACCGCTCTGCTCGGCGACCGCAAGGGCGGCGCCGACGTCTCGATCTACGCCGCCCCCGCGCGTGCGACCGACCTCGCCGGTCTCCCGCCGGCGTTCATCGACTGCGGCAGCGCCGAGGTGTTCCGCGACGAGGACGTCGCCTACGCCACGCGCCTCTGGGAGGCGGGGGTCCAGGCCGAGCTGCACGTCTGGGCCGGCGGATTCCACGGATTCGACATGTTCGCGCCGCACGCGGCCGTGGCGCAGGCGATGCTCGCCGCCCGCGACAACTGGGTGAACCGCCTGCTCGCCTGACGCCATCACCCTAGGGGGTCCTCGCCGGACCCCGTAGGGTGGAACTCCCGCGCGATGGAGCCGACATGCAAGATCTGCTGGGGCGTCTCACCGCCCTCGACCCGGACGCCAGCGAGACGCTCAAAGTCGTCACGTACTTCGACGCCCTCGTCGAGCGATCCGTCGGTGTCGAGAGCATGCTCCGCGGGGCTGCGGTGCTGAGCGGCGCGACCGTCGGGCAGCGCGACGGCCGCCAGATCATGCGCGTGCGCGCCGACGGCGTCCGTATCGATCCGATCGATCCCCGAGAGGGATGGATGCGGCGCGACAGCGGACCCGATGCCGTCGTCTGGATCGAACGCGAGGGCCAGGAGCACACCAACGACGCGATGATCCTCGAACGGCTCGCTCTCGCGCTCGGCATCATCCGCGCGCGCCGATCCGTGGGCACGGCGAGCGCGGTCGAACTCGCGATCAGCTCCTACGCGGGCGTCGATGAGCGGATGACCGCGCTCTCGCGTCTCCGGCTGCCGCCCGGCCCGCTGTGCGTGGTGGCCTCGCCGCCCGACCCGGCGCCCCTGGCGCAGCATCCGTCCGCCGTCATCGCCACGCGGCACGGGCTGACCAGAGCGACGATCCTCCCGGCGGAGTGGGCAGCGGCAGAGGCCTGGGATCCGGCTGACGACGGGCGACGGGGTATCGGCACACCCGGGCTGGAGGGGCAGCTTCCCGCCTCGTGGTCGTCCGCGCTCATCGCGGTGCGACTGACCACCCCCGCAGAACCCGTGCTCGCTGCCGCCGACCTCGGCGCACTGCTGCTCGTCGCCGAGCAGGCCGACTCCGGTGCCCTCCATCCGGATGCCGCAACCCTCGCCGGCCTGGATGCCCGCAGCCTCGAACTCCTCGACGCCGTGGTCGACGAGCAGAGCGTGCGGGCTGCGGCCGTGCGCCTAGGACGGCATCATTCGAGCGTGCAGGATCGCCTCTCGGTGCTCACCGAGACGCTCGGGTACGACCCGCGCACCTCTCGGGGGCACGCACGCTTCGTCGTCGCGCGGATGCTGCTCCGCCTCGCCGACTGAGGCGTTTCGTCTCGTCGCTGCGCTCCTCGCTCAACGACCGGGCTGTGGGTGCTGACGCGTTTCGTCTCGTCGCTCGACGACCCGGGCTGTTCGTTGAGCGAGCGCAGCGAGACGAAACGCCGAACGCGGGGGACTCACCCGAATCCGGGGTACTCCTCGAGCTTCTTCTCGAACTCGGCGCGGTCGGCCTCGCTGAGCACGCCGCTGGCGATCACGACGAGCTGCAGCCCCTCGAGCGGCTCCCCGGTGCGCGCGTTCTGCGCCTGGCGGGCGGTCAGGAAACCGCCGTCGGAGTCCTTCGACAGGTCGTAGATGTTCGCGTAGAACCGCAGCGGATCGGGGTAGTTCTCCGTGTAGTACTCCCAGGTGTTCTGGGTGCGCGGATCATCGCTGCCGTACAGCTTCGCGATCATCGACGGGTCGATGCCCGAGTTGGTCGGGTCGTTGAACGAGTAGAGGTCCCACAGGCCGTGCTCGAGCACGACGTCGTCGATCGCGGCCATGACGTCGAGCTTCTGCGCATAGTCCTGGATCGGCTCGTTCGTCGCCCACCCCGTGGACGTGAACTCGACGAGCATCGACTCGCCGCCGTACCCGTTGCGCTCGGGGCGCAGGTCCTCGTCGCCGACCGGCACCCACGTGAACCCGAACTCGGCGGTCAGCCTGTCGCGGATGTCGGCGAACAGTGCGTCGGACTGGGCGCGCACCTCTTCGAGCGACTGCTGGCTCAGCGTCTGCTGCGGGTCGGTGCCCTTGATCGCCGGGTACGCCTCCTCGTGCTTCTGCTCGTCGCTCTTGACGCCCTCGTAGTTGCCGGACGCGGAGGTCTGGAGAGCGCTCATGCCGCCGACCGTCGCGACGTTGAACAGGATCGTCACGATGAGTGCGATCGCGCCCAGCATCCGTCCTCGCGCGGAGAACAGCGCGGCGATGATCACCGCGACGACCACGAGCTGCAGGGCCAGCATCGTGACGCCGTAGAGGATGTCGGTGCCGCCCGCGACGAGCGTGCCGAGCAGGATCAGTGCGAACAGGACGGATGCCGCCAGCGCGATCCAACCGAGCGCGTTGGCGGGCTTCTTCTCCACGTCGAGCGTCGCGGTGGCTCCGGGCGTCGGCGGCAGCGGAGCCCCGGCCGCCGGTGCCTGCTGGCGTCGCGCACCCCGGTAGCCTCCGGGCGGAGGCACGGGCGGCGCCCCCTCGGTGCCGGCGATGTAGCGCGCCCGCTGCTTCTCGTGATCCATCACCATGGCTTGTCCGTTCCCGAGCTGCCGGGGTCGTCGTTCTGCTGCTGGTCGCGCTCCTGCGTGCCCTGCTCGAGCTTGTCCTGCAGATCCTCCAGCTTGTCCTCGGACGGCTGCGGCTCCTCGTCCTCGGGCTGCGGCTCCTGCGGCTGCGGTTCCTGCTCCTGTTCCTGCTGCTTCTGCTTGAGCCGCTCCTCGGTGCCCTCGAGCGAGTCCGACATGTCGCGCTCCGGATCCGAGGACTGCTCCTGCGCCTCGTCGCTCTTGCACTCCTCTGGCGTCTCGACCGTGATCGTCAGCGCCTCGCCGTACAGCTGCGCCGCCGTCGCGCCGTCGCCGTCGGCCCGGGCGGCATCGCCCATGCGCTCCACGACGAGGGCGAGGTTGATCCGCACGCCGCACACCTCGAGGCCGTGCGCGAGCTCCAGGGCCTCCTCGAGCTTCGCCCGCGCCTCGGGCAGCTTCTCGGCCGCGCCGAGAGCGGTGCCGATGTTGAAGGGCGCCTTGTACGGCTCGAACCAGTTCAGGAACTCCTGCCCACGGGCCGAGGCCTCGGAGCCGGCGTAGTCGTCGACCACGTAGGCGGTCACCGCCTGATGCGCGAACGCGTACATGCTCAGCAGCTTGCCGACGAAGAACAGCGCGGCGAGCGTGAGAGGGAGGGTTCCGATCGCGACCCAGCGGCGGATGCTGCGCCGTCGGCGGTTCGACCGCAGCAGCGCCGCGGCCGCCTCGTCCTGAGGTGTCATGACGCACCTCCTTCGCCGGTCGATGCGGGCGTTTCGTCTCGTCGCTTCGTTCCTCGCTCAGGAACCGCGGAACGAGCGCCCTTCGTCTCGCTGCGCTCGCTCAGGGACCGATTGGTACGGGGCGACCGCAGCTGCCGGAGTCGCGCGATGAGCAGCGTCGCGCGCGTGAGCTCGACGCCGAGGAGCGCGATGATCACCAGCGCGGCGATCCAGTACAGCTCGGTGACGTTGCCGACCTCGCCGGACTCCGCGTAGCTCGTCGTGGTCGACGGGGCGTCCGGCAGCGTCGGCGCGGCATCCGCCGTTCGGTGCTGGTACTCGACGCCGAGCTGCTCGGCGAGCGCCTCGAGGTTCTGCTCGTCGATGACCGAGAGCGCATCCTCGCCCTGGTACTCGATGTATCCCTCGTCGTCGTCCACGCCTCCGCCCGTGATGCGCATGGGGCCGCCCTCGGCCGTGCCGTAGCCGAAAACGCCGCCGGCGTCGGTGTACTTCGCGCTGCCGCTGAACGGCTCGGGCGGCGTGTCGACCGTCTGCTCGCCGTCGCCGAAGTAGAACACCATGCGCGAGCGATCAGGGGAGGACTCGGCGGCCGAGGCGAGCGTCTCGGACACCAGCGGAGCGGAGATGCCGATCGAGCTTCCGCGCGACTGGCTGGTCACCTCGGGTCGCAGCACTTCGAGCGAACCCATCAGCGCCGTGGTGTCGGTGGTCAGCGGCATCCGCAGCTCGGCAGCGGCATCCGACGTGATGAGGGCGAACCGGGCGCCCGGGTACTCCTCGACGATGGCCCGCACGTCCTCGCGGACGCCGTCGATGCGGGGCTGCCCGTCGCCCCAGTCCTCCGCCACGATGCTCGCGGTGGTGTCGACCACGAGCACGATGTCGGTATCGGTGGCGAGCGTCTGCGTCGCTCCGCCGGGGATGCCGGGGCGCAGCAGCATCACGAAGCAGGCGAGCAGAAGGAGAACGCGCAGCGCCCACAGCGTGCGGGTGCCGGACTTCGCTCCCGCGGTGCCGGAGCCCGCTCCCTGGGTCCCTGAGCTCGTCGAATGGCCGCTCCCGCGCACGGTCAGCCAGACGGCGAGGGCGATCACGGGCACGAACAGCAGGACGAGCAGCAGCGGATGCAGGACGGGCTGGAAGATCACAGTCTCACCCTCCACAGCACGACGGCGAATGAGAGCAGTGCGACGGACAGCACCACGATCCAGAGGTTCGGGGTGTCGGTCCACACGACCTGCGCCTCGCCGCGCAGCTCGGTGGCCTCCTGCTCCTGCACCTCGGTCACGATGTCGGACACGGTCGTCGTGTCGCGCAGACCGTAGGCGGCGCCCCCGGTCGTCTCGGCCGCGGCGGCGAGCTCGGCGCTCACCTCGGCGTCCTTGCCCTGCACCGGGTTGAGAGCGAACACGCGCACGCCCTTGGACTTGGCGTAGCCCGCGGCCTCCTCGAGCGTCACGATCGAGGCGCCGTTGATCTCGTTGTCGGTGGCGAAGATCACCGAGCGCGACCGCTCGTCGTCGGGGCGGTCGAAGCCCATGGTGCACGCGGCGAGTCCGTCGCCGATCAGCGAGGCGCCCTCGCCGTTGAGCGTGCCGACCCAGTGCTCGGGGATCTGATCGACGTAGTCGAAGCTCTCCTTGATGCTCGCGAGGTGCTCGCGGATGAAGTCGTAGTCGTCGGTCAGCGGGAAGATCTGCACGGGCGAGCTGTTGAAGATCGTCAGACCGATCCGCTCGCCCTCGAAGTCCTCCAGCAGTTCCTCGAACACGCTCAGCACCTCGACGTCGACCTCGGTCATCGAGCCGGACACGTCGAGGCACAGCATGATGTCGCGGCTGGTGTTCACCGGCTGGATGGTCTGCGACGACATCGGCCGGGCGGCCACCACGCCGGCTGCGACGGTCGCCACGGTGCCGAGGACCAGGATGCCGGACAACGCGAGCACCCGCCGCGTCAGCGCCTGGCGGAACGACGGCAGCGCGCGCAGACGCTCTGCGCGGGCGACCCGCGCCCGCTCGCCGGCCTCGCCGCGTCCGGCGCGGCGGAGGCCCAGCGCGAGGCCGATGCCGAGTGCGATCAGCACGACCGCGAGCGCGACGATGATCATCCAGAAGTTGGCTAGTGCCATGTGCGCACCACCGTCCGCGCCGCCTCGGCGCCGGCGATCGGGTCGATCGCCGGTCCCTGGCGGAAGATGCTCGGGTAGTAGTGCCGGCCCATCGCGTCGATGAGCGCGGGGTGCACGCCGCGGGCCTTGAGGTCGTCGAGCGCGAGCACCGGCGCCTCCAGGCCGCTGTACTCGTTCACGAACGTGCGCACGACCCGGCTCAGCTCGAAGTTCGCGTTCCTCGCCGAGAGCTTCCGCTCCCGGTAGTCCGACTCGACCATCTGGATGCGCTCGAGGTACTCGGTGCGCAGCTGCGAGAGCACGTCGACCGTGAGCAGCGTGGGCCCCTGCGCCTCTCCGGCTGTCGAGAGCACGCGCCGCGGACGGGTGAGCACGATCAGCAGCCACGCGCCGAGCACCAGCAGGGCGAGGATGCCGATGGCGAGCAGCATCCATCCCCAGCCGTACTGCGCCGGCGGGTAGAGCTCGTCAGATCCCGGCATGAGACCTCCGGTTGAGCAGCTGCAGCAGCTGGGAGACGGCGTCGTCCTGCCCGTCGAGCGCGGCGTGGCTGATCTCCATGCGCTTCAGGGTCTCGGCGAGACGGGCGGCGTCCGCCTCGGTCTGCGCCGTGAGCTCGCGGACGATGCCGAGGTCGCCCTGCACGAAGTCCGGAACGTCCCACCGGCTGTCGACGTCGCTGCGGATGGTGCGCGTGGTGTGGTCGAGCACCGGGTCGGCGTCGCGCACCGTGAGCCACAGCACGTCGTGCTGCACGCGCAGGCGGCGCAGCATCCGCTCCGTCTCGTCGGTGATCGGCGCCTCATCGGTGATCACGACGACGATCATGCGCCGCGAGATGGTGCGCGTGACGTACGACAGCAGGGCGTCGCGATCGCTCGATGCGGTGCTCTCGTCGATGGCCTTGTCGATCGTGCGCAGGGCGTGCTCGAGCGCGCCCTCGCTGCGTCCTGGTGCGCGCCGACGCACACGCTCTGCGTCGCCGTAGACCATCGTGAAGTCGTCGCCGTGCCGCAGGGCGAGCACGCCGAGAACGCCGGTCGCGAGGATCGCCAGATCCTTCTTCGACTTCTCGTCGTGAGCGAGCGCGGCCATCGAGCGCCCGGTGTCGACCACGAACATGATCGTGTGCATGCGCATGGCGCGGTGACGCTTCACCAGCGGAGCACCCAGTCGTGCGGTGGCCCGCCAGTCGATGTCGCGCACCTGATCGCCGTACTCGTACTTGCGCAGGTCCTCGAAGTCGAGGCTGCGCCCGTGCAGCAGCGACGCGTAGGCGCCGTCGAGCGCGTGCAGCGACTTGCGCGACGAGTGGATGAAGAGCTTGCTCTTCACCTGCGTGATCAGGCTGGGCATGGGGGCTTTCCGGCTGGGTCCCTGAGCTTGTCGAAGGGGTCGAAGGGTCAGGGAGTCGGCACGGCGGCGAAGATCTCGTCGATGATCTCCTCGCTGCGGATGCCCTCGGCGTCGGCCTCGAACGTGAGGAGCAGACGGTGGCGCAGCACCAGGTGGCGGAGCGCCCGGATGTCCTCGGGCAGCACGTGCGCGCGGCCGTTCAGCAGCGCGAGCGCCCGCGAGGCCTGAAGGAAGGCGATGCTCGCGCGCGGGCTCGCCCCGTACTTGATGAGGCGTGCGCGCTCCTCGCCGATGTACGGCGCGGGGTTCCGGGTCACGTAGGCGATCGACACGATGTAGTTGCGGATCGCGGGGTCGACGTAGACCCGGCTTGCGACGTCCTGCAGCAGGTGCACGTCGTCGAGGGTGACCGCGCTCGTCACGTGACGGTCGGGGTCGAGCACGCCCGAGTCGATGCGGCTCAGGATCTCGAACTCCTCGGCCGGGCTCGGGTACTCGACGATCTCCTTGAGCAGGAAGCGGTCCATCTGCGCCTCGGGCAGCTCGTACGTGCCCTCCTGCTCGATGGGGTTCTGCGTCGCGATCACGAGGAAAGGCTTCGGGAGGTGATGGATCTCGCCGCCGATCGTGGTCTGGTGCTCCTGCATCGCCTCGAGCATGGCGCTCTGCGTCTTCGCGCTCGAGCGGTTGATCTCGTCGAGCAGCACGAAGTTCGCGTGCACCGGGCCGAGGACCGTGCGGAACGTGCCGGTCGCCGACTCGTAGATCTGGCTGCCGGTGATGTCGCTCGGGAGCAGGTCGGGCGTGCACTGGATGCGCTTGAACTGCGCCTTCACGGTGTCGGCGAGAGTGCTCGCCGCCGTCGTCTTGGCGAGCCCGGGCACGCTCTCGAGCAGGATGTGACCGCCGGCGATGAGCGACACGAGCAGGCTCATCCGCAGGCGGTCCTGACCGACCATCTTCGCGGAGTAGGAGTCCGAGATGACCGTGAGGACGGCGGCTGCGCGGGACATCTCGGCGTCGGTGGGGGCGCCCTGGTTCTTCGACCCGGAGACGCCCGCCGTCGTGGAGCTCGACGCCCGGGTCGCCGGGCTTGTGCCCTGGGCCCCGGAGCTTGCGCCCTGGGTCCCTGAGCTTGTCGAAGGGGCGGGAGGAGGCGGCGGGGGCGGCGGCGCAGAGCTCGCCTGCGGGTCCTGCGTGTAGGGCTCGTTCATGTGGTGGCTCCCTCAGTCACACGGGGACCACGCGTCACGGCCATCCCCCGCGCACCAGCGTAATCGCATCCGGGCCGGAGTCCGGCGGGCAGGGGTGCCCGGGTCAGGCGGAGACGGCGGGGCGGGTGCCGCGCTTGCGGCCGACCCAGACCACGAGGGCAGCGGCGCCGATGATGATCGCAGCGATCAGGAGGACGTAGAGGCTGACGGCGCCGTAGCCGCCCGGCTGGTGCGGGTCGAGGAACGGGTAGGGGTACCAGTACGGGTTGCCCGTCGCCGGGGCGATGATCAGATTCGCGCGGACCAGCGTGTAGACGACCCACACGATCGGGAAGATCGCGGCGACGAAGATCGTGTTCCAGCCGAGTGCGCGCCGCCGTGGTGCGAACAGCACGTCGAGCAGCAGCAGCAGCGGGATGACGACGTGCAGCACCTCGTTGGACCAGGGGACCGTGACGCCCTGAGGCAGCGGCACGCCCCTCAGGAGCGTGTTGTAGACGATGCCCGTCACGATCATGTACGAGTTCGCGCAGACGAGGAGGATCGCGAGCCAGCGCGGCTCGGGATCGGTGCTGTCGCGGTTGCGGAGCGCCCAGATCGCGGCGATGGCGAGCACGATCGCGGCCAAGAGGTTCGCCTCGATCGTGAAGAAGCTGAGGAAGTTCGCGGCGACGGTGGGAATGTGGCTGCCCCACTCCGTGGTCGCCGTGAGCCCGTTCTCGATGGAACGGCTCAGCTGCGCGATGATCGCCGCAAGAGCGAGTGCGGATGCCGCGAGTCGTGCATAGGGCCACCAGGTCGTCATTGTTTCGCCTCCGCCGGTCACTGTAGTGGAACCCGTGTGTAGACCGTCGTACCGGTATATCGATAGTGTTCCAGCGGGGACGCGCACGATGCACGGCGGAGGGCGCATGAGCGAGAGCGGGACCGGTAACAGCAGCGCAGAGGCTGCGACGCGAACGCGCCGATTCCGCGGAGGCGGACTCAGCATCCAGTCGAAGCTGCTGATCATGCTCCTCGCGGTGAGCCTGGTCTCCTCGGTCGTCGTGGGAGCGATCGGGTTCATCAACGGCCGGCAGTCCTTGCACGACGCGGCCGTCGATCAACTCATCACGATCCGCTCGATGAGAGCGGTCGAGATCACCGAGGCGATCGATGACGTCAAGCGCGAAGCCTCCCTGCAGTCGCGGAACCTCAGCGCGCAGACGCTCTCGAACACGATGAACGCCGCGTGGGACGAACTGCAGCAGCAGGAGCTCTCCGACGAGCAGTCCGCGCAGCTCGAGGCCTACTACGCCGACACCTTCATCCCGACGCTCGAGGCGCGCGCCGGAGAGGAGTACGGCACCGAGGCGTTCATCCCCGAGTCGAACGCCGGTCGCTACCTGCAGCTGCAGTACACGACGAAGAACGAGGACTTCGACGCCGACTACGACGAGCTGCTCGTGACCAACGACAGCGGCGACGGCACGAGCTACGCGGCTGGGGCCGAACGATACGGCGACTACTTCACACGGCTGGTGCAGCAGGCCGGCTACGAGGATGCGCTGCTGCTCAACCTCGACGGTGACGTCGTCTTCTCCGCCTACAAGGGCATCGAACTGGGCACGAACGTGAACACCGGTCCGTATCGCGACACCGTCTTCGCGCAGACGTACCGCGACACGATCGCGACCAATTCGGTCGATGCGATCGGCCTGACCGACTTCGAGCGCTGGATCCCCTCGCTGAACATCCCCACGATGTGGGTCATCTCCCCGGTCGGCAACGACAGCGGCATCACAGGCGCCATGGCGCTCCAGGTGCCGGTCGACACGATCAACGCCGTGATGACCGGCAGTGAGGGATGGAAGGCGCAGGGCCTCGGCGACACGGGCGAGGTGTACCTGGTGGGTCGCGACGACCTCATGCGCAGCACCTCCCGACGTCTGGTCGAAGACCCCGAGGACTACGTCAAGCGGCTGATCAGCGGAGGGATCGCCCCGACGATCGCCAACCGCATCGGCGAGGTCAAGGGGACCGTGCTCCTGCAGCCCGTCGACACCTTCGCGGTGTCCGAGGCGCAGGCCGGACGCAGCGGCACCGTCATCGGCCGCGACTACATCGGCGGCGACAGCGTCACCGCCTATGCGCCCCTGGAGATCGAAGGGCTCGACTGGGTCATCGTCGCGCGCATCGACACCGCAGAGGCGTTCGAGCCGGTCAACGACTTCACGCGCAACGTCCTGCTGTCGCTGCTCGGCATCATGCTCGGCGTCTCCCTGCTCTCGCTGCTCCTCGCCCAGGTGTTCACCCGTCCGATCCATCGACTGGTCGGTGCCGTGCACCGCGTCGCGGAGGGCGACCTCGACGTGCAGGTCCCGCAGGGCTCGCGCGACGAGTTCGGCGACCTCGGCAGCGCGTTCAACGACATGGCGTCGAGCCTGCGGATCAAGCAGGACCTCATCGACGAGCAGCAGAAGGAGAACGAGAAGCTGCTCCACACGCTGATGCCGGAGAGCGTCGCGACGAAGTACAAGCAGGGCGACGAGGCCATCACCGAGGCGCACGAGAACGTGTCGGTCGTCTTCGCCGAGCTGGTCGGATTCGACGATGCCGTCCGCGGCAAGAGTGCGGAAGAGGAGATCGGACTCCTCAACACGCTCATGCGTGGCTTCGACGAGGCAGCCGAGAAGGCCGGGGTCGAGAAGGTGCGCACGCTGCGCGGCGGGTACCTCGCGTCGTCCGGACTGATCGTGCCGCGCGTGGACAACATCCGCCGCAGCGTCGAGTTCGCCCGCAACCTGCTGGGCGTGCTCGAGCGCTTCAACTCCCAGCACGGGACCCAGATCGGGTTGCGCGCGGGCGTCGACGCCGGCACCGTGACCAGCGGCCTCGTCGCGCGCACGAGCCTCGCCTACGACCTGTGGGGCGATGCCGTGAACCTGGCGTACCGGGTGCGCTCGGTCACCGGCGAACCCGGGATCTACGTGAGCCAGAACGTGCGCGACCGCACGCAGGAGCTGGTCACCTACGTCGAGGCGGGGACGGTGGAGACCCAGGGCCGGACCGAGACCGTCTGGAAGGTGGTCTGACCGTGGCCGACGCGTTCGAGGACGGCTGGGCCTGGTGGGTGATCGGGCTCGCCGTCGGCGTGCCCGTGATCCTCGTCGTGCTGACCGAGATCATCGGAACGCTCACGCGTCGAGGCAATCCGGTCGCCAAGCCGCTGCGGATGCTGCGCAACGGCGTCGTGCCGGTCGGCGCGCTGTTCGGGCTCCTGGCGTTCGCGATCCAGTCGCCGGCCGATCAGGTGTGGACGCGCGTCGTGGCGACCGTGTTCGGCTTCCTCGTCATCCTGCTCGTGCTCTCCGCCTTCAACGTCGCGCTGTTCGCCAACGCGGAGAAGGATTCCTGGCGCGGGCGCATCCCCACGATCTTCGTCGAGATCGCGCGACTGATCCTCGTGGGCGTCGGGCTCGCGCTCCTGTTCTCCTGGGTGTGGGATGCCGATGTCGGCGGCCTCTTCACCGCTCTCGGCGTCGGGTCGATCGTGATCGGCCTCGCGCTGCAGAACGCCGTGGGCGGCGTGATCTCGGGGCTCCTGCTCCTCTTCGAGCAGCCGTTCAAGATCGGCGACTGGCTCGACGCGGCGGGCGTGAAGGGCCGGGTCGTCGAGGTCAACTGGCGTGCCGTGCACATCGAGACCGGCGGTGGCATCCAGATCGTCCCGAACTCGTCTCTCTCCGGAGCCTCATTCACGAACATGAGCGAGCCCGAAGGGCCGTACTCCGCCGAGACGCCGGTGAAGTTCTCTACCGATGATCCGCCGCACGAGGTCATGTCGCTGCTGGTCGCGATCGCGGATGCCCTGCCGATGAAGCTTCCTCGCGAGCGCGCCACGGTGCACTACTCGGGTGCCGGTGCGTATGCCGTCTCGATCCCGGTCGCCGGCCCCGCCGACGCGTCCCGTGCGCTCTCGATGTACCTCTCCTGGCTCTGGTACGCCGCGCGTCGCCGCGGGTTCGCGCTCGACGGGGATGCGACCGACCCGCTCGCCGAACCTCAGCGTCTGGTCGAGGCGATGGCCGCGATCGCGCCGACGCTGCATCTTCGCGATGACGATATCGAGGCGGTGACCGCGGGTGCGCGCCTCGAGCGCTACGGCGTCGGTGAGACCGTGCTGGGCAGCGGCATCGTCCCCGACGAGGTGCGTGTAGTGGTCTCGGGGCGGGCCGTGCTCGCGATCGAGGCTGATGGCGGCCGCATCGAGTTCGCCAGCGCCGAGAAGGGTGACATCGTCGGGCACACCGCCCTCACCCGCGAACGCACCCAGGCGGTCACGATCGCCGGCGAGGTCCTCACGGTCGTGGTGCTGCCGCTGTCGACGGTGGATGCACTGATCCAGAGCCGTCCGCGCCTGGCGGGCGAGATCGGCGAGGCGCTCGAGCTGAAGCGCACGCTGGCCGCCGCCCGGCTCGCCGAGCTCGGCATCGCGCGGAACGTCATCGGCGAGCGCTGAGCGCAGCCCCGTCGGTCTGCTTCCGGTCAGGCGCCCCGGCGTCGCCAGCGCATGCGGGTGACGAGGACGCCGAGAAGGCACAGCGCTCCGCCGAGGAACATCAGCGGTGTCGGCACCTCGCCGAGGATCGCCCACGACATGAGGATCGCGATCGCCGGCACCACGTAGGTGGTCGCCGAGGTCTGTCCCGCGGTGCTGCGCTGCAGCACATACGCCCAGGTGGTGAAGGCGATCGCCGTCGGGAAGATGCCGAGGTAGACGACCCACAGCGTCGCGTCGAGCGGTGCGGTCTGCAGGGCGCCGATGAGGCTGCCCGTCCACGGCAGCAGTGCGATCGTTCCGGCCGCGGCACCGAGCCAGGTCAGCGTCGTCGCGTCGGTCCCGGCGGTGAGGAGGCGCTTCTGCAGGAGCGTGCATCCGGCGTACATCACCGCAGCCAGGAGCGCGAGCAGCAGCCCGGTGATGTCGGGTCCTTCGCTCGTGGACGAGTTCATGCCGATGAGCACGACGCCGAGGAAGGCGATCGGGGCCCCGATCACGAGGGGCTTCGGGAAGCCCTCGCGCAGGAACAGTCCGCTGAAGACGACGACCATGAGCGGCGCGAGGTTCACGACCATCGCGGCGGTGCCGGCATCGAGGGTGCGCTCGGCGGCGTTCAGCGCCAGGTTGTAGACGCAGAACCATCCGACGCCCCAGACCGCGATCAACCACCAGTGGCGGCGCTCCGGGAGACGGATGCCGTGGCGCACGGCGAGGATCGTCAGCACGACCGTGCCGACGGCCATGCGCAGAAGGGCGAGCGCACCGGGGTCGTAGTGCGGTCCGGCGCCCCGGATGCCGATGAACGCGGACGCCCAGAGGACGACGGTCACGAGGGCCGCGAGGAGGACGAGCGGACCCTGCTTCTTGGGTGCGTCGGCGCTCGCGCGAACGCCGGCGTCGCCGGATGCTGCTTGTGGCATCCCCCGATCCTGACAGGGGCCTCCGACATCCGTCGATCGGCCGGACCGACAGCATCCGTCGCTTTCCCGCCACGTCCCGCCGGAGCCGCCCCGGTCGCAGATTCGGTCGCTCGCAAGCGGCCGGGGCGGCGCATACTGCGACCGGAGCCGCGCCCACCGGCACGAACTGCGACCGGAGTGCGACGGGAACGCCCCGAAACAGCCCCGAAACCCCCTCCCGATAGGATGGGACCGCCCGAAGAGGGCCAGCTCATCGGCCGGTGCAAACCCGGCGAAAGCAGGGGGGACACCCATGCCAGGAATCGTGATCGTCGGCGTGCAGTGGGGCGACGAAGGAAAGGGCAAGGCCACCGATCTTCTCGGTGAGCGCACCGATTGGGTGGTGAAGTTCAACGGCGGCAACAACGCCGGGCACACCGTCGTCGTCGGCGACGAGAAGTACGCGCTGCACCTCCTGCCGTCCGGCATCCTCTCTCCCGGCGTGACGCCGGTGATCGGCAACGGGGTCGTCGTCGACCTCGAGGTGCTGTTCTTCGAGCTCGAGGCGCTCGCCGCCCGCGGCATCGACGTCTCACGACTGAAGGTGAGCGCGAACGCGCACATCATCACGCAGTACCACCGCACGCTCGACAAGGTCACCGAGCGCTTCCTCGGCAAGCGGATGATCGGCACCACCGGCCGCGGCATCGGCCCGGCCTACGCCGACAAGATCAACCGCGTCGGCATCCGCGTGCAGGACATCTTCGACGAGAACATCCTGCGGCAGAAGGTCGAGGGCGCCCTCGACCAGAAGAACCACCTGCTGGTCAAGATCTTCAACCGTCGCGCGATCACCGCCGACGAGGTCGTCGAGGACCTGCTCTCCTACGCCGACCGCCTGCGCCCGATGGTCGCCGACACCGGCTACCTGATCGCCGAGGCTCTCGGCCGCGGCGAGGTCGTCGTCTTCGAGGGTGGCCAGGCCACGATGCTCGACATCGACCACGGCACCTACCCGTTCGTCACCTCATCGTCGGCGACCGCGGGAGGGGCTGCGACCGGCTCCGGCGTCGGTCCCGGGGCCCTCGACCGCATCGTCGGCATCGTCAAGGCCTACACGACCCGCGTCGGCTCGGGCCCGTTCCCGACCGAGCTGTTCGACGAGCAGGGCGAGTGGCTGCGCAAGCAGGGCTTCGAGTTCGGCACCACCACCGGCCGCCCGCGCCGGGTGGGCTGGTACGACGCGCCGATCACCCGCTACGCCACGCGCATCAACGGCATCACCGACCTCGTGCTGACCAAGCTCGACATCCTCACCGGTCTCGAGCAGGTCCCGGTCTGCGTCGCCTACGACGTCGACGGCGAGCACTTCGACGAGGTGCCGGTGAACCAGACCGACTTCCACCACGCGAAGCCGGTGCTGGAGTACTTCCCGGGCTGGAGCGAGGACATCTCGACCGCGCGCACCTTCGAGGATCTGCCGCAGAACGCCCAGGACTACGTGCTGGCGCTCGAGAAGATGAGCAACACACGCATCTCCGTGATCGGCGTCGGCCCCGAGCGCGACCAGGTCATCGTGCGCCACGACCTGCTCGACTGATCTCGGGAGCGACCGCATGACACGGTTCTGGCTCGGCGGCTACGGCCCCGCGATGGACGGGCAGGCCGACGGCATCGGCCTGCTCGCCGGCGACGAGGGGCGCGAGGCCACCACGCTCGCCTACCGCGGCGCGGTCGCCGAGACGCCGTCGCCGTCGTGGCTGGCGCAGCATCCGTCCCTCGACGTCGTCTACGCAGCGCTGGAGGCGGACGCCCAGGTGCAGGCCTTCGCACGCACCGGCGAGGCGGCGCTCTCGCCGCTCGGCGACCCGGTCGCGGTCGGCACGAACGTCTGCCACCTGGCCGTCGCTCCGAACGGCGCCTTCCTGATCGCGAGCTGCTACGGCGACGGACGCGTGGTGCGGATCGGTCTGGACGCGGCCGGCCGCGTCGTCCCGGCGCACGGGAAGGCGGATGCCGCGGCGGCGCTGCGCGCAGCTCTGTTCGGCGACGAGGACCCGGACGCACCGGCGGCGACCCCTCCGGGCGACGGCGTCGCCGCATCCGACCCGCACGCGGCCGGCGCCGACCGGGTCTCGCACGCGCACGCCGCGGCGTTCCTGCCCGACGGCCGCATCGCCACCACCGACCTCGGGTTCGACCTGGTTCGGTTCTGGAAGCAGAGTGCGAACGGGTTGATCCTCGACCACGAGGTGGTCCTGCCGCTCGGCACCGGGCCTCGCCACATGGTCGTGCACCCCAGCGGACACCTGCATGTCGTGACCGAGTACTCGTGCGAGGTGTTCACCCTCGCCGCGGGTGTCGACGGCACCTGGCGCGTCGTGTCGTCGACCCTGTCGAGCCCGATCGCCGAGATCGGCACCGACTTCCCTGCCGAGCTCGCGCGCTCCCGCGACGGCCAGTTCCTCTACACCGCGCTCCGCGGCAGCAACACGATCGCGACCCTGCGGGTGCGCGGCGGCGGCGACACCCTCGAGTCGGTCGCGCTCGCCGACTCCGGCGTCGACTGGCCGCGCCACCATCTCGTGCACGAGGGCAAGATGCTCGTGGCCGGGCAGCGCTCCGACACGGTCACGCTGCTCGACCTCGACGAGCGCACGGGCGCGGCGCTCGGCATCCGCCACGAGGCCCAGGTGCCCGCGCCGACGCACTTCCTTCCCGTGCGCTGATCCCACGGACTTGACCTCAACCTTTGTTGAGGTCCTATCGTCAGGTCTCATGACCACGGAAACAGGAGCGGTGCCGACGACGAGCACCGACGCGCCGAACCCCGCCCCGCCGCGCATCATGAGCAGCGAGTACCTCTGGATCACGATCGGCGCGTGCGCGCTCGTGTTCCTCGGGGCCTTCGAGTCGCTGGCCGTGACGACCGTGATGCCCACGGTCAGCGCCGACCTCGACGGCGAGCGGCTGTACGCGCTCGCCTTCGCCGGGCCCCTGGCCACCAGCGTGATCGGCATGGTGATCGCGGGCAACTGGTCGGATCGCCGCGGCCCCGTCGCGCCGCTGTACACGTCGGTCGCCATGTTCGTCGTCGGGCTGCTCATCGCGGGCCTTGCGCCGAGCATGGAGATCCTCGTCGCCGGGCGCTTCGCCCAGGGGCTGGGCAGCGGAGGGCTGATGGTGGCCCTGTACGTGGTCGTCGCCCGGGTGTATCCGCAGGCGCTGCATCCCGCCGTCTTCGCCGGGTTCGCCGCGGCCTGGGTCATCCCGTCGCTCATCGGCCCGACGGTGGCGGGCGCCGTGACGGAACTCTGGAGCTGGCACTGGGTCTTCCTCGGCGTGGTCATCCTGGTGCTCGTCGCCCTGTTCATGGTGATCCCCGCCCTGCGCGGGCTCTCGAACGACGGTGATGCGACGACGCCGTGGGCGTTCGGCCGGCTCGGCTGGTCGGTGCTGGCAGCCGTGGCGGTGCTCGCCCTGAACCTGGTCGGGGACATCCCCGGAGTCGGCACGGCGCTCGCGGCCGTCGCGGTCGTGGTCGCGCTCATCGCCGTGCGGCCGCTCGTGCCCCGCGGCACGCTTCGAGCGCGTCGAGGGCTGCCCTCTGTCATCCTCGTCCGCGGGCTCGCCGCTGCCGCCTTCTTCGGTGCGCAGGTCTACCTGCCGTACCTGTTGACCGACCGCTACGACCTCACCCCGACGCTCGCCGGGCTCTCCCTGACCGGCGGGGCGCTCGCCTGGTCGGCCGCCGCGACAGTGCAGGGGCGGATGGGCACGCGGCTGTCGAGCATCACGGCGGTGCGGGTGGGGACGATCCTCGTCCTGATCGGCATCGCCCTGACCGTCGCGACCGCCGGCTTCGGCTGGGATGCCGCGATGGTCGCCGTCGCCTGGGTCGTGGCGGGAGTGGGGATGGGATTGATGAGCCCGCGCACCAGCGCGTTGACGCTCTCGATGTCGACCCCCGAGAACCAGGGCTTCAACAGCGGCGCGATGACGGTCGCCGACTCGTTCGGCAGCGCGCTGGCGTTGGCCGTGACCGGGACGCTCTTCACTGCCGTCGCCGCGGTCGCGGATCCGTTCACCGCGGTCTTCGCCCTCGCGGCCGTCGTGGCTGTCGCCGCGGCCGTGCTGGCGCCACGGATGCGGACGCGGGTCGGAGCGCACGAGACGCACGAGGAGGTCGGCGCATGAGCGCGGATGCTGTGACGGAAGTCGAGTCGCGGACCATGCGGGCGGTCGTGCAGCGGGCGTTCGGGGGGAGCGAGGTGCTGCAGGTCGAAGAGGTGCCGCTGCCCGAACCCGCGGAGGGGGAGGTGCGTGTGCGCATCGCCGCCGCCGGAGTGCACGCGGTCGACACCGCCATCCGTCGCGACGCCGGTCCGCCGTCGATGCCGAGACCTGTGCTCCCGATGACGCCGGGGCGCGAACTTGCCGGTGTCGTGGATGCCGTGGGGCCGGGCGTCGACGCGGCCATCGTCGGATCGCGGGTCGTCGCCCACGTGGGCTTCCGCAGCGGCGGATACGCAGAGTTCGCGCTGGCACCGGTCGAGTCCCTCCACCCCGTCCCCGATGGCGTGACCTTCCCGCAGGCCGTCGCCACGATCGGCACGGGGCGCACGGCTCAGCTCGTGCTGGATTCCGTGGAGATCGGGCCGGAAGACGTCGTCGTCATCCCCGGGGCATCGGGCGGCCTCGGAAGCCAGCTCGCGCAGCTCGCCCTGTCGGGCGGGGCCACGGTCGTCGCCCTTCACGGCGGCGAGGCGAAGCGCGCCGTGGTCGAGCAGCTCGCACGCGGCGAGAAGCTCGCCGGAGGCCGATTGCTGCCGCTGGATGCGACCGACGAGTCGTGGCCAGCGCGGATGGCCGAGCTCCTCGGCGGGCAGCAGCCCTCGGTCCTGCTCGACGGCGTCGGCGGCGCGACGGGTCGAGCAGCGCTCGAAACACTCGGCCGCGGAGCACGTGTCGTGATCATCGGCTGGTCGAGCGGCGAGGTCCTGCGCCTCGACTCCGACGACATCGTCGAGCGCTCCCTCACCGTCACCGTCCCGCTCGGACGAGCTCTGCCGGACCTGCGGCTGCTCGAGACCCGAGCGCTCGCCGCGGTGGCGGAAGGGCGTACCGTTCCGCCCGTCGACGAGTATCGACTCGCGGATGCCGCGGCGGCGCATGACGCCATCGAGCAGCGTCGGCAGCGCGGGAAGGTCGTGCTGGTGCCGTAGTGTGCCGGCCCTTCCGCGGCGTGCGGTCTCAGTCAGGGGCCGGTGAGCAGGAGGGCCGCGTTGTGACCGCCGAAGCCGAACGAGGTCGACAGGATCGCGTCGACCGGATGCGATCGCTCGGTGTCGCGGACGAAGTCCCAGCCGTCCGCGGGATCGGACAGGTTGATCGTCGGAGGGAGCACCTGGTCGCGCAGGCTCATCGCGGCGATGACGGCCTCGACGACGCCGGCCGCGCCCAGCAGGTGTCCGGTGGTGGACTTGGTCGCCGTGAGCGGGACGGCCGGCGCACGACGGCCGAGCGCATTCCACAGCGCGACGAGCTCGGCGTCATCGCCGAGGACCGTTCCCGTGCCGTGGGTGTTCACGTGATCGACCGCGGATGCCGGCACGCCGGCATCCGCGAGGCAGGCCTCGATCGCCCGGGTCGCGCCGGCGGCCGCGGGGTCCGGCGCCGTGGCGTGATGCGCATCGCCGGTCGCGCCGAACCCGGCCACCGTCGCGACCGGTCGGGCACCGCGCCCCCTCGCGAAGTCTCCGGCCTCGAGCAGCACGGCCGCCGCGCCCTGCGACATGACGAAGCCGCGGCGCGCGCGGTCGAACGGCCGGGAGGCCGATGCCGGGTCGTCGGCGAAGCCCGTGACCACGGAACGGAGGTTCGTGTGCGCCGCGAGATGCAGCGGACCGAGGCAGTCGTCCATCCCGACGACCAGCACGGCATCCGCGTATCCGTGACGGATCCGCCGGAGACCCTCCCCGATCGCGACGGCACCGCTCGCGCAGGCCGCGGTGAAGGCGTGGGTCTGGCCGAGGATTCCGTATCGACGGCTGAGGACTCCGGCGACGGCATCCGCCGTTCCGTAGACCGTGAGTCCCGGCGGCACCGCGCGGGGGCCGCGTTCGCGCATGGTCGCGTCCGCGCGCAGCACCGCGTCGACCGGTCCGGAGCCCGTGGCGACGATCACCTGCACCGCAGGCGGACTCCACGGAAGGTCGAGCCCCGGCGTCGCGCCCGCGGTCGTCATGGCCTCGTCCGCCGCGGCGATCGCCCACTGCTGCATCGGTGTGAGGTGACGGGCGAGCGGTCTCGGCAGGTCGCCGGGAGCCGTGAAACCGCGGACGACTCCGCCGACCTGCACCGGTCCGGAGAGCTCCGGCGGCAGGCGGGTGATGCCGCTGCGTCCGGCCCGCACGGATGCCCACAGAGCCGGCGCCGTCAGGCCGCTGGGGGTCACGGCGCCGACGCCCGTCACGACGGCGGACCTCCGGGCGCTCATCATCGCCCCTGTCCACGGGCGATGAGTTCGGCCACGGCGGTGCGGCGGACCTTTCCGCCGGAGGTCCGCGGAAGCTCCGGCAGGGCGTACCAGCGACGAGGAACGGATGCCGGGGCCAGCCGGTCGCCCGCCCAGGCGCGCAACTCCGCCCGGGGCGGCGCCTCGCCCTCGACGACCAGTGCGATGCGCACGCCGAGAGCAGGCTGAGCCTCGGCGATCGCGCACACGGCGCCGAGCCGGGGCATGCCGTCGAACGCGCGTTCCACCTCGTCGAGCGCGACCGTGTGCCCACCTGTGGTGACGACGTCTCCGCGTCTGCCGACGAAGGTGAAGTCCCGGCCCCGCAGGTGACCCTGATCGTGCACGCTCGCCCAGCCGTCGGCATCCGTCAGCGATGACGTCGTCGTGCCGGGGAGGTATCCGGTCGAGCGCGAGCGCGAGCGCACCCAGAGAGTGCCGAACGCGCCGAGCGGCAGCACCGCGCCGTGATCGTCGCGCACCTGCGCCTCCACCTGCGGATAGAGACGGATCATCTCTCCGCCCGCACGATCGTCGCCGATGAAGCCGAGCTCGCCGGTGCCGAAATAGCCGGTGGCGTCGGCGCCCGGGAGTGCTTCGGCGATCCGGGCGCGGGTGTGCGATGAGAGCGCCGCGCCGCCGGTGATGATCCGTTCGATGCCGTCGTATCGTCCAGGGTTGCGGGTCGCGGCGTCAGCGAGAGCGTGCAGTGCCGCGGGCACCGTGACCAGGCGCGTGATGCCCTCGTCGTGCACGCGGGAGGTGAGCCACAGCTCCTCGAGGCGGTCGGCGACGTGCAGCCGGCCGCCGGTCGCGAGGACCTCGAACAGCGTGTAAAGGGTCAGGCTGTACGACATGGGCCCGGGCGTGAAGGTGGCGATGTCGTCCGCTGCGCCCAGGTGACGGCGGGAGACGTCGATGTTCGCCGCGTACTGTGCCCGCGTCTTCAGGAAGGCCTTCGGCGCCCCGGTCGTCCCCGAGGAGGTCAGCAGGAGGAACGGGGCGTCATCCGCGAGCGGCGTCGGGTCGGCCGGCAGCCGGTCGGCCGGCACCGGGTCGGCCCGCATCAGCTCGGGGAGGCCGAGGATCAGCCCGGGCCAGTCGTCGGCGCGCAGCGCGTCCCGCAGGGAGGGCGCATCCGTGACGATGACGGTCGCTCCGGTCGTGGCGAGCTGCTGCCTCTGCAGCGGGGCGGGTCCGTGCGCGTCGATCACTGTGACGATGCGGTCGCCGGCCCCAGACGCCACGACGAGGCGGGCCGTGTCGAACGCGGTGGTCAGGCAGACGGCGACGATCGGCGGCAGGGCGGTGCCGACCGCGGTGCCCCGGAGCAGGTGGTCGAGGGCCGTCGAGATCCGCCGCGACTCCGCGTAGAGCTCGCCGTACGTCAGACGGGCGTCCTTCGCGACGATCGCGGATCGGGTGGGATCTTCGACGGCGAGACGACGCAGCGTCGGGGTGATGGACGTGATCGCTCCTCGGACGGGTTTGCAGGACTTCGATGACGCCCCCTACTCTAGTGAACACCGTTCAGGTGAACAGTGTTCAGGAGGATTCATGTCGACATCCCACCCCGCCGGCTCCAGCGCCGTGCTCGGTCGCATCGCGGTCTTCTCCGCGCTGATCGTCGTGCTCGGCACGGTCATCGTGCCGCTGCCGGGAGGCGTGCCGATCACCGCGCAGACGCTGGGGGTCATGCTCGCCGGACTCGTGCTGGGCCCCCGGGTCGCGCCCCTCGCCGTCCTCCTCGTCCTCGCGCTCGCCGCGATCGGACTCCCCGTGCTGGCCGGCGGCCGCGGCGGACTCGGCGTGTTCGTCGGCCCCAGTGCCGGCTACCTCCTCGGCTGGGTCGCCGGCGTCGTGGTGATCGGACTCCTCATGCGCACGGGCCGTTTCACGTGGTGGCGTGCGGCGACGGCATCCCTGCTCGGCGGTGTGCTCGTCGTCTACGCCGTCGGCATCCCGGTGCAGGCGCTCGTGACGGGCGTCCCCCTGGATCTCACGGCCCTGTCGAGCCTGGCGTTCCTGCCCGGAGACCTCATCAAGGTGGCGGCGGCCACGCTGGTCGTCGTCGCACTGAAGCGCGCCTATCCGCGGGCGTTCCCCGCCCGCCGCATGCCGCCGGAGGCCGTCGCGGCCTGAGGCGTCGACATCGGGGGGATCCGTTGTGGCCGCCGTCGATCCGGGCCCTCGGATCCATCCGTAGGTTCGGATCACGAGTGCAGGACGACACGCCGCGGTACGCGCCTGCATCCGTGATCTCGACCTGCGGATGCAGGCCCGGACGACGCCGCAAACGCCCGACAGGGAACAACACACCCGTGACTCTGCGTTGCTCTTGAGCGAGACTGGCGACGGAGAGGTGCGACATGACTGCTGCCGAGAAGACCGACGAGTACGACCTGATCGTCCTGGGCGGAGGTGCCGTGGGCGAGAACGTCGCCGATCGCGCCGTGCAGGGCGGGCTCACCGCGATCATCGTGGAGAGCGAGCTCGTCGGAGGCGAGTGCTCGTACTGGGCGTGCATGCCCTCGAAGGCGCTGCTGCGTCCGGCCCAGGCTCTGCGCGCCGCGCAGCACGTGGGCGGCGCATCGCAGGCGGTGACCGGGACGCTCGACGTGCGGGCCGTCTTCGACCGTCGCGATTCGTTCACGAGCAACTGGTCGGACGACGGCCAGGTGAAGTGGCTCGACTCGGCCGGCATCGACCTCGCCCGCGGCTTCGGCCGGCTCACCGGTGAGCGCGAGGTCACCGTGACGGATGCCGACGGCGGAACGCGCGTGCTGCGCGCCCGTCACGCGGTCGCGATCAGCACCGGGTCGGAAGCCGTCATCCCGCCGATCGACGGGCTGCGCGAAGCCGCGCCCTGGACCAGTCGCGAGGCGACGAGCGCCGAGGAGCTGCCGAAGAGCCTCGCCGTCATCGGCGGTGGTGTCGTGGCCGTCGAGATGGCCACGGTCTACGCATCGCTCGGCTCGACCGTGACGCTCATCGCCCGGGGCGAGCTGCTCTCGTCGATGGAGCCCTTCGCCGGTGAGCGCGTGGCCGCTGGCCTGAAGGAGCTGGGCGTCGACGTGCGCACCTCGACCGGCACGACCTCCGTCCGCCGCGGCGATGACGGTGTGACGATCACGCTGGAGGGCGGCGAGGAGATCACCGCGAGCGAGGTGCTCGCCGCGACCGGTCGCTCGGCGCACAACCGCGACATCGGCCTGGAGACGGTCGGCCTCGAGCCCGGGAAGTGGATCGAGACGGATGACACGATGCGCGTGCCGGGGAGCGACTGGCTGTACGCGGTGGGCGACGTGACGGGCCGCGTGCTCCTGACGCATCAGGGCAAGTACCAAGCGCGGGCGGCCGGAGACGTCATCGCCGCGCGCGCCAAGGGCGAGGAGGTCGACGACGCCCCGTGGGGTCGGCACGTCGCCACGGCTGACCACGCGGCGGTTCCGCAGGTCACCTTCTCGTTCCCCGAGGTCGCCTCCGCCGGACTCACCGAGGCCGCTGCCCGCGAGGCGGGCCACGAGGTCGCGGTCGTCGACTACGACCTCGGCTGGGTCGCCGGCGCCAGCGTGTACGAGGACGGGTTCGAGGGTCAGGCGCGGCTCGTGATCGACACCGCCCGCGACGTCGTGATCGGGGCGACCTTCGTCGGCCCCGAGGTGGCCGAGCTCATCCAGGCCGCCACGGTCGCGATCGTGGGAGAGGTGCCGATCGCACGGCTCTGGCACGCGGTGCCGGCGTACCCGACGATCAGCGAGATCTGGCTCCGTCTGCTGGAGGGCTACGGCCGCCAGTCCGCGTGAGAGGCGGATGCCGACGGGATCATGCAATCCGTTGACGCCTCGGCACCGAACAGGTCCAGGAATGTTTCTCACATTGACGGCATCCCGCGCAACCCCGACCCGGATGTCGCAGCCGTCTTATACGCTCGAACCCACATCCGAGGAGGCAGGACCATGAAGGCTGTACTCGCAGGAACCGTCATCGCCGAAGCCGACGAGAGCGATCTCGTCCGCATCGAGGGCAACTGGTACTTCCCGCCGGCATCCATCGCGCAGGGCGCCCTCGTCGAGAGCCCCACGCCGTACACCTGTCCGTGGAAGGGCGCGGCCCAGTACTTCTCGGTGCAGACCGGAGACGAGCTGCACACCGACTACGCCTGGTCGTACCCGAACCCGTACCCGACCGCGTTCGACCGCGTCGGCAAGGACTTCTCCGGCTACGTGGCCTTCGATCCGCGCGTGCAGATCTCCGAATGACCTCCGTATGCCGGCGCCGGGGCGCTGATGTCCGCCTCGTCGATCGACCGACTGGAAAGTGACCCATGATCGAGTTCCGCAACGTCACGAAGCAGTTCCCCGACGGCACCGTCGCCGTCGATGACTTCAGCCTGGTCCTGCCGTCGCGCAAGACCACGGTCTTCGTCGGCTCCTCCGGGTGCGGCAAGACCACCCTGCTGCGCATGATCAACCGCATGGTCGAGCCGACCTCGGGCGACATCGAGATCGACGGGGAGAACGTGCTCGTCGGTGATCCGGTGCAGCTGCGCCGCCGCATCGGCTACGTCATGCAGAACTCGGGCCTGATGCCGCACTTCTCGGTGATCGACAACGTCGCCACCGTACTGCGGCTGACCGGTGTGAAGAAGCCCGAGGCGCACAAGCGGGCACGTGCCCTGCTCGACACCGTCGGCCTCGATCAGGCGCTCGCCGAGCGGTATCCGAGCCAGCTGTCCGGCGGGCAGCAGCAGCGCGTCGGCGTCGCCCGAGGCCTCGCCGCCGACCCGAACATCCTGCTGATGGACGAGCCGTTCGGTGCCGTCGACCCGATCGTCCGCGCCGACCTGCAGCAGGAGACCCTGCGACTGCAGCACGAGCTCGACAAGACGGTGGTCTTCGTCACGCACGACATCGACGAGGCGTTCCTGCTCGGCGACCAGGTGGTCATCCTCGACAAGGGCGCGCGCATCGTGCAGGTGGGCAGCCCGAGCGAGATCATCGAGAACCCGGCGGATGACTTCGTCGCCGCGTTCATCGGCGCCGACCGCGGACGCCGCGCGCTGCACCTCAAGGAGACGCCGCACGGCACCGTCGTCGTCGACTCCGAGGGGCGCACGCAGGGAGCGATCGTGGCAGAGGCCAAGACGGATGCCGTCGCCACGACCGCCGGGCAGGACGAACTGTCGTGAACTGGGTCACCGACAACCTCGGCCTGATCCTCGAGCTGACGCTGGTGCACCTGCGACAGAGCATCGTGCCGATCGTGCTCGGCTTCGTGCTGTCGCTCCCCCTCGGCTGGGTCGCGTGGCGCTACCGGCTCGTGCGCGGTCCGATCATCGTGCTCACCGGACTCCTCTACACGATCCCGTCGCTGGCGCTGCTGATCCTGCTGCCGGCCACGCTCGGCTATTCCGCGATCAGCGAGACCAACCTGGTGATCGCCCTGACGATCTACGCGGTCGCGATCCTGGTCCGAGCGGTCGCCGACGGCCTCGACTCGGTCGACGACGGTGTCCGCCAGGCGGCGACCGCCACCGGCTTCGCACCGTTCCGGCGCTTCTGGGCCGTCGAGTTCCCGCTGGCGGGACCGGTGATCCTCGCGGGTCTTCGCGTCGCCGCCGTCAGCACGATCTCGCTCGCGACCGTCGGCATCCTGATCGGCGTGACCAACCTCGGCTACCTCTTCACGAACGGACTCGAGCGCCGCATCATCGCCGAGGTGTTCGCCGGCGTCGTCGCGGTCGTGATCATCGCGCTCGTGATCGACCTGATCCTGCTGCTGATCGGTCGCGCGCTGATGCCGTGGACGACGGCCGCGAGCCGTGTCTCCGCGAGTCGCGCCGTTCCTGTGAGGGCAGCCGCATGAATCTCTTCGCAGACGCCATCGCCTGGATGTTCGCCCCGGCGCAGTGGACCGGGAACTACGCCCTGCCCAAGCTCCTCGGCGAACATCTCGCCCTCACCGCGATCTCGGTGCTGATCGCCGCGATCATCGCCCTGCCGCTCGGCTGGCTGATCGGTCACACCGGCCGCGGCCGCGAGATCGCCGTCGCGGTCTCCGGCGCAGCACGTGCCATCCCCGCCTTCGGTCTGATGGTGCTGCTGGTCCTCCTGCTCGGGGTGCTCCGCGTTCCCGAGGCGGCCATCACGACCTTCGTGCTCCTCGCGATACCCTCCCTCCTCGCCGGCGCCTACACAGGGCTCGAGGCGATCGACCGTCGCGTGATCGATGCGGCGCGGGCCATGGGCATGACCGAGTGGCAGATCTTCTGGAAGGTCGAGGTGCCCCTCGGCCTGCCGCTGCTCGTCGGCGGCATCCGCTCCGCGCTCCTGCAGGTCATCGCGACCGTCACGATCGCCGCCTACGTCAACCTCGGCGGACTCGGCTGGCCGATCATCCAGGGCATTCCGCTGCGTCGCTTCGATCAGGTGCTCGGCGGAGCGCTCATCGTCGCCGTGCTCGCGCTGGTCGTCGACCTGCTGCTGGCCGCCGCACAGCACGCTGCCGTTCCGCGCGGGCTCCGCACCGGTCGCCCGGCCCGCCGTCGCACCCGTCCGCTCACTCCGGCCCCCGCGCCGGCGGCATCCACCGCCTGATCTCTCCGTCCCGCACTCACAGCACCAGAAGAAGTCCCAGAGAAGAAGAGGAAGTCCATGTTCACAGCACGAGGCAAGCGCTCCGTCCTCGCCGTCGGCCTGGTGGCCGCGGCGACACTCGCCCTGTCCGCCTGCGGCGGCAACCCGCTCGACGAGCCGTCGAGCGACGCCGGATCCGGGTCGGGCGACTCCGAGACGATCGTCGTCGGCTCGCAGGGGTACTACTCCAACGAGATCATCGCCGAGATCTACGCCCAGGCGCTCGAGGGTGCCGGCTTCACGGTCGAGAAGAAGCTCAACATCGGTCAGCGCGACGCGTACATGCCCGAGGTCGAGTCCGGTGAGATCGACGTCTTCCCCGAGTACACCGGCAGCCTGCTGGAGTACCTCTCGGACGACGAGATCGATGTCACCTCGCCGGACGACGTCTACACGGCCCTCACCGAGGCGCTGCCCGAGGGCCTGACCGCCCTCGACTACGCCGAGGCGTCCGACCAGGACACCTACACGGTGCTCAAGAGCTTCGCCGAGGCCAACAACCTCAAGACGATCGAAGACCTCAAGAACGTCACCTCGACCGTCACGATCGGCGCCCCGCCGGAGTTCGAGCAGCGTCCGTACAACCCGGCCGCCGCCAAGGAGGTCTACGGCGTCGACCTGGCGTTCTCGGCCACCGGCCCGACGACGCTCGAGTCGCTGCTCGCCGGTGAGATCCAGGTCGCGGACATCTACACCGCGGACCCTGCCTTCGAGACCGAGGACATCGTCGCGCTCGAAGACCCGAAGAACCTGATCATCTCGTCGAACGTCGTGCCGATCGTCTCGAGCGACATCGCCGACAAGGTGTCGGACGTGCTCAACGCCATCAGCGCGAAGCTGACGGCCGAGGAGCTCGTGTCGCTGAACGTGCTCAGCACCGTCGACCAGCAGTCGTCGGCCGACATCGCGAAGAAGTGGCTCGAGGACAACGACCTCGTCTGAGTCTCTCGTTCAAGAAGTGCCCGGACCTGTTGCTGATTCCTGCAGCGGTCCGGGCACTTCTGCGTTCCCGGCGGCGAAGATCCGTCGTGAGGGGGATGCCGAGCCGGTCCGAGTCTGGTGCAGTGGAGTCATCCGTTCGACATCGTCACGCCCGGAGGAGGAAGTGTGCAGAATCTACGCACTGCGCGGTTGCGTCTGGCATCGCGGTTGGTCTCCACCGTTGCGATCATCGGGATCATCGCGGCCGCAGTCTGGTTCGGTTTCGCAGCGGTCGATGCGTCCGGCGCTCAGATGACCGCAGCCAGCGCGATGGCAGCGGCCTTGGCCAGCGGCTGGTCCGCAGCATTCGCTGTCATCAGAGCCAGATCGACGTCGTCCGAGACGGCGCACGCGTAGTCGACGCGGCTCGGATCACGCGGCAGCGATCCTCGCACTCTCGTCGACCTCTGTCGGATGCGACCTAGACCCTGGCGTCCTGGCGCGGGACCCAGACCTGCTTGATGATGATGAGGATGGATGCCGTGACCGGCACGGCCACGAGCGCGCCGAGCAGCCCGAGCAGAGTGCCGCCGGCGAGGGCGCCGATGACGACGAGCGAGCCGGGGATCGAGATCGCGCGGTTCATGACGCGCGGCGTGATGACGTAGGCCTCGATCTGCATGTAGATGAGGTAGACGATCGCGAAGACCAGCGCGCCGATCGGGTTGGTGAAGAGCGCGATGCCGGTGCCGATGATCCAGAACATCACGGAGCCGACGAGCGGGATCAGCGTGATGCAGAAGGCGACGGTCGCCATCAGCGGGGGGAACGGCAGGCCGAGGAAGAAGTAGAGCAGGAAGGCGAGCAGCGCGTTGAAGAACGCGAGCACCACCATCCCCATGACGTAGCCGCCGACCGAGTCGGTGATCTGATCGGTGATGTCACCGGCGCGGGCGCGGTCGCGGGCCGGCGCGAGACGCAGCAGGCTGGCCTTGATCCCGGAGAGGCTCGCGAGGAAGTAGAGCGTCAGCACGATCACGATGATCGTGCCAGAGATCCCGGTGGCGATCGATGCGCCGACCTTCAGCGCACCGCCGCCGATGGTGGCGAGGTTGCCGAAGTCCGAGAGGAACTTCTGCACCTCGGCCACCAGATCCTGGAACTGCTCGCCGAACTGCCTCTCCAGAGTGGCGTAGAGATCGCTCCGGGTGAACTCCTGGACCATGCCGGGCACCGAGCGGACGAAGCTCGAGATCTGGTCGACGACGATCGGGATGACCATCCACAGCAGGAGGGCGAACACCACGATGAGGCCGAGGGTCACGACGAGGACCGCGATGGCCCGGGACAGGCCGCGACGCTCGAGCAGGCGAACCGCGGGGTCGAGACCGAGAGCCGCGAAGAGGGCGAGGGCGATGTAGATGAGGACCGTCGAGAGGCTCGTGAGGGCCAGGCCCAGCACGATGGCGCCGAGGCCGCCGAGTGTCACGAGGAAGCCGAAGACGAAGGGGCGATCGATGCGGGTCCAGAACGATCCACGCGGTGCCGTGGGCTCGACGACGGGACGCGGAACAGTCTCGGTCGTCGGTCCGCCGGGGGCATCGGTCGGGGTCTCGGATGCCGCGCCGTCGGTGGGTGCGGAGGCCGGCGACTCTTCGTTGCTCATGTGCTCACGATAGCGGTGGGCGTCGTCGGAACACGGGCGTTCGGCGGCTCTAGAGTAGGGGAATGACAGCCGCTGAGGACCCGAAGGCCGAACTGCTCCGACTTCGCGCCAGCATCGACAACATCGACGCCGCGCTGATCTTCATGCTGGCCGAGCGCTTCCGCGCCACCCAGCAGGTCGGGCAGCTGAAGGCCGAGCACGAGATGCCCGCATCCGATCCGAATCGGGAGGAGCAGCAGGTCGCGCGCCTCCGTGCGCTCGCGGAAGAGGCGCATCTCGATCCGGAGTTCGCGGAGAAGTGGTTCAACTTCGTGGTGGCTGAGGTCATCCGCCACCACACCGAGGCGGCCGAGGGCCGCTGAGAAGAAGTGCCGGACGGGCGACGGTGTGTGCAGCACTCGCCCGTCCGGAGCTGGGGGAGGCCTTTCGGCCAACTAAGTTCAATGAATAAACTTACGGAGAGACTACGGATCGCAGACCGATCTGTCAACAGCTCGCTCGCGAGAGCCTGAACGGAACCCATGCTCAACTCGGATGACGCCCTCGACACCCAGGCCTCGGTGCGGCGCGCCAACCTGCGGCGGGCGCTGCAGCTGGTCTTCCGCAATCCCGGCGTGCAGACCAGGGCCGGGATCGCACGGTCGACGGGGCTGACCGCGGCCACCGCGTCGTCGCTGGTCGCCGAGCTGCTCGAGAACCGCCTCATCGTCGAGGGGGAACAGGCGGCGAGCACCGGCGGAAAGCGGGCGACGACCCTCAGCATCGACGCGAGTCACCACCTCATCCTCGTCATCGTGATCCAGCCCCGCCATGCGCACATCGCGCTCGTCGCCCTCGACGGCACCGAGGTCGATGTCCGGCGCGTGACCTACTCGGCGGAGGACCGCGACCGCGTGCTCGATGCCGCGGTCGCGGCCGTGGCCGTCGAGTTCGGCGACCGCCTGCTCGCCGCCCGAGTGCAGCTCCCCGGCACCACGGACGGCCGTTCGGTGCTCGAGAGCGTGCAGCTGAAGTGGCAGGACCTGCCCCTGGCCGAGCGATTCGAACGCGTCCTGAAGGCACCGGTCCTGCTGGTCAACGACGTCGATGCCGAGGCCATCGCCGAGGCGGGGCGGGAGGAGTCCCCCGCGGGCTACCGGCTCTTCATCCACATCGGCGGCGGGATCGGTGCCGCGGTGACCCTCGACGGCGAGCTCGCCCCGGGGCCGCGCGACCGGGCCGGGGAGATCGGCCACGTGCAGGTGGTGTTCGGTGAGGCTGCGCGGGACTGCAGCTGCGGACGGCGCGGGTGCCTCGAATCGGCATCCGCCATGGGCGCCATGCTCGGCGAGGGCTTCTCCGACGCGATGGATGCTGCGGAGATCGCGGTGCTCGCCGCTCGTGCCGACCCGCGGCAGCTGGACGACGGCGCCCGCGCGCTCGCCCGCGCCGTCAAGCTCATCAGCGCGCTCCTCGATCCGACGGAGGTCGTCATCGGGGGTCCGGCCACCGTACTCGGGCCCCGCTTCCTCGAGCGCGTGCGCAGCGAGACGGACTATTCGTCGCGGGGAACAGCGCAGGTGCCCATCCGCTACGCCGACCCGCGCGTCGCGCTCTCGGCCGGTGCCGCCCAGGCCGCGCTGACCTCGGCGCTCGGCGTGCGATGGAGTCCGGAGCAGTTGCTCGCGGCATCCGCTCCTCGCCCCTGACGCGAGCGGGGTCGCGTCCTGCGGCTCTTACCTCTGCGACCGTTCGGCGCGCGTGAGCGCGAAGAAGGGCCGTCACCGCCGCTGAGGGGGAGGCGGTGACGGCCCATGGGGAAGCCCGATCAGGCGCGGGGGGAACGCCTGCGTCGGACGGCGACGGCGCCTCCTGCGAGGAGAAGCAGTGCCAGGAGGATGGCCGTCGTGATCAGTGCAGGGTCCTGGCCGGTGGTGGCCAGAGCACTGCCGTTCGATGAGCCGGAGCCCGCGCCGGACCCGGACCCGGTGGAGCCGTCGCCGCCTCCGCCGGGGTTCGGCGCCGCACGCACCGTGACGGCGACCGAGATGCTGCCGGGTGTGCCCGCCGCGTCGCGTGCGCTCACCACCAGGTCATGCGCACCGACCGGCACCGTCGGCACCGTGAAGGCGAGGCGGGCCGTGCCATCGGCATCCGCCGTGGCCGTGCCGAGCAGCACCGGGTCGGAGTGCAGCTCGAACGTCGCGGCCGTCCCGGGCTCCAGCCCGGTCACCGTCGCGGTGGCCGGAGTCCCGACCGTGAGCGCGGTGTCCGAGATCGACACGTCGAAGGCCGCTTCGCGATCCGCGAGATACGTCCGCGTCGCCGCGTCGAGCGCCGCCTGCAGCCGGTCGACCTCGGCGGGGATGTCGACGTCACCCGGGTCGATGACGCCGCCGAAGGGATCCTTCTTGAAGCCGGGGTTCGCCATCTCCGCCATGGCGGCGTTCAGTGTGGCTGCGGCATCCGTCGATCTGGCGGAGAGCCACCGGACCTTCTCGGCGTCTCGGATCCCCTCGTTCATGTGCTCCCAGCGGACCGATGAGATGTCGTGCGGGTACACCTGCGCCGCGTCTCCCGATTCCCAGGTCTTGAAGTCCACGGTGGTGAACGGATCCTCGACGAAGCTGTCGTACGCCCACCGGAGGTAGCCGTCGGATGCCGTCGCCGTCGTCTTCCACTGCCCCCAGACCGCCTCGGCGAGGTTCGATCGCACGAAGGTGTTCGGGTAGATGCCGACGCAGTAGTAGATGCTCGTGATCAGTCCGAGCTCGCGGCGGTGCGCGGCGACGGTCTCGAACTCCTCGTCGCCGATGAGCACGTTGTCGGCCGAGACCGAGATCTTGTCGATCCGGTCGAGGCGCGGATCGTGCAGGCTGTTGTAGTTCATCGCGGCGCCGACCTTGAGGCCGGGTGCTGCCTCGTCGATGAGATCGACCGCCTGGAGGATGTCGTCGAGTCCGCGCTCGTCCATCGCCATGTAGGTGATGTCGAACCAGCCCTTCTCCTCGAGGTGCGGGCCGAACTTCTCCAGGAACGCGGTCCACATCTCTCGCCAGATCGGGGTGCCGACCGGCACCGATGCCGTGATCCGGCGGTCCTGCGCGACGTCGAAGTACTCGACCTTGCTCGCCCAGTTGACCATCGAGTACGCATCGATCTGCCCGTCGATCCCGACGTCGTCCATCATGAACTCGACCCACCGGTCGAAGACGCTGAAGTCGAACGACCAGGTGCCGTCGGCGTTCTTCGTCCACTCGACCATCGAGTCGTACGGGTCGTAGGTCTGCGACGCCCAGGGGTCCTTGACCACGGTCGTGGTGATGACGTCCTGGCCCGCGTCGCGGAGGCGCTGGTAGTGCGGGAGCATGGCGGCGAAGTGCGCGTCGCTCCAGAGCTGGTCGTGCGGGATGCCCTCGGTGCGGGCGACCGCGTACGGGTTCTGCCACAGGTCGATGAACTGCTCCCAGTCGCCTGCGGCGGGGAGCCGGAGGTCGAGGACTTCGAGTCCGAGGGTCAGCTCGATGCGATCGCCCTGGTCGCTGACCACGACGACCGTGCCGTCGTAGACGCCGGGCGCGGCATCGGCAGGCACGTCGACCGTCATCCAGACCGGCTGCACCGAGCGGGGTGCCATCTCGACAGAGGCGATGGGCTTGAGGATGTCCGGGATCGGCTCTTGCGGTTTTCCGAGCGACGGGCGTCCGCGTCCGGCCATCACGGTCGAGACCAGGGTGGCGGTGATGCCGTCGTCGAGGGATGCGCCGTCGGCGCCGGCCAGGTGCACGCTTTCCACGCGGACGCCGGTCTTGGCCTCGCCGGCGGTCCAGAGCACGAACTGCGCGTTGACGCGGTCCTGCTGCCATGCCGTCCCCTGCCACGCCGTCTCGCTCATCGTCATGACATCGGAGTAGTACTTGCGGCGGTAGTCGTCGAAGGACTTGGTGGTCACGTAGTGGAAGTTGGTGTCCGCCACGGCTCCGGACAACTCTGTGCGCGCGGCGGTCACGGTGACGGTGCGGTGGGCGGTGAATCCGCCGTCTCGCGTGGTGGCGGTGATGGTCGCCTCGCCGGCCGCGACCGCGGTGATCGTGCCGTCGGCGGCGACCGCGGCCACGCCCTCGTCATCGGAGGACCACGTGACGGTCTTGTCGGTCGCGTCCGCCGGGGTGACCGTCGCCTCGACCTTCGCCGTGCTGGTCGCCTCGAGCGTCAGCGGCGACTGATCCAGGGATACACCGGTGGCGGCGACGAGCTCTTTCGTCACGCGGGCGAAGTCGATCTGTGCGCCGGCGCGGGAGGCGGCGGGGTTCTTCTCCCCGGTCACGCGCAGCACGACGGTGTGCGGCCCGGACGGCAGGACGCCGGTCGAGAAGAGCAGCTGCTGATACTGGCGCGTCGCGGAGTACGCGTCGACGATCGTCTCCGGGCCTCCGTCGACCGAGAACGCGTAGGTGCCGTGGGCGGGGTCCGTGTTCCCGAGGAGCTCGGCCTGCACGCCGGTGAAGCGGAAGGTCATGCTCGGGGTGTCGCCGGCGCGGACCCAATGCTCCGTGCCGTTCATCCACTTGGTGGGATCGAGATCGGCGTCACCCACCCACTTGGCGGGGAACTCGAAGCCCTCGGTCGTGGAGGTGACGGCGTCGTCGACGATCACGGTCGTCTCCGCCGCCGCTGCGGGTGCGGACAGCATCGGGAGGAGGGGAAGCGCCAGCGCGAGGGCGAGGATCGCCGCCCCGCCTCTGCGGAGGGATCGGGCACGCGAGCGGCGTGGGGGAAGCAAGGTCTCGGGCACGTTCATCGGGTCCTGTCTTGTCGGCATCGAGAAAGCGGGGAACTCGTGATGGGGGACTTTACTTAGTGAGTAAGCGAAGTGGGGCTAGCGTAGAGTTTGGAGCGGCCGCGTGTCAAGGTTCCGCGGCGAACGGGCGCGAACAGGCGCGAAGGGGAGCGGGGCGTCGATGCTGGCAGAGGTGCAAGGGACGAGGGCGCGGCTCGAGCGGTCTGTCTTCGGCGGCGGTGCGGAGGGCCTCCTGGACGGCAGGGGGAAGATCCGCCGCGATCACCTGCGTCGTGCGCTCGCGCTCATCGGCTCCGACGACTCGGTGACCCGCGCGAGCCTCGCCCGGCTGACCGGCCTGACGACCGCCACCACGTCATCCCTCGTCAACGAGCTGATCGCGCTCGGCCTCGTCGTCGAGGGCGAGCAGGCCGAGAGCACGGGCGGCAAGCCGGGCACACGCGTGGAGCTCAACCGCGCGTACTACGTCGTGTGCGTCGTCATCGTCCGGGCGCAGAGCGTGGAGGCCGTGCTGCTCGATCTGAGCGGCGCGCGCGTCCTCACACGCGTGACGACCTACGCGTCCGGCGTGCAGCCCGCAGATGTCGCTCGGGTGACCGGCGAGCTCGTGCGCGAGTTCCCCGACCGCGTTCTCGCCGTGTGCCTGCAGTCCCCCGGCGTCACCGACGGAGCTGTCGTGCGCGAGAGCGTGCTCCTCGGCTGGAGGGATGTGCCGCTGGCTGAGCTCGTCCGAGCGGAGGCCGACCTCCCCATCGTCATCCTCAACGACGCCGACGGCGAGGCTCTCACCGAATCGGTGTTCGACGAGGCGGCGGGGGTGCAGCGGCTCGTACTTCGCATGGGCGAGGGCATCGGGGCCGCCGTGACGATCGACGGCCGCGTGCTCCCCGGCGCGACCAATCGGGCGGGTGAGATCGGTCACGTGGCCTTCGGTGGCAACGGCTCCCGCGTTCGCTGCCGGTGCGGCGGCTACGGGTGCATCGAGGCGGTCGCCTCCCTCACTGCCATCCTCGGCCCCGACTTCCACGACGAGCTGGAGCCGGAGGGCGTGCAGGCGCTGCTGCGGGCCGACGGCGCGGAGGAGCGGATGCTGCTCGGCGCCGAGTCCGTCGCCGCCGCGTTGCGGATCCTCTCGGGGCTCACCGACCCCCACGAGATCGTGATCGTGGGGCGTGCCCCGCTGCTCGGGGAGCCGTTCCTGACGGCTGTGCGCTCCGGGTTCGAGCAGAACCGGCCCAAGGGGACGGCATCCCCGCCGATCCGCTTCGCGCACGACTCCGACCCGGCATTGGGGCCGGGTCGGCACGTGCTCGGCAGTGTGCTCGGCGTCGCGCTGATGCGCCCGTCCGCGCGTACGTGAACGTGCCCGAACAGAGCGACTTCCGCGGCCGTGCGTGACTTCTGCGGCCATTCCGGGTGGGAGTGGCCGCAGAAGTCAGCGATGGCCACAGAACTCGAGCGTGTGAACTGCCCTACTTGACGCTGCCCGCGGTCAATCCGCCGACGAGTCGCTTCTCGATGAGCATGAAGAGGATGACGACGGGCAGGATCGCGACGATGGAGACGCCGAAGACGTATTGCCAGCTGGTCTCGTATTGTCCGACGAACTTGGTGAGTGCGACGGAGAGTGGCTGGTTCTTGTCGGTGGAGAGGATGACGAGGGAGGCGGCGAACTCGTTCCAGCAGGCGACGAAGGTGAACACGATCGCGGTGACGATGCCGGGCCAGACGAGGGGGAGGTTGATCTTGAACAGGACGGTGAAGCGTCCGGCGCCGTCGATCTGGGCTGCTTCGTCGACTTCTTTGGGGATGCCGGCGAAGAAGGAGTGCATGATCCAGACGGCGAAGGAGAGGTTGAACGCGGCGTTGATGAAGATCATCGCCGCCCACGTGTCCCCGAGGCCGAGGGTCGTGAACTGGCGGAACAGGCCCGAGGTCAGGACCGCGGGCTGCAGCATCTGGGTGACGATCACGAGGAACAGGAACACCATGCGGCCGGGGAACTTGAACCGTGCCGTGTAATACGCGGCCGGCAGCGACACGACGAGGACGAGGAGGGTCGCGAACACGGCGATGATGACCGTCGAGATGAGGTTGTAGGGCAGGGGCGTCTCGGGCGTCGACCACATCGTGAGGTAGTTCTCCCAGTGCCATTCGATCGGGAGATACGTGGGGTCGACGGAGCGGATCTGCGGTTTCGTCTTCACGGACCCGAAGAACATGATCAGGTACGGGAGCACGAAGATCGCGAGGACGAGGAACCCGGCGGCCATGCGGAGGATGACCCGCGGGAGGGTGACCTGGTCTTCGGTGTAACGGCGCTTGCGGCCGTTGATCGGGGCGAGGGCGCGTCCGCTACGGCCGGTGGTGGTGACGAGTTCGGTCTCGGTCACGGTCATGATCAGACCTCCTTCATGGGCTTGACGACCTTGACGTAGATCGCGACGATCACGATCACGATCAGGAACGCGACGACGGACAGGGCGCTGGCGACATCGACCTTCTTCTGCAGCTCGATGTATTTGAAGATCATCGTCATGATCGTGTCGGCCCCGTATCCGGGGATCGACCCGGTCATGACCTTCAGGATCGGGAGGGAGTTGAACACGTTGATGATGTTGATCAGCACCGCGACGGCGAGGGCGCTGCGCAGCTGCGGGAGCACGATCGACCAGTAGGTGCGGGCGGGACCGGCGCCGTCCATCTTCGCCGCCTCGATCGCATCCGCGGGCACCGACTGGAGGCCGGCGAGGATCGTGTAGGTCGTGAACGGGAGCGATACGAAGATCGCGATCACGATCGACCAGGCGAACGCGGTGGCGGGGTTCTTCGTCCACCCGTATCCGACGGCGTCGTCCGAGAGGCCGATGTCGTAGAGGAACTTGTTGAACACCCCGAAGTACGGCTCGAGGCTGTAGTAGAAGACCATGGTCGTCATCACGACGGATGCTGCCCAGGGGACGATGACGGCCATGCGGACGATCTGTCGTCCGGGGAACGCCTTGTTGAGGATCTGTGCGAGGGCGAGGGAGATCACGACGGTGAACGTCACGACCGACACGACCCAGATCACCGTGCGGCCCAGGATCGGCCAGAACTCCGCGAACGCGAACACGGTGGCGAAGTTGTCGAACCCGACCGACCCCTTGTCGAGGCCCGAGAGGGAGATGTCGCGGGTGGAGTTGAAGAACATCACCCCAGCGGGGAAGAACACCACGCCGATGATGAGCAGCAGCGCGGGCGCGATCCAGGGCAACGCCTGAAGAAGATCTTTCCCCCCGGACCTGCCGCGCACGGCGTTCCGTCGGGGGGTGCGGGGGCGGCCGGTGGCCGCCCCCGCGAGGTTCGAGGACTCTTTCGTCTGGCTCATGGGAATACCCGAACCTCTCCGTTCAGCGGGCTCAGCCCGCGTCGACCTGCGCCTGGATCTCGGTCAGGACATCCTGAGCCGGCTTCGACTGCAGCTGACCGAACAGCGACTTGAAAGCGCCGTCGGCGGCGGACCACTTGGCGTTCGTCGACGGGTAGAACTGGGCGTCGGGCAGCACGTCGAGGAACGGCTTGAGAGCCTCCTCGCCGGACAGCTGCTCGGACCCGGACTTCGTGACGGGCAGGAAGCCCTCGGCCTGCACCCACGGCACGTAGACGTCTGCCGAGTAGTAGTAGTCGAAGAACTTGGTGATCGCGTCCTTCTTGTCGCCGTCGTTCTGGAACGCCATCAGCTGGTCCATGACGCCGAGCGTGAACGGCGAGCCGTCCTTGGTCGGGATCGGGACGATGGAGTAGTCCAGGTCGGGGTTGCCCTCTTCGATCTGGCCGACCGTCGGCGGGAGGCCGACCTGCATGCCGATCTTGCCCTGGATGAAGATGTCCATCAGCGGCGAACGCTGCGTGGAGCCGGGGTCAGCCTGGGTCGCACCGGCGTCGATCATCTTCTTGATCTGCTCGGCACCGACGAGGTTCTCGGGGGTGTCGATCGTGATCTCGGACGCGTCGCCGAACGAGCCGCCGCCGCCCCACAGCCACACGGCCGCCTCGGCCTGCGCCTCTTCGGATCCGAGCGGCATGCCGTAACCGGCGACACCGCCACCGAGCGCGGAGACCTTCGTCGCGGCGTCGAGCAGCGAGTCCCAGTCGGTGGGCGCCGTGGCGCCGGCCTGCGCGAGCAGGGCGTTGTTGACGAACAGGGCACGAGCCGAGGCGATCAGGGGCAGCGCGTACGCGGTGCCGTCGACCTCGGCGTTCTTGATGAACGAGTCCTGGAAGTCGGCGAACGTGTCCTTCGACACGACATCCTCGACCGGGTACAGCAGCTCATCGCCGACGAAACCGGCGAACGGACCGCCGTTGTAGATGTCGGGTGCCTCGCCCGCCTGGATCTTCGTCGAGACGACCTTCTCGAGGTTGTCCCACGACTGGACCTCGAGCTTGACCTTGATGTCGGGGTTGGCCTTCTCGAACCCCTCGATCACGGTCTCCCAGTTCGCCTTGGTCCCGTCGGAGTAGCTGGGCACGAGGAGATCGATGGTGTTCGAGTCCTCTCCTCCGCCGTCTCCGGCCGAGCCGCCGAACCCGCACGAAGCGAGCGAGAGCGTGGCGACGGCCGCAATGGCGGCGGCGCCGAACCGCAGTGACTTCTTCATGTGTATTGCATTCCTCACTGTGAGTGTCCGCTCCGGATGCGGAGCCCGTGTCCGGACGGGGTGTGGTGCACAGTCGCAAGCACGATCACGCGACAGTGCGTGGTGATCGCTTCGCCGGGGGCAGCTGCGATCGTTCAAGCCGAGGCTCGGAGTTCGACGGCAGGAATCGCCGCCAGGGTGGTGGAACTTGTTCGATTATTTGTCAAGGGAACAAACAAATCAAGAGAAACCTGATCTTGATGTTCCTGATCGACATACTATGATCGAATCAAGCTACAAACAATCACAACTATGCAACATCCGCCCGAGAAAGGCACTCCGATGACTGAATCGCTGCCCGGCGCACACATGCGCGAAGAGCTCCGCTCGCAGCCCCAGACCTGGGCGACGGCCGCCGACATGAAGGCCGAGCAGGGTCTCCTTCCCGCCCTCGGGGCCCGCGTCGCCGTCGTCGGCTGCGGAACTTCGTGGTTCATGGCCCAGTCGTACGCCGCTCTGCGCGAGACCTCGGGTCAGGGCGAGACCGACGCCTTCGCCGCCTCCGAGGCGTTCATCGACCGCGGGTACGACGCTGTCGTCGCACTCACCCGCTCCGGCACCACCACCGAGGTGCTCGAGCTCGTCGACCGCATCAAGGGCCGCATCCCCACGATCGGCGTCATCGGCGACCCGACATCGCCGCTCGTCTCGATGGTCGACGAGGCCGTGCTCCTGCCGTTCGCCGACGAGACCTCGGTCGTGCAGACCCGCTTCGCGACCACGGCCCTCGCGCTCTTCCGCGCGTCTCTCGGCGAAGACCTCACCGCGGCCATCGCCGACGCCGCTGCCGTGCTGACCGACACCGACGACGAGGCCCTCCGCGATGCCGAGCAGTACACGTTCCTCGGCCGCGGCTGGGCGACCGGTCTCGCACACGAGGCGGCGCTGAAGCTGCGGGAGTCGTCGCAGTCGTGGACCGAGTCCTACCCCTCGATGGACTACCGGCACGGTCCGATCGCGATCGCCGCTCCCGGCCGCGTGACCTGGCACTTCGGCGACGCTCCGGAGGGACTGGCCGCACAGGTCGAGGCGACCGGCGCCCGTTTCGAGCACCGTGCGATCGACCCCATGGCCGACCTCGTGCGTCTGCACCGGCTCGCCCTCGACCGCGCCGTCGCCCGCGGCCTCGACCCCGATCAGCCCCGCAACCTCACGCGATCCGTCATCCTGGATGCATGAGCGGATCCATCAATGACCGGACCTGACGGCGCAGCATCCGTCCCCGACGTCGAACGCGACGTGGCGGGCGAGAGGCTCGCCGCCGTGCGGACGCTGGGTGCGGGTTCCCCCGTGCTCGCCTTCGACGTCGGCGGCACCGACATCAAGTCGGCGCTGTTCGACGCGGAGGGAAACGCCCTCGGGTTGCGGCGCACGCCGACCCCGATCGCCGACGGCGACCGCACCGACGTGCTCCTCGACCGTCTCGAGGTGCTGGCGGGTGAGCTCCGCGCCGCGCACCCCGGCGTGGTGCCGATGGCGGCCGGTCTGGTCGTTCCCGGGATCGTGGATGCGGATGCCGGGCTCGGCGTCTTCGCGAGCAACCTGGGGTGGCACGACTCTCCGCTGCGCGACCTCGCCACCGCCCGACTCGGGTTGCCGGTCGCCTTCGACCACGACGTCCGCGCCGCGAGCTGGGCGGAGCGCCGACTCGGCGGGGCGCGCGACTACGCCGACGCGGTCGTGCTCGTGATCGGCACGGGGATCGCCGGCGCTCTGCTCGTCGGCGGGGTTCCCTACACGGCCGGAGGATATGCGGGCGAGATCGGCCACTCCCCGATCGCCGACGGACCGATCTGCGCGTGCGGTGCGCGCGGCTGCCTCGAAGCGGTCGCGTCCGCCGGGGCGATCGCGCGCCGCTACCGCGACGCCACCGGAATCACTCCGGACGGTGCGAAGGACGTCATCGCCCGTGCCGCCGCCGGCGACGAGGTCGCCGCAGAGATCTGGAACTCGGCGCTCGACGCCCTGACCATGTCGCTCGCTCAGCTCACGGCTGTCGTCGCGCCCGAGGCGGTGGTCATCGGCGGCGGGCTCTCCCGGGCCGGCGGGGCGCTGTTCGACGAGCTGCGCGAGCGGCTCGCGGCCCGGTTGAGCTTCCACCGGATTCCGGAACTCGTTCCGGCCGAGCTCTCGGGCAACGCGGGGCTGCTCGGCGCTGCGCTGCGTGCGAGGGAGCTCACGTGATCCTGACGGTCACTCCGAACCCGGCGCTCGACCTCACCTGGCGCGTCGATCGGCTCGTCGAAGGCGGCACGCACCGCGCGGATGCCGGCATCGCCCGTGCCGGCGGCAAGGGCCTGAACGTCGCGCGCGTCGCGCACGCGGAGGGTGAGCAGGTGCTCGCGGTGACCACGACCGGCGGGCGCGTCGGCGAGGAGTTCGCCGCAGAGCTCGGCGCGAGCGGCGTCCCGCATGCGCTCGTTCCGGTCGCCGCCGAGACCCGCCGCAGCATCGCCGTGGTCGATGAGGCGCTCGGCGACACGACCATCATCAACGAGCGCGGCGTGAATCCGAGCGACGTCGAATGGGCGGCCGTGCTCGGCGAGGTCGTCGAACGACTTCCGAGCGCGCGGGTGCTCGTGATCTCCGGGAGCCTGCCGCCGGGCGCGCCCGACGCCCTGCTGCCGATGCTGATCGCGGTCGGGAAGGATGCCGGCGTGCCGGTCATCGCCGACACCTCCGGCCCCGCGCTCCTGCGCGCAGCGGATGCCGGAGCGACCGTGCTCAAGCCGAACGCCGCCGAGCTCGCCGACGCCACCGGCATCGCCGACCCGGTCGAGGGCGCGCGGTCGCTGATCGACCGCGGCGCCGAGCTGGTGCTGCTGTCGCTCGGGGCGGACGGGATGCTCGCCGTCACGGCATCCGCCCTCGTCCATGCCCGTCTCGACGAACCGCTGGCCGGCAACCCGACGGGCGCCGGCGACGCGGGCGTGGCAGCCTGCGCCGTGCTCTACGCGGCCGGGGTCCGCGACCCCGAGCAGATCCTCCGCCGGGCCACGGCATGGTCGGCCGCAGCCGTGCTGATGCCCCTCGCCGGCGACATCTCCCCGCGCTGGACCGCGCTCGAGCAGCAGCTCCGCGTCACGCACCCCGATCCTTCGTCGTTCCGGCCCGCATCGTCCTGAAAGGACCCTTCGTGACCCTCGTCTCCGCCCGCGAACTCGTCTCCGCGGCATCCGCCGCCGGCACCGGCATCGGCGCCTTCAACGTCATCCATCTCGAGACGGCCGAGGGGCTCGTGCGCGCGTCGGCGCTCGCGCAGCTTCCGGTCATCCTGCAGATCTCGCAGAACTGCGCGGACTACCACGGCGGCCTCGAACCGGTCGCCCTGGCCGCGCTCGCGATCGCCCGACGCGCGCAGACGCCGGTCGCCGTGCACCTGGACCATGCGGAGCGCCCGGAGCTGGTCGACGAGGCGATCGCCCTGGGGTTCGGCTCCGTGATGTTCGACGGCGGCGCGCTCCCGTACGACGAGAATGTGGCGCTCACGGCCGAGGTCGCGGCGCGTGCGCACGCGGCCGGCGTCTACGTCGAAGGCGAGCTCGGCGAGGTCGGCGGCAAGGACGGGGCGCATGCGCCCGGTGTCCGCACCGACCCCGATGAGGCGCAGGCCTTCGTCGCCGCGACCGGCGTCGACGCCCTGGCCGTCGCCGTGGGCTCCTCGCACGCGATGACTGATCGCACGGCGTCACTCGACCTCGAGCTGATCGCCCGCCTGCGCGCGGCACTGCCCGTGCCGCTGGTGCTGCACGGATCCTCCGGTGTGGCTGATGCCGTGATCGCCGACGCCGTGCGCGCGGGCATGACGAAGATCAACGTCTCCACGCATCTGAACGGGTTCTTCACGCGGGCGATCCGCGAGAAGCTGGCCGCCGACGAGCAGCTGGTCGACTCGCGCAAATACCTCGCGCCCGCACGCGACGCCCTGGCCGACGAGGCCGCGCGGATGCTGCGTCTCTTCGCGCTGGCCGGGAGCGATACGGTGGCGGGATGAAACGGGCGGCGCGACTCAACGCGATCCTCGATCAGCTCGCCGAGGCCGGCGAGGTCACGATCGATGAGCTCGTCGACCGGTTCGGCGCCTCGGCTGCGACCACGCGACGCGACCTCGACAGCCTCGCCGAGCAGCGCCTGCTCACCCGCACGCACGGCGGCGCCGTCGCGCAGACCGTCGCGTACGAGCTGCCCATCCGCTACAAGAGCCACCTGCGCGCGCACGAGAAGGCGAGCATCGCTCAGGCCGCGGCCGCGCTCGTCGTGCCGGGGACGGTCGTCGGGCTGTCCGGCGGCACCACGACCACCGCGATCGCGGCAGCCCTCGCGGCCCGCGACGATCTCGCGGCGAACGGCGGCATCACCGTCGTCACCAACGCCGTGAACATCGCTGCGCAGCTGGCCACGCGCCCGGACATCAAGGTCGTCGTGACCGGCGGGGTGATCCATTCGCGCAGCTACGAGCTCGTCGGGCCGTTCGTCGAGCAGCTGCTGCGGGGCGTGCGCCTCGACATCGCCTTCATCGGCGTGAACGGGATGGATGCCGACGCCGGAGCCACCACGCAGGATGAGCGCGAGGCCGCCGTCAACCGGATGATGGCCGAGCGTGCGCGCCGCGCCGTCGTCGTCACCGACGGCAGCAAGCTCGGCGTCGTGGCGTTCGCCGCCGTGGGCGGAGTGGACCTGTTCCCCACGGTGATCACGGATGCCGCAGCGGATACCGGCGCCGTCGACGCTCTTCGAGAGGCCGGACACGAGGTTCTGCTCGCCTGACCGCGATCACGACGAAGGTCCGAGGCCGCACGGCCCCGGACCCTCGTCACGCATCCTCACATGCGCTGCGACCGACCGTCAGGAGCGGCCGAACACCTGCGTCCAGTAGATGCCGTACGGGCCGCCGTGGCCGATGCCGACTCCCATCGTCGTGCTGCCGCAGTTCAGGATGTTGGACCGGTGTCCTGAGCTGTTCATCCAGCTCGACATCACGTCCTGGGCGGTGCTCTGACCCGCCGCGATGTTCTCGCCGCTCCCGTCGGAGTACCCTGCGCCTGCCAGGCGATCCCAGGGCGAGCGGCCGTCGAGCGAGGTGTGGCTGAAGTACGCCTGATCCGCCATGTCCTGGCTGTGTGCGCGAGCGACCTCGGCGAGGACCGGGTTGACCGTGACGGCCGCGCATCCGGCCGCGGCGCGCTCGACGTTGACCAGCCGCAGCACCTCGGCTGCCGCGGCGGAATCGGCATCTGTCGCTGCGGGTGCCGATTCCGGTGCAGGGGCGGGTTCCGGTGCCGGCGCCGGTTCCGGTGCCGGGGCGGGTGCCGGCTCGGGGACCGGTGCAGGGGCTGGAGCAGGTTCCGGGGCCGGGGTGGCTGTCGGCGTCGGCGTGGGTGCCTGCGTGGGCTTCGGCGTTGGCGTGGGCTGGGCCGTGGGCGCTGCCGTCGGTTCGGCCGAGTGCGCCGCTGCCGGCGGCGCGACGCTCTGGGTGAGGGAGTAGTGACCGCAGAAGGTGGCGATCAGCAGGAGTGCGCTCACGGCGCTCCACCACGTGCTGTGGCGGCGAGCATGATCCGTCAGTCGTTGGATGAACATGGAACCTCCATGCCGGCGCAGTATGTGTATAGACGTAGGCGGGGATATGTGTCCGGGGCGCACCGACCTTTTTACCCTAGGTGCAACAAACCTCTGGGCGAAGACCCGCGAAGCTTCGGGCACGCGCAGAAGGGCCTCGGCGTCCCCAGATCGCCGAGGCCCTGCGAGAGCGCCGCGGCCTCCCAGCCGCGGCACTCCCAGAGCAGAGGGTGTCGTGTCGTATCCGCGCTCCCCAGCGAGCGGATGTCCCCAGCCGACTGCGCCTCCTCGCACCTCACACCTTCGAGGTCCTTCGCATGGCACCTTCTGAAAGACAGGAGCGCTCCGCATCGGTTCTGATACATCGAATGGAGAAAAAGATTCGCGGCCTTCAGGGAATGAGTCGCCGATCGCGGAGGTCCTGGAAGATCCGGAGGAACATCTGCTCGCTGTCCACGTAGCTGTGGAAACCCGCTCGACGTGATTTGGATGTGTCGGCGATGACGTCGTAGTCCCAGGCGAAGACGAAGTCCCCGAACTCCCACGAGGACACGTCGCTGTACGGCGTGGGGCGCAGCCCGTGGCGCTCCACCATCGTCTCCCACAGGGACGCCTTGTCGGCCATGATCTCGCTCAGTCGCATCGGGAGCGGTGGTGCCGTCTCGAGTTCGAAGAAGGCCGCGATCTTCGGCCACATGCTCGACCAGCGGAACATGTCGCCGTTCGTGATGTTGTAGGCCTCGTTGCGGCTGCCCGGCGAGGTGGCCGCCCAGACGGTCGCTGCAGCCAGCAGGTCGGCGTCCGTCATCTCGATCAGGCTCGTGTACGCGCCGGGCTTTCCAGGGAAGCGCAGCGGAATCCCGAGCTCTTTGCTGATGGAGGCGTAGATCGCGATCACCATCGCGAGGTTCATCGGATTCCCGAGCCCCACACCGGCGACGACGGACGGCCGGAGCGCCGACCACGACCACGAGGCGCCCGCTTGTCGCCCTTCGAGGAACTGCTGCTGATCCACGTTGAACTCCGGCGGCATGTGCGGGGGATCGCTCTCCTTGGCAGGGGTGGCGAACGGACCCAGGTGCGCGCCGTATACCTTGTATCCCTGCATGAGACTGATGTGCTCCAGCCGCGGTGCGACCGGTTCGATCGCGTCCACGACGTTGACGAGCATGGCCAGGTTGGGCGCCACCAGTTCTGTCCAGCTCGGTCGATCCTGGTAGGCGGCGTAGAACACGTGCGTGACATCGGTCAGACCGGACAGCCGAGCAGTGGTGTCGTCGCGATCGAGCAGGTCGACGGCGATATGGCGGACCGCGCCGACATCGGGTCCGCCGCGACGCGAGAGCCCGATGACCTTCCATCCGCCCTCCTTCTCGAGGTGCGCGATCAGGTTCCCGCCGATCACTCCCCGCGCTCCCACCACCAACGCGGTCCTGTCCATGTCGCTCCCATCGGTAAATCGCGTTTTTACGATCTAAGAACTATCACATAATCGGTAAATCGCGATACTGCGATATGATCGACGCATGGTCGATGAGCATGCGGGGGATGAGCTGGTCACGGTCTTCAAGGCGCTCGCCCATCCGACGCGTCTGGCCATCCTCGGCTGGCTGAAGGAACCCACCTCGTTCCCTCCGCAGGATCAGCCCGCGGAGGACGTCGGTGTGTGCCTCAAGCACATCCAGGCCAGAGCGAACGTGTCTCAGTCGACCGCTTCACAATTCATGGCGACGCTGCAGCGCGCGGACCTCGTGACATGCACCCGAGTGGGGCAGTGGTCGCATTACCAGCGCAATGAGGAGCAGATCGCCCGCCTCGCTCGGGCGGTGGGAACGTCGATCTGAGTCGCGTCGTCACGCTCGAAAAAGGTCAGAATCCGTTCCCGTGGCACTGGAACGGGGCCCGCACGCCGGTCGAAGCGGATGCCGCGGCCAGGGCGACCGCCGGTGGGACGCCCTGCGCCAGCCCCTGGTGCACGGCGCTGAGCAACTCGCACGCGTCGGCGTCGGGCACGGCCACCGGGGCGGCGATCACGCAGTCCGCTCCAGCGTGCAGCCACACCCGCGTCATCCCGAGCGCCTCCTCACCCCACCGGATCGAGGAACGGCCGAGCTCGCAGGCCGAGAGGATGACCGTCGCGGGCACGCGGGGGATCAGGTCGACGTCGTAGCCGAACAGGGTGCCGTCGGCCAGCTCGAAACCGGAGAACAGCGGGTTGTCGACCGCGTGACGCCCGTGGGCGGCGATATGGAGCACCTCGACGTCGGCGGCGAGAGCGGTCACCGCGGCGACCGTGGCGCCCGGTCCCTCGAGGATCCGCGTCTCGTCAGCAGGCCAGGCGTCCGCCGCCCGCCGGACCTCTTCCCCCGCACGAGGCACCCGCGGACCCGCGGCGAAGGCGACCCGCGAAGATCCGGCACCGTGGCCGACCGTCCACGATTCAGCAAGATCGGCGCCGCCTCTCCCCGCGAGGGCGGATTTCCGCGCTGCAGCACGAGTTCTTGCTGCGCTGTGCACGGCGAGCCACCGTGACACCGACGTCGCCAGCGTGAAAGGGGTTCCGGCCATGCCGGGCAGCATCGCCCACGGCACCCCGCCGAGCGCACCGGGCACCGTGATCACGAGCCGTTCGGCGTGCGGGGCGGCACCACGCACCGGAGCAAGGAGCTCGGCGTCGAGCAGCTGCAGCCGTGCCGCGAGCGCCCGCCCGGTCACGGCACCCATCACCCCGCCGCGCGTGAGCGCCGCCATGTCGAGGTCGGCGCGCAGCCCGTCGAGCGCGGCCCGCAGGCGCTTCCAGGCGAGCCCGACGACCGTCGCCCCGGATGCCGTCACCACGACGGCGAGCAGGCCGGTGCCGGTGAACACGTAGGAGAGCACGGCCGTGTCGGGGGAGAGCGCGGCCCTCGCCTCGGCCAGTCCGAGCCGGTCGCGGGTGCCGCCTGACCCCGTCGTCGCCCACTGCCGTTCGCGCACGCGGTCGCGCAGGCTCCGGACCCTGGCGTCGGACGTCCAGTCCTGTCCCGCGAGTTCGGCGCGCAGCATCCGCAGCTCCGCGAGATCCCCCGCGAGGTCGTCATCGTGTGGGGGCCGTACGGGCGCGACCTGCTGGCTGAGGTGTCGTGCGCGCTCCGACCACTCGAACAGCACCTCGGGGTCGCCGAGGCGCGCGGCCGCGGACAGCCCCGCGAACATCAGGTCACTGCCGTGCATCGCGACCGAGGCCTGCAGGTCGAGAGCGCCGAACGACCGCTGCCAGGCCGTGAGCAGGTCGAGGCCCTCGGCCGCGGCGCGGAGCGCATCCCGATCGCGTCCGGCGGCGGATGCGCGCGCCGCGCGAACCTCGTGGGCCCGCAGCTTCAGGGGCGTGGGTGCGGCGGGGTCGAGCCGCGGCATCCGTCCCGTCCCGTCGCGTCGCGCGCTGAGACGGAGGCCGGCGGCCTCGCTGCGGAAGCCGCTGCGGTCGAGCGCCTTCGCGACGCGGACGAACTCCGCGGCGTCGGGGGGATTCCGGGGTCGCGACCGCTGCTGCGCCTCCAGCCGCACGGCATCTGCACGCGCAGCCCAGCCGTGATTGTCGAGGGAAGCGAAGCGCCGGACCGCCGTGCGTGCAGCGAGTTCGGCCGCGGCCGGGTCATGGCGCAGCAGCGATCGCGCACGATGGAGCTCCGCCTCGCCGCGGGCCTGGCGCATGCGCTGCGCCCCGAACTCGCGAGCGACCTGTTCGAGCAGCGTCTCCGCCTCGGTCGTGAGCCCGGCATCGCGGAGCACCTCGGCGCGGTCGAGGTCGCTGATCGCGGCGGCGAGGTCGCTGGTCGCGGCCAAGGTGGGACGGGAGCGCGTCATGAGGGTGAGCGCGGTGACCAGGTCTCCGCGCAGCAGCGCCGCATAACCGAGGTTGTGCTGCGCTTCGGCGAGGGGCTCCGCCGCATCGGCGGCCTCATACACGGCGACCGCGCGCTGGAGGTCGGCGGTGCAGGCGTCGAGTTCGTGCCGCTGCATCCGCACGACCGAGCGGTTCATCAGGCAGTTGGCGAGCTCGATCGTCTCGGCGCCGACGGTCGTCAGTGCGTCGATCGCCTGCGTGAGCATCGTCTCGGCCTCGTCCAGCCGGCCCGCGTGCGAGAGCAGGGTGCCGAGCTGGCCGCTGAGCACCGTGACCGTCTCGGCGGTCAGGCCGGGGCGGGCGAGCGCCGCGCGACACAGCTGCTCGGCCGCGGCCGGCTCACCCGTCTGACCGAGCACATACGCGATGGTCCCGTCGATGCGGGCGCGCAGATCGGCGTCGTCGGTGCGAGCGGATGCCGCGTCGAGTGCGCGCCGCGCCTGCGTGAACCGCCGCGCGTTCGCCGCTTCGACGCCACGCCGATGCAGCTCGCTCGCAGACAGGGGCATCCGTCCAGGATGCCGTGCGCCGAGGTTCCGCGGAAGAGTGCGACACCCGGCATCCGTCGGTCTTCTCCTCGGTGCGCGCTGTCCGAATGCAGGTCGAGACTACGGATGCAGGTCCATTCGGCCCGTTTCGACCTGCGACTGTCATCTCGGCCGACGGGTGAATTCGAGCCGGCGGCCGACCCCGAGAAGAACGGATGCCGCGGCGTCAGCCCCGATCCTTCGGGGCGGGCAGGTTCTTCCGCACGGCGGCCACGGCTGCAGCGGCGGCATCCGTCTTCACCCCTTCGACAGGCACGGTGCCGAGCTCGGCCGCGATGCGCCCGGCGACGTAAGGCGCCGCGAACGAGGTGCCGCTCCACACCGCGAACCCGCCGCGGTAGTCGTCCGGATCCAGGGTCTCGCGGCGGAGGCCGTCGAAGTCCGCCCGCGATGTCGCCTGCTCGCCACCGATGAAGGCGGGCGACGTGCTCACCACGGCCGCCCCCGGCGCATAGGTCTGCACCCACGGGCCGACGTTGGAGAAGAGCGCGACCGACTGCGCGGACGGGTTGAGCGCGCCGACCGACACGTGCGGTGCGGCGGAGTCAGGACGGATGCCGTTGTCCGATCCCGGCCACGGCCAGAGCGAGGCAGGGAACGACGGACGATCGATCGCGTCGTTGCCGGCCGAGCACACGACCACGCAGCCGAGCTCGCGCGCCTTCGCCAGCAGCGCGAACAGCGTCATGCTGAACAGTCCGTCGGTCGGTGTCTCGTGGTAGTAGCCGAGCGAGAGGTTCAGCACGTCGATCGGGAAGCCGGTGCGCGGATCCTCGCGATGCCGGCGCAGCAGCTCGACGACCTGGGCGACCGTCTCCAGCAGCGCACTCTCGTCGATCACGCCGAGTGCGCCGGCGACGCGAACCGAGAGGATGTCGGCATCCGGCGCCGCCTGCCGCACGATACCGGCGATGAAGGTGCCGTGCCCGGCGACCGCATCGATCTCGCCGTCGAGCTGACCGTACAGATCGGGATACCGCTCGGGATCGGCCTCGTCAGTGAGCCCCACCGGTACGCCGTCGAGCTCGACGTGACGGGTGACGATGTCGGCGGGCAGCCAGGCGTGCTCGCCGCAGCCGGTGTCGAGCACCGCGACGACAGGTCGCCGCCCGCGCTTCGGGTCGGGTCCGCGCTGCGGCGCAGGGCCCAGCCAACTGACCGGCTGCCTGGCGCCGCGACCGGGCTCGAGGTAGTCATCGCTGCCGCCCGCTCCGGCCCCGCGGATCGGGTTGGTGCGGGTGAAGGGGTTCGTCCGGGTGAACGGGTTCGTGCGGGTGAACGGATTGAGTCCGACCGGATCGATCGACAGCACGTGCTCGAGGCTCGTGCGCGGCATCGTCGAGCGCGACATGCGCCGCGCCCGCTGCAGCACCCGCCAGGCATCAGGGGCGACCGGTGATTCGCCGCGGGCGGGCTCATCGGGCGTCGTCAGGTACGCGCGCAGGAATCCGGGCACGCCGGCGGCGAGCGCGCGTGCTCGCCGGGACTCGCCCTCGATCACGAGCTGCCAGCCGAAGGTGTCGGCGGCATCGCGGAGAGTGCGCACCTCCTGGTCGTACTCCTCCTGATCATCGTCGGTCCGGGTGATCAGCAGCCGTTGCGGCAGGTACGCGGTCGGGAAGGCGCGGATGCCGTCGACCGGCTCGAGACTCGGATCCAGAGCCGTGCCACGGCGGATCGAACCCTCCGCGCGGTCCTGCCAGCTCCATCCCTTGGGCTGCTCCATGGATCATCCTCTCCGTGCGGGTCTCCCCGCGGTGTCATCGACGGGCAGCGCCCGGCGTCACAGCTCGAACTGCGGGGTCGACAGCGTGCGCGTCGCGTCGCCGTCGCCCGTCGTCAGTCGCACGCGGGTGAGGCCGGGCGGCACCTCGTCGAAGACGAAGCGCCCGGTCTCGGCCGGAGACGTCGTCGCCGATCTCTCCCCCTGGGTCAGCACGATCTCGGCCGTGGCCGTGTCGACCCACCCGTCGACCCTCCGTCGGCCGGTGGCCGTCGTCGTGACGTGCAGCAGGATGCTGGTGGTGCCGTCGCTGAACTGCAGCGTGAGGGCATCCGCCTCGCCGCGCACCGCGCCGAGCTCTCCCTCGACCAGGGTGAGCAGGGCGTACTCGCGCGTGAGGCCGTCGGCGGCGACCGCCGCCACCATGCGGTCGATCAGGTCGGCGGGCACCGGGTCGACCTCGCGCCAGAGCGTGCGCAGTCGGGCGAAGACCTCGGCGTCCTCGTGGTCGCTCATGAGAGTCCTCCCGTCTTCGGCGCGGGCGGCGCGTCCAGCAGGGCGCGCAGCTTGGCGAGGCAGCGGTTGCGGGTGGGTCCGATGCTGCCGACCGGCATTCCGAGGTCAGCGGCGATCCGTGCGTAGTCGGGCCGATCCTCGAACGCGATCACGCGCAGCAGGCGCTGGCAGCGTTCGGCGAGTCGTCGCACCGCCGACCAGAGCCGGCGGTTCTCGTCGCCGATGGTCGCGTGCTCCTCGGCGGAGACCTGCTCGGGGAGCAGCGCGTCGAGGTCATCGGCATCCGTCGTGTCCACGCGGCCGTTCGCCTTGCCCACCTTCCAGGCTTCGCGTCGCGCGGTGGTGGTGAGCCAGGCGGACACGGCCCGCGGGTCCGCGATCGAGCCGTGCCCGCGCACGAGCTGCAGCCACGTCGTCTGCACGGCGTCTTCGGCGAGGGTGCGCTCGAGGCCGTAGGCGCGCACGACGTGCCAGAGCACGGGCGTCATCAGACGCACGAGCTCGTCCATCGCGTGACCGTCGCCCTCGCGCCATGCGTCGAACAGGTCCGCGGCTCGCTGCCAGCGCGCAGGGCCACCGCCCGAAGCAGGATCGAGAGCGGCGCCGGGTGCACCGTCGATCATGAAGCCCATTGTGATCACACCTACCAGGAGCACGGCAAGAGCATCCTGATACATGTCCGCGTCCAAGAATTCCCGCAGTCGCTACGGTGGAGGAGTGATCCCCCTCGCCATCGTGCTCTTCCTCAACGCCGCCTTCAACGCGATCGTGTGGCCGCAGTTCTACAAGCGGGTCGCGAGGGATCCGCGTGCGCGCGACGAGAACGGCAAGGCGACGACGTTCCTCACCGTGCATGTCGTGCTCATCTCGATCGCCCTCGTGCTCGCGCTGGTCTCGGTGCTCCTCGGGATCGCGGCGCTCACCGGCGCCATCTGACGCCGATCAGGCCGATTCGTACTGCTTCGCGTGCGCGGCCCACTGCGCCTCGACGGGCAGTGCGCGGAGCGCGCGGTTGCCGAGGGCGAGGGTGACAGCGATCAGGCAGAGCCCGGCGCAGATGAGCAGCGTCCACTCACGCCCGACCGAGGTGAGACCGAACCCGGCGATGAGCGGCGCGAGCGGCAAGGCACCCATGCCGAGCACGCCGGCGGCGCTGTTCGCCCGGCCGAGAAGCTCGGTCGGAGTCGCGACCATGAAGTAGCCCATCATCCCGGCGTTCAGGGCTGGGAGCATCAGCACCGCCGCTCCCAGCACCGCGACGATCGCCCAGGGTTCGGTGACCATCGAGAGGGCGACGGCGCCCGCAGCGGCGGTCGAGAGACCGACGATCGCCAGGATGCCGGCCCGGAAGCGCGGCACGAGCAGAGGGGCGACGATCGCGCCGACGAGCATGACCGCGCCGACCGCCGCGGTCATCCCGCCGATCAGGACCTCCGGGTATCCCTCCTGCTGCAGGGAGTAGATGACCGTCGTGACCGCCGCGTTGAAGCCGAGGTTGATGATCGTGATGATGAGCAGCACGCCTCCGAGATCGGGGCGGGACATCAGCCACCCGAAGCCCTCGCGCAGCTCGGCCCAGGCGTTGGGCGCGGTCTTCTCCTCCGGGGCGCCCGGCTCACGATCGCTCTCGGCTCCGGCATCCACGATCCCGGCCCGGCGCGCTTCCCGGCCGAGCATCCACGCCGTCACGGCCGCCACCAGGTGGCAGGCGGTCATCGCGACGCCGACCAGCCAGCCGCCGACCGCGAGCAGGAGTCCGCCGATCGGCCCGCCGGCGAGCTGCAGCGCGGCGTCGCGCCCCTGGTTCGCGGCCTGCGCGCGTCCCATCGCCTCATCCGGCACGATCTCCTTGATCGCACTCTCGCCGGCGACGTCGAAAAGTCCGCTGCGCGCGGCGAGGAGGATGTCGATGACCAGCAGGGAGCTGAAGGTGAGGGCATCGCCGAGCGCCAGCAGCGTGAACCCGCCGGCGAGCACGATGCCGATCAGCGAGCCGAGGAGCATGAGCGCGATGCGGCGGTGACGGTCGGCGAGGATGCCGCCGGCGAGGGTCATGAGCAGCCGGGCGACCATGCCGGCCCCGCCGATGATGCCGGCCTGCGCGGGGTCGTTCGTCACGATGAGCGCGAGGAGCGGGATCGCGAAGCCGAAGAGGGAGGCGGCGAGACCCTTGCTCGTGTCGCTCACCAGCCACGTGAGATAGCGACGGTTGCGCCAGAGGCGGTGGGGCTGGGTCGCGACGCTCATGTGATCGAGATTAGATGCGCAACAACAGTTGCGCAAGTCTCATTGCGCAAGTTTCGTTGCAGGTATGATTCGAGAATGACGCGGGGTACGGAGGGCAAGCGGGACGAAGATCCCGTCTGGATGACGTCCGCGATGCTGAAGGCCTACTCGCACCCATTGCGCCGCCAGATCCTCCGCCTTCTGGCGCGGCATGAGTTCCTCCGCGCAGCGGATATCGCCGCCGAGCTCGACGTTCCTGCGAACGGCGCCAGCTTCCACCTGCGCACCCTCGCCGACGCCGGACTCATCGAGGAAGCACCGGAGAAGGCGCGCGACCGGCGCGACCGGGTCTGGACCGCGCGGAAGGGTGCGCTCAACGTCGGTGGTCCCGAGAGTCCCGTCGTCGACGAGGCGCTCACGACATCGGTGGTGGCCGGTCTCGCCGAAGATCACCAGGAGCTCGTGCGGCGAGTGCTCGCCTGGACGCCGGAGTACGTGACCGGACGCACCGCCGAGGTGCACGCGGCCTTCACGCAGCGCACGATCCGGCTCACCGAGGCCGAGTTCGACGCGGTCATCGTGAAGATCAACGAGGTGCTCTCCGCCGCGGACGAGGCGCACGACGTGAACGACCCGGACGGCCGGTTCTGGCAGATCGATCTGATCGCAGCCGACGACACGATCTGAGTCCGGACTTCCGCAGCCCCTCCTCAGGTCGCTTCCCGTCCGCGATCGCCATGATCGTCGCCCCCTAGTGATCGGCTCGCGGAGCAGGCAGCCGCACGACGAGCCGGTACAGCGGCCGCGTGAGCCACGAGGGGAGATACCGGTGCCGCTCCTCCTGCCAGACGCGAGCCCGGTCGTGCGGATGCACTGCCCGGAGCGCGCGTTGCACGCTGCGCCGCGGATGGAAGATCGGCTCGGGTTGCTCGACATGCAGCTCGATGCGCGTCAGGTGCTTCGTGTTGATGTAGCCGTACTGGTCGGGGCTCACCAGTCGGATCGGCGCGCCGTGCTCCGGCGTGAGCGGTTCGCCGTCGAGCCGGTCGGCGAGGAGCACGTTCGCGCGGACAGCATCCTCCCGGGTCACGATCGAGCGGTATCCGTCCGCTCCGATGAACACGAGGAAGGCGATGCGTTCGCCCTCGGGCGTCTGAGGCAGGATGAGCCGGTTCAGTACGTCGTCGAAGCGCCACCCCTCCCACCTCAGGTCCGTCGCCGACCAGCCGGCGACGCAGTGGAGGTCGGCGTCGACCGCCGTGCGGGGCAAGGATCCCAGGAGAGCGTCGGAGATGACGAGCGCCTCGGCCACGTCGCCGCCGACGACGATGGAGATCTCGGATGCCGTCACCGGTGGGGGCGCGTGCAGGTCGATGCCGAACCGGGGAAATCCGACGACGGCACGCTGCCCTGGTGGCAGCCGGTGCGGCGACCCGCTCACCCGAGGGCCTTCTTCAGGAGGAAGGTGAGCTGCTGCTGCTCCGCATCCGTCAAGCGGCTCACGGCGGTGCGCCCGAAGGCGAACGCCTCCTCGAACCGCCTGTTGACCGCGTGACCGCGTCTCGTGCGCTTGACGAGACGAGCTCGGCGGTCGGACGGATCTGGCTCCCGAGTCACGAGCCCGACTGCCTCGAGTCGGGACACGAGCTGCGTGATGTTGGAGGCATCGCATCCGAGTTCCTCGGCCAGCGAGCCCATCCCTCGGCGCTCGTGCAACCGGCCGAGCACGCAGGCCTGTGCGGCGGTGAGCGAGAGCTGTTCCGCAGCGGACTCGTAGGCGCGGTCGTAATCGTCGACCAGCTCGAAGAGCACCGCCTCAGCGGTGGAGGAGGGGGCTGTCGGGCCGCTCGGAAGAGCCATGACCCGAGTGTACCGAAGAGAGTCCTTGACTGTCTCAAGGAATTGTGGATTTAATTGAGCAACTCAAGGATTGGGGTCGTCATGACGAAGGCGGAGCAGATGCAGGCGGTCGTGTTGGACCGCTTCGGTGGAATCGAGGAACTGCACCTGCGCAGCATCGCCGTGCCGCAGGTCGGAGATCACGACGTCCTCATCGAAGTCCAGGCCGCTGGCGTGGGCTCTTGGGACGCGACGGAGCGCGAGGGCGGCTACGACGGCGTGTTCGGTGTCGCATCCGCCTTCCCGTACGTCCTCGGGTGGGACGGCGCGGGGGTCGTGGCGCAGGTCGGGGACGCGGTGCAGGACTTCGTGCCCGGCGATCGGGTCTACGCGGCTTCGACGCCCGTGCCTCGAGGCGGCTTCTACGCCCGGTTCGCGGTGGTGCCGGAAGCCCATGTGTCTTCCGTCCCCGCCGGCCTGCCCATCGAAGAGGCGGGCGCCCTCGCATGGGACGCAGTCACCGCGCAGAGCGGCGTGGATCTCCTGAACCCCGCCGAGGGGTCGACCGTGATCGTGTTCGGCGCCAGCGGCGGCATCGGCCACCTCGCCCTCCAGTTCGCGCGACTCCGAGGCGCGCGGACGATCGCGGTCGCGTCGGGGCACGACGGCATCGAGCTGAGTCGCGAACTGGGTGCCGACCTCGCGTTCGACGGACGCGTCGACGACATCGAAGCGGCCGTCCGGAACTTCGCACCGGACGGCGCCGACGCTGCTCTGATCACCGCCGGCGGCGCGGGTGCGCTCGCCGCATTGCGCGGCGTGAAGCCGTCGGGCAGGGTGGCGGTGCCGCACGGCGTGCGCCTCGATCCCTCCGTCGACGATGCTCGGGTGCAGTACTACGACGGCGATCGGAGGCAGGCTGCCCTGCGGCGAGTGAGCGAGGCCGTCGAATCAGGCGCTCTTCGACTGCACCTCGCGCACCGCTTCGACCTCGATCAGGTGAGGGAGGCGCATCGGATGCTGGCGGGACATCACCTCGGCAAGATCGTGCTGAGCATCTGAGACCGCACTGCAGGCTCGGCGCTACTCGTCGTCGGTCTTCGCGGGACCGGCGCTGAGGATCAGGATGCGGCGCAGGTGCATCGCCGTCAGCACGCCAGGGCCCATGGTGCGGCGCACATCCAACGTACGGTCGTCGACCTGCTCGAGCAGGAGCCGGATGGCCCGGGCCGCCTCGCTGCGCTCCCGATGACTCTCGCTGGAGGACGGCTCTCCCCGTGCGATCACATCCGCGACCGCATGGCACGCCGCAGACAGGGGTTCGGGGAGGACGGGATCGAGGGGCATCGCGGCCGGCCGATCCCAGATCGTGTCGGCGGTGGCATCCGAGATGTCGCGGATGAGGTGGGCGATCCGATCCAGGGCAGCCAGCTCGTCGTGGATGTGCTGCGTCTCGCCGCGCGGGCCGCGGGCTCGCGGATTGCCGAGGCGGCTCTCGTCCGCCTCCGCGAGCGCGGCACGCAGGATGGCGGTGGTGTCGGCGAGGGACGCCGCGTCGTCGGCCCACTGCTCATGTTCGGGAGGCCAGGACTCCGACACGGCGGAGCCGATGTCGTGCAGGTGCTGTGCCAGCTGCTCGCGGAAGGCGCGGACGCGCGCTTCGGCCTCGCCGGTGAGCGGTGCGGGCGCGATCACGACGTTGATGAGCAGGCCGATCACCACTCCGACCGCCATCTGCGTCAGGTAGCCGAGCGAGAAGTCCTCCGCATCCTGTCCGCCGACGGCGAGCACGAACAGGGCCGCCATCGGGACGTATTCGCGACCGACGCCGAACCAGCCGGTGCCGGAGAGCAGCACGCCGACGCCGATGATCAGCGGGACCGTCCACCAGGTGGGGCCGATCGTCAGCACGACCAGCGTGGCCAGCCCGATGCCGGTAGCCAGCCCGAACAGCGTCTGGAGGCTCGACCGCACCGAGCCCATCAGCGTCGGATACATGCTCACCAGGGCGCCGAGCGGTGCGTAGTACGGATACTCATCGGTGACCCCGGGCATGTGCGGGGCGATCGTCCAGGCGAGCCCCGCGGCGAGCGTCGTCTTCGCGACGAACAGCAGGCGGGCGGGGAGGACGGCCTCGCGCAGGGAGAGCGCGATGCCGGATCGGCGCGTGCGCAGGGAGGATGTCTTCACGTGCAGTGACGCTAGTCGTCGGCATCCGACGCGGGCACCCGGTTGCGTCGGAAGCCGGTGGCGGGTAGCGCGCGCCCGCTCACACGACGACGCCGGCCGCCCCGAGGGCGACCGGCGTCGAAGGATCGGTGACGGATCAGGGGATCGTCCTCCGGAACGCGAGGAACGAGACACCGGTCAGCACCGCGGTGAGGAGGAGCCCCCAGAGCGCGAGACCGAGCGCGCCGAGGTCCATGATCCCCGCGCCGACGTTGTTCCACAGGTCCAGTCGCGTCACCAGGAACACCAGTCCGATCAGCACCAGGGAGAGCGCGACGCTCACGATGATGAGCACGAGCTGCCCCCAGCTCTTGTAGATCGTCGCTCCGGTGAAGCCGAGCACGAAGAAGAAGAGCGCGAGGGTGAAGAAGACCACGAAGGCGCCGCCCGGTCCGGCATCCCACAGCCACGGCAGATAGAACAGGTAGCCGTTGACCCCGTACCCGTTCGTGGCGACCTCGATGCCGCCGCCGATGAGGAACAGCGCACCCATGAGGGCGCTGCCGAGGATCGCGGTGAGCATCGTGCCGAAGAAGAACTCCCGACGGGTGATGCTCATCGCCTGCGAGAACGGGAAGGTCAGGGTCATCGCCGACATCCCGATGGCGAAGAAGTACCAGAGCGGAGCCTGGCCGCCGCCGCCGTACTTCGGCGTGTCGACCGGGATCATCGCGTAGATGAGGATCGAGATCAGGGTCGCCGCTCCGAGGATCATCAGCGGGTACCAGAGGAAGGTGCCCTTGTTGATCAGCTGCAGGCGGATGACGTTGACGGTGCGTCGCATCAGCGGACCTCCTCTTTCGTGGTCGTGGCTTCCGTGGCAGCGTGCGCCTCGGCCTTCTGGGTGAGCCGCACGACGAGCTGCTGCAGGGATACCGGTGCGAGATCCAAACCGGATGCCGTGACCTCGGCGCGTTCCTCGGCGGAGAGTCGACCGAGCACCGTGACGGATGCCACGCGGCCGAGCGCCTCGCGGTGCAGCACCTCCCGGCCGGCCACCCAGGCGTCGACCTTGGCGGCGTCGCCCACGATCGTGACGGCGCGCTCGCGGACGGCATCCGTGTCCTCGTTCAGGAGGATCTGGCCGTTGTCGATCACGATGACCTTCTCGATGAGGTTGGAGACCTCGTCGATCAGGTGCGACGACAGGATGACGGTGCGCGGGTGCTCGGCGTAGTCCTCGACGAGCCGGTCGTAGAAGATCTGGCGGGCGACCGCGTCGAGCCCGAGGTAGGGCTCGTCGAAGAAGGTGATCTCCGCGCGGGACGCCAGGCCGATGATCACGCCGACCGCCGAGAGCTGGCCACGGGACAGCTTCTTGATCGTCTGCTTCATCGGCAGCTGGAACTCCGCGACGAGCTCGTCGGCGAGCGCCTGGTCCCAGTTCGGGAAGAACAGGCTGGCTGCCTTGAACGCATGCTTCGGATAGGCGTCGTCCGGGTACTTCTGGCTCTCGCGGACGAAGCAGATCCGGCCGAGGACGCGCGCATTCTCGTACGGGTGCTCGCCGAACACCTTGATGGAGCCGGAGGACTCGAAGTTCTGGGCGGTGAGGATCGACATGAGCGTGGTCTTGCCGGCGCCGTTGCGGCCGAGGAGGCCGTAGATGGCGTTTCCCTCGATGGTGAGCGAGACGTTGTCGAGCGCTCGCTTCTCCTTGTAGCGCTTGGTGAGGTTCTGCACCTCGATGACGGCGGTCATGCGGGGGTCTTCCCTTCTGCGATGGTGGCCGGGGTTTCTTCGGTGGTCTGTGCGGCGCGCTGTCGGAGCAGCGTCGCGAGGTCGTCAGGGCTGAGGCCGAGCGTGCGGGCCTCGGCGAGGAGCGGCTCGATGTAGCGGTCGGCGAATGCTGAGCGGCGCTCACCGAGGAGCAGGTCCCTGGCGCCCTCTGCGACGAACATGCCGATGCCTCGGCGCTTGTACAGCACTCCCTTGTCGGTGAGCATGGCGACTCCCTTCGCTGCGGTGGCGGGGTTGATCCGGTAGAACGAGGCGAGCTCGTTCGTCGACGGTGCCTGGGCTTCCTCGGCGAGGGAACCGTCGACGATCGAGTCCTCGATCTGTTCGGCGATCTGGAGGAAGAGCGGCTTGCCTTCTTCGATCACGGGTCCTCCGAGGTGGTTGGTGGGTTACTTACATGACTAACTAACCATAGAACCCGAGGGAGTGTCAACCCCTTCCGCGGCGCGCATCATGTCGTCGGCCGGGCACGACTTCGGAGTCGGCGACTGCACGACTTCGGAGCAGGCGACTGCACGACTTCGGAGATTCCCCGCGGCGCGCCGAGACGGCGACCGGGCGGTCGGCGTGTCGCGTCCGGACTCCGAAGCCGTGCACGGCCGACGGATGCCGGGGGCGAGGGACGGATGCCGCGGGGCGAGGGACGGATGACGCGGGGCGAGGGGATGCCGGAGGCCGTCAGGTGCGGGGGAGGCCGACGTACATCGAGGCGTGCAGCTCTGCGACGTGGTCGAAGGCGAGACGGCTCGCGGTGGCGGCATCCTGCGCCCGAAGGGCTGCGACCAAGCGGGCGTGCTCATCGTTCGAGGCGCGGAGGTAGTCGATCCGGTACGGGATGAAGTACGCGTAGAGCTCGTGCGACACCCGGTGGTGCAGCTCGGCTGCGCCGCTGACCCCGGATGCTTCGGCGAGGGCGGCGTGGAAGGCGCTGTCCGCGGTGCGGAAGCCGGTCCAGTCCGCCGCGCTCCGCATGTCGTCGACCAGGGCGTCCATGCGCGCCAGCGAGTCCTCATCCGGATGCGTGCTCACGAGGGCGGCGAGTCCCGCCTCGATCGTGGCGCGCTGATCGATGAGCGCGTGAACGTGCGCGGCATCTGCTCGGTACGCGTCGATCTCGACCACGGTGCCGACCGTGGGCGCGTCTGCGATGAACGTGCCGCCGGCGTGACCCGGGCGCCGCACCACGACGCCCTCGTCGCTGAGCAGTCGATAGGCCCGCCGCACGGTCATCTCGCTGACCTCGAACGCCCGGGCCGTGTCTTCCGGTCCGGGCAGGCGCTGCCCGGGGATGAGCATGCCGAGCTCGACGGCGAGCGAGATCCGCGCTCGAACCGTGTCGACAGCGGTCGTGCGGCGGATCGATCCGAGGGCGGGGGAGGCCAGGTCCATCGCACTCCCCCGTCTCGTGTCGGTCGGCGCGTCTCAGTCCGCCGTGGTCTCCTCGACCGGCTGGGTGTCGAGTCGGAAGCGCCTGCCCAACACGATACCGATGACCATGGCCGCGACGGGAATGAGTGCGAGTGCGACGCTCACTGCGACGCTCCCGCCGGTCACGAGCGTGAAGTTCGACAGCACCAGCCAGAGCGCGAAGGCGAGTCCGACGACCGAGAGGATCGGGAAGACCCTCGCGCCCAGGGAGCGTCCGGCGGCGAGCTCCGGACGGCGGACGAAGAACACCAGAACGGCGATCGACGTCGTCAGCATGAGCAGCACCATGCCGACGGTTGCGACGCCGGCCATCGAGCCGAACACGCCGACCAGCGGGTCGAGCCCGAGGAGTGCGAGGACCGCCAGCAGGATCGCAGCGGTGATCGTCTGCACGACCGACGAGAACGCCGGCGAGTGGTGCGAGGCGTGGCGGCGGCCGAGTCGCGCGGGGAGAACGGCCTTCTGCGCGAGGGTGAACTGGTAGCGGGCGATCACGTTGTGGAACGACAGCACGCATGCGAAGAGGCTCGTGATGAGCAGCACCTGCACGACGTCGCGCAGGATCGGCCCGAGGTACTGCGTCGTGGTGTCGAGCAGCAGGTTGCCCTCGCCGGCGAGCGTCTGCTGCGCGACCGCGACCGCATTGCTCGCGCCGACGCCGGTCACGAGTGCCCAGCAGGAGATGGCGTAGAACACGCCGATGATGATGACGGCGAGGTAGGTCGCGCGCGGGATCGTCTTCTCCGGGTTGCGGGCCTCGTCACGGAAGACGGCCGTGGCCTCGAAGCCGATGAACCCGGTGAGGGCGAAGAGCACGGCGACCCCGATGCCGCCCGAGAACACGTACGACGGGTCGAAGGTCTCCAGCGCGATGCCCTCGGCGCCGCCGGTCGCGAAGATGACCACATCGAGCACGACGACCACCAGGATCTCGAGCGCGAGCGCCACCCCGAGCACCTTGGCGCTCAGGTCGATGTGGCGGTAGCCGAGCACCGCCACGATCGCCATCGTCGCGAAGGAGTACAGCCACCACGGCAGGCTCGGGCCGCCGAAGAACGTGACGAGATCGTCGACCGCCCAGCCCATGTAGCCGTAGATCCCGACCTGGATCGCCGTGTAGGCGACCAGAGCGGTGAAGGCGGAGCCCAGCCCGAGTCGCGAGCCGAGACCGGCGGTCACATATGAGAAGAACGCGCCGGCCTCCTTCACGAAGGGCGTCATGGTGACGAACCCCACGGAGAAGACGAGCAGGATGACGGCGGCGAGCGCGAAGCCGATCGGCGCCCCTGGTCCGTTGCCCGCGCCGATGGCGATGGGCACGTTGCCGCCGATGACGGTGAGGGGAGCGGCCGCGGCGATGACCATGAAGACGATGGCGCCGGTGCCGAGCTGGCCGTCGAGGCGCTGGCGCGGCTCGACAAGAGGGGAGACGGTCATGGTGTCGCTTTCGCAGAGGGTCCGGTGACGGACGCGGGAGGGGAGGGCGTTCAGTAGAGCTCGGGTCGACGGTCGGCGAGGTACGGGTTCTCCTGCCGGGCGCGCCGGGTCGCTTCGGGATCGATCGTGGCGATCATGAGGCCGATGTCTGTCGCTCCGAGGGAAGCGAGCACCTCGCCGTCGGGAGCGACGATGCTGCTGCGTCCGACGTAGGTGAGATCGCCTTCGACGCCGACGCGGTTGACGTAGATCACGTGCATCTGGTTCTCCCACGCCCGCACCGGGATGAGCCGCTCGGCGATGTGCGCGTAGGGCTCCATCTGCGCGGTCGGCACGATGACGGCATCCGCTCCGTCGAGGGCGGCCCGACGCACAGTCTCGGGGAACTCGACGTCGTAGCAGATGAGCACCGACACCCGCACGCCGTCGATCTCGACGATGCCGGGGAGTGCGTCGCCCTGGGTGAACAGGCTGCGGTCGAGCGCGCCGAAGAGGTGGGTCTTGCGGTAGCGCAGCAGCTCCGCGCCGTCGCGGTCGATCATCACCAGGGAATTCGTGATGCCGCCGCCCTCGAGGGCCTCCGGGAGGCCGGCGACGATGGCGATCCCGCTGTCCTGGGCGATGCGGGCGATCCGGTCGACGAGGCCCGGTGTCGCCAGCGGTGCCAGGCGGTCGCCGATGTTGTAGCCCGTGACGAACATCTCGGGGGTGACGAGGATGCGCACCCCTTTCGCGGCCGCCTCGCCCGCCACCGCGGCGATGACCGCGAGGTTGGCATCGACATCGCCGGGCGTGCCGTGATGCTGAAGTCCGGCGATGGTCAGGGTCATGCGGATGCTCCTCGTGCGTCGATGCACCTATCAAACAGATCAAAGTGATCTATTTGATGTCCATTGTGTTTCGTTCGCGTGTCATCCGCAAGGTCCTGATCGCAGAACGGGTCGTTCAGCCCGTCGCGTCGCGACGCAGCTCGCGCCAGTCCTCGACGATCTGCAGCATCCGTTCGCTGAGATAGCGGAAGAACTCGGCGAGCTCGGTCGCCCGATCCTGAGCGCCCGGGTCGTCGTCGTGTTCGGTGGCGATCTCGTCGATGTACGCGGCCAGGCGCGTGTACACGGGGATGTTCCCGACCATCGAGCTCGAGAACGTGTCGTGCACGAACTCGTAGCGGTCGCGGCGATCGCCGGGCCAGGAACGGCGCTGGATGAAGTGGAGCTGCTGCAGGTAGCGGACGGCGCCCGAGACGGCAGCCGCTGAGACGCCGAGGCGGTCGCCGATCTGGGCAGCCGTGTATCCGCCGTCAGGGGCGGCGACCAGCGCCATCATCACGCGTGCCGGCATCCGCGGCATCCCCGCGGCGGTCAGCATGGCTGCGGCCTGCTCGGCCGCCCCTGTCGCGCGGTGCGCGACAGGGGCGGATGCCGCCGCATCCGCCTTCTCGTCGTCCGCCATCACGCTCGCCTCATCCGCACGCTCAGCCGCCCGTCGCAAGCTCGCGGCGTCGCATGAGCGAGAGGGATGCTGCGAGCCCCGCGCCCACGGCGAGCACGAGCCACCAGAGTCCGCGGACATCGACGCCGTCGCCGTCGACCACCGGGGTCACCGCGAACGGGGAGATGTTCGCGGTCCACTCCGGAAGGCCGAACAGAGGGCCGAACATCCCGAGCATGGTCGCGACGAGCACGAGAGCCCAGGCCACCCCGATCGTCGCGCGCGGCACGAGCACGAGCACCAGCGCGGTGAGCACGGTGAACACCGAGGCGGCGACCGCCTGCCCGAGCCCCGCGACCGCGACGATCCGGTAGAGCGAGTCGTCGGCATCCGTCGACCGGATCCCCGCCCACCCGGCCAGCACGGCCGCCGCGACGACGATCAGCACCGCGGCCGTCCCGACGATCACGTAGTCGGCGAGCCAGCGCACGCGGCCGACCGGTGAGGCCAGAACGGCCTCCACGGTGCCGCGCGCCTCTTCCTGTCGGGCGCGTACGACCGTCTGCACGGCGCAGCACGCGGCGAGGATGCCGAGGAGTGTGAAGAACACCGTGATCACGACCTCGTCGAGGCCACCGGTCGCGCCGCCGATCTTCTTCAGGATGTCGGCGACGGCCGGGTTCTCGCCCGAGATCTGGTCGACGAGTCCGCTCAGCGTGGTGGCGAGGATGCCGGTGACCGCTCCGCCCACCGCCCATCCGACGATCGCGCCCGAGGTGAGCCGCCAGACCAGTGCGTGGGGAGACGCGAGGGCGGGCCGCGCCGACACCCGGCCGGGGCGCTCGGCCACGAAGCTCGCGTCGATGTCGCGCAACGATTGCAGAGCGACGGATGCCGTGGCGAGCACGAGACCGAGAGCGAGTCCCAGGAACACCGGTCCGAGGAGGTCGGCGTCGTACGGCCGGGTCTGCTCCGCCCAGGCGAAGGGCGAGAGCCACGCGAACCATGCGCTCTTCATCCCGGAGAGGTCGTCGTTCGGCGTGCCGGCCGCGTTCCCGATGCCGCGGATCAGGAAGGTCGCCACGAGCACCCACACGGTCAGCGAGTTCGCGCCGCGCGCGGTGCGCATCAGCTGCGCGGCCAGCAGCCCGATGCCGAGGAACGCGATGCCGGTTGCGCCGGCCGCGGTTCCGGAGAGCACCGATCCCGCTGCCGGCAGGCCGGTCGCGAGCAGCGCCAGAGCGGTGAGCGCGGCGAGCACGAGGTTGGCGAGGATGCCGTGCACGATGGTCACGATCGTCGGCATCCGTCTCCCCGCCGGAGTCGCCCAGACGAGTTCCGAGCGTCCGGCCTCCTCATCGCCGCGGGTGTGGCGGACGGCGAGGAAGGTGCTCATGAGGGCAGCGAGCAGCGCGAGCCAGGGGAGGATCTCGAAGGCCAGGAACGCCCCCTCCGACGTGCCGGACGGCAGGCCGCGGAACATCAGGATCACCGGGTTCGCGAGCGCCGCGGCCAGGATGTTCTGCCGGTCCTCGAGCGTCGAGTAGGACTGGGTGACGCCCGCGTAACCCGCGAAGGCCATCCCCGCGGTACCGGCGATCCACAGGGTCAGCTGCAGCCAGTCGCGCCGGATGCGCTGCCGCAGCAGCACGGTGAAGGTCGACATCACGCCTGCTCCTTCGCGCGGCGGCCCCGACGGGTCTGCGGCTTCGCGGCATCGTCGGGCCGGCCGTCCTCGGCGGCTTCGAGCGTCGCGAGGTCGTCGCCGTAGTGGCGGAGGAACAGCTCCTCCAGAGACGGCGGCGCGACGCGCAGATCGCTGATCCCGAGCGCCGCGAGGGCCGGCAGCACGGCGGCCGTGCGGTCGCTGTCGACGGCGAGACGGAAGCGGTCGTCGTGCTGTGCGGCGTCGTGCACGTCGGGGATGCGCTCGACCTGGTCGAGCGAGATGCCGGATGCCGTGAACGACACGTCGCTGCGGGTGAGGTGCCGCAGCTCGGCGAGGGTGCCGCTCTCGACGATCTGACCCGCGCGAATGATCGACACCCGGTCGCAGAGCTGCTCGACCTCGCTCATGATGTGGCTCGACAGCAGCACGGTCGCACCGTTCGCGTGGGCGCGGGCGACCTCGCGCTGGAAGATCACGGCCATGAGCGGATCCAGTCCGCTGGTCGGCTCGTCGAGGATGTAGAGGTCGGCGGGCACCGCGAAGGCCGCGATCAGCGCGACCTTCTGCCGGTTCCCCTTGGAGTACGCGCGGCCCTTCTTTCGCGGGTCGAACTGGAACGCGTCCATGAGCCGCGTCTTCTCGTGCTGGTAGGCGGCCTCCTTCGTGCGGGCGCCGCGGAGGCGGGCGAGCAGATCGACGGCCTCGCCGCCGGACAGCGTGGGCCACACGCTGACGTCGCCGGGAACGTAGGCGATGCGACGATGCAGGTCGACGGCGCTGCTCCACGGGTCTTCGCCGAAGACGGACGCGCTGCCTCCCGTGCGTCGTGCGAGGCCGAGGAGGATGCGGATCGTGGTCGACTTCCCCGCGCCGTTCGGGCCGAGGAAGCCGTGCACCTGACCGTGTTCGACGGAGAGGTCGAGCCCGTCGAGGGCATGGACGTGGCCGTAGTGCTTGGTGAGACTCTGCGTGCTGATGACGGTGGTCATGGCGGGGACGCTACGCCCGTTTCACGATTTTGTGAATACTGCGAAAGAACGCATGCGGAATCCTTACGGCGCCCGCGTACAGTGGGCTGGTGCCGGAGTTTCCCTACAGTCGCCTGCGCCGCTGGCCCGACGTCGAGGCGGACAACCTCCAGGCGTACGACGCCACCGACGTGCTGCTGGTCGAGCGGGCGCTCGCGCTCGGGTTTCCCGGCGAGGAGATCGCCGTGATCGGCGACGAATACGGCGCGATCACCCTGGCATTGACGGATGCCGGGCTGCGCGGCATCCGCGTGCACCAGGACCTGGCGACCGGACGGCGCGCGCTCGCGCGCAACGCTGCAGAGCAGGGTCTCGGCGGGTCGGTCTCGGGATACCCGGATGAAGACGCAGAGCCGCGGGGTGTCGGGGGCGGACACGCCGCCGCGGGTCCGGATCGTCTGGGTTCTCCCACGCCCTTCGTCGCGCACGAGCTCGACGGCGACCTGCTCACGGGCGCGCGGCTCGTGCTGCTGCAGCTGCCGAAGTCGCTCGCCGAGCTCGAGGAGATCGCGGATGCCGTCGCCCGCTGGGCCGCACCCGACGCGGTGCTCGTGGCAGGAGGCCGCGTGAAGCACATGACCCTGGGCCAGAACGAGGTGCTCGGGCGGAGCTTCGGTCGCGTGCAGGCCGAACGGGCGGAGCGGAAGTCGCGGCTCGTCGTGGCATCCGAGCCCCTTCCCGCGCCGACCGAGCCGCCATTCCCGGTGACCGCGGAGCACGACGGGCTGACCCTCGTCGCCCACGGCGGGGCGTTCGCGGGCTCGCGCCTCGACATCGGAACCAGGGTTCTGCTCGAGGTGCTCGGGGTCGCGCCGGAGGCCCTTCGACAAGCTCAGGGACCCAGGGGTGGTTGGGTCGCTGAGCCTGTCGAAGCGGCGGGAGACGGTGGATGGGTCGCTGAGCTTGTCGAAGCGTCCCGGACCGTGATCGACCTCGGCTGCGGCACCGGCGCGCTCGCCGCGTCGTGGGCGCTTGCCCATCCGGATGCCCGCGTGATCGCGACCGACCGGTCCGCGGCAGCCGCGGCATCCGCTCGGGCGACGGCTGCGGCGAACGGGCTGGCCGGCCGGATCACCGTCACGCACGACGATGCCGGATCCGAGCTGGCGGATGCGAGCGCCGACGTCGTCCTGCTCAACCCGCCCTTCCACCTCGGCACCAGCGTCCACACCGGCGCTGCGACCCGTCTGTTCGAGGCCGCCGCCCGTCTGCTCCGACCCGGTGGCGAGCTCTTCACGGTCTTCAATTCGTCGCTCGGCTACCGTGCCGAACTCACCCGGATCGTCGGAGCGACCGAGCAGCTGCACCGCACGTCGAAGTTCACCGTGACGCGCAGCATCCGTCGATGAACATATGACCAATCCCCCGGTCAGCGGGGGAAACCCGGGCGCGTTCGGGATTGCGGATTTGCCCCTGATCAGCCATTTCGTTACGTTGGTCTGTGGGCCTGACGGCCCGAAGACCAGTCCGCGACCACGTCCTTCTTTCGATGAGCTGTGCTGCGAAGAGGCGTGGACGTACGGTCGATGCTCTCTGCGGCGGATCCGAAATCCGCTGCCCGCGCCGCCACAGCAGTCATGTCGAACGGCCTCGTGAGGATCACCCGGGCGTAACCGAAGCAGGCTCAGCCGCCGAGGCGAGCCGCGGGGGAAACGTGTCCGAAATCGCTCTTGAAGCGCGCAATCTGTTCAAGGTGTTCGGGAAGAATCCGAGCCAGGCTGTCCGTCGTCTGAAGGCCGGTGAGAGCCGCACCGCCGTCGATGACGCGGGCACGGCAGCCGTCATCGACGCGAGCTTCACCGTCAACCGCGGTGAGATCTTCGTCATCATGGGCCTGTCCGGATCGGGCAAGTCCACCATCATCCGCATGCTCAACGGTCTGCACGACGCCACGTCCGGCACCGTGACCGTCAACGGCGATCCGATCACCGGCATCCCGAACGGCCAGCTGCGGGAGATACGCCGCGACCGCATCTCGATGGTGTTCCAGCACTTCGCGCTGCTGCCTCATCGATCGGTCGCCGCGAACGTCGCCTACCCGCTCGAGCTGAAGGGCGTCGCCAAGGCGGAGCGCCTCGCCAAGGCCGCGGAGATCCTCTCGCTCGTCGGCCTCGAGGGACTGGGCGACAAGATGCCGTCCGAGCTCTCCGGCGGCATGCAGCAGCGCGTCGGCATCGCCCGCGCCCTCGCCGCCGACAGCGACATCCTGCTGATGGACGAGGCGTTCAGCGCGCTCGACCCGCTCATCCGTCGCGAGATGCAGGAGCAGCTGCTCGAACTGCAGGAGAAGCTGCAGAAGACCATCGTCTTCATCACCCACGACCTGAACGAGGCCATGTTCCTCGGCGACCGCATCGCCGTGATGCGCGACGGCCGCATCGTGCAGATCGGCACGCCGGAGGACATCCTCATGGACCCGGCGAACGACTACGTCGAGCAGTTCGTGCAGGATGTCGACCGCGCCCGCGTGCTCACCGCCGCGAACGTCATGGAGCGCCCGCGTCCCGTCGTACCCGAGACCGCCGGTCCCCGCACGGCTCTCCGCCAGATGCGCGACGCCTACATGTCGGCGACCTACGTCGTCGGCCGCGACCGGCAGCTGCTCGGCGTCGTGACCGACCGGGATGCCGTGAAGCTCGTGCGCTCCGGTGCCACGACGCTCGACTCCGTGCTCAAGCCCGTGCTGCAGAGCGTCCGCGAGGACGAGGTCCTGATGAACCTGTTCGTGCCAGCGGTCGAGTCGCCGCTGCCGCTGGCGGTGACGGATGCCGAGGGGCGTCTCGTCGGCGTCATCCCGCGTGTGACCCTGCTCGCCGCCCTCGGCCCCGGACCGGGCGCCACGGAGGAGATCATCCTCCCGCTGATGCCGATGCCGCAGGCCGAGATCGACGCCGTGCTCGATGACGGATGGACGGACCCCGGCCCTTCGACGAGCTCAGGGACCCAAGATGCGTTCGGCTCAGGAACCGAACTGACAGAGGAGGTGCGCTGATGGATGGTTTCCGCATCCCCCTCGGCAGCTGGGTCGAAGCCGGTGTCGACTGGGTCAAGGTCAACCTCGACGGCCTGCTCGACGTCGTCTCGTTCGTGGTGACGTTCCTCGTCGACGGACTCACCTCACTGCTCCTGCTGCCCTACTTCTTCGTCGTGATCGCCATCGCCGCGCTCATCGCCTGGCTGGTGCGCTCGTGGCAGCTGGCGATCGGCACGGTCGTGTCGTTCACGCTGATCGTCGCGATGGGCCTGTGGGTCCCCGCGATGCAGACGCTCGGCCTCGTGCTGGTCGCCGCGCTCGTCGCGGTCGTGATCGCCGTGCCGCTCGGCATCTGGTCGGCGCGCAACGCCACGGTCCGCGCGGTGCTCAAGCCCGTGCTCGACTTCATGCAGACGATGCCCGCGTTCGTGTACCTGATCCCCGCGATCGTGTTCTTCAGCATCGGCGTCGTGCCAGGACTCGTCGCCACGGTCATCTTCGCGCTGCCTCCGGGCGTGCGACTGACCGAGCTCGGCATCCGCGGGGTCGACTCCGAGACCGTCGAGGCCGGCCAGGCCTTCGGCGCGAAGCCGGGGCAGATCCTGCGCGGCATCCAGCTTCCGCTCGCGATGCCGACGATCCTCGCCGGCATCAACCAGGTCATCATGCTCGCCCTGTCCATGGCGGTCATCGCCGGAATGGCGGGAGCAGACGGCCTCGGGAAGATGGTCGTCGAAGCCATCTCCACCGTGAACATCGCCAAGGGTGTGGAGGCCGGCCTCGGCGTCGTGCTGATCGCCGTCTTCCTCGACCGCGTCACCGCGGCGCTCGGCACGCTGGGCCAGAACCCGGCGTCGCTGCTGGCGGTCATCCGTCGTCGCGGCGCGCAGCGCCAGGCGACCGCCGCAGCCGCGGCATCCGCCCCGATCGTCGAGACGACCGTCGAAGAGAAGGAGCTCCAGAATGCGTAATCGCAGGATCATGACCATCGCGGCCATCGGCGCCGCAGGAGCCCTCGCCCTCTCCGGATGCGCGAGCGACGGCGCGGGCGGCACCATCGAGCTCGGCGGCGGTGGCAGCGCCGGCGGCGGAGGGGACAAGGGCACCATCACGCTCGGGTTCCTCCCGTCGTGGACCGACGGACTCAGCACCGCGTACCTGCTGCAGGACCAGCTCGAGAAGATCGGCTACGACGTCGAGCTGAAGACGCTGACCGAGGCGGGCCCGCTGTACACCGGGCTCGCGCAGGGCGACGTCGACGTCTTCCCTTCGGCATGGCCCGAGGTGACGCACGCCGAGTACATGAAGACGTACGGCGACTCGATCGATGACCTCGGCACGTACTACGACAACGCCCGGCTGACGATCGCGGTGCCGGAGTACTCCGACCTCGAGACGATCGACGACCTCGCGGGCGCCGATCTCGGCGGGAAGATCTACGGCATCGAACCCGGTGCCGGTCTGACCGCGCAGACGCAGAAGATGCTCCCCGCCTATGGCCTCGACAGCCAGTACGAGCTCGTCACCTCCTCGACCGCGGCCATGCTCACCGAGCTGAAGTCCGCGACCGAGAAGAAGCAGGACATCGCCGTGACGCTATGGCGTCCGTTCTGGGCCAACGATGCCTTCCCGGTGAAGGATCTCGAAGACCCCAAGGGCGCGATGGGCGAGGCTGAGGGGCTGCACTTCCTCGGCACCAAGGGCTTCGCGGACGAGTTCCCCGAGGCGGCCGAGCTCATCGAGCAGATCGTCCTCGACGATGAGCAGTACGGCTCGCTCGAGGACCTCGTGGTGAACGAGTACGGCGAGGGTCGCGAGTCCGAAGCCGTGGATGCCTGGCTCGAGGAGTACGGCGACCAGTTCGACTGGGTCGTCAGCAGCTGACCTGAGCTGCGGCATCCGTCTCCCGCTCTGAAGGAGATCTCGCACGATGAAGGGCCCCTTTCGCCAGGGGCTCCTTCATACGGCGAGATCTCCTTCATTCCGTGCGGGGTGAGAAAGTCAGCCCAAGCCCGCGGGATCCTCGTCCCTGGCGAAACGCGCGCAGCACCCCGAGCGCAGCGAAACGCCCCGGCCGGAGTGTGAACCCCGGACGGAGCGTCCCGTCCCGCTCGGAGAGGTCAACTGACCTTCTTCCGGTAGGAGATGATCGCGAACACGTAGGCGACCACGAGGATGCCGACGCACCAGGCGAGGGCGACCCAGATGTCGTCGCCGACGGGCTTCTCGGCGAACAGCGCCTGGATGGTGTTGACGATCGAGGTGACCGGCTGGTTGTCGGCGAACCACTGCACCGGACCGGGCATCGTGTCGGTCGGCACGAAGGCCGAGCTGATGAACGGCAGGAAGATCAGCGGGTACGAGAAGGCGCTCGCGCCGTCGACCGTCTTGGCGTTCAGGCCGGCGATGATCGCCAGCCAGGTGAGGGCCAGCGTGAACAGCATCAGGATGCCGATCACGGCGAGCCATGCCCCGACGCTCGCTCCGGTGCGGAAGCCCATCAGGAATCCGACGCCGAAGATGATCGCGAGGGTGATCGCGTTCGCGGTGAGCGACGTGAGCACGTGGGCCCACAGCACACTCGAGCGGGCGATCGGCATGGAGTGGAACCGCTCGAAGATGCCGCTCTGCATGTCGGTGAACAGTCGGAACGCCGTGTAGGCGATGCCGGATGCGATGGCGATGAGCAGGATGCCGGGAAGCAGGTAGTTCACATAGTTCTCGGCACCGGTGCTCGTCTGCAGAGCGCCCCCGAAGACGTACACGAACAGGAGCATCAGGGCGATCGGGGTGACCGCCGTGGTGATGATCGTGTCGGGACTGCGGAAGATGTGCCGCATGGAGCGGCCGGTGAGTGTCGCGGTGTCCGCCGCGAAATGCGTGGTCATGCTGCGTTCTCCTTCTTGGAAGACGGGCCGATGAGGGTGAGGAAGATCTCCTCGAGGGTGGGCTGCTTCTCGACGTACTCGACCTTGGCGGCCGGGAGCAGCTTCTTCAGCCCGGCGAGGGTGTCGTTGGCGATGATGCGTCCCTCGTGCAGGATCGCGATGCGGTCGGCCAGCTGCTCCGCCTCGTCGAGGTACTGCGTGGTGAGCAGCACGGTGGTGCCGGTGTTCGCGAGCTCCTTGATGACGTCCCACACCTCGATGCGGGCTTCGGGGTCGAGGCCCGTGGTCGGCTCGTCGAGGTAGATGACCTCGGGGTGTCCGACCAGGCTCATCGCGATGTCGAGCCGACGGCGCATGCCGCCCGAGTAGGTGCCGACCTTGCGGCCACCGGCATCCGTCAGGCGGAACTTCGCCAGCAGATCGTCGGCGACCTTCCCGGCGTCGGGGAGGTGCCGAAGCTTCGCGACCAGCACCAGGTTCTCGCGTCCGGAGAGGATCTCGTCGACCGCGGCGAACTGCCCGGTGAGACTGATCTTCTCGCGGACGCCGACCGGATCGGTCGCGACGTCCACGCCCTGCACGGTGGCCGTGCCGGCATCCGCCTTCAGCAGGGTGGAGAGGATGCGCACCACGGTGGTCTTGCCCGCGCCGTTCGACCCGAGAAGGGCGAAGATGCTGCCCTTCTGCACCTCGAAGTCGACGCCGCGCAGCACATGCAGGTCCTTGTAGGACTTCTGCAGGCCCTTGACGCTGATGGCTGCGGTGCTCATGATCCGTTCTCCTTCTTCTTCGCGTCGTCGAACGCCTTGATGAGGCGCGTGCGCTCCTTGTCGATCCACTGCCGTCCGCCGTATGCGGCCGCGTAGTTCTCGGCGAACTCGACGGGGTCATCGCCGACGATGGCGCTGACCGGGGTGCCGTCGATCGCGGCGCGCTCCCACAGATCCGCGATGTCGAGGAACATCTTCACGATCGTGTCGCCGTCGGTGACGCCGCCGTAGTACATGTTGTAACGCTGCTGCGCTTTGGCGACCTCGCGGTACGGCTCGGGGAGGGCGTTGATGCGGGCCTGGGCCTGCTTGTACTGCTTCTTCTCTTCGAGCGATCCGGTGATCGCTTCGATCCACTTCGCGGCCATGCTCAGTTCTCCTTGTTCTCGGTGTTGTTCTTGTTCAGCTGTTCGATGTGCTTCCTGAGGAAGCTCCAGGTGTTCCAGAAATCCTCGAGTTCCTGCGTGCCCGCGGCGTTGAGGCTGTAGACCTTGCGCGGCGGGCCCTTCTCGCTCGGGACCTTCTCGACGTCGACGAGGCTCTTCTGCTCGATGCGCACGAGGAGTGCGTAGATCGTGCCCTCGGCGATGTCGGTGAACCCGTGGTCGCGGATCCGTGTGGTGATCTCGTACCCGTACGCCGGCTGCTCGGCGAGGAGGGCCAGAACGATGCCCTCCAGAGTGCCCTTGAGCATCTCGGTCATCTGCTTGCCCATCAGGTCCTCCTTTCGTTTCTGTCGGTACTCAGTGTTGCTGGGTACCGGTACAAAGTAACACTGAGTACCGGTACTTAGCAACACCGAATACTGAAATCTTTTTGGTCGGCTCCGGAGGGCCCCGCTAACCTTTCGCCGATGGCTCTCACCGATCTCCCCCTGGACCAGCTCCGCTCCTTCCGGCCCGACGTGGCCGAACCCGCGGACTTCGACGACTTCTGGGCGCGTACGCTCGCCGAGTCACGCGCGCTCGCCGCGGCGCCCGTGGTCGAGTCGGTCGCCACCCCGATCACGCAGCTGATCGTCGAGGATCTGACATTCAGCGGATTCGGCGGCGAGCCGATCCGCGCGTGGATCACCCGCCCGCAGGTCGAGGGCCCGCTGCCGACCGTCGTCGAGTACATCGGCTACAACGGCGGGCGCGGCATCCCCGGCGAGCGGCTGCAGTGGGCGGCCGCCGGCTACGTGCACGTCCTGATGGACACCCGCGGTCAGGGCAGCGGATGGGGATCGGGCGGCGACACCCCCGACCCGCACGGGTCGGAGGGATCGATCCCCGGCTTCATGACCCGCGGCATCCAGCATCCCGACACGTACTTCTACCGTCGCGTGTTCACGGATGCGGTGCTGCTGATCGATGCCGTGAAGCAGCTGGATGCCGTCGACAGCGGTCGCATCAGCGTGACCGGCGGCAGCCAGGGCGGCGGCATCAGCCTGGCGGCCGCGGCCCTGCACCCCGACGTCTCCGCGGCCATGCCGGACGTGCCGTTCCTGTGTCACTTCCGACGGTCGGTGCAGCTCACCCCCGAGCTGCCGTTCACCGAGATCGGGCGCTACCTCGGCGTGCACCGAGGACGGGTCGAGGACATCTTCGAGACCCTGTCGTACTTCGACGGCGTGAACTTCGCACGCCGCATCACTGCGCCGGTGCTGTTCTCGGTCGCCCTGATGGATGCCGTCGTGCTGCCGTCGAGCGTGTTCGCGGCGTTCAACCACTGCGGCTCCGCGGATGCCGAGATCGCCGTCTACGAGTTCAACGGCCACGAGGGCGGGCAGATCGTGCAGTGGCACCGGCAGACCGCGTGGCTCGCGGACCGGCTCTGACCCCGCGTCAGCCGGCGAGCACCGAGAGCACGTTCCCCGCGGGGTCCGTGAACCAGGCGATGTCCGGTCCCTTGCCCGGGGCGCCGTGCGAGATGCCCTTCGCGTCGGTGCCGAGATCGGGGTCGGTGTAGATCTTCGTCACGACGCCCTTCGCGTTGAGCTCGTCGACGGCGGCCTCGACGTCGTCGACCGGGAAGTTCAGGATCGTGTAGCTCGCCGGCGTGTGATCGGGCTTGCCGTAGACGAGGATCGAGCCGCCCTGCGGAAGGGCGATCTCGAGGAAGCCCATGGCGTTGTCGTTGACGTCCATGCCGAGCGTGTCGCGGTAGAAGGAGCGAGCCGCGTCGATGTCGTCGACGCTGAACCCGCTGAACGCGTGTGTGGTCTGGAAGGCGGTCATGGTCTCAGCATGCGCTCGTCCGGCCGACGTGTCCAGAGGCCGGTTCAGTCGCGGAGGTACGCGAGCACAGCGAGTACCCGGCGGTGCCCGCTGTCGCTCGTCGCGAGCCCGAGCTTGGCGAAGATGTTGCCGATGTGCTTGCTCACCGCGGTCTCCGTCACGAAGAGCCGGGCGGCGATCGTGGCGTTGTCGAGGCCTTCGGCCATGAGGCCGAGCACCTCGCGCTCTCGCGGCGTGAGCGACTGCACCGGGTCATCGACTCGACGCCTGCTCATGAGCTGTGAGATGACCTCGGGGTCCATGACCGTGCCGCCCGCTGCCACGCGGTGGAGGGCGTCGATGAACGAGGCGACCTTGCCGACGCGCTCCTTGAGCAGATACCCGAGCCCGTCGGCGCCCGCGGCGAGCAGCTCCCCGGCGTAGCGGTCCTCGACGTAGGCGGACAGCACCAGCACCGGGAAGCCCGGGCGACGCGCGCGTGCTTCGGCCGCGGCCTTCAGCCCTTCGCTCGTGAACGTCGGCGGCATCCGCACATCGACGACCGCGGCATCCGCTTCGTCGAGCCGGAGCAGGAAGTCGTCGGCGTTGTCGACCGCGGCGACGACATCGAAGCCCTCGCTGCGCAGCAGCAGCGCGAGCCCCTCCCGCAGCAGGGTGTCGTCCTCGGCGATCACGATCCGCATGGCAGCTCCGCTCTCAGGGTGGTCGGTCCGCCGACCGGGCTGGTCAGCTCCGTCGTGCCCTCGAAGGCCTCGACGCGGCGGCGGATGCCGGCGAGTCCGCCGCCCGGACGCTCCACCGCGCCGCCCGCGCCATCGTCTTCGACGGTGATGATCAGGCGCTCGCTCTCGCGGCTCACCTGCACGGTCGCGTGCGCAGCGCCGCTGTACTTGTTCACGTTGGTGAGAGCCTCGGCGACGACGAAGTAGCTGGCGGACTCGACCGCGGCGGGCACGCGTCCGACGTCGGCGGCCTCGATCGTGCAGGGCACCGCACTGCGGCCGGCGAGCGAGGCCAGCGCCCCCTCCAGGCCGAGCTCGTCGAGGATCGGCGGATAGATGTCGTGCACCGTGCGGCGCAGTCCCGCGAGGGCGTCGGTCGCGGCATCCTGCGCGCGGCGGAGCGGCTCGAGCACTCCGCTCGGATCGGTCTCGAGCGCCCGCTCCGCGATCCCGAGCATCATCACGACGTTCACGAGGCGGTTCTGCGCGCCGTCGTGCAGGTCGCGCTCGATGCGGCGGAGCTCCGCACCGTGCGCGTCGAGGGCGGCGGCGCGGCTGAGCGTCAGAGCATCCACGCGCGCGGCGAGTCGCGACTTCTCGGGCGTCGCGAGCAGTCGCGCCGACGTCCAGGACACCAGCCGCGCGACGGCGGGCATGAGCCACCAGGAGATCAGCGCGTACGCGACGGCGACCAGCGGCATCGTCGCCGCGAGCTCCCACGAGGTCACGGGGTAGGGGGATCCGACCGGATCATCGGCGGGCGCGAACTGCCAGTAGTACGTCGCAGCGAGGGCGTTGACCGCAGCCACGGGAAGCACGGCCGCGAGCAACGACACCGAGAACACGGGCAGGGCGTGCACGGCGAGCCAGAGTGCGTCGCGGCCGGTCGATCGCGAGAAGGCGAAGCGCAGACGATCGTCGATCGTGGCCCCCGGGGGGAGCGGGCGCGAGATCGGAGGCAGGTCCACCCCGCGGAAGGCGCCGATGCGCCGGCGGTTGAGGTCGCTCCACGCGTGCAGCACGCGTACGGCCTGCGGCAGGATCAGCACGCCGCCGGTGATGATCATCAGCGGCAGCAGCAGCATCCCGACGCAGAAGAGCACCAGCGAGACGACGGATGCCGCGAACTCGACCGCCACGTACCGCCAGTCCCGCAGCCAGCGTCGCATCCGTCCGTCCTTCACTCTGCAAGTCTGCCGGAGTGCGGATGCCGGCGCGGTATAGCCAGCACCACCATCGTTCCGGTGGACAGCGGGATGGGATGCCGTCGCCGGCGTTCGTAGCGTCGAAGCATGACCTCCACACCACTCGCATCCGCCGTCGACGCTCGTCCGGCCGAGGCGCTGCGCCTCCAATCCGTCGTCAAGACCTACGGCTCCGGCGCCAACGCGGTGTCGGCGCTCCGTGGCGTCGACCTCGTCCTGGCGAAGGGCTCGTTCACCGCGATCATGGGCCCGTCCGGCTCGGGCAAGAGCACGCTGCTGCACAGCGCGGCCGGCCTCGATAAGCCCACCAGCGGCACCGTGCAGCTCGGCGGCACCGAGATCTCCGGGCTGCGCGCTGCGAAGCTCACGGCGTTCCGGCGTGACCACGTCGGCTTCGTCTTCCAGGCGTACAACCTGCTCCCCGCCCTGAACGTCGAGGAGAACATCACGCTCCCGCTGCGCCTGTCCGGACGCCGGCTCGACCCGGGGTGGCTCGACTTCCTGCTCGACGCGGTCGGGCTCCGTGATCGGCGGCTCCGCCGTCCGGCCGAGCTCTCCGGCGGCCAGCAGCAGCGCGTCGCGATCGCCCGCGCGCTGATCACCCGGCCGTACGTGGTCTTCGGCGACGAGCCGACGGGCGCGCTGGACTCGCGCTCCGGCAAGCAGGTGCTCGATCTGCTCGCGCACACGGCGAAGGAGCTCGACCAGACCGTCGTCGTCGTGACGCACGACCCAGTCGTGGCCTCGCATGCCGACCGGGTGATCTTCCTCGCCGACGGGTCGTTCGCCGGGTACCTCGACGGTGGGACGCCGGCGCAGATCACCGACCGCATGAGCGCGCTCGGGGAGTGGTGATGACCGGTCAGCGTCTGAGCTTCGGCCGCCTCGTGCGTGCCGACCTGCGTCACAACCGTGCCAGCTTCGCCGGGGTGGCGGTGGCGATCTTCGTCGCGAGCATTCTGGTCACCGGGCTCGGTGTGCTCGTCGAGTCCGGCATCCGCGGGGGCCTCGCCCCCGAGCGCTACACCCAGGTCGACGTGGTCGTCGGCTCGCCGCAGTATGTCGACGTCCCGGAGGACATGCCGCTCCCGCTGCGCGAGCGCGCCCCGCTTCCTGCGGATGCCGCGCAGGAGATCGCCGCGATCCCCGGCGTCGAGAGCGTCGTCGCCGACGTCACGGTCCCCCTCGTCACGGGACAGGATGCGGCACCCGTCGAGGCGCACCCGTGGGCCTCAACGGCCCTGACCGGATTCGTCCTGCGCGAGGGTCGCGAACCCGCCTCCGCCGACGAGGTCGTCGTCACGGCCGTCACCGGCGAGGCCGTGGGCGATGCCGTGACCCTCTCGCACGGCGGGGTTGTGGCGGAGTACCGCGTCGTCGGCGTCGTCGACGGTCCGGTCGTGCCCGAACGCGCGAACCACGTCTTCCTCACCGAGGGGCGCATCGCGCAGCTCGACCCGCACGGCGGCGCCGCGCAGGTGCTGGGCGTGTTCACCGCACCCGGCGAGGCGGACCGCACCGCCGCCGCGATCCGCGATGCGCTTCCCGGCGTGGTCGCGCAGGCCGGAGACGGCCGTGGCGACATCGAGTTCCTCGACTCGGGCGCGGCCCGGGCGACGCTCATCGCGATCGGCAGCGCGTTCGTCGGCACCTGCATCCTCGTCGCGATGTTCATCGTCGCAGGCACCCTCTCGCTGTCGGTGCAGTCGCGTCGCCGGGACTACGCGCTGCTCCGCGCGGTCGGTGCGAGTCCGAAGCAGGTCCATGCCCTGGTCGCCCGGGAGGTGCTGTCGATCGCGGTGATCGCCGCGCTCGCCGGCATCGCTCCCGGATACGCGCTCTCGACCGTGCTGCAGGGCGCGTTCGTGTCGGGCGGCGTGATCCCGGGTGACTTCGCTCTGGCGGTCGGTCCGATCCCCGCGGTCGGCGCGGTGCTGCTCGTGCTCGGCGCCGCGTGGGGCGCGGCGCGCATCGCGGCTCGGCGGCCGGCGAAGCTCGACCCGATCGAGGCGCTGCGGGAATCGGCCACCGGTCCCGCCGCGAGCGGACTGCCGCGGATCATCGCCGGCATCGTCTTCGCGACCGCGGGGATCTCGGTGTCGACCGTTCCGCTGGTCGTGCGCGGCGAGAACGCGGCCGGCGCCTCGGCCGGAGCCGTGATTATGCTGATCGTCGCGCTCGCGCTGCTGGGACCGTGGCTGGTGTCGCTCAGCGTGCGCCTGATCGGCTCCGTGCTGCGGCGGATGTCGGCCGCCGGGTTCCTCGCGGCCGCGAATGCCGCGGCGAACAGCCGTCGGCTGGCGAGCGCGATTCTCCCGATCGCGCTGGGTATCGGCCTGGGGCTGGTGCAGATCGGCGCCCCCGCGATCATGGCGAGCGAGGCCGCCGCGCAGGCGCAGGCCGGTGTCACGGCCGACCTCCGTGTCACGGCATCCGCGGGACTCTCTCCGGCGGCCACGGAGGCGATCAGTTCGATCCCCGGGGTCTCGGACGCGTCCGGCATCGCCATCACCAGCGCGATCATCGACTCCCGCGATTTCGAGGGCAAGGTGCAGCGCGGAGAGCACGTTCTGCAGGGCGTCGACCCGGCAACGGTCGACACAGCGCTCGACCTGCAGGTGCAGGAGGGCACGCTGGCCGCGCTCGACGGCGGAGCGACCGTGGCAGTGAGCACGGATGCCGTGCAGACCCTCGGCGTCGGCATCGGCGACACGGTCGCCGGCCGTTTCGGCGACGGGACGCCGCTCGAGGCGACCGTCGTGGCGATCTACGAGCGCGGTCTGGGTTTCGGCGACCTCACGATGGACGTCGAGGCGGTGCGCGAGCACACCACAGCCGGCTTGGACGCGTTCGCACTCGTGGCCGTCGACGACGGCTCTCTCGACCAGGTGCGCACCGCGCTGACCGAGGCGGGACTGACACCGACGGATGCCGGGGGCCAGAAGGCGGCCGGCGCCGACGCGCAGTCGCAGCAGGGCTGGGTGGGCGTGATCGGTCTGATCGTCATCCTCGGCTACATCGCCATCGCCGTCATCAACACGCTCGTCATGGCGACCGGTGAGCGGTCGCGTGAGCTCGCGCTGCTGCAGCTGATCGGCTCGTCGCGGCGCCAGGTGCGGGCGATGATGCGCGTCGAGGCGGTGCTGGTGGCTGCCATCTCGGTGGTGTTCGGCGTCGTCGTCGCCGTTCCGTCGCTGATCGGCCTGAGCATGGGGATCTCCGGCCAGCCGATCCCGGCACTGCCTGTGCTGCCCTCGCTGGCGATCGTCGGGTCGATGGGCGCTCTCGCCCTGCTGTCGATCTGGGCGGCGACGATCGCCGCGATGCGCACGCGGCCGATCGAGGAGATCGGCTCGCGGCAGTAACCCGATCGTCGACGCATCCGGCCGCCCGTGCGGCGGCCGGATGCGAAAGACTGGTCTCATGACCTCCCCGCTTCTCGACAACCTCCTCGCCCGCATCGTCGACAGTGGGCTGCTCGATGAACCGGTCGTCGAGAACGGCCTGATCTACGGGCGCGCGAGCATCGACGCCGCCGGCACGGTCGTGACCGTGAACGTCGACCCCGAGCTGGAGGACGACGACGATGTGCTCGACGACGACGCGCTGATCGCCGCCGTCACGCGCATCCTCTCCGTGAACGAGACGCGCTGGCGGGCCGTGATCGACGAGGTCGCCGACGACATCGACGAGGCGGTCGACGACGAGCCGGTGATCGAGCAGGTCGACCTGCGCGACGACCTGGAGGCGACCTCGGTCGTCGTCTTCGCGGATGCCGTGCTCCTCGCCTTCGACGCACCGAAGCAGTTCCCCGACTCGCGGATCCTGGTGCAGCTCGACGACGAACTCGAGATCGCCAACATCGAGGTCAGGGATCGGGACAGCTCCACGCCGCAGTGATACCGGCGCGCGCTCACTCGTGCGCGCGCAGCAGGGCCTTCGCGGTCAGGGCGACCGACGGCTCGGGATCCTCGGCGAGGTCGCGGAGCGCGGTGACCGCTTCATCGCCGGGAATCGATCCGAGCGCGCAGGCGAGACGGCGCCGAGCCGCCGGGTCGGTGGATGCCGAGGCGGCCGCCAGGGCCCGCGCGACCCGTGGTGCGAGATCATCCGAGCGCGCCAGACCCTCGAGGACCTCGACGCCCTCGATGTCTGCAGTGCCGAGGACGATCAGCTCGACGATCGCGTCGATGGACTCGTCGTCGCCCGTGCGCCCGCGGGCCAGGTGCGCGCGGGCACGGAGGAGCGGATCGCGGTGGTCGGCGAGATCCGTCAGCGCGCTCAGGGCGGCGGGGGATCCGATCTTCTCGAGCGCTCGGAGGGCGCGATGCCGTCGATCCTCCGCCGGCGAGTCGAGAGCGGCGGCGAGCAGCGGAATCGCCGCGTCGCCCGCGCGCGCCACGGCCCAGGCGATCGCTCCGCTCGCATTGACATCCTCTTCACGGAGGAGGGCCTCGACGAGCACCCCGACATCGCGCTCGTCTGCGTCCGGCAGCGAGAGCGCCTGTCGCTGCCGGGCAGAAGCGTCGTGCGCGTCGAATCCCCGCATGAGCCCGATCGTCCGCATCACGTCCGGCCAGGCCTCGGGTTCGGACGCCTGTACCTGCTCCAGCCGCGACACCAGTTCCTGCGCCAGGGCGAGCTGGTCGCGGGAGCGCTCGAGGAGCTGATCGATCATGCCGCGTGTGGTGAACCGCTCGTCGGTGAGCGCCGCGGGTATCTCGGCGAGGCCGAGCCCCAGTGACCGCAGACCCTCCACCCGGAACAGCCGCTGCACGTCGGCATCCGAGTAGCGACGGTACCCCGCGGCCGAGCGCTCCGACGGCGAGACCAGGCCGATGCGGTCGTAGTGGCGCAGCATCCGTGCACTGATGCCGGTCTGCTGCGCCACCTCGCCGATCAGCATGGTCACTCCTCGATGCGCGGCGCCGCGCGCAGGGCGACCACGCGCTGTGCCTCGGCGACGGCGGCCTCGAATCCGTCGTCGGGATTCTCCATCACATGCGCGGTCGCGATCGCGTGGATGCGCACCTCGGGGCCGGGATAGGTCGACGCCTTCTCGACGGCTGCCGTCGCCGGCGCGCCGAGCATCGCGAAGGCGCGACTCAGGCTGCGCTGCAGGTCGTGGTCGCCCCGCGCGAACTGTGTGGCCAGAACCTCGGCGAGCCTGCCCTTCTCCTCGTCGGGGGCAAGCCCGGCCGCCGTGCGCCAGGCGGCTCGGGCCACCTCCGCGTCGTCGTCGGTGAGCAAGGAGGTCGTGATCGCCGGCCACGCGCGCGGGTCGCGGATCTTCGACAGCGAGTGCAGCGCCTGGCTGCGGGCTTGGGGCGTGGCCGAACCGAGCTCCGGCAGCAGCAGATCGACGGTCGCCTCGCGATCGTGACGGGTGAGCGCCCAGGTGAGCATGTCGCGCACGGAGAAGTCCGGCTCGATGCGGCATTGGGCGATGACCACCCGGATGTACTCGGGGCGCGGGTGCGTGCCCGCCGTCAGGGCCGCCTGCAAGCGCGTCGATGCGGACTCCGCCTGCAGAGCGGTGTCGAGCCGTCGCGCGGCGTCGGTTTCGATGTTCGTGTCGGTCATGAGACCACCTCCACCAGCCATCTCACACCTTGTCACCGTGACAAGGTCAAGTTTTCTCGCATGCCGATGTCGATTCCGGCGCCCAGCATCCGATCCCGACTTCTGCGGCCGATCCGAACTTCCGCGGCCGCATCAGCCCGGATGGGCCGCAGAAGTTCGAGATGGCCGCAGAAGTCGGCAGGATGCCCCGGCTCAGAGCCACTTCTTGTACTTGAACACCCCGTAGAGCGCCACGGCGAACGCGGCCATCGCGCCGATCGCCATCGGGTAGCCGAAGGCCCAGTGCAGTTCGGGCATGACCTCGAAGTTCATGCCGTAGACCGTGCCGACGAGCGTGGGGGCGAAGATGATCGCGGCCCACGAGGAGATCTTCTTGATCTCGTCGTTCTGGGCGAGTCCCGCCTCGGTCTGCCGGCGGGCGACGAGCGCGGAGTGCACGGTCAGCGCGTTCTCGAGGATCGCGCGGAACGAGTCGACCCGCTCGTTCACCCGGATCGTGTGGTCGAGCACATCGCGCAGCGACCGCTGGAGCTCCTCGTCGATGCGGTACTTCTCCGACCCGCGGCGCAGCCACTCCAGCATCCCGCTGAGCGGATGCACCGCCCGCTGGAAGTTGATGACCTCGCGCGAGAGCTCGTAGATGCGCCGGGAGAGCTGGTCGTCGTCGCTGTCGCCGAAGAGCTGGTCCTCGATCTCGTCGATGTCGTTCAGCAGACCGGCCACGATCGGCTCGTACCCGTCGACGACCTCGTCGAGGATCGCGTAGAGCACGGCCTCGGGGCCCATCGCGAGCAGGTCGGGGTTGGCCTCCATGCGCCGGCGTACCGCGGCGAGGTCCGGCGACTCGGCGTGCCGGATCGTCACCACGAAGTCGGGTCCGACGAACAGGTGCAGCTCGCCGAACTCGATCGACTCCTCCTTGTCGCGGTAGCGCGCAGGGCGCAGCACCGCGAACAGGGTGTCCCCGTAGCGCTCCACCTTCGATCGCTGGTGACCGGACAGGGCGTCTTCGACGGCGAGCGGATGCAGATCGAACTCGCGCGCGACCGACGCGACCTCTTCCGGGCTCGGGCGGTAGAGGCCGATCCAGGCGGTGCCGCCCGCGGCATCCAGCATCCGGTAGGTCTCGTCCAGGTTCTTCGGGGTCTCCACGCGACGTCCGTGGACGTACACGCCGTTGTCGATGAGCGCCATGATGCGCATCCGTTCTCGCAGGCGCACGGGAGCAGAAGGCTCCGTGCGCAGATCAGTCAGAGGGCGGGAGACGCCGCCGATGCTGCGGAAGGACGTGCGAGATCGTGGAGCGGATGCTCAACGCGAAAGCGCAGGGAGTCTCGACGCAGCGGTGGCGGCGTCGTAACTATCACCGGACATCGCCATCACCGCCTTTCGGACTCTCCTCGGGTCGGACGACCCGAGGGGCCATGTTACTCCTCGAAACCGGGAGCACGACGTGGTCGGTCATTTCACCACGTGTTCGGGCTATCTCCTTTTCTCCGCCTCGTGCGGAGTACGTGACTTTTCTGAACATCTCTAGTACGTCCGACTTTCGGATGCGGCGGCTTAACCGCTACGGCACGATCGAGTCGATGTACCCGCCGTCGACGCGCACCGCCGCGCCCGTCGTCGCCGATGCCAGCGGTGAGGAGAGGTACGCGACCATGTTCGCGATCTCCTCCGGCTCGATCAGTCGGTGCAGTAGCGACTGCGGCCGATGACGCTTCATGAACTCGCGCTGCGCCTCGTCCCACGGAAGCGCTTTGTCGACCAGCTCGTAGACGAAGTCCTCGACGCCCCCGGTGTGCGTCGGGCCGGCGAGGACCGAGTTGACGGTGACTCCCGTGCCCGCTGCATCCTTCGCGAACCCGCGCGAGACGGCCAGCAGCGCGGTCTTCGACATGCCGTAGTGGATCATCTCGGCCGGGATCACGATCGCCGAGTCGCTCGCGATGTTGAGCACCCGCCCCCAGCCGCGCTCCTTCATGCCGGGCAGGGTCGAGCGGATCAGGCGCACCGCCGCGAGCACGTTCACGTCGAAGTAGCGGCGCCATTCGTCATCGGTGATGTTGAGCGCGGATGTCGCGCCGAAGATGCCGAGGTTGTTGACCAGGATGTCGACGTCGCTGGCGGCGGCGAGCACGGAGTCTGCACCGGCCTCGTCGGTGACGTCGCCGGGAGCGGCGACCAGATCGCGCTCGGGCCGCTCTCCCTGGAGCTCGGAGATCACGGATGCCACGGTGTCGCTGTTGCGTCCGTTGACGGCGACGCGGGCTCCGGCATCCGCCAGTGCCGTGGCGATCGCCCGGCCGATGCCCTGGGTGGAGCCGGTGACGAGAGCGGTCTTGCCGGTGAGGTCGATGCGCATGATGTCTCCTCCGTGGGTGGTGCTGCCGTGGTGGACGCTGACAGGTGGTGCGACAGAAGACGTCGTCTACGGAGTCGCGGGTGCCGCCGAGTACCAGACCACACGATCGTCGTCGCACAACGACATCCCGAAGCGATACCAGACGATATCGCTGAATTTCGGATGGTAGGGGCCGATGACGACCGAGCCGTCTTCGCTGGTGATCGTGATGTTCAGTTTTCGATCGGCCGACCATTCGGCTGTTCCCGTGAAGGGCTTCGCGCTGTCCCAGTCGATGCAGTTGTCGACGACATCGACATCACCGACGGGAAAGTCTGTGAGCTGGGCGACGCCGTCCGGTTCGAGCCGCATCTCGCCGACGCCTACGGGATCGCTGTACGTCTCCGGGATCAGGAGGAGGGGGAGGCCCGCTTCGGCTTCCACGCGTGCTTGGCCCTGTTTCCGCACCGGGAACATGAGGGCCAGGGTCGCGACGACAGCTACGACGACGACCGAGAGAATCGTGATGAGCAGCCAGCGGTACCTTCGCACTCGCCCTCCGGGTGTACGCGTCATCGCGTCAGATCGTTGGGATGCCGACGAGCTCGGCGCTCTTCTGCCAGAGCGCCTCGGCGAGATCGGCGTCGTCGACCTGCGGATTCACGCGGGTGCTCAGCGTGCGCTCGTCGTAGTACGCGCCGGAGAACCAGGTCTCATCGGGGGTGCCCTCGATGAACCAGCGCAGCGTTTCGCCGCCTTTGTCGGTGCTGATCGCCAGGACATGCTTCAGGGGTGTGCGGTAGATCAGTCGCATCACGCTCGACGACTCGGCCGCGAAGTTCGTGCGCACGACGCCGGGATGGAATGCCACCGCGCTCAGGCCGCCGGGGTGGAACTTCGTGTGCAGGCTCTTCGTGAACAGGACGTTGGCGAGCTTTGCATCGCCGTAGGCCTTGTTGGCGCTGTACTTCTTCCGGTTGTCGAGGTCGTCGACGTCGATGTGTCCGAACAGGCGATGGCCGACGCTCGACGTGTTGATGACGGCGGCATCCGCCTTCCGCAGCTGAGGCAGCAGCAGGTTCGTCAGCAGGAACGGGGACAGATGATTCACCTGGATGGTCTTCTCGAAGCCGTCGACAGTCGGCGTCTGATCGCCGAAGATCCCGCCGGCGTTGTTCGCCAGCACGTCGATGCCGTCGTCGCCGACCAGGTCGGCGATCTGCTCCGCGAGCGCGCGGACGTCGTCGAGACGGGCGAAGTCGGCGGTGAGGTGCTCGGCGCCCGTCTCCCGCGCGATCGCGGCGGTCTTCTCCGGCGATCGGCCGACGAGCAGCAGGCGATCATCGGATGCCGCGAGCTGTCGCGCGGCAGCGGCTCCGATCCCGTCGGATGCCCCGGTGATGACGATCGTCCGGCGGCGCGCAGCGCCGTCGGGTGTCATGCGCCCTCTCGGTGCGCGGGCGGGGCGGGGCGCAGCGGCTCGGCGACCGGCATCCGCTCGGGCTCCGGCACGGGCGCAGGCGCCGGTTGCGCGACCGGCGCGGCGATCTCCCGCGCGACCTGCTTCTCGAGCACCGTGACGGCGTCGTCGGAGAGCAGGATGAGCCCGTCGAGCTCTTCGCGCACCCGCTTGTAGGCGACGTTGCGTTCGGCCTGCGTGGCCGACTCGTCGACCGCGACCTTGAGCAGCTGCTGTGCGCGGTCGAGTCGCTTGCGCTCCGGCTCGGTGAAGGTCGAGTCGCGCAGGCGTCGGGCGTCCTTCTCCGCGATCTCGAACGCGACCGCGTAGTCGCCGACGGCCTGCAGGTATTCGGCGACCTGATGCTCGGTGACCTTGCCTTCGGCGGATGCCGGGCGCAGAGCATCCGCTGTCTTCTTGGCCCGCAGGAATGCGGCCGTCAGCGGTTGACGGCCATCGCTCATCGCGGGGAACGCGATCAGCTTCGCGACGTCGAGCTCGTAGTCCAGCCAGCGCGCGGTGATCTCGTCGTGCTCGGCGAACAGGCGCACGAGCAGATCGTTCGGAGCGACAGATGCCGTGGTGTCGACGATCGACGGCCCGCGGCGCTTGGCCTGCTGGGTCAGGGCGCGGGCTTCGATCTCGGCCGTCTTCAGCTGGGCCTTGATCTTGAGGGTCTCGAGGCGCCGCTCATGACGGCGTCGAGCGCTCCGCTCCCACGCCTTGGCGACGCCGCCGGCCATCCCGAAGAGGGGGAAGATGAGCCACCAGTAGTTGCCCGCCCACTGCCAGAACTCTTGCATGATGGGATCAGCCTACTTCTCGGATCGCTCCCGCTCACCTGCCAGAAGAGCCAGGATGCGATCGACGAGGTCATCGGGGCCGGCATCCACGATGACGGTGATGCCCGGCTCGTCCTCGTCGAGCGGCTCGAGCGTGGCGATCTGCGACCGCAGCAGCGCCGGTGGCATGAAGTGGTCCTCGCGTGCGGCCGCCTGTGCCGCCACTCTCTCGGGCGCAGCGGCGAGGTGCACGAACACGGTCGCGGGCGCGTTCGCCCGCAGGCGGTCGCGGTACACGCGTCGCAGCGCCGAGCACGCCATCACGACCCCGGGCTCCGCCGCGAGCACAGCGCCGACGCGATCCAGCCAGGGCCAGCGATCGTCGTCGACCAGCGGGATGCCCGCGCTCATCTTGGCGATGTTCTCCGGTCCGTGGAGGTCGTCGGCGTCGACGAAGCGAGTACCCTGCCGACGAGCCAGCTCCTGGCCGATGGTCGTCTTGCCGACGCCGGAGACGCCCATCACGACGAGGGGCGGTGCGGAGTGGGATGCGGCGTTCACCCCTCCATCCTTCACCAGTCGTGGACCGTGCCGTCGAGGAGACGGTTGTAGGGCAGGTACGCCTGCTCGTACGGGTACCTGCCGGCTTCGTCGACGTCGAGCTCGACACCGAGGCCGGGCTTGTCGCCGGGGTGCAGGTAGCCGTCAGTCCAGGTGAACGACTGCTGGAAGACCTGGTCGGTGCGGGAGCCATGCTGCATGTACTCCTGGATGCCGAAGTTGTGGATCGCGAGACCGAGGTGCATCGCGGCGGCCATGCCGACCGGGGAGATGTCGGTCGGCCCGTGCATGCCCGACTTGATCTGGTACATCGCGGCGTAGTCGAGGGTCTTCTTCAGCGCGCTGATGCCGCCCATGTGGGTGACGGCCCCGCGGACGTAGTCGATGAGCTGGTCGCGGATGATGTCCTTGAAGTCCCAGACCGTGTTGAAGATCTCCCCGATCGCGAGCGGGGTGGTGGTGTGCTGGCGCACAAGTCGCAGCGCCTCCTGGTTCTCGGCCGGGGTGCAGTCCTCCAGCCAGAACAGGTCGTACGGCTCGAGGTCCTTGCCCAGGCGTGCGGCCTGGATGGGCGTCATCCGGTGGTGGCCGTCGTGGAGCAGGGGGATGTCGGGGCCGAACTCGTTGCGCACCGCCTCGAAGACACCGGGGAGGTGGTTCAGATACGCGCGGGTGTCCCAGTCCTCCTCCACCGGCTTCGCCCCACGGCGGGCCGGCTCGTGGTCGTAGCGGGCCTCGCCGCCCCCGGTGTCGGCGGACTGCGACGCGATGCCGTAGATCGCCTTCAGGGTCGGGACGCCGGTCTGCACCCGGATCGCCCGGTACCCCTGCGCCTGGTGGGCGCGGATCGAGTCGAACAGCTCGGGCAGCTCCTTGCCCGACGCGTGCCCGTACGCCATCAGTCCGTTCCGGGACGCGCCGCCGAGCAGCTGATACACCGGGAGACCCGCGACCTTGCCCTTGATGTCCCACAGCGCCATGTCGACCGCGGCGATCGCCGCCATCGTGACCGGACCCCGCCGCCAGTACGCCGACCGGTACAGGAACTGCCACGTGTCCTCGATGCGCGACTCGTCCGCCCCGATCAGCAGCGGCACCACGTGCTCGGACAGATACGCGACCACGGCGAGCTCGCGCCCGTTGAGGGTCGCATCCCCCAAACCGGTCACGCCGTCGGCCGTCGTGATCTTCAGGGTGACGAAGTTGCGATCGGGACTGGTCACGATGACCTCTGCCCTGTCGATGGTCATCGGATGCTCCTCGGGTGCAGGGCGACAGTGAGGATCACCGCGCCGACACCTCCATGGAATCACTGCCATACAAGTTGTGTCAAGCTATCGTGACGGTATGCCCGCCCCCGTCGCCCGCACCTCCGCGCGTGAACTCGCGTACGGACGCGTGCGCGACGACATCATCGGCGGTCGGTTCGCCCCGGGCGCACTGCTCTCCGAGAACGAGCTCGCCGTGGCGCTCGGGCTCAGCCGGCAGCCGGTGCGCGAGGCACTGCTGCTCATCGCGCAGGAGGGACTCGTCGAGGTGAGGCCGCAGAGCGGAACCTACGTCACGCGCATCGATCCCGACCGCGTGCGCGAGGCGCAGTTCATCCGCGAGGCCATCGAGCTCGCGTCCCTCGGGGCCTGCGCGCAGCCGTCCGCTGACGAGGAGCGGATGCTGCGCGACCTCATCCGCCGACAGCGTGGCGCCCGTGACCGCGACGCCTTCTATCCGCTGGACGAGGAGTTCCACCGCGCGCTCCTCGGCCTGGCCGGACACGCGAACGCCTGGGCGGCGGTGAGCGCCGCGAAGGGGCACCTCGATCGGGCGCGCTACGTCGGCATGAGCGCCACGCGGGCCGTGCAGGACTACGTCGACGACCACGAGCGCGTGGTCGATGCGCTCGCCCACGGAGATGCGGATGCCGCCATCGCCGCGCTCCGCGCGCACCTCCGGTTCGTCTTCGCCGATCTCGAGGCCGTGCAGGCGCAGCATCCGGAGCTCTTCGCGGGTCCGGCGCCGGCGCGCACCGGGCGGGCATCCCGGCGTTGAGCGCCGTCGTGGCCCCGGCGCTTGATACCGTCGGAACATGATCCCCGCCTTCGTGCTGAAGATCGTCCTCTTCGCCGCGGCGCTGGTCTTCGTGGTGGTGCTCGTGCGCTCGTTCTTCGGCCGCTCGAACCGCGCGAAGACCCGGGATCCCCGTGTCCGCCTGCCGCGGTCCGTCGCCATCGCCGCCGCGGTGCTGCTCGTCCTCGCTGTCGTGGCGTCGCTCCTGGGGTTCGGCAGCGGTGACATGCGCGACCCGGTGCCGTTCCGCATCGCGTCGGCGGTGCTGCTCGTGGTTGGCCTGCTCGTCCTGCTCGCCTATCGCAATCGGTACGTGCTGCCCGGTGCCGACGCGGTCGTGTTCCGGACGATCTTCGGCGCGGAGCGCAGCATCCGCTATCGCGACATCGTCTCGCATCGCACGATCGATCGGCGCGGGAGACGGATGCTGGTGGTGCGCTCGTCCGACGGCACGACGCTGCGCGTGCACACGTCGGCGCCCGGGATGTCGGGGTTGGTCGCTGCCGCGGCTGCATCTTCCGCGACCGCTGTTCGGGCGCCCGACTAGCCTGCGCCGCCGCGGGGTTCGCCGCACTCTGACGCCGGGTTCGTCGGATCCCGGGCTATCCCGGCGCGTTGGTCATTGCTATAGTCAACGAGATTGACTTGTTGACTGGACTTCTTCGAGAGTGGGACGACGATGACCACACCCCGCACGCAGGTAGCGGTGGACTGCGACGGCATCAGGATCGCGGCCGAGGTGCGCGGATCCGGATCCCCGGTGCTGCTGCTCCACGGGTATCCCGAGACCAAGGCCATGTGGGACGACGTCGCCGAGGCGCTCGCCGCGGACCACACGGTCGTCGCAGCCGACCTGCGCGGCTACGGCGACTCGGCGAAGCCGCGCGGTGACCACTACGCCAAGCGCGAGATGGCGCGCGACCAGGTGACGCTGATGCGCGAGCTCGGCTTCCCCCGCTTCGCCGTGGCCGGCCACGATCGCGGCGGGCGCGTCGCTCATCGGATGGCGCTGGATCATGCGGATGCCGTGTCGGCGCTGGCCGTGCTCGACATCGTGCCCACTCTGCACATGTTCGAGAACGTCGACCGGGCGATGGCGACCGCGTACTTCCACTGGTTCTTCCTCGCACGGGACGACGGGATGCCGGAGGCGCTGATCGGCGCGGATCGGGAGGCCTGGCTGCGCAGCAGGTTCACCGGCCGGCGCCATGACGGCGATCGACTGCCGGATGCGTACGACGAGTACCGGCGCTGCTTCGACATCGACACCGTGTTCGCCTCGGGGGCCGACTACCGCGCCGCGGCGACCGTCGACCTCGATCATGATCGCGCGGACCGGGAGGCCGGACGCACGGTCGCCTGCCCGACCGTCGCGCTCTGGGGTGCGCACAGCTACGTGGGCCGCAACTTCGATGTGCTCGCGACGTGGGCGCCGTACGCCCCGGGCGTCACGGGGGCGCCGATCGAGGCGGATCACTACCTGGCGGAAGAGGCGCCGGAGTCGACCGCCGCCGCGCTGCGGGAATTCTTCGCGGTGACCGAGGTCGCCGCATGAGCGCGCGGACGCTCGCGGTCGAGCGACTCGCCGAACTCGTGTCCATCGAGACGCCCACGGGTGACGCCGTCGGTCTCGAGGCCGCGCAGCAGCTGGTGCGGTCGTGGCTCGAACCGATCATCGGCGAGCCGGGGATCATCGAGATCGTCGACGGCATCGAGCATCTGCGCTGGTCCGGCGGCGATACGCCGGCCGTGCTCCTGATCGGCCACCTCGACACGGTCTTCCCGAAGGGCACGATCGTCGACCGGCCCTTCCGCATCGACGGCGACAGGGCGACGGGCCCCGGGGTCTTCGACATGAAGGCCGGCATCGTGATCATGGCGGCAGCCCTCGCCCGCATCGCGCGGCCCGGTGAGGTCGCCGTGCTGCTGACCAGCGACGAGGAGGTCGGCTCACTGACCTCACGCGCGCTCATCGAGCGGGAGGCTAGGCGCGCCGGCACCGTGCTGGTGCTCGAGCCGAGCCTCGACGGAGCGCTCAAGATCGCCCGCCGCGGGGGCAGCATCTATCGGATCGCCTTCACCGGGCGCGCGGCGCACGCGGGCCTCGAGCCGTGGAAGGGGCGCAGCGCCCTGGCCGAGCTCGCGCATCACGTGCTCGCGCTGCCCGAGCTCGCCGACGACGAGGCCGGCACGACGGTGAGCCCGACCGTCGCGCAGGCGGGGACCGTGACCAACGTGATCCCCGAGCATGCGGAGGTGCGCGTCGACGTGCGCGCCTGGACGCTCGGCGAGCTCGAACGCGTCGACGAGCGGATGCAGAGGCTGGAGGCTCACACCGAAGGAGTCTCCGTCGACGTCACCGGCGGTATCAACCGCCCGCCGATGGAGGAGAGCTCCTCCGCCGAACTTCTCGACTGCGCCCGTCGGGTGGCCGCGCGCCTCCGGCATCCGGAGATCGAGGCGGTGTCCGCCGGCGGAGCATCCGATGGCAACTTCACGGCGGCGGTCGGCGCCCGCACGCTCGACGGCCTCGGGCCGCGTGGCGCGGGCGCGCACGCCGACCACGAGTGGGTGTCGATCGACTCGATGATGGAGCGGATCGACCTGCTCGCAGGGATGCTCGACGACCTCACGGCGCGCGGCTGATCGCGGCGCACGTTCGGGAGGAGATCTCACGCAATGAAGGAGGTTCGAGGCCGGATGCTCCTTCGAAGCGTGAGATCTCCTTCATAGTTGGTGCCCCCGCACGGCGGCATCCGGAGCGCAGAAGCCTGCCGCGGCGGCATCCCGAACGTGCGTGCTCCGCGCGGCGGCGAGGCCCGGGGCGCGGAGTGAAGGAGTTCTCGCGCAATGAAGGAGGTTTGGGAGCGGATGCTCCTTCGAAGCGTGAGATCTCCTTCGTAGTGGGTGCTCTCCGCACGGCGGCATCCGAAGCGCACGTTGTGAAGGAGTTCTCGCGCAATGAAGGAGGTTTGGGAGCGGATGCTCCTTCGAAGCGAGAGATCTCCTTCGTAGTGCGTGCTCACAACGACCGCCTGCTAAGAACGGGGTGCCCGACCGCGACGCTGCCCGGCCTGAGGCCAGCCCCGCAAGCCTCAGGCGCCGGGCGCGTGCCGCTCGATGCTCTCCAGCAGCAGGTCGAGCGCGGACTCCCAGGCCCGCGGGTCGCGCACGCCGGGAAGGCTGTCGCCGGCCCAGACGATGTTCGGGAACTCGTCGGGGTCGAGCCGTCGGTAGTCCATCTGCCAGGTGAGCTCGTCGGAGTCCTGCACGTCGGCGGGCAGCGCCGTGAGCGCGGCCTGGATGCTGGATGCCGAGCGGATCAGCTGCCCGAGCGCGCGGGCGTACAGCGCCGCCTGCTCCTTGTCGTAGCCTCCGCGTCGGAGGGCGCCGATCGAGAACTCCATCGAGGAGAAGTCAGTGGGGCGGCGCAGCGCCATCTGCAGTGCGAACTCGGGATAGCGCATGTAGTGGTCATGGATCAGGTGCGCCTGGGTGCGCAGGTCGGCGAGCCAGTCGTCGGTCGCGACCATGCCGCCGCTGTAGGAGCGGGCGCGGAGCGTGTCGATCAGGGCGAGGAGCAGCTCGTCCTTGTCGCGGAAGTGCCGGTAGATCGATGTCGGGTGTGCGCCGAGTTCCTCGCCGATGGCCTGGAACGTCAGCCGGTCGAGCCCGTCGCGCTCCACGACGCGGTCTGCGGCGGCGACGATGATGTCGCGGCTGAGCGAGTCGCGTGCGCGGCGAGGGCGTGCGGTGTTCCCGCTCGAGCGGGCCGGCGCCTTCGCCTGACCTGCGGCCTTCCGAGTCGCCATCGAGTCACTCCTTCGCTGTCGTCACCGTGCGTCGGTCACGCAGAGATCACGGTACCCCACCATGATCACGGCTCCTGTCATGCCCGTCGACAATGCCGGAATCCCTGGCCCGATCAGCATAGCCAATGCTATAGTCAACGACATTGGCGACGACGAGGAGAAGCAAGGATGCTGCACACCCCGGAAGACGCGACGACAGCGATGATCGACCAGCGCTTCGCCGTTCCGTACCTCATGACCGTGCGCCCCGCCGCGGGTGCGGCCGATCGCGCGCTCGTGATCGAGAACCACCCCGAGGGTGCGCGTGGACGCCTGTGGCAGGCGCCGAACGCCCCGGAGGGTCTGCTCCCGTTCGATGTGAGCACGGGCGCGATCGTCACGCCCGACGGCCGCTGGATCGTCGACCTCGACGACGGCGGCGGCTCCGAGGTGGGCGCCCTCGCCGCGATCTCCCTCGACGGCTCCGAGCGTGTAGCCCTCACGCCCGGCCGCGAGCCCTACGTCCTGCGCGGGCTGGTGTTCTCGTTCGACGGCTCCACGCTCATCGCCACGGTCGTCGACGAGGAGGGCTTCCACGTGCTGGCGATCCCCGCAGCGCCCTGGGGCGCGCCGAGAGTCGTGTACTCGAACCCGATCGAGGCCTGGTTCGGCATGCCGTCGGCCGACGCGACGCTGGTCTCGATCGACACGACCGACCACAATCCCGGCATCCGTCGTCCTCGCATCACGGTCGTGGATGCCGCGACCGGCGCGACCGTCGCGACGCTCGACGACCTCCCCGACGGTCCGGTCCGTGCCGTGCAGTTCTCGTCCGTCGTGGGGGACGACCGCCTGTTCCTCAACACCGAGCGCAGCGGATTCTCGCGCCCGGCGATCTGGCACCCGCGTACTGGGGAGCGGCACGACTTCGACCTGCCCGACCTCGCCGGAGAGGTGATCGCGCTCGACTGGCACGCCCCGAGCGGCCGCATCCTCGCGCTGCACGTCGACGGCGGCATCCATCGTCTGCTCGAGATCGATGAGACAGACGGCGGTGTGCGGACCGTGCTCGAGGGCGGCAGCTTCGCCGAGCCCGACATCGCGAACCTGCATCCGTTCTACTGGACGTCGTACTACGCGCCGGACGGTGCTGTGCGGGCGATGCGCTCGAGCTGGGACGTTCCCCTCCGTGTCACGGAGGTCGCCGCCGACGGCGCCGAGAAGACGCTGATCGCCCCCGCAGCTGTGCCGCCGGGGCAGCCGCTGACCTCGACCCTCGTCACGAGCGCCGACGGCACCAGGGTGCAGCTGTGGTCGGGCCGCCCGGCCGGTCGCGAGCCGCTCGGCACGATCCTCGAGATCCACGGCGGGCCGATGCTCGTGGCGGTGGATCACTACAACCCCTCCGCCCAGTCCTGGCTCGATGCCGGGTTCGCGTACGCCTCCCTGAACTACCGGGGGTCTGTGACGTTCGGACGCGCGTTCCGCGAGGGCTTCTGGAACGCCGGCGGCGACCGCGAGATCGAAGACGTCTCCGCGGCGATCGCCTGGCTGCGCGCGCAGGGCCTCGCCGACCCGGCATCCACCTTCGTCACCGGAGCGTCGTACGGCGGGCACATGACCCTGCTCAGCGTGGGGCGACTCCCTGAGCTGTTCGCCGGCGGCTTCGCGCACGTCGCCGTGGCGGACTGGTCGGTGACGATCGACGCGATGAACCCGGCGGTCCGGAGCGTCTGGAGCTCGTGGGTTCCGCCCGAGCTCGTCGAGCGCTTCTCGGCCATCTCCTACCTCGACGACGTCACGGCATCCGTCTGGATCAATCAGGGCTCGATCGACACCCGCACACCGGTCGTCGGTGTGCAGGGCTACGTCGACCGGCTGCGCGCTCGCGGCGGCGACGCCGTGCTCGAGATCTTCGAGGGCGGACACGAGCCCACGGGCCTCCGAGGGGCCGCTCACGACCAGCGTCGCATGCAGGAACTGGCCCTCCGAACGCTCGCAGGAGAGCGCTGGGACGCCCCCGGCATCGTCCCTAGTCAGGAACATTGACTAAAACACTTGCTATCTCTTCCACTCAGTTCTAGAGTCGGACCACCACCCGCACCACAGCACCTCTTGCACTGTTCCTTCGTCGCACGCTCACTGGAGATCCGTCCATGTCGAAATCACTGCTTCGCACCGCTGTACCCTCTTCCCGACTGTCCCGACGCGGCATCCTCGCGGCTCTCACCGCCGCCGCGCTCATCGGCTCGCTCGCGGCCTGCACCCCGTCGCCCACCACCGCGGAGACGAACGAGGAGGTCGCCGTCGTCGACGGCGGCGAGCTCGTCATCGGCGCCGAGCAGGAGCCGGACTGCGCCGACTGGATCGCCACCTGCGGCGGATCGATCTGGGGCACCTACGTGATGCAGATCCCCACCATGCCGAGCGTGTTCCAGACCCGCCTCGTCGATGACGAGTGGGTGCCCGTGGCCTCGGATCTCGTCACCGAGGAGCCGACCACCGATGTCGCCGCCGATGGCACGCAGACCATCACCTACGAGATCAACCCCGACGCGGTGTGGTCGGACGGCGAGCCCATCACCTCGGCCGACTTCGCCTACACCGCCCTGCAGATCCGCGACGGCGACGACATCTTCGACAAGTCCGGCTACGACCGGGTCACCGCCGTCGACACCAGCGATCCGAAGACCGCCGTCGTCACCCTCGATTCCGCGTACGCCGGATGGCGCTCGCTGTTCAGCGTCTACGGCATCCTGCCCGCACACATCCTCGAGGGGCAGGACCGCAACGCGCTGATGGCCGACGGCTACGAGTTCAGCGGCGGGCCCTGGAAGATCGAGAAGTGGACCCGCGGCACCTCGGTCACGCTCGTGCCGAACGAGAACTACTGGGGCGAGAAGCCGCATCTCGACAAGGTGACGTTCCTGTTCCTGCCCGACACCACCGCGGCGTTCCAGGCGCTCAAGAGCGGCCAGGTCAGCGTGCTCGCTCCCACACCGCAGCTCGACGCTCTCACGCAGATCGAGGCGGGGCTCCCCGGCATCAAGTCGCAGGTCGATGCCCGCAGCGGCAACCTCGAGGCCATCTGGCTGAACAACTCCGTCGCTCCCTTCGACTCGGTCGCGGTGCGCCAGGCGCTCGCCTACTCGATCGATCGCGACGCCATCGTGAAGCGCCTCTTCGGCAGCCTCGGCATCGACAAGGCGCAGCAGAGTTTCAACTCGCCGATGGTCGCCCCCTACGCGACCGACGACTTCGCGCAGTACTCGCTCGACCTCGACAAGGTAGACGAACTGATGGAGGGCGACGGCTGGAAGAAGAACGGCGACGGCGTCTGGGCCAAGGGCGGCGAGACGGCGACGTTCTCGATCAAGACGCTCGCCGGAAACAAGCGCCGCGACCTCACGGTGCAGGTGCTGCAGTCGCAGCTGGCGGATGCCGGATTCGAGATGACGATCGACCAGGTCACCCCCGCCGACCTGTTCGGCACGATCGCGCCGGAGGGCGACTTCCAGGCCGGCCTCTGGGCCATCGTCGACACGTTCCCGGACCCGTCGCTGAACGCGACCTTCTCGTCGGTGAACATCCCGAGCGACGCGAACGGCTTCTCCGGCATCAACTTCTACCGGACGAACATCCCCGGGCTCGACGACCTCCTCGGTCAGATCGGCGACGAGGTCGACGTCGATGCCCGCATCGCGGCGTCGCACGAGGCCGACGCGCTGATCGCCGAGAACGTGCCGTCGCTCCCACTCGACACCGTGCCGAACGTGCTGCTGTGGAGCGAGAAGGTCGGCGGTCCGCTGCAGATCAACCCGATGGAGGGTCCGTTCTGGAACCTCGCCGAGTGGGGTCTCGCGGGCTGATCCCGCAGACCGGCACGCCAGGAATTCGCAGAGGAAGGAGGCGACGTCATGATCACGTTCATCACACGACGCGTGCTCTACTCGATCCCGGTGATCCTCGTCGCCTCCTTCGTGCTGTTCTGGGCGGTGCGTGCGACGTTCGATCCGCTCGCGAAGCTCCGGCTGGCGCAGGACCCGACGGCGCTCGCCCGCGAGGTCGAGCGGCTCGGCCTCGATCGCTCGATCCCGGAGCAGTACTTCCTCTGGCTGCGCTCCATGGTGGTCGGCGACTGGGGCCTGAGCACCCGCACCGGCACCCCGGTGCTGCCGCTGATCGGCGAGGCGCTGTGGCCCACGCTGCAGCTGGCGTTCTGGGGGCTGCTGATCGCGGTCCTCATCGCCGGCGGCATCAGCGTCTACTCGGCCGTGCGGCAGTACTCCCTGGGCGACAACCTGCTCACGGGCGCCTCATACCTCGGGATCGCGATGCCGGCGTTCTGGTTCGGCCTCATCCTCATCCAGACTTTCGCGGTGTGGCCGAAGGAGGCGTTCGGACTCAGCGAGCCGCCGCTGTACTTCATCGGGCTCAACTCGCCGGGGCAGACGGGCGTGCTCGACTACATCCGCCACCTGATCCTGCCGGTCGCCGCGCTCATGATCGCCCTCATCGCGTCCTGGAGCAGGTTCGGCCGTGCCGCGATGCTCGACGCGCTGTCGAGCGACTACGTGCGCACCGCCCGGGCGAAGGGCGTGCCGCGCCGGCAGGTCATCTGGCGGCACGCGGTGCGCAACTCGCTCGCGCCGTTCGTCACGGTCGTCGCACTGGACGCGGCGATCCTCATCGGCGGGCTCGTGGTCACCGAGCAGATCTTCGCGATCCCCGGCATGGGGCGTCTGTTCCTGCAGTCGCTCGTCGCCGGCGACGTGTTCGTGCTGCTGCCCTGGATGATCGTGGTCGCCGTCGCGGTCGTGATCTGCAACCTGATCGCCGACATCGCCTACGCGGTGCTCGACCCGAGAGTGAGACTGTCATGAGCGGTGCCGGCATCGCGGGGCGCGAGGAGCTGCTCGCCGAGCAGGAGCCGCATAAGGCGCCCACCCGTCAGCTGCTGAAGGGGTTCCTGCGGCACCGACTGGGCGTGGTGAGCCTGATCGTGCTGGTGATCCTGCTGATCGCCTGCTTCGGCGCCGGCTGGATCGCGCCGTATCCGCAGGGGCAGCAGGACCTCCTCACCGGGCCCACCCCGCCCTCGGGGGCGCACTGGCTCGGCACCGACGAGCTGGGTCGCGACTACCTCAGCGAGATCCTCTTCTCCGGACAGATCTCGCTCGCGATCGGACTCGCCGTCGCCGTGCTCGCGACGGTCGTCGGCACCGCCCTCGGCGCGATCTCGGGCTACGTCGGCGGCTGGATCGGCGAGCTCATCATGCGCATCACCGACCTCTTCCTCATCGTGCCGGCGATCGCGCTGCTGGCCGTGATCCTGCAGGGCCTCGGGCCGTCGCCGACCACGATCGTCCTGGCGCTCACCGCCCTCGGCTGGACCTACATCGCCCGGGTCGTGCGGGCGCAGGTGCTGTCGCTCCGCGAGAAGGACTTCATCGACGCGGCGCGCGGGATCGGAGCATCCGGATTCCGCATCGTCGTCTCGCACCTGCTGCCGAACCTCGCGGGCGTGATCGTGGTCGCGATGAGCCTGGCCGTGGCCTCTTCGATCATCGCCGAGTCGACGCTGAGCTTCCTCGGGTTCGGGGTGCAGCCGCCGCAGACCAGCTGGGGCTCGATGCTCAGCCAGGCCGCCGGCTACGTCGGCACTCCGCAGGTGTACCTGCTGTACTTCCCCGGACTGTTCATCCTCGTCACGGTGCTGTGCGTGAACTTCATCGGCGACGGCCTGCGCGACGCGCTCGACCCGCAGGGGAAGAACCTGTGAGCGGCGCGGTGCTTCTCGAGGTCTCGGATCTGTCGGTCAGCTTCCCGACGGATGCCGGACTCGCCCGGGCGATCGAGGGCGTCTCGTTCGTGCTGCGCGAGGGGGAGACGGTCGGGATCGTCGGGGAGTCGGGCTCGGGCAAGTCGATGACCGCGATGGCGATCATGGGGCTGCTGCCGAAGAAGGCCGTCGTCACCGGCTCGATCAGGTTCCGCGGCCAGGAGCTCGTCGGGATGTCGGATGCCGCGCTGCGCGAGATCCGCGGCAAGGACATCGCCGTGGTCTTCCAGGACGCGTTGACCGCCCTCAACCCGGTGATGCGCGTCGGCGAGCAGCTGATCGAGGCCGTGCGCGTGCACCGCCCGGACACCACGACGGCCGAGCGGAAAGCGCGAGCGATTGAGCTGCTCGACGTGGTCGGCATCCCCTCGCCCGAACTGCGCGTGGACCGCTATCCGCACGAGTTCTCGGGAGGCATGCGCCAGCGCGTGATGATCGCGATGAGCATCGCCAACGAGCCCGACCTGCTGATCGCCGACGAGCCGACGACCGCGCTCGACGTGACCGTGCAGGCGCAAGTGCTCGAGGTGCTGCGCGAGGTGCAGCGCCGCACCGGTACGACCGTGCTGCTCATCACGCACGACCTCGGCGTGGTCGCCGGCACCGCCGACCGCGTCCTGGTGATGTACGCGGGCGGGGTGGTCGAGACGGCCGACGTCGATCCGCTCTTCTACGAGACCGCGCACCCCTACACGGCAGGGCTCCTGGCCTCGCTGCCGCGGATCGACCGGCGGGCGTCGCGCGACGCCCGGCTGTACCAGATCGCGGGTCAGCCGCCGGTGGCGACCGCGTGGCCGAGCGGATGCCGGTTCGCCCCGCGCTGCGCGCACGCGGTCGCCGGGCTGTGCGATGCGGCGGTTCCGCCCGCGGTGCCGGTGGGGGCCGGGGCCGGTGCCGCAGATGGCGGTGCTGCGGATGTCGATGGGCCGATGGCATCCGGCATCCACACCGCCGCGTGCGTGCGGATCGACGAATGGCAGAAGGAGGCGGCGTCATGAGCACGAGCCTGACCGTGCAGAACCTCGTCAAGGAGTACAAGGTCGGCGGCGGTCTCTTCGGCCGGACCCGCGACGTCGTGCAGGCCGTGTCGGACGTCAGCCTTTCGATCGAGGGCGGACAGACCTTCGGGCTGGTGGGCGAGAGCGGATGCGGCAAGTCGTCGCTCGGCCGCAGCGTCGCCCGACTGCAGTCCAGTGACGGCGGCTCGATCCGGCTGGACGGCGACGACATCACCGGCGTCGAGGGCGGCCGGCTGCGGGCGCTGCGCCGGCGGGTGCAGTTCGTGTTCCAGGACCCCTACGCCTCGCTCAATCCGCGCAAGTCCGTGCGGGCGACGCTGACCGAACCCCTCGTGATCCACGGGCTGCATCGGGGGAACCACGAGCGCCGGGTCGAAGAGCTGCTCGCCCAGGTCGGGCTGAACCCCGCGCACGCCGACCGCTTCCCGCACGAGTTCTCCGGCGGTCAGCGCCAGCGTCTCGGCATCGCGCGGGCGCTCGCCGTGGAGCCCGAGGTCATCGTGCTCGACGAACCGGTCAGTGCTCTCGATGTGAGCGTGCAGGCCGGGGTGCTGAACCTGCTCGACGACCTGCAGCGCGACCTCGGTCTCACGTACCTGTTCATCGCGCACGACCTGTCCGTCGTGCGGCACCTGAGCGATCGCGTCGGGGTGATGTACCTCGGCAAGCTCGTCGAGGAAGGGCCCGTCGACGAGCTGTACGAGCGGCCACGGCATCCGTACACCCAAGCGCTGCTGTCGGCGATCCCGGTGCCCGACCCGCGAGCCGAGCGGGCGCGCGAGCGCATCGTGCTCACCGGCGACGTGCCGAGTCCCGTCTCGCCGCCGAGCGGATGCCGTTTCCGCACGCGCTGCTGGAAGGCCACCGAGATCTGCGCCGAGGTGGTTCCCGAGCTCGAAGACCACGGCGCCGCGCATCGCGTCGCCTGCCACCACCCCGTCGAGCTCGACTGACCGCCGCCCGCGTTCCGGTCGCACTTTCGGCCGCTGGAGCGCGCGGCAGGCGGCAGATACTGCGACCGGAACGGCCACGAACGACACGAAGTGCGACCGGAACGCCCACCGTAACGGAAGGAACCCCATGACGACCACCCACCGCATCGCCGTGATCGCCGGAGACGGCATCGGCACCGAGGTCATGCCCGAGGGGCTGCGCGTGCTGCGCGCCGCGGCATCCCGCTTCGACATCTCGCTCGAGTTCACCGAGTTCGACTTCGCGAGCGCGACGTACTGGCAGCAGCACGGGCGGATGCTGCCGGACGACTGGTTCGAGACGCTGCGCGGGTTCGACGCGATCTACTTCGGAGCGGTCGGCTGGCCCGACGTCGTGCCCGACCACGTGAGTCTGTGGGGGAGCCTCATCCAGTTCCGGCGGGCGTTCGACCAGTACGTGAACCTGCGGCCGGTGCGGTTGATGCCCGGCGTGGTCTCACCGCTCGCTGGTCGTGAGCCGGGCGACATCGACTTCTACGTCGTGCGCGAGAACACCGAGGGCGAGTACTCCTCGATCGGCGGCCGGATGTTCGAGGGCACCGATCGCGAGTTCGTGCTGCAGGAGACCGTGATGACCCGCACGGGCGTCGACCGGGTGCTGCGCTACGCGTACGACCTGGCGCAGCGCCGCGGGGCCAAGCACCTCACGTCGGCGACCAAGAGCAACGGCATCTCGATCTCGATGCCCTACTGGGACGAGCGGGTCGCGGCCGTCGGCGTCGACTACCCCGACGTGCGGCAGGACCAGTTCCACATCGACATCCTCACCGCGAACTTCGTGCTGCACCCCGACTGGTTCGACGTGGTCGTGGCGAGCAACCTGTTCGGCGACATCCTCTCCGACCTGGGCCCGGCCTGCACCGGCACGATCGGCATCGCGCCCAGTGCCAACATCAACCCCGAGGGGGCGTTCCCCAGTCTGTTCGAGCCCGTGCACGGCTCCGCGCCCGACATCGCCGGCCGCGGCATCGCGAACCCGATCGGCCAGATCTGGTGCGGGGCCATGATGCTCGAGCACCTCGGACACCCGGATGCCGGAGCCGCCGTCCTCACCGCGATCGAGGACGTGCTCGCCCGAGGAGCGGATGCCGCGCCCTTCACGCCCGACCTCGGGGGCACGGCCACGACGGTCGAGCTCGGTGCCGCGATCGCGGAGGCCGTCGCGGGGTAGGGATCGACTCCTCCCGACGGTGCGTACGGCCGAAGGCGATCAGCGCAGCTGAGGCACCGCCGTGCTCGGGTCGTTCACGATCGCCTCGAGGTCCGCGCGCAGAGCGGTCGCGCGCTCGGGCACGCTCGGAAGGGCGACCTCGGCGCAGCGACGGGCGAGCTCGAGATCATCGGCCAGCGCCGCGACCCGCGCCCAGGTGAGCAGGTGGGCCGGATGCGGAGGATCGACCACTGCCGCGCGAGCCGCCTCGTGGAAGTCCTGCGGCCAGGTGGCGAGCCGGCCGAAGAACGCGCTCGACTGCCGGTCCCACTCCGAGACGAGGAACGACACCGACTCCTGTGCTTCCTCGGTGGTCGAGCCGTAGACGAAATCGGGGTCGTGGTCGTTGCGGAACCCGGGGATGATCGACGACCGCCAGGCGCAGTCCGCTTCGCGGATCTTCGTCGGATCGATGACGTGGCCAGAGACGTCGCCCAGCAGAGTCAGATGCACGCCGAGGTCGATGCGGAAGACGCCGCGCCGTGGCTGGTGCACGACCTCGACGACGTGCACGACCGTGTCGTCAGCGCGTCTCAGCACATCACCGTTGCGCGTGAACCCCTGCGCCTTCAGGAGCGGGAAGAAGTGCTCGCGGAGGAGCGCGGTCGTCGTCTGCTTGTCCACACGGGAATCGTAGCCAGACCGCGGCGTCATCCGCCGTTCATGAAGCGTTCCATTCGGAGTACGGCGGTCTCGTAATTGCCCGTCACCTTCGGGAGTTGGAATACCGGTGTTCTCGGAATTCGGGGACATCTCCTCCCGAAAGGTCATCATGCGCCGCTTCACCCTGCCCGTCGTCGGCCTCCTGGGCGTCGCCGCCCTCGCACTCACCGGCTGCCAGAGCCCCTCCGCCGAGGCGGCACCCGCTGACCCCGACGCTCCGATCACGATCGCCACCCTGCCGGTCGGGGACGACCCCACGGCCGAGAACCCGATCGACGTCTTCGCCGAGCTCTTCGAGGAGGCCACCGGTCGAAAGGTCGAGGTCACCGACGTTCCCGACTACCTCAGCGTGGTCGAGGCGATCCGTGCCGACCACGTCGACATCGGCATCATGAGCGGCTTCCCCTCGGCGCTCGCCGTGAACACCGGCGAGGTCGATGCACTCGTCGCCTTCCAGGGTGACGGCAAGCCGGTCTCCACGTGCGTGGTGCTCGCGGACTCGCCCGTGCAGACCGTCGAAGACCTCGAGGGCAAGACGGTCGCGTTCGCCGATCAGGCGTCGAGCTCGGGCTACTTCATGCCGGTGTACATGCTGCACGAGGCGGGCCTCGAGCAGGGCACCGACTACGAGGCGATCTTCGCCGGTGGTCACGAAGGCAGTTTCGCCGCCCTCCAGCAGGGGCAGGTGGATGCCGCGTGCACGGCGGTCATGCTCACCGAGCTCGGCGCCCCGATGTTCCCCTTCGCCGACGGCGAGTGGCGCGCGGTCGGCGAGAGCCCGGCGATGAGCATCCAGGGCGCGGTCCTCGGCCGTCAGTCCCTCGACGACGACACGCGCAAGCTCATCCAAGAGGGCATCGCGGCGGTCTTCTCGCCCGAGAACGCCGAGAAGCTCGGGGCCTTCGGCGCTTTCGCCGCCGCCGAGCAGTCGGTCGACCCGAAGGGCGCAGACTTCGAGTCCTTCGCCGAGATCGCCGCGGTCGCAGGTGTCGAGCTGAAGGATCTCAAGTGACGAAGGCGTCGGAGGTCGCCGGCACGGCGCTCGCGGCGAGGGAGAACCCAGAGCAGACGGATTCTGCCCGGCGTGCCGCCGGCGGACGCACCGCGTCCGCGCAGGATGGTCTGGGTTTCCCCGCCACATCCGAGATCCGGCAGGCGCTGCCCCTGGTCACCGTGCGCGGCCTGCAGGTCGCCTACGACGGCCAGAACGTGCTCGACGGAGTCGATCTCGATCTGTTCCCCGGCGAGATGGTCGCGCTGCTCGGTGCGTCGGGATCCGGAAAGTCGACGCTGATGCGCAGCCTCACGGGGTTCGCGCCGATCTCGGCGGGATCCGTCCGGGTCGCCGGACATGATGTGACGAACCTCGGTCGCGGCGAGCTGCGCACGCTGCGATCGGAGGTCGGGCAGGTGTTCCAGCAGTTCAACCTGATCCCTCGGCTCAGCGTGATGACCAACGTCCTCACCGGGGCGCTGCATGGTGCCGGTCCCCTCAACCTCGCCGGCGGCTTCTCCCGAGCGCATCGGCGTCGGGCACTCGAGCTCCTCGACCGCGTCGGCATCGCGCACAAGGCATCCGCGCCGGCCCGGTCGCTCTCGGGAGGACAGCAGCAGCGGGTGGCGATCGCCCGGGCGCTGATGCAGCAGCCCAAGGTGATCCTCGCCGACGAGCCGGTCGCCTCGCTCGATCCGAAACTGGCCGACTCCGTGCTCGAACTCCTGCGGGGGATCGCCACGGATGACGGCATCCCGGTGCTGGTGAGCCTGCATGTTCTTCCGCTCGCGCTCGCGCACAGCGATCGCGTCGTCGGCCTGCGGCATGGCGAGATGCTCGTCTCCGGTGCGACATCGCGGCTGGATGCCGCGGCGCTGGCGCCCCTCTACGACGATGAGGAGCACGGTGATGACGACCACCGCTGAGTCCCGCACCGACCGAGTGACTCGCCCCGCGCTGGACCCTGCGGAGCGGTCTCGACTCGAGAGCGCGTTCCGTGTGCCGCGCGCCCGCTTCCTGATCGGGCTGCCGATCGCCGTCCTGGTGCTGATCTGGTCGTTCAACGGCGCAGAGTTCAACTTCGTCAAGCTCGGCGACGGAGCCGTGAACATGGGGGAGTTCCTCTCCCGCCTGTTCCCGCCGGACTTCTCGAAGATCGGCACGATCCTCGCGCTGCTGCTCGAGACCTTCCAGATGGCGGTCGTCGGCACCGTGCTCGGGGCGGTGCTCTCGCTGATCGTCGCGTTCGGAGCCTCGTCGACCATCGCGCCGACCTGGCTGTACTACCCGACGCGCTGGGTGATGAACGTCATCCGCTCCGTCCCCGATCTGGTGTTCGCGCTGATGTTCGTGTCGGCAGTCGGACTCGGTCCGTTCGCCGGCATCCTTGCCATGACGCTGGGCTCCATCGGCTCGATCGGCAAGATCTTCGCCGAGGCGATGGAGCAGGTGGACCGCGGTCCGGTCGTCGCCATGGAGGCCGTGGGCGCGTCGAAGCGGCAGGTCATCCAGTACGGCATCCTGCCGCAGGCCGCGCCCCTTCTCACCTCGTACACGCTGCTGCTGTTCGAGGGCAACGTGCGCGGCGCCGACCATCCTGGGGCTCGTCGGCGCCGGCGGCATCGGCCTGGAGCTGACGACCGCGATGCGCATGTACGACTACGGCCACCTCAGCGCCATCATCATCTGCATCATCGTGCTCGTCACGGCGATCGACCAGGGCAGCGCCCTCATCCGAAGGAGAATCACATGACCATCATCGACACCGACCTCGTGCTCAGCGCGCCGGTGAACCTGCGCGACCTCGGCGGTATCGCGATCGACGGCGGTGTGCTCCGGTCAGGGCTCGCCATCCGCACAGACGACCTCGCCTACGTGACCGAGGACGTCGCCGCGCGGCTCGTCGCCGACGGTCTCACGGCGGTGATCGATCTGCGCTCGCCGGTCGAGGTCTCGCTCACCGGTCGCGGGCCGCTCGCCGAGCATCCGATCGCGTACCACCATCTGCCGCTCATCGCGGACGTCGGGGAGTCGATGGATCGCGATGCTCCGGGGCTCAGCCACGAGGGCATGGCGCGGATGTACCTGCGGATGGTCGAAGGTGCCGCCCCGCAGCTGGTCACCGCGCTGAACGTGATCGCCCACACGCCGGGAGCGTCTGCCTTCCACTGCGCAGCGGGCCGTGATCGCACCGGCGTGCTGGCGGCCATGCTGCTGCTCGCACTCGGCGCGGACGACGACGACATCGTCACCGACTACGCCCTCACCGGTGCCAACATGGTCGCGATCATGAAGCGCACGGCGCCGGTCATGGGTGCGATGTGGAAGGCCCTCGGGTTCGACGCCGATGCTCTCGCGGCCTCATCCGCCCTGCTCGAGGGATCCATGGACGTGTCGATGCGCAACCTTCTCGCCACGCTGCGTGAGCAGTACGGCGACCCGCTGACGCCGCTGCGCACGGCAGGGCTGTCGGATGCCACGATCGCGCGGCTGCGCGAGCGAGCGCTCGCCGTATGACGTCGGCGACATCGGATGCCGGGGCGGCGCTGCGCCGTCGTCCCGGCCGTCCGCGTGACGAGGAGATCGATGGGCAGATCGTCGCGGCGACGCTGGAGGTCATCGACGCGGGAGAGGAGGTCACGGTCTCGCGAGTGGTGGCGCGCAGCGGAGTGAGCAGAGCGGCGCTGTACCGGCGCTGGCCGTCGCTCACGATGTTGATCGCCGCGGCGCTCGATGTCGGCAGGGACGTGCCCCCGGAGTATCCCGCGGATGCCGATCTGCACGAGATCCTGCTGACGGGCCTCGGTCTCGGCGCCGACGCGGTCGCGCCTTCGGCGCCGGGGTACTCGGAGGAGCGGTTCCGGCAGCGCATCCGACTGGTCATGTCCGACCGGGCGCTCCAGAAGGCGTACTGGGAGTCGCACGTCTCCCGGCGCCGGGTGCCGATGGAGAACGCGCTGCTCGCGGGCATCGCTCGGGGCGAGCTTCGGGATGACCTCGACGTCGGGGCGTGCTTCGACGCGATCGCGGGGACGGCGTATTACCAGCTGGTCGTGCGCGGGGATCGGATCAGCGACCCGGTCGTGGTCGCCCGCCTGCGAGCCGCGATCGAGGTGATCTGGCGCGGGATGGTCAGCTCTTCGTGAGGTCCTGCGCGAACATCACGAGGATGCCGCTGGGCCCGCGGAGGTACGTGAGCTTGTAGACGCCCTGGTAGTCCGCGACGCCGCGCAGCGGGTGGCAGCCGTGTCGCGCGGCGATCGCCAACGACTCCTCGATGTCGTCGACGGCGAAGGCGATGCGGTGCATCCCGATCTCGTTGGGGAGTGTGGGCTCGGTCTCGATCGCGTCGGGGTGGATGTATTCGAAGAGCTCGATCTGGCCCTGGCCGTCGGGCGTCTGGAGCACCGCGATCTTGGCGTGGTTCCCGTCGAGACCCACCGCCGTGTCCGCCCATTCGCCGCTGACCTCATCGCGTCCGAGCACGGTGAGCCCGAGGTCGGAGAAGAAGGAGATCGTCGCTTCCAGGTCGCGCACCGCGATGCCGACGTTCTCGAGTCTGATAGCCATGAGGGGGATGCTACTCGCAGGCGCCGACGTCGGGTTCGGGCCGAGCTACTCGAGCCACTCCGTGATGAAGCGGTCGCTCGCATGCACGTGGGTCGCCTCGTAGGTGCCGCCGTCGAGAACCTCGAAGCGATGGCTGACGAGCGAGGGGACGACGAGGATCTGCCCTCCGACGCCCACGACCTGCTCCTCCCCGACCGTGAACAGCGCCCGGCCGTGGTGGATCACGAACGTCTCGGCGTACGGATGCCGGTGCAGCCGGGGCCCGCGCCCCGGAGTGGTGATGTACTCGCGCATGATGCTCACGGGCGACCCGAGCAGACGACCCTCGATGTCTTCGTCCCGGCTGACGTCTCTGGGCAGGATGGTCATGATTCCTCCGTTCTCGCCCTCAGGGTACGCCGACCGGATTCAGCGACCGAGCTTCTCGGCGCAGCTCACACAGTGGACGGCGAACGGGCGCACCTCGAGACGGCCGGCGGGGATCGGTCGACCGCAGTTCGCGCAGATGCCGTAGGTGCCGGCAGCCATCCGGGCGATCGCCTCGTCGACCTGTCGGAGTTCGGATGCCGCTGCCTCGGCGAGTCCGGTCAGGCGTGACCATTCGGATGACAGCGTCACCCCCTCGGGGTCGTGTTCGTCGTCGTCGTTCGACCCCTCCCGGTCATGAGTGAGCTGGTCGAGGGTCGCGGCCGTGGCGTCCACGCGCGCGGCCGCCTGCGCGCGCAGGTCTTCCAGGAGGGCGCGCAGGTCGGTGGCCATGCCCTCACACTAGACAGCAGCCCCGACATCACGGAGACGCCGCGGTCACTCCCGGCTGCGGAGGACGGCAGTCATCGCGCGACGCCGCTGCCCGGGGTCACGGGACGTTCACCGGTTCGCGCTTCGCGACCCGAGCGATGCCCATGGACGTAGGCCCCGGCATCCGCCCTCTGACGCCCACGGGCTCTGCGCGTCGCCATCCGGTCGATCACGGCGTCCACGCGGTCGCGGCGCGACGCCAGTACGAGGTCGGTTCCGCTCGCGGCCTCCTCGATGATCCGGCGCCGGCTGTCGTCGATGCGCTCGGCCGCGCCGGCGGCGAACCCACGGATGAATCCGCTGCGCGCCCGCCGGCGGTCTCCCTCCGTGCACCACCGGTAGCTGTCGCGCTGAGCGGCCCACCACGCCCGCATGGCCACCATCGCCTGCACCTCGAGGCTCGCGGTGAGCACGCGAGCCTGCTGCGCGTCGGACGCGTAGCCCACGAAGTACAGGAGCGAACCGGCCGCATGGTCGGCGTGCAGCGGACGCACCGTGTCGAGCGCCAGCGCCACCCGTGTGCCGAGCTCACGCATGTCGCGCGCGTAAACGCCGGTGAAGATGATCCGCTCCTGGACGATCTCCTCGCCGGCCCGTCCTGATCGCGCCCGGCGCTCGTCGAGGCGCGCCTGCTCGATGCCGCATTTCACCATCAGCCGCTCGGCATGCTCGGTGAGCGCCTCGGCCTCTTCGGGCGTCGTGCTCTCCGCCTTCGCCAGCAGCTTGGCGATCAGGTCCAGCTTCGCTTCGGTCATGGAATCCCCTTTGCTCGTGATGCTCTGCATCCTCCGAGGGGGTCTCCCATTCCGACGCCCTTCTCCGGGGTCGGTGGAGAAGGTCGTTCAGCGGTTCGCTGTGCACGACAAGTCGCAGGCTTTCGCGACCCGGCAGCCCGGTCCTAGCCGAAGATCAGCGTCAGCACAGTCGCGCCGCCGCCGCCGAGGATCAGCGCGACGATGACCGTCCAGGCGATGATCCGGATGCGGCGGTTGCGGGGCTCGCCCAGGTCGCCGTAGTCGTCGTCGGGCTTGCTCAGTTCGCTCATGCGTCAGCCGGCTCCGTGACGGTCGGGCCGAAGTACGACGGCAGGGTGGCGTTCGAGCGCTCGCGCAGCTCGGCGACCGAGACCGTGAAGACGTCCTGCACCTCGAGCTGCGGTTCGCTGTCGGTCACGCCGATGCGCAGCACCGGGTAGTTGCGACCCTCGCACAGGCCGCGGAACTTCACGTCGTCCTCGCGCGGCACGGTCACGATGACGCGACCGGTCGACTCCGAGAACAGAGCGGATGCCGCATCCACGCCGTCGCGCTCGATGATCTCGTTCAGCCACACGCGAGCGCCGACGCCGAAGCGCGAGACGCCCTCGGCGAGTGCCTGGCCCAGGCCGCCCTCGGACAGGTCGTGCGCCGAGGAGATCAGCCACTCGTCGCGTGCCGCCGAGAGCAGACCCGCGAGGCGCTTCTCGCCGGCGAGGTCGACCTTGGGGGGAGTCCGCCGAGGTGCTGGTGCACGACGTCGGCCCACGCCGAGCCGGAGAGCTCGGTGGAGGTGGTGCCGAGCAGATAGATGTTCTGGCCGATGTCCTGCCATCCCGAGGGGATGCGTCGCGAGACGTCGTCGATGATGCCGAGCACGCCGACGAGCGGGGTCGGGTGGATCGGCACGTCGCCGGTCTGGTTGTAGAACGAGACGTTGCCGCCGGTGACCGGGGTGCCCAGTTCGTAGCATCCGTCGGCCAGGCCGTCGACCGTCTGCCCGAACTGCCACATGACCTCGGGGTTCTCGGGAGAGCCGAAGTTCAGGCAGTCGGTGATCGCGGTGGGCACAGCACCCGTGACGGCGACGTTGCGGTACGCCTCGGCCAGGGCGAGCTGCGCACCTGCGTAGGGGTCGAGCTGGCAGTAGCGGCCGTTGGCGTCGGTGGAGATCGCGAAGCCGAGGCCGGACTCCTCGTCGACGCGGATCATGCCGGCGTCGTCGGGGAAGCTCAGTGCGGTGTTGCCGAGCACGTAGTAGTCGTACTGGTTCGTGATCCAGCTCGTGTCGGCCAGGTTCGGCGAGGCGACCAGGTCGAGGAACTGATCGCGCAGCACGTCGGGCTCGTTGGAGCGGGGCAGCTTCTCGGCGGCATCCGCCTGCAGGGCGTCGATCCACGTCGGGTACGCGACCGGGCGGTCGTAGACCGGGCCGTCGACCGCGACGGTCGAGGGGTCGACGTCGACGATGCGCTCGCCCTGCCAGTCGATGATGAGGCGTCCGTCGCCGGTGACCTCGCCGAGCACGGAGGTCTCGACCTCCCACTTGTTGACGACGGCCAGGAACGCGTCGAGCTTCTCGGGAGCGACGATCGCCATCATGCGCTCCTGCGACTCCGACATGAGGATCTCCTCAGCCGTCAGCGTGGGATCGCGCAGCAGCACGTTGTCGAGCGAGACCTTCATGCCGCTGTTGCCGTTGGCCGCGAGCTCGCTCGTCGCACAGGAGATGCCGGCGGCACCGAGGTCCTGGATCGCCTCGACGAGCTCGCCGCGGTACAGCTCGAGGCAGCACTCGATGAGCACCTTCTCGGCGAAGGGGTCGCCGACCTGCACGGCCGGGCGCTTGGTCGGGCCGGTCGAGTCGAAGGAATCGGATGCCAGGATGCTGGCGCCGCCGATACCGTCGCCGCCCGTGCGCGCTCCGAAGAGCACGACCTTGTTGCCGACGCCGGTCGCGTTGGCGAGCTTGAGGTCTTCGTGGCGCAGCACGCCCACCGCGAGCGCGTTCACGAGCGGGTTCGCCTGGTAGACGGAGTCGAAGACGGTCTCGCCGCCGATGTTCGGCAGGCCGAGGCAGTTGCCGTAGAAGCTGATGCCGCTGGTCACGCCGTGCACGACGCGGGCGGTGTCGGGGTGGTCGATCGCGCCGAAACGCAGGGCGTCCATGACCGCGACCGGGCGAGCGCCCATCGAGATGATGTCGCGGACGATCCCGCCGACGCCGGTCGCCGCACCCTGGAAGGGCTCGATGAAGCTGGGGTGGTTGTGCGATTCGGCCTTGAAGGTGACGGCCCAGCCCTCGCCGACGTCGATCACGCCCGCGTTCTGGCCCATGCCGACCATGAGGCGTTCCTTCATCTCGTCGGAGACCTTCTGGCCGAAGCGGCGCAGGTAGTTCTTCGACGACTTGTAGGAGCAGTGCTCCGACCACATGACGGAGTACATCGCCAGCTCGCCCGAGGTGGGGCGGCGGCCGAGGATCTCCTTGATGCGCGCGTACTCGTCGTCCTTGAGGCCGAGGGCGCCGTACGGCTGCTCCTTCTCGGGCGTCGCGGTCGCGTTCTCGACGGAGTCGGGGACGTGCTTGTGGACAGGTGCAGGGGCGGTGGTCACGCGCACTCCAAAGGAAGGGGCCGGCGGGGCGCTTCCAGTCTACCGGCGGTCGCGTGAGCGCGGATTCGGGGTGTGTGGCCTTCAGAGCCGGTCTCGCCGGAGATCGTCCAGGATGTCGGTAGTCGACTCGATCTCGGTCACCGGCGGGTACTTGAGGGCTCCGATGCGCGCAGGCGGCGAGATTCGGCTGGCAGCGGTGGCGGCGAGCTCAGCCGGAATGTCTCTGCTCGTATGCAGGAATCGGTGGATGCGGGCGGCATCCGGATCATCGGTGTAGATCAGTACATAGGGGTGGTGTCGCAAGGGGAGGGTTCGGAGGTCAGGGATGCCGATGAGCGCCTCCCATCGTGCGGAACCGATAGACGGATGCCCGACAAGGAGCTTGAGTGCGGCGGCGAGTGCATCGACGATCGCTTCAGCGACCGCATGTTCCCCGGCCAGTAGGTAGTACTCGACCGCGAGATCGATGTCTTCATCCGCTCGTCGGGTGGTGACGACGCGTCTCGTCATCAGGCGTCCGGAGCCGCAGCTCGGATACGGTCGCGAAGGCGCTCGAAGTAGTGCTCGTCGACCTCGGAGCCTTGACCCGATGTCATCCCATCCACGATCATCGCGCGCAGCTGCGAGCGCGATTGCTCATGGCGGATCAGATCGCGAACGAACTCACTGCTGTTGCCGTAACCCCGTTCGGACACCTGCGTCTCAACGAATTCCTTCAGGGCATCGGGAAGGGAGATGTTCATGGTCGCCATCTCCTCACGGTAACGCTATTGGCAAAGTTTGTCATCGGTCCAGACAACCACGATCGCCGTCCCGGCTCTGTTCGATGCGAGGATCCGCCCGGAAACTGGGGACAACTCGTGGGGTAGGCCCGATCAGGAGGAGGAGTCATCCACGGCCGCGGCGAAGCGCCCGGCCAACATCCCCACCGCCTCCCGCAACTCCTCCGGCCCGACGACCTCGAACGGTGCATCGAACCGCGCGACCGAGGCCACCACACCGACCCAGGACCACGAGCCCACCGTGATCCGGCACGACTGCTCGTCGAGCTCCTCGACCGTGCCGTCGCCGAGGAAGGGCGCGACCTCCCGCGCCGGCATCCGGCTGATCACCTCTCCCACGCACGGCCAGCGGTCCTCCGAGACGGAACCCTTCGACCGCGCCGCGAGGTACGTCGCGGCATCCTTCGCCGGCAACTCGCGCGGCGTGAACGTCGGACCGGTCGGGATGCGCGGCTGCATCCGGTCGAGCCGGAACGTCCGCCAGTCATCGACCTCGAGGTCCCACGCGATCAGGTACCACCGCCCCTCGCGGGCGACGACGGCATGCGGCTCGGTCCGGCGGGCCGGCCGATCCGCAGAAGAGCCGTAGTCGAAGCGCAGCATCCGCTTCTCCCGCACCGCAGCGCTCACCGCCTCGAGCACGGCCGGATCGACCCTCGTCGTGCTCTCCGTGCCCGAGAAGCGGATGCCGTCCACGCGGTGCCGCAGCCGCGACGGCATCACCTGCCGGACTGTGGCGAGGGCCCGGCTCGCGGCCTCCTCGATGTCGATGCCGCTCGAAGCGACACTCTGCAGGGCGACCGCGATCGCCACGGCCTGGTCGTCGTCGAACAGGAGAGGTGGCAGCTCCGATCCGGCGGCGAGGCGGTAGCCGCCATCCGGTCCCTTGATCGCGCCGATGCGATAGCCGAGCTCCCGCAGCCGGTCGACGTCGCGCCGCACGGTACGTGGGCTCACCTCGAGGCGCTCGGCGAGCACGTGGCCGGGCCAGTCGCGCGGGGTCTGCAGCAGCGACAGGAGTGCGAGCATGCGCGAGGAGCTTCCGGACATGCCTCCATTGTGCGCCGAGAAGAGGACTGAAGCTGACCTCTTCTGCTGTGATCGTTGGTCCCGACGGCGTCATCGGGCGCCGGGAATCCAGGAGAACGACATGACCCTCACGACCACCACGCACCTCAACTTCCGCGGGACCGCACGCCATGCGCTCGACTTCTACCGGTCGGTCTTCGGCGGCGAGGTCACGCTCTCGACCTACAGCGACTTCGGTATGCCGGCCGGCGTCCCCGGCGCCGACAAGGTCGTGTTCGGACGGATCGAGAGTCCCGCCGGCATCCGCCTGATGGCCTACGACATCCCCGGTCAGGACGACCCGGATGCCGCCGCCACCGCCGGCTCGACCCGCCGCGAGAACGGCACCACGGTCACCGATCGCTCGTTCTTCCAGTCGCTTCAGGCGCAGTCGCTCGACGAGCTCACGCGCTACTGGGACGGCCTCGCCGCTGGCGCCGAGATCGTCGAGCCGCTCGCGGCCTCGGCGTGGTCCGCCGGTTTCGGCATGCTGACTGACCGCTTCGGCGTGACCTGGGTGCTCGACGTGCAGGAATGAGCGCCCGTTCCCGTGGCAGCTGTGGTGGGTGTTTCGGCGATCAACCCGCCACAGCTGCCACGGGAGGGAAGCCGGGGCGCGTCTAGGATGACGGGATGATCGAGGCGACCGGCGACGTACGTGTCCTCGTCGTCGACGATGAACAGGGCATCCGTGATCTGCTCGCGACGGTGCTCGGTGCACAGGGCTGGGCCGTGCGCACGGCGGGCACGGGGCGTGCCGCCATCGATGAGGCCCTCGCCTTCCGGCCGGAACTGGTCGTGCTCGACATCGTGCTTCCCGATCTCGACGGCCTCAGCGTGCTGCAGCGCATCCGCGCTGTCCTTCCGAGTGTGCGGGTGCTGTTCCTCACGGCGAACGACGCGGTCGAAGACCGGATCGCGGGGATCACGGCCGGCGGCGACGACTACGTGACCAAGCCCTTCAGCGTGGAGGAGGTCGTCGCGCGCCTGCGCGGTCTGCTCCGCCGCGTCGACTGGGACACCGTTCCGGAGGACGAGGTGCTCCGCGTCGGTGACCTCGAGCTCGTGCCCGGCGGCCACGCGGTGCGACGCGACGACGTGGACATCCGGCTCACCGCGCGCGAGTTCGAGCTGCTGCAGTACCTGATGGCGAACGCCGAACGGGTGCTGTCGAAGGAGCAGATCCTCGAACGGATCTGGGGCTATGACTACGGGCGCGAGTCGAACATCGTCGAGCTCTACATTTCGTACCTCCGCCGGAAGATCGACGACGGCCGCCCGCCGATGATCCATACCATCCGCCGGGTCGGCTACGTACTCCGCCCGCCTGTCTCCGTGCGGGCGTAGCCGTGATGTCCGATCGCCCGGGGCGTTCGCTCCGCGTCCGCCTCGTCGTCGTCATTGCGGGGCTCATCCTCGTCGCCACGGCGATGGTCGTCACGACCTTGACGTTCATCCTGACCGCCAGCCTCAATCGCCAGCTCGACCGCAGCATCGAGACGGCCTTGAACGCCAGCCTGACGACGATCTACGCCGCGGGCGACGCCTCCGTGAACCTCGCCGAATACAGCGTCGAGAACATCTTCCCGTCATCGGCAGGCAGCTTCCAGGCGATCGTGGTCGACGGAGCCGTGACATCGGCGATGGTGCTCGATCAGGACTACGTCTACCGCCCGCTGAACGACGGCGAGCAGCAGCGACTCCTCGAGGCGCTCGACCGTGACGACGGCGACTACTTCGTGCTGTCGTTCGGCGACGATCGCTACCGTTCGCTCGCGATCACCGTCGAGGAAGGCGACGGCACCACCGCGCTCTTCATCACGGGTGAGCAGGAGAATCCGATCGACTCGACGATCACGGTGTTCCTCCTGTCCGCGGGGGCGGTCACGTTGCTCGTCGCCGCCGGGGCGGTGCTGATCGGATCCCGCATCGTGCGGCGTGCCCTGCTCCCGCTCGATCGCGTCGTGGAGATCTCGGATCAGGTCGCGGGCATGCGGCTCTCGGAGGGTGCGATCGTGCTCGACCGGCGCGTGCTCGGTGCCGACGTCGACGAAGGCACGGAGGCCGGTCGCGTGGGGCTCGCGCTCAACAGACTGCTCGACAACGTCGAGCAGTCGCTCGACGCCCGCCATCGAACAGAAGAGGCGATGCGCCGCTTCGTGGCAGAGGCCAGTCATGAACTCCGCAATCCGCTCGCGTCCATCCGGGGCTATGCCGAGCACTATGCCGCGACATCCGGCGTGCCTGACGACGCCCGCGGCGGCTTCGAACGCGTCGCCGCCGAGTCCGAGCGCCTGGGCGCCCTCGTCGACGAACTGCTGACCCTCGCGAAGCTCGACGCCGGGCGAGTCCTCCGTCGAGACACCATCGACCTCTCTCTGCTCGTGATGGAGACGGTGGCCGATGCGCGCATGGCGATGCCCGATCACGAGTGGCGGATCGTGCTCCCCGACGAACCGGTCCTCGCCGACGCCGACGAGGCCGCGGTCCGCCAGGTCCTCGTCAACCTCTGCGCCAACGCGGGCGCACACACGCCGCCCGGCACCACGGTCACCGTGTCAGCCCGCACCGAAGACCGCAGCGCTGTGATCGACGTCAGCGACACCGGTCCCGGCATCCCGCCGGAGACGCTCCCCATCATCTTCGACCGCTTCAGCCAGGGTGACGCCTCTGTCTCGCTGCGCTCACGGAAGACCGGCTCCATCGGACTCGGGCTCGCGATCGTCGCCGCCATCGCGAAGGCGTCCGACGGGGAGATCACGGCGCGAAGCGCTCCGGGTGAGACGGTCTTCCGGTTCACCGTCCCGGCTCACGACGCTTAAGTTCGGCTTAGCTTGGCCGCCTAGGGTCTGGCGACATGAGCAAGAAGACATGGATCATCAGCGGATCGTGCCTCACCGCGGTCGTCGTCGCCGCCGTGATCATCGCCTTCACGAACCCGTTCGCCGCGCCGCCCGTCGCCAAGGCGGCAACGGTGACGGCCGAGGTCGGCACCGTCACGACAGTCGTCAGCGGCAAGGGGGCGATCGCCGCGGCGGCGACGTCGAACGCGTCCTTCGTGAAGCCCGGGACCATCACGGGCATCGCTGTCACCGTCGGGCAGACCGTCGCGGTCGGTCAGGACCTGGCCACGACCGATCCCGCCGACGCCGACCGTGAGCTGAACAAGGCGCAGAGTGCGCTCTCCGCCGCAGAGAGTGCACTCGAGAACGCTCGCAGCTCCTATTGGACCGCCTCGAAAGCGCTCGACTCCGCCCGCGCTGCATTCGCCGCCGCTCCCGCGGATGCACCGGAACGCGCGACCCTGGGCGATGCCGTTCGCGAGCAGGAGATATCGCTCCCGTCCAGGGACACGGAGGTGGTCGCCGCCGCGAAGACCCGCGATGATGCCGCGGCCGAAGTCGCAGCGGCGCAGGCGGCACGCGACCAGACCGTGCTGAAGGCGCCGATGGCCGGTGTCGTCACGGCGATCAACGGCACGGTCGGCTCTGTCGCCTCGGGCGGCGGTAGCTCCAGCGACTCCGCGGGCTCCGGATCCGAGAAGCCGCCGGCCGGCCTCATCACGATCTCCGACGTCTCCGCGCTGCGCGTGACGGCGTCGATTCCCGAGGCCGACATCGCGAAGGTGGTGCTCCAGCAGACGGCCGTCGTCGCGCTCGCGGCCTCGGGCGATGCACCGATCAGCGGGACGGTGATCTCCGTCGCGCCGACCCCGCAGACGACGACGGAGGGCGTGGTCACCTACGCGGTCACGATTCAGCTCATCGATCCGCCCGCGGGGATCAAACTCGGCCAGACCGGATTCGTGAGCATCGCGACGGCGGAGGCGGCCGATGTGGTCACGCTCCCGAGCGAAGCGGTGAAGCTCACCGCGCCGGGTGAGAGCACCGTGCAGCTCGTGGTGAAGAAGGGGGCGCCGGCGAAGACCGTGAAGGTCAAGACCGGTCTCACCGGCAACGGGCTCGCCGAGATCACCGACGGAGTCTCTGCGGGCGACGTCGTCGAGATCGGTTCGGCGACTCCGAGCGAGGATCCCGGGACGGAGGAGCCCGTCTCATGAGCATCGCCATCGAACTCACCGACGTCCGCCGCAGCTATGGCAGCGGCACCGGTGTCGTGCATGCCCTCGACGGCGTCGACCTCGTCGTGCCCGATGGAGAGTTCCTCGCCATCGTCGGACGCTCCGGCGCCGGCAAGTCGAGCCTCCTGAACATCCTCGGCTGTCTCGACAGGCCGAGCTCCGGTTCGCTCGCCATCGCCGGGCAACGGGTGTCCGAGCTGCCCGAGAGAGAGGTCGCGCGCATCCGGAACATGCAGATCGGGTTCGTCTTCCAGTCTTTCAATCTCATCCCGGCTCTGACGGCCGTCGGCAACGTCGAGCTGCCCATGGCGTATGCCGGCGTCGGCCGGGCGGAGCGGCGCGAGCGCGCCCTCGAGGCGCTCGCCCGCGTGGGGCTGGACGGCCGCGAGCATCACCGGCCCAACCAGCTCTCCGGAGGGCAGCAGCAGCGCGTCGCGGTGGCTCGTTCACTCGTCAACCGCCCCGCGTTCATCCTCGCCGACGAGCCGACCGGCAACCTCGACTCCCGCGCGACCGACGATGTGCTCGGAATCTTCGAGGAGCTCCACCGTGACGGTGCGACCGTCGTCATCATCACGCACGAGGATGATGTCGCGGCCCGCGCCGAGCGTGTGATCGTGATGCGCGACGGGCGCATCGAGAGCAGTCGCAGCAACGAGGAGGCGGCCGCATGAACATCCTCGAAACCGTCGTCGTCGCCTCGCGGGGGATCGCCGGCAACCTCACCCGCTCCATCCTCACCGTGCTCATGGTCGTCATCGGCGTCGGCTCCGTCATCACGCTGGTCGCGGTCGGCAACGGCACGACGAAACAGGTGAACGATCAGATCGCCTCCCTCGGGGCGTCGGCCGTCGACGCCTATCCGGGCTTCGACCCGCAAGGCTTCATGCCGGCACCGCTCACGCAGGAGGATGCCGATGCGGTCGCGAAGAGTCCGCTCGGGCCGGACATCACTCTCGTCGCCCCCATCTCCGCCGCCACCGCCAAGGTCGTCGCCGGTGACAAGTCGAGTTCGGCCTATGCCACGGGGACGACTCCGGACTACTTCACGATCAAGAACTCCCGAGTCGTCGAGGGCCGGGTGTTCTCCCCGTCAGACGTCTTCGGCGGCGAGGCGGTCGCCGTCATCGACGGGACGCTCGCGAAGATCCTGTTCCCCGATCAGCCCTCGGTCGTCGGCAAGACGATCCTCGTCGCGGGCAGTCCGATGAAGGTGATCGGTGTGCTCGCGCCCACGGCGGTCGACAAGAAGTTCGGCACGGGGGGATCCGAAGGCAACCTGTTCGCGCCGATCGATCGTGTGCGCGCGACCATCAGCGGCTTCGGACCGCTCGCGGGCGTCGTCTTCAGTGCGAAGTCGCCGGAGACCGTGGATGCCGCGAAACAGCAGGCCACGGCCATCCTCACGGCACGCGGGTCGACGGAACCGAGCTTCTACTCCTCGGATGAGCTGCGCGAGACACTCGGCGGCGCACAGGAGAGTCTGAACGGCATGCTCGCAAGCGTGGCGGGCATCAGCCTGCTCGTCGGAGGTATCGGCGTCACGAACGTCATGCTGCTCACGGTGCGCGAGCGCACCCGGGAGATCGGCATCCGCAAGGCGCTCGGTGCGCAACCGGGCTCCATCGCGGGACAGTTCGTGCTCGAGGCGACCGTGCTGAGCGTCGTCGGCGGCGGGCTCGGTGTGCTGCTTGCGCTCGTCGTGGCGTTGTTCCCGATCAACGGGGTGCAACCGCTCATCGACGGACCGACGGTGCTGCTGGCCGCAGGGCTCTCGGTCGTCATCGGAGTGTTCTTCGGCACGTATCCGGCGGTGCGCGCGGCGCGGATGAATCCGGTCGAGGCGCTGCGGGTCGGCACCTGAGTCGCGCGTGGCCTGCTGTCGCCTCCGCGGAGGTGGCGGAAGCGTACGGACGCGACGTCAGGCGGCGCTGAGCTCCACGCGCCGGTCGCCGCGCACCAGGTCACGCGCGGCGCGGGCGACCTCGACGGCCGTCGGCCGCTCGCGCGGGTCGAGGCGCGTCATGTGCTCCAGCAGCCGTCGCCAGTCGCCGTCGACGGATGCCGGGATGAACGGCTTCGTGCTCAGGCGCCTGATCGCGGCCGCGCGGCCCGTGCCGAGCGCGGCGTATCCGGCTTCACCCGTCAGGGCTTCGAGCATGACCAGGCCGAGCGCGAAGACGTCGACCGCGGTGCCGGGGTCGGCGTCGCGCAGCTGCTCCGGCGCCATGTAGGTGAGGGTGCCCAGGACATGGCCCGACGATGTCATCCGCGCATCGTCGAGCGCGCAGGCGATGCCGAAGTCGGCGAGCTTCGCGGCCCATTGCCCTCCGCGGCGTGTGCGGCGCGGCGCCAGGAGCACGTTCGACGGCTTCACGTCCCGATGGACGATGCCGGCGGCGTGCACGGCGGCGAGGCCCTCGGCGAGATCGCGGGTCAGGTGGGCGAGCTGCCGGGGCGGGATCGGTCCCGCGGTCATGCGCTCGGCGAGCGTCGGTCCGTCGACGAACTCCATGACCAGGTATTGCGGACGGCGACGCCGCAGCTGCGCGTCGAAAAGCGCGACCAGCGAGGGGTGGCTCAGCGAGGCGAGGAGGGCCTCCTCCGTGCGCGCGTTGTCCGCCGATCGCAGCGCGCCCTCGCCGCGCTGGAGCATCTTGATCGCGACGGTCCGGCCCAGTTGCGTGTCCTCGGCGCGGTAGACGGTGGCGGTGCCGCCCTGTCCGACCCGGTCCTGCAGGACGTAGCGTCCGTCGAGCAGAGCGGACGTCGGAGAGAGAACCTCCAGCGTCATCACGCACTCCTCGTTCGCGGCATCCGGGTCTTGCCGTCCCTGACAGTATCCCGCGCCATCCTGGGCGTAACCTGCCTTGACGCGCCGCCGAATCGGTGGATGAGAGGCCGATCGACGCCGAATGCGACACCGCGGAGGCGTACCATCGCCACCAGGCGCGCACGTCGCGCAGAGGTCGCACACGTACTCGGAGGGAATCCCATGCAGCTGGCGATGATCGGACTCGGACGGATGGGTGCGAACATCGTTCGCAGACTGATGCGGCAGGGGCATGACTGCGTCGTCTACGACGTGAACGCGGAGGCCGTGCAGGCGCTGGTCGCCGAGGGTGCGGTCGGCGCCGACAGCATCCCGGATCTGGTGTCGAAGCTGCAGGTGCCGCGCGCCGTCTGGATGATGGTGCCCGCCTCGCTCACCGGCCAGGTCGCCGACGAGGTGGCCGCGGTGCTCGAACCCGGGGATGCCCTCATCGACGGCGGCAACTCGAACTACCGCGACGACGTCCGCCGCGCGGCCGTGTTCCGGGAGAGCGGCATCGACTACCTCGACGTCGGCACCAGTGGCGGCGTCTTCGGGCTGGAGCGCGGCTACTGCCTGATGGTCGGCGGGCCGGATGCCGCGGTGCAGCGCCTCGAGCCGATCTTCCGCACGATCGCGCCGGGTCCCGGTGAGATCGAGCGCACACCCGGACGCACCGGCGAGTTCGCGCCGGAGGAGCAGGGCTTCCTGCACTGCGGTCCCTCGGGTGCCGGGCACTTCGTCAAGATGGTGCACAACGGCATCGAGTACGGGATCATGGCGGCGCTCGCCGAGGGGCTCAACCTGCTCGAGAATGCGGATGCCGGCATCCGCGAGGCCCAGCACTCGGCCGAGATCGCCCCGCTCGAGGAGCCCGAGTTCTACCAGTTCCCGATCGACACGGCCAAGGTCTCGGAGCTCTGGCGCCGCGGATCCGTGGTCTCGTCATGGCTGCTCGACCTCACCGCAGCGGCGCTGAATCAGAACCCGACGCTCGACGGCCTGGCCGGGCGCGTGTCGGACTCCGGCGAAGGACGCTGGACGGTCAAGGCGGCCGTCGACGTGGGCGTTCCGGTGCCGGTGCTCGCGGCATCCCTCTTCGAGCGCTTCGCGTCGCGCGACGAGGACCGCTTCGCCAACCAGGTGCTGTCGGCCATGCGGCTGCAGTTCGGCGGGCACCAGGAGCTCCCCGCCGGCGACGTGCTGGAGGCCGGCAGTCGTCGGTCGGAGTCCGGCAAGGGCAGCTGAGCGGCACGAGTTCGAGCCGCGTTCGCGTCATGCGCGGAAACGCGGCATGCGTCGGGCGCGGTTCGTCCGTATGTTGGGGCAGATGAGCGAGGACTGTCCGCCCCTCCCGTCGCATCCGTTCGACGCGCGTACGCGCCTGCACCTCGACCGGCCGCACAGCCGCAAGTGGAGTCTGCATCCTGGCCGGATCGGCGCCTGGGTGGCGGAGATGGACTTCGGGATCGCCCCCGAGATCGCCGCGGCGATGCATCGGGCCATCGATGAGGAGAACCTCGGCTACCTGTCGCCGCCGGTGGCTGCGGAGCTCGGCGAGGCGACGTCCGACTGGATGCGTGAGGAGTACGGCTGGAGCGTCGACCCCGAGCGCGTGCATCCGGTCTCCGACGTGATGGCCGTTCTCGGCGTCGCGGTGCAGGAGTATGCGCCTCCCGGATCGGCCGTGATCGTGCCGACGCCGGCCTACATGCCGTTCCTGACATATCTTCCCGCGATCGGGCATCCGGTCATCGAGGTGCCGGGCGTCGAGGTCGACGGGCGGTGGCAGCACGACCTGCAGCGAATCGACGAGGCCTTCGCCGCCGGCGCCCGCACGCTCGTGCTCTGCAACCCGCACAACCCCACGGGGACGATCGCGGATCGCGCCGAACTCGAGGCGATCGCCGAGATCGTGGAGCGGCACGGCGGTCGGGTGTTCGCAGACGAGATCCACGCGCCGCTGCGCTACGACGGTCGGCCGTTCGTCCCCTACGCGTCGGTGTCGGAGGCGGCGGCCGCGCACACGGTGACCGGCACGAGCGCCTCGAAGGCTTGGAACATCCCCGGTCTCAAGGCCGCGCAGCTCATCACCTCGAACGATGCCGACCAAGAGCGGTACCGACGATTCGGCTTCGCGGTCCAGCACGGTGCGGCGACCCTCGGTGTCGTCGCCTCGACGGCCGCGTATCGTCACGGTCGGCCCTGGCTGACGGACGTCATCGAGTACCTCGACGGATCGCGGCGGGTGCTCGGCGACCTCGTCGCGACGCATCTTCCTGGGGCCATGTATCGCGTGCCGGAAGCGACATACATCGGTTGGATCGACACCCGCGCGCTCGCACTCGAGGGGCCGCCGGCGGAGTTCTTCCGCGAACAGGCCGGTGTCGTGCTCACCGAGGGGCGCCTGCTCGGTCGGGGATACGAGGAGTTCGTGCGGGTCGTGTTCGCCACGCCTCGCCCGATCCTCGCCGAGGCCTTCGAATCCATGGGTGAGGCTCTCCGCCGCGTCTCCTGACGTCGGTGCGGCGGCGACGGATTTCTCTGTCAAGGGGCTCTCTCATGTCGGTGCCGCATCGTAGAAAGGAGAGCGAGAGAAAGGACACGGCATGGCCGCAGGTGACATCGAGACTTTTCAGCGCGACGGGATCTGGTTCAACCGCATCGAGGGGGAATCGCGCACGTTGGGCGCGAGCTTCCTGAACGAGGCCGAGGCCGTCAAGGTCGGGCGGGGAGCGGCTGTCGCGCGTCAAGTCGGCCACACCGTGCGCACGGAAGAGGGTCCTTCGCCCGACAGCGGCGTCTATGCCGTCCATCCCCGCGACCTGATCGGCTGAGGGTGCCTCTCGAGACGGATGCCGACGGTCAGCCGGACCGTCGCATGCTCCTGCAGGTATGCGTCAACGGCGCGCGAGATGTGGCGCAGCATCCGTGGTTGAGCACCGATGCGACGGTCGTGGCGGGCGACACGGCGCAGGCGGTGGCCGCGGGAGCCGGTGCGATCCACGTGCATGCGAAGGATGAACGCGGTCGCGACAGCCTGGAGGGTGACGACGTCGCGCAGTGGCTCCGCGCGGTGCGAGCGGCCTGCCCCGGCATCCCCGTCGGCGTGACGACCGGCGCCTGGGCCGAACCCGACGTCGAGCGGCGTCTCGCCGCCCTCGCGGGATGGACGGAGCTCCCGGACTTCGCCTCGGTGAACTGGCACGAGGCCGGAGCCGACGAGGTGGCTGCGCTGCTGCTCGGCCGCGGTGTCGGCATCGAGGCGGGGATCTGGGATTCTTCGGGCCTCGAGGCGTGGCGGCGCTCGCCCGTGCGGGGCGACTGTCTCCGCGTGCTGATCGAGCTTCCTGACGAGGCGGCCGACGTCGTGCGCGGCCATGCCGAGGGACTGATCGCACATGTCGCGGCCGAGGAGCCGGGCATCCCGATCCTGCTCCACGGCGAAGAGGGGTCCGCGTGGGCGGCCTTCGACCTCGCGGTCGAGTTGGGTCTGAATACCCGGATCGGTCTCGAAGACGTACTGACTCTGCCCGACGGGATGCCGGCCTCGACGAACGCCGCCATGGTGCGGGCCGCGGTCGGACGGATGCCGGTGCGCCGGAACCCCGGTCGTTGAGCGAGCGCCAGCGAGACGAAACGCCGCCACCGGGTTCCTCCCTCCCCCGGTCGTTGAGCGAGCGCCAGCGAGACGAAACGCACCCACCCGGGTTCCTCGCTTGTTCACTTCCAGGCCCTAGCCTCATCCTCATGTCCTCGCGCCTCGTCCCCGTGTACGCCGTCGCCGCCGGAGTGCTGATGGCGACCTTCCAGCTCGTGCGTCCGTGGGGCGATGTGTCGGAGGAGCCGACCGCGATGGCTGAGGCGTTCGCGGATCCGCGGTGGGTCGTCGCGCACCTCGCCGGTGCTGCGGCCTTCGTGATGCTGGCGCTGCTCGCGCAGGCTGTGGTGACGTCGGGGCTGCGGGATCTGTCGGTGCGCCGTCGTTCCCCGATCGCACGGATCGCCCGCGACGGCGCGGCGCTCGGGGTCGCGATGGTGCTCCCGTACTACGGATCCGAGACCTTTGCGTTGCACGAGATCGGTCGGGCGGCCCTCGCCGGATCATCGGTCGACGTGGTGGCGTTGAGCGGCAGCATCCGGATGAATCTCGCGGCGGTGATCCTCTTCGGCGTCGGGTTGCTGCTGGTCGCGGCGGCGATGCTCTGCCTCGCGGTCGTGGCGTCGCGTGCCGGAGCGTCGCGCTGGGGCGCCTGGCCACTCGGGGTGCTGTCGGTGCTCGCGCTTCCGCAGTTCGTGCTGCCGCCGGTCGGACGCATGGCGTACGGAGTGGCGTTCCTCGTGGCAGCGGTGCTGTTCGCGGTGTCCTGGTCTCGGCGGCCGACGCGCGGATAGGAGCGCGGCATCGGTGAGAGGGGTCGTGCTAGTTTTTCGGCAGCGTCGCGTGTCGGTGGCAGGCTGTGTCAGACATGGAGGCGTGGGATCCGAAGGAGAACGACGATGAACACGTCGACCCCTTCGCCCTCACGTGACTGAGGGCGAGAAGACCAGGCTCGTGGCCTGGAGTATGGAACTGCGCAGCGTCCACGAGCGGTTGCGCAAAGCTCTGTCGATCACGCAGCAGGCTCTCGCTTCCGGCGAACCACCTGGCGGATCGGCAACTCGCGATCTGCTGCTGTTCTGCCATGGCTTCTGCGCGGCGTTGACAGGGCATCACGAGGGTGAGGACCGGGAGCTGTTCCCGGCGATCGCCGCGGCGCACCCGGAACTGCGGGACACGCTGCGCAAGCTCGAGCAGGATCACTCGATGATCGGGCACCTGATCGGCGGGCTGCAGGCCGCGGTGGACTCGGCCGCATCACCCGACGAGTTGTCGCGACACCTCGAGGGCATCGCGGCGATCATGGAGAGCCACTTCCGTTTCGAGGAGCGGCAGCTGCTGTCGGTACTCGAAACGCTGGAGCTGGATGCTGATCCGGGGAGGGTGCTCGGGCCGCTGTGATGCTCAGCGCGCGGGAATGCGCTGCCAGCCCGGCCAGTGCGGGCGGTCGACGATGCAGAAGCGGTTGCCCTCGGGGTCTTCCAGGATGATGTAGTCGGCGTCGTCCGGTCGTCCGTCCCAGGGCACCTCGCGCGCGCCGAGCTCGACGAGTCGTCGGACCTCAGCGGCCTGATCCTCGGCGTAGACGTCGAGACGGATACGCGGGGGCAGCACGCGTTCGGAGTGATGAGCCTTGAGCGCGATGCACGGGGCGTCCGCGTAGCGCGGCTTGAGCACGGCCCAATCGTCCTCGGGCGCATCGCGCTCGATGTAGTCGAGGGCGGCCTTCCAGAACTCGAGCTGAGCGGGCAGGTCGTTCGCGCGGATGACGATCGAGACGATGGCGAGCATGAGGCGAGCGTAGGCGCAGTTCGAGAGATCGCGAAGGGGGCTTGCGTCGAGGTGCCTGCTGCCGGTCTCCGCCGAGCGCGCGCCTTTCGTTTCGTTCGACTCTTGCGTTTTATCCGTTTTGAGCGCACGCTGGGAGCGGGAGGAATCATGAGTACTGTCGTCCGCTCGCGTCGTTCCGTCGATCCGGTGAGTCCATCGGATTCGGAGGGCATCGCGGGCCTTGCTCGGTTCATCGAACGAGAAGCCGATGAGAAGGTGAAGCCGAGGCTCGTCGGCCCTGACGGGGAATCCATCGAACTCCCTGACGAGGTCTACGAGATCCTGGTGCGGGTCACGGCGGCGATGAGAGCGGGCAACGCGGTGAGCGTCGTGCCCTATTCGATGCGTGTGAGCACTCAGGAAGCCGCAGAGATGCTCGGTGTCAGCAGGCCGACATTCGTGCGGATGCTGGAGCGGGACGAGATCCCGTACGAGCAGCCCGGCCGGCACCGTCGGATCAAGCTCGCCGACGTCATCGCGTTCCGCGATCGCTCCCATGTGCGGGCCATCGAGCGTCTCGACGCCTTGGTGGCGGAGGGGTCAGCCGATGGCCTCTACGACGTTTCGCAGGAGGAATACGTCAAGGCTCTGCGTGCAGCGAAGAAGCGTTCTCGGAGCGCGTGACCTCGTATGGCGATCTTCGCGGCTGTCCTCGACGCCTGCGTGATGGTCCCGGTGTCGTTGTGCGACACTCTTCTCCGGCTCGCCGAGGAACAGCTCTACCGGCCGATCTGGTCGACCCGCATTCTCGCCGAGACGAGCGATGCGATCTCGAGCGTTCATCCCGACCTCGACGCGAGCAAGATCGAACGGCGCATCGCGTACATGAGTGAGGCGTTCCCGGGCGCATGCGTCGGCGACTTCGCTGAGATCGAGCACGGATTGGAGCTCCCCGATCCTGACGACCGGCACGTCGTGGCCGCTGCTCTCCGGGCTCACGCGGATGCGATCGTCACCGCCAATCTTCGAGACTTCCCGGACCGGACGATGAGACGTCTCGATCTGGAGGTGATCTCTCCCGACGACTTCCTGTTGAGCCAGTTGGACATGCGCGGTGCGATCGTCCTGCACGCGCTCGAGACGCAAGCGGACGCCACTCGGAACCCGCGCCGGAGCGTAGATGACGTTCTGACGTCGCTTCATCGCGCCGGCGTCCCGGGTTTCGTGGAAGAGGTCCGGCGCCGCATCTGATCAGCGGGCGCCGGATCTGCCTCTTACTGCACCGACCATCCCCCGTCACTGGCGAGGATCGCGCCGTTGATGTTGACCGCGTCATCCGACAGCAGGAACGTGATCGATGCCGCGAGGTGCTCGGCCGTGGCGACGGTCGGGATCGCCTGCTGGAACGGAGCCAGACGGCCGGAGCCGTACTCCGACATGTTCGGGGGCATCGGGATGCCGGTGGCCACGCCGCCCGGAGCGACGGAGTTCACGCGGATGCCCTTCGGCCCATACATGAACGCCGCAGACTTCGTGACCCCGATGATGCCGTGCTTGCTGGCCGTGTAGGCGTTGCCGGAGGAGTTGCCGCGCAGGCCGGCCTCGCTCGAGACGTTGAGGATCGCGCCGCGTCCCGCGGCCTCCATGACGGGCAGCACCGCGCGCATGAGCTTGAACGGCGCGGTGAGGTTGATCGCGATGACGCGGTCCCACACGGCATCCGTCGTCTCGCCCGCGGGGGAGAAGTCGTCGTTGATGCCGGCGACGTTGGCGAGGCCGTCGATGCGGTCGCCCGCGGCGGCGAGGACGGCGTCGATCGCGTCCTGCTTCGTGAGGTCGCCGGGAACCGTGACGATGTCGGCATCCGCGAGCTCGGCCTTCAGCGCGTCGAGCTTGTCGGCGGCGATGTCGCTGGCGATCACACGTCCGCCTTCGCGGGCGATGCGCGACGCGGTGGCCTTCCCGATGCCGGATGCTGCGCCGGTGACGATCACGGTCTTGCCGGCGAAGCGTCCGGAGGTGGGCTTCTCGGTCCAGCCCGCGGACTCGTCGTCGGCGGGGATCTCGCCGCCGTTGGCCGCGCGCACGAGGTCGTCGACGATCGACTGGGGCATGGCGCCCTGGCTCATCGCGACGAGCTGCTGCAGCGGCAGGCCGAGCACGGGAGTCAGCAGGGAGGGGTCGGCGCCCGTCTTCTCGAACAGTTCGCGGATGAGCGGTCCGCCGGTCGGGTCGTTCATCCAGTCGCCGATGGTGGAGTGTGCGGTGAGGGCCATGCTCGTTCTCCTTGTTCGAGTTTCGCAACGGTGCGTCTACTTATGTTTCAGTGTACGCCTGAGTACGCTCGGATGGTGCCTCGTCCCCGCAGTGAGAAAGCCCGCCAGTCGGTGCTCGACGCGATGCGCGCTGCGCTGACCGGCGACGGGTACGAGGCCGTGACGATCGAGGGACTGGCGGATGCCGCAGGCGTCTCGAAGCAGACCATCTACCGGTGGTGGCCGTCGAAGGCCGCGATCCTCGGCGAAGCGCTGCTCGAGGGCGGGCTGCCCGGGGCGGATGTCGCGGTGCCGTTCACGACCGATCTCGCCGCCGATCTGCGGGCCTGGTTCTCCGAGATGAGCGCGTCGCTGGCGGATGCCGACGGCGTCGCGATCGCGCGAGCGCTGATCGTGATCACGGCATCCGATCCCGAGCTCGGGCTCGCGCTGAACGAGAAGCTGGCCGCGCCGATCCGCGAGTGGGTGTCCGGCCGGATGGCGCTGGCCGCCGACGCCGGCGACGTGAGAGCGGATGCCGATGCCGCCGCGATCGCGGATCAGTTCGTCGCGATGGCGAGCTACGCCGCACTGCTCGGGCGTCCGTTGGACGAGGCGCGGGTCGAGGCGACTGTGGCGGTGCTGCTGCGGGGGATCGCGGCTTCCGGTCGTTGACTACACTCCCGGTCGTTGAGCGACGAGCGCAGCGAGGAGACGAAACGTCTGCGCCGCTCCGACGCTAGGCTCTGCCCATGACTGAGTCTGCAGACGAGCCGACGCCGTCGCTGATCCGGCAGCGCATGACTCTGCAGCGCGCCAACTCCTGGGCGACGTACCAGATCGTCATCTCGACCGTCCTCGCCGCGGGCTGGGTGGTGTTCCTCATCATCGACGGCCCCGACTTCGTCCGTGCTGCCCTTGTGATCGTGCTGCTGATCGGCGCAACGATGGGCGTGGTTCAGCGTCGCCGAGCTCAACGAGATCTTCGCGCGTTCGAGGACCGCTATGGCGCGGATGCGGGAGTGCAGAAGCGAATCGGTTGACCTGCGGCGACCGCGAAACGCCTTTCCAGCCGCGCTAGAAGTTGCCCTCGGCGACCTGGAAGCACACCAGTCCGCGAGACCGCCACATCTTCACCACGCTGCGGCGATCGTCGACGACGCCGATGACGGTGAAGCGAGGCGCGATGCGGGAGTCGTAGATCTCGGCCTTGACGATGTGGTCGGGGCGCGTGTCTCCGGTGCGGCGGAGAAGAAGCCGATCGAAAGGGACGTCGTTGAATGTCAGCCAGGCTTCGGTCGCACGCCGCGCTGTCTCGTCGCGGCCCGAGACGACGATGAGTTCGTCGACGTCGGGGTGTGCGGCGAAGGCCTGGGCTGCGAGCACGACCGGATGATTCGGCGTGTCGATCGAGACCTTGCGCATGTCGTACGGCGAGCGGTCGCCGATGAGCGCAAGAGTGCCGTCGACGTCGAAGATCCAGGCGCGCGGACGATCATGAGGCATGGTGCGAGGGTAGTGGGTTGTCGTAATTCGTGGCGCGTGCTGTCAGTGCGTCCCGGACCTGTTGATCGTGAACTCCACGGTGCCGCTGACGGTCTGCACAGGGAACACGTCTTCGTATGCGGGGATGCGGACGAGGATCACGCCGATGCCGGTCGTGCCGGCGGTCGGCAGATCGACCTCGAGGAAGTGAGGACGATCGCCGGCCGGGACCGGCTGTCCGGACGCGTTGGTGGCATGGACCGGGCAGGTGCCGGGGATGAGGTCGTGGTGGCTGCCGTCGTCGACGATGACGGTGGTCCCTCTTGGGATCGTCACGGTGGCGCTCACTGTGTGATCCTCTCAGGCTTTCGGTCGGCGGTCGTGCACGCGTCGTGACAGCAACGCGACGACGAGTGCGGAACCTGTCAGCCCGGCCGCGACCCAGACCGGCCCGAGCAGCCCCGCGCCGGTCGCCAGCGCGAATCCGCCGAGCACCGGCCCGACTGCCGCCCCCACATTCAGCGCGGCCGTCGCGTACGACCCGCCCATCGTCGGAGCACCGGATGGCGCGTAGAGCACCCGTGCGATGAGCGTGCTGCCCACACCGAACGACAGCATCCCCTGAAGGAACACCAGGGCGAGCAGCGGCACCGGGTGCGATGCGACCAGGGCCATCGCGACCCAGCCGGCAAGCAGCAGCGGTCCGCCGATGCCGAGCACGAGACCCGGATGCCGGTCCGACAGTCGTCCCGCAATGTTCACGCCAAGGAACGATCCGACACCGAACAGCACCAGCGCGACCGAGATCCATCCGGCATCCAGGTGGGCGACGTCGGTGACGACCGGGGCCAGGAAGGTGAACGCCGCGAAAGTGCCGCCGTTGACGAGGGCTCCGAGAGTCATCGCGAGGAGGAGGCGCGGCGAGGTCAGCTCGCGCAGCTCCTGCCGAAGCGATGATGGTGCGTCACGCCCCGCTCGTGCCGGGATGCCGCGCAGCACCCCGAGCACCGCGGGCAGGCAGAGGATGGCGATCGCCCAGAAGGTCGACCGCCAGCCGAGTGCGGTGCCGAACAGCGCGCCCGCGGGGACGCCGGCGACGGTGGCGATGGTCGTGCCCGAGAGCAACACTGCGAGGGCGCGCCCCATGCGGTCGGCGGGGACGAGTGCGGTCGCTGTAGTCAGCGCGACGGCGAGGAATCCCGCGTTCGCGAGAGCGCTCAGGATCCGCGTGAGCAGCAGGATCGGGAACGTCGGGGTGAGTGCTCCGACGACGTGGCATCCGGCGAAGATCAGCAGGCAGGCGATCAGCGTGAGCCGTGGCGGCCAGCGGCGGGCGAAGGCTGCCATGAGGGGTGCGCCGACGACCATGCCGACGGCGAAGGCGGATGTCAGCAGGCCGGCCGTGCCGACCGAGACGTCGAGGTCGCTCGCGATGGCGGGCAGCAGTCCCGCGAGCATGAATTCCGAGGTGCCCATGACGAAGACCGCCAGGGCAAGCAGATAGAGGGAGAAAGGCATCGAGTACTCCGAGGTGAGAGATCAAGAAAGGGAGCTTCTTGGTCACCACGGCCGTCGCCCGGGGACGACGGATCGGCGCCCGCACAGACAGCGGGCGTCGGGTTCAGCGGATCCGGGGGCTGGCGGTGTGACCGGCAGCCCCTGACCTGTCTGACTCAGGACTCGACATGGGGACGACTCTATTACGCGCGCGGCGCCCGTGCTCGGCGATAGTGCAGCGTCATGACGATGAACCAGATCATCAGAATCAGCACGGCGGGCACCTGGAACCAGAGCTGGTGTTCCGGGAGGGCAACGCCGAGCGCGATGCCGGCGACGAACGCGACGAGCGCGAGAACCGTGAAGATCATCCGCGAGGCCGGTCGGGTGATGGTCCGGAACCAGGACTGTTCAGTGTCGGCGGCGTTGGTCATGATCTCTCCTGAATCGGCATTTCTCATACGTTCCTGCTCGAACGCCGCTGGAGCACGAGGGTCGACAACACTGTGGCGCAGATCGCGACGCCGAACAGATACGGCATCCAAGCGACGAACAAGCCGGCTGCACCCACGAGGATCGCCGGAACGGACAGAAGCGTGGCGATGACAAGCAGCAGCGATATCCCTGACGCGATCAGGACCGCGATCGTCGGCCAGCGGGTGGCTGGCGATCCCAGGTTCGTGCGGAGGGGCATGAACCTATTGTCCACAACATCCCGCGGTCGTGGGGCCTCGGCTAGTGAAAGCGGGAGCGTGTGAGAAGCGTTCCCGCTTTCGGAAGAGCCTCGGCCTAGAGCTCCCCGCGAACGGGCCGCGCCACGTGATGCGGAACCCGGATGGCTGAGCTCAGGTAGAAGACAGCGATGATCAGCGCCACCGCGCCACCGGTGACAGCGAGTGGTGGACTCGGTGAAGCGAACGCTCCGATGGATGCTGTGGTGCCCTGGACGAAGAACAACACGCTGAGGAGAATTCCGCTGCCTCGTGTGCTGGTCATCTTCCACCAGGGGCGCGGGGCGTCAGATTCACCCATGCCACGGAATGTTCGTGCTGCCACCACGACGGCCGCTACGAGAGCTATGACCGCCCACGCGAACCCGAGTTCGTAGCTGATGGCTGCGAGCGGAATCACAGTGAGTGTGATCCCGACGACGACGATGAGGAGATACCCGACCTTGGTGGACGGCGTCTTGATGCGCATGGTCTTCCTCCCTGTCTACGGTACGGCTGTGTACGTCGTGTAGCTGCAGTAGTTGAAGCCGCAGCTGTAATACGTCACCTTGAGCCGCCACTTGTTCCAGTACGCCTTCTCAACTTGTGCAGCAGGCGCCAGTCCCATGCAGGCGATGCTGACCGGGTAAGGAATCGGAGCGAGGCTGCACGCGTTGCTGACGCCCTTGAGCCCGTTGTACATGCTGACAACCTGGTCTTTGCTCAGGTAGCTCACGTATGTGTTGTACGTCGGATCCGCGACCACGGGATAGGCGAAGCTGCTGCTGTGGTCGACGACCTGCGTGAGAGTTTGACCATTCAGCTCATAGCGAGTGGGAACATCCTTGCCGGCTGCGTCTTTCGCCCACGGCGCGGCGAAACTTCCTAGAACCTCACCGGTCGCGTCATCGATCACAGCCGCGCCCCCGTCACGCAGAACGAGGCTCGAAGCCTCGGGAAGATCGATGGGGTAGTCATAGCGCGTCGGCGCAGCCGCACTGTCGATCACGGTCGCGACCTGCACCGATCCGGTGTCGTGCACGAGAACGACGCTGCTCGTCGAGTTCCCGTTGTCATACGTGACAGTTCCAGGATCCGTGGAAGAACCCGCACTGGCTTTATCGGCGAACGGAAGCCCGATTGTCGCCACCCCGTCACCCGCCGAAATGGACACACCATCAGAGGCGGTCGTAGACACCTCGACCTCGAGTCGATCGATGGTTACGATGCTCTCCCCGCTTGCCAGCAGCGGGATATCGATAGTCGCCGCCACATCAGCAGGGGCGACCTTTGCAACCGCATCAACCGCAGATTCGTCATCCGCGATTGCCGGGGGCGCGAGCCACATAGCCGACAGCAGCATCGCTGCTCCCGCGGCAGCACCAACACTGAACTTCCTCATTTCAACCCCCGTACCTTCATCCCCGCGATCACAGGGTCCTGGTCGATTCCTCCGCGGTTCCGCGTTGCTTCGGGCCGCGGCTTCCTATTCATCCGAGATCAGATCGGACTCGTCGATGAAGTCGAACAGCTCTCCGACCATCGACTCATCCTCAAATAGCGACCTCATGCGAGGGAGTAAAGCACACAGACGCGGTCGAACCGATATAAAGCATCAGCATCCTCGGGCGCCAGCTCATCCAGCGAACGGATGCCCGACGTCAGCGTCCCGCGCCCGAGCGGAGAGAACGCCACCCCGAATCGGTGTCGGTGGACAGCTCGCGCAGCATCGGCGGCATGGCTTCACTCTCTGGGCTGGCAGGCGTCTCGCAGAACGAACCCTCCACCCCGCAACACCGCGCCGCTGATGTGGGTGCTGTCGGGGTGTTGTGCCGCTCTCGCGGCCCCATCCCAGCGCCCTTCACTCCAACGGCGCAGCACGGTCGGGTTCGGGGCCGAGGAGCGCGCCGAAGATGAGCAGCGAAGACGCCGCGGCGAGCACGACGGCCACCGCAGTGCCCACGCCGAGCGTGCTCTGCAATCCGGGCAGCCAGAACGGGTAGAGCGCCGGGATCACCATGGAGAGCGAGTAGCCGACCCCGTATCCGCTCGACCGCACGGAAACGGGAAAGCGCTCGGCGAGATAGGCGCCGACCGGGCCGTAGGCCGACACGGTGACGATCTGCACGACGGTGACGGCCAGCACGGCGCCAGCGCCTTGCGCGGACATCGCCCACATGAGGGCCAGCGGAGCGGCGATGATCGCGAGGCCTCCGAAGGCGACGAAGAAGCGGCGCCGTCCGATCCGCTGCGAGATTGCACCGCTGGCGATCATCGCCGCAGCCGAGACGAGGGTGGCGACCAGCATGATGAGCGGCACGGTGGTCGGGCCGATCTGGGGTGCTTCGCTCAGCAGGCCGGTGAGCACGGGGATCGCCATCTGCGTGAACAGCCAGAGGCCGGTCATCAGCGTGAACGCCTGCCAGAGCTGGCGGCGGAACGGTCCGATCAGAATGTCGGACAGAGGTCGGGTGCGGTGGCGGACGCTCGTCGAGACGGGGGAGTCGTGGACCCCGACGGAGTAGTAGCCGAGCATCGCCACCGCGAGCAGGGCGCCGGCGATGAACGGCATCCGCCATCCCCACATCGCGTAGTCGTCGGCTCCGAGCACCTGCAGGAGCGTCAGGGTGAGCGCGGCGATGAATGAGTTCGCGAGCGGGGACATGGCCATGATGCCGCCGCTGAGCAGGCCGCGCTGGCGTGGAGTAGACCATTCCATGGCGAGCGGGATCGCCGCGGAGTATTCGCCACCGAGAAAGATGCCTCCGACGAAACGGAGCGCGACGAACGCCCAGAGGGTTGCTTCACCACCGAGGTCGTGGTTCGGGATCAGGGCGATCAAGAGCGTTGTGATCGCGATGCCGGCGATCGCGACCTTGGTGGTGCTCGTGCGGCCGTAGCGGTCGGCGAGGCTTCCGAAGATGGCGGCTCCGAGCGGGCGTCCGAACAGGGTGGCGACGAAGATCAGGCCAGTCTGAGCAGGGTCGGGACTGAGCACGACCGCGGCCGCGGGGGCGAGCGCGATCACCGGCAGGAAGATATCGACCTGGTCGACGAAGTTGCCGAGCAATCCGCCGCGGACGGCCTTTCGTGCTCGAGAGGACGTTTCGGGTTCGATGATGAGGCGCGACATATGACTCGACTTCCTACGGCGGCATGACCCGCATCAGGTGTGAGGGTCGGCGCTGCGTCAGCGCCCTCTCAGTCCCTGCCGGGACTCCCCTGTGGTTGGAAGGAAGTCTAGGGGAGGCGCGGTTCGCTCAAGATCTCCGGGGACTGCGCCTGGCCAGACACCGTCCGCCCCTCCGCGAACCGCGCCTGCGCCCGATCCTGCCGTTTGCCAACCTCGACCATCTCCGTCGCCTTCGGCAGCCCCATCGGTTTCGTCGACACGTACACGCTCTCGGCGCGATCGACGAGGAAGGTCTCGTGCCAGATGCCGACCGCGCCCGGAGCCTTGCGCGCCATCTTGTTGAAGCGGGTCCAGGCGGGGCGGTGCTCCTGCGACGGGCTGGACGCATAGGCGTAGAGCTTGTCGACCGATGACCAGTACTGCACGACATAGGGTCCGCCGGATCCGAACAGCAGCTGGTAGCCGAGCATGCCCGAGTCGGGGTCGATGGAGAGTTCGCGCAGCATCGGTGGCATGGCGAAGAAGGTCGGCAGCCACAGGTCGGGTCGCCACCAGCGGTTGATCTGCATCCCGATGTGGAACACGACGAGCTCGCCCTCGTGGCGGTGGGTCATGCGGCCCGTGATGACTTTCGACATGATGACTCCTCCTGATTGGATAGCTTCACTATCTATAATGGATAGCGCTACTATCGAAGTCAAGAGGTGGCCATGAGAATTTCCGAACTGTCAGCCCAGACGGGCGTGACCGTGCCGACGATCAAGTACTACCTGCGCGAGGGGCTGCTGCCCGAGGGTGAGCGCAGCGCGCCGACCCAGGCCGCCTATGGCGAGAAGCATGTGGAGCGGCTGCGGGTGATCCGGGCGTTGCTCGACGCGGGAGTGAGCATCGCCGAGACGCGGCGGGTGCTGGCGGCGCTGGATGATCCGCCGGAGAGTCCGCACTTGCTCCTGGGCGCGGCACATGGGGCGATCACTCCGCCGATGGATGACGCGCTGGATCTGACGGAGGCCGAGCGGCTCGTCGAAGGTCTGGGGTGGAAGCCGGGGATGTGCGACCCGGCGGTGCTGAGCGCAGTCGCGCGGGCGCTGCAGGGGCTGGAGAACGCGGGGTTCGTCGTGCCGGATGCGGCGATGGCGGAGTACCTCGCGAGCATGCGGCGGATTGCGGATGCCGAGATCGCCGGGGTGCCGTCGGCGTCCGCGGAGGCTGCGGTGCGGTACGTGGTGCTGGGGTCGGTGTTGGTGGAACCGTTGCTGCTGGCATTGCGGCGGGTGGCGCAGCAGGTGAGTTCCGGGGAGAGGTTCGGCCGACGAGTCTCCTAGACGAGAAGCCGGTGCAGACTAGTCCGATTGGCGCGTATCCTTCCCATCTTCCGACCGTTGCGCCGCAAGGCTCGGGTGAAATGGGAGAGAATCGAGCGTGACTACTGATCTAGGAATCGTGCTCGGATGGGTGCGGAGGACTCCGGGTCAGCCGATCGCCGCGGACTTGGTCCCGGGAGCTTCGGCGGACGAACGCCGAATGTTGAGCGTGCTGGGCGGTCTCGTGTCGGCCATCGTTGCAAAAGACTCGCTTGTCGGATGGCCCGCTGACGTTCAGGCCTGGCTCAGCGATGGACCGTCGGCGCCAGCGACGGTTGTCGAAGCGGCGGTGCGTGCGGTCAGGGAAACGCCCGACGAGACTTTGGCAGCGATCTACGCACAGCTCGTATCTAGCTCGAACCGCCGAGCGCTTGGCACGTTCTTTACGCCTCGCCCCGAGGTTCAGCTAATGCTCGACATGTGGCAGGAAGCGGAAGGCGACCCGTCGACGGTGGTCGACGTGGGCGCAGGCGTGGGCGTATTCACGGTGTCCGCTTCCCAGCGCTGGCCGACCGCAGGCGTGTACGGCGTCGACGTCAACCCTGTGACGCTCGGTTTGCTTGCTCTTCGGGCTTGGATCGGCCAGATGCGACTAGAAGAGCCTGCGTCGCGCGCGGCCGGTATCCGTATCGTGCGCGAGGACTTCACCACCTGGATCGAGCGACTCGAACTGACTCAGGGGCCAAGGCTGATTCTGGGCAATCCGCCGTATACCCGGTCCCAATTGATGTCCGCGGCGGATCGCACTCGGCTGGAGCAAGCGGCGGGAGGTCTCTGTGGCGCGCGCGCCAGTTTATCCGCGCTGATTACAGCTATATCACTGCTGCATTTGGGGCCGAAGGACGGGATTAGCCTGCTGTTGCCAGCTCAGTGGCTCGAGTCGGAATATGCCCGTCCCCTACGCAATCACCTCTCGGCGCTCGAGAACAGGCGGATCGAGCTGCGGCTGGTCGATTCCCGGCTTTTCGCCGACGCTCAAGTCGATGCAGTCGTTCTGCAAGTCGGGCCCGAACGTGCGGGGCCCGCGGAATTTGTCGTTGCTGCGTGGACTCGTGAACGCCAGAGCCACCGGCGCCGTCTGATTTCTCGCAACCGGCTACTAGACGTCTCTTGGCGAGCCCTGTTCGAGGAAGAGTCCCTCTCAACCTTTGGCGAGGAGGAAGCGGATGCTCCTCTGTCCGACTTCTGTCGTCTCCGTCGTGGAACGGCGACCGGCGCCAACGACTTCTTCGTGCTCAGCGACCAGGATGTGGAGCACCATGGACTCCGAAAGTGGGCGATACCGCTAGTTAGGAGGCTGTTCAAGTATTCGGACGATATCGGAACGGAGGAGCTCGAAAGAGCTGGGGTCTTGGAAAAGCGCTGGCTGCTTGTCGCAACATCCGAAGACAGGATCCCGGGCGGTGCGCTGGACCTATACCTCTCGACAGGTGAGGTGGCCGAGGTCGATAGAGCCTACCTCTGCCGCGTCCGCCCGAGAGATTGGTACGATCTGCACCACGACCTCGTTGTTCCTGACATCATCGTCGGGCCAATGACCCGTGAAAAAATGCGGTTCGCGACAAATCGGGCGGGCGCTGCGATCGTTAACAATCTCTATGGCTGGTCGTGGGCCGAAGATCTGCCCTCTGAATCTCGGGTCGCAATCGTCGAATGGCTCCGGACCCCGGAGGGTCAGCGCGCCGTCTTGGGCGCAGCGCGGAGACAAGGCGCTGGGCTTAAGAAGATCGAGCCTCGGGCTCTCGCAAACGTTAGAATTCCGCAACGGGTGGCCCAGAGTCCCCGGTCCATGCTCTGACAATCTAGATCGCGGGCGGGAGGCCCTCAAGGAGCACCGATCGTGGTAGTCGGATGCGTGCTTCGGTCCATCGGCCACGCCGGTCAGCGGGTAAGTATGGGGCGATCGCGGATGCACGGCACCATCCGATGACCTGCGCCGACCCGCCAACAGCTTCGCAAGCAACCATCGCCCAGGCGCGACTATGTCGGCCGATTTCAAACTCGTTCCGAGACAGGAAGAAAACAAAGAGATCGCGGTGATATTGCATTGTCGTTTTCACCTCTAGTAGCCGAGCCTGTCCGGTTAGCGTGGGCGCGGACACGTCATACCCGAGCGTGTCGTCGAGCAAGCTCACCTGCATCACTTTGGCTGCCAACTCCACGTGTCCAAGAGATTTGAGTTCGGCGCGACAGGCTTCGATGACGGCGGCTTCACCTGCTGCCCCGATCTCGATAAGGGCGAAGGGGTCGGCCCTATCGGTGGTTACACGCCGAAGGTGACGGACCGCATCGATATCTGAAAGGCTGGCAAGTACGAACAATGCAGGGCTGGGAACGAGTCGGTCTACTTGTTGGAAAACGAGACCGACATCGAGAAGGATACCCAGCCCACTTTGGAGGTCGTCGCTCCGGTGCTCGCCTTGGCTCATCACGAGCGGGAAACTACGTATCGCATCCTTCTGCGTGCTTCCGGTGTGGTCCGTCATCCTCGCGACCCGCACAGCGGCAAGTAGTTGGTGATCCGTGAAGAGGGGCAAGATGCGATCGTTTCTAGTCCGGGAGGCGGCGTTGCAGATGCGCGATCACTTCAATGAGATCGAGCTGATCATCGAGAATCTCCCCGGAGTCGTCATCATCGGGAAGCGCCATCTGGACTAGTACGGGATCATTCAGCATGAGCGCTAGCCGGCGGGTCTTGTCCTCCACTCGGCCGTTGACCCGTTCGTCGATTGTTCCCTCGCTGGTGAGGATCGTGATGCGCGTGTCCACGTCTTCCGGCAGACCGAGCCGATGGATCCGATCCACGGACTGAAGGTAGTGACCAGCGTTGAAGGTTCGATCAATGTAAATCGCGTCGTGACACCAGTGATGGAGGCTGACGCCCTCCGACATCGCCGCGGGGTTAGCGAGAAGAACCCAGCAGTCGGGGCTATTTCGGAATCGGTCAAGCTCCCGCTCGCGCGTTCGCACGCCAGGTTCGGCGTCTTCAATGCTCGGAATCGCCCCGTAGATGAGTGCCGGGTTGACACCTGCGAGCATGAGCTCGAGATCCCGGAGATTATCGGGAAAGTTTGACCAAACCAGAGTCTTGCGCCCCAGCCGTACGTTGTTCTCGATGATGCGAAGAGCGCGATCGATCTTTGCGGGCACCTCGTGGTCCGCGTAGGTGTCGATTAGCCCGGCCAACCGAGAGCCGGGAGGAATTGCGAGAGCAGGGTAGCGATACTGGCGCGAAGCGTCGGAATTGCTAGACAGCAGGCGCGGGCTGCATGCGGCCTGCAGAAGATACATAGTGATCTCACCCATCTGCGCCAGCATCGCGGCGTCTCGACGTCCGAGATCGAGCGATCCGGCGTATCGGTCGAGCATGGCGTCGTAGATCTGTTGCTGCAGGTCTCCCATGGGGACAGGGTCGAGCACAATACGTGGGTCTCTTAGTCCCAATTCATTCTTCGTGGTGCGCACGTAAAGCGGGGCGACCACGCTGTTGAGCATCCGCATGTCAGCGTCCGATGCGTCGTTTCGGGCTGTCGCGGGAGGTATAGCACGGCGTGCGACGCCTCCGGGCCAGACGATGTCGAGCACGGCCAGCAGATCCCGCGGCTGATTGGGGGCGGGCGTGCCAGTGAGAACGTCTCGGCGCACCGCGAACGGTGCAAGGCGGAGCAGCGCGCGTCCCCACTCACCAGCGGCGCCGCGTTTTGCCCGATGGGCTTCATCGACGACGAGGTGGGTCGGATGACGCAGCATCAGACTCATGAGGGGGTCCACTGCTGCCGGCACACGCTGATAGTTGAGAAGAATAACGTCCGTGTCGGGCAACGGTCCGCCCCGCCACCGCCCAATGCTCAAAGGCGGGTCCAGGACTTCGGCGACGTCCTCTTCCCATGCGCTGAAAGCTGATATGGGGGCTATCACCACAAGTTTCGTCGCTCTTCCCATCGACCGCTCACGCGCATGTAGGGCATACGTCACGGTCGTTTTTCCTGCGCCGGGGACGGAAAAGTTCGCGCCATGTTGCAATCGCGCAAGCGCTTCGAAGTCTCTACTCTGGAAAGGGCGAAGATTGCGGATGATACTTCGGTCCGGGTCGTGATTACGGGTCAAAGTCCCTGAGTTCTCAGTAGCGCCGACACCCCTGAGCGCGGAGCTGAAAGCGCGCTGGTCGCGGAGGCTGCGGCTGAGGAGACCTGTGACCCCCTCGTCCGCCTCAAGACTGATTCCGAGTTCGATTAGTAAACCCTGAAGGGAGAGTCGCTCTTGAAGGAGTCGCTCCGGCTCGACCGATAGTGGCTCACCGACGGGTGGTGTGCTGCCGGCGAGTTGAAGGCTGATCCGGTACCAATCACCCGCCGGCAGATCATGCGCAACAGCGACTATGCGGCCGGCTTGTCCGGCGAGAGTGAGAGAGAGTCTCGCAGAGTTAGGCATCGAACTCGGCTGCTTCAGCTCCGTCGCCCTGGGCAGCCTCGGTGACCTTCTCGAGAAGTTCAGTAACCTCGTCTATGAGCAGCAACATGTTGTCACGGTGTGGCGAGAACTCGGGCAATTCCGCAACCTCGTCCAAGGCGTCCAGCGCCTCCTTTAGCCCAGAGCGCGCCTGAGTGAGGCCGAACGCGGGTCGGTGTAGGCGGCTGCCCGCGAGGGAGCGCCGCTTCGAAGCGGCAAGCCCGCGCGAGACACTGGCTTGGAGGGCCTCCCGTACGTCAGCGGCGGGTGCGGTTTCGCCGTTGCCCAACGCGACTTCGGTGTCGCCGGCGCGGGTCGCGATCACCGCCAGGTTCAGGAGTTGCTTCACCGTGGACGTTTCAGGCGCTGGTGGGGCCGGCGGTTCGTCGCCGAGAAGGTCGACGCCAACAGGGCGGGTAGGGGGCTCTTCTGGCTCAGCGGGTGAACTGAGAGCTACCTCGGCGATCGCTGAGCCGAGATCGTTGCCCTCTTCCAGATCTGGCACGACGTCGGCCTCGACCCACTCGCCGTATGCATGCCTTAGCTTGTGCACTGAGTTGAACCCAAGCATGTACGCCAGCAGCCACCGACCGATGAGCAAGTCGCCTGCTTGGCGGCCGTCGCGTTGATCAGATTCCCGCACGTGGGTCAGTAGTTCGAACCAATTCTGCGCTTGGTCCTTCTCCTGGATGAACGCAGTCAGCGGAAGCATCGGCGTTGTCAGGCGGCGGGCACGTTCCATAAGGTCCAGAACCGCGCGCATGTCGGTAACGCGCTGCGTGCTTCGGATGCGAAGACGACGGGCGATCGCGGCGTCGGTGAGTCCGGCGCTCTCATGAAGCTTCTTCAGCATCATCAGCTCACTGACCAAGTTATAGGCGTCTTTGTGCTCGATCTGCTTCTGTAGGACGCTCTCCAGTTCAAGTTCCTGTGGCTCAACGACGTCAGCAGGAAGCACCGCGACGCGGATGGTGGAAGCTGTTATCCGGCCTTCCGCCCGAAGCTCGCGGAGCAGTACGCAACGCGTGTTGCCGTTGATGAGCTTACCTTTGCGCGTAATGAGGCCGGGCTGATCCTGCCCTTCGATGAGGCTCTCTTTGAGATCCTCGATGTGTCGGTGCGACGCTCGGACGAGGTCTGCGACCACGCGTTGCGCTGCGCTGGAATATGGATCGGTCCGCACGACATTCGCCTGCGGGTGTTCCTCGAGAGACGGAGCAATACGGAAACTCTCGGCATTGAGGACGGGGAGATCGAGCGGAACCTCCACGACCTCGAGGAGTACGCCGCTTCCCCGGAGTGGAACTCGCATTGTGTCGCGCGGCCCCGCCTGTTGTTGGTACTGAGCCAACGCTTGCACGATGTGCTGTGCCCTGTTCGCTTCTGTCACGATCTGCTCCCGGTATCTAGCTCGGCCTCTCTGACGAATCTAGCCTTCGCGTGCGACTCATCGGATGAACCACGCAACGTGTCCGTTCGAGGAGGGGATCATCTCGTGTCGGGACCTGGCAGGGAATCGCGCGAGAGCGAGGGAATGAGACCGATCAGGTTTGCGCGCGCTGCTTCGAGCCTGCCTCATAGTTGCGGTTCGTCAGGTAGCTGTGGAGATAGTCATCGGCTAGCAGACGTGGAATCTGGTGGCGGTGCTGTGGGGAGGGATCGAAGCGCAGGGCTTTCTTTCCGTCCGCGATGCTAATGCGGATATCGTAATCGGGATAGGCCTCGACGAATGCAACGAGCTTCCTCGTTGTCAGGTTCTTAGCGTAGTCAGGATCGGTCTGCATCAGCCGCGCGACATAGGCCATCTTCGCCCGCATGCTTGGGTCGTCCATCACAGCCTGCTCAAGCTGGGGGAATCCGTCAATCCGAATCTTTGCCGTAACACTTGCCAGCGTTTGGCGGGCAAGTTGGCGTGCCTTTTCGGGTGCGTGAAGTTTGGTCTGGATTAGGGTAGCGGTTGTGAAGTAGGCGAAGCCGGCACACGTGAAGACGTCAAAGTTCGGTTCGTAGAACAGCACGTCGTCTCCGATGGGGCGATAGATGCCATCACGAGGGATTAGCGTGACGCCGCGGGATCGGCGCGTTACGATGCCTGGCCCCTTCATTCGGTACGCGACAATCCGATTCGTCCCGGTGCCAACGGCATGTGCCATAGCGACGACTGCGTGTCCTCCGGCGTCGTAGGGCGCGTCACCCCTCCGAACTGCCGCGTCTGTAACAGCGAGTTCAGGGATCTCGCTCAGCTTCTCGACGAGCACCTGTGAAGTGCTCGTTTGATACGAAGGATCGTAGTCGAGAAACTGCTTGCGGCTCAGAGATTCTAGTCTCCGCCGCACGTCGTTGGCCACTCCCGTGGCCATATAGTCTACTAATTCGAAGCGCGATAGGTCCGCCCCGACTATTGCGTCACCGCGCAGGACGAAGTTGTCCAGTCCGGTGAATTCCGCGTTGAGCGCGTCGGTGAGTACATGGCGCTCTTCCTCGGTTGTCACGATCGTCCCTTCAATTGAATAGCTACACCATCTCCAAGGTAGCGGCACTCAACGACTCCTTGTTGGGCGATGTGCGCACCCTTCGTGAGCAACATGGTCGATGCTCCACTGGTAGAGGTGATTTTGTAGAGTCGATATCCCAGGATCGCCAGGGTTGGGTTGAGGTGATATAAACCAGCTCGGACGTAGATGATCATCATCAGCAATGTGAGCGCTGACGTAGCGAGGAGAGAGGTGACGTCGTCTCCACTGAACGCCGCAACGACCACTGGCACCACGTAACTGGCAGCGAACCCGAGCACGCGTTCATCTTCGTGTGTCACTTGGATCACCTCAACGGGGCGCGCCTGCACTCTGCTGAGGCTACGGAGGACGAAGTAAAGGAGGACGAACGACGCGAGGCAGCCGGCGAAGATGATCCAGCCGGTCCATTGAAGCGCGTTGAGTTTCAGAATCGCGAGCAAAGCAACCAACGGCGCGAATGCCGACGCGAGGAGACCAGCGCCCACGACGTTCTTCATGCTTCCGACTGTAGGGGTAACTACCGCCGTCGTGGAGACGTGATTTGCCCGCCAAGTGATGTCGTCAACTAGTCACTTGACAACCGGCGAGCGAAGATCGACGTGTGTCGCCCCTACTCCATCATTGCGGTGACTGGGCCCTCATATCGAGGAAGCTGAAGTATCTTCGGGCCCCCAGCACCGCTCGACAAGGGAAGGGTGTGCTGATAAACAGTTGCTGTCAGTGACTCGTCCGACGGTGCCCAGGCCTGCCAGATCCGCATACGTCCTCCCGACGTAGTAATCAGGCCTTCATGATCGGTTTGAAGTTCTATCTGGTCGACAACAACAAGCTGGGTGACAATCGTCGATCTCGCGTGCAGCACTTCATTGCGCGTTAGAGTCACGGCTTGCACGGTGCGAGTTGAGCCCTTCACCTCGACGTGGGCCTCACGCCCCTCCAGGGTCATTCTTAGATCGTAGGGCTTACCTACCTCCTCCACATCTCGCGCCCCGAGCGACTCGTAGTAGGCGACTGCGGCTGTGACCGCGTGCATTTCGATCGCGGAGCGGACTACCGAATTTGAAACGAGACCTTGTCCCAGGCCAGCCCATTGCCCAACGAAGGTATCCATCCCAACCAGCGCCGGCGGCCGAAGTCGCAACCCCCAACGTCCCCGGCCGAGCCCGTCGGTCGAGTAGAAAACGTCTCCATTGCCGGCGATAAAGGCCGCCGAATCCGAGGAAGACTGTTGAATCGTCCGCCTAACGATGGCTTGCCACGAAGGGGGAAGAGCGCCGCGCCGGGCCGCAACCTCAGCGTAGATCTCGTCGTATTGCCCCTCTCCATCAAGTGCGGACAGTGCCTCGATGATTGATTCCCTCCAGGTATGCATGGCTAAAGATATTCCGATATTCCGCTCGTATCCAACCGCCCGAGCTTTCGTAAGTCGCCGCCGCTCGTCGGGTTAAAGTCAGCTGGAAAGGGCAGTCGGGCCGACGGTCGGGAAAGCAGACGCGGCTCACACGACAAGTTCAACTCGAGTTAGTCGGGCCCGAGAGCCCTCCTCACGGACGACTCTCGACGAGTCCTCATGTCGCGACATCCCGGACACAGCCCGAGCAATCTTGATGCGGTGTGCCACCTGCGTGGCGCACGGCACTGATACATTCTGCCCCCACGCGCAACCCGACCGCCGGTAAGAGCGCGGGCAGTTAGACGAGGCCTGTGCTTCGGCGCCAACTGACGCTCGCTGTCGCACCTATCGCACGATCGCGACCAGCGACAGCTAGAAGCTGCCCAAGCTTGCGGCTAGCGTGTAACGCTCACCAACAGAAGCGCATCGGTTGTCGGGGGAGTGATGGTGTATCGCATTTACGTTGAGCGGAATGGCGTCCGGACCGAGTTCCTCGGCAACGATGATGAACTACTCGAAGGCGGTTCGTTCATCGTGGTATCAGGCTCAGCGCAAGCTGTCGTGGAGTGTTCTGAAGGTTACTGCGACGCCTGGGCGCGGGTGCCCGTCGACCGGGATGCGCCGTTAGGCTCGGCCAAGATGGGTAACTACCTCGGTCAGGTCCGCTCGAAAGAGGATTTTCCGCGGATATGGGAGGCCTACTCGCGCCCAAACGGCCGCCCCGACGTAGCAGCCGTGCCCTCTCCGTATGGTGCAGGCGACCTAGGTGGCGCTGTCGTTGAGCTGATCCGATGAGCTAGCCCCCCTGACAAACAATAAACCCGCGACTACTCAAACCCGCCCGTCAACCGCCCTCTCATCCGCTGGCTGCTTACATTCATCCCGATGATCTCCACAGTCTTCCCCAACGCCACGTACTTCGTCTCAATCGCATCCAGCGCGGCAACGGTCGACGCATCCCACACATGCGACCCCGACAGATCAACGACCACCCGCTCTGGATCCACTGAGTAAGAGAACAACGTAGTCAGATCGTTGCTCGAAGCGAAGAACAACTCCCCCTCCACGACATACGTCACAACATCGCCAGCCGCATCCAGCACCCGGCGAACCGTCACGAAGTGCGCCACCCGCCGCACGAACAGCACCGATGCGACCAGCACCCCACCCACAACCCCGACCGCCAGATTGTGGGTCACCAGCACCAACGCGACCGTGGCGATCATCACGAAGGTCTCGCTCTTCGGCATCCGCTTCAACGTCGACGGACGCACGCTGTGCCAGTCGAACGCTCCGATCGCGACCATGATCATCACTGCCACGAGGGCCGCCATCGGGATCGTCCCGACGAAGTCCCCGAACACGACGACCAGCAGGAACAGGAAGATCCCGGCGCAGAACGTCGAGATGCGGGTGCGGGCTCCGGACGCCTTCACGTTGATCATCGTCTGACCGATCACGGCGCAGCCGCCCATACCGCCGAAGATCCCCGACAGCACGTTCGACACTCCCTGCGCCCACGCCTCGCGACCCTTGCGCGAGTGCGTGTCGGTGATCTCGTCGACGAGCTTCGCAGTGAGCAGCGACTCCATCAGCCCGACCAGCGCCACCCCGAGCGCGAACGGGGCGATGATCGTGAACGTCTCCCACGTCAGCGGGACGTTCGGGATGAACAACGACGGAAGGCTGCGAGGCAGCTCGCCCTGATCGCCGACGGTCGGCACGGTGATCGCGAACGCGAGCACGACTCCCGTCACGATCACGACCGACACGAGCGGAGCCGGCACGATCTTCGTGATCTTCGGCATCACGATCATCACGATGATCCCGAGCGCCACCAGTGGATACACCAGCCACGGCACATCGATCAGCTGCGGGAACTGCGAGCTGAACACGAAGATCGCCAGCGCGTTCACGAACCCGACCATGACGCTGCGGGGGATGAACCGCATCAGCTTCGCGACGCCGAGCACTCCGAGGATCACCTGGAACAATCCCGCGAGGATCACCGTCGCGATGAAGTAGTCCAACCCGTACGTCGGCGCGACCGGAGCGATCACCAGCGCCACGGCACCGGTCGCTGCGGTCACCATTGCCGGACGTCCGCCGAGGAACGCGATCGACACCGCCATGATGAACGACGAGAACAGCCCCACCTTCGGGTCGACCCCGGCGATCACCGAGAACGCGATCGCCTCGGGGATCAGCGCGAGCCCGACGACGAGTCCAGCCAGGACCTCGCGGGTCAGCATCCGCGGATTCTTCAGCGCCTGAAGCACCGTGGGATTCGCCCGATAGCGGGCACGATCATCGATCGTCATTGCAGACATGGATGCTCCAGGGACGGGCGCCCCGAGAGGCGGGGCAGACGTTCCAGCGTAGAGCGGATGGTCCCGCTCACGAGGCGCGCGGAAACAGAACTTGATTGTGGTCGGTGGCGAACCTGTGATCGGGCACTGGTCTTCTCGCGAAGGCATAACTACAGATCGCGGTCTAGTCGGACTCGCCGTCTAATCGTGGATGAAGCACGATAGCGCAGTCTCAGTCAGCAGCTGTCGAACCGAGGCGGCCACGCTCGGCCGAGCGAGTCCAACGTCGCGCCAGGCCGGCCCAGTGCGCGAGGCCTTCGTTCATTTGTGCTTCTGAGTTGTAGATCCTGCGTCATCGACTCAGACCGCGCGGCTCTGGTGGCGCCCACGGGTTCCCAAGGGAGACAGCAGGTCCCAAAGCGCTCCCGTTCGTCGAGGAACAGGTCGACTCCCCACGAGAAACTCGGCCGTGAATGTGCTTGTCGTAGGATGAGCGGATGACGGGCTCCTGGCACATTGATCGCCTTCGTGTGCAGAACTTTAGGCAGTACGAAGCTCTCAGCGTCGACTTCGGCTCCGAAGTCACGCTGCTTATCGGTGAGAACGGCGCTGGAAAAACGGCAGTACTCGATGCAATCGCGACATTGCTCTCGACGGTGCTCGCTGATCAGAAGCATGGTGGGAAGAACTTGCGCCACGTCGACGCTCGAGTTGTCCCATCTGACCTCGACTATCTTCAGCGCGCGGCGACTATCGAGTCCGCTTACCCAGTTATAGTTGAAGGCGAAGGCGAACTCGATGGGGCCACGTTTCAATGGGCGCGCACTATCCGCTCACCGTCTAATCGCCCTACCTTGGGCAGCCGTGATGTACGAGAGTTCAGCTCAGGCTTGATCAATCGGGCAGTTAAGGCCCGCGAGCTAACGGACGCGGTAGTGTTGCCGGTGATCGCTTACTATGGGGTCGAACGCCTTGTGGGTGAACGCAGGGCGCAAGGAGATATTCCCGTCTCCCAGCGCGGCGCGTATCATTCTGCACTTGACCCTCGCTCGGATCTGAAGAGGCTCTTTACATTCCTGAGAAACCTTGACAATCAGATACTGCGCGCTCAAGCCTACGGAGATGAAAATCCTCTGGCGGCGCGGCGGCAATTTGAAGCAATTGAAAAAGCTTGTGAGTTGATTCTCTCTCCCGTCGGGTGGAGGCGAATGCGCTGGAACGACTCGATCAATGGTCTCACGCTTACGCATGGCACTCATGGGACTTTGCCCCTCTCGATGCTTGCGACGGGTCCTCGGATCGCAGCCGGCCTCGCGATCGACCTCGCAAGTCGAATGGCTCGCGCAAACCCCCACCTTGGTGGAGAAGATCTCCTCTGCTCGACTCCCGGCATCGTGCTCATAGATGAGGTAGATCTGCACCTTCATCCATCGTGGCAGCAACAGATTGTACCGCTGCTTCGTAAGACGTTCCCGCGCGTCCAATTCATCCTTACAACGCACAGCCCTCAAGTGATCTCCACCGTCGAAGCCAAGAATATTCGGATCCTGAACGGGACCGAGGCATCGACGCCGGAGTTCGCAGAAGGGCTGCGCTCGAACGTGGTCTTGGAGACTCTCCAGGGGGTTGATCCTGCACCACCGACGCGGTCGCGCAGGATGCTAGAGCATTACATGCGTCTCGTCAGTGCAGGGGATGGTAGTTCCGTCCAAGCGGTCGAACTCAGGCAGGAAGTCGAGCGCGAGCTCGGAGGTCCGGGGCTGAATCCTGAGCTACTCAAGGCTGACGTCGCCCTCGCTTTCGAAGGTTGGGACTAAGCGGCGTGTACGGCATGGTAAGGGGTGATGCTCCCGCGGCCCTAATACAAGTGAATCGGGCGGTGCCAGCAATTCATGGTCTAGGCCGAGTTGCGTACGAAGACCTGACCGCCGCAGTAAAGAATGATATTCGCGCGCAACTTTATGTTGCTCAGAATGGTAGATGCGCATATTGTGAAGAGCGGATTTCTGCCGATAGCAGGTCTTCTAAGATAGAACACTTTCACCCTCAAAATCCCCAGGGACCATCCACCGCGGCTTGTACGGACCGTACAGGGCTTGCGCGAGCAATCATCGGACGCGCCGATGTCACTTGGCGAAACCTTCTCTTATGTTGTTTGGGTAATCAGGGGAGTTCTTATGCTGCCCAAACATGCGACACTCGAAAGGCAAACGTCGATATTTGCGAGTCGTCATACAATCCGAGATATATTCCTGGAACGCGCCGCTCTCTCGTATCGGTAGGAAACGACGGGGTTGCGACCGCTGTATATCACCCAGATGCGCAGGACTCAGCTCAGCTGGTAATAGACAATGTACTAAACCTCAATCTTCGTCGACTGAAGGACAATCGCTCGCTTCTATTCAGCGAGTATCTAGATCGCTTCACTCAGCACTCGCGGAGAGCATCGACGGCGCAGCCGAGGTCGCAACTGCGTGAGAAGTTTCTCGACAAGATCCGTCAGGACATCGCTGGCGGTGCAGGCTACCCGTCAACATTGGCCAGCATCGCGGTCTACATCGAGGAGCGGGCCGGTGCCTAGATTGTGTGATTCGCGCGCAGGACGAGCATTCGGGTTGCGTTGGAGCGTCGCACTCGGAAGCCCTGTTCGCTACAGGGAGACCTGCCGCGAGCGAAGGCGAGCCCAGGGGCCGGAGGCAGGCCGGGAATGGATCTGATCTTGAAGGCCACAGCCTTGCCATGTGGGCCCATCACCCGCGGTGCTCTGCCCCGCGGCCGTGGCCTCCGCCCCGAATGAGGTAGGTACCGAGTGGGCCCTAACTCGGGAACTGAAGGGTTTGCATCCAGGAGCGGCAAACGCTGAGACAACGCAGCGGCAGCATCCACCCGATCGGCCACCGCCTCGCACGTCCCCGCCATACAGCGGGCCGCGCGGAGCGAGTGCGAGCCGCCCGCTGCGCAATAACTCCTTCGCGGGCGTGCATGCCCAGGAAGGAGTGCTCGCCTCCGACCGCTCTGACTAGACGATCGCGACGTGGATGCCGCGCTTTGTGGCGACGTCCTCGCCGCCCGGACCTGCATCGATGGAGATCGGGCCGTAGTGGCAGACGCCGGTCACCCCGCGCTCGTCTTCCGCAGCACCACCGTCAGCCGCACGGCCGACACCAGGAAGAACACCGCACCCAGGACCGCGTACCCGGCGACTCCGACGATCATCTCGCTGCCCTGAAGACCCTGCGCGACGAACGCCCCGCCGGCGAAGAGCGAGATGCCGCCCGACAGCATCTGCGGAACTTGCCCGCCGGAGCGGCGGTTGCGGATGGCGGTGATCAGCTGCGGAAGACCCGCGCCGATCGCCCACACACCCCACACAGTCAGCGCGACCGACGGGGAGACCGTCGATGCCCAGCCGAGCGCGATCGCGACGAGCACGCTGACGACGACGTTGATCCATTCGGAGACCTTCGTCCGACGACTCTCGCCCTCGGCGCGGATCTGCCAGAAGACGGATGCCGCGTCGAACAGCGGATACGCGATCAACAGGATCGTGAGGAATGGACCCATGGTGCCGCCGGTCAGGAACAGCAACGCCGCCCAGACGACGGCGAACCCGAAGCGGACGAAATAGAGGCGGCGCAGCGCGCTGCTCAGGGTGGGGGAGGTGGTGGTTTCAGACATGCTCAACGTTTCCTTCTGATGGAGATCGACTGGTAGAGTTACTAGTACGTCTACATCGGACGCTAGCCTGCCTTCGCCCCGAACGCAAGCCGCTCCATCACCGTCAGGGATACATTCAGTGCATGCGAACCGCCCTTTCCTCGACCCGCGAACACGTCGAGAACAACCGATGAAGACGATCGGCGTGCTCGGCGGAATGAGCTGGGAATCCTCGCTCGAGTGGTACCGGCTCGCGAACGAGCGCGTGCGCGAACGCCTCGGCGGACACCACTCCGCGCGCATAATCCTCGACTCGCTCGACTTCGCCGAGATCGAGGAACTTCAGGCACGCGATGACTGGGATGCCGCGGGCGCCCTGCTCGCCGACCACGCCCGCGGTCTCGAACGCGCGGGCGCCGACCTGATCGTGCTCTGCACCAACACCATGCACCTCGTGGCCGACCGCATCCAGGACGCGATCAGCGTTCCCTTCCTCCACATCGCCGACACCACGGCCGCGGCCGTGCTCGACACCGGCATCCGAAGAGTGGGGCTCCTGGGCACGGCCTTCACGATGGAGAAGCCCTTCTATCGCGAACGCCTCGAAGCGCAGGGGATCGAGGTCCTCGTCCCGAACGCACAGCAGCGCGCCGGGGTGCACGCCGTCATCTACGACGAGCTCGTGCACGGTGTCATCCGTCCCGAATCGCGCGCCTTCTACCGCGAGGTGATCGACGAGCTCGTGGCTCAGGGCGCCGAAGGCGTCATCCTCGGCTGCACCGAGATCGAGCTGCTGGTCTCCGCCGCGGATTCGCCGGTGCCCGTGTTCCCGACGGCATCGCTGCACGTCGATGCCGCGCTCGCCGCGGCGCTGCAGGAACCGTGAAATCCTGGAACCGCTGATGCCACCCGCCCGATCCAGACCGGAGCCCGACGTGCACGATGAGACGACCGCCCCTGTGGCGAAGGCATCGCGCGGGGCGAGCACGCGTCAGCGGATCCTCGACGCCGCCAACGAGCTGTTCTACAACCATGGCATCCGCGCGACGAGCGCCGACCGCATCATCGAGCAGGTCGGCATCACCAAGGTCACGTTCTACCGGCACTTCCGCGCGAAGAGCGACCTCGTCGTCGCCTACCTGGAGCAGCAGTCGGCCGCCGAGCAGGCCTGGTTGACGAGCACGGTCCACGAGGGAGACCCCCTCGCGACGGCGCGCACTGTCGCCGCAGGCATCGGTGCGGCCAGCTGCAGCCCCGGATTCCGCGGATGTGCGTTCATCAACGCGGCGGCCGAGTATCCCGACCCCGAGGATCCGGTCCGCATCGCCGTCGACGCGCACCGCGCCTGGCTCATCGACTTCTTCTCGGCGATCGCCGAGCAGGCGGGGGCACGCGACGTGACGTCCGTCGCGAACCAGCTCATGATCCTCCGCGACGGCGCGATGGTCAACGGCTACCTCGGCGACGCCCCCGCGCTCGCCGCGTCTCTCGAGGCCGGCTTCGCCTCGATCCTCGGGTCGGTCGGCGACGGCAGACGGTGACGTTCGCGCGCGCCCTTCCCTCCCGGACGGATGCTGCGCGAGGCTGAAATGGCAGACCCGCGTTCCCTTTGAGGTTCGACTCTCGTCGTAGTCTGGTCGGGCCCGCCTGCCGCGCCAAGGAGATAAATGAACCCGTTGATTCCAGGACCCACGGACGTTGCCTGGTCCGTGGTCTGGATCGCGGCCGTGGCCCTCGCGGTGGTCGCCCTGGTCACGCTGTTCCGAACGAAGGCAGCAGTCGGTGTGGCTGCAGCAACGCTCTGGGCGTTCGGGATCATCCTGATTCCGGTCATCGGGGCGTCCGTGTGGTTGATGGCAAGTAGACGCCTGCGGCGTGCAGAAACGCGGAGGAAAGCCGCCGCCTCGGGTTCGGAAGCAGCTTGACCGGAGTGGCGATCAACCTGGGTTGATCGTTCCGAGTCGTCCCTAACTCACGCGGCAACCTTCTTCCGCGGCACCACCGTGAGCCGCACCGCCGACACCAGGAAGAACACCGCACCCGGGACCGCGTCCGTTCGCGCGCGCCCTTCCCTCCCGGACGGATGCTGCGCGAGGATGAAGAGGACCGCCGACGAAGGAGACCGCCGTGACGCTGCCCCAGGCCTCGCCGCCGAACACCGCTGTCGACGCTCTCCCCGGCGCGACCGTGATCGGACGCATCCGACGCCTGCTGATCGTCGCGTTGGTCGCCGGGGTGTTGTTCCCTGCCTTCACGCGCGGCAGCAGAGGTGGCTGCCCCGGTGGCGTCAGTTCTGACGGCGGGTTCGTCGATGCGACCGGACAGGCGGTCGACCAAGCTCCGCGCTGCGTGAACCTCGAGCTCGGACCCAACCCCCTCGTCTTCGTCGGCATCGCGCTGATCGTGCTGCTCGCGATCGGACGGGTCATGAGGGTGGCCGACGAAACTGCGGCCGTGCGCATCCTCGACCGCGCGGCGATCCTCGTCGTCGTGCTCGTCCTGGTCGCCGCGGTGGTCTCGCAGGTGTGGTTCCGCCTGGTTTCTCTGGAGACTTTCGACAGTGACTCCTGGTCGCTCGTCAGCCCGTTCCCGTTCGCGATCATCGACGTCGAGATCACTCGGATGACGACGCGCTGATTGATGACCCCGATCCGCGCGGTGCTGTTCGACCTCGACGGTGTCGTCCGCCATTTCGATACGGACTTCACCGCCGACATCGAGGCTCGGCACGGCCTCTCGCCGGGAGCGGTGCTGGATGCCGCCTTCGAGCCGGATCTGCTGGCACAGGTGACGACCGGCGCGATCTCCCGCCAGACGTGGGTCGAACTCGTCGGCGCAACTCGGCTCGGTGGCGGCGGCAGAAGAGTGGGGGCGACAGCCGTCTGAGGTCGACCCCGGGGTGCTCGCGATCGCGGACGCGCTTCGTGCCGCCGGCATCCGCACGGCCATCCTCACCAACGGCACCGACACGATCCCCGCCGAGGCCGCGGAGCTCGGCCTCACCGCGCACTTCGACGCCATCTTCAACTCCGCGGAGATCGGCTGGGCGAAGCCCGACATCCGCGCCTTCCAGCACGTGCTCGACGCCCTCGGGCTCGCGGGTGCGGAGGTGTTCTTCACGGATGACTCCGCCTCGAAGCTCGTCGGTGCGGAAGAACTGGGGATGCCGACACATCGGTTCGCGTCAGTGGAGGGGCTTCGTGTTGCTCTGCGGGCGGCGGGGGTCGGGGTCTGAGGCGCGTTTCGCGGCGCGGGGGTGGGGACGCTTCGACAAGCTCAGCGACCTAACGGGTCGAGTTCAGCGATGCACGTGGGGGCGCTTCGACAAGCTCAGCGACCCAAGTAGCGGGGGCGCTCAACGACCGAGGGCGACCGGTCGGTACCTCTGCACGACCACGCCCGACCGGAACTCCTGGCGCTCCACGAGCTCGAGCTCGATCCTCTCGCGCAGCCCGTCGAAGAGTCTCGGACCGCTTCCGGCGAGCACCGGATGCACGGCGAACGTGTACTCGTCGATCAGGCCGAGATCGGCAAGCGCGAGGGTGAGCGTCACGCCGCCCACGGAGAGACCCTTGCCCGGTTCCTGCTTCAGCGTGCGGATCGCCGCTTCCAGGTCGCCCTCGACCAGCTCGGCATTCCAGTCCACCGCCGTGAGGCTGCTCGACACGACGTACTTCTTCGCCCGGTCGATGCGCTCGGCGAAGCGGACCTCCGACTCATCCATCCAGTCGGGCCAGACGTCATCCGCCGGCCGCCGCCAGGCGGACTCCATCATCTCGTAGGTCACCCGGCCGTAGATCTCGGCATCGGACCGATCCATCTCGGCGGTCCAGAAGTCCATGAACTCCTCATCGGGAGTGAGCCCCGCCTCGTGATGGACGCTGCCGTCGAGCGTGACGTTGATCGCATACCGCAGTGGTCTCATCTCGTCGCTCTCCTTCGATGCGCAGCGGACTCTCCCGGACGGTACCAGATGCTGATCGCGAGCGCTTCGTCTCGCTGAAGACCCGCACTGAGCGAGCGGAGCGAGTCGAAGTGTCGCTCAACGACCGGGTGGCCGATCGCTCAGTTGCCGAGGCCGTCGAGCGTCCAGTGATAGCGGAGGCGGAGGCCGCGCTCCATGCTGGCCAGCGCCGCACCGGTGCCGAGGGCGATGTTGAGCCACAGGGGGAGATGGATGGGCGAGACGAATGTTCCGAAGCGTTCCGCGATCGGTGGGATCTCGGAGATCACCTGCACCAGTTGCGGGACATTCACTCCCACGCCGACGATCAGGACGACGATCGCGGTGGCGGCGATCCACCGGCTCGCCACCGGATGCGTCTGCTCGAGTCGCAGACGGCGGCCGACCGCCGACCTCGGATGCGGGGTGAGTCGGCGCTCGGATCGGTCGGGCGTGACGTAGTGCATCCGCCGGAGACCGTACGAGCCCGCCGCCACCTGGACCACGCCGCCCTCGACGGCGAACTTCGCCGGCAGCCTCGACACGACGGCCTGCGCCCCGTCGCGATAGAGGTAGGCGCGAGGGTCGCCGTCCTCATGGGACCGCACATCCACCGCATAGATCACATCCGACGCGCCCGGCCGCGGCACTGCCAACGAGAACAGCTTTCGACCTGACACCAGATGCCACCAGCGGAAAGGTTCGAGCGGACGCCCGTCTCCGCGCTCCTGGCGGCGGGGCATCGCGCCGTCGTCGGCATCGCCGAGCATGCCGAGCGCATCGGCATCGTCTTCATCGAACATGGAGATGCTCCTCTCAGAGCAGCAGCTGCGCGAGCGGATGCACCAGGTAGCGCAGCGAATACGCCTCCCAGAGGGCTCCGATGATGAGCAGCACGAGCGCCGGGAGTGCAAGCAGGCCCAGCTGGCGGAGGCCCCGCAGGTAACCCTGGCGCCGGTTCTCTGCCCCCGCCGTGCGCGGGAAGAGCCAGTGCTTGCCGACCAGGAACGCTCCCAGCAGGAACAGCACGTAGGCCTGCAGTTCGATGAGGAACGTCAGCGAGTGCGGGATGAGCGCGACCCAACCCGTGTCCGAGGTCGGGACGAGAGTGATCCCCGTGGTCAAGGACCAGTACCCGAAGAACGCGAGTCCCGCGAACGGCACGATCAGCGACGGCAGCACGATGGTCAGAGCGCTGAGGCGGAACAGGTTCACGCCGAGGATCGTCAGCGCGAACAGCGGAGGCGTATTGACGAGCCAGCGCACGAGCTCGCCCGTCCCGTCCTCCTCCAGCCCTGCGGCTCGGGCGGCGACGAGATCGGGGAAGATGATCCCGATCGCGAAGCCGAGGAGAGCGAGCCCATAGGCAGCAGCGTTGAGGATGAGGTAGACGCGCATGTTCTCGCGCACGACCCGGAAGGGCCTGCGCCAGAAGCGGACGGGCTCGGGATGAGCGATGGAGATCTGCTGAGTGGACATCCTTCCATCGCACTCCATCGTCGATGGCGTGCACAGTGCCCCATGTCATGAGAATGGGTGACCGGTGTCACCTCATTCCGTGACAGAGTCTCGCGCACTCGACGCCCTCGACGCACTCGGGCTCGCGGGTGCCGAGGTCGGGGTCTTGCGCCGGCCGGCAGACCGCGGGGGATTCGCCCGCAGGTGTCCGCTGACCTGCGTCATCATCCGCGCGAGCGCCTCGACGTCGGCATCCGTCAGCGACTCGAACAGCAGACTCTTCACGGCCTCGATGTGCCCCGGGAACACCGTGGCCAGCACCTCGCGGCCCGCAGCCGTGATCGCGACGATCGTGCTCCGCTCATCCTCGGGCGACGGGGCGCGCGTGACCAGACCGCGCTCCTCGAGCGACTGCGCCTGGTACGTCAGCCCGCTGCGGCTGTAGACGACGCCGTCGGCGAGATCCGTCATCCGCTGACTGCCGCCGGGCGCATCGCCGAGCCGGGCCAGCAGCTGGAACTGCACGTAGCTGAGCTGCCCGACATCCTTCAGCTGCTTCTCGACCGCGTGCCGCAGCAGGCTGCTCACCTCGGTGAACGCGAAGTAGGCCGCGAGCTCCGTGGGAGAGAGCCGAGGAGGTTGTGTGCTCATGACCCCAGTATACGTGTTGCTTCGAATTCGAAGCAGTGCTATCGTCTCCATATTGCTTCGAATTCGAAGCACCAACGAAAGGGAAAGATCATGAAGGCAGTACGGTTCCACGAAGTGGGCGGACCCGAGGTGCTCCAGTACGGCGACATCGAGCGGCCCGTCCCGGGTGCGGGGCAGGTGCGGCTGCGCGTCGCAGCATCCGCTTTCAGTGCCGCCGACAACGGCATGCGCGCCGGTTTCCTCCCCATCCCGATCGTGCTCCGGCACGTGCCGGGGTATGACGTCTCGGGCACGATCGACGCGATCGGTGAGGGCGTCGACGGCTTCGCGGTGGGCGACGCCGTGATCGGCTTCCTGCCGATGGCCGACGACGGCGGCGCGGCGGAGTACGTCGTCGCCCCGGCCGAGGCGCTCGTCGCAGCGCCGAACTCGGTTCCGCTGGCGGATGCCGCAGCACTCCCCTCCGTCGCCCTCACCGCGCGCCAGGCGCTCTTCGACGACGGAGACCTCCAGGCCGGACAGCGCGTGCTCATCGTCGGCGCCGGCGGCGTCGTCGGCAAGTACGCGATCGCCCTGGCCAAGCGCGCAGGCGCCTACGTCATCGCCACCGCGAGCCCCCGGAGTGCGGATGCCGTCCGCGCAGCCGGAGCCGACGAGATCATCGACCACACCGAGACCGGTGTGCTCGACGCGGTCTCCGCACCGGTCGACATGCTCCTCAACCTCGCACCGATCGAACCGGACGAGTTCACCGCGCTCGTGCGGCTGGTCGGCGACGGGGGTGTCGTCGTCAGCACCACCGCCTGGATGCCTGCGCCCGACGACGCCGAGCGGAATGTGCGGTCGGTCGTCGTCTTCGTCCGCAGCGATGCCGAGAAGCTCGCCGAGCTCGTCTCGCTGGTCGACAGCGGGGCCCTCCACCTCGAGGTCACGCGGCGTATCCCGCTCGAGGAGCTTCCGGCGCTGCACGCCGAGGCGGCCGCGGGGCGGATCGCGGGCAAGGTCATCGTCATTCCGTGATCAGGCCCGTCGGGGTGTGTGCTCCGGAGCGGTTTCATCTCGTCGCTCTCCCGCGATGTGCGCGTGTCTCCTGGAACACGGCAGACCGCCCCGGCGCACGGCACCCCACCTCGACAACGCCTGGTGAAAGCGAAAAAACCACCCCAGAAACGCCCACCTGCCGAATGACGATCGTGTTACGAGATCGGCGGATCGGGCGAAGCTACGGTAGGAAAGATCCACCAGTACAGTTGTACATTGCACTGTCATGGGGTTCTATGGAAACCATTCGCAATGGCGCTAACGACAGAAAGGTCTGGTCTCGTGACCACATCGAAGAGGCTCGCCGGGTTCATCGCCGCGGCCACCGCATCCGCTCTGTTCATCACCGGCTGTTCCGCCGGTGGAGGAGAGTCCGACCCGTCGCAGGCCGGCACCGGCGGCACCCCGAAGACCGGCGGCACGGTGCACATGCTGCAGAACGCCGACTTCTCCTACCTCGACCCGTCCCGCGGTTTCGACGGCGGCGTCAACGCCTTCTACCGCCTCATCTACCGCGGCCTCACCATGCAGGCCGCGGGTGACGCGAAAGACCCGAACGCCATCGTCCCCGACCTGGCCGAATCGCTCGGTGAGGCCTCGGAAGACGGCCTCACCTGGACGTACACGCTCAAGGACGACATCTTCTTCGACGACGGCACCCCCATCACGTCGCAGGCGATGAAGTTCGGCATCTCGCGCTCGTGGGATCCCCAGGTCGGCATCGGCTCGCCCTACCTGCGTCAGGTCATCGACGCCCCCGAGGGCTACCAGGGCCCGTACGTCTCGGGTGACCTGCCCACCATCGAGACGCCCGACGACAAGACGATCGTCTTCCACCTCAAGAAGCCGTTCCCCGAGTTCGACAACGTGCTCGCGCAGCCCAACGCGGTGCCGTTCCCCGAGGGCACCGGAGCCGGCGACGAGTTCATCAAGGACATCATCGCCTCGGGCCCGTACACGCTCGCCGAATACACCCCCGGCAGCTCGATCACGCTCGAGCGCAACGAGTTCTGGGACGAAGCGACGGATGACGTGCGCAAGGCGTACCCCGACAACTGGGAGTTCGAGATCGGCATCGACGCCGCCACGATCGACGAGCGCATGATCGCCGGTCAGAGCGACGACAAGAACGCCATCTCGGGCACCGTGAGCGCAGCGACCCTGCCGCGTCTGCAGACCCCGCAGCTGAAGGACCGCGCGATCACGGCGGATGCCTTCTGCACGACCTACATGTCGATGAACACCACCAAGGCGCCGTTCGACGACGTCAACGTGCGCAACGCCGTCAACTGGGCGATCGACCGTTCGGCGCTGGTCAACGCCAGCGGCGGCACGCAGCTCGCCGACCCGGCGTTCTCGATCATCCCGCCGGTGGTCAGCAGCTTCAAGGACTTCAACCTGTGGGAGACCGAGGACGACAAGGGCGACACCGAGAAGGCTCAGGAGCTGCTCGACGAGGCCGGCCTCTCCGACGGTTTCGAGTTCACCCTCGACATCCGCTCGCAGCCGCTCATGCAGGGGCAGGCCGAGGCCATCCAGCAGGCTCTCGAGCCCCTCGGCATCACGGTCAACCTCAACGTGATCGACACCTCGATCTACTACGAGACGATCGGCACCCCCGCGCAGCAGAACGACGCCGCGATCACCGGATGGTGCCCGGACTGGGCGTCGAGCGCCAGCACGATCATCCCGCCGCTGTTCGACGGCCGGAACATCTTCGAGAAGGGCAACTCCAACCTCGCCCAGATCAACGACCCGGCCATCAACGACCGCATCGACGAGATCACCGCGATGACCGACGTCGACGAGGCCAAGACGGCCTGGGGCGACCTCGACGAGCAGATCATGGGCCTGTCGCCCATCGCGCCGCTCGTGTTCAGCAAGGGGATCTTCCTGCCCGGTGAGAACATCGCCGGCTACTACCCCAGCACCAACCTGACGGACCTGACGATCATCGGTCTCAAGGACCCTGCGAAGGGCTGAGCATGACCTTCAGCTCGACATCGCTCGAAGCCGAAGCCACGCCGGCGGGTGACTCCAGTCTCCACGAGACCCTGGAGTCGCCCCCGGCCTCTGGCCGGCGGCTGCTGAGAGCCTTCCTGACCGACTGGGGCGCCATGCTCTCCAGCGCCTACATCCTGCTCATCATCCTGATGGCGATCTTCGCGCCGCTGCTGACGATGCTGAGCGGATGGGGCCCCTACGAGTTCGATCAGGCGGCGATCGACCCCAACCTCGGCGCCATCCCCATCGGCCCGTTCGGCGGCATCAGCGCCGAGCACTGGTTCGGCGTCGAGCCCGGCAGCGGCCGCGACATCTTCGCCCGCATCGCCTACGGTGCGCGGGTCTCGATGACGGTCGCCCTGTCGGCGACTCTCCTCACCACCGTCATCGGCGTCGTGATGGGGCTGCTGGCCGGCTACTTCGGCGGACTCGTCGACCTCGTCATCTCGCGCGTCATGGAGTTCCTGATGGCGTTCCCCGCCCTCATCTTCATGATCGCGATCCTGTCGGCCCTGCCCGCCGACAACCGCGTCTTCCTGCTCGTGGTCGTCATCTCGCTGTTCGGCTGGCCGTACCTCGCCCGCATCGTGCGGTCGCAGACCCTCTCGCTCAAGGAGCGCGAGTTCGTCGAGGCCGCGAAGGCGTCGGGTGCATCGAGCCGCCGGATCATCTTCCGCGAGATCCTGCCGAACCTGCAGTCCACGATCATCGTGATGGCGACCCTCGCCGTCCCCGGCTACATCGGCACCGAGGCCGGACTCTCGTTCCTCGGCGTCGGCGTCGTGCCCCCCACCCCGAGCTGGGGGCAGATGATCGCCGCGGCGACCCCCTGGTACGCCGTCGACCCGATGTACTTCGTGATCCCCGGCGCGTTCCTCTTCCTCCTGGTGCTGTCGTTCACGACCCTCGGCGACCGCATCCGCACCATCGCCACCAGTGGGGAGGCCCGCTCATGATCCGCATCGTCGGCTCCCGCCTGCTCGGCATGCTCGTCGTGCTGTTCCTGGTGACGCTGTTCACCTACGCGATCTTCTTCCTGCTCTCGGCCGATCCTGCCGTGCAGATCTGTGGCAAGAACTGCACGCCAGAGCGCATCGAGCAGATCCGCCTCAACCTCGGACTCGACCAGCCGTTCTGGACCCAGTTCTGGGGTTACGTCGGCGGGCTCTTCACCGGTCGCACCTTCACGGTCGCCGGAGCAGCCGTCGAGTGCGCGGCCCCGTGTCTCGGCTACTCGTTCCAGACCAGCCAGCTCGTCGGCGACATGATCGTGCAGCGCCTGCCCATCACGGCGACCATCGCGATCGGCGCGGCCGTGCTCTGGCTTCTGGGTGGCGTCGTGGCGGGTGTGCTCAGCGCGGTGAAGGAGGGGAAGTTCCTCGACCGGTTCTTCGCCGGGCTCACCCTGGGCTCCATGTCGATCCCGAACTACGTGCTGGCGCTCGCGCTGCAGTTCATCTTCGTGGTCGCGCTCGGCTGGCTCCCCTTCCCGCAGGCCGTGAAGTTCACGGACGACCCCGGTCAGTGGTTCCTCAACTTCATCCTTCCGTGGGTCGTCCTGGCCGTCGGCTACGCGGCGGTGTACACGCGCCTCACCCGGGCGAACGTGATCGACACCCTGCAGGAGAACTTCGTGCGCACGGCGCGGGCGAAGGGGCTGCAGCCCGGCCTGGTCTGGCGCCGTCACGCCCTGCGTCCGGCGCTCACGCCGATCGTCACGATCTTCGGTATGGACGTCGCGGGACTCCTCGGCGGCGCGGTCATCACCGAGACGGTCTTCGGCCTCAACGGCGTCGGCAAGCTCACCGCCGACTCCATCACCGCGAACGACCAGCCCGTCATCATGGCCGTCACGCTGCTGTCGGCGTTCTTCGTGATCATCGGCAACATGGTCGTAGACCTGCTGTACACCGCGATCGATCCGCGCGTCAGGACGGGGGCATCCGCATGAGCGAATCCGCGAGCACGCCAGGCGCCGTGAGTGGCGAAGGCAGCGGCCCGCTGCTGTCGGTGCGCGACCTCACCGTCTCGTTCCGCACCGCGCAGGGACCGACCAGCGTGGTGAAGAATCTCGAGTTCGACGTGCCCCGCGGAGGCGCGCTCGGCATCGTCGGCGAATCCGGATCGGGCAAGTCGATGACGAGCCTCGCGATCCTCGGCCTCTTGCCCAAGGGCGGAACGGCCACCGGCTCGGTGCGGTTCGACGGCGCGGAGCTGATCGGGATGTCGGAACGCGAGAAGCGCCGCGTGCGCGGCGACCGCATCGCGATGATCTTCCAGGACCCGCTGTCGTCGCTGAACCCGTACTACAAGGTCGGCACCCAGATCGCCGAGGCGTATCTCTCGCACCGCAGCGGCGTCTCTCGCAAGCAGGCGCGGGCGGTCGCGATCGAGGCGATGGAGCGGGTGCACATCCGCGACGCCGCCCGCCGCGTCGACCACTACCCGCATCAGTTCTCCGGCGGCATGCGCCAGCGCATCATGATCGCCATGGCGCTGAGCATGGAGCCCGACCTGATCATCGCCGACGAGCCGACCACGGCCCTCGACGTGACCGTGCAGGCGCAGATCCTCGACCTGCTCGACGAGATCCGCACCGAGACCGGCGCGGGCCTCATCCTCATCACGCACGACCTCGCCGTCGTCAGCGAGGTGACCGACCAGATCGTGGTCATGCGCGCGGGAGAGACCGTCGAACGCGGTGCCGTGGAGCAGGTGTTCAGCGACCCGCAGGCCGACTACACCCGTCGGCTGCTCGACGCCGTGCCGCGCATCGACGACGCGATCGGCGTGCTGCGCACGACTGAGATCACGGTTCCGGACAACGGGAGGAGCGCTCGATGAGCACGCAGGCGCCGCTGTTCCGCGGTACGAATCTGGTCAAGGAGTTCTCCAGCGGGTCCTCCGGGCTCCTCGGGCGGGCGAAGCCCTTCCGGGCCGTCGACGACGTGTCGCTCGAGGTGCACCGCGGCGAGACGCTCGCCGTCGTGGGCGAGTCGGGTTCCGGCAAATCGACGACCGCCCGGCTGGTCGCCCGCCTGATGGATCCCACCAGCGGCACGCTGGAGTTCGAGGGCACCGACGTCACGCACGCGAAGGGGGCGGCGCTGCGCGACTTCCGCGCCGCGGTGCAGGTCATCTTCCAGGACCCGTACTCGTCGCTGAACCCCAAGCACACCGTCGAGCGGCTCGTCACCGCCCCGCTGGTCTACCAGGGGAGGAAGATCCCCGGCGGTGCACGTGCGTTCACCCGCGAGCTCATGGAGCGCGTGGGGCTGAACCCGCTGCACTCCGAGCGCTACGCCTCGCAGTTCTCCGGCGGACAGGCCCAGCGCATCGGCATCGCGAGGGCGCTCGCCGTGAGCCCGAAGCTGATCATCTGCGACGAGGCCGTCTCGGCCCTCGACGTCTCGGTGCAGGCCCAGGTCATCAACCTGCTGCGCGATCTGCAGGCCGACGAGGGCTTCGGCTACCTCTTCATCGCGCACGACCTGGCCGTGGTGCGTCAGATCGCGACGAGAGTGGCCGTCATGTCGCAGGGAGCCATCGTCGAGACGGGTCCGCGCGACGAGGTCTTCGAGCGCCCGGAGCACGAGTACACGAAGACCTTGCTGCAGGCCGTGCCGCGCATCAACCCGGAATGGGATCGCCGGCGCAAGAAGGCCGAGGCGGCGCGAGCCGGTCGGGAAGCGGATGCCGCCACCACGGCCGAGACCACGGAGGCAGCCGAATGACCCGCACCGCCACGGCGCAGTACATGCTCCCCGGCATCCGCGTTCGCGAGTACCTCACGACCGTCCCGCTGGACTGGGCCGCCGCCGATGAGGATGCGACCGGCGGCGAGACGATCGAGCTGTTCGTGCGCGAGCTCGTCGACCCCGAGCACGACGACGCCGACCGCCCGCTGCTCACATATCTGCAGGGCGGCCCCGGCGGCGCCAACCCGCGTCCGCTGACCCGTGACGGCTGGATCGACGAGGCCCTGCACCACTACCGCGTCGTGCTCGTCGACCAGCGCGGAACCGGCCTCAGCACGCCGGTGGATGCCGCGATCGTCGCAGAACGCGGAGACGCCGGCGGCGACTACCTCGCCTGCTTCCGCGCCGACTCGATCGTGCGCGACCTGGAGCATGTGCGGACGACCCTGTACGACGGGCGGCGCTGGGCGACCCTGGCGCAGAGCTTCGGCGGCTGGATCACCATGACCTACCTGTCGTCCGCGCCCGACGGCCTGACCGCGAGCTACGTGTGCGGCGGCGTGCCCGGCATCCCGCCGCGAGCGAGCGAGGTGTACCGCCGCACGTTCGACCGCGTCGCGACGAAGACGGCCGAGTTCTTCCGCCGCTTCCCCGACGATGAGGCCGCCGTCGCGCGCATCGCCGACCGGCTGGCGGAGGGCGACGTGCGTCTGCCCGACGGCGACCTGCTGACGGTGCGCCGCTTCCAGGCCCTCGGCATCGACTTCGGCATGAAGCCCGGCTTCGAGCGCCTGCACTGGCTGATCGAGAAGGCGTTCATCCGCCCAGGCCGGTTCTCGGAGGCTTTCCTGCAGGACGTCATGGCGCTCTCCTCGAGCGCCGGCAACCCGCTGTTCTGGACGCTGCAGGAGTCGATCTACGGCGACCAGGAGAGCGGCGCGACCGCGTGGGCGGCGCAGGCCGAGCGCGACCGGCGGTCGGAGTTCGACGAGACCCGTCGACCGCTGCTGTTCACCGGGGAGATGGCGTTCCCGTGGATGTTCGACGAGGTCCGGCTGCTCCGCGGCTTCCGCACCGCCGTCGATGCGCTCGCCGCCAAGACCGACTGGGCGCCGCTGTACGACCGGGCGGCCCTCGCCCGCAACGAGGTGCCGGTCGCGGCGGTCGTCTACTTCGACGACATGTACGTCGATGCGGCACTGCAGCTGGAGACGCTGAAGGGCGTCGGAGAATCCCAGTACTGGGTGACCAACGAATACGAGCATGACGGGATCGGATCGGGCCGCACGCTGACGCGCCTGCGAGAACTCGTCCGAGACCATGGAGGAGAGCGCGCATGAGCGACAGGACGACCGGAGCACGCCCGCCGTATGCGGGAACCCGCTACCCGAAGCTGGCCGAGATCCCCGCCTTCCGCGCGTTCATCGCCGAGGGCTGGCAGGACGTCCCGACCCGCCCCGACCTCCCCGCAGGCACCGCGGCGGCCGCCGCCGCGCACCGCGAGCGGTTGAGCGCGGCTCTGCCGGGGCAGACGCTCGTCCTGAGCTCGGGCATCGCCCCGGTGCGCAACGACGACGCGTCATACCTCTTCCGTGCCGACAGCAGCTTCGTCTGGGCGACCGGATGCCAGGCCGAGGGCGCGACCCTCGTGATGTGGGCGCGCCCCGGCGGACACGACGCCGTGCTGTACCTGCCGGCACCGTTCCGCCCCGGCGACGACGGCTTCTTCAGCAACGCCCTGCACGGCGAGCTCTGGGTCGGCCCCTCCGCCGGGCTCGCCGAGTGGGCCGAAGAGCTGCAGGTCGCGGTCGAGCCGATCGAGGCGCTCGACGCCCGCGCCGCCGACCTCCGCGGCGCACTCGCCGCACGCTCCGCCGCCGCCCTGACCGCCGCGCACGGCGCGGACGTGTCGGCCGACCTCGAGCGCACGCTCTCCCGGCTGCGCATGGTGAAGGACGACTGGGAGATCGGGCAGCTGCGCGAGGCCATCGACGCGACAGTGTCGGGCTTCGCGGCCGTCGTCGGCGAGATCCCGCGCGCCATCGCCGACGGTCTCGGCGAGCGCTGGCTGCAGGGCACCTTCGACCGCCACGCGCGCACGCACGGCAACGGCCCCGGCTACTCGACGATCGTCGGCTCCGGGGCGCACGCCCCGATCCTGCACTGGGTCCGCTGCGACGGTCCGATCCATCCGGACCAGGCGCTCCTCCTCGACATGGGGGTGGAAGCGCGCTCGCTCTACACCGCTGATGTGACGCGCACCGTGCCGGCGCAAGGCGCTTTCAGCGCGGCGCAGCGCGAGGTGCACGACCTCGTCGAGCGCGCGCACCGCGCGGGCCTCGACCAGATCCGCCCCGGCACCGCCTACCTCGACTTCCACTTCGCCTCGATGCAGGTCGTGGCGCAGGGGCTGCACGACTGGGGCCTGCTCCCGGTGTCGGTCGACGAGGCGCTGTCGCCCCGGGGTCAGCAGCACCGCCGCTACCTCGCGTGCGGCATCGGCCACCACCTCGGACTCGACGTGCACGACTGCAGCCAGGCGCACTACGAGGACTACATGGGCGCCGACCTCGAGCCCGGCGTCGTGATGACCGTCGAGCCCGGACTGTACTTCCACGCGCACGACCTCACCCTCCCGCCCGAGCTGCGCGGCATCGGGGTGCGGCTGGAAGACGACATCCTGGTCACCGCGACCGGGTCGGACGTGCTCTCGGGAGCCCTCCCGATCGATGCCGCCGGCATCGAGCAGTGGACGCGCGCGCAGTGGTCGCCGGAACAGGGGTCCACCCGATGACGGCGGCCACCGGCATCCGCATCGCCCCCGCTCTGCGTCCGTTCCCCCTGGATCGGGTGCGCATCGGCGATGACAGCGTCTTCGCGCGAGCCCGAGAGCAGATGCTGCACCTCGCCCGCGTCTACCCGGTGGACCGGCTGCTCGCCGTCTTCCGGGCGAACGCGGGCCTCGACACGCGTGGCGCCGCAGCTCCCGGCAACTGGGAGGACTTCGGCCACCCTCGCGAAGAGGCGTGGGGCGAGGCCGATTACCCCGGCCGCGAGAACGCGCAGACCGCCAACCTGCTCCGCGGGCACTACGCCGGCCACTTCCTCGCGATGCTCTCCCTCGCCTCCGCGGGCGAGCAGGACGAGGCGCTGCGCGCGAAGGTCGACGAGTTCGTCGCGGGACTCGGCGAGGTGCAGCGCGCGCTGGCGGCGACCGGCCGTTACTCGCACCCCGGCTTCCTCGCCGCCTACGGCGAGTGGCAGTTCTCCCGGCTGGAGGGCTACGCGCCCTACGGCGAGATCTGGGCGCCGTATTACACGACCCACAAGATCATGGCCGGGCTGCTCGACGCCTACGAGCTCACTGGCAACGACGAGGCGCGCGACATCGCCGTCGCGATGGGCCACTGGGTCGCGCACCGGCTGACCCGCCTCGAGCATGACCGCATCCAGCGCATGTGGTCGCTGTACATCGCCGGCGAGTACGGCGGCATGAACGAGACGATGGCCCGCCTGAGCGTGGTCGCCGACGAGCCGCTGTTCCTCGAGGTCGCGCGCCTCTTCGACCAGGACGACCTGCTCGAGGCCGGTGCCGAGCGACGCGACGTGCTCACCGACATGCACGCCAACCAGCACCTGCCGCAGCTGATCGGCTACCTCCACGAGTACGAGCTGACCGGCGAGAGCCGCTACCTCGACGCCGTCCTCGGACTGTGGGATCAGATCGTCCCCGGCCGCATGTTCGCGCACGGCGGCACCGGCGAGAGCGAGCTGTGGGGACCTCCCGGAGCGGTCGCCGGCGACATCGGCCACCGGAACGCCGAGACCTGCGCCACGTACAACCTGCTCAAGCTCGCGCGGCTCCTGTTCGCGCACACCCGGGATCCGCGTTTCATGGCGTACTACGAGCGCGGGGTGCTGAACCACATCCTCGCCTCCCGCCGCGACGTCGACTCGGACACGAGTCCCGAGGTCGCCTACATGTTCCCGGTGCACCCCGGGGCGCTCGCCGAGTGGGACAACATCGGCACCTGCTGCGGCGGCACCGGCCTCGAGAACCACGTCAAGTACCAGGACACCGTGTTCTTCCGGACGGCGGATGCCGATGCCGAGCTGTGGGTCAACCTCTTCGTGCCGTCGACCCTGGACTGGGAGGAGCAGCACGCGACCGTGCGGCTGCAGACGACCCTGCCCTTCGGCGGCACCACCGAGCTGCGGATCGACGGCGGCGAGGGCTTCGTCGACGGGACGCCGCTGACGCTGCGGATCCGCGTGCCGGAGTGGATCGTGGGCGACCCCGCGCTCCGCATCGGCGGCGACGGGCCCGTCGATGCACCGATCGAGGACGGCTACCTGGTCGTGACCCGCCCCTGGTCCTCGGGCGACGTGCTCCGCATCGAGACGCCGCTCGCCCTGCGTGCCCTCCCGACGCCCGACGACCGGGCGCTGCAGTCGATCGAGTACGGACCGTCGCTGCTGGTCGCCCGATCGGATGCCACGACGGCACTCGACCTGGCGCTCGCGCAGCGTCGGCGCGTGGACGGCTCCCTGGGTCCGGACGACGCCGATTCAGCGGAGAGTGCGGAGTTCGCGGATGCCGTGGGGGATGCGCTGCGCGCCGACGGGGCCGTGCGCATCGCCGGCGTCCCGTTCGAGCCGGTCTGGACCGGTCGCGACGCCCGGTACCACATGTATGTGCGGGATGCCGGGGCGACGGTCGGCTTCGTCGGCGCCGAGACGGCCGTGCCGCTGCGCGTCCGACAGGACGGCGGCTCGCTCCTCGACGACGTCTGGCGCGACCCCGCTCCCAGGACGCGTACCGCTTTCCTCGACAGGGTCGGCGAGGCGGCGGGCGCTGCGCGCCGCGGGGGACTGCTCGCGCAGAGCGAGCTCGTCCAGGTGCTCGAAGCGGCGGCATCCGCCGATGTCGACGGCACGCGCATCCGCACACGGGGAACGATCGTCGAGACGGATGCCGCGGACCTGACCTGGAGCGAGGAGACGGGCGCCGACGGCATCCGTCTCACCGAATGGTCGGTGCCGAGGTCCCTCGCCGACGCTCCCACGGCTCCGACCGTCGCCATCACGACCGTGATCCTCCCCGCGCCCTCGGGCTGGTACACCGAGATCCCGATCGTCCGGGTGGATGCCGAAGACCTGGCCGGCGTCGGCGGGCTGAGCGTCGAGGTGGCGCTGGGTGAGGGGGAGTGGATGCCGTACGACGGGCCGTTCCCGTTGCCGGGCGACGGAGCGCACCAGGTCAGGGCGCGCGCGACCGATGCGACCGGGGCCACCGGCCACGCGTCCCGCGACTTCGCCGTCGATGTCGAGGCTCCGGTGTCGCGGGCCACCCTGCGGCGGCTGGGCTCGAGCGTCGAGATCACGTTCGCGGCGACCGACGAGGTGTCGGGTGTCGAGCGCATCCAGTGGGAGGGCCCCGGTACGTTCTGGGCCACGTTCCAGGAGGCGTTCGTGCGAGCCCTGTCGGATGCGGAGCAGATCATCGAGTTCGCGGCCACCGACCGCGCCGGCAACGAGGAGGCCAGGCAGATACTGGTCCTGCCGCCGCGCGACGAGATCTCGTGACCGGCGGGAAGACGGCCATGGACAGAACCTTGCCCCGCCCACTAGCATTGCAATTGTACTCAAACGAAACCACAGGAGTTCTGATCCATGACTGAAAAGAAGCCGTGGCACGGCGTCAACCTCGCGACCACTCTGCCGATCAACCCGGACTTCTCCGTCAACTACGACGCGTACGCCGAGCACGTCCGGTTCACCACCGACAACGGCGTGACGGGCATCATCCCCAACGGCTCCCTCGGTGAGTACCAGACGCTGACGGACGAGGAGCGCAAGCGCGTGTACCTCACCGCCGTCGAGGCCGCCCCCGAGGGCGTCGCCGTGATCCCCGGTGTCGGCGCCTACGGTGCCATGGAGAGCGTGCGTCTCACCGAGCACGCCGCCGAGCACGGCGCACCGGCCGTCATGCTCCTGCCGCCCAACGCCTACCGCGCGAGCGACGCCGAGATCATCGACCACTACCGCCGCGTCGCCGCGGTCGGCCTGCCGATCCTCGCGTACAACAACCCGATCGACACGAAGATCGACCTGCGTCCCGCGCTGCTCGCGCAGCTGTTCGACGAGGACCTCATCGTCTCGGTCAAGGAGTTCTCCGGCGACGTGCGCAACGCGTACGAGATCCGTGAGCTCGCCCCGGGCCTCGACATCTCGATCGGCTCCGACGACGTCGTGCTGGAGCTCGGCATCAACGGCGCCATCGGCTGGGTCGCCGGATACCCGAACGCGATCCCGGCATCCACCGTCGAGCTCTACAACCTGGCGACGTCGGGCGACCCGGCCAGCTGGGCCAAGGCTCACGAGATGTACCGCGACCTGCACGCCCTGCTCCGCTGGGACTCGAAGACCTGGTTCGTCCAGGCGATCAAGCTCTCGCAGGAGGTCGCCGGCGTCGCACCCGCCGGCATCACGACGCGTCCGCCGCGCCTGCCGCTGCCGGACGAGGTCCGCACGCGTATCATCTCCGACACCGAGGCCGTCCTGGCCAAGGGCTACCGCTGATCCGGAGGCATCGATGCGAGCACAGCGCGTCTTCCACGCCGTCGACTCCCACACCGAGGGGATGCCGACGCGCGTGATCGTCGGCGGCGTCGGGGTGATGCCCGGGGCGAGCATGGAGGAGCGCCGGCAGTGGTTCATGGCGAACAGCGATGACCTGCGCACGCTCCTGATGAACGAGCCCCGCGGGCACAGCGCGATGAGCGGGGCGATCCTGCAGCCGCCGACGCGGCCGGATGCCGACTTCGGCGTGCTCTTCATCGAGGTGTCCGGCTGCCTGCCGATGTGCGGGCACGGCACGATCGGCGTGGCGACCGTGCTCGTCGAGACGGGCATGGTGCCGGTCGTCGAGCCGGTCACCACGATCCGCCTCGACACCCCGGCCGGTCTGGTGATCGCCGAGGTGCAGGTGTCCGACGGCCACGCCGACAGCGTGACGATCCGCAACGTGCCGTCGTTCGCTGTCGCGCTGGACCAGGTCGTGGACGTTCCAGGGCTCGGGACCGTCGAGTACGACCTCGCCTTCGGCGGCAACTTCTACGCGATCGTGTCGCTCGAGCAGATCGGCCTGCCGTTCGACCGGGCGCACAAAGACGAGCTGCTGAAGGCCGGCCTGAGCATCATGGCCGCGATCGAGGAGGCCGGGTCGCCGGTGCATCCGATCGACCCGACCATCCGCGGCTGCCACCACGTGTACTTGAAGGCGCCGGGCTCCACGGCGCTGCACTCGCGACACGCGATGGCCATCCACCCCGGCTGGTTCGACCGCTCCCCCTGCGGCACCGGCACCAGCGCGCGCATGGCGCAGCTGCATGCCCGCGGCGAGCTGCCGCTCGACCAGGACTTCCGTAACGAGTCCTTCATCGGCACGAGCTTCATCGGGCGCCTCATCGAGACGACCGAGGTCGCCGGCATCCCCGCCGTCATCCCGACCATCACCGGCCGTGCCTGGGTGACCGGCACGGCGCAGTACATGCTCGACCCCAGCGACCCGTTCCCGCGAGGTTTCGTGCTGTGACCTCCGTTCCCGTCATCGGCGTCGACGCGATCGACGCCGCGCTCGACCGCCGGGGTGCCGTCGCGGCGATCGAGGCGGCCCTGCGCGACGGCGTGGACGTGGAGTCGGACTCCCCGCGGCTGTTCAGCCCGCTGGACCGCGGCGAGTTCCTGCTGATGCCGACCCAGTCGCCGGAGCACGCCGGGATCAAGGTCGTCACGATCGCCCCGCACAACAGCGAGCGCGGGCTGCCGAAGATCCAGGCCTGGTACCTGGTGTTCGATGCCGAGACGCTCAGTCCTCTCGCGATCCTCGAGGGCGCGCATCTGACCACGCTCCGCACGCCGGCCGTGACCGCCGTCGCGGTGCGCGGGATGCTCCGCGCCGACCGCCGTGGCCCGCGTGAGCACATCGACATGCTCGCCGTGCTCGGCTCGGGCCCGCAGGCCGAGGCGCACGTGCGCACGCTCGCCGCACTGATGCCGATCGGCGCCGTCGGCATCCGTGGTCGCAACAGCACCAGGGTGGCCGAGCTCGTCGCACGGCTGCGTGCCGACGGCATCCCGGCGCAGCCCGGCGACGGACACGACCTGCGCGACGCCGACGTGATCGTCACCGCGACCTCGTCGTCGGAACCGGTCATCGCCCGTGCGGACGTCGACGACGACGCGGTCGTCGCGGCGATCGGCTCGCACGGTGCCGACCACCGGGAGCTGGCCGCCGACCTCGTGACCGACGCCGACCTGGTCGTGGAGGCGAGGGCCTCGGCCTTCCGGGAGAACGGCAACCTGCTCCAGGCCAGAGAGCTCGACGCGTGGCAGGCAGGTAGGCAGGCCGTGGCCAATCTGCCAGAGTTGGTCACGGGTGCGTTCGCGCGCCGTGAGGGGCATCCCGCCGTCTACACCGGCGTCGGGATGAGCTGGGAGGATCTCGCCGTGGTGGCGGAGATCCTGCGGGCGGCGCAGAGCGCCGACGCGATGCCTCGGGAGGGGGACTCAGATGTCCGGAAGTGATGTGCGGAGCCTCGTGCGGCTCAGCAAGCAGCCCAGCATCCGCGACACCGTGACACGGGCGCTGCGGTCCGCGATCATCAGCGGGGAGATGCAGCCCGGCCGGGTGTACTCCGCGCCGAGTCTCGGCGAGGAGTTCGGCATCTCGGCGACGCCGATCCGCGAGGCCATGCTCGACCTCGTCCGCGAGGGGCTGGTCGTCGCCATGCCGAACCGCGGGTTCCGGGTCACCGAGGTGTCGTCGCACGACCTCGCCGAGGTCACCGAGCTGCGCCTCTTCCTCGAGCCGCCGGCCGTCGAGAAGGCGACGCCGCTCATCCCGGAGAGCGCCCACGCAGGCCTTCGCCGTCAGGCCGACGCCATCGTCGCCGCGGCCGAGCGGGGCGATCTCGTGGAGTACCTGAGCGCCGACAGCGACTTCCACCTCGCGATCCTGAACTACGCCGGCAACGCCCGCCTCACCCAGCTCGTCCAATCGCTGCGATCGCAGACCCGGCTGTTCGGCCTCTCCGAGCTGTACGAACGCGGACATCTGACCAGCTCCGCCAAGGAGCATCACACGATCATGGATGCGATCGAGGCGGGCGACGCGGTCCGAGCGCGAGACCTCGTCTTCGCGCACATCGAGCACGTCCGCGGCGACTGGTCCGGGCACGCCGTGGAGGAGCCCGACCCCGCGGAGGCGATCGGGAAGTGAACGGATCGACCGCACGCGCCGACGTCGTCATCGTCGGCGCGGGAGTCGTCGGTGCCGCGACGGCGTACTTCGCCGCCGCCGCCGGCCTCTCCACCATCGTCGTCGAGCGCGGTTCCATCGCCTCGGGCACGAGCAGCCGCTGCGAGGGGAACATCCTCGTCTCAGACAAGGAGGTCGGCCCGGAGCTCGAGCTGTCGCTCTACTCGCAGCGCGTGTGGCGCGAGGATCTCGCCGAGCACGCGGCCCTCTGGGAGTTCGAGTCGAAGGGCGGGCTCGTCGTCGCCGGCAGCACCGCGAGCATGAGCGGCCTGGTCGACCTCGTCGCCCATCAGCGCGAACTGGGGATCCGCGCCGAGATCATCGACGACTACGCCGGTCTCCGCGAGCTCGAACCGTACATCAACCCCGCCCTCGCCGGCGGTGCGTTCTACCCCGACGACGCACAGGTGCAGCCGCTGCTGGCGACCCATCACCTGCTGCGGCTCGCCCGGGAGCACGGTGCGCAGCTGCACACCGGCACCACGGTGCACGGCATCCGCACCTCCGGCGGCAGAGCCGTCGGCGTCGACACCTCGCTCGGGCACATCTCCGCCGGCGCGATCGTCAACTGCGCCGGCCCCTGGAGCGGCGAGATCGCCGCACTCGCGGGTGTGCATCTCCCGGTGCTGCCGCGTCGCGGATTCGTGCTGGTCACGGAGCCCGTGCCGGTGACGGTGCACCACAAGGTCTATGCGGCGGAGTACGTCGGCGATGTCGCCAGTTCGGATGCCGGGCTGCAGGTCTCCCCGGTTGTCGAGGGCACGCCCAGCGGAACGATCCTCTTGGGCGCGAGCCGCGAGCGGGTCGGCTTCGACTCCTCCTTCTCCGCCGAGGCCGTCGCCCGCATCGCGAAGAGCGGCCTCGGCCTGTTCCCCGCGCTGCGCGATGTCGGGGTGCAGCGCGCATACTCGGGGTTCCGACCGTACTGCCCCGACCATCTGCCCGCCATCGGCGAGGACGGCCGCCTGCCCGGTCTCTGGCACGCGGCGGGTCACGAGGGCGCGGGTGTCGGACTCTCGGTCGGCACGGGCAAGCTGCTCGCGCAGGCGCTGCGGGCCGAGACGACCGATCTCGACCTCGCCCCCTTCCGACCGGATCGACTCGAGGGACTGGTCGCGGCATGACCCGCGCACAGGCCACCGGGGCGGATGCCGAGAACACGCTCACGTTCGACGGCACGCCTGTGCCGTTCGCCCCGGGGCAGACCATCGGGGGCGCGCTCGCCGCGGCGGGCATCGTCTCGTGGCGCACGACCCGTCGCGACCGGGCCCCGCGCGGCCTCTTCTGCGGCATCGGGGTCTGCTTCGACTGCCTCGTCACCGTCGACGGCATCCGCACCCAGCGCGCCTGCCTCGCAGAGGCCTGCGACGGACAGGACGTGCGCAGCTCCGACCCCGACGAACCGCTTCCGCTGCCGGAGGGATCCCATGACTGAGTCGGACGCCGCGACCATCGCCGACGTCGCCGTCATCGGCGCCGGCCCCGCGGGCCTCAGTGCCGCGGTCGTCGCCGCCGAGCACGGTCTGCAGGTCGTGCTGATCGACGCGGGCGCGCAGACGGGCGGCCAGTACTGGCGGCATCCGGACGAGCGGCACCGCGACGCGTTCGCGGCTCCGGAGGACACCGGGCATCACCACTGGCGGCACTACACCGACCTTCGCGATCGGCTGGCCTCGGCGGTGGCCGCCGGGCGTCTCCGGCATGTCGCCGGGCGACAGGTGTGGCGCACCGACAGCTTCGGCGACCGGGTGGCCCTGCGCACGAACGCGGTCACCGGCGCGGATGCCGTGCCGCTCCTCGACCGCACGACCTGGGCGCGTCGACTCGTGATCGCGACCGGAGCCTACGACCGTCAGCTGCCCGTTCCCGGATGGACGCTGCCCGGGGTCATGGCCGCTGGCGGCGTGCAGGCGATGCTCAAGGCGAACCAGGTGCGGGCCGGTCGACGCGCGGTCGTGGCCGGCACCGGCCCGTTCCTGCTGTCGGTCGCCGCCGGGCTCGCCGCCGCCGGAGTCGAGGTCGTGGAGGTCGTCGACGCGAACGCCCTGTCGCGCTGGGTGGCCACGCCGCTGCGCGCACTCCAGGAGCCGGGGAAGCTCTGGGAGGGGGCGCAGTACGCGGCCACCTTCCTCCGGCATCGCGTGCCGCTGCGCACGCGCACCGTGGTCACCGCCGTGCGCGGCGGAGGCCGGGTCTCCGAGGTCGAGCTGGCGCGCGTCGACGGCGCCGGCCGCGTGCGGCCCGGCACTTCCCGCACCGTCGCTGCCGACCTCGTCGCTTTCGGATGGGGATTCACCCCGCAGCTGGAGATCGCCGTCGGCCTCGGGCTGCGCACAGTCGTCGACGTCGACGAGTCGCTCGTCGTCGAGGTCGACGACGACATGCGCACCTCCGATCCGCTCGTGTTCGCCGCCGGCGAGGTCACCGGGATCGGCGGAGCGATCGCCTCGTGCGCCGAGGGCGAGCTCGCAGGGGCCGCCGCCGCGCAGGACCTCGGCCGCCGCGTCGACCGGGCGCGCATGACCCGGCACCGTCGGCGTCTGCGGCGAGGTCGACGTTTCGCGGTCGGCATGCACCGGGCGAGTCCCGTTCCTGCGGCCTGGAGCGAGTGGCTGGCCCCTGAGACGCACGTCTGCCGGTGCGAAGAGGTCACCGCCGCCGAGGTGTCGGATGCCGTGGGAACGCTGCACGCCGACGATGCCCGCGACGTGCGCGTCACGGCGCGGCCGGGGATGGGGCTGTGCCAGGGCAGGGTCTGCGGCTTCGCACTCTCGAAGCTCGTCGCCACCGGTACCGGCCGCGACGTCGATGCCGCCGCACTCGAATCATTGACCAATCGACAGGTGGGCGTGCCCGTCTCGCTCGGCGATCTCGCCGCGCTCGAGCCGCACCACCGTTCTCAGGAGGAGACATGAGCATGCAGGACACGACCGCGACCGATGTGGACCGGATCGTCACGCGCGCCGCGCGCGCATCGGAGCAGTGGAAGCGCACCGCGATCGCCGAGCGCGCGCGAGTGCTGGTCGCCGTGGCCGACGCCCTCGACGCGCACGCGGACGAGCTGATCCCGGTCGCGCAGCGTGAGACCCACCTCGCCGAGCCGCGTCTGCGCGGAGAGCTGCGTCGCACCAGCTTCCAGCTGCGGATGTTCGCCGAGATGCTGCCCGAGGGCCTCTGGCTCGACGCACGGATCGATCATGCGGATGCCGAGTGGCCGATGGGTGCTCCGCGTCCCGATCTCCGTCGCCAGCTGGAGCCGATCGGACCGACCCTCGTCTTCGCCGCGAGCAACTTCCCGTTCGCCTTCTCCGTGGCGGGCGGCGACACGGCGAGTGCGCTCGCCGCCGGGAACGCGGTCGTGCTCAAGGCTCACCACGGGCATCCGGACCTCTCGGCGGCGACCACGTCCGTCGTCGTCGATGCGCTCGCTGCCGCCGGCGCCCCCGACGGCCTTTTCCAGACGATCTACGGCACCGAGGCCGGCGTGCAGGCGCTTCAGGCGCCCGCGATCAAGGCCGCGGGATTCACCGGGTCGGTGCGGGGCGGACGCGCGCTGTTCGACATCGCCAACGCCCGGCCGGAGCCCATCCCGTTCTACGGCGAGCTGGGGAGCACCAACCCCGCGTTCGTCACGCGGCGGGCGGCGGAGCAGGATGCCGCGGGCATCGCGCGCGACTTCGTCGCATCCGTCACCGGCAGCGCCGGGCAGCTGTGCACCAAGCCCGGCGTGCTCTTCGTCCCGGCGGATTCGTCGCTCATCGCCGAGCTCGAGGCCCAGGAGCTGCCGGCGGCGCCGCTGCTGAACGGCGGGATCGAGAACGGTTTCCGCGAGTCGCTCGCCACGGCGCGAGCCGTCGACGGGGTGCGCACGGTCGTGATCGGAGCCGACGGCGAGGCGCCGGTGCCCGTGCTCCTCGCCACGACGGCCGAGACGCTCCGCGCGCAGATGGACACCTTGATGTCCGAGATCTTCGGCCCCGCCGCTCTCGTCGTGACCTATCAGGACGAGAGCGAGCTGGTGGAGATCGCGGCGCGGCTCGAGGGGCAGCTGACGGCCACGGTGATCGGCCGGGACGACGACGAGATCGCACCGGAGCTCATCGCGGCGCTCTCCGAGCGGGCCGGGCGCGTGCTCTGGAACCAGTGGCCGACCGGGGTCTCGGTGACCTGGGCCCAGCAGCACGGAGGACCGTATCCGGCGACGACCGCGGTGGGTTCGACGTCGGTGGGCATGGCCGCGATCACGCGGTTCCTGCGGCCGGTGGCCTACCAGAACGTGCCGGAGAGCCTGCTGCCGGATGCTCTCAAGGAGGCGAACCCGCTGCGCATCGTGCGTCGCGTGGACGGGGTCGTGGTCCTGCCCTGAGACGTCAGGGGCCGCCGGCACGGGCTTGGTGAGGGGAAACCCAGACCAAGCGGATGCTGCCCGGCGTGCCGCCGGCGGACACGCCGCGTCCGCGCATGGTGGTCTGGGTTTCCCCACCCGGGCTCAGGCGGTCGGCAGCCACACCCGCATCGCCGCACCCCCGTCGAACTCCGCGAACGGGCGGAGTTCGACGGTGGCGGGCGTGCTCGCGGGATCCGGCGCGCTCGACGAGTAGAGCGGCGCCGACGCGGCTGCGTCGCGGTGCCCGGCGAGCTCCAGCCGAGGTCCGAGAGCGATGCGGCCTTCGCGACCCTGAGCGGATTCGGCGGTGGTGCTCTTCGCCGCCGCGACGCTCGCGGGGTCGATCGTGAGGCCGTCGACGTCGCCGACCGCGCAGTAGACGACGGGGCCACGACGCACGGCCACGGTGCCACGCACCGCATCGATGCGCGGGTTCGGGTGGATGACGGTGGTCTGCACCGGCAGCCGCAGCTCCAGTGCCGTGCCGTCGAGGAGGGCGTCGTCGACGACGATCCACCCGTCCTCGATGCGCGGCGCGATGTCGACGCCGTTCCGGCGCAGCGTCACGGATTCACCGGTCGCCCAGCCGGGCACGCGCAGCGCGAGCCGACGGCATCCGTCTTCCGCATCCCCGTGCACCCGGATGCGGATGAGTCCGTCGGCGGGGTAGGCCGTGTCGATCTCCACGGTCGCGCCGTGCGCCTGCACGGTGGCGGAGGCGTAGAGGGCGATGTCCAGGCCGTCCGTCCGCTCGGCGGCGAGGTGATGCTCGAGCGTGGCGAAGGTACGCATCAGGTTCGGCGGACAGCAGGCGCAGCTGAACCACCGGCGGCGTGCGTCGGGGGCGGCTCCGCCGTACGGACGCTCGTCGCGCACCTGGAGCGGGTTGACGTAGGTGAACGAATCTCCGTGTGCGGAGATCCCGGCCGCGACGACGTTGTACAGGGCCGTCTCGGCGACGTCGAGGCACGAGGCCGCCCCGGTGGCCAGGTACATCCGCCATGCCCAGCCGAACAGGGCGACGCCCGCGCACGTCTCGGCGTATGCGCGGTCTGGCGGCAGCTCGAATGCCTCGCCGAAGGCCTCGTCCTCGTGGCGGGCTCCCGTGCCGCCGGTGACGTACATCCGCCGTTCGACGAGGTCGTCCCACTGCGTGCGCATCGTGTCGAGCATCGCCGGGTCGCCGGTCTCGAGGTACAGGTCGGTGATCCCCTGGTTCAGGTAGAGGGCCCGGACCGCGTGGCCCCGCATCGTGGTGGCCTGGAGGGCGGGCTGCTCGTCCTGGTAGTAGGCCGCGCCGAAGGTCACGCCGCGGAGGAACCCTGCGCCGCGGCGGCGCACGAAGGCTTCGGCCAGGCGCAGCGGAGCCTCGGCTCCGGTCGTGCGATGAAGCTCCACGAGTGCTGCTTCGACGAGCGGATGCCCGCAGTACTCGACCGCGTCATCGGAGCCGATCCTGTCCACGACGTGCGCGACAAAGCGCTCGGCGACCCCGAGCAGGCGATCGTCGGCGATGGCGCGATGCGCGGCGACCGCGGCCTGGATCAGGTGACCGAGGCAGTAGAGCTCGTGCCCCTGGGCGAAGTCGCTCCACGGAAGACGGTCGTCTCTGCCGAGGTAGGCCGAGTCGAGGTAGCCGTCTTCCTGCTGCGCGCGCTCGATCAGGTCGACCGTGCGGTCGAAGAAAGCCCGGAGTCCGGCATCCGCTTCCCTGCCCATCTCCCAGGCGGCGGCTTCCAGCGTCTTGTAGATGTCGGAGTCGGCGAACAGCATGCCGCGGAAGTCGGCGTCGGTCTCGCCGGTGAGACGCCGCAGGTTGTCGAGGTTGCCGTACTCCTCGAGCATCGCCATCCCGTGGGGCAGGGTGACCTGCCGATTGCGCTGATGCCAGGCGTGCACCTGTCCGCGGGCGATGGCGGGCGGCGCGGCGAGCGGACGGCGCGCGCCGTGCCTGGTCTGTCCGAGGGGTCCGCGACTGATCCAGCGGTCGTCGGGCATGTCCGGGCCTCGCTTCGTGTGGTGCTCGCGCCGTGGTGCGCCGAGTGGTGCAATTGTACTTGTACCGGGTTCGCCGGTGCGAGGGTGAATGTGGTGGAGATCACAATGCCAAAGCTTCATGAGAATGTATGAGCGCTTAGCTAAGTTGAATGGAACTATAGTGGGCTGAATGCTCCCAGATTTGGAGCGGATGCGCCTCCGGGCGGATACTTCTGGCAACGCGGCCGTCTCGTTCCGGCCCGAGAATCGACATGCAGACCACCTCCTCCCTCGCGCCTGAGACGACCATCGCCGTGATCGGCGCCGGACGTCTCGGCGGCGTCCTCGCCCGGGCGCTCCGCACGGCGGGGTACCAGGTGCTCGGGCCCCTCCGGCGCGAGCAGGCGATGCCGACCGTCGACATCGCGCTGCTCTGCGTTCCGGATGCCGCGATCGCCGCAGTCGCGTTCGTCGCCCGCCCGCACGCGCGGCTGGTCGGCCATGTCTCGGGTGCGACCCGGCTCGACGACGTCGACTTCAGCATCCACCCGCTGCAGACCTTCACCGGCTCCGAGACGCCCGATGTGTTCCACGGCATCGGCGCCGCGGTCGCCGGCCGCACGCCCGACGCACTCGCGACCGCCGAGCAGCTCGCCCGCGCCCTCGGAGCCCGCCCCTTCGGAGTCGACGACGACGACCGCGCGACCTATCACGCGGCGGCATCCTTCTCCTCGAACTTCGTGCTCGCCGTGCTCGACGCCGCTGAACAGCTCGCCTCCGAGGCCGGCATCCCCGCCGACGAGGCGCGCGACCTCCTCGCCCCGCTCGTCCGCCGCACCGTCGACAACTGGGTGGCCGGCGGTGCCCGGGCCGCGCTCACCGGACCCATCGCCCGCGGCGACGAGGCGACGGTCGCGCGGCAGCGCGCGGCATCCGGAGAGTTCCAGGACCTCTTCGACGCACTCGCCGTCGCCACGCGTGCGATCGCAGCAAGGGAAGAAACTGCATGAGGATCGTCCGTACGATCACCGAGGTGCGGGCCGCGGTCCGCGAAGCCCGGCGCGCCGACAAGAGCGTCGGTCTCGTCCCCACGATGGGTGCCTTCCACGAAGGTCATCTCTCGCTCATGCGCCGCGCGCGCGAGCAGAACGACCTCGTCGTCGTCTCGCTCTTCGTCAACCCGACCCAGTTCGGTGCGAACGAAGACCTCGGCGCCTACCCGCGCGACGAGGCCCGCGACGCCGCGCTCGCCGAGACCGAGGGCGGCGACATCCTGTTCGCGCCTGCGGCATCCGAGATCTACCCCGACGGATTCGCGACCACGATCCATGTCTCGGGCCTCACCGAGGTGCTCGACGGCGCGAGTCGCGGCACGCACCACTTCGACGGCGTCGCCACGGTCGTCACGAAGCTGTTCGGCATCGTCGGCCCCGACGTCGCGTACTTCGGGCAGAAGGATGCGCAGCAGGTCCTCGTCGTCCGCCGCGTCGTGCGCGACCTCGACCTCGACGTGCGCATCGAGGCCTGCCCGATCGTGCGCGAGGCCGACGGACTCGCCATGAGCTCGCGCAACGTCTACCTCGACGCGGATTCTCGCGCACAGGCGACCGCGTTGAACCGGGCGCTCGACGGCGCGGCATCCGTCTTCGAGGCGGGGGAGCGCGACGGCGACAGCATCCTGTCCGCCGCCCACCGCGTGCTCGCCGAGGCCGGGATCACGCCCGACTACCTCGAACTCCGCGACGCCGAGACCCTGGAATCCGTCACGCGCGTCGATGGCGATGCCCTACTCGCGGTCGCCGCCCGCGTGGGCGCGGCTCGACTGATCGACAACCACACCCTCTCCGCTACGAAGGGCCGCTGATGCGACGCACCATGCTGAAGTCGAAGATCCACCGCGCGACCGTCACCGGCAGCGACCTCCACTACGTCGGCTCGATCACCGTCGACCCCGACCTGCTCGAGGCCGCCGACATCCTCCCGCACGAGCAGGTGCACGTGGTCGACGTCGACAACGGCGCGCGCTTCGAGACCTACACGCTCGTGGGCGAACGCGGGTCCGGCGTCATCCAGGTCAACGGCGCGGCCGCCCGCCTCGTGCACACGGGCGACACGATCATCGTCATCTCCTACGCCGACTACTCCGCAGAAGACCTCGCGGAGTACTCGCCGACCGTCGTGCACGTCGACCGGGCGAACAGCATCATCCAGGTCGACGACGCCGTCGACCGGCTGCTGACGGAGGCAGCGCTGTGAGCGCGCACGCGGCACCCCGCAAGCGCGTCACCCTCGCGAGCCTCGCCGCGAAGAAGGATGCCGGCGATCCGATCGTCATGGTCACCGCCTACGATCACCCGAGCGCGCAGATCGTCGAGGAGGCCGGAGTCGACATGGTCCTCGTCGGCGACTCGGCCGCGATGACCGTGCTCGGCTACGAGAGCACGGTCCCGGTGACGGTCGACGAGATGCTCATGCTGACGAAGGCGGTCCGGCGCGGGCTGACTGTGCCGCTGCTCGTCGGCGACCTGCCGTTCGGGTCGTATGAGGCGTCCGACGAGCTCGCGATCGCGACCGCGCAGCGCTTCATCAAGGAAGCCGGGTGCGACCTCGTCAAGATCGAGCGCGGCGGAGCGACCGTCGACAGGGCGCGGGCGCTCGTGCGGGCCGGCATCCCGGTGGTGGGTCACGTCGGCCTCACACCGCAGACCGCCACGGCCCTCGGCGGCTACCGCGCGCAGGGACGCACCGCGGATGCCGCGCTCGCCGTGATCGACGATGCCCTCGCCCTGCAGGATGCCGGCTGCTCTCTGGTCGTGATCGAGGCGGTGCCGTCGGAGGTCACTGCGGCGCTCGTGCCCCTGCTCGACATCCCGGTCATCGGCATCGGAGCGGGAGCGGATGCCGACGGCCAGGTGCTCGTGTTCCACGACCTGCTCGGGCTGTACGACGGTGGCGCGGCGAAGTTCGTGAAGCGCTACGCGGAGCTGCGCGACGCGGCGGTCGCCGGGGTGTCGGAGTATGCGGCAGAGGTGCGCGGCGGGGTGTATCCGGGGGTCGAGCACGGGTACGCGATGCCGGCGGACGAGGCTGCGCGCCTGCGGGAGCTGCTCGCGGGGAGGTAGCCGACGGCGCGGCATCCGTCTGTTCGGCGCGGTCTGCGGTCTGTCGGTACATGTGCAGGCAGAAATCACGGATGCAGGTCCAGAACACGTCTCTGAACCTGCATCCGTGAATCCTGCCGACAACTGGGCCGAATGGAGACCGGCCGAGTCAGTCGGCGCTCTCGGCCTCCCAGCGCAGCAGGTCGCCGGGCTGGCACTCGAGCACCTCGCACAGAGCATCCAGGGTCGTGAAGCGCACGGCCTTCGCGCGACCGTTCTTGAGCACCGCGAGGTTGGTCGGGGTGATGCCGATGCGCTCGGCCAGCTCGCCGACGCTCATCTTGCGGCGGGCCATCATCACGTCGATGTCGACGACGACGGGCATCAGATCACCTCGTTGTCGAGCTCGGAGCGCAGTGACTGCGCCTCGGTCTCGCTGGCGATCGCCTGACGCAGCAGGGCCTTCATCACGACGACGAGCAGCGCCATGCCGCCGAGGACGAGCGATGCACCGCAGATCAGGCCCACGACTCCGGGCGCCGCATCGCCAGGGGCGAGTGCGATCGCCAGTGCCAGCGCCAGGATCGCGGCGACGAGGATCGCCGCGATGATCACGTCGACGTAGAGGAACGACGACTCCGAGAAGATCGATCCGCGCCGCACCCTGTTGAGCAGCAGCCACACGCAGATGCCGAAGACCTGCAGCGTGCCGACGCCGAGCACGACGACGCCTACGAGGAAGATCCGTCCCAAGAGCTCGCCTTCGCCGAGATCGAGCCAAAGCAGCGGGGCGATGAGGGCCTGAACGGCCACCGACCCGACCAGCGCGATCGCGATCACGACCTGCAGCACGACGATCGTCGCTTTCCGCATGGTTTCACCTTTCATCGAAGAACAGTAGGAATCTATCGTTTATCGACAGGTTCGGCAAGTTGTGCGGCGGTGACCTCTCACGTCCGGCGCTCGACCCTTGCATGCGCAGAAGAGTGAGTGTACAGTCACTCATATGTCCACGACGCGTAGCTCGATCCTCTCCACGGCCGACGCCCGTCGTCCCCTCGTGGCGTCGGCGGCGCTCGCCGAGTTCGCCCGCGGCGGCTATCACGGCACGACCGTGGCCGACGTCGCGCGTGAGGCGAAGATCTCGCCGGCCTACGTCTTCAAGCTCTACTCGGGCAAGGAGGCGCTGTTCATCGCCGCGCTCGAGGCCTGCTTCGAAGCGATCCTCGTCGCCCTCGAAGAGGGAGCGGATGCTGCTGCCGAACAGACGCCCGAGGCGATCCTCGACGCCATGGGTGACGCGTACGCGCACCTGATCTCGGACCGGAAGCTGCTCATGCTGCAGGTGCACGCGCAGTCCGTCGCCGAGATCCCGGAGGTCGGCGCGGCACTTCGCACCGGGCTGGGTCGCGTGACCGCGTTCGCGCAGAGTCGCTCCGGCGGCTCCGACGAAGACGTGCAGCGCTTCATCGCCTTCGGCCAGCTGTGCCACCTCATCGTCACCACCCAGCTCGACGGACGCCCGGAGCAGTGGGCGAAACTGCTGACCCGCGGCATCCGCCACCCCGACTGAATCACCGGCCCGGCTCGTCCGTGCTCTCGTCTGGCCACAAGAGTGAGTGAGCAATCACTCATCACCCGAAAGGAAGATCATGTCCACTCTCACCGTTCCCACCGCGCAGGATGCTGCGTCGCGCAGTTCGCGCCGCTGGCTCGCGCTCAGCGTTCTCGCGCTCGCGCAGTTCCTCGTGGTGCTCGACGCCTCGATCGTGAACATCGCGCTCCCCGTGCTCGGGCAGCAGCTCGGCATGGACACCGGCGCGCTCGCCTGGGTCATCACCGCGTACGTCCTCGCCTTCGGTGGGCTGCTGCTCCTCGGCGGACGACTGGCCGACCGCTACGGTCACCGCCGGGTGTTCCTCGTCGGGACGGCCGGATTCGTCGCGGCATCCGCCCTGGCCGGTCTCTCGTTCTCGGCCGAGATGCTCCTGGCGGCTCGCGCGCTGCAGGGTGCCTCGGCCGCGCTCCTCGCCCCGGCGGCGCTGGCGCTGCTCACCCACCTCTTCCCGGATGCGAAGGAGCGCACCACGGCGCTCGGCGTCTGGGGCGGGGTCGCGGGCATCGGATCCGCAGCCGGTGTGCTGCTCGGCGGCGTGCTCACCGCGACCCTCGGCTGGCAGTCCGTGTTCTTCGTGAACGTCCCGGTCGGCGCGATCGTGCTGATCGCGATCCCGCTGCTCGTCACCCGCGACGGTGCGCGCACCCCCGGACGTCTGGATGTCGCCGGCGCCGTCACCGTCACGGCCGCGCTCGTCGCCCTGGTCGGCGGCTTCAGCGCCGTCGAGCAGCTCGGGTTCCTGCATCCGCTCCCTCTCGTGCTCTTCGCGGGCGCGCTGGTGCTGGGAGCCGCCTTCCTCGTGATCGAGCGTCGGACTGCCGAGCCGCTCGTGCCGCTGTCGGTGTTCCGCAACCGCAGCCTCGCGCTCGGCAACGTCGTGATCGTGCTGGGCGGCGCTGCGATGGTCGCGCTGTTCTTCGCGCTGTCGGTCTACATGCAGGCGGTGCTCGGATACGACGCGCTCGCCGCCGGGCTCTCGCAGCTTCCGCTCGCCGGTGCCCTGGTGCTCGTGGCCGGAGCGGTGCCGAGCCTGATCGGACGGCTCGGTGTGCGCCCCGTGCTCATCGGGTCGCTGCTCGTGCTCGCCGGCGGCCTGGTCTGGCTCGCTGCGGCGCCCTCGGATGCCGCGTTCGTCGCGCAGCTGCTCGGCCCGACGCTGCTGATCGGCATCGGCCTCGGCGGAGCGTTCGTCGCCACGACGCAGCTCGCGGTCGGCGGCGTCGAGGGCGGCGAGGCGGGACTCGCCGGTGGACTCATCAACACGAGCCAGCAGATCGGCGGCGCCGTCGGTCTGGCTGTCCTGGGAACGATCGCGGGCCTGCGCACGGCGGCGCTCGAGGCCGGCGGAGCCACAACGGCGGATGCTCTCACCGGCGGCTTCGCCTGGCTCTTCCTCGGCGCGGCGGCGCTGGCCGTGGTCGGTGCAGGGGTCGTGGCGGTGTGGCGGCGCGACTGAGGGGCGTGGGTCGTACGGGAGGGTTCGCTTCAGTCCGCGCGGCGCAGCCGTGATACCAGGGCCACGAGCGCGAGCGCGATCACCACGATCCCGTACCCGACGCACACGGCGCCGAGGCCGACGACGCCGACGAGCGAGCCGGCGATCACCGCGGGCACCCCGAACGCGAGGTAGGCCAGCAAGTAGATGACGGCGAAGGTGTCGGCACGCTGGGTCGCGGGGATGCGCGGGGCGAGCGAGGCGACGACCCCGGAGAAGGCCGTGCCGAAGCCCATGCCGGTCACGGCGGTCGCGGCGAGATAGAAGGGCAGCGATCCGAGTCCCAGTGCCGCGAGCGACAGGGCGGTGCCGACGGCCAGGGCCGTGGTCCCGAACACGACCGACGTGCGTGGGTGCCGATGACGCATCAGGAATGCGGTGATCGCGCCGACGCCGGCGAGCATCGCGACCGCGAGTCCCTGCCAGACGTGCGCGGAGCCGCCGAGCTCGTTGTGCACGATGTTCGCGCCGAGCGACAGGAACAGTCCGCCGGTGGCCCAGCCCGCCACCACCGCCGGAGCACCGCGCCAGAAGTCAGCCCTGATCGCCGACGGGATCGACAGCCGGAAGCTGAGCGAAGCCCACACGCCGGGCTTGCGTGGCGCGGTCTCCGGCACGAGGAAGAACAGCACGGCGAGCACGAGGTACGCGGTGCTCAGGGGAGCGAACACGTCGAGCAGCGCGTCACCGCTCAGGTCGAGCACCATTCCGGAGGCGAGTGCTCCGAGGGCCAGCCCGATGCCGGGGCTCAGCGCGTTCCACAGGGCCGCGACGTCCACGCGCCCGCCCGGCGCGAAGTCGAGGGCGGTCGCCGAGAGTGCCGAGATGAGCAGACCGCTCGCGATGCCCTGCAGGATGCGGGCGAAGAACAGTGTCGCCACGGCATCCGCGTGCCAGAACAGGAACATGCTGCCCGCCAGGAGTAGCAGGCCCGCGATGACGACCGGTCTGCGACCGATGTGGTCGGACAGGGAGCCGGCGGTCAGGAGCGTCAGCAGCAGGGAGACGGCGAAGACCGCGGCGATCACGATCGCGTCGAAGCCGATGTCCTGTGCGAGCACCGGATAGAACGGCGAAGGCGCGCTCGCCGCGATCATCATCGCCACCTGCGCGACGATCGCCAGCACGAACCCGAACCGGGCGCGGGGGATCTGAGAGCCCTGGGCCTGCGGAACGGCAGCGGCATCTGCCGGCGGTCGGACGATCGGCTCGGTGGTGGTCATGCGTGCTCCTCTGGGTTCGAGAATCATCGAACTATCGGAGCGTACTCGCCATCTCGCAATTGTTCAACTATTCTCGAACCATGCCTGGCGATCTTCCCCACCCGGAGCGCTCCGAGATCCAGCTCACGGACGTGCTCTTCGCGCTCAGTGACCCCGAGCGCCTGGCCATCGCCCGTCAGCTCGCCGACGGCCCGCTCGACATGGCCGCCTGCCACGCCACCGACCCGAATCTGCCGAAGTCGACCAAGTCGCACTTCATGAAGGTGCTGCGCGAAGCCGGCGTCATCCGCAACGAACCCAACGGACGGCGACGGATGCTGACGCTCCGACGCGACGACCTCGACACGCTCTTCCCCGGGCTGCTCGAATCCGTGCTCCGGGGTTGAGGGCGGAGCGCACCCCCTCCCGGTCGCTCAGCGCGCCGGTATCTCCACGGCGCAGTGCGCTGCGGCTGCACGAGCCAGGCGCTGGTCGAGAGTGAGCAGCGCCGACCTCGTGACCTCGGCGAGGACGACGTAGGCGGCGTCATAGGCGCTGAGATTCTGGCGCAGGTCGAGCACGCGGGGCACGAGCGGCAGTGACGGATACAGCTCGAGCCGCAGCCGGCGCAGGTCGGATGCCGCACGGTCGAGGCGCTCGTCGCTGACCACACCGCCGCGGTTCAGGCCGCGCAGGGCCGATGCGACCTCGATCGGGAGGATCTCGGGCGCGATCAGATGCTCGGTGACCAGCCGTTCGTGGAGCCGCGACGGTCCGCCCGTCGTGGTCAGCAGATCGACGACGACGGAGGCATCGACGACGATCATCCTGCGCGACGGCCGTCGTGGATCGCCGACACGATCGCGCTCGCCGGAAGGGAGGCCTCTGGTGGGCGGCTCGCGAGGTCGGCGAACAGCTCGCCGAGCGTCGGCTGCCCGGCGAGGCGTGTGAGCTCAGCGGTCAGATACTGCTGCAGCGACTGGCCGTGCGCCTCGGCCCGCGCCGTGAGCACGGCGTGGACGCCGGGATCGAGGTCGCGGATCAGCACGTTCGGCATGCTTACAGTATGCATGCGTTCTCCGAGGGAAGGGAAGGGTTTCTCATGCGTCCAGCCTGGGGGAATCACCACCGCAGTCCGCGCCGGGAAGACGCGATCCGTGGGCGGATTCTCGCGGACCCTGACTGTGCAGAAATGGTCAGGACGCGATGCGTCCCGCGTTCGCCCGCCCCGCGGCATCCGTCCCGATCTCGGCCCAGACGGCGTCGAGCGAGATGCCGAGCACGCCGCTGATCGCCGCGATCGTCGAGAAGGCGGGCGTCGCCACGCGGCCGGACTCGATCTTGCGCAGGGTCTCGGGCGAGACGCCGGCGTCCAGGGCGACGGCGAGCATGGATCGCTCGCCGCGTGCCTGTCGCAGTAGGGCGCCGAGGCGCTCGCCGCGTTCGACCTCGGCGGGGGTGAGCGGCATCCGGACCATCATGATGCCCATACTAATCCCGGGATAGTATTACCGGGATAGTTATCGGAACCGGAGAGAGAACCATGATCGAGATCCTGAACGACGACGAGCTCGTCCGTGCGCGCGACGCCGGCGCCCTCGTCGGCGGCATCCTGCAGAGCCTGAAGAAGCGTGCGGTCGTCGGCGTGAACCTGCTCGACCTCGACCGGTGGACGAAGCAGATGATCGAGGATGCCGGAGCCGAATCCTGCTACGTCGACTACGCGCCCTCGTTCGGCCGCGGACCCTTCGGCCACTACGTCTGCACCGCGGTCAACGACGCGGTCCTCCACGGCATGCCGCACGACTACGCCCTCGCCGACGGCGACCTGCTGACCCTCGACCTGGCCGTCACCCTCCGCGGCATCTCGGCCGACGCGGCGATCAGCTTCATCGTGGGCGACACCCAGGCGCCCGAGGATCTGGCGCTGATCGACGCGACCGAGCGCGCACTCGCCGCCGGTATCGCGGCCGTGCGACCCGGCGCCCGCATCGGCGACCTGTCGCGCGCGATCGGCACGGTGCTGCGCGGCGCCGGCTACTCGGTCAACCTCGAGTTCGGGGGGCACGGCATCGGATCGACCATGCACCAGGACCCGCATGTCGCGAACGACGGGCGTCCTGGTCGCGGCTACATCCTCCGCCCCGGGCTGCTGCTGGCGCTCGAGCCGTGGGTCATGGCCGACACCGACGAGCTCGTCACCGACGCCGACGGCTGGACCCTGCGCAGCGCGACCGGATGCCGCACCGCGCACACCGAGCACACGATCGCGGTCACCGCGGAGGGCGCCGAGATCCTCACCCTTCCGCGAGTCTGAGCCGCAGCATCCGCCTGCGGTCAGGAGAGGATCTGCCGGCTCCGCCGGCCGCCGCCTAGAGTGGCAGCATGCCCGGCACCGCGCCTCCCGAGTGGACGCAGATCGACCTGACCAGTCGCCGCGGCGGCGCGGGGCAACGGATCACGGCGGTGATCCTCGCCGCGGTCGGGGTGGCCGGCTTCGCCCTGAGCTTCCGCTCGTTGGCGCCGTGGTGGTGGGAGTTCGCGCTCATGGCCTTCGGATGCGCGGTCATCGTGCTGCTCGCCGCGGGGCTCTGGATCAACGCAGGAACGAGCGTCGCCTCGACGGTCGCACTTCAGGAGACCGGCGCTGCCGTCGTGCTGCCGGTCGTCGCCGCGTTCGAGACCAGCGATGAGAGCCTCCGATACCAGCTGCAGCTGCGCCTGCCGACGGTCGACGAGGAGTTCGTCGTGCACGCCTGCGGCGATCGGCGGTGCGTCGCCGCCGGACGCGCGGCGCCGGATGCCGAACTGCCCGTGCTGCTCGACGCGGCGCACAAGACCTGGGGTGTCGTCCACGATGCCCAGGGGTCGTGAACGCGATGAAACTCCCACCCGGCGTTCAGGGTTAACGATATATCGTTGAGTATCGTTCACCGCAGACCCTGGAGGTCATCATGAACAACTCATTCCCCTTCGGCGCAGCCGGCAGCAGCAACGCCGACAACCCGCTCAACAGCATCTTCGGCACCGGCGGCCTCGGCGGCGCCAACGGTCCGGCCGGCGCACTCTTCGACGCGTTCGACCAGTTCCGCAAGTCCTTCGAGCAGCGTCCGTCCGGCGGCTCGCGCATGGCCCGCGGCGACGTCCGCACGGCGGTGCTCTCTCTGCTCGCCGAGAAGCCGATGCACGGCTACCAGATCATCAACGAGATCGCCGAGCGCAGCGGCGGATCGTGGAAGCCCAGCGCCGGATCGGTCTACCCGACCCTCCAGCTGCTCGCCGACGAGGGCCTCATCTCGGCCGAGGAGCAGAACGGTCGCAAGACGTACTCGCTCACCGAGGCCGGTCGCGCCGTCGCCGACGAGTCGTCCGAGACGAAGGCTCCGTGGGAGACCTCCGACAAGGACGGCCACCGCAACGACCCGCGCTTCACCGCGCTCCCCAAGGCGGGCGTCGACCTCGCCGGTGCCGCTGCCGCGGTCGGTCGCAGCGGTTCGCCCGAGCAGGTGCAGGCCGCGATCGAGGTCCTCGACGACGCGCGTCGTAAGCTCTACTCCATCCTCGCTCAGGACTGATACCGGGGTGATGAAGGAGACCCACCGATGACGGATGCCGCGGCCCAGGGCGTGCACCGCGCCCGCTACCGTCGCATCCTGTCGTTCGCGGCACGCGAGTTCCTCAAGGTCTGGTGGTACGAGCTCGTGCTGCCGCGCCTCGGCATGACGTCGGTCGCGGAGCGCACGCGCGGACCGCGGATGCAGAGGTTCGCCCGGCGTTTCCATGTGCTCGCCGTCGAACTCGGCGGACTCATGATCAAGGTCGGGCAGTTCATGTCGTCGCGCCTCGACGTGCTGCCGCCCGAGATCACGGCCGAGCTCGAGGGGCTGCAGGACGAGGTCCCGGCTGTGCCGTTCGCCGACCTCCGTGTGGTCGCCGAAGCCGAGCTCGGGATGCCGCTGACCCGCGCCTACGCGTGGTTCGACGAGACTCCGGTGGCCGCGGCATCCCTCGGTCAGGCGCATCGCGCCCGGCTCTCCGAACAGGACGCCGCCGACACGGGACTCGACACGGTGGTCGTGAAGGTGCAGCGTCCCGGCATCGACGAGATCGTCGCGGTCGACCTCGCTGCCCTCCGCCGCGTGGCGCGCTGGGCCATGCGCGTGCGGCTCGTCTCGGATCGGGTCGACGCGCCCGCCCTCGTCGAGGAGTTCGCGCAGACGAGCCTCGAGGAGATCGACTACCTGCACGAGGCCGCGAGCGCCGAGCGGTTCCGCGAGAACTTCGCCGACGATCCGCGCGTCGACACCCCCGAGATCGTCTGGGAGCGGTCGACCCGGCGTGTGCTCACGCTGTCGGATGTCACGGCGATCAAGATCAACGACATCGACGCGCTGCGCGCCGCCGGCATCGACCCCTCCCAGGTCGCCGACGTGTTCGCCGAGGTGATGTTCGACCAGGTGTTCACGCACAGCTTCGTGCACGCCGACCCGCATCCGGGGAACATCTTCGTGACACCGGTCTCCGAGGCGGGCCCTTCGACAGGCTCAGGGGCCCAGGGTGCGGATTCAGGGGTCCAGCGCGCGGCGCCGGAGGCCCAGGGTGAGCGTGCAGCGGCCGGGGAGCGGAACTTCCGGCTCACATTCATCGACTTCGGGATGATGGCCGAGGTGCCGGACAACCTCCGCAACGGCCTGCGCACGCTCCTCATCGCCGTCGCCGGGCGCGACAGCCGGGGACTCGTCGCGGCCGCGAAGGAGATCGGCGTGCTGCTGCCGTCGGCCGACACCAACGAGCTCGAGCGCGCGCTCTCCGCCCTGTTCGCGCGATTCGGGGGGATGGGGTTCGCGGAGCTCAGCACCGTAGATCCCCGAGATTTCAAGGACTTCGCCGACGAGTTCGGCGACATGGTGCGCTCGCTCCCGCTCCAGCTGCCGGAGAACATGCTGCTCCTCATCCGCGCCGTCTCGCTGACGTCGGGCATGTGCAGCGGCCTCAACCCCGCGTTCAACGTGTGGGATGCCGCCGAGCCGTATGCCGCGCGGCTGCTGCGCGACGAGTCGGGCAACCTCATCCAGGACGTGGCGAAGCAGGCCATGGAGACCGCGGCCCTCACGATGCGCCTGCCGAAGCGCATCGACAACATCATCACGCGCATCGACGACGGCAACGTGTCGTTCGACACCTCGCGCCTCGAACGCCGCCTCGACCGGCTCGAGGGCATCGCCCGTCGCATCGCGTCAGGAGTGCTCTTCGCCGCGATGCTCGTGGGCGGAGCCCTGCTCGTCACGCCGCTGCCTCCGCTCGGCATCACGCTGATCTGCGTCTCGGCGCTGCCTCTGCTGCACGCGGTCTTCGCGGGAGTCGGGCGGCGCGGGCCGCGCTGACGCGCTTCCCCAGACTCAGCGCCCCAGTGCTGGGTCCCTGAGCCTGTCGAAGGGGCATGGGAGAATGGTCTTCCATGGAGACCCCTGACGAGAAGCCCGCCGCACGCTCCGAAGGACCACCGCCGGGAACGGGCATCGTCCCGACCGCGAAGAAGATCGTCCGCGACATCGCCGCGGTTCCGCCGCGCAGCGTGCATCCGGCGCTCGTGCCCGGCGTCTCGGTCGAGGAGACCGGCCGCTCGTACCGCACCGATCCGCTCGTCTTCGGCATCGCGGTCGCTCTGACCGTCGCCTTCATCGCCTGGGGTGTGTTCGCGGGCGACAACCTCGCCGGAACCACCCGGACCGTCCTCGACGCCGTCGTCGAGTACACCGGCTTCTTCTTCACGACCATCGCCACGGTCATCCTGGTGTTCATGCTCTTCATCGGCTTCAGCCGCTACGGACGCATCCCGCTCGGCCGCGACGACGAAGAGCCCGAGTTCTCGATGTTCTCCTGGATCTCGATGCTGTTCGCGGCCGGCATGGGCATCGGACTCGTGTTCTGGGGCGCGGCCGAGCCCCTCACCTTCTTCGAGAACCCGCCGCCCGGAACCGTCGAGGCGAACACCCTCGAGGCGATGCACACCGCGCAGGCGCAGGTGCTCTACCACTGGGGTCCGCAGGCCTGGGCCTTCTACGCGCTCGTCGGAGGGGCCATCGCCTACGGCGCCTTCCGCCGCGGCCGCACGCCCCTCATCTCCTCGATCTTCGCGCCGCTCCTCGGCGAGCACCGCACCACGGGACCCCTCGGCCGCACGATCGACGTCTTCTCCATCATCGTCACGCTGTTCGGCACCGCGGCATCCCTCGGGCTCGGCGCCCTGCAGATCGGGCACGGCGTCGAGATCGTCACCGGGATCGGCGAGCTGGGCAACGGCATCCTGATCGCGGCGATCGCCGTGCTGACCGCCTGCTTCATCGCGTCGGCGGTCTCGGGCGTCTCCAAGGGCATCCGCGCGCTGTCGAACATCAACGCGGTCGCCGCGCTCATCCTGGCGTTCTTCGTGTTCTTCGTCGGTCCGACGCTGCTCATCCTCAACGTGATCCCGTCCGTCGCGGTGCAGTTCCTCGGCGATCTGCCGACGATGATCGCCCGCTCGGCCTCGCAGGGTGACGAGGCCCAGGCGTTCCTGTCGACCTGGACGATCTTCTACTGGGCGTGGTGGATCTCGTGGTCGCCGTTCGTCGGCATGTTCATCGCGAAGATCTCGCGCGGACGCTCCCTCCGCCAGTTCGTTTCGGTCGTCATCGTCGTGCCCTCGGCCATCTCGCTGGTGTGGTTCTCGATCTTCGGCACGACGGCCATCCAGCAGCAGATGGACGGTGCCGGACTGAACGTCGACCCGCCGGAGGAGGTGCTCTTCGGCGTGCTCGGGAACCTCCCGTTCCCGCTGGTCACCAGCATCCTGCTCATCTTGCTGATCTCGATCTTCTTCATCACCGGCGCGGACTCCGCCTCGCTGGTGATGGGCACGCTGTCGCAGCAGGGTCGACCTGAGCCCGCGCGCTGGGTGACGGTCATCTGGGGCGTGCTGGTCGGTGTGATCGCCGCGGTGCTGCTCATCTCGGGCGAAGAGGGGAGCGGACTCCGCTCGCTGCAGAACGTGACGATCATCGCCGCGCTGCCCTTCGCGGTGATCATGGCGTTCATGATGGTCGCGTTCATGAAGGATCTGCGGCGCGATCCGCTGATCCTCCGCGACCGCTACGCCCGGATGGCCGTGCGGCACAGCGTCATGGCCGGACTCGAGGAGTACGGCGACGACTTCGCCCTCGTGCCGGTCGAGTACGACCACTCCGAGGACGACCTCGCCTGGATCGACGAGGACTCGGTCGACGACACCCTCGCCGAGGTCTACGAGGCCGCTACCGAGGCGATCGACATCATCCCCGTCGAGACGGATGCCGACCCCGGCGCATCCCTCGACGGGCTCGCCGAGGAGACGGCGGAGTCCGCGGGCGCCGCGGGCGAGGCGCCGGGAGAGCGTCCGCGGTCGGGTGAGCGTCCGCTCGACTGAGGTTCGGCCCGCGGGAGGGTCGCGCCGCATCAGGCGATCACGCGGATTCAGGCAGTTTCTCGCCGCAACGGCCTGATTCGCGCGTCCGCCTGATTCCGCGCGCTCGCCCGCCGTCGCAACGCCGCATCCTCCGCATTCGGATGCTCATTCTGTACAATCTTCTGTACAGAATGTGAAGGAGTCGTGATGCAGGTGACCTCGGTCTCGGATGCGCGGGCGGGCCTCTCGCGCATCATCGGATCGTTTCGCGACGGATCCGATGAGCCGGTGATCATCGGATCTCACCGGCGGCCGCAAGCAGTGCTCCTCCCGTACGACCGCTTTCTCGCGTTGACGGAGGCGGGTCCGGCGAAGATCGGTCTGGATCGGCTGCGCGCACAGCGCGCGCTCATCGAGCGCCTGGCCGCGCTCTCCCATCTGGGCGACGTGCAGGTCTACGGATCCATCGCCCGCGGAGACCAGACCGAGCTCAGCGACGTGGATCTGCTGGTCACGCCGCAAACCGACGCGACACTGTTCGATGTCGCCCAGTTCGAGATCGACATGGAGGCTCTGCTCGGAGTTCCGGTGTCCGTCGTGAGCGCGGCGGCGCTGAATCCTGAGCATGATGCGACGATCCTGCGTGAAGCCGTGCGGTTGTGAATTCCGCCGATCGTGTGGATCGATGGCTCGCCGATCTTCGAGACGCCCTCGCTCGAGCGGCGAACCTCGCTGAGCGCGGTCGAGAGGCCTTCGACGTCGACCCTGCGCTGCCGCTGGCATTCGAAGCGCTCTCGAATCGCATCGGTGATCTCTCGAAGCGGCTCGTGCACGCCGATGAGGCGCGCTTCTCCGATCCCGTCTGGCGTCAGGCAGCGCGCAACCGCGACTTCGTCGTCCATCACTACGACCGCATCGACAGGGATCTGCTCTGGCGCACGGTGACCACGGCCTTTCCCGCACTCGAGGCTCGCGTGCAGGCGGCGATCACGTCTGGGGCGGGAGCCCCTCGGCCGCGGCCGTGATGCGTGCCGCCATGCCCGCGAAGATGAAGCCGTGGAAGGGCAGCACGGCCAACCAGTACAACCGTCCGCCCAGGCCGCGCGGGAAGAACACCGCGCGCTGCTCGTAGCGGGCGCCCCCGCCGTCGGCGATCGCCCGCAGCTCGAGCCACGCCTCGCCCGGCACCTTCATCTCGGCGCGCAGGCGCAGCAGCCCGGCATCCTCTTCCCCTGAATGCGGCTGCGACACCGCCTCGACGCGCCAGAAGTCGATCGCGTCGCCGATGCGCGCCGCCGTGCGGCTGCGTCGACCGCGGCGCAGACCCACGCCGCCGACCAGCCGATCCATCACGCCGCGCACCGCCCAGAGGAACGGTGACGAGTACCAGCCGTTCTCGCCGCCGATCCCGATGATGACGCGCCACAGGTCGTCGACGGATGCCTTCGTCTCGAGCGACCGCGCATCGGTGAAGACCGTCCGTCCCGCCCAGTCGGGGTCGCTCGGCAGCGGATCGCTCGGAGCGCCCGACACCTCGGCATCCTGCCAGCTGGTCTCGATCGTGTCGGAGCCGAGTCGTCCGAGCGCGAGGGCGACCGCCCGGCGATACGGTGTGAGCCCGTCGGCGGGCGGCGGGATGAGCTCGTCGACCGAGCGATCCTTGACGACGCACTCGTTCTGCAGCGAGGCGACGAGCGGTCGCGCGATCGATCGCGGCACGGGCGTCACGAGGTTGACCCAGTGCGACGCGAGCCAGGGCGTCAGCACCGGCAGCGAGGCGATCGCCCGCTGCGGGAGACCGGCCTCGACCGCGTAGCCGTTCATCATCTGCCCGTACCGCAGCACGTCGGGTCCGCCGATGTCGACCGCACGGTTCACGCTCTCGTCGACCCGGGCCGCCCCGAGCAGATAGTGCAGCACGTCGCGCACGGCGATCGGCTGGATGCGGTTGCGCACCCACTTCGGTGCGGGCATGTAGGGCAGCACATCGGTCAGGTGCCGGATCATCTCGAACGACGCCGAGCCCGAGCCGATGACGACGCCGGCCTGGAGAACGAGAGTCGGCACCCCGGAGTGCAGGAACGTCTCGCCGACCTCCACACGAGATCGCAGATGCGGCGACAGCTTCACATCGTCGGGGTGCAGGCCGCCGAGGTACACGAGTCGGTGCACGCCGGCAGAGGCCGCGGCCTCCGCCACCGTCGTCGCGGCGCGATGGTCGCTCTCCTCGAAGCCCTTGCCCGCGGTCATCGAGTGGATCAGGTAGTAGACGACGTCGACGTCGGTCATGGCCTCGGCCACGGCATCCGCGTCGTCGGCCGATCCCTCGACGATCTCGCAGTCGGGACCCCAGAGGAAGGATGCCGCGCGCACGGCGTCGCGAGCCAGGACGCGCACCCGGTAGCCGGCGTTGAGCAGGCGCGGGGTGAGGCGACCGCCGATGTAGCCGGTCGCCCCGAGCACCAGGGCCCGGGGCGCCGTGCCGTCTTCGCGGGGGACGGCGCGCAGCGCTTCTTCGCGTCCGGTGGGCTGGGTGAGCTCGGTCATGGGTCGAGCGTATGCCGGAGGGATGACGCGGTGAAGCGGGTGGCGCACGGGAGGGCGGGCATGTATGGGAGCTGCAGTCAATGCAACTCAGGGGTTGCAGAATCGGAGATGATGTGCAACTCTGTAATTGCAGGTGAGTGGCGATCCGGCCGCTCCGCGAAGAAAGGACGCATCATGGTGAACATGACGGAGAACACCGGTTCCGTGGTCGACGAGGACACCTTCTCGGTCCGGCGCACGATCCGCATCGCGGCATCCATCGACAAGGTCTGGCGCGCGGTCGCCGAGCCGGAGCACATCTCGCGCTGGTTCGGGCGCACCGTGCTCGACGGCACGGGCGTCGGGGCGACCGGCACGATGACGTTCCCCGACTACGACGTCATCCCCCTGCGGATCGAGGCCCGCGACGAGCCGCACCTCATCAGCTACCGCTGGAACAACGACGACGCGCTCGGCGATCTCCCGGATGCGGTCGACGAGGGCACCTCGACCGTCTTCACCTTCACGCTCGACGAGATCGACGGCGGCACGCAGCTCACCGTGGTCGAGAGCGGCTTCGAGCGCACCTCCGCACCTCTGGAGAACCTCGAGAGCCACCGCACCGGCTGGGATCTGGAGCTCGACAAGATGGTCGCGCTGGTGGAATCCGAAGCAGTCGAGAGCGACGCATGACCACCGGAACGCTGATCCCGATGTTCTCGGCGCTCGCCGACGAGACGCGGTGGAGCATCCTGACGGCTCTCGGCGAGGGCGATGCCTCGGCATCCGCTCTCGCCGGGCGCCTGCCGGTCAGCCGTCAGGCCATCGCCAAGCACCTCGCGGTGCTCCAAGAGGTCGGGCTGGTCGAGCCCGTTCCGGTCGGTCGCGAGCTGCGGTACCGCGTGATCGGCACCGAGCTCGCCGCCACCGCGGCGAAGCTCGACGCGATCGGGCGCGAGTGGGACCGTCGCCTCGCCGCGATCAAGGAGATCGCCGAAGGTCTCTGACCGCCGACGTCTCCGAGCTCGGGGCGAGCGGGGCGCTCATGGAAAGATGGGCGCGATGGACGACCCGAGCGACGAGACGGTCACGGCCGCGCGACCCGGCCCGGATGCCGCGGCCCGCCGCGCGCGCATCGCCGTCTCCGCCCTGTTCCTGACGAACGGTGCCCTGTTCGCCAACATCCTGCCGCGCTACCCCGAGATCAAGGCGGCGCTCGGACTCGACAACACCGCCTACGGACTGTCGATCGCTGCGCTCCCGGCCGGGGCGATCGTCGCGGGCCTCGCCGCCGCCGTGCTGATCCGTCGCTTCGGCTCCGCGCGCCTCGCCGTGTTCGGCACCGCGCTGACGAGCGTCGGCTACCTGCTCGCCGGGCTCTCGCCGGCGGCCCTCCTGTTCGCGGGAGCCCTCTTCCTGACCGGCGCCTGCGATGCGATCACCGACGTCGCGCAGAACGCCCACGGCCTGCGCGTGCAGCGCCGATACGGCCGCTCGATCATCAACTCCTTCCACGCGATCTGGTCGATCGGCGCCGTGCTCGGCGGTGCGATGGCCGCGGTCGCGATCGCGACCGGGCTGCCCGTCGGCATCCATCTCGCGATCTCCACCACGGTGTTCGCCGCCGTCGCCATCGGTGCGCTGCGCTTCTGCCTACCGGGGCGCGACGACGAGGCCGGGGAGGATGTCGTCGCGGAAGGCGCCGAGGTCCGCCAGGCCGCGCGGCGCGGACCGGGGCCGCGCACCATCCTCGTGCTCGCGGCCCTCACCCTCATCGCGATGGCCGGGGCGGTGGGCGAGGATGCCGGCAACTCCTGGGCGACGCTGTACCTCGCGGACTCGCTCGGCGCGGCCGCCGCGATCGCTCCGCTCGGCTTCATCGCGCTCATGCTCGCCCAGTTCATCGGCCGCATCCTCGGGGACGGGTTGACCGACCGGTTCGGCCAGCGCCTCGTCGCCGGTGCCGGTGGGCTGATCGCCGCGGTGGGCATGGGGCTCGCGCTCGCCTTCCCCAGCGTGCCGGGGACGATCCTCGGATTCGCCGCCCTCGGCTTCGGCATCGCGACGCTGATCCCCGCGGCCATGCACGCCGCCGACGAGCTGCCGGGGCTGCCACAGGGAGTCGGACTCACCGTGCTGTCGTGGCTCCTGCGCGTCGGATTCCTGCTGTCGCCGCCGTTCGTCGGCTTCATCGCCGACAACGAGAGCCTGCGCGCGGGTCTCCTCATCGCCCCCGTGGCCGGGCTCGTGGCCATCCTGCTCTGCGGTGCGCTCGAGAAGCGGCGCCCACGCTCCGACTGAGCGCGGGCGGGCCTTCTCCGCCCGCCGCGCCGCCGCCTTGCGCAAGGGTGGACGGGCAATCGTTACGTATACGTATTCAGTGGGAATACATTCCCAGAAAATAGGCTTCCCTAAGTTGACTGCATACGTATACCATCACCCATATGGGACTCAACAAGCATCGGGCATTGCCGGTTCTCGCACTCGCAGCCGTGGGCATCGTCGCCCTCACCAGCTGCGGCGCGGGCTCCCGCACCGACAACGAAAACTCGACGACAGTGTCATGTGACTACAAGGCACCCGAAGGCAAGACGACGGTCAACGTCCTCGCCTACAACTCCTCGGCGATCGACCCCTTCACCGACACGATGGTGTCGAGCTGCACGACCAAGGACGTCACGCTCAAGCACGACCCGATCGACTTCGGCGGACAGGTCACCAAGACCACGGCCACCCTCGCGGGCGACACCGGCACCTACGACATCATCGAGACGTACGGCTTCGTCATCCCCGGCTTCGGCGAGGAGGAGAAGCTCGTCCCGCTGAACGACCTCTGGGACAAGTACGCCGGCGACTACGGCCTCGACGAGATCAGCAAGTCCATGGTCGAGGGCATGTCGTACGACGGCGAGATCTACGCGATCCCGATGCAGGCCCAGATGTTCGTGATGGCGTACCGCACCGACGTCTTCGAGGACCTCGGCCTCGAGGTCCCCACCACCTTCGACGAGATGATCGACGCCGCCGAGGCCATCAAGGGCGCCGGGCTCATGGACTACCCGATCGCGCTGCCCTGGCTCGCGACCGCCGACGTCACCACCGGCTTCGAGGGCGCGATGAACTCCCTCGGCGCCGACTTCGTCACCAAGGACGGCGAGGTCACGCTCGACACTCCCGAGGCCAAGCAGGCTGTCGAGGCGATGCTCTCGCTGAAGCCCTACATGGACCCGCAGGTGACGACCTTCGACCAGCCCAAGGTGCAGCAGCAGATGTTCAACGGGACGGCGGCCATGTCGATCATGTTCTCCGGCCGCATGTTCGACCTGACGCTTCCGGCCAACTCCAAGCTGTCCGACTCGTTCGGCTTCGCGGGTGCGCCGAAGGTCACCGACGACGCGCAGTACTCGTACAACCGCCTCTCGATCGACGGCTGGTCCATCCCGTTCAACACGAAGCTCGACCATGACATGCTGTTCAACATGATGGCGTCCGCGGTGAGCGAAGACGCCTCCAAGGCATCCGTCCCCGCGGCCTACCCGGCCCGCGAGGGAATGGTGACGGAGAAGAACTCTCCCTACGGTGCTGCGGCCAACGACTCGATCGCGAGTGCGATGCCGCCCATCGTGTCGCCGGTCATCGCCGACATCACGAACGAGATCCGTCCGATCCTGGTCTCGATCCTCAACGGCCAGGTGTCCGTCGACGACGGACTCGCCCAGATGCAGGCCGCCGGCGAGAAGGTCGCCGGCTGACCACGGACCGACGTCCATGACTGTGGCCTGAGCGCGAGTTCAGGCCACAGTCCGTCCAAGGGAGGACGCACATGAAGGCACGCGAATTCTGGCTGCTCTTCGCTCCGAGCCTGCTGGTGATGGGCGCACTCCTCGTGCTCCCCCTGGTGCGCACGGTGCAGTGGAGCTTCGAACAGGTCCGTTACGGCACACCGGGCACGTTCGTCGGGTTGGAGAACTTCACCGACGCTCTGACCGATCCCCGGTTCCACAAGGCGGTGCTCTTCACGGTGGCCGTCACGGTCGTCACCACCGCCATCCTGCTGGTGTTCGGGTACATCATCGCCACCGGCATCAACCGCATCACCACATCCCGCCCGCTGGTCCTCGGCATCATGCTCGTCTCGTACGTGCTGCCGAACCTCGTCGGCGCCGTCGCGTTCTCGTGGCTCTTCGACGACAACTTCGGCGGAGTCGTGAACCGGCTGATCGGCTTCTTCGGCGGATCGCAGGTGCTCTGGTTCACCGACCAGGTCCCGAACGCGATCCTCGTCATCGCGAACACGGTGTGGCACATGCTGCCGTTCGCGATGCTCATCATCCTCGCGGGCCTCCAGGGCGTACCCAACGAGCTGAAGGAGGCCGCCAAGATCGACGGCGCCAACGGCTTCCAGACGCACATCAACGTGATCATCCCGACCATCCGCGGCGTGCTCGGCTTCGTGACGCTGATCACGATCATGGACGTGCTGCGCATGTTCGACAACCTGATCCCGCTGTCGCCGCAGGCGCAGAACATCGGGAACGAGTCGATCATGCTCTACGTCTACTCGGTGGCGTTCGCCGACGGGGCCGAGAACCTCGGCCTCGGCAGTGCGATCAACGTGCTCACCATCCTCCTGATCCTCATCATGCTGATCCCGTTCATCCGGGGCATCTTCAAGGAAGCGAAGGCCGAACGATGAGTCTCACCTCCGCAGAGCTCTCGACGAGGGCCATCGTCACCAAGGGCGCACCGAAGCGCAAGCGACGCGGTCAGAACCGCCCGCCGTACATCACCGGTCTGCTGCTCGGCATCCTCTGCGTTGTCGTGCTGAGCCCGTTCATCTGGATGACGCTGTCGGTGACCAAGCCCACCGACGTCGCCTTCTCCAACCCGCCGGTGCTCTGGGACTACCAGCCGACGCTGCAGGCGTTCGTCGACCTGTGGCAGACGACCTACTTCGCGGACTACCTCGTGAACACCGTGGTCGTCGCCATCGTGTCGACCGTGATCGCGCTGGTCATCGGCATCCCGGCGGCCTATGCGCTGTCGCGGTTCCCGAGCTACGTCTCGGCCATCCTGCTGGTGCTCGCGCTGATCTTCCGTGCGCTGCCGCGGTTCGCGGTCGTGCTGCCGATGTACGACATCAGCCGCGCGCTGGGCATCTACGACACCACGTTCGCGCTCGCGATCGCCCTGGTCGCGATCAACCAGCCGTTCACGATCTGGCTGCTGCGCAACTTCTTCGCCGAGATCCCCAAGGAGCTCGACGAGGCGGCCATGATCGACGGCTGCACGAGGATCGGGATGCTGCGTCGGGTCATGATCCCGCTGATGGGCCCCGGCATCCTCACCGCCGGCATCTTCGTGTTCCTGTTCGCGTTCCAGGAGTACCTCACCGCCCTCGTGCTCACCGACACCTCGTCGAAGACGGTGCCGGTGTTCATCGCCACGCAGCTCGGGCAGACCCTGCCGATGCTGCAACAGGCGGGAGCCGCGTCGATGCTCCTCACGATCCCGGTGTTCGTGATCGCGTTCATCGCCCAGAAGTATCTCGTCGCGGGACTCAGCGACGGCGCCGTCAAGGGCTGACGTGTCGTCGCTGGTCCTGCTCGCCGGCATGAACTGCACCGCCGATCTGTGGGCGGATGCCGGACTCGACGGGGCGATCCAGCCGGCGCTGGATCGCCCCTCCATCCCCGACCAGGTCGAGGCGCTGCTGGCGGAGCTGCCGGAGCGCTTCGTGCTCGTCGGGCATTCGCTCGGGGCGATCGTCGCGATGTCGCTCGCGCTCGCGGCTCCCGGGCGGGTGGCCGGTCTGTGCCTGGTCTCGACCAACGCGAAGGCGCCAACGGATGCGCAGCGCGACGGCTGGCGGGAGTGGCTCGCCGCGCTCGACGCCGGAACGGATGCTCGTGAGCTGCAGTCGCGCATTCTGCCGGCACTGCTCGGTGCTGCGGCGGTGCGCACCCGCCCCGACCTGGTCGAGCGGGCGCTCGCGATGGGCACGGCGACGGGTGCTGTACGGTTGCGCGCCCAATTGGAGCTGCAGTTCGACCGTGGCGATCTGCTCGCACGGCTGCCTGCGCTGCGGGTTCCGACGCTCGTCGTGTCGGGGCTCGACGACGCGATCTGCCCGCCGCACTTCCACACCGAGATCGTGACGCGGATGCCCGACGCCCGGCTCGTCACCCTCGACGCCGGGCACCTGCTGCCGCTCGAGCGCGGGGAGGCCTTCGGTGCGCTGCTGCGTTCGTGGCAGGGTCAGCTGGCGGATGCCGGGGCCCGCGCGTTCTGAAGGAGATCTCGCGGAATGAAGGGCGGATGCCGCGAAAGCACCCTGCATTCCGGGAGATCTCCTTCATCGCGCGTGAGCGGATGCCGACGCCTCAGCGCGCCGGCGAGGCCAGGTCGCGCAGGTGCTGCATGAGGGATGAGGCCAGGTTGTAGATCACGAGGTCGGCGCCGCCGGCGAAGGACGTTTCGGCCGCAGCGCGAGTGCCGACGATGTCCATCCGCAGCGAACCCGCCGCAGCCAGGGCGCCGTGCACCGCGGCGATGGCGTCGGCCAGCGGCAGGTCGTCGGGGCCGGAACTCGCGGCCAGGTCGGCAGGGCCCACCAGGATGCCGTCGAGGCGCGGCGTCGCGACGATGCCCTCGACGTTCCGCACACCGCCCGGCGACTCGATCATGCCGAGCACCAGGGTGTTCTCGAGCCACCGGTCGAGGTGCTCGGCGGGCGGCGTCTCGCCGAAGCGACCCGCACGGCTGTAAGTCGCGAAGCCACGAGTGCCGACCGGCGGATACAGCGAGGCGTCGACGAGAGCGGCGGCGTCGGCGGCGGTGTCGAGGTGCGGCGCGAGGATGCCCTCGGCACCCTGGTCGAGCACGCGCAGGATCTGGCCGCGGTCGTTCTCGCCGACCCGCACGATCACGGGCACGCCGTGCGCGGCCGCGAGGGCGATGTGGTTCCGCAGCGCCGTGATGTCGGCGGGGCCGTGCTCGCAGTCGATCAGCACGAAGTCGAACTCCGCGACCGCGAGCATCTCGACGAGCTCCTCCGACGGCATCCGCAGCAGAGCGCCGAGCAGTTTCTCGCCCGCTCGTGCGCGCGCCCGCAGCGACGAAGCCATCAGGCGACCATGCCTGCGGACAGGTCGACGTCGGCCCCGCACATGCCCGGCATCGCCAGCATCGCGAGGACCGCGGCGCCGACCTCTTCCTCGGTGACCATGCGTCCGAGCGCGGCGCGCGAGACGAACACCTGCTCGGCGTCGTCGACCGTGGTGCCGGATCGTTCGGCCTCGAGGCGGAAGTTCCGCTCCATCCGGGGCCCCTGCACCGGGCCGGGCGAGAGCGAATTCACCCGCACGCCGGCGGGGCCGACCTCGAAAGCGAGGGTCGAGGTGAGTCCGATCACGGCCATCTTCGACGCGCAGTACGGGGTGCGGTGTGCGAGCGGGCGCTTGCCCGATACCGACGCGATGTTGATGACATCGCCGTCGCCGCGCGCGATCATGCCGGGGAGCAGCGCCTTGCAGAGCAGGTAGGTTCCGCGCACGTTCACGGCGAACACCTCGTCCCAGTCGTCGACGCCGATGTTGGTGAGTGCCGCGACCGGACCGGGGATGCCGGCGTTGTTCACCAGGATCGACACCTCGGTGTCCCCGAGCGCTTCACGCAGAGCTTCGACGGATGCTGCGTCCGACACGTCGCACGCGAGCTCGCGTGCCCGCGAACCGAGAGCGGATGCCGTGGCGGCGAGCTTCGTCTCGTCGCGGCCGACCAGCACGACGTCGGCGCCGGCGGCGTGCAGCGAGTGGGCGATGGCCGCCCCGAGCCCGCTGCCGCCGCCGGTCACCACGGCTGTGCGCCCCGTGAGGTCGGTCATCGCGCTGCCGCGACGGCCTTGTGGCTGTCTTCGATCCAGTCGAACTCCGTGCCGGCATGGCGCCAGGCGCGGGCGTCGCCGGAGCGGGCGTGACCCTCGAAGAGCTCGACGCGGGCGGCGCGGCCGCACACGGCGCCGAGCTCGGCCGACGACTCCGTGTTCTGCACCTCCTGGTACGTGACCGTGCGCAGGTACTTGCCGACCCAGAGGCCGCCGGTGTACCGGGCAGCGCCGAGCGTCGGCAGCACGTGGTTGGTGCCGATGACCTTGTCGCCGTACGAGACGCAGGTGTTCTCGCCGAGGAACAGCGCGCCGTAGTCGTGCATCTTCGTGAGGGCCTCGCGGGGGTTCTCGGTGAAGATCTGCACGTGCTCGAAGGCGAAGTCGTCGGCGATGCGGTAGGCCTCGTCGAGGTCGTCGGCGACGATGACCTGGCCCCAGTCGCGCCACGCGGGCCCGGCGTAGTCGCGGGTCGGCATACCGGGGAGGATCTTCTCGATCCAGTCCATGACCTCTTCCGCGAGCGTCTGCGAGGTCGTCACGAGCACCGCGGGGGAGTCGGGCCCGTGCTCGGCCTGGGAGAGCAGGTCGACGGCCGTGAAGAAGGGGTCGGCGTGCTCGTCGGCGACGATGAGGATCTCGGTGGGCCCGGCGAACAGGTCGATGCCGACCTCACCGAACAGCTGACGCTTGGCCTCGGCGACGTAGGCGTTCCCGGGGCCGGCGATCATGTTGACCGGCTCGATCGTCTCGGTGCCGACGGCCATCGCGGCCACGGCCTGCACGCCGCCGAGGAGGTAGATCTCGTCGGCGCCCGCCATCTTCATGGCGGCGACCGTGGCGGCGGGGATCTCGCCGCGGATCGGCGGGGTGCACGCGACGACGCGAGGGACGCCCGCGACCTTCGCGGTGATGATCGTCATGTGCGCGGATGCCGTGAGCGGGTACTTTCCGCCGGGGATGTACGCACCGGCCGCCTGCACGGGGACGTGCTTCTGGCCCAGGAAGACGCCGGGGAGGGTCTCGACCTCGATGTCGGCGAGGGAGTCGCGCTGCGCCTGGGCGAAGCGGCGGACCTGCGTCTGCACGAACTCGATGTCCTGGATGACCTGCGGCGAGAGCGTGCCGATGATCTGCTCGATCTCGGCATCCGACAGCCGGTAGGACTCCGGGCTCCAGTTGTCGAACTGCTCGGCATACCGCCGGACGGCGGCGTCGCCGTTCTCGCGGATGTCGCCGATGATCCCGCGGACCCGTTCGGCGACGTCCTGCTGTGCGGTGTCCGCGAACGTCTTCGTCGGCGCGGACTTCAGATGCAGGGGCATGGCCCATCCTTTCGTTGCATACGTATGCTCTGATTATGACCGCGTATGCACGGACGCGTCAAGGCGCTAGAATTTCCCCGCGTTGAGGGGGAGGCATCACATGGTCGTCACGAGTCGCGATGTCGCGCGGTTGGCAGGGGTGTCGCAACCCACGGTCTCGCGGGCCCTGCGCGACGACTCCCGGGTGTCGGAGGCGACCAAGGTGCGCGTGCGCGAGGCGGCCCAGTTGCTCGGCTACGTCCCCAGCGAAGCGGGGCGCGCGCTGTCGTCGGGGCGCACCCGGCGCATCGGACTGCTGCTGACCGACCTCGACAACCAGTTCTACTCGCACATCATCGCGCCCGTGCACCGGGAGCTCGAAGCCCTCGGGTATCAGCTCATGCTGCACACCGAGACCGCCGACAACGACACGATCGTCGAGCGTCTGCTGGCGAACGGGCTCGACGGCCTGATCCTCGCCACCACGACGGTGGAGTCCGCGGCACCGCTGCGTCTCAAGGACCGCGGCCTGCCGTTCGTGTACTTCAACCGGATCGGATCGCTGATCGAGGCGGATGCCACGGTGGTCGATCCGGTCGTCGGATACAAGCAGGCGGTCGATCGCGCCGTCGAGCTGGGGCACCGTCGCATCGGGGCCGTGCTCGGCCCCACGAACACGAGCACGGCGCAGGCACGCGAATCCGCGCTGCGCGACGCGGTCCTCTCGCACGGGCTCACGCTCGCCGAGGCGGACACGCGCAAGGTCGCCCGGTTCAGCGCCGACGAGGGCGAGGCGGCGGCGGCGTCGCTCCTGAGCGCGCCCGATCGCCCGACCGTGCTCTTCTGCGGCAACGACGTGGTCGCCTACGGCGTGCTGAACGCCGCACACCGCGCGGGACTCCGCGTGCCCGAGGATCTCTCGGTCGTCGGCTTCGACGATCTGCCCGAGGCCGCCTGGCCCATCGTGGATCTCGCCACGGTCCGCTACGACATCATCGGGATGGCCGAGGCCGCGGCCGACCTCATCGTGCGCCGCATCGAGAACCGCGAGGCCCCGATCGAGAACGTACGCTTCGCGTCGTCGTTCGTGCCCCGTCGCACGCTCGCCGCCGCGCAGGCCGGCTGACGCGGCATCCGCCTCTGACACCCGTGTGTCAGGAAAGTCTCTCTTGCACTCGTTTGTGCATACGCATACACTGACGAAGGAAGCCCGCGATCACCGACGAAACGCGGACTCATCTTCTAAGGAGTGAAACAGCGTGCCTCTCGATCCGGTCGCCTATCTGCCGTACAAGGACCCCGATGACTTCATCCGTGAGGTCACCGACCTGATCTGGGTCGATCGGTCGATCCACTACATCCGCGAGAACTACGAGCCCGACTCGATCGTGCACGGCGGTCTCGGCACCTCCTCGAACCGCGACGAGGTCATCGAGGGTTCGCTCATGCGCATCTCGGCGACCCCCGACCGCACCGGGCAGGCCGAAGACGTCATCTGGGAGGCGCGCGGCGATGACGCGTTCCTCAGCTCGCACCTCGTGCTCTCCGGTCACCTGCAGACCTCCGAGTTCAGCCGCACGATCGCCAACTGCCTCTACCGGCGCGGCCGCATGGTCGAGGAGTGGGTCGTCCGCGACACTCTCGCGGGGCCCCTCGCACGCGGCGAGGACCTCGACGAGGTCGCCAGCGCGCAGACCTTCCGCGGCTTCTCCGGATCCTGGAACGAGCCGGCACCCGCCGACCCCATCGCGAAGGGCGACTCCGGAGAGCGCCCCGACGAGTACCGCGCCGAGGTCGAGAAGGTCATCGACCTGATCAAGACCGTCTGGAACGACCGCGATCTGCAGAAGGTCGAGAAGTTCTTCGAGCGCGACCTCGTGCTCCTGACAGTCGGCAACCGCCTCGTCATCCGTCCGGAGGGCTACCGTCGCGCACTGCTGCGCTTCCTCGAGTCGTTCCCCGGCGGTCAGTTCGAGATCCGCGACATCCAGACCAACTACGACGTGCGGTACGCGGGTCTCCGCGTGGCCGTCGTGTGGAAGTTCGTCGGCGACTACAACGGTGTCCCGAACTACGGACCGCTCACGGGCAAGCCGGTCGACGTGCTGGGCATCTCGCAGTTCACCTTCCACAACGGCGCCCTCGTGAAAGAGGTCCGTCTGTGGGACGACATCGCGCTTCGCGCGCAGATCCAAGGCCAGCGAGGCGACGAGCCCGTCGCCTTCGCCAACATCTACTGATCACCAGCTGATCGACACGCTTGGAACGAGGAGAAGAAGAAATGAGCAACGCCATCGTCGACGCGACCGACGTCATCGTCGACGCCAACGAGATCGAACGCCGGACCATCCGTCGCTCCGACTGGGTGCCGTGCAACTCGGCGTTCATCGACTGCCGCACCCCGGGCTCCGACCGCAAGGAGAACTACTCCTTCATCGGCGCCGGAGTCTCGCAGAACGCGAGCCAGTACGTGAACCTCGAGGTCAACCACGGGTTCAACACCGGTGCGGCCGGCATGCCGAACGGCATCTCGAACAACCTGCACCTGCACTTCACGGCCGAGGTGTTCATCAACCTCGGCGGCGAGTTCCGCCTCCGCTGGGGCGTGGACGGCAAGCAGGGCGAGTACATCAGCCATGACGGCGACATCGTCACCATCCCGACCTGGATCTTCCGCGGCTTCACGAACGAGGGGCCGGACGACGGCATCCTCTACACCGTGCTCGGACGCGACGACAACGGCGGCATCATCTGGGGCCCTTCGGTCCTGCGCGAGGCCGAGTCCTACGGGCTCCACCTCACGGCCGACAACAAGCTGATCGACACGGTCGCCGGCGACGTGCTCCCCGACGACGTGCCCCTCATCACCCCTATGAAGCAGCACTACATCGACGAGCTGACGACCTACACGGTCGAGGACATGCGCTCGCGCGTCATCCAGCCCGGCGACCGGAAGTACTCGTCCGCGGCGCTGCTGACCTCGGCCGTCGAGGGCGGCCGCGTCGAGCTCGCCACCGTGATCGGCTACGGCATGTCGGAGAACCGCCGTCAGGTGCCGAACGTGACCGAGCCGCACTCGTTCAACCTCGCGTGGGTCAAGGCCGAGGCCGGCCAGGGCGTGCTGCGTCACCGCCACGACAAGACGCAGGCGCTGCTGTTCAAGACCGGCCGCTGGGAGGTCACCCTCAACGGCGACCCGTCGACGACCGTGAACCTCGGCGCCGGAGACACCTTCTCCGTTCCTGAGGGGGCCTGGCGCTCGTACGTGTGCGTCGAGGGCGACGAGACCGGGTCCGGCACGGTGCTCGTGATCAACGGCGGCGACGACCGCGTCTACCTTGAGTGGGCACCGGAGGTCGTCGAGGCGGCAGCCGCGGCCGACTGGACGATCGATCCCAACGGCTACCTCGCTCCGCTCGGAGTGATGGTCACCGCGACCGAAGACGACTGAGACCGACGAAGCGCGAGGGGCCGACGGCTCCTCGCGCTTCGGCGTCTCCGAGGGGAAGATGAGTGTCATGCCTGCTGCTGTCGATGAACTGCGCGTCGCCGCACTGTCGCCCGAGATCGTGATCGGCGACGTCGACGCGAACCTCGAACGCATCCGAGAGGCGATCATCGCCGCGGGGCGTCGCGATGCGCGTCTGATCGTGCTCCCCGAGCTCGCCACGAGCGGATACGTCTTCGAAGATCGTGCCGAGGCCGAGAAGACGGCGCTCACCGCCGACGATGCGCGGTGGGATGCCGTTCGCGAGGTGATCCCTGCGGATGCCGTGGTGGTGGTCGGCTACGCCGAGGCCGCGGGCTCGCAGCTGTTCAACACCGCGGCCGTGCTGACACGCGATGCGCGGCTGGCCGACTACCGCAAGTCCCACCTCTGGGGTGCCGAGAAGCTCGTCTTCGACGTCGGCGCCGAGGCCGGACTCGTCGTAGACACCTCGTTCGGACGCCTCGGTGTCGCGATCTGCTACGACAACGAGTTCCCCGAGGTGCCGCGCCGTCTGGCGCTCGCCGGAGCCGACGTGCTGGCGCTGCCGGTCAACTGGCCCCTGGTGCCGCGGCCCGAGGGCGAGCACGCCCCCGAGCTGATCCAGGCGATGGCATCCGCCCGCTCCTCCCGACTGCCGGTGGTCGTCGCCGACCGCTGGGGCTCCGAGCGAGGGGTGGACTGGACCGACGGCACCGCGATCATCGACGAGCAGGGGTGGATCGTCTCGTTCCGTGCGGTGATGGGCGCGACCGCCGTGCTCTCGCTCGCCGCCGTGCGCGAGAAGTCGCTGCCGCCGCACAACCACCTGTTCGACGACCGGCGGGGCGACCTGTACTGAGTCCGGTTGGGTGGCCTCTCCTGATTCCGATTGGGTCCCTGAGCTTGTCGAAGGGTTCAGTCGAGCGGCGTGCGGCCTTCATGCTCGGGCAGCCTTTCGCGCAGCATCCGCTCCGCCAGCTCCGCGAGCCGCTGGGTAGCCGGCGACAGCAGCATCCCCTCGCGCTTCACCAGCGCGATCGTGTCGTGCATCGGCTCGGCGAAGGGGAAGGTGCGGATGCCGGTGGCGAAGCCCTCGGCCTCGGTGATCGACCGCGACACGATGGTGTCGGCGGCCCCCGCGGCGACGAGGCTCAGCGCGGTCTCGACGTTCTCGACCTCGACCGCGGGCTCGATCGACAGGCCGCGCAGCCGTGCGCGCTCGAGCAGCTGGCGCCGGGTCGGATCGTCCCACCCGGCGAAGGCGTCGTAGAGCACGAGCTTGGCTGCTGCGACCTCGTCGATCGTGACGGGCCCGGCGTCGGCCGGGCGGGTGGCCGAGGCGTAGAGCACCTCGTCGCGGAAGAGCGGGCGCACCTCCAGTCCGTCTTCGTCGACGGGCAACACGAGCAGGCCGGCCTCGAGTTCTCCGCTCGCGATCGATCGGGCGACGTGCGCGGAGTTGATGCCCACGAGGCGCAGCCGCACGTTCGGATGCCGGTGGTGGAAGGTCTCGGCGAGGTCGGCGAGCGCGTAGTACGCCGCGTTGCGGAGCACCCCGAAGGTGCAGGTGCCGCGATCGAGAGAGGTCAGCGCCTGGATCGTGTCTATGCCGTTCTGCACCGCGCTCACCGCCTGGGTCGCGTGCGGGCGCAGTTCGAGCGCGGCCGCCGTGGGCACGAGTCGTCGGCTGCCACGCGTGAACAGGGTGACGCCGAGCTCGCGTTCCAGGCGGGCGACGAGCTCCGACACCGAGGCCTGCGTCATCGACAGATTCGCCGCGGCGGCGGTGAAGGAACCGTGCTCCAGAGCGGCGAGGAAGGCGGTCAGCTGGGTGATGGTCACACCCAATGGTAAACCCGATGCAATACCTCGGACCATCAGGCTTGTCGGATGGATGGGATCGATCTAGCCTTCCACCATGCGTTACTCCTCACCCGTGCTCGCCCGCCTCGACGGCGCGTTCCACCACCTCAAGACCCCGCTCATCGACGCACCGGCCGCCCAGCGCGATCCCGCCGTGATCGAGACCGTGACGAACATGCTCGCCGACATCCGCGAGCGCGGTCTCGATGCCGTGCTCGACTACGCGCGCAAGCTCGACAACTACCAGGGCACCGACATCGAGCTCACCGCCGAGCAGATCGCGACGAGCGGTGACCGCCTCGCCCCCGACCTCCGCGCCGCCATCGAGCTCGGCGCGGCGCGCACCCAGGCGTTCGCGAAGGAGTCGCGCGCGCACCTGAGCGACTTCGAGACCGAGCTGGTCCCCGGCATCGTGACCGGCGCGAAGTACATCCCGGTGTCCCGCGTCGGCGCGTACCTGCCCGCCGGGCGCTTCCCGCTCACTGCGAGCGCGTTCATGACGGTCGGCGTCGCGAAGGCCGCCGGCGTCCCGACCGTGATCGCGTGCACGCCCCCGCAGCCCGACGGCAACGCGAACGACGCCGTCGTCTACGCCGCGCACCTCTCGGGTGTCGACCGCGTGTTCGTGATCGGCGGCGTGCAGGCGCTCGCCGCCATGGCGTACGGCCTGCTCGGCGAACTGCCCGTCGACATGCTCGTGGGCGCCGGCAACGCGTTCGTCGCCGAGGCGAAGCGTCAGCTCTTCGGCACCGTCGCGATCGACCTGCTCGCCGGCCCCAGCGAGGTCGCCGTGATCTCCGACGAGACCGCCGACCCCGAGATCGTCGCCGCCGACCTGCTGGGTCAGGCGGAGCACGGCCCGAACTCCCCGGCCGCCCTCGTCACGACATCCGAAGACCATGGCCGCGCAGTGATCGCCGCCGTGGAGCGTCAGCTCGAGACGCTGGCCACCGCCGAGATCTGCGGTCCGGCGTGGCGCGACTACGGCGTCGTCACCGTCGCGAAGGACCGTGAGACCGCCGCCGCCCTCATGGACGACCTCGCGCCGGAGCACCTCGAACTCATCACGGCCGACGACGACTGGTACCACGAGAACCTCCGCAACTACGGCTCGCTGTTCATCGGGCCGTGGAGCACGGTCGCCTACTCCGACAAGGGCATGGCGGGCACGAACCATGTGCTGCCGACCGCCGGTGGTGCCAAGCACAGCGCCGGTCTGTCGGTCTCGCGCTTCCTCAAGCCCCTGACCTACCAGCGCATCGCGCGCGAGGCGACGCCCGAGCTCGCGAACGCCGTGCAGGTCATCTCCGACTCCGAGGGCATGGCCGCGCACAGCGCGACCGCGACCATGAGGCTCGCCACCTACGAGTGAGCCCGCGTTTCCGAAGTGCCCGTCGCCGAGAGGCGGCGGGCCGTTCGTCGTTCTCGGCCCGCGGTGGGCAACACGCGGCACGGAGCGAGCGGTCGTCACCTCAGGGTGAGGTGAGGGACGCGAGGTAGGTCTGCACGAGGTGTCGGAAGCGCTCCGGCTCCTCCAGATGGGGCATGTGGCTCGAGTGCGGAAGCACGGCACCGCGGACCCGGGGGATGCGCTCCAGGAACGGACGGACCGTCTCCGGAGTCGCCTCGTCGTATCGGCCGGTGATGACGAGGGTCGGCGCGGCGATGGAGTGCAGACGATCGATGACGCTCCAGTCGCGGAGCGAGCCGGTCACGTGGAACTCCGACGGGCCGTTCATGGTGTGGTACACCGTCGGGTCGGCATCGATCGCCGCGAGCGTCGCCTCGAGTTCGGCCGGCCAGGGATCGGTCCGGCACACGTGGCGTCGATAGTAGACGTGCATCGCCTCGACGTACTCCGGACTGTCGGTCGTGCCCGCGGCCTCGTGGGAGACCAGCGTGCGCTGCACGTCTTCGGGGAGTGCGGACCGCAACTCCTCGGCGGCGCGCATCCAGAGCGGCATGGATGCCGGTGAGTTCGCGATGATCAGGCCCTTGAGGCCTGCCGGTCGACGAACGGCGTGCTCTGCCGCGAGGATCCCTCCCCAGGACTGCCCCAACAGGACGTGGTTCTCGCGGATCCCCAACTCGTCGAGCAGCTGGTCGAGCTCGTCGAGGAAGCGGTTCACGGTCCACGACGACGACGGCGCGTCCGGCAGATGCGACGATCGTCCGCTCCCCACCTGGTCGTACAGGACCACGGCACGCCCCGGAGCGGCGAGCTCTTCGAGAGGCAGCAGATAGTCGTGCGTCGCGCCCGGTCCGCCGTGCAGCACGACCAGCGTCGGCTGATCTCCGATCTCTCCGGTCACCCGGTACCAGGTGTGCTCGTCACCTCGGGTGAGGAGACCTTCTCTGCGCTGTCGCGTCAACGGCATCGTGTCGTCCATCGTCATCTCATTCCCCCCACATCGGCGGATGCCGCTGGGCCCACCCGATCTGCTCCTCCAGCTGCGCCGCCACGCTGAGCAGCATCGGATCGGATCCGATCGTCGCCCCCGTGAGCTGCACGCCGAGCGGGAGTCCGTCGGCCGTCACATGACTCGGTATCGAGATCGCCGGAAGGCCGCTCAAATTCTGCGCCGGGGTGTAGGCCGACCACTCGAGCATCCGATACGGCGCATCCCCGCTCTGCCCGCGGTGGAAAGAGCCGAGCGGAACCGCGAACCCGGCCGAGACGGGGGAGACGGCGAGGTCGTACGGCGCCAGCTTCGCGAGGAACCGGTCGGCGAAGGCGGCGAGTGCCGTCGTGGACTTCACGAAGTCCGCGGCTCCGAGCCGATCGCCGCGCTGCTTCATCCACCGGGTGTCCTCCTCCAGTGCTTGTGCGTGCGCGGGCGGAAGGCCGGCGAGCAGTCCGGACACGACGCCTCCGATGTAGTCGAAGAACGCCTGCACGAGATCCGTATCCCAGGGCGCCGGGTTGGCGACCTCGACGACCTCGTGTCCGAGACCCTCGAGCATCAGGGCGATCCGATCGACCGCTGCGGTGTTCTCGGGATGGACAGCGCCGAAACCGCTGTCGGTCCAGACGGCGACACGGAGGCGGCGTGTCGCTCGGCGACGGGATGCCGCGACGAAGGACGCCGGCGCAGCGAGCTCGTGGAGCCCCCGGGGCGTTCTGACCGCCATCGCATCCAGCAGCAGTGCCGCGTCCTCCACGTTGCGCGCGAGCGGTCCGTCGGTGCTGAAGCCGAAGAACGACGAGGCGGGGGCTGCGCTCACCACGCCCCGGCTCGGCTTCACGCCGACCAGGCCGCACACCGCCGCGGGGGTCCGGATCGATCCCGCCCCGTCGCTGCCGTGCCCCACGGGAATGAGCCCGGCGGCGACCGCTGCGGCGGCCCCGCCGCTCGATCCGCTGGCCGAGCGACCGAGATCGTAGGGAGTGACCGCGGGGCGGCCGACGACGGTCGTGTCGGTGTAACAGGGGATGCCGAGCTCGGGCGCGTGCGTCGTGCCGAGCGTGACCGCCCCGGCGGCCCGGATGAGTCCGACCGCCTCGGCATCGTGCTCGGCCGTCACGGCGGGGAGAACCGCGCTGCCGTTGGTCACCGGTACTCCGGCGATGGGCTGCAGATCTTTGAAGGCGATGGGCAGCCCTTGCAGCGGCCGGTGCGCGTCGTCCCCGCGCGCGAACCGGCGATCGGCTTCCGCGGCCTCGCGCAGGGCGAGGTCCGGTGTCGTCACGACGAAGGCGCCCAGCCGCTCGCCCAGCCGATCGATGCGATCGAGATAGTGCTCCGTGAGCTCGACCGCGCTCACGGAGCGGTCGCGGAGCGCCGCGCACTGCTCGACCGCCGTGAGGTCGTGCAGGACCGTGGCCGTGGACGCGCTCATCGATCCGCCGTCCACTGCGCCGACTGCAGACCGGCGAGTTCGACGAGATCGCCGAGCGCGACGTTGTAGTCGACCACGTGCAGTCCCAGGGCGGAGGTGCTGCTCCCGACAGGGAACAGGGAGCCACCCCCGTCGACCTGCAGCCAGCTGGCTGTGCCGGCGGCATCCGTCTGCGTTCTGCACTGGCCGGTGAGCGTGGCCTCTCGGCGCACGAACCCCGCCGGTCTGTTCTCGAGCGCGAACCCGGAGAGCACGACAGAGAGGTGACCGTTCGGCAGCACGACCGTGCCTTCGAGCAGACGATTGGTCGGCAGGTAGGCGTCCAGAGGCGTTGCGGCGCCCGCGGCGACTCCGGCGATCAGGGTCGCCGGGTTGACGCAGAGGATGCGATGCCCGGCGTCGACGCTGCGTCCGAACTCGGCATCGGCGGCGGGAGCGGAGCTCCCGGCCATCGCGTAGCTCGAGTACCCCACCAGGCATCCGGTGGGCATCGATGCCGCGACCGAGGTGCGCGTGCAGACCGGCATCCCCGGGATCGTCTCGTGATCGGCCGGCCCGGTGCCGTCCGCTACCTGCACGTCGCCGCCGAGCAGGTAGGCGGCGATGAGCTGCTCGCGGGGAGCCGAGCCCGCGTCGAACTCCTCCTGCAGCAGCGTGACGAGGTCCGCCGTGCCCTGGGAGTGGCCGAGCAGGATGACACCGCGCCGCTGACCCGTCACCGGGTCGATGTTGTCGTTCTCCCAGTAGTCCGCCCACGCACCGGCGACGTCCATCGCACCGGTCGTGTAGTCGGCGTCGGTGCCGGTGAGCACACCTCCGACGAGGCTGAGCAGCGGCGCCTGACGGTACACCGGCACGAAGAGTCGGCAGGTGCTCGCGAACCGACCCACCTGCGTGAGCGTGACGGCGAGGTGGGTGTCCTGCGGCTGCGGGGGAAGCGATCCGATCTGCAGCACCGGGTTGGGCGTGAGGTCGACGGTCGGATAGACGGAGAAGCAGTCGACGGCGGGGGCTGCCGGGCGCGGAAACGACTCGTGCGTGGGCGTGCTGGTCACGTTGATCGCGTCGAGCGTGACATCCGCACCGCTGCCCAGGTAGCGGGCGGTGAACTCCGTCCCCGCGGCTCCCCGCTGCGGCGAGCCCACGGCATCCTGATTGCAGGGGTTGGCGGGGGCGCCAGGACGACACAGCCACACGGTGTCGGCGAGGGGCGCGGCCACGATCCCCGCCACGGAGGAGGACTCCTCGACGGGAGCCGGTGTCGCCGCGGCCCGGTCGGCGATGACCCCGGTGGCGATGACGGCGAGCGCGGTCACCACCGCCGCCATCCCGCGCCGCGCATGCACCCGCGACGCGCTCAACGGACGCCTCGGATCGGCTGGATCGCGAGCGCGCCCAGCAGACTGAACGCCGCAGCGCCGATGAACAGCGCCGTGTAGTTGCCGCCGGAGCCGATCGCGAGGAAGAGGGGAGCGATCGCGGGTGCGACCATCTGCGGCACCGCGTTGGCGATGTTGAAGACGCCGAGATCCTTGGCGGCGGTGGCGCCGCCGTTCGGGAGGACCTGGGCGACCAGCGCGAGGTCGACGGCCAGGTAGGTGCCGAGCGCGAGTCCGCCGATCACGATGCCGACGAGGAAGGTCTCCCAGGTCTGCGCCGTGGCCACGACGATCATGGCCACGCCGTACAGCGCCGCGGAGCCGAGCACGAAGATCTTGCGACGACGCAGCCGGTCGGAGAGCCAGCCGCAGCCGACCGAGCTGACGACCACGGCGGCGGTCAGCACGAGGGTCGACTGGAGGACGAGCCCCGGGATCGCTGCGGCATCGAAACCGAGCTGATCGGAGAGGTAGTACACCTGGTAGGTCTGCAGGATCGCGAAGCCCGTCATCATCAGGAACCGTCCGAGCCAGGCCCAGCCGAACGCACGGTGCCGCAGCGGGTTCACCCAGAAGCTGCGCGCGAAGGCGCGGAAGTCGTAGCGGCTGCGGTCGGCAGGATCCAGCCGGCGGTCGCGGAGAACCAGGGACAGTGCGATCACGGTGGCGGCCGCGAGCGCTCCGGGGACGAGGAACATCAGCGCCACCGAGGTGCCGACGAGCTGGACGAGGAAGACGCCGGTGACGACGCCCACGGCCTGGCACATGCCGACGAGGCCGGAGACCTTGCCCCGCTGCAGCTCGGGGACATGGTCGATGAGCAGTGCGGCGAGCGCGGCGTTGAGGGCGCTGAAGCCCAGCTGCGTGATGCACCAGCCGAGGAGCATCATCGGGATGGACGCGCTCATCGAGAGGATGACGAGCCCGATGAGCCCGACGAGCAGTCCGCCCAAGAGCCAGGGTCGGCGCATGCCCCAGCGGCTCGTGGTGCGGTCGCTGAGCTGGCCGAAGAAGGGGCCGGAGAGCAGAGCGACCACGGCGGCGACGCCGAGGACGAGCGACAGGCTCGCCGGGGCGTTCTCGGGGTCGAGCTGCTGGATGCGCAGAGCGAGGGTGACCGAGAGCGGAGCGAGGGTCGCGACCGCGACCCCGAGCACGGCGGCGACGAACGCCGTGATGAAGCCCGCGCTCGCAGGGGGAGCGGTGCGCGGCGGTGCGGGATCCTGTGCGGTGGCGATCGGGCCGTCAGCGTTGGTCGTCATATCTGAACCTCCTCATGGGGTCGTGCCGGATGGTGAGTGAACCTTACTAACAACTCAGTAAAAAACGCTAGCGAAACTGACAACTCGTTCAGATACGGATACGATCGCACCGTGCCCCCGCAGACTCGACGCATCGCCACGTCCGCCCGGGGCGCCCGCCGCAAGGAGCAGATCGTGAGTGCGGCGCTCGAGCTCTTCGCGAGCGGCGGCTACCGCGGCACCGGCATCACCGAGGTTGCCGACCAGGTCGGCATCACGGAACCCGCCGTCCTCTACCACTTCGGAACGAAGGTCGGACTGCTGCGCGCCGTGGTCGAGCAGCACGCCGGCGTCAGTCGCTCCTTCGCCGCCGACGTCGCCGAACTCGGCGGACTCGCAGGACTCCGCGAGATCCCCGGGTTCACGCGGCGCAGCATCGAGGAGCCCGCGCTGATCAAGCTCTTCGCCGTGCTCCTCGCCGAGAACTTCGAATCCGATGCGCCGGCGCACGAATTCTTCGTGGACCACTACCGCGCGCTCCGCGTCAGTGTCGCAGCCCTCATCGAGGCCGGTCAGGAGCGCGGCGAGATCCGCAGCGATGTGGACCCGACGCTGAAGGCGATCGAGATCCTCGGCGCCCTCGACGGCATCGCGAACCAGTGGCTGCTCGACCCCGACGGGGTCGACTTCGCCGCGTGCATCGACTCCTACGTCACCGCACTGGAGCGCGACCTGACCCGCTGAGTGCGTGTGATTCCGTCAGGAATGGTTGGGACCGTGTTGCGATGACACGGGATCTCGTTCGTCAGGCGGTTTCCGGGCTGGTTGGAATAACTCTGTCGTGACTCTTTCCAGACGCGGCGCGTCGCGGGGTGATCTGGGACAAGATCGTACTGCGCAGCGTCTCGCCTGACGTTGCTGGGTGGAGCTCAAGCTCGCGCGCAGGAAGGAACCCGGACCCGTACCGTGAGATGGCCTCGAATCTTCCGATCTATCGACAACGTGGCGGCAAGTGTCGACGCGACGCGCGACTCCGCCGACCGCACATCGGCGAAGGTCGATCAGCTTCTCCGCGAGCTCCAGGTTGAACGGCGCGACATTCAGCGGCGCAGGTGGTGGAGCGTAGGCGTGGGATCCGCCCTCGCCCTCACGGCGGCGGCATCGGGAGGGGGGCTTCTGCTCGCTTCGACTCCGCAAACTCCACCAGTCATTAGCCCCACGGGTCGCATCGGCGTCGTTTCGGCGGGTGTCTTGCCCGAATCCGTTACCCAGGTGGATGCCGACTTCAGCGCTGCGAGCGAAGAGCGAGGCACTTTCAGTATTGCAGTTTCGGTATATCCGAGCCCAGCGCAGAATCTTCTCACCTCAAGTTACAGGCCCACTTTCGGATTCTTCTTCTGCGGAGAGTTGCGTGAAGGTCTGACTCTCAGCGAGATCAATCAGGGTCCACAACCGACCCCGACCGCAGCTAACTCGACTGTGGTGGACTCAATTGTTGGCGACCATGCTGAGTGCGACTATCTCGAGGTCACCGGCGTAACGAACCAGGTCGTGCTTCACGGTTCGACTGACACGGCATTCGCGTCAAGGGAGGGCTCGCGGATCCTGTACGCAATTCCTGGCGTTGTTGCACCATCTCTGCCCGAGCAAATCGACACCTCGACGGCGCTTCCGCTTCCCCCCGAGACAGACATCACCGTTTCTTTGAGTGATGTACCAACGGATTTGCAGGTCTCGCAATCAATGCCGCAGATCCCGGCAGACGGTCAACTTTCGTGGACATCGACCCTGGGCTCGGCATTGCCGCCAACTGAGTATCGCCTCTCCGGCGTCCTGGAGACTCGACAGGCGAGTGCGAGTGTAGCTCTCTTTACTGCGGGCGCGCTTGTGGGGGTCGCAGGCGCCGCTGTCCTTTGGGTGATGGAGACCGTCGTCGGGATTGTCAGGAAGCAGAGACCAAACTCGCCGAGTGAGTCGTGATGGCTGGGCAGCCTGATCCACGACTTGACTTCGACTCGAGTCCGCTCGCCGGTACCACTTTTGACGGCGTCGACAGGCGCCACCTCGTAGCTGTATCGTCGCCCGAAGCTGCCGCGCACGCAGGCCCCGCCGGTCGCAATCGCAAGAGTCACGAATTTGTTTTGTCGCCGTTGCTCAGTTCTCGCCGTGCGTCGGATCCGCTTCGAGATTCGTTACGTACTCACGGATCTTTTCATGAGACTTCATTGAGTTGCTTGAGCTGTGATTGCAGCGCTCGCACATGTACAGTGACGTGTCGTTCTGAGTGAAACACCGTGTGCACGTCCAGTACTCCGCAGCGAGCACCACTTCAAGAGAGGCCGCGGCGGCGTCCCGGACTGCGGCATCTGGGTCGCCGTGAGCTTGGGAGAGTAGGGATTCGTTCGTCTCTGTGTCGTCAGCCGCAACGTACCATGCCGCCGCCCACCGACTTCCATTTCCTTCAGACATCAGGGCAGTGGCTTCGGCCATCGGAGATGCCGCGTTGAACAACCGGACCAAGGCGAGGTTCCGCTCGCTGTGCCAATTAGCGGGTGTCACCATGGCTGCCGCTTCGGCCACCGACGGGTAGCGCTGTTGGACGAGGACATCGCGGGTGAGGTCGGATGCCCAACGCGGGCGATCAGCGGCGATGCTGACGAGCTCCAGCGCTTTCTCTTCGCTGATGGAGTTGTTGAGGAGCCTCGCAGGTATCAGGCGGGGCGTGTATAGGTAGTGTGCCAAGTCGTCGCGTTCATCGCCGGTGGTGTGATGGGTGTCATGGGCTTGTAGGTGCACGGCTTGCTCGTCGATCCGGGCACACGTGATGGTGGTGTGAAGGAGCAACGACGTCACGGCGCTTGCGCCCTTGTTCGCCTCAAGCAATTCCCAGTACGACGCCTCTCTGATGTTGGCGGCATCGACGAGATCTGACAGGGCCGACTTTCTCCATCGTTCCGTAGGGTGAACTGCCTCGGCCGCCCCGGGGGTGGCCAACAGATGGGGCACGAACCAGTCGAGTTCGAAACCTTCCCGAGGAAGGGATGCAGCCCAGTTGCTGTCAGCGCCAGAGGCGTACGGGCTCTGGTGCCCGCTCTCAGCGAGCGCCGCACGTATCTCGTAGTACTGCCCCGCGGGCAGCCGAATGCCGATGTTCCAGATGCGCTCCACGGCGCTAGCTGACAGCTGGGAACTGATGGAGGCGGCGTAGCGTGCGACCCTGTCCAATCCGAACTGTGCGGGCTCGTTGCTGCTTCCGATGGAGAGAGTGCCGAAACGGTCGGGCAAAGCTTCGTCGTCGTGGTACTCATCGAGCGGGAACTCCAGCGCTCGCTCAAGGATCTCGACGAGGGCCTTATCCGTCCTGCGTTCCGGATCGATAATGGAGATTTCGGACAGTGCCCGCAGAAGTGCGACGCGGTCCGGATTCGCTTCGTATGCGTCCAGGAGCAGCTTCTTCCGCTCGCGATGCGGAGCCGCGACTTCCAAACTCGCCAGCTCTGCAGCGAACCTCCATCCGCATCCATCCGCCCTGTCTCTCCAGCCTGTTGCCGACGCGAACATAGCCGCGATGCCCTGGCCATGGCTCGACATGGCGACGCAGATTTGGTCGCGAGCCGCTGCTGCCAGCGACTCCATCACAGCGGTCGTATCGTCGGGGGTCAGATGTGACCACGAAGGGAGGAACTCAATGAGCCATGTCGCGGCTTGCGCGCGACGGTGGCCGGTCTCCTCCTTCGAGGCAGTGATGAGCCAACGCGCTATGGTGAGGTCTGATCCAGAGGCTAGGGCGAAAGCGTTCGCTCGCGCAGGCATGTTTAGGCTCTCCGTCAGCCAAGCGAGACGAGCATCGCCGTGGTCCAGTCGCAGGAGCGCGTACGCGTCTCCGAGCTCTGCGAATAGCCGCGATCGTGGCTGGAGTGCTGTGCCGGTGTCCACGAAGACTCCCACGATGTCATCCCAGAACTTCACGACGAACTTTGCGATGGCCTCGGTAGCGGGGCGCGACAGTTCCCATCTCAGGAGGGTGGCGGTCACGAGGCTGTGCGCATCGTGCAAAGTAAGCGCTGAACCTGCGTTCAGCGCCCGGCCAAGGGCCGCGAATCCGTCCAGAAACATGCGGCTGTTGAATCCCGGGTCTGGCGCTGCAACGCCGTCCTTCAGCCGCTTAGCTTCCCAACGGTCAACGCTATCCTCGATGACTCCACCGAGGAGCTCAACCACAGAGCCTGATGTTTCGTGCCCTTCAAGAATTCGAACCGTGGCGAGCGTTGAAAGCAAAGGAACTCGCCATATTTCGCGGTGCGCGTCGGCGTGGTTCTCTACGATGGCACGCTTGGCTTGGGTCCACATCGCTTGATTCTCCGGCGCAGCCATGGCGGCGGAGTATGCCTCGATGAGCGCTGTCTGCGCCCGACGGTTGCCTGACGCTTTTAGGTCTGCGACCGGAAGGTTGAGGTAGTCAGCCGCATCCATCGCGCTCTCGCGAGTGGTGATGAGTACTCCGACGTGTGGGCTGAGGTCCTGGATAATATTGGCGATTCCAGCGGCGATGATGCTCCGCTTGCCGTACGTCTCATCGAGGCCATCGAGAAGAAAGACACAATGACCTGAATCGACTGCGGACTTGAGTGCACGCACGAGGGGAGCTGGAGCTTCGAGGCCGCCACGCCTGGCTGACGCTTGCAGCAGTAGATCGAGCGACATGTCGTCGACCGTCGATACAGCCGAAGCGATGTCTCTGAGACGGAGCGGGAGCGGCATGGGAGCGCCACGCTGGGTGACGAGCCAGGCAGCGAGCTGTCGCATGGCCTCTGACTTACCCGCGCCGGGCAGGCCTCGCAGCAGCATGCGCTCGTTCCGCCGAAATATATGCGTCAAAGGTTTGCTATAGGCGCGTTGCTTCTTGAGATCGAACTCGACTTCGACGGTGGACAGGAAGTCGTCGACTACGAGCTCTGGCACGCGGTGTGAGATCACTGAGAGGTCCAGCCGGTCCTTGCACCTCGCGATGCTTTCGCAGTGGTGCGCTAATGCTGCACGTTCGAGTTCTCGTTCCGCCGCCCATGGTCCTAGGCCCTCGGCAGAGACTTCCAGCCCGGAATCTCTTAGGGCTTGGAGCCAGTCATCACTCGACGTTTCAGTTCGAGCGGCCCCCTGTTGCTGAAAGAAGTGTTGGAGCGCACGGAACGCCATATGACCTGAACCCGGCGTCGTCAATCGCTCCAAGCGCCCTGCGGCGGTGTTCGCTCGTTCGTCACAAACGTCGTCGACTGCCCATGCGACGATGCGGGCTTGGGAAAGGACTCTCTCCGCGTTGTCGCCGCATTCTTCCCGCACCCTCTTCTCGAACTTCTCGAAGTCATCGCGCTTCCCCTTCGAGAGTCCGGCGCGACGCCCGGCGTGGCGTGAGTCCAGAACCTCGCTCGCAGTTCTTAGGTAGCCGCCCACCGAGCGAAGCGCGAGCACGAGGAGATCGTCTTCCTCAACTGCTTGCGCTCCGAACTGACGCAGTGCGCTGCGAAGTGATGAGTCGTTCACGGAGCGTTTCGCCTGAATGAACCACCGCGCTCCGCTCGACATCGTGCAGACGATGTCGTCCACGTGATCGTCCGTCTCGAGTGCGATCCGCGTCGGGACACGCCCGTCGATACCGTCCAAAGGGGCGCCGGAGAGTCCGTGCGTGGCAAGAAGCGCCGCAAACCCATTGCGATGGAGGCTTCCGAACTCGTTCGCCGAGCCGCCAGCGTTGGTGCCATCTGTAGTCGGGGCCATCGTCAGATCCTTCCATGTCGGCGCCGGGCCTAGCGTCAGCGCTGGTGATAAGGACTCATTGGGATGTCCGCGCGGATGGCATGGACTGCACTCACCCGTCCTTCAGGGGCCATTTGCTTCGCTTCTGACTTCGCGCCCCCACCGGTGGCGAGATCGCGTGGGTGTCGGAGCCGCCGGTCTGCTCCTGCTCCTCGGTGGTGGAGCCCTGCTTCTGATCCGTCGGAACGGGCGCTGAGTAGCTAAGCAACAATTAGCCGCAAAGTGGGGCGGATGCACACGCTCACGTGCACACCCGCCCTCATTGTCTGGGTGGTCGGGTGAATCGCTGCAGACGCCGCTGCACTCGAAGGCGCGAGCCCTGGATTGAGTGCCTCCGATTCCAGCTGCCTCTCTTGACACACCCTCCGCAACGCTCTAACGTACAACCAAATGGTTGCACAAAGAGAACTGAGCGAAGCGGAGGTCGACCGTGTGTTCCACGCATTGGCGACGTCGACCCGGCGTGACATCCTGCGCCGGACGATCGAGCGGGAGCAGTCCGTCTCGACCCTCGCCTCCGAATACGAGATGTCGTTCGCCGCAGTGCAGAAGCACGTCGCCGTGCTCGAAGCCGCGAACCTCATCGTCAAGCGCGCCGAGGGACGCGAGCGGCTCGTCCGCGCGAACCCCGAGATGATCGCCCGCGCCAGGGCGCTCCTCGCCCGATACGAAGAGCTGTGGCGGTCGCGCATCGCCCGACTCGACGACCTGCTGGCGTCCCCTTCGACAAGCTCAGGGACCCAGCGAGAAGACACCGACAAGAAGAACGACCGACCTGAGGAAAGAGACTGACAATGCCTGTCACCGACGTCATCACCGACACCGACAACCTGACCATGACGGTCGTGGCCGATTTCGCCGCTCCCGTCGAGCGGGTCTGGAGCGCCTACAGCGACCCGCGCCAGCTCGAGCGCTTCTGGGGCCCTCCCGGATGGCCGGCGACCTTCGGCGAATGGGACCACACGGTCGGCGGGCACGCCGTCTACACGATGAACGGCCCGCGCGGCGAGCGTTCGTCGGGTTCGTGGGAGTTCCTCGCGATCGAGGCGCCGCACCGCTTCGAGGTGCTCGACTCGTTCGTCGACGAAGACGGCAAGCCGCTCGAGGGGTTCCCGGCACAGCGGATGTCGTTCGACTTCGAGTCGACCGCCGAGGGCACCCGCATGGTGACGACGAGCCACTTCGCGTCGGTCGAGGCCATCGAGCAGGTCGTCTCCATGGGCCAGGTCGAGGGCATCAAGATGGCGATGTCGCAGCTCGACGCCGTGCTGCAGGACCTCCGCGACTACGCGCAGGGCAAGGGCACGAACGTCGAGCTCCTCGATGACACCCACGTGCGTATCACCCGCCTGGTCGAAGGACCGCGCGAACTGGTCTGGCGAGCCCACAACGAGCCCGAGCTCATGAAGCAGTGGCTGCTCGGCCCCGACGGCTGGGAGATGACGGAGTGCGTCGTCGCCACCGAGGTCGGCCAGACCTACCGCACCTCGTGGGCTCCGATCGGCGACACCGAGGGCCAGGCGTTCGGGTTCGAGGGCGAGGCGCTGCTGATCGACGGTCCGCGTAGGTCGGTGCAGACCGAGCGGATGGTCGGGATGCCGGTCGAGACGCTCAACGACCTCAACCTGTACGAAGAGGACGGCGCGACGCTCATCACGCTCTTCATCGAGTATCCCGACAAGGAGACGCGCGACATGATCCTCGCCACCGGAATGGCCGACGGCATGGAGACCTCGTACGCGCGACTCGAGAAGGAACTTCTCGCCGTCTGAGCGTGCACAACTCAGGAAGAAACCGGCCGATCCCGCAGGATCGGCCGGTTTCTGCCGTCTGCGCCGAGTTCTGGCTGAGTTGTGCACGGGTGGATGCTGTCGCTCGATCCACCCGGGCGGGATAAAGTGGCGACACGATGAGGATCACGCGCCGCACTCTGCTCATGGGCGCCGGAGTCGGTGCCGTCTCGGTGCTCCTGGCGTCGTGCACACCCGATCCGGAGCCGACGCCGACCCCGACGCCGACCCGCGAGCCGCAGCCGCAACCGGGTGTTCCGGAGCCGTCCGCTCGCCTCCGCAGTTCTTGGACCACTGATCCTTTCGCCTACGGTGCCGTGAGCTTCACCCCGGTCGGCGTGCTCGCCGAGACCCGGTCGCAGCTCGCCCGTCCGGTCGTCGATCGCGTGTTCTTCGCCGGCGAGGCCACGGATGTCGACGAGCCCGGCACGATGCGCGGTGCGATCCGCTCGGGTGCTCGGGCGGCGGATGAGGTCGAAGACCTTGCGGAGGCAGGCGAACGCATCGCCGTCATCGGCGCGGGACTCGCGGGCGCGACGGTGGCAGCGCGCCTCGCGGCGGCCGACATGCAGGTCACGGTCTTCGAGGCGCGCGATCGCATCGGCGGCCGGGTCCATTCGGTTGTCGATGACTCCTGGCCGATGCCCGTGCAGCTCGGCGCCTGGCTCTTCGGCGAGGGCGACGACGACCTCCGCGAGCGCATGGAGGCATGGGAGATCGGCACCGTCGATCTCGCCCCCGAGCAGTGGCATACCCCCGAGGGTGATGCCGATCCGGTGGATCCGCAACCGCTGCAGGCAGCGATCGCGGCGGCGCAGGCCGCGCCCGCCGATGTCGCCCTGTCGGAGGCGCTCGTCGAGGCGGGCGCCGACCCCGAGGACCCGTCGACGGCAGCGCTCCTCGCCTACCTCGCGACAAGGGCGGGCGCGGATGCCGCAGAGCTCTCCACCTGGTTCCCGCCGCTGCTGCCTGCGGCTCCCGTGGCGGGTGCGCGCGATGATCTCACCCCTCTCGTCGAGGATGCCCTCGACGGAGTCGAGGTCTCGCTCTCCTCGCCGATCAGTCGGCTCGCCTACGACGACGCCGGGGTCAGTGTGCGGCTCGGCACGGGGGAGGCGCTGTCCTTCGACCGCGTGATCGTCACGGTGCCGCTCGGCGTGCTGCAGGAGCAGGACCTCGAGTTCGACCCTCCGCTCCCGTTCGTCAACCGCACCGCGATCGGTGCCCTCGGCATGGGGCGCATCGAGACGATCTGGCTGCAGTTCGACGAGCCGTTCTGGGACACGGACGCCGCGATCTGGCACACGGTGGGCGCCGACGTCGGCATCCGCACCTGGATCAATCTGCGACCCGCGACCGGCGAGAACGTCCTCGTCGGGATCGTCGGTGGCGCGGCGGCGGAAGAGTTCGCGGCTCTCGACGACACCGAGGCTCTCGAGTCGGCCATGGAGTCGCTCGCGATCTACGCGCCCTGACGCGCGCTCAGCGCCAGTTCGCCGCGATCGCCGTCCGCGCGCTCACCCGCATCGTCGGGAGCGGGATCACGCCACTCCTTCCGCGTCGGCATCCGGCTGATCAGCACGAGACCCGAGGCGACCAGCGCGAAGACCGCGAGCGCCACGGCGGAGAACGTGAGGAACTCCACGGGCCCGCTGACCTGCCGCGGGTCGAGGAAGTAGTACGGGTACCAACCGATCAGGGGGCCGCGCCAGAGGGTGAAGGCACCCCAGAGGAGCGGGTAGGCCAGGGTGATCGGCACGACCCGCCACGGCACGGAGCGATGACCGGGCGCCAGCGCCCAGGCCGCGATCGTGCACGCCGGAAGCCAGAAGTGCAGCACCTGATCCGACCACGGCACGTCGATGCGGATGCCGCGCTCGCCGCCCTGCCAGACCATCACGGCGAACACGATGCCGGCGGTGATCGTCCAGGAGAGCACCAGCGCGAGCGCGACCGTGAGCCAGCGCGGGTCCTCCGTGCGCCGCAGCGCGATCACACCCGCGATGATCAGCAGCACCACGAAGGCGATGTTCGACTGGTTCGTCAGGTAGGCGAAGAAGTTCTGGCTGGCGATCGTGTTCGACGTGAGACCCCAGCTCAGTCGGTGGATCAACGAGATCAGGCAGATGGCGGCCGCACCGAGGCGGAGCACGCCGAAGACCGTGCGGGCCTTCACCGTCGCGTCACCGTCCATGCCATCAGCCGAGTCTACGGATCGTCGTCCGGAGAGCCGCTGACCCACGTCGGATCAGGCGATCGCGCGGAATCAGGAGGTTCCCTCGCGAAACGGCCTGATTCCGCGCGTCAGCCTGAATCCGCGCGGCCAGGTCGCCCAGCGTCAGCGCCGCGGACTGCGGGTCGACCAGAGGGCCAGCACGACGAGCACGGGCTGGAAGAACAGGCGCACGAAGCGCTTCATCTCGGTGTCGAGCCCGAAGCCGTCGCGGTGATGCATCCACTGCGCGAGGTTGCCCGGAAATACGGCGACGAAGAACAGGGCGGCGATGACGCCGACGAGGCCGCGGCGGCGGCGCGCGAGCAGCAGGGCCGAACCCAGCGCGATCTCGACGACACCCGAGGCGACTACCGTCACGTCGGGGTCGAGCGGCAGCGACTCGGGCACCTGCGCCTGGAACTCCTCACGAGCGACCGTGAGGTGCGAGATCCCGGCGAAGACGAGGGACGAACCCAGGAAGATGCGGCCGATGGTGCGGGCGGGAGTCGACATGGTGCGAGTGTACGCCGCGGCATCCGCTGGTCAGATGAGGCGGCGGAGCGCCTCTTCGAGAGAGACACCCTGCGCCTCGGCGCGATCGCGCAGGCGGGCGTGCTCGTCGCCGGAGAGTGCGAGTCGCACCTCGATCGGGTCGTCGACGGGGGCGTCGAGGCCGTCGAGCAGATCGGATGCCTCGGCCCAGAGAGGCTCAGCCGTTGCGGGCGCCGCAGCAGGCGCGGGGGCGGCCGCGGGCTGGGCGCTCGCCGCGATCGGTGCGGATGCCGCAACAGCGGCCCCGGCATCCGATGCGCGGGTGAATCCCGGGCCGCGGCGCGGCTCCTGCTTGTTCTTGTAGGCGGTCGCCGCAGCGTTCGCCCGTTCGTCTGCGGCCTCGTTCAGGTCGTCGCCCGCGTGGCCCTTCACCCAGGAGAACTGGACGTCGCGTCCGCGCATGGCCTCATCGATGCCTTCGAGAAGATCGCGGTTGAGGACGGGCCCGCCGTCGGACTTGCGCCACCCCTTGCGCTTCCACCCGGGCATCCACTTCGTCACCGAGTCGATCACGTAGCGGCTGTCGCACCAGATATGCAGCTTCTCGTCGGTGCCGGCTGTCGCCTTCAGCAGCTCGAGCACGGCCTGCAGCTCGCCCTGGTTGTTCGTGCCGTGCGGTGATCCGCCTGCCGCCCAGTTGTCGTCGTCGATGTACCAGGCCCACCCGTTGGGGCCGGGATTGCCCAGGGCGGAGCCGTCTGCGGCGGCGGTGATCGTCATCCCTCAACCGTAGCCGGGGGCGATGACGCCACCGGACGAACGTCAGCCCTGCGGAGCGCGCCGGGCATCGGCGGCATCGAGCCTGCGCCGCATCCCCTCCCGGGATTCGGCTGGCCACGGACCGGACCAGGTGAGGGGGATCTCGGTCATGAACCGACGTTCCTCGGCCGGGATGCTCGCCACCACGGCATCCGGATCCGAGGCGGCCGTCTCGTAGAGCGCCGGACCGTCGGCGTAATACGGGTCGGTGAGCACCAGGCGGTCGTCCCCGCTGCGCATCACATTCGACGGGTTCTCATCCAGCGGACCGCACCAGGGCAGCTCGGCCTGCGCCCGCGCGTGGATCCGGCGGATGCTGTCCACGAGCGCCGCGACCTCGGGCGTGCCGTCGGCGATCAGTGCGTGGAAGGCGACGGCATCCGCTTCATTGGCCTCGCGCAGCCACTCCATGATCTGCAGGTCGCCCCCGCCGGCGAGGCGCCGGTGCGCGAACAGCGTCGGGACTTGACCGGTTCCTGCCGCGTCCCGGTACAGCTCTGCCGTGTACGGACCGGTCGGATCGAAGGGGCTGATCCGTGCGACGACCTCTCCGTCGGGGGAGCGCAGGGCGATGGCCCAGTCCCCCGCGCCGCACGGCTGCCACCCGGCTTCCCGGAACAGCCGCTCCGCATCGCGGTGATCGGCATCCGGTTCGAGCTGCGACAGCAGAGGGGCGGCGGGGTCAGTCGCCATCGGATTCGAGCTCGTCGTCCGGCTCGGTTCCCGGTTCGCGGCTCTCGATCGAGTCGGCGGCGGGAGGAACAGGGGCGACCGGGAACACGATCGAACTCACATCGACTCCGAGGCCGAGCGCCATCGGGTCGACCGACGGCACCTCCTCGAGGACGTCAGCGCCCTCGCGGAGGAGCGGCTCGGACGGAAGCGTCCACTGGTTCTCTTCTTCATCCTTGCGGTGCTGGAACAGTCCCATGAGTCCTATTCTCGCGCCGTCCGCCGGCCGCGAGCACCGATTCACACCGGATTGATCGGATGCCGCATCGGCCGAGTCGTGCCCGGCGTCATTCGGCGCGCTTGGACGCTTCGCGCACGGCGTCGACCAGGGCCCGCCACGGGCCGTCGACCTCGGCGTCGCTCAGGTCGCGCTCTCGTCGTTCGGAGGGAGTGCGCGCGCGGATGGTCCACACGAAGCGGTCGGCGCCGGGTGCGGCATCCGCTTCCTGATCCCAGGGGCAGCGATCGATGAGGGCGATCCAGTCGTCAGCGTCTGGTGCCTCGGCCTCGACCCGCCATTGGCGACGGATGCCGGCGATGCCGCCGGAGCGCACGATCGCGATCACGACGCGGACATCAGTCGGAGGAGGGGACTCGCTCATCTTCATAGACTCCCACGGTGCTCCACGCGCGTCGAGCGGCTGTGGCGGTCTCTTCGCCCAGCTCGGTCGCCGCGGCCACGGTGGCGTCGGCGAATTCGGTGAAGGTCGCGGTGCTCGAGAGCCCCCCGGTGAGGGCGTTGTACCAGACGCTGCCCGCGGCCTCCCAGGCGTTGCCGCCGAGATCGATCGCGAACAGCGCGAACGCCCGGTTGGGGATGCCGGAGTTGATGTGCACCCCGCCGTTGTCTTCCGTGGTGCGGACGAAGCCGCTCATGTGCGCCGGCTGCGGATCTTTGCCCAGCTCGTCGTCGTCATAGGCCGTGCCGGGCTCGATCATCGAGCGCAGCGCCTTGCCCTCGACGGCATCCGTGAAGATCTCGGCGCCGATCAGCCAGGTCGCCTTGTCGGCCGTCTGCCCCAGGGAGTACTGCTCGGTCAGGGCGCCGAACACGTCGGCGATGGATTCGTTGAGCGCACCGGGCTGCCCCTGGTACTCGAGGTTCGCGGTGTGCTGCACGACGCCGTGGGCGAGCTCATGCCCGATGACCGTCGTGGAGCCGGTGAAGTCCTGGAACACCTCGCCGTCGCCGTCGCCGAAGACCATGCGCTCGCCGTCCCAGAACGCGTTGTCGTAGTCGACGCCGTAGTGCACGGTCGCGTCGAGGGGAGCGCCGGCGTCGTCGAGGGAGTTGCGGCCGAACGCGGACAACAGCATCTCGAACGTCGCCCCGAGACCGTCGAAGGCCTCGTTCACGGCGGTGTCGTCGACGGGGCCGTCGTCTTCCGTGCGCACGACGGCGCCGGGGAGCTGCTGCGTGTTGCCCGCGTCGCTGATGGTGCGATTCGGTGCGTCGGAGAGCTGCGCGACGAGGGCGCCGTTCTCGTCGATCGACAGGTCGATGCGCGCACGGAACGGCGGCCTGCCGGCGGTGAGCGTCTGCCGCGCGGCGGCGGCGGCCTTGGGGAAGCGACCCGACTCGGCCAGGCGCGCGAGCAGATAGGAGGGGACGACCCCGTGACGTTCGAAGGATGCTGTGCTGCTCATGGTGCGACCCTACGCCGGGGCGCCGACGTTCAGCATCGGACGTTCGGCCACAGCCGGGATCCGGATGGTGCCGGATGCCGCCGCCCGCACCTCGCAGACCCGACTTGAGATTGAGAATCGTTATCAATAGGGTGTGAAGCCTATGGATTCCTCGCCCTCTCGCCACGGCCGTCGGGCCGTGCCACTGGCCGCACTGGCGCTCGCCCTGCTCCTTCTCCCTGCCTGCGCCGCGCCCACCTCGGCGTCGCCGGATGCCGTGCCGTCCCCGGCATCCGACGATCACGGCATCCGGGCCGGCGCGGCCGCCGAGGTCGCCTCTCCGGCCCGCGCGCTGGTGATCGCCGACGACGAGGGCGAGGTCACGCTGCTCGATCTCGAGTCCGAGGAGCGCGCGGTGATCTCGCCCACGGCATCCGATGTCGAGCGGATCGACGCCGATGGGCGCCTCGTCTACGTCGCGCATCACGAGGGCGACCGCGTGAGCGTCGATGTCGTCGACACCGCGCGCTGGACCGTGCCGCACGGCGACCACACGCACTCCTTCCTCGGGGAACCGCACCTCGTGGGGACCATCGACGGTGCTGGCGAGGCGCGCGTGACCGCCGGTGCGCAGCGTGCGACCGTGCAGTTCTCGGGCGGTGAGGTCGTGGACCTCCCGCACGATGACCTCGCCGAAGGACTCGACGGCGCATCGCGCGTGACGATCGCGGCCGCCGGTCCCGTCGTCTCCTTCGCCGCGCACCTGCTCGTCGCGAGCCCTGCCGACACGGTCGAGATCCTCGACGCCGAAGGTGCTCCCGTCGACGGCGGAACGACTCCCTGCACCGCCGCGTCAGATGCCGACATCACGCGTGTCGGCGCCGTCTTCACCTGCGCGGAGGGGGCCTTGCTGTTCACCCGCGAGGTCGGCGGGGCGATCGCGACGGAGTCCCTCCCCCTCCCCGCCGGCGCGCCGGCTGCCGTGGACCTCTCCGGACGCGCCGATCGCCCCGACCTCGCCGGTGTCGCGGGTGAACAGGGGGCGTGGCTGCTCGACGTGCGTGCCCGGCAGTGGACGCTGCTCTCCTCCGACGTGCCCCTCCTGCGTGCTGTCGCCGTCGGCGACGACGACAGCCGGACCGTCGTGCTCGACGCCGACGGCCGGGTGCGGGTGCTCGCCGCCGACGGCACCGTGCTCGCCCGCACCGAGCCGCTGCTCGCGGCATCCGTCGCCGACCCCGCGCTCCGCGATCGGGTGCATCTCATCGTCGACGCGGAGCACGCCTACGTCTCCGACCCCGCAGCCGGCGCTGTGCACGAGATCGACCATGCCGACGGCATCGTCACCCGCACGTTCACCGACCTCGATCCCCGATTCCTCAGCCAGGTCGGCTGACCCGACCCACAAGCAACACCTCGCAGCACCACACCGAAGAAAGAGAGACACCATGTCCCGACCTGTTCGCCGCCGCCTCGCGGCCGGCGCGCTGACCGCCCTCGCGGTCGCCGCGCTCGCCGGATGCGCGACCGCCTCGCCCACGGCATCCGGTGGTTCCGCCGCCCCCGAAGAGAAGCACGAGGCCGACACCCGCGTGGCCGTCACCCATGACGGGGGCGTGGTCGTGCTCGACGGCGAGACTCTCGAGCAGATCGACCAGGTCGCGCTCGGCGGCTTCCTCCGCGTCAACGGCGCCGGCGACCACGACGGACACGTCTTCGTCACCGCGGAGGACGGCTTCCACGTGCTCGACACCGGTCTCGCCTCCGACACCGTCGAGTTCACCGGCGAGGTCTTCGAGGCCGTCGCCGCCGGTCACGCCACCCCGCACGCCGGGCGCACCGCCCTGTTCGACGACGGCACCGGAGAGATCCGGATCTTCGACACGGACGCCGTCGGCACCGGCACACTCCCGGAGATCGACACGATCACCTCGGCTGCCGCGCACCACGGCGTCGCGATCGAACTGTCCGACGGCACCGCGCTGGCGACGATCGGCACGGAGGAGGCCCGCACCGGTGTGCGGCATCTCGCGGCCGACGGCACGGAGCTCGCCCGCAACGAGGAGTGCCCGAGCGTGCACGGCGAGGGCGCGTTGAAGGGCGAGACCGTCATGTTCGGCTGCGAGGACGGCGTGCTGCTGTTCGCCGACGGCGCCTTCACCAAGCTCGATGCGCCGGATGAGTTCGGCCGCACCGGCAACGCGTACGTGACCGACACGAGCACGATCGCCTTCGGCGACTACAAGACCGACCCGGATGCCGAGGGCTACCTGCTGTCGAAGCTCGTGCGCATCGACACCGAGACTCAGGAGCTCTCGGTCATCGACCTGCCCGAGGGCGTCGAGTACACCTGGCGCGGAGTCGGACGCGACGGACACGACAACGTCGTGGTGCTGAGCGCCGACGGCAGCCTGTACCTGCTCGACGAAGACGGCGAGGTCATCGATCAGTGGAGCGTCATCGAGCCGTGGGAGAGCCCCACGGAGTGGCAGCAGCCGCACCCGGGTCTGCGTGTCGTGGGTGACATCGCCTACGTGACGGAGCCCGCGTCGGACAAGATCCTGGCGATCGACCTGCACTCGGGCGAGGTGTCGGCATCCGCTGTTCTCGACGTCGTGCCGAACGAGTTCGTCGTGGTCGGCGCCGCCGGTCACTGAGAGAAGTCCGAAGGGCGGGTCCGCGGGTGGCGGGCCCGCCCTTCGGCGTTTCCCTCAGGCAGTTCCCTCGGTCTCGATGCTGAGCACGGTCGTCCGCATACCGTCGGACTCGTACAGCACCGGCATGCCGGGGTGCGCGATCGAGAACCAGAAGACGCCGTCTTCGGTGTCGTACTTCCGGCAGGTCAGCTCGCCGAGGGGCGACGACAGGGACACCGTCGACACGCTCGTCGTGCCGGCGTCGAAGGCCGCGTGGCCCTGCAGCTCCGCCCAGGTCACGCGGCTCGACACGATCGCCTTCGGGTCCTCGGCATCCCAGCGGTCGAGCGTGGCGCCCTCGGCATCCGTCTCGCTGAATCGGTTGACGTGCTCGCCCAGCGGCCCGTCCGGTCCTTCGAGGAGCAGCCGGATCACCTTGCCGGATCCGGTGGCATCGCGGATCTCGTCGGCCGTAAAGGGCGTCGGCAGCAGTCCGGGTCCGAGCAGGTGCGGGTCTGGAGTGTCCATCCGGCCATTCTCCGTCCTCGCGGCAGGGTCCATGTGCCCAACTCAGCAAGAACGTCGCGCATCGGCTCGAAATCGGGTCGATTCCGGTGCCGAGCCCACTTTCTGACTGAATTGTGCACACCCGGTAGCCGACCGCCCCTCTCGACCGCATCTTGACAGGATTGCGTTCTGTATACAGAATACGAGGGAGCCCTCAGAGGCTTCCCGACACGATCTTCCGATGATGAAAGAGGTAGCGAGATGGCACGTGCGAACGTGACGCGGTATCTGGCACTGGGTGCTGCCGGCGCTCTGGCACTGGGACTCGCCGCATGCAGCGGCGGCGGCGGAGGCGGCGGCGTGGATGCCGACGGCAAGGCCACGGTCGTCTGGTCCACCTGGGGCACCGCCGACGAGCTCACCCGCTACGAGGAGTTCAACAAGGACTTCATGGAGCGGCACCCCGACATCACCGTCAAGCTCCAGCCCGTCGCCGACTACGGCGACTACCACTCCAAGCTGCTCGCACAGCTCACCAGCAACACCGCCCCCGACGTGTTCTACGTCGGCGACGACAAGATCGGCCAGTTCGTCGACTCGAAGCGGCTGATGCCGCTGAACGAGCTGATGGACTCGAAGGACAGCCAGACCAAGAAGGACGACTTCTTCCCCGGCCTCTTCGGCGCCGCCGAGAACGACGGCGAGGTCTACGCCGCCCCGAACGACTCGAACCCCGACGTCTTCTGGTACGACAAGCAGGCGCTTGCCGCCGCCGGCATCACCGAGGACCCCGCGACCCTGGCCGAGAACGGCGAGTGGACGACCGACAAGTTCCTCGAGATGAACGCGAAGCTGCACGACGCGGGCCTCACCGGCACGATGTACTGGAACTACTGGGCCACCCACTGGAGCTGGCTGTCATCGCAGGGTCTCGACGCTCCGTACGACGACTCGGGCGCCTTCGTCGCGAACAAGGATGCCGACACGGTCGAGGCCGTGCAGCAGCTCGGCGACCTCTTCGAGGACGGCACGTTCGTCGTCGCCGACTCCCTCCCGGACGGTGCCGGAGCCGACAGTGTGTTCGTCACGCACAAGGCCGGCTTCTTCGTGCAGGGTCGCTACACGATCGGCACGGTCGACGCGACGGGCGAGCAGGACAGCTACGACATCGTGCAGTGGCCGACCCCCGACGGCGAAGCCGCACCCACCGGAGTGGCGACGAGCTTCCTCGCGATCAACGGCAAGACCAAGGTGAAGGACGCGGCGTTCACCTTCTGGACCGAGTTCCTCTCCGCCGAGGGGCAGACCTTCCGCCTCGAGGGCGGCGGCAACGCGGTCCCGTCGATCAAGGGCGCCGACGACGTGGTGCTCGAGGGCGACTACCCCGCTCACGCGCAGACGTTCCTCGACATGCGCGACATCGGCTTCGAGGACTACCCGGCCGAGGCGATGGTCCCGGGCCTCCCGACCGCGATCGCGGATGAGTTCCTGAAGCTCTACGAGGGCAAGGCGGATGCCCAGGCGACGCTGGACACCATCGCCGACGTGATCAAGGACCGGTCGGAGAAGTAGGAGTGACCACTCTCACCGAGAACGGACGGATGCCGCAGGCCACGCCTGCGGCATCCGTCCCGCCCCTGCGCAAGGAGGCACCCTGGCGTCGACGCGATCGCCTCTGGGGCTATGTCTTCGTCGGCCCGCAGATGATCGGGATGGGCCTGTTCGTCGTGCTCCCCTTCGCCGCCAGCCTCGTGCTCGCGTTCGCGGACTGGGACGGCCTGACCGACCTGACCTGGGTGGGCTTCGCCAACTTCGCCGACCAGCTGCAGGACCCGCTGCTCGGCCGCGCCATCATCAACACGCTGATCATCGCCGTCGTCACGGTGCCGATCGGTCTCGGCCTCTCGGTGATCGTCGCGGTCGCGCTCGAGAAGCTGAAGACGCGCACGCTCTACCTGATCCTCTTCTTCGCCCCCGTCGTCACCTCGACGGTCGCGGTGGCGATGATCTGGCAGCAGATGTTCCGCTCCGACGGCCTGCTGTCGGTCACGATCTCGAAGATCTTCGGCATCACCCCGCCCGACTGGCTGCAGGACCCGAAGCTCGCCCTCCTCGCCGTCTGCATCGTCACGATCTGGTCGTCGATGGGCCTCAACGTGGTGATCTTCCTCGCCGGGCTGCAGAACATCTCGCCCTCGGTGATCGAGGCCGCGCGCATCGACGGCGCCGGCCCCTGGCGCCTGTTCACCAGCATCCGTCTGCCGCTGCTCTCGCCGATCGTCTTCTTCTCGTCGGTCGTGGCGTTCATCTCGTCGCTGCAGACCTTCGACACGGTCTACGTGCTCGTGCAGAACGCGGGTCCCGACAACGCGACCCGCACGATCGTCTACCACATCTTCGATCTGGGCTTCGGGCGCTTCGAGTTCGGCCCGTCGAGTGCGGCGAGCATCATCCTGCTCGCGCTCACGCTCGTCATCACCCTGGTGCAGTTCGGCGCACAGAAGAAGTTCGTCCACTACGAGGATGACCCCGCATGAGCATCCAGACCCCGCCCCTGACCGGTCCTGCTCCGGCTACCGACTCGACCATCGCGCTCACCGCCCCCGGGTACCGCCGGCGCGGTCGCGGAGGCCCCGGTGCCGATCGAACCCGTCGGCGCCTCGGATCCACCGCCCTGCACGTCGTGCTCGTCGTCGCCGGCATCGCGATGGTGTTCCCGTTCGTGTGGATGCTGCTCACGTCGTTCAAGACGCTGCCGCAGCTGCTGAAGAATCCACTCGAGTTCCTGCCGAACCCCTGGACCTTCGACAACTACGCCGAGGCCTGGAACGCCGTGCCGTTCGGGCAGGCGTACCTCAACAGCGGGTACATCGCCCTGCTCGTCGTCGTCGGCACGCTGATCACCGCCTCGATGGCCGGCTACGCGTTCGCACGCATCCGCTTCCGTGGCAGCCGGGTGCTGTTCATCGTGTTCCTCGCGACGCAGATGATCCCGAAGCAGGTGACGCTCATCCCGTTCTACCTGCTCATGTCGAACCTCGGCTGGGTGGACTCGCACCTCGCGCTGATCGTGCCGGGCATCATCGCGAACCCGTTCGCCGTGTTCCTGATGCGCCAGTTCGTGCTGGCTCTGCCGCGCGAGCTCGAGGAGGCCGCGATCGTCGACGGCGCCGGACGCTGGCGCATCTTCTGGAGCGTCGTTCTCCCGAACCTCAAGCCGGGGCTCGCCGCGCTCAGCATCATCGTCGCGCTCGACGTGTGGAACGCGTTCCTCTTCCCGCTGGTGCTGCTGAACTCGCCCGACCTCTTCACGGTGCCGCTGCTGCTGAACGCCTTCGAGAGCCAGCAGGGATCGGTCAACTACGGCCTGGTCATGGCGGCCTCCGCGATCGCGACCGTGCCGATGCTGATCGTGTTCGTCATCGGGCAGCGCAAGATCCTCAACAGCATGGCCGCCTCGGGCCTCGGAGGACGTTGATGACGGATGCCGTAGCGCTCGCCGCCCTCGCCGGACGACACCTCGATCTGGTGTCTGCGCCGTTCACGCTGCCGCGGTCACGGGTGCTCGTGTTCCGCGAGGGCGACGGTGTGCGGGTGCACACCTCGGAGTACGAGCGGCGGCTCTCGGAGTGCCGGGTGCTCGATCGGCTGACGGTCGTGGATGCCGACGGGCAGGTGCTGCCGGTGACGGACGTGCTGCCCGGGAAGGTGACGTTCGGCGGCCCTTCGACAGGCTCAGGGACCCAGGAAGGTTGGGTCGCTGAGCTTGTCGAAGCGTCCCGGCCGACCGCGACGCTCACCTTCGCCGACCCCTCGACGCTGAGTCTGGGCGGGGCCGCTGGGCTGACGCTGCACCTCGAGCTCGCGGACGGCAGTGTGCAGCGGCATCCGCTCGGCGACGGCATCCGGATCCGCATCGCCGCCGACCGCTCCGTGACGGTCGAGCCGGGCGACCACGCGGCCGCGCTCGCCGCGACCGAACGCATCTGGGCGGACTGGTTCGCGAAGTGCCCGATCGTGCGCGACGACCTGCAGGAGATGACCGCCTTCTGCTGGTGGGTCCTGGGCGCGAACATCGTCGAGCTGCCGTCGCTCGGCGACGCCCGCGCGATCGTCCCGTCGAAGATCGGCTACGTCGGTCTCTGGCAGTGGGACGCGTACTTCATCGCGGTCGGACTGCGGCACGGCGACCCGGCGCTCGCGCGCGAGCAGCTGGAGATCGCGTTCCGGTTCCCGCAGCCCGACGGCCAGCTGCCCGACGTCGTGCATGAAGAGGGCGTGCTCGCCACGAGCGACGACCTTCCGGAGAGCGACCGGGCGAACCTGCGTCGCGCCGGCTCGCAGATCGCCGATCCGAGTGCGCCGGTGCCGCTGACGAAGCCGCCGCTCGCGGCGTGGGCGCTGCGCAAGGTGCTCGAGGTCGAAGACGCTCCGGACTGGGCGCGGGAGCAGCTGGCCCGCGTCATCCGCTCGCAGGACTGGTGGTTCGCGGGCAGCGACCTCGACCACGACGGGATGCCGGAGTACGGGCATCCGTACTCGTCCGGCCTCGACGACAGCCCCATCTTCGACGGCCCGCTGCCGACGGCAGCGCCCGACCTCGGCGCGTACCTCGTGCGGCAGGACCTCGAGATCGGCGACCTCCTCGCGCGGTACGAGCCCGGCGCGGACGCATCCCGGTTCGGCGAGCGGGCGACCGCCACCCGGGCCCTGCTGCTGGACATGTGGGATGCCGAGCGCGGCAGGTTCCTCGCGTTCGGCGGGGGCCAGGCGCAGCTCAGCGACACCGTCGTCGGGCTGATGCCCCTGCTCGCCGGCACCCTCCCCGAGCCGATCGCGGCGGCGCTGCACGCGGCCGTCGACGACCCCGACCGGTTCGGCCTCGAGTGGGGTCTGCCGACCGTCGCGGCATCCGATCCCGACTTCTCGGACGAGCGGATGTGGCGCGGACCTATCTGGGTGAACACGAGCATGCTCGTCGCCGAAGGGCTCGAAGCTTCCGGATACGCCGATCGGGCACGGGAGCTCCGCGAGCAGACCGTGGCGCTGGTGATCCACGGCGGCGGACCGCACGAGTACTTCAACCCGCACACCGGGCAGAAGGCCCGCACCGCGACCACCGCGTTCGGCTGGTCGGCCGCGCTGTTCATCGACCTCGCGGTGACGCTTTCGGGGTAGGCCTCAGGTGTGGATGAGCTGCTGCCAGTTGCCCGGCACGCGGCCCGCGGGTCCCGGCACGGGCTGATCGGCCGGATGGCTGGTCGGTGCAGCCAGCTCCGGTCCTTCGAAGGTGGACTCGTCGACGTAGTCCCAGTACCAGTCCTCGCCGGGCTCGAAGCTCTGGATGAGCCGGTGCCCTGTCTCGCGGTAATGGGCTGTGGCGTGCTGGCCGGGTGAGGTGTCGCAGCATCCGACGTGTCCGCAGGCGGCGCAGCGGCGCAGGTGCACCCAGAATCCGCCGTCCGCGTCGCATTCCACGCACCCGGTCCCGGACGGTGCGGTATTCGTGTCGATGTCGGAACTCATGTCTTTCCTTTCTCAGAACGCCAGTGCGCGATGGACGGATGCCACGGCGCTCGATCCTTCGCCGACGGCCGCGGCGACCCGCTTCATCGACCCTCGTCGCACGTCTCCGGCGGCGAACACCCTCGGAGCCGAGGTCTCGAACGGCAGCGGCTCGCGCCCGAGGCCCTGCCACAGTTCCAGCGTCTGCACACCCACGTCGGTTCCGGTGCGGATGAACCCCTCCGCGTCGCGGTCCAGCGTCGGCAGCCACGAGGTCGCCGGGGTCGCGCCGATGAAGCAGAACAGACCGCGGGCGTCGACTTCGCCGACGGTGTCGATGCGCACCGACTCGAGCGTGCCATCGCCGTCGAGGCCGGTGACGTTCGACGAGGTGTGCACCCGCACGCGCGGATCGTCGGCGAGACGGTCCGCCAGGTAGCTCGACATCCGCGTGCTCAGGTCGGCGCCGCGCACCACGAGATGTACCGGTGAGCCGTGGGCCGAGAGGTAGAGCGCCGCCTGTCCGGCGGAGTTCGCGCCGCCGACGACCACGACGGGCTTGCCCTGCACCTGACGCAGCTCGAGCGGTGTCGCGGCGTAGTACACGCCGGACCGCTCGAAGTCCTCCCACCGGTCGAGCTCGAGACGGCGGTACGCCGCTCCCGACGTGACGATCGTGCTGCGGGTGCGGATCAGGCGGCCGTCGGACAGGGCGACGTCGAGCAGGTCGGGGCCGACGCGCGTGAGCCCGACGGCTTCGCACGGCGCATAGACGCGCACGCCGAACTTCAGCGCCTGCAGGATCGCCTGGCCGATCAGGTCGCCTCCGCTGACGCCGAACGGGAATCCGAGGAAGTTCTCGATACGCGACGTCGCTGCGGCCTGGCCGCCGGGGGCGACGGCATCCAGCAGCACGGTGCTCAGTCCCTCGGAGGCGCCGTAGATGGCAGCCGCGAGCCCGGCGGGGCCGCCGCCGACCACGACCAGATCGACGATCTCGTCGGCCTGCGCCTGGTAGCTGAGCCCGAGCCGCTCGGCGACGAGTCCCGGTGTCGCGCGGACGAGCGGCTCGCCCTGGATGAAGGCGACCGGAAGGTCGTCGATCGTGAAGTCGTTCGCGTCGAGAGCGCCGAGGCTGTCGAGCTCTGCGGGCGACAGGGCAACCGCCTTGTGCACCAGGTCGAGGCGCTCGGCGAAACGGCGCAGCGCCAGGAAGTCGCTCGACGTCGTCGTCCCCAGGAACTTCAGGGTCATGGCGGCGGGCCCCGTGCGGAGGGACTCGCGCCGCGCCCAGAGAGCGTGCAGGATCACGTCGCACAGCTCGTCGTCCTCGTTCATCAGCGTCCGCAGTTCCGCCCGTGTCACGCGGTGGATCCGCCCGGCCTTCGTCACGCGGGCGGAGAGGAACGCCCCCTGGCCGTTCAGCAGCCCGAGCTCGCCGGCGAACGTGCGCGGCCCCATCGTCGTGATGATGACCTCGCCCATCCAGGGCAGCGCGTCGCGGAGCACCTCGACCTCACCGGACTCGATCACGATGAGGTCGTACCGGGAATCACCGGTGCGGAAGACGTAGTCCCCGGCGGCGACGTCTTCCGGGGTGCCGGCCGCGACGAGACGCTCCCACTGGTCGTCGGTCAGCGTCGGCGACATGATCGGATCCATCTCGATCGGCTCGGTCTGCTCTTCGATTCCGCCCACGCGCCTGCCCTTCGTTGCTCGTGGCGTCAAAGGTATCTCGCAGGAGCCGCGGACTCCACTGTTCGGCTCAGACCGTCGGGCGTGCGCCTCGCGAGGTTCCGATGATGGCCGCGATCAGGTCGGAGTGCTGGACCTCGGGTCCGCTGAACGAGCCGTTGTTCCTGCCGTGGCGGAGCACCTCGACGCGGTCGGACACCGCCTGGATGTCGCCCAGGTTGTGGCTGATGAAGATCACGCCCAGACCCAGATCGCGCAGACGCTGGATGTGCGTGAGCACGTCCGCCGTCTGGGCGACGCTGAGCGATGCGGTGGGCTCGTCGAGCACGACCAGGCGCGGCTGACTGATCAGGGTGCGGGCGATCGCGACCGCCTGTCGCTGCCCGCCCGAGAGGGTGCTCAGCGGCACGCGGATCGACGGGATGCTGGCGCCGAGGTCGTCGATCGCCTGACGCGTCGCCGACTCCATGTCCGCCTCGCGCAGCATGCCCTTCGAGGTGCGGAGCTCCCGCCCGAGGAAGACGTTGGCGGTCACGTCGAGGTTCTCGCAGACCGCCAGGTCCTGGAACACCGTGGCGATGCCGAGCGCGTGCGCGTCGGCGGGGGAGCCGATGTCGACGCGCTCGCCGTTCAACCGGATCTCGCCGTCGGTCGGGTCCAGCGCCCCGGAGATGATCTTCGCGAGTGTGGACTTGCCGGCGGCGTTGTCGCCGATGAGTCCGACGACCTCGCGCGCGTTGACGGTGAAGTCGACGTCGACGAGGGCCTCCACAGCGCCGAAGCGCTTCGTGACGCCGCGCATGGTGAGCAGCGGTTCCGCCTGTGATGCGCTGATGCTCATGTGCGGTCCTCGAGCAGCTGCGACGGATCGGTCGCCTGGAGGATGTGGATCGTCGCGCCGACGAGCACCGCATCCTTGCCGAAGGAGGTGGGCACCGGGTCCCGACGAGCGGCCCGGCTCTGCGGCGCATGCTCGCGGACGGCCGAGGCGAAGGGGAGGAGGAAGATCGGTCCGGCATCCACCAGTTCTCCGCCGACAGTGATGACCTCGGGGGCGACCGACTGGCAGACGCCCGCGACGACGCGACCGAGGAGTGTGGCGGCATCCGCGATCACACGCGCGCATCCTGGGTCTCCCGATGCCGCCTGCGCGATCACGTCACGGAAGGTGACCTGGCCGTAGGTCGCGCGCAGCGGCGCGGTGATGGCTTCGGCCCCGACGAGCGTCTCGAGGCAGCCGCGCTGCCCGCAGGTGCAGATGGATCCGGAAGGATCGACCTGCACGTGCCCGATCTCGCCCGCGGTGCCCGAGCCTCCGCGGTAGAGGCGCGACCCCAGCACGATGCCGGCGCTCGTCGTGTACGAGGCGTGCACGAACAGGCTGTCCTCGACGTCTCGGGCGGTGCCGAGGGTGGCCTCGGCGAGGGCGGCGAGGTTCGCATCCTTCTCGACGAGCACCGGGCAGCCGAGTCGCTGCTGCACGACCTCGGCGACCGGCTGATCCTCCCACCGGCGCATCACGCCGCGGTAGGCGATGAGGCCGGACTCCGGGTCGATCGGCGCGGGCACCGCGATGCAGACACCTACGAGGTCGTCGGCATCCGCCGCGATCATGGTGAGCATGTCGATGAGGAGCAGGGTGATGCGATCGAGCACCGTGTCTTCGGCGTGGTCGGCCGGAAGGGGCATCGAGCGATCGGCGAGGACGTCTTGGCCGACGTCGCTGAGTCGCACCCGCATGCTGCGGCTGCCGATCTGCACCGCCGCCACGAGTCCGGCGCGTCGGGCGATCGTGACGAGCTGGGCTCGCCGTCCGCTCCGCGAGGTGGGGTGCGTCTCGACCAGACCGGTCTGAGAGAGCTCCTTCACGATCGCCGACACCGTGGCCGTCGACAGGCGCGTCGCTTCGGCGAGCTCGACCTGAGTGAGCCCGCCGAAGCGCTTGACCGCATCGACGATCTTCGCCGTGTTGGCCTCGCGCAGTCCCGACTGGGAACCGCCGGGCCATCTGCTCATAGCGGGAGCCTACCGCGCAGCGCCGTCGTCGCCGAGGTCAGCGCGCGGCTCCGGCGCGACGCTTGTTCCAGACGTCGAACGCCACGGCGATCAGCAGCACGAGGCCCTTCACGACTTGCTGCGTCGCCTGGTCGAGGCCCATGAGCTGCATGCCGTTGCTCATCACGGCCATGATGAGTCCGCCGATGATCGCTCCGCCGACGCGGCCGACGCCGCCGGTCACCGCGGCGCCGCCGATGAAGCAGGCCGCGATCGCGTCGAGCTCGAACATGTTGCCGGCGCCCGGCTGCGCGCCGTTGGTGCGAGACGAGAAGACGACACCCGCGACACCGGCGAGCATGCCCATGTTGACGAAGATCCAGAAGTTGATCTTCCGCACGTTCACGCCGCTGAGCAGCGCCGCGTGCAGGTTGCCGCCGATCGCGTACACGTGGCGGCCGAACACGCTCTTCTGCGTGATGACCGAGTAAGCGATGATCAGCACGGCCAGGATGATCAGGACGAACGGCAGACCGCGGCTGACCGAGAGCTGGTACCCGAACCACATCACGACGGCGGCGACGAGGGCGATCTTGACGATGAACCAGGGCAGTGCCTCGATCGTCTGCTGATGCGCGATCTTGGATCGCCGTGAGCGCACCTGCCAGACCGCGTACCCCACGACACCGAACGCGAAGATGGCGAGCGTGAACACGTCGACGCCGTAGCCGCCGAAGAGTCCGTTGATGAATCCGTTCGCGATCTGGTAATACGTGCCGCCGAAGGGCGAGAGCGAGACGTTCTGGAGCACCAGGAACGTGAGTCCGCGGAACAGCAGCATGCCGGCGAGCGTCACGATGAACGCCGGGATGCCGACGAAGGCGACCCAGAAGCCCTGCCAGGCTCCGACGAGCAGACCGACGGCGATCGCCGCGATCACGCCGACCCACCACGGGTACTGCCCGCGGATCACGACGACCGCGGCGACCGCGCCCGTCAGCGCCACCACGGAACCGACCGAGAGGTCGATGTGCCCGGCGATGATGATGATCACCATGCCGATCGCGAGGATCAGGATGTAGGAGTACTGCAGGATGATGTTGGTGATGTTGCCGGGGGAGAGGAACGTCGGGTTCAGGATCGCGAAGAAGGCGACGATCGCGACGAACGCGACGAGGATGCCGCTCTGACGCAGATTCCGCGTCGCGAGACTCATCAGGTTGCTGACGCCGTTCATGATGCGGCCGTCCTTTCGACAGTCATGAGGTGCATGAGGTTCTCCTGGGTTGCCTGGGCGATCGGCACTTCGCCGGTGATCCTGCCGAAAGCCAGTGTGTAGATGCGGTCGCAGATGCCGAGGAGCTCCGGCAGCTCGGACGAGATGACCAGCACGCCCTTTCCTTCGGCGACCAGTCGATTGATGATCGTGTAGATCTCGTACTTCGCCCCGACATCGATCCCGCGGGTCGGCTCATCGAGGATGAGCACGTCGGGTCCGGTCTGGATCCATTTGCTCAGCACGACCTTCTGCTGGTTGCCGCCCGAGAGGTTGCCGACCATCTGGAGGACCGTGGGCGACTTGATGTTGAGCTCGGCCTTGTACTGCTCGGCGACCTTGAGCTCGCGGTTCGCATCGATCCAGCCGCCGGGGCTGATCATGCGCAGCGACGCCATCGTGATGTTGTGGCGGATGTCGTCGATGAGGTTGAGACCGAACTTCTTCCGGTCCTCCGTGGCGTAGGCGATGCCGGCGCGGATCGCGGCGCTCGTGGTCGACGTGTCGACCTGCTTGCCGCGCACGAAGACCTTGCCGCTGGCGTTCCGTCCGTAGGTGCGGCCGAAGACGCTCATCGCCAGTTCCGTGCGTCCGGCGCCCATGAGGCCGGCGATCCCGACGACCTCCCCGGCGCGCACCGTCAGCGACGCGTCGTCGACCATGACGCGGCCGGGCTGCGTGGGGTGGTGCACGGTCCAGTGCTCGATGCGGAGGACCTCGTCGCCGATGTCCGGCGTCCGCTCGGGGTAGCGGTTGGCGAGGTCGCGGCCGACCATCGCGCGGATGATCGTCTCCTGCGTCGACTCCGGGTCGCTCATGTCGAGCGTCACGATCGTCTTGCCGTCGCGGATGACCGTCGTGCGGTCGGCGATCGCGGCGATCTCGTTGAGCTTGTGCGAGATGATGATCGACGTCATCCCCTCGTCGCGCAGGCGCCGGAGCAGGTCGAGCAGGTGCGCCGAGTCGGTGTCGTTCAGCGCCGCCGTCGGCTCGTCGAGGATGAGCAGGCGCACGTTCTTCGAGAGAGCCTTCGCGATCTCGATGAGCTGCTGCTTGCCGACGCCGAGCTGCGACACGGGGGCGGTCGGGTCCTCGTCGAGGCCGACCTGGGCCATCAGACGGGAGGCCTCTGAGTTGGCGCGGTCCCAGTCGATCAGTCCGCCCCGACCCCGGCGTTCATTGCCGAGGAAGATGTTCTCGGCGACGCTGAGGTGGGGGATGAGGGCGAGCTCCTGATGGATGATCACGATGCCGACGCTCTCGGAATCGTTGATCGAGCCGAAGGTCGCCTCCTCGCCCTCGTAGACGATCTCCCCCTCGTAGCTGCCGTGGGGGTAGACGCCCGAGAGGACCTTCATGAGCGTGGACTTCCCCGCGCCGTTCTCTCCGCAGATCGCGAGGATCTCGCCGGGCTTCACATCGAGGTCGACGCCTTGGAGGGCCTTCACCCCCGGGAAGCTCTTCTCGATGTTGCGCATCTCCAGGATGGCTGTCGTCATGGACGGTGTCCTTCCGATCGAGCTGTGGGGCGCGCGGCCGTCCGGCCGCGCGCCCCACGGTCAGGGACTATTCGGCGACGCCCGAGTCGACCTCGGCCTGGGTCCAGTAACCGGAATCGACGAGGAGCGACGTGATGTTGTCCTTGTAGACGATGTCCGACTGGAGCAGGTACGACGGGACGACCTTCACGCCGTTGTCGTAGGTCTTCGTGTCGTTGGCCTCGGGCTCATCGCCCTGGAGCATGGCCTCGGCGACCACGACCGACTGCTCGGCGAGCTTGCGCGTGTCCTTGAAGATCGACGCGAACTGCACGCCCTGGTTGATCAGGCTGACCGAGCCGATCTCGGCATCCTGACCGGTGACGATCGGAAGGCCGGCCTCGATGTTCGCGCCGAGTCCGCCGGTGCCCTGCAGTGCCGTGATGATGCCTCGCGAGAGGCCGTCGTACGGCGAGAGCACTCCGTCGAGCTTGGTGCCGTTGCCGTAGGTCGAGGTCAGCAGGTCCTCCATGCGCTTCTGCGCCGTCTCCTGCTGCCAGCGCAGAATCGCCGCCTGCTCGATGTCGGTCTGCCCCGACGGCACGGCGAGCACGCCGTCGTCGAGGAACGGCTGCAGCGTGTCCATCGCGCCCTGCCAGAAGAAGTGCGCGTTGTTGTCATCGAGCGATCCGGCGAAGAGCTCGATGTTGAACGGGCCCTTGACGTCGGTCTCCTTGCCGTCCGCGTCGAGCACGCCGAGGCCCACGAGCAGCGAGGTCGCCTGCTGGACGCCGACCTTGTAGTTGTCGAACGTGACGTAGAAGTCGACGTTCTCGCTGTCGCGGATCAGTCGGTCGTACGAGATGACGGGGATGTTGGCAGCCGCTGCGGCGTCGAGCTGCGAGGAGAGCGCGGTGCCGTCGATGGCCGCGATGATCAGGAGATCCGCGCCCTTGGTGATCATCTGGTCGATCTGCTGGCCCTGGGTGGGGATGTCGTCGCCGGCGTACTGCAGGTCGACCTGGTAGCCGGAGTCCTCGAGGCCCGCCTCGACGGCGCTGCCGTCGGCGATCCAGCGCTCGGAGGTCTGCGTGGGCATGGACACGCCGATCAGGAGGTCGCCCTTGTCGACCGAGCCCTTGTCGTCGCCGCCGCCCGCTGAGCCGGCGCCGCCGCCGCCGCATCCTGCGAGGGCGAGAGCCCCCACCAGGCCGAGTGCGGCCAGTGCATACTTCTTCTTCATTCCGAGCTCCTTCGCTGTGAACGGCGGCGTCTCTCTCGACGCCCGCGAACCCGCTTCGGTGAAGGTTCGCTTGACACACTTTCTTGAGTTCGAGACTCGAAGTCAAGCGGCTGTGATGATTTCGTTACTTTCGCGAGATGCGCGACGCATTCCCGAGATTCCGGGAAAGCGCCACGCCAAGAGAGTTCGAGACATGAAGACACCGCATTCTCTTGCATAGTCGTGTCCGACGCTCTCTTCCCACTTTAGGTTGACGTCGACATACATGACGTGGTGCGCTCGGGGCCCGATCCCGTGGCCAAGCGGTGCTCCGGTCCCGGTTCGACGCCTCCGTCTGGGAGCGTGTAGGACTGACCTGGGACCAGCACGCTCATCTGGAGGAATGCGATGACGGACTATGTGGAGATCGTGCTGCGGCGGAATCGGGGGTGGCCGTGGCCCGAGGATTCATGGGGCCTGACTCCGATGCACGGGGAAGACGGTTGGTGCCGTGTGTGCGGGGTGCCGCAACATCCGCAGTCCGGCTCGATCGTTCTGCAGAGTCGCGGGTTGACCGTGTCCGGCGGCTGGGTGCCGTTCTGGCAGTATGACGTCTACTGCATGGAGTCGCAGTTCCGAGCGCGAGCTGAATCTGAATTCGGTTTGACGTTCCGCCCAGTCCGCGCTCCGAAGGGTGAGCTTGACGCGGTGCAGGTGGTTGTTGATTCCAGCCCGGCCAGCTGGTTCGAGCCGGACGACCTGGAGAAGCTGATCACCCCGATACACGGTGAGGCCGCTGAGGAGTGTGCCGTGTGCGGGGTCGTGAGGTGGATGCCGGTGGGGATGGACGTCTTGCCGCCGCCGCCGCCCGCGGTTCTCGCTCTGGAGCGCCCCGTGGTGGCAAGTCCCGAGTGGTTTGGCGCTGGATACCAGTCGTTTCGGCAGATCGTATGGCGGCGCGATGTGGCGGAGTTCCTATTGACTGTCGGGCCGAAGGACTTCCGAATTCAAGAGCTCCCAGATCGATAGTCCGTCGGATGTTCGAGTGACAGGTGATGGACTCGCGATCCGCCACCGGCAGGCTGTCTCCTGACGCCCGGGATGTCGGGACGGCGGCACCACTGTGCAGATCGTGCGGGATGCGTCGGGGCGGATCGTGTCGCGGACGATGGATCCGGCGGGTTCTGCTCCGGCCGTGACGACGAAGTATCTGCAAGCCGCTGGCGGTGACGTGGCGTGGGGGCAGAAGATCGCAGAGGGAACGGTCAATAGTGTCAAGTGGCTGTTCACTCGTAGTCCCACAACCGACCGCGTCGGCCCGAGCGGTCCGCTAGCCGAGTGCCTGACAAAGAATGGAATCACATGGCAAGTCGTGCCATAGAAAGCTGGGCGTCATACCCGCTGAACGAACAAGATCCATACTGGATTTTGCAAGAGCTGCCGCGGACTGAGGCCCGTGCTCAGTTCGAGCGTACGATGACCTCAAAGTCGGACCGGATCGTCGCACTGCGGAATTTGCTTGAGCCTGTGGGGAACTCGCTCGACGGTAGCGATCGGGATGTGCAACTACTGAACGACTGGTTTGTGGAGGCGATGAGTCCACTCTCAGGTACCGACACTCCGGACGGCGTATCGCTCTCGGTCTGCGAAGACGTCGCGCTTCACCTTGGTGATTTGATGATTTCTCGTCATCCCGAACTGTATTGGGAGTTCTTCACGTGGGGGAAGAAAAACGTCTCGTATCAGTGTCATGTAATCATGGGTTTTCCCTTTGACGGACCTGCGCTGCATGCAAACTTGGATCTCGCCAGAATCGTTCACAGCTACGGAGTCCATGTGCTGGAAGCCCGAAGCGGTTCGCCAACAATTCTTGAGCTGCCCGAGGGGCACCCATTGAATCAATTTAGATTGGCCCCTGTGCCCTTGAAAGCACAGAACTTTGTGGAGTTGCTCGACAAGACGAGTCGGCGTTTCATCCCGAAGAACCGGTCGGACTAGCAGTACTGACCGGATCGCAGCAGGTTCCCAAAGGCAAGCGGGTCAATGCGCCGGTGGGGAGGGGCGCATTCTGGATTCGGCTGGATCACTACGAGTTCATACAGACGGCCTTTCCATTCGAAAGAGAGCGGAATGATCGAATTAGACTTCGCCATCCATCGTGATTCATCGCTTACTGATGTCGTGTGGCACGAAGTCGGGGAGGTCTCTCTCCGGTATGATTGCTTTCTCGGTGACATCATATTCAAGGTCGCCAGCGTAGACATTAGTGCGCAGTGGGGTTGGGTTCCAATTCTAGACTTTGCAATCTGTATGCGAATGATTGGAGACACCTTGAGTCTCGGGCGGCCCGACGTATTCGACTTTACGGAATCGGGTGTCATTATTGACTTCATTCCGCGCGGGAATGAAGTTGTCATCACGCCCGAATATGCGCCGGGGGCTTCGGTCGTATTGATGTCCGAATTCCAGAACGCTGCCGAGCAAATGTTGTCCCAGGTCAGGGCGCGCATCGAAGCTGATCATCCTGACCTTCGCGAGAATCCTCATTATAGAAACGCGCTTCGAGGTTACTGGTAAATCCGGTTTCGTTCACGACCCACCGGCAACGCACCCTCCGTGTTGAAGGGCACCAGGAGCAGGCTGTGCGGCCCTGCCGTGACGCTCGGCCGAACCGGGGCCGCCTCAGCGGCGGCGGTAACGTCGCGGAACCGCGCCGCTGGTGTTTGCGGCGCGTTCGCGTTCATGCAGGCGCAATTTGCTGCTCGTGACGGGGAGCAGAGGCAGGGCACCAGCGCCGGCTGGGTGACTACTTCAGATCGGCGGGAGGCCACGAGCATGTCCTATGCCGCCCTTGTTCTGTCGCTCACGGAGTCGGATGAAGAGATCTCGCTGACTCTGGTTCCTCGCAACGGATCGGGACTGCGCGGCCCTCGCGAAGACGAGATCGATGCGGCGCTCGCTACGCGGTGAAGTAGCTGCTCGTGGCGTTGTCGAGGATGCGTTGCATGCCGTGCAGCCAGTTGAGCTTCAGCGCCTCGACGGCGCCGGGGATGTCGCCCGCGGCCAGGCGGAGGGCGATCTCGGCGTGCTCGGCGGCCACGCGCTCGACCTTCACGTCTTCCGGAACGAGCAGTGACTCGTAGCGGTGGAACGAGCTGCGCACGCTCTCGATGACCGCGAGCAGACGGGTGTTCGGGCAGGCCGAGAGCATGACGCTGTGCCACTCGTCGTCCTTGGTGATGACGAGCTGGTGCTCGACGAGCTCGTCGGCGAAGGCATCCGCCATCTCCTTCAGACGGATGCCGATCTCGCGCAGCTCGTCGGGCGGACTGAGCTCGAGGGCGAGGCTCTCCAGGGTGGCCATGACGGGAGCGAGGTCTCGGAACTCCGAGGCGCTGAGCGGCACGAACCGGAAGCCCTTGCCGTTCTCGCTCTCGATCTGCCCCTCGGATTCCAGGGCGATGAGTGCTTCGCGGAGGGGTGTGCGGCTGACGCCGAGCTCGGTGGCCAGCTGCACCTCGTTGATGCCCTCGCCGGGCTGAACGAGGCCGGCTCGCATCCGCTCCAGAAGCTCCGCACGCACCTGCGAGCGCAGGTTCCTGCGTTCGATCGCCATGCCTCTCCCGTTCTGCCGCCTGCCCGTCAGCCTATGGGTTGACGGCCTCTGGACGACGTCCTAGTGTGTGTATACAGAATACAACCGGTTCCGGAAAAGCGCCAGAGCGAGACCGTGACCGCAGGGGAGAACTCAGAGAGGAGCCGTCGTGCCCGCATCCGCAGCCGACCAGCCGATCCGGCGCGTCCGCCTCGACGCGCTCGCCTACGGCGGCGACTACAACCCCGACCAGTGGTCGGAGGAGACCTGGCACGAAGACATCCGTCTGATGCGCGAAGCGGGCGTCAACATGGTCAGCCTGCCGATCTTCAGCTGGCCGCAGCTCGAGCCCGAACCCGGCGTCTACGACTGGGCCTGGCTCGACCGCATCATCGACCTGCTGTGGGATGCCGGCATCGCGATCGACCTCGCCACCGCCACCGCGACCCCGCCCTCGTGGCTGCTGCGCGCGCACCCCGAGATGGCGCCGTGGGATGCCGACGGGCACCGGCTCGAGTTCGGCTCCCGGCAGACCTACTGCCCCTCCTCGCCGATCTGGCGCGAGAACGTCGCTCGCATGGCCCGCGCCATGGCCGAGCGCTACGGCGCACACCCGGGGCTCGCGATGTGGCACATCTCGAACGAATACGGCGACCACACCTCCCGGTGCTGGTGCCCGGAGTCGGCACGGCATTTCCGCCGCTGGCTGCAGAACCGCTACGGCGACCTCGACGGGCTCAACGAAGCCTGGGGCGTCAACGTGTGGGGTCAGCGCTACACCTCGTGGGAGCACATCGAGACGCCGAAGAAGGCGCCCGGTCCGGTCAACCCGACCAAGCTGCTCGACTTCGAGCGGTTCTCGTCCGATGCACTGCTCGAGCTGTTCCAGGTCGAGATCGACGTGCTCCGCGAGGTCACACCCGACATCGCGGTGACCACCAACTTCATGAGCATGTTCCGCGACCTCGACTACTGGGACTTCGCGGCGGTCGAAGACGTCGTCACCGACGACGCCTACCCCGAGCCCGCCGATCCGACCTCGCACGTCGGCGCCGCGCTCAACTACGGACTCATGCGCTCGCTCAAGGGCGGGCAGCCCTGGCTGCTGCTCGAATCGTCGGCGAGCGCCACGAGCTGGCGCGACGTGAACGTGCCGAAGGCGCCGGGCAAGATCCGCGTCGAGAGCCTGCAGGCCGTCGCGCACGGATCGGATGCCGTGATGTTCTTCCAGTGGCGCCAGGCCCGGTACGGCCAGGAGAAGTTCCACTCGTCGATGCTCGGCCACCGGGGCGAGCGGTCGCGCAGCTTCCAGGAGACCAAGGCGCTCGGACTCGAGCTGAAGAAGCTCGAGCCGGTGCGCGGCAGCAGGGTGCGCTCGCGCGTGGCGCTGGTCGTCGACTGGGACTCCTGGTGGGGCATCAGCGCCGTCGAGTCGCTGCCGTCGCAGCGACTGCAGTGGGCGCAGCAGGCCCGCGCCTGGCACCGGGCGCTGTACACGCTGGGCCAGCCGACGGATGCCGTGCGCGCCACGGGTCCGTTCGACGCCTACGACGTGGTCGTGGTGCCGAACCTCTACATCGTCGAGCAGCCGCAGGCCGATGCGCTCCGTGCGTTCGTCGACCGCGGCGGGCACCTGGTGGTCGGGCCGTTCTCGGGCGTCGTGGACGCGACCGAGAAGGTGCACGAAAGCGGAGCGCCCGGACTGCTGCGCGACCTGCTCGGCATCGAGGTCGACGAGCAGTGGCCGATCGCCGACGGACTGACCTCGCTCATCGACTACGCGGGTGAGAGCCTCACCGTGCCGCAGTGGAGCGAGTGGCTCGAGGCCGACGGCGACGTCGAAGTGCGCGGGACGTATGTCGGCGGCGAGCTCGACGGCCTCCCCGCCGTCACGCGCCATGCGATCGGCACCGGCTCCGCCTGGTACCTCAGCGCGATCGTCGAGCCCGAGGGGATGCTGCCGATCTTCCGGGATGTGCTGCTCACGGCCGGACTCCCCGCCCGCGACCGCACCGACGTCGACGTCGAAGTCGTCACCCGCGCCGACGACGACACCGACTTCACCTTCTACCTGAACCACGGGCGCGCTCCGGTCTCGTTCGAGATCGCCGGTGCGGGCACCGATCTGCTCACCGGCATCCGTCATTCCGGGCGTCTGGATCTCGACCGCTACGGCGTCGCGGTCCTTGCATCGCCCCGGTCCGACGCCATTCCGTTCGCCACCCTGGCCCCGCCTCTGCACGACCACGATCCGAAGGAGGAAGCATGACGACGTTCGTGCATCCGTACATCCCCAACACGGCACCCGAATCGCGTGCGGCGATGCTCGCCGCCGTCGGCGCAGAATCCGTCGAGGAGTTCTACGCCGACGTGCCGGAGTCGCTGCGTCTGCAGCGCGCGCTCGACCTGCCCGCACCACTCGTCGCCGAGCAGGATCTCGCGCGTCACGTGCGCGGCATCCTCGCGACGAACCGCTCGACCGAGGAGCGTCTGAGCTTCCTCGGCGCCGGCACCTACAACCACTACGTGCCCGCCGTCGTCGACGAGGTGATCCGCCGCAGCGAGTTCCTCACTGCTTACGCCGGCGAGCCCTACGAGGACCACGGACGCTTCCAGGCGCTGTTCGAGTACCAGTCGCTGATGGCCGAGCTGCTCGCGATGGATGTCGTGAACGTGCCGACCTACGACGGGTACCAGGCGACGGCCACGGGTCTCGCGATGGCCGGACGCCTCACCGGCCGCGGCCGTGTGCTGGCGCTGAGCGACGTCCTGCCGGAGAAGCTCTCGAAGGTGCACGACTACATCCGCACGAGCCTCGCGATCGAACAGGTCGCGCCGGCCGACGGCACCGCCGACCTCGACGCCTTCCGCGAGCAGCTCGATGACGGAGTCGCCGCCGTCTGGATCGAGACGCCCAGCGCGACCGGCGCCGTCGAGACCCGGCTCGCCGAGATCGCCGAGGCCGCGCACGCGGTCGGCGCGATCGTCGTGGTCGGCACTGACCCGATCGGTTACGGGGTGCTGACCCCGCCCTCGATGCAGGGCGCCGACATCGTCACGGGCGACATCCAGTCGCTCGGGCTGCACCAGTGGTTCGGCGGCGCCCATGCCGGCTTCATCGCCGTGCACGACGACGAGCGTTTCGTGATGGAGATGCCCTCACGTCTGTTCGGGCTGGAATCCACCGACGTGCCGGGAGAGTACGGCTTCGGCGACGTCGCCTACGAGCGCACCTCCTTCGCGCAGCGTGAAGAAGGCAAGGAATGGGTCGGCACCGCCGCCGCGCTGTGGGGCATCGCCACCGGCGTCTACCTCTCGCTGATGGGGCCCGCCGGCATGGCCGAGCTGGGCGAGCTGCTGCTGGCCCGCACGCGCTATGCGCAGCAGAAGCTGGCCGCGGTGCCCGGCGTCGAGCTCGGCGACACCGCGCTGCACCTGCGCGAGTTCACGGTGAGGTTCGCCGTCGCGCGTGCCGCCGACGTCGTCACCGCGCTGCGCGCCCAGGGCATCGAGCCCGGGGTCGTGCTCGACGAGCGGACGCTGCTGGTCTGCGTGACGGAGGCCACCTCGGCCGCCGACATCGACCGTCTTGCCGACGCCGCTTCCGCATTCGTTTCCGATGACTCCAAGGAGCACGGCGCATGAGCCTTCCCATCGCCCCCACCACCGGCCCGCGCCGCTTCCACCAGGCCAGCTGGAACGAGCCGATCATCTTCGAGCTGTCGACGCCGGGCGAGCGCGGAGTGTCGATCACCCCGGTCGAGCCGACCGTGCGCGACGCGGTCGGCGACGTGCTCGCCGACCTGCCCGAGGGGATGCGGCGTGCCGCCCCGCCCGCGCTGACCGAGATCGCGCAGATGCGTGTGCTCAAGCACTACCTGCGGCTGTCGCAGGAGAACCTCGGCTCCGACCTCAACGTCGACATCGGCCAGGGCACCTGCACCATCAAGTACTCGCCGAAGATCAACGATCAGCTCATCGAGGTGCCGCAGCTGCGGGCGCTGCATCCGGCGCAGAACCCCGACGACACCCAGGGCGCTCTGGAGCTCATCTGGCGGCTCGAGCAGATGATGCAGGAGATCTCGGGGATGGATGCCGTCTCGCTCGCCTCCCCCGGCGGATCCGCCGGCATCTGGACCAACATCGCGATGATCCGGGCGTACCACGAGTCCCGCGGCGAGGGGGATCAGCGCGACGAGGTCATCACGACGATCTTCAGCCACCCGTCCAACGCCGCCGCCGCCAAGGTCGCCGGGTACAAGATCATCACGATCTACCCGGATGCCGACGGCTACCCCGACCTCGACGCGCTGAAGGCCGCGCTGTCCGAGCGGACCGCGGCGATCATGGTGACCAACCCCGAGGACACCGGCATCTACAACCCGGCCATCCGGGAGTGGGTCGACGCCGCGCACGCGGTGGGCGCTCTCGCCTCGTACGACCAGGCCAACGCCGCCGGCATCCTCGGCATCACCCGCGCCCGCGACGCCGGCTTCGACGTCTGCCAGTTCAATCTGCACAAGACCTTCTCCGCCCCGCACGGCAGCGGCGGCCCCGGCGCTGCGGCGAACGCGGTCTCCGCGGCGCTGGCTCCTTTCCTTCCGGGGCAGCGGGTCGAGAAGGTCGACGGCCGCTTCGTGGTCCGCGAACCCGGTGAGCTCTCGATCGGGCACGTCGCGCCGGCGCATGGCGTGATCCTGCACGTGGTGCGCGCGTACGCGTGGATCATGGCGCTCGGCGCGGAAGGCCTGCTGACCGCGTCGCAGATCGCCGTGCTGAACAACAACTACCTGCTGTCTCGCGTGCTCGAGATCCCGGGCGCCTCGGCGCCCTACGCGACCGGACGACGCCGCATCGAGCAGGTGCGGTACTCGTGGCAGGAGTTGTTCGAGGACACCGGCATCACGTCGGAGGAGATCGGCATCCGCATGGCCGACTACGGCTTCCACTACTGGACGAGCCACCACCCTTACGTGGTGCCGCAGCCGTTCACGCTGGAGCCGACCGAGTGCTACTCGAAGGCCGAGATCGACGAGTATGTCACGGCGCTCGCCCGGGTGGCCAAGGAGGCACGCGAGGATCCGGAGCTCGTGCGCACGGCCCCGCACAACCAGACCGTGCACCACACGCATCACGACTCGTTGGACGACCCGGCGCTCTGGGCCGTCACCTGGCGCGCGTACCGGCGGAAGTATTTCGGCGAAGTGCCGGCGGACGCCGTCGGGCCGTCGGTCCTCGAGGAGTCCATCGCCTCGTGATCGGACTGGTCGTCAACCCTGTCGCCGGAGTCGGCGGGCCTGCGGGCCTGGCCGGCTCCGACGGCGCGGACGTGCAGCGTCTCGCGGTCTCGCGCGGCGCGCGTTCGCGCGTGCAGGAGCGGGCGGCCCTGGCGTTGACGGTGCTGGCGGCGCAGCATCCGGGTCTCGTGGTCGTGACCGCAGCCGGGGAGATGGGAGCGGATGCCGTGCGCGCAGCGGGCCTCGTGCCGTGCGTCGCGTATGCGCCGTCCCGTGCGTCTCGCGAGCGCGCCGAATCAGGCGAACACGTGGAATCAGGCCGTTTCCCGCCGAATCTGCCTGATTCCGCGGGTCTGCCTGATGCGGTGCGGCCGACGGATGCCGCAGACACCTCCCGTGCTGTCGCGGCAGTCGCTGCCGCCGGAGCAGACCTCGTGCTCGTCGTGGGCGGCGACGGGACGCTGCGGGATGCGGCGGCCGGGCTCGGTGCGGCCGGTGCCGCGTTCACAATTCAGCAAGAACCGGCGGATTCGACCCCTTCAGGGTCATCCGGGGGTCTCCTCGGCGAATCCTTGCTGAATTGCGAACCGACCGACCGGGAGCCCGAGCCCCGGATGCCGGCGATCCTCGGCATCCCGGCCGGCGTGAAGATGTACTCCCCTGTCTTCGCGGTCAGTCCGCGGGCGGCAGGAGCGCTCGCCGCGGACTGGGTGACGCGCGGCGGGCTGCCCACCGACGACCGCGAAGTGCTCGACATCGACGAGGCCGCAATGCGCCGGGCGCGGGTCGAACCCACTCTCCACGCGATGCTGCAGGTGCCGTACCTCGCCGGTCGCACCCAGGCGCGGAAAGCCGCGACACCGGCATCCGAAGCCGCCGCCGTCGCGTCCGCCGCGCGCGGAGCAGTCGCCCGGATGCGGCCCGGCATCCGGTACCTGCTCGGCCCCGGCGGCACCACGGCCGAGATCGCCCGGCAGCTCGGTGTCGACGGCAGCCCGCTCGGCGTCGACGTGATCCTCGACGGCGCGGTCGTCGTGCGCGCCGCGAGTGAGCAGCAGCTCCTCGCCGAGATCGCCCAGGGGCCTGCGCAGGCCGTCGTCACGATCATCGGCGGGCAGGGCTTCCTGCTCGGCCGCGGCAACCAGCAGCTCTCGGCATCCGTGCTCCGCGCCCTCGATGACGATCCACTTCTCGTCGTCGCCCCTGAACAGAAGCTCATCGACCTGCACGGTCGACCCCTACTGGTCGACACCGGCGATCTCGAACTCGACGTGCAGCTCGCCGGACATGTGCGCATCATCACCGGCATCGGCACGAGCAGCCTGTACGCCGTGACCGCCCCCGAACTCACCCCCGTCTGAAAGAACCCGAAAGGAACCCCCATGCGACTCGAGAACAAGAAGGCCATCGTCACCGGCGGCGCCGGCGGCATCGGCCGCGCCACGTCGATCGCGCTCGCCGCGGAGGGCGCCGCGGTCGCCGTCGTCGACCTGAACGTCGAAGCCGCCGAGGCCGTCGCGGCCGAGATCCGCGAGGCAGGCGGCACGGCCGTCGCGATCGCCGCCGACGTCTCCAGCGAGCCCGACATCGAGCGGGTCATCGCCACCGCCGTGGCCGAGTTCGGCGGCGTGGACGTCGTCTTCAACAATGCGGGCATCATCCGCCGCACGACCGCCGTCGAGACGACCGTCGAGGAGTGGGACCGCGTCTTCGGCGTGAACGTGCGCTCGATCTTCCTCATGTGCAAGCACATCGTGCCGATCATGGAGGCCGCGGGCGGCGGCTCGATCATCAACACCGGATCCGGCTGGGGGCTCAAGGGCGGCGGCCAGGCCATCTCGTACTGCGCGTCGAAGGGCGCCGTGGTGAACATGACCCGTGCGCTGGCGATCGACCATGGGCCGGCCGGCATCCGCGTCAACTCGGTCAATCCGGGCGACGTGAACACCGGGATGCTGCGCGAAGAGGCCCGTCAGCTGGCGCAGGACACGAACGCGTTCCTCGCCGAGGCCGCCGACCGTCCGCTGCGTCGGATGGGCGAGCCGCGCGAGGTCGCGCAGGCCGTGGTCTGGCTCGCGAGCGACGACTCGTCCTACGTCACGGGCTCGGCGCTCGTGGTCGACGGCGGCGGGATCGCGTAGCGCCGGAGGTCGCGCGTCCACCGGTGTCACGCGGGGTGACATTGCTCCACCTGGGCAGTATCTTTGTTTGACCACCGAAACAAGATGAGTCGAGGACAGCGTGACACCGGCGGCACACACCTCACATTCCGCGGGAGAACTCTTCCGTCTCGTGCGCGCCGGCAGGGCGCAATCGCGAGCGGATCTCGCCCGTCTGACCGGCCTCTCCGCCTCGACCGTCGCGCTGCGCATCGAGGAGCTCATCTCCCACGGCTACGTCGAGGAGACCGGGCAGGGCGAGTCGCGCGGCGGCCGCCGGCCTCGGGTTCTCGCGGTCAAGGCCGGAGGCACGATCGTCGCCGGAGTCGACCTCGGCGAGCGGCACGCGACGATCGCGCTGCTCGACCGTCGCGGAGAGATCGTCGCGTCGACCATCGACCAGGTCTCGCTCCTCGACGGCGTGGAGAGCGTGGTCAGCGAGGTGTGGGAGAGCGCCCAGCGCCTCGCCGAGGAAGCAGGCGGGCTGAAGATCGAGGGCATCGCGATGAGCCTGCCCGGGCCCGTCGACTCGAGGACGTCGCGATTGCTCGCACCGATGCGGATGCCGGGATGGAACGGCGTCGATGTGGGCGAGGTCCTCGGCTCCGTCACCTCGCTGTCCTACCTGATCGACAACGACGCCAACGCGATGGCCGTGGGCGAGTTCCTCGAGCGCGGTGGCGGCACCGAGCAGCTCGTGTTCGTCAAGGCGGGCAGCGGCATCGGCTGCGGCATCATCCTGGACGGGGCCGTCTACCGGGGGTTCCGCGGGGTCGCGGGCGACATCAGCCACGTCGCGCTGCACAACGCTCCTCCGGTGATCTGCTCGTGCGGGCGGATCGGGTGCCTCGATGTGGTGGCCAGCGGTGCGGCGATCGTCGACGCGCTCAAGGAGGCGGGGGCGTCGGTCGAGACGCTCGACGATGTCCTGGCGCTCGCGCAGAACGCGCATCCGAAGGCGACGGCGCTGCTCCGCGAGGCCGGGGCCCGCACCGGCGAGGTGCTCGCCACGATCATCAACTTCTTCAACCCGCAGACCCTCGCGCTCGGCGGGCGGCTGGCCTCGGCCGATGCCTTCGTGGCCGGCGTGCGACAGGCGCTGTTCACGCTGTGCCTGCCCATGTCGACCGACTCGCTGGAGATCGACGTGAGCCGGGCGGGTGCCCTTGCCGGGGCGCGTGGCGTGGGCTGGGAGATGCTCGAGAGCATTCTGGATCCGGCGCGGATCGACGCTGAGCTCCGATTCGAGGAAACTACGATTTCGGCCTAAGTACTGCTGCAGGCGAAGGAACCAGCTCGGTTTCCTTCGATCCGACGTCTAAGCTTTTGGCATGGCTGAAACCTCTGCGCGTCCCCGAATCGCCATCGCCGGCATGGCGATCGAGTCCAGCACCTTCTCGCCGCACCGCGCGGGCGAACGCGCCTTCCAGCGTGTGGAGGGGGCAGAGCTCACGGGTCGCTACGACGCGATCCGCAACGGCGAACTGACCGACCGCGCCGAATGGCTGCCGGTCTACTACGCCCGCTCGATCCCCGGCGGCGCCGTCCTGCCCGAGGTCTACGAGAGCATCAAGAAGCGGATCTGCGCAGGGCTCGCCGTCCTCGTCGCCGAGGGCGGCGCACTGGACGGTCTGTTCTTCGACATCCACGGTGCCATGAGCGTGGTCGGCATGGACGACGCCGAAGGCGACCTCATCACCGCGATCCGCGAGGTCATCGGCTCGGACGTCGTCGTCTCGGCCTCGATGGACCTGCACGGCAACGTCTCGCGCACCCTGATCGAGAACGTCGACCTCATCACCTGCTATCGGCTCGCCCCGCACGAGGACACCTGGGAGACGCGCGACCGCGCGATCCGCAACCTGGTCGAGGCGCTCGAGAGCGGCACCACGCCGCATCGTGCCTGGGTGCGGGTTCCGATCCTGCTGCCGGGCGAGAAGACCAGCACGAGGGTCGAGCCGGCGAAGAGCCTCTACGCCCGCATCCCCGAGATCGAGGCGCGACCCGGTGTGACGGATGCGGCGATCTGGATCGGGTACGCATGGGCCGACGAACCCCGCTGCCATGCGACGGTGGTCGTCACCGGCACCGATGAAGCCGCCACCGCCGCGGCGGCCGAAGAGCTGGGTCGGGCGTTCTGGGATGTGCGCGACGACTTCGAGTTCGTGGGCCCTCCCGGAACCCTCGATGAGGGCGTCGCGGCGGGGCTCGCGGCGACCGACACCCCGTACTTCATCAGCGACTCGGGTGACAACCCCGGGGCCGGTGGCACGGGCGACGTCACGTGGACGCTCGCGCAGCTGCTGCAGAAGCCGGAGCTCACCTCCGAAGATGCGCCGGTCACCCTGTGCGCCTCGGTGTTCGACAAGGGTGCGCTCGACATCCTCCGCAGGCATGCGATCGGGGACGAGGTCTCGGTCGAGGTCGGTGCTCGTGTCGACGACGGCCCGCACGGCCCGGTGCGAGTCGATGCGGTGCTGCACAGCCTGCACGAAGGCGATGTGGATGCCGGGGGAGTCGCGGTCCTGCGCCGCGGCGGCCTGCACATCATCGTCACGGAGTTCCGCAAGGCGTACCACGCGATCACCGATTTCACCGCGATCGGACTCGATCCGGCATCCGCGCAGATCGTGGTCACCAAGATCGGCTATCTCGAGCCCGAGCTCTTCGCCGCCATGCGCGGCTGGACCCTGGCCCTGACCCCCGGCGGGGTGGACCAGGACCTCGACCGTCTGGGACATCACCGCATCCTGCGTCCGATGCATCCGTTCGATGTCTTCGCCGCGGACCCCGACCTGGCCGCAGAGATCGTCCGCTGAGCGCCCGACGCCGCGTTTATCCATAATCGAAGCAAGTAAGTTACATAACCGTAACGCAACCGGCTATTTCGGGATACTTGCTTCGGGCATGATTCAAAGTGCGTCGCACACCGGACGAACTCGTCCTTCAGTGCGGCATCGGAACAAGGAGGTTACATTGCGTACTCAGACGCTGCGTCGCCGGATGCTCGCCCCGCTGGGCGCACTCGCCGTCGCGACGCTCGCCCTCACGGCGTGCGGAGCCGGATCGGGCGGGAACGAATCCGCCGCCGAGAAGGACACCGTGAGCTTCGCGCTGCAGGTCGGCACCGGGCCCAACTGGATCCTGCCGATCTCGACGCCCGACAAGATGGCGACGCACAACAGCGCGATCAAGGCGACCATGTGGCCGCGCCTGTTCGAATACAACGGCGTGGACGGCGAGATGGGCTGGGACGAGGCGGCCTCCGCTGCGAAGTCCTACGAGTTCTCCGAGGACCAGAAGACGATCACGATCACGCTCAACGACCTCGACTGGTCGGACGGCGAGCCCGTCACGTCTCGCGATGTCGAGTTCTGGTACAACCTGGTCCGCTTCAACGGCGAGAAGACCGGTGGCTACTCGGCCGGCCTGATGCCCGACAACGTGACCGCGTTCACCACCATCGGCGACAAGACGTTCTCGCTGACGATGGACAAGGTCTACAACGAGGAGTTCCTGCTCGGCAATCAGCTCAGCCTGATCTACCCGATGCCGCAGCACGTCTGGGACAAGACCAGTGCCGACGGCGAGGTCGGCGACCTCGACCGCGACGCCGCAGGCGCGACGCAGGTGCTCGATTACCTCTACTCCGAGGCCGAGGACATGAAGACCTACGCGACCAACGACCTGTGGAAGACCGTCGCCGGTCCGTACACGGTGAAGAGCTGGTCGGACTCGGGTCTGGTGGAGCTCACCGAGAACAAGAAGTACACCGGTGAGGACAAGCCGAGCATCCCGAACGTCAAGTTCCTGCCGTTCACGTCGGCGGATGCCGAGATGAACGTCGTGCGCTCCGGCGAGGTCGACTACGGCTACGTCACCAGCTCGCAGCTGACGAACGAGAAGCAGTTCACCGACCTCGGATACAGCATCGAGCCGTGGGCCGGCTGGTCGATCACGTACATGCCCTACAACTTCGCCAACCCGGAGAAGGGCGCGTTCTACAAGCAGCTCTACGTGCGTCAGGCGCTGCAGCACGCCATCGACCAGGAGACCATCTCCGAGGTCGTCTGGCACGGCGCCGCGACCCCCGACTACGGGCCGATCCCGCAGACGGCCGACTCGAACGGCCTCTCCGACGTCCAGAAGAACAACCCGTACCCCTTCGACCTGAAGGCCGCGGAGAAGCTCTTCACCGACAACGGCTGGGAGAAGGACTCCGACGGGAACCTCTCGTGCGTCGACGCCGGAACGGATGCCGGCCAGTGCGGCGAGGGCATCGCCGCGGGTGAGAAGGCGGAGATCGTCGTCACCACGCAGAACGGCTCGCAGGAGACCGACAACATGATGGCGGAGATCCAGTCGTCGCTCGGCAAGATCGGCGTCAAGATGACGATCGACTCCAAGCCGCTGGACACCGTCCTCACGCAGGCGCAGGAGTGCAAGACCGGCAGCGCGTGCACGTGGGAGCTCGTCTTCTTCGGCACTGCGGGCAGCTGGTACTTCCCGCCGTATGCCACGGGTGAGCGCGTCTTCGCGAAGGACACCAAGTGGAACGCCGGACAGTACGACAACCCCGAGGCCGAGGAGCTCGTGCAGGCCATGGCCTTCTCGACCGACCCGGAGATCGCCAAGAAGTACTCGGAGTTCCTCGCCACCGACCTGCCCGTCATGTGGATGCCGAACCCGGTGTACCAGGTCTCGGTCGTGCGCGACGGACTCGACATCGCCCACCAGGACCCGGGCGCGTCGTTCCTTCCGCAGCGCTGGTCCTGGACCAAGTGATCCGTCCCGGATCGAGTGACAAGAGGTAGATGACATGAGTGTGGTGGAAGCAGCGCAGAGCGCGCAGAAGAAGGAGAGGCCCGGCGGCGGCCGGTTCTGGTGGTACCTGCTGAGGCGGGTCGGCCAGGGCGGCATCGTCATCCTCATCGTGACGCTGATCGTGTTCGCGCTGCTCCACCTCGCCATGCCGAACGGCCCGGCTGCCGGCATCCTCGGCATGCAGGCTTCGCAGGAGCAGATCGAAGCCTTCAACCGTGAGAACGGCTTCGATCTGCCTCTGTGGCAGCAGTACTTCAACTTCCTGGGCCAGCTGCTCCAGGGAGACCTCGGCGATTCGTTCAAGCTGAATCGCCCGGTGGCGGATGCCATCGGCCAGCGTCTCCCGAAGACGCTGATCCTCGCCCTCATCTCGATGCTGATCGCCCTCGCGATCGCGATCCCGATGGGCATCTTCCAGGCGGTGCGCCGCGGCAAGGCCGCCGACTACATCCTGACGACGTGGAACTTCATCGTCTACTCCACGCCCTCGTTCTTCCTCGGGCTCATCCTCGTGATCGTGTTCGCGCAGTGGCTGCGGCTCGTCCCAGCCCAGGCGCCGCAGGGCGAGACCGTCGGCGACGTGCTGGCCAACCCCGCCGGCCTCGTCCTCCCCGTGCTGACCGCGGCGGCCGGCATCATCGCCACGTTCTCGCGGTACATGCGCTCCGCGACCATCGACAACCTCTCCGAGGACTACGTCCGCACCGCCAGGGCGAAGGGCACGTCGGTCTCGGTCGTGATCACCCGCCACGTCGTGCGCAACTCGCTCACCCCGGTCATCGCGATGCTCGGCTACTACCTGCCGGTCATGTTCGGCGGCATGATCGTCGTCGAGTCGCTCTTCAACTACCCCGGCATGGGGCTGCTGTTCTGGACATCGGCGCAGACCTCCGACTACCCCGTCCTGCTCGGCTGCATCCTGGTCATCGCGCTCGCGACCGTCATCGGCTCGCTGCTCGCCGACATCATCCAGGCGCTGCTCGACCCGCGCACCCGTGAGGAGCTCTCGTGAGCACGACGACCATCCTGACCCGCACGCTGACCCCGCGTCAGCGCGGCATGCGCCGATTCCTGCAGAACAAGCTCGCCGTGTTCGGAATCGTCACGATCGCGCTCTTCCTCCTGTTCTGCTTCGTCGGGCCGCTGATCCACCCGACGGATCAGATCCACACCGACCTGCGCAGCACGATGCTCCCGCCGGGCAGCCCGGGCCACCCGCTCGGCACCGACGACGTCGGCTACGACGTGCTCGGCCGGCTCATGATGGGTGGGCAGATCTCGATCCTCATCGGTCTGGCCGCCGGCATCCTGGCCACCGTCATCGGCACTCTGTGGGGAGCCATCGCCGGCTACGTCGGCGGTGTCGTCGACACGGTGATGATGCGCGTCGTCGACGCGGGCATCGCGATCCCGGCGACCTTCCTGCTGCTGATCCTCTCGGCGATCCTGCGGCCCAGCGTGCCGCTGATGATCTGCGTGATCGGCCTCGTCTCCTGGCTCGTGCCCGCCCGTCTCGTGCGCGCCGAGTCGATCTCGCTGAAGTCGCGCGAATACGTGCTCGCGCTCCGCGCCATGGGCGGCACCCACTCGCGGGCCGTGCTCAAGCACATCGTGCCGAACACCGTCGGCACGATCGTGGTGAACGCCACGTTCCAGGTGGCGGACGCGATCCTGCTCGTCGCCTACATCTCCTTCCTCGGGATGGGGCTGCAGAAGCCGGCGACCGACTGGGGCGCCATGCTCACCAGCGGCATCACCTACACGTACGCCGGAGCCTGGTGGCTCATCTTCCCGGCCGGATTCTGCATCGTCCTCACGGTCTGCGCGTTCAACAGCATCGGCGACGGACTCCGTGACTTCTTCGACGTGAAGGGACGTGCCGCATGAGCGACGCGCTGCTGTCGATCACCGACCTCGCCGTCACGTTCCGCACCGAGGACGGACCGGTCGAGGCCGTCAAGGGCATCGACCTCGAAGTCCGCACGGGCGAGGTGCTGGCGCTGGTCGGCGAGTCCGGCTCGGGCAAGTCCGTGACGGCGATGGCCGTGCTGGGGCTCCTGCCGCGTTCGGCGACCGTCACGGGATCGATCCGGCTCGGCGGGCGCGAGCTGCTCGCGCTGCCGGAATCGGAGATGAACAAGGTGCGCGGCGCCGAGATCTCGATGGTGTTCCAGGAGCCGATGACCGCGCTCAACCCGAGCATGCGGATCGGCGACCAGATCACCGAGGCGATCCTCAACCACGGCGGCGTCTCGAAGGCGGATGCCTGGAAGCGCGCGGTCGCGCTGCTGCAGCGCGTCGGCATCCCCGAACCCGAACGTCGGGCGAAGAGCTACCCGCACGAGCTGTCGGGTGGTCAGCGCCAGCGCGTGGTCATCGCGATCGCCCTCGCCTGCGAGCCGCAGTTGATCATCGCCGACGAGCCGACGACCGCGCTCGACGTGACCGTGCAGGCCGAGATCCTCGACCTCATCCGACGCCTCGCCGCCGATACGGGAACCGCCTTCCTGCTGGTCACCCACAACATGGGCGTCGTCGCCGACATCGCCGACCGCGTGGCCGTGATGCTGCGCGGCACGATGGTCGAGGTCGGCGACACGCGCGGCGTGCTCACCGCTCCGCGCGAGGACTACACGAAGAAGCTGCTCAGCGCCGTGCCCTCGCTGCCGGACCTCGCGACCGTCGTCGAGCGCGTGGAGGAGGAGGTGCGACCGGACGCCGTGCTCGAGCTCTCCGGCGCCAGCGTGACCTATCGCCGCGGCGGGCGTTCATTCCTCGCGCTCGACAGCGTCGACCTGCAGATCGCTCCGGGGGAGATCCTCGGTCTGGTCGGCGAGTCCGGCTCCGGGAAGTCCACGCTCGGTCGTGCCGCCCTGGGCCTGCTGCCGCTCTCGGACGGATCGATCACCCTGTTCGGCGAGAAGGTCGGGCGCGGCGGTGTCGGTCGCCGGCGCGAGCGCGTGCTGCGCGGACGCGTCGGTGCGATCTTCCAGGACCCTGGGTCCAGCCTCGACCCGCGGATGACGGTCGGCGAGGCGATCTCCGAGCCGATGCTCGTGCAGCGTCGCAAGCTCCCGACCACCGCGGCGCAGCGCCGAGCGCGCGTGGCCGAACTGCTCGAGGCGGTCGAGCTGCCGGCGAACTACGCCACCCGGTACCCGCATGAGCTCTCCGGAGGGCAGCGTCAGCGCATCGGTCTGGCACGGGCCATCGCCCTCGAACCCGAGCTGATCATCGCCGACGAGCCGACCTCGGCGCTCGACGTCTCGGTGCAGGCTGCCGTGCTCGATGTGCTGCGCTCGCTGCAGGAGCGGATGCACTTCGCCTGCCTGTTCATCAGCCACGACCTCGCCGTGGTGCACCAGATCTCCGACCGCGTGGCCGTGATGCTCAAGGGCGAGATCGTCGAGACCGGCTCCGCCGACGACGTGCTCCTCGCGCCGCAGCATCCGTACAGCCGGCGTCTGCTCGCCTCCGTCCCGGTCCCCGACCCCGACAAGCAGGCGCTGCGACGGGAGGCCCGCGCGGCCGCCCGGGTGATGGCTCCGTGACGGCGCTCGCGTCGGACACGACGAGGGACTCGGATGCAGCGACGGGCGGCGACGTCTCGGTCGTGCTCGGAATCGACGTCGGCGGGTCCAGCGTCAAGCACCTTCTCGCTCGCTCGGACTCGTCGACCGCGCGGCCTCCGACCCCGCTCGCACGCGGCCGGAACGCGACTCCCACCTCGTCGCCCGCGGACGGACTCGCCGAGATCGTCGAACGAGTGCGGGGCGACCGCACGCTGACGCGGCTCGTTCTCTCGATCCCCGGCATCGTCGACGAGCAGAACGGCGTCGTGGTGCGCTCGGCCAACATCCCCGCGCTCGACGGGACTCCGCTCGGACGCCAGCTGGCGGATGCTCTCGGGGTGCCGGTCGACGTGATCAACGACGGGCACGCCGCCGCGGTGGCAGAAGCCTCCTGGGGCGCGGGCGCCGGCATCGACGACGTGTTCGTCCTCGCGCTCGGCACCGGCATCGCGGGGGCGCACGTGATCGACGGACGCGTCGTCTCCGGTGCGCACGGCTCGGCGGGCGAGCTCGGCCACATCACGATCGACCCGAACGGCCGGGACTGCTCGTGCGGACGGCGCGGATGCCTCGAGACCATCATCGGAGCGCCGGCCCTCCACGCGGCGTGGGCGGATGCCGGTGGCAAGGGCGGACCCGAGGCGCTACTCGAAGCCTTCGCGTCGGGTGACGGGACCGCGACGGCCATCGTGCGGCGCGCAGCCTCGGCGCTAGCGGAGGCTCTGCTCACGCTGTGCGCGCTGGTGGATCCCGGAGCGATCGTGATCGGCGGGGGCCTCGCGCAGGCGCCGCACCACCTGGTGACGCTGGCCGAGCGGTATGTGCGCGAGCGGGCGACCTTCCACCGGGTGCCCCCGATCGTGCCGGCGACACTCGGGGGCTGGGCCGGCGCGAACGGCACCGTGCTCACCGCGCTCCTGCGGCAGCACGCTGCGACGCACCGAACCCCCAGGACAGTCGCGTAAAATCAGCACAATGACCGACGCGCCTGGACCCTTCGACGAGCTCGGAGACCCGGGAACAGGGCTCGAGAACCCCGAGTTCGGTGCCGGTGTCGACCCCGACGATCTCGCCACGACCCTGCGGGTGCTGTCGCAGCTGCATGAGATCGACAACGAGCATCCGGACTTCGTCGCCGTGCGCCACGCCACCGCGGCGATGTTCAAGGCCGTCAAGCGCGTGCGCCGCAAGGAGATCCGCGACGCGATCGCCGAGGCCGACAAGGCCGTCGTCGCCCGCACCGCGACCGGCGCTCCCGACCGCATCGACGACGAGACGCGTGGGCACGACCTCGCGACGAGCGTGGTGGATGCCCCGATCGCGGGCGAGCTGCTGAAGCCCCGCAACTGCTACATCTGCAAGCAGCCGTACACGGTGGTCGACGCGTTCTACCACCAGCTGTGCCCCGACTGCGCGCGCTTCAGCCACGGCAAGCGCAACGCCCGCACCGACCTCACCGGCAAGCGCGCCCTGCTCACCGGAGGCCGCGCCAAGATCGGCATGCACATCGCGCTGCGGCTGCTCCGCGACGGCGCGCACACCACGATCACGACGCGCTTCCCGCGCGATGCGGTGCGCCGGTTCTCGGCCCTCCCCGACTCGGCCGACTGGCTGCACCGGCTGCGCGTGGTCGGCATCGACCTGCGCGACCCCGCCCAGGTGATCGGGCTCGCCGACTCGGTCGCCGCACAGGGACCTCTCGACATCCTCATCAACAACGCGGCGCAGACCGTGCGGCGTTCGCCGGGCTCGTACTCGCTGCTGGCGGATGCCGAGCTGCAGCCGCTGCCCGACGGTCCGCTGCCCGAGATGGAGACTTTCGGGCACACCGCCGACCCGCACCCGCAGGCGCTGCAGGCCTCGGTCGACGCGCATCCGCTGCTGTCGGTCGCCGCGCTCGGCGGCACGATCGCCGAGCAGGGTGGTCAGGCGCTCACGGCAGAGGACCTCGCACGTCTCGCCATGGCGCCCGGATCGTCTTCGCTCGAGAAGCACGCAGACGGCACGGCGATCGACGCGGGCGGACTGGTCCCGGATGTCAACCGCACCAACAGCTGGGTGCAGTCGATCGATCAGGTCGATCCGCTCGAGATGCTCGAGGTGCAGCTCGCCAACACCACGGCGCCGTTCCTGCTGATCAGCCGCCTGCGCGCGTCGATGGCGGCATCCGATTCCCACCGCAAATACGTCGTCAACGTGTCAGCGATGGAGGGGCAGTTCTCCCGCCGGTACAAGGGGCCGGGGCATCCGCACACGAACATGGCGAAGGCCGCGCTGAACATGCTCACGCGCACGAGTGCCGGCGAGATGCTCGAGACCGACGGCATCCTGATGACTGCCGTGGACACCGGCTGGATCACCGACGAACGCCCGCACTACACGAAGGTGCGGCTCGCCGAAGAGGGGTTCCACGCCCCGCTCGACCTGGTCGACGGCGCGGCCCGCGTGTACGACCCGATCGTGCGCGGCGAGGCGGGCGAAGACATCCACGGCGTGTTCCTGAAGGACTACGAGCCCAGCCCCTGGTGACCCGACTGGGGCGCCGTCGAGGAAACGGCGGATGCCGCATCGCGACAGCGCAAGAATCGTCAAGCGGTCGTGGGCAGGCTGGAACCATGCGAACCACACAGGAAGAGTTCACCGTCGTCGGACTGCCGCTGCGCACCAGCAACCGGGAGGCGGCGACGACCATCCCGCCGCACTGGGAAGCCTTCCAGCGGGCTGACGTCGCGGGGCGACTGCGCGCCGACGGCGACCTGTATGCCGTCTACGCCGAGCATGAGCACGCCGGTATCGACAACCTCGGCGACTACACGCTGGTCATCGGGTATCGCGTGGATGATCCGGCGACGATCCCGGTCGACCTCACTGCTGTGGTCGTGCCGGCATCCGCGCGCGAGATCGTGTCGCTCGAACCCGGCCGTCCCGATCTCGTCGGCGCCGCCTGGCAGGAGATCTGGTCCCGGAGCGGTCTCGACCTGAGCTACCTCGCCGACTTCGAGCGATACGCTGCCGACGGCACCATCGAGATCTCGCTCGGACTACGCTCTGCTTCGTGAAGGCCGCTCAGTATCAGCAGCAGCTCGATGCCGTGACCGCGTACATCTACGACCATCTCGACGACGATCTCGACCTCGACATCCTCGCCGGGGTCGCGCGCTTCTCCGCCTTCCATTGGCACCGCCTCTACCGCGCTGCGCGAGGGGAGACCGCCGCGCAGACCGTGCACCGACTGCGCCTGGAGCGGGCGGCGGCACTCCTCGTGGAGACGGATCTGCCGATTGCGCGCATCGCCCGCCGGTCGGGGTTCTCGGGGACGGAGACGTTCACCCGTGCCCTGACCCGTGCCTACGGAATGCCTCCGAGAAGGTTCCGCGAGAGCGGTGCGCACGTGCAGTTCCGCCGGCAGAGCGACGAGGCGCTGTCGGCGCACCCCGTGGAGATCCGCGTTCTGCCGGCGACCACGCTCGCGATGTCCGACCACCGCGGCGCCTACATCGACATCGGCAGGGCGTTCGCTCGCGTCCGCGATCGGATGGGTCCTGCCGGACGGATGATCGCGATCTACGAAGACGATGCTGATGCCGTTCCCGCCGGTGCGCTCCGCTCCTCGGCGGGCGTGGTCATCCACGCGGATGCCGTGGTGCCGGAGCCCCTGCACGCACGGACGATCCCCGCCGGACGGCACGCGGTGCTGCGCTACGTCGGGCCGTACTCGTCGATGCACCGCGCCTACCGGTGGCTCTACGGAGTCTGGCTGCCGTCGTCCGGGGAGGAACCGCGCGATCATCCTGTGTTCGAGGAGTACCTCACGGATCCGGCCGACACGGCGCCGACGGCATCCGTGACGGAGATCATCCTGCCCCTCGTCTGATCCGACGCGGCGGCTGTGTGGTCTCGTCGAGGGTTCAGACTCCGCGGCGCTCGAGGTTGGCCGAGGCCCACTCGCCGAGTTGATCGAGGATCGGGAGCAGTCCCCGTCCGCTCGCGGTGAGCGTGTACGACACGGTGACCGGGGGTCCTGCGTCGACCGTGCGGGCCACGAGCCCGGCTTCGGCGAGCTCTGCCAGCCGGTCGGAGAGGACCGTGTCACTGATTCCGGCGACCGCGCGGCGCAGGGCGACGAAGGTCGAGGGACCGGCGCCGAGCGAGGCCACGATCATGCCGTTCCACCGTTTGCCGAGCACGCTGAAGGCCAGTGTGACGGCGGCGTCGCACCGTTGCACCGCCTCCTCGATCTCGGGCATGCCCCCATCCTACTCGTGCTACGTTAACCACTGCTGCTAAGAAAAACCTAGCGACTACGAAAACGAGAGGTTCGACATGTCCCTGTTCCGCCTGGATGCCAGCATCCTTCCCGCGTCGTCCGCCAGCCGCGCACTCGCCGACCTCGTCGAGGCCGAGTGGACGGCATCCCACCCCGACTCGACCGTCACGCGTCGCGACCTCGCGGCCGACCCGGTGCCCGCGACGGCCTGGGCGGATGCCGTCACCGGCGGCTTCGTCGACGCGGCACAGCGCACTCCGGCGCAGAACGAGGCCCGCGCGCTCGCCACGAGTTTCGCCGACGAGCTGATCGGCGCCGACGCGCTGCTGTTCGCCGTGCCGCTCTACAACTACGGCGTCTCGCAGCACTTCAAGACCTGGTTCGACCTCGCCTACACGGACCCGCGGATCGACCCGACGGGCACTGCGCTCCGGGGCAAGCCGGCGACCCTGGTCACGGTGCTCGGCGGAAACTACGCCCCCGGCACCCCCAAGGACGGCTGGGACCACTCGACCGGATGGCTGCGCCGCGTGCTGGCAGACGTCTGGGGCCTCGACCTGCGCGTCGTGCAGCGTCCCTTCACGCTCGTGGGCGTGAACCCGGCACTCGACGCGTTCGCCGACACCGCGCAGGAGCTCAAGGAGGCCGCCGAGACCGACGCGGTCACGTACGGCCGCGAGGTCGCCGCGCTGCGGGGCTCGCAGGTCGCCTGAGGCGGGACTTCAGGGCCACAACTTCTGCGGCCATCTGCACCTTCCACGGCCGGATTCGGGGGATCGGGCCGCAGAAGTTCGGGATGGCCGCAGAACTCAGGGGTGAAACGGATGCCGGGACGGGAACTCGCGTTCCCGCCCCGGCATCGGCCCGGCCCCGGCATCCACTCGTGCCGGCATCCGCCCGGCACACCTGTCGGTCGAAATCACGGATGCAGGTCCGGAAAGGGTATTCCGGACCTGCATCCGTGAAACGGCCCGACAACTGTCCCGGCGGCCTACCCGATCGGTGGGGAACCGTCAGCCCAGCGGCGACGGGTACGGATGCGGCAGCCACACCGTCACGATCAGACCGCCGTCCGCCCGCGGAGTGAGCACGAGGGAACCGCCGTGAGCCTGGGTGATTCGCTGCGCGATCGCGAGTCCGAGCCCGACCCCGGCGTGGTCCTCGTCGCGCGTGCGCTCGGCACCCCGCTGGAACGGCTCCGTGAGCGTCGCCACGCGATAGGCGGGCAGCACCTCGCCGGTGTTCTCGACCACCAGCGCCACGGCGTGCGGCGTCGCGTGCGTGCGCACCGCCACCGCACCTCCGGCCGGCAGGTTGTGCACGATCGCATTCAGCACGAGGTTCGTGACCAGCTGCTGCAGAAGTGCGGACGACCCCAGCACCGGAGCGGCGGCACCGCCCACCTCGACGGCGACACCGCGTCGGTCCGCGAGAGGCAGGAGCGCCTCGACGGCCTCCTCGGCCAGGAGCGACAGATCGACGACTTCGCGGGTGAAGGACCGGCGCTCGGCACGGCTGAGCAGGAGCAGTGCCTCGGTGAGCTCGATCGCGCGGGCGTTGACCTCCTGCAGGCGGGAGATCAGCGCGTCGACATCGCGGTCGGGGTCGGTGCGGGCGACCTCCAGCATCGTCTGCGAGATCGCCAGCGGGGTGCGCAGCTCGTGCGAGGCGTTCGCCGCGAAGCGCTGCTGCTCGGCGACCTGCGCCTCGAGCTGCTCGAGCATCGAGTCGAAGACGTCGGCGAGGTCGCGGAACTCGTCGCGCGGACCCTCGAGCGCGACGCGATGCGACAGCGAACCCTGCGTCGCGAGCTTCGCCGCGTCGCTGATCCGGTCGAGCGGCGCCAGCATCCGTCCCGCGAGAAGCCAGCCGCCCCCGAGTCCCAAGGCGATCAGCACGACCATCACGGCACCCGCGACGGGCACGAAGGCGCGGAGCAGATCCGAGCGGTTGGGAACGAAGATGTCGGCCACGATCTGCGCGTCCGGCACGTAGCGGAGCAGGAAGAGGCCGACGGCGGCGAGAAGCAGGATGCCGGAGAAGACGACGATCCCGGCGTAGCTCAGCGTGAGCTTGAGTCGGGCGCTCATCCCGGCCCGCCTAGGCATCGGCATCCGTCCCGATGCGGTACCCGACGCCGGGCACGGTGAGGATCAGCCAGGGCTCCCCGAGCCGCTTCCGCAGCGACGACACCGTGATGCGCACGGCGTTCGTGAACGGGTCCGCGTTCTCATCCCACGCGCGCTCGAGCAGTTCCTCGGCGCTCACCACTCCGCCCCCGGCGTCGACGAGCACCTCGAGCACCGCGAACTGCTTGCGGGTGAGGGCGACGTAGCGTTCGTCGCGGTACACCTCGCGGCGGAACGGATCGAGGCGGAGACCCGCGACCTCGAGCACCGGCGGCCGCGCGCGCTGCCGGCGGCGGTCGAGAGCGCGCAGACGCAGCACCAGTTCCCGCAGCTCGAACGGCTTGGTCAGGTAGTCGTCGGCGCCGATCTCGAACCCCGACGCCTTGTCGTCGAGCCGGTCAGCGGCCGTCAGCATGAGGATCGGGATGCCGCTGCCCGAGGCCACGATCCACCGGGCGATGTCGTCACCGGAGGGTCCTGGCACATCGCGGTCGAGGACGGCGATGTCGTAGGCGTTGATGCTCAGCAGCTCGAGAGCCGTGTCGCCGTCGCCGGCGATGTCTGCGGCGATCGCCTCCAGGCGCAGCCCATCTCGGACCGCCTCGGCGAGGTAGGGCTCGTCCTCGACGATCAGCACACGCATGGCTGCGATCCTACGCACCCGGACATATCGGGAGCGTATGGAAAAGCGCATACGACCGGGCAACAGCCGCCCTTCTTCACTGGAGACATGAACAGCAGCACCAGCCACCCCCGCCGCCGTATCCGCCGCCGCCGACTCCTCGTCGCGGCGATCGCGCTCGCCGCGGTCCTGATCCTCGCATTCGCCGTGCAGCAGTCGCTGGTCGCGGCATCCGCCTCGGTCTCCTCGCAGGAGAACGCGACGGGCGAGACCGCCGGGCCCCCTCCGCAGGACGTCACCGGCTCGGTCGTCGCTCCGAGCGATGCCGACGGCGTGATCCGCGACGGCAACGAGCCCACCGTGTTCGACACCGCCGGAGTCGCGATCGCCAACCTCGACCCGGCCCTGCTCGACGCGCTGCAGCGTGCCGCGAACGACGCCGCGGCCGACGGACTCGAGTTCCGGGTGAACAGCGGGTGGCGGTCGGCGGCGCTGCAGGAGCGGATGATGCAGGATGCGATCGTCCAGTACGGCTCGGAGGCCGAGGCGGCGCGCTGGGTCGCCACGCCGCAGACGTCGGCCCACGTGTCCGGTGATGCCGTCGACATGGGCCCGCTCCCCACCCTCGACTGGCTCGCCCAGTTCGGTGCGGACTACGGGCTGTGCCAGACCTACGCCAATGAGCCCTGGCACTACGAGCTGCGACCGGATGCCGTCACCGAGGGGTGTCCCGAGATGTACTCCGACCCCACCGAAGACCCGAGGATGCAGCCATGACCGCCCTGCTCGCCGCGGAGCGCACCGCGCTCTCGCTGCTCCCCGCGCCCCTGCTCCGCACCTTGCCCGCCGCCGTTGCGGAGAACGTGCGCCGCGTGCGGGTCGGAACCGACGCCCGCATCATGGCCGTGGTGAAAGCCGACGGCTACGGACACGGCGCGGTCGCCGTGGCGCGGGCGGCGGTGGGCGCCGGCGCGGAGTGGCTCGGGGTCACCGATGTCGCGGAGGCCGTGGCGCTGCGGGAGGCCGGTCTCACGGCGCCGATCCTGTCGTGGCTGAACCCTGCGGGGGTGGACGCGGTCGAGGCGGCGGCGCACGGCGTCGACATCGCGGTCGGATCGGTCGAGGAGCTGCGCCGACTGGTCGTGGACGCGGACTCCCCGCTGCGGGTGCACCTGCACCTGGACACCGGCATGTCGCGAGAAGGATGCCCGCTCGACGACTGGCCCGAGCTGCTGCGGGTCGCGAGGCAGGGGAGGGGGCGCGTCGAGGTCGTGGGGGTGATGGGGCATCTGCCGTGCGCCGATGAGGGCGACCCCCGCGCGAACGAGGCGGCGGTGCTGCGGATGCGGCAGGCGCGTGATGCGGTGCTGAGGGCGGGGTTCGGGCCCCTGCTCGTGCACCTGGCCGCGACCGCGGGCGCGCTGACCGATCCGGCGACGCACTTCGACCTCGTTCGCATCGGCGCGGGACTCGTGGGCATCGATCCCTCGGAGTCGATCGCGTTGACGGGTGCATCGCGCTTCACGGCGTCGGTCGTGCACAGCTCGTCCGTGCCCGCCGGCACGCCCATCGGGTACGGCGGGACGCACCTGACGACACGGCCGACGTGCCTCAGCGTCATCGGTGTGGGCTACGCCGACGGCATCCCCCGGGAGCTCGGCGAGGGCGCGTCCGTCGAGATCGGCGGGGCGCGGCATCCGCTGGTCGGGAGGGTGTCGATGGACCAGATCGTCGTCGACACGGGGGATGCGCTCTTCCCGCGCGGCACGACGGCGACCGTGTTCGGTCCGGAGGGTGGCGCGGTGCCGTCGGTGCAGGAGTGGGCGCGGTGGGCGGGCACCATCCCGCACACGATCGTGACCGGCATCGGCGCGCGGGTGCAGCGGAGCATCGCATGATGCCGCGCGTGCTGGTCATCGGGGGAGGGCAGAACGCCGAGCACGAGGTGTCGCTGGCGTCGGCAGCCGCGGTCGCCGCGGCACTGCGGCTCAGCGGCCACACCGTGAGCACGCTGACCATCGACCGCGAGGGGATCTGGCGGGCGGACGGCCTTCCTTCCTGCGCGTCGCCGATCGAGTCGCTCGGTCTCGCGCTGCCGCTGATCGCCGAGGCCGACGTCATATTCCCTGCCGTGCATGGATCGCTCGGTGAGGACGGTGCCCTCGCCGCGCTGGCGGCGCTCGTCGGCGCGCGGATCGTGGGATCGGACCTGCACGCGGGAGCGATCGGCATGGACAAGTGGGCGACGAAACTGGTGGCGGATGCCGTCGGCATCCGCACCGCTCGCGGCAGGGTCATCTCGGTCGAGGACATCGGCGACGCGGAGTTCGAGTCCGAGGTGGTCGTCAAGCCGGTGTCGGCCGGCTCGAGCTACGGCGTGAGCCTCGTCACGGAAGAAGCGGAGCTGCTCGACGCACTGCGCACCGCGGCACGGTTCGATCGACGCATCCTTGTGGAGGAGGTCGTGCGGGCGCGGGAGATCGACGTCGCCGTGCTCCGTGAGGCGGGCGGCATCCGCTGGGCGGCACCGCCGCTGGAGATCCATGCATCCGGGCTCTTCGACACCGCGACGAAGTACGACGGGAGTGCGCGGTTCACCGTTCCTGCACAGCTCGACGCCGCGGAGACATCGGCTCTCCAGCGCGCGGCCATCGCCGTGTTCGACGCGCTCGGCTGCGCGGGCGTCGCACGGATGGACTTCTTCCTCACCGACGACGGCCCGGTGCTCAACGAGGTCAACACCATGCCAGGACTGACCGCGGCATCTCAGGTGCCCGGGATGTTCGCGGCGGCGGGCGTCGAGTACACCGACCTCGTGGGGCGGCTGGTCGCGGGCGCCCGCGTGCCCGGGGCGGTGAACTCGACCTACGGGTTCGCGGGAGTGGGATCCTAGAAGGCATGGCCGGCCTGCACATCACCTGGCGTCCCGTCGTCGAGAGCGACTTCGGGCTGCTTGCGGACTGGCTGTCGCGGCCGCACGTGCACCGGTACTGGCACCACGACTTCTCGCCGGAAGGTGTGGCGCGCGATTTCGGTCCGGGCACGCGCGGCGAGGAGGCGGGGGAGGATCTGCTCGTGTCGTTCGACGGTGTGCCGGGGGCGCTGGTGCAGCGCTCGCGCATCGCGGACTACGCCGAGGACTTCGAGGAGCTCTCGGCGATCGTCGACGTCCCCGAGGAAGCGGTGACGATCGACTATCTGATCGCGGATCTCGGGAACACCGGGCGCGGCCTCGGCACGGCTCTCATCCGCGCCGTCGTCGCCGAGACCTGGTTCTCCTACCCCGATGCGCCCGCGATCATCGTTCCCGTGGTCGCGGGCAACGTCGGCTCCTGGCGCGCGCTCGAGAAGGCGGGATTCCGCCGGGTGGGCGAGGGGGAGATGGAGCCGGACAACCCGATCGATCCGCCGCTGCACGTGGTGTCGCGCATCGATCGGCCGGTGACCCGACGGACCATCTAGAGCCGATCGACCCCGGTCACGGTGAGCACCGCTTCGCCGGCTTCATCGGATGCCGCGAGGTCGACGGTCGCGGAGATGCCCCAGTCGTGATCGCCGGCAGGGTCGTCGAGGATCTGACGCGCAGTCCACTGTGCGCTGCCCTGCTCGAGGATCAGGAGCTTCGAGCTGCGCGCGTCCGCCCCGGTGAGGATCTCGTCGTGGTCGTCGAAGTAGCCGTCGAGCGCGGCGGACCACGCGTCGGCGCCGAACGCCGGGTCGAGTTCGGCGAGGGCATCCACGTCTTCGCGAGCGGCCAGCTGCACGCGCCGGAACAGCTCGTTGCGCACCAGGATGCGGAAGGCGCGCACGTTGCTCGTGAGGCGCTTGGGCGCGGGCGGAACGATCGGCTCGTCGCCCTTCGACAGGCTCAGGGACCCATCGTCGAAGCGGCCGTTGTCGATACCGGCGCGCAGCTCCTCCCACTCGTCGAGCAGGCTCGAGTCGACCTGCCGCACGAGCTCGCCGAGCCACTCGATGAGGTCGCGGAGATCCTCGTCCTTCAGCTCTTCGGGGATGGTCTGCGAGGCGGCGCGGTAGGCGTCGGAGAGGTAACGGAGCACGACGCCCTCGGAACGGGCGATCTTGTAGTAGGCGACATATTCCCCGAACGACATGGCTCGTTCGTACATGTCGCGCACCACGGACTTGGGGTGCAGCTCGAAGTCGCGGATCCACGGCTGCGCCGCACTGAAGGTCTCGAACGCGGCCGTGAGGAGCTCGTCGAGGGGCTTCGGATACGTGACCTGCTCGAGCAGCTCCATCCGCTCGTCGTATTCGATCCCCTCGGACTTCATCGCGGCGACGGCCTCACCGCGGGCCAGGAACTCCTGCTGGCTCAGCACGGCGCGCGGATCGTCCAGCGTCGCCTCCACGATCGAGATCATGTCGAGGGCATAGTTCCCTGTTCCCACACCGTTCTGGGCCGCTGAGCCTGTCGAAGCATCCGGGTCGAGCAGCTCGAACGCCGCGAGGGCGAACGGCGACAACGGCTGGTTGAGGGCGAAGTTCGGCTGCAGGTCGACCGTGAGCCGGATGCCCTTCGACGAGCTCAGGGGCCCATCGTCGAAGGTCTCGACGATCCCGGATTCCCGAAGCGTGCGGTAGATGCCGATCGCCCGGATCGCGAGTTCGCGCTGGCGAGATCGCGGCTCATGGTTGTCGTATACCAGTGAGCGCATATTGGCGAACACATCGCCGCCGCGGGCGATCACGTTGAGCATCATGGCGCTCGTGATCTGCATGTGCGAGGTCAGCGTCTCGGGCACCGCGTCGATGAGCTTGCGGAACGAGGGCTCTCCCCACGACACGAAGCCGTCCGGAGCCTTCTTGCGCACGATCTTGCGCTTCTTCTTCGGGTCGTCGCCGGCCTTCTTGACCGCCGCGGCGTTCTCGCTCTCGTGCTCGGGCGACTGCGAGACCACCGTGCCGGCGGTGTCGAAGCCCGCGCGCCCTGCTCGGCCGGCGATCTGGTGGAACTCCCGCGCGTTCAGCTGCCGCATGCGCGTGCCGTCGAACTTCGTCAGCGCCGTGAGCAGCACGGTGCGGATCGGCACGTTGATGCCGACGCCGAGGGTGTCGGTGCCGCAGATGACGCGCAGCAGTCCTCGCTGAGCGAGCTGCTCGACGAGGCGCCGGTACTTCGGCAGCATGCCGGCGTGGTGCACGCCGATGCCCGCACGGAGGAAGCGGGAGAGCGTCTTGCCGAACGCCGTGGTGAACCGGAACTCGCCGATGAGGTCGGCGATCTGATCGCGCTGCTCGCGCGTCGCGACCTTGGTGCTCGAGAGCGCCTGCGCGCGCTCCATCGCGGCCGCCTGCGAGAAGTGCACGACGTAGATCGGCGCCTGGCCGGTGTTCAGCAGGTCGTCGATCGTCTCGTGGATCGGCGTCGTCTCGTAGAAGAAGTGCAGCGGTACCGGGCGCTCGACACCCGTGACGGATGCCGTCTCGCGCCCAGTGCGCCGAGTGAGGTCGGCGGCGAGCGTGGTCACGTCGCCGAGAGTGGCCGACATCAGGATGAACTGCGCCTGCGGCAGGTCGAGCAGCGGAACCTGCCATGCCCAGCCGCGCTCCGGGTCGGCGTAGAAGTGGAACTCGTCCATGACGACCTGGCCGACGTTCATGTCGGTGCCCTGGCGCAGCGCGAGGTTCGCGAGGATCTCGGCGGTGCAGCAGATGATCGGTGCGTCCGCGTTCACCGAGGAGTCGCCGGTGATCATGCCGACGTTCTGTGCGCCGAACACGTCGACCAGGGCGAAGAACTTCTCGCTCACCAGGGCCTTGATCGGCGCGGTGTAGAACGACCGCCGTCCGGCGACCAGCGCGGCGAAGTGCGCTCCGACCGCGACGAGCGACTTCCCGGTGCCGGTCGGCGTCGACAGGATCAGGTTGTTGCCCGAGACGATCTCGATGACCGCCTCGTCCTGGGCGGGGTAGAGGCGGATGCCGGTCGACTCCGCCCACTCGACGAACGCCAGGTAGACGGCATCCGGGTCGGATCCGTCGGGAAGCGCATCGAGGAGCATCCTTCGATCATCCCCTACCGGGCGCCGGCCGCGCGCCGTGCCGGAACAGGCCATCACGCGGAATCAGGCCGTTCTGTCGAGAAACGGCCTGATGCGCCGTGTTCGCCTGATTCCGCGCGCCGCGGTCAACGCGGCAGGGGCTTCCTTCCGGGCACCCGGTCATAACTCAGGCAGAATCGGGCGCAACGGCCGGAGAACGGGTGATCACGGCCGCTTCCAGAGAAAAATGGCTGAGTTGTGAACGCCTCACCAGGCCGACCCCGCGGCCGCGCCCCCGCTCAGCCCGCGGTCGCGGCCTTCAGCGCGATGCGGATCATGTCGCCGAAGGTCTGCTCGCGCTCCTGTGCCGTGGTCTGCTCGCCGGTCACGATGTGATCGGAGACCGTGCAGATGCTGAGCGCCCGCCGCCCGTAGTACGCGGCGAGAGTGTAGAGGCCGCTCGTCTCCATCTCGACCCCCAGTACGCCGTGCTGCACGAACGGCTCGTTGAGCTCGGGACGTGTGCTGTAGAACTGGTCGCTCGACAGCAGCAGGCCCACGTGGACAGCGGATGCCGGTGGCTCCGACTCGCTCGCCTCGACGGCCGCGCGCAGCAGCGAGAAATCGGCGACGGGCGCGTAGTCCAATCCGTGGAAGCGCACGCGGTTGATGCCGGAGTCGGTACAGGCGCCGTTCGCGATGATGATGTCGCGCACGGCCAGCTTCTCAGTCAGCGCACCGCACGAACCCACGCGCACCACGGTCTGCACGTCGTACGACTCGAACAGCTCGTTCGCGTAGATCGCCATCGACGGCTGGCCCATGCCCGAGCCCTGCACCGAGATGCGGTGTCCCTCCCAGGTGCCGGTGAAGCCCAGCATCCCGCGGGTCTCGGTGTACAGCTCGGCGTCGTCGAGGAAGGTCTCCGCGATCCACTTCGCCCGCAGCGGGTCACCGGGGAACAGGACGACGGGGGCGATCTGGCCGGGCTCTGCGGCGATGTGCGTGCTCATGCCCTCAGGCTAGGTCAGCCTTCGCGGCGCCGCACGATCTCGCCGATCCACAGGGGCGCGAACGGCGAGGTGCACCCGGGCGGGGTGGGGTAGTCGGCCAGCACCTGCAGGCGCTCGCCGATCTCCAGGGCGCGAGCGCGGAGCGGCGGATGGTGGATGCCGATGTTGGCGAGCGTCTCGTTCATCGACCACTGCAGCCGCGACGGCGCATCCTTCATGTCGCGTTCGATCAGGTCGAGCAGGTGGGGGAGGTCGAGGCCGTCGGGGCTCTTGACGACCCGCTCCGTCGTCAGCGACCAGGCGGCCGCGGCGACCGTCGGATCGGCGTCGTCGAACCACCGCAGCCGCATCTCCTCGGCGAGCGGGGTCTTCTTCGCGACGTAGTTCACGAACCAGTCGTTGACCTTCGGCGGGCGGGTCTCGCGGAGCATCGCGTCGAGCTCGTCGGCGGTGAAGTCGCGTGGCCGGCAGATCAGCAGGGCGAGCAGCCGGGCAGCGGTCTCACCGGTCCCCCACAGCTCCTGCGCGAGCGGCTGGTCGGTCTTGATCTTCTTCGCCACCGCGCGCATCCTGCTGAGGTTGATGCCGTGGTCGTCGCCGCGCTTCTCGTTCGCCGCGCGCATCTTGGGGTCTTCGAGCGCGGCCAGCTCGCCGAGGGCTTCCGGGAGTGTCGTGTCGGGCATGGAACCAAGAGTAAGCCTGGCCCCTCCTGCGCGAGCGGGTCGGCACTTCCCACGTCAGTCCTCGTCGAGCAGCCCGCCGTGGATGCGGCGCAGGTCCTCCATGAGCGAGCCGATGAGGATCCAGTGCTGCGACGACGGCGGGCGGACCACCAGCGGTGCGGTCAGGGCCGGGATCGCCGAGGTGAGCGCTTCCGGCTCCGGTGCGATGTCGGCGATCTGCACGGCCAGGCGCACGTCGTGCCCTGCCCGGCGCAGCTGATCCGCGATGGCGGCGACCACGGGCTCCTCGCCGATGGAGTCGTCGTAGTGGTCGAAGTACGCGCGCGTCATGCCGATCGTCTGCGTCACGATCGGCGACAGCCGATCGAGGAGCTGCCTCATCTCGCGCAGCTCTGCCCGGTGCGTGGAGCGGCGCGGGTTCAGGGTGAGCGACTCCTCCCCGGCGACGATGGATGCCTCGGCGGCGTTCTTCATCGGACGCAGCAGCCGCACCTCGAGCATCAGTTCCTGCAGCCGCGCGGGAGTCTGCGGCTCGGGAAGCGCGTCGGCCAGGCGGTCCAGACTCGCGGCGAGTTCCTTCCCGAGCAGGCCGAGGTCGCGCCGCGCGGGTGCGACCAGCACCGGCGGCACGATGAGCGCGTTCACGACGAGCCCGATCGCGACGCCGATCAGCGTCTCGACGATGCGGGCGAACGCATACTCCGGACTGGACGAGCCGAGCGCGAGCACGAGCATCGCCGAGATCGCGATCTGGTTGCCGGTGCCCGGAGAGGTGCGGAGGAGCCAGGCGACGAGCATCGCCACCACGATCGCGAGCAGCACGACCCAGCTCGACGACCCGAGCAGCAGCCCGAGCGCCACGGCGATCAGCACGCCGGCGATCACGCCGATGCTGCGCTCGAGCGCCTTCGACAGCGACTGGTTCACGCTCGGCTGCACGACCAGCAGCGCGGCGATCGCGGCGAAGACCGGCAGCTGGGCGGGGAACACCCACCCCGCGATGAGCCAGGCGCCGATCGTCGCCGCCGCCGACTTCCCCACCTGCAGCAGCGGGGAGCGCTGCGAGGCGCGGATGGCGGCGGGGATGCGCATGTCGTCCACGGTAGTCGTGCGGATGCCGCGGCAGGGGTCTTGCGCGATACCGAGAACCGGGGATACTCTCTGCCTAACTAATAGTCGTTAGGCACTCATGACCCGAGCAACGATCCTCGCCGAGGCCCGCACGATCTTCGCGCGACAGGGCTATGCCGAGACGAGCCTGCGCGAGATCGCCGAGGCCGTCGGCATCAAGACGCCATCCCTCTACGCGCACTTCTCCAGCAAGGAGGCGCTGTACCAGGCGGTGTACGCCGAGGTCGCCGTCGAGCACACGGCGTTCTTCGACGATCTGGCCCGCAGCAGCGGCGAACTCGAGCCGCTCGCCCGCCTTCGACACCTGCTCGGCGGCATCGAGGCGTACTACCGTGACCGCCCCGACCTGGCCGAGTTCAGTCTGCGCGCCGCCGTCACGGAGTACGGCCCGGCCGGCCGGCAGCTGCGTGAGATCTTCCTCGACTCGGAATCGAAGCTCGCCGCCGCCGTGCGCCAGACCTACGACGACGGCGTCGCCTCCGGAAGCTTCATCGACGGAGATGCCGATGGTTTCATCGCGCTCGTCTTCGTCTTCATGGACGGCCTCTTCCTGCAGCTCACGCACTACGCACCCGAAGTGTACGGCGAGCGCTTCGAGCAGGCCTGGCGTCACCTCGCCACGATCCTCTCCCGCTGAACAAGCCCGCCCTGCGGGGCCCTCCGCATCTTGGGAACCCGAATCCCGCGGACGGCCCCGCACGGCCACTCCTGAAAGAGCAGATGATGACCACCACCGACTACGAGCACGGCGTCGTGCCCCTGGACCAGCGCAAGAGCTGGCTGTCGATCGCGACCGTCTGGATCGCGATAGGCATCGATCTCTCCGGCGCCTTCCTGGGTGTCGCACTGGCCTCCGGCATGGCGTTCTGGCCCGCGATCGCCGCCACAGTGCTGGGCTCGCTCCTGCTGGGGCTGCTCGCCATGGGGTGCGCCTACGTCGGCGCGTCGACAGGGCTCAGCAGCGCCATGATCTCGAGGGCGGTCTTCGGGAAGGTCGGCGGCGCGATCCTCGCCCTCGCCATCTCCGTCAGCCTGATCGGCTGGTTCGCCGTGCAGGCCGGATTCTTCGGCGCGAACGCACAGATCGCGTTCGCCGAGTTCACCGGCATCGATGTCCCGGTGCAGATCTTCACGGGCGTCGGCGCCGTCCTCATGGCGCTCACCGCGTTCTGGGGCTACCGCGCCATCAACCGTCTGAGCGCCCTGGCCGTGCCGCTGCTCCTCCTGCTCCTGCTGGTCGGGGTCATCGTCGCGTTCGCCGTGAACGGGGCGTCCGGGCTCGACGCTCCCGTCGAGCAGACGATCACGTTCGGCGGCGCCGTCTCGCTGGTCATGGGCATCTTCATCCTGGGCGTGGTGCTCGCACCCGACATGGCCCGCTGGGCCCGCACGCCGAAGCAGGCGATGATCGCCGGTTTCGTCGGATTCTTCTTCGGCAACTCGATCATCATCGTCGTCTCGATCCTGTTGGCGCGGATCATGGACGGCACCGAGCTCATGGCCATCTTCTTCGCGCTCGGTCTCGGCGGCGTCGCCGTGGTCGTGCTGATCCTCGCGCAGTGGACGACCAACACCACGAACCTCTACTCGGCCGGGCTCTCGTTCGCCGCGATCAGCAAGCGGTTCGACCGCCGCATGGTCACCGCTGTGCTCGGCGTCATCGGCATCATCATCGGAGTGATCGGCGCCGCCGACTACTTCGTGCCCTTCATCCTCGTGATCGGCATCGTCATCGCCCCGTACGGCGGCGTCTACCTCGCGGCGTTCTTCACCGGCCGTCGCGGTCCGCGCTGGGCGCACGGAGCCGCGGTCCCCACGGCCGACGGCTGGTCGATCGCGGCCTGGGTGGTCGGCATCCTCGTGGCGGTGGCAACGACGAACCCCGCCGACGGGCCGGGCTTCGGCTGGTTCACCCTCACCACGATCTCCGCACTCGACGGTCTGATCGTCGGCTTCCTCGTCTACCTCGCGCTGGTGCCGCTGCGTCGCAAGGTGGAGCCGGATGCCGCGGCATCCGCTCCCGCCTCGGCGGAGCCCTCGCGTCTCGACGACCCCGCCCGCCTCGACGATGGAGTGAGCGCATGACCGGCGCGCAGCTGACAGAGGCGGACATCGACGAGATCGCCCTCGGCGCCGCGGTGCTGGGTACCGGTGGCGGCGGGGATCCGCACGTCGGCTCGCTGATGGCGAAGCGCCTCATCCGCCTGCACGGCCCGGTCGCGCTGCGAGAGGTCGACGACCTGACCGACGACGACTTCGTCATCCCGATCGGCGGCATCGGCGCCCCCTCGGTGAGCGTCGAACGCATCCAGGCCGAATCCGAGCTGCTCGCGGCTCTCGCCGCCATCGAGCGGGCGGTCGGTCGCCGCCCCACGGCGGTGATGCCGATCGAGGTCGGCGGCGGCAATTCCATGATCCCGATCGCCACGGCCGCCCTCGCGGGGCTCCCCGTGGTCGACGGCGATGCCATGGGCCGAGCCTTCCCCGAGGCGCAGATGGTGACCTTCCACCTCGCGGGATACGGTCCCGGTGCCACCGTGATGGTCGACCACCACGGCAACGAGGTCGTCAGCCGGCCCGTCGACGGCGCGTGGTCGGAGCGCATCGCCCGAGCGGTGACCGTCGAGATGGGCGGCGGGGCGACGATGATCGACTACGCCTACGGTGGCGACGTCGTGCGCGAGTGCGCGATCCCCGGCACACTCACCCTGGCGAAGCGCATCGGGCGCATCCTGCGCGGACGGGATGCTGCCGGCAGAGAGCTCCGCGATGACGAGCGCATCGACGCCCTGTGCGCCGACCTCGACGCGGTACGCCTGTTCGAGGGCAAGGTCGCCGACCTGCAGCGGGCGGTCGACGGTGGCTTCACCCGCGGGGCGGCCGAGCTCGACGGTGTCGGAGCCGACCGGGGGAGCGCGTTCCGCCTCGACTTCCAGAACGAGATGCTGCTGGCCCGCCGTGATGGAGCGCTCGCCGCGGTGACGCCCGACCTCATCTCTGTGCTCGACCTCGCCACCGGGATGCCGATCACGACCGAGGCGCTCCGCTACGGCGCGCGCGTCGCGGTGATCGCGATCCCCTGTCATGAGAAGTGGCGCACGCCGATGGGACTCCTCACGGCGGGGCCCGCGCACTTCGGGTACGACGTCGACTGGGTCCCCGTAGAAGACATCCCGCGCGAGCGCCGTGCGCTTCCGGACAGCGCGCGGACCACTGAGGGGAAGGCCGCCTGATGGCTGGTTACCGTATCGGGATCGATGTCGGGGGAACGAACACGGATGCCGTGATCCTCGACGACCGTCTCGCCGTCGTGGCCTCCGTGAAACGGCCCACGACGCACGACACCGGAGACGGGGTCGCCGATGCGATCGACGCCGTGCTCGCGGCATCCGGTGTCGACCCTGCTCTCGTGTCGCACGCGATGCTCGGCACCACGCACTGCACCAACGCCATCGTCGAGCGCCGCGGGCTGGGGCGCGTCGGCATCCTGCGACTCGGGGCTCCGGCGACGACGGCGGTTCCGCCGCTCGAGGGCTGGCCCGACGACCTGCGGCGCGCGATCGGCGACCATGCGTTCCTGCTGCCCGGCGGATTCGAGATCGACGGCCGCCTGCTGGCTCCGATCGACGAGCAGTCCGTGCGCGACGCGTGCGATCGCATGCGCGGCGAGGTCGACGCCGTGGCGGTCGTCGGGGTGTTCTCGCCCATCGACGAGAGCCAGGAGGAGCGCGTCGCCGCGATCGTCGCGGACGAGCTGGGTGTCCCGGTGTCGCGCTCGGCGCGCATCGGCTCGCTCGGGCTGCTGGAGCGTGAGAACGCGACCGTCCTCAACGCGGCCCTGATGCAGACGTTGACGCAGATGGCCGGTGGTTTCGTCGCCGCGCTTCGTGCTCGGGGTATCCCGGCGACCCCGTACTTCGGTCAGAACGACGGCACGCTCATGCAGCTGGAGTACGCGCTGGAGTTCCCGGTGCTGACGATCGGCTGCGGTCCGACGAACTCCATCCGCGGGGCGGCGCATCTCTCCGGGGCGACCGACGCCCTCGTCGTCGACATCGGCGGCACGACGACCGACATCGGCGTGCTCGTCGACGGTTTCCCGCGGCAGTCCGCGCACGCCGTGGAGATCGGCGGCATCCGCACGAACTTCCGGATGCCCGACGTGCTCTCGGTCGGTCTCGGCGGCGGCACGATCATCCGTCCATCCGGCGACGGGGTGACCGTCGGGCCCGACAGCGTCGGCTACCGTCTGCCGCAGGAGAGCCTCGCGTTCGGCGGTGCGACCCTCACGGCCACCGACATCGCCCTCGCTTTCGGGGGTGCGGAGATCGCCGGGCTGGCGGCGCCGACCGTCGACCCCGAGCGGGGTGCGGCGGCATGGACCGCGATGCGCGCGATCCTCGAGGACTCGATCGACCGGATGAAGCCGAACGCGGCGCCGGTCCCGGTGATCCTCGTCGGTGGCGGAGGGATCATCGCTCCGGCCGAGCTCGACGGGGTCTCCTCGCTGATCCGCCCGGACCACTTCGGCGCAGCGAACGCCGTCGGAGCCGCGCTCGGCGAGGTCGCGGGCCAGATCGAGAAGATCTACCGCGCCGATCCTTCGGACCGTCGTGCGTCCCGAGCGGATGCCGCGGCCGAGGCGACCGACCGGGCCCGGCTCGCCGGTGCCGACCCCAACACGATCGAGGTGGTGGCGGTCGAGGAGCTCCCCGTCGCCTACTCCGACGGCACCGCGGTGCTCATCCGCGCGAGAGCGGTGGGGCGACTGGCGGCGTGATCGCTCACCGGCCCGGTGAGCGAGTTCCGCGCCCACCGCTGTCAACCCCGTCGCCCTTCCTCGTCGCTGCCTGCTGAATGGAGGGACACGAACGACGAGCAGTGAGGAGCATCACATGGTGCAGATCATCGAGACCATCGACGTCGACGTTCCCGTCAACGTCGCCTACAACCAGTGGACCCAGTTCGAGAGCTTCCCGAAGTTCCTCGACGAGGTCGAGTCGATCACGCAGACCGGCGACACCCACACCCACTGGAAGGTCAAGGTCGGCGGCATCGAGCGCGAGTTCGACGCGGAGATCACCGAGCAGCACCCCGACGAGCGCGTCGCGTGGACGAGCACCGGGGGCGAGACGGAGCACGCCGGAGCCGTGACGTTCCACAAGCTCACCGAGACGTCCACGCGTGTCACGGTGCAGATCGACTGGGAGCCCGAGGGGCTTCTCGAGAAGCTCGGCTCCCTCGTCGGAGCTGGCTCGCACGCGGTCAAGAAGGACCTGAAGAACTTCAAGGAGTTCATCGAGAGCCGAGGCGCCGAGACCGGTGCCTGGCGTGGCGACGTGGAGGCCTGACCGCCTCGGCGGGCTCGGGGCCCGGATGCAGCTTCCCGCTGCATCCGGGCCCCTTTCTGTGCGCATCTAGGCATCGGCATCCGAAAGATAGGGCATCCGCCCGATCCGCCCGGTGCACCTCAGAGCGGAGTGTAGGGATACAGCGAACCGCCGAGGAGAAATCATGTTCGAGCACCCGTATCTCAGCCACCAGGTCACCACCTTCGAGCAGGAGCAGGTCGTGCGCGCCGCCGAGCGGCGTCGCTTCCTTCAGGAGCACGCCGATCAGATCGTGGCGCGTCCGGCGGGAGCGATGCGTCGGATGCTGCGCCGGATCGTCGGCGGGCGAACGGATGCCGCGTTGCGCTCGGCCGTGCCGGCCACGCCGAGCGCGCGGACGGGGAACGTGCGCGCCCCGAAGGCGAGCACCGTCGACGACTGCGTCCGAGTCGGATGCGAGCCGGCGACCGCGACAGCCCGATGACGTTCCCGGCCGACCTCGCCGCGAGCGGAACCCCACGGTCTCTGCCGGAAGCAGAGGCGACCCCGGATGTCCCTGGGGAGTGGGACGATGTTCCCATGCCCTCGTCTGCTCCGAGCGTCGCGATGGTCGGCCGCGACGCCGACCTGGCCGAGGTGCGCCGTCTGTTCGACGTCGCGCGCGACGGCGTCCCCGCCGCCCTCCTGGTCGAGGGAGAGGCCGGAATCGGCAAGTCGCGGCTGCTCCGCGAGTTCGGTGCCGAGATCGCGCGCACCGCCGACGTGCACGTCGGCTGGTGCCTCGATCTGGGCGCATCGCGCACGCCGTACGGCCCGCTCACCGGCATCCTCCGGTCGATCCTGACCCGCATGGGGGTCGAGCGCGTCCGCGAGTCGGTCGGCGTCGGCGCCGAAGCCCTCGGCATGCTGCTCCCCGAGCTCGCGACCGGTCCGACAGATCGCGAGCGCACGAGTCCGGAGCGTCTCCGAGACGCGATCGCCTCGCTCATCGAGGCGGCATCGGAAGCCGCTCCCCAAGTGCTCGTCGTGGAAGACCTGCACTGGGCCGACGAGTCCACGCTCGCGATCCTCTCCTTCCTCCTGCGTGCCCTCAGCCGGGGCCGCATCCTGCTGCTGGTGACCTGCCGCACCGACGACGTGCGCCGCGGCGATGCGGTCAGCCGCTTCATCGGCGAGGCCACGCGATCGCGTCTTCTGGAGCGCCTCGCCCTGACACGGCTCGATGAAGACGCCGCGCGGCTGCTCGCCGAGCAGATCACCGGGCATGCCATCAGCGAGACCGCCCTCGAGCGCATGCAGGAGCGTGCGGAAGGCGTCCCGTTCTTCATCGAGGAGATCGCCGGATGCTCGAAGGGCCCGCTTCCGGACAGCCTCCGCGACCTGCTGCTGGCGCGCTTCGACCGGCTCGGCGACGACGCGCGCCATGTCGTGCAGGTCGTGTCGGGAGCGGAGCGTCCGCTGTCGCATCCGCTCGTCGTCCGTCTCGTGGAGCTGCCGGAGCAGCGACTCGACGAGGCGATGCGCGAGGCGACCCGCAGCGGCATCCTCGTCGTCGTCGACGATGACTACCGTTTCCGGCACGCCCTGCTGCGCGAGGCGGTGCACGACGATCTGCTCCCCGGCGAGCGGGCCAGGCTGCACCGCGCCTACGCCGAGACGCTCGAGGACGAGTGCGCGGACACCGACAGCGGCGACGCCGCGGCGCTCGCGTATCACTGGCAGCTCGCGCAGGACGACCGTCGCGCTCTCATCGCCGCCGCGCACGCGATGCGCCACGCGAAGGCTCGCTATGCCTTCGCGAGCGCCGCCCGCTTCGGGGAACTGGTCCTGGAGCTGTGGCCGCAGGTGCCGGATGCTCCGGATGCCGCGGGCATCGAGCGCCTCGACCTCCTGCTGATGCTCGGCTCGATCCTCCGTAACGCGGGCGATGGCGAGCGTGCGCTCGCGGTCGTCAATCTGGCGCTCGGCGAGCTCGACCCGATGACCGTCGACCAGCGCCTGCACGCGCGCCTGCTGCGCGACAAGGCGTATTACATGATGAACCTGGGGCGCCCCGGTTCCATCCCGCTGCTGCAGGAGTCGCTGGCCGTGCTCGGCGATCGTGCCGATGACGACCGCCTTCGCGCGACGATCCTGAACACGCTCGCGAGCCGGCATATGATCGCCGGTCACCTCGATCTGAGCTTCCGGCTCGGCGTCGAGGCCGGTGAGATCGCCCGCCGCGCGGGCTCAGACGACGAGGCGTCGATCGCCGCGAACGTCCGTGGCGCATCGCTGTCGCACCAGGGTCGCGTCGAGGAGGGGTTCCGGGAGTACGAGTTCGCGAGGACTCTCGGCCGTGGATCGACCGCCGAGCTGAAATACCGGGTGAACTACTCCGACCTGCTCACGCTGCTCGGCCGCTACCGCGAGGCCGTGGAGCTGGCCGAAGAGGGGCTGGCCCGCTCGCGCACCTACGGCGTCGAACGCACGTCCGGGTCGGTGATGACCCAGAACATGGCGGTGCCGCTGCTGGAGCTCGGCGAGATCGAGCGGGTAGAGGAGATGCTCACCCGTGAGCTCGCTCAGAGTACGCTGCGCGTGTTCCGGATGTACACCACGATGACGCGTGTCCGGGTGCTCTCCTGGCGCGGACGACACGAGGAGGCCGCCGAGCTGCTCCTCGAATCGCTGCCGTCGTTCCGCGAGACAGGGACCGTCGAACGGCAGATCTGGTACGACGTCATCGTGATGCAGGTCTCGGTGGCCGAGAGCGCCGGCGATCTGCGGGGAGCTCTCGACGTGGTCCTCGCGATGCTGGCCGACGAGGGGCCGACGTTGCTCCACCAACGCCGGATCCTGCTGCAGTCCGGATGGATCATCGCCGAGCTGCGCGCGGCCGGCGAAGACGTCGAGGGCGCGGTCGAGACGATCCGTGCGGCGTGGGCGGCCCAGACGGCCGAGCTGCGCGCCACGGCCTGGTCCGACATCCTGCACGCATTCCTGGAGCCCACGCGAGACGGGCTCGTCGCCGCGGTCGCGCTCGCCGACGGCGACGACGTGCCGGTGACCTTCCGTGCCGCCGCGCGGCTCGAGCTGGCACGCCTCCGCGTACGCGACGGGGACCGCACCGCGGCCGCCTCGGTGCTTGCCGAGGCCGCCGACATCGCCGAGCGCCTCGGGCACGCGCAGCTGCAGCGGTCCGTCGCGGCCTTCGCCGACGCGGCGGGGCTCAGTACCTCTCCGGCTGCGACGGACGCCGACCTGCTCACCGCCAGGGAACGACAGGTGCTCGAGCTGATCGCCGAGGGACTGAGCAACCGTCAGATCGGCGAGCGGCTGTTCATCAGCGTGAAGACGGTGAGCGTCCACGTGTCGGCCGTGCTGCGCAAGCTCGGTGTCGGCACTCGCACCGAGGCGGCTCTTGCACAGCAGAATCCGACGTTCTCTGCTGCACGTCAGCCAGCCGTGGTACCGTGAGCAAGCGCGCGTGTCGGATGTTCCGATTCCGCGTAGGCCGTGCAAACGGCTAAGTCAAATAGAAAGTAGAAACACATGGCCACTGGCACTGTGAAATGGTTCAACGCGGAAAAGGGCTTCGGCTTCATCGCTCCCGATGACGGCTCGGACGACCTTTTCGCCCACTACTCGGCTATCGCCGGCTCCGGTTTCAAGGAGCTCCGCGAGAACCAGAAGGTCGAATTCGACGCTGAGCGTGGCCCCAAGGGCATGCAGGCGGCGAACATCCGCGCTCTCTGAGCGCGCGCTGACTTCCTGAGCCGGCCGGTCCCTTCGGGGGCCGGCCGGTTTTTCGTCTGTCAGGGGCCGTTCACCACTCCCATTCCATGGTGACCTGACCGGGACCGAAGTTGAACTCGGCATGCGTCGCGCAGTCCCCGTTCAACATCACCGCATGCGTGGTCGTGCCGCTGGCGGACTCGACGAGGACTCGGCAGCGATGAGGGAGATGCGCGGGGTCGAAGTGCACGTGCAGCAGCACCTCCGCCTGCCGACGCGGCGCGACCAGCGTGAACTCGTACTCCGGCTCCGTGGGTACGTGACCGGTCGACTCTCGCTCCGTGATGGCCAGCTCCCCCTGCTTCAGAGGCGAATGCAGCCGGAGGGTCGCTCGCACGAGATCCTGGTCGAGATCCGCGCTGACGTCGACCAGATCGCAGCCGAGCAGTCCGCGGACGTCGGGAGGGACGGGCTCCGACGGGTTCAGCCCGAAGAAGATCACGGCGTCCCGGGCTCCGTCGCGGCGTGCCTGCCAGAGCGTGCGGTTGACCACACGGCGGACCTTGCTCTCGGCGTCGACGTGGACGCCGACCGAGCCGGAGCGCTCGAACAGTTCGGCGGCAGGCTCCTCCGTGAAGGGGTTCGCTTCGAGTTCCTGAAGGGACGCGAAGCTCTCGTGCCGATCCGGCCCGACCCGTCGAGACGGCCCCAGGGTGTCGGCGAGCTGTCCGTCATCGAGGAGCAGGATGGCCTCGAGCTCCCGGATGACATCGAGTGACGTGTCGCGTTCCGGACGCCGGGCACCGGACTGCCACATGGAGATCGTGGAGACGCTGACTTCGTAGCCGCGATCACGGAGGCGCTGCTGGAGTCGGCGCAAGGGGATCCCCCGCGACAGGGGGGCATTGCGGAGGGTCGACGCGAACGCGGTCGATCCGGAGCCGGTGTCGTCCGGCGGCTCAGGGTTCCTGGCGGACATCGTCGATGCTCTCTCCCGCAGTGTGATCCAGTGGAGTGAGCCTACCGGGTGCGCGAACTCGAACCGTGTGTGTGGGGCAACCCCCCAGTGGCCCCACACACTGCGCCCCAGCGCCGGTCCCCCTCGCGACATCGCGATCTGGCCTGCCGAGTCCCCTGACAAGCCAGTACAACGACGCTAGCAAGGGCCCGTTCACACATCTCACGCGGCGGTGTGTGCAGGCACGGCGCGGCAGAGTCGGGATCGCGCCCGTCCGGATCAGTTCCGCAGGGGGAGCCCGGAACGGTAGAGGTCGAGGATCTGCTGATCCGTGAGCGCCCTCGTCCAGATGCCGGCCTTGCTGATGGAACCCTTCCAGTAGGCCCCGTTTCCTCCCAGCCCGCCCGGCCAGCCCGGTGCGATCGTGGCTCCGATGAACCAGTAGGCGCTCGCGTACTGGGCCGCCGTCGTGACCGTCGCCGCGACGCGGCCCTGTTCGGTCGTCGTCGCCGATATCCAAGCGCCGTCGACGTACATCTTCATCCCCGCGGATGAGAGTGAGACCGTGACCATGTGCCAGCGGGGCAACCGGAAGTCCACGTAGCCCGGCGCGCCGGCCGCCGGAGTGACGAGGGTGTTGACCCCGTTGCCGTTGTACACACCGAAACGCAGTCTGCCCGTCGCGTCGACGTAGATGAGGCGATCATGCGATCCGCCGCCGTTCGGCCACTGGTTCATCATCAGCAACCCGATCGGTCCGGTCGCCGGCGCCGTGTCTCCGCGGAACCACATCGACACCGTGAAGGTGTTCCACGAGGCCCCGTTCGGTCCACCGACCGCGAGTACCTCCGGCGTCATGGCCCACGCGCCCGCACCAGTGAACGCTGCAGCCGTGTCCGTGTCCCGCCCGCACGGTTGCGCCTGGTCGAACTTGTACGTCGTGCCCGTCGTCCCAGCCATCGTGGCCGTCCGATTATTCCCCGAGGAGTCCGCGGCGGTCGTGGAGCCGGCCGGATCATTGAAGCGGTAGTAGAACAGCGGGGCGAGCGGCGCGGAGGTCATCGCCTCGTGACAGGTGAACCAGGGGCTCGCGTCGTACGCGTCCGCCGGGGACCGCACCGTTGGGATGTCGGTGTAGTACGCCACGGTCGTGCGGGGCGCGGAGGCGGATCCCACCGTCACGAGCGCAACGAGCAGCAGCACCCCGAACCGGCGAGGGCGACGGCGCCGCCGGTCGGCCGCGCTCCTGGCCGCATCGTCGGCATCGCTGCGAACCCGGGGCGTGCGCAGCGCGCTCCGCCCCAGGATCAGGCACCCGGCCAGCAGAGCGAGCCCGCCCGCGACGCCGACGGGGGAGGCCGCGGCGTGAAGGATCCACCCGATGCCGGGCAGGTGCCACACCACCTTCAGCGCCGACGACGCGGTGTAGGTCTCGTCGTCTGCGGCGCTGTTCGCGTCGCCCTTCAGGCGCAGGGTGCTCGTGCCGGCATCCGTCTCCGCATCGACGACCCGGTGCGTGATGCGGATGCCGGTGCCGGAGGTGACGGTGACGATATCGCCGATGGCGATGTCCTCTGCCGGCACGGTGACCGCGAAGGCGACATCCCCGGCACGCAGAGCAGGCGACATGGAACCGCTGAGCACGACCAACGGGGTGGCGCCCGTGGCGAGCATCGTGAGCGTCCACAGCGCGCAGACCACGCCGAGCGCCGCGCCGGCGGTGAGCACGGCGGATCGGAGGACGGCGCGCAGAGCGGTCATGGCGCGACTCCGACTTGCGTCCCGTTGACCAGGAAGAACAGGGTCGCCTTGGCATCCCGCAGCGCGGCGTTGTTCCGCGTCGCCGCGCTGTCGTCGAGGCCGACGAGCAGGCAGTATGTGTGCGTCTGCGACACCGCCAAGGTCTGCTTGCTCGCGTCGAGCAGAGTCGCAGTCGCCGCGCTCGCCCCGAGCGGCTGATTCATCGTGCCCACCAGCGTGCCGCCGACGCACGAGGCGGTGCGGTAGACGTTCGCCGCCGGGGCCGTGTTCGTCGGCGTGCCGCCGTCGTAGACCGTGACGCGGATCGCCGGGCCGAGCGTCCCCGCGGCGTAGGCGGCGAGCCGGAAATCGACGGGGAGGTTGCCCTGCCCGTTGTTGCCCACCTTGAGACTCACCGCCTGTTGCTCACCCGGCAGCATGTCGCTCATGGTCCACCCGACCTCGGTGCGCGTGCCGTTCCGGTCAGCCGCGCCGGACAGAAAGTCGTTCACGGTGATGTCGAGCAGCCCGGCGGTCAGAGTGCCGGGACGCGCGCTCGCCGTCGTCGACCACAGCGCCATCGTGCCGACGGACCCGAGGCCGAGCGCGATCCCGAGACTGAGCCACACGCGAATCCGCATCGAGATCGACGGCTGCCCGCCATCGTGCCGGTCACTCATGCCCCTGCTCCTGGATGATCGCCGAGCGACGCCGGCGTGATGCGAGCAGGAGAGCTCCGCCGGTGATCGCCACGAGGGCGCTGCCGATCAGCGGGGGATCGGGTTTCCCGCCCGTCGCGGAGAGGATGCTCTCGTCGGGGGTGTCCGATCCGACGAGGGTGACCCGAAGATCGAAATCGAGCGACATCTCCTGCGTGAGGTTCGGGGATGACCAGGGCAGCGAGACGCGCACCTCGACCGTGCGCACACCTCCGGCATCGATCCCCGCGTCGGACAGCTCCTGCACTCCCGGGCCGTTCGCGCTGGTCCATTCTCCGCCGTCGATGCGGGTGGCGATCTCGAGATCACCCAGGCGCAGCAGCTCGTCGTCGGCACCGCTCACAAGGTCGATGTGCATGCGCGCCGCGTCACCGGAATCATTGCGGACGAGGACGTCCTCGGTGCGGCTGTCGCCGGGAACCCAGCGCACCTGATCGCTGAAAAGCGGGGCCGGAAGCTCGGCGGTCCAGGATTCCCCGTCTCGGCTCAGCGAGATGCCGTCTGCCGCGACGGCGCCGGTCGGGTGCGCGACCAGGAGGACGGCGGCGGCCAGCATCGCCGAGGCGAGGGTGATCACGATCCCGTTGCGCATGGTTCCGTCACCTCTTCCCCTCGTCAGCGTCCGGCGCGGCAGGTCCGGCGGATTCGAGGCGCTGCCGCCCACGTCGGGACCGCCACGCGCTCACGAACATCGCTGCCGCGTAGCCGAGAAGTCCGATCGCGATGACGGTGACGATCCACTGCCGGTCGGTGCCCGTGAGGGCGTTCGCGAGGAAGCCGAGATAGGGGAGGGAGTACCACAGCATGCCGCGGATCTGCACGGGCAGCCGCAGCTCACGATCCGGAGCCGTGTTCGCGTCGCCCTTCGTCTCGAATTCCACGTCGCCGTCGAGCGCGTAGGAGATCGCGGAGATGCGGTGAGTGACGACGGTCTCTTCCCCGGATTCGAGCTGCACCGTGACGACGTCGCCCACCTTCAGCTCGTCGACCGCGGCCGGCCTGACTACGACGAGCGTCCCCGGCGGATACGCCGGGGACATCGAGGAGGTGAGGATCGTGTAGGGCGTGGCTCCCGCGACCCGGGGGATGAGCACGGCCGCCAGGACGACAGCTGAGGCGCCCAGGATCACGACCCACGCGACGGTCCTCCCGCTGAAGGTCAGGACTGCACGCATCACACGCGGTCTGCTCAGTTCGGGTTGGCCTGCGTCAACGTGACGGTCAGATCGTTGAGTTCGGCGGCCCAGTTCTGCGTGGCGTTGCCGTTCACGACCGGCGCTCCCGCCTCGTCGGTCCCATACGGGAACGTCACCCGGAACGTCGCGACGAGCTGCTGGCCGTCGTTGGCGTCGGTCACCGTGCCGCCATCGGCGATGGCCGTGCCGCCGATCGTGTACGCGGCCGCGACGGTCGCCGTAGCGCTGGCCGGCGCCGTGCCGCCCAGTGCGACTGTCGCCGGAGCCGAGATCGTCGCGGCGAGGTTGTCGCCGGTCGCTTCGACCGTGAAGGTGCACGATTTGGTGACGACGTCGCCGGGAACCCACCGCGTGACGGGCGTCCCGGCACCGGCCGTGCCCGGGGCATAGGTCCAGGTGTCGGCACATGTGTCCGCCGTGAGCTTCAGCTCGCCGGCGGTGATGGTGCCGCCGTCGATGGTGCCGGTCGCTGTCCAGTACGCGAGGGACGTGCCTCCGCCGAGGAGCAGCACGGCTGCTGCGGCTGCGGCGATTGCGCCCTTGGTCGACTTCTTCATCAGATCACCTATGACCTTCGCTGGGAGGGACGACTGCTGGGGGAGTCGTTCGTCCGCTGAGCGTAGGGGAGCGGTGTTCGCAGTCGAGGTCGTCGAGTGTGAACCACTGCTTGGTACATTCGCCCCGCGGTCGGTGTCGGCTCCGAAGCAGCGGCTCGACCACGACCGCACATCGATCCTCGTGGTCGGTGTTTCGGGTGCAGAGGGTGCTTTCGCTCCGTCCCTCACGGACCGAGGTCCTCCCTCGGACCCCTGCACAGAACAGAGGCGGAGCGTTCGCTCCGCCTCTGTTCGCTGCCCGGGGCGACCGGGGCGCCTGCCGGAGTCCCCGCGTCACCGGGACTGAGGCTTGCCTAACTTTCTGTTAGATTAGGCCAGGCTTACCAAAGCCTCGACGCGGATCCCGCGCCGACCCCCCCCTCATCCCGAACCCGAAGGGAACGCCTGTGCGCACCTCCCGTCTCCTCGCCATCGGCGCCGCGGCCGCGCTCGCCGTCGGCCTCGTCGCGTGCTCGTCCAACGCCCCCGAGTCGACCGCCTCCGCCGGCGGCAACCCGGCATCCGACGATGCGTTCCCCGTCACGGTGGAGCACGTCTACGGCGAGACCACCATCGAGAAGAAGCCCGAGCGCGTCGCGACGATCGCGTGGGCGAACCACGAGGTGCCCCTCGCCCTGGGCATCGTGCCGGTCGGCATGGCCGCCGCCACCTGGGGTGACGACGACGACAACGGCGTGCTGCCGTGGGTCGAGGAGAAGCTCGAGGAGCTGGACGCCGAGACGCCCGTGCTCTTCAACAACGACGACGGCCTCGACTACGAGGCGATCGCCGACACCCGTCCCGACGTGATCCTCGCGGCGTACTCCGGCCTCACCGAGGAGGAGTACGACCAGCTGTCCAAGATCGCTCCGGTCGTCGCCTACCCCGAGGTCGCCTGGGGCACCTCGGTCGAAGACATGATCACCCTGGATGCCACCGCTCTCGGCCTCGCCGACGAGGGGGAGGCGCTGATCGAAGACCTCCGCGAGCAGTCCGCCGCCGCGCTCGAGGCGAACAGCGTGCTGAAGGACAAGAAGCTCCTCTTCGCCTACATCGATCCGGCCGACCTCAGCCAGATCGGGTACTACACGAAGATCGACACGCGCCCCGGCTTCCTGCACGACATCGGCCTTCCGATGCCGGCCATCGTCGAGGAGAACGCCGACAGCAAGGAGTTCTACCTCACGGTCAGCTCGGAGGAGGCGGAGAAGTTCGCCGACGTCGACGTCTTCGTGACCTACGGCGACGAGTCGATCGTCGCGCTGCTGCAGGCCGACCCGCTGCTGTCGAAGATCCCGGCCATCGCCGAGGGCCGCATCGCCGTGCTGGGCGATGCCACGCCGCTGGCGGCATCCGCGAACCCGTCCCCGCTGTCGATCCCGTGGGGCCTCGCGGACTACCTCGCCGTGCTGGCAGAACCGCTCGCCGGCAACTGATCGACCGCTCCGCATCAGCGGGATGACGAAGCCGTGACCTCCACCACCCTCGCGCCGAACAGCGCAGCACCGGGCGCCGCCGACCTGCGGCGTCCGGTGCTGGTGCGCACCGTCTGGCTGCTCATCGGCGTGGCGGTCCTCGTGGCGCTGAGCATCCTCTCGGTGTCGTTCGGTGTGCGATCCGTCAGCTTCGACGACATCGTCGCGGCCTTCAGCGGGCACGACGACACCATCTCGCAGGCAGCGATCATCAAGCGCATCCCGCGCACGGTCCTCGCGCTCCTGGTCGGCGCCGCCCTGGCGCTCTCGGGTGCGACGATGCAGGCGGTCACCCGCAACCCGATCGCCGACCCCGGCATCCTCGGCGTCTCCAACGGCGCCTCGCTCGCGGTCGTCGTCGGCATCGCCTTCTTCGGCCTCGCGAACCCCTACGGCCAGATGGCGTTCGCGATCGTCGGTGCCGCGGTCGCCGCGGTGTTCGTCTACGCGGTCGGATCCCTCGGCCGCGGCGGCGCGACGCCGCTCAAGCTCGCGCTCGCCGGGGCGGCGACCTCGGCGGCGCTCGCATCGCTGATCAGCGCGATCATGCTCCCGCGCGTCGACCTGCTGCAGACCTTCCAGTCCTGGCAGATCGGCGGCGTCGGCGGAGCGGAGTGGCCGCGCATCGCGGTCACCGCGCCCGTGCTCGCGCTGGGCGCGCTCATCTGCTTCCTCTGCTCCCGGGGAATGAACTCCCTCGCCCTCGGCGACGACATGGCGAAAGGGCTGGGAGAGCACGTGTTCCGCACGCGGATGCTCTCGGCTCTCGGCGCAGTGGTCCTCGCGGGGGCGGCGACCGCGATCGCCGGCCCGATCGGTTTCGTCGGGCTGGTCATCCCCCACGTCTGCCGGATGCTCATCGGCACCGATCATCGGTGGCTGCTGCCGTTCTCGGCCCTCGCCGGCGCGGCACTGCTGCTCCTGAGCGACATCGTCGGCCGCGTGATCGCGCCATCCTCGGAGGAGATCCAGGTGGGGATCATCACCGCGATCATCGGCGCCCCGTTCTTCATCTGGATCGTCCGTCGTCAGAAGGTGCGTGAGCTGTGAGCACGACCGAGCACACCCTCGACCGGCCGGTGCAGTCCGCCTCGGAGCGCGTGACCCGCATCGTCGCCGGCCGGCGCGCGCGGCACCGCCGCCACGCGACGGCGACGATCGTCCTCGGCATCCTGGTCCTCGCGCTGTTCGCCACGGCCCTCATGGTCGGCAACACGTTCTACACGCCCGGCGAGGTGATCCGCGTGATCCTCGGGGAGACGGTTCCCGGAGCCTCCTTCACCGTGGGTGACCTGCGGCTGCCGCGGGCGCTCCTCGCCGTGCTCACCGGGCTGGCATTCGGCATCGCGGGCGTCAGCTTCCAGACGCTGCTGCGCAATCCGCTCGCCTCCCCCGACATCATCGGCATCTCCAACGGCGCGAGCGCGGCGGCCGTCGTCGGCATCATCGTGCTCTCGGTCAACGGGCCGGTCGTCTCGATGCTCGCCCTCGTGGGCGCCCTCGTCACGGCGGTCGCGATCTACCTGCTCTCGATCAAGGGGGCTTCGCCGGCACCCGGCTCATCCTGATCGGGATCGGCGTCGCGACGATGCTGCAGAGCGTCATCTCCTACCTGCTCTCGCGTGCGCCGAACTGGGACATCCAGGTCGCGATGCAGTGGCTCACCGGCAGCCTGAACAACGCCTCCTGGGAGCGCGTCCTGCCGATGGCGATCGCCGCGGCGCTGATCGTGCCCTTCCTGCTGCTGCAGGGGCGTGCGCTCGGGGCGATGCAGCTCGGCGACGACTCGGCCGCGGGGCTCGGCGTGCGCGTGAATTCCACGCGGCTGCTGTTCATCCTCAGCGCGGTCGCCCTGCTCGCCTTCGCGACCGCGGCGACCGGTCCGATCGCGTTCGTGTCGTTCATGGCCGGTCCGATCGCCGCACGCCTGACCGGGCCCGGCGCGAACCTTCTCGTGCCCAGCGCATTCGTCGGTGCCGTGCTCGTGCTCGGCGGCGACCTGATCGCCCAGTTCGCGCTCGGCACGCGCTACCCGGTGGGCGTCGTCACCGGCGTGCTGGGCGCTCCGTACCTGATCTATCTCCTCATCCGCACCAACCGCTCCGGGGGTTCGCTATGACCGTCTCGCACACTCTGTCGGCGGAGGGGGTGACCCTCGCCTACGGCGACCGCACCATCATCGACGGACTCGACCTGCAGATCGCGCCGGGGCGGATCACGACCATCGTCGGAGCGAACGGATGCGGCAAGTCCACGCTGCTGCGTTCGCTGGCGCGGCTGCTCTCCCCGACGGAGGGGCAGATCGTGCTCGACGGCAAGTCCGTGCACGCGCGCCCCACGAAGGAGGTCGCGCGCATCCTCGGCCTTTTGCCGCAGTCGCCGATCGCGCCGGAGGGGATCGCCGTCGCCGACCTCGTCGGGCGGGGGCGCCACCCGCACCAGAAGGCGCTGGCCCGCTGGAGCGCCCACGACTACGAGGTCGTGGCGGATGCGCTCGAGGCGACCGGAGTCACCGACCTCGCCGACCGCAGCGTCGACGAGCTGTCCGGCGGTCAGCGCCAGCGCGTCTGGATCGCGATGGCCCTCGCGCAGGAGACCGACATCCTGCTGCTCGACGAGCCGACGACGTTCCTCGACGTCGCGCACCAGATCGAGGTGCTCGACCTGCTCACGGACCTGAGCGTCTCACGCGGCACGACGATCGTCATGGTGCTGCACGACCTCAACATGGCCGCGCGGTACGCCGACGAACTCGTCGCGATGAAGGCCGGTCGGGTGCACGCCTCGGGCGCCCCGCACGAGGTCATCACCGCCGACATCGTGGAAGAGGTCTTCGGCCTCGCCAACCAGATCACCACCGACCCGGTTTCCGGAAAGCCGATGGTCACACCTATCGGGAGGCATCATGTCCGCTGAGACGACCACCACCGAGCGGCCCACCTACATCCTCACCCGCGCCGAGGTGCGCGCGGTCGACCGCGTCTCGCCCTCCTTCGTGCGGGTGACGTTCGGCGGCGACGAGCTGTTCGAGTTCGGCACGCCGGGCGAGGTCTTCGATTCCCGCATCAAGCTCGTCTTCCCGCCGGCATCCGGCATCCTGCCTCCGATCGATCGGTCCTCGCATGACTGGTGGGGCTCGTACCTCGCGGTTCCGGAGGAGGAGCGCGGCTCGATGCGCACTTACTCCGTGCGCGAGCTGCGCGTGACCGAGGCTGGCACCGAGGTCGTCGTCGACTTCGTGCTGCATCTGGAGCCGGGTCTGACCGGTCCGGCCTCGCTGTGGGCGAGTGGAGCAGCGGTCGGACAGGAGCTGTTCCTGGTCGGACCGCGGCGCGGTGTCACCGAGCACGGCGGTGCGGAGTACGAACCGGGCAGCGCCCGCTCGGTCGTGCTCGTCGGCGACGAGACCGCGGCCCCGGCCATCGCCCGCATCCTCGAGGACGCTCCTCGCGATCTGCGCGGCGTCGCCTTCATCGAGGTGCCGACTCCGGCCGATATCCTGGCGATCGATGCGCCCGCGGATGTCGAGGTGCACTGGCTGCCGCGCGATGCGGGCGAGCTGCACGGACTGACGCTCATCCCCGCCGTGCTCGGATACCTGGGCGACGCGGATGCCGCCGAGGAGATCCGCGTGAAGGACGTCGACACCGAGGACCTGCTCTGGGAGACGCCGGACTACTCGGGTCTCGGCGAGGACATCACGGTGACGGATGCTCCCGCGGAGCGCTACTTCTGGATCGCGGGCGAGAGCGGTGTCGTCACCACGCTCCGCCGGCACCTGGTGAAGGACCTCGGCATCGACCGCTCGCAGGTCGCCTTCATGGGCTACTGGCGCCGCGGCGTCGCGATGCGCGGCTGACGCGTTTCGCCATGGCATCCGCGCGTTCGTCGTGCGTGCGCCTGGCACGGAGAAATGCGCCTGACAAGGCCGAATCCGAGGATTCCGACCTTGTCAGGCGCACAAGACCTGGTGAGGCGCGCAGCGCTCGACCGAAGCGCGGATGCTACTTCGCGAGGAACTCCTTCAGCGCGGCGTTGACCTCGTCGGCGTGCGTCCAGAGGAGGCCGTGCGGGGCGCCCTCGACCTCGACGTAGTCGGCATCCGGCACCGCCTGGTGGAAGCGGCGGGCGGTCGCGTCGATCGGGAGGATGTTGTCCTTCGTGCCGTGCAGGATCAGTGTGGGCTTGGCGGCGGCGCGCACGGCTTCCACGTCACCGCGGAAGTCCTCGATCCAGGCGGAGACGACGGCGTAGGCGGCGACGGGTGCGCTGCCGATCGCGACGTTCCAGCTGCCGGTGACGGCCTGCTCGCTGATACGCGAGCCGAGGTTCTCGTCGAGGTTGTAGAAGTTCTTGTAGAAGTCGGTGAACCAGGCGAAGCGGTCGCCCTTGGCGGCTGCCTCGATGCCGTCGAAGACCTCCTGCGGAACACCCTCGGGGTTGTCGTCGCGCTGCACGAGGAAGGGCTCGAGCGAGGCGAGGAAGGCGAGCTTGGCGACGCGCTCGTGGCCGTAGGTGGCGACGTAGCGGGCCAGCTCTCCGGTGCCCATCGAGAAGCCGACGAGCACGACGTCGCGCAGGTCGAGGGTCTCGAGGACTGTGTTCAGGTCGGCGGCGAAGGTGTCGTAGTCGTAGCCGGCGTTCACCTTGGACGACTGTCCGAAGCCACGGCGGTCGTAGGTGATGACGCGGTAACCCTGGGCGAGGAGCTCGCGGGTCTGGCGCTCCCAGCTGTGGCCGTCGAGCGGATAGCCGTGGATCAGGACGACCGGCTGACCGGCTCCCTGGTCTTCGTAGTACAGCTCGATCGGGGTGCTGTTCTCGTTTCCGACGGTGATGTAACCCATGATCCTGATCCTTTTCGGTTCCGGTGAGAACGATCGTTCTCGCTCGATACGACCAACATAGAGAACGTTCGTTCTCATGTCAAGTACACTGAGATCATGACCGAGGAAACTGTGCGTGAACAGATCCTTGCGGCGGCTGACGAGCTCTACTACCGCAAGGGATACGCGGCTGTCGGCATGGACGAGCTGCGCGCCGCCGCCGGCGTGTCGCTGCGTCGGCTCTACGGGATGTTCCCCGCCAAGAACGACATCGTCGCCGCCGTCCTCGCGCGCAAGCACGCGCAGTGGGAATCCGGCCTGTCGGCCGCGGTGACGGATGCCGGTGACGACGCGCGCACCCGCCTGCTCGCCGTCTACGGCTACCTCGAGGACTGGTTCTGCACCGACGACTTCCGCGGCTGCGCCTTCATCAACGCGTTCGGCGAGCTCGGCGGCACGAACCCGGAGGTCGCTGAGATCGTCCGCTCGCACAAGGCCTCCTTCCAGGAGTACATGGCGGGGCTCGTCGCGAGCACCGGCGCCTCTCCGCTGCTCGCCGCCCAGCTGTCGATCCTGGCCGAGGGCGCCCAGAGCACCGCAGCGATCTCGGCCGACCCGCAGGTCGCGGTGCAGGCGCGCAGTGCCGCCGAGGTGTTGATCGACGCGGCCGTCGCCTGATCGTCGCTACGCGCTGTCGCGCACGATGAGCTCGGTGTCGAGGACGACGGAGCGTGGGGCGGCGCCGGCGATCACCTCGAGCAGCACGGTCACCATCTGCGCGCTGATCTGATCCCAGGGCTGCCGCATGGTCGTGATCGGCGGCTCGTGCACCGCGGCGAGCCCGGAGTCGTCGAACCCGGCGATGGCGATGTCGTCCGGAACGTTCCGTCCCGCCCGACGCACCGCAGCGATCGCGCCCGCGGCCATCCGATCGGATGCGGCGAAGACCGCGTCCACGTCGCGCTCGAGCAGGCGTGTCATCGCGGCCTGCCCGGAATCGAAGGAGTAGTCGCCGACCTCGACGAGCGTGTCGTCGTAGAGCTCTCCGAGTTCCTCACGGAAGCCGACCAGGCGGTATCTCCCGCCGGGCGTATCGTCGGGGCCCGCGATCATTCCGATACGTCGGTGTCCCTGTGTCACGAGATGCGCGGCCATGGTCCGCGCCGAGGCGATCTCGTCCACGGAGATGGTGGACAACTCGCGCTCGTGCCCCAGCGGGAGGCCGCAGCAGACGGTCGGGATGCCGACGTCGATCAACTGGTCGAGCAGTGGATCGGACTCATGCGACGAGATCAGCATCACGCCGTCGACGTGTCCGGCACTGAGGAACTGTGCGACGCTCTCGCGCTCGGCGGGCGTGCCGGCGACGAGCAGCACCAGCGTCATCGACCTCTGCGCGAGGGCCTCGGCCGCGCCGCGCAGCAGCAGGGCGAACGTGGGGTCGTCGAACAGCAGCTGCTGCGGCTCGGTGAGAAGGAAGGCGAGCGAGCCCGCGCGTCCGGTCGCGAGGCTGCGGGCGTGGTGGTTCGCCGTGTAGCCGGAGGCGAGGATCGCATCCTCCACGGCCTTCCTGGCGTCGGGCGAGACCCAGTGCCCGCCGTTGATCACGCGGGAGACCGTGCTGCGGGACACGCCGGCCTGCGCCGCGATCTGGCGGATCGTGGGCTTGCGCTTCGTGCTGGCGTCACTCATCGGAGTGACTCTATCGAGAGGATCAGGTCCAGCGGTAGTCCACCCTGGGACCGGTCTCAGTTTGGTAACGGCGGTTGCGCGTCTCGACTGTCCTGAGGTAGAACTGAGACCGGTCCCAGCCAAAGCCCTGGCAAGACCTGAGACCGGTCCCAGCTCTGCGTTACGTCTAGGACCTGCACCGCAACCGCACCGACCCGATGGAGTGCCGATGACCGTCCCCCACGCCTGGCCAGCTCTGAGCGGAATCGCCTACGGCGGCGACTACAACCCCGAGCAGTGGTCGCGCGAGACCTGGGACGAGGACGTCGTACTGATGCGCGAGGCCGGAGTCACGCTGGTGAGCGTCGGCATCTTCTCGTGGGCGCTGATCGAGACCGCAGCGGGCGAGTTCGACTTCACGTGGCTCGACGACCTGCTCGACCTGCTGCACACCAACGGCATCGCGGTCGACCTCGGAACCCCGACCGCCTCGCCGCCGGCCTGGTTCTTCGCGAACCACCCCGACGCGCAGGTGATCGATCGCGACGGGCGCAGGATGGGTTTCGGCTCACGCGGCATGGCCTCGCACTCCTCGCCGGCCTACCGCGAGGCGATCGTGCGGATCGCGGATGCCCTCGCCGCCCGCTACGCGCAGCATCCGGCCGTCGTGCTCTGGCATGTCCACAACGAGTACGGCGTCCCCGTCGGGGAGGACTACTCCCCGCACGCGGCCGTCGCCTTCCGGACCTGGCTCCAGGAGAAGTACGGCACGCTCGACGCGCTCAACAGTGCCTGGGGCACGGCGTTCTGGGGCCAGCACTACATCGACTGGGGGCACGTGAACCCGCCGACGATCGCGCCGAGCGTCGTCAACCCGGCGCAGCGCCTCGACTTCGCACGGTTCACCGACCACCAGCTGCGGGCCTGCTTCATCGCCGAGCGCGACGCGATCCGCGCCCACGCCACGCAGCCCATCACCACGAACTTCATGGCGAACCAGAGCTGGACCACCGATCTCTGGGCGTGGGGTCGCGAGGTCGACATCGTCTCCGACGACCACTACCTGTGGGCCGCCGATGAGGATGCGCACATCGGCCTGGCCATCGCCGCCGATCTCAGCCGCTCGGTCGGCGGTGGCAAGCCGTGGATCCTCATGGAGCACTCGACATCGGCCGTGAACTGGCAGCCCCGCAACATCGCGAAGCGCCGCGGCGAGATGGCGCGCAACTCGTTCACGCATCTCGGGCGCGGCGCCGACGGCATCCTGTTCTTCCAGTGGCGCGCCGGGCGCTCCGGCGCCGAGAAGTTCCACTCCGCCATGCTCCCGCACGCCGGCACCGACTCGCGGGTGTTCCGGGAGGTCACCACGCTCGGCGCCGATCTTGGTCGCCTCGACGAGCTGCAGGGCAGCACGGTGCGCGCCGAGGTCGCCATCCTCTGGGACTTCGAGTCGTTCTGGGCGCAGGACCTCGAGTGGCGGCCGACCGAGGACGTCACGCACGCCGCGCAGGTGCGCCGCTTCTACGAGCAGCTCTGGCGCGATGGCATCACGGTGGATTTCGCCCTGCCCGGCCACGATCTCTCCGGCTACCGGCTCGTGGTCGCCCCCGCGCAGTACCTGCTGAGCACGGCGGATGCCGCGAACCTGACGTCCTACGTGGAAGGCGGCGGCACCCTGCTGGTGTCGTTCTTCTCGGCCATCGTCGACGAGAACGACGCCGTGCACGATGGCGGCTTCGTCGCTCCGCTGCGGGACGCGCTCGGTCTCACGGTCGAGGAGTTCCTGCCTCTCCGTGAAGGCGAGAGCCACGGCCTCGACGGCGCGGGCTTCGACGACGTGATCGCCGACGTGTGGCAGGAGGACATCGCGCTCGAGGGCGCCGAGGTCATCGCACGCTTCGGCGGCGGCCCCGGTGAAGGAGAGCCGGCGCTCACCCGCCACCGGCACGGCGCGGGCACCGGTTGGTACGTTGGCACACGCCTGGATGCCGCCGGCATGCGCGCCCTGCTGCACGCTGTCTACGCGGATGCGGGGGTCGCTCCGGCGAACCTCCCCGACGGGCTCGAGGTGATCGCGCGCCATGGCGACGACGCCGTCTACCGCATCGCGGTCAACCACCGCGAGGAAGACGTCGAGCTCGGGGCCTTCGGCACCGAGCTCCTCAGTGGCACCGAGATCTCGGGCGCCCTGACGATCACCGCCGGCGGCGTCGCCGTCATCCGCACCACCCCCTGAACCCACCGCACACCACCCCGGTCGCGATGACGCGAAGCGCATCGTCGGCCATGACAGATAGGAAAACGCATGCGCAAGCACATCGGAGTCGGCGCACTCGCACTGGTCGCGGCCGTCGTCCTGGCAGGTTGCTCCGCCGGAGCATCAGACAACGGTGACGACGCCACGTCGGGCGACGGCGCTGAACTCGTCATCTGGACGGATGCCGAGCGCGAAGCCGCGATCACATCCGCAGCCGAGGCTTTCGAGGAGGAGACCGGCGCGAAGGTCACCCTCGTGCCGAAGAACTTCGAGGATCTCCGCAACGACTTCATCGCCCAGGTCCCGACCGGCGAAGGCCCCGACATCACGGTCGGCGCGCACGACTGGCTCGGCGCGCTCGTCGCCGCGGGTGTCGTCGACACGATCGACCTCGGCGACAAGGCATCCGAATTCGAACAGGTCGCCCTCGATGCGATGACTTACGACGGCCAGCTGTATGCGCTGCCGTACTCGCTCGAGACGATCGCCCTGGTGCAGAACGTGGACCTCGTCGGCGCAGAGGCGCCGGCGACCTGGGAGGACATGATCGCGAAGGGGCTGGCCGCCGGCACCGAGCGTCCGTTCGTCATCAACACCGCCGGTGAGACCGGCGACGGCTACACGATGTACGGTCTGCAGACCTCGTTCGGCGCCCCCGTCTTCGTGCAGGACGACACCGGCTCGTACACGAGCGAGGTCGGCATGGGCGGCGCACCCGGCGAGGCGTTCGCCGCCTGGCTCGGCGCGAACGGCGCCAACGGCACGGGCTACATCTCCACCACCATCGACTACGACATCAACAACGAGCTGTTCGCCTCGGGCAAGGCCCCTTACACGATTCAGGGACCGTGGGCGATCAGCTCCTATGAGGGCGTCGAGGTCGCGGTGAACCCGATCCCATCCGCCGGCGGCGAGCCGGCGGCTCCGTTCGTCGGTGTGCAGGGTTTCTACCTGTCGAGCAAGAGCAAGAACGCCCTCCTCGCCCAGGAGTTCCTGGTGAACTACCTCGGCACCGAAGAGGCACAGCGTGCGCTGTACGAAGCCGACCCGCGCATCCCTGCCTGGTCGACGCTCGCCGAGGAGGTCTCGTCCGACCCGATCACCGCCGGTTTCGTGGCCTCCGCACAGGGGGGTGTCCCGATGCCGTCGATCCCGGAGATGGGTTCGGTCTGGGATCTGTGGAACGCCGCGCAGGTGCAGATCATCAACGGTGCCGACCCGGCATCGACCTGGAACACCATGGTCGCCGACCTCGAGACGACGCTCGCGGGTTGACCCGATCGACATTGCCCGGTCGTTGAGCGAGGGAGCGAAGCGACCGGGCATGGACAGGACTGACGACATGACCATCCAGGCACCGCCCGCGCAGGCACCGGTCCCGCGCCTCACACCATCGCGCGAATCCCATGCCCGCCGCTTCGCCGGCCTCGGCTGGGGCTTCCTCATCAAACTCGCACTGATGGCGCTGGTCAACGCCTTCGGGATCATGACCGCGATCTCAGCCTGGAGCGCCCAGTCCTGGGTCGTCCTCGGGGTCGTCGTGCTGCTCGTCGTGATCGCCGACTGGGTGTACTTCACGCGCCGCGCACTGCCGCTGAAGTACCTGATGCCCGGCTTGATCTTCCTGCTCGTCTTCCAGGTCTTCATCTTCGGGTACACGGCGTACATCGCCTTCACGAACTACGGAACCGGCCACGTCGGCACTCAGGAGCAGGCGGTGGAGGCCGCGCTGATCCAGGGCGAGCGCCGCATCGACGGCTCGGCCGACTACCCGCTGACGATCGTGCAGCGCGGCGAGGAGCTCGGGTTCGCGATCGCGGACGAAGACGGCGACGTGCGGGTCGGCTCGGCGTCGGAACCGCTCGCGGCGGCATCCGGAGCGGAGATCGGAACAGCCGGCGCACCCAGCGAGGTACCGGGCTGGACCGTCGTCCCCCGTGCTTCCGTGCTCACCGACGCCGCCCTCGGCGAGGCGATCAAGAACCTCCGTGTGCCCGTGTCGGATGACCCGAACGACGGCTCGATCCGCACCAGGGAGGGATCGACGGGCTCGGTGTACGAGCCGACACTGGTCTGGGATGCCGCGGCGCAGACCATCACCGATACGCAGACCGGCACGGTCTACACGGCCACGGAGCTGGGCGCTTTCGTCGCGGACGACGGCACCGCGTTGCCGACGGGCTGGTCGGTGAACGTGGGTTTCGCGAACTTCGTGAAGCTGTTCTCCGATTCTTCGCTCGCGGGCACTCTGCTCAGCGTCACCGTGTGGACCTTCGTGTTCGCGATCCTCTCGGTCGTGCTGAGCTTCGCCGTCGGCCTCGGTCTCGCCATCGTCTACAACGACCCGCGAGTGAAGGGCCGCCGGTTCCTGAGGGCACTGTTCATCCTCCCCTACGCCTTCCCGGCGTTCATGGCCACGCTGCTGTTCCGCGGCATGTTCAACGCCGAGTTCGGGGTGATCAACGAGCTGTTCTTCTTCGGCTCGAACATCAACTGGCTCGGCGACCCCTGGCTCACCCGCGGCGCCGTGATCTTCGTGAACGTGTGGCTCAGCTATCCGTACTGGTTCCTCGTGTGCACGGGCGCGCTGCAGTCGCTGCCGGGGGACACCCTCGAAGCGGCGGAGATCGACGGAGCCAACAAGCTGCAGCGCTTCCGCTCGATCGTCCTGCCGCTGCTGCTGGTCTCGACCGCGCCGCTGCTGATCGCCTCGTTCGCGGTGTCGTTCAACAACTTCACCGTGATCTACACCTTCAACAACGGTGGTCCCTCGATCGCGGGTGCTCCCTACGCGCTCGGCTCGACCGACATCCTCGTCTCCGCGATCTACGACGTCTCCGGCGTCTCGGGAGGTGCGGCCGACTACGGCCTCGCGAGCGCACTGTCCATCATCGCCTTCATCGTGGTCGGTCTCATCTCCGCGCTGAGTTTCCGTCAGACCCGCAAGCTCGAGGAGTACCAGTGATGAGTGAGACCAGAGTCATCGTGACCGGTTCGCCGCAGAAGACGGACGCCGCGCGTGCGGGTGCGCGTCGGCGCCGGTGGTGGGGCGAGGTCGGCTGGAAGTACTTCCTCGCCGCCGTCGTGCTGTTCTTCGCGGCCTTCCCGCTCGTCTATGTGCTGTCGGCATCGCTGAACCCGAACGGCAGTCTCGCCGCGTCGAGCGCCCTGTTCGGCGCGCTGGATCCGGCCAACTACATCGCCCTCGGACAATCCCGTTACTGGGTGTGGTTCGGCAACACCCTGCTGATCGGCGGCGTCACCGCGATCGGTTCGGTGCTGATGGGTGCGTGCGGCGCCTACGCCTTCTCGCGGTTCCGGTTCAGCGGACGACGGGCGAGCCTGACGACGCTGCTCGTGCTGCAGATGTTCCCGCAGGCGCTCGCGTTCATCGCGATCTTCCTCATGCTGCAGACGGTCGGGGAGGTGGTGCCCGCGCTCGGCATCAACTCGAAGATCGCGCTGATATGCGTGTACCTCGGCGGAGCGCTCGGAGCCAACACCTTCCTGATGTACGGCTTCTTCAACACGATCCCCGTCGAGATCGACGAGTCGGCGAAGATCGACGGCGCCACGCATGCGCAGATCTTCTGGCGGCTGATCATGCCGCTCGTGGTGCCGATCCTCGCCGTCGTCGCACTTCTGGCTTTCCTCGCCGCCTTCGGCGACTTCATCCTCTCGAAGATCATCCTCACCTCCGAGGACAACTGGACGCTCGCGGTCGGCATGTACCAGTGGGTCTCCAACCAGCTGACCTCCCGGTGGGGGCTGTTCGCCGCCGGAGTCGTCGTCGCCGCCGTTCCCGTCCTCGCCCTGTTCTTCTCGCTGCAGAAGTACATCGTCGGCGGGCTCACCCAAGGATCCGTCAAGGGCTGATCCGCATCCCCTCACCTGGGTTCCTGAGCCTGTCGAAGGGCCCGCCGCACTCACCTCCCGAAAGGCCGTCATGCACCGTCGCACGCGTTCTCTCCTCTCCACCGCGCTTGCCGCCGCCACTGCGATCACCCTGATCGGTGTCGCCGTGCCGGCGGCCGGAGCCACGCCTCCGGCATCCGCTCTCCGCTCCGCCGCGACGGCGGAACCCGTGGAGGCCACCATCACCGTCCCGCGCGTCGAGAACCTGCCGGACGACTTCATCGGCGGCGTCGACGTCTCTTCGGTGCTTTCGCTCGAGGACTCCGGCGTGATCTTCCGTGACCGGCAGGGAGAACCCGGCGACCTGTTCGAGCTCCTCGCCGGTGCCGGCGTGACCGATGTGCGCGTGCGGGTATGGAACGACCCGTTCGACGCGAACGGGAACGGGTACGGCGGTGGCGACGTCGACGTCGATCGAGCGATCGAGATCTCCGAGCGGGCGACGGACGCCGGGCTCGGCGTGCTCATCGACTTCCACTACTCCGACTTCTGGGCGGATCCGGCCAAGCAGCAGGCGCCGAAGGCGTGGGCAGGGATGACGGCCGACGAGACGGCAGCCGAGGTGGAGGCCTTCACGCGCGATGCCGTGCGGCGGATCGTGGCCGCGGGCGTCGACCTGCGCATGGTGCAGATCGGCAACGAGACGAATAACGGCGTCGCCGGGCTGCAAGGCTGGGACGATATGGCGAAGGTCTTCTCCGCCGGGTCCGCGGCGGTGCGCGCCGAGGCGCCGGACGTGCTCGTCGCCCTGCATTTCACGAACCCCGAGCGGGCCGGCTTCTATGCGGATGCCGCCGCGCAGCTCGACCATCGAGACGTCGACTACGACGTGTTCGCCTCGTCGTACTACCCGTTCTGGCACGGAACCACAGAGAATCTCACGGCCGTGCTGACTCACGTCGCCGAGACCTACGGCAAGAAGGTCATGGTCGCCGAGACCTCGTGGGCGTACACCCTCGACGACGGCGACGGCCATGGCAACACGATCAAGACGGCCGACCAGGCGACGCAGTTCCCGGTGAGCGTGCAGGGCCAGGCGAGCGCGGTGCGCGCGGTCGTCCAGGCTGTCGCCGACGTGGGTGAGGCCGGCATCGGCGTGTACTACTGGGAGCCGGCGTGGCTTCCGGTCGGTGCGCCCGCGCAGGTCGAGACGAACAAGCTGCTGTGGGAGCGCGACGGGTCGGGCTGGGCGACCAGCTTCGCCGGGGAGTACGACGCCCACGATGCGGGGCAGTGGTACGGCGGTTCGTCGTGGGAGAACCAGGCGCTTTTCGGCTATGACGGCACGGCATCCGATGCGCTGAACATCTTCTCGTACGTGCGCACCGGGGCCGTCGCGCCTCGGGAGATCGAGGGCGTCGATCCCGTCGTCCTCACGCTCACCGAGGGGGAGGAGGTCGAGCTGCCCGACGAGGTGTCCGTCCGCTACAACGACGGGACGACCGAGTCGCACCCGGTGACGTGGTCGGGGGCCCAGCAGTACATCGAGGGCGCAGGCGACTACACGATCGCCGGGGTCACGGATGCGGGGCTGAAGGCCTCGGCCGCCGTCACCGTCTCGGCGCGGAACTTCCTGCGCAACCCCGGCTTCGAGGAGACCGACACGAGCATGTGGACGACGACGGGATCGGGTCTGACACTGCGATCGTGGGACGACCCGCACGGCGGTACCCGGTTAGGGCACTTCTACTCGGCATCCGCGTACGCGTTCGAGCTGTCGCAGACGGTGACGGGCCTTGCGGAAGGTTCGTATATCGCGCGTGCTGCGCTGCAGGGCGACGGGGAGGGCGCCGATGGACGCGTGAGTCTTTCGCTCTCCGCACCAGGAACGACTCCCGCATCGGCGGACTTCGCGCTCGGTGGCTGGCGGGTGTGGTCGACTCCTGCCACGGCGGCGGTCGAGGTCGGTGCCGACGGCACTCTGACAGTCCGGATCGCGGCCGCTCTGCCCGCAGGGGCGTGGGGCACGCTCGACGATCTCGAACTGGTGCGGATGCCGGAGCCGGGCGCCGACACGACGTCACTGCAGGTGCAGCGGGATGTCGCCGCGGCGGTGGACCCCGCGCTGTATGTCGAGGAGTCCACTGCGAGACTTGCGGGGGCGATCCCGCGTGCGGACATCGTGCTCGGCGCGGCGAGCCCGTCTGCGGAAGCCGTGGCCGGCGCGCTCGCCGAGGTGAACGCTGCCCTCGACGCGCTGGTGCTGCGCGATGCGGCGACCGCGGCTCCCGCCCGTGGAGTGCTCTCGCACGACAACGGGCATGACACGGGACTGCTCGACGGTGACTTCACGGTGACGATGAACCTGTGGTGGGGGCAGAACGCGACGAGACTCCGGGTGTTCGAGAACGGCGCGATGATCGCGACAGTCCCTCTGACCTACGGCGGCACCGCGGCGCAGAAGGCGCAGGTCCCGGTGAGCGGCAAGGCGAACGGCACCTACGTGTACACGGGAGAACTCGTGAACTCGCGCGGCACGACGGCGGTACTGCCGATCACGTTGACGGTGAAGGATGCCGCTCCGGGCACGCCGGTGCTGTCGGCGGACAACCATGACCGGGACGGGTCGTACACGATGACGGCGAACCTGTGGTGGGGGACGAACGCGACCTCCTACCGTTTGTTTGAGGACGGCGTACTGCTCGCGGAGGGGGAGCTCTCCGCGAAGACACCGGCCGCGCAGCAGGTCTCGGTGCCCGTGACCGGACGCCCGGCCGGCACGCACTCGTACCGGATCGAGTTCGTCAATGCCGCAGGCGTCAGCGAGAGCAAGGTACTGGCCGTGAAGGTGACGCATTGACCCGGTTCTGAGCGGCCGGAGGGGGACATCTGTCGGGAGATGTGACGGATGCCGGGTCGGATCACGGCGTGTCGCCCGGCATCCGTGCATAGGCCCGGCATCTGTCCCCGCGCGGACTCGCGAACCTCGTGTGTGTCTTACCTGGTTAGCGAGTTGGATGCCGGTTGTCAATCCTCCTGCCGCGCGCGCAGGGGGAGGCTACTGTCGCAGCCATGGAATCCCGGACGCAGGACATCATCCGCCAGACCGTGATCATCGCCTCGGCATCCTTCATGCTGATCGCCGCCGCCGTCGGCTCCGGCGCCTTCGGAGGCACGTCGGTGGACGAGCTGCAGGACGGCGCCCTCTCGGCGCAGGGGTCGTACCTCGCCCCGGCCGGGCCTGCCTTCTCGATCTGGTCCCTGATCTACCTCGGACTGATCGCGTACACGGTGTGGCAGGCGCTCCCGCCCCAGCGCGCGGACGAGCGTCAGCGAGCTGTCGGCGGATGGGTCGCGGCGACCATGGTGCTGAACGGCCTCTGGCTCGTGACCGCGCAGTTCCTGACGCTGGTCCTCACCTGGATCGTCATCGCCCTGCTGCTCGCGACGATCGCGCGGGTCATCGTCCTGCTGGGGCGTTTCCCGGCGAAGAACCTCGCCGACCGCATCCTCACCGACGGTGCGAACGGCCTCCATTTCGGGTGGGTCACCATCGCGACCGTCGCCAACATCACCGCGTGGCTCACGCAGACGGTTCCTTCGAGCTGGGGTGATCAGGCCGAGGTCTGGGCCGTCGCCGTGCTGGTGGTCGTGCTCGTGATCGGCGCGGCATCCGCGTGGTTCACCGGACGGATCGCTCCGGCGCTCGCGACCGCGTGGGGTCTCGCCTGGCTGGCCGTCGGCCGCCTCACGGGCGAGCCGGAGAGCACCACGACCGCGATCACGGCGATCATCGTCGCGGTGCTGCTCGTCGTCGCCGGTGTCGTGGCGGTGCTGCGGGGCCGCGCGAGTGCGGGCGCGTCAGCTCGGGCCTAGAACGTCCATCGTTCGAGTCGCCGCCGTCGCGGTGGTGGCACGTCGTGCCGGAATGCGCCCCGGATCCCGACAACAGGTGTCAGGTCCGTCCCGCTCGCCCGGGCCGTGGGGGCACCTCGTGTCGGAATGCGGGCGCGAATCCGACAAGAGGTGTCAGGTCCGCAAGGCCCCGACGGCCCCTTCGACAAGCTCAGGGACCCAAGACCCGCAGGCTCCGGGATCAAGATCCTGGGTCGCTGAGCTTGTCGAAGCGTCTCGACGGGCAGCCCCTTCGACAAGCTCAGGGACCCAAACAGTCGCCCAGGGATCGACCACCTGGGTCGCTGAGCTTGTCGAAGCGTGCCTAGAACACGAGCCGGTAGCCCATCCCCGACTCGGTGAGCAGGTGCACCGGCGCGCTCGGCTCCTGCTCGAGCTTCTTGCGCAGCTGCGACATGTAGAGCCGCAGATAACCGGAGTCGGAGACCTGCTCGCTTCCCCAGATCTCCTTGAGCAGATCCTGCCGTGTGACGAGAGCGCCCGGATGCCGCGACAGGTGCTCCAGCATCCGCCATTCGGTGGGTGTGAGGTGCACGCGTGAGCCGCCCCGGGTCACCGTCTTCGTCGAGAGATCCACGACGACATCGGAGAACGTCACGACCGACTCGCCCCCGGCGGGAGCGGACCGACGCGAGAGCGCTCGCAGCCGCGCCAGCAGCTCGTCCACCTGGAACGGCTTCGTGACGAAGTCGTCGGCCCCGGCATCCAACGCTTCGACCTTGTCGGCGGAGCCGGTGCGGCCGGACACCACGATGATCGGCACGTTCGTCCAACCGCGCAGCGCCTGGATCACCTCGATGCCGTCGAGCCTCGGCATCCCGAGGTCGAGCATGATGAGGTCCGGATGCGTCTGCGCAGCGACCGCGATTGCGGCCGCTCCGTCCGCTGCGACGACGACCTCGTAGCCGTGCGCCGCCAGGGTGATCCGCAGCGCCCGCACCATCTGCGGGTCGTCGTCGGCGATGAGGAGCTTCACTCCATCTCCTCCAAGTCGGTGGACCCTGCAGCCAGCGGCAGGGAGATGACCATCGTGAGGCCGCCACCAGGCGTGTCCTCGGGTGTCAGAGTACCGCCCATGCCCTCGGTGAATCCGCGCGACAGCGCGAGTCCGAGACCGAGTCCTGTGGTGTTGTCGGTGTCGCCGAAGCGCTGGAACGGCTGGAAGATGCTGTCGCGGCGTTCGGGGGCGACTCCGGCACCACGGTCGATGATGCGGATTTCGGCGCGGTCGCCGAGGGTGCTCGTTGAGACGCGCACGCGGCTGCCTTCGGGGGCATGACGGTGGGCGTTGGCGAGCACGTTCACGAGCACCCGCTGCAGGAGCACCGGGTCGGCCTGGAGCGCGGGGAGGGTCGGATCGAGGGAGAGCTCCACATCGGACGGACCGAAGCCGAGCTCGTCGACCGCCGCGAGGATCGGGGCCGTCGCCTCCAGCCGGGTCGCCGACACCGCCAGTACTCCTGCCTGCACGCGACTCACGTCGAGCAGATCGGTGACGAGGGCCGACAGTGTCGCGAGGCTCTCGTCGGCCGTGGCGAGCAGTTCGGCGCGATCGGATGCCGACAGCTCATGCGCCCCGCGCAGACCGCCGATCGCGGCGACGGCAGAAGCCAGCGGGCGGCGGATGTCGTGGCTGACCGCCGACAGCAGCGCGCTGCGCACCTGGTCGGTCTCGGCGAGGGCCTCGGCTTCGAGCGCGGTCGCGCGCAGGTCTGTGTGCTCGATCGCGGCCGCGAGCTGCGCGACGATCGCGTCCAGCAGGCGGCGCTCGGGGCCGGCGAGCGGGGCGCCGTTGAGCTCGAGCACGGCACGGGGTGTGCCGTTCGCGCCGACGCCGACCGGGATCGTCGTGGCGCGGCCGTCGGCCACAGGCTCGCCGTCTCTCGCGAGCACCTCGCCGTCAGGAGAGAGGAGGCGCACGCCGCTGAGACCGAACGCCTCGCGGGTGCGGCTCACGAGGGCCAGCACCGCATTGTCGCCGCGCAGCACATTGCCGGCGACGGCGGCGAGCAGCTCCGCCTCGGCCGCGGCGCGCTGGGCGGTGCGCGCCCGCCGCGCCGCCTGGTCGACGATGATGCTCACCAGGATCGCGATGACGACGTAGAGAGCGAGGGCGAGCACATGCAGCGGATGCGCGATCGTGATCGTGAAGAGCGGGGCGACGAAGAGGAAGTCGAGCGTGACACCCGAGAGCACCGCCGCGAACACGGCAGGGCGGATGCCGCCGATGAGGGCGACGACCACGACCAGAAGCTGGTAGGCGAGAACCTCGGACGTGATCGATTCCGGGCTGCGGAACGTGAACATGATCCAGGAGAGCAACGGCCCGAACACGAGGGCGACGGCGAGGCCGAGCACCTGGCGGCGCCAGCCGAGTGCGCCGCCGGTCATGCGCGGGAGCGCGAGCCTTCCGCCGGCCGCGGCGTGGGTGACGATGTGCACGTCGATGTCGCCGGATCGACGGATGACCTCGGCGCCGATGCCGGGTCCGGTGAGCGCGGCCGTGAGGCGTCCGCGCCGGCTGACGCCGATGACGAGCTGCGTGGCGTCGGCACCCTGGGCGAATTCGACGAGCGTCGCGGGGATGTCGTCGCCGACGACCTGGTGGTAGCTGCCGCCGAGCGACTCGACGAGCGTGCGCTGCGCGGCGAGGGCGCCGGGGGTCTCGGTGCGCAGGCCGTCCTGCGCGGACACGTGCACGGCCAGCAGCTCTCCGCCCGCCGAGCGTGCGGCGATCCTGGCGCCGCGGCGCAGCAGGGTCTCGCCCTCCGGCCCGCCGGTGAGCGCGACGACCACCCGCTCGCGCGCCTGCCAGGTGCCCTCGATGCCCTGCTCGGCGCGGTAGCTGCGCAGCGCACTGTCGACCTCGTCGGCGAGCCAGAGGAGCGCGAGCTCTCGGAGCGCGGTGAGGTTGCCGAGGCGGAAGTAGTTCGACAGCGCCGCGTCGATGCGCTCTGCCGGGTAGACGTGGCCGGCGGAGAGCCGATCCCGCAGCGACTGCGGGGCGAGGTCGACGACCTCGATCTCGTCGGCCGCGCGGACGACGGCATCCGGGATCGTCTCCTGCTGCGCGACGCCGGTGATCTTCTCGACCACCGCGTTCAGGGACTCGACGTGCTGCACGTTGACGGTCGTGATCACGTCGATTCCGGCGGCGAGCAGCTGATCGACGTCCTGCCAGCGCTTCGGATGCCGCGAGCCGGGACTGTTCGTGTGGGCGAGCTCGTCGACGAGCGCGATCTCGGGCGATCGAGCGAGGACCGCGTCGAGGTCGAGTTCGGTCAGCGGAACGCCGCGGTGCAGGTCGACGCGACGAGGGACCTCTTCCAGGCCGACGGTCTGGGCGAGCGTCGCGGCGCGGTCGTGGGTCTCGACGATGGCGATGACGACGTCGTGCCCCTCCTCGCGGAGTCGTCGCCCTTCGGCCAGCATCTCGAAGGTCTTGCCGACACCGGGAGCGGCGCCGAGGAGCACGCGGAGGCGGCCCCTGGACCCGTGAGCCCGACTGGGTCCCTGAGCTTGTCGAAGGGTCGGCCCGTCCGTCATGCGCCCTCCCCGTCATCCAGCGCGAGATTGAGTTCGGCGACGTTGATGCGCTCCTCGCCGAGGAATCCCAGATCCCGCCCTTGAATCCTAGACTCCACGACGGCGCGGACGTCCTGTTCGCTCATGCCTCGGGCTTCGGCGACGCGCGGCACCTGCAGCAGCGCGTACGCGACGCTGATGTGCGGGTCGAGACCGGAGCCGGATGCCGTCACCGCGTCGGCCGGAACCTCGTCGGGCGAGACGCCCTCGCGCTCCGCGATCGCTGTCTTCCGCTCCTCGATCGCGGCGACGAGGTCGGGGTTCTCGGGGCCGAGGTTGCTGCCGCTCGAGGCGGCGCCGTCGTACCCGTCGCCGGCCGCCGAGGGGCGGGACTGGAAGTACTCGGGCAGAGCCTCGCCGTCGGCAGTGCCTGTGCTGAGCCCCGTCGAAGTAAAGGACTGGCCGATCAGGGCGCTGCCCTTGTCGTCGGGAAGTGCGGAGCCGTTCGCCTGCGCCGGAAGCAGCAGCTGCCCGATACCGGTGACGAGCAGCGTGTAGCCGACGCCCAGGACGAGGGTGAGGACGAGCATCGCGCGGACGGCGACGCCCGTGGTCCGGACGGCGGTGCGGGTGGAGGACATGTGTGGAACCTTTCGACGTGCGGGGTGGGGCCCTTCGACAGGCTCAGGGACCCAACCTGGGGTCGCTGAGCCTGTCGAAGCGTCAGAATCCGGGGATCAGGCTGACGACGAGGTCGATGAGCTTGATACCGATGAACGGCGCGATCACGCCGCCGAGGCCGTAGATCAGCAGGTTGCGCTGCAGGATCTGCGAGGCGCTCGCCGGGCGGTACTTCACTCCGCGGAGGGCGAGCGGGATGAGGAAGACGATCACGATCGCGTTGAAGATGATCGCGCTGGTGACAGCGGATGCCGGGGAGTGCAGCTGCATGATGTTGAGGGTGGCGAGTCCGGGGAAGACGCCCATGAACATCGCCGGGATGATCGCGAAGTACTTCGCGACGTCGTTGGCGAGCGAGAACGTCGTGAGCGCCCCGCGCGTGATCAGCAGCTGCTTGCCGATGCGCACGATGTCGATCAGCTTGGTCGGATCCGAGTCGAGGTCGACCATGTTGCCGGCCTCCTTCGCGGCCGAGGTTCCGGTGTTCATCGCGACCCCGACATCGGCCTGCGCGAGGGCCGGAGCATCGTTCGTGCCGTCGCCGGTCATCGCGACGAGGCGTCCGCCCTCCTGCTCGCGGCGGATCAGCTCGAGCTTCTGCTCGGGCGTGGCCTCGGCGAGGAAGTCGTCGACACCGGCCTCCGCGGCGATCGCCTTGGCGGTGAGCGGGTTGTCGCCCGTGATCATGACGGTGCGGATGCCCATGCTGCGCAGCTCGTCGAATCGCTCGCGCAGGCCGTCCTTGACGATGTCCTTGAGGTGCACGACCCCGAGGATGCGGTCGGCGTCGGCGGTATCGGTCGTTGAGCGAGCGGAGCGAGACGAAACGCCTTCCGGTCCCTTCACCGCGACGACGAGGGGGGTTCCGCCGCTGGAGGCGACGGCATCCGTCAGAGATGTCAGCTCCGTGTCGTCGCCCCCGAGCCCGAGCCAGGCGCGCACGGCGGAGCCGGCACCCTTGCGGATCTGCGTGCCGTCGGCGAGATCGAGGCCGCTCATGCGCGTCTGCGCGGTGAACGGCACGATGACGGCATCCGTCGGCTGTTCGACCCGGATGCCGCGGCTCGCGGCCAGCTCGACGATCGAGGCGCCTTCGGGAGTCGGGTCGGCGAGCGACGAGAGGGCCGCGATGCGCAGCAGCTCGGCGTCTCCCACGCCCTGAAGCGGCAGCACCTCGTGTGCGCGACGGTTGCCGTAGGTGATGGTGCCGGTCTTGTCGAGCAGCAGTGTCGTCACGTCTCCGGCCGCCTCGACCGCTCGTCCCGACATCGCCAGCACGTTGCGCTGCACGAGGCGGTCCATGCCCGCGATGCCGATGGCCGAGAGCAGCGCCCCGATGGTCGTCGGGATGAGGCACACGAGCAGCGCGATGAGGACCGGGATGCTGACGGGCGACGCGGCGTACGACGCGATCGGGTTGAGGGCGAGGACGACCACCACGAACACGATCGAGAGGCTCGCGAGCAGGATGTTCAGCGCGATCTCGTTCGGTGTGCGCTGCCGGCTCGCGCCTTCGACGAGGGCGATCATGCGGTCGACGAAGGTCTCGCCCGGCTTGGAGGTGATGCGCACCACGATCCGGTCGGACAGCACGCGGGTGCCGCCGGTGACGGCGCTGCGGTCGCCGCCCGACTCGCGGATGACCGGGGCGCTCTCGCCCGTGATCGCCGACTCATCGACGGTCGCGATGCCGGCGATGATGTCGCCGTCGCCGGGGATGAGCTCACCCGCCGTCACGATCACGATGTCGTCGCGCTGGAGTTCGGCCGACGAGACCTCGACCACCTCGGCCGATTCGGCGAGCGGATCGCTCGACATATCGTGGGCGACGACCCGTCGCGCCATGGTGCTCGTCCGGGTCTTGCGCAGGGTCGCGGCCTGGGCCTTGCCGCGGCCCTCGGCCACGGACTCGGCGACGTTCGCGAACAGTACGGTGAGCCACAGCCACACCGCGATGCCCCAGGTGAACGGGGCGGGGACGGGCGTTCCACCGGAGTCGGCGGGACCGCCCAGGAACGGCTCCGCGATCGCGAGCACCGTGGTGAAGGCGGCGCCGACCCAGACCAGCAGCATCACGGGGTTGCGCACGAGCGCGGTCGGGTTCAGCTTGCGCAGCGCTCCAGGGAGCGCCTGCACGAGCTGTGCCCATCCGAAGGCGCGGGCAGGCGCCTCGGCCGTCGAGCGAGCGGAGCGAGACGAAACGTCAGGCTCGTGAACGTCGGTATCGATTGTCATGTCAGACGAGTCCTTCAGCGAGGGGTCCCAGCGCGAGCACCGGGAAGTAGGTGAGTGCGGTGACGATGACCGTCACGGCGAGGAGGAGGCCGACGAACTGCGGCCGGTGAGTGGGCAGCGTGCCCGAGGTGGCGGGGACCCGCTCCTGTGCGGCGAACGAGCCAGCCAGGGCCAGCACGAGCACGATCGGCAGGAACCTGCCGAGCAGCATCGCCACGCCCAGGGCCGTGTTGAACCACGGGGTGTTGGCGGTGAGCCCGGCGAACGCCGAGCCGTTGTTGTTCGAGGCCGAGGTGAACGCGTAGAGCACCTCGCTCATGCCGTGCACGCCCGGGTTCAGGATGCTGGTCGACTCGACGTCCTCGCGGATGCCGGGGATCGCGAAGCTCAGAGCCGTACCGCCGAGGACGAGCGCCGGCACCACGAGGATGTAGAGGCTCGCGAGCTTGATCTCGCGCGGTCCGATGCGCTTGCCGAGGTACTCGGGGGTGCGGCCGACGAGCAGCCCGCCGACGAACACCGCGATGATCGCGAGCACCAGCATGCCGTACAGGCCAGAGCCCACGCCGCCGGGGGCGACCTCGCCGAGCATCATGTTCAGCAGCGGCATCATGCCGCCGAGGGCCGTGTACGAGTCGTGCATGGAGTTGACCGCGCCGGTGGACGTGAGCGTGCTGGCCGTGCCGAACAGCGTGGAGCCCAGGATGCCGAAGCGCGCCTCCTTGCCCTCCATCGCGGCTCCGGCGAGCTCTGGGGCGCTGCCTCGGCCGGCGAGTTCGAGCGCAGAGAGCGCGAACGTCGAGACGAGGAAGATCGTGCCCATGACCGCGGCGATGGCGTAGCCCTGGCGGTGGTCGCCGACCATGCGCCCGAAAGTACGGGGGAGCGCGAACGGGATGATGAGGATCAGCAGGATCTCGAGCAGGTTCGTGAACCCGCTGGGGTTCTCGAACGGGTGCGCCGAGTTGGCGTTGAAGAACCCGCCGCCGTTCGTGCCGAGGAGCTTGATCGCCTCCTGAGAGGCGACCGGACCGCCGGGGATCGTCTGCGTTCCGCCCGAGACCGTGGTGACGTCGGTGAAGCCGGCGAAGTTCTGGATGACGCCGCCCGCGAGCAGAGCCACCGCGCCGATCAGCGCGATCGGGAGCAGGAGGCGTCCGAGGCCGCGGGTCAGGTCGACCCAGAAGTTGCCGATCGTCGACGAGCCGCGGCGGGCGAGACCGCGGATCAGCGCGATCGCGATGGTGAGGCCGACCGCCGCCGAGACGAAGTTCTGCACGGTGAGCCCGGCGAGCTGAACGGCGTAGCCCATCGTCTGCTCCGGCGAGTACGACTGCCAGTTCGTGTTGGCGACGAAGGAGGCCGCGGTGTTGAACGCGAGTCCCTCCGGCACCGCGGGCAGGCCCAGCGACTGCGGCAGGAACGCCTGGAGCCGCTGCAGCGCGTAGACGAGGACGACGCCGACGACCGAGAAGGCGAGCACGCTGCGGGCGTAAGCACGCCAGGTCTGCTCGGACCGGGAGTCGACCCCGATCAGGCGGTAGAGGCCGCGCTCGACGCGGAGGTCGCGCGGGGTCGTGTAGACGTGGGCGATGTAGTCGCCGAGGGGGCGATACAGCAGGACGAGCACGACCACGACGGCCGTGACCTGCAGGATGCCGAACCAGATCGACGTATCCATCAGAACCTCTCCGGAGCGACGAGGGCGACCACGAGGTAGACGACGGCGGCGACCGCGAGGGCGGCGGCGATGATCTCGAAGACGATCACAGTCGCTCCACCCCCTTCGCGACCAGGGACACGAGGGCGAACAGCGCGAGAGTCAGCGCGATGTAGATGATGTCGAGCACGGAGTCGATACAACTCCCGTACGGTGCAGCATCCGTCGATCCTCACGGTTCCCCTACGGGTTCCGGCGCGACCCATGCGCGGCCCTCACGATGGGCGTCGACAAGGACCGCGTTCCGGTCGCAGTTGCTGCCGCCCTCTGCAGCGAAAGGCGGCGCGAACTGCGACCGGAACCTCGCGTGGCGGCACGAAGTGCGACCGGAAGAACCCTCGCGGTTCTAAGCTCACGGAGTGGGTGCGACCAGGCGGCGGATCGGGGCGGGGACGGTGATCGTCCTGACGCTCATCGTCACGGCCGCGATCATGCTCGTCAGCGGCATCCTGCCGAGTGCGGATGCCGGCGCCCTCGGCCTCCGCACAGCCCCGGTCCTCGGATTCGTGGTGGCCATCACGATCGTCGCCGAGCTCGCCCGTGATGCCGGCGTGTTCGACGTGCTCGCGCAGCGGCTCGCCCGCTGGGGACGCGGCCGCGTCGTCGCGCTGTGGGCATCGGTCGTCGCGCTCGCCGTGGTCAGCACCGTGTTCCTGTCGCTCGACACCACGGCCGTGATCGTGACGCCGGTCGTGGTGGTGCTCGCGCAGAGCATCGGCGTCTCCCCGCTGCCGTTCGCGCTCGCGACGGTGTGGCTGGCGAACACGGCATCCCTGGCTCTGCCCGTCTCGAACCTGACGAACCTGCTCGCCGCTCCCGCGATCGGCGCCGACCCCGCGGCGTTCCTCGCGCTCAGCTGGGCTCCGACGCTGGTCGGCGTGCTCATCCCGGTCGCGATCCTCACGGTCGTCCACCGCCGCACCCTCTTCGGGGCCTACCGTGTGCCGCAGCCGGGCACGCCGTCCGACCGCGTGCTGTTCTGGGGCGCGGTCGGGGTTTTGGTGGTGCTGCTGCCGCTGCTGACCCTCACGCATGACGTCTGGATCCCCGCCACGGTCGCGGCGCTCTCGATGCTCGTGCTCTTCGCCGTGCGTCGACGGCACGTCCTGCGGCTCGGGCTGGTGCCGTGGCAGGCGCTGGGCCTCGCGGCCGCGCTCTTCGTGCTGGTCGAGACCGCGCACGCCAACGGCATCCTGGACTTCCTGACGGACGTCGCGCCGGACGGCCACGGGGTGGGGGCGCTTCTCCAGCTCGCCGCGACGGGCGCTGCCGCCGCAAATGGCGTGAACAACCTCCCCGCCTATCTGATCCTCGAGCCCGCCGCGGGCGACCCCGTCGCGCTGATGGCGCTCCTGATCGGGGTGAACCTCGGCCCGCTCATCACGCCGTGGGCCTCGCTCGCGACGCTGCTCTGGCATCACCGCATCGTCGCGCTCGGCGTCACGATCAGCTGGCCGCGCTTCATGCTCTGGGGCGTCGTCGTGGCCGTGCCGACGGTGGCGGTCGCCGCCCTGGTGCTCGCCCTCGTCGCGGGGTAGTACATTACTTGCCACCCTGGTAGCATCGCGGCCATGAGCAATGCGAAGGTGAGCTTGAGTCTGAGTGTGAGCGACATCGCCTTCCTCGACACGGAGCAGCTGAGCGGGCGATACGCCTCGCGCTCCGCCGCTGTCCAGGATGCGGTGCGCCTGCTACGGGAGAGCCGACTGGCGGATGCCTACGCCCAGGCGTTCGGCGAGGGGTACGACGAGGAGTGGGACAGCGTAGCCGACGACGGACTGGCATCGGCGTGACCGACTCCACGATCTCCTTCCTCCGGCGGGGCCAGATCGTCCTCGTGTCGTTCGATCCTGCGACTGGAACCGAGGCGAACAAGACGCGGCCCGCAGTGGTCGTGAGCAACAACACGGCGAACGCCGTCGCCGTGCGGCGCGCCCACGCCACCGTGACGGTGGTGCCGATGACGTCGAACACGACGACCGTGCTTCCGTTTCAGGTGCTGCTGCCCGCCGCGGCCACCGGCCTTGATCGCGACTCCAAGGCGCAGAGCGAACAGGTCCGCACCATCTCGACAGCGCGGATCGTGCGTCCGATGGGGTGGGTTCCCGCCGAGATCATGGGCGCGATCGACGAGACGCTGCGGCTGCACCTCGCCCTGTGACGGAATCGGCTACGCCGACGGCGTCGACGTCGGGTTGCCTGCTTGAAGGTCGGCGAAGAGCCAGCCGAGGTCGACCTGAACGGTCTGCGGGAGGAAGACGGATGCCGGGTCGACGGTGTGCGAGTCGTGAATGGTCATACAAGCTATTGCCCGATCCCGGAAGAAAGGTTCACGGGAATTCGGACGGAGGCCGGTATCGGCCGCCGTTACGCTGAACTCCCGCGACTCGCCCACAGCAGCCCGCGCTCGACGATGGTGCGGACGTTCGCGTCGCGCAGCACATCCGGGTCGTGCCCAGGGGTGGCGACGAAGACGCGTCCGGCGCCCCAGGAGCGGGTCCACACCGCCGGCGAGGTCACGGGGCGGTGCCACGGCTGATCGGAGCGCGCCGGATGCGTCGTCGTGGCCAGCACGTCGTTGAGGTCGTCGTGCAGCACCCAGTACTGCTCGGTGGTGAGCGCGAAGTCGTCGATGCCGCGCGTGATGTCGTGATCGCGGCCGAGATCGGTGATGTCGATCGTGTGCGGCAGGAAGCTGTCGGCGCCGTCGCCGCGGATCTGCTCCGGTGCCTTCGCGGGGTGCTTGACGAACTGCCCGCCGACCAGCTGCAGGTAGTCGGAGTTGGCGCGGTACGAGTCGACGATGCCACCGTGCCAGCCCGCGAACCCCGTACCCGCGAGCACGGCATCGCGCAGACCCTTCACGGCGGCACCGGAGATCTCCGACATGGTCACGGACTGCACGATGAGATCGGTCTCCGCCATGGCGGCGGCATCCGCGTAGATCTCGGGGGACTCCTCGATCCTGACGTCGTAGCCGTTCTGCTCGAGGAACGGGACGAAGAGGTCCGTGGTCTCCACCGGCTGGTGTCCCGACCAGCCGCCGCGCACGATCAGGGCTCTGCGTGAGTTCATGCCCTCAGCCTAGGGATGCCGCGCCGCGATCACTCCTGAGGCGGACCGCCCGGGCGGTGTGCGCGCCGTCCCGAGACGACGACCGGGCGTCCGGCGCGTTCCTGTCCCGGCAGCGGCCGCGAGCGGCGCCCGTAGATGAGCTCGGAGGAGTCCAGCAGCCACGGCACGAGCGTGATCGACACCCCGTGCACGAGCATGAGCTGGTTGGCGAGGCGACGAGCGCGGCGGTTGTGCAGGAACGACTCCCACCAGTGGCCGACGATGTACTGCGGCAGGTACACGGTCACGACCGAGGAGCCGTGCTTGGCCCGGTATTGCTTGATGAACTGGGTCACCGGCTGTGCGAACGATCGGTACGGCGACTCGAGGATCACGAGCGGGATCGGCATCAGGTGGTCGGCCCACTGCTGCTGCAGCTCGCTGGCGTCATCCGCATCGACGGCGACGTGCACCGCGATCGTCTTGCCGTGCTTCGCGGCGACCGCGTAGTCGACGGCCTTCGCGACGGGCTTCTGCAGCTTGCTGACCATGACGATCGCGACGTCGCCCGTCGCGCCGAAGCGGGTGGTGTCGTCGATCGCGATCTCGTGGTCGACGTCGCGGTAGTAGCGCTTCACGCCCATCATCAGGAAGGCGAGGATCGGGATAGCGAAGAACACGAGATACGCGCCGTGGGTGAACTTGGTGATCGTCACGATCAGCAGCACGGCCACCGTCATGACGGCACCGGCGGAGTTGATGATGAGTCCCACCCTCGCGGAGCGGCGATCGGATGCTGCCGCGCCGGACGCGTCGTCGGGCGTGCGGAGGACGCGCCGCCAGTGCCGCACCATGCCGATCTGGCCAAGCGAGAACGAGACGAAGACGCCGATGATGTACAGCTGGATCAGTGTCGTCAGGCGCGCCTGGAACACCACGAGAACGATCATGGCGCCGATGCCGAGCAGGATCATGCCGTTCGAGAACACCAGGCGGTCTCCGCGGGTGTTCAGCGACTTCGGCGCGTAGCCGTCGCGGGCGAGGACCGCGCCGAGCAGCGGGAATCCGTTGAACGCCGTGTTCGCCGCGAGCAGCAGCACGCAGGCCGTCGCCGCCTGCACGATGAAGAACAGGATGCTGCCGCCGCCGAACGTCGCGCTCGCGATCTGCGCCATCAGGCTGGGCTGCGGATTCGCGCAGTCGAAGCCGATCAGGTCGCACGGATTCTCCGCGTAGTGCACGCCGGTGATCAGGGCCAGAGCGGTGAGCCCCGCGAACAGGCAGGCGGCGATCGAACCCATCAGCACGAGGGTCGACTGCGCGTTGCGCACCTTCGGGGTGCGGAACGCGGGCACGCCGTTCGACACGGCCTCCACGCCCGTGAGGGCGGAGCAGCCGCTCGAGAAGGCGCGCAGGATGAGGAGGATGACGGCGGCCTGGCTGAGATTCTCGGCCTGCACCGAGAACTCGGCGCTCGAGGCGATCGGAGCATCGCCGAGGAACGTGCGCACCAGTCCCGTCACGATCATGAAGGCGACCGAGGCGATGAACACGTAGGTCGGGATCGCGAAGACGAGCGACGCCTCGCGCACGCCGCGGAGGTTCACGATGATGATCAGGATGACGAATCCGACCGCCAGCTCCACGCGCAGCGGATCGAGCCCAGGCACGGCGGAGATGATGTTGTCCACGCCCGAGGCGACCGAGACGGCCACGGTCAGCACGTAGTCGACCAGTAGCGCGGCCGCGACGATCACGCCGGGGATCTCGCCGAGGTTCTTCGAGGCGACCTCGTAGTCGCCGCCGCCGGAGGGGTAGGCCTTGATGAGCTGCCGGTAACTCAGCACCACGACGATCAGCAGCAGGACGACCGCGGCGGCGACCAGGGGAGTGAACGACAGGAAGGTGAGTCCGCCGATCAGCAGGATCATCACGAGCTCCTGCGGCGCGTACGCCACCGAGCTCAGCGCGTCCGACGCGAAGATCGGCAGCGCCATCTTCTTCGGGAGCAGCTGGTCCTCGACCTGCTCACTCGTCAGCGGGTCGCCGATGAGGATGCGCTTGGCCCGCGGGGGTGAATCCGCGCCGTCCTTGATTTCGTCTGACACGTCCGGCGACACTACGCCTGCCGACGGCTTCCTCACGCCATCCTCACGGAATCCCTACGGCGTGTCGGGTGACCCTCACGGAATCCTTACGGGCCCGGGTCAGTCCTGATGCGGACGCGGCATGTACCACTCCGTGAACGCGGTCGCCCGACCCTCGGCATCGAGACGGACGACCCAGAGGTTCAGATAGTCGCGCTCCGCGCGGTATTGCGTGCGGCCCTGGATGAGCACGAGGCTCTCGTCCTCGTGGATGATCGACCACTCGAAGCTCCAGGTGCCCGGGTCGTCGAGATCCTCGAGCCAACCGGCCACGATGGCGGCCGGTCCCACCCGGGGTTCGGAGTCCGGACTGGTCAGGTATCGAGCGTCCTCGGCGAACAGCGCTCCGATCTGCTGCGCGTCGTTCGATCGCCACGCTTCGACGTATGCCTCGGTCCAGGTCTCTCCGGCGCTGCTCATGTGGTCAGTTGTAGACCGGGCCGGCAGGGGCGTCAAGACCGTGGCGGCCTGTGCACGCGAGGTGCTCAGGGGGCGTCGTCCGGTGGGAAGACCACCGTGGCGACGAGGCCGCCTTCCTCCCTCGCCGCGAAGCGGAGGGTGGCGTCGTGGCGGTCGGTGATGGCTTTCACGATCGACAGGCCGAGGCCGCGCCCCTTCGAGGTCGAAGCCGTGGATCGGCCACGCGCGCGGAAGAACGGGTCCGTGAGGGATTCGAGGTCGGCATCCGCGACGATGGCTCCGGAGTTCTCGACCCGCAGCTCGGCCCCGGTGCGCGGGCGTGACTCGGTCGTCACCCTGACCCAGCCGCCCGGCTCGTTGTGCCGGACGCCGTTCTGGATGAGGTTGAAGAGCAGCTGTCTCAGCAGCGACGCGTCGCCGGAGACCGGCGTCGTCGACAGCCGGTAGTCGATCCGCACGCCCGCGGCCTCCGCCTCCTCGGCGACCTCCGCCAACACGAACGTGGCGACCTGCTCCAGCTGGACGATGCCGTGATCCGCGCTCGCCGCATCGACCTCCGTCAGGTCGAGCAGGGACTCCACGGTGTCGATGCTGCGCTCGTTGGTCTCCCGCAGTCGCTCGAGCAGGGGACGCTCGTGCGCATCCGCTCCGCTGAGCGCCACGTCGAGCATCGCCCTGGTGGTGGCGAGAGGGGTGCGCAGCTCGTGCGAGGCGTTGGCCGCGAAACGACGATAGGTCCCGAAGGAGCGTTCGAGGCCCTCGAGCATCTCGTCGAAGGTGTCGGCCAGGTCGGTCAGCTCGTCCTTCGGGCCTGCGAGGGCGATCCGGTGGTCGAGGTGTCCGCGTGCCGCGCGGTGCGCGGCGGCGTTGACCTCCTGCAGCGGTCGGAGCATCCGTCCTGCCAGGGCCCAGCCGGCCCACGTTCCGCCGCCGGCGAGGAGCACCAGGAGGATCGCGGCGATGATCAGGATCAGCGTCTGCACGTCACTGCGCGAGGAGACGATCAGGCCGGGGATGGTCTCGGCCGCTGCGATGCCGGTGTCGTAGAGCGGTTCGGTCGGGGTGGTCTGCAGGGGTTCCGCCGTGGTCGCCGGCACGGCGAACGCATAAGTGGGCAGATACCCCACCACGACGTAGACGATCAGCATCATCAACGCACCGGCCAGCGTGAGGAGTCCGGCGTACGTGAGTGCGAGACGGGTCCGCAGCGTCAGCCGGAAACCCTCGACGCTCAGCTTCAGACGGTTCGGCTCCGTCGAGCCCGTCGGTCGTGTGGCGGACATGTCAGCCCGTCCGACCGATGACGTATCCGGCACCCGGCAGCGTCTCGATGACACGCGGTTCGCCCAGCTTCCGGCGCAGCGTGCTGATCGTGACCTTGACCGAGTTCGTGAACGGGTTGGCGTTCTCGTCCCATGCCTTCTCGAGCAGTCGTTCGGCACTCACGACCGTCCCCGGCTCCCGCATCAGCACCTCCAGGACCGCGAACTCCTTGCGGGTGAGGTTCACGAATCTCCCGGAGCGGGTCACCTCTCGCCGGATGGGGTTCAGACGCACATCGGCCGCTTCCAGGATCGGCGGCAGCGCGCTGAACCGGCGCCGGCTCAGCGCGCGCAGGCGGGCGATCAGCTCCGGGAACTGGAAGGGTTTCGCGAGGTAGTCATCCGCTCCCAGCGTGAGACCGTCGACCTTGTCGTCGAGCAGTCGAGCAGCGGTGAGCATCAGGATGGCCGGTCGATCGGGGTCGCGCGAGAGGCGCCGGCACACCTCGTCGCCGTGGATGACGGGAATGTCACGGTCCAGGAGCACGACGTCGTACTCGGTGTGCGCGACGGCTTCGAGCGCGGCCGCGCCGTCATCGGCGATGTCCGCGGATATCGCCTCCAGGCTCAGCTTCGCGTGGATGGCCTCCGCCAGGTAGCGCTCATCTTCGACAACCAGCACTCGCATCTCGAGTTCTCCTCACTCCTGATCACATGCAATCACTATGCAGGTTCGCGGAAGGTAAAGGGTTCTCTTTACTCTGCTGCGACCGGCCGCCCCGTGAACTGTCCTCACCCCTCACCGTGAGGGAGCACCGAAAGGACACCCCATGCGAATCACACGCAACCGCGGCCTGGTCTTCCTCGCCGGCCTGATGCTCGTCGGCGGCCTCGCCGCCTGCGCTCCCACGCCCGACGCGGCGGACGAGTCCCCCGACCTGGACAGCGCCAGCCAGGAACAGGAGTTCGACGACTGGCAGCTCGCCTGGGAGAAGTGCATGAAGGACGAGGGCGTCGACCTGTCGCAGTTCATGGCCAAGGCCGGCAGCGACGGGGAAGAGACCGAGGTCGCCCCTGAGCCGCCGAGCGATGCGGACATCGCCGCGATGGATGACGCGCGCGAGGTCTGCGACGAGAAGCTCGGAGATCCGCCCACGCGCCCCGACATGCCCTCCGATGACGAGATGAACGAGATGATGCTCACCTTCGCCCAGTGCATGCGCGACGCGGGATACGACTTCCCCGACCCCGAGCCGGGCCCCGCCGGAACCACGGCCGCCATGCCCATGGGCGACTACGACCCGGCCGACATGGATGCGTGCATGACCGAGGCCGGCTTCCCCGGAGCCGAAGGATGAAGCACTCATTCGGCATCCTGAGGAAGAGAGATCCCGACGAGGACGATCAGGACACCGTTCTCGGCATCGGCGGAACCGGCGGCAACGGAGACGACGACGGGGAGGAGGAGCAGCGCTTCTCCTCCGGTCGCGGTCGCCGCGGCTGGATCATCGCGGCGACCGCCCTCGTGGTGGTGGCTGCGGTCGCCGCGACGATCCTGCTCACCCGTCCCCCGGCCGAGGCCGGCGAGGAGAAGAAGGCGCCGCCCACCGAGACGACGGCCGTCGCCCGGGGGAACCTGACCGAGCAGGTCCGGGTGACGGGCAAGCTCGAGTTCAAGAACGTGCGCGATCTCGGGTCTCCGCTCGCGGGCACGGTGACGGGCGTGCCCGCACCGGGAACCGTCGTCGGACGCGGGTACGAGCTCTACCGCGTGGACGACACCCCGGTCATCCTGATGTTCGGTGGGCTGCCCGTGTGGCGGGAGTTCGCGGAAGGCATGACCGACGGTGAGGACATCCGGCAGCTCGAGATCAACCTCCAGGCACTCGGCTTCTTCGACGGCGAACCGGACGACGAGTTCCGGTGGGCGACGATCGAGGCGATCAAGGAATGGCAGGACGCGCTCGGTCTCGAAGACACGGGTCGCATCGAGATGGGACGGATCGTGTTCTCTCCCGGAGAGGTGCGGGTCCAGGATGCCGTCGCGAAGGTCGGCAGCCCGGCGGGCGGCGCGGTGCTCAAGGTGTCCGACAGCACCAAGGAGGCGGCCGTCGACATCGATCCGAACCTGGCGGCGAACGCGCCGGTGGGTGCCAAGGTCGACGTGCGGCTGCCGGACGGCACCGTCGCGACCGGCACGGTGACCGCCGTTGGCGCCCCCGTCGAACGGGACAACGACAACGGCGGCAAGACGCTGAAGCTCCCGATCACGATCGTGCTGGACGACCCGACCCTCGCGGCGGCGTTCGACACGGTCAGCGTGAGCGTGACGCTGGTCCATCTCATCGCCGAGGACGTGCTGCTGGTCCCCGTGACCGCCCTGCTCGCGCAGCCGGGCGGAGAGTCGGCGGTCGAACGCGTCGTGAACAAGAAGACCGAGCTCGTCACGGTCGAGCTCGGCAAGTTCGCGGACGGGATGGTGGAGATCGTCGGGGGCGACCTCGCCGAAGGCGACATCGTGGCGGTGGCGAAATGAGCGCCGTGATCGAGCTGACGGGGGTGACCCGTTCCTACGGGTCACCCCCGACTCTCGCCCTGCGCGGAGTGGATCTGCGGATCGATCGGGGAGAGATGGTCGCGATCGTGGGGCCGAGCGGCTCCGGGAAGTCCACTCTCCTGAACCTCATGGGCACCTTGGATCGAGCGAGTTCCGGTCTCACCCGGATCGCCGGCTACGACGTCGCCGACCTGGGCGACGCGCAGCTCTCCGCCCTGCGCGCGTACACGATCGGCTTCGTGTTCCAGCAGTTCCATCTCTCCGACGGCGTCACCGCCATCGACAACGTCGCGACGGGACTCCTCTACACCGGCACGCCGACGGCCGCGCGTCGCAAGCGCGCGGCCGTCGCCCTGGAGCGGGTGGGGCTGGGGCACCGGCTGCGTCATCAGCCGCGTCAGCTCTCCGGTGGAGAGCGACAGCGTGTCGCGATCGCCCGAGCAGTCGTGGGGGAGCCCGCGCTGCTGCTCGCCGACGAGCCCACCGGGAGTCTCGACAGCAAGTCGGGAGCCGCCGTCATCGAGATCCTGAAGGAGCTCAACCGGGCAGGCACCACGGTCGTGGTCATCACCCACGACCAGGAGCTCGCCGATCGGATGCCGCGGCAGATCCGCATCCGCGACGGCGAGATCGTCGCCGACACCGGGCGTCCGGGCGACGTCGCGGTCGCGTCGGCACCGAGCCTGGAGGCGAGCGCATGAGCGTGCGGCTGCAGGCGAGACTCCGCCCATCCGACCTGCTCGGACTCGGCTTCCACGGCCTGCGCGCGCACCCTCTGCGGGCGGTGCTGTCGGCGCTGGGCATCGCGATCGGCATCGCCGCGATGATCGCCGTGATCGGGATCTCCACGTCGAGCGAGGCGCTCGTGAAGCAGAGACTGGCCTCGCTCGGGACCAACCTCCTGACGGTCACGGCAGGCAGCGACATGTTCGGCGGAGACGCCAAGCTCCCCGCCGACGCGATCATCCGTGTGCGGAACCTCCCGGGCGTCGAGACGGCGACCTGGATCTCGACTCTCAAAGACGTGCATGTCTACCGGAGCGCATCGATCGACAAGGGCGAGACCGGAGGGATGACAGTCGCGGCCGCCGGCGACGATCTGCTCGAGGCGACCGGGTCGGATCTGCAGGCGGGCGCGTGGATGAACGAGGTGACGGAGAAGCTCCCCGCCGTCGTGCTCGGCTACAAGGCGGCGGAGAGGCTGGGGATCAGCACGGTCGGGAGCCAGGTCTGGCTGGGCGGACGGTACTTCACCGTCGTCGGGATTCTCGAGCGAGCGCCGCTCGCACCCGAGCTCGACACCGCCGCGCTGATCGGTGCGGGCATCGCCGAGGAGCTCTTCGGGTTCGACGGCTCCCCGACGACGATCTACGAGCGGTCGGCGGACGACGCCGTGGACGAGGCGCGCGATCTCCTGCCGCGCACGGTCAATCCCGAGGCGCCCAACGAGGTCAAGGTCAGCCGTCCGTCCGATGCGCTCGCCGCGAAGAACACGATCGATCAGGCCTTCACCGGACTTCTGGTGGGGGTCGGCTCCATCGCCCTTCTCGTCGGCGGCATCGGCGTCGCCAACACCATGGTGATCACGGTCCTGGAGCGCCGCCGCGAGATCGGACTCCGACGAGCCATCGGCGCGACCCGCGGGCATATCCGCTCGCAGTTCCTCGTCGAAGCCGTGCTGCTCGCCTCGCTCGGCGGACTGGGTGGATCCCTCATCGGGTGGCTCATCACCTGGATCGTCGCGACGGGCAACGGATGGCTCGTGTCCATCCCTCCGCTGGTGCTCGTCGCCGGCGTCGTCGTCACGATGTTCGTCGGCGCGATCGCGGGGTCCATCCCGGCCATCCGCGCCGCCCGGACATCGCCGACCGCCGCCCTCAGCGCATGAGAGACGGGTCGCTCCCCGAAGGGAGCGACCCGTCCGTGGTCCCGGGGGAGCGGAACAGGCCGAAGAACCACCGGACGGCGAGTGTCGACACGATGACGGCGAAGAGCACGGAGAGGAAGGCGATCATGCCGAGGGCCAGGACCGTCAGCGCGACAATCTCGGCGGACAGCAGCACCCCGAATCCGGCGAGCAGCGTCGAGAGGTCGTCGATCATGAGGTGCGCTCCGCCGCGGCAGGACGAGCTGCGCGCTGCGCCTGCGGGGCCTCGTTCAGGGAGCGCCAGGCCAGGTAGGCCGCGTACGCGCCGACGGGCGGGGTCGACGTTCCCGGCGGTGTGGTCCGCGCGATCCGGTGTCGAGAACCGGGGGATGCAGGTGCCAATCGATGCCCCTTCCGTGCTGCAGCTCTCACTGTGCAGGGGGCGGGGTTGCCACAGCGTAAGCGCCGACGATGCGCTCACGCTCGCGTCGATCCGGGTGGAATCGCCATGATGCCGATCCACAGCGGTTTCCGATCACGAACTTGTAACGTCGATCTCATGACGACCCTTCAGGTCACCGAAGACTCCATCCGCAAGACACGCGAACTGCGTGACGAGTTCCAGCGTTTCCTGCGCGAGTACGAGTTCGGGATGCGTGAGGTGGAGACGAAGATCTCGATCCTCCGTGACGAGTTCACCCACGACCACGCGTACAACCCGATCGAGCACGTGAAGAGCCGTCTGAAGACGCCGGACAGCATCGTCGAGAAGATCGCTCGCAAGGGCATCGACGAGCCCGACTTCGACCGCATCCGCTCCGAGATCACCGACATCGCGGGCGTGCGCGTGACCTGCAGCTTCGTCGCCGACGTGTACCAGCTCTTCGACCTCCTCACGCAGCAGGACGACGTCACGGTGCGGGTGGTCAAGGACTACATCGCGCAGCCGAAGGAGAACGGCTACAAGAGCCTGCACGCGATCATCGAGGTCCCGGTGTTCCTGTCGACGGGCGCCCTGGCGGTTCCCGTCGAGGTGCAGTTCCGCACCATCGCGATGGATTTCTGGGCCAGCCTCGAGCACAAGATCTACTACAAGTTCTCGAACCAGGTCCCCTCGCACCTCGTCGACAGCCTGACGGATGCCGCGGCGGCCGCCGCCGAGCTCGACACCCGCATGGAGCGCCTGCACCGCGAGGCCCACGGCGTGCCGCGGAGGCAGCTCGCCCCGCCGCCGCCCCCGCGCGTCGTCGGAGTCTGACTGAGGCCTCCGGAACGTCGCCTCGCGCGCCTGGCCTAACATGGGCGGCATGGCGACGAAGGCACCGAAGTCCGACATCGACGAGACCGGTGTACGGGTCTCGAAGCCGAAGAAGGTCGCCGTCGGCGTGCCCGCCGTGCTGCACGCGCTGCAGATCGCGAACGAGCAGATGGGCGTCGTCCGCACGGTGCAGACCCTCGCGCGGGTGAACCAGAAGGATGGGTTCGACTGCCCGGGATGCGCGTGGCCGGAGGAGGACAAGCGGCACCTCGCCGAGTTCTGCGAGAACGGGGCCAAGGCTGTCGCCGAGGAGGCGACTCTTCGCACGGTCGGCCCGGCGTTCTTCCAGGAGCACTCGATCGACGAGCTCCGTGGCCACGACGACTGGTGGCTCGGGCAGCAGGGGCGGCTGACGCATCCGATGATCCTCGACGAAGGTGCAACCCACTATCGTCCCGTGTCGTGGGACGACGCGCTGCGCGCCGTCGCCGACGAGATCGCCGCGGTCGACGACCCCGATGAGACGGTGTTCTACACGTCGGGTCGCACGTCGAACGAAGCGGCCTTCCTCTACCAGCTACTGGTGCGCGGCATCGGCACGAACAACCTGCCGGACTGCTCGAACATGTGCCACGAGTCCAGCGGATCCGCGCTCACCGAGACCATCGGCATCGGCAAGGGCACCGTGTCGATCGACGACATGCACGATGCCGACCTCCTGATCGTCGCGGGGCAGAACCCGGGGACCAACCACCCGCGGATGCTGTCGGCGCTCGAGAAGGCCAAGCAGCGCGGTGCCAGGGTGATCGCGGTGAACCCGCTGCCGGAAGCCGGTCTGATGCGGTTCGAGAACCCGCAGACTCCGCGAGGCGTGGCGTTCGGCGGCACGAAGATCGCCGACCGGTTCGTGCAGATCCGCTCCGGTGGAGATCAGGCGCTGTTCCAGGCCATCGGCAAGCACCTGCTCGAGGTCGAGGAGCGCGACGGCGGCGTGCTCGACCACGCCTTCATCGACGCGCACACCAGCGGCTTCGACGCGTACCGCGAGGCGATGGCACGCGCCGACTGGGCGTCGCTGGTCGAGGCGACGGGCGTGTCCGAAGCCTCGCTGCGCGTGATCGCCGAGGACGTGCGCACCTCGAAGGCCACGATCGTCTGCTGGGCGATGGGCCTCACGCAGCACAAGCACTCCGTGCCGACTCTGCGCGACGTGGTCAACGTGCTGCTGCTGCAGGGGAACATCGGTCGGAAGGGCGCGGGTGTGTGCCCGGTGCGCGGACACTCGAATGTGCAGGGCGACCGCACCGTGGGCATCTACGAGAAGCCGTCCGAGGCGTTCCTCGAGGCCCTCGATCGCGAGTTCGCGTTCACCGCACCCCGCGAGCACGGCTTCGACACGGTCGAGGCGATCCGCGCGATGCGCGACGGCCGCGTGCGCGTGTTCATGGGCATGGGCGGCAACTTCGTCTCGGCCACGCCCGACACCGCCGTCGTCGAAGCCGCGATGGCCCGGGTGAACCTCACGGTGCAGGTCTCCACCAAGCTCAATCGCTCGCACGTCGTCACCGGCCGCCGGGCGATCATCCTGCCGACCCTCGGGCGCACCGACCGCGACCGCCGCGGCGGCGCCGAGCAGCGCGTCACGGTCGAGGATTCGATGGGCGCCGTGCACGCGTCCCGCGGCCGTCTGGCGCCCCCGTCCGATGATCTGCTGAGCGAGGTCGCGATCGTCGCTCGCCTGTGCGGCCACCTCTTCGACGAGGGACCGTCGCCGGCGCAGGCGCCCGTGTCGCACGACGGCGACCCCGAGCGGGGGCTCCCCGAGCACGGCGAGATCGAGGGCGAGCGCTACTCGCCCCGACCGAAGAACGCTCCCCGCGCCGACTGGGCCGCCCTCGAGACGGACTACGCCCTGATCCGCTCCCACATCGCGCGCGTCATCCCGGGGTTCGAGGACTACGACGCCCGCATCCAGAAGGGGCGCACGTTCTTCCTCCCGAACGGACCCCGCGACGAGCGCCGCTTCGCGACGGTCGACGGCAAGGCACGCTTCACGGCGAACGTGCTGGAGTACCCGGTGATCCCCCCGGGCCGCCTGCTGCTGCAGACGCTGCGCTCGCACGATCAGTACAACACGACGATCTACGGCAAGGACGACCGCTACCGCGGCATCAGCGGCGGCCGGCGGGTCGTGCTCGTGCATGCGGAGGACATCGCCGAGCTCGGATTCGCCGAGGGCGAGATCGTCGACATCGTCTCGGAGTGGACGGGTCCCGACGGCACCGTCGAAGAGCGCAGGGCCGAGGAGTTCCGCATCGTCCCGTACTCGACGCCGCGCGGCAACGCGGCGGCCTACTACCCGGAGACCAACGTGCTCGTGCCTCTCGATTCGGTCGCCGACGTCAGCGGCACACCCACGTCGAAGGCCGTGATCGTGCGCCTCGAGCACCGCGCCGGCGCGGGCGCCACCGGCGCGGCCGCGCCCGGCGACTGAGATGGGACGCCTCACCGCCCGCTCACCGATCACCCGCATCGCGATCGTCGATGACGAGGTCACGGTCCGCCGCCGCGCCGACACCCTCGCGGTGGAGGAGCCGCTCGAGATCCGCGTCGCGGGAGCCCCGCTGACCGTGACGATGCGCACCCCGGGCCATGACGTCGAGCTCGCCGCCGGATTCCTCGTGTCGGAGGGCGTGATCGGGGCCGGTGGCGACTTCCTCTCCGCGATCCACTGCGGTGGCCCGGGCACAGGAGGCGGGGCGCCCGGCTCTCTGCTGACCATGGACTCACCTGGGTCCCTGAGCCTGTCGAAGGGCCATGCAGGACGCTTCGACAGGCTCAGCGACCCAGAGTCGGCCGCCCCGCCGGCATCCGTCCTCTCCTCGGGCAACACCTACAACGTGCTCGACGTGACACTCCGGCCCGGACTGGAGCCGCTGCTCACTGACATCGCACGCAACTTCTACACGACGAGCTCGTGCGGCGTGTGCGGAGCGGCCTCCATCGAGGCGATCGAGAAGACCTCCCGATTCGACGTGGCGGCGGATGCCGTCACCGTGGATGCCGCGCTGCTGCTCGGTCTCCCCGACAGGCTGCGCGAGGGGCAGGCCGTGTTCGAGAAGACCGGCGGCCTCCACGCCGCGGCGCTCTTCGACGCGGCGACCGGCGAGCTGCTGGTGCTGCGGGAGGACGTCGGCAGGCACAACGCCGTCGACAAGGTGATCGGCTGGGCCGCCCTCGACGACCGCCTGCCGCTGAGCGGCACGGTGCTGCAGGTGTCGGGGCGGGCGAGCTTCGAGCTGGTGCAGAAGGCGGTGATGGCCGGCATCCCGATCCTCTCCGCCGTGTCCGCGCCGTCATCACTCGCCGTCGAGCTCGCGGCCGCGTCGGGGCTCACGCTCGCGGGGTTCGTGCGGGGGAGCTCGATGAACGTCTACTCACGGCCGGAGCGCGTGCTGGTCTGATCCGGCCGCGCGACGCGGGCACCGGCTCGAGGCGTGCACAACTCAGGAGATTCTTCCGGAATCTGCCCCAGAAGGGTCCGTTTCGGGCCATGCCCGAGCTTTTCTCCTGAGTTGTGCACGCGAGAACACGGAGCGCACTCCGGAACTCCGCTCCGATCCGTTTCCGCTCTGCCTCCGAACTACCTGCGAGCACCTTCACCGGTGGAACAGGAGACGATCATGGCGCAGCGACGCAGTGGGAAACGATTCATCGCGTGGGCCGCGCTCGCGGGCGTGATCAGCGGCGCGGTGTTCCTCGCCGTCGCCGAGCTCTTCGCCCTGATCTTCGCGCGCACGGCCAGCCCGATCCTGGCGGTCGGCGGCTTCGTGATCGACATCGTGCCGCAGCCCTTCAAGGAGTTCGCGATCGCCACGTTCGGGGAGTACGACAAGATCGCACTGCTCGCGGGGCTGGGCCTCGCGGTGGTCATCGCCTCGGCGATCGCCGGCGTCCTGCAGCTCGTGAAGGCTCCGTTGGGCGTCATCGCCCTGGTCATCGCCGGCGTGCTCTCCACAGCCGCCATCGTGACGCGTGCCGGAGTCACTCCGCTCGCCTTCCTGCCTCCCGTGCTCGGCACGATCGTCGGGTCGCTGATCCTCGTCCTGCTGGTCCGGCGTCTCCGCGCATGGCGTGCGGCGGCCGCCGTGGCGGACGACTCCGCGAGCGCGGTCCCCGAGAATCCGGCCGCCCCGAAGGGCATCGACCGCCGTCGCTTCTTCGCCCTCGCTGCCATCGCCGGGGTATCCGCCGTCGTCGTGGGTGTCGCCTCGCGCGCCGTGACCATGGCCGTCGGCTCTGTCGAGTCGATCCGCAACGCCCTCAAGCTCCCGGCGCCGAAGTCGACCGTGACCGTGCCGCAGGGCGCAGAGCTCGACATCAAGGGGCTGAGCGAGCTGTTCACGCCGAACAAGGACTTCTACCGCGTCGACACCGCGCTCACCGTCCCCACGATCGACCCCGAGACCTGGCGTCTCGTGATCGACGGCATGGTCGACCAGCGCGTGGAGCTGTCGTTCCAGGACATCCTCGACATGGGCCTCGACGAGTATGCGATCACGCTCACCTGCGTCTCGAACGAGGTCGGCGGAGAGCTCGTCGGCAACGCGATGTGGCTCGGCGTCCCCCTGCGCGACGTGCTGAAGAAGGCCGGCGTCAAGTCCGGCGCCGACATGGTGCTCTCGAAGAGCGTCGACGGCTACACGGCCAGCACGCCGCTGGCCGCCCTGACCGATGACAACCTCGATGCGATCCTCGCGGTCGGGATGAACGGCGAGCCCCTGCCGCTCGAGCACGGCTTCCCGGTGCGCATGGTCGTGCCCGGGCTGTACGGCTACGTGTCGGCGACCAAGTGGCTCACCGAGCTCAAGGTCACGACCTTCGCCGACGATGAGGCCTACTGGACACCCCGTGGGTACAGCGCCGAGGCCCCGATCAAGTTCTCGTCGCGGCTCGACACCCCGAGCATCGGCGAGGCGGTGCCGGCGGGCAAGATCCCGATCGCGGGAGTGGCCTGGGCGCAGTCGGTCGGCATCGAACGGGTCGAGGTGAAGATCGACGAAGGCGATTGGATGCCGGCCACCATGTCGACTCCCATCAACGATGACACCTGGGTGCAGTGGTTCATGGAGTGGGACGCGACCCCCGGCACGCACTACGTCGCGGTCCGTGCCGTCAACAAGAACGGCGACCTGCAGATCGAGGAGCGCGCACCGATCGCCCCCGACGGCTCGACCGGGTGGCAGCGTTCGCTGATCCGCGTCACCTGATGCCGGTGCGCGGACGAGCGCCGGGACCTAGGGTGGAGCCATGACCTCGCTCCCCGCTCTCGTGATCACGGTCTCGGACCGGTCGTCTCGGGGAGAGCGCGAAGACCGCGGCGGACCGATCGCCGTCGGGCTCCTGCGGGATGCCGGCTGGCACTGCCCGGACGCCGAGATCATCCCGGACGGCGCCGATTCGGTGGCGGATGCGCTCCGCAGGGCATCCGCACGCGGCATCCGGCTCATCGTCACCACCGGCGGCACCGGCGTCGCGCCGCGAGACCAGACGCCCGAGGGCACGCGCCGGGTGATCACCCGCGAGCTCCCCGGGATCGCCGAGGAGCTGCGGCGCAGCGGACTCGCGGACACCCCGCTGTCCGTGGTGTCGCGGGGACTCGCCGGCATCATCGACCCCGCCGGGGCGCTGGTCGTGAATCTTCCCGGTTCCATGCGTGCCGTGGCATCCGGGGTGCCCGTGATCCTCGGCGTCGCCGGGCACATCGTCGACCAGCTCGAGGGCGGAGACCACTCATGAACGACGTACGACTGGCGGCGATGAGCGAGGAGCTCCTCGACCTCGACGCGCATCTCCGGGCTGTGGAGGACCCGCGACTCGGCGGCGTGACCACCTTCGTCGGGCGGGTGCGCGACAACGACCCCGATGCTCAGACGCCGGTGGTCGGCCTGGAGTACAGCTCCCATCCGGATGCCGAGGCGACGCTGCGCCGTATCGCCGAGCAGGCCGGCGGCGATGCTTCCGCCGTGGTGGCCGTGAGCCACCGCGTCGGGCGGCTGGAGGTCGGCGATGCGGCCGTCGTGATCGCGGTCGCCTCCGAGCACCGCGCCGAGGCCTTCGAGGTGTGCCGCGCGGTGATCGAGGACATCAAGCGCGACCTGCCCGTGTGGAAGCGGCAGCTCGAATCCGACGGGACGACGTCGTGGAAGGGCATCGGCGGCTGACGCCGAGCTGTCTCAGCCTCCGGCGAAGGGCGGGAGCACGTCGATGAGCTGGGCGTCGTCGAGCGGCCGGTCGTCGTCGGCCCGCACGCCGTCGACGAGCACGGCGCACCGCGGCAGGATGTCGGTGAGGGCCGGATGCTGCGCCACGACCGCCGCGCGGAGAGCGAGCAGCGTGCGCTCGTCGCGTTCCTCGGCATCCGTGCCCGCGGCCTCGGCGGCGGCGGCGAAGTAGCGTACGCGGGTCATCGTGCGTCTCCTGGCGCGTCTTCGCCGGGACGGACCCAGTCGCCGGAGCGTCCGCCCGACTTCGCGACGATGCGCACGTTCTCGATCACGACCGCGCGATCGATGCCCTTGATCATGTCGACGATCGCGAGGGCCGTCACCGACACGGCCGTCAGGGCCTCCATCTCGACGCCGGTGCGGTCGGCGGTGCCGACGGTCGCCTCGATGAGCACACCGTCGTCGACGATGTCGAGCTCGATGCTCGCGCGGTGCACGCCGATGACGTGCGCCAGGGGGAGCAGCGTGGGCGTGGACTTGGCGGCCTGGATGCCGGCGATGCGCGCGACGGCGAGGACATCGCCCTTCGGAGCGGTGCCGTCGCGGAGCGCCGCGATCACTTCGGGGCTGCAGCGCACGAAGCCGCGTGCGGATGCCGTGCGGACGGTCGGCTGCTTCGCGGTCACATCGACCATGTGGGCGCGGCCGGCCGCGTCAAGGTGAGGGAAGCTCATCCGACCAGCATGACATCGATAGCGTCGCCCACGGAAACGGCCTGGACCTCGGCCGGGACGATCGCGAACGCCTGCGCTCGAGCGAGCCCGCCCGCCAGGTGCGACCCCGAGCCCCCAGATGTCGCGGGGCTCACGGTGCGGGCGACGAGATCGACCACGGCAGGGAGGAACTGACGACGGCCCGGAGGGGTGGTCCAGGCGACGTCGGCGGTGAACGACGCGTGCGGGCGGTGGGTGGCGGCGCGACCCTGCATCGCGAGCAGAGCGGGGCGCACGAACACCTCGAACGACACCGCGACGCTCACCGGATTGCCGGGGAGGCCGAAGACGAGTGCTCCGGCATCCAGCACGCCGAAGGCCTGCGGCTTGCCCGGCTGCATCGCGACGCCGACGAACTCGACCTCGCCCTGTCCGTCGAACGCGCCGCGCACCGGTTCGTAGGCGCCTGCACTCACACCGCCCGTGAACACGATCACGTCGGCGCCGAGGGCCGTGGCCTCCGCGGTGACCGCGCGGACGGCATCCGCTTCGTCGGGCACCCGGGCGACGAGGACGACCTCGGCATCGGCATCCGCCACCAGCTGTTCGAGCAGGGGGCCGTTGGAATCAGGGATGCGTCCGCGGGCGGCGGGTTCTCCCGGCGCGAGCAGTTCGCTCCCGGTCGAGACCACGGCCACGCGCGGAGCGCGCGTCACGGTCACCTCGGCGATCCCGGCGGCGACGGCCGCGGCGATCTGGAACGCGCCCAGGCGCTCGCCGGCGAGCACGACGTCGTCGCCCGCCTGCAGATCCGCGCCGCGCCGGCGTACGAATGCGCCGGGCTTCGCCGGCGCCCGCAGCACGCGGACCTCGCCCAGGGAGTCGGCGAGACCGCCCTCCGTGTCCTCGAACGGGACGATCGCGTCGGCATCCGTGGGAGCCGGGGAGCCGGTCATGATGCGTGCGGCCTCGCCGGGGCCGAGCGGCGGGTCGAGAGACACCCCGGCCGGAAGGTCTGCGACGACGCGGAGAGTGATCGGGTTCGCCTCGGATGCCGCGTCGACGTCGGCGGCGCGCACAGCGAAGCCGTCCATGGCGGAGTTGTCGAACAGGGGGATGTCGTGGGCGGCGACGGCCGGATCCGCGAGAGTGCGCCCCGAGGCATCCCGCACCGGGCGGGTCTCGGCCTCGAGCACGTGCACGGCGTCGAGGACACGCGTGAGCTGGTCCTCGACCGAACGCAGGGCGGTCATGCCGACACCGCCTCGGTCGTCGCGGATGCCGGACGGATCGCGATCTCGTGCTGGCGTGACGAGAGCGCATCGATCATCGCGAGCCGGCCGAGCAGGGGCTTCCCGGCTCCCGTGACGAGCTTGATCACCTCGCCGGCCAGCATCCCGCCGACCTGCACGCAGAGCGCACCGAGTACACCGACCTGGGCGCAGCTCGGCGGCTCGCCCTCGGTGCCGATCGGGAAGAGGTCGGCGAGCACCACGGGCTCGCCCTCGGGCGGGTTCGACCAGAAGACGGTCGCCTGAGCGTGCCATTCCTGCACGGCTCCCCACACCAGCGGGACACCGAGTGCCTCGGCCGCGGCGGCGACGTCGCGGCGGGTGTCGAACGAGTCGCTCGTGTCGACGACCACATCGGCACCGGCGAGCAGACGTTCGGCGTTCGCGCCGTCGAGGCGCTCCGGGAACTGCGTGACGACGGTCTGCGGGGCGAGGGCGCTGATCGCCCGCTCCGCGGACGCGGTCTTCCGCGTGCCGATGTCCTCGACCCGGTGCGCGAGCTGGCGCTGCAGGTTGGTCAGCTCCACGACGTCGTCGTCGATCACGGTGATCGATCCGATGCCGGCCGCGGCGAGGGCGAGCAGCACGGGCGAGCCGAGCCCGCCGGCGCCCACGACGGTGACGCGGGCGGCGTTCAGGCGGCGCTGGCCCTCTTCGCCGATGCCCGCGAGCACCGCGTGCCGGGCGGTGCGGACGAGCTCGGTCGGCTCCAGAGCGGATGCGGGGGCGACGAGAGGTTGCATGGCTTCAGCGTAGGCCTCGTCGTGCGCGCGTGTGGAGGGTGCGTGCTCCTCCGACCCTCGTCCGCGTCATCGGGGTGAGGATGGTGTCATGGCACGCATCCTCGTCACCGGCTCGACCGACGGTCTCGGCCGCGCGACGGCAGCAGCACTTCTCGACCAGGGTCACCAGGTGATCGTGCACGCGCGCAGCGCGGAGCGGGCCGCGGCGGTCGCCGAGCTGACCGACCGTGGTGCCGACCGGATCATCGTCGACGTGGCCGATCGGCAGGCCGTGATGGATGCCGCGGCGGAGCTCGACGGGGGAGAAGCCATCGACGCCGTCATCCACAACGCCGGCGTGATCTCGGGCCCCGGTCTGCTGCCGGTGAACGTCGTCGCGCCGTACCTCTTCACCGCGCTGCTGGGCACCCCGACCCGCCACGTCTACCTCAGCAGCGGGATGCATCGCGGCGGGTCGACCGACCTCGCGGGCCTCGACTGGGACGGCGACCGTGTGACCGCCAGCTATTCCGACACCAAGCTGTTCGTCACGACGCTCTCCGCGACGGTCGCCGATCGGTGGGCACCGCGGGTCTCCGCCAACGCCGTCGACCCCGGCTGGGTGCCGACGAAGATGGGCGGTGCCGGCGCACCCGACGACTTCGACCTCGGCCACGAGACCCAGGAGCGTCTCGCGACCGATCCGCACCTCGCGGTCACCGGTGGCTACTGGCACCACGGCGAGCAGCGGCAGCCCCATCCGGCCGTCGCGGATCCGGCGTTCCAGCAGGACCTGCTCGCCGCACTGGCCGACGCGACGGGTGTCGAGCTGCCGACACGGTAGGGCGCAGTCGCGGCAGTGATGATCAGCCCTCGGCGTCGACCGACGTTTCGCGGAGCCCCTGACGAATCCCGGACCGTTCCGTGGATATCGGTCCGCGAAACGTCGGCTTTTCCGCGAATCATCACCACTGCGATCCGCCGCGAGACCGCGAGTTACGCAGAATCGGATGGATATGACTACACACTCCGCAACTGCGGTAGATTCGCCCCATGCAGACCTATCGGATCGCCCGTGCCGCGCGACTCCTCGGAGTGAGCGACGACACCGTCCGGCGCTGGATCGATCATGGGCTCCTCCCGGTGACGGATGCCGTTCCGGCCGAGATCCCCGGCGACGCGCTCGCCGCCCGCGCGGTCGCCCTCGCCGAGGAGGCGAAGGCTGCGGACGACCTCCTGTCCAGTGCCCGCAACCGGTTCATCGGCATCGTGACGCGCGTGCAGATCGACGGGCTCATGGCCCAGGTCGATCTCCAGGCGGGTCCCCACCGGGTCGTCTCGCTGATGTCGGCCGAGGCGGCGCGCGAGCTGCAGCTCGAGGTCGGCTCGCTCGCCACCGCCTCCGTCAAGGCGACGCAGGTCGTCGTCGAAGTCCCGAAGGTCTGACACATGAATCGCACGTTCCGCCGCTCCGCCACCGCACTCCTTGCGGCCGCCGCGCTCGCCCTCACGGGGTGTGCGGGCGCCGCCGGATCCGCGCCGTCGACCTCGCCGACCGAGACGACGACGGAAAGTACCCTGAGCGGTGAGCTCACCGTCTACGCCGCAGCGTCGCTGTCGGGCGCCTTCGACGCGATCGCCGAGAAGTTCACGGCCGAGAATCCGGACGTCAAGGTCAGCCCGGTCTACGACGGCTCCTCGACGCTGGTCACGCAGATCCTCGAGGGCGCTCCGGCCGACGTCTTCGCCTCCGCCGACGAGGCGAACATGGACAAGGCGAAGGATGCCGCGATCGACCCGGCGCTCTTCGCCTCGAACACGCTGGTCATCGCGGTTCCCGCCGGCAACCCCGGAGAGGTCACGACGCTCGCCGACCTCGCCGACGTCACCACGGTGCTGTGCGCCCCCGAAGTTCCCTGCGGCGCGGCATCCGCGAAGCTCCTCAGCGCCGCCGGCGTCACGGTCGAGGCGGCGAGCCTCGAGCAGAACGTGACCGCGGTGCTCACGAAGGTCGCGGCATCCGAAGCCGACGCGGGTCTGGTGTACGCGACGGACGTGGTCGGCCGCGACGACATCGAGGTGATCGTGCCTGAGGGCGCCGACGACGTTGTGAACCACTATCCGATCACCGCGCTCGCCGACGCCCGCAACCCGGACGCCGCCGAGGCGTTCGTCGCCTTCGTGCTCTCGCCCGCCGGTCAGAAGATCCTCGCGGACTTCGGCTTCGGAAAGCCATGAGCGCGGGCGGTGCGCAGGGATACGCGCCCCGCGCGCTCGCCGTCCCCGCGCTGATCGGGCTGGCCTTCCTCATCCTCCCGCTCGCGGCGCTCGTCGGCCGCGTGCAGTGGTCGACCTTCATCGCCGATGTGACGTCGGAGGCCGCGCTCTCGGCCCTCGCGCTGTCTCTCGGGACCGGACTCGTCGCCACACTGCTGTGCATCATCGTCGGGGTGCCGCTTGCGTTGTACATCGCCCGCTCGGGACCGCGCCTCGCCGCTGTGCTCCGCGCCGCGGTGACGGTCCCGCTCGTCCTGCCGCCGATGGTCGGCGGCGTCGCGCTGCTGTACCTGTTCGGTCGCGCCGGATGGCTGGGTGGCCTCGGGCTGTCGTTCAGCACGCCCGCGGTCGTGCTCGCGCAGACCTTCGTCGCCCTGCCGTTCCTGGTGCTCGCGGTCGAGGGCGCCGTGCGCACGTCCGGCGTCGACTATGAGCGCACCGCCGCGGCGCTCGGCGCGGGGCGGTGGACGATCCTCCGCCGCATCACCCTCCCGCTCGCGGCGCCGGGCATCGTGGCGGGCGTCGTGCTCTGCTTCGCCCGTGCCATCGGCGAGTTCGGGGCCACGGCGCTGTTCGCCGGCAACCGTCCCGGCGTCACCCAGACCATGCCCCTTGCGATCTACACCGCGTTCAACGGCGCCGGAGTCTCGCAGGGTGCGGCTGTCGCCCTCGCGCTGCTGCTGCTCGCCACCGCCATCGCCGTGCTGCTCCTGGTGCGCGGCTGGCGACCGGGAGCGGCGCGATGAGCGGGCTGAGCGCTCACATCGTCGTGGCTCGTGAGCACTTCGCCGTCGACATCGCCCTGGATGTCGCGCCCGGCGAGACCGTCGCGGTGATGGGGCCGAGCGGCGCGGGCAAGTCGACGCTCCTCCAGGCGCTCGCGGGTCTCGAACCGCTGACAGCCGGGGAGATCTCGGTCGGGGAGCGCGTCGTCGATCGTGTGGAGGCGCCGCGCGTGCGCACGGAGCCCAAGAATCGGGGCATCGTGCTGCTCGGACAGGACGCCCGGCTCTTCCCGCACCTGACCGTGCGCGAGAACGTGGCCTTCGGTCCCCGTGCGGGCGGTGCCGACGCCCGCGCCGCGCGCGACGCCGCCGACGAATGGCTCATCCGCGTCGGCCTTCCGGGAGCAGGAGACCGGATGCCGCGAGAGCTCTCGGGAGGAGAGGGCCAGCGGGTCGCGGTGGCACGTGCGCTCGCCGCGTCTCCGCGCGCCGTGCTCCTGGACGAGCCGCTCGTCGCGCTCGACCCGGAGACGGCGGGAGAGATCCGTCGGATGCTGCGCGACCAGCTCGCCGGGACCACGACGATCGCGGTCACGCACGATGCGGCGGATGCCGTGGCGCTGGCCGAGCGCCTGATCGTCATCGAGTCCGGTCGCGTGACGCAGAGCGGTCCCGTGCGCGAGGTACTGGCGGCACCGGCATCCGGTTTCGTCGCCTCGATCGCCGGCGTCAACCGGGTCGTCGGGGTCGCGCGCGGCGGCGGGTGGTCGAACGGCGAGCTGCACCTGACGAGCACGGATGCCGCGTCGCGCGCGCTCGCCGCGACGGACGGTGCGCCACTGGTCGCGGTGTTCCGCCCGCAGGATGTGCGGGTCGTCGACGCCGCGACAAACCCCGACGCGTGCCGCACGCAGATCACGCGGCTCGAGTCGACGCTCGCCGGGATCCGCGTGCACACTCCGTTCTGCCAGGTCGACGTCTCGCTCGCCGACGCGACGGGACTCGCACCGGGGGATCCGCTGCAGCTGCGGGTCGACCCGGCGGGCGTGCGCTTCGTGGCGGGCGCTGACGATCATCGCCGGCTGCTCGACAGATCGCTGGCCGTCGCTGGCAATGTGCCGGTCGTCGCCGTCCCGCCTACCCTCGACGGCGGATCGCGGGTTAGTCTCGGAGGATGACTACGCGCGAGGTGGAGCGATGACGGCCGTACCGGTCGTGATCGGCGTCCGCACGCCCGACGTCACGACCGCCAGCGGTGCTGTCCCGACGAGCGGTGCGCTCGTCGACACTCACGGCCGTGTGCACCGTGATCTCCGCATCTCGCTGACCGATCGCTGTTCGCTGCGCTGCACCTACTGCATGCCCGAGCAGGGCAACGAGTGGCTCGCGCGCGCCAGCATCCTCTCCACCGACGAGATCGTCGAGGTCGCCGAGGTGGCGGCCGCGCTCGGCATCCGCACGTTCCGGCTCACCGGAGGCGAGCCGCTGCTGCGCGCCGACATCGTCGACGTCGTCCGTCGGATCGCCCGCATCGAGGGGGAGGACGGCCCGGTCGAGGTCGCGATGACCACGAACGGCATCAGCCTCGCGAAGAAGCTCCCCGACCTCATCGCCGCCGGCCTCACGCGTCTCAACATCAGCATCGACACGGTCGATCGCCAGCGCTTCGCCGACCTCACCCGACGCGACCGCATCGAGGACGTGTTCGAGGGCATCGCCGCCGCCGCGGCATCCGAACTCCGTCCGCTCAAGCTCAACGCCGTCGCGATGCGCGGTGTGAACGACGATGAGCTGCCCGATCTCGTGGCCTTCGCGATGGGCGTCGGCGCGCAGCTGCGCTTCATCGAGCAGATGCCGTTGGATGCCGGGCACACGTGGGACCGCTCCACGATGGTGACCCGTGAGGAGATCCTCGAGAAGCTCGGCGAGCGCTGGCAGCTCGACCCGGTGCCCGGGCGCGGAGGAGCTCCGGCCGAGAAGTGGCGGATCGACGGCGGCCCGCACGAGGTCGGCGTGATCGCCTCGGTGACCGCTCCGTTCTGCGGCGCCTGCGACCGCCTGCGCCTGACGGCCGACGGTCAGTTCCGCAACTGCCTGTTCTCGAACGCCGAGTACGACCTCACCGCGGTGATGCGGAGTGAAGGATCGGTGCCGGGTCACCGCGCCGACGCCATCGCCGCGTTGCTGCGCTCCTGCGTGCACGGCAAGCTGCCCGGCCATGCGATCAACGATCCGTCGTTCCTCCAGCCCGCGCGCGGCATGAACGCCATCGGCGGCTGATCCGCCACCGGTCGCGCTCTTGCGGTCGACGGGTGACTCCTGGGAGCATCACCTGGTGAGTGCAGCGAATGTCGATACCGAGAGCGTCGTCGACGTCGGGTCTCTGGCCGGCATCGATCGCGAACCGCAGCGCTGCGAGTGCGACCACGGCGACGAGACCGGCTACGCCCCCTGCGGACGCAAGGCCAAATGGCGTGTCACGATCGACTGCGTGTGCGGCGAGGGTCATCCGCGACGCGTCGAGATCCTGTGCTCGCGGTGCATGCGGACGGCGCGACAGGAGTACGGACGCGAGGCGATCACGGTGCGACGCCTCTGACGACGCTCAGCCGAGGAACTCGCGCGCAGCCGAGGACAGAGCGGTCACGCCGACCTCGATGGTCGGGTGGATCTCCGGCGCGAAGTACGGCGAGTGGTTCGTCGGGATGTCCTTGTCCAGGCGCCCGCGGCGGCGGCCTCGGCGAAACGCGTCGGGTCGACTCCGCCCCAGAACCAGAAGACCAGGGGGACTCCGGCATCCCGTGCGAACCACGAGACGTCCTCGCTGCCGGTGAACATCCCGGGATCGATGACGGATGCCTCGCCCAGTGCCCGCTGCAGGGCCGCGGTCACCCGTGCCGTGGCATCTTCGTCGTTGATCGTGGCCGGCAGCGTGTGCAGCGTGTGGATCTCGGGCTCGCGCTCGGCGCCGGAGGCGAGGGCCTCGGCGCGCACGATGCGCTCGACGCTCGCGAGCACCTTCTCGCGGGCCTCCTCGTTCGGATAGCGCAGGCTCAGCTCGAGTGTCGCCTCTGCCGGGATGATGTTGTTCTTCAGGCCGGCGTGGATCGAGCCGACCGTCACGACGCCCACGCCCTGCGGGTCGATCTCGCGGGAGGCGATGGTCTGCAGCCGCATCACGGTGGCCGCGGCCATCACGACCGGGTCGATCGTGGAGTGCGGGCGGGAACCGTGCCCGCCCCGGCCGTGCAGGATGACCGTGAGGCCGTCGGATGCCGCCATCTGGGTGCCGCTGCGCACGCCGATGATCCCGGCGGGGAGCGGGGTGACGTGCTGGCCCAGCACGACGTCGGGCTTCGGGTAACGGTCGAGGATGCCGTCATCGAGCATCGCCCGCGCACCGGCGCCGTACTCCTCTGCGGGCTGGATCAGCACCACGAGCGTGCCCGTCCAGTCGGCCTTCTCGGCGACGAGCTTCTCGACCGCGCCGATCATCGCGGTGACGTGCATGTCGTGCCCGCAGGCGTGCATGACCGGGACGGTGTTCCCCGAGGGGTCCACGCCCTTGGCGGTGCTCGCGTAAGCCAGGCCGGTCTGCTCCTCGACGGGCAGGGCATCCATGTCTGCGCGCACCCAGACGACCGGGCCTGCGCCGTTCTCGAGAACTCCGACGACGCCGGTGACCCCGACGCCCTCCTCGACCTCGAGGCCCAGATCGCGCAGGTGAGCAGCGGCGATGCCGGCGGTGCGCGTCTCCTGGAACGAGAGCTCGGGATGCTGGTGCAGGTCGATGTAGAGCACTTCGAGGTCGATCGTCATGGCCCCGAGCCTACTCGGGGATGCATTGTGCCGACCCGGCCCCTTCTGCTCGAGCCAGCCCTCTGTGGCGCGCGATAAGGGGGTGGCTCGCAGGAAAAGGGCCGGGTCGGCGGAGTATTCGAGCGGAACCTGGTCAGCCCTCGCGGGAGTACGTTCCCAGCTCCGGTCCCGGGTGCAGGACGCCGTTCACGATCGCCCGGATCGCGAACTCGCTCGCCCCACCGAGTTCGATGACGCCGGGGTGCAGGAGCCACTGCAGTTGCAGGCCGTCCATGACTGCGAGGATGCCGGCGGATGCCGCGGCGATGCTCTCCGGATCGTCGACGCCCTCCTGTGCGCAAAGCTCGTGGAACGCCGCGGTCACCTCGCGGCGCAGGGTCGTGTATCGCTCCTCGAAGTACTCGCGGCCCGGGTGGTCGTCGGTGACGGACTCCGAGGAGAGCACCGTGTACGCCTGCACGATGCCGGGGCGCTTCTCGTTCGCGAAAGCCGTGCGCACGAGGTGGAGGAAGAGTTCGGGCCCGCCGGGGATGTGCTTCTTCTCGAGGGCGGCCACATCCGCCTGGTCGCGGTAGGAGAGCACCTCGAGCAGGAGCTTCTGCTTGGAGCCGAAGTGGTGCAGCACGCCGGCGTGGGTGATGCCGACCTGCTCGGCCACATCGGCGAGAGTGCCGTTGGTCGACCCCTTGTTGCCGAAGATCTCGACCGCGGCCTTGAGGATCTGCTCGCGCTTGGCACGGGTCGACGGACGCACCTTCGACTCGTCGTCCACCACGCTGATCCCCTTCGTCGGCCGTGCACTTGCCATCTTACTTACCAGTGGGTAACCTCACCAATACTTACTTTCTCGCCAGTAAGTGAATGTCCCCCACGCAGCACAACGACCGTGCCCAAGGAGAAGCAATGAAGCTCAGGAAATCCCTGATCGCCGTCACGGCGATCACCGCCCTCGGAATCTCGGCCCTCGCCGGCTGCTCCGCCGGCGGGAACGACGACGCCGGCTCGGGCGAGTCGGCCGCCCTCACGATCGCGAAGCCCGACGGCGCGATCACCACCGAGTCGAACAACCCGTTCGTCGGCGACTCGTCCGCCTCGAAGTACGGCTACGGCAAGGTCATCTTCGAGACGCTCGGCCTCGTCAACCAGACCGGCGACCGCGAAGTGACCCCCTGGCTGGCCGAGAGCATCGAGTGGAACGACGACTACACCGCCGTGACCGTGGTCCCGCGCAAGGACGTCACCTGGAGCGACGGCGAGCCGTTCACCGCCGACGACATCGTCTTCACCTACGAGCTCGTCTCGACTCCGTCGCTCGACACTGCAGGTCTGCAGTTCGAAGGCGCGACGGTCGAGGGCGACGCCGTGACCCTGACCTTCGGGCAGTCCAAGTTCGTCAACCAGGCCCGTGTGCTGCACGTGCCGATCGTCCCCAAGCACATCTGGGAGAACCTCGACGAGCCGGCCACCGACCCCGTCAAGGGCGACGACCTCGTCGGCACCGGCCCCTACGCGCTGTCGAACTGGTCGACCGAGTCGGTCACCCTCGAGGCGCGCGACGACTACTGGGGCGGCGACCTCGCCGTGCCCGAGCTGCACTACGTCTCCTACGGCGACAACACCGCGCTGACCACCGCGCTCGCCCAGGGCGAGGCCGACTGGGCCCAGGCGTTCATCCCGCAGATCGAGGAGCAGTTCCTCTCCGCCGATCCCGAGCACAACAAGTTCTGGGCCGCCCCGACCACCGGGTCCGCGACGCTCTTCATGAACCTGCACCAGAAGCCGTTCGACGACCCCGCGTTCCGTCAGGCTCTCGCCTGGGTGATCGACCGCGACGCCTACGTCGACATCGCCCGCGAGGGCGCCAGCGAGCCGGTCTGGTCGGTCACCGGACTCTCCTCGATCCTCGAGGACGAGATCCAGCCCGAGTTCCAGGGCGAGGAGTACTCGGTCGACGCCGAGAAGGCCCGCGGCGTCCTGAAGGACGCCGGCTACACGTGGGACGGCGACGCGCTCATCGATCCCGACGGCACGCCCGTCTCCTTCACGCTCTCGGTTCCCTCCGGGTGGAGCGACTGGAACACCGCGCAGGAGCTGATCGCCGAAGACGTCTCGGACTCCATCGGCGCCGAGGTGAAGATCGACATGCCCGACTGGGGCGGCTGGCAGGGCCCGCGTGACGACGGCACGTTCTCGGCCATCATCCACTGGCTCGAGGACAGCGGTACCGCCTACGGTCTCTACACGTCCACCATGGACCCGCGTTGGATCTCACCCGACGGCATCGCCGGATTCAACTTCGGACGCTTCGAGGACCCGGCGGCCACCGAGGCACTGAACACCTACGCGAACGCCGCCTCCGACGAGGAGCGCACGGCTGCGCTCGACACCATGCAGAAGATCTTCGTGGATCAGGTTCCGGCGATCCCGCTGGGTGCGCACCCGCTGCTCGGCGAGTTCAACACGCGGAACTACGTCGGCTGGCCGTCGGAGGAGGACCCGTACGCATCGGCCGACCCGACGCAGCAGAACATCGTGCAGATCCTCACGAAGCTGAAGCCCGCCGAGTAAGCATCCGATGGGGAGGCCCGGTCTCGCGCCTCTTGACGGGGCTTCGACAGGCTCAGCCATCCAGCACTGGGTCCCTGAGCTTGTCGAAGGGCCGGCGCCTCCCCCTCTGATCGATGAAGGAACACACACCCATGTCAGACCCTCTTCTCACCGTGCGCGACTTCTCGGTCGTGTACGACGTCGATCCTCCGGTCGAGGCGGTGACCGATGTCACGCTGGAACTCCAGCGCGGCGAGATCCTCGGACTCGCCGGCGAGAGCGGATGCGGCAAGACCACGCTCGCGTACGGCGTGCAGCGCCTGCTGCGTGCGCCGGCCGTCATCACCGGTGGCGACGTCGTCTTCCACGATGCTTCCGGCGACGACGTCGATATCAACGCCCTCGACGTCGACGCGATGCAGCGCTTCCGCTGGGACAAGGTCTCGATGGTCTTCCAGGGCGCGATGAACGCCCTCAACCCGGTCGACACGATCGGCTCGCAGCTCGAGGACGTGTTCGAGATCCACCGCCCGGGGATGAACCGGCGTCAGCGCCGGGCCGAGGCCGAGGAGCTGCTCGAGCTCGTCAAGGTCGGACGCCAGCGCATGCGGTCCTTCCCGCACGAGCTCTCCGGCGGCATGCGGCAGCGCGTGATGATCGCGATGGCCCTCGCCCTGCGGCCCCAGCTCATGGTGATGGACGAGCCGACCACTGCGCTGGACGTGCTGGTGCAACGGGAGATCATCAAGCAGATCTCGCAGCTGCGACATGAGTTCGGCTTCTCGGTGATCTTCATCACCCACGACCTCCCGCTGCTCCTCGAGATCAGCGACCGGATCGCGATCATGCGCGAGGGGCGCATCATCGAGCTCGCGAGCGCCGAGGAGATCTGGCGGCGTCCGCAGCACGAGTACACGAGGACCCTGTTGTCGTCGTTCCCCCGGCTGACCGGGGAGAGAGGGGTGCTGGTCCGATGACCACGCTCGAATTCCGCGGCGTCACGAAGAGCTACAACGTCCGCGGCGCTGGTCGCATCAAGGCGCTCGACGACGTGAGCTTCACCCTGACCTCGGGTCGCACGATCGGCCTGGTCGGCCAGTCCGGGAGCGGCAAGTCGACGATCGCGAAGATCCTCACGCAGCTGGAGACCCCGACCAGCGGCGAGGTGCTGCTCGACGGGCAGCCCATCCCGCGCCGCGGGAAGGGACTGCGCCGCTACCGGCAGCAGCTGCGCATGGTCTTCCAGGACCCGTTCGCCTCGCTCAACCCGTACCACTCGATCCGCTACCACCTCGAGCGGCCGATCCGCCTCGACGCGGTCGTGCCGAAGAAGGACACCGACGCCGAGGTCCGCCGATTGCTCGCCCGGGTGCGCCTCGATGCGGATGCCGTGATCGACCGCCGCCCGCACGAGCTCTCCGGCGGCCAGCGTCAGCGCGTCGCCATCGCCCGCGCGCTCGCCTCGCGACCGTCGCTGCTCGTCGCCGACGAGCCCGTGTCGATGCTCGACGTCTCTATCCGTCTCGGGGTGCTCACTCTGCTCGCGGATCTGCAGCGCGAGGAGGGTCTCGGCGTGCTCTACATCACCCACGACCTCGCCACCGCCCGCCACTTCAGCGACGAGATCATGGTGCTCAACCAGGGGCAGGTCGTCGAGTACGGCACCGCCGACGACGTCATCCTGAACCCCCAGAACCCGTACACCCGCGAACTGCGCGCGGCGTCTCCCGATCCGGAGAAGCACTTCGCCTCGACCGGAGGTGCCCTGTGACCACCGCATCGCCCCACCTCGACGAGGATCTCGTCGCGAACGACGCCCTCGAAGTCGGCACCACCGCGACGACCGCCGAGCGCGCGCGACGACCAGTGCCCTGGCGCTTCTTCGCCGGTCGCGCGGCGTTCTACCTCTTCACCCTCTGGGCCGCCCTCACGATCAACTTCTTCCTGCCGCGTTTCATGAAGGGCGACGCGGTCAGCTCGTACCTGGCGCGCAACCGCAACGTGAGCCCGGAGGCCGCCGACTCGCTCCGCATCCTCCTGGGCATCGACACCGACAAGTCGATCTGGCAGCAGTACCTCGAGTACTGGGGCATGCTGTTCCGCGGCGACCTCGGCATCTCGACGCTTCACGGGCTGCGGCCGGTCGGCGAGGTGCTGTCGGCCGCCCTGCCCTGGACGCTCGGGCTGGTCGGGCTCGCGACGATCATCTCGTTCGCGATCGGCACGATCGGCGGGGCGATCGTCGGGTGGCGGCGCGGCAGCAGGCTCGACGCGCTGATCCCGATCACGACGTTCTTCAACACGATCCCGTACTTCTGGCTCGGCCTGATCGCGATCGCGGTCTTCTCCTCGACGCTGAAGTGGTTCCCCTCCTCCCACGCCTACGACAAGGGGCAGTCGCCGGAGTGGAGCTTCGACTTCATCGGCCAGGTGATCATGCACGGCACGCTGCCGGCGCTGACCATCATCATCGCGTCGCTCGGCGGATGGATGCTCGGCATGCGCAACATGATGCTGACCGTGCTCGACGAGGACTACATCACCGTCGCGCAGGCGAAGGGCATGCCCAACCGTCGCGTGCTGTGGGCCTATGCCGCCCGCAACGCCGTGCTGCCGCAGATCCAGAGCTTCGCGCTCTCGATCGGCTTCATCGTGGGCGGCACGATCGTGATGGAGATGGTCTTCAGCTACCCCGGCGTCGGCAAGCTCCTGCTCGACGCCACCAACGCCAAGGACTATGCGCTCATGCAGGGCGTGTTCCTCGTGATCACGCTCTCGGTGCTCGTCGCGAACATCCTCGCCGATGTCGTGTACGCCTACCTCGATCCGCGCACTCGTCAGACGGAGGCCTGAGATGACCGTTCCCACCACCGCCGGAACCACCGCGCCCGACGGGTCGCCGGTCGCATCGGGGATGCCGGAGACGGCGACCCTGCGCGCGCCGGCATCCGTCCCTCCGGAGCAGCGCACCTTCCGCTCGCAGCTCGCGCAGGCGTTCGCGATGTTCCGCAACCGCAAGTCGATCGCCGGGCTCATCATCCTCGGTGTCTTCGTGCTCGTCGCGATCCTCGCCGATTGGATCGCCCCCTACGGTGCGACCCAGAAGGACCGCTCGGCGCTGCGACAGCCTCCGTCGTTCGAGCACTGGCTCGGCACCACCCACATGGGCGAGGACGTGCTCAGCCAGATCATCTTCGGCACGCGCGGCGTGATCGTCGTCGGCTTCCTCTCCGCCGCCATCGCCACGGTCATCGCGATCACGATCGGGGTCATCTCGGGCTATGTGCGCGGCTGGAAGAGCGAGTCGCTCTCGGCCCTGACCAACGTGTTCCTGGTGATCCCCGGCATCCCGCTGATCATCATCATCGCGTCGCAGTTCGAGAACCCGCCGCTGATCGTGATCGCCGCGGTCCTCGGCCTGACCGGCTGGGCATGGGGCGCGAGAGCGCTGCGCGCCCAGACGATGTCGCTGCGCAACCGCGACTTCATCCAGGCGGCGCGGGCCAACGGCGAGCCCCTGCGCCGCATCATCACCGTCGAGATGCTGCCGAACCTCATGGCGCTCATCGCGTCGAGCTTCGTCGGCACCGTGACCGCCGCGATCCTTGGTCTCACGACGCTCGCCTTCATCGGCGTGATCCCGGTCAGCAACCTGAACTGGGGCACGATCCTGTTCTGGGCGCAGCAGAACGGTGCATTCCCCCGGCTGTGGTGGTGGTACGTTCCTGCAGGTCTCTGCATCGCCATCATCGGCGTCGCGCTCTCGCTCATCAACTTCGGCATCGACGAGTACGTCAACCCGCGGCTGCGCTCGGCGGGCGAGCGGGCCAGGGCCATGAAGAAGAAGGGGCTGAACGTGAACGAGGCGGTCACCGCCGTGCGCAGCATCCCGACCTCCCCGAAGACCACGAAGACACAGAACACGAAGTGATGACCTCTCCCACGCTGACGACCACCCTCCCGTACCAGAACCCCGCGCTGCCGATCCCCGAGCGTGTCGCCGACCTCCTCGGTCGCATGACGCTGGAGGAGAAGATCGGGCAGATGCTGCAGCTCGACGCACGCGACGATCTGGACGACCACATCCTGCGCCGCCTGGCCGGGTCGATCCTGCACACCTCGCCGGAGCGCATCCTGCGGGCGAACGAGCTGACCGCCGAGACCCGCCTGCGGATCCCGCTGCTCGTCGCCGAGGACTGCATCCACGGCCACTCGTTCTGGCCGGGCGCGACGATCTATCCGACGCAGCTCGGCATGGCTGCGTCGTGGGATGCCGAGCTGCTCGAGCGCGTCGCCCGCGCCACGGCGGAGGAGGTCGCCGTCACCGGCATCCACTGGACGTTTTCGCCGGTGCTCTGCATCTCGCGCGACCTGCGCTGGGGGCGGGTGAGCGAGACGTTCGGCGAGGATCCGTTCCTCATCGGCGAGCTCGCCAGCGCCATGGTGCGCGGCTATCAGGGTGACGGTCTCGACGATCCCACCGCGATCCTCGCGACGGCCAAGCACTTCGCCGGCTACTCCGAGACGCAGGGCGGACGCGATGCGAGCGAGGCCGATATCTCGCGGCGGAAGCTCCGGTCCTGGTTCCTCCCGCCGTTCGAGCGCGTGGCCCGTGAGGGTTGCCGGTCGTTCATGCTCGGCTACCAGACCATGGACGGCGTGCCGATCACGACGAACGAGTGGCTGCTCAGCGACGTGCTGCGCGGCGAGTGGGGGTACACCGGGACCCTCATCACCGACTGGGACAACGTCGGGCGGATGGTCTGGGAGCAGCGCATCCAGCCCGACATCGCGCACGCGGCGGCGGCGGCGGTGCGGGCCGGGAACGACATGATCATGACGACGCCCGGGTTCTTCGAGGGCACGCTGGATGCCGTGGCGCAGGGTCTCCTCGCGGAGGACGCCTTCGACGCCGCAGCCGCGCGGATCCTCACGCTGAAGTTCGAGCTGGGGCTCTTCGAGGACCCGCGGCTTCCGGGGACGGAGCTGGATGCCGTCGTCGGCAGCGCCGCGCACGCGGAGCTCAACCTCGAGATGGCCCGCCGCTCGATCGTGCTGCTCGAGAACGACGGCGTGCTGCCGCTCGACGCCACGGCCCCGCTCCGGGTCGCGGTCGTGGGTCCCCTCGCCGACGACGCGCAGACGCAGCTCGGCGACTGGGCGGGAGGGTCGGGACAGGCCGGCTGGCTCGACGGGCAGCCGCGCGAGATGATCACGACCGTGCGCGACGGGCTTCAGGGCGTCGACGGCTGGAGCGTCGTGTACGCCCGTGGCGCCGACATCCTCACGCTCGAGGAGGACCCGCAGGGCGCGTTCTTCCCGGATCACCAGCCGCGACCGCCGGTGGTGAAGCCGTGCGCGCCCGATGAGGCTCTGATCGCTGAGGCCGTGGCTGCGGCATCCGCCTCCGACGTGGTCGTCGCCGTGGTGGGAGACCGCATCGAGCTCGTGGGAGAGGGGCGCTCGACCGCGACCCTCGAACTCATCGGCGGACAGAACGCGCTGCTCGACGCGCTGATCGCCACCGGGAAGCCGGTCGTCGTGGTGCTGCTCGCCTCGAAGCCGCTCGTGCTCCCGGCATCCGTGCAGCAGGCGGCGGCCGTGATCTGGGCCGCGAACCCGGGGATGCAGGGCGGGCGTGCGCTCGCCGAGATCATCGCCGGCGCGGTGGACCCCTCGGGGCGCCTGCCGATCTCCTTCGCGCAGCATGTGGGCCAGCAGCCGACGTACTACAACCAGATCCGCGGGCAGCACGGCGATCGGTACGCCGACCTCACCCAGTCGCCCGCGTGGGCGTTCGGCGAGGGCCGCTCGTACACGACGGTCGCGTACTCCGATCTCGTACTTGAGGAGACGGTTCTCGGCGTCACCGACACGATCGTCGGTCACGTCACGGTGTCGAACACAGGGGAGCGTCCCGTGCGCGAGACCGTGCAGGTGTACGTGCGGGATGCCGTGACCAGCGTGAGCTGGACCGACAAGGAGCTCAAGGCGTACCGGCAGGTCGACATCGAGCGGGGGGAGTCGGTGCGCGTGCGGCTGGAGCTGCCGGTGGCCGACTGCACGATCGTGGATGCCGCCGGCATCCGTCTCGTCGAGCCGGGGGCGTTCGAGCTGCTGGTGGGACCGTCGTCGCGGGACGAGGTGCTGCTCTCGGCGGGCTTCGCCGTCTCCTGAGCTCGGCGTTCGCCGACGCTCCTCGATTTGACCTCAACTGCGCTTGAGGTTTTAGGTTGGTCATGTGGCCCCGACGAGGGCCGATCGACCCGAACGAGGATGGCGTGACCCGAACGAAGACCACTCGATGACCTATGTCATCGCCCTGCCGTGCGTCGATCTGAAGGACAAGGCCTGCATCGACGAGTGCCCTGTCGACTGCATCTACGAGGGTGAACGCTCGTTGTACATCCACCCGGACGAGTGCGTCGACTGCGGGGCCTGCGAGCCGGTGTGCCCGGTCGAGGCCATCTTCTACGAGGACGACCTGCCCGATGAGTGGCAGGACTACTACAAGGCCAACGTCGAGTTCTTCGACGAGATCGGATCGCCGGGAGGCGCCGCCAAGACGGGGATGCTGTCGTTCGACCACCCCGTCGTCGCCGCCCTTCCGCCGCAAGGAGCGCACGCATGACCATCGCCGAACCACGCATCGCCATCGTCGGGGCAGGACCTGCCGGCATCTACGCCGCCGACATCCTGCTCGGGCGCGTGCCGCACGCCTCGATCGACCTCTTCGAGAAGCTCCCTGCACCGTACGGGCTGGTCCGGTACGGCGTCGCCCCCGACCATCCGCGCATCCGCAAGATCACCGACGCGCTGCACGACGTGCTCGTGAATCCCCGCATCCGGCTGCGCTGCAATGTCGAGATCGGCGTCGACGTCACAGTCGATGCGCTTCGCGCAGCCTACGACGGAGTGATCATCGCGACGGGTGCCGACCTCGACGTCGCACTCGACATCCCCGGCATCGACCTGCCGGGATCGTTCGGTGCGGCGGAGTTCGTCGCCTGGTACGACGGGCACCCGGACACGGCGCGCACCTGGCCGCTCGCGGCCGAGTCGGTCGCCGTGCTCGGCGCCGGCAACGTGGCGCTCGATGTCACCAGGATCCTCGCCAAGCACGCCACGGCGCTGGCGCGCACCGACACCCCGGACGCGGTGCTCGACGGTCTCGCCGCGAGCCCGTTGCGCGATGTGCACCTCTTCGCTCGACGTGGTCCTGCCGACGTGCGCTTCTCCGCGATGGAGCTGCGCGAACTGGCCGAACAGGACGACGTCGATGTGATCGTCGACCCCGAGGAGCTCGCTCTCGACGCGCACGCCGAGCGGATGGTGGCGCAGTTCACGCAGCGCCGCATCATCGTGCGCACCCTGACCGAATGGGCCGCGCTCGATCCCGCGAACCGCACGGGCTCGCGTCGCATCCACCTGCATCTGCGGCAGCGTCCGGTCCGACTGCTCGGCACGGACAGGGTCACCGGGATCGAGATGGAGCGCACGGCATCCGACGAGCTGGGCCGCATGGTCGGCACCGGGGAGCTGCTGCGCTACGACGTCGGGGCCGTCTACCGTGCTGTGGGATATCGGTCGACGCCGGTTCCCGGAGTGCCGTTCGCCGCGGATCCGGGCGTCGTTCCCCACATCGAGGGCCGCGTGGTGGATGTCGACGGATCGCCCATTCCACGGCTCTACGCCACGGGCTGGATCAAGCGGGGTCCGGTCGGCCTCATCGGCTCGACCAAATCGGATGCCGCCCAGACGGTCGGCTACCTCGTCGACGATCTCGTGGCCGCCGACGATGTACGCGAGGCCCGCGGCGATGATCCGATCGCCGACCTCGCGCACGCCGTCGATCTCGACGGCTGGCTGCGGATCGACGCCGCGGAACGCGGCGCCGGAGCCGAGCGAGGACGCGAGCGCACCAAGATCGTCGATCGCGCGGAGATGCTCGAACATGCCACGCAGGGACAGAGGATGGAGGTCGCTCGATGACCACGGCACTCGTGCCCACGCCGGTCGGCGAAGGGCTCAAGGCGGCATTCCGCACGCACCCCGCCGGGGTCGCGATCATCACGGCGAACGCCCCGGATGGTCCGGTCGGGCTCACGGCGTCGAGCGTCGCCTCGGTGGCCGTCGATCCCGCCGCGATCGTGTTCTCGGTGACCCGGGCGACCGGCAGCGCCGGCGCGATCCTCGCGGCGGACTCCTTCGTCGTGCACCTGATCGACGACGACCACTCCGCTCTCGCGCAGACCTTCGCGGTCAGCGGGTCCGAGCGGTTCACGACCGAGCAGGGATGGGCGACGCTGCCGACCGGTGAGCCGCACCTCGCGGAAGCCAGGGTCGCGCTGCGGTGCCGCCCCATCCAGACCGTGCCGGTCGGCTCGTCGACCGTGGTCATCGCCGAGGTGCTCGAGGTGCTTCCCGGAACCGCCGGGCGGCCGCTCGTCTACCTCGACCGCCGCTTCCACCCTCTGCCGCACGACACCCATCTCTGAAAGGAAGACACCATGTCCGCTCTCTACACGCTCCCCGAGCTCCCGTACGACTACTCCGCGCTCGAGCCGCACATCTCCGGCAAGATCATGGAGCTGCACCACTCGAAGCACCACCAGGCCTATGTCACCGGCGCGAACACGGCCCTCGAACAGCTCGCGACGGCACGCAGCGCCGGCGACCTCGCGAACGTGAACAAGCTCGAGAAGGACCTCGCGTTCAACCTCGGCGGCCACGTCAATCACTCGGTGTTCTGGCAGAACCTCTCGCCCGAGGGCGGCGGGGCTCCCGAAGGCGAGCTCGAGGCCGCGCTCGTCGACGCGTTCGGGTCGATCGACGCCTTCCGCGCGCACTTCACCGCCACGGCACTCGGCGTGCAGGGCTCCGGCTGGGCCGTGCTCGCCTGGGATTCCGTGGGCGCGCGGCCGGTGATCTTCCAGCTCTTCGACCAGCAGGGCAATGCACCGCTCGGCGTCACGCCGCTGCTGCAGCTCGACGTGTGGGAGCACGCCTACTACCTCGACTACCTCAACGTGCGCGCCGACTACGTGAAGGCGTTCTGGGAGCTCGTGAACTGGCCCGACGTGCAGCGTCGGTTCGCGGCTGCACGCACGGCGACGAAGGGCCTCATCGTCGCGTCGTGAGCTCCCGCCTCCTGGCGAACCGGCCCTCTTCGTGCGACCCGGCCCGTTTCGGACGTCCGCAACGGGCCGGGTCGTGCAGAAGGGGCCGGGTCGGCAGGGCAGGTCAGAGGAGGCGCGCCGTCGTCCCGCGTACGTTCAGCTCGTAGGGCAGGGCGGCGGGGATGCGCACGGCATCCGGCTCCGAGAGCTTCGCGAGCACGGCATCCGCTGCTCGCTCCCCCTGGCCGAGAGGGAACTGGTCGACCGTCGTGAGGCGGAAGAACTCGCCCAGCTCATGGCCGTCGATGCCGACGATCGACAGGTCGTCCGGCACCCCGAAGCCCAGGTCGCGAGCGGCGAGGAGCGCGCCGATCGCCATCTCGTCGGATGCGGCGAACACGGCGGTCGGGCGGGGCCCCGGACGACCCAGCAACTGCTTCGCCGCGCGGTGGCCGCCCTCCACCGTGAAGTCCGCAGGCTCCAGGAACGCCGGGTTCAGGGGGATGCCGGCCTTCGCCAGCGCCCGCTCGAACCCCAGCCGTCGGTTGGTCGGGATGTGGAAGTCGAGGTCGAACTCGGGGTTCGCCCCGATGTGCGCGATGTCGGTGTGACCGAGGCCGATGAGGTGCTCGGTGGCCAGCTGCGCCACGGCGACGTCGTCGACCGTCAGTGTGTCGAGCTTCGGGTTCGGCCCGCCGATCGCGATGACGGGCAGCCCGAGCTCGAGCAGGTACTGCGTCTCGTCCTCGTCGAGCTCGATCGACACCGCGATCACGGCATCCACCCGCTGACGGCGCAGGAACGTGTCGAACACGTGCCGGCGCACATCCTTGTCGGCGGTGATGTTGTAGAGCGTGATGTCGTAGCCCTCGCGCATCAGGGCGGCGGAGACCCCGGACAGCACGGTGCTGAAGAACCACCGGTCGAGGAACGGCACCACGACGCCGATGTTCCGCGTGCGCCCCGAGGCCAGGCTCGAGGCCCGCGAGGAGACGACGTAGCCCAGCGTCTGCGCCGCCGCCTGCACGCGCTCCCTGGCCGACGCGGAGACCTGCCCGCGGCCGCTCAGCGCACGCGAGACGGTCGCCGTGGAGACGCCGGCGAGCCGGGCCACCTCATCGATGCTCGCCATGCGGTTCCTCCGTCGGATCCTGTTCCGGTCGCGATATCTGTCGGCTCACGGGCGGTGGAGCGGCAGATATCGCGACCGGAACGGAAGGGTGATCAGGCCGTCGTGTACCAGGCGGCCGTGTCGACGGGCAGCGAGGTGCCGTCGAACGGCTGGCTCGACAGGACGACGGTCGCGCCGGCGGGCAGTTCGAGCGGTGCGGTGCCGAGGTTCGCGACCACGTGCACGTCGCCGCGGCGGAAGGCCACGGCATCCGCTCCCGCGTCCTCCCACACGAGCGAGCCGCTGCCGAAGCCGTGCTCGCGTCGTGCCGCCAGCAGCTCCTTGTAGAGCGACAGCGTCGACGTCGGGTCGGCCTCTTCGACATCGCGGGCGTACGTCGCCCAGCTCGCCGGCTGCGGCAGCCACGAGGCGCCGGTGTCGTTGAACCCGAAGGCGGTGCCCTCGGCGGTCCAGGGCAGCGGCACGCGGCATCCGTCGCGTCCGTAGCGCTCGCCGTTCGTGCGGAACCAGGTCGGGTCCTGACGGAACGCGTCGGGGATCTCCATCGCCTCGGGAAGGCCGAGCTCCTCGCCCTGGTAGAGGTAGGCGGATCCGGGCAGGGCCAGCATCAGCGTGGTCGCCGCGCGGGCGCGCGCCAGTCCGATCGCGGTGTCGGGCTTGTCCGGGGTGTTCGGTCCGATCCCCTCGCCCTGCGGGTTCTCGGCCGTCAGCGCGAGGCGGCTCGCGTGACGAACGACGTCGTGGTTCGAGAGCACCCAGGTGCTCGGGGCGCCGACCGCGCCGAACGCGTCGAGCGATTCGCGGATGACGTCTGCGAGCTCCTTCGCGTCCCACGGGGTCATGAGGTACGGGAAGTTGAAGGTCTGGTGCATCTCGTCGGGGCGCACCCAGAGCGCGGTCTGCTTCAGCGTCGGCATCCAGGCCTCACCGCACAGCGCGCGGTCGCCGTCGTACTCGGCGAGCACTTCGTGCCAGTCGCGGTAGATGTCGTGCACGCCCTCCTGGCCCCAGTACGGCACGTTCGCCTCGCCGCCGCCCATCGAGTCGGCGTCGGCCGGGGGTGTGTAGTCGGGCAGGCCGTCGGCCTTGATCATGCCGTGCGCGACGTCGACGCGGAACCCGTCGACACCGCGGTCGAGCCAGAAGCGCAGGATCGAGCGGAACTCCTCGCGCACCTCTTCGTTGTTCCAGTCGAAGTCGGGCTGCGTGGGGTCGAAGATGTGCAGGTACCACTGGCCGGGTGTGCCGTCGGCCTCGACGATGCGCTCCCACATGCCGCCGCCGAACACGGACTCCCAGTTGTTCGGCGGGAGCTCGCCGTTCTCGCCCTTGCCGTCGCGGAAGATGTAGCGCGCGCGCTCGGGGCTGCCCGGCGCGGCCTTCAGGGCTTCCTGGAACCAGGCGTGCTGCGCCGAGGAGTGGTTCGGGACCAGGTCGACGACCACGCGGATGCCGCGGGCATGGGCCTCGGCCAGCATCTCGTCGAAGTCGGCGAGGGTGCCGAAGAGCGGGTCGACGTCGCGGTAGTCGGCGACGTCGTAGCCGGCGTCGCGCTGGGGGCTCGTCATGAAGGGGCTGAGCCAGATCGCATCGACGCCGAGGTCCTTCAGCGAGTCGAGCCGCGCGGTGATGCCCGGCAGGTCGCCGATGCCGTCGCCGGAGGCGTCCGCGAAGGAGCGGGGATAGATCTGGTAGATGACGGCGCTGCGCCACCACTCGGAACCGGGGGCTGCGATCTGTTCAAGCTGTGCCATGGGACGAGACTAGTGCAAACGCTTACATTCCCGCCAGATCGGCGATCGAATCGGTTCGGAGCAGGAGAGCGGATGCGCGCGCCGTCGGTGCTTGCAGGAGTCCGGCCGTCCGAGGAGTAGCCTGACGGCATCCGATTCGAGGAGGCAATGATGGTTCCCGAGATCAACTACTGGGCGGTTCTGCTGGCCACGGCGTCGAGCATGCTCGTCGGCTCGATCTGGTACGCCCCGAAGGTGTTCGGCACGCGCTGGTCGAAGCTCGCGAACGTCGACATGGATCGGCCGGCCGCGACGGCGATGTGGCCCATCATCACCACCGTCATCGTGAGCTTCCTCACCGCGTGGGCGCTCGCCGGAGCATCCGCCATCTCCTGGCACTTCTACGGCGGCCCGTTCTTCTGGGGCACGATCGTGACGGGCGTGACGCTCTGGGCCGGATTCACGGCCGCCCGCTTCATCACGCACGACGCCTTCGAGGGGCGCTCGACCAGACTCACCACCCTGAACATCGCGCACGAGCTCGTCACGGTGCTGGTGATGGCCGTGATCATCGGCGTGTGGCCGCCCGCGCTCGCATAGTTCGACGTGCGGAGAGTGAACACTAGACTTTCGCCGCTTCCCCGGATGGCCCCGAGGGGCGAGGCTTTTCCTGCGACTTCCTGGTCGTGCGATGCGCCCGCTTCCGACCGAGGGGTCCCATGTCCGGTTCTCCGCGCCGATACGCGCCCTGGGCGATCATCACCGTGCTCGTCGCCGCGACCGTGTTCGCGGGGGCGGTGCCTGCCGTGTCGGCCGGCGTCACGTCGGCCGATGAGCCCACGCCGACGGTGAGCGCCCTCGATCCGGAGCAGTCCGTCGCTCTGGCCTACGAATTCCTCGACGCCCGCGTCGACGAGTTCTGCGACGGCGCCGGCCACTGCCTCCCCCGGAGCTACCAAGGCGGGTTCTTCACCACTCCGAGTTGGGATTTCACGCCGTCGTTCGTCTACGACGACGCGCTGGTGGTGATCGCCTACACGTCCCGCGGCCTGCCCGCCGACCTCCGTCGCGCGCAGGCGATCGGCGACACCCTGCTGTTCGTGCAGGCGGAGGACCCGATCGGTGACGGCCGCGTGCGCACGTCGTACGAACCGCACGGCATCCGTCAGGGGCGAGTGGAGATCACGGGCCCCGGCACGTTCACCGGGAACCAGGCCTGGGTCGGCATGGCTCTCGCGCGTCTCTTCCACGCGACGGGAGAGACGAAGTATCTCGACGGGGCGCTGCGGATCGCCGACTGGATCCAGACGAACACCGCCGACATGGTCCGCGCGCCCTACGGATACACGGGCGGCCAGGTGGACGACGGCACCTCGCTGACGTGGAAGTCGACCGAGCACAACAGCGACATCTCCGGGTTCTTCACTCAGCTGGCGCAGCTCACCGGCGATGCGGAGTGGGCGGACCGGGCAGCCGTCGCCGCCGGTTTCGTCGCAGCGATGCAGAGCGCGGACGGTCACGTCGACACCGGCACGGGCCTCGACGGATCGACGATCAACACCCGTCCCGTGCCGCTGGATGCGCAGACGTGGAGCTACCTGGGCACCGGCGACCCGCGCTACGGTGCGGCGCTGGACTGGACCCTCGCCAACCTGATCGCGAACGATGGTCCGTACACGGGGCCCTCGATCAGCGACACCGACGTCTCGAAGGTGTGGTTCGAGGGCGCGGGGAACCTCGCGCTCGGGCTCCGGCTGCGCGACGGACAGGGCGATGCGGATCGCGCGGAGACCCTGCTCGACAGCATCCGGCTGGCGCAGCGCGACGCCGCGAACGGCGACGGAAAGGGGATCGTGGCGACGTCGACGGACGGCCTCGACTCCGGCTTCGGCGACCTGTACTACGCGAGCCTGCACACGGGTGCGACGGCCTGGTACCTGCTCGCAGAGGCGGGGGACAACCCCTTCCGCCTGCCGGTGGATTGAGGGAGAACTAGGCGGCGACGCGGGCGACCGCGGCGACCGCGCTCGCGAAGAAGCCGAGCCCGTCGATCCCGCTGCGCATCGCGACCGCGGTGTCGGGGCCGAAGCCCGGCTCGACCGAGTGCTCGGGGTGCGGCATGAGCCCCACGACGTTGCCCGCCTCGTTCGTGAGTCCGGCGATGTCGCGCAGGGAGCCGTTGGGGTTCACGCCGGCGTAGCGGAACGCGACCAGGCCCTCGCCCTCCAGGCGGTCCAGCGTCGCGTCGTCGGCGATGTAGCCGCCGTCCCCGTTCTTGAGCGGGATGACGATCTCCTGACCGGCGCGGAACGTGTTCGTCCAGGCCGTGTCGGAGTTCTCGACCGTGAGCTTCTGGTCGCGACGCACGAAGTGCTGGTGGTCGTTGCGGATCAGACCGCCGGGCAGCAGGTGCGCCTCGACGAGCATCTGGAAGCCGTTGCAGATGCCGAGGATCGGCATGCCCTTGGCCGCGGCATCCTTCACCTCGGCCATGATCGGCGAGAGGGCGGCGATGGCTCCGGCGCGCAGGTAGTCGCCGTAGCTGAAGCCGCCGGGCAGCACGAGGGCGTCGACGCCCTCGAGGTCGTGCGAGCCGTGCCAGAGCGCGACGGGCTCGGCGCCCGCGATGCGGACGGCGCGCTGCGCGTCACGGTCGTCGAGCGAGCCGGGGAAGGTGACGACGCCGATGCGGACGGTCATTCGACGACCTCGACGACCTCGACGCCCACCACGTCCTCGATCACGGAGTTGGAGAGCACCTCGTCGGCGACGCGCTTCGCCTCGGCGAGCAGCTCGTCGGTGACCTCGCCTTCGACCGTGAGCTCGAAGCGCTTGCCGATGCGGACGTCGGTGAAGCCCTCGACGCCCAGACGGGCGAATGCGCCGGAGACGGCCTTCCCCTGCGGGTCGAGCAGTTCGGACTTGGGCATGACGTCGACGACGATGGTGGGCATCGTGATCCTCCAGGCGGCCGCAGGCCGTAGCTATGGTCATTGAGCGACGACGCTTCGTCTCGCTTCGCTCGCTCAGTGCAGGTCTTAGCGAGGAGTCGAAACGCCGGAAGTCGCGGGAAGGCTGGCGGCCTCAGTCTACCGGCCCCGGCACCTCGTCCTACGCGGGGTCGGAGTGGAAGACCGTGTGCAGATCGCCGATGGCCGCGCGCCCGCCGAGGCCGTCGATCTCGAACAGCACCGAGATGCCGACGACGTGGCTACCGAGTCGTTCGACGAGCTCACGCCCGGCTGCGAGCGTGCCGCCCGTGGCGAGCACGTCGTCGATGAGCAGCACGCGGGATCCGGCCGGCAGATCGTCGTGCATCTCGATCGTCGCGGTGCCGTACTCGAGCGCGTAGTCGACGGATGCCGCGGGCCGCGGCAGCTTGCCCGCCTTGCGGATCGGGATCAGGCCGACCCCGGCGGCGATCGCGGCCGCTCCGGCCAGGATGAAGCCGCGCGCCTCGATGCCGGCGACCACGTCGAACTGCCCGGCGAAGGGCTCGATGATCGCCTCGGTCGTGACGCGGAGTGCTTCGGCGTCGGCGAGCAGCGGGGTGATGTCGCGGAAGACGATGCCGGGTTCCGGGTAGTCCGGGATGCTGCGGATCAGGGACGCGGCGCGGACGAGGGCGGGGGAGAGAGCGGCTTCGGGCACCGGGCAAGGCTACCTCGCGTGCATAACTCAGCAAGAATGTGGCCGATCGGCCCGCGGGACCGGCGTGTCGAGGTGCGGCGGTGAATTCTTGCTGAGTTGTGCACAGCCTCCGGCCCCGACCCGTCCTGCTTGACTTTCGTGGGAGCGCTCCCATAGAGTGACGTCTCAGTTCGTGGGAGCGCTCCCACGAATCCCTGAGCACCACACCGCACGACCCCCCCCACCACAAAGGAGTGACCTGTGAACACACGTGCCCGCACCCGGATCCTGACGGCAGCCGCCGTGGCATCCGTCTCCGCCCTCGCCCTGGCCGGATGCTCCGGCGCCGCCGGTGGCGACGCCGACGGCGGTGGCGACGAGGACGTCACGCTGACCGTCACGACGTTCGGCACCTTCGGCTATGAAGACCTCTACGACGAGTACGAGAAGGAGCACCCGAACGTCACGATCGAGGCGACGAACATCGACACCGGCGGCAACGCCCGCACCGACGCGTTCACCAAGATCGCGGCCGGCTCCGGCCTCAGCGACGTCGTCGCGATCGAAGAGGGCTGGCTCGGCGCCATCATGGACGTCTCCGACACCTTCGTCGACCTGCGCGACTTCGGCATCGAGGACCGCAAGGCCGACTGGGTCGACTGGAAGTACGGACAGGCGACGGACGCCGAGGGCCGTGTCATCGGCTACGGCACCGACATCGGTCCGAGCGGCATCTGCTACAACGGCGCCGCGTTCGAGGCCGCTGGCCTGCCCAGCGACCGCGAGTCCGTCGCCCAGCTGCTCGACGGCGACTGGGAGAACTACTTCGCCGTCGGAGCCGAGTACACGGCCAAGACCGGCAAGGCCTGGTACGACCACTCCGGTTTCGTCTGGAACGCGATGGTCAACCAGCTCGACGAGGGCTACTACACCGCCGACGGCAAGGTGAACGTCGAGGACAACGCCGAGCTGAAGGAGCGCTTCGAGCTGCTCGGAGCCGCGACCGAGGGCGGCCAGTCCGCTGCGCAGACCGCGTGGGACTGGAACGGCGGGAAGTCGTTCGTGGACGGCACCTTCGCGACCTTCGTGTGCCCGGGCTGGATGCTCGGCGTCGTGCAGGGTCAGGTCGAAGCCGGCGGCGGCGACGCGGCCACCGGCTGGGACTTCGCCGACGTGTTCCCCGGAGGGGCGGCCAACTGGGGCGGCGCGTTCCTGTCGATCCCGGAGAGCTCGCAGCACCAGGAGGCGGCCGCTGAGCTCGCCGACTGGCTGACGCAGCCCGAGCAGCAGGTGAAGCAGTCCGCCGCCGCGGGCAACTTCCCCTCGACCGTCAAGGCGCAGGAGACCCTCGCCTCGGAGGCGACGCCGAACGCGTTCTTCAACGACGCGCCCACCGGCGCGATCCTGGCCGAGCGCGCGAAGGGTGTGGTGGCGCAGTTCAAGGGCGCCGACGACTCCGTGATCCAGGAGAACGTCTTCGGTCCGGCTCTCAGCGGACTCGACCGCGGTGACACCGACACTCAGGGTGCCTGGGATGCCGCGATCAAGCTCCTGAACGAGCTCGTCGACTGACACCTCCCCCTCGACAGGCTCAGTGACCCATCACTGGGTTGCTGAGCCTGTCGAAGCACCCCGACCCAGGTTCCGGAACAAGGAAGACCCATGACTCTCACAGAAGAGCGCGCGGCCACGGCATCCGCTCCGTCGCAGAAGACGGATGCCGCGCCGAAGCGGCCGTGGCGCCACAGGCTCTCGCGCTTCGACCAGAACGCGTCTCCGTACTTCTACATCTCCCCGTTCTTCCTGCTGTTCGGGCTCGTCGGACTGTTCCCGCTGCTCTACACCGTGTGGGTGGCGGTGCACGAGTGGGACCTGCTCAAGGGCGAGGGCGACTTCGTCGGCGTCGGCAACTTCGTCGAGATCCTCGGCGACTCGATGTTCTGGAACTCGATCGGCAACACCCTGAGCATCTTCCTGCTCTCCGCGATCCCTCAGCTGGCGGTCGCGCTGGTGATCGCCTACCTCCTCGATCGGGGGCTGCGTGCACCGACGTTCTGGCGCATGAGCGTGCTCATCCCGTTCGTCGTCACGCCGGTCGCCGTCGCGATCATCTTCTCGAGCATCTTCAATGAGGCCGACGGTCTCGCCAACAACCTCCTGAACCTCATCGGCATCGCCGACCAGGAGTGGAAGCACAACACGGCGCTGTCGCACATCGCTATCGCGGTGATGGTCAACTTCCGCTGGACCGGCTACAACGCCCTCATCCTCCTCGCCGCGATGCAGTCCGTGCCGCGCGATCTGTACGAGTCGGCAGCGCTCGACGGCGCCGGAGCTGCACGCCGCTTCTTCTCCATCACCATCCCGACGATCCGTCCGACCCTGATCTTCGTGATCATCACCGCCACGATCGGCGGGCTGCAGATCTTCGCCGAGCCGCGCCTCTTCGACGTGTCGACCGCGGGCGGCATCGGCGGCAGCGACCGCCAGTTCCAGACGACCGTGCTGTTCCTCTGGGAGCTCGCCTTCTTCCGCCGTGATCTCGGCGAGGCATCCGCCGTCGCCATCCTGCTCTTCCTGCTCATCGTGGGCATCGGCGTGATCAACTTCCTGATCTCCCGCCGCATCTCCACGGGCAGCGATCCGAGGAACCGGGCCGCGCGCCGCCGCGCCCGCTCGACCCGCAAGGAGGAGGCGCGATGACCGCCACCCAGGCCCTCAGCGTGCCGGAGAAGATCCGCCGCCGCAGCGCGACCGGAGGGAACGCGGGCATCGGCAGCCGCCCCGGCTTCCTCACCTACGGTCTGCTCGCCGCGTTCATCATCGGCAGCGTGTATCCGCTGTGGTGGTCGGTGGTCGTGGCGAGCGGCACCAACGCCACCCGCGGCGAGACGCTGCCTCTCATCCCGGGCGGCAACTTCCTCGTGAACGCTGCGAAGGTGTTCGACGCGATCCCGTTCTGGCTGGCGCTCGGCAACTCCTTCCTCATCTCGGGCATCATCACGATCTCGGTCGTGACCTTCTCGACGCTCGCCGGCTACGCCTTCGCGAAGCTGCGCTTCAAGGGCCGCGACGGACTCATGATCTTCGTGATCGCGACCATGGCGATCCCGACGCAGCTCGGCATCATCCCGCTGTTCATGCTGATGCGCGAACTCGGCTGGACCGGGTCGATCGGCGCGGTCATCGTGCCGACATTGGTCACCGCTTTCGGGGTGTTCTTCATGCGGCAGTACCTCGTCGACGTGATCCCGGACGAGCTGATCGAAGCCGCGCGGATGGACGGTGCGAACCAGTTCCGCACCTTCCTCACCGTCGGCTTGCCCGCCGCCCGCCCGGCCATGGCGATCCTCGGACTGTTCACGTTCATGACCGCATGGACCGACTACCTCTGGCCGCTGATCGTGCTCTCCCCGCAGAACCCGACCCTGCAGACGGCGCTCAGCCAGCTGCAGTCCGGCTACTACATCGACTACTCCATCGTGCTTGCCGGTGCGGTGCTCGCGACCCTCCCGCTGCTCGTGCTCTTCGTGGTCGCGGGCCGCCAGTTGGTCAGTGGCATCATGGCGGGCGCGGTGAAAGGATGACCTCTATGACGCGCCCCTTCCCCTCGAACTTCCTCTTCGGCGCCGCGACGGCGGCGTATCAGATCGAAGGAGCGGCCTTCGAGGACGGGCGCACCGCGTCGATCTGGGATGCGTTCTCGAGGGTGCCGGGGGCCGTCATCGGCGGCGACACCGGAGACATCGCGTGCGACCACTATCACCGCTACGCCGACGATGTCGCCCTCATGACCGAGCTGGGCCTGCAGACGTACCGGTTCTCGACCTCGTGGTCGCGGGTGCGGCCCGACGGCGGCGCCGTGAACGCGAAGGGCGTCGACTTCTACCAGCGTCTGGTCGACGAGCTGCTCGGCGCCGGCATCCTGCCCTGGCTGACCCTCTACCACTGGGACATGCCGCAGGCGCTGCAGGATGCCGGGGGCTGGACGAACCGCGACACCGTGGACCGCTTCCTGGATTACGCCGGCACCATGCACGACGCGCTCGGTGATCGGGTGAACGTCTGGACGACGTTGAATGAGCCGTGGTGCTCGTCATTCCTCTCCTACACCGGCGGTGAGCACGCCCCCGGCCACACGAGCATCGCGGAGGGGCTGCTGGCCTCGCACCACCTGCTGCTCGCGCACGGCTCGACGGTGCGCGAGCTGCGCGGCCGCGACGCCTCGCTGGATCTCGGCATCACGCTGAACCACACGGTCGCCGACCCGGCTGATCCGGGGAACCCGGCCGACGTCGACGCCGCCCGCCGCGTCGACGGGCAGTTCAACCGCTGGTTCCTCGACCCGATCTACCGCGGTGCCTACCCCGCGGACATCATCGAGGACATCCGTGCGGTGGATGCGGATGCGGTCGCCCTGTTCGAGGCCGCGGTCCACGACGGCGACCTCGAGACGATCTCGCAGCACATCGACACCCAGGGCGTGAACTACTACCACGGCGACTTCGTGGCGGGCGCGGCTCCCGCCGAGCCGACGGTGTCGGGCGGTCCTGCGACCGAGCGGAAGGGGCGCAGCCCGTACCCCTCGAGCGACGGCATCCATTCCGTCGAGCGGGGTCTCCCGCGCACCGCGCAGAACTGGGAGGTGCAGCCGGAGGGGTTGACCCGCCTCCTCCAGCGCGTGTGGACCGAGTACGCCGAGCCCGCGGGGACCGTGCTCTACATGACCGAGAACGGCGCGGCCTATGACGACGTCGCGGTCGTGGAGGACGGCGAGACCCGCGTGCACGACGCGGAGCGCGCCGAGTTCCTGCGCCTGCACCTCGGCGCCGTGCTGGATGCCGTGGACGCGGGCGTCGACGTGCGCGGCTACTTCTACTGGTCGATGTTCGACAACTACGAGTGGGCCTGGGGCTACGACAAGCGATTCGGCATCGTGCGCGTCGACTACGACACGCAGGAGCGGAGCCTGAAGGACTCGGGCAGGGAGTACGCGCGGATCATCGCCGCGCGCACCCTCTGAGTCGACGTGCCTTCGAATCGCGCGAATGGTCGCTTCTACGCCCGAAACTCGACCATTCACGCGATTCGAAAGCTCGGTGACGGGAAGCTCCCCGCCGAACAGACAGAATAGGGCGATGGAAGAGTGCGCACGATGATGTCGCCACGGGCGACCATCGAAGAGGTGGCATCCGCCGCGGGGGTGTCCCGGTCGACGGTGTCGCGGGTGGTCAACGGCTCGACGGCGGTGAGTCCCGAGGCGCTCGCCGCGGTGCGCGCAGCCATCGACGAGCTGAGCTACGTGCCCAACCGCGCGGCCCGGTCGCTGGCATCACGGCAGACCCACGCGATCGCCCTGATCGTGCCGGAGGACACCAACCGCTTCTTCGGGGACCCGTTCTTCGCCGCCATCGTCGCGGGCATCACCGGGAAGCTCGGCGGCTCGGACTACCTGCTCAACCTGCTCATCGCCAGCGACGACCCCGGCGACAAGATGACCAGCTTCGTGCGCAACGGGGGTGTCGACGGCGCCCTGATCGTCTCGCACCACACCAGTGACGCGTTCATCGACCGGATCGCGGATGCCGTGCCGGTCGTCTACGGCGGACGCCCTGTGCGCCGACGCGAGACCGACTACGTCGTCGACGTGGACAACGTCGCAGGGGCCGAGAACGCCACCCGTCGACTGATCGACATCGGCCGGACGCGCATCGCGACGGTCTCGGGCACGCCGACCATGGTGTCGTCGATCGACCGCATGCAGGGCTTCCGGAGGGCGCTCGCGGATGCCGGGTTGCGGCCGTTCGCGGAGGAGGCCGGTGACTACAGTGAGGCCAGCGGAGCCGATGCCATGCGCCGCATCCTCGCGGGCGGTGCACCCGACGCGGTGTTCGTCGCGAGCGACCTGATGGCGCGGGGCGCGCTCACGGCCCTGCGCTCGGCCGGACTGCGGGTCCCGGAGGACGTCGCGGTGGTCGGCTTCGACGACTCCTCGGTCGCGGTGTCGACCGATCCGCAGCTGACGACGATGCGCCAGCCGATGTACCGGCAGGGCGAGGCGATGGCGGGAGTGCTGCTGGCGCGGCTCGCCGGCGAGGATCCGGCGAACACCACGATCCTGCCGACCGAGCTCGTGGTGCGCGCCTCGGCCTGAGCCGGTCGAACTCCTGCGGCCGATCTCGACTTCTGCGGCCTCATTCGCTCGGAACGGCCGCAGAAGCTCGGAATGGCCGCACAAGTGCGCGGCACGAGAGAGGTGAACACGGCTGTGGCCCTGGCGCCCCCTCCGGGCCAGGCCCACAGCCGTGGGTCTGTGGATCAGCCGAAGCCGAGCGTGCGCAGGATGCCGCCGCCGAACAGCGAGAAGGCGGTCACTCCCGCCGACAGCAGCAGCACGCCGGCGGTCCCGGCCACGGCGAGGACGGAGATCCCGCGCCCGCCCAGTCGCTGCCCGCGCAGGCCGACCGAGACGCCGGCCCTCGCCGCGATGTCGCCGGCGTCGTCGTCGCGGTACAGCGCGGTGCGTGCGGCGAAGCGGCGGTGGAACTCCTCCGCGAGAGTGATCGCGGCGGCCATGGTCTCGGCGCGATCGAATCGGGTGCTCGCCGGCAGGTAGACGTAGAGCCGGTCCGAGACGAGCTCGATCTCGGAACCCGCGCCGAGGTCGAGCACCCGTGCCATGAGATCGGGCGTGAAGATGTACAGCGCGTCCTGCTGGTAGCCCTCCGGCACGATGAGGCGGAAGGTCGAGGCGAACTCGCCCTCGAGGTCCATCCGCGCCGCTCCCCGCCCGAGGCCCAGGGTCGGGATGATGCTGCGCCGCTTGTTCGCGAGCACGATGTGCGGCACCGACGAGGGGAGCGGCAGCTCGATGAACGCGAACGGGCGCTGCACGGTCGCCCGCTCCTGACCGCGCGACACCGAGTGGTGCATGCCGAGCTCGAACGGCATCCGCTCGTCGTCGCACGCGACGACCGCGCGCTCCTGCCCGCGGAGGACGCGGGTGAACGCCGCTCCCGGCCGCCGGGTGTGCTCGAGCGAGTCGGCGTATGCCCATCCGTTCTGCCAGGCGAAGGCGGCGATCTTGACCCGGCGGCTGAGCCCGACCGAGTACCAGACGAATCCGACGGCGGCGAGCACGGTGTACCCGACGACGAACACGCCGAGGATGGGCGCGACGGCGAGGATGTCGGTGCGGCCGAGGAACCAGAGTCCCACCAGCATCGCCGCGGCGAACAGCAGCACGGCGATGAGGATCGCCACGAAACGGCGATGCGGCGGCATCCGGCAGATGCGCTCGTAGGTGAGGATGTCGCGGAATCCGGCGCTGCGTCGCAGCGGTTCCAGGTCGACGCTCAGCGGCTCCACGACAGCGTCGCCCACGGGCCGTTGCGCTTCTCGGTCGCGGCGGCCTTGAAGTCCGACCAGCCGTCGCCGAACTTCTCGAACGACTTCTCGTCGACGTTGCCGTCGCTCCAGTGCATGACCCGCCCGGCGACGTAGCTCAGGCCGAAGTCGGCCCATGAGCTGAAGCCGGGGCGCGCGTCGGCGTTGATCCGGCGGATGATCTCCCGCGCTTCGCCGACATCGCCGTGGCCCAGCGCCACGCCCCAGGTCGTCATCGCGACGGCCTGGCCCAGTGCGTAGCCGTCGAGCGTCTTCACGAACACACCGGGGGACACGATGTCCTTGCCGACGCGCTTGCGCACCTCCGACTCGATGTACTCGATCGCGGTCACGAAGCTGCGCGCATCGCGCTTGTCTCCGCCCTCCTCCACGATCGCCGCGAGCCATTCCTTCGCCTTCGGGGTGCGGCCGAGGCGCTCGGCGAGCGAGGCGCGGACGGCGAGGTAGAGCGTCCACATCTCGCGCCGACGACGGTCGGTGGTGAGGCGCTCGATGTTGTCGAGCCAGTCCTGACGCGAATGCACACCCCACTGGTCGATGAGCACGGACTTCTCCCGCGCGCCGAGACCGGAGGCGGTCGGGTCGTTCCACGGGCCGGAAGGGAGGTTCGTGATCTGCAGGAACCCGAGCGCGATCTCGTTCGCCTCGGCGTCGGCCGTGGAGAACTGCTCCGACGGCTTCACCTTGGCGTCGGGAAGGAGCCACACGACGATGAAGAACAGCACGACGACGCCGACGATCGCCCAGACCCACCACTGCTCGATGAGCCAGCCGATGATCGAGCCGAGGTCATTGAAGTCGACGCGCGCGAAGGGGTGCATTGCTACTCCTGGGAGGGGTGAATCCGTCGTCGTTCACAGATTGAACGAACATTCAGTGAGTAATCTATACGGCACGGGGAGGATTTCGAAAGCAACTGTCGCAACTCAGGAGGTGGATGCCGCATGGCGCGCTCCGACGAACGGAACAGAGCCGCGCGGGAACGCTCGCGTGAGACGCTCCTCCAGGCGGCGGTCGAGGTCTTCAGCGAACGGGGTGTGGCCGGAGCCAGCATCGCCGAGATCACCTCCCGCGCCGGCGTCGCGCAGGGTCTCGTGAACTATCACTTCGGCGGCAAGGACCAGCTGGTCGCCGCCGTGATCGACCGGTGGTTCGAGACCGTCCTCGGTTTCGCCCGCGTCGAGGGGACGCCCGACGAGGCGCTCGCCGCGGTCATCGACGGCGCCCTCATGGCGACCGCGTACGCGCTGCCGCTGCAGCGGGCCGTGCTCGCGATGCAGCAGCAGCCCGCGACGCACCGTCTCTTCGCCGAGTCCGAGGCCCGCCACGAACAGGCGGCGACGGCCGCGGAGGATGCCGTGCGCGACCTGTTCCGTGCCCGCGGCGCCGACGACCCCGCACTCGAGGAGGTCATGCTGCGGAGCACGCTCGAGGGGATCTTCGTGAAGTTCGCCGTGTTCGGACCGACGTATCCGCTCGAAGAGGCGCGGCAGTGGATGCACCGGCGGTACGGCCTGCCCGCACCCGTCACGCCGATGCCGCTGGCGCCCGTGATCGTGCGCGACGGGCAGCCCCGCCCGCGGGCGACCGGGGCCGTCTGCCCGGGCGACTAGGCCGGGTCGCCGCCGAGCGGACCCACGGCCTCGAGCGGCTTCGGGTCGTCGGCGCCCGTCTTGCGGAGACGGGCGATCAGGTTGCCGAGGTGGTAGATCAGGATCGCGGCGACGGTCGCGATGACGATGCCGCCGAGCTCGAAGCCGGAGGCCTCGTCCTTGATCATGAATCCGCCGACGGCCATGATCAGCGCGACGGCGGCCGTGTACTGGTTCACCGGGCGAGAGAAGTCGACGCGGTTGTCGACCCAGATCTTGATGCCGATCACGCCGATCAGGCCGTAGAGAGCGGTGGTGACGCCGCCGAGCACGCCGGCGGGGACGGAGTTGATGACCTCGCCGAACTTCGGTGACAGGCTCAGGAGGATCGCCGCGGCGCCCGCGACCCAGTAGGCGGCGGTCGAGTAGACCCGCGTCGACGCCATGACGCCGATGTTCTCGCCGTAGGTCGTCGTGCCGGAGCCGCCGAAGAAGCCGGCCAGGGTGGTCGAGACGCCGTCGGCGATCAGAGCCTTCCCGGTCTGCTCGTTGATGGTGCTGTCGCCGGTCATGGTCGCGACGCCGCGGACGTGCCCGACGTTCTCGGCGATCAGGACCAGCACGACCGGGAGGAACATCGCGAGAGCCGTCAGCGTGCCGGGCTCGGTGAAGTTCGGGAGGGTGAAGGTCGGGAGTCCGATCCAGTCGGCCTTCTCGACGGCCTCGAAGTTCAGCTCGCCACGGAACGCCGCGAAGATGTACCCCGCGATCACGCCGAGGAAGATCGAGATGCGGCCGAGGAACCCGCGGAAGACCACGGCGAAGATGATCGTGATCGCGAGTGTGAACGTCGCGGTGATCGGCGCCGCCGCGTAGTTGTTGTGCGCTGCACCCGCGAGGTTGAACCCGATGAGCGCGACGATCGTGCCGGCCAGCACCGGCGGCAGGAAGCGATCGACCCACTTGACGCCGACCGTGTGCACGACCACGCCGATGATCGCGAGCAGCACGCCGACGGCGACGATGCCGGCGAGCGCGGTCCCCATGTTCGCGGATGCCGTCGCCGCCGTCACCGGCGCGATGAAGGCGAACGACGAGCCGAGGTAGCTGGGCAGCTTGTTGCGGGTGACGAGCAGGAACAGGATCGTGCCGACGCCGCTGAAGAGCAGCGTCGTGGCGACCGGGAAGCCGGTGATGATCGGCACGAGGAACGTGGCGCCGAACATCGCGATCACGTGCTGGAGGCCGATCGCGATCGTGGCCGGCCAGTTCAGGCGCTCATCCGGACGCACGACGGCGCCGGGCTCGAGCGTGCGGCCGTTTCCATGCAGCTTCCACAGGGCCATGCGGGCTCCTCAGGTTCGGGGGATGGTCGCTCGGGGGTCGCGACCGGGCTGGAGCCACACTACCGATTCCTGAGTGTTCGCTGGGTGCTTCTACGGCGACTGCTTCTCGTATGCGCTCGCCATCACCCGTGACGAGCCCCTGTTGTTCAAGGGCGACGGCTCATCCACACCGATGTGCGGCGAGTCGAGTAGGGCTCACGCGCCGAGGCGCTCGATCAGCTCGCGGTAGCGGTCCGCCGTGCGCTCGACGATGTCGTCGGGGAGCGCGGGAGGCTCGCCCTGCTTGTCCCAGTTCGCGGCCAGCCAGTCGCGCACGATCTGCTTGTCGAAGCTGGCCATCCGCTCGCTCGGGGTGGTGCCCGTCTTCCAGGCCTCGGCATCCCAGTACCGGGACGAGTCGCTCGTGAGCACCTCGTCGGCCAGGCGCAGCACCCCTTCGCCATCCGTCCCGAACTCGAACTTGGTGTCGGCGAGGATCAGGCCCTTCTCCTCGGCGATCGCGGCGGCGCGGGTGTAGATCGCGAGTGAGGCGTCGCGCAGTTCGGCGGCGCGCTCGGGGCCGACGAGTTCGACCACCTTCTCGAAGGTGATGTTCTCGTCGTGCTCACCCATCGGCGCCTTGTAGGCGGGGGTGAACAGCGGCTCCGGCAGGCGGTCGCCGTTCTGCAGGCCGGCGGGCAGCGGGATGCCGCAGACGGTGCCGCTCTCCTGGTACTCCGCCCATCCGGAGCCGGTGATGTAGCCGCGCACGACGCATTCGATCGGCAGCATCTCCAACGACTGCGCGAGCATGGCGCGGTCGGCGACGGATTCCGGGATCTCGCCGTCGGCGAGATGGTTGGGCACGTCGGAGAGCTGCGCGAACCACCAGCGGCTGAGCCGGGTGAGCAGGGCGCCCTTCTCGGGGATGCCGGGGGAGAGCACGAAGTCGAAGGCGCTCACGCGGTCGGAGGCGACCACGAGGATGCGCGTGTCCGCCGGATCCTCGGAGGCATGCAGGTCGCGGACCTTGCCCGAGTAGATGTGCCGCCAGCCGGGAATGGTCCGTGCCGTGCCTTCTGATGAGGTGCTCACCCGCCCCATTATCCCGGTTCATCGCGGCTCATGTCGGCGCGGGTGCCTAGCCTGGACGGGTGAGTGACGACACCTTCACCGAGCGCCTTCGACTTGCGCGCCCCGTCTCGGGCGACCTCGACGCCCTGTTCCCGATCCAGACCGATCCTCGCGTGTGGACGCACTATCCGAGCCTCCGGCATGCTGACCCGGCGCAGACCCTCGAGATGATCGAGAGGTGGAGGCGCAGCTGGGCCGAAGCCGGTCTCGGCTCGTGGGTCGCTCGTCTGCGCGACACGAACGAGGTCGTCGGCAACGGCGGATGCACGCTGTTGGGCGGTCGGGTGTGGAACGTCGGCTACCGGATCTCGGCCGACCACCACGGTCGCGGACTCGCGACCGAGCTGGCGCGCGCCGGGATCGAGCGTGCGCGCGCGATCGATCCCGATCGTCCGATGATCGCGTACCTGGTCGAGCACAACACGGCGTCGGCGCACGTCGCCGAGAAGCTCGGCCTCGCTCTCGTGCACCGCGGACCCGACGCGGGCAACCCCGATCCATCGGTCGTTCGCCTCGTCTACGCAGACCGGCCGCTGACCCCGGCACAGCTCGACGCCGCGCTGCGGTGAACGCGACGCGGCCGCGGCTTGTCCCCGCGCGTCGCTGGGCGTATAGTCCATGTGGACTAATCGAGGTGGAACATGAAGGATGCCGTGGATCGACTCACGCCCATGGGGGTGATGGTGCTCGCGCTGCTGCGCGAGGCCGACATGCACCCCTATGAGATGGTGCGGCTCATGCGCGCGCGCCACGACGACCGGCTGATCACCATCACGAACGGCACGCTTTACCACACGGTGGCTCGCCTCCAGAAGGCCGGACTCATCGACGAACTCGGCACCGATCGCGACGGCAATCGTCCGGAGCGCACGACCTACACCCTCATGGGTGCCGGACGAGACGCCGTCATCGCGTGGGTGCGCCGTGAGCTTCCGCGAGTGGATCGCCCTGCCGAATTCCGCGTCGCGCTCGCCGAAGCGCACAACCTCGAGCGGGACGACCTCCGGGAGCTGCTGCACGAGCGTCGGACCGCGCTGTTCGCCGATCACCGGACGCACGACGACGGACTCCATTCATCCAGGGCCAAGGGCGTCCCCGAACAGGTCATGGTCGAGATCGAGCGCCAGGAGGCCCTCCTCGAGGCCGAGCTGCGCTGGCTCGACTCCCTGCTCGCCCGCCTCGACGCCGACAGCATCCCCTGGGGTCCGTCGGCTTTCTCCCCTTCAGACCGCTACCTCGCTCAGCGAAAGGCTGCACAGCAATGACCGAATCACGACAGGCCGCCGGCCCCGAGACCGGGCCGTTCGCCGCGGGGAACGCGCCGAAGAGCCCGTGGCCCGCCCTCTGGGCGCTCGTCATCGGCTTCTTCATGATCCTCGTCGACACGACGATCGTCTCGGTGGCGAACCCGGCCATCAAGGCGGCGCTCGACCCGAACACGAACAACCTCGACAACGTGGTGTGGGTCACGAGCGCGTATCTGCTGACCTACGCCGTCCCTCTCCTCATCACCGGACGCCTCGGCGATCGCTTCGGCCCGAAGAACATCTACCTCATCGGTCTCGCCATCTTCACGCTCGCCTCGCTCTGGTGCGGTCTGTCGACCTCGCTGGAAGGGCTGATCGTCGCCCGTGCGGCGCAGGGACTCGGTGCCGCCTTCATGACCCCGCAGACCATGGCGGTGATCACCCGCACCTTCCCGCCGAATCGCCGCGGCGCCGCGATGGGGCTGTGGGGCGCGACCGCGGGTGTCGCGACGCTCGTCGGTCCGCTGCTCGGCGGCGTGCTCGTCGACAGCCTCGGATGGGAATGGATCTTCTTCGTCAACCTGCCCGTCGGCGTCATCGCCTTCGTCGCCGCATGGATCCTCGTGCCGCGCCTGAAGACGCACCCGCACCGCTTCGACATCCTCGGCGTCGTGCTCAGCGCGGCCGCGATCTTCCTCGTGGTCTTCGGTCTGCAGGAGGGCGAGAAGTACGACTGGGGCGTCATCTGGGGCCCGATCTCGGTGTGGGGCCTGATCATCGCCGGCATCGTCGTGCTCGCGCTGTTCATCCTGCAGCAGTGGAAGACCAAGAGCGAGGCGCTCGTGCCGCTCGACCTGTTCCGTGACCGCAACTTCTCCGGCGCCAACGTCGCGATCGCCGCGGTGGGCTTCGCCGTGACCAGCATGTCGCTGCCGCTGATGTTCTTCCTGCAGATCGCCCGGGGGCTCGCCCCGACCCAGGCCGCCCTGCTGATGATCCCGATGGCAGTGCTCTCCGGTGTGCTCGCCCCGCTCGCCGGCCGGATCCTCGACCGCACCGACCCGCGGTTCATCCTGATCCCCGGCCTCATCGCCTTCGCGGCGGCGCTGTTCTGGTACTCGTCGCTGGTGAACATGGACACCCCGATCTGGATGTTCCTGTTCCCGTCGGCCCTCCTCGGGATCGGCAGCGCGGGCATGTGGGGACCGCTTGCGACGACGGCCACGCGGATGCTGCCGATGCGCCAGGCCGGAGCCGGCGCCGGCATCTACAACACCACGCGCACGATCGGCTCGGTCGTGGGCTCCGCCGCCATCGCGACCTTCATGCAGGCGCGGCTCGAGGCGAACCTGCCGGGCATGGGGGATGCCGCGGGTTCGATCGGCTCGGGCGGCGATCTGCCGGCGGCGGTCGCCGAAGGCTTCGCGGCCGGCATGTCGCAGGCGATCCTGCTCCCGGCCGTCGTGATCCTGGTGGCGCTCGTCGCCTCGCTGTTCCTGCGCGGAGCTCCGAAGGGCGCGCCCGCCGCACAGCCCGACGTCACGGCATCCGCACCGATCGAGTAGCTCGCGCCTCGAGAACGCACCCGTCCCTCCTGCGGGCGGGTGCGTTCTCGCGGTCGGCCAGAATCCGGCACCACTCCCGCACACGCGGCGCTCCGAGGAGCTTTTCCACCGGTCGTGGGATGTCGACGTGAGGGACCGCAGAGCAGGCGATGCAGCGACGCTAGCCTCGACCGATGCCGACGGTCATGCGCGTGCGCGGGTACCGATTCTTCTTCTACAGCAATGAGGGGTCGGAGCCGCCGCATGTGCACGTCGAACGGGCAGAATTCACTGCCAAGTTCTGGTTGAGGCCCGTAGAATCGGCGGCGAGAACAAGGTTCAGCGGTCGGGAGCTCCGTTTGCTGCATCGCATCGTCGAGCTACGGCGCGACCTGATCGAGGAGGCGTGGGATGAGTACTTCGGTTGATGACGCCGTGGCCATCGGCGTCGTGATCGACGATCAGGAATTGCACGTTCGCATCAAGGACGGACGCACGATCAGTGCGCCCCTCGAGTGGTTCCCCCGGCTCGCGAGCGCGACCCCCGCAGAGCGCCTCGATTGGCGTCTGATCGGCGCAGGGGAAGGCATCCACTGGCGTGGGCTGGATGAGGACATCGCGATCTCCGCTCTGCTCCGGGGGCGATGATCGTTTTGCGTCTCTGCCGACGATCGTGATGTCATCGGCGGATGACGATCGACCTCATCCGACCGACCACCGACCTCTTCGACAGCTGGGCCGCCGCGGTCGCCGAGTTCGGTGATGTGCACGTCGACGGTTCCGGATTGCGGTCGCCGGTCAGCCCCGACCGTGAGACTCTCGACGCTCTCATCGAGAAGGCGCTGCTGCACGCCGACACCTCGGCAGAGCTCCCGGAGGGTCTCGTGCACGAGGACCTCCTCTGGATCGTCGACGAGGGAGAGGTCATCGGCTTCCTCTCGTTCCGGCACGGTCTCAACGCCTGGCTCCGGGAGGCGGGCGGCCACATCGGCTACGCGGTGCGCGCATCGCGACGACGTCAGGGTCACGCGTCGTCTGCCCTCGCCCTCGGGCTCGACCGTGCCCGTGCGATGGGCCTCGACAGGGTGCTCCTCACGTGCGACGTCGACAACATCGCATCCGCGCGCACGATCGAGAAGGCGGGCGGCGTGCTGCAGGACGTGAGCGACCAGTCCGAGCGCGGGCAGGGGATGCTGCGGCGATACTGGATCGCCCTGCGGCCCGGCGTGTGAACGGCCGCCCGTTAGGGTGGATGATCGGCGGCTGTCCGGTCGCATCATCCGATCCCGAGGAGCATCCGTCGTGATCCGCACACCCTCCGCGCGCATGCGAGGTCTCGGCCGCACCGCCGTCGCCGCCGCGCTCACCGCGTTCGTCGCCGTCGGCGCCCTTCTCGGCGGGGCGTCGAGCGCCGTCGCCGCCGAAGACGGCGAGACCTACGTCATCGGCACCGACACCACGTTCGCGCCGTTCGAGTTCACCGACGCGAGCGGCGACCTCGTCGGCATCGACATGGATCTGCTCCGCGCGATCGCGAAGGATCAGGGCTTCGAGGTCGAGATCCGTCAGCTCGGATTCGACGCGGCCGTGCAGGCGCTGCAGGCGAACCAGGTGGATGCCGTCATGGCGGGCATGTCGATCACCGACGAGCGCAAGCAGACCTTCGACTTCAGTGACCCGTACTTCACCAGCGGCATCCAGCTCGGGGTGCTCGAGTCCAGCGACATCCAGTCCCTCGACGACCTCGACGGCGAGGCCGTGGCGGTCAAGACCGGTACCCAGGGTCAGACTTTCGCCGAGGAGAACCAGGACGAGTACGGCTTCAAGGTCACCCCCTACTCCGACACGACCGACATGGTCGATGCCGTGAAGGCCGGCCAGGCGGTCGGCTACTTCGAGGACTTCCCGGTGCTGGCCTACGGCATCCAGCAGGGCTCCGGGTTCCGCCTGGTCGGCGAACCCGAGCTCGGCGGCGAGTACGGCTTCGCGGTCAACAAGGGGATGAACCCCGAGCTCATCGAGATGTTCAACGCGGGCCTCGCGAACCTGCAGGAGTCCGGTGAGTACGACGAGATCGTCGACACGTATCTCGCTGGCGGCGAGACGTCGACGCAGGCGACCGACATCATCTCGGTCGCGGTGCAGTACTGGCCCGCTCTCATGCAGGGCCTCTGGCTGACGATCCTCGCGACCCTCGTCGCCCTCGTCGCCGCCTTCATCCTCGGACTGGTGTTCGGGTTCGGCCGCATCTCGAAGTTCGCCCCCTTCCGCTGGCTCGCGACCGCCTACGTCTTCGTCTTCCGCGGCACGCCGATCCTCGTCCAGGCGTTCTTCGTCTTCTTCGCCATCCCGCAGCTGTTCCCCGGTCTGACCTTCAACCCGTTCGTCGCCGGTGCGATCACGCTCTCGCTCAACACGGGTGCCTACATGACCGAGATCATCCGCGGCGGCATCCAGGCCGTCGATCCCGGGCAGACCGAGGCCTCGCGTTCGCTCGGTCTCGGGCACTGGAAGACGATGCAGAAGGTCGTCCTTCCGCAGGCCTTCCGCATCATGATCCCGTCGTTCGTGAACCAGGGCATCATCACCCTCAAGGACACGTCGCTGATCAGCGTCATCGGCCTGGCCGAGCTCACGTTCGTCTCGCGCCAGATCATCGCCTCCACCTATCTGTCGGCACAGGTGCTGACCATCGTCGCCATCATCTACTTCGTCGTGATCACGCTGCTGACGCTGCTCGCGAACCGCCTGGAGAGGAAGTTCAACGCATGAGCAAGATCGAGGTCCGGGGTCTGCACAAGTCGTTCGGGGACAACCAGGTGCTCAAGGGCATCGATCTCGCCGTCGAGGACGGAGAGGTCATCGCCATCATCGGCCCGTCGGGTTCCGGCAAGTCGACGCTGCTGCGCTGCCTGAACAAGCTCGAAGAGCCCACGTCGGGCCACATCGTCATCGACGGCGTGGACCTGACCGACAAGAGCGTCAAGCTCGACGAGGTGCGTCAGCGCATCGGCATGGTCTTCCAGCACTTCAACCTGTTCCCGCACATGACCGTGCTCGAGAACATCACCCTCGCGCCGATCGAGCTCGGCAGGCTGTCGAAGGCGCAGGCCCGTGAGCGTGCGCTGTCGCTGCTCGACCGCGTGGGCCTGGCGGAGAAGGCGGATGCGAAGCCGGCATCCCTCTCCGGCGGTCAGAAGCAGCGCGTGGCGATCGCCCGTGCGCTCGCGATGGACCCCGAGATCATGCTGTTCGACGAGGCGACGAGTGCGCTCGACCCCGAGATGGTGGGTGAGGTGCTGCAGGTGATCCGCGACCTCGCGTCGGGCGGCATGACCATGGTGCTGGTCACGCACGAGATGGGCTTCGCCCGCGAGGTCTCCGGTCGCACGGTCTTCATGGACGGTGGCGTCGTCGTCGAGGAGGCCCCGCCCGCCGAGCTGTTCGGCGCCCCGAAGAACGAGCGCCTGAAGGACTTCCTCTCGAAGGTGCTCTGAGGCACGGCCTCTTGGTGCCGAGCACTCCCAGTCGGTGCTCCACGCGCACAACTTCGGAGATCGGACACGGCGCACCGATGATCGGCCTCGGGTGCCCGCGTGTCGCCCCTCGATCTCCGAACTAATGCGAGTGCGAGTGCGAGTGCGAGTGCGAGTGCTGAGGCGGCGAGTGGGAAGTCGGCGGGGGACTAGTCGTCGATCGGCTGCGCGGGAGCGACGGCGGGTTCGGATGCTGTCGCTCGAGGCCCGTGGCGCCGGATCGTCGCACTGACCAGGGCCGCCACCGCGCACAACCCGGCGGCGGCGAACCACGCGAACGTGTACTGGCCGGTCTGGTCGCGCACGATCCCGGCGAGGATCGATGCGATGCCGGCGCCGATCTGGTGCGCCGCGAACACCCAGCCGAAGACGAGCGGGCCTTTCGTGCCGAACACCTCGCGGCAGAGGGCGATGGTCGGCGGGACCGTGGCGACCCAGTCGAGCCCGTAGATCACGATGAAGACGATGATGCTCGGCTGCACCTCGGCCGAGAGCAGGCTCGGCAGGAACAGCAGGCTCACGCCCCGCAGGGCGTAGTACGCGGCTAGGAGGATGCGGGGGTTGACGCGGTCGGTCAACCAGCCCGAGAACACGGTCCCGACGATGTCGAAGACGCCGACGACCGCGAGCAGGCCGGCGGCTGTCGTCGTCGCCATCCCGTGGTCGTGGGCGCTCGGGATGAAGTGCGTGCCGATCAGGCCGTTGGTGGTCGCGCCGCAGATCGCGAAACCGATCGCGAGGGCCCAGAAGGTCTTGGTGCGCGCGGCATCCCGCAGCGTGGTGAGCGCGAGTCGTGCCGCACCCCAGGCCGACCCTCGCGGAGTCGGCGCGGGCGCCGAGTACGGCTCGGTCTCCCCGTAGCGCGTGACGCCGAGGTCGCTCGGTCGGTTGCGCAGGAAGATCCAGACCAGGGGCGCGACCGCGAGTGCTCCTCCCGCAATGATCAGGGATGCTCCTCGCCAGCCGACGCCCTCGGCGGCCGCGGCGATCACCGGCAGGAAGATCAGCTGTCCGGTGGCGCTGCCCGCCGTGAGAACTCCGGAGACGAGCCCTCGCCGCGTCGCGAACCAGGTGTCGGTGATGGTGGCGGCGAACACGAGGGCCATCGATCCGGTGCCCAGCCCGATCAGCACGCCCCAGGTGAGGATCAGCTGCCCGGGCGTCGCGACGAAGACGCTGAGCGCCGCCCCGGCACCGATCACGAACAGCGCGACGACGGTGACCGCGCGGATGCCGAAGCGCTGCATCAGCGCAGCGGCGAACGGGGCGATGAGCCCGTAGAGCAGGAGGTTGATCGAGACGGCGAGCGACAGCTCCGCGGTCGTCCACCCGAACTCCTCCTCGAGCGGAACCATCAGCACACCCGGGGCCGCGCGGAACCCGGCCGCGCCGATGAGGGCGATGAGGGCGACGAGCGCGACCGTCCACGCGGGGTGGAAGCGTCGCGGCCTGGCGACGGGACCCTCGGTGGGCGGGGTGCCGGTGGGCTCCTCCACCGACTCCGCGGTCACGCCGGGTCTCCCGCGAGCAGCGCGAACGGGGCATCGCCCATGCTGCGGCGTGCCCAGCGCGTGCTGTCGGCGTCGAGCGGCGCCGCGCACGAGGCGCACCAGTCAGCGGATGCCGCGACCTCGCCGCACCGCCCGCATGTCACCGTCAGCCCCCATTCGCCCTCGGGATCGGTGGCGCGGGTGAAGCGCGCGTAGGCGTGCAGGATCGGAAGAGTCTCGCGGCCGGCATCCGTCATCCGGTAGCCGGATCGCGGGTCGTCGTTGCGGAGGAGCAGACCGGCGTCGACCATCGAGGTCAGGCGCCGGGCGAGCACCGAGTCGGCGGCTCCGGTGGCGTCGCGCAGCTGATCGAAGCGGCTCCGGCCCGAGAACAGCTCGCGCAGGATCAGCAGCACCCAGGGGTCGGCCAGCACATCGGCGGAGCGGGCGATCGGGCAGGTCGTGGAGGACCAGTCGGAGCGGAGCGGCATCCGCCTACTTTCTTGAAGAAAGCGAGCGAAGTCAACAGCGTGACCTCCGGAAGTCGGAGGATGGCAGGAATCTCGGATGATTCGGCAGGAATCCTCCGAGAAACGTGCGATCGCCCGAATTCCGGCGGAGGAGGAGCCGGGTCGGGAGACTACTCCGCGACGCGGGCGGCGATGTCGGTCCGGTAGTGCGAGCCGTCGAGGCGGATGCGCCCGATCGCCTCGTAGGCGCGGTCGCGCGCGGTGCGGAAGTCGGATGCCACGGCCACGACGTTCAGCACCCGGCCGCCGGTCGCGACCAGCGATCCGCCCGGCGCGTCCGGGCTCGCGGTCGCGGCATGCACGAGGCGCACGCCCTCGACCGCAGCGGCATCCTCGAGTCCTTCGATCGGGCGCCCGGTCTGCGGAGCCTCGGGGTAGCCCTCGCTCGCGAGCACGACCGTGATCGCGACGTCGTCGCTGAAGACCGGCTGCGGCTGGTCCTCGAGGGTGCCGGATGCCGCGGCGAACAGCAGCTCGGACAGCGGGGTCACGAGGCGGGGCAGCACGATCTGCGTCTCGGGGTCGCCGAAGCGCGCGTTGAACTCGATCACGCGGACACCGGCGGGAGTGAGGATGAGGCCCGCGTAGAGCAGGCCGATGAACGGGGTGCCTTCGGCGTCGAGCTGACGGATGACAGGGAGCGCGACGTCGCGGGTGACCTCGTCGACGAAGGCCTGCTCGCTGCCGAACTGCTCGGCGAGCCACGGCAGCGGCGAGTAGGCGCCCATACCGCCCGTGTTGGGGCCGGCGTCGCCGTCGAGCGCGCGCTTGAAGTCCTGCGCGGGGCTGAGCGGGCGGACCGTGTCGCCGTCGCTCAGGAAGAACAGCGAGACCTCGGGACCGGACAGGAACTCCTCGACCAGCACGGGACCCGAGGGGAGATAGTGCTCGGCGTGGGCGAGGGCTTCCGCGCGGTCGGACGTGACGATGACACCCTTGCCCGCGGCCAGTCCGTCGGCCTTGACCACGTACGGAGCGCCGAGCTCGTCGAACGCGGCCTCGACGTCGGCGATGGTGGAGGCGCGCACGGCGCGCCCGGTCGGCACGCCCGCGGCATCCATCACCCGCTTCGCGAACGACTTCGAGCCCTCGAGCTGCGCCGCCGCCTTGCCCGGTCCGAACACCGGCACGCCGTGCGCGCGCAGGGCATCCGCGACGCCGGCGACCAGCGGAGCCTCGGGTCCGACAACGACGAGGTTGATCGCGTGCTCGTTCGCGAACGCGGTCACCGCCGCGCCGTCGAGCGGATCGACCGTGACGGGGGTGGCGTCCTGCGCGATGCCGGCGTTGCCGGGGGAGACGAGGATCTCGTGCTCCACCTGCTCGGCTCGCAGAGCGAGGATGATCGCGTGCTCACGAGCACCGGAACCGAGGACGAGAATCTTCACCGGTCCAGCCTACCGAGGGCGGCCGTCGCGTTTCGGTGTGCGCGTGCGGCGTTCACAATTCAGTCGAATCGGGATGGAAGGTGCCTGCCGGGGGAGTTCCGGTGCGTTCCGGACGAGTTCTTGCTGAATTGTGAACACCGATGGACGCTCTCTCGCCCCGCGGTGCGGGTCAGAGCTCGATCGGCCGCTCGACCGTGCGGTCCCAGGGCTGAGTCCAACCGGCGGCGTCGAAGAGGGCGTCGAGCACCATGGCCGTGAAGCCCCACACGATCGTCCCGTCGACATCGAACGCGGGGCCTGAGAACGTCTGCCCCATCCGGTGCAGGGTCGAGGTGAAGCGGGTCTCGGGGTCGAGAAGCTGTGCGACGGGGACGCGGAACACGTCCACGGTCTCGGCGTGATCGACCGCGACGACACGGGAGGGCGACCGCCACCAGCCGAGGACAGGGGTGACCAGGTGGTTGCTGGCCGCGAGGGGGATCTCCGGCAGCGTGGCCAGCACCTCGACGCCGGCAGGGTCGAGTCCCGTCTCCTCCTGCGCTTCGCGGAGCGCGGTGGCGATGGCATCGGCATCCTGCTCCTCGCGTCGCCCGCCCGGGAACGAGACCTGACCGGGGTGCGACGACAGGGTGGCGGCCCGGCGCTGCAGCAGCACGTCGAGATCGGCGGCGACGGTCCGCTCGTCGGTCCGTGCCGGGATGCTGTCGAGCCGGCCGAAGAGCACCAGCACGGATGCCGGATGGGCGCCCATGGGGACTGCGGGGAAGCCCTTCGTCCACCCGTCGCTGCGCTGCGCGGTCGCGAGCAGCTCGGCGCGGGCGCCGTGCAGGGTGTCGGGGTCGGGGCTCATCGACTCGAGCCTATTCCTGTCCGGTGGGGTCGGGGCGAGCGCTCGACCGGAGGCGTACCCTCGTTCTCATGCCTTCCCGCAGGATCGACATCATCGACGGACGCTCGGCCCTCGACGCCGTGCGCGCCGCGGATGCCGCCGGCTCGACGCCGCAGCGCACCGATCTCGCCACCGCCGTGCGCTACCTGCTGCAGCTGCTCGACGAGAAGGCCCCGGGCAACAGCGTCGAGGTGCGTGTGCCGCCGTTCGGCGCCGTGCAGGTCATCCAGGGGCCGCGGCACACCCGCGGGACGCCGCCGAACGTCGTCGAGATGGATGCCGCGACCTGGATCGCCCTCGCGACCGGCGCCGAGGCCTGGACGGATGCCGAGACGGCCGGCCGCATCGCGGCCTCGGGTACCCGCGCCAGCCTCGTCGACGTGCTGCCCCTGCGGCCCTAGCCTGCGACGTGACCCCTTCGACAAGCTCAGGAATCCAGGACTGGGTTGCTGAGCCTGCCGAAGCATCGTCGGGTGGGACGGTCACGTGCCTCAGCGCCGCGCGACGACCAGGGGCACGCCGGTGACGGGGTGCGGGAAGACATCGACCGGCTGGCCGTAGACCTCCTCGATGCGCGCGGCCGTGAGGACCTCGGCGGGCATTCCGGACGCCACCACGCGGCCCTCCGACAGCAGCGTCACGCGATCGGCGTGCGCGAGGGCGGCGTTCAGGTCGTGCAGCACGATCGCCACGGCGACCCCGGCGTCGGCTCGTGCTCTGATCAGGCGCATCACGTCCTCGTGGTGCTTGAGATCGAGCGCGGCCGTGGGCTCGTCGAGCAGCAGGATGCCGGTGCTCTGGGCGATGACGCGGGCGAGAGCGACGCGGGCGCGCTCGCCGCCGGAGAGCGAGGTCACCGCCCGGGCGCGCAGCGCCGTCACCTCGGTCAGGTCCATCGCCGAGGCGACCGCGAGATCGTCGTCGTCCGCGGCGGGGGTGCGAGCCCAGGGCGTCCGCCCCATCCGCACGACCTGTTCGGCGCTGAACGGGAAGGTCACGGCGTTCTCCTGCAGGAGCACGGCGCGCTGCTGAGCCAGGATCCGTGCGCGCACGCCGCCGATCGGCTGATCGTCGAGGGCGACCTCGCCGGCCGCCGCGGGGACATCGCCGGCGAGCACACCGAAGAGCGTGGTCTTGCCGGCGCCGTTCGGTCCGACGAGCGCGTGGATCTCGCCGGCGCGGATCTCGATCGCGGCATCCTCGAGGATCGCGCGGCCCTCGCCGACCCGCACCGTGAGCCCGGTGCCGCGCAGCCGCACGGTCACGCCCATCCCCCCGAGCGTCGACGCGTGCGCACGAGCAGCCAGAGGAAGAAGGGCCCGCCCACGAGCGACGTGATCATGCCGATCGGCAGGTCGGCCAACGGCACGGCGGTCCGCGCGACGAGGTCGGCGACGGCGATGAGCAGCGCGCCTCCGACCGCCGACGCGATGACGAGCGGCAGGTGCGCGGGGCCGATCATCATGCGCATCAGGTGCGGCACGACGAGACCCGCGAAGCCGATGATGCCGGCGAAGGCGACGGCCGCGCACACCAGGATCGCGACCGTGACGATCACGACCATCCGCAGCAGCTCGACGTTCAGCCCGAGGTGCCGGGCGGTGCGCTCGCCGAGTGCGAAGAGGTCGAGGCTCGGCGCGACGATGAGGGCGACGACGACGCCGATCCCCACGAGTGGGGCGATCAGCTGGATGTTCGACCACAGGGCGCCGTTGAGCGAGCCGAGCTGCCAGAACACGATCTGCTCGCGGGTCGACGTGCTGCCGAGGAACGTGAAGAACGCCATGCCCGCTCCCGCGATCGCGTTGATCGCGATACCGGTGAGCAGCAGCGTCACGACCTCGGTGCGCCCGCCGGAGCGGCTGAGGAAGTACACCGCGAGCACCGCCGCGAGGCCGCCGAGGAAGGCGAAGGCCGGCGTGGTCCACATCCCGAACGTGGCAAGGCCCAAGGTGATGCTGCCCGCGGCGCCGAGGGCCGCACCCGACGAGACGCCGACGACGCCGGCATCCGCCAGCGGGTTTCCGAAGATCGCCTGCATCAGCACACCCGAGACGGCCAGGGCGGCGCCGACGAGGAGTCCGAGCACGAGCCGCGGCATCCGGATGCTGTTGATCACGCCGTAGTCCGTCGAGGCGGACGGAGCCCAGGCGGTGTCGATGCCGATGCCGTGCAGGAGCACGCCGATGAGGTCGGCGGGGGAGAGGTCGTACTGTCCGCTGGTGATCGATGCGATGCAGGTGACCGCGAGCGCGACGACCAGGCCGACCATGACCAGGACGAAGCGCAGTCCCCGATGTGCACCCGGCGTCGAGGTGACGACCTCCGAGGTCGCTCCCGCCGAGGTCACTTCTGCGGCTCGGGCGCGTACAGGGCGCGAGCGAGTGCGCTGATGACGTCGGCCGAGCGCGGGCCGAAGCTGAGGATCTCGCTGTCGGCCATGTCGATCACGCGACGGTTGGCGCCGGCGGGCGTCTCGGCGACCGCGGGGATCCGTTCGATGAGTCCGTCGATGCCGCCGACCGATTCCAGGCCGTCGGTCATCATCACGAGCACATCGGGGCGTGCGGCGACGAGCGCTTCTGCGGTCATCGGCTTCATACCCTCCCAGCCGATCTCGCCGGCGACGTCGACACCGCCGACCGCCTCGATCAGCGAATCGGCACCGGAGTCCTCACCGAAGATGTAGTAGACGTTCGCGCTGCCGCGCACGTAGAGGAACAGCATCCGAGCGCGATCCTCCTCTGCGGTGGGGACCACGTCGGCGATCTCGGCGAGGGAGGCGTCGAGCGCGAGATCGAGCCGTTCGATGAGCGCTTCGCCGTGGCTCGGCACACCGAGGGCTGCGGCGATCTCGGTGACCAGCTCGTCGGTCGTGTCGATGCGGCGGTCGCTGGAGATGACGACGACGGTGATCCCGGCGTCGCGCAGCTGCTGGCGGATCTCCTTCGGACCGATCGAGGTGTCGGTCAGGATCACGGTCGGGGCGAGCTCGAGGATCGCCTCGGCGTTGAGGGTGTGGCCGGTCTTGGTCACCACGGGAAGGTCTTCCGTGCCGGCGAAGCCGGTCGACGAGTCGCGGCCGACGACCTGGTCGCCGAGGCCGAGGGCGAACACCGTGGCGGCGATCGTGCCCGAGATGTCGATCGGGAGGATGCGATCGACGTCGGTGATCTCGACCTCACGACCTTCGCTGTCGGTCACGGTCGCCGGCAGTTCCGGCGCGGTGTCGTCGTCGACGGCCTCGATCGCCCGGCTCGACAGGCAGGCGGTCGACCCGCCCGTGACCGCGCGCACGTCGTCGACCAGTGCGAGGGACGAGAGTGGAGCGGATGCCGACGGGCAGGAGTCCGTCGCCTCGGATGGGGCTGCCGCGGTCGGACCCGGCTCGGCGCACGCGGTGAGGCCGACGGCGAGTGCAGCGGCGAGGAGGAGGGCGAAGACGCGACGCATTAGGCAAGGCTATCCTAAAACTTGACGCGCTCCGTGGGCTCCCCTACGCTCGGGACCATCGGCTTCTTAGCTGAGCCTAACCAAACCTCATCCCTTCGCCCGACTGCATTGCGGCACCGCCGGCGCGCGTGTCCGCGTGCCCCGGGGTCCGGAGAGAACCCGTGAACGACACAGCCATTCCCCTTCGAGCGAGCAGCCGCCTTCGCGTGCTCATCGCCGCTCTCGTCTCCTTCCTCCTCGTCGCTGCGGGAGCAGTGGTCGCCGCCCCCGCGCACGCCGCGGACGGCAGCGTCGGCGCGAGCGTCACGGACGCCTCGACGTCGGGTGTGACCGTGCAGGTGGAGGCATCCGGGCTCCCGGACGTCGCCGGCGCATATGCCGCGCTCATCGTGAAGGGCACCGAGGGGTCGATCTCGGCGGGCGGCGGATACGCGGCGTTCGCGATGCCGTTCCCCTCGGTCAGCGGCGGGGCGACCTCGTTCACGCTCACGGCTCCCGCCGGATCGCTGGACCGCACTCAGGCCTACGAGGTGCTGGTCTGGCAGCAGCACTCGAACCCGGACGCGACGACGATCTACGCCCGGGGCGACGTGGAGATCACCGCGGAGCAGTGGGATGCCGTCTTCGGCGTGGAGCCGGGAACCGACCCCGGGACTGATCCGGGCACGGATCCGGGGACCGATCCCGGTACCGACCCGGGAACCGACCCAGGGACTGACCCGGGGACCGACCCGGGTACCGACCCGGGCACGGATCCCGGCACCACGCCCCCGGCATCCGCTGCGCTCGAGGTCTTCCTCGACGACGGCACGACCCCGGTGGCGGACACCGTGCTCCAGGCCGGCGACACGATCGTCGTGAAGGGTTCGGGTTACGACCCGACCGCGAACGTCGGTGGACGCGGGGCTCCGATCCCGGCGAACCTTCCCCAGGGCACCTACGTGGTCTTCGGCAACTTCGCCTCGAACTGGCAGCCGTCCGGCGGCGCGGCATCCGCGACACGCTCCGTCGGTGCGCAGGGATGGGCCCTTTCGGAGTCCGTGCTGGATCAGGTGCCGGCGCAGTATCAGGGCGCGATCCGGGCGCAGTGGGTCGCGCTCGCCGATGACGGCACGTTCCAGGCCACGCTCACGCTGAAGGACGCCGCGGCCACCCCTGGTTCCTATGGCGTCTACACCTACGGGGCCGGTGGCGTCGTGAACGCCGACCAGGAGCGCAGCGTCGCCCTGAACTACGTCATCCCGCCGAAGATCGCGATCTCGGCCGCCCTCGCGACGGCCGAGCCCGGCATCACCGCATCCGTCACGGGAACGGGCTTCGGCAGCGCCACCGGCGTCTACGCGGCGCTGATCGAGACGGGCACCGAGGCGGATGTCACTGCCGGCGGCGGGTTCCTCGCGATGCAGTACGTGCGCGGGATCTCGGGCGGTGCGTTCGGGGTCGACCTGACTGCTCCGGTCGACCAGCTCGACCGCACGAAGACCTACGAGGTGATCGTGTGGAAGCAGCACACGATGCCGAATGCCGACACCATCCTCGCTCGTGGGGCGGTCGCGATCAGCGACGCCGACTGGGATGTCCTGTTCCCTGTCGAGGTGCCGACGGTCGAGACCACGGTCAAGACCGCCACCGCTGCGGATGGCCTCACGGTCACGGCCGCCGGCTCGGAGATGGGCACGAATCCCGGCGCGTACGTCGCGCTTATCGAGGCCGGCACCGAGGCGGGCGTCACCGCCGGCGGCGGCTTCCTCGCCATGAAGTACGTCCCCAGGATCAGTTTCGAGACGTTCTCCGTCGACCTCACGACGGCCGCCGTCACGCTCGACCGGACGAAGACGTATGAGGTGATCGTCTGGAAGCAGCACACCCTCCCGAACGCCGACACGATCCTCGCGCGCTCGACGGTCACGATCACCGAGGCGCAGTGGGACGCGCTGCTCGGAAAGAAGCCGGAGGAGCCGAAGCCGCCCGTGACCCCCGTCACGCCGCCGGCGAACGTCCCCGGCGGCTCGCTGCGCTGGGCGATCTCCTCGTCGTTCGCCGACTACGTCACCGGTCCGATCGCGCAGGGCTCGATCTCCGTGTCGGGCGGCGCGACGCGCTCCGGCGGACAGTTCCAGTTCGGCCAGTCCGTCGGCGGCGACTTCGACGTCGCGACCGGTGTCGGCAGCGTCGTCTACCGGGGCTCCGTGCGCTTCACCGGCCATCACGGGGTGCTCGACATCACACTCTCCGACCCGGTGATCCGCGTCACGTCCTCGAACAGTGCGACGCTCTTCGTGTCGAGCGGCGGGTCGCAGGTGGCCTTCGCGACGCTCGACCTGGGGAATGCCGTGCGCACGACGGCGAACGGTGCCGTGAGCTACACCGCGGCTCCTGCTGCGCTGACGGATGCCGGGCGCGACCGGGTTCTCTCGGGCAACTCGACCAGGCTCAACCCGGTCAGCTTCACGATCGGCTCCGCATCGGCGGCGCCGGCCGGCACGTCGGGCACGATCGCCGCGGCATCCGTCACGAAGAAGCCGACCCTCCCGGCCACGCCTCCCTCCGCCGAGGGGATCGTGATCGACGAGAAGAACCTCGCCGCGCTGGGAGCGGGCAAGGCGGCGACCGTCGCCGCCGCGGGCTTCCAGCCGAACGAGGAGGGAATCCAGGTCGTCGTCTACTCGACGCCGATGCTGCTCGAGACCGTGAAGGCGGATGCCACCGGCGTCGCGACCTGGTCGGGCACGCTGCCCGCCAGCCTCGAGGACGGGGCGCACACGCTGACGCTGCAAGGATCCGTCGACCGCGGCCTCGCCTTCACGCTGAACCGGGCGGCGACCGTGATCGGCGCCTGCACGGTCGAGGGCGCGACGCTGAAGTGGGGCTACAAGGAGTCGTTCCGCACGTACATCGAGGGCATCGCGAAGGGCGGCTGGACGCTCACCGACGTGGCGTACCAGTACCCGGACTACGTCTGGGAGTCCGGCGCCGGCTCGTTCGACGACAAGACGCTCGCCGGGCTCGTGACCTTCGGCGGAGCCATCGCCTTCACGGGCCACGAGGGTGCGCTGAACACGACGCTGGCGAACGCGCGGATCGAGCTCGCCGGCGACACCGGATTCCTCGTTTTCGACGTGACCGGCACGACGCAGGATGGCGCGAGCGTCGACCAGAAGGGCGTCCGCCTGGCGGAGTTCGCCCTGGCGGATGCCGCGGTCGTCGACGGGGCGCTGTCGCTCGATGCCGTGCCCACCACTCTGACCGCGGCCGGTGCGGCGGCGTTCGGCACGTATGCCGCGGGTGAGGCGCTCGACCCGGTCACCGCGGTGATCCCGGTGAATGCCGAGTGCGGATCAGCGGCGCCGGCCGAGGGCGAGTCCGACGCGACCGCCGCGGTCACGGCCGTGTCGGCACCGGCAGCCGCGGAGGGTGCCCCGGTGTGGCCGTGGATCGTCGGCGGCCTGGTCGTCGTCGCGCTCGCCGCCGCGGGCGGGGTGCTCATCGGCCGCCGGAGCCGCACGAGCGGTGCCGCCGAGGTGACGACCGAGGTCTGATCCGATCGGGCCGCAGCGTCACATCTGCAGGTCCGGATCACGGTTGCAGGTCGGAATCGACGATTTCGACCTGCAACCGTTCCTTCGACCGACAGGCGAGCCCGTCCGCACATCCGGTGTCGTGCCCTGCAGAACGGTGGGACAATGGAGGCATGGCCCCCACCGACACCCACCGCACCGTCGAGGCGACCGTGCGTCGCGTGCCTCGCTACGGCGTGCTCATGGGCATCGGCGTGGTCGTCGGCATCATCGCGGCCGCCATCCTGACCTGGAGCGGCAGCTTCGAGCAGTCGCAGGCGCTCGACGTCGTCTACCCGCCCGGTCAGGTCTTCGGCTTCCTGCTGCTGTGGACGGTGCCGATCGGTCTCGCGCTCGGGGGCGTCGTCGGCATCATCATGGAGCGCGTCGCGCGCCGTCACGATCGCGTCGTGAAGGTCGACCGGGAGACCGTCGTCGAGACCGACTGATCGGTCGCCGACTAGGCCAGTTCGGCGATCACCGGACGGATCGCGGCGTCGAACGCCACGACATCGCGCCGGAGCCCGTCTGTCACCGCGACCGTGAGGGCGCCGACCCACCATATGCCGCGCTGCGAGAACGGCAGCACCTGCACGTTCAGCTCGAACGAGTGCGCCCGGCGTCCGACCTCGCGCTCGAACTCGGCGATGGCGCTCGCGTAGGCGCGATACGCATCGCCGCCGGTGTGGCTCTTCATCGAGTTCACATAACGATCGTGGGCGGCCCGCGCATAGCGGAGGACGGATTCCCCGTGCGGGGCGACCGCCGCAGTGAGCTCCTCCGCTCCGGTCGCAGGCAGCGCGACGAGCGTGTCGAAGCCGTCGACGAGCTCGAGCGGCACCCCTGACGGGTGGGCGCGCGGCTCGACGGTCATGTCCCAGTAGTCCCGCCACTGCGCCTCGACGGCGGCGGACGCGTCGGTGGCATCCGGTGCCCGCACGGCGAGCTCGCGAAGGCTCGGGAGGTCCTCAGGTGCCCGGATCCCGAGCGTCTGGCGCAGCGCGAGCGCGACGAGCACCGGAACGCTCGCGTCTTCGCGGATGAGCCACTGCGGCTTGTCGGCCATGGCCCCATCGTAGGCGGGAGCGGGGCCGCCGTCCGAGCTCTGTTCCGGCGGAGAGTCGAGGTGCCCGCGGGCGGTAGGCTGGAGGCGTGGCTGCCTCCCCCACCAATCCCTATTCCGAAGCCGGCGTCGACACCGCTGCAGGTGATCTCGCCGTCGAGCTGATGAAGTCTTCCGTGCGCGCGACGCACGGCCCTGAAGTGCTCGGCGGTGTCGGCGGATTCGCCGGCCTGTTCGATGCCAGCGCGTTGCGCGACTTCCGTCGTCCGCTGCTCGCGACCAGTACCGACGGCGTCGGTACGAAGGTCGCGATCGCGCAGGCGATCGACAAGCACGACACGATCGGCCAGGACCTGGTCGGCATGGTCGTCGACGACATCGTCGTGGTGGGCGCGAAGCCGCTCTTCATGACCGACTACATCGCCTGCGGCAAGGTGTTCCCGCAGCGCATCGCCGACATCGTCCGCGGTATCGCCGAGGCGTGCGCCGCGACGGGCACGGCGCTCGTCGGCGGCGAGACGGCCGAGCACCCCGGACTCCTCGGCCCCCGCGACTACGACGTGGCCGGTGCGGCCACGGGTGTGGTCGAGGCCGACGCGATCCTGGGCGCCGAGCGCGTGCAGGACGGCGACGCGGTCATCGCCGTCGCCTCCAGCGGACTGCACTCCAACGGGTTCTCGCTCGTGCGTCACATCATCACCGGTGCCGGGATCTCCTATGGAGACAACGCGGCCGACCTCGGCACGACGTGGGGCGAAGCGCTCCTGGAGCCGACCCGCCTGTACACGCTTCCCCTGCTGCGTCTGATCGAGGGGCTGTCGGGCGGCGTGCATGCTCTCAGCCACGTCACGGGCGGCGGAATCGCGGCGAACCTCGCACGCGTGCTCCCGCAGGGCACCTGGGCCGAGGTCGACCGCAGCACGTGGTCGCCGAGCCCGGTCTTCCGCGTGCTCAGCGACATCGCCGGGTCGACGCTGGAGTCGGCCGAGGGCACCTGGAACCTCGGCATCGGCTTCCTGGCTGTGATCGCCGCAGACAAGAAGGATGCCGCGATCGCGGCGCTCGGCGCCGAGGGCATGCCCGCATGGCAGGTCGGCACGGTGCACTTCGAGGGCGGCGCGGCAGGCAGCCGCCCGGCAGGAGAGTTCGAACAGGGCGCCAAGGGCGTCGACGGTGGAGCAGTGCGCCTGGTGGGCGCCTACGCGGACGGAGCGAAGTAAGAGCCCATGTGCGGCATCGTCGGAATGGTGGGGTCCGCCCCGGTCAATCAGGACATCTACGACGCACTCCTGCTGCTGCAGCATCGCGGCCAGGATGCGACGGGCATCGCCACGGCGGAAGCCAACGGCGTCATGCACAACGCGAAGGCGCAGGGCATGGTGCGCGAGGCGTTCCGCACGCGTGACATGCGCGCGCTGCTCGGCAACGTCGGCCTCGGCCATGTGCGCTACGCCACGAAGGGCACCGCCTCGAACGAGGAGGAGATGCAGCCGTTCTACGTGAACGCCCCGTACGGCATCATCCTCATCCACAACGGCAATCTCACCAACACGCGCGAGCTGACCGCCGACATGGCAAAGCGCGACCGTCGTCACCTCAACTCGTCGAGCGACACCGAGCTGCTGCTCAACGTGCTCGCCGGTGAGCTGCAGACGACCACCTCGACCGTCGACCTCGACTCCGAGCGGGTCTTCGAAGCCGTCGCCCGCACACAGGCGCGCATCGAGGGCGCCTACGCCGTGATCGCCGTGATCGCCGGCTACGGCCTGCTCGCGTTCCGCGATCCGTTCGGCATCCGTCCCCTCATCCTCGGGCGTCGCCCGTCGACCGTCGAGGGCGCGGAGGGGCGCGACGAGTGGGTCGTCGCGAGCGAGTCGCTCGTGCTCGAGAACGGCGACTACGAGGTCGTCCGCGAGGTCGAGCCCGGCGAGGCCGTCTTCATCACGAACGACGGCGAGATGTTCAGCAAGCGGTGCGCATCGGAGGTGCACCTCGCTCCGTGCGCCTTCGAGTACGTCTACCTCGCCCGCCCCGACTCCGTCATGAACGGCATCTCGGTGTACGAGTCGCGCCTGCGCATGGGGGACCGCCTCGCCGACACGATCGCCAAGCACGTGCCGATGGACAAGATCGACGTGGTCATGCCGATCCCGGACTCGTCGCGCCCCGCCGCGATGGAGGTCGCCCGCAAGCTGGGCATCGAGTACCGCGAGGGCTTCTACAAGAACCGCTACGTCGGCCGCACCTTCATCATGCCGGGGCAGGCGGTGCGCAAGAAGAGCGTGCGGCAGAAGCTCAACGCGATGTCGACCGAGTTCCAGGGCAAGAACGTCCTGCTGATCGATGACTCCATCGTGCGCGGCACGACGTCGAAGGAGATCATCCAGATGGCTCGGGATGCCGGAGCCGCCTCGGTCACCTTCGCGTCCGCTGCGCCGCCCGTCCGGCATCCGCACGTCTACGGCATCAACATGCCGTCGCGGCACGAGCTCATCGCGCACGGGAGGACCATTCCGGAGATCGCGGAGGAGCTCGGCTGCGACCACCTGGTGTACCAGGAGGTCGAAGACCTCAAGGCCGCGATCATCGAGGGCTCCGTCCTGACGGATCTCGACATGAGCTGCTTCGACGGCCGCTACGTGACCGGCACCGTCTCCGACGAATACCTCGCCTGGGTGGAGGGGTCGCAGACCTCGTGACGTCGAGGCCGCTCTGGCAGGGGAGGGCTCTCGCGCTCGTCGGGATCGTGCTGGTCGCGTTCTCGCTGCGATCCGCCGTCGCCTCGCTGTCGCCGGTGATCGACCACGTGGCCGAGGATTTCCCCGTCTCGCCGGTCGTCGTCGGTCTGATCGGGGCCGCGCCGCCGGTGTGCTTCGCGGTCTTCGGACTGCTCACCCCGCTGTTCGAACGGCGCTTCGGCCTGGAGCGCGTCGCGGTGACCGCCATCGCGCTGATGGCGGCCGGGATGCTGCTGCGCGGGTTCGCGGTCGACTCCGTGACCCTCCTGGCGTCGACCGCGCTCGTCTTCGCGGGCGTCGGTTCCGGGAACGTGCTCCTGCCGCCGCTGGTGAAGAAGTACTTCCCCGACCGCATCGGCCTGATGATGACGGTCTACTCGACGACGCTGGCGATCTCCACGTTCCTGCCGCCGTTGGTCGCCGTGCCGGTCGCCGACTCGCTCGGCTGGCGCCTGTCGCTCGGCATGTGGGGCGTCGTCGCGGCGGTCTCGCTGCTGCCGTGGGTGACGCTGGCCCTGCGCGAGCGCCGCTCCCCGATGGCTGCGCCGGTCGAGGACGACGACATCGATCCCACCGACGGACGCCATGACATGCAGGATGCCGTGGCGGTCGCGACCGGTCCGATCTCGACCGCTCCGGCGAATCCGCGGTACTTCGCCCGGCTGTGGCGGCTGCCGCTGGCCTGGGCGCTCGCGCTCGTCTTCGGCACGTCGTCGACCATGGCGTACGTCTCGTTCGCCTGGATGCCGACGATGCTGGTCGACATCGGCGGAGTCACCCCCGCGACGGCCGGACTGCTGCTCTCCCTGTTCGCGCTCGTCGGTCTGCCGTGCTCGATGATCGTGCCGGTCCTCGTCGTCAAGTACCAGGCGACGCGTCCGCTGTTCTTCGTCGGCGTGATCGGCGGTCTGGTGGGCCTGGCTGGATTCCTGTTCGTGCCGACCGTGGCGCTGCCGCTGTGGGTCGGCATCTTCGGACTCTCGGCGATCATGTTCCCGCTGAGCCTCGTGCTGCTCAGCATCCGCGCACGCACGCCCGAGAGTGCTGTCGCGCTGAGCGGCTTCGTGCAGAGCATCGGCTACGCGATCGCCGCCGTCTTCCCCCTGCTGATCGGGATGCTGCACGAGACGACAGCCGGGTGGCAGGTGCCGATCTTCGTCGTCGCGGCCGTGCTCGTGCTGTCCATCCCCGCCGGGATCGTCGCCGGCCGTCGGCGCACGATCGAAGACGAGTGGGAGCGTCGGCGCGGTCGCTGGTGATGTCCGGTAGCTAGTATGCTGCCATATTCGAACTTATGTTCTAATCTGGGGGTATGGCACAGCGACGAACGGATTTCGACCTCGATCTCGAGGAGCGTGGTCGTGTGCTGGATGCGTGGGTGGAGAAGAAGCGGCAGATCGCGGTGCTGGAGTGCGAGGCGATGGGGCTACTCGTGGATCAGATCGGGATCCATGATGCGGATGTGGCCGGGAGTCCGTTTCATCGGGATGCGATCTACCGGTCGATGGTCGCGGAGTTCTCCGCCGCAGGGCGGATCCCTCAGGGGCCGGTCGAGTTCGCGTTCACGGACGCCCGCACGGTGAGTGGCGAGTTGCCCGCGGTGTGGGAGGCATTCGGGGCGGGGCGGATCAGTGCCTCTCATGTGCGGGAGATCTGTCGGGCGAGTGCGATCGTGTCGGAGGCGATCCGCAACAAGAAGGCGGATGCCGACCTGATGGGTTTGTACGAGGCGGCGGTGCTGGTATTCGCCGAGCGGGAGACCGCTGCCCGCACCCGGGCGCACGCGGCGCAGGTCGCGGCGGCGCTGGTCGGGGAGACGGTCACGGACCGGCATAAGCGGGCGGCGGGTGAGCGGGGTGTGACGGTCCGCTCGGTCGGTGACGGGCTGGCGTTGTTGACGGCGGTGTTGCCGGAGTGGCTTGCTGTCGCGATCGCGGACCGGTTGGCGCAGATGGCCCGACAGGTGATCCGGAACCGTGCGGGCCGTGCTTCCGCTGCCACACCGGGCGACGAGCCCCGCACCGACACCGGCTGCAACGTCAACCGCGACGAGGGCAAGATCTTCAGCGACGACACGTTCGCCACCGACCCCGAGACAGACACCGATTCAGACACGGAAGCTGTCCCCGCGGACACACGGACGTGGGATCAGGTGCAGGCGGATCTGTTCGCCGACCTCCTCCTCACCGCCGACCCGAGTGCGGTGCATGGTGACGGGCTGGACAACATCCAGGGGCGCATCCAGGTGACGATCGCCGGGACCACGCTGGCCGGGGCGGATGACCGTCCGGCGGAGCTCGACGGGCACGGGCCGATACATCCCGATATCGCGCGGGATCTCGCCGGGCGGAATACTGGCTGGTCGCGCTTGTTCCTCGATCCGGACGGGATGGTCACTCAGACCGACACGTACTCCCCGACGGAGGGGATGCGGCGGTTCCTGCGTGCTCGGGATCAGCATTGCCGGTTCCCCGGCTGCCGGATGCCCGTGCACCGGTGCGACATCGACCACAACCACGACCACGCCCGAGGCGGCAAGACCCGGATCGACAACCTCGCCCACCTCTGCCGCCGCCACCACACCCTCAAACACCCCGACATCCCCGACACGCACCAGTGGAGTGCCCACCAAGAGCGCGACGGCACCATCACCTGGCACAGCCCCCTCGGCCGCCACTACACCGACCGACCCACCCACCGCGTCATGTTCATCTGAGGCGACAGGGCGACCCGAGAGCGCGATCCGGGCTCAGCCGACGCGGCTCGCCCGCCGCGGGTGCGTCAGGCGGCGAGCACCTCGTCGCCGAGGCGCACGACACCCTCCGCGGATTCGTCCGCGGGGAGCAGCAGTCGCCCGAGGGTGGGCTCGTCCTGCGCGAACGCTTTGGTGAGGGTGGTCAGGACCTTGGCATCGCGCACGCCCGTGTCGGGGTTCGCGTGCGTCGCCAGGCAGCGCACGATGGGACCGGCCGTCCGGAACGTCACGCTGCCGATGCGCACTTCGCCCGCCCAGTCGAGCTCCGCCCACGGGGCGACGCCGTCGATGATGATGTTGGACCGGAAGCGACGGTCGTCGGCCGGAAGATCCAGCGCCTCGCTCAGAGCCCGAGTGCTGCCGTGGCTGTGCACCGACACGTACCCGCGCGCACGATCCTGGAATCTCGACGTCTCCCCGTCGCCCACGAGGACGAGAGGGAGTCGACCAGGACGCTGCAGTCGTCGACCTTCCCGAGTGGAGAGCACGAAGTCGGTGACCGCCGACACGAGCTCGGCCCGGCCGTCATCGTCGATGCCCGCCTCCGCGAGCACGCTGCCGTCGTGTTCGACCCTCAGACGCCTTGACGCATCGTCATAGCTCGTGCGCAGCGCGGCCAAAGCCGGGAAATCCTGCAGAGCGAGGCCCTTGGACTTCGGCCAGTAGTCGAGACCGCCGTCATCCTCCGGGGTGACCGCATCGGCGAAGCGGAACGCGAGCACCCGGTCGCCGGCGACCCTGCCATCCGCCTGCACCGTGAGCGATTCACGGGATTCGGGGGTGAACCCCTTGATCGGGTGACGGAAGAGAGCAACGACACGAGCCATGAAATGATTCTCGCAGGTCACATCACACGGTCGCCGGGGTCACCGGCTAGGAGGAACCATGCGGATCGCCCTGCACTCGGTCATCGCGGACGGAGCCGTCGATCAGTACCGATCGCATCACGCGCGGATCCCCGATGATCTGCGCGACCTGTTCGCCGAAGCCGGCATCCACGACTGGATCATCTGGCGGTCGGGCAGAAACCTGTTCCACCTGGTCGAGTGCGACGACTTCGACGGGGCGATGCGCATCGTCGACGCCGCGCCCGCGAACGCCGCATGGCAGGCCGATATCGGGCGCTTCGTCGAGGGCTTCCACGGCCCGGACGGGGAGGACGGGTTCCTGCCGATCGAACAGGTGTGGTCGCTGGAGACTCAGCGGTCGAGCGATTCCTGACCCCGATCGCGGACACGACGAAGCCCCCGTGGGTCGCACGGGGGCAGGACGACGGAACAGGCGGTCAGGCCTTTTCCAGCTCGTCCTCGTCTTCGTCTGCGTACTCGTCGGCCCACTTGTCGACGTAGGCGTCTTCGTCAGTCGGGTGAGCCAACTCGCGCTCGAGCGCGGAGTAGTTCACCGACGGACTGTACGCCTTGAGTTCGCGGGCGATCTTTGTGTGCTTCGCCTTCTGACGGCCACGGCCCATACGCCAGACCCCCTCACGATTTCAGCTGCGGGCTACTGAGGCCCGACGCATTTCACGACACCGGATGAAGCCGGTAAGAGTAGCATTCAGAATAGCACGCGGGTACGACCCTCTGGCTGACGCCAGGCTGGTGAACGGAGCGATCTCATGACCGACAGCACCTCCACTCCGTCCGACGAGGCCTCGCAGAACGCGGCATTGCAGAAGGCCGTCATCGTCGGCATGCAACCCGATCAGGATCGGCACGTGATCGACGAGGCTGTCCGCTTCGCCAGATTGCTCGGCGCGCCTCTCGTCGTCGCCCATGTCGACGTCACGCGATTCGTCACCTACGAGGACCCGGATGGCTATGTGCACTCCGCCCCCATCGACATCAACTTCGTCGCGGGGGTGGCCGAGTTCGAAGCCGTGCAGGCGTCAGCCGCGTCCCTGCTCGACGGCACCGGCCTCACGTGGACCGCGCGCCAGCTGGTGGGAGATCCCGCGCTGGCGATCAAGCAGCTCGCGAACAAGCTCGACGCCTCGCTGATCGTGGTCGGCACGCGCAAGCGGGGCATCGGCGAGTCGATCAGGGAGTTCTTCACCGGTTCGGTGGCGGCGCGGCTCACGCATCGGCAGCATCGTTCCGTACTTGTCGTTCCGCTCGGAGAGTCCGTGCCGGACTCGCAGAAGGAGATCTGGCCGGAGACCGTGTAGGTTCTTCCGCTCAGCGGCGCCGTCGTCCTGTCAACGGGTCCAGAGGATCGCCGGGATGAGTTCGGCGGTGGGAGCGAACGCGACCCAGCCGTCGGTGACGAGGATCCCGGAGAGCTCTGCCGGGGTGCTTCCGGGATCCGTCACCCAGGTTCCCTGTTCGGTCTCGGTCGTCCCGTAACCGTTCTCCGCCGTGAGGGCCAGGAACGTCTCGCCTTCGCCCTCGCCGAGTGCCGCCCAGGCGAAGTAGGTCACGGCGTGAGGCTGCCCCTCGTATCCCCACGGGCATTCGATCGCTGCGCCCGTCGGCTCGAATCCGAACTGCGTCCATGGTTTCGCCGCAGGAATGAGCTGCGTGGAGCGCAGGACACGGTCGACCAGGGGATCCAGCATCGTGTCGCAGCTGATGCTCTCGGGCGTCGGCAGGCCGACCGAGGTGTCGGTGGGTTCAGGGGTGGGTTCGGCGCTCGGGGTCGGCGTGGCAGAGGACTCTGCGGTCGGAGGGGCGCTCTCTCCGCCGGTGGAGGGAGCAGGACTGCATCCGGCGAGCACCAGCGCCGTAGCGATCACCACGAAGAAAGGCAGCGGCTTCGTCATCGTCCTCATGCCGTCAGGCTATGACACCTCGGCGATCTCGACGCGTGACAGGCCGTTGCTGCTCCGGCGCAGAGAGGCCCGGTGTCCGCGACGGACACCGGGCCTCTCTGACCGCCCCGTCAGTGGCCGGGGCGGAGGGTGTCGAGAGCGCGGGTCACCGCGTGCGCCGCGGCATCCAATCCGTCTTCGAGTTCGCTGACGACGGATGCCGGGAGCGAGCCGCCCTTCGCCACGTGCGTGCGCAGGTCGGTCCGCACCCGGGCGCGGAACGCGTTGACGACGGCATCCGCACGATGCAGCTCTTCGCGGCTGATGATGCGGGCGTCGTCCGAGGCGGCACGCGGTCGGCTCTTCGCGGCCGAGCGCTCGTCGTGTTCCGCCGAGGCGAGATCGGCCCGAAGGCTCTTCATGGCCTCTTGCACGCTCTGGCGCACCTCGTTCGCGATGAGCCGCACCGAGTCCGTGAGGCCGGCCTCGATGCCGGCGAGGTCGCCCTCACGCGACGCGAGTTCGGCGCGGCCGGCATCGGTGATCGCGTAGATGGTGGTGCGGCCGTCGACGGTCTTCGAGACCAGGCCCTCCTCCTCGAGCTTCGCGAGTCGCGGATAGATGGTGCCGGCGCTGGGGGTGTAGGTGCCCCCCGTGCGGTCGGTGAGCGACTGGATGATGCCGTAGCCGTGCTGGGGCGCCTCCGCGAGCAGCGAGAGAAGGTACAGACGCAGGTCGCCGTGGGAGAAGACGGCGGGGCTCATGATTCCTCCCACTCCGCGTCGTTCGTGATCGATTCGGGTGCGCGGCGGAGCACCGTGACGCCGCCCGACACCGAGTTCGCCCGGAGGTCGACGAAGCGCCCAGCGAGTTCGCCGGTCGTGCCGGTGTAGTTGCTCGGGCCGGAGGAGCTGCGCTCCACGCCGTCGATGAGCAGGCGTCCGCTGAGCGAGCGGATCACGTAGTTCGCGGCGAGCGACTCGTCGAGCCGCACCGTGGTGCCGCCCGAGACCGAGTTCACGGAGATGGTGTTCACATCGCCGGCAGCGTCCACGAGCGTCGAACCCGAGACGATGTCGACGGTCGCCTTGCGCACGGCGCCGGTGACGGCGACATCGCCCGAGACGCTGTTGGCGGTGATCGAACCGGTGAGTCCGCGCACCTGCACATCGCCGGAGACGGAGTTGACGTTGAGGTCGCCGATGAGGGTGTCGACGATGATGTCGCCGGAGACGGTGTTGAGCCGGGCGTCGTTGCGGATGCCGGACACCAGGGCGCCGGCGCTGACGACGCCGAGGTTCAGGGCGATCGAGCGCGGGACGGCCACGCTCACCTCGGCGCGGGGTCCGCCTGAGCCGAAGTTGCGGAAGACCTCGAGGAAGTTGTCCCAGCCGAGCTGCGGGTGGTCGATCTCGACCTCGCCGTCGTGGGACTCGATGCGGAGGTCCTTGGTGGTGACGCCGTGCACCTCGATGCGGATGCCGGGTTCGTCGTGCGCGACGATGTCGACCTGGCCGCCGACGAGGCCGACCTTCAGCCGGCTGATGGATTCGATGTCGATGACGCGTTCCTCGCCGGGGGCGATGAGCCACTTCTCGGTCATGTCTGCTTCTCCTGTGTCGGGGGATCGAGATATATCGTGTGTATCGAGAGTAACACGATATATCTCGATCTTGTCAACGAAAATTCCTGTGTGAATGTCGAGAGGCGCTCTCGACGGATGCGGGAGCGCCTCTTCTACGACAGGGATCGCGTGTCGATCACACCGGCGGGCCGCCGTACTGCGGCGCCATGGTCACCGTGTTGTTCGATGGGTTGAGGTCGAGGCGGCTGCCCGGACCGAGCAGCGTGACGACGTAGTCGGCGGCATCCGGAACCCAGGCGGTCCGGTTCACGACGGCGAACGAGGGCTGGATCGGGATGGTGTCGCCGTTGCCCGGAATGTCGAACGGCAGCGAGAACGTCACGGTGCGCGTGGTGCCGGAGAGCTCCGTCGCGATCTGCTGCGCCGGGAAACCGTCGATCCTCACGCTGGGGTCGTCGATCAGGCGCGTGTCGAAGCTGACGACCAGCGTCGCGTTCGCGACCGGCCCTCCCGCGCTCGTCGCGTCGTACGTGAAGGGAAGCGTGAGGTCGACAGCCTGCGTTCCCTCGGGATTCGTGCCCCCGATGCGATCGCCACCGGGCCGCGCGACGAGCTCGAGATCGATCGCGGTGCTCGCGGCCGCGAGAGGCGTGGCGACGGCGACGGCCATCACCGGGATCGACCATGCCGATGCCTGCAGAATCCTGCGGCGGCTCAGGCCGATCGTCGTCTTCTGAACGATTTCGGGCATGCGTCAGTACCTCCGGCGAGTTGGGGCGGCAGCTCATCCGGCGCCCTGAACAGGCTAGTCGCGCGAATGTGGAACAAATTCCACAAGCGCGCTTGACCTTGACGCGACGTCAACTTCTAGAGTCGAGATATCGACAACGGAAGGAGGATGCAGATGGAGCAGAAGGACTGGTCTATCCAGGAGATCGCACGACTCGCAGGAACCACGAGCCGCACGCTGCGACACTACGACGACATCGGACTGCTGCCGCCGACACGCATCGCGCCCAACGGCTACCGGCACTATGACGCCCCGGCGCTCGTGCGCCTGCAGCGCATCCTGCTGCTGCGGGACCTCGGCCTCGGGCTGCCGCAGATCGCCGGGATCCTCGCGAAGGAGAGCGCAGAGACATCCGCCCTGCAGACCCATCTCGCGCTGCTGCGCGAGGAGCAGGCCCGACTGGCGCGTCAGATCGCGTCCGTCGAATCCACCATCGACGCATTGAGAGGAGGTGAAGAACTCATGGCAGAGAACATGTTCGACGGCTTCGACCACACCCAGTACAAGGAGGAGGTCGAGGATCGTTGGGGTAAGAAGGCCTACGCCGACAGCGACCGCTGGTGGCGGGGCATGACGGATGCCGAGCGCGCCGACTGGCAGCAGCGCGTCTCCGATCTCGGGCGCGACTGGATCGCCGCCGCGGAGAGCGGTGTCGACCCGGCATCCGCCCAGGCTCAGGACGTCGCCCGTCGTCACGTCGAGTGGCTGACGAGCGTGCCCGGCACGCCTGCGGCGGTCCCCGGCGGCGACGTGAAGGGCTACGTGATCGGTCTCGGCGAGATGTACGTCGCGGACCCGCGCTTCGGCGCGAACTACGCGACGGCATCCGGCGGCACTCAGGGCGCGGAGTTCGTCCGCGACGCCCTTCGCATCTACGCGGAGGCGAATCTGTAGCGCTTCGTCCCACCCGCGGCCCCTTTGCGTACGAACCACCCCGTTGTGGTCGTACGCAAAGGGGCCGCTCGCACGCAAGGGGGTGGCTCGGCACCGGGAGGTGGGGCGTATGGTCGGGACATGAGGCAACGGGCGCAGCGCACGAACGCCGCGCCGCTGTTCGTCGCCGCGGCGATCGCGTACACCGCCAACGCCGCCCTCGGCACGGCTGTCGCGACCCGGGCCGTCGACACCTCCGAATTCCGGTGGGTGCACCACGCGCTCTACATCGCGACGTGCGCGACGACAGCAGCCGCTGCGGCCGGCGGGCTGTTCTGCGCGAGACCGCGCGGAGCGAGCCGTCGCGCAGCCCTGCTGCTCGTGCCCGCCGCCGCGCCGCTCGCCGCGATCCCGTACCTCGGAACGCACAGCCGTCGGCATCCGCTCGTCGCGCTCGCCGCCGCGCCCTTCCTCCTCGCGGGCCTCGTGTGCTCGCTCCTGCCCTCCGACCGGAAGTGAACGCATGGAACTGCTCGACGCCATCCGCCGCCGCAAGACCACGAACGGGCCGCTCCTGCCGGACCCGGTCTCCGAGGAGCACCAGCGCCTGCTGCTCGAAGCGGCCGGACGCGCTCCCTCGCAGCTGAACAGCCAGCCCTGGAGATTCGTCGTGATCGAGAGTCGCGACACCATCGAGCAGATCGCGCGCATCTCAGGCGAGAGCATGACCGAGGCGATGTCGAACGGCACCTTCTTCGAGCGGTACAAGCCGTACTTCCGCTTCAGCGAGGCCGAGATGGATGAGAAGCGCAGCGGGATGCTGTTCGACAAGCTGCCCGCCGCGCTCCGGCCCTTCACCAGCCAGGTGTTCACCAAGCGCGGGCAGACACTGATGAACACGTTCGGTGTGCCGAAGACACTGGGATCGGAGAACCGGAAGCTCGTCGCGGGGTCGCCCCTGCTTCTGGGGGTCATGCTCGATCGCAGCGAGTACCGCCCCGGCCAGCTCTCGTCGTTCTACTCGGTGTTCAGCATGGGCGCGGCGATGGAGAACATCTGGCTCACCACGGTCGAGCTCGGCATGGGCATCCAGTTCATCTCCTTCCCGATGGAGGTGCCCGGTCGGTGGGAGGAGATCATCAGCCTGCTGAAGGTGCCCGACGACCTCGAGCTGATGGCCGTGTACCGGCTCGGCTACCTGCCGCCGGACCAGCGCCGCCCGGCGATCGACTGGTCGAGCAGTCAGCGCAAGCTCGCCTCGCAGTACGTGTTCCGCGAGAACTGCGAGGTCCCGCAGCAGGGCTGGGACGACGCGCCAACACTCCCGCACGAGGCGTGACGTCAGGCGTCAGCTGCTGCCAACGCGGGGCAGCTCCGGGAGGTCCTTGAGTGCCGGGCCTTCGATGCGCGTGCCGTCCGGAGCGAACCGCGAGGCGTGCAGCGGGCAATCCCACGTGCACTCGGCATCGTTCCACTCCAGCACTCCGCCGAGATGCGTGCACACCGCGGAGACGGCGCGCGTGACCCCGTCGACGGTCGAGATCCCGACCGGGAGTCCGGCCCGGTTGGCCCGCACTCCGCTGCCCTCTTCGGGGCGCGGAACCGGGACCGATCGTGATTCGGCCCCCACCCACCCGGAGGCGGCCGCCGCCGCGACCTTGGCGCCCTCGACGGCGCCCGTCGCGAGATCGGCCGGCACGGTCAGTCGCGTGGCGATCGCGTTCATCCAGCGCGGCCGGTCGCGCCAGCCCGTGCCGAGGATCTCGGCGGTCAGCCGCAGTGCGGCGGCCGGAGCGTTCGAGAGTCCCCATTTCGCGTAGCCGGTGGCGAAGCGGATCGCGCCGAGTCCGCGCGGCATCGCTCCCACGAACGGGATCTGGTTGTGCGACGTGTAGTCCTGCGCCGACCAGCGGTGCGTCTCCTCCGCCCCGGGGAAGTGCTGCGCGGTCCACGAGACCAGGTCGTCGATCGCGGCGGCCTCGCTGTCCGAGCGTCCGACCGGGTGGCCGTTGCCGCCGACGACGAGCTGCGCCGTGTCGGCCGGCCCGTCGGTCTCCGACACGGGGCGGACGGAGCGGGTCGAGCCGTCGATCGAGAGGAAGGTGCCGGTCGGCACCTCGCCGGGCACCCGGAACGAGACGCAGTACGACCGCATCCCGCTGGTCTTGGTGAAGTAGAGGCCGCGGTCGAGGATCGGGCTTCCGGTGGCGAGCACGATGTGGTCGGCGAAGACCGGTCCGTCCGCCGTCTCGACGCGCGGCGAGGGGAGTGCGTGCACGCCCGTGGCGCGGATGCCGGTGTGCAGCGTCCCGCCCTCCTCGAGGAACTCGCCGGCGAGGGCGCGCGTGACGGTCACGGGGTCGATCGTCACCTGGTCGTCGAGCGCGACAGCGCCGGCGGCCGGGAACGGGGCCGCGTCCAGGTCGCCGGGGGTCAGCATCCTCGTCGCGAGCCCCGCCTCGCGGGCGGCCGCGTGCTGTGCCCGCAGCGTCTCGAGTCCCTCCGGTGTCTGCGCGTAGGAATGGTCGGGGCGCCAGGTGTACGGGACTCCCGCGGTCTCGGCGAACGCGAGCAGCCACTCCATGCCCTGGCGGTTGGCGTCGACGTAGGCGCGCACGAGCGCGGCAGGGTGGTGGCGGCGGATCTCCGCGAGCCGCTTGCCCTGCAGCAGCGAGAGCTTGCCGGTGTTCCCGCCCGTCGCGAGCTCGGCGATGTCGCCGGATTCGATCACGGCCACGTCGAGCCCGGCGCGGGTGAGCATCACCGCGGTGGTCAGGCCGGTGATCCCCGCTCCCACGATGACCACGTCGTGCTGGGCGCCCGGCTCGAGCGGCGAACCGAGGAGCGGGGACGTGTCGATCTTCCAGAGCGGATTCATGCGCTCAGTCAACGCCCTCGGCGGCTCGGGTCCCACTGCCTTGACATCGGGGCGCCGCGCTGCCACAGGCGACTACAGTGACGAAAGTGAACCTCCGCCGCGTCCTGCTCGTCGCCCTCGGCGGCACGGTCGGCACCGCGGCGAGGCTGGGCCTCGGACTCGTCATCCCGGATGCGGGCGGCTTCCCGATCGCGGTGCTGCTCGCGAACGTCGTCGGCGCTCTGCTGATCGGTGTGCTGGTGGCGCGCCCCCTCGACAGGCGCGGGGAGACCGCTGCTGCGGAGATTCGGCTGCTGCTCGGCACCGGTGTGCTCGGCGGGTTCACGACGTACAGCGCCTTCATGACCGGAACGGTGTCGCTGTGGGCGGATGCTCCGCTCATCGCGGCCGCCTACGCCGCCGGAAGTCTCGCGCTCGGCCTCGGCGCCGCCGCGCTGGGGCTGCGCATCGGTCGACCCCGCCCGGCCTCAGGGGCGGCGTCGTGAGTCCGCTGCTCTTCCTCGGTGCCGCGCTCGCCGGCGGACTCGGGGCGGTGCTGCGCTATCTCGCCGACCTCGGAGTCGCCCGCGTCGCCGGGCGCCGCTTCCCGTGGGGCATCCTGCTGGTGAACATCACGGGCTCCTTCGCCCTCGGTGTCGTCACGACCGCGCTGCCGGATGCCGCGTTCCTCCTCGGGGCCGGCCTCCTCGGCGGATACACGACGTTCAGCACCGCCATGCTCGACACCGTCGCCCTGTGGCGCGACGGGGAGCGTCCGGCATCCGTCGTCAACGCGATCGGGATGCTGCTGCTCGGACTCGTCGCGGCGGGACTCGGGCTGGCTCTCGGCGCTTCGATCTGACGAGAGCCGCTCACCGAATTGACGGTTGCGCTCTGCCGGGCATCCGGGTTATCGTCGTGCTAATCGTTTAACGCTAAACGGTTAACACGCGCTTTCCCCCTGCATCACGACGCAGAAACTGTCAAAGGAGACACCGATGCCCCGCACCTCCCTCCGCGCCTTCGGCGCCCTGGCCGCCACCGCGGCCGCCGTCCTCGCCCTGAGCGCCTGCTCATCCACGCCGTCCGGCGAGGGCTCGTCGGGCGGCGACGTCACCCTCAGCTACGCCATCTGGGATGAGAACCAGAAACCGGCGATGGAGGAGATCGCCGCGGCGTTCACCGAAGAGAACCCGAACGTCACGATCGACATCCAGGTCACTCCGACCAAGGAGTACTGGACCAAGCTGCAGACGGCGGCGAGCGGTGGAGCGGCCGCGGACGTGTTCTGGATGAACGGCCCGAACTTCCAGCTCTACGCGTCGAACGGCCAGCTGGCTCCGCTCGACGACTCCGCCATCGACCCCGCCGACTACCCGGAGGCCCTCGCCGAGCTCTACACCTTCGACGGCAAGCTCTACGGCGCGCCCAAGGACTTCGACACCGTCGCGCTCTGGTACAACACCGCGCTCTTCGACGCCGCCGGAGTCGAGTATCCGACCGCTGACTGGACGTGGGATGACCTCAAGGACGCGGCGAAGAAGCTGACGGATCCGGCGAAGGGCCAGTACGGGATCGCCGCGAGCCAGTACGGCCAGGAGAACTACTACAACTCGATCGCTCAGGCGGGTGGCGAGGTCGTCTCCGCCGACGGCACCGAGAGCGGATACGGGTCGGACGAGGCGCTCGAAGGCATCGAACTGTGGACGGATCTCATCGCCAGCGGTTCATCGCCGACGGCGCAGCAGCTGACCGACACCAACCCGGAGGACTTCTTCCTCTCGGGCAAGGTCGCGATGTTCCAGAACGGGTCGTGGGCTGCCGGAGCCTACGCGGACAACGCGGACATCGGCGGCTCCGTGAACGTGGCTCCGCTCTCGGCGGGACCCGAGGGGAACCAGAGCGTGATCCACGGGTTGGCCAACGTCGCCAACGCGAAGAGCCCGCATCTCGAAGAGGCGAAGGCCTTCGCCGCCTTCGCGTCCGGAGAGCAGGCGGCGAAGATCCAGGCCGAGACGGGAACCGTCATCCCCGCCTTCAACGGCACGCAGCAGGCCTGGGTGGATGCACTGCCCCAGTACGACCTGCAGGTCTACATCGACGCGCTCGACACGGCGGTGCCCTACCCGGTGTCGAAGAACACGTCCGCCTGGACGAGCATCGAGAGCGAAGTGCTGTCGCAGGTCTGGTCGGGCGCGGTCTCGCCGAAGGACGGCCTCCAGGACCTCGCCGAGCAGATGCAGGCGGCCCTGGACGCCGAACAGGAGTGATCCCATGACCGTCGTCGCGTCACCCCCGCGCGCCTCGGCAGAGCGGATGCCGGAGGCCCCGCGCCCCGGCATCCGCCGCCGCCGGCGCAACCCCGGCGCCTCCCCGTGGTGGGCGCTGGTCTTCCTCGGCCCCACGGCCCTGGGGATCACCGCGTTCTACCTGTGGCCGACGGTGCGCACCCTGATCATCTCGTTCACCAGGTCCGGGCCGTTCGGCGGCTCGGAGTGGGTCGGCATCGAGAACTACACCCGCCTGTTCCAGGATGCCGAGCTGATCGGGGCGCTGCGCAACACCGCGCTCTACACGGTGATCGCCCTGATCGGCATCCCTCTCGCCGTGGCGATCGCCGCACTCCTGAACACGACAGGGCTCAAGGGCCGCAGCGTCTACCGCACCCTCTACTTCATCCCCGTGGTCACGATGCCCGCGGCGATCGCGCTGGTGTGGCGGATGATCTACAACGGCGATTACGGCGTGCTCAACGCGGCGCTCGGTGCCGTCGGCATCGACGGTCGCAGCTGGCTCACCGACCCGAACACCGCGCTCATCGCGATCGCGGTCGTGGGCATCTGGGCCGGCCTCGGCACGAACATCGTCATCTTCCTCGCGGGACTGCAGGGCATCCCCGACACGATCATGGAGGCCGCCGACCTCGACGGCGCCGGACCCGTGCGCAAGTTCTTCTCGATCACGATCCCGCTGCTGTCGCCGTCGATCTTCTTCGTCAGCGTGATCAGCGTGATCGGCGCGCTGCAGGTGTTCGACCTCATCTACATGATGCTCGGCCGCAGCAACCCCGCGATGCCGAACACCCGCACCGTGGTCTACCTGTTCTACGAAGCGGGCTTCCTCGACAACGACCGCGGCTACGCGGCCGCCGTCGCCTTCCTCCTGCTCGTGATCATCCTGCTGCTCACCGTCGTCCAGTTCCGTTTGCAGAAGAAGTGGGTGCACTATGAGTGACGTCTCGCTCGACACGCGTGCCATCGTCGGCGCGTCCCCTCGACGGGGGCGCTCGATGGCCGGTCGCACGACCAGCCGCGGTCTCTGGATCGTGCACGTCGTGCTCCTCATCGGCGCGGTGCTGATGGTCTTCCCCTTCCTCTGGCAGCTGCTCACCTCGTTCAAGACGCTGTCCGACTCCGTGCAGGTGCCGCCGAGCCTGCTGCCGCGCGAATGGGTCTTCACGAACTTCGCCGAGGTCTTCGAGTCGATGCCGTTCGCCCAGATGTTCCTCAACTCGGTGTGGCTCACCGTCGGACGCACGGTCGGTCAGGTGCTGCTGTGCACGATGGCCGGGTACGCGTTCGCGCGCATCCCGTTCCCCGGACGCAACGCCCTCTTCGTGCTCTTCCTCTCGGTCCTGATGGTGCCGTCGCAGCTGTACCTGCTGCCGCAGTACGAGATCATCCAGGCGCTCGGCTGGCTGAACACCCTGCAGGCGCTGATCGTGCCCGGCATCTTCAGCGCGTTCGGCACGTTCCTGATGCGGCAGTTCTTCCTGTCGATGCCGGCCGAGCTCGAAGAGGCTGCGCGCATCGACGGGGCGAATCCGTGGCAGACCTTCTGGCGCATCATGGTTCCGCTCGCGAAGCCTGGCATCATCGCTCTCGTGGTGTTCACTGTGCTCTGGTCGTGGAACGACCTCCTCTGGCCGCTGATCGTGACGACCGATCCGGCGAAGATGCCGCTGTCCGTCGGGCTCTCTCAGCTGGTCGGCCTGCACGGCACCGACTACCCCGTGCTGATGGCCGGAGCGCTCCTGGCGACGCTGCCGATGCTGGTGACGTTCATGATCCTGCAGCGGCAGTTCATCCAGGGCATCGCCTTCAGCGGATCGAAAGGCTGAATCATGGCGCAGCGCGAACATTCGGCGCCCCGGCGACCGACCCTCCGCATGGTGGCCGAGCGCGCGGGGGTGTCGACGGCGACCGTGTCGTACGTCTTCTCCGGGCGATCGGGATCCACCGGCGCCGGGGTCGCCGAGGCGACGGCCGCCCGCGTGCTGGCCGCAGCGGAAGAGCTCAACTACCGACCGAACAGCGCGGCGCGGTCGATCCGCACTGGTCGCAGCGGCATGGTGCAGCTCTCGCTGCATCTGCTCAGCGACCCGTGGTCTCTGGCCGTCGCCGACGCCGTGAACGCCGAGGCGAACCGCCACGGTCTCACGACGCTGATCCTCGCCGACGGCGACTGGCACGCAGCCCTCGACCGGGTCGAGAGCGACGTCGCCTATCTCGACGGAGTCGGACTCGGCGAGGACGCGAGGCGCAAGCTGCAGGAACTCGTGCAGCGCGGTCAGCGCCTCGTGGTGTTCTCGGAGTCGCTCGAACCCGACGGCTTCGACGTCATCCGCTCGGATGCCATCCCCGGATGCGAGCTCGCGATGGACCACCTCCTCGAGCGGCACACCGCGATCGGATGCATCGCCGCCGAGGGTGCCGTGCGCCTCGCACCCGAGCAGGTCACGCGCTACACGCCCTACCTCGAGAAGCTGGCGGCGGCGGGCATCGAACCCGACCCGGACTGGACCGTCACCTACGAGGAGACACCCGCCAGCGCCTTCACCGCCGCGGTCACGCTGCTCTCGCGCGACGACCGTCCCCGCGCGATCTACGCCACGACCGACTTCGCCGCCATCGCCGCGATCAACGCCGCGCACATGCTCGGACTCCGAGTGCCGCACGACGTCGCCGTGGTGGGCGTGGGCAACACGCCCGACGCGAGCCTCGTGGCGCCGACGCTGACGACGGTCGGACCGACCGACTTCTACGAGCGCCAGGCGAGCATCATCATCGACCGCGCTCTCGAGAGCGAACCCTCACCGGGGCGACGGCACGATTTCCCCTGGACGCTCTTCCCCGGAGGCTCGACGGATCTCGACGCCCCCACCGCGCGGCCGCGCTGACGCGGCCCCGCCCACACACCTCTCACCTCACAGAAGGACCATCGTGGATCTCAAGATCGGCATCATCGGCTTCGGCGCGCGCTCGACCCTGCAGGAAGAGGTGCATCGCCCCGGCAAGGGGTCGCGCATCACGGCCGTCTGCGACCTCGCCGACCGCGCCAGGCAGGACGCGAGCGCCCTGCTGCCCGACGCGCTCGTCACGGATTCGCTCGACGAGCTCCTCGCGTCCGGTGTCGACGCGGTGATGGTGCTCACCCCCGACGACACCCACGCGGCGCTCAGCATCCGCGCTCTGGAGGTGGGGGTTCCCGTGTTCTGCGAGAAGCCGCTCGCCATCGACCTCGCCGATGCCGATGCCATGCTCGAGACGGCCCGCCGCACCGGGACGCGTCTCTACATCGGCCACAACATGCGGCACATGCCCCTCATCACCCTGATGCGCGACCTCATCCAGGCCGGTCGCATCGGCGAGGTCAAGGCGGTGTGGGTGCGCCACTTCGTCGGGCACGGCGGCGACTTCTACTTCAAGGACTGGCACGCCGACCGGCGACGCACCAACGGGTTGCTCCTGCAGAAGGGCGCCCATGACATCGACATCATCCACTGGCTCGCCGGCGCGTACACCGAGCAGGTCGCCGCGATGGGCGCGCTGAGCGTCTACGGCGACATCGACGATCGGCGCGAGCGGACGAACGAGCGCATGCGGGACTGGTTCAGCGTCGACAACTGGCCGCCGACCTCCCTCACAGGGCTCAATCCCGTGATCGATGTGGAGGACATCTCGATGGTCAACATGCGGCTCGAAGGCGGAATCCTCGCGTCGTACCAGCAGTGCCACTTCACGCCCGACTACTGGCGCAACTACACCGTGATCGGCACCGAGGGTCGGATCGAGAACTTCGGCGATGTGGCGGGCAGCGAGGTCAAGCTGTGGAACCGACGTCACGCCGGAGCCGCAGACGCCGACGAGGTGTTCATCGTCCCGGCGGTGCCGGATGCCGGGCACGACGGCGCCGACGCGCTGCTCGTCGCCGAGTTCCTGCGGTTCGTCCGCGACGGCGGCCTCACCGAGACGTCACCCGTCGCGGCACGAGAGGCCGTGGCGGCCGGCATCCTCGCGACGGTGTCCCTGCGCGGCGACGGCTCGTCGATCTCGATCCCGCCGCTGGACCCCGACCTCGCGGCCTACTTCGAACGGGGACAGGTCGAGGTCGCGCTGGTATGAGCTCGGCCGGCGGCACGCGGCCACAGCAGGAGTCATTGCTCCGGGAATCGCTGCTGCTGGTCGTGCTGCTCGCGGCGACCTGGGTGATCGCGGGCTTCGCGCTCGAAGGCGCCGGAGTCGGCGTCGTCGCGGCGGGCCGCGCGGGGTTCGCCGCGCTCGGGCTGTTCCTCCTGACGCTGCTGCCGCGCCGAGGGGGAGCACGCTCTGCCCCGCCGGATCGGACACCCGCCGGCCGGGGGTGCGCCTGGTGGCAGCTCGGCATCCTGTCCCTCACCGGGGTCACCGGGTACACCGTGCTCTCGACGGTCGCGATCTCCCTCGCCGGCCCCGCCATCCCGAGCCTCATCCTCGCCCTCTCCCCGGTCGTCACTCTCGTCGCGGAGAGCCTGCTGAGCCGAGTGCGGATGTCGCTCCTCGTGCTCGCCTCGACGACCGTCGCCATCGTCGGCGCCGTGCTCTATGTCCTTCCTCGCCTCGGCGCACCGGGCGGGGCGAGTGTCCTCGGCGTGCTGGCCGCCGTCGGCGCGATGCTGTCCATGGCGGCGTACGGTCTGCTGTTCGCGCACCTCAATCGGGGCCGACGCGGGCCGATGGCTCCGCGCATCCTGCCGATCTTCGCCCTCGGCAGCGTCCCTCTCGTGCTCTGGGCCGTCGTCGAGGTCTGGTCGGGCGGCCTGTTCGAGCCCTGGGCGATCCTGGCGCTGGCCGTGCTGGGCCTGGCCGTGTACGTGCCCGCGTATCTGGTGCAGCACCGCATCATCGCGACCGCCGGTGCCTCCCATGCGGCGCTCCTCGGGCTCGCGGTGCCGCCGGTCGTCGGACTCGCCGCCGCGGTCCTCGGCCTCGCCGCTCTGCCGCAGCCGCTGCAGGTGTGGGGGATCGTGCTCACGCTGGCGGGGATGCTCGTCGTGATCCGATCGAGGTCGCAGCGCCCGCGGTCGACGGCGTCGCGCTGAGCGGACGGCACGGCTCCCAGCATCCTCACAATCCGGAAATGTACAAACGTACATGTACGTAAGTCCAGGGGGTGCCCGATGGGGGAGAGCACGCGTCGCCGACGTGACCCTGAAGCGCGCCGCCGGGAGATCGTCACCGCCGCGGCGGAGCTGATCGTCGAGGTCGGCGCCGACGGCGTCACCCACCGCATGGTCGCGGCGCGCGCCGGCGTTCCGCTCGGCGCCACCACGCAGTACTTCGACACGCTCGACGACCTCCGCTCCGCCGCCCTCCGCGCGCTCGCGGACGAGGTCGACGCGCGCCTCGACGGTGTGCGCATCGCTCTCGCCCAGCGCGGGGTGAGCCCGGCCGTGATCGCCGATCTGATCACCGAGGGCCTCGACGACGCCCGTGCCGTGAAAGCCGATCGGGCCGTCGTCACCGCCGCGATCCACGACCCCCGCCTGCGCAAGCTCGCGCGGCATCTCTCCGAGCAGCTGGTCTCCTTCCTCGAGCCCGCCTACGGGTACGACAGGGCGACGGCCGCGATGATCTTCATCGACGGCGTCATGTGGAGCACCCAGATCCGGGAGACCACCCTGGATCGCGCGTTCATCGAGACCGTGCTCACGCAGCTCCTCGGCATGCCCGAGACTGATACCACCCCCGGTCGCACCGCAGCGTCCTCCGCACACTGAACCGAGGAATCCGCCTTGTCGAATCTCGCCGTCCTGAGCTTGAAGAACCGGGCGCTCATCGCGCTCATCACGATCGTCGCCGCGGTGTTCGGCGGGCTGGCGCTGACCAACCTCAAGCAGGAGCTCATCCCCTCGCTCGAGCTGCCCAACCTCATGGTCATGACGACGTACCCGGGCGCATCGCCCGAGGTCGTCGAGAACGACGTGTCGACGCCGGTCGAGTCGGCGATCCAGGGCGTGCCCGGCCTCGAGGGGACGACGGCGACGAGCACCACGAACGCGTCGATCGTGCAGGCGACCTTCGCCTACGGCACGAACCTCGCGACCGCGGAGCAGAAGATCCAGCAGGCCATCAACCGCATCTCGAGCCAGCTCCCCGAAGACGTGAGCCCCCAGGTGCTCGCGGTCTCGATCGACGACTTCCCGGTGATCCAGGTCGCGGTCACCGGATTCGAGGACGCCGACAACGCCCAGGCCGAGCTCCAGAGCGTCGCGATCCCCGACCTCGAGGACGTCGACGGCGTCAATGCCGCGCAGCTCATCGGCGGCGTCGGCCAGCGCATCACCATCACCCCCGACTTCGCGCTGCTCGCCGCCGAGGGCCAGAGCACGCAGGCCATCACGTCGGCGCTGCAGCAGAACGGCACGCTCTTCCCCGGCGGTGACATCACCGAGAACGGCGAGACCCTCACCGTCCAGACGGGCGCGAAGATCACGTCGGTCGACGAGCTCGCCGCCCTCCCGCTGGTCGGCACCTCGCTGACGATCGGCGACGTGGCGACGGTCGCGCAGGAGTCCGACCCGATCAGCTCGATCTCGCGCGTCGACGGCAAGGACGCACTCTCCATCTCGATCACCAAGCTCCCCGCCGCGAACACCGTCGAGGTCTCGCAGGGCGTGCTCGCCGCGCTCGACGAGATCGGCGAGGCGTTCCCGGATGCCGAGTTCACGGTGATCTTCGATCAGGCGCCGTTCATCGTGCAGTCCATCGAGAGCCTCGCGACGGAAGGTCTCCTCGGACTGGTCTTCGCGGTGATCGTGATCCTCGTCTTCCTGCTGTCGATCCGCTCCACGCTGGTGACGGCGATCTCGATCCCGACCTCCGTGCTCATCACGTTCATCGGGCTGCAGGCGTTCGGATACTCCCTGAACATCCTGACGCTCGGCGCGCTCACGATCGCGATCGGTCGTGTGGTCGACGACTCCATCGTGGTGATCGAGAACATCAAGAGGCACTACGTCGGCGATGCCGACAAGGGCGATGCCATCAGGCTCGCCGTGCGCGAGGTCGCGATGGCCGTCACGGCGTCCACGATCACGACCGTCGCGGTGTTCCTCCCGATCGTCTTCGTCGGCGACATGGTCGGCGAGCTGTTCCGGCCGTTCGCGATGACCGTGGCGATCGCCATGATCGCCTCGCTGCTCGTCTCACTGACGATCGTGCCGGTGCTCGCCTACTGGTTCCTGCGTCCCGGCAAGCCGCTGCTCGACGAGAACGGCGTGGCCATCGACCCGGAGCACCAGGATGCTCCGCCCACTGCGCTCCAGCGCGCCTACCGGCCCATCCTCGGCTGGACCCTGAAGCACTCCGCCGTCACCGTGATCCTCGCCGTCGTGGTGCTGGGCGGCACGCTCGCCGCGGCGCCGCTGATGAAGGTCAACTTCCTCGGCGACTCGGGCCAGAACACCATGACGGTCACGCAGGACCTCGGTCCGACCGCGAGCCTCGACGCGAAGTCGGAGGCCGCTACCGCGGTCGAGGACGCGCTGCTGGGCGTCGACGGCATCGAGCACGTGCAGGCATCGATCGGATCGAGCGGCTCGGCGCTGCGCGACGCCTTCTCCGGCGGGGCCGGCGTCACGTACTCGGTGCTGACCGACGGCGACGCCGACCAGGAGAAGCTGCGCGCCGACGTGCAGGACGCGATCGACGGACTCGGCGACGAGGTCGGAGACGTGTCGGTGGCGGCATCCGCGGGCTTCGGCTCGAGCGACATCGAGATCTCCGTCTCGGCGTCGAACGCCGACGACCTGCAGACCGCGACGACCTCCGTGATGGAGGAGCTCGACGGGCGCGACGGCGTCGGTCAGGTGACCGACAACCTGGCGGCATCGCTGCCGTACATCGCCGTCGTGGTCGACCGTGAGGCTGCCGCGCAGCGCGGACTGTCCGAGGTCGCGGTCGGATCCATCGTGTCGAACACCATGCGCCCGACCCAGGCCGGTTCCGTCGAGATCGACGACACCGCGCTGACGATCTACATCGTCACCCCGGCGCCGCCGACCACGATCGACGCCCTGAAGACCCTCGCGATCCCGACCCCGCTCGGCATCGTCCAGCTGCAGGACATCGCGACCGTCGAGGAGCGCAACGGCCCGACGTCCATCACCACGGAGCAGGGCCGCCGCACCGCGACGATCACCGTGCCGCCGGCATCCGACAACCTCGCGACCGCGACCGCATCGGTGACCGCGGCGCTCGCCGCGGCCGAGCTGCCCGACGGTGCGTCCGCCGAGGTCGGCGGTGTCGCCTCGCAGCAGGCCGACTCGTTCTCGCAGCTGGGCCTGGCGATGCTCGCCGCGATCCTGATCGTGTACGTGGTGATGGTCGCGACGTTCAAGTCGCTGCGCCAGCCGCTGCTGCTGCTCGTGTCGGTGCCGTTCGCGGCGACCGGTGCGATCCTGCTGCAGATCGTCACGGGTGTGCCGCTCGGCGTCGCCTCGCTGATCGGCGTGCTGATGCTGATCGGCATCGTGGTGACGAACGCGATCGTGCTCATCGACCTCGTGAACCAATACCGCGAGAAGGGTCTGTCGACGATCGAGGCGGTGAAGGCCGGTGGAGAGAAGCGACTGCGTCCGATCCTCATGACGGCGCTCGCGACGATCTTCGCGCTCACCCCGATGGCGCTCGGCATCACCGGGCACGGCGGCTTCATCTCGCAGCCGCTCGCGATCGTGGTGATCGGTGGTCTCATCTCCTCGACCGTGCTGACCCTGATCGTGCTGCCGACGCTGTACAACCTCGTCGAGGGTGCGAAGGAGCGGCGTCGGGCCCGCAAGGGCGGTGGATCGGATGCCGTGGGCGCGAGTTCCGATCCGGACGCGGTCACGGTGGATGCGAGCGGTCTGCCCGACCTGTCGCACCTGACGCGACGCGAGCTGCGCGACCGCGGGGTCGTCTGATCGCACCGTCTCCTCCGGTCGTTGAGCGAGCGAAGCGAGACGAAACGCATTCGACACGGCGTTTCGTCTCGCCTGCGGCTCGCTCAACGAACGAGAAGGCAGGAATCAGTCGAGCGTGATGCCCCAGCGCAGCGTCCAGGACTCGCCCTGGGCGAGGCGACGGATGCCGAGCCCACTGTTGAGCGCATCGGCCGGTGCCGTCATCGGTTCGATCGCGACGGCCGGGTCGTGCCCCGGGTAGTTCGTCGCGGTGTACACCTGCACGAAGTCGAAGCCCTCGCCCTGCCAGAGCGTGACCCGGCGGCCGTCCGGCGCCGTGAGTGACGTGCGCGCCCGTCCGTCGCCGTCGCGGGTCAGGTCGGTGAAGCCGGTGTCGAGCGAGGCGTCGCCGAGACGGATGCCGTCGCGCAGGGCCGCGTCGGCCGGACGGGTGCCGGTGGGCAGCATCCGCTCGTCGGTCTCGAACGCGGTCGCGGCCGGAACCCGCAGCACGAGCTCGTGCGGATCGACGTCGCCGATCGTGACGAACGGGTGGGTGCCGAGGGCCACCGGCGCGGGGTCGGCCGACCGGTTCGTGAGCACGTGGATGACCTCGATGCCGGCATCCGTCAGCAGGTAGGTGACCGAGGTCTCGATCAGATACGGGTACCCGGTCTGCGGGAAGATCGTCGCGCTGAGCGTGGCCGCGGCATCCGTCTGGTCGATCTCGTAGGCCGAGAACCGCAGCAGGCCGTGGCTCGCGTTGGTGAACTTCGGCTCGGTGATCGCGAGCTGGCGCGCGGTGCCCTCGTCGTTCCACAGTCCGTCGCGCACGCGATTCGGCCAGGGCGTGAGGACGACGCCCGAGCACGACGGCGTCGGGATGTCGAGTGGGTACGGCGTCACGAGGTCGATCCCGCCGACGCGGAGGGAACGGAGAGAGGCTCCGACCTGCGCGATCTGCGCCGTGACGTCGCCGGACTGGAGGTGCACCTGGGTGCCGGTGGGGGATTCGAAGCTCACCTCGCCATCGTACGGTCGCGGAGGACTCTCTCAGGCGCGACCTGTAGACTTCTTCGGTCGGCTTCGGACACCCGCGCACAGCGCGGACGTTTTTGTGTAAGAAGTGTGAGTCCAGGGGCCGATGGTGAGCGTCGATCGACGCAAATCAACCATCACATGAATGGCCCCGGCCGCTGACAGTCCGGAACCCTGCTCCTCCCCACGGGAGGAAGCACTCGGGTGCTCGCGCGTGCGCGCAGCGCCGTTCTCGTGCGAGAACTCAGAAGGACACCTGCTTTGCCCAAGAACAAGAAGCCCCGCGGCGGACGCCCCGCCGCCAACTTCGAGCCGCGCTACGGCGCCAAGAAGACCTCTTTCCATGACCGCCACACCACGGGCCGCGACAGTGCCCGCGACGGCGCCCGCCCCGAGCGCGGTGCACGAACGGATGCCGGCGAGCGCCGCAGCGCGCCCGTCGCAGGCGGCTACGACCGTCGCCCTGGTAGCCGCAGTGCCAGCCACCGCGGCTACCGTCCGGCTGAGGCCGAGACCGGCGCTCCGAAGCAGCGCTGGAACGCGCAGGAGCGCGCCGGGCGCGACGAGGCCCGCAGCATCCGCAACCGCGCCGAGTCGGGTCGCCGTGAGGCCCCGCACCACCGCGGCGACGAGCGTCGCCCCACCGGTCCCGGCACCTACCGCGATGAGCGCGGTGGCCAGCGCTTCGATCGTGACGAGCGTCCGCGTCGTGACGACCGTGGCGCAGGCACCCAGCGTCAGGGCTTCCGCGACAACGACCACCGTGACGGCGGCCGCCCGGTTCGCGACGACCGCCGCGGCCAGCGTCCCACCGGTCCCGGCAGCTACCGCGATGAGCGCGGTGGCCAGCGCTTCGATCGTGACGAGCGTCCGCGTCGTGACGATCGCGGAGCTGCGCCCCAGGGTCGCGGCTACGACCGCCCGAACCGCGGAGGCGCCGAGCGCCCGGAGCGCTCGTACGATGCCGATCGCGCGCGCCGCGCTTTCGACCGCGATCGCACGCAGCGTTCGTTCGATGCACCGCGCGACGATCGTCCCCGCCGTGACGACCGCACCTCGTCCGACCGCACCGAGCGCCCGCGGTACGACCGCGACGCGCGCGATTCCCGCGGTGGCGAGCGGACCCGTCCGTCGACCGGCGGCGCGTACCGCACCGAGCGCGTGCGTCCGCTGACCTCGGACACCCGCGGGCGTCCGAGCCGCAACGAGCGTCCGAGCCGCAACGACTGGAACGCGACGAGCCGTCCCGCACCCGCGGCTGCGAAGTTCGAGCCGGGCGCCGACGTCGTTCACGAGCGCCTCGAGGCGAAGTCCGTCGAGGCTGTCGAGGTCGACGGCGTGAGCTTCAGCGACCTCGGGCTGGGCTCGAACATCGTCGAGACGCTGGCAGGTCTGGGAGCGGCGTCGCCGTTCGCCATCCAGGCGGCGAGCATCCCCGCCGTTCTCGAAGGACGCGACGTCCTCGCTCGTGGTCGCACGGGCTCCGGCAAGACCATCGCCTTCGGTGCCCCGCTCGTCGAGAACGTGCTGAAGTCGCAGGCCGGCAAGCGTCGTGAGTTCGGCCGGTCGCCGCGCGCGATCATCCTCGCTCCGACGCGCGAGCTCGCGCTGCAGATCGACCGCACGATCCAGCCGATCGCCCGCAGCGTCGGCCTGTTCACCACCCAGATCTACGGTGGCGTCCCGCAGGGCCGTCAGGTCGGTGCGCTCAAGAAGGGCGTGGACATCGTGATCGGCACCCCCGGTCGCGTCGAGGACCTCATCAACCAGGGCAAGCTCGACCTCTCCGACTGCCGCATCGCGGTTCTCGACGAGGCCGACCACATGTGCGAGCTCGGGTTCGTCGAGCCCGTGCAGCGCATCCTGCGTCACACGGCCGAGGGCAGCCAGAAGCTGCTCTTCTCGGCGACGCTCGACCGTGAGGTCGCGGCCCTCGTCGACGAGTTCCTGATCGATCCGGCCGTCTTCGAGGTCGCCGGTGAGGACCAGGGGTCCAGCACGATCGAGCACCGCGTGCTCGTCATCGAGCACCGCGACAAGGCCGACATCCTCACCTCGCTCGTCGACCGCGCAGGCAAGACCCTCGTCTTCGCCCGCACCCGTGCCTACGCCGACATGCTCGCCGAGCAGTTCGACGATGCCGGCATCCCGGCGGTCTCGCTGCACGGCGACCTGAACCAGGCCAAGCGCACCCGCAACCTGGAGCGCCTGACCTCGGGTCGCGTGAATGTGCTGGTGGCGACGGATGTCGCGGCCCGCGGCATCCACGTGGATGACATCGACCTGGTCGTCCAGGCCGACGCTCCCGACGAGTACAAGACGTACCTGCACCGCTCCGGCCGCACCGGTCGCGCCGGCCGCTCGGGTCGTGTCGTCACGCTCATCACGCGCCAGCGTCAGCGTCGCATGACCGAGCTGCTCGACCGGGCCGAGATCGACGCGCCGTTCGAGAACGCGCGTCTCGACGACGACATCATCGAGGAGATCACCGGTCGCATGCCGACCGCTGCGGCTCTCACGAGCTGACCCGCTTGTTCGAGAGGCCCCGTCACCGCTTCGGCGGGGGCGGGGCCCTCTCGCGCGTGCGGGGCTCCTGCGGCACAACTTCGGAGGTTGTCCCGCGACGCGCCTGCGTCGGAGTCGAACCGGCGGTGTGTCGTCGCGGGACTCCGAAGTTGTGCGGGTCGCGGGTGTCGGGTCCGGGTCGGATGCCGTCGTGATGCGCGACCTAGGCGAGCTCGTGCTCGTGGATGCTCGAGGTCAGGCTGGTGCCGTTGAGGTCCAGGTAGAGCACCTGCTCCGTGACCGTGAGGGTCATGGTGTTGCGTCGCTCGATCAGCGCCGCCGCGGCGTCGATGAAGCCAGGGTCGAAGCTGTAGACACGGATGGCGTCGGACCGGTGGATCTTCTTCCCCGCCCACGGCGCCATGACCTTCGCGGGGTCACGGTGCGTGTAGACGACGGTGCGCTCGGCGAGGCGGCTGCCGTAGTGCAGACGCTCGGCATCGGGCGCCCCGATCTCGATCCACGCCATGATCGCCCCGGTCATGTCACGCACGATCACCGCGGGCTCCTCGGTCGACGAGATGCCGTCGCCGAAGGCGATCCCCTCCGCGTGCTCGAGGCCGTGGGCCAGGACGCGGGTGACCATGTAGGCGTCCGTCTCGGACGGATGCCGGGCGACGCGCAACGCGTAGTCCTCGTAGACGCCCCGATCGGTGTCGGCCAGTTGGACGTCGAACGTGTGCATCGTGGAGCCGGTAGCCATAACCACCGAGCCTACGCGGCTGCGGCGGCGCGACCGGTCAGAACAGCATCGGCTGCGCGGGGGATGCCGCGCCCGACCTCGTCGTCCGGAACGTGACGGCCGTGCTCGAGGAGCCGGCGCTCTGATCGCCACCCTGGCGCCAGATCGACTCGACGTGACCCTGCCCCGGACGGATTCCGCGCTGCGGATAGTCGTCTTCGTGTCGGCCGTCGAGGCCATGCATGTGGATCAGCGGACGCGCACGCTTGGCGAGCCATTGCCGGTAGCCCTTCGGGGCCTCGGCGGAGACGCCGGGGTACAGCCCGCGGTACGACGAGACGAGGTCGGGGCGCGCCTCGCCGAGCCACTGGAAGAACCACGGCTTCACTCCCGCGCGGAGGTGCAGCGCGCCGTAGATCACGCTGCGGGCTCCGGCGGTCTTGATGCGGGCCAGCGCGTCGTCGATGGCGGCGACCGAGTCGGTCATGTGGGGCATGATCGGCATCAGGAACACGGTCACTCGGAACCCGGCATCCGCCAGCGCCCGCACGGTGTCGAGCCGAGCCTGGGTCGTCGGGGCTCCGGGTTCGATCGCCTTCTGCAGGTCGTCGTCGTACATGGCGATCGACATCTGCACGTCGACGGGCACGCGCTCGGCAGCCTTCACGAGCAGCGGGATGTCCCGCCGGATCAGCGTGCCCTTGGTGAGGATCGACATCGGTGTGCCGGACGCCGCGAGCGTCTCGATGATCCCCGGCATCAGCTTGTAGCGCCCCTCGGCCCGCTGGTACGGGTCGGTGTTGGTCCCGAGCGCGACGGTCTCGTGCTGCCAGCTGCCCTTGCGCAGCTCTTTCTCGAGCACCTCGACGACGTTCACCTTGACGACGATCTGCGAGTCGAAGTCGGCGCCCCCGTCGAGGTCGAGATACTCGTGTGTTCCGCGGGCGAAGCAGTAGACGCAGGCATGACTGCATCCACGGTACGGATTGATCGTCCACGCGAACGGCATCCTCGAAGCGCCCGGAACATGGTTCAACGCGGACTTCGAGAGCACCTCGTGGAACGTCATGCCGGCGAACTCGGGGGTCGTCACCGACCGCAGCACGCTCGACCGGTCTTCGAGACCGGGGAGTGCCGCGGCATCCGTCTCTCCGAGCTTCTGACCCTGCCATCGCATGCTTCATTCGAACATGTGAACGAAGTTAACGCAAGCGAGATTCGAAGTAATGTGCCATGATCCGCGGATGGCTTGAAGGTCGATATGTCGCAACCCGTACTCGCGTGATGGCCGTGTCGGGGGAGAATGGGAGCGATGCTTTCCTCGCCGCACGCCCAGCACGCGGCTCCGCGCTCCCCGATCCGCGGTCCCGCACTGCCCATCGGTGTCGCCGTGACCGCGATCGGGATGCTGTTCTCGATCGCGTCCGCACCGATGGACACGTCGGTCGAGCCCGCGTCGATGCCGGAGCCGGTCGCGGTGGTGCAGGTGCCGACGGTGAAGGTGGGGGCGACCATCGCGGCCGATCCGTGCGCCGAGCCCTCGGTGCTGGAGTCGCTGGCGAGCGGCGACGATGCGGCGACGATCGCCGGCTTCGGCGGGGGCGAGAACTTCCGGGCTGCTGTCGTCGCGGGGAACGCGCCGTGCATCTCGCTCAGCGATCCGTCGCGGCTCTGGGTGGTCGTCAACAAGACCCGCCCGCTGGATCCGATCGAGTTCGAGCCTGCGTCGCTGGACTCGGTGCCCCTGCAGATGACGACGCTCTCCGGGCTCGTGCGCTCGGACGTCGCGGTCGCTGTCGGCCAGATGGCCGATGCGGCCTCGGCAGCCGGCATCGGGGTCATCGGGGCGAACAACGGCTACCGGTCCTACAGCCTGCAGGTGTCGACGTACGATTCGCATGTCCGCGCCGAGGGGCAGGAGGGGGCGGATGCCGGTTCGGCCAGGCCCGGCCACAGCGAGCACCAGACGGGGCTCGCGCTCGACGTGGTCGCGTGCGGAGGGGGCTGCGGAGGGCTCGACGACTTCGGCGCCACGGCGCAGAGCGACTGGGTCGCTGCGCACGCCTGGGAGTACGGGTTCATCGTCCGCTACGAGGGCGTCGGCACCCCGGTGACCGGATATTCGCCCGAGCCGTGGCACCTGCGCTATGTCGGCGTCGACATCGCTGCCGCCTATCACGCGGGCGGATTCCACACGCTCGAGGAGTTCTTCGGGCTGCCCGCGGCGCCCGACTACGCCTACTGACCCGGCCGGACTGCCGGGTTTGCGGCATCCCACAAGCGCGGTACCCAGTGTCACCTTCTGTGGGATGCATTCTCACAATGACCTGCTGTGCGTCGGCATCCGGACATAGAATCGCCGGAGCAATGAGGCACGACACGTTCAGGAGGATCGCATGGAACGCGACATCTACGAAGAGGATCACGAGGCATTCCGCGACCTCGTCAAGGATTTCGTCAAGCGCTACGTCACCAACGAGACGATCGAGAAGTGGAACGCCGACGGCGAGGTCGACCGGGCCACGATGCTCGCCGCGGGCGAGGCTGGGATCATCGGCCTGTCGGTTCCCGAGGAGTTCGGCGGCGCCGGGATGCTGCAGGACTACCGCTTCCGTGCCGTCGTGAACGAAGAGGTCATCGCGGCCGGTGCGGGTTCGCTCGCCGGCGCGTTCGGCATCCAGGACGACCTGGCCGTGCCGTACCTCGTGCACATGGGCACGCAGGAGCAGAAGGAGAAGTGGCTGCCCCGCATGGCCACCGGTGAGGTCGTCGGCGCTCTCGCCATGACCGAACCCGGTGCCGGATCCGACCTCCGTGGCATCAAGACCACCGCGAAGAAGGTGGACGGCGGCTACATCGTCAACGGTGCGAAGACCTTCATCTCCTCCGGCGCCACCGCCGACCTCGTCGTCACATTCGTGAAGACGGGCGAGGGCAACCGTCCCGACGCGTTCAGCCTCGTGCTGATCGAGAACGGCATGGAGGGCTTCGACCACGGCAAGAAGCTCCACAAGATGGGCTTCCAGGGTCACGACACCGCCGAGCTGTCGTTCAGCGACGTGTTCGTGCCCGAGGAGAACCTCATCGGCGGCGTCGAGGGCAAGGGCTTCGTGCAGCTCATGATGAACCTGCCCCTCGAGCGTCTGTCGATCGGTGTCGCCGGAGCTGCGGCCGCGCAGGCCGCGCTCGACTGGACCGTCGCGTACACGAAGGACCGCGAGGCCTTCGGCGAGCGGATCATCGACTTCCAGAACACCCGCTTCAAGATCGCCGACATGGCCACCACGGTCGACGCGCTCTGGGCCTACATCGACCGCGCACTGCTCGCCTACTCGAAGGGCAAGCTCTCGGCCGAAGAGGCCGCGAAGGTCAAGTTCTGGGCGACCGAGCGCGAGTGGGAGGTGCTCGACACCGGCGTGCAGCTGCACGGAGGCTACGGCTACATCACCGAGTATCCGATCGCCCGTGCCTTCCTCGACGCCCGCGTGCACCGCATCTACGGCGGCACGAACGAGATCATGCGTGAGATCGTCGGACGGCAGATCGCGGGGAAGCGGTAGGGCCGTGATCTGATCTGCATCGGGAGCGCACGTCCGGGGATGGTTCCTGGACGTGCGCTTCTGTCTGTGGGAGTGGTGGCGGCTCCAGAGTGATCTTCACGGTCTTCCGAACTGCATGATCGGCGGATGACGACGAGCGGGTCGCGGAGCATCGGCGATATGCCGGGAATGTGTTCGAACAAAGATTCGAATGTCGGGCCATTCGCGGGTAGAATTGGGGCATGTCGAAGCTCACCGGATTGCATGAGGCGTTCACCCGCCTCGCTGCGGTGTGGGCGGATGCCGATTGCCCCACGGACCTGTCGCGGGAGCAGCTGATCGCCGTGAATGCCGCGATGGGGCTCGTGCAGCGACGACTGGATGCCGCGCACGCCGACGTCGCCGCGCGGATCGCGCACGAGTCTCGGCGTGAGCTCGGGGCGGGGAGCCTCGCGAAGGAGCAGGGCTTCCGGACGGCGGCGAAACTGCTCGCCGCGACCGGAGGGGTGTCGATGGGAGACGCGTCCCGCCTGGTGAAGGTGGGGGAGGCCACCGCACCCCGGACCGACCTGTTGGGTGGGCGGTTGCCTGCCCGGTACGAGCTGCTGCGCGAAGCGCTGGCGTCGGGCGCTCTCGGAGTGCAGGTGACGGCGCTGATCGTCGGTTTGTTGGACCGGTGCCGCGTGGTCGCCGGGGCGGAGCGCATCGGGCTGGCGGAAGAAGTGCTCGCTGAGCGGTGCACGGGACTGGGGCTGGACGATGTCCGCAAGCTGATCGCTCGCGCCGAAGCGTGGTTGGACCCCGACGGCATGCAACCGAAAGACGACGAACGCCGCGCGAAGCGGTCGGTGAACATCTTCGAACGGGACGGGATGGTGCACCTGAACGCGGTCCTCGATGCTGAGACCGCAGCTCCGGTGGTGACCGCGATCCGCGGGTTCGTGACCGCCGCTTTCGCGGCGCGGGCCGATGCCCCGAATCCGGAGGCCCCGGATGCCGACCGGCGCACGGTGGCGATGATCCAGGCCGATGCCCTCGCGATGTTCTGCGCGCACGTCCTCGGGTGCGAGTCTCGAGTGCCGCTCGCCGGTGCCACCGTGGTGGTCAGGTTGACGTTGGACGATCTCCGCGGTGGATCCGGGGCGGCGACCGTCGATGGACTCGATCAGCCGGTGAACATCGGGGCCGCGCGGCGGATGGCCGCCGGGGCCGGGATCATCCCGTGGGTCTGCGGCGGCGGGAGCGAGGTCCTCGACTGGGGGCGGGAGAAACGCCTCTTCACCCGAGCCCAACGCCTCGCCCTCGTGGAGAGAGATGGCGGCTGCGCGATGTGCGGTCTGCCACCGGGGATGACGAAAGCGCACCACATCCGATGGTGGACGAGGGACAACGGCCCCACCGATCTCAGCAACGGGGTGCTGTTGTGCGAGACGTGCCACCACCGGATCCATGACAACGGATGGGACATCCGCATCGACGGAACCGGCGTCGCCGCGAGAGTGTGGTTCATCCCGCCCGCCTACGTCGACCCCGCCCGCACGCCTCGCACCGGCGGCCGCCATCGCTTCGACATCGCCGCATGAACGACGACTCCGGCCGTAAGAACGGCACCTCGGAATCTCCGCGCGTCGAACTCTCAGGCCTTCGGTTTCGCGGCTGGCGTGCGTGCGGAACGAGGCTGCGGAAGTCGCCCGCCGACCCCGGCGCGACGCAGACGATCCGCGATCAGGATGCCGAGAGCCGTCGCCCCGACGCAACTCGCCAGCGTGATGGCGAAGAACGCGATGCGCACACCGACAGGCATGGTCTCGAGGTTGAACGAGGCCCACGCCAGCAGCGGATACACGACGCCGACGACCACCGCGCCGACGTAGTGCAGCCACGTTCCCCAGTACCGCCAGATCACGAAGAGGAACGGCAGCTCGGTGAACGCCGCCCACCACAGGTTCGTCGCGACGCTGCCGAATCCGTAGCCCGAGAACGGCACGATCACGAGCCCGGCGAGCAGACCGACCAGCAACCCGACCAGCGGCCGGCGCAACAGCCGCAAGGCGATGACCGACGGCAGCAGCCACAGCCCCGCCAGCGCGACGCTGACGAACGGCAGACCGGGGAAGAGGATCGTCGAGATCCAGTTCGCCGGCGCCAGCAGCAGACCGCCCGCGACGCCGAGCGCCGCGCACGTCAACAGGATCGCCGTCGGGAAGGGGAAGCGTCCACGCGACCGGGGCGCGCCCGCGTCGGTGCCGCTCATGCGAGGGGCTCCGCAGCTGCCTCGCGTGCGGCCTTCGACGTCGGAGAGGCCGCACCGATCTTCCAGTACCCGCAGAAGCTCACCGCGTTCTTGTCGACACCGCGCTCGCCCACGAGATGCTTGCGCACCCCCGAGGCGAGAGCCTGCTCGCCCGCCGCATACGCGTGGAACGGCGCCTCCGGCAGAGCCGTCCGGCCCAGCGTCTCCAACGCCAGAGAACCCGGTGCGGCCTCATGCGGCCGCACGATCCAGACGACCTCGAGCCCCGCGGGATGCGGGAACGACAGTGCGTCCTCCCGCGTCGGCACCTCGATGATCGCGAGGCCGGCGGCATCCGACGGCAGCGAAGCGCTGATCGAGGCGATCGCCGGCAGCGCCGTCTCGTCGCCGACCAGCAGAACGCGATCCGTCCCGCGCTGCGGGTTGAAAGTCAGCCCCTCGTCGATGATCAGCACATGCTCACCCGGCCGGCACGTCTCCGCCCACCGCGACGCCGGACCGGCCGTGCCATCGGCCGCAGAGCCGTGCAGCACGAAGTCCACGTCGATCTCCGCCCCGGCATCCGCGGTCGCCGCGCGATACGCCCGCACGCTGTAGTTGCGCATGACAGGCCGCTCGCCGTCGGGGATCCGCAGGAACTTCAGATACCCGAACATCTTGTTCGCCTTCGCCGGCACCCGATCCAGACCCGCGTCGCCGCCGATCGGCAGGAACAGCCGGAACCACTGGTCGAAACCCATCGGCCGGAACTTCTCGATCTCGCCGCCGCCGAGCGTCACCCTGATCCAGTGCGCCGACAGCTGTTCGCTGCGCAGCACCGTGAGGTGGATGAGCTCGGCCGACTCGGGCTTGACCAGCTTGCTGTATGCCATACGACGCCTTTCAGGAAAGCTGCCAGGGGAAGAACGCGACGAAGATCGCCGCGGATGCCGCGAGACTCGCGACCGTGAAGATGACGTCGCGCGCACGGAACGGCACCAGATGCCGTTCGGTCCGCGTCGAGTGAGCGCCGAACGCGCGCGAATCCATCGCGAGCGCCACCCGCTCCGCATGCCGGATCGCACCGGCCAGCAGCGGCACGATGTACCCCCACCCGCGAGCGATCCGCGCGAACGGACCCCGGCCGCCGTGATGCCCGCGCACGCGATGCGCCGCACGGATCACCGCCAGCTCGTGCCCGAACCGCGGCACGAACCGGAACGCCGCCAGCGCCGTGTACCCGATCCGATACGGCACACGCAGCTGCTGCACGCTCGCCCGCACCAGATCGGGGCCCGTCGTCGTGAGCCCGCCGATCAGCGCGAGGGCGATGATCGCACCGAGGCGCAGCGCCGTCGCGAACCCGATCTCGAGGGCGCCTGCGTAGAGCGTCCACCCGCCGATGCGCAGGAAGGGCGCGGTGTCGGCGACGAGCGAGGCATCCACCCAGAGCGAGAACCCGACGCCGATCGCCAGCATCCCGACCGGCAGGGCCAGCAGCATGAGCGCGAGCAGCCGCCCCGTCAGCCGCGCACCGATCAGGATCACCGCGTACGCCAGCACGAGGAACGAGGCCGGCGTCGCGAGATCCCGCACGAAGATGAGCAGCACCATCGCCGGCGCGAAACCCACCACCTTCGCGAGCGGATTCAGGGCGTACAGGAACTGGTGGCGCGACGAGGCCGTCATCGTCGCGTACGGATCGAAGGGCGCGGACGTGGGGGTCGTGGCGGTCACGGTGCCGCCTCCAGACCGGCGGATGCCAGGACCCGCTGCAGCGCGGGCAGGCGCAGTCCCGCGTCCGCGAAGACCTGCTCGTCCCGGAAGAGTGTCGACGTAGGGCCCGCCGCATGAACGCGCCCGTCCCTCAGCACCACCGTGTGCGTCGTGTGCTCGGCGACGAGCTGCAGATCGTGCGTGACGATCACGATCGTCGTACCCTCGGCGCGCAGACTCTGCAGCAGCGTGAGCAGCTCGGATGCTCTGGCACGATCCTGACCGAACGTCGGCTCATCCAGCGCCAGCACCCGAGGGCGTGTGATCAGCGCGGTGCCGACCGACAGGCGCCGCTTCTCGCCGCCCGACAGCAGGAACGGATGCACGCCCGCCTTGTGCTCGAGCCCGAATCGCGCGAGCATCTCCTCCACGCGCGCCGTGATCTCCGCATCCGGAACGCGCCGCAGGCGAAGTCCATGCGCGAGCTCGTCGAACACGGTGTGCGCGATGAACTGGTGCTCCGGATTCTGGAACACGAAGCCGATGCGCGAAGCGAGATCCCGCGGAGACGCCGACCCCGGATCCATGCCGTCGACGCTGACCTGGCCCTTCGGCGGCGGCACGACCCCCGCCAGCGCCTGGATCAGCGTCGTCTTGCCGGCGCCGTTCGCGCCGACGATCGCGGTGAGACTCCCCTCCGCAAGATCCAGATCGATGCCATGCAGGATCTCGGTCCGTCGCCGCCGCACCGTCAGCCCTCGCGCGCGGATGATCGCCGGAGCGGCATCCTCGGTCGTCGTGCGCGTCGAGCGAGCAGGGCGAGACGAGACGTCCGCTGCGGGCAGCGAACGGGCCAGCTCCTCCGGCGACAGCGGCAGCGGATCGAACCGGTGACCCTGCTCCCGCAGCCGCAGTGCGGCCAGCGTCGCCGTGGGCAACCACACGCCCATCGTGACGAGTTCCTCGGCATGCGTCCGGATGATCTCCGCCGCCGGCCCGTCGAACACCACGCGTCCCTCGCGGTCGAGCACGATCGTGCGTGTCACGAAGGCCATGGCCGCATCGAGGTTGTGCTCGACGAGCAGGATCGCGCGATCGCCCGCCGCCACCACATCGGTGAGTGCGGCGTACACGTCGTCGATTCCCTGCGGATCGAGATTCGCCGTCGGCTCGTCCAGCACGATCAGCGGCGACCCCATCGCCAGCGCGCAGGCGATCGCGAGACGCTGCCGCCCGCCGCCGGAGAGGTGGTCGGGGTTGTCGTCGCGACGCTCCCACAGCCCGACGCGGCGCAGCGCGTCCTCGACCCTGGCACGCACCTCCTCCAGCGGGAGCAGCAGGTTCTCCGGCCCGAACGCGACCTCGTCGTACACGGTGCCCGTGACGATCTGCGCATCCGGATCCTGGAACACCATCGCGACCTGTGTGCTCAGCGTCGCTGTGTGCGTCGACCCCGTGTCGAGCCCACCCGCCTCGACGGTGCCCGTCATGGTCGCCGGCACCGCATGGGGGATGAGCCCGTTGAGGGCGAGCGTCAGCGTCGACTTGCCCGAACCCGACGGCCCGAGTACCAGCACGACCTCCCCGGCGGCGATGTCGAACGTCACGTCGCGCGGCGACGGGTGCGCGGCATCCGCGTGGGTGAGAGAGAGCTCACGCACGCGGAGCAGAGGCGCGGATGAGCGCACGGCGGAGTCCCGAGGTCGGCGGATCGAACGCTTCTAACTTAGCTGAGCCTTACCTGATCCGCCATCGAGCGAAAACGCGCGATCGGCACCGCGGAGATTCAGCGCTGCGCGACCCCGGCCCGCCGCAGCGCCGCCCCGATCGCCAGCCCGACGGCCGTCCACGCGATCGGTCCGAGCACCGAGATCACGAGGTACAGGACCTGGGCCCACAGTGGCAGCGCCCCGAGATGCGCGGCGAAGAACACGACCACCGCGACGAGCACGCCGATCACGGCCGCCGAGACGAAGAACCGCCAGGCGCCCCATGCCCGATAGCGGGTGAGGGCCGCGACGCCCTCCTGGATCGCCCCGAACAGCAGCGCCGTGCCGAGGAACCGCAGCGCCCACGCCGGGTTGAAGGCACTCGCGACGAGCGCGGCGATGACGTGGGTGATCAGCGCAACCAGCGGCCGACGCAGGACCTCCTGAGCGATGATGCCGGGCAGCACATGCGAACCCAGCAGCAGCCCGTAGGCGAACGGGGCGGCGAGCAGCACGACCGGTGTCAGCAGCCCCGCGATCCCGCCGATGATGCCCGTGGCGACGCCGATCGCCGCGCAGACCAGCAGCAATCTGGTCGAAAGGACGGGGGTTCGGGCCACCTCCCCAGCCTAGTTGCGCCACCGCCGAGCAGCGCCGCCGAGGGCCGGCAAAAAGGGCGAACCATCGCCGCCCCTTCGACCAAAGTCCCCCCTGTGGCCCTTCGTCTATGTTTCCGCCATTCCCCTGGCGTGGCCTTCGACCCCGGACTACTTTGAGCGGCATTGCGGCAACGACGCCGCACGAAGATCATCGAGCATCGGGAGAAAAGCGCATGGGTCGAACACCCCTCCGCATAGCAGCAGCCACCACCCTGGCCACGCTGTTCATCGCATCGACGGCAACCGCAGGCTACGCGGCGGAGGAGGTGACGCACCCCGTCCCCGTCGCCGGCACGCCTGGGCACTACATCGTCGTGATGAAGTCCGATCCGCTCGCCAGCTACGAAGGCGACGTTGACGGCCTCAAGGCGACCAAACCCGCCGAGGGCGAGCAGCTCGAGACGCAGTCGCAGGATTCCCAGCGCTATGTCGAGCACCTCCAGACCGAGCAGACCGACCTCGCCACGCAGGTCGGCATCACCCCGGACACGACCTACCAGGTCGTCCTGAACGGCTTCAGCGCCGATCTCACCGGCGAGCAGGTCGACGAGCTCCGCGCCTCGAAGGACGTGTTCGGCGTCTACCCGGATGAGATCCGGCACCCCGACGCGCAGACCTCGACCGACTTCCTCGGACTCGGCGACGACCGCAAGGGTCGCGGCGGCGTCTGGCAGCAGACCGGCGGCGTCGACAAGGCCGGCGAAGGCGTCGTGGTCGGCGTGATCGACACGGGCATCGCTCCCGAGCATCCGTCGTTCGAGGGCAAGAAGCTCAAGAAGCAGAACAAGCAGCAGAACCGCCACAAGGGCGGCCAGCCGTACACCGACGGCACCTACGTCTACTTCGACAAGTCCGACGGCGGGCAGTTCCAGTCCGAGATGGTCGAGGGCCAGGACTGGGACAAGCGCGACTACTCCTCCAAGCTCATCGGCGGCCAGTACTTCTACGCCGGTGCGGAGGCAGCCGGTTTCGACTTCCAGTACGACTACCTCTCGCCGCGCGACGGCGACGGCCACGGCTCGCACACCGCGAGCACGGCGGCCGGGAACTTCAAGGTCAAGGCCCAGATCGAGGACGTGAAGTTCGGCACGATCTCGGGCGTCGCCCCCGGCGCGAAGGTCGCGGCCTACAAGGCCTGCTACGTCGGACCCGACACCACCGTCACCACCGACGACATCTGCGCGCTCAGCGACCTCGTCGCTGCGATCGACCAGGCCGTCGCCGACGGCGTCGACGTGATCAACTACTCGATCGGCGGCGGAGCGGCCAGCACCGTGCTCGCCCCCGAGGACCTCGCGTTCTTCAACGCGGCCGCCGCGGGCGTCTTCATCGCCGCCAGCGCCGGCAACGACGGTCCCGACCCCGTCACTGCCGACCACGCCTCGCCGTGGTACACGACGGTCGCGGCATCCACCATCCCGACCTGGGAGGGCACCGTGCAGTTCGACGGGTTCGCGCAGGCCGGAGCCTCGGTGAGCGTTCCGTTCGGCACGACCGTGACCGGCCCGTCGATCGCCGCAGCGGATGCCGCAGCCGACGGCGCCGTCGACGCGCAGGTCTGCCTGCCGGGCACCCTCGATCCGGCCAAGGTCGCAGGTCACATCGTGGTCTGCGATCGAGGGAACAACGCGCGTGCCGAGAAGTCGCAGGTCGTGAAGGATGCCGGTGGCATCGGCATGGTCCTGGTGAACGTGCCCGGTGGCGCGGACTCCCTCGACAACGACTTCCACGCGGTGCCGACCGTGCACCTCGGGTCCGTGCATCGGGAGGCCGTGCTCGCCTACGTGCAGAGCGGCACCGACCTGCCGATCTCGCTGGTCGGCGAGAACACGACGGGTGTGACGACGCCGACGCCGCAGATCGCCGGCTTCTCGAGCCGCGGTCCGATGCTCGCCGACGGCAGCGACGTGCTGAAGCCGGATGTCTCGGCTCCCGGCGTCGCGATCCTCGCGGCGACGAACAACGCGCCGGGGGAGAAGCCGACCTTCGGCATCCTCTCCGGCACGTCGATGGCCTCGCCCCACGTCGCGGGTCTCGCCGCCCTGTACCTCGGGGAACGCCCGAAGGCGACGCCCGCCGAGGTCAAGTCGGCGATGATGACCACCGCCTACGACACCGTGCTGGCCGACGGATCGCCGAACACGAACCCGTTCGAACAGGGGGCGGGTCACGTCGACCCACGGCGCTTCTTCAACCCCGGCCTGCTCTACCTCAACGGCGTCAAGGACTGGGCCGCCTTCCTCGACGGGAAGGGTCTCTCGGACTTCCCGGGGATCGAGCCCATCGACGGCAGCGACCTCAACCAGGCGTCGATCTCGATCGGCTCTCTGGCCAGCGAGCAGACCGTGACCCGTTCCGTCACTTCGACCGAGAAGGGCGTCTTCACGGCGCAGGCCTCGGTCCCCGGACTGAACGTCCAGGTCTCGCCCCAGCAGCTGACGTTCGACAAGGCGGGGCAGACGAAGACGTTCACGGTGACGTTCGACAACGCCGACGCACCCGTCGAGCAGTGGACGACCGGGTCTCTCGTCTGGACGAGCAAGAAGAACACCGTCCGCTCTCCGATCGCGGTGTTCCCGGTGACGGCGGATGCTCCGGCAGAGGTCGCCGGCACCGGCGTCGACGGCAGCACCACCGTGGAGATCACCCCTGGTCTCGACGGGGATCTGCCGCTGAACCTCTCCGGGCTCACTCCGTTCGAACTGCTCGCCGACCCGGATAACCCGGTCGAGGGGCACTCGGGTGACGAGAACTCCGGCGACGCGAACAAGGACGTCTCCTGGATCGTGGACGTACCGGAGGGCACCACGCTCTCGCGGTTCGACCTCGACTCGTCGGATGACGACGGCAGCGATCTCGACCTCACCGTCTACCGCGTGGTGAGCGCCGACGACCTGCAGTACTACGAGCGCTGGCGGTCAGCGACCGGTTCGGCGGACGAGCAGGTCACGATCCCCGCCCCCACAGCCGGCACCTACCTCGTGGTGGCGAACGTCTACTCGACGACGGGGCCGATGACGTGGGACATGACCTACGCCAACGTCCTGCCCGCCGACGAGGGCACGCTCACGGCGACGCCGAACCCGATCGCCGCGCTCCGCGGTGTGAAGACGAGCTACCAGCTCGGCTGGACCGGTCTCACCGCCGGCACCCGCTACCTGGGACTCGTGCAGTACGGCGACTCGGCTGTCCGCACGATCCTGACGGTCGACGCCCCGGCGGCGAAGGCCCCGGAGAAGGAGGTCCCGCCGACGGAAGCCCCGCCGACGGAAGCCCCCGAGACGCCGGCCCCGGAGACGACGGCGCCGCCGACCGAGGCACCGCCGACGGAGGTTCCCGAGACACCGAAGCCGGAGTAAGCCCCCACAGCACAGCGCCCCGCGGTCGACAGACCGCGGGGCGCTGTGTGCGTCCGGGCATCCGTTCATCGCGTCGTCGCCGCCGCTCGTCGCAGCATCCGTTCGATGACCCTCCGCCGGCGCCGGGGCTTTCCTAGCGTGGGGGAACGCAACGACGCGTATCCCGAGGAGACCCCCATGACCGCACCGGGCAGCACCGAACCCGTCATCGTCACCGACCCGAAACTCCCCTCCACAGCTCTCTCCGACGAGCACCATGAGAAGGCGAATCGCTGGACCCTGCCGAAGATCGTCCTCTGGGCGGCGATCGCCCTGCTGGGGGCCGTCGCGTGGACCATGCTCGCGATCGTCCGCGGCGAGACCGTGAACGCGATCTGGTTCGTGTTCGCTGCCGTGTGCACGTACCTGATCGGCTACCGCTTCTACTCGAAGGTGATCGAGAAGTACATCACGCGTCCCGACGACCGTCGCGCCACTCCGGCCGAGGTCAAGCAGGACGGCAAGGACTACGTCCCCACTGACCGGCGCGTGCTCTACGGCCACCACTTCGCCGCGATCGCCGGCGCCGGCCCGCTCGTCGGTCCCGTGCTCGCCGCGCAGATGGGCTACCTCCCCGGCACGATCTGGATCATCGTCGGCGTCGTGCTCGCCGGTGCCGTGCAGGACTACACGGTCCTCTTCTTCTCGATGCGCCGCGGCGGTCGCACGATCGGCCAGATGGCGCGACAGGAGCTCGGCCGCATCGGCGGCACGGCGGCGATCATCGCCTCGCTGCTGATCATGCTGATCATCGTCGCGATCCTCGCGCTCGTCGTCGTCAACGCCCTCGGCGAGAGCCCGTGGGGCGTGTTCTCGGTCGCAATGACCATCCCGATCGCGATCTTCATGGGCATCTACCTGCGCTTCCTGCGCCCGGGCAAGGTCACCGAGGTCTCGATCATCGGGTTCGTGCTGCTCATGGCCGCGATCATCGGCGGCGGTCAGGTCGCCGCGACCGACTGGGGTCAGGCGATCTTCCACCTCGACCGCACCACGATCGCGTGGGGCATCATCATCTACGGCTTCATCGCCGCGGTGCTCCCGGTCTGGCTGCTGCTCGCACCTCGCGACTACCTGTCGACGTTCATGAAGATCGGCGTGATCGTCATGCTCGCCGGCGCGATCATCCTGGTCCGTCCCGAGATCACGGTCCCCGCGATCAGCATCTTCGGTGAGAACGGCATGGGGCCGGTGTTCGCCGGCCCCCTCTTCCCGTTCCTGTTCGTGACGATCGCCTGCGGAGCGCTGTCGGGGTTCCATGCCCTGATCGCTTCCGGCACGACGCCGAAGCTCATCGAGAAGGAGCGCCAGACGCGCTTCATCGGCTACGGCGGCATGCTGATGGAGTCGTTCGTCGCGATCATGGCGCTCGTCGCCGCGATCTCGATCGACCAGGGCATCTACTTCGCCATGAACGCTCCGACGGCGGCGACAGGAGGCACGGTCGAAGGGGCCGTCGCCTTCGTGAACTCGCTGGGGCTGACGGGGGTGAACCTCACACCCGAGATGCTCACCGGCACGGCCCAGGCGGTCGGCGAGGAGTCGATCGTCTCGCGCACCGGTGGCGCCCCGACGCTCGCGCTCGGCCTCGCGCACATCATGCAGCAGGCTCTCGGCGGGCAGGCGCTCATGGCGTTCTGGTACCACTTCGCGATCATGTTCGAGGCGCTGTTCATCCTCACCGCGGTGGATGCCGGCACGCGTGTGGCCCGCTTCATGCTGCAGGACTCGATCGGCGCCTGGTTCCCCAAGTTCCGTGACGTCTCGTGGCGTCCCGGCGTCTGGATCTGCACCGCGATCATGGTGGCCGGCTGGGGAGCGATCCTCATCCTCGGCGTGACCGACCCGCTCGGCGGCATCAACACCTTCTTCCCGCTGTTCGGCATCGCGAACCAGCTGCTCGCCGCGATCGCGCTCGCCGTGGTGCTGGCGATCGTGGCCAAGCGTGGCCGCAGCTACTTCAAGTGGCTGTGGATCATCGGGCTGCCGCTCGCGTTCACGGCGGTCGTGACCATCACTGCGTCGTTCTACAAGATCCTCTCGCCGGTACCGGCGATCGGCTACTGGGCGAACCACTTCAAGTACGTCGCGGCTCGTGACTCGGGCGACGACTCGCTCGGCGCTCCCGAGGTGCTCGAGGCGGTCATCCGCAACACCGCCGTGCAGGGCACGCTGTCGATCATCTTCGTCACGCTCGCGATCATCGTCATGGTCGCGGCGGTGATCGTGACGATCACCGCGATCCGCAACGGCGGCGGCGAGAACACCGAGGAGGAGCCCGTGGCCTCGCGACGCTTCGCCCCGGCCGGATTCCTGCCGAACGCCGCGGAGCGCGAGCTCGAGAAGCAGTGGGAGCCGATCCTCGCCGACGACCGCAAGGCGTCGAGTCACTGAGATGGTCGACACCATGAATCCAGCGGATGCCGCGACCACCCACCCCCTGCGCACGCTCGTTCGTGCCGCAGGGCGGGTCGGCCGCGGCATCCGCTGGTACATGACGACGCTGATGGGCGACACGGCGTACGCGACGTACGTCGCCCACCATCGCCGCGCGCATCCGGGCGAGGAGCCGATGACGGAGCGGCAGTTCTGGCGGCAGAAGATGGACGACCAGGATCGCAACCCCGGTGCCAGGTGCTGCTGACCTGCCTAGGCTGAACGCATGACCGACGTCGTTCTCGCTGCCGTGCTGGGCGTGCTCGGCGGGATCGTCCTGACGGTGCTGCTGCTGCTCGCCCGCCGCCTCGCGCGCGGCGCGACCGATCTCGGCAGCGATGCCGAACAGGCGGCGCTGAACGCCCTGCACCATGCGAGCCTCGCGGCTCCGCATCTGCGCGCAGGACTGTCGGCGCCCGATGTCGTGAAGGCCGCGCGGCATCTGCGCGTGCTGCTCGGCAGCGCCGCCGTGGCGATCGTGAGCGCCGACGGCACGGTGTCGTTCGACGGCCCGTCCGACGGACTGGAGTCGGCGGCGCTCCGCATCGCGACGCAGGTCGAGGAGTCCGGCCGACGGCAGGTCTTCCCCGCTCCCGGACCCGACGACGATCTGGAGGCGGTCGGCGCGCCGATCCTCGTCGACGGCCGTGTCATCGGCGTGGTGGTGGCGTTCGCAGCGCCGGTGCGCGCGGCGCTCGTGCGAGCGGCGGAGGAGGTCGCGGACTGGTGCGCGGCGCAGGTCGAGCTGGGCGGCCTCGACGCCTCTCGCACGCAACTGGCCGAGGCCGAGCTGCGGTCGCTGCGCGCGCAGATCTCGCCGCACTTCATCTACAACGCGCTCACCGCCATCGCGTCCTTCATCCTCACCGACCCCGCCCGCGCCAGGGAGCTGGTGCTCGAGTTCGCCGACTTCACCCGCTACTCCTTTCGCCGCCAGGGCGAGTTCACCACGCTCGCCGAGGAGCTGGGCAGCATCCACTCCTATCTCGAGCTCGAGCGCGCACGTTTCGGCGACCGGCTTCGTGTGACCCTGCAGATCGCACCGGAGACCCTCGCCACGGTCATCCCTTTCCTCTCGGTGCAGCCGCTGGTCGAGAACGCCGTGCGGCACGGGCTGGAACCGGGCGAAGGTGGCGGCGAGATCCGCATCCTCTCTCGCGACGACGGCACGCACACCGAGATCGCCGTCGAGGACGACGGCGTGGGAATGGACCCGGAGGGGCTGCGGGCCACGCTCACCGCGGGAGACGACGGCGTGCACGTGGGCCTCCGCAACGTCGACACCCGCCTGCGCCAGCTCTACGGCGCCGAGGGCGGTCTGGTCGTCGAGACCAACACCGGCGCGGGTACTCTGGTGCGCATGCGGGTCCCGAAATCGCAGCCGCTGCATGATCCGCTGCGCGACCAGGTGAGCCCATGATCGACGTGCTGGTCGCCGACGACGAGAAGCCGGCGCTCGACGAGCTCGTCCACCTGCTGCGCACCGACGATCGCATCGGCGACATCCTCACGGCGGGCAGCGGGGCGGATGCTCTGCGGCAGCTGTCGGAGCGGGCCGTGCGGATCGCGTTCCTCGACATCCACATGCCGGGGCTGACCGGCACAGAGCTGGCACGCGCCCTGCTCGGCCTCGCCCAGCCACCGGCCGTCGTCTTCGTCACGGCCGATGACGCCCGCGCCGTCGAGGCGTTCGAACTGCGGGCGGCGGACTACCTGCTCAAACCCGTCCGCGCCGAACGGCTGCGGCAGGCCGTCGATCGGGTCGTCGAGCTGGGCGAGACCGCGAGATCGGGCGATGACGAGATGCTCCCGATCACGGTCGGATCCGCCGTGCGCTTCGTGCGCCGGAGCGACGTGCGCTGGGTGCAGGCGCAGGGCGACTACTCCCGACTGCACACCGGCGACGGCGCGGGGCATCTCGTGCGCATCCCGATCTCCGAGCTGGAGGTGCGGTGGGCGGATGCCGGCTTCCTCCGCATCCATCGCTCGTCGCTGGTCCGCACCGCGGCCGTGACCGAGGCGCGTCTCTCCGGGGCTGACCCCGCGGTCTCGATCGGCGAGCTGTCGCTTCCGGTCAGCCGACGCCTGGTGCCGGCGGTGCGCGAGGCCCTGGTGCGGGGCGAGGGATCCGGGTGAGCGAGACCCCGAAGCGCGTGCGGGTGACGGCCGACCTCCCCGTGCGGCGACCGTCCCCGTCGACCCGCGGCATCGCGCTGCCGGGTTCGCCGGTGGACGAGGCGGATGCCGTCTACGCGCGCGCCCTGATGCGCAGCCAGCTCCGCCTCGCGCTCGGGACCGTCGCCGGCTTCGTGCTCGTGGTGGTCGCGTTGACGCTCACGATCGCGCTGATCCCCGAGATCGGCCGCGTGCTGGTCTGGGGGCTGCCGCTGTCGTGGCTGCTGCAGGCCTACGCGTTCTACCCGATCATCCTCGTGTTCGCGGTGCTCTACGTGCGCACCGCGGCCCGCAACGAGCGGCGCTACCGGGCGCTGCGGGACCGCGAGTGAACGCCGTCCTCGACCTGGTCGGCGTCGCGCTGGTCATCGTCGCGACGCTGCTCATCGGCGTGTACGGGCTGCGGATCTCGCGCACGACCGGCGACTTCTTCGTCGCCTCTCGTACGGTGCGGCCGGTGTGGAACGCCTCGGCCATCAGCGGGGAGTACCTGTCGGCGGGCACGTTCCTCGGGTTGTCGGGGCTCGTGCTGCTCGACGGCGCCCGGGGGTTCTGGTTCCCGATCGGCTACGCGGCGGGGTACCTGCTGGTGCTCGCGTTCGTCGCCGCGCCCCTCCGCCGGAGCGGCGCGTACACGATCCCCGACTTCATCGAGGCGCGGCTGGAGTCGGGCGCCGCGCGGCGGGTCACGAGCATCGCGGTGCTCATCATCGGCTGGCTCTACATCGTGCCGCAGCTGCACGGTGCGGGGATCACCCTGCTCGTCGTCGCCGGCGTGCCGGAGTGGGTGGGCGCCGTCACGGTCGCGGTGCTCGTGGCCGCTGCCGTCGCCGCCGGCGGCATGCGCGCGATCACCTACGTGCAGGCGTTCCAGTACTGGCTCAAGCTCACGGCGCTCCTCGTCCCGGTGGTCTGCATCGCCTTCGCGCTGAGCGGCGGGCCGCACGATTTCGATCCGGCGCTCGTCTTCCCTGCCGAGGCAGGGCCCTCCGGGTTCGATGCGTACGAGACGGCATCCCTCCTGCTCGCCCTGCTGCTCGGGACCATGGGGCTCCCGCACGTGCTCGTGCGGTTCTACACGAGTCCCACCGGGGTCTCGGCGCGCCGCACGACCGTGATCGTGATCGTGATGGTGAGCGCGTTCTACGCGGTGTCGAGCACCATGGGGCTGCTGGCGCGCATCGCGGCGCCCGACCTCGCCGTGCCCGGCATCGCCGACACGGTCGTGCTGCTGCTGCCCTCGCGCGTCTTCCCCGGTGTCTTCGGCGAACTGCTCACCGCGCTCATCGTGGCCGGTGCGTTCGCCGCGTTCCTGGCGACATCGGCGGGGCTCGTCGTGTCGCTCGCCGGCGTGATCAGCCAGGACGTGTTCTCCGGCTCGGTGCGATCGTTCCGGTTGTCGGCGGTGCTGTGCGCCCTGGTCCCGCTCGCCGTCGCGCTGCTCACTGCGCCCGCGGGTCTCGGCTCGAGCGTGGGTGTGGTGTTCGTGGTGGCGGCCTCGACGCTGTCGCCGGTCGTGCTGCTCGGCGTGTGGTGGCGGGGGCTCACGGCACGAGGGGCGGTGGCGGGGATGCTGTCGGGCGGCCTCGCTGCGGGGCTCGCGCTGCTCGTGCACGCCGTGATCGGAGGAGTCGGGGTCGCCGCCCCGTACCTGGCGCAGCCGGCCGCGTGGACAATCCCCCTCGCGGCGGCGGTCACGGTCGTGGTGTCGCTCCTCGATCCCCGCGGACCCTCGCCGCGCACCGAGCGCTTCCTCGCGCGGGTGCACACGCCGGAGCGCGGCTGAAGCGGGCGGGCGATTCTCAGGGCCGGGCGTCGCGCAGCGACCAGGCGGGCCACCAGCCGTCGGCGAGACGCCCGAGGATCTCGGCGGCGCGGTCCAGCCGCTCCGGCGAGATCGACGGGCCGGGATCGCCGCTGCTCGACCGCCCGCCGTCGGCGGTGAGGATCCGGGTGTGCAGCGAGCGCTGCCGCCCGACGGGGAACACTTCCCGTAGTCCTCCGGCGGCGATCGCGAGCAGGGTCTCCTCCAGCTGGTCGGCCACGGTCTCCGCGGATTCATCGCAGGCATCGCAGGTGCAGACGGGCACGATGTCCCGGAACAGCGCTCCGGCTTCGATGCCGACCGACTCGGCGGTCGCGCTGATCGTGATCGCCGCGCCCGTCGTCGGCCGCAGGTGCACGACGCGCGCGTCCGATTCGCCGTCTCGGCGGTCGACGTCGACGACGTACGAGGTCTCGAGGTAGTCGACCAGAGCTTCGACGACCGTCAGCACCGGGGCGAAGCGCTCGGGATGCGAGACCCGCGAGTAGGCATCGTCCGGCGGGGATCCGCCGACCCAGCGGGATCCGTAGTCGATGACCCGGCCGTCGTCTTCGACGAACTCCGGGAGAGCGAGCGCCGGACGCGCGAAGGGCGCAGGAGGGAAGACGAGCTCGACGTCGGCGTCTTCCTCCGTGAGGGTCGAGAGCTCCTGATGGTCGCGGTCGGCCTGCGGCCAGGAGGCGATCATCTCCAGGAACGGCTCACGCTGATCCGGGCGCTCCACGATCGTTCGCAGCAGGCCGGCGACCGTCACCGACCTCGTCGAGGTGCCCACCTCGGGTTCGCTCGCCATCCACCACGTCGCCGCCGGATGCGCGACGGCGATCGCGTTCCCCAGGAACCGCGCCGCCGCATCCGCGGTCTCGGAAGAAGCGAGGACGGCGGGGTGTGCGGCCACGAAATCCCACAGCGCGGCGAGATCGGCGGCGAGGACGGCAGGGTCCGCGCCGGCGTCGCGGGCGAACGTCTCGAAGCGTTCGAAGCCCTCCACGAATCGCGGAGGAGGCGCGGGGTCGGCGCTCGACCAGATCATCAGGCCGGATTCCTTGGCATCCGGCATCCGCGCCAGTGCGCCGGGGAAGACGTCCGACGTCGCCATCGGGTTCAGATCTTCCGGCCCCGCGGCATCAGCCGCACGTCGGGCAGAGGCGGAGCGGGGATGCGCACGTCGTGCCCGTCGACGGTCCCGAAACGAGCGGATGCCGCCTCCCAGTCCTCCCGCGCCGCGACGATCTCGTCGTGCGAGCGGCCGGCGAAGTTCCACCACATCACGATCTCGTCCTCGAACGGTTCTCCGCCGAGCAGGAACAGGAGGGCGCCCTCGGTCGACGAGATTTCGACGTGATCGCGGGAATCGCCCAGGTACAGCAGCTCGTTGCGCTCCAGCGGATGCTCGGACACGAGGGCATCGCCCTCGACGAGCATGAGTGCATGCTCCCAGTCCGACGCCATCGGCAGCCGCACGCGGGAGCCCGGCGCGAGCACGATCTCGGCACCGACGATCGGGGTGTGCACCGTCGCCGGCGATGAGACACCCGCGAACTCGCCGAGCACGACCGTCGCCGTGGCATCGGCTCCGGCATCCGCCGTCAGGGTCACCGTCGGCAGCTCCGTGTGCCGCTCGAATCCTCCCGCGCCGTGGCGGGCGGAGTCCGGCAGCACGACCCAGAGCTGCAGCGCGTCGAGGGGGATCGGGCTCTCGCCGATCGAGTACTCCGAGTGCGAGATGCCGTTGCCGGCTGTCATCAGGTTCAGCTGGCCGCGGCGCAGGTCGGCGTCGCTGCCGAGGGAGTCGCGGTGCCGGATCTCGCCGACGAGCGGCCAGGTCACGGTCTGCAGACCGATGTGCGGGTGCGGCTCGACGCGCATCTTCGTGTCGGCAGGGCCGAACCGGTCGAGGAAGCACCAGGCGCCGATCGTCGGCAGGTTGCGATGCGGAAGTGCACGCAGGACATTCATGCCGCGCACCCCGCCGAGCGGAACCTCGCGGGGCTCCAGGACGATGCGGCGCTGCCCGATCATTCGGAATCGGCCGTTCGGGGGCGCGGCCAGCGGATCTCGGCGCCCTCGATCTCATGCGTCTCGAGGTACTTCGCGATGTAGGGGCAGAGCGGCACGATCGCCTCGCCGCGACCCGCGGCATCCGTCAGCGCCGCCGCAGCGAGCTTCCCCGCGAGACCCTGACCCTGGAACTCGTCGTCGATCTCGGTATGGAGGAAGCGGATGGAACCGGGACGCAGATCGAACGCGGCGAAACCGGCGAGCACGTCGCCCGAGCGGATCTCGTAGCGCGATTCCTCGTCGTTGCGGGTGACGGTGATGTCGGTCATGGGTGCTCCTTCATGCGTCTGCATCCAACCTACGCCCGTATCTGTGGACGGGCGCCGCCGACGTCGGCGGGGATCGTTACGCTGGAGGGATGCCGCAGACTCCCCGTGACCCGTACGCGGATCTGCCGTACGCCGACGAGCCCTACGACGACGGCTGGGAGTCGTCCACTCCGCCCGAGCCGATGGACTGGGAACCGCAGGGAGCGGGGTTCGAACCGCCGCTCGACTGGGGTCCCGGGCCGGTCACCAAGGTCGCATCGAGATCGTGGGTCCCTGAGCCTGTCGAAGGGCGCGCTGTCCGAAAGGCCACGCCGAGCCGCTACGCCACCGCAGCCGAGGCGCTGCACACCGTCTTCGGCTACGACGAGTTCCGCGGCGACCAGGCCGCCATCGTCGACCAGGTGATCGCCGGGGGCGACGCGGTCGTGCTGATGCCCACCGGCGGCGGCAAGAGCATCACCTACCAGGTGCCGGCGCTCGTGCGCGAGGGCACTGGTCTCGTGATCAGTCCGCTCATCGCGCTCATGCACGACCAGGTCGACGCGCTGCGCGCCAACGGCGTCAAGGCCGCGTACCTGAACTCGACACAGGCGATCGACGAGCGCCGAGAGGTCGAGCGCGCCTACGTCGCCGGTGAGCTCGACCTCATCTACGTCGCCCCTGAGCGCCTGTCGAGCGCGCAGACCACAGCGCTGTTGCAGCGCGGCACGCTCAGCGTCATCGCGATCGACGAGGCCCACTGCGTGTCGCAGTGGGGGCACGACTTCCGTCCCGACTACCTCGCGCTGGGCGACCTCGGCGAGCGGTTCCCCGGTGTGCCCCGCATGGCGCTCACCGCGACGGCGACCGCCGCGACGCACAAGGAGCTCACCGAGCGGCTGCACCTCGACACGGCGAAGCACTTCGTGGCGAGCTTCGACCGCCCGAACATCCAGTACCGGATCGTGCCCAAGGTCGACCCGCGCAAGCAACTCGTCTCCTTCATCAAGTCGCAGACCCCGGCGACCGACGACGGCGCCCAGCCGGCCGGCATCGTCTACGCGCTCAGCCGCAAGTCGGTCGAGCAGACGGCCACCTACCTCGCGGCACAGGGTCTCGACGCCCTGCCGTATCACGCGGGGCTCCCGGCCGAGGTGCGCGCGGCGAACCAGTCGCGCTTCCTGCGCGAAGACGGCGTGGTCATGGTCGCGACCATCGCTTTCGGCATGGGCATCGACAAGCCCGACGTGCGCTTCGTCGCGCACATCGACCTGCCGAAGTCGGTCGAGGGCTACTACCAGGAGACGGGTCGCGCGGGTCGCGACGGCGAGCCCTCGGTCGCCTGGATGGCGTACGGCCTCGGCGACGTCGTGCAGCAGCGCCGCATGATCGACCAGAGCCCGGGTGACCGCACGTTCAAGATGCGGCTCGGGCAGCACCTCGATGCGATGCTCGCCCTGTGCGAGACGGTCGAGTGCCGTCGGCAGAACCTGCTCGGATACTTCGGTCAGGATTCGCAGCCGTGCGGCAACTGCGACACCTGCCTCGACGACACCGAGACGTTCGACGGCCTCGTGCCCGCGCAGAAGCTGCTCTCGACGATCGTGCGTCTGAAGCGCGAGCGCAATCAGTCGTTCGGTGCCGGGCACCTCGTCGACATCCTCCGCGGCGCCTCGACCGAGCGCATCCGTCAGCAGGGTCACGACAAGCTCGCGACCTACGGCATCGGCGCCGATCTCTCCGACCAGGACTGGCGCAGCGTCGTGCGGCAACTCCTCGCCCGCGGCATCCTCGTCGCGCAGGGCGACTACGGCACCCTCGCTCCCGGTGAGGCCGCGGCCGCCGTGCTGCGCGGCGAGACGCCCGTGCCGCTGCGCAAGGACACGATCGGGCGCCCGGCCTCGTCGACCCGTGCTCGCAAGGCCAGTGCGGCCGACGCCCTGGATGCCGGGGACCGCGGGCTGTTCGAGGCGCTGCGCGCCTGGCGTGCCGAGACCGCCCGCGAGCAGGGTGTTCCGGCGTACATCGTGTTCGGCGACGCGACCCTGCGGGCTCTGGCCGAGCATCGCCCGGCATCCCTCGGCGATCTCGACGGGATCACCGGCATCGGCGCGAAGAAGCGCGAGGCCTACGGCGAGGGCGTGCTCGCGGTCATCGCCGCGGCCTGACCGGCCTGGTCAGCTGACCGGCAGCACGTCGTCGATGTGCGCACGCAGGTGCGCGGCGACGTCGACGGCGTCCCGGTCGTACAGCCACTGATACTGCAGGCCGTCCCACATCGCGACGAGCCAGATGGCCTCGCGAGCGGGGTCGCGGTGCTCGGGCAGGTCGCCGTCGACCTGGGCGAGGCGGAAGAGCTCGGTGAAGTACGCGATCGCACTCCGGAAGCGGTCCGTGAAGTACTCGTGCGCCGGATGCGACGCCGGCACGGCCTCGCAGGAGAGCACCGCGTACACCTGGATCAGGCCGGGCTCCTCGAGCGCGTTCACCCGTGCGCCGTCGGCGATGCCGCGGAGCAGCTCCCCGGCGCGCTCCGATGCGCGCACGACGCCCCTCTCGCGGATGGCGCTGTCGCGCTCGGCGAGCACGGCGCTGAGCAGCAGCTCCTTGGTGGGGTAGTGGTGCAGCAGGGTCGACTTCGAGACGCCGACGGCCTCGGCGATGTCGCGCAGGCTCGTGTCGCCGTAGCCGTCGCGCGAGAACAGCCGCATGGCGTCAGCGACGATCTGCGCGCGACGCCGGCGTCCGACCGCGTATCCGGGGTCGACGTCGACCGGCTCGTCGCCGAACGGGGGAGGCAGGGGCCCCGAGGCCTCTGTCGCGGGCTCGCCGTCGTCGGGGTCGCGCCAGCCGACGGGCAGTGCCCACAGCGCCTCGCGCTCTTCCAGCATCTCGACCACGTCGACCTCGCCCGGCAGGTACTGGGCGAGCAGCTGTAGTCCGTCCCAGCCGGCGGTGTGGCGTGTGATCTCGCCGTCGACGTCACGCTCGGAATCGATCGCGCCGAGGTGCTGAGCGTCTGCGAGCACGTCGCGGCTCAGGCTGCGCAACTGCGCGTAGCGCTCCCGCATCCGCTCGTGCGCGGGGTGTCCCGGAGACGATGCCTCCCCGGTCAGCGCGGCGAACAGCTCGAGATAGCCCACGGTCCGCGCATTCCGTTCGGCGAGCTGGGCGAAGATCAGCTCGCCGGGTTCGGATGCCGCGGCCACCGCGCTGAAGACCGCCTCGTTCTCCGCTTCGAACTCGCCGACCACCTCGGCGAGCAGGGCGTCCTTCGATGCGAAGTGGCCGAGCAGGCCCGGATGGCTGACCGATGCCGCCGTGGCGATGTCGCGCAGGGAGGTGGAGCGATAGCCGTGGCTGACGAAGAGCTCGCGCGCGGCGGACACGATCCGTCCGCGCGTCGCGGCGGCGCGGTCGTGCCGTGAGCCCTGGGGCACCGTCGTCGTCATCGCATCCTCTTCCCTGCTCCTATCCTGTCTCATTACCAGGCGGTCGGCATTCACTTACCAATCGGTCGAGATTGATGTAAGGTCGTCCCAGAGCCGCCTCGCCCGAAGATGTGCGGCGCATCGAAAGGACTGTCATGACAGAGCTGTCATCCGCCGCGACTGCGGCAGCGGTCGGCACGACCGGCTTCAAGGCCCCGGGAACGACGCCGCCCCGGACGCCCCGCGGGTACACGCCGGGCCTCGCCGCCGTGAACTTCGGCGTCTATCTCGCCCTGCTCACCCCGGTGATGGTGTCGATGGCGTTCAAGATCCAGCACATCGACCCGACCAACACCGAGGGCAGCCTCGGCCTCGTCATGGGGGTCGGCGCGGCATTCGCCCTCATTGCGAACCCGCTCGTCGGACGCCTCTCCGACCGCACCACGTCGCGGTGGGGCATGCGTCGTCCGTGGATCCTCGGCGGCGCGATCGTCGGCCTCGGCGGCTTCGCGCTGATCGGCGCGGCCGACTCCGTGCTCGTCGTCCTGCTCGCCTGGTGCCTGGTGCAGGCGTCGATGAACGCCGTGCTCGCAGCGGCGAACGCGACACTGCCCGACCAGGTGCCCGTCTCGAGCCGCGGCAAGGTCTCCGGCATCATCGGGATCACCACGCCCATCGGCATCCTCGCCGGCAGCTTCCTCGTGAACTTCCTCCCCGGCGACTTCGAGCGCTTCGTCGTGCCCGGCGCGATCGCTCTCGTGCTCGTGATCGTCTTCGTGCTGCTCCTCAAGGACCGCCGTCTCGCCCAGAAGCCCGCCGAGAGGTTCACGATCGGCACCTTCTTCGGCTCGTTCGTGTTCAACCCGCGCAAGCACCCCGACTTCGGCTGGACCTGGCTGACCAAGTTCTTCGTCATGTTCGGCTACGCGGGCATCGCCACCTTCCTGCCGCTGTACCTCGTGACCAAGTTCGGCCTCGACGAGCAGGGGGCGGTCGGTATCATCCTCGCCGCGAACCTCGCGTCGATGGCCGCGATGGCGATCTCCTCGCCGCTGGGCGGATTCCTCTCCGACAAGATCGGCAAGCGTCGCCCGTTCGTCGCCATCGCGGGTCTCATCATGGTGGTCGGCCTCGTGATCCTCGCCGTCGCCCCCGACATCACGACCGTCATCGTGGCGCAGGCGATCATCGGCCTCGGCGCCGGCTCCTTCCTGTCGGTCGACCTCGCCCTCGCGACCGAGGTGCTGCCCAACCCCGACGACGTGGCGAAGGACCTCGGCGTGCTGAACATCGCCAACGCCCTGCCGCAGTCGATCGCCCCCGCCATCGCCCCGGGCATCATCGCGCTGGGCGCGGCTACGCCGCTCGGCGGCTACACCACCTGGTACCTCTTCGGCGCGCTCGTCGCGCTCGCCGGTGCCGTTCTCGTCTACCGCATCAAGGGAGTCAAGTGACCATCTCCGACACCACCGCCACGACCACCGCCCGCCCGTGGCTGAACGCCGACCTACCGGTCGACGAGCGGGTGCAGCTCCTCCTCGACGCGATGACGATCGAGGAGAAGGCCGGGCTCTTCTTCCACACGATGATCGCGATCGGCGATCTCGAGGAGCCGAACCCCGTCTTCGCGACGCCGTCGGCGAGGGAGTTCCTCGAGACGAAGCGGATGACGCACTTCAACCTGCTCGGCGCCGCTCCCACGGGCCGGGAGATCGCGGCGTGGCAGAACGCGCTGCAGCGGCTCGCGGCATCCACGCGTCTCGGCATCCCTGTCACCCTGTCGACGGACCCGCGCCACTCGTTCAGCGAGAACCCGGGTGCGTCGATCCTCGCCGGTCCGTTCTCGCAGTGGCCCGAGACCCTGGGCCTCGCCGCGACGCGCGACGAGGAACTGGTCGAGCGCTTCGCCGACATCGCGCGTCAGGAGTACACCGCGGTCGGACTCCGCGTGGCTCTGCACCCGCAGGTCGACCTCACGACCGAGCCGCGCTGGGCGCGGCAGACGGCGACCTTCGGCGAGGATGCCGAGCTCTCCGGCCGACTGGGCGCCGCCTACATCCGCGGGTTCCAGGGTGTGGCCTTCGGCCCCGGCTCGGTCTCGACGATGACCAAGCACTTCCCCGGGGGTGGACCGCAGAAGGACGGCGAGGACCCGCACTTCCCGTACGGTCGCGAGCAGGTCTACCCGGGCGGCGAGTTCGAGCTGCACCTCAAGCCGTTCGAGGACGCGCTCGCCGCAGGCACCCGGCAGATGATGCCGTACTACGGCATGCCGGTCGGCACCGAGTACGAGGAGGTCGGCTTCGGGTTCAACAAGTCCGTCATCACCGGCCTCCTGCGCGAGCGCTACGGTTTCGACGGTCTCGTGTGCACCGACTGGGGGCTGATCAACGACTCCGAGATCTTCGGCCAGCCGTTCCCGGCGCGCGCCTGGGGAGTCGAGGACCTGACGCCCCGCGAGCGGATGAAGAAGGTGCTGGATGCCGGTGCCGACCAGTTCGGCGGCGAGGCCGACCCGGAGCTGCTGCTGGCGCTCATCGCCGACGGCGAGATCACCGAGGAGCGCATCGACGTCTCCGCGCGCCGGATCCTGCGGGAGAAGTTCGAGCTGGGGCTCTTCGAGGATCCCTTCGTCGATGAGGATGCCGCAGACGAGGTCGTCGGCCGCGCCGACTTCCGCGCGGCGGGAGAGAACGCGCAGCGCGCGTCGATCACGGTCCTCACGAACGACGGCGCCCTGCCGTTCGTCCGCGGTCTGAAGCTCTATGTCGAGGGGATCGACGCCGCGGTCGCGGCATCCTTCGGGGAGGTCGTGGCGACGCCGGACGAGGCCGATCTCGCCGTCATCCGGCTGCAGGCTCCGTTCGAGGAGCGGGCGACGATGTTCGAGAACTTCTTCCACGCGGGGTCGCTCGATTTCGCCGACGACGTGGTCGCGCACGTGCGCGAGGTGGCGGCGGCCGTGCCGACGGTGGTCGACGTGCTCGCCGACCGCCCGCCGATCCTCACCCCGATCACGGATGCCGCGGCTGCGGTCACCGTGAACTGGGGAGCCTCGGGTGCGGCGCTCCTCGACGTGCTCAGCGGAGCCGTCGTCGCGCAGGGGAAGCTGCCGTTCGACCTCCCGCGCTCGATGGCGGCCGTCGAGGCGTCGCGTCCCGACGTGCCGTTCGACACCGCCGACCCGCTGTTCCGCTTCGGGCACGGCCTCTCGCTCTGACACCTCCCGCGGATTGTCGGTTCCTGTCAGGAGCCGACAATCCGCGGCGGCCCTGGCCCGGCGACGCGTTAGAGGATCAGTACAGGCGACTTCGCCTTGATTTGTCGCAGACCTACCATGGGGGCATCCCTACTTCTCTCTGGAGGAATGCCATGGTCGACGCCGCCGTCCGTCCTTCGACGACACCTGACGTGTCGATCGAGCCGCTCACCGTCCCGCAGATCGACGTCGCCGCCGTCAACGACGCGCTGATGGGCACCTGGGCCGACACCCGCCGCGAGGCGCGCGAGATGATCAAGGACTCCGCGTTCTGGCGCAAGGACGAGCTCGGCAAGGACGAGCACCGCGAGCGTGTGCTGAGCCAGCTGCACCTGCTGGTCGAGAACAAGGCCGTGCACCGTGCCTTCCCGAAGTCGCTCGGCGGCGAGGAGAACAACGGCGCGAACATCGCCGGCTTCGAGGAGCTCGTGGTCGCCGACCCGAGCCTGCAGATCAAGTCGGGCGTGCAGTGGGGGCTGTTCGGATCGGCGATCCTGCAGCTCGGCACGACGGAGCACCACGAGAAGTGGCTCCCCGGTGTCATGGACCTGTCGATCCCCGGCGCCTTCGCCATGACCGAGATCGGCCACGGCTCCGATGTCGCGGCCGTCGGCACGACCGCGACCTACGACCCGGAAACTGAGGAGTTCGTCATCCACACGCCGTTCCGCGCGGCGACGAAGGAGTACCTCGGCAACGCCGCACTGCACGGCATCGCCGCGACCGTGTTCGCGCAGCTGATCACGAACGGCGTCAACCACGGCGTGCACTGCTTCTACGTGCCCCTGCGCGGCGAGGACGGCAACGATCTCCCGGGCATCGGCCGTGAGGACGACGGACTCAAGGGCGGACTCAACGGCATCGACAACGGTCGGCTCTCGTTCGACCAGGTCCGCATCCCCCGCACGAACCTGCTGAACCGCTACGGCGACGTGGCCGCCGACGGCACCTACTCCAGTGCGATCGACAGCCCCGGCCGTCGCTTCTTCACGATGCTCGGCACGCTCGTGCAGGGACGCGTCTCGCTCGACGGTGCGGCCAGCTGGGCATCCGCCCTGGCGCTGAAGATCGCGATCACGTACGCGACCCAACGTCGCCAGTTCGACGGCGCCGACGGTCAGGAGGTCGTGCTCCTCGACTACGGCAAGCACCAGCGCCGGCTGCTCCCGCGGCTCGCCACCACGTACGCGCAGATCTTCGCGCACGACGAGTTCCTGCAGAAGTTCGACGGCGTCTTCTCGGGTCGTATCGACACCCCCGCCGACCGCGAAGACCTCGAGACGCTCGCAGCAGCGCTCAAGCCGCTGTCGACCTGGCACGCGCTCGACACTCTGCAGGAGGCGCGCGAAGCCTGCGGCGGTGCCGGGTTCATGTTCGAGAACCGGCTCGTCGGACTCCGTGCCGACCTCGACATCTACGTCACCTTCGAGGGCGACAACAACGTGCTGCTCCAGCTGGTCGGCAAGCGCCTGCTGACCGACTACGCGAGCCAGTTCAAGGGCAAGGATGCCGCGGCGCTCGCGAAGTTCGCCGTCGGCATGACCGCGGGCAAGGTCTTCCACGGTGCAGGACTCCGTCAGCTCGGTCAGGCCGTGTCCGACTTCGGCCAGGTGTCCCGCTCGGTCGAGCGCGGCCTGCGCGAGGAGCAGCAGCACGATCTGCTCGCCGGCCGCGTGCAGCAGATGGTCGCCGACATCGCCGCTCGCCTGCGCCCCGGCGCGAAGGACAAGGCCCTCGGCGCGCGCCTCTTCAACGAGAACCAGGCCGAGCTCATCGAGGCCGCCCGTGCGCACGGCGAGCTGCTGCAGTGGGAGGCCTTCACGGATGCCGTGCACGAGATCGACGACGCCGACACGAAGAAGGTGCTCACCTGGCTGCGCGACCTGTTCGGTCTGCAGCTGATCGAGAAGCACCTGGCCTGGCACCTGATCAACGGTCGCCTGTCGACCCAGCGTGCTGCCGCGGTGTCGAGCTACATCGACCGCCTCTGCGCGCGACTGCGTCCCTACGCGCTCGACCTCGTCGACGCCTTCGGCTACGAGCCGGAGCACGTCCGCGCCCCCATCGCGAGCGGTGTCGAGAAGCAGCGTCAGGACGAGGCCCGCGCCTACTACGCCGACCTCGAGGCATCGGGTCAGGCGCCCGTGCGGGAGAAGAAGGTCAAGCGCGAGCCGCTGGGTGATCTGAAGCAGCGCTGATCGGCCTGCGTCAGGCGCCTGGGGCAGGCGGGTACTGCGATGGGTACGGCGGCGCAGGAACGGGCGGATAGCCGGCGGCCGGGAACGCGCCCGTTCCCGCCGCCGTCGACATCGCCTGCTTCCGGACGCGCAGCAGCACCACGGTGAAGGCGAGATAGACCAGCGCGATCGCCGTCCCCACTCCGAGGATCAGCAGCTGCGGCAGCGTCCGGCCGACCATGGGCAACCGGCCGACCATCATGAAGACCGCATCAGGGATGAGCACGAGCAGGCCGAGCAGCAGCAGGATGGCAGCCGGCAGCACCAGCGCGAACGTCGACCAGCGGGTGGCGAACACTCCGGCGACGGAGAGCAGCGTCCCGATCAGGACGGCTGCGGCGGCATCCGGCAGGAAGTCGAACCGGAACTGCTGGAGCGCGGTGAACTGACCGCGAGCGATGCCCCACGACAGCAGCAAGATCCCGGCCGCCAGGAGGATCGGTGAGGCCACGAGGCCGATGATCGACAGGCCGGTCGCGGTCCGCTCGGGATGGCGGCGCACGATCGCGAGCACGACGCCCATCGCTCCGAGCGCCGGGAACAGGACCAGAGGGATGCCGTACGTGAGGCCGTCGAGCCATTCGCGCGGGAGGACCGACCCCAGCACCCGGTACGACTGCAGCAGCAGCGCCGGCAGGAGCGCGAGCAGGAGCGGCACGACCGCCAGCACCCCCACCGCGATCAGGCCCGCCGAGCTCCAGATGCCGGTCAGCACCACGAGGAGCAGGAGCAGGATGCCGAGCGCCTGAAGGAGCGTCGGCATCACCAGCGGGCCGAAGCCGTCGCGGGCGCCCCCGTACTGGAAGTAGGTCATGAGCCACGACGTGCCGCCGCTGGAGAGCAGCCCCACGGCGACAGGTGTGACGATCACCGCGATGACGATGGTGATCAGGCGAGCGAGCGTGCGGGAACCGCGCATGATGACTTCCCCCTCCGGAGTCTCCGTCCACCGTATCGACTCCGCGTGCGGTCGGTAGTCTCGAAAGACCGCACACCCGAGGAGCCCGCATGACCCGCGTCCACGCCTACGCCGCCCCCAGCGAAGCCGCACCGCTCGAGAAGACCGTCATCGAGCGCCGCGAGCTCGGCCCGCTCGACGTGCTCATCGACATCGCCTTCGCCGGCATCTGCCACTCCGACATCCACACGGTGCAGGGGGATTGGGGTCCGCAGCAGTATCCGCTCGCTCCCGGGCACGAGATCACGGGCACCGTCGCGGCCGTCGGCGCCGAGGTGACGAAGCATGCCGTGGGCGACCGCGTCGGCGTCGGCTGCCTCGTGAACTCCTGCGGCGAATGCCGCAACTGCCTGCGCGGCGACGAGCAGTTCTGCACCGAGGGCGCGATCTTCACCTACGGCGCGACCGACCGCGACGGCACCGTCACCCAGGGCGGCTACTCCGAGCAGGTCGTCGTGACGGAGTCGTTCGTGCTCCGCATCCCCGACGGGCTGGCGCTCGACGTGGCAGCACCCCTGCTGTGCGCCGGCATCACGACGTACTCGCCGCTGAAGCACTGGAACGTCGGTCCCGGCACCCGCGTCGCGGTCGTCGGACTCGGCGGACTCGGCCACATGGGTGTGCAGATCGCGCACGCGCTCGGCGCCGAGGTGACGGTGCTCTCGCAGACGCTGAGCAAGAAGGACGACGGGCTCCGCCTCGGCGCCGACGACTACCGCGCGACGAGCGATCGCGGGACCTTCCGCGAGCTCCGCAGCTCGTTCGACGTGATCCTCAACACCGTGAGCGCCGTGATCGACACGCGCTCGTACCTCAGCCTGCTCGACGTCGGCGGCACCATGGTGTGCGTCGGCGCTCCGGCCGAACCGCTCCCCGTCCAGGTCATGTCGCTCATCGGCGGGCGCCGCTCGCTGGCCGGCTCGAACATCGGCGGCATCGCCGAGACGCAGGAGATGCTGGACTTCTGCGCCGAGCACGGCATCGCCGCCGAGATCGAGGTGATCCCGGCATCCGAGATCAACGCGGCCTACGAGCGGGTGCTGGCCTCGGACGTGCGGTACCGGTTCGTCATCGACGCCGCGACGTTCAGCGAGTGATGTCGGTCGTCGCGGATAGCCTCGACGCATGACCTCGCTGATCACAGGCCCCGATGCCCGCGCCCGGTGCGCATGGGTCGGCGACGACGTCGAGTACCGGCGCTATCACGACGAGGAATGGGGCTCCGCACTGCACGGCGATCGCGCCCTGTTCGAGAAGATGGCGCTGGAGGGGTTCCAGGCCGGCCTCTCGTGGATCACGATCCTGCGCAAGCGCCCGCGGTTCCGCGAGGTGTTCGCCGGCTTCGAGCCCGAGGTCGTCGCGGAGTTCGACGAATCCGACGTGGAGCGTCTGATGGCGGATGCCGGGATCATCCGCAACCGCGCGAAGATCGAGGCCACGATCGGCAACGCGCAGCTCGTACGCACGATGGCCGATGGCGAGCTCGACGAGCTGATGTGGTCGTTCGCGCCACCCGCGTCCGGCATCCGTCCGGCGACCATGGCCGACGTCCCCGCCGTCACCCCGGCCTCGACCGCTTTGAGCAAGGAGCTTCGCCGTCGTGGGTTCCGATTCGTCGGGCCCACGACCATGTACGCGCTCATGCAGTCGGCCGGCATGGTCGACGATCATCTGGCGGGATGCTGGCGCGCCTGACGCCTGCGGGGATGGGCAGATCAGCCCATCAACGATATTTCGGTACGCGGTTAGGATGAACGGGTGTGTTGCAGGGCCTTCGCGCCCTGCACGGAAGAGTCGAAGTGTGTCGACCCTGGGGGGAACCGGGTATGAAGGCGTTGTCGTGGATGCGGGCGCGGCCGAAGATGCTGGCGTCTGCCGCCGGTGTCACCGTGGGCATCGTCGCCATCACGACGATGGCGCTCACCTATGAGGGCTTCCCGACCACCAAGGTCGATCTGAACGACGGCGGCGTCTGGATCACCAAGACCTCGAGCCTGCTCGTCGGGCATTTCAACCACGAGTCGACCGTTCTCGACGGTGGTCTGCGCACGGCAGGCGAGGACTACGACATCGTCCAGGACGCGGCGAACGTGCTCGTGGTCGACGAGGGAAGCTCGACGGTCACGGCCGTCGATCCCGCTCGTGTCTCGCTGGGCGACTCCGCCGGCATCCCGAGCTCGGCCAAGGTGGCCATGGGCCTTCAGACGGCCGCCATCCTCGACACGAAGTCCGGCAACCTGTGGGTCGTGCCGGTCAAGGGCATCGCCTCGTTCGAGATCGAGGCCGCCGACCCCGTCGCCGAGCTCGGCGAGGGCGCGGATGTCGTCGTCGCCGAGGACGGCACGGTCTTCGGGCTGTCGAGCGCGAAGGGCGAGGTCGTCACCGTCCCCGTCGACAACGAGGGCGAGCCGCTCGAGCCGTCCACGGCGTCGGTCGGCGAGCTCGACGCGTCGAAGCCGGTGACCATCACCGCCGTCGGTCGCACCCCGGTCGTCCTGGAGTCGGCGTCCGGCGCGGTGATGACGCCCGGCGGATTCCGCACCGAGATCCCCGATGCCGAAGGAGCCGCGCTCCAGCAGGCATCGGCCGAGACGGATGCGGTCGCGGTCGCGACGGCATCCGCCCTGGTTCGTGTTCCGCTCGACGGCTCCGAGGCGACGACGACGGATGCCGGGGGCAAGGGCTCGCCGGCGGAACCGGTGTGGCTGAACGGCTGCACCTACGGCGCCTGGGGCGGCACCGGCGCCTTCGTGCGGGAGTGCGCCGGATCGGCGAACGACGTCTCCGCCACGATCGAGGAGGCGCAGGAGTCGAACAGCCTCGTCTTCCGCGTGAACCGCGACGTGATCATCCTGAACGACGCTGTGGGCGGCGCGGCCTGGCTGGCCGACGAGAGCCTGCAGCGCGTCGACAACTGGAACGACCTCACCCCGCCGGAGGGCGAGACCGAGAACGAGGAGGACTCGACCGAGGAGACGGTCGAGACCACCCTCCCGGAGCGCAGCGAGATCAACACCCCGCCGATCGCCGAGGACGACTCCTTCGGCGTGCGACCGGGCGCCTCGGCGCTGCTGCCCGTGATCGACAACGACAACGACCCCGACGGCGACGTCCTCGTCGCCGCGATGGCGCAGGAGCAGCCGTCGATCGGCACGGTCCAGCCGATCTACAACGGCGCCTCGCTGCAGATCGCCGTCGCGGAGGACGCCTCGGGCACGGCCACCTTCCAGTACGAGGTCGACGACGGTCGCGGTGGCAAGGACACCGCGACGGTCACCCTGGCGGTGCACGACGAGGGCACGAACTCGGCGCCGGCGCCCAAGCGCAAGACCTCGCTCACGGTCGAGACCGGCGGCACGGTGTCGTACAACATCCTTCCGGACTGGATCGACCCCGACGGTGACGACATCTACCTCAAGGACGTGGTCCCTGCCCCCGGCGACGAGGTCGACTTCAGCACCGACGGCCAACTGACCTACAAGGCGACGGCGAGCCTGCAGGGTCGCAAGGACATCCAGGTCACGGTCGCCGACGGCTTGGGCGAGTACACCACGGCCACGGTCACCCTCGATGTGCGACCGCAGGGCACCACCAAGCCGAAGACGAACGCCGACCACGTGGTCACCCGCGTCGGCGAGCAGATCACGGTCGCCCCTCTCGCGAACGACACCAGCTCCGGTCGCGAGCGCCTGCGTCTCGGCCGCGTCGACGAGGTCCCGGGTGCGACCGTGCTGCCCGACATCACCAACAACACCTTCAGCTTCACCGCTCCGGCGGTTGGCGTCTACTACGTGCAGTACCTCGCGACCGCCGGCCCGGAGAACGGCGAGGGACTCGTCCGCATCGACGTGACCGAAGCCGCCGAGGTGACTCTGCCGCCCGTCGCCGTGCGCGACGTGGCGCTGCTCCCCACCGGCGGCGACGTGCTCATCGGCGTGCTCGACAACGACACCGATCCGTCCGGCGGCATCCTCGTCGTGCAATCCGTGTCTATCGAACCCGGCACCGGCGTCTCGGTGTCGGTGCTCAATCACGAGACGCTCCGCATCACCGACCAGGGCACCCTCGACGAGCAGGTCCGCATCAAGTACCGGATCTCCAACGGCGAGCAGTCCGCCGAGGGCGAGGTCGTCGTGGTGCCGATCCCGGCCCCCGAGGAGATCCTGCAGCCGGTCGCCAACCCCGACTCGGTCTACGTCCGCGCCGGCGACGTGGTGACCATCCCGGTGCTCGACAACGACACGCATCCGAGCGACGACGCCCTGCATCTGGCCCCCGATCTCATCGAGCCCTTCGTCGACCCCGAGGACGGCGAGGCCTTCGTCTCGCAGGACGAGGTGCGGTTCAAGGCCGGCGATGTCGCCAAGACCGTCTACCTGACCTACGAGGCCGTGGACTCCCGCCAGCAGAAGGCCGCGGGGTACGTGACCGTCCAGATCCTGCCGATCGACGAGGAGACGAACGCGGCGCCGCGACCGCGTGACCTCGTGGCCCGCACGCTCGCGGGCACCGAGACCAACATCGCGGTGCCGCTCGACGGCATCGACGCCGACGGCGACTCGGTCGAGCTCCTGGACATCGCCTCGAACCCGACGAAGGGGCGCATCACCGAGGTCGCGCAGGACTACTTCACCTACGAGGCGCTCGACGGTGCGACGGGTGTCGACGTCTTCAAGTACCGGGTGCGCGATCGGCTCGGCAAGGAGGGCACTGCCACGATCCGCGTGGGCATCGCTCCCGCCGAGCAGGTGAACCAGGCGCCGTTCGCGGTGAAGGATGCCGTCGTGGTGCGTCCCGGTCGCGAGATCGCCGTGCCCGTCATGCTGAACGACTCCGATCCCGAGGGCGACAAGATCTCGCTGGTGAAGAAGGGACTCGAGGTCCCCGGCGAGCTCGAGGCCCGCGTCTCGGGAGACCGGGTGCTCGTGCAGGCGCCCGATCGCGCGCTCGAATCGTCCCTGCAGTACACGGTCAGCGACGCGCGCGGCGCGACCGCGACGGCCGTGCTGCAGGTCACCGTCGATGAGGACGTGCCTCTGCAGGCACCGGTCGCGAGAGACGACCGGCTGCGTCCCGCCGATCTCGAGGACGGCGGTCTCACCGCCGACCTCGACATCCTCGACAACGACGAGGACCCCGACGGCACGACCGAGCGCCTCGACCTCGATGTCGGGCCCGGGGCGACGGTGCTGGAGAACGGCAAGGTCCGCGTCACCGTCACCGACGAGCTGCAGCTGATCCGGTACACCCTCACCGACCAGGACGAGCTGCAGTCCTCGGCGTTCATCTTCGTCCCATCGGAAGACGGCCTGCGACCGACGCTGACCTCGACCAAGCCGCTCGAGGTCAAGAGCGGCGAGACCAAGGACGTGCCCCTCGAGAAGTACGTCACCGTGGCCGGTGGCGGCGACGTCGTCATCACCGAGCACGCCAAGGTGAGCGCACTCAAGGCCGACGGATCCGACCTCGTGAAGGATGAGCGCACGCTCGTCTACACCTCGGCTCCCGGATACTTCGGTCAGGACTCGCTCACGTTCGAGGTCACCGACGGCACCGGACCCGATGACCCCGAGGGTCGCAAGGCGACGCTCAGCATCCCGATCAACGTGCTGCCGCCCGACAACCAGCAGCCGAAGTTCGTCGGCGGCCAGATGAACGTCGCCCCCGGCGAGAAGGCGAGCGTCCTTGACCTGGCGGCGCTCACGGTCGACCCGGATCCGGAGGACAAGGGCAAGCACAAGTACACCCTCGTCGACGGCGAGGGCAAGGGGATCACCGCGAAGATCGACGGCGACAAGCTGCTCGTCGAGGCATCCTCGAACGCGAAGAAGGGCGCGGCGACCACGCTGACGCTGCGCGTCAGCGACGGCGAGACCGAACCGGTCGAGGGCTCCGTCCTCGTGCAGGTCGGAGCGTCGAACCGCGCGATGCCCGCCGCCAACACCGACACCGTCGCAGAAGCCGATCAGGGCAAGAGCGTCACGGTGCCGGTGCTCGCGAACGACTTCAACCCGTTCCCGGAGACGCCGCTCAAGCTCTTGACGGTGAACGTCGAGACCGGCTCCGGCCAGGCGAGCATCAAGGGCGACGACGTCGTGGCCACGCCGTCGAAGGACTTCGTCGGCACCATGGTGGTGCGCTACACGATCCAGGATGCGACGGAGGACGTCGACCGTCAGGCGACCGGACAGGTCGTGCTCACGGTGCAGGGCGTCCCGAATGCGCCGGGCGCGCCGACGGTCACGAGCGTGCAGGACCGCACCGTGGTGGTGTCGTACGGCGCTCCGTCGAACAACGGTGCCGAGATCACCAAGTACACGGTGAAGGCGGTGCAGGGCGGCTCGTACTCGAAGGAGTGCCAGTCGACCACGTGCACGCTCGACGGCCTCACGAACAACGTCGAGTACGTCTTCCAGGTCACCGCGACGAACCGCGTCGGCGAGTCCGAGCCCTCCGGCTCGTCGGCCGTCGCGCGTCCGGATGCGCGCCCGGACACGCCCAACCCGCCGACCCTGAAGTTCGGCGACAAGTCGCTCCAGGTCGCCTGGACGACTCCGACGACCCCGGGATCGCCCGTCGAGCGGTACACGCTGCAGATCTCGCCCGCCCCGCCGTCGGGCATCACCCAGAAAGAGGTGACCGGCAACTCCCTCACCTGGGAGGGCCTCGAGAACGGCGGCAACTACCAGGTGCGCGTGCAGGCCCACAACCGTGCGCCGGATCCGTCCAGCTGGAGCGCCTGGTCGGCATCCGAGGTGCCCGCAGGTCCGCCGCTGGCGGCCGGGGCGCCGACGACGGCGGAGTTGCAGCCCGTGGGCGACCAGGCGCAGATGCAGGTCAACTGGGGAAACGTTCCGGCGAACGGCGATGCGATCGACTCCCTGCAGCTCGAGGTGTGGGAGGGGTCCAGTCTGCAGAGGACGCTGACCCCTAGCCCGGGAGCATTCAGCCAGGCAGTCGTGGTACCGACCTCGGAGAACGGCTACACCTACCGGATCCGCGGGCACAACAAGGCCGGCTGGGGCGAGTGGAGCGCGATGTCGGCGCCTCGACGCGGTGTCATCGCCCCGTCCGCCCCGTCGATCAGCGCCGTCAACGCAGGCGACGGATTCGTGGACGTGGTGTGGACGGCAGGCAACCGCAACGGCGCCAAGACGACCGAGGTGAGCTATCAGTACCAGCTCAACGGCGGCGGCTGGGCCGGGATGCCGGGCAACAACAGGATCGGCGGGCTAAACAACGGCACGTCGTACACGGTCCAGGTGCGCGGCGTCGCGAATGTCGACGGGCAGCAGTACGTCGGCGCGGCATCCAACGGCGTCGCGCAGACCCCGTTCGGCCCGCCCCAGGCTCCGGCGGCCAGCGCCAGGAACCTCGGCACCAGCGTCGAGGTCAGCTGGAACTCCGACCGCTCGTACAACGGTCGTCCGATCCAGACCACGCAGATCCGGATCGACGGCGGCGGCTGGCAGGACGTCGCGGCCAGCGGCTCCCGCACGGTGGGCAACGGATACCAGCAGAACCACAGCATCGACGTTCGCGCGCAGGACTCGAACGGGACCTGGTCTCCTGTGAATTCGGCGTCGGCGCGTACGAGCGATCCGCCACCGCCGCGCGCGTGGGTGACGCGAGGTGACTCCGTCAGCAATGCGCAGTGCAACGACGGGACCTGCGCGAAGTTCAAGGTCACCACCAAGGACTTCCCGGCAGGCACCTACACGGTGGTCTGCAACAGCACAGTGAGCGGGAGCTTCTCCTCCTACAGTTCGGTATCCGTTCCCGCCAACGGGACTTTCAACCTCGGCTGCTTCCACGGCTACGGCGGCCGCACCGACGTCTGGGTCACCATCGGCGGAACCAACTACGAACACCGGGCCTGGTAGTGCCCCGCTCGACCCATCGTCACCACAGAGGAAGCAGAGACAACGCATGAGCATGACCCCCGAGCAGGCAGCCTGGTTCCAGGGAACCTTCACGCGCCTCGTGGACAACATCGACAAGGCCGTGCAGGGCAAGCGCGAGATCGTCGGCCTCGTGCTGGCGTCGATGCTCGCCGAGGGGCACGTCCTCCTCGAGGACGCCCCCGGAACCGGGAAGACCAGCCTCGCCAAGGCGCTCGCCGCGACCGTGCAGGGCACGAGCGCGCGCATCCAGTTCACGCCGGATCTGCTGCCGTCCGACGTCACCGGTGTCACGATCTACGACCAGCAGTCGCACCGCTTCGAGTTCCACAAGGGCCCGATCTTCGCGTCGATCGTGCTCGCCGACGAGATCAACCGCGCGTCGCCGAAGACGCAGTCGGCGCTGCTCGAGGTCATGGAGGAGTCCCGGGTCACGGTCGACGGCGTCACGCACGAGACCGGACGCCCGTTCCTCGTGATCGCGACGCAGAACCCGATCGAACAGGCCGGAACCTACAAGCTCCCCGAGGCGCAGCTCGACCGCTTCCTCATCAAGACGTCGATCGGCTACCCCGACCTCGCGGTGACCGAGAGCATCTTGGCCGGAGCATCCGACCGCAACCCGTCGGCCGGCCTGGGGGCGATCATCACGACGAGCGCGGTCGCCGACATGGCCGACCTCGCGGCATCCGTGCACGTCGAACCCGCCGTGCTCCGGTACGTCGCGGAGCTCGCCGAGGCGACCCGCAACGACTCCGCGATCCGTCTGGGCGTCTCGGTGCGCGGCGCGATCGCCATGATCCGCATCGCGAAGGTCTGGGCCGCCGCGCACGGCCGCCACTTCGTCCTGCCCGACGACATCAAGGCCCTCGCGCGTCCGACGTGGCAGCACCGTCTGCTCCTCGACGCCGAGGCGGAGTTCGCCGGGACCAGCAGCGACACCGTGATCGCTCGCGTGCTCGACGGGATCGCGGCACCCCAGGCGCGAACGGCGGCCTGATGACCACGGAGGCACTCTCGGCGCCGTCGGCGCAGACGGACCGCGACGCCGGCTGGCGTGACGTCGCGGCCGTCATCGGCGCGCGCGTCCTGACCCGCCTCCGCATCATCGCCTCGGCCATCCGCCCGCTCGCGTGGGTGCTGATGGGCCTCGCCGTCGGCTTCTGGATCCTCGGGCAGATCGCCGGCTGGTCGGAGTTCACCGTCGCGGCGATCGTGATCGCGATCACCGTGGCCCTGTGCGCCCTCTTCCTGATCGGCCGCACCGCCTACGACGTGTCGCTCGACCTCGCGCGCACGCGCGTGGTCGTGGGCGAGCGCGCGGTCGGCGCGCTGACGCTGGCGAACCGCGGCACCCGCGCGATCCTGCCCTCGCGCATCGTGCTCCCGGTCGGCTCCGGTCGCGGTGAGTTCGGCATCCAGCGTCTCGCCGCCGGCGAGGAGGCGGAGGAGCTCTTCGCGATCCCCACGCAGAAGCGCGGCGTGGTCAAGGTCGGTCCGGTGAGCGTCGTGCGGGGCGATCCGCTCGGCCTGTTCGAGCGGGCGCACCGGCGCGACGAGCCGGTCGACCTCTTCGTGCATCCGCGCACCGTGCTGTTCGACGGGCAGTCGCTCGGCTACCTGCGCGACCTCGAGGGGATGCCCGCCGCCGACCTCTCCCGCGACGACGTGTCGTTCCACGCTCTCCTCGAGTACCAGCCCGGTGATGACCTGCGGCACGTGCACTGGAAGTCCACGGCGCGCACCGGGACCATGATGGTCCGCCAGTACGAGGAGACCCGCCGCTCGCACTTCGTGATCGGGCTGTCCAGCTCCAGCGGCGACTACGCCACGGCCGACGACTTCGAGCTCGCGATCTCGGCGGCGGGGTCCATCGGCCTCCGTGCGCTCCGCGACTCGCAGCGCGTGGACATGCGTGTGCAGGGACGCGAGCTGCCCGCCGGCACCGGCAAGCAGCTGCTCGACTCGCTGTCGGCGGTCGAGAACAGCAAGCCCCGCGACGGCGGCATCGCCGAACTCGCCGGCGTCCTCTCCGCCACCATGCCCCTGGCGAGCGTCGTCGTGCTGGTGTGCGGCTCGAAGGTGCGCTCCGACGACCTGCGCCTCGCCTGCTCGCGGCTGCCGTTCGGAGCACGCGCTCTCGCCGTGGTCGCCGACACGTCCGCTCAGGCTCCGGCTCTGCGGCGCATCGGCGACGCCGACGTCGTCACGATCGGCGCGCTCGACCAGATCCCGCTCGCCCTGCAGAAGGTCCTCGCATGACAGCGCCAGCTCCCGCACCCGCTGCTATCTCCGTGCGCCGCTGGAGTCTCGACCTCGGCGCGACCGCGCTGCTCGTCGCCGTCGCGCTCGTCGGCTTCTGGCCGACGTTCGCGGGCCCGGCGTTCGTGCCCGCGGTCGTCGGCGGCATCGTCGTCGGCCTCGCCGTCGCGGGCGTCGCGGCGTGGCGCCGCTGGGGCATCCTCATCATCACCGGTCTCACCGTGGCCGCCTACTTCGTCTTCGGCGGCGCATTCGCCCTTCCGCACACCGCGATCTTCGGCTTCATCCCGACGCTCGACACGCTGCAGCGCCTCGCCGTGGGAACGGTCACCGCGTGGAAGCAGCTGCTCACCACCGTGGCCCCCGTCGCCGCGGCCGACGGGCACCTGCTCGTCCCGTTCCTGCTGGCGCTCGTCGTCACGACGCTCACCGCCTCCCTCGCCCTGCGCCTGCCGCAGGTGGCCTGGGCGCTGCTGCCCGCCGGTGCGGCGCTGATGCTCGTGATCGCGCTCGGCACCCCGCAGCCCGCGTTCCCGATCGTGCAGGGTCTCGTGTTCGCCGTCGTCAGTATCGCCTGGCTCGCGCTCCGTCAGATCTGGGCGCCGCAGAACGCGGCCGTCTCGGTCAGCGAGGTCGATCCGTCGCGCGCCGCGCACATGCGCCTGCGGCGCCTGCTCGCGGGTGTCGCCGTCCTGACCGTGGCCGGAGGGGCCGGTGTCGCGACCAGCGCGATCGCCGCGCCGACCGAGCCCCGGCACGTGTTCCGCGACGTCATCATCCCGCCGTTCAACATCCGCGACTACCCGAGCCCGCTGCAGGCGTTCCGCAAGAACGTGCGCGACGAGGTCGACGAGACGCTCTTCACGGTGCAGGGGCTGCCCAAGGGCGCGCGGATCCGCACCGCCGTCATGGACGAGTACGACGGCATGGTCTACAACGTGACCGACGGCGGGCCGACCTCCTCGAGCGCGTTCTCGCCGCTGCGCTCCGGCATGTCGCCCGACGCCGAGGGCGTACCCGTCACGCTCAACATCGAGGTCGACGAGTACAACGGGGTGTGGATGCCGACGGCCGGTGAGCTGTCCGAGATCCGCTTCACGGGAGATCGCGCGGAGGAGCTGCGCCGCGGAACCTACGTGAACACGGCGACCGGCACCGCTGTCGCCACCCCGAAGCTGCGCAAGGGCGACGAGTACTCGGTCGACGCGGTCATGCCGGACCTGCCCGACGACGACCAGCTCGCGGATGTCGAGTTCGGCACGGTCGCGCTGCCGAAGCAGAGCAACGTGCCGGAGGAGCTCACCTCGCTCGCCGCGGAGACCGTGTCGAGCGCCGAGTCGCCCATCGAGAAGGTCCGTGCGCTCGAGACCTTCCTCTCCGAGGGCGGATTCTTCAGCCACGGGCTCGAGGGCGAGGTGCTCTCGCGCGCCGGCCACACGTCCGAGCGCATCACGACGCTCATCGGCGGCGATCAGATGATCGGCGACGACGAGCAGTACGCCGTCGCCATGGCGCTCCTCGCCGGTGAGCTCGGCATCCCGGTCCGCGTCGTCATGGGCTATTACCCCGACGAGGAGCAGGACGGCGACCCCCTCTTCACCGCCACGGGCGACAACGTGCACGCCTGGGTCGAGGTGAACTTCCAGGGGTTCGGGTGGCTGCCGTTCAACCCGACGCCCCCTGAGGACCAGGTCCCCAACGACCAGAACACCAAGCCGCGCGTCGACCCGAAGCCGCAGGTGCTGCAGCCGCCGCCTCCTCCGCAGGAGCCCGTCGACCTGCCCCCGACTCTGCCCGACGACCGCGAGTCGGAGGACGAGAACCTCAACCTCGCCGGCATCATCGGGGCGATCCTGCTGATCGGCGGAATCTCGCTCGGGATCATCGCGCTGCTGATGTCGCCGTTCATCGTGATCGGGGCGTGGAAGGCCGCCAAGCGGCGCTCGCGCCGGGCAGCGGCTCGCACCGCGGATCGGATCAGCGGCGGGTGGGACGAGCTCACCGACCGCGCCGTCGACTATGGTGCACGCCTGACGCCGGGAGGAACGCGACCCGAGGAGGCCGCAGCCGTGGTGGCGACGCTCGCCGTGCCCCGTGTCACGGACCTCGCGCACCGCGCCGACGCGGACGTCTTCGGACCCACCGACCCGTCGCCCGAGGATGTCGAGGCGTTCTGGAGCGAGGTCGACACGATCGTCGGCGGCCTGGGGGAGGATGCCGGATTCTGGAAGCGCACGAAGGCGCGACTGAGCCTCCGATCGCTGATGGGCGGCACCGCCATCTCGACGGGTCTCCAGGGACTCCGAGAAGCGGCGACCGCGCGCGTGCGGCGCGAACCTGGCACGATCGAGAGCAGCAGCACCAGCACGCCCGTCGCACCCGAGAGCGAGACACCATGACGCAGCCCGCGTTCGCACAGATCGCGCCGATCTCCCGTCGCGCGATCGGCTACCTCATCGACGCGCTGATCGCGGCCGGCCTCTCCGTCGTCCTCGGCGGCGCGCTGCTCATCACCGCCACTCTCGCGGGCGGCCTCGAGGGGATGCTGACCACGCTGCTCATCGGCGGACCGATCGTCTCTCTCCTGCTGCTCGGCTGGTTCGTCGTCTACACGCTCATGCAGACGGGCAAGGGCTCGATCGGCATGCGCGCGCAGGGTCTACGCCTCGTCTCCGCCAAGGATCAGGGACCGCTGGGCTTCGGTCGCACGCTGCTGCGCAATGTCATCTTCGGACTCGCCGGATCGATCGTGGTGGGCTACTTCACGCCGCTGTTCGACGGATCGGGCCGCTTCCAGGGGTGGCACGACAAGGTCGCCGGCTCGCTGATGCTCGATGCGCGGGTGACGGCTCCTGCCGTCCCGACGTCGGGCGTCCCCGCGGCCGTCGTACCCGGACTCGCGGCGGAGCAGGCACGCCCCGTCGCTCCCGCGATCCCCGGCATCCCGCATCCGACGGCGCAGCCCGTGCCGCCCGCTCCCGCGCAGCCGGCGGTCGCCCCGTCCGTGCCCGCGGCGCCGGTGTTCCCCGCGCAGCCCGTGATCCCCGCATCCGTGTCGCGCCCCGCGGCTCCGGCGAACGACGACGGCTCGCTCATCGCCTTCGTCCCCGGCATCACCCAGGATGCGCCGCCGCCCCGCGTGACGCCGGCGCCGCCGACGGATGCCGGGTCGGAGCTCGACGCGACCGTGCAGGGGTACCCCGCCGCGCGGCCCGTCGCACCTTCCGCGCCGAGTGCTCCGCCCGTGCCGGAGGCTGCGCCCGCCCCGCCGGTGCCCGTCGTCCCGCCCTTGCCGGAAGCCGTGCCCGCGCCCGCTCCCGCGGCGGCGCCCGCCGCAGCCGAGCCCGAGGACATCGAGGACACGCGGATCAGCATCCCCGGACACCGTCTCGTGTTCACCTGGGACGACGGGACCCGCGTCGCGGTGTCGCGGCGCACGATCTTCGGCCGCAACCCCGCTGCCGAGGATGGCGCTGTCGTCGTCCCGGTGCGCGACGAGACCCTCTCGCTCTCCAAGACGCACTTCGAGGCGGCGGCGGAGTCGTCCGGCGGATGGGTGCTGGATCGCCACTCCACCAACGGCATGACCCTCGTCCGCGAGGGACAGCGCATCGCCTGCCCCGCCGGACAGCGCGTCCCGGTGAGGCTCGGAGACGCCATCGAGATCGGCGACCGCATCGTCACGATCGGGGGCTACGCGTGAGGCCCGCACTCATCGTCTCGACGGGGTCGGCCACGCACCCCGGTCTCCGTCGCGCGCTGAACGAGGACGCGCACCTCGCGAGCGCTCCGGTGTTCGTGGTCGCGGACGGCATGGGCGGTCACGAGGCGGGGGAGCGGGCGAGCGCGGCGGTCATCGCCGAGTTCTCCGGCTCCGTCGGGCGCGCGTCGCTCGAGCTCGACGACGTGCGGCTCGCGTTGTCACGCGCCAGGGCGAGCGTCGAGGAGCTGTCCACCTCGGGCAACGGCCGCGCCGGCACGACCCTGAGCGGTGTCGTCATCGCCTCGGTCGACGGCATGGGCTATTGGCTGGCCGTCAACATCGGCGATTCGCGCACGTATCGGCTGGCCGACGGGGAGCTCGAGCAGATCAGCGTCGACCACTCGGTCGTGCAGGAGCTGATCGAAGCCGGCGAGATCACCGTCGAGGATGCGGCGACCGATCGACGGCGCAACATCATCACCCGGGCGATCGGCGCCAGCAGCACGGGCGACGCGGACTACTGGCTGTTCCCGGCAGAGCTCGGCGACCGGATCATGGTGTGCTCCGACGGCCTGACGTCCGAGGTCTCGGACGCGCGGATCCGCGAGGTGCTGCAGGGCACGCCCGACCCGCAGAAGGCGGCCGACATGCTCGTCGACGACGCCGTCACGGCGGGTGGCAGGGACAACATCACCGTGGTCGTCGTGGATGCCGTCTCGGTCGCTTCGCGACCGGGGACGCTCCTGGAGACCGACTCGGACATCGACATGGACACGCGTCCGCGCGAGGCCGCAGCAGGAGGGGTTCGCTGATGCAGACGATCTACCGACCGGGACAGTGGTACGTCATCGTGATGCCGGGCGCGCTCGTGGCGCTGCCGCCGGATGTGCCAGGAGACGTCGTGGCGCGGCTGTGGGAGCGGATGCCGGAGAGCAAGACGCTCGCGACCGTCGTCGACGTGCTCACCGCGCGCGCCGGCGGGGACTTCTCCTCGCTGCCTCCGTTCGTGGCCGCCGTGGTCGAAGGGACCGACATCCGCATCGCGCTGCGCGGCGGGGTCAGCGCGCGCGTGAGCTCCCGCACGGAGTCGTACGACTTCTCCGGCGCCGAGGTCACGACGTGGAGCGAGCGGTTCGTGGGCGGGGCCTCGCGCGTCGAGGTCACGGTCGAGGCCGTGGAGAGCGAGGCCGCCCTTCCCGTGCAGAGCGGCGTCGTGCGCGCTGCGGCGGTGAGCGCGGAGCTCGAGCCCGGCGACGACCGTCCCCTCGTCGACGTGCTCGGACCGGTCCCGGTCATCGAGATCGAGGAGGCCGGCGCGTCCGCTGCCGCCTTGACCGGCACACCAGGACCCTCGATCGCGAACTTCGGGACGGCCGCGACGTCGGCGGCATCCGTGGATTCCGCGTCGGATGACATCCCCACGTCCGCTCCGGTCGACGCCGAGCCTCTGGCGGCCGATGTTCCGCCGGCACCGGCCGAGGCCGAGGCGGATGCCGAGCCGGTCATCGAGCCGACTGTCGAGCCGGCCACCGACGACGTCGACGAGCAGATCGTCGACGACGCCGTCGAGGAGGCTGCCGTCGAGGCGGCCCCCGAGCCGGAGGCTGCGGAGGCGGTCGACGGCGCCACGATCGTGCCGACGGAGGTCACCCTCGCTCCCTCCACCGAGGACTTCGACCAGCTCTGGGGTGCCACGGTGCATTCCGTGCCGACGGCCGGTGCGGCATCCGCGGCACCGGCGGTTCCGGCTCCGGCCCAGGGCGACCACGACGGTGCGACCATCTCGGCGGCAGAGCTCAGGGCCATGCGGCAGCAGGCTCCGACCGGCGATGACGTGCCGACGGCCGTGATCCCGGTGGCGACCGGGGCGATCGGCGCGACCGGTCGCATCCGTGTGTCCACCGGTCAGGTCGTCGCGCTCGACCGCACGGTCATCATCGGTCGTCGTCCGCGTTCGACCCGGGCCAGTGGAGCCAACCTCCCTCATCTGATCGCCGTCGAGAGCCCGCAGCAGGACATCTCGCGCAGCCACCTCGAGATCAGGCCCGAGGGCGACACCGTGGTGGTCATCGACCTGCACACCACCAACGGGTCGACCCTGCTGCGACCGGGCGCCGACCCGATCCGTCTGCACCCCGGCGAGCAGACGCTCGTGCTGTCCGGTGACGTGGTGGATCTCGGCGACGGAGTGAAGGTCGCCTTCGAGGATCTGCCGTGAGTCGTCCTCCCTCTCCTCCTCCGCAGCTCCCCGGATTCCGGTATCTCGAGCCCCTCGGCACGGGTGGTTTCGCGGACGTCTTCCTGTACGAGCAGGAGATGCCGCGCCGCCAGGTCGCGGTCAAGGTGCTGCTCGCCGACCGCATCTCCAGCGGCGCCGCACAGGAGTTCGCCGACGAGGCGAACGTCATGGCGATGCTGTCGACGCACCCCGCGATCGTCACGATCTATCAGGCGGGCGTCGCCGGCGACGGCCGCCCCTACCTCGTGATGGAGTACTGCCCCCGTCCGAACCTGCAGCTGCGCGCGCGCCGCGAGTCGTTCTCGGTGGCCGAGGCGCTGCGCGTCGGCGTGCAGGTCGCCGGAGCAGTGGAGACCGCTCACCGCGCCGGCGTGCTGCACCGCGACATCAAGCCGGCGAACATCCTGGTGACGGCGTACAACCGGCCGGCGCTGACCGACTTCGGCATCGCGTCGACCACCGGCGCCACGGGCGAGGCCTCCGGCATGTCCATTCCCTGGTCGCCGCCGGAGTCGTTCGCGGATCCGCCCCAGAGCGGTCCCCGCACGGACGTGTGGGCTCTCGGCGCGACCATCTACACGCTGCTCGCCGGGCGCTCTCCCTTCGAACGGCCGGGGGAGCGCAACTCCAGCGCCGACCTCATCGAGAGGATCGAGCGCGCGGCCCTCACGTCGCTGGGCCGTCCCGACTCACCGGAGAGCCTGCAGCGCGTGCTCGAGCGCGCGATGGCGAAGAACCCGGACGACCGCTACCCGAGCGCCGTCGCGTTCGCGCGTGCGCTGCAGAAGGTGCAGATCGAGCTCTCGCACTCGGTGACGCCGATCGACATCGTCGACGACCACCCGACCGCGGAGGACCTGGACGACGACGGCGACGGCCTCACCCGTGTGCGGGAGATCGTCAGCATCGATCCGGATGTCGCGGCCTTCACTCGTCCCTCTGCGACCACCCAGCCCAAGAGCGCCCTGCCGCCGCTCCCCGATGTGCCGCGCTTCGACTCGCCGCCGCGCGTGGACGCCGTCGACGAGGCGACGCAGATGCGCGTGCCGACTCCGAGCGCGCCGCCCGCGCCCGACGACCGGACCATCGTTCGGCCGCCGATGGTGGTCGCGCCGCAGGCCGCTGTGCCCGCCGCATCCCCTGTCGCGCCTGCCGCACCCGTCGGCGACGCTTCGGTCCCGACGGCTCCCCGCAGTCGACGCGGTCTGTGGATCACTCTCGCGGCCGTCGCCGCCGTGGTGGTCGTCGTGGGGACGATCGTCGGTCTGAACGTGCTGGTCGCGGGCATCGAGACCCCGGTGGAGACGACCGAGACGACCGAGCCCCAGGATGTCGTCTCGGACTTCGTCCCCAAGGTCGCGGAGCTGAGCGGCACGCGCCAGGGCGATCTGATCGCCTTCACGTGGGTCAACAAGGACCCGCAGGAGGGCGACACCTTCATCTGGAGCGTCGTCGACGTCTCCGGTCAGGTCGACCCCCAGCAGTCCGAGGCGCCCGCCGCGCAGGTGCCGGCGACCGCGGGCACGGTCTGCATCGATGTCATGCTGCGCCGCGACGACGGACGCGTTTCTGAGCCGGCGCGGGGGTGCGTCGACTGACATGATCTGGGAAATCGACGAGCAGCAGCAGACGATCGAGGGGGTCGATGCTCAGGGGCGCCCCGACCCCGCGTACGCCGCGGCGCTCGGCCTCCTGCGCGCTCCCTTCGGACGGCGCGCGCTCGCCGCGGCGATCGACGTCGCGATCTGGATGCTGCTGCAGCTGCCCCTCTGGATCGGGGCGATCCCGCTGCTGCTCAAGCTCGCGAGCGGGGCGATCTCGTCGTACGGATTCGTCAACCACCCGGACTTCGTCCTGGCCGTCGTCGCGGCGTCGGTGTCGACGCTGCTCAGCCTGATCTTCCTCATCGTCCAGCTCTTCCTGCACGGACTCAAAGGCCGGACGATCGGCAAGGGGCTCACGGGACTGCGCAGCGTGAACGTGGTGACCCTGGAGCGTCCGCGAGTCGGCGCCGTCCTGCTGCGCTTCCTCATCGTCTTCGCCGCGGGCGTCGTGCCGCTCGTCGGCCCCGCGCTCATCCTCATCTCGCCGACGTTCGACCCCGAGGGACGCGGTCGCGGACTGCACGACAAGGCCTCGAAGATCTGGCTCATCGACGTGCGCAAGGGACTCAACCCCTTCGACGAGAAGCGGATGCGCGTCGCCCGCAAGGTCGTGAAGGCCGAGCCGACGCCGGAGCGCTCCGCCCTGCCGTCGCTGGCCACGCCGATCGACCCCGCGGCTCAGCCCTCCTACCGGCCGGGCAGTCGCGTCAGCGCGGGGGTGCTCGGCGTCGCGCGCCCGTATCAGGCGCACGAGCGCCCGTCGGTCGGTCTTCCCCTCGCTGCCCCGACCGTCGACGTCGGCCCGGGCGAGGCCGGAAAGCCGGTGCTCGGCGGGTATCGGATCGCCGACGGCGACCGGGTCGTACGAGCAGACCTCTCCAGCGCTGCGCCGGCCCCTCAGCCTGCGGCACCGCCGGCTCCCGCGTCGGCTTCCGCATCCGAGCCTGCGCCGGCCCCGCCGTCCGCGCCGACCGCCGCTCCGTCTCCCGCGCCGCAGCCGGTGCCGAGCCCCGCACCCGCCGCCGGCCCCGACCCGGTCGCCGCACCTCCCGCGCCGCCGGCCGCACCCGTCGCAGCGCCCGTGGCCCCGGCCGCACCGGCCGCACCGGAGCCTGCCGTCCGTTACGGACTGCGGTTCGACACGGGCGAGAGCATCCTGATCGCGGAACCCGTGCTCCTCGGACGCAACCCGGATGCGGCGGAGCATCCCGGCGCGCGCCCGATCGCTCTGGTCGACGACAGTCGCTCGCTGTCCAAGACGCACATGCTGGTGCGCCCTGTCGACGGCGGCCTCGAGATCGTCGACTGCCGCTCGACCAACGGCTCGGGACTGATCCGCGGCGGCACCGAGTACGGCGTCGCGGCGGGCACGCCCGTGCAGACCGTCGACGGCGACATGATCCGCCTCGGCGATCGCGTGGCCGCGGTGGTCCGCGCGTGATGGAACGTGAACGAATGATGAGGGTCGCTGGCGAGCCCAGCGGCATGGGGAGACACGCATGAGGCTGAAGCTGACCCTGCACCGTCAGGAGGGCGAGCCCGTCGACATCGTGATCACGACGGACTCGACCGCCACCGCCGGCGACGTGGCGCGCCACGTCGCGACGGCCGACCCGACGCGATCGATCCCGGTCGCCGAGGGCGATGTGCTCACGCTCGCCGTCGCGCCGCCGAACGGCGAACGGCTCGTTCCCCTGCAGCCCGAGGTCCCGATCGGCGAGGCGCCCATCGGCTCCGGGTTCGCGGCATCCATCATCAACTACGGTCCGGACCACTCCTTCGCGGGCCAGCGCGACGTCGCCGGCGTGCTTCTCGCGACATCCGGGACGCTGGCCGGTCAGGAGTTCCCGATCTCGTCGGGGCACGTGTTCCTCGGCCGCGAGGCCGGCAACGACGTCGTCCTGGCGGATCCGATGGTCTCGAAGCGCCACGCGCGGCTCGAGGTCGGCACGCACATCGAGGTCGTCGACCTGAACTCCGCCAACGGCGTGCTCGTCGACGGCGTCGCCGTGCAGCGCGTGCGGATCGAGGAGGGCGAGCCGTTCATCATCGGCGGCACCACCCTCGTCCTGCGTCTCGCGCGCTCCTTCGACGGGTCGGCGACCGAGGAGCCGATCATCGAGCGCGGCGGTGGTCTGCTCTTCAACCGCAGTCCTCGCGTCGAGGTGCGCTTCCCCGGGACGCTCTTCAAGGTGCCGCGGCTGCCCACGGAGAAGATCGGCAAGATGTTCCCGTGGCCGATCATGGTCGCTCCGATCCTGATGGGCATGGCGCTGTACGCCATGAACGGCAATCCCCGATCTCTCCTGATGATCGTGATGACCCCGCTGATGGCGTTCGGCAACATCATCAACCAGGCGGCGCAGAGCAAGAAGAGCGAGGGGCACGAGGTGCTGCTCTTCGAGCGGCAGTACGAGCAGCTCGAAGAGGACTTCTTCAAGGGGAAGCCCGAAGAGGAGCGCGCCCGCAACGCGGAGGCGCCGCCCGTCGCCGAGATCTACGACCACGCGATGCGGCTCGGCCCCATGCTGTGGACGCGGCGGCCGGAGCACTGGAACTTCCTCGGCCTGCGGCTCGGCAGCTGTCGGCTCCCGGCGCGGAACAAGATCGACGACGCCGAGGTGCCCGACGGTCTGCCCGAGTTCATCGATCGTGTCGACCGGCTGCGCGAGCGCTACGAGTTCGTCGACGACGTGCCGGTGTTCGAGAAGCTGGCGGTCGCGGGATCCATCGGCATCGCCGGCCCGCAGGGACCCGTCGCCGACACGATGCGCGGCATCGCCGTGCAGCTGCTGGGACTGCACGCGCCCAACGACGTGGTGGCCGTGGCGTTCGCCGATTCGGCATGGACACCCGAGCTGGACTGGCTCAAGTGGATGCCGCACACGTCCAGCGAGAAGAGTCCGTTCCGCGACATGGCGCTCGCGGATTCCGCCCCGACGAGCGCCGCGCTGCTGAGCAGCCTCGAGGAGTATGTGCAGCGGGCGACCGGTGACCGCGAGGGCGAGCCGCGCGGGCCGTTCAAGGAGGAGTGGAATCCGCTTCTGTACGGCACCGACGTCTCGCGCGCGGCGGGCGACCATCAGGGCACCCCGCCGCTCTCGGTCATCGTGTTCGTGAGCGGCGATGCCCCGGTCGATCGCGGACGCCTCACCGACGTGCTCGAGCGCGGCGCGGATCACGGCGTGCACGCGGTGTTCGTCTCGCCCACGGTCGAGTCGCTGCCCGCCGTGTGCCGCAGCTACATCGACGTGACCGCAGGGCTGGAGGACGCGCAGGTCGGCCTCGTCCGCAACGGCGAGTACTTCGAGCACGTGCGCGTCGAGGGCGTGTCCAACGCCTACATGCACATGCTCGCGCGACGCCTGGCACCCGTGCTGGATGCCAGCACCGCCGTGCACGACGCTTCCGACATCCCGGGTGCGGTGATGTTCCTGCAGCTCGTCGACCCGGCGATCGCCGAGGACCCGCACGTCGTGATCGAGCGCTGGCGGCAGAACAACACGATCGTGGACCGCTCCACGAACCCGAGGCCGCGTCTGAAGAAGGCCAGCACCCTGCGCGCGATCATCGGACAGGGCGCCAGCGATGCCATGGCCCTCGATCTGCGCACGCAGGGACCCCACGCGCTCGTGGGTGGAACGACCGGCGCCGGAAAGTCCGAGTTCCTGCAGGCCTGGGTGCTGGGCATGGCGGCCGCGCACAGCCCGGACCGCGTCACGTTCCTGTTCGTCGACTACAAGGGCGGATCGGCGTTCGCCGACTGCGTCGAGCTGCCGCACTGCGTCGGACTCGTGACCGACCTGAGCCCGCACCTGGTTCGTCGCGCGTTGACCAGCCTCCGAGCCGAGCTGCAGCACCGCGAGCACCTGCTCAACCGCAAGAAGGCGAAAGACCTGATCGAGCTCGAGAAGCGGCAGGACCCCGATGTTCCGCCGGCTCTCGTCCTGGTGATCGACGAGTTCGCCGCCCTGGCATCCGAGATGCCGGAGTTCGTCGACGGCGTCGTCGACATCGCCCAGCGCGGCCGTTCGCTCGGCATCCATCTGATCATGGCGACGCAGCGACCGGCCGGCGTCATCAAGGACAACCTGCGCGCGAACACCAACCTGCGCATCGCCCTGCGCATGGCCGACGAGGCGGACTCCCGCGACGTCGTCGACGACGGCGTCGCCGCGACCTTCCCCGCGTCGATCCCCGGCCGCGCCATCGCCAAGACCGGTCCCGGCCGTCTGGTGCCGTTCCAGTCGGCGTATGCCGGCGGCTGGACCACGGACGAAGACGGAGCGGCCGCCGAGGTGCGCGTGGCACCGCTGCGCTTCGGCTCCGCGGCGGAGTGGGAGCCGGATCTGCCCGCCGACTCCGACGCGCACGAGGCCGACCTCGGTCCCAACGACCAGAAGCGCATCGTCTCGACGCTGATCCGAGCCAGTGAGACCGCGGCGCTCCCGCGTCCTCGCCGGCCGTGGCTCGACGACCTGGCGCCTCTCGTCGACCTGCACGACCTGCCGAACGAGGGCGACACGCGCATCCCGCTCGCCCTCGTCGACGTGCCGGAGAAGCAGCTGCAGCAGTCGGCGGTGTTCGCGCCCGACCGCGACGGCTCGCTGGTGATCTACGGCACCTCCGGATCGGGCAAGTCGACCGTGCTCAAGACGATCGCGACGGCGGCCGGCATGCGACCGGACCTCGGGCGCGTGCAGGTGTACTGCCTCGACTTCGCCTCGGGTGCGCTGGGGGCGCTCAACGTCCTTCCGCACGTGGGCTCGGTCGTCGACGGCGCCGATGTCGAGCGCATCCAGCGTCTGCTGCGCACGCTCGACGGCGAGATGGACCGTCGTGCCGCCGCGTTCTCGGCGGCCAGTGCGGCGTCGGTGCAGGAGTACCGGGAGCTGCGGGATCCGCGGATGCCGCGCATCCTGCTCCTGATCGACAACTACCCCGAGTTCAAGAAGGACTGGGAGGTCACGGCAGGCCGCAACGCGTTCTACCGCATGTTCATGCGCATCCTGGGTGAGGGCCGCACGCTGGGCGTGCACACGGTCATCACCGCCGACCGCGGGAATGCCGTCCCCAGCGCGGTCGCCGCGAACATCTCGCGCCGTATCGTGCTCCGCATGGGCGACCCGAGCCAGTACATGCTGCTCGGCGCACCGCGCGACGTGCTCGACGAGCAGTCGGCGCCGGGTCGTGCGATCGTCGACGGCCACGAGGCGCAGATCGCCGCGCTCGGCGGAACGCTCAACGTGGTCGAGCAGACCAAGGCCCTCGGCGTGCTGGCCGACAAGCTCCGCGAGAGCGGCGTGCGGGATCTGCCCGAGATCGGGGCGCTGCCGACGATGGTCCTGTCGTCCGAGATGCCCACGAAGATGGACGGGATGCCGGTGTTCGGCGTCGCGGACGACACGCTGTCCGCGCACGGCTTCGAGCCGATCGGGTCGTTCGTGATCTCCGGCCCCCCGGCATCCGGCAAGACGAACACGCTGAAAGCGCTCGTCGTCGCGATGGAGCGGTTCGACCCGAGCATCCGGATGTACCACTTCGGCACGCGCCGTTCCGAGCTCAAGGACTTCCGTCCGTGGGTGAAGAGCGCCGTCCGGCCGGAGGAGGAGAAGGATCTCGCGACGGAGCTCGCGGAGCTGGTCGTCAGCGACATCTCCGGCGGCCGCATCCTGATCGTCATCGAGGACATCCCGCACCTCGCGGACGGCCCCGCGGACCGTCCGATGCGCGCGCTCCTGCAGGCGATGAACAACAGCGACCACATGCTGATCGCCGATGCCGAGATCAGCCGCGCCAGCGGCAGCATCGGCGTGCTCGGCGAATGGAAGACCGGTCGTCAGGGCATCGTGCTCAAGCCTGACACCTACGACGGCGACGCGATCTTCAAGGCTCCGTTCGGTCGCGTCAAGCGCACCGACTTCCCGGTCGGTCGAGGGATCTTCGTGCAGGCGGGCCGCACGGTGACCATGCAGATCCCGTTCGTCCCCGACGCCCCGGCGACCCGGGGGTAGCGATTCGAGCTCATGGGCACCGCTCCCCATTTGTCTATCGGGGATCGTTGGCTAACCTCGACGTAAGAGGCCGAGCGGCCTGAACGAGAAGATACTGGAGGCGGTTCTCATGGCCCATGATTTTGGCGCAACGTACAGCGAGATGGAAAGCGCCGCGGCGCGACTTCGTGACGGACGCAGCTCTGTCACCGACACGCTCAAGGAGCTGCAGGGCGTCATCGACGACCTCGTGCAGGACGGCTTCAAGACCGAGAACGCGTCCGACGCCTACGCCACGGCGTACGAGGAGCTCACGACGTCGCTCGACGACGCAGCCGAGGCCGTGAACGACATGGCCCAGGCCCTCGACCGGATGGCGGACCAGATCCGCGACACCGACTCGAGCATGGCCGGCGGCGCCTGAACCATCGCGCACAGAGGTCGTGGGGTTGATCGGAAGATCGACCCCACGACCTCTCTGTGCAGGGGCGGGTTCGGATCGCCCCGAATAGAATCGATCGGGAAGACGAGGGGAACACGAGCGATGACCGGAACACAGAGCTACTACTGGTACAACCTGACTTCGCAGTCGGTGGTGCGCGCGGACGAGCGTCCCTCGGAGGACGTCATCGGACCGTTCGGCTCACCGGAAGAGGCGGAGGAGTCGCCGGCCATGCTGCTCGAGCATGCCCGCGCCTGGCTCGAGAGCGAGGAGAGCGAGCCTTTCCGCGCGCTGGTCGAAGAAGAAGACGGCACCGACCTCGCGTGACGGACGGCTCATGAGGGGGGTGCGCCGCGTCGCGGCACCGATCGCCGTGCTGCTCGCGGTGGGCTTGACCGCCTGCACGCCGGCGCTGCCGGAGACGGTCGTGCCGGACACGAAGATCACCGTGGGCTGGACGGGCGCGTTCACCTCGGCGAATGCGGCGGCATCCCCCACTCCGGGCAACGTCGACATCGCGGAGACGATCCGCGGCGACTTCGGCGATCTGGTGGACGGCGAGTTCGTGGCGGACGAGGGTTTCGGCACGGTCACGATCGTCTCCGACGACCCGTTCACCGTGCGGTACGACCTCGCCGAGCCGGTCTGGTCGGACGACATCCCCCTCGACGCCGCCGATCTGCTCCTGGGGTGGGCGGGCGCGGCCGGATACTTCGACGACGCGGAGGATGCTGACGGCGAGGATGCCGCTGCCGACGGGGACCCCGTCGAGACGACAGTGCCCGCGCTCGACGAGTTCGCCCGCGCGATCGAGGTGACCTTCCCGCAGCCGATCATCGGATGGCAGCGGGCCGTCACCGCGCCGGTGCCCGCTCACGTCGTCGGGCACCGGGCGTTCGGCACCGACGACCCCATGGAGGCGAAGCAGGCCGTCATCCGCGCGATCCAGGACGGCGACGACGACGCCCTCGCGAAGATCGCCGAAGTATGGAACGAGGACTTCGAGGTCGGGAAGGACGGGAAGCTCGCGGCGGACCTGCTGCTCTCGAGCGGACCCTTCCGGGTCGACAGCTTCAGCGACGACGGCGACGGCCAGAGCGTGGCGCTCGTGCCCAACCCGTCGTATCGGGGCCTCGTGACGCCGAAGGTCGCGCGCATCGAGCTCGTGCCGGCCGGCGACCTGCCCGAGGCGGAGGTCGGCGAGCGGCTGAACGTGGCGCAGGTCGCCCCCACCACGGCCAACCGCGAGATCATCCGGCAGCTCGAGCGCCAGGACTTCACGGTCGACACGCGGCACGACGGCACCCTCTGGGCGCTGATGCTGGACCCGACCGGACTCTTCACCGAGCCGCAGGCCCGGGCCGCCTTCCTCCGTGCGATACCGGCGACGTCGCTCACCGAGCGGGGCTCAGGGGTGTGGGCGACCGCCTACACAGGCACCACGTCGATGGTGACCGCGCCGGGGTCCCGCGCCTACGACATCGTCAGCGAGGATTCCGGCTTCACGGCCGCACTGGGCACGCCGGCCGATGACGCCGCGCTGGAGCGCGAGAGCGCCGGGATCGCCGCGGGATCATCGGTATGCGTGCTGTACGACACCGGGAGCGAGTTCGCCACCGGGGCCTTCGTCGCCCTGGGGGAAGTCGCCGCGGAGGCCGGCTGGAGCATTGCCGACTGCGGCAGCTCGGACTTCGACGCCGCGCTCGCGGCGGGTGCCTGGGATGCCGTGATCGCCCGCGTGCCGGTGCCGCAGACCCCGGAGCAGATCCTCGATCAGTGGGGCAGCCAGGGCGCGGCATCCGTCACCGGGAACGTCGACCCCGACCGTGATGCGCTGATCGCGGAGCTCGCGCAGACCACAGACGTGTACGAAGCGAGAGACCTTCTCGCGCAGATCGAGGCGACCATCGTCCGCGCTGCCGTCGCGCTGCCCATCGCGATGAACCCCCGGGCGACGATCATCGATCGTTCTGTGACGGGAATCGCGCCGCGCACCGGTGCCGCGGCCCCCCTCACCTACGGCGTCTCACAGTGGGAGTCGGTTCCGTGAGCCTGGCACAGTGGGTTGTTCTCCCCATCGCGACCATGCGGTCGCGACTCGTAGAGTCATCTGTGGAGGTGTCGCTGTGGGAATGATGTTGCCGAATGAGCTTGTCTGGGTGATGGAGAAGCTCGGTTTCGAGTGGCCGGATATCGATGAGGACGAAGTGCGCAAGGGTGCGACCCTGGTGCGGAACTTCGGGTCGGATCTGGAGGATGTGATCCAGGCGGTGGACCGTCAGGTGAACGGTGACCTGGGTGGGGCGCTTCGGGGGCAGACGGGTCCGGCGACGATGTCCGCGTGGAACACGAACCGTTCGCAGAACCTGCAGCAGCTGATCGACATCATGCCGCCGGCCGCGACCGCGATGGATGTCGGTGCGGATGCGATCTTCGCGTTGAAGATGAAGGTCATCGTCGATGTGTCGTCGACGCTGATCACGCTGGTCGCGATGCTCACGAACCCGATCACGGCAGCGGGCGCGGGGCCGATGCTTTTGATCAAGAAGAAGCTGTTGAACGCGGCGGTGGACATCGCGGTGGAGCAGTTGTTGAACCAGTTGGCGCCGATGCTGATCGAGCCGATGGCGGAGAAGCTGCCCGCGGTGATCGACGCGATCCTCGATGCGCCGATGGTCGAGGGGAACATCGGGGATTCGGATGAGTTCTATGCGGATCTGCAGGCGTTGGACGATGCGCAGTCGACGATGAAGCTGCACGGGTCGGATATCCAGTCGTTGACGACGAACTTCTTCACGGAGTTCGAGGCGTTGGACTTCGGCGGTGATGACTGATGAGTGCGATCAAGCCGATCATCCGTGAGGTGAAGCAGTCGGTGCTGAAGGGCTTCGCTCACGCGAAGGACAAGCTGCACCAGCTCGCCGACAACATGACGAAGCACGTCGATGACGTCGCAGTCCGCGTGCGCGGCCAGGACAAGTTCGACGGGCCGGGTGGCAACGGCGGTGGCTCGAGCACTTCCGGCGGACCGCACTACACGCACGGTGTGCGATTCTTCGGACAGGAACAACTGACGTATTACACGCGCGACAACGCGACGCTCGGTGCGCCGGGCGGTGATCCGGTCTTCATGATGCCTGCCGAAGATGCGGTCAACGTGAGCGATTCGCTGGACGCTGCCATCGAGAGCGGCATGGCGCCCAGCGTGATGAACGCGTGGCGCAATGGTGAGCCGGTATACGGTGCCATGATTCCTGTCGATCACCTTCCGCAGTGGGCACCCACGGCGCAGGACGCCGGCGGATACGAGCACTATCTTCCTGGCGGGCAGACTGCCGTGAACATCGGTGGGGAGCACTTCCAGAATCCGACGCGCGAGTTCGTGGTGCCGTCGGGGAGTTCGCTGGAGACGGGGACGGTGGTCTTCGAGCTCAAGGATGGCGGAGTTTGGGATATTGTCGGTGTCTATGGCAGGTGACGGCGGACCCCAGACGACGCTCCTCGATGCACTGGCCCTCAAGGCTGCAGACGGAGGACAATCCGAGCACGATGCCCTCATCAACGCGTTTCTCGAAGCCGTCGTCGTGCTCCCCAGCGGTACAGAACCCGGCAAGGGCCCCGTTGAGCCGGTCATCGTCGAGATCGACGGGGTTTCGCACATGCTCGTGTGCGACAGCCTTGCGACGGTGGGACAGGTGACCGATCTCGCATCCTACGCGGTCTCGATGCGAGGTGCTGACGTCGTTCGCGGCACTGCTCCCGGCTATGCGATTCTCGTACGCACGTCGTCCTCAGGCTTCGGCATCGATGTAGGGCTGCTCGACGAGATACGTTCGCGGCGAGTGGACTGAGCATGGCTCGTCCTGGTGCCTGCGAGATCTGCTCCGCATTCTGGGTCACGGGTCTCGGACGGGCGGAAACGCTCGGCGTCAGCGACGAGTTCATGGCAGAGATCCGCCGCTGCCGCCACTGTGGCGCGTACTGGGAGGTCGGTGCGTTCAGTCACCCCAAGGTGATCACTCGGGCGCAGGCGACGCGAGAACTCCCCGACCTCGATCGCCTCGAACAGGGGCTCGGGATCGCGTTCCCTGATCCGCCGACAATCGAGAGCGGGTGAGTCGGACAATGCCGACACGCCCGCCCATGGCCTGACTCGATGGTCAGGACATTCTGTTCACACGAGGGATCGTTCGGGAGGAAGAGACGCACATGACGACACCCGTCATCGACCCCGCAGACATCCCGAAAGCATGACGGCAGGGTCGCGCGGGATCCAGGTGATGCGCGAAGGGATCGTGCGAGACGCCACTGCATCGTGGCGGTACGAGGAGCCCTTCTCCTGGGTCGTGGAGGTACGCAGCTCCGGATTCGGCACGGCGGAAGCACGCGCGGACGACGCCTTCGAGGCGCTCTGTCTCGTACGGGAAGAGCTCGAGCCGTTCGGCTGGCGGATCGGCGTAGCGGGTGCGCAGGCCGATGTATGGCCGAGTGGAATGGCCCGTGACCAGGGCGGCGGTCTGCGCGCGTATCGGATGACGTCCGAGAGCGTGGGGGATCTCGTGGACACGTTCGAGCCGGTGGATCCCGCGTCGGTGACCACGGTGGCCGTGCAGCGGGCGGAGACCGAGCGGCTGTACGAGGCGATTCGGCATCGGGCGCGAACGGGTGAGAACTGATGAAGAACCTGACCTACGACGGCATCATCGCTGCTGCGGGTGATGTCTCTGTTCCCGCGACTATCGCCGTGGTGCAGGACTTCGATCGCCCGAACGGCAGGGAGTACACGGTCTCGGTCGAGTTCGACCAGCGTGTGTTCACCGGCGTGGGCGCAGACGCGTTCTGGGCCTTCGAGCGAGCGCGTGAACAGTACGAGCCTCTGGGGTGGAGGGTGGCGGTTCAAGGCGCCTCCGTGCATTGCTTTCCCAGCGGAATGCAGGGCGAGGCCGGCGCCCTCGTGGTGTACAGGCACCCGGAATCGCTTGAAGATGCGCAACCGGAGCCGGTCGTGACCTTCGCGGCCGCGGCGCTCGACGAGATCGTGACCTTCGCGGAGCAGATGGCAGCGCAACGAGAACGCATCGAGTCCTGGCGTCGATCATCGAACCCCGCATGAGCCTGAGCGAAGCGCGCACGATGATGGATGCCACGCTCACCGCCGCGATCATCGCGTACGTCGGATACGGCTCGCGGCGTACGCCGGGAGCCGATGACGCGGCGGTCCTCGCGATGGACGTGCCCGACGCCGAAGCACTCCTCGGCGAGGTGAAACAGATCGTGAAGGCCAGCGACGCCCTGAACATCCGCAGAGAGGCCTTCGGCGATCAGGACAAGTCGATTCTCTTCGGCATCGAATTCGAGAAGATCCGCCCCGGCCTGGGTGCTGAGGCTCTTCGCGCTCTCTCCTGGCGGTGGTCCTACCATGCGTTCTTCTGATCGGGTGGCGGTAGCGTGCAGGACCAGACCCGACTTCGACGGAGGAGTGACAGATGCCGCATGACGACATGACCGTTGACGATGTGCTCGACCTGGTTCTCGCGCATCTCCCCGCTGCGACGAAGAGGTACAAGAGGTCGGATGTCGAACTGACCTTCGTCCTGTACGACGCCTTCGCCGTGCGCGGCTCGTACGACGACTACGGCAGCGGTAGCTGGGGATTCGGCATCCTCTTGGGCGGAGACGCGTCGGTGTCCGAGATCCTCGGGCAGCGGCTGTCGATCCGCGGCACTCGGGACCAGGTTCGGGAAGCGCTGAAGGCCATCGACGAGTACGTGCGGTTGCGGCTGGGGAGCGAGTATCTCGCGGCCTACGAGGCCGCGTACGGGGCGAGAGGAACCCAGCCGTGACGGACCAGAACACAGATCTGAGCGAGGCCATCGTGGTCCACCTCACGAACTATCCGGGGAAGAACGAGGCCGCGTTCGAGGCACGGTACGGCTCATCCGGGATGCGCGAGCAGGTACGTGCGATGCTAGACGAGACGATCAGCACCCGGATCGACTGGGCGGGCATGTCCCTCAGCGAGATCGGTGACGAGCTCGAACGCGTGATGCGTGAGAGGCATCCGGAGCTGTCGGATGCCGCGATCACCGGGCTCCGCAACTACTACACGTATCTGGTCAAATGAGGGGAATCGACCGATGAGCGCGATCAAGCCGATCATCCGCGAGGTGAAGCAGGCGGTTCTCTCGGGCATGGCCCACTCGAAGGACAAGCTGCACCAGCTGACCGACAACATGCTCAACCACGTCGACGACGTCTCGAAGCGGGTGCGCGGCCAGGACAAGTTCGAGGGCAGGGATGCGCCGTGGGCGCTGCGCGGGGGTTGGGACCGGAACTCGTCGACCCAGCCGGGCGACTACACCCCCGGCGGGCGGTACGACCACGACCACAAGAGCGACCGTCCCGACCCCGAGGACTACCTGAGCAAGGACTACATCGACCGGCACCTCGCGCGGTTCGACAACGGTGCGAGCCGCATCTACGTCTCGGACTCCCTCAACAACTACGGGCCCGCGCAAGCCGACCACGACGCTTTCGTCTTCCCGACCGAAGACCTCGACCGGGTGCTCAACGAGGCGGGGCATGACACCGACAAGCTCGAGGACCTGCTCGGGTTCGACCGGGGATCGCTGCGCGACGACGCCGGCAACCCGCTCCAGATCGAGATCCGCCACTTCTCGCCCGATGAACTCAACGGGCTCACCGTTCCGTCGGGGCGCGAGAACGGCGCGAACGACAACTGGCTCCCCGGCGGCTATCTTCCGACGGGTGTGCCCGAGGGCGTGATCACGATGCCCGACACCGCCACCGGATCGCGCAACGGCGGCGGCGGACCGGCATCCTGGCCGGGAACGTTCGGCGGCAACTACGAGCTGCGGTGACCCGCGCCATGATCTTCCGCAAGAAGCAGAGCCCGGGCGACGCCGGCCTTCCGGACGGCACGGTCGCGCTGCATCCGTTCGATGACCGGCTCGGTCGGACGTCCGGGGTGCCGCAGATCAGCGCGCAGGATGCCGAGACGCGATGGGCAGCCGGGGAGGAGATCCATCTGGTCCCTGAGCATGAAGCGGGCGCTGTCGTGCCCTGGTCGCTCACGGCCCGGCGCGGTCGGGACTACGTCGTCAACGAGTACGCCGCCGACGGTCGCCGCGTGCGGAGCGAGCGTTGGGTGCAGGACGGCGATCGGGTGCGGATGGCCGGCGGCGAGGCGCGGTTCGAACAGGACGGCGGTCAGGGCCCGACGGCTTATCAGGTCGAGTGGGACGCGTATCCCGGCGGGGCGATGCGGATCGAGACCATCGCTCCGCGCGCCGAGGACGACCAGGCGACCGGTTTCCGATCCGTTCCGGAAGCGCTGATCGAGCGGCCGGCCCCCGCGCTCGACACTGTTCTCGGCCTGCGCGACGCCGACGACCTCGACGCTGCGGCTTTCGCGGGTCTCGGACCTCGGGAAGCTGCCGAGCTCTACGCACGCAGCCGTGCCCGCGGCGCGGCACCGCTCACGACCGAGGACGTGTTCGGCGAGGCGTCGTTGCGTACCGGTGCTGTCGTCCTCGCCTCGGCCCGCCAGATCATCGACATCGTCGACGGGATCCTGCGTCGCGGCACAGCCACCGATGCGGTCGTGGAATCGCGGGTTCCGGTGCTGCAGCGCGGGGCGGCGACCATCATCCCGCTCGGTGCGCAGGGAGCGGCCCTGGAGTATCAGGCGGATGTGCGTGCCGAGCTGGTGGAGCTGTCGAACAGCGTCCGGTGGGCCCTCGAGCACCGCGCAGGGAGTCGGGTGAGCCTGGACCTCGCGGACGCGCCGCCGTCGGGGGTGCGTTCGTATCGATCGCAGCTCGTGGCGGCCGGGGCGACGCGTGCCGGCGTCTGGCGGCCGGAGTCGGGTCTCGCGGTGGTCTTCGTCGTCTCGGGCGACCCGGATGCCGGGACGCTCACCCATGCGCTCCACATCGTGCCGAGCGGATGGGTGGCATCGCCCGAGACGGCGGAGCGACCCACGGACGAGCCGGTCGACATCGCCTGGTCCTGGACTGACGTCGTGGCGCTGGCGTCCTCCCGGTGACCGACGCATGGGCGGTCGAGACCGGCTCAGCGCGCCACCCGCGCCGGATAGTCTGATGAGAAGCCGAGGAGAGGACCGCAGCGCATGTCGATGGCATTCGAGGGGCTGGACGTGAGCGTCGTCCCGCGGGTCTATGGCGCGAACGAGCTCGGGGTGCTCGCGATCACCGCACCGGGCGAGGCGCACCCTCGTGTCCAGTACGCCGGCGGCGAGCTCTTCGTGGGACTCGACCAGGCGGGAGACCGCGCGGCAGTCACCGAGGGGCAGGCCGAGGGATGGCCGCAGCCTTTCGCCGATGTCGTGGCGTCGGCGGTGGCCACCGCGAGCGCTCTCCCGGATGCCGCCGAAGGCCTCATCGTCATCGAGGATGAGGCCACGGCATCCGCTGTTCTGATCGATCCGTCGCGGCTGGCGGGAGCCCGGATCGCGGGTGCTCCGGTCGTCTTCGGGCTTGCGCGCGATCGCTTCGCGATCGTCGGGGCCGATGACGAGCCCGCTGCCGTGCGGGTGCTCGATCTCGCCGAAGAGCTCTACGACGCGGGCACTCCGCTCGTCAGCGCGCACCCGATCGTGCTCACCGACGACGGCTGGGCGCCGTTCCCGTGGCGCCAGGGGTTCCCAGCGCTCGAGATGCGGTTCGAACGTGTGCTCCGTCTGTTCAGCGTGCGGGCATACGAAGCCCAGACGGCGGCTCTCCAGCGACCGGACGTGCGCTACATCGATCCCAAGATCCGCGTGCTCGACACGGGCGTCACCACCACGTTCGCCGCCTGGCCGAAGGGCGTCGCGTCGTTGCTTCCCGTCGTCGACAACGTCATCATCGCCGACAGCTCCGGCGAAGGCACGCAGCTCAGCGTGGCGACGATGGATCAGTTCCTCGAGGCCGGGGGCGACGCCATCGTCCGCACGGGCCTGTCTCCCCTGCGGTACTTCGTGCCGGGCGAGGCGCCCCGCACCTCCTGAAGCGGTCGATGGGCTGATCTCCCCATCGCGTCGGCATCCGCTCCCTGGGTAGCGTCGGGGCCGGAGGTGGTCGCCGTGGGAATGATGCTGCCGGACGAGCTCATCTGGGTGATGGACAAGCTGGGCCTCGAATGGCCCGACATCGATGAGGACGAGGTGCGGAAGGCCGCCGTCTACGTGCGTGCCTACCGCGACGACATGGAGTCGCTCGTGCAGACCGCCGATCGTCGGATCAACGGCGAGCTGGCGTCTGCGATGCGCGGCGAGGCCGGCACGGCGCACGTGACCGGCTGGAACCGCAACCGCTCCGAGAACGTGCAGCAGCTGCTCGACATCCTGGGGCCCGCAGCCGTGGGCATCGACATCGCCGCCGACATCGTGCTCGCGCTGAAGGTGAAGGTGATCGTCGACGTCACCGTCACCCTCGCTCAACTGATCCCGCTGCTCGCCGCCGGCCCCTTCGGGGCGGGTGGGGCTGCGCTGCTGATCATCGCGCGGAAGAAGCTCTTCTCGATGGCGATGGAGATCACCCTCGAGAAGGTCATCGACGAGGTGCTCCCGCTGGCGATCGAACCCCTCGCCGAGCAGGTCCCCGGGCTGGTCATGGCACTCATGGACGCGCCCGTGGTGGAGGGGACGGTCGGCGATGTCGACGAGTTCTTCGCCGATCTCGACGCTCTCGATCAGGCGGCGACCGACATGGACGCGCACGCCGCCGACGTGGAAGACCTCACCGACCGGCTGCTCGCCGACATCGCCAACCTGCAGATCTCGGGGGACTGACCCATGTCCTTGAAGAAGCTGATGCGAGACCTGGTCGATGCGGTGGACGGTGCAGGGCACGAGTTCAAGCAGGGGTTCTCGAGCGCCTTCCGCAAACGCGGCGGCAAGCACCGTGCGGACGCCGACGTCATCCGCGGGTGGGATCGGCGCAATGTGGACTACGAGCCGCGGCATCGTGGGGACGGCAAGCCGCCCACCTCTCACGCGAAGGACTACGACATCCGCGATGACGTGCGGCGCGGTCTCGAGTCGCTCGGGCACGTGCCGAAGCACGCCGACCCCGACTACGACACCGCCCGCGATCTCGGGACCTCGCTGGGCAAGGACGTCCGCGGGCTTCCCGGCGACGTGCTCGACGAGGTGAAGGGCGTGCCGAAGAAGGCACCGAAGCAGCTGGTCGAGGAGCTCTACGAGGACGCGATCGGGCAGGACAGCCCCGACAAGTACGGCGAGACGGCGCAGGGAGACATGCGCTTCCTCGCACCCGCGAGCGAAGCCTCGGATCTCAGTGGCCTGAGCAACAGCGAGCTGGAGGCGCGGTTCGGGCTGGCGCCGGGTTCCCTCGACGGGGCGACCGTCGAGGTCACGTCGATTCCCGGCTCGCGCTTCACGAGCGTCGAGATCGAGCGTCCCGACGGGAGATGATCCTTCCCTGGTCGGGGGAGCGCTGCCCATGGTGGGGATGAGTGACTCCCACGTACAGTCTGTGCAGGAGGTGTCGCTGTGGGAATGATGTTGCCGAATGAGCTTGTCTGGGTGATGGAGAAGCTCGGTTTCGAGTGGCCGGATATCGATGAGGACGAAGTGCGCAAGGGTGCGACCCTGGTGCGGAACTTCGGGTCGGATCTGGAGGATGTGATCCAGGCGGTGGACCGTCAGGTGAACGGTGACCTGGGTGGGGCGCTTCGGGGGCAGACGGGTCCGGCGACGATGTCCGCGTGGAACACGAACCGTTCGCAGAACCTGCAGCAGCTGATCGACATCATGCCGCCGGCCGCGACCGCGATGGATGTCGGTGCGGATGCGATCTTCGCGTTGAAGATGAAGGTCATCGTCGATGTGTCGTCGACGCTGATCACGCTGGTCGCGATGCTCACGAACCCGATCACGGCAGCGGGCGCGGGGCCGATGCTTTTGATCAAGAAGAAGCTGTTGAACGCGGCGGTGGACATCGCGGTGGAGCAGTTGTTGAACCAGTTGGCGCCGATGCTGATCGAGCCGATGGCGGAGAAGCTGCCCGCGGTGATCGACGCGATCCTCGATGCGCCGATGGTCGAGGGGAACATCGGGGATTCGGATGAGTTCTATGCGGATCTGCAGGCGTTGGACGATGCGCAGTCGACGATGAAGCTGCACGGGTCGGATATCCAGTCGTTGACGACGAACTTCTTCACGGAGTTCGAGGCGTTGGACTTCGGCGGTGATGACTGATGAGTGCGATCAAGCCGATCATCCGTGAGGTGAAGCAGTCGGTGCTGAAGGGCTTCGCTCACGCGAAGGACAAGCTGCACCAGCTCGCCGACAACATCACGAAGCACGTCGATGACGTCGCCGTCCGCGTGCGCGGCCAGGACAAGTTCGACAACCCCAACGGCAACGGGGGTTCCGGGAACGGTCCCGACACCGATCGTCCGGGCGACGGCGACGCGCCGGCGCCTCGCAACGATGGACGAGACGATCGGGGTCGGTTCGTAGGAGACGGCAATCGACCGTGGGTTGATCGTGAGCAGATCGGGTTGGACAACGTCGCCAACCGAGAAGGCGTCGATGTCATTCGCGATCAGGTCGCGTCGCGGCACCCGAGCACGGGCGACCAGATCCGCTACTACGACGGCCTGTTCGCGAACGCCGACGGCACCTACACGGGTATCGAGGTCAAGAGCGGCTCAGCCTCCCGAAACCCTGCGCAGACGTTGTTCGACGGAGCCGTTAGTGTAGAGACGCCCGCGATCGCGAACCTGCCGAACGTCGGGCAGATCAGCATCGTGCAAGTCATTCTGGAGAGGGTGCCATGACTCGGCATACCCATGTGGTGGAGTCCAACGGCTACAGTCGGGGTCCGCTCATCGACAGCGTGCGTCCGTATCCGGACGCCATCCGCTTCGCCCTGAACCGGCTGAACGGCACGTCGTTCTGGGCGTACAGCCTGTGGCGCGCCCCCGCGGGCACCGACTTGCTGGAGGACATCCCCGTCTCTGACGAGTACATGCAGAGTGCGGGGACGGCAGGGGCGCTGACCGTCGAGGTCCGCGTGCTCGACGAGAACGGCGTCGCACACCAGTACACGGTCGGAAAGCCGGGCGAGACGCCGACCGGAGCGCCCGCCGAGATCATCCGGTGGGACGAGGGACGCCACAGCACTGCGGTCTATCCGCACGAGGTGTTCACCGCGGACGAAGCAGCCGATCTGTTCTATGCCTATTTCCAGACTGACGAAGTCCCCGATTCGTACACACTTCGCGAGCTCGATCTGACGCGCTGAGCGGGAGTCGATCGCCGCCATCCGTCCTCGGAAACGGGTATGACTAGGACCACCATGACGGAGCGATACATCTACACAGACAGAGTCGGAGCAGGTCCGGAGCACCCGAAGAAGCAATGGGGACTCTTCAGCAAGGAGTTGACCACTGATGAGGCCGTCGCTCGCTACGACCTCGATGCCGCACGTCGCGAGGACTGGTTCGGAGTGGTGCTCCAGTCCGGCGATCAGCGGCCGCACGCCTACCTGCAGATGTGCCCGAGGGCCAATGGGGTGGAGATGCACAAGCTGAACGCGCAGGGAAGCGTCGACGTCGCCTACACCTGGCGCGCTTATTACACCCCGTCCGATTCAGCGCACTACGACGGCGACGACAGCCGGGTCTTCTTGAGCGCGATCACGGGGTACACCTATCCGGACGAGTTGCGCTTCTATCTGAGGAACGCGTCCGTGGGCAACGTGACGATGACATTCGGTCCCGACGGTTACGGCAAGGAAGAACGGGTCACGAAACGGGGTTTCGGCGAGCCCGCGGACGTGGAGACGCGCGAGTTCCGCAACGTCGAGGTGACCGCCAACTGGACCAGAATTCCGGACTTCGGTGACTGGGGTGCCTTCTTCCACCCCGAGACTCAGAAGTGACCGGTAGGACCCATGACGCGCTAGGAAACCGAGGTATCGGATGATCCAGGGTGACGTCTTCACCTTCCTGAACGCCCTCGGCGCACGGGAAGGAGATCCGCGCCTGGAGGAGGCTCTGGCGTTCGTCGGCGGTCCGCACGAGGATGAGGTGTTCGACGACGGCGGCGTGCCGGAGAAGTACCTTGTCATGACGGATCGCGGCGTCGACTTCCTGCTGAAGGACGGCGTGCTCACCACGGTCTTCGTCTACGCGACCGACACCCCGGATCAGGGCATCTACGGCGGATGGGAGAGCCTCGTCGCCGGAGTCGGCTCCGATGCGTCATCCGACGCTGTCGTGCAGGCGCTCGGCGCACCGCTTCGCTCGACAGAGTCATTCGTGCGGTATCAGGTAGACCCCGGATTCGTGCAGTTCGACTTCGACGGGGACGCGCTCAAGATGCTCGTCGTCATGCAGGAGGTGGTCGGCGGCGACGCTCCGCAGGCCGCGGCCGATGAGGTCGAGGGGGCGGAGACCGTCGAGGGCGACCTCGCCGTCTTCATGCGCGCTGTCGGCCACCCGATGTTCTCCTCGGCGCACATGGCGGTGATCGGGCTCGCCGGTCCGGCGACCGAGTCCTACGACGAGGAGCGCGGCGGTGCGATGTGGCAGTACGAGGATTCGGCCAGAACCGGTGTCACGCTCCAGTTCACGCAGGACGTGCTGGTGGGCGCGCTCATCAAGCTCCGAGCGGAGGACGGCAAGCCCGGCTATCCGACGCCCGAGCTCTTGATCGCCGGCCTGGCCCTGCCGGCGAGCCGCGACACCATCGGGGCGCATTTCGGGACCCCGCGACAGACGAGCCAGCAGATGGATCTCTACCTGGTGGATGACCGCTATCTGCGCTTCGACTTCGATGCGGGACTGAGCACGGCCGTCACCGTCGTGCTGCCCGGCGCCGAGGCGTGAGACCCGAGCACCGGACCAGGAGATCCATGAGCCGTCACACCCATGTGGTGGAGTCCAACGGATACAGTCGGGGCCCGCTCATCGACAGCGTGCGTCCGTATCCGGACGCGATCCGCTTCGCCCTGAACCGGCTGAACGGCGCGTCCTTCTGGGCATACAGCCTGTGGCGCGCCCCCGCGGGCACCGACTTCCTGGAGGACATCCCGCTGTCCGACGAGTACGTGCAGAGTGCGGGAACCGCGCAAGCCATGACCGTCGAGGTGCGCATGCTGGACGCGAAAGGCACTGCGCACCAATACGTGGTCGGGAAGCCGGGCGATCAACCAGTCGGAGCCCCGACCGAGGTGATCCACTGGGACGACGGACGTCACAGCGCGACCGTGTACCCGAACGAGGTGTTCACCGCCGACGAGGCGGCCGACGTCTTCTCTGCCTACCTCCAGACCGACAGGGTGCCTGAGTCGTACACACTCCGCGAGCTCGATCTGACCCGATGACGGTGGGTTGATCTACCCATCGCGCTGCGCCGTCCCGGCTGGGTAACCTCATGGCGGAGGTGCTGCCATGGGAATGATGTTGCCGAACGATCTGATCTGGATCATGGAGAAGCTGGGCTTCGAGTGGCCGGATGTCGATGAGGATGAACTCCGTCGGGCGGGCGACATCGTCAGCACCTTCACGGGTGAGCTCGAGGATCGGATCCAGGCCGTGGATCGGAAGATCAACGGCGATATGGCGGCCGCCATGCGCGGAGAAGCGGGTCCTGCCTTCGTCGCCGCGTGGAACAGCAACCGCTCCAACAACCTGCAGAAGCTTCTCGACGCGCTGGGGCCGGTGCCGGCAGGGCTCGAGGTCGGGGCGGGCGTCGTCTTCGCCCTGAAGATGAAGGTGATCGCCGACCTCACCACGACGGCCATCGCGCTGGTGGCCATGCTGACGAACCCGTTCACGGCGCCCGGGGCGGGCCTGATGGTCATCGTCAAGAAGAAGCTGCTGAACGCGGCCGTCGACATCGCGCTCGAGCAGGCCCTGAACCAGATCCTGCCCATGGTGATCGAACCGCTGGCGGAGGAGCTGCCGGGGCTGGTGATGGCCGCGCTGGACGCGCCCGTGGTCGAGGCCGCCGTCGGCGACTCCGACGAGTTCTACGCCGACCTGCAGGCGCTGGAGCAGGCCGAGTCCGATCTGGACATCCAGGCTGCTGACATCGACGAGCTGATCGAGCGGCTCGGTGCCGACCTCGCCGGCCTGAACATCACGGGGGACTGAACCATGGGAAGAGTGGGAGACGAGCTCGCGCGACCGATCATGAGGGCGCTCCAAGATGCGTCCCCGAACCTCAAGGCGCTGGCGGACATCCCTCGGAAGCTGCGCACGAAGGCGCGGGGCAACCAGGGCAGCGTCCGATCGATCGACCGGTACGACGCCGATGCGCGCCACATCGATGTGACGACACGACGGTTCACCCAGAACCCGGAGCACCGTCCCGAGCAGTTCAACGACCAGCTCAACGAGCAGATCGATACGCTCGAGAACACATCGATGGCGGACTGGGTCCTCAACCGCGTCGACTATCTGAGGAATGGGCGACCCCATGACTCGGTCGTGGAGCAGGAGCTGGTTCGCGACGCCGCGCACAATGACGCGCTCCGAGAGATCATGCGTGAGAATCCGGGACTGGATCTGGCGACCGCGAACAGGTTCGTGGACCAGTGGATGGAGACGCAGGCCGCTCTGCACCGTCTGGACGGAATCGCGGGCGGCAACCCCACCGACGTCCCCCGCGTGGGTGACGGGAACGTGAACTCGTCGCTCGGCAGGCAGTGGCAGGAGCGGGTGGCAGATCTCGATGCCGCGGTCATCGACTTCATGCAGCAGAACCCCGGTGTCGACCTGAACACCGTCTTCATGAACATTCACTTCCGATAGGTTGAAAACATGATCGAGATTTCGGACTTCGTGTCGCACGGGCCGGTCGAGCCGGAGATCATCGAGGCCTACAGGGGCCGCGTTCCGGACGAGGTGATCGAGCTGTGGGAGACCTACGGGTACGGCACCTTCGCGTGGGGGTTCCTGCGCGTGATCAACCCCGCGGTGTACGAGGCGCAGCTGGCGGACTGCATCGGCAAGACCCAGGGTGACGGCATCGCGATCCCCATCATGGTGTCGGGCCTCGCCGACCTCATCACGTGGGAGCCGAGTATCGGCTTCGTGGGTCTGAAGTACCGCGAGGGTCGTGCCTCCGGTCTCAACAGCGAGCTGAGCGGGTTCCTGGAGATGCTGCAGCTGGCGGGTCAGGACTACCTGTCCATGACGCTGAACTGGGACATCTTCCCGAAGGCCGTGGAGGCGCATGGCGAACTGCCGTACGAGCAGTCGTTCACGTTCGTGCCGCTGCGTTCGCTGGGTGGTCCGGAGAAGGTGGAGAACCTCAAGAAGCGGGAGACGATCGCCGCGATCCAGGTGATGGTCGAGTTCCAGGGCGTCATCGGGCACTGACCTCATGCAGGCCATCTTCAAGGAGATCGTCGACGGCGAGGACCAGAAGGTCCGCGACCGGATCACGAAGGATCCTTCCCTCGTCGACCTCGTCGCCACAGGGCAGCCGAAGCAGTACGCAGGCCAGTCCGCTATGCAGGTCGCGGTTCGCACGGGAGCCTTCGCTCTTGCGAGGTTCCTGCTCGAGAACGGCGCCGACGCGAACTTCGCCGACACGGATTCGCCCAGTGGGTGGGCGAAATCGGTGCTCCACGATGCGGCGGTCGCCGCGGTGATGCGGTCGCGCTGGGTCAAGATGACGATCAACAAAGACTCTGAGAAGGAGTGGCGCGTCAGGAACAGCGGCGCGGATGCCGACGAGGCCTTCGAGACGCTGGTGGCACTGCTCGACGCGGGTGCCGTCGTCGACGCTGTGGACTCGAAGGGTGCCACCCCGCTCGGGCGGGCTGCCCTGACGGCGAACGACGTGCTTCCTCGGCGCCGCGATGACCAGCCGGAACGGAACGACGATCGCCCGCTGAATCCAGAGCTCGTCCACGACCTCTCCCGCATCTTCGAGGCTCTCATGTCGCGCGGGGCCGATCCGGACCAGGTCGAGCCCCAGCTCGACATGAGCCTCACTCAGTACTACGCGCACCGACTGGTCGGGAAGTTCCTCGCCGGCGAAGCGCAGCCCGATCCCGCGTCCTGACCGAGCGGATCCCGGAAATCCGGTAGTCACCCTCTACCACCGCCCGAGTCCGAGCGTGGCAGGATGTAGCCCGGGGGGTAGTCACGTGACTGATCGGAATGCGACGGAGCTCGGCGCGGGCACGAAGGTGGCCGAGGGGAAGCAGATCGTGCCGCTGCGGTTGGAGTTCGCCGGGGAGTGGCACGACCTGCCGCACGACCGGCCGTTCATCATCGGCCGAGAGGGCGACCTCGAGATCGACGACAACCCCTATCTTCATCGCCATTTCCTGGAGCTGCAGAACCGGGATGGGCTGTGGTGGCTCGCGAACGTGGGTGTGCGCCTCGCCGCCACGATCTCCAGCGCCGGCGGTGCCGTCCAGTCCTGGCTCTCGCCCGGAGCCCGCATGCCGCTCGTCTTCGAGCGCAGCGTGATCGTGTTCACCGCGGGGCCCTTCACCTATGAGCTGAGCCTGCACACCGAGCAGGCCCCCTACGAGGTCTCGCGTCAGGTGGAGATGTCGATGAGCGGCGAGACCACGGTCATGCCGGCCAGCTTCACGCCGCTGCAGAAGCAGCTCATCGTCGCGCTCGCCGAGCCCATGCTGCGTCGCGAGGGCGTGAGCATGAACGAACTGCCGTCGTCGAGCGACGCCGCCAAGCGCCTCGGCTGGACCATGAGCAAGTTCAACCGCAAGCTCGACAACGTGTGCGACAAGCTCGATCGCATGGGCGTGCAGGGGCTCCGCGGCGGTGCCGGCAAGCTGGCGACCAACCGCCGCGCCCGCCTGGTCGAGTACGCGGTGACGTCGCAGGTGGTCACGCGCGCCGACCTGCCGCTGCTCGATGACGAGGCGCTGAGGAACCAGAACGACTCCGACGGCGACTGAGACCCGCCGCAGCAGCGCTCAGCGCGTCGCGTCGGCCAGGTGGCGTGCGTTGTGGTTGAGCACCTTCACGATGATCCCGTGCCGGCGCAGCTCTGCGGCCGTACGCCTGCCCTCTTCGGCGTCGCGGCCGAGGGCGTTGATGTTCGCGACGACCAGCACGTCGCCGACGTTGAGCGTCGCGATGAGGCGGCCGAGCCGGTCGCCCCAGCTCTCGAGGATGTCGGGCGCCGGGTGACGGAACCCTTCGATCGGCACGCCGAAGCGGGTGAGATCGTCGCGCTGCTCGACGACCGACGGCATCCCCTCGCGGGAGACGACCAGGCCGACCAGGCGTGAGCCGACCGGGCGGGCGAGCCACCAGTCGCGGTTCTGCTGCAACTCGGTGAAGCACTTGGGGCACTCGGCCGCGGCGTGCGGCAGGTGCAGCGGGCTGGTGAGGGCTTCGTCGACGGATGCCGCTGCCTTCGTGGGATCGATCGTCTCGCTCATCGCGCACCTCCAGGGTCCATTCTGCCCTGATCCGGCCTCGCGCGGCGACCACTCTCAGAGCATGCCGAGCGACCGCACCGCCTCGCGCTCCTCGACGAGCTCGGCGACCGAGGCGTCGACGCGGGCGCGCGCCCACTCGCTCAGCTCCAACCCCTCCACGATCTGCCATTCGCCACCGACGGACCGAACCGGGAACGACGAGATCAGGCCCTCCGGCACGCCGTACTCGCCGTGCGAGACGACGCCGGCCGACGTCCAGTCGTCGGTGCCGCGTACCCAGTCGCGCACATGGTCGATCGCCGCGTTCGCGGCGGAGGCCACGGAAGACGACCCGCGCACCTCGATGATCTCGGCTCCGCGTTTGGCGACGCGGGGGATGAACGTCGACTCGAGCCATGCGGGCACGTCGCCCACGATCTGCTCGAGTGCCTCGTGCACCGGCTGTCCGCCGACGGTGGCATGCGAGATGTCGGGGAACTGCGTGGCCGAGTGGTTTCCCCAGATCGGAACGCGTCGGACCGTGTCGACCGGCGTGCCGAGGGCCAGCGCCAGCTGAGCCCGCGCGCGGTTCTCGTCGAGCCGGGTGAGCGCCGTGAAGCGCTCGGCGGGCAGGCCGTCGGCGGATGCCGCGGCGATCAGCGCATTCGTGTTGGCGGGGTTGCCGACCACCGTGACCCGCACGCCGGATGCCGCGTTCGCCGCGATCGCGGCGCCCTGGGGGCCGAAGATCCCGGCGTTGGCCGCGAGGAGGTCGGCGCGCTCCATGCCCGGTCCGCGGGGACGCGCGCCGACGAGCAGCGCGAGGTCGCACCCGTCGAAGCCGACCGCCGGGTCGTCGGTCACCTCGACGTGCTGCAGCAGGCCGAACGCGCCGTCCTGCAGTTCGAGTGCCGCGCCCTCCGCGGCCGCGATTCCCTGCGGGATCTCCAGCAGTCGGAGCCGCACCTTCTCGTCGGGGCCGAGGAGGTCTCCGGCCGCGATGCGGAACAGCAACGCGTAGCCGATCTGTCCGCCCGCGCCCGTGATGGTGATCGTCGTCGTCATGTCATCGAGCCTACGTCCGTTGCTTGTGCGTCGCTCGGAGTACCCTCGTCGCATGACCTTCAATCCCGACGCCGATCTCTCGAACAACACGACGCGTCGACGCGGACGCAACGCTGCCATCGCCGGCGGCGGCGTGGTGGGTGTGCTCGGCATCATCGCGCTGATCGCCGGACCCCTCCTCGGTATCGACCTGACCGGTCTGCTCGGCGGGGGAGCCGCTCCCGGCGGGGGCACGGAGCCGGCCGGCGGCTCGGTGATCGAGAACTGCGACACCGGCCAGGATGCGAACGAGAACGTCGACTGCCGGATGGCGGGGGCGCAGCTCGCCCTTGACGATTTCTGGAGTGAGAACGTCGAGAACTACAGCGCCCCGCAGCTGATCGTCGTCGACGGCGCCACGAACACGGCCTGCGGTACGGCGTCCAACGCCGTCGGACCTTTCTACTGCCCGCCCGACCAGACCGTCTACATCGACCCGACGTTCTTCCAGCTCATGCAGCAGCAGTTCGGAGCATCCGCCGGCAATCTCGCGCAGCTCTACATCGTGGGTCATGAGTGGGGCCACCACATCCAGTACATCACCGGCGTGATGGATGCCTATCCGAACAACGGCACCGGCCCCGACAGCAACGGCGTGCGGGTCGAACTGCAGGCCGACTGCTACGCCGGCGCGTGGATCGGACAGATCACGAAGCAGAAGGATGCCGACGGCGATTCGTATCTCCAGCCGACGACCGAGGAACAGCGGGTCGACGCGCTCAACGCGGCATTCGCGGTCGGCGACGACAACATCCAGGAGCAGTCGTCCGGCACGGTGAATCCGGAGAGCTTCACGCACGGAACAAGCGAACAGCGCCAGCGCTGGTTCGCTGAGGGCTACCAGAACGGATTGGGCGTATGCGGGCAGACGCTGACGCTGCCCGGCGATCAGCTGGGCCCGTGAGGCCTGGGCTGGGGGACCGATGACGAAGAACCTGGATGCACTTTATCCGCCGATCGAACCGTTCGAGACGGGCGAGCTCCTCGTCGGCGACGGCCAGCGGATGTACTGGGAGGTCAGCGGCAACCCCGCCGGCAAGCCGGTCGTGTTCCTCCACGGGGGTCCCGGGAGCGGGACCTCGCCCTGGCAGCGGCGGTTCTTCGACCCCGCCGTCTACCGGATCGTGCTGCTCGACCAGCGCGGCTGCGGGCGCAGCACCCCGCACGCCAGCACTCCCGAAGCGGACTTCCGCTTCCTCACGACCGCGCACCTGATCGCCGACATCGAGCTGCTGCGCAAGAACCTCGGCATCGCGCAGTGGCAGGTCTTCGGAGGGTCCTGGGGGAGTGCGCTGGCGCTCGCCTACGCGCAGGCGCATCCGGATGCCGTGTCCGAGCTCGTGCTCCGGGGCATCTTCACGCTGCGACGCGAAGAGCTGGAGTGGTTCTACGAGGGCGGCGCCGCGGCGCTGTTCCCCGACCTCTGGGAGGACTACGTCGCCCCGATCCCGGTGCTCGAGCGCTCGCGCATGATCGAGGCGTACCACCGTCGCCTGTTCGACCCTGACCCCGCCGTGCACGTGCCGGCCGCGGTCGCCTGGTCGACCTGGGAGGCGTCGACCGTCACGCTCCGCCCGGATGCCGCCCAGATCGCCGCGATGTCGGATGCGCGCAACGCCACCGCGTTCGCCCGCATCGAGAACCATTTCTTCGTCAACCGCGGCTGGTGGACCGAGGGGCAGCTGATCGCGGGCGTTGCCGGCATCCGTCACATCCCCGCGGTCATCGTGCAGGGCCGACACGACGTCTGCACACCGATGATGACCGCGTGGGATCTGCACACGGCGTGGCCGGAGGCGGAGTTCGTCGTGGTCGACGACGCCGGTCACTCGGCCGCAGAGCCCGGCATCCAGCGGGCCCTGCGCGACGCGACAGACGGATTCGCCGCTCGCTGACCGCCCTCAGGCGCGCATCGCGCGGAGAAGCGTCTTCACGAGCCCGAGCACGCCCCCGCTCGCCCGGAAACGGGTGAGGCCTTCGCTCACCTCGGCTCCGGTGCGTGACGAGACGAACCACGGCGGCTTGGGCAGGATGGTCAGACGCCCCCCGCCGTTGAGCAGAGGCAGGGAACGGGGCAGTGGCCGGAAGGGCCCGCGGATCACCGAGCGCTCGACCCGGTCGAGCAGCAGGGCGTTGTGCACGACCCCGATGCCGCTGCCGACGTCGTCGATCGTGTTGCCGGGGAAGGCGCCCCAGGTCATCGTCGGGGTGATGAACCCGAAGGCCGTCCAGCCGTTGATCGCGATCGATCCGTAGTGCAGAGCCGTGATCGCCCGCTCGAAGCCGGCACCGAGTGCCTTCTCGGTGATGGGATCGATCAGCAGGTTGGCGCCCAGGGTGCCCTGGAGCTTGTCGTTCGCGTGGGCCACGGCCGCATCGAGGAACGCCTGCCCCGTGCCCGGCACCGTGACGACGCCGAGGACCGGGGCGAAGTACTCGGTGCTCTGGAGTGCCGACGGATCGTCGTCGCCGTCGACCTCGACGAGGAGGCGGTCGCCCAGCACGAGGGCATCGGGGTACTCCTCGGTCGCGAGGTGCATCCGCGAGGGGGAGCCGGGGTACCAGGTCGGGCGTTCCGGCGCGTTCGCGTAGGCCCGTCGGAGCGCGGCCCGGAAGGCATCCGCCTGATCCCAGTCGGAGGAGAGGATGACCACCTGGCCGGCGATGCAGTTGTGGCCGGCGTTCTGCAGCCGCATCGTCGCGACGTGTTCGGCGTGGTACGTGAGGTCGGCATCCGTCCACGCGCCCGGCACGATGATGATCGGAGAGACGCCGCCGAGCTCCGCTGTGATCGGCTTCTTCAGCTGCGGACGGTTCTCGCGTCGTCGTCGCGCTGTCGCCGCGGCTCCGGCGCCCTTCGACGGACCCCAGACGATCGCGTCGAAAGTGGCCGCCGACCCGGTGATGTGCACGTGCGCGAGGTCAGGATGGCCGGTGAGGTAGGCGCCGACCTCGGGCCCGCCGCGGACGATGCGCAGGAATCCCGGTTCGATGAGGGGCGCGAGCGCACGCTTGTACACGGGCACGAGAGCATCCTGCGTGGGGTTCACCTTGAGCAGGGCGGTGCGGTTGTGCGCGAGCAGCTCGTACATCACGTCGAGCACCGGGATCGAGGTGATGTTGCCCGCGCCGAGCACGAGGCCGACGCCGGCGGGTTCGGCGGGCGTCCGCTGTGCGAGACCGGCGGCGGCGCGCGCGGCGTTCGGCGTGACGCCGGGTTTCAGCCAGACCTCGCCGGTGTAGCCGGACAGCAGGAACTGATCGATTCCGGTCAACGGGAACGCCTGCACACGCGTGCGGCCTCCGGGAGCACGGCCGACCCGGAGGCCGTCGAGCGGGTTCCGGCCCTCCGCGAGACGAGAGAGGGTCTCGATGTACGCGTCGAGTGCGCCCAGCACGCTGTACGGACCGCTGAGCCACTCCTCGCCACGCAGCGGATGCCGTCCGTCGAGGCCCTTCGAGGCGGCGGCCGTCTGCGCCCAGTCCTCGGAGGAGGCGGCGACGCTCGTGCGCACCGCGCGCAGCAGCGTCACGCGCTGTGCGACCGTGAGGGCGGACCAGGTGCGCGCACCGACCTGCAGTTCCGCGATCGCCCCGTCGAGCCGTTCGCGCACGCCTTCGCCCAGCGCGGGGGCCGCGGCCTTCGGTGCGCGCTTCGCGGGGGTGGACGGGGCGGCGGGCCTGGTCGCAGAAGTCATCGGCGTCTCCTTCGGACGGGATCCCAGCTTATGCGCCGGGTTCGGCGGCGACGTCGATGTCGTGACGGCGCAGGCGGTAGTGGCGCAGGGTCAGCAGGCTCGCGGCCATGAGCACGGCGGGGAGGATGCTGAAGCTGAGCACGATCCCCGTGATCGCGGCATCCGGCTGCTGGACGGCGACGCCCGCGACCGTCGAGATGTAGCCGGTCGCCGCGAGCGTCAGCGACACCGCGGTGGCGCCGAGGGCGAAGCCGACCGTCTCTCCTGCGGTCCAGATGCCGGTGAACGTGCCGGCCTGACCGGGACCGCTCACGCGCTCATCGTGAGAGATGACATCGGGGAGCATCGCCATGGGCAGGGACTGCAGCCCGGCGTAGGCGATGCCGGCGACGGCGACGGAGCCGTAGATCCATTCGCCCGGAGCCCACACCGCAGTGGTGATCGTGAGCGCGGCCACGGCGAAGAGCGCGCTCGCGATCGCGAACGCCCGCTCCTTGCCGATCCGCCGCGCGATGGCGGTCCAGGCGGGGGTGGCGAGGAGGGCGGGACCGACGAGGGCGACGAAGACGAACGTCACGGCATCCTCGGATCGCAGCACCCAGGTCGCGACGTACTGCGCCCCGGCGAGCATCGTGCCCGTGGCCAGGGCTTGCAGCAGGAAGGTGCCGAGCAGTGCGCGGAACGGCTGGCTGCGCCGAAGCGCCCGGAAGCCGGAGAGGTACTGATCGCGCCACGGGGAGGCCGGCGCCGAACTCCCTGATACTCCCTCCTGGGTCCCTGAGCTTGTCGAAGGGCCCGCGGTCCGCGCGGCGATGAGCATCCCGATGCCGATCACGAGTCCCGCGGCGACGCCCATCACGAGGTAGCCCAGGACGGGATCGGAGCCGGCGTTGCGGAGAGCGGGGCCGCCGGCACCGAACAGCAGGATCGCGGCGGTCAGGACCACCACCCTCCAGCCGAGCAGACGGGTGCGCTCGTCGTAGCCGTCGGTCAACTCGGCGGGCAGAGCGACGTACGGTACCTGGAACAGGCTGAAGGAGGTGGCCGTGGCGAGGAAGGCGAGCAGCACGCACACGGCTCCGGCGACCGGACCCCACGACGGGGGAACGGCGAACGTGAGCGCGAAGAAGAGGGGGAGCGTGAGGGCGCCGGTGATCATGAACCCTCGTCGCGATCCCGTCCGCGCGAGCTGCCGGTCGGAGGCGGCTCCGATCAGCGGGTCGATGATGACGTCCCAGATCTTCGCCGCGGTGACGATGAGTCCGGCCGCCAGCGCGGCCACGCCGAGGTTGTCGGTCAGGAAGTACGTCAGCACCAGCCCGGGCAGGGTGGCGTAGCCGCCGGTGCCGAGCGAGCCGATCGCGTACAGCACGACGGTGCGCGGGGACAGGCGGACGGCTGCTCGTTCGGGTCGAGCCTCGGTGCTCATCGCGCCAGTGTATCGGCGCGACGAGCGGTCAGATCAGTGCGAGTTCGCGCAGCTTCGACTCGACGTCGGCGTTCGACGGCTCGACGTGGTGCGAGGAGTCGGGGTACAGCACGACGGGGATGTTCATGCGCCCGGAGATCTCCTTGGCGACGTCTGCCGCCGAGGGGTCGGCCTCGAGGTCGACGTAGGTGTAGGCGACGCCGAGTTCATCGAGCTGCTTCTTGGTGCGGCGGCAGTCGCTGCACCATTCGGCGCCGAACATCGTGAGGGTGTCAGAAGCGGGAGAAGTCATGCATCAAGCCTACGACCGCCCGGCTGGGTGGGCTCCGGGTGCGACGCAGCCGCTCATCGTCCGGTGTCGGCCTCGTCGGGCAGTCGCTCCGCGGGCACGATCACGACGTCCTGGACCTTCCAGTCGAGCGCCGCGACGCCCTCGGCGGTCTCGGTCAGCTCGTGCACCGTGACCTTGCGCCGGCGTGGCACGACGAACGCCTCGATGTGGAAGACCTGCCCCTGGTCGCGCATCCGCACCGCGGCATCCGAGACCCAGGGACGATTACGCAGATATGCGACGATGTCGGCGGCGAGGGGATGCGGGTGCTTGCTGTCGTAGGTGCGCGCGCGTTCGTCCATGAGGTCGACGATCGCCGCCTTCGTGTTCCGGACGCCGTCCCAGATGATGCCGAGCGAGATGAACACGGCCGCCGCGCCGTCGAGCCACCACACGCCCGCACCCACGCCGAGCACCCCGACGATCGAGGCGACGGTGGTCTGCCAGTCGGCCTTGGCCATGTCGGCGTCGGCATACAGCAGCTTGTTATGGAGCACAGGGGCGAGTTTCGACTTCGCCGGACCGTAGAAGAAGACCGGGCCGATGATGACCACGGCCATCACGATCACCATCAGCCAGCCGAGCCAGATCGTGTGGCCCCACAGCACGACGGTCCCGATCGTCGGATGCTCGCCGGCGATGAGTCCGGCGGCCGACTCGAACGCGAGGTTGAGTCCGACCGCGAGCAGGGCGACACCGGCCACGAGGTGTCCGACGCCCATCGCCCGGTGCAGCCCGTACGGGTGCGTGAGCGTCGGGCGGCGCCGGACGAAGATCAGGGCCGTCAGGAAAGCGATCTGCGGGATCAGCGAGAGCATGTCCTCGATCCACGCCGTCCGCATCGCCTGGGAGTTGCCCACCACGAGAGCGATTACGGCGATCGTGATCGAGGTGTAGACGATCGTGAAGACCTCCCACTTCACCGCCCGGCGGATCGCCCGCTGCTGCTCGGGAGGGAGCGTGATCCGGCCGAACTGCCCGGTGTCGCTCACGAGCCCACCTCCTCGTCGAGGAAGGTCTCGAGCGAGGAGAGGAACGCGTTCTCGCCGAGGGGCACGAGCACGACGATCTCGCGCCCGTCCGCTCCGTCGATGCCGGTGTACCCGCGGCTGACACCGGCGCGGTCGAGCCAGGGCGTCTCCGCGGTGATGCCGCCCGCGATGAGATCGAGTTCGCCGTCCTCGAGCATCGTCACGAGGGTCTCCTCGGAGGCGACGGTCCAGTCCGGCTCGGCGTGGATGCTGTCGGCGTAGTCGTCGACGAGCTCGACGATTCTGCCGGACGGGACGCCGTCCCGCACCTCCACCAGGTCCCCGTCGGGCGAGGTTCCGATCCGGAGTTCTCCGCCGGTGACGGCATCCAAGGTCCCCTCCGGGTCGGTCGGGATCGTGAGCCCGCAGCCGGCGAGGGTGCACGAGAGCGCGAGGGCGGCGACGATGCCCGCCGAGCGGGGCAGGCGACGGAAGCGCGACGATGTGTCCACCGGCTCAGGGTGCTCTCCGCCCCCGACGACGAGCAAGTGCGTTGACGCGCGGCGATCGGGAGGAGTAGGAAGGAGGAGCCGTCATCACCCTTGCCAGGTAAGGCTATCCTTACCTATACTTCTGGCATGAGCAGCGCCTGCGAGCACCTGGACGATCCCGACTGGGAGAACATCGACGGAGCCGTGCTCATCGCCGGCGACGCGGCGGATGCCGCCGCCATCGCTCGGGTCGCGGCCCGACTGCCCTGGGACGCGACGGGCGTCATCATCCTGGAGGCCGCCGCCCGCATCCAGTTCCGCCACATCGACGTGCCCGATGGCGTGTCCGTGAGGTGGCTCGTGCGCGGTGACGGACTCAGGGCGCACACCAAGGGTGAGCGACTGGCGAGCGCCGTGCACGCGTGGTGCGTCGAGTGGACGTGCACGGAGCCGCCGGCGCAGTGGACCGTCTGGCTCGGCCCGCACACTCCGCCGCACGTCGCCCGGATGGCGCGGAGCCTGCTGGGCGTCGCGAACTGAGTCAGCGCGACATCGCCGCGGCCGGCACGTTCGCGCCCGCCGTGATCGCGTCGAGCGCACGTCGGAGCGAGGAGCTCGAGGTGTGGGCGGTGTACGGGAAGTACACGACCTCCACTCCGACCTCGGCGAACTCCCGCTCGAGGCGCAGGCCCTTCTCGGTGCCGCGCCAGTCGTCGCCCTTGAAGAAGTGCGTGAACTGCACGTCCCGCCAGGAGTCCATCTTCGACGGCGTGGTCTCGACGTAGACGTCGTCGACGAACGAGATGTGCTTGACGATCTCCGCACGTTCCGCCGTCGGGATGACGGGCTCGATGCCCTTCACCTCGCGCAGCATCTCGTCGCTCACGACGCCGGCGATCAGAATGTCGCACTGCTGCTTGGCGTGACGAAGAAGGTTGAGATGCCCGACGTGAAACAGGTCGAAAGCACCAACGGCATAGCCGATACGCGTCCCCATGATCTCCCCAGATCAGTAATTCCCCAGTAAGCGGATCCCCATCCGCTTGGCGACTCCCACAGCCGCCGTGGTGAGTCTAGCAGAACCGGTTTCCCGACCCATAGGAACCCGTGAAACGATGGAGCCCGCACATCGGGTGGAGATGGGGGAGCACGTGGGGGCAGCGGTCACGGTCATCGTGCCGACGTTCAATGAACGCGACAACGTCGCGGAGCTCGTCGCGCGCACCGCCGAAGCGCTCGCCGGACGCGACGCCGAGATCCTGTTCGTCGACGACAGCACCGACGACACGGCGGCAGAGATCGCCAGGGTCGCGGCGGATGCGCCGATCCCCGTACGGGTGATCCACCGTGAGGAGAACAGCGGCGGCCTCGGCGGAGCGGTCGTGGTCGGGCTCCTGGCCGCGGCATCCGACGTCTGCATCGTGATGGACGGGGACCTGCAGCATCCGCCGGAGCTGCTCCCGGTCCTCCTCGATCGATATGCGGAGGGTGACGCCGACGTCGTCGCCGCGTCCCGCTACATCGGCGGCGGAGACACCAGCGGACTCGGCACCGCCGTCCGGTTCGGCGTCTCGCGCAGCGCGACCTGGCTGACGCGGGCGATGTTCCCGATCAGGCTGGCGCGCAGCACCGACCCGATGACGGGGTTCTTCCTCGTCGACCGGAGCCGGCTCGACCTTCCCTCGCTCCGGCCGCGGGGGTTCAAGATCCTGCTGGAGATCCTCGCGCGCACCGATCTGCGCATCGCGGAGATGCCCATGGAGTTCGCCGAGCGGCGCCACGGCAGCTCCAAGGCCAGCCTGCGCCAAGGGGCGACGTTCCTCGCCCACCTCGCGCGGCTGCGCTTCGGCAAGATGTCGCTGTTCGCCCTGATCGGCGCGATCGGCGCCGTGGCGAACCTCGCGATCATGTGGGCCCTGACAGCGGCGGGCGTCCCCTACATCTGGGCGGCGATCATCGGGGCCGAGGTGACGATCATCGGCAACTTCCTCCTGCAGGAGCGGTTCGTGTTCGCCGACATGCGCACGGACGCCCGTGCACTCGGCATCCGCTTCGCTAGCTCGTTCGCGTTCAACAACGTCGAAGCCGCGCTGCGGATACCCGTGATGGCTCTCATGGTGGAGAGCTGGCATATCTCGAGCGTGCTGGCGACGGCGCTCTCGCTGATCGTGGCCTTCTTCGCGCGGTTCCTCTTCCACTCGCTCGTCGTCTACGCACCACAGCGACGCCGAAAGACCGACGCGGCGGCATCCGAGCCGAAGCCGGATACCGCCGCGCAGCGCGTGATACGCGCGATCGACGCCGAAGCGATGAGGCCCGGCGAGCTCTAGGGAGCAGTCACGCCGAGGTCGGACCACGGTGCCATGACGGCGCTCGGTGCCCGCTTGGAGAGGTAGCCGAGGAGGAGCACCTCGTCGCCGGCGGGCTTCGCTCCGCTGGCGGTCAGCTGCCAGTCCGGCTCTTCCGCGCCGGCCACCCACGACTTGGCGGAAACCGTGCCGTCCTTGACGCTGATCGCGACCTGGACGTCGTCACCGGGGGCGTAGCTGCCGCGCTTGGCGACGGTCACGTCCTCGAGGACGGTGGTCCTGTTGCCGGTCACGCTGGCCAGGGTCAAACGGATGCTGCCGGAGGCCTTGAGCGTGACCGTGGCGCGGTAGCCGCTGCGTCCGTCATCGGAGGACGCGACCTGCAGCGAGTGGTACATCACACCGGTGCCGATGTTCTTCGGCACGGTGAAAGCGACCTGCGCTTCCGATCCGTCCGCTGCGCCGGCGTCGTAGTCGTGGCGCACCTCCTTGCCCGGCCAGAGCGCGAACGTGCCGGCCTCGACCGGGTTCTCGACGACGGGCGGCTCCACCACCGGCGGTTCGACGACCGGCGGTTCGACGACCGGCGGTTCGACGACCGGCGGGACCACGACGGGCGGGACCACGACGGGCGGTTCGACGACGGGCGGGTCCACGACAGGAGGATCGACGACAGGAGGCTGTTCGCCCGGCTCTGCCATGCGCCAGATCTTCAGGCTCTGCAGGTTGATCGCGCCGCCCTGCCAACCGCCGATGGGAAGACCGATGCCGCACAGGAGATCGAGCGGCGGGCAGCCGATCTGCAGGGTCACGCGGGGGTACCAGGTGGCCCCGGGGCGCTCGAAGATCGCGTTCCAGTCGAAACCGGGACGGACGTCTTCCGGGCCGGCATCGAGCATGACGTGACCGTCGACGCTGATGACGATGCGGTTGGGCGTCTTCTCCATCACGTAGGTGTGCACGCCGGTCGGGTCCGAGTTCGGCAGGTTCTCCCACCGGACGGAGCCCTGGAGGCTGCGGTGCGTGGATCCGTACTCGTTGTGGATGGTGGCCGCCGGGCGAGCGTCGTCGCCGAAGACCTCCATCAGGTCGATCTCGCCGTGTGCGCTGTCCAGCGGACGGAGCCACATGAGAGCGGGCCACAGGCCGGGACCGTAGGGGACCGACCCCACGACCTCGACCCGCGAGTAGTTCGGGATCTTGATGTCGAGGCCCTTGGCGTCACCAGAGGTGTAGGCCGCGGAGGAGCGCTTCTCCTCCGCACCTCGAACGGTCAGTCCGTCGCCGCCGAACGAGACGTTGCTCGGGATGTCGTACGAGGAGGTGTTCGACGACTGGCCGGTCTCGAGAGTCCAGCGACTCGAGTCCGACAGGTCGACGTCTTCCTGGAAAGTCCATCCGGGAAGGTCCTCGTCAGCGGCGAGAGCAGGTGCTCCGCTGAGGAGGGAGAAGGTGAGAATCGCGGCGCCGAGCGCAGCAAGAGACGTTCTTCGAGAGGTTGGCATGATTCGGGAGACTCATTCCGTCGGAACCCCCTCCGCGGAAAATAACGCTTTCATCACAGCACGTTCAGGTATCGAGGTCAAATCGCATGACGCGATCCGATGCGCGTTCGACCCGTGTCAGGTGCGGATCTCGCTCGCCGGGGAGGCGACGATCGCGCCGGGAGGGACGTCCCGGAAGACGACCGCGTTCGGCCCGATCCGCGCGCCGGTGCCGACGGTCACCGAACCGATGATGACGGCTCCCACACCGATCTCGACGTCGTCCTCGATCGTCGGGCAGTCGTCCGGGAGCTTCCTGTTCCCCAGTGTGACTCCCTGGCGGATCATGACGTTCGCGCCGATTCTGCTGGCCGGATTCACCACGATTCCGACGCCGTGGCGAAGGCGGAGTCCGGGGCCCACCTCGGTGCTCGCGGGCAGTTCGATCCCCATGAACCCCTCGGTGACGAGCTTGTACGATCCGCCGACCACGAGGAAGACGATTCGAGCGAGGGGGCCTCGTTCAGCGCGCCACCGGTGGGCGCTGCGGAACCAGCGAAGAATAAATTTACTCTTCGGGTAGGAGGCGTTCGCCCGACGATCAGCCGCCCACGCGGCACGGTACTGCTGGCGAGGAGTCAGCGCGGTCATCGCGTCGCCACCGTCGCGTCTTTGACCCGTGCAGCGAGCCAGGCCCGCCGTTCCGCGAGCTTGCGGCGCAGGGCGCGCTGCGCCGAAGGCCGATGTCCGTCGAGGGCGCGCCGGAACAGGGCGGAGAAGCGGTCCACCTCGGCGAGCTTCTCCTTCGCGCTCAAGGACTCATCGATCGAGAGGGAGGTGATGCGGGTGGCGGGGGCGCCGAGAAGACGCTCGGCGAGAGTCGAGTACGACTCCGCGATCTCCGCGTTCTCCCACGACGAGCGTCGCCATTTCTCGGATGCCGTCACCTGCCCCGGGTGCACGCGATAGGCGAGCCCCGGGAGTGCGAGCCGTCGGATCCGGGCTCCTCGCTCGGCCATGCGGAGCCAGAGGTCGTAGTCCTCGGTGGGCAGTCGGCGGTAGCCCCCGGCGTCGACGACGGCTGAGCGCCGGGCGACGAGAGTGGAGTGGGCGACCGGGTTCGTCAGCAGCAGGTGCAGGCCGAAGTCCTCGGCATCGATCCCCGTGGGCCGCGGTACACCGGGCAGGCCGGAGCCCCACGTCACGACCGTGGTGAAGACGGCGTCGGCGCCGTCATCGAGCGCCCTGAGCTGCCGACGGAATCGGCCGGGCAGGACGAGATCATCGGCGTCCATGCGGGCGACGACCTCGCTGTCCGTCGCGTCGAGCAGGTCGGTGAGAGTTGCGGCGACCCCGCGGTTCGGGCGGGAGAGCACACGGATCCGGGCGTCGCCGGTCTTCCGGGCCGCCTCGGCGGTGCCGTCCGTGCTGCCGTCGTCGAGGACGACGATCTCGGCGTCGCGGGGCAGCGCCCTCGCCGTCGAACGCAGGGCGGAGGCGATCGTGCCGGCGGCGTTGTAGGCCGGGACGATCACCGAGAGACGGGGCATCTACATGCCCCGTCCGCGCTTGTTGAGCGCGGAGACGACCCGCTCTCCTGAGACGACTCCCATGCCGACGAGCATCGCCAGGTACGCGCGCGGCTGGCGGGCGTCGTGACCGATCGCACGCCGCGCCCAGGAGCGCGCCTTCGGACGATCGCCCAGGGCGCCGTGCGCGAAGGCGATCTGGCCCTCGATGCGGGCCTGGCCCTCGCCGCTCCGGGTGAACTCGGGGTGCTTGGCGAGCAGGTAGCTCAGGCCGTCGGCGATCCCCTGCCACTTCTCGCTGAAGTAGGAGGTGCGATCCCAGTGGATGATCGTGAGTGCTTCGGGGACCGCCCGCACGCGACCGACCTTGGCGGCGCGCAGGAGCAGGTCGTAGTCCTCGCCGTACGAGGCCGGAAGCTCCTCGTCGACCAGTCCCAGAGCGCCCTTCAGCACCTCGGCGCGGATGACGAACGAGGACGGGTGCAGCTCGGTGATGCGCGAACGCAGCAGGTCCTCGAGATCCACGGATGCCGGAGAGAGGCGCTCGTGCGTGCCGCCGGCCGAGTGGATCTCGATACCGGTGGCAGCGAGCACCACATCGGAGTCCTCGAAGAGCGGCAGCTGCGCGCTGAGCTTGCCCGGCTTCCACTCGTCGTCATCGTCGCAGAAGGCGATGAGGGGCGCGCTCGCCTCCAGAATGCCAGTATTCCGGGCACCGGCGAGGCCGGGCGTTCGCGCATTGTTGACGGCACGCAGCGTGTGCGGACCGCGGTCGAGGTCCGTCAGCTCGTCGATCTCGGTGCCGTCGTAGACGAGCACCACCTCGATCGGGTGGACGTGCTCCTGTGCGAAGACGGAAGCCACAGCGCGACGAAGCAGCTGCGGACGGTCTCGCGTCGCCATGACGACGCTAACGATCGGTTGCACCATTGACTCCCCAAAGTCTTGGTCGATGTCACGCGCTCCCCTTCTGGCGTGACCCGGTACATCCTAGCGGTTCGACGGGGGTGGCGACAATGACGTTCTCGACGCCCGCGACGCCCGGAGCTCCCTCATGGCGAGCGCGGCCACCGGGAAGGTGAGGATCAGTCCGTTGGGCAGCACGCCGTAGAAGAACACCTCGACGAGGATCACGAGCTGCACGGTGTGCAGCACCAGCATCGCGGTGCTGCGGCCGCGGATGGTGGCGAAGTACATCCAGACCAGGGCGCCGACGAAGCAGATCAGCGCGGGGAAGCCGTGCGAGAACATCACCATCCACAGGTGCCCCTGCGTCCCGGCGGAGGGAGCTCCGTCCGTGAAGGACGGGCGGGGCGCCCCGTATCCGAAGAGCGGTGACTGCAGCGTGCGGACGAATGTCTCCTCGTAGAGGTTCGCTCGATCCTCCGTCGACGAGCTCGTCTCGACGCGGTCGGTGAGCTTGCTGCCGACGTCGAGGGCGATCGCGGCCACCGCCGCCACCACGCCGATGACGGTGAGCAGGAGCACCTGTCGGAGTCGGCCGGCCATCGCGAAGCGGAGGAAGAGGTAGGCGGCGGCCACCGCGAGGCCGATGAACATGCCGCGGTTGAGGGTGAGGAAGGCCGGGATGAGCGACAGCGGGATGGCCAGGAGCAGCAGCCAGAAGGTCTTGCCCCGGCGGATGAGAGTCATGTACGCGACCACCATCGGGAGGGTCACTGAGTAGACGTTGCCCCAGCCGTTCGTATAGAGGAACGGCGCGGAGGGTCGCGGATCGAGCGCGAGCCAGCTGTCGGGGTTGAACTGCGTCAGCCGTCGAACGACCATCTCGCTGATGAGCTCGTTCGCCTGGAGACCCTGCGGCAGGATGTACGACAGCGGTGTGCGGAAGGCGAACTCGGGTGCCGCGACGCCCGCGAAACCGCCGAGTACGGCCCACAGCCAGAAGAGCGTCATCAGCCCGAGCACGTAGCGCAGGGTGAGCGTCTCCTTCGCGTTGTACACGTAGACGAAGACGACGGTGATGGTCGCGTAGAGCAGCGCCCGGTAGACGAACCCGATGAGGCGGCCCGACGTGTCGATGCCGATGACCGATGCGCCCATGAGGACCATGAACAGCAGCCAGATCGCGAAGCCGCGGGGGACCTGGATGGCACCGCGCCTGACCATGAGCACGACCATGCATCCGGCCAGCGGGATCCAGGCCATCTCGGCGACCCCGAGGGCCCACCAGAGAGGGAACAGCGCGAGCATCGCCGTGAACGGCCACCGGGGCAGGGCGGCGCGGGCGACAGTCGACGGGGGCGTCGCACCGACGACGGCGAGATCCGTACGCACGCGTCCTCCGTTATCACTCAGGCTCCGCCCCTAGGATAGGCCCACGGACAAGAAGAGGGCTGGGAGCCCGTGGGGTCGGCACAGGCGCGCTCGCAGTCGAGGGGAAGATCGTTGATGGACGAGGATCAGGGAAGCACGGCGACGCTCGGATTCGAGCAGTACGTTTTCGTGCTCAAGCGACAGTGGCGGGTGATCCTCGCCGCGACGGTGCTCGGGGGCATCGCGGCAGCGGGATACCTCGTGGTCGCGCAGCAGACGGTCACAGCCACCACCACGATCAACCTCAATGTGATCACGACCGAGCCGTTCAGCGCGCAGAAGGCCGCGTCCGGTCTGCTCGACGATGCGACCGAGACGGCCATCGCCCGATCGCACGTCGTCGCGTCGCGGGCGTCGGACCTGCTCGACGGTGCGATGAAGGCGAGTGAGATCCGCGCCGCGTCCACGGTGACGACCTCGTCCGGCGCTGCCGTCGTGACGGTCGACTTCGACGCGGACAACGCCGCCGAGGCGATCAAGGGTGCGGATGCCGTCGCCTCCGCCTACCTCTCCTTCCGCAGCGATCAGGCCGATGAGCGCATCGATGTCATGGTCACGAGCCTCACCGAGCGCATCGACGCACTCAACACGACTCTCGGCGAGGCCAACCAGGCGCTCGTCAGCGCCGATGTGACCAGCGCCGCCTATGCGCAGGCGACGACGCAGCGTCAGCAGATCCTCACCGAGCTCGACGGACTGCTCTCGCAGCGCAACGGGCTGCAGAGCGTCGACACGACCGGCGGCATCGTCCTCTCGGCCGCCGAGGACAATGAGCTCGGCTTCGCCCCTGGGCGCACGGTGACGCTGCTCACCGGCATAGCCGCAGGACTCGTCCTCGGACTCATCGCGGCGTTCATCTGGAATCCCTTCGATCGCCGGCTGCGCAACGCCAGGGAGATGTCACGTGCTCTCCGCGCCCCGGTGTTCGCGACGGTCGATGCGCGGCGTGAAGACGTGCCGGCGCGTGGTGCCGCGGCGGATTCGCTGCGCGTCACCCGCGAGCGTCTTCTCGTCGACATCTATCTGGGAACGACGGTCCTCGTCATCGACGCGACGCACCGCACGGAGACGTCGCCCACCGCCGTCAACCTCGCCGTCGTGACCGCGCAGGCAGGACACGAGGTGCAGGTCATCGTCCCGGAGGGAACGGACGAGTTCCGGGAGCACCTCCGCGCCGCGCTCGCGCTGGACGACGAGGACGCCGGCACGGCGACCTCGTCGACGATCCCCTCCCTGCGCGTGTTCTCAGCGACCGACGAGGGCGACGAGTACCAGGGAGACCTGCTTCTCACCGAACAGACGTACGCGGCGATCGAGAACGCCGGCAGCGACGAGATCACGTTCCTCGTGCTCTCGTCCGGCGCGCATCCCGCCAGCATCCTCGCCGGTCTTCGCGTGGCGCAGTCCGTCGTGGTGGTCACCCGTGAGCGGGACACGACGACCGCCGAGATCCGCTGGATCAGGGAAGAGGCAGACGGGATCGACACGCGGATCCTCGGCGCGATCGCGGAGCGCGGTCTGCCGCGCGCGCAGCGCAAGGAATCGGGCATCTCCTGGCCGTTCCCGGCACGCAGCGAGCGGACGGCGACCCTGCGCCATGAGGCGCGCAATCCGGTGGCAGCGGACTCCTGAGCGAGGCCGGCGCGCGGGTCGTCCGATGGACGAGACCCGCGCGCGGTGTCAGCGAGCGACGAGCTTGCGGTACTTGCGCCGCATCGACGCCGCCGTGTGCACGAGGTTGATCGCGAACAGGAGCGTGTACACGACGGCGAATGCCGGCGGGAACGTCCAGAACGCGAAGCTCCAGCACAGCACGCCGGTATCCGTCGGCAGCAGGAAGAGCGACTTGCGGACGCCGTTGCTCTCGCCGGTCTCGCCGCCGGAGTTCCGGACGAGCTGCTCGGCCAGGATCTGACTCATGAACTGGCCGACGCTCATCACGGTGAAGAGCAGCGCGATGACGGCGACCCAGACGAGCTCAGGGCGGTGCAGGATGACGGCGACGGCCACCGTGAGGTGGATCGCCGGCGTGCGGATCGCATCGACGACGTGGTCGAGCCACTCGCCCGCCGGGCTGGATGTCCCCGTGAGGCGGGCGACCTGGCCGTCGGCGGAGTCGAAGACATAGCCCAGGGCGAGGAGCGCAGCCGTCAGCAGAGCCGACCACCAGGTCGGACCGACGACGATCATCAGCGCGAGCCCGGCGGCCGAGAGGATCGCGCTGATCGTTGTCACCGCGTTCGGGGTGAGTCCCAGTGCCGACGACGCGGCAGCGATCCCACGAGCCAGCCGACGGTTCACCCAGCGCGTGTACGCGGGCACCCCCGCGCCGCTCTTCTGGGCGCGGTTGAGATCTGCGAGGTACTCGCGGAAACCGGGTCGACTCTGTGAGATCACTCCCGTCATGATGCCACGGCGGACAGCTCGAAACTATGGCTCGGAGTCGAGCGGTAGTTCGAGTGCACCTCGACGGCGATCACGTTCGCACCCGCCACGAAGGCCGAAGCCGGGACATCGAACACGAAGGGCGTGCTGACGGCTGCGGAAGCCGACACCGCGGCGTTCGCGTAGGTGCTCTGCGTCACGGCGCCCTCGTTCAGGTTCTTCCGTGCGACCTCGACCCCGTTGACGTAGACCACGACGCCGTCATCCGCACGCGTCGTCACGGTCAACTTGGTGAAGTCGACCGACGAGAGCGTGATCGGCTGCCGGTAGTAGCTCGTGATCGGACGCGGGCTCAGCGTGGTGTCGAGCGGAGTCGCGAGCTCGGTGTGACCCCAGCCGAATGCGCCGGTGCCGGACGTCCAGGTCGAGGCGTCGAAGTCGGTCGCCGCCCAGTTCGCGGGCGTCGCGTCGTTCGAGAACAGGTACGACCAGGCCGATCCTGCCGCCACGACCGTCGTGTCGACGGGCTCGGGCTCCGGCTCCGGCTCGGGCTCGGGCTCCGGCTCGGCCGGCGGTGCCGGCGGAGCCGGCTGCGTGCCGATCGTCGCCACGGCCTCGAGCTCGAAGCTGTGGCTCGGCGTCGTCCGGTAGTTCGAGTGCACCGAGGCCGAGATCACGTTGGTGCCCGTGGTGAACAGGTTGCCCGGCACGGTGATCGTCACCGGGTTCGCCAGGGCAGCGGCAGCGCCGACCGCAGCGTTCGCGTAGGTACCGACTCCCGCTGCTCCGGCGTCGACGTTCTTGCGCAGAACCTCGGTGCCGTTGACGTAGAGCACGATGCCGTCATCGGCTCGCGTGGTGATCTTCACCGATTCCACCACCGCGGCGTTGGCCACCTGGAATCCCTGCCGGTAGAACGAGGCGAGAGGCTTCGGTGCGGCGCTGGTCAGCGTCGTGCCGAGGGTCGTCTGGCCCCATCCGAGCGGAGCGGCACCGGTCTGCCAGGCCGAGCTGTCGTATCCGGTGGTCGTCCAGGCGCCCGTCGGTCCCGCCGCGTTGTAGAGGTAGGACCAGTTCGATCCTGCTGCGACGAGCGTGGCCGTGGTCGGCTCCGCCGGAGGCGCGACTGCCGTGACCCCTGCCGTCGACGCGGAGGCGTTGCCCCGTGCGTCGATGGCGCGGACGAAGTAGAGCGTGTCGGCCGGTGCTGCGGGGAGGGTCGCTGTCGTGCCCGTCACCGTGGCGACGACGCGATCCTTGCGGAGCACCTGGTATGCCGTGACGCCGCGGTTGTCGGTCGAGGCCCCCCAAGTGAGGGCTACGCCGTCGGTCTTCGTGTTCACGACGAGGTTCGTCGGCGTCGTGGGCGCGACCGTGTCGCGCTGCGCATGGCGGACGAAGCCTCCCGACCACTGCCGGTTGTACCCGGCCTGCGTGGAGTAGGTCCAGTCGCCGCCCTGCCACAGCGTGCCGGTCGAGTCGACGAACAGCGCCCAGGCGCCGGCACCGCGGTTGGTGTCGAAGTCGCCGTTGAAGCTCGGGATGCGAGCACCCGTCGAGGCACTCCACGCACCGGAGCCGTAGACGGCATCCGCGGCGGTCCAGGCCGTGCCGACCGGGTTCCAGGTCGTCGATCCGTCGTACTGCGTCTCGAAGCAGTGGCATCCGCCGTAGACGGCGTTGCCGTCGGTGGCGATCGCCTGGAAGTCGCCGCCGGCGTTTCCGACCGACGAGCTCTGCAGCGTGAGTCCGTCACGGGAGTAGCTGAACAGCGAATGCTCGGATCCTCCCAGCCAGACGCGGTTGCCGACCTCGAGAACCGCCTGCTGGTAGCCGGTCCGGCCGCTGTTGCGGTTCGAGAAGACGACCGCCCACGGGAACAGGTCGGTGTTCGCCGTCGACATCGCCGCGGCCTTGTCGGCCGGGCGGGACTTCGACATCGTGAAGAAGCCGGCGAAGTACGCGCGGTCATCCTGTGCGGATGCATCCACGCTCATGACCGTGCCGTTGAACTCCGGGTTCCACGTGCCGTCGGGCGTGCCGTTGGTCACGTTGAAGCGCACGGCGCCGCGCGTGTAGCTCTGCACGCTGGAGGTTCCGCCCGTGGAGTGCGTGAAGACGCCGGCCGCGTACAGCCATCCGCCCTGCACGTCGAGCGTCCGCACGACGGGAACGCCGCCGCTGAGCGCGTTGATCAGGCGCCCCGTGAATGCGGTGTCGATCGCACCCGTTGTCGCGTTGAGGACCACGAGGCCCGCAGCGTTCTGGCCGTTCACCTGGGTGAAGAACCCGCCGACCGCGACGCGGTTGCCGGGAAGCGGCGCGAGCGCCTTGACCTGGTTGTTGAAGGTCGGACGAAAGGTCGGGATGAACTCGGCAGTATCGCGCTGGAAAGCGGCGAGGTAGGCCTGCGACTGCGCGCTGCCCCCGCCCGCCGTCTTCTGCACGGTGGTGAAGTTGCCTCCGACGAAGACCGTGCTGCCGACCTCGGTGAATGCCGAGACCTCGTTGCTGCCCTCCGTCGAGGCGGCGCCTGCGCCGAGACCGGCGACACCCCAGTTCTGCGTCTGGGCGAAGCTGTCGACGACCGCCTGGTTCGTGATGGCTGCGGAGCCGGATGCCGGGATGCTCTCGAACGAAGCCGTCGAGAGCTGCGGACGGATGAAGACCTGCGTGAACGGACGGGCGGAGCCGGTGTTCGTGTCCTTCGACCAGAGGTAGCTCGAGCTCGCGGGGTTACCGCGGATGTTGGGGCCGAAGCCGAAGCCCATCGCGTAGCCCTCGGCGGAGCCGGTGATCGTGCGCACGCGGATGTAGTTGTTGTCGTTGCCGAAGTTGGCGGTGTTGCCGCCGCTGCGGGTGACACCGTTCACCTTGTACTGATTGACGCGCTGCTCGTTGTTGAACATCCACGTCCACTTGTCGCGCGGGCTCGAGAAGGTGAAGGTCAGATCCTGCCAGGTCGTGCCGGCCGTGTTCGTGGCGCGCACGAGGCGGACGCCGTCGGCGAGGTTCTTGATCGGCTGGTTGTTGGCCAGCTGATCGATCAGCTCACCGGGCAGCTGGCGGGGCTTGAAGGCCGCTTCGCCGGTCACGTCGGTGCGCACCTGCTCGGGAGAGCCCGAGCCGTTGGTCGATGTCGCCCATGCCTCGCGTCCGCGTCCGACGAGCACCCAGCCGCCGCCGTTGGAGGTCTGGTCGCAGTAGAACTGGTCGGCAGCGACCATGGCCTGCGTCTTGAGCCAGTAGACCCCGTTCTGCGACTGCGGGTTGCGCTGCTTGATCTCCCAGCACGACGCGGCGGCCGTGATCTCGGTCAGGCCATCGGCCGTCGGGAGCGTGGGTTCTGCCGCCGTGGCGGCCGACACCGGAGTGAACAGCGCTGCGATCGTGAGGGCAGCGGTCGCAGCGGCGACCGCGATGCGGCCGGAGCGACGTGAGGTGGAGCGAGTCATTGCAGGGCGCCTTTCGTCAGCAGCCGTGTTCAGCATGTCGGGTCGTTGGGGAAGCTGTGGGCGGAGATCCGCCAGATGTCGTCAGTTCCCTGGATGAGTGTGAAGAGGTGGAGGGCGCGGGGCGTCTTCGCCGAGTCGTCGCCGATCGGAGCGCCGTTCGCGTCGAGCATCGTCACTGCGGACGAGTCGACGCAGGCGGTGATCTCCGCCGTCGGAGGTTCGGCATCGGCGGAGAGGCTCGTGACCTCGGTCGACACCAGCGTGGGCGAGCCGTCGATGCTCCAGCCCTGCGAGATGAGTTCCTGCCACTGCGCCTCGACCTCGGCCGCATAGGCGTCGACCGCGACGTCCTTCAGCACGGCGGCCAGATCAGCCGACGTACCGGCGGTGCCGATCGGCGCGGCCAGCGCGGTCTGGATGGTGAGCTGCGCCTCGTCGGCGTCGATCTCACCTGCGACCGTCGGCGGCGCAGCCGGAGCGGGCGTCGCCGTGACGCTCGGCGTCGGCGAAGGCCCTGATCCGTTCGTGGCCTGGTCGTCCCGGTTCGCCGTCAGCGCGAACGCGCTGACGGTACCGACGACGGCGAGTACCACTGCCGCGATCGCTATCCACAATGCCGTGCTGCGTTTTTTCGCAACAGGCGTCCCCAAAACGTCGTTAGACATCCCCTGTTTTCCCCAGATTCTGATTTGCTCGTCCCACCGAGCGGCTTCTCATACGAAGAGACGAGAAGATTCCCCAGGCGGCATTCTAGCATGCCTGTCGAATCCTGCACCAGCCCCGAGTTCTGATCTATCGAGCGCCCGGGAGTCGCAGCTGATCCAGGTGGAGACGTCGGCGATCGAACCGGCACCACGCGAGGAACAGGGCGGCGCCGACGACGGCGGTGGCGATGAGCCCGAGCCATGTCGCGCCGAAGAGCAGCCGGAAGGCCGCCGCGGGGACCCCGATCGTGACGATGGCGACGATGAGCGGGTAGATCCCGGCGAGCGGTGACACCCGCAGCCCGAGGACGAAGCGCACCTGCAGCGAGGCGAGCGCCGCGTCGAGCGCGCAGGCGACCGCCCACGCGACGGCTGCTCCCGTGATGCCCCAGAGGGGCACGAGGAGGTAGATGAGACCGACGTTGACGGCGACGGCGACGGCCTTGTTCAGCGCCGCCAATCCGCTGCGGCCGCTCATCAGCAGGACGGAATGGATGTTGCCCGCGAGGAAGGTCACGATCGAACCGACGGACATCACGATGAGGACGCTCTGGCCGTCGGCGAAGGACTCTCCGAGCAGCGACAGCGCGACCGGCGCGAAGACGGCCAGGAGGATGTAGACCGGGGCGCTGAACAGCACCAGCCACACGGTGGCGGTCCGGTAGACGGATTCGAGCTCGCCCGTGTCCTTGCGGTGCAGCATCCGGCTGAACATCGGCGAGACCACCACGCGGAGCGCGGTGTCGACGATCATGCCGGCGGCGACGAAGCGACTCGCCGAGCCGTACACGCCCGCGGCGGCGGGGCCGGCGATCGCGCCGACGATGATCACCGCCAGCCAGATCAGCAGCTGCTCGAGCGCCGAGGAGACGACGCGGGGGAGCGCGTACTGGAGCGTGCGCTTCGGCACGTCCGACCGCAGGAAGCCCGGTTCGCTCGTCCGTCCCTGTCGTCGGAGCTGCACCAGCATCACCGCGACCGCGGCGATGGCGGCGGGGAGCAGGGGCAGCGCCCAGGCGAAGGATGCGGCGACGGCTCCGGCTCCGAGACCGACCGCGACGGCGATGGCGATCGGGCGGAGAGTCGGGAGCGCCACGTTGCCGACCAGGACGTAGGCGTCGACCTTGCCGAGCGCCCGCGTCGCCGAAAGCGCGGTGAGCATGACGGAGGCGACCGGCAGGAACCAGACGATCGTCCGGAGCGCGGCCGCGACATCGTCTCCCGGACTCTGCGCCTCTGCGATCAGGATGCCGACGAAGAGGACGGCGGAGCAGACGAGCCCCACGACCGCCGACGTGATCAGGAGGAACGCACCGGTCGGCCGCAGCAGCTGCCGCTGGTCTTCCAGCTGACGCGGAAGGATCCAGATCGCCGCGGAGTCCATGCCGAAGCGCGCGACGCCCAGAGCGATCGTGAAGATGCCGACGGCCTGCAGCACGATGCCGGATCCGGCATCGCCGAGCAGCCGGCCGAGGATCACGATCAGCACGAGCCCCATGACGGCGCTCACGGCCGATCCGGCGAAGCTCAGCGCGCCGCCACGGGCGAGCTCGCCGCGCGGCGAGCTCGCGGCGGTGCTCATGCCCTCGACCCGCGCAGTCTCTGCGCCGCGACCGCGGCCATGAAAGACGGATTGCCCAGAAGGTACCGCTTGGCGAGTCGACGCGGCTCGATGATCAGGCGCCACAGCCATTCCAGGCCCCCGCGGATCATCCACCCGGGCGCGCGCTTGTTCGATCCGCTGAGCCAGTCGAAGAGACCGCCGCAGGTGAGCACCGCGGGAGGCAGGCGATCGCGGTGAGCGTCGATCCAGAGCTGCTGTGCCGGGTCGCCCATTCCGACGAACAGGATGCCGGTGCCGTGCGACCGCATGTCGTCGAGGACGCCGTCGATCCCCTCGGCGGCCACGTAGCCATGATGCGTGCGCAGTCGCAGCTCGGGGATCTTCTCCCGGAGGATCGTCGCAGCGCGCTCCGCCACGCCCTCCGCAGCCCCGAAGAAGTAGACCGGGATACCGGCATCCGCCGCAGCACGTAGCACGGGTTCGGCGATGTCGGTGGTCGCGAGGCGCCCAGGGAGGTGCCCGCCGAGCAGCCTCGCGGCCCAGACCACGGACTGGCCGTCGGCGTAGGTCGAGCCGTCGGTCACGAGGCGCCGGAAGTGCGGATCCTTGCGAGCCAGGTTGCACACGTGCGCGTTCACGCCGATCGCCACGTCGACCCCGTCGCTCGTCGCCATCTCGAGCACATGGTCGACGAGCGAGGCCTCGGTGAACGAGTCGACGCGGACGCCGGCGATGTCGACGGACTCAGCGACGGGGGCCGTGTTCCCTTGACTCATCCGTTCAGTATGCACCGCTCGGCTGCACCATCGCCTTGGCGGTGCGCCACATGATCTGCAGGTCGTTCATGACGGACCAGTTCTCGACGTACCGGAGGTCGAGGCGCACGCTCTCGTCCCACGAGAGGTCGCTCCGGCCGGACACCTGCCACAGACCCGTGATGCCGGGCTTGATGTACAGGCGGCGGAAGATGGTGCCGTCGTAGGCCGTGACCTCGCTCGGAAGCGGCGGACGCGGGCCCACGACGCTCATGTCGCCGATGAGGACGTTCCAGAACTGCGGCAGCTCGTCGAGCGACAGCTTGCGCAGGATCTTCCCGACGCGGGTGACCCGGGGGTCGTCCTTCATCTTGAAGAGCAGACCTGCGCCCTCGTTGGCGGCCTTGAGAGCCGCGAGCTGCTGTTCGGCGTCGGTCTTCATCGAGCGGAACTTGACGATCCGGAACGTGCGGCCGTCGCGGCCCACCCGCTCCTGGAAGAAGAAGACGGGTCCGGGAGAGTCGAGCTTGATGAGCGCGGCCAGGACCGGCGCCAACAGTCCGATCGGGATCAGCGCGACCGTGGCGACGGCGATGTCGAGCGCGCGCTTGAGCACGTGCACTCCGCCTTCGTAGGTCGGGATCTTGACCTGGATGAGCGGCAGGCCCTCGACGGGCGCGAACGAGATCCGCGGACCCGCGACATCGGTGAGACGGCTGGACAGCACGAGCTCGGCAGCGGTCCCCTCCAGCTGCCAGCTCAGCTGCTTCACGAACTCCGGCTCGCCCTCGGGGCGGCTGGCCACGATGATCGTGTCGGCGCCCAGCTCGGCGGCGACCGTCGACACGGTGTTCACGTTCCCCAGAACTGGGAACACCGCGCCGTCGATCTCCACCTCGCGGGCGTTGCCGTCGAGGAGCGTCGCGCCGACCACCTGGTAGCCCGACGCGCCGATCGGGTGCAGCGTGCGCACCACGTACTCGACGTCATCCCTGTTACCCACGACGAGCGTGCGGGAGGCGAACCGCCCGTGCGTCCGCTGGGTCTGGAGCCAGTGGCGCCACAACCACCTGGTCACCAGAAGTGTCAACACACCGACGGGCAGCCCCAGCAGCAGCGTCAGTTGCATCGACTTCCATGCGAGCAGCACCGCCACGATGGCGATGATCCCGAAGGCGAGCCCGCTGGCGTGGACCACGCCGCGGTACTCGGTGGCACTCGCACGGAACAGCGCGGCGTCCCGCGTGTGCAGAGCACTGAGCATGAGGTACCAGAGCGCGGCGAGGGGGATGCCGTCTCGAAGGACCTCGAACCCGGTGATGCCGACGCTCAGCTGGACCATCGCGGTCAGACCGACGGCGAACAGGATGACGGCCGCATCCGTGATCCGCAGTCGCATCCGGTAGCGACGCTCCCACTGGCGGCGTCTTTCCAGAGTCGCCGAAGCACGCGGTGTGACCACCGTGCGCGTCACCGACTTGGTCGCTCTCGGAGCGGCGATCGGCAAGAAGACCGAGCCCGGACGAGAGATGCTCAGAGCATCCTCGACGGAAGTCATGCCGAGGCTCCTTGAGCCGTGAATGTACGCAGAAGTCCCCAGTGCGACATCAGTTATCCCCAGATTTCCCCAGACCATGAACCCCACGTTCACGGCAATCGTCTGCGTCCCGACCCCTCGGGTCCTGCTGAAACTCGGTGATCCCACTCACGGAGTGCATTTCGCCGTCCCACACGGCGGTCGCTAGCAGCAGGCACAGCAGACTTTGATCACTGTAGCGGATGGAGGGCCCGAGCGGAAGATATCTCCGCCGAATGGACGTATCAATTTTTCGCGAGGGACTATTCTGACGCGGTGACCGAGAACTCCACCGCCTCGCGCTTCCGTCTCCTGACGATGCTTCCGCGTGATCCCGGCCAGCCCCATCGCACCGCGAGCACGCTCGAGCTGTTCTTCGACCTCGTCTTCGTGGTCGCCGTCAGCATCGCCTCGGCACAGCTGCACCACGCACTGAGCCACGGCGACTTCCTGCACGGCATCACGTCGTACGCGATGCTGTTCTTCGCGATCTGGTGGGCCTGGATGAACTTCACCTGGTTCGCGACCTCGTTCGACACCGACGACTGGCTGTACCGCGTCACGACGTTCGTGCAGATGGGCGGCGTCCTGGTGTTCGCGGCAGGCATCCCGCGCGCGTTCAACGAGGGCGACTTCGCGGTCGTGGTGCTCGGCTACGTCGTGATGCGTGTCGCGATGGTCGCGCAGTGGCTGCGCGCCTCCCGATCGGCGGGGCCGCTCCGTGCGGCGACCAGAAGGTACGCCTTCGGGATCGCGGCCGTCCAGGTGCTCTGGATCCTCTTCCTCCTGGTCCCCTCGGGGGCTCTGCAGATCACGGCCTTCGTGATCTTCGCGCTGATCGAGATCAGCGTGCCGGTGTTCGCGGAGTACCGCCGGCAGACGCCATGGCATCCGCATCACATCACGGAGCGCTACGGCCTGTTCACGCTCATCGTGCTGGGAGAGAGTCTCCTGGCCTCCGCGAACGCGATCATCGACGCGCTCGAGAAGGTCGACACGCTCGGCCCGCTGATCGCGATCTCCGTGCTCACGCTCGTCGTCACGGCATCCGTCTGGTGGATCTACTTCTGGCCGCCCCACCACCGCGCGATCACCTCGTTCCGCAGCTCGCTCCGCTATGGGTACACGCACTACTTCGTCTTCGCCGCGGCCGCCGCCTTCTCCGCCGGCATCGAGGTGGAGCTCGACGTGCTCACGGGGGAGAGCCACCTCTCGAACGTCGCCGCCTCGTTCACGGTCACGATCCCGATCGCCGTCTTCCTGATCGGCATCTGGTGGATCGCGATCCGCGAGAACGCCGACCGCGTCGTGAACACGGTCATCCCCGTCGGCGCGCTCCTCGTGCTGCTCGACCCCGTGCTGCCGATCCCCGTGACGCTCTCCGCGCTGATCCTGGTGATCATCGTCGTCGTGCTGGTCATCCGCCCTCCGGTGCCGCGCGGCGAGACCTTGCGCGTGGAGACATAGGAAGCGCATAGCCCAGGCAGAGGATCCTGATCGGGCGCTTCAGGACCATGGTGACGACACACCATCGGTTCACTCGAGAGGAGCCCGACCATGAGCCGTATCCCCGAACCCATCCCGACGCCGGACGGTCCCACCTACGAGGGGCGGCTGCTCGATCGCGCCGATGAGGAGGTCGTCGATCAGGGCGTCGTCTTCGACATCGGCACTCTGCTCAGCCGGCGCGGGGTCCTCGGCCTGGCGGGGCTCGGCCTCGGCGCCGTCGTGCTGGCCGCCTGCGCACCTGCCGCCTCGGGCGGCGCGACCTCGACTCCCACCCCCACGCCGACCTCGACGGCGGACGCCGGGGGCGGGACCCAGACCGTGGAGATCCCCGACGAGACGGCGGGGCCCTATCCCGGCGACGGCTCTAACGGGCCCGACGTCCTCGAGGACTCCGGCATCGTCCGCCGCGACATCCGTTCATCGATCGATGGCGCGGCGACGGCCGACGGCGTGCCGCTCACCATCGTCTTCCAGGTCGTCGATCTGGCGAACGGCGGCGTCCCCTTCGCCGGTGTCGCGGTCTACGCCTGGCACTGCACCGCGCAGGGGGAGTACTCCCTCTACTCCTCGGGCCTCGAGGACGTCACCTATCTGCGCGGCGTGCAGGTGGCGGATGCCGACGGCAGGGTGTCGTTCACCTCGATCTTCCCCGGGTGCTACTCGGGCCGCTGGCCGCACATCCACTTCGAGGTGTTCCCGGATGCGGCGTCGATCACCGATGCGGCCAATGCGATCGCGACGTCGCAGCTGGCGCTCCCCGAGGCCGCCTGCTCCGCGGTGTACGCGCAGTCCGCGTACGCCGGCTCCGCTCAGAACCTTGCGCAGGTCACGCTGGCGGGGGACAACGTGTTCGGGGACGATGCCGGAGCCTCGCAACTCGCCACCCTCAGCGGCGACGCGACGTCCGGATACACGGCGACCCTGGTCGTCGGCGTCGACACCACCACCGCGCCGGCCGCCGGTGGTGGTGCTCCGGGCGGCGGCGAGGGTGGCCCGGGCGGAGGCGGCCAGCCGCCCTCGAGCTGAGGTCGCAGAGGGGCGGTCGGGGAGGGCGTGGCGAGATCTGCTATGCTGATGATGCAACGTGTGTGCTGTGCCCCTCTCGGCCGCCACGTCGCCACTGATCAGGGCCATCACGGACCACGCACATCGATGCGCGCGGCATCCGCCCTCGATCTCACATCTTGCGGAGCGCCGACGCGTGCCCGCCACACAGCAATGAGCATCACCATGAGCACCACCACCTTCCCCCCATCCGATCCGTTGACCTGGAAGCAGGCCGACGCCGACGTGCACGTCGCGACGCGCAACGGCGAATTCGCCGGATTCGTCGAGTTCGACGGCACCGCGTACCTCGTGCGCGACAACCACGGCGCGGAACTCGGCGCCTTCGACTCCCTCGACGACGCCCGCTCCGCCCTGGAGCGCACTCAGCACGCCAAGACCCCGCTCACGCAGGGACGCGCACTCGTCCTTCCCCGCGCTTTCCGCCGCCGCCCGCGGCGCGTTCGCGCCTGACGATCAGCACACCGGAAGCGGCGCGTCAAGGGCCCCGGATGTATTCCCGGAGCCGTATGTGGGTCGGGCTACTGTGAGGTAAGCGTTGGGCACTCGCCTTGGGCTTCCATAGCTCAAGGGCTCCGATCGACAGGAGAAGATCATCTCCATCACACAGGTCGAAAAGACCGCAACGCTGGGACCGGTTCGTCAGACCTACGCCGGCAACGCCGATTTCCCCCCGATGGCGCAGGCCTACAAGCAGGTCTCGCAGGTCGTCAAGGAGACAGGTCTCCTCCGCCGTGCGCAGTGGTTCTACGTCGCTGTCGCCGCCGGCATCGCGGTCGCCCTCGGTGGACTGATCACGGGCTTCATCCTTCTCGGCGACAGCTGGTTCCAGCTGCTCATCGCCGCGGGCCTCGGCATCATCCTGACGCAGATCGCCTTCCTCGGACACGAGGCGGCGCACCGTCAGATCCTGACCACGGGACCCGCGAACTTCAAGCTCGCCCGCATCGTGATCGCCAGCATCGGCATGAGCTACTCGTGGTGGGACTCGAAGCACACCAAGCACCACGGAAACCCGAACCAGGTCGGCAAGGACCCCGACATCGAGGTCGACACGATCTCGTTCCTCGAAGAAGATGCCGCGAAGGCGAAGGGTTTCATCAAGCTGATCACGCGCAAGCAGGGCTGGCTCTTCTTCCCCCTGCTGACCCTCGAGGGACTGAACCTCCACTTCCTCGGCCTGAAGTACCTCATGACGACGAAGAACGTCAAGGGACGCTGGACCGAGCTCAGCATCATCACGCTGCGGTTCGCCCTCATCCTCGTCCCCGTGTTCATGATGCTCCCGCTCGGAATGGCGTTCGCCTTCATGGGCGTGCAGTTCGCCGTCTTCGGCGTCTACATGGGAGCGGCGTTCGCGCCGAACCACAAGGGCATGCCGATCATCGAGCCGGGTGCCCGTCTCGACTTCTTCACCAAGCAGGTGCGCACCTCCCGCAACATCACCGGCGGATGGGCGACCACCTGGCTCATGGGCGGCCTCAACTACCAGGTGGAGCACCACCTGTTCCCGAGCATGCCGCGCCCGTACCTGGCCAAGGCGCGCGAGATCGTCCGCGACTACTGCGCAGCCAACGACGTGCCGTACACCGAGACCAACCTGCTCCGTTCGTACAAGATCGTGATCGACTACCTCAACCGCGTCGGTCTCTCCGCGGGCGCCGACCCGTTCGACTGCCCTGCCGTCGCGCAGTTCGGCCGCGCGTAACCCACGACGGCGCGGGGTTCGGTCAGAGCAGACCGAGCTCCAGCGCCAGCGTGACCGCCCGTGTGCGGTCCGAGACCTCGAGCTTCTCGAAGACATGCAGCAGATGCGTCTTCACGGTCGCCTCGCCGATGAAGAGCTCCCGTGCGATCTCCGGATTGCTGCGACCGCGTGACACGAGACGCAGCACCTCGAGCTCCCGCGGGCTGAGCGAGGGGCGTGTCGTGCCCTCCCGGCGCATGCGGGTGACGAGGGTCGCCGCGATGCTGGGCGCCAGCACGGTGTGGCCCTCGGCCACGGACCGGATACCTGCGACGATCTCCTCCTGCGGGGCGGCCTTCAGCAGATAGCCGCTCGCGCCGGCCTCGATCGCTCCCAGGATGTCGTCGTCGCCCTCGTGCGTCGTGAGCACGAGCACCCGCACGTCGGGGAGGGTCGCAGTGATCCGCGCGGTGGCCGCGGCGCCGGACAGGTTCGGCATGCGCAGGTCCATGAGTACGACGTCCGGACGCTCGGCGGTGGCGAGCGCGACGGCCTCCGCGCCGTCGGAGGCTTCGCCGACCACGTCGATCCCCTCGTCGAGCGAGAGCAGGCCGACGATGCCGGAGCGGACGATCGGATGGTCGTCCACCACGATGACGCGGATCATGCCGTCTCCTGCCCGACCGTGAGCGGGATGCGCACGGTCAGCGTCGTCCCTGCGGCCTCGCCGTCGCGGGCCTCGAGGGTACCGCCCACGAGCGCGACCCGATCGCGCATCCCCGCGAGGCCGAATCCTCCCCCGGCGCCGATGTCCGCGCCGTCGGGGCGGACGCCTCCGAGGCCGCGACCGTCATCGCTCACGACCAGGACGGCTTCGTCGTCGACGGTCAGCACGAGCGACGCTGCGCCGGCGGCCGCATGCTTGCGCACGTTCGCGAGACCCTCCTGCGCGCATCGCAGGAGGACGACCTGGAGGTCTCTCGGGACGACGAGCGGTGAGGCCTCGACCGACACCGGAAGGCCCGTCTCGCGACCGAACCGCTCGCCGAGCCGTCGCAGCGCTTCGGCCAGCGACCCGGAGGGGTCGGCCGCCGAGGACTCGACGACGACGAGCGCGCGCGCTTCGCGCAGCGCCTCGCGCGCGGCATCCTCGATCAGGGAGATGGCCTCGTGGGAGCCGTCCAGTCGGCTGCGTTCGGCGAGCATCACGATGCTCGTGAGGCTCTGGGCGATCGTGTCGTGCACCTCCCGGGCGAGGCGGGCGCGCTCCGCAGCCGCTCCGGACTCCCGGCTCGCGGCCTCCAGCCCGTGCTGGGCGGCGGTGAGCTCCGCCAGCAGGCGCTGACGCTCCGAGCCCCACTCCGCGATCCGCGTGATCCACAGCCCGAGCGCGATGCTGAACGCCGCGGACAGACCCGAGGTGACGACTCCGGCGAGCAGCATGCCGGGGCTGAAACCGTCGGAGGCGGCATAGGCGATCGAGAGCACCACCGCGTTCAGCAGGGTGACGAGGATGGACTGCCGGGTGGAGCGCGACGTCATCCAGATCAGCGGCAGCACGATCGTCTGCAGCAGCATCATGGTCGGCTCGATCGAGGTGCCGATCGCGAGCAGCGCGATGAGGGCGGCCTGCAGCAGCCAGGAGACCGGCGGCGAGGGCTCGGGGCCTTCGCGCAGGCTCACATAGCGTCGGGCGCCGAAGGCGTAGACCGCGGCGATCCCGACGGCGGTGGCGACCAGGAACCATGACGAGCCGGGGAATCTCGGCGGAAGAGTGAACGCGAGGATCACGATCACGACGAAGAGCGCGGCACTGGCGAGGTCCCAGCCCACGCGCTCTCTGACGACGGCGCTCATGCCGACCACTCTTCCATCATCCTCTTCCCGCTCCGGCGCCGTCGGCGTCAGCGATCCCGACGGATCCAGCGGAACGTGAGACGGCTGAGCACCAGTCCGACCGCGAGCCAGACCACCAGCATCAGGGCGATGAGCCCGATGTCCCAGGAGCCGCTCGTCTCCGCCGCGCGGAAGGAGTCGGGGAGGAACACGGACCGCATCCCCTGCGCGATCCACTTCACGGGCAGGACGCCCGCGGCGTTCTGCAGCCACTCGGGCAGCATCGAGAACGCGATGTAGACGCCCGAGACGAACTGGATCAGCAGCACGACCGGGATCACCACGGCCGCCGACGACTTCCCCGAGCGGGGCACGGAGGACAGCGCGATCCCGAGGAGCGTGCACGCGATCAGTCCGAGGACGAAGATCCAGGCGAAACGGCCCCAGATCGCCGGGGCCGTCGGCAGCTCGACGCCGTACACGACCACGGCGACGGCGATCAGCAGGGCGATCTGCAGGATCGCGGTGACGAACACCTCGCCGATCTTGCCGATGAAGTACGTGATGGGTGAGATCGGCGTTCCACCGAGGCGCTTGAGCGTGCCGTCGCTCTTCTCGGCCGCGATCTCGAGCGCGGGCGCCTGCACGCCCGAGAGCAGGACGCCACCCGCGATCAGGCCGGGAAGGTAGTAGGTCGCCATGCTGACCTGATCCGGTCCCTCGCCGATGTCGCCCGTGAAGATCGTCGCGAAGACGACGTACATGAGGGTCGGGAACAGGAACGTGAAGAAGACCTGATCGCCGGCGCGGAAGTACTGGCGGAGCTCGAACGGGATGCGCCGGACGCCCAGGCGGATCGTGCGCCCGATGCCGAACTTCCTCGTGGTCGGCGTCGTCGTGGTCGTGATGCTGCTCATGCTGCCGTCTCCTCGAGGCGCGAGTCGAACGCGCGAATCAGGTCGAGATAGATGTCCTCGAGCGTCGGGCGGACGACCTCCAGATCGCGGGGCTCTCCTCCCTCGCGTTGCAGGGCGGAGACGAGAGCTCCCGGTTCGGCGGTGCGCTCCTCCCTCCGCGCGCCCGCGGCGTCGGTCCAGCGGACGAGCGGGATGCGCGAGTCCGCTCCGCCGAGCTCGTCGATGCCGCCGATCGCTGCGATCGTGCCCCCGGCGATGACGGCGGCGCGGTCGCCGAGCTGCGCGGCCTCGTCGAGATAGTGGGTGGTGAGCAGGATGCTGGTGCCCTCGGACTTGAGCGAGCGGATCAGGTCCCAGAACTGGCGCCGGGCCTCGGGGTCGAAACCGGTGGTCGGCTCGTCGAGGAACAGGAGCTCGGGTCGGCCGATGATGCCGAGAGCGACGTCGAGCCGACGCTGCTGACCGCCGGAGAGCCGCGCGGCCCGTGTGCGCTGCTTCTGCTCGAGACCGACGGCGGCGATGACCTCGTCGACGTCGCGGGGGCGCGGGTAGTAGCCGGCGAACTCCTTCAGGAGCTCTCGCACCGTGAACGAGCCGGCCTCTCCCGTGGACTGCAGCACGATGCCCAGCCGCGCCTTCCAATCCAGGCCGCCGTGCTGCGGATCGACGCCGAGCACGCGCACCTCGCCGCTGCTGCGGTGACGATAGCCCTCGAGGATCTCGATCGTCGTGGACTTCCCCGCGCCGTTCGGGCCGAGCAGCGCGAATGTCTCGCCGCGCTCGATGTCGAAGCTGATGCCGTCGACGGCCGTGAAGTCGCCGTAGTCCTTGCGGAGGTCGCGAACCTCGATCACGCTCTCTGTCATGCACCCCAGAATGCCCGGGAGCGGCGGTCGGCGGTAGCGGTGGACCGGCGGACCACGGCATCCACCGATCGGTGGATGCCGTCAGGATGCAGAAGAGGTGCGCGCGGTCACCCGCGCGCACCTCTTCTCCGATCAGTCGACCGCGTCAGCGCTTGCCGCTCTCCTCGGCGTCGACCACGTCGATCGTGATCTTCTCGAGAGGGCGGTCGTCGAGCTCGTCCTCGAGCAGCTCATCGCCGAGGAACTCCTCGCCCGATGCCTCGTCCTCCGCGCTCTCGGCCGGAGCGCCGTCGGCGATCTCCGCGGGAAGGGCGTCGTCCGAGAAGATGCCGTCGGGGCGGATCAGCTCGCGCACCTCCGCCATGAAGCTCGTGAGCTGCTGCTGCTGCCAGCGCAGCTGGCGGGCGCGGTCCTCGGCATCCCGCAGCACGGCGGTGGTGTGGCCGGTGACGGACTCGACGATCTTCTGCGACTTGACGCGGGAACGATCGAGGATCTCGCGGGCGCGCACCTTCGCGTCGGCCTCGATCGCCTGCGCCTGTGAGCGCGTCAGGTGCTCGTAGTCCTCGGCCCGGGCCGAGATGCGCTGCGCGTGCTCGAGGGATGCCGCGACCTGCTCGTTGGCGTCGGTCGTGATGCGCTCGGCGTGGGCGACAGCCTGGTTGTGCAGCACGAGGAACTCCTGCTGCGCGTCATCCTGGCGTCGGCTCAGCGTCTCCTCGAACTCGAGGACGCGCGCGTTCATGTCGCGCACCTCGCGCTCGGCATCCGCGCGCAGCTGGGTCGTCTCGCGCGTGACGAGGGAGCGCAGAGCCGCCGCGCCCTTCTCGGCCTCGGTGCGGATCGCGGTCGCCTCCTGCGCGGCCTGGTTGACCTTCTCCTCGGCGTGCGCGGCTTCGCGCTCGATGCGCGCCTCGTGGGCCGTGTACTCGGTGTCCATCTTCAGGCGCACCTGGTCGGCATCGCGCTGCGCCTGCGCGGTGATGCGCTCGGCGTCGGCCTCGGCCTCGGCGCGCTGCGCCGTGACCTCTTCACGAGCCGACGACATCAGCCGATCGGCCTGCACAGCGGCGTTCTGGATCAGGACGTTCGCCTGCTCCTCGGCGACGCGGAGGATCGCCTCGAATTGCTGGCGCGACGGCGCTTCCTTCCCGTCCGGCTGCGGAGCGTCGACGAGCTCCGAGGTGAGGGTCGCGATCTGCTGCTCGGCATCCGAGGCCTTCGCCGCCGCCGCGCTCAGTTCGCCCTCGAGCGCCTCGCGGGCGGCGCGCTCTTCGGCCCGGACGGCCTCGACGGCCTCGGTCTGGTCGGCCTTGGTGTCGGCGAGGTCCGTCGTCAGCTGCTGGATCTGGGCGCGGAGGGTGCTGAGCGCCGTGTCGACCTCACCCTTGTCGTAGCCGCGGAAGCCCACGGTGAACGCCGCCTGCGGCTCACGCGGGTTGGTCTCGATCAGCTGATCGAAGAAGTCGGGGGACCGCTCGTCGCGATCGGTGCTTCCGGAGGATTCGCTCATGAGCTTCAAGCCTTTCTGGCGAGGCCACGTGGCGGAGCTGCGGCTCCGTCCCGCCGAGCGGGCAACACGTGGACCATGGGGGGGAGGTCGTATGGGCTCACGCCGCGGCCGAGACCTGGTGGAGGTCAGGCCGTGCGCGGGCGCGCATACAGCCTAGTTCCGTCTCCTGCATCGTGCGCGGTCGGATTTCGTCGCGGTCATGGCGATCACCGCCGCCCGCTCGTCAGCGCGGGGCGACCAGGTGGTCCAGGACGAGTTCGCCCGTGGCGTTGAGGGCCTTCATCATGTCGGCGATCAGGTGCGGATCGACGGCGGGCGGCTCGGCGCTGTCGAATCCGAACTGCAGCGGGATCGCCGGATGGATCCATACGGTGGCACGCTGATCCTCGCCGCCGTTGACAGGGCGCCACGTCATCATGAAGCTCTCCTGGCGGCGGAGCTTCGTCGCGATCACGATCTTCAGGTGCGCCAGGGTCTTGTCCTCGATGAGGATCGGATCCGAGGTGCCGTCGTACCGGAGTCTGCCCATCCTTGAACCGTACACCCGCGCGCACCCGTCTTTGCATGCCCGGGAATCGCCCGGCGCGCAATCCCCTTATGCCTCGACCCCCCTCGGGCTATTGTCACCGGATGACGGAGAACGGGGAGGCGAGTGGAATGAGTGAGATGCGGACCATGGTGCGCACCCGGGTCACGGTCAACGACGTCGGGTTCTTCCTGGCGCAGGGACAGGATGTCGACGAACTGAAAGGGGAGATCGAGTCCGCTGTCCGTGACGGTCCCCGGTTCGTCGAGTTCGTCGTGGTCGGCAACCGCTCGGTCAGCGTGCTCGTGTCGACGGCGACCCAGGTCGTGATCTCGGTCGACACCGTGCAGTACGACCATCGCGACAACGGAGATGACTCCGCTCCCTTCGGCGGGACGTTCGACCTGCTCTGACCGTCGTGACGCGCGCACGGCGACACCCGGCATCCTCCGTCGACGTTCGCCGGTCGGCCCCATGCGCCCTGGTACGGTGACGGCGGAGGACACTGCGTCCCTGGGGCCGACCGAGCAAGAGAGTACGTCGAGATGAAGCGAGCATCCCGTTGGCGTCTCGTGCGCGTGAGCGCGGTCACCGCGATGGCGCTGGTCATCGGAGCACTCGTGCCCTCCCTCTCCTCGGCCACCCCGGCCGCTGCGGCGACCGACGGGCAGATGATCTTCCCGGCGTCGGGCAACATCCAGTCGAAGGTCGGGGACGGATGCCTCGGCGACTACCGCCCCCATGAGGGGATCGACATCACCGGGTCGGGTGGGGATCCGATCCTCGCCGCGTACGACGGGGTCATCAAATCGCGGACCTCCAACAGCGGCTACGGCAACTACGTCGACATCCAGCACCCCGGCGGCTATGTCACGCGCTACGCCCACATGGTCGCTCCCGGATGGTACGAGCCGGGCACCCCTGTCGTGCGCGGCCAGCAGATCGGGGTGGTGGGCAAGACCGGAGCGACCAGCGCCAATCACCTGCACTTCGAGGTGCGATTGAACGGCGCGGTGTACACCCAGATCAACGACGGCTTCACATGTCTGAGCAATGTGCGGCGCGGTGACCTGATCCCGCTGTTCTTCCCCGGGCTCGGCACCGATCCCATCTCCACGGTCGCCTCGGCCGACTACACCGGCGACGGGAACGCTGACCTGATGACGGTCGCGGGCAACGGAGATCTCCAGCTCCGCGCCGGCAACGGCGCCGGCGCGTTCCAGAAGACGGCCACATACGCCGGGTTGGCATCCATCCGGCGGCACATCACCCACGCCGATCTCAACGGCGACGACAAGGCCGACTTCCTCTCTGCCCGATCCGATGGGGCGCTGGAGTACTTCGCCGGCGCGGGCAACGGAGGGTTCCAGGCGGTCGCGATCGTCGGCAACGGCTGGTACGACATGCTGCACGTGACATCGGGCGCCGACTACACCGGCGACGGGAAGCAGGATGTCATCGGCGTCTCGGCCGGCGGAGTCATGACCATCTTCCGCGGATCCGGGTGGGGAGGATTCGCGACGCCCTACGTGACGCTCGGCGGCGGCTGGGAGGGATTCCATTTCCTCGTCGGCGGAGACTTCGACAACGACGGGCGCGGTGACATCATCGGGATCGACGACACGGGCACCCTCTATTTCTATCCCGGCGGCGTCAATGGGTTCGGCGCACGGCGCACGGCCGGTGCCGGATGGCTGGAGTTCACCGCCCTCACCGGTGGCGTCGACTACAACGGCGACGAGCGCGCCGATCTGCTGGGACGCACTCCTGCGGGCGAGCTCTTCCTCTACCCCGGCAATGGCCGAGGCGGCTTCAACGCGCGCACACTCGTCAGTGCGGATGCCGCCGACTACCTCACCCTCGAGTAGCGCGCCGGATCTGCGCGGCCGAGCGGGCGTGCCCGCGTATCGTGGGCGCATGGCCGATCCGACGCTCGAGGAGATCGCTGCAGGGCTCTGCGCCGGACCGCCCGAGGACTTCGTGTCCGCGCGCAACGCGCGCGCCAAGGAGGTGGGCGAGGCCGCGCTGTCCGCACGGATCCACGCCCTCCGGAAGCCGTCGATCGCGGCCTGGGTCGTGAACGTCTTCGCCCAGGAGCGCGCGGGGCAGCTGGACCAGGCGCTGCAGCTCGCCGCCGAGCTCCGCGAGGCGCAGGATGACCTGGATGCCGCCGCGCTGGCGAAGCTCGGCAGAGAACGCCGGGCTCTCACCCGACGGTTGGCCGAGACCGCGGCGGAACTGGCGGGGTCCCGCGGCGAGCGCATCACACCGGCGACGCTCGAGGCCGTGGAGCAGACCATCTCGGCCGCGTTCTTCGATCCGGATGCTGCCGCCGCGGTCGCCTCTGGGCGGCTGGTTCGTGCGCTCGAGCCGACCGGGAGTGCGGATGACGTCCGAGACGCCGTGGCAGGCGAGGTCACCGCGCTCGAGCCGTCTCCCGCGCGTCCAGCTGATGAGCTGCAGGCTCGGCGGGTGCGCCGAGAGGCCGAGAAGCGTGTCGCCGCGGCGGAGAAGGAGCTCACCGCGGCGGAGCGCGAGCTGGCGAAGCAGATCAAGGCGCGGGAGGCGCTCCGGTCGCGCGCCTCGGAGCTGTCCGAGGAGGAGGCCGACCTCGAGGCCCGGCTCGCGAAGGTGCGGAAGGAGGTCGAACGCGTGCAGCGCGAGACTCCGGAGGTCGAGGCGATGCACGCGAAGGCCCAGGAGCAGGCGGATGCCGCGGCCGAGGAGGTCGCGGACGCGCGACGCGCGGTCGAGGACCTGTAGGCGGTCGATCCGCGGCGGACGCCGTGCATCGAACCGTCCCCAGACGTCGATAGAGTTCCTCCATGCGAGCGAAGACGGCCGTGCCGGAGACGTCGGCGCGCGTCCGCGGCATCCTCGCCCTGATCGTGGTGATCGTGCTGCTGGCTGCGGGAGCCGGAGTCGGACTCGTCGTCGGCGACGCCCTCGGTATCCGTGCGCAGCCCGCCGAGCGGATGGGTGGGGAGTCTCGCGCGGTCGAGACGGTGACGGCATCCGTCCCACCCCCTCGGATCACCGTGCTCGGCTACGGCGAGACCGAGCGGATGCGCGTCGCGGTCGATGAGCTCGACGCGGCGCTGTCCGGGGTTGAGACTGCGGGCAGCGCCACGCTCACGATCGCGATGGGCGGTCCGCTCGCCGGCGAGATCGATGACGACACCTACGTCTTGACGGGCACGCCGGACGCACTGCGCATCGAGACGTCCGGCGAGGCCGGCGCGGCACGAGGCATATACGACATTGCGTCGGCGATCCGACAGGGCAAGGACATCACGGCGGGCATCGGGATGCCGGTGACGTCGCGCCTCCCGTTCCGCATGGTCGATCTCGGCGCGGTCGGCGTGGCGGCCGATCCGGCCGAGTGGCTCCCGGGAACCGACTACTCGCACGCTTCAAAGGCGTTCGCGGACGTGTTCCTCGCCGAGGCGCCGTACATCGACGAGGAGGCGCTCGCCGCGGCCTACGACGACTACGACGGATACCTCCGGAGGGTCATCGCGGACGGCTACAACGCCATCTCCTTCCCCGGCTTCGTCGAGTTCGTGACCTTCGACGAGGTCGACGGCGTCTATGCGGACGGCGACGCGCACGTGGACAAGGCGCTCGCGTTGCGCGAAGCGTTCGGGCCGTTCTGGGACCGCGCCGAAGAGCTCGGGATGAAGGTGTTCCTGCGGACCGACATGCTCACGCTGACGTCGCCGCTCGAGGACTACCTCACCGACCGTCTCGGTGCGCTCGACACCACGTCGCCGGAGCTCTGGGACGTGTACACCGCAGGGCTCGACGAGCTCTACGCGGCGGAGCCCGCCCTCGATGGGGTGCTCATCCGCATCGGCGAAGCGGGGCGGGTGTACGACGTCGAGGGGTGGGACTACTACTCGGCGCTGGCCGTGACCACTCCCGAGGCGGTGCGGGCGATGCTCACCGCGCTCACCGGTCAGGCCGAGGAGTCCGGACGAGAGGTGATCTTCCGCACCTGGAGCGTCGGCGTCGGCGCCGTCGGTGACATGCACACGAACGCCGCGTCGTACGAGGCCGTGCTCGGCGGGATCGACTCGCCCGCGCTGATCGTGTCGACGAAGTACACGCTCGGAGACTTCTACAGCTGGCTGCCGTTGAACGACACCCTGCAGCAGGGCGAGCAGCGGCGCATCGTCGAATTCCAGAGCCGCCGCGAGTTCGAGAACAACGGGGCGTTCCCGAACGACCTCGGCGCGGAGTACGCCTGGGCGCTACAGGAGCTGCTCGCATCGAACGAGCACATCGAGGGCATCTGGGCGTGGGCGCAGGACGGCGGCCCGTGGCGCGCCGGGCCGATGATCCTCTACGACAAGGCGGGCTTCTGGCAGCTCGCGGACCTGAACTCGCAGCTCGCCGTGCAACTCGCGCGCGATCCGGACGCGGACCCGGCCGAGATCACGGCCGGATGGGCGCGGGAGTGGTTCTCCGATGACCCGGCCACCGTCCAGGCGATCGCGGAGGCGATGGCGCTCTCGCGGACCGCGATCGAGCAGGGGCTGTACATCCCGCCGTTCGCCGAGCAGCGCGTCTCGGCGATCGGACTCGAGCCCCCGCCGATGATGTGGATCTTCGAATGGGACATCCTCACCGGCGACTCCGCGGTGCTCGACGTGATCTACACGATCTCCCGGGACCGGCTCGACGAGGCTGTGCAGGGTGGCGACGTCGCCTCCGAAGCCGTGGCGCGGATGCGCACGCTGATCGAGGGGACCGACCCGTCGACCTGGCGCGACCCCGGGCTGCGGGAGGCCTTCCTCGGCAGCCTCGACTACGAGCAGGACACGCTCGACCTGCTCGGCTCTTACCGGGCGATGATCCTTCACCAGGCCGCGTGGCACGACACGCTCTCGGCCGACTCCTACGCCGCATGGCAGACGGCCCGTGATGCCTATACGACGCAGGCCGCGGCCCACCTCGCCGCGTACGAGGGCGACGTCGACCATCCGGCCTTCAACCTCACGGCCGCCGAGCTCGGGGTGGAACGCGGCGATCGCGATCTCGCCATGGCCTGGATCGCGCGGGTGCTGCTGGTGCTCACCGCGACGTGGGTGCTGATCGGCATCCTGTCCGCGCGGACGCGTCTGGTCCGGCGGCCCGGGGCGATGGCGGCGCGCGCGACCTGGGTCAGCTCGACCCGTCCGTGGCGAGCGGGGGAGTCGACGCTCGGGATGCTGCGCGCCGACCACATCCTGTTGGTCCTCGTACCGGGCGCCCTCCTCGTCGCGACGCGGGCGGTGCAGACGTCGTTCCTCTCCTGGGTGCATCTCGCCGTCACGCTCGGCGCGTGGGCCGTGTTCGTCGCGCTGCTGCTCGTGCTGTTCCGCGGCCGGTGGGGGTGGGCGGTGCTGGCAACGATCGGCGGCGTCGTCGTGCTGCGCTGCGCCCTGGTGCTGGCGGCGCTCTCGTTCAGCGGACCAGGCGGCTACTGGTTCGCGTTCTGGACCGATCCGGTGCGCCGCTCGCTCTACATCGCCGTGGCGTTCGCGCTGTTCGTCTGGCTGTTCGTGGCCGTCGGGTGGGCGCTCGCCGCCCGCATCGGCGCACGGCGGGCGACGGGCGCGGTGCTCGCGGCGATCGGTGCCGGGCTCGCGGTACCGGCCGCGGTCATCGCGATGGTCGGACTCGAACGGGCCCTCACCGCGTGGAACGATCAGATGGGGCTGCTGCCGTGGGGGCTGTCGCGCATCCTCGGCATCACGGTGTATCTCGACATCCCCTCATCGACGGCGTGGGTCGCTGCCGGTATCGGCGCCGTGATCTCCGCGCTCGGACTCGGCCTTCTCTTCATCGGTCGGCGGGTGCCGGGCCGCCGGGATGCCGTGCCTAGTTCTGGATGAGCGTGAGCTGGGTGCCGTCGGTGTCGACCAGATAGCCGATCCGCAGTCCCGAGCTCTCGATGCGCGGCTCGTGCAGACGGGGGCAGCCGGTGCGGGCGACGGGAACACCTGCCTCGTGGATCGCCTGCCACAGCTCGTCCAGGTCGTCGACCCGGATCGTGCACTGATGGCTGCTCGTCAGCGGATCGACGTCCGGATGCGGGAAGAACTCGATCTCGACATCACCGCGCCGCAGGATCATCCAGCCGTCATCGCGGAACGTCGGGCGGAAGCCGAAGCCCTCGTAGAAGCGCTGCGTGACGTCGAAGTCGCTCGACGGGAGGTTGGGGAGTGCGCGGTCCGGGGCCATGTCGGCAGCCTAGGCGCGCGGCGCCCGGGAGTGGGGTGCCGGGCGGATCCGTCCGGGCAGGAACGGCAGCGCCGGCGCCCGGTACTCGAGCGCGAGGTCATCGGGCGCGAGGGTGTGCTCCGCCTGGCCGAACCGCCACAGGCGGTTGAAGAGGAAGACGCCCAGGGTCACGGTCTCGTCGGCGGGCACCTGCCACGTGCCGAGGCCCCACTGCGTCGGCTGGCCTCGTCCGGCGAGCACGAGCGTCGGGCGGATCCCCGCATACAGCGCGAACCACGGCTTGTGCATGGTCAGCTCGATGCGGCGGGAGGGGGCCTCAGCGCTCACAGGCGTTCCATGTCGCGGAATCGGCGCGCGTCACGACTGCCGCGCGAAGAAAGCCTTGGTCTTCTCGCCGGCCCACAGGAGCAGGATGATCACCACGGGCGCGGCGATGTTGAGGATGTGACTCCAGAGCGACTCGGCGGCCGGAGAGGTCGCGAGCGACGCCAGGGCTCCGAGGACGCTCACGACCTGGACGATCGTGACGATCAGGCGGGCGACACGGTTCCCGCGCAGGATCCCAGCGGCGAAGATCAGGTTCAGCACGGCCGCCAGGATGGCGAGGACGGCGAGGATGATGAGATGCCCGGGCGCTCCCGCGCCGGCGATCGCCGCGACGATGGCGAGGATGCCGGCGATCAGGCCGATGATGCCGGTGACGATCAAGAGGACGGCGACGATCGTGACGCCGACGGGCCGGTTGCTGCGGGTCATGTGTGCTCCAGTGCTCTCTTGCGACGGAATCGATTCACCCTATCGATCGTGTGCGGGCGAGCGCGAGCGGCGTCCCCTCGTCGTCGCCCCGCGGGGTTCCGCTCGTGAGCCTCGGACGACAGAATGAGAGGCCGCAGAAGGAGGCCGTTCATGAAGTCACTGCTGACCTCTGGGGGAGTGACCAACGCCTCCATCCGAGACGCCCTGGTCGAGCTCCTCGGGAAGCCGATCGAGGAGTGCACGGCGCTGCTCATACCGACGGCACAGTGGGGGCACCCGATGTGCTCGCCGTTCTCGGCGTGGAGGTCGGTCGCCGGCGGCTGGCCGGAGAGGCAGGATCTCGTCGAGCTCGGGTGGAAGCAAGTGGGACTGCTCGAACTCACCGCTCTGCCGAGCCTGGATCGGGACCGATGGGAGCCGTGGGTCCGAGAGGCCGACGTGCTCCTGGTGGACGGGGGAGAGGCGATCTACCTCGCGCACTGGATACGGGAGTCCGGCCTCGAGCGGCTCCTGCCGGAGTTGAACGACACGGTCTGGGTCGGGGTCAGTGGCGGAAGCATGGCGCTGACGCCTCGTGTGGGCGACGCCTTCCTGGGGTGGAGACCGGAGGAGGGGGACGAGGCCCTCGGCATCGTGGACTTCTCGATCTTCCCGCATCTCGACTATCCCGGATGGGAGTCCAACACCTCGGAGCGTGCGAGGGAGTGGGCGGCCGATATCGGAGGGCCGGCCTACGCAATCGATGATCAGACGGCGATCGCCGTCGTGGACGGCGGAGTGCGCGTCATCTCCGAGGGGCGCTGGTTCGCGATTCCTGCGGAGGACTGAACGCCATCTGCCGTTCCAGGGAAAAGCAAAACCCCCGCCATGTAGAAGCTAGGCGAGGGTTTCTAAGGTGATTGTAATGATCACCCTGTGGCTCCGACGGGCGTCGATCCCGTGACCTCACGATTTTCAGTTGGATGCGGCGTGGCAGTGGGTGCTCGTTGGTCGTGGTTTGCCGCGTGATTCCGCGAAGTTGTCATCGTTGGTCGTGGCTGGTTGAGGGTGGTTTCAACCGAGCTACCGGCACGAAACCGGCACATCCTGTCGATGTGGAGAACATCCAACCCTGGCTGATGCCCGACGGTTCTTGAAAGAGATGTCAGTTGGGCTAGCGCACCCCATTCCTCTCGTCTAGCCAGTGTCGGGTGAGGTTGCGGGCGTGAGCGCTTTATCTTCACTCCCGAACGAACTAGTGGTGTGGCGAAGGTTCGATGCAACAAACCCCGCTCACTTCGACACGGTCGTCGTCGATGAAGGAACGGGTGTGCGGCACCTCAAGGGTGGGGCGCTGCGGTTCGATGAAGACGGCTGCTCAGTTTTTCGTGGGGATGTGCTGGAGTCTCTCGGACTGGAGCCGCTGATTATCGCTAGCCCGCCTCACACGCCCCTCGCCCACGCAACACGAAGCGGTGTCGAGAGTCTCACTACAGGTTTCGCGGAAGACTCTTTGGCGAAGGCCTTCAATGTTGCTGCCGATCCGCTTTCTCCGGACCCTGAATATAATCCGGCTCATGCGTTGATCCAGCACCTTCTCGTCTACGCATCGAACACCAAGCGGCGGCGGGCTGAGGGAGTATTGGCTCGCGTGGTCTTCGAGTTCGAGATGGCCTAGTTCGCGCGCGCCAATAGAACCGTCACCAGGTCCGGCATCGTCGTATATCACAGCGCTTCGTGCGTGCCGGTGGTTGGGCAGCGACCGCCCTCGCTTAGACTCTTGTCTCGCGCGCCTCACGGTCGCGGCATTCGACTGGAGGGTAGTGCATGAAGGTTCTCATCACCGGTGGAGCAGGCTACATCGGCTCGACTATTGCAGCATGTTGTGTGGACAACGGCATCACGCCGGTCATCCTGGATGACTACAGCAAGGGGCTGAAGGAGTTCTCGCGCCCGTACGCGAACTACGAGGGCGACATCGCGGACGTTGCCGTAGTTCAGCGGATCCTGTCTGAGCATCCCGACATCGATGCCGTCGTCCATTGTGCGGCGAAGATCGTCGTTCCTGAATCCGTATCCGCGCCGCTCGACTACTACGAGAACAACGTCGCCAAGTCGCTGACGCTTCTGCGTGAACTTTCCCGTCTCGGAGTCCGCCGCTTCATTCTCAGCTCGACCGCATCCATGTACGAAGCGGGCGACGACTTCATGGTCGACGAGTCCGGAGCAGTCGCTCCTCAGAGTCCATATTCGGCGTCCAAATGGATGCTGGAGCGCGTGTTGCGCGATTTCGCCGCCACCGGTGCGATGAACGCGATCGCGTTGCGGTATTTCAATCCGATCGGCTCAGATCCGGGAATGCGGAGCGGTCTCCAGGATCCGCAGCCGACACACGCCCTCGGCAAGATGATCGAGGCGTATCGAAGCGGAGGGACATTCACGGTGACGGGTGTCGACTGGCCAACGCGCGATGGTTCCGGGCTTCGTGACTATGTGCATGTGTGGGATCTCGCCCGGGCCCACGTGGCGGCGCTCCAGAACTTCGACGAGGTGATCTCGAGCTCCGTGATCGATGGCTTCGACGTCATTAATCTTGGAACTGGAACGGGTACGACCGTGTTCGAGCTCGTCGATGCATTCGGGGAGGCGACTGGGAAGCCACTTGATGTGCAGACGGCTCCTCCGCGGCTCGGTGATGTCGTGGGCTGCGCGACGCTGACCGCTAAGGCCGAACGGCTTCTCAGTTGGCGAGCCGAGTTGAGCATCGCGGACGGGGTCAAGGGCTCACTCGAATGGGCAGAGAAACTTCCATCCGTGCTCATCCGCGAGCGAGCCGGTGCAACGGCCGCGGAGGTCAAGTGATGACTGCCGTCAACGTCGTTTTGTTTAGGCATTCCCCCCGGCCGGTCGAGCTGTGGCACCTGAATCACCGCGACGCGCTCATCCTGAGTCACGAAAGTTCGCGTGCCCGCTACAACTCGGATCCAGCTGTTGACGAGTCGATGGTCAGGTTCCTTGAAGACTTCGAGGTTCCCACTCTCTTCAGAGCGATTAGAGACATCGCCCAGAAGCACACGATCCGCTCTGTCTCCACGCTGGGAGAGGAGGACATGGCGACTGCAGGCTTGTTGGAAGAGTTCTTCGTGACGGGCGTATCCGAGTACGTGGCGGGCACCCTCTTCAAGGACAAGCTGTTCATGCGTTCGGCGCTCGAGGGGCAAATCCCCCAGCCAGAGTTCCGGGGACTGGAGGAGTTCACCGGGACACGGGAGCAACTTCTTGCCGAGGGGTTCAACCTCGTGAAACCTCGCAGAAGCGCGGGGGCGCAAGGCGTGCATCTCCTCAACGAGATCGACGATGAGGAGTTCGCAGCGATCCCTCTCGGCGACTACATTGCCGAGTCATTCATCCAGACACCGCGGATGGTGACAGGCGATGGGTTCGCTGTCGGCCACGACATGCGTCACTTCTATGTCCACGAATACGACGCGACCGTGCTGAGCTCGCTGGACGGGCGCGATGGAATCGCGATCTCGACGTCGAAGGTCTACGACGAATCGTCTGATCTCCTCAAGGCGCTCTTCGATTCCTCGCTGCGGGTCCTCGAGACCATCGGCAGCCGCGATCGTGTCAACCCGTTCCACTTCGAATGGTTCATTCCGGAAGACGGTGTACCTGTCTTCTGTGAGGTGGGTCGCCGCTTCGGAGGCCTCGGAATTCCTCGCATCGCACGATATGCCTTCGATGCGCCTGTTCTCGAAGACTACTGGGCCGCTATGGCCGGGGAAGCGGGAACGACCCCGTCGTTGACCCGCGAAACCTTGGCACATCCGCGGCGCCGTGCCATCTGCTATGCGCGATACCGCGTGAAGGGGGAGGTTATCTCCGCTCCCACGAGCGAGGACTTTAACATGGCGGAGAATTCGTGGATCTGGGCGAAACCGGGAGACGAATTCGCCGAGAATGCGGGGGTCGTCACAGACAACGCGGCCATCTTCGAGTTCATCGGCACGGACGCTGGGGACGTGGAGGCGAAACTCGCTCAGGCCCGCTCGATCCTCGATGAACGTCTGGTCATTCGGTGACCCGCGAACGCCGAATCCGGCTTCCGAACATCGTCAAGTCCGCCAACACGACATTCTCTTGTCACGTCCCGGACGGGTTGGTGGATATCGGACCACTTGCCGACCTCTCGGCACCGACTGACTGCATCTCGCAGCTTTCGGTTGATCACTTCTTCGTGACGTTCTCCGCGGTGAGCTCGAATTTCAATGGCGTGGAATACGTCGACTACAACGAGGTGATCATCAAGGTTCCTGTCGTCGTCGCTGACCGCCCGTTCGTCTTCCCGCCGCGGACCTATGTGGACAACGAGCTTTCGCTCGTACGCGGATACCAGCTCGGATTCAACAAGTACATGACTGCGGTCGCAGGGGCTGTCGAAGGTCGAGTGGCCTTCGACGGGAAAGGGCTCCAGATCGAAGGGGAGGTCCGACCGGACGAGCCGATGGAACAGTCGGCAGCGCTCGCGGCCGCAGCGGGAGGGTTCATCTTGTCCGACGGTGGTGTAGCCATGGAGCTGGTCGTGTCGGATCATACCCAAAGCGCTGACTCGGGTTGGCTCGGTGCGGGCGGCGGCGGTGTCATCGCCGGACGCCACTTCGACGTGAAGGCTGCCAGGCGCACGGCGGACCGCTTTGTACTCCATCACGCGACCGCCCTATGACGCTCGGGTCCCAGACTCGTGGACGTGCACACTGGTTGATCGGCGCCGTTGCGTTCTCCAAGATCGGAGCGCTCTCCTACACCGTTGTGATGACCTGGGCGGTCGCCGAGGCAGCGGGCAACGACGGTGTCGGCTGGGTGAATGCGGTCGCAGGCTTGACAACCGTTCTCGTCGGGTTCTTCGCCACCTTCTGGCTGGACAAGTTCGACAAGCGAATCCTTCTCCTGCTGTTCGACGCCGCGGCGGCGGCAGTCTGCCTCGCGGCTGTTGCTGTGCTGGTCTTCGCGCCGAAGAGCGACGTCGTCCTGATCGCGGTGGGCATCGCTGTCGCGACGTCAGCGGTCGCCAGTTTGTACTCGCCGACGAGCCGCGCACTCATCCCGGCCGTGGTGCCAGCCGAAGGTCTGGAGCGCTTCAACAGCGCCTACGCGGGATTCGGCGAGGTCTCCCGGGCCGCAGGACCGGCGTTGGGCGCCCTGCTGCTCGCCGTCGGGGGGCCGGACGCCTTCGCTCTGAGTCTCACGGTCAACGGGGTGTCGTTTGTCGTTTCGTTGCTGCTCACGCTCCCGCTCCCGCCGGCTCCGCCCCGTCATGTCGGCGAAGGCGAGCAGAAGAAACATGCACTCTTCCTGGGATTTCGCTTCATCGCCGGTCATCCGGTCTTACGGGGCGAAGTACTCAGCGCGCTAAGCATCAACTTCTTCCTGACGAGCACCACGTTCATTCTGCTGAACCGCATGGCAGAGACGAGCGCCGAAGCCTACGTGTTCGGGCTCGCGAACCTTTTCGAAGCGCTTGGGGCGGTTGCCGCCGCCTTGACAGCCGCATTCGTCGCAGGACGCTTGCGGCGCATCCGTGCAAATCAGCTCATGGCGCCGATCGCCGTGGCACTGCTGGTGTGCCTTGCAGCTGGCATCTGGGCGACCATCATCTCGCTGACGGTTCTCGCGGTGCTCGTGACGATCTACAACATCGTTCTCTTCAGCCGACTCCAGCGCGAGATCCCGATGGACAAGATGGGCCGCGTCATCGCGGTCGTCACTACGGGTTCCGCGGCATTGATGCCGCTCGGAAATCTGGTTTTCGCCAATCTCTCCACTGTCATTCCCACGAACACGCTCATCTGGATCACGAGCGCCGCACTCATTGCTACGGGGGTGGTGGCCGGATTCTTGACGAAGACTAAGTAAGCAGGCGACCGGAATTGTTCACGGGGGTTAGTTGTGAATGTTGAAAGTATAAGTAAGCTGACCGCGGCGATCCGTCGGTCGGAGGCAAGTTTTCCCGGGACGAGCTGTCTCCTGACCGGGTCTGCGGCTCGAAAAGAGCTGCGAGTAGTGCAAAACAGCGTCCAGTCCGACATCGACCTCTTGCTCGTCGTGCACGATGAGCAATCCGCACTCGACTGTCGAGCGAACTTGAAGGAACTGCTGCAGGAGGTGGCGCGCGAGTTCGCTGTCGAGCTTGCCTGCACGATCACTCTTCGCGATCACATCGACCTGCGCCCTGGCGCGGGCTTCGTCCGCAGTGCTGCCGCAGCGCCACCGATCTGGGACCACATGGGGATCGCTGACGTCCTCGAGACATTGAGTGACCAGCCACCGCCGCAGACGAGCGGCGCGCTCGGACAACCGGTGTCCTACTACTGTGCCAAGGCTCGAGGCACGGGTCAGCCGAGCGACTGGGCCAAGGCTCGACTGGCGGTCGAGACGCTGTTCGGATTTCTCGAGTATCAGCCCTCTGCATCGGCTGAAGGTCCGATTGATCAAAACCAGACCGAGACCGTGACACGGTCGGCGGTTGCCGCTCTTACAGCCTCTACCGATCTGTGGCCTTCTTCGGTGTACTTCCTCGCTTCGGTGGGCAGGGTGAGCGACGCCAATCTACATAGCGGCGTGCGAGACCGCGTCTTCTTCGAGAATCATGGTCTCGAGTTTCAGACCGCCTTCGTGCGGGGGTGAGGGGATGCGAATCCACGTGCTCGGTCCGGCCGGCACCGATTCCGAACGCGCCGCAAGACATTGGCGTCAGCCCTCGAAGACCCCGGCCCTCATCGAGTTCTGGCCGTCGTATACAGAGCTCTTCCGATCCCTGGCGGACTTCGCGGGTGACCACATTGTGATGCCCGCAGGGTACGTCGACCGCGCTGAGGAGACGAGCTGGGTCGATCTTCACTTCGGTGCGTACGGACGATTGACACTCGAGGAGGTCTTCGCGTTGCCGACGATGACGATGGCCATTCTCGAACAGGAGCGCTTCGCGTGCGAGTCGATTGCACTTCAGCCAGCGACGGAAGGCCTTTTACAGGCGAGCGATCAGTTTTCCGGCGACTGCCCGCGCGTCTACGTGCCTAGCAAGCCCATCGCTCTTACACGAATGCTGGAGGACAAGTTGCACTATTGCCTAACGACACTTCCAAAGTGGTCGCCCGACGAATGGCGCGATCTCGGCGTCGCGGTGAAGGATACGTTCAGTCCGACGATGGTGTGGTGCGTGTACCGTGTCCGCTGACGTCGACGACTTCGGTTTCCTCGAAGCCTGGGCGCGGGCGGCGGGGGTGAACGTGCACTCCCCGCCGTCGGTCGAGAATGAGGGGTGGTTCCTCGGCTCCGCGCTCCAACTGTTCGACCTCGACAACCTGGACGTTCCCAACGGCTCGGGCGGGTTCGTGGACACCATTTGGACGCGTCATCTGCGGGTGCCCCCGCCCAATCTGTACTGGGAGATCCATCACGAGTTGTTCCACCTGATCTGGACCTCGGGGTCGTTCGCAGTCGGTCAGGTCGCATCCCTTGTGGACCAGCTGTCGGCGATGCTCGATATCTCTAGGGCGGACATGGTGCTTTTCACAGAGTCGGAGGGCCTGTCGAGGGCTGTCGGCGGAGTCCGCACCCTCCCGGGCAGCCTCCCGTTCGCTATTGGTGGGCAACCAGTCGGGAAGTACTCGAAGCTTTTTGCGCGCTCGAGCGAGGGCATCTTCCCTGCCGCAGACGTTGTCGAGTTCTCATGGAGAGGTCGGGTGGTGACGGAGGTGCATCTGAATCTCGCGCATCTCGCTGTTGCTGCCGGTCGAGTGCCGACCATCTACTCGATGCCTTCCAAACGCGCTGTCTTCGACGCGCTCGATCTGCCGCATTCGCCGCCAGCGTTGATGCGTAGTTGGCGAACTCTTCGCATGATCGCCCTCGTTGACGCGCTCCGTCACGCCTCTCAGAGTGGCGTGACGTTCTCAGCGACGAAGGCGGGACACACCTTCAAGCAGCTGGCGAAGTTTCTCGCATACGACTTGATCGTTACCCGTCGAGTTGAGAGGGTCGCCGATCTTGATCTTCCGCCCGATGTGCTCCAGTTCGTCTGTGTCGAGATTGCCCGCACGCAGGATCTTGACGTGGTTCACGCGGCCTCGCTCGATCCAGACTTTCGGAGGGGCACTCTCGGCGTATCGGACGACCAGCTGCAGGTGGCGGACGGCTCGGCCGTCGACGCACCTCTGGCGCCGCCCGCGGATGGTGCGCGGTATTTCACTGACCTTCCGTTGCTCGGCCCGCTTCAGGACGATGCACTCGCAGCAGAGTTCTCACGGATCACGCTCGGAAAGTCCAAGGAAAGGTCGAAAGGATGAAGATCCTCGTTCTGGGTAGCGGTGTGATGGCCGCGGGAATTGCTGGCCAACTCGCCAAGCACCACGACATCACGATGCTGAGCAGACACCTTGATCCAGCTGTTGAGGATTTCCGGGTAGCGGCAACGCTCGAAGACGCGACTTCCGAGTGCTACGCGGCGGTCCTCAGTTGCGTTGCAGATGACCAGCGCAGTCGAGCTCTCTGGCTAGATGAGCGCATGGAAGCACTTATCCGCAGGGATCGACCGGTAGTGGCGGAGCTCTCTACTCTCAGCTTGAGTTGGATAGAGGAGTGGCATCAGCGTATGGATGCGCTTGAGGTTGTCGCTGTTGAGTCGCCAGTCACCGGAAGCCGTTCGGGCGCGGAAGCGGGAACCCTGAGCTCGTTCCGCTTCTCAAAGGCTAGAAGTCACATCGTTGATGAGATCTTCGCGGTGTTCACGGACCATATCTATGAGTTCTCCGCGCCCGGGAATCCAACGAGGTTCAAGTTGATCTACAACTCGTGGGGTGCGGCGATTCTTGCAACTCTCGGACCACATGCCGAGCTGCTGTCCACGCATCTGCACGAAGACTTCGACTTAGCGTCGACGATCGTCCAGTCGGACGGCTGGATGGCGCCCGTGGTCAATTCGAAATGGGCGAGATACCGCGACAGAGATTTTGACAACCCAGACTTCCGACTCTCTCACATGGTCAAAGACCTCAACTACTTGAGGCCGATTCTCCGCGAGACCGATGTCCATGCTCACCAGGTGCGCATGGAGTACGAGGCATCGCTCACTCCGGAAACGTCCAACCTGGATTTCGCCGTCGTCAGTCGTTATAGGCCCAACGCCGAGACTGCGCCTTAAGAAGTCAGACCCGACAATCGGGCAAGCCGGTCGAGGATAGCAGTGAGGGTGTCTCGATGTGCTCCAAGGTTCAGCCGCGCGTAATTCTCGAATCCCGCTCCCATGTCGGAACCGTGAGAGAGAGCAACCCCCACGTGTGCAAGCTCTGAAGGATCTGCCGAGACTTGGCTGAGATCGAGCCACTCAAAGTAGGTACCTTTTGGCGTCGCTGCCCGAAGCCCCGGGTGGATCGCTTCTAGTGAACGTTGTGCCGTGACGCGGTTCGCGGAGATATACGCATTGAACCCCCGAAGCCATTCGGGATCGGACTCATACGCAGCCATCGCTGCCACGACGCCAAGGGGACTAGCCATGTTGCTGATGCGTCCTCCGAGCCGGCCCCAGCCCTTCAGATCGGAGTCGTTGGTCAGAACCATTTGCGCTGCTTTTAGCCCTGCCGTATTCCACGCCTTGGAAGTCGCTATCGCGCTGATCGTATGTCGTGCAGCGACGAGACTTGTCCCGGCGTATGGGTGCGGCGTCTGCTCAGCGATCGGTGCATGGATCAGGTCGCTAAATACTCGCCCATGGTTGGCATCGACCACCGAGGCGATGTCGAGTTGTTCCTCTACGGTGAGGATCGTTCCTGTGGGGTTGTGCGGGTCGCAGAGAACCAGCAATTTGCCACCCTCGTTGAATGCGCGTTGGAGTTCGGGTGGCGTCAGGACCCACCGGCCGTCTTGATTCTCAAGAGGAACCTCAACTACACCAATACCTCGTCGCTTGGCAATGACGAGGAACGGATAGTACGTCGGCGTCGGTACGATCACCTTGCTTCCGCCGTCGAGGTAGAAATCCAACGCGAACTCGAATGCCGCGAGCACGTCGGGGATGGTCTTCACTTGCTCGCTTCTCACATCCCATCCGAGATTCTCAGCCACCCAACGGACCGTTGCCCATGCGACGCCATCTCGCAGGGAGTCGGAGACGTAACCGAATTGTTCTCGGCGGACGGCATGCGCGAGCGCCTCTTGAACCTCGGGGGCGGTCGGAAAGTCGGTTTCGGCGACCCACGCGGGCAAACGCTCGGGATAGGTGGACCACTTCAGCGAGGCACGGCTTGAGAGTTCGTCGAAGCTGAACTCGCCTGGAGAGAACCTGCTGATGTCTTGATCCTTGGTCGAAGGGTTGGATCCTGCGGGCATCGCTAGTTGACGCGAACGCGTTTCCTTCCGTCGGGTGTCATACTACCGATGGTTTGAGCAGGCGGCGTCTTGCCGGGGGCGAGGGTAGTGAGGCACGCCGTGCCTGGAGGCCGCTTGCCAACCGAAACTATCGCTCTGTGCGCACCTCGCGGACCGTCCGAGGCTCGCACGTGCGCAAGTGGCCTCTGCGGCGCACTCTCCGCTATTCGCTGAGACCTGTTGCGGCTGGCGCGCTTGCGTAAGCCCACGAAATCTGCGCGGACCGCGCGAAAACTATTGAGCCGCTGTGCGGAGCAGCCGCTCGACGGTATTCCTGGCTCGAACGGTGCGGGAACCACGACGTCTCGACCTTCGGTTGGACTCTAAGGGGAAGCGGGTCCCGTTGTTCACCGCTACCTCACCGTTGCGTGCGGGTCACGATAGTCAGTTGGATGCACCGGATAGCTAGTCTCATGTAGTGCTCGTTTCTCGCAAGTCTCCTCGGAAGTTGTGATGGTTGCTCGCAGCTGGATGAGGGGTTTCACTGGAGCTACCGGCACAGAACCGGCGCGTGCAAAGCCCCGCGCCTATGAGGAGACGCAGCTGGGGTGAGGCTGCTTAGATTGCCGCATGGACAGCATTGTTGCAGCGATCGCGGCGGGGGTCTCCGTGACAGCCTTCTTAGTCGGCTTTAGTTCGATCCGGCTGAGAGCGGAGAGAGACCGCGCTGTCAACCGAACGGACGTCGCCTTTTCGGAACTCACTCGCGCATCCCGGACTGGCGCTGTAGTGAGTGACGCTGATGTTGCGGCAGCCGCTGCAGGGTTGCGGGAAGCTGAGACCCGAGACCCAATCGGCCGGTGGACTGTCGGCACGACTGTAGGTCTCGGCGTGATCATGATCGTAATTGCCGTCATAGCGGGTATCCGCGCGGGGTTAGCTTTCTCGCTCAATCCGTTGGACTGGACGGCTGAATCCGCCAGTCTTGTGCTCCTCGTCGGAGCGAATGCAGCGATCGTTGCTCTAGGCGCCGCGGACTATCGGTGGGTCTCGCTGGATCTCGTTAAGCGGCTTGAGGGGAGCCCGCTATCGAAGGCCACTCAAGCAATTGAGATGCTCCATGAGAAGAACTGGGGCGGGGCGGCGGAGATAGCTGACGAGCTTGCTAGAAACCTCCCCTCCTGGCCCTGGATACGCGCATTTCATGCGCACGTATCAGCTGCTGCGGGAGAGCTCGATTCGGCGCTTCTACAAATTGAAGCGGCCCGGCGACTGGAGCCTTCGAGCCCGTGGTGGCAACTATCGCACACGGAATTGCTGCTGGAGTTGGATCGCTACGCAGACGCGCTGGCATTGGTTGAGGGCGTTGACCCGTCGACGGTGGGGCGTGCTCCACTTTCGAGCCTCCGAGGCGCTGCTCTCTATGGTCTTGGACGTCGAGAAGAAGCGATTCTGGCTTTCACCTCCGCAGTGGAACTGGAGCCTGGAGAAGCAGCGCACAGAATCCGGCGAGGTCGCGCGATCGTAGACGTATCCAATCGCGCCTCGACAGCTGAACCAACCAGTGCGCTGCTCGAGATCGTGCTTGACGACGGTGAGCGCGTCGCGGTGCAAACCGTCGTACGAGCTGGGCGCAACAGCCTTCGCGCGCGCGACGTCGAGCAGGCCATAGAGGACTTCACATTTGCGCTCGACCGTGAGGCAGATGTCGACACACTCTTCTTGAGGGCGTTCGCCCGCTATAGGGCTGGTCAAAGGGAGCTTGCCGAGGAGGACTTCGAGGCTGCGCGCAACTTGGGCGCGCGACCTGAGGATATTCACACTGAACGGGCTACCGCTCTGGCGTCCGTTGGAAGTATGAAGGCCTCTCAGGATGAGTTGACCGCTGCCTTGGTGATCCGCCCCTCAGGTGATCGTCACTATCGACGCGCGATGATACGTCTAAGAAGCAACCAGAATGCTCCCGCGTTGGAGGACTTTGAGCAAGCCTTGGTCCGAGATCCTGGCAATGTTGATGCGAAGGCTCACCGCGCGGAGGCGCTGGCACGGCTGGGCCGCTACGACGACGCGGAGACCGCCTTCGGGGAAGCAGCCGCTACGGGCGAGCATGTGGCCCATACGTACGAGGTTTGGTTGAAATCGCTCCTCGCAACAGGTCGAGAAGGCGATGCGGAGGGTGTAGTGGTGCGAGCGCTTCACGAGCGACTGAGCGAAGAGTCGAGATCGCGGCTTCTCGCGGTAGCGGGAACGATTTACGCAAGGTTGAAGCTCTTCAATCGCGCGCTCGATGTGCTTAACGAAGCGGAATCGCTAACCCCGAATTCTCCGAACATCGCCTATCGGCGTGCAACTTGCTATCTCGACATGGGCGACGTGAGTGCGGCCCTAGAGGCCATAGAACCCGCGATCCGAGAACACTGGTCGCTACGGGTTGCGGCGCTCGCCACTCGATCCTCGATCTTTCGGATGCAAAAAGACTCCGCATCAGCGCTCGCTGACATCACGAGTGCCATCCATCTTCAGCCCGAGGAACCGCGGCTTCTCGTATCGCGCGCGTGTCTGAACATGGAAGATGGTCGACTAACAATCGCACTGCAAGATCTCGATCGCGCACTTGCACTAAGAGCTAGCCATCCGGCCGCGCTCTCGCACCGAATCCGAGCTCGGGCCCAACTCGGCGACGCCGACGGTGCTCTGGAAGATCTGAAGCTGTTTGAATCCCTTGATCCGAACGAGACAGCGCTTCTGCACGCGCAGGATTCATACTGGAGCGGTTTGAGTGATTGGAATGAGGTCGTCAAGGTACGGCGACGCTTGTTGAATCTGAATCCCGGCGACCCCTCCCGCACGTGGAATCTCGCGGCGGCGTACGTGAATCTGGATCAGCCTGCGGAGGCAGAGATATTGTTCGGTGCACTCCGCAAGGAAGGAAGCTCGCCGGTGCAGGCAGACCTTAGTCATGCAGTCGCAATCAGCATGCAAGGGCGATCTGATGAAGCCCAAGCGCTGTTTGCCGAGGCTCGCAAGATGCACGCGGAAGATGCCGATCGATGGATGGAGAGTTCGTTGCGGCGCGACCTGTTGCCGCGATATGACCAGGTGATTGACGACTGGGAGGCAACGGAAGCTTCACATCGCGAGTCAGGCGAGCCGCCTTCTTCTGAGCGCGATTTCTAGACCACCGAGGGTGCAGCACACGTTCGCCGCGTCGAGGAACGCCCGGACCGCAGCGAAGCGAGGACCGGACGTACCGGAGTGCGGCGAACGTGTGCCCGGCCGCTAGGCCAGCCTTGAATGAGTAAAGAAAGTTCTCACAGTTCGGTTGTCGCAGGCCGAAGGGCGTCACCCCGGGCAGGCTGTTGGCTGAGATCGGGGTGATGCGTACCGCGAGTCACCGTGGGGAGGATCGTCTGGCGTCGAGTCCTGGCTTTTAGAGGGGGTTGACTATCGCGAAATTTCGAGATTCCCCGCCGGCGCTTTCTTAGCATCCGACCTGGAGTTTTTCTGCCATCCGCGTTCGAGAAGCCCTGCTTCTGGTCTTTTCGGCGGCCGCTTGGATGCCAGAAGGGTTCCAAGTGTGTCGGGGTGTCTTCGCAGTCTTGAGCTGTACCCGCAGTTGCGGGAACACAACTCAAACAGGAGGACACCATGGCAATCCAGACATCCATCCCAGTCAACTTCGAGGCGTACTTCCCGCGCGGGGCCTTCATGGTCGGCGAGGTCGAGCCGGTCGTGAAGTGGTCGGATGACGGACAGCGCCAGGGCCAGGATCTCGACAAGAACACCGGTCACCCTCTATGGCAGGTTCGCGTAATCGATGCCGATCCCGACGCTCGCAAGGGGCAGAACGAGGTCACCGTCAAGCTCGCGAGCATCGCCGAGCCAACTGCGCCGCCTGAGGCCAACGGCCTCCCGTTCCGCCCGGTTTTCTTTGAGGGGCTGTCTGTCACTCCGTACGTCAAGGAGACCGGTGGCCGCCCTCGTGTGGCGTACTCACTCCGCGCAGCAGAGATGAAGCCCGCTCCGAAGTCTCGCGGCGGTGAGTGATGGCCTATCCGCGCTCCGTTCTCCGCCAGTACTGGGCAGGAGAGATGCCCCGGCTGTGGCGCATTGGTCGGTGGGCGCTCGGAATCACGTTGATTCTGATGCCGTTCGGTTTCTCCCTCCAAACCCCGCGAAACGTGATCGCGCTCCTGATTGTCGCCATGATCGTCATCGTCGTCGGACGGCGGTTGCTGGCTGGTCGCGACATGCATGCAGTCCTGCTGCGTCGGTGGCAGAAGCAGATGTCCCTGCATGTGCAGGCAGCCTGGCCGGCTCTCGCGCACACGCTGCGCTTGCAGGTCCGAACCGTTGATGGGCGAACGATCTTCGCCGGGCTTGGGACTCCTCGTTGGGAAGGGATGACCCTGGTTGCATCGGTCTCTCTTCCCCAGGGGCTCGTACGTGAGGAACTTGTGTCCGCCAGTGACCGAATTGCGCAGGCCTTCTCCGCGATCCGAGCCTCCGTGCACGGACAGCAGATCAGTGCTCTCCAGTTGCACCTGGAATTTGTCGACGCGCTCGGGCAACCTTTCACCTCGCCTCTAGGCAGCAGCTGGGACGGGCGGTCAGTCGCGATGGGGATCGCCGACGGTGGGCATGAGTGGCGGTTGCGGGTGGGGCCGCACACTCTCGTGGCTGGCTCTTCTGGCAGCGGCAAGGCATCGCTCGTTTGGGGGCTTCTCGTGGGTCTCGTGAGGCCGATCCACGACGGCACGGTTCAGGTGTGGGGGATCGATCGAAAGGGTGGCATGGAGCTTGCGATGGGGCGTGCGCTGCTCACTCGATTCGCTGACGATGCCGCCCTCGCCGTCGCTTTGCTCGAAGACGCGGTGTCGCGCATGCAGGCCAGAGCGCGAGAGCTGGCAGGCCTCACGCGTCAGCACGTCGCGAGTGTTGAGAGCCCGTTGGTAATCATCCTGATCGACGAACTCGCAGCGCTCACCGCGTATGAGACGGACCGCGACCTTCTGCGTCGAGCCAACGCCGCATTGGCAACTCTCGCGTCTCAAGGTCGAGCAGTCGGCTTCGTCGTCTTCGCGTGCTTGCAGGATCCCCGCAAGGAGACGCTGCCCGCGCGAGGACTGTTCACCCAAACGATCGGACTTCGCCTTCGTGGCCGAACAGAGACAGCGATGGTCCTGGGTGACGGTGCGATCGAGGGCGGTGCGCGGTGCCATGAGATCTCGCCAAGTACGCCGGGTGTCGCCTACATCGTGCCCGAGGACGGGACCCCACCAATGCGTGTTCGTGCCGCACACGTCCCAGACGAGCAGATCCGTGATGCGGCGCGGTCGTACTTCGCGCCTAGTCAGATCCCGATCGTCATTCCAGAAGCTCCGCGCGAGCCTAAGCGCGCACCCAGGGCGAGGCAGCCGCGTCGTTCGTCAGACACTCAGGAGGAATCATGAATATTCAGCACTCGGCCATCGCAATCCTTGGCCTACTGGCCATCGTTACTGCGTCAGGGTGCACGTCAGATAGGGCTCCGGAAACGGTGGACAGCTCCGCAAACGCTGAATTGAGCGCTTGGTCTGCGCCCTGCAATATCAGGGTTGAGCGCGAACGGAGCGGTCCTGGTTGGACGGCGGTCTACGACCTTCCCACCCTGGCAAAGCAGACTGACCTCGATCTGTACGGGGGAACCGTTGCCAACGACGCATGCACTGACGCGCAGATCCTTCGATGGCAGGACGTACGGCGACAGTCCGGCCAGAATGACGCCATCTGCCGGGTGATCTGGAGCCCTGACCCTGACGGTGTGATTCGGGACTTGGGGTGTGCAGTTCCTGTGGTGGTGGTTGAGCGATGAACCTTGGAGTTTCAGTTGCTCGGCGTCTAAGAAGCCCGGAGTTCGATCAGTGGCTCCAGGGTGCTTATCGCACCGGCTACTGCTCGAACCCGGTGAGGCTGTCGGGCGAGTCCATAACGCTGGCGGGGAAGAGCGGCGAGGTTCTCGCTCAGTTTTCCTCGGCTGCGCAACCTGACGGCCTCACTTATGTGCGCTGTGGAAATCGGCGCGCTCGTCGATGTGCCTCCTGCAGCCACGAGTACAAGGGTGATACCTGGCACATGATCATGGCCGGTGCGGCTGGCGGGATGAAGGGTGTGCCGGAGACTATCTCGGCGCACCCAATGGTGTTCCTCACTCTTACGGCGCCATCGTTCGGGGCCGTGCACACGCTCGGACGGACTCGGAGAAGTGGTGTTTGTGCCCATGGCAAGGTGCGAGCTTGCGAGTGCGATCACGCGGCCGATGACCCCATGTTGGGGGAGCCCGTCTGCGTGGACTGTTACGACTATGCGGGTCATATCGCGTGGCAGTTTCATGCGCCCGAACTCTGGCGGCGCTTCACAATCCTGCTGCGTCGTCGGCTTGCGCGTGAGCTCGGGATGACGAACCGCGCCGCTTCCGAGATCGTGCGCTTGCAGTTCGCGAAGGTCGCGGAGTTCCAGCGACGTGGTGCGGTTCACTTTCATGCGATCGTGCGTCTGGACGGCGTAGATGATCTTGAGCCTTTCCCCGCGCCGCCACTCGGGGTGACGGAGTCCGTGCTTGTGAAGGCAATTCGCGGCGCGGCTCGTGATGTCGTGCTCACGGCGCTCCGTGTGCCCGGTGAGGCGGAAGAAAGGGTGCTGCGTTGGGGTACGCAGATGGACGTGCAAGCAATCGTTCAGCGCGAAGGGCTCGATGGGAGCTTGTCCGATCGAGCGGTTGCTGCCTACATCGCCAAGTACGCGACGAAGGCAACGGAGGACATCGGAGGTACCGGAAGGCGCGTGCACCTTGATCGGCTCAAGGCGGTGGCATCCCAAATCGCCGAAGGTGCGGACTCGGAGAGTGCATATGTGCTCCTCGGCAAGTGGGCGCACATGCTCGGGTTTCGTGGGCACTTCTCCACAAAGTCTCGCCGCTACTCCGTGACCCTCGGATCGCTTCGCGGGGCACGACGGCAGTGGCGATTGGAACGGTTGCTCGAGCGAGCAGGCGCTGAGGATCACCTGCATTCAGAGGAAGCGCGCGTCATTGGCTCATGGAGCTTCGCGGGCATGGGTTGGCGATCCGATGGAGATCGAGCCCTCGCGCTCGAGGCGTCGCGTGCGGTGCGCGATTGGCGTGACAACCGACGAGAACGGCTTATTCAACGAGAAGGGAACGAAGATGCGTGAGGGGCTGGAATTGGAAGATGGGCAGATCGGAACGGACACGCTCGCAGATGAGTACTTGACCCGTCGTGAAGTTGCAGCCCGATGCCGAGTGCCTCTGTCGACTTTCGACTCATTGCGTCGTCAAGCGCGTGTGCCCTTCCCCGACGCCCGCATGGGCAAGCACATGCTCTGGAAGGCGTCGACGATCGATGTGTTTCTCGCAGGGGGTGGCACTGGTGTCTCCCGCTAACGGTCGGTTGGATCCGAAGACGGGACGTCCGCTGCCGGATGGTATTCGATACCGGGCTGATCGGAACAAGTATCAAGTGCGTGTTTGGGCTGTCGGCCTCGGCGGAGAGGTGAGGGAGCGTAGCTTTCTCGTCGGATCTCTAGCGGAAGCGAAGCGGCTTCGCGCGGAAGTGCAATCGAGCGCTCGACCCGATGGTGCCATGACCCTTGATGCCTGGCACTCTCGGTATTGGTCGACCATCGACGCGGGCGTGCGACCTGCGACAGCGCGGGCCTACGACGTCGCGTGGCGTAAGCGCGTGCAGCCGTGGCTTGGGCACCGAAAGATCGAAACGATCACAGTCGGTGATATCGAGCGAGCAGTCAATGGTTGGGAAGGGTCCGCTTCGACCCGAAATGACGCGTTGTCGATACTCAGCCGTCTGCTGGACGGTGCGGCACGCGCGCATGTAATCGCGGGCAACTCGGCTCGGCTTGTGCGTCGGCCTCGCGACGAGCGTGCTCAAAGTGTGCGATCGCGAGCTCTCTCAGTGTCTGAGGTTCGGATCATGCTCGATGCTGTGGAAGCTGGACCGTATCGCGCCTATCTCGCGGCCCTCGTGTACACAGGGATGCGAGCGGGAGAAGCCAGCGCTCTTCGCGTCGAGGATATCGACGTCACCGGACGAGTGATCCACGTACGCCGCAACTTCTCGATGGGGCGCTCGGGGACGATGATCGAGCAAAGTCCGAAGAGTCACAAGGAGCGGACCGTACCCCTGCCTCAGGCGCTACTCCTGTATGTGGAGGATGCCATCAAAGGCAAGCGCCGAGGCGACCTGGCGTTCTCGGGACCACGAGGTGGAGCGCTCAACCCGTCGAACGTGCGTCGAGCCGTGGATTGGGATGCCCTGCGGCGGAAGCTAGATCGCCCGGATCTGCGTATTCACGATCTCCGCCACACCTTGGCAACCCTGCTGTTTGACGCAGGAGCCTCAGCGAACGATGTGCAGTCAATTCTGGGGCACTCCTCGCTGCAGGTCACCGAACGCTACAGCCGGGCGCGGGCGGACGTGGCGCTTCGAGCGAATGCGGCACTGGACTCACTCACCTGGACGGAGGAATCATGAGCGTTGTTTGGCAGCGGTTCAAGGAAAGGACGGGACTCGCGCTGCGGGCGGATCGCCTTCCGCACACCGTATGGGGATCGAACTTGCGAGCGTTTCTCCCGCGATCCAGATGGCAGGACCTCAGCCGCCGTACCGCCGAGCGTGCGGACCAGGAGTGCGAGGTGTGTGGGCGCGGCCAAGAGGGCGGATCTGGCCTCGAATGCAACGAGATGTGGGAATTTCTTGAGGCGGAAGGTGTGCACGTTCAGCGCTTGGTGGGGGTCATTGCTATGTGCGAGTGGTGCCATCTCACGCAGCACTCTGGGCGTGCAGACATGATCGGACGATACGACGACGTGGTGGCTGTGCTGATGGGCGTCAATCGCTGGACTGAGCTACGGGCTGTGCGGGACATCACGGCATCAACAACGGAATTCAAGGAGAGGTCTCAATTCGACTGGGACTTGGACTTGAGGGTGCTTGCTGGATGGTTCGACCTTCCGGACGAACCGAGTTTGCTGATCCCGGCGGATCGTCGTGGCCTGTTGGGCAACGCGCATGCCAACGTTCGCGCCGAGATCCGCCCAGTGTTCAATGGCGAGGTTCCCGTCGGTGTCTGGGAGTGGGACGAGCGGCTCCCGATGAGGCCGAAGGATGCGCGATGAGCGGTCCCGAGGATCTATCCGGCAATGGCGAGTGGAGGTTGCTCCGTGTGCAGGCAGGAGAGAGGCTTCTCTGGCTCTGCCTAGTGAATCCGGAGCTGTGGACGTACGTGTACATCCCGGACTCCGGACGCTTTCATCTCAACAAGGGCGTGTTCGTCGACTACGTGTGGGACGGCGAACTGACATACGTACCCATCGACGTCCAGGAAGCGCGAGGCCTGATCGCAGCCAGAGTCGGGGCCTTGCCTCCTGAGATGACGAGCGACCAGCGCCGACGCTATCTGACCGACGAGCAACTCGATGCCGAGGTCGCGCTTACCCATGTTGAGCGGGCCAGCCGGGAGCGTGACGTTAAGCCGGAGTCATAGCGGCCCACGCTACCCTTAGACTGCGGACCCGCCCAGTGAACACTGGTCAACGGGTCCAGCTTCTTTTTCGCGCTGATGTCGCGGGTATGTCCGAGGCTCTCGCTACGGTCACCCCATGGAACTAGCAACGGTGAGAAGCACGAATCAGTCCTATTTGGCCAGAGACTTCGCTGAACTCGATGACGCGCTCCGCGAAGAGCTGAGACGGGACTTGATCTGCGCAGGCTGCGGCGCGGACGCATACTACGTCCGACCCTCCCGAAACGGACGACCTGCCTGCTTCGGGGCACGTCCCCACAATGAGCCCTGCGACTTAGCCTCCCAGACAACCGACACCTCAACGGTCGAGAACCTCACGACAGAAGAGGAGCGGGCTGCCAAGAAGGACGGCTTCACGCTACGCGGCGCTGATGCGTCAGCGATTGGACACACGGCCCTCGACACTCCCCCTGTCGACTCGGACCGCCCCGGACGCAGCTACACTGAGCGCGACGGTGCCGCCCGTGGCTCGTATCCGGGTCTCAAACTGAACCGGCTCCTGCGGCTGCTCGTTACGGTGCCGACCTTTGGGGAGGAGAGGACCGCGCTCCACCTGGCCAACGGAACCCGCACGACGGTGCGTGACTACTGTGCGCACATGTCTCGCGTCGATCTTGAGTACCGGGATCGTGAGCGGGTGTACTGGGGCACGATTCGCTACGCGAAGGCAGTCGACGACGGAGCCTGGTTGAACACCGGCAGCAAGACAGAACCAAGCATTCGCATCAGTAATGAGATGCTCGGACGGTTGCTTGATCACTGGGAACTCGACTCTGTGGAGGATCTTGCCGGCGCTGCGTTCGCGCTGTGGGGAAAGATCAGGCGAGGCCGCAAAGCACCCGACAAAATGTTCCTGTTCGTGGAGTCGTTGACAACATTCGCGATCATTCCGGATGAACGAATCTGAGGGCGAACCGGCACAAAACCGGCACAACCTCCCGGAGAGCGCGTTTGGGCTCGCTTCGCTTGCTCAACGATCGGGAGTTCTGATCGTCCAACGACCAGGCTGGAACAGCCCAGGGGAGCGGCTCGGAAACGGCTTCTCACCAGGGCAAAGCAAAACCCCCACCATGTTAGAAGCTAGGTGGGGGTTTCTAAGGTGACGTAATGATCACCCTGTGGCTCCGACGGGCGTCGATCCCGTGACCTCACGATTTTCAGTCGTGCGCTCTACCAACTGAGCTACAGAGCCGAGCGACGGCGATGCTGCCGCTTCCTAGACGAAGAGCCCCCTCCGAAGAAAGAGCTCGTCACTTAGAGCGACCCTGACGGGACTTGAACCCGCGACCTCCGCCGTGACAGGGCGGCACGCTAACCAACTGCGCTACAGGGCCATACTTGTTTTCAATTGTATCGGATGGAGTGACCCCAACGGGATTCGAACCCGTGCTACCGCCGTGAAAGGGCGGCGTCCTAGGCCGCTAAACGATGGGGCCGAGTCAGTCCCGGGGGACTTCCTTGCCGACGCTCAAGCATAAGGGATGTGTCGGGCAAATCGCGAATCGAGGGCGCGGCGGCTTCCTCGACGGGCCGAACAGGAGGACGATGGACACGTCAGACGTGTCACGCTTCCGCACTCTCACCCTGTTGCGGAAGTGAATGTTGTTGTTAGTGTGACATGTGTGAAACCGGCGGAAGGGGCCTGGTGAACGACAGGAACACGCTGGATGCTGCTGAGGCGGCATCCGCGGAATGCGGCTGTGCACCCAGCCCGACAGAACAGCGCGCCTTCTCGAAGCCCGGGATCAGCCGTCGCGGTGCGCTCGGGCTCGGCGTGCTCAGCGTCGTCGCGCTCAGCGCTTTCGGCGTCTCGTCCGGTGTCTCCGCCGCGTACGCCGCCTCGTACCCCAGCTGGGAGGACGTGCAGGCCGCGAAGCAGAACGAGGCCGCCGCCGCCGCCGAGGTCGCTCGCATCGAGGGCCTCATCCAGGCCTTGACCCAGAAGGTCGCCGAGACCCAGGCCGCCGCGAAGCTGGCGTCCGACGAGTTCTACGCCGCGCAGCAGGCCTACTTCGCTGCCATCGCCGAAGCCGACACGCTGCAGGCCAAGGCCGACGAGCAGTCCGCCATCGCCATCGAGTCGGCGCGTAAGGCCGGCCAGGTCGCCGCCCAGCTCTACCGCAACGGCGGGGACGACACGTCGCTCGAGCTGTTCTTCGCCGGATCCGCCGACAACGCCGACGAGCTCCTCGCCCGCCTCGGCACGATGGACAAGCTCCTCGAATACAACCAGTCGGTCTACGACGACGCCGTCGCGGCTCGCAACTCCGCGCAGTCCCTCAGCGACCAGGCCGTCGTCGCCCGCAACGAGCGGGACCGTCTGCAGAAGGTCGCCGAGGAGAAGATGCAGGCCGCGCAGCAGGCTGCGGATGCCGCCCAGGCCGCACTCCTGGAGCAGTCGACCAACCTCGCGACCATGCAGGCGCAGCTCGCCGCCCTCAAGGACACCACCGTCACGACCGTCGCCGGTTACCAGGCCGGCGTCGAGGCGGAGGCACAGGCGCAGCGGGACCGGGAAGCAGCCGAGGCCGCGGCCAACGCCGGCGGCAACAGCGGCGGCGGCGGAACTCCCGGCACGGGAGGCTGGGTACGCCCGCACGGTGGCGAACGCAGCTCGGGCTACGGCCCCCGCTCGCAGCAGTGCAACTCCAACGGATGCTCGTCGAGCTGGCACTACGGCATCGATCTGGCGAACGGCTGCGGCGCGGCGATCTACGCGGCCTACTCCGGGACCGTCGACGCGGCGTTCTACAACGGCGGCTACGGCAACTACATCCGCATCCAGCACGGCTACGGGGTGGCCACGGGCTACGCGCACATCAAGCCGGATGGATTCGCGGTCGGCCACGGCCAGTGGGTCGAGGCCGGTCAGGTCATCGCCTATGCGGGCAACACCGGCGGCTCCTTCGGATGCCACCTGCACTTCGAGGTGTACATCGACGGCCGCTACACGAACCCCGCCGACTTCATGGCTGACCGGAACATCTGGATCTGAGCGCCGTCCTCCTGATGCCAGAAGACCCCCGGCCGCTGAGCGGTTCCGGGGGTCTTCTGCGTCGACAGCGTGCGTCAGCGGGTCAGTGGCCCTGCTCGCCGAAACGGACGATCGCCTCGTCGAGGATGCGCTGCGCCTCAGCGGCGTCGCCCCACTCGTCGACCTTGACCCACTTGTTGGGCTCGAGGTCCTTGTAGTGCTCGAAGAAGTGCGCGATCTCCTTCTTCGTGAACTCGGCGATGTCGCCGATGTCCTGGATGTGCGCCCAGCGCGGGTCCTTGGACAGCACGGCGACCAGCTTGTCGTCGCCGCCGGCCTCGTCGCTCATCTTGAGCACGGCCACGGGACGCACCTCGACGACGACGCCGGGGTAGATGGCGTGGTCGAGGAGCACGAGCACGTCGAGCGGGTCGCCGTCCTCGCCCAGGGTGTTGTCGAAGTAGCCGTAGTCGGCCGGGTACCCGAAGGTTGTGTAGAGCACGCGGTCGAGGTGCACTCGTCCGGTCTCGTGGTCGACCTCGTACTTCACGCGGCTGCCGCGCGGAATCTCGATGACGGCGTCGTGTGCGCCCATGCGTGTGCTCCTCAGAAATGACGGTTGGATGCCGCGGACCAGCCTACCTGCGTGTACGGGGACCGCCCGGTTCGTCGTCTCCGACGGTCTCATCCTCCGATCCAGGAGCCCGCCGCGACCAGAGCCGGTTCAGAGCGCGCGCGAGGATGCCGGTGAGGAAGAGCAGGAAGAGCGCGAAGTACCCCTGATCGACCATGACGACGGCGATCCCGAGCGCCAGGCCGAAGAGGATGATCGCGGCGACGTCGCCGGCCACGTCCTGCCGGACGCGTGAGATCGGCGTGCTGGTGAGATCCGGATGCCGCAGCAGGTACAGCTTCGCCGCGAGCGTGGCGACCTGGGTGAGGATCAGGGTGCCGATGTAGACCGTCTCCTGCAGGGGATCCGTGTCCATCTGCCCGAGCATCGCCGTCGGCACGGGCAACCAGACGATCGTCGCCAGCCACGCGATGTTGATCCAGAGAAGCGCGGGGGTGATCTCCGTGACCTCGGTGTACTGCCGGTGATGCTCCATCCAGAAATTCGCGATGAGCAGGAAGCTGAGCGCGAAGCTGAAAAGCTGGCCGCCGTTCTCGGCGAAGAACTCTCCGGTGGTCAGGTGCTTCGCGCCGGCATCCGACACCGCCTCCAGGAGCGGGAGGATCAGCAGGGTCATCGCGATCGCGACGACGGCGTCGGCGAACGCCTTGAAGCGCTCGGTCGAGAAGCGGAGGCTCGTGCGATCGGTCACGGCGCCAGACTAGACCGCCCGCAGGCGAGTGTCAGGCATCGATCGCCGTCACGGCGCCCAGCAGTGCGTCCTGCATGGCGGCCGTGCGTCGCCGCAGCGCATCCGCGACCGCGGCCACGGCCGGTTGGCGCAGGGAGTCCGGCCGCAGCACGAGCCAGTACGGCAGCCGCTCGGCGAACTCTCCCGGGAGCAGGCGCACCAGATCGGGGTGCCGGTCGGCGAGGAAGCAGGGCAGGAACCCGATTCCCGCTCCGGCCCTGGTGGCCTCGACGTGCACGAAGACGTTCGTGGAGCTGAGCGAGTCCCGCATGCCGGGGACCAGGCGCCGTGGTGCGTCGAGAACATCGACCTGCAGCATCGAGTCGACGAAGTAGACCAGCGGATGCTCGCTCAGCTCCGCGATGCCGGCGGGTGTGCCGAACTCGTCCAGATAGCTGCGCGCGGCGTACATTCCCAGCGTGTAGTGACCGAGCAGGATCGCCTCGGCCCGATGCACCTGCGGCTCGCCGACCACGACCTCCATGTCGAGACCGGAGCGATGCTGGAGAGCGCGGCGGGTGACGTTGACGATCTCGACGCTGAGACGCGGATGCCTCCGATGCAGCTGCGCGAGCGCGGGGGCGATGATGAATGCGCTGAACCCGTCGGTGGCGGAGATGCGCACGACGCCGGCGATCTGGTCGGCCTGTTCGCCGTCTTCGTGGATGCTCGCCAACGCGGTCTCGACGTCTTCTGCGGCACGCACGGCGCGGCGTCCCAGGTCGGTCAGCTCCCATCCGCCCGGGGTGCGGGCCAGCGCCCGACCGCCGAGACCGACCTCCAGCGCGGCGATCCGGCGAGAGACCGTGGTGTGGTTCAGCCCGAGGCTCTCTCCGGCGGTCGTGAAGCGACCCGTGCGCGCGACTGCCAGCAGGATCAGCAGATCGTCGGGACTGGCGGCGGTTCCGAGCGATGTGGTCACATCTGCAATTCTGCACCATGCCTCTGCTCGACTGGTCATTGGTGCACAGCATCCGTCGTGCCCATACTGGCGGGGGCCTCCCCCTCCCGATGGGTCGCGGGGCTCAGGGCAGCAGCTGTCGATGCGGACACTGCAGAACACGAAGGAGTGCACCCATGAGCGTCAACAAGACGACGACCGCCCAGGAGACGGAACCACGGACATCCGGGCTGAAGAGGATCGTGGCCGCCTCGATGGTCGGCACCGTCGTGGAGTGGTACGAGTTCTTCCTCTACGCCACCGCCGCCTCGCTGGTCTTCGGCACCTTCTTCTTCCCGGATGCCGGCACCGAGCTCGACGGCATCATCGCCGCCTTCCTGACCTACGCGGTGGGCTTCGTCGCGCGTCCGCTCGGCGGCATCGTGTTCGGTCAGATCGGCGACCGGCTGGGGCGCAAGCACACCCTGCAGATCACGATCATCCTGGTGGGCGTCGCCACGTTCCTGATGGGGTGCCTGCCGGGCTTCGACACCATCGGCTACTGGGCGCCCGCGATGCTCGTGGCGCTCCGCTTCATCCAAGGCTTCGCTGTGGGCGGGGAGTGGGGCGGTGCGGTGCTGCTCGTCGCCGAGCACAGCCCGGACAAGTCTCGGGGCTTCTGGTCGAGCTGGCCGCAGGCCGCCGTCCCCGTCGGCAACCTCCTGGCCACGCTCGTGCTCCTCGGGATGTCGTGGCTCCTGCCGTCCGATCAGTTCCTCGGCTGGGGCTGGCGCGTGGCCTTCTGGCTGTCAGCGATCGTCGTCATCATCGGCTACTACATCCGGACCCACGTCAGCGAGGCGCCGATCTTCCTCGAGGCCCGTGCACAGGTGGAGGCGGACAAGGCCGCCGGCTACGGCGTGCTGGAGGTCGTGAAGAAATACCCGCGGGGCGTCTTCGGGGCGATGGGCCTGCGTTTCGCCGAGAACATCCTCTACTACATCATCGTGTCCTTCACGATCGTGTATCTGAAGACCGTGCACCAGTACGACACCAGCCAGCTGCTGCTGGCGCTCCTGATCGCCCACGTCATCCACTTCCTCGTGATCCCGCAGGTCGGTCGGCTCTCCGACGCCTTCGGCCGTCGCCCGGTGTACCTGGCCGGAGCCGTGCTCGGCGCCACCTGGGCGTTCTTCGCCTTCCCGATGTTCGACACCATGAACCCGTTCCTGATCATCGCCGCTGTCACCATCGGACTCTGCTTCCACGCCCTGATGTACGCCGGCCAGCCCGCGATCATGGCCGAGATGTTCCCGACGCGCATGCGCTACTCCGGTGTCTCCCTCGGCTACCAGGTCACCTCGATCGTCGCCGGATCCCTGGCGCCGATCATCGCGACCGCGCTGCTGCAGCAGTACGGGTCGTGGATGCCGGTGGCCGTCTACGTGGCCGTGGCCTGCGCTGTCACCGCCTTCGCGGTGATCACGATGAAGGAGACCCGCGGGATCTCGCTGCTCGCCGTCGACCACGCCGACGCACGCACGCACGGCCTGGCCAGGGTCGCCCGGTGAGCGCCGCACCGCAGCCGCTCGCCGGCCGGCGGGCGCTCGTCACCGGCGGTGCCAGCGGGATCGGGCTGGCCGTCGTGCACGAGCTGGCGGCTCGCGGCGCGCACGTCGTCGTCGCCGACCGGGATGCCGAAGGCTGCGAAGCCGCGGCGGCGGCGGTGGGCGGGTCAACCTGGGCCGTCGACCTGCTGGACCCGGAAGCGCTCGCGGACGACCGGCTGACGGAAGCGCTGGCCGGGGTGGACATCCTGGTGAACAACGCCGGGATCCAGCACGTCAGCCCGATCCAGGACTTCGAACCCCGCGAGTTCCGCAGGATCACGACCCTCATGCTGGAGGTGCCGTTCCTGCTGATCCGCGCCGTTCTCCCGGCGATGTACGCGCAGCGATTCGGACGGATCATCAACGTCTCCTCTGTGCACGGACTGCGCGCGTCGCCGTACAAGTCCGCGTACGTCGCGGCCAAGCACGGGCTCGAGGGGCTGTCGAAGGTCACCGCGCTGGAGGGCGGTGAGCATCGGGTCACGAGCAACTGCGTCAACCCCGGGTACGTCCGGACACCGCTGGTCGAGAAGCAGCTCGCGGACCAGGCCCGCGTGCACGGCATCCCCGAGGCGGAGGTCCTGGACCGGATCATGCTCACCGAGAGCGCCATCAAGCGGCTGGTCGAGCCGGCCGAGGTCGCAGGACTCGTGGCCTGGCTCGCGAGCGAGGAAGCGGCCATGGTGACCGGGGCGAGCTACACGATGGACGGCGGCTGGTCGGCCCGGTGAGCGGGACAGCGGCGGCGCACCCCGCTAGCGTTGAGTCGTGCCGTCGCTGAAACCCGCAGTCGCCGAGATCCGCCTCGCCGTGCGCTCCGCGCTCGCCGAACTCGCCGAGGGCTCGACGGTGGTCGTCGCCCTCTCCGGAGGCGCGGATTCGCTCGCGCTCGCCGCGGCCACGGCGTTCGAGGCAGCGAAGCGGCGGATGCCGGTGACATCCGTCACCGTCGACCACGGTCTGCAGGACGCCTCCGCGGAGGTCGCCGCGCGTGCGGCGCGCATCGCCGCAGGTCTCGGCATCGAAGCTCTCGTGGTGCGCGTCGACGTCGACGGCGACGGCGGTCCTGAGGCGGCGGCGCGTGCCGCGCGCTACCGGGTGCTGCGGGATGCCGCGGCCGATGTCGGCGCATCCGCGGTGCTCCTCGGGCACACGCTCGACGACCAGGCCGAGACGGTGCTGCTCGGACTCGCACGCGGTTCCGGGGCCGCGAGCCTTCAGGGCATGGCGCCGGCGCGGGACGACGAGGACGGGCTGCGCTGGCTGCGGCCGCTGCTCGGCGTGCGGCGGGAGACAACGCGCGCGTTCTGCGCGGCATCCGCTCTGGACCCGTGGGACGACCCCCACAATCTCGACGACCGGTTCGCCCGGGTGCGCGTGCGCGAGACGGTTCTCCCGGTGCTCGAGGCGGAACTCGGGCCCGGCATCGCGGAGGCGCTCGCCCGCACCGCGGAGCAGCTCCGCGAGGACGCCGAGGCGTTCGACGACATGATCCACGAGACGATCGAGGACATCGTCGAGCACGCGGAGGCGGGCATCTCGGTGAGCGTCGCCGCCCTCGCCGCGAACCCCGCGGCCCTGCGGAATCGCATCATCCGCTTCGTCGTCGACAGCGAGTTCGGCGTGAGCCTGACTCGCACGCAGACCGTCGAGGTCGCCCGGCTCGTGACGGACTGGACGGGGCAGGGGCCGATCGACCTGCCCGGCTGCTCGGCCGTGCGCCGAGGCGGGCAGCTGGTCTTCACGGCATCCGCTCGCTGACTCCCGCGGGCGACTTCTGCGGCCGGAACGAACTTCTGCGGCCTCCTGGGTTGCAGGAGGCCGCAGAAGTGCGAAGTGGCCGCAGAAGAGCGCTGACTACTTCTTGCCGCCGAGCAGTCCGCCCAGGAGGTCGCCGATCCCGCCGCCGCCGGAGTTGCCGCCGCCGCCGAGCAGTCCGCCCAGCACATCGCCGATGCCGCCGCCGCCCGCGCTCGAGCCGCTGTTGCCGCCGCCGAGCAGGCCGCCGATGAGGTCGCCGATGCCGCCGCCGGACTCCTGACCGCCGGCATCCGCCTGCGGGTTCTTGCTCTTGTTCGCGTTCGCGATGAGACCCATCACGATGGGCGCGAGGATCGGGAGGAGCTTGCCGAAGTCGATGCCCGGAGTCGCCTTCGACTCGGTCAGCTTCGTCGTGACCTCCTTCTCCTTCCCGCCGAGGATGTGCGCCACGATCTTGCCGCCATCGGCCTGATCGACGTCGTCGACCTTCGACGCCCCCGTGGAGCCCTCGTGCTTCTGCAGCGCCTTCTGGATCGCCGCGGAGCCCTCGGCGGTCTCGGCGTTCTTGGCCAGTCCGCCCAGCAGAATGGCACCGCCCTGCTCGATCGCGACCTTCGCCTCGTCATGCGAGACGCCCAGCTTCTCGGCGATGTCGTCGATCGGCACCTGCTTGAGGATGTCGTCAAGAGCCATGGTGATTCCTTCCGTCGTTCGGGCGTCCGCCCGTCTCACCGCTCACAGTAGTGCGGATGCCCGGTCGTCGTCGCCTAAAATCGATCCATGCGCGCCGCGGAAATCCAGGACGACCTTGCCCAGATCCTCGTCACAGAGGAGCAGATCCTCGCCAAGCTCGACGAGCTCGCGGCGCGGGTCGCCGTCGACTACGCGGGGAAGGAGCTCGTGCTGGTCGGTGTGCTCAAGGGCGCCGTGATGGTGATGGCGGACTTCGCCCGGGCGCTGCCGTTCCACGCCCCGATGGACTGGATGGCCGTGTCGAGTTACGGCGCGAGCACCAAGTCCAGCGGCGTGGTGCAGATCCGCAAGGACCTCGACACCGACCTCAACGGCAAGCACGTGCTGATCGTGGAGGACATCATCGACTCCGGCCTGACCCTCAGCTGGCTGCTCGAGAACTTCGAGTCCCGCGGGGCGGAGTCGATCGAGGTGCTGGCGCTGCTGCGCAAGCCCGAGGCCGCGAAGGTCGTCATCGACTGCCGGTACGTCGGATTCGACATCCCCACCGACTTCGTCGTCGGGTACGGACTGGACTACGCCGAGCGGTACCGCAACCTGCGCGACGTGGCCGTGCTCGCGCCGCACGTCTACAGCTGACGGGGGTGGTCCCTGAGCTTGACGAAGGGTACGCCGTGGGTGAACGCACAGCGGGTGCCTAGTCCACGCGCGATACGCTGATCCGATCATGGATGTGAAGAAGCTCACCCGGAATCCGCTGATCTACGTCGCGCTGATCGGCGTGCTGCTCTTCGGCGGCTTCCTCCTGATCTCGAACCTCGGGGCGCCCAAGCAGATCACGACCCAGGAGGGGCTGAAACTGCTCTCCGGCTCCTCGGTCACCGAGGTCGTGAACACCGACGGCGACCAGCGAGTCGACATGACGCTGTCGAAGCCGTTCGAGGGTTCCGAGAACGTGCAGTTCTACTACGTCGACGCCCGTGCCGACGAGGTGGTCTCCGCGATCAACGAGGCCGCCCCGAAGGACGGCTTCAACGACGCGGTGCCGCGTGCGACGTGGTTCGACGGCTTCCTCTCGCTCCTCCTGCCGCTCGTGCTGCTCGGCCTCCTCTTCTGGTGGCTGCTCTCGTCCATGCAGGGCGGCGGCGGCAAGGTCATGCAGTTCGGCAAGTCCAAGGCCAAGCTCGTCAACAAGGAGACCCCGACGGTCACCTTCGCCGACGTCGCCGGCGCCGACGAGGCCATCGAGGAGCTCCACGAGATCAAGGAGTTCCTGCAGGACCCGGCCAAGTTCCAGGCGATCGGCGCCCGCATCCCGAAGGGCGTGCTGCTGTACGGCCCTCCCGGAACCGGAAAGACGCTGCTCGCCCGCGCGGTCGCCGGTGAGGCCGGTGCCCCGTTCTACTCCATCTCCGGATCCGACTTCGTCGAGATGTTCGTCGGCGTCGGCGCCTCGCGTGTGCGCGACCTCTTCGGCCAGGCCAAGGAGAACGCCCCCGCCATCATCTTCATCGACGAGATCGACGCCGTCGGTCGTCACCGCGGCGCCGGCATGGGCGGCGGCAACGACGAGCGCGAGCAGACCCTCAACCAGATGCTGGTCGAGATGGACGGCTTCGACCCCAACGCGAACGTGATCGTGATCGCGGCGACCAACCGCCCCGACATCCTCGACCCCGCACTGCTGCGCCCCGGCCGTTTCGACCGCCAGATCGGCGTGGACGCCCCTGATCTCAAGGGCCGCCAGAGGATCCTCGAGGTGCACAGCAAGGGCAAGCCCCTCGCGAAGAGCGTCGACCTCGAGGTCGTCGCCCGCAAGACCCCCGGCTTCACCGGTGCGGATCTCGCCAACGTGCTGAACGAGGCGGCGCTCCTGACCGCGCGCTCGAACGCGCAGCTGGTCGACAACCGCGCCCTCGACGAGGCCATCGACCGCGTGATCGCCGGTCCGCAGCGTCGCACCCGTGTGATGCGCGACAAGGAGAAGCTCATCACGGCTTACCACGAGGGCGGACACGCGCTCGCGGCCGCGGCGATGAACTACACGGATCCGGTCACCAAGATCACGATCCTGCCCCGCGGCAAGGCGCTCGGTTACACGATGGTGCTGCCGCTGGACGACAAGTACTCGGTCACCCGCAACGAGCTGCAGGACCAGCTGACCTACGCCATGGGCGGCCGCGTCGCCGAGGAGATCATCTTCCACGACCCGACGACCGGCGCCTCGAACGACATCGAGAAGGCGACCTCGATCGCCCGCAAGATGGTGCTCGAGTACGGCATGACCACGCAGGTCGGTCCCGTCAAGCTCGGCACCGAGGGTGGCGAGCCGTTCGCGGGTCGTGACATGGGTCGCGGCCGTGAGTACTCCGAGCGGGTCGCCGAACGGGTCGACGCCGAGGTGCGCGCTCTCATCGAGCAGGCGCACAACGAGGCCTACGAGGTGATCAGCGCGAACCGCGACATCCTCGACAAGCTGGCCCTGGCGCTGCTCGAGCAGGAGACCCTCGACCACAACCAGATCGCCGAGATCTTCACGGAGATCAAGAAGCTCCCCGAGCGGCCGCTGTGGCTGTCGAGCGAAGACCGTCCGGTCTCCGAGCGCCCCCCGATCGAGGTGCCGAAGAAGGACGTCTCGCTCGCGGCATCCGTCGAGGCGCCATCGGCGACCCCGCGCGCCCAGCAGGGATCGGCCGGAGTGAGCAACCCCCGCCCCGCGACGGCGTGACGTGACCGTCGACAGGCAGCGCGTCGAACGGCTCACCAGGGAGCTGCTCGAGGCGATCGGCGAAGATCCGGATCGCCCCGGCCTGAAGCAGACCCCGGCCCGGATGGCCGAGCTGTACTCGGAGTTCTTCGACGGCGTCGGCGAGGATGCGGCGGAGCCGCTGGCGCGCACGATCAGCGTGGCGCGCGGACCCGCGCCCGACACGCTCCCCTCCGGCGCCGTGCTCCTGCGCGACATCCGCTTCCGCTCCGTCTGCGAGCACCACCTCCTGCCGTTCGCCGGTCACGCGCACCTCGCGTATCTGCCGGGCGAGCAGGTCGTCGGGCTCGGCGCGCTCGTGCGCGTCGTCGAGATCCTCGCCGCCCGTCCGCAGGTGCAGGAGCGTCTGGGCGAGCAGATCGCCGACACGATCGCGGAGCACCTCGACACCCGCGGCGTCCTCGTCGTGCTCGACGCCAGCCACGGTTGCGTGACGATGCGCGGCGGCCGGCAGACCGAGGCGTCGACGCTCACGATCGCCGCACGCGGCGAGTACACGGATGCCGCGGCGCGCGCCGAGCTCATCACACTGATCGGCGCTTCGACGAGCTCAGCGAACCAGGCCAAAGGTTCCGGGACGTCTGGATGACCGGGATCTGGGGCATCGTCAACGTGACGCCCGATTCCTTCAGCGACGGCGGGCGCTATCTCGAGGTCGACCACGCCGTCGCACACGGGCTGCGGCTGCGTGCCGACGGCGCGAGCGTGCTCGACGTCGGCGGCGAGTCGACCAGGCCCGGCGCGGAACGCGTCGGCCCCGATGTCGAGCAGCAGCGCGTGATCCCGGTGATCGAGCAGCTCGCGGCGGCGGGCGTGCCGGTCAGTATCGACACGCTCAGCGCGGCCACCGCCACGGCGGCCGTGCGCGCCGGTGCGCGGATCGTCAACGACGTCTCGGGCGGCCTCGCCGACCCCGACATGCGCGCGGCGGTGGCCGAGTCCGGCGCGGACTACGCGATCGGTCACTGGCGCGGATTCTCCGCTGACATGTACGCCAACGCCGAGTACCGCCGTGCGGCCAGGGAGGTCGCCGGCGAGCTGCAGGAGCGCATCGGCGAGGCCGCGGCCGCCGGCATCGCCCCCTCGCGCCTGATCATCGATCCGGGCATCGGCTTCGCCAAGGCGGGCGCCCAGAACTGGGACGTCCTGCGCGGGCTCGACGAGATCGTGGCGCTCGGCCCCCGGGTGCTCATCGGCACCTCCCGCAAGCGGTTCCTCGCCGAGACGCTGCAGGCCGAGGCCGGCGAGACGGACGGGATCTCGGAGGCCCGCCGCGACCTCGCCACCGCCGTGACCAGCGCCCTCGCCGCACGCGCCGGGGTCTGGGCCGTCCGGGTCCACGACGTCGCCGCGACGCGCGACGCCCTCGCCATCGCCCACGCCTGGACGGGGTGAGGCGGTCCGACCGCCCACGTACGCTAGGGACATGGACTTCCTCGACGAGATCTCCCTCACCGGGCTGACCGTGTTCGGGCGCCACGGCGTCTACGACCACGAGCGCGCGGACGGCCAGGAGTTCACGATCGATCTCCGCCTTCGCCTGGCGCTGGACCAGGCCGCGGCATCCGACGACGTGCGTGACACGGTGCACTACGGCGAGCTCGCCGAGAAGGTCGCCGCCGTCGTCGCGGGGGAGCCGGTGAACCTCATCGAGACGCTCGCCGAACGGATCGCCGTCACAGCCCTCGAAGACCTCCGTGTGCAGGGCGTCACCGTGACCGTCCACAAGCCGCACGCCCCGATCCCGCTCACGTTCACCGACGTGGCCGTCACCGTGCAGCGCACCCGCACCACCCCCGGCCTGGAGGACATCACCGCATGAGTCGGAATCTCGCCCAGCCCATGGATCCGCCGGAGCGTCGGCCCGGCCGACCGGAGGCCGTCGCGGTCGTCGCCCTCGGCGCGAACCTCGGCGAGCGTCCCGCCACCATCCGCGCCGCCGCAGAACGGATCGCGCGGCTGCCGCTGGTCCGCGAGGTGCGGCTGTCCCACCTGTTCGAGACCGTCGCGCTGCGCGTGGACGGACCCGACCCCGAGGCCCCCGGCTACGTCAACGCCGTCGCCCTGGTCACGACCCGGCTCGCGCCCGAGATCCTGCTCGGGATGCTGCACGCCATCGAAGACGAGAACGGCCGCGAACGCCGCGAGCGCTGGGGGGACAGGACCCTCGATCTCGATCTCATCGCCTACGGAGACGTCGTCTCGGACGAGCCGCATCTGCAGCTCCCGCACCCGCGCGCGGCGGAGCGCCTCTTCGTGCTCGACCCGTGGCTCGACCTCGACGCCGATGCGGAGCTCATCGGGCACGGCAGGGTGGCCGACCTCGCGGCGGGCCTGCGCGCCGGGGGCGATGGATGAGACGCACATCGCCCGGCCTCCTCGCCGTGCTCGCCCTGCTCGGAGTCGGGCTCGGCTACCTCGTGGATCATCTGCTGACTGCGAGCGGTCGCGCCACGTTCACCCCGTCGCTGCTTCTGCCCGTCCTGCTCCTGCTCATCGCGGGGGCATCCCTTGGCGTCGCGTGGCCGGTGCGGCACAGCGTGCGCTCCGGCATCCGGATCGACCCGTTCCGCGCGCTCCGTGCGGCCACCCTCGCCCGCGCCTCGAGCCTGCTCGGCGCGATCATGGCGGGCCTCGGTGCCGGCCTCCTCGTGTTCCTCCTCACCCGCCCCATCGATCCGCCGGTAGGGTCGACTGTGGCCATGCTGGCCCTGATCGGGAGCGCGATCGTCCTCGTGATCGCCGCGCTCGTCGCCGAACAGTTCTGCACCCTGCCGAAGGATCCTGATGACTCAGAACCCAGAGACCGCGCCCCTGAACCCGGCTGAGGGCACTGACCTCGACGCCCTCGACCAGGGCACCTACACGCGTCTGCGCACGGCGCGGAACGAGGCGCGGCTGGAACTGGACGGCACCTGGCACCAGATCTCGCCCCGCTACGTCGTCTCGCAGATCGTGCAGAACGTGATCTTCATCGTCGTGGTCGTCGTGGCCGCCGTCGTGCTCAACATCTTCATGGAGCAGGACTGGGTGTGGATCCCCGCCGGTGCGATCCTGCTCTTCACGGTGATCGCGCTGATCATCCTCCCGCGGCAGGCCAGGGCTATCGGCTACATGCTCCGTGCCGACGACATCGTCTTCCGCAAGGGCATCCTGTGGCAGCGGATGATCGCCGTGCCGTACGGACGCATGCAGCTCGTGGACATCACGCAGGGGCCGCTCGACCGCGCCTTCGGCATCTCGCAGTTGAAGATGGTGACCGCCGCCGCCACCACCGGCGTGCAGATCCCGGGCCTCACCCAGGCTGCTTCCGAAGCACTGCGCGACACCCTCATCGAAGTGGCCGAGACCCGCCGGACCGGCCTGTGAGCGAGCAGCAGTTCCCCGCCGCGCCGAACGCACCGGCGCCCACGCAGGTCGGCGACCCGTCGACGACCCTCGCGGACGGCGAATGGCACCGGATGCATCCGCTGACGCCCCTTTTCAAGGGCGGGCTGGTGCTGATCATCGTCGCCGGCGTCCTGATCGCGAACATGCGGGACCGGATCATCACCTGGCTGGTGACGCTCTTCACGCCGGAAGAGGTGCACTACAGCGACTACGCCGGTCGAGACCCGGTCGACTGGGTGTTCGAGAACAACCTGATCCTGCTGGTGCTCCTCGGAGTCCTCGGTCTCGTGGTCGTGCTGGTGCTCGTCTTCTGGATGCTGTGGCGGTTCCACCAGTTCCGCATCACCGGCGATCACGTCGAGGTGCGCAAGGGCATCGTCTTCCGCTCGCACCGGCGCGCGCCGCTCGATCGCGTGCAGGGCGTCAACCTCACGCGTCCGTTCCCCGCCCGGATCATCGGACTCGCCAAGCTCGAGGTGGTCGGTGCGGGCAACGACGCGAACGTCGACCTGGAGTACCTCGCGACGACGCGCGCGGAGTCGGTGCGCGCCGACATCCTGCGCCTCGCCTCCGGGGCACGGGCCGCGCGTCACGCGGCGCTCAACCCGCAGGCGCCGACCACGGGGGCGGATGCCGCGGCAGTCCCGGCCTCCACCCGGGCGCAGCTGCGCGGCTCGGTCAACGAGGGCGTCACGAGCCTCATCGCCGGTGTCGACCTGGCCGACGTCGCCCCGGAGAGCGTGGTGAAGATCCCGACCGGACGTCTGATCGGGTCGCAGCTCATCTCGGGTCTGCTGTGGCTCTTCTTCTTCGGGGTGATCTTCGCGATCGCGCTCGGCAGCACGATCATCGGCCTGGTCGCCGACGGCGACACCGGCGGAGGAGTGGTGCTGCTCGGCATCGGCCTCGCCATGGGCATCCCCATGGTCATCGCCGTGGTGGGTATCACCTGGGCCCAGATCTCCAAGTCGCTGCGCTACTCGATCGCGCCGACGCCCGACGGCGTGCGCATCACGTACGGTCTGCTCACGACGGTGACCGAGACGCTCCCGCCGGGACGCATCTTCGCGGTCGAGGTCTCGCAGTCGCTCCTGTGGCGACCCTTCGGCTGGTGGACGATCAAGATCAACCGCATGAGCGGCAAGAGCGCGGCGGCGCAGCAGTCCGGCAACGCCCAGCAGTTCAACGTGGTGCTGCCGGTCGGCAAGCGCGCCGACGTGGAGCGTGTGCTCGGCCTGGTGCTGCCGGATGTTCCGGCGGCGAGCATCCCGTTCCTCTGGGAGCAGGGCATCGTCGGCCCGGCCGAGGGCGACCCGTTCCGGCGGATGCCGCGACGGGCCGGATGGCGTCGCCCGTTGTCGTGGAAGCGGCACGGGTATGCGATCGCCGACTTCGGACTGCTGCTGCGCCGCGGATTCGTGTGGCGCAAGCTCGCGGTCTTCCCGCTCGCCCGTCTGCAGGGCGTCTCGCTCTCGCAGGGACCGATCGACCGGGCACAGCGCGTCTCCGGTGCGCAGGTGCACACGGCACCCGGCCCCATCACGGGGTACCTCTCCGGACTCGAGCGCGCGGATGCGCTGGCGCTGCTCGGGGACGTCAGCCGTGCCGCCGCCGAGGCCGCGTCGAGGGACACCAGTCATCGATGGAGCGAGCACGCCGGGGTGGCGCCGTCTGCGCCCGCCTCTCCGCCTGCTCCTCCGGCCTCCGCGCCGCCGGCGTACACGAACCTTCCGGCGCCCTCCGGACCGCCCGTCGCGCTGCCGGCGCCTCCGGTGACGCCTCCGCCTGCGCCGCCGGTCGCGCCGCCGCCTGCGCCTCCCGCGCCGCCGGCACCGCCGACGTATGCGCCTCCGCCCGCTCCTCCGGTTGCGCCTCCCGCGCCGCCGGTCGCGCCGCCGGTTGCGCCTCCTGCGCCTCCCGTCGCGCCTCCGGCTCCTCCGGTCGCGCCTCCCGCGCCGCCGGTTGCACCTCCCGCTCCGCCCGCGACGAACGGGGAGTGACGCCGTGGTGCGCGACGGGCGTCTCGGCGTCGGCATCATCGGCGCGGGCCGTGTCGGACCCGTGATCGGGGCGGCGCTCGGCGGCGCCGGTCATGCGATCGTCGGCATCACGAGCGGATCGGATGACGAGCGCGCCTCGGCCGTCCTGCCCGAGGTGCCGGTGCTCGATGCCCTCGAGGTGGTGCGCAGGGCGGAGCTCGTGATCCTCGCCGTGCCGACCGACCAGCTCGCCTCGCTCGTCGCGGGCATCGCCGAGGTCGGCGGGTGGCAGATCGGCCAGCTCGTGCTGCACACGGATCCGGCGCACGGCACGGATGTGCTCCGGCCGGCCGCAGAGCGCGGGGCGATCCCGCTCGCCGTGCACCCCGCCATCACGTTCACGGGGACCTCGATCGACCTGCGGCAGCTGCAGGCCGGCTTCGCGGCGGTGACGGCCCCCGCCCCTGTGCTGCCCATCGCGCAGGCGCTCGCCGTGGAGATGGGCTGCGAGCCGATCGTGATCGCCGAGGAGGATCGCCCCGCCTACGCGGACGCCATCCAGGCCGCGACGGAGTTCTCCCGGTCGATCATCGGGCAGTCGACGGCACGGCTGCGCGAGATCGGCGTGGAGAACCCCGGTGGTTATCTCTCGGCGCTCGTGCAGTCGACGGTCGAGCGCGCCCTCCGCGAAGCATCCGATCCTCCGCCGCTGATCTGACGCGCGCGCAGGTCCCGCGTCAGCGTCCCCCGGAGAACCCTCCGCCGCCTCCGCCGCCGGAGAAGCCGCCGCCGAACGACCCTCCCGAGCTCGACGAGGTCCCCGCGGATGGCGAGGTGTAGGTCGCGGCGGCGTGCGACGACGACGTGAAGGCGGAGAGGTACACGCCGAGATAGGGGGAGGTGGGGTCGCCGATCCAGCCCGGGCCGCGCTGCTCGAGGGAGTAGGCGCGCTCGAGCACGTCGCCCCACTCCTTCTCCATGCCGAAGAGCATCGCGTAGGGGAGCAGATGCTCGTACACGTGGATGACGTCGGCGGTGCCGTCCTGACGGCGTTCGGCGCCCCTGTAGGACTGCAGCATGCGCAGCCGGTCGGCGTCGGCGACGCGGATGAACTCCTCGACGCCCTTCAGGTACTCGAGTTCCCGGGCGCCTTCGGGGGTCAGCATGGTGTGCTTCGCGAACGAGTAGAAGCTGCCGATGAGGACGAGGACGATGACGAAGGAGATCACGACGAGTGCGGGCACAGCGGAGAGGCGCCCGCCGATCACGCCCCACAGCGCGAGCCCCACGCCCACCGCGGCGACGGCGATCGCGCACCACTGCATGATCGCTGCTCCGCGACTGCGCGCCGTGGTGGTCAGGCCGCGCGATTCGGCAGCCTTCTTCCCGCTCTGCTCCAGGGCGCCCATCCGGCCGGCGAACGCCTCGCTGGCACTGGGCACGTCGACCACCCCGCCGGCGTTCGCCTGCAGGAAAAGAGCGTCCAGCGCTTCGACGTCGAGCTGGTCGGGGATGCGCGAGCCGGGGATGCGTCGCAGGCGCGGGTTCTCCGGCGAGCCGCCCTCTTCGATGCGCAAGGTGCCACGCACGGCGAGGTGCACGATCTCGGCCGGGATGGCGTCCTTCGCGCCCGGCACGATCGCGGCAGCGAGCAGCGGCGGCATCGAGTCCGGCACGTCATACTGCGCGACGACGATGCCGGTGGCGGTGCGGCGGCGGCGTTGGAGGGCCGACACGCTCACCCAGGCGCCCACCGAGAGGCCCGCGGCGCCGATCGCCGCGACGAAGGGCGCGAAGTCGGCCGCCGGGTTCGGCGTCCGGGCGGGCGGCTGCACGGCCGTCCCCGGTTCGAAGCCGATGGCGACGGTCACCCCGTCGCCGGGTGGGCGCTCGCCGGATTCGACCCGGAACGTCGCCACACCTCCGTCGACCGCCGGTCCCTGGATCGGGCATTCGGCGGTCGATCCCGAGAATCCGGTGTAGCAGCTCGCGGATCCGGTGAGCCGGTCGCTCATGGCGGGGTCGAAGACGACGTCGGCGCGGAAGCGCTCGATGGGCTGCGTGCTGTCGAGGGGGAGGAGGTCCCAGTAGAACTCGTCCACCCGAGGGGTTCCCTCGCGTTCGCCGCGCGCACCTCTCGAGGCGTCCGCGGCCAGGATGACGTCGCGCATCTCGTACTCGATCACATACGTGGTCAGTCCCCGCACGTAGTCATCGTCTCCGGTCAGCACGAAGAGCAGACCGTCTTCCCCGTCGGTCTCGTACGGCACGGCCGCGCCCTCCGCGTCTTTCACCGACAGCACGCGGGTGTCGAGGTCCGCACCCTCGTACGTCGTCGGCAGGCCGCGGACGATGCCGCGGTTCTGGTCGTCGTCGGGGAAGCGGGCGACGAGCGTCTCGGTGACGTGCATACGTGCGCGGCCGTCGTCGTCGAGTCCGACCTCGTAGATCGCGTCCCAGGAGGCGTAGGAGAAGTCATCGACGTCGGCCTGCACTGCGGCGTGCGCGGCTGCCCCCGGTGCCCGTGCGGCGACGGGTTCGGATGCGGCGACCGCCGAGGCCGGGGCGACGACCGCGGCGACGGCGAGGGCGAGGGCGGCGAACGCGCGGATGATCCGGGTGACGGTCATTCTTCGAGGCTACCCAGCCAGCGCGAAGGAGGCGGTACGTCGGCTCGGTAAACTGGGGACGACTTCCAAGGAGCCCCGCACATGACTGACGCGTCCGCCGCGCCCGAATCGGCCTCGGCCGACCCTTCGACCGAGGAGGACACTCACGAGCAGAGGACTGTCCGCCTCGCCAAGCGCGAGCGCCTGATCGAGAAGCGGGCGGATGCCGCGGGCGGTGCCTTCCCGGTCGCCGTTCCGGTCACGCACAGCATTCCGGCGCTCCGCGCGCAGTACGACGCGCTGGAGGCAGGAGCCGAGACCGGCGTCGTCGTCGGCGTCGCGGGACGTGTCGTGTTCAGCCGCAACACCGGCAAGCTCTGCTTCGCGACGCTGCAGGCCGGAGACGGCACCCGCATCCAGGCGATGATCTCGCTGGCGAACGTCGGCGACGAATCGCTCGCGGAGTGGAAGGAGTTCGTCGACCTGGGCGACCACGTGTTCGTGCACGGCGAGGTGATCTCGAGCCGTCGCGGTGAGCTCTCGATCATGGCTGACGCTTGGGCGATCGCATCGAAGGCGATCCTCCCGCTGCCCAACGCCTACTCCGAGCTGAGCGAGGAGGGCCGCGTCCGCAGCCGCTACCTCGACCTCATCGTGCGCGAGCAGGCCCGGACCACGGTCAGGGCCCGTGCGGCCGTGAACGCGAGCCTGCGCGCCACCTTCACGGGGCACGACTACCTCGAGGTGGAGACGCCGATGCTGCAGGTGCAGCACGGCGGAGCATCCGCCCGCCCGTTCGTCACCCGCTCGAACGCCTTCGACACCGAGCTCTACCTGCGCATCGCGCCCGAGCTCTATCTGAAGCGCGCCGTCGTCGGCGGTATCGAGCGCGTGTTCGAGATCAACCGCAACTTCCGCAACGAGGGCGCCGATTCGACGCACAGCCCGGAGTTCGCCATGCTCGAGGCCTACCAGGCCTATGGCGACTACAACCAGATGGCCGCGCTCACGCAGGAGCTGGTGCAGCAGGCCGCGATCGCGGTGACCGGGTCGACCACGGTGACCTGGGCCGACGGCACCGAGTACGACCTCGGGGGCGAGTGGGACCGCATCTCGATGTACGAGTCGCTCTCCGCGGCATCCGGTCGCACGGTCACTCCGCAGGACGCGGTCGAGGATCTGATCGCCTTCGCCGAGGCGAGCGGGGTCGACCTCCCGCCGCAGGCCACGCACGGCAAGCTCGTCGAGGAGCTGTGGGAGCACTTCGTGAAGGGCGACCTCGTGCGTCCGACCTTCGTGATGGACTTCCCCGTCGACACCTCGCCGCTGGTGCGCGAGCACCGCTCCATCGCCGGCGTCGTGGAGAAGTGGGACCTGTACATCCGCGGCTTCGAACTGGCGACCGGATACTCCGAGCTCGTCGACCCCGTGATCCAGCGCGAGCGCTTCCGCGAGCAGGCGAAGCTCGCGGCTCGCGGCGACGTCGAGGCGATGCCCATCGACGAGGAGTTCCTGCGGGCCCTCGAGCACGGCATGCCGCCGTCCGGCGGCATGGGCATGGGTATCGACCGTCTGCTGATGGCCATCACCGGGCTCGGCATCCGCGAGACGATCCTCTTCCCGCTCGTCAAGTAGCGGCTCGGCGCGATCATTCCACCGGACCGCGCCGGAACGCCCACTCGGGAAGCATCGCGCCGCCGATCATCGTGCCGAGCAGTTCGGCGAGCCCGTACTGCGGGTCGATCTCGTGCACCATCTCGAGGTAGCGGCCCGCGTGCGTCGACCGTCCGAGGGCCCACGACAGCCACGCCGCCGCGGTGAGCGGCGCGGGCCTCGAAGCGCGGGGCGCTCGTGCCGCCGCCGTCCGGACGACCGAGAGGGCGACACGGAGCCGTTCGACATCGGGAGCGGGACCGCGGCCGAGGAAGACGAGGCCGAGATCATCGGGGACCGTCGCACCGGAGCCGGCGAAGCTGAGCTGCGCGTCGAGGGTGCGCATGCCGCCGGCCAGATCCGTCGCCCACTGCGTGATCGCGACATCGCGGAACAGCGGCCGGTCGAGGCAACAGAGCAGTGCGGCCGTGGCGAACGGCGGCAGCTCGTCCGGCGTGCGCAGGACCGACTCGAAGAACGCCGGGATGTCTTCCAGCATCCCGAGCGACGCGAGCAGGAGGGGATTCTCACGGCCGGTCAGGGGGCTGTGCCCTTCACGACCGAGCAGGTCGGTCAGCTCCTGCAACGCCCGGCCCACGCGCTCCTTCTCGGCGAGGTCGGCGGTCGGCAGCTCGACGCCGGCGAACTGGTCTCCGGACACGTCAGCGTCGGACCGCGGCACGGGCGCGGCCCCGATATCGGAGAGCGCGCCGACCACGGGCTCGTCGACGAGGTAGCTCGACCAGCCGCCCGGGGTCACGCAGAGGGCGTCCACGACGCGGAGCCCTGCGTCGTCTGCGCAGCCGAGCAGCTCGTCGACCGCCACGGCGAACGGCAGGACGAGACCGTCGCGCGTCGGGTGCGCCTCCGCATCGGTGTACACGACGAGGGCGACGGCATCGGTCCCCTCCACGCGGGAGAGCAACCCGACCGCGGCGTCGGCGTACTCCTCGAGGGAGAGGCCGTCATCGGGAAGGTCGAGGCGCATCGCCCCGTAGCTGCGCGAGCCGCGGAAGGGGAGGAGCACGATGCTCTGGCGAGGCGTGAAGCCGGCGAGGGTGGGGACGACGCGGAGGAAGTCGGCGGAATCGGAAGCATGGAGCACGGTGGTCATTCCAGGAGTGTGCGCGAACGGCACAGCCCCGTGGCGCGAAATCGCCTCCTGTGGAGGAGTTCCCTGAACGGCGACGACTGTGCACGAAGAGTGGCTCGCGTACCATGGACCCATGGAGAACTTCTGGCTCGCTGCCGCATGGTCGATCCTGCCGACCATCGGAGTGAGCGTCGTGTTCTTCTTCGTGCTCCGCGGCATCCTCCGCTTCGACCGCACCGAGCGCAAGGTGCACGCGCAGATCGAGGCCGAGGAGCGCGCGGCGCGCGGCCTCCCTCCCCGCCTCTGATCGCGTCCGAGCCATCGGCTACTGTGTAGCCAATACGCGGGTGACCGCGCGAGCCCCCGGTGATCGACGCCGTGGGAGCAAGGGGAGACGATGACGCCGGAGAGCGTGGCCTGGTGGATCGCCGCGTTCCTGCTGCTCCTCGATCTCGTCATCCGCACCACCGCGATCATCGTGATCCCGCGCAATCGCCGCCCCACCGCCGCGATGGCCTGGCTCCTCGCCGTGTTCTTCATCCCCTTCATCGGAGTCTTCCTCTTCCTGCTCATCGGGAACCCACGCCTCCCTCGGGCCCGCCGGCGCAAGCAGGATCAGATCAACGAGTACATCGCGCAGACGAGCGAGCACCTCCACTTCGGGACTCTTCGCCCGCATGCGCCCGGCTGGTTCGGCCCGATCGTGGAGATGAACCAGAGGCTCGGCGCCCTGCCCCTTTCCGGCGACAACGGGGCGCACCTCATCTCGGACTACCAGGAATCGCTCGACGCGATGGCCGACGCGATCCGCGAGGCGCAGGACTACGTCCACATCGAGTTCTACATCCTCCAGTCCGACGACTCGACCGACAACTTCTTCCGGGCGATGGAGGAGATCGCGGCTCGTGGCGTCGAGGTCCGCGTGCTCCTCGACCACTGGGCGAACCGCTGGAAGCCGCGCTACCGCGCGACCGTCAAGCGGCTGAACGCCATGGGCGCCGACTGGCAGCTGATGCTCCCAGTGCAGCCGCTCAAGGGCAAGATGCAGCGGCCCGACCTGCGCAACCACCGCAAGCTCCTCGTCGTCGACGGGAAGGTCGCCTTCCTCGGGTCGCAGAACGTCACGGCATCGACCTACAACCTGCCGAAGAACATCAAGCGCGGCCTGAACTGGGTCGACCTCATGGTCCGCATCGACGGGCCGGTCGTGCTCAGCGTGAACGCGATCTTCCTCAGCGACTGGTACAGCGAGACCGACGAGGTGCTCGAGGAGATCGACATCGCCCATGCCGACATCGGCTCGGGCAACCTGGACTGCCAGGTGGTGCCATCGGGTCCCGGCTTCGAGGTCGAGAACAACCTGCGTCTGTTCCTCGGCCTGCTCTACGCGGCCAAGCACCGCATCATGATCGTCAGCCCCTACTTCGTCCCCGACGAGGCGCTGCTGCTCGCCGTCACCGCCGCGGTCGACCGGGGTGTCGAGGTCGAGCTGTTCGTCTCAGAAGAGGGCGATCAGGCGATGGTGTACCACGCCCAGCGCAGCTACTACGAGGTGCTGCTCAAGGCGGGGGTGCGCATCTGGATGTACCGCAAGCCCTACATCCTGCACACGAAGAGCCTCACGATCGACGACGAGGTCGCCGTCATCGGCTCCAGCAACATGGACATGCGCTCCTTCGGTCTAAACCTCGAGGTGTCGATGCTCGTGCGCGGCGAGGAGTTCGTCTCGGAGATGCGCGCTGTCGAGGACAAGTACCGCTCGTTGAGCCGTGAGCTGACGCTGGAGGAGTGGATGCAGCAGCCGCTCCGATCGACGGTGCTCGACAACCTCGCCCGCCTCACCTCCGCCCTGCAGTAGCAGCCATGCCCCTGTCGGGCTCGGGGGTGAAACCGGAATATCGGACGGGTACCCTGTGACCATGGCCACACGCACGCGTCTCGCAGCCGTCCTCTCGTCCCTCGCCGCGGTCGTGCTGCTCAGCGCGGGCTGCACGGCGACGCCAGGTGCCGTGACGCCGACGAACTCGCCGGTGCCGAGCTCGACGACCGGTGACGATGCGGGCGACATCGAGGGCGTGCTCCTCGACGAGGGTCGCATGTTCGCCGTCGTCACCTGGGGATCGTCCAGCTGCATCCCGCAGGTCGACGAGGTCTCGGCGGACGGCCAGACGGTCACCCTGAACCTCGTGGATCTCGACGCCGAAGACGGCAAGGAGAAGGTCTGCACCGCCGACTTCGCTCCGCGCGCGAGCATCGGGGCTCTCCCGGAGGGCGTCGATCCCACGGCCGAGATCACCCTGCAGGTCACCTACGGGGACATCGTGGACGATGTCGAGCTCGACGGCGACCCCGCCTTCACCGGGAAGCCGGGAACCTCGACGGAGTATCAGCCGTCGGCCGGCTGGTTCGACGACGAGAGTCTGGTGCTGCTCACCTGGGGTTCCTCGGGGTGCCCTCCGGTCGTCGAGTCCGTCGAGGGAGCAGGCAATGCGGGCACGGTGACGTTCGTCACGGATGCCGACCAGATGTGCACCATGGACATGGCGCCGCGGCTGACGATCATCGCGTTCCCGGACGACGACGTGGACGATGACGACTTCACCCTGACGCTCTCCGGCGGCGGCCTCGAGGGCGCCGTGAAGGTGCACAGCAGCTGACCGACGCCTGGGGGTTCCGCGGACTCAGAGCATCGACACCGGGTGCCCGGCGGGCAGCGCGAGCAGCAGCGCGCCGGGGTCGGCCCGACAGGTGATGCGCACCGCCTCGCCGAACTCGTCTCCGTCGAGCTCGACGGGCGTCGGACCGGGCGCCGCGGCCTCCGCCGCCGCCCCGCGGAAGTAGTGCACCGAGGCGTCGCGGCCGCGGCGCTCCAGGACGCGGCGTCCGGCCCGGGAGCGCCGCAGGACCGAGTTGTCCCACCAGATCTTGCGCCACACGCCGAGCCAGCCGAGCACCCCCGTCGGCTGGATGACGGCGACGTCGAGCGTCCCGTCGGTGATGGAGGCGTCGGGGATCAGCGCGATCCCGGCCGGGAGCGTCCCGCAGTTCGCGAACAGGATGCTGTGCACCTTCGTCGAATGCAGGCGTCCGTCGTCGATCTGGTAGACCGCGCGGAACGGCCGGGCCCGCGGGAGCGACCGGGCCGCCCCGTCGACGTACGCGATCCAGCCGACGGACTTCTTGAGGTCGGAGCGCGTGTTCGCGATCATGTCGGCGTCCAGGCCGATGCCGGCGAGCACCACGAACGCGTGCTCGGACTCCTCGCCGTCCGCGCGGCTCACCCGCGCCCAGCCGATGTCGATCGGATGCCGGAAGTCGCCGAGTGCCGCGCGGATCATCTCCCGCGGATCCCCGAGCGGGAGTCCCAGGTTGCGCGCCAGCAGGTTGCCCGTGCCGCTCGGCAGGATCGCCAGCGGCACGCCGGTGTTCGCGATCGCCTCGGAGACCGCGCGCACGGTGCCGTCACCGCCCGCCACGAGCACGACGTCGACGCCACGGGCCAGGGCCTGCGCGGTCGCCGTCTGTCCGGCATCCTCGATGCTGGTCGGGTAGAAGGCCGGATGCTCCCAGCCGGCTTCCCTCGACAGATCGCGCACCGCGGCGCGGAGACGCTTGCCGTCGACCTTGATCGGGTTGTAGACGAGCGCCGCCTGTCGTCGGGCGGAATCGCTCGTGGTCATGGCGCTACTCTAATCCCGCCATCCGCCCCTCCTCTCCGGCGGCGCGGGCCCCGTGTTTCCGTGCATTACCTCCGGGATCGTGCCGCCCCACGCGGCGCAGCTAACGTCGGAAGCCATCCCGCACCTCTCGCACAGCCGTCCCGATCGGCTGGCCGCGCACGATGGACGCACTCCCGACGATCCGCCCACCTCGCAGGAGCCCGACATGTCAGAGCAGAACCAGACCCAGAACGAGATCGACGCGCACCTCGCGAAGCAGAAGTCGCGCACGCGGCTGTGGCTGATCGGCGGCGCCGTCGCGGTCGCCGCCATCGCCGCCGCGATCGTGATCCCGATCGTCGTGCAGAACTCCGCGCCGCAGGCGGAAGGTGACGGTGCGGAGGAGCTGATCCCGCTGACGATCGCCGACACCGCGCAGAGCGATTTCCAGGACGCCATCATCGAGGTCGGCAAGGAGAACGGGCTCGACCTCACCTTCGTGAACTTCGACGACCCCTACCTGCCGAACACCGCCCTCGTCGAGGGGGAGGTCGACGGCAACTCGTTCCAGCACGTCGCCTGGCTCAGCCAGTTCAACAAGGAGAACGACGCCGACATCACCCCGGTCTTCTCGACCGTGATCTCGGCATGGGGGCTCTTCTCGGACGATCTCGACTCGGCCGACAGCATCCCGGACGGCGCCAAGGTCGCGGTTCCCGACGATCCCGCCAACTTCTCCCGCGCGCTCTTCATCCTGCAGACGGCCGGGGTCATCGAGGTCGACGAGAACGCCGGGGTGTTCCCCACCGAAGAGGACATCACGGCCAACCCGCGGGGCATCGAACTCGTGCGCATCGCCCACGAATCGGTCCAGACCAGCTATAGCGACCCGACGATCGCCGCGGTCGTGATCGCGACCGACGACTTCGACCCCGCCCTCGAGATCACCAGCGACGACGCCCTCGTCCTCGAGGATTCCTCCGCCACCACGTCGAGCCCCTACGTGATCGTCGTCGCGACGACCGCCGATCGTGCCGACGACCCGGCGTGGGCGCTGCTGGAGAAGACCTACCGCGACAAGCGCGTCGTCGCTGCGCTCGAAGAGGAGAAGCGCGGAGAGGCGACGATCGTCGAACTGCCCGTCGATGACCTTCGCAAGGCGCTCGCCGAGCTCGTCGCCCAGTAGTCCACCGCGGTGCGGAACGGCCGCGCGACCAGACAGAGGATCGAATGACAGAGCGCATCCAGCTGTCCGGGGTGTCGAAGGACTACCCGGCCCGGGGGAAGGGCGACCCCGTCCGTGTGCTCCGCGACGTCGATATCTCGGTGCGCGCGGGCGAGGTCTACGGACTGATCGGACGATCGGGAGCCGGCAAGTCGACGCTGCTCCGCATGATCAACGGACTCGAGGCTCCGACCGAGGGGCGTGTGCTCGTCGACGGCGTCGATGTGCAGGCGCTGCCGCCCGTCGAGCTGCGCACACTGCGGCACAGCATCGGGATGGTGTTCCAGCAGTTCAACCTCTGGAACTCGCGCACGGTCTTCAGCAACATCGCCACCCCTCTCAAGCTCGCCGGCTGGAAGGACGACGAGATCTCGCGGCGGGTGGCCGAGCTGCTCGACTTCGTGGGACTCGGCGGCAAGGCCTTCGCGCGTCCGCGGCAGCTCTCCGGCGGTCAGAAGCAACGCGTCGGCATCGCTCGCGCGATCGCGGCGAAGCCATCGGTTCTGCTGGCCGATGAGGCCACGAGCGCGCTGGACCCCCAGACGACGACCGAGATCGTCGATCTGCTCCGATCAGTGAACCAGGAGTTCGGGATCACGATCGTGGTGGTGACGCACGAGATGGACGTGATGAGCCAGCTCGCCGACCGCGTCTCGATCCTCAGTGACGGCGACGTGGTGGAGTCGGGCGACATCCACCAGATCCTCGCCCGACCCCAGCATCCGGTGACGGCGAACCTCGTCGGCTCGTACACACGCACCTTCCTCAGCGATGATCAGCGCGCGGAACTCGCCTCGAGCTTCGCCGGTCGGCGCATCTCGGTGGCGATGGACGGCGCGGTCGCGGAAGGCCCGCTGCTCTCGTCGCTCGCCCGCATTCACGAGGTCGACTTCTCGATCATCCAGGGCGGCGTCGCGCGCGTGAAGAACCTGCCGTACGGCCAGCTCAGCCTGGCACTGCACGGCGAGGACGCCGCCGTCGACCGGTTCGTGGCGGCGCTGTCGACCAAGACGGAGGTGACAGCATGGTGAGCTTCGACGTCCTCGACCTCGAGGTGGTGATCCCCAAGGTCGCCCGCGCTCTCGGGGAGACGCTCTTCATGGTCTCGGTCGCGTTCTTCCTCGCCTCCGTGATCGGCCTGATCCTCGGGATCTTCCTGTACGCCACCCGCCCGGGGCAGCTGCTGCACAGCCGCATCGTGCACACGACCCTGAACATCGTCGTGAACACGCTCCGACCGATCCCGTTCATCATCCTTCTCATCGCCCTGACGCCCCTCACGCGCGCCCTCATCGGTACGAGCATCGGCCCCGCCGCGGCGATCCTGCCGTTGACGATCGCGGCGTCCGTCGGCATCGCGCGCGTGGCGGAGTCGAACCTCGTCGCGGTCGATCCCGGCGTCATCGAGGCGGCGAAGTCCTTCGGCGCCTCGCCCCTGCACATCCTCTTCGGCTTCGTGGTGCGCGAGGCTTTCGGGCCGCTGCTCCTCTCGCTGACGTTCATCTTCGTGGCGCTGATCGACGCGACAGCGGTCGCCGGTGCGGTCGGCGGCGGCGGACTCGGAAACCTGGCTCTCACTTACGGCTATCAGCGCTTCGACTACGCCGTCATGATCCTGATCATCATCGTGCTGATCGCGCTCGTGCAGCTGGTGCAGTTCATCGGCAACCGGATAGCCCGACACTTCATTGACGGATGACGTCGACAGCGCGCCGCGACCGTGCCGCCCGCCGACGTGTCGTCGTCGTGGGTGCGGGGGTCGTCGGCGCGTCCGCGGCAGCGCGGATCGCCGAGCGCGGGTCGGATGTCGTGCTCCTCTCCGCCGAGCCGGCCGGGAGCACGGCGGCGTCGCGCGCGAGCTTCGCCTGGGTGAACGACCACGGCAAGGAGCCGGAGGCATATCGGCGGCTCAACGCCGACGGCCGACGCCGGCACGTCGAGCGGTCGGCTGCGCACAGCATCCCGTGGTTCGTCCGCACGGGCGCCGAGATCGACGGCGTCACGTACCCCGACGACGGCTACGTCGACGTGGCTGCCTTCCTGGCAGCGCAACTCGACGACCTCCGCCGCGCCGGCGGCACCGTGCGCGACTCCACGCCCGTCGCCTCGCTGGAGCAGGTGCGCGTCCTCGTCGGCCCGGTGGACGCGATCGTCGTGGCTGCCGGCACGGGCACGGCGGCGATGGTCGCGCCCGTCGCCCCGACGGTGCCGCGGCTCTCCTCCTCGACCGGTGACGACGGGTTCCTCGCGCGGATCGAGGTCGGCGAGCATCCGATCGACCGCATCCGCTCGCTCGAAGGTCTCCAGGTGCGCCCCGACGGCGACGGGCGGATCGCCGCGCAGAGCCTGCGCATCGAAGCGGACTTGCGGCGCGCCGGCATCACGGCGTCCGTACGGACCGTCTGGCCCGCTCTGCGCGACGAGATCGAGGGCGCTCTCGGATGGCACCTCCCGACGGGGGCGTGCGTGCGGGTGGACCACGCCGTGCGGCCGCACGCCGCCGACGGTTCGCCGCTCCTCGGTATCGTCGCGGAGGATGTCTATGTCGCCCTCACCCACAGCGGCGTGACGCTCGCCGCTCTGCTGGGCGAACTGATCGCCCGAGACCTCGACGGCGATGCCGATCCCCGGCTCGCCCCTTTCCGCCCCTGAACCGATCGGACGCTCCATGACCGACTCCGCACCGACCCCGAGCGCCCTGCTGGCCGGGCTCCCTGCGCGCCAGGGATTCGGCGACGCGACCCTCATCCGACTCGCACCGGGCTCGATCGACCTCGGCGGCGGCAACCCGGCCACGGAGCTGCTTCCCCTGGACATCTACCGCGACGCCTTCCGCGCCGTCACCGAGAGCGCGTCCTTCGGACCGCTCCTCAAGTACACACCGGCGCCCGGGCTCCCGCAGCTCCGCGCGGCCATCGCCGCACGCGAGGGCGTATCTGCTGACCGGATCCTCGTGACGAACGGCGGGGCGCACGGCCTCGCGCTCGCCGTGCTCAGCACACTCGATCCGGGCGACCTGATCGTGGTCGACGATCCGGTGTATCCGCTCTTCCTCCGCGTGCTCGACCTGATCGGCGTCGAGGTCGCTCCGGTCGCGGTGGGGCCGGACGGTATCGACGTCGACGAGCTGGAGCGCCGCCTTCGCGCAGGACTCCGCCCGAAGGCGCTGTTCACCGTCCCGACGTTCCAGAACCCGTCCGGCGTCACCCTGAGCGCCGAGAAGGAGGCGGCACTCGTCGGGCTCGCCGAGACCTACGGGTTCACGATCATCGCCGACGATCCGTATCGCGCGATCGCTTTCCCCGGCGTCACGGTGCCCGATCGTCGTGCCTTCCGCGAGTCCGACAGGGTGATCGCGGTGAACACGTTCTCGAAGACGCTCGGGCCCGGACTGCGGCTCGGCTGGATCGTGGCGGCGGCGGCGCTCTCGGAGCCCGTGACCCGTCTGCGCAACCGCCTCGACGGTCAGACCAGCGGCATCCTGCAGGCGGTCGTCGAGCGGATGCTGGGCGACGAGCGGCTGGACGCATCGATCACCGCGGCGAGCACCGGCTACGCCCGAAAGGCCCAGGTGCTGATCGCAGCGCTGCGGACGGAGTTCGGCGACGCGGTCGAGGTGGCGGAGCCTCAGGGCGGGTTCTTCGCCTGGGCGCGCGTGCGCGGCGACCTCGACTTCGCGCAGCTGTTCGAGGCCGCGCAGGATCGCGGCGTCACCTATCAGAGGGGCGAGTGGTTCGCGGCGGCGGGGGAGGGGTTCCGCGGCTTCGCGCGACTGTCGTTCTCGGAGGTGAGCGAGCAGGATCTGAGCGAGGGCGTGTCGCGTCTCGCTCGGGCGTGGCGGGAGCTCGCCGGGCGCGGCTGAAGCCCCGGGCACGCGCTCTAGACTTGGTGGATGATCGACCTCGCACTCCTCCGCGACAATCCGGAGATCGTCCGCCGTTCGCAGGTTGCCCGTGGAAACGACCAGGGCACCGTCGACACCGCGCTCGAGGCCGACCGATCGCGCCGCGCCGCGCTGACGACGTTCGAGGAGCTGCGCGCCGAGCAGAACGCGTTCGGCAAGCAGGTCGCGAAGGCGCCGAAGGACGAGAAGGCGGCTCTCGTCGCCCAGGCCAAGGAGCTCGCCGAGCGGGTCAAGCAGGCCCAGGTCGCGGCGAACGAGGCGGTGGAAGCGGCATCCGTCGCCCTCGCCCGGATCGAGAACGTCGTGATCGACGGTGTGCCGGCCGGCGGCGAGGCCGACTTCGTCGAGCTGCGCCGGGTCGGCGACGTCCCCGCGTTCGACTTCGAGCCCCGCGACCACCTGGAACTCGGCGAGCTCCTCGGTGCGATCGACATGGAGCGCGGTGCGAAGGTGTCGGGCGCGCGCTTCTACTTCCTCCGCGGCATCGGCGCCCGCCTCGAGATCGCCCTCATGAACCTGGCGCTCGACAAGGCGCTGCAGAACGGCTTCGTGCCGCTGATCACGCCGACCCTCGTGCGCCCGGAGATCATGCAGGGCACCGGCTTCCTCGGCGAGCACGCCGACGAGGTCTACCACCTCGACAACGACGACCTCTACCTCGTCGGGACCAGCGAGGTCGCGCTCGCCGGGTACCACAAGGACGAGATCGTGGATCTGAACGACGGCGCCCTCCGCTACGCCGGCTGGTCCACCTGCTACCGCCGGGAGGCCGGTTCGCACGGCAAGGACACCCGCGGCATCATCCGCGTCCACCAGTTCAACAAGCTCGAGATGTTCGTCTACACGAACCCCGAGGACGCCGAGGCCGAGCACCTCCGCCTCGTCGCGCTGCAGGAGGAGATGCTGACCTCGCTCGGCCTCGCCTACCGCGTGATCGACGTCGCGGCCGGCGACCTCGGATCGAGCGCCGCGCGCAAGTACGACATCGAGGCCTGGGTTCCGACCCAGGGCGCGTTCCGCGAGCTCACGTCGACCTCGAACTGCACGACGTATCAGGCGCGGCGACTCGATGTGCGGCATCGTCCGGCCAGCGACCCTTCGACAGGCTCAGGGACCCACGACAACAAGACGCAGCACGTCGCGACGCTCAACGGCACCCTCGCCACCACGCGCTGGATCGTCGCGCTGCTCGAGACGCACCAGCAGGCCGACGGCTCCGTGCGCGTGCCCGAGGTGCTGCGACCGTACCTCGGAGGACTCGACGTCATCCGCCCGCTCGGGTGGGTCGACGATGCCGCCCTTCGACAGGCTCAGGAACCCACTTCATGAGCGAACCCTGGCTCGTCGGCCTCGATGTCGACGGCACGATACTGCTGCAGGACGAGACGATGAGCCCCGGCGTGCCCGAGGCGATCACCCGTGTCAGGGAAGCCGGGCACGAGGTCACGATCGCCACCGGCCGCAGCTGGATGGCGACGCGACGCTACGTCGAGGAACTCGGCCTGACGGCGGAGTACGTCGTCTGCTCCAACGGTGCCGTGACCATGCGCCGCGTCGACGGGGAGTGGGAGCGCTGGAAGATCGAGACCTTCGACCCGCGGCCGGTCCTCGCGCTGCTGCAGGAGCGCCTGCCCGACGCGCGCTACATGGTCGAGCTCGCATCGGCGCAGCGTCTGTACACCGCCCAGCTCGACGACTGGACCCTCGACGGCGGCCGTCAGGTCGACTTCGACGAGCTCGGAGCCGAGCCGGTCTCGCGCATCGTCGTCGTCTCGCCGGGGCATGACGAGGAGGACTTCCACCGGCTGGTGTCGGATGCCGGACTGAACGAGGTCTCCTACGCGATCGGCTGGACCGCTTGGCTCGACATCGCGCCGCAGGGCGTCGACAAGGGCACGGCGCTGGAGCAGGTGCGCACCGCGCTCGGCGTCGACGGCAGCCGCGTGTTCGTGGCCGGGGACGGCCGGAACGACATCGGCATGTTCAGCTGGGCGCGGTCCCACGGGGGCCGCGCGGTGGCGATGGGGCAGGCTCCGGACGAGGTGAAGGATGCCGCGGGCGAGATCACGGACGACGTGGTCGACGGCGGCCTGGCGGCTGCTCTCGACACGCTTCCAGCACCCGCCCAGGTCGACGCGTCAGAATAGAACTCGGCTAGACTCACGCGTTGTCGGCAGATTCGTCTGTCGGGAGGGTTGTCCGAGCGGCCGATGGAGCTGGTCTTGAAAACCAGTGGGCAGAGATGTCTCGTGGGTTCGAATCCCACACCCTCCGCATACTGAACCCGAAAGGCCACGAGTGAGCGAGAACTCCCGACGGCGTCGCACCATCGCGCGACACGGTCAGCAGCGGACCCCCGGCGCGGTCGGTCAGCTGATGAAGTTCCTCGCCATCGGCCTCGCCGTGGTGCTCGTCAGCGGGTTCGGCGTCGGTGCGTACATCCTCTACGACTTCTCCAGCACGGTGTCCGCGAACGCGGTCGATCTGGAAGGTCAGGAGCAGGTGCCGCCGGACATCGGCGAGTACAAGGAGGGCTTCAACCTCGTCCTCACGGGTGTCGACACCTGTGAGGAGAACTACAAGGAGCTCTTCGGCGACCGCTGCACCGGAGCGGACTCCGAAGGCACGCTCAACGACGTGAACCTGCTGGTGCACGTCTCGCAGGAGCCTCGTCGCATCACGGTCATCAGCTTCCCGCGCGACCTGATGGTCCCGATCCCGGAGTGCACCGACCCGGAAGGTGAAGTGCACTCGGGCATGAGCAAGCAGCCCATCAACGTCGCTTACACCGACGCCGGACTGAATTGCGTCGCGAAGACGATCTCCGCGCTCACGGGGCAGGAGGTCCAGTTCGCGGCCTCCGTCACCTTCGGCGGCGTCATCGAGATCACGAACGCGATCGGCGGCGTCGAGGTCTGCCTCGCCAGCCCGATCGACGACGTCTACACGGGCCTCGACATGGAGGCGGGAACGCACTACCTCCAGGGGCTTCAGGCGCTGCAGTTCCTCCGCACCCGGCACGGCGTCGGCGACGGCAGCGACCTCGGCCGCATCGGCAACCAGCAGCAGTACATGTCGAGCCTGACGCGCGCGCTCATCAGCAGCGACACCCTCGGCAACGTGCCGGTCATGCTCAAGCTCGCGAACATCGGCCTCAACAACCTCGAGACCAGCACCTCGCTCGCTGATCCGATGAAGATCGTGCAGATCGCGCTGGCGGTGAAGTCGGTGCCTTTCGATGACATCGTCTTCCTGCAGTATCCGACCGTCGGCGACAGCGACGATCCCAACAAGGTCGTGCCGAACGAGCAGGCGGCGAGCGTCATGTGGGATGCCATCGCGGCGAACGCGAAGCTGCAGGTCACGCACCAGAACACCAGCAATGACGGCGTGGTCGTCCAGGACCCCGCGGCCCCGGTCGAAGGCGCGACTCCCGACCCGTCCGTGGTCGCGCTTCCCGACACGATCAAGGGAAACTCCGCCGCGCAGCAGACCTGCTCGAACGGAAACGTCCGCTAGTCGGTCGTCTTCGCGGCCGCCGGTTGCAGGGCGTCGATCAGCGCGGCCATGATGCCGGGCATGTCCACGGTGGGGTCGATCATCCACTGCAGCTGCAGACCGTCGGACGCGGCCTGGATGATCCGTGCCAGCGTGTCGGGGTCGAGCGTGCTGCGCTGCTGCTCGGAGGAGAAGCTCTCGGCGATGGTCGAGCGCAGCCGCTCGCTGCGCTCGAGGAAGTAGTCGTGGGCGGGATGCGCGGGGTCGGCGGCGTCGACCGAGAGGCGTGAGAACAGGGCGACAAGACCAGGGACCTGGGTGTTGTGGCGGATGACCTCGAGGAAGCCCTCGACGGCATCCTGGGCGTCGAGCACGGAGGGCTCGAGTCCGTCGTGCTCGTCGCGTTTGCGCAGCACCGCGGTGAAGAGCTCCTCCTTCGAGCCGAAGTAGTGCAGGAGTGCGGCGGGGGTCACGCCGACGACCTCGGCGATCTCCTTGAGGGAGGCGTTCTGGTAGCCCTTGCGGCCGATGACGTCGAGGGCGCTCTCCAGGATCTCCTCGCGTCGTGCGACGCCTTTCGCATAGGAACCTCGGGCAGCCATGACTCGAGACTAATCCTGAATGACGTTTGGAATCTAATACTGAAGCGCATATAGTTTTCGCAAGGACACCGCCGTCGCTGCGAAAGGAAGACCATGACCGAGATCTCGGCCTCCGACCTGACCCTCGAGGAGAAGGCGTCGCTGACCAGCGGCGCGGACTTCTGGACCACGAAAGCGGTCGACCGAGCCGGCATCCGGGGCGTGATGATGACCGACGGCCCGCACGGCCTCCGCAAGCAGAGCGGCGGCACGGATCACCTGGGTCTCGCCAGCAGCGTCCCGGCGACCTGCTTCCCGCCCGCGGTCGGCATCGGCTCGTCCTTCGATCCCGAGATCGTCGAGCGCGTCGGCGCGGCGATCGGCGTCGAGGCCGCGATCGAAGACGTCGCGGTCGTCCTCGGGCCGGGCATCAACATCAAGCGCTCACCCCTGTGCGGTCGCAACTTCGAGTACTTCTCCGAGGACCCGATCGTCTCCGGCATCCTCGGCGCCGCATCCGTGCGCGGGGTGCAGTCGCAGGGCGTCGGCACCTCGCTCAAGCACTTCGCCGCGAACAACCAGGAGTTCGACCGGATGCGTGCGAGCTCGGACGTCGATCCTCGCCCGCTGCGCGAGATCTACCTGCGCGGCTTCGAGCGGGTCGTGAAGGATGCTGCGCCGTGGACGGTCATGTGCTCGTACAACAAGCTCAACGGCGTCTGGACCTCGGAGGACCCGTGGCTGCTCACGAGCGTGCTCCGCGATGACTGGGGCTTCGACGGGCTCGTCGTCTCGGACTGGGGCGCGGTCAACGACCGCGTCGCCGGCGTCGCCGCGGGGCTCGACCTGGAGATGCCGGCATCCGGCGGCCGCACCGACGCGCAGCTGGTCGCGGCGGTGCGCGCGGGAGCACTCGATGAGAGCGTGCTCGACACCGCCGCCGCGCGCGTGGTCGACCTCGTGCGCAAGGCCGGAGAGCGGCCCGCGGTCGCCGGCCCGCTCGACGTCGATGCGCACCATGCACTCGCCCGCGAAGCCGCCGGTCGGTCGATCGTGCTGCTGAAGAACGACGGGGCGCTGCTGCCGCTGGCTCCCGCGCAGAAGGTCGCCGTCATCGGCGCGTTCGCGACCGAGCCCCGGTTCCAGGGCGCGGGGTCCTCGCTCATCAACCCGACACGTGTCGACGCGGCGTTCGACGAGCTGCGTGCCGTCGGGGGCGACAACGTCTCCCACGCTGCGGGCTACGCCGTCGAGGGCGGCGCGATCGCGGCATCCGGCCGTTCGGCGGATGAACTCCGCACGGAGGCGGTCGCGGTCGCCGCGGCCGCGGACGTCGCCGTCGTCTTCCTCGGGCTGCCCGCGGCGGAGGAGTCCGAGGGCTTCGACCGTGAGCACATCGATCTCCCCGCGGTGCAGCTCGCCCTGCTCGACGCGGTGCTCGAGGCGAACCCGCGCACCGTGGTCGTACTGTCCAACGGCGGCGTGGTCGCCCTGCCCTTCGCTGATCGCGTGCCGGCGATCGTGGAGAGCTGGCTGCTCGGCCAGGCGGGCGGCAGCGCCGTCACTGACGTGTTGTACGGAGCCGTGAACCCCTCGGGCAAGCTCACCGAGACGGTTCCGGTGCGCCTCGAGGACAACCCGTCCTTCGGCAACTTCCCCGGCGAGTTCGGTCACGTCCGCTACGGCGAGGGCCTGCTGGTCGGCTACCGCTGGTACGACGCCAAGGGGCTCGACGTGACGTTCCCGTTCGGCCATGGGCTGTCGTACACGACCTTCGGATACGGGCCGGCGACGGCACAGGTCGACGGGGCCGGCGACATAATCGTGCGCCTCGACGTCACGAACACGGGAGACGTCGACGGCCGCGAGGTCGTGCAGGTCTACCTCGCGCGGACCGGATCGATCGTGCAGCGCGCGCCGCGCGAGCTCAAGGCCTTCGCCTCGGTGCCGCTCGCCGCGGGGGAGACCCGCACCGTGGAACTGGTCGTGCGTCGCGAGGACCTCGCCTACTGGGACGTACGGGTCGACAGCTGGATCGTGGAGGGTGGCGAGTACACGGTGGATGTCGCCGCGTCGAGCCGCGACATCCGCTCGTCGGCATCCGTGCAGGTCGACGGCGACGACGTCCTGCTGCCGCTCACCCTCAACTCCTCGATCGGCGATGTCGTGGCGCACCCGGTCGCAGGCCCGATCGTCATGGGCGCGCTCGGCGGCTTCCTCGGCGAGCTGTCGGGCGCCGACTCCTCCGCGGCATCCATGATGCCGAACGACGAGGCCATGGAGAAGATGATGGCCTCGTTCCCGATCGGGCGTCTCATCGGGTTCCCCGGGGTCGACGTGTCGCACGAGCAGGTCGAGCAGCTGCTCGCGGCCGCGAACGCCGGCGGAGCCGCCGCGGACTAGTGGCGGAAGTGACACCTGTTGTCGCTATGGGCTGCTGACAGCGGCAACAGGTGTCAAGGGCGGCGCGAGATGCTCCGCCGATGTCAGGGATGCGGTGTGAAGCGCCGCGGGGCATGAGTGGCGGCGACGAGCGCGCGCATCTCCTCCAGCGTCGCGGGCGCAGCACCCAGGGCCCTGGCCTGCACGAGGACGTTGCCGAGCGCCGTCGCCTCGACAGGACCTGCCAGCACCGTGAGCCCGGCGCGGTCGGCGGTCGCCTGGCAGAGGAGGGCGTTCAGTGAGCCTCCTCCGACGAGGTGGATCACGTCGATCGGGCGTCCGGACAACCGGGCAGCCGTGGCGATCGCCTCGGCGAAGGCGGCGGCGATCGACTCGACGATGCTGCGGGCGAACGCGGCCCGGTCGGTCGGCGGTTCAGCGCCGGTCGCGCGCAGGAGTGCCGCGATGCGCCCCGGCATATCACCCGGGGCGTTGAGTGACGGATCGTTCGCATCGAAGAGCGGCACAGTCCCGTCGACGGCGGATGCCGCGGCCAGCAACTCCGGCAGATCGACGGGGGCGCCGTCTTCGGATTCCCAGGCGCGCACCGTCTCGCTGAGCAGCCAGAGCCCTGTGACGTTGTGCAGGAAGCGGTAGCGGCCGTCGACGCCCAGCTCGTGAGTGAAGTTCGCGTCGCGCGCGGCATCCGTCAGTACCGGATCCGACAGTTCGAGCCCGACGAGTCCCCAGGTACCGCACGAGATGTAGGCGGCAGAAGGCGAGGTCATCGGAACGGCCGCGACGGCGGAAGCGGTGTCGTGCGACCCGACCGCGATGACGGGCAGCGTCGCGCCGATGCGGTCGGCGAGCTCCGGACGCAGTTCGCCGATCACGGCCCCCGGGTCGACGAGCGTGGGCAGCAGCGCCGACGGGATGCCGAGGCGGTCGGCGAGCTCCGTGTCCCACTCGCCGCTCTCGACGCCCAGCAGACCGGTCGTCGACGCGTTCGTGCGCTCGGCGACGCGCGCGCCGGTGAGCAGGAAGGCGAGGAGATCCGGGATGAGCAGGGCTACGTCGGCGTCGGCGAGACGGGTGTCGACGCGGTACTGATAGAGCGTGTTGAACGGCAGGAACTGCAGGCCGTTGCGGCGGTAGAGCTCGGCGAACGGCGCGATCGCGTGCACCTCTTCGACGCCGCGCGCGGTCCGCTCGTCGCGGTAGTGGAAGGGCTCCGCGAGCAGCTCTCCGCCGGCGAGGAGGCCGTAGTCGACGGCCCAGGAATCGATCCCGATGCTCTCGATCGCCGGCTCACGGCGGACCGCCTGGGCCAGGCCCTCGACGATGTGCTCGTACAGGGCTGCGAAGTCCCAGTGCAGGCCGTCCTCGCGCTCGACGGGCCCGTTGGGGAAGCGCGTGACGAGCTCGAGCTCGAGCACGCCGTCGCCGACGCGCCCGATCATGACACGCCCGCTGGTCGCCCCGAGGTCGACGGCAGCGACGGCGCGCACGGTCATCGCAGGAAGGCCGCGGCGACGCCGGAGTCGACCGGGATGTGCAGCCCGGTCGTGCGGCTGAGCTCGGGTCCGGTCAGTACGAAGACGGCATCCGCGACGTTCTCGGGGACGACCTCGCGCTTGAGGATCGTGCGGTTCGCGTAGTACTGGCCGAGGTCCTCCTCGGCCACGCCGTAGGTCGCGGCGCGGTTGGCGCCCCAGCCCGAGGCGAAGATGCCAGAGCCGCGCACGACACCGTCGGGGTTGATGCCGTTCACACGGATACCGTACTCCCCGAGCTCCACCGCCAGCAGTCGCACCTGGTGGGCTTGATCGGCCTTCGTCGCCGAGTACGCGATGTTGTTCGGTCCGGCGAAGACCGAGTTCTTCGACGAGATGTAGATGATGTCGCCGCCGAGCTTCTGGTCGATGAGCGCGCGGGCCGCGGCCTTCGAGACGAGGAACGAGCCCTTCGCCATCACGTCGTGCTGCAGGTCCCAGTCCTTCTCCGTGGTCTCCAGGAGCGGCTTCGACAGGGAGAGCCCCGCATTGTTCACCACGAGGTCGACGCCGCCGAAGGCGATCACGGTCGCATCGAGCGCGGCCTGGATCGCATCGGCATCCGCGACGTTCGCGGCGACGCCGATGGCGACGTCGGTGTTCCCGAGCTCCGCCGCGGCGGCCTGCGCCTTCTCGAGGTCGAGGTCGGCGACGACGACGCAGGCGCCCTCGGCGGCGAGCCGGGTCGCGATGGCCTTGCCGATGCCGGATGCCGCGCCGGTCACGAACGCGATGCGTCCCTGGTGCGACTTCGGCTTGGGCATGCGCTGCAGCTTCGCCTCCTCCAGCGCCCAGTACTCGATGGCGAACTTCTCGGCGTCGGAGATGGGGGAGTATGTCGACAGCGCCTCGGCGCCGCGCATCACGTTGATGGCGTTGACGTAGAACTCGCCGGCGACGCGGGCGGTCTGCTTGTTGGCTCCGTAGGAGAACATGCCGACGCCGGGGATCAGGACGATGAGCGGGTCGGCGCCGCGGATCGCCGGAGACTCCGCCGTCGCGTGCGCGTCGTAGTAGGCCTGGTAATCGGCGCGGTACTCCGCGTGCAGCTCGTGCAGGCGCGTGACCTGCTCCTCGACGGAGGCCGTGGCGGGCAGATCGAGGATCAGCGGCTTGACCTTGGTGCGCAGGAAGTGATCCGGGCAGCTCGTGCCGAGAGCGGCGAGCGCCGGCGCCTTCTCGGATGCCAGGAAGTCGAGCACCACGTCGGCGTCGGTGAAGTGGCCGATCTGCGGGCGGTCGTGCGAGGCGATGCCGCGGATGGTCGGAGCGAGGGCGGCGGCGCGCTCGCGGCGCTCGGTCTCGGGCAGCGCCTCGAAGCCGGTGCGAATTCCGCCGAACTGATCGGCCTTGCCGTGCGCGGCGATGTAGGCGGCGGCGGTGTCGATGATCCACAGGGAGTTCGCCTCGACCTCCTCGGAGGTGTCCGCCCACGCGGTGATCCCGTGCCCGCCGAGGATGCAGCCGATCGCCTGCGGGTTCCGCTTCTTGATCTCGGCGATGTCCAGCCCGAGCTGGAAGCCGGGACGGCGCCACGGGACCCACACGACCTTGTCGCCGAAGATGGCCGACGTCAGCGCTTCGCCGTCAGCGGCGGTCGCGATCGCGATGCCGGAGTCGGGGTGCAGGTGATCCACGTGCGCGGCGTCGACGAGTCCGTGCATCGCCGTGTCGATCGAGGGAGCCGCGCCGCCCTTGCCGTGCAGGCAGTAGTCGAAGGCCGCCACCATCTCGTCCTCGCGCTCGAGGCCGGGGTAGACGTCCGTGAGTGCCCGCAGGCGGTCGAGGCGCAGCACGGCGAGGCCCGCCTCCTTCAGCGTGCCGAGGTCTCCGCCGGAGCCCTTGACCCACATCAGCTCGACGGGCTGTCCCGTGACCGGATCGGTCGCGGCGCCCTTGGCCGAGGTGTTCCCGCCGGCGTAGTTCGTGTTCTTCGGGTCGGCGCCCAGGCGGTTGGACCGCGCGAGAAGGGCGGCAGCGGTGGGGGTCGTCATGTTTTGCATCCTCGGTTCGAAAAGTTTCGGTGGGTGGCGGGCGCTCAGGCGCCCCAGCCGGCCTGCACGCCGCCCACGCGGTCGGCGGCGATCTTCTGCTGGTAGCCGGATGCCGCGTAGGCGGCCATCGGGTCGCCGGCGAGGCCGCGCGACTCGCGCCACTCGGCCAGGGCCGGACGCACGTCGGTGTAGAACGCGTCCATGAACACGGCGTTGGCGGCCAGCACGTCGCCGGACTTCTGTGCCGCCGTCAGAGCGTCGCGGTCGACGAGCAGGGCCCGCGCCGTCATCTCCTGCACGTTCAGCACCGAGCGGATCTGGCCGGGGATCTTGTCCTCGACGTTGTGGCACTGGTCGAGCATGAAGGCCACGTCGGGGTTGTTGAGGCCGCCGCCGCGGATGACCTCGAACAGGATGCGGAACAGCTGGAACGGGTCGGCAGCGCCCACGATGAGGTCGTCGTCGGCGTAGAAGCGCGAGTTGAAGTCGAAGGAGCCGAGCTTTCCGAGGCGCAGCAGCTGCATGACGATGAACTCGATGTTCGTGCCGGGGGCGTGGTGGCCGGTGTCGAGGCAGACCATGGCCTTGTCGCCGAGCGCGCTCACCTGGGCATAGGACGTTCCCCAGTCCGGAACATCGGTGTGGTAGAACGCCGGCTCGAAGAACTTGTACTCGAGCACGAGGCGCTGGTCGTCGCCGAGCCGGTCGTAGATCTTCTGGAGCGACTCCTGGAGCCGGTCCTGGCGTCCGCGCAGATCGGCCTGGCCCGGGTAGTTCGAGCCCTCGGCGAGCCAGATCTTGAGGTCGCGGCTGCCCGTGGCATCCATCACGTCGATGCAGGCGAGGTGGTGATCGATCGCCTTCTGGCGGATCGCCGCATCCTCGTGCGTGAGGGCGCCGAACTTGTAGTCGTCGTCCTGGAACGTGTTCGAGTTGATCGTGCCGAGGGTGACGCCGTGGTCCTCGGCGTGCTTGCGCAGGTCGTCGAACGAGTCGACCAGGTCCCACGGGATGTGCAGCGCGACGGAGGGCGCGAGTGCGGTGTAGGCGTTCACCTGCGCGGCATCCGCGATCTTCTCCCACGGATCGCGCGGCGTGCCGGGCGTGCCGAAGACCTTGAAGCGGGTGCCGGAGTTGCCGAACGCCCAGCTGGGGAGCTCGATGCCCTGCTGCTCGAGGGCGGCGAGGTTTTCGGTCGAGAGGATGCTCATGGGGCGCTGCCTTCGGTGTCGGCGCGGTCGACGTCGACCGCGAAATGAATCGTTTCAAGTGTAGGTCGGATGGGGGGACGTTGCAACTGCGGCGCTACGGTGTCGCTATGGAGCATCAGGAACGCGCGCTGGCCGCGTACATCGCGCAGGTGGCCGCCGACCCGCAGGTTCTCGGCGTCGTCCTCATCGGATCGCTGGCCCGGGGCACCGAGCGGGAGGACTCCGACGTCGACGTGTACCTCGTCGTCACCGAGGAGGCTTTCGCCCTCGCCGGCGCGGAAGACCGATGGGCGTGGATCGATCGCCACGGCGTGGACTACCCGGGGTCGTACATCGACGTGAAGCTCGCCGACCTCGCCTATCTGCGCGCGGCGGTCGACCACGCTGATGATCCGACCAGGGCGTCGTTCGCCGGAGCGCGCGTCGCGTTCAGCCGCGCTGAGGAGCTCGAGCCCCTCGTCCGCGCGATCAGCGCTCTCGGCGACGACGTCTGGGCCGGCCGCGTGCGCTCGCACATCGCCCAGGCGCACCTGCACGGCGGGTACTTCCTCCGCCAGGCCGAAGAGCACGGCGACCCCTTCCTGCTCCAGCACGCGGCCGTGCACCTGGCGATCGCCGCAGCGCGCGCCGCGATCGCGGCCGACCACCGCCTGATGCCGGGGCCGAAGTACATCCACGGGCTCGTGCGCGAGGTGCCCGCTCCCGACGGATTCGTCGCGGCCTGGGACCGCCTGGTCGCCGAGCCGTCGACGGCATCCGCGGAGGCGCTGACGACGATTCTGGACGACTGGCTGGGTGACGGTCAGACGCGCGACGAATCCCTCTCGATCTTCATCCGCGACAACGAGCTCGCGTGGCTGCGCGGCACGACGCCGGCGGAATACTTCTGACACCGGTCAGCCCTTGACGGCGCCGCTCGTCATACCCGCCACGATCTGCCGGTTGAAGAAGACGTACATGACCAGCGGCGGGATGGTGATGAGCAGGATGTTCATGAACAGCAGGTTCCACTGACTCAGGCTCTGACTCTGGAAGTTGTACAGGGTCAGCTGCACGGTCGCATTCGCATCGCCGGGCAGGAAGTAGAGCGGTCCGGTGAAGTCGTTGAACACCGCGACGGACTGCACCACGATCACCGTGATCGCGACCGGCTTGAGCAGCGGCATCACGACGGTGAAGAACAGGCGCAGGGGACCTGCTCCGTCGATCACCGCCGCCTCGTCGAGCTCGCGCGGTATCGTCGAGATGAACGCGCGGAACAGCAGGATGCAGAAGCTCAGACCGAACGTCGCCTCGATGAGGATCATGCCCGGCATGGTCTTGAAGAGCCCGATGCCCTGCAGTACCCAGATCGTCGGCACCACGGCGGGCGGGACGATGAGGCCGGCCAGCACGAAGACGTTGATGACGTGGTTCCACCGCGACTTGCGCCGCTGCAGGATGTAGCCGACCATCGCAGCGAAGACGACCATGATCGCGACGCTCGCCACCGTGAGGACGGTCGAGTTGATGAACGCGCGCACCAGCATCCAGTCGCGCGTCTCGAGGACCGTCACGACGTTCTCCCACAGGTACCAGCCCTGCGCCGGCAGCGAGAACTCGAACAGCGAGGCCTCGGCCGGGTTCTTGGCAGCCGTGAGCACGATGAACGCGAACGGGACGATGAAGACCACGATCGACGCGATGATCGCGAGGATCCCCACCACGTAGCGGCTGAGGAATCGTCGAGGGGTCATCGGGCGGCGGTCCTGACGGCGGATCTTCGCCTTCGAGGCGCCGGCCGTCGTGATGGTGCGGGTGAGGGTCATTGCTCCACCTGCCTCTTGTTGAGGATGTACTGGACCGGCACGATGATCGCGGTCACCACCAGGAAGAGGACGACGTTGCCCGCCGTCGACAGGCCGTAGAAGCCCGCCTGGTACTGCTTGTAGATGACCGAGGCGATCACGTCGCTGGTGAATCCGGGTCCGCCCTTGGTCATGGCCCAGATGAGTTCGAAGGACCGTAGTCCGCCGATCAGGGACAGCAGGATGACGGTCGCGGTGGCGGGCTGCACGAGCGGCAGCGTGATGTTCTTGAATCGCGCCCAGGCGCCGGCGCCGTCGACCTTGGCCGCTTCGAAATACTCCTGCGGGATCGCGACCAGCCCGGCGATGAAGATGAGCGTGGCGATGCCGACGCCCTTCCAGACGTCTACGAGTGCGACGGACAGGAGTGCCCAGGCGGGATCGGTGAGCCATCCGGGCCCCTCGACGCCGATGAGGGAGAGGGTCTGGTTGATGAGACCGTCGAACGGGTCCATCAGCACTTTGAACGTGATGCCGATGCCGACCGTGGAGACGAGAACGGGGAAGAAGATCGTGGACCGCAGATAACCGCGACCGAGGATCGAACCCGTCAGCAGCAGGGCGAGCGCGAGCCCGAGGACCACCTTGAGAGCGGAGGTCACGAAGCCGTAGACGAACGTGTTGACGAAGCCCTGCACGAGCATGGGTTCGGTGAAGAACTGGACGTAGTTGTCGAAGCCGATGAACTGGATGTCGAACAGCGACCAGCGGGTGAGGCTGAAGTAGAACGAGGCGAAGGTCGGGATGGCGAACAGGACGATGTAGAGCACCGCCGACGGGATGTAGAACCACGTCGGGTAGGAGCTCCTGATCCCCTTTCGCCCGCGGGGCGAGGTCTTGGCGGCGGGTGGCGTCGCAATGGCGGTCATGGGTCTCTCCGTCGAGTGAGGTCGGCGGGTGCGGGCCCGTGCATCGGGCCCGCACCCCGGGATCAGTCGGCGATCACCAGCCGTCGAGGCCCAGCTGCTGGGCCTGCTTCTTCACGTCCTCGTCGTAGAGCGCGGCGCCGTCCTCGGCGGGGCGGATGCCGCTGCCGACCTCGACCGTGATGTTCTCGAGGTTCGGTCCCTTGATGGGCGAGAGGAACTCGAGCGCGGGGTTCGTGTTGCCCTCGTCGAAGTAGACCTGCATGTCCTTCAGCAGACCGGGCACGTCGTCGCCGAGTTCGCACGTGCTGATCGCGTAGGGACCGGAGGGGACCATCGCGGTGTTCTGCACGTCGCATCCGGCCGGCGAGTTGATGAACGCGACGAACTTCTTCGCTGCCTCGAGCTGGGCGCCCTCGGTCGTCTTGGGCACGTACACGGCGTTCGGGAGCCAGACGGTCAGCTTGGTGTCCTCGGCCTTCTGCGCGGGCAGCGGGAAGACGCCGATGTCATCGATCTGGTCGGGGAAGTTCTGCTGGAAGGTCGAGACGATGCCGGTGAGGATCGGGTAGTGCGCGCCCTCGCCGGTCGCCACCATCCGTGCGCCGTCGTCGTACAGGGCGGAGGCGAAGTCCTCGTTCCACCAGCCCGACTCGAAGCCCTCCTGCTGGTTGGCGAAGCCGGCCAGGGCGGGCTCGTCGACGTACTTGCGCTCGCCCGCCGTGTACTCGGTGCCCCAGTCCTCATCCTGCGCGAGCACGTTGCCGAAGTCGCCGAGGACGAACAGCTGGCTCGTCCAGGTGTCGCCGTAGGTCTGGATGACCGGGGTGATGCCGGCCGCCTTGATCTTGTCGTTGTTGGCCGCGAACTCGTCCCACGACGTCGGCACCTCGAGGCCGAGGTCGGCGTAGATCTTCTTGTTGTAGACGACGGCACCGGCCTGGGTCGCACCGAACGGTGCGCCGTAGACGCCGTTGTCGGTCTCGACGACGGCCTTCATGGTGTCCTGCATGTCGCCGACCCAGGACTCGTCCGTGAGCGGGGCGAGGTTCTGGTCCGGGTTCAGCGCCTGGAACAGCGAACCGGAGTTGTACCAGAAGACGTCGGCCATCTCGCCGGTGGCGAGCTTGGTCTTCATGAGGTTGTCGCCCTCGGTGCCGGCCGGCTGCGACTCCACCTTCACGGTGATGTCGTCGTTCTCCTTCTCGAAGGCCGCGACCATGGCCTCCGCGGACTCGATGTTGGTCCCTGCGGTCGGAACGAGGAAGGTGATCTCGACGCTGCCGTCGGCGCTTTCGCCTCCTCCGCCGGTGCTGCAGGCGGCGAGGGGGATGGCGAGGGCTGCGACGCCTGCTGCGGCGAGGAGGACCCTCCGACTACGGGTGTTGTCCATTCTTTTACCTCCATGTAAAAGCTGACTCTTGAGTGACGATCTCCGCACCGAGAACGTCTTTTCGTCGATGGGTTGAAACCATTCAACGTCGGTAACGTACGACGATCCGGAGCGAGTGTCAACGATTGTCACCGAATCGTCAGAACCCGAGTCATCCGCGGTGCGACCGATCCGGCACCGGTGTGCGTCCAGACCTTGACATCCGATCATGAATCGTTTCAGGATCATCTCGTGTGCAGCGAGGGAGCGCATGCGGGGAATGACAACCGTGGACCTCGGCAAGAAGGCGGGAAGAATGACTCTGACAGTGGCGCGCGTCGACGTGGATGCGCCGTACCGCAGCGATGTGGTGGCCGTGGAAACTCCGGCGATCAGCTGGGTGACCGAGTCCTCCGTGCCGGGATGGACGCAGGACGCCGCGGAACTCGAGCTCACCGGCGACGGCGTGCAGACGCACGTCGTCCGCGGCCGCGAGTCGGTCCGCGTCCGCTGGCCGTTCCGCCCGCTGCGTCCCCGCGAGGAGGTGCAGCTGCGTGTGCGGGTGACGGGCGCCGACGGTGAGGTGTCGGACTGGAGCGCCCCGCGTCGCATCGTCGCAGGCTTCCTCGCCGACGGCGAATGGCAGGCGAAGACCATCGGCGTCGCGGCACCGGCATCCGCGGCGGAGCCGGCCGAGCTGCGGGGCGTGTTCGCGCTCGAGGGCGACGTGCGCCGCGCCACGCTGTATGCGACGGCGGTCGGCGTCTATCAGGCATCGATCAACGGCGTCGATGTCGACGACCAGGTGCTGAAACCGGGCTGGACGCCCTTCCAGGCCCGCACCGTGCATGAGAGCACCGACGTGACGGGACTTCTCGCTACGGGGGAGAACACTCTCTCGGTGCGGCTGGCGGGAGCGTGGGCGACGGAGCGCTACGGCTTCCGGGACGAGGCGGCCACCGTCGACGGCGATCAGCCGCGCTTCGCCGCGCAGCTTCTCATCGAGTACGCCGACGGGCGCACGGAGACCATCGCGACGGATGCCGACTGGCAGAGCGCCCCCGGCCCGATCACGGCCAGCGGCCTGTACGCCGGGGAGGACCACGACGCGCGTCGCACCGCATCGACGTGGGTGCCGGTCGCGGTGGTCGAGGACGTGCCGGTGCCGGGCGCCCGCGTCTCGCCGTTCGTCCGACGGATCGAGGAGCTGCCGGTCGTCGAGGTCATCACGACGCCGTCCGGGAGGACGGTCCTGGACTTCGGGCAGAACCTCGTCGGGCGGTTGCGCATCCGGGTCGACGGTGAAGCGGGCCAGGTGGTGACCCTGCGGCATGCGGAGGTGCTCGAGCACGGCGAGCTCGGCACGCGTCCGCTGCGCGCCGCTGCCGCGACCGACCGGTACACACTCGCCGGAGGGGGCATCGAGGAGTGGGAGCCCGAGTTCACGTTCCATGGGTTCCGCTACGCCGAGATCGACGGCTGGCCGGGGGTGTTCGATCCGGCCGACGTCACGGCCGTGGTGATCCACAGCGACATGGAGCGCACCGGGTGGTTCGACACCTCGCATCCGCTCGTCCGCCGACTCCACGAGAACGTCGTGTGGGGCCTTCGCGGCAACTTCCTCTCGGTGCCGACCGACTGCCCGCAGCGCGACGAACGACTCGGGTGGACCGGGGACATCCAGGTGTTCACGCCCACCGCGAGCTTCCTCTACGACGTCCGGGGATTCCTCGACTCCTGGTTGCGGGATCTCGCGATCGACCAGGTCGACGGCGTCGTGCCGTTCGTCGTCCCGAACGTGCTCGGCCCGGCGCAGCCGGCCGCGGCCTGGGGCGACGCCGCGACGGTGGTGCCCTGGGTGCTGCACGAGAGGTTCGACGACCTCGAGACGCTCGGGCGGCAGTACGACAGCATGAAGGGCTGGACCGACGCCATCGTCGCGCTGTCCGGCGAGCGGCGTCTGTGGGAGGGCATGTTCCAGTTCGGGGACTGGCTCGACCCGGATGCTCCGCCCGAGCAGCCGGCAGATGCGAAGACGTCGGCCGACATCGTCGCGACCGCCTACGTGTTCCGCTCCGCCGACCTCACGGCGCGCGCGGCGGCGCTGCTGGGTAGGGACGACGAGGCGGCGGAGTATGCGCGGATCGCCGAAGACGTGCGGCTCGCGTTCCTCGAGGCGTACGTCTCATCGGACGGACGGATGACCTCGGATGCGCAGACGGCGTACTCCCTCGCGATCGTGTTCGACATCGTGGACCCGGAGCAGCGGCAGGCTCTGGGCGACCGGCTGGCCGAGCTCACGGCGCAGGGCGACCACCGGATCGGCACCGGCTTCGTCGGGACGCCCATCATCGCGGACGCCCTCACCCGCACGGGGCACATCGATGTCGCCCAGCGGCTGTTGACCCAGACCGAGAACCCGTCCTGGCTGTACCCGGTCACGATGGGGGCGACGACGATCTGGGAGCGCTGGGACTCGATGCTGCCCGACGGCACGATCAACCCCGGGGAGATGACCTCGTTCAACCACTATGCGCTGGGGGCGATCGCTGACTGGCTGCATCGCACCCTCGCCGGACTCGCGCCGGCGGCACCGGGCTACGCGCGTCTGACGATCGAGCCCCATCCACTGGACGGATTCGACTTCGCCGAAGCCGCGCACCTGACCCCGTACGGGGAGGCGCGGGTGCGATGGGAGCGTTCCGACGAGGGGGTCGTCGTCGAGGCGCAGATCCCGGCGAACACCGAGGCGGATGTGAAGCTGCCGGACGGGCGGATTCAGGTCGTCGGCTCCGGACGCCACCGTTGGTTCTCGGCGACGACGAGTGCACGGCGGGCCGCGGACTAGGCGGGCCGAGGCGTGCCGTACACTCGCGGACAGTGCACGACAGGAAGGGGCACCCGGTGGCAGTGAGCGTGCGCGAGGTGGCGGCTGCGGCCGGCGTCTCCGTCGGCACCGTGTCCAACGTCCTGAACCGACCGGACAAGGTCGCCGAGGGCACCGTCCAGCGCGTGCGCGATGCGATCGACGAGCTCGGGTTCGTGCGGAACGACGCCGCGCGTCAGCTGCGCGCGGGTCGCAGCCGCAGCATCGGTCTCATCGTGCTCGACGCCGGCAACCCCTTCTTCGCCGACGTCGCCCGCGGCGCCGAGGCTCGCGCGGACGAAGACCGTCTCTCGGTCCTGCTCGGGAACAGCGACGAGGATGCCGCGCGCGAGAACGGCTACCTCGACCTGTTCCGCGAGCAGAGGGTGAACGGGGTGCTCATCACGCCGGCATCCGATGATGTCGCTGGGATCCAGAGACTCGCGGATTCGGGGACCCCGGTGGTCCTGGTCGACCACGAGATCCCGGGCAGCGGGTTCTGCTCGGTGTCCGTCGACGATGTCGAGGGCGGGTACCTCGCCACGAGGCACCTGCTCGAGATCGGCCGCAGGCGCATCGCCTTCCTCGCCGGGCCCGGGTCGATCGCCCAGGTCGCCAACCGTCTCGAGGGGGCCCGCCGTGCGGTCGCCGAAGAGCCCGAGGCCGAGCTCGAGGTGATCGAGGTGCCGGCGCTGACCGTGCTGCACGGGCGGGAAGCCGGCGAATCGATCGTCGCGCGGGCAGCCGCGGAGCGTCCCGACGCGGTGTTCGCGGCCAACGACCTCCTCGCCGTGGGCCTGATGCAGGCGCTCACGATCCTCGGGAGTGTCCGTGTGCCGGAGGATATCGCGCTGATCGGCTACGACGACATCGACTTCGCCTCGGCCACTGTCGTGCCGCTGACCTCCATCCGCCAGCCGGCGCGGCTCATCGGACACACGGCCGTCGACCTCCTCCTGCGGTCGATCGACGACCCCGAGGGCGACTACGAGCGGAACGTGCGCTTCCGTCCCGAGCTCGTCGTGCGCGCCTCGACCGCCGGCTGACCGAGCCCTGACGTCTCCCGGAGGAGATGACGTTCCGCGGAGGACTTCGCGCGGTGTCCTCCGCGAGACGTCATCAGTTCCGTGATCCGTCGCCGGATGCGGCGCTCCAGGCTCCCTCGATGCGGTGACTGCCGCTGCCGATCTCGTGGCGCTCGCCGCCGGGCAGCTCCACGGTCGCGGTCGTGCCGGTCGGGACGACGACGTCGACCCGCAGCACCTCGCCGTCGATCCGCCACGCGATCTCGGCCCGGCCGTACGGCGTCTCGTGCGCGGCGCGCGCATGTGTGAATCCGCCGCCGGGCTTCGGCGCGAAGCGGATCGCACGGTAGCCCGGCGCCGCGGGGGCGAGTCCGGCGACGGTTCGATGCAGCCAGTCGGCCACCGCGCCGAGGGCGTAGTGGTTGAACGAGGTCATCGTCCCGGGGTTGACCGTGCCGTCGGGTCGGAGGCTGTCCCAGCGCTCCCAGATCGTCGTGCCGCCCTGCAGCACCGCGTACAGCCACGATGGCGCCTCGGTCTCCAGGAGCAGGTCGTACGCGGCATCCGCGTGGCCGGTGACGGTGAGGGCGTCCGAGACGAGCGGCGTGCCGACGAAGCCGGTGGCGATGCGGTGGCCTGCTTCCTCCACGAGCTCGGCCAGGCGGGCGCCGGCGGTCGCGAGGTGCTCATCCGACACGAGCTCGAAGGCGATCGCGAGCGAATACGCGGTCTGTGCATCGCTGGTCATGCGGCCGTCCGGCAGCACGTACGCCGCCGTGAACGCCGCGCGCACCTCGGCGGCGAGCTCCGCGTAGTGATCCCGGTCGTCGTCGTGACCCAGCACCTCGGCCATCCGGGCGACGCGGTCCGCGGAGCGCGCGAAGTACGCCGTCGCCACGAGGTAGCGGTCGGTCGTCGCATCAGCGGGGTCCTCGGGCGGGGCCGCGGGGTCGAGCCAGTCGCCCAGCTGGAAGCCCTCGTCCCAGAGCCGGTCCTCGCCGGCCAGCCGTTCGAGCAGATCGACCCACTTCTTCGCGCTCTGATACTGATCGCGGAGGATGCGGGTGTCGCCGAAGCGCTCGTAGAGCGTCCACGGGGTGAAGGTCGCGACATCACCCCAGGCGGCGCCGGGCCGGATGGGCGTCCACTGCTTGTCGGCGGGGATCACCGGGACGTACCAGGGCACCGTGCCGTCGGGCAGCTGCTCGATGGCGACATCCTTCAGCCAGCTCGAGAGCATCCCCGACACGTCGTAGAGGAACGACGCGGTCGGGGCGAACACCTGCAGATCGCCGGTCCACCCGATGCGCTCGTCGCGCTGCGGGCAGTCGGTCGGGATGTCGAGGAAGTTGCCCCGCATGCTCCAGACGACGTTCTCGTGCAGCCGGTCGACGCGGGCGTTCGACGACTCGAACCACCCGGTGCGCTCCATGTCGGTGTGGTAGACCCGGGCGACGATGTCTCCCGCGGCGACCGCGGCGTCGAGGGCATCCGCTCCGCCCGGCCATTCCACCTCGGCGTACCGGAAGCCGTGGAACGTGAATCGCGGCTCCCACTCCTCGACTCCGCCGCCGGCGAGGATGTACTCGTCCGTCGACTTGGCGTCGCGAAGGGGGCGGGTGTAGATCTCGCCCTGCTGCAGCACCTCGGCGGTGCGGAACCGAACCATGTCGCCGGCCTGCCCGGTGACGCGGAAGCGCGGACGGCCGACGAGGTTCTGCCCGAAGTCGAGCACGCGCCGGCCGCTCGGCGTCGTGAGCAGCTCGACCGGCGGCACCTCCTGCGTGCAGCGGACGGGCGGGCCCTCGGGGGCGGTGAGGGTCGCGGGGTCGCGATGGGCCGCGACGACGCGGGACCAGTCGCGGGCGTCGAATCCCGCCTCCGACCAGCCTGCGATCTCGGCGGCGACCCGTGCGTCGTAGGTCTCGCCGTCGTAGTTGCCGGTGTGCAGGATCGGGCTCGGCGCCGCGCGCCAGTCGCCGTCCGTCACGACGGTCTCCGTCGAGCCGTCGGCGTATCGGAGTTCGAGCTGGGCCAGCAGCGACAGGTCGGTCCCGAAGACGTTGCGGAAGCCTCCGCGCCAGCCCATGCGTCCGCGGTACCACCCGTCGCCGAGCCAGGCGCCGATGGCGTTGGGACCCTCGGTGATCGCGTCGGTCACGTCGTAGGTGTAGTAGCGCAGCTTCTGCCGGTACGGCGTCCAGCCGGGAGACATGGCGTCGTCTCCGACGCGGCTGCCGTTGATCTCGACCTCGTAGACGCCGTGCGCGGTGACGTAGAGGCGCGCCGACACGAGTCCCTCGCGCGCCGCGAAGTCGCGCCGAAGCACCGATGGCCGGCGTTCGTCGCTGAGCGGATTCTCGTTCGCGTTCGAGCCGACGGCCATCGCCGACCAGTCCGGGGGGTCGAGCAGTCCGGCTTCCACCGCGGCGGGCTCGCTCCAGTCCGAGACCGAGCCGTCGCCGCCCGTGACGCGGACGCGCACGACCGCGCGTTCCCGAGAGGAGAGCGGATGCGACGGCCACGGGCGCAGCACCGAGTCGGCGTCTTCGGCGGACGCGGTGGACACCTCGTCCGCACGCGTCACCTCGAGTTCGTACGATGCCTGCGTCCAGCCGGCCGGCGCCTGCGTCTTCCAGGAGATGCGGGGCGTGGATTCGCCGATGCCGAGGGCGTGGCGGTGGTGCTCGAATGTGGGCGCAGCGACGACGATGCTCATGAGTCTCCAGATCGGGGTGTGTCTCGATCATTCCTGATCGATTGACACGTTTCAAGGGTGGGCGGGAAGATGGAGGAAACGAAAGGATCCCCATGCGCGTCGTCGTCACCGGCAGTTCGGGAAAACTCGGACGTGCCACCGTGGAGCGGCTGCGCGCCGACGGCCACGAGGTCGTGGGATTCGACATCGTCGGCTCGCCCGGTCCCGGCTTCGTCCGAGTGGACCTGCAGGACTACGGCCAGGTGCTCGATGCGCTGCTCGGCGTCACGGCCCGTCACGACGGCCTCGACGCCGTCGTGCACCTCGCCGCTCTGCCGGTGAACGGGCTCGTTCCGGATGCCGCCACCTTCACGAACAACATGAACGCCACGTTCCATGTGCTCCACGGAGCCCTGCGCGCCGGCATCCGCACCATCGTCCAGGCGTCGAGCATCACCGCGATGGGCTTCCCCGATTTCGCGAACCTCACGTCGCTCCCGGTCGATGAGGCCTACGTCGAGGCGAACAACACCTATGCGCTGGGCAAGATCGCCGAAGAGGCGATCGCCGCGCAGCTGGTGCACTGGGCCGAGGGCACGAGCATCACCGCGCTGCGGTTCACCAACGTCGTCGCGGAAGGGGAGTACGCGACCTTCGAGCGCGCCGGCGTCGCCGACTACCGCCGCGACCTGCTCGGCACCTATGTGGACGCGCGCGATGCCGCCACCGCTGTCGCCCTCGCGCTCGATCACGCGACCCCCGGCTTCGAGGTCTACAACGTCGCGGCGTCCGACTCCGGCGTATCGACCCCGACCGCCGAATTTGCGGCGCGCAACTATCCGGGAGTGCCGCTCAGAGAGGGGCTCGGCGAGTTCGAGACGCTGATGTCGATCGACAAGGCGCGCGACCGGCTCGGGTTCGAGCCCGTGCACCTGTGGCGTCAGGAGTACGCGGCGACACCGCAGCCGGCGTCGTAGGCGACCGGCACCGCGTCGGTCTCGCCGGTGGACCGGCGTCACGGACCCGCGTCGACGTGCGCCCAGGCGTCGGCCAGAGCGTGCAGGGTCGCGAGACCCGGCGCCAGCCTCTCCTCCAGCGTCGTCGGTGCGGCCGGTGCGCCGACCTTCACCCCCACCTGCAGCGGGCTCGCCCGCCGCGCGACCGCGACGGCATCGACGAGTGCGGCCGTGGTGAGGAGCGACTCCGGGTCGACGTCCGCGATCGCGAGATGCACGTCCTCCCACGGAAGACTGCGGGAGGTCGGCTGTCCCGACACCCCCGAGACGGTGAACCCGCAGAGCGTCCCCGCCGTCCGCAGTCGTTCGAGGTGCTCGACGGCGCCGCGAGGCGCGCGCGTCTCGATCACCGAGCGTCCCCAGTTGACGGCCTGGCCGATGGGTGCGGCGGTCCGGGCGGATGCCGTGCGCACGGCATCGATCTCCTCATCGAGGGGCAGCCAGCCCTTGGCCGGCGCGTGTACCGGGGTCGCCGCATCCGAATGCTCGACGAGGAGCCGCACGCCCGCCCAGTCCCAGCCGGCGATCTCGGTCAGCGAGGCGGCGAGGTGCGTGCTGCCCGCCGCGCCGGTGGCGGCCGAGGGTGCGCACTGCAGCTCGACCGCGGTCACGGCGAGCGGTCCGAGCGCCTCGCGCAGCGCGAAGACCTCGTCGCGCAGCCGCGCGACATCGTCGACCGCGCGACGGCGACCGTCCGCGTCGGCGGAGGCGAGGCCGTAGGCGGGGTTGACGTCGACCGCCGCGAGCGTGTGGGGCATCGTGGTGGCGATGTTCCGCCACCCGGGGTCGAGCAGGGCGGAGAGCCGCTCGATGCCGTGCGGGTGCAGGCCATGCAGGAAGCCGAGTTCGAGCCCGCCGATGAGCGGTTCGGTGCGCAGGAGGCGGTACCACTCGCCTTCCTCCTGTGCGGACGCGGCGAGCTCGGCAGGTGCGGCGTTGTAGGCGGCGTACGTGAACATCGCTCAGGCCGCGGTCGTGGTGGTGCGGATCCGGTAGAGACTCGTCGACGCCGTGATGAAGAGGTCGTGGCCGTCGTCGCCGCCGAAGGTGCAGTTCGACACCGTCTCGGGCACGGGGACGTGATGGAGCAGCTCGCCGTCGGGCGCGTAGACGTAGATCCCGTCGCCGGCCGAGCTCCAGAGCCGGCCCTCGCGGTCGACCGCGAACCCGTCGGAGGCGCCGACCGGAGGCTTCGCGAACTCCGTGCCGGGCCCGACGACGGTCGCCCCGTCGACCTCGAACACGAGGATCTGCTGGGCCTCCGGACGGTCGGCGTAGAACCCGGTGTCGGCGACGTAGAGCCGCGTGCCGTCGGGGGAGAAGGCGATGCCGTTCGGGTGCACCATGCTCGTCACGACGGCCACCGCTTCGCCGGTGACCGGATCCCAGCGGAACACGTAGCAGGCGTCGTACTCGGAGGTGCCGGGGTGACCCTCGCGACCGCTCGGGTCGATGCCGTAGGGCGGGTCGGTGAACCAGATCGCTCCATCGGACGCCACCGCGAGATCGTTCGGGGAGTTGAAGCGGCCGCCGCTCCAACGGTCGACGATCATCTCCGGGCCCTCCGCCCCCTCGCGCTCGATCGCCCGGCGCCCGTGACTGCACTGCACGACCCGGCCTTCGTGGTCCAGCGCCCTCCCGTTCGTGTACTCGGCGGGCTGGCGGAAGGTCGAGACCTCGCCGGTGCGCGCATCCCATTCGAGGATGCGGTCGTTCGGGATGTCGCTCCAGCGCAGGCGTCGGGTCTCGGGCAGCCAGACGGGGCCTTCACTCCACACGGCGCCGTCGGCGAGGCGCTCCAGTTCCGCTCCCGACGCGATCAGCGCCGGTGTCGATGCCGTTGACATGTGAATTCTCCTATGAATAAACTTGCGCTGAAACGGTTCATGACCGACCGTAGCACTCGCGGCGAGGAGATCCCACGATGACGTCCCGGCAGCGGCCGACTGTTCTGGTGCTCGGCACCTCGGGGCTCGGCTCCGGCGACGAGGAAGCCGCGGTCGAGACCGCCGTGGCGCTGCTGCGCAGCGAGCACCTCATCGACACCTCCAACAACTACTCCGGTGGAGCATCCGAACGCATCCTCGGGCTGGGGCTGGCCGCGCTGGCTCCCGAGGAGCGGATCGCGGCAGCGCGCAGGATCATCACGAAGGTCGACCGGGATCCGGAGACCGGCCGCTTCGACGCCGACCGCGTGCTGCGCTCGGTGGAGGAGAGTCTAGGACGGCTCGGCATCGACACGGTGCCGCTGCTGCATCTGCACGATCCCTACGTCGTCACGGTCCGTGAAGCTCTGGCTCCCGGCGGGGCGGTCTCTGCGCTTGTCCGGCTGCGTGAGGAGGGCATCGCGGCGACGATCGGCGTCGCGGCCGGTCCCGTGCCGCTGCTGCAGCGCTACCTCGACAGCGAGCTGTTCGACGCTGTCCTGTGCCACAACCGCTACACGCTCGTCGACCGCAGCGCCGCGTCGATGTTCCGCGATGCGCACGAGCGTGGATGGCAGGTCTTCAACGCGGCGCCGTTCGGCGGCGACCTGCTGGCCCGCGGGCCGCGTGCCGGTGCGCGGTACCACTACCGGCCGGCATCCGAGGAGCTCGTGGACTGGACGGCGCAGGCGGAGCTCGTGTGCACCCGTCACGGGGTCTCGCTGCCCGCCGTCGCCCTCGCGCTCTCGCTGCGAGAGGAGACGATCGACGGCACGGTCGTCGGCGTCTCCTCTCCGGCGCGCCTCGACGCGCTCCTGCAGCTCGCGGCGACGCCGGTCCCCGACGCGGTGTGGGACGAGCTCGACGCGCTCGGTCCGGCTCCGTCGCCCATCGACGACAGCGGATACGGGGACGACGAATGACCGGTCGCTACTGGGAGAGCACGCTGCCCGGTGCCGGCAGGCGCGCCCCGCGCGCGGATACCGTGAGCGATGCCGCCGTCCGCAGCCTGAACGGCGTCTGGCGCTTCCGGCTCGCGCCGACCGCCGCCGGGACGGGCGACGACTTCTTCGCGACGGAGTTCGACGACACCGACTGGGACGCGATGCGCGTCCCTTCGCACTGGGTGCTCGAGGAGTTCACGCCGCTGGCCGGTGGTCCTGCGCGCCGCATGCTCGGCACCGAGGAAGGCCCGCTCTACACGAACACCGCGTATCCCATTCCGCTGGATCCGCCGCACGTGTCGACCGAGAATCCGACGGGCGACTACCGACTGGTGTTCGACGTTCCGGACGACTTCGGAGCGGCCGTGCTGCGCTTCCAGGGCGTGGACTCGTGCGCGAAGGTCTGGCTGAACGGCGAGGAGCTCGGCTGGTCGACGGGCAGCCGCCTGCCGTTCGAGTTCGACGCACCGGTGCGCGCCGGCCGGAACGTGCTGGCGGTGCGCGTGCACCGCTGGTCGGCCGGGACGTACCTCGAGGACCAGGACATGTGGTGGCTGCCCGGCATCTTCCGCGACGTCGAGCTGCTCGCGCGGCCGGCCGGTGCGATCGACGACCACTTCGTGCACGCCGACTACGACCCGGTGAGCGGAGTCGGAACCCTGCGCGTCGACGCCTCGATCGATGCCGTGGTGGAGGTCCCCGAGCTGGGGATCTCGATGCCGACCGGCCAAACCGTCGCGGTCCCCGTAGAGCCCTGGAGCGCCGACAGCCCGCGCCTCTACCGCGGCACCCTGCGCGCGGCGGGGGAGTCCGTCGAGCTCGCGATCGGATTCCGCCGCGTCGAGATCGTCGACGGGGTGTTCGTGGTCAACGGCTCTCCGCTCACGTTCCGGGGAGTGAACCGCCACGAGCATCACCCCGACACCGGGCGCGCGCTCGACCGCGAGACGATGATCCAGGACATCGTGATGATGAAGCGCGCGAACATCGATTCGGTGCGCACGAGCCACTACCCGCCGCACCCCGCGTTCCTGCGCCTGTGCGACGAGTACGGACTGTGGGTGGTTCTCGAGGTCGACCTGGAGACCCACGGCTTCATCTACGAGGGCTGGGAGCACAACCCGCCCGCGCTTCCGGAGTGGCGCGAGGCGATCATGGATCGCCTGCATCGCACGGTCGAGCGCGACAAGAACCACCCCAGCATCGTTGTCTGGTCGCTCGCGAACGAGAGCATGTCGGGCGACGGCTTCACCGAGATGCGCCGCTGGCTCGCCGAGCGCGATCCGTCGCGCGTCGTGCTGTACGAGCGCGACCCGAGCTATCGCGACTCGGACTTCTACTCCCTGATGTATCCGTCGCTGGAGCTGTTGGAGAGCATCGGGCGGCGCGAGGAGCCGCGCGGCGGCAAGCTGAGCATGCACGGGATGGTGTTCGACGGCCCCGACGAGCCGCTTCCCGCCGGGGTGACCGAGGCTGAGGAGGAGCGCCGTCGGGGGCTGCCGTTCCTGCTGGTCGAGTACGCCCACGCGATGGGCAACGGACCCGGCGGGCTGCAGGACTACTGGCGCGTGCTCCGCTCGTACGACCGGCTCTGCGGCGGTTTCGTCTGGGAGTGGATCGATCACGGCATCAACGCGGTCGACGCCGAGGGTCGCGCGTTCATTCTGCAGAGCGAGGACATCGACTACGAACCGCGCGGCGGCCGATTCAGCCTCGACGGCCTGGTGCTGAGCGACCGCACGCCGAAGCCGGCGCTCGCCGAGCTCGCGAAGGCGCACGAGGTGATCGACATCGAGGTCGGCGAGCGCGTGCGCATCGCGAACGAGCGGCACACGGCCGACACCTCGGATCTGCGGTTCCGCTGGTCGGTCGAGGCGGACGGGCGGAGCGTCGCCGACGGACTGCTCGACGTGCCGACGACCGCCCGCGGAGAGCGCGTCGAGATCGCGATCCCGGATGCCGCGGCATCCGCTCTGCGTGCGACGGACGCGGTGCTGACGGTCGAGGCGACGCTCGCGGCGGAGAGTCTGTGGGCGCCGGAAGGTTACGTGATCGCCTGGGCGCAGAAGATCGCGGCGCCGGTCGAGGATGCCGTGCGCCGAACGGGGAATCCCGCAGGGGCGACCTCGCGCGACGGTGACGTCATCCGGGTCGGGGAGGCGTCGTTCGATGCCGCCACCGGCCGCCTGATCGAGCTCGGCGACCTGCAGATCGACGGCCCCTGGATCGACCTGTACCGGGCGCCCACCGAGAACGACCGCGGACAGGGAGACAACAACAACCTGGCGGCCGTGTGGCACGCCACCGGCCTGCATCGTCTGCTGCATCGGGTCGATGACGTCGGGCTCGACGGAGAGCGCCTGGTCGCGCGCGGACGGACCGCGCCGCGCACGCACCCGCACGGTGTCACCTGGACGATGACGTGGGTGCCGGACGGCGACGGGGTGCGGTTGGAGACCTCCGTCGACTTCGTGGGGCCCTGGGCGGACACTCCGTACAAGCACCGGGACATCTGGGTGCCGCGAGTGGGGCTGCGCTTCGCTCTGCCGGCCGCCGCCGACCGAGTCGCGTGGTTCGGCCGGGGGCCGGAGGAGACCTACGTCGACTCGGTCCAGGGTGCCCGCGTCGGCCGCTTCGCGCGCACGATCGACTCCGTGCAGACGCCGTATCCGATCCCGCAGGAGAACGGCAACCACACGCAGACGCGCTGGCTCGACGTGTCGGGAGAGGAGATGGCCACGCTCCACGTGGACGGCGACCCCTTCGACTTCACGGCGCGGCGGTGGACGTCGGAGCAGCTCGAGCAGGCGCGTCGTCCGAGCGATCTCGTCGCCGGCGACCGGGTGTGGCTGAACGTCGATCATCGACAGCAGGGCATCGGCTCGGCATCCGTCGGTCCTGCACTCCCCGAGCAGTACCGCGTTCCGCGCGAGCACACCGTCTGGAGCGTGCGGCTTTCGACGCCCTCTTGACGCGGCACTTGTATTTTGCAAGTATGAGCGCATGAGCCTCTTCATCACCTGCCCGGTCGAGAGCGTCGAACGCGCGACCGCCTTCTACACGGCCCTCGGCTGGACCCTCAATGCCGAGATGTCGGATCACAACGTGTCGTGCTTCGCGATCGCGCCCGAGCAGTACGTCATGCTCGGCAGCCGCGAGATGTACGCGAGCGTCGGAGGAGTCGAGGAGCTGATCGGCGGCCCCGACACGCCCTCCAAGGTCACGGTCTCGTTCGACCTCGGCAGCCGCGAGGCGGTCGACGAGTTCGTGGAGCGCGCCGGAGCCGCCGGTGGACGCATCGGCGACACCGACGACTACCCCTTCATGTACCAGCGCCAGTTCGACGATCCGGACGGCTACCACTACTCTCCGTTCTGGATGAAGCCGGCGGACGAACCCGCCGCGTGAGCGATCTCGCCGCGGCCCTCGACGTCGTCGGCGCGCGGTGGGCACTGCTCATCGTGGAGCGGCTGCTCGACGGGCCGCAGCGCTACGGCGACCTGCAGCGCGACCTCGGTGCGCCGACGAACATGCTGGCGACGCGCCTGCGCGAACTCGAGGCGGCCGGAGTGCTGACGCGGTTGCCGCTCCGGCACAACACCCGGGCCTACGCGCTGACCGAGCGCGGAGTGGCGCTCAGCGAGGCGATCACGGCTCTCGGACGATGGGGCGCGGGGAGCGCCTAGAGCCCGCGGTCCGGCTTCGCGCTCAGGCGTCGAGCGCCTCCACGTCGAGGAACAGGGTGTCGGCACCGACCTGGCCGCCCTTGAGCAGCAGCTCCAGCCCGTCGATCGCGGGGTCCGTGGCGTGCGGCCGCAGCAGCACGACGTTGCCCCACGGATTCGCGGCGATGGACAGCGCCTCGATGCCGAGCAGCCGCGTGATGCGACTGGACGTGTCACCGCCGCACACGATCACGCGGCGCGCGGCCCGCGCCTGCGCGGCGGCCTTGACGATGATCGCGGATGCTTCCGCGATGGCCTCGAGGATCGGACGCTCACCAGCCCCTGACGCGTCGGCGTCGGCGGAGGTGAAGACCACTCCGCGGCCGGAGGAGAGCGCCACCACGGCATCCTGCGCGGCTTCGGCCGCGTCGGCGACGTCGAGAGGAAGCGGCTGGACCAACCACCCCGCGGCCGCGGCGGCCTCGGCCTGCCGACGCGTCTGCGGCGAGCGGCTGCCCGAGACGACCAGCACCGCACCGGCGGCCGGTGTGGCGACGGGAACCGGCGCGCTCGTGCCGGGCGCCGCTGCGGCGATGCCCTGCGAGAGGCCCCCGGAGCCGATCGCGAACACGGGAACCGGGAGGTCGCGAAGGGCGGCGCCGACGGTGACGAGATCCGCGTCCGTCACGGCATCCAGGACGACGCCCGCCGCGTCCGCATGGCGGAGGCGCTCGGCGAGGTCGGCGTAGACCGTGAGCGACACGGCTCCGATGGGCAGGGCGGTCTGCCGGCCGATGTGGATCGCGAGATCGGCCTCCGTCATCGGGGTGGACGGGTGACTCGACATGGTCGGCTGCCGGTCCAACCGGTGCACGACGCCGTCCTCGGACGCGAAGTGCGTGCCGAACAGGGTGAAGCGCCCGAAGTCCGGCTGGGCGAACAGCATCGGCACCGGATGCGGCGCGACGATCTCGCGCCCGAGCTCGATCACGCGTCCGAGGCTGCCGACCTCCGGCGCGGAGTCGGCGGTGGAGCACGCCTTGTACTGCACGATCGGGGCGCCGGTCGCGACCAGAGCCCGCAGCGCGGGGATGACCTCGGCATCCATCTGCTCCGGCGAGAGCGATCGCGCGATGCCGGCGATCCCGACCACGTCGACGGCCTGCGCCGCCGCGTGCAGAGCCTCGGGCGTCGGGAGCGTGGTGAAGAGACGCCCCGACCATCCGCGCCGCGCGAACTGCAGCAGCGCGTCGACGCTCCCGGTGAAGTCGTCGCCGTAGAACGCCGCCCGGATCTCAGGCATACCGGACCTCAGACACGGACCGGGCCGAAAACCTCGGTCGCCCGGCGCAGAGCGGCCGATCGGTCGACCGCATCCTGAGCCGTCTCGCCGCGGGCCGCCGACGCCCAGGCGTCGCGCATGCTGCTCACGCCGGCCGCCGCGCCGTCGGGGTGGCCGTGGATGCCGCCGCCGGCGAGCACCAGCAGATCCGTCGTGCCGACCGCGCGGTAGGTGGCGTGCGCGAGGCCTCCCCATTGGCCGCTGGAGAGCACCGGAACGGTCGGGGCGATCCCCAGAAGTGGTTCGCGCACCGCGGCGATGGAGTCGAGCACCTCGTCGTCCGTCTCGTAGAACTTGTTGCTGATGCCGTTGGTGTGCAGATGATCCGCGCCCGAGAGGCGGGCGATCTTCTGCCACGCGCGAAAGCCTATCCCGACCTGCTCCGACCGGCCGATCGCACCGAACATGGTGCGGTGCCCGTGGATCGGCACGGCGGTGTGCGCGCTGAGGAATTCGAGGCCTGCGAGACCGACGAGGTTGACGCACGCCATCACGCAGGTGCCGCCGGCGGCGACCACGAGATCGTGGTTCGCCTCGAGGCGCGAGATGTCGTCGGTGATGTTGAACGCGTACATCGGCATGCGGCCGGTGCGGTCGGCGTACCGGTGCAGCACCGGCATGACCGCGGCGACGCGTGCCGACAGCGGCGAGGACGGGCCGTTCCCCTGCAGCTCGTCGTCCTTGATGAAGTCGATGCCGGCCTCGGCGAGCTCTCCGACGACCTCCGCGAGCTCGGCCGGGGCGAGGCCGATGCTGGGCTTGATGATCGTGCCGATCATCGCGCCGTCGGACGCGCCCATCAACCGGCGTGTGCCCGCCACCCCGAAGCGCGGACCGCGGTAGCGCTCGGCGAACGCGGGCGGCAGATCGAGGTCGATCAGGCGCACCGCGGAGAGCTCCTTGATCTCGAAGAGGTTCCCGGCGACGGCCGCGAGCAGGTTCGGGAGCGAGGGCCCGAAGTTGTCGAGGGGGAAGCGCAGCCGCAGCACGGCCCTGCGCCGTTCGGCGGGGTCGCCGACCGCGCCGGGCAGCGGCGAGGCTCCGGTCAGCGGAATCTCCTGGAGGGACTCGACCTGGGCGGCGAACCGTGCCCGGAGGTCGTCGGACTCGCGCTGCACGCGGACGAACGTGCCGGTGGACTGCTCCCCGGCCAGCACCTCGGCCGCGTGCTGCAGCGGAAGCGAGGTCTCGATGACATACGTCGCGATGACGTGGTGCGTGCTCATGCGAGTCACCACACCAGGGGGAGCCACACGGACATCTCGCCGGCTCCCCGGTTGCCCCACGTGTAGTACGGCACGAGGCGGGCGGGAGCCGTGGCGACCTCGGCGTCGCCGAGCAGATTGTAGAGCGAGTCCTCCGACGTGGTCGGCAGCACGGCGATCTCGGTGTCGAGGGCGACGACGCGGTGACCGTCGATCTCGGTCGGCACCGGCGTCAGTTCGAACTCGCGCCGGAGCGCCGCCTGCTCGAGCACGACCCCATCGGGCAGATCGGCGCTCTCCAGGGCGTAGACCACGGGTCCACGGCGCACCGCGACCTGGTTGGCTGTCTCCTCGGCGAGGCGGTGACCGCGCAGCATCCGCACCGGCATCGGCAGCGTCAGGACGACCACGTCGCCCTCGACCCAGTCGCGCTCGATCCGCGTGTACGTGCTCGGTGCCGACACCGCGACCTCGGCGCCGTTCACCGTCGCGGTCGCGCCCTCGCTCCAGCCGGGGATGCGCAGATGCAGAGGGAGGCCGCCGCCGGATGCCGCGGTCACGGTGAACGTGAGCGTCTCGCTCCAGGGGTAGTCGCTGTCCTCGCGCAGGGCGAGGGAGCGGCCATCCTCCGTCGTCACGTTCAGCTCGCTGCCGCCGTACTGGTGCACGTACAGGCCGTCGTCGCCGAGACTGGCAGCGCGCTCATGGAACCGGGCGAGCGTGCGCGCGATGTTCGGAGGGCAGCAGAAGCAGGCGAGGTAGCTCTCGCGCAGGCGCTCATCAGAGGGCGGCGGCGGGGGAGTCGGATGGATCGCGGTGTCGCCGGGACGACGCAGCGGATACGGGAGGTCGCGGACCTGGCGCAGGGCGTTCGTGTAGAAGTACTCGGAGCCGCCGAGGCTGATGCTCGCGAGCAGGCTGTTGTAGGCGACCTGCTCGATCACATCCGCGTACTTCGCGTCGCCGGTGAGGGCGAGCATGCGCTCGCTCCAGAAGATCATGCCGATGTTGGCGCACGACTCGTTGTGCGCGGTGGTGTGCGGCAGCTGATACGCGCGGCCGTAGGCCTGGTGCACGCGGCTGATGTCGCGCTGCCACGGGGAGGCGTCGGGGGAGGCGCCGTCGTAGAGCGCGCCGCATCCGCCGGTGATGTAGAGCTTGGTGTCGACCACGTCCTGCCACAGCCGCTCCAGCACACCCTCGAGCTCGGCGTCTCCGGTCTCGAGCACCAGGTCGGCGAGGCCCGCGTAGAGGTAGTTGGCACGGACGGCGTGACCGGCCACGACCGTCTGCTCGCGGATCGGCACGCGGTCCTGGTTGTCGTCTCCGCCCTCGAAGTCGTCACGCACGCGCACGAACGCCTCGGCGAGGCGCAGGTAGCGCTCCTCGCGCGTCACCCGGTACAGCTCGATGACGGCCATGTAGTGCGAGGGGCAGATGGCGCTGCGGGCGAGCTCCAGCGGCCTGTTCGTGGCGAGGTCTTCCAGGAAGCCTGCTGCTCTGCGCGCCGCGTTGAGAAGAGTGTCCGACCCGGTGACCTCGTGGTGCCGCACGCCGGCGGTGATCAGGTGGCCGAGGTTGTAGGTCTCGAAGTGGAAGCGGTCGGCGAGGGCTGCGACGTCCAGATCGTTTCGATCCGCGATGATCGTCGGGGTGTGCAGGTAGCCGTCGGGGCGCTGCACGGAGGCGATCAGCGCGGCGATGTCCTCGATGCGCGCGGCGAGCTCCTCGTCGGGGTCGGTCTCGAGACTGGCGATCGCCGCCTCCAGCCACTTGTAGAAGTCGCCGTCCATGAAGGAGGGGCCGAGGTGCTCGCCCTCCTCGAGGCCGGCGGCGATACGGAAGTTCGCGAGCCCCGGGCTCACCGCCGGATCGCTGAGCGACGACCAGATCTGCGGGACCGTGACGTCACGCGTGCGATCGTGGATGCTGCCCCAGAAGCCGTGGGTCCAGCGGGCGCTCTGTGCTCCGAGCGGCCGCAGCGGGCCCGATTCGCGCAGAGTGTTCGTCGTCGACATGACGTGTTCCTTCCGAGGCGGCTGCCGTCGATGGCAGCAGTCAGATCGTGCATTCTGCAAGTCATCGCAGGACTGCATGATCATGCATGCTAGCGCGAAATCAGGGTCGATGTGAATAAATTTTCAATACTGATTGTTGACACACCGTTGAAACGATTCTATTCTCATGTCATACCCCGCATCGCCCTGCACTTCGTCAAGGAGGACGTCATGAACATCCACAGCACCCGCAGCCGGAAGTGGCTCGCGCTCGGAATCGTCGTCGCGGCGGCCCTGCCGCTCGCGGCCTGCGGCGGCTCCGGCGACAACGGCGGCGGCGGTGGTGGTGGCTCGTCCGACGGCGGCACCGACCCCGAGGCCTTCACCGTGATGACGGCCAACGAGAACACGGTCATCGGCCCGACGCTCGACGCTCTCGCGGCCGACCAGTGCAAGGCCGAGAACGAGGCGCTCCCCATCGAGCACCAGAAGATCGCTCAGGCCGACACCGTGCAGCGCATCACGCTGCTGGCCAGCCAGGATGCCCTTCCCACGCACACGATCGCCGGCACCGCGCTCATCCGCCCCACCGGCGACCTCGGCGCTGCGGGCCTGGTCGGAGACCTGAAGGCGGCGCTCGAGGAGAAGGACGCCTGGGACAACGTGCTGCCCGCTGCGGCATCCACCGTCGAGCAGGTGTACGGCGGGTTCGTCTCGCTGCCGTACCAGTACAACATCGAGGGCATCTTCTACAACAAGCAGATCTTCGAAGAGCTCGGCCTCGAGGAGCCCCAGACCTGGGATGAGCTCGCCGAGGTCTCCCAGGAGCTGCAGGACGCCGGGTACACGGCCATGGCCCAGGCAGGTGCCGCGGGCTTCCCACTCACCCGTCTGCTGGGCATGTACATCTTCCGCAACGTCGGACCCGAGGCGATGCAGGCTGTCGCCGACGGCGACGCGAAGCTGACCGACCCCGAGTACGTCGCCGGTGCCGAGGCGATCGCCGAGTACGCCGAGAAGGGCTACTTCGGTGAGGGCTTCTCGACCCGCGACCCCGACGCCACGTCGAACCTGTTCCTCACGGGCAAGGCCGGCATGGCCTACGACGGCACCTGGCTGCTGAGCGCCATCAACGACCCGGAGCGCAACCAGATCGGCGGAGAGAACGTCGGCTTCATGCCGTTCCCCGCGGTCGGCGGCGGCAAGGGCTCGATCGACCAGTACCCCGCCAACGCGGGAGCGCCGATGATCATCGCGGCCGGGCAGTTCGGACCGAAGGTCAAGGACTGGGTCGCCTGCATCGCCGAGAACTACGGCCAGCAGGCGCTGCAGGACACCGGCTCGATCTCGGGCTTCGCCGTCAACGGCGAGGTGTCCGACATCAGTGAGAACACGCTCGAGATCCAGGAGCGCATCTCCGGCATCGACGAGACCGTACTGTGGTTCGAGGCGCTGATGGACCCGAAGAGCAATTCGCTCGCGTCCACCAACGGCACGCTCCTCACCACCGGTCAGATGTCTCCGGAGGACTACATGGCGGCGCTGCAGGACAGCATCGACGCCAACCGCTGACCCGGAAGCCGACTCCTCGCCGTCCGGGTGAGGAGTCGGCCTCTTTCCGAGAAAGGACCGAGCGAATGAACTCGATCTTCGGAGATCGCAAGACGATCTTCATCCTGCTCGGCCCCGCGCTGCTGCTCTACACGCTGCTGAAGATGGTGCCGGTGCTGTGGTCGTTCGGCCTCTCGTTCTTCGAGGGCAACACGCTGCGCGGGTTCGACTTCGTCGGCATCGAGAACTTCACCACGTTCTTCACCGACAAGGCCGCGCTGCAGTCGCTCGGCGTCAGCGTCTTCTTCGCCATCGTCGCCACGATCGGCCAGGTCGCCCTCGGGTACGGACTCGCGCTCCTCTACGTCTTCGTGCTGCGCAAGGGCTCCTCGCTCGTGCGCACGATCGTCTTCTTCCCGGCGATCCTCCCCACCGTCGCCGTCGCGCTGCTCTTCAAGAGCTTCGTGGCCGTGGGCGACAACCAGGGGCCGGTCAACGACATCATCAACTTCTTCGGCGGTGAGAGCGTCGAGGTGCTCGCGTCGACGGCCGGAACGATGGCGACCGCGATCGTCATGACGCTGTGGAGCTCGATGGGGTTCTACGCGGTGCTGCTCTACGCGGGCCTCCTCGACATCCCCGAGGAGATCATCGAGTCCGCTCGGCTCGATGGCGCCAACGGTCTGCGTCTGGTGAAGAACATCATCCTGCCGCTGTCGCTCCCGATCCTGCTGTCGTCGATCATCTTCAGCCTGAACTCCACGCTCAAGGTCTTCGACAGCCTCCTGGCGCTGAACAACGGTCAGCCGGGCACCTCGACAGCACCGCTGACCCTGTACATGTACCGCACGGCCTTCGAGTACGCCGAGTACGGCTACGGATCGACCATCGCACTCGTGCTCACGATCCTGTGCCTGGTCTTCACCCTCGCGATCTTCCGATCGCAGCGACAGAAGGCGGAGGTCTGATCATGACGACGCTGCAGACGCAGACACAGCTCACGGTCGCCACGCCCACGGTGCAGCGGCCCCGACCGGGTCAGGGGCGCCGCGCCGCGATGCGCGCCATCCGTCGCATCCCGGTCTGGATCCTGGTCGCGCTCCTGATGGTGGTCGTGCTCTATCCGCAGGTGTGGATGGTGCTCGGATCCTTCAAGACGCAGTCGGAGTTCCTCTCGGACCCGGCGCTGTCGCTCCCGAAGACCTGGCAGTTCGACAACTACATCTCGGCGCTCACGAACGGCGATGTGGCCCGGAACTACCTCAACAGCATCATCGTGACGATCCCGTCGGTGCTGCTGATCGTCTTCATCGGCGTCGCCGCCGGGTACGCGCTCGAGGTGATGATCTGGAAGGGTCGCAACGCGGCCCTGCTCTACGTCCTCGCCGGCATCATGGTGCCGGGGCAGATGATCCTCGTCCCGCTGTTCATCGTCTACTTCCGGCTCGGTCTCACGAACACGATGCTGCCGATGATCATCACCTACACCGTGATGGGTCTGCCGCTGACGACCTTCCTGATGGCGACGTACTTCCGCGCCGTGCCGCGGGAGATCTTCGAGGCCGCGACGGTCGACGGCTCGGGTCCGCTGCGCTCGTTCTTCCTGATCGGCATGCCGATGATGAAGAACGCCATCCTGACGGTCGGGATCGTGCAGTTCTTCAGCGTCTGGAACGATCTGCTGATCGCGCTGACGTTCACCACCAGACCCGAGCTCGCGACGATCCAGGTGGGACTGCTCAGCCTGAGCGATGAGTACGGCTCCACGCAGTACGGTCCGCTGTTCGCGGCCGTGAGCCTCAACATCCTCGTCCTGATGATCGTCTTCCTGGCGCTCAACAAGAAGATCATGGCCGGCATGGCCGGCGGTGCCCTGAAAGGATGATCCGGTGACCTCCTCCAATCCGCGTGTCGCGTTCATCCACACCGGTGCCGTCGTGATCCCGCCGGTCGCGGACCTCGCGCGCGAGCACCTCGCCGGGGTGACCACGGTCAACTACCTCGACGACAAGATCGTCGCCGATCTCGGGGATCCCGAGCGCGCGGCATCCGTTCCGGAGCGCCTGATCGACCTTGCCCAAGCGGCCCGTGCAGGCGGGGCCGATGTCGTCATGTTCACGTGCTCGTCGATCTCGCACCTGGCAGGTCCCACAGCGGATGCCGCGGGCATCCCCGTGCTGCGGATCGACGAGGCCATGGCCGATGACGCCGTGACCGCGGGGGACCGGATCGCCGTCCTGGCCACCCTCCCGACGACGTTGACCCCCACCCTCGCCCTGCTCCGCGAGCGCGCGGAGCGAGCGGGACGAGCGCCGGAGTTCGTCAGCGAGGTCGTGGAGGGAGCCTTCGCGGCCGTCTACGGCGGCGACAGGGCCACGCACGACCGGCTGGTCGGCGCCGCGATCGAGCGGTTGGCCGCGGATGCCGACGTCGTCGTGCTCGCGCAGGCGTCGATGGCCAGTGCGGCCGCAGGCGTCGACGTGTCGGCGCGGGTGCTCACGAGCCTCGACCCCGGCATCCGGCGACTGAGCGAGGCCGTCGCGGCGCTCTAGGAGCGGTGCCCCGGCGTCGTCAGATCGTCTCGGCGAGGCGCTCTGCCGTGTGCAGGTCGGTCACCAGCGCGGTGACCCACCCGCCGGCGATCGCACCCCGGATCGCATCGAGCTTGCGCTCGCCGCCGGCGATGCCGACGCGGCGCGGGATGCGCAGGAGCTTGTCGACGGGGATCGCGATCACGCGGTCGTCGATCTCGCCGGTCACCGCGGATCCGTCGATGCGGAGGACGTGGTGGCAGATGTCGCCGACCGCGCCCTCGGCGAGCAGCTGGGCGCGCTCGTCGTCGGCGAACGCATTGCCGCTGGTGGACAGCACGTCGGAGGGCTCGATGCTGCCGATCCCCATGATGGTCATCGTCAGCGACTCCCAGTGGCGCATGGTCTCCTGCATGGACGGGTCCTTGAGCAGGCTGTCGCGCACGGCCGGGTCGGCCACGATGCCGGGGGCCTGGACGTATATCGGGTCGGCGCCGAGCATCCGCGCGAGCGAGCTGAGGAGGCGGTGCGAGTGGCTCTGCGCCTCGGGCGCGCCCGTGCCCCCGAGCAGCTGCACGACCTCGGTCGCCCCGCGCGTCGGGAGCGGCCGCATCCGGTCGGTCATCGCCAGCACGGAGCGGCTCCACGACGAGACCCCGATCCGGTCGGTGCCCGACAGTGAGGCCTCGAGGTAGCCGGCGGCTCCGGCTCCGATGGCGGCGAGCAGCTCGGCTTCGTCGGCATCTGGCTCGACGTCGACGATGACCGCCTCCGCGAGCCCGTACCCCTCCTCGAGCCGCTCCTCGAGTTCGGCGTGCACGCCGGGGGCGACCGTGACGATGGTCCGCACGATGCCGGCGGTCTCCGCGCGCTTGAGGAGTCGGGACACCTTCGCCTGCGAGATGCTCAGTGCTGCGGCGATCTCCGACTGGCGGATGCCGCGCTCGTGGTACATTCGCGCCACCTTGGTGAGCAGGCGCAGCTGTCCGTCGACGGGGGTGGCGAAGGGGGTCGACGACACGGTGGTCCTCCTGCTTCAGCGCGGATCGGATGGAGATTCGCTGATGAAAGTATATTCTCTCAGATTCTCGATGAATAGAGATTCATCAGGCGCAAATTATGCAAGACTGGGGATCATCGACGCCCGACGACGGGTGGCCGCCGACGCAGGAGGATGATGATGTTCCCCAGGTACGACACCGTCGAGCTCGTCTTCGAGGGTGCCGATCGTCTGCCGATCGGTGCGGAGCCGCCCTTCTCGGTGCGCCTGCGCAACGGCGCGGAGGAGATCGTCGTCCCCGGGTTCTGGGACGGCGGGACGACCTATCGCGTGCGGGTCTGTCCCGAGTCGGACGGCGCCTGGACGTGGGAGGTCGAGGGCGCGCGCACCGCGCTCGACCGATCGAGCGGGAGCTTCGAGGTCGCGCCGGGAGCCGCGCACGGTCCGGTGCGGGTGGCGCACCGCTTCCACTTCGCGCACGCCGACGGCACGCCCTACCGTCCGGTCGGCACGACCGCGTACAACTGGCTGCATCAGGACGAACCGCTGTTCACTCAGACCGTCGACGACATCGCCGAGGTCGGGTTCGACAAGCTTCGTTTCATGGTCTTCCCGCAGGGCGGCGGCTACATCGAGCACGTGCCCGCGCTGATGCCGTTCGAGAAGACGGACGGGCACTGGGACGTCAGCCGTCCGGTGCCGGAGTTCTTCCAGCATCTCGACGGTGCCGTCGAGATGCTCGGCGCGCGCGGCATCCAGGCCGACGTGCTCATCTTCGACGCCTACGACCGTGGCCAGTTCGGGCTCGACGCCCTGACGGAAGAGGAGGATGCCGTCTACCTGCGGTACCTCGTCGCGCGGCTGTCGGGATACGCGCACGTGTGGTGGTCGCTGTGCAACGAGTTCGACCAGCTCGAGCGGCCCGACGATCGCTGGGACCGCACCGGTGCGCTCCTCGCCTCCGTCGACCCGCACGAGCACCTGCGCTCGATCCACAATTGGATCGAGATCTACGACAACAACCAGCCGTGGGTGACGCACGCCTCGATCCAGAACGGCGCGGCGACAGAGGACTTCGGCCGAGCCAACCTGTATCGCGACGTCTGGAAGAAGCCCGTCGTGCTCGACGAGATCAAGTACGAGGGCGACATCCCCGATCGCTGGGGGCACCTCGACGGCCCGGAACTCGTGCACCGATTCTGGATCACGACGGTGGCCGGATGCTACGCCTCGCACGGAGAGAGCTTCCTCACCGAGAGCGGCAGCCTGCACATGGTCGAGGGCGGTGTGCTGCGCGGCGAGTCCCCGGCGCGGATCGCCTTCCTGCGCGGCATCCTCGACGATCTGGTCGTACCCGGCCTGGACCCGATCGACAAATGGGACGACCCCGCGTACGTGGCCGGCTGGCATCGGCAGCAGTACGTGCAGTACCTCGGGCGCTCCGCGCCGGCGTCGTGGTCGTTCCGGCTCCCGGTCGGACAGCCCGGGGAGAGCCCGGAGGAGGGCGACGTCTTCGAGGTCGACGTCATCGACACCTGGAACATGACCGTCACGCCGGTGGGGCGCCGCTTCGCCCTCACCGAGGTCGCCCGCAACGAGGCCTTCGACCGCGACTCCGCGCCGGTGGACCTGCCCGCGGGGAAGCCGATCGCGCTCCGCATCACGCGCGTCGAGGTCTGAACCGTGGCCGAGAGCGGGTCTCGCCGCCGGACCGCATGGGCGGACGGCCCGCGGCTGGGCACGGCGTACTACAACGAGTACCTTCCAGACCCCTCCCGGCGGACGACGGACCTCCGGCTCATGGTCGAGGCGGGGATCACCTGCATCCGGGTGGGGGAGTCGGTGTGGTCGACGTGGGAGCCGCGCGACGGCGAGTTCGACCTGGAGTGGCTCGCGCCGGTGCTCGACGGTGCAGCGGCGCACGGGATCGACGTGATCCTCGGCACCCCGACCTACGCGGTTCCGCCGTGGCTCAGCAGGCTCCACCCCGAGTTCGCGGTCGTCCGCAAGGACGGGTCGTCGGTCCCGTGGGGCGGGCGGCAGGAGGTGGACTTCACCTCCGAGGTCTTCCGCGGGTACGCCGAGCGCGTGATCCGCGCGGTGCTCGGGCGCTACGGCAGGCATCCGGCCGTCATCGGCGTGCAGCTCGACAACGAGGCGGGTCTGCACCTCATCCACAACGCGCACGTGGTCGCGCGTTTCCGCCGCTGGGTCGCGGAGCGCTATGGCGACGTCGAGACGCTCAATCGCGAATGGAGCCTCGCCTACTGGTCGCATCGGATCTCCGAGTGGGATGAGTTGTGGGCCCCGGCGGGCAACACGACGCCGGCGTACGACCTCGCCTGGCGACGCTTCCAGGCCGAGCTCACGGCGGAGTTCATCGGCTGGCAGGCCGGGATCGCGCGCGAGCTGGTGGCCGATGACACGGTGCTCATGACCTGCATCGCCTATCAGCGCCCCGCGATGGACGACGTCGCCGTCGGCGCGCACCTCGACATCGCCAGCGGCAACGCCTACTACCTGGCGCAGGACTCCCTCGATTACGAACGCGAGGGGGCCGGCGGCCAGTGGTACGCCGACGACGTGCCGCAGCTGATCCTCAGCGCTGACCGGATGCGGGCGACCAGGCAGGCGCCCTTTCTCGTCACCGAGACCGGAGCGGCGTCGATCGGCGCGGCCTCGCTGACCCGGCCGCCGTACGACGGGCAGCTGGCGCAGGCCGCGTGGCTGCTCGCGTCGCGCGGGGCGCGCCTCGTCTCGTACTGGCACTGGCACACGCTCCACTCGGGCGCGGAGGTGCACTGGGGTGGCATCCTCGGGCACGATCTCCAGCCCGGCCGGGTGTACGAGGAGATCGCGGAGATCGGACGGCAGTTCGCCGTGGCGTCGGAATGGCTGGCGGATGCCGTGCCGGATGCCGACATCGGCATCGTGTACGCGCACGACAGCGAGTGGATGATGGCGTTCGAGCCTCCACTGGCAGCGCCCGGCGGCGCCCCGGACCGCGGCTCCTACGCGCGGATCGTCGGCGCCTTCGGCCGTGCCGCGATCGATGCGGGACTGCAGGTCGAGTACGTGAACGAGCGGCAGCTGACGGATGCGGGGGAGCTGCTGTCGCGGTATCCGACCCTGATCGCGGCCGGGCTCATCGCGGCATCCGATCGCACGCTCGAGATCCTCGCCGAGTATGCGCGGCTGGGCGGTCGTCTCGTCGTCGGACCGCGCACCGGCTACGCCGACGATCAGGGGCGGATGCGGGCGGTCACGGCGCCGGCGGTGCTCGGGCCGCTCGCCGGGGTCGCCTACCGCGAGTTCGCGGCGCCGCCGACGCCGGTGCCGATCGAGCGCGATGGGGCGGTCGTCGGCGAAGCGCGCGGCTGGATCGACGCCCTGGAGCCTGACCAGGCCGACGTGCTTCTCGGGTACCGGCATCCGCACTACGGGCGCTGGGCCGCCGTCACCCGTCGATCTGTCGGGGAAGGCACGATCACGGTCGTCGGCACGCTTCCCGACCGCTCGTCCCTCGCGGGCGTCATCGCCGAAGCCGCCCCGCCTCCCCGGTCGTCGGGAATGTTCGGCGACCGTCCGAGGTCGGTCACCGCCCACTCGCTGACCGGCGTGCGCGGGCGCGTGTGGGTGCTGCACAACTGGTCGGGCCGAGCGCAGACGATCCGTCCGGAGCGCGCCGTCTCGTCGGTGCTCGACGGCGCCGCCCATGACGCCGGCGCCCTCGTCGAGCTCGATCCATGGGACGTGCGGGTCTGGTGCGAGAGCTGATGGGGAAGCAGAATCACGGGGGAGGAGAGACATGCGAGTAGCAGTCACCGGCGCATCGGGACGGCTGGGGCGCGCGGTCGTCGACGTGCTCGTCGCCGCGGGACACGAGGTGCACCGTCTCGACCGTGCCCCGGGCGAGGAGATCACGCCGATCGACCTGACCGATGCGGAGGCGACGGTCGACCTGCTGCGCGGCACCGCACCGCAGGCGCTCGTCCACCTCGCCGCGATCGCGGTGCCGTTCAGCGCGCCGGAGCGGGACATCTTCACCGTGAACACGGGCATGGCCTTCACCGCCATCGAGGCCGCCGTCGCCGCCGGCGTCACGCGGATCCTCGTCGCATCGAGTCCGACGGTGCTCGGCTACGGCGCCCCGGATTGGACCCCGGAGCGGCTGCCGCTCGACGAGTCGGCGCCTACGGCCCCCGCGAACGCCTACGCCCTGTCGAAGGTGTGCGTGGAGGAGACGGTCGCCGCGTTCGCCCGCTCCGCACCGTCCGTGCGTCTCGCCTCTTTCCGCCCCTGCTACGTCATCACGCCCGAGGAGTGGGACGGGGCTCCCACCCAACAGGGGCACACGGTCCTCGACCGGCTGCAGGACCCCGCGCTCGCCGCCGTCTCGCTGTTCAACTACGTCGACGCCCGCGACGTCGGCGTCTTCATCGACGCCTGGCTCGCGGCGGATGCCGCACCGAGCGGGGCCCGCTACTTCGTCGGCGCGGCGGATGCCCTGGCCGTCGACCCGCTCGACGAGCTGCTGCCACGCTTCCACCCCGGCACCCGCGACGCGGCCCCTGCGCTGCGCGGAACCTCCAGCGCCTTCGACAGCACGGCAGCGACGCGCGACACGGGCTGGGTCCCGCGACGCTCCTGGCGCACCGAACTCCACCCCGACGCCCTCGCGGCTCTCGCCGCATCCACATCCGCTCCCGACGGAAGGACCTCTCGATGACACTCACATTCCGCGACGGCCCCCTCTACTTCCCGGTCACGGCCTTCGACGCCGACGGCGAGGTGGATCTCGTGACCACGGCGCGGGTGCTCGCCGAAGGGATGGAGCACGGACCCGGCGGAGTTTTCCCCGCCTGCGGCACCGGCGAGTTCCATGCCCTCTCCGCCACGGAATCCCTCAGCGTCGTGCGCGTCGCGATCGACACGGTCGCAGGGCGCGTCCCGGTGGTCGCCGGCGTCGGCGGACCGGTCGGGCAGGCGATCGCGTCGGTCCGCGAGCTGGCCGGGATGGGGGCCGACGGCATCCTGCTGCTTCCGCCGTATCTCGTCGGCAGCTCGCAGGAGGGGCTGGTCCGCTACGTGAGCGCGGTCGCGGAGGCGTCGACCCTCCCGGTCGTCGTCTACCACCGCGGCAGCGCGCGCTTCACTGCCGAGACGTTCGCGCGCCTGCTGGCCGAGCAGCCCACGATCGTGGGGTTCAAGGACGGGATCGGAGACGTGGCCCTCGCCCAGGAGATCGTCCTCGCGGCGCGCCGCGTGCGCGACGACGTGCAGTTCTTCAACGGCCTGCTCACCGCTGAGGCCAGCCAGGCGGCGTACCGCGCGATCGGGATCCCGCTCTACTCCTCCGCCGTCTTCGCCATGGCGCCGCGGATCGCCTCGGGCTTCTACCGCGCGTACGTCGACGGTGACAGCGCCGCGTGCGATCGTCTGCTCGAAGGGTTCTACCATCCGCTCGTCGCCCTCCGTGACACGACGCCGGGCTACGCGGTCTCGCTGATCAAGGCGGGGCTGCGCCTGAGCGGAGCCCCGGTCGGCGGCGTCCGTCCCCCGCTGACCGACCCGGGTGATGCCCACTCGGAGGAGCTGCGCCGGATCCTCGACGCCGGCGAGCGGATGATCGGCGGCTCATGAGCGAGATCATCCGGATCGACGTTCGGCCCCTGTCGGTGCGGATGCCGCGGCCCTGGGTGCCGGAGGCCCCCGACCTGCATCTCGTGCGCGTCGACGTGGAGGATCGCGACGGAGGTACGGGGAGCGGCTTCTCTTGGACGCCGACGATCGGAGCCCGTGCGGTCGCCGCGCTTCTGGAGGACGACATCCGCCGCTTCGCGCTCGGTCGCGACAGCGACCCGACAGTGCTGTGGCCCGCGCTGTGGGCTCATCTCCACGAGGCCGGTGGAGGCGGAATCACCACGATCGCCATGGCAGGCCTCGACCTCGCGCTCTGGGACCTGCGCGCGCGTTCACGCGGGGTCGGCGTGCCCGACCTGCTCGGCCGCACGCAGGAGCGGCTTCCGGTCTACGGCTCGGGGGTCAATCTGCACTACACAGAGGGCGAGCTCGCCGCACAGGTCGAGCGGTGGGTCGAGCGCGGCATCCGGGCGGTGAAGATCAAGGTCGGGCGGCCGGACCTCGGTGAGGACGTGGCGCGGGTCGCGCTCGTGCGCGAGATCCTGGGTGCCGACCGGCAGCTCATGATCGACGCGAATCAGCGTTGGGATGTCGATCGGGCCACGCGCGCCATGAGTGCACTCGCCCCCTTCGATCTCACGTGGATCGAGGAGCCGCTGCGCTCCGACGACACCGCCGGCTACCGCGAGCTGGCCCGGCGTATCACGACGCCGATCGCCCTCGGTGAGAACCTGCACACCGTGCACCGCTTCCGGGAGGCGCTCGACGCGGGATTCGCCGCGGTCGTCCAGCCGAATGTCATCCGCGTCGGAGGGATCACTCCCTTCCTCGAGATCGCCGGCCTGGCCGAGGAGCGCGGCGTCACGCTCGCTCCGCACCTCCTGCCCGATCTCTCGGCGCAGCTCGCCGTGACGCTTCCGCGTGCGACCTGGGTCGAGGACGTGGAGGATGCCGGATTCGACGCACTCGGCATCCTGGCCGCGCCCTCGCCCGTGCGCATCGAGGGCGCCTGGGCGACGGTGTCCTCGGCTCCGGGGCTCGGGCTCGACCTCATCGAGCCCGCCGTCGCCTAGGCGCGGCCCGGGGCCTCGGCGATGGAGCCGCCCGGCACCATCTCGCACGGGATGAGCACGGCGGGCAGCCCCGCGTCGGGATTCTCGATCCGGTCGATGATGGTGTCGACGCCGAGGCGCCCCAGCTCGTCGGCCGGTGAGCGGAGGAATGTCAGGGCGGGGTCGACCATGTTCGCCATGTGGGCCGAGGAACCCAACGAGATGATCGAGAGGTCTTCGGGCACGCGCACGCCGGCCTCGCGCAGACCGATCACGATTCCCGGCGCCGCGTGCTCGTTCAGCAGCAGCATGGCCGTCACGTCGGGGTGCTCGTCGCGGAACGCGCGTCCGAACGCCCTGCCCTCGCGCGAGTCCTCGAGGCAGTAGCGCACGGCGCCGGTCAGTCCTGCGGCCTCCATGTCGGCGAGGAACGCGGCACGCGAACGCTCGGCGGGACCGTGCTCCTCGAATCGACCGGCGCGGGAGCCGCCCGTGACCAGGCAGAAGTCGCGGTGTCCGAGGGCGACGAGCGTCTCGACCGCGGTCGTCACGGTGGCGCCGAAGTCGACGTCGACGTACGCGAGCCCTTCGGGGTCCGCGGTGCGTCCGATGAGGGCGAACGGGGTGCGGCCCTGGACCAATGCCGGCACGCGATTGTCGTTCAGCTGCACCTCCATCAGCAGCACGCCGTCGACCAGCCCGGTGTCGGCCAGCGCCATCGCCTCGTCGGACTCGTTGCTGATCGGCCACAGCACGAGCTGATAGCCGCGCTCCTGCGCGCGGACAGCGGCGCTGGTGAAGAACCCTCCGACGGTGCCGCTCAGCGGGCGCTGCAGCGCGGGGTACAGCATCCCGATGATCTTGGTGCGGCCGCGGGCGAGGGCGGCTCCGACCGGATTGCGACGGTAGCCGAGCTCCCGCATCGCCTGCTCGACGCGCGACGTCGTGGCGGGCGAGATCGGCTTGGTGCCGTTCAAGACGAACGAGACCGTCGCCACCGAGACGTTCGCTCGGGCGGCGACGTCGTGCATGGTGACCATGGTCGATCCTCTCGGGGCGAGGCGATCCCGCGGGGTTACGGGTGCGTCCATCATCGCTGATGAATATGTTGACAAGTCCAACATATGTCTGCATACTCGGACAACGGTGAGTTTAAACGCTTAACCGAAACTCTGGTGCGATGACGAACAGGAGTGGTGATGACAGAGATGTCTGACGGCCGTGAGCTCGGCGTAGGTCTCGTCGGCACGTCGTTCATGGGCCGCGTGCACGCACAGGCCTGGACCCTGGCATCGCGGGCGTTCGACCTCGCGCTCACCCCTCGGGTCGTCGCCGTCGCGGGTCAGGATCCGGAACGGACAGCCGCTTTCGCCGCGCGGAACGACATCGCCCGGTCGTCGACCGACTGGCGGCAACTGCTCGACGACCCCCGCGTCGACGTCATCGACGTCTGCGTGCCCGGCGACCTGCATGCGGTCATCGCCGAGGAGGCGCTCGCCGCTGGCAAGCACGTGCTGTGCGAGAAGCCACTGTCCAACTCGCTCGCCGAAGCCGAATCGATGGTCGCGGCCGCACAGTCGGCGCGCGAGCGCGGGATCCAGTCGATGGTCGGATACAGCTACCGCTTCGTGCCGGCGCTCGCCCACGCCAGGGCCTTGGTCGGAGCCGGGCGGCTCGGGACGATCCGCCACATCCGGGCCCAGTACCTGCAGGACTGGATCGTCGCGGAGGACTTCCCGCTGGTGTGGCGCCTCGATCGCGAGCGCGCCGGCTCCGGCGCGCTCGGTGACATCGGGGCGCACATCGTGGATGCGGCCGTCTTCGTCACCGGCCAGCGGCTCACCGGGGTGAGCGCACTCACCGAGACGTTCGTCAGAGAGCGCCCGCTTCCGGCCGCGACGGGTGCGCTCGCCGCGACGGCCGGCACCGGATACGGCCCGGTCACCGTCGATGACGCCGCCGTGTTCATCGGCCGCACCGACGGCGGCGCCCTCGCGACCTTCGAGGCGACGCGCTTCGCGGCGGGACGCAAGAACGCGATGCGCCTCGAGGTCAACGGCTCGCTCGGCTCCGTCTCCTTCGATTTCGAGAGCGCCGACGAACTGTGGTTCCACGACCACACCGTCGATGCGTCGGAGGCGGGGTTCCGTCGGATCCACGTGACGGAGCCGTCGCATCCGTACGCCGGTGCCTGGTGGCCGGCCGGCCACGGACTCGGCTACGACCACGCGTTCGTGCACGAGGTCGCCGACTTCGTCCGTGCGATCGCGGAAGAACGCACGCCGGAGCCCTCCTTCGAGGACGGCCTCTACGTGCAGCGTGTGCTCGACGGCGTCGAGCGCAGCGCAGCAGCCGACGCCGGCTGGACGCCGGTCGACGCGGATCGACCCTGAATCACATCCTGCATCACACACGAAGGAGTAGACGATGCGCACACGCAAGACACTGATCACCCTGGTGGCGGGGGCCGCCGTCCTGCCGCTCGCCCTGGCCGGCTGCGGCGGGGGAGGCTCCGCATCCAGCGGCGACCCCGACACCCTCACGATCCTCGACTACTACAACAACGAGCCGGACAAGACGCTGGTGCAGGACCTGCTCGACCAGTGCGCCGCCGACATCGACGTGACCATCGAGCGCGAGTCGGTGCCGGGCAAGGACCTCATCCAGAAGGTGCTCCAGCGCTCCTCGTCCAAGACACTCCCCGACGTGCTGATGCTCGACAACCCCGATGTGCAGGAGATCGCCGCGACCGGCGGACTCGCGCCGCTGAGCGACTTCGACGTCGACACCTCGGGCTTCGCCCAGGGGATCCTGGATGCCGCGACCTACGACGGCGAGGTGTACGGCCTCGCGCCCGTCGTGAACACCCTCGGCTTGTTCTACAACGTCGACCTCTTCGAGCAGGCCGGTCTCCAGCCGCCCACGACCTGGGACGAGCTGAAGGAGACCGCTGCGGCGCTGACCTCCGGCGACCAGTACGGCATCGCCTTCTCGGCGATCGCGACGTACGAGGGCAGCTGGCAGTTCCTCCCGTTCATGTGGACCAACGGTGGAGACGAGACCGATCTGCAGACCCCGGAGAACGCCGAGGCGCTGCAGCTCTGGGTCGACCTCGTCGGCAGCGGATCCGCCTCCGAGAGCGTCATCAACTGGAGCCAGGGCGACGTGAAGGACCAGTTCGTCGCGGGCAAGGCCGCGATGATGGTGAACGGCCCCTGGAACATCCCCGCTTTGAACGAGACCGACGTGAACTGGGCCTCGGTCCAGGTGCCGGTGAACAAGGTCGGCCAGACGCCCGTCGCACCGCTCGGCGGCGAGGTGTGGACCGTGCCGCAGACCGGTGACAAGGCGAAGCAGGCCAAGGCGGCGGAGTTCGTGGAGTGCATGTCCGGCGACGACATCGAGCTGCAGGCGGCGGAGTCGCGGTTCACGGTCCCGACCAGGACCGACCTGATCCCGGAGTACGTCGAGAAGGTGCCGTCGATGGAGGCCTTCGCCGAGCAGGTCGTCAACGCGCGTTCGCGCACGGGCGAGCTCGGCGAGGACTGGCCGGAGCAGGCGACCGTGATCTACAACGCGATCCAGCTCGCTCTCACCGGCAAGGCCACCCCGGACGAGGCCTTCGAGCAGGCGGCCAAGGGCTGACCCGATCGGCATCCGATGGTGCCCCGCGGCGATCGCGGGGCACCGAGGAGGGAATCGACCTGATGACGACGACAGCGACAGCACCCGCGGTGAGCGCACAGCGCACGCCCACGGCCCGACCGGCCCGCCGATTCCGGCGGGAGGGCGTGGTGAAGGCGATGTTCCTCGCGCCGGCCGCGCTCTACATCCTGCTCTTCTTCGGCTATCCGGTCGTGAAGAACCTGGTGATGAGCTTCCAGGAGTACACGACGAAGACCTTCTTCACCGGCGAGGCGCCGTGGGTGGGCTGGGAGAACTACGCGACCGTCGTGAACAGCGGGCTGTTCTGGCCCGCGATGCTGAACACGGCGCTCTTCACCGTCGGGTCGATCGCCGGACAGTTCGTGATCGGGCTCGCGCTCGCCGTGTTCTTCCGGCGGCGGTTCCCGCTCAGCGGGTTCCTCCGCGCGATGCTCCTGCTGCCATGGCTGCTTCCGCTCATCGTCTCGAGCGCGACCTGGCGATCCATCCTCGACCAGGACAGCGGCATCCTCAACGAGTTCCTCGCCTCGGTCGGGCTCGGGGCGGTTCCCTGGCTGAACAGTCCGGATGTGGCGCTGATCGCCGTCATCCTCGTGAACATCTGGATCGGCATCCCGTTCAACGTGACCATCCTGTACGGCGGTCTCCAGGACATCCCGGAGGAGCTCTACGAGGCGGCAGCCCTCGACGGGGCGACCGGCTGGAAGTCGTTCTGGCACATCACGCTGCCCAACCTCCGCCCTGTGATCAACGTGGTGCTGGTGCTCGGCGTGGTCTACACGCTCAAGGTGATCGACATCATCCTGGGACTGACCAACGGCGGGCCGGCGAACGCGACGCAGACGATCGCGATCCGCTCCTATCAGTCGTCGTTCGTCGACTTCGAGTTCGGCGTCGGCGCCGCGTTCAGCAACATCCTCATCCTCATCTCGCTGGTGTTCGCGATCTTCTACCTCCGCGGGAACCGCAAACAGGTGGACGAGTAGGAAGGCAGAGCAATGACCACCATGGCCATCGTCACCGACGGCGCCGCGAACCGGCGGGCGACGCGTCGCTCCGGGCGCGACATCCTCTTCACCGCGCTCGGCGTCGCGTTCCTCGCGATCATGCTGTTCCCCGTCTACTGGATGTTCAACGCCTCGCTGCAGCCGTCGGGCAACACCCTCACCGCGTCGCTCCTTCCCCTGAACCCCAGCTTCGCGGGGTATGAGAAGGCGTTCGCCGACCAGGGGCCGAACCTCGTCACGAGCCTCATCATCTCGGTGGGTACGGTCGTCTTCAGTCTCGCGATCGCTGCCCCGGCCGCGTACGCGCTCGCGCAGTTCCGCTATCGCTGGATCAACGTCGCGCTGCTCGCGGTGCTGATCGCGCAGATGATCCCCGGGGTCGTCATCGCGAATGCCCTCTACGCGGCCTACAACGACCTCGGCATGCTCAACTCGATCCCCGGGCTCATCCTCGCCGACGCCACTCACGCGATCCCGTTCTCGATCATGATCCTCCGGGCCTTCATGATGAGCGTGCCGCCCTCGATCATCGAGGCGGCGCGCGTGGACGGCGCCGGGCACGTTCGTGCGTTCTGGTCGATCGTGCTGCCCGTCGCGAAGAACTCGCTGATCACCGCGGGGCTCTTCGCGTTCCTGTTCTCGTGGAGCGACTTCCTTTTCGCCTTGACCCTCACGACCACCGACGACATCACCCCGGTCACCCTCGGCATCTACCAGTACCTCGGCACGCAGGTCGCGAACTGGAGCGCGGTCATGGCGACCGCGGTGCTCTCCTCGATCCCCGCGATCGTGCTGCTCGTCATCGCGCAGCGGTACATCGCCGCCGGCGCGACCGGAGGGGCCGTGAAGTAGTTCCGAGACACCCGATACCCCGCAGAAGATCCCCGCACCCGAGCGCAGAAGGAAGAAGAGAAAATGAGCGGCACCACCACCCCCGAGCACCCCATCCGCGTCGTCGTCTGGGGGGAGAACCGACATGAGCAGGTCGAGCAGAAGGTGCGCGACATCTACCCGTCGGGCATGCACACCACCATCAAGGAGGGCATCGAGGAGAACCTCGGCGAGCGGGCGGTCGTCACGACGGTCACGCTCGACGACCCGGAGCACGGCCTGACCGAAGAGGTCCTGGCCGACACGGACGTGCTCGTGTGGTGGGGGCATGCGGCGCACGACGAGGTCTCCGACGAGGTCGTGGACCGCGTGCAGCGCCACGTGCTCGAGGGGATGGGGCTCCTCGTGCTGCACTCCGGGCACTGGTCGCGCATCTTCGGCCGCCTCATGGGCACGACGTGCACCCTGCGCTGGCGCTCGAAGGACGACCGCGAGATCGTCTGGACGGTCGACCCGACGCATCCGATCGCGCGCGGCATCCCGCATCCTTTTGTCATCCCCGCGCAGGAGATGTACGGAGAGTTCTTCGACGTGCCGGCCCCGGACGAGCTCGTCTTCCTCTCGACGTTCTCGGGCGGGGAGGTGTTCCGCAGCGGGATGACCTACCGGCGCGGCTTCGGGAAGATCTTCTACTTCAGCCCCGGCGATCAGGACTATCCGGTGTATCACCAGGCCGAGGTGCGGAAGGTGATCGCGAACGGGGTGGAGTGGGCGAAGACGCTGCGTCCGAAGCGTGAGATCCCCGTCCTGCTGCGCTATGAGACCGAGGACTTCTACAACGGGCGCGGGTACGAGGGGGCGATGGAGCGATGACAGGCCTGGTGCGCCTGGTGCAGGTCGGCGCCGGTGGGATGGGGCGCGCGTGGCTGCGTACGATCGCCGAGAGCCCGGAGGTCGAGCTGGCAGGTCTCGTAGACCTCGACCTCGACGTCGCCCGCGCCGCGCTGGCGGATGCCGGACTGCACGGCGTCGAGGTCGGCAGAAGCACGGCGGAGATCGCGGATGCCGTCGGTGCCGACGCCGTCGTGAACGTCACGGTGCCCGAGGCGCATCTCGTCGTGAACGAGGAGGCTCTGGGCGCGGGGTATCCGGTGCTGTGCGAGAAGCCCGCGGCGCCGACGGTGGCGACCGCCCTGATCCAGGCCGGGATCGCCGAGCTCTCCGGTCGGCTGCTCATGATCAGCCAGTCGCGGCGGTACTTCGCCTCCCTCAGGGAGCTGCGGCGGCAGGCTGAGGCGCTGGGGACGATCGGCACCGTGAGCACGGAGTTCTTCAAGGCTCCGCACTTCGGCGGTTTCCGCGAGGAGATGCCGCACGTGCTGCTGGTCGACATGGCCATCCACGCCTTCGACGCCGCACGCTTCGTCATCGGCGCCGAGCCCGTCTCGGTGTACTGCGAGGAGTACAACCCGTCGTGGAGCTGGTACGCCGGTGCAGCCAACGCGGCCGCCGTGTTCGAGTTCGAGGGCGGCACCCGCTACGTCTACAACGGCAGCTGGTGCGCGCCGGGGCAAGAGACGTCGTGGAACGGTTCATGGCGTGTGAGTGCCGCCGAGGGCACGGCGACCTGGGACGGCGAGGGCTCGCCGATCGTGCATCGACCGGACGCGGGTGAGCCCGTGACGGTCGCTGCGCCGCCGATCCGCGAGGAGATCGCCGGGTCGCTCGAGGCGTTCGTCGACGCCCTGCGCTCCGGAGCCGAGCCGGAGAACAGCATCCGGACGAACATGCGGAGCCTCGCGATGGTCGAGGGGGCCGTGGCGTCGGCGGAGACCGGTGCGAGGGTGCGGATCGATGACGTGCTGGAGCAGGCGCGCGAGACGGCGAGCGCTCAGACCCGCCGGGATGACGTGAGCGAGTGGCTCCGGGGGGCGTCGATCGCGCGCTGAGGAAGGGTGGGCGACCCGGCATCCGCGCGCTTGCCAAGGAGATGTGCGTTTCCCTCGGACGTTTCTGCGGAAATCGTCCGGGGGAAGCGCACTTCTCCTGTCGAGGTGCTCGGGCAGAGTGTCCGGGTCAGCGCTCGATGGCGTCGAGGTGCAGCATCCGCGCAAGGTTCTTGTCGAGCTCGTCGTCGCGGAAGATCTTCTTCCAGTCGTCCTTGATGATGCTCTCGCGGCCGTAGTCCATCGCGATCAGGCACGCGTCGGAGAACGGGTTGTCGCCGCGCAGTCCGTTCGCGAGCGCCACCTGCGTGTGACCGTAGAGGATGCTGCGTGCCGCCGCCTCCGGAACGCCCATGGTGTTCACGGTCTCCTGCAGGGCCTCGTTGAGCAGGTCGCCGATCATGCAGGCGACGGTCTCGACGAGGGTGGGCTCGAGCTGCGCGAGCTGCTTGATCGTGACCCAGTGCACGTCGATGACGGGGGCGTAGATCGCGCGGACGGTCGCCTCGACGATGTCCTTCTTGGCCTCGTCGTCGCTCTCGATCGCGGCGATGGCGTCCTGCGGGGCGGCGATGCCGCCGAACGTGTCGGCCCACTGCTCCGGCGTTTCCCGCTGCAGGAAGATCGACGGGTGGCACGGGTGGGCGACGGCCTGGATCACGTCGTCGCGCGTCGTGAGGAGTCCCGCGTACGCGGCTGCCGGGTCGAGGGTGAGCACGATGGCTCCGCTCCTGGCCTGCGGCACGAGCTCGGCGGTGACCGGCCCGAGGGCGAGGTCGGGAACGGCGAGCACGAGGATGTCGGCGTCGGCGACGGCCGTCGCGGCATCCGTCAGTTCGCGCCCGGCGTCGATCGTGCGCTGCTGTCCGGCGGGCGAGTTCTCGACGTACCAGACGGTGTGATCGGTCTTCGCCAGGTTGTTCGATACGCGCATGCCCATCTTGCCGCCGGCGCCGATGACGGCGATCTTGTAGGTGGTGCTCATGATGTCGTGCTCCTCAGGTATTCGAGTGCGGTGCGGGTCCATTCCCGCTCGGTTCGGATGGTGGTCTCTGCGTCGTCCTGCCAGGGCAGCCAGTGCTCGACGATCTCGTTGATGCCGCGTTCGCGCGGCTGCACGGCGGCGAGCAGCTGCGCGTAGTCGTGCAGCCCGGTGCCCATGGCGGCACCGGAGTAGGTGAAGCCGACCCAGCCGGGCTGGCGGGCGAACGCGAAGTCCTTCACATGGACGTTCTTCGTGAGCGCCGCGGTCTGCTCCACGCAGGTCTTCGGGTTCTCCAGCTGGGCGACGACGTTCGCCGGATCCAGGCAGATGCCGAGGTTCGGGCTGCCGACGCGTTCGATGATGCCGATGAGATCGGCGGTCGGCACCTGCTCGTAGGTCTCGAGCGCGAGTGTCACGCCGGCGGCCTCGTAGGAGCGGATGCTGTCGCGCAGCCAGGTCTCCGCCTCGTCGAGCGTCGGCCGGGAGTCGGGTCCGTACAGCATGCTCCGCACGAGCCGCGCGTCGAAGATCGCGGCGAGCTCGAGGAAGCGCGAGAGGTGCGCGGGGACGATGCCCTTCGTGCCGAGCTCGATCGTGAGGCCGAGGTCACGGGCGGCCGCGGCGGCGTCTCGCACCTCGTCGTCGCTCATCCGCTCGAGGGGCGCGTAGTCGCAGATCTGGAACAGGTCGACGCCTTGGGCGCGGGTGTCCTCGAACGCACCCACCAGGCTCAACGGCTCGGGCGCGCGGTCGGAGTGCTGCCAGAAGTAGGCGTAGGTGCCGAGGCCGATCATGAGTCGCCTCCGCTGGGTCCCTGAGTTCCGCTGGGTCCCTGAGCTCCGCTGGGTCCCTGAGCTTGTCGAAGGGCCGCCAGCTCCGCCGCCTCGTCCAGCACGGCGACGAGGGCATCCGGATCATGCGCGAATCGGCCGAGGAAGACGCCGTCGACGTCGTCGCCGAGCGCGGTGAGAAGGCCGGGGCCGGCGGCTCCGCCGTAGATGACGGTGGAGTCCGTGCGGTCGGCATCGCCATCGAGCGCGGCGCGCAAGGCGGCCGCGACGACACGGATGTGGTCGTGCGGCGCCGGCTCGGGGGCTCCGATCGCCCACACGGGCTCGTAGGCGACGATCACGGCGCCGGCGGGGGCGTCGGTGAGGGCGGCACGCAGCTGGGCGACGGCGACGGCGGCGGCATCCGACGGCTCCTGATGCGAGGTCTCGCCGATGCACAGCAGCGGCGTGAGCCCGGCGCGCAGGGCGGCGGCGGTCTTGTCAGCCACGACCTCGTCGGTCTCGGCGAAGAGGCGACGGCGCTCGGCGTGGCCGATCTCGGCGATCGAGGCGCCCACCTCGGCGAGCTCGGCAGCCGAGACCTCGCCGGTGAACGCGCCCGTGTCGGCTGCGGCGACGTCCTGTCCGCCGATCCGCACGGGGGTGCCGGCGAACGCCTGGATCGCCGGCAGCACCTGAAGGAACGTCGGCGTGATGAAGACCCCGACCGCTCCGGACTGCACGGCGTCGTGCGCGCGGACCCGCGTGGCGACCGCGTCGAACCAGGTCGCCGCCTGCCGATGACCGAAGTACATCTTCAGGCTCACGCCGACCGTGACCTTGGCCATCAGCAGGATCCGGTGGACTCGTATTCGCCGATGACCGCGACCTTCTCGGCCGAGGCGCTGCTCGGGTCGAAGCGGTACGTCAGCCACTCGCGCACGAGGCGGCGGGCGAGCTCGATGCCGATCACGCGCTGACCCATCGTGAGGATCTGCGCGTCGTTGGAGAGCACGCCGCGCTCGACCGAGAATGAGTCGTGCGCGGTGACCGCGCGGATGCCGGGGACCTTGTTCGCGGCGATCGCGACGCCGAGTCCGGTGCCGCAGATCAGCAGGGCGCGGTCGGCTTCGCCCTTGGCGACGAGCTCGGCCGCGGCGATCGCGACGCGCGGGTACGCCGTGTGGCCGTCGGCATCCACTCCGACGTCGACCACGCTCGCGACGATGCCGTTCTGCTCGAGGTCCTGCTTCAGGATCTCCTTGTAGTCGAAGCCGGCGTCGTCGCTGCCGATCACGAGGCGGAGGGTGTCAGTCATTGCTGTTCCTTTCGAGGTCGGCGAGCAGGTCGCCGACGGCGGTCACGATCAGGGCGAGAGAGTGCGCGCCGGGATCGGGTGTGCCGACGCTGTGCTGCCCGTGGGCGCGGGCGCGGCCCATGCGGGGGAGCAGGTCGGCCGTGGCGGCGGCGGCGCGGGTGGCGGCATCCGCAGCGGTCCGCCAGGCGTCCACGAGGGAGGAGCCCCCGTCGACCGCGGCGGTCAGGGTGCTGCTGAAGGGCACGAGGGCGTCGACCAGGGTCTTGTCGCCGACCTCCGCCTTGCCGTACTCCATCACTCCGCGCGCTCCGGCGGCGACGCCCGACGCGACGGCAGCGGCATCCGGTCGTCCGGCATCGCCGAGGCGTGCGGCGATCGCGTTCAGGATGACGCCCCACAGGGCGCCCGAGGTGCCGCCTGCCCGGTCGGCCCAGGCGTCGGCGGCGTGCGACAGGGTGGTCGCCGCGCCGGCGCCCGCCTGAGCCGCCGCGGTGGCGGCGACGAGCGCGGCATGCGAGCCGCGCTGCATGCCGATGCCGTGGTCGCCGTCTCCGGCGATGGCGTCGATGCGGCCGAACTCCTCGACGTGCTCGTCGACAGTGTCCACGATGCGCTGCACGGCGGCCTGCACGACAGTGGCAGCGGCGACCGACTCGTCGTCACCGCGTTCGATCGCGGCCTCGGCGACGGCATCCGCCTCGGTGACCTCCGCGCGCGCGGAGGCGATCACGGAGCCCCGACGGTAGGCGGGGGTGTCGACCGGGGTCTCCCAGAGATGCTCGAGCTCGTCGTCCAGCCAGAAGAGCGTGAGGGAGGTACCGGCCATGTCGAAGCTCGTGCAGTACTCGCCCACGTGCGGATCGACGAGGACCAGACCCGCATCCGCGAGCAGCTGGGCGATGCGGCGGTAGACGACGAACATCTCCTCGTACTTCAGCGAGCCGAGGCCGTTGAGGATGGGCACGACGCGGGCACCGGAGGTCTCGACGCCGTCCGGAACCTCGTCGAGCAGACGGCTGACGAGAAGCTCGGCCAGGCCGTCGGCCGTCGGGATGTCGGTCTCGTCGATGCCCGGTTCACCGTGGATGCCGAGGCCGATGGCCATCCGTCCGGCGGGGACCGTGAACAGGGGCTCGGGGGCTCCGGGGAGCGTGCATCCGCTGAAGGCGACGCCGAGGGAGCGCGTGCGCTCGTTGGCGAGCGTCGCGACGCGGGTGACGCCGGCCAGGTCGTAGCCCGCCTCGGCGGCGGCGGCAGCGGTGCGGAACACCGTGAGGTCGCCGGCGATGCCGCGTCGCTTGTGCTTCTCTTCTGCCGAGGCGCTGAAGATGTCGTCGGTCACGGTGACCGTCTCGCAGGCGATGCCCTCGGCGCGGAGCTTCTCCTGCGCGGCGTCGAAGTTCAGCACGTCGCCGGCGTAGTTGCCGTAGCTGAGGAAGACTCCCGCGCCGCGGTCGGCCGCCTTGGCCACGGTGTGCACCTGCTGGGTGGAGGGCGAGGCGAACAGGTTGCCCATCACGGCACCATGGGCGAGACCCTGGCCGACGAGTCCGCCGAACGCCGGGTAGTGGCCGGAGCCGCCCCCGATCACGACGGCGACCTGCCCCTCGGGCACGACCGTGCTGCGCACCACGCCACCGGGAACCCCGCGCACCGAGCGCTCGTTCGCGGCGATGAAGCCCGCGATCATCTCGTCCGCGAAGTTGGCGGGGTCGTTCCAGAGCCTGGTCATCGCGTCTCCTCCACGGCGGGCGTGGCGGCGGTGGCACCGGGGAGGACGCGGCTCCGACGGGCGAGGATCACCATCAGCACGGCCGAGAGCAGCATGAAGCCGCCGACGATGAACATCGGCACCTGGTAGCCACCGGTCCAGTCGTGCACGGCACCCGTGATGTACGGAGCGCTGAAGCCGGCGAGGTTGCCGATCGTGTTGATCAGCGCCACGCCCGCCGCGGCTGCGACACCGGTGAGGAACTGCGTCGGCAGCGTCCAGAAGTTCGGCAGTGCGGCGAAGATCGCGCAGGCCGTGACCGTGATGACGGCGATCGTCGCCACGGGGGACCCGGTGAATAGGGCGAGCGGGATGGAGACCGCGCCGGCGAGGGCCGGGACCGCGATGTGCCAGGTCTTCAGGCCGCGCTTGCCGGCGTCCCGCGACCAGAAGTACATGACGATGGCGGCGGGCAGGTACGGGATCGCGGTGATGAGGCCCTTCTGCAGCACGTCGAAGGTGCCGCCGGTCTCGGTCTGGAAGCCCTCGATGATCGTGGGCAGGAAGAAGGCCAGCGCGTACAGGCCGTAGATGAAGCCGAAGTAGATGAAGGACAGCATCCAGACGCGTCCGCTGGAGAAGGCGAAGCGCACGGAGACGTGCTTCTGGCTCGCGGCGGTCGTCTTGCGCTCGGCCTCGAGAGCGGAGGTGAGCCAGGTCTGCTCCTCGAGGGTGAGCCACTTCGCGTCGGAAGGCTTGTCCTTGAGGTAGAACCAGGCGATCACGCCGACGACGATCGCGGGGATCGCGACGCCCATGAACATGAAGCGCCAGCCCTCGAGGCCGAAGAAGACGCCGTGCTGCTGGATGAGGGCGCCGGCGAGCGGGGCGCCGATCACGGTGGTCAGCGGCTGGGCCAGGTAGAAGAGCATGAGGATGCGCCCGCGGTACTGCGACGGCACCCAGAGGCTGAGGAAGAGGATCGCGCCGGGGAAGAAGCCGGCCTCGGCGACGCCGAGCAGGAACCGCAGCACGACGAGCTGCTCGAAGTTCCCCACCCAGGTGAAGAGGAGGGCGACGATGCCCCAGCTGACCATGATGCGGGCGAGCCAGCGACGCGCTCCGAACTTGTGCAGGGCGAGGTTCGACGGCACCTCCAGCAGGATGTAGCCGATGAAGAAGACCCCCGAGGCGAAGCCGAACTGCGCGGCGCTCAGGGCGAGGTCGTCGTTCATCCCGTTGGGGGAGGCGAATCCGATCGCTGTGCGGTCGAGGTAGTTGATGAAGAACATCAGCGCCACGAACGGTACGAGGCGGATGGAGACCTTGCGGATCGCGGACTTCGCGACAGGCGTTTCGGTCTGGGTGGTGTCCACGGTGACTCCTGTATCGACGGTGATCGCGCAGGACTTCGTTCTGTGCGCACATCCATATTGGCGAACCGGTTGACCAATTGCAAGTCCGTCTTCTGCGATGGTGCCGGTAAGTTTGCTCCCATGCCCGCTTTTCCCGGAGAACCGGTGGATGACATCGCCGCCGCCCTGACGGCCATGCCGTCGGGTACGCCGGTGTCGGAGGTGGCCCGTCGCCTCCTCGACCTCTTCACCGGAGGCTCCATCGCCCCGGGTACCCGCCTGCCTCCCGAGCGCCAGCTCTCCGCGTCGCTCGGCGTCGGACGATCCGCGGTGCGTGAGGCGCTCGCCGCCCTGGAGATCCTCGGGATCATCGACGTGCGGCCCGGTTCCGGCACGTATCTCCGAGGGGCGGCGAGCGAGCTGCTGCCGCAGACGCTCCGCTGGGGGCTGCTGATCGGGGAGCGCAACACCGCCCAGCTGCTGGAGCTGCGCGAAGGGTTGGAGATCTTCGTCGCGCGCCTGGCCGCGGCCCGCGCCGATGCCGCGATCATCGCGCGCCTCGAGAAGAGCGTCGAGCGGATGCGAGCGAGCATCGACGACCTCTCCACGTTCGCCCGCGCCGACCTGGACTTCCACCACGCGCTCGCCGAGGCCGCGGGGAACGAGACGCTGACCGATCACGTGCACGTCGTGCGGTCGCTGCTGCAGGTCTACGCCGACCGTGCCGTGCACGACCCCGCACACGCCGAGCAGGCGGTCGCCGAGCACGGCGCCGTGCTGGATGCCGTGCGCGCCGGCGATCCGGATGCCGCGGCGTCGGCCATGGCGATCCACATGTCGACCGCCACCAAGCGCCTCCTCGACGCCTGACGCCGGCGCTCATCCGCTCGGTTCGTACCTGCCCATCGGACCCGTTATGATGGCTAAGTGCATCCGTGCTTTCGGGTCGGATGCCTGGAGACGTCGCATAGTCCGGCCGAGTGCACCACCCTGCTAAGGTGGAGTCCCCTCACGGGGACCAGGGGTTCAAATCCCCTCGTCTCCGCAGTGAAAATCCCCGCTCAGGCGGGGATTTCTGGGTTCCGGGGTTGTGGGGTTGACCTGGCGCGATTGCCGCGTTTCGGCCGCCAGGTGTCCCCCAGGTGTCCCCCGATTGGGTGACGGGTTCCACTGACTGCCCGAGCGCCGCCGCTCGTCCGCCTCCATGCGTCGCGAACGTCCCTCTTGCGAGCAGAGCCCTTGAGGCCATAACGCTCGCAGATAGCAGCGCACTGATACGAACAACTCCGCATTGCGTTGTCGAGCGGGAAGAGTGTCAGTTGCCGAGCCCTGGAAGTCGATCACCAGGTGAGCGTGGCGCACGTCGGTGTTCGAAGGGTTGGTTCTCGGAAGCAGTGAGGCGTCGCAGGTGGGCGCGCCGCTGGTCGTCTCCTAGTACGTGGGCGTATACCGCGAGCACGGTGCGGGGGTCGTCGCCGAGGTACTCGGCGACCTCGTTTACGGGTGTTCCCAGCCGTAGCCAGGTGGATGCGGCGTAGTGGCGCAGGGCGTGGCGGTGGAAGCCGAGTGGGAACTTTCGGACGACTCCGACGCTCAGCTGCTCGTCACGGCGGTTGGTGAACAGGTAGGCCTCGGGTGGCTTTCCTCGGGCGTGTTCGCGGAAGATGGCTACGGCTCGAGGGGAGAGCGGGATCAGACGCGTGCCGCGCCAAGACTTCGGCTCCTTCTCCTCGTAGCCGTCGGAGTGTGAGCGCTCGACGATCAACTGCGGGAGTGGAACGTCCGACATCGCGTTCGTGCGGAGAGCGCGGAGCTCACCCCAGCGCAGTCCCGTGAGCGAGAGGAACTCGAAGACGTCAGCGATATCCGAGCGGCGCCCTCGGAGTTCGGTGAGAGCCGATGCAACGATCCGCGGCGTCGGGATGGAATGGGGGCTGACGGGACGGAGCGCGGGTGCTGAGAGCTCGGGGATCCGGGCCATCGAGCGCACGGGATGCGGCTGATGCAGAAGGTCTTCGGTCGCGGCGAATGTGAAGAGGGCGCTCAGCGTGGTCTTTGCCCTTGCGACGGTGGACGGCTTCTTTCCGGCACGCAGCTGATCGAGTAGATGGGCGCGGATGTCGCTCGCGTTGATGGATGCGAGTGGGCGTTCGAGCAGGTGCGCTGGCAGCGCATTCAGGTTGTTCACGTCAGTGTCGATGCTGTGCGGGTTCCCGCCTGCGCGTGCCATCTTGAACTGCGTTACAAGCTTCCCGAGCGTGAAAGTCCGGGGAGGAGGCACGGAGCGACCCGTCTCGACGAGATGCTTCTGTGTCCGTTCCCACACCTCTGCGTCTCGCTTGACATCGAACGCCTTGGACGCCACCAACCGGCGACCCGATTTCACGCGAACGAAGTAGTAGGGCTTTCCGGCCGCTGTCCGACGAATCTCTATGCTCACTCCGCTACTCCGCCCAGCCGTTCGAGATCGCGGAGACGATAGATCCGCTTATGCGCGGTCAGACTGACGGGCTCGATAGGGGAGCGGCCATCTAAGGCCAGCGCGCGCAGCGTCGTGCGGTGGATGCCGAGCTGTGCTGCAGCCTCTTCCTCGGAAAGGAACAACCGAGGCGAGTCCGCGCTGTGATCCGCGCTCATCGCGTTCTCCTATCTCGTGCGACACCGTTCGTGGTCCAGGTTGCGATTCCCACGTCGGCGGGGCGTGACTATAGCTCTGCAACGGATAGGTGCACGCGCAGCTCCCACGCGTCTCGAGAAGCTCGCTCGCGCTTCGGGGCCTTCTCTCAAATCGTGCGAGCTGATCACGTGATGCGAAATTATCGGTCGGCAACTCTCGGCGCCTGCCTGCTCACGCGGGAATGTCTTGCCAGCGCCTACATTCGCGACGTTTCCCTCCATACGCCGCTTCGGGCAAGTCGGATACATCGCTGGTAGCGCCGCCGAGCGTTGGCATACCTCGAACCGCCGAACGTTCGGCTTGACCGACTCAGCTACGCGGTTCACTTCGCGGCACTGACGTGCACCAACGGCGCCAGCTGTTTCCCTGTTTTAACAGCTGAATCTGACGCAGACCGCGTGCCTCATGCCGCTATTGACTCCAGGGGGCGGCGGCGTACCTTAAGAGGAGGGACCGCTGGCCCTGACGCAATATGGACGGTGCCGCAAATTTTGCGGCACCGTCATCACAAGCACACGATCGTTCGCATCGGCCGCAAGCCGCCCCCGGTATACATCGGCCTCGTCGAGTGCCCCAGCGATGCCCGCGAACTCAGCCAGCCCTGCGGTGAGGTCCGAGACGATCTCTCGAGCTTCGACCTTCAGTGACCGGCAATGAGTCGAGCACGTCCTTTTGGGCCGCGGCGGGGGTCATCTGATCCCGGACCATCAGCTCGTCAAGTGAGCCACGCCCTCGCCCTGGTTCGTCGTCGGAGGCATCCTTGCCGAGGAGATGCTCGCACGTCGCGCTCGAGGTCAAGTTGGCACGCACGCACGTCCCTCAGAAAGCAGTCCATTTCGGCCATCGAACGTTGCTGGATCTCGACCCCGCCACGGTCCAGCGTCGAAGCTGCCACGCCTCTTGCAGATCGAGGGTGAGCCCGCTTTCAGCGGGCTGTTGCTCACCTCGTGAGCAGGAGGAGAAGGGTGGCCGCATGACGGTGTCGATGCGCGTGATGAGCGCGGGCGACGGGTACAGGTATCTGCTGCGCACGGTCGCGGCCGGCGACGGCAACAGGTCGCTTTCTACCTCGTTGACGCGCTATTACAACGCTGAGGGTACCCCGCCGGGTCGCTGGCTTGGGGGCGGGGTGACAGTGCTCGGTGGCGGGAGGATCGGCGTGGGTGATCAGGTCTCCGAAGCTCAGCTCCAGCTCTTGGTCGGCATGGGCCGCGACCCGATCACCGGTGAACCGCTCGGCCGTGCGTATCCGGACTATCTGAGCGTGGCCGAGCGCATCGAAGCGCGCACCGCGGCACTCGATCCGGCACTCCGCCCCGCGTCCCATGCCGAAGCCGTCGCCGCGATCGAGGCGGAGGAGTCCGAGCGCGGGACGCGGCGGGCGGTGGCGGGCTTCGACTTCACGTTCTCGATCCCGAAGTCCGGGAGCGTGTTGTGGGCGGTCGCGGATGCGGGGACGCAGGCGTTGATCGCGGACGCGCATCATGCGGCGGTTGCGGAGGTGGTTGCTTTCATGGAGCGGGAGGTTGCAGCCACCCGCACGGGTGCAACCGGCCGCGACAGTGCGGTTGCGCAGGTCGACGTCCGCGGTCTGATTGCGACGGCGTTCGATCACTACGACTCGCGGGCGGGTGATCCGCACCTGCACACGCACGTCATTATCAGCAACAAGGTGCAGACCGTCCTCGACAACAAGTGGCGGTCGTTGGACGGGCGGCCGATGCACGCCTCCGTGGTCGCGCTCTCCGAACTGCACGAGGCGGTTTTCGCTGACCACCTGACCCGGGTGCTTGGTGTCTCGTGGGAGGCGCGAGACAGGGGCCGCGACCGGAACCCGGCATGGGCAATCGCCGCGGTGCCGGAGCCGTTGGTCACGGAGTTCTCTACCCGGGCCCGGCACATCGACACCGAGACCGATCGCCTCATCGGCCAGTACGTCGCGACGCGCGGGCGGCGGCCGTCACCGGCGACGATCATGAAGCTCCGCGCCCAGGCCACGCTTTCCACCCGGCCCCAGAAGGAGGTGCGGTCGCTGGCCGACCTCACCGCATCCTGGAGGGAACGAGCCGGACGGGCGCTCGGGTTGGACGCGACCGCGTGGGCGCGCACCGTGACCGTGAACGAGGAGCCGTTGCTGCTTCGTGCGGATGACGTGCCGTTGGACGTGGTCTCCTCGCTCGGGCAGGGCGTGGTGGCGGCGGTGGGGGAGAAGCGCTCCACCTGGCATCGCTGGAACCTCACCGCTGAGGCCGCTCGGCAGACGATGGGCTACCGGTTCGCATCAACCGAGGACCGAGAAGCCGTCCTCGGACTGATCGTGGATGCCGCCGAGGCCGCGTCGCTGCGCCTGACCCCGCCCGAACTCGCATCGAGCCCGGCCGCTTTCCGCCGGCCGGATGGCACGAGCGTGTTTAGACCGAAGCACTCCGCGCTGTTCTCCTCCGAGGTGCTGCTGGCCGCCGAGGATCGCCTTCTCGAGCATGCCCGCACCACCACGGCACCGACCGTCCCGCTAACGGCCGTCGAACGCATCGCGAAACGCCCCGTCAGCAAGGGGCGGACGCTCGGAGACGACCAGGCGGCCGCGTTGACGAAGATCGCGCTCTCGGGCCGGGTGGTCGATGTGCTGGTTGGTCCGGCGGGGGCGGGGAAGACGACGGCGATGTCGGCGTTGCGGCGGGCGTGGGAGCACGAGCACGGGCGCGGCAGCGTGGTCGGGCTCGCGCCATCGGCGGCCGCCGCGCAAGTCCTGGCCAATGACCTCGGCATCCAGACCGAGAACACCGCCAAGTGGCTCGACACCCACGACCGCACCGGCAACACCTTCCTCAAGGGTCAACTCGTCATCGTCGATGAGGCATCGTTGGCGGGCACCCTCTCCCTCGACCGCATCACGACCCTGGCTTGGGAGGCCGGGGCGAAGGTGCTGCTAGTCGGAGACCACGCCCAACTCCAGTCCGTCACCGCCAGTGGTGCGTTCTCCCTCCTCGTCCACGACCGCGACGACGCTCCGGAACTGGCTGACGTGCACAGGTTCATCAACCCGTGGGAGAAGACCGCCTCCCTCGGCCTGCGGCACGGGCGCACCGACGTCATCGACACCTACGCCAAGCACGGCCGTGTGATCGGCGGGGAGACCGAGGGCATGATTGATGCCGCCTACACCGCCTGGCGCTCCGACACCCTCGCCGGGCGGGCCAGCGTCCTCGTCACCGACTCCAACGAGTCCGTCCAGGCGCTCAATAACAGGGCGCGGGCTGACCTGATCCTCGATGGCACCGTGAACGCCCGCCGCGAGGTCGAACTGCACGACGGCACGAGCGCCGCGGCCGGGGATATCGTCATCACCCGCCGCAACGACCGCCGCCTGCGCGCCGGGCGGTCCTGGGTCCGCAACGGCGACAGGTGGACAATCGCCGAGGTCCGCAACGATGGCGCCCTCACCCTCCGACGGTCCGGACGCAGGTGGGGCGGTCCGGTGGTGGTCCCGGCCGAGTACGCGGCAGAACATCTCGACCTTGGCTACGCCGTCACCTCCTACCGCGCGCAAGGCATCACGGTGGACTCCTCGCATGTCCTCGCGGATGCGTCGATGACCAGGGAGACGTTCTATGTCGCCATGACCCGCGGCCGCGAAGAGAATATTGCCTACGTCGCCGTCGACAAGCCCGACCCTTCCCACGACGGACCGCACCCCGGCGACGATACCGAGGCAACCGCTCGGTCGGTAATGTGCGGGGTGCTGCAGCACATCGGCGCCGAGCTCTCCGCGCACGAAACCGTCATCGCCGAGCAGGACGCCTGGGCCTCGATCGGCCAGCTCGCCGCCGAATACGAGACCCTGGCCGCCGCCGCACAGCACGACCGCTGGGCCGCACTCATCAGATCCTCCGGACTCAGCAATGAAGATGCCGAGGCCGCGACCGCCTCGCCCGCGTTCGGGGCGCTGACCGCCGAGCTACGGCGGGCAGAAGCAAACCAGCACGACCTCGAAACGCTGCTACCACGCCTGGTCAGAGCGCGCGGATTCGGGGACGCCGAGGACATCGCCGCCGTCCTGCACGACCGCGTCGCGAAAGCGACGTGCCGGCCAGCAGGGTCCGGCCGCGCTCGCAAGGCACCACGCCTGATCGGCGGTCTCATCCCGGAAGCCACAGGCTTCATGCCGTCCGAGATGCGGCGGGCGCTCACCGAGCGGCGCGACCTCATCGAAAACCGCGCCGACGCCCTCCTCAACACCGCGCTCACAGACAAACACGAGTGGATCACGAAACTCGGCACGCAACCGAAGCAGGCACGAGCGGCCCGGGCATGGCGCTACAGTGCCCGCACCATCGCCGCCTACCGCGACCGCTACGGCGCCACCGGACCGTCACCACTCGGGGCGCCCGCCGAGGCCGAGACGCAGAAAATCGATGCCGCCCGCGCCGGTGCCGCTCTCCGCTGGGCGCAGAACCTCGCTCATGCTGACCCGCCAGGGCAGGCTGGAGCCCGCCGCACAGGAGCGCAGCGGGTCAGGCCGTCGCTGTAACTGCTTGCTACGACCGCTCGGTTCGACCCGGAGGTTGGATCGTCTGCACGATCGACACGCGATCCTTGTTCACGCAGTCTTGACCGAGGAGGTGAACATGCTCGCAACAGCCAAGGTCCGCCGTCGCATACACGGTGCTTTCGGCATGTGCGTACCGATGCAGAGGCGTGGGCGACACCGTTGGGCTGGAGCGCCATACCGAAAACGCTACCCCCCAAGGTTTTGGCATGTTTGGGCCTCGGCCGAGGGCTCGGATTGCCAGTCCAGACCGGTCTCATATCCGGCAATCCAGGCTTCCGCCGAGGACCGGTATACCGGTATATTTTCCCCGCGGGGGGTCATGAATGCCAGTGCCAACATCGCCTTCGTCGATCAGATTCGGCGACAGCACGCTGACTGATGCCGTCTTCACGCAGTTGTCGAACGCGATTGTCGACGGGGTTCTTGAGCCCGGGGAATCGGTACGGATCGCCGAGTTGAGCGACTGGCTCGGGGTGTCGCGAACACCGGTCCGCGAAGCGCTCGCACGACTAAGCGTGCTCGGCCTCGTCGATACGGTTCCGAGCAAGCACACCAAGATCTCCACGATCGACAGTGAGACTGTGGCCGAAACCCTGGAGTACACCGGCTATCTGGCAGGTGTTGCTGTTCATATGGCTGTCCGCAAGATGACAGAAGACGAAGCTCGCGAGTCGCTGTGTCTGCTGGATGTGATGATCGAGGACAACCGTCGCGGTGATGACGGGGCTCTGTATGAATCCAGCGCTCTGTTTGTCGCGTTTATCGCCGCTCGCGCGCACAACCGCATCTTTCTGCGGGTGATGGCTGAAACCGGCGCGTTGACGCGTCGAAACCTCCGCAATCACCAGCCGATGATCGGCTCGCAGCAGGAGCGCGATGACTGGTACACGACGTTGCGCAGTGCGATCGTAGAACGCGATGCGGATTACGCGGAGTTCGCTTTTCGCGGGCAACACCACATCACCCGCGAGGCTGGGCAGTGAAGCGCCGCCACCTGCTCGCTACCGCAGTTGCAACAGTGCTGGCTGTTGCGGTAACTCTGCTCGGTCCCCTAGCCCCGGAGCCCGTCGCTGCTGCGACGTCGTGCACCCCAACAGGCGGGGCAAACAACTGCCTTTTGTTCTCTTTCAGCGGCGGGGCGGAATCGTTCACGGTCCCTGCAGGGGTGACGTCGATCCAAGTGACGCTCAACGGTGCGGGCGGCGGCAACGGTGCCGGGGGAGCGATCTCCCAGGGCGGACAGACCACCGGAACGGTTGCCGTGACCCCCGGCAATATTCTCGCGATCACCGTCGGCCGTTTCGGGGACTACGGCGGCACGCCCGCGTATGGCGGCGGAGGCGCCGGCGGCGGATGCTTCGGCGCAGGTCTGTGCGGGCAGGGTGGCGGCGGTCTCACGGGTCTGTGGGCGAACAACACCGCTTTTGACCGCGGTAGCGCGCTTCTCATCGCCGGCGGCGGTGGCGGCAGCGGTGGCGCGACGAACGCTGGCGGCGTCGGCGGGGGAGCCGTCGGCGCGAACGGAGCAAATGGGACCGTGGGCGGTGGTGCGGGGGGTACCGCGACAGCCGCAGGGTTCGGCGGGAGCGAGTTCACGGGCGGCAATGGCACCGGCAGCACATCCGGCGGTGGCGGAGGTGGAGGCGGCTGGTACGGCGGCGGCAACGGCTTCGGCACCGAGACTCCCACGGGTGCAAGTGGTGGTGGCGGCGGATCGGGATACATCGGAGGGGCTGGGGTGACCGCGGCAACAACGACACCTGGTGCGGGCGCGGTGGCGAACGACAACGGCAGCGCGATCATCCAGTGGACTGCTCCGGCAACACAACTCACCACCCCCGTCAGCGGCGCGGTCTCAAATCAGCAGACCCCCGCGATGGGCGGCACGGGCTCCGCAGGTAACACCGTCACGGTCACCGATGGGCCTGGTGGACCGTCGGTCTGCACGGTAACGGTGCAGCCGAATGGAGCATGGTCCTGCACTCCCGGCACACCGCTCATCGCAGGCGCCCACACGCTGATCGCAACGGAGACGAACCCTGGCGGGTTCTTCTATCCCGCCTCATCGCCCAGCACCTACACGGTCGATCTCACACCCCCAGCCGCACCGACGATCAACGCGCCATCGACAACGGAGAACACTTCACCGACACTGTCCGGTACCAGCGACGCCGGGACTGCCGTGACGATCAGGAACGCTGACGGGGCGACGGTCTGCATGGCCACAGCGACAACGCAATCCACCTGGAGCTGCACCCCGGTAACCCCATTCCCCCTCGGCGCGAATCCGGTCACACCCACAGCAGTGAACACGCTCGGCAACAGCGCCATCGGCGCCGTGTTCGTCGTCACCGTCGTCGAACCCCCGCCTGCACCCGAGCCGCCCGTCCCCGAGCCCGGAACTTCCGTCCCTCCGAGCGTTCGCCCCCCGGCCTCCCGGCCACCGCAACCCGCGCCGACCCCTCAGCCCGAGGTCACACTGGCCCCGGTTCCCGCGGAAACGAACGAGCCTGCGCCGCAGCCTTCCGCGCCGTCGCGGGCGGAATCGTTGCCGATGAACTTGCGTTTCCCCGCAGCCCAGCTCACTCCGGGAACGGTTACGAGCATGCGGGGCACGCTGGGCCCCAATGCCTCGGCGGAGGAGGTCACGGTGACATTTACCGGTCGGGTCGGACAAGGCATGATCTACCGCACTGTCACTGTTGTCGTCGATGGTGAGCCCACCGAGCCCTGCGCGGTTTTGACGCGGGAGTTCACCTGCACCCTCACACTGGGCGCTGACGAATCCGCCGACATCGAGGTGCGACTGGTCGCTGACGCGTTGAACGCCCCGGACACAGCGATCCAACAGCTCGCGGTCGCATCGAGTGACCCGCAGCAGGACAACGCGGTGACCGTGTCGACTCCCGTCACCAGCACGAGCGACACCGACGAGTGGGCATCGATGTTCCAGCTGAACATGTCGAGCCTCCCAGGAGCGTTCCTCCCTCTACTCGCACTCCTTTTGCTCGCTCTTGCTGCGAGCGTCGCCGAAGCCGAACGGCGACGAGCCAGCCCTACACCCCCGCCCACGCTCGAACCGGGAGCCTCCTCATGAGCACCACACGCACCCAGAACCGCACCCGGCGCAATCCTGCACCGATCATCCTCGGCGTCGTCGGGGTCCTCCTCGTGATCTACTACGTCGTCGTCGCTTTGTCCGGCGTTCTACAAACGTCGACAGCCGTGAAGATCTCAGGCGAGAACAAGGCTCCGGGCGATACCTATGTGACGCTGCGCATGTCGACCCAGGACGTCGACCTCACGAATCGGGTCATCCAAGCCAACGTCCTCCCCATCCCGCACGGAGACCTCGAGGGCACCCAACCAGGAGAGATTGCGGCGAACCTTCGGATCGAGGTACGCAGCGGCGGGGTGACAACCTCCGTCGTCGCCATCCCCGGCGAGTCGATCGTCGACGCCACCTCTCTCACCCTTGCCTTGGACCGAGGTGACTCGGACTACCCGTTCGATCGGCCCTTCGCAGACTTCCAGCTCAGCGTCGAGAACACCGACACCGGCCGGCCCGTCCCGTTTGAGCTCGAACTCTCCAACTCCGCCCGCCCCTGGATACTGACCGCAACCCGAGGTGAAGCATCCGAAGAAGGTGGCCACGCCCTCTACCCGATCCAGATCGACGGATCCCGAGACGCACTCACGGTCACCCTCGTCCTGTTCTACGTTCTGGCGATCCTGCTCACCACCCTGATGGCGGTCGTAATCATCGGTAGCGCGATCCTGCGCCGCAAGCTCGAGTTCTCCAACGTCATCTGGCTCTCCGCGACACTGCTCTCCTTCCCGGCGTTGCGCTCCGCCATGCCCGGTGCGCCACCGATCGGCACCGCCCTGGACTTCATCGTCCTGTTCCCCTGCTTGTGCCTCATTGCGGCGATGTTGGTCTGGACCGGCGCATACCTCCTCTGGAGAGAAAGCCACGTGCTGCGCCGACGCACTCTCGAAGACGAAGAAGAAGCCGCCGCAGCCACCTCCGCCGCCGCCCCCACCGCAGACGACTAGACCACCGCCTCACCAGGCAAACGGAAGGAAACGCAAATGGGTATCGACGACCTCGTCAACAAGGGAAAAGACTTCCTCGAGCAGAACAAGGATCAGATCAGCGACATCCTCAAGAGCGATAAAGCCGAGGGCGTCAGCGACACCGTCCTCGGAGCCGGAGCCGACTTCGTCAAGAAGCTCGCCCCCGACGAGCACGATGCCACGATCGACGACGTCCGCGCCAACATCGACAAGTCCATCGGAAACGAGTAGGGCCGTAGGACTCGCTTCACGGGCATCACAAGAAAGACCCCCACCCGGGAACCGGGTGGGGTCTTGTGCGTCGGGATCAGGTCAGTGTGACGGAGATCGTCTCTGTGAAGGGAGCGATGGGCACATTGGTCGTGATCGCGTAGCCCGATCCTGATGGGCCGGTCGGGCGGAACCGGATGCGGACGTTCGTGACGTCGGCCGCGGCGATGACCGCGGTGATGGTGCCGTCCGGGTTGCTGGTCACCACGATCCCGAGGGCGCTGACGAAGGCGAGGGTCACGCCGGCGTCGGGAGTGATCGTCACCGTGCTCCCGACGGGAAGCACCGCGAGCTCTCCGTCGGCGTCGCTGCCCTCGAGCGTGTAGTTCGTGGCGTTGCCGCTGACGACGCTGACCGTAGCCCCTGTCGCCCAGAAGGCTGCGGGCGGAGCAACGGATGCCGCCGCGAGCGGCGTAGCGACAGCCACAGCAACAACAGGAACGGACCAGGCCGCGCCTTTGACGAGTGTCCTGCGGGAGAAGCCCGACGAGGGGCTAGGGGTCTGGTTTTCTTCGTGCATGATCATCCTCCGGTGCGGGTCTTCGCAGAGCCAGCGTCGTGCGCGGCCGCGATGTGCACGCCCAGGCTACTGGTATATCGGTTCGGGCCGTTCGGACGTATCCGCCCATTCGGCCATACTCGCGATAGCGGGGCTGATCATCCGTCGCGAGTCCCCGACGAGCCGAGTCGATACGCGAGCGATTCTCGGCGCGTTCCCGCCTCCCGTACAGAGGAATCACGCGCTGGTGATCTTCTTTGCGTCGTGCGGATTGAGCAGGCCGAACAGGACCGCGGCGATCACGGCACCGACGACCGGGGCGACGATGTGCAATCGAGACCGGCGTATTCGAGCGCCAGCGTCGGCTGCGTCCCTCCAAGCGGCAGCGCCACAAACGATCGTTAACGGCGAGGTGACTTGTACAGCGCTGAACAGCGGTCCAGAAACGTGCGCCGTAGGAGGGTTTCGGCAGGCGTATTCAGTGGAGAGCGTCGAGTTTGGCCTCCGCTCCAGTCAGCTCAGCGCTTGAGTCGTTTCCGGACCGCGCGTTCGGTGAGCACGGCGAAGTAGTCCGTGACTTTGCTGTTCGAGATCTTCTCGAGTTCCTCGGCCGCGAGAGCGGCGATCGTCTCATGACTGGTATCGGGATAGCGCTCGGCGAGGCGCGTTGTGACCTGCTTGACGACTTCGGCCGGATCAATTTTCGTTGCCACGCGCTCATGCTACGCCGAGTAGGGGTGGACGATGCCTTTTCACGCCAGGAGACAGAGCGCTCGAAGAAGGGCCGAGCACCCGCACGCCAGGGCGGAAGCCGTCCTGGAACAGGACGGCACGAAGATCAACGTCATCGAAAATGATCGTTTACGGTGCGATCGGGTTCACGCCGTGAGTCCTGAGCCGACCCCAAAGCCATGGCGCCGTGGCGATAACAAGGAGTCCGAACATCATCTGCAAGACGAGACCGAACGGGGACAGGCCGCCGTGCACTACGAGCACAGCCGTGTTAATCCCGACGTCGCAGACGACGATCATCACAGCAAGCACAACAGCTGCCCGCAACCGCCGCCAGAGCAGCACGACGACCAACGCATCGAGCACGGTGAGCGACACCCAGAACACACGAACTGGTGGCGGGAAACCCGCGTACACGTTGAGCCCACCTAGCGCGAGGTCGACTGTGTGCGTCACCGTTCCCACCAGAAAACCTGCCGACCACAGCGCCAGGACGAAAGTTACCCCGTGCTGCCGTGATACTCCCATTCAGCCAAACTAGCTCCTCGCAGACCAAGGACTACCGGGCGGAAGCCGGAAGACGCGGGTGCCCAGAATCCTGTGGCAAGCCTCACCGAACTAACCGTGGTGTACCCACCGGAAACGATCGTTTTCGGAGGACCGTTCGACTCCGGCCGCCAGGTGCGTGTGACCTGCGTCGTTAAATGGCCGCCTGTTCGCAACAGTAAATGTCACCCGGCTGTTGACGATCGTCAACCATGCGGGAGATTGCGACCACCGGCTCGACTCTGCCTTCGCCCGCACGAGCGGCGTTGGAGCAACCTACGGAGAGAGATTGTGGCGTGCCTCCGGCCCCGCCTAAGTGGCGAGAGGGTCTTCTGGGGAGCTAATCGGCCGGCCGGTTTCAAGGATTTGGCTTGCGGTGGGGGCGTTGTCGGGGTCGGTGAGCATTTGCAGGGCAAGTCCGATGAGTAATGAGTAGTAGTGCGATCCGACCGTGCGTCTGGTGTCTGGGTCGCTGTCGTTGCCGAGCCCTGCGAAGGCGAGGGAAAGCACGTTTCGGGAGATGGCTTGGCCGGACGCGTTCATCTGACGGATCTCGGGGTCGTGTTGAACGAACGCGATCGATTCGAAGTTGACGAACCACAGCTTCTGGTTCGCGTGAATCGATGAGATCACGCGATCCCACAGCTCCTCGGTGGCGTGTCGATCCGGGGCGACTGTTGATGGTCGATCAGATCCTGGATCCACGCCGAGGGCTTCGAAAAGTCGCACACCCCACTCGCGGTTGAGGTCGAACAGGGCCTGGTTCAGGAGCCGATCTTTCGATCCGAAGTGGTAGTTGATCGATGCCTGGTTCGCTCCGCTCTCCTCGACGAGGTCGCGCACCGTCGTTGCCGCGTAGCCCCGGTCGAGTAGGCAGCGGCGTGCGGCGACGAGGAGGTTGTCTCTGTGTCCCATGACAGCTAGTGTAGCCATCAGTAATCTAAACGTTCGTTTCAAACATACGTTTTAATCTGGAGGATGTTGTGGAATCAGTGACCCAAGACACGGTGGCGCTCAGGACGACTGCCCTGAGTTGCGTCTACGAGAGCGGCGGCGCGCCGATTCATGCGCTGCGCAGCGTCGATCTGACGATTGCGAAAGGGAGTTTCACCGCGATCATGGGTCCGTCGGGGTCGGGAAAGACGACGCTGATGCACTGCGCGGCGGGGCTGCAGAAGCCGACATCGGGGTCGGTGCGACTCGCGGACATGGATGTGACGGCACTCGATGAGAAGAGCTTGGCTCGGTTGCGACGTGTCGCTCTCGGGTTTGTGTTCCAGTCCTTCAATCTGCTTCCGGCGCTGACGGTCACGGAGAACATTGAGCTTCCTCTGCGGTTGGAGGGCCGCCGACCCGACGGGGCTGCGACGGAGCGACTGATCGCGCGGGTGGGTCTTGCGGAGCGTGCGTCGCATCGACCGCCGCAACTTTCCGGTGGCCAGCAGCAACGCGTGGCCATCGCCCGGGCGCTGATCGCCCAGCCGGCGGTCGTCTTCGCCGACGAGCCGACGGGTGCACTGGACCTCCGGAGTGCCCGCGAAGTGCTCGTGCTTCTTCGTGAGCTCGCCGATGCCGGCCAGACGATCATCATGGTCACCCACGACCCCGCTGCCGCCGCCTACGCCGACGAGGTGCTCTTTCTGGCCGACGGACGAGTGGTCGATCGCCTCTCAGACCCAACCAGCCGCGACGTCGCCGTGCGCATGACCACACTGCTCGACCAGGCAGAGAGCGCCACCCAGGCGAAGGCGGCATCATGATTCGGCTCGCTTTGTTGTCGATCGCACGCCATCGTGCAGGTGTGGTCCCGACCGCGCTCGTCGTGCTCGTCGGGGTGATACTCCTCTCCGGGATGGCAGGGGTGATGGCCACCGGTCTCGCTCCGAGCACCCCAGATGACGATCGCGCATTCCTCGTCCAGTTCCCCGCGATCCTCGGCAGCTGGATCCTCGGCATCGTTGTCTTCGCCGTCATCTCCACCGTCGGTGTCGCCCTCGGCGGACGCACCGATGAGATCCGCGGACTCCGCCTCATCGGCGCCACCCCCGGACAGGTACGACGCATGGTCGCCGTCGAGACTCTGGTGGTATCGGCCGTGGCCACCATTCCAGGCGTGCTCCTCGGCTACGGTCTCGGTGCGGGTATCGTCGCGATGACCGCATCCACCGGGGTGATCTCCGGGACCGCGCCTCTCGCCCCCGGCGTGCTCTTCCCTGTCGTTGCCGGCGTGATCGTGATCATCGCTGCAACGGTCGGTGCGTTCGTCGGCAGCCGTGAGGCGGCGGGACGCAGCCCGGTCGGTGAGCCGTCCGCCGTGAAGCGGGCGCGCGCCGCTCGTCCGCGCCGAATCACGGCCGCCGTCCTTCTCGCCGTGGGACTCGGATCATCAATGACCGCACTCGCGATGGACCCGGACTCCGTCTACGCCACCGCCGCCACCGGACCGGGATGCGTGCTCGTGGCAATCGGCGCCGCTCTCTTCGCCCCAGAACTCCTCCACCTCGCAGACCGCACTCTCATCGTCGTTCTCCGGAAGTTCGGCGGGCCCAGCGCCCGCCTCGCCGCCACCAACCTCCGCATCGCACCCGCCCGAATCCGACCGGCCGTCACCTTCCTGATCCTGTTCATCGGGGTCGCGGCAGGAACCCTCAGCATGCAAGCGATCGAGAACCAAGCAGCGGCATCCGGCTCAGGAATCGGACAGTTGATGGCAACCATCAACTACCTCGTCGTTTTCCTCATTGCAGCATTCATGTCGATCGCGCTGATCAACAACCTGGTCGCCTCAATCCGCCAGCGCCAGGGAGAACTGTCCGTGATGTCGTCCGTGGGCGCGACCATCGGCCAATCAACACGCATGCTCGTCGCCGAGACGACAATCGCCACCATCATCGCCATCGTCGCCGGCCTCATCGGGTCGATCGCCGTCGTCATCCCCTTCGCGATCCTGAAAACCGGATCAGCGACCGCCGCATTCCAAGGCATCCCGCTGCTCGCGGTCGCACTAGTTGCCGGGGGAATCGCGCTGCTCACCACCCTCGCATCAGGAACAACAACCGCACGAGCAGCCCGAATGGCCTGACGAGAACACCACGCGGCGGACCCAAACCCCACCAGCTGGAGTATGCGATGAGAGCACGCTTCCGATTCGGCCACACCACAGGTCCTCACATACGACCGTTCATGAGTCAGTCGGCACTTTCCTCGCTCAGTTCGGCGAGTCGTGTCTCATGACTTGTGGAGTTGATAGCTCCGTGGCGGCATTGTGTGATCGCTCAGTGGCGGCAGCGTCGATGGCGAGGGTGAGGGCCTCAGCTGCGATGAAGTTGTCCGTGATGTCCGAGCAGATCTACCGAGCGTGGCGTGGATTGGCTAGCCTCGGATGATGGTCAGCATTCATCGCCTGAGCGTGACGAATACCGACGCGCACGGAGTGGCCCTTGTGCTCCCGGGGGCCGGGTACACCGCTCAAGCACCATTGCTTTACTGGCCGCTTCGCGCTCTCACCCAGGCCGGCTGGGATGTCTGGGGCATCGATTGGCACAGCGATATCGATGAAACCACCTTCAGGGACGTGCAGGGGTTCGTCGAGGAGGCTCTGGCTCGCGCAGACGAGGTCTTGCCGAAGGCCCCGCAGGTCGTGCTCGCGAAATCGTTCGGCACCTTCGGTCTCCCCTACTTCGCGCACCGCGACGTGCGCGCAGCCTGGCTCACGCCCATCCTCACCGACCCAGTAGTCGCGGACGCGCTGGCGAACGTTTCCGCAGGAGCGCACCTCGGGGTGGGAGGTACGGCCGATCCAGCATGGCGGCCCGACCTCGTCGGCAACACCGGCGCACGACTTGTCACAGTCAAGGACGCCGATCACGGCCTCGAGGAGACCACTGCGCCCTGGCGCGAGGCATCAGCGCGGCAACTCGGCATCATCGGAAAAGTGGTTGGTCATCTCCTGGAATACTAAGCAGCGGCGGACCCGGGGTTGGGTTCGTCGTTGCGCTGATTGTCACCCCACGTCGTTGCCAGCGGGCGTCGTACCGTGACTCAGCGTTGCTTCATCCGGCCGACGAAAGAGTGGATGCCCGACTCCTCGCCTCTTGAGTCGGGCGCAGACCATGCGGGGCCCACGCGATGGCGCGTAGGTTGTGCGGTATGACTCTGACGGCAGATTCTCATGTTCATAGCGAGTGGTCGTGGGATGCCGGGTCGGACCCGTCGTCGGTCGGAGCAATGGATCGGATCTGTGAGCGGGCGGTCCACATTGGACTTCCAGCGGTCGTGTTCACTGAGCATCTCGATCTCGATGATTCGTGGAAGGTCGAGACCGGGGATATCGGACATCATGGGCAGAGATACGTCGATGGCGACGGGTATGTCCGGCTCCCTCCGTTCGACATCGATGGCTACTTGGCCGCTATCGATCGGTGCAGGCATACACACCCTGAGCTCCGGATCCTGACAGGGGTCGAGTTCGGGCAACCACATCTGTGGGACGATCAGGCCGCTTCGTTGTTGCGGAGCGGCCTGATCGATCGCGTGAATGGTTCTCTTCACATGCTCCCGTTCTCTGGCGGAGACCGGACGGAACCGACGACGCTGTATCGGCACAGTTCGGCCGACGCGGTGATGTGGGCATACCTCGAAGAGATCCCAAAGATGGTGAAAGGATCGGATTCGTTTTCCGTTTTCACTCACATCGACTACGCAGTCCGGTCCTGGCCGGTGGTGACAGCAGGGCCGTTCGATCCGCGCCGGTTTGAAGAGGGGTTCCGTGAAGCGATGCGTCCCATCGCGACTTCGGGCAGGGCGCTGGAGATGAACACCCGTCGTCTTTGGCCCTGGATTCCGCAGTGGTGGGCAGAGGAGGGAGGCCGCGACGTCTCGTTCGGTAGTGACGCCCACGAAGCCGGGTCACTTGCGGCGAACTTTCCGGAAGCCATGGCGATGGTGGAATCCTTCGGCTTCCATCCGGGGCGCAATCCTGAGGACTTCTGGGCGCGCTGACGGCGAGGCCGGGTGGCGGAGAAGCAATGCTCGTTCGGGTGCCGGGTCCGCACCTCCGGGCCGACCGTTCGCCGCTTAGAAGCATCTTTGCGATGACGCACGAGTGGGAGCTACCGGCCCCTGGCTGGGGAACATAATCTGTGCGCTGGAAAACGCCGGTGACTTCGGGTCGGATGATCACACGAGCGAGTCGACCTGATGACCTTGAACCGCGGCGGGTGGAGGTGCGAGACTGCGAGGCGTGAGTAGACGAGTCCTGATCCGCCTGTGCGGCTCGGGCGACCCGGCGAAATTGCATGAGGCGTTCGCAGAGGTCGGCTGGGACAAGCCTGTCGCGCTTTTTGAGAGATACGTTCAAGAGCACGCCGCGATGTCACGCCATTTCTTGCTCGCGGAGGTCGACGGGGCAGTAGCCGGGTATGTGACTCTGGTGTGGAGGTCTGCGTACCCGCCGTTCGCCGAAGATGGCATACCTGAGGTTTCCGACCTCAATGTGCTCCCGCGCTTCCGCAGATCTGGCATCGCGGCTAGCCTGCTGGATCACATCGAGCAGGTGGCGGGGCAGCGCTCGCCCGTTCTCGGGCTCGGCGTCGGTTTGTACGTGGACTACGGAGCAGCACAGCGGATCTACGTACGCCGCGGCTACCTTCCTGACGGGCGCGGCTTGATGTACGCAAACCAACCGGTGCCCACCGGCGAGACCGTGCCCCTAGATGACGACGCGACCCTGATGTTCACAAAACAGATCGATCGTCACTCGTAGCGGACCGCCTTCACGCGACGCGGAACTCAGCGAGCGTGGTGCGCTCATGACTACGCGGGAAGTTTGGACGCAAGCACGCCGGAGGTCGCCTTTAGCGAGGTTCCATCTCCCTACGACGTTTCGGACCAGAGCCACCGCAGAGCGTCGGGTAGGAGAACGCCTCCGTGGTTCGGGCTGTGCCCTCCGTCGCCGGTTACGAGTCTGAAGTCGTAGCCTGCTCGAGCGAGAGCTGCCGCCGTCTCGAGGTTCTCGGCGAACCAGTTGTCGTCGGCCGAGTTCCAGTTCAGGTCACGATGGGCGGCGTGAAGCAGCACGCGCAGGGACTTTCGCGGTTCGCTCGCGATGAGTGTGGGAAAGGGATTGCCTCCGGGCATCTGTGCGAAGCTCGCGTTCAGAGCGATCACCCGCCCGATGCCGTCGGGTCGCGTCCATGCCGCGGTCAGTGCTGCGTTTCCGCCGCTGCTGCCGCCGCAGATTCCGCGCATCCGCGGGTCGGCAGAGACGGCGCATCGCTGCTCGACCCGCGGGAGGACCTCTTCGAGAAGGAATGTTGCGTACCGTCCGTCGAACGCGTCATACTCGGCGTTACGGTGCTTGGTGGGAACGCCGTCGACGTCGAGGACCCCTGGGTCGACGAACACACCAACCATCTGCGGCAGTTCGCGTGCGGCAGCGAGGTTGTCGAGGACTATCCCCGCGCGTACATCTTCAGCGGGGTCCAGGTACCACCAGCCGTCGTTGAAGAACATCACCGCACTTTCCTGCGACGGCGAGTGACCGGCTGGGCGATGCAACCACACCTGCCGTGACGTCCCGGGAAACTGATCGCTCGCATCGATCGAGAACTGTTCGATAGATCCGGGTTGCACCCCGTCCCGGCGTGCGGAGTCTGGGCCATATTCGTAGGTGACATCAGCCTGCGAGACGGGTAGCGAAACGTAAGGCATCGTATGGGCCATGCGGCGACTTCACCGAGCATCCACGGCCTGATCGGCATCCAGCCGATCGCGAACAGCCCCCGGCCCGTAGTGTTGAAACCGTGAGCGCGATATCAACGGCGATTCCCTCTGTACGACTGGTTCCTTTGAGCGCAGCGGACGCGGGGCTACTCCGAGACGTGGTCGCGACCAATCGGAAACACCTCACCCGCAACGGGGATTATCTCGACCTGGTCGCCCTCGATGAGGCCGGCGTAGCTGAGATGCTGGAACGCGACGGCATCCGCGACTTCACCTATGGTGTGGAACTCTCGGGGTCGATCGTCGGAATCGTGAGCCTTGTCCCGGTCGATCCGCCGAGGTTCGGGTGTGGCTACTGGCTCGCAGAGTCAGTGACGGGTCGAGGGATTGCAACCGAGGCGATGCGATCCCTCATCCAGCATGCGCGCAGATCACACGGCGCGACCGACATCTTCGCGGGAGTGACGCTGGGGAACTTGCCCAGCATCGCTGTTCTAGAACGTCTTGGTTTCTCCGTCAGCCAGCACTTCCCCTCGTACACCCGCTACCACTTGAGACTCGCAGAATCGCAGGACTGAGCAGTGATGACCGCTCTCGGCGTTGGGTGTGCGTGGCCCGCGGAGACATGAGCGGTGCCAAGCAGGGCCCAATGCCTTGCGAACGCAGGATCCGAGAACAGGCTACGCGGTGTCATCGTCCGCTTCAGCGATCGCCGATCAGCTGAGTGCGTTCGCCCAGGGGTGTTCCGGGTGGGCTGTCTGGAGCGCAGTTCGGAGCCAATGTCGGGCTGGCGCATCGAGGAGGGGAAGTGCCGCATCGAAATCGAGCTGATCCTGTCGACGAAGCCCGGGCGCCTTGAATAGAAGCTGGACTTCGGGTCGGAGGTAGCGGACTCCATCCTTCGTCCAGAGGATCTGATCGAAGGGTAGTCGGACCCGAGGATCCCGCTTATAGAACCAACCGGCGGGGCCCGCGTCCATAAGAAGAAGGTCGTATTCCCACAGCTTTGACTGACTAGCGCGCAACCAGAGATTGTTGCAGCTCAGCGGGACGCCGCCGCTCAGGCCCTCGAGCGGGCGCAGTGAACCCTGGTCAGCGACCCAGATGTCGTAGCGCTCATGAAAGTGCGCTCGAAACAGACTCGTGTCCGAGCGAGGGATGCTCGGATCTATGTCGCTATGAGGGCGCGCGATGTTAGTGAACGCTTCGATTGCCCACCCGCCAGCGATCCACCACTGACCGGAATAGCCTCGGAAGAGCTCGACGACGTCCGCCACCGTGCGGGAAAGCCAACGCCCGTGAAGCCGGAAGCTTTCATCGTGATCCATACGGCCATGTTAAAGAGCAGGCCCCTGAGGCCTGGCCGGGTCGACAGTCCGCCAGGCGCCCGCGTCTCGATTATCTACAGCTTTCTAAGACACCTGCCGGGTCGCGGCTGCATCATCGTGCTCCGGGTTGTGAATCGCGGCGGTAGACGTGGCGTTATTCGCGGCAATAGATGTCGCACTTGGTGCGAAATATGGGCGGATGCCCGGTCGGTCGATCCGGAAATGATGACGGTCTCAACCGATCAACGCACCACCCGTCACATTCGAGCGTAGGACTCCGCCGACCGCTGATCAGACGCCAGCGAACGCAAGCGAGCTTCGAACTGGCGGCGAAGGCGCGCCGTGGCTTTGGCCGCGACCTGAAAACGAGCAGACGCTGCGCTCGAACGATTGGTCCACGGCTTGGTATCCGTCCACCGAGCGGAAGCGCGAGACTGAACGGGGAAGGGACGACTGATGAGCTGGGAATTCCTCGTGGTTGTGGTGCTGGTAGTCCTGGCACCGGGAGTTGACCTCTTGATGGTGCTGCGCAACACCGTGGCAGGCGGTCGCCGCGTCGGCGCCGCAACCGCGGCTGGCATCGGTGTGGCGTCGATGCTTCAGGGTCTCCTGGTGGCGATCGGCGTTGGCGCTCTGATCGTGCAGTCGCAGTGGCTCTTCGAAGCCTTGCGTTGGGTGGGTGTCGCCGTGCTGCTCGTGCTCGGCGTGCAAGCGCTGTGGGCGGCGGTTCGACGCGATCTGCCCAAGATCGTCTCGGACCGACCTACTGAACGGCGGTGGGCTCGCGGATTCGCGCAGGGATTCCTCTGCAATGCGACCAACCCGAAGATGCTCGTGTTCTACCTCTCGCTGCTACCGCAGTTCGTCGCCGCCGGCGCACCGCTCGAGACCTGGCTGTTCCACGCATGGATGCTGCCGCTCATCGGCACCGCCTGGCTGCTCATGCTTGCAGTCCTCGCGGGAACCGTTCGCGAGTTCCTCCTCAAGCCGCTCGTGCGCCGCCTCATGGATGCGGTCAGCGGTGTCGCCCTGATCGGCTTCGGTGTGAAGCTGGCCACCGACCAATGAAGGTCGCGCCCGAGCCATCCGCCCGGCAGGAAGAGTCCCGCGGGAGTCGCCGAGACCGCTGCGAAGGAGTCGTCTGCGTGATCGCACCGAACGGCTGATCAGACGCCAGCGAGGGGGCTGCGAGCCGGTGGTGACGGCTCGCCCTGGAGGTGGGTCAGGAACGCCTCGGACACGCTTGCCCATCCGAGCACGCGACGTGGGCGTGTGTTGATGCGGTCTGCGATCCCCGCGAGGTCGATCTGGGAGAACCGCCGCATGTCGGCCCCTTTGCGAGGTACCGCCGCAGGAGCCAGTTCGTTCTCGTCGCTGCCGCGCTGCCGCGGTACGCGTGGTGAGCGTGGATCGCAGAAGTACACGTCCAGGCCCAGGGTCTGTCGAGATCTGCTGATGCTCGGCCATCTCCCGCCCACGGTCCCACGTGAGCGTCTTCCGCAGAGCCGGCGGCAAGAGCGCGAGATCCGCGGCGATCGCCGAACGCCCCGCGGCCGCCTTGTAGCCGTCAGTCAATGGCACGACTCGGACGTAGCGGGTCGAGCGTTCGACGAGTGTCGCGACGACGGAGGGGCGTGCTCCCATGACGAGATCGCCCTCCCAGTGGCCGATCTCGGTGCGCTCGGTCACGCCGGTCGGCCGGTCGCGGATCGAGACCATGTTGCGCAGCACCTCAAGCTCATGTGCGCGCTGTGGCACCTCGCACGCCGCACCGATCGTCCCGAGCGCAGATGCTTCGCAGACCCAGGTCCTAGCTCGCGGCGGTCAGCGAGGGAGATCGAGCGGTAGATCGTCTCGTGCGAGATGCGCAGCAGCGGATCGTGCGGATGTGCGCCCCGCAGCCAGTGGGCGATCTGCTCCGGCGACCAATCCAGCGCCAGCCGTTCCCGCACGATCCGCGACAGCTCTGGGCGAGACTCGAGGCGCGATGCCTTCGGCCGCCCGGCCCGCTCCCACGCAACTCGATCCGCAGATGCGGCACGGTACCCGGCGCATTCACCATTGAGGGCGATCTCCCTCGAGACCGTCGACGGCGCCCACCCGATCGAACCGGCGATTACCCTGCTCGACAGGCCAGCCGCGATCCCGCGCGTGACTTCCTCACGCTGCTCGAGCGTCAGATGCCTGCCACTCCGTCGACACGCGGGAGGCCGCACTCCGCCGTGCGTCGCGATCGTTAGCTCGCGCACCAACTGTGAAGCGCAGGAGCCTAACAGCCGGTCTACCGCCTCACCTCATTGGTACGCAACGACCCGGATTTCGACATCTGCCTGGATCGTGGCCCCGAGACAGTCAGGGACCGGCCGGTCTCGACCGGTGAAGATCACGTCGAAGTCGTACACGCCTCGGCGTTCGATTCGCGTGCCGACGAGGTGGTTTTCGAGCTTGGCTTGCACGCCGGCGCGACTCGCGCCTGTGCACTCCGGCCCGCCGCCCTCGACGCGCACGTACGTGATCTCGGCCGAAGAAATCTCGACCGCTTCATCAGTGCGATTCTCCACCGAGTAGATCACAGTGACCTCGTCGCCGTGTGGCACTTCAACGCCCGGCGCCCGATCGACCTGCATTTCCTGGCCAGTCCGGTCTGCTCGATCAGAGCCCCCGAGCAGCCCGGGCGCGAACATCTGCTGCAACACGAAAAGAAGCCCAGCGATCACTATCACCACCCACGTGATCGGCTTCTTCAACCAGTCGCCAAGAATGCCCACGTTCTTCTCAGTCATGATCCTCCACTCGCGGCAATCCTATCGACGGGTCATCCGTCGCCAGCTCACGGCCACGCAATTCCAGCCACCCAATCGCCGCCCCTCCGTACCTTCTGCGGTTGTCAGCGGTGCGGGCCCGACGGCGCGATCGTTTGGTTGACGCAGGTGATATACGAGCGTATGGTTTTCGCCATACGAACGTATGACTGGAGGCATGATGAAGGTTGTGGAACTGTTAGGCCTGCTCGCGCCTGTCGTAGGTGCGGTGATCTTGATTCTGTATCGGCGGCGTGCGCCCGGCCCAGTCGCCATTGGGCTCGTGGGTTGCGTTGCTGCTGGTGCGGCGTCTGTTGTCGGATTGGTCGGATCTCGGGCGATTTTCTTCGGCGGAGGCGGTGTTGAGGGAATGACGCACCGAGTCGAAGACTGGGGACTCCTGAGGCTGTCGCTGCTGGCGATTGGACTCGTTCTGCTCATCGTGGCGGGGTGCATGGGGCGCCATGTATCTCGGGGCTGGGTTCCGCTGCTCGCAGCCGGCGCGGTCGCGGTCATCGTCTCGACGGCACTGCGCCTGGTGCCGTCCGAGATCGAGGGCGAAAGCGGACTATCGCTGTTGCTCGCCATGGGCCTGGAAACGGTGCAGTTCGGGATCCTCGGTCTCGGAGTGCTTGTACTGTGCGTTGCGGTAGTCAGCTCACGACCGGTGCGTGATGAGCGACCAGAGCCAACCGCGCTCGCGGGACGGGTTGCGTCTTCGGCTTGGCGGTCCTATAGGTCGATTGTTCGACGTCGATAGGCTCGGACGATGTCACGAGAGCTGATCTTGAAGCACCTGGTCGGGGTCATCGCAGCCAAGGGCACGGGCGGGCTGAGCGTGCGCACGGTCGCCACCGCCGCAGGCGTTGCCATCGGCACCGTCCAACACCATTTCCCCACCAAGTCGGCAATGCTGCTGGCGGCGATGGAGACGATCCGTCCGATTGCCGTCGACGCCTATGCCGAAGCCATGACGGCCACAACTGCTGACGAGCGCCTGCGCAACGTCGTCGACCTCCTCATCCCGTCCGCCCCCTCCAGCGTCGTCGGTAGGGTCTGGCTTGCGTTCGCTGCGCATTCGATCACCGATGCTGAGGTCAGTGCGAAGTATCAGCAGCTCTGGTCGTCAACGCGAGACGGCCTCGCCACACTCTTTGCCGCCGCGGCACCCTCAGCAGCAACTGAGGCGATCGAGGGTGCAGCTCTGGAGATGCTCGCGCTTCTCGACGGACTCTCCGTCACCGTTCTCACAGAGCCTGGCCGGCTTTCACGCGGGCAGGCGCGAACCATCGCGGCCCGGCACGTCGATAGCCTCCTTCGCTGGTTGAACGAATGATGAGTCGCACCGCAACAGGCGACCCCGCGGGAGAACCCCGTCAGTGAGGGTGTGCGTCATCGCGGTACCCGCTGCGAGGCGTTGCTGGCCGCGAGGGTTTCTGAGAGAACGACGGGCGCGCTCGAGCCTCGCCCGTCGTCGACTGCCTTAGCGACGATCGTTGCAATTGCGTCCAGCACCGTCGTGGACACGCGAGCGTCCTGGAACGCCGCGCGGAGGTGGGAGATGCTTGCCTGGAGGGAGTCAACGGATGCTGTCTCGGCGCCGGCGAACCTGCGCTCCGCGGCATCGCGGGCGAGTGTCGGGAGAAGATCGACAGTGAGTTGACTCGTCGCGATCGCGTGCGGGGTGAACGTCTCACTGTCGATGCCTTCGGTTTGGACGAGAGCCAGGGCTTGGGCGATGCCAGCGAATGATGTCCAGAACAGTGAAAGCAGCGCAACGTCGTAGGTGGCGGCTGAAGCGATGTCAGGCCCGAGGTAGAAGATCTCGCCAAGGGCCCGCAATCCTGACTCGCGCGACTCCCACACGTCCTGGGGGCCGGCGACCAGCACTCGCGCGGCGTCGGTTCCGATCGTGGCTGCTGGCGTCATGATGGCGCCATCGAGGTAGGTCAGGCCCAGGGAGCCCATCTGCGTAGCCAACATTCTCGTTCTGGCGGGGCTGTCTGCCGTGAGGTTGAGCACGACGGGTGACGCATCCAGCCAAGGCAGGTCAAGGGTGCCAACGATCTCCGAAACTGTGTCGTCGTCGACAACGCACACCACGACGAGACTGCTGGTGCGAAACGCGTCCGCAAGGGAGGGTGCGAGGGAAGCGCCAGCAGCCACCACGTCGGCGGCTTTCTCGGGCGTCCGATTCCAGACCTTCACCACCTGCCCGTCGAGGAGGAACGCCCGCGCGAGTGCCCTCCCCATCGGGCCGAGCCCGACGACAGAAACAGTCTGAGGTGATACGTGATGGTCGTGTTGAGTGGTCATGGGCTTACCATAAACATTCACGTTTACGTCAATGTCAAGCCGAGGAGCTGCGGAGATGCGAATCAGTGAGCTCAGCAGAGCGTCGGGCGTCAGTACCCGCGCGTTGCGCTACTACGAGGAGCAAGGACTCCTGCAGCCGCAGCGCCAATCGAACCGCTACCGCTCATACGGTCCTGAAGACATCGAGCGGGTGCGACGGATTCGATTCATGCTTGCCGCGGGCATCAGCACGGAGCTCGCAAGCGAACTGCTGCCGTGCATGGTGGATGACGGAGACTTCCTCGTGCCTGCATGCGAGGACCTCTTGTCTGAGTTCGAACGCGAACACGCGCGCATCAGTGCGCAAGTTGCAGAACTCGAATCCGCCAGGCGAGCACTGGCCGGCATCATTACGGCCACTCGCACCTCACTACGCGTCGCGTCACACAGCTGACCACCAGCGACCGCCTAACGTCTGCCGAATGCTAGTTCCGCGCATCGTTTCTGGCAACACGTCCGAGGGCTCAAAGCCCCGCCCACCGAGAACGATTGTTTTCCGCGCTGTCCAGAACTAAGGCTTAGGAGGCCTGCCGCAAACGTTCGTCATAACCAGCGAACGGCAGGGGTTTCCGGCAGGTGTCGCAGAGAGGTTCTCGGTCTGTCGATGGGGTTACTGCTCCACGACGATGTGCCCAGTGTTGCCATTGACGGTCACTGTGGACGATGGGGTGAGGAGCTCGGTCGCTCGTGGGATTGCGAGTACAGCGGGTATGCCCACTTCTCTTGCGACGATCGCAGCGTGGGAGAGCACTCCACCTGTTTCGGTCACCACTGCTGAGGCGATCGTGAATAGTGGTGTCCATGCAGGGTCGGTGTGCTGGCAGACCAGGACGTCCCCCCGTTTGACCTTCGGGAAGTCGGCCGGTCCGCGAACCAGGCGGACAGGACCGGTGGCTATCCCTGGGCTGGCTGGCTTTCCAGTGGTGGTGATGCAGCCGTCAGCCGTCGAGGCCAGGGCCGGGGCTGGAGAGTCAGGGACGAGCGCGGTGATGGGGCGGGCTTGGAGGACCCATATCGTGTCGTCTCCGATCGCCCACTCGATGTCTCTGGGACCGCCCAATGTACTGGAGACCTCCTCCCCGAGAGCGCGCAAGCGTAGGACGTCGCGGTCTGTGAGGCACAGTTCTTCTTGCTCTGTCGAGGCCGTGTGTCGGGTGACGAGTTGCCCATCGCGACGGTCGGTTCGCTCGGTCTTGGATCCTCGTCGGCGCTCAACGATGCCGGAGTCTGTAATGCGCCAAGAATCCGGGGTGATGTGGCCGGAGACGAGTCGTTCTCCGATGCCCCATGTGGCTTCGATGGCGGTCGTAGCACCAGTGAACATGACCCCGGAAACGTTGGCATCCACGAATCGTTGAACGATCACAGCCATGCCGAGCGCAGCCTGCGAGGCTTGACGAGCTTGGTATGCGACAGCGCGCTCGGTCCAGAGCGAGGCCCAGCAGGTGAGGATCGCCTGGCACACCTGCTCGGTCCCGCGCAGCGCGAGGACACTGTCATGCTGTCCCGCGGCAGAGGCGTCGTCGCTGTCTTCCGCTATTGAGGATGAACGCACGGCCACGTAGTCCGTGGACGCACCCTCCGTGATGCGCTTAAGCGCTCGAGAGACGTCATCGGTAACGCCGTCGGGGAGGCGCGAGCTCAGGATTCGTGATCGAGCCTCGTCGGCGTGATCGTTGGAAAGTTCGGTGAGGCCGAGCGCCGTCGCGGCGGCTTGGTAAGTAGTCGCTGGCACCACGAAACCGCTGGGGACGTCGAAGCCGGCCCGTGCCAGTTCCGCTAAGGGAGCGGCTTTGCCGCCGACTGTCGAGTGCTCGGCATCGATGAGATCCACGATGTTCATAGCGGCCTCCCGCCAGCGAAGCCTGTCCACCGCAGCTGCTCGGGCAGGTGCGACATGTCATTGACCATCACCACGCCCGGGGGTTCCCCGTCGGTGTGCTCAATCACCGTCAGTCCGGTGTTTGCGACACCGGCTAGCGACATCCATCGGGCGGGTGGGGCGTCGAGTGCTTCGCGGATCATCCAGGCGATCGGGTACGCGTGAGTCACGACTACTTCGTGGGTCGGGCGCTGAGCGCGAGCGTTTGGTCTGCCGAACCGTGCCGCCAAGCTGTCCGCGGTCCGGCGGCCGGCATCGGCTTCGCTGCGGTCGTAACCATCGAAGAAACCCGCCCACGAAGGGGAGAGGTCTTGACGGTCGGGGACAAACGGAACGTGGTCGACGACTTCGGCAGCCTCGTCGACGAAAACTCGCGGCATCTCGTTAGCGATGATCTGGGCACTCTCGACCGCGCGTGGCAGCGGGGAATGCCACACGACGTCGATGGGCAGCCGTGCGAGTCGCTGCCCTATCAATCGAGACTGCTCCCGGCCCTCCTCGGTCAACTGGCCCCAGGCGTCAGCCGCCCCGTGGCGCACGAAGTAGATGGTTCGAGCAGCCATCACCGGCCCCCTTGATGCAGTTCTGCGGACCGGTCGCGGCCCAGACTGGACAGTAGGTCCTCGTGGAGCTCTGCCCACACGATGTGGCAAGAGAGCCGGCCCACGCCGGCCACCCACTGGTGATCACCCGCACGAGCCTTTTCCAACGCCGTCGAGAACTGCCGCTGGTATCGGCTGAATCGCGGAAGGCGTGCGTCTAGTTCCGCCATGAGGCTGCCGAGAGCATCGGCTAGGTCGGTCAGCTCTCGCAGGACCTCTACGCTTCGGTTCGTACGGTCACCGGAAGAATGAAGCTGCCATTCGGTCACCGCCTGCACGAGACGGGGGTTTACGCCGCTCTCGAAGTCATCGACCGTGGCTTGGAGAATCGGGCGCGCGCCGGCCACCTCGAGTTCCTCCTGTAGCAATTCGCCATCTCGCCTCTTTCCAGCCTCCATGAGGATCCAACCGCCTGAGTCGGCGAACGTCATGCGCTCGACGAGGTGCCGCGCGTCAAGGATGCGGAGCGTTTCACCGACAATGCTGGCTCGCAGGTCGAGGCGGTCTGCGACCGCCGTGGTGTCCGCGAACCCGGCGAGGCGGACCGCGTGAAGCACCAGCAGCTCGTCACTGGACCGCCACGTCATATCAGATCGTTCAGCCGTCACTCCGATCCCTCCGCGGCATCGCCGGTCTGGGTGCGAGTCGACACCCTCTGAAAGCGCTGTTGTGCTGCCTGCGGTGACTTCACTCCGAGCTGCTGGGCAATGTCTGGCCAGGTCAACCCCTCTGCCCTCGCGATCAGCATCAAACCGGCTTCGAGAGAATCGAGGCCAGCTCGTGCCGACTCCACCAATGCCAGCGCAGCACGAAGATCGTCGTGAGAGGCCTCACCAACCGCGGCGTTCGCCCGCCACATAGCAAAACGCAGCAGGGTCACATCGTCCGGTACGGCCCCCGACGGGAGCCAAGGGGGCACGGGCAGCCGGTCGGCACCGGACTCGCACAGACGTCGCCGCGCGGACTCCACCACGCTCAACTCACTGAAACTATCTCGAATGGGAGTCATGCGGCAACCCTCGCAGTATCAACGTCATGTTGTCAACATCGTGTTGGTAACTCGGCGGTGATAGATGCCGCCCCGTAAACGATCGTTTCCGGCACGACCACAGGGGTGATGCTTACGGCGGCTGGAGCGAGGCCGCAATCTGCCTCGCGGGGTACGGCTCCGCGTGGCGCGCGAGCTCTAGCGCGTCGGATCCCCTGGGTGGCTAGCGAAGTCCGCGGCCCTCTGAAACAAGGTCGGCGTAGTAGCTCAAGCCGCACTTGCGGAGCTCCTAAACATAGATGGCCACGGCGGGACATTGCTCATGTACGGCTCGTCGTCCGGACCCTCCCAGAGGCCGCCGCCACGTAGCGTTGACAGCCCACCACCGCTGAGGGCCGAGAGGCCGCCACCCCGAAGGGTGGATAGGCCCCCTCCTCGAAGCGTCGACAGGCCGCGGGTGTAGTCCGGTCATCGTCGCCTCGTAATCGGCGGCGGAGCCAGCGATACTTCCGCGGGGGAGGCCGAGCGGCACGCGCGTGATCAGCGGACAGACTCCTGCAGACTGTGTCCTCCATTCGGCCTACAGACACCGATCTTGGCCAACTATACGATGCCGGAAAACAGACCTACCAGAAGGTCGCAAGATAGTCGAAGGAGAGAAAAATGAAGACAAAGCGTGTTCGACAGACGACTCTCGTCGCACTGATCGCTGCCGTCTTGACCCTTGGGGTCGCGCCAAGTGCTTCCGCCGACACCTGGCTCGGATACGGAGACAACTACAAGACGAAGGAGACTTGTACGAATCGGGGCGTCTACCTCCTCCGTGCCCAGCCTTACCCGAACACCCGCTTCATGGACTATCACTGCCAGGGAAGCAACATTCCTGGGCGCTGGTCGCTCCTGATGTTGGTACAAGACAATCAAGGATGCCGCGTGGCAAAAACCGAGGATACGCACAGCCCGCAGGGCGAGACCCTGAGTCAGGTAGCGGTCCCGGCCGACTGCTGATTCCATCATCGAGACCCACATACGGCGTCTCGACGCCATAGTGGGTCTCGATGTGAACCGAAAGGAATGAGATGTCATCGCTGACTACAGCCCTCTCGCGAGGACGTGTGGAGTTCCTGCTTCGTTCCGCCTGGCCGACTCTCGTAAATGAGGTTGATGGCTGGCTCAGGAGCGCACCCGAGGGGAGACCGACAGATCCTCCCGCCGACAGTCAGATCACGCCGGTGACCGTGAATATCCACGAAGGCCAGGTATCCGGTTTCAGCTGGTTCGCTAGCTATTCGGATCCCGCGCGTCTTGTCGAAGCGCACGACGAACTAGGCGAACTGATCACCACCCTGCTCGGCGTTCCGGGCGTCCAGGAGCGCGAGCGCGATCATTCCAGCTATTGGGTGACACCAAAGTTTGCGGTTGAAACGTATGCGCACGAGATATCACAGCGGGAGGACGCCCCCGCACTGGAGCCCACGTTGCAGGTGAACGTCGCAGATTCCACGCTGGCCGCATCCAAAGAGGCCGTTGCTCGGGGCTCCGCCTGACTGCCGACCTGAACAGCTACCAACTAGCTGTTGCTGGCCATGAGGTTGTTGACGACGATTGAGTAGTGGACTTCGGTGACGGTTTGCGAGATAGTATGTGCGCATACCGTTTGATTGGAGTTCAAGATGTGGGTACGAGAGATCACTGGCGAGTGCGACGCGACGCCGGCGGAGGTGTTCGCGGTTCTGGCCGACGCGCGTGCGTGGTCCGAGTGGAACGACGGCGTTGCGGACGTCCGCATCGACGGCCCGTTTGAGGCTGAGACGAGTGCAGTAATGGTGTTTCCAGACGGAAGCGAGCTGCCCTTCGAGTTGACGTGGGTCGAGGCTGGGCGCGGATATGAGGACCTCACGCCGGTGCCGGATGCCGGGGTGTCGGTCCGAGTCCGCCACGAGATTGAAGCGTTGGGGACCGGAAGTCGGGTCACCTACCGGTGCACCGTGGAGGGGCCTGACGAGGTGGCGGCCGAGGTCGGAGCCGGGGTGAGCGAGGACTTCGCCGACGTCATTGCGGCTCTCGGAGTACGCGCCGAGCAAATGCATGGCTGAATCGCTAGAGCCTGGGCAGAGCCCTGGATTGCTGCTGTGGCGAGCGACGTTGAGTTGGCAGCGAGACATTACGGCTGCGCTGAAGCCGTTGGGCCTGACTCACGTGCAATTCGTCCTTCTCGCCAGCGCCTGGTGGCTGACTCAGGTAGCTGGTGAACAGCCGAGTCAGAGACGGATTGCGGAGCATGCGAATACCGACGCCATGATGACGTCCCAGGTGATTCGCACGCTCGCAGACAAAAGACTTCTGCTGCGCTCGACCAACCCCGATGATGCTCGAGCGCGCGTCATCGAGGTCACCAGGGAAGGCGTGGAACTGGCGGTTCTGGCGGTTCGGGTAGTGGAAGAAGCCGATCGCCTGTTCTTCGAGGCGGCTGGTGATCAATCTGCGCTGATGGCGGTTCTGAAAGCGCTCAACCGGTGACGCACAAGAACGCTCCGCTGACGCCGCAGGGGCGCAGACGGCTCATAGAGCGCTGTCGTACCCGGCCGATCACGCATGTGGCTACAGAGATGGGGGTCTCACGCGCGACAGCATCCAAATGGGTGAACCGATACCGTCGCTACGGCGAAGCCGGCCTCTACGACCGTTCCTCTGCCTCCATCCGGCAACCGACCGTAACACCCGGCGAGACGGTGGCGCGGATCGAGGCGATGCGACGCACCCAGAAGTGGTCTGCCGCGCGTATCTCCTTTGAGTTGGCGGCAGACGACATCACGATCAGCCGCCGCACTGTCACGAGACATCTCGCTCAGCTCGGACTGAATCGACGGCGATTCATCGACCTGAACGGGGAAACCAATCGCGAGGTGCGCAAGATCGTGGCTAACCATCCAGGGCACATGGTCCACCTCGACGTGAAGAAGACCGGCCGCATCCCCGACGGGGGCGGATGGCGCGCCTTCGGGAAAGATAGCAACGAGGCGAGAGCCGTGGCCCCCGCCAAGACGCGCGGCGCACGCGCCGGGTACGTCTACCTGCACTCAGCGATCGACGGGCACACCCGCCTGGCCTACACCGAAGCGCTCGAGAACGTGCAATCGGCGACCGCCGTTGCGTTCCTCGACCGCGCCCGCGACTGGTTCTCACAACACGGGATCACGAACATCGAGCGGATCATCACCGACAACGGCTCCTGCTACCGTTCTGCCGCATTCGCCGACGCACTGAAAGGCGCGGAGCACCGACGAACGAGGCCGTACACACCCAAGCACAACGGGAAAGTAGAGCGGTACAACCGCATCCTCGCCGAAGAGTTCCTCTATGCGAGGATCTGGACGTCAGAAATCCAGCGCGAGAGAGCCTTGGAAACCTGGAACCTGCATTACAACTACCACCGGCCCCACGGCGCTCACCGCGGAAAGCCGCCGGCTTCAGCGACACCGGCCCATGTCAACATCGTCCTGGCCTCCTACAACTAGCGAACGGCCCGGCCGCCCGATTACTTATCGAGACAGTGGCTACTTGGCGTGATAAGCGCATCAAGGGAGTATCTCCAAGTTGCTCCCCGAAAGTCCCTACCTGCCGGGCGCCATAGTGCTGATCTGCGGTTAGCCGGCTGCCAAGTTGTCGAGCGGACACTTCGACCTCGCATCCCCGGTCCTCAGCTACTCGCCCCCTCTTTGTTGGCGGGATCGGTGTCTACGCGCTAGTGGCATTGGAGGGGCGCCGTGCGGGACAGCGTGTATCGAGCCGTGAGGGATGCTCCTGCTATCGCAGCGGGATCATGGCGAGGGTTGACCTGTCGATCCTCGCCACGAACGTGATGGAGATCATCCGGCCGCGTATGAATGTATGCTGCGCGGCCCGGTCTGCATCGCTGATTGTCGCAACAGTCAGCGGTCGCTGGTTGACAGGCATGGTCGACGCCGCTTGAGTGTAGGTGCGAGCGGCGGCCCTGATCTTCAGTAGTGGCCACCGTCACATACCGGAGGGGGTATTCGTGGTTGCGGAGTGGGATTGGTCTGACCCGCGTGTGGCAGACGAGAGCGTCGAGCAGATCATGGACGACTTGGCCACGTTCGAGTCTGTCTCGCCGTCGCCCTTGGAGCGTCCGTTCCGTCGCGATGACATCTCCGACCTGGGGATCGATGGTATCGAATTCGCGACGTTCAAGACATCTCACCCTTCGGGGCTGAGCAGCGATATTGTCCCAGCGCGGTCTACGGCCACTGCGACGGAACCTGGACGTATGTACCTGATAGACGGCCGCTGGAGATTCGTTCAGGCGGACGTCACCGATCCGTTGCCATTCGATGATGACACCTTCGATTGGATTTACGCCGAGCATCTCTTAGAGCACCTCTCTCTCCGCGATGCAATCGCCTGGCTCACGGAGGCGAGACGGATCCTTCGCCCTGGGGGTGTCCTTCGACTGTCAACACCCGACCTTGAGCTCTACATGCGCGGATACCTCTCGGGGAGCTTTTTTGATGATCACCGTCGCATCGTCGATGAGAACCTGCCACTTCCAGCGATGCCGACAAGGCGCGCATTCATGGTCAACCAGATTTTCGCCTTCTACGGGCATCAGTGGATCTACGATTTCGACGAGGTGGTTTTCGCGCTAACGGAAGCAGGATTCCGGGCAGCAGAAGTAGAACGCATGTCTTTCGGCCAAGGTGCTCGTGCGGACGTCGCAGCGCTCGATCAGGCTCATCGAAGCGACGAGTCGATGTACATCGAAGTTGTCCCAGGAGCCAACTGAGCCCGCGAAGGAGAGGCGGCATTCTAGATGCGCGTGACCCTGCTTGCCTTCGGCACCCGAGGGGACGCCCAGCCAATGAGCGTGCTGGGGTCAGAGCTTCAGCGTCGAGGTCACATAGTGCGCCTTGCTAGTTCCCCGGGCACGCACGACATCCCGCAGGCGTTCGACCTGACAACCCTTCCGCTCGGGCGAGACATGCGTGAAATGGTTGTTTCGGAAGAGGGCGCCGCAATCATGATGGCTCGTTCGGGCCGAAAGCTGTCGCGCGCTGTAGTTCGCGCGCTGTACGACGGCACCAGTGTCATCCGCGATGCAATCGCTGCCTGTAGCGACAGCGACGTCATCATCGCGTCCTGGCTCACCCAGCACATCGCCGAGGTGATTGCAGCACAACGGCGCGTACCTCTCGTAGCTATACAAACCATCCCCGTTCGACCATCGCGGGCAGTCCCACATCCGCTATCGTTTGATCGCGATTCTGGCTCTTTTCGAAACTGGCTCTCCGGCGCAAATCTTCGGCTCCACTGGCGCCGGGCCATGCGTGGCCACATCCAGCTGACGAGGGCGCTCTCCGGTTTTCGCGGGCGAACGCCGCCGCCGGCCCTGGAGATTCAGGCGTTCGATCATGCTCTGGTGCCCGCGTTACCTAGCGAGCAGACCACGCCGATCGTGGGGTCTCTCATCATCCCCGGGGAAGTTCGTGAAGCGCTCGGCGAGACGGATGTCGATGACGTCGTTGTCCGATGGATCCAGGGTGGCGAGGCGCCCGTTCTTTATGGATTCGGCAGCATGCCCGTAGGAGATCCACACGCGGTCATGCAAATGATCGAGCGGGTCGCTCACGAAACGGGTACTCGCGCCATCGTCAGTTCAGGATGGGGAGGCCTGTCCGCCGCCGGGATCTCGGACGACCGAATACTCGCGGTTGGTGCCGTCAATCACGAACTGTTGATGCCCATGTGCGCTGCAGTCGTGCATCACGGCGGCGCCGGCACGACTGCGGCTAGCTCGCGGGCCGGGATACCCGCTGTGATTTGCTCGGTGAGTTACGACCAGCCATTTTGGGGTGGCCGCATAGCGGCACTCGGCTCCGGGACAACTTTCGAATTCAGCGAGCTTGACTACGACCGGCTCTTGCAGGCCGTAACGCACGCTTTGGCGGAGGAGACGAGAGCTCGAGCCCGATTGGTCGGGCACTCCATGAGGCGAGATGCGGTGCAGTCTGCCGCAGACCTCATTGAAAGTGCGGTGAGATGAGACACGAAACCGCTTCCCCGGCGCGGTCTGTCTCTATTAGTTAGACCGTCGGTGGTGACAGTTCAACGCCCTCACGCAGCAGCCCGGTGAAGAAGAGGCGGACTTCGCTGGCGGTATCCACCACCTCCCGGTCGTACAGCCACTGGATCTGCAGCCCGTCCCACAGTGCTACCGCTCGGGAAGCTGCGATGTCGACATCGACACCATCTCTCAACTCGCCTCTTTGGTGCATCACGGTGAGTGCCCGAGAGATCATCCCGCGCACCTGCACGTAGCGATCCTGAAAGTACTGGTGGGCGGGGTGTCGTGGCGATGTCGACTCGGCCGCGAGAACGCAGAAGAGTTCGACCACCCCCGCGATCGTCGTGTTGAACCGGGCCAGGGCAACAAGCTCGCCCAGTGCCTGGCGGCCGGTTTCAGGGTCGAAGCCGAATGTCGCCCGGGCTTCGTCATCGCGGTGCCTCAGAACGGCGATGAGGAGATCAGCTTTGGAGGGGAAGTGGTGGAGCAGGCCCGCTTCGCTCATGTTCGCCTTGGCAGCGACGTCTCGAAGAGAGCCATTGTGATAGCCCTCCATGGCAAAGGTCTGGAAGGCGGCGTGCACGATCGATTCACGGACCTTCGCGCTCTTCGCGTAAGAACCCCTCGAGCCGGTGCCAGTTGTTGACGTCATACGTCCAGTTTGACCAATCTGAGGTCGGGATCCGGCAGCCGCAACGATATTCCTGCAACACAGCCATGCGCCTATGCAGTGGGGCTTGGGGAAACCCGGCTCGAGCCATGGCGTTGTCGCTGTTGAACTCTAAGCCCCATTCGTGGCGGGAGCAACTGACGCGCGTCTACGATGGCTCGAACCACATAATTCGCTTGCCCTGGATGCCAACGGTCAGGTTGTGAACGCGGCGGGATCGTGCGACAGCGCGCGGCGCCAATACTCGCCGTTCACCCGGCGTTTCCGTGAGGTTCGAGCAGGATGCGCCCGAAAACCTCACCGGCATCCATGAGTCGGTACGCCTCGGCGGCGACGCCCAGTGGGAAGGTGTCGTTAACCACAGGGGAGAGGGTGCCGCGAACGGCGTCGTCGAATATCTCACCGCGTACCCGGGTGAGCTCGTCGCGTGGCACGGTTTCGAGGCTGAGCGTTCCGAAGGTGATCAATCGGCGGAAGCCGGACAGAAGTGCCGTACCGAAGTCAGCGGGCTGCAATCCGCCGACCACGCCCACGGCGATCAGGCTGCCATTGGGCGCGAGTCGCTCGATGAACCGGGGAAGATCGGCACCGCCGACGATGTCGAGGATGACGTCGAACTCGGCCGGGGCCGTCGGGTCGCCCGTGCCGGCGCGGGCGCGCACGTGGGTGGCGCCGAACGCGCGCAGTCGCTCTCCGCGTTCGGGAGACGACGTGGTGACGGCGAAGGTCGCGGCGCCGATGCGAGTACCCAGCTCAACGCCGGCCAGGCCGATGCTCCCGGCGGCGCCCCGCACGAGCACGGATTCGCCTTCGACAAGGTGGGAGCGTTCGAGCGCGAAATGCACGACGGGTGCCGCGCCGCCCAGGGCCACGGCCTGGCGGTGGCACGGGCCGCTCATGGAGGTGCGAGGATCGCAGCACGCTCCGGTGCGTCAAGGCACGGCGACTCCGCTGTCTCTTGGCGGTATCCACTATTCCGAGGCATCGAACGCCAGCGTCGGCCGCTCGCACGCAGCGGACCGTGAGTGTAGATGCGCTCCTTGGTCGGTGCGGTCGTCGGTTGCGAATCGTGCCGACAACGGGATTCCGATCGGTCGGAACTCGTGGTCAGCGCGCGCGAAGCCGATGCGCGAGAAGACAGGCACCACCGTGACTGGTCGGGCGTATTGATGCCGCCCTGGAACTGCTTGGTTCGGGCAGTTCTTGATCCGGAACGTTGAGAGACGGCACGATCCATGCTCGCCGACGATCAGTCTCATCGCGCTCAGCTGACGCGGCAGGAATCCCGTTCCACCAACGCGACATCGATCACGTTGACCCGCTCGAGTTCGGCCGTCGGGTCCTGCAGGCGTGCGAGCACCCGCTCCGCTGCGAGGGTGCCGATGCGCGCCGGGTCCTGATCGATCACCGTGATCGATGGTGTGAGGATGTCTGCCATCGGGAAGTCGCCGAAGCTGACGAGCGCGAGCGGGTCGTCGCGCAGCACGTGGACGAGCGCCATGGTGCAGCGGGCGTTGGCCGAGAAGATCGCCGTCGGTGGATCATCCAGTGAACGAAGCTGCTCGACAGCGGCCCTGGTCGTTGCGACGTCCGAGGCGTGCACCGCGACGAGGTCGTCATGACCCACAAGGCCGGCCTCGGTGAGAGCCCTGCGCCAGCCGCCGAGTCGCTTGGTCTCGGTGGACAGGTGGATGGCGTCACCCAGGTAGGCGATGCATCGGTGTCCGTGCTCGATCAGATGCTGGGTCGCCAGGTAGGCGCCCGTTGCATCGTCTTCGGTGAAGGTGTCAGCGGTCAGCCCGATCGGCGCGCGGTCGACGCAGACGATGGGCGTGTGCTCCTGCCAGCGCTTCAGCCACGAGTGATCCGTGCCGACGGGGGCGACGACGAGCCCGGAGAGCTGACGGCTGAGAAGCGACTCGAGAGTCGGCCGCTCATCGTCCGGGTCATCTCCGACACTCGTGACGATCGTGGACATGCCCTGTTCCCTGGCGACCTTCTCGACGGCGCGAGCGATCGCGGCGAAGAACGGATCGACGATATCCGGCACGGCGACGCCGATGACCGAGGTCCGACCGGAGCGGAACGTCGTCGCCAGCACATTCGGCACGTAGTTGAGCTCGCGCATGACCCGCTCGACGAGTGCTCTGGTCTCCGGCAGCACGTGCGGATCGTCGTTGAAGACGCGGGACACGGTCTTCGCGCTCACGCCCGCTCGCGCTGCGACCTCACGCATCGTCGCCACGTGCACCTCCGCATTCCTTCGGTTCGGGCCAGGCCCAGGGGAAACGTTACCGTCTGGGTCCGGCGCCCCCGGCCGGACCCAGACGAGTCAGGCCGCTGAGCCGTCGACGGCCGCTCGCAGTTCGTGCAGTCGGGGCAGCGCACGGTGGACGAGAAGATCCTCACGGGAGGTTTCGTCGAACGAGAGACTGTCCTTCCACAATGAGCGACCGGCCATCGCTCCGCTGGCGCCGTTGGCCATCGCTGTTGCGACCTGGACGATGAACGTCTCGTGGTCGACGCCGGCCGAGAGCACGGCCCACGGAACACCGGCCGCGGCGGCCGTCACTGCAGCGGATGCCTCGGCAGAGCCGGGGTACTGCAGCTTGAGCACCTTCGCACCGGCATCGGCGGCGAGCTTCGCGCCGTCGATCACCAACGACGGGAACTTCGCCGCGTACTCCTCGTCGCTCTCGCCCTCGAGCTGATAGGTCAACAGTTCGACGATGAGGAGCACCCCCTCTTCGTTGCAAGCGGCGACGAGGTCACGGATCTCCCGAGCGACGCGGGAGTCGGCATCCTGCCGATCCGGACGCGTGTAGAAGAGCATCTTCGCGACGCTGCCACCCAGGTCGCGCACCGTGCGAGCGGTGACACCCGGTACGTAGCGCGTGTACTTGAGCCCGTCGACGGTCTCGAAGCCGGATGCATCCATGCCGACGACGAGCGCGGTGCCGCGTCCGAGTACCCCGGCGTCGATGATGGCGGGGAGCGCGACCTCGGGGTCCAGCAGAATCGCGGGGGCGTTGTTCGCGAGATGACGGACGAGGTCGGCCTTGATCTCGGCGAGCTCGCTGCGGGTGATGGCGTCGGAACCGTTCGGGGCATCCTTCACGACGGCCTTCATGCCGTTGCGCTGATCGGCGGCGACGATGAGCATGTGGCCGTCTGCCGTCGAGATGGACTGCATCGCGCGGCGTTCGAGGGTGGTGAGCGTTGACATTCTGGTATCTCCTCTGTGGTGGTCTGGAGTCTGTTTCGACGTGTGATCGAGCAGGCGGGATGCCGTGAGCGCGGCACCGTAGGCGGTGTCCTGCTCGCGGGTTGAGACGGTGATGTTCGGAAGGACACGGGACCGAGCGCGCTGGACGGATGCCATGCCGGCCCATCCTCCGGTCAGGGTCGCCGCGTGCGCGGCCGGGACCTCTCGATCCATCGCGTCGATGAGGATCTGGATCTCGTCGTTGCTGTGGCGGAGCACGGCGTTGAAGACCTCGGCCGGGCTGACGCCGTCGCTCCGGAGCGTCAAACCGAGGACGCCGTCATCGTTCCGAGCACCGCTGACTTCGATGCCGCCGGCGGCGACGTCGCCTTCGAACGGAAGCGCCATCACTGCGGCATCCAGCGCGTCTCGGCCTGCCCGGTCGTTGATGCCGGCGAGCTGCAGCACCCGCCGCAGTAGCAGTCCTGTCTTCACGCCGGCCACGAGCACCTGCCTGCCCGGTACGACATGGCGCACCTCGTTGATCAGGTGCTCGGCGAGGCGCTGTCTGGCTTCGAAACCGAGTGGACCGTCGATCACCCGAAGCAGTACCTCGGCTGTGCCGAGCGAGACGTGGTGATTTCCGGAGTCCAACGCCCCGCTGGCCTGAGCTGCGACCAGATGGTCGTGGCCGGCGACGGTGAGCCGTGCCCCGGCGAACGTTCGACCGTACGATTCGGAGACGCGACCCCAGTCCGCTCCGGCATCGCGCAGCGGCGGCAGGAACGACTCGTCGACGCCGAGTGCACTGAGCATCTCCGCCCAGGCGACGCCACGATCCTGGTCGAGCAGTCCGGTGCGAGATGTGAGTGAGTACTCGAGGGCGATGTCTCCTCCGAGCGCGGCGGCGAGAAACTCCGGAAGGTTCAGCCAGCGCCGACCGGCGAGCGGAAGCCCGCTGTCGCGGAGGTACGCGAGTTTCGTCGCGGTGACCTGGACGCCCAGCGGGAGTCCGGTGCGCCCGGCGAACGACTCACGAACGGATGCCGGGAATCCAGCGACCTGCTCGGCGCCTCGCGGATCGAACCAGGCGAAGGCCGGAGCGATCGCCTCGCCGCTCTCATCGATGACCATCCCGGTCTCACCCATGCCGGAGATGCCGATCGCGCCGATCGGGTGCGGCGTGATCTCGGCGAGGCGCTCGGACACGCGTCGCAGGAGTACCTCCACGGCTGACAGCAGGCTCGCGGCATCCATCTCGGTCGTTCCTCCAGCGCCCGATCGCCAGGGTGTCGGCACCTGCTCGACGAGCACCTCGGCACCTTCGCGATCCAACACCAGGAGCTTCATCCCCGTGCTCCCGAGGTCGATTCCTGCCACCAGTCGGCTGGGTGCCGAGGGGGCTGTCGGAGGCGGTGATGGCACGCCGAACAGCGCCTTCACGTCATCGGTCACGGGCGGGTCCTTCGTCTAGGTCAGAATCTGAAAGAACACCGGAAAATCAGCCATGACACCGGTGTCTCGATAGGTCTATCGTGAGTGTATGACCACAATCTGTCAACTGTCGAATCCGATCGCGATCGCAGTGACCGGGATTGCCGGCAGCGGTAAGACCACACTCGGGCGCGCAATTGCCGTCGCCCTGCGTGCTCCGCTTCTGGATCTGGACTCGCTCACGAATCCACTGCTCGATCACCTCGAAGGCGCGCTCGGAGGGCACTGGTTGGGAGGCGCCTACGCGGCTCAGGTCAGGGCAGGTCGATACGCGGTGATGCGTGAGACGGCGAAGGATGCGCTGCGCGGTGCAGGGGCTGTCGTGATGGTCGCACCGTTCACCGCAGAACTGCAGGGCGGCGCCGGGTGGGCGGCGCTCACACAGGCGCTCGCGCCGGCCGAGATCCGCGTCGTGCACATCGACGGAGACCCGGAGTTGTTCGCGGCTCGACGTGCGCAGCGTGGAGCCGCGAGAGACGCCCATCGGCCGGAAGATGCTGCCCCGCGGATCGGTGTGGACGTCATCAGGGTCGACGCACGTCTGTCAACCGACCGGCAACTCGACTGTGTGCTGGCAGTGCTCCAGTCCGAGAGCTGACTCCCGGACTGGAGCACTCCTCAGCGGCTGCTGTAGCCGCCGTCGATGGGGAGCGAGATGCCGGAGATCATGGCGGCGCCGTCGCCGAGCAGGAAGACGATGGGCGCCGCGATGTCCTCTTCGGTCGCCCAGCGGTGCAGCGGCATGGCCTCAAGGAACGGGCCCTCGATCTCGGGCCGACCCCAGTACCAGGCCGACATCGGGGTCATCACGACGGTCGGGTTCACGCTGTTGACGCGAATGCCATACTGCCCGAGTTCCAGGGCCGAGACGCGGGTGATGTTGTCGAGTGCCGCCTTCGATGAGCCGTACGAGATATGGCCACTGAGCGCGACCAGGCTCGCCTGGCTCGACACGTTGACGATCGATCCGCCGTTGCCCAGGCGGATCATCTGGCGTGAGGCGTACTTGGTGACCAGGAGCGAACCGCGTGCGTTGATCGACATGACCTTGTCGAAGACGGCGATATCGGTCTCCATGGGCGTGGCGATCTCGCCGCCCCAGCCGCCGCAGTTGACGACGCCGTAGAGGTTGAGCCCTTCGATGGCCGCGGCGATCTCGCCTTCGGATTCCAGGTCGAAGACCAGTGGGCGGGCTCCGGTTTCAGCGACGATCGCCTCGACGGAGTCCGCGGTACGACCAGCGGCGATGACGTCGAAGCCCTCGTGGACGAGCTGGCGGACTGTAGCGCCGCCGATTCCACCCCCCGCTCCGGTGACGAGGATGGTGCGACCGGTGGAAACGTTCATGGGCTTGTTCTCTCTGTTCGACGCTGAAGCGTGAGGTGGGCGGATCCGCCCCCGCGGAATGGGGCGATGTCGTCGTCATACTAGTCAGAGATCGACAGGGAAGACACCGGTGACATGATTTTCCTGGAACCAGGCTTGACACCGGTGACATGGACGGCGTACGTTGCTCAAAACCCACTTGTTGAGCGATGTAGCCACCATCGGGAAGGAGACACGGCGTCGTGAGTACCAACTCCCCGTCAACGACGGCACCCGTCAGTGAAAGCGTCGCAGCGCTGGTGCGTCGTGCCCGTGCGCTCAGCGCGCTTGGCGGGCGGCGGATCCTCGGCATCACTGGCGCTCCCGGCGCCGGCAAATCCACCCTCTGTGCCGCGTTGATCGCAGCCCTCGGCGACAGCGCAGTGCTCGTCGGCATGGATGGATTCCACCTCGCCAACAACGAGCTCAACCGGCTCGGACGCCGCGAGCGCAAGGGTGCACCAGACACCTTCGATGTCGGCGGCTACGTGCACCTGCTGGCCCGGCTGAGCGCGCAGACCGAAGGTACGATCTACGCCCCGGTGTTCGACCGCAGCCTCGAGGAGTCGATCGGCGGTGCGGTCGGCATCTCGGCATCCGTCCCGCTCGTGATCACCGAAGGAAACTACCTGCTGCACGGAACGCACGGGTGGGATGCCGTCGCTGAGAACCTCGACGAGATCTGGTACCTCGATGAGCCGGCCGACGTGCTCGAGGAGCGCCTCGTGCTCCGCCGCAGGGCGCACGGCGACTCGATCGAGGCTGCGACAGCGTGGGTGCGTGATGTCGACCTCGCCAACGCTCACCTGGTGGAGCAATGCCGTGACAGAGCCGACCTGATCGTCCACGTCACACAGACTTCCGACCTGCCGAACCCGGCAGCGTCCCCCACCACCGACGAAAGGGTTGCGCGATGACGACCGCAGCTGTGCCTGTCCTCGAAGCCAGGGGTCTCTCCCGGCAGTTCGGGCACGTTCGTGCCTTGAGCAACACCGACTTCGAGGTCTATCCGGGCGAAGTGACAGCACTGATCGGCGACAACGGTGCTGGTAAGTCCACGCTCGTGAAGGCACTCTCCGGCAACCTCGCGGTCGATTCGGGAACGATCAAGTTCGACGGCAAGGAGCTCGACATGAGCACGCCGTCAGCGGTGAGCGCACTCGGGATCGAAACGGTCTATCAGGACCTCGCTCTCGCACCGCACCTCGACCCGGTGCAGAACATGTACCTCGGCCGCGAGCTCGCAGCGGACGGAATCGGCGGGTTGCTCGGCTTCATGAAGAAGAAGGAGATGCGGGAGCAGTCCCGCGCTGCCTTCGATGAGCTCGGGGCGACCGTGCGGTCGCTGTCGTCGCCCGTCGGAGACATGTCCGGAGGCCAACGCCAGGCGATCGCCATCGCCAGAGCGGTGCACTGGGCGAGCCGCGTGGTCTTCCTCGACGAGCCGACAGCCGCGCTCGGTGTGCGCCAGACCAAGAACGTGCTCGACACCATCCGGCGGGTACGGGACAAGGGCATCGCCGTCGTGTTCATCAGCCACTCGATGCCGCACGTGATCGAGGTCTCCGACCGTGTGCAGGTGCTGCGTCTCGGGACGCGCGTCGCGAACGTCAAGACACAGGACACCAGCATGGAGGAGCTCGTGGGGCTCATGACCGGCGCGGTCACGAAAGAGGAAAACGCATGAGCATCAAGCTGCCACCGACCGAGACGGTGACGATCGGCACGCTCGAGCCGAAGGTCGGCTTCGCTCGGCGCACTCTGCGGACGCAGGCCTTCCAGATCCTCCTCGTGCTCTTGGCCATCGTCACCATCTTCAGCTTCCTCGCCCCTGACACCTTCGCGCAGTGGTCGAACTTCCGCCTCATCATTCAGAACGCCTCGATCCTCGCCGTGCTCGGCGTCGGTATGGCCTACGTCATCATCACAGCCGGAATCGACCTCTCCATCGGATCGGTTCTCGTGTTCTCCGGCGTGATCTCGGCAATCGTCATGCGCGAGATGGGCGGACAGGGATGGGGAGTCGCCGCAGTCGGCGTCCTGGTCGCTGTCGGCTCCGGTCTCGCCTGGGGACTGCTCAACGGCTTCCTCATCGCGAAGGCGAAGATCCCACCGCTGATCGTCACCCTCGGCTCACTCGGCATGGCGCTCGGCCTCGCCCAGATCATCACCGGCGGCGTGGACATCCGCGAGGTCCCGGCCGTCCTCACGCAGAGCATCGGATACGGAAACGTGTTCGGCACCGTTCCGACCATCTCGGTCATCGCCCTCGTTGTAGTGGTGATCGGTGCGATCGTGCTCGCGTTCACGAAGTTCGGCCTGTACACGCTCGCCGTCGGGTCGAGCGAGGTGGCCGCCCGCCGCGTCGGCGTGAAAGTCGATCGTCAGCTCATCAAGATCTACGCCATGTCTGGTGCTCTCGCCGGTCTCGCCGGCATCCTGTCGCTGTCGCAGTTCAGCACCACGGCGATCGCCGGACAGTCGCAGACGAACCTCAACGTCATCGCTGCGGTCGTGATCGGCGGCACCTCGCTGTTCGGCGGCGTTGGCACGATCATCGGCACCGTCGTGGGCCTCTTCATCCCCGCGGTGCTGCAGAACGGCTTCGTGATCAACGGCGTGCAGCCCTTCTGGCAGCAGGTTGCCGTCGGTGCGGTGCTGATCATCGCGGTCTACGTCGACCAGCTGCGTCGGTCCGCCGCACTCCGGGGCAACACGCAGAGCCTCTGGCGAAGACTGCTCGGCCCCGGCAACTCCAGCTAGCCCCCAAACGTTTCACCCTCCCTCCCAACCATCAAGACAAGAACGGTAGATCACAATGAAGTGGAGCAAGACAGCTTTCAGCATCGGTGCTGCGGCAACTCTCGTCCTCGCGGGATGTTCCTCGGCGACTCCGCCAGCAGGTGGCGGCGACAGCGGCGATGACGGTTACACCATCGCATTCATCCAGGGCGTTGCCGGGGATGAGTTCTACATCTCCATGCAGTGCGGAGTCGAAGAGGCGGCAGAGGCCGCTGGCGCGACAGTGACGACGCAGGGTCCGGCCGAGTTCGACCCCACGCTGCAGAAGCCGGTTGTCGACGCGATCGTCGGCTCGAAGCCGGACGCCCTGCTCATCGCGCCGACAGATGTCGCGGCGATGCAGGCGCCGATCCAGGCGGCAGCGGATGCCGGTATCAAGGTCGTCCTCGTCGACACCACACTGGATGACCCGTCGATGGCGGTGTCCCAGATCGCGAGCGACAACGTCGGCGGCGGCGAGGCCGCGTTCCAGGCGATTCAGGAGGCTCATCCTGAGGGCGGCAAGGTGCTCGTCGTGTCCAACGAGCCAGGCATCTCGACGACGGATGCTCGGGCCGAAGGCTTCGAGGGCGCCGTAGCCGATGACTCGAAGTTCGAGTCGCTCGGGGTGCAGTACAGCCACAATGACCCGGCAGAGGCGGCGCGCATCGTCACGGCCGCACTGCAGAAGGACCCTGACATCGTGGGCATCTTCGCCGCGAACCTGTTCGCCGCAGAGGGCTCGGCCACCGGCGTGCAGCAGGCGGGCAAGACGGATGACGTCACGATCGTCGGGTTCGATGCGGGCCCCGCGCAGGTCGAGGCGCTGCGCAACGGCATCGTTCAGGCGCTCGTCGCCCAGCAGCCGGCGACCATCGGCGCCGACGGTGTCGCGCAGGCGATCGCAGCCCTCGATGGCGACGCGACCGAGGAGAAGATCCAGACCGGGTTCACCGTCCTCACGGCCGAGAACATCGACAGTGAAGGCGCGGATGCGGTCTACCGCTCCTCCTGCGATTGAGTCCAGATCGAAGTGATCCGCCCGCGGCTGCTCCGGCAGTTGCGGGCGGATCTGTGAAAGGAACGTCATGGTCCAGCTCTCTGCAAGCGCACTCGCCTCGCTGCCGCCCAGCGTGCACGTGCCGACGTACGACACTGCACGCGTCCGCGCGGGGATCGTCCACTTCGGGGTGGGCGGGTTCCATCGTGCGCATCAAGCGATGTATCTTGATCGCCTGCTGGAGCGGGGCGACACCGAGTGGGGAATCTGTGGTGTCGGCGTGCTGCCTTTCGACAGCGCAATGCGGGATGCCCTGAGCGCGCAGGACAACCTCTACACCCTGGTGACGAAGTCGCCGGACGGGGAGAGCCGCGCGCAGATCGTCGGCTCCATCGTCGAGTACCTGTTCGCCCCGGACGATCCGGGCGTGGTGCTCGCGAAGCTCATCGACCCCGCAACCAAGATCGTGTCACTCACGATCACTGAGGGCGGCTACTCCGTCGACGATGCCACGGGTGCTTTCGACCCGCGCGACGAGGACACGCTCGCCGATCTCGCAGCTCCCACAGGGGCGGAGCCGCGCAGCGTGCTCGGATTCTTGGTTGCGGCCCTTCGGGAACGTCGCGCTGCCGGGACGGTGCCGTTCACCGTGATGTCGTGCGACAACATCCAGGGCAACGGACACGTCGCGCGCCGTGCCGTGCTCGGATTCGCCGAACATCAGGATGTTGCGTTCGCGGCATGGATCGCCGACAACGTTGCCTTCCCGAGTTCGATGGTCGATCGGATCACGCCGGCCATGACAGATGAGACCCGCACCGATATCGCGGCGGAGTTCGGCGTGGAGGATCTCTGGCCGGTGCGGTCGGAGTCGTTCGAGCAGTGGGTGCTCGAGGATTCCTTCACGGCTGGGCGCCCTGCGCTCGAAGACGTCGGCGTGCAGATCGTGGCTGATGTCGAGCCGTACGAGCTGATGAAGCTGCGTCTGCTCAACGCCTCGCACCAGGCGATGGGGTACCTCGGCATCCTCGCGGGCGTGGAGTTCGTGCATGACGTCTGCACCGATCCGTTGTTCGTGGAGTTCCTGCTCGGGTACATGCACGAGGAAGCGATTCCCACTCTGCGCCCGGTGCCGGGGATCGTGCTCGATGAGTACTGCCAGCCGCTGATCTCGCGGTTCAGCAGCGATGCCATCCGAGACACGCTCGCCCGCCAGGTGGTGGACGGGTCTGATCGCATCGCGAAGTTCCTCGTGCCGGTGGTCCGCGATCGGCTCTCCGCAGGGCAGAGCATCGATCGCTGCGTGCTCGTGATCGCCGCGTGGAGTGTGTTCTTGGAGGGTCGCACGGAATCGGGTGAGCCGACCCCGATGGTGGATCGCCGTGTCGAGGAACTGCGCGCACACGTGCGCCTGGAGCTCGAGCATCCGGGGAGTCTCCTCGACTACGCGCCAGTGTTCGGCGAGCTGGGGAAGGACACCCGGTTGCGCGAGCAGTTCATCTCTGCGCGCACGGCACTCAAGAACCAGGGAGTTCGGGCGGTACTCAGCTCGCTGTCGCGCGGGCAGCGGGTACCGAAACCCCCAACACCTCCGGCGACTCTGCGAACGACGACACGATGAACTCCGCGCCGGGGCTTTCGGCTGGTGTCGCGACCGCACGTGCTAGCGGTCGAGCTGAGGAGGGCGCATTGCAAGCAACTAGGTCCCTCCGGTGCGTTACCCTCCGACGAACCCGGTCGTGACAACCGTGAACCCCGCGGCTTCGCACGCTGCTAAGAGTTCAGCCCCGGGGGCGCCCTCTTCTGCGGAGAGGAGAATGTCGCTGGGCGTCAGGAGCGACTGCGGCTCGGTGGCAGCGTCCTGCACGACGGCGAGGGCGTCGGCGACCTGACCGTCGTCAGCGGCAGGGATGTTGTGGAGAATCCGAAGAGCAAGGGCCGCCCACTGGTCCAGCTCGTCTTGTTCCATGCGTTCGCTGTAGAACGCGGATTGGACGTTGTGCAGGATGGTCTGCACGTCGCCCACTCCCGCACAGGTTCTTTCATCATCGGCTGCGGTTGACTCCGCCGTCGCCCCGCTTGTCGGGGTTTCTGTTGCCGTTACGGGCTGTTCAGTTGAGCCACTGTTGGTCACGTCGCCGGATGCGCTGCAACCGGTCGCACTTGCGAGGATGAAGGCGCTAGCGAGGATCACGGTAAACCGACGTGAACGGTGACCAGGTCGAGAGCGCGTCATGGCGTGAGCCTACTTGTCGAACCGGTCGTCGGTCGTGGCAGCGATGGGTACTTGCTCGGCGCGCCGGACGCTGACGCACCTTTCGTCTATTCGGTCGAACACCGCCACGCAGAGTGTCTCAGCGAGATGACGCGGGGGGTTTTGCGAGGCACAATGGCTGTGATCTACGGAGAAGAATGCCTCATTGTCCGCGGCGCTACATGACACGTCGGACGACGCAGCGCGGTTGGCAGAGCTTGCCCACGGAAACTTCCTCGTGCCCGCATGCGAAGATCTCTTGTCTGAATTCGAACGCGAACACGCGCGCGTCAGTGCGCAAATCCCAGAACTCGAATCCGCCGGGCGAGCACTCGCTGGCATCCCGTCGCACGACTGACCGCCAGCGCCACTGGAGTGCGGTCGTCCTGCTCCGACGTCAACAACGTCATGGCCAGCAACACTTAGGCGGTCACCCCGCTGCCCCGCCGGAGGCTCGGAGCGAGAATGGCAGTACCGTGAGAAAGACCAGCTGTTCGGAGCCCTGTTTCCGAGCTTTGACAGCTTCCTGATATTCCGAGCCGAAATACCAGTCGCGGGCAGCGTGCTCGCTTTCGAACTCAACGGCGCCCAACCACTGGGTTGGCAGACCGTCGATCTGCGTCGCATACGGGGCCAGATCGACCATGTGCCCGCCAGCCTTACGAAGTGACTCCGTGCTCAGAGTTCGATAGCGCGCCATTGCGGATTCATCCGTGATTCCAAGAACGAGATAGACGACGAGGGCTCTCATACCCCGTTGAACGACACGGTTACACCGCCTATTCCCCAAGATCGATGAGTCTCGCCGCCCGCGGGGTCGACCTCGGAGATCATGGTCGAGACTCCGCAGGCCAGGCAGCTGACGCGAATCGCAGATCATCCTCCGGCGATCTTCCTTCCAGGGAGGCACAGGCACGGACCCGACCGTTTGCGGCCGAAGACGGGGAGCACGGTCTCTCGAAGTCGCTACTTGAGGACCATGAGACCGATCAAACTTCGGCTCGGAGGTAGGCAAAGACCGTTTCCCGACTGATCCCGTACTGGCGTGCGAGCGCGGCTTTCGGAATCCCCGCCGCGGCCTTCTCACGCAGAGTCGCTGCGTCCTCCGCGTTCAGGGATCGTGCGCGGCCGGCCCGTTGGCGCGCCGCCGGACCTATGGTCCGGTAACGGAGAGGACGGTCTTGACGGGTGCTCTCCCGGTGGCGAGCGCGGCGTGGACGTGAGCGGCTTGGTCGAGGCGTGCGATCACGGGCCGGTTCGCCAGTACCTCTAGCGCACTGAGCGCTCCCTGGCGGACGAGCGAGGGGTGGAGGTGGGCGATTCCGCCGAGGCTGATCCCCGAGACCTGCAGGGAACGGTGCCAAATCAGGTCGGTGGAGAGCTGTACGTCATTGCCGCTCGCGGTGCCGACCATGACGAGCCGACCTAACGGAGCCAACGCATCGATGGCAACCTGCCGCGCCACCCCTCCGACGGGATCGATGACCACCGTGATGCCTTCAGGGGCGATGCTGGCGAGGTCCTGCTCGAGCTGCGCCCTGAGCGCGACCTTGGCGCCGGCTGCTCGGAGCTCTTCGCCGCGTTCGACGCTGCCGACCACGGCGATGACGGTCGCCCCGGCAGCGAGGGCCAGGTGCGCGGCTGCCGAGCCGATTCCTCCGGACGCGCCAAGCACCACCACGGTGTCGGTCTCGGTCAGACCTGCCAACCGATGCAGCGCGATCCAGGCGGTCGCGCCGTTCACCATCGATCCGGCAGCGATCGCCGAGTCGATGCTGCTGTTCAGTGGGATGACGAGGTCGGCCGATGCGAGAGCTGATTCGGCGTAGCCACCCGCAACAGCACCGCGACCGAAGTCATTGAGAACAGCAGCGACAGGGTCGCCAGGCTCGAAGCCTGCGACACCTGCACCTATCGACCTCACACGGCCGGACACCTCAATACCCGGCGTGAACGGCACTGCTAGGGGGAACGTTCCGTCGCGGAAGAGCGTGTCGACGAAGCCGACACCGGCGTACTCGACATCGATGAGGACTTGTCCCTCGCTAGGTTCGGGCGTGGGAATGTCCTCGATGCTCAGGACTTCAGGGCCGCCTGTGGCGTTGACACGGATAGCGCGCATGACCCGATCATCTCACCGCGTGCCTGAAACGATTGTTTCGCCGCCAGGTCGAGCACCACACGTGACATTCCTCACCGCGAAGAATGCGACATCTACTGCCGCGATTCACAGGTCGATGAGCGGCCCGTCGCCGAAAACGATCGTTTCCGGCAGGCCGTCTGCTGCACCGTTCCTCGTGCTGCGCAAACTCGCATGCCACCATGAAGGATGACTTCGAGCGTGCCGTCCCTGCCGACGCTGACCGGTGAGAAGGTCACACTTCGGGCATGGCGCCGTTCGGATACTGCGATCGTCGTTGAGGCCTCGCAGGACCCCCTAATTCCTCAGCTGACCAGCGTGCCAACGAACTCGGATGAGCTGGCAGCGTTGGCCTTCATCGAACGACAACACAAACGCCTTCACGACCGAGCTGGCTACGCGTTCGCGATCGCTGATCATGACGACATCGCGGTCGGGCACATCGGACTCTTCTTCATCCCGGGCGGGTCCGGTCGGGCCAGCGCCGGCTATTGGATCGCCAGCTCGCGGCGACGCCAGGGACTCGCAAGGGATGCACTGACGACCCTCACGTCATGGGCAATCACGCTCGAGGAACTCGATCGCGTGGAGCTCTATGTCGAGCCCTGGAACGAAGGCTCTTGGCGTGTAACTGAACAGGCGGGCTACGAGCGTGAGGGTCTACTCCGCGCCTGGAAACAGGTGGGTGGCCAACCGCGCGATATGTACATGTACTCGCGATTGACGCGACGAGCCTCTGTGGCCGACGTTTGCGGTGACTAAGCGTGCCGCGGGACCTCTGCGCGCCGTTAACGATCGTTTCTGGCACGCGCTCGAGCAACCGTTGCGTCGGGCCGTCGCAAACGTAGTCCGAATCGCAAACCACTTTTAGGGCGATGGGTTGCGGCCCGTAGCTCCGTTCCGGATCGTTGAGTCGAGTTTTCTCAGGAGTTGCGTGGCTTGTGAGATGCCAGATCCGGGATACGGATAGAAACACATGACCCATCGTCTTGTGCAGTAGCTCCAGTACTGAAACGAACTTGAAACACCACGCTCATCGGTCTGTAACACGCATTCGAAGCGCGCGTCCATGGGCGGGCGCGTGACGGAGATACTTTTGCGGCGTCATCGAACACCGGCGCGAGGGGGCCTGCCTGGAGGTCGGGGGCGAGCTTTGTGGCAACTTCGGCGGCGCACCTCGTGTATTTGTCGGCGCCGGTGCGGGCGGTTGTCATGGGCCGGTGCCAGGCGAGGGACCCTAAGGGGCCGAGGTAATTCGGTGCTCGTAGTCGAGCACGATCCCGACATCATGGCCGAGCGCATAGGTACCGGGGCCGGATGCCGCTCGCCCTTATCACCGGGAGTGCGAACAGCATCATCTCCGTCTGCGCGCCGCAAGATAGGCCGCCGTTACGAGCGACCTCCGCGACGCGGATCACCCTCGAACGTGTAGTCGTGACAGTTCCGGACGCTCGAAAGTGATCTCGGCGCGCGACTATTCGATCGTGACTCCTGAGGACCGCCCTCACGGACGTAGGGAGCAGCTACTCGAGAGCGAAAGTCGATCGTTGCGGCGGGCAGACCCTTCAGGGCGTCAGTGAGATTCTGGAGTATCCCTCAATGGCACGTAGCTCGGTCGACAGCTCAGGGCGGCGACTGTCGCCAGTAGGGTCTCTACCGTATGCCCATCGGGAGATCACCGCGCTTGAATCATGGAAACGAGATATCCGCGGGTATGAACATTCCGGCGCTTTCGTGTTCTTCGAGATTGAGCGGTCGGGACGGCGTTGACGTCCGGAAAAACGTGTCTCCGCTGATCAACTGTGACGCGTAGCCGCCGTGATCGAGCCCCAGGGCGCCAGCGGTTAACGCTTGCGAGCAACGATGGGATCGTCCGCCGCTTGAGCCGGAAACAGGTACGACGTGCCTACGTCGGTGAGGCGTTCCCCGAATCGATCCCAGTCGCCGACACTCGATCCGGTGGCATAGTCATCGCCGTGCGTGATGCGCCGGATCGTCATGTCGAACACCATGCGAAATGTGAAATCGGCGGCGGCAGTTGGATCGTCATGCGGCATGGCGTCGCTGAAGCGGAGCATCACCGTGCGAAACCAATCGCTGTACGCATGGCTAATGCGGGCTAGGCGTGCCAGCATCTCAGAGTCGAGGGCCGATTGCGCGCCCAGCACCCGGGTGCGGTCCTCTTCGCCTCGCATGACCTCGATGAATGCCATGATCGCGCGGTGTAGTGCATCACGCGGTCCGAGGCGCGCCCAAACCGGCTCGTCGGAGAGGAGGGCCGCAACGCCGGCCGCAGCTGACTCTAGCCAGCGGTCCTGCAGCGCGATCAGCAGGTCTTCACGTCCGTGGAACCGGCGGTAGATCATGCCCACGGAGACCCCGGCCCGCTCGCACACGCGGGCGATAGTGAACTCCTGCCATCCGCCCTCAGCGAGCACCTCTAAGCCAGCCTCCATAACGCGTTCAAGGCTCTCGCGACTGCGATCCTGTTGGGGCTCGGCGACCCGGCTCGAGTTCTTCATCGACTCAACTTTACGCAGAGGATCCGCCCTTGACACGCTGGCGCTCCACTGGCTATGGTCGCCGAAAGCGAACGCAAAGTAGCGTTCGCATAATCTGACGACAGATGGAGCAGGCATTGGCGCACACAAAGTTCCACCTCGGCTATTTCACGAAGTTCGGCCCACCCGCGTGGCGCGCGGAGAGCGATCGTACGCACGGAGACGATTGGTGGACGGGACAGCACTTCGCCAAACTCGGTCGACGACTCGAGAAGAGCTTCTTCGACTTCATGTTCTTCGAAGACTCAGTCAACGTCTCCAGGGTCTACCAGAATTCGATGGACGCCGACCTCAAGTTCGCCATTTACACGCCGAAGCACGACCCGCTGCAATTGCTGCCCTACCTCGCGGGGCAGACGGAGCGCATCGGCCTGATCGGCACAGCATCCACGTCGTTTTACCCCCCATACTTGCTTGCTAGAGCACTCTCGACGGCAGACTCGCTCAGCAGCGGGCGCGTGGGATGGAACATGGTCACCTCAAGTGAGCGTGATGCGGCCCGCAATTTCGGAATGGACGCTCTGCCTTCACCCATTGAACGCTATGATCGCGCGGACGAGTTCGTTGAACTCGCTAAGGCCCTCTGGGACTCCTGGGAGGAGGGCTCGCTCGTCATCGATCAGGAGACCAACACCTATATCGATCCATCCAAGGTGCATGCGATCGACTACGTCGGGAAGTATCACAGAAGTCGCGGGCCGCTCAACACCCTGCGCTCGCCGCAGGGGCGGCCGGTGCTGGCACAGGCTGGCGCGTCCGACCGCGGTCGCGATTTCGCAGCCAAGCACGCCGATGCGGTCTTTGCGCTCACCGGAAGCGGCATCGAAGAGATGAAGGCGCTGCGTTCCGATCTAAGGGCACGGGCGAAGTCTCATGGGCGCAACCCCGACGATCTCAAGATCTTCTGGGCAACGCCGGCGTACATCACTCAGGGTGGCGGCCCCGTGGATCGTAGCTTCAGCGATAGCGAGTTCGTGCGCATCGTCGCGTGGTGGTCGACCTTCTTCGACCTCGACCTCAGCAACTACGACCTCGACAACCCGATGCCCGAGGGCGTCACGGCGATGGGGCATACCAGCATGATGAACCAACTCCAGACCTGGGGTCGCGACATGGGAGTCACCCTTCGCCAGGGCCTCACCATGATGGCTCAGGGGTCGGACGAGATCGGGATCGCCGGCCCGGCCGAGAAGGTCGCCGCCAACCTCGTCGCCGCGATGGACGAGGTGGGCGGCGACGGCATCATGATCTTGTCGAATGACGTGGGAAACGAGCGCTTTGTTTCGAGTATCGTCGATGAACTGGTCCCTGAGCTGCAGCGCCTCGGCGTCGTGCGCACTTCCTATTCCGGGGCCACCTTGCGCGAGAACCTGCGGGCGTTCTGATGATCGTCAACCATCAGGCGCACTGGTACCCGCCTGCGTACTTCGACCTGGTCTCGGGCCGCGATCAAGACAGGTACCCGCGTGCGGAGAGGCGTGATGGCCGACGCTACCTCTATGAGATGGGGGACAGCCCCGGGGCCTGGCGTTATGAGATCGCGTCTCATTTCGTGGATCTCGACCAACAGATCAGGGCAATGGACGACGCGGGGATCCACGCCGCGGCGATGAGCCCCAACATGGTGGCCGAGCTCGCTCTGCTCGATCTCGCCGAAGCTCGCGAAACGGCGTCCCTACTCAACCGCGAGCTGTCCGCTGCGCAGGATCGCTATCCCGGACGAATCGCCGGCATCGCTACCCTCCCCTGGCAGAATACGGACGCGGCCCTCGAAGAGCTCGACCGCGTGGCCGAACTCGATCTGCGCGGCGTTTTGCTGCTCTCCAACATTGGGGGGAGGCCCGTTGCCGAGCCGGAAAGCTGGCCGATATTCGAACGCATCGACGAGCTCGGGCTGCCGATCTTTCTGCATCCCGCGAGCAACTCGATGATTCACGACAAGGGGCTCATCCCGATCATCGACTCCAGTGCGGGGTGGATGTGGGAGACCAGCGCCGCTGCCTTCTCCCTCATCGTCTCAGGGTTGCTTGACCGCTACCCCAGGCTAGAGATTCTCCACCACCACCTCGGTGGAGTCGTGCCGTATGTGGTTGGCCGAGTTTCCCGCTACGAGCATCACTTCCCCGTGAAGCTTGAGCAGCCGGTCGAGGCGTACTTGCGAACTCGCTTCTACGTCGACTCCATGACCAACACTCCGGCCGCGATCCCGCTCGCAGTGCACACCTACGGCGCCGACCGCATCCTGTACGGCGACGACTATCCCTGGCATACCCACGACGAGCATCGAGCGTTCATCGACGGCGACTTCGAAGCCGAGCTCGCTCAGAAGGTGCTTCACGAGAACAGAATGCCCTCGCTGAGGTTGGAAGGACGACGATGAATTTCACAACCCTGCAACAGAGGCTTGATGCTGCCGGATCGGCCGTGGCCATGTTGAGTGCCCCGATGCCTCCCTACACCAGCTTCCCGTATCCACCGGTGTACACGAACTGGCAGGAGGAACAGCGTGCGTCGAAGACGACAGCCGTTCTGTTCGATCAGTCGTACCACATGACCGACTGCTATATCACAGGGCCTGACGCCGTACGGTTACTCAGCGACACTGCTGTCAACAGCTTCGCAACTTTCGGGCCGGGAAAGGCCAAGCAGTATTTGGCGGTGAACGAGGATGGCTTCGTTATCGCCGACGGTCTGCTCTTCGGGCTGGCCGAGGACGCAGTGGTCGTCACCGGCAACGAGATCGCTTCGAACTGGTTGAGATATCAGGCAGAGCTTGGCGGATATGACGTCCAGATCGAAGTCGAGGATCGCGGGAACGACGGACCAGTGCCCAAGCGCATGTACCGGTTCGAACTCGAGGGGCCCTGGGCCTGGAAGATCCTCGAGAGCGCGCACGGCGGGCACGTTGAGCGTATCCCGTTCTTCGCGATGAGCGAGGTCCTCATCGGCGGTTTGCGGGTAGGTGTCCTCAACCACACCATGGGGGGAACTCCGGGAGACGACGCTTCGGGCCTCGAACTGTTCGGGCCGATGGAGGAGAAGGAAGCGTTCCTTGCCGCCATCCTCCAGGCGGGCGCCCCGTTCGGCCTGCTGCGAGGTGGCGCGTTGGCCTACCTGTCCGCCGCGGTGGAGTCCGGCTGGGTGCCGTTGCCCATCCCCGCCATCTTCGGCGAGAACATGCGTCCGTACCGTGAGTGGCTGAGCGCATACTCCACTGAGAACTGGGTGCCCATCAATGGCAGCTTCCGCTCCGATCGCATCGAGGACTACTACGGCACACCCTGGGACTTCGGCTGGGAGCGTTTCGTGAGGTTCGACCACGATTTCATCGGTCGGGCGGCGCTCGAACGGCTAAGCGCCGAGCCGAACCGCACCAAGGTCTGGCTCAGTTGGAACCGGGATGATGCCGCTCGTGTCATCGGCAGCTCCTACGTCGATGGGGACGATCGAGCCAAACCGCTCGAGATCCCGACAACGATGCTGCCCCACGACGAAGTGCGGCTGGATGGGCACACGATCGGTATCGCGCGCATGCACGGCTACACCGTGAACCTTGCGGGATGGACTTCGATCGCGAGGGTCGACGTATCCGAGGCTATTGATGGACGTGAAGTGGAGCTTGTCTGGGGCGATCCCGACGGCGGGGCGTCGAACCCGTTTGTGCCACCACACCGCCAGACAATTATCCGGGCCACCATCGCGACGGCTCCGCCCATGGCGCGAGCTAGCTCTGACGAAGGACGATGATGACACACGAATCAATCCGCCCACAGCGCTCCATTGGCGCCGTTCCCGACTATTCCGACATTCATACGTATGTTAACGACGTTGGATCTCTCAACATCTGGGAGGGTGACGGCTGGAAGAAGGAGTCACTCTCCTGGAAGACGGGGTGCTATCTGGCCATCAACCTGGCTGGGCCCATGGAACTAACAATCCACGGGCCCGGTGCTCAAGAGTTCCTCTCGAAGCTTGCCATCAACAACGTCAACAACTGGTCGTTGGGCACCTCAAAGCACCTCGTGATGACTGACGAAGAAGGCCTGATCGTAAGTCACGGACTCAGCGTTCGCGACTCCAAGGACAGCTTCCGACTGCTCGCGGCGCTGCCATGGCCAGCCTTTTACGCCCAGCAGCATGGCGCAGATGGGCTCGAGGTGCAGTTCTCCTGGCGGGACATCTTCATCCTGCAGCTCGCCGGACCCGCGATAGTCGAGGTCGTGGCCGCTGCGGCGGGGGAAGAGATCAGGGAACTGCCATTTCTCGGCACGCGACCCATCGAAGTCGCTGGGGCCGAGGGCATCGAGCTGGAGCTGGGGCGCATCGGTATGACGGGGAGCATTGCCTATGAGATTCGTGGCGCGTATGAAGACGGGCCCGCGGTGTTTGACGCCCTGTACCGCATCGGCCAGGAGTTTGGCATTACCAGGCTGGGCTACCGCACCTATCCGGTGAACCACACCGAGGGAGGTTTTCCGCAGATGGGATTTCATTTCGTCTCATCGGTGTATACCGATACCGACTACCGCAACAGCGAATTCGCACTGAGTCTCACGCATGAGTTCTCGGGCAGCATCGACCCAACTGACGTCCGCGCCCGCCTCCGCACGCCGAGCGAGGTGAACTGGTCCTGGATGGCGAAGTTCGATCACGAGTTCATCGGCCGAGCCGCGGTGGAGGCTGAGGTACAAAACCGGCGGCGCAAGACCGTCATCCTGCGATGGAACGCCGACGACGTGCTCGACGTCTTTGCCTCCTATCTGCGTCCGGGGGAGGAGTACGCCTACATCGAGTTCCCGTCGACGCCGCAGGCTCCGGCAGGCGGACATGCAGATCTGATCACCAAGAACGGCGTTCCGGTCGGCATCTCATCTGCGGCGGTCTACAGCTATAGTTCGCGCGAGATGATCTCCCAGGCGACCATCGATTTGGCTGAAACCGAGGTCGGCACCGAGCTAGTGCTGCATTGGGGCGATTATGGCGGGCGTATCAAGGAGATTCGGACGACGGTCGCGCCCTTCCCCTACCTCGAGCTTCCAAGGAATGCCGATGTCGATACCCGCCGCTGACGGCCCCCCAACCGTCGCGGCCGTAGTGCGCGAGCAGCTATTGGCAGGCAGCTCGCTGGAGATGACGGGAGATGACGCCGGGGCGCTCGTCGCGGCACGTCACCTCTTGACCGATGGCACCCGAGTGAACATCACCTTTCTCGCCAGAGAGGACTTGGCCATCCGGATTGAAGCAGCCCGGACGGTAGTCGCTCTCGGCCTTACTCCAGTTCCGCACATCGCCGCTCGCCGAATGCGATCGGAGGAAGACCTGCAGGAGCACCTCAGCGCCTTTCGTTCTGTCGGGGCCGCGAACAATCTGCTACTCGTCGGAGGCGATCCGGCGTCGCCGCTGGGCCCGTTCGCCTCGGTGGCTGAGCTGCTCAGGGCGACGTCGCTCGCGGACCTTGGCGTGCAGGCAGTCTCGCTCGCCGGGTACCCCGAAGGTCACCCCAAGATCGATCCTTCTTACCTGGTAAGCGAACTCGCGACAAAACTGGACCTGCTTCGGCAGCAGGGCATCAGCGCGGACATTGTCACCCAGTTCTCCTTTGATGCGGATGCGATACTCGGTTGGATCGAAAGAACCCGCAAAGCCGGAGTCCAAGTACCGATCCGTATAGGCGTTCCAGGGCCCGCCGGAGTCAACCAGCTTCTCCGATTTGCACGTCGGTTCGGCGTCGCTTCCTCGGCGGCGGTGGTTCGGAGCTACGGCCTCTCGCTAACCGGCCTACTGGGTACGACCGGCCCTGATCGTCTGGTGGCGGCGATCAGCGAACGATACTCGCGCGCGCGGCACGGCGAGATCGCCTTGCACTTCTACACATTCGGGGGTATCGCCGCGACCGCCCGCTGGATCATGGATGCGCGCGACGTCCGTGCTCTTGACATGTCGGGCGAAACGGAGGAACGACAATGAAGACCTATGGACCCGCCCATCTCAACCCTCTCGCTTCAGTCGCTGCCGCTGACGTCCTCAGCTTTCTGAGCGGCGTCGTGAACTTTGGAGGCCTAGTAGTTAATAACGCGAGGGCTATCGTTATCTCGGGGCAACAACTGCTCGCCGCCGGTGCGGGCTTTCTCCCTGACGGCGTCCATCACCGTAATGTGGTTGTGGGCCGCACCCACATCGAACAGGTTAGCCAGGTCACGCGCGAATGGACCCCCGAACCGCGAGCGGCCCGAGCGATTCAAACGGTCCGCGAGTTAGTCCGTCCATTCTCGGAGTTCGAGTTGGAGCTGCCCTCTCATCGGGGGACAGGGTCTGCGCCCACGGTTGTCGACGCCCTGGAAGAGCGATGACCGCGGCTCCCGTTGCCGACTGGGTCGATCCAGCAACTATGGCAGCGGACCCGTACCCGACTTACCGTCGCCTCATCGAGGAGTCGCCGGTGGCGTGGGTGCCAGCGCTCCGCCGCTACCTTGTGACTTCATACGAGCTCTGCAACGCGATCGAGAACGATCAGCAGACTTTCACCGCTTCGGTTACTGGGCCGGGCGCGACGATGGAACGGGCGCTCGGCGGTCGACCGATGTTGCGTAAGGATGACCCCGAACACGCCGCCGATCGAGTCGCTATTAACCCTACGCTGCGGCCTCGCTCGCTCCGTACCACATGGAAGCCCATCTTTGAGGCAACTGCCCGCCGCTACCTCGCTGTTCTCTTGGAGAAGGGGCCCGATGCGGCGAACCTCGACCAGGACTTCGCGGCCCCGGTCGCCTCGCAGAACCTGATCGACCTCATCGGAATCCCGCAGGCCACGCCGGAGGACATGCGCCGCTGGTCGAGCTCATTGATCGCTGGAATCTCCAACCTAGAAGACGACGCACAGATCTGGGCGAGATCCGAACAGGCACAAACCGAAATCGAGTCTGCGCTCGACGAGCTAATCCCGCGCTACCGGGCGACCCCGGATTCCTCAATCCTGTCCGCGTTAAGCAACAGCGGACTACCGCGAGAGAACATAGCTGCCAACGTGAAGCTCGCCATCTCGGGCGGAATGAACGAGCCGCAGCATGCGATCACGACCTCGGTCTTCGCCCTGGATGGGCACCCGGATCAGCTCGCAGCAGTGCGTGCTGATCCGGGCCTCTGGCCAGTCGTTTTCGATGAAAGCATCCGATGGATTTCACCCATCGGAATGTACCCTCGGCAGACCACAGTCGACACGAACCTGGGCGGAGTGAAGCTGCCGGTCGACGCGTCAATCGGTGTCGTCGTCGGAGCCGCGAACCGCGACCCGGCGTCCATCGCCAATGCGGGCACGTTCGACTTGGGCCGGACGAAAACACCTCATCTCGCTTTCGGCAGTGGAGTGCACCTCTGCGCCGGACATTGGGCCGCGCGTATCTCCATCGGCGAGGTCGCCCTGCCTTTGCTCTATGACGAACTTCCCGGGTTTCGTATCGATTCCCGCCGCGAGACGACATTCACCGGCTGGGTGTTCCGCGGCGCCAGCCAGCTGCCGGTGACTTGGAACACCCACTGAGAGGCGTGCAATGGCACTGACAGCGACAATCGTCGTCGGAAACCCGAAACCCCGGTCCCGAACCCGAGCGGTAGCAGAGGCTCTGCTCGAAAGGCTGCTGACACCGGGTTCTTACGACCTCGAAGTGATCGATCTCGCAGATCACGTTGATGAGGTTTTCAGATGGCCTTCGGTGACGATGGACACTTTGAACACTCGTGTGGCGGAGAGCGACCTTGCGATCTTTGCTTCGCCGACCTACAAAGCAAGCTATACCGGACTCCTGAAAACCTTCCTCGATCGATACCCGACAAACGGGCTCGCGGGCGTGATCTCGATCCCCGTCCACACAGGAGGCGACCTCACCCATGCTCTGGCGCCCACGGCGAACCTTGCACCGTTGCTCATGGAGCTCGGTGCCGTCGTCCCGGGACGCGGCTTCTACGTCGTGACCGGCGAGCTCGATCGACTCGACGAGCTTGTGGACGCCGCCGCCGCCGAGTACACCGCCAACCTTGCTCGCATGGCCACCCTTTCGATCAGCATGACGGCGCGATCTCGATAAACTGGGATCGCCGGCGCTCCCCACTTCCTGTGCCCATCTCACACCTAGTGCGGGTGCTGGTGCGATTGAGCACGGCAGCGACGCCCCTCGTCGCGGTGGAGAGGGAGACAATTCCGAACCAGAGTCCGCGTCGATGGGTGCCCGGGTCGGCTCAGCCTCGTTGAGCGTACATGTCGTTGTCCCGTGAAGCCCGAACGGCGTGCGATCCGTCTTCCCGACGGGTTAGGGGCCAGCGATATCCGGCTCAGGCATGGACCTGATATTCGAGTATCCGCTGTAGCGTTCCCGGGGTGATCTGCGATCGGTGCCCTGGCCCGGTCCTCGCCAGTTCCGCGATCGTCCTGCGCCCGCACCCGGTGAGCCGCGCGATCTGGAGTAGAGAATGCCCCCGGCGCGGAGCGCCCAGTTCCGGTCGGACGCCGGCAGAGATTCCACCAGTATGCGTCGGCTATGATTGCAGCCGCGTCTTCATCGACATCTCGCGCAACGCGAATCGGCGATGGTGCGGCATGCGCGAGTGCGGAGACAAGGCCAAAGCCAAAGCATATCGCGCGCGTCGAAAAATGGCAGCGCGCCCGTCTACGACATCGCCGTGACACGTCCCGCAATCGGCGGGACCGATTTCGCTATCGAGGCGAGCTGGACTCAACAGAACGTTGGGATGTCCCTGTCGGCCACGCGTCGCTCACATCCGACGTCGCGACATAGACGGGTGAGCGGTTCGGTCCTCTGGACTGTCTATATGTAGCGGAGTCGCATCGCGGGAGGGGCCTCGGCAAGCTGCTCCTCAATGCAGTTCGGGCGGCGGCCGCTTCCCGCGGCTACGCGGAGCTCCAATCGCAAACCCCTGAATGGAACGCCGCGGTGATCGATTTCTACGAGCGGGTGGGAGGATCCCGCCGGACAAAGGAACGCTTCACCCTCCCCGTCTAGCTTCTGATCGCGATAGCGGCCGAGAAACGACGCTCGCCTGCCGCCCGCCCACCGTGCAGCACGAGGATCTCCGCAGCGTCCTCGTGCCGGCAACTAGCGGCACGGAGCTCTTGCGGAATACCGCCGCTCAGCGACCACCTCCGTAGATCCCGGGCGTGTTCTTGGTGACCGATGCGGTGGCGTAGTCGCTCACGACAAGGCCCGGTAGGACCTCTCGGTCAGCGACATGGATGAAGCCAGCCGTCTCATACAGCCAGCGAGCCGGACCATTCTCCCGTCCCGTCGAGACGATGGCACCGCCACCGTCACCTTCTGTGAGGAACCGCATGACGAGCCGTCTCCCGGTGCCCCGCCGATGATGCCCGGGGTCCACGACGAGGCGGTCGATCACCGCGACACCGTCGCTAGTGTCATAGCCGAGGGCACCGACGATTTGTTCGGCTTCTACTTCGATGAGCCAGTGGAGTTGGGCTGCCACGAGGTCGTCCGCTTCTCGTGCAACGCCGGTATGCGGTTGTCTTGGATGAGCACCGCTTCCACGGCATACGCGGCGTGCTGCAACTCCAACAGAGCGGACGCGTAGGGAAGAACGTCCTCCGGATTGAGCTGAATTTGCGTCATCGCCCTATCTTTTTTGTCATTGCTTCATCGCCTGCCGCCAACAGTTCCGTCAGACCAGCTCGTTTGAGTGTCTGGTGAGCATCGATGATACGGGCGGCATGTCTGCCCGACTCGTCACACGGTTCGGGGTCGACGACACCTCCCGCGCCGATCAGGCGTGTATCCACCTTGATGCGCGCGATCGGGAGCGCTTGTGCGCGACACTTCGTATCGAAGTGGGAGTTGGACGTCGCGCCCGGATCCCCGGATGGGTCACGAGGTCCCTGCGGGGGCAGTTGCGTCGCGCACTCGGAGTTTCTTGAGTCGTTCTAGATGTGGTTGTCGGGAGGATTGTGAGCGGTTTTGTGGTGCCAGTGCGCGATGTCGCTGATCGTGTCCTCCAACGGCCGAAAGGTGATGCCGAGCTCTTTTAGCGCGTCGGTCGAGTCGATGCGGTTGTGATGACCGTCAAGGAGAACGCGCACTGCTGCTCGGGTGGTGGCGGGTGTGGTTCGGCGTGTGCGAGCGAGCCATTCGACGAGGCCGGCAAAAAGCATGGCCATGCTGGATGGGATGGTGCGAGGGTGCGGAATCTGTTCGGTGTCCGCGATCAGTGCGGCGACGTCCGGCAGGGGCGTCCAACGGCCTGCGAGGACGTACCGTTCGCCGCTTGTGCCGCGTTCGAGCGCGCGCACGGCGCCGAGGGCAACGTCTCGGGAATCGACGATGTGATTGCCCGCTCGTGGGATGGCGGCTATCTGTTGTCGAACGATGCTGCGGTAGAGACGACCCGCGGCTGTTGGGCCGGTGTCGGCTGGTCCCCACATCCAGCCCGGGAGGATCATCGGGATTCGGACGGTTCCTCCGTCACGGACGTAGTTCTGTACGGCTGTTTCCGCGTCGACTTTGCTGGCGCGGTAGAGGTTGCGTCGGTCTGAGTTTTGTGGTGAGTTTCGGCCTGCTGGATGGGCGAGGGTTCCTGGTGCGAGGACGGTGGTGGAACTGGTGTGCACGATGACGGGGACGGCGTGCTGTTCGGCGGCGCTGATGAGGGTGGTGAGCGCTGTCACATTGGTGTCGTGGAGGACGGTTGTGTCGGCGTCCTGTTCGTAATATTCGCGGAAGAAGGCAGCCGCGTGGATAACACCGTCTACCCCGGGTAGTGCCCGGTTCCAGATGTCTGGGGAGGTGATGTTACCCGTAACGATGTCGAGATTGCTGTAAAGGTGTGGGACGGTCGCCATGAGCTTGGAGGGATCTCGAACGAGCACGCGAACGGTGTGTCCTGAACGGGTGAGTTCCTCGATGAGGGCGGTTCCGAGTAGACCGGTCGCGCCGGTGACGAGAACAATCATGTGGGTTTCCGATCAGGATTCGCTGAGGCCGAAGCGGGCGTGGAGTGCGCGCAAGGGTTTGGGCGCCCACCATGTTGCGGTGCCCGATGCGCGGAACAGTGCGGGAAGGAGGATGGCGCGGACCAGGGTGGCGTCGACGAGGACCGCGACGGCCATTCCGATAACCAGTTGCTGGAGGAAGACAACCTGGCCGGTCGCGTAAACGAGGAACGAGGCGGCAAGGGTGACTGCGGCGGCGGTGACCAGGGGGCCCGATTTCGCGATCCCGAGGGGCACGGATCCGAAACTGTCACCGGTGCGGTCGTGCTCTTCCTTGATTCGGGCGACGAGGAAGACGGAGTAGTCCATTGACAGTCCGTAGGCGATGCAGAACATGAGGATCGGGATGCTGGGTTCGATAGACCCGGTTGGTGTAAAGCCGGTCAGCCATGCGAGGCCGCCGTTCTGGAACCCCCAGACGAGGACGGCGAACATGACCGCCATGCTGAGAAGGTTCAACGCGGAGACCTGAAGAGGCACGACGACGGACCCGGTCATCAGAAACAGCACAATAAACGTTAAGAGCACGATCAGCACAGCCACCGCGGGCAGATACGATGTGACTCCGTCCCGGTAGTCCACGAGCTCTGCGGGGTAACCCCCGACGAGCACGTCGGCCGGAGCATCAACGGCTCGAACGTCTCGAACCAGTCCGGCGACATCGCTATTTAGGGCCGCGGAGGAGGGAATGACCGAGAGCCAGGTACCCGGGTCAGACATGTTGAACCGTGCACTGGGATTGCCGTCCACGGGCGCACCGTCTACGTAGGATCCTTCGCGGGTGTCGACGCGGAGGGCTCCCTCGACTCGAGAGAGCGCCGCTGCATATGAGCCCAGGTCATCGTCAGTGACCTTTTGGTCACTGACGATGAGCAACGCGTCGGAGTCCTGCCCCGCGAACACCTCCCGCTCGAGGTTGTATGCGTCGCGCACCGGGGCCGTCGCTGGGAGGACTCTGTCGTCGGCCACTCCGAACGCGACTCCGACCACGGGGGCGGCGAGTGCGAGGACGACGATGAGTCCCGCTCCGCCCAGGAGGACGGGGTGGCGCATGACTGCGGCGGGAACCCGGTACCAGATCCCCGATTCCAGGGGTCGTTTGCGCGGACGCCGGGGGAGCACTCGGGTTCCCAGGACTGCCAAGGCCGCGGGGAGCACGATCAACGCGGCGGCCACCGCTACGACGACTACGGCGATCCCGGCGTAGGCGAACGACGAAAGGAACGGGTAGGGAAAAACGAACAGCACCGCCAACGCCGCCGCGACAGTCAAGCCCGAGAAGAACACCGTGCGGCCGGCGCCGCGGAGCGTCGCTGCGATCGCATCGGGGATCGAATCGGTGCGGCGCAGCTCTTCGCGATAGCGGAAGATCATGAACAGCCCGTAATCGACCCCCAATCCGATTCCGAGGACCAGGACGATGTTCGAGGCGAAAGTCGACACCTCCGCGAACGCCGTCACCCCGCGGAGTATGGCAAGTGATCCAAACACCGCGAAGAACCCGAGCACGAGGGTCAAAAGAGCCACGCGGAACCGGCGATAGATCGCCCACAGCAGGAGCAACACGAGGGGAAGAATGATCAGCTCGGCACGAAGGAAGTCGGAGCGAGACTGCTCGGCCACCTCTCGGAAGACCTCGTCAGCCCCCGCTACGACCACGCGCACAGGCCCATCGCTGACAGTGAACTCCTCGACCAACCCGGGCAGAATTTCCGAACGAACCCGGTCGGCATCGCCGGGGACATACGCGAGAACCCACGCCGCGGAACCATCTTCCGCTCGCAGCATCGATGCGCTCTCAGTCCAGTAGGACCACGATTCCGTGACACCCGGCCATGAACCCAAGCGTTCAGTGAGCCTTGAGCCTTCGGCGGCGACATCGGCATCGTCGACGGACCCTTCCTGGGGAATCACCATCAGGGCAACATTGGGGCTTCCCGTGCCGGACTGGTCGGCCAGAAGCCGCGCAGCGCGGTCCGACTCCGAACCAGCCGCGGCAAACCGACTCAAAGAGAGGGCCTCAATCGTCCCCACCCCGACCACAGCGCTCGCAAAGAGAACAATCGCCGCAACGGACAGCACCCACCACCGACGACGCACGACAACACCCGACCAACCTCGTTGATTCATCTCGCTCCAATGTGAGTAAAAGCTCGTAAATTGATAGTACGAGTATTTGCTCACAAAAGCGATCATGGTTAACGTTGTCCCATGAAGAGGCCCAGGGACGACCAGGTTCAGCCAACCCCGGTACGTCGCCGGCGCGGTCTTGCTCGGATGGCGCTCGTACTGGACGCGGCGGCGACTGAGTTCGCTGCCGTCGGGTATGACCGAGCAACGACCAACTCGATCGCGGAACGCGCACAGATTTCCCCGGGCTCCCTTTATCAGTACTTCAGCGACAAGGCCGCGATCGCGTCAGCCCTAGCTCAGAGGTACGTGAATGAACTTGTGGTCAGCCAGGCAGGCACCTTCAGCGAACTCGGTGACGAACTAGCCGCACTTCCCCTGCCAGAGGTCATTGAACGGATCATTGACCCATTGATCGCGTTCAACGTGCAGCACCCCGCTTTCCTCATCCTGTTCGCACGCAAGGACGTACCGGAGTTGCTCTCCGGCGCTGTGCAGCCCATGGAAGACGCATTCGCTGGACGAATCGCAGATGTGATTCAACGACGCAACCCCTCTATACCGAAAACGCGAATCGACGCTGTGACGGAAACCAGCATCTTGGTCTTTCGCGGCCTCATGATCGGAGTGTCGACGCTGGTCCCAGAGGATCGAGAGAGGAGAGCGACCGAAGCAAAGGCCGCGATCACGGGGTACTTGCAGCACCGCAGTATTCTCTGAGTGAAGCAGAGGGCGCCAGCCTTGCTCGCTACGTGTCAGGTCAGACCTTGCCTACGGCCGCGTCGTAGACCAGACGCGCGGCGGTCACGGATCGCATGTTGCCCTCGGCCCAGGACTTGAGCTGGGCGACAACATTGTGGAGCGACACCCCGAGGGAAGTGATTTCGTACGTCACTGTGACTGGGACCGTCGCGATCACCGTGCGCGTCACAAGCCCGTCACGTTCGAGGCCGCGCAGCGTCTGTGTAAGCATCTTCTGGCTGATCCCGGCGATCCGACGGCGAAGGTCGGAGTAGCGCGCGGGTCTGTCGTGGAGAGCACTCAGCACGAGCACCACCCACTTGTCTGACAGGGTCGTGAGCAGCTGTCGGCTGGGGCAGGTCGCGAGGTATGCGTCGTACGCGACCTTCGCATCGAGTCTGCGCTGCCGTGCGGTCTGAGTTGGCATGTTGTTCCGCCTCTGGAGGCTAACGCACCTGCGGGTGCCTACTTCCCGTCGGAGAGTAGTTCGACCAGCATTGCAGTTTTGACACTCAAACGAAAGGACTGCTCGATGCGCGCAGCAATCGTCACAAATCCCGGAGGACCGGAAGCCATCGAATTGGTCGATCTCGCCGACCCTGTGCCGGGCAAGGGGGAGGTACTGCTAACGCTGCAGGCGGCGGGAGTGAACCCCGTGGACGCTCAGACCCGCAGCGGCATCTACCACAAGCTCGGATGGGTCTCAGCGACTTCCGTGGGCCTGGGATGGGATGCTGTTGGCGTCGTCGTGGCGCGCGGCCCAGGCGTCTCGACACTCGTTGTTGGGCAGCGTGTCGCTGCCCTCATCGGAGGTGTCGACCGGGCGTACGGACCCTACGCAGAGCGGATGGTAATAGCCGCCGATGATTGCGCGCTCATTCCCGCGTCTCTGAGCTCCGACCTCGCGGCGACCATCCCGCTCAATGCCACCACGGCACATCAGGCACTCGCGCTGCTCGGTGACCCAGGGGGTCGTCGTCTGTTGGTCACGGGTGCTGCGGGCGGCGTAGGCGGCTATGCAATCGAGCTTGCTCGCGGCCTCGGGTTCGCCGTGACAGGCCTTGCCCGCGCGGCAGACGCCGATTCGGTGGGCCGCACGGGCGCGCTGTTCACCGACTCTCTTCCCGGCGACACCTTGTTCGACGCAGTGCTCGATGCTGCAGCCATCGGAGACGAAGCGCTCGCGAGCGTACGCGATGGCGGAGACTATGTGGGGGTCATCCCGGTGGCCGTACCGGAGCCCCTCCGAGGCATCCGCACGCAGGCCGTAATGGCGGCTCCCGACGGGGAACTGCTCAAGAAGTTACTCGATGCCGCGGCGACTGGCGCGCTCACCCCGCGCGTACACACTTTGATGCCACTGAGCGAGGTCCACGAAGCCCACCGCCTACTCGACGCAGGCGGGTTCCGAGGACGCATCGTGCTCGACCCGCTACGCTAAGCACAACCGCCTTCGCCGAATAGCCGTCGTCTCATTGCCCCGGGTCACGAGTCCGGCTGGGGAAGTAGAGATCCGGCTGCCCATGCTCGAGGCGCCCACGCGCACATCGGTATGTGCTTCGTATTGCTGCCAAGCCATCACCTACATGGCCGTCTGACCAGATTTGAGTATGCGTAGTCTCGTGAACCGCAACGCGATGATCCGCCGCTCGAGGCGTTGCGCGGTGCGCGTAGGACCGTGATTAGGACGCGAGGAGTGACCGTCATCGAGGACCCCGAGCGGGCTCGCTGGGCCCACTTCGATGCCGTTACCGGCACACCTGGAACCGCTCCGCCGCCCGGCGGACCGACCAGCCTTGGGTGTTGATCCAGACGGCCAGACGAGCCCGACCGACAGGCGTCAGGGGTGCATTAGCGTGAGTCATGAAGACCTCCGTGTTCGGAATGTGAGTGTGGTAACCCACATCCTGCCCGGAGGTCTTCGCTAGCTCACCCGTTCACAACGTCCCGAGGAACTACATTTAGCCCGGTTGGACGAGACCCTTTGAAGTACTGGCAGAGGACGGATTCCCAGCCGCTACGCGGATCGCACCCGAATGCTGCACCCGGCCTAGATTGGCGTATCCGACCGGCTGCCGAAGTATCCTCGCTGCCGGACGGGATCTCGGATCATGCGATTTTTGGCGAAGGCGCGGTGTGCTTGAGGGTGGTGATCAGCTCGCGCGAGCAGTCCGATCAGGCGGCCGCAGCATCCACGGGGGCAAGAATGACGTCGATGCCCGCCTCTCGGAAGGGGGCGAGTTGCGCCGCGGTGGCTGTCCAGTCGGTTACGAGCGTGTATGCCCCCACTTGCGCCCAGGCGTCGAAGGGAGCGAGGCCCAATTTCGAGGAGTCCGCGAGAACATAGACCTCACGTCCACGCTGTGCCATCAGCTCCTTGGTGCGGGTCTGTTCGAGATCGGCCTCGCAGATGCCGAACGTCGCGTGGATCGCGTCCGCCCCGAGGAAGACTCGATCCGCCGTGACCCGCGACAGCGTCAGGTCGGTCATCGCGCCGACGAGGCCCTGGCTGATGTGTCGCAGGCGTCCGCCGAGGAGGATCACCTCGACGCCCTCGGCCGTGGCGAGCTCCAGCAGAGATGTCACGCCCGTCGTGATCACGGTGATCTCCGCGCGATGGCGCAGAGCGGCCGCCACGCGACCGGTGGTCGTGCCCGCATCCAGCATCACCGTCTCGCCGGGGCTGATGAGGTCCGCGCACCAGCGGCCGATCGCGTCCTTCTCGGCGCGCGATTCCTGCGATCGCTGAGCGAGCGTCTGCTCGGTGCCGGTGGTTCCGGGGAGGATCGCGCCGCCGAGCGTGCGAGTGATAGCACCTTCTGCGGCGAGTCTCTGAAGGTCCCGCCGCACTGTCGACTCGGTGACGTCGAGCAGGCCGGCGAACTCCTCGACAGTGAGGGGTCCCCGGGAGGCGAGGAGTTCGAGCGTCTTCGCGCGTCGTGCAACACCGTTCATGGCGTCAGTGTATGCCGACAATCCGCGGTGGTCGTGCTTTTAGCCGCAGTTTTCGCGTGAAAAACGCAATTTGAGTATTCGATGTTGCGCAAAACACGCAGAGAGGTCATGATGAAGACGTCGCGAAGAAGCGACGAACACCCCATCGACGGTGATAGGAGGCGCGATGTCCGCGCAGAGCAGGATTTCCAGGAGAGCAGGACTCATCGCTGCTGCGGTGACCTCGTTCGCGCTGGTCTTGACCGGATGTGCAGGCGGAGGGGGCAATGGTCAGAGCGATACTCTCACCATCGCCATCAACGGTGAGCCGCAGAGCCTCGACCCGGCGACGAACGGCGGCGACTTCCAGCAGATCGTGCAATGGCTCTCGTACGAGCCGCTCATCCGTCAGGAATCCGACGGCTCCTTCAGCGCGGGTCTCGCGGAGTCGTGGGAATACGTCGGCGATGACAACACCGTCTTCGAGATGACACTCCGGGCTGATGCCGCCTTCGCCGACGGCGAGCCCGTCACCGCCGAAGCCGTCGTCGACACCATCGAATACTACGTCGCGACTCCCGGAACGCTGCACTCGACGATCGACGCGCTCGAGAGCGTCGAGGCCGTTGATGACGACACCGTCCGCATCACCTACAGCGAGCCGAACCCGATCCTCCCCTACGTCTTCAGCCAGATGACCAACTACGGCAACGTGATCAGCCCCGCGGGGCTGGCCGACCCGGATGGTCTCGGCACCGCGACGTTCGGAGCCGGGGCGTACGTCCTCGACACGGCGGCGACCGTGAGCGGCGATCGTTACGTCTTCACCCCCAACGAGAACTACTGGAACCCCGAGACGCAGAACTACAAGAAGGTCGTGGTCCGCGTCATCCCTGATGCCCAGACGGCGCTCAGCGCGCTGAAGACCGGGCAGATCAACGTCAGCACCGTCACTTCGCAGGCGCAGGTCAGTGAGGCCGAATCCAGCGACATCGACGTCCTCACCGGCAAGCCCCTGTCGATCGTGGTGTGGCTCATGGATCGAGATGGACGAGTCGACCCGGCGATGGCGGACCCCCGGGTGCGTCAGGCGCTCAACTACGCCGTCGACCGCGAAGCGATCGCCTCCGCTCTGGGGGAGGCGTACACGCCTCTCAACCAGTACGTCGCAACCGGCGGTCTCGGGTACTCCGCCGATCTGGAGGACGCGTACGCCTACGATCCGGAGAAGGCGAAGGAGCTCCTCGCCGACGCAGGCGTGCCCGACGGCTTCTCGCTGGCGTTCGCGACGAACACCGACAACCGTGACGCAGAGGTCTCGCAGATCCTCGTCGAGCAGTGGGCGGCGGTCGGCGTGCAGGCGGAACTGACGACGTACAACAACCAGCCCGGCGAGATGTTCGGCGCGATCGCCGACGGCAAGGTCGCCGCGATCACCTTCGCCCTCAACGCCGACGTCACCACGCAGCAGGCGCTGCTCACCGCGGCATCCGTCTTCAACCCGTTCGGTCTCACCGCACCCGAGGTGACCGCGGCGTACGACACGCTCTCGCTGACTTCGGACACGGACGTGGCGGGCGCGGCGAAAGCCGTCAACACGGCGCTGTCGGAGGATGCCTGGTTCGTGCCGGTCGTCAGCATCGACAGCTTCCTCTTCGCCAAGGGCGTCGATGAACTGGGCGAACTCGCATCCAACGGCGCGCTCGACATCCTGTCCTGGGCTCCGGCCTCCTGATCCGAGAGCTGTCATGAAGATCCTGATTGTCCTGGGCCGCCGACTGCTGTGGTCGATCCCGCTGCTGTTCGTCGTGTCGATCATCACCTTCGCGCTCGCCTCGCTGATGCCGGGAGACGTCGCCAGTGTGATCCTCGGCACCGGCGCGACGCCCGAGCAGCGCGCGCAGGTCACCGAGCAGCTGGGTCTCGATCAGCCGCTCGTCGTCCAGTACGGCTCGTGGCTGATCGGGGCGCTCCAGGGCGATCTGGGATCTTCCGTGTTCAGCAACGAGAGCGTGGCGGGGATGCTGTCGTCCCGACTCCCCGTCACCCTCTCGCTCGCCTTCCTCACATTGATCGTGTGCGTGCTCCTCGGAGTGCTGCTCGGAGCAGTCTCGGCGATCCGGGGAGGCGCGCTGGCTCGGATCCTCGATGCCGCCTCGTTGATCGCCATGAGCATCCCGAGCTTCTGGTTCGCGGCCGTCATGATCATCGTGTTCGCCGTCGCGATCCCTCTCTTCCCGGTCTCCGGCTTCGTGCCCTTCGCGGACTCTCCGCAACTGTGGCTCGCTTCGCTGGTGCTCCCGGTGTTCTGTCTCGCGACGAGCAGCGTCGCGGGCCTCGCGCTCCAGATGCGCGGTCAGATGGTGGCCACCTTCCGGAGCGATTTCGTCAAGGCTCTCCGCGCGAACGGCATCTCGCCTCGCTCGATCCTGTACAAGCACGTCCTCAAGAACGCCGCAGGCCCGGTCGTGACGCTCACCGGTCTCCTGGTCGTGACTCTGCTCGGTGGAACGGTCTTCATGGAGAAGGTCTTCGGCATGGCGGGGCTCGGCACACTCGCCGTCAACGCCACCGCACGCCATGATCTGCCGGTGATCCAAGGTGTCGTCGTGTACTTCACCCTCGTCGTCATCGTCGTCAACCTGATCACCGACGTCGCCTACGCCGCCCTCAACCCGAAGGTCGTGACCTCGTGACCGACACCGAACTGCTTCTCGCCGAGGAGACCGCGCAGACGCCGCGACGCACGCACTTCCTGCGAGCGATGCTGCGGCGCCCGAGCGCGAGCGTCTCCCTCCTCTTCCTGCTCCTGGTCGTGATCTCGTGCGTGTTCGCCGGGGTGATCAGCCCCTACAGCCCGTTCCAGCAGAACCTCGATGCGGTGTACCAGGGTCCGAGCGCCGTTCACCCTCTGGGCACGGATTCCCTCGGACGTGATCTGCTGTCGCGCCTGCTGCACGGAGGGCAGGTGACGCTGTCCGGTGCGATCGTCGCGGTGCTCGTCTACGGCACGCTCGGCGTGCTGATCGGCATCCTGGCCGGTACCGCGCGCGGTCGCATCGACGCCGTCATCATGCGCTTCGTCGACCTGATGCTCTCGATCCCCGGGCTGATCGTGCTCCTCGTCGTCCTGGCGATCTTCGGGTCGAACGAGATGGCGGCGATGATCACCCTCGGCGTGCTCTCGGCGCCCAGCCTCATCCGAGTCGTCCGCGGATCCACCCTCGCCGCGAAGACCGAGCTGTTCGTCACCGCCGCTCGCGTCGCCGGGCTCACGCCTGCGCAGGTGCAGCGCCGACACATCCTGCCCGCCATCAGTGGTCCGGCGATCACCCAGATCACCCTCTTCGCCGCCGCCGCGATCCTCACCGAGGCGGGCCTCGGCTACCTCGGTCTCGGCGTGCAGCCGCCCCAGCCCAACTGGGGAAACCTCATCAACGACGCGCAGCAGGCGATGATGACCTCGCCGTGGATGCTCGTACCGACGGGCGGCGTGCTGGTCCTCGTCTCGCTCGCGCTGGGCATGCTCGGAAACGCGATCCGCGATTCGTACATGGGCCGCGGCGCGCGATCGGACGACGGGGAGCAGAGCTGGAAGTCCATGGCCGCTGATGTCCGTCGCTCGTCGGATGCATCGCAGGCGGTCCCTGCCGCTGACACTGCGCTGTTGAGTGTGCGCGGACTGAGCGTCACCCTGGGTGACGGCGCGAAGACCATCGTCTCCTCGGTCGATCTCGACGTCGCACCCGGAGAATCGGTGGGCATCGTGGGCGAATCGGGGAGTGGGAAGACGATGTTCGTCACCGCCCTGCTGCGCATGACGCCGCCGGGGTCGACGATCACCGCGCAGACCTGTCGATTCGACGGTCGTGAGCTGTCGGACCTCGACGAGCGCGCGATGAACGCCATTCGCGGCAAGCAGATCGCCTACATCACACAGGAGTCGATCTCGAGTCTCGATCCCGTGTTCACGGCGGGGGAGCAGGTGGCGGAGGCCGTGCGGCAGCATCGTGGAGTGAGCCGGCGCGAGGCGCGGCGCATCACGCGCGAGCTCTTCGCGATGGTCCGGCTTCCGGATCCCGATGCGGTGGCCGCTCGCTACCCCCACGAGCTGTCCGGCGGCATGGCCCAGCGCGTGTGCATCGCGAGGGCTCTCGCCGGCGAGCCGCGGCTGCTCATCGCCGACGAACCGACGACGGCGCTCGACGTCACCGTACAGGCAGAGATCCTCGACCTGTTGCGCGACCTCCGCGAGCAGACCGGGATGGCGCTGCTGATCGTGACCCACGACTGGGGTGTGCTCGCAGACTCCTGCGACCGCGCGCTCGTCATGTATCACGGCGAGGTCGTCGAGCAGGCGCCGGTGATCGAGCTCGTGCGAACACCGCAGCATGCGTACTCCGCAGCTCTGCTCGCGGCGAACCCCTCCGAGGTCGCGGCGGGTTGTCGATTGCCCACGGTGGCCGACACGTATCCGGAAGCGGGTGCGGCGCCGATGGCTCGTACCGAGCCGCGTCCTGAGGGGGCGGCCGAGACGGTGCGCATCGACCTCAGCGGTGAGCCGCTGCTGCGGATCGAGGATCTCTCGGTGACGTACCCGGGTCGGGGTCGCCGAAAGGCGCATCCGGCGCTCGAGGGCGTCTCGATCGACGTCGGGCGCGGGGAGACGGTCGGCGTCGTGGGTGAATCGGGTTCGGGCAAGTCGACCACCGGCAATTCGGTGCTCGGGCTGACGCCGATCTCCGGCGGCCGCATCGTGTTCGACGGCGAGGACATCACCGGACTTCCGTCGACCGGAAGACGCGATCTGAGCCGCCGGCTGCAGGCGATCTTCCAGGATCCTTACAGCTCGCTCAACCCGCACCGCACCGTCGGACAGAGCATCACCGAGACGCTCGAAGCCGACCGCGATGACGACCGCGGCACGCGACGAGACCGCGCGATCGAGATGCTGGCGAGCGTCGGCCTCGACGCCGAGGCCTACGATCGCTACCCCGGGCAGTTCTCCGGCGGACAGAGGCAGCGCATCTCGATCGCGAGGGCGATGCTGCCCTCGCCCGAGCTGATCGTGTGCGATGAGGTCGTCTCGGCCCTCGATCTGTCCGTGCAGGCGCAGGTGATCAATCTGCTCGTCGATCTGCAGCGCGAGAACGGATTGTCGTACCTGTTCATCACGCACGACCTCTCGGTCGTGAAGCACCTCTGTCAGCGAGTGATCGTGCTCCGCAACGGGCAGATCGTCGAAGAGGGGCCGACGCAGCAGGTGCTCAACGACCCGCAGACGGCATACACGAAGCGTCTCGTGCTCGCAGCGCCTGTCATCGATCCCGATCGTCAGCGCGAGCGTCGCCTGGAGCGCCTCACCGCCATGACCACCAACATGCCGAGCCTCAAGGGAGCCTGATGCCTTTTCTCGATATCAACGAATCCGACATCTACTACACGGATCAGGGGTCGGGCGATCCGCTGGTGATGCTGCATGGCCGATCCGCCTCGGGGTCGTGCTGGGACTGGCACATCCAGCAGCTGCGGGACCGGTACCGTGTGATCGCTTTCGACAGCGTGAACCACGGCTTCTCGAGCAACTCGCCCGTCGACGAGTTCGAGCCCGACCGTGTGGACGAACTCGACGCCGTACTCGATGCACTCGGCATCGAGCGCCCGATCATCGTGGGGCAGTCGATGGGGGCGATGACGACTCTGCGGTGGGCGAGCCGCAACCCCGAGCGTGCACGGGCGATCATCGCCACCGGGATGGGATGGCCCATCCCTCCGGTCGGCACGATCTCGCCGGCCCCGCTGACCGACGGCCTGTGGCTCGAATCGCGCAACTTCAACGCGGACTGGGCCGCGCAGAATCCGCGCGTCATCGCGCAGTACTCCCGCATCCGGTCGACCGCCACGGCGATCGAGAACTCGCTCCGGCCGCGGCAGTGGGGGAGCAACGAATGGCTCGATGAGGACTTCGGTGAGAGGCTGGCGGGCATCGTGTCGCCCGTCACGCTCTTCGTCGGTGCGGACGACTTCATGGCGGACCCGGTGCGCGACCTCGCGAGCATCATCGGCCATGCCCGGCTGGAAGTCGCTGAGAACGCGCATCACAACGCCAATCTGCAGTGCCTCGACCAGTTCATCGGCTTGATCGACGACACCGTCGCCGAAGGACGTGCGCGGGAGGCGACGGCATGAGCTCAGATGCCACGGCATCGTCGTACGGTCCCCTGGCTCTCGGCACGATGACCTTCGGCGACACGGTCGATCCGTCGGATGCCGGGGTGCTGCTCGACCGGGCACTCGGGGCGGGCGTGACCATGATCGACACCGCCAACGGGTATGCGGGAGGTGCGACCGAGTCGATCCTCGGCGATCTGCTGGCGGGGCGGCGCGATGACGTCGTGCTCGCGACCAAGGCGGGAATCCCACATCCGGATGCGGACGGTCGGCCTCCGCTCTCGCGGGAGGGACTGCGCGCGAGCCTCGAAGGCAGCCTCCGACGTCTGCGCACCGATCACGTCGATCTGTTCTACCTGCACCAGCCCGACCGCGAGACGCCGCTCGACGAGACGCTCTCCGTCATCGGCGAGCTGCGCGCCGAAGGAAAGATCATCGACTACGGGGTCTCGAACTTCGCCGCGTGGCAGATCGCGCAGATCGACGCGGCAGCAGACGCGCAGGGGATCCCGCGACCGCGGGTCGCGCAGCAGGTCTACAGTGTCGTCGCCCGGCGGATCGAAGAGGAATACCGCGAGTTCGCCGCCACGACGGGTCTGAGCACGATGGTCTACAACCCGTTGAGCGGCGGTCTGCTCAGCGGCCGCCACCATCTGGACGAGCGCCCCAGCGACGGGCGATTCGGCGACTCGCGTCTGGCCGCGATGTACACCGAGCGGTACTGGAACGCCGAGATGTTCGAGGCCATCGCCGACCTCGCCCGGATCGCGGACGACTCCGGCCTGCCGCTGCCGGAGCTGGCCCTACGCTGGCTGCTCGGTCGCCCCGGCGTCGACACGATCCTGCTCGGGGCCTCACGGCTCGCGCACCTCGATGCCAATCTCGCGGCAGTGGTTCGCGGTCCGCTCGCCGCCGACACGGTCGCCGCGTGCGACGAGATCGGATCCCGGCTCCGCGGACCGATGCCCGCCTACAACCGATGAACGCGATCGCCACGGAGGAATCATGACAGCCACAGACTTCGCGCACCGACTGCGCTCGGGCGGTACGGCACTCGGCTACTGGGTCGTCACCGACAGCCCGGTCTCGACCGAGCGCATCGCACTCACGGGCTACGACTACGTCGCCCTCGACGGGCAGCACGGGTTGCTCGGATACTCGGGACTGCTGACCGGGCTGATGGCGATCGAGGCAGCCCACGGCCCCGCGGGAGTCGTGCGCGTGGAGGCGAACAACGCGACCCCGATCGGTCGCGCGCTCGACGCCGGCGCCTCGGTGGTCATCGTGCCGTTGGTGAACACGGCTCAGGATGCCGCGGACGCCGTGGCGGCGACGCGCTATCCGCCGGCAGGCACCCGTTCCTACGGTCCGATGCGCTCGGGTCTCCGGATCGGCCCCACTCCGGCAGAGGCGGATCGCAGTGTGCTGGTCTTCGCCATGATCGAGACGCCCCAGGGTCTCGCCGAGGTCGAGGACATCGCCGCAGTGCCCGGTCTCGACGGTCTGTACATCGGCCCCTCCGATCTGACGCTCGCGCTCGGCGGCACGACGTCGACCGATACGACGGTCTCGGAGGCCTTCGACGCGGCTCTCGACCGCGTTCTGCGGGCCTGTGATGCCAACGGCATCATCCCCGGCATCCACTCACCGTCGGGCGAGGTGGCGCAGTCGCGTCTCGCCGAGGGATTCCGGTTCGTATCGATCGCCTCCGACCTCACCCACCTCGAAGCGGCTGCACGCTCGCATCTCGCCGCGGCGCGAGGTGGCGTATGACTTCGCGGTATGCGGCGCAGCGCGACGTGGCGACGCCCGTCGACCGCACGCTCTTCGACGGGGTGCTGCGCGAGAACGACGGCGACCTGCCGCGTTCGGACGCTCTGCTCGCCGTCTCGACTGTGCAAGCGCACGCCGCGATGCTCGCGCGCCTGCCGAACGGCGACCTCGGGCTCGTCTGGTTCGGCGGCACGCAGGAGGGAGTCGACGACATCTCCATCTGGTTCGCGCGTCTCCCCGAGGGGGAGCGGATCTGGTCGACGCCGCGGCAGGTCACCGATGATCCGACCCGTTCCGAACAGAATCCGGTGCTCTTCTCCACTCCGGGAGGGCGACTGTGGCTGCTGTACACCTCGCAGACCGGCGGCAACCAGGACACGGCTCAGGTGCATCGACGAATCTCGGACGACAACGGTCTCACCTGGAGCGCCGCTGAGGTGCTCTTCGACGCCACGGACGAGGGCGGCGTCTTCATCCGTCAGCCCGTGGTCATCAGCCGCTCCGGCCGGTGGCTGCTGCCGATCTTCCAGTGCGTGCGCGAGGAAGGGCGGCGATGGGTGGGCGACTACGACACCAGCGCCGTGATGCTCTCGGACGACGAGGGCCTGTCCTGGCGACGCGTCTCGGTGCCCGACAGCCTCGGCGCTGTGCACATGAGCATCGTCGAACGCCCCGACGGCAGCCTGAACGCGCTCTACCGCAGTCGGTGGGCCGATCGCATCCATCGCTCGGTCTCGACCGACGACGGCCAGAGCTGGACCGTGCCGGTGCCGATCGCTCTGCCCAACAACAACTCCTCGCTGCAGCACGCGGGTCTTGCCGACGGCGACCTGGTTCTCGTGTACAACCACAGCAGTCGGGACGACGCCGACGGTCAGCGCGCGTCGCTCTACGATGAGATCGACGACGACGGACTCGTGGAACCGGCCTCTGCGCCGGTTCTCGCGGCCGAGCTCGACGGAGATCACAGGCGGGCCTTCTGGGGTGCGCCGCGCGCACCGATGTCGCTCGCGGTCTCGACGGACGGCGAGGACTGGACAGTGGTCGCCGACCTCGCCCAGGGTGACGGATACTGCCTGACCAATAACTCGAAGGACCTGCGCAACCGCGAGTTCTCGTACCCCGTCGTGCTGCCGAACGCCGACGGCTCGATCGACATCGCCTACACGCTGCATCGGCAGACCATCACCCATGTCCGCCTCGCATCCGGTTGGCGGCGAGCGAATGGCTGACCTCTCCGCTTCCACCTGGGCGGTCGTCGCCGACGACCTGACCGGAGCGGCCGACGCCGGAGCACGGTTCGCGGATGCCGGTCGGGCGGTGCGCGTGCATGTGTCGGCGAGCACGGACAGCACCCTGTTCTTGCACCCCGGCACCGTCCAGGTGCTGGTCACGGAGTCCAGGGGGCTCGATCCTTCCGCCGCGGCGAACGCGACGGCGGACGCCGCCGCCCGACTTCTGGAATCCGGTGTCGACCGCCTATACGTGAAGATCGATTCGGTGGGCAGGGGGCCCGTCGCCGCCCAGATCGACGGCGCGCTGCGCGCATGGAACACCCGTCACTCCGGAGCTCGCGTGTTGGTGTGCCCCGCCTATCCGGCCCTGGGTCGCACGGTGCGGGACGGCATCATCCATGTCGACGGCGCGGTGGCGACCGCGTCTGCGGCGGCGAATGATCCCGTGTCGCCGGTGACATCATCGGATCTGCGTGCGCTCCTCGAGCGCATCGTGAGCGTCGTCGTCGCCGATGCGGTCGACGACGACGAGCTGCAAGCCCTAGCACGTGCGGTGCTCGATTCGCCCTCGGTGCTGCCCGTCGGATCGGCCGGATTGCTCGGCCAGATCGTGAACGCTCTGCCCGCGAACGCGCCGGCGGACGGGTCCCCCGCAGGGCCGGCCGGCCGGATCGTCGTTGCGTGCAGTTCGCTGCACCCGATCGCGCTGGCTCAAGTGGCCGCGCTCGAGTCGCACGGCGACAGCGGCGTGAGCATCATCACCGCTCCTGAGGAACGGATGACCGCTGAGACCGCCGCGGACGCCTTCGGACGGACGGTCACGGCTGCGATGGCCGCGGAACCCGCAGCCGCACTCGTCCTCGTGGGTGGCGACGGGGCGCTCGCCGCGCTGCGGCACCTCGGCGCGACGCACGTCGATCTCGACAGCAGTCTCATCGACGGATGTGCGACCGGCATCGTGGGCGGCGGCGTCTGCGACGGCCTCCGCGTCGTCACCAAGTCGGGCGGATTCGGCGGGCCCAGGGTGCTCGTCGATCTCGTCACGCTTCTCCGCCGCAACGCGGACTCAGTGATCGACCTCGCGAGTGAATCGCGACGAAAGAAGGAAGAGTCATGACCACGACTTCTGCATCGCTCCCGATCCTCGCCGTCACGCTCGGCGACGTCGCCGGCGTCGGGCCGGAGATCACGGCGAAGACGCTGCTCGCGCACCCGGAACTCCGCGAGATCTGCGTACCCGTGGTGATCGGTGATCTCGATGCCATGCGCCGAGGTCTCCGGCAGGCCGGACTCGACGAGGACGCCGTGCGCGTGATCGGCTCGCCACGCGCGGCGATGAACGATCCGGGTGTCGTTGAGCTGATCCAGGTGGGGGCATCGCTCGCAGACGTGCCGGTCGGCGAGCTCAGTCCGGCTGCGGGTGACGGGGCGTACCGCTTCGTCGTGGAGGCGTGCCGCCTGGCGCGCGACGGCGAGGTCGACGGCATCGTGACCGCCCCTCTGAACAAGGCCGCGATGCACGCAGGAGGGCACAAGTGGCCCGGGCACACCGAACTGCTCGCGCATGAGTTCGACGTGAAGAACTACAGCCTGGTGCTGTCGGCCGGCGACCTCTACCTCTTCCACCTCACCGCGCACGTGTCGCTGCAGCAGGCGATCGCCGATTGTACGCCGGAACGCGCAGACGATGTGCTGACACTGGCCGGCGCATTGGTCACCGCACTGGGCAAGCCGGACACAGGCATCGGACTCTGCGGTCTCAACCCGCATGCCGGCGAGAACCGGATCTTCGGCGATGAGGATGCGGATGTGCTGGCTCCCGCTGTCGAACGGGCGCGGCTGCGCGGCCTCAACGCGCACGGCCCGCTGCCCGCCGACGCCGTGATCCCCGCTGCTGTCCGCGGCAAGTGGGATGTCGTGATCGCGTGCTATCACGACCAAGGCCACGCGCCGTTCAAAGCCGTGTACGGCGACGACGGGGTGAACATCACCGTCGGATTGCCGGTCGTCCGTGTATCGGTCGACCACGGCACTGCCTTCGACATCGCCGGTCGCGGCATCGCCCGTGAGGCGAGTCTCGTGCTGTCGTGCCGCCGAGCCGCCGAGCTGGCGCCCGGATGGAGCGCTGTGTGGGATGCGGCGCAGGTCACCGCCGGCGTTGCCTGACGGAGAGCATCGCCCGAGCGGGGGCACCGGCCGAGGACTGGTGCCGGTGCTGGCCGTGGCGGCATTCGGCTACGGTCTCATGCAGTCACTGGTCACGCCTTTGTTGCCCGTGCTCCGCGAGGAATGGGGCATCGACAAAGCTCAGGCGGCGTGGTTCGTCAGCGGATTCCTGCTGTCGGCCTGCGTCGCGACACCGATCGCCGGTCGTCTGGGCGACATGTTCGGACGCGTCAGGGTGCTGCGTGTGGTGCTCGTCTGCTTCACTCTCGCGTCGATCATCGCGGCGTTCGCGTCGGATTACCGCGTGCTGCTCGTGGCGCGAGTGTTGCAGGGGATCGGGGGAGCGGTGTTTCCGCTCGCGTTCGGGCTGGCGCGATCCCGCGTGTCCGGGCCGCGTCTGTCGAGCGCGATCGGCATCATCATCGTCGATGATCGCGGTCGGGAGCGGCATCGGCATCGTCGTCGTCGGCCCGGTGCACGACGTCTTCGGAATCCATGGGGTGTTCACACTCGGGGCAGCGGTCGTCGGGATGGCGACAGTGGCCGTGTGGTTCGCGATCCCGAAGGATCGCACGGTGGCGCTCGGCAGGATCGACGTGGTCGGGGCGGTCCTGCTCGCCTTGTGGACGACGGGTCTGCTAGTGGTGATCTCCGAGGTCCCGCGCGCAGGGTGGGGCGTGGTGGAGCTGCTGGCTACCTCAGTCGCGCTCGTGGTCTTCCCCGTCTGGGTGGCCGTCGAACTGCGGGCGCCGCTGGCGATCATCAACCTGCGGCTGATGGTGACCCGGCCAGTTATGTTCGCGAACCTCCTCGCGCTGCTGTTCGGATTCATCCTCTTCGGAGGGATGGTGACACTGCCCACCTTCGTGCAGGCCCCGATGGGCGGTGGGTACGGGTTCTCGGCGTCAATCCAGGACTCTGGTCTGTATCTGCTGCCGCAGACCGGGATGTTCCTCGTCGTGAGCCTGTTGGCGTCGCTCATGCAGCGGTGGCCGGGCGAACGCGCGTGCCTCGTCGCCGGTGCCGTTCTCACGACCGCCGGTCAGGTTCTGCTGTTCGTCCTGCATACTGAACCCTGGCATGTCGTGCTCGCGAGCACGGTCGCCGGTGCCGGGATCGGGCTCGTCTACACGCACTTGGCCGTGCTCGTGGTCCGGGTCGTGCCGTCTAGCGAGAGTGGATCCGCTAGTGGCACCAACACGAACATTCGCAATATCGGCGGCAGCCTCGGTGCACAGGTCACGGCCGCACTGGCGTTCGCTGTGTCCGGAGAGCCCGGCTACGCCGCGGTGTTCGGCGTGCTCGCGCTCGTTGGTGCACTCGCCGTTCCAGTGGCGATACTGCTAGCGCGTGCCGTCCGACCTCGTCCAAGTGGCTAGGCGCTCGGGTGGCCGACAATCGATCTCGGAGCCAGACCGAGAAGAGTGTGGCGGACGTCGACGACGCGCATCCCGCGTATCAGGAGCCCAACCGTTGGTTTCGGATGGCCCAGGGCATTTACGCATCAGATGCGGGGAGTCACACTTGGCGCTTGGGATCTAGCAACGTTGATGTGCTGGTGATCCGTTAGTACAACGGCGTCGGCGACGAGGAGGAAGCCACGGCCTTGGCCCGCGGCGATCGCCGTATAGCCGCACATTGGCCCGTGTATACCGATACCGTCAACTTCACTGACGAGGCGAGTAGGTGCGCGTCGTCCGCGCTTAGTTGCCCTGATCTCGTATCGAACCGCTGAGCCGTCGCCCCTCGCCGGAGACCCCACTGTGTGGTCCCTTTTGCTCCCACTCGGCGTCGTCGGTATCGGTATGGGCCTGGCGATCGCGCCGTTCTTCGACATCGATCTCGCTGGCGTTCACGACGCTGAGGTGGGCTCAGCCTCAGGCAGTCTGACCGCCGTCCAACAGCTCGGAAACGCCGTCGGAGCGCGGCTCTCGGAACCATCTTCTTTACAGCGCTCACCGGCACCGCGGCAGACGAAACCGCCCACGCCAACGCCCTCAGTGCCACCCTGGATGGTCGCGGCGACGGTAGGCGTGAGGAACGTGGGTCTACTTCGCCGAACCGCTTCGGGCGCGGGTGGCAGCGCCTCTGCGCTGCGCGAAAGCGCCTGCGGCGTCGCCTCTAGTGACGCCGCACGATGAACCAGCCGATGAGGAATCGAGTGGCGGTTCTGGGCGCTGGTGGACGTGCAGGCAGATCCATCGTCCAGGAGGCGGCTCGTCGCGGTCTGCCCGTGGTTGCCGTTGTGCGGGATCCGAGTCGTCATGCTGGTTTCGCCACGGATGGAGTCGAAGTTGCTTAAGGTGACGCGCTCGATGCAAGCTCCCTTGCTGCGATCATCTACGGGTCGATCTCGGCCATCGTGAGCGCAGTGACACCATGCACAGTCCCTCCTCGCGACTTTGCGACCCTCGAACCGCAGTTCTGCTCACGTGCAGCCACCGCGACCACGGCCGTGGCGGCCGAACGTCGTACTATCATCGTCGGACTATTCGCGATACTGCAGACGGCGTCCGGCGACCTCGTTATGGACGACGCGGACGCTTTCCCGCCTGCACTGCGCCCGTTTACGGTGAGCCACCATCGAGGCGTCGAAGCGCTACGCCGAAGCGATTCTCACATCGAATGGCTGGAGCTGGCCCCGCCGCCTGAACTCGCTGACGAAGAGGCAGCGATGAGCCCTCCGGTGCTGGGCGACGAGACTGCCGAGCAAGCCCTCTGGGGACGCTCCTTCTCTTACGCCGATTTGGCCAGCGCGGTCGTCAACGAGATCGTCACCCCGGCGAGACACAGAGAGCTGGTCGCACTCACGGGCGCTTACCCGGAATTGAGTCCGAGTAGATAAGCGACGGTTGGCCCGACGCCCGACGTGAGCGCTCACCGTGTGAGCGCGAGCGGACGGGCGCGGACGGATGCTGCGTAGATATGGTGACCCAGTCACACTTCGAGATGCGCGCGACCGAGCGACGGGAGAGTGGAAGGGCATGCGATTTCGTGTCCGCTTAAGAAGTTATGGGAGCCGACTGTCGCCGCTGCATGAAGTCCATAGTGACGAACACGGCAGGACCCGTCGCCCAAGCGGTAACGCGCGGATCACGTTCGGGATTGTCGTCGAAGAGACGGTGTCCCATTTTTTGCGCGTGGCCTGGATGGATGAGACGTCGCGCTCGCCGGGTCCCGGCCCATCGATCTGTGCGGGACGATCATCCGCGCCGAACGGCGATTGCGCGCACTGCAGGGTGATGACAGCGGCGGTCACGTTGTTCTCGTCCAGAGGCGATCTTGTTGGCGCAATGGTGGACGTGCTGGAGAGGCCGGTAACAAAGCTTGGTCGTCGGTTCAGTTGGCAGCCGGGACCGACGGTGAGCGCTATTCTCGACACGTACGCTCGCTCGCTTGAGGCTTGGGTTTTCCCCAGGCATTCGGAGTCGGACTTCGCCGGGTCCCTCTACGCGCGGGGCAGCCTCGCTACCCTGCTCGATCAGCTCACTGAGTCTTCCGCCGAGCCCGGACGACCTGAATTAACCGGCCGTAGCCAGCCATCGTAGGAAGCTAACCGCCTGAGAGTCGCACGGAGCGGACGGCGGTGAATAGCTCGGCGACGTCCGACGGGCGCGACACGGAGCGACCAGTAAGTTCGGCGATTCGTCCTAGTCGGTAGCCGACAGTGTTGCGGTGGCAATGGAGTATGCGACCTGCCTCGGAGGTCGAGCCTTCCGCGGCAAACCAGGCTTCAAGGGTTTCGATGAAGGAGTCGGCCTCCGCACTAGCGAGGATCGGGCCGAGCACGTCGCGCCGTAGCTCGGCTGCGTATTCGGGCTGTCCGGCGAGGAGGGTGTCGAGTGGCGCGGAGCCGTACGAGTGCACCCCCACGCGTGCAGGGGGCACGCACTCGAGGGAGATGCGCCCCTGGCGAAGCGCTTCCGGTGCATCCTGCATGGACGTGAAGGGACGGCTGGCACCGACGCGAGTCATCGCCGACGACGCGATGGCCGCTGCGGCTGCCGCGGTGTCGGACCAGGTCTCGCACGCGAGCAGACCGACGTGCTCACCCTTCCATGCCGCCCACGTCGACGCTATCCCGGCAGCTCGAAGGCGAGCGGGGATAGAAGGGAGTGGGTCGGCGCCAGTTCCGCTCAATTCGGCAACAACTACAAGGTAGGTTGCGCGGTCGGATAGGCCCAGTCCCCGGAGTATGCCGTTGGCATCCCGCTGAATTGCTGTGCCATCCAACAGGCTGAGGAGCATGACACTGCGGGCCTGTTGGTCGCGGCGGTCCTTCTCGTCTGTCACCTCGCGATACGACTCGGCGGCGGCGCTGGAGAACCTGTCGATGATTCCCCACACGTCGGACGAGACCCTCAGCAGGGATTCTGAGCTGTTCGTTGCGGCAGACCTGTTGATCATCTCGTCCCATAGTGCGAGCCCAGCCAGTCGGTAGGCGTGGAGGAGGCTTGCCATGGGGATGCCATACTCGGCTTTCAGCCGACCGGCCGTGCGCGGGGCCTCCAGCGAGTCCAGGACACCGACGAGTGTCTCCAGCAAAGCTTGCACGTTCAGACGCACGATCCGGCGCAACTGCTCGGACGAGATCGCCGCTTCGAGGTATGCGTGCTCGCCGCTGAGGATTTGCTGGACGACCCGGTCGCTGAGCACGTCGACTGAGCCCAGCAGTTCGGTGAAGAGCTCAACCGGAGCGTCGGTGGTGGGCTTGGCTACATCCTCGTAGATCGACATGCGATGACGATAGCCGAATTAGGGCCAACTTCGTTGTGCTGGGGCATAAAAGGTCGGGTGGAACTGGGGGCGCGCGCCCATTCGTATCTGAGCAATTGACGTGGAGACTGGGCGTCATCGATCAAAGGAGATCCATGACACTCACCGAGCCGGCCCCATCGGCTAAAGCCGACTACGCCGCCTTCTCCGACACAGACCGCAAAGGCCTTGACGCTGTCATCGCCGAACTTGCCGTAGGGGAGAAGGCGTGGTCCAAGCTTTCCCTTGCCGACCGCGCCGCACTTCTTGGTCGAGTTCATGCTGCCGTGGCCGATGCGGCCAAGGACTGGGCGGAGACGGCGAGTGAGATCAAGGGTCTCGACCCGCGTTCGCAGGCCGTGGGGGAGGAGTGGATTTCGGGCCCTTACCCAGTGCTTACCGGTGCCGGTATGCTCGCCCATACAGTGCAGGCTCTTGTCCAGAAGAAGAGCCCGCTCGCGGGAGTCAAGTTCGGTACCGCCCCAGGGCGCCGCGTGACGGTGCCCGTGCTGCCGTACAGTGCGCATGAAGCGATCCTGCTGCACGGCTTCAGCGCTGAAGTGTGGATGCCGCCGGGTATCGGTGCCTCGACCGTGCTCTCGCACGCGGGCCTGGCCGAACATCGGCCCTCTCTCACGCAGGGCATCGGGCTCGTCCTCGGTGCCGGCAACATCACCTCTATCCCGCCCTTGGACGTGCTTTATGAGCTGGTTGCCAACAACCGAGTGGTGCTGCTGAAGCTCAACCCAGTGATGGCGAAGATGGGGTCGGTGTATTCCCGGGCGCTTGCACCTCTGATCGCGGCGAACGTGTTGCGGATCGTTCAGGGCGGCGCTGAAGCTGGCAGCTACCTTGCCCACCATCCGAGCATCTCGCACGTGCACATCACGGGAAGCGCGGCGACCCACGACGTAGTCGTCTACGGCCCGGGCCAGGAGGGTCGCGAGCGCAAGGCGGCCCGCACGCCCCTACTCGACAAGCCGATCACGAGCGAGCTGGGCGGTGTCGCCCCGATCATCATTGTTCCCGGTAACTGGACGAAGAACGACCTGAGATACCAGGCCGAGCATGTGGCCACCATGCGACTGCACAACGGCGGCTACAACTGCATCGCGGGCCAGATCGTGCTTCTATCCAGCGATTGGAAGCAGAAGAAACAGTTCCTCGACGAACTACGATCCGCCCTCGAACGCACGCCACCGCGCACGGCGTGGTATCCCGGCAGCGATGATCGGGTCGCGCAAGCACACGAGGCTTACCCGAACGCCGAACGCCACGGCGACAGCGGTGGGCGCCTGCTCATCGACATCGAGGCCGGCGACGACGCTTCGGCGATACAGACCACCGAATACTTCTCTCCGGTGCTCGGCGTCATCGAGCTCCCCGGCACCGGGAAGAAGTTCCTCGACGCGGCCGTAGCCACCGCCAACGACGAGTTGCTGGGTACTCTCGGCGCGAACATTATCGCCGGGCCAAAGGACATCAAATCCATGCGCAACGGATTCCGTGAAGCGATCGCAAACCTCCACTACGGCACCATCGGTGTCAACGCATGGACAGGAGTGGGCTTCCTCACCGCGGCCGCACCGTGGGGTGCCTTCCCGGGGCACACCCTCGATGATGCGCAGAGCGGGCGCGGATTCGTGCACAATGCGCTCTTGATCAGCGAACCCGAACGAACCGTGGTGAAAGGGCCGTTCCGGCCCTTCCCCCGCTCTTTCGCTCACGGCGAGTTCGCCCTGTTCCCCAAGCCCCCGTGGTTCGTGACGTCGCGCAGCGCTCAGAGCACCGGCCGGTTGCTCAGTGGCTTCGCCGCCAAGCCGGGGTGGTTGCGGATGCCCGCCGTCTTCGGCGCCGCATTCCGCGCGTAACGACCCCCAGACACGACCCAAGGAGATTTTCATGCCCTTCACGAGCCCACTGGCCGACGTCGAGATCCCGAACCTCAGCGTCTACGACTACCTCTTCTCTTCCATCACGCCGACCGACCTCGAACGAACCGTCGCCATCGACGGTGCCTCCGGAGCCGCGACGACGTACAGCACACTCCTCGGGCAGATCGACGGAATCGCCGGTGCCCTTGCGGCCAGGGGTATCGGTGTGGGGGACGTTGTCGCCCTGCACTCGCCCAATCTGCCGATCTTCCTCGCCGTGTTTCATGGCATTCTCCGGTCGGGTGCGACAGTCACGACTGTCAACGCGCTCAATACTGCTGAGGACATTGCCTCGCAGTTGAGGGACTCCGGCGCGAAACTCGTGTTCACGGTTTCTCCGCTGGTGGCGCCTGCCGCCGCGGCGGCAGCATCCGTGGGCATCGGGAAAGAAAGCGTCATTGTGATTGACGGCGCGCCAGAGCATCCATCGCTAGGGGATCTGTTGGCGCTCGACGCGACAGCTCCGATCGTGACGTTCGACCCCGCGACGCACCTGGCTGTACTGCCGTACTCCTCGGGAACAACCGCGCGTCCCAAGGGCGTGATGCTCACGCATCGCAACCTGGTCGCTAACGTCGCACAGGCCGCGCCGTTGATCGGGGTGGTGCCCGAAGACCGTCTGCTGGCGGTGCTCCCGTTCTTCCACATCTACGGGATGACGGTGCTCCTGAACCTCGCGGTGTACCGTCGCGCAGCCTTGGTCACCATGCCGAAGTTCGACCTGGTTGAGTTCCTGCGCATCATCCAGGATCAGAAGTGCACCTATGTGTTCATCGCTCCTCCGATCGCCCTGGCCATGGCGAAGCACCCGCTCATCGATGATTATGACTTGTCGAGCGTGCACACCGTGTTCTCAGGGGCGGCGCCCCTCGATGGCGGGATTGGCGCTGCGGTCGCCGAACGTCTAGGTTGCCGCGTGCGGCAGGGCTATGGCATGACGGAGATGAGCCCCGTGTCGCACGTGATCCCGCTGGACCGCGCGGACATCCCGCTGAGCTCGGTCGGTGTCACGCTCCCGAACATGCTGAGCAAACTCATCGACCCCGCGACCGGTGAGGAAATCCCCGTGCCTGCGTCAGGGGTGAGCACGCCGGGTGAGCTGTTGTGCGCCGGCCCGAACATCATGGCCGGCTACCTGGGCAATGCCGAAGCCACGTCGGAGACCCTCGAGGCCGACGGATGGCTGCACACGGGCGACATCGCCACGGTGAGCGCGGAAGGCTTCGTTACTGTGGTCGACCGCCTCAAGGAACTCATCAAGTACAAGGGCTATCAGGTAGCCCCGGCTGAGCTCGAAGCCGTACTTATCAGTCACCCCCGCATCGCCGACGCCGCGGTCATCGCAGGGCACGACGACGACGGTGAAGAAGTGCCCAAAGCCTTCGTCGTGCTCCAGCCCGGAGCCGAACTCGACGATCAGGCCATCATCGCCTACGTCGCCGAACGCGTGGCCCCCCACAAGAAAGTAAGACAGGTCGTCATGATCGACAGCATCCCCAAGTCCTCGTCAGGCAAGATCCTTCGCAAGGACCTCCGCACCGCGGAGGTGGCGGCATGACTGCCACGGCGACATCTGCGGCCAGTGGCGTCGCTGCCGCAACCGAAACCCACGACTACGTGGTGGTCGGCGCCGGTTCGGCCGGTTCGGCTTTGGCTGCCCGATTGAGCGAGAACGGCAAGAACACTGTGCTTCTGCTTGAGGCCGGGCCGGTGGACAAGAAGATGGAGATCCACATCCCGGCAGCATTCTCGTCGCTGTTCCGTTCCGACCACGACTGGAACTACGACACCGAGCCGCAGGTGCAGCTGGGGGGTCGGCGCATCTTCTGGCCCCGCGGAAAGATGCTTGGCGGGTCGTCATCCATGAACGCGATGATGTGGGTGCGCGGATTCCCCGAGGACTACGATGCCTGGGGCAAGGCAGCCGGCCCCGGCTGGTCGTGGAAGTCCCTACTGCCCTACTTCACCAAGGTGGAGAAGGTCGAAGGAGCGAGCGGCCCCGAAACCGGGGCATCCGGGGCCATCAGCGTTTCTGTGCAGCGGAGCCCGCGTTCGCACACCGCGGTGTTTTTGAATGCCGCCAAGGAGCTCGGGCTGAAGATCGTCGACGCCAATGGCAAGGACCAGGAGGGCATTAGCCGGACCCTGGTCACGCAGGCAAAGGGCTCGCGCGTCAGCACGGCCGACGGGTACCTGAAGCCCGCGCGCAAGCGCAAGAACCTCGTAGTGCGTACCGGCGCCCAAACCACTCGCGTCCTGTTCAAGGGCACGAAGGTAGTCGGCGTCGAATACGTGACTGGAGGCGTGACCAAGGCCGTGCACGCTGCCAAGGAAGTCATCCTCAGCGGGGGCGCAGTCAACACCCCGCAGCTTCTGTTGCTCTCGGGTATCGGCGATCGCGTGGAGCTCCAGAAGCTGGGCATCGCTGTCGTCGCGCACTCCCCGGAAGTTGGCAAGAACCTACGCGACCACCTCGTCTCACTCCTAGCGGTCGACACCGACAAAGACACCCTCTTCCTCGCTCAAAAGCCCGGCCAGCTCGTGAGCTACTTGTCTCAGAAGAAAGGGATGCTCACCTCTAACGTCGCCGAGGCCTATGGGTTCATCAAGACCGACTCGAAGCTCGACCTACCCGACATCGAGCTGATCTTCGCCCCCGTGGCCTTCATTGGTGAGGGACTGATCGGCCACACCGACCATGGTCTTACCGTGGGTGCGATCCTCCTGCAGCCCGAAAGCACCGGAACTGTTTCGCTCGCAACCGCCGACCCGTTCGACAAACCACTCATCGACCCGAACTACCTGAGCGACCCGAACGGCAACGACCGGGCTGCCCTCACCGCGGGTCTGGCCGTGTGCGAGGAACTCATTGCGACCAAGGCGCTGGGTGCGGTCACGAAAGGCAAGTTCATTCAACCTGAAGGCGCAGAATCGATGTCACGCGCTGAACGCGATGCGCTCGCGATCAACCAGTATTCCCACACCCTGTACCACCCCGTCGGTACCGCACGAATGGGATCAGACGCTAGTTCAGTAGTTGATGAAGAGCTGCGGGTGCGTGGCGTCCAAGGGCTTCGAGTCGCGGACGCATCGATCATGCCAGGGATCATCCGTGGTCACACCAACGCTCCTTCGATCGTGATCGGAGAGAAGGCGGCAGCCTTGATCCTCAGGTAGCGCGGGGTACCGGGGAGGCTGGGTCTCGCTAGCCGCGACTCATGGCGAAGAAGTGCAAGCTACGGGACGTCGCGTTAGCCCCGTGGTGTGAGTCGGAGGAACGAGTTAGGCGTTGACACCGACAAACTGTCGCTTCATTCACTCTGTCGCTGCCCGAGAGTTACGCGTTCCTCACCACCCACGAGGCCGGCAGCACCATCGTCCGGGGGCACTGGATGCCGCCGTGGCTGACGCAGGTCTTCTAACGCACTAGCCGTGGTCCCCACTGCGTTCTACGGGTTGCTGCCTGATTCGCCGACCGAGCAGAGCTTCCTCTTTTGCAGCGCTATCAGTATCGGCTTCTGCGCGTTGCTCGCCTCGCTCTCGTTTCGTGCAGGCATTAAGTCTGAGCGCCGCGTCGTCCCTGCCGGTCATGCCCTGAGCGGCTGCTGAAACGTCTGAGTGCGAGACGGCGGCCCTGTCTCCCGTGGTGTTAGAGCAGCGGGAAACCTCGCAGCAGCGCCTGAGTCCGCATGGCTTGACGGGGAATGTATTCCGCGATTGTCAGCCCCACGACATCAGAGTGCTGCTGGATGTCTTGCACGAGTCGGCGGAGCTCGCCTGATGTACGCAACCCGACCGGTGCCCGCCGGCGAGACCGTGCCCCTAGATGACGACGCGACCCTGATGTTCACAAAAGAGATCGATCGTCACTCGTAACGGACCGCCCTCACACGGCGCGAAACTCAGCGAGCGGAGCGAGCGTGGTGCGCTCATGACTACGCATGGAGTTTTGACGCAAGCACGCCGGAAGTCGCCTTTAGTGAGGTTCCGTCTCCCTATGACGCCGCGGCCCTCGCTCGAGCAGGCTACGACTTCAGACTGATAACCGGCGACGGAGGGCACGGCCCGAACGATGGAGGTGTTCTCCTACCCGACGCGCTGCGGTGGCTCTGGACCGAAACCACCTCATAGCGAGCCCGAACCTCCCGAACGCAGACGCTCGGCAGCAGATCGAACCATCTCGCACCCTGGGAACTCACTACTCCAGCACCATTCTCGGTTTGCCATGCTCAGTACTCAGCCACAACATCTCCCGAACGGCAAATGAGGCGGCCGCAGGCGTGCTTGCGTCCAAATTTCATGCGAGTTAGTAGCGCTCCACGTTCACGTCCCTCGATGAATCGTGCACCGTGTGGGGGCGGTCCAGCAGAACATGTCGCCACAGAGCGATCGACTGCACCCGCAACCGCCGAACACCGCTACGAGAGTCGTGTGAGTCCGTGGATAGGCTGGTCGAGTAAATGTAGGGAGCCGATCCTTGCTTGGAGTCGCCCTCGTTCTCGGCGTTGCGAGGTTGCTGTTCGCAGAGCGCCTTCCGCAATGGTGGCGTCCGGCGTCTGTGATCTTCGTGGTGCTGTCCGCGGGCATGTCCCTGGCATGCTCTATTAGCGACTACCGCCGCAAGCGCTCCCGCTCGCAGGACGCCGTTTCCGGAGGGCCTGCGGGATGCCTCAGCTCAGTCTGGGCGTCGGTCTAGCTTCGCGCGGATCGCTTCCACGAGATCATCGATGAGAATTAGCTTCTCTTGCGCGCGGGTACGCACATCCGGATGAGTGAGCATCGTTCTCAACCGAGCATCAAGACGTTCAGGAGCAGGAAGGTGGAGCAACCTGTCGAACGTTCGCATGTTCGATACGGGCGAAGGAACGACGTCATTCATGAGAAACAGCGACTCCACCAGTCGCTGCATCGACAATCCCATGGAGTACCCGATTTCGGTGTCGTCACCCCGACTCGCAGCCTCTGCAAGTTTTGGTCGCACGTGCTCCCAGAACTCCACGTGCTCGACCAGAGAGGACCGTCGCGGACGATACGACTGGAGGGCCCTTGTGCCGGCGGCAACCAGGGATTCAGCGTTACGTCCGGACTGGACGAGAACAACGCCGTCAGTCCACGCGTAGGCCCAGGCGGGGACCTCTCTGGCAAAAGCTTCCAGCCAGCCGTCGAACGTTCGGGTGATGAGTTCTATCCGCAGGCCGTTGACCTCGAGGATCTCAAATCCGACAGAAGTTGGACCGATCGCAACGAGGTCCACGTCCGAAGCAGGCCGGTGAGCGTTCTGCGCGACGGATCCGTGCAGAACAACGCCGGTCGCACGCCCGTCACCCAGGAGTCTCGCCGCAACTCGCTCAGCTGTTCGATAATGACCGTCCGCCATGTTACTCACGATAGAGGTCCGGTGCTCCAGTAGGCCAAACGCCTCAAATCGGCCGAGTGCTGAAGATCAACGAACTCGAGACCATCACGGACGATGTCATCGAAGCCGCAGCCAGCATCCTCGTCACCGGCAACTAGCGCCACGAAGCGATCGCAGAACACCGCCACCTAACGAGCAACTTCACAGCGAGGAGAGCGTCGACTGACTCATGAACGGTCGTTTGCGAATAGCCCCGTATGGTGTGCTCGAAGTCACGGCGAGATGGGTGACGCTCCCGCCCACGAAGGGACGTGTCACGGTGACGGCGTAGGTGGGCGAACTGTCATTTTGCGCCGCGCGCGGTATGCCTTGGCCTTGGACTTGTCCCCGCACTCGCGCATGCCGCACCATCGCCGGGACGCGTTGCGCGAGATGTCGATGAAGACGCGGCTGCAGTCGTCGCCGACGCATACCTTGATTCGGTCAGACGGCCATGTCTCGAGCACGTGCAGGGCATCGCGCGCGAGGGACGACAGTAACTGCGAGGCGTTTCCGGTGCGCCAGAGCTTGTCATCTTGCCAGGACACAGTGAGCGGAGGAGACGCCGCGATCTGGTTCACCAGATCGACGGCCTGTCGCGGCAGGCGGTCGTCGCCGCGAGCGCGTATGGAGAGCAGTCGGTAGATGGCCTCGCGCAGCTCCTTCGCCCGCTCGAGATCGGCGGGCGTGGGGACCAGCCCAGTCTCGACCAGCCCTGCGTCTGAGGCCCATCGCGCAAGGTCGTCCGGTGCCGAGAGGAGTTCGTGGGGCTGATCATGGTGCCTGTAAGCGAGGGTGGCCGTCAGATCCGCTGCCGCCGTTCCCGAAACGAACGTGAACATGTCACCAGCTTGACAGGTGACGCCGTACGCGTCAAGGCTGGAGTCACCACACAAGCCAGTGATGCGAGCTAACGAAAAGGAACGGGTGATGAACCGCGAGACCGCATCGGAGCTCTTCCACCCGATCGCCGCGCATGCCAGAACGCGCGAGAGCGACCGCGATGTCACGTGAGGTGTTGCGGACACATCGACGTCGGGCACTGGCGGTCTATGCGTCCGCGGCGTGCTTGCTCCGTGGAGCGGATGCAGCGGCTATCGTCGGGGTCGTGCTCGCCGCGCAGACTGTCAGCGTTGGAGCGGGGACCGGAATTTTGGCCGCATGCTTGACGCTTCCGCACCTCGCCGGTCCGCTCGTCGCGCCGCTTCTGGACCGGTGGACGGCGAAACGGGCCCTGCTGGCGACGGCGGGAGTCGTGTATGGCGTGGCTCTGCTTGGGGCTGCGATCCTCTTGGTGTCTTCCCTGGTCTGGGCCTCGGCGGGATGTCTGGTCGTCGCCGGTGCCATGGGCCCGATGCTTACCGGCGGTCTGAGCAGCCGCCTTAGCGATCTCGCGGGGCGTTCCTCGCGAACCGCCCGCCGTGTCCAGGGGATGGATGCGCTGACGTACGGCATTGGCGCATCGATCGGCCCGGCCTTTGTCGGAGTGTCCGCGGCGGCGTTCGGCCCGTTCTCGGCGATCGGCGCGACCGCGGTGGTCGCCATCATCGGTGCCGCGTTGATTCTGACACTACCGCGGGTGGTCGACGGCAAGAAGGAAGGCACCACGGCAAATCCTTGGCGTGCGGTGTCGGTCCTTTTCCGCGAGCCGGGCTTGTTCCGGACGACGATCATCACCGCGATCACGGCCATCCCTCTCGGCGCCATGCCGCTCATCGCGGTCGCCAGCGCTGAGCAGGCCCGGATGCCCGCCGCGAACACCGCCGGATTGATGACCGCGTTCGGTGTGGGCAATCTCCTCGCGTCTCTCGGGGTGATCATGGTTCCGCTTCGGGGCGAGGCTAACCGGCTCGTCATCCGCACCGGAGCGGTCGTTGCCGCCACGTTCGGGCTGGGTTTGCTGGTCACCTGGCCACCGATCGGATATGTCGTTTTCGCCCTCATCGGTGCGGCATCCGGGGTGCTTTTCACGGCGAGCCTCGCCGCGCGCTCTGCGTACTCGCCCCCGGGTGCGGCTGGACAGGTCTTCATCTCGATGGCCGGAATCAAGGTCGCGTGCTCCTCGAGCGGAGCCGCTCTTGCCGGGGCGTTCCTCCCGATCGGTGGTTTCGCGATGTTCGCCATTGCCACCGTCTTCGCTTTCGGTGCTCTCGGGATCGCTGCTCTCGATCGTCGACGCCCGCTCGACCCCGCGACCGATGTCTGATTCACACGCTCGTCGCGCGATGCTGGCGATACCTGTCCTCTGTCTGATCCAGTTCGTGGACGTGATGGGGGTGACCAGTGCGACCACGGCCATCCCTGCGATTCTGATCGGGCTCGACGCTCCTCAATCAGCGGCAGGCCCCCTGGTAACCACGTACGCCGTGTTCTTCGGCGGTCTGCTTGTGGTCGGTGCCCGCTTAGGCGATCGGTTCGGACACCGCCGTATCCTCGCGCTAGGGGTGGTCGGGTTCGCGCTGGTATCGGTCATCGGCGGGCTTGCCGAGTCGCTTCCGCAGCTGCTGGTGGCTCGGTCCGTCCAAGGCGCCGCCGCTGCAATCTCGGTGCCGTGCGCGCTCCGTCTGCTCCTTCACGTCGCACCGCAACCCGCGGCTCGCCGTAGCGCCCTGGCCGCATGGAGCGCCGCCGGTGCAGCCGCCGGTGCCGCCGGGTTCGTCGTTGGCGGCGTCCTGGTGGAGGGGTGGGGTTGGCCAGCCGTCTTCTGGATAAATGCCCCGCTCGGGAGTGCGCTTGCCCTTGCGCTGCTGCTCACTGTACCCCGGTTGCGACCCGATACCGCGGGGACAAACCTGGACCTACTGGGTGGGATACTCCTGATCGGTGCGGTGATGCTCGCCGTCGCCGGGGCAGCGAGCATCGAGCAGAGCACGAGCATCACCCTGGCCGCAACGCTGATCGTAGCCGCTATGCTCGTCGCCGTAGCGTTCGGGGCACGGATGCGGCGCGCAAGCCAGCCATTGATCTCGCCCGCCGCATTCACGTCACGAAACCTTCGCCACGGAACACTCCTGTCTTTCGTCAATACAGCCACCACGAGCAGCTCGGCTGTCCTGGCCACCCTCTACCTTCAGGGCACGCTCGAACTCAGCGCCGTCGCCGCAGGCCTGACACTCATGACCTTCAGCCTCCTCGTCGTGGTCGGCTCTGCCGTGGCGAAACCGATGCTCTCCCGGGTTTCGACTCATCGTGTCGCAGGGGCAGGCCTGGGAGTGATTGCCCTCGGGAATCTCGCCCTCGTCATCGCCGGGACCACGGCAGCAGGAATTGCCATCAGCCTCGGACTTGCCGGCCTGGGCATCGGACTCGCGTCCGTCGCCGCAACCAGCCTCGGCACCGACGTGCCCGAGCGAATCGCCGGTAGCGCCAGCGGAATCCTCAACACCGGCGCACAACTCGGCACCGCTTTGGGAACGGCCGCCATCGTCGCCATAGCCGCGCTCAGCAGCAATTCTGTCGGCTGGATCGTCGCCGCGATCGGTGCCGCAACGACCGCTCTCTGGGCTGGCGTCCCGCCGCATCGACCCAGAATCCGCCGAGAAGAGACAACTGCCTGAGGGACACGTCAACGCACCACTACTGCTGTGAGCAGTCAACTCGCCGCACCGCGGACCCCCTCGTCACGACTGTATCCGCGTCTCTCGGACGCGATAGGTGAAGTGGGTCAACCCTGCGGCGATCCGGAGAGGTGGCTGTCAGCGCCGATCCAAACCACGGGAACGCGGTGCGATCCTCCCGCGCGTGCGCTGGTCAATATTGCGTAGCGTCTGCCTCCGCGTCACCGATGCCTTGACTCTCAATCTCGCGTAATGAAACTCCGACATGGGCAGACGTGCCACTATTTGACGCGCGCATTGAGCGACATCTATCGTCGCGAGTCACACTAGGTGCGCGACACGCCGACGCTTGACCTGCCGAAACCCCCTGCCGAAACCCTAAACGCGCCGGAACTATGGCGGTACCGTTTTCGGCATGGCACACGAAGTCGGTTACGCCCGCGTCTCGAAGCGAGAGCAGAACCCCAAGGCGCAGGAAGCGGAGCTGCGCGCCGCGGGCTGCGAACGGGTGTTCGTTGACCACGGCGAGTCCAGCCGCGTCACCGATCGGCCGCAGTGACTGGCCTGTCTCGACTACCTCCGGCCGGGGGACACCCTCAAAGCTCGCCGCCTCGATCGGCTCGCTGGTAGTGAGCGCGTTCTGATCGAGACATTGCAGGACCTCGACGCCCGACAGGTGAACATCGTCAGCCTCACTGAACCGCTGATCGACACGACGACGCCGATGGGTTGAGCCCTCTATAGCATTGTCGCGGTGTTCGCACAGCTCCGCGTCGACACCATCCGAGATAACACGCAGCGCGGCCTCAATTACGCACGCAGTCAAGGCCGCGTTGGAGGGCGGCCGAGCGTGATGACGCCCGAGCGCATCGCGACCGCACAGCGGATGCGCGCCGAGCAGCAGAGCTGGGACAGCATCGGGCGCGTGCTCGGAGTAGGAGCCTCCAGCGTTCGCCGTTGACTTTCCGTCGTTGACTAGTGAGATCAGCCGAGAATCTTCAGTAGTTGTTGCGATGATGATTCACAGGCGAACCGCGCGGGAACTCTCGATGTCGGCGTGCCCCGAGAAGCGGAGACAATGATGTCCAAGATGCGTGTGCACGAACTGGCGACCGAGCTGGGCCTCGACGCAAGAGTGGTCATGCAACGCCTTCGCGATCTCGGTGAGTTTGTGAAGTCGCCGTCGTCGACCATTGAGGCACCCGTCGCGCGAAAAGTGAGAGTGTCCTTCGGCGCACGACCTCCGAGACCCGGCTCGCCTCGCCCATCGCCCGTCCGGCGAGAACATCTCTATCCGCATGTAGATCGACCTGATTTCGATCCGACAGCCCCCTCCGCCCGGCAATTTGGGTGGAGGTCGGGAGCAGTCCCCGCTCCCAACAGCCCAGATCTGAAGGCGAATATCGAGCGGGTTCGCTCGAGGTTTCCCATCTTTGGGGATCACCTTGATGCGTTCCAAAGCCTGGGCTCTCAGGTGGTGTACGCAGGGTTCTGCCGACAAGAGGGATTCAAGGACTGTGCTGTTGTACATGTGCGTTTCAGCGCAGCCATCGAAGCGGGATTTGGGTTCACCCGTGAGGTGATGATCTTCTACTCACCCCATGAAGATCTGCAAGGACGCACGCTGCACTTGGCGCTCAAGGAGCTGGCAAAGACTGACCGATCCGTCACGCCGGACATCCTCTTCATGTGGTCACCAGACCAGCGACTGCGCATCAAGCTAAACGATTGGTCACGACCCGCGAAGCTCGCGATCCCCCTCTTGATCGATGACGAAGATGAACTGTCCTTGATCACTCTGCTCCGCAACTACATCTACGCCAGGGATCTGTTCTACATGACAACTCCCGTCCACGGCGCGAGCTTCTTCGGCCGACGAACTCTGCTTCAGTCGTTGCGGGACGACGTATTCAGCCAGCAGGTGGCAGGCGTGTTCGGCCTCCGAAAGTCGGGCAAGACCAGCATTCTCATGCAGTTGAAGGAGGAACTGAAGGAAGACAAGGTAGTCACGGTACTCATGGACCTGGAGACGTTTCCCGCACCGCCTGAGGACCCCACAGACGATATCGTTAGCGATCTTAGGCGTCGCCTCATCGAAGAGCTAAAGTCCCACAGCTTGCGAACGCAGGAGCTGTCTCAGCTACCGGATCGACCGAGCATCCTAGAGCTGAAGAACGCTCTGCAGGCGATACTCAAGCGACTTCACAAGGATGGACACCGAGTTCTCGTGCTTCTCGATGAGATCGAGTACCTGACTCCCGCTGATCGCATTGATATTGCGGAGGGGGACATGCCGCGGGTAGCGCAGTTCCTGTCCGCGCTCAGAAGCATCGTGCAGGAGTCAGAGAATTTCACGTTCATACTCGCCGGTCTGACGAGCGCGATCGTCGAGGGCGGACGCTTGTACGGCCGGCCGAATCCGTTGTTCTCGTGGGCGAAGGCCGTCTACGTGAAGCCGTTGGAACGGGAGGAAGCCGACGTTCTAGCTAGCACGGTCGGCGGAAAGATGGGGATACAAATCGAACCGGGCGCGCTTGAGGCACTTCACGAGGCTTCCGGCGGCCATGCGTTTCTTTATAGAAACCTGAGCTCGGCGGTCGTCGGACACCTGCCAACGGACGATTTCCAGCGGACGATGACCCGAGCGTCCGTGCTGACGGAACTCACCGACTGGAAAAGTCGTATGCAGGGCCACATCGAGGAGATCGTGCAGCACGTCAAGCGGTACTACGCCAACGAGGCGGTGATGCTCGACGTGTTGATGGAGAGCCCCGCTGACTTCAAAGAGTTGGCGCCATCGGAGCGTGTAGCGGTCCGACGGCTGAAGGATCTCGGGTTGGTTCATGAACACGATGGAGAGTTTGAGGTTAGCGTGCTCTTGGAATTGGTATGACTGCGGTCGATTACTCCAGCTGGGTTGAGGTAGTCCACCGACGAGCACGACAGTTCGGACTAGTTTTCCTGCAACTAGGTTCTAGCAACGAGCCCGCACGTCGTGCGTTGTTGAACTCGCCCGCCGTTGCCATGACGGCCAGGGAATACCTCGACGAAAGTCACTCGGCCGACAGCGTCGCCACAGTTGTCCTAGACGGAATGGAGTCGATGGCCATTCCGGATTCCTCGATTCCGATGGGCGTCCTCCGTGAACGAGTGTTGCGGGACGTCGACGAGGGCACGCGAATCGTGCTGCTCTCACGCGCGCCGCGTGTCGCGTTCCCTCCTGCAGTAGGAAGCCAGCTTCTCGACGACGCGAGCTTGGTGCATGCGCCGCCCATCGAAGGTTCGACGGTCGAACAATGGCCAACGTGCGCCGACGACGGGATCCCTCCGGGCGAAGTGCTCCGTCGCACTGTGGCGGAATTGGGGATAGACGTGTGCGCGTCGCTCGATCGAGTGATCTATGAGAGTTCACTGACCGGGGATCACGCTCTAAACTCCTTGAGCGCACGCGAACTGGAGGCGCTCGATGGAGCCGGTGTCACCGTAGCTGAGGGCATGACCCGCAAGTGGAACTTTCCCCAGCATCTCGTCCCGCTGAGGAAGGCGCTCGATGAGGCCCTGGCTGATGCGCTCGAGCCGCAGCGACAGCTAGCAGAGGTTTCCGCCGGTCTTTGGAAAATCGAGCGCTCGATCCGCCAGGTGATTCGTCGGCGGGCTCTTGCAGCGTGGGCCACAAACTGGCGCTCTCAGTGTTTGAACGGCGACCTAAGGACCAAGGTTCTCGAACGCGCCACCGACTCGGCGTACCTCGGGGCCACGACCATAAAGCAACTTCGAGACCCTCTTGAATGGCTTTCTCTTGGGGAACTGCTGCAGCTGAGAGATCGAGCGGAGATCGGAGCCCTCGGGCTCAGCCCTGCTCACTGGCGCCAGTTCGGCGTTCAAGTGGTGCCGATCCGAAATCGACTTGCTCACATGCGAAATCTCCGGCCTGAAGATGCAACGGAGATCATCAAGTGGCAGCGCATTCTCGATCTCAAGCTATCGGCTGACTGAACATAATCAGCCCGCCCCTGAGCCAGGGGCAGCTTGCGCGAGCCGCGGCACGGGCGATCTGGTAGACGCGGCGAGTTGGCCGCGAGCAAACCGTCGGGACGCCGAATGGCCCTCGAACCTGCCGCCGCGGCGCAGAGTCGAGGACCACCCAGTTCGTAGCAGAGGCAGGTTGCACAACGCACTCTTGCCCTTGCTCCCTGTCCGTCAAGTTCCGGGAAGTCCTGACGGGGCTTGGCTGCTACAGGAGATACTGTAGCAGCGATGGTCGTCGAGCGCAACATAGACATTGCTAGTATAGCACAGTCGGGCCGAAAGGCGACCAAAATATGGTTTGAGTGTGGGCCTACCCATCGCTTGTGTGATGTGGCAAAGATCGTCTGCGTGGCGTACTATGAAATACCTCAAGGTAATCTCCGGGAAGAAGGCGAAGATGGGCGATCTGGCCGCCGCGCGGCACATCGCGGAGTTACTCAATGCTCGCCTGCAGCGTCCGAGGATAGCCGTGCGGTCATCCTTCATCGTCTCCTCGGACCCGGACACGCCACCCCCCATGACTCTCATGCTGCGAGGAGGTCGAGGGGGAGAGGTCAAGCTGAAGCTCTTGCTCTCGATGCTCTGGGTTGCCGTGAGAGAGCCCTACGATGTGTCACAGCCGGCACGCGTCTGGGCTGAACTGATCGGTCTGGATGAGCCAGAAACTAAGGGCGCCGCTCGCGTTAACGCAGCTATACGACGCCTGGTGGAAGGTGGATTCCTTGCAGCCGAGAGGCGCCCCGGGAACCCCTCACGTCTGTTCCTTCGGGAAGAGACCGGTTCTGGAGCGCCATACTCGCACCCTGGCAGTCACTGGATAACGAAGAAGGCCAAGAAGGATAAGGACGCGCCGCGCTACACACAGTTGCCCGCAACCCTTTGGTTGAACGGCTGGATCGCAGCGTTGTCTGCCCCCGCCCTGGCCATGCTGCTGATTCTTCTCGAGCAGACGCGAGGGAAAACATTCGAAGGGCTGTGGTTCGCACCCTCAGTTGCGGCGAAGCGATACAAGCTGAGCGAGACCACGCGGCGTAAGGGCATCGACGAACTGGTACAGCTCAACTTGGTATTCGTCGATCGCGTCCCGATCGGGAGGGGGACGCTGGGCGCGATTCGTGAAAGAAACACTTTCACGGTGAACCTGCCCCGCCTCGAAGAGCACCCAGAAGATAACCCGGAGATACTTCGGATCGTGAGTGCTGGCGTCCGCCCGCGCCGACGCGCCAGCGTGCTTGAGGACCGGCTCGACAAACTAGCCGCAACGACCGTCAAGCCGCCCGCGCCTGCCGACAACTCACGTAAACCCTGAGATCGTCCACACGTTCTCAGCGTCCCCGCCCACTTGCAGGTGCCTGCACCAGCTCACGAAGTAGGGAGAATCGCGGCGGCGATCTTCGCCGCAATATCCTGAACGCTGTCACGGGCGGTCTCGAACCCGGCGAGGTCGGGAAGGATGCCGCTGTACTCGGCTACCTGGGCGAATGTCACGTTGTGAAGGACCGGGATCAGAGTCTCTTTGTGCAGGAGAGCTCCTAGTTCCCGCTCGGTCCAGAAGCGGCCAGTCAGGTAGGCCGGAGTCAGAAGTGCGATGCCGCAGCGCGCGGATCGCAGGCCCTTATCCATCTGGAGGGCTTGGCTCTTGCCCGGGGTGATTGCCACCTCGTCGAACCACACAGATGCTCCGAGCTGGTCGAGTTCCTCGCGGAGCGCAATGCCGACCTCGCCCCCATCAATACGTGCGTAGCTCAAGAACGCGTCGTACTCACGCTCGGGGTGCTCCGCAGCGCGTTCTTGCAGGCGGTCGACCAGCTCAAGCTCGGAAGACGTGTACCGAGGACCAGTGGTGGCGACGGACCGCAGCTGGCGGTTGATCTCAGCGACCATGGCGCGATTACGGTCGTTGACTCGCTGATTGTTCGTGTTGACACGCTGATTGTGGGAGTTGACGCGCGCGACCTCAGCGTTGTAGGCGTCCACGCGGCGCTGCTGGGCCTGGACGACCTGTTGATTGTGTTGCGCGGCTCTGCGGTTGTGCTCGTCCACGCGACGCTTATTCTCGCGGTTCACGCGGTCCACTTCAGCTTTGTACTTGCGCTCTGCTTCACGCTGAGCGGCGCGCAGCTTGGCTTCGATTTGCGCTCTGCTGAGTCCTGCCATGTCGTTGCCTCTCGCGATGGGAGCTGGTTGGGTTGATGATAGGGCTCCCCTCGGACACCATGTCCCCTACTGGTGACCCGGCGTAATCAAGACCGGCGTATTTGAGCGCCAGCATCCCCTGCATCCCTCTGGGTAACCGCGCCACAAACGATCGTTTTCGACTGCGTCGCGCTCCATCGACGCCCTGGCGCTTTCGCGTAGTTCAGCGCGGCCAGTAGGGCCGAGCGCGAGCGGCGAGTGCCGGCACCATGCTCGCATCGATCTTCACACGCGTCTCGTCGATGCCGAGTGTCGGCCATTGCATGACCAGTTCGACCGGTCCGGCTGGCGGCAGAGGCCATAGCCACAGGTGGTCCGCGGAGGAGTACGTGCTCCCTCCTCCGCCGCCTCCTTGCTCCCGACGGCTGAGAGTATGCCCCTTGGGTTCGATCATCGGATCGCTGCCACCGAAGAACGGGGATGCGTCGGTCACGATCTTCTCACCGTCTGCGAGCACGACCCCGAAACGCAGCCGACCGGCTACGTCGACCAGACCGCCGTACGACATGTGCCCCATGAACGCGCCGCACAACTCATTCCACTCCGTCAGGGGGAGACCCTTTCGACGGAGGCGCCGCTCCACCCGGAGCTGGACCCCCTCACGGTGAACGTCGATCCCCACGAGTGCGATCGCGACGTGGTCTGTCACAGCCAGGAGCTCGGAGACGGCCAGCAGTTCAGGCAACTCGTCCTCGGGCGCCTGCCACCAGGTCGGCTGCGACGATTCGGTCTCTTCCGGTTCGGGGATTACGGGGTCTGGCGGAAAGAACGACATGCCGCCAGCCCACCATGCCGCTTCCGGCTCCGCAAGGGCAGCGTGAATCCGGCTCTTCTCTGGCAGCTTCCCGCGCCAAGATCGGCGCATCGACCTGAGGGTCCGTTGATCGCCCCGATCCGGTCACGAAAGGTGATCTCCAGCCCTGCCGAAAACGATCGTTTGCGGCATAGTGGGCCGACAAGCGCTGAATCGAACTCCAGAAACGTGCGCCGAAAACGGGTTTCGGTGAGCGTATTCGGCGGGGCAAGCTAAAGGCGCGCTGGCGATCCCCTATCTCGCACGAAGGGCATCGGCGGCTGCGCCGAGAGCTTCATCGTTGAGCGGAAGCAGGCTCACTGTTGTCCGAAGCTCAGCCCGCATCGATCGCTGGAGGCTTGGTGGTATCGAAGGTCACTGCGATCCCACGAGTACGAAGCTTCTCAACCGAGGATGCAAGCGCCTCCTTTGAGGATTCGTCATTGCGCACGGGAGGGGCCACGATCAGCCCGGATCCGTCTTCCTCAAGCGACACGCTCATTCCAGCGAAATCCGGTACAGCCTGAGCCAGTTCCATCGCAGCGGCCAGCAGGTCTTCGCGACTATGGGCGGATCGTGCTATCTCAAGGTTGATGCCTTGATCCCCTGCTACGGCAACCAGGTCGGCAAGTTCACGCGGTACTTCGCCAGCCCAGGTGACGGCGTATCGTTTCGCTGAAACTTCGATCTTGCCAGAAACCACATGCCCCGAGTCGCTCTGCGCCGAGATCTGCGAGACCTGGTTGGCTAGTGCCGAGTAGGGTTCCTGAGCGGCTTGGCGCGCAGCTTCTTCGGGGGTGAGCTTCGACCCGTCTTCCGATGGGGTTTCTTTGATGTCGGCCGGTACTCCGGCCGATGGGGGTGCAGCGAAGGCCGCGCTACTTCCCCAGAGCATGAGTCCGACGGCTACTGTCACAGCGACCACTCGCGATGCTCGCATGTCTTTTCCTCGTCCCTGAACTTCTCGCGCGTTGGGCGAACTGTATCTGAGTTCTATCCTCTGGGGAACCCATGATGGCCAAACGTACGTTCACCGAGGCAGGACATAGGTCTGAGCCGTCCTCGTCGTACACGACGCGGGTATCTGCAGGTCAGAGATCCCGCCAGAAACGATCGCTTGCGGCGCGGTACCACTCGGTTCCCCGGGCGGTCGCCGCTAGTGGGGTCCGGAACTTGGTTCTTGCAGAGGCTTTCGGCTGGTGTCGCGACCGCACGTACTAGCGGTCGAACTGAGGAGGGCGCATTGCAAGCAACTAGGTCCCTCCGGTGCGTTACCCTCCGACGAACCCGGTCGTGACAACCGTGAACCCCGCGGCTTCGCACGCTGCTAAGAGTTCAGCCCCGGGGGCGCCCTCTTCTGCGGAGAGGAGAATGTCGCTGGGCGTCAGGAGCGACTGCGGCTCGGTGGCAGCGTCCTGCACGACGGCGAGGGCGTCGGCGACCTGACCGTCGTCAGCGGCAGGGAGGTTGTGGAGAATCCGAAGAGCACGGGCCGCCCACTGGTCCAGCTCGTCTTGTCCCATGCGTTCGCTGTAGAACGCGGATTGGACGTTGTGCAGGATGGTCTGCACGTCGCCCACTCCCGCACAGGTTCTTTCATCATCGGCTGCGATCGACTCCGCCGTCGCCCCGCTTGTCGGGGTTTCTGTTGCCGTTACGGGCTGTTCAGTTGAGCCACTGTTGGTCACGTCGCCGGATGCGCTGCAACCGGTCGCACTTGCGAGGATGAAGGCGCTAGCGAGGATCACGGTAAACCAACGTGAACGGTGACCAGGTCGAGAGCGCGTCATGGCGTGAGCCTACTTGTCGAACCGGTCGTCGGTAATGGCGGCGATGGAACGTGCCCTGCGCGCCGGACCCTGACGTACCTTTCGTCTATTCGGGCGGACGCCTCCACGCAGCCGTGTAAGCGACGCCGTTGAGCGGGCTAAGCGCGGTTCCACTCCGGAGGCGGGTACTCGCTGAGGGGAGGCGGCGTAGCGAGCACTGCGATCAGCGTCCCCAGCACGAGGACCGTGCTCAGTCCCACGACGATCCATACCGTGGCACGCCGCGCGCGCGTCGGGCGGCCGCCGCGCAGCCCCACAAGCACGGCAGGGAACAGCAGCACGTGCCAGACCACAAGCGCGATGATGCCCATCCCGATACCGATCGCCCGCTCGATATCATCCGAATCGGTGTACTCGATGACCGTGACGCCTGGACCCGCCAAGCTGAGGCCGGCTAGGCCCAGCATGAGATTGCCGAAAAGTCCGATAAGAGTGGCTGCGGTGGCCAGGGAGACACTTCCGACGATCCGCACGGCCCCATATTGGCACGCGACAGCGCGTCAGCCAACGCCCAGCCATTCACCGTCCGAAACGTCCGGCCACGGCTTTCATGGCCAGAGTGTGATCCGCCGCCGCGACGTAAACTGGGCGCCGCGTCGTATGAGGCCATGACGACGGATTCCGGTCGTTGCGTGGTGTTTGGTACTGCGATACTGCCAAAACGCTCGTTTGCGGCTCAGATGCGTAACTCGCAGACGGGCGTGCTCGAAAATGGTCGCCAGATCTCACCGTGTTCTGCAGGACTCACGTGACTCATGAGCCGAGGTGGGCGGTGTCGTTCAGGTGAGCGACCGTGCGGTTGTGGAAGTAGTCGTCTTCAACCAGTCGGGTGATGCTGCCGGAGTCCACCTTGAAACTCGCGTGGGTGAGAGCATCGAGCGGCATGCCGATCCAGCGAGCGATGACCAGGGTCGCGGATCCTCCGTGGGTGACGATGATCTTCTGCCGAGGGGAGTCGGACAGGATCGTCTCCATGCCTGCGTAAACGCGACGCGCCCATTGAAGTTTCGTTTCGGCTCCTTCGAGACCTTCGTCATGGTCCATTCGTTCGCCGTCCAGCGGTGGCGGCACGAATCTCTCACGGAACCAGGCATCGGGCTTGCCCTCGCCGGCGCCGTAAGACTTCTCGCGTAGCTCGGCCAGCCATATCGGCTGAAGATCCAGTTGCTCCCCGATAGCAGCCGCGGTTTGGGCGGTCCGGCGAAGGTCGGAGCTATAGAGCGCTGGGTCCGGCTGCACGCTCGTTGCAAGGGCCGATGCAATTCGTTGAGCCTGTTCGACTCCGCGCTCTGTCAGTTCCGAGTCGAACCATCCTCCGACGCGATGTTCCACGTGATGGGTTGCTTCGGGGTGAGTCACGACGAAGAGTTCTTTCACATCCGCGATCTAAGCACGCCAGTGCGCATCAGCTTGCGCCCACTCGGTGTTCGCATGGCCTGCCGCAAACGATCGTTTCTGGTGACCTTGGTCGAGCGACTCGGTCGCTATCTAGGGTGGGCAGATGGAAGGTCAACTCGAAACCCGGTGGAGAACAGTCGGACGGACGGTCGTGCATCAGGGGCGCGTGACGTTGGTCGATCACGAAGTACTACTTCCAGACGGCTCCCGCTCGCAGTTCGTAGTCGACGAGAGTTTGCCGTTCTCGGTCGCGGCGCTCGTCGTAGACGGAACCGATGTGCTTCTCTCTCGCCAGTATCGGTACCCGCTTGACCGCTGGATATACGACCTCCCAGGAGGAGGCGGTCATCCGGACGAAAACCCATGTCGGCGGCGCGACGGGAGCTCGAAGAGGAACTGGGGGTAGTTCCGGAAGATCTGCGACATCTGCACACCTTCTTCCTGAATCCCGGCCGCGCCTCGTGGCCGACGCACCTCTTCATCTCAACTGGGGCACTCAACCCGGGAATCGCTGACACTTCGGATCCCACCGAGCAGGTGCAGCTGGCGAGGATGCCTCTTGCGAATCTTGATGACCTCATCCGCCGGGGCGACATTGTGGATCCGCCGCTGATCGTCGCTCGAGCTATTGCTGCGGCAACGGGTGATCTTCCCCCACTTGGCCCCGCGAGGACAGGATGACCGATTTGCCGGTTGCGGGTTGTGAAGGACGTTTGCGAGCAGTCGTCGGAGCCTGAAGCCCCCCGCCCGAAACGATCGTTTGCGGCGAGTTAGGGGAAACGGCCCCAGAACGCATGCCAATAACGTCAACCTCAACCGTGTATCGGTGGGGAGTTTCGGTGGCGTCTACTGCTGAGAGCCTAGGTGCCGCGCGACGACCTCGAGGATGAACGATTCCTTGCCGAGGTTATAGTCAGCGCGCTCAACAACAGTCTCCGCCAGACGTCGTTTCAGACCCTCGTACTCTCGGGCGAGAGAGACATCCCCACGGAGCGCGTCACGGAAGGCCAAATGTTCCTCAGCCCAAGCTGAGCCGGCCTCGCAGACATGGATGTGCACGTTGCGCGCGCGTCCCGCTGGCGGCCGGAGGAAGCGAAAGTCAGCTCCGCGAGCCCGCAGTACCATTCCCAGGCCCTTCAACGCGGGCAAGTAGGCACGTTCATCTGCGAGATTCGGCACTTGGACCTGCATGTCGATGACCGGCTTAGCTGCGAGCCCCGGCACGGAAGTCGAACCGACGTGATCCACCCGAACGGGGAGCGGCGAAAGCGCCTGCCCGAGGCGCTCTTCCCAACTGCGTCCGATCGCAGCCCATTCGCCGGACGGATCGTGAACCTCCACAGCCTCACCGATCGGTTGGTCGAACCACTCGACGTCCGCTTCGCTCATCGCTCCAGTTTGCCCGAGAACCGTTCCCCAAGGTTGCCCCGCACGATCAGGGCTTCAATCCTCTGCCGTGGTCGACACGTCGCCGTAAACGATTGTTTTCGGTGAGGTTGCCGCCCCGGTGACCGGGCGCGCGACACGCCGAGGATCAATCCGCCGAAACTCCCCGCCGAAATCGAATCGCGCCGAAACCTGGGCGGTAGCGTATTCGGCGGTCGCACTCGCCTCAATCGCGACAGGCACTCACACTGGAGGATATGGACTTCAACGGAGTGGTTCCCGTCGACGCAACCGATCCAAGCATTGCGGCTGAGGCCCGCATCCAGGCGCTGCCATACCCAGTGATCGAGCTGCAGCCCCAACCTGCCGTTACACGGGCGCCAATTCCGGGTTTCATGGAGAGCGCCGGCACCCTCGGTCTAGAGTCCTCGTCGGTGTCATTCACATACACGCTCTGGCGTCACCCAGAGAATCACGCCGACCCCCGCAACGAGATCGAGCTCGTCAGTGCTGATCGATGCGTGACCGACCGAAGGCGGCCGCAGTGAATATGCTTCGGTCATGTCGGTACGCAGAGCATTAGAGGCGGACGTTGATCGGTTGGGTTCCCTCAGCGAAGGCATCCAACGGCTGCACGCGGAAGGAAGGCCCGACCTATTCAGAGCGCCTGATCGTGAGGTGCTGCGTGCGTTCCTTGCTGAGCAACTGGCCAGCGGGGCGATCCTCCTCATTTCAGAACTTGACGGTGCGGCCGCGGGCTACCTGCTCGCAGAGATTAGCGCGCGACCCGCGAATCCATTCCGGCAGGCGTCCAAGAGCCTGTATGTGCACCACATCGCGGTTGACCCTGCCCTGCAGCGTCGGCGCATCGGCCAGGAGCTGATGGACGCTGCTGTGGCTATCGGGCTAGCAGAGAACGTTGATGCCATGAGACTCGACTCGTGGTCTTTCAACACGAGCGCTCATGCGTTCTTCGAGTCGGAGGGATTCACGCCACTCAATGTGGTCTTCGAACGAAAGCTGCTCTGACAGCCAGCAGCGGTAGCTCGGGCGCACCGAAACCCGTTGCCGAAATCGGGTTCCGCATAACCTTTGCGGCATCCCGTTCCGCCAACGCGGTGCGGCAACGCCGCAAACGATCGTTTCTGGCGAGTATGGCTTGATTTCTGTGTCCCCTGTGCCGCACGGATAATCGGCGTGTTATTCAGGCCAGGCGTTGCCTCGTATGGTCTCGACGAAGTCCTGGCGCACGAATCCGGGCTGGAAATGGGCGAGGACATCGGCATTCACATTGCCGAAGGTGGTCTCCGGGCGACGGGCGTTGCCCTTGGTGAACGCGGCGAGGATGCGTCGTTTGAAGTCGGGGCGTGGGTGCGCGGCCGTGACGGCTGCTCGATCGGCGTTCGTCAGGGCACCCAGATCGAGACCGAGCACGTCGGTCTCGACTCCGGCGGTGAGGAGAGCGATCTCGGGCGCGAGGAACTCAGGGACTCCGGGGGTGGTGTGCAGGGCGATCGCGAGCCAGACCGCTCCGGCGTCGTCTTCCGACGCCCCGTGAGCGATGAGGAAATCCCGTGCGGCGTTCGCTCCGTCGACCTCGAATCTGAGATGCGAGGGGCGGTATGCCTCGGTCAGCCCGATGTCATGGAAGAGGGCCCCGACGTACAGCAGCTCAAGATCGGGATCGAGTCCGCGGGCGCGGCCCTGCAAAGCTCCGAACAGGAAGACGCGGCGGGAATGGTCGAACAGCAGGTCGTCCTCGTGCTCCCGGATGTAGGCGGTCGCTTCCTTCACGAGCGTGGTGTCGGGGATGGTGATGCCCGCGATGACTTCTGGCATGAGCAATTCCTTTCGATGAGGGCGGTCAGTGTGCGATGTCGGGTTCGACCAGGCGAATGATGGTCTTGCCGCGTGTCCGCTCACGCCGCACGAACGCCTCCACAGCCTCAGCGAGCGGACGCACGGTTCCGATCAGAGGAGCCAATCGCCCGTGGCGCACCTCGTCGGCTATCGCTGAAAGCGCTGCTCGATCGGGCTCGACGACGAAGAAGACGGCGCGTCCGTTCAGCGGGGTCGTCGCCGGCTGCTCCGCGATCGAGACGACGACCCCACCGTCTCGGACGAGCGCGACGGATCGAGCGAGGATGTCGCCGCCGATGACGTCGAAGAGCACGTCCGTGGGTCCTGCAGCGTCGAGAGGCTGCGTGTCGAGATCCACGAACCTGTGAGCGCCGAGACGGACAGCCGTCTCGCGGTCGGCCGCGCGGCCCGTCGCGACGACGAAGGCACCTGCCGCTCGAGCAAGTTGCACCGCGATCGAGCCGACACCACCGGCGCTGCCGTGGATCAGGACAGTCTGCCCAGCCGCGAGCCGCGCGTGATCGAACAGGCCCTGCGAGGCGGTCAGCGCCGAGATCGGCAGAGCCGCGGCGGTCTCATGCTCGATGTCTGCTGGGAGGGGAGCGAGATTGCGCGCCTCGACGGCGATGTACTCGGCGAGCGAGCCGTCTCTCGCCCAGTCGGCGAATCCGAAGACCCTCTGGCCGAGCGTGAGACCCGTCGTGCCGTACCCCAGCCCGACGACCACTCCGGAGAGTTCGTGACCCGGGATGCTCGGGGTTCGGTCGCGCCCCGCGCGGTCGGTCCAGGTCGCCGGCCAGTCGAGTTCGCCCGGAGTGAAGCCGGCCGCATGCACGCGAACGACGACGTCGTTTTCCGCGGCGTGGGGGTAGGGCCGTTCCGTGAGCGTCAACCCGCTCACCCCGGCTCGGCGATCGGTCACCGTCACTGCACGCATGATCTGTCCTTTCATCGATACTGCTCAGCTCGCCCAGCGTGAGCCGAGCACGCGATCCACGGTGCTCGTCAGCACGAGCTCGGGAAGGAAATGGGTCAGGATGTCAGCGTTGACGGTTCCGTTCGCTGTCTCCGGCCGATCTCGCAGGCCGCGCACGACGGCGGCGAGAAAGCCGTCCTTGAATGCGCCGCGGGGATGGGCGGCGACGACCTCGTCGACATCGTCGGTACGCAGGAGGTCGAGTCCGAGGCCGATCGCGTCGGTCAACACTCCCAGGTGAAGCGCAGCGGTCTCGGCTTCCATGCGGCGGGGGATTCCGGGCGTCGTGTGCAGCGCAATGGCCTCCCACACCCGCTTCTCCGCCTCAGCGCTGAAGCCGCGTTCGTGAAGGAAGCGCTGGCCATGGTCCGCGCCATCGACCTCGAACCGCTGCGCCGCCGATTCCGACGCGGCGAGACCCGTGTCGTGGAAGAGCGCCGCGATATAGAGCAGCTCCGGATCCGGTTCGATGCCGAGCCGCTGAGCATGCAGGTGGGCGAAGTAGAAGACACGCTGAGAATGCTCCACCAGCAATGGCTCGAGCATCTCGGCAGCCACGACCAGGGCTTCGCCGCTCGCGTCTGTATTCGGCCGCGTGATCCCTGCGATCTGTGGTGACATGAGACGTCCTCTCCTCGGATACTTCATGGTCACTCCGCGAGGAGCTCCTCCGCTGCACGAATACGGCCCGAAACCCCTCGCATTCGGACGCGACGAGTGATGCCCAAGAGTGCTACCAATGACGTGTGGCTGCCACCCCGAACGCTCCCGACGAACGAACGCGGTCGATCACCGTCGCCTTCCTCGTGTACGAGGGCGTGACCCTGTTCGACGTCGCAGGGCCGGCTGAAGTGTTCCACACGGCCAACAGGTTCGGTGCCCGGTATGACATCTCGTTGTGCTCGCCCGACGGCGCGGACGTGACCGCGAACATCGGCATCCGGATGGCGTCGGGCGGCGACGTCGAGGCCTTCGCGCCGCCGGATATCTGCGTCATACCCGGAGCCGACGCCTATCCCGATGCGCGTGTTCCGCCAGAACTGGCGGAAGCCGTACGCAGATTGACTGACGGCGCGCGTCGAATCGTGTCGATCTGCACCGGAGCGTTCCTGCTCGCAGAGGCCGGGCTCCTTGATGGGCGACGAGCGACGACACACTGGCGAGCAGCGCATGAACTCGCCACGCGATGGCCCACGACGCTCGTGGAACCCGATGCCATTTTCGTGCGCGACGGCCCCATCTCGACCTCGGCCGGGGTCAGTGCGGGCATCGATCTGGCGCTCGCACTCGTCGAGGAGGACCAAGGGCCCGACCTCACCCGCGATGTCGCTCGGGCGATGGTCGTATATCTCCAGCGTTCCGGCGGGCAGTCTCAGTTCTCGGCACCGCTGGCAGTGCCACTACCCACCGGGCCGGCATTGCGGCAGATCGTCGATCGTGTGATCGCCGACCCCGCGGGTGACCATACCCTTCCACAACTCGCACGAGCCGTGAATCTCAGCACCCGGCACCTGGCCCGGCTGTTCCGCGACGAGCTGTTCACGACACCGGCACGCTACGTCGAGAGCATCCGATTCGACCTCGCCCGATCGCTGCTCGATCAAGGACACACCGCGTCGCGTGCGGCGGAGCTCGCCGGTTTCCCAAGCTACGAAAGTCTGCGCCTCGCATTCGCTCGCCGTGTATCGATGAGTCCAGCAGCTTATCAACGGCGATTCCGCACGTCCCAGCGAGACCTCCACGGATGACCTTTTCGCACGATGGGGACGCCGGCACCACCCATTCTCTCCTCATCATGGCTGCTGACGCTCGCGGCGATGTGATCGCGCGCCCGTCGCCCTGCGGGGTCTTGGCACCTGTCGATCGGGTGAGCACCGTTTGCCGACCAACGTCCACCATTTCGACCGCACTCGAGCTCGACCAACCCCTCGATGAGCCAAACCGCGGCCTATGCGGGTGGAGATTCCAGGAAACGGACGACGCAGGCGGGTGCTTCGCGTTCGATGTCTATGAGGGCAGGATGGCTGGCACGTCCATCGCATGTATGAGTGAGCGGGACCATTTAGTCGAAGGGGTGGTCCCGGTAGTGAGCTAGGGCGGCGTGCGATACGAAGAGTCGCTAGGCGTGTCGCTGGGCGCGAAGTGCGCGGGGCGTTGTCTTGTAGGCCTCGGCGAGAGCACGGCGTAGGCTCATCGGCGATTGGAACCCCGCGCGCTTCGCGACCTGCTCGATGCTGAGGACGTCGTAGCGGCTGTCGCCCAGGAGGGTCCGCGCGAGGCGGGCACGCTGGCGGCGGATCTCGTCGGCAACGCTGTTCTCCGCTTCGGCAAAAACGAGCTGGAGCTGGCGCAGGGACGATTGCACCTCCCGTGCAACTTGGCTGGGCGTCAGGCTGGGGTCTCCGCATTGCTGCGCGATCACTGCCATTGCCCTATCTCGGAGTACGGCACGTGGGGAGCCGAGGCCCGGTGCCGCCCCCACGCGATCGAGGAGGATCGCGCCACTCATCTCCACGATGAGCTGCTCGAGGGCGTACCGCTCGATGGCGGTCGCGCGCTCGTCGCCGCTCAGCAGCCCTTCGATGAAGGTCTGCATGGCCCGGTCGAGAAGGCGTCGGTCGGGGAAGATCTGCATGTCGGGCGGTAGGGCGGGCACGAACGACGCCATCGCTTCGCGCGGCACGAACGTGATGGCGGCGCGCCAGGAGCCCTGGCAGCGCAAGGTGCGGACTATTCCCGGTGCAGCGATCACCAGGCCGCTCCCGATCTGCAGCCACGGCTCGCCCTGGTTCCTCGACCACAGCGCCTCAGCCTTCACAAAGGCCAAGACCGCGGCCGCAGTGGTGTCGATCGAAAATTCGGTTGAGGTGCCGCGCAGTGCCAGCAGAATTACGGTGCCAGGTGTCCGCTCGCGAACCGAAAGCGCGGCGCGACCGGCGAGATAATGAATGCCATGCTCGGCCAGCCCACGAGGGCTGATAGCCCGCACCCCTCCGAGCTCCACCCGTCACACTCCGATACGCCGAACCACATCAACCTACGCGCGAGGCCGCACATAGGGGTGGTCCCGGCAGGTCTGGGGAACCCTCGGGACCACCAGCCGGCGTAGCTGGGGACTTCGCCGGCCGTAGATCGCGCATCACGTGCGATCTACGCTCAACATACCGACGGAGACATCGCATCGGTAGTTGCAGATACTTGCAGACTATTCGCGCCGAGTTCCGAACCCTCCGCCGAGCGAGCCCCGGGACGGATCACGGGGCGGAAGGCTCCCGGGTGGTCCCGACACGGCCGGGGAACCCTCGGGACCACCCGCCGGTGTAACTGGGGACTACACCGGCCCACGCGATCACACGTCGCGTGCAATCACTGCACAATATATTGGCGACCGCAGTCATCGAACAAGCCTGATGATCCAAGGAAACTCATCGGGTTTACCACTGACTGGGAGGTCGCGCCTGGAGAATCTCGCGAGCACGGCTCATGTTTTCTCTGTCAATCCCCTAGCCGTGTCAGCACCGATGGCCAATTATTTTCAGCTGCAGCGGAAGTGTGCCGTTCTGGGGAACGACGCGCGAAACCCTGCAATCTCGCGGCCTGTCGTCGTGTGAAGGGATACGACGACAGGCCGCTCCCATTGACAGCCCCGGGGTCGATCTAGACCGCGAGCGGTTTGACGGCGTACTCTGCTCCCAGAACCGCGACGCAGGGCAGCTGGGGAAGATATGCGCCGCGTTCTGAGCCTTCCGCCGAGCGAGCACTGGGGCGTGTCGCGGAGTGGAAGGCACTCAACACGTTCATCTGGGATCGACGGCTCTTCCGTACTCGGCGGTTTCGCTGGCTAGCCTCGCAGAGGCCAGCCGACGCATCGCTGGATGACGGACAAGTGGGCCCGCTTGACAACTTCAACCCTCGACAGATTTCCAGCGACGTCTCTGCCGAAGTCTTGCGCGCGCTAGCTGGTCAGAAAGTGTCGTAGAACCCGCCATAGGGAAAGTCCACATCTCCTGTGTCGCGCGCATCGTGCAGCACTGTCGCGACAGAAATGGAAGCACGACTGGTGGGGGTGACGAGCACACTCACCTGCCGATTTCCGACCACGATGAGCCGGACGAACCTGCCTGTCGTTGTGGTTGCTTCTTCTATCTGGCGGATGACCTCATCGGGGTCTTGATCTTGGGCGAGGAGACACACCACTCCGTCGATGATCACCTCGGTTTGTACCATCATCTTCGGATCGGTCATGCCTGCATGCTACGCCGACCCGCTTCACCTGTTTCGGGGGTTGCGGGCGCTCGATTCGTGTGGCAAACGGACGCCCAGCCATTGGTGATCGGTTACAGGAGATCCCACAACTGCGGGCTCGGTATCTAGTCCGTCGGTGTCTCTAGCATCTCGTCGATCAGCTGAATGCCACCGCTGGAGTTGGCAGAGTGCATCAAGTCTTCAATCCACTTCACATTCAACTGCGGGGTCTCAGGTTCGTCGAATGTGAAGCGCAGCGGGATTGACGGGTGCAGCCAGATCGTGGAGCGGCCCCTAACATCGTCGTCGTGATGGACCCAGGACAGAGTGAAGCTCTCGTTGCGCCGGAGCTTCGTCGCGATCGCGACCTTGAGGTGTGCGAGAGCACGATCGTCGATATGGATCGCTTCGCCCGCACCGCCGTATTGGATGGTTCCCATGCCTGAACCATAGCTCGCTCGTGACACCCCAAACGGACCGATGCGTAACAGGCCGCGAGATGTAAAACTGTGTGTACCACGCAGCGACCAGTTCGGTTGCGCCTCATGGCACGGATCCCGTGGTGAGTCGAGGACATCCTGTGGGCAATTTCATCTATGAGGGTGGCGTGAAGACCGAGATCGAAGATCGCGCCCTCACCCACCTCCAGCTCGTCATCACCGCAAAACTCCGCCGCGGGGAACCATTCAGCTTCACCTGGCGAGAAGACTTGAGTATCGGCGGCGGCCGCACCACCGTCTGGATGCACGCCAGCAGCTCCCTCGTCTTCAAGTACAGCTCGGGCCGCCAGCCCTCGATCAACCGGAACTGGATCGAAGCCTTGGCCTACACCGCCAGCGCCCCCAGCGGTCTTTACCTCGTCCCCGAGCCCACGGAAGGCACGACCGGGAACGTTGACGGGCCTGCGTAAGAGGATCGGCCTGCAGCGGTGCCCGCCGCCACGATCGATACCTCGGAGGCGTGCGCACGCATCGCGCACGCCCCGTGTGATCAGAGGCGGCCGAAGGTGGCGTCGATGTCGGCCATTTCAATGGCCGCCGTCGCCTCGATAAGCGCGCGGAGTTCGTCATCCGCGCCGGGCGAGAACTCCTCGAGACGCTCCGGCGAGATCGTCATCGGAGCGCCGACCGGCGCCTGCTCGGTGGCGTCGAGCTCTGTGCCGTCGTTCGAGGGCGAGGCTCCCTGGAAGATCTTGCCCGCCTCGGACTGTGCGGTGAGGTCGAACGAGTACTGCTTGCTCTGCAGCCCCAGATCCAGGAGTTCCTTGACCTCAGGGAAGCTCTCGGCGTTCGTCTTCGGGATCGGCAGCGATGTGCGCCAGTTCACGCCGAGGGTCTCGAGCGCCTTGGCGTAGGCGTTCTCGTGCGCCTGGTCCCGCACGATGAGGTACGAGATCGTGCTGCGAGCCATCTTGTTGTCGGTCATCTCGTACAGTCGGCATTTCTGCAGGCGCCCCGTCGACTCCAGCATCAGGTTGTAGAGGAGATCGAGCACGAGGTTGCCGGAGTTGTACACGTAGCTGCCTGACCACGGGTTGCCCACGGCGTCGACCGGAAGCGCGCCCTGTGCGCCGACCAGGTAGTGGTGGATGTTGCTCGTGTCCACGGCGATGCTCAGCGGCGTCGCGCCGCCGGCACCCGGCTTGTCCACCGGGTCGGTCGGCTTGCCCTGGTACTGCGGTGAGCCGTCGAGCAGGCGCGAGATGGTCGTCCCGATCAGCTCGACGTGGCTGATCTCCTCGGTGCCGATGCCCTGGATCAGGTCCTTGTATGGCTTGCCGGAAGGTCCGCGGAAGTTCATGCTCTGGAAGAGATACTGCATCATCGTGCGCATCTCGCCGAACTGTCCGCCGAGACCTTCCTGCAGAGCGTTCGCCGCGGCAGGATCCGGCACGTCCTGTGCGATCTCATTGATGAACTCTTGAACGTGGAAGTACATGGGGAGCCTCCGTCGGCATTGGGTGGTGGTTTGAATCGAGGCGTTAGCGACCGAGGCCGACGCGATCGACCTTGCGGTGGAATCGCATCCCGGCGATGCCGCCGAGGATCGCGCCGACGAGGGTGACAATCGCAGCGCCGAGGGCCGTGAGGACGCCCGTGAGTGTCGCAGTCTCCGGCGTCACGGGGATGCGCGGGAAGCCCTGGAGGTTCCCGAGGATGTCCCACCGGGAGCCAGCGATCGCAGTGATCACCGCGACGATGACGGCGACGACGATCGCCCAGATCCACACGGCCACGCCCTGCTTCGCACCGCTGAAGCGCGCCATCCGTCCCGCGACGTAACCGCCGGCAAAGTAGGAGACGAGCAGCACGATGCCGATGACGATCACGGCTGCGATGCCGACGGCTCCGAGCGCAGCATCGGTCGCCTCCTCAGGATCCGCTCCGCTGCCGAGACCGATCGCCGCGCCGATCGCCGTCACCAGGGCGGTGAGGAGGACAGTGGTGCCCATGGCGGTCAGCCAGCCGAAGAAGGCCGTCCCGAACTTGAACCCGCCGAACTCCGCCTTCTCGCGTGCATGGACATCTTCCCGAAGAGTATGAGCGTCACCGACGCGCGCCGAAGCTAACGGCGTTGTTGAGTCCGCGGCAGACGCGGCGAGGTCTCGGGCCACGCGGGGCTCCGGAGTGCTGTCCGATGTGCTCATGCTCAGACGGTACGGGCACTCAGCTGCTCAGGGAGGGTGGTTGTCACCCGCCGCGATCGCGCGTACTGTTTGCCGATTTACACCGTAAGCGACGTAGGGAGACGGCCTAACGCTTACGCCGTAAGCCGGAGGGGTGCAAGGGACCGCGCGAAAGGCCGCAGGCGGTCTAGACAGAGCAGGCACGTCGGATCGATCGGTCCGCGATAAGGAGCGCCAATGTCGGATAACTATGAGACGATGAGCCCGGGTGGTTCGGACGTGCACTCTCCCGATTCGTCGGGAACGATGGATACTGCCAAGCCGGAAGCCGCTGACCTGAAGGACACCGCCGCGACGCAGGCGAAGGCCACCGAAACCGGGAAGATCGATCGAATGCACCTCCGGTCTGCCGACAAGGCATCGAGCAGTTTTCTCATCTATCGATGCGAGGTGCCGATGCCATGGATGAGCACGAACACCCTCCCCCGGACGTGGCGTTGCGGGTCGAAATCGCGCGGAAGGCGAGCGCGTCGATCTCCAGCATCCGCGCTGACTTGTCGACTGCTGCAAGGTTAGGCGCAGTCGACCCCGAGGTAGGTCGAACACGACGACGGGTTACCGCTTTGTGAAGGTCGGCGCCTGCCCGATAAGTCATTCGTCGTGGACGCCGGCGGGGACGCGCACGGTGAGCGCTCCGGGTTCGATCCAGGCGTTGAACGCGATGGCCTTCCCGAATCCGTCGCCATCGAGCTCGATCTGTTCAGGCCGGGCCAGGCGCGCGGTGAAGCGCGTGCCGGTCTCGTAGCGCAGGTCGCCGTCGTCGCGATGCTCGCCGGCTAACGCCCGCCCCGCTTTCGTGCGGCGCAGGACCCCGTTCGTCCAGACGACCTTCCACCACACGCGAATCCAACCGACAGCGCTCCCGGGACGCATCAACAGCAGATCCAACAGGCCGTCGTCCACGACCGCGTCCGGCAGCAGCAGGATGTTCCCCGGGAGCGACCCGCAGTTTCCGAGGATGACCGTGTGCACCGTCGCGCGCCTGAGCTCGCCGTCGTCCAGGCGGAATCGTATCCGCAACTCGTTCGGGTCGCGCAGCGAAGCGACGATCGCCTTGAGGTACGCAGCCCACCCGGCCTTGGCCTTGAGGTCCTCGTCGGTGTTGTCGATCATCTTCGCGTCGATGCCCATCCCAGCCATGACCACGAACACATGCCGGGTTCGACTGCGATCCTCACGCTCAATGTCGATCACGCCGAGATCGATCTGACGGTCGACACCGGTGAACGCAGCCCGGACCGAATAGGGCATGTCGTCGAGTGTGAGGTCAAGGTTGCGGGCGAGCAGGTTGCCCGTGCCCGACGGCAGCAGGGCGACGCTCGTACCGGTGCCGCGGGCGGCTTCCGCGACCGCGCGCACCGTGCCGTCGCCACCTGCGGCGATGATCAGATCCGCGCCGTCATCCAGCGCCTGCCGGGTGACGCCCTGGCCGACGTCGTCGACCGCGGTCTCGTACCAGGTCGGCTCGGCCCACCCCACGGCCGCTGCTTCTGCGGTGACCGCAGCACGCAATGCGTCGATGTCCACCTTCACGGGGTTGTAGACGACGGCGGCAGTCCGCGGTGAGGTTCCGAGGGGGGTCACAGGCAAGTCTTTCTATCCGGAAGGTCAACGGAGTACGGGGGCGTGTGATCAGCGGGGCGAATCGACAACCTGAGAACTGGCCGATAACCTCCCTTTCGTTTCGACGACGTCGAGGTGCCGGTGCTGCATGAGGTCACCGCGGGCACACGATGCGGAGCGGTTCCCCCCAATACGATCGAAGGGTGGGTGCCCGCCCCCCCTCCTGAGGTAATCAAACTGTCCGACTTTTAGTGATGCCCTTGCTTTTTCGATTCAGGTCAGGGCAAGGGGGCGTGTTCCTTTTGCGAACGCCAGCTTGTGGGCCGATTCGGTGCTGACGAGCTGCCCCAGCCCTGGAGAACGGAAGCTAGGCGCACCCCCCCTGAACGAGCTTCGAACCTGCCGGAAGCGATCGTTTTCGGCAATCGGAGCGAGGGCGTGCACGGATGACCCTATCCCCGCCGTGTGGGTTGCAGTTAGCGTTGACGCGTGGGCGTAACAGGGTGGGGGTTGAGCGATTGGGTACTGATCGCTCTTAACGTCGGGCTGTCGGTCTCTTTACCGATCATCACCAGACTCAAGCTCGCGACCTCGGCCCGCCTTCGCGAAGCCGTGCTCTATTCGAAACCGGGGCGCATCGCGGCTTGGACAGTGATGTTGTCGGGGGTCGCCTGCCTGAGCGGCCTCCTGTTCGCGTTCTTCGCGGTGCAATACCCGGTGGCTTGGAGCTCGCTGTTACTCGCTGTAGGCGCATTGAGCGCCGGTTTTTGGTATGCGAGCAGGTATCACCGCACGCTCCAGCAAATGGTGCGCGAGCACCAAACTCAAGTCGAGCCTCCGGCCTGAGCCCGCAGCAATGACCTGGCCAGTCCGACCGCGCGGGCATCAGACACGTCGCCCGAACTGGGTTCCGGGCACCGATTCTGACCAAGCGCGTCAGGAAGTGGAACCTGCAGCACCGAAAACGATCGTCTGTGGTGGGCACGCCCGGGAGTTCGTCGCGGTGAGCTAGCGCCGCAGGGGGCGGCCTGCGGCTTCCTCAAGCAGCTTGACCGCGAGCAGTTCGCCGATAGCCGGTCCGAATCGGTCGAATGCTGCGTGATGAAGCTGCCTGGATGTGTTGAGCAGGGGGGTGGTCACGCCCGCGGCCTCGCTCATCGTCCGGATGGTGTTGAGTTCTTCGACGACGCGGACGATACCGAGTGTTTCAAGGTAGTCACCGTCCAGCAGCCTGACGAGGTGCTCGTCGAGGAACCGGCTGCCGTCGGCGCTGCCCTGCAGCAGACTGTGAAGGTCGGCTGTGGCAAGGCCGAGTCCCTGTCCGATCAACAGCGCCTCGGATGTGGCGACCGCGTTAGCGAACCACAGCCCGTTAGCGAGGAGCTTCACGATCTGCGCGTCCTCAACTCTTGACCCCGCTCGACGCACACCGTCCTCGCCGGATAACGCCTGCAGGATCGGGAGCGCCCTGGCCACGGCTCCGTGGGTGCCGCTAGTGAAGAACACCAGTTCCCCGGCGGCTGCTTCTGCGACGGAACCGGCCATCGGTGCGGAGACAAGCTCGATGCCGCGACGTTCCGCCTCTTCGCCGAGGACACGGGACACTGCCGGATCGCCGGAGGTGAAGTCGAGCCACAGCGTCCCCGGCAGCAGTGCGGGGAACGCGTCCGTCATGCACTGACACAGTTCCTCCGGTCCCGGCAGGACGGTGACAAGGACGTCGATGGCGGTGGTGAGATCAGACAACGAGGACGCGCAACCGATGCCGGGTATGACGGCCTCGCGCTTCGCATCGATGTCGAAGGCCCTGACCGTTAACGTATGGCTCAAGATGGCCTCGATCGGTGAGCCCATGCGGCCGAGCCCGACCGCACCGATCCTGGGGTACCTGACATCGATGCTGGACGTCTCCATCCCCGCACTCTGCCACAGTGCTTCGCTCGCAGCGTCTCCGCGATGCCTATGAGGCGAGGCGAGGGGGATGGTGCGGAATGCTGATGGGGCGCGTTGCCCGGCTCTGCTCGTGCAGTCTCCGCACGTCGTCGAGCGCCTCGACGGGGGACATGTACCTTGTCGCGACGGGCAGGGCACGCATCCACATCACTTCGACTTCGTACGGGTCGACCTCATAGACGCAGCCGACAGTACGTCGGGGGTCGTTGGCTCCGTATTTGTGGTCGAGGATCAGCCATTCTTTCTCCGCGACCTTGCGGAGGTCGAACCGCGCCTGGGCCAGTTCAGCCATTTGGTCCTCCATCTCGACATGCTCACCGTCGCGGTGCGTGGGTTCGGGGAAAAGGTCCTTGACAGCATCCATCCGTCATCGGCGGGTACCCGCTTACGCTCTCAGGCGTTCACGAGTGAGGGTGTCAAAGTTTCGGACAGGATCCCTTGGGTGAGCTTGAGGCGGAGGTGCCAGGCGGCGCCGTAGTTCTGTTCGGGGAGGTCCTGCAAAAGCGCACGGTCGTCTGTGCCGAGCCCATCACGGGTGGCCTCGCGGAGGAGATCGTCCCGTGTGGCGGGGTATTCCATTTCGGCGAGGAATCGTTCGAGCGACGGTGAGAGTGACATGGGTTTTCCTTTCCGAAGGGTGTCGGGCCACGGTGGGTGGTCGCGAGTCGTGCGACCACCCACCGTCGCTGCGGTGCCGCGAGGATCAGATGAGTTAGGGAGGATCAGATGAGTTAGGCGGTCACGGCCTTGGTGTCATGAGAGCCAACCGATTCGATCTGGACCTTGCGCGGCTTGGCACGTTCAGCGATCGGGATCATCACGCTGAGCACACCGTTGTTGTAGGTGGCGCTGATGCCCTGGGCCTCGACGTCGTCGCCGATGGTGAAGCGGCGAACATACGAGCCGAAGGGGCGCTCCTGTGCCAGCCAGCGAGAATTGTCGCGGCTCGCCTCCGTGCGTTCGGCGCGGATCGTGAGGAGGTGACCGTCGACATCCACGTCGACCGAACCGGGGTCGACCCCGGGAAGGTCAGCGTTGAGGACGTATCGGTCGCCTTCGCGGAACAGATCCACGGGCATCAGACGCGGCTGCCTGTTGGTGTCGAACACGCTCTGCGCGATTCGGTCCAACTGGCTGAAAGGATCAAATGACATCGACATGTGAAAAATCTCCTTCCGAGAGTGAACGGCGTGACGCCGTCCGACGAATGATGATCAGCGGAGGAGGCCGCGCGCGGCCACATCACACGGAGGCGCTCGCACCCGCTCGGGAAGCTCGTCTGCCCGCCGGACGCCCACACACACCGCCAGGGCTCGCGTCCGAGGGGTGGGAGCTGTTGCGTGAGGTGGCACCTCGGCTGTCATGGTCGACAATGCGGGGATGCCGGCCACCATCCGATCGAACTCGGTACGGACCCACTCGGGATCCGCGCAAACAATGTCCGCGAACACGACCCCCGTGTCGTCGACCCGGCTCAGTACTGTCACAGTGAATCACCTCCATACCTGTCATCGCTAACTGCTGCCGGCGTCGGAGATCCCAACACTCGCAACCCCGAAAGATCTGGATCACTTGATGCATATTTTATAACTCGATTGCTTGACCTGATGCAAGCCCTTCGAGCAGAATTTCTGCATGGAATCGAGCCCTCAAGAGCGACCGGTATACACGATGGGGATCGCGGCCGAGCTCCTCGACCTTCCCCCGGCGACGCTGCGACTTTACGAGCGCAAGGGCCTGATCGAACCCGCACGCACGGACGGCGGGACACGCCGCTACAGCGCGAACGACATCGACCGGATGCGCCGCATCGCGGACCTTCAAACCGACGGCGTCAACCTTGCGGGGATCGGCAAAGTGATGGGCCTCCAAGACGAGAACGCCGAACTGAGGGCGTCACTCGATCGCGCGGACCCCGAGTAGGCTCATCCGATTCCGTGCTGCCGGGCATCTTGGACTCCGGAGGACCTCATTGTGCTGCGGGACTTAGGACGCGATCAACGGCGGCTGATGCGGAATCGGAATGGGCCGCGTCGAGCGGCTCCGTGACTCGAGTTGGCGGACATCCTCCAGCACGTCGATCGGTGACATGAAGCGCGTCGCAGCCGGGATGTCGCGCATCCACATGACTTCGACCTCGTATTCGTCGACCTGATAGATGCAGCCGACTGTTCGGCGAGGGTCGTTCACCTCGTATCGATGATCAAGGATCAACCACTCGTGCTCCGCGACTTTGCGAAGCTCGAACCGGGGATCAGGAAGTCCAGTCATCTCACCCTCCAATTAAGGAGCAGTATCAATCAGGCTGGACATCGCCTGATAGCACCTTGACAGGAAGAACTCAGGAAGGTAGCTGCCTCAGTTTGATTCCGTGCTGCTCGTCGCGTGTGGAGTGCCCACCGGTTTGGACTCGCTCGATCCGCGCTGACGCAGGTAGATGCTGAAGACGACCATCGCGCCGACTGCGAGGAATTCGGACTGCCAGTTCTGCAGCGTGCGATTCCAGAACTCTGGGGAAGAGACGTACTCGACCCAGGAGACCGGCGGCATCCCGTGCTGCGCGTTCTCCTCGCTCGCAACGATCCGACCGGCGAGGGACTGAGCGAACCACGACAACAGGAAGACCGAGCCCATCAGGATCAGGAGAGAGTTGGAGTAGACCCATAGCCGGACGCCTCCCGCGCGCGCCCACGCTGGCGAATCCGGGCGGGCGTGCACTCCGACCATCTGGTCTTCGTCGCTGCCGAGGCCTTCGTCGCCGGGCTTCTTGGACTCCGGGGAACCGCGCTGGATCAGCCACACGGTGGCGAGGATGAACAGGAAGAACTGCAGGAACTCTGACTGCCAGTTTTCGGCAACATCGACGAGGAAGTCGGACGAGGAGATGTAGTCGAGGTACCCGACTGCCGGTTGGTGATGTTGCTGGAGCTGCTCGTTTGTGTCGGCGTGCCCAGCGATAGATTGTCCCAGCAGGGCGAGGACGAAGATCGTCAGGAAGGCGACACTCAGCCCGTTGTCGCGGACTACCTTGCGCATCGCTCACCTCCCAGCGAGCGGCAGCACTATCATGACCGCGAGCCCCACGCCGATGACCACAATCCAGACCCAGAACGCGGCCCGTCCTTGTCGATACTCGTCGGTCGCCACGGCTCCATCCCTTCACCGTCTTATCCCGAATCGCACTGTGCGCAGGGGTGATGAATCACGACACCAAAGCTACGACGCAGTGGAGGGCGACGAAAGGGGTTGCTATAGGGTGCTCCGGGCGCTATCCGCGGTACCGGGTCGCTCAGACGTCGGATACCTCGGCCACTTCGTCGACGAGTTGGATACCGCCGGACGAGTTTGCCGAGTGCATGAGATCCTCGATCCACTTCGCGTTCAGCTGTGGCGGCTCCGGTTCGTCGAACGTGAAGCGAAGCGGTATCGAGGGGTGGAGCCAGATCGTGGATCGCCCGCCTGGCTCGTCGTCGAGATGCCGCCAGGAAAGAGTGAAGCTCTCGTTGCGGCGCAGCTTCGTCGCGATCACAACTTTGAGGTGGGCCAGCGCGCGATCCTCGATGTGAAGAACACCTGTGCTGTCGTAGTTAATGTAGCCCATGACGCGGAGATTAGACCGGAATCGTTGCCGATGCCAGAGGGGTCGCGAGCGTGTTGCTGAACGGCATGATGGCTGGCATCGGGAACGGCCCAGGGTGCTTGAGCCTCGGCGGCAACGTGGAGATCGGGGCTTGATCACGGGGAAGTTCATCTACGAGGGCAACGTGAAGGTCGAGTTTCCAGACCGCGCGCTTGCTCACCTCCAACTTGCCATCACCACGAAGATCAGGCGTGCCGAACCGTTCGCCTTCTCGTGGAAAGAGGATGTCAGCACGGGTGGCGGACGCACCATTGTCTGGATACACCCCGGTAGCTCACTCGTTTTCAAATGGGAGGGCAGCCAACCATCGACCATGGACCGAACTTGGGTTGAAGCCCTCATCCTGACAGCAAGTTCACCGTCGAGCCTGTATCTGGTCCCTGAACCGGCAAAGAACTCACCCGCAGCTGAATAGGTGCACTGTTGATGAGATTCAGAGGGTTCCGTCGGGTTCGAAGTGTGAGACGTCGTCGCTACCGAGGGGTGCGCTCGTCGGCCTTTCGATCGAGATCGTTAGCCGGTGCAGCCGCTCCACCAGTTCGATGTCAACGAGTTCGGGGCTGGGTACGTCGACCGCTTCCGTTACGATTTGGCTCGCTGGCCCGATGAGGAACTTCGCAGAGACGACTTCCCCGTTCTCGTTCCGCACTGGGATCTCGATGATCTCTGCCCGATCGTCATCCCCGAGCGCTCGACTGTACTGGAGTAGCGCGTCGGCGATGTCGTCACCTGTCAGATATTCGTCTCCCGCGTAAATGATGATCCGCATATTGCGTTTTTACGCTCAGCCCGTGATGTAGGTGACGCCCCTTGTCAGAGGCGGTGAGCGGGTGCTATCTGGTGCGGTCGCGATCACGATCGGGAGTCTCTCGCTCCGGAAGACCGACGCTGTGACAGGTCGACGTTCGTGTAAGAGGGTGCCCGCTCGCCGATCGGGTCGCGCCACGTTACCGGGAGGCCCATACGCTCAATCTCTGTTTCCGTGTTGGCAATATCCTGGTTCCGGGCTTAGAAGGGGATTGTTAATGGGGATCGAGATGGGTGAAGAAGCGGAGGGGTCGCAGAACACTCCTCTGGATGCGCTTCGTTCGGCCGTGGAGGCCGACGATCTCGCGCTGGCCGCCCGGGTTGTGCTCGCCGGGTGGTATCAGTTACTCGAGCATCATGGTCGCGCTGTGGTCGAGATGCTGGGGCCGTTGCCCATATCGCAGATCAAAGATCAGCCCTTACTCGTGATGCTGCTCGCGATCTGCTACTTGAGCACCCGAGTCAGGCGTGTCCGCGGTCTTCACCTGTTGCGAATGGCGGTCGCTTCGGCGGATTCGCCCCGAGGTACGGTCTCCCCGTTGGAGCGGCTTTACATTTGGACGGCGCAGAGCGTCGCCCTGCGCCTTGTCGGACGCAACCGAGGGTCCGGTGAAGTCGCCCTGCGTGCTCTCAAGTTGTTCACCGGGATGCCGGAGAGCGAGTGGGAACCATATGGAGACGAGATCCCTCGTGTTTGCACACAATTGGGACTCTCTCTTTTCTACTCGGGTCAGCGACGGTCAGCGATGGAGGCATGGGCGCAGGCCGCCGCGCTTGCCACCGCACGGGGCACAGACAATGCCTTCCACAGCCTCGCGCTGCTCGCCGGCGCGCATGCGTTGGACGGTGATATGCCCGAAGCCGAGTACTACGCAGGCGTGATCCGAGCGGGTAACTGGAGCCGCGAACTTCTCGACGGCTACCAGGGCACCTTCTATCGCGCCGCGGAGGCACTCCTGGCGCTTGAGCGCGGAGACACGGAGGCGGCGTCCGTCCATGTGAGCGCATTCGGCCCGCACCGCGAGACCAGCGAGCATTGGGTAGTCATGGCCGCGGTCGAGACCCGGGTTTTCCTGCAGGCCCATGCGCCAGAGGCAGGTCTCGAACGACTGGAGTCGTTGGTGGCGGCACGCGGACGGGAGGCGTCGCGGGGGCCATCGCGGCAAGGACTGAGCGCTTCACGAATCCATCTACATCTCGCTCTCGGGTCCATCGCCCGCGCGAAACGAACTTGCGAGCAGGACGCGGCAAACATGGGGTTCGAAGGAGTCGTGCTTGCGGCGCGCGTGGCTCTGGCCGACGACCGGCCGTTCGACGCCTTGCGCCTGGTCTCGCGCACGGAGTTCGTGGCACCCAGCTCACGTCTCCGCGCCGAGGCGGCTGCGATTGTCGCGGCCGCAACTGTCGTGACCGGTGGGGCATCCGCGGCGTCCCGCTCGCTGCGCGTCCTGGCGGCAGTACTGGGCGACCGGCAGCTTCGCACTCCGCTCACCTATCTCCCTCCTAGCGATCTGGCCGCTATTTCCGAAACACTCTTCCTCGGCAGTGATGGATCGGCCACGGCCGTCAGCGTTTTCCCGCAGAACCCGCGGCTGCCGCGTCTGTCCAGACGCGAGCGCATCGTTCTGCAGGCGCTGCATTCCGGGGACCCTATACCGGCGATTGCCGACGATCTCGGGGTTTCGGTGAACACAGTCAAGACGCAGATGCGCAGTCTCTACCGAAAACTCGACGTAATGGACCGAGCATCCGCGATCTCACGCAGCCATCAACTGCGTCTGCTCGACACCGACTTGTAGCCGCCTATCGACCGACACCCGCACGCCGCAGCAATCGGACTGTGGCGCTCACGGTCACAGCAATCACTGCTTCACCTGCCAGACGCCCGATCAGAGTCGCCATCAGCATCCCAGGCACGAGATGCTCGGGAGAAAAGACAGCCAAAGAGATCACGAACAGTGCTACTCCCACGGCGGCAGCACCGAGAACGAGGCGACGCGTCGAGACAGCCCCCTTCCACGCGACGAGATCGAAGACGGCGCCAGCCGTGAGCAGCGGTACCGCTGACAGGATGCCAATCGGTGAAAACGCGACCACCATGACCGTTGTGATTCCGGCCGTGATCGTCGCTGTGCCTGCACCGCGGGTGAGGATGCGGGCAAGCATAGGCAACGCGGTGTTCGCTGAGGCGACCAGCGCGTAGAGCGGGGGCGCGGCAGGCGCCAGCGTCGCGAGCGCCGGCAACAGCAGGAGGAAGAGACCGGTCTGCACCGCCGCAAGAGCTGCCGACACGAGAAGGGCCTTCGTCGGCGTCGACGCAGCGACGGAGGAATAGGGAGCGGCGTGCACGCGTCGAGCATACGTCGGATGCTCGGGGTGAAGTCTCGGGGTGAACAAAATCTGGCCGCCCGGAGGGGAAGTTCAGCCGGCCATAGGCTCATCGCGCCCGGGTGGAACGTCCACCGTGCCCGGCATGCCTCCCGACAACGACGCCACCGCACCCCTATGCCTGAAAGCGAGCACGAACAACCGTGAACGACATCTCCACCGCTGCACCATCATCGCCGCCAGGACCCAACCGCCGCACGGTTATGAAGGCTGCCGCTTGGTCGGTGCCCGTGATCGCCGTTGCTGTCTCGACGCCCCTGGCCGCGGCGAGCACCCCCGAGCCTCAGCCCGCCCCGGGAGGGGGCCTCTCGGTGTGGCAGGGCGGCACCTCGGTGCAGACCTGGACCCTGACCCAGCCCAATCGAGTGCAGGTCAACACGGGACAGAACGTCGGCTTCGAATCTTTCAACCCGGACACCGGGGACGCCGAACCTGCCGGCACCTTCCGCTCCGGCGTTGTGACCGTCACCATCCAGTGGGGTGCCGGCAACGGTGTCACCGACCCGACGAGCTACAGGCTTGAGGAGCGCAACCTCAACGGTTGGACTCGCGTTGGCGGCGTCCCCGCTGAGGGCACCAGCGGCCTGGTCCAGTACACCTACACCGGGATCCTCAACGGCACCTCGAACATCGTGCCTCTTCCCGTCGTCTGGCTGTACCCCTCTGCTGGCGGCTCCCTGACTCCGACCTATGTGAACACCGCGCTCTCTTCGGAGTATCTGAGCGAGAAGACTTCCGGCTCCCGCGTTCCCTAAATCCGACGCGGTTGAGGCAATCCTCGCCTAGCTCACGCTGAGCACGGATCGACCTCGTTAGTCCGGACATCTATGTATCGAACAGGGAAGGCTGCGTCCGGTGAGCCGCGGCTGGGAAGAGGGAAGCAGAATGACGACCACCGAATCATCGAACGCCCTAGCCGAATCGAAGGGCTTTTCGCGACGCACCGTTATCAAGACTGCGGCATGGTCGGTCCCTGTCGTGGCAGTCGCCGTCTCGACGCCACTGGCCGCAGCGTCTGTAGGGGCTGCGTCGCTAACGTTCGCTGTTGCGCCGATCGTGGCCGTCGAGGCACCGTATGGGGCTCAAGCGCTTACCGTGACCAACGCTGGCTCGGAGCCCTTCACCGGTGCGATCGTGTTCTCGACGCCGGCGTGGGCGACGATTGCCCCGTTCACCTCAGCGGTGATGGTGCAGGGCACGGATGGATCGAACATCACCTGGACGCTTCCGGCCGGATTCCTCCCAGCAGGTCAATCGCTCCAGATCGATCTGGAATGGACAACAGGAGCATGGCCCCTCACTGCTGAAGTGCAGCCCCTTTCTGCGTCGATCGATTCGATTCTGGGGACCATCACCCCGGCGGGTGGTGCAACCGTGGCATCGCCGTACCAGCTGCTGTGGTTCGGGGTCACCCCCGGCGGCTTGGGGAACACCGCGGGTACGCCGTCGCTGTTCATCGCCAACACCACCGAGGCGCCGTTCAACGGAGTCGTGACGACGCGCTACACGCCGAGTTGGACGTTTCCCCTGGTGTCGGCCACGCCGATCGTGATCAACGGCACGTCCTACGGGTCCCGACAGGCTGAGAACGGTGTCTTCGTCAGTCGTTACACCAACATGCCGGTCAGTGTCGCTGCACGTGGGGGAGAGCAGACTCTCCCCTTCTCGTGGGTTTTGCCGGGCGGGCCGACCATCGCACAGCAACAGCGCAACTTGGGCGCGACGACGACGGGCGCGGGCGAGACGCTGCCCGTGCTCGGCTCCCCGACTATCTACTCCGCTTACCGGGTCTAGTCGTGCTTCCGAGCTGACAGTTCAGCTCGTAGACGACGGAACCCGGAAAGCCCGAGCAAGACGACGTCAGGTCCCGGATCGGCGGCCGCGGTCGACTTCGTGAAGCGCAACAGGGAGTTCGTGTGTGAGTTCGCGGGCCAGGAGCCCTAGACCCATGCGCTCGGTGAGACGGTCGCCCGCATGGGCATGGCACCACGAGCCCCACACGGCGGCGTGTTCCGGGCTCAGCCCGCGGGCTGCGAAGCCGGTGATGGCGCCGGCCAGCACGTCGCCAGATCCGGCCGTTCCCAGTCCGGCGCCGCCCGCGTCCATCGTCCAGACGGCGCCGGACGGTGAGGCGGTGGTCGAATAGCAGTGAACCACGGCGTCGAGTTCCTGCGCGATCCGCGGAAGGTCGGTGACGAGGTTGTCGACCTGTCGTCCGAGCAGGAGGGCGACCTCATCGAGGTTGGCGTTGACGATCAGCGACCGAGGGAGCTCGGATCGCGGTACGTCACGGAGCACACCCACTGCGAAGGCGTCGATCACCAGGCAGGCGATCTCACGTCCGGACAGGCGCTCTAGCCACTCCCGGGCCCGCTGAGGGTCGTCGAGTCCCGGTCCGACGAGGACTGCGTCGGACTCGTCGCAGGCGACGCTCCAGGAGTCTTCCACCGGTTCACCCACGCTCGGCGATTCGTACACGCCGGCCTCTGGAAACGCGGCCCGTACAACATCGGCGACCGCGGCTTCCGTGGTCACTCCGACCTTTCCCGCCCCGACACGCAGCACCGCCTCGCCTGCCAGGACCACCGCGCCGACCGACAGGCGTGAACCGCCGATGATCATCGCCGTGCCGCGCGAGTTCTTCGAGTCGCCCGGGTCGGGTAGCTCCCACCCACTGAGCAAGTCGGCTGTGACCGTGGTCGCCTCCTGCCGGTCAGGCATCGGGACTTCCCGGGTGCACGGTGACCTCCGCGCCGAGCTGTTCAAGGTGTCGCACGTCGGAGAAGTCGACGAGTTCCCACTGCGTCCCGTCGTGGCGCAGCCGCGTCACGGATGCGTTGAGGACGGTGTTCGCGGCAGCGAACCGCATGAGACGGGGCTCGTCCATTCCGGTCAGCAGGGAGATCAGCAGCATGACGACGGCGTCGTGTGCCACGATCAATCCGCCGCGTGCGTCCGCATCCAGAGCGTCGTGGAGGAAGGATCTCAGACGAAGCGCCACATCCGCCCAGGACTCACCACCCGGCGGACGGTGGTAGTACTTACCCAGCCGCGCGCGCCGCTTCGCCTCCTCCGGGTACCGGGCCGCGACGCCCCGCCAGGTTAGGAGATCGAGGATGCCGAGTTCCCTGTCCCGCAGCCGCTCGTCAGTGAGAACCCGCCCGATGGCGGCACCGGATTCCATACTCAGGGCGAAGGTCTGCTGAGCTCGAAGGTATGGTGACAACCAGGCGACCTCCGGCACCCCATCCGCCCCAGCCAGGGGAACCGCGAGCGCCCTCGCCTGCTCGACACCCGTTTCCGACAGAGGAACGTCAGCATCACGAAGGGTGAGTTCGATCACCTCGGCGCCTGCCGTTTCCGCTCCGGTGGCGGCGACGTTGCCGACGCTCTCGCCATGACGGACCAACCACAGCTCCTGCAACGTCACCATGCGGGACTCCCTCCATCGAACTCCTCGAGGGTCGCACGCCGCGGCGGGGCCGAGGCACCGGGTTGACCCTGTGCTCGCCAGCAGGTATCCGCGTTCATTCGCGGGGATCGCCGCGTTGAGCGGGGTCGCGGCGCAGCTGTTGCCCGGCCGACGTCTCCAGCAGTCGGACGGCGAGGAGCTCGCCGAGAATGGGTCCGAACCGGTCGAGCGCTTGGTGATGCAGTGCGGCCGAGGCATCGAGCATCGGCGTCGAGACCCCGGCGGATGCGCTCATTGCGGCGATCGTGTCGAGTTCTTCGACGACGCGGTCGATGCCGAAGGTGGCGAAGTAGTCGCCCTCGAGAAGCTTGTCGAGGTCGTCGTCGAGGAAGCGGCTGCCTCCGGCGCTGTTGCGCAGCAGCGCGTGTAGGTCGGACGAGGGGATTCCGAGACTCTGACCGATGAGCATCGCTTCCGAGGCTGCGACTGCGTTGGCGAACCAAAGAGCGTTGGCGAGCAGCTTCACAATCTGGCCGTCCTCCGCTCGTGCCCCCGTCCGTCGGATGCCGTCGCGGCGGGACAGCAGCCGGAGGATGGGGATCGCTTTCGCGGCGGCGCTATCCTGTCCGCCGACGAAGAAGATGAGGTTGCCGGCTTTCGCTTCTTCGACGGATCCGCCCATGGGCGCGGAGACGACGTCGATGTCGAGGCGTCGGCTCTGCTCGGCGAGGTCGCGAGTCACAACGGGATCGCCGGAGGTCAGATCGATCCACAGCGAGCCCGGTCTGAGCGCCGGCAGCGCGTCGGCCATGCATGCACTCACCTCGCGTGGTCCGGGCAGAACAGTAATCAGGACATCGACCGCTTCCGCAAGCGCCGGAAGGGTGGGGAACCACCGTGTGGCGGGCACCGCGCGCTTCCGGTCGATGTCGGTATCGAAGACACCGACAGGGAAGTCTCGACGGAGGGTCCCCGTGATCGGGGCACCCATTCGCCCCAGGCCGACGACACCGATCATCGGACGGTCGTCGACTCCTCTGATCTCCACCTCCGCACTATGGCACACCTCCACACCGTCGCCGTCACCGGGTACGCCCGAAGGTCGCGTCCATGTCTGTCATCTTCATTGGGCCGTCGCCTCAGTTCGCGCAGCTCGTCGAGACGCTCGGGGGCGATCGTCATCGGAGCGTGAAGTCCGGCATTTTTGCAGGCCGGACATGAGGTGTCCACCTCTACCGAAGATCACCGCCGGTTGTAAGACTCGACATATGGTGTTCATCGGATTCCACGCGTCGCACGAGCAGATCGCCCCCAGCTCCCTCCTGGATGCGGTGATCGAAGCTGAGCGCGCGGGTTTCGATGGAGCGATGTGCTCGGATCACCTCGCGCCGTGGTCACCGAGACAAGGTCACTCCGGTTTCGCGTTGAGCTGGGTCGCGGCCGCGCTCGCTCGCACCAGCTTTTCGATCGGCATGGTGAACGCGCCCGGGCAGCGATATCACCCGGTGATGATCGCGCAGGCGTTCGCGACCCTGGCTGAGATGTTCCCGGGACGGTTCTGGGCCGCGATGGGAAGCGGCGAAGCGCTCAACGAGCATGTGACGGGCGATGCCTGGCCGGTCAAACACCTCCGCAACGAACGACTGCGGGAAAGCGTGGATGTGATCCACCGTCTCCTCGGCGGCGAGGAGGTCGATCACGACGGCCTGGTCCGGGTCCACTGCGCCAGAGTATGGAGCCTGCCGGCAGAGCCGCCCCCTCTGTTCGCGACCGCGGTGAGCGCCGAGACCGCGGCGTGGGCTGCATCGTGGGCGCAGGGTCTGGCGACGGTCGCACAGGAGCCGGAGTCGTTGCGACGCGTCGTCGACGCGTACCGATCGGAGGGAGGCGCGGGCCCATGCATCCTGCAGGTGCACCTCAGCCTGGCGAAGACCGACGACGAGGCGTTCGCGATCGCCCGCGAGCAGTGGAAGAACGGCCTGCTGTCACCGCCCGTCACCTGGGATCTCGAGCAGCCGGAGGACTTGGACGCCGCCGTGGCCGGACTCGACGAGCAGGATCTTCGCAGAAGCGTCCTGGTGGATCACGACGCCTCCTCGCTCGCCGACCGCATCGCTGACCTGGTGCAGATCGGATTCGAGCGTGTGTATCTGCACCACGTCGGCACCGACCAATCCTGGTTCCTCGATGCCGCGGCATCGGAACTGATCCCTGCGTTGAAGGAGCGAGTGTGAAGATCACGGACACCAGTGACCTCTGGTGGAAGACTGCAGTCGTCTACTGTCTCGACGTCGAGACCTTCCTCGATTCCAACGGCGACGGCGTCGGCGACCTGCAAGGACTCGCAGAGCGGATCGACTACCTCTCGCAGCTAGGCGTCACCTGCCTGTGGCTGATGCCGTTCTACCCGACACCGGATCGTGACGACGGCTACGACGTCAGCGACTTCTACGGTGTCGATCCTCGCCTGGGCAACCACGGCGACCTCGTGGAGGTGATCCGCACCGCCCGCGATCGCGGCATGCGCGTGATCGTGGATCTGGTCATCAATCACACCTCTGACCGGCATCCATGGTTCGTCGCCGCCAAACGCAGCGTCAACTCGCCGTTCCGGGACTACTACGTCTGGCGCGACGACGCGCCCCCGAAAGGCCAGAAGAACGCCGTGTTCCCCGGCCAGGCGAACGGCATCTGGGGCAAGGACGAGAAGTCCGGGCAGTGGTATCAGCACAGCTTCTACGAACACCAGCCCGACCTCAACATCGCGAACCCCCGCGTGCGCGACGAGATCGCAAAAGTGATCGGGTTCTGGCTGCAACTGGGTATCTCGGGATTTCGGGTCGACGCCGTGCCGTTCCTTCTCGAGATCCCTGAGGGTGCGAACATTCCCGAGCCGCACGATCTGCTGCGCGACATTCGACGTTTCCTGCAGCGTCGGTCCAGCGAAGCGATCCTCCTCGGCGAAGTGAACCTCCCTTACGAGACGCAGGCGCAGTACTTCGGCGGCGAAAACGGTGACGAGCTCACCATGCAATTCGACTTCGTCGGGATGCAGTCGCTGTACCTGTCCTTCGCGCGCAAAGATCCTGCCCCGCTGATCGCCGCACTGCGCGCACGGCCTGCACTCGGATCGGAGGTGCAGTGGGCCAACTTCCTGCGTAACCACGACGAGCTGACGCTCGACAAGCTCAGCGACGGTGAAAGGCAGGAGGTGTTCGACGCGTTCGCGCCGGACGAGCGGCAGCGGGTGTTCGGTCGCGGCATCACCAGGCGTCTCCCCCGATGCTCGACGGCGATCCGCGGCGAATTCGGATGGCCTACAGTCTGCTGTTCACTCTGCCGGGTACGCCGGTGCTGTTCTACGGCGAGGAGATCGGTATGGGTGAGAACGTCGAGATCCTCGGTCGCGAAGCCGTGCGGACACCGATGCAGTGGTCCGCGGATCGCAACGGAGGCTTCTCGGATGCCGCGCCGAGCAGGCTCATCGCTCGCCCACCTGCCGATGGGTACGCACCGGAGCACGTCAACGTGGCCGCGCAGCTCGAGGACCGCGGATCGTTGCTGCACTTCATCCGCGCTCTCACCGAGCGGTACCGTATCTCTCCGGAGTTGGGGTGGGGCACCCTTCAGGTGATCGACCAGTCTGTCGACTCGCTTCTCGTGCACTCGCTGTCGGCTGACGTCGGACGTGTCATCGCCCTCCACAACTTCGCAGAAATGCCCGTGACCACGGCCTTCCAGGTAAACGACGAGCCGGAGGGGACGACCCTCCTCGATCTGCTCGAACCGTTGCATCTCACTCTCGGCCCGACCGGGACGGTGGAATTGGAAGTCCCGGCGTACGGCTACCGCTGGCTTCGCGTATCGCGACCCGGCGACGGCCGCGTGATCTAGAGTCTCGTCGGGTCAGGGATCGACGAGGCTCCCGAAGTCGGGCCGCCGGTGACAAGCGTGCTGGTCTGGGCGGTGCCAAGTGTCCCCCAGGTGACCCCGGGCATAGTGAGAATACTGATAGGGACAGCTTCACGCGTGTCTGAAGTGCGCCAGGTGCGACCCGAGATTCCCTGGTCAGCACAGAAAACTTGGCCTTTTCTCGGCTGATCAGGTCCGACGTCGTCGTATTGGAAAGTCGCTCAAATCACCCTGCTAAGGTGGAGTCCCCTCACGGGGACCAGGGGTTCAAATCCCCTCGTCTCCGCAGTAGATTTCCCCGCTGTCGATGGTGCGGAACGCCGCACGTAGGATCGACGCATGCATACACGCGCACTGGGCAATGACACCGTCGGCCGCGTCGAGGTCGGAGCGATCGGTCTCGGCTTGATGACCTTCGACCAGACCGGCGACCAGCCCCGCGAGCAGCTGCTCGACACCGTCCGCGCCGCCCTCGATGCCGGTGTCACCCTCTTCGACACCGCCGATGCCTATGGGCCCGGCCAGGAGCTGGGTTCCGACGCCCAGGGCGAGAACGAACGGCTCATCGCCTCGATCCTCGACGAGTTGGGCGTGCGCGACCGCGTGTTCCTCGCAACCAAGGGTGGCGCCTTCCGCACCGAGGGCGGCGGCTGGGATCACGACGGGCGTCCCGAGAATCTGCGCCGGGCGGTCGACGCCAGTCTGTCCCGACTCGGGGTCGAGCAGATCGCGCTGTGGCAGCACCACCGCCCGGATCCGAAGGTCGAATACGCCGAGACGATCGGCGCGCTGACCGAGATCGCAGCCAGCGGCAAGGTGCGCATGGTCGGGCTGTCGAACGTGAACCCTGGCCAGATCCGCGCAGCTCACGCGGCGCTGGGAGACAGCCTCGTCAGTGTGCAGAATCAGTTCAGCCCGAAGTTCCGCAGCAGCCTGCCCGAGATCGAGGTCTGCACCGAGCTGGGGCTGGCCTTCCTGGCCTGGAGCCCGCTCGGAGGGTTGTCGGATGCCAAGGAACTGGCCACCCACCACCCGGCCTTCCAGCAGGTGGCCGAAGCTCGCCGCGTGAGTGCCCAGCAGGTGGCACTGGCCTGGGAGCTGGCGCAGTCGTCGGCGGTCATCCCGATCCCGGGGGCCAAGCGACCGCAGTCGATCCTCGACTCCGCCGCGGCCGCGGACCTCGATCTCTCAGCGGACGAGCTGGCCGCCCTCGATCAGACCTGAGCCCCGCTTTCGCCCGCGCGCTTTCGCTGACCGGTCACGCGGGCAGCGTCGCGAGCGCGTCCAAGAAGGAACGGACGACCGGGGTCTCGTTCGCCGGGTTCCAGACCACTCCGATCTTCCAAGAGGCGCTCGTCCCGCGTAGGCGGCGCAGGCGCACGTGTCGTGGCGCGATGTTGCGAGCGCTCGCCGGCACGATGCCGATGCCGACGCCCGCAGCGACGAGCGCGAGGACGGTCTGGAGGTCGTCCGCGTCTTGGACGATGGTCGGCTGAGCACCGACGTCGGCGACATAGCGTGCGGCCTGAGCCGCGAGTCCCGGGCCGCGGCCGACGGACAGTCGAACCAGCGGATGCTCGTCGAGCCAGGGCGGAAGCGCGGCGTCGTCGGCGGGAGGCTGCCGCTCGGAGGGATGCGCGATCGCCAGATGGTCCGAGAGCACCGCGATGGCGCGGAGATCACGAGGAACCGGAAGGCGGGCGAACCCGAGGTCCAACTCGCCGCTTCGCACGCCGTCGACCTGAGCCGATGAGGACATGTCCTCCAGGCGCACGGAAACCCCGGGGGAGCTCGCCCGAAAAGCCGCGACCGCGCGGGGAGCGATCCCGATGCTGGAGAGCCCGAAGCCGATGGTGAGATGACCCTCTTCGCCGGCGCCGACGCGCTTCGCCCGTGCCTCGAAACGTGCGGCGAGGTCGACGACCGTGCGAGCCCCGCCCACGAGCTCCGCGCCCGCAGCGGTGAGTACGGCGCCGTGGCGTCCTCGGTGGAACAGCGGGGTTCCCACCAGGGATTCGAGCTGCTGGATCTGTTTCGTGAAAGCCGGCTGGGTGATGGACAGGGAAGCCGCCGCCTCACTGAACGTCTGCCGATCGGCGGCCTCGACGAATGCGCGCAGCAGACGAATATCCATTCCAGAAGGCTATATCTGATTAGCAATCATTGATTGGACGTAATGCGTGAGGTCGGGTTGAGTGGAGAGCGTCCGTGACGAGAGAAGAGATCCGATGACCGAGACCGCAGCAGACCTCCGCGTGTCCGTGGTGCAGTTCGAAGCCCTTCCGGCAGACAAGGCGGGGAACCTCGCCACGGTGCGCCGCCTGGCCACTTCCGCCGCGGCGGATGGAGCGCGCCTCGTGGTGTTCCCGGAGATGTGCCTGGTCGCCTACTGGCACCTGACGAAGTCGAACACCGAGCGTCTCCGCCAGCTCGCAGAGCCGGCTGGCGGCCCGCTGGTCCATGCACTGAAGGAGATCGCGGCAGAGCTCGGCGTCGGCATCGGTGCGGGTTTCCTCGAATCCGACGGCGACGAGCTGTTCAACTCCTACGCCGTGTGCTTCCCCGACGGGACCGTGCACATCCACCGCAAGCTCCACGCCTTCGAACACGAGGCGATCTCGAGCGGCGACGACTACACCGTGTTCGACACGCCTTGGGGTGTGCGCATGGCGATCCTGATCTGCTGGGACAACAACCTCGTCGAGAACGTGCGAGCCGTGACTCTGCTCGGCGCCAAGGTGCTCATCGCGCCGCACCAGACCGGTGGCACGAACTCCCGCAGCCCGCATGGCATGAAGGTCATCCCGTCCGAGCTCTGGCACGACCGGTTCGAGAACCCTGAGGCTCTGGAGGAAGCGGTCAACGGACCGCACGGGCGAGGCTGGCTCCTGCGCTGGCTCCCGGCACGCGCGCACGACAACGGCATCTTCCTCCTCTTCAGCAACGGCATCGGCCCCGACGACGACGAGATTCGCACCGGGAACGCGATGATCATCGACCCGTACGGGAGGATCGTGGCCGAGACACCCGTCGCCGACGAAGCGGTGGTGACCGCCGACCTCGACCTGGAGCTCCTTCCGCTGTCGACCGGCCGCCGGTGGCTCCTGGGTCGCCGCCCCGAGCTCTACGGCATCCTCACCCAGCGCTCCGGCCTGGAACGTGACGCGCGGACCGCGCGTCACTCCGACGTCCCCGTCCCGGACGGCTTCCGGATCGACAGGTGACGCGGCCGCGCCGCGCGAGACCGGCGATGCGCGAGCGCAGCGAATCCACCGATCAGATGTGCGCGTTTCGAGCACGAGGTACTGCGACAGGTGGTGCACGATCTGCGCGACCGTGACGTCAGACCGCGTCCCGGTACCTCGTCGCGAGCTCCGCGCCGAGGTTGCCGCCCATGATGCGGCGTTCGACCTCGGCGAGTTCGTCGACGAGATCCTCGGATTCCAACCCGGGCAGGCAGATGATCTCCTCGCGCGAGAACGCCAGCCACAGGGCGTGAGCGACGTCCTCGGGCGTCATCGCCTGGGGCACGTTCGAAGCGCCCCCGTTCCACTCGGACGAGACGAGTCCCGGGCACACGACCGTCGCATGCACGCCGGTGCCGGACAGTTCAGCCGCCAGCGCACGGGTGAAGGCGATCATCCCCGCCTTCGCTGCGACGTACAGAGTTCTCTGCGGCAGCGCCCGTCCCGAATCCGCCGGCGCGGCAGGAACCCCGGCGCTGAAGCCGAGATTCGAAGCGACCGTGATGATGCCGCCGCTGCGGCGCTCCAGCATGGCGGGAAGGGCGGCTCGCGCCAGCACCGGTGTGGCGTCCGCATTCAGCGTCCACGCTCGTTCCAACGCGTCCGGCGCGAGATCGGCGAATGGGCCGTAGGCGCTGATGCCGGCGTTCGACACGACGACATCGATGTCTCCGGCGCCCGCGCGCTGGACGGCGCGCTCGAGGCCTGATCGCGCCGAGAGATCCACCGCCAGGACCTCCGTCGAGGCGTCGAAGCCTGCGAGCTCTGCGGCGAGAGCGGCGAGGCGCTCCTCGCGCCGAGCGACGAGGACGAGGTCGTATCCCTGCTGTGCGAAGACAGCAGCGGCAGCTGCGCCGATTCCGGAACTGGCACCGGTGATGAGGGCGATCGGTCGATCCATGAGGGATCCAATCCATGAGGGGTATCAAGTGGTCGAACGGGGTTCATCGAGAGCCGACGTCATCCGATCGAGAATCAGCGGGAGGGACGTGCGCGCCGCACGCCATTCCTACTCGCCCTGTCGTGCTCCGTCGCGGCGGGGGCGATCTCGACGGTGGCAGCACGTGGTCCGTCGGCGAGCATCGGCGGGAGATACTCGCTGCCCGCGTACTTCTCTCGGTAGGCCGCGTCGATCTGCTCCTCCAGCGCCGGCTCAGCGGGTGCGAAGTCGACCTCGAAGGTCGAACCGGCGGCGATGATGCGACCCGACCGCTGCCGCATCGCCGATGCATACCAGCGTGATCGCGTGCCGTTCCACGCGCGGACGAACAATCGACCGTCGACCACGACCGACCAGATCCACGTCGGCGTGCCATAGGTGACGTCGTCGGCGCGGAACGGTGCGATGTGCAGGTCGTCGGTGGTCGCGATGCGACTGATCTCTGCGGATGGCCAGGCGTTCATGTCTCTCGATTCCATGAGGGGACGGTGATCAGGCGTCTTCTTCGATGATCTTCTTGAGCGCGGTCATCGCCGCCATGCCGGCCGGCCACCCCGCGTAGAAAGCCAGATGCAGGATCGCTTCCTTGAGCTCGTCGTCGGTCACGCCGTTCTGTCGAGCGAAGGCCAGGTGGAACCCGAGCTGATCGGTCTTTCCCAGAGCGGTCAGCGCGGAGACGGTGACGAGCGAGCGATCGCGCTTCGTGAGGCTGTCGCGTTCCCAGACCTCGTCGAAGAGGACCTTGTCGGTGTAGTGGACGAGACCGGGAGCGAAGTCGCCGAACGCGTTCTGCCCGCCGGTCCAGCCGGTGCCCTGCTCTGTCATGGTGCTCTCCTTCGGATGCGTTCGACTGCCTGTCGTGACTCGTTACAAGCACACTCTCGTCTCCCCGGCGGAGGAACTCCCTGCTGTGACGTGTACTGACGGAGCATCCCAAGACGGACGCGCGCGGCGTAACGTCGAGGCCGTGGACAACAAGGACGAGGTTCGCGAGTTCCTCACCTCGCGGCGCGCGAAGCTCACCCCCGGACAGGCCGGTGTCATCGGGGGTGGAGTTCGTCGCGTCGCCGGGCTTCGCCGCGGCGAAGTGGCCACGCTCGCGGGCGTGAGCGTGGAGTACTACGCGAAGATCGAACGCGGCAGCATCGGCGGAGTCTCCGATTCGGTCCTGCACTCCATCGCTCGCGCGCTGCAACTGGATGACGCGGAACGAGCGCATCTGCACGACCTCGCGCGAGCGGCTCACCTGCCGACTCCCGCGTTGCCGCGCTCGCGCGGCAACGGTCGCCCGACCCCGGTGAGCAAGGGGATGCAACTCGTGCTGGACGCGATCACCGGCGGCCCCGCGCTGATCCGCAACGGCCGGATGGACATCCTCGCCACGAACATGCTCGGCCGGGCGCTGCACACCGAGACTCTGGAAAGCCCGGGGGAGGGGAACATCGCGCGCTATGCCTTCCTCGATCCGCGGGCACGGGATTTCTATCCGCACTGGGAGAGCGCCGCCGACATCGTCGTGGCGATCCTCCGCACGGAGGCCGGACGAGATCCCTACGACAAGGCGATCCAGGACCTCGTCGGCGAGCTGTCCACCCGCAGTGACGAGTTCCGGGTCCGTTGGGGCGCACACGACGTTCGTCTGCACGGCGCAGGCAGGAAGACCTTTATCCACCCGATCGTCGGGGAGGTCGAGTTCGCCTACGAGGACATGCAGTTGGTGCAGCAGCCTGGGCTCACGTTCCTCATCTACGCCACGGAGTCGGGGTCGCCCAGTGAGGAGCGGATCCGTCTGCTCGCAAGCTGGCAGGCCACGAGGGATGCCGTGGACGTCGACGCGACGTCCAGCGAGAGCGAGCAGATCAACGTCCGCGCTGCGCGTGGCGAAGAGTCCTGAGACGCCGCGTTCGATCCGTGGTCACGCCGTCGCGCGCACGACGACGCGATGATCGGCGATCTCGGACGTCGGGCCGCTGTCCTCTCCGGCGATCCGGGAGAGCAGGAGCTCGACGGCGCGTTCGGCGACCCAGTTCAGCCCCGAGTCGACGGTCGTGAGTGCGGGACTCGCGAACTGCGCCTCCTCGACGTTGTCGAAGCCGATCACCGCGACCTCGGCGGGCACGGCGATCCCTCTCGTGAGCAGAGCGCTCAATGCTCCGAGGGCGAGTGCGTCGTTCAGTCCGAAGACGGCATCGAACTCGACTCCGGCGTCGAGCAGGCCCTGAACCGCGGCGGCTCCGGATGCGCGCGTCCACGGAATCGGTCCGGTGAGCAGGTCGGCGTCCATGCTGATGCCGTGCTCGCGGAGGGCGGCGCGAAACCCCTGGGAACGCAAGGACGCCGCGGCCGGAGCCTCGCTCTCCTCGCCGCCCAGGCCGACGATCCGTCGTCGTCCCGAGGCGATCAGGTGCGAGGTCGCATCGTACGCTCCCCGCTCGTTGTCCACGGTCACGAAATCGAACCGGCGGGAATCGACGCGGTCGCCGATGAGGACGATCGGAACGTCGACGGTCGCGGCGGCGATGTCGTCGGCTCCCAGGGCGAGCGGGCCGAAGATGATGCCGTCCACCGAGCGGCCCTTTCCGCCGCTGAGCACGTCGAGTTCGTGCTCGCGGTCCCCTCCCGTGACCTCGACCAGGACGTTCACGTTCCGCAGCTGAGCGGCGGCGACCACCGCCTGGGCGAACTCGGAGAAATACGGGTGGGCGAGTTCGGGGATGGCGAGACCGATGGCACCCGTGCGCCCCGAGCTGAGGTTTCGAGCCGAGATGTTCACCTTGTAGTTGAGCTGCTGCACGGCATCCGCGATCCGCGTCTTCGTCTCCTCCCGGAGATAGCGGTAGCCGTTGAAGTAGTTGGAGACGGTCTTCTTCGATACGCCGGCGAGGCGGGCGACATCTGCCATCGTCGGTGAACTGCTCATGGATCCCACTTTCCTGCGAAACGCTGTTGCGAGTCTAGTACATCGGTGTACTATCCCCTTTAGTGCACCGGTGTACTACCGCACTCCATCCGCTCAACGAGGAGAACCATGGTCCGCGTCTCTGACTCGCCCGTCACCCCCGCAGCTCCGGCGCGGGCAACCGCCCTTCGCCCCGTCGATCTGCGCCGTGTGCGGCTGGACGAGGGCTTCGTCGGGGACTGGCAGCGGGTGAACCGCGACGCGACCATCCCGCACGTGATCGACCGTCTCGAGTCGACCGGCGTGCTCGACAACCTGCGCCGTCTGGTGGGAGAGAGCGACGCATCCTTCCGCGGCCCCCTCTTCGCGGACTCCGACCTGTACAAGGCGCTCGAGGCCATCGGCTGGGAGGCGACCCGCGGTGAGGCGACCCCGTTCCTGCCTTTCGTCGATGAGTCCGTCCGGCTCCTCGCAGCGGCGCAGGAAGACGACGGCTACCTCGACAGCTACTACCAGGGCCCGCATGCGGGGGAGCGCTTCACCGATCTGCCGCAGGGGCATGAGATGTACAAGCTCGGACACCTCGTCCAGGCGGCCATCGCGTGGGCGCACGCCGGCCGGACCGATCTTCTCGAGATCGCCCTGCGCTATGTCGAGCTCGTGCACGAGACCTTCGGTGCGGGCGGACGCGACGACATCGACGGGCACCCGGAGATCGAGACGGCGCTCGTCGAGCTCTCCCGCCTCACCGGCGACACGCGCCACCGTGAGCTCGCGAAGCGGATGCTGGACCTGCGCGGATACCGCACCATCGGCGAGGGCCAGTTCGGCGGCGCGTACTACCAGGACTACACGCCGGTCAAGAAGTCCCGTGAGGCGACCGGCCACGCCGTCCGTCAGCTGTATCTGCTCGCCGGGGCGACGGATGTCGAACTCGACGACGCGGATGCCGGGTATCGGTCGGCGCTGGACGCGCTCTGGACCAGCGTGCATGAGCACAAGATGTACATCACCGGCGGCCTGGGCTCGCGCCACCGGGGGGAGTCGTTCGGAGACCCCTACGAACTGCCCGCCGACCGGGCCTATTCGGAGACGTGCGCGGCCATCGCGAACCTCCAGTGGAACTGGCGGATGCTGCTGCTGGATGGTGATGCGAAGTACGCGGACGAGATGGAGCGCGGACTCTACAACGCGATCGCAGTATCGACCGCCATCGATGGGAAGTCCTACTTCTACTCCAACCCGCTGCAGCTGCGCACCGGGCACACGCATGAGGAGGATGCGCCGTCGACCCGCCTCGACTGGTACTTCTGCGCGTGCTGCCCGCCCAACCTTGCGCGTCTGCTCTCGTCGATCAGCGCCTACCTGCTCACGGAATCCGATGACGCCGTGCAGTTCCACCTCTACGCGGCCGGACGCTACGAGATCGGCGACGGGGTCACGGCCCAGGTCGCGACGTCCTTCCCGTGGGACGCGAGCATCGAGATCTCCTTCGACGGCCCGACCGTCCGTGCCACGCAGCTGCGCATCCCCGCCTGGGCGCAGGGGGCGACGATCTCCGTCGACGGTGAGCCGGCCCGAACGGCCGAAGCCGGCCACGCGCGCGTGCCCGCGGGGGTGCGATCGATCGCGCTGAACCTGCCCGTCGAGCCCGTGTTCGAGCGGGCGCATCCCTGGGTCGACGGTGCGCGGGGAGCGCTGGCGCTGCGCCGCGGGCCGGTGCTGTACTGCATCGAGGAGGCGGATCTCGCCGACGGTGTCCGGCTCGAAGACGTCGTCATCCCCGCGCAGCCCGTCGCGGAAGAGGCCGGATACGACGCCGCCCTCCGCGCTCCCGCGCTGACGATCTCCGGAGGTCGCCGCCGAGCTGTGGACGGCGACCTCTACTCGGCGGAAGCGCCGGCGTCCACGACCGAACTCGGCGACGTCCGAGCCATCCCCTACTTCCGGTGGGCGAACCGCGCCCCCGGAGCCATGCGTGTGTGGGTGCCGACGGTCTGACACTTCCCACGCGGCCGTTCGACGGCCACCCTTCACCACAGAGAGAGGAACCACGCAATGAGGCGTCACATCAAGCCTTTCATCGCCTTGGCCGCTGTGTCGGCCCTCGGCATCGGCCTGGCCGGGTGCTCGACATCGGCGACAGGAGGATCCGACGGCGGAGGCACCGTCACCATGTGGGTCCGCGACTCGCAGTCCCGATTCATGCAGCAGCTCGCCGACGCGTTCAACGAGAGCCACGACACCCAGGTGGAGATCACCCTGATCACCTCGGGCGACTACGTGCAGAAGTTCGGCACCGCCGCCGCCGGCGGCGACGCCCCCGATATCGCGTCGATCGACCTCGTGTACGTGCCTTACTTCGCATCCGTCGGTGCGCTCAGCGACATCAGCGAGCAGTGGAACGGTCTCGAGTACAAGGACGACATGAGTCCCGGCCACGTCGCACAGGGTGTCTACGAGGACGGCGTCTACTCGGTGCCGTTCACGGCCGACGTCTCGGCGATGTTCTACAACAAGGACCTGTTCGCCGCCGCCGGCCTCGACCCGGAGGCGCCGCCGACGACCATGGCCGAGGTGCAGGCCGCCGCCGAAGCCATCACTGCGACAGGCGACGGCAACTACGGATTCGCCTTCTCGGGCGCATGCGGCGGATGCAACATCTTCTCGATGGGGCCGTACGTGTGGGCGCAGGACGGCGATGTGCTCTCCGAGGACGGTGTCGACGCGAAGTTCGACAGCTCCGAGGTCACCTCGACCCTCGAGCTCTACCGCGACATGTGGGACGCGGGCGCCATGCCCGCGCTCGTGCAGTCCGACGGCGGATCCAACGCCGGCGATGCCTTCAACCAGGGCAAGGTCGGCATCTACAACTGGGGCACGTTCTTCCTCAGCTCGCTCGAAGCCGAGGCCGACTTCGATTGGGGCGTCGCGCCGATCCCCGGCGCCGAAGCGGGTGACATCGGCTCGTTCGCAGGAGGAGACAACCTCGCGATCCCCACGGGCGCGAAGAACCCCGACGGCGCGTGGGAGTTCCTGGAGTGGGCGACCGGTGAGGACGCTCAGGCGATCATCGCGGAGAACGGCGTGATGCCTACGCGACTCGATCTGCTGGAAGACCTCTACATCTCGCAGGACCCCCGGTTCCAGGTGTTCGCGGATGCTCTCGAAGTCGGGCGCGTTCCGTACAGCGTGATCGAGAACGAGATCATCAACGACCCGAACGGCGTCTGGTCGACCATGATCCAGGAGTCCGTGTTCGGTCCTGGCAGCGTCGCCGACGCTCAGGCGAAAGCCCAGGAGGCCGCACAGGCTCTCCTCGACGACGCCAACAGCTGACACCCCTTCGCCGGGGCGGCCGACGTCGGCCGTCCCGGCCCTTCCGGAGAGACACATGACTGCACTCCCGCAAGCCGCCCCACCGACGCGCATCCGCACGGACCGGATCGCCCGACGCCGCGGTCGACTCGGCCTCGTGCTCAGTCTTCCGGCGTTCGTCCTCCTCGCCCTCTTCTTCGTCTGGCCGCTGATCCGCACCGTCGTGATGTCGTTGCACGACTGGCCTCTGCTCGGGGTCCCCGAGTTCACCGGACTGGAGAACTACGTCAAGGCGTTCCAGGATGCCGGCTTCCTCCGCGCCGCCGGATTCACGCTGCTCTACACCGTCGTCACGACGCCGATCCTCATCGTCCTCGCCTTCCTCCTCGCGTTCCTCGTGCGCGGCGGGACGCGAGCGCATCGCTTCTTCCAGACCATCTACTTCCTCCCGGTCGTGATCGGGCTCGCCTCCGGGAGCTACATCTGGCTGTTCATGTGGCAGTCCGACATCGGACCGACGACGGTCCTGCTCGGCGACCTCGGGCTCATCGACCCCACCCGCAACTTCTTCGCCGAGTTCGGCTCCGCCTTCGCCATCGTCGTCGCGATGGTGACCTGGAAGGTCGTCGGGCTGCAGATGCTCCTGGTGCTCGCCGGCATCCAGGGCGTGCCGGAAGACGTCAACGAGGCCGCCCGCATCGACGGGGCGAGTCCGTGGCAGAGCTTCTGGCACATCACGGTGCCGCTGCTGCGTCCGACGCTCGCGCTGGTGCTGGTGTTCTCCGTCGCCGGGTCCCTGCTCGCGTTCGACCAGTTCTACATCATGACCACCGGCGGGCCTGCCGGATCGACGATCACGGCGGTCTTCGAGATCTACCGCTCGGGCTTCGTGAAGTTCGATGTCGGCTACGCCTCAGCGCTCTCCATCCTCCTCATGCTCGCGCTCGGCGTCGTCAGCGCCGTGCAGATGCTGCTTCTTCGGAACTCGGACAACTCATGACCGCCACACTCTCCTCCACGACCCTCGTCGTCCTGCCCCGGGCCACGCAGCGGCCCCGTCAACGGCAGCGCCTGCTGCCTCGCTTCGCATGGTGGGTCATCAGCATCTGCCTCGCAGTGCTGTTCCTCTATCCGATCGGCGTGATGCTGTCGCAGGTCGGGCCGGACGACCTTGCGCAGATCTTCGACTCGAGCCGGGGCCTGAGCGTCTGGCAGAGCGCCGGCAACTCGGCCTTCGTGGCTCTGCTGGCCACGGGCGTGGCGGTCGTCGTCAGCACCTGCGCGGGATACGCCTTCGCCAAGCTGCCGTACCGAGGCAGTACGATCGCGTTCTTCGTGACGCTCGTGACGTTCATGATCCCGTTCCAGGCGATCATCACCCCGCTCTACCTGGTGCTGCGCGACATCGGTCTGCAGAACAACCTCGTGGGGGTCGCCCTGGTGATCGCGACGTTCAACCTGCCGCTCGGCATCTTCCTGATGCGCAACTCCTTCGCCGCGATCCCGTCATCGCTCGAAGAAGCAGCGCAGATCGACGGCGCCACGGCGTTCAGCGCGATGTGGCGGGTCATGCTCCCCGTCGCTCTGCCCGGCGTCGTCTCGACCGCGCTGCTCTCCTTCTTCGGCGCGTGGAACGAGTTCTTCGCGGCCCTCATCCTCATCACGGATCAGAAGCTCTACACGCTGCCGGTGAGCATCGGCATCCTGTCGGCTGACGCGAACTTCCAACTCGACTTCGGCCTCATGCAGACGGGCGTCGCCATCACCGTCATCCCCTGCGTGATCGTCTACCTGGTGCTGCAGAAGTACTACGTGGCGGGTCTTCTCAACGGCGCGCTGAAGTAGGACGGGCCGATGAACCGACCGTGAGCAGCGCCCTAGAACCGCAGCAGACGCCGGATCGCGACGACGGCTCCGGCGCGCGCCCACTCGGTGAACTCGAACGGCTGCACATCCAGGGGGATGGGCAGGTCGCTCGGCAGACGTGTGGCGTCGATCGCGCGCATGACCTCGTCGCCGGAGATGTCCATCACGGCGAGGCCGTCGCCGGTGAGCACGATCTTCTCCGGGTCGAGGCCGTTGATGATCGTGCCGATCATCAGACCGAGGGCGCGCGCCGCAGCGTCGAACGCGCGCGTGGCCGCCGGGTCTCCCGCGCGGGCGAGCTCCACCGCTCCCGGGTAGTCGAGGCCCTCGACGCCGATCGCCGTCACGATGCTCGCGCTTGGGAGATAGGCGCTCGCACAGCCGTGGTGGCCGAGGCCGCAGGTCGGGCCGTTCGAGTCCACGATGAGATGATCCAGCTGCCCGGCGCGACCGTTGTGCCCGGTGACGACCCGTCCCTCGACGACCAGCCCGAAGCCGATGCCGGCGCCGACGGTGACCAGCGCGAGCGAATCGCATCCCGCCCCGGCCCCGAACCAGTGCTCTGCCGCGGTGAGCGCACGCACGTCGTTGTCGGCGGTGACGGGAATACCGAGTCGCTGCTCGAGAAGCTCGGCCAGCGGCACATCGTGCCAGCGCAGGAAGTAGGACGCCACGACGATCTGCCGGCCGTCGATCTGTGCGAGGTCACCGGCCAGGCAGATCCCCGCGGCGCGGATGTCGCCGAACGTGCGGGCGAAGCGCGCGTGGATGGCGGCGATCTGGTCGACGGTGTCCTCGACGGATGTCGAGACGAGCCGCTCCTCGACCTCGGCGACGCTGCGGGCGCGCAGATCGGTGACGACGGCGAAGACCGAATCTCCGGTGAGCTTGATCCCGAGAAGATGGTGGGTGTCCTCGCGGATGACGAGCATCTCGCTCGGTCGTCCCATGGCTCCGCGGAGCGCGATCTCGTCCTCGGCGACGAGCGAGTGCTCCATGAGCACGCGTGAGGCGCGTGTCAGGCTGGCTCGGGATACATTGATGCGACGCGCGATCTCGGCGCGGGGGAGTGCGCCATGGATGAGGAGCTCGCGGAGCGCGCCGCGTTCCACGCCGGTCAGGTAGGGCCAGGCATCGAATGCCGAACCGCCTCGTGCGTCTGCCACCTGTCCTGCTTTCGATCCACTGACATCCGGATCATATCTCCCGATGACTCTACCGACTTTGTTAACCTATGTAATAAAGTAGCAGCAGTAAGAACGTTGATTCGGCCCCCGACGCAAGGACGCTCATGGCATTCCGCCCCCTGCACGAAAACTGGACCCTCACGGCCGCGGACGGACCCGTTCCGGAAGCGGTCCGCGGCGCATCGATCCCGGCTACGGTCCCCGGATGCGCGCATACCGATCTGCTCGCCGCCGGGCTGATCGCACCGCCCTTCGACGGCGACAACGAGGCCGAGCAGCAGTGGATCGGGAGCACGGTCTGGCGCTACGAGACCCGATTCGGCTGGCAGGACGACGGGTCCGATCGACACGATCTGGTCGCCGAAGGACTCGACACGGTCGCCACCATCGAGCTCAACGGCGCGGTGGTCGGCCGCACCGAGAACCAGCACCGCAGCTACCGCTTCGACGTGCGTCCGCACCTCATCGACGGCGAGAACAGCCTGGTGATCACCTTCGCCTCGCCCATCGCCGAGGCCGAGGCTCGCAGCGCCGCCCACGGACCGCGCCCGCACACGAACCACCACCCCTACAACGCGCTCCGCAAGACGGCATCCAACTTCGGCTGGGACTGGGGCATCGATGTCGCCACCAGCGGGATCTGGAAGCCGATCGGGCTCGACAGCTGGTCGGGCGCGCGCATCGCGTCGGTCCGTCCCCTCGTCGGCCTGTCGCACCGCGCCGGTGGGGTCGACGGCCGCCTCGACGCGCGCGTCGCGCTGGAGTGGGCCGATGCATCCGCCGAGGGTCCCTGGGAAGTCGCGGCATCCGTCGCCGGCGTCACCGCGGCGCAGGCGGTCGAGGCGGGAGCCACGGAGGCGCGCCTCGAGCTCGAGGTGCCCGACGTCGATGTCTGGTGGCCGATCGGACATGGCGACCAGCCGCTCTACGACGTCGACGTCCAGGTCGCGCAGGCGTCCGCGCCGGTCGCGCACTGGTCGTCCCGGATCGGATTCCGCACCGTGCACGTCGACACGGCTCCCGACGCCGAGGGCTCGCCCTTCGTGCTCCGCGTCAACGACGAGATCATCCAGGTGCGGGGTGCCAACTGGATCCCCGATCACGCCTTCCTCGCCGAGGTCGACGCCGACCGCTACCGCCGCCGGGTCCGCGACGCCTCGGAGGCGAACATGAACCTCCTCCGCGTCTGGGGCGGCGGGATCTACGAATCCGACGACTTCTACGCGGCATGCGACGAGGCGGGCCTCCTGGTGTGGCAGGACTTCCTCTTCGCCTGCGCCGCCTACGCCGAGGAGGAATGGCTCGCCGTCGAGGTCGAGGCCGAGGCGCGCGAAGCGATCACGCGACTCAGCCCGCATCCGTCGCTGGTCATCTGGAACGGCAACAACGAGAACATCTGGGGCTACTACGACTGGGGCTGGCAGGAGAGGCTCGAGGGTCGCACCTGGGGGCTCGGCTACTACCTCTCACTCCTCCCGGGTCTCGTGGCCGAGCTCGACCCGAGCCGCTTCTACTCGCCCGCGAGCCCGTACTCGTTCGATGAGGCGCTCCATCCGAACGACGCCGCGCACGGCACGATGCACATCTGGGACGTGTGGAACACCGTCGACTACTCGGTCTACCGCAGTCACCGCCCGCGGTTCGTCTCGGAGTTCGGCTTCCAGGGGCCGCCGGCGTGGTCGACACTGGTCGACGTCGTGCACGACGAGCCCCTCGAGCCGTACGGCGCGCAGATGCTGGTGCACCAGAAGGCGAACGACGGCAACCTGAAGCTCGAGCGCGGCATGCAGGGGCATCTGCCAGAGCCCCGCACGATCGACGAATGGCACTGGGCGACGCAGCTCAACCAGGCCGCCGCCGTCCGCTTCGGGATCGAGCACTTCCGTTCGCTGTCGCCGAGCAACACCGGTGCCATCGTGTGGCAGCTGAACGACAACTGGCCCGTCGTCTCCTGGGCCGCTGTGGACTTCGCCGAGCACCGGAAGCCCCTCTGGTACACGCTCCGCGATGTCTACGAGCCGCGGCTCGCGACGTTCCAGCCGCGCGACGCGGGCCTGGCGCTCATCGTGCTGAACGACACGGACGAGCCGTGGACCGGCGACATCCGACTGCAGCGGATGCTCTTCGACGGCACCGTGCTCGCGGAGACCGTGGTGTCGGCATCCGTCCCCGCCCGGGGAGAGACGACGGTGACGATCCCGACGGAGCTCGCCGCCTTCGGCGACAGCGCCCGCGAGATCCTCACCGCGCAGCTGGACGGGTTCGCCACCGCGATCCACAATCCGGTCGAGATCGTGGATCAAGCTCTCGACCCGGAGCCGCTCGTGGCGGAGATCGGAGAAGCGGGTGCCGAGGACGGCATCGTGCTCGTCGAGGTCACCGCGCGCAGCTACGTCCGCGACATCACCCTTCTCGTCGATCGCTTCGACGTCGACGCGCGCGTCGACCGGGGCATGGTGACGCTGCTCGCCGGGGAGCGCGCGGTGTTCCGCGTGACGACCGACTCCGCACTCGACCGCGCTGGCCTCCTCGCGCCGACGGTGCTGCGGCACGCGAACTCCCTGCATCGCGGCCGCAGCGTTCCCGCGGATCAGGTCGGCTGAGTGGGGGAGCGCGAATGATCAGCCTTCCGACACCGGCGATCATCCCTCTGCGAGGCGGCCCCGTCGCCCGCTGGGGGGTGCTCGGCCCGGGCGGGATCGCCGAGGACTGGGTGAGTGCGCTGCACCGGCACACCGACCAGCGCGTGCTCGCCGTCGCCTCGCGGTCGGCAGAGCGCTCCGCGGCCTTCGCTGCACGGCACGGTATTCCGCGTCACTACGAAGGCCAGGACGCTCTTCTGCAGGACCCTGACGTGGACGTCGTGTACATCGCCGCTCCCCATGCGCAGCACCATCCGCTGGCGCTCGCGACCATCGCGGCAGGCAAGCACGTCCTCATCGAGAAACCCATCGCTCTCGACGCCGCGCAGGCGGAGGAGATCGCGGATGCGGCGCGCGCCGCCGGGGTCTTCGCGATGGAGGCGATGTGGTCGCGGTACTTGCCGCAGTCGCATCTCGTCGCCCAACTCCTGGCCGAAGGGGAGCTCGGTGACGTGCGACTCGCCACGGCGCACCTCGGGTGGCAGTGGGAGTACGACCCGGCCGACCGCAACTTCGATCCTGCCGCCGGCGGCGGGGTGATGATCGACGCCGGCGTGTACAGCCTGTGGTTCGCGCACTCCGTGCTCGGCGCGGCGACCGCCGTCTCCGCCCGAGGGTCGCTGGCTCCCACCGGCGTCGAGACGGAGGCGGTGATCCTCCTCGAGAACGAGCGCGGCGCGCACGCGGCGGTGAGCGCGTCCTGCACGATCGACACCCCCGGACTGGCAGCCGTCCACGGGTCGACGGGAAGCGTGCACTTCGAGACGAGCTTCGTCTTTCCCGCCGTGCTGCGCATCGCACGGGGCGGTGACGAAGTGCAGTGGCGCGACGAGAGCGGCCTGGTTGGGCGAGACGGGCTGGCGTGGCAGGCGGCAGCCGTCGCGACCTACCTCGCCGAGGGCCGGACGCAGTCGCCGCTGCACTCCCTGGATGATTCCCTCGCGGTGATGCGCACCCTCGACGAGGTGCGGCGGCAGATCGGCAGCCTGTGAGCGGCGCCGAGGTCGGTCAGAACGACTGACCGGCCTCGGCGCCCCTCCACCTCGGCGTCAGCGGCGCGTGAGGTGGAGGATGATCGCCTGCGCGGGCCACAGCGGCGGGATCTGCAGCCCGACCGTGTCGAGGAACGAGCCACTGAGGCAGACGGTCCCGCTCGACAGCCAGGCGGGTGTCGCGAAGCCATGTCGTGAGGCGCCGATCTCGTCGCGCACCCGCACGTCGTAGATCGCGTCCTCGTCGAGCCCGTGCAACCGGATCCGCTCGGGAAGCGAGTCCTCGAGCGTCGCGACGCTCGCGATCGTGAACACGGCCTCCGCGCGGTCGGGAGCGACGGCGCCGACGACGCGGAGCGCGGGGTCGCGCACGTCGGCGTGCACGGCCGTCCCCGTGTGGATCACCGAACGGAGCTCCTTGTACAGCGCAGACCATCGGGTGATGACCTCGAGCTCCTCGGGCGTGCACTCCGCGATGTTCCACTCGAAGCCCGCCGAGCCCATCAGGCTGGTGGCGAGCCGGAACGACAGCGGCGTCGTGCGTCCCGTCGAGTGGGCCGTCGTCGGACCGACGTGACCGCCCACGAGCTCGGGCGCGAGCAGCAGTTGCGTCCACCGCTGGATGTCCTGACGCTCGATCGGATCGTTGGAGTCGCTCGCCCAGACGCGGTCGGCGACCTCGAGGATGCCCAGGTCGCTGCGCGCGCCGCCGGAGGAGCAGGACTCGATCTCGAGACCCGGATGCCGTGACTTCAGCTCTGCCATCATCCGGTACACCGCGCGGGTCTGCGCGTGCGTGCCGGGACGGCCGTCGTGTACCGCCTCGACCAGATCGCGATTGTGATCCCACTTGATGAAGTCGATGCCGAGCTCCGTCACCAGGGCGTCGAGGCTGCCGAGGATGTACGCGTAGGCGTCTTCACGCGCGAGGTCGAGAACGTACTGGGTGCGCCAGGAGAGGTGTGCGGGCGTCGGCAGATGATCGCGCGGATGCAGGAGCCATTCGGGATGCCGGCGCGCGAGCTCGGAGTCGAGATTGATCATCTCCGGCTCGAACCACAGCCCGAACTCCATCCCCCGCTCGTGCACGCGGTCGGCGAGCGGACCCAGGCCGTCGGGCCAGACCGCGCGGTCGACGAACCAGTCGCCGAGCCCCCTGATGTCGCTGCGGCGTCCGAGGAACCAGCCGTCGTCGAGCACGAACCTCTCGACGCCGACCTTCGCGGCGAGATCGGTTAGCGCGAAGAGGAAGGCGGGGTCGTGATCGAAGTACACGGCCTCCCAGGTGTTCAGCACGAGCGGCCGCGGCGAATGCGGATGATTCGGGCGCGCCCGTTCGAACCGGTGGAACCGCTCCGACAGTCCGTCGAGACCTGCTCCCGACCAGGCGAAGTAGGCGGTGGGGGTCGTGTACGACTCTCCGGGACCGAGCGCGATCTCGCCCGTGCGCAGCAGTTCTCCGGCGCCCAGCACGTCGACGGAGTCGGGCATGCGGTCGTTCCGGTAGGTGCAGTCGGCGCTCCAGCCGAGGTGGACGGCCCAGAGCTCGCCGCTGCGATCGCGCGGCCGATCGATCGAGACGATCGAGAGCATGGGGGCGTCGTGTCCGCCGCGCCCGCGCCTCGTCTGCCGCGTGGTCGCCCCGCGGGGGATCCTGCTGGTCGTCGGCACCTTCTCCCGCGTCCACCGGCCGGCGAACGTGGTCAGGTGGTCGACGGCCTTCGGGGTCGGGAGCGTGGCCTCCAGCCACTCGATCACGAGAGCGCTCGCGTCGTCTGCCGTGCGCGTGACGGTGTGCGTCACGGTGACGATGCCGCCGGCCTCGACGACGACGGCGGAGTCCAGCCGCAGCCCGTTGCCGACATCCTCCGCGATGACGGAGAACCGGCGACCGCCCGGGTCAGTCGAGCACTCGATGTTCGCCCAGCGCGGGTGGACGGGGACGCCGTCGACGCCGGCGCTCAGCCCGGGACGCCCGCCCCAGCCTTCTCCTTCGAGAGGCAGCAGCGACACCTGCCATGCGGCGTCGAGCGTGCCCGAGGCATCCTGTCGGCTCATCGCCGCGACGATCTCTCCGGGATCGAGGTCGTCGAGGTCGACGAGATCGGCTCCCCAGAACAGCACTTGGGGCATGGCGGACGAGGCGCCCTGAGCGCCCGGCGCCGCCGCGGTGTCGATGACGAGAGACACCCCGTCGCCGCGCAGATGCGCGAGCCGCGAGGGGGGTGGAGGATGCGCGGCCTCATCGCCGCGGACATCCGGAGTAACGAGATCAGTCATGGTGCCCTCTCGGACGGGATCCGTCCGGTCGATTTCTGGAAGTGCTTGACGGACTTAGTTTACCTACGTAACAATGAGGGCGGTAGATGGAGATTCCTTCCACTCACACAGTCGGCGCGGACAACCCCTCGGGTGGCGCGCCTGGGAAAGGACGACGATGTTCCTCAGCACGAAGCGCCCACGCGCCGGCATCCGGATGGCCCTGGCGGGAGCCTCGGCCGCGATGGCCACCACCCTCCTGCTCGCGGGCTGCGCGCCGGCATCCGGCGGTTCCGCCTCCGGATCGGCGGACACCCTGATCGCGTACACGGGGCAGTCCGGCGACTATCAGATCAACTTCAACCCCTACTCGCCGTCGCAGATCGGCGGCATCGGCACGATCTTCGAGTCGCTCTTCTTCGTCACGAACGTGAATACCGAGGCGTACACGCCTCTGCTCGGCACCGAGTACACCTGGAACGAGGACGGCACGCAGCTCTCGGTCACGTTGCGCGAGGGCGTCACCTGGTCGGACGGCGAGGACTTCACCGCCGACGACGTGGCGTTCACCTTCCAGCTGCTCCTCGACACGCCCTCGTTGAACAACGGCGGCTTCGACGGGACCGTCGAGGCCACCGACGACACGCACGTCGTGTTCACCTGGGACCACCCCGCGTTCGTGAGCGGGCCGACCCTGCTCGGCCGCACCCCGATCGTGCCCGAGCACATCTGGTCCGGGATCGACCCCACGACCGACGTGATGGAGAAGCCGGTCGGCACGGGTCCGTACACGCTCGACAACTTCAAGCCGCAGGCGTTCACGCTCGCAGCCAACGAGGACTACTGGGACGGCGCCCCGGCGGTGAAAGCGATCCGCTACCTCTCGCTGTCCGGCAACACCGCCGGCGTCGACGCGCTCAAGGCCGGCACGATCGACTGGCAGACGGGCCCGGTGCCCGACATCGAGAACGTGTCCACGACCTACCCCGGATACGACGCGATCACCATCCCGCAGAACCAGGTCGCGCTGCTCACCTGCTCGAGCGCCGAGCTCGGCTGCACGGGTCCGCAGACGGATCCTGCCGTGCGCCAGGCCGTGTACGCCGCGCTGAACCGCGATCAGGTCAACTCGCTGGCGTTCCAGAACACCGCGAGCGAGATCTCGCCGACGTTCGCGCTCACCACGACGCAGAAGGACCTGATCTCGTCCGCCGTCGCCGAGCCCGTCGCGCCCGGTGCCGCCGACCCCGACACGGCTGCCGAGATCCTCGAGGCCGCCGGCTGGGCGAAGGGATCGGACGGCATCTACGCGAAGGACGGCGAGAAGCTCTCCCTGACCGTTGAGGTCGTGACCGGCTGGACCGACTACATCACCGCGATCGACACCATGGCGCAGCAGCTCAAGGCCGCCGGAATCGATCTGCGCGTCTCGCAGTCGTCGTGGAACGAGTGGACCGACAAGAAGGGCAAGGGCACGTACCAGCTGGCGATCGACTCGCTCGGCCAGGGCGCCGCGTCCGACCCGTACTACCTCTACGACAAGTACTTCAACACGGCCTTCACGGCACCCGTCGGTGAGGTCGCGCCGCAGAACGTCGCCCGGTTCAGCGACCCGGACGTGGACGCCGCACTCGCAGTGCTCAAGGCGACCAACCCGGAGGACACCGAGACGCGTCAGGTGCAGTTCGACATCATCCAGGAGAAGATCGTCGCCGCGATGCCGTACATCCCCGTCCTGACGGGCGGCACGACGAGCGAGTTCAACGTCGACAAGTTCACCGGATGGCCGACGCAGGACGACCTCTACGCGTTCCCGGCGGTCTGGGCCTCGCCGGACAACGCGCAGATCTTCAAGTCGCTGAAGCCGGCGGGGGAGTGATCGTGATCGTCACCGAGAAGGAGCGCGGCGAGCGGGGACAGGGACGGATGCTGTGAACTACTTCGTCCGAAAGCTGGGGTTCTATCTCATCGCCCTCTGGGCGGCGCTGACCCTCAACTTCCTGATTCCGCGGCTGCTGCCGGGGAACCCCGTCGACATCCTGCTCGCCAAGCTGCAGCAGCGGGGCGGCATCGTCACCCCGGACACGCGCAAGGCCTACGAGCTCCTTCTCGGTGGCGATTCCTCGGAACCGCTGCTCGTCCAGTACTGGAACTACCTGATCAACATCTTCCGCGGCGACCTCGGGGTCTCGGTCAGCTACTTCCCGACGCCCGTCATCGAGGTGATCAACACGTCGCTGCCCTGGACCATCGTGCTCGTGGGCGTGTCCACGGTCCTCGCCACGGTCATCGGGGTGGCGCTCGGGGCCATCGTCGGCTGGAAGCCGGGGACCTGGCTCGACTCGCTCATCCCCGCGACCACGCTGCTCGCCGCCGTCCCGTACTTCTGGCTGGCGCTGCTGCTCGTGTACTTCTTCGCATCGACGCTCAAGCTCTTCCCCTCGCAGGGCGGGTACGACGTGATCCTGGACCCCGGGTTCTTGTGGGAGTTCATCGCCTCGGCGATCCAATACGGATTCCTCCCCGCGCTGACGATCGTGATCGCCTCGGTCGGCGGATGGCTGCTCGGGATGCGCAACATGATGGTGTCGACCCTCTCCGAGGACTACATCCTCACCGCGCAGGCGAAGGGCCTCAGCCCGGGGCGGATCCTCCGCCACTACGCGGCCCGCAACGCCGTGCTGCCCTCGGTCGCCGGCTTCGCCATCTCCCTCGGGTTCGTCGTCTCCGGCTCCATCGTCACCGAGCAGGTCTTCTCCTATCCCGGCATCGGATCGAAGCTGCTCTCGGCCGTCACCAACAACGACTACGCGCTGATGCAGGGGCTGTTCCTCTTCATCACCCTGGCCGTCCTGGTCGCCAACCTCATCGTCGATCTGTTCTACGGGCTCATCGACCCTCGCACGCGGGTGAACGCCTGATGTCGGCGGCGATGACGCCGGTGCCGATCCGCGCGCTGCTCTTCCCGGAAGGACTCAGCCGATGACGAACCTCGCTCCCCGCACCGAGCCCAACGTCCCCGATGCGACCATGGCCCTGGCCACGGCCGCCGCCGAACGGGGCAGGAAGCCGCGCTCGCCGTGGCGGATGATGCTCCCCACCATGACGCCGTGGCTCGCCTTCGGTCTCGTGCTCGTCGGCGGCATCGCCCTGTTCGGCGTCATCGGACCGCTCCTCGTGCAGGATCCGACGACCATCCGGGACTCGGGTCTGCAGCCGCCGAGCGCCGAGCACATCCTCGGTACGACGCAGACCGGACAGGACGTGTTCGCGCAGCTGGCCTTCGCGACGGCCGGCTCCCTGCAGATCGGCCTCATCGTCGGCGTGCTCGCGACGATCCTGTCCGCCTTCTTCGGCATCCTGGGGGCGTACATCGGCGGGTTCGCGGATGAGGCGTTCTCCCTCTTCTCGAACGTCTTCCTGGTGATCCCCGGACTGCCGCTCGTGATCGTGATCTCGGGATTCGTCCCGCAGGCGCAGCGCGGCCTCTGGACGATCGCGGTCGTCCTCGCCATCACCGGGTGGGCGGCGTCCAGCCGCGTGCTGCGTGCGCAGACCCTCTCCATCCGCAATCGCGACTACGTCGCGGCATCCCGGGTGGCCGGAGAGCGTGCCGGGCGTGTGATCGCCGTCGAGATCCTGCCGAACCTGCTCCCCGTGCTCGCGTCGCAGTTCGTCTTCGCCGTGATCGCGGCGATCCTCGGTGAGGCGGGCCTCTCGTTCCTCGGCCTCGGCGCCTCGAACTCGTCGACACTCGGCACCATGCTGTTCTACGCGCAGAACGGCTTCGCGCTCTCCCTGGGCGCGTGGTGGTGGTTCGTGCCTCCCGGCCTCATCATCGCGCTGTTCGGCATGGGGCTGTCGCTGATCAACTTCTCGATCGACGAGATCATCAACCCGAAACTCAAGAACGTCCGGCTGCACCGCAAGCGCGCCAGGGTCGCCGCCCGTCTCGAGCGGTCTCGCGTGACGCGGGAGAGGAAGGCAGCGGCATGACGATCTCGGAGGAGACCCGCACGCGGACCGGTTCGGACCGGCCGGCCGTGATCAGCATCGAGGACCTGTCGGTCGTCTACGAGGTCGACCACCCCGTCACGGCGGTGAAGAATGCGTCCTTCTCTCTCGCTCCGGGCGAGATCCTCGGCCTCGCCGGGGAATCCGGATGCGGGAAGACCACGCTGGCCTACGCGATCAACCGGCTCCACAAACCCCCGGCCCGGATCTCGTCGGGCAGCATCACCTTCCACGATCGCGACGGCAGCGACCTCGACCTGATGGCGCTGGACGAGGATCAGCTCCGGGCCTTCCGCTGGACGAAGCTGTCGATGGTGTTCCAGGGGGCGATGAACGCCCTGAACCCGGTGACGACGGTGCGCGCCCAGCTGGACGACGTCCTGCTGACCCACCGCCCGGAGATGTCGAAGAAGGAGCGCACCCAGCGTGCTGGCGACGTGCTCGAGCGAGTCGGGGTGGACCGTCGCCGCCTGCACTCCTATCCGCACGAGCTCTCCGGAGGCATGCGGCAGCGGGTGATGATCGCCATGGCGATGCTGCTCGAGCCGCAGGTCATGATCATGGACGAGCCCACGACCGCGCTGGACGTCGTCGTGCAGCGGGACATCCTGCGGGAGATCGTGCGGCTGCGTGACGAGCTCGACTTCGCGGTCATCTTCATCACGCACGACCTGCCGCTGCTGCTGGAGATCAGCGACCGCATTGCCATCATGCTGCGCGGCGAGATCGTCGAGCTCGGCACGGCCGATCGGATCTACCGTGCGCCGGAGCACGAGTACACCCGGCAGCTGCTCTCCTCCTTCCCGAGCCTCAGCGGATCGCGCGGGGCATTCATCCGAACCGGCGACGACGAGGGACAGGTGCAGCGTTCATGACCACGATCCGAGTGACCGATCTGACGAAGGACTACACGATCAGGAAGGGCATGCGCCGCGGCGCGTTCCGCGCGGTGGACGGGGTCTCGTTCGACCTCGTCCCCGGACGGACGATCGCTCTCGTCGGCGAGTCGGGGTCGGGCAAGTCGACGATCGCGCGGATGCTGTCCCGGCTCGAGAAGCCGACGTCGGGGCAGATCGACGTCACGCTCGACGACGGCACACCGATGCCGCGCTCGCTCTACCGCCGGCACGTGCAGATGGTGTTCCAGGACCCGTTCGCGTCGCTGAATCCGTTCCACAGCATCGAGCATCACATCGCGCGGCCCATCCGCATCCACCGTCGCGCCTCCGGCACGGTGGCGGTGCACGAGAAGGTGCTCAGCATGCTCGATCGCGTGAACCTCACACCGGCGGAGGACGTCGCGATCCGTCGCCCGCATGAGCTCTCGGGCGGACAGCGACAGCGCGTCGCGATCGCCCGCGCGCTCGCGCCGGGTGCCGAGGTCCTGATCGCCGACGAGCCGGTGTCGATGCTCGACGTCTCGATCCGCCTCGGCGTGCTCAACCTGCTCGGACGACTGCAGCGCGAGGACAACCTGGCGCTGCTGTACATCACGCACGACCTCGCGACCGCCCGGCACTTCTCCGACGAGATCCTCGTGCTGTACCACGGCCGAGTCGTGGAGCGCGGGCCTGCCGATGACGTCATCCTCAACCCGCAGCACGACTACACGCGCCTGCTCGCGATCGCCGCGCCCGACCCGGAGAAGATCGGGAAGGTCGTGTCGAGCGAGGCCGCTCCTGACCGCTCGACTCTGGACAACTCCATCTGCTACAACCACTTCACGCAGTCCTGGGAGAGCTCGGAGCGGGAACCGGCCCGTGCCTGAGGCGCTCGGCCGACCCGGCGACGACGTTCTCGTCTGGGGTGACGACGCGCTCGAACTCGTGTTCGCGATCGGACGGGACGCGCCGGTGTCGCTCATCGGACTGAGGGCTCCTGGCGCGTCGCGAACAGGAGCCGCCGTGCTGGCGCCGGCCCTCCGGCAGCCGCTCGTCGAGATCTCGGCGTTCGGGCACGGGCGCTTTCCCGGGGGCTTCCGCAACGTGGACACGGTCATCGGGGCGCGGCTCCGCCACGAGTCGCATGTCGTCGAGAAACACACGCTGCGCATCCGCCAACGCGATGAGGAGACGGGGCTCGCCGTGACGAGCGTCTTCGAGGTGACTCCCGGTGTCGGAGGATTCCGGACCTGGTCGGAGGTCTCGTATGCGCCGTCGCCGGCGGGCGGTGTCGAGGCCGCCTCGATCGTGCTCGACTTCCTTTCGACCTTCGCCACCGGGGCGTTCCTGACGGAGGCTCCCGACGTCGAGGGGTTCCAGCTCGCGTCCGCCGCGAACGACTGGGTGAGCGAGGGGCGCTGGTCGACACGCTCGCTCCGAGACTCCGGACTCGCGCGCATCGATCGCGACCTGCAGCATCACCCTCCGCGCAGCCGGATACACGTCGCCGATCGGGGTTCGTGGTCGAGCGGCGAGCATGTCCCGACGGCGGCGCTCCTCGCGGAGTCCGGCGACTACGCCCTCGCCTGGCAGATCGAGCACAACGGCCCCTGGGGCTTCGAGATCGGGGAGACCCGGCACGGCGCCTACCTGCTGCTCACCGGCCCGACCGATCAGGACAACCAGTGGAGCGTGCGACTGCGGCCGGGCGACTCGTTCACGAGCGTGCCGGCGTCGGTCGTCGTCGCGTCCGGGGGAATGGACGAGGTGCTCGCGCGGATGACGTCGCAGCGTCGGGCCGTCCGGCACGTGCGCGCCGCGGATCGTCGTCTGCCCGTCGTCTTCAACGACTACATGAACACGCTCATGGGCGATCCGACGACCGAGAAGCTGCTGCCGCTCATCGACGCGGCGGCCGCGGCGGGTGTCGACATCTTCTGCATCGACGCCGGCTGGTACGCGGACGGGAGCTGGTGGGACTCGGTGGGGGAATGGCGCCCCGCTGCTCGCCGATTCCCCGGCGGCATCGAGGAGGTCATCGACCGGATCCGTTCGCACGGGATGGTCGCGGGGCTGTGGCTGGAACCGGAGGTTATCGGCGTCCGCTCTCCGCTCGCCGTCGCATCCTCGGGGAGGGCGCTCCCCGACTCGGCGTTCTTCTCCCGCGGCGGGGTGCGACTGGCCGAGCATGGCCGCCATCTGCTGGATCTGCGCGACCCGGCGGCGCGTGGCCACGTCGACGCAGTCGTTGATCGCCTGGTGGCCGACTACGGCATCGGCTTCATCAAGATGGACGACAACACCATGACCGGACCGGGGACGGATGCCGGTGGGCTCGCACCGGGCGCCGGACTCCTGGAGCACAACCGCGCTCTCCTCGCCGTGATCGACGGTTGGCAGGCGCGGCATCCGGAACTCCTGATCGAGAGCTGCGCGTCGGGCGCGATGCGCCTGGACCAGGCGATGCTGTCGCGGCTGCATCTGCAGTCCACCTCCGACCAGCAGGATCCGGTGATGTACGCGACGATCGCCGCGGCCGCACCCGCCGCGATACTTCCCGAGCAGGCCGGGAACTGGGCGTATCCGGTCGCCGGCAGCTCGCGCGAGGAGATGGTCTTCGCGCTGGTGAACGGCATCCTCGGTCGCCTGTACCTCTCCGGCTATCTCAATCGGATGACGGCGGACGAGCAGGCGCTCGTCCGCGCCGCCGTGGACGCGCACCGCCGCGTGCTGACGACCATCGAGCGAGCCGTGCCGTTCTGGCCGCTGGGCCTTCCCGCCTGGGAGACCCCGTGGGTCGCACTGGGGCTTCGCGAACCTGCCGGCTCCGCGCTGGTGAGCCTGTGGCGGCGCCCCGGTGCCGCCGACGAGGTCGTGATCCCGCTGCCGTTCCATCGCGGTGAGGAGATCGAGGTCGAGCCCTTCTTCCCCGATTCCGCCGACGGCTGGTCGTGGCGGTGGGACGCGGCGGCCGGAGAGCTCGCGGTCACCGTCGCCGTCCCCGCACCCACGGCCCGCGTTCTGCGCGTGACGCGGACATCCCCCGCCCCTTCCCCCGAGAGGACCCCCGATGACCAGTAGCACCGAGACCCTGGACGACGCCCCTCGCCGGATCGTCGAGTGGCCGACCGAAGGGCTCTCGTTCGGCGGCGACTACAGCCCCGAGCAGTGGTCGTGGGATGTCGTGCTCGAGGACATGGAGCTGATGCGCGAAGCGGGTGTGAACCTCGTGACGCTCGGCGTGTTCTCCTGGGTGGTGCATGAGCCGCGCGAGGGCGTCTTCGACTTCTCGTGGCTCGACCGGATGCTCGATCTGCTGCACGAGAACGGCATCGCGGTCGACCTCGCGACACCCACCGCGGCGGTGCCGATGTGGCTGCACCGTCTGCACCCGGAGATCCTGCCGCAGGACATCCACGGGCATCCTCTCGCCCCCGGCGGCCGGCTGGGCTGGTGCCCCTCGTCCACGGTCTTCCGGAAGTACGCCGTGCGCATCGTCGAGCGCCTCGCCGAGCACGTGGCCGGTCACCCGGCCGTGCTGATGTGGCATGTGAGCAACGAACTCGGCGGCGGGAACGCGCGCTGTCACTGCCCGGTCTCGAACGCCCGATTTCCGCGAGTGGGTGGCGGAGAAGTACGTGACAGTCGAGGCTCTGAACGCGGCGTGGGGCATGTCGTTCTGGGGAAACAGCTACTCCTCGTTCGAGGAGGTGACGACTCCGTGGGGCGTCACGGCGCACAATCCGGGGCATCTCCTCGACTACGAGCGCTTCTCGTCCGACGAGCTCCTCGCGCAGTACCGCGCCGAGAAGGAGGCGCTGCAGCGGTTCACCCCGGAACTCCCCATCACCACGAACTTCATGGTCGGTCTCGGTCCCGATGTGGTCGATTACACCCGGTGGGCCGACGAGATGGACATCGTGGCGAACGACCACTACACGTTCGGCCCTGATCCGCGGAAGCACCAGGACCTCGCGTTCAGCGGAGACCGCATGCGCGGCATGTCGGGAGGTCGGCCGTGGATGCTCATGGAGCACGCGACCGGTGCGTCGAGCTGGCATCCGATCAACCAGCCGAAGGCCCCGGGGGAGATCAGCCGTCACGCGCTCGCGCATGTCGCGCGCGGCTCCAACAGTGCGATGTTCTTCCAGTGGCGCGCATCGAAGTCCGGCACCGAGCAGTTCCACTCCGCGATGCTGCCCCACGCGGGCAAGGACACCCGGGTGTTCCGCGACATCGTCGCACTCGGTGCGCAGCTCGCCGCGCTCGCCGAGGTGCGGGACACGGTCGTCGCCCCGGCGGAAGTGGCACTGCTCCACGACAACGAGGCGGGCTGGGCGCTGCGATCGGGTCTCAAACCCGCCAACAACCTCCGCTACGCCGACACCGCGCGGGCCGTGCACAACGCGCTGCTCGAACGTGCGGTGACGGCGGATGTCGTGGCACCGTGGTCGCCGCTGGGCGACTACCGGCTCGTGATCGTTCCCGGGCTCTACCTGGTGTCGGAGGAGAACGCCCGCGCCGTGCACGAGTACGTCGAGGCGGGTGGCACCGTGCTCGTGACCTGGTTCTCGGGCATCGTCGATGAGGCAGGCACCGTGCACATCGGCGGGTATCCGGGCGCGTTCCGCTCCCTCGTCGGCGTGACGAGCGAGGAGTTCTTCCCGCTCGAGGAGCAGCGGACCTTCGCCCTGGACAACGGCTGGACCGGACGCCGCTGGTCGGAGCGGCTGCGGCATCCGCAGCCGGAGGACGACGTCGAGATCGTCGCGGGATACGCCGAGGGCCCTCTCGCCGGCCACCCCGCTCTCACGCGCCGGCAGGTCGGCGCCGGAACGGCGTGGTACCTGTCGACCGACCTCGACGAGACGGGTCTGACCGAGCTGGTCGACCGCCTGCTGGCCGAGGCGGCGGTCTCTCCGACCGCCGTCGTGTCACCCGGTGTCGAGGCCGTGCGACGGAGCTCCGCCGATGCGTCCTACCTCTTCCTCATCAACCATGCCGACGAAGACGGCTGGGCGGAGGCGTCGGGCACCGACCTGCTGACCGGATCCGCGCACACCGACCGAGTGCCGGTGGCTGCGGGGGCTGTCGTCGTCATCCGCGAGTAGCCGCGGTACCGGCGGCGATCCGACGTTCTGATCGCCGCCGGCATCCGCGTCAGTCCTCTGCCGGCACCCGCTCCGCTTCGAGCACGAGAGCCTGACCCGGTCCCAGCAGGGGCAGACGGATGCCGCGCTGCGCGAGCGCCGCGCCGGTGAGCACCACGTGCCCGCGATCCATCCACGGCGGAGGCGTGGGTTCGATCGCCCGCGGCATCCGCAGTTCGGGGACCGGCCGCACGAGGTACTGCGCCTCCGGATCGAGGTCGGGGATGCGGAGCAGGCGCGGAAGCGCGCGGTCGGAACTGGTCACCCGCGCGACCCTGATCACCGCGCGACTCGCATCCGGCGAGGTGACCGACGTGACGCGGAGGCCGTCGTCGCCTCCCTCGGGATGGGCGAGGACACCGCTGTGCAGCAGGCCGCGGAGCCGTCGGTACGCGGCGATGCCGTCGCGCATCTGATCGAGCTCGTCGGGCGAGCACTCCGTGATGTCCCACTCGATCCCGAAGGAGCCGAACAGCGCGACCGCGATGCGCAGGCCGAGGGGCGTCTCGCGACGTGTGGTGTGGGTGACCGGCGGCCCGACGTGCGAGCCGATCAGCTCGAGCGGCAGGAGCAGCTCCGTCCATCGCTGGATGTCGAGACGCTCGATGGGGTCGTTGGTATCCGACGCCCAGACGCGATCGGTGTGCTCGAGCACACCGAGGTCGACGCGCGCTCCGCCCGACGCGCACGCCTCGATCTCCAGACCCGGATGCGCGCGGCGAACAGCGTCGAGGAGCGCGTAGACCGCGAGCGTGTGGCGGTGCACGGCGGCTCGACCGTCGTGGACGGCCTCGATGAGATCGCGGTTCTGGTCCCACTTGATGTAGTCCAGTTCGTACTCGCTCACGACGGAGGAGATCGAGTCCCGCAGATACGCGAAGACGGCCGGGTTGGCGACGTCCAGCACGTACTGGTTCCGCCACGTGCGCACGCCCGCGTCGGGGTCCTGCAGCAGCCAGTCGGGATGCTCGCGCGCGAGGTCGGAGTCGACGTTGACCATCTCGGGCTCGAACCACAGCCCGAACTGCATCCCGAGGTTGCGCACCTCGTCGGCGAGCGGGTGGAGCCCGTGCGGCCAGATCTCCGCGTCGACACTCCAGTCGCCGAGGCCGGCGACGTCGCTGCGCCGCCCCCGGAACCATCCGTCGTCGAGGACGAAGCGCTCCACTCCGATGTCGGATGCCGTCTCGGCGAGGGTGCGGAGGCGATCGATGTCGTGGTGGAAGTACACCGCTTCCCAGGTGTTGAGGGTGACCGGACGTGTCGAGGGATGTCCGTCGCGGGTACGGAGCGACGAGTGCAACCGCGCACCGATCCCGTCGAGCCCGCGATCGCTCCAGACGAAGACGGCAGTCGGAGCACGGAACCGGTCTCCCGGAGCGAGGATGACCTCGCCCGCGCGCAGCAGCGGCCCGGCTCCGAGGAGGGTCGGCGCCTCGGGGAGTGCGTCCTGACGGTAGACGGAGTCGGCGCTCCACGCGAGATGCGCCGCCCACACCTCGCCGGCGCGGTCGCCGAAGTCCGAGGTCCCGAGAGCCAGCAGCAGGGGGGAGTCGTGGCCGGTGCGGCCGCGGCGGGATTCGCGCACGCGGCTGCCCTCGAGAAGACGACTGCGCTGCGGGCTGCGCTCCCTGGTCCATCGGCCGGAGAAGTCGAGAGCGTCGGCGGCGAGGTCGCCGACCGGCATCGTCGCCTCGAGCGCGAGAAGCTCGAGATCATCGTCGCCGGAGTTGCGGATCTCGTGCGTCACGCGGAGGACTCCCGCGTCGTCGAGCCGCATCTCCGTGCGCAGCTCGAGCCCGTCGGCCTGCGCGGTCACGAGCAGTTCCGTCTCGTCGCCGTCGATCGCGACCACGGTCCATCTCGGCAGGCAGATCCGTCCCGACCGGTGAGCCGCGAATCCCGGCCGCCCCTCCCACCCGTCGTGTTCGCTCGGGAGAAGAGTGATCGGCCACTCCGCATCGAGGGCGCTCGGCGACACCTGTCTGCGCGAGGACAGCACGAGCTCTTCCCGGTCGGCGGAGCCGAGGGGTGCGCCCCAGTGCAGGATCTCCGGGAGACGATCGGGGGCGGACATCACGGCCACCTCCACACCGCCTCCGCGGAGGGTGTGGTGCTGAGGTCGGGGCAGTTCCACCCTCGGGTCATCCGATCGGAGGTCGGTCGCTGTCATGGGTGCTGCGCTTTCCTCGGAGAGTCCGTGCTTCGACGGCTCGGAGGCGAACGCCCCCGGCCGTCACAGCCTGGTGCGAATCGGCGCGTTTGTCAATAAGTGAAACTAACGCCCGCTAGAAGCGGAGGACGGTGCGGATGCCGAGGACAGCCGCCGCGCGCGCCCACTCGTTGAACTGGAACGGCTGGACGTCGAGCTCGAGGGGCTCGGATCCGGCGCTCAGGACCTCGTCGATCGCCGCGCGGATCTCGGGCTCGGCGATCTCCCACACCGGCAGGCCGTCGCCGGTGAGGATGATCTTCTGGGGGTCGATCCCGTTGGCGGCCGTCGCGATGAGCGTGCCCAGCGCGGTGCCCGCATCGCGGAACGCACGCAGCGCCGCGGGGTGCCCGCCGCGCGCCAGTTCGACGGCCTCGGTGTAGTCGGCGGCGGCGCCGTTCAGCGACCGGACGATCGACTCGTTGGTGAGATAGACCGATGCGCAGCCGCGGTGGCCTTCCGGGCAGAACGGGCCGGCGTCGTCGATCCTCAGGTGCTCGAGGCGCCCCGCCCTGCCGTGGTGGCCGGCGACGAGCCGGTCGTCGATCACGAATCCGAAACCGATTCCCGCGCCCACCGTGATGAGCGCCAGCGACGAGCATCCCGCCCCTGCCCCGAACCAGTGCTCCGTGGCCGTGAGAGCGCGGACATCGTTCTCCGTCGCCATGGGAATTCCCAGTTCATCCGTGAGAATTCGGGCGAGCGGCACGTCTTTCCATCCGAGGAATGGCGAGTCGACGACGAGCTTCCTGTCCTGGGTCAGGTCGCCGGCGACGCACACTCCGCCGGCGACGATGTCGTCGAACGCTCCGGACAGCTCGGTGTAGATCGCGGTGATCCTCTTCACGACGTCGGCCACGTCGCGCGACGTCAGGGCCTCCTCGACGGTGGCGACCTCGTGCGCGCCGAGATCGATGACGGCGGCGAAGATGGTGTCGCCGGTGAGCTTGACGCCGAAGAAGTGCCGGGCGGTCGGAGCGATGTCGAACAGCTCGCTCGGTCGTCCCGTCCACGCGCGCTGCTCCGTCGCCCCCTCGATGATGAGGCCGTGTTCGAGGAGGCTGCGCGTCACACGCGTGAGGCTGGCTCGCGAGACCCCGAGACGGCGAGCGATCTCCGCCCGGGGGAGCGGACCGTGGATCAGGACCTCGCGCAGCGTCTCGCGCTCTCCGTGGTTCAGTCTCGGCCACGCGGTGGTCGCGGCAGGAGGGGGTGCGGAGCTCTTCGTCATCGCAGTTCTCTCTTCGTTCATCCCCATCATGCCGTAACGAAGAATTGCAAAGTTAGTTTCACTTGTTGACAAACACGCCCGGCGGCGGCAATCTAGGGGAGCCGGCACTGTGACCGGTCCCGATGCCGGAGACAGTCCGGCGCACACAGCAATCAAAGGAGATGTTGATGCGCACTCATCGACCGCTTGCCGCCGCCGTGGCGGGTCTTGCCATCATCGGTGTCGCCGGCCTGGCCGGCTGCTCAGGTTCCGACGCGAGCAGCGACGGTCCCGTGCAGCTCGAGTACTGGGCGTGGGCCTCGAACTCGCAGGACGTCGTCGACCAGTGGAACAAGGAGAACCCGGACATCCAGGTCAAGTACACGGATGCCGGCGGCGGGACCGACTCCTCGGCGAAGTTGCTGACGGCCAACCGTGCGGGGAACGCGCCGGATGTCGCGCTCGTCGAGTACACGACCCTCCCCGCCATGATCGTCGGGGATGTTCCCGCCGACATCACCGAGTACGTGGGCGATGTCGAGGATGCGTTCACGGAGGGCACCTGGGCGCAGACCACCTTCGGCGGCGTCGTGTACGGCATCCCGCAGGACGTCGGGCCGATGGCGAACGTCTACCGCGCCGATCGGTTCGAGGAGCTCGGGGTGACGCCGCCCACGACGTGGGCGGAGTTCCGCACGGCCGCCGAGGCCGTGAAGGCTGCCGATCCCGCGACGGTGATCGCCGCACTCCCGCCTGCCGAGTTCGGATTCTGGGCCGGCGTCTCCACCCAGGCCGGTGGGCAGTGGTGGTCGAGCGAAGGCGACGAGTGGACCGTCGGCATCGCCGACGAGCCTTCGCTCGAGGTCGCCGACTTCTTCCAGGCGCTCGTCGAAGACGGCCTGGTCAGCACCGACCCGCTGCTGACGCCGGAGTACAACGCGGCGCTGAACAACGGGACGATGCTCTCCTGGCCCTCCGCCGTCTGGGCTCCCAGCGTGATCGAGAACGTCGCGGCCGACACGAGCGGCGGGTGGGCGATGGCTCCGCTCCCGCAGTGGACCGAGGGCGACGCGGCCGTGCCGTACCAGGGCGGATCCGCACTCGTGGTCACCACGAGCAGCGACCACCCCGAGGAGGCGGCGAAGTTCGCCAAGTGGCTGAACGCCTCGGAAGAGGGCAACGAGCTCATGATCAACACGCAGTCGCTCTACCCGGCGGCGATCGTCGGCCAGGAGATGACCGAGAGCAACGACCCGCCGGCCCTGATGCCGCAGCAGACCGACTTCTACGCCGTCGCGGCCGAGATCTCGGCCGACACGATCCCGGTCACCTGGGGTCCGAACGTGAACCTCGCACGAACGGTGTTCGCGGACGAGCTGCAGAAGGCCATCGACAACGGCACTCCCTGGCGTGACGCGTTCATCGCCACCCAGAAGGCCGTGATCGACGACATGGTCAAGAGCGGTTTCACCGTCACGAACGACTGACCGGAGAGGGGTGTCGACAGGGTCGGCACCCCTCCCACCAGCCGACCGCAGACAGAAGCGAGGCAAGAAAGTGACCACCGCATCTCCGCGACGGGCCGCGAAACCGGCGGCATCGTCGAAGCCCAGAAGGGCGAAGTCGAACCGGCTCGCGCCGTATTTCTTCACGACGCCGGCGATCGTGCTGTACATCGTCTTCACGGTGATCCCCGTCGCCTACGCGATCTGGCTCAGCCTGCGCGCCTACCGGGTGACGGGAGGAGCGCTCGGGCGCAAGCAGGACGTCTTCGTCTGGTTCGAGAACTATCTCGCCGTGCTGCAGGACGAGACGTTCCTCGCCGGATTCGGGAGACTGCTGATCTACGGCGTCATCGCGATCCCGCTGACGCTCGGCCTCGCCCTGCTCTTCGCACTCCTGCTGGACGCGCCGGCGGTCCGTGCCAAGCGCTTCAGCCGGACGGCGATCTTCATCCCCTACGCGGTGCCCGGTGTCGTGGCGGCGCTGCTCTGGGGCTTCATGTACCTGCCGAGCACGAGTCCGTTCTCCTACCTGACCAAGGCTGCCGGACTCGGGTCGATCCCGTTCCTCGAGGAATCGGGCATCTTCGGGTCGCTGGCGAACATCGCCATCTGGGGCGGCGTCGGGTTCAACATGATCATCATCTACACCTCGCTGCGCGGCATCCCCGCCGACATCTACGAGTCGGCGCGCCTGGACGGCGCGAACGAGCTGCAGATCGCATGGCGGATCAAGATCCCCCTGGTGGCGCCGGCCCTCGTGCTCACGGGCTTCTTCTCGCTCATCGGGACGATCCAGCTCTACAGCGAGCCGGCGACGCTGCGGCCGATGACGAGCACGATCTCCGCCGGCTGGGTGCCGCTCATGGCCATCTACCGAGATGCGTTCGGCACGGACAATCTGCCGCAGGCTGCGGCGGCATCCACACTTCTCGCGCTCGGCACGGTGCTCGTGTCGGCGCTCGTCCTCCGGCTCGTGAACCGCCGACGGAACGGAATGGAATCATGACCTCGACGATGACGCGATCGATCGTCCTCGGCGACGAGAAGAACCGGTCCGCACGCTCTCGGCGCGCGAGCGAGCGCAGCCGTCAGGGCGGGTGGGGCGTGCTCCCGACGATCGTCCTGATCGTCGGCGCCATCTACTGCCTGATCCCGGTGGCATGGGTGTTCACCGCGGCGACCAAGTCCCGCAGCGAGCTCTTCACCACCTTCACCTTCGCGCCGGGAAGCGGTCTCTGGGAGAACCTGGTCGAGGTCTTCACCTATGAGGACGGCCAGTACCTGCTCTGGTGCCTGAACTCCCTGCTCTACTCGGGCGTCGCCTCGGTCCTCTCCGTCTTCGTCTCAGCGATGGCCGGATTCGCTCTGGCGAAGTACAGCTTCCGCGGGCGCAACGCGATCTTCTTCGGCTTCCTCGTCGGCATCCTCATCCCCGGCATCGTGCTGGCCGTGCCGCAGTACCTGCTGATGTCGACCGTGGGCCTCACCGGAACGCAGTGGTCGGTGCTGCTGCCGAGCATCGTCAGCCCGTTCGGCATCTACCTCTGTCGTGTCTACGCGATGTCGGCCGTTCCGCAGGAGACCCTCGAGGCGGCACGCATCGACGGCGCCGGTGAGTGGCGCATCTTCCGGATGATCGTGCTGCCCCTGATGGTGCCGGGCATGGTGACCGTGTTCCTGCTGCACTTCATCGGCACCTGGAACAACTTCCTGCTGCCGTACATCATGCTGTCCGACCAGGACCTCTATCCGCTCACCGTCGGCCTCTTCACGCTGCTGTCGAAGGGATCGGGAAGCCCGGCGCTCTACTCGGTGGCGATCACCGGGGCCGCGATCTCGATCATCCCGCTCGTCGCGCTCGTGCTGTCGCTGCAGCGATACTGGCGTCTGGATCTCGTCTCGGGAGGAATCAAGGGATGACAGCGCGCGTCCTGCCCCCGCTGTGCGTCGGGGCGAGCCCGCTCGGCGGTATGGCGCAGACGTACGGCTACGACGTCGACGAGAGCACGGCGATCCGCACCGTGCGACACCTTCTCGAGAGCCCCGTCCGGTCGATCGACACCTCCAACCAGTACTCGGGCGGAGAGAGCGAGCGGCGGATCGGGCAGGCGTTCGCCGACGCCGGCGGCGTCCCGGACGACTTCGTGATCGCCACGAAGGCCGACCCGCTCCCCGGTGACGGCGGGTTCTCCGGCGACCGCGTGCACCGGTCGTTCCAGGAGAGCACGGAGAGGCTGGGCGGTGCGCGTTTCGGCGTCTATTACCTGCACGACCCCGAGTGGTTCGACTTCGACACGATGGTCGGTCCGAACAGCGCGGTCGAGGCGATGGTCGCCCTGAAGCGGGATGGCCTCGTCGACGCGATCGGCGTCGCGGGCGGCGACCTCGACGAGATGCGTCGGTACGTCGATCTCGGCGTCTTCGACGTGCTGCTGAACCACAACCGCTACACGCTGCTGGATCGGTCGGCCGACTCGCTCATCGACCATGCGATCGAGAGCGGCGTCGCCTTCGTGAACGCCGCGCCGTATGCCAGCGGCATCCTGGCGCGACCGGCTGCCGCACAGCCCACGTACCAGTACCGGCCGCCGAGCCCGGAGATCGTCGCCACGACCGCACGGCTCCGCGAGGCGTGCGCGCGTCACGGCGTGCCGCTGCCGGCCGTCGCCCTCCAGTTCTCCACCCGCGATCCCCGCATCACCTCCACGGTCGTCGGGGTCTCCGCTCCTCAGCGCGTCGACGAGCTCGTCGAGAATGCGGGCATCGACGTGCCCGCGGCTCTCTGGCACGAGGTCGGCGACATCATCGGCGCCGACGCCTCCCATCTCCTCACCTGAAAGACGACAGATGCCGCACACGCAGTACGCACCAGGTCAGTTCCTCTTCGGAGGCGACTACAACCCCGAGCAGTGGTCGCGCGAGACCTGGGCCGAGGACATCGAGCTGATGCGTCGCGCGAAGGTGAACACGGTCACGATCGGGGTCTTCTCCTGGGCCATGCTCGAGCCGAGCGAGGGCGAGTACGACGCGGCCTGGCTCGACGACGTGATCGCCGGCCTCGACGCCGCCGGCATCGGGTTCTTCCTCGCGACGCCGACGGCCTCACCGCCGCCGTGGTTCACCGTCGCGCACCCCGATGCGCTGCCGATCCGCGCCGATGGCACTCCCGTGCTGCACGGCTCGCGCGACACCTACGCGATCAGCGCCCCGGCGTACCGAGAGGCCGCTCGTCGCATCGCTCGTTTCCTGGGGGAGCGCTACGGCACGCATCCGGGCCTGCGCGGCTGGCACATCCACAACGAGTACGGCACCGTCGACTACGGACCCCACGCCGCTCGGGCGTTCCGGGAGTGGCTGCGGGCGAAGTACGGCTCCATCGATGCGCTCAACACGGCCTGGTACACGGCCTTCTGGTCGCAGCGCTACGGGGACTGGGATCAGATCCTCCCTCCGCTGCAGACGCAGTATCTGCACAACCCCGCCCAGCTCGTGGACTTCCGGCGCTTCAACTCCGACGAGATGCTCGCGGCCTACGGCGAGCAGCGGTCGGAGATCCGCGCCACCGGGTCGACGGCTCCGATGACGACCAACTTCATGCTGCCGACCTGGAACTTCCTCGACCAGTGGTCGTGGAGCGCCGAGCAGGAGGTCGTCTCGATCGACCACTACCTCGACACCGACGGTCCCGACGGTGAGACGCACGTCGCCTACGGCTCCGACCTCACCCGCTCGTGGGCGGGTGGGCCGTGGCTGCTGATGGAGCAGAACGCCACCGGCATCCGCGTGGGTGAGCAGACGCTCGTCAAGCAGCCGGACCGCATGATCCGGAACTCCCTCGGGTACATCGCGCGCGGATCGCAGAGCTCGCTGTTCTTCCAGTGGCGGGCGTCCGCCGCCGGCTCAGAGCTCTGGCACGGGGCACTCGTTCCGCACGCCGGTGCGGACTCCCAGGCTTTCGAGGCCGTCGTCGAACTCGGCGAGATTCTCGAGAAGATCGCCGAGGTGGCTGCCCCGCCTGCGGACGGTGTCGTCGTCGAATCCGACGTGGCTGTCGTGTGGGATGCCGAGGGCTGGTGGTCGCTCGAGACCCCGCACCTGCCGAACGACGCGATCACGTATTCGGACGAGGTGCGCGCCGCGCACCGGGCGCTCTGGCGTGGCGGTCACGCCGTCGACTTCGTCGCGCCCGGAGCGGACGTGTCGAGGTATCGGATGCTGGTGGTGCCCGCGCTCTACGCGATCACCGCGGCGACCGTGGACTGGCTCGAGGAGTACGTAGGGGCCGGCGGTCATCTCGTCGTCACCTTCGCGACCGGCCTGGCCGACGAGAATCAGCGCATCGTCCCCGGCGGGTATCCGGGCATGCTCCGGGACCTTCTCGGCATCCGGGGCGAGCAGATCCTTCCGCGCACGGACGGGGACACGGTGCCGCTCAGCAACGGGATGACGGGCGGCTCCTGGACCGAGCTGCTGCATGCCGAGACCGCCGAGGTCGTCGCACGATACGAGTCGGGTCCTCTCGCGGGAGTGCCGGCCATCACCCGGCGCGAGCTCGGGGAGGGGAGCGCGACGTACGTGTCGACGAAGCTCGAGCAGGAATCGCTGGATGCCTTCCTCGCCGGTGTCGCATCGACGGCCGGGGTGGAGGCGGTGTTCCCCGAATCCCGCGCGTTCGGAGTGGAAGCGATCAGGCGTCGTGGAGCGGACGGGGACTACCTCTTCCTGCTGCACCACGGCGAGCGGCCGGTGCGCGTGGGCGGTGAGGGGGTGGATCTGATCTCCGGTGCGGTCGACGGTGTCGTGCTGCAGCCGGGGGCGGTGGCCGTGATCCGGGAGGGCTCTGCGGAATGGTCGATCGCGGCGGCGTCGTGATCTGACCTTCCGCCCCGCAAGGAGACCGTCCGCCGGGTCAGCGCGTGGCCAGGCCGACGAGCGCGGCGATGAGCCCGGCGCCCACGAGGATCACGATTGCGATGATGTGGACGACCTTGCCGACGACGAGCATCGGGAGGTCGGGTCCGTCGTAGGCGGCGGCGCTGAACATGAGGCCGCGAGCGGGGAAGCTCCAGCGGATGCGGAAGCCGATGCCCCGGAGCTGATGCGACGGGGCGGCGAAGGTCTGACCGCGCTGTTCCCGCGATGCCTTCCACGCCGCCTGCACGGCGTACCAGGCGATCACGAAGAAGGGCATCGCGAGGGAGGCGGCCCAGGCGATGAGGGCGACGCCGATCAGGACGCCCATTCCAGCGCCGAGCTCGCGGATGAAGAACAGGCCGAGTGCAGCCAGCCCCACCGCTGCCGGGACCAGCACCACGCCCCATCCCCAGCCGGGATGCGCGTCACCCGTCTGCCGTCGATCCACGTGTCCTGCGTCTTGCCAAGTCATATCGGCCCCCCGGCTCACCACCCTAGACGGCGCTCACCGTCTCATCGCCGGTCCCGAGCCGGAAGAGAGGCACGAAGTCGGGGTCGACGATCGCGGGTCGCGTCAGGCTGAACGACGAGATGTCGTGCTCCGTGCGGCCGACCGTGAGCAGATCGGCGAGGATCCGCCCGACCAGGCTCGCGAACTTCCCCGCGTGCCCTGCGCCGTTGAACACGGCGACGTGAGGATGCCCCGGCACGATGTCGAGCACGAAGTCCCGGTCGGCGGGCATGTCGTACACGCACGTCTTGCTCATCAGCAGCGGTCCGTCGGCGCCCGGCAGGTGCGCACGGAGGAAGGCGCGGAGGACTTCCGGCTCGTCGTCGTCCGGGACGAACGAACGCTCCGAGGGAGAGATGAAGTGGCCGCGCATGTCGCGTGCGAGCTTGACCGCCGCTTCGCCGTAGACGGGGAATCCGTAGTGCACCTCGTCGCTGTGGTGGATCCAGATCGGGAATCTGTCCGGAGTGAACTCCGACAGCCTCTGCGAGGAGAAGTACCCCACCTGCTCCTGGCTCAGAGTGAGAGCGAACGACAGTCCGAGGTCGGGCATCAGGTCTCCGAGCCAGGATCCTGCGGCGACGACGAGATGGCCTCCGTCGAACGATCCCTCCGATGTCGAGACGGTCACCCCGTCGGCGTCGACCCGCACGCCCGTCACGACGACACCGGAGCGGAACTCCACCCCGGCGGCCCTGGCCAGCGACACATGGGCCGACACGGAGCGGCGGATGTCGAGGATGCCGGCATCCGCCTGATGGATCCCGATCGTGTCGTCCGACACGTTCCACTGCGGATACTGGCCGCGGATGTCGTCGATCGTCAACTCGTCGTAGCGGATGCCGGCCGCGTCCATCGCCCGTCGGTACTCGTCGATCTCCGCCGCGCCCGGGCTTTCCGCGACCGCGAGGTCGATGCCTCCGGTCTGCGTGTAGACCTTCAGGCCGGAGCGCTCCTCGACGTGCGCCCACGCGGCGAACATCGCGTCGGTGAGCTTCGTGTAGTCGTCGCGGTGGTACGCCCGACGGATGATCCTCGAGTGGTCGCCGGACGAGCCGAGGGCGTGGCCGAGCTCGAACTGCTCCAGCACGAGCACGCGTTCTGCGCCCGCCTGCGTCAGCCAGTAGGCGGCAGCGGATCCGATGGCTCCGGCGCCGATGACGATGTGGGAGTATCCCTGGGTCATGTCGTTCCGTTCTTCCGATGATCCTCGAGGTGGGGCGTCGCGAACGATGCGATGAACCGCTCGGCCGCGGTATCCACCTCCTCGGAGGGGCTCAGCAGCCGTTGCAGCAGCAGGCCGCGTACGCACGCGATCGCGATGAGGCTCTGCTGCACGGCCTCCGCCTCGGGCCATCCTTCTCGTCGTGCTGCCGCCTGGAGAAGGCGGGTGAGGTCGTCGAGGTCGGCGACGAAACCGTCGAAGGCGCCGCGCTCGTAGACCGCCAAGCCGATCAGGTGGAAGAAGGCGCGGGTCCGCTCCTCATGCCCGGTGTTGGCGTAGAAGCCCCAGATGGCGCGGAGCATGTCGACGAAGCCGAGGTCGTCGCCGGTCGCCGCGATGATGAGGTTGTCCCGACGACGCGCCTCCGAGAGGACGGCGCTCAGCAGCGCCGGTCGAGACCCGAAGTGGTAGGTCAGGAGCGTGTGGTGCACGCCGAGGCGCTCGGCCACCTGGCGCATCGACAGGTTCGGGCTGGGCCCGGTCTCGCCGAATTCATCGAACAGCGCCTGCAGGAGGCGCGCCTTCCCTTCGCCGATCGATGCTCGCATGTTGCCTCCGTTGACACCTTCACCACTGTTGAGTACGTTAGCCGACAACGAATTCACCACTGTTGAGGACAGGGCTGTTCTCCGGAAAGAGGCTCCATGACCGAGATCTGGTTCGCCGGCGGCACCGTCGCGGATGGATCCGGCTCCGAGCCCTCCGCCGCGGACGTGTGCGTCGAGGACGGCGTCATCACCCGGATCGGAACCGCCCCGACGGGGGCTGAGACCGTCGACCTCGACGGCATGCTGCTGACCCCCGGCCTGATCGACGCCCACGTGCACCTCGGACTCTCGAGTCCCATCCGGGCCCAGTTCGGATTCCAGCTCTCCGCAGCCGAGATCGCCGCCGACATCTTCATCACGGCCGGCCGCACCCTCGACGCCGGCTTCACCACCGTGCGCGACACCGGAGGCATCGACGGAGGAGTCGTCGACGTCATCGCGAAGGGCAAGGTCCGCGGCCCGCGCGTGCTGTCCTGCGGCCCCGTGCACTGCCAGACCGGCGGGCACGGCTACTACGGCGCCGAGTGGGAGCCGACCGAGCTGTGGGAGACGCACCACATCCCCGGTCTCGCCGCCCTGTCGCTCATGTCGGGCAACGCCGACGAGCTGCGGCGCAACGTCCGGGAGTCGTTCCGACGCGGAGCATCCTTCCTGAAACTGTGCGTGACGGGTGGGGTCGTCGGGGGTCATGATCGCCTGGAGGACACGCAGTTCACCGTGGGGGAGATCGCGGTCGCGGTCGAGGAGGCCACCGCGCGCGGCACCTACGTGACCGTGCATGCGCACAACAACGCCGGCATCCGCAACGCCGTGATGGCGGGAGTGCGGTGCGTGGAGCACGGCACCGACATCGACGAGCCGACCGCGCAGCTGATGCGCGAGCACGACGTGGCGCTCGTCCCCACCTTCGCGGTGATCGACCAGATCATGGACCCCGGGAGCCTCGACGTGGATCCCTCGACGCGCGAACGCATCGCCGGCGCCCGCCGCCGGATGGCCACGGCCCTCCGGATCTCTCGCGAGGCAGGTGTGCGGATCGGTCTCGGCTCCGACCTCCTCGGGGCGGGCCAGCACCGCCGCGGCGAGGAGCTGCGGCTGCGTGCCGAGCTGGAGTCGCCCATGCAGGCGCTCGTCTCGGCCACCAGCGTCAACGCCGGCATCCTCGGCATCGGCGAGACAGTCGGGATGATCCGCGTGGGGATGGCGGCGGACCTCGTCGCCTGGAAGCGGAACCCGCTCGACGACGCCCGCATCTTCGCGGAACCGGACATGGTCGCCTTCGTCGTGAAGGCCGGCCGCATCATGAAGGGAGACACCCAGTGAGCGCGATGCTGAACGGCTGCTTGGCCGACACGGAGTACCTCGAGGTCACCGCACGGTCGGGGAATCGGTACGGGGTCTGGGTGACGACGCCCCCGGGCTACGCGGAGTCTGCGGACGCCCTGCCGCTGATCTATGTGGTGGACGGCAACTTCGCTGTCGGGCTGACCGCCCCGCTCATCGTCACCCAGGCCGATCCCTATCTCACCGTCGCCCCCTACATCCAGGTCAGCGTCGGGTACGCCGGCGAAGAGGCCGAGCAGTGGGCGCAGCTCCGCAACCGCGACCTCGTGCCTCCGGGGGAACCCGTCAGCGACGAGATGCGGAAGACGCTCGCGGCCGCCCGGGACTCCGGGGCGATGACCCAGGAGCACATGGACGCCTACCTCGCTCACCTCGCCGACACGCACGCGGACGTCTTCCTCTCCTTCCTGACGGAGGAGCTTCATCCGCTCCTGCAGTCCCGCATGCGTGTCAGCGAATCCGGCCATGGCCTCTTCGGCTACTCCTACGGAGGCCTCTTCAGCCTGTACGCGTGGTTGCGTCGGACGTCTCCGTTCGCGACGTTCGGCGCCGGCAGCCCCGGCGTCGCGGCCACCGACAGCCAGGTGTTCCCCTTGATCGCCGCCTTGCCGGACCACGGTTCCGCCGCCGCCCGTCGGCTGCATGTCACCGTGAACGAGGTCGAGCTGCTCGGGGACATTCCCATCTACCGCGAGATCGGTCGAAATCTCCTCACGGTCGTGGAGGAGCTGCACACCAAGGGGCGCGCGGGGGAGGTCACGAAGGCCCTCCTGCACGAGACCCATGTCACGGGGTTGCAGGCGTCGTTCCTGAGCTATCTGAAGACCTGCCACACGCGTTCGGGATCCACGCGCGGCGACGACGACCGTGAGTGAGTCCGCGCTCCTCGCCGACCTCGCGGCGGTTCTCCCCGCCGACCGTCTCACGACGGACCCCGATGTGCTCGAGAGCTACGCGCACGACGACGCCGAATGGGCGGAGTGGTCGCTGCCCGCCGGCCTCGTGCGACCGCGCACTCCCGAAGAGGTGCAGCTCGTGGTCCAGGCGTGCCTGCGCCATGGCGCGGCCGTCGTCGCCCGTGGGGCGGGAACCGGGCTCTCGGGAGGCGCCAACGCCGTCGCCGGCTGCATCGTGATCTCGCTGGAGCGGATGAACGCCGTGCTCGAGGTCGACGATCTCGAGCGGCTCGCCGTCGTGCAGCCGGGGGTCGTGAACGACGATCTCCGGGCGCGCGCCGCCCAGCACGGGCTCTGGTATCCGCCCGATCCCGCGAGCTCGCCCTGGTCGACCATCGGCGGCAACGTGGCGACGAACGCGGGCGGCGTCTGCTGCGTCAAGTACGGCGTCACGCGGGACTACGTGCTCGGGATGCAGGTCGTGACCGGGACGGGGGAACTGATCCGCCTGGGACGACGCACGGCGAAGGGGGTCGCGGGGTATGACCTCACAGGTCTTCTCGTCGGCTCCGAGGGCACTCTCGGCATCGTCACGGAGGTCACGGTGCGGCTCCGACCGTTGCGCCCGGCCGAGCAGACGATCGCGGGGTACTTCGATTCGCTCACCGACGCGGGGAAGGCGGTGCGCGAGGTCGCGGCGGCCGGGCTCACGCCCTCGGCACTCGAGCTGATCGACCGCAACTGCCTGCGGGCCGTCGACGAGTGGAAGAACATGGGGCTCTCGGCCGATGCCGCCGTCGTCCTGCTCGGACGCGTGGACACACCCGGCGCGGCGGGAGACGAGGAGGCGGCGGCGCTGCTGTCCGCCTTCGAGCGCGGTGGTGCCACGTGGGCCGACCGGAGCACGGATGAGGCCGAGGGGGAGGCGCTCTTCGCCGCTCGGCGCCTGGCGTATCCGGCGCTCGAACGCCTCGGACCGGTGCTGACGGAGGACGTGTGCGTCCCGAAGGCGGCCGTCCCGGAGATGCTCAGCCGTATCGAGGCCATCGGGCGGGCGAACGACGTCCTGATCGCCAACATCGCGCACGCCGGCGACGGCAACCTGCATCCACTCATCGTCGTCCCGGCCGACGATGCCGAGGCTCGCGCTCGCGCGGAGAAGGCGTTCGTGGAGATCATCGACGATGCCCTCGCGCTCGGCGGCACTGTCACCGGAGAGCACGGCGTGGGCCTGCTCAAACGCGAGGGACTCCGGTCCGAGCTCTCTCCGGCGGTCCTCGACATGCATCGAGCGGTCAAGGCGGCTCTCGACCCGGCCGGGATACTCAACCCCGGCAAGGTCATCGGTTGACCTCCGAACCACGAGGCGGGACGGACTCCCGGCTTCACGATCACGATCGGCCACGACATCGACACCTTCCGGCGCATCGAGTTCATCCGGATGTTCCCGCGCGGCGTCGAGTGGGCGGCGACGGGCGAGATCACGGTCAGCGGACCCGACCGCCGCGGCGACCGTCGCTTCCTGCCCTGGCCGTACTACAACGGCGAGGGCTGAGCGCCCGACCGCACTCCGCGCGTGTCAGCGGAAGTCGCCGACCTGGTCCTCGAGCGGCACGGTGCGTTCGGTGATGACGTCGCCGGTGTGCGTGGTGGTGACTGTCTCGATGAGGACGATCTCGACCTCCTCCTCGGCGATCGGGTTGTGCTGCACACCCCGCGGCACGACGTAGAACTGTCCGGGGGTGAGCACGACCTCCGCGTCGTCGGGGAGCTGGATGCGGAGGCGGCCCGACACCACCAGGAACATCTCGTCCTCGGCGTCATGCGCGTGCCAGACCAGCTCGCCGAGCAGCCTGGCGACCTTGATGTACTGATCGTTCACGCGACCGACGACGCGCGGAGTCCAGTGAGCCTGGACCTGCAGAAGTTCGGCAGCGACGTCGATTCCGTGAAGAGCAGTCATACCACCAGTCTGGTGCCTCTCGCGGGTGACGAACCTGTCCGGGGGTCAGGATTCCGCCCTGAGCGTCGGCTCCGGTGGTGACGTGGCGGCGTCGGCGGCCCAGGACGCCAACAGCTTCACACGCTCTGCCGACGGGGAGCCCGGTTCGGCGGAGTAGATCAGAAGGACCTGGCCGGGTTCTGCGGTGATCGCGAGTTCCTCGTACACGAGCGTCACCTCACCGACGACAGGGTGATGGAAGCGCTTCTTCCCGGATCCGTGGGAGCGGACGTTGTGCGCGGCCCACAGGGTGCGGAAGGTCTCGCTGCGGGTCGAGAGTTCGCCGACGAGATCCTGGATGCCTTTGTCATGAGGATCGCGGCCTGCCTCGGCGCGGATCACGGCGACGCACATGTCGGCGAAGCGGTCCCAATCGGGATAGAAGTCGTGGGACACCGGGTCGAGGAACTGGAACCTCGCGAAGTTCGGCATCCGTCCACCGTCCCCGATGAGCGGGGAGTAGAACGCGCGTCCGAGGTCGTTGAAGGCGACCAGGTTCTGCCTCTGGTCCCGCACGACCGCGACCGCGTCGGTGATCGATGCCAGCGCCCATTCCAGACTGGCGCGAGGGGGTCCGGGTGTGGTGCTGCGACGGCGATGGCGGCCGGAGGAGGGGATGCCGTCGGCGTTGCGCGCGAGGTCGAGCAGGTGCGCGTGCTCCGCATCGTTCAATTGCAGGGCACGGGAGACCGCGTCGAGCACGGCCCCGGAGGCACCGGATATCGCCCCACGCTCCAGCTTGGAGTAGTACTCCACACTGACCCCGGCGAGAGTCGCCACCTCGCTGCGCCGCAATCCCTCGACGCGACGGTTCGAACCCGCGGGGATGCCGGCGGCTTCCGGTGAGATCCGTGCGCGGCGGGTCATGAGGAACTCGCGCACCTCTTCTCGATTGTCCATACGCTTCAGGGTAGGTCGACGGAGCCGCGTCGGGGGGTTCTCTGTCAGTACACCCCTCGTCAGGGACTCCCGCTGAGACGCGTCCGCGCGAAGGATGGATGCATGCCTTCCCTCTCACCGTCGTCGCCGAGCCTCACTCGACGCGTGCTGCCGTCCTTGCTTCTGCTGTTGACGGTGTTCGGTCCGATCTCGATGGACCTCTACCTTCCCGCCCTTCCGGCACTGACGGCAGAGCTCGGCGCCGTCACCTCGGTGGCGCAGCTGACGGTGACGGCGTGCCTGATCGGGCTCGCCGCGGGTCAGCTGATCGGGGGCCCGCTGTCCGACCGGTTCGGGCGCCGCGGGATCCTTCTGATCGGGATCGCGGCGTACATCCTCACCTCTGTGCTGTGCGCGCTCAGCCCGTCGATCGAGCTGCTGATCCTCGCTCGCCTCGTGCAGGGTCTCGCCGGCGGTGTCGGAATCGTCATCGCCACCGCGGCCGGCCGCGACGTCTTCGAGGGCAAGGCCCTCATCCGCTTCTACGGCCGGCTCACCGTCATCGGGGGGTTCGCGGCCATCGTCGGGCCCCTCCTCGGCGGGCTGTTGAACACCTTCACCGATTGGCGGGGACTGTTCGTGTTCCTCGCCGTCATCGGTGCGGTGCTTCTCGTCATCACGCTCCTCGTGTTCGGGGAGACCCTGCCGGCGGACCAGCGCACGCGCGGCGGATTCGGGGAGACCCTTCAGGCGTACCGCACCCTTCTCGGCGACCGCGTGTTCCTCGGCGCGGTCCTGAACCAGGGGTTCCTGTATGCGGCGCTGTTCGCGTATCTCGCAGGATCCACGTTCGTCCTGCAGGACATCTACGGACTCAGCCCGCAGTGGTACGCCGCCGCGTTCGGACTCAACTCCGCCGGGCACATGATCTTCGGGTACCTCGCCGGGCGCACCGCCGAGCGGTGGAGCATCCCCGGCACGCTCGCGGCGGGAGTCGTCGTCACGGGACTGGGAGCTGTCGGACTCCTCGTCGCCGGACTGACCCCGATGCCGTTGTGGGTGGTCGTCGTCTCACTGTTCGCCCTGTCCAGCGGTGTGGCGATCACCGCGCCTCCCGCGACGACGCTCGCGCTCGCCGACTACCCGCAGATGGCCGGAACGGCATCGTCCCTGCTCGGCATGGTCCGATTCGGGTTCGGCGGGATCGCTGCTCCCTTCGTCGGCATCGCGGGAGCGCTCAGCATCCTGCCCCTCGGCATCACCACCGTGGTGACCGTCCTGCTCGCCGCGGCCGCCTGCCTCCTCCTGGTGCGCAAGCGCGCCATTCCCGCAGGCGCTTCGCGCTCGCGCTCCGCGTCGAACCCCACCCTCGTCGCCTGATCGGAACGGAGAGGATCGCCGTCGGCTGAGTCAGCCTTCGATATCCACCACATCGGCTCGCGCCCCGCTCAGCGCCCCACCGACGACGTCGAGGGAGTACGTGCGGGGGGATGCGGTAGGGATCAGTGCGGTGAGCACCTTCCCGCCGTCCTGTGCGAACAGTTCGATGGAGGAGACCCGCTCGTTCAGCGCATCGATCCAGACATCCCATCCGATCTCGTCCGGCTGTGCGAGGAGCATCGACGGAGTCCCGGGAAAACCCGGGGGCATCCCCGCACCGGGACGATCGAGTTCGATGCGTCCGCTCACACGGTCCTGACGGATCACGACTCCGTCGCCCGACGAAGACTCGATGCGCAGTTCGACGCTCTGCGCATCGCCGAACGCCGCCGCGAGGCGGATCCGCGCGGCCCCGGTCAGCCCTTCGGCAAGCACAGCGCTGCCTGTCAGAGATCCCAGATCGACGCTCTCGCCGGGGTCGACCTCGATGACCGGCGTCTGCCGCAGTCGCTCGGCGCCGCCCTGGTCGCGGGTGAGCGAGAGCCGTCGAGGAAGCGTCATCGCGCTGCGATGCTCTTCCGAGTCTTCGGCGGGGATGCGACCGGCGTACTGCCAGTTGTCCATCCAGGCGATGAGGGTCCGGTCATGTCGACCGAGACCGTCGAACGTGACGCCGGCGTAGCAGTCCGGTCCGAAATCGATCCAGCCGAACGCTTCCAGCTCCGCGCGAGACTGGCTCCCGTCCGTCAACGACTCGGGCCCGGGAGTCGCGAAGGGCGCGCTCGGGCGGAAGACTTCGCCGTCGAAGTCGCCCACGACATAGTGCGTTCCGGAACCGCCGGCGATGCCTCCGGGGTTCAGGCTGATCAACAGCACCCATCGCACGTCGTCCTCGTCGCCGTCGACCGCGAGCGGGAACATGTCCGGGCACTCCCAGACACCGCCGACCGGGCCGGCCGGGCCGTATGACGAGAGGAACGTCCACGTCTTGAGGTCGTCGGACCGATGCAACAGCACCTGGCGGTCCTGCGCCTCGACCGCGACCATCACCCAGTATCCGTCCCCGCCGTCGTCGTAGCGGAACACCTTCGGGTCGCGGAAATCGCTCGTGCCGCGGTCGAGGACGGGGTTGCCCTGGTACTTCGTCCAGACGTACCCGCCGTCGGTGCTGTACGCGAGAGCCTGGGCCTGGTGTCCTGGCGCCGCAGCCGTATAGAGCGCGACCAGCGCCGGCTCCTGGTCCGTGCCGAATCCCGATGTGTTGCCGTGGTCGACCACGACCGAGCCGGAGAAGATCTGCGCATCGTCATCCCAGAGGATCGCCGGATCGTGCTCGGTCCATCGCGTCAGGTCGGTACTCGTGGCATGGCCCCAACTGATGTTCGCGTGCGAGACCCCCTGCGGGTTGCACTGGAAGTACAGGTGGTAGAGCCCGTCGTGGAAGACGAGTCCGTTCGGATCGTTCATCCAGTTGTTCTGAGGGGAGAAGTGCATCCGCGGGCGAGTGATGCGGACCGGGGGAAGGTCAGTTGTTGTCACCGGTGCAGTCGTCTTTCTCTGTGATTCGGGTGGGGGTCACTTGCCGACGCCCGCAGTGAGTCCTTCGCGCAGCGGCTTCTGCCCGAAGAAGAACACCAGGAGCGCCGGGATCATCGAGAGGATCACGCCGGCGAGCACCGTCGAGATGCTGCCGGTGCCGAGGTTGCCCTGCAGCGTCACGAGACCGAGCGGCAACGTGAAGTTCTGATCGCTGATGGTCATGATCAACGGGCGGAAGAACTCGTTCCAGTGATAGTTGAAGGCGAGGATGCCGACGATGGCGAGGCCCGGCGTCGCCAGCGGAAGGTACACGCCGAAGAACGTGCGCCATGGCCCTGCCCCGTCGAGCTGAGCGGCTTCACCCAGTTCCGTCGGGATCCCCATGAAGTACTGCCTCATCAGGAACGTGCCGAACGCGGTGGGCAAGGCGGGCACGATCAGTGCCAGGAGCGTGTCGGCGAGTCCCATGCCCCTCACCAGCATGAACACGGGCACGATCGTGACCTGCAGCGGGACCATCATGGTCGCGAGGATCAGAGCGAACAGCAGCTTCTTGCTGCGGAACTCGAACTTGGCGAAGACATAGCCGGCCATGGCCGCGGAGAGCATCTGACCCGCGGCGATCAGCAGCACCACGAGAGCGCTGTTCCACGCGTAGAGCCAGATGGGGATCTTGGTGAAGACGTCGGCGAACGCCCCGAACCCGACGCTGACCTCCTGGGTCACGCTGTCGGTGGGCGAGAGCGCCGTGACCAGGGTCCAGACGACGGGCCCGAGGGTGAGGAAGACCGCCAGTGCGAGGAGGGCGAACTTCCCACCCGTGCCGAGGCGCAGGAGCCAGGAACGCTTAGTCGTGATTGTCGTGGTCATGATGGCCTCACCCGTAGAAGACGAATCGGCGGCTCAACCGGAATTGGATGGCCGTGACGAGCATGATGAGCAGCGTGAGAACGATTCCGATGGCCGAAGCGCCGCCGAAGTCGAGCTGCCGGAAGGCGGATTCGTAGATCACCATCACCGCGGTGCGGGTCTCATCGCCGGGCCCGCCGCGGGTGAGCACCCACGACTGATCGAAGATCTGCAGCGCGTTGATGATGGCCATGACCGATGCGACCAGCAGGGTCGGGCTCACGAGGGGCAGCGTGATCATGCGGAACTGCGTCCACCCGGCCGCGCCGTCGAGCGAGGATGCCTCGTAGACCTCGCTCGGGATCGCGGCGAGGCCTCCGATGAAGAGCAGGAAGGTGAACCCGAAGTTCTGCCACACGTAGACCAGCAGCACCACGACCTTCGCCCCGAATCCGGTCGTCAGCCACCCGACGTCGGCGATGCCGATCAGGTTGAGCGTCTGGTTCACGAGACCGAATTCCTGGTTGAACAGGTAGGCCATGATCAGGGAGACAGACGCGGCTGACAGGATCAGTGGGAAGAACAGCGACGACCGGAAGAAGGTGCGAAGCCACGCGGGCATCCTCGATTGAACGAGGATGGCGAGCACCAGCGCGACCGTAAGCTGCAGGATCACCGCCACGATCACGAAGCCGATGGTGTTCAGGAACGACACGCGCACCGTCGGGTTCATCGCGAGGTCGACGAAGTTGTCGACGCCGACGAAGACGGGATCGGAGATGATGTCCCAGCGGAAGAACGCCAGGACGAACGATCCGACGATCGGAACGAGGTTGAACAGGCCGAGTCCGATCACCGTGGGTGCCAGGAAGACCCAGATGATGGACCGACCTGAGCGGGCGACGGTGCCGGTCTCGCCGCGCGCTCCCGACGGGACGGTGAGGGTTCGAGTGCTGCTCTCAGACATCATCGTCCTCCCAGTGCGATCTCGAGGTCTCGCTGCATGGTCTCGAGGCCGCGGCGCACGCCGGACGGCCCGTTGGTGATGGTCGACACGACGTTCTTGAGCAGGGCGGACTCGACGGCAGCCTGCTGCGGCGGTGCCGGCATGGGGCCGGTGTCGGGGAACTTGTCGAGCGTGTCGTAGAAGACCTGCCAGTGGTCGGGGCCCACCCCGGCTCCGTACAGTTCGGCATTGAGCGAGCGACGGGGGAGTGACGAGTCGGGCTGCGGGTGGGCGATCGTCATGCCCTCGACGGACACGCAGTACTTGAGCCACTCCCACGCCTCGTCCTTGCGCGGCGAGGTCTCCATGATCGCGTAGCCTCCGGCGCCGAACTGGTGACGCTGACCCGCCATCCGTGGGAAGTACGTCACGTCGTAGGCATCGTTCGCCACGCCCGCTTCGTCGAGGCCCCGGACCCAGAATCCTCCGGCGGGGGTCATCCCGACCGATCCCGTGGAGAACAGGGAGACGAGCTCGTTCCCACCGCCCTGGGCGGGGTTCGCAGCGAGACCCTCGGAGACCATGCTCTCGAGCACGGAGAAGCTCTCGACGGCGTGCTCGTTCAGTGCGTCCGCCTGCCGCCAGACGTATCCTCCGCTCCGTGCCGGCTGATCCGGGTAGAAGCGGTTCCAGAACCAGTCGCCGCCGCTCGCCTTCTCCTCCCGCAGGAAGCTGGTGTTGTTGACGTAGAGCCAGGGCACGACGCCGCCCCACAGTCGGTTGTTCCAGAAGTACGGCAGGAACTGACCGGGAGCGCTCTTCTTCATCGCACGGGCCGTCGCGAAGAAATCGTCCAGGGTCCAGTTGTCGGCGGGGCGTTCGAGCCCGGCGCGCTCCATGGCCTGCGTGCTGTAGAAGACGTTCGCCGCATTGAAGTTGTCGGGCAGCTGGAACAGGCTGCCCTGATACATGAACGCCTCGATGAGAGTCGGGTTGACGTCGTCGAAGTACTCCTGCATCTCCGCGGCGTCCCGGCGCACGAGATCGTCGAGCGGGTGCGCCAGCCGCGATGCGAAGAGTTGGGCGCCCTCGGTCGCCACCGTGACGACATCCGGGGGTGTGCCCGCCGCGATCATCGTCAGGATCTTCGCGAAGTACTCGCTCCAGTCCTGCCCCTGAATGGCGACGATGCGCACTTCGATGCCGGGATGCTTGCGCTGGAACCCGTCGACCAGCGACTGACGAGCCACGGCATCCTGCGCGGTGCCGAAGAGAGCGACAGTCAGGACATCCTGTCCGCGCCCGGGGATGTCGGCGCCGGTGAGCCGCGGCCACGAGACCACGGTGCCGACGATCCCCAGTCCGATCGCGCCGAACAGGGCTCTGCGAGTGAGATCAACCACGATGTTCTCTCCTGTTTTTCTTGACTCCGCGGGTGAGGAATGGTGCCCGACCCGGAAAGCTAAATTGATTCAGCATCGCCGAGGCTAGCATCGCGGAATCGAACCTGCAACGATTTTGCTGAATCAATTCATCACCACTGGTTCCGCGGCAGAGCCGCCACTGCCTAAGCTGGGACTGTCGCGACGGGAGGAAGCCCATGCCGAAGAACGTGGATCGCAGGCCTACGCTCGCCGACGTGGCCACGCTCTCCGGCATGTCGAAGGCCGCCGTCAGCATGATCCTGAACGACCGACCGGGCTCGCGCCTCTCCGTCGATGCCGCCCGACGGGTCAGGGCCGCCGCAGAGGAACTCGGCTATCGGCCGAACCCGGCGGCGCAGAGCCTTCGACTCGGGAAGACGAAGACGCTCGGCTTCATCTCCGATCAGATCACGGTGACCCGCTACGCGTCCGAGATGATCCGCGGCCTGCTCTCGGCGGCGAAGGAGCACGGCCACACTGTGCTCATCGCCGAGACGGAGGGCGACGACGCGACCATCTCCGACGAGATCCAGGCGATGATCGACCGCCGCGTCGACGGCATCCTGATCGGGCTCCTCGGCGCCCGCATGATCGAGGTTCCGCAGACGCCGCACGACGTCCCGGTCGTGATCGTGAACGGGACGTCGACCACCGGGCACCCCTCCGTGCTGCCGGACGAGCGCACCGCCGGGCACGCGATGGCGCATCTGCTCACCGAAGCCGGACACCGCCGCGTCGGGGTGATCGGCAACAATCCCCGCGCAGTCTCGTCTCCGCGGCACTCGGTCACGATCGGGCCGCGCTTCGACGGGATCCGCGCCGCCTTCGCCGAGGCGGGGGTTCAGCCGTTCATCGTCGATGTTCCGGAGTGGAATCCCGATATCGGCTACACCCGCACGCTGGAGATGCTCGACGCCCATCCCGATCTCACGGCGATCCTGGCCGGCAACGACGGCGTGGCGTTCGGCACGTACCAGGCGATCGCGGAGCGCGGACTGAAGGTCCCGGACGACATCTCCGTCGCGTCGTTCGACGACGAAGAGCTGGCGAGCTTCCAGCGGCCGGGCCTGACGACCGCGCGGCTCCCCTACGACGTGATGGGGCGCACTGCCGTCGAGATGCTGCTCGGAGAGCTCCCCCTGGGCGCGGTGCTGATTCCCATGCCGGTCGTCACGCGGTCGTCGATACGCGACCTGGGCTGACGGCGGCGGCGGCGCGGGCATCGGCGTCTTCGCCGCCCTCGGATTCATGGCGCAGGCGCAGGGCACGGAGGTGGCGGGCGTCGCCACCTCCGGAATCGGTCTCGCCTTCGTCGCCTTCCCGGCCATCGTGTCGAAGGCCGCCGGCGGCTCGATCATCGGCGTGCTCTTCTTCGGCGCCATGGTCTTCGCAGGGATCACATCGCTCATCTCGATCCTCGAGGTGATCGTGGCAGCCCTTCAGGACAAGCTGGGCTGGAGCCGCATCCGCACCACGCTCACGGTCTCGATCCCGCTCGGCGGTCGCGCTCGTCGCGGTCGTCGTCGTGGCCTGGGTGCTGCACAAGCTCCCGGCGCTGCAGGAGCACCTCAACCGGCGCTCCAGCTTCACGGTCGGCATGATCTGGAAGATCGCGATCGGCGCGCTCGCCCCGATCGTGCTCGGCTACCTGCTGGTCACCGAGCTCATCTCGAAGATCTCCGAGCCCTACAGCGGCTACCCGGCCTGGTTCCTGGCCGTGTTCGGCTGGGGCATGGTGATCGCCCTCGTGATCTTGGCGTTCCTGCTGTCGCTCCTGCCGTGGAGCGGGCGCTCCCATGCCAAGGATGACCCGGAGTACGACGACTTCCTCGTCGACGAACACTACGACCCCGATCCCGAGACGGGTGCCGTGCAGATCCAGAAGGCCGACGAGAAGGGAGCGGTCGCATGACAACGACAGCCATCGTCTTCATGGTCATCGCCATGGTCACGGTATGGGGAGGACTCGTCGCCGGAATCGTGAATCTCGCCCGGCATCCCGAGCAAGCCGAAGACGAGCCCCCGGTGCCCGTCGAGCTCTGATTCGTCGGCCCGGCCCGGCTCTGATCAGCCGACCACGAGGTCGAGCCCGTAGAACACCCGCGGCGCGCCGTCGATCACGACGTCGACCGTGCCGGAGGCGACCGCGAGATCGGACCGCTGTCCGATCGCATCGAGCTGGTACGCGGTGCCGCCGGATGCCGGCAGCGTGAGGGTCGTCTTCGTCGGCCAGGGGTCGACCCAGACCTCGGGCGCGGCGAAGTGCCAGTCGGCGGGATCGTGATCCGTGTTGAGGAGGTAGCCGTCGGCGCGGCTCCACAGTACGGCGGCATGCCCCAGGGGCGTGTCGAACAGCAGACCCTTGGCGTTCACGACGCCGAGGTCGAGCTTCCCCAGGAAGGTCGCCCCGTCGAGCGTCTTCGCGGCGTGCGCATAGGCCAGGAGCGACGGCTTCGCGCTGAGGTCGCGGTTCATGAGGCCGTAGTGGTACTCGACGTTCTCGGGGTCGGCGACCTGAGGATTTCCCAGCACGCTGTCGTGGAACTGGTACCAGCACACGTTGCGGATGCCTTCGGCCTTCGCGAGCGCGAGTGTGAGGAACACGTTCTCGGCGGCGTGCCGATAGGTGTCGTTCCACCAGCCGTTCGGCCGTGTGCACGCATACGCCTCGGTGAGCCAGATCTCCTTCTCGCCGTGCACGTCCATCAGCGCCTTCAGCTGCTTCAGGCCGCCGGCGAAGTTCCAGTAGGTGCCGTTGCTCGACTCCTCCCAGTCGTCGCCGTCCGGGATGTAATCGGGGGTGAAGTTGCCGCGGCCGGGGTGGTATGCGAAGGCGTCGATGAGGTCCCAGCCGCCCCCGGCGATGAAGTTCTCCACCCAGGGCTTGTCCATCCCCGCGAGGCCGTTGTTCATGATCTTGATCGATGAGCCGGTCGCCGCGACCCGATCGACGACGGGGCGGAGCGCCTTGTCGATGTAGGCCTGCGCGGCATCACCCGTGTTGAAGGGCCGGTTCAGCTCGTTGCCGACCTCGAAATACTCGGCACCGGCGGCGATCGCCGTGGTCACATTGGCGACCGCCCAGTCGGCGGCGGCCGCGTCGGTGACCTCCAGCGAGGGCTGCAGCTCGATGTTGTGAAGCATGCCCCGTGCGTCGAAGTCCGCCGGCGGCAGGCCGGGGCCTCCGGCGTAGGAGATCCGCACCCGGCTGACCCCGACGCGCTGCCAGAGGTCGAGGACGGCGGGAGCGGAGGGGCGCAGCAGCCAGGGATAGTTCGCCATCCCGAACATGCTCGCCGCGCTCGGATCGAGACTGCGCGGAGGGAGCGCGGCGATGTTGGTGCGGGCGAACGCGGCATCCGTCCCCGCGCTCGCCGTCACTTCCGCAAGGGCGATCCCCTGCGAGGGAACGGTGAGGGTGAACGTGTGCTCGGCCGTACCGGCGGCGCTCACCGGCACGGTCACCGTGCTGGTGGCGAGCTCGGTGCCGTCGAAGTCGCGCACCCACCAGGACAGCTGCACGTTCTTGGCCGTGGTTCCGCCGTTGGCGACGAGGGCCGTCAACGATGCGGTCTGGCCGCCTTCCCAGATGTTGAACGGCTGATCGGTGCGCAGTTCGATGCCGAGCTCGTCGCCGCGGCCGATCGTCGCCGTCGCGGACGGGCGGGTCTCGCTGAAGAAGAAGTCGGCCTGGCTCAGATAGCCGCCTCCGGTCAGCGCGGTGCCGGGGGAGTGCACCCAGGTCGTGTTGGTCCACGCCTGGCGCGAGCGTTCCAGGAGGAACATGCCGTGCAGGGCGCCCCAGGTGGAGACGTGGGCGATGCCGGCCGTGTCCTCGTACGGGATGCCGCCACGGTCGTCGCGCACCCATTCGGTGACCGCGACGAAGTCGTCCGGCGCCGTCGAGGCGAGGATCGCGCGGCTGAAGAGGAAGCCGTCCGGGACGAGCGTCGCGTCGCCCTGCACCTCCCATTCGAGGTGGGCATGGTTGGTCGACAGGGTGATCAGTCCGACGACGGTCGTCGGTCCGGCCGCGGCGTCGAACGTGTAGTCCATGCGGATCGCCGGGGCGCCGTCGGGGGCGGTGACCAGGCTCGGGGTGCCTCCGACGGAGACATGGATGCCGCTGAGCCGATCCTTCACCTGGAACTTCGAGCCCTGCGTGCGGATCACGCCGCTCGCGTCGCGGATCGCGATGCGACCGCCGACGCTGGCCAGCACGCTGATGCCGGTCGCGGACAGCGTGACGTCGCCGGCGGCCGCGTGCGCCGTCACGGGACTCGCCTCCGCGACGAGCACGACGCCCGCGACGATCGTGGCCTTGAGGAAACCCCGGCGGCTGAGGCCGGGCGTGCGGGGGTCTGGTGCTGACGTCATCGTCACTCCTGCTGTCGGTCGGGGAGGAATCTGCTCATGCGTATCAGCAGATTCGGTTTCCCCATCCTGAGGAGTGCCTCCGAGCGTTGTCAAGAGAATTTGCAAAAGTTGCAGATACGTATTAGCGTCCTGCAAATACGAATTATCACTCGGTCAGGAGTCAGGATGGCATCGAAGCCAAGCAAGGTGACGCAACGCGAGATCGCGGAGATCGCCGGGGTGAGTCAGAGCACCGTGTCGATGGTGCTCAACGACCGCGACGGAGCGAGCGTCCGCATCCCCGAGGCGACCCGAGCGCGGGTCAGGCAGGCGATCGAGCAGTCCACGTACGTCGCCGATCCCGCGGCCCGCCGACTCGCCGGTCTCGACAACCAGATCATCGGCGTCTTCACCTACGAGGCGGCGCTCTCCCCGGAGAGCATGGACTTCTACGGGCCGCTCCTCAACGGCATCGAACGTGCGGCCGAGCGCGCCGGCTGCGACCTCCTGTTCTTCACGAGCTCTCCGGTCGAGGACGGCTCGCGGCGGCTCTTCCACAAGAACACGCGCCTGCGGCTGGCCGACGGCTGCATCCTGCTGGGACAACGGATGGACGGCGACGACCTGGCCCGCCTCGTCGATGAGCAGTTCCCCTTCGTCGCGGTCGGTCGACGCGATGAGACAGCGGCCAAGGTGCCCTACGTCGGACTCGACTACGTCACCCCGACCACCGCGCTGATCGAGCGTGCGGCGCAGCTCGGGCACGAGCGCGCCGTGTACGTGCACCACGACCTCACGAGCCCGGCGGCGGACGACCGCATGGCAGCCGTCCGTGCGGCGGATGCCGCGGGGGTGCTGCAGTTCGACTACCTCCGCGAGGCCGATCTCGCCGCCGTCGTCGACGCGGTCGGCGCGGCGACCGTCGTGTTCGCGGAGGACTCGTTCCTCGCGGAAGACGTGATCCACACCCTGTCGAAGTCGGGCATCAGCGCTCCCGGCGACCTCTCTGTCGCGTCCCTCGCCGAGGTGCGCGGACACCGGGTCGGCGACCACGCGCTCACCGGGTTCCATGTGCCGCGCGAGCAGGTCGCGGTCGAAGCCCTCGCCCTGCTGCAGCAGCTCGTCTCGAGCTCGGCGGAGGAGGACTGGCCCCAGCTCGACACGCAGCGCCTGCTGAGTGCCGAGGTCGAGTTCGGCGCCACCCTCGTCGAACGGCGCGCGCAGTGAATCTCACCACCGACGTCGCCGTCATCGGCGGCGGACTCGGCGGCGTCGCCGCCGCCCTCGCCGTGCTGGAGCGCGGCCATCGTGTCGTGCTCACCGAGGAGTACACCTGGCTCGGCGGACAGCTCACCTCGCAGGCCGTGCCGCCCGACGAGCACATCTGGGTCGAGCAGTTCGGCGTGACCGCTCGCTACCGCGCCCTGCGCGACGGCATCCGCCGCTACTACCGCGACCACTACCCCCTCTCCGAGGAGGCGCGCGCCGACCGGACGCTGAATCCGGGGCGCGGGCGCGTGAGTCGCCTCTGCCACGAGCCCCGGGTCGCGGTCGCGGTCATCGACCAGCTGCTGGCGCCGTACCGGTCCAACGGGCAGCTCGTCGTCCTGCAGCCGGCCAAACCGGTCGAGGCGGCGGTCGTCGACGACGTGGTGCGCTCGGTCACGGTCGAGCACGGGCGCACCGGCATCCGCACCGTCATCGAGGCGTCGTTCGTGCTGGACGCCACCGAGACCGGAGACCTGCTGCCGCTGACCGGAACCGCGTACGTCGTCGGCGCCGAGGCCCGCTCCGAGACGGGCGAGCCGAGCGCGGCGGCGGTGGCCGATCCCGAGAACGTGCAGTCGATCGCCTGGTGCTTCGTCTTCGACCACGTCGACGGCGACCACACGATCCCGCGCCCCGTCGACTACGACGAATGGAAGCAGCTCGAACTGCCCTTCTGGGGTGCGCCGATGCTGTCGTTCACCGCGCCGAACCCGCGCACGCTGGAGCCGGAGGAGCGCACGCTCGACGTCAACCCCGCCCTCGATCGCTCCGGCGACCCGCGCGTCGACGCCGGCGACACCGATCTGTGGCAGTTCCGTCGGATCGCTGCGCGGCAGACCTTCCGCGAGGGCTTCGCTCCGAGCGACATCGTGCTGGCGAACTGGCCGCAGCTCGACTACGTCGGCGGGTCCATCATCGACAGCACTGACCGCGAGTCCCACCTCGCGGCGGCCAAGGCCCAGTCGCTGGCCTACTTCCACTGGCTGCAGACCGAGGCGCCGCGCCCCGACGGCGGATACGGCTGGCCCGGGCTCCGACTGCGCGGTGATGTCATCGGCAGCGACGACGGTTTCGCCCAGGCGCCGTACATCCGCGAGTCCCGCCGCATCCGGGCGCTGCGGACCGTGGTCGAGCAGGACATCTCCGTCGCGCACCGCGGACATGGGGGACCGGCGACCTTCGACGACACGGTCGGGGTGGGCATGTACCGCATCGATCTGCACCCGTCGACGGCCGGCGACAACTACATCGACGTCGAGTGCGCTCCGTTCGAGATCCCGCTCGGCGCGCTCATCCCCGTGCGGACGAAGAACCTGCTCGCCGCGGCGAAGAACATCGGCACCACGCACATCACCAACGGCGCGTACCGTCTGCACCCCGTCGAATGGAACATCGGCGAATCGGCCGGCGAGCTCGCCGGCTTCTGCCTCGAGCAGGGACACCGCCCCCACGACGTCGCGGCCGAGGCTGCGCTCACCGCACAGCTCCAGTCCCGCCTCGGCGAGGTCGGCGTGGAGATCCACTGGCCCGAGATCATCGGCTACTAGAAGAAGGAAACGACATGAACACAGCAAAGAAGCTGTTCGGCGCCGCGGCGCTGACGGTATCGATCGGTCTCGTGACCGCGGGCTGCGCGGCTGCTGCGCCGGAGCCCGTCGAGACCGAGGCCGCACCCGGCAGCGTCGATCTGCGGATGAGCGTGTGGACCTCGAACGAGGACCAGCTCGCGCTGTTCGACTCGATCGCCGACGCGTACAAGGCCGATCACCCGGAGATCGGCTCGATCACCTTCGAGAGCCTTCCGTTCGCCGATTACAACACGACGCTCACCACGCAGATCGCCGGCGGCAACGCCCCCGACCTCGCCTGGATGGGAGACCTGTCGAAGGACCTCATCGCGGCGGATGCCCTCGTCCCGCTCACCGACGAGCTCGAGGCGACGAAGGGCTGGGACTACGACGACCTCCTGGGCAGCGTCACCGCGGAGTTCTCCGTCGATGACGAGCTCTACGCGTACCCGTTCTCGAACTCGCCCTTCGCGCTGTACGTCAACACCGACCTCCTGACGCTGGCGGGCCAGACGCTCCCCGCGGAGGATCCGACTTGGGAGGACATCTCGACGATCGGCGCCGCGGTCAACGCCGCCACCGGCAAGGCCGGCTTCGTCATCCGCGACTTCGACTACTCGTCGTGGAACACCCTCGCCACGGTCTGGACGGGCTGGGGAGCCTCGGCATGGTCCGACGACGGCGCGACCTGCACCTTCGACAGCCCGGAGATGGTCGACGCGTTCCAGTTCCTCCACGACGCCGCCTTCGTCGACAAGTCCATGCCGGGCCCGGGGGTGGCCGCCGACTTCTTCGCCGGCGACGCCGCCTTCACGGTGGCGCAGGTGTCGCGCGCGTCGCTGCTCGACGGGACGTTCGCCTACGACGTCATCCCGCTGCCCGCTGGGCCCGAGGGCGACTACTCGGTGATCGGCCAGGCCGGTGTCGGCGTGCTCTCCTCGAGCGCGCACACCCAGGAGGCCACCGACTTCCTCGCCTTCCTGACCGACCCGGAGAACGCCGCGCTGCTGGCCCAGTACTTCCCGCCGCCCCGTGCGTCGCTGCTCACGGGCGAGAAGCTCGCCGAGAACAACGCCAAGCTCACGGCGGAGCAGCTCCAGACCGTCGTCGTCGACCAGGTGCCGGACTCCGTGACGCTGCCCAACCACACCAACCCGGCGGAGATCGCGCAGAAGGGCAAGGCGGCCTTCGATGCGATGTGGGTCGCGGATGCCGACGTCGAGGCGGTGCTCGGAGAGGTGTGCGAGGCGATCCAGCCCGTGCTCGCGAACTGAGATGACCGTCACCACCGTGGAAACCCGGGAGGCGCCCGCCGGCGCCTCCCGGCCCCCCGCCGCACCGTCCAGACGACGGTTCTGGTCGGCGTCGCGCCGCGACCAGCTCGCGGGCTACCTGTTCATCACGCCGCAGCTCATCGGCGTCGTGCTGTTCGTGCTGGTGCCCGTCGGACTCGCCGTCTGGTACAGCCTCAACGACTGGAACATCTTCAGCGGTCGCCTCGAGTTCGTGGGCGGCGACAACTACGCCGACCTGCTGACCGACCCCCAGCTGCCGTCCGTCCTGCTCGCGACGGTGGTCTTCTCCGGCGGCATCGTCGTCCTGAACATCGCTCTCGGCCTGGGACTCGCCGTGATGCTCAACCGCCGATTCCGCGGCGTGACCTTCTTCCGCACGCTGTTCTTCTCGCCGGTCGTCGTGTCGGTCGTCGCCTGGACGCTGGTCTGGGGATTCCTCCTGCAGGACAACGGAGGCATCAACGGCGCCCTCTCCGTCATCGGCATCGACGGCCCGAACTGGCTGCAGAGCGGCGACACGGCCATGATCGCCGTGATCGTCTCGCAGGTGGTCCGCAGCGTGGGGATCAACATGGTGCTGTTCCTCTCCGCCCTCCAGGGGGTGCCGAGCGAGCTGCACGAGGCCGCCCGCATCGACGGGGCCGGCAGCGCCACCATCTTCTTCCGCATCACGCTCCCGCTCATCTCGCCGACGGTGCTGCTCACCGCGATCATCACGATCGTCGGGGCGCTGCAGGCCTTCGCGCAGATCGCCGTCCTCACCGGCGGTGGGCCGGGTCTGTCCACGACCGTCCTGGTCTACTACGTCTTCCAGCAGGCATTCGAGTTCAACAACATCGGCTACGGGTCGACTCTCGCGCTCATGCTGCTGACGTTCGTGATGCTGCTGACGCTCCTGCAGTGGCAGCTCCGCAAGAAGTGGGTGTTCTATGAAGACTGATCTCGTCTCCCACAGGCAGCGCCGCGCGGGCCACGTCCTGCGCCGCGTCATCCTCATCGTCGCGCTGTCGGTGCTCGCCATCCCCTTCGTCGTCCCGACCGTGTGGATGATCGCCTCGTCGCTCAAGCCGTTGAACGAGATCTTCCAGTCTCCGCCGACGATCTTCACGGACTCCCCGACGCTCGCCGCCTACGCGGAGGCGTTCACGTTCCAGCCGTTCGCGCGTCAGTACTTCAACAGCGTCTACATCGCCGTCGTGGTCACGCTCGTGACGATGCTGGTCGCGAGCCTCGCCGGATACGCGTTCGCGCGGATCCCCTTCCGCGGGCGCAACGTGCTGTTCTTCGTCGTGCTCATCGGCCTGCTCGTGCCGAGCGAGGTGACCATCGTCCCGCTGTTCCAGATGTTCACGCAGGCGGGGCTGGTGAACACGCACTGGCCGCTCATCCTGGTCACGGCGCTCGCCGCGCCCTGCGTGCTGGCGACCTTCGTCATGCGTCAGTTCTTCATCGCGCTCCCCGGCGAGCTCGAGGAGGCGGCGCGCCTGGACGGCCTCGGCCGGGTCGGCATCTGGTGGCGGATCAGCATGCCGCTCGCCAAGCCGGCGCTGTCGGCGGTCGCCATCCTCACGTTCCTCGCCTCGTGGAACCTGTACCTCGAGCCGACCGTGTACCTCACCTCGCCCGAGCTCTTCACCCTGCCGCAGGCGCTCACCCGCTACGCCGACGCCTACGGCGGCGAGATGTGGAACACGCAGCTCGCCGCCGCCACCATGACGGTCGTGCCGATGCTCATCGTGTTCATCATCGCGCAGAAGCAGTTCGTCGAGGGTCTCGCGCACTCCGGCCTGAAGGGATGAGCGAGACCGTCGACGCCGAGGTGGCGACGTGGTGAGGCCGGGTCAGCGCGGCGCCGACAGCGCGGGCGAACGCGACGCGAGCTCGAGCATGGCCTGACGAGCGAACCGTCCGAGGAGGCGCTGCAGCTGCGAGACATCCTCGGCGCTCCAGCCTTCGGTGACCGCACGGTAGTGCCGGTCCGCGTTGGCGACGATGCGCTCGCCGATCTCGCGCCCCTCGGCGGTCAAGGCGATGAGGATGCTGCGCTCGTCGATCTCCGAGGCGATGCGGGTGACGAGGCCCGCGTCTTCGAGTCGCCGCACGATCTTGCTCATGTTGGCCCTGCCGGTGCCGAGGGTGGAGGCGAGATCCGTGGGGCGCAGGGCGCCGCGGTAGGTGAGCTGGTTGACGACCAGGAACATGGGCATGTCGTCGAGGGGGAATCGGATGCGCTGCATCGTCTCCTCCCGCACCTCGCGGCTGTCCGCCCAGTGGATGATCGAGGCGACGGTCAGCCGCAGATCGAGCGGGTCCTGGTCGAAGACCGGGGAGATGTCGGCCCTCGACGTCATCTTTCCTTCTCCTTCACCGCATCCGCTTCACAGTCACCGGGCCGAGCAGGCCGTAGTCCCGCACGATCGTCTCGTGAGTCCCCGCGCGGCCTGAGAACTGCAGCGCCACGTCGGCGATCTGCTCATAGTAGCCGCGCGCACGGAGCCGGTTGTTGAGCGAGCTCGCGACGCGCACCACGACCTCGTTGGTCCCCGGACGCACGTCGGAAGTGATGTCGACGACCGGATGCGAGGTGTCGAAGCCGCGCGCAGCCCCGTCGTTGATCCGTACCGAGCCGAGCCCGCCGGACGTCGATCCGAGGTCGAGGAGCAGCCGGCCGTCCGCGGCATCCGCGGCGTCGACCGTGAAGACGGCGCGGTACTCTCCGACGCCCGAGACCTCGGGTCCGATGTCGGGGAGGTCCTTCCACGGGCGAAGCGCGGTGGCGGCGCTCTCGATGCGGGTGACGGCGGTGGTGGGCTTGACCTCGCGGGTCACGTACCCGAGTCCGCGGTCCTCGACGATCGTGATGTCCTCGCCGGCGTCCCAGCTCTCGACGGCGATGCCCCATTCGGCGATGTCCGCCACCGTGGTCGCGCGCGCCGGAACGGAATCCTGCCCCGCTGAACCCCGGTCCAGCGTGAACAGCGCCGACTCTCCCGGCGCGAGCGTGATCGTGACGATCGTGCGATCGCCCGCCTGACGCGTGCCCTGATGCGGCAGGGCCTCGCCCGTGTTCGCGTCGATACGATGGACCGCGCCCGCCGGCAGCGCGACCTCGACCGTGGTCTCGGCGCCCGTCTCGTAGAGGAAGTGGTACGCGAACAGGTGCAGCAGATCTCCGTCCTCGCGCAGGTAGGTCAGCACGGCCCGGTTCTCGGCGGTGAACTCGGCGCGGCCGATCACGCCGAGGTCGCGGAGCGCCTGAATGGTCTGCGCCGGATCGTCGATCTCTCGCACAGAGGGGAGGGCGCGGAGGGCGGTGAGCGTCGCGGCGAGCTCCGCGTCGCGACCGTCCCGTCCCGGGGTGCGCGATGCGGCCCGCTCGTGTGTCGTGTAATCGCCGGTGAGGAGGAGCTTCAGCTCCCGCGCGCCGTTTACGATGAGCACGCGCAGACCGGCGCGCGCCCGATCGAGCAGCAGGGCGGCCGCGTCGGGGTCGAGCGCCTCCTGGTAGACGATGAGTGCCTGGTACCCCGGGCCGTCGGGCTGCACGACGCCTTCTCCGAACGAGACATCGTCGTGCAGGAGGAGGGAGGCGTCGAAGAACTCGTAGGACCAGCCGGCATCCTGCATCCCGAGGTCCTGCCACCAGTGGTTCTCGCGGTTGCGCATCCACCACCGGCCGTAGGCGACCTCGTCGGGGACCCGCGTGCCGTCCCCCTCGACGAAGACCAGGCCAGACAGGTTGTCGACGAAGTGGTCCGTGCGGAGGATGCCGACATCGATGCGCGGCCGTCCCTGGCGGAGCAGGTACTGGTAGCGCCCGATCGCGTCGTTCCAGAGCGGGTAGAACTCCGACGCGGGCTGGCGCGTATCGAACCGCTCCGAGAACATCGGCCACATGCCCTCGTGCCCCGGCCACTGGGTCGCCCCTTCGGCGCCGACGGTGCTGGCCCAGCCGTGCAGCACGGTTCGCGTCACCCCGGCGGCGAGCTGGGTGCGGATGATCTGGTCGAAGAACCGGTGGTCGAGCATGTGGTTGCGAGTCGTCGCCCCGGTCTCGGACGAGTACTGCTTGCCGAAGAGGTGCGCGGGTCCGGCGAGCAGCCGGTATGCGTCGATCTGCGATCCGAACTCGAGGGACTCGGTCTCGATGCCGTCCACGGCGGGCCCGGGGCGGGTGAGCTCGAAGGGCAGTCCGTAGCTGATCTCCGCGCGCAGCGTGATCCCGTTCTCGTGCAGGAACGCGGCGAACGGCTCGAGCATGTTCTCGATGTAGAGGTCGGTGAGGGTCTGCGCGTAGTCGTGGCGCACCTTCTCCACCTCGGGCTGCTGCGCGCTCTCCGCGTCGTAGTGATACGTGGTCGCGGCTGCCATCATGCGGATCTCGCGGATGAGGAACGGCAGCCACGGCACGATGTCGTAGCCGCGGCGCCGGCGGAACTCGTCGCGGATGCTCTGGCCCCAGAACATGCCGCCCGCACCCCAGATGGTCAGCTCCAGGGAGTCCATGTACATCTGCGCGCGCGGATTCCGTGCGATCTGCTCGCGCAGCTCCGCGGTGAGGACGACCTCGGACCAGTAGTCGATCACCGCGTCGACGCCCGCCCGCTCCAGGTAGTTGACGGTGTAGTTGACGGTGGCGGAAGGCGCCGCTGTCTGGCCCGTCCCGTGGGCCCAGAAGACGAAGATCCGCCAGTCCCGGTCATCGGCGGGCTCCCAGTCGAGACTCTCTCCGTCGACGCGCTCGGACAGATCGAGCACGGAGGACGAATCGATCACGCCGTCGCCGGTGAGCACCGCGGCGACCACGGCCTCCAGCCGCTGGGTCTTCGGTGCGACGCGGTGGCCCGGGAGCAGTGAATCGCCCCGGTTCGCGTCGAGGTCGATCCGCGGCAGAGCGCCGGCGGCGGGTGCTCCGCGCCTCACGTCGATCGTGACGACGTCGAGCTCCTGCGCGGCCGACGGATGGTCCGGGTCGATCGTCGGCAGGTTCGCGTTCGACCAGTTCGTGCCCGACGTGAAGCTCACCGACATGCCCCGAGCGGTCGTCTCCTCGACGACGATGGCCGAGTCGTGCACCCACTCCTCGGCGCCCCAGCCATACCGGCCGTGGTCGATCATCTCCTCGTCCATGGCGAGGAACTCCATGCCCCCGAAGCCGAACCGGTGCGCGGTCTCGATCTCCGAGCGCAGCGTCTGATCGGTGTGGTGCCCCTCCGCGAGCCACCAGCGGAGCTCCGGGCGGTACTCGATGGGAGGCTGGCGGAGCGCGGAGCGGTGGTCGGCGAAACGGGACATGGATTCTCCTTCGAACAACAGGCCCTGACGATGCGTCACAGCTTATTTGATGTCGTCAGGAAAGCAAGTAGTTCACTCAGGAAATCAGAGAGATGTCATCCCGCCGTCGACCGCGAACAGCGAGCCGGTCGCGAACGCGGCGTCGTCGCTCGCGAGGAACACCATGATCCCCTCGATGTCCTTCGGGCTGCCGGCGCGACCGAGCGGGATGCGACCGATGATCGCGGCCCGGGAATCGGGATCGTCGGAGATCGCGGAGACGAGCCCGGTCTCGGTGTACGCCGGCACGACGGTGTTGACCCGGATCCCCGACGCGGCGTACGCGGCGGCGACGGTGCGGGCGAGCCCGTGGATGCCGGCCTTCGATGCGGAGTACGCCGTGAAGTCCTGTCCCTCGCCGTTCAGACCGGTCGGGCTCCCGGTGAGGATGATCGATCCGCCGCCGGAGGAGAGCATCGCTCTCACCGCGTGCTTGACGGTCAGGAAGGTCCCGGTGAGATTGATGTCGATCGTGCGGCGCCACACATCGAGGTCGAGCTCACCCGCCCTCGCATCCTGTCCGAAGAGCTGCACGCCGGCGTTCGCGACGACGACGTCCGGCGACCACCCCGCCGCGACCGCCGCGGCGAAGCCGGACTCCACGGAGGCTTCGTCGGAGATGTCGATGACCTCGGGGCGGGCGGCAGCACCGATGGCGGCCGCGACGGAGGCGGCGGCCTCGGCGTCGCGATCCGCGATGATCACGCGGGCGCCCTCGGCGGCGTACCGTTCCGCGACGGCCCGTCCGATGCCGGCGCCCGCGCCGGTGATGAGCGCGGTCTTCCCGCGGAGTCGCGGCGATCCGCTGCCGGTGAGAGTGTCGTTCATCCTTCGCCTTCGATCCGTCGTGTCCGTCCGTCGGCGCGCGTCAGGCGCACGGCCATGTACTCGCGCCCGGGGAGCTCGACCCGCACGGGACCCGCCCCGAACTCGCCGGGCACGCGTTCGACCGTCATGTTCCAGGTGTCGATGACGTCGATCACCCAGCTGCCCTCGCCGACGACGACGTTGCGGAACCGCGGTCGGTTGAACCCGAAGTAGCCCACGAGCACCTCGCCGGCGACACCGCCCCACGGGACGTCCCAGTCGCCGGGCAGCGGATCCCACACGCCCTCGGGCGCTTCCGCGAGCAGCCGCTCGAGGAACCCGATGCGCTCGGGTGAGGTGCCGTGCAGCTCGCCGCCCTTCGACCACCACAGCGTCTCGTCGTCGCGCCCGAGCGCCGACGGCAGGTAGGTCTCGCCGTGACCGACGTAGCCGCCGCGCACGGCACCCTCCCAGAACCGGCGCACCATCTCCTCCCCGGTGATGTTGCCCCAGCCCTGGTCGATGTCGCCCTCATAGGCGCACTCGTCGATCACGACGGGCTTGCCCCACCGCTCGCGCCACTCGTCGGTGTTCTCCGCCGTGCGGTAGACATCCACCCGCTGCACGCTGACGTGCGTGATCCAGGGTGCCGAGTAGTCGTAGAAGGGGCGGCAGTTGTGAATCGAGTTGAGGTGCCCGAAGGCGTCCTCCTCGCCGACCACGGCGGCCAGACGCTCCCAGTCCGCGGTGTCCTTGGCCCACAGCAGGTCGTACTCGTTGGCCATCGACCACCACACGTTGGCGAAGCCGGAGAGACGCCGCACCACGTACCGGAGGTAGCGCTCGTCGACGGCGGGACCGAGGTCGGCGAAGCCCCACCGGTCGTAGGCGTGGAAGAGGATGAGGTCGGCTTCGATGCCGAGCGCGGCGAGCTGCTGGATGCGGCGCTCCAGGCGGCGGAAGTGTGCGGGGTCGAAGCGCTCCAGGTCGAAGCCGTCGTCGATCGAACCGGGGAACGGGAAGTCGGCCGGCTCGTTCGCGTTGTACAGGTACGACTTGGGGAACACGCACATGCGCATCTTCGTGAACGGCGCCTCGGCGAGCGTCGCCAGGGTCTGCTCCTGCAGCTCCTCCGGCTGGTGCGTCCACGCGTACGCCGTCGTGCCCAGCGGCCGATGGCGCGTGCCGTCCGCGTGCCGGAAATGGAAGCCGTCGACGCGCACAGGACCGTGCGCGTCCTCGGCGGGCGGACCCACCACGACCGTGCCCGTGAGCCCGTCGAGGGAGCGTGCCGTCGAGTGCGTCTCGAACGTCCACACGCCCTCGGCGTCGGCGAGCGCCCGGATGGCGTATCGACCGTCTCCGTCGTAGAAGCCGCCGACCCGCCGCTCCTCGCCGTCGCGGGTGAACACCGCGCCGAGCTCGACGTCGACGAACGGATTGCCGTGCGTCGGACCGTCGATGACGATCTCCAGCGGACCCCACAGGGAGACGGATGCCGGCAGCGTCACGGTCGCGGAGCCGCGGGCCACGGCATCCGTCTCGTACCCGGGATCGGCCGCGATCGTGGGGGCGTACGGCGCGCGCTGCACGTCGTCGCCGATGTCGGCCAGCTCGGCCCACAGCCGATCGCGCGCCTCCTGCTCCTCGAGTGCCGGCACGAGCGCGACGAGGGCGCCGAGGCGTCCGTCACGGAACTGCAGCGCCATGGGCGAGGCGGCGATGCCCGGCATGAGGCGTTCCAGGACGGCGCGCGCGCCGGGGTGGTCGAGGGCTTCTCCGAACGTGGAGCGTCGGTCGAACATCGGGTTCCTTCTGGTCAGGCGGTGGCGGAGCGGATGGCGTCGTCCACGCGGGCGAGCACCTCCGGAGGCGTGAACATGAGGGCGGTCGAGACCGGACGCCCCGCGCCCCAGACGGTGCCGGTGCGCACGGCGTCGACGCGGTCCGGGGCAGCATCCGCGAGGGTGTCGAGCAGGGCGCGGTAGGCGCGCGGGTCGTCGATCACGTCGGCGAGCGAGGCCTCGAGTCCCGCGAGCGACGGGCGCGGAGGCTCGGTCGGCGCGAGGTACCGCCACTCGTGCGTGCCCGCTCCCACGGACGGGGGAGCACCGGGCACCGACACCTCCGCCGTGGTGTTCGGCGGCACGGTCGCGGTCACCACGATCTCGTCGCCCTCACGACGCCAGGCGACGGACGCGGTGCCGTACGGCGTCTCATGACGGGCGGAGGCGTAACTCAGCGCCGTCAGCGGGCGCGGGGCGATGCGCAGACGCCGATACCCCGGTTCGGCCGCGGCGAGCCCTGCCACCGTGCGGTGCAGCCAGTCCGCGACAGCGCCGAGCGCGTAGTGGTTGAACGAGGTCATCTCCCCCGGATTCACCGATCCGTCCGGCAGGAGCGAGTCCCAGCGCTCCCAGACGGTCGTGGCCCCCTGCGTGACCGGGTACAGCCACGACGGGCATTCGGTCTGCAGCAGCAGCCGCTCGGCAGCGGCCGGATGCCCGGCGTTCGTCAGCGCATCGGCGACCAGGGGGTTCCCACGAACCCCGTGGCGATGCGGTAGCCGCCCTCGCGCACGAGCGCGGCGAGCCGGTCGCCGAGCGCACCTCGCTGCCGCGCATCGGTCGCCAGATCGAACTCCAGCGCCAGCGCATAGGCGGTGACGGCATCGCTCATCATGCGCCCGGCCGGCGTGATGTACTCGGCGGCGAACGCGGCGCGGGAGCGCTCGGCGAGGGCTCCGTAGCGCTGCGCGTCATCGTCGTGCCCGAGGAGCGCGGCGGCCTCGGCGACGAGGCGCAGCGAGCGCGCGAGATACGCGCTCGCGACGATGTCGGAGTCGACCCTGGCCTGGCCCGGCTTGTCGGCGGGCGCCGCCGGGTCGAGCCAGTCGCCCAGTTGCATCCGTCCGGCCCACAGGCCGTCGTCGCCGGCATCGCGCAGCACGGTGTCCACCCAGTCCCGCATGCTCGTGTACTGCGCGGCGAGCACCGCGACGTCGCCGTACCGCTCGAAGAGCACATGGGGCACGACCGTCGCCGCGTCGCCCCAGGCAGCGGGGGTCGCGCCTCCGGCCGCACCGAATCCGGGGAGGGCAGCGGGGACGACGAGCGGCACCGCACCGCCGGCCCTGCCCTGCTCGAACGAGAGATCGCGCAGCCACGACGTGAGGAAGCCGTCGCAGTCGAAGAGGAAGCTCGCCGTCGGAGCGAACACCTGGATGTCACCCGTCCAGCCGAGCCTCTCGTCGCGCTGCGGGCAGTCGGTCGGGATCGAGAGGAAGTTGCCGCGCATGCCCCACAGCACGTTCTCGTGCAGGCGTGCGAGCAGGGGATCGGAGGCGTCGAACCAACCGGTGCGCCTCATGTCCGAATGCAGCACGACGGCCTCGACGTCGTCGGGGGACACGTCGGCACCCGTGAGCTGCGCGTAGCGGAATCCGTAGAACGAGAAACGCGATTCGAGCACGTCGTCGCCGCCGGACAGATCGAACGTCGCCGTCGCCGCGGCATTGCGCAGCGGACGCAGCGCGAGCTCGCCGTCTTCGAGCACCTCGGCGTGGCGGACGACGACACGCGATCCGACCTCTCCGCGGATGCGGATGCGGAGACGCCCGACGAGGTTCTGCCCGAAGTCGAGGATCCGGCCGCCGGACGGCGTCTCGAGCACGTCGATCACGCGGAGCGTCTCGGTACGGCGCACCGGCGGCGCGATGCGCGCCTCCGGCACCGGCACGTTCTCGTATCCGGGTGCCGCGGCGGCGCCGATCCTCGCCGGCGTCCACGCCGTCGCCGCTCTGCGGAGGTCCTGATGCTCGCCCGGATAGATGCCGCTGTCGACGACGGGTCCGTCACCGGCGGCCTCCCATCCCTCACCCGTCGCGGCGACGACGTCGGTGCTGCCGTCCGCGTATTCCACCCGGATCTGGGCGAGGAAGGACGGCTGCGTGCCGTAGAGGCGGTCGGCGAACGCGAAGAACCCGTACTTCTCGGTGTACCAGGCTCCGGCGACCGTGGCCCTCAGCTCGTTGGCGCCGTCACGGAGGAGCGCCGTGACGTCGACGGTCTCGTGCACGAGGCGGTCGCGATAGGCGGTCCATCCCGGGGCGAGCACGTCGTCGGAGACGGCGGTTCCGTTGAGTTCCGGTTCCGCGGCTCCCAGCGCCGTCCAGAACAGCAGCGCCCGTGCGACGGGGCGATCGAGCGTGAAGGATGCGCGCACCACCGCGGGCTGGGCGTCGCGATCGGGGGCGTCGAGCCCGATCGGCCGCGCGATCCACTCGCCCTCGGCGAGGAAGCCTGCGGCGACGGTGAGCGGCTCGCTCCACGGCGTCTGCTCACCGGCGACGGACCGGGCGCGCACGCGCACGTCGCGGGATTCGCCGGCGGCGAGCGGGGCGAACGGCCAGGCCACGAGGGCGCTCTCCACGCCCGGGAGGGCGACGGTGTCTGTGCCGTCTGTGACCTCGGCGGAGCTCTGCAGCCAGCCGTCCTGCGCGGTCGCGACGGTCCAGCTCAACCGGGGCGCGGGGGTCGCGACGAACGAGGTGTCGTCGCGGAGCTCGGCTCTGACGGATGCGATGCGGGCTGCTCCGGTCATTCGTCGTCTCCCTTCGCGGTCCAGCGTGTCACGACGACGTCTCCGGCGACCGCATAGGCGCCGATCACCCTCCCCGTGAACGACTCGGCCGTCTCGGAGGAGAGGAAGCGCCCGTCGATCTGCGCCAGCTCCTGCCGGACCCCGTCGGCGGTCACCGCGAGGTGGAACACGTCGGAGGTGCGCGGGAAGCCGCCGCCGGCGTGCGGCGGGCGTGATTCGATGTGGAGCTCGAGCACGTCGGAGGCGACGGGTGCGGTCCATTCCTGCACGAGGTCCGCGACCACGGCGCGAGCGACCACCGCGCCGCCGCCCGCCTCGATCTCGACGTGGAAGCGCTCGTCGTAGCGCACGGCCAGGCCGCCGACGCCGGCGCTCACGTCGACCGCGACGGTCACCGCGTTCGTGAGGTGCTCCTGCCGTCGCCCGAGGAACACCGGGCGGGGGTCGTCCAGCGTGCGCCCGTCGCCGTGCAGCACCAGCGCATCCGCACGCGCATCGAGGTCGGCGATCGAGTCGGGCGTCTGCCGCACCGCGATCCACTCGCGGTCGAGCTCGCGCGCCGTGGAGAAGTCGATGTCGACACGGGTGCCCGGTCGCGCGTGGAGCAGCACGGGGTCGATGGCGGGCCAGCCGTCGTCCTCCCATCGCACGGCGGTGACGAACGTCTCGCGACCCAGAGCGGAGAACGCGCGGGTCATGCTGCGAGGGCGCACGCCGAGGAGCACGCACAGCCACGTGCCGTCCGGGCCGATCACGAGGTCGCCGTGACCGGTGTTCTGCACAGGACGGATCGTCGATCGCGCCGACACCAGCGGGTTCTGCGGCGCGGTCTCGAACGGGCCCTCGGGGGAGTCTCCGCGGGCGATCGAGATGCCGTGACCGCGCTCCGTGCCGCCCTCGGCGATCATGAGATACCAGCGGCCGTCGACCGGGTACAGGTGCGGCGCCTCGGGGAACTGCCCGCCGGTCCCCGACCAGAGCGAGCGCGGCTCCTCGAGGGCGATGTGGCGGTCGAGATCGACGCGCACCTGCTGGATGCCGAGGTGCTGACCCACACCCTCCCCGCTGAGGAGCAGTCCGGAGAAGGTGATGTAGACCGTGCCGTCCTCGCCCCAGGCGATGTCGGGGTCGATGCCGTCGACCGATCCCGTGCCGTCCTGCTTCAGGATCAGGTCCCCGTCGCTCCACGGGCCGGCGGCATCCGTCGCGGTGAAGTGCAGCATCCCGCGTCCCATCGCATCCGTGATGACGAGATGGAATACGCCGTCCCGGTGACGGAGGGTCGGCGCCCACGCGCCGCCCGCGGTCGGGACATCCGCCACGGCGAGCTGCCCCTCGCGCGTGGCGACGTGCCCGATGAGCTCCCAGTTCTCGAAGTCGCTCGAGCGGTGGATCGGGATGCCGGGAAGGTACTCGAACGTCGAGGTGGCGAGGAACCAGTCGTCGCCGACGCGCACGACCGAGGGATCGGGGTGGAAGCCGTTGAGGAGGGGGTTGTACAGGGTGGTCATGGGGAGCTTTCCGGTCTGCGGGGGTCAGGAGGAGAGGAGGATGCCGAGCTCGCGGGCGACGGAGACCGCCCGCGGATCGGCGCCACCGGGCCACGGGCCGCGCGCGATCGTCCAGGCGAAGGCGACGCCGCTGTCCGGATCGACGCACGCGAGGGCGCCCATCGCGCCGTCGTGCCCGAACGCGCGGGGCCCGCCGAACGCCAGCTGCTGCGACGGCTTCTGGAAGACCACGGCGTGGGCGCGATCGTGCTGATGCAGCACCTCGTCGTATCCGCGGACCTGCTGCTGACCGATCTGCTCGACCGTGTCGGACGAGAGCAGCGGCGGAGCCCCGTCGACACCGGTGACGGCGACCGCGAGCAGGCGCGCGATGCCCCGCGCCGTGCCGGTGCCCGATCCGCCGGGATGACCGTACCGCCAGCTGCGCGGGGAGTGCGCCAGGTCGACGTCGTCGGGCATGGCGAAGACCACCGGTCCGAGGGCGGACGTCGCAGGCGGTGTCGTGTCGGTGGCGGGCGGGATCATCGGCAGCAGCGGCACGAGTCGCTCCTCGTGCTCGGCGGGGAGCCCGAGGAAGAAGTCGATGTCGTGCGGGGCGCGGATGTCGTGCTCGTAGAGCTCATGCAGCGTGCGACCCGTCACCCGGAACACCAGCTCGTCGGCGAGGTTCCCGATCGTGATCGCGTGGTAGCCGAAGGCGCTCCCGGGGTACCAGAACGGTCGGCTGGCGGCGAGCCTCTCGGCGGCGGCGTGATGGTCGAGCAGTTCGTCCCAGGTCAGCCCGGGGACGGTCTGGGGGAGCCCCGCCTGATGCGACAGGAGCTGGCGGACGGTGACGGCTCCCTTGCCCTTCGCGGAGAACTCGGGCCAGTGGTGCGCGACGCGCTCATCGAGATCCAGGTCGCCGCGTTCCACGAGGAGGCCGACGGCCACGCCGATCACGTTCTTGGTGACCGAGTACGGGACCGTCAGCGACTGCGCGTCGAGGTGAGGTCCGCCCCACGCGTCGAGCACCGCGGTGCCGTGGTGATACGCGGCCACCTGGAACGACAGATCGGGGTCAGCGGCGAGCGCCTCGTCGAGGCGCACCACGACGGCGGCGAGCCGGTCGTCGGCGCGTCCCTGGAGACGGCCAGTGAGGCTCGCGAGCGCGGTCATGCCTGCTCCCATTCCACCGACAGCGGCAGCTCGACGACGGACGGCCCGATCCGCAGCGTGTACTGCCCGGGTTCGACGACCCAGTCGCCGGCCCAATGCGCGAGTCGCCGGGGTGGGACGGGGATCACGGCGGTGACGGTCTCGCCCGGTTCGGCGCGGACCGCGGCGAATCCGACGAGCCAGCGCTCGGGGCGTTCGACGGCGGAGTCGGCGCGCTCGGCGTACACCTGCACGACCTGCTTCCCGCGACGCACGCCCGTGTTCGCGAGGGTCACCTCGACGGCATCCTCGTGACGCTGTGCCGCGCCCCAGGTCCATGAGGTGTAGCCCAGGCCGTGGCCGAACGGGAAGGCCGGGGCGGCGCTCTGCCGCAGCCAGGCGCGGTATCCGATGTGCAGACCCTCGGCGTAGACGAGACGGCCGTCGGTCGGGGTCACGGCGGAGACCGGCACGTCGGCGAGCGACGCCGGCCACGTGGTCGGCAGGCGGCCACCGGGCTCGGCGGCTCCGGTCACGACGTCGGCGATCGCATGGCCGAACTCCTGCCCTCCGAAGTAGCCCTGCACGATGGCCGCGACGTCGGCGGCCCAGGGCAGCACGACAGGGGATCCGGCGTTCACGACCACGATGGTCGGCGTGCCGGTGGCGGCGACCGCGCGCACCAGGTCGTCCTGACGTCCCGGCAGGTCGAGGTCCACGCGGTCGTATCCCTCGGACTCGACCTTCGAGTTCGTGCCGACGACGACGATCGCGACCTCGGCGCCGCGTGCCGCCTCGACGGCCCGAGCGATCAGCTCGTCGGGGTCGGTGCGCTCCGGGGCGATGCCGAGGGTCACGCTCAGGGCGCCGTCCAGCGCACCCCGCGACTCCCGGGTGAACTCGGCGCGGATGTCGATCGCACGCCCGGCCTCGACCGGTACGGCCGTTGTCACGGACGGCGGGTTGAGGAAGGCGGCCCCGAGGTCGGTTCCCTCGATGACCGGGGTGTCGTCGAGCACGAGCTCGCCGTCGACGAAGATCCGCCCCGGATTCGCCCCCGCGAAGCCCAGCTCGATGCTCGTCGTCTCGGTCGGCGTGTACCGGGTCGACAGCACCACGGTGCGACTCGCGCCGATCGGCGCATCGCCGCCGAACCACACCAGCGCGGTCGCACGCCGGTCCTCGGCGAAGAGCTCGGTGCCGTCCGCGTCGAGGAAGCTCACCCGCAGTCCCTGATCGCCGGTCACCGGGTTGACGATCGTCGTCGGCGGGATCTCGGCGACGCCGTCCTGCACGACGGCGCCGATCTCGTAGCGGGTGTCCGCGGCGGGGAACGCCGCGCGGAGAGCATCGAGCGGCGACACCACCTCTTCCGGCAGCACCGTCGCCGAACCGCCGCCCTGAGTGCGGGCCTCCCTGGCGTTGTGACCGATGATCGCGATGCTCCCGACGGCGCCGAGCGGGAGCACCCCGTCGTTCTGCAGCAGCACGGCGCCCTCGATCGCGGCCTCCCGCGCGAAGGCCGGTCCGTCCAGGGGTGCCGGGACGACGGCATCCGTCCCTTCGAGCGCACCGACGCGCTCGGCGAGGAGCAGGATGCGCAGCACCTTGCGATCGATGTCGCTCTCCTGCACGCGTCCGTCACGGACTGCATCCACGAGCTCGTCCCAGGCGGGAGCGGGGCCGGGCATCGCGAGGTCCTGCGCTGCGGCGACGGCGTCGAGAGAGCGCACGGCGGTCCAGTCGCTGACGACGACGCCGTCGAAGCCCCACTCGCTGTTGAGCGGCGTCTCGAGCAGGTCGTTCTCCGTCATCGTGACGCCGTCGACGGCGTTGTAGGCGCTCATGATCGACCACGCCCCGGCTTCGACGGCACGCTCGAACGGTGCGAGGTAGAGCTCGCGCAGTGCGCGCTCGTCGACCTCGATGTCGACCGTGAAGCGATCCGTCTCCGAGTCGTTCGCGACGTAGTGCTTCGGGGTGGCGGCGACGCCGTTCTCCTGCATGCCGCGCACGTACGCGGCCCCCAGCTCCGCGGTGAGCTCCGGGTCCTCGCTGAGACACTCGAAGTGTCGTCCGCCGAGCGGCGAGCGGTGCAGGTTGATCGTGGGGCCGAGCACCACGTCGACGCCCTTGCGCCGCGCCTCGGATGCCGCGGCCGCCCCGTACCGGTGGGCGAGGTCGACGTCCCAGGAGGCTGCCAGCGCCGAGCCGGACGGGAGGTTGAGCGAGGGATCGCGCTCGTCCCATCGCGGTCCGCGCACCCCGGCGGGGCCGTCGGAGAGCGTGAGCGCGCGCAATCCGATCTCGGGCAGCGGCACAGTGGTCCAGAAGTCGGCGCCCTGCACGAGCGCGGCCTTCTGCTCGAGGGTGAGCCGCTCCAGCAGCGGACGCAGGTGAGCGGTGGAATCGGACGGGCGGGCGTTCATACGGCTGATCCTTCGGAGATGTTCTGCGCGTCGATGAGCGCGCGACGGTCGGCGCGACGCTTCTGCTGGGCGTCCGGGTCGGGCACGGGGGCGGCGAGGAACAGCCGCTGCGTGTACGGATGCGCGGGCCGCGCGGTGACCTGGTCGCCGTCGCCCGTCTCGACGAGCTCGCCCCGGTACATCACCGCCACGCGGTGGCTGATGTGACGGACCACCGCGAGGTCGTGCGAGATGAAGAGGTAGGCGACGCCGGTGCGCTCCTGGATCTCGATGAAGAGATCGAGGACGCGCGCCTGGGTCGACAGGTCCAGGGCCGACACGGGCTCGTCGCACACGATCAGCTTCGGATCCAGCGCCAGCGCGCGGGCGATCGCCACGCGCTGGCGCTGCCCGCCCGAGAACTCGCGGGGGAGCCGGCGGGCAGCATCCGCCGGGAGCCCGACGCGGTCGAGCAGGTCGGTGACGCGGGCGTTCGCAGCCTTGGCCGCGACGCCGCGTGCGGTGAGCGGCTCCGCGAGGATCTGTGCGATCGTCATGGACGGATTCAGCGAGGAGTACGGGTCCTGGAACACGACCTGGATCTCGCTGGCGAGCGAGCGCCGCTCGCGACGGTTCAGGTGGCCGATCTCGCGGCCGTCGTAGCGGATCGAGCCCTCCGTCACCGGGGCGAGCCCCAGCACGGCGCGTCCGAGCGTGGTCTTGCCCGAACCCGATTCGCCGACCAGACCGACGGTCTCGCCGGGCCGGATGTCGAGGGAGACGCCCTTCAATGCGTGGAACGGCTCGGCGCGGAACCCCTTGCCGGGGTAGGCGACGTGAAGGTCATCGACCTGGAGCAGCATGTCGTTCACGACCGGTCTCCTTCCGTGGGACGTGCGGTGACGAGCGGGGCGCGGGCCGGACCCTCGTCGAGGATCGCGTCCAGCAGCGACTGCGTGTAGGCGTGCGAGGGGGAGCGCAGGATGGTCCGGACCGGACCCTGCTCGACGAAGAGCCCCTGCTGCATCACCGTCACCCGGTCGCAGAGATCGGCGACGACGCCGAAGTTGTGCGTCACGAGCAGCATCGCCATCTGGCGCTCGCGCTGCAGATCGCGCAGCAGGTCGAGCACCTCGGCCTGGACCGTGACGTCGAGAGCCGTCGTCGGCTCGTCGGCGATGATGAGGTCGGGATCGGTCGACACGGCGCCGGCGATGAGCACGCGCTGCGCCATCCCGCCGGACACCTCGAACGGGTAGGCGTCGAAGGTGCGCTTCGGGTTCGGGATGCCGACGCGGTCGAGGAGCGCGAGCGAACGCTCGGTCGCCTCCTTCTTCGACAGGCCGAGATTCTTGCGCAGCGGTTCGACGAGCTGATACCCGATCGTGAAGGACGGATCGAGGTTGCTCATCGGCTCCTGCGGGATGTACCCGATGCGCCGCCCGCGGATGCCGGCATAGGCGCTCTCCGAAGCATCGGCCAGCTGCGTGCTCTCGTACTCGATCGAACCTCCGGTGACGCGTCCGCCCCGCGGCAGCAGCCCGAGCACGGCGAAAGCCGTCTGCGTCTTGCCGGAGCCGGATTCGCCGATGAGGCCGTGCACCTCGCCCTTGCGGATCTGCAGCGAGACGCCGTGCACGACCTCGATGTCCTCGCCCTCCTGCTGCTCGTACGCGACGCGCAGATCGGAGACCGTGAGGATCGGTGCGGCACCGGGTGTGCTCCGGCTCGCGTCGTCGGGATGGACGATCGTCTCCCCGACGACGGGCAGGGGAGCGGACTCCTCGAGCGCGTCGGCATCCCCACCGGACATGCTGAACGAGGTCGTGACGGCGGCGATCGATCCGGTCGAGGTCGTCACGGCGCGGCGGCGACGGCGGCGCACCACGGCCGTGCGCTCGAGCACATCGCGCATGCCGTTCGCGAGCAGGGTCAGAGCGATGGCCGTGAGGCCGATGGCCAGAGAGGGCCACAGCATCAGGAGCGGCTGCTTGTAGATGTTGGCGAACCCGTCGTTGAGCATCCCTCCCCAGGTCGGGACGCTCATGTCGCCGAGGCCGAGGAACTCCAGCCCGGACTGGATCGCGATCGCGATCCCCGTGATGATCGCCGACTGGATGATGATCGGCGCGCGCACGACCGAGAGGATGTGGCGGCCGATGATGCGCACGTCGGAGAGGCCGGACACCTTCGCCGCATCGACGTAGAGCTCGCCGCGCACACCGGTGACCGCCGCGTAGACCAGGCGGTAGTAGGCGGGAGCGAGCAGGATGCCGAAGATGAACATCGCCAGCCACACGCTCGGTCCGAGGACGGCACGAGCCGCCAGCAGCACGACGATCCCGGGGAGGGCCATCACGAGCGACGTGACCCAGGAGGCGACAGCATCGAACCAGCCGCGGTAGTAGCCGGCGATCAGACCCGAGACGACCCCGATCACGAGCGCCGTGACGACGGCGACGAGAGCCGCGGCGAGGGTGATCTGCGTGGCGGCCAGCAGGCGCGAGAGCACGTCGCGACCAGCGCTGTCGGCACCGAGCAGATGCTCCCCGCTCGGCGGAGCGAGCACCAGCTGGAGCGAGGCGAGGTTCGGATCGAACGGCGCGATCCAGCGTCCGGTGACCGCGATGATCGCGATGACCGCCAGGAACACGAGCGAGATCAGCGAGACGGGGCGTCGAACGAGTCGGCGCATCAGCGAGATCTTCGCCGCGGGTGTCGGCACCGCGGTCGGAACGTCGATGGCGGTCATGAGAGTCGCACCTTCGGGTTGAGCGCTGCCTGCGCGAGGTCGATGAGGAGGTTCACGATGAGGACGATCACCGCAAACGCGATCACGACGCCCATCACGACGGGGATGTCGCCCTGGGTCGTGGCCGAGACCGTGAGCTGGCCCATCCCGGGGAGGGCGAACACCTGCTCGACGATGACGGCCCCGCCGAGGAGGCCGATGAACTGCACGGCGAGGACCGCGAGCGCGGGGCCCCCGGCGTTGCGCAGCACGTGCTTGTAGATCACGCTGTTCGACGACAGCCCGCGGGAGCGGAGCGTGCGCACGTAGTCGCGGGACATCGCGTCGACCACCGAACCGCGCACCTGCTGGGCGACGGCCGCGATGGCGCCGATGGCGAGGGCGGCGATCGGCAGCGTCACCGATGCCAGCCACCCGCTGAACGATTGCGTGATCGGGATGTAGCCGGTGGCCTTGAACCAGTGGAGGTTGATCGCGAAGATCAGCACGAGGTACAGCGCGATGAGGAAGCCGGGGATCGCGAAGCCGATCACCGAGATGAACTGCACGACCGCGTCGACCCAGCCGCCGCGGCGTGCGGCGACCACGCCGAGCGCGATCGCGAGCACGGCGGAGATGAGGGTCGCGCCGATGACGAGCGAGAGGCTGACGCTGAGGCGGCCGCTGAGACTCACCGAGACCAGCTGCCCGTTGAACCAGGAGCGGCCGAGGTCGCCGGTCAGCGCCGAGGTCAGCCAGTCCCAGTACTGAGCGGTGAGCGGGCGGTCGAGGCCCAGCTCTGCCGCCTTCTGGGCGACCAGCTCCTCGGTGGCGTTCTGGCCGAGGATGCGACGCGCGATGTTCGCGCTGTCGAGGAAGAGGAGCCCGAACGTCACCACGGAGATGACGATGAGCAGGACGATGCCGGCGAGGATCCGGCGCACGATGAACATGAGCATGCTGCGCTCCTGTGGTGGAAGGGATCGGGTTCCGGCCCGCCCGCAGCGACGCGGGCGGGCCGGAGGGATCGCGTCAGGACTTCGGCGTGAAGTCGTAGATCGCGGGGTAGGCGTTCGTCGGGAGCATCTCGACGGTCGTCGAGGCGTCCGTGGCGAAGCTGCCCTGCACGCGGTAGAAGGGCGCGAACCACGCCTGTTCGACGATGTAGGCGTTGAGCTCCTTCGCCACCGATTCCTGCGTGGCCTCGTCGCCGAACTGGATCTCCTGGATGAACTCGTCGACCTTCGGGTCTTCATAGCCGAACGGGTTGAAGATCGCGGACGGCGCGATCATGAACTGGATCAGCTGCCAGTCGGGGTTCTGCTCCAGCGCCATGAACGACACCGGGAACTTCGGCGCGAGCAGGTCGGCGATGAAGTTGTTGCCCGGGTCGGTGTACTCGACCGCGATGCCGACATCCGCCAGCTGCTGCTCGATCAGCGTGTACGTCGTGGCGCCCAGCAGCGTGGACGATGGCATCGACAGCGTGAGACCGCTGGCGTATCCGGCTTCCTCGAGCAGCTCCTTCGCCTTCTCGGGGTCGTAGGTGTAGTAGTCGTCGAGCTTCGGATCGTACGCCGCCGACGACTCCGGGAAGACCTGAGTGGTGACGGTCCCGTTGCCGAGCTGCAGGGCCTCGAGCAGGCCTTCGCGATCGAACGCGTAGTTCAGCGCCTGCCGGACACGGACGTCGGCGAGAGCCGGGTTCATGGTTCCCGCACGGTCGAGGAGGAGCATCCCCTGGAAGTCGAGCTCGTTCGCGTTGACGGTCCAGCCGGCGCCCTCGACCTCGGCGAGGTTGTCGTTGCTGGCGAGCTTGACGCCGTTGGCCTCGCCGGCCTTGATCGCGTTGAGCGAGGCCGTGGCATCGGCGAGCACGTTGATCACGAGCTTGTCGTAGTGCTGCACGTCCGGGTTCCAGTAGTCGGGGTTCTTCGTGTACGAGTAGCTCGTGCCGGTGACCGTGGCGGCGGTGTCGAGGACGTAGGGTCCCGATCCGATCGGGTCGGTGGCGAGGTTGTCGTTGGCGAGGGACTCGCCGCTGGCGACCAGCCCGGGGTCACGGGTGAGGTAGTTGAGCAGTGCGGGGTCCGGGGCGGCGAGCGTGATGACGACGGTGGTGTCGTCGGGGGCCTCGAAGCTCGTGATCCCGGCGAAGTAATTCGCGTCGGGCGACGTGCCCTCCTTGAAGCGCTGCAGGTTGTCGGCGACGACCTGGCCGGTGAGCGCCGAGCCGTCCGAGAACGTGACGTCGTCGCGGAGGGTGAGGGTGAGGACGGTGTTGTCGTCGTTGTACGACCACTCCGTCGCCAGCCAGGGCTCGATCGTGCCTTCCGGCGTCGCGAGCAGAAGAGTGTCGAAGACGGCCTGGTAGAAGGGGGCGCGGTTGCCCCACTCGGAACCTGCCGGGTCGAAGGTGGTCGGCGGCGTGATCGCGCCGAGTGTGAGGGTGCCGCCGCTCCCGTCGCCCGTGCCGCCGTCTTCCGCTCCGCCGGCGCAGCCGGTGAGAACGAGAGCAGCGATGGCGATGGTGGCTGCTGTGGCCTTCCAACGGAACATCCTTTGTCCCTTTCGTGGGTGGCGGTACCCCTGCGGACCGCCTCTGGTGGGAGAAGCTAGCAGCAAAAGCGAGTAGTCGCTAGGTTTTTAACGCAAAAAGCTAGCGGATGCTTGAAATTCGTTATAGAACGGATTCGCAAGGGCAATGCGCGGTGCCGATGGCGGCTGCCGACGACGGGGGATACGGTGACAACGATGACCATGAACAAAGGGCCCAGTGTGCGCCGCGGCGTGCGCGGCGAGTACGCTAAGACGCGCGAACGACGGCGGACCATCCTCGATGCCGCGCTCGAGGTGTTCTCGGAGGGCGGCTACCGCGCCGGTTCGCTGAGGGACATCGCCCAGCGCGTGGGGATCAGCGAGGCGGGACTCCTCCATCACTTCCCGAACAAGGTGGCGCTGCTGGAGGCCGTGCTCGATCACCGCGACGACCGGTCGCGCGAGATGGTTCCCCTGGAGTCCGGCGACGGCGTGGCCATGATGCGCGGCCTGGTCCGGCTGGCGCTCTACAACGCGTCGGTGCCCGGTGTCGTCGAGCTCTACTGCACGCTCTCGGCGGAGGCGACCTCACCCGATCACCCGGCGCACGGCTACTTCGTGCGTCGCTACGTCTACACCCGCGCGAACATCGAGAAGGGCTTCGCGAACCTGGAGTCCCGGGGGATGCTGAAGCCGGGAGCCTCGCCGTACCGATGCGCCGTGGCTCTCATCGCCATGATGGACGGCCTGCAGGTGCAATGGCTCCTCGACCGGACGGTCGTGGACATGGCCGAAGAGCTCCGCGCTTTGATCAGCACCTTCGCCGACATCGACTGGGACGAGTCGACGGGCGACGAGGCCGGAGGCGAGAGGGCATGACCCGCATCGCCTTCGTCGACGGATGGAGCGTCGGCCCGAAACTCGGCGCCTTCGAGACCCGGGACGGCTCCACGGCATCCGTGCCCGTCCGCCTGCCGCATGACGCGCTGCGCGACCTGCCGCGCGCCGCCGACGCCGGCCAGGGCGTGCACAGCGGATACATCCCCGGCGGCGTCTTCGAGTATGCGAAGACCTTCGACGTGCCGGAGGAGTGGCGCGAGAAGACCGTCCGCATCGAGTTCGAGGGCGTCTACCGCGACGCGACCGTCTTCCTCAACGGCGACTTCGCCGCGCATGAGGCGAACGGCTACTCGGCGTTCGTGGTCGAGGCCGACCCGTTCCTGCGGTTCGGCGAGCGCAACACGATCACGGTCGAGGCGCGCGTCCACCGCGACAGCCGGTGGTACACCGGCGGGGGCATCTACCGGCCGGTGCACCTGGTCGTCGACGACCCCGTGCATCTCGCCCTCGACGGCACCGTCGTCGAGAGTCACGACATCGACGCCGAGCGCGCGATCGTCGAGATCGCCACCTCCGTCGCGAACCGCACGAGGCACGCGGCGACGCGCCGCCTGAACTGGGCCGTCGTCGACGAGGACGGCGCCGAGGTGGCGACCGGCACCTCGCCCGTCACGGTGCTCCCGGGGGAGCAGGCGGTGGCGCGCGCCCGTCTCGCGGTGCGCTCGCCGCGGCTGTGGGGTCCGGATTCGCCGCACCGCTACCTCGTCCGCACGACGCTGGCCGACGGACAGGGCGCCGTGACCGACGAGACCGTCACGCGGCACGGCATCCGTCGTCTGCAGCTCGACGTCGCGCACGGTCTGCGCGTGAACGGCGTCGTCGTCGATCTGCGCGGTGCCTGCATCCATCACGACAACGGCCCGCTCGGTGCGGTGTCGATCGCGGATGCCGAGGATCGACGCGTGCGTCTGCTCAAGGCCGCCGGCTTCAACGCGATCCGCAGCGCCCACAATCCGGCGAGCCGCGCTCTGCTGGACGCGTGCGACGCGCACGGGATGCTCGTGATGGACGAGCTGACCGATGTCTGGACGAAGTCCAAGACGGCTTTCGACTCGTCGATCGGCTTCGACGAGCGGTGGCGCCGCGATGTCGCCTCGCTCGTCGCGAAGAACCGGAACCATCCGTCGGTCGTCCTCGTGTCGATCGGCAACGAGATCCTCGAGCTCGCGACGCCGCACGGCGCGACCTGGAGTCGCCGCATCGCCGAGGAGTTCCGCAGGCTCGATCCGTCGAGGTTCGTGACGAACGGCATCAACGGCGTCATCGCGAACCTCGGGGCGCTGGCGGAATCGATGGCGGATGCGCCCCCGGCGGACCCGAACACGATGATGGCCGAGATGGGCGAGCGGATGGCGTCGATGAACGCCTCGCCGCTGGTGACCGAGTCGACCGAGGAGTCGGCGGCGGTGCTCGACGTCGTCGGCTTCAACTACGCGGACTCGCGCTACGACCTCGACGCGGAGCTCTTCCCGCACCGCGTGATCGTCGGGTCGGAGACCTTCCCGGATCGGATCGCCTCGCTGTGGGCGGACGTGCGTCGTCTGCCGCACGTCATCGGCGACTTCACCTGGACGGGGTGGGACTACATCGGCGAAGCGGGCATCGGCCGGGTGGACTATACCGACGTCGAGGGCTACGTGCCGACGGGGACGGCGGGACCCTTCCCGTACCTGCTCGCCGACTGCGGGGACATCGACATCACCGGACACCGGCTTCCGGCCTCTCACTATCGCGAGATCGTGTTCGGTCTGCGCACGGAGCCGGTGATCGCCGTGCACCGCCCGCAGCATCACGGCCGGCCCTCGTCGAAGACGCCGTGGTCGTGGGATGACGTCGTGTCCAGCTGGACCTGGGGCGCCGCAGAGGGCTCTCCGGTGACGGTCGACGTCTATGCGGATGCCGAGGAGGTCGAGCTGCTCCTCGACGACGTCGTCATCGATCGCGTCGCCGTCGGGTCGCCGCTGCCCCTGATCGCGCGCTTCGAGACGCGGTACCGACGCGGTGTGCTGACGGCTGTCGCCTATGCCGCCGGGCAAGAGGTCGCCAGGACGTCGCTGCGGACCGCCGGAGAGCCCCGCCTCGTCGCGCGAGCAGAACGCACCGAGATCACCGGCGCGGACGCCCTCGCCTACATCGCCCTGACGATCGAGGATGCCGAGGGCACGGTCCTGTGCGATGCCGACGTCCCGGTGACCGTCGAGGTGTCCGGCGGCGTGATCGCCGGGATGGGGTCGGGGCAGCCTCGCACCGAGGAGGGGTTCGCCGGTCCGACGCGGAGCACGCATGACGGCCGTGCGCTCGTCATCGTCCGCCCCTCGGACCTGGGCGAGATCGTCGTGACGGCATCCGCCGCAGGGTTCCCGTCGGCCGAGGTGGTGGTGACTCGGCGATGAGCTCCCCGTGGTGGCGGACGGATGCTCGCGAGTGGCGGTCCCACGACTGGCGGCTCGAGCTGCGCGGTGACGAGATCGCCGACATCAGTCACCGCGGGATCGTCGTGCTGCGGGCCGTCCGCGCGGTCGTGCGCGACCGCGGCTGGCAGACCGTGCCGGTGGTCGTGCAGAGCGTCGACGGCGATCCCGAGGTGCTCAAGCTGACGCTTCGGCACGAGGGACTCGGGGCGCGGGTGCGTTCGACGCTGACGGTGCGTGCGCGTGCCGGCGAACTCGTGATCGAGTGGGACGCCGTGAACGAGATGGACTTCGACACGTGCCGCATCGGTCTGGTCGTGCTGCATCCGGCATCCGACGCCGGGCGCGCCGTGATCGTCGACCACGACGACGGGTCCGAGGAGGCGACGTCGTTCCCGCGGGCGCTCACTCCGCATCAGCCGATGCGTGACATCCGCCGACTCCGGATCGACGGCGGCGCGAGCATCGCCTTCGCGGGCGACGTGTTCGAGATGGAGGACCAGCGCAACTGGACCGACGCCTCGTTCAAGACGTACAGCCGCCCGCTCGACCTGCCGTACCCGTATGCGCTGCGAGCCGGTGAGACGGTCCGACAGGCGATCACGATCGGTGCGCCCGACGCTCCGATCGCCGCGGATCCCGGCCGTGCGTCACCGGCGGTGATCGCGCTGCGCGAGTGCGGTCCGTTCCCGGCGGTCGGTGTCGAGGCCTCGACGGCTCGCGACCCGGTCCCCGCCTCTTCGGTGGGCTCGTTCCGTGTGGTCGAGCTCGATCTCACGACGCCGGCGTGGGCGGCGGCGCTCGCCCGTGCGTCGTCGGACGGCCTTCCGCTGGACATCCGGATCGTGTCGGACGGTGATGCGCGAGCGGCGGATGCTGCCGCGACAGCCCTCGCGGGCCTGCCGGTGCTGCGGGTCACGGTGTTCGACAGGGCCCGACACGTGACCACTCCGGCCTCGACCTCCCTGTTCCGCGCGGCGCTCGGGAGCGCCGGCATCCGCGTGCCCCTGCTGGCCGGTGCTCGGTCGCATTTCACCGAACTGAACCGCGAGCAGGCGACGATCCCTCGAGACACCGCCGGGATCGTCGTCACCACCACGCCGCTGTTCCATGCTCTCGACACCGAGCAGCTCGTCGAGGCGGTCGCGGTCCAGCGCCTCGTCGCCGAGGAGACCGTCCGGATTGCGGAAGGGCGCGAGGTCCATATCGGCCCCGTCGCGCTCCGTCCGCGCTACAACAACGTCGCCACGACGGCGCAGCCGGCACCGACGAGGAGCGATCTCGCCGACGGCTACGGCGCGCAGTTCACGGGAGCGGACGACGAACGACAGGCCGCACCGGAACTCGCGGCCTGGGTGATCGCCAGCGCCGCGGCGAGCGCGGTGCCCGGCGTCCGGTCGTTGTCCTGGTTCGAGACCTGGGGGCCTCGAGGATTGGCGGATCACCGCGGGCGGATGCCGGCGGCCGACGCCGTCGATGCGCTGACCGAGCTCCGCGGAAGCGTGCTGCTCGGAGGTTCGAGTCCCGATGGGCTCGTGTGGGCGATCGGCGGTCGCGCCGCGGAGCGCGACACGACCCTGATCGCGAACCTCGATGTCGAGCCGCGCGTCCTCGACGTCCGCGCGCACGGCAGTGCGCCCGTGCGCGTCACCGTGACCGCCGGCTCCTGGGTGCGTGTCGCGGGCGCCGCCTGAGAGACCCTCAGTCGGTGCCGAAGGCGGCGAGGAACGTGTCGACGCCGGCGCGGACCGAGTCGTCGAGCTCGTCGTGCCCGAGAACGCGTCCACCGAAGCCGCTGCTCGCGAGAGCGTCGTCCGACACCAGCGCGAGGAACTGGCGGGCTGCGCGGGACGCATCCGTGAGGCGCAGATGGCCGGCGGTGGTCAGCTGCGCGAGCTTTCCGGCGAGGGCGTCGATCGTTCGACCGCGGTTGCCGTCCCTGATCCCGTCCATCAGCTCCGGGAATCGAGCCCGCTCCGAGAACTGCAGCCGCATCAGCGCCGCGCCCTCGTCATGTGAGACGCATCCGACGAGTGCCTGTCCCACGCGTTCGAGCTCGCTCCGGACGTCTCGAGGATGCACGTCGAGGGTCGCGAGGACTCCCAGCACCCGCTCGTTCGCTCGGGCGGAGCCGCGCTCCACCGTCTCTGCGAACAGTGTCTGCTTGTCGCCGAAGCGGTTGTACACGGTGGGCTTGGCAACCCCGGCGAGCTTGGCGATCTCCTCCACGTTGCCATCGGTGAACCCGTCGCGGCCGAAGACGGTGAGGGCGGCGTCGAGGATCTTCTCTCCCCTGTCGGTACGGGCTTCGCGGGTGATGGCCATGCCCTCAGTCTAACGCGGTGGTTGTGTATTTTGAACTTGTCCGTATAGTTAACCCGTGAGTTCAAAAACTGATACCAAGAAGTTCGGTCTGCGACCCGTCCCGTCCCTCGGCGCGACCGCGGCGGTGCTCGTCCCCGGCGGCGTCCTCGCACTCCTGAGCACGACCGTGGTGGGCGTGGCCGTGCCCGAGATGGCCGCGGAATTCGGCTCCGACGTGACGTCGGCGCAGTGGGTGACGACCGCCTATCTGCTCGCAGCAGGCATCGCGATTCCGTTGAGCGGCTGGTCGACGCTCCGGTTCGGCGTGCGGCATACCTGGCTTGCCGCGATGGCGGTCTTCGCCGCCGGATCTCTCCTCGCGGTCCTCGCTCCCGACTTCGGCGCGCTGGCCGCAGCGCGCGTCATCCAGGGTTTCGGCGGTGGTGCGCTGGAGCCCGTGATGCTCACCGCACTCGCGCAACTGGCCGGGCCGGCACGGATCGGTCGGGTCATGGGCGCGACTGCAGCCGTGATGTCGGTCGGCCCGCTCGCAGGTCCCGCGCTCGGAGGGCTCGTGGTCGACACTCTCGGCTGGCGATGGACCTTCGTGTTCACCGCCGTGATCGCCGCTCTTCTGCTGCTCGGTTCGCTCCCCGTGCTGCGATCGGGAGTGCGCGAGCGCGTCGGACTGGATGTGCGCGGGCTGATCCTCCTCGGGCTCGCCACCACGCTCGGACTGTTCGGACTGTCGCGCGCCGCGACGTCGGACGGATTCGACGTCGTCACCGCGGTCTCGCTCGTCGCCGGTTCGGCCGCACTCGCCGGCTTCGTGCTCTCCGCCCGACGCCGCGGCACGGCCGCGATCGTCGACCTCGCGACGTTCTCCCACCGTGGCTTCGGCCCCGCCGTCGGGATCATGGCTCTGATGGGAGCGGGCATCTATCCGCTGTTCTTCGGGTTGCCGCTCTACTTCGTCGGCGTCGCCGGAACGGATGCCACCACCGCGGGACTGCTGATGATCCCCTACGGTCTCGGGACGCTGGTGGCGATGCCGATCGCGGGGCGGCTCAGTGACCGCGTCGACGGACGCATCATGATCTGGGCCGGCGTCGCGCTGGGTCTCGCGGGTTTTCTGGGCCTCATGACCACCGGAGCGGGCACCCCGATCTGGCTGTTCGCCGCCCTCGCCCTGCTCGTCGGTCTCGGGCTCGGTTCTGTCGGCAGCCCGACCGTCTCCACCCTGTATCGGGTGCTTCCCGCTCGCCTGCTCCCGTCGGGCAGCACCCTCCTGTTCGTCGGCAACCAGCTCGGCGGGGCGCTGGGCGTCAGCATCCTCGTGATCCTCATCGGCCATTCCGAATGGGATGCCGGGGTCGGCACTGTTCCCTTCTGGCTGCCGGTGAGTGTGATGCTCGGCATCGGGCTGCTCGCGACCAGGCTCGACGGGCGCGATGTGGATCGCGAGAGCATCGCTGCCTAAGTGTCGATCGGTACGATCAACGGAGGACGCACTGGCAGCCCTCCCGGGGCGGGCCCCTGGTTCACTGGTCTGATCCGCCCCCCGACCCCGAGGTGAAGAATGACCATCACTGACACGTCCGCAACCTCGAAGACGGACTCCGCCGTCCCGGTGATCGCGCACTGGATCGACGGCGCGGAGCGTCCGTCGACCAGCGGCCGCACGGCTCCGGTCTTCAACCCGGCCACAGGTGCCGTGCAGGCGCGCGTGGCGCTCGCCGACCAGGCCGAGATCGACGAGGCGATCGCCTCGGCGGATGCCGGCTTCCGCGTGTGGTCGGGATACTCGATCGCCAAGCGGCAGTCGGTCCTCTTCGCGTTCCGCGAGATCCTGAACGCGCGCAAGCTCGAGCTCGCCGAGATCATCACGGCAGAGCACGGCAAGGTCGTCTCCGACGCGATGGGCGAGATCCTCCGTGGCCAGGAGGTCGTGGAGCTCGCGACCGGGTTCCCGCACCTGATCAAGGGCGCGTTCAGCGAGAACGCCTCATCGGGCATCGACGTGTACTCGCTCAAGCAACCCCTCGGTGTGGTGGGTGTGATCTCGCCCTTCAACTTCCCCGTCATGGTGCCGCTGTGGTTCGTGCCGATCGCGATCGCGGCCGGCAACGCGGTGGTCCTCAAGCCCAGCGAGAAGGATCCGTCCGCCGCGCTGTGGCTCGCGCGGGTGTGGAAGGAAGCGGGGCTCCCCGACGGCGTCTTCACCGTGCTGCAGGGCGACAAGATCGCGGTCGACGGCCTGCTGAACAGCCCCGTGGTGCAGTCGATCTCGTTCGTCGGATCCACGCCGATCGCGCAGTACATCTACGAGACGGCGTCGAGGAACGGCAAGCGGGTGCAGGCGCTCGGTGGTGCGAAGAACCACATGCTGGTCCTGCCCGATGCCGACCTCGACCTCGTGGCCGACCAGGCCGTGAACGCCGGGTTCGGCGCGGCCGGCGAGCGGTGTATGGCGATCAGCGTGGTGCTGGCCGTCGAGCCCGTCGCCGACGACCTGATCGCGAAGATCACCGAGCGCATCGCCGCGCTGAAGATCGGTAACGGCGCCGGCGTCGACGGCGTGGAGCCCGACATGGGCCCGCTGATCACCGACGTGCACCGCGACAAGGTGTCGTCCTACGTCGACATCGCGGAAGCGGACGGCGCGACCATCGTCGTCGACGGTCGCGGCTTCACGGTCGACGGACACGAGGACGGCTTCTTCTTCGGACCCACCCTGATCGACGACATCCCCACCACATCGCGCGCGTACACCGAGGAGATCTTCGGCCCGGTGCTCTCGGTGGTCCGGGTGCAGACGTTCCAGGAGGGTCTCGACCTGATCAACTCGGGGGAGTTCGGCAACGGCACGGCGATCTTCACGAACGACGGCGGCGCCGCGCGCCGTTTCCAGAACGAGGTGCAGGTCGGCATGATCGGCATCAACGTCCCGATCCCGGTGCCGGTCGCGTACCACTCGTTCGGCGGCTGGAAGAAGAGCCTGTTCGGTGACGCCAAGGCGTACGGTGTGCACGGTTTCGACTTCTTCACCCGCGAGAAGGCCATCACGGCCCGGTGGATCGACCCCGCGACCCGCAACGACTCCACACACGGCGGCATCAACCTCGGGTTCCCCCAGAACACCTGAGCCTCTCCCGCCGACCCGGCCCCTCTTGACCGACCCGGCCCCTTGCGAACGATCGCACGGGGCCGGTTCGCGCAGAGAGGGGCCGCTCGGCGAGACGGCGTCAGGCCTGCGTCAGCTGCAGGGCGCCCCAGAGCTCGGCGCGGGCGGCGAAGGTGTCGAGGTCGACGTCGAGCAGCACGCCGGCGGCATCCACTCGCGCGCGCAGCGTGTGTCGGTGGATGCCGAGGGCCTTGGCCGCGGGATCCCACGCGCCGTTGTGCTCCAGCCAGACCTCGAGTGTCCGGCGCAGGTCCGCCGGGTCGTTGGCGCTGTCGAGCGGCAACAGCATCCGTTTCGCGATATCGTGCGCCTGCGTGTGCTCCAGATGCCCGAGGAGCCCGGCGCGGGCGATGTCGTCGAACTCGCTGATCGGCTCCTGCGGAGTCGTGCGGGCCAGCGCCCGCTCGGACTCCGCCATCGCCACGGTCAGCCGGTCCCAGGTCGTGGCCGCCGAGAACCCCGCGGCGACGTCGTGCCGGGTCAACAGCGCGAGCAGCCCGGATCTGCCCTCGTCGGGCGTGACGGTCACGATGCGGTCGCGGCGTTCCGCGAAGAACACGGCTCCGCCGCTCTCGACCGCGAGGAGCTCCAGCGCGGAGCGCAGGGTCTGCGCGCCGCCCTCCGCCTCGTCCGGCAGAGCGATGCAGCCGACGCGAAGCGGACCTTCGGGGAGAGGGCCCCACAGATGCGCGACCGTGCGCTGCGCCACCGCCGTGATCCCGGCCATGAGCAGCTCCAGCACGCCGGAGCGCAGGCGCCGCCGCGCGTCGTCGAGCGTGCGGCTCTGCTCGAGGGCGATGCTGGCGAGCGCGATGACGGCGTCGACGAGGTCGGCGCGCGCCCGATCGAGTGCGCCGGTGCCCGTCCCCACGGCGAGGACGCCCCGCAGATCTCCGCGCTGGCCGAGCGTCTGCAGCGTGACCTCGTCCGACCCTGTGACGCTGAGCCGCACGGCCGCCGTGCGGCCGCGCGCCAGCATGCTCGCCACGGCATCCTCGACCTCGGGTGCCTGGGATGCCGGGATCTCGCGCTGCGTCGGCACCCGCACCCGGGAGCCTGACGCGTCGAAGAGGGCCACCCAGCAGTCGAGGTTGCGCTCCAGCTCTCGCAGGATCTCGGCGAGCCCGTCGGGCCGGAGGGCCGCGCGGGCGACGGAGCGCTGTGCGCGCAGCGAGCGCTCCAGCATCTGCCGATCGTCGTCGGCCACCGCATCCGAGATGAAGCGGATGATCCCCATGAAGGGGGTGTCGCGCGGAACCTCGAGCAGGGACAGACCCCGGGACGCTGCGGCCTCGGCCAGCTCGGCCGGGATGCGCTCATGCACGATCCCGGTGGAGAATCCCAGCGCCAGGACCCCGTGATCGACCAGGCGCTGCACGTAGGGGTGCGCCGGTTCGGGGTCCGGCTCGTCGAACTGCACGCCGTCCGTGAGCAGGAGGCCCCCCGAGTCCAGCCAGGGAGTGGGATCCGGGAGATCCGAGTTGTGCGCCCACAGGACGGCATGCGAGAGAAGGGCGTCGTCGACGCCGCTGACCGGACGCAGGTCGAAGCGGGGCTCGTTCAGCAGGGCGCGGAGGGTGGCGGGCACTCCCGCATCCTGTCCGATGCCGTTCTGTCCGTCAAGTGGGTGGCTGTTAGACGGATTGTCGCCCCTGCGTGCGGCGCCCGACTGGGATGATCGGTGTGCCGCCACCTTCGAAGGGCTTCCCATGACGACCAGCACTCCCACCACCGCGACCCTCACCAACGCCGAGGTGTCGAACGCCGATCGCTCGCGCGTCTTCCACTCGTGGTCGGCTCAGGGCTCGCTCGCCCCGATGGCGATCGCCGGCGGGTCGGGGACGACGGTGTGGGATGCCGAGGGCAATCACTACCTCGACTTCTCCAGCCAGCTCGTCAACGTGAACATCGGGCACCAGCATCCGAAGGTCGTCGCGGCGATCCAGGCGCAGGCCGAGGTGCTGACGACCGTCGCGCCCGCGCACGCCAATGCCGTTCGCGCCGAGGCGGCGCAGCTGATCGTCGACATCGCCCCCGAGGGGTTCGAGAAGGTGTTCTTCACGAACGGCGGGGCCGACGCGAACGAGAACGCGATCCGCATGGCGCGCCTGTTCACCGGCCGCGACAAGATCCTGTCGACCTACCGCTCCTACCACGGCAACACCGGCGCAGCCGTCGTCGCGACCGGAGACTGGCGCCGCATCCCCAACGAGTACTCCCGCGGTCACGTGCACTTCTTCGGCCCGTACCTGTACCGCTCGGAGTTCTGGGCGACGTCGCCCGAGGAGGAGTCGGCTCGCGCGCTGCATCACCTCGAGCGCGTCGTGCAGGCCGAGGGTCCCGACAGCATCGCCGCGATCCTGCTCGAGACCGTCCCCGGAACCGCGGGCATCCTCACCCCGCCGCCCGGCTACCTCGCGGGTGTGCGCGAGATCGCCGACCGCTACGGCATCCTGCTGATCCTCGACGAGGTCATGGCCGGGTTCGGGCGCACCGGGGAGTGGCTCGCGCTCGACGCCTTCGGCGTGCGGCCCGATCTCATCACCTTCGCGAAGGGCGTCAACTCCGGCTACGTGCCGATCGGCGGCGTCATCATCCCCGGCGAGATCGCGCATCATTTCGACGATCGTGTCTTCCCCGGTGGGCTCACCTACTCCGGCCACCCGCTCGCGGCGGCCAGCGTCGTCGCCACGATCGAAGCCATGCGCGAGGAGGGCGTCGTCGACAACGCGAAGCGCGTCGGCGCCGAGGTGATCGGACCGCATCTCGCTCGGCTCGCGGGCCGGTACGACGTCATCGGCGAGGTCCGCGGCAGCGGAGTCTTCTGGGCCGTCGAGCTGGTTGAGGATCGCGAGACGCGGGTGCCGCTGGCTGCTGCCTCGATCGGTGCGTTCAAGAGCGACCTGCTCGCGCGTGGTCTGCTGCCGTTCTTCGCCGACAACCGCCTCCACGTGGTGCCGCCGTGCGTGATCACCGCGGAGGATGCCACGCGCGGGCTCGACATCATCGACGACGCTCTCGCCGCCTTCTCGGTCTGAACGCGGGTCAGACCTTCTCGGTCTGCACCGAGCGCGCGACGCCGACCGCGTGGCACTCGGTGTTCTCGTTCGCGACGCCGAAACGGATCAGCTCGCGGGAGTCCGCTCGGTAGTCCGGCGGGGCGGAGGCGAGGGCTGCGGCCTCCAGCAGAACGAATTCCGCTGATGTTCCCACCAGCCGCAGCGCCCCGGCAGGAAGGCACTGCGCGACGAACTGGAACTCGCCCGGCCGCTGGTGGACCGTGGCTCCGCTGATCGACCAGGCGGTGAACTCGTTGGCCATCGCCGTGCAGATCCAGTTCTGCTGAGCGACACCGGTGACGCGCAGCAGGGCGGTGTTTCCGCGCAGGTGCTCGGCTTGTCGCAGCTCGAGCAGGATGCCGACGGTGCCGGTCATGACGTCCACGATGATGCGGGTGACCTGGGCATCGACGAAGAGCTCGGGGTGCAGGAACGGGTTCTCGGTGTCACGGAGCTCGGGGGCCCGCATGGGTACGCCGGCGAGAACATCGTTCACATTCATATTGCTTCGCCTTCGCCGTCTTCCCCAGGATCTCCACACTAGCCAGGCTTTGTTCACAGTTGCCTGAGCGACTGTGATGAGTTCCGGAGCCGATCGGATCCGACCAGAATGATCGGGTGACGGGGTGCGCCCGGCACCGACGATGGTGAGGAAAGGAGGACCTCATGATCGGCACGCTCAACGCTCTGATCGATCTCGTCGAAGCCGATGCGGCAGAGGAGATCGATGTCGTCGGGTTCGCACGCGAGCACGGTACGACCGAATACCACCTGCGCCGGATGTTCTCGGCGCTGGCGGGCATGCCGCTGTCGGAGTACGTGCGCCGGCGTCGGATGACGCTCGCCGGTGCCGAGCTCGTCGCCGGCGCCGCGAACATCCTGGACGTGGCCGTGCGGCACGGCTACGGTTCGGTCGAGGCGTTCGGCCGAGCGTTCCGCGCCGTGCACGGCATCGGCCCGGCCGATGCGCGCCGTGACGGGGGTCCTCTCCGAACACAACCCACGCTCCGGTTCCGCCTGAGCGTCGAAGGGAGCACCCCGATGGATGTCACCATCACGCACCAGCCCGAGCTCGTCCTCGCCGGCCATTCGGCCGAGGTCCCGCTCATCCACGCGGGCGTCAATCCGCATATCCAGGAGCACATCGCCGCGATCCCGCCGAGCGAGCACGCCCGGCTCAAGGCGCTCGGCGATGCCGAGCCGCGCGGCATCCTGGCTGTCACAGCGGGCATCGAACCGGATGCACCGGAGGGCAGCATGCTCACCTACCTCCACGGCGTCGCCCTGCAGGCGTCGACCCCGGTGCCGGCCGACCTCGACGTCATCCCCCTCGAGGAGGGGACGTGGGCGGTCTTCGCGTCCAGCGGACCTTTCCCCGAGACGCTGCAGAACCTGTGGGCGGCGACCGCGACCGAATGGTTCCCGTCGAACCCGTGGCGACTGCGGCCGGGACCGTCGATCGTCCGGTATCTGGAGTTCACGGCGACCTCCGCGTCCTGCGAACTCTGGCTCCCGGTCGAGCAGGGCTGACGCATCCGGTCGGGTCGGGGAGCGCGCACGCCGCTCTTCCCGGCCCGATGTCCGCAGGCCCTGCCACACTGGGCACGGACAAGGAGACGTGCCATGGCGATCGATCCCAAGAAGACGCTCGATGCATACCAGGCGAAGCACGGTGTGATCCGTCTGGTCGAGGTTCCGCCCCTGCAATACCTGATGGTCGACGGCGCCGGCGATCCCAACACTGCGCAGGCCTATCAGGACGCCGTGACCGCGCTGTTCCCCCTCGCCTACACGCTCAAGTTCGCGAGCCGGAAAGAGCTCGGCATCGACACCGTGGTGATGCCGCTCGAGGGTCTCTGGCACGCACCCGACATGGCGTCGTTCACCTCGCAGCGCGACAAGTCGGCTTGGCTGTGGACACTCATGATCATGGTCCCCGACCACGTCACCACCGAGATGTTCGCCGATGCGGTCGCGAGCGTCGAGGCGAAGGCGGCCAAGAAGAAGGAGCAGCCCTCGCCCGCGCTCTCCACCGTGCGGCTGGAAACCCTCGCCGAAGGCCTGAGCGTGCAGACGCTGCACCTCGGTCCTTTCGACGACGAGGCGCCCGTGCTCGACGATCTGCACCATCGCTTCATCCCCGAGAACGGACTGGAGATGCGCGGCCTGCATCACGAGGTCTACCTGAGCGACATGCGTCGAGTGGAGCCGGCGAAGCTGCGCACGATCCTGCGACAGCCCGTGTCGAGGGTCTCCGGATCCGACGCCGCGTGAACCGCGCGCCGGGAAATCAACCCCCTCGGTCCCCGATCCTCCGGCCGCGTAGTCTTCAGCGATGACCACCGCGAAAGACGCCGCGCGCGCCGCCCAGCGCTCCGACGGGTTCCGCTGGGTCGCCCGCGTCGGCTTCGTCGTCGTCGGAGTCGTCCACATCATCATCGGGTGCCTCGCCGTCTCCCTCGCTCTGGGTGCCGGTGGCGACGCCGATCAGGACGGCGCCATGGAGCAGGTCCGTCTGAGCCCCGTCGGAGGGCTGCTGCTCGGCGTGATCGCCGCAGGGCTCATCGCGCTCGCCGGGTGGCAGATCGCGAGCGCGTTCCTGGCCTCCGACCCGGCCGACACGAAGAAGTGGGGCAAGCGCGTCAAGTACCTCGGCATCGCCCTCGCCTATCTCGTCATCGCCGGGATGGCCCTGATCGTCGCGTTCGGCGGCCGGGTCTCCTCCGAGAAGGCCTCGCAGACTCTCAGCGAGATCGTGCTCGCGGCCCCCGCCGGCGTGGTCGTGCTCGTCATCATCGGACTCACCGTGAGCGGGGTGGGCATCGGGTTCATCGTCAGCGGATTCACGCGCGGCTTCAAGAAGCTGCTCGACCTGCCGTCCGGTGTCGAGCGCGGCGGCATCGTGACCTTCGGAGTGGTCGGCTACATCGCCAAGGGCATCGCCGTCGCGGTCACCGGCGTGCTGTTCGTCGTCGCCGCGTTCACGAACGACCCCGACAAGTCCGCCGGCCTCGACGGCGCTCTGCACAGCCTTGTGGCGCTCCCGCTGGGACCGCTGATCCTCTGCGCGGTGGGTGCGGGGCTCGCGGTCTACGGTCTCTTCTGCATCGCGCGCTCGCGCTACGCGCGGATGTAGTCGCGCACGGCGATCAGGTGGTCGCCGGCTTCTCGCTCCACACCAGGAGGAAGGCGCCGAGGCCGATCATGAGCACGCCGCCCGTCGCGCTCATCGCCTCGATCCGGCGGGGTGACCGGCCGAACCAGTCGCGGGCGGCGCTGGCGAGAAGCACCCAGACGGCGTCGCAGGCGACGCCGATCGTCACGACGATCGCGCCGAGCACGAACAGCTGCGTCGGAACGGAGCCGGCGTGCAGGTCGACGAACTGGGGGAGGATCGCGAGGAAGAAGGCGATCGACTTCGGATTCGTGACACCGACGACGAAGCCCTCGAGAAGGAGTCGCGGGCGTGAGCGCTGGGGCTGCACGCCCGAGACCGCGCCCGCCGCATCCTTCCGATGCCGGATCGCCTGGATGCCGAGGAACACCAGGTATCCGGCGCCGAGCACCTTGACGATCGTGAAGAGCACGACCGACTGCGCGACCACGGTGCCGACCCCGAGCGCCACGGCCACGACGAGGACGATCGAGCCGACGGCGGTGCCGAGGATGCTGAGGAACCCACCCAGGCGTCCCAGCGCCATCGCGCGCCCGATCGTGAACAGCACGGTCGGACCGGGGATCACGACCATGACGAAGGCCGCGATGACGAAGGTCGTGAGGGTCTCGGCGCTGAACATGCTGCGAGCCTACTGTCGCGGACCGCCCCGCTCACATCGTCAGGTGGGAAACTGGAACGATGAGCACTTCCCCTGCAGTCGACGTGACCGTCCCTCTGAGCGAGGCCGAGGTCCGCCGTATCCGCGAGGACTTCCCGATCCTGCAGGCGCAGGTGCAGGGGCATGCGCTCGTCTACCTGGATTCGGGGGCGACCTCGCAGCGCCCGCTCGCGGTGCTGGATGCCGAGCGCGCCTTCGCGACGACCATGAACTCCGCCGTGCACCGCGGCGCGCACACCCTGGCGGCCGAGGCGACCGAGCTCTTCGAAGACGCCCGCAGCACCGTCGCGCGCTTCGTGGGCGCCGATGACGACGAGATCGTCTGGACGTCGAACGCCACCGAGGCGATCAACCTGGTGGCCTACTCCCTGTCGAACGCGTCGATCGGCCGCGGGGGAGCGGCCGCCGAACGGCTGCGGCTCCGCGCGGGGGACGAGATCGTCACCACCGAGATGGAGCACCACGCCAATCTCATCCCGTGGCAGGAGCTCGCCGCCCGCACCGGCGCGACGCTCCGGGTGGTCCCGCTGGATGACGACGGCGCCCTGCGGCTCGACGTCGCCGCCGACCTCATCACGGAGCGCACGAAGCTCGTCGCGTTCACGCACGTCTCGAACGTGCTCGGTGTGATCAACCCGGTCGATCGGCTCGTCGCACTCGCCCGCCGCGTGGGTGCGCTGACGCTGCTCGACGCCTGCCAGTCGGCGCCGCATCTGCCGCTCGACGTGCGCGCGCTCGACGTCGACTTCGCGGTGCTCTCCGGCCACAAGATGCTCGGCCCCACCGGCATCGGCGCCCTCTACGGTCGGCGCGAGCTGCTCGAGGCCATGCCGCCGTTCCTCACCGGCGGCTCGATGATCACGACGGTCACCACGACCGAGGCCGAATACCTTCCGCCGCCGCAGCGGTTCGAAGCGGGAACGCAGCGTGTCTCGCAGGCGATCGCGCTCGCCGCGGCCGTGGACTACCTGACGGCGGTGGGGATGCCGCGCATCGCCGCGCACGAGGCCGCCTTCGGGCGTCGGCTCGTCGACGGCCTCGCCGCGATCGACGGCGTGCGTGTCCTCGGCGCCGGCATCGACCTGCCGCGGGTCGGGCTCGCGAGCTTCGACGTCGTCGGCATCCACTCGCACGACGTGGGCCAGTTCCTCGACGATCTCGGCATCGCGGTGCGCGTCGGGCACCACTGCGCGCAGCCGCTGCATCGCCGGCTCGGCGTCACCTCGTCGACGCGGGCGAGCACCTATCTCTACACGACGGATGCCGAGGTCGACGCGGTGATCGACGGCGTCGCGGGCGCGATCGAATTCTTCCGGAGGGGCGCATGAGCGATCTGCAGAATCTGTACCAGGAGCTGATCCTCGACCATTCCCGCACGCCCCACGGCTACGGGCTGCGCGAGGAGATCCCCGCGCAGTCGCACCAGGTGAACCCGACGTGCGGCGACGAGGTGACCCTCCAGGTGCACCGCGCCGCCGACGGGACCATCGAGGCGATCGCGTGGGAGGGGCACGGCTGCGCGATCTCGCAGGCCTCCGCCTCCCTGCTCGCCGAACTCGCGGAGGGGCTCTCGGTCGAACAGCTCGAGGTCCGCATCGCGGCGTTCCGCGAGGCGATGCGTTCGCGCGGCAAGATCGAGCCCGATGAGGAACTGCTGGGCGACGCGGCCGCTCTCGGCGGCGTCTCGAAGTACGTGGCCAGGGTCAAGTGCGCGATGCTCGCCTGGGTCGCCGCGGAGGATGCTCTGACGCGGAGCTGACTCACCCGGGGAGACGCGTCACAGGACGTCACCTCCGGGAATAGCGCCGCCTCTCAGGCGTTGCTCCGAGCATGACAACTCTCGGAATCATCGGTGCAGGACACATCGGCAGCCAGGTCGCCCGCGTGGCGGTGGCGAACGGCTACGACGTGGTGATCGCCAACTCGCGCGGCCCGGAGACGCTCGCCGACCTCGTCGCCGATCTCGGGCCCCGGGCGACGGCGGCCACGGCGGCGGATGCTGCGGCGGCCGGCGATGCCGTCGTCGTGACGGTGCCCCTGCACGCCATCGATCGCCTGCCGGTCGAGCAGCTGGCGGGCAAGATCGTCCTCGACACCAACAACTACTACCACGAGCGCGACGGGCGCATCGAGGCTCTCGACAAGGGCGAGACGACGACCTCGGAGCTCGTGCAGCAGCAGCTCCCCACGTCGAGGATCGCCAAGGCGTTCAACCAGATCCTCGCCGCGGACATCACGACCGACGGCACGCCCGCGGGCACTCCGAACCGCCGGGCCCTCGCCACCGCGGGCGACGACGACGAGGCCGTGGCCTTCGTCACGCGCTTCTACGACGAGGCGGGCTTCGACACCGTCAACGTCGGACCGCTCAGCGAGTCGTGGCGCGTCGAGCGCGACCGCCCCGCGTACGTCGCCCGGCAGAACGCCGAGGAGCTCGAGGCCAACCTCGCGCTCGCGAACCGACTGCCCTGAGCGCGTCCCCCGTCGTCGGTCCTTCGCACTCCGGTCACGGTTGGGATACCAAAAGTTGGTGAACCGCCGTGCAGGTGAGAGAATGCGGACATGACGGCGGCGGGGGCCACCGGCGAACTCGAGTCGGTGAGGGTGACGCGCATTCTGCGCGACGACATCGTGCTGGGCCGACGCCTGCCGGGTTCCCGACTCGTCGAACGAGACATCGCCGCAGAGCTCGATGTCTCACGCCTCCCCGTGCGCGAGGCGATCCGCACGCTGGTCTCGGAAGGCGTGGTGGTCGCCCGCCCGCGCAGCTGGGCCGTGGTGCGGGAGTTCACGCAGCGCGACATCAGGGACTTCGCCGAGGTGCGCGAGTCGGTGGAGACGCTGATCTTCGTCTTCGCGGCCGAGCGGCATGACGAGGCCGGCATCGCGCGGCTCCGTGACGTGTACGAGCGAGAACTCGCCGCGGCGCAGGCCGGCGAAGCCGAGGCCGCGCGGATGGCAGCGGGGGAGTTCCACGAGGTCGCCGCGATGCTCGCGGGCAACGACATGCTCTGCGAGCTGATCGACGTCTTCGCCACGCGGCTGCGCTGGCTGTTCGGGCAGCACGACGATCTGCTGGCGATGGCGGCGGAGCACCGTGCCATCCTCGAGGCGATCAGCGCCCGCGACGCCGATGCGCTGCGCCGGATCGTCCCCGAGCATCTCGCGAGCGGCCAGCTCGCCGCCCAGCTGCGTCTCGCGGACAGGGCCGTCGTGATCTGATCCGGTCGGGGACCCGCGCGGCGTCGGGTGAGGTCGAACCCTCCCAGTTGTATATTGGGCACTTCGGAACGGTTCCGGAGCTGTCGCAATTGCCCTGGGGAGCGAGATGCGAAATCTTGCTGTCGTCGTCGGAAGCCTGCTGCTGGTGGGCGGAGCAGTCGCCGTCGTGGTCGCCGACCAGGAGCGCGCCTCGGCCGTCGCCGAGGTGAAGGCGCAGATCCAGCAGGTCGAGCAGGAGCTGGACGCGTCGCGAGGCGAGAACCTCCAGCTCGCCGAGAAGCTCACGGCGCTGCGTTCGCAGATCGCCGAGCAGGATGCCAAGCTCGCCGACACCACGGGATTCCTGAAGTAATGCGCCGGATGCTCGCGGTCGCAGTCGTGTCCGCGATGCTGCTGTGCGCGGGCATCGCCGGTCGCGCTGCCGGGCTCGACCAGGAGCGGGCGGATGCCGTCGCGGAACTGCGCGCGCTGGCGGCCCAGTCGCATTCCGCCGCACAGCGCACCGACTACCTGGAAGGCGCCGTCGACCGAGCCGAGCAGGATGCGGTCGACCGCGCGGCCGTGCTGGAGCTCCGCCCGGCGTTCGTCGCCGAGCTCGCCGCATTGACGGCGGCGCTCGGTGGGGCCGAGGGAAAGGTCGACACCGCCACGCATCGCGCGTCGGCGCTCTCCACGCAGCAGACCGTGCTCGCGGAGAAGACGGATCCCGCCACGGTGACGGCAGCGACCGCGACCATCAACGCCTTGACGGCGAAGGTCGGGTCCGAGGTCGCGAGCTGGGACGCGGTGCAGCTCGCGCAGTACGCCGGACCCGACGGCCCCCCGTGGGCGACGAGCGGTCCCGACGGCTACGCCAGGGTGCGGACGGCCCTCGACCGGGTCGGCGGCGCGGGAGTGGGGCTGTACGAGTCCTCGTCCTGCGCCGGCGGGACCGCGCCGGCCTGCGCGAACAGCAACGGGTACATCAAGTACCGCGCCGACATCGCGGAGTGGGACGAGGGGCGGTTGAACTGGGCGATGGCGCACGAGCTCGCGCACATCTATCAGTTCCGCGTCTGGGGGTCCATGACCTCGTCGTCGGCGTACGGCTCGATGTTCGGGTCCGATCCGGAGTTCCTGGCGAACTGCATGGCCGTGGTCCGCGGGTATCCGGGTTCGGTCGGCTGCGACGGCGACCAGCAGGCGTGGGCATCCGGGATCTGGGTCGGCGCGGTGCAGTGACCGCCTCGTCGCGGGGTCAGGCGACGGGCGTCGTCGTGTCGATCGCCGCACGCAGCGGGCGGCGCATCGCCCGCCAGTAGCCCGACGGCGAGGTGCGCACCAGCACGTCGATCAGGCGGGCCTCGCGTCCGACCATGGTCCGCGCGGCCCGGCGTTCGGTCGCACGGATGATCCGCGCCGCGGCATCCGTCGGCTCGGTGTGGTACATCGCGGCCTGTGCGGCGGCAGCGCGCGCGGCGACATCGGGATCGATCGCCGCGGCGTAGCGGCCGTGCAGGATGATGCCGGTGCGCACGCCCGCGGGATACACCGCGCCGACGGAGACCGTGCTCCCATCCAGCTCGTGCCGCAGCGCCTCGGAGAACGCCCGCACAGCGAACTTGCTCATCGCGTAGGGGATCCGTCCGGCCGGCGCAGCCAGGGCGTACACGCTGGCGAGGTGCGTGATGTGCGCGGCGGGTGCGGACCGCAGCGCAGGGAGCAGCGCCTTGGTGACCGAGACCGTCCCCCAGAGGTTGACGTCGGTGAGCCAGCGCATCTCCTCCATCGTGAGCTGTTCGAGGGTGCCGAGCATCGACGAGCCGGCGCAGGTGATCAGCGCGTTGACGCGCGGGTGCGCGGCCGTGATCTCCGCGACGCCGGCGAACACGGCGTCGTCGTCACGGAGGTCGATGACGTGCGTGGTCACGGTGGATCCCCGCAGCCCGTCCGCCAAAGCTGAGAGGGCCGCCGCGTCATGGTCGATCAGCGCGAGATGCGTGCCGCGGGCCGCGAGGAGTCGAGCGATGTCCGCGCCCATGCCGTTCGCCGCTCCCGTGATCACGGTGGTGCTGCCGACCAGGTCGAGATGCTTCATGCGGCCTCCTGCGGACGCGTTCACGGGTCGCATCGGGCGAATGTCGGACCGATGCGGGATGCTGAACCGGTACCCATTCTCACCCACACCGCTCCGGCGGCATACCGGTACGCTCGAGGAGAGGAGGTCGCGGTGGGACGAACAGCGGATGCCATCGCCGAAGGCGTTGCGATCGCGACCGCTGCCGCGCGCCTCGCCGTGAAGAACCACATCCTCGTCGGCACCATCGCCGAGGACGGCGTCTTCGACACCGACAAGTACATCGCCGATGCCAGGGAGGCCCTCGGGGCGATGGCCGCCGAGGCCGAAGAGGCCGCGGCGAACGTGACCGCGCTGCGGAAACGCGCGCGCGGTCGGCACTCCGATCCGCACGGCACGCACGACTACCGCGACCGCGATGTGCGCAACCTCCGTCGGCGCGCCAAGCAGTCCACCGGTGTCGCCGTCCGCCTGCGCGAGATCATGCAGGATCCGCAGCGGTTGAGCGTGATCGTCGAAGAGGCGCGCGAGGCGGCCTGGGCTGACGTGCGGCACAACCTCGACCGTCGACTGCGGGTGGAGGGCATGCGTCCGGACCACGATCCGGAGTACGGCAAGATGCGTGAGGCGCGCATGCAGGCGCTGCGTCTCGTCGACCTCCAGGCACTGTCGTCCGAGCAGCGCGCGAAGGCGAAGCGCCGGAAGAAGCAGGAGAAGGCGGAGGCCCTCGACGACTGAGGCCTCGTTTCGCTTTCGCGTCGGGACTGTTGTAGGCTTATCGTCGGCCCGCTGAGCTTCACCGCAGCGCGAGTCATGCGCCCGTAGCTCAATGGATAGAGCATCTGACTACGGATCAGAAGGTTAGGGGTTCGAGTCCCTTCGGGCGCACACTGTGTTGAGACAGTACAGATCCCCCGTCGCGAAAGCGGCGGGGGATCTGCTTTGTCCGAGGCGTTTCCTGCCGTCGGCATCCCGTCGAGCGACGCCCGTCAGCCCACGGCGCCGATCCGGCTGAGCGCCTTCAGATCCGCAGGTCCGCCGGAGGTCACGGCATCGACCAGGACCAGCGTCGCCTGCGCAGATAGGCGCGGTCCTTCCGGCCCGCGGATCCCGGTGATGGTCGGCAGCGGGGCGAGGATCAGCCCCGCATCGACGAATCCGAGATGGGCGACGCCGTCGAGCGTCACGCGCTCCGCATCCCCGCGCGCGAGGAAGCCGTCCACGGTGGTGTCGTACTCCGGGTTGGGGTCGCTGTCTCCCGCGACGAGGAACAGCACGGGACGGCCGAGATCCGTGTCGGCGGGAGATCGCGGCATCCCATCGATGTCGACCACGCCGCGGATCCGATCGTCCATCCGTGCGGCCTCGATCGCGGCGGCGCCGCCGAGCGAATGCCCCGCCGCGATGATGAGTGACGGATCCGCATGGTCGAGCGCCGGGAGCCCGGCGTCGCCTCGATCGATCCGGTCGATGACCGCGCTGATGTCCTGTGCGCGGATCGCCGACGCGGCGTCGGCTGCGGCCTGGTCGCGTTCGTCATCTCCGGTCGCGACGAGCTCGGTGTCGGCCGTCGATCCGTCGGCCAGCTCGGCGGAGGCGGAGTCGTACGGGTGGTCCAGAGCCACGACGATGACGCCGTGACTCGCGAGCTCCTCCGCCCACGAGGTCATCAGCCACCGGGTGCTTCCCGATCCCGGAGACGCGATGATCACGGGGAAGCGGCCCTCGGCAGGGGGCGTGTCCTCTGCGGCGTGCGCGCGACCGCGGGCGACGCTGTCGAACACCAGCGCCGGCATCCCGTACTGAGCCGAGAGCGCACCGGTGAGCGCGGCCGCGCGTCCTCGATCCGGGAGGTAGGCGGCGTTCTCGCCCGATGTGGAGGCCGGATACCAGACCGTGGCCGGGATCGATCGCGATTCGCTGCCGTCGCCGTGACCACCGTGGGCATCGCGGGTGTCGTCGATCCACACGGTGGAGCCGACACCGACGGCCTGCGGGCCGGATGGCGTGGGCACCTGCAGCGGCGGCAGTCCCCACGCGGCACCGGCGACGACGACGAGGGCGGCCACGACGACGACGGATGCCACGCGCGAGAGCACCGTGAGCCGGCCGGAGCGCGCCCACACGGCCAGACCGGCGACCAGCGCGCCGCAGACGGTCAGTGCGATGACCTGCCAGCGGTCGCCCTCCACCCACCACGCGACGCCGAGAAGGATGAAAGCCGCCCCGCCCACCGCCGAGACCGGGGTGAGCGAGCGCTTCCGTGTCGTGAGTGCGGTGAGGAGGGTGGCGATGAGGCCGACGGCCACCGCGATATCGAGCCAGGGCATGTGCTCCACGCTATGAGCCGGTGCCCGGCCGGGTCGTCATCCTCGGGGTGCAACCGTCTACCTCGGGAGGATGAAATCGTCGGCGCGCTACAGCAGGCTCGTGATCGCCGGATCGCGCCGGGCGACCTCGGCCGCCGTCGACAGGATGACCTTCCGCATCGCGGCCACGGCGACCGCCGGGGTCACGTCCGAGCGGTGGGCGAGGCTCACGATGCGCGTCATCATCGGATGCGTCAGCCGCACGGATCGCAGCGCGGGCTGGTCGAGCAGCACCATCGCCGGCACGACGGCGACACCGAGCCCGCGCTCGACGAAGCGCAGCACGGCATCCATCTCGGCGCCCTCGAGCACATGCGTCGGCGTGAGCCCCACGGAGCGGAATGCGGCATCGGTCGTGGCGCGGAGCTCGTACGTCTCGTCAAGGGCGATCAGCGGAAGCGTGGCGAGATGATCGAGTCCGATGGCGGGGGTCACCGCCACCGGTGGCCGGGATGCCGAGGAGACGACGACGAGTTCTTCGGTGAGCAGCGGTGTGCGCGTGAGGCTGAATCCCGACGGCGGCGGCCCGTCCGATTCGGTGATCAGCGCGATGTCGACGGCGCCGACGGCGAGCTGATCCACGAGCAGACGCGAGCCGCTTTCGATGAGGTGCAGGTCGACGTCGGGGTGCGCGGAGTGGAACACGCTGATCGCCTCGGCCACGAGACTGATGCACAGCGTCGGAGGGGCACCCAGGCGCACGCGACCGCGTCGCAGGCCCTGCAGCTCGTCCATCTCCTCGCGGATGGCCTCGGCCTCGGCGAGCATGCGCTGGGCGCGGGGGAGAAGCGTCTCACCCGCCGCGGTGAGGGCGATGTGGCCGCGCGCGCGATGGAACAGCTCGGCGCCCAGTTCGCGCTCCAGCGTCGAGATCTGCCGGCTCAATGAGGGCTGCGCCAGGTGCAGGTGCTCGGAGGCGCGGGTGAAGTGGCCGAGCCGGGCGACCTCGACGAACCCGCGCAGTTGCTCCAGGTTCATGGCCATAGCCTACCTGCATGGTTCGAAGTCGAACTATGCATTGGAGTTATTAGGATCGCCTAACTAGCGTGAATCGCATGAGTACACGCGAACGTCAGATCTCCACCACCGTCCTGGTCATCGGGACCGGCGGTTCCGGGCTGCGGGCGGCGATCGAGATCGCCGAACACGGCATCGACGTCCTCGCCGTCGGCAAACGCCCCCGACAGGATGCCCACACCTCCCTCGCCGCCGGCGGCATCAACGCCGCCCTCGGCACCATGGACGCCGACGACAGCTGGCAGCAGCACGCCGCCGACACGATCAAGGAGAGCTACCTGCTCGCCAACCCGCACACGGTCGAGATCGTGACGCAGGGCGCCGAGCGCGGCATCCGCGATCTCGAACGCTGGGGCATGGACTTCGCGCGCGAAGACGACGGCCGCATCTCGCAGAGGTTCTTCGGCGCCCACACGTTCCGTCGCACGGCCTTCGCCGGAGACTACACCGGCCTCGAGATCCAGCGCACCCTGGTGCGCAAGGCCGAGCAGCTCGAGGTCCCCATCCTCGACCACGTCTACATCACCCGCCTGCTCGTGCGCGACAACGTCGTGTTCGGCGCTTACGGCTTCGACCAGGCCGATGGCACCCGCTACCTGATCCACGCGGATGCCGTGATCCTCGCCGCCGGCGGACACAACCGCATCTGGCGTCGCACCTCGTCGCGTCGCGACGAGAACACCGGCGACTCCTTCCGTCTGGCCGTCGATGCTGGCGCGCGGCTGCGTGACCCGGAGCTCGTGCAGTTCCACCCGTCCGGCATCATCGAGCCCGAGAACGCGGCCGGCACCCTCATCTCCGAGGCGGCGCGCGGTGAAGGCGGCATCCTGCGCAACGCGCTCGGTGAGCGGTTCATGGAGAAGTACGACCCGCAGCGCATGGAGCTGTCCACCCGCGACCGGGTCGCGCTCGCCGCGTACACCGAGATCCAGGAGGGACGCGGCACCGAGAACGGCGGTGTCTGGCTCGACGTCTCGCACCTGCCGCGCGAGACGATCATGACCCGTCTGCCGCGCGTATACCAGACCATGATGGAGCTGCAGATGCTCGACATCACGACCGACCCGATCGAGATCGCGCCCACCGCGCACTACTCGATGGGCGGCGTGTGGGTGCGTCCGGAAGACCACCAGACGGATGTCGAGGGCCTCTACGCGATCGGCGAGGCGTCGAGCGGGCTGCACGGCGCGAACCGCCTCGGCGGCAACTCGCTCATCGAGCTGCTCGTCTACGGCCGCATCGTCGGACAGGCCGCGATGGCGCACGCCGCCGGGCTGGACGCACAGCGGCGCTCTCCGGAGGCGGTCGCTCAGGCGCGGGCCGAGATCGCCGATCTCCTCGCCGCCGACGGGCGTGAGAACGTCCGCGCGCTGCAGCGGGCGATCCGCAACCTGATGACCGAGTACGCCGGCGTGGTCCGCTCGGAGGAGGGCCTGCGCGCGGGTCTCGCCGATCTCGACATGATCGAGGGCCGGATGGAGGACATCGGCATCCACCCCGACATCGCCGGGTTCCAGGACCTTGCGCATGCCTTCGATCTCAAGGCCTCCGCGCTCGCGGCGCGTGCCACGCTCGAGGCGGCGCTGGAGCGCCGGGAGACCCGCGGATGCCATAACCGCAGCGACTTCCCCGACAGCGACCCGACGCTGCAGGTGAACCTCGTCTGGAGCCCGCGCACCGGTGTGACCCGCGAGTCGATCCCCGAGATCCCGGCGGAGATCGCCGAGCTCATGCGCGAGGTCGACACCGAGGGCAAGCTCGTCGAATAGTCCGCTTCGACAAACTCAGCGATCCAGGGTTCGTGGGTCCCTGAGCTTGCCGAAGGGCAGTGCGACCCAGCGTGTGGGTCCCTGAGCTTGTCGACGGGCAGTGCTCAGTCGGCCTGCGGCTCCTCCGTGTCGATGACCCCGATCCCGACCGCCTCATGGTCGGGTTCGGGTTCTTCGCGCTTCGGGGCCTTGGGCTCCTCGCCGGGATCCTTCTCGGTGCTCGGTTCCTCGAGCTGCTCGGTGCTCGGGGTCTCCTCCGGGTCGGCCTGCTCGGGTGAATCCGCCTCAGCGGGGGTCGTTGCCTCTCCGGAGGATTCGTCGCCCGAGGATGCGGCGTCGTCGGTCGTGTGCACCTGCTCGGGTGTCTGCGCGTGCACCGCGTCTTCGTCGGTGGCCGGTGCCGCTCCCTGGTCTGGCGTGCTGTCGGTCATGATTGCCCCTTCCGTGATGTCGTCACGCTCAGGATGCCCCTGCTCACGGCGTCGACGAAGGGGCTTGACGTGCGGGCGGCCCGGTGTCATCCGTCCCGGTTAATGAAGGTGAACCGAACGGCCCGAATGCGGCGTAGCCTGGACCTGTGACTGCGTACGTCTCGGCCTTCGACCTCTTCTCCATCGGAGTGGGGCCTTCGAGCTCCCATACGGTCGGACCGATGCGGGCGGCGCTCGCCTTCGCGCAACGGCTGGACGCGAGCGGTGCGCTGGACCGCATCGCCCGGGTCGGGTGCACCCTCTACGGCTCCCTCGGCGCGACCGGGATCGGACACGGGACGCCGGATGCCGTCGTCGCCGGGCTTCGCGGGCTCTCGCCGGAGACGTGCGACCCCGCGCAGGTCCGCTCGGCATGGACCACCTACACGCCTGGTGAGCCGCTGCGGCTGAACGGTGTGCACGAGGTTCCGTTCGCGAAGGAGGACATCGTCTTCGCCCCGCGCACGCGTCTCCCGGGTCACCCCAATGCGATGACCATCAGCGCCCGGGATGCCGACGACGTCGTCGTCGCCGAGGAGACGTACTACTCGATCGGCGGGGGCTTCATCCGTCGCGACGGTGAGGAGGCGCAGCTCGCAACCGGTAGCTTCCCCTACGCGTACACGGATGCCGCGTCGCTGCTCGCCCTCTGTGACGAGAACGGGCTGTCGATCGCCGAGCTCGCGCGACTCAACGAGTCGTCCCTGCGGAGTGAGGACGAGGTCGCCGCAGGGCTCGATGCGATCTGGAACGCGATGTCCACCTGCGTCGACGCCGGGCTGCATTCCGACGGCGTCCTGCCGGGGATGCTGAAGGTGAAGCGGCGCGCCGGCATGATCCGCGCGCAGCTCGAGGAGTCCGAAGCAGACGGGCACCGTGAGCTCCCGGGTGAGTGGCTCGGCGCCTTCGCCCTGGCCGTCAACGAGGAGAACGCGGCCGGCGGTCGCGTCGTCACCGCTCCGACCAACGGCGCCGCGGGCATCCTTCCGGCCGTCGGGATGTACTGGTGGCGGTTCATGGCCGACTCCGGGCTCGGAGCCGGCAATGCCGTCACCCCCTACGGAGAACTGGTCGGCAGCGCCCTGCTCGGATTCGGCGCGGAGGCCTCGCTCGTCGCGGTCGGCGCGATCGACGACCCCGACGCCGTCGCGGAGGCGAACCGCCGCCGCGGCATCCGTCGTTTCCTGCTGACGGCGACGGCTCTCGGGTCGCTGTTCAAGGCGAACGCCTCGATCTCGGGTGCTGAGGGCGGATGCCAGGCCGAGGTCGGCTCCGCCTGCGCGATGGCGGCCGGCGGTCTGACGGCCGTGATGGGCGGCACCAACCGCCAGATCGAGAACGCGGCCGAGATCGCGATGGAGCACCACCTCGGCCTCACCTGCGATCCGATCGGCGGTCTCGTGCAGATCCCCTGCATCGAGCGCAATGCGATCGCGGCGTCCACCGCGGTCACCGCCGCCCGGCTCGCGCTCCGCGGCGACGGCAGCCACTACGTCTCGCTGGATGCCGTCGTCGAGACGATGCGTCAAACGGGCGCCGACATGTCGACCAAGTACAAGGAGACCAGCGAGGGCGGCCTCGCGGTCAACGTCATCGAGTGCTGACCCTGCAGTATCGCCGCCTTTGTCGGGAGTCGCGGTTATTCTCCCCCTGATGATCGGATGCCGGGGGAGTGAGCATGACGGGTGACTTCTGGCTGCCGACCTCGCGTCGGCGGAAGCAGCAGCCGGTCGTCTCAGTGCAGCCGTCGGATGATGCTCCGGCGGCGGGCGCGGACTGGCCGACGAACATCCCCGCGGTCGGTCAGGTGCTGCGCGAGGGGCTCGAACTCGACCCGGGTGTGACGTTCCTCGTGGGAGAGAACGGCAGCGGCAAGTCGACCATCGTCGAGGGCATCGCGATCGCCTACGGTCTGTCGCCGGAGGGCGGCTCGCGGCAGGCGATGCACAGCACGCGCCCCACGGAATCACCGCTGTCGGAATGGCTGCGCCTGCAACGCGGCGTCGGATCGAGCCGCTGGGGCTTCTTCCTGCGCGCCGAGACGATGCACTCGTTCTACACGTACCTCGAGGAGAACCCCTCGACACGTGGTGGTCCCGATGTCCCGTTCCACGAGATGAGTCACGGGGAGTCCTTCCTCGCCCTGCTGGAGAGCCGCTTCGACGAACCCGGCTTCTACTGCCTCGACGAGCCGGAGGCGGCGCTCTCGTTCAACTCGACGCTCGCCCTGATCGCGGTGCTCCGCCGCATCGCCGACGAGGGAGGGCAGGTGCTGTGCGCCACGCACTCGCCGGTGCTCGCCGCGCTTCCCGGCGCCCGCATCCTCGAGGTCGGGGACTGGGGTGTCCGGCCGGCGGAGTGGGATGACCTCGAGATCGTGAACCACTGGCGCTCGTTCCTGGATCACCCGACGCGCTACCTCCGGCACCTGCTCGACTAGCGGCGACCTCGTAGGCTGACGGGCATGACCGAGCAGAAGCCGCTGCGGCGTCGCGGGCGCCCCCGGGGCGGCTCCGACTCGCGCGAGCGCATCATCGCGGCGGCGGTCGACGAGTTCGGCGAGCAGGGGTACGACGGCGCAACCATCCGCTCGATCGCGGCGCGTGCGGGCGTGGACTCCGCACTCGTGCACCACTACTTCGGCACGAAGGCCGACCTGTTCGCGGAGGCCGTCGGCATCCCGCTCCGTCCGGACATCGACGTCCCCGGCATCCTCGCCGGACCCCGTGACGAGGTGGGGGAGCGACTGGTCCGCTACGTACTCGAGGCGTTCGAGCAGCCCGACATCCGTCGGCGTGGAGTGATGCTGATGCGCACGGCGATCGGCAGCCGCCTCACGACGCCGCTGCTCGCCGGCTTCCTGTCGCGCGAGCTGATCGGCCGGATCGCGAAGCAGCTGGGAGTGGACGATGCCGAGCTGCGCGCGACGCTCGTCGCCTCGCAGATCGCCGGGCTCCTCCTCACGCGCTACGTGCTCAAGATCGCGCCCATCGCCGCGGCTTCGGTCGATGAGCTCGTCGCGCGCATCGGCCCCACCGTGCAGCGGTACCTCTTCGGCTGAGCAGCCGGCGGCATCCGCCCGCCGCCCCGCCCCGCGCCGCCGCCCCCGCCCCGCCCGTGCCCGCCCTCGCCCCGCCGCGCACAACTTCGGAGACAGCATCCGACGCGCCGGTGTCGCCGGAGGATTGCGCGTGTGTCGCCCCGATTCTCCGAAGCTGTGCGGTCCGCGACAGCATCCGTCCGTTGACGCCGCCGGGTCGTAGGCGCATAATTCATCACATGATGAATAACTCGGCTGTCGAGATCTCGCAGCTGCGTGTGCGCCGCGGGAGCACGCACGTGTTCGACGGCATCGACCTCGCGATCCCGCGCGGGCAGATCACCGGACTGCTCGGGCCGTCGGGGTGCGGCAAGACCACGCTCATGCGCTCGATCGTGGGCGTGCAGAAGATCGCCTCGGGTGAGGTGACCGTGCTCGGCGAGCCCGGAGGGTCGAGGCAGCTGCGCCGTCGTGTCGCGTACGGGACGCAGGGCGCGGCGATCTACGGCGACCTCAGCGTGCGGCAGAACCTCGCGTACTTCGCGGCCCTGCTGAAGGCGCCGAAGCACGACGTCGACCGCGTCATCGACGAGGTCGGGCTGCGCGCGCAGAGCGGTCAGCTGGTCGATTCGCTCAGCGGAGGCCAGGCGACTCGGGTGTCGCTCGCGATGGCGCTCATCGGCTCGCCGGAGGTGGTCGTGCTCGACGAGCCGACGGTCGGACTCGACCCGGTGCTGCGCGTCGAGCTGTGGGGCCTCTTCCGGGGGCTCGCCGATCGAGGGGTGACCCTGATCGTCTCGAGTCACGTCATGGATGAGGCGCTCCGCTGCGACCGTCTGCTGTTGATGCGCGAGGGGCGGATCATCGCGGACACGACTCCCGCAGCCCTCCTGGAGGACACCGGCACCGCAGGCCCCGAGGCCGCCTTCCTCGCACTCATCGAACGCGACCGAGGAGTGTACGGCGACACCCGACGCGCCCGCAGGGATGCCCGCGATCACCCTGAGGAGGAAGGGCGGTGAACGGCCGGCGGATGCTGGCCACCGCGGGTCGCGTGCTCGCACAGCTGCGGCACGACCCCCGATCGATCGCCCTGATGCTCGTCGCTCCGAGCCTGCTCGTCGGCCTGTTCGCCTGGCTCTTCAGCGATCAGGACGGCGTGTTCGACCAGTTCGGTGGTGCGATCCTCGCGCTGTTCCCGTTCGTGGTGATGTTCCTCGTCACCTCGATCACGACGTTGAGGGAGCGCCGGTCGGGCACGCTCGAACGCCTGATGACCACTCCGCTCGGCAAGGCCGAGTTCATCCTCGGCTATGCGCTCGCCTTCGGGCTGATGGCGCTGCTGCAAGCGGTGGTCACGGTCTCGTTCGCGGTGGGAGTGTGCGGGCTCGATGTCGACGGACCTCTCTGGCAGCTGGGCCTGGTGGCCATCGTCGACGCGCTGCTCGGCACGGCGCTCGGGCTCCTCGCGAGCGCGTTCGCCCAGACCGAGTTCCAGGCCGTGCAGTTCATGCCGCTGCTGGTGTTCCCGCAGATCATCCTCGGTGGACTGTTCATGCCGCGAGACCAGATGCCCGATGTGCTGCACGCGATCTCCGACTGGCTGCCCCTGAGCTATGCGATCGACACGATCAATGCCGTCGCAGCCGGCGACGACGGGTGGGATGTGTTCGGTCCGCTGCTCATCGTGGTCGCCTTCGCGGTCGGTGCGCTGATCCTCGCCTCGCTGACGCTGCGGCGGCGCACGCGCTGACCCCGGCCGGGCGTGCACAATTCAGGAAGAATGTCGCCGAATGCGGCCGGATGGGCCGGATTCGGGGGTTCGCGTGCAGAACTGCCTGAGTTGTGCGCGCCAGCGGCCGGGCTCAGCGTGGGGCGCGACCCTTGGTATGCCTGGTCGGGGCTGTCGCCCAGGGATCCTCCGGCCACGGATGCTTCGGATAGCGGCCGCGCATCTCGGCGCGCACCTGGGCATAGGGGCCGGACCAGAACGAGGTGAGGTCATCGGTGACGGCGAGCGGGCGCCCGGCGGGGGAAAGTAGATGGAAGAGCACGGGCACGCGGCCGTCGACCAGCCGCGGAGTCTGCGCCCATCCGAAGCACTCCTGCAGCTTCACGGCGACGACGGGCCGGGCGTCCGGGTCGTCAGCCTCCGGGTAGGCGATGCGGACGCGGGAGCCGCTGGGCACCTCGAGCCGCTCGGGCACGAGCTCGTCGAGGCGCCCGGCCTCGGGCCAGGGCAGCAGCCGGCGCAGCGCGGAAGTCAGGTCCAGTCGTGCCACCGGGGTGCCGCCGGCCAGGGCATCCAGCTCGGGCGCGAGCCACGCGTCGAGGGCGGCGAGGAGTCCGGCATCCGACACATCCGGCCACGGCGATCCCAGCTCGCGATGCAGCAGAGCCAGACGCCGCCGCAGCGCGACAGCCGTCTCGGACCAGGCGAACATGTTCAGCCCCTCGCGATGGAGTGCTCGGCGCACGGCATCCCTCCCCTCGTCGGCCGACGCGCGCACCGGCGCAGAGGAACGCAGGATCGCGCCCACCCGCCGCTCGCGACGCGCTTGGATGCGACCTCCGACGAACTCCGCCTCGACCCGGTCGGTGATCAGGTGGCTCGCGGCCCGTTCCATCTGCTGCTCGGTGAGTACCGCCGCGGACCGGACGATCGCGCCGGACCCTGCAGCAGCGCGACCTGACGCCCGCGCGACATCCGCGATGGCCAGCCACTCGACCGCCGCGAGCGGACCGCTCACCCCCGCGCGAGTGCCGGATGCCAGCAGGAAAGTCGCCCCGGCCGATGTGCGATCCACCCGGCGAGCGACCCGCTCGGGGAACGCCAGCGCGATCACGAGACCTGTGCCGTCGAGGTCGGAGCGCACGCCGGGTGCCGACGTCGTGAGTCTTTCGAGGCGATCCGCGTCGCTGCGCCACCGCCGTGCCTCCGGCGTCCGGCCTCCGCGGAGCGCGATGAGCGTCTGCGCGACATCGGCGTCGGCGGTGCGCACATCGCCGCCGAGCAGCGCGACGACCTCGGCGGCGAGCCGCGTGCCCACCACCGGGCTGCCGTCGCGCAGCGCACGAGCGAGCCGCGGATCGGTCGGGATGCGAGCCAGGGCGCGTCCCTCCGAGGTCGCGCGGCCCTCGTCGTCGATCGCGCCGAGGTCGTGCAGCACCGTGAAGGCGTCCGCCAGGCTGTCGACGGGCAGCGGATCGATCAGCCGCAGACCGACGCCGCCAGGCGCGCCCCAGCAGGCGAGCAGCAGGGCCGCGTCCGTGAGGTCGCTCGAGGCGATCTCCGGAGTCGGGCGCGCGGGAGCTGTGGCATAGGTGCGCTCGTCGACGCAGCGGACGACGGTGCCCGGGCCCTGACGGGTGGCGCGGCCGGCGCGCTGCACGCACGACGAGCGCGAGGCGGCAGTGGTCACGAGCCCGGTCATCCCGCGGGCAGCATCGCGCTGCGGGCCTCTCGCCAGGCAGGTGTCGACGACCAGCCGCACGCCGGGCACGGTGAGCGAGGACTCCGCGAGTGAGGTCGTGACGATGACGCGGGCCTGCTCGCCGGAGCGGCGGCCGCGGATCACGGCATCCTGCTCTGAGGCCGGCATCTGCCCGTGCAGCTCCCGCACGTCGAACGCCTCGGTCGCGCTGCGGATGCGGCGGGCGATCTCGGAGACCTCGCGCGCGCCCGGTGCGAAGACCAGCGCGTCAGCCGCAGGGTCGGCGCGGCTCAGCTCCAGGGCGGCGGATGCCGTGGTCCGGGCGACGTGATCCAGGAACGCCCAGGTGACTCCGCGTTCATCGAGGCGCGGCGCGGGACTCGGAACCCAGCGCTCGGTGAGCGGGAAGGCAGGGACCTCGTGGTTCACGATCGGAGCGGGCCGGTCGTCCGTGCCGATGACGGCGGCGATCCGCGCGGCGTCGAGGGTCGCGGACATGGCGATGAGCACGAGGTCGTCTCGCAGCTCGCGCACCTCCGAGAGCAGACCGATCAGCAGGTCGGTCTCGAGCGCTCGCTCGTGCACCTCGTCGATGATGACGGCATCCACCCCCGCGAGGCCGGGATCATCCAACAGGCGACGCAGCAGCACGCCAGCCGTGACGAATTCGACCCGCGTGTCCCGTCCGACCGCGCGCTCGCCGCGCACGGTGAACCCGACGCGGGTGCCGAGAGGTGAGCCGTCGAGCTGCGCCAGGCGACGTGCGGCTGCCCGGGCGGCGACGCGGCGCGGCTGGGTGACGATCACGCGCCCCGGGGAGCGCGAGGCGAGCAGCGGCGGCACGAGCGTGGTCTTGCCGGTGCCGGGAGGGGCGCTCACCACCGCGGATGTGCTCGCGTCGAGTGTCGCCGAGAGCTCGTCGACCGCATCCGCGAACGCGAGACCCGCGCCGATCGTGGCGAGGTCGAAGGCGGCGGACGTCATCGTCCCAGTCTGCCCGGTCGGGACGGGGCTCGGCGGGCGTCCGCAGTCAGGAGGCCCGTGCACAATTCAGGAAGAACGCAGCCGATCAGGGCGACGCAGGCCGAATCCGACCCGTTGCCGGAGATTCATCCTGAATTGTGCACGCGGAACCGACCGGACACGACGGATGCCGCGACCGAATCGGTCGCGGCATCCGCTCTTCTGCTGACTTTCCGCTACTCCGCGGCGGGTGCCGGCGGGGCCGGCGGCGGCGGGGTGGTGGGCTTCGCGGTGCGCGGCGCGGGGGGAGTGGCTGCGGCCACACCCTCGCCGAAGCCGCGGCCGACGGCCTGGCCCTGGATGATGCCGGCGAGGTCGAGACCGGTGGCCGAGTGCACGCTGTCGAACACCGACCGCAGAGCCTTCGCGCTGTCGGCGCCGACGACGCTCGAGGCGCCGTCCTCGCCGGAGCTGCCGATGATCGACACGTTGCCGATCGCCGCGTAGCCCTTGGCGAACTCGGACATGATCGACGGCAGCACCTCGAGCACGCGCTGCGAGAGGAAGGCGTCCTGGTTGGAGGCGATGGCCTTGGCCTCTGCTTCGAGCGCGGCGGCTCGGGCGTCACCGGTGGCGCGGATCGCCTCGGCCTCGGCGGCGGCCTGCAGGCGGCGGGCGTGAGCCTCGGCCTCGGCCTTGGATCGCAGCGCGTCGGCCTCACCGGTGGCGCTCGCGACGGCGGCCGCGGCCTCACCGGCGGCGCGGGCCTTGTCGGCCTCCGCCTGCTGCTCGGCGATGCGGGTGCGGGCTTCGGCCTGCTTGACCTGCTCGATCGCGGCGGCCTCGGCCGCCCGCTCGCGCGTGTACAGCTCGGCCTGCGCGCGGGTCTCGGCCTCGTACCGCTGCGCGTCGGCAACGCGCTTGACGTCGGCGTCGAGCTGGGCCTGGCGGTTCTCGGCCTGCTGCTGCAGAACGGCCTGCTGCGCCTGCTCGCGGGCGAGGTTCTCGGCCTGCTCCGCCTCGGCACGCGCACGGCCGATGCCGGCGTTCGAGTTGGCCGTGTTCGTGTCGAGCGCGGTCTGCTCGATCAGGTTGGCTTCCTGGTTCGAGATGTTCTTCTGGTTGATCGCGCGGTCGGCGTTGGTCTGCGAGATCTCGGCGGACTGACGCTTCGCCTGGATCTCGGGAGCACCGAGCGACTGGATGTAGCCGACCGCGTCGGTGATGCCCTTGATCTGGAACGAGTCGAGGATCAGACCCTGCTCGGCGAGCTCCTGCGAGACGTCGGCCGCGATCTGGTCGGAGAACTTCTTCCGCTCGCGCATCAGCTCGACGACTGACAGGGTGGCGACGATGCCACGGAGTGCACCTTCGAGCTGCTCCGTGGTGAACTGCTCGATCGCGGCATCCTGCGAGGCGAAACGCTCGGCGGCGCGGCGCACCAGCAGGGGATCGGAGCCGATCTTGACGATCGCGACACCGTCGACGTTCAGCGTGACGCTGTCGAGCGACTGGGCTTCGGCGTTGAGGGAGACCTGCCGCGAACGCAGCGAGATGATCTCGTGGCGCTGCGTGATCGGGTTGACGAGGGACTTGCCGTTCACGATGACCGTGACGGGCGATTCCGACATCTCGTCTCGACTCGTGCCGTCGGCCCCGAGCACAGCCAGTTGCACTTTCTGCTTGCGTCCCGAGATGACGAGTGCCTCGTCGGCTCGGGCGACCTTGATCCAGCTGCGTGCGAACAGCAGCAGGATGAGCAGCAGAACGACGACGACGACGACGGCGATGCCGACGATGACGAGGATGCCGATGATTCCGGCGATCTCCATGAATGACCCTCCCTCTTCCCCCAAGGGGTGGCGCGCGATGCTGCGCGCCTTACGCTCCACCCTGCCAGATCGGGCGGAGCGGAGTGAGAAGGGTCAACCGCGGCGGAGCTTCTCGGCCAGGTCGCGGAGGGTGCGGAGCTCGTCGTCGTCGAGGCGCGACATGCGCTCGGCGATCGAGCGGCCGTGGATCGTGGCGAGGGCGCGGAACGTGCGGGCTCCGGCATCCGTCGCCCGGATCAGTGCGCCGCGCCCGTCGTCGGGGTCGGGGCATTTCGCCACGAGGCCGCGCGTGACCATGCGGTCGACGAGTCGCGAGACGCTGGGCTGACTGATCAGCATGTTGTTCGTGACGTCGCGAAGACGAGCGGTCATGCCGGGGGAGCGGGTCACTGTCAGCAGCACGTCGTACTCGGCCTGTGCGAGATCGCCGTGCTCGAAGTCGGTGACCATCTCGTCGAACAGTTCGTGCTGCGCGCGGAACAGGCTCTCCCAGGCCTCCAGGGCGAGCTTGCGATCGGTCATGGTCACAGAATACTGGCAACAGTAAAGGGCCGGTCGGAGAGGCTCCCGACCGGCCCTTGTCCCTTGCACCAAGAGTGTCCTGCAATCACATGCGGTGAGTGCCACAGCAAACATTCACCGTGTGATCACTGTATAACGGCGAGGTAACGAATGCAACGGTTTGGTCACGGAAACTTCGACGAGGTTCGTACGGTCCTTGTCGTCTACGGCTTCCGGGATGCCAGCAACCATTCGACCGCTTCCTCCACCGTCATCTCGGTTCTCGTGCCGTCGGGGCTCAGCCGGGAGCCGAACAGCACGCGATGGTCGTAGCGGCTGCAGTTCTTGCGGAGAAGCTCGTAGTAGTAGTCATCGAGATAGAGCTCGAACTCTTCGGCGAAGGAACCTGAGCGCGGCAGCCGGGGCGTCTTCAGCCAGTGCACGATGGCGCGGATATCGTCGCTTCCGAGTGAGACGGTCGGGGGAGCCGGAAGCGACAGTCGGAAGGCCAGCACCTCGGCGCCTTCGCCTTCCCACCATTCCGCGAGGTTGAACGAGCTGGTGTCTGTTCCTGTCCGCTGTCGGATCCGAGCCGACATCGACTCGTACGCGGATCCGTTCTCGTCGCCGTGCTCATCAACGAATCGCGCGTACGCGTGCAACTCGTGCAGCACAGCGTCGTACCGAGCTTCGGCGGTCTCGAGGTCTGGTCGAAGTGGGCGCGGGATCACACGGTCATGATATGGCGCGGTGCATCCAGCCGACCGCACAGCCGGTCCTAGATTGGACGGGTGAACGAAGCAGATCGCGTGAAGCTCATCGCCGCTTCGTCAGGCATCTCCGTTCGCACCGTGACGATGCTTCCCGGTGGGAACGAGAACTTCGTGGCTCGGGTTCAGGGCGAGACCCACGACGTTGTCGTTCGTTTCGCGCGGGATCCTTCGCAGATGGTAGATCCCTTCGACATCGAGCTCTGGGCGTTGGAGGCCGCAGCGGAGGTCGGGATCCACACCTCTGCGGTCGTAGCCCGAGGGCGAGCCGCCGACACGTCGTATCTCGTGGTGGAGTACATCGCCGGTACGACCGCCTCCCCGGATGACCTGGAAGCCTGGCACGCGATCGGTACCTCGTTGCGGGCGCTCTCCACGGTCGATACGGCGACCGCCCCCAGCACGCTGTTCTCGCGGTTCGGGCGGGACCTCGATGCCGCGTGGCGCGCGCATGTCTCCTACAACCTCGCCATGCTCACCGACGAAGACCCGCTGATCCAGCTCGGGGTGTACCGGCGAAGCGACCAGGAAACCATCCGTGCGATGCTCTCCTCGCAGCTGGATCGCGCGCTTCCCCAGGGACTCATCCATGGCGACTTGTCGACACGCAACGTCATAGCGGGCGCCCGATATGCGGTCATCGATTGGGGCGCCGCGCATGCAGGACCGGTTCCCTGGGGAGACCTCGATGTCCTGCACCGGTGGCACGTGATGCAGTCCAGGGAATCCCCCGTGTCTGCAGCCGCGTGGGCCGAGGTGCTCCGCGGTGCCGGAATCGATCCTGAGACCGCGAGACCCGTGCTCCGGGAACTCGCGGTACTCGGGGCGCTGGACGTCGTCAGATGGGCACTCGAACAGCGTCCGGACCGCCTGGACGAGTTACGAGAATCTTCCCGCCGCGTCATCGATCGGATGCTGATGGCACGGGACGCATGATGCTTCCCGCCGAGCGGCAGGTCAGTGACGAAGCGAGCGGATCGCAGCGATGAGTATCCCGAATGCGAAGACGGGGACAGCGCCGAATACCGAGCGCCAGTTGCCGCTGATCATCGGAAGCGCGGTTGCCACCAGCAGTCCGATCACGAAGATCGCGATGATGATGACGCGCCACAGCGTGTCCGTCTTGGTTCTGGCCCTGGGCTGAATCGGTTCGGTCATGAATGCGTCCTCGCTCCGGTCGTTTCCTCCACGGTATCGACCCGGCTCGGGCGATCGAGCCCTCTACCGAACGTGTCGCACCTCACGGTCCGCACCGGTCGTCGGCACCGTGATCGCTGCCGTGCGCGGCCACGCCCAGGCCCACTTGATGATGAAGACGAGAACGATCAGCTCCAGCGCGACGCCGAGGATGTAGAAGGCCAACCACGACCCGCCCACCTCGCCGACCGCGTTGAAGGCCGCGAACGGGACCTGTATCGCGGCCACGATGAGGGTGGCGATGCGGGCGGCCCGGGCGGGCAGTGCGACCGACAGCACGACCATGAGGATCGGGATCGCCAGGAGGCTCAGCGCGGTGATCGCCCAGGTCTGGGTGATGTCGAACTGCCAGACGACGCCGACGAGGATGTCGTCGACGACGCCGGGTTTGTAGAAGGCAAGAATGTCCACGTAGATGTACAGGAACATGAAGCTCGCCCATGCAGCGGCGAGTTTGACTCGCACCGGCATCCGCTGCTCTTCGAGTGCCGTGGTGGTGGGGCGACGTGTTCTCATCTGGTGCTCCTTTGTCGGGTGTGGATCAGGAAAGCGGGTCGGCGTGGGCGATGCGCAGCACGACGTTGCCGCGCTTGCGCCCGGTGTCGACGTAGCGGTGCGCCTCGACGATGTCGGCCAGCTCGAAGGTGCGGTCGATGACGGGCCGGTAGCGACCGGAGTCGGCCAGGGCGACGAGGTAGGCGAGCTCGTCGGCGCCGGGCTTGCCGACGTTCCAGGTGACGAGCTTTCCCGATCGGCGGGTCTGCCAGCGGCTGCGCAGCATCGACCACAGGTCGCCGACGATGAGCAGCAGCGCCCCGCCGGGAGCGATCGATCCCTCGACGCGGCCGAATCCGGCATTGCCGACGCCGTCGACGATCACGTCGTAGGTCTCGTCGCCCGCGGTGAAGTCCTGTCGGGTGTAGTCGATGACGCGGTCGGCGCCGAGTGAGGTGACGAGCGCCGCGTTGCCCCCGCTCGTCACGGCGGTGACGTCGGAGCCGAGCTGCTTCGCCAGCTGGATCGCCGCAGTGCCGACCGCGCCGGATGCGCCGTTCACCAGCACCGAGGTGCCCGGCCCGATCGAGACCCGGGCGAAGAAGCCCTGCACGGTGATCCCGCCGAACACGAGGGTCACCGCCTCCTCGAGCGTCAGGCTCGCGGGAGCGCGGGTGATCGCTCCGTCGGCGGGCAGGCACACGTACTCGGCGTGACCGCCGAAAGCTCCGCCCGTCGCCGCGATGATGCGATCGCCGGCGGTGAAAGCTGTGACGTCCGAGCCGACGGCCTCGACGACGCCCGCGGCATCCATGCCCAGAATCGGATGCTTCGGCCGGAACACCCCGAGCCCGGCGGCTACAAGCAGACCGAGGCCGGACGGGACGTCGCGAGCGCGGGACCGATGGTCGGCGATGCTCACCGTGCTCGCGTGCACCCGGATGAGCACCTCTCCCGGCTTCGGCGAAGGGATCGGGCGCTGCTCGAGGTGCACCTCCTCGGGGCCGCCGAATCGGCGGTAGACGGCCGCGGTCATGGTCGTTTCGGTTGTCATGACTCGATGCTCGCCGTCTCGAGTTTGCGCGTCATCGGCCAGGAGGTCCGGATCCGATCGGCCGAAAGTACGGCATCGTTTCCGTGCCGAGGGCCGATGCCCGGGCCTCGTGAGGCGACGAGCATCGAGACATGTCGCAACAGATGAAGGTCAACCGCCCGCCGGCCGTGCAACAGCGGCGGCGTCCGAAGAGCGGATGGCCGGCGATCACCGGCCTCCTGCTGCTCAGTGCACTCCCGGTGCTCGGCGGCGTGCTCCGCCTCGGGGAAGTGAGCGCCGCCCCCGGCGGCTCACTTCCCCTCGTCTCGACAGCGGCGCTGATCGCGCACATCGTGGCGATGACCGTGTTCTGCGTTCTCGGCGCGTTCCAGTTCTCTCCGGCACTGCGAGCCCGGCATCGCTGGCACCGCGCCGCCGGCCGCGTCCTGATCCCCGCCGCCTTCATTGCGGCGGCGTCCGCCGTCTGGCTCGCGGTCTTCTTCGGCGGACCCCCGGAGGAGCTCCCGCTCGCGATGGTTCGCCTCGACTTCGCAGCAGCGATGACCGTGTTCCTGGTGCGGGCGGTGATCGCGATCACGCGCCGCGACTTCGCTGCGCACGGTGCATGGATGACGCGCGCTTACGCGATCGCCGTCTCCGGCGGAACCCAGGCGCTGGTCTTCGCGCTGTGGACGATCCCCCTCGGCGACGTCGACGCGTTCGGTGAAGCCTGGCTGGTCGCGACGGCGTTCGTGATCAACAGCGTCGTCGCGGAGCTGCTCATCCGGCGACGGACCGGCCGGCGGATGAGCCGCGTGTCGGATCGAGGTGCGCTTGTATCCTGACGGGGTGACCGGGCTCTGGCGTTCCGCGTGGAGGGCGCCGAGCGCCGTGCCTCCTCCGCCGCGCCGGGTCTGGCGGGATGGGGTTCTCCTGGCCGTCGTCGCCGTGCTGGCGGTGGTCGAGGGGATCTTCCGGACCGACCTGCAGCAGCCGTTGCTCTCGGTCATCGTGCTGCTCGCCGTACTCCCGACGGTGCTGTGGCGCCGCACGCGGCCGCTGGTGATGCTCGTCATCGTGATGGTGCCGCTCGGGCTGCTGCTGCCCGACTCGACCCTCTACACGAGTCTCTTCGTCATGGTGAACGTCTACGCCCTCTATCGCTGGGGGTCGGGTCGCGACCTCGTGATCGGGTCGGCCGTCCTCCTGGCGAGCCTCGGCCTCACGTTCGTCCGCGGGGAAGGCCTCGATGATCTCATCGGCGGATTCGCGCTGCTGCTGGCGGTGGTGCTGCTCGGCGTCGCCTTCCGCTATCGCGCCGGATCCCGGCAGCGCGGCCTCGACCGCATCCGATTGCGGGAGCGCGAGCACCTCGCCCGTGATCTGCATGACACGGTCGCCCACCACGTCTCGGCCATCGCGATCCGGGCCCAGGCGGGCCTGGCTGTGGCCGCGCGAGACCCCCGAGCGGCGGAGGACGCACTCGGCGTGATCGAGGCGGAGGCGGCCAAGACCCTGAGCGAACTGCGCTCCATGGTGCGGGTGCTGCGACAGGGCGACACGGCGGAGCTCGCGCCCAGTCCGAGTCTGGGCGACATCGAGCAGCTCGCCGGAACGAGGCCGGGCGGTGTGGCAGTCGTCGTGAAGGTCGCGGGCGACGACGGCAGCATCCCGCCGCCTGTGGCTGCCGCGGTCTTCCGTCTCGCGCAGGAATCCGTGACCAACGCCCTCCGTCATGCCCGGCAGATCACTCGCGTTGACGTGCTGGTGGAGGCGGATGAGGGCGGGCTGCGGTTGAGCGTGACGAACGACGGAGAGGTCGCCACGTCGCCCACGCCCGGGTTCGGGATCATCGGCATGACGGAGCGTGCTGCCCTTCTCGGCGGTAGCTGCCAGGCCGGACCCGCGCCGGGTGGCGGATGGGTCGTCACCGCGGTGCTCCCTCGTGTTGGATGGGCAGCATGACCATCCGCGTGCTCGTCGCCGACGACCAGGAGCTCGTGCGCACGGGGTTGAGCATGATCCTCGGCGCGCAGCCCGACATCGAGGTCGTGGGTCAGGCCGTCGACGGCAACGAAGCCGTCGCTCTCGCCCGCAGCCTGCGACCCGACGTCTGCCTGTTCGACATCCGCATGCCCGACCTCGACGGCATCGAGGCGACGCGCCTGCTCGCTGGTCCGGGTGTGGACGATCCGATGGCCGTCGTCGTCATCACGACCTTCGACCTCGACGAGTACGTCTTCGCGGCGCTGCGAGCGGGCGCGAAGGGCTTTCTGCTCAAGGATGCCGGACCGGAGCTGCTCGCCCAGGCGATCCGCGCCGCTGCCGGTGGGGATGCTCTGATCGCCCCCAACGTCACGGTGCGGCTGCTCGAGGCGTTCGCCGGAGCACGGCCCACCGCACCGCCGCCGCAGCCGGTCGAGCCGCTCACCGAGCGCGAGGAGCAGGTGCTCGCGAACGTCGCGGGAGGCCTGAGCAACGGGGAGATCGCGAGCGAGCTGTACATCACCATCAGCACGGTGAAGACGCACGTCGCGAGCCTCATGACCAAGCTCGGTGCCCGCAACCGCGTCGAGATCGCCATCTGGGCGCATCAGACGGGGCGGATGCGCCGACGAGCCGGCGATGGAGACGCGCGGTGAGGGATGCGAGCGTCAGCCTGCTTTCGCGGGAGCGGTGCGCGCGCGGAGATGCATCCGCTGTCCATGCGCGCCGAACAGGCTGAGAATCTCCACGGGTCCCGCGCCGGCTGACCCGAACCAGTGCGGGTTCTTCGTGTCGAACTCCGCGACCTCGCCCGGCCGCATGACGATGTCGTGCTCGCCGAGCACGAGCCTCATGCGACCGTCCAGCACGTAGATCCACTCGTACCCGTCGTGGGCGCGCAGGGTCGGCTCCCGCTCGGTCGCAGGGATCGTGATCTTGAAGGCCTGCGGCTCACCTCCTCTGGCCGAGAGTCTCGTGAGGATGCGTCCGTCGGCGCGAGAGGTCTTCGGAGCCACGCGGGGGTCGCCGATGCGGGGAGGGCTGACGATCTGCTCGAGAGGCACGGCGAGGGCCGCGACGATCGGCAGCAGCAGCTCGAGGCTGGGCTTACGTTGGCCGGATTCCAGCCTGGACAGCGTGCTCTTCGATATCCCCGTCATGCTCGCCAGGTCGACGAGAGTGGTGTCCTTGGCCAGACGGACTCGTCGAAGCCGCGGCCCGATCTGGTTCAGTTCCGTCTCGATCCGCTGCGTGGTGCTCATCCGATCACTCAAGCACCTCGTTCCCGGTTTCGGCAACGGAATTCCCACTACCGTGCCGCCGACTGCCACGGTGGTGCCATGCGCCACTGAAGCCGCGCGCAGTCACCCGATCGAAGGACAGACCATGTCGAACCCTCAGCCCGCCACACGCCCCGCCGACCGTGCCATCACGAAGCCTCCGTCCGTGCATGTCCGCGCCGTGATCACCTGGCTCGCGATCTTCCCGCTCGTGACGCTCGGCTTCCTCGCGATCGCGCCGTTCTCCGAGGGATGGAACCCCGTGCTCCGCGCGTTCGTCCTCACGATCGTGGTCGTTCCCGTCGCGGTCTACCTCGTGGTCCCGCAGCTGATGCGCCTGTACGCATCACTGCAGGCCGGCATCCGACGCTGACGTTCGTGCGGCGTCTCGCGCACGGGGATGCGCGGAGCAGGCGCGTTCGGCGCCGCTAGTGGACTGCGCCCGGCGGAGATCCCGTCAGAGCAGCATCGCCTCGCTCAGGGGCACGCCGCTCCACTTCACGATCCCGAGACCCACGAGACACACTCCCGCGGTGACGGCCAGCAGGATCCATGACGGCTGAGATCCGGTCGCGAGCAGCCAGACGCCCACCGCACCGAAGAGGATGCTGAAGCAGAGGCCGCCCCAGAACAGCAGGGCGCCGACGAGTCCGAGGAGGGGACGGGGTTCCGGGCGGCTCATCCTTCCACGATATCGGCTGACACCGAGCAGAATAGCTGCATGCTCTCCGTCCGCGTCAGCGTCACCCAGGCTCTCTCTGATCAGGCGCAGGAGACTCTTTCAGGAGACCCCACGGTCTGTGGGCTGGCCGTCCTCCCCGCGGCCGCGATGGACGGACGCGGTGACGTGATCCTGTTCGAGATGACCAGGGAGAACGCGAACAACATCATGCGCTCGCTGCGGCACCTCGGCATCCCCGCCGAGGGCGCCATCGTCGTCTCGGAACCTCTGGTCGTGGTCTCCGATGCCGCCGACCGGGCTGAGACTCTCGCGCCCGGGCACCCCGCAGACGGCGTGCTCTGGGCTCAGCTCGCCGGCAAGGCGGAGGAAGATGCGCATCCGTCCGTCTCGTTCTTCGTCTTCCTGCTGCTCGCGACGCTCATCGCGGGGGTGGGTCGTCTGCTCGACCAGCCGATCCTGATCATCGGTGCGATGGTCGTCGGTCCGGAGTTCGCTCCGCTGGCCGCCATCTCCTACGCGATCGTCCGCCGACGCCGCGGGATCGTCGCTCCCGCCCTCGGAACGCTCCTCGGGGGCTTTGCCGCGTGCGCCGCCATCGCCTGGGCGATCTGGGCGATTCTCTACTCGACGGGCGTGATCACGTACGAGCAGGCGACCACCGGCCCCGCGACGGAGTTCATCGTCGCTCCGGACGCCTGGTCGTTCGTCATCGCGATCCTCGCGGGCATCGCCGGCGTGCTCTCGCTCACCACGGCGAAGTCATCGGCCCTCGTCGGGGTGTTCATCTCGATCACGACGGTGCCGGCGGTTGGAACCATCGGGCTCACGCTCGCCGTCGGTGCCTGGGACGAGGCGCGCGGCTCCGCGATCCAGCTGCTCGTCAATCTCGCCGGTCTCCTGATCGCCGGTATCGCGACGCTGTACGTGCAGCTCGTCGCCGGCCGTCGGCAGGGTCGACGAGCTGCCCGCCTCCGCAGGACGCGTCAGCGGAGAAGCACCACTCGTCTGCGGATGCTCAGCATCGAAGACGACGGGCATCCGTCCCCACCCCGCCGGGATTAGTACGCTCTCCGCAACGGCGTCGCCTTCTCGCATGGAAACGGGGCGGGGCCGTATGGGTTCCGTCTGCATCCGCGCATCCGAGGTCCGCGCGGAGGAATGTGGGGGACATGTCCCTCGTCCATCGTCCTCGATTCACAGCCTCCACCCCTGCCGTCCCCGCCGCGAGCCCGTCGGTGCCGCGTTGGGGCCATGTCTCACGCACGGTGAGCCACTACGGCACGGTCGCGTCCGTGCTCGCCATCTATCCGCCGGACTCCACCGATGCGGAGCGGCACCTCGCCGAGGCCAACCGCTTTTTCACGCCGCTCGCGCTCGGCGGTGGCGTCGTCGTCTGGGTGGGCCTCTGCGCCGTCGGAGTGCCACCGCTGCTCGCCGCGCTGGTGCTCACGGCGGCACTCCTCCCCGTCGGCATCTCGCTCTCTCGCCGTGCGCGCGGCATCCGTCAGCGCACCGTGACGCTGGCAGCGAGCCGGTCCGGCCTGCATGAGGAGACCGCCGAAGAGCGTTCACATCAGCGCCGGCTCGACACGATCGCGGAAGCTCTGCAGGATGCCGCCTTCGCCTGCAGACACGGCGTGATCAGTCGACGGGAGTTCGACCGAGCGTGGCGAGCGGCGTACGCGCACGCCGGCGGACGACTGACATCGGGCCGGTGACGACGACATCCGTCACCTTCGCCCGAGGACCTTCTTCCACCGGGCGGCGTACGACAGCGGCACGAATCCGACTGCTTCGTTGACGTCGAGCATGTGGCGATTCTCCTCGGCATTCATCGTCTCGATGAGGCCGTGATCGGGGAACCCGTCGCGGAGCCTGCGGATGCTGGCGAGTTTCAACAGCATCCCGAGGCGGCGACCGCGATGATCTCGCAGCACCAGCGTGTCGCGCTGTTCCACGGATCGATCGGGCTCCGGCGGCACATCGAGCTCGGTGTAACCCGCCGCCGTTCCCGTGGCGTCGTCGACCACGATGGTCGTGAGCAGCATGCGAGGGCTCGTCTCCCACAGGTCGTCGAACGCGCGCACACGCTCGGTCGTCCAGAGGTCTTCGCTCTGCTCGATTCCGGCGTTCGGAGCATCCGTGCTCATCCTGGTGCGCAGAAGGGCGATGCTCTCCATCCATTCGTGCGGCGTCCGGCCCTGCCACGTCACCGTGCGGTAGCCGACGGCTGCCGCGGTCGTCTCGGCGAGCAGGGCCGCGAAGGCCTCCTCATCGACGGGCAGTGCGAGGCCGCTCAACCGACCGACCTGTTCGAGAGAGAAGCCGCGGTTCCGCAGGAAGCGCGTCGAGGGGAGCTCTGCCGGCACGGATCCGAAGCCGGTCGGGGCAGAGATGCTGTCGCCCGTGTCCGTCGCCGTCGCGATCGCAAGGAAGCTCGTCTGATTCTGGATCGTGGTTCGACCTCGGGCCCTGGCCGTCTGCTCGAGGCGCTCGTACAGCGCTGAGCCGATGCCCCGGTTCCTGTGGGCAGCAAGCACCGCGACGGAGGCCCAGCATTCGCTCGCATCGGCCGGGAGCGCCAGGCTGCCGCGCGCGACGACCCTGCCCTCGACCTTGGCGACGAACCCGAGCATCTCGGTGCTCTCGTCCTTCCAGTTCGGCAGCATCTCCTCTGCCGTGAAGAGCTCGCCCGGGGCTCCGCGCTGCTCGGCCTCGACGGTGCTTCTCACCTCGGCCATGCCGAGGAAGTCCGCGGCATCAGGGGAATCGATGGTCTCCGGCACGATGAGCGCGGAGATCGTGAAGGCCGGCTCGACGCCGGTGTGATCAGGGGATGACATGGTGAACCTTCTGTTCGCAGGATCGTTCGACTCACCCACGGCGTGGGGAGGAGGGGGATCGCTGTCAGATGGTCACGACGGAAAGCCTCTCATGCCGCCACCGCGGCGGCAATGATTCGGCACCGGTCGTCGCCGCACTCAGTTGATGATCTCGCCGCGCTCGTCGGCGCGGATCGCCGCGAGCGTCTCCCGCCAGGTCGCGAGTGCTTCGGACGTCAGGCGGGTCCAGTCGAGCACCTCGGACACGACCCGGATCGGCTCGGCGCTGCGGTACGAGCGGGTGGGGTTGCCGGGGAACTTCTTGTCGGTCACGTTCGGGTCGTTCTCGAACGGCCCGGTGGGTTCGACGAGGTAGACGCGTGGTTCGCCGTCACCCGCCGCGAGCTCGGCGGCCAGCCCGGCCCCGTCCCGCAGCGCGGTGAAGTAGATGTGGTTCATCACGATCTCCGGGCGGTAGTTCGATCGGAAGCCCGCCGTCAGGAGATCGCCCTCCTGCAGATCGGCCTTCGTGCCGTGATAGAACGGTCCCTCGTCCAGCGCGTCACTCATCCCGACAGCCTAAGACGGCCGCGCCCCTCAACGGCGCTCGTACTCCTCGTCCGACACGTGCTCCAGCCACGTCGTGGTGTCGGCGGGGTCGTCGGCGCCCTCCAGCAGCGCGAGATGCTGCATGAAGCAGTCCGCCGTCGCGCCGTGCCAGTGCTCCTCCCCGGGCGGCGTGTACACGGTCTGACCCGGCTCGGCTTCGATGACCCGCCCGTCGCGGGTGCCGACGAGCGCCGTGCCCTCGGTCACGCGCAGGTACTGGCCGCGCGCGTGCGAGTGCCAGGCCGTGCGGGCACCGGGGGCGAAGCGCACGAGCCCGCCGGACATCCGCTGGTCGGCATCGTGCGGCACGATGATCGGGTCGAGCCAGACGTCGCCGGTGAACTGCTCCGGCGGGTTCTTCACGGTCGGGATGCGGGGTTCGATGTTCACGGTTCCTCCTGTTCAGACGGTGAGGAGCACCTTGGTGGCGCGGCGCTCGTCCATGGCCTTGTAGCCCTCGGCCGCCTCTTCGAGAGGGAGCGTGAGGTCGAAGACAACGCCAGGATCGATCTTCCGATCCCAGATCAGCTGGATGAGCTCGGGCAGGAAGCGCCGCACGGGAGCCGGCCCCCCGTGCAGGTGCACGCCCGAGAAGAACAGTTCTTCTCCGGGCAGGGCGACGTCGTGCGAGACGCCGACGTATCCGACGTGCCCGCCGGCACGTGTCGAGCGGATCGCCTGCATCATGGACTCCTGCGTGCCGACGGCCTCGATCACCGAGTGCGCGCCGAGCCCGTTCGTCAGCTCCTTGATCTTCGCCACACCGGCGTCGCCGCGCTCCTCCACGATGTCGGTGGCGCCGAACCTCCGTGCGAGCTCCTGGCGGTCGGCGTGACGGCTCATCGCGATGATGCGGTCAGCGCCCAACTGCGCGGCGGCGAGGATGCCGAGGAGCCCGACGGCCCCGTCACCGACCACGGCCACGGTCTTGCCGGGACCGACCTCGGCCGCGACGGCCGCGAACCAGCCCGTGCCCAGCACATCGGACGCGGCGAGCAGCGACGGGATGAGGTCGGGGTCGGGCTGGCCGGGGGTGGCGACGAGGGTGCCGTCGGCGTGGGGGATGAGCGCGTACTCGGACTGGGTGCCGATGCCGCCCATCGGGACGACGTGCACGCAGCGCGACTGGTATCCGGCCTGGCAGATCTCGCAGGTGTTGTCGGATGCCATGAACGATCCGACGACGAAGTCGCCGACCTTCACGTTCTTCACGTCTGCGCCGATCTCCTCGACGACGCCGACGTACTCGTGTCCCATGGGCGCGGCATCGACGCCGTCGACGCCGCGATACGGCCAGAGGTCCGAGCCGCAGATGCAGGTCGCGGCGAGCTTGATGACGGCATCCGTCGGGCGGGTGATGGTCGGCTTCTCGCGGTCTTCGACCCGGACGTCGCCGGGTCCGTGCATGATGACTCCACGCATGTGGTGCTCCTTGCTGGGATTCACGGTCATACATCCAGTGTGCGGACGGATGCGGCGGAGTGGGAGGGCCTGGTGGTACCTCCCTTCCCGCGCTACGGGGGCGTACCGTCGGAGTATGGACACCCGCAGCGAGGTGCGCGAGTTCCTCTCCACGAGGCGCGCACGACTCACCCCCGACAAGGCAGGGCTCCCCGTGTTCGGCGGCAACCGCCGTGTTCCGGGACTCCGGCGCGAGGAGGTCTCTCTCCTCGCCGGGGTGAGCGTCGACTATTACACGCGCCTCGAGCGCGGTGACCTCTCCGGGGCGTCCGACAGCGTGCTGGATTCTCTCGCCCGGGCGCTGCAGCTCGACGACGCGGAGACCGCGCACCTCTTCGACCTCGCCCGTACTGCGAACGCGTCACCCGTGGTCAGGAAGCCGCGCAAGAAGGCCGAGGCGATCCGCCCCAGCATCCAGCGCCTGCTCGATGCGATGACCGAGGCGCCGGCGCTGGTGCGCAACAGCTCGTTCGATTACCTCGGCGCGAACGCGCTCGGCAGGGCGCTGTATTCGCCGCACTTCACCGATCCCGCGCCGAACAGCGTGCGCTTCGCCTTCCTGAATCCGGCGGCGCACGAGTTCTACCCCGACTGGGACCGTGTCAGCCGTGAGCTCGTCGCGGCGATGCGCGGTGAGGCCGGTCGCAACCCTTTCGACCGTCGCTTCACCGATCTGGTGGGCGAGCTCTCGACGCGCAGCGATCGGTTCCGCACACTGTGGGCCGCGCACGATGTGCGCTATCACCGCAGCGGGGTCAAGCGGCTGCGGCATCCGGTCGTGGGAGAGATCGAGCTCGTCTATGAGGCGTTCGAGCTGCCGTCCGACCCGGGGCTGCGCATGTCGACGTACACGGCCGAGCCCGGCACGGCATCCGAGGAGAAGCTCAAGATGCTCGCCAGCTGGGTCGCGACGGAGTCGGCGAGCGCCGACCAGGCGGCATCGGCCGAAGCCTGAGGCGGCCGAGATCTGAGACGTCGACCGACACTCGACTGTTCAGGGCCTCTCCTCGACGATCGACGGCCACGTCGGAAGCGGGTCCTCGAAGTCGAGCCACGCGGTCGGGCCGGCCATGAGCTCGTCATCGGTGACGGCGGCATCGTCGAGGGCGGCGCGGAGCGCGTGCGCATCGATGCCGAGACCGGTGAAGGCGATGTCCTGCACGGTCGGCGCCGCATCGAGGTCCGACGACAGCGGATCCAGCCAGATCGCGGAGCCGACGTGATCCCAGCGTGCGAGCACGCTCGCCCGCGTCGCGAGACGGCAGAACCCTGCCGATCGAAGGATGTGACCGTGGCGCCCGGACTCGATGTCGTCCAGCGCGGCGGCGAGCCTCGCGGGGTGGAACGGGCGCGGCTGCTCGTAGCGGAGCGTCGTCACTCGTGCGTCGGTCATGTGCGGATCGTGCTCGTCGTTGAGCATGTGCACCCAGCCCGCTCTCTCCAGCAGCGGCGGCGACACCTGCGGCCCCGACGTCAGAGCGCGGATGTCGTCCGCCGGTCCGCGCGAAAGGCGGACACGGGCGGCGGGATTGAGGTGGGAGGCGATCGTCATCACGAGGGCCAGGCGGGCGGTGTCGACCGTCTCCCAGTTGACGAAGGAGATCAACGTCGCACCTTCGACGAAGGACACCGCGCGACGTGCGCGAGCGCCCACGTCGCCTCGGTCGTCGCCAGGGCGAGCAGCCTCGATGAGCGGATGCCGGTCGGCGAGGTCCTCCAACAGGTGCAGGGCGTCCACGACGCACACGACCGGAATCCGCGGGTCCGTCGCGAGATCGAGGTGCGGGAGGTCGATCTCCGTCCCGATGTCCGCCACGAACCGCCAGAGCTCACCGCTCCCGAGCGACCGCTCGGACGGGATCGGATCGTGGTCCTCCCGACGCACGCGAGGACGCTCCGAGATCCGCACCAGGCGTCTGGCCGTCATCTCAGCGAGGGCGGCCGCGTACCGTCGTCGCTCCGGCACGCAGATGCCGGCGACGATGAGGGGGTGTTCCATGAACGATCTGCTCTCTTCTTGACGGGCGCTCCTCGCCACCCTACCTTGTTATTGAGAAACATTATCAATAAGGAGATCGTCATGAAGGTTCGTGCGTCACTCAAGTCCTTGAAGAACCAGCCCGGCGCCCAGGTCGTGCGCCGTCGGGGACGCGTCTTCGTCATCAACAAGGTCAACCCCCGGTTCAAGGGTCGCCAGGGCTGACGTCTGTTCGGCTGCCTGTCAGAGGATCATGTCGCGCGCCGAGTGCAGCGCGCGCCACTCACTCGCCCGCACGTCGGCTCGATCGAGCACGTCGGCGTCGACGAGCGGTCCGACCTCGATACCGGCGATGCCCGCGATGTCGGCGATCGGCGCCTGGAAGGTGCGGAAGGCCCCGAGCGGAGGGGCTGCCAGCAGCCCTTCGCTGGTGTCGACGAGCTCGGTCTGATCGAGGACGAATCCCGCTGCGCGGAGACCCGTGGCATCCTGCCAGGCGGCGATCTTCCAGAACCGCAGCGGGATCCGGATGCCGCGGTACGGCGGATCGTCGTCGGCGAGGACCGGCGCCGTGAAGACACTGAGCCGCTGATCTGTCGTCTCGGCATAGGCGAGCACGTGGTCTTCGAGGCCCAGCCACAGCTCCTTCGACTGGTTGAAGCCCGCGGCCTGCGGCGCGGCATTCGGATAGAAGAAGGTCGCCTCCATGGCCTCCCGCGCTTCGCCCGCGTCTCCCCACCCGGGGTCTCGCCGACGCACCAGGTGCCCGCGGTCGAGGTCGTTGCGCGCATAGACCTCAGGGCCGGTCTGCTCGTCGGCATCGATCCGTGGGTCGAGCCGCCACTCGCCCTCCCTGGCGAGGTCGCGGAGCTGCGCCCCGTCGATGTTCACTGCGGTGACGCTCGCCAGCCGTCGCGCAGGGTCGAGCAGCACGGTGAACCGCGGGTACTCCAGCGCGCGAAACTCCCGCGCCGGCTCCGGCAAGGCAACCGCAGCTCCCAGAAACTCCGCCTCGTACCCGTCTGTCATACGTCCATCTTGGTGCTCCCGTGGCCGTTGGGGCGGGTTCAAGAGCGAAACACCCGCCACACCGGCCACGGGAGCGGCTACACGTGACTGCGCTGCTCGATCAGGGGACAGCTGAAGACATCGCGCTCGCCGAGTCCGACGCGGTTGATGTAGCGGACGACGATCGCGTAGGAGGCGAACAGGCCGATGCGCGTGTACGGCACCCCGAGCTCGCGGCAGTACGCCTCGACCACGGGAGCCGCGCGACGCAGGTGCGGGCGGGGCATCGAGGGGAAGAGATGATGCTCGACCTGGTAGTTCAGCCCGCCGAGAAGGACATCGACGAACCGGCTGCCGCTCACGTTGCGGCTCATCAACACCTGGCGCCGCAGGAAGTCCAGCGTCATGTCCCGCGGGACCACCGGCATCCCCTTGTGGTTCGGCGCGAACGCGATGCCCATGTAGAAGCCGAAGAGTCCGAGCTGCACGGCGAGGAACACGAAGGCGATACCCGGGGAGAGCACGAGGAACACCAGCACCAGGTAGCCGATCATCCGCACGGCCAGGAAGACGATCTCCACCCATCGCCGTTCGAGGCGGCCGCGCGTGAACACGCGTCGAACGCTCGAGGCATGAAGCGACAGACCCTCGAAGAGGAGGATCGGGAAGAACATCAGGCCCTGATGCGCGCGCAGCCATGACACCAGCGGGCTGTGATGCCGTGCCGCGCTTTCGGCCGTGACCGCGATGACGGGCAGCTCGATGTCGGGGTCGGCGCCGAGCTTGTTGGGATTCGCGTGATGTCGCGTGTGCTTGTGCTGCCACCAGCCGTAGCTCATGCCGACGAGCAAGTCGCCCAGGATCAGGCTGACCCAGTCGTTCCAGCGTCCGGAGACGAAGATCTGGCGGTGGGCGGCGTCGTGGCCGAGGAACGCGATCTGGGTGAACACGATCGCGAGCACGGCCGCGGTGAACAGCTGCCACCAGGTGTCGCCGATCCAGACGAACACGAAGATGCAGGCGATGAGCACCAGCGGCGCGCCCACGAGCTTCGACCAGTAGTAGCCGTAGCGGCGGCGCAGCAGTCCGCGCTCGCGCACGGCCTGCGCCAGCTCCGTGAAGGTGCTCGGCGTGCGGGTCGCGCTGTCGCGCGGACGGGTGCGGACGGTCGGACGGATGTCGTCCATGATGACCTCTTCGCGGGTGTCGCCCTAGTCGCGGGCGGGCCCGCCTTCTTCCGCCCAGTCCGAGATGCGTGCCTCGTCGTCGTCGATCGCTGTGAGGGCGGCGTGGGGGTCGGGCGTCTGCACGATCGTCGGCGACCCAGAAGGCGCGTCGACGGGAGCGGATCCGTGACCCAGCGGTTCGGGGCTGTGCCCCGCGATCTTCACTTGTGCGTTCATGATCGGACGTTACGCCCCCTAGCTGTACGGGTTCACAGTCTCGATCGGCTCAGGCGCCGGTGATCCGCGCCCCGGTGAGTTCCTCGGAGACCTGCCACACGCGCTGCGCTTCCTCCTCGCTGCGGAGGCGCGAGTACAGCCGCTGCTCGGCGGGAGCGCCTCCGAGGTGGCCGATCCCGCGCGGGCCGTAGAGCGCGCGGCGGCGCGCGTCGGGAGAGGTCGCGGCGCAGAGGGCCGGGAGAGCGGCCGATTCCGGTGTGCCGACCAGGATGCCGCGTGCGGATGCCCACCGGATCATGCGCACGCTGACCGTGTCCTGCCCGCGCTCCAATTCGGGCCTCGCGGCGAGCAGGCTGGTGGGTGCGATCCCGGGGTGGGCGAGGTTGCTCGTGATGCCCCAGCCCTGTGCCTCGCTGCGCCGGTCGAGCTCTAGTGCGAACTGCCCGAAGGCGATCTTGGACTGGCTGTACGCGCGGGCGCCGCTGTAGGACTGCTCCCAGTTCAGGTCGTCCCAGTGGATGGAGCCCGAGTTCGCGGCGATGCTCACCTGCGACGTGATGCGGGCCCTGCCTGCACGCAGGAGGGGCAGCAGCTGCCCGACGAGGGCGAAGTGGCCGAGATGGTTCGTTCCGAACTGGAGCTCGAAGCCGTCGGCCGTGAGCTGCCGGTCGGGTGGGGTCATGACGCCGGCGTTGTTGATCAGCAGATGGATGGGGCGGCCGTCCTCGCGCATGCTGTCACCGAACGCGGCGATCGACGCGAGCGACGACAGATCCATGGGCAGCAGCGTGATCTCGGCGCCGGGAACCTGGTCGCGGATGCCGGCGGCCGCCGCCTCGCCCTTGCCGAGGTTGCGGACCGGCAGCACGACGTCGGCGCCGGCCCGAGCGAGGCGGGTGGCGATCCGCAGGCCGATGCCGTCGCTCCCTCCGGTGACGACGGCGCGGCGCCCGGTCAGCGACGGGACGGTGATGTCGATCTTGCGTGGCATGAGTGTGCTCCTTCAGTTCTCCTCCACCCTGATCGGTGTGCGGCGGGCTATCCAGGACTCGTCGATCAGTGGATGCCGGAGCACAGGCATGTCAGGATCATCAGCGACGAGAGGATGCCGTGCGCATGGGGATCGACAGGGTGGGGCTGGCGGAGTTCCTCCGGATGCGGCGCGACGTCCTCCAGCCGGAGGACGTGGGTCTGCCTCGCGGGCAGCGCCGGCGCACCGAGGGGCTCCGGCGCGAGGAGGTGGCGGCGCTCAGCCACATGTCCGCCGACTACTACGCGCGCCTCGAGCGCGGCAGCGGCTCGCTGCCGTCGGAGCAGATGATCGCGTCGATCGCCCAGGGGCTCCATCTCTCGGTCGATGAACGCGACCACCTGTTCCGGCTGGCCGGCCATCGGCCTCCCACTCGCGGTGTGGAGAGCGACCACGTCTCGCCGGGGATGCTGCGCATCCTGGACCGGCTGGAGGACACGCCGGCCGAGGTGGTCACGGAGCTGGGGGAGACGCTGCGTCAGACCGCGCTCGGCGTCGCGCTCACCGGCGACACGGCACGGCTGACCGGTCCGCAGCGCAGCATCGGGTTCCGGTGGTTCACGGATCCGCGGTCCCGCGATCTCTACGACCCGCGCGACCACCCTTTCCTCGCTCGGCTCTGGGTCTCGGGGCTGCGCGAGGTGATGGCGCGCAACGGCCCGGAATCGCGTGCCGCCGAGCTCTGCCGGATACTTCGCGACGAGAGCGAGGAGTTCCGGGTGCTCTGGGATCGGCAGGAGATCGGGCTGCGCCCGCAGGACACCAAGCGGTTCATCCACCCCGAGCTCGGCGCCCTCGATCTGTCCTGTCAGAGCCTGATCGATCCGGGGTCCTCGCAGGCGCTGCTGGTCTACACCGCGGTCCCGGGATCGGAGAACCACGAGAAGCTGAAGCTGCTCTCCGTCCTGGGGCCGCAGTACGCGCCGTGACCGAGGGTCAGCTGGTGTACTCCTCGGTCGGCTCGACCCACTGGACGAGCTGGTAGACGATGCCGTTCGGGTCGGTCATCTGGAAGTAGCGCTCGCCCCAGGGCTCGGTCTCGATCGGTGTGACGATGGTGACACCCTCCTGCTGCAGGCGGGCGTAATCGTCGTCGATGGCGTCGACCGTGAAGACGATGAGCAGTCCGGCGGCGTTCACGGCGGCCGAGGCCGGCTTGAAGGTCGACAGGCCCGTGCGCAGGTAGATCAGGTTGATCCCGGCATCCGGATGCTGCAAGGACGAGAATCCGTCGGCTGCCATCGCGACCGAGAAGCCGAGGTGCTTCTGCACCCATTCGGCCGAGGCGTCGACGTCGGGCACATTCAGCGAGATGGCTGTCGAGGTGAACTGCATGGCTGCTCCTATCAATAACACTGTACGACGTACAATGTACGACGTATAACGCAAATATGGCAAGATCATTCCCATGGATGCCGATCGCACGGGTGCAGGAGAGCCGAGCCGGACCCTCGCGCTGCTCTGGGGTGAGCCCTCGGCGCCGCGGAGAGGGCCGGCACGCTCCGTCGCCGTGGGGCGCCTCGTCGACGCGGCGCTCAGCATCGCCGACGAGCAGGGACTCGCCGGAGTCACGGTGCGTGCGGTCGCCGAGCGCGTCGGCATCTCGCCGATGTCGGTGTACACGTACGTGCCCGGCAAGCCGGAGCTCCTCGACCTCATGGTCGACGCGCTCTACGCCGGCATGGCGAGGCCCGACACGGGTGACCGACCGTGGCGCGAACGGGTGACCGAGATCGCGCAGGCGAACCGCGAGCTGCTGACCCGGCATCCGTGGCTCACCGAGGTCGCCGCGCTCAGCAGGCCGCCGCTCGGGCCCGGCGTGATGGCGAAGTACGAGCACGAGCTCGCCGCTTTCGACGGCACCGGACTCTCGGACATCGACGTCGACGCGTCGCTCTCCTATCTTCTCGGCTTCGTGCAGTCCCACTGCCGCTCGGCGCACGATGCTGCGCGGGCGGTCACCGACACGGCGATGAGCGACGAGCAGTGGTGGGCCGCGAACCAGCCGATCCTCGCCCGCGCTCTCGACCCCGACGCGTATCCTCGGGCGGTGCGCATCGGTGCAGCCGCCGGGGAGGCGCAGGGTGGCGCGTGGGGTGCGAGCCAGGCCTGGGCGTTCGGGCTCGCGCGCACGCTCGACGCTCTTGCCACGCTGATCGAGGGAGCGGGGCGACATGCGTGACCGTCCGCCGGTGCGGGGAGCCGTCGTCGACGACATGACGCGATGTGTGCACTATCGGACCGCTGTCGACATCGTCGCCATCCGCTTCGCCTGCTGCGGGGAGTATTACCCGTGCCACCTCTGCCATGAGGAGGCCGCCGGGCATCCCGCGCGGCAGTGGGGCGTCGAGGAGCGCGATACCAAGGCGGTGCTGTGCGGAGCGTGCGGCGAGGAGCTGACGATCGCCGACTACCTGGCGTCGTCGTCGTGTCCGGAGTGCGGCGCGGCGTTCAACGAGAGGTGCGCACTGCACGCCCATCTCTACTTCGAGGTCGAGGCGGGGCAGCCCGCGTCAGGTCGTGCGCAGCGCGTCGGCCGCGGCGTCGAGCACTGAGCCGTTGAGGGCGAAGTACGCCCATTTGCCGCGCTGCTCGCGCGTGACGAGACCTGCTTCCGCGAGCAGCTTCATGTGGTGCGAGACCGTGCCCTGAGAGAGTCCGACCGGCTCGGTGAGGTCGCAGATGCACGCTTCCCCGCCCTCGCCTGCGGCGATGAGCGACAGCAGTCGAACGCGCGTCGGGTCGCCGAGCGCCTTGAAGACGCGCGCTGCTCGTTCCGCGTCTTCGACGGAGGCGGTCGAGGTGACACGGGGGACGCAGCACGAGTTCGATTCGATGGTCAGGGGCAGGCTCACTCCGCTAGTCTGCCACGTATTGACATTCTTCGATAGGTGGGGGATGGTCTTCGTATTGAAGTTTTTCGATCTGAGGAGATGTCATGGATGAACTGCCCGTCGTGATCATCGGAGCGGGGCCGCAGGGACTCGCCGCAGCGGCGCATGCGACGGAACGAGGGCTGGACGCCGTCGTGCTCGAGCGTGGAGACGCGGCAGCGGCCGCCGTTTCGGAGTGGGGGCATGTGCGTCTCTTCTCCTCCTGGCCCGAACTCACCGATGCGGCCGCTCGCCGCCTTCTCGAGCCGTCGGGGTGGTCCGCTCCGACCGCCGGGTTCCCGACCGGCGCGGAGTGGGTCGACGGATACCTCGCGCCGCTGGCCGGCGCCCTGGGAGAGCGTGTGCGCTACGGCGTCACCGTCACCGGTGTCGCGCGCCAGGGGCGCGACAAGGTCGTTGACGGCGGACGCCGCAGTCAGCCGTTCGTGGTGCACACCCGCAACGTCGACGGCGTCGAGGCACGCATCCTCGCCCGATCGGTGATCGACGCCAGCGGCACGTGGGGGCAGCCGAATCCGGCCGGTGCGGACGGCTATCCCGCGCTGGGCGAGAACGCATCGGCTGATCTCATCTCCTATCGGATCCCCGACGACGTCTCCGCGTTCGCCGGTGCGCATGTGGTCGTGATCGGGGCCGGGCATTCCGCGACCCACGCCGTTCTGCGGCTGAGCGAACTCGCCCGTCGTGCACCCGGCACGCGCGTGACCTGGCTGCTGCGGCGGGGGAGCGCGACCAACGTCTTCGGCGGCGGCGCAGGAGACGAGCTCCCCGAGCGGGCGGCTCTCGGCGTACGTGCTCGCAGGGTGATCGAATCCGGCGTGGTCGATGTCGTCACGGGATTCCGTGTCGCGGAGTTCCGGGATCAGGGCGGTGCGCTCGCCATCCGCTCCGAGGGCGGGCGCGAGGTGACGGATGTCGCTCACGTGTTCGCGCTCACCGGCTTCCGTCCTGACGCCGAGCTGCTTCGGGAGCTGCGCATCGATCTCGACCCGGCGCTCGAGGCCGTGGCCGGGATCGCCGCCGAGATCGATCCGAACATCCACTCCTGCGGTTCGGTGTCGGCGACGGGAGCGCGTCAGCTCGCGCAGCCGGAGCAGGGTCTGTTCGTCGTCGGAGCGAAGTCCTACGGGCGCGCGCCGACCTTCCTCGCGCTGACGGGTTTCGAGCAGGTGCGGAGCGTGGTCGCGCACCTCGCCGGAGATCACGAGTCCGCGGCCCGCAATGAGCTGGTGCTGCCGGACACCGGTGTCTGCGGAGGTGCGGGCGGGTTCGACGAGGGAGCGAGCGGATGCTGCGCCGCCCCTGCGCCATCCGTGCTGCAGATCGGCGCGCGCCCTGTCGCCGTCGGCTGAGGACGCCGATCGCCGGGCAGATGTCCGGTAGGTGAACTCTCGCGCGACGGCTTGCCCCTAATATCGATGAGTGTCAATATAGACACATGTCGATTCAAGAGGCTGAGCAGACCACAACCGAGGCGTGCAGTCCTGTCGCCACCCACGCGATCGGCCTGGAAGCGGCTTCGTCGGTGGCCGCGACGTTGAAGGCGCTCTCCGATCCGCTGCGTCTGCGGATGCTCTCCGCGATCGCCTCCGACCCCCGCGGTGAGTCGTGCGTCTGCGATCTCGCGGAGCTCGCCGACGTCTCCCAGCCGACAGTCTCGCATCACCTCAAGGTCCTGAAGGACGTCGACGTGCTGACCTCGGAGCGTCGTGGCACCTGGGTCTGGTACCGGATCAATCCGAACCGACGCGGCGCGGTGACCGCGCTGCTCGACTCCTTCGCTCCGGCCACGGTCTCCGTGCCGGGGGAGGACGCGGCCGTCGACGACGGACTTCGACCGGACTTCGATGCGCGGGTGACCCGCCTCGCCGAGGAGCTTGCGGCGGAGGTCCCCGCACTCGACTCGGACGTCGTGCTCTCGATCGTGCGCGAGTCGTACACGTCCCTCGCTCGCTCCGCGCGAGTCACCTCGGCGCTGGTGCCTCTCACCGAGCGATTCGCCCGGCAGCGTCTGAGCGATCTCACCCGCGATCGCGATGCATCCGTCCCCCAGGTCCTGTTCGTCTGCGTCGCCAACGCCGGACGCTCGCAGCTCGCCGCCGCGCTGGTCAACAAGCTCGCCGGCGGCAAGGTCGTGGCGCGCTCGGCGGGATCGAGCCCGGCCGATGTCATCCACCCGCATGTGCGCTCGCTTCTCGCCGAGATCGAGGGCGATGCGGCAGGTCAGCGCTTCCCGAAACCGCTCACCGATGACGCGGTCCGCGCGGCCGACGTCGTCGTGACCATGGGCTGCGGCGACGTCTGCCCGATCATCCCCGGCGTCCGCTACGACGACTGGGCTGTGGGCGACCCCGCCCTGGCTTCGCGTGACGGTGTGGAAGCCATCCGCGACGACATCGCCGCGCGGGTCCGCACCCTCGTCGATGACCTTCTTTCCCTGACCCCCTCGCACCAGGAGCAGCCATGACCGAAACGAACACCACCCCCTCCGTCCTCTTCGTCTGCGTGCACAACGCCGGACGCTCGCAGATGGCCGCGGGGTTCCTGCGTGACATCGCCGGCGACCGCATCGAGGTCCGCTCGGCCGGATCCATGCCCGCTGACGCCATCAACCCGATCGCGGTCGAGGCGATGGCGGAGCTCGGCATCGACATCACGGCGGAAGCGCCGAAGGTGCTCACGACCGAGGCCGTCCAGGCATCCGATGTCGTGATCACGATGGGGTGCGGCGACGCGTGCCCGTTCTTCCCGGGTAAGCGCTACGAGGACTGGAAGCTCGACGATCCGGCCGGCCAGGGGATCGACGCGGTGCGGCCGATCCGCGACGACATCCGCAGCCGCATCGAGCAGCTGGTGAGCGAGCTGATCTGACCGGCTGTCGTTCACGAAGATGGGTACCTACATTGGCGGCCATGAGTAAACGGAGCGCCAACTTGTATTGACTTCTTCGCGAGATCCATTGGCGGCAGCGGCGCCGGGTTCGAGACTGGCTCCGGGCATGGACGACACCATGCCCGCGAAACCAACGTCTCGGAGATCAAATGCCCTCGTATCGCAAGCGTGCAGTTGTGCTGACAACTGCGGCCGCATGCCTCCTGTCCCCGCTGGCGGCCGCGCCCGCCGTGGCTGCCGCCGACGCGACCACCGTCAAGACCCTCGTGGTCGGCATCGACGGCGCATCGTTCGACTTCCTCGATGACGCGGACATGCCGAACCTCGACGCACTCAGGGAGCGCGGCATGGTCTCGTCCAGCAACCTGTACGGCACGCCGCTGGCCGGCACCATCTCCGGTCCGGGGTGGTCGACCATCGCCACGGGCGTCTGGCCCGACAAGCACAATGTCGTCGACAACAACTTCACGGCACCTCGGTACGACCTCTACCCCGACTACCTCACGCGCATCGAGGCGGCGCAGCCGGAGCGCTCCACGGCGGTCGTGGCGACGTGGTCCCCGATCGCGACCACGGTCTTCGGGTCTGCCGTGGACTCGCGGATCCAGGGCGGCAACGATGTCGGCACGACGGCCAAGGCGGTCGAGGCGATCGCGGGCGGCGCCGACGACGTGTTCGTGCACCTCGACGAGGTCGACGGCGCAGGGCACAGCACGGGCACGAACGGTGCCGCCTACGCACAGGCACTCGCGAAGGCGGACGGCGAGATCGGCGAGATCCTCGCCGCGGTCGATGCCCGCCCTGCGGATGAGGAGTGGACCATCGTCGTCACGGCGGACCACGGCCACACTCCGACCGGTGGTCACGGCGGAAGCAGCCCGGCCGAGCGCAAGGTGTTCGTGATCGCGGCGGGGCCCGGCATCGAGCCCGGTGTGCGCCACGACGTCAAGATCACCGACGTCGCCCCCACCGTCCTCTCCGCCGTCGGCATCGCCGCGGACCCGGCCTGGGCGCTCGACGGCACGGCCGTATCGGACCTCGCGCCCGATGCCTTCGACGCGCTCCGCCCCGAGCTGCAGACCCGCGCGGACGAGACCCGCCCCGGAGCGGATGTCCTCGGCTGGACGCACGCGGCACCGGAGGGGTGGAGCATCGACAACTCCCTCATGCCCTCCGGCGGCGTGAGGGAATGGGCCGGCTGGTCCTTCGCCACCGACGACTTCTGGACCAACGTCGAGCTGGGGCAGCGTCGGGAGACGTCGGTGCGCGTCCGCGACGTCTTCGCCGTGGCCGACTCGGATGAGTGGGACGACAAGTCGCATGCGGCGGGCGCCTTCGACTCGACGCTGGTCAGCCCCGCATACCCGCTGACCGGTGCTTCCACGGCGACTCTGGCGTATGCGACCAACTACTTCATCGACGGGCCGCAGTCGGCCGAGGTCCTCGTCAGCTTCGACGGCGGCGAGGCGCAGTCGCTCAAGGCGTACACGGCGAACACGAATGCCGAGGAGCGTCTGGTCTTCGACGTGCCCGCCGGCGCGCAGACCGCGCAGTTCCGGTTCCACTACACCGGGACCAACAGCGCGTTCTGGGCGGTCGATCGCGTGGCCCTCGGCCAGGACGCTGCTCCGGTCGACACCACGAAGCCGGTGGCGACCCTCGTCGCGCCGACCGCTGCCGGTCCGATGCCCGCGCTGACGTTGCGCGTCGACGCGACCGACGACATCGGTCTGAAGCGCATCGTCGCGAACATCTACAAGGACGGCACGCTCGTGAAGAGCACGCAGTCCGCGATCGACGGTGCGACGAGCGGTGTACACGAGACGACCCAGACGCTGCCCGACGGTGCGTACACGGTGAAGTACAACGCCGAGGACCTCGCCGGCAACATCGCGCAGACCGGGGTCTTCGCGGTGACGATCGACGCCACCGCTCCGACCGCGACGGTCAAGGAGGGGGCGTCGTTCACGGCGGGTTCCGCGGGGGTCTACGACCTCGTGAGCTTCAAGCTCTTCGATGCGGGCAAGGTCTCGCAGGTCTCCCTCAACGGGGTCGTCAAAGACCTCTCCGACAACACGTGGTCCGACATCAACTACGTGAAGCCCGGCGTCTTCGGCGCGGTCCAGGGCGAGAACACCCTGATCGTCCAGGATGTCGCGGGCAACAGCGCGACGGTGACGTTCACGCTGAACTGATCGCCTCCTCCATGGGTGCGTCGCGACCTGGGCGCGGCGCACCCGTGGTTGTCGGCTGATCCACAGGGAGCACCGGAGGCTCCTTGTATTCTGGAGATCCCAAGGGGAGTACTCCGATACGGTCGGGTCGTCATTACGGGTGCACGTCGCATCCCGGGCCACCGGTTCCTGATCTCAGGAATGGAGAAGACTTTGGCGCTGCTCAGTCACGCCGAGTCTGGAGTCCCCATTGGAAATCACCCCCCTGATCTGGATCATCACGATCGCGGTCACGATCGCCTTCTTCGTGTACGAGTTCTTCGCCCACGTGCGCAAGCCCCACGAGCCCTCGATCGCGGAGTCCGCGCGCTGGTCGATCTTCTACATCAGCCTCGCGCTGCTGTTCGGCGTCGGCCTCGGCGTCTTCTCCGGCTGGACGTTCGGCGGCGAGTACTTCGCCGGGTACCTCACCGAGAAGGCGCTGTCGATCGACAACCTCTTCGTCTTCCTCATCGTGATGACCGGCTTCGCCGTGCCGAAGATCTATCAGCAGAAGGTGCTGATGATCGGCATCGTCATCGCGCTGATCCTCCGCGGCATCTTCATCGCCGTCGGCGCCACGCTCATCGAGAACTTCTCCTGGATCTTCTACCTGTTCGGCGCCCTGCTGCTGGTCCTCGCCTACCGGCAGGCGTTCAGCAGCCATGAGAGCGACCCGGCGAACGGGCGCTTCATGACCTTCGTCCGGCGACACCTCCCCGTCACGAACGAGTATCACGAGGACCGCCTCACCGTGCGCAGGAACGGAACGCGCTTCGTCACGCCGATGCTCCTCACGATCATCGCGATCGGGTTCATCGACCTCGTGTTCGCCGTCGACTCGATCCCGGCGATCTACGGGCTCACCGACGAGGCGTACATCGTCTTCACGGCCAACGCGTTCGCCCTGATGGGTCTGCGTCAGCTGTACTTCCTCATCGGCGGGCTGCTCGAGCGCCTGGTCTACCTGGCCCAAGGGCTCGCGGTCATCCTCGCGTTCATCGGGGTGAAGCTCGTGCTGCACGCCCTCCACGTCAACGAGCTGCCGTTCATCAACGGCGGTGAGCCGATGCTCTGGGCGCCGGAGATCCCGATCTGGTTCTCGCTGCTGTTCATCGCCGCGACGATCACCGTCGCGACAGTCGCCAGCCTCCTCAAGACCCGGCGATCGACGGATGCCGCGGCGCCGTCGACGCCCGCTGTGGAGCCCGCGGCGAGCAGTTCTCTCGAGAGCCCGGAGACGATCGAGGCGGTCACCGCCGCCACCCGCACCTCCGATGGGAAGACCTCGTGAGCGCGCGGGCCCGCCCCGAGACTCAGGCGGCCTGAGCCTGCCCGAGCAGGGTGCTCGCCGTCAGCCGGCGAGACCCGTCCCCAGCTCGCTCAGTCCGTCGTCGAGGACATCGACCAGCAGTCGCGCGAAGCGCCCGTCGGGGTCGAGGTCGGGATCGAACACGGTGATGCTCGCACCGATCGCCTGCGGTGCGAGCGCTCGCAGGAGCTCGGTGAGCTGCGCCTTGTCCAGTCCGCCGGGGTCGGGGCTGTCGACGGCGGGCATGACGGTCGGGTCGAGGACGTCGACGTCGAGCTGGAGCCAGTAGCCGCCAGGCCCCGCCACCTCGGCAGACGCGGCGGCGATGTCGGATGCTCCCCGCGCGATGACATCTGCGGCGGGCGTCACGAGTCCGAGGAGTCCGCGGACCTCCTGCTGATCCTCGTCGTCGGGACGATGACCGATATGCGCCGTGCGCGCAGCAGGGAAGTAGGGCGAGAGACCGTCGATGTCGGCGATCGCCGGCCAGTGGCGTCCGATCGCCGCGGCGAGCGCCTCGCCGGCGACGCTCGCGCTCTCGTCGCTGTTGCCCGGATGGCGGAAATCGGTGTGACCGTCGATGTGCACGAGTCCGGTGTCTCCGCGTCTCGCAGAGGCGATGCCCGCGCCGATGAGCAGGGAGCAGTCGCCGCCGATCACCAGCGGCGCGCGACCGGCGGCGAGCGCGTCGGCGATGCGGGCGGCCAGTCGGCGGGAGTGCTCGATCACGGCCGTCTCGTTGCGCACGCGACCGGGAGCTCGGGTGTCGTCGTCGTCCACGTAGCGCGCGGGGAGGATGACACCCCCGTCGATCGCGCCCTTCGCGACGAGACGAGCGTTGAGCCCTGCTTCGCGGAGCGCCTCGGGCGCCTTCGCCGTGCCGGGGACGCTTCCGGGGAGCGGCGGACGGAGACCGAGATTGCTGGGGGCGGAGAGCAGCGTGAGCATGGTCCCCAGTCTGGCTCCGGGGTCGGACATCGCCTCAGGCGGAGAAGCGGATGCCGGTCGCGCTTTCCGCCGCGGCCCAGAGCTCCGCGCCGACCGTCGGTGCGCGCACCTCGTCCGAGGCGGTCACGCGGGCGGGCGCACCCCGGAACTCGAGCATCCCGCCCGGCCCCCAGTAGTCGCCGCCCATCGCCTCGGCGGCGGTGGCCGCGTGGATCAGGGGAGCGGCGCCGGCGTCCTTGCCCTGCACGAACGGCCGGCTGAGGACGGCGAGAGCGCGGAGCGGAGCGGGCACCTCTGCGAGACCCGGACGGGGCTCGGTGAGCGGATCGACGGCGTACCCCGGATGCGCGCACATCGCGGATCGCGCCGAATCGGCCCACCGCCGGTCGAGCTCGAACGCGAAGGACATCAACGCGGCCTTGGACCGGCCGTACTGTCGGAGGGAAGCGCCGCGCCAGGGAGCCGCGAGCCGCGCGGGCTCGATTCGCGCGAATCGATGAGCCAGAGATCCGACGGCCACGACTCTGGCGTCGTCGGCGAGGTGCGGCATGATCTGGGCCAGAAGTGCGAAGTGCCCGAGGAAGTTCGTTCCGACCATCAGGTCGAGACCGTCGTTGGTCCGCGCCTCGCGTCGGGCCGTCTTCACTCCGGCGTTGCAGATGACGGCATCGATACGCTCTCCGATATCGGCGGAGGCTCGCGCGATGCTGGCGAGCGAACCGAGATCGACGGGGAGGATGCGGAGGTCGGCGTCCGGCGCGCGGGCCACGATCGCGCCGACGGCGGTCCGGGCGCGATCGGTCGAGCGGCATCCCAGGAGCACGCGTGCGCCGCGGACGGCGAGGCGCTCGGCGCACCAGTAGCCGATCCCCGCGTTCGCCCCGGTGACGAGGATCGTACGGCCGTCGAGGTCGTGCGGCTGCAGCGAAGGAGCATCCATCACCCCAACCTAGGGCTCAGGCGTGCGGGCCCTCGTGTTCGTCGTGGTGCTCGTCCTCGAGGATCATCCCGATCGAGGTCGCGCAGGCGTCGCCCTTCCACGCCTCGATGCCCTCGCGCACCGCGAATGCCGCGATGACCAGCCCCGCCACGGCATCCGCCCACCACCAGCCGAACAGCGAGTTCGCGACCAGACCGATCAGCACGGCGCCTGACAGATACGTGCAGATGAGCGTCTGCTTCGAATCGGCGACGGCGGTGGCCGATCCCGCCTCGCGGCCGGCTCGGCGTTCCGCGAGGGACAGGAACGGCATGACGATCACGCTGACGGCGGTCAGGACGATTCCGATCGTGCTGTGCTCGGGGCGTTCTCCCGTGATCAGCGCGAGGACGGACGTCGCGGTCACATAGACCGCGAGCGCGAAGAAGGCGACCGAGATCACGCGCAGCGTGGGCTTCTCCCAGCGCTCGGGATCGCGTCGGGTGAACTGCCAGGCGACGGCGGCGGCCGACAGCACCTCGATCGCGGAGTCGAGGCCGAACCCGATCAGGGCGGCCGAGGAGGCGAGTGAGCCGGCCGCGATGGCTACGCCCGCCTCGACCAGGTTGTACCCGATGGTGATCGCGACGATGAGGCGGATGCGGCGGTGCAGGGTCTCCCGCCGCGCGGGTGCGAGCGTCGTCATCAGCAGGTGCAGCCTTCGCCGTCGCAGCAGTCCGGTTCGACGATCAGCGTCACGCGCAGGAACTCGTCGAGGGCGGGGGAGAGGTGCTCGTCGGCGAGGCGGTAGCTGCTGCGGCGCCCGTCGGGGACGCTCTCGACGAGTCCGCACCCGCGGAGGCAGGCCAGGTGGTTCGACATCACCTGGCGGGAGACACCCATGGTCTCGGCGAGCTCGGCCGGGTAGCGGGCGGAGTCCCGCAGCGCGAGCAGGATGCCGGCACGAGTCGGGTCGGAGAGTGCGTGCCCGAGGCGAGCGAGTGCCGCCGTGTGGGTGAGGGATGCCGTTGCCGAGATCACCGGGCCAGAGTACAGCAGATCCTGAATTCAAGCGAACCTGTACTCAGATACCCGCCGAGGTCAGTACACGATCACGGTCTGCACGGCCACCTCGCCGACCGAGCCGTCTTCGTCGATGAGGTGGAGCGAGACCGTGTGCTGTCCGCCGGTGGAGGGCAGGACGAGATCACCTGACCAGATGCCGTATCCGTCGAGCTCACCCGCCTTCCCCGCGACTCGGCCGTCGACGACGATCGCCACGACGGCGCCGGCGGTTCCGCTGACCGACAGGTGGGCGATCGGAATGCAGTCGGGGTCGGCCGGGTCGAGCTCGATGGAAACCTCGACGTACCACCTCGCAGAAGCGGTCTTCGTCATGAAGTTGTTCGGTGCCACCGCCTCGTCATCGTCGGTCGGTGCGGCCGCGGCTGCACCGGCGTGCCCGTCGGCGGTCGGCGGCGACGTTGCCGGAGGGGTGGTGTGCGGAACTCGGCCCGCGTCATCACCGGTGACCGGCCGATCCGGATCGGTGGCGGGGACGGTGGCGACCGTCGGAGTCGTCGGCGCGGGGAGCGAGGCGGCGGGCTCCGGCGCGGATGCCGCGGGCGGCGGCAGCGCGACCGCCGGTGCGACGACGGCCGTGGCATCCGGTTCGGTCGGGGTTCGCACGAGGAGACTGCCCCCGACCGAGAGCGCCACGGCCACGGCGGCCGCGACGGGCCACAGCACCGGAGCCGCATATCCGACCGCGGCCGCCGCCTGCGCGGTGGGGAAGAAGGCCGGAGCGATGACGAGACCGGCACCTCCGACGAGGAGCGGGCCGAGCGTGATGGCACGGGCCAGATGTCTGGCCTCGCCGGCGGCCGCGCGGCAGTCGGCGCACGATTCGAGGTGCGCCGCGACGAACTTCTGCGGGCGCGGGCCCAGATCGCCCTGCACATAGGCGCCGAGGAGCTCGATCACGCGCCGGTGGTCGGAACCGGCGGCTGCACGGCGAAGGTGCGCGCCGATCCACGCCTTCCGGAGTCCGTCCCTGGCGCGGTACGTCAGAGCGGCGACGGCGTTCGCCCGCATGCCGAGCACGTCGGCGATCTCGCGAGGGGGGAGATGCTCGACCTCGCTGAGCCAGAGCGCATGCTGCCAGCGCTCCGGAAGCGCGCCGAACGCCTCGACGAGGGCTGCGGAGTTCATCATCGCCTCGACGTCGATCGTGCCGATGCCCGACGGCGGCTCCTCGACCTCGTCGAGCGGGACCGTCGACGGCGCGCGCCGAGCGGCTGTCAGCCAGGTGTTGCGCACGGTGGTGAGCAGATAGGGGCGGAACCTCTCCTCCGGTCCCCGGCCGGCGCGCACCAGCTGCAGGATGCTCAGGAACGCATCTGAGACGACGTCCTCAGGATCGGGCGGCGCGGTTCCCAGGCTGCGGGCGTAGGCCACGGCGGTCGGAGCGTGTCGGCGCCAGAGCTCGGAGAACGCACGACGATCGCCGTCGCGACTGCGTCGCAGGAGGTCGGCGTCGGTCTCGTGGGCGGTGTCTGCGCCAGAGCTTTCCATGGGACCTCATGTTCCGTCGCACGACGTCCAGGTGTCGCGAAGGGGATTCAGAGATTACCCCAGACCAGGCGGCCGCCCGGTCAGGGTTACGGCGACCATCGGGCCCCGGAACCAGGGAAAGAGGGTGGGATCCCGGGGAAAGGGATCCCACCCTCTGGCCGCTCGATGTGAGGGGTGGGCGGCCGATGACGGAGCGAGCCGATATCCCCAAAGGCTCGGACCTCCGTCATAGGCAAGACCCCGCGGCGGACGGATCATGACGCGAGTCCGCCGAATCGATCGGCTGCTCTGTCCGCGTCAGCGGATGGCGTACACCGCGCCGCCGACGATCACGGCGACCACGGTGGTCCAGCCGATGATCGCGAGCGCTTGCCAGAACAGCACACGCGCCTTGCCGACGCCGGCGGCGGCGAGCATCGTGGCGGTGAAGTGCGTCGGAAGCAGCAGCGGGCCGAGGAGGCTGACTCCCGGCACGCCGTAGCGCTCGAACGCGCGCTGGAACTTCTCCCGGCGTGCGGCCTTGCGATCGGCGTGCGGCGCCTCGGGCTCGACTGCCGCCGACCCTGCTCCGGCGAGGACGGGCTCGCCCACGCGAGAGCGGTTCACGATGGCGGTGCGGGCGCCCGAGCTCAGCAGCACGAGCACGGCGACGCACAGGAAGTTCCCGACGATGGCCGCGATGGCGGCGATCACCGGGTGGATGCCGCCGATGATCCCGATGCTCGCAGCCCCCTCGCCCTCGATGAAGGGGATCGCGCCGGCGAGGGCGACGATGAGCGGCTGCAGGAGGTCGGGGACCTGGGCGACCCAGTTCTGGAAGATCTCGATGAGGTTCATGGGGTGTGCTCCCGTGGTCTGTGCGGACGGCGTCTCCGTCACGATGGATCCAGTCCACCGCTCGCGGGCTCCGCACGACAGTGCCCGGCCGTCACCGCTTCTCGGGTGTATCGCACGTCGTATCCGTGACAACTGTCACGCCCGTATCGTGAGAGCGTGAGCAGCCGCATCGAGCCCCTCGCCCCCGCCGTATCGAGCCCCGGGGCGGTCTCGCTGACGCGCGGTGTCACGGCCACCTGGTGGTACACGCTGACCGCGGTCCTGTTCATCGAGGTCATGCTCATCGGTGCCTGGGTGGGCATCGTGGCGGCCATGGACTTCCGCGTCACGGTCGTCCTCGTCGTCGCCGTGGGAGGCCTGCTGTGGTGCGCGTCGACGCTGCTGCTGCTGTTCGACTACCGGCACCGCATCGACGCCGGACCGGGCGTGCCCTGGCGTCGGCTGGCCGTCCCGCTGGTCGTCGCCGTGGTCTTCGGCGGAGTGGCGGGAGCGCTCACCGGCAGCTGGCAGCTCGCGGTCATGCCGCTCGCGCAGTCGCTGGTGCTGCTCAACTGGCCGCGCGGCGTGCGCTTCCGGGTGGTCGTGGCGGCGACCCTGCTCCTGGTGGCGCTCGCCTTCGTCGACTCGGCCACCGACGCGCTCGGGATGGGGATCCCCACCTGGTTGCCCGGCGCCTACGCCGCGCTGCTCCCCGGGATGACGGTCAGCTCGCTGTGGTTCTGGGATGTCATGGTGACGTTGGATCGCGCCCGTGCATCGGAGTCTCGGCTCGCCGCGACGCAGGAGCGACTGCGGGTGGCGACCGATGTGCACGACCTCCAGGGGCACCACCTCCAGGTCATCGCGCTGCAACTGGAGCTGGCGGAGCGACTGCTGCCACGGGATGCGGATGCCGGTATGGAGCAGCTCCGGGCCGCGCGCGTCAGCGTCGACGAGGCACGACAGGGCACGAGGGACCTCGCTACCCGGTTCCGCTCCGTCCCGCTGAGCGATGAGCTCGCCAACGCCCGAGATCTCCTGCGCGCCGCCGGCCTCGAGGTCGAGGCCGTGATCGATCCGGATGCCGCTGCCGCACCGGCATCCGCTCTCGGGCCGGTGATCCGGGAGACGACGACGAACGTGCTGCGACACGGGGGCGGACGCCGTGCCCGTCTCGCCCTCACCCGGACCGCGGATGCCTGGCGCTACGAGATCGCCAACGACGCGGTGCAGGGCGCCGCAGTCGGTGACGACGGCTCCGGTCTGGAAGGTGTGCGACGCCGGATCGACGACGCGCGGGGCACGCTGGAGGTCCATGCGGACGAGGAGGAATTCGTGGTCGTGGTGACGGTGCCGTCGAATGCCGAGGAGGTCCGATGATCCGCGTGCTGCTCGCCGATGACGAGGGGATGATCCGGTCCGCGCTGGCGGCTCTGCTGCGGCTGGAGGACGACATCGAGGTCGTCGCCGAGTGCGAGGACGGGGAGCAGGCGGTCACCGAGGCCCTGCGCCTGCAGCCCGACGTCTGCCTGCTCGACCTCGAGATGCCGGGGCTCGACGGCGTGCAGGTCGCCGAGCGTCTGAATCGGGCGATCGCGACGCGCTGCGTCGTCGTCACCCGTCACGCGCGTCCCGGCGTGCTGCGTCGCGCGCTGGCATCCGGCGTCGCGGGGTTCCTGCCGAAGTCCCGCGGTGCCGACGAGGTCGCCGCCGTCATCAGGCGGGTCGCCGCGGGGGCCCGCTACGTCGACCCGGAGATCGCTGCCGATGCGCTCAGCGACGAGCGCTCGCCGCTGACCGACCGCGAGCTGGACGTGCTGCGTGTCGGGCGGCGGGGGAGACGACGGGACAGATCGCCCGCGCCCTCGCGCTCGCGCCGGGAACCGTCCGCAACCACATCTCGGTGATCCTCGGGAAGCTGCACGTCGGCACCCGGCAGCAGGCCGTGCTGATCGCCGAGGAACGCGGCTGGATCTGAGTGGAACCGCGTCCTGGGGGTCGCTAGGCTGGCGGCCATGGGAACAATATGCTTCGCGCCCGTGATGGGGCGCACCCTCGTGTTCCGCGACCGCCGCGCCTGACGGCGCGCCCGCTCGCACGCATCTGCGCGCCGTCCACCGAGATGTCATCGCACCTCGGGACGGGCAGTCCTCACTGACGCTACTCTCTGCGTCCTGCCACCTTCGAGGTGCTCCGAATCATTCTTCTGGAGCGCACTCATGCCTCGCTCGATCCATGGCGGCCGCCACGAACTCGGCCAGAACTTCCTCACCCATCGCCCCACCCTCGGACGCATCACGACGATCGTCCGGGGAACGTCCGGGTCGATCCTCGAACTCGGCGCCGGCGACGGCGCACTCACCCGCTCGCTGGCCGAACTGGGACGACCGCTCACGGCGATCGACATCGATGAGCATCGGGTCCGCCGACTGCGCGGGCGATTGCCGAGCGTGCGCGTCGAGCACGCGGACGCGACGCGCCATCCGTTCGACGCCGACGTGGTGGTCGGCAACATCCCCTTCCACCTGACCACTCCGATCCTGCGGCGGCTGCTGTCGACGGGGCGGTGGCGCGAGGCCGTCCTGCTGACCCAGTGGGAGGTCGCGCGCAAGCGCGCCGGGGTCGGCGGCGGCACCTTGCTGACCGCGCAGTCGGCGCCGTGGTTCGAGTTCGCTCTCGAAGGGCGCGTCCCGGCGTGGGGCTTCTCGCCGCAGCCCAGTGTCGACGGCGGCCTGCTGTCGATCACTCGCCGCGGCTCACCGCTCGTGCCGGTCGCCGAGCGCCGTGCGTATGAGGGGTTCGTCCGGGCGATGTTCACAGCCCGCGGGGCGACCCTCGACGCCGTCGTGGCCACCGCGGGCCGGGTCGCGAGGTCGCGGGCGCGGCAGGCGCTGGCGGCGGCCGGTGCCGCGGACACGCGACTCCCGCGCGACCTCGGACCGGAGCACTGGGCCGGCCTGTGGCAGCAGGTCGGACGACCGGTCTGACGGGAGGAGGGGGTGCGCCGATGCGCACCCCCTCCTCTTCTCACAGGTTCGCGAGCACGTCCCGCAGTCGAGCGGCGAACGCGGCCGGGTGGTCGACGAAGCCCGTGTGGTCGCCGGGGAACCTCGTCGGCGCGACGTCGAGCTGCACGCCCAGGGCGGTGGTCGTGCGCTCGCACAGCTGGCCCACCGACTCCTCGCCGATGCCGAGCACGAACCGCACGTCTGCGCGCCGCAGCACGTCGAGATCGGGCTGCCAGCCGACGCTGCCGAGGTATTCGCGCGCGAACCAGAACTGCTCGTCGGCGAGGCTCTGCGGATCGGCATCCCCGCCGAACCACTGCACGAGAACCTCCTCCGGCATGGCGATGTTCGCCTGTGCGAAGAACATCCGCCACGCGCCGAGGCGGTCGCCGCCGAGGGCGAGCGCGATGAGATCCTCCGCGGTCTGCAGCTGCTCGACGTGATCGGGGAGCAGACGCAGCAGCGGGGGTTCGTGGGCGATCACGACGTCGACGAGGTCCGGCCGATCCTGCGCGAGCGCGAGGACGGTCACGGCGCCGCCGCTCGAGCCGAAGACTGTCGCAGGTCCGCGATCGACGTGCTCGATCAGGGCGGCGAGATCCGCCGCGCGCACGGCAGGGCTCGAATCGCGTGTCGGATCCGCGACGGTGCTGCGCTTGATCCCGCGAGGGTCGGCGGTGAGCACGGTGTGGTCGGACGCCAGCTCGTCGGCGAACGGAGCGAACGCGTCGGCATCCATCGGCGAGCCGATCAGTGCGAGGAGCGGACCTGCCCCGCGCACCTCGTAGTGGAGGCGCGCGTCGGGGCGGTCGAGGGTCGAGGTGGTGTTCATGGGATTCTCCTTCTCTCGGTCACTGCTTCTGGGGTACTGCGGTGGTCAGGGTCGTAGAGGACGACGCCGGGCGGATGCGGCGGCAGCGGCGGATCACGGCGGGCGCGGCGATCGCGGTGAGTGCGGCGAGGCCCGCGGGCAGCAGCAACGCGAGGGGCAGGGTCGCCGCGGCGGCGAGGAAGCCGATCAGGGCGGGGCCGAGGAGGCCGCCCCCATAGCTGATCATCGTGACGACGGAGAGTCTCCGAGCGGTCTCGCCGCGTTCGGCGAGCGTGCCGATCACGATCGGCCAGATCAGAGCGGTTCCCGCGCCCGCGAGGGCCCAGCCCACGAGGGCGATGAGCACGGCGATCGGTCGATCGGGCAGCAGACCCGACGTCAGCACGGCCGCGTAGCCGATCGCGGCGAGAGAGCTGGTGAGGCGGACGGTGTGCAGCGGTCCGAGCGTTCGACGGAGCGCGTCCCCGGCGAACCGCATCACGGTCATCGCGGCGAAGAAGATGCCGTAGACCAGGGAGCCGGTCGCCGGATCCGCTCCGAGGATCCGGGTCGCGTGCACACCCGCCCAGTCGGTGGCGGCGCCTTCGGTCAGGAAAGCCGCCGCCCCGAGCACGCCCAGGGCGACGAGGTGCCCCGATCGCAGGGGAGCGGGCGCGTCGTCTCGAGCGTCCGCCTCAGCGGGCCGGTCGAGCGCGGTCTCGTGAGCCTCCGTCGCCGGCAGCCCGCGCAGCCGCATCCCCACGAGAGCGGATGCCGCCACGAGGAGGCCCGCGCCGCCGGAGATCGCGAGTCGACTGTCCAGGCCCGCGTGCAGAGCGGCGGCGAGCAGCAGTCCGCCGCCCGCGGCGCCGAGCGTCCAGCAGCCGTGCATGCGGGCGATCACCGGCCGACCCATCGCCGCCTCCACCGCCATCGCCTGGGAGCTGAGCGCGATGTTCGTCGCGCCGCAGCTCAGACCGAACAGTCCGGCCGCGAACAGCAGCATGGGAAGAGACGGGGCGACGCCCGCCAGCATGAGGGCGGCGCCGGCACACGGCAGCGCCGCCGCCAGCATCCGTCCGTCCGTCCCGGAGAAGCGGCCGGCGGCACGCATCGCCAGCAGAGCGAACCCCGCCACGACGAGCAGCATCACGCCGAGAGCTGCCGGACCGAGGTCGAGGCGGGCGTCGAGCGCGGGGAGCCCGGCACCCCACACGGCGGTCATCAGGCCGGTCAGCCCGTGGCTGAGGGTGATGATGCGGTGGCGGGAGCGGAGCGTGTCCATGGCTCCAGGGTGCGCCGGGGTCGCCTCTCACCTCCAACACCCGTTCGCGCCCGATTGACGCATTCCTGTTGTGAATCGGCTATAACGGGACCATGGCCGATGAGCTGGAGCTGCGTCTGCTGCGGCATTTCGTCACGGTGGCGGAGGAGCTGCACTTCCGTCGCGCCGCCGAGCGGCTGTTCATCGCGCAGCAGGCCCTGAGCCGCGACATCCGGCGGCTCGAGGATCGGATCGGCACCCCGCTGCTCATCCGCTCCACCCGCAGCGTCGACCTGACGGATGCCGGTCGCCGCCTGCTGCCGCGTGCCAAGGAGCTCCTCGCGCTGCACGACCTCGCCCTGCGCGAGCTCCGCGACCACGAGCCGCTCGTCGTCGACGTGGTGGACGCGGAGCTGACCCCGGCTCTCGTGCTGGAGGCTGTGCGGAGCCAGGCGCCGGGGAGCGAGTTCATCGCCCGGTTCGGTCAGCGCGGCGGCGGCCGAGGCGGATCGGCGGACGTCGTCTTCGATCGCGTGAGCCGCCCCTCGCCCGAGATGTCGACTCAGCTCGTCCGCTTCGAACCGCTCGCGGTGCTCGTCCCCGACGGGCATCCGCTGGCGAGCCGGGACATCGTGCCCTTCGAGGACCTTCGCGGAACCCGCGTCTGCTCGCGGGCGGGAGGTCACGTGACCGAGGGGTGGATCGACGCCACCGCGCAGCTGCTCGCGCCCTTCGGCATCGATCCCGCGATCGGCCACCCCGTGGTCGCGGGAGGGGAGGAGCTCGCGCAGCACCTGCGCCTGCGCAGCGCACCCGTTCTCGCCCTCGCCTCGCAGCGGCCGGTCGACGGGGCCGTCCTCCTTCCGGTGGTCGACCCCGTCCCGCTCTTCCCGTGGGCGATGTCGTGGCGCAGCGATCTCGACCACCCGGCGCTCGCGGAGCTGCGGGCCGCCGCGGCCTCGCTCTCCGCCGCGAACGGATGGCTCGAGGTCCCGGACGGTGCCTGGCTCCCGTCGCCCGAGAGCCGATCCGGCCGCTGAGGTGCTCCGCCCGGACGCACGGTGTCCGTGGCCGGGAGTAGCCTCGGCACATGCCCACGTTCGGAACGCTCTCGACTCCGGTCGGGGTGATCGGCGTGGTCAGCGACCGCACGGCCATCGTCCGTGTCGGATGGCGAGCGCCGGCGCCCGCCGATGCCGATCCCTCGCCCGATCCGCTGCTCGCGGAAGCACTCGCCCAGCTGACCGCCTACTTCGCGGGAGCGCTGACGGTGTTCGATCTGCCGATCGACCTCGGCGTGCAGACCGATGCGACGAGGGCCGTGCTCAGCGCGCTCCATGAGACCGTGGGCTACGGCAAGCCCGTCACCTACGGCGAGCTCGCGGAGCGCAGCGGGACGGCGGTGCCCGCACGCGGGATCGGCTCGATCATGGGCGCGAACCCGATCCCGATCATCGTGCCGTGCCACCGCGTCGTCGCCGGCGACGGTCTCGGCGGATACTCGGGCGGAAACCCGGGTGAGGGCCTCGCGACGAAGCGCTGGCTGCTCGAACTCGAGGGTGCGCTGCCGACCTCGCTGTTCTGAACCGGCCGTCGTCATCCCGTCATCCGCGGCCGTCGCAGCCTGAGAGAATGGAGGCGCCGAGTCCCGATCCGAGGAGCCAACGTGCCGTTCATCTCCACCCGCGGCGGCATGCAGCCGCAGTCGTTCAGCGAGACGCTGTTGGAGGGCCTTGCGCCAGACGGAGGACTCGCGGTCCCCGAGGTCATGCCGACGGTGGACGGTGAGACGCTCGAGCGCTGGCGCGCCTTGACGTACCCGCAGCTCGCGACCGAGGTGCTCGGACTGTTCGCGACCGACATCCCTCGCGAGGACCTCGCGCGGATGACGGCCGACGCCTACGCGGACTTCCCGGACGGCGTCGTGCCGCTCCGCGCGATCGACGACGACATCACGCTGGTCGGACTCTCCGAGGGGCCGACCCTCGCGTTCAAGGACATGGCGATGCAGTTCCTCGGCCAGGCGCTCGAGTACACCCTGGAGCGGCAGGATTCGGTGCTCAACATCCTCGGCGCCACCTCCGGTGACACCGGCTCGGCCGCCGAACACGCTCTGCGCGGCAAGGAGCGCGTCGCGGTGTTCATGCTCTCGCCGCAGGGGCGCATGAGCGCCTTCCAGCGCGCGCAGATGTTCTCCCTCGACGACGCGAACGTGCACAACATCGCCGTCGAGGGCGTGTTCGACGACTGCCAGAATCTCGTCAAGCACCTCGCGGGCGACCTGGTGTTCAAGCGCGCCCAGCACCTCGGCGCGGTGAACTCGATCAACCTCGCGCGGATCACGGCGCAGGTCGTGTACTACTTCTGGGCCTGGCTGCGGGCGACGGATGCCGGGGGCTGGACCGAGCTCTCGTTCACGGTGCCCTCCGGCAACTTCGGCAACATCCTGTCGGGCTTCTACGCCAAGCAGATGGGCCTCCCGATCCGCCGGCTCGTCCTCGCCGCGAACGAGAACAACGTGCTCGACGAGTTCTTCCGCGCCGGGATCTATCGGCCGCGCAGCGCGGCGCAGACCCTGGCCACCTCCAGCCCGTCGATGGACATCTCGAAGGCGTCGAACCTCGAGCGGTTCATCTTCGAGCTCGTCGGCCGGGACGCGTCCCGTGTCGTGGGCGCCTGGCGCGACCTCGAGGAGCAGGGCTTCTTCGACTTCTCGGCCGACCTGTCGCGCTTCGTCTCGGAGTTCGGCATCGTGAGCGGGACCTCGACCCACGACGACCGGCTCGCGACGATCCGGTCCGTCTACGAGACCACGGGCGAGATCATCGACCCGCACACCGCGGACGGCGTCCGCATCGCGCGGGAGTACCTCGAGCCCGGCGTGCCGATGCTCGTGCTCGAGACCGCGAAGCCCGAGAAGTTCGCCGAGACGATCCATGAGGCGATCGGCATCGAGCTCGCCTATGCGCCCGAACTGCGCGAGATGCTCGATGCTCCGCAGCACGTGACCGAGATGGCCGACGACGAGCATGCGCTCCGGGCCTTCATCGCGGAGAACGCGCTGCACTGAGTCGCAGAGCCCGGGGAGCCTCCGGTCACTCCGGGTTGCCGTGCAGCATCCAGGCGATGCCGAACCGGTCGACGAGCATGCCGAAGGTCCCGCCCCACGGCGGGACGTCCAGCGGCATGGTGATCGTCGCGCCGTCGGACAGCCCCTCCCACACCTGTTGCGTGACCTGCTGGGTGTTGCCGCTGAGCGACACCGAGATGCCCTGCGGCTTCTCGTAGGTCATGCCGGTGGGGGTGTCCGAGGCCATCAGGACCAAGCCCTCGGGCGTCGTCAGCTGTCCGTGCATCACCAGGTCGTTCTGGCTCGGATCCTGCACCATGTCGGGGAAGTCCCCGAAGACGCTGATGTCGAGCTCACCGCCGAGGACGCTCTGATAGAACTCGAGCGCTTCCCGCGCGTCGGTGCGGAAGGAGAGATACGGGTTGAGATCGGGCATGGACGACTCCGAGGTTGTGCGGACGAGACCCGGGGCGGCCCCGATGCAGGTCAGTCTGCGCCGGGCCGCGCTCGTCCGCAAGGGGTCGTGCGTCAGCTCGGCAGTGCTTTCACCGCTGCGGTCAGCACCTGCGGAACAGTGGGCACGCCCTCGGCGCGGAAGACCTCGGCGCCGGCGTCGTCCCGGATGATGACGGTCGGTGTGAAGCGGATCTCGAGCGCCTCCGCGGCATCCGGCTCGCGGGCGACGTCGATCTCCGTGATCGTGGCGTCCGGAAGGAAGCGCACGGCATCCGCGAGCACCGAACGGGTGCGGGAGCACGCGCCGCAGAACGACGAGGACACCAGGGTCAGCTCCATCCGCACCTCCTCGGGGTCGTGTCCGTCCCTTCGATGCAACCTCCGGCGATCGTCGCGTGTTCCCTGATGGGCCAGCGCGCTTCGACCGCTTCAGAACTCCGTGCGCTTGACGAGGCCGCGGTTGGTGCGGATGTGCTCGTAGTCCCACTGGATCTCGCGAGCCGCCGACAGCCAGGCGCCCAGCGCATCGACGTCGATCTCGTCGGCGCTCCGGTAACGCACCTCTGCGGCCTTGAACGAACCCGACGGCGCGAGTCCCGCGGCATCGAAGGACTGCCCGCTCCAGAACATCAGCCGCACGGCATCCTTCAGGCGGTCGTATCCGACGATCGGGTTGCCGTCGAGGAACCAGACGGGATGCGCATGCCAGACCTTCGCGGTCGCTTCGGGGAGTCCTCGGTCGATCTCCGCCGCCAGCAGGTCGCAGATCTCCCGATCCTCGGGCGCGAGCTTTCGGTGGTAGTCGCGGACGTCGTCGGGGAGGGGCATGTCGTCAGCCTCGGTCCAGCCCGAAGGTGTGCTTCACGAGTGCGCGGACGTCTCGGTCGAGCCCGTCGATGCGGGAGTCGATGGCATCGAATCGGGAGTTGACGGAGTCGAATCGGGAGTTGACGGAGTCGAATCGGGAGTTGACGGAGTCGAATCGGGAGTTCACGGAGTCGAACTGGGAGTTGACGGAGTCGAATCGGGAGTTGACGGACTCGAACTTCCAGTCGACGGCGTCGAACCGGCCGATCACCTCTCCGCGCAGCCCGCTGATCTCCGCCCGGAGAATGCGGATGAAGAGCGTCGACACGATCGTGAGCATGCCGAACATCAGGGCGATGACCGCACCGATCATGGTCCAGGTCTGAGGTTCGGTCAAGGCGGGCACGCTCCCATTCTGTTCGGACACTGCCATCCTGCCAAGGGGGCGCGTGCTGCGGCAGCCGTTGGGGACAAGTCGAATCCTGCAGGTGCTGGGGAGGAGAGCTGATGTCCTCAGCGGCCCTCGGGCACCGCCCGCGGATGCAGCAGGCCGGATGCCGCGCCGAGCGCGGCCCCGACGAGAGTGTCGACGATGCGCTCGCCGGCGACGTCCATCGCGCCGATCTCCCCGGTCGCGGCTCCCGTGAGCAGCAGGACGAGCGGCGTGATGAACACCAGAGCCAGGGCGTAGTGACGCACCACGACGAGCTCGATCGTGAACTGCAGCGCGGCGAGGAGAAGAGCGAGCCAGAGTCCGGACGGATGCAGCAGCGCGAGAACCGCGTAGACGCCGGTGCCGGCGACGGTGCCGAGCATGCGATGCAGCCCGCGCTGGAACGCCTCTCTCCGCGCCGCCGCGACGCCGATGACGGCGACCGCCGATCCGACGATCCAGTACGTGCGCGCGGGATCGATGACGAGGCCGAGGAGCACGCCGACGACCGCGACGATGGCGACGCGCAGGAGGAGCACTCGCGCGCCGGTGTCGAGGGTGGGCCCGGGGAGCAGCGTGCTCAGTCGACGCGCGCTCTTCATCCGTGTCCGGGGAGCGAGCAGCGGCGCCATGGCGACGGCGTACGAGAAGACGCATCCGGCGGCGAGGGCGCCGAGGTACACGAGGGGCGAGACGTCCGAGACCGCCACCACGTGCGCCGAGAGACCGAAGACCAGCACGAAGAACAGCGGGCCCGGCGGGCCGAGGCGGAAGCCGAAGGCGAGTGCGGCCGAGACGACCGCCACGACAATCACACCGATGCTCACCAGCCACGGGCTCCCCGCGAGGAGCACGCCGGACGCTGCGCTGAGGACGAGGCCGGCCGCGATCAGCGGGAGCACCCGCGCCCGATCGACGGTGGGCGCTGAGCCGACGTACAGCACGGTGAACGCACCGCTCGCCGCGATGTATCCGAGGGCCGGCTGACCGAGGAGGGTCATCACGGCGACCGGGACCCCGATGCCCAGCGCGGCCTGCAGCGCGAGCGGCCAGCGCGGGCCTCGTGACGGGGCGAAGGCGAAGAGGCTCACCCCTCCATTGTCGTCTCCGCGCGGCATCCGTCAGCGCGTGGCGAGCCATTCGTCGAAGGTCTGTCGCCCGAGAACGGCATCCGGTCCGGGGAGAGCGTCTCCGGCACGCATGCCGGCCATCTGCGGGCCGGGCACGTTCAGGGCGGGAATCCATCCGCGGTAGCCCTGTCCGCGCGCATAGGCGCGGATCATGTCGGCAAGTCGCTCCTCACGCGGGCCGGCGAGGTCCGGAACCCGTCCCTGCGGCGCTCCGACGGCGAGGTCGGCGAGACGCTCGCCGACCTCGCGAGCGGCGATGGGCTGGGTGCGCGCGTTCGGGGCGACGTGCAGGGGACCGACCTTGGCCCTCGCGAACATCTGCGCCGCGAACTCGTGGAACTGCGTCGCGCGCTGGATCGTCCACGGCACTCGCGAAGCCTCGATCACCTTCTCCTGTGCGACCTTGCCCGCGTAGTAGTCGTAGGGGATGCGATCGATGCCGACGATGGAGAGCAGCACGATGTGCGCGACGCCGGCGTCCGCGGCGGCCGAGACGAGATTTCCCGTCGCCGCGGTGAAGAACTCGATCGCCTCCGCGGCTTTGAGCGTCTCGATGCTCGCGACGTCGATGACCGCGTCGACGTCGGTGAGGGCAGCGTCCAGTCCAGCGCCGGTCACGAGATCGACGCCGTGCGAGCGGCTCAGCACGACGGCGTCGTGCCCGGCCGCTCGCACCGCCTCGACGGTGTGTCGACCGACCACTCCGGTTCCTCCTGCGACGGCGATCTTCATGACGGGCTCTCTTCGGTTCGGGCTCATACTCTTCCGACGACGCGGGAATCGGAAACGTGAGGTGCTCCGGCGGAATCGTGTCGACGCACGATCCGATCGGGGACAGGATAGAGGCGATGGACGATATCGACGCTCTCGAAGCCGAACGCCGCAACCTTCTCGCCCTCGCGTACCGCATGCTCGGCACCGTGGCCGACGCCGAGGACGCCGTGCAGGAGACGTATGTGCGCTGGTACCGCATGTCGGAGGAGGAGCGCGCCGAGATCATCAATCCGGCCGCCTGGCTCACGCGCGTCGCGGGGCGCGTCTGCCTCGACGTCCTCGGATCGGCGCGGGTGCGGCGCGAGAGCTACGTCGGTCCGTGGCTGCCCGAGCCGCTTCCGCGCAGTTCTCCGCTCATGTCCTCCGCACCGCTCGATCCGCTCGATCGGGTCACACTCGATGAATCCGTGAGCATGGCGCTGCTGGTGGTGCTGGAGTCGCTCACGCCGGCGGAGCGCGTCTCGTTCGTGCTGCACGACGTGTTCGGCGTGCCGTTCGCGGAGATCGCCGAGACCGTCGGCCGGAGTCAGGACGCGGTCCGCCAGCTCGCCTCGCAGGGGCGACGACGTGTGCGGGATCGTCGAGCGGGGAGAGCCACGCGGGAGCAGCACGACGCGGTGGCGCGCGCCTTCCTCGAGGCGTCCGCGACCGGAGAGCTCGAGCGGCTCATCCCCCTGCTCGATCCCGACGTCGTCCTGCGGTCCGACGGCGGCGGCAAGATGTCCGCAGCGCGCCGTCCCGTGGTCGGCGCCGACCGCGTGGCCCGGTTCCTGCTCGGCATCCCGCATCTCAACCCCGGCATCGAGCTCCATCCCACCGAGATGGTCGACGGGGTCGCGCTGCTGGCCACGCTGAACGGCCGCACCGATTCGGTCGTGTCCTTCGTCGTCGCCGATGATCGCATCACCGAGATCTTCCTCGTGCGAAACCCCGACAAGCTCACCCAGTGGCAGTGAGAGGGTGCTCGATACGATGGCCACTGTGACCACAGCGACCGTGCGCCCCGGCATCGCCGACCGGCTCTCCCAGATGATCCGGCTGCCCACGGTGTCGGCCGAGCTCGAGGAACGCGGGTCCGGACCGTTCGAGGACTTCGTCGCCCTCATCGCCGAGCTGTACCCGCTCACGCACGAGAAGCTGCGGCTGGAGCGGCATACGGATTTCGGACTCCTGTTCCGCTGGGCGGGGCGCGGCGGGGCATCCGACGGCCCGCTCGTGCTGATGGCGCACTACGACGTCGTCCCGGTCGACGAGAGCGACGCCTGGACCCATCCGCCCTTCGACGGCGTGATCGCCGACGGCTCCGTCCACGGCCGCGGAACGCTGGACGACAAGGGTCCGCTGATCGTGGTGCTGGAGGCCGTCGAGAATCTGCTCGCCGACGGGTTCGTCCCGGCGCGTGACGTGTATCTCTCCTTCGGTGGCAACGAGGAGACGTACGGGCGTGCGGCAGAGGAGATCGCACGCGTCCTCCGCGAGCGCGGGATCGTTCCCTGGCTCGTCGTCGACGAGGGCGGCGCGGTGGTCGACGCGCCGCTGCCCTTCGTCCCCGGACGCGCGGCGATGATCGGAGTCGGAGAGAAGGGCGTGATGACCCTGCGGCTGTCGGCCCGCGGCGAGGGCGGCCACGCCTCGGCGCCGCCCTCGATGACGGCCGTGCGGCGCATCGCCCGCGCGGTCGACCGGCTCGGACCCGCCACGTTCCGCCCGCACGCCTCGACGGCGATCCGACGGATGCTGACGCAGCTGGCCGCCCAGACGCCGGGCCCCGCCCGCCACCTGCTGCGCCTGCTCGGCTCGGCGCCGCTGCTGACCGCCCGGCTGTTCGCCGCGCTCGGTGGCGAGCCCGCGGCTCTCGTGCGCACCACCGTCGCGCCGACCATGCAGTCCGGCGGCACGGCGGCGAACGTGCTTCCATCCCAGGCATCCGCCACGGTGAACCTCCGGATCGGCCTGGGGGAGACCACGCGGCAGACGGTGTTCCGCGTGCGTCGTCGCATCCGCGATCCGCTCGTCGCCGTCGAGGTGGTGGAGGCGAGCGAGCCGTCGCCTGAGTCCCCGACCGACAACGCCCAGTTCGCACTCCTCGCGGAGGCCCTCGAGGTCTCCCATCCCGGGGTCCCCGCGGTGCCCTACGTGATGATGGCCGCCACGGATTCGCGGCACCTGCACCGGTTCTCGCCGGCGGTCTACCGCTTCGCACCGCTGGACATGTCGAACGCGCAGCGCGCGTCGATCCACGGGGTCGACGAGAGCGTCGAGATCGCCGCGCTGGAGCGCGGGGAGCGATTCCATCGCGCTCTTCTCGAACGGCTACAGTGTGCTTCGACTCGTCGCTGCGCTCCTCGCTCAGTAACCGAGCAAGGAGAGGATCTCGGATGACGCGCACCCGCACGCTGGGAACCCTCGCCGTCGTCGTCGGCTTCCTCGCCTTCGTCGAGTTCACCAGTGGGGTGCTGCAGGGCTATTACACGCCGATGCTCAGCGACATCGCCCGTCACCTGGGCATCCACGACGCCGACGTGAACTGGCTCGAGGGAGCTCAGCTCATGCTGTCCGCCCTCGTCGTCCCCGCGTTCGCGAAGCTCGGCGACATGGTCGGCCACAAGCGGATGCTGTTGATCTCGACGGCCCTCACCGCCGCGGCTGCCCTCGTGCTCCCGTTCACCGACTCGTTCGGCGTGTTCCTCGCGGCCTGGGCTCTCATGGGGTTCTACGTCGTGTGGCTCCCGCTGGAGATCGCCCTCATCTGGTCGCGGTCGCGTCGGATGGAGGGACGCTCGTCGATCACGGCCAAGGCTGCCGGGCTCCTCGTGGCCGCGCTGGAAGGCGGCGCGATCATCGGCGCGCTCGTGGGCGGAGCACTCATCGACGTGCTCCCGCTCACCGTCGTGCTGCTGGTTCCGGCGGTGCTCATCGTCATCTGCTTCTTCGTGATCCTCTTCGGAGTGAAGGAGTCGCCGGATCCGACCGGAGGCATCTTCGACACCGTCGGTCTCGTGCTCATCTCGCTGGCCCTCGTGTGCTTCACCGGCGGGCTCAGCCTGCTCCGACTCGAGGGCGGACTGGTGAACCCCTGGTCCTGGGCCGTCGTGCTCCTCGGCCTCCTGCTGGTCATCCCCTTCGTGCTCTGGGAGCTGCGCTGCGACGACCCGTTGATCGACGTGCGCATGTTCCGGTCCCCGGCGCTCGGCCCGGTCTTCCTGACCGCCGGGCTCTTCGGGGTGAGCGTTCTCGGCGCGCAGGCGCCGCTGTCGACCTTCGCGCGCACCGACCCGACCGTGTACGGCTACGGACTCGGGACGACCGGATTCGCCACGTCGCTCATCATCGGCGTCTATCTCGTCGCCATGATCACCGGTGCACTGCTCTTCCCGACGATCGCCCGACGGCTGTCGCCGCGGATCACACTGATGGGAGCGTCCGTGCTCGTGGGCATCGGCTTCCTGCTGTTCCTGCCGTTCCATCACGAGTACGCCCAGGTCATCACGAACATGGTGATCGTGGGACTCGGCTCCGGTGCGCTGGTCGCCGCGCTTCCGGCCGCCGCGGCATCCGCTGCCCCCGCCTCGCAGACCGGTGTCGCCACAGGGCTGACCAACTCGGTGAAGACGGTCGGAGGCGCGATCGCGTCGTGCGTCTTCGGCATCGCCCTGCTGAACGGCGTCGCGACCACGGCCGGTGCGACAGAGGGCACGGCGGGGTCGCTCGCCGGCTACTTCACGGTCTGGGTCGTGTGCGGCGTGACCGCGCTCGCCGCAGCCGTGCTGCTCGTCTTCGTTCCCAAGGCGGCCTTCACGGACCGTTCCGTCGAGACCGAGGCGGCACCGGCCGTCTGAGGTCAGCCGCGCCGGAGGCGAAGCTCCCTGACGGAACTCGGAAAGGGGGCGGGCGGAGAACGCTCCGCCCGCCCCCTCCGGTCAGTCGCCCTTCACGTTGACGAGCTGCCGCAGCGTGTGCCGGATCGACACGAGGCCGGCGGCATCCGCCATCACCTGGTCGATCGGCTTGTACGCCTGCGGGATCTCGTCGATGAAGGCGTCCGTGTCACGGAATTCGATCCCGACCATCGCCTCCCGCAGCTGCTCGTGCGTGAACGTCTTCCGCGCCGTCGACCGGGAGAAGTTCCGGCCGGCGCCGTGCGGAGACGAGTTCAGCGACTGCGGGTCGCCGAGCCCCTCGACCACGTACGAGGCCGTGCCCATCGAGCCGGGAATGAGCCCGGGCCGACCGGCATCCGCCTGGATCGCACCCTTCCGCGACACCCACACCTGCTTGCCGAAGTGCTTCTCCGACTCGGTGAAGTTGTGGTGGCAGTTGATCCTCTGCTGCTCGTCGACAGCTGCCCCGAGGAACTCGGACACCTGCCGTACGACGCGGTCCATCATCTCCTCCCGGTTCAGCAGGGCGAAGTGCTGGGCCCACCGCAGCTCTCGGATGTACCGGGTGAACTCGGGTGTTCCCTCGACGAGGTAGGCCAGGTCGGGGTCGGGCAGGTCGATCCACCACTGCGTGGCGAGCCGCTGCGCGACCGAGATGTGCTTCATGGCGATCTTGTTGCCGACGCCCCGGGACCCCGAGTGCAGGAACAGCCAGACCCGGTCCAGCTCGTCGACGGACACCTCGATGAAGTGGTTGCCCGATCCGAGTGTGCCGAGCTGGAGGCGCCAGTTCCCGGCGTACTGCGCGGGGTCGAAGCCGTTCTTCTCGGCCAGCGCCTCGAGTTCTGCGATGCGCGGCTCAGCGGTCGCGACGACCTTGTTGTTGTACCGACCGGCCGAGAGCGGGATGGCGCGTTCGATCTGCTCCCGCAGCTCCGCGAGCTCACGACCTTCGAGGTCGCTTCTCGTGAACTGGGTGCGGACCGCGATCATGCCGCAGCCGATGTCGACACCGACGGCAGCAGGGATGATCGCGCCGAGCGTCGGGATGACCGAGCCGACCGTCGCCCCCTTGCCGAGGTGCGCATCCGGCATCAGCGCCAGGTGCGGGTGGATGAACGGCATGCGTGCCGTGGTGTGCGCCTGCGCGAGTGTCTTCTCGTCGATCAGCGACGCCCACGACAGCAGCCGTGCGGAGAGCCTCTCCATGATTCCTTCCTTGTGGTGATGTCCAGCCACAGGTCAGGGGTCTCTCCAACGGAAAAACGCCCCGGACCTGACGGTGCGGGGCGTTGCGAGAGCGGATGCTGTCACACGGCGCGCGCCGGAGGGTACGACTCGTGACGGTCGTTGCGCTTCGGCTGAAGCGCCTCGACCGTGGCGAAGGGGAGTTTCCGCAGAGCGGTCATCCTGTCGTGTCCTCGGCTGGCATGCTGCGCCGGTCGGCACAGCTTTCCGAGACTAGGGTGCGACACGCCCGGGCGTCAAGCCTGCTCGCGCGGAGGGTTGTACATGAATTCGATGCGGATGCCGTCGGCGTCTTCGACGAACGAGGCGTAGTACCGGTCGCTGTAGCGGGGATACTCCTTGGGTTCGCGCACGGCGGTCCACCCGGCGTCGAGGGCCACCGCGTGCAGCCGGTCGACCTCTTCGCGGGTGTCCATCGCCCACGCGAGATGCTGCCATCCGACGCGTCCGTGCCGATGCGGACCGGAGTCCTCGTCCCACGTGTAGAGGATGATCTCGGTCTCGTCGCCGTTGTTCCACGAGATCGAGTGGTCGTCCTCGCCGCCGCTGCGGTAGCCCAGCGCCGTGAGAACAGGGTGGAACTGCGCCCGGCCGCGCTCGAGGTCGTCGACGGTGATGCCCAGGTGATCGAGAAGTGCCATGCCGCCAGTCTTCCAGGGGCCGCGGACGTCGCACTAGTGCGGGGCGTGGTACTCGGCTTGGCCGCGCTTCCAGTAGCCCTTCACGACGGCGTTCGACGTATCGACGCCCCACCGGTCGAGGAGCGCCCGACCCGGCTTGACGATCGACTGCTCGGCGGCGAGGAAGACGAACGGATCCTCGCCGACGGCGTCGTCAGCGGTCAGCGCCTCGAGGAACGCGATGAGCGCCGAGCCGGAAGGAGCGTCGCCGCGGTGCAGCCATTCCACGTCCACCGGAGCGTCGAGCTCGATCTCGCGACCGGCGGAGACTGTCTCGATCACGATGCGCGCGGGGGCGCCAGTGGGGATGAGCGTCGCGAATCGGCGGATCGCGGGGATGGCCGTCTCGTCGCCGGCGAGCAGCCAGGAGCCGGGCGTGCCGACCAGGACCGCGGATCCGCGCGGGCCGCCGACGCCGATCGACGAGCCGAGCGGTGCCTTCGCCGCCCAGGGCGCCGCGACGCCGGCATCGCCATGGACCGCGAACTCGACGTCGAGCCAGTCCTCGCCCCAGGCCAGCGGCGTGTACTCGCGGCTGGGAGCGGCGCGCAGTTCCTCGACCGAATCCGTGGGGCCGGCGGGGAAGAACAGGCGCATGTGGTCGTCGGAGCCGGGGGAGTCGAAGCCCGCGAGATCGGAGCCCGTCAATCGCACCCGCACATAGTCCGGAGCCAGCCACTCGCGGGCGCTCAGGGTGACGTTGCGGAAGCGCAGATCGAGGCCGCGACGCTCGATCGAGAAGTCGGATTTCGTATCGCTCATAAAGTAAGGCTAACCTAATCATGACGAAGCAAGGTCACCCTAACTTCGTCCGTCCGGCGCCCCGTCGCGTGCGCGCAGATCCCGCAGAACAGGAGCCTCTCCATGTCCGTGCCCAGAACCCTCACCGCCACGAGTCTCGGCCTCGTCGGCCTTCTCGCCCTCGCCGGCTGCGCCGCGGCGCGGCTGCCGAACCCGAGAAGACGGAAGCTGCACCGGCATCCGTCACGATCGAGGACAACACGGGCGAACACGAGATCGCGACGCCTCCGGCATCCGTCGTGGCCCTCGACAACCGCACCTTCCAGACGCTGTCCGATTGGGGAGTGGAGCTCTCCGCCGGCGCCGTGGCCCTGATGCCGGAGACGGTCTCCTATGTGAAGGACGACGCCATCGTCGACGTGGGCCTGCACAGCGAGCCGAACCTCGAGGCCGTCGTGGCGGTCGAGCCGGATCTGATCATCAGCGGCCAGCGCTTCACCCAGCACAACACGGCCATCGCCGAACTCGTGCCGGATGCCACCATCATCGACCTCGAGCCGCGCGAGGGTGAGCCCTTCGACGAGGAGCTCAAGCGGCAGATCACCGTCCTCGGCGAGATCTTCGGAAAGCAGGACGAGGCGAAGAAGCTGGTCGACGAGTTCGACGCTGCCGTGGAGCGCGCGAAGGCCGCGTACGACGACGCCGACACCGTCATGGCCGTGAACACCTCCGGCGGTGAGATCGGCTATCTCGCGCCGACCGTCGGCCGCTCGCTCGGCCCGGTCTACGACATCCTCGGCCTCACCCCGGCGCTCGAGGTCGACGACGCGACGGACGACCACCAGGGCGATGAGATCTCCGTCGAGGCGATCGCCGCGTCGAACCCCGATTGGATCCTGGTCCTCGACCGCGACGCCGTGTTCGCGGCCGAGACGCCCGATTACGTGCAGGCAGCCGAGATCCTCGAGAACTCCGAGGCGCTCGCCGGCGTCACCGCGGTGAAGGACAAGCAGATCGTCTACATGCCCACGGACACGTACCTGAACGAGGGCATCCAGACGTACACGACGTTCTTCAACGACCTCGCCGACGCCCTCGAGGACGCGAAGTAACGCATACCGGTCGTCGGGCGGGCGAAGCGAGACGACACGTCCGCTTCGCCCGCTCAACGCTTCGGGACTCCCTCATGACCTCCGCTGACCTCGCCTCGCCGCCCCGCACCTCCGGGCGGCTCTTCGACGTGAAGCTGCTCATCGGTGTGCTCGTCGTCGCCGCGCTTCTCGTCGTCTCGCTCTTCACGGGCGTCTACGACATCGCGGGCGCCGGCGACGGCGGCGAGATGTTCCAGATCACCCGCGTTCCGCGCACGATCGCGCTCGTGCTAGCCGGCGCCGCCATGGCCATGGCCGGGCTCGTGATGCAGCTGCTCACCCAGAACCGCTTCGTCGAGCCGACCACGACCGGCACCACGGAGTGGGCGGGTCTCGGTCTGCTCGCCGTGATGATCCTCGTCCCGCACCCGTCGCTGACGCTCCGGATGGTCGGCGCCGTCGCGGCTGCCTTCGTCGGCACCCTCGTGTTCTTCGCCTTCCTCCGCCGCGTCGCCCTGAAGTCCTCGCTCATCGTGCCGATCGTGGGGATCATGCTCGGGGCCGTGGTCGGCGCCGTCTCGACCTACCTGGCCCTCGCCACGAACTCCCTCCAGATCATCGGGGTCTGGTTCGCGGGCAGCTTCACGTCGGTGATGCGCGGACAGTACGAGATGCTGTGGATCGTCGCGATCGTGGGCGTGATCGTGTTCATCGTGGCGGATCGCCTCACGATCGCGGGACTCGGCGAGGAGATCGCCACGAACGTCGGCGTGGACTACAACCGGATCATCCTGCTCGGGACCGTGCTCATCGCCATCACCACCGGAGTCGTCACGGTGGTCGTCGGCAATCTGCCCTTCCTCGGGCTCATCGTGCCGAATGTGGTCTCGATGGTGCGGGGCGATGATCTGCGCAGCAATCTGTCGTGGGTGTGCCTGCTCGGCATCGCGATCGTCACGGTCTGCGACATCATCGGCCGCACCATCATCATGCCGTTCGAGGTCCCGGTGTCCCTGATCCTCGGGGTCGTGGGCGCGATCGTCTTCGTCCTCCTGCTGCTGAGGCAGCGTCGACGTGGCTGAGGGCGCGACGCTCGCCGTGCTCCCGCGGACGGCCGGCGCCTTCACGACGGCACGCGCGCGACGGCGCTATCTGCTCGTGCTGGGCATCCTGATCGTGCTGGCGGTCGGGTCCGGATTCGGGCTGCTCGCCTGGGGCAATCCGATGCCGGCGGGATCGCCCGGGTTCTGGCGCATCGCGCAGCACCGCGCGACCGACGTCACCGTGATGGTGCTCGTCGCGATCGCACAGGCGGTCGCGACGGTCAGCTTCCAGACCGTCACCAACAACCGCATCATCACCCCGTCGATCATGGGATTCGAGTCGCTGTACCGTGTGGTGCAGACCTCGACGGTGTACCTGTTCGGGGTGGCGGGACTCGTCGCTATCCAGGGCGTCGGGCAGTTCGCGATCCAGGTCGCCGTCATGGTCGGACTGGCCGTGGCACTGTACGGGTGGCTCCTCTCCGGGCGCTACGGCAACCTGCAGATCATGCTGCTGATCGGCATCGTGATCGGCGGCGGGCTCGGGGCCGTGTCGACGTTCATGCAGCGCCTCCTCACACCGAGCGAGTTCGATGTGCTCGCGGCCCGCCTGTTCGGCAACGTGTCGAACGCCGACCCCTCGTACCTCCCGCTGGCGATCCCGCTCGTGATCGCGGCATCCGTCGTGCTCTGGTTCCGCTCGCGGAGGCTCAACCTGATGGCGCTCGGACCGGATGCCGCGCGCTCGTTGGGTCTGGATCACCGACGCGAACTCTTCCTCGTGCTGTTCCTCGTCGCCGTGCTGATGGCGACGTCGACCGCACTCGTGGGTCCGATGACGTTCCTGGGTTTCCTCGTCGCCACACTCGCCTACCAGTTCGCCGACACGTACGACCATCGGCTCATCTTCCCGGTGGCCGTGCTCACGGCGTTCACGATCCTCGCCGGCGCGTACTTCGTGATGAAGAACGTCTTCTCCGCGCAGGGGATGGTGTCGATCCTCATCGAGCTCGTCGGCGGCACCGTCTTCCTCATCGTCATCCTCAGAAAGGGCAGGCTGTGATCGCACTCGACGGCGTCCGGCGGGACTACAGCAGCGAGGTCGCCATCGGCCCCGTCGACCTCGAGATCCCCGCGGGAGGGATCACTGCCCTCATCGGGCCGAATGGCGCCGGCAAGTCGACCCTGCTCACGATGATCGGGCGGCTGAACGGGATGGATGCCGGTGCGATCGAGATCGCGGGTCTCGACGTCGCCTCGACCACCTCGAAGGACCTGGCGAAGGTGGTCTCGATCCTGCGCCAGGAGAACCACTTCGTCACCCGGCTCACGGTGCGTCAACTCGTCGGCTTCGGGCGCTTCCCGCACTCGAAGGGCCGGCTGAACCGGGCGGACGAGGAGATCATCAGCCGCGCGATCGACTTCCTCGACCTGGGTGCCCTGGAGGGCCGCTACCTCGACGAGCTCTCCGGCGGGCAGCGCCAGCGCGCGTACGTCGCGATGGTGCTCGCGCAGGACACCGAGTTCGTGCTGCTGGACGAACCGCTGAACAATCTCGACATGAAGCACGCCGTGCAGATGATGAAGCACCTGCGCCGCGCTGCCGAAGAGCTCGGGCGCACCATCGTCATCGTGCTCCACGACGTGAACTTCGCCGGGCACTACGCCGATCACATCTGCGCCATGAAGGACGGCGCGGTGGTCGAGTTCGGTTCACCGGAGGAGATCATGACGGATGCCGTGCTCACCCGCGTCTTCGAGACACCGGTGCACGTGATCGACGGCCCCTCGGGACCGCTCGCCGTGTACTACTGACGGACGCGGGCGATCAGAGCTCGATCCCGTGGTCCTCGTCGTTGACGCCGGCGTTGTTCCCGCGTCGCGACTCGTAGCCGAGGAACCAGCCGAGCCACACGATCGCGGCGAGCAGCAGACCGAGCCAGACGTTCTGGAAGATCAGCCCGATGACGACGCCCAGGACCAGCAGGCCGGCGGTGACGGAGACGCGGAGCACGGTGCGGGACATGACCTCAGCCTAGATCCTGGCCCACGGACGGCGGGGTTCAGCGGTCGCGATGGTTCTCCGGCGCGAGGCGCGGCCCGCGGCGCGGCTCCTTCACCCCGCTGGCGTAGATCAGGCGGATGACGCGCTGGCGGTGGCCCGCCCAGGGAGCGAGGAGCTCCAGCATCCCGTCGTCGTCGGTGCGCGCGCCCGCGAGGACGTAGCCCACCTCGTGCGCCAGATGGAAGTCGCCGACGCTCACGGCGTCGGGGTCGCCGAGCGCCCGGATGCGGGTCTCGGCCGAGGTCCAGGCGCCGACCCCCGGAAGGCTCGTGAGGATCCGCTCGGCTGCGGCGCCGTCGTCAGCTGCGCGGACGGCTCGCTCGATCCGGTCGCCGCGCTCGGCGGACCGCACGATCGTCTTCGACTGCGGCGGCTCGACACCTGCCCGGTGCCACGACCACGACGGGATGGTGCGCCAGACGGATGCCGCGGGCGGCGCGAACATCGGCCGCGGGGTGGGGCCGGGCGCACGCTCCCCGAAGCGCGACACCAGGAAGCGCCAAGCTCCGAAGGCCTGCACGGCCGTGACCTTCTGCTCGAGGATCGCGCCGGCGAGTGCATCGAAGATCTCGTCCGTGCGCGTGAGACGCAGACCCGGGTTGCGACGGGCGACCTCGGCGATGAGCGGATGCCGCGACGCGTCGAAGCCCGTGGCGTCGTCGCGCGCGCCGCACAGGTCGGGCACCCGGTCGAGGGCCTCCGCGGCGCCGGCGCCCCACGCGGTGGCCCTGACCTCGCCGCCGCTCGCCCGCAGCGCGAGTGTGGCGGCGCCGAGCGGCGTGCGCACGGCCCGCCAGAACACGGGGCCGTCGATCACGGTCGTCGGGTCCGTTCCCCCGCGGCGCAGCACGCCGACCGTGTGTGCGAGATCGAGGTCGTGCGAAGGGCGGTAGACCGTCTCCTGCGCAGCATCCTCCCGCGCGGCTCCGGCCGCTCCGGCATCCGCTGTCAGGGTCATGCGCCCACCCTACGCGGCGGTGCTGACACCGGTCCGCGCCGCGCGATCCGGCGGCCGCGCGATCCGGCGCAGGAGCGACTCGGGTCAGAAGCGGTCGGGCGAGGGCGTGCCGTGGCCGTAGCGGATGACCACGTCGGCGTGACGGTCGAACCGGTAGCCGATGCCGCGCACGGTGCGGACGATGTCCTCGTAGCGGCCGAGCTTGGCGCGCAGGCGACGCACGTGCACGTCGATCGTGCGCTCGCCGGGGGTCTCGTCGTCCTGCGCCTGCCAGAGAGCCGAGACGAGCTCGGAACGCTCGATGGTGCGACCCTCGCGGAGGACGAGGTACTGCAGCAGCTCGAACTCCTTGTACGTGAACGCGGCGGACTCGCCGTCGATCAGGACGCGCTTGCGGGAGATGTCGACGGTCACGCCCGTCTCCTCCTCGGCGATGTCCTCTTCTGCGGCGGCCTTGGTGCGGGCGATCGCGCCGGGCTCCTGCAGTGCGAGGCGGACGACGTCGAGGTCGCGGCCTCCGGAGCCGTGCGGGGCGAGGGCGACGGTGGCGTGGGTCTCGGCGCCCGGTGCGAGTTCGGCGAGCGTGCGACGCAGGGCGTCGACCAGGAGCGGGAGGCTCACGCCGGCTTCGGCGGCCTTGATCTCGTCGAGTCCGACGTAGAGGGCGAAGCCGCGGGGGGAGCGGACGGCGGGGAGGTCTGCGGCGGCGCCGTTCAGGGGCGCTGCGGCCTCGGACGAAACGGTGCGGGCCTGGGCGGAGGAAGCGGGACGCTCGAGAAGTGCGGTGTTCGACATGATGATGAAGTCCTCAGGACGTGAGCCGGAGAGCGGCTCTGATGCGTTGCATGAATGACCGGCGGAGCCGGGAAGCGAGCAAGGGTGGATGCTCGGTGACGCTGACATCGCAGATGGCGAATGATCAGGTCAGGCGGGGTGGCTGTTCGTTCAGCGACACATTCGGCAACACATGCCAACGCGACCGGGCATCATCATCCCGGCAGTCCCGTTCGCCTCCTGGGCGGACAAAGGGCGTGCGTTGGTGGTCATGGGGGGATTATGTCTGATCGTGTCGCCTCGTGTCAAAACGGGCTCCGTGCGCAGAAGCGGGCGTAACGTTGCTCGAATGACGATCTCGACCACTGTCGGCGGCTTCATCCTCACCGACGAGAAGGATGAATCGCGTTACACCCTCATGCGTGACGGACGGCTGGTGAGCGTGCTCGACTACCGTGACGACGGCCGCACGATCGCGCTGACCAGGGCGTTCACCATCCCGACTTTCCGCGGCCACGGCTATGCGGGGAAGGTCGTGGAGGGCGCCGTGGCCGACATCGAGTCGCGCGGCGATCGCAAGGTCGACGCCGTCTGCTGGTACGTCGCCGACTGGTTCTCGGCGAACCCGGAGCACGCACACCTCCTGCGCTCGCGCTGACGCGCCCGAGTATTTCGTTCTGTTACGCGGCGGCCCTGCGAGGATGAAGCCATGAAACTCGCCGAGGCCCTCACCGCACGAGCCGATCTGCAGCGCCGCATCGAGCAGCTGCGCGCCCGCATCACCTCGAACGCGCGCTACCAGGAGGGCGAGGAGCCGGCGGAGGACGCGGGGGCCCTGATCGTCGAAGCGGATGCCGCGCTCACCCAGCTGCGTGATCTGATCCGCCGCATCAACGCCACGAATTCGCGCCTCGATCTCGGCCGCGACGGCACCATGACCGACGCCCTCGCCGCGCGCGACGTGCTGCGCCTGCAGCACTCTCTGCTGACGGATGCCGCGGCCGCGGCATCCGGAGCGAACGATCACTTCCAGCGCCAGATGAGATCGGAGCTCCGGAAGGTCTCCGCGCTCCCGGTCGCGGAGCTGCGCGCCAGGGCCGACGCGGTCGCGCAGGAGCTGCGCGAACTCGACAACCGGATCCAGCAGGCGAACTGGACGAACGAGCTGGAGGAGTAGGGCGGAAGTCGGTAGTCACGACGAAGCGGGCACAACCCCCGCCGGGAGGGGCAAGTTCCGGCACACCTGGAGGGCGGAGGGCAGCCCGGATCGCATCGCGCAGCCCCGCACGCCGCACAGGTGAAAGCGCACAGCGCACCATGCACCACCGCGTGCCGATCGTCGTGACGAGGGTGGGTCAGGGGACCTTCCGCTCTTCTCCTCCGAAGACCATGCGATAGAATGGAGTTCTGCTCAGCCCCGTTGGCTGAGGTGGTCAGGCGCCGGGAGGCGTGCTGATCCGAGGCTCGAAACCTCCGGCATCCTCAACAGACACCGGAGGTTTTTCCATGTCTTCTTCCCTGCGCGCCCACCCCCGTACTCGTTGGTGGGCCCTCGCCGTGATCGCTCTCACCCAGCTGGTCGTCGTCCTCGACGGGACCATCGTCAGCATCGCCCTGCCGCGCGCTCAGCAGTCCCTCGATCTCTCCGACGGGCAGCGGCAATGGGTGGTGACGGCGTACGCGCTCGCGTTCGGCGCTCTCCTGCTGCTGGGAGGGCGGCTGTCGGACTACGTCGGGCGCAAGCGCGTCTTCATGATCGGGATGGTCGGGTTCGGGGCGGCGTCGCTGTACGGCGGATTCGCGCAGCAGGGCTGGGAGCTCATCCTCGCCCGCGGACTGCAGGGTGCGTTCGCCGCGCTGCTCGCCCCGGCGGCTCTCGCACTGCTGACCGTGACGTTCCCATCGGGGCGCGACCGCAACACGGCGTTCGCGGTGTTCGGCATCGTCGCCGGAACCGGCGCCGCGGTCGGGCTCCTCCTCGGCGGTGTGCTCACCGAGTTCGCCGACTGGCGGTGGTGCCTGTTCGTGAACCTGTTCTTCGTCGCCGTCGGACTCGTCGGGGGAGCGCTGTTCCTCACCGAGAGCAGGGCGGACGGCGACACGCACTACGACGTCTGGGGCACGATCACGGTGACCCTCGGTCTCGGAGCCCTGGTGTACGGCTTCAGCCTCGCGGAGAACGGCTGGGGGCAACCTCTCACGATCGCCTTCCTGGCGCTCGGCGCGGCGCTGCTCGGAGCGTTCGTCTGGATCGAGAGTCGCGTCGCGCACCCGCTGCTGCCGCCGCGGATCGTCGCGGACCGCGTGCGCGGCGGGGCGTTCCTCATCCAGGGCGTCGCGGGGGCGATCATGATCGGCGCCACGATGTACCTGACGTTCCACTTGCAGTTCGTGCTCGGGATGGGCGCCTTCACCGCAGGACTGGCGACACTCCCGCTCCCCATCGCGACGATGGTGGTCGCACCGCTCGCTACCCGGCTGCTGCCGGTCATCGGACCGCGACCGATGCTCATCGTCGGGCCGCTCCTCGCCGCCGCAGGGATGCTCTACCTGTCGGGCATCACGCCCGATGGCGCCTACTTCCTGCAGGTCGCGCCCGCACTCGTGATCCTCGGCGTGGGGATGGCCCTCGTCTTCGTCCCGCTCCAGAACCTGGCGCTCACCGGCATCGCCTCCGAGGATGCCGGGGTCGCCTCCGCAGTGGCCAACTCCGCGATGCAGATCGGCGGATCGATCGGCCTGTCGGTGTTCACGGCGGTCTACGCGGCTTCCGTCGGAGGCCACGCGCAGCGGGATGTGACGGCGCAGCAGCTGACCGACGCGTACGGCTGGACCTTCATCGTGGCGGCGATCTTCCTGGTCGGCGCTTCGGTGATCGCCGTCTGTATGGTGCGGGGCTCGAAAGACGAGCTGATGCCCGCCCACGGTGAGCTCGCGGTCGCCGCGCACTGAGCGCGCCGCGGCATCCGCGCCGGGTGGGCTCCCTGTGATTCACCTGCCAGGAGCGGATGCTGCGGCACGCCTCGGACCGAATGTCCGTGGGGGTTCGTAGCGTGTGAGTATGCGAATCCTGCACACCTCCGACTGGCACATCGGTCGCACGTTCCACGGTCACTCGACCATGGACGCGCTTGCCGAGGTGCTCGCGGCGCTCACCGCGCAGGTGCAGGAGAACGCGGTCGACGTCGTGGTCGTCGCCGGAGACGTGTTCGACTCGGCCACGCCGTCAGGCCCCGCCTACACCCTGCTCGGCGACGCGCTGGTCGCGCTGCACGAGACGGGCGCCCGCGTCATCATGACCAGCGGCAACCACGACTCGGCGGCCCGGCTCGGTTTCCAGGCCCGGCTGCTGCGCGACGGGATCCACGTTCTGACCGACCCGCTCGCCGTCGGCGAGCCGATCACCATCGCCGACGCCGACGGGCCCGTGCATTTCTTCGGCATCCCGTACCTCGAGCCGGCGATCGTTCGTCAGCACTGGCCGGAGGGCGACGCCGAAGGGCGTCAGCTGCGCACCCAGGCGCAGACCATGGCGCATGCGATGCATCTCGTGCGCGTCGGCATGGCGCAGCACTCCGGTCGGTCGGTCGCCATCGCGCACTGCTTCGCCGCGGGCGTCGATGCGACGATCGGGCTGGAGCGCGAGGTGCGGCAGGGCGGACTCGACGTCGTGCCGCTGAGCGTCTTCGACGGTCCCGACTACGTGGCGCTCGGCCATATCCACGGACGCCAGCAGATCAGCGAGCGCGTGCGCTACGCGGGGGCTCCGCTGCACTACAGCTTCGGCGAGCAGCACAAGCCTCGTGGCTCCTGGCTGGTCGACCTCGATGCCGACGGGCTCGCCGGTGTCGAGTGGCTCGAACTGCCGGTGCCGCGGCGCCTGGTCACGCTCACGGGTCCGCTCGAGGAGATCCTGTCCGAGGCGAACGTCGCCGCACACATCGACGACTGGGTCTGCGCGATCTACACCGACGCCGCCCCGCAGGCCGAGCCCATGCGTCGGCTGCGCGAGAGCTTCCCGTTCTGCGCGATGGTGCAGCACCAGCCCGAGGTCGTCGCCGAAGAGCGCGAGCGGAGCTACTCGCAGCGGCTGCGCGCCGCCGTCACCGACGCGGAGCGCATCGACGCCTTCCTCGAGCATGTGCGCGCGGGGCAGGGGCCGACCGAGACCGAGAGCCGGCTGATCCGCGCTGTGCTCGACGATCGTGTGCGCGCGGAGGCGCTCGTCTAGATGCGCCTCCATCGCCTCGAGGTCGAGGGATTCGGCCCGTTCCGGTCCCGCCAGACCGTCGACTTCGACGCGTTCGCCGACGACGGCATCTTCCTGATCGCCGGGCGAACCGGTGCGGGCAAGTCCAGCATCCTGGATGCCGTCTGCTTCGGGCTCTACGGCGGGGTGCCGCGCTACGACGGTGGAGAGAAGCGGCTGCGCAGCGACTACTGCGAACCCGATGACATCTCGGAAGTGGTGGTGGAGTTCAGCGCCTCTGCCGGTCGCTTCCGCGTGACGCGCTCGCCCGAGTACCCGCGCCCGGCCAAGCGCGGCGGCGGCATGACCAAGCAGGCAGCGGCCGTCTCGCTGGAGGAGCGGACGGATGCCGGGTGGGTCGGCCGCGCGGCGCGGGCGGTCGACGTGGCCACCGAGCTCGACGAGATCCTGCAACTGAGTCGCGAGCAGTTCCTGCAGGTCATCCTGCTCGCGCAGAACAGGTTCTCCGAGTTCCTGCTCGCGGGGAGCAAAGATCGTCAGGCGCTGCTCCGGCGACTTTTCGGCACGCAGCGGTTCGAAGACGTCCAGTCGCGTTTCGACGACCGGCGCAGGGTCGCAGAGCAAGCCCTCGGTGCTCGCCTCGCGACCGTCGCCGCGCGGGTCGACGAGGCGGAGCGTCTCGTCTCCACCGCCGGCCTCTGGGGGGACGGGAGCGACGACGAGGCGGGTGCCGGCGAGTCCGCGCGTTCAGCCGTGACGACGACGCCGGACCGGCTCGACGACCTGCGGCGCGCGAAGGCTCGTGCCGACTACCAGGCCGAGCGTCGCGCATCGGAACGCGTCGAAGCGGAGAAGCGTTCGGCCGCCGCAGATGCCGTGCTGGCCACCACGCGCGAGGAGCAGCGCGCGCAGCGCGAGCGGGATCGTGCGCGAACCGCTCTCGACCGCCTCGATGCCGAGGAGCCGTCGATCGCGGCGGTCCGCTCCGAGCTGAACGAGGCCCGATCGGCCGAGGGGCTCCGTTCGACCATCGCCTCCGCGGACCGAGCGCGGAAGGCGCTCGACAGCGCGAGCGGAGGAGAAGCCGACGCCCGTGAGGCATGGCAGCGCTTCGGGGTGGAAGTCGATGACGACCTGGCCGCGTGGGCCGCCGAGCGCCTCAAGGAGAGCGGAGCGTGGGAACGCGCGCACGAGCTCGAGCAGCGCGAGGCGGCGCTCGAGGAAGAGCTCCAGACCGCCGAGGCCGCTGTGCAGACTGCAGCGAGTCGCGCTTCGGCAGGAGCCGCAGAGCGCGACGACCTGCCGGTGCAGATCTCCGCCCTGACCGTCGAGCGCGACGACGCGAGGCGCACCGCCGACCGGAGGGGCGATCTGGCCCTGGCTCAGGAGGCCTCGGAAGCCCGCCTGCGGGCGGCCCGCGACGCTGTCCGTCTGCGCACGGACCACACGCGCGCCGAGCAGGAGCTCGCCGCGGCGACCACCGCACACGCCGCTGCGCAGACGACGCTGGCGCAGTTGAGGCAGCGCCGCTTCGACGGAATGGCCGGCGAGCTCGCCTCGGGCCTGACCGACGGCGAGGCGTGCCCCGTGTGCGGCGCGCACGAGCATCCGGCGCCGGCGGCGCATGTGGATCCCGTCTCAGCCGACGACATCGCCACCGCCGAGAGCGCGCGTGACGCCGCGTCCGAGATCGAGCGCGAGGCGGCAGCGACGTCCTCGTCCCTCCGGGCCGCGCTCGCGGCGGCCGAGACCAAGGCAGACGGACGTACGGTCGAGCAGGCCGAGCGCGAGCATCTCGAGGCCGTCGACGCGCACGCGGAGGGTGTCGTCGCGGCCGATCGCGTCAAGACCCTCGATGCGCAACTGCTGGCCCTCTCCGACCGGGCGGCGCTGCTCGAGCGCCGACGTGCCGACGATGATGCGGCCCTCGCGGCCTCGCGAGAGCAGCTCGTGCTGCTGACCCAGCGAGTGGCGGACGCGCGCACGCTGATCGCCGATGCCCGTGGGGCTTTCCCCACTGTCGCCGAGCGCCTCGCCGACACGACGGCCAAGGTGACGGCGGCACGGGCTCTCGCCGAGGCCACGGCCGAACGCGCGCGGCGCGCGCAGTCCCTGAGCGAGGCCGAGGCTGAGAGAGACGCCGCATTGGCTGATTCGGCGTTCGACGATGTGGCCGCAGCCGTCGGAGCCCTGCGGTCGACCGAGGCGCAGGAGGCACTCGACGCGCGGATCTCCCAGCACGCGGTGCAACGCGAGAAGGAACGCGCCATCCTGTTCGACCTCGAGCTGCGGACCCTCCCCGAGGAGCCGATCGACCTCTCGCCCGCCGAAGAGGCCGCAGCGACAGCGCGCGCGACCTGGATGCACGCGGTCGACGAGGCGAGTCGCGCGAGCGGAACCGCCGAGCGGCTCGACGGGCTGATCGACTCCGCCGCCGCGGAGCATGCCGAGACGGCCGACGACGCCGCCGAGTTCGAGATCCTCCAGGGGCTCGCCGACACGATCGCCGGGCGCGGTGCCAACACCCGCAAGATGGCGCTCGAGACCTTCGTCCTCGCCGCAGAGCTCGAGGAGATCGTCGAGGCCGCGAACCGCCGGCTGTACGACATGTCCACGGGGCGCTACCAGCTGCAGCACTCCGACGCCCTCGCCGCGCGCGGCGCGGCATCCGGTCTGGGGATCGTGGTGTCCGATGCCTTCACCGGGCAGACACGTCCGCCCCAGTCGCTCTCCGGCGGTGAGACGTTCCTCACCTCGCTCGCGCTCGCTCTCGGCCTCGCCGAGGTGGTCACGGCGCGGGCCGGCGGCATCCAACTGGACACGCTCTTCATCGACGAGGGCTTCGGATCGCTCGACGGCGACACGCTCGACGTGGCCATGCGCACTCTCGACGAACTGCGGCAGGGCGGCCGCACCGTCGGGGTGATCAGTCACGTGGAAGCCATGCAGGAGCAGATTCCCGCGCAGCTCACGGTGCGCGCCACCCCCCACGGCCCGAGCATCATCGAGACGCGCTGAGACGGCCCGGGATGAGGCGGCGCGTCGGCGCCGTCAGACCCCGTATTCGTCGCGGATGAAGTCGCGCAGCTGCACGCTGCACCGCGCGACGGCCTCGCGCCAGTCGGTGAGGGCCCCGTCCTCGGCCTGATCGGAGACGGCACGGAAGACGCGGATCGGCACGTCGAACTGCTCGGCGACCCAGATGTACGCGTACGTCTCCATGTCCACCAGTGCGGCACCCGTCGGCCGGATCACGGCGGTGACCTCGGCGTCGTCCACGAAGTGATCGCCCGTGGCGATCAGCACGCCGTCGCGGCCGGTCGCCACGCGAGCGGGAAGCGAGACGTGCTGGCCCGCGACGCCGTCGAGATCGGTGACGTCATGCTGGAACGCGGTGCCGATCTCGTGGACCGTCGCCTCGAGATCCGGATCGATCGCACCGGCGGTGCCGACCACGACGATCTCGTCGTAGTCGCGCGCGTCGAGCGCCCGGGTGAGCGCATACGTGGCCTGGAGCTTGCCCGGGCCTGTCACGAGGCGATCGAACCCATCGAGTGTGTCCGGGAAGGCGGTCAGTTCGGACGCGAGGGCGGCGACGAGGAGTTTCACTTCCTCATTCTTTCAGGTCGCGCCTGGCAGGAGCGTCCATGTGCGGTTCTGTCACCCGGGCGTAACACAGAAGCGCGATACTGATTCGAGGAAGAGTGGAGGCCCCCGTGTCGTTGCAGCAGCAGATCTCCGAAGCCCTCGGTGTCCGGCCCGAGATCGATCCCGAAGCCGAGGTGGAGCGTCGAGTCGGATTCCTCGTCGACTACCTCCGCACGACGGGAGCGCGTGGCTTCGTCCTCGGCATCTCCGGCGGGCAGGACTCGACTCTCGCGGGTCGCCTGGCGCAGCTCGCCGTCGAACGCGTGCGCGCCGAGGGCGGCGAGGCGAGATTCCTCGCCGTGCGTCTGCCGTACCGGGTGCAGAAGGACGCGGCGGATGCCGAGGCCGCACTCGAGTACATCGCGCCGGACTCATCCGTCGAGGTGAACATCCAGAACGGCGTGGACGGCGTCGAAGAAGACATCGAGTTCGCGGTGACGAGCGACATCAGCGACTTCAACCGCGGCAACATCAAGGCGCGCGTGCGCATGGTCACCCAGTACGCGCTCGCCGGACACGACGGCCTGCTGGTGATCGGGACGGACCACGCGGCCGAAGCCGTGACGGGCTTCTACACGAAGTTCGGCGACGGCGCCGCCGACATCCTGCCGCTCTCCGGCCTCACGAAGCGGCAGGGCCGTTCGCTGCTGCAGTTCCTGGACGCGCCCGACCGGCTCGCGTTCAAGGTGCCGACGGCCGACCTCCTCGACGGCCAGCCCGGCCGTGCGGACGAGGACGAGCTCGGCCTCACGTACGAGCAGATCGACGACTTCCTCGAGGGACGCCCCGTCGACCCCGAAGCGGCCGGACGCATCGAGGCGAAGTACCTCGCGACGCAGCACAAGCGCCACCTCCCGGTGACGCCCGACGACGACTGGTGGCGCTGAGCGCAGGTGCGCGCCTTTCGTCCCGTGTCGGATGCCGCGGATAGTGTCGAAGCATCCGACAGAACGGGAGCATCGTGCGGATCGACACTGCGGCACAGCGCGTCATCTGGAGCGCCAGCGATCTGAAGGCGGCCGCGGAATGCGAGTTCGCCTGGTGCCGTGCGATCGACGCGAAGCTCGGCCGCGTGCCGGCCGTCGAGGAGCCGGAAGACGCCACGCTGAAGCGCGCCGCCCTGCTCGGAGATGTGCACGAGCAGAACGTGCTCGCGCGGTACGTCGAAGAGCTCGGTGACGACAGGGTCCACCAGATCGAGAAGGTCTCGTCCGTCGATGCCGACGCTCTCCGTGCAGCCACCGACGAGACGGTCGCGGCGCTCGAGTCCGACGCGCTCGTCGTCTTCCAGGCCGCGTTCGCGACCGAGGAATTCGTCGGATTCGCCGACTTCCTGCGCAAGGACGACGATGGTCGCTGGCGCGTGCAGGACTCGAAGCTGGCGCGCAAGGCGCGGGTCACCGCCCTCATGCAGCTGGCGGCATATGTCGATCAGCTCGACCGGCTCGGCATCCCGCGGTCCGATGAGGTCGACCTGATCCTCGGCGACAGCACCCTCAGCACGCACAGTGTCGACGATCTCCTTCCGCTCTTCCAGGTGCGCCGATCGCGGCTGCGGGCGCTGATCGCCGATCGCCGCGTCGGCGATGGTGCGACCGGTGCTCCGCTCGCCTGGGGCGACGATCGCGACGACCTGCAGATCGTCGCGTGCGGTCGGTGCGCCACCTGTGAGGAGCAGGTTCTCGCACACCGGGACCTGCTCATGGTCGCGCGCATGCGTCCGGTGCAGCGCGCACGTCTGCGCGCGTCCGGCATCGACACGATCGATGCCCTCGCGACGGCATCCGAGGCCCCCGTCGGCATGAACATCGATTCGTTCGAGACCCTCCGCGCGCAGGCGCGCCTGCAGATCCGCGCCGATGCCGAGGGCCTGCCGACCTACGACGTGCACTACGCCCCGGCGATCCACACCCTTCCGCTCCCCAGCCACGGCGACATCTTCTTCGACTTCGAGGGCGACCCGCTCTACACGGAGCCGGCGCCGGACGGCGAAGCGCACTGGGGGATCGACTACCTTTTCGGCTGGGTCGACAACACGGATCAGTACTCGGCCCTCTGGGCGCACACCTTCGAAGACGAGCGTCGGGCTCTCGGAGCGTTCCTCGACTTCGTGAAGGTACGACGGGCCGCGCATCCCGCAATGCACATCTACCACTACGCGCCGTACGAGACCTCGCATCTCGTGGCGATGGCGGCTCGGCACGGAGTGCGGGAAGGGGAGGTCGACCGGCTGCTGCGCGAGGGCGTGTTCGTGGATCTGTATCCGCTCGTGCTGCGCACTGTCCGGGTCGGCTCGCGCTCGTACTCGATCAAGAAGCTCGAGCCCCTCTACATGGGCGACGACGTGCGCACGAGCGATGTGCAGAAGGGCGACGACTCGATCGTGCAGTACGTCGCGGCGCGAGAGCTCGCCGCCGCGGGGGAGCAGGCCGAAGCGGATGCCGTGCTGGCCGACCTCGCCGACTACAACCGCTACGACTGCGTCTCCACCCGTCGGCTGCGCAACTGGCTGATCGACATCGCCCGGAAGGAGGGCGTGACACCGGCGCCGCCGGACGAGATCGACGAGGTGATCTACGAGCCCTCTCCGCGGTCCGTCGCCCTGGTCGCCGACGCGGAACGCGCTGTCGATGCCGGTGGCGACGGGCTCGTGCACCGCATCGCGGCGGCGGCGATCGACTACTTCCCTCGCGAGGCGAAGAGCTTCTGGGTCTCGCACTTCCAGCGTCTGCGCGAGCCCGTGACGATGTGGGACGGCACCCGCGACGTGGTGCGGGTCGATCGACCGTCGTCGACGGTTCGCCGGGATTGGAGCATCGGCGAGGGGCGACGGGCGATGTCCCGTGACATCGAGGTCCGCGGCGAGGTGTCGCCGGGAACGACATTGGGCGTGGGTGCGCAGCCCTTCGCGCTGTACGAGGTGCCGGCGCCGTTCGACACCGAGGTGCCGTCGCGGGCGGTGCACGTGCCCCACACGGTGACCGTGTCGGAAGTGCTCGACGACGGCTATCTGCTGACCGAGTCCGCGGTGCAGGGGCAGACGTGGGACGAACTGCCACTCGCCCTCACGCCTGCCGCGCCGCCGCGGGTGGTGTCGCTGCAGGGTGCGATCGACGAGTGGGCCGACGCCGTGCACGCCGCAGCGCCGGGCTTCCCTGCCGACGCCGCGACCGACATCCTGCGACGCCTTCCGCCGCGCACTGCATCGGGTGCGCCGATTCCCGAGGCCGGCGACGATGTCATCGACGCGATCGTGCGCGGTGTCCTCGATCTCGACCGCAGCTATCTGGCGGTGCAAGGACCTCCCGGAACGGGCAAGACCTACACCGGGTCGCGGGTGATCGCCCGGCTGGTGAACGAGCACGGTTTCAAGATCGGCGTCGTCGCGCAGTCGCACGCCATCATCGAGACGCTGCTCGATCGCGTGGTCGCCGACGGAGTGGCGCCGGCGCAGGTCGCCAAGGCGCCGAAGGACAGCGAGGCCGAGACCTCGTACACCGCGATACCGAAGAACGGCATGGCGTCGTTCCTCGCCGAGCATGCCGACGAGGGGGCCGTCGTCGGCGGAACCGCCTGGGACTTCAGCAACACCCAGCGCGTCGATCGGGCCGGTCTCGACCTGCTGGTGATCGACGAGGCCGGGCAGTTCTCGCTCGCGTCGACGATCGCTGTCGCGGCGGGCGCCAAGAGGCTGCTCCTCCTCGGCGACCCGCAGCAGCTCCCGCAGGTCAGTCAAGGCGCTCACCCCGAGCCGGTCGATACGTCGGCCCTCGGCTGGGTGATGGACGGCGATCCCGTCGTGCGTCCGGAGTACGGCTACTTCCTGGCGCGCTCGTGGCGGATGCATCCGCTCGTGGCCGCGCCCGTGTCGAAGCTCGCCTATGCCGGGAAGCTCGCATCGGCACCCGGCACGGAGCGCCGGTCGGTCGACGGCATCGAGCCGGGGCTGCACGTGATTCCTCTCCGGCATCGTGGCAACGCGACCCAGTCGCCGGAAGAGGCTGCCGAAGTGGTGCGTCTGGTCCGTGACCTCGTGGGACGGCCGTTCACCGACAACGATGCGGATGCCACGACCAGGCCGCTCGAACAGTCCGACATCATCGTCGTCACGCCGTACAACGCGCAGCGCCAGCTCGTCCTCGATGCGCTGGCGGAGGCAGGGTTCCCCGATGTGCCGGTCGGCACGGTCGACAACTTCCAGGGGAAGGAGGCGGTCGTGTCGATCACCTCTCTGGCGGCGTCGAGCGGACGGGATGCTCCTCGGGGTCCGGAGTTCCTCCTGCTGCAGAACCGGCTCAACGTCGCGATCTCCCGGGCCCAGGCCGTCGCCTACCTGATCCACTCCCCGGCGCTGCTCGACGACCTGCCGTACACGCCCGAGGGGGTCGCCCGCCTCAGCGCCTTCGCTCGTCTGGTCGGAGCAGCGGAATGAGCGCAGCCCTGCACGGGACCGACGACATCCTTCGCGCCGCGGCATCGTGGGCGTGGTTCCCGCGAGACAGCGAGCGGGCCGACGATCACCTGCTGCTCGTGCGCTATCCGACGCGGTTCGGAGGAGGAGTCCGCGGCTCGCAGGTGCGCTCGTCGTCGGACGCCGCGACGGTGCTGGATCACGCCGTCGAGCGAACGAGGGAATGGGGCGAGGCGCGGCTGACGTTCTGGACCAATCCTTCGGACGGCCCCGACCTCGAGGAGGAACTGCGGCGACGCGGTGCCGAGCACATCGACACGGTCGCGGTGCTCGCAGGCGCGATCGACGAACTCGCCGTCGACGTGCCGCCGGAGGCGACGGGCGAGGTCGTGCGCACGCTCGATCAGGTGCGCGCTGTCGATGCGATCAACGTGCCGGTGTGGGAGCAGGCTCCGCTCGACGATGAGGGTCTCCGCGTCGAGCTGGGCGAGGTGACCGCCCGGCGCGAGACCGGTGAGGGCCTGCGCGTGCTCGGACGCCTTGACGGCCAGCCCGTCAGCACCGGTGGGTGCACGATCCTCGACGGCTTCACACGACTCTGGGGCGCGGCCACTCTCCCGGAATTCCGCGGCCGAGGGGTATACCGGGCCGTGCTCGCCGAAAGGCTGCGCGCGAGCATCGGACTCGGCGCGACGACGGCACTGGTGAAGGGCCGCGTCGCCACCTCGGCGCCGATCCTCACCAGAGTCGGATTCCACCACTACGGCGATGAGCGGGCGTATCGCCTGGACCTCGCGTAGATCCGTCGGCGAGGGAGCGAGCTCGAGAACTCAGACCGTGCCGTAGAGCCGGTCGCCCGCGTCGCCGAGTCCGGGCACGATGTACCCCTTCTCGTTGAGACGCTCGTCGAGCGCGCCGAGCACGAGCGTGACATCGCGATCACCGGCCATGGCTTCGATCGCGGCCACGCCCTCCGGGGTGCCGAGCAGGCAGATCGCGGTGACGTCCTTCGCGCCGCGGTTGAAAAGGAACTGGATCGCCGCCGCGAGCGAGCCGCCCGTCGCGAGCATCGGGTCGATGGCGAAGCACTGCCGGTCGCTCAGATCGTCGGGGAGACGTTCGGCGTAGGTCGTCGGCTCGAAGGTCTCCTCGTCGCGGACCATGCCGAGGAAGCCGACCTCGGCGGTCGGAAGAAGCTTGACCAGGCCCTCGAGCATGCCCAGGCCGGCACGAAGGATCGGCACCACGATCGGGCGCGGCTCCGAGATCTTCACGCCCGTCGTCGTCGTCACCGGCGTGGTGATCTCGATCGGGCTGACCTTGACGTTGCGCGTCGCCTCGTACGCGAGCAGCGTCACGAGCTCTTCGGTGAGCTGCCGGAAGACCGGCGACGAGGTGCGCTGGTCGCGCAGCACCGAGAGCTTGTGGGTGATGAGGGGGTGGTCGGCGACGTGAACACGCATGGGTACAGGCTAATGCGCGGCGCGGCTCCGCACGACATCGGTACCGCCGGATGCCGGAGACGGCTGTCGTAGGCTCGACCCATGACCGCCGCCGACGACCTCGCGATGCGACGCGCGCTCGTGCTCGCCGCAGAGGCGGCCGCCGCCTCGGAGATCCCGGTGGGCGCCGTCGTCGTCGATGCCGAGGGCCGCATCATCGCCGAGGGGCGCAACAACCGCGAGGAGACGCACGACCCCACCGGCCACGCCGAGGTTGAAGCGCTGCGCCGTGCTGCGGCATCCGCCGGCTCCTGGAATCTCCAGGGGCACACGCTCGTCGTGACGCTGGAGCCGTGCATCATGTGCGCCGGCGCGATCCTGCAGGCGCGGATCAGTCGCGTCGTGTTCGGGGCGTGGGACGACAAGGCCGGTGCCGCAGGCTCCCTGTACGACGTGCTGCGCGACCGCCGCCTGCCGTACCGGGCGGAGGTCATCGGCGGCGTCGAGGCGGAGGCCTCCACTGCGCTGCTCCGCGACTTCTTCGAGCCGCGGCGCTGACTAGTCCGAGGACTTGAGCACGAACACGTCGGTCGAGGGCTGCGGGTCGATCGCGGGGCGGTACACGTCGGGCTCGATGTAGACGACCCGTGCGACCGGCACGGCTTCGCGGATGCGGGCCTCGATCGCGTCGATGTCGTCGGCGGCCTCGCGCAGCGGCTTGTCGGCGCTGAGCGCGATCTTCGCGGCGACCATCAGCTCGTCCGGACCGAGGTAGAGGGTCTTCATGTGGATGATCTTCTCGATCTCGTCGCCGGCGTTGATCGCGTCGACGATCCGGTCGTAGTCGGCCTGCGTTGCACCCTCGCCGACGAGCAGGCTCTTGGTCTCGACACCGAGCACGATCGCGATGAGCACGAGGAGCACGCCGATCATGACCGTGCCGAGCGCATCGAAGACCGGGTTCCCGGTGATCAGCGTGAGACCGACGCCGAGCAGCGCGAACGTGAGACCTGTCAGCGCGCCGACATCTTCCAGGAGCACGACGGGGAGCTCCGGCGCTTTGGAGCGGCGCACGAACGAGACCCACGACTGCCCCTTCTCACGAACGAGGTTGCTCTCGCGGACGGCCGTGCGCAGCGAGAACGACTCGAGTCCGATCGCGATGACGAGGACGACGAGGGGCAGCCACCACCACGTCTTGTCGAGTTCGTGCGGGTGCGTGAGCTTGTCGACGCCTTCGTAGATCGCGAAGAGGCCGCCGACGGAGAAGAGGATGATCGAGACCACGAACGCGTAGACGTAGCGCTCGCGGCCGTAGCCGAACGGGTGGGAGCGGTCGGCCTCGCGCCGCGCCTTGCGTCCGCCGAGCATCAGGAGCAGCTGGTTGCCGGAGTCGGCGACCGAGTGGATGGCCTCGGCGAGCATCGACGCGGAACCCGAGAGCGCCCAGGCGACGAACTTCGCGAGGGCGATGCCCAGGTTCGCCAGGAACGCCGCGACGATGGCCTTGCTGCCTCCGGATGCACTCATGCCACGAGTCTAGAACTGCTCCCCGATGGATTCCGGAGCGCCCGCCGTAGGATGACGACATGGCTGAATCGCTTCCCTCTCTCGCGTTCCTCGGTGCCGGTTCGATGGGGGGCGCGATCCTCCGGGGTGTCGTCGCCTCCGGCATCCGCATCGACGGCGGGATCACCGCGACCAACCGCACTCCCGAGAAGGCCGCAGCCTTCGACGACGTCGACGGCGTCACCAGCATCGCGCTCTCCGAGCAGCCGGAGGGCAACGCGGATGCCGTCGCCGGAGCGCGCATCGTGCTGGTCGGGGTCAAGCCGGCGATGGTGCCCGATCTGCTCCGCGAGATCGCCCCGCACCTCGCCGACGATGCGATCGTCGTGAGCGTTGCGGCGGGCGTGACGCTCCAGACCTTCGCCGACGTCCTCGGCGACGATGCCCGCGTAATCCGCTCCATGCCGAACACGCCGTCCACGGTCCGCAGGGGCGTGGCGGGACTCGCTGCCGGAGCATCCGCGACGGCCGAAGACCTGGCGCTGGTCCGACGCCTCTTCGAGACCGTCGGCGCGGTCGTCGAGGTGCCCGAGTCGCAGATCGACGCGCTCGGGACGATCTCGGGTTCCGGCCCGGCGTACGTGTACCTCCTGATCGAGGAGTTCACCAAGGCGGCCGTCGGGCTCGGCTTCAGCGACGCGAATGCCCGTCTGATGGCGGAGCAGACGTTCATCGGCGCGACAGCGCTGCTCGAGGCGTCAGGAGAGGATCCTGCCGAGCTGCGCCGCCGCGTCACGAGCCCGAAGGGCACGACCGAGCGCGCGATCGCCGTGCTGCAGGACGCCCAGCTCGACCGCACATTCTCGGATGCGGCCGCAGCAGCTCTGGCCCGCTCCAAGGAGCTCGCGGCAGGAGCCTGAGCGATGCGGCTGCTGATCGCCGGGGAGATCTGGTACTGGCGCGGCCCCGCGCCGTTCCACTTCGTGACCGTGCCGCCCGCCGAGAGCGAGATGATCCACGAGATCGCCTCGGTCGTGACCTACGGCTGGGGGATGATCCCCGCGACCGTCACGATCGGCGCCACCACCGTGACGACGGCGCTCTGGCCGAAGGACGGCGGTTACATCGTGCCGATCAAGAAGGCGCTGCAGGACCGTGAGGGCGTGACCGTGGACGACGTCGTCGAGGTCGCCCTCGACATCGACGCCTGATGGCCGGCGGAATCAGGCGAACGCGCGGAATCAGGCCGTTTCGTGGGGAATCGGCCTGATTCCCCATGATTGCCTGAATCGACGAGGTGCCGCGGGGCCCGGTGTGCGCGACCGGACGCCGGGTCAGCGGTCGAGGGCGGCGAAGCGCTCGATGTCGCTGTTGGTTCCCGACACGATGATGAGGTCGTGGTTGGTGACGATCGTGTTCGCCTCCGCATAGCGGAACGGCTTGCCGGGGCTCTTCACTCCGACGACGGTCACCTTGTACTTCGAGCGCACGCCGGATTCGTTGAGTCCGACGCCGCGGATGAACTTCGGCGGGTACATCTTGGCCAGCACGAAGTCGTCGTCGAAGCGGATGAAGTCGAGCATCCGCCCGCTCACGAGGTGCGCGACGCGCTCGCCGGCCTCGCGCTCGGGGTAGATGACGTGGTTCGCGCCGACGCGGGCGAGGATCTTGCCGTGCGACTGCGACACGGCCTTGGCCCAGATCTGCGGCACCTTGAGGTCTACGAGGTTAGCGGTGATGAGGACGGATGCCTCGATCGACGAGCCCACGGCGACCACTGCGACCTGGAAATCGCCGGCGCCGATCTGGCGCAGCGCGTCGATGTTCTTCGCGTCGGCCTGCACGGTGTGCGTGACGCGGTCCGACCACTTCTGCACGAGCTCGAGGTTGTCGTCGATCGCGAGCACCTCGCGGTCGAGCCGGTCGAGCTCGCCAGCGCACGCGGCGCCGAATCGACCGAGACCGATGACGAGGACGGGAGCGTCGCCCCGGAGGACTTCAACCAACGATCGGCCTTTCCACGGGCAGCGAGTAATACTGCGATCGCGACGTCGCGGCGACTGCCGCGGCGAGAGTCACTGTACCAACGCGCCCCATGAAGATGGTCGCTGCCATCACGTAGGACGCCGAATCGGGAAGCTCCGCCGTGAGACCGGTCGACAGCCCGACGGTGCCGAACGCCGAGATCACGTCGAAGAGCACGTGACTGATGTCGGCCTTCGTGATCTGCGCGATGATGATGGTCGACAGGGCCACGATCGTGGCTCCCCACGCGACGACGCTGAGCGCGACGCGCTGCACATCGCTGGGGATGCGACGGCCGAAGACCTCGACGGACTGGCGTCCCTTCGCCTCCGACCACACGGCGATCGCCAGCACGGCCAGCGTCGTGACCTTGATGCCGCCGGCGGTCGATGCCGAACCGCCGCCGACGAACATGAGCATGCTGGCGGCCAGGAGCGAAGACCCGTTCAGGTCGTCCATCTCGATGACGTTGAACCCGCCGGAACGGGTCATCGCCGACAGGAAGAAGGCCTGGAACGTCGTGTCGGCGGCATCCATCGACCCGAAGGTCTTCGGGTTGGCGTACTCGAGGATGAGGAACACGGCGGCGCCGAGCACGAACAGCAGCACGGTCGTCACGAGGGTGAGCTTCGTGTGCAGAGACCATTTCTTCACGTGCCAGACGTGTTTGGCCAGCGTGTAGATGACCGGGAAGCCGATGCTGCCCAGGAACACGCCCACCATGAGCAGGAAGAGAACGAGGTAGTCGTCGGCGAAGACCGCGACACCGCCGTCGTTCGGCGCGAAGCCCGTGTTGGTGAAGGCCATCGCCGCGAAGTACGGCGCCTCCCACAGGGCGGCGATGGGATCGACCTTCGCCATCACGAGCGCGGGGTAGAGGAGTGCAGCGAGGGAGGCTTCGATGATCAGGGCGGACACGGCGACCGTGGTGAGCAGCTGGCCGACCTCGCCGAGGCGCACGGTCTGGCTCTCGTTCACGACTCCGCCGTGCGCGCGCAGAGGGTTGGTGTCTCCGGCGGCCATCAGCTTGGCCCGCAGTCCGAGTCGCCGGGAGATGAGCATGCCCATGAGCGAGGCGAGCGTCAGTACCCCGAGCGCACCGATGTTGACACCGACGAAGATGACGACGTGGCCGAAGGGCGACCAGTAGTTCGCCATGTCGACAGTCGCGAGACCCGTGACGCAGATGGTGGACACGGCGATGAAGAGAGCGTCACTCAACGGGGTGACCGTGCCGCTCGCCGAGGCGATCGGCAGGGACAGCAGCACGGTGAACACCAGGATGAGCAGAGCGAAGACGACGATCGCGAAGCGCGACGGCGACGAGGTGACGATGTGCTTGACCCAGTCGGCGACGCCTTCCAGGCGCTCACGAGGAGACGACGCCGAAGCGATGCCCGACATCGCGTCCCCCTTCGTCCTGCGCCTGCCCGCTGTGCGGTCACACGGCGCCTTTCGCCGAGCCTTCGTCATGGTACTCCGTGCCGGGGACGACTACCCTGATCTCATGACGGACATCTTCGACGTGATCGCAGACGGTACGAGGCGCGACATCCTCCAGCTCCTGCTGCGACGCACGGCCGAAGGCGAGTCGGGCACGAGCGTGAGTCACATCGTCGCCGACCTCGGCATCAGTCAGCCCACGGTGTCGAAGCACCTCAAGGTCCTGCGTGACGCCGAGCTGGTATCGGTGCGCGAAGACGGGCAGCGCCGCTTCTACAGCCTCTCCGTCGAGCCGCTCGAGGTCGTCGACGACTGGCTGGTGCCTTTCCTCGTCGACGCGTACGGCGACGATGCGCCTGACATCGACTACCCCGTCATCCCGCTGACCGACAGCGCCGCCCACGCGGCCGAGGTGGTCGGCCGTGCCGCGGCATCCGCCAAGCATGTCGTGACGTCTGCGCTCAAGCGCTTCGGCGCCTGACGGCATCCGCTCGGGCGGTCGCATTCCGCTCCGGACATGACTCGCCCCTGATGACAGGGGGGCATGTCATCAGGGGCGATCCGCGGGCCCCAGCCCGCGTGGACTCGGCGGTGCCGGCACAAGTCCTGCCGTCACCATCGCAGGTCTGGCTGGGTGGAAGGCCCGCAACAGCTATGCCTCAGCTGGGACTCCGTCCGTCCTCCGCGGTTCCCGGTGTCATCGGCGGGCGGCCTTGCGACGGAAGAGCCATGCGCCCCACATCACCGCGACAAGAAGGATGAGCAGGCACCAGCCGATCGCCCACCACGGCTCGTCGTGCAGCGGCGCGTCGGTCAGCAGTCCGCGGATGGTCTCGACGATGGGCGTGATCGGCTGGTTGGCGGCGACGGGCTGCAACCACGCTGGCATGCTGGCCACCGGGACGAAGGCGCTGGAGAGGTACGGCAGGAACAGCAGCACGAAGCCGTAGCCGTTGGCCCCCTCGGGGCTGCCCGCGGCGAGACCGATCGCGGCGAACAGGTACGTGATCGCCAGGATGTAGAGCGCGATCAGACCTGTCAGGGCGATCCACTCCAGCAGCGTCGCGCTCGGCCGGAAGCCGACGAGGATGCCGACGCCGATCACGATCGCCGTCGCGATGAGGTTGCGCAGGACGCTGGCGACCACGTGTCCGGTCAGCACGGCTCCGGCGCGCAGCGGCATCGTGCGGAAGCGGTCGATGATCCCGGTGCGCATGTCGTTCGCGACATACACGGCCGTCGACGACGCGCCGAAGCCGGCGCAGGTGAGGATGATCCCCGGGACCACGTAGTCGACGTAGGCGCCGGAGGGATCGATGGCTCCGCCGAACACCCACGTGAACATGAGCATGAGCATGATCGGGAGCATGATCGCCATCAGCAGCGATTCGCCGTCGCGCAGGGAGTGACGCAGGCTGCGGCCGACGAACACGGCCTCGGCCGTGAGTCCGCGCAGGCGAGGCCGCGGCGCGGGGAGCGGGGGGACGGATGCCGTGGCGCGGGGCGCGGCGATGGCGATGTTCATGCGAGCTCCTTCGAGGTGCGAGCAGCGGGTGAGGTGACGGCGAGGAACACGTCGTCGAGTGTCGGACGACGCAGAGTGACGATGCCGTCCGCGCCTTCCTCGTCGAGCAGGTCGAGGGCACGACGGAGGTCGGGGATCGATCCGTCGGTGGGGATCTCGCGACGGAGTTCGCCGCGGGAGTCGTGCAGCTCCACGGTGTCGCCGCCGATGCGGGACTTCAGCTCCGCCGGAGTGCCGAGGGCGGCGATCCTCCCGTCATGGAGCACGGCGATCCGGTCCGCGAGCTGATCGGCCTCCTCCAGATACTGCGTGGTGAGGAAGACCGTCGTGCCGGCGCTCGCGAGCTGGCGGATGATGTCCCAGAGGTCGCGCCGGCTGCGCGTGTCGAGGCCGGTGGTCGGCTCATCGAGGAACAGAACCTCGGGTGTCACGACGAAGCTGAGCGCGAGGTCGAGCCGGCGACGCATGCCGCCCGAGAACGTCCGCACGATCCTTGCCGCGGCATCCGTCAGGTCGAACTGGGCGATGAGGTCGGCAGCGCGTCGCTTCGACGCCGCGCGGCCGAGACCCGACAAGCGGGCGAACATGACGACGTTCTCGGTGGCGGTCAGAGCGTCGTCGATCGCGGCGGACTGGCCGGTGAGACTGATCCTGCGCTGGACCTCGGCGCTCTGCGTGCGCACGTCCCATCCGGCCACCTCGGCCTTGCCGGCGTCGGCGGCGGTGAGCGTGGTGAGGATGTTGATCGTCGTGGTCTTGCCGGCGCCGTTCGGCCCGAGCAGGGCGAAGACCTCTCCGCGCGCGACGGTGAAGTCCAGGTCGTCGACGACGACCCTGCCCCGGAAGGCCTTGCGGAGACCCTGCACTGCGATGGCTGTGTTCATCGTTCGGTCCTTTCTGTGTATGGGAAAAACTGTGTACGTCCGAAACAACTGTGTATGACCGTAACACACTGTTTATCAAATAAACAGAAGTAGGATGAGCGCATGACTGAGACCGAGCCGCCGGAGCTGCCGCGGGGGATCGCGCTCGCCTGGGGCGTGGCCGCCGATCCGCAGCGGGGGCCCAAGCGCGAGATGAGCGTCGAGAAGATCGTCGATGCGGCCGTGGAGCTGGCGGACGCCGAGGGCATCGGCGCCGTCTCGATGGCCGCCGTCGCCGCCAAGCTCGGCTTCACGCCGATGTCGCTCTACCGCTACGTGAGTGCGAAGGACGACCTGCTGCTGCTGATGCAGGAGCAGGCGACCGGGCTGCCGCCGGAGAGCCACCTCGAAGCCGACGGCTGGCGGGATCGGCTGCTCGCCCTCTACGAGGAGCAGGTGCTCCTGTATCTCCGGCATCCGTGGATGCTTTCGGTACCGATCACGGGGTCGCCGATCACACCGAACAGCTCCGCGTGGCTGGACGCATCGCTCGCCGCGCTCGAGAGCACGCCTCTCAGCGCCGATGAGCGGATCGCCGTCGCGCTGGCGGTGACCGGCGACGCGCGGTGGTGCGGGATCGTCCAAGCCGGCTACACCGCGCAGTCCCGCGGCTCCGGGCTCACCCCCGAAGAGGTCGCCGTGCGCGAGGCGACGCTCTACGACCGCGTGATCACCGCCGACGAGTTCCCGGCTCTTCGCCGCGCGATCGAGGAGGACGTGTTCCTCTCCCCGGCCGACCCCTTCCGGTTCGGCGTGGAACGGATGCTCGACGGTGTCGCCGCCTACATCTCGACGCTCGATCGCGGCGAACCGCGTGATCCCGCGGGGGAGTGGGTCGCCCTGGACCCAGCCGAACTCGCCGGCGACCGCCGGCTCCGTGAGGCGCAGAAGGCGGTCCGCGAAGCCGAGAAGATGCTGCGCACGGCGCGCAAGATCGAGCGACAGACCCTGCGCGAGGCCGGAGAGCGACTCGCGAAGGCGAAGAAGATCGGCTGACACGCGCCTCGGGCGGCGAGTCGCCTGCAAGATGGGGGAATGACGACCGACTTCAGAGCGCATTTCGACTTCACGATCGCCTTCGCCAACGGCGGCGGCATGCAGGGTGAGGGTTTCCGTCTCGACGTGCCGCGCGAGGAGATGACGTCGGATCAGGTGGGCGCGCTTCTCGTGGCGCACCTGGGCCTGGCGCTCGTCAGCGAGGTCACGATCCGCGACCTCCTGATCGTCGCCGAGACGCATCGCGGCAGTCGCGGTGTCGACGCACAGGGCGACGTCGACGCCCCCGCCGCGACGCGCGTCATCGATCTCAGCCACCCGATCGAGGCGGGGCTGGTCACCTACCCCGGCCTTCCGGCGCCCACCATCACGTCGCATCTCACGCGCGAGGACTCGCGAGCCAGGTACGCGCCGGGCACCGAGTTCGCGATGGACATCATCACCATGATCGGGAACACCGGCACCTATATCGACTCGCCGTTCCACCGCTACGCGGACGGCGGTGACCTGGCATCGCTCGACCTCGACACCCTCGTCGATCTGCCGGCCGAGGTCTTCCATCTGCGGGATGCCTGGACCGTCGAGCGGCGCGGCATCGCGGCGATCACTCTCGCGGATCGCGACCTCCGCGGCGCCGCCGTGCTGCTCGACACCGGCTGGGACCGGCACTTCGGGACGCCGGCGTACGGCGTGGGCTCGCCGTTCCTCACCGAGGACGGGGCCCGTTTCCTGGTCGACGCGGGTGTGCGGCTCGTCGGCATCGATGCGCTCAACATCGACGACACCGAGAGCGGAGGGGAGAGGCCGGCGCACAGCATCCTGCTCGCCGCCGGGGTTCACGTCGTCGAGCATCTGACCGGGCTCGACGCGGTGCCGCCGCGGGGTGCCCGGTTCACCGCGGCACCTCCCGCGGTGCGCGGCTTCGGCACATTTCCCGTCCGCGCGTTCGCGACGGTCGCCGCACCTCACTGATCACACGAGCCACATGGGTTTACAGGTGTCCCACCCACCCCATAGAGTGTGCACATCGAGAAAGGGGTACGTGGGATGCCCGAAGTACCTGACGTCCGGTTCCTCACAGTGGCCGAGGTCGCCGAGCTCATGCGCGTGTCGAAGATGACCGTGTATCGGCTCGTCCACGCGGGCGAGCTGCCAGCCATCCGCTTCGGCCGCAGCTACCGCGTGCCCGAGTCCGCCGTCGCAGACGCGCTGCAGCGGCCCATCGCCGACGTCGGCTGACGACTGAGGAGAGGATGCCGTGGATGTCAGCACGTTCTACGCCCTCTTCTCCACCACGTGCTTCACACTCACGGGGCTCTGGTGGAATGTCGTCCGTGCCCGACGCGACTGGACAGCCGACCCCGCGATGCGGCGCACGATCGGCGGCGTCTATCTCTCCTTCCTGCTCCCGGCCCTGATGGGCCTGTTCGCGCAGGTCGGGGGCACCGAGAACCCCCTGCTGTGGCGCATGTCGTTCGTGGTCGTCGCCGTCGTCGGCGGGGCATCCATGGTCCGCCTGGTCGCGCAGGCCGGTCGCGACGGCACTTCCGCGGCGATCCGCTGGACGCAGATCGGGTCCGTGGTCGTGTACGCGGCGATCGCCGTCATCGGCGTCGCGCCTCAGCTCGTGACACCTCTCGGCCTCACCGGTATCCAGGTCGAGGCGCTGCTCCTCATCGCGCTGGTCGCTCTCGGACACGCTCTGGTGTGGCGGTTCCTGGTCTCGGACGAGGTCCCGGACTGAGACCGCACAGAGAGCCCGCTCGGGTTTGCTAGACTGATCCGAGGCATTTTTTCGTGCCCGTTACCCGGGCGTCCGATTTTGCGCGACGCCCAGCCGCTGACTTAGTGAGGTTTCCGTGGGTTCTGTCATCAAGAAGCGCCGCAAGCGCATGGCGAAGAAGAAGCACCGCAAGCTGCTTCGTAAGACTCGCCACCAGCGCCGCAACAAGAAGTAAGCGGCCAGACACGAGCGCCTGTCTTCGGACGGGCGCTTTGTGTCTCTGCCCGCATGTCTGCACCGTCGAGAGGACGTCATGAAGTCGATCACCGTCACCGAGCTCGCCGAGCGCTCCACCACGCCGCTCGTCGACGTGCGCGAGAAGGACGAGTTCGCGGCGGGCCACGTGCCCGGTGCGGTCAACATCCCGATGTCCGAGATCGGCAACCGCCTGGAAGAGCTGCCCGGCGAGGCCTTCGACGTGATCTGCCAGATGGGCGGTCGTTCGGCTCGCGTCGTCGAGGCGCTCGAGGCGCGCGGCTACGACGTGACGAACGTCGAGGGCGGCACCGGGGAGTGGATCGCCCAGGGCCGCGAGGTCGAGGTGCCGTCGGCGTGACCACGCTGACCCTGATCGGCAAGCCCGACTGCCACCTCTGCGATGTCGCCTCCGAGGTGATCGACGCCGTCGTCGCCGAGCTGCCGGATGCCGCGGCGGAGCAGATCGAGATCGCCGAGGTCTCCATCGCGGACGACCCGGCCCTGTACGAGCTGTGGTGGGAGAAGATCCCGGTGGTGCTCATCGACGGAGAACACCACGCGCACTGGCGGGTGTCGCCCGACCGGCTGCGCCTCGCGCTCGAGGAGTCCGTCCGCGCCGTCGCGCTCAGCGATCAGAAGGAGTCGAGATGACCGTCCGCCATGTGGTGACCTGGAAGCTCGCGGCCGAGGATGCCGCCGAGCGCAGCGCGCAGGCGGCCGAGGTCGCCCGTCGCCTCAACGCCCTCGACGGCGTGGTGCCGCAGCTGCTGTCGATCTCCGCCGGTGCCAACATGGCGTACCCCGACGCGAACTGGGATGTGACCCTGGTCGCCGACTTCGCCTCGATCGACGCGCTCGAGGCGTATCAGGTGCACCCCGCGCACGAGGAGGTCGTCGCCTACGTGCGCTCGGTCGTCTCGTCGCGCGTCGCCGTCGACTTCGAGGTCTGATCGGCGTCGCCCGACCGATCCGGCGGCGACGGCATGGCAGAGATCACCTGGCACGGGGCGACCATCGCCTGGGCGCGCGTCGCCGACCTCGGTGACTTCACCGAGGCGGATCTCGCGGCGATGGGAGAGCGCCAACTCGCGAGATACCGGCAGCTGAGCGGGGCGCGAGCCGCGGGATTCCTGGCGGGGCGCGCGCTGATCCGCACGCTCGTCGTCGGTCTCGGTGGGGGCGACGACGTGCCGCTCGACAGCTCGTGCGCGCGGTGCGGTGAGGATCACGCCGCGCCGCGCACGCCGGGCTTCGTGCTCAGCGTCAGCCACGCGGAGGATCTGGTCGCGGTCGCGGTGTCCAGGGGATCGACGCCGCTGGGCGTCGATCTCGAGCGGAACTCCGCGGAGGACCGCGTCGCGGAGCTCGCGCCGATGTTCCCGGCGGGGAGCGCCCCCGACCTGGCCGGCTGGACCCGCATCGAAGCGGCCGTGAAGGCCGATGGGCGCGGGGTGGAGATCGATCCGAACAGCGTGCGTCTGGAACCGGCGCGCTCGGTCCCGCCGGGTGCAGGACCGCTCGTGTGGTCGGCCGTGCTTCCCGGACGCCGATCGCCTCTTCAGGTCGCGACCCTGCCCGGCCCGGACGGCCATACGCTCAGCGTCGCGCGCGGCTGACCGGGGGAAGAGCGGGCAGCGGCAGGTCGTCGAGCCATGCCCGCATCAGCGCGCGTCCTTCTGCTCCGGCGATCTCGTCGACCAGGCCGAGGAAGTCGTCGGTCGTCACGGCGAGTCCTTCGAAGCGGGACGCCCAGGTGCGCGTGACCGTGAAGAAGAGTCCGTCGCCGATCGTGAGCCGCAGCGCGTGGAGTGCGAGCGCCCCGCGCTTGTAGACACGGTCGTCGAACATGTCGGCGGGGCCGGGGTCGGACAGCAGCAGGTCCTGCGGAAGAGCCGCGAGGCGCGCGTGGTGGGCTCGCGCCTTCGCGTGCGCCGTCGCACCTCCCGACGCCTCGGACCACACCCATTCGGCGTAGCAGGCGAACCCCTCGTTCAGCCAGATGTCCTGCCAGCGGCTCACACCGACGCTGTTGCCGAACCACTGATGCGCGAGCTCGTGCGCGATCAGTCGCTCGCAGCTCTGCGCCCCGTCGATGTGGTTCGCGCCGAAGATCGCCATGCCCTGCGCTTCGAGGGGGATCTCGAGATCGTCCGGCGTGACGACGACCTTGTACGAGTCCTGCGGGTACGGACCGAAGGCCTCGACGAAGACGCGCATCATCTCGTCGAGGGGAGCGAAGTCCGCGCGCACACGCGGAGCGAGCGCCGTCGGGAAGTAGAGCCGACCAGGGGTGTCGCCGAGCGCGACCCTCTCATCCGCGTACTGGCCGATCTGCACGGTCATGAGGTACGTCGCCGTGGGCAGCGTCTGCTGGAACGTCCAGCGGGTGCGTCCGCGTTGCGTCGAGCGGGTCGCCGCCCCGCCGCTGACCACCGTGTACTCCGGGTCCGCCGTGAACTCCAGCCGGTACGTGGCCTTGTCCGAGGGGATGTCGTTGCATGGGAACCACGTCGCGGCGCCGGTCGGCTGCGAGGCGACCAGGGCGCCGTCTTCGAGCTCCTCCCAGCCGATCATCCCCCAGCGGGTGCGGCGCGGGGCCGGTGCTCCCGAGTAGTCCACCGTGACCGTGAACTCGTCGCCCGCCGCTCGCTCGGTGCCGAAGTCCACCTTGATGCGACGCTGATCCTGCCGGAAGGTCGCGCCGCGGTCTCCGCTCACCCGCACCTTCGTGGCCTTGAGGCCGACGAGGTCGAGCGAGACGTGCTTCGCCGCCTCCTGCATCCGCACCTGCAACGTGGCCGTGCCGACGAGGCGATTCGTCGGCACCCGGTAGTCGATCGAGAGGTCGTAGTGCAGCACCCCGAAGCGGCGGTCTCCGCTGTGCGGGGTGTAGGGGTCGACGGTCATGCGTCGGAGGCCTGGTACGAACGCACCTTGACGGCCCGCCAGGGGCCGATCGGGTTGCCGCTCCACCGGCTGCCGACGGGCACGAACTCTCCGCGCATCACGAGGGAGGCCGGGCCCACAGTCGCATCGGCGCCGATCGTCGCCGCAGGCAGGATGACGCTGTGCGGCCCCAGGGTCGCACCGTTCTCGAGGGTCACGGAATCGATGCTCATCACACGATCATGGAACAGATGCGTCTGAACCACACATCCGCGGTTCACGGTCGCGCCGTCGCCGAGGGTGACCAGGTCGGGTTCGGGAAGCCAGTAGCTGTCCGTCCAGACCCCGCGACCGATCTTCGCGCCGAGGGTGCGCAGCCAGATCGCGAGAGCGGGTGTGCCCGATGCCGCGTTGGCGAACCAGGGTGCGGCGACCATCTCCGTGAAGGTGTCCGACACCTCGGTGCGCCACACGAAGCTCGACCAGAGCGGATGCTCGCCGGCACGGATCGGACCGACGATGACCCACTTCGCGGCCGAGGTGATCAACGCCGCGAAGGCACCGGCGGCCAGCATCACGGCGGGGGAGAGCGCGACAGCCCACGCCAGGCCGACCGCCTCGATGAGTGCGGCCAGGGTCAGCATCACCGCCAGCCCGATCGCGCAGGTGACGAACACCGGGACGATCCGGCCCGCCTCCCAGAGGGCCCGAGCGACCCGCAGGCCGCTGCGGGGACGATACGTGCGCTCGAGGTCGGCATCGTTGACCACGCGCCGCAGACGGGTGGCGGGCGAGCCCAACCAGGACGATCCGGCCTTGGCCTTCAGCGGGGCCACCGAGAGGACGGCGACCAGACCATCCTTCGGGACGTTGTGCCCACCCGCGGCGAGCCCCGAGTTGCCGAGGAAGGCGCGCTTGCCGATCCTGGCGTTCGCCAACCGCATCCAACCGCCCTGGAGCTCATACGTGGCGACCATGGTGTCGTCGGCGAGGAAGGCGCCGTCGGCGATCGTCGTGAGCTTCGGGATCAGCAGCACGGTCGACGCCTCGACGTCGCGGCCGACGTCGGCGCCGAGGGCGCGCAGCCACAGCGGGGTGAACCCGCTGGAGTACAGCGGGAACAGGAACGTGCGGGCCGAGTCGAGCAGCCGCTCGGTCGTCCACGCCTGCCAGGCGACCCGGGAGCGCACGGGATGGATGCCCTCCGCCAGCCCGATGCCGAGCAGGCGGACGAGGACGAGTACGACGACCGCGAAGACCGCGCCGGTGAGGAGCACGGCCGGCACGAGCATCGCGAGGATCCCCGGCACCGCGGCGAGCAGCGAGTCGGCGCCGCGGATCCCGGACGCGAGGAGAGCACCACCGGCGCCGAACGCGAGCAGCGGCAGGACGCCGAGGGCGGCGGACGACGCCGCGTACGCCCACAGCCAGCGGCGCTTGCTCGGCGGGCGCGTCGGAGCGAAAGGCTGGGAGAGCCCACCTGTGCGGGCCGCGGGAGAACCGGCCCAGCGCTGACCCGCGCGCACCCGACCGAAGACCGCCGATCCGGGGGCGATCTCGGCTCGACGGCCGATCTTGGTGCCGGGGGCGAGCGTGCTGCGGGCGCCGACCGTGGCATCCGCGCCGATCCGGATGCTGCCGATGCGCACCGTGTCGCCGTCGATCCAGTAGCCCGTGAGGTCCACCTCGGGTTCGATCGAGGCTCCGGCCCCGATGTCGAGCATCCCGGTGATCGGGGGCACCGTGTGCAGGTCGACGTCCCGGTGGATGCGGGCGCCGAGCGCGCGTGCGTAGTACACGACCCACGGTGCTCCGGCGAGGCCGACCGGATCGACCTGCTGCGCGATCTGCTCGGCGAGCCAGAGCCGGAGGTGCACGCCGCCGCCGCGGGGATAGTCTCCCGGGCGAACGCCGGCGAGGAGGAGCCGGGCGGCCGTCGCCGCGATCGTCATCTTGCCCAGCGGAGTCGCGAAGACGAGCAGGCCCACCAGCACGACCCATCCTGAGACGTCGGGGAGGAACTCGAACCCGGGAGAGAGTCGCAGCAGCCAGCTCGCGGCGAGGAGGAAGAGGAGCCAGCGGATGCCGGTGAAGACGAAGAGCGGGAACCCGGCGATCGTCTGCACCCACTGCATCCTGCGCGGGGTCGGCCGAGGCTGGCTGAAGACGCGCTCCTCGTGCTCGGCCTCGGCGTCGGTCTCCTCTTCGACGGCATCCGCCATCTGGCGCAGCCGCGGAAGATCGTAGACGTCGGTCATGGTGAATTCGGGGGCCCGCGTCCGCAGGCGCGAGACGAGCTGCGCGGCGGCGAGCGAGCCGCCACCCAGCTGGAAGAAGTCGGCGTCCTCATCGGCCGGACGGATGCCGAGCACCGCGAACCACTGCTCGGCCAGCCAGGCCGATGTGCCGGAGAGCGACGAGTCTCCGGCGTCCCCGGAATCGAGCGGCCACGGGAGAGCAGCCTTGTCGACCTTGCCGGAGGTGCGCACCGGCAGATCGTCCACCGTCGCGAGGAGCGGGATGAGCGGAGCGGGCAGCGTCTCGGAGAGCTCGGCGCGCGCGATCTGGCGGTCGAACCCTTCGTCGGGCACGACGTAGCCGACGAGGACCGACATGCCGGTCTCGGTCTTCTGGACGACGACGGTCGCCGCGGACACCGCGGTGAGCGCCTGCAGCGCCGATTCGACCTCGCCCAGTTCGATGCGACGCCCGCCGATCTTGACCTGGTCGTCGGCGCGGCCCTGGAAGATCAGGCCCTCGGACTCGAAGCGGACGAGGTCGCCGGAACGGTAGGCGCGGTCCCAGCCCAGGGACGGCATGGCGGCGTACTTCTCGGCATCCTTCGCGGGGTCGAGGTATCGCGCGAGCCCGACGCCGCCGATGATGAGCTCTCCGGTCTCTCCCTCGGCGACGCGCTCGCCGGTGCCGTCGACGACCGCCAGCGACCAGCCGTCCAGCGGCAGTCCGATGCGCACAGGACCTGCCCCGTCCATCAGGGAGGCGCACGCGACGACGGTGGCCTCGGTGGGACCGTACGTGTTCCAGACCTCCCGACCGTCGGAGGCGAGGCGGGTCACCAGTTCGGGCGGGCATGCCTCTCCGCCGAAGATGAGCAGGCGCACGTTCTCGATCGCATCCTGCGGCCAGAGGGCGGCGAGCGTCGGGACGGTGGACACGACCGTGATGCCGTGGCCGAGCAGCCACGGGCCGAGATCCTCACCGGAGCGCACGAGCGCACGGGGAGCGGGCACCAGGCAGGCGCCGTGGCCCCAGGCCAGCCACATCTCCTCGCACGAGGCGTCGAAGGCGACCGACAGCCCGGCCAGCACACGGTCGCCCGGGCCGAGCGGAGCATCCTGCAGGAACAGCCGGGCTTCGGCGTCGACGAAGGCGGCGGCAGAGCGATGCGACACCGCGACCCCTTTCGGGACGCCCGTCGAGCCGGAGGTGAAGATGATCCAGGCGTCGTCCTCGACGGTCGGTGGCGCGATGACCGGGACGGCGGCCGTGCTCGGATGCGGGTTCTCACTGTCGAAGAGATCGGACGACGGTGCGGCGTCGGCGGGGAGGTACACGCCGCCGCCGGTGATGGTGCCGGTGACACGGGCCTCACGGAACACGAGGTCGGCGCGCTCTTCGGGGTCGTCGGCGTCGACCGGCACGTACGCCGCTCCCGCCGCCATCGTGCCCAGGATCGCGATGTACAGCTCACGTCGGCCCGACGCCATGCGGATGCCGACGCGATCGCCCGCACGAACGCCCTGCGCGTGCAGCAGCGCGGCGGTGCGCCAGACGCTCGCCAGCAGCTCGGCGTAGCTCAGGGCGCCGTCTGCGTCTTCGATCGCCGACGCCTCGGGATGCCGCGCGGTCGTCTCGCGGAGGATGTCGATGAGCGTCCGGGGCGGCGGTGCCTCCGCGCTGCGGTCCAGCGCCGTCTGCACGTCAGCGCGCAAGGAGGTCGATCAGTGCCGCCTTCGAGAGGCGGGAGTAGCCGACGTGTCCGGCGGCACGGGCGCGGGACCGCAGTTCGACGACCGTGAGCGCGCTCAGATCGCCCGTGGATGCTGGTGCCTCGACGGCGGGCGCCTTGATCACCGGCGTCTTGACGCGACGCGTCGGCGTGACGACCGGGGCGGGCGTCGCGGCAGGTGCGTCGACGGGGGCCGGGGCGATCACGGCACCCTTCGTCGGAGCCGTCTTCTTCGGAGCGCGGGACTTCTCGTCCGCCTTCTTCTCGGCCTTCTTCTCCGCCTTCTTCAGGTCGGCCTTCTTCTTGTCCGCCTTCTTCGCGGCCTCGAACCGGGCGGTGGCGACCTGCAGACGCTCGGTCGCCGCGGTGGCCGACTTGGTCACCTTCTTGGGCTTGTCGGCGACCTTCTTCTTCGACACCTTGGACGCGTCCTTCGCGTCCTCCACGAGCGGCTTGAGCTTCTTCGCGGCCTTCTTCGGCAGCGACTTGATCAGCTTCTTCGCATCCTTCGCCGCATCCTTGGCGGCGTCGACAGCGGCCTCTGCGGTGCGCTGTGCGGTGGTCTTCTTTGCCATGATCTGTTCTCCCTGCATCCGGAGCGTCGTCGCTCATGTCTTGGGCACAGAGGATAGTCACTCGAGGTGAACAGCCGGTGCCGCGCCCGCTGCATCCCGTCGGGTACGTCATGATTCGTCACACTTGCAACACAAATGTGATCCGCCGCAGTACCCTCCCGTTGGTCGGCGCGACGAGCCGCATGTTTAGATGATCACCTACCTGTCCGTGGGCGTCATTGCCCTCGTCTCACTCTGGAGTCGACATGCAACGTCGCAACATCCTCGCCGGCCTCGCTCTCGTGGCGACCGCCACCCTCGCCCTCGCCGGTTGCGCCACGGGCGCCGGTGACTCCGGCGGGGAGCCCGCCGCGGGCGACGAGTACGGCCTGGTCGAGGCGGGGACGCTGACGGTCTGCTCCGACATCCCCTACGCTCCCTTCGAGTTCGAGGGTGGCGACAACGGCACCGGCTACACGGGCTTCGACATCGACCTGCTCGACGCGATCGCCAAGAAGCTCGACCTCAAGCTCTCCGTCCAGGACGTCGGATTCGACGCGCTCCAGTCCGGAACGACCCTCGCGGCCGGCACCTGCGACATCGGCGCCTCGGCCATGACGATCACCGACGAGCGCAAGGCCAACATCGACTTCTCCGACCCGTACTACGAGTCGCTGCAGTCGCTGCTCGTGCGCACCGACTCGGGCATCAAGTCGATCGACGACCTCTCCGGCAAGAACGTCGGCGTGCAGCAGGGCACGACGGGCGAGGCCTACGCGACCGAGAACGCGACCGGCGCCCAGCTCGTGCAGTACCCCTCCGACGGCGAGCTGTGGCCCGCGATGCAGGCCGGCCAGATCGACGCCATCCTGCAGGACCAGCCGGTGAACCTCGAGCACGAGAAGGCCGACAAGGCCTACAAGATCGTCGAGGAGTACGAGACCGGCGAGTCCTACGGCTTCGCCTTCGCCAAGGGCGAGAAGGACGAGCTGCGCGAGGCGATCAACGGCGCGCTGAAGGAGCTGCAGGACGACGGCGACTACCAGACGATCTACGACAACTACTTCACCGCGAAGTAATCGGCGAGCAGCGTAGAGCAAGGAGACCTTGACAATGGCGTTGAGGCGCAGCACGAAGAGCAAGCTCTATCGGTACATCGTCTACGTGGTGCTGATCGCCGTCGTCGTCTGGGCGGCGGTCAGCACTGACTGGGCGAAGATCGGTCCGCTGTTCTTCAATCCCGAAGTCGCGATCAAGATGTTCCCGGGGATCATCACGACCGCGCTCGTCAACACCCTGTGGTTCACGGCGGTGGCGTTCGTCGCCGGGCTCGTGCTCGGCGTCGTGCTGGCACTGCTCAAGCTGTCGAGCATCGGGCCGTTCCGGTGGATCGCAACGGCGTGGATCGAGCTGTTCCGCGGGCTCCCCGCGATCCTCACGATCTTCGCGGTGGCCTTCATCCTGCCGATCGCGCTCGGCATCTCGGGGCGCGATCTCGGCGGTCCTGTCGTCCTGGGACTGATCGGTCTGATCCTCGTGGCGTCCGCCTACATGGCGGAGACGATCCGCGCCGGCATCCAGGCGGTCCCGAAGGGCCAGACCGAGGCAGCGCGCTCCCTCGGCATGTCGCCCATGAAGACCACCTTCTGGATCATCGTGCCGCAGGGATTCCGGATCATCATCCCGCCGCTGACGAACGAGTTCGTGCTGCTGCTGAAGGACACCTCGCTGCTCTTCGTGGCGGGAACCTTCATCTGGTCGAAGGAGCTCACCAACTTCGCCCGTGACGCGGCGACGCAGAACACGAACGCGACGCCGCTGATCATGGCGGCGATCCTGTACCTGATCGTGACGATCCCCCTCACACGCTTCAGTGCGTGGCTGGAACGACGGATGGCGAAGCAGCGATGATCACCGACCTGATTGATGTGCACGCCCCGGCGATCGACCTGCAGGGGCTCGTGAAGAGCTTCGGCGACAACGAGGTGCTCAAGGGCATCGATCTCACGGTCACCGCCGGCGAGGTCGTCTGCGTGATCGGCCCCTCGGGGTCGGGCAAGTCGACGCTGCTGCGCTCCGTGAACCTGCTCGAGGAGCCGACCGGCGGCAAGGTGCTCATCGAGGGCATCGACATCACCGACCCCGACGTCGACATCGACCGCGTGCGCACGCGCATCGGCATGGTGTTCCAGAGCTTCAACCTGTTCCCGCACCTCGACGTCATGGGCAACCTCATGATCGCGCAGCAGCGCGTGAAGAAGCGCTCCAAGGTCGAGGCCGAGAAGGTCGCGCTCGCGATGCTCGCCCGCGTGGGTCTGGCGGAGAAGGCCGACGCCTATCCGGGGCACCTGTCGGGTGGTCAGCAGCAGCGCGTGGCGATCGCCAGGGCGCTCTGCATGAACCCCGACATGATGCTGTTCGACGAGCCCACCTCGGCGCTCGACCCCGAGCTCGTCGGCGAGGTGCTGCAGGTCATGCGCTCCCTCGCGGACGAGGGCATGACGATGCTCGTCGTCACGCACGAGATGGGCTTCGCCCGTGAGGTCGGCTCACGTCTGATCTTCATGGACGGCGGTCACATCGTCGAGGAGGGCGATCCGCGCGAGGTCCTCGGGAACCCGCAGAACCAGCGCACGAAGGACTTCCTGTCCCGCGTGCTGTGACCCGCTGAGACGAAACGCCTCATGCTCCGCGGAGCATGAGGCGTTTCGCGTGCTGCGGGGCTCCTCGCTCGGCGAGGAGCGAGCTGTCAGACCTCGACGACGTCGGCGCCCGGCGCGTTCTTCTGGACGGACTCGATCCCGTTCTTCGCGGCGGCCTTCGTGGTGTAACTCTCGCTGGTCGCGATGACCTCGCCGTTGCCGGCCTTCAGACGGAAGCGGTACCCGCCGGACTTGTCGGTGTACAGCTCGAACTTGCCTGCCATGGAGGCGTCCTCTCTCTGCTGGGCCGGGAGATCGACCCTTCGCCCTCACGCTATCCCCACCCGTATATCGGAGGGAAGAGGCGGATCACCCGCGCGGATGCACCGCGACGGGCTCCGGAGCGACGGCGATGCGCACGCGGTCGCCGAAGGAGGGATGGATGCCGGGGGCGTGCTGCACGCGGACGAGCTCGCCCGACTCCGTCCGCACGAGTGTGCGTCGCATGCTCCCGAGGAACGTGCTCTCCTCGACCAGCGCGTCGGTCGCGGCATCCGCTTCGGAGGCGAAGTACACGTTCTCGGGCCGCAGGTACACGTCGACCGGACCGTCGGCGGGCGTCTGCAGCGGCAGCGCCTGCCCCCACACCATGACGTGATCGCCCTCGGCGACGCCGGAGACGACGCTCGACAGTCCGACGAACGCCGCGACGCCGGCCGTCGAGGGGGTCGTGTACAGCTGCTCGGGCGAGCCGATCTGCTCGATCCGGCCGGAGTTCATCACCGCGATCCGATCGGAGACGGCCAACGCTTCCTCCTGGTCATGCGTCACGAAGACGGTCGTGATGCCGAGGCGCAGCTGGATGCGGCGGATCTCGTCGCGCAGCTGCACGCGCACCTTCGCGTCGAGGGCCGACAGCGGCTCATCCAGGAGCAGCACCTTGGGCTCGGTGACCAGTGCGCGTGCGAGCGCGACCCGCTGCTGCTGACCGCCGGAGAGCTGATGCGGGAAGCGATCGGCGAAATCCGCGAGACCGACGAGCGCGAGGGCGTCGAGCGAGCGCTTCGCGGCATCCGCCTTGCCGGCTCCACGCCGGCGCAGGCCGAACGCGGTGTTGTCGACCACGCGCAGGTGCGGGAACAGCGAGTAGGACTGGAAGACCATGCCGATGTCGCGCTTGTTCGTCGGCACGCGCGACACGTCTCCGCCGCCGAGCAGCACGGCTCCCTCATCCGCACCCTCGAGCCCGGCGAGCACACGCAGGAGCGTCGTCTTGCCGCAGCCGGACGGGCCGAGCAGCGAGACGAACTCGCCGGGGGCGATGTCGAGGTCGACGCCGTGCAGCACGCGGGTGCCGGCATAGCTCTTCACGATGCCCTGCAGCTCGACACGGGTGCCTTCGCCGGCTTCGGCGAGCAGCACGTTGTCCTTCGTGCGGGGGAGGGCGTGGTCGAGGGTCATGAGCGGGCCTTTCCGGTGCCGCGGGCGACGCGGCCGATGACGAGGAGCAGGACGAAGACGAAGACCAGCGCCAGCAGGGTGAAGATCGCCGGCGCGTACGGGTCCTGCTTCTGGACGACCACCATCGCGGTCTGGAACACCTGGCGGTTCAGGAGCGAGGCGATCGTGAATTCGCCGAGCACGACGGCGATGGAGATGAGCGATGCCGCGAGCAGACCCTGGCGCAGATTCGGAGCGAGCACCTTCAGCACGACCGTCGGCCAGCTCGCCCCGAGGGAGCGGGCGGCCTCGGCGAGCGTGCGCAGATCGGCCGCGTCGATCGAGGCCTGGATGGAGCGGAAGGCGAACGGCAGCACCGTGATGCCGTACGCGAAGGCGAGCGTCCAGGTGCCCGTGCCGAGCGCTCGACCGATCTGCAGGTAGATCGGGGCGAGACCGACGACGAGCACGATCGCCGGGATCGAGATCGGCAGCAGCACGGCGAACTCGAAGGCCGGCTTGATCTTGGGGAACCGCAGGTTCACCAGGATCATCGTCGGTGCCAGCAGGAAGAGGACGATCAGGACGGTGACGAGCGCCAGGATCAGCGAGTTGCCGAGTCCGGTCCAGATCGGCTTGATCGCGGCGGATGCCGCAGGGTCGAACAGTGCGGTCCAGTGCGTGAGGGACATCCCGCCGGACGGATCGCGCAGCGTGAACAGGAACGTCGACACCAGCGGGATGGCGAAGAAGGCACCCACGAGGATGCCGATGACCCAGCGGGTCGCGAGCGAGGGGCCGAGCCGGTTCATGACTGCCACCTCGCGGCTCGGCGCTGGATGAGCGAGTACAGGCCCATCACGACTCCGACGATGAGGATCATGCCGAGCGCGAGCGCCCCGGCGAGGTTCTCCCGACCGAGCACGGTCTCACTGGTGAGGGCGGTGCGGATCTGCAGCGGCACGATCTGCGAGCCCTGGCTGGCGAGAGCCGCGGCGGTCGCATAGGACGAGAAGGCGTTCGCGAACAGCAGCAGCAGGCTGGCGAGGAAAGAGGGCGCGAGCACGGGGATGCCGATGCGCAGCCAGAAGCTCGCGCGGGTGCCGCCGAGAGTGAGGTTCGCCTCGGACCACTGCGGCTTGAGCGCGGCGAGTGCGGGCATGAACGTGATCACCATGAGCGGGATCTGGAAGTAGATGTACGGCAGGATCAGGCCGGGCAGCTCGTACAGCCACGTGCCGTTCGCGTAGATGTCGATCCCGAAGGCGTCCTGGAGGAAGAGCTTGAGGACGCCCTGGATGCCGATCGTCGCGATGAACGCGAACGCCAGCATGACGCCGCCGAATTGCGCGAGCACGCCGGACGCGGCATCCACCATAGAGCGGACCGCGCCTTCGGGGTTCATGCCGAGCAGTGCGTAGCAGACGAGGGCACCGACGAGGGCGCCGACGACGGCGGTCAGCAGGGACAGGCCGGCGGAGTTGGCGAACGTGGTCAGCACGACCGGGTCGGCCAGCGCCGAGACGTTGGTCCAGGTGAAGCTGCCGTCGTCCGCGAAGAAGCCCGAGCCGATCGCCAGGATGGTCGGGACGGCCAGGAAGAGGACGACGTAGGCGGCGAAGGGCACGAGGCCCAGCCAGGCCCACGAAGGCGCGGACCGCCGGGCCCCCGCTTCACGCGAGGACCCGGCGGCGGTGACGGGGACGGACGCCGCGGCATCCGTCCCCGCTACGGAGATCGTCGTCACTGGACGGCCGCGGCCCACTTCTCGCCGAGCAGCGTGCCGGCGTTCGTGGACTGCTCCTCGGTCGGGACGACCGTCTCGGCCGGAACCTCGGGCAGGGCTGCGGCGAGGTCGGCGTCGATCGTGCCGGCCTCGGTCATGGCCTCCATGCGTGCCGGACGTGCGCCGCCCTTGAGCCACAGGTTCTGCACCTCGTCGCTGTAGAGGAACTCCTGCCACAGGCGTGCGGCTGCCGGGTTCGGGGCATCCTTGTTGATCGCCTGGTTGTAGTAGCCGGCGTAACCGGTGCCGTCGAGGACGACGACCTTCCAGTTCTCGTTGTCGGCCGTGTGCGCGGCGTTCAGGTAGTCCCAGTCGAAGACGACCGGGGTCTCGCCGCTGGCGACGGTGGCGGTGGTGACGTCGACCTTGAGCAGGTTGCCGGCCTTCTGCATCTCGGAGAAGAAGTCGATGCCGGGCTGGAAGTCATCGAGCGTGCCGTCGGACTGGACCGTGGCGAGGCCCACCGCGGCGAACGCCGCACCGGCCTGCGTCGGGTCGCCGTTGATCGCGACCGCACCCTTGTAGTCGGCGCTCTTCAGGTCGTCGAGCGATTCGGGGGCGTCGAACTTCGAGGAGTCGTAGCCGATCGACATGTACCCGCCGTAGTCGCCGACGAACAGACCGGTCTTCTCCTTGAGGGCCTCGGGGATGTCGTCCCAGGTCTCGACCTTGTAGGGAGCGAAGGTGTCGGTGTTCTGCAGCGCGACCGTGAGGCCCAGGTCGAACACGTCGGGAGCGGTGTCGAGGCCCTTGTTGGTCTCGGCTGCCTGGATCTCCTCGGCGCTGGAGACATCGGGGGAGGCCTCGTTGATCGTGATCTCCGGGTACTTCTCGGCGAACAGGTCGAGGATCTCGCCGTAGTTCGCCCAGTCGCGGGGGAGCGCGATGACGTTGAGCTGCCCCTCTTCCTTCGCCGCGGCCTCGAGGTCGGCGAACGTGCCGAAGTCGGCGACGGACGTCGCGGATGCCGCGTCGACATCGGAGTCGCCGCCACCGGCGGTGGCGTCAGCAGCGCCGGAGCAGGCGGTGAGCGCGAGTACGGCCGTGGTGGCCAGGGCGATGCCGGCGCCGATGCGCGCGCGGCGGATGTTGCGAGCCATGAATGTCCTCTCGGGTGACCGGCGAAGGCCGGTTCGGGGTTGCGAGAGGACACTATGGGTGCGGAGTTACCGGTCGGCGCGGCGCGGGTGAACGCCGGGTGGCCGGGTGGTGGCGGATCGGATGCCGGTGGCGATCAGTCCTGCGGCACGGCGAACTTGAATCCCTTATGCGACCCGACGTAGCCGAGGTGCTCGTAGAAGCGGTGGGCGTCGATGCGGCTCGCGTCGGATGTGAGCTGCACCATCGCGGCTCCGAGTGCGGGGGCGGCGGAGTCGGATACCCAGCGCATGATCCCCGAGCCGATGCCGGAGGAGCGCAGGTCACTGCGCACGCGCACGGCCTCGACCAGCAGACGGCGCGCGCCACGCCTCGCCATCCCGGGAATCGACGTCAGCTGCAGGGTGCCGACGATCACGCCGTCGAGTTCGGCGACCAGCAGGTCGTTCGACGGATCGGCGAGGATCTCGACGAGCCCCACGACGTACGCGGGACGGTCTTCTTCGGATGCCACATCGCCGCGTGCCGCGCTGATCGGATCGTCCGCGAGCAAGGCGATGACGGCATCCGCGTCGTTCGGTGTCGCCCTGCGCACGGTCGCTTCGCCCAGGCGGGAGTCGATCGGGTGCGGGAGGGGGAGTGCGTCGAGCATGGTCCCAGTCTGACATCCTGAGGGGATGGACATCGGCGCACTCCTCGGGCTCGAGCAGCTCACCTGGGGGATGCTGATCCTCGTCGTCGTGGCGGCTTTCGCGGCGGGCTGGATCGACGCCGTCGTCGGAGGCGGAGGCCTGCTCCAGCTGCCCGCTCTGCTGCTGATCCCGGGCATCGCGCCGATCCAGGCGCTCGCGACGAACAAGCTCGCGTCGGTCTTCGGCACGGCGACCAGCAGCGTCACGTACTATCGGCGGGCGAAACCCGACATCCGCACGGCTCTTCCGATGGCAGGGATCGCGCTCGCCGGATCCTTCGGCGGCGCCGCCGTGGCGACGATCCTGCCGCCGGCCGCCTTCAAGCCCATCATCGTGGTGGCGCTGCTGGCCGTCGCTCTGTTCACCGCGTTCAAGCCGCAGATGGGCGCGGCGACGAAGCTGCGATTCCAGGGGCACAAGCATCACGTCATGGCGGGGGTCGCGGGGCTCGCGATCGGCTTCTACGACGGCATGATCGGCCCGGGAACCGGCACGTTCCTCGTGATCACCCTCGTGGCGCTGCTCGGCTACGACTTCCTGCAGGCGAGCGCCAAAGCCAAGATCGTGAACTTCGCGACGAACGCGGGCGCGCTGCTGCTCTTCATCCCGAACGGATCGGTGCTCTGGCTGCTCGGCGGCATCCTCGCGGTGGCGAATGTGGCCGGCAGCTACCTCGGCTCGCGGATGGCGATCTCACGAGGCACGACGTTCATCCGTGTGGTGTTCCTCGTCGTCGTCATCGGCCTGATCGGCAAGCTCGGCTTCGACGTCTGGAACGAGAACATCGCGCCCGCGCTCGCGTTGATCTGACCGTCACCGTATGTTGCTGACCCTGCCCGGGGTTGCTGAGCCTTGCCCTGGGTTGCTGAGCCTGTCGAAGCACCCGTGACGGGCCCTTCGACAGGCTCAGGGACCCAGGTCATGCGGGCCCTTCGACAGGCTCAGGGACCCAGGTCCGTCCCCGCTTGGGTCAGGCCTCGTCGTCCTCGGGCTCGAAGTCGACGCCGGCCTCGGCGCGCTGCGCCGGGGTGATCGGCGCAGGAGCGGCGGTCAGCGGGTCGAAGCCGTTGCCGGACTTCGGGAAGGCGATGACCTCGCGGATCGAGTCGGTCTTCGACAGGTGCTGCAGCACGCGGTCCATGCCGAGCGCGATCCCACCGTGCGGCGGGGCGCCGAACTTGAACGCGTCGAGGAGGAATCCGAACTGCTCGTCGGCCTGCTCGTCGCTGATGCCCATGACCTCGAACACGCGCTTCTGCACGTCTTCGCGGTGGATGCGGATCGAGCCTCCGCCGAGCTCCGAGCCGTTGCACACGATGTCGTACGCGTAGGCCAGCGCAGAGCCGGGGTCGATGTCGAACGTGTCGGCGAACTCCGGCTTCGGACCCGTGAATGCGTGGTGCACGGCGGTCCAGGCGCCGGCGCCGACGGCGACGTCGCCCGAGGCGACGGCATCCGCCGCAGGCTCGAACATCGGGGCGTCGACGACCCAGGTGAACGCGAATTCGTCGGGGTTCAGGTACTCGAGGCGACGGCCGATCTCGACGCGTGCGGCGCCGAGCAGCGCGCGGCTCTCCTTGGTGGAACCAGCGGCGAAGAAGACGCAGTCGCCGGGCTCCGCGCCGACGAAGGCCGCGAGGCCCGCCTGCTCGGCCTCGGACAGGTTCTTCGCGGCGGGGCCGCCGAGCGAGCCGTCCTCGTTGAAGAGCACGTAGGCGAGTCCGCGGGCGCCGCGCTGCTTCGCCCAGTCCTGCCAGGCGTCGAGCTGCTTGCGGGGCTGGCTCGCGCCGCCCGGCATCCGCACCGCTCCGACGTACTCCGCCTGGAAGACGCGGAAGGGCGTCTCCGCGAAGTACTCGGTCGCCTCGATCAGCTCGAGTCCGAAGCGCAGGTCGGGCTTGTCGGAGCCGTACTTCGCCATGGCGTCGGCGTAGGTCAGGCGCGGCAGCGGGGTCGAGACCTCGACGCCGATGGTCTTCCACATCGCCACGACGAGCGACTCCATCAGCGCGATGACGTCTTCCTGGTCGACGAAGCTCATCTCGATGTCGAGCTGCGTGAACTCCGGCTGGCGGTCGGCGCGGAAGTCCTCATCGCGGTAGCAGCGTGCGATCTGGAAGTACTTCTCGACACCGCCGACCATCAGCAGCTGCTTGAACAGCTGCGGCGACTGCGGCAGGGCGTACCAGCTGCCGGGGCTCAGGCGCGCAGGCACCAGGAAGTCGCGGGCGCCCTCGGGCGTCGAGCGCGTGAGCGTCGGGGTCTCCACCTCGGTGAAGTCCTCGGCGTGCAGCACGTCGCGGATCGCCTTGTAGACGTTCGAGCGCAGGCGCAGGTTCGACGCCTGAGCCGGGCGGCGCAGGTCGAGGTAGCGGTACTTGAGGCGCGCCTCTTCACCGACCGTCTCGGTGTCGGCGACGGCCGTCGACACCTGGAACGGCAGCGGCGCGGACTCGTTCAGAACCACGACGTCGCTCGCGATGAGCTCGATCTCGCCGGTCGGCAGGTTCGGGTTCGCGTTGCCGTCGGGGCGCCGCGAGACCTCGCCGGTCACCTGCAGCACGAACTCGTTGCGCAGCGGATGGGCGATCTCCTCGTCGCGGATCACGACCTGGGCGATGCCCGACGCATCCCGCAGATCGATGAAGGCGACTCCTCCGTGATCACGACGGCGATCGACCCAACCCGAGAGGGTGACGGTCTGACCGATGTGCTCGGCTCGCAGTGAGCCTGCCGAGTGGGTGCGAAGCACGGAGGATTCCTTCTGATCTGGGAAATGGCGAACCCGCCCAGTCTACGGGCGCGAGAACACGCGACGATGCGGGGTGGGCGTTGCCACCACGACGAGTCGAGCGCAGTCGCTAGACTCACGCCGAAAGCCACGGACGGTACGAGGGACCGTCGGGTGAACAGTGAGGGAGAACCATGGATTCCAACATGCTCAGCGAGCAGGTCTTCAATACGAGCTCGGTCGTCATCTCGGTGATCTACTACCTGATCTACGCGATCACGATGTGGAAGGTCTTCTCGAAGGCGGGATACCCGGGCATCCTCGCGCTGATCCCGATCGTCAACTGGGTGATCCTGGTCAAGATCGCCGGCATGTCGGGCTGGGCGGCTCTGCTCTACCTGATCCCGATCGTCAACATCGTCTTCGCGATCGTCGTCGCCATCAAGGAAGGCAAGAACTTCGGAAAGGGCGGAGTCTTCTCCTTCTTCCTGCTGTGGCTGTTCCCCTTCATCGGCCACCTGATCATCGGCTTCGGCTCGGCCCAGTACAACAAGGTCTGATGCCGGGAGAACGCCTGCATCTCGTCAGACACGGTGAGGTGCACAATCCTCATCGCGTGCTCTACGGGCGGCTGCCGGACTATCACCTGAGTGAAGCCGGCCGGCGGATGGCGAGGGCGGCGGCGGACCATGTCGCCGCCCTCGACCGGCCGATCGCGGCACTGTACTCCTCGCCGCTCGAGCGTGCACAGGAGTCGGCCGAGCCGTTCGCCGAGCGGTTCGATCTCGTGCCGGAGATCGAGATCCGTCTGATCGAGCCGACGAACGTCTTCGAGGGCACGCAGATGCGACGCTCGCTGATGAACCCGCTCAACTGGTGGCACCTGCGTCAACCGGCGACCCCCAGCTGGGGCGAGCCGTACGCGTCGATCGCCGAGCGGATGCTGGGCGTCATGGACGAAGCGTGGGATGCCGCCGACAGCGGCGATGTCGTGATGGTGTCGCACCAGGCTCCGATCTGGATCACGCACCTTCGCGTGGCAGGTCTTCCGCTCCGTCATGATCCGCGCACGCGGCGCTGCGCGCTGTCGAGCGTGACCTCGTTCGAGCGGGTCGGCGACGTCTGGCGCGAGGTCACCTATGCCGAGCCTGCGGCGACCGATGGGGCGGTGGACGTCGGGGCGGTGTGACCCGCAGGCGACGCCCACCGGATGCCGGGAGCTGTCCACCCCATGCATAGGAACCCGCACGTAAACTGGGAATCGTGCCATCCGCGAATTGGGTCCCCGAGCCCGTCGAAGGTTCGATCCGCAGCGGCCGCCCCTCCCGCACTCGCTTGCCGCGCCGTGCGCTCGGAGTCGCGCTCGCCGCGGTCTTCGCCGTCGGCTTGAGCGCCTGCGCTCCCGATCCGGTCAGCGAATCCTTCCTCAGCGGGGACAACACCGGCTACGTCGCCGCCGACGGTGCGATCGTCGAGATCCCCGAGGCCGAGCGCGGAGAGCCTGTGGACTTCGGCGGCGTCACCGAGACCGGCGACACCTTCGACAGCGCCGACCTCGCGGGTCAGGTCACCGTGGTCAACTTCTGGTACGCGGGGTGCGCACCCTGCCGGGTCGAAGCCGCCGCGCTGGAGAGTGTCTGGCAGGAGCACGAGGGCGACGGCGTCTCGTTCGTGGGCATCAACACCCGCGACCAGGCCGACACCGCCGTCGCGTTCGCCGAGGAGTACGGCATCACCTACCCGAGCCTGATCGACGTCGACACCGCCGAGGCCAAGCTCGCCTTCGCCGAGGTCACCCCGATCGCCGCCACGCCGACGACGCTGGTCCTCGACAAGCAGGGCCGCGTCGCCGCCCGCATCATCGGCCCGATCGACGGCACCTCGATCCTCTCCACGCTCGTCAAGGACGCGCTCGCGGAGACCACGTGACCGCCTCGGGAGCGCTGTGAACACCGAGACGATCATCGGATCCGGCGCCCTCTGGCTCGCGATCCCGGTGGCCATGCTGGCGGGGCTCGTGTCGTTCCTGTCCCCGTGCGTGCTGCCGCTCGTGCCCGGCTATCTCGGATTCCTCGGGGGTGCTGTGGCGCCGCGCGGCGTGACGTCGGAGGGCGCCCTTCGACAGGCTCAGGGACCCAGCCGTGCGACGGCTGAGGCTCCCACGCGGGGGCGGCTCGTGCTCGGGGTGCTGCTGTTCGTCCTCGGGTTCAGCATCGTCTTCATCCTCTACACCGTGCTCGGCGGCACGGCAGGTGTCTTCCTGCTGCGGTGGGGCGACCTGATCACGCGCATCCTCGGCGTGGTCATCATCGCGATGGGGCTGGTGTTCCTCGGAGTGTTCGGCTTCGCCCAGCGCGAGTTCCGGTTCCACGTCGACTCGAAGGTCGGCATCGCGGGCGCTCCGCTGCTGGGTATCGCGCTCGGCATCGGCTGGGCTCCCTGCATGGGGCCGACGCTCGCCGCGATCGTCGCACTGTCGTTCAACGCCGGCGACCCCGTGCGGGCGGGCTTCCTCGGACTCGCCTACTCCCTCGGCCTCGGCATCCCGTTCCTGCTCGTCGCTCTCGGCTTCGGCTGGGCGACCAAGGCGATCGGATTCCTGCGCCGGCACATCCGCGTCGTGAACATCATCGGGGGCGTGCTGCTCGTCGTCCTCGGCATCCTGATGGTGACAGGGCTGTGGACCGACATCATGTCCCGGCTGACGGCGGTGATCGGCAGTGTCATCCTCCCGCTCTGAGACCGACGCAACGAAGAACAAGGATGCCGTGAACAGCGACACCACCAGCGATCCGCTCCGCCCGTCCGACCACGTCGACGGCGATGACACGATCACGCAGCCGCGCCTCGGCCTCGTCGGCTGGCTCCGGTGGGGGTGGCGACAGCTCACCTCGATGCGCACCGCACTGATCCTGCTGCTCGTGCTCGCGATCGCGGCGATCCCCGGCTCGATCTTCCCGCAGCGGATGGCGGACCCGAACGGCGTCACGCAGTGGCAGCGCGACAACCCCGACCTCTTCCCGGTGCTCGACGCGCTGAAGCTGTTCGACGTCTATCTGTCGCCGTGGTTCTCGGCGATCTACCTGCTGCTGTTCGCCTCGCTGGTCGGCTGCGTCATCCCGCGCATCAAACACCATGCGAAGGCGCTGCGTGCCCGCCCGCCACGCACGCCCGCGCGGCTGCAGCGGCTCGAGGACTACCGCGCAGTGGTGCGGGACCCTTCGGGCCCCGGGGCCCAGGGGGATGCTGAGGCCGCAGCATCCGCGTCGATCGATGTCGCGACGAAGCAGCTCAAGGCCCTCGGCTACCGCGTCGAGCGCTACGACCGCGGCCGCACCTTCTCCGTGTCGGCCGAACGCGGCTACTGGCGCGAGACGGGCAACCTGCTCTTCCACCTGGCGCTCGTCGGCGTGCTGGTCACCGTGGGCATCGGCGGCGGGTTCTCGTACACAGGACAGCGCGTGCTCGTCGAGGGCGAGACGTTCGCGAACACGCTGGTCGACTACGACTCGATGAACCGCGGGCGCTTCGTGGGCGACGACGCGCTCGCGCCGTACTCGATGCGGCTCGACTCGTTCGACGTGTCCTACCAGCCGTTCGGCGAGCCCGGCTCCGGGCAGGCGGGCAACTTCTCCGCGAACATGACCGTGCAGGAGAAGGGCGATGAGCGCACCGGCGCCGTGAAGGTCAACGAACCCCTCGCGGTGGCCGACGACGACGTCTTCCTGCTCGGCAACGGCTACGCCCCGACCGTCACGGTGCGCGACCCCGACGGCGAGGTCGTCTTCACGAACAGCACGCCGTTCCTCCCGCAGGACAACAACATGACGTCGCTCGGCGTCCTCAAGATCCCGGACGGGCTCGCGGAGCAGGTCGGCCTGGTCGGCTTCTTCTATCCGACGACGGGCATCCTCGAGAGCGGTGCGTTCTTCTCCGCCTACGGCGACCTGACCAACCCCACGCTGACCCTCGACGTCTACACCGGCGATCTGGGCATCAACGACGGCGTCCCTCGCTCGGTCTACGTGCTCGACACCACCGGGATGACCAAGCTGACCGGACGCACCACCGATGTCGAGTCGATCGAGCTCACGCCGGGCGAGACGGCCGAGCTCCCGAACGGCCTCGGCAGCGTCACGTTCGACGACGAGTCGCCGGCGGGGGCCACCGACGCCTCCGAGTCCGTCAAGCGGTTCGCGTCGCTGCAGATCCACCGCGACGACTCCGGCCCGTGGGTGCTCGGCTTCGCGCTGCTCGCCCTCGCGGGCCTCATGATCGCGCTGTTCGTCCCCCGACGCCGTGTCTGGGTCAAGGCCACGGCCGACGGCGGCGCCGTGAACCTCGAGTACGCCGCGCTCGCCCGGGGCGAGGACCCGACCCTCGCCGGCGCCGTCGACGACCTCGTCGCCGGTCACGCGCGTCTGCTCGACGCGGCGGGCGGCACGATCGCCCGCGAATCCCAGGACGACGCCGATCCGTCCACGGAGCAGCAGCCCCCGGCATCCGATTCCCCGAAAGTAGACTGACACCATGCTCGAGCTCAACGAGATCTCGCCGATCCTGCTCTGGACGGCGATCGCGATCTACGCGGCCGCCTTCGTGGCATTCGCCTTCGATCTCGCGCGCCGGTCCGAGGTCTCGGCGGATGCGCAGACCGTCCGCGAGTCCGTACTCGTCGGCGCCGGCAGGGGAGCGGCCGTCGCGGCATCCGGTGCGGCATCCGGGGCAGACGTCAAGCCGCAGCGGTTCGTGATGGCGCGGATCGGCACCTCGCTCACCGTGCTCGCCTTCGCCTTCCATCTCGGGGCGACCCTGACTCGCGGCATCGCGGCCGGACGCGTGCCGTGGGCGAACCTCTACGAGTTCGCGATGATCGGCACGCTGCTCATCGTCGCGGTCTTCCTCGTGGTGCTGACGCGCATCGATCTGCGCTTCCTCGGCACGTTCATCACGGGTCTGGTCGTGGTGCTCCTCGGCCTCGCGGCGACGAACTTCTACGTCGAGATCTCTCCGCTCATGGACCCGCTGAAGAGCGTGTGGCTCGTCATCCACGTGTTCGTGGCATCGCTCGCGACCGCGTTCTTCGCCCTCGCATTCGCCCTCTCGGTCATCCAGCTCATGCAGTCGCGACGGGAGCGGCTCGTCTCGGAGGGCGCCGAGAAGACCGGCCCCGGCTTCCTCCGCACGTTCCCTTCCGCCGAGCGGCTCGAGAGCATGGCATACCGCTTCACGATCATCGGGTTCATCCTCTGGACCTTCACCCTGATCGCCGGCTCGATCTGGGCGTACTACGCGTGGAGCCGCTTCTGGGGCTTCGATGTGAAGGAGACCTGGACCTTCGTGATCTGGGTCATCTACGCCGGATACATCCACGCGCGTGCGACCCGCGGGTGGCGCGGCAACCCCTCGGCATGGCTCGCCATCGTCGGATTCTCGGCCGTGATCTTCAACTTCACGATCGTCAACGTGTTCTTCAAGGGGCTGCACGCGTACTCCGGCCTGAGCTGAGCCCGGTTCCGTTCGGCTTGCGCTCGCTCTCGGAAAACGGAGAGCGGATGCCGTCGCCTCGGCGCGCCGAACGGGGACACGCCCAGTCATCCGCGAATGGTCTGGGTTTCCCAAGCCTCAGCGGCCGAGGGGGATGAGCTCCGCGTGCTCGGTGCCGTCCTGGTACCAGACCAGTTCCGCCTCGACGATCGTCTCGGTGGGCTTGCGTCCGAGCTCGCTCACCGACGCCTCACGGAAGTCCTCCCACACCGCGGGCTCGAGTGACCGGCCGTAGACGACGGAGAGGTGGAACGTCCAGTCGTCGACGCTGAGCTCGTCGAGTCGCCGGAAGTCCGTGTGCTCCAGAGCCGCGCTCAGGCTCGCATAGGCCGAGACGAGCGAAGCGGTGCGGGCGAGGCGCACGATCAGGACCTGCCAGGGTGCGGGGAAGGCATCGACGGCCTCGGCCGTCACCTCGATCGGATGCTGGTCCGCCGCCCACCGGCGGATCAGAGCCGCCAGTTCCGCCCGGCGATCGGGTTCGGCGAACGCCCGCAGAGTGGCGTGCTCGGTGCGCGGGTGCCGGATGTCTCCGCCGAAGCGCGCGAGCGCGGCATCCTGCACCTCTCGGAAGAGCGAGGCGACGCCGATCGTCGGACGCAGCACGAGATACTGCTGCCCCTCCAGCGAGGCGAGCTGATCGGGTGTGTCCATGAACGGTCGGCGCATGACGCGAGCTTAGGCCGCGCGCGTGCGATCCCGGGCACGGCTTCGGAGTTGTGGCCCGACTCGCCGTGATCGAAGGGCGATCCTCGGCGAGTCGAGGCCGATCTCCGAAGCTGTGCGGTGCTCGGAGGGGCGTGCGCGCCTAGGCGGTGGCGAGAACCGCCTTCGCCGAGGTCGTGCGGCGCAGGGTCACCGCGAGCGTGGTCGCGACGAGCGACAGCACACCCCAGACGACCAGCGCCGCGATGGCGGAGCCGTTCCCTGCGATGAGGCCCGCGAACGCCGGAGCGGTCGGCAGTGCGGCGCCGAGACCGGCGAGCCAGTCGGGCACGGTGGAGATGAGTCCCGTCGCGACCGCGAGGACGCCGACGAGGGCAGCGATCCAGCGCCCGGTCCCGCCGAACAGGGCGACGAGCGCCTGGTTCACTGCGGCGAACACGATGCCGGCGAGCACCGCTGTGCCGGCGAATGCCCACCAGGCGGCGGCGTCGTAGCCGGCGATGATCTGCACGACCAGCGAGACCAGCAGTCCCTGTGCTGCGCCGATCAGGCCCGCCGGGGCGAACGCGCGCAGCGTCAGGGCGGCGGACGGACGCCGTGAGGTCAGGGTGCGGGCGGTGTGCGCGCGCATCACGAGGAAGGACGCGAAGCCGCCGAACCACAGCACCACGGCGGCGAGCAGCGGGATCGCGGTCGGGCCGAAGATCGTGTTCATCGAGGAGTTCGTCGACACCGGGTCGGCGATCACCGAGGCGAGCGACGTCGATTCCTCATCGCTGAACGAGGGGAGGGAATCGGCCGCCGTGCGCAGACCGCCGGCGAGGTCGCCGGTGCCTGTTGCGAGTGTGTCGAGGCCGGTGGCGAGTTCGGTCGTGCCGGTGGCGAGCTCGGTCGCGCCGCCCGAGAGCTGGGTCGCGCCGGAGGACAGCGAGCGCGCACCGGCCGCGGACTGGTCGATGCCCTCGCCGGCGAGCTGGTTCAACCCGCCCGCGAGCTGTGAGGCACCGGCGCCGGCCTGGGACATGCTCGCCGCGAGAGTGCTGAAGGTTCCGGGTATCGCGGCGACACCGGGGGCGACCAGGTCGCTGTTCAGCACCCCGGATGCGGTGCCGGCGGACTCCGCGACAGTGCCGGCGTCTGCCGCTGCGGTGGCGAGCTGATCGCACATCGCCTGGCCGTTCGCCGCGGGGTCGCAGGCAGCGGCCATCTCGCCGAGCTCCTGGGCCAGGTCAGCCGATTGCGTCGCCGCTGATCCCGCGGAAGCGGAACCCGCCTGGATCGCTCCGACGAGCTGGTTCATGCCTCCGAAGTTCTGCTCCAGGGCGGCAGCGCCGCTCGTCAGCCCGGCTCCGATCTGTCCGGCGCCGGCGGCGGCTTCGCGCGTCTTGCCCGCGATGGTGTCGAGTCCGGAGGCCAACGACGACGCGCCGGTGGCGAGCTGGTCCGCGCCGGAGGCGAGCTGCGTGGCGCCGTCGGGGATGGCGGCCGCGCCGTCTGCGGCGGACCGTGCGCCCGTGGCGAGCTCGACGGCGCCGTCGGCCGCCTCGCCGATCTGGTCGCCGATCGTGGTGAAGCCGACGAGGATGTTGTCCGTCGTCGCCTCGGTGAGCATCGTGCCCATGGCCGACGCGGCGACGTTCGCGATCTGACCCGTGATGAGGTCGTCGGCGACGAGTCCGTCGTCGGGGGTGGTCACGGTGATGGTGGCCTTCTCCGCGTCGCCCCCGCCGGCGGCGACCGCCTGGCCGGCCGAGGTCGCCGCGGCCGAGAACTTCTCGGGGATGGTGATGACGGCCTGGTAGGTGCCGTCGGCCAGCCCTTCCTTCGCGTCGTCCTCGTTCGAGATCACCCAGGTGAGGTTGGAGTCCAGCTCGTCCGAGCCCTCGACGAGTCCCGAGGCCAGCTGGCGCCCGAGAGGGGTGACCTGGTCGTCGATCGTGACCGGCTCATCGAGGTTCACGATCGCGGCCGTCATGGAGTCGAGGCGCTCGGTCGGATTCTGCAGCGCCGCGACGAGGATGCCGCCGACGGCCGCCGGCAGCAGCAGGACGCCGAGGATGGTCAACCAGGTGACCGGCTTGCGGGAGCGGGCGCGCTCGATGGGGAGTGTCATGCGGTCACCTCGGTGGATTCTGCGGCGATTCGGCGCGGAGCGCGCGTGTCGAGAGTCTCGGCGGCGGGCCATCCGGCCTCGGCGAGAGTGGTGCGAGCCGATGCGGCATCGGCTGCGGTGGCGAAGACGGCGACCGGGCGGGAGGCCGCGGCATCCCGCAGCATCGCCTCCGCCTGGTCGCGCTGACCGCCGCTCAGACGGTCGAGCCCGTCGATCACGACGACCGCAGAGGTGCCCCGCAGGGCTTCGGCGAGATCGGCGAGCGCGGCATCCGCATCGTCGACGAGCACGCATCCGACGTGCGAGCGCACCCAGGCCGCGCGGCCGGGGAGCAGGTGGCCGGCGACCCGGAGGCGCCCGTCGCTCGGAGCGATGCGGCCGGCGATCGTGAGCGCCAGTGCGCGGCGGGTGCGCGCGTCGCTTCCGGTCGCGATCACGGCGCCGCCCTCGAGGATCCGTACGGAGAGGCCTTCGACGACCGGTGCGTCCGCGCTGATCACCAGGTCGTCCGCTGCCACGACGGAGCCGTCGCCGGGCCACTCGGCCAGGTGACGCTCCCGCTCGACGGCTTCACCCTCGATGTCGACGCGGGGCAGGATCTTCTCCAGCCACGACGGGATCTCCCAGGCGCGCTCGCCGAGGATGGCCATCAGCGCGGGGATCAGGGTCATGCGCACGAGGAAGGCGTCGATCGCGATGCCGGCGGCGAGACCGAGGGCGATGGGCTTGAGCGAGGAGTCGCCCTCGGGGACGAACGCCACGAAGACCGCGAACATGATGAGTCCTGCGGCGGTGACGACCTTCGCCGACCCGGTGAACCCGCTGCGTACCGCGCGGAGTGCGGCGGCTCGACGGGTCGCGCGGTCGATACCCTTGGGTCCCTGAGCCTGTCGAAGGGCCTTGTCGTGGACGAAGTCCTCGCGCATGCGGGAGACGAGGAACACCTGGTAGTCCATCGCCAGGCCGAAGAGCACGCCCATCAGGATGATCGGCATGAAGCTGATGATGGGGCCGACCTTGGCGACGTGCAGGGCGTCGGCGAACCAGCCCCACTCGAAGACCGCGCCGACGACGCCGAATGCCGCGACGATCGAGAGGAGGTAGCCGAGTGCGGCCGTGATCGGCACCCAGAGCGAGCGGAACACGATCGTGAGCAGGATCAGCGAGAGCCCGATCACGAAGATGCCGAACGGCAGGAGCGCGTTGCCGAGCTGATCGGAGATGTCGATGCCGACGGCCGTGAAGCCGGTGACCTTCAGATCGATGCCGAACTCGTCGAGCCACTCGTCGTGGTGCGACCGGATTTCGCGGACGAGATCCGCGGTCGCGGGGTCGTCGGGTGCGGTCTCGGGGATGATCTGCACGATGCCCGTGTCGGCGGTCTCATTGGGGGTCGCGAGGGCGACCTCCTTCACGCCGGGGATGTCGGCGACGGCGTCTCCGAGATCCTCCATGAGCGTGAGCGGATCGGTGGAGGTGACGATGGTCCCGGTGAGGATCAGGGGGCCGTTGAATCCGGGCCCGAACTCCTCGCCGACGAGATCGTAGCTCTGGCGCGCCTCGGAGTCCTTCGGCAGCACGCCGGCGTTGGGCAGCGCGAGGTTCAGGCTCAGCGCGGGCACGGCCACGACCCCAAGGCCGATCACCACGGCGGCGGAGACCAGGACGGGATGCTTGGTGACGCCGCCGACCCAGCGGTCGCTGAACCCGCGACGCGGTGTGGCGACCTTCTGGCCCTTCTTGGGCTTGAGTTCGCGACGAGGACGGCCGACCACCTTGCCCTTCATGAAGCCGAGCAGCGCGGGGGTGAGGGTCACGGCGATCGCGACCGCGATGGCGACGGCGACGGATGCCGCGATGCCCATGGTGGTGAGGAACGGGATGCCGGCGAAGCCGAGGCCGATCAGGGCGATGAGCACCGTGACGCCCGCGAACACGACGGCGGATCCGGCCGTACCGACGGCTCGGGCCGCGGATTCCTCGGGATCGACTCCTTCCCGCACCTGGTCCTGATGCCGGGCCATGATGAACAGCGCATAGTCGATGCCGACCGCCAGGCCGAGCATGAGCGCGAGGAGAGGGGTGGTGGAGGAGACGGTGGCGAACGCGGTCGCCGCGAAGATGCCGGCCATCGAGATGCCGACGCCGAGGACCGCGGTGAGGAGGGGGAGGCCGGCGACGACGAAGGAGCGGAACGTCACGATCAGCACGAGCAGGGCGATCAGCAGTCCGACCGCCTCGGTGAGCGTCAGGCCGGGGATCGATGTGGCGAAGAGGTCGCCGCCGAGCGCGGTCTGTGCACCGTCGGGGAGCTCGGCGCCGAGATCGTCGGACACGGAACGCAGCGCATCCTTCGTCTCATCGGAGACGTCGGTCGACTCGCCGTCGAACTGCAGCCGTACGATCGCCGCCGTCTCCTCGTCGTTGATCATGCCGCTGACCATCTCGTCATACGGCGAGTTCGCGGCGAGCACGCCGTCGAGGTCCTCCAGTTCGCCGATCGACTGCTCGATCTCGTCGCGGTAGTCGTCGTCGGTGACCTTGTCGCCGTCGGCGGCGACGACGATGATCTGCGCGCTGGTGCCGCTCACCTGGGGGAACGACCGCGAGAGCTGCTCGAGTCCCGCCTGCGACTCGGTGCCGGGGATCGAGAACGAGTTGTCCGTCCCCGCGCCGAGGACGAGGGCGCCCGCTCCGGCGATGCCGAGCGCGAGGAGCCAGGAGACGAGGACCCGCCACGGGTGCCGGTAGGACCAGCGGCCGAGCGAGGACAGGAGAGTGGACACGCGTTCCTCCGAGAGATGCCGATTGGATACACAGGTGTATTCAATACATAGATGTATCGTAAAGTGAACCGCCCGCCAGAGTCTGTGTGCGGGGTGTGAATCATGCGAGAGTGAAGGGTCAGGAGGTTTCGATGACGACACCCGCAACCCGCAGTCGGGAGAACACGCGAGCCCGGCTCCTCGAGGCGGCGGCACAGGTCTTCGCCGAGGTCGGACTCGACGGCGCTTCCGTCGAAGCCGTGTGCGAGCGCGCCGGCTTCACCCGCGGAGCGTTCTACTCGAACTTCGAATCGAAGGACGAGCTCTTCCTGATGCTCACGGCCAGCGTCGCCGAGGTGCGCGTCAGCGCCGTGCGCACGAGGGTCGAGGAGATGACCGCCGAGGGGGCGCTCGCCGAAGGCTGCGATCCCATCGATCTCGTGCAGCAGGTGATGGAACTCGGGGGCGATGATCGCCTCGGAGTGATGCTGATGAGCGAGATCCGCATCCGCGCCCTGCGCGACGAGCAGTTCGGCATCGCCTACCTGGCGCAGGAGCGCGAGATGGTCGCGAGTATCGCGCAGATCGTCGAGGACATCGTCGCGGCGGGGCGGCTGAAGCTGCGGCTGCCGGCCGACGTCGCTGCCCGCATGCTCATGATCGTCTGGGAGGGGATGACCGTTCGCGGGGCGATGGCCGGTCAGGATGACGAGCGGCTGCGTCACTCCGGCAGCGAAGAGCTCGGCCGCCTGGTCCAGCTGCTCGTCGTGGACGAGCGCCGCATCGACTGAGTCGGCTCAGGCCGAGGTGAGCAGCTCGTGGCAGCGGCCGAGTCGCTGCAGCCACCAGTCGCGCCGTTCGTCGGAGGCGGCGAGGCGAGCGAGCGCTCCGTCGTCGGGTGCGACCCTGCCGACGGCGATCGAGCCGTCCACCGGGCGCAGTTCCGCGACGTCGTCGAGGAAGAGCGAGGCGGTGCCGAGGCCGCAGTCGTAGTCCAGGTTCGGGAGAGCGGCGGCGAGCGCCGCCCCCTGGGACAGACCGATCGCGGTGTCGAGAGCGCTCGAGACGACGGCCGGGAGCCCGGCGGCCGTGACGATCTGCAGGGCGTGGGTGACGCCGCCCAGCGGCTGGGCTTTGATCACGAGCACGTCGGCAGCGCGGGCGCGGGCCACGGCGAGGGGATCGGACGACTTGCGCACGCTCTCGTCCGCGGCGACCGGGATGCCCATGTACTTCACTCGCCGGCGCAGGTCGGCCAGTTCCGGCACCGACGCGCACGGCTGCTCCACGTACTCGAGGTCGAACTCGTTCAAGGCGTGGACGGCGTGCTCGGCCTCGTCGACGTTCCACATGCCGTTCGCGTCGACGCGGATGCGGCCCTCCGGTCCCATGGCCTCGCGCACGGCACGCACGCGGGCGATGTCGTCCGAGAGCGTCTGTCCCGGCTCGGCGACCTTCACCTTGGCGGTCCGGCATCCGGAGAAGCGGGCGAGCACCTCGGCGACGCGCTCCGCCGGGATCGCGGGGATCGTCGCGTTCACGGGGATCCGATCGCGCAGCGGCGCGGGCTGCGGCTGCCAGCCGAAGTCGATGGCGCCGGCGAGCCAGGTCGCGGCCTCGGCATCGTCGTACTCCGCGAAGGGGGAGAACTCCGCCCACCCTTCCGGCCCCTCGAAGAGCAGGGCCTCGCGCGTGTCGACGCCGCGGAAGCGGGTGTGCATCGGGAGCGCGACGACGCGGGCGGAGGCGAGGAGGTCTGCGAGCGGGGGGAGCATGTCCCCATTGTGCCCCGCGGGTCTGCTTCTGCCGCTCCCGTGGCAGGTGTGGCGGGTTGAAGGACGTTGCAGCCGCCACGTTCGCCACGGGAACGACGCGCAGCAATGTGTGATTGACAATGGTGTGTGACGCACAGTAACGTGTGATTCATGAACGAGACGCTCGACACACACCTGCAGGAGCTGCGACGCGGCACCATCGTGCTCGCCTGCCTGCAGCTGCTGCGGTCGGCGGGCTACGGCTACGGGCTTCTCGAGGAGCTCGAGCGCCGCGGCTTCGCCACCGACGCGAACACGCTGTATCCGCTGCTCCGCCGACTGGAGAAGCAGGAGTACCTCACGAGCGAGTGGAACACCGACGAGGCCCGGCCCCGCAAGTTCTACCGCACCTCGGAGGCCGGCATCCGCCTGGCCGACACCCTCACCGACGAATGGCGATCCCTCACGACGGCGATCGCATCCCTCACCTCAGAGGAGCACTGACATGCCTACGAAGACCACCCTCACGGAGCGGTACATCACCGCAACGATCCGCAGCCTCCCCGCGACGGCACAGGCCGATGTGCGCGCCGAGCTCGAGGGGTCGATCGCCGATGCGGTCGAGGCTCGCGTCGAGCAGGGCGAGCCTCGGGAGACCGCGGAGCGCGCTGTGCTCACCGAGCTGGGCGACCCCGGCGTCCTCGCGGCCGGCTACGCCGATCGCCCGCTGCACCTGATCGGGCCGCGCTACTTCCTGGTCTGGTGGCGGCTGCTGAAGCTGCTCCTGTGGATCGTGCCGGCCTGCGCCGCGTTCGGCGTCACGATCGCGAAGATCCTCGAGTTCGCCACGATCGGTGAGACCATCGGCGCGGTGGTCGTCGTCATCATCCAGGTGATCGTCAACGTGGGCTTCTGGACCACGCTCGTCTTCGCCATCCTGGAGCGGACCGTGCCGGTACCGGAGACCGGATGGACCGTCGACCAGCTGCCGGAGATCTACGACACCCGCGCGGGATTCTCGGAGATGATCGGCTCGATCATCTTCCTCGTCCTCGCCGGCGCCGCGATCCTGTGGGATGCGCTGCGCGGCTTCGTCCGCATCGACGGCGACGCGCTGCCCATCCTGAACCCGGAGCTCTGGCCCTGGTGGATGACAGCGCTGCTCGTCCTGATGGCGGCCGAGCTGCTGCTCGCGATCGGCGTCTACCGCGCCGGACGCTGGAACGCCGGGTTCGCGGTGACCAACACCGTGCTGGCGATCGCCTTCGCCGTCCCCGCGCTGTACCTGCTCGCCAGCGGTCAGCTCGTCAACTCCGAGTTCCTCGACTACCTGTCGACGAACCATGCCGACGACCTCGCGAACGCGAACGCCGGTGCTGCCGAGCAGGGCGGGGTGCTCCGCGTGGTCAGCGTCGTCCTCGGGGTCGTGACGATCGGCATCGTCGTATGGGACATCATCGACGGGTGGCTGAAGACCTTCCGCGCTCGCCGGAGCTGACAGCATCCGCGCACGGAACGCCGCCTTCCTCGGGAAGGCGGCGTTCCGTCGTTCTCCGGGAGGCGGGGAATAGGCTGGATGCCGTGACCACCGCATTCGTCTCCGACCTGTTCGACCCCGCCGAATGGGTGCTCGCGCCCGGAGCCGAGGACTACACCGACATCACCGCGCACGTGACGCACGACGGCGGTGTCGCCCGCATCGCCTTCCACCGGCCGGAGGTGCGCAACGCCTTCCGCCCGCATACGGTCGACGAGCTGTACCGCGCGCTCGACATCGCCCGTCAGGACCCTCGCATCGGCGCGGTGCTGCTGACCGGCAACGGCCCGAGCCCGAAGGACGGCGGCTGGGCGTTCTGCTCCGGCGGCGACCAGCGCATCCGCGGTCGGGACGGATACAAGTACTCCGACTCCGACCCTTCGACCGGCTCGGGGACCCAGGACGCGTCCGCCCGGGTCGGACGGCTGCACATCCTCGAGGTGCAGCGTCTCATCCGCTTCATGCCGAAGGTCGTCATCGCCGTCGTCCCGGGATGGGCTGCCGGCGGCGGGCACTCGCTGCACGTGGTGTGCGACCTGACGATCGCCTCCGCCGAGCACGGACGTTTCAAGCAGACGGATGCCGACGTCGGCAGCTTCGACGCCGGATACGGCTCCGCCTACATGGCCCGCCAGACCGGGCAGAAGTTCGCGCGGGAGGTGTTCTTCCTGGCCGAGGAGTACTCCGCGCAGCGCGCCTATGAGGCCGGTGCCGTGAACCGCGTCGTGCCGCATGCCGAGCTCGAGCAGGAGGCGCTGAAGATGGCGCGCACCGTGCTGACCAAGTCGCCCACCGCGATCCGGATGCTGAAGTTCGCGTTCAACGCGGTCGACGACGGGCTGGTCGGGCAGCAGGTCTTCGCGGGTGAGGCGACGCGCCTGGCCTACGGCACCGACGAGGCCGTCGAGGGACGGGACTCCTTCCTCGAGAAGCGCGACCCCGACTGGTCCTCGTTCCCCTGGCACTACTGAGGCCGGCGGACACGCCATGACCGCCCTGATCGCGACCGACGCCGAAGATCCGGCGCAGCTCCGCGACGCGCTGCGGCGTGCTCTCGACGACGGACCGGCTCTGGGATTCGGGATGCTCGCCGGCGCGCCCGAGGAAGTGCCGGAGGGCATCGCGGCGGTCATCGCGACCTCGGGTTCGAGCGGCATCCCGAAGCGCGTCTCCCTGAGCGCGGAGGCGCTGCGGGCGAGCGCCGAGGCGACAGCGATCCGCATCGGCAGCGGGCGGTGGCTGCTCGCGCTGCCCGCGGGCTACGTCGCGGGGCTCCAGGTGCTGGTGCGCTCGATCCTGGCCGGCACGGAGCCGGCGGTGATCGACGGGCGCTTCTCACCGAACTCCTTCGCCGAGGCCACCCTCTCGATGCTGCGTCCGGCTCCCGGGGCGGGCGCCGGGATACCCGACCTGTTCACGTCCCTCGTGCCCGCCCAGGTCGCGACACTGCTCGACGCGTCCGACGACACCACCGTGCGCGCCGCCCTGCAGGCTTACCGGGCGATCCTCGTCGGCGGCCAGTCGCTGCCCGAACCGCTCCGCGAACGCGCGGCCGATCTCGGCGTCCGCCTCGTGCGCACCTACGGCTCGACCGAGACGAGCGGCGGCTGCGTGTACGACGGTGTGCCGCTCGAGACGGTCACGGTGCGTGCGGTCGACGGAGAACTGCGGATCGCAGGTCCGATGCTCGCCGAGGGCTATCTCGGCGACGGGACGCTGACCGCACGGACGTTCGTGCGCGACGAGCACGGCATCCGCTGGTACCGCACCGGCGATCTCGGGCTCGTGGAGGACGGCGTCGTGCGCGTGCACGGTCGCGCCGACAACGTCATCGTGTCGGGCGGGATCAACATCTCCCTCGACCGCGTCGAGCGGATCGTGCGGCGAGTCCCCGGCCTCCACCAGGCTGTCGTCGTCGGCGTCGAGGATGCGCGCTGGGGAGAGGCGTCGGTGATCGTCGTCGCGCGCGGCGAGGTCCTGCGGCGGAGCGAGGGGGAGCAGCTCGCGCATGCCCGCGACGCCGTGGGCGACGAACTCGGAAAGCACGCGAGGCCGGCCCGGCTGATCGTGGTCGACGAGCTGGAGGTGCTCTCCTCCGGCAAGCCGGACCGCGAGGCGATCCGGCGCGCGGTCGTCGAGCTCCACTGACGCGCGGCCTGCCAGACTCGTCGGATGGACGTGCTGCGACTGGCCGGAGTGCCCGGTGTGGGCAAGAGCACCGTCGCCTGGGCGGTCGCCCGGGGATTGGCGGCCGACGGCGAGCGCGTCGGATACGTCGACATCGACCAGCTCGGGATGTGCTACCCCGCTCCACCCGACGATCCGGACCGCTGGGATCTCAAGGAGGCGGCGCTCCAGCGCGTCGCTGCACGTTTCGCGGAAGCCCGCGTCGAGCGGCTCGTCGTCTCGGGCGTCGCTGATCCGGCGGACCCGCCCCGGGCGAACGGGCACCCGACGGTCTCGCTGTGGCTGGACGCGGAGGAGGTGACGAGGCGGGAGCGTCTCGCTCCGCGTGGCTGGCCGCAGGGGCAGGTCGACGAGGTGGTCGCGATCGGAACGGCGGAGTCCGCGACGGCGCATCCGTCTTGGGCGAAGGTCGACACTGACGGGAGCGCCGTCGACGACACCGTGCGCACCGTGCTCGCCCGATGGCGGACGGATGCCGCGACTGCGGCGACGACGGTGGCCCCCGTGCCCGCACCCGCGAGCACGGAGGACGACGTGACGGGTCGGGTGATCTGGATCACGGGGCCGCGGTGCTCCGGCGCCTCGAGCGTCGCCTGGGAGATGGCGAGCGCGCGATGGGCGGAGGGACTGCGGACGGGGTTCGTCGACGTCGCCCAGCTCGGCTTCGCGTGGAATGCGCATCGCGCGGTCGGAACGCGGAACACCGCGGAGATGCAGGGGCTGTTCGCCGGCGTGGGGGCGCAGACCCTCGTCGTGACGGCGCCGTTCGAGATCGACCCCGCGGAGGTCGGCCAGGCCTTCCCCCACGCGGATCTCCGCTTCTTCCGGCTCGACGCGGACCCCGAGACCCTGCGCGCGCGAGCCGTCCGGAGAACCACGGGCGAGGGTCCGCGGATCATCGGAGACGATCTGCTCGACGGAGCGCCCGAGGCGGTCGACCTCGCCGTCGCCCATGGCGTGCGGCAGCGGCAGACGCCGGTGCGTGCCGGAGAGCAGATGATCGACGCGACAACGTCGTCGGCATCCGAGATCGCCGAAGCGGTGCGGGCGCACCTGCCAGACTGAGCCGTATGGCCTTGTACACCCACGGACATCATGAATCCGTCCTGCGCTCTCACAACATCCGGAACATCGCGAACTCTGCGGCCTATCTCCGCCCGCACCTCGAGGCGACGAACCGCCTCCTCGACGTCGGCGCGGGCCCCGGCTCGATCACGGTCGACTTCGCGAGCGTGGTCGCCCATGTCACGGCCACGGAGATCGATGAGTCCGCGCTGTCTCTGTCGCAGGGCCTCGCCGCCGAGCGCGGCCTCACGAATCTCGACTTCTCGGTCGAGGACGTCCACGCGCTGAGCTTCCCGGACGACTCCTTCGACGTCGTGCACGCGCATCAGGTGCTGCAGCATGTCGGCGATCCGGTGCAGGCGCTCCGCGAGATGCGTCGCGTCACCGTCCCCGGTGGCATCGTCGCGGCGCGCGACGCCGACTACGCCGGTTTCCTGTCGTTCCCCGTGCTGCCCGAGCTCGACCGCTGGCTCGCGCTGTACCGCGAGGCCGCCCGTGCGAACGGCGGGGAGCCGGATGCCGGTCGCCGCCTGCTGTCCTGGGCGCGCGCCGCCGGGTTCGAGGACGTCACGGCGACGGCATCCACCTGGTGCTACGCGTCACCTGCCGAACGCGCGTGGTGGGGCGGGATGTGGGCCGATCGGATCCTCGAGTCCGCCCTCGCGCGCCAGCTCGTCGACAGCGGGATGGCGACCCCCGACGACCTCCGCGACATCAGCGTTGCCTGGAAGCGCTGGGCCGATGACGGCGACGGGTGGTACCTGGTTCCGCACGGCGAGATCCTCGCCCGCGCGTAGGCGCACGGATACATCTCGAGGCGGATGCCGGCGCTGAGGCGCTCGCGTAGCGTGGGGGAGTGATCCGCCCGCTCTCCCGCACGGCGCTGATCCTCGACATCGTCGGGGCGGCGCTGCTCTTCCTCGTCCTGACGCCGATGTCGGTCGTGTTCTACGGCCCCGGCACGGGGAACCAGGCCATCAACGGCGTGGCGGTCGCAGCCGTGGCCGTCGCGGGCTTCCTGATGTTCGGCGGCGTCGCGATCGGCCGACTCGCCCCGGGACTCGCGCTCGCCGCCGCCTGGGCGGGTGCGGCCGTGCAGATGCTGGCGGGCTTCGGCCCGCTGCCGATCGACTTCGCGATCCTGCTCGTGCTGTACGCGACGTCCGCCTGGGGGACCAGGCGGGTGCTCTGGTGGGGGTTCGGATCGGCGCTGGTCGGCGGGCTCATCGCCGCGCTGTACATGGTCTTCGTGAACGGCGTCGCCCTCGGCCCCGGCACCGGCTGGGAGAAGGTCACCGCGGGAACGCTGCTCCTGATCGTCTCGGTGCTGGCCCTGGGATTCGCGTGGGTCTGCGGTCTGCTCTGGCGTGTCGTGCTGCGTGCCCGGCGCACCCGCTCCGCACAGCTGCAGGCGGAGTCGCTCGCCGCCGAGGAGCAGGAGCGTGTGCGCATCGCGCGCGACATGCACGACATCGTCGCCCACTCGCTGGCGGTCGTCATCGCGCAGGCCGACGGGGCCCGATACGCGGCCGCGACGAAGCCCGAGATGGCCACCGAGGCGCTCGGCACGATCGCCTCGACGGCCCGCGGCGCGCTGAGCGACGTGCGGATGCTGCTCACGCAGCTCCGTCACCGTCAGGGCGACGGACCGCAGCCGACGCTCGCGGACCTCGAGGCGCTGTTCGCGCAGGTGCGCCAGGCCGGCGTCGAGCCCCTCGTCACGGTCGATCCGATGCCTCCGGGCGAGCCGCCGGGATCGATCCAGCTGGCGGTGTACCGCATCCTCCAGGAGGCGCTCACGAACGCGATCCGCCACGGCGACGGCACCGTCCACGTGCACCTGGCCTGGCTTCCCGAGCGCGTCGACATCGAGGTGCGCAACACTGTGTCCGGCGGAGCGTCGACGGCTCCCGGCGGGCACGGGCTCATCGGCATGCGCGAACGGGCGCAGCTGGTCGGCGGTAGTCTGCAAGCCGAACGCCGAGGGGCGCAGTTCGTCGTCCACGGCTCGCTCCCGATCGGCCAGGGAGGAGAGCAGGCATGATCAGAGTCGTCCTCGTCGACGATCAGGCGCTGTTCCGCGCCGGCATCCGCATGCTCGTCGCGTCGCAACCCGACCTCGAGGTGGTCGGCGAGGCGGGCAACGGCCAGGAGGCGCTCGAGGTCGTGCGCACGAGCCGCCCCGACGTCGTGCTGATGGACATCCGGATGCCGGTCATGGACGGACTCACCGCGACCGCGGAGATCCTCGCGCGTCCGGAGCCACCGCGCATCGTCATGCTCACGACGTTCGACCTCGACGAGGCGGCGGCCCGGGCGATCCGGCAGGGAGCGAGCGGCTTCCTGCTCAAGGACGCCGACCCGGAGTTCCTGCTCGCCGCGATCCGCACGGTGCACGCCGGGTCCAGCGTCATCGCGGCATCCGCCACGCGCGATCTGTTCGAGCACTTCGCGGAAGCACCCAAACCGGTGCCCCCGCAGTTCGCCGACCTCACCGACCGCGAGAGGGAGATCTTCGCGCTCGCCGCGCGGGGCCTGTCGAACGCGGAGATCGCCGGGCGCGAGTACCTCAGCGAGGCCACGGTGAAGACGCACATCAGCCGCATCCTCACCAAGCTCGCGCTGCGCGATCGGGTGCAGCTCGTCGTGTTCGCCTTCGAGCACGGCCTCGCCTGAACGGCATCCGCTCTTCCTCGCCCGACGATCATCCTTCCGATGTACGCGGATGCCTCCTCCGGGCGACGCGCCGGGACGGCCGCGGAAAATAGCGTCGGTGTCATGGAGATCACGACCACCGACCTCGGGCTCGCCGCCCGCGTCCAGCACCTGAAGAAGACCTACGGCTCCGGTGAGGGGACGGTCCGCGCGCTCGACGATGTGAGCGTCGGCATCCGCCGGGGCCAGTTCACCGCCATCATGGGCCCGTCCGGCTCGGGCAAGTCCACGCTCATGCACATCATGGCGGGGCTCGACAGCCCCAGCGAAGGACGAGCCTGGATCGGAGACACCGACATCACGGGCCTCGGCGACCTCGAGCTCACGATCCTGCGCCGCCGACGCGTGGGGTTCATCTTCCAGGCCTTCAACCTCGTGCCGACGCTCGACGCGCTGGGCAACATCATGCTGCCGTTCGAGCTCGACGGGCGCCGTCCGAGTGCGATCGAACGGGCGCGTATCGACGGGCTCATCGACTCGCTCGGACTCGGCTCCCGCCTGAACCACCGACCGCATCAGCTCTCCGGCGGACAGCAGCAGCGCGTTGCGATCGCGCGGGCGCTCGCCACGGCCCCCGACCTCGTCTTCGCCGATGAGCCGACCGGCAATCTCGACTCGAAGACCGGGCGCGAGGTGCTGCAGCTGCTCGCCTCGGCCAGTCGCGAGCACGGCCAGTCGATCGCCATGGTCACGCATGACGCGATCGCCGCGAGTCACGCCGACCGCGTCCTCTATCTGGGCGACGGCCGGATCGTCGCCGACCACCCGCGGCAGACCGCCGAGGAGATCTCCGCCTACATGCTCGCCGCCGAGGTGGCGGCATGACCGCCGTGGCGACCGTCGTCCCCGAGACGGCAGCGACCGGCCCTCGCCTGGGCTGGCTCCGCGACCGGGGGATGGGAGCGAGCATCCTCGTGGCCGCCCTGTCGGCGGCGTTCGGCGTGATCCTCGTCGAGGTCACGGCGTACATCGGCGCGGTGCTGCAGGCCGATCCGTTCATCGGCGACAGCGGCACGCTCGCGTTCATCGTGGCGTTGCTGTCGGTGCTGCTGACCGCGGTCGCGATGTACGTCGCCGCGATCGTCACCGCGAACACGTTCGCGACCATCATCGCCGGCCGCACCCGGCAGATCGCGCTGATGCGCCTGATCGGCGCGACCGCACGCTCGCAGCGGGCGCAGGTCGGCAGACAGGGCTTCATCGTCGGCGTGCTCGGCGCCGGCATCGGCCTGCTCGCGGGACTCGTGCTGGCGGCGGTGGGAGTGCACATCGGCGCGCAGTTCCTCGACAACGATCCCACCGGCTTCTCACTCGCGCAGCCGTTCATCGCGCTGCCGGTGATCGGCGTCGCGCTCACCACGTGGGCGGCCGCATGGGCGGGCTCGCGCCGGGTGCTCTCGGTGACGCCGCTGCAGGCGCTCGGCGGCTCGGTGGAGCGCACGCACGACGAGGTCTCCGGAAAGGCGGGTCGGCACATCGGGTCCTGGATCCTGGTGATCACCGGTGCCGTGCTGCTCGCCGCCGGTGTGGTGATCGGGTTGGTGAGTCCTCTCGGCGTCGTCGTGGCGTTCCTCGGCGGCATCCTCTCCTTCACCGGACTCGTCCTCGGGGCCGTGATGTTCATGCCGCCGGTGCTGCGTCTGGTCGGGCGCCTGTTCGGGTCGAGCGCGACCGCCCGTCTCGCCGCGGAGAACGCGCTGCGGTATCCGGAGCGCTCCTCGCGCATGGCGATCGGCGTGGTCATGGGCGTGACGCTGGTGACGATGTTCGCCGTCGCGCTGGAGTCCGCGAAGCGTCTCATGATGAGCCAGGTGACGGGCGAGATCCCGGAGGAGTTCTTCGCCCCGTTCGACGCCTTCGCCTCGATCATGATGGTGCTCGTCGCCGTCTCGGCGGTGATCGCCGCCGTCGGACTCGTCAATCTCCTCACGATCGGCGTGGTGCAGCGTCGCCGGGAGCTCGGACTCCTGCGGTCGATCGGCCTGTCCAACGCCCAGGTGCGGACGATGGTGCTGCTCGAGGCGACGCACATCACGGTCACCGCGACTCTGACCGGGCTCGTCCTGGGCGTCGTCTACGGGTGGATCGCGGCGCAGTCGCTGCTCGGCTCGGTGCCGACCCTGCCGGAGTTCACGCCGGCCGGACTCGTCGCACCGCAGATCCCCTGGATCCCGGTGGCGATCATCGTCGTGGCCACCGCCGTGCTCACTCTCGTGGCGGCGGCGACGCCCACGCGACTCGCGACCCGAGTGGCCCCGGTCGAGGCGCTCGCCGCCGACTGACGCCTCTAGGCTGGACGGATGCCGTCGCCGTTCGATCAGTCCACGTATCAGGTCCGTCTCGACTGGGGGACCGCGGGCCTCGCCCGTCTGGCACCGGCCGACATCGTCGTGGTCGTCGACGTGCTGCGGTTCTCCTCGACGGTGACGGATGCCATCGCCGCGGGCAGCGAGATCGACCTGGCGGACGCGGTGGAGTGGTCGACCAACGGCGCGGCCGTCGCGACGGCCGCCTGTGCCGAGGCCACCGTGCTCGTCGGCGGCATCCGCAACGCGTCGGCCGTGGCGCGCGCGGTGCAGACGGTGCAGGAGCGCCGGCAGGCGCGGACGTCGGTCGCCGTCATCGCGGCCGGGGAGTGGGACGAGGTAGGGCGACCGCGGTTCGCGGTCGAGGACCACCTCGGTGCGGGAGCGATCATCGCCGCGCTCACGGATCTCGGCATAGACCACACCGCACCGGACGCGGCGGTCGCCGCCGAGGGATTCCGCGCCCTACGTCGCGCACTGCGTCATCTGCTCAGCGCGAGCGGCTCCGCCCGCGAGCTCGAGGTCGGCGTCCCGTCGACGGCGCGGATGGCGGCATCCGGCGTGGTGCCGACGACGCCGGCCGATGCGGCCGTGCTCGACGCGGTCGATGCCGTGCCGGTGCTGCGCGAAGGACGGTTCACGCGTTTCGAGTGAGCAGCCGCGCCTCCCTCGGGAGGAGTTCTCGGCGATCGGAGGAGCTTCCGCGTCGCATCCTCCGCCCATCGGGGTGATCTCCGCCCGGGACCGCGGGGCGCGCCAGGGCTCGGTGCCCGGCACGTAGGGTCGTGGCATGAGGTTCCTCCCCGCAGTCATCGTCGACGCCCTCTTCGTGCTGATCTTCGCCGCCATCGGTCGCGCGTCGCATCAGGAGGATCCGGCCGGATTCCTGCTGACCGCCTGGCCGTTCCTGGTCGCGCTGGTGATCGGGCACCTCGTGGCCGCCCTGCTGCCGGGCAGGCCCCGTCGGCCGTGGTCCCTGATGTGGGGTGCGGTCGTGTGGGTGGTGACGGTCGCGGGCGGGATGCTGGTGCGCGTCGTCGCCGGTGACACCGCCGAGGTGCCGTTCATCATCGTCGCGACGATCGTGCTCGGCGTCTTCCTCGTCGGGTGGCGTGCGGCCGCGGCCCTCGTACGACGTCTGCGCGGCTCTCAGTCCGCGGGCGAAGCGGATGCCGCAGCCGTCGAGGATTCCGTCGGGCCGATCGACTGACCGTTCTGCGGGCAGCCGCGGGTCAGCGCGGCATCTGCGCGGACAGGCGTGCGTCCGTGGTGATCTCGCGGCGCGTCCAGGCGAACACGTGGCGCGGGTCGAAGGTGCGGGAGCACCGCGCGCACGAGGTCGCTCTCGTGGGGCGGCGATGGCGGTACGTGACGTGCCCGGCGGGGCAGCGGCCGACCCAGGGGGCGAGCTCGACGGCCGTCTCGCCGCGGTGCGTGGTGCCGCCGACGTAGCCGAGGTCGCGCGCGACGCCCTTCCACGCCGGACCGTGCGCCGCCGTGTGCCCGGCGAGTGCATGTGCGACCTCGTGCAGGAGCACCTGATGGATCTCGTCGTCTTCGAAGCGAGCAGCGAGATACCGCGACACGGTGATGCGCTTCTTCGTGTAATCGCACAGTCCGGCACGGCGCTTGGCGTTGTCGAAGCCGAAGGACCAGGTGTCATCCAGATGCATCCTGATCAGTGCTTCACCCCAGATGCGCACACGGTCGAGTTCCGCCATGCGCCCAGGCTAAGCCATGCCGCGGACATCGCGGTGGAGGCCTGCTCAGCCCGCGACGAGCTGCGAGGTGCGCCGGCGCTCGGCCGCCTCGATCGCCAGCAGCGCGGTCTCGAGATCGCGATCCTCCGCACCGGACTCCCGACGCAGGAACAGCGAGCGCTTGAAGCTCTCGCGCGCCGTCTCGTAGTCCTCCGCGTCGTAGGCGTTCTTGCCGTGGTGGTGGTGGGCGAACGCCGCGATCGACACCCAGCGCTGGCCCTCCGCCTCGTCGGCGCAGGTCGCCAGCTCCTGCTCGGCCGCGGCATAAGCGCCCCGATACTGGAGGATCGTCGCGTGCAGCACCCGCGCCCGCAGCACGTCCTTGCGCGTGCCCGCCATGCGCGCCTGCCGCACCGTCTCGTCGGCCAGCTTCAGTGCCTCGTCGAGACGATCGAGCACCTTCAGCAGCCACACGCGCTCGAGCAGCGCGGGGAGACTGCGCTGCGACTCGATCTCCGCGAGGCGCGCCGCGCACTCGTCGAGGTCGACCAGCTCGCGGAGGGTCTCCTGGTCGTATCCCTGGATGAAACTCATTGCTCTCCTTCCGCAGCGTCCCCGTCCAGTCTGCCTGGCCGTCGCGCGCTCCCCGGGGCGGCGCGCCCCGCACGACGGCATCCGTTCCGGAAGTCCGCCGAGGTGCGTGCTCAGCGCAGGAAGAGCGACGCGTCGGGGCGAGGGGATGCCACGGCGTCGGCGTCCGTGACGATGCGCGCGCCCTGCACGAAGGCATCGACCTCGGCGCCCTGCGCGATCTTGGCGGGGTGGGGACCGGCGGCCAGCATCCGCGGCAGCCACTCGGTCGGGAGCGGCGCGGCGGACGCGGCGATCACGAGGTTCCCGAAGCGGCGTCCCTTCAGCACCTGCGTGTCGGCGAGGACGCCGATCTCCGGGAGCACCTCGGCGATCGTGGCGGCCTGACGTCGGGCGAAGGCGAGGCCCGGTCCGTCGGCGACGTTCACCAGCAGCACGCCCGAAGGGGCGAGCAGAGCGGCGAGCTCGCGGTAGAACTCGATGCTGGTGAGGTGTGCCGGCGTCTGGGCACCCGAATAGACATCGGAGACGACGAGGTCGCAGTTCTCCTGCAGGGCGGCCGGGAGGCGGCGGACGCCCTCGCGGGCGTCTCCGATTCGGATGCGGATGCTCGCGCCCTTGGGCAGCGGCAGGTGCTCGCGGACCAGCTGCGCGAGCGGTGCTTCGAGCTCGATGACCTGCTGCCGCGAACCGGGGCGCGTGGCGTCGATGTAGCGGGGGATGGTCAGCGCTCCCGCGCCGAGGTGCACCGCGGTGAGTGGGCCGGAAGGCAGCTGGTCGATCACCGCGCCCATGCGCACGATGTACTCGAAGTGCAGGTGGGTCGGGTCGTCCAGGTCGACGTGCGACTGCGGAGTCTCGTCGACGACGAGCTCGAATCCGGTGGTGAACTCGCTCGGAACGATGCGCGCGATTCCGCCATGGTCGAGGCGGGCCTGAGGGTGCTCGGTGTCCCTCGATCGCGTCCTGCCCATGCGCACGAGCCTACGCCCGCACGCGCGGCGGTCAGTTCTGTCTGCCGTTCGCGCAGGTCTCCTGATCCGCGGTCTGGCCGGAGATGCTCGGGTCGAGCTCTGCCCGAGGAGCCGGAGCATCGGTGGCCGGCGCGTCGGTCGACGGCGTCTCGGTCTGCGGAGCCTCCTCTTCTGTCCCCGGTGCGGGGTCCACGAGTTCGACTCCCTCGTTGGTCGTCACGTCGCCGGTGATCTGCACGGCCTGCCCGGCGCGAAGTGCGGCCCAGATCGTCTCGGCTGCGTCATAGTCGGGCACCCGCCGGTCCTCGTCATCCGGGTCGACGAAGACCGGATACTGCAGGAATGCGAAGTCCGAGAAGGGCACGTCCTTGATCGAGATGGCCAGCTGGGCCAGGCGGATGGGGTTCGAGAGCTCGTCGCTGGGTTCGATGTTGTCGACGACGGTGTTCGCGAGGCCGAGCACCTTGGCGGGATCGGTGAGGACCTCGTCGCTCATGATCTTCTGGATCAGTCGCGACATGTACTGCTGCTGGTTGGAGATGCGTGCGAGGTCGCTGCCGTCGCCGACACCGTGTCGGGTGCGGATGAACTGCAGGGCCTCGATGCCCGACACCGAGCGCATGCCGGCGGGCCAGTCGATGCCGGTCTGCTCGTCCCGGATGCCTTCGCCGCCGATGCAGACCTCGACGCCGCCGATCGCATCGGTGACCTCCATCACGCCGTCGAAACCGATCTTGGCGGCGAACGGGATGTCGATGCCCGTCAGGTCGGTGACGCTCTTCGCGACGCAGGAGAGGCCTGCGCGCTGGTAGATCTCGTTGATGGCGGAGTAGTCGGTGGCCGAGGCGATCGATCCGTCCGTCAGGGTGCACTCCGGCGTCGACATCATGAGGTCGCGGGGGAAGGACACGACGGTGACGTTCCGCGGCTCGGCGGAGACGTGCACGAGCAGGTTGACGTCGTTCAGGACGCCCCCGTCCGCTTCCGAGCAGCGCTCGCCGAGAAGGCTCGTCGAGACCTCTCCGCATTCGTCGGTGCCGACGATGAGCATGCTGAATTCGCCGGGGTAGGCGTCGATCGTGGGCGGCTCGACCTCCGGAGCATCCTCCAGGGTCACAGCGCCGTCGCCCATGCGGTTGACCAGGTCCACGACGACGAATGCGGCGACGGCCAGGGCCGACGTGAGGACGATGGCCACCACGATGCCGGTGACCTTCAGGAACCGGGAGGCGGTGCCGCGGGTGCGCGTGTCTGCGTGGCGGGCGTCCCGGGATCGGTCGCTGTCTCGAGTGCGTCTGGGCATCCGGCGAGCATACCCACGGCACTGCACGGGCAGCCGAGAACCGGCAGCGAAGCCCGATGTTACGGGCGCATGACGATTGTGAGAGGAACTTGCAGCGAATTAGTTAGTCGTGGATACTTTTTCCTACCAGGTGAGCATCCGATGCCCGCCAGGAGCAATTTCGAAGAGGAGATCCCTGATGCACAAGCGCATTCTTCCGGTCGTGGCGCTGGGCGCCGCGGCCACGCTCGGCCTGGCAGCCTGCGCCGGCGGTGCCACCGAGAGCGGCGGCACCGACGGAGAGGGCCAGGAACTCACCGTCTGGATCATGAAGGGCACCAACCCCGACGCGACCGCCTTCTACGACAAGGTCTCCGAGGCCTTCGAAGAGGAGACCGGGGCGAAGGTCACCATCGAGGAGATCCAGTGGGCCGACGCCCACGATCGCTTCGTGACCTCCATCGCCGGTGGCACGACCCCCGACATCGCCGAGACCGGTACCACCTGGACCGCCGAGTTCGCCGACGCGGGCGCGCTCGAGCCACTCGACGAGTACGTCGACGCCGAGAAGGGCCTGCGCGACGACCTCGTCGAGGGCCTCGCGGTCGCCGGCACCTATGACGACGAGCTCTACGGCATGCCGTGGTACGCCGGCGTCCGGTCGATCGTCTACCGCACCGACGTCTTCGAGGAGCTCGGTCTCGAGGCTCCGAAGACGTGGGACGACATCGTCACGGCAGGCGAGGCCATCAAGGCCGCGAAGCCCGAGATGCTCCCGTTCCCCGTCGCCGGCGACGCCGAGTTCCAGGTCTACCCCTGGGTCTGGGGCGCGGGCGGAGAGATCGCCACGCAGGACGGCGGCGAATGGACCAGCGAGCTCGACAGCAAGGAGTCGCAGGCCGGCATCGAGTTCTACACGGGCCTCGCGACGCAGCACGGCTTCTCGTCCGCCGGTGCCACCACCTGGAAGGAGACCGACCTGCGCGACGCGTTCACGCAGGGCAACGTCGCCATGATGCTCTCCGGCTCGTGGACGCCGAAGGCGCTCATCGAGGCGAACCCCGACCTCGAGGGCAAGATCGGCGCGGCGGTCATCCCCGGCGAGGACGGCGGCATCGCTCCGTCCGTGCTCGGCGGATCGCACCTGTCGGTCTTCAACACCACGAAGAACGCCGACCTCGCGTGGGAGTTCGTCAAGCTCATGACCACCGGTGAGTTCGCCGAGCAGTGGTCGAAGGAGACGGGCTACTTCCCGGGCGTCCAGTCCGCGATGGAGGAGGCCCTGGCCTCGACCGACCCGCTCGTCGCACCGTTCGCCGAGCAGATGGTCGACGGCGGAGCATCCGTCCCGGTCACGCCGAACTTCGGAGCCGTCCAGGCGAAGAAGACGACCAACGCCATGATCCAGGCCATCCTCAGCGGGCAGAAGGACGTCGCGACCGCGACGAAGGACGCCGCCGCCGAGATGACCGAACTGCTCAACCAGTAAGGAAGCATCCCTTCCATGTCGATGGTGCAAGCGCCACTGCCGGCCACGAAGGCGGAGTCCACCTCCGCCTCCGTGGTCGGCGGCGGCCGGCAGGGGCGAGGCATCTCGCTCCTCAAGGCCCGCCCCTGGCTCCTCCTCGCTCCCGGGCTGATCATCCTCGCGGTGCTCATGCTCTGGCCGCTCGTCCAGGTCGTCATCTACTCGCTGCAGGACTACGGCCTGCGCGAGATCAACACGGGCGAGAACAACTGGATCGGTCTCGAGAACTACGCCGAGGCGCTCACCAACCCGACTCTCTGGACGGTGGTGCTGCCCAACACGGTCGGCTTCGCGGCCGTCGCGGTCTTCGTCACCGTGGCGGTGGGCACGCTCGTCGCCCTGCTGCTGGCCCGTCTCGGCACCACGTGGCGCGTCATCGTGTCGAGCTGCATCATGGTCGCGTGGGCGATGCCCGCCGTGACCGGCACCTACGTCTGGACCTTCATCTTCGATGCCGACCGCGGCATCTTCAACTCCGTGCTCAAGGACCTCGGTCTCATGGACGGCTCGGTCAACTGGTTCACGAACCAGTGGTCGTTCTACGCGATCGTGCTCCTCAACGTCGTGCACCACGGCTTCCCGTTCGTCGCCATCACGGTGCTCGCGGGTCTCCTCGGCGTCTCGAAGGAGATGCTCGAGGCCGCAGCCCTCGACGGCGCCGGCGCCTGGCGCCGCTTCTGGAAGATCATCTTCCCGACCCTCAAGCCGGTGTTCTCGGTCGTGATCATCCTGTCGACCATCTGGGACTTCAAGGTGTTCGCGCAGGTCTACCTGATGCCGGGTGGGTCGGGCGGCAACCGCTCCGTGCTCAACCTCGGCGTCTGGTCGTACGTCGAGTCGTTCGGCCAGAACCGGTATGGCTTCGGTGCCGCGCTCGCGGTGCTGCTGACGCTCGTCCTGATCGGCATCACGATCGTCTACATCCGCTCCCTCATGAAGGAGGACGAGCTGTGAACCCGCGCGCTTCGCTCCGGTCCCGCATCGGCATCGGCATCGCGGTCGCCGCGGTCCTCATCTTCACGCTGTTCCCGGTGTACTGGATGGTCTCCAGCGCCTTCGACAAGAAGGCGTCCAGCGGCGGGCAGTCGCTGCTGCCGCAGGAGTTCACGTTCGACAACTTCGCGTTCGTGCTCAATGAGGGCGGCTTCGGCACCTTCCTGCGCAACTCCGCGATCGTCGCCCTCGTGACCGTCCTCGTCAGCGCTCTCGTCTGCCTGCTGGCGGCGGTCGCCGTGGCGCGCTTCCGCTTCAAGTTCCGCACCACGGTGCTCATGATGATCCTCGTCGTGCAGATGGTGCCTCTCGAGGCGCTCGTGATCCCGCTTTTCCTCCAGGTGAAGAGCCTCGGCCTGCTGAACAGCATCCTCGGCCTGATGATCGTCTACATCGCCCTGTCTCTCGCGTTCGGCATCTGGATGCTGCGCGGCTTCGTCGCCGCGGTGCCCGTCGAGCTCGAAGAGGCCGCGTACATCGACGGGGCGAGCTGGTGGCGCATGTTCCGCTCGATCCTGCTGCCCCTGGTCATGCCTGGCCTCGTCGCGACCAGCATCTTCAGTTTCATCACGGCGTGGAACGAGTTCATCTTCGCGATGACGATCCTCGGCGCCGAGACCGACCAGTACACGGTGTCGATCGGCCTGAAGTCGTTCTTCGGCCTGTTCTCGAACGACTGGGGGAGCATCATGGCCGCCTCGACGATCATCACGGTTCCTGTCATGATCTTCTTCGTGATCGTTCAGCGTCGACTGGCCTCCGGCATGGTCGCGGGGGCGGTGAAGGGATGAGCTCCGACCTCGAGCGTCTCGCCAACGGCGTGCTCTGGCCCGGATTCCTCGGGACCGCGGCTCCGGCCTGGCTCCTCGACGAGCTGCGCGACGGTCTCGCCGGTGTGGTCTACTTCGGGCAGAACGTCGGCGACGGGCTCCTCGCCCTCAGCGACGAGATCCTCGCAGCCAACCCCGACGCCCTGATCGGTATCGACGAGGAGGGTGGGAGCGTCACCCGGCTGGAGTCCGCCTCCGGCTCGACCGTTCCCGGAGCCGCACAGCTGGGCCTGCTCGACGACCTGATCGCCACCGAGCGGACGGGGGCGGAACTCGCCCGGCGCGTGCGCGCCATCGGGGCGAATGTCATCCTCGGACCGGTCGCCGACGTCAACACCGACCCGACCAATCCGGTCATCGGGGTGCGCGCCTTCGGTGCGGATCAGGAGCTCGTCTCGCGTCACGTCGTCGCGACGGTCGACGGCATCCAGGACGGCGCGGTCGCCGCGTGCGTCAAGCACTTCCCGGGTCACGGCGACACGCACGTCGACTCGCATCACGCGCTGCCCGAGATATCCCTCGACATCGAGGAGTTCGAGCGCGTGCACCTCGAGCCCTTCCGCGCCGCGATCGAGGCGGGGGTGGATGCCGTCATGACGGCGCACATCGTCGTCCCCGCCTGGGGCGAGGCGCCGGCGACCCTGAACCCCCGCGTGCTGGGGATGCTCCGGGAGTGGGGCTTCGATGGCGTGATCATCACGGATGCCCTCGACATGGCCGCGATCCGGGAGACCGTCGGCATCGGCGGCGGAGCCGCTCTCGCGCTCGCCGCGGGCGCGGATCTCCTCTGCATCGGCAACCCGACCAATCCCGGCGCCGCCGCGCTCCCCGACCAGGACCTGCGGGACTTCCTCGCGGCCCGTGACGGGATCGTCGCCGCTCTGCGCGACGGGTCGCTGTCCCGGGAGCGCGTCGAAGAAGCCGCCCGACGGGTCGCGGTGCTCGCCGCCCGGCTCAGGACCGCTGCGGACGGGCAGCAGGAGACGACCGAGGAGTTCGACGCGGCCGAGATCGTCCGTCGCGTCATCTCGTTCACCGGTGACGCGCCGACGGCGGCATCCGGACTCGCGGTGGTCGACGCGCGCCGCCGCTCCTCGCTCGCGGTCGACAGCGCCGCCGGCTACGTGTCCGGTGCTCTCGCCGCGGACGGGTTCCGCGTGCGCCTCGACGTCGCGAGCAATCCTGTGACCGAGCAGGACCGGGTCCTGGACGAGGCCGCCACAGCCACCGGGACCACCGTTCTCCTGATCGACCGGCCGGACGCGGATGCCGCGCAGCGCGCCCTCGTGGAACGCGCCGCCGTGCGCGACCCTCACGCGGTCGTCGTGAACGTCGGCCTGCCCGCCCGGCATCCGCTGCCCCTGCCGACCATCGAGGTCGCCGCAGCGAGCCGGCTGGGCGCACAGATCGCCCGGGAGACGCTGTTGGGGCGCACCGCTCCGCCCGAGAGGGTCGCCGCCGCCGGCTGAGGCGGGTTCCGCCGATGGACGCCGACGTTCTCGCACTGGTGCGCCGCTCGCTGCCGAAGCTGAGCGCTGCCGAGGCGCGCGTCGCGGAGACCATCCTGGGCGACCCGACGCTCGTGATCGATCTCGCGATCAACGATCTCGCGAAGCTGTGTCGCACGTCGTTGTCGACCGTCGCGCGCTTCGCGCAGACGCTGGGGTACAGCGGGTACCGGGAGCTGCGGGTCGCGGTCGCGCGCACGGTCACGCTCGCCCAGGCGCAGCAGGCGCGGTTCGGGCTCGACAGCACGACGATCGACCCCGAGGACGAGCCCGCCGCCATCGCGGCGAAGCTCGCCGCGATGGAGATCGACGCGATCGAGAAGACCGCGCTGGCGATCGATGCGGCCGGAATCGATCGCGTCGCGAGGGCCGTGGTCGCCGCCCGGCACATCGACCTGTTCGGGCAGGCCGCCTCGTCCCTGACCGCGCAGGACCTGCAGCTGAAGCTGTCTCGCATCGGCTGCTCGGTGTCGCACTCACCCGATCCGCATCTGGCGGTGACCACGGCGTCGCTGCGCACGAGCGACGACGTCGCGATCGCGTTCTCGCACAGCGGGGAGACCCTGGAGACGGTGCGGGCCCTCGAGGTGGCGCGAGACGCCGGCGCGCTCGTCGTCGCCGTCACGAGCGTGGCCGACTCGTCGCTCGCCCTGGTCGCCGACGTGGTGCTTCTCACTCACGCGCACGAGTCGCCGTTCCGGATGGCGGCGATGTCGAGCCGCATCGCCCAGTTGGCCCTGGTCGACGTGCTGTTCGTCCGCGTCGTGCAGCACCGCGGCGAGCCCGTGGCCGTGCCGCTCCAGCTCACGCACGACGCGGCCGCGGCGCGCCGCCGCACGTCCCCCGGTCGTTGAGCGAGGAGCGCCGTCGCACGTCCCCCGGTCGTTGAGCGAGGAGCGCCAGCGACGAGACGAAACGCGGTTTCGTCGCTCGACCTGAGTGTCGGCATCCGCTCCTAAGTTCTCAGGCATGGGCTACGTCTACATTCTTCGGTGCTCCGATGGCACGTTCTACGTCGGGAGCACTCGCGACCTCGATCGGCGGCTCGTCCAACACCAGCAGGGCATGGGGAGCGCGTACACGAAGCGACGTCTGCCGGTGGAGCTGGCATGGAGCGGAGAGTTCTCCCGCATCGACGAGGCCTTCGCCTGGGAGAAGCGGCTGCAGGGCTGGAGCCATGCGAAGCGCGCCGCCTTCATCGCAGGAGGATTGGATGCCGTCATCGGCTGGAGCGCCCGGACGCGGGCGGCGCGGTAGGGCGTTTCGTCTCGCTGGCGCTCGCTCAACGACCGGGGTGGTGGCGGATCAGTCGACGTGGTCGCGAGTGCTCGCGAGAGCGCGCGTGGCGATGCGGTGGCCGCGGGCGAGGCTGCCCGCGAGCGAGAGGCCGGTCAGGATGCCGGCGAGGAAACCGGCGGCGAACGCGTCTCCGGCGCCGATCGTCTCGACGACCGGGACATCGAGGGCCGGACTCTCCGCCCGCTCGGCACCGTCGAACGCCACGGCGCCGCCCGGGTCGGTCACCAGCAGGTATCGGGGCTCCGGGAACAGGGCGCGCAGTCGATCCGGATCGCCGGCCCCGAACACGGCCTCGGCGTCGGGCCGCGAGCAGAAGACGACATCGGATCGGCGCGCGAAGTCGGCGATCAGAGCCGTGCCTTCGTCCTCGCGGCCGCGCCACAGCGCCGGACGCCAGTTCACGTCGAAGCTGAGCAGTCGGTCGGGGCGGCGATCCGCGAACAGCGACTCCTGGGCGGCGCGCGCCGACGGCGAGAGGGCCGGGGTGATCCCGGACGTGTGCACGAGCGCGGCCTCGGCGAGAAGAGCGGATGCCGCGGGCGACTCCAGCGTCTGCGGCGACAGGCCGGCCGCCGCGGACCCCGCGCGGTAGTAGTGCATCGTCCCGTCCACGGCGCCGTCGGGTCGAGGCGCGAGCTCCTTCACGTAGAGCCCGGTCGGAGCATCCGGATCGATCTCCACCGCGGCGTCGTCGACGCCGTGCCGGCGCAGCTCCGCCGTGAGGAATCGCCCGAATCCGTCGTCGCCGACGCGCGAGACGACGGCGGTGCGGATGTCGGCCGATGCCAGCGCGATCGCGGTGTTCCACTCCGCGCCGGCGAGGGAGCGGTGGAACGTGCGACTGTCCTCGAGCGGGGCGGCCAGGGCGGGGACCAGGGAGACCATGCCCTCACCGAAGCAGACGACGAGAGGGGAGGAGTCGGGCACGATCTGGACACTACCGGATGACACCCAGTCGCGAGATGTCGATACCGGATCGCAACCTGCGGGTGTTTGGTATCTGAGAATTCACTGGGTAGCGTCGAGGCATCACCGTGTCCGGAGCGAAGAGGCTCCGGGACGTGCACAGAAGCGCCCTACAGGGAAGGTCACAGAATGCACCACACAGTCACCCGACGGCGAGGACTCATCGCCATCACCGGAGCAGCGATCGCCGCTCTCACCCTGGCGGGATGCGTCGCCAGCGACCGCGGCGATGAGGGGGCAGAGGGCTCCGGCGATGTCGACGGCACGTTCGTCTTCGCCGCGTCCTCCGACCCGGCCAGCCTCGACCCCGCCTTCGCGCAGGACGGTGAGACGTTCCGTGTCTCGCGTCAGATCTTCGAGGGGCTCGTCGGCACGAAGCCGGGCACCGCCGACCCGGCACCGCTCCTCGCCGAGTCGTGGGAGTCGTCCGAGGACGGCATGTCCCACACCTTCACCCTCAAAGAGGGCGTGACCTTCCAGGACGGCACCCCGTTCAACGCCGAGGCCGTGTGCTTCAACTTCGACCGCTGGTACAACTGGACCGGCCTGGCCGCGTCCGAGGCCTTCGGGTACTACTACAACAAGCTCTTCAAGGGCTACTCGTCGAACCCCGAGGAGGCCGTCTACAAGTCCTGCGCCCCCGACGGGGACAACAAGGTCACGATCGAGCTGAACAAGCCGTTCGCCGGATTCGTCGCCTCGCTGTCGCTGCCGTCGTTCGGCATGCAGAGCCCGTCCGCGCTCGCCGAGTTCGGCGCTGACGAGGTCGGCGGCTCCGCCGAGGCTCCGCAGCTCTCCGAGTACGCCATGGGGCACCCGGTCGGAACCGGCCCCTACCAGTTCGACGAGTGGGCCCCGGGCGAGCAGCTCACCCTCAAGGCCTACGGCGACTACTGGGGTGAGGCAGGCCAGGTCGACGAGATCATCTTCCGCACCATCGACGACCCGACCGCCCGTCGCCAGGCGCTCGAGTCCGGCTCGATCGACGGCTACGACCTCGTCGGACCCGCTGACACCAAGGCTCTCGAAGACGACGGCTTCACCATGGTGTCGCGCCCGCCGTTCACGATCCTCTACCTGGCGTTCAACCAGGCCGTGCCGGAGCTCCAGGACCCGAAGGTCCGTGAGGCGCTCTCGTATGCGATCGACAAGGACGCGCTGATCAGCCAGGTCCTCCCGGAGGGCACCGAGAAGGCGATCGAGTTCGTGCCGCCCGTCGTGAACGGATACAACCCCGACGTCACGACGTACGACTTCGACCCCGAGAAGGCCAAGTCGCTCCTCGCCGAGGCCGGCTACACCGAGGCCAACCCGCTGAAGCTCGACTTCAACTACCCGGTCAACGTGTCGCGTCCCTACATGCCCGACCCCGAGCAGATCTTCACCGTGCTGTCGTCGCAGCTCGCCGACGTCGGCGTCGAGACCACCCCGGTCTCGGAGGAGTGGGTCGAGTACCTCGACCGCACCACCGGCACCCCGGACCACGGCATCCACCTGCTCGGCTGGACCGGTGACTACAACGACACCGACAACTTCGTCGGCGTCTTCTTCGGTCAGGAGGGTTCGGAGTGGGGCTTCAACAACCCCGACCTGTTCCAGAAGCTGACCGAGGCCCGTGGCGTCGCCAGTCTCGAGGAGCAGACCGCGCTGTACGAGCAGATCAACGAGGATGTCGCGCAGTTCATCCCCGGTGTCCCGCTCGCGCACCCGGCGCCGACCCTGGCGTTCGACCCGCGCGTGAAGAGCTACCCGGCCAGCCCGGTGAACGACGAGGTCTTCACGGACATCGTCCTCACCAAGTAGGTCTGACCATCTGAGGTGCCGTGTTCCGGTCCCCGCGCATCGCGGGGACCGGAACACGGCGTACCTTCCGATCATCGGAGATCTCTTTGCTGCGCACCATCGGCAGGCGACTGCTTTTCCTCGTCCCCACTCTGATCGGCCTCAGCATCCTGCTGTTCGCCTGGGTCAGGGCCCTCCCCGGCGGCCCCGCGGTCGCCCTTCTCGGTGAGAAGGCGACGCCAGAGGCCGTCGCCAGAGTCAACGAGCTGTACGGCTTCGACAGGCCGCTGCTCGAGCAGTACTTCATCTGGATCGGACGCCTCCTCCAGGGAGACTTCGGCACCTCGATCCAGACCAACCGTCCCGTCGTGGAGGAGTTCTTCCGACGCTTCCCGGCGACCTTCGAGCTGAGCGTCGTGGCGCTCATCTTCGCCGTCGGCGTCGGCATCCCGCTCGGGTACTGGGCCGCTCGCCGGCACGGCAAGCTCACCGACCATGCGTCGGTCGTGCTGAGCCTCGTCGGCATCACGATCCCGGTGTTCTTCCTCGCCTTCATCCTGAAGTACGTCTTCGCGGTGCAGCTGGGCTGGCTGCCGTCCGACGGCCGGCAGAACCCTCGAATAGATGCCACGCATCCGACCGGGTTCTACGTATGGGACGGCATCATCACCGGCGAGTTCGACGCGTCGTGGGATGCGATCCTGCATCTCATCCTTCCCGCGCTCGCCCTCGGCACGATCCCGCTCGCCATCATCGTCCGCATCACGAGGGCGAGCGTCCTCGAGGTGCAGAACGCGGACTACGTCCGCACCGGACGGGCGAAGGGCGTCGGGTCGTCGACGCTGCGCAGTCGCTTCATCCTGCGCAACGCGATGCTCCCGGTGATCACCACGATCGGCCTCCAGACCGGTCTGCTGATCTCGGGCGCGGTGCTCACCGAGACCGTGTTCGCCTTCCCCGGGATCGGCTCGTTCCTCGCGCGAGCCATCTTCACGAGGGACTTCCCCGTGCTCCAGGGATTCATCATCTTCATCGCGATCGCGTACGCGCTGATCAACCTCGCGGTGGATGTGTCCTACAGCTTCATCGACCCGAGAGTGAGAGTGCAGTGATGTCCCTCACCATCGTCCGCAAGGAGGCCGCATCATGAGCGTCGCACTCCCACCCGCGCAGGGACCGTCCGCGGAGAGCGGCGGCGCCATCGACACCGTCGCGATCGCCCAGGCCGGCCTCAGAGAGGGCTCCGGTGGATTCTGGAGCGATGTGTTCCGTCGGCTCCGCCGCAACCCGACGGCATGGATCGGCGCGGCCATCGTGCTCGCCTTCATCCTCGTCTCCGCTCTCGCACCGCTGCTGGCGCCGTACCCGGAGACCGCGCTCCCCGGGGCGAAGTTCATCACCCCGACCCACATCCCCGGTCCCGGTGAGCTGCCGGAGTTCCCGCTCGGGCTCGACCGCTTCGGCGGCGACGTGCTCTCCAAGCTCATCTGGGGCGCGCAGGCTTCTCTCCTGATCGGCGTGATCTCGACGGCCATGGGTCTGGTCGGCGGCATGGTCCTCGGCCTGCTGGCCGGCACCTTCGGCGGATGGGTCGACACGATCATCATGCGTGTCGTCGACATCATCCTGTCGGTGCCGAACCTGCTGCTGGCCGTGTCGATCGCGGCCATCCTCGGGCAGACGCCGTTCGCGGTCATGATCGCGATCGGAGCCTCGCAGGTGCCGATCTTCGCTCGTCTGCTGCGAGCTTCGATGCTGCAGCAGCGGTCGAGCGACTACGTGCTGTCGGCGCAGACGCTCGGCCTCGGCCGCGGTCAGATCACCATGTCGCACGTGCTGCCCAACGCCATCGGCCCGGTCATCGTGCAGGGAACTCTGACGCTGGCAACCGCGGTCATCGATGCGGCCGCGCTGTCGTTCCTCGGTCTCGGCGGCGGTCGCCCCGAGACGGCGGAGTGGGGTCGCATGCTCACTTACGCGCAGGCGGAGCTCGCGATCGCACCGTGGCTGGCCTTCCTGCCCGGTATCTGCATCGCGGTCACCGCGCTCGGCTTCACCCTGCTGGGTGAAGCGCTGCGTGAAGCGATGGATCCCCGGACGAGGGCGCGATGAACGCGCGGGAGGAGGGCGCCATGAGCGCCGCGAAGGAGAATCGGATGCCGGCCGAGCCGTTGCTTTCGGTCCAGGGCCTCGCCGTGGACTTCGCCACGATGGACGGCGTCGTGCACGCCGTCGAGGGCGTGGACCTCGAGATCGCCGCCGGCGAGACCGTCGCGATCGTGGGGGAGTCCGGTTCGGGCAAGTCCACCACCGCGATGGCCATCATCGGCCTGCTGGCCGGGGGTGGGAAGGTCGCCTCCGGCAGCATCCGCCTCGACGGCCGGGAGATCGCGCATGCTCCCGAGAACGAGCTGCGGATGATCCGCGGCCGCGACATCGGCCTCGTGCCGCAGGATCCCATGTCGAACCTGAACCCGGTCGCGAAGATTGGCACGCAGGTGGCCGAGACACTGCTCGCGCACGGTCTCGCCAACCGGCAGAACGTGCAGGCGAAGGTCGTCGAGGCGCTCACCGCCGCGGGGCTTCCCGACCCGGAGCGTCGTGCGAAGCAGTATCCGCATGAGTTCTCCGGCGGCATGCGCCAACGCGCGCTCATCGCGATCGGCCTGGCGTGCAAGCCTCGCCTGCTGATCGCGGACGAGCCCACCAGCGCGCTCGACGTCACGGTGCAGCACACCATCCTCGACCAGATCGGCGCGATGACGCGCGAACTCGGAACGGCGGTCCTGCTCATCACGCACGACCTGGGTCTCGCGGCCGAGCGCGCCGAACGGGTCGTCGTGATGCACCGCGGCAAGGTCGTGGAGCAGGGGCCCGCGCGGCAGATCCTCGAGGCTCCGCAGCATCCGTACACCCAGTCGCTCGTGGCGGCGGCGCCGTCGGTCGCTGCCGCGCGTCTGCGGCCGGAGGCGTTCCGCGTCGAGGAGCGCGCGGAGGCTGTGGACGAAGCCGAGGCGGCGAAGCCGAAGGACAACATCGTCGAGATCGAGAACCTCACCAAGGTGTACCCGGTGCGGGGACGCGGCGAGGACTTCGTGGCCGTCGACGACGTGTCGCTCGCGATCCCGCGGGGCGAGACGGTCGCGATCGTGGGGGAGTCCGGGTCGGGCAAGACCACGACCGCACGGATGCTGCTGAAGGTGGTCGAGCCGACCAGCGGGCTGATCCGCTTCGAGGGCAAGGACATCTCGTCGTTGAGCCGGGCGGAGACGAAGAACTTCCGTCAGCAGGTGCAGCCGATCTTCCAGGATCCGTACTCGAGTCTGAACCCGATGTTCACGATCGAACGCCTGATCGCAGAGCCGCTGGACTTCTACAAGAGGGGGAGCGGGTCGGACCGGCGAAAGCGCGTGCGGCAGCTGCTCGACGACGTGGCGCTTCCGCAGTCGATGCTGCGCCGCTATCCGTCCGAGCTCTCCGGCGGGCAGCGCCAGAGGGTCGCGATCGCGCGCGCCCTTGCGCTCTCGCCGGACCTGATCGTGTGCGATGAGCCGGTGTCCGCGCTGGACGTGCTCGTGCAGGATCAGATCCTCAAGCTGCTCGGCGACCTGCAGCGTGAGTACGGGCTGAGCTACCTGTTCATCTCGCACGACCTCGCGGTGGTGCGGCTGATCAGCGACTACGTGTGCGTGATGAAGGACGGCAAGCTCGTGGAGGCGGCCTCCTCGGAGGAGATCTTCACGAACCCGCGCGACCCGTACACGCGCCGCCTGCTGGCCTCGATCCCGGGCAACGAGCTGAACATCGCGTCCTGACCGGCGCCGACACCCCGGCTCGCTGTCGAAACCCCCTGCCGCGCGCGGCAGGGGGTTTCGACGTCGGAGCCGGGGTGATGAGGGGCTTTTACCGCAGCTTCCGAGATTGGTCAAGGACTGAGCTTGCCATGTCGCAGAATCACACGTATAGTTGGTAGTTGCGCTCGCTTCTCCCTGCCCTCATATGGTGGTCGGCATTCGTTGAGTCTTTGAGCGCACACTCCACCTGACGACAAAGGAATCGAGAAGCCCTGCGGGGCTCACGGAGGTTATTCCCTTGGCTGCTGCTCGCAACGCATCCACATCCACCACCACCAAGAACGGACGCGGAGCATCCCGTCTTTCGTTCGCCAAGATCTCCGACACCCTGACGGTCCCAGACCTTCTGGCTCTGCAGACCGAATCCTTCGGTTGGCTCGTCGGCAACGACGCCTGGAAGGCGCGCGTGGCCGAGGCCAAGAAGGCCGGCCGCACCGACGTCAACGAGAACTCGGGCCTCGGCGAGATCTTCGAGGAGATCTCTCCCATCGAGGACCTCGGCGAGACGATGCAGCTGTCGTTCACGAACCCGTATCTCGAGCCGGAGAAGTACTCGATCGACGAGTGCAAGGAGCGTGGCAAGACCTACGCCGCTCCGCTGTACGTCGAGGCCGAGTTCATGAACCACCTCACCGGTGAGATCAAGACCCAGACGGTCTTCATGGGCGACTTCCCGCTCCAGACCGACAAGGGCACGTTCATCATCAACGGCTCCGAGCGCGTCGTCGTCTCGCAGCTCGTGCGCTCGCCGGGTGTCTACTTCGACAAGACCCCCGACAAGACGTCCGACAAGGACATCGTCTCGGCGCGCGTCATCCCGAGCCGTGGCGCATGGCTCGAGTTCGAGATCGACAAGCGCGACCAGGTCGGCGTGCGCGTCGACCGCAAGCGCAAGCAGTCCGTCACCGTCTTCCTCAAGGCGCTGGGCATGACGAGCGAGGAGATCCTCGCGGAGTTCGCCGGCTACACCTCGATCGAGGAGACGCTCGCGAAGGACACGATCGTCACGAAGGAAGATGCGCTCCGCGACATCTACCGCAAGCTCCGTCCGGGCGAGCAGGTCGCCGCCGAGGCCGCCCGCGCGCTGCTGGACAACTTCTACTTCAACCCGAAGCGCTACGACCTGGCGAAGGTCGGTCGTTACAAGATCAACCACAAGCTCGGTCTCGACCAGCCGCTGAACTCGTCGGTCCTGACCGTCGAGGACATCGTCGCCACCATCAAGTACCTCGTGCGCCTGCACGCCGGTACCGAGGAGACCTTCACGGGGATCCGCGGTGGCAAGAAGGGCGAGATCCGTCTCGCGACCGACGACATCGACAACTTCGGCAACCGTCGCATCCGCGCGGTCGGCGAGCTGATCCAGAACCAGGTCCGCACCGGCCTGTCCCGCATGGAGCGCGTCGTCCGCGAGCGCATGACCACGCAGGACATCGAGGCGATCACGCCGCAGACCCTGATCAACGTGCGCCCCGTCGTCGCCGCGATCAAGGAGTTCTTCGGAACGTCGCAGCTGTCGCAGTTCATGGACCAGAACAACCCGCTCGCCGGTCTGACGAACAAGCGTCGTCTCTCCGCGCTGGGCCCGGGTGGTCTGTCCCGTGACCGCGCCGGTGTCGAGGTCCGTGACGTCCACCCGTCGCACTACGGCCGCATGTGCCCGATCGAGACGCCGGAAGGCCCGAACATCGGTCTGATCGGTGCGCTCGCGACCTTCGCACGCATCAACTCGTTCGGCTTCATCGAGACCCCGTACCGCAAGGTCGAGGGTGGCGTGGTCACCGAGCACATCGACTACCTGACGGCTTCCGAAGAGGTCGACTTCAACATCGCGCAGGCCAACGCCCCGCTCGATGCCAAGGGTCGCTTCATCGAGAGCCACGTCCTGGCCCGCCCCAAGGGCGGCAGCGGCGAGGTCGACATGTTCCTCCCGGAGGACATCGGCTACATCGACGTCTCCCCGCGCCAGATGGTGTCGGTCGCGACCTCGCTCGTGCCCTTCCTCGAGCACGACGACGCACAGCGCGCCCTCATGGGTGCCAACATGCAGCGTCAGGCTGTGCCGCTGCTCCGCAGCGACTCGCCGCTCGTCGGAACCGGTATGGAGGGCTACACGGCCATCGACGCCGGTGACGTGCTCACCGCCGACAAGGCCGGTGTCGTCTCCGAGGTCTCCGCGGACCGCGTCGTCGTCATGCTCGACGAGGGCGGAACGCAGGAGTACCACCTGCGCAAGTTCGACCGCTCCAACCAGGGCACGTCGTACAACCAGAAGGTCGTCGTCTCCGCTGGTGAGCGCGTCGAGGTCGGAGAGGTCATCGCCGATGGCCCCGCGACCGAGAACGGTGAGCTGGCCCTCGGGAAGAACCTCCTCGTCGCCTTCATGACGTGGGAGGGCTACAACTTCGAGGACGCGATCATCCTCAGCCAGGACCTGGTGAAGGACGACACCCTCTCCTCGATCCACATCGAGGAGTACGAGGTCGACGCCCGCGACACGAAGCTCGGCAAGGAGGAGATCACCCGTGACCTCCCCAACGTCAGCCCTGAGCTGCTGAAGGACCTCGACGAGCGTGGCATCATCCGCATCGGCGCCGAGGTCCGCCCCGGCGACATCCTCGTCGGCAAGGTCACGCCGAAGGGCGAGACCGAGCTGTCGGCCGAGGAGCGTCTGCTCCGCGCGATCTTCAACGAGAAGAGCCGCGAGGTCCGCGACACGTCCCTGAAGGTGCCTCACGGCGAGCAGGGCACGATCATCGCGGTCAAGGAGTTCAACGCCGAGGACGGCGACGACGAGCTCGGCTCCGGCGTGAACCGCCGCGTCGTGGTCTACATCGCCCAGAAGCGCAAGATCACCGAGGGTGACAAGCTCGCCGGCCGTCACGGCAACAAGGGTGTCATCGCGAAGATCCTCCCGATCGAGGACATGCCGTTCCTCGCGGACGGAACTCCGGTCGACATCGTGCTGAACCCGCTCGGCATCCCGGGTCGAATGAACTTCGGTCAGGTCCTGGAGACCCACCTCGGGTGGATCGCGAAGCAGGGCTGGAAGGTCGAAGGCAAGCCGGAGTGGGCAGCGCGTCTGCCCGAGCAGGCGTTCGAGGCCGCCCCCGGCACGAAGGTCGCCACCCCGGTGTTCGACGGTGCGAGCGAGGAGGAGATCGCTGGTCTCCTCGACGCGACCACGCCGACGCGCGACGGTGACCGCCTGATCGGTTCGAGCGGAAAGGCCCAGCTGTTCGACGGCCGCTCCGGCGAGCCGTTCCCGGCGCCGGTCTCCGTGGGCTACATGTACATCCTGAAGCTGCACCACCTGGTCGACGACAAGATCCACGCACGTTCCACGGGTCCGTACTCGATGATCACGCAGCAGCCGCTGGGTGGTAAGGCGCAGTTCGGTGGACAGCGCTTCGGTGAGATGGAGGTGTGGGCCCTCGAGGCCTACGGCGCCGCATACGCGCTCCAGGAGCTCCTCACGATCAAGTCCGACGACATCCTCGGCCGCGTCAAGGTCTACGAGGCGATCGTCAAGGGCGAGAACATCCAGGAGCCGGGCATCCCCGAGTCGTTCAAGGTGCTCATGAAGGAGATGCAGTCGCTCTGCCTGAACGTCGAGGTCCTCTCGGCCGACGGCACGCTGGTCAACCTCCGCGACACCGACGACGAGGCCTTCCGCGCAGCGGAGGAGCTCGGGATCAACATCTCCAGCCGCTTCGAGGCCGCCTCGATCGACGAGATCTAACCCTTCGGCGGGCTCAGGTACCCACTGGGTGGCTGAGCCCGTCGAAGCCAGACTTCTCAAAAAGAATTCCGACACAGGAGAATCAGTGCTCGAGTCAAACACTTTCGATGAGCTTCGCATCGGCCTCGCCACCGCGGACCACATCCGCGCGTGGTCGTACGGTGAGGTCAAGAAGCCCGAAACCATCAACTACCGCACCCTGAAGCCCGAGAAGGACGGTCTCTTCGGAGAGCAGATCTTCGGGCCGTCCCGCGACTGGGAGTGCGCGTGCGGCAAGTACAAGCGCGTCCGCTTCAAGGGCATCGTCTGCGAGCGCTGCGGCGTGGAGGTCACCAAGAGCTCCGTCCGTCGTGAGCGCATGGGTCACATCGAGCTCGCCGCTCCCGTCACCCACATCTGGTACTTCAAGGGTGTCCCCTCGCGTCTCGGCTACCTGCTCGACATGGCGCCGAAGGACCTCGAGAAGGTCATCTACTTCGCCGCCTACATGGTCATCTCGGTCGACGAGGATGCTCGTCACCGCGACCTGGGCACGCAGGAGAACAACATCCGTCTCGAGCTGAAGACGCTCGGCGACCGTCGTGACGCCAAGATCGCCGAGCGCCTCGCTCGTCTCGAGGAGGAGCTCGCTGCTCTCGAGGCCGAGGGCGCCAAGGCCGACGCCAAGAAGAAGGTGAAGGACGCCGCCGAGAAGGAGATGTCCCTCATCCGCAAGGGCGCCGACGAGGCGATCCTCAAGCTGGAGCGCGTGTGGGAGGACTTCCGCACGCTCGAGGTCGGCGCACTCCGTCCCGAGGACGACGTCTTCCACGAGCTGCAGGACCGCTTCGGTCAGTACTTCGAGGCCTACATGGGCGCCGAGTCGATCCAGCGTCGCCTCGCGGCGTTCGACCTCGCTGCCGAGGCGGAGAACCTGCACCTGCAGATCTCCGAGGGCAAGGGCCAGCGCAAGATCCGCGCGATCAAGCGCCTGAAGGTCGTCAACTCGTTCCTGGAGACCGGCATGAGCCCGGCCGCCATGGTCCTCGACGTCGTTCCGGTGATCCCGCCGGAGCTGCGCCCGATGGTGCAGCTCGACGGTGGCCGCTTCGCGACCTCCGACCTCAACGACCTCTACCGTCGTGTGATCAACCGCAACAACCGTCTTCGTCGTCTGATCGACCTCGGTGCCCCCGAGATCATCGTCAACAACGAGAAGCGGATGCTGCAGGAGGCCGTCGACGCACTGTTCGACAACGGTCGCCGTGGTCGTCCCGTCACCGGTACCGGCAACCGTGCCCTGAAGTCGCTCAGCGACATGCTCAAGGGCAAGCAGGGTCGCTTCCGTCAGAACCTGCTCGGCAAGCGCGTCGACTACTCGGGCCGTTCGGTCATCATCGTCGGACCGCAGCTCAAGCTGCACCAGTGCGGTCTGCCCAAGCAGATGGCTCTGGAGCTCTTCAAGCCGTTCGTGATCAAGCGCCTGATCGACCTCGGTCACTCGCAGAACATCAAGGCGGCCAAGCGTGCGGTCGAGCGCACCCGTCCCGAGGTCTGGGACGTGCTCGAGGAGATCATCCGCGAGCGTCCGGTGCTGCTGAACCGTGCACCCACCCTGCACCGTCTCGGCATCCAGGCGTTCGAGCCGCAGCTCGTCGAGGGCAAGGCCATCCAGCTCCACCCGCTCGTCTGCGCGGCGTTCAACGCCGACTTCGACGGTGACCAGATGGCTGTGCACCTGCCGCTGTCGGTCGAGGCTCAGGCCGAGGCCCGCGTGCTGATGCTCGCGTCGAACAACATCCTGAAGCCGTCCGACGGCCGCCCGGTCACCCTGCCTTCGCAGGACATGATCATCGGTCTGCACCACCTGACCACGGTCAAGGAGGGCGCAGCCGGTGAGGGTCGTGCATTCGGTTCGGTGGGCGAGGCGATCCTGGCCAAGGACGAGGGCACCCTCGACCTGCAGGCCAAGGTCCGCATCCGCATCCCGGGTCTGACGTTCCTCGAGGGCGACGCTCCCGAGGGCTACGAGCGCCACGGCCTCGTCGACGCCTCGCTGGGTCAGGCGATCTTCAACGACACGCTCCCGAAGGGCTACCCCTTCGTCCGCGAGCAGGCTGACAAGAACAAGCTGTCGCAGATCGTCAACAAGCTGGCCGAGGAGTACCCCAAGGTCGAGACCGCCGCGTCGCTGGACCGCATCAAGGATGCCGGTTTCTACTGGGCCACGCGCTCCGGTGTGACCGTCGCCCTGAGTGACATCCTCACCCCGCCGAACAAGGCGGAGATCGTCGCCGGCTACGAGAAGCAGGCCGCGAAGGTCCAGTCGCAGTACGAGAAGGGCCTCACGACCGACACCGAGCGTCGTCAGGAACTCATCAAGATCTGGACCGAGGCGACCGACGAGGTTCAGGCCGCCATGAAGGCGAACTTCCCGGAGGACAACACCATCAACCGCATGGTGTCCTCGGGCGCCCGTGGTAACTGGCTGCAGATCCGGAACATCGCCGGTATGCGTGGTCTGGTGAACAACCCCAAGGGTGAGATCATCCCGCGTCCGATCATCTCCTCGTACCGCGAGGGTCTGTCGGTGGCGGAGTACTTCATCGCGACGCACGGTACCCGTAAGGGTCTGGCCGACACCGCTCTGCGTACCGCCGACTCGGGTTACCTGACCCGTCGTCTGGTGGATGTCTCGCAGGACGTCATCATCCGCGAAGAGGACTGCGGCACGTCGAAGGGCCTCGAGCTCCCGATCGCCGCTCCGAACTCGCAGGGTGAGCTGGTCCGCGACGCGAACGTCGAGAACTCGGTGTTCGCTCGTACCCTGGCCTCCGACGTCGTCAGCGAGTCGGGCGAGGTTCTCGCCTCGGCCGGAGACGACGTGGGCGATGTCCTGATCGACAAGCTGGTCGCTCTCGGTGTCGAGACCATCAAGGTCCGCTCGGTTCTGACCTGCGACTCCGCCGTCGGTGTCTGCGCGCAGTGCTACGGCCGTTCGCTGGCGACGGGTAAGACCGTCGACATCGGCGAGGCCGTCGGCATCATCGCGGCCCAGTCGATCGGTGAGCCCGGTACCCAGCTGACGATGCGTACCTTCCACACCGGTGGTTCCGCGTCGGCAGACGACATCACGCAGGGTCTGCCCCGCGTGCAGGAGCTGTTCGAGGCTCGTACCCCCAAGGGCGCGTCCCCGATCGCCGAGGCCGATGGTCGCATCACGATCGACGAGACCGACAAGGGCAAGAAGGTCATCCTGACGCCCGACAGCGGCGACGAGCCCGTCATCTACCCGGTGCTGCGTCGTGCGACGCTGCTCGTGGAAGACGGACAGCACGTCACCGTCGGTCAGCCGATCCTGGTCGGAACGCTCGACCCCAAGGAGATCATGCGCGTCATGGGTGCTCGCGAGGTGCAGCGTTACCTCGTCGGCGGCGTCCAGGGCGTGTACCGCTCGCAGGGTGTGCCGATCCACGACAAGCACATCGAGGTCATCGTCCGTCAGATGCTCCGCAAGGTCACCGTCGTCGATCACGCCGACACGACCCTGCTCCCGGGTGAGATGGTCGACCTCAAGCGCTACCAGGCGATCAACCGCGAGGCTGTCGCCGAGGGCAAGCGTCCGGCTTCCGGTCGTTCGGAGCTGATGGGTATCACGAAGGCGTCGCTCGCGACCGAGTCGTGGCTGTCGGCTGCGTCGTTCCAGGAGACGACCCGTGTGCTCACCGAGGCTGCCATGCAGGGCAAGCGCGACCCGCTGGTCGGTCTCAAGGAGAACGTCATCATCGGTAAGCTCATCCCCGCCGGAACGGGACTCTCGAAGTACCGTGACGTCACGGTCGAGGCGACCGAGGAAGCCAAGAGCGAGCGCTACCCGAACCGGATCTTCGCATCCGACGGTGCGTACGCCGACGGCGACTTCGGTTACGTCGACTTCGACGCGTTCTCGACGGACGACATCACGCCCGGTACGTACAACTGATACAGCTGACGCACTGAGTGACTGAGAAGGCCCCGGGGTTCACCCCGGGGCCTTCTTCGTGCGCGCACGCGCATCCGATCCCTCGCGCGGGGGAGGAGAAATCGTGCCGTGGGGGGACCCGGGCGGTACCACCGGCGGATGGCAGGGCGAGGCGGAGACGCTTTGCTGGAGTTGATCGCTCTCGACCGCGGCCAGGAGCCGCGTCGGGGCGGCGTCTCTTCCCGGTCGGACCGAACGAAACTCCTCTCACACATGACATTCCTCACGCGCGCCAGCCTCGCCAACCGCGCCATCGTCGGCCTGATCACGATCGCCGTCGCCGTGTTCGGCATCATCGCGATGTCGTCGCTCCGCCAGGAGCTGACGCCGTCGATGACGCAACCCGGTGCGTACATCTCGGTGAGCTCCAGCGGACTCTCGCCCGACCAGATGGTCCAACTCGCGACCGAGCCCGTCGAAGAGGCCCTCGGCGGGGTGAGCGGACTCACTTCGGTCAGCTCCACCACGCAGAGCGGCAATGCGCAGGTGATGGTCAGCTGGCCGTTCGAGCTCGATGCGGACGAGACGCTTCGCGCGATCAAGGCGGCGGTCGACGGGGCCAAGGCAGCGCTGCCGAAGGACGCCACCGTCGTCGTGCAGTCGGGTTCCGCATCGGAGCTGCCGGCGATGGTTCTGAGCGCGGGCTCGACCACCGATGCCGAGACCTTCGCCGAGGCGCTCGAGCAGAGCGTCCTGCCCGAGATCCGTGCGGTCTCCGGGGTGCGTGCGGCCACGCTCGAAGGCCGCGAGTCCCAGCAGGTCGAGGTCTCACTGCGACCGGCCGACGTCGAGCGTCTGAAGGTCGACCCCGCGATGGTGCTCGCGGCGTTGCAGAGCAACGGCGCGGTGCTGTCCGCCGGTCAGGTCGGCACGGATGAGGGGCAGGTCGCGGTAAACGTCGGCCCTGGCACCGACAGCATCGAGGCCATCGCTGCGCTTCCCCTGCAGGTCACCGAGGGCGCGGTGCAGATCCAGGATGTCGCCGACGTCACGCTGAAGCCCCAGCCGGCAGGCTCGCTCTCGCGCGTGAACGGCAAAGCCGCCCTCACGATCCAGGTCATGCCCGCCCTCGGGGCGAACGCCGTCGAGATCTCGCACGGCGTCACCGCGATCCTCGATCGATACAGCGACTCGCTGAAGGCCGAGTTCGTTCCGATCTTCGATCAGGCGCCCTACATCGAGCAGTCGATCGAAGACCTCTCGACCGAGGGTGGTCTCGGGCTGCTCTTCGCGGTCATCATCATCTTCGCGTTCCTGCGCTCGTGGCGTTCGACGATCATCGCGGCCGTGTCGATCCCGCTGTCGCTGCTCATCACGATGATCGCGCTGCTCTGGACCGACAACACGCTCAACATCTTCACGCTCGCCGCGCTCACGATCGCGATCGGACGCGTCGTGGACGATTCGATCGTCGTGATCGAGAACATCAACAGGCACGCCGAGAGGAAAGTGCCGACGGTCGCGGACATCGTCGCCTCGGTCAAGCAGGTGTCGGGTGCGATCATCGCCTCGACGGCCACGACGATCGCGGTGTTCCTGCCGATCGCCTTCGTGTCGGGCGTCACCGGACAGCTGTTCCGTCCGTTCTCGATCACGGTGACGATCGCGCTCGCCGCGTCGCTCGTGGTCGCGCTGACGATCGTCCCGGTCCTGGCGTACGTCTTCCTGCGATCGCGCGGGGCGCGACGCTCCGCAGCGGCGACCGCGGGCGGCGTGGCCGCTGCGTCGGAGGCGGAAGCCCCCGTGGAGGATGCCGAGTCGTTCGCACGCGCCGAGATGAGCGCACCGGAGGATCGGCTGCAGCGGGGGTTCATGTCCTTCCTCGGGGCGACGCATCGGCGTCCGGTCATCACGCTCGCCGCGTCGACGGCCGTGCTGCTGGGGACATTCGTCCTCGCGACGCAGATCCCCACGGACTTCCTCGGCGAGTCCGGCCAGCAGAGCATCACCGTGACGCAGACCCCGGAGAAGGCCGCCACCGTCGAGGATCGCGTCGCTGCGGCCGAGCCGGTCGAGCGCGCGCTGCAGGGCGTCGAGGGCGTCGAGAGCGTCCGGTCCACGATCCCTGGAGCATCCACGAGTGCCGGCGAGGAGAACATCAACACGTTCGACGTCACGCTCGAGAAGGGTTCGAAGGCCGCGGAGGTCCAGGACGGGATCGATCGGAAGCTCGCGAAGCTCGGTGATCCCGAGCAGTTCGAGGTGCAGACCGCGGATGCCGGCGGCGGGGGAGCAGGGATCGATCTGCGCGTGATCGGCGACGATCCGAAGGCGCTGGCAGCGGCGAGCGACTCCCTCATCGAGGCTCTCGAGAAGGAGAAGAGCGTCCAGAGCGCTTCGAGTGATCTCAGCGGAGAGCAGCCGATCGTGCAGGTCACAGTGGATCCTCTCAAGGCAGCGGCTCTCGGTTTCGATCAGCAGCAGATCGCGGCAGCCATCACGGCCGCCCTGAACGGGACGCCGGCGGGGAGCGTGGTGCTCGACGGGCGAGAGCGTGACATTGTCATCCGCACCGGAGCCGTCAGCGGAGGAGCCGACGCGGTCGCCGCGATGGCGCTCCCGGTGACGTCCAAGCAGACCGCAGCTGCGCAGAAGGCGGCGCTCGATGCGCTGGAAGCCCAGCAGAAGCAGAAGGCGGAAGAGCAGACGGCGAAGGCTGCCCGCGAGATGGACGACCAGATCGCCGAAGCGAGCACTCAGCGCTCGCAGCTCGGAGAACAGCTCGGCTCCCTGCGAAGCCAGCTCGCCCAGCTGGAGGCATCCGCACCCGTGGTGCCGGCACCGCAGACACCGGAGACGCAGGCGGCGATCGACGCCGAACGCGAGCGTCAGGAGCAGATCGCGGGGATGCTGTCGGCGATCGGGCAGGCGCAGGCCGGCATCGAGGCCGCTGACGCGCAGATCGCACAGCTCCGCGAGGGCCGGGCCGAGTCCGCTGCGCAGCAGGAGGAGGCCACGCGCCTCGAGGCCGAGCAGAAGGCGGCGTCCGAGGTGCGAGGCACGGCCGTGCGGGTCGGCGATGTCGCGACCGTGACCGAGGAGATGACGGCACCGTCGATCTCGCGGGTCGGCGGCGAGCGGGTCGTGACGATCACGGTCACCCCGAAGAGCGGTCAGCTCGACGCAGCCACGAAGGCCCTGGACGCGGCCACGGCGCAGTTCGACCTCCCCGCAGGTGCACGCTTCGAAGTGGCCGGCGTCTCCGCCGATCAGGATGATGCCTTCGGACAGCTCGGCCTCGCCATGCTCGCGGCGATCGCGCTGGTCCTGCTGGCGATGGTGATGACCTTCCGCAACCTGCGTCAGCCGACGATTCTGCTCATCGCCGTGCCGTTCGCCGCCACCGGTGCGATCGTCGGACTGCTGCTCACCGGCACGCCGCTCGGCCTCCCGGCGCTGATCGGACTCCTGATGCTCATCGGCATCGTGGTGACCAACGCGATCGTGCTGCTCGACCTGGTCAACAAGCTGCGCGAGGGTGGGGCCGATCTCGCTGAGGCGGTCTACCACGGAACGCGACTGCGTCTGCGCCCGATCCTGATGACGGCGACGGCGACGATCTTCGCGCTGCTCCCGATGGCGTTCGGGATCACGGGAGGCGGGGTGTTCATCTCCCGTCCGCTCGCGATCGTCGTGATCGGCGGCCTCATCAGCTCGACCCTTCTCACGCTGGTGCTCGTGCCGATCCTGTACCTGCTGCTCGAACGCTCGCGTGAGCGCCGCATGGTCAAGCGCGCAGAGCGGCGGGCGCGGCGCGAGCAGGAGAAGCTCGACGCGCAGGAGCCGGGTGAGGACGAGGGCGTCGCGGTCTTCGACGACGGCTCCGAGGGCACGGACGACAGCGTGCCGGCGGTGCAGCGCGAGTGAGCGCCCGACCGCCGGCCGGCGCGCGGTCGTCAGTCGAAGATGTGCGCGACGATCGACGACGTGTAGCCGGACGGCGACAGGTTGGAGTACCGGGTGTCGATCATGATGTCGTCACGCCAGAACAGCGTGCGTCCGTCGGTCACCGGATACTGCGTGTTCGGCCAGGTCTTCTCGCAGCGGGTGCCGCCGTCGGGGGTGAAGCAGGCGAAGCCCTCGGTGTCGGCGAGTGCGTTGAGCATGTCGAGCGCCGGGCCGCGATTCATGGCGGAGATCGTCGTGACGAGCCTGGTGGTGTCGGCTCGGGGATCCGCCCAGATGCACGTGAGCGTGCCGTCGGTGCCGACGCCGGACGGGCCGAACGCGGCGTCGTTGAGGGGCGTGCCCTCGAGCTGGGCGAGTACATCGTCGGAGAGGATCGCGCGGCAGTCCGTCGGCAGCGCGACGCCCTTCGCGGTCGGCGAAGGGCTGGGGGACGGCGTTCCGGTCTCGACGGGGCCATCGGATGCTCCGGCCGACGGACTCGGCGATCCGCCCGCGTTTCCCGAGTCGTCGGATGCCGGTCCGCACGCGGTGAGGACGGCCACGAGGAGGAGTGCCGCGGCGCCTGCGGGGAATCGCGCGTTCATGGCCACACCGTAGCGCGGTTGCGGTTCGGGGGACAGCATTCGTGCGGCACGCTCGCAGTGGCGCGTCGCGGTAGGGTCGGCGGATGAGCATCGAGACTTCCACCGCAGGATCCGTCGTCGTGATCGGCGATGCCCTGATCGACGAGATCCGCGACGATTCGGGTGTGCGGGAGTTGGTCGGCGGGGCCGCGCTCAACGTGGCGGTCGGGCTCCGACGTCTCGGCGTCGCGACGACGCTCATCGCGATGGTCGGCGAGGACGAGGCCGGAGCGCACATCCGCGAATACCTCTCCGATCACGGAGTGCGTCTCATCGAGAGCGCGGCTCCGCACGGCTCCTCGCGTGCAGTCGTCCAGCGCGCGGCCGACGGGGAGCCCGACTACGTCTTCAACGAAGCGGCCCGGAAGCGCAGCATCCGCTATTCCGGCGAAGCTCGCCAGGCCATCGCGGAGGCGGGACTGGTCGCGATCAGCTGCTTCCCCTTCGACGTGCCCGCCGAGGTGGACGCCCTGCTCGAGGCCTCAGCGGGGGCGCGCCTGGCGATCGATCCGAATCCGAGGACCGGCATGCTGAGCGATCGGGCCGAGTTCGTGAGGGGCTTCGAGCGGGCTGCGGCGGGTGCCGACATCGTCAAGGTCGGCGCCGACGACGCGGCGATCCTGTACGACGGCGACCTCGCCTCGCTGCGCGCTCGACTCCGCGGCATCGGAGTCGGGGCGGTGCTCGCGACGGCGGGTGCCGACGGCGCGCTCCTCGAGACGGATGCCGGGACCGCTGCGGCCCCGATCTCGGACCTCCCCGGCCGCGTCGTCGACACGGTGGGTGCGGGGGATGCGACCCTTTCGGCGGTCGCCGCCGGCCTCGTTGCGGGGACCCCTGCAACGCTCGACGAGTGGCGCGCGCTGCTCACCCGCGCCATGGACATCGCCGCCGCGACGTGCCGTGCCGAGGGCGGTTTGCTCCGCACGCCGGAGTCTCTCGCGGAGGCCGAACGAGGCGTCTTCGGCAGCTGACGGGCCGATTTCATGTGCCCGCGTCTGGCGGGTATGATGGTCTTTCGTGCCCCCGGTTGGCTGTTCAAGTCGGACGGGTGCGCTCTGGCGAGTTACCCAAGCGGCCAAAGGGATCTGACTGTAAATCAGACTGCATCGCATTCGGGGGTTCGAATCCCTCACTCGCCACCAGACCATAGAGGCCCGGAATCTCGCAGAAGTTTGCGAGTCCGGGCCTCTGGCGTTGACGGAGGACGATCAGTCCATCCCCTCGGAACCCCTCCGTGGGGATGGCAGAGTCTCGTTGTGTCGGAGCTGTCGGCCATGATGGGATCGTGAACTGGACTCCTCGGGATGGCGACGCTTCGAACCATCACACGCTCGTCGACGGTATTCCGCCGTACATGGCCAGCCCGCTCCAAGACTGGTTCCGCAGCCAGTTCGCCTACAGGGCATCGGGCCGAGTTGGTCTGAGGTACAACATCGAGAAAATGCAGCGATACGATCTCGCGACTCGCTCAAACCCGTTGGTCGAGGCCTTGCGTACCATCGGTCCCGATCGACTATTCGATTCATTCAACGCTGAGCAGGCGTTGCGCATCATCGACTGGACCATCTACGACAACGCGGGGCGGCTTGCTGGCTATGGCGGACCTGATCAAAACAAGAAGCTCGAAGACATCCTTAGCGCCGGTAGCTCGATGTGGAAGGTCGGGCAACGCGAAGGCGTAGCTGGGCTGGAGCGCCGAGTCCCCGAAGGCGTGCAGCAAGCGGCAGAGGCGGCGATGTCGGTTCCGGGCGCAGGGGCGCTCTTGTCTGAGGCATGGCATGCGGCGTTCGGACGCTCGCCGGACTACGAGGAAGCCTACGAGAAGGCGATTAAGGCTGTCGAGGAGGCGGGTGTGCACGTCGTGACACCGAACAACTTGAAGGCGACGCTTGGAACGCTGGTCCGTGACATGAAGGCTCAGGCTAACTGGAAGCTGGATCTTCCGACGACCGATGCGGACGTTCCTATCAAGATGGCCGAGGCCCTTTGGGCCGGTCAGGAAAGCCGACACGGCGGTAACGGCTATAGGAAGCCCACCCAGGCTGAAGCCGAAGCTGCAGTTATGCTCGCAGTTCCCCTCGTCCAGTGGTTCACTTCGGGAGCCATCGCTCGCCGCTAGCCAGTCGCACCGCCGATTCGCTGAACCGGCGTGGCCGACGCGCTGAGGGCATCGAGTCCAGCCATGTCGTGCGTTCCGGCGAAGAGGTGCATATAGGTGCTGTAGGTCACGTTGATGTTCGAGCGCCCCATCCACTTCGCCACGTCGTGGATGTTGTACCCGGCGGCTGCACACGCGCTCGCGTAGAATCGCAGACCCGTTCCCCTGGCTATGGAGCTTGCTGTCCCCGCTCGTGTACGTGATCGGGCGTCACGCCGTCATCCGACGCCGAGGAGGGAAGGGGGCAGCTCCTCTCATCGTGACGATCGCGATCCAGGTCGCCGTCTTCATCGCGACGATGGTCTGGACTGTGGCGCTGGTGCTGCAGGTCACGGCGGCCATCCTGCCTGGGAAGTGATCGAGCCGGTGTTTGACGACGCGCCGGTCCAGTGGACGCAGGTCCAGCTGATGCAGGGATTCGATGATCCGTCGCCGGTGACAATCACTCCGTGACACCGAGGCCCTGCATCCGCCACACTGAGTCCCATGGGATCAGCGTTGACCACCATCGGATTACCCGTCGCCCTCGGCATCATCATGCTGGGGCTCGGACTCAGCCTCACTCTCGCCGACTTCGCGCGGGTGCTGAAGCAGCCCAAGGCGGTGATCATCGCGCTGCTCTGTCAGCTGCTGCTGCTTCCGGCGATCTGCTTCGGTCTGGTGCTCGCGTTCCAGCTGCCGCCGATCCTCGCGGTCGGCATGATGATGCTCGCCGCATCGCCGGGCGGCACGACGGCGAACCTGTACAGCCACCTGTTCCGGGGTGACATCGCGCTCAACATCTCGCTGACCGCGGTGAACTCGGTGATCGCGGTGATCACCCTCCCGCTCATCACGAACTTCGCCATCGCCTACTTCCAGCCGTTCGACGACAGGCTCGGACTGCAGTGGTCGAAGGCGCTCGAGGTGTTCGCGATCGTCCTCCTGCCGGTCGCGCTCGGAATGCTGATCCGTCGGTTCTGGCCGCGGTTCGCCTCGGGCATGGACAAGCCCGTGCGCATCGCATCCGTGATCATCCTGATCGTCGTGATCGCCGGTGCCGTGGCGTCGAACTGGGCGCTCCTCGTCGCCAACTTCACCCAGCTCGCCCTGATCACCGTGCTGTTCTGCGTGATCAGCCTGACCATCGGGTTCCTCGTCCCGCGGTGGCTCCGAGTGGGCAGGCGACAGGCGATCGCCACCTCGTTCGAGATCGGCATCCACAACGCCACGCTCGCGATCGTGATCGCACAATCCGTGCTCGGCTCGGTCGAACTGAGCCTCCCCGCGGCGGTCTACGGCGTGCTGATGTTCTTCATCGCCTTCGGATTCGGATTCCTCATCCGCGACCGTTCGGCGGCGGAAGCGGGAGCCCCGGCCTCGACGGCACCAGAGGGTTCATAGACTGGAACGATGCGAGCGCTCACCGAAGCCGAAGTCCGGGCATCGTTCGTCAATGCGGACGAGGGCGAGCTGCGCACCCTCGAGATGCCGCACGACTTCGTGCTCGTCGACTGGGACTACCTCGACTTCTTCGCCTGGCGGGACCCGAGTGCGGCCAAGCGCGGGTACGTCCTGATCCAGCACGAGGGCGGCGTCGCCGGGGTCGTGCTCCGTGCGTCCGAACCGGGCAGGGGGCGCTCCGGCATGTGCAACATCTGCCATACGATGCAGCCGGGAAACCAGGTCGCCCTGCTCTCGGCACGCCGCGCCGGAGACGCGGGCCGTCGCGGAGACTCCTTCGGCACCTACATCTGCGCGGACCTCTCCTGCCACGAGAACGTGCGGCTGGCGCACCCTCTCGCGCCGAACGAGGTGCGCTCACCCGGGCAGGTGGACTTCCGGCTCGACGGAACCCGTCGGCGGATGGAGGCGTTCGTCTCGCGCGTCTGGGCGCAGGACTGATCGCGGTTACGCTGGACCCACACGTCCCATGCTCGAAGGAGAAGCCATGAGCGATGCCATCCTGTTCTCGGTCGATGAGGGGATGGCGCGGCTCACGCTGAACCGTCCGACCCGGCTCAACGCATTCAACGCCGACCTCGCCCACGCCTGGAAGGACGTGACGGCCGAGGCCACGTCGAGAGCGGATGTGAAGGCGATCCTGCTGGACGCCTCCGGCCCGGCCTTCTGCGCCGGTGGCGACGTCATCGACATGGCAACGACGATGGGGTCGTCCTCCGGTGCCGACATCACGGCGCTCGCCGAAGTGATCAACGCCGGCATCCGCTCGCTCACCGAATCGTCGGTGCCCGTCGTCGCCGCGGCGCATGGGACGACGGCCGGCGGAGGGCTCGGCATCCTGCTCTGCAGCGACTACGCCGTCGTCGGATCGCGTTCCCGGCTCGGCAGCCTCTACGCGAACATCGGTCTCACTCCCGACCTGTCGGTCTCGGCGCAGCTCGCACGCGCGGTCGGACAGCGCCGCGCGCTGCAGCTCGTCCTGCAGGATCGCCTTCTCACCGCCCAGGAGGCGGTCGAGTGGGGCCTCGTCGCGGAGGCTGTCGAGGGAGAGGATGCCGCGGCCGAGGCGGAGCGGGTGCGGGCTCGTGGCGAAGAGATCGCGCGCTTCTGGCTGGCCGGAGCCGCCGACGCGTACGGACAGGCGAAGCACCTGGTGCGTTCTCAGCCGGAGCGTTCGTTCGTCGAGCAACTGAGCGAGGAGGCCCGTTCGATCGGGGCCGCCCTCGAGACTCCGGATGCGCAGGCGCGGGTCGCGGCCTTCGCGGCGGCATCCGCGAAGAGATCCGTCTGACTGCTCCTGCACCGCCAGCACTTCCGCGATGACTTCGCCCGGTTCGGGCGGCCGCCGTGGCAACGGGCCGCACGCGTGGCAGGATGAGGGCAACGCCGCTCAACGAGAGGATGGCCATGTCTCAGCCGGACACCACCGCGCATCAATCGACGCAGGGTGAGAAGAAGAACATGTCGCTGCTCATCAGGGGGGCGATCTGGATCGCCATCGGCGCGCTCATCGCGGCCGCTCTCGTGTGCGTCGTCTGGGTACTGATCGGCGATCAGGACGGCCTGATCGGTCGGGCGTTCCTGACCATCCTGCTCCTGGCCGCCTTCGCCGGCATCGCGATCCTCGAAGCGGGGCTCGCGCCGAACAGGCCGGACTGGCTGGCTCTCGCCAGCATGGTGACGTGGATCGTCGCACTCCTCGTCGGCGCCGTGAAGATCTGGCTTCCCGAGGAAGACGGCTACTTCACCGGTGCGGAGCGGTTCTTCCAGCTGCTGCTCGTCATCGGCATCCTGCAGCTCGCCCTGCTCCACGTGCGTCTCTTCACTCCCGCGGCGCGGCGCCACGTGACGACGTTCACCCGGATCATCTACATCGCGACGATCGTGTTCCTGGGCGGCCTCGTCGGCCTGCTCATCTTCTACCTGGCCTTCCCGCACAGCTTCGACTACGGCGAGCTCTACTGGCGCATCGTGGTCGCGCTGACGATCCTCGCGGCCGTCGGCACGACGCTCATCCCGCTCCTGAACGCGCTCTTCGCGCCGAAGAAGCCTTCGCAGGCATCCGCCGCGATCGCCGCCGCTCCGGCCTGGCCCACGTACGCCGACGGCCTCACCCCGCTCCCCGTGCTTCCCGACGGAAGTCCGGACTGGAACGCCTACTACACGGGCTACCCGACTGTCGCGCCGCAGCAGCAGGCGCTCGGGCAGGCGCCGGCAGCGGCGTTCCCTGTGGTCCCGGAGCCTGTCGCGCCGCAGTACGCGCAGCCGTTCACCCCGCCCGCCCCGCAGGCGCCCGAGGTTCCGGCGGCCCCGCAGCAGGCGGCTCCGCCCGCGTTCCCGCCACCCCCGCCTGCCCCGCAGCACCCCGCACCGTGACGCTCGAGGGCGAGCTCAAGGATCTCGCGACGGAGATCGCGCGTGAGGCCGGAGAGCTCGCGCTCCGCCGTCGCCGCGATGGTGTGCACCTCGCCGCCACCAAGTCGACGATCGCCGACATCGTCACCGAAGCCGACCGCGAGGTCGAGGCGCTGATCCGCGAGCGGGTCGACGCCGCCCGCCCGGACGACGGGTTCCTCGGTGAGGAGTCCGGCGCCGACCGCGGGACGAGCGGCATCACCTGGGTCGTCGATCCGATCGACGGCACCGTCAATTACGCCTACGGCATGCCGGCGTACAACGTGAGCATCGCCGCCGTGCGCGGCTCGGCCGAGCCCGAATCGTGGGAGGCGCTCGCCGCCGCGGTCAACGCCCCTGCGCTCGGAGAACTCTTCACGGCGGCTCGTGGACATGGCGCTTGGGTGGGGGAGACCCGCCTCGCGGTCACATCGGACACATCGGCCGGGGCTCTGCTCGCCACCGGCTTCGGCTACGACCCGGCCACGCACGACGGCGACCTCGCGACCGTGCGACGGGTGATGACGATGGCCCGGGATCTGCGTAGATCGGGATCGGCCGCGCTCGACCTCGCGTACGTCGCCGCCGGGCGACTCGACGGTTACTTCGAACGAGGACTCAAGCCGTGGGATTTCGCGGCGGGAGCGCTCCTCGTCGAGGAAGCCGGCGGTCTGGTCTCGCGCCACGACCTCGATTCGGCGAGGCCCATGCTCATCGCCGGAGGACCCGAGGTGCATGCGCGCCTCCTCGCGCTGCTCGGTGAGAAACACTGAGCTGTTCATGGCATTCCCAGGCGGATACCGGTAGGGTTTTATGCGATCGTTACTTTCACCACCCGAAGGTGAAAGCTGAGTTTGCGCCCCCGAGCTTGACGCACGACCGAGAGAATAACGCTTTTGCCCTTCGAGAATCCCCAGGCTGCCTCTGCGCCCACGCGCCGGTCCAGCCGACTCCGCACTGAGGCCTCTGAGGCCCCCGCGGTGGGACCGACGGAGTCTGTCGCAGCAGCTGAGGCCGTCCTCGCCATCGCCGCTGTCACCCCGCTTTCCCGCCGTGCCGCCCGCCAGCGTGTGACCGCGGACGCCCCGATCGACGACGCGCCCCTGGCCCGGATCGATGACGCACCTGTGCAGCCGGCCGACGTCGAGCCCGACGCCGCTGATGCTCCGGCAGTGACCGACAAGGTCGAAGAGCTCGTCGAGGTTTCCGAGCCGGTGGAGGCCCCCGAGGCTTTCGAGATGCCCGCAGCGCCGAGCGCGGACGCGTCGGATGACGCGGTAGACGCAGACGCCTTCGAGCGCGCCTCCCGCGCGTTCCGTGCGACCGGGCCCGTGCCCACGGCATCCGCTCCGTCCGAGCCCGTCGCGGACGACGCGACAGCCGAGGGCGACGCCGCCACGGCTGCTCCCGACGTGGCGCAGCGCCGTTCGCGCAGCGCGCGCAAGGTGTTCGCCGTCGGTGCGACTGTCGGTGTCATGAGTCTTGCGGGTCTGCTCGCGGTCTCGATGACTCTCCCTGCCGAGGCTGTGGCCGCCGCCCAGGGGACCTCCGTTGCTGCGACTTCGCTCATCGCGTCCTCTCAGCAGGCCGCCGATGGCGACTCCGCCGACGAGATCCAGGCCTTCGTCGCTCCTGCCGGCGTCCAGAACGAGTCGCTGACACGCGCCGACGGGTTCAGCACGATCTCGCTCGTCCAGGTCGCTGCCGAGCAGGGCATCAACTACTCCAACGAGGTCTTCACGAACGACCCCGACGCGGCCATCCAGTGGCCGTTCCTCGTCGGCGTCGGAATGACCGACGGCTACGGCATGCGCAGTGGCCGCATGCACGAGGGAATCGACTTCGTCCCCGGCGACGGCGCTCCCGTCCAGGCCATCGCCGACGGGACCGTGCGCATCGCGACCGAGCAGGGCGACGCCTACGGCGTGACCGTCTACATCGATCATGTGATCGACGGCGCGGTCATCACGAGTCACTACTCGCACATGCAGTACGGATCGCTCCAGGTCGCCCAGGGACAGACCGTGAAGGTCGGCGACATCGTCGGCAAGACCGGAAACACGGGCCGTTCCTACGGCGCGCACATGCACTTCGAGCTCATCGTCAACGGATCGACCATCGATCCGCTGCCGTGGCTCCGCACGAACGCGGGTCGACACTCGGACTGACCGCCTTGATTTCATGAGGACGCCATGGTGATGGTATTCTCGTGTGGTTGCCCCGAGAGGGGCAGCACGCCCCGATAGCTCAGTGGCAGAGCACTTCCATGGTAAGGAAGGGGTCGTCAGTTCAATCCTGACTCGGGGCTCGCAGCATTCTTCTCACACGCGGACGGATGCCTCGCGGCAGGGTAGCTCAGCTGGTTAGAGCGCACGACTCATAATCGTGAGGTCGCGGGTTCAAGCCCCGCTCCTGCTACAGATCAAGACCCCCGGTTTCCGGGGGTTTTGTCGTTTCTGCCCGACGGCATCCTCTGCGATGGTTAGGCTCACTGCATGCCTATGCCAGATGAGACCACTTCCGTCAGCCTCGCCTGGGGAAAATCTCTCCTCGGTGTCGCGGCGCTGATCTTCAGCGTGTCCATCGTGTTGGCAGCGGGAGAGTGGTGGCAGTTCGTCACTTTCGGCGTGATGGTGCTGCTCGGCGTCGTCCTGCTGGTCAGCGGTGTGCGTGACATCGTTGCGAGTCGTCGCGAGAAGCAGGTATCGCGAGACGAAGTCACCGAGAGCTGAAACACCCCTCGGGCTCGAGCGACGAACGCGCCCTCAGTCGTCCGGGATGAGCCTCTTGCCGGTCAGTGACGTGGCCTCGCGCGTGTAGTCGAGGCCGTCGTAGAACGCGAGCACCGCGTCGTTCCCCGCGCGGACCATCAGCATCACCTTCGGGCAGCCCAGCGCCACGAGCCGTGCTTCTGCCTCGTGCACGAGTCGTCGGCCGATGCCTTCGCCGCGGCGGGCCGGCGCACTCGCGAGGTAGTACAGCCACCCACGGTGCCCGTCGTACCCCGCCATGACCGCGCCGACGAGCATCCCCTGATCCACGGCGACGAGCAGCAGCTCCGGCCACACCGCGCGAGCTCGGCGGATGTCGGCTCGCGGATCGTTCCAGGGGCGGGTGAGACCGGTCTCGTGCCAGAGGTCGATGACCGGGTCGATGTCGGCATCGGTCAGGGCGCGGATCTCCAGAGTCACCTGGCAAATCTACTTCGGCGCCGGTGGAGCGGTCGAACGAGGGGGTGGTGTCCGCCCTGGGGCACCACCCCCTCCGCTCAGTCCACGCGGGACACGTGGTAGTGCGAGATGAGGAGCTCGTCGTCGTCCTCACGCTCGAAGACCAGCGTGAGGTGCGTCGCGATGTCGTCTCGCCCCTCGAGGTGGAACACAGCCGCCAGGTAGGCCACGACCGCGTCATCTCCGAGGTCGTGCGCCCGCAGGACGTCATACTCCACCGTCAGGGGCACCGGCTGGGAGTCGTAGTACGCCACAACCCCTGAACGCCCGATCGAGTGGTGCGGCCGCAGGCCCTGGAAGAGCGCGTCCGCGGTGAAGGCGGAGGCGATGCGGTCGAGGTCTCCGTCGCCGATTCCCTGCTGCCATCGGGACAGCGCCGATGCGATCCGGGCTGCCGATGGCGTCACCTGCGCGGTCATGGTCAGTGCCCTGCGCTCTGGCCGCCGTCGATGTGCAGGAACTCGCCCGTGACGAACTCGTTCTGCTCGAGGTAGACGATCCCGCGAGCGATGTCATCCACCGTGCCGGCCTTCTGCAGGGGGTGGAAAGCCGCGAGCTGCTCCGGTGTCGCGCCGCCCTGCAGGGGAGTGAGGATCATTCCGGGCGAGACGGCGTTGACGCGGATGCCGCGGTCGCCGTACTCCACGGCGAGCGACTTCGTGGCTGCCGCGATCCCGCCCTTCGTGAGGGAGGCGAGCACCGACGGGATGTCGGATCGTGCGGATTCGACGAGCGTCGTGGTGATGTTGACGATGTGCCCGCCGCCCTGCTCGAGCATGGGGACGATCGCGTTTCGCGTGAAGTGGAAGAAGCCTCCGAGGTTGACGCCCAGGTTGAGCGCGTAGTCCTCATCGGTCGTATCCGTGAAGGGCTTGGCGGTGAACACCCCCACGTTGTTGACGAGCGTGTCGACTCGTCCGAAGCGGTCGAGGGCGGTGCGCACCACGTTCGCAGCGGTGCGGGGATCGGCGGCGTCACCGGGGACGGCGACGGTTCCCGGGTCGTCGCCGTCCGTGATCGAGCGGGACGTGGCCACGACGGCGTATCCGAGCTCGCGGTAGGCGGCGACGAGTCCGGCACCGATTCCCTGCGAGGCACCGGTGATGATCGCGACTTTCTGAACAGACATGATTCTCCTATAGACGATCGGTCAACTACTGACATTGACCGTTATAGACGATCGGTCATATACTTGTCAAATGGGTCGGACATCGGATGCACGGGAGCGGCTGCTCGAAGCCGGAGAGCGGCTTTTCGGCGAGCGCTCGTACGGGGCGATCGGCGTCGCCGAGATCAGCGCCACTGCGGGTGCGCCGAAGGGCAGCTTCTACTACTACTTCCCGTCGAAGCAGGAGTTCGCCGTCGCTGTGATCGATGAGCACTGGCGCCGACAGAAAGAGGAGTGGTCGAGCATCCTGTCGGCGGAGGGCAGCCCCGTCGATCGCCTGCACCGGCTCTTCGAGGCCACCGCCGCCGTGCAGCGTGAGGCGAAGTCAGGCGTCGGTGCCGTCGCCGGGTGCATGTTCGGCAACCTGGCCCTTGAGCTCTCGTCCACGGAGCCAGTCATCCGGGAGCGGCTCCAGGAGATCTTCGACACCCAGGTCGACATGGTCGGAGCAGCGCTCGGCGACGATCGGCGTGAGATGGCGACCGCCGTCGTCGCGAACCTCGAAGGTCTCGTCCTGCTGGCGAAGCTGCGCAATGATCCGTCGCTGATCGAGTCCCAGTGGGACAGCACTGCCCGGATGCTCGAGGCCGGCGCCTCGGCCTGAGGCTGCGAGACGCAGCCGTGTCAGTCGGCGGGCGGGAAGCGCTCGATGTTGGCTTCGACCCAGCCGCGGAGGGCACGCAACGGCTTCTCGGCGTCGACGCCGAGGTCGGTGAGGGAGTACTCCACGCGGACCGGGACTTCGGCGAAGACCGTGCGCACCAGCAGTGCGCGCGCCTCCAGGCGCCGCAGCGTCGCGGTCAGCACCTTCGGGCTGATCCCCTGCAGGCGCGTCTTGAGCTCCCCGAATCGCTGCGGCCCGTCGCTGAGCGCCCCGATCGCCAGCGCGCTCCACTTGTCCGCGAGCAGATCGAGCACTCCGCGGCAGGGGCATTGCGCGTCGTACACGTCGTGAGGAGCATCGATGCGGCAGGCAGTCTCGGTCGGCATCCGTCCATGGTATCTCTTGGATACTTAGGGCGCTTGCGGGTAACTGGGGGTCTTCGGATAGCGTGACGGGCATGGCAAACGACACCTTCTCCCTCCCCGACCAGATGCCCGCGATCGGCGCGCGCGGCCGACGACCTGTCACGGATCCCGAGTCGCTCTCCGACCTCACCCTGCCCGTTCCATCCCCGACGGGCAGGGATCTCCTGGTCGAGGTCGAGGGCGTCTCGATCAACCCCGTCGATGTGAAAGTCCGCGCCGGCTCGCCGACCTCGGGTGCGCATCGCATCCTCGGCTACGACGCCGTCGGCGTGGTCGTCGGCCTCGGCGATCAGGCCACCCGCTTCGCCGTGGGGGACCGGGTGTTCTACGCGGGCCAGATCGACCGCCCCGGCACGAACAGCCGCTACCACCTCGTCAACGAGAACATCGTGGGGCACGCTCCGCGCTCGCTGTCCGTCGCGGAGGCGGCAGCGCTCCCGCTGACGGCGATCACGGCGTGGGAAGCGCTCTTCGACAAGCTCCGTCTCGATGACCGCAGCGAAGGGACCCTTCTCGTCATCGGTGCGGCCGGCGGTGTCGGATCGCTCCTCATCCAGTTCGCCAAGGCGCTCACGAAGCTTACGGTCATCGCGGTCGCCTCGCGCCCGGAGTCGGTGGAATGGGTGGAGCGGATGGGCGCCGATCACGTCGTCGGCCGCGACTTCGCCGACGAGGTCTCCGCGATCGCTCCGAGCGGTGTCGACTACGTCTTCACGTCGTTCACGCCCGGCAACGTCCGCGCGATCGCCGACGTCATCCGTCCGCGGGGCGAGGTCGTCTCCATCGACGAGACCGGCGGCAGCATCGACGCGCTGAAGGGCAAGAGCGTGACCTGGCACTGGGAGTTGATGTTCACCCGCCCGGTGACCGACCCCGCCGACCACTACCAGCACGAGCTCCTGGAGCAGGTCGCCGAACTCGTCGACGAGGGTGTGATCCGCACCACGATGACCGAGCATCTGACGCCCCTGGATGCCGCGACCATGCGCCGAGCGCATGAGATCGTCGAAGCCTCGCAGACGATCGGCAAGGTCGTCGTCACGGACTGGCCGGAAGCGGCGCATCCACTATCGTGATGTGGTTATGACTGCTGCCGCCCGGCACGATGCCATCCTCCGCGAGCTCGAACTGCGCGGCTCGCTGACCAGCGCCGTCCTCGCGGCGCGGCTCGGCGTTACCCCGATGACGTTGTGGCGAGACCTCGTCGCTCTGGAGCAGAGGGGTCTGCTCGCCCGCGTGCACGGGGGAGCGATCTCGCTCGCGGTCGCTCAGCAGCAGTCCCGCGAGGACGGGTCGGGGGCGCGCGCCCGCCCTCGACCGGTGGCGACCATCGGCATGATCGTGCCGACCACCCAGTACTACTTCCCCGAGGTGATCCGCGGGGCCAGTCAGGCGGCCCACGAGTCGAACTGCCGCCTGGTCGTCGGCGCGACGAACTACTCGTCGCAGGAGGAGTTCCGCCAGGCGGAGCGGCTCATCGCCAGCGGCGTCGATGCACTGATGATCACGCCGCACGACACGATCGCCGGGAGCTCGCCCCTGCAGCGGATGCTGGAGGAGGCGGGCATCCCGATCGTCATGGTCGAGCGGTCCGTCGAGGATCACCTCGCCGGCCGCCTCGAGTGGGTCCGCACCGACCATGCGCATGGGGCGGAGGTTGCGGTGCGTCACCTCGCGCAGCAGGGGCACCGGGCCATCGCGCTCGCCGCCCGACCATCGGCGACGGTCGCCGGGCTGGATGCGGGCTTCCGGCGTGCCATGGCCGCGATCGAGCCGGCATCCGCTCTCGCACTCCGCCGTGATCTCTCGCACCCGCAGATCGGAGACAACGCCAACATCGCAGAGCTCGACGAGCTGCTCGACGAGTGCGTGGCACAGGGGATCACGGCAGCGATCCTGCTCGGCGATGCGGATGCCATGGCATTCCTCGATCTGGTGCTGGAGCGCGGACTGCGGGTTCCGGAGGATTTCGCCGTGGTCGCCTACGACGATGAGGTGGCAGCCTTCGCCACCGTGCCGCTGACCGCCGTCGCGCCGCCCAAGCACGAGCTCGGTCACGCCGCACTGCGCCTGTGCGTCGACCGTCTGAAGCAACCTGTGGGTGCCGCACACACGCCCGTACGGATGGCGCTGCTGCCGGCGCTGGTGGTTCGTGAATCCTCGGTTCGCACCGACTGATTGTTAGGTTTTGTGAGAAAACCCTCCGTTGTGTTGGTGAATCGCGCCGGGTGACGAATGATCGATCTCGCACGGTCAACGATTCAAAGGAGAACCCGCGATGTCCCTGCGTCGAACTTCCCTCTCCGTGGCGGCACTGGTCGCCACCTCCGCACTCGTCGCGGGATGCGCTGCGAGCAGTCCCGCGGCCGACCCCGTCAAGACCGAGACCCCGAAGGGTGAGGTCATCTTCTGGTCGTTCCTCAGCGGAATGGCCGATGTCGTCGCCGCGTTCAACGCGAGCCAGGACGACATCACCGTGAACTTCGAGGAGATCCCGAACGGAGCGAACGGCGGCTACACCAAGCTGTCGGCGGCCATCGAGTCCGGCAGCGGACCCGACGTCGTCGGCATCGAGTACGACCGGCTCCCCGGGTTCGTCGCGGCCGAGCAGCTCGCGCCCGTCGACGACCTCGTCTCCGAGGACATCCTGGGGGAGTACGACGAGCAGGTGCGCAACCTGGTCTCGTTCGGGGATGCGGCCTATGCCCTTCCCTACGACGCGCCGCCGATGGTCGTCTGGTACCGCCAGGACGTCCTGGAGGCCGCCGGTGTCGAGGTCCCGACCACCTGGGACGAGTTCGAAGAGGCGGCGCGTGCGGTCAAGGCCGTGAACCCCGACGCCTATCTGACGAGCTTCTTCACGAACGAGCCGCAGCTCGCACCGATGTCCTGGCAGGCAGGGGCCGAATGGTTCAGCGTCGAGGACGAGAGCTGGAAGGTCTCGGTCGATGACAAGAAGTCGCAGGAGGTCGCCGACTACTGGCAGCGCCTGATCGACGAGGACCTGGTCAAGGCGCAGCTCGGCTTCAGCGACGAATGGACCGCGGACCTGAACAGCGGTGTGGTCAACGCCTGGGTCGGCGGCTCCTGGAGCGCGTCCGCGCTCAAGACCCGCACCGAGGCATCCGGTCAGGCCGGCAAGTGGATCGCCGCCGCTCCGCCGTCGTGGGATGGCGAGCCGACGGGTGCGCTCAGCGGAGGCACGAGCTTCGCGATCCCCGAGAACTCCGAGAACGCCGCGGCCGCAGCCGTCTTCCTCGAGTGGCTGGTGACATCACCCGATGCGATCGAGGCGCGGGGCGCCGTGGGCACCGCGTACCCGGCCTACCCCGGGCTCTCCGACGTCGCGGCATCCGTCGCTCCCGTCGACTACTACGCGAACGACATCTACGAGGTCTTCGACGAGGCGTCGGCGAACCTCGGACCGTGGGCCTGGGGACCGAAGTACGACCTCACGGCCACGGCCCTCAAGGATTCCGTCACCGCCTCGCCCACACTGAGCGAAGCGCTGACCGCGACGCAGCAGGCCACCGTCGACGGGCTCGAGAAGCTCGGCCTCGACATCAAGGACTAGCGGATGCATCGCCGGGCGGGCCTCGAGAACGGTGCCCGTCCGGCGGTTCAGATCGAAGGATGACGACGATGACAACTCCCGCAACCGCGAAGCGGCGGACGACGAGGAAGACGATCCCGGGAACGGGCGGGCGCACCGCCTCCGTCTTCCTGATCCCCTTCTTCACCCTGTTCGCGCTGACGATGATCGCCCCGGTGATCTACGCGATCGGCATGAGCCTCTTCGCCGAGAAGCGCAGCGGCCTCGGCTTCGGTGGCTCGACCACCGAGTTCGTCGGGCTCGGGAACTACTTCGAGGTCCTGTCCGACCGCACCTTCACCGACGGATTCGGGCGGCTCGCCCTCTACTGCCTGCTCTACGTCCCGTCGCTTCTCGTGGTCGCCCTCGTTCTCGCGCTGCTGCTCGACTCGGCCGTCGCCTACGCCAAGCGGGCGTTCCAGCTGCTGCTCTTCCTGCCGCATGCCGTCCCCGGTGTCATCGCGGCTCTCATCTGGGCCTACCTCTACACCCCGGGTGTGAGCCCGATCGTGAAGGCCCTGGAATCCGGCGGGATCGGGATCGACTTCCTCTCGGTGCAGCTCGTGCTCCCCTCCATGGTCAACATCGCCGTGTGGGAGTGGGCGGGCTACAACGTGATCATCCTCTTCACCGCTCTCCAGGCCGTGCCCCGCGAGATCCTCGAGGCCGCACGCGTCGATGGCGCCGGTGAGATCCGCACGGCCTTCTCGATCAAGACCCCGCTCGTGTGGCCCGCCATCGGCGTGGCTCTGCTGTTCACGGTCATCGGATCCCTCCAGCTGTTCACCGAGCCGAAGATCCTGTCCTCCGCGACCACCGCGGTCACCAGCACCTGGGTGCCGAACATGTGGGCGTACGACGCGGCGTTCAACCGCAACAACCTGCCGCAGGCCGCAGCCGCCTCCATCATCCTGGCCCTGCTCGCCGGCCTGCTGTCGTTCGTCGTCACCCGATTCACCTCGAAGGAGCCGACGCGATGACCTCCGTGATCGACCGTCCGGCGCCCCGCGCCGCGGCACCCGCGAAACCGCCGCGGACCCCACGCCGGAACCTTGCGGGCGGGCGCCACCTGCCGTCGAAGGTCGCGGTCAACGGCCTGCTGATCCTCGGCTCCGCCTACATGGTGCTGCCTCTGCTGTGGCTCGTGTTCGCCGCGACGAAGAACGCCGGCGAGCTCTACTCCGGAGACGCTTTCGCCTTCGGATCGGATCTCGTCGCGAACATGCAGCGACTGCTCGGCCAGGACGACGGCATCTTCCTGCGCTGGCTGGGCAACAGCATCCTCTACGCGGGCGTCGGCGCCATCGTCGGCGGATTCGTGTCGCTGATGGCGGGATACGCGTTCGACAAGTTCGAGTTCCGCGGCAAGCGCGTCCTCTACGCATCGGTGCTCGTCGGCGTCCTCATCCCGAACACCGCCACGGTGATCCCGCTCTACCTCCTCGCCGCCTCCATCGGTCTCACGAACACCATCTGGGCCGTGCTGATCCCGACCCTGTGCAACCCGTTCAGCGTGTACCTCGCGCGCGTCTTCTCCTCGGGCTACCTGCCGGCCGAGACGCTCGAGGCCGCACGCGTCGACGGCGCCGGCCCGATCCGCAGCTTCCTCCAGGTGGGCTTCCCGATGCTGGTCCCCGGCTTCGTCACCATCGCGCTCTTCCAGTTCGTGGGCATCTGGAACAACTTCATGCTGCCGCTGATCATGCTGCAGAACCGCGATCTGTTCCCATCCAGCGTCGGCATCGCGCTCTGGCAGAGCCAGGTGCAGCAGAACCCGGAGTTCTCCACCCTCGTGATCGCCGGCTCCTTCGTCTCGGTGCTGCCGTTGATCATCGCCTTCGTGATGCTGCAGCGGTTCTGGCGGGCCGGCCTCTCCGCAGGGAGTGTCAAATGAGCCCGCGTCGCCCGGTCATCGCCTTCGCGATGCCCGACTCCGTCAGGCACCGCGTGTTCCCGGCCCGCTCGATGGAGCAGTACGAGGCGATCGCGGAGGTCGCCGGCCATCTCACCGAGTTCGACTCCGCCGCCGCGCGCCGCGTCCTCGACCGCGTCGAGGTGCTCATCACGGGCTGGGGTGCGCCACGGATCGATGCGGCACTGCTGGACGCCGCCCCACGGCTCGAGGCGGTTCTCCACGCCGCCGGCACGGTCAAGCCCTACCTCGATCGCGTGGTCGTCGACCGCGGCGTGCGGGTCAGCTCGGCGGCCGCCGCCAACGCCGTGCCCGTCGCCGAATACGCGGTGGCGATGATCGTCCTCGCCGGGAAGCGCGTGCTCCCCATCGCCCGTCGCTACCGGGACATCCGAACGCAGTTCGACATCGAAGCCGCCTTTCCGGAGATGGGGAACCACGGGAAGCGGATCGGCATCATCGGCGCGTCGAAGATCGGCCGGATCGTGATCGACATGCTGAAGGCCTACGCGTTCGAGGTCGTGGTCTACGACCCCTACCTGGACGACGCGGAGGCGGCTGCCCTGGGCGTCGCCTCGGTCTCTCTCGACGAGCTCCTTCGCACGAGCGACGTCGTCTCCGTGCACGCCCCCTCGCTGCCGTCGACACGCGACCTGGTGGACGCGCGCGGCATCGGCCTCATGCGCCGCGGCGCGACTCTGCTCAACACCGCGAGGGGCGAGCTGGTGGATCAGGAGGCGCTCACGCGCCGCGTCGTCGCCGGCGAGCTCTTCGCGATCCTCGACGTCACGGTGCCGTGGATCCTCGAGCCGGACCATCCGCTGTACACGGCAGAGAATGCTCTGCTCACGCCGCATATCGCGGGCTCGCTCGGGGAAGAGCTCGGCCGGCTCTCCGGCGCGATGCTCGAAGAGCTGCGGCGGATCGCCCGCGGCGAGCCGCTCCTGCACGAGATAGAACCCGACCTCCTCGCCATCACCGCCTGACCTGATCCACTCCGCCGTTCAATGACGACCCAAGGAGCTTCACCATGCCCGAATCCTCGAACCTGACCCGACGCACCCTCCTCCTGGCAGGAGTCGGCGGCGCGCTCGCCGCGGCCGTCGGCGTCGTCTCGCCGCCCCCGGCGCAAGCGGCAGCGTCGGCGTTCCACACCGGCCGCAAGGGAACCACGATCACCGAGATCGGCCCCGGCATCCTGCAGTACTCCCTCATGAGCGGAGTGCTCCTCGACGGCGTCTGCTACATCGGTTCGCGCAATCTCGAGCCGACCGGCATCCTCGCCTTCGACGTCGCCTCCGGCACGGTGACCCATTCGACGACGCTCGCCACGGGGCACAGCATCCAGGCGCTGGCGGTCGATCCGGTACGGAAGATCCTCTACGCCGGCATCCTGCAGAAGGCCGCGGGAAGCGACAACCTCTACCGGTGGGACCTCGCCGATCTCTCCGCGCCCGCCGTGTCGATCGGGCGGATCGGCGACCGTGATGTGCGCGACCTCGCCGTTTCCCCCGACGGCACCGTCTTCGCGGTCGGCGGCGGCGGCACCGGCGCCCCGGCCCTCTGGCAGTACTCCCCGTCGACCGGGGCCGTCACGAGCCTCGGGGTGCCAGACGCCAAGGCGACGCTCGCCCGTGCGGTGGCCGCGACAGACCAGACGGTCTACTTCGGCGCTGGCAGCACGCTCGGCGGCGGCACCGACACCAGCCGGGCCGCGCTCTACTCCTACGACCGCGCGTCGGCCGCCTTCGCCGACATCACGCCGACCGAGATGGTGAACGACCCGAGTATCCGCGAACTCGCCGTTGACGGCGAGCGGCTGCTCGCCTCGACCGCGGGTTCCCTCGAGCAATCGAAGATCGCTGCCATCTCGCTCGCCGATCACACGTCGTACGAGCTCGTCACCTCGATCGGAAAGACGGCCAAGAGCTTCGCCGTGATCGACGGCGACGTGTACTGCGCGAACGAGGCGGGCGTGCTGCGCTGGTCGCCGGGAGCGGCGGAGGTCGAGCAGCTTCCGCTGACCATCGACCTCGGCGAGATCTGGGGCCTCGATCCCCACGACGGCGGACTCGTCGCGGTGTCGGGATACGCGGTCGTCGCGGCCTTCGATCGCGACGGCACCCTGCGATCCGAGGTCGATCTCGGCGACGCGGGTGCGCCGGTCAGTGCACAGACCTGCATGGGCATCGCGGTCGGCGCCGGTTTCGCGTACGTGGGCGGAAACGGCGGCATCGCGCGCCACGATCTGGGCAGCGGCGAGGTCATCAACCTCCGCGCACCGGGTGAGGCGAAGGATGCCGAGGTCATCGGCGGCGTGCTCTACACCGGTCAGTACAACTCGCAGGGCATCTGGTCCTACGATCCCGCATCGGGAGAGCCGATCCGCCGCGTGGCATCATTCCCCTCCGAGCAGAACCGGCCGCTCGACACGCACTGGGACGACTGCAACCGGCTGCTCCTGGTGGCGGCGCAGGCCGACACCGAGGGCGGTGGCTCGCTCTGGACGTACGACCCCGCCACGGGCGCGAGCACGCACGCGATCAATCCGATCGATGAGGTGCAGCTCGTCCGTGCGGTCGTCGCCGTGGACGGCGTCGCCTATCTCGGCGGCGACAATGCGCAGAAGACGGGCCCGCGCGGCACGATCGTGGCGTGGGATCCGATCGCCCATCGCGAGCTCTGGCGAATCGAGACCGCGCAGGCGAACGGGATCGGTGCTCTCGCGAGCCACGGCCGATACCTCTTCGCGCTCACGCAGCGGGGCACCCTGTTCGTGATCGACCGCCCGCGTCGGCAGATCGTCCACACCGTCGATCTGAAGTCGATCGCTCCCGGGTTCGTGGCGATGAAGGCGGCTCGTGGCGTGATCTACGGCGTCTCCGACACCACGCTCTTCCGCATCGATCCGAAGACGTTCGAGGTCACCACCGTCGTGGCGGCGATCAACGGCGGCTGGTACAGCGGACCGCACCTCAACGTCGACGAGGACGGGGCCGTCTACACGCTGCGCGGACGCACGCTCGTGAAGGTCGACGACCACCCGCGGAGGCCGTGAGCTCGCAGCCGTGCGCATCGGAGGCGCGAGCGCAACCCCCTGAGCGAGTCGGCGGAACGAGCGTACCTTCGCCCCATGAGCGATGCACCGGCAACAACTCATACCCACGTCGACATCGACGGTCATGACTTCCTGCTCAGTCCGGGGCAGGACCTCGACGACTTGATGCGCCGGATCGAGGACGCCGCACGATCGGATGGCACGTTCGTCGGCTTCATCTCGCAGGGCGTGCGCCTCAGCGCGCTGATCTCGCGGACGAGCCGGGTCGTGATCGCGATCGACGACGATCCGGCGACCGGACCGCCGTCGGACCTGGGGGACTACGCGCACGCCGAATGGGAGTACTGACCGCCGGTCGAGGAAGGCTGGCGCGCCGGTCGCCGTCACCTCTATCGTCGGAGGCATGAAGTCATCCATCTCAGGAACGACCATGCCCGTGCTCGAAGTCACCCTCGACCCGGGCGAGAGGATCGTGGCGGAGGGCGGGGACGTGGCCTGGATGTCGGCGGGGTTCGCTCTGGACACGTCGACCGTGCACGGCACCGGAGGACAGGGCGGCTTCATGAGCGGTCTGAAGCGCGTGCTGGGCGGAGCGCAGCTGTTCCTCACCGAGTACACGGCACCGGCGCAGGGCGGTCTCGTCGCGTTCGCGGCGCAGCTGCCGGGCACGATCCGGCAGATCGACATCGACGCGGCCGATCAGTTCATGGTGCAGGCAGGGTCGTACACGGCGAGCACGAGCGACGTCGAGGTCTCGGTGGGGCTGCAGAAGAAGCTCGGCGCCGGTATCTTCGGCGGCGCGGGAGTCGTGTTCCAGAAGCTCACCGGCTCCGGCACCGCATGGGTGCAGCTCGCCGGCGAGATCACGGAGTACACGTTGGCGGCAGGGCAGTCCCTGCTCATCCATCCGGGGCATCTCGCGATGTTCGACGCGAGCATGGATCTGCAGTTCACCTCGATCAAGGGCATCAAGAACAAGTTCTTCGGTGACTCGCTGTTCCTCGCCGAGATCCACGGCCCCGGACGCATCTGGCTGCAGTCGATGACGCCCGCGAAGCTCGCGGCCGCCATCGAGCCCTACCTGCCGGACCGCTCGTCCGGGTCGAGCAACTCCTAGGAGCCCCCGATCACCCTCGGTCCCGGCGTCGCAGCGACGGCGGCGGACGATGGGGGATCGGGATCGGGCGTGTGGCGCGCGACGCATCCTGGAAGCGGCGCACCGACTCGAGCACGTCGTCGACGGACGGATAGCGCGGGGCGAGCGGGAGATCGCGCAGCCACAGCACCTCGACGTCGGCAGGTGTGTCCTCGTAGATCCGACAGACGATGCGCCGGTGATCTCCGTCGGGGTAATGCAGGTCGTGGATCGCCCAGGCCTCCGCGTTGACCTGGGTCAACACGAATCGCTGGTCTGATTCCTGCTCCATCATTCTCCTGCCTGTCCTCCCCTGCAGGATGCCGGGAGCACAGGGAGACGGGTAGCCCCTTGACAGGATCACGAGCGGATGCCGGGGCGGCAGGCCGATCGCGCGCGGGATGTCAAGGGGATCCGGTCTCGGCCCGCGCCCGACGAGACTGGCGCTCCCATCCGCACGACCGATCGGAGACGACCATGTCAGACCCGCAGAGCACTCCCGACGACCGGCCCGAAGTCGACGCCGTCGGCGTCGACCCGGACTTCGTCACGAACGATCACGACCCCGACGCCTCCTCTCCGGTCGAGGAGGAGGCGTCGGAGGACGACGAGGAGGTGGACGTCGCCGACCTTCCCTGATCGTGCGTCAGCGGCGGGTGGGCGTCGTCTCGGCGTCGCCCACCGGCCCCGTCGGATCGTCTCCCGCGGCCACCGCTGCGGCATCCGTCCGTCCGGAATACGTCCGCCCGGTGCCGCGGAGCTCGGCCTCCAGCCGCTCCGCCTCCTCGCCGCTGATGGCCTCGCCGCGTGCGACGAGTCCGGCCTGGTCGGAGAGCGGGATCTGCTTGAGGAACAGCGACAGCACCAGCGCCAGCACGATGAACGGCACGAGGAACCAGAACACCGGGGCCAGGGCGTCGGCGTACGCGGTGACGATGCCGTCGCGCACCTCGTCGGGCAGCGCGCTCAGCGTGGACGGGTCGATCGTCGACGCGGCCTGCGACGCGGCATCCGGTGAGGCGCCCGCGTCGGCGAACACGCCGAGCAGGTTCTCGGTCAGGCGCGTCGTGAAGATCGTCCCGAACACGGCCGTGCCGAGCGAGGCGCCCACCTCGCGGAAGTAGTTGTTCGTGCTGGTCGCGGTGCCGATCTCGCTCGCAGGGACAGCGTTCTGCACGACGAGGACCACGACCTGCATGATCAGTCCGAGGCCTGCGCCGAACACGAACAGGAAGGCGCAGATCAGCCAGATGGGCGTCGTCGCCGAGAGAGTGGTCATCGAGACCATCGCGATACCCGTGAGGATCGTGCCGACGATCGGGTAGATCCGGTACCTCCCGGTCTTCGAGATCGCGATGCCGGAGAAGATCGACGTTCCGATGAGTCCCACCATCATCGGGATCATCAGCAGGCCGGATGCCGCGGCCGAGGTGCCGGACGACATCTGCAGGAACGTGGGCACGAACCCGATCGCGGCGAACATCCCGATGCCGAGTACCAGGCCGATCGCCGTCGCGTTGACGAAGATCGGGTTCCGGAAGAGGCTCAGCGGGATGATCGGGTCCTGCACCCGGGACTCCGTGATCACGAACGCGGTGGCCGCGGCGAGCAGCCCGGCGCCCCAGGCCCACGTGGCGAGCGAATCCCAGCCGAACTCGGCGTCGCCACCGAAATCGGTGAAGAAGATCAGGCACGTCGTGGCGATCGAGAGGAAGATCACTCCGAAGATGTCGATCGGCTTCTCGGCCTTCTTGCTCGGGAGCTTGAGCGCCACGAGCGCGATGATGAAGGCCGCGATCCCGACCGGGATGTTGATGTAGAACGCCCACTGCCAGGTCATGTGGTCGACGAAGAATCCGCCGAGGAGAGGGCCGGCGACAGCGGAGAGTCCGAAGACGGCGCCGAGCGGGCCCATGTACTTGCCGCGCTCGTTCGCGGGGACGATGTCGGCGATGATCGCCTGCGACAGGATCATCAGACCGCCGCCTCCGAGGCCCTGGAGGGCGCGGAACACGACGAACATCCAGAAGTCGGTGGCGAAGGCGCAGCCGACGGATGCCAGCGTGAACAGCGCGATCGCGACGAGGAACAGGTTCCGCCTGCCCAGGACGTCGCCGAACTTGCCGTAGATCGGCATCACGATCGTGGTCGCCAGCAGGTAGGCGGTGGTGATCCAGACCTGGTGGTCGACGCCGCCGAGCTGTCCGACGATCGTCGGCATCGCGGTCGACACGATCGTCTGGTCGAGGCTGGAGAGCAGCATCCCGGAGATGAGCGCGCTGAAGATGATCCAGATGCGGCGCTTCGTGAGCAGGAAGGGCGCATCCTTGGTGGGGGTGGCGGTGGCGGACATTCAGTCGGCTTTCTGTGACGGAGCGTAGAGCGCGCGGGCGAGCTCGAGACGTCGGGTGATGAGCGTCTCGAAGGAATCGGTCGAGTGGTGGTGCAGGAGCTGGTCCATGGACAGGCGCACGAGGGCGCCGACGGAGTGCACCATCACCTCGGCGCGCAGGTCGGCATCGGCGACATCGCCCATGCGGCGCACGATCAGCTCCATGTCGCGGCGTTCGTTCTTCGCGATCTGCTCGAAGGCGGCCTTCAGCAGCCGCGGCTCCTGCTCGATGACCGCGAAGAGCTCGGCGGCATCCTCGAGAGGGTTGAAGAGTCCGAAGCGGTGGATCGTCAGACCGACGAAGTCGTCCAGCAGCTCGCCGCGCTCGGCGACGAACGCCTCCTCGAGGGCTTCCTGCCGGGAGTCGATCGTGGCGAAGCCGAAGACCGCGTTCTCCTTGCTCTCGAAATAGTTGAAGAACGTGCGGCGCGAGACCCCGACCTCGGCGCAGAGCTCCTCGACCGTGAAGCCGGCGAAGCCCTGATCTGCCGTGAGTCGCCTGGCGACCTTCGTCAGCGCGCGCGAGGTCTCGCGCTTGCGCTGTTCCCTCAAAGAATCTGCACCTTGCTCCATAGAGTGCAAGTTTGCACTCTGAAGCTTGGAGTGCACTGTGAGCTCGGTCGGCACCCTTCACAGAGAAATGTCGGACGGATCTGTGACGATCGGCGCCCGGCATCCGTCCTAGTGGTGTCGCTGACCTGCGACCCGCACCCTGCGCGGATGCGAGAGACGTAAGAAGGAGCTCACCATGGCGAATGTGACGAATGCCGCTCAGACCGGGACCCCGGCCGTCGCGCCTCGCGAGGCCGTCGCACCCGGCACGACCACGATCGAGGATGCCGTCGTCGCGAAGATCGCCGGCATCGCCGCGCGCGAGGTGAGCGGCGTGTACGCCCTCGGCGGAGGAGCCGCCCGCATGGTCGGCGCGATCCGCGATGCGCTCAACACGAGCGACCTCACGCAGGGGATCAGTGTCGATGTCGGCGAGACCCAGGTCGCCGTCGACGTGACCATCGTCGCCGAGTATCCGGTCTCGCTGCAGAAGGTCGCCGATGACGTGCGCGCTGCGATCCATCGCGCGATGGTCGACTTCGTCGGCAAGGAGGTCACCGAGGTCAACGTCACCGTCGACGACGTGCACATCGCGACGGGCGACGATGCGGCGCCGGATGAGAGATGATCCGATCCGATGGCGCATCCGTTCCGAATCTCCTAGGGGATCAGGACGAGAAGGTGAGCAGATGGCAGACGAACGCTTCCGGAATGCGCTCGAGCACGCCGACGACCGCATCGTGGCCGGACGCGCCATGGACGGCGACGTCGAATCGTTCGCGGTGCTCGTGCGGAGGTACACGCCGATGATGCGCGCATACACCCGACGGATGCTGAACGCTTCGGCCGACGTGGACGACGTGGTCCAGGAGGCGTTCGTCACCGCGTGGCAGCGTTTCTCGGAGCTCGAGGATCCGTCCAAGGTCAAGAGCTGGCTGATGAGGATCGTCAGCCGCAAGGCCGTCGACCGCATCCGGTCCCTCCGACCCGTCGCCGACATCGACGCCTTCGACCGTCCCGCTCCTTCCCAAACGTCACCGGATGAGGTGGTCCAGGCGCGGGCCGGGATCGCGGCACTCGGGGCCGCACTGCGCGAGCTCCCCGATGCGCAGCGCGAGTGCTGGGTCCTCCGCGAGATGGGCGGCTACTCGTACGACGAGATCGCCGAGGAGCTCGGCATACCCGTTTCGACCGCGCGAGGCCTGCTGGCCCGCGCGAGGAAATACATGATCGTACGGATGGAGGAGTGGCGATGAGCGACGACCATGACGCCCCCGACGGCCGACGACTCGGACTGGAGCCGACCGATCTGGACGGGCACACCATCGAGGAGCTCACGGAGTACCTCGACGCCGGCCGGCAGCCGCTGGACCGCTCGATCGAGGAATCGCCGGGCTGTCAGCTGGCCCTCGACGCACTCGAGAGGCTCCACGGGCTGAGCGGCGAGCTGATCGACGCGGATGCCGCGGCATCTCCCGAGGTCGAGCCGGGCTGGGTCGACCGCATCCTCGCGGGCATCGCGATCGATGCGCGCGCGGGCCGGCGGATCCCGTTCGCGTCGCCGGAGCCGAACGTCGATCTCGCGATCACGGAGGGCGCGGTGCGCGGCCTCATCCGATCGGCGGAGAACGCGGTTCCCGGGCTGCTCCTCGGGCGCTGTCGCCTGGACGGAGACGTCACGACGCCGGGGACGCCCATCCGGGTCGAGATCGAGGCGAACGTCTTCCCCGGCGAGCCGATCCCGCTTCTCGCGGATCGCCTCCGCGCGGAGGTCGACAGGCGACTGCGCCTTCACACAGAGCTCGACATCGTCGCGATCGACATCGCGATCCGGGACATCCAGGAGGTCTCATCGTGAACGGAGCAGCAGCGATGACGCCGGAGGCCCGCACCGAGCTCGCGCAGGAGATCGAAGACGCCGTGCGTGCGACGCCGGGCGTCCGGAACGTCTATCGGTCCGGGTCGCTGGTCTCGAATCTGCTCCGCGCAGGAGCGGTCGCGCTCGGCGTCGGCGACGACAGCCGGCCGATCATCTCGGTGGTCGCGGGGGAGGAGGGCGTCGCCGTCGAAGCGTCGGTCGGCGTCGACGTCACCGCGTCAGCGGCCGTCGTGCTGCTGGCCGCATACGAAGCGGTCGATGCCGTGCTGCGCGCCGCCGGTCTCCACAGGGAGAGCATCACGCTCACGGTCGTCTACGTGCAGTCGCGCGACGCGGCCTGACCGCGCGAGGCGGAGATGCGAAAGCGCCGCCCTCCGGCAGGGGAGGGCGGCACTTCCGTCTCGGTGACGAGTGATCAGGCCGCGTCGCGCAGCCCGTCCACGAGAGGCGTGGTCGGACGGCCGATGAGGCGCGCGAGGGTGCCGTCGGTGTCGGCGAGAGCGCCGTTGCGGATGCCGGCGTCGAGAGCCACCACGAAGCCGACGGTTCCCGCGTCGAGTCCCGCTGCCTCGAGTGCGGCGCTCTGCTCCTCGGTCGTGAGGGGCTGGTACGCGACCGGGCGACCGGTCACCTCGGACATCGCGGCCGCGAGTTCGCCGTAGTTCCATGCGACGTCGCCGCCGAGCTCGTACACCTCGCCGACGTGGCCGTCTTCGAGCAGCACCACGGCGACAGCATCCGCGAAGTCCTTGCGGCTCGCCGAGGCGACCCGGCCTTCGCCCACGCCCGCGGCGAGCACCCCGGTCTCGGCGGCACGCGCGAGGTCGGCCGCGTAGTTCTCGGTGTACCAGTTGTTGCGGAGGATCACCGCGGGAAGACCCGATGCGGCGATCAGCTCCTCCGTCGCCTTGTGCTCGGGCGCGAGCACGAGGTCGCTCGTCGTGGCCTTCGGCGCGCTCGTGTAGACGAGCTTCGAGACGCCCGCGGCCTTTGCGGCGTCGATGACCGCCTGGTGCTGAGCCACCCGCTGACCCACTTCCGAGCCAGAGACGAGAGCGACCGCGTCGACGCCCTCCAGCGCTGCGGTGATCGACGCGGGATCCGTGTAGTCCAGGTGCACGACGCGCACGCCGAGGTCGGCGCCCTTGGCGACGTCGCGGGCTCCGGCGACGATCGACTGCGGGTCGGCGCCGCGCTCGAGGAGGGCGGCGATGATGAGGCGTCCGAGGTTGCCGGTCGCGCCGGTGATGAGGATGGTCATGGGGTGTCCTTTCGTGGGTGACACCCTCGACAACCGGCGGTACCCCTCAGAACATTCCGCTCAGAGGGTACCCACTTTCAGGTAAGGTACCTACATGTCAGTGAGTTTTGCGCAGATCAAGGAGTCCACGCCGGCGGTCTTCGACCAGGGCTGCGGGACGCGCGTCGTGCTCGATCACATCATGAGCAAGTGGGGCGTGCTCATCCTCTCCTCTCTCTCCGACGGGACGCATCGATGGGGCGAGCTGCGTCGCGCGGTCGACGGCATCAGCGAGAAGATGCTCGCGTCCACTCTCCGCACCCTCGCCGACGACGGGCTCGTGCACCGCGAATCCCTGCCGACCGTGCCGCCGCACGTCGAGTACAGCCTCACTCCGCTCGGCCGCGACCTGATGGAGCGGATGCTCCCCCTGATGGAGTGGGTCGCCGACCACGCAGACGGAATGCTCGCACGCGACTGAACCTGCGGATTCCGTCGTCATCAGGAGTGCAGGCATGCGGAATCCGTCGGTGGAAGAAAACGATTGACGCGAGAACCGCAGTAGCCCTACTGTTCTGACATGGCCGCAACGACGCCGATTCATCTGGAACGACCCGACGGCAAGGGTCTGGCTGCGGGAACACTGGGACTCTGGGGATCGACCGTCATCGGTCTCGCCTCGACCGCCCCCGTGTACTCGCTGGTCGCGACGCTCGGATTCGTGGTGCTCGCGGTCGGCGCGCAGGCGCCCATCGCGTTCATCATCGCCTTCGTGCCGATGCTGCTCATCGCCTTCGCGTACCGCGAGCTCAACAACGCCGTGCCCGACTGCGGCACCACGTTCACGTGGGGGACCAAGGCCTTCGGCCCCTGGGTGGGCTGGATGGGCGGCTGGGGAGTAGCGGTCGCCGGCATGGTGGTGCTCGCGAACCTCGCCCAGATCGCCTCCGTCTACTTCTGGTCGCTGATCGGCCAGGACCTCGAGAACAACGACTGGCGCGTCGTGCTCGTCGCCGTGCTCTTCATCGCGGCGATGACCTGGGTCAGCTGGCGCGGGGTGGAGATCGGCGAGCGCATCCAGAACATTCTGCTCGGCATCCAGTACCTGGCGCTCGCGATCTTCGTCGTCACCGCGCTCTGGCAGTTCTTCGCCGGCACCGCACCCGACCCGACGCCGTTCGACATGGCATGGCTCAACCCCTTCGCCTTCACCGACTTCGCAGGGTTCACCGAGGCCATCCTGCTCGCTCTCTTCATCTACTGGGGCTGGGACACGTGCCTCGCGCTGAACGAGGAGACCAAGGATCCGAAGCGCATCCCCGGTCGCGCGGCCCTGCTCACCACCGTCATCCTGCTGTTCACCTACGTGGGCGTGACCATCGCCGCGATGATGTACGCGGGCCTGGGGGAGACGGGCACGGGGCTCGGCAACGAGGCGAACGCCGACGACTTCTTCCTCGCGATCAAGGACGGCCTCCTCGGTCCGTTCGGGTGGGTCCTCGTCGTCGCCGTGGTCATCTCGGCCATCTCGTCCACCCAGACCACGATCCTGCCGACCGCGCGCGGCACGCTCGCGATGGGCGTCTACCGGGCGCTGCCGGCGAAGTTCAAGGACGTGCACCCGACCTACAAGACCCCGTCGTTCTCGACGATCGTCATGGGCGTCGTCGCGGTGGCCTACTACATCGGCATGACGCTGATCAGCGACAACATCCTGCAGGACTCCATCCTCTCGCTGGGGCTCGCGATCGCCTTCTACTACGCCATCACCGGCTTCGCCTGCGTCTGGTACTTCCGGAAGGATCTGACCAGCTCGGCACGCGACTTCTTCTTCAAGGGACTGTTCCCGCTGCTGGGCGGGCTGATGCTGACCTGGGCGTTCATCCAGTCCGCGATCGACATGTGGGACGTCGACTACGGCTACACGGTGCTCTTCGGCATCGGCGGCACCTTCGTGATCGGCATCGGCTCGCTCGCCATCGGTCTCGTCCTGATGTTCGTCTGGTACCTCTTCCCGCGCTCGAAGCGGTTCTTCCGCGGCGAGAGCCTCAACCGCGAGACGCAGGTGATGGTGCCCGATGAGCCGAGCGTGACGATCCGTTCCATCGACGGCGGCATCTGAGCATCGCAGGACCGTTCGCGGGCTTGTCCTAGGCTTGCTCCGTGCGCATCCGGCTCGACATCGCCTACGACGGCACCCATTTCCGCGGCTGGGCGAAGCAGCCCACGCTCCGCACGGTGCAGGGGACGCTCGAACCCGCGCTCGCCCGCATCGTCGGCTCCGACGTGCAGTTCGTGGTCGCCGGACGCACGGATGCCGGTGTGCACGCGACCGGACAGGTGGCGCACGTCGACCTCAATGAGACCCAGTGGGCGCGGATCGAGGCTCGGCACGGCCGTGCGGCGCAGGACCCCGCAGGCTCGATCGCGGGGCGGATGCGCGGCGTGCTCGGCGCCTACTCCGACGTCACGGTGACGCGGAGCTCGATCGCGCCGGAGGGCTTCGACGCCCGGTTCTCCGCCGTATGGCGTCGTTACCGCTACCGCCTCGCCGATGCGGAGGCGGGGTTCGATCCGCTGCGGCGCCTCGACACGACCAGCATCCGCGGGCGCCTCGACGAGCAGGCGATGGATGCCGCGGCGCGCACCCTCATCGGGCTGCATGACTTCGCGGCGTACTGCAAGCCGCGCGAGGAGGCGACGACGATCCGCACTCTCCTCGACTACCGCTGGGAACGCGACGCCGACGGCGTGCTGGTGGCCGAGGTCAAGGCCGATGCGTTCTGCCACAGCATGGTGCGCGCGCTCGTCGGCGGATGCGTCGCCGTCGGCGAGGGGCGGCTCGACATCGGAGACCTCGTGGTGCTGCGGGACGCCCTGACACGGACCAGCGAGTTCAAGGTGCTGGCGGCGCGCGGCCTGACACTGACCGAGGTCGGCTATCCCGCCGACGAGCTGCTCGCCGCCCGAGCGGAGCAGACGCGGGCACGCCGCGACAGGAACGACGACCGACCGTAAGCTGAACCCGGCAGATCTCTTCACAGTACGACGGGGGAAACGTGACGGATCGGATCGATGCGCGGACGGGTGCGTTCGCCGCGGCCCTGCGCGCAGCGATCTCCGAACGCGGGATCTCGCTGTCGAGACTGCAGCAGGGGCTCGCCGACGACGGCAACCTCGTGTCGATGGCGACCCTCAGCTACTGGCGGTCCGGCGACCGTCAACCGGAGGGTGCGCAGTCGCTGAGCGCCGTCGACGGTATCGAGGATCGGCTCGGTCTGCCCCGCGGGCACCTGAGTTCGTTGCTCGGACCCTCGACGAGACTGGGGCCGGTGGCGCCACCACGGCTTCCCTTCGACGAGGAGCGCGAGAACCGCGAGACGGAGGAGACGCTGCGCGCGCTGCAGTCCGCCCCGCAGGAGGCGCTCCGCGATCTCTCCACCCATCTCACGGTGCGCATCGGGGCGAGCGGAGCCGTCGAGAGCATCGTGATGCGCTCCCTCGTGCAGGCGACCAGGGGACTGATCACCGAGCTTCCGCTCATCGACGTCGCTCCCGAGGAGACCGAGGTGATGTCGGTGATCTCCGACGTCGTCGGCGGGCGCATCGACCGCGAGTACCTGCACCCGGGACATCTCCTCTCCGGGGTGGTGATCGCCCTCGACGAGCCGATCACCACCGGCGGCACGACGCTCATCGAGTTCACGGAGACGTTCCCGTCCGGTTATCCGCCGCGCCAGTCCGCCTGGCATGCGACATCGCGGCCCGCGCGCGAGAGCCTGATCTGGGTGCATTTCCACCCCGATGCCCTCCCCACCTGGTGCGAGGAGTACATCGAGACCGAAGACGACTACGCGTCGTCGATGCGGCCGGTGCGCAGCGGCTCCGTGCACCTCGCGCGTCACGGATTCGGCCCGGGGGTGCTCGGCATCCGCTGGGGATACGACGAGTGATCGGAGCCGGTGCACAGCGACGACGGGTAGCGTGGGAGGGGTCATGAAGGTCATCTCGTACAACCTCCAGAAGCACCGGGCCGCGGGCGAGCTCGCCGCTCTCGTGCGCGAGCACGACCCCGACATCCTCTGCCTGCAGGAATGCGACGTGCCCGAGCTCCCGCCACGGATCGGCGGACTCGTGCTCGCGGATGCCACGCACGGCAACCGTCTCGGCATCGCGCTGTTCTACCGGGAGAGCACGTACCACCTGCAGGGGATCCGCATGCTCGGGCTCAAGAAGTCCCTGCACGACCGGATCGCGAAGCCGGCGCACGAGCGCGTGCTCGGGGCGCGTCTGCGCGACATCGACGACGGTCAGGACTTCATCGTGGCCTCGTTCCACGCGGCGCCGCTGACGGCGCTCAACTCCCTGCGCCGCCATCAGATCCGTGCCGCCCTCACCGAGCTCGCGACACTCGGCGAAGGGCTGCCGCAGCTCATGGTCGGGGACTACAACTACCCGATCTTCAAGGAGAACCTCGGTCAGGCGGTGCGCGACCACGGGTACGCGCTGACACTGAGCGATGATCACACCTACACCCGCTACCGCGTCTTCCGCGGCCACTACGACTTCGCCACCTCGACGGGTTTCGAGATCGAGCGGATCACCACGCTGCCCCAGGGGTCGAGCGATCACCGGCCGATCCTGGTGACGGTCAAGCCGGACTAGGGGCCGACCGCTCAGGCGGCCCCGGGGCGGAACGCGGCACGATGCGCCGCCGGGCTGACGCCGAGCCGTTGACGGAAGTGCAGGCGGAGCGACACCGCGCTGCCGAATCCGGCGAGTTCTGCGACCCGCTCGATCGTGTCGTCGCCGCTCTCGAGCAGCGTGCGAGCGAACTCGACCCTCTGATCGAGCAACCACTGCTGCGGACTCGTCGCGGTGCGGTCGCGAAAGCGTCGAGTGAACGTGCGACGGGACATGTGCGTCGACGCGGCCCAGCCGTCCACATCGATGGGTGTGCCGAGGCGCTCGCGGGCCCACCGCATCGCCCCGCCGATCGGATCGTCGGCCGACACGGCGACCACCGGCGCCGGGATGTACTGCGCCTGCGACCCGGTGCGGTGCGGCGCGAGCACCAGTGAGCGGGCCAGCGCCGCTGCGGCGACGCTCCCATGGTCCGAGCGGACGATGTGGAGGCAGCAGTCCAGCGCGGCCGCGGCGCCGGCGGAGGTCACCACATCGCCCAGGTCGGACCACAGCACGTCGTCGCGCACACGGATCTGCGGCTCCGCCGCCGAAAGCCGATCGGCGGCGGCCCAGTGCGTCGACACCTCGCGTCCGTCGGCGATGCCGGATGCGGAGACCACGATGGTGCCCAGGCAGAGCCCGACGATGCGCGCGCCGCGACGGTGGGCTCTCCGTACCGCGTCGAGCAGCGCAGCCGACGGCTCCGATCCCTCGCGCCAGCTGGGGATGACCACGAGGTCCGCCTCGTCCATCGCCTCGAGTCCGACGTCGACCCGGATGCCGTATCCCGCCGCGGTCGGCATCGATCCTGGCTGCTCGGCGCACACGTCGACGTCGTAGAGACCCCTCACGCCGTCGAGTCCCGCGCCGCCGAAGACCAGTGTCGGGACGGACAGGTGGAAGGGGCTGATGTGCGGGAAGGCGAGCACCGCCACGCGGGAACGGGGAGCGGAGGAGGCCATGGCCCGATCCTATCGGAAGTGTGCTTCCAGGCCACTGGGCCCGCCGCGGAGGATGCCGGAGACTCGATGCATGACACAGATCTCTGCTCTCCTCGTCGGCGGACCCACGCTCCACTTCACCTACGCGGGCCTCGGGTTCCTGACCGACCCGACCTTCGACGAGCCGGGCTCGTACGAGGGCCCGATCGTGCTCCGCAAGCTGACCGGCCCCGCCGTCCCGGCATCCGCTCTCGGCGCGATCGACGTCGTGCTGCTCTCCCACGACCAGCACGACGACAACCTCGACACCGCAGGGCGGGCGCTGCTGGGCGAGGTGCCGCTCGTGCTCGGCACCGAGGAATCGGCCACCCGCATCCCCGGCATCACGGGCCTGGCGCCGTGGCAGCAGCACCGCGTCGGTGACGTCGTCGTCACGGCGGTGCCCGCGCTGCACGGGCCCGAGGGGGCTGAGGCGCTGTCCGGCTCGGTGACCGGCTTCGTGCTCGAAGCCGATGGCCATCCCACGATGTACGTCTCCGGCGACAACGCCTCCGTCGACGTCGTCCGCGAGATCGCCGCGCGCTTCCCCGGGATCGGGATCGCCATCCTCTTCGCCGGAGCCGCCAACGTCGGGCGCTTCGGGGACGCCGACCTGACGCTGAACGCGCGGACGGCGTTGGAGGCGGCCGACGTCCTCTCCGACGCCGTGATCGTTCCCGTGCACGCGGAGGGCTGGTTCCACTTCTCCGAGACCCGGGAACGGCTCGTCGCCATGTTCGGGTACGCCGGACAGGGCGATCGGCTCCGCGTGCTGACGGCAGGAGCGCGGGTCGACGTCGGCTGAGGCCGGTTTGGGGGAAGGGCACCGGGTGGCGTATGCTGTCTCTTTGGTGCCCTTCCCTTCTGCGGGGAAGATGCACTATCCGAACGTGAGCCCTCCACTGGCGTGTTCCTCCCCCTGGGGATGAACCACCCCGGAGTGGGATTCACGAACTTCTCCGTTCGACATAAGAAAGCAGCACTATCGTGACGCGCACTTACACCCCGAAGGCCGGCGAGGTCCAGCGTGACTGGGTCGTCATCGACGCCACCGACGTCGTTCTCGGCCGCCTGGCTTCGCACGCCGCTACGCTCCTGCGTGGCAAGCACAAGCCCACCTTCGCCAACCACATCGACTCGGGTGACTTCGTCATCATCGTGAACGCCGACAAGGTCGCGCTCACCGGTCAGAAGCTCCAGAAGAAGCTGGCCTACCGCCACTCCGGTTACCCGGGCGGCCTGAAGTCGGTCACCTACGCCGAGCTGATGGAGAAGAACCCGGTCCGTGCTGTGGAGAAGGCCATCCGTGGCATGCTCCCCAAGAACAGCATCGGCCGTCAGCAGCTGTCGAAGCTCAAGGTCTACGTCGGTGCCGAGCACCCGCACGCCGCTCAGCAGCCGAAGACGTACACCCTCGACCAGGTCGCCCAGTAAGCGCCGTAAAGACTTAAGGACATACTCGTGGCTGACATCCAGGACACCACCGAAACCCCCCAGAACTTCTCGACGTCGACCCCCGAGACCGAAGCAGTCGAGGCGGCTCCCCGCCCCGTGCTCAGCGTCCCGGGTGCCGCTGTCGGCCGTCGCAAGCAGGCCATCGCCCGCGTGCGCATCGTCCCCGGCTCGGGAACGATCACGGTCAACGGCCGCACGATCGAGGACTACTTCCCGAACAAGCTGCACCAGCAGCTGATCAACGACCCGTTCACGGTGCTCAACCTCACCGGCGCCTACGACGTCATCGCCCGCATCTCGGGTGGTGGCCCCTCGGGCCAGGCCGGCGCGCTTCGTCTCGGCATCGCCCGTTCGCTGAACGGCATCGACGAGGAGAACAACCGTCCGACCCTGAAGAAGGCCGGCTTCCTCTCGCGCGACGCTCGCGTCAAGGAGCGCAAGAAGGCTGGTCTCAAGAAGGCCCGTAAGGCGCCTCAGTACTCGAAGCGTTAAGGTCCGCTGCTCCGATGCCGATTTTTGGCACGGACGGCGTGCGAGGACTTGCCAACGGCATCCTCACCGCCGACCTGGCGCTCACCCTGGCCCAGGCGACTGCTGTCGTCCTGGGCCAGGGCCGTACTGCGGAGTCTCGCAAAGCCGAAGGCAAGCGACTCACCGCAGTTGTCGCCCGTGACCCCCGGGTCTCGGGACACTTCCTCACGGCTGCGGTCTCTGCCGGTCTCGCGTCCTCGGGCGTCGACGTGCTCGAGGCGGGCGTCATCCCGACGCCGGCTCTCGCGTTCCTCGTCGCCGACCGTGACGCCGACTTCGGCGTGATGATCTCGGCGTCGCACAACGCCGCGCCCGACAACGGCATCAAGATCTTCGCGCGCGGCGGGCGCAAGCTCCCCGACGTCGTCGAGCAGCGCATCGAAGAGGCCATGTCGGGGGAGATGCTCCGCCCGACCGGCGCCGGCGTCGGTCGTATCGAGCGGTTCTCGGACGCCGAGGACCGCTACGTCCTGCATCTCCTCGGCTCGCTCCCGAACCGGCTCGACGGCATCCACGTGGTGCTGGACTGCGCGCACGGCGCGGCATCCGGCGTCTCCCCGGAGACGTTCCGCGACGCGGGCGCCGAGGTGACCGTCATCGGTGCCGACCCCGACGGGTGGAACATCAACGACGGCGTCGGCTCGACCCACCTCGACAACCTCGCTGAGGCCGTTGTGCGTCTGGGCGCCGACATCGGCATCGCCCATGACGGCGACGCGGACCGCTGCCTCGCTGTGGATGCCCAGGGCAACCACATCGACGGCGACCAGATCATGGCGATCATCGCGGTGTCGATGAAGGAGCGCGGACACCTCACCGACGACACGCTCGTCGCGACGGTGATGAGCAACCTCGGCCTGCACGTCGCCATGCGCGAGCACGGCATCACCGTGCGACAGACCGCTGTCGGCGACCGCTACGTCCTCGAGGACATGAACGCCGGCGGCTACGCCCTGGGCGGCGAGCAGTCCGGTCACGTCATCATGAGCGAGTACGCCACCACAGGCGACGGACTCCTCACGGGCCTGCACCTCGTGGCCGAGATGGCGCGCCAGAAGAAGTCGATCGCAGAGCTCGCCTCTGTGATGACCGTCTACCCGCAGGTGCTCATCAACGTGCGCGACGTCGACAAGGATCGCGTCGCAGACGACGAGCACGTCAAGCAGGCCGTGCTCGAGGTCGAAGCCGAGCTGGGCGACACCGGGCGCGTGCTGCTGCGCAAGTCCGGCACCGAGCCGCTCGTGCGCGTCATGGTGGAAGCGGCGGATGCCGAGTCGGTGCGCGAATACGCGGATCGTCTGGCCGGCGTCGTCCAGGAGCGCCTGGCGCTCTGACACGCCTCACGTCGACACGACGAGATCGGAACGCCCCCGCGCCTTCGGGCCGGGGGCGTTCCGCGTCGGCGGCGGCTTCGCGGTGCGCTCAGGGCGCGGCGCAGATGCGGAAGTAGCCGCTGTCGGCGAGCGTCTCGGTCGTGCAGGCGAGGCCGGTGATCCGCGGTGCGTCCTGCATGGCCACAGCGTCGAACAGCCCGACGTGCGCCCCGGTGAGGACGATCGGCGCCACGGCGGCGCCCCAGGGGTCTGCGGCCAGCCATTCGACGTCGTTGTCCTCGACCCAGGCTGCGAGTGGAGCCACGCCGGTGCGCTGCTCCTCCAGCGTGATGAGCGTGCGCGGGGCGAACTGCGCGGCGACGTGCAGGACGCCGCCTGCCGCGACGACGAGCGCCAATGCGGATGCCGCGGCGACGCCGACCATCCGCACGGCACGGCCCCGCGGCATCCGCATGACGGCCCAGATCGCGACTGCGGCGATGATCGGGAAGAAGGCGAAGACGCCGGGCGCCGGATGCCGCACCCAGAGCGGCAGCCGCGACGCGGTCGCCCACCAGCCGACGAAGGCGAGGGCGCCGACGAAGGCCGCCAGCGCGTACGCGATCACGATCCGCTCCGCGGGCGTGGCCGAGCGCCAGCGGAGGACGACACCTGCGGCAGCGAGTCCGATCGCGATGACGGCTCCGACGGCCGCGATCACGCCGGGCAGCGACCACGAGTCCGCCAGCGCACCGAGCTTCTGGAAGACCGAGGTGGCGGCGTCGCCCTGACCGCCGCTGCGGACGAAGTTGACGAGGTTCCGGAGATGCTCCACGAAACCGCCGAACCCCAGGGAGGCGAGCGCGACGAGCTCGAACAGGAGCGTCGGCACGGCGACGAGCACGAGCGGGAGCCAGGCGCGTCGCAGCAGATCGCGGATGCGAGCCCAGCCCGTGCCGTCCGACAGCACCCACAGGGCGACCGCGAAGGCCGGGAGGGCGAGCAGCACGATGAGCTTGGCCTGGATCGCCAGTCCGAACAGCAGACCCGCCAACCACGCCCGGCGGGGCAGCAGGATCAGCGCCCACACGAGGAGTGCGGCGGCCGGGATCTCGCCGAGCAGGTCGGCCGGCCCCTGGATCGGCGACACCCCTGCCCCGGCAGTGAAGGCCAGCGGGACGGCGACGGCGAGCAGAGCCGCCCAGCGGCCGGCGATCCGGTGACCGATGACGGCGAGGCCGGCGAGAAGCAGCACCCAGTAGGCGAGGGGGATGAGGCGAGCGGCGATGACGGGGTCGATGCCCGTGGCGAGCAGCAGGGCGACCGGAAGGAGCACGACAGGGCCGGTGGAGATGCGGGGATCGAACGGGGTGATGGTTGAACCGGAGAGGGCGCCGTCACTCGAATAGCCGAGGCCGGCGAGCAGATTCCGCGGGACGGTGAGGTTGAACGCCTCGTCCTCCCAGAAGCGCCAGACGACGAGGCTGTGCCAGGCGACGATCACGTGTCCGATCAGCAGGGCAGCCGCGACCGCCCAGAACAGGATCGTGCGCGTGCGGGTCATCGCGCGACGGGCTCCGGCCGACGGATGCCGCGAAGCGGGGCCGAGGGGCGCAGCGACAGGGTCCAGGCCTCCACGAGCGCGGTGCGCACGAACGCGCGCAGACGCTTGGGCGGCAGGCTGACACCGTTGCCGCGGCCCCACATCGTGCCCGTGGAGGACGCGCCGCGACGGGGGATGCTGGCCACCCGCAGGTAGCGCACCGTGAAGCCGGCGCGGGCCTCGGCCAGCGAGAAGTGCACGTGCGGCACCGACGCGTCGGCGGGGATCGCGTCGAGCAGCGCCTGCAGGGCGTCGGGGCGGTAGGCACGCAGCGGAGTGTTGACGTCCGGGATGCGGCGCCCCGCGGCGAGGGCGATCAGCAGGCCGACGGCCGAGGTGAGGACCTTCCGGTACCAGGGGTCGGTGCGCCCGTCACGGACGCCGTGGACGACGTCGGCATCCGCCTGGTCCAGAGCGGCGAGCAAGCGGGGGAAGTCGCGGCCGTAGAACTGCCCGTCGCCGTCGACGTGGATGAGCACCGTCGGGGCGGTGGCGAGTCCGGCGCGGTAGGCGGCGAGAGCGGTCGGGCCGTGTCCGCGGTTCACCGGCTGCACGTCGACCGTCACGTCGGCGACGTCGTCGAACACCGATGCCGTGGCATCCGTCGAGCGATCGTCGGCGATGTGGAACGTGACGCGGTCGGCCAGTGGAGACACGGAATCCCGGATCTCGTCGATGAAGCCCCGGATGCCCTCGGCCTCGTTGAAGGCGGGCATGACGATGGCGAGATGGCTGAGAGTCACAGGGGTCCTAGGGATGGCAGGGCGCAGGGCATTCTGCAAGTAGCCTAGTTGAGCCATGAATCCTCCCCCTCCCGACTGCGCCGCTTCGTCGGCGTCGGCAGCCGCTTCCTCGTCGTCGGAGGGCTGAGCACCCTGATCGAGATCGGCGTCTTCAACCTCCTCGTCTACGTGTGGGGCTGGGACGTCGTCGCCGCCAAGATCGCCGCCTCGCTAGTCGCCCTCGTGAACGCCTACATCGGGAACCGCGAGTGGACGTTCCGGCACCGCGACCGCCGCGGCCGCATCGCCGAGGTCCTGCTGTTCCTCGCGACCAATGCGGTGTGCACGGCGATCGGCGCCGCTCTCGTGTGGGCCGGCGTCGAGCTGGTGGCCTCGTCGCTCGGTCGCGCTCCCGGTGCGTTCGCGGTCAACGCCGTGAACCTGGTGAGCATCGTGATCGTCGTGCTGCTGCGCTTCGTCCTGTACCACTGGGTCGTCTTCCGGGTCGCCCCGAAGCCCTGACGCCCCGAAGCCGGGAGGCCGGAGCAGGCTAGGCGGAGGCCTTGGCGCGCTTGCGCTTCTTCGCGGGCGCGTCCTCGGTGTGGGTCGCGCCATAGGTGTAGGCGCCGTAGCCGTAGCTGTCGGGACCCTTGGTCGGCAGCATCGTGACGACCACGCCCAGCAGATTCACGCCGGCGGTCTCGAGCGAGCGCACGGCGCCCTCCAACTCCTGCTTCTTCGTCTTGCCGGACGCTGCGGCGATGATGACTCCGCGCGTCTTGCTGCCGACGACCGCGGCATCTGTCACGAGGAGGAGCGGCGGCGCATCGATGAGCACGTAGTCGAAGTACTCGCCGAGCGGCGCCAGCACCTGGTCCATGGCGGCGGAGCCGAGCATCTCGCTCGGGTTGGGCGGTACCTGTCCGCTCGGCAGCACGAACAGGTCGTTCGTGCCCCACTTCTGCAGGGCGTCGGCCACGTCGATGCGACCGATGAGCACGTCGGTGAGGCCGACGCTGCCTTCGATGTCCATGTAGTCCGCCACGCGCGGCAGCCGCAGGTCGCCGTCGACGAGCGCGACGCGCGCACCGGTCTCGGCAAGCGCGATCGCGAGGTTCGCGGTCGTCGTCGACTTGCCCTCGCCGGGGCCGGCGCTGGAGATCACGAAGATCCGAGGCCCCGCGTCGACGTTCAGGAACTGCAGGTTGGTCCGAAGGCTGCGGAACGACTCGGCGCGGGGGCTGCGCGGATCGGCGTGCACGATCAGCGGACGCTTGGTCGCCTCCGGGTCGTAGGCGATGCCGCCGAGCACCGGCCGGTCGGTGAGCGCCTCGATGTCGTGGAGTGTGTGGATGCGGTTGTCGAGCACGGTGCGCAGCGTCGCGATCGCGATGCCCACCGCCAGGCCGATGATGCCGCCGAGGATGATGAGCATCCGCACGTTGGGGCTGGTCGGCTGTGTCGGGGTGACGGCCGGCTCGGTCACGGTGATCTGCACGGGGCTCACGGCGCCCTCGACCGCGGGCTGCTCGAGCGTCTCCTGGACCGCGTCCTGGAAGCTCGATGCGACCGTGTTGGCGATGTCCGCGGCCTGCTCGGCATCGCCGTCGGTGACGGTGATGTCGATCAGCACGGTGTTCAGCGGGGTCGTGGCCGTCACGCGGCCGCTGAGCCCCGCCACGCTGTCGTCGAGGCCGAGTTCGTCGATGACGGGTTCGAGCACGAGCGCCGTGCTGACGACGTCGACGTAGCTGGTCACCATCTGGCGGGCGAAGGTGGTGCCCTGCACGAGGTCACCGGTCGCGGCGCCTTCGGTGTGGACAGAGACGTACAGCTGCGTGGAGGCCACGTACTTGGGCTGCTGCAGCGCCGCGTATCCTGCGCCGGCGGCGAGGCCGAGGATCAGCAGGACGAGGATCAGGATCCAGTTGCGGTGCAGGATACGCACATAGTCGCGAAGTTCCACGCGGCAGATTCCCCCTGTTGTGTGCGGTCTCGGTCTGCTCAGACCAGCCGCAAGACGGTTCTCGACATTGTTTCACGGTGCACGCCGCTGACGCGCACCGTGCGGGGCGCGTCAGCGGCTGACTCGCTCGACCTCCATGCCGTACGGATTCTTGTCGCCGCCGCGGACCGGCACCTTCGTGACGACGGTTCCGAGCACGCGGGCGTCGACGGCTTCGATGCTCTTCGCCGCGTCGGCAAGGCGGGTGGCGTGCGTCGCGCCGGAAGCGGCGACGAGGATGGCGCCGGTCGCCACGCGGGCGATCACGGCGGCATCCGTCACGAGAAGCAGCGGGGGCGCGTCGATGATCACGACGTCGAATGCGTCCCTGAGTGCCTCGACGAGCTGCGCCATCGCGCGGGAGCCGAGGAGCTCGGCCGGATTCGGCGGAACGGTGCCCGAGGGAAGGAGGAAGAGCGCGCTGCGCCCCCAGGGCTGGATCACGTCGTTCAGGTCGACGCGCCCGGCGAGCACGTCGCTGAGGCCGATCCCGCCCTCGATGCCGAAGTACTCGGCGACGCGCGGGAGGCGGAGGTCGCCGTCGATCAGGGCGACGCGGTGGCCGGCATCGGCGAAGGCGAGGGCCAGGTTGCCGGCCGTCGTCGACTTGCCCTCTCCGGGGCCGGAACTCGTGATCACGAACACGCCCTGGCCCTCGGTGAAGAGGAAGCGCACGTTGGTGCGCAGGGCGCGGAACGCCTCTGCTCTGGCACCGTGCGGCGCGGCGCTGACCGCGAGAGGGTGCTCGGAGGTGTCGGGATCCAGCGGGATCTGCCCGAGCACGGGCGCGGCGACCGCAGCCTCGACGTCGGATGCCGTGCGCACCCGCTGGTCGAGCGTCGCACGGAGGAGTGCGATCCCGATGCCGGCGGCGAGGCCGATGATCCCGCCGAGCGTGAGCGAGAGCTGCATGTTCGGTGCGACCGCCGTGGTCGGGACCTGCGCGGCCTGGAGCGTGACGAGACGCACGGAGTACGCGGTCTGCTGCTCGCGCTTCTCGAGCGTCTCGGTGACGACGTTCGTGAAGCTCTCGGTGACCGCGTTCGCGATGCGGGCGGCCTGGCCCGGGTTGCCGTGTTCGACGCTGATCGTGATGATCGCGCTGTTGAGCGCGGCGCTCGTCTGGATGCGTCCGGCGAGACCGGCCGGGGTGGTGGGGAGGTCGAGGTCCTCGATCACCGGCGCGAGCACCAGCGTGCTGGTGAGGATCGCCCGGTAGGTTCCGACGGTCTGCATCGCGTAGCTGGTGGCGAGCGCCCGTTCGGCTGGCGTTGCCGTGTCGCCGACCTGCACCGTGATCATCACTTCGGCGGAGGCTTCGAACCGCTGCGGGGTGAGCATCGCGACGAGCGCGCCGGTGGAGAGCCCGATGACGGCCCCGGCGACGATCAGCACGATCTGCCTTCGCAGGACGCGGACGTAGTCGCGGAATTCCATTGCTCTCCCGGTCGGTGCGTCGCGGATCGGCGGTATCGTCTTCTGAGACTACCGATTCCGACGAAGGCACCATGACTGGTCTGAGCGCACTCTTTCCGAACGGCCCGCGCAGCGATGCACCGGGACGTGCGCAGCTGGACGACCATCACACGGTCCGGCGCCTGCGCGAGATGATCGGCGAGCCGCGCGACACGCGCGGTCCCGTTCGGCCCCTGGCGGACACGGACGCGCTGATGCGCAGGGTCGAGGCCGCCGCGAAGAACGCCGCGCCGATCGCGGTCGGGACCGCGGATGCCTCGCGTCCTGCCACACGGACGCGCCGCCGCTGGGACCCTCTGGCCACGTCGGTCGGTGCGCTCGCCGTGGTCGCCGCGGTCGCGGCAGCGGCGGTCGGCGGCGTGCAGATGGCGACGGCGAGTCCGGCAGCGAGCTCGCTCGTTTCGCTCGAGGCCGATGAGGCCACCCTCCAGAACGCGCACCAGGCGCTGACCGCCACCAGGAACCGCATCGTCAGCGACATCGAGACCCAGACGGCGGCCGCCGCGCTCCTGCGCAGCGCCTTGGTGTCGACGAGCACGGCGCCGGATCCGGCATCCGATGGCGACGTGATCCCGGTGACGGATCCCACGGCGTTGGCGACGGCGCTCGCGGCCGTCGACGCCTATGCGGCGGGCCTCGCGGCGATCACGGTGCCGAAGGTGCCGGCGGAGTACCGGCGCGGAGACATCGACGAGGAATCGCTGGAAGACGTGGGAAGCGCCATCGACGGGGCGCAGGAGAAGCTCGTCGCCCTCGACGGGGTGACCACCGAGATGCGTTCGATCCGCACGCAGCTCGACGCGCTCCGCCCTCCGGCGGATGCAGCGGTGGCGGCCTATGCCGCGACCTTCGCCGGCAGTGCGGAGGCCGCGAAGTCCGGCTTCCCCGATGCGGATGACGCGCTGCAGGCCCGGCTGGCCGAAGCCGCCGCCCGCGTCGGCGCAAGCGGACTCTGGGGCGCGGCAGGGGTGACGGCGCTCGAGGGGTACCGGGATGCCTTCGTCGCCGTGGCCGCCGACCAGGCGCAGGTGGATGCCGAGCAGGAGCAGAGCTCGCGGCAGACGACACGGCGAACCGATACCCAGGAGTCGGCACCGCCGTCGGACACGACCACGCCGACGGACCCGCCCGTGACGGAGACGCCGCCGGATACGGAGACGCCGCCCGAGGGCGAAGGGACGCCATAGGTCACGGACCTGCTCAATACCTGTGAGAACATAGCTCCAGGGGAGTGAGTAAGTCTGAGGGGGCTTCCGGTCTTGAGTGCGAAAAAGGCGTTCGTCGATACTTCGACGGGCGATATTCCGATATTCTCGGAGGTTTCCGTGACGCAGAAGCGACGCCGGATGCTCGCCGCGATCGTCGACGGACTCTCCTGGAGCTTCGGCGTCGTGCTCGCCATCGCTCTGCGTTTCGAGTTCATGATGGACGCGCGCGGCTGGATCTCGACCACGGTGCTCGCGCTCATCGCCGGCGCGATCCAGATCATCGTCGGCTACGTCACCGCGCTGTATCGCGGCCGCTTCACCTACGGCTCCTTCGATGAGGTCCGTGCCGTCGGCATCATCGTCGTGATCGAGGCCGTCGCGCTGTCGCTGCTCGTGATCCCGATCGGTCCGGCCGTCGGGGTGCCGCGCGGCACGCTGCTGCTCGCGTTCCCGTTCGTCCTGCTGCTGATGTTCGGCGTGCGCTACTTCGCCCGCCTCCTCATCGAACGCGCGCGCAAGCCCGGGGAAGACGCCTCGCCGGCGCTCATCGTCGGCGCCGGCTTCATCGCCGACAAGCTGCTCGCCAACGTCACCACCGATCCGGCGTCGCCGATCCGCGCCGTCGGACTGCTCGACGACGACCCGGACAAGCGCAACCTGCGGCTGCGAGGAGTGTCGGTCATCGGCACCACCCGCGATTTCGCCGAGGCCGCCCAGCGCACCGGAGCCGAGCTCGCCATCATCGCGATCGGCAGTGCCGACAGCACGCTCCTGCGCAAGCTCAGCGACCGCGCCGCGGCCGCCGGTCTCCGCGTCGCGGTCACGCCCTCGCTCCACAGCCTGAAGTCGGGGGAGGGGTCGATCAGCGACGTCCGCGACATCAGCATCGAAGACCTCATCGGCCGGCATCCGGTCGACACCAACGTTGAGCTGATCGCCGGCTACGTCACCGGACGACGCGTGCTGGTCACGGGTGCCGGCGGATCGATCGGCTCGGAGCTCTGCCGACAGCTCGCGAAGTACGGGCCGAGCGAGCTGATCATGCTCGACCGCGACGAGACCGGGCTGCAGGACGCCCAGCTGGGCACGTCCGGGCACGGTCTGCTCGACACGAACGACGTGGTGCTCGCCGATATCCGCGATGTCGAGCTCCTCGACCGGATCTTCGACGAGCGGCAGCCCGAGGTGGTCTTCCACGCGGCGGCGCTGAAGCACCTCCCGATGCTCGAGCAGTACCCCGACGAGGCCTGGAAGACGAACGTCATGGGTTCGCTCAACGTGCTCAACGCCGCTCGCCGCGTCGGGGTGTCGACCTTCGTCAACATCTCGACCGACAAGGCGGCCAACCCCACGAGCGTGCTCGGCCACTCCAAGCGCGTCGCCGAGAAGCTCACCGCGTGGGCCGGCGAGCAGACCGGGATGCGCTACCTCTCGGTGCGCTTCGGCAACGTCATCGGCAGTCGCGGCTCGATGCTGCCGACGTTCCAGCGGCTCATCGCCGACGGGCGCCCGATCACGGTCACGCACCCGGATGCGACGCGGTACTTCATGACGATCCCGGAGGCCTGCCAGCTCGTGGTCCAGGCGGGAGCCATCGGCCGCGCCGGAGAGGTGCTCATCCTCGACATGGGAGAGCCCGTGTCGATCCTCGAGGTCGCGAAGCGCATGGTCGCGATGTCGGGCAAGAACATCGAGATCGTGTTCACGGGTCTGCGCCCGGGGGAGAAGCTGCACGAAGAGCTCGTCGGGTCGCGCGAGAACCTCGAGCGTCCGTTCCACCCGAAGGTCTCGCACACGCGGGCCGATGTGATCACCCCGGAACGACTCGACAAGACCGGATGGATGGAGCGCATGTTCGCGAGCCCCCGGAACAACGACACGGTGGTCATCGAGCCGATCCGCCTCGCGAAGGGTGCCGAGGCGTGAGCGAACGGATCTACATGTCCTCGCCCGACGTGGGAGAGGCGGAGGAGCAGGCCGTCGTCGCCGCGATGCGCTCCGGCTGGATCGCCCCGCTCGGCCCCGACGTCGACGCCTTCGAGCGTGAGCTCGCCGATCGCGTGGGCGTCGCTCATGCCGTGGCCCTCAGCTCGGGGACCGCCGCGCTGCATCTCGGTCTCCTCACCCTCGGTGTGAAGCCCGGCGATGTCGTGCTGACGTCGTCGATGACCTTCGCGGCCACCGCCAACGCCATCGTCTACACGGGCGCCGAGCCGTACTTCATCGACGCGGACCCGGTGACGGGGAACATGGATACCGCGCTGCTCCGGGAGTCGCTCGTCGAGCTCCGCGATGCGGGCGAGCGGGTGTCGGCGATCGTTCCGGTGGATCTGCTCGGCAAGGCGGTCGACTACACCGCGATCCTGGCGATCGCCGACGAGTTCGGCGTGCCGGTTTTGTCGGATGCCGCGGAGTCGCTGGGCGCCACGCACCAGGGGCGCGCGGCCGGCAGCTTCGGCCGAGCATCCGTCGTGTCCTTCAACGGCAACAAGATCATTACCACGTCGGGCGGCGGGATGCTGCTGACCGACGACGCGGATTTCGCACAGCACGTGCGGTATCTGGCCACGCAGGCGCGGCAGCCGGTCGTGCACTACGAGCACACCGACATCGGCTACAACTACCGGATGAGCAATCTGCTCGCGGCTCTCGGGCGCGCGCAGCTCGGCCGCCTCGATGCGATGATCGCGCGTCGTCGTGAGATGCGCGAGCTGTACAAGCAGCTGTTCGCGGAGGTCGACGGCGTCGAGGTCTTCGGGGCCGAAGGCGACGAGGCCGACAACGTCTGGCTGACGTCGATCGTGGTCGATCCGGAGAAGACCGGCTGGGAGCCCCCGGAGCTCGCCGCGGCCCTCGCCGCCGATGACATCGAGAGTCGTCCGCTCTGGAAGCCCATGCATGCGCAGCCGGTGTTCGCCGGTGCGCGGCGCAAGACCAGCGGTGCTTCGGATTCCCTGTTCGCGCGCGGTCTCACCCTGCCGAGCGGTTCCGCCCTGACGCCGCCGCAGCGCGAGCGCGTGCTGGCGGCGATCCGCGGCTTCCTGACGCGATGAGCGCACGGTTCCGGCCCTACGACGTCGTCAAGCGCGGCCTCGACATCGTCGCCGCGGCGGTGGCGCTCGTCGTGCTCTCGCCGATCATCGTGGCGACCGCCGTGCTCGTCGCGGTGAGACTCGGACGCCCGGTCGTGTTCGCGCAGGAGCGTCCGGGCAAGGACGGCCGGATCTTCACGCTGTACAAGTTCCGGTCCATGCGCTCGGTCGACGAGGCTCGTGGATGGGTGACGGATGCGGACCGGCTCACCCCGTTCGGCGTGCGGCTGCGGTCGACGAGCCTGGATGAGCTGCCCAGTCTGTGGAACGTGCTGCGCGGCGACATGAGCGTCGTCGGGCCGCGGCCTCTGCTGGTCGAGTACCTGGAGCGCTATTCGCCGGAGCAGGCGCGCCGGCACGAGGTGCGTCCCGGCATCACGGGGCTCGCCCAGGTGACCGGTCGCAACGCGATCTCCTGGGAGAGCAAGTTCGCCCAGGACGTCCGCTACGTCGACCGACGCAGCGTCGGCCTCGACCTCCGGATCGTCGCCCGCACCATCGGCTCGGTCGTGAAGCGCGACGGCATCTCGGCAGAGGGACATGTGACCATGACGAAGTTCGGTGAGGCGCATGGCTGAGCGGATCGTCATCGTCGGAGCCGGCGGCTTCGGCAGGGAGACCCTCGACGTGGTCGAGGCGATGATCGCGGCCGGCGAGCCGCTGCAGCTGCTCGGTGTCGTGGACTCGGGTCCGCGCCCCGTCGACCTCGGCCGTCTCGCGGAGCGCGGCATCGTCTACCTCGGCACCGAAGAGGAATGGCTGCCGACCGCCGCGGGCGACGAGCGCTTCGTCGTGGCCATCGGCTCGCCGTCGGTGCGCGAGGCCGTCGCCCAGCGGCTGTCGAACGCGGGTCTGCGCGCCACCACGTTCATCCATCCGCGTGCGGTCATCGGATCGCGGGCGCGCATCGGCGAGGGCGTCGTCATCACCTCCGGCGTGCAGGTCTCGACGAACGTGAGCATCGGCGACCACGTGCACCTCAACCCGGCCAGCATCCTCGGGCATGACGCGACGCTCGCCGACTTCGTCTCGGTCAATCCCGGTGCGATCGTCTCGGGCAACGTCATCGTCGAGAGCGGGGTTCTCCTCGGCGCCGGCTCCGTCGTGCTCGCGGGGCTGACGGTCGGGGCGGGGGCGACGGTGGGGGCTGCGGCCTGCGTGACGAAGGACGTCGCGGCCGGCACCATCGTTAAAGGCGTGCCCGCCCGATGACCGGACAGCGCCTCTGCGTCATGGTGACCAGCTCCGTCACCGCGACGACCTTTCTCGGCGGCTATCTGGCGTTCCTGCGGAACGCTGGTTGGGAGGTGACTCTCGTCTGCAGTGACGGGCCGGGAGTCGCGGAACTCGCCCGCAACGCGGGCGTCCGATACGAGCAGCTGCGAATGGAGCGCGAGCCATCCCCGCTCCGAGACCTCGGCGCCGTTCTGCGAGCCGTCCGCGTGCTCCGGCGTCTCCGTCCTGATGTGCTCGTGTATGCGACGCCGAAGGCTGCTCTCGTGGGTGCCCTTGCCGGTTGGGCAGCCCGAGTGCCGCGGCGCATCTACGAACTCTGGGGGCTGCGATTGGAGACATCGAGCGGCGCGGCGCGACGGGTGTTCGCCTTGCTCGAACGAACCACGATGAGACTCTCGACGATGGTGATCGCGAACAGTCGGAGCCTCGCCGTGCGAGCGGCGGACCTCGGACTGCCCGGTCGGAAGGACGTCGTCGTTCTCGGCTCCGGCTCGTCCCACGGCGTGGATGCCGATCGCTTCTCGCCGGACGCGTCGCTTCCCGCCATGGAGCCGGCCCTCAAGCAGGCGCTCGAACAGTCGAGTGCACCCGTGGTCGGATTCGTCGGTCGCCTCCATCCGGACAAGGGCATCGATACGCTGTTCCAGGCGCTGCGCATCTGCGCCGACCGTGGGGCTGAGGCCCAACTGCTCATCGTGGGCGGCGACGAAGGTGCGCATGTGGATGAGCGCATCGACGGTCGGCAGACGAGCATCCCGGTTCATGTCACCGGCTTTGCGGCGGACGTGCGCCCGACGTTGCGCGAAATGGACATCCTGGTGCTGCCGAGCCGTCGCGAGGGCTTTCCGAACGTCGTCCTCGAGGCCGCTGCCATGACCGTACCGGCGATCGTTTCAGATGCGACGGGCTGCGTCGATTCCGTGATCGACGGGGAGACGGGAGTGATCGTCCCTGTCGGCGACGCGGAGCGCCTCGCGAACGAGCTGATGGCCCTGCTCGGGAACCGCGGGGATCGCGAACGCCTCGGTTCCGCCGCGCGCGCGCGCGTCATCGCGGAGTTCGAACCTCAGCGGGTGTGGGCGCTGCATGCTCAACGCTGGGTCGCCTGAGCAGCCTTCTCCATCGATCGCAGGACTTCGCCGATGAGGCTGGCGTATCGCTGCGCCTTGGCCGTGACGTCGACGCGCTGGCGCAGCGCGTCCGGCACGCGGGCGCCGACCGCACCGCGGACGAACGCCTGCACCTCAGCGATGACAGCCGCGGGTTCCCACGCTCCGCGCGCGACGGTCGCGACCGTCGGTGTGCTCACGTCATCGAGGTCCTCGTCACGGGAGAAGAGCAGCGTCGGTATGCCGAGCGAAACGCTCTCGCGAACCTTCAGCGCGGAGGCGATCGTGATCCCCTTGCGGTCGAGGGCGAGGCCGCCGAGTGCCACATCGAATCCTTCGATCGCCGCCCTGTACTCCTGAGGGCCGGCGGCTGTCACCATCTTGACGCGGCTCGATCGGATCTCGTCCGCGATCGAAGCGTCTGGGATCACCAACCGGAACTCGAACTCCGGGAGGACATCGGCGAGGCCGGCGAGACGATCCAGGCCCTGCCATGGGGCGGCGTATCCCACCGAGTATCCGACGACCGGGCGCTCGTTGTGGGGAAGGGGGATCGGTGAAGCAGGGATCGGGATGCCGTTCGGGATGACGGCTCGGGGGCCTCGTATTCCCGCGAAGGCAGGAAGGCCGACCAGATCGCTGCTGACGAACGCGGCGCCGCGCACTGCGGCGAGCAGCCGCCTGCGGAAGAGACGGCTGCTGAGCCGAGCGTAGAGACGGACGAGCGGATGGGACGGGAGCTCCCGGGTGTCGTCCGAGTGGATCTCCAGCATGAGAGGGACGCGCTGCGCCACGCTCAGCATCGTTCGCGTGGCGAACCCGAAGCGTAAGATCGCGACGTCGGGCGATGTCTCCAGGAGAGCTTCGCGCAGCCGGCGGGCTTCCGAGAACGCCCGGAGAACGCGAGGACCGCGGGCCGCTATTCCCTGGAATCCGGCGGGAAGACTGCCAGGAAGATCTCGATCGACACAGAGCGCGGATGCGTCCAGACCGCTCGCGCGGAAGACCGCGACCTGGGCTGCGGCCCGCGCCATGATCTGCGGATGCGACCGAAGATCCATGAGATAGACGAGCATCACTCGGGGGCCTGCGGTCGATGCTTCCGTCACAGACCAAGCGTACCGGGGCGGGAGCAGGTGCGAGATGCAGGACAATGGAGCTGTGAACACACCCGCACGGTCAGGCACGATTCGCAGCATCGGAACGCTGCTGACCGGAAGCGTGGTGGCTCAGGTCATCGGTCTCGCGACGATGCCCGTCCTGAGCAGGATCTTCACTCCGCAGTCGTTCGGACTTCTCGCAGTGTTCCTGTCGATCACGTCGCTCGTGGCGATCGTCGCCTCGCTCCGGTACGAATACGCCATCGTGCTGCCCGAGGCGGACGAGGACGCGGTACACCTGAAGCGCGCGGCCACGTGGATCGCAGCATCGGTCTCGGCCCTCGCGCTCATCGTGACCGCGGTCGTCGTCCTCGCACTCCTTCGAGAGAATCAGACTCCCTGGTGGCTGCTGCTCATGGGAGTCAGCGTCTTCCTCGCGGGCGAGAGCACCATCCTGTACTTCTGGTTCACGCGTACCCGGCGCTACCGGGTGCAGAGCATCTCCAGAATCGTGCAAGCCGCCGTGACAGCGGGCACCCAGATCTTGCTCGGGCTGACCGTGCTCCGGGGACCCGAGGGCCTGATCATCGGCTACGTCGTCGGTCAGGTCGTGGCGGTCATCGTTCTGCTGGTCTTCGACGACTCCCGCGTCCGCGACGTCCCGAGGGAGCGGAAGCGGACCATGCAGCTCCTTCGGCGCTATCGCAAGATGCCGCTCCTCAACGCACCGAACGCGCTGATCGATTCCTTCCGGCTGAATGGGATCAATCTGATCATCGGCATCGGCGCCGGCTCCGTGGCGGCGCTCGGCCAGTTCTCCATGGCCTGGAAGCTCGCGCAATCGCCCATGGCGCTGATCGCCGGCGCCATTTCGCAGGTGTACTACCAGCGAATGGCGAGCGCCGGGCCGGGCGAGCTGCGACGCATCGTCTTCTCCGTTACCCGCAACGCCCTCATCGTCGGAATCGTGCCCTTCGCCCTGCTCGCGCTGTGCGCGCCCGCAGTGGTGCCGTGGCTTCTCGGCCCGCAATGGGTCGAAGCCGGGCTGATCGTTCAGGCGCTCACCCCCTGGCTGTTCCTGAACGTCGCGACGGCACCCCTCTCGAACCTCTTCATCGTCGCTGAGCGTCAGGGGACCATGCTCGTGTTCGCGCTGGTGTACATGGTGGTGCCGCTGGTCATCCTCTGGCTGCTCGCCGATGACCTCGTCCGGGCGGTCTGGTGGACCAGCGGGTCGATGAGCGTGCTGCTGCTGATCCTGATCGGGCTCTCCTTCGTCGTCGCGACGAAGGTCGATGCTGCGCGACCAGTCAGCCTCGATTGAGATCTGCGACCGCCGCTGCAGCGGCGCGAGCATTCTCGTTCGCATCGAAACGCTCCGCCCAGTTCGCGCGGGCGTCGAATCGATCAAGATGCTCGACCACGTCCACGACCGCGTCCGCGATCTCCGAGACTGTCGCGTCACGTGCGACGAGAACGCCCGAGCCGAACGCCGACCCGACGATCTCTCGCGTCGCCCCGACGTCTGTCGCGACGGCGGGCACGCCGTAGGCGGCCGCTTCCATGATGCTCACGGGTACGCCCTCGATCGTGCTCAGGTTCATGAACAGCGTCGTCGCGGCGTGAGCATAGTGATCCAGGATGGTCTGCACCGGCACTCGGCCGGGAAAGGCCACGTCCAGAAGTGGCAGCTCTTCGACGAGCTCTGCTGCCCGTGACCGGACGGCAGCGAGCCCGGGACCATCTCCGAAATGGGTCCAGGCGACGGCGTGGCCGCGTCTTGCGACTTCCGCAAGGGCATCCAGGATCAGGTCGACGCGCTTGAGGGGTATCACGGAAGACGCGCTGACCACGAGGACTCTCTCGGGAGCCGAAGCATCCGCGGGTGGCGCGTCCGGCCCCGGGACGCCGAGTCGGCGAACGAGGATCCGCTGGGGCGAGATGTACGACGAATAGCGTTCCCGCGCATACGACTGAGCGGCGTCGGAGATCGTGAGGAGCACCTCCGTGACGCCCAGTACCGCGGGGCGGAGAGGGCGGTAGCCCTCGCTCTCCTCGTCGAGGTCGTAGCGGTGCACGCGCGTGGCGACCGCATCCTGCTTCCGGACGAACCATGGCAGGGAGTACGCGATATCCACGCCCCAGAACGAGTACACGGTGAGGGATTCAAACGGCGTGTGCCGCGCACCGAGCTGCTGGAGCCGCTGGGCGACGGACATGCCGACGAGCATCGCCCTGAGGTCGGCGCTCTTCAGCGCGCCGACCCGTCGAGCGCGGGCCGCGACTGCCCACAGCGTTCGCAGGCGCCTTCCGCTGATCAGTCCGCGGAATGCGCGGGCAGCGGTCACTCTCCCGACACTGCCCAGGTATCGGCAGTTCGGTGGCAGGGGGAGCGCGGGCACGCCCTCGCCCCAGAAGCTCACGATCCTCACCTCGTCGAACTCCTGGGCCAGAGCTGCGATCTCATTCCGAACGAACGCGGCGTCGCCGCTGTCGTGGGGGAACTGATGCGTCAGGAGGAGCAGGACTCGGCTCACGAGCGTGGCCCCGCCACGCGTGCGGGCGGCGTGACGTCGTCGCCTTTCGGATTCGCTCCGAGGTCGGCGAGGTAGCAGGCGATGGCGACGAACACCGCGAGAGATGCCCACGTGTGCAGGATCTCGAGGTAAGAGCTGTTCATGAGGAGTACGAGCGGAAGCATCGTCACGGCAGAGATCAGAGCGAACGCCATCGCGCGCTCGGGACTGCGAAGCGGACTGATCCGCAAGTGGCTCGCTCCGACGCGCAGCAGGGTGATGGTGAGGATGACCGCCAGCACGAGGATGATCACGCCGTACTGGGAGAGCAGTTCGATGACGCCGTTGTGCGGATTGATGATCCGGAACGTCTGGCGCATGACCGTGGTGTTCTGTGCGTGGATCTCGAACCCGCCCGGCCCCGCGCCCAGCAGCGGATTGGTGGCAAGGGCATCGAGTCCGTTCTGAGCCAGGTTCCATCGTGCGTAGATCGAGGAGTCGACGGGAACGTCGATCCCGAAGATCGGCACGGTGTACTGCGCGTTGCCCCAGTAAGCGATGACGCTTGATTCGGCAAGAGCGAAGACTCCGACGACGGCTCCGATACCGAGGACGATGACGATCACACGGGCGACGACGCTCTGCCAACTCAGCACCGCCCAGACTCCGCCGAAGACGAGCATGGCGGCAAGACCGAAGCGACTGTTGGTCAGCAGCATCAGGGGGATGGAGGCGAGGAGCCCGCCGGCGTAGAGGAACCGGAGCATCTTCGAGGCGGCCATCGATCTTCCGGCGACCAGGATCGGAAGGGAGATGCTGATGAAGGCGGCGTAGTTGTTGGGGTTGTAGAAGACGGAGACGACGCCGAAATCGGAGACGAGCGGATTGGTGTCGAGGTAGCTCGCGCCGAGGCGCTGCCCTGTGAGGACCTCGACCGCGGTGACCGCACTGGTGGCGAGGAACGCGAGCAGCCAGCCGTTGAAGAGGATCCGGAGCAGGGAGCGGGTGATGCGCATCATGGAGAACGCGAGGACGACGAGGGTCCCTGCGGTCACGGCCACAGCTTCGTTGTGCGCCCAGACAGCGCCGAACCTGAGGGCCAACGTGAGCAGGGCGATGATGAGCATCGGGAGCGCGAAGAGCCACACCGCCGTCCTCACGCCGCCGAAACGGCCGCCGCGTCGTGCCTGCGAGACGCCGACGATGAACAGGCAGGCCGCGAGGAGCGGGAACGGCGAGACCGGTCCGATGACCGGGAACACCGGATTCGCCGCCGCGACCACAGGCATGAGGAAGATCAGCGTCCGCGGTACGAGCCCGAGCCTCGGCACGTCGGTCAGGGCGACCGAGGTGGCGAAGCGATTGCGCGCTGGACTCGTCGCGTAAGCCATCTCGCAGCCCCTCACATGTTGATCTCGGGGCGCTTCGTCTGCACCGCCCGACGGCCGCGGATCCGCTCGCAGTCCTCGCAACACCCTACCAATCGCGCACCCTGGCCCGCCCGTCGACGACGGTAGTCTTTCCGGGTGAGCAGCAGCGAGAATTCCCCATCGATCACGGTGCTCATGGCGGAGTACAACACCGATCCGGACCGGCTGAGAGCGGCGATCAGGTCGATCCTGGCTCAGACCGAGACCGATTTCGAGCTGCTCATCGTGGACGACGGCGGCAGCAATGACGTCGATGCGATCGCGGAGGAATTCATGGATCCGCGCATCCGGGTGGTCGGCTACGGAGAGAACCGCGGCTTCGTCGCAGCGCTGAACTACGGCTGGCGACGCGCCAGAGGTGCATACATCGCACGGATGGACACCGACGACACCGTCGAGTCCTCCTACCTCGCGGAGGTGTTCTCCTTTCTCAAGGAGAATCCGGAGTTCTCGGTCGTCTCGGGCCAGGCGGTCGAATTCTCCACGGACGGCGTCTCACTTGTACACGGCCGTCCGGGTGAGGTGTCCCCGAAGTCGCTCATGAGGGGCGGAGCGCCGATCCATGCCGCGTCCATGCTCCGCCGCGAAGCGCTGGAGAGCGTGGGGGGCTACCCCGTGTACCGTCGCGCCGAGGATCTGGCGCTGTGGTGCGAGCTCCTGCTCGCCGATCGGCGCCTGTACATCCTTCCGAAGGTGCTCTATCACTATCGGGTCGACGCGTCTGATTTCGCCAAACGGCGCCTCAGTAATCGGGGCGACGAGATCCGCGTCCGGCTTCGCTACTACCCGAAGCTCGGCGCCGGCCCCCGCGAGTACCTGCGTGTCTGCCAGTCCGTCGCGAGCGGGCTCCTGCCGGTCGGCCTGGTTCGTTGGATCCGCGCTCGGATGCACGTTCGCGCGTGAGCTGACTCGGAGGCTGGTCGCCTAGGATTCGACACGTGACTGAACTGCGTGACCGAACCCGCGCCCGCGAGAGCGGACGGCGCCAGCGTCGGCGCCGCAACCTCCTCATCGGACTGGGTGTCGGTTTTCTGATCCTGCTCGCGCTCGGCCTCCTTGCCGGCAAGCTGCTGTCGAGCGGTCTGAACGCCAAGGATTCGATGAGTGCCGCGATGGCGCAGATGGATTCGGTCACGGCTGCGGTGACCGCCGGCGACCCGGCCGCCGCCGATGCCGCGCTGGGCGTGATGGAGACGGAGCTCACCGCCGCGAGCACCGAGGTCGATGACGCCGCGTGGCGCACCGTCGACTGGCTGCCCGTGGTCGGGGACAACATCGATGCCGTTCGTGCAGCGGCGTCGACCGGGCGATCTCTCATCGCCGACCTGGCTCGGCCGGCGATGCCTTTGGTGTTGGGCGGTCTGAAGCCGGTGAACGGGGCATTCGATGTCGAGGCTCTGCGGCAGCTCGCCACCCTGGTCGAAGAGGCTGGTCCTGCGGTGGCGGAGCACGCGCAGGCACTCGCCGAGGTCGACCGATCGAAGCTTCTCGGACCAGTGGAAGACGGGATCGCGAAGCTGGACGGCGTGATGGCGACGGTCAGCCCGATTCTCGAGGACGGGGGAGGGTTCCTCAGCGTCCTTCCGGCCGCGCTCGGTGCAGACGGTCCACGCGACTACCTGCTGATGTTCCAAGGGAACTCCGAAGCCCGAAGCCTCGGCGGCAACCCTGCCGTCTTCCTCCAGATCCACGTCGAGGGCGGCGCCATCTCGATCGCGGGGTATGCCAACAGCTCCGACTTCCACAGCGACCGCCCCAAACCGATCATCGACCTCGACCCTGAGGCGGTGGCGATCTATGGCGACAAGATCGCGCGCTGGACCCCCGATGTGACGATGCCGGCCGATTTCCCCACATCAGTGGCGATCGTCCGCGCATTCTGGGCGGAGTCATTCGGCACCCAGGTCGATGGCGTCCTGTCGGTCGATCCGGTGGCGCTCTCCTACATTCTCGGTGCGACGGGTCCGATCACACTCACGTCTGGCGACACGTTGTCGGCGGAGAACGCCGCTTCCCTGCTGCTCAACGAGGTGTATTTCCGGTATGAGGATCCGGTGGCGCAGAATGCCTTCTTCGCGGACGCCTCAGGCCGGGTGTTCACCGCGTTGACCGGAGGAACCGGAAGCCCGCTCGCGCTGGTCGGCGCTTTGCAGCGGGCCGCGGGCGAGGGACGGATCCTCTACCTGCCCGGCGACGCGGAGGAGGCCGCTCTCATCGACGGCACACGGGTCTCCGGCTCGATGCCCGTCGACAATGCCGATGGGACGGTCATCGGCGTCTTCGCGAACGACAACACGGGGTCGAAGAAGAGCTATTACCTGGACATGTCGATCGATCTGTCGTCGACGCGCTGCGAAGTCCCCGACGCCGCAACCTACAGCGGATCGGTGACGCTGACCTCCACCCTGACGGTGGAGGAGGCCGCCCGTCTTCCGTACTACATCACCGGTCCCTATTACGCCCCGACGGATATCAGCACCTACATGGTCCTCTATGGCCCGGTCGGCGGCCAGCTGGAGGAAGTGCTCGTCGACGGCGTGCCCGCACCGATCCTGGGGCAGGGGGTGCACCTTGGTCGCCCCGCGGTGAAGGTCGAGGTGCTCAACTCCCCGCTGAGCTCGCACGTCGTCGATTTCACATTCTCATCGCCGGACGCTTCGGCCACGGCTCCGTCTGTATGGCACACGCCGATGACGCGGGAGACGCCGGTGAAGGTTCAGGACACGTGCGGGTGACCGGTCGCGCGAAAGCCGCTGGGTAGGCTGGGATCGTGGCAACTGATTCTGGCGCAGAGACGCCGTCGCCGATGTGGCGGATCGGCGATCGAGTCGCGTGGACGGACGCACCCCAGCGCGCGGTGGTGCTCCCCCTCAAGGGCGGCGACACTACTCCGCTCGTCCTGGAAGGATCCGCCTATGTCGTCTGGGGTGTGCTGGCAGAGCAGGGTCCTCTTGCCGTGGAGGAGCTCGTCGCTCAGCTCGTCGTGGAATTCGACGCTGATCCCGCACGCCTCCACGGTGATGTCGCTTCGCTGCTCACCGACCTGAGATCCCGCGGCGTTCTCACGTGCGTCTGATGGTGCGTCGATGCGCTCACCGGTCCGCCTGGTCGTCTCGGATTGCTAGGTTCGGAGTGAGAGGCGGTGGCGCATGACCGACGTGACTCTGCACCTCTCTGAGGCGACGGCCCTTGCCCACGCGATGCTCTCCACGATCGCGTCCGACGCCGGCATCCGGCTGCTGTCCATCAAGGGCCCGTCTGCCGATCACCACGGACTGCGCGAGCCGCGGGTGGCATCAGATGCGGACGTGTGGGTGGAGCCCGCGCGATTCGATGACCTGTGTCGCCTCGTCGAGGCTCGCGGTTGGCATCTTCGGGTCGGGCGCGAGACGCCGTCCTTGCTTCCGCAGCATTCCCGTACGTTCATCCACGAGTCGTGGCCCTGTGATCTCGACATCCATTGGATGTTCCCGGGCTTCTTCGCGGATCCGGAGACGGCGTTCGACACCGTGTGGGGACGGCGTGAGTCGATGAGCGTTGCTCACACCGAGGTGCTGATTCCTTCGCGTGCCGCGGCAGCCGTCATCGGGATGCTCCATTCGCTGCGGAACGCGCAGCTGGTGAGGCACAACTCGGAGGGCGCGCGCATCCGCGAGATCGTGACGCGCGAGATGGTCGAATCCGATCGCACGGAGTTCTATGAGGTGGCTCGTGCCGGAGGCGCGGTCTGGGTGCTGCGCGACGTGATCTCCACGGCCGGCGTCGGTGAGGTCGTGTCCGACCTCACCGACGATGAGAAGCGGCGATGGGACCTGTATCAGTCCTATGTCGAGGATGGTTCCGCTGTGAGCTGGTGGATGCATCTGAAGACGACGCCCTGGCGTAACAAGGGAACGATCTTGATGCGCGCCGTGTGGGTGGCGCGTGCGGACATACCGCGGAACGACCCGACGGTCCTGCCCGATCGGGTGGAGGCTCTCCGCTATCAGAAGGATCGCTGGGCTCGAGGTGCACGAGCGATGCGCCGCTACTTTCGTCTGTCGCGACGCCGGTGACCCTGGAGACGCCCGGCTGCGGCTGATCCGCGGCGACTACGGGCCGCCCCAACGCGACACGGGCCACAGGATCGGCCCCGCCTTGCCGAACACCGAGTCCCGCTGCATCCAGCGCCAGCATCCATCATCCGGATCGGCGGCACCGCGGCACAGGAAGACGGAGTCCGCGGAGTTCGCCCTGTTGTCGCCCAGCACGAGGTACGAGTCCTCGGGCACGGTCACCTTCGCGAAGCACCGCGTCGACAGGGGAGTGGTGTCGCAGTCGAGCTCGCCGCTGACGAACGGCAGGTCCTTCACGACGTACGGCTCGTCGAGCGGCTCGCCGTCGACGAGGACCCGCCCCTCGGCGTCACAGCATTCGACGGTCTGACCTTCGCTAGCGATGACCCGCTTCACCAGCACGTAGGGACGGATGCCGGTGGTCTCGCCGATCCACTGCAGGGCACCGCTCGCCCAGTTGCCGGCAGCGGGCTTCTCGCCCCAGCTGTCATCGGGGCGGAACACGACGATGTCGCCGGGCGTGGGGTCGGAGCCGACGAAGGCGAGCCTGTTCACGACGATCCGGTCGCCCGGCTCGAGCGTCGGAGACATCGACCCGGACGACGGCTGGCCGAGGAACGCGACGATGATGGCCGTGAGCGCCAGCGCCAGCGCGACGTTGATCCACACTCCGCCGATTCTGCGGCGACGAGGAGCAGGGGATTCTGCGGTCGTCATCTCGGTCTCCAGGTCGCGCGCGCGGGGGTTCAGCCAATACTGTCAGGGAATGGACCAATATTCTGCGAGTGCGGCGACGCACGCGCCGGAGGCCCGCGCGCGGCTCCGGTCTGCCCCGGGCCGCCTTCTCGTTCCTGACGTCCTGCGCGGCTTCGCGATCATCGCGATGCTCATCGCCCACGCGGCATCCTTCGTGCCGAACGCCCCGTGGGCCGTCAAGTTCATCACCGCGAACTTCAGCGACGTCGCGTCGCCGCTGTTCGCCCTCGTGATGGGGATGTCGGCGGAACTGGTGTGGCGTCGCGGCGGACGCGTGGGGACGACCCTGCTCCAGCAGACGCTGCGGGGCCTCTTCCTGGTCGTCCTCGGCGTCTGGATGGCCGGCTGGGGCTCCTGGGTGGCCGTGGTCCTCGCGTACCTCGGGCTGCTCATCATCATCGGAGCGCCCATCCTGCTGGCTCGTACACCCGTGGTCATCGCGGTGACCGTCGTGATCCTCGTCGTGAGTCAGCCGCTGCTCGCCCTCTCGCGCACGTGGATCTGGGCGTACACGAGCGGACAGCCCGTCCAGGAGCTCATGACGTGGTTGTTCCTCGGCCCCCAGTACCGCGTCGTGAACCTGCTGCCGATGTTCCTGATCGGCGGACTGCTCATCCGCCACGGTCTCAAACGCGACCGGCTGCTCTGGGTGCTCGCCGCCGCGGCGCCGCTCGCCTACATCGCCTGGGGCATCGGTCAGCGCTTCGGCACCGTGCAGTCCGGTGACTATCTCGACACTCTGAAGGACTTCGGACTCGTCTTCGCCGTCTACGTCTGCGTGGTCTTCGCCGCCACCGTCCGCCGCGAGAAAGCAGAGCGCGTCTGGGCTGCGATCTTCGTGCCGCTCCGAGCCTGCGGCCAGGTCGCGCTATCGCTGTACCTGCTGCACGTCGGGCTCATCGCGCTCTGGAACAACGCCTACGGCCGCCCTGCCGAGAACTTCTACCCGGGCTGGCTGGTCATCGTGCCCGGCATGATCCTCGTCGGCTGGCTGTGGTGGCGCTTCGTCGGCACCGGGCCCGTCGAATGGGTGATGGGCTGGCTCACGGGCCGGCCGAAGGCGATCCGCCGCACGGCATAGCCTCGCCGCGGCTCACGCCGGCGGGTTGGACGCCAGTGCGCGGATGCTGTCGAAGAGCAGTGTCGTCTCGTCGGAGCCGACCGCGAGGGGACCCGCCTGGAGACCGTCGGTGCCGATCAGAGCGGCCACCGGGGTCGCTCGCCCCGTGCCCAGGTTCGCACTCAGCGACCCGCCGACGTCGAGAGCGAAACGCGCCGCCCGGGGGAGCGCGTGGGCGGAGGAGGTGTCCGCAGCGCCCGACGCAGCCCGCTGGACCACGTAGAGGTCCACGAGTCCGCTCAGGTCATCTTCGGCCGCTCTGAGGGCCGTCAGCGACGTCTCGCAGGCATGGCAGCCCGGTGAGACGAACAGCAGCAGGCGGGCGCGGGAACCTGCCGCGAGCAGATCGACGATCTCGCCCGTCGCCGGCACGACGACCGCACCGGCTCCGCGGTCGCCGGCAGACGAGACGGCCGGGGGCGCAGCGGAGGCGCGGACGGTCGCCCAGGTGGCCACGGCGATCAGCGCCGCGGCCGCGAGCGCTCCTACCGTCGGCAGGACCGACATCGGAGATGAGATGGCCAGCGGCACCCCGACGGGCACGCCGACGAGCGTCTGGACGAGGATCGAGGACACCAGCACGCCGGCGGACGCGATGGTCAGCATCACGTTGCGCGTGATGAGCCGCGGGCCGATCGCGGCAGGGATCCAGTCGCCGAAGCATCCGCAGTCGTCGGTCGCACCCATCCGATGCGCGCGGATGACGACGACGAGAAGGCCAGCCGTCAGCAGGAACGCGGCCGCCGCGAAGGCGATGAAGAGCCATCCCCAGGTCGAGACGAGCCCGAGGGCGACCAGGGCTTCTGCGGCGATCAGAGCGACAGCAGCGGTATCCGGACGGCGCACGGGGATCCGCAGGGCGGCGAACGATGCCCGCCCCCGGTCGGGGGATCGCAGCTTGCCAAGGGCGCTCACGGCGAAGACCACGGCGAGGAACACCGTCAGCGGAACGACGAATGCGTGCATGACTTCATCTTGGCGGATCAGCAGAGCGGCCGGACCCCGAAGGATCCGGCCGCTCTGGTGGTCTGACTTCTCAGATCCTCTGGTGCCCGATCAGGTGGCCGAGCAGAGGATGAGGGTCGAGCTCACCGAACCGGCGGGCTTGCCACCGGTGCCGGTGTAACCGGCGGGGAGCGTCGTCGTGGCGTTGAGCGTGAACGCGACCGAGATCGAGAGCGTGGTGCGGAAGGCGATGGTGCCGCCGGCCGGCACCGGAGCGCTCAGGACGATCTGGGTGCTCGTGGGCGACAGGACGTTGACGGCAGCCGTGCCGCCGGTGACGCTGAAGACACCGATGTTGGCGATGCCGCCACCGGTGATGGTGACCGTGGTACCCGCGGGGATCGGCTCGGTTGCACTGGCTTCGAGCGTGAAGCCAGGGCCGAGGACGCCGAGGATGCCACAGCTTCCGTCAAGTGCGAACGCGCCGATGTCTCCGCCCGATGCCGCCGCGAGCGGCGTCGCCACAGCAGCTGCGATGACCGGAACGGACCACGCGGCGCCCTTGACGATGGTGCGGCGCGAGAAGCCGCTGTTCTTCTGGATTTCTTCGGTCACGAGATTGTTCTCCCTCATAGATGCAGATGCGGTCGCCCGCTTGTGTCGTGAAGAGGCGACACGTTGTCTGCATCCCCCAGGAGCCTCTTCGTAGGCATCAACGTAGGCGGCCGCGAACGGCCGAGAACATCGAATGGAAGAAGTCAGCGCAGTGTGCGCTGAACCTGCGCGATCTGAGCGAAAACGCCGGGTCGGGGCTATCCGCGGCGCTGGGCGCGGAGGGCTCGTGGCGTCGCCTGGTACGCCTCGTCGAGTGCTCGACGCAGGCTCATCGGCGACTGGAAGCCGGAGCGCTGCGCGATCTGTTCGATGCTCAGCACGTCGTACCGGCTGTCGATGAGCAGGGAACGGGCGAGACGGGCGCGCTGACGGCGGATCTCGCCGGCGACGCTGTTCTCGGCCTCCGCGAAGACGAGCTGCAGCTGGCGGAGCGACGACTGCACCTCGCGGGCGACCTGCGTGGGAGTGAGGTTCGGATCGCCGCACTGCTGGGCGATCACGGCGATCGCACGGTCGCGCAGCACGGCGCGCGGCGAGCCCTGACCGGAGACCGCGCCGACCCGGTCGAGGAGGATCGCTCCGCCCATCTCCAGGACCAGCTGCTCGACGGCGTACCGTTCGATCGCGGTCGCGCGCTCCTCGGCGACCAGTAGACCCTCGATGAAGTCCTGCATCGCCCTGTCGAGCAGGCGACGCTCGGGGAAGATCCGGGCGTCGGTCGGCAGTGCCGAGACGAACGACGCCATCGCCGTGCGCGGCACGAGGGCGACGGTCGCGCTCCAGGCGCCCTGGCAGCGCAGGCCGCGCGACAGCCCGGGCGCGGCGATCACCATCCCGCTCTCGATCTGCAGCCACGGCTCGTCCTGCGTCCTGGACCACAGTGCCTGCGCCTCGATGAAGGCGAAGACCGCGTGATCCGGGTGAGTGCTCGACGTGTCGATCGCGACTTCGTTCGATACGCCGCGCAGTGTCAGGAGGATGACGGAGCCCGGAGTCCGCTCCCGGGCACGCAGGGAAGCCCGGTCGCCGACCGGCCGGATGCCGTGATCGATCAGCTCCTGCGGACCGATCTCCCTCACGATGCCGAGATCCACGCATCACCCTTCCGTGCGCCGAATGAACGCGCGCCAGACTGCTCGGTGCCTGTCGTTCCCCTCAGATCGACCAGCACCCTGGCTTCGCGTTGTCGACACGCTACCGTCTCGAAGACCGTCGCGGTGACCGTTTCCCCGCTTTTCTTCTGGAGTCAGAGGATTTCTTCGGTGAAGAGATCCCCTGTCCTGGATACCGTCACGTTAGGACGAGTGCCGGGGTTCGAACATCGAAGTGAAGAACTCTGCGCAGATTGTGCGAAAAATGCGCGAGATGTGTGTTCATCGGCGGTCCGGATGACGGCTCGGGCTCGATCGATAGGCTGTTCGCATGCCTGATCGCTTCCCCGTCAGTGCGGTCGGAGCCGTCATCGATGTCGATGTCTCGGGCCGTGACGCAGAGTTCCGAGTCCGCGCCCATGAGGCGTGGGCGGATGCCCGTTACGACGGAGACCGCCCGGCGGACGCGGTCGTCGCCGTGCGCGAGACTCTCGACGACGCTGCCGCGCTCTCGATGCTCTCGACGGACGTGACGATCGCGGCTCTCGCGCACCGCCGCGCGGAGCCGGTGTGGATGCTGCATGCGGCGGGCCTCGCCGACGAGAGCGGTCGTGTGGTCGTGCTCAGCGCGCCATCGGGGACCGGCAAGACCACGGCCGCACGGCACCTGTCGCAGCGGTACGCCTACGTGAGCGACGAGACGATCGCGATCGCGGCCGACGGCGGCGTCGAACCGTACCGGAAGCCGCTGTCGATCATCGAGGCGCACTCGGCGCACAAGGCGCAGGTGGCGCTGTCGAGTTTCGACGGAGGCCGACCGCTCCCGGCAGTGCTGCGTGTGGTGAAGATCGTCGTGATCGACCGTTCCCCGGACGGCCCGGAGACGCCGTCGCTCGAAGAGCTCGACATCGCGGAAGCCCTCGAACTGCTGGGGCCGCAGACCAGCTATCTGTGCGACGGAGAAGCGCCGCTTCAGCGCATCGCGGCCCTCCTCCGGGCGACGGGTGGGGCCGTGCGGCTCCGCTACCGCGAGGTCGCCGGCATCGACGAGGTCATCGAGGGAATGCTGCGAACGGAGCTCCGACCGGTGGACGCGGTCTCACCGCGCCCGACGACGTCGGCTGCCGCGTCGGCGGGAAGCGGCACGTTCGCACACGCCGACATCGTCGACGAACTCGACCTCGACGGTCGCACCGCGATCCTGCAGCGCACCCCGACCGGGGGACGGGTCCACGTGCTCGACGGCATCGGTCCGTCCCTCTGGGCGGCCGCCCACGGCCGCACGCTCGACGACATCGTCGACACGGTCGTCGCCGAGCACGGCGAGCCCGAGACCGGCGATGCGCGGTCGATCGTGCAGGCTGCGCTGCAGGAGCTGGTCGAAGACGGTCTCCTGCAGGAGCCGACGACTCAGACCTGAGCGGCTCCGCGGCGACGCACGCCCGGCTCCGGGGTCTCGGCCTCGGCTTCGGCGGATTCTTCCTTCTGCGCATAGCGCTCGTACGCGCCGTAGTACTCGCGGCCGTAGTACGCCGACTCCGCGCCCTTGCGGGGGACGCGGTTCAGGACGACCCCGAGCACACGACCCGTCGTGCGGGTGATGTTCTCGATGGCCCGCTGCAGCATGTCGAAGGTCGTCTTCCCCGAGGACACGACGATCAGCACGCCGTCCGCGCCGGCGGCGAGAACGGCGGCATCCGTCACCGGCAGCACCGGAGGGGAGTCGAGGATCACGATCGCGGACTTGCTGATCTCCGCCAGGAAGTCGCGCATGCGGTGCGAGCCGAGCAGCTCGCTCGGGTTCGGCGGGATGCGCCCTGCCCCGACGACCGCGAGCGGCACGTCGCGGGACGGACGGTGGGCCACGTCCTGCAGGTCGGCGCGGCCCGCGAGCACATCGGTGAGTCCGACGTCACGCGACATACCGAAGATGTCGGCGATGACCGGACGCCGCAGGTCGCAGTCGATGAGGATGGCCCACTGGCCTGCAGCGGCGAGGCTGGAGGCGAGGTTGACCGAGACGGTCGACTTGCCGTCGCCGGGCACGGAGCTGGTGACCACGATCACGCGCGGCGGGTTGTCGACGTCGATGAACTGCAGGTTCGTGCGCAGCTCGCGCATCGACTCGATCGTGTGATGCGAGACGCCGTGCTGCGACTCCAGCGAGAAGTCGATCACCTGGCGCTCGTCGGACATCGACTTCTCGAGCGGGAGCGTGCCGATCACCGACACGCCGGTCTCGCGCTCGATGTCGCGCGGATGCCGGACGCGACGGTCGACCGTGTGCCGGACGAATGCGTAGACGAGTCCGAGTGCGAGACCCACGAGGGCGCCGATGATGAGGTTCAGGCGGGTGTTCGGCGACGAGGGGGCCGCGGGGAGCCGCGCGGAGTCGCCCACCATCAGCGAGATCGCGGCCGGCGTCGTGGACGTTCCGCCCTCGAGCTTCTCGATCTCGATCGCCATGCCGTCGAGCCACGCCTGGGCGAGGGCCTGCGCGGACTCGGGCGTCGAGCCCGTCGCGGTCACCTTCAGCGCGGTGGTGTCGACGGGGTTCGTCACCGTGACGTGGTTGACGAGGACGTCGGGGGACGTGTCGAGGTCGAGCTCGTCGATCGCATGCTCGGCGACGGCGCGCCAAGAGCCGAGGTTGAGGTACGACTTCACCCGGCTCTGGGCGAGTTGGTTGCCCACCAAGGCGCTGCCGCTCGTCCCGTCGCCACCGACGGCGGTCACGATGCCGGTCGTGTCGGCGGAGTACACGCGCGGCTGCAGGGCGCTCCAGCCGAAGGCGGCGGCGGCTCCGATGATCGTGGCGACGATGATCACGATCCAGTGCGCGCGCAGAATGCGCACGTAGTCTCTGAGTTCCAACTCTTTATCCCCTCATGCATCCCGTGGGGAACTCGGGATGCAGATACGACATCGAGCATACGGCGAACGACCGCCCGCCGTGGGAAAGCCGGGCTCAGGCGAGCGCGGCGCGGACGATCCGCTCGACCTCGTCGAGAGCCGGGACCAGTTGCGCGGCAGAGCGCGCATACGTCTCGCTGGAGCGCCGGTAGGGGTCGACCACGTCATCGTCCTCAGCGACCGACGGCGTCAGGCCACGCTGGTCGGCGACGGCGCGGAGCACGGCGGCGAACCGGTCCTGCGGCGATCCGCCGGCGGCATCCGCTGCGCTGCGCGCGTCTTCGCTGCTGAGCGTCGACGCGAGCCGCGCGAACTCGCGGACCGTGAACGTGCGACGAAGCCGGTTCGGCATCATCTTCACCACGTGCGAGCGATGCTCACGGGCCATCGCGAGCACGAGGTCGGCGTCGCCGATGATCGGCTCGACGAGGTAGCGGGCCTGGTGCGCGGCGGCGACCTGCGGGTCGGCGCCGGCCTTCAGCGCGAGATCGAGTGCGGGCTCGGGCATGCCATGGCCGACCAGGGCGTGCGTCCCGGCGCTGTGCACGCGGACGCCCAGCGGCTCGAGCCTGCCGCGCAGCAGCACTTCGGCGAGCGGGGAGCGGCAGATGTTCCCCGTGCAGACCGTGAGGATCGTGAGGCTCGCACTCGGCTGCTCCGAGGGCAGGGGGGCGCCGAGGAAGTCGGGAACGACCGGGGCATCGGCGGGGGGAGCATCCGCGGCGGCGCCGGGCGCCTGCGATTCGCGCCATTCGCGGCGGCTCATGCCGGCGGGCGGTCCATCCTGACGGTGCGCGTTCACGCCGTCAGCCTACGCGCACGAGGCGGTCGCTCGACGCCCGCCAGCGACAGGATGATCGTCACGATCAGTGCGCCGATCAGGGTTCCCGTGGTGTTCGCGATCACGTCCGACAGGGTCGGGAACCGCGAGGGCATCACCCCCTGCACGGTCTCGATGAGCACGCTCATCAGCGCGCCGACCAACACGGTCTGCCATACCCGCAGGCGCGGCCACGCGAGAGCGAGGAGCAGGCCGATCGGCACGAACAGGGCCACGTTGGCGAGGATCTCGAGGACGAAGGCGCTCCGCGCGTAGGACGCGATCCCGGCATCCGCGACCCAGCTCGCGATGATGCCGACGAGGCCCGTGACCTTCGCCGAGATGGCGGCGGGCAGCCACACCGTGAAACCCACGAAGAGCAGGTAGCCGACCAGCAGCACTCGCGCCACGACGGCACCGGCGGGGGTGCGGACAGCGACGGGAGCGGACATGCCGTCATGCTAGCCACCGCAGCCGACCGCGGTTCTCAGCTTCGGGTGCCGCTCCAGTTCAGCTGCTCGATGTATCGGAGCAGCACGCCCTCGCGGAGCGCCCACGGCGACACCTCGAGCTCGTCGATGTCGAGCACGGTCATCGCCGCATGCAGCGAGACCGCCGCCGCGACGATCTGGAACGTCCGGTCCGGCGTGATGCCGGGGAGCTCCTGACGAGCGGATGCCGGGAGCCGCGCGAGCCGCGGGATCCAGGAGCCGAGCGAGGCCCGGGGGAGGAGCATCCGGTCGGTGCCCGACCACCCGGGCGCCGGGTACCCGACCAGCCGGGCGAGCGAGCGGATCGCCTTCGACGAGCCGACGACATGGTCGGGACGCGGGAGCGCGAGGAACTGGGGCAGCACGGCGGCGAGCGTCTTCTTCGCGTGCGCTCGCAGACGTTCGACGTCTTCTTCGCCAGGCGGATCGTTCGGCAGGAACTGCACGGTCATGCGCCCGGCGCCGAGGGGGACGGATGCCGCGGCATCCGGCATCTCCTCGGCGCCCGCAGCGATCTCCAGCGAGCCGCCGCCGATGTCGAGGAGCAGCAGCTGCCCGGCCGACCAGCCGAACCACCGCCGCACGGCGAGGAACGTCAGCTCGGCCTCGGTCTCTCCGTCGAGCACCTGCAGCGGCTGCCCGAGGGCGGCCTCGATGCGGGCGATCACGTCGCCGCCGTTCCGCGCATCGCGGACCGCGCTCGTCGCGGTGGCGAGGAGCTCGTCGACCTTCTCGCTGTCCGCGACGCGGCGCGCCTGCGCGACGGCCGCCTCGAGCGCGACCACCCCCTCCTCGGAGATGGCGCCGTCCGGTGTGAGGTAGCGCATGAGGCGCAGCACCGTCCGGTCGCTCGTCTTCGCCAGAGGGCGACCGCCGGGGCGGACGTCGGCGGCGAGCATATGGACGGTGTTCGAACCGATGTCGAGGACTCCCAGGCGCACGGGAAGAGACTACTCGTGCCCCGATACGATGGAAGAGTGACCACCGTCGACTCTGCGCAGCCGCTGTCTCCGTACCGCGAGATCGGTCGCGCGGAATGGGCACGCCTCGCCGCCGACCTCGATCAGCCTCTCAGCGAGACCGAGGTCGTCGAGGTCCGCGGCATCGGCGACCGGCTGAGCATGACCGAGGTCCGCGAGGTCTACCTGCCGCTCAGTCGTCTGCTCAGCCTCTACGCCACGTCGACCAAGCGCCTCGGCGCGGCGACCTCGTCGTTCCTGCAGGAGGACGACACCACGACGCCGTTCGTCGTAGGCGTCGCCGGGTCCGTCGCGGTCGGGAAGTCGACCATCGCACGTCTGCTGCGCGAGCTGATGAGTCGCTGGCCCGGCACGCCGCGGGTGGAGCTCGTCACGACCGACGGCTTCCTCTACCCGAACGCCGAGCTCGAGCGCCGCGGCCTGATGGAGCGCAAGGGTTTCCCGGAGTCGTACGATCGCCGCTCGCTGCTGGAGTTCCTCACCGAGGTGAAGAGCGGCGCCCCCGAGGTGCGCGCACCCTTCTACTCGCACATGCGCTACGACATCGTGCCCGATGCGCACGTCGTCGTGCGGCGGCCGGACGTCGTGATCGTCGAGGGACTGAACGTGCTGCAGCCGCCGCCCGCTCCCAACGACGTGGCGGTCAGCGACCTGTTCGACTTCTCGATCTTCGTCGACGCCGACACCTCCCACATCGAGAAGTGGTACGTCGATCGCTTCCTCGCCCTCCGCCAGGGCGCGTTCAGCAACCCGTCGTCGTACTTCAACGTCTTCGCGCACCTCACCGACGAGGAGGCGATCACGACGGCTTTGGGCTACTGGAACGAGATCAACATGCCGAACCTCGTCGAGAACGTGATGCCGACGAAGCACCGCGCAAGACTGGTTCTGAACAAGGGCGCCGACCACACCGTCGAATCCGTCCTTCTCCGCAAGCTCTGACCGCGGCATCCGCTCCGGATCTATTGTTCGGACGACTCGCAAAAGTTCCCGCTTATCTTTGAACCATGTGTGGAATCGTCGGATACGTGGGCCCGCGCCCCAGCCAGGACATCCTTCTCGCCGGCCTCGCCCGCCTCGAGTACCGCGGATATGACTCCGCCGGCGTCGCCGTCATCGACGGAGACGGCGCGCTCGGCATGCGCAAGAAGGCCGGCAAGCTCGCCAAGCTGCGCGACTCGCTCACCGACGCGCCGCTGCCCGACGGCTCGACCGGCATCGGGCACACGCGCTGGGCGACCCACGGCGGTCCGACCGATGTGAACGCCCACCCGCACCTCGCCGACGACGACAAGCTCGCCGTGATCCACAACGGCATCATCGAGAACTTCTCGGCCCTGCGCGGGGAGCTCCTCGCCGACGGCGTCGAGTTCCGCAGCGAGACCGACACCGAGGTGGCCGCGGCTCTCCTCGGTCGCGCATACGCAGACAACGGCGGCGACCTGCAGCTCGCGTTCCGCAGCGTCGTGAACCGCCTGGAGGGTGCGTTCACCCTGCTCGCCATGCACCAGGACCACCCGGGGCTCGTGGTCGGCGCTCGCCGCAACTCCCCGCTCGTGATCGGTCTGGGCGAGGGAGAGAACTTCCTCGGCTCCGACGTCGCCGCCTTCATCGAGCACACGCGCAAGGCTCTCGCCATCGGGCAGGACCAGATCGTCTCGATCACCCCGGATGCCGTCACCGTCACCGACTTCTTCGGACAGCCGGTCCAGGCCGAACCCTTCGACGTCTCCTGGGACGCCGCCGCCGCCGAGAAGGGCGGCTGGTCGAGCTTCATGGCCAAGGAGGTCGCGGAGCAGCCCGAGGCCGTCGCGAACACCATCCGCGGCCGCATCCAGGACGGTCAGGTCGTCATCCCCGAGCTCGACGGTCTCGACGAGCTCTTCGTCGGCATCAACCGCGTCATCATCACGGCGTGCGGCACGGCTTCCTACGCGGCGCTCGTCGGCAAGTACGCGATCGAGCAGTGGGCGCGCGTCGCGGTCGACGTCGAGCTCGCGCACGAGTTCCGCTACCGCGACCCGGTGATCGGCGCCGACACGCTCGTCGTCTCGATCAGCCAGTCGGGCGAGACCATGGACACGCTCATGGCCGTGAAGTACGCCCGCGAGCGCGGAGCCCGCACCCTGTCGATCTGCAACACGCAGGGCGCGACCATCCCGCGCGAGTCGGATGCCGTCGTCTACACCCACGCGGGTCCCGAGGTCGCCGTCGCATCGACCAAGGCGTTCTCGGCGCAGATCACCGCGCTGCTGCTGCTCGGCCTGCACATGGGCCGCGTGCGCGGCACGGTCGCCGACGCATCGGCCGACGTCGCCGAGCTCGCCGCCCTCCCGGAGAAGGTCGCCCGCGTCCTGGCGAGCGAGCAGGAGCACGTCACCCAGCTCGCCGGCTGGATGGCCGACACCCGCTCTGTGCTGTTCCTCGGTCGCCACGTCGGCTACCCGATCGCGCTCGAGGGTGCTCTCAAGCTCAAGGAGATCTCCTACATCCACGCGGAGGGCTTCGCGGCCGGTGAGCTCAAGCACGGTCCGATCGCGCTCATCGAGCCGGGTCAGCCCGTCTTCGTGCTGGTGCCGTCGCCCCGCCACTCGGCGCTCGTGCACTCGAAGGTCGTCTCGAACATCCAGGAGATCCGCGCCCGCGGTGCCCGGGTGATCGTGATCGCCGAAGAGGGCGACGCCGCGGTACTGCCGTTCGCCGACGAGGTCATCCACATCCCCCTCGCCGGCCCCATGTTCGAGCCGCTGCTCGCGGTCGTGCCGCTGCAGATCTTCGCCATGGCGCTCGCCACGGCCAAGGGACTCGACGTCGACCAGCCGCGCAACCTCGCGAAGTCCGTCACGGTCGAGTAGGCCGTCTCGCCGAGCCGCCCCTTTTGGTGCGAGCCGCCCCTTTTGACGCGTTCGTACCGGGGTGGCTCGCACACAAAGGGGGCGCTCAGTCGAAACGCCGAGACAGCTCGGTAGGCTGAACGGGTGATCATCGGGACCGGCATCGACCTCGTGGACATCCCGCGGTTCGAACGGACCATGGAGCGGACACCACGTCTGCGCGAGCGACTCTTCGCACCGGCGGAGCGCACGCTGCGGCTTCCGTCTCTCGCTGCCCGGTATGCGGCGAAGGAAGCACTGATCAAGGCGCTCGGAGGCTCCGACGGCGTGCACTGGACCGAGATCGAGATCGCCTCCGAACCCTCCGGCAAGCCGCACTTCGTCCTCTCGGGTTCCACGGCCGCCGTCGTGGAAGAGCGCGGCATCCTGACGCTCCACCTCACCCTCACCCACGACGCCGGTCTCGCCGCCGCGTTCGTCGTCGCCGAAGGAGCGCCGCTGTGACCGTCCCGTTCCGAGAAGCGACCATCGATCTCGACGCGATCGCCGACAACGTGCGGCACTTCCGTCGGCTGACGGGCGTCGAGGTCATCGCCGTCGTCAAGGCGAATGCGTACGGCCACGGGGCAGCAGCCACCGCCGTCGCCGCGCTGTCCGCCGGTGCGACCCGGATCGGCGTCGCCGAGATCCCCGAGGCGCTGGAGCTCCGCAGGCAGGGTGTGCACGCCCCGATCCTGGCGTGGCTGCACGCGCCGGGGGAGCGGTTCGAGCGCGCCGCCGCCGAGAACATCGAACTCGGGATCTCCTCCTTCGATCAGCTCGAGGCCGCGGCGGCCGCAGCGACGGTCGACAGACCGGTCGGCGTGCACCTCAAGTTCGAGACCGGACTCTCGCGCAACGGCATTGCCCCGGCGGACTGGGCGCGAGTGCTCGCGGAGGCCGCCCGGCTCGAGCGGATCGGCCGCCTGCGCATCGTCGGTCTGTTCAGCCACCTCTCGAACACCTCGCCGGAGGACGACAGGGCCGCTCTCGCACGTTTCGAGGAGGGCGTCGCAGCCGCGGCGTCCTTCGGCATCCGTCCGGAGATCCGGCACATCGCCGCGACCGCTGCCGCGATCGACATGCCGGAGATGCGCCTCGACGCCGTGCGCATCGGCATCGGACTGTACGGACTCTCGCCGTTCGACGACCGCCGCTCGTCCGAACTGGGGCTGCGTCCCGCGATGACGCTGCGCGGGTCGATCGCGGCCGTGCGCCGGGTGAGCGCCGGCGCCGGCGTCTCCTACGGGTACGATCACCGCACCGAGCGCGACACCACGCTGGTGCTCGTCCCTCTCGGATACGCCGACGGCGTCCCGCGCAGCGGCTCCGGCAGGCTTCCCGTATCCATCGCCGGGCGGCGCTTCCTCAACGTGGGCCGCGTCGCGATGGACCAGTTCGTCGTCGACGTCGGAGACACCCCGGTCTCGATCGGTGACGAGGTCGTGCTGTTCGGCGATCCGACGCTCGGCGTGCCCTCGGCGGCGGAGTGGGCGGATGCCGCAGGCACGATCAACTACGAGATCGTCACGCGCATCGGCCACCGCGTGCCGAGGCGGACGTCATGAGCGTCGATCCGGCCTTCCTCGGGCGGCGCGAGATCGCCACATCGGACGAGATGGAGCACCTCGGGCGCCGCATCGGCGCGCAGCTGGAGGCAGGAGATCTGCTGATCCTCACCGGTCCGCTCGGAGCGGGGAAGACGACCTTCACGCGCGGCCTCGCCGAGGGCCTGGGCGTGCGCGGACCGGTGCAGAGCCCGACCTTCGTGATCGCACGCACGCACCCGTCTCTGGTCGGGCGTGCGCCTCTCGTGCACGTGGACGCGTATCGTCTCGGATCCGCCGCCGAGCTCGACGACCTCGACCTCGACCTCGACCGATCGGTGGTCGTGATCGAGTGGGGGCGCGGGATGGCCGAGGAGCTCGCGGATTCGTGGTGGGACATCGAACTGGAGCGCCCGGTGGGCGGCGACGACATCGACGCCTCGGAGCTGGATGCCGACGCCCCGCGGGTCGTCACGATCCGTCAGGAGGGCGCATCGTGAGCGAACGGGTCACCGGGGCTCTCGTCGCCGTGATCATCGAGGACGACGTCGACGTGAGGTCGTTGCTCGACGAGGTCTTCCGCGCGGCCGGTTTCCGCACGATCCTCGCCGGTTCGGGTCTCGAGGGTCTCGCCGCGATCGAGGAGCACGGTCCGGTCATCACGACGCTCGACATCAACCTCCCGGGGATCGACGGCTTCGAGGTCGCCCGTCGCATCCGCCGGATCAGCTCGACGTTCATCATCATGCTGTCCGCGCTGGCCGATGAGTCGGATGTCGTGCTCGGGCTGACCTCGGGCGCGGACGAGTACCTGGTCAAGCCGTTCCGGCCGCGGGAACTCCGAGCCAGGATCGAGGCGCTGCTCCGCCGCCCGCGCAGCGAGGATCCGCGGAGCGTGCCGGCATCGCGCACCGTGGCCGACGTTCCACCCGCACCGAGCGCCGATGCGACGGTCCTGACGTGGCGGGGCATGGTGCACCGCGACCTCAGCCTCGACCTCGACACCCGGATCGTCCTCGTGGGACAGCGGCGGATCGATCTCACGCCGACGGAGTTCGAGCTGCTCGCGGCGCTCCTCACGGCGCAGCGGAGGGTGTGCAGCAAGGCGGAGCTGGCTCTCGGTCTCCGCGGCATTCCTCCCGGAGGAACCGGGCACGTCAGCGAACCCGACAAGCGCGCGATCGAGACGCACATCGCGAACCTGCGCCGGAAGATCGGCGACAGCTCCGCCGAGCCGGAGTACATCGAGACCGTGCGCGGCGTCGGTTACCGTCTCACTCCCGCGGACGACGACACGCGGTAGTTCTGCTGGTGAGGCCGCGGCTCCCCAGCCGCGGCCTCAACGCCTGCGAATCCCCTAACTCGCGCGGCCCAGCGCCTGCGAATCCCCAGTCGCAGAGTCAGCCCCCACACAGCAGGCTAGAGCCGAGACACGGCCTGAAGAGCGCAGTGACCCGATCTTTGAGTAATCTTGCGTGAAAGCTGAGGATCGACCGGAGGGCGGGCGAGGATGATCCGCACGGTCTCGATCTGGCGATGGCAGCTGGTGTTCACGGCGAGCATCGTGGCAATCGTCGTCATGATCACCGCGTTGACGCCGGAGACCCTCGGGATTCCGCTGTTCATCGCGGGACTCGCTCTCGTCGTCGTCACGACGCTGGTCGCGTTCGCGGTGCCCTGGCAGCGGCTGCCGCGCCGGGCGGTGGTCGTCCTGCCGCTGCTCGACACCCTCGCTGTCGGCCTCGCCACAAGTGCACCCGACATCCGGCTCGGGCTGCTCTGGGTCTTCCCCGTCACGTGGCTCGCCACCTACTTCACGATGCACTGGGTGCTCGTCGGCGTGGCCTTCTGCGGGGTCTGCCTCGTTCTGTTCGCCGAGCGCACCGGTGATACCGCCGATCTTCTGCTGCGCATCCTCACCGTCATCATCACGCTGAGCTTCCTCGGCGTCACGGTGCGCATCGGCTCGCAGCGGGCGCGGGCCGCACGGCGCCTCCTCGAGCGGCGCTCGGAGCAGGTGAACCGCGCGGCCGAGCGGGCCGAGACCAACCAGCGCCGGGTCACTCAGATCATCGACGCGCTGGGCGTGGCTCTCGTCGTGGTCGCCGGAGACGGCCGGATCCTGCAGATGAACGACGCCTACCGCGCGCTCTACGGCCGCGACCGCTTCGGCGAGGCGCTCCCGTCCACAGCGGTCGAGTACGACCGTCGGCGCGGCGCCGCCGTGCCGCCGGGCCGCACGACCCTGGCGCGCGCCGCGAACGGCGAGCAGCTGCAGGCCGAACGGGTCTGGCTCTTCGACAGTGAGGGGCAGTGGCATGCGCTCCAGGTGAACACGCAGACGATCGCCGGTGCCAAGGAGGGCGCGCACGTCACGCTGGTCATGATCGACGACGTCACCGAGCTGCTGGAGGCGGCCGAGGAGCGCCGCGCGCTGGCCGCCGTCGTGTCGCACGAGCTGCGCAATCCGCTCACGGCCATCATCGGTCACGTCGACCTGCTGCTGGAGCGGGATGATCTCGCCCCGCAGGTCACCGCGCAGCTCGAGGTCATCGCCAACGCGGGGGAGCGCATGGAGGACCTCGTGGCGAGCACGCTGGAGACGACGCGGAGCGCGCCGGCGGAGCCGTTCGAACCGGTCGAACTGCGCGAGGTCGTCGAGGCGTCGGCGGCGTCCTATGCACCGCTCATCTCCGGCGGCAGACAGGAGCTCGAGATCAGCGGAGCGGAGAGCCTCGTCATCTACGGCGACGCGTTCCGTCTGCGTCAGGTGCTCGACAACCTGCTGAGTAACGCCGTCAAGTACACGCCGGCCGGCGGCCGCATCACGGTTCGGCTCGGCTCGGCTGCCGACGGACAGGCCGAGCTCGTCATCCGCGACACCGGGTCCGGCATCGCGCCCGACGAGCTGCCGCGCGTGTTCGATCCCTATTTCCGCACCGACCGAGCCGTCCTGGCAGGTATCGCGGGCACCGGACTCGGCATGGGCATCGCCCGCGGCATCGTCGAGGCCCATGAAGGAAGCATCGTCGTGGAGAGCGCCCTCGGGGCCGGCACGACCATCACCCTGCGTTTCCCGCAACGGCGAGTGAAAGAGGTCCTGGCATGATCGTGCCCGCCCACGTGCCCGTCCACGTCGACATCACGACCAGCATGGTCGCCGTCGTGACGGTTCTGGCCGCCTTGGTGTTCACGCTGGCGACGCTGGCGCGTCCGAGCAGGGCGACGGTCACCTGGGGAGCCGCGTTCGGTCTCGGCGTGCTCGGCGCCTATCTCTGGCTCGCCGGGAACCAGACCGCGGATCCTCTGATGAGAGCCGCGGCGTCGGGCCTGCTGCTGTGCTTCGAGCCGCTCGTCTGGATCGGGCTGCGGATGCACCTGCGCAGGCGGGTCATCTGGTGGCCTGTCGCGGTCTACCTGCTGATCGTCCCGTCGCTGCTGGTGGTGACGGTGAAGACCCCGGTGTATCTGCCCACGTTCCACACCGTGTTCCTCGTGAGCGGCGTCTTCGCCGCCTTCGTCGCCTACGAGCTCCTACGACGGCAACCCGGCCCGCGCGACATCCTCCTGCCGCTCGGCCTCGCCTCGTGCGCGTTCCTCGTGGTCGCGGCGGCCGCCGCCGTGGCGGCCGTGCTGAATCAGGGAGTGAGCGCCGACGAGCAGCTCAGCACGCTGCGCGGGATGAACGCGGTGGGAACGCTCGTGCTGAGCACGTGCGCCGCCTTCACCCTGGTGCTGCTGGTCAGGGCGGAGGCGACGCCCCCTTCGGCCATCGACGCCGCGATCGAACGCGCTCGGTGGCGTCTGCAGAAGGCCGGTGCCCAGAACGAGCAGGTCTGGTCCATCCTCGACGTGCGCCTGGACGACCCCGCCGATCTGCGGGAGGCCTCGACCGGCTCCGCCTTCGCGATGATCGCGAACCGGTTCCACGACGACATCCAGGACGCGCTTCCCGCTGCCGCCGACGCCATCCGGATCGACGACACCCGGGCGATCGTCATCATCCGAGGGAGCGAGGAAGCGATCCAGTTCCACATGCGGGACATCCTGACCCGCATCTCGACCATCGAGCGCGACGCGCCCGTCGAGGGCATCAGAGCGTCGGCGAGCATCGGCTGGGCGACGGTGGCGACCGCCGGATACGACTACGACGCGCTGGCCACCGCGGCAGGATCAGCGGCGGTCCGTGCCCGCGCGGCAGGCGGAGACCGATGGAAGCGCGCGACGACGTCGGATGCTCCGCCCGCGGAGGTCGAGTCCTCCGCGACCAGGCCCCCGGCCGGCCGGACTACCCTGGAGAGGTGATCCTCGCCGTCGACACCTCCCTGGGCACCGCCGTCGCCCTCATCGACGCCGACGGGACCCGGCGCGCCGAGGCGGGGACCGCGGATCCTCTCGGACACGCCGAGGTCATCGGCGTCCTGCTCGCCGAGGTGCTCGCCGACGCCGGCCCCGGCGACATCACGCATGTCGTCGCCGGCATGGGCCCCGGCCCCTTCACCGGCCTCCGCATCGGCATCGCCGCCGCCCGCGCGTTCGCGCTCGGCCGCGGCATCCCGGTGGTCGCCGTCCCCAGTCACCTCGCCGCCGCGCTGACCGCTCTCGAGACGGCGTCCGGGCCGTTCGCGATCGTCACCGATGCCCGCCGACGCGAAGTCGCCATCACGGTCTTCGACGGAGCGGATGCCGACGGCATCCCGCGCGTCATCGCGGAGACCGTCCTCGTCAAGGCCGTCGATGCGGATGCGCATCTCGCGGGAGTCCGACGCATCGACGTCCCGACGCTCTCCGGAGCCGACCTGGCTTGCGTGGGTGCGCGCGCGCTCGGCGCCGGACGCACGCTCACGGGCGACGAGCCCCTCTACATGCGCCACCCCGACGTGACCATGCCCGGAGCCCCCAAGAAGGTCGGATCATGACGCTCCGCAGCGCCACCCCGGCGGACCTCGACGCGATCATGCTGATCGAGCACCGGTCGTTCCCGACGGATGCGTGGAGTGCCGAGACCATGGCCGCGGAGCTCGCCAGCCCGCACGGGCAGTACCTGGTCGATGAGAGCGACGGCATCGTCATCGGCTACGGCGGCGTGCGCGCTCTGCAGGGCAGCCCGGATGCCGACATCCAGACCATCGCCCTCGTCGCCGAGCACCGCGGAGAGGGTCGAGGGCGCGCCCTGCTGCGCGCCCTGCTGGCGTCTGCACGCGAGCGCGGCGCTCGCGAGGTGTTCCTCGAGGTCAGGGCGGACAACCCCTCGGCGGCCGGCCTGTATCTCGCCGAGGGTTTCGAGGAGATCGGCAGGCGCCCTCGCTACTATCAGCCGGACGACGTGGATGCCATCGTCATGCGGCGCGACCTGCGCCGGCATCCGCTGTCCGCCGATGAGCCGGAGGAGGCGAACGCATGAGTGAGCCTCTGGTGCTGGGCATCGAGACGAGCTGCGACGAGACCGGGATCGGCATCGTCCGCGGACGCACGCTGCTGTCGAACACCATCGCCTCGAGCATGGACGAGCACGCGCGCTTCGGCGGCGTCGTCCCCGAGGTGGCAGCTCGTGCGCACCTCGAGGCGCTGCAGCCGTCGATCGACGCGGCGCTGGCCGAGGCCGGGGTGACCCTCGACGACCTCGACGCCGTCGCGGTGACCAGCGGACCGGGGCTCGCGGGCGCGCTGATGGTCGGTGTCGGAGCGGCGAAGGGCCTCGCCGTGTCGCTCGGCAAGCCGCTGTACGCCGTCAACCATCTCGTCGGGCACATCGCCGCCGACATCCTCACTCCGGACGCCGAGCCGCTCGAGTACCCGACCATCGCACTGCTGGTGTCCGGTGGGCACACCTCCCTGCTGCACGTGCGCGATCTCACCACCGACGTCGAGCTGCTCGGCGAGACCGTGGACGACGCCGCGGGAGAGGCCTTCGACAAGGTGGCCCGACTCCTCTCGCTGCCCTATCCGGGCGGTCCGGAGATCGACCGCGCTGCGCTCGAAGGCGACCCGGACGCGATCCGCTTCCCGCGCGGGCTCTCCCGCGCCTCCGATCTGGCGAAGCACCGCTACGACTTCTCGTTCTCCGGGCTGAAGACCGCCGTCGCCCGCTGGGTCGAGCGGTTCGAGGCCGACGAGGCGAACCAGGGCACGGCCGTCCCCGTGGCGGATATCGCGGCGAGCTTCCGGGAGGCGGTCGTCGACGTGCTGGTCACCAAGGCGCTCGCCGCCTGTGCCGATCTCGGTGTTCCCCGTCTGCTGCTCGGCGGCGGCGTGATCGCGAATCGTCGGCTGCGCCAGGTGGCACTCGAGCGCGCCGAGGCGGCCGGCGTGACCGTGCGGATCCCGCCCCTCTCGCTGTGCACCGACAACGGCGCGATGATCGCGGTGCTCGCCGCAGAGCTGATCTCTTCGGGGCGCGGCCCGTCGACGCTCGCGTTCGGCGCGGACTCCACTCTGCCGGTGACGGAGATCCAGGTCGCGGAAGCGGTTCCCGCATGAGCGACGTCCCGCGTAGACCGGACGAGGACGGAACCCCACCGACGCCCCGCACGAGCATCGAGCGGCCCAGCGGCGAGGTCGAGCAGCCCGCGGGAGCGACCAGGATCCCGGGCGCGCGCCGAGACGGCTATGCGAAGCTCCCGACGGGGCCGGTCGGCATCGAGCCCGTGGTCGTGAGCGGCCCCGACCTCGACGCCGTCGATGACACCGAGTGGGAGCCCGCGACGGACGCCACCGTGATCGACGACACCCGGCTGGCGCCCTGGGCCCTGCTGGCAGCGATCGTCGCGCTGGGAACATCCTTCTTCGTCGGCTGGGGCATTCCGGTCGCCGTCGTCTCGGTCGTCGCCGCGATCATGTCGCTGCGCCGCCCGGTCGAGAGCCGCGCGATCGGCCGCTGGGCACTGGTGCTCGGGCTCTGCGCGACGGTCTACAGCCTGGGCTGGCTCGTGTGGGCCGGTATGCAGTTCGAGCGGCTCGGATAGCAGGATGCAGGACGCCGAGGAGCTCGCGGAGATGCGCGCACTGCAGGCGCGGGCGTACGGGCGTGACGGCGACCTCTCGCACGCCGAGGCCGCGCGCCTGCGTGCACTCCAGGCGCGAGCGGTCGAGCGCCGTGAGGACCGCGTGATCGGGATCGCTGAGCCCGTCGCTCCGGAACCAGCCGCTGCCCCGGAACGCGCCACTGCGATGACCGCCCAGACCGCCCAGGACCCGGTGGACGAGGCCCCGGCCGCAGCATCCGCTCCCGCTCCACGGCGCGTGCACGTGCGGTGGATCGCGCTCGCCGCGGTGGCCGTGCTCCTGTGCGGGGTCGGCCTCGGATGGCTCCTGTTCGGTCAGATCCGTTCCGAGGCGATCACCCTGACATCCGAGCAGAGGGAGTGGCAGAACGCTCTGCTGGCCGAGGCCGAGTACGACCCGTCATCGGTCCGCGCTCTCGCCGTCGAGGAGGGTGTCGTCGTCTGGGCCGCGACGAAGGACGGGGGCAGGCGCACCTGCCTGATCCTGGGCGACGGCGAGTCGACCGTTCCGAACTGTCAGCTCACCGAGGCGGTCGCCGGTTCCGGCATGGTCGGGTCGATCATCGTCGACGCCGACGGCGGCTCGCAGCGCGAGGTCACCGCCCAGGTGCTGTTCGCCGCGTCGGGGGAGCCTGCCGTCGCGGTCAGCAGCTACGACTACAGCTCGGGAGCCACCGGAATCATCTATGCGAACGAGAACGAGACGCGCATCGCCGAGAAGCTCGCCGACGAGGGGTTCGATCCGCACTCGATCTGGGTGGCCGGCTACGACGGCGACGTGCCGATCTGGACCGCCATGCAGGTCGATTCACCCGGCACATGCCTCATCTACGACGGCTCCATGTCTCCGTCCCCGATGGTCTGCGCCGACCCGCAGACCATCGTCGAACAGGGGGCGGGGCTGGTCCTGAACGTCGTCGACCCGCAGACCGGCGCCGCGACCACGTACGAGTTCTCGCCGACCGGTCCGTCGTACCTCGTGATCACCCGGGAGCGAGGTGAGCTCGGTGCCGGAGGGGACTGAAGGCGAGGAGCGGTCGCGGCTGCTGCGGAAGGCGTACGCGCGCGACGGAGGGCTGACGGATGCCGAGGCGCGGCGACTGCGCGACCTCGAGGATGCGCGGCCGGCCCTGATGGTCTCCACCGCGGCGCCGGAGCCGTCGGCACGTGCGGCCGAGCCGCCGGCGCTCATCGATCGGGAGCACGTACCGCCACGCACCCCGGTGCCGGGGGAGGTCGGCCCCGCGACGGGGACCGCCGCCGCACCGCGTGCCGAACCGCCGGGCGAACCTCGCGCCGAACCGCGTGCGGAGACGCGGCGCGAGCGGTGGCAGCGGACCTGGCTCGAGGTGCCGCGACGTCGGTGGGTCCTCGTGGCTGCGGCATCCGCTCTGCTGCTCGCGATCGGCGTGGGCACGGGCTGGGTGCTCTTCGGGAAGCGCCCCGAGGTCATCCCTCTCAGCGAGGACCAGCAGCAGAGACGACTCGAGCTGTATGACCAGGGCGAGTACGACCCGGGCACGCTGCGCGCCGTCGGCCAGGACGAGGACGCCCTGGTCTGGTACGGCACGAGGGAGGACGGACGACTGGTCTGCGTGGTGATGGACGTGGGGGAGGAGTCCTCCGACTCGTGCCAGGATCGCGACGATGTGGGGCCGTTCGGACTCTCGACGTTCGTGATGGTGCCGGACCCGGGCGATGCGGACGTCGATCCTGCCGTCGTCTCCGGCACCAGCGTGAACGTCTACATGATGTTCTCGACGGCCGGCGAGCCCATGGTCTCGATCCAGCGGTGGACGCCGAGCGTCACCATGGTGAACCAGTTCCAGGGCGAGGAGCGCGCCAGGGCGACGGAGCTGTTCGAGCAGGGGTTCTCGATGGGCCTGTCGCTCGTCGGCTACTTCCAGGACCAGCCCGTGTGGCTGGGATCCCGATTCGCCGACGGCGACGACGCCGGGTCGTTCGAGCACTGCATGATCATCGATGCCCCCGACGAGCCCCCGGTGTGCAGCACGACGTTCGACCTGCCCGGTGCCGGGCTCTTCGCGGTGGTCGACGGGATCGACGGCGGGCTCCCCGTCTCCTGGACGATCGGCGTGCAGAACACGCAGAACCAGACCCCGTTCCTCACCATCACGCGGGACTCGTCGTTCTCCTCCCCGATCACCCCCGGCGACACCGTGCGCATCGAGTCGCCGCCCGGCGACCCGATCAGGGTCGAGGCGCCGGGAGACTCCGACGAGTGACGGCCGTCAGGCCGGGGCGGGAACGCGATCGGCGAGGATCGCACGGCGCTGGTCACCCACCCGGACGAGGATCAGGGTGGCCTCCGCGTCCCCGCGCAACGCGAGCTTCTTCCGGAAGGCCGCGGGGTCGACGTCCATGCCGCGCTTCTTGATCTCGAGCCGGCCGATGCCGTTCGCCTTCAGCACGGCGTTGATCGCCTTGGGGGTGGCCGGCATGGTCTCGCGCACGCGGAACGACTGCACGAAGGGGCTCGTCAGCGCGGCATCCGACGTCAGGTACGCGATGTGCTCGTCGAGCATCCCGGCGTCGAGGCTCCGCGCGACGTCGCCGATGAGCCGCGCACGGATGACCGCGCCGTCGGGCTCGTGCAGGAAGGCGCCGAGTTCGCGCACGGGGGCGTCCTCGGCATCGGCTCCCGCGGTGAGCTCGTGCGAGCGCTCGCCGCGGATCACGAGGGCAGCCCGGCGTACGCCTTCCCGCGCGAGCGCGCCGCTCCACACCACCAGCTCGACCACGCTGCCGTCGGCGCTCACCCACTGCGCCTCGCCGTCGGACGGGAGCGCGTCGCGGTCGTGAGCCGGTCCGAGCTTGATGCCCGTCGGCATCCGCGCGGCGACGTCGAGGGCCCAGTCCAGGGAGGGAGAGTAGTCGTCGGAGGACACGCGTCGTGTCTCGCTGTGCCCCGCGGTGCGCCGCGCAGGGTCCATCCACACGGCGCCATGCTCCTCGCCGGGCGCATCGAGAGCGTTCTCCGCCGTGCTGTGACGGACGACGGCCGTATCCCCGAAGGGCGCGAGGTTGTAGGCGGCGATCACCGACGTCACCTCGTCGGCGTCGACCGCCAGCACGTCGAGGCCCGCACCGGCGAAAGCGAGGGCATCTCCGCCGATGCCGCAGCCGAGGTCGGAGACCCGCGTGATGCCAGAGCTGCGGATGCGCTGCGCGTGCCGTGCCGCGACCGCGAGTCTCGTCGCCTGCTCGAGCCCGGCGCGGGTGAAGAGCATCCGGCCGGCGAACGCGCCGAACTTCGTCGTCGCCCGGAAGCGCAGGTGCGCCTGACCGACCACGGCCGAGACCAGTTCGGGGGAGTGCCCTGCCGCGCGGAGCCGCGAGACGGCGCGGGCGACCTCAGCGGTCGATTCGATGGGCCCCAGCTCGTCGAGCAGCCCGAGCCCCTCGGGGGTCAGCAGGGCACGCAGCTCGGACATCTCCACGCCCTCAGCCTAATTCCCCCGCTCTCGCCGCCGAGACGGACCTGGCGCTGGCACTCGCATTGCATGAGTGCCAGCCGAGCGCCTAGACTGGATTAGCACTCTCGGGTTGAGAGTGCGAACAAGTCTTTCGTGTCAGCGTCAAGAAAGAAGAGGTAGACCGTGTCGGTTTCCATCAAGCCGCTCGAGGACCGCATCGTCATCCAGCAGGTCGAGGCCGAGCAGACCACCGCGAGTGGCCTGGTCATCCCCGACACTGCCAAGGAGAAGCCCCAGGAGGGCGAGGTCATCGCCGTCGGCCCCGGCCGCATCGATGACAACGGCAACCGCGTTCCGATCGACGTCGCCGTCGGCGACCGTGTCCTGTACAGCAAGTACGGCGGCACCGAGGTGAAGTTCGGCGCAGACGAGTACCTCGTCCTGTCGGCTCGCGACGTCCTCGCGGTCGTCGTCCGCTGAACCAGCGTTCCTCGGAAGGGGCTCGGATGCTGCGGCATCCGGGCCCCTTCTGCATCCCGCCACTCGGCGTCGGTTTTCTGCCGGACTCCTCCGGACCGTCGCCCTGCGGCGCCGAGCACCGCCCGCGCGACATAGGGTTGTGCAGTGCACCCTGAGACGACGACCCGCGCCACTCGGACCGCCGGAGTCGCCTACGCCGGGGGCGCGTATCTGCTCTGGGGGATCCTCCCGCTCTACTTCCTCCTGCTCGTGCCCACCGGGCCCTGGGAGGTCGTCGCGTGGCGCGTGCTGCTGTCGCTGGTCTTCTGCCTCCTGCTGCTGACGGTGACTCGCGGCTGGGCGGCCTTCGGCGTCATCCTGCGGCAGCCGAAGCTGCTCGGCTGGACGGCGCTCGCCGGCCTCCTCATCTACGTCAACTGGCAGGTGTTCGTCCTCGGCACGCTCACCGGCCACGTCGTCGAGACCAGCCTCGGCTACTTCATCAACCCGATCACCACGGTGCTGCTCGGCGTCTTCGTGCTCAAGGAGCGCATCCGCCGTCTGCAGTGGGCGGCCATCGCCATCGCCGCGATCGCGGTCGTCGTGATCGTCGTCGCCTACGGCGCCTTCCCGTGGATCGCGCTGTCGCTGACGGCCTCCTTCGGCGTCTACGGGCTGATCAAGAAGAAGATCGGGCCGGCCGTCGACGCGGTGAGCGGTCTGACGCTGGAATCGTTCTGGCTGATCCCGATCGCCGTCGTGCAGCTGATCATCGTGGCGCAGACGCCCGCCGGCATCACGATGGGGGCGAACGGCTGGGGTCACGCCCTCGTGCTCGGATTCGCCGGCGTGGTCACGGCGGTGCCGCTGCTGCTGTTCGCGGCAGGTACGCGACGCATCGATCTCACGGTGATCGGCATGATCCAGTTCGTCACCCCGGTGATGCAGTTCATCATCGGCGTCGCGGTCCTCGGCGAGCCGATGCCGGCCGAGCGATGGGCCGGATTCATCATCGTCTGGATCGCGATCGTCGTCTTCGTGGTGGACCTCGTCCTGGCCGCCCGACGTGGCCGCGCGGTCGCGAAGCCCGAATCGCTCTGATTCCCGGTTCCGCTGCGCACCGGACTCGGTGTCGGATCGTTAACGCACCGAAACATGAGCGACCCCTGTCGGCGTGTCCCACGCTCTAGTGTTAGAGCACCCGATCGTGGTCACAATCCGCGCTCAGTTACGCAAGGGAGCAACATGAACGTATTGAAGGGTTCGCGCAGCGCGAAGGTCTTCGCGGGGATCGCGCTGCTCAGCGCATCCGCCATCGTCATCGCCGGCTGCAGCACGCCGAACGCCGAGCCCTCGGACGGCGGTGGAGACAAGCCCGCAGCCGACCTGACGCTCAAGCTCGGTTCGCTGCTGCCGCAGACCGGCTCGCTGTCGTTCCTCGGCCCGCCCATGGAATCCGGCGTCGGACTCGCCGTGTCCGAGGTCAACGAGGCCGCCGCCGGCGTCACCATCGACCTGACCGCCGAGGACGAGGGCGACACCGACACCAAGGCGTACGAGACCTCGATCACCAAGCTCCAGGGCGCGGGCGTCACCGCCATCGTCGGCGCTGCCGCATCCGGCGTCTCCCGCCTGATCCTCGACGGCAACGTGAGCGCAGGCATCCTGCAGATCTCCGCGTCGAACACCGGTCCGGACTTCACCGACTGGGACGACAAGGGACTCTACTTCCGCACCGCGCCCAGCGACCTGCTGCAGGGCGAGGTCCTCGGCAACCTGATCGCCGAAGACGGACACAAGACGCTCGGCGTCATCTACCAGAACGACGCCTACGGCACGGGTCTGTTCGACAACATCAAGTCGACGTTCGAGGGCGCGGGTGGCGAGGTCGTCGCCGACGCCTCGTACAACGTCGGTGACGGTCAGTTCGACGCCCAGGTCGAGACGATCAAGGCAGCCAACCCGGATGCCGTCGCGATCGTGTCGTTCGACCAGTTCAAGACCATCGCCCCGCTGCTGCAGAACGCCGGCATCACGCCGGACAAGTGGTACCTGGTCGACGGAAACCTGTCCGACTACGGCTCCTCGCCCGACACGAACTTCTCGTTCTCGCTCGAGGGCGCGCAGGGCACCAAGCCGGGCCCGGCGCTCGAAGACGACTTCACCGATCGTCTGCAGACGTTCTGGACGGGTGAGGGCAACCCCGAGGTCAACGACTTCACGTACGCCGCTGAGGCCTACGACGCCGTCGTCCTCGTCGCTCTCGCATCGCTCGCGGCCGGTTCCACCGAGGGCGCGGACATCGCGGCCAAGATGGCTGAGGTCTCCGGCGGCACCGGTGACGGTGAGAAGTGCACCAGCTTCGCTGACTGCGCCAAGATCATCAACGACGGTGGCACGGCCGACTACGACGGCTACTCCGGCGAGGTCACGTTCGACGAGAACGGCGACCCCCAGGGTGCCTCGATCGGTACCTACAAGTACGGTGCTGACAACCTGATCACCCGCACGAACTGATCACACAGACGAAGGCCCCGGATGACTCATCCGGGGCCTTCGCCGTGCGCTCGGCCCGTCGACAGGCTCAGCCCTCCGACAGGCTCAGCCCTTCGACAGGCTCAGGGACCCAGCCTCTGGGCCGCTGAGCCTGTCGAAGCGTCCTGGCACGGAAGAGGGGCGGATGCCGCAGCATCCGCCCCTCTTCTCTTCCGCGTCAGGCGGCGTCTTCGGTGCCGAGGGTACCGAGGTACAGCCCGATCACCTTCGGGTCGTTGAGGAGGTCGCGACCGGTGCCCTCGTAGGCGTCCCGGCCCTGGTCGAGCACGTAGCCGCGGTCGCAGATCTGCAGGCAGCGCCGGGCGTTCTGCTCGACCATGATCGTCGTGACGCCGGCCTTGTTGATGTCGGAGACGCGGATGAACGCATCATCCTGGCGCACGGGGGAGAGGCCGGCGGACGGCTCGTCGAGCAGCAGCACCGACGGATCCATCATGAGCGCGCGCGACATCGCCACCATCTGCCGCTCACCGCCCGAGAGTGAACCGGCACGCTGCTTGAGCCGCTTGCCGAGCTCGGCGAAGATGCTGCTGACGAACTCCAGTCGCTCGGCGTAGATCTTGGGGTTCTGGTAGAGCCCCATCTGCAGGTTCTCCTCGATGGAGAGCGACGGGAAGACGTTGTTGGTCTGCGGGACGAAGGCCACGCCGCGCTTCACGAGCTTGTCGGCCTTGAGCCCCACGATGCTCTCACCGTGGAGAGTGACGTCGCCGCTGCGCACGTTCACCATGCCGAAGATCGCCTTCAGCAGCGTCGACTTGCCGGCGCCGTTCGGGCCGATGATGCCGATCAGCTCGCCCTTGTGGGCTGTGAGGTTCGCGCCGTTGAGGATGTTCACGCCCGGCAGGTAGCCCGCGTGCACGTCCTTCAGCTCGACGATGACGTCGTCGTTCTTGATCTCGTTCCGGACAGGCGTCTGGTCGGTCATGCCTTCTTCTCCTCGGCGTCGTCGACGGATTCCTCGGCCTCGACCTCGGCCTCGACCTGCTCCCGGAAGCTCACCGGGTCGATATCGGAGATCACGGGGATGCGGCCGGTCACGGCGCCGAGGTCGACGTCCTGGTGGGCGCCGAGGTAGGCGTCGATCACGGCGGGGTCCGCCATGACCTCGTCCGGCGGTCCTTCTGCGACGACGCGTCCTTCGGCCATGACCACGACCCAATCGGCGATGTGGCGGACCATGTGCATGTCGTGCTCGACGAACAGCACGGTCATGCCGAGGCCTTTGAGGTCGAGGATGTGGTCGAGCAGCGACTGCGTGAGCGCGGGGTTCACGCCGGCCATCGGCTCGTCGAGCATGACCAGCGTGGGGTCGCTCATCAGCGCCCTGGCCATCTCGAGCAGCTTGCGCTGTCCGCCCGAGAGCGAGGCCGCGAAGTCCTGCTCCTTGGCGTCGAGCTTGAACCGCGCCAGGAGGTCGCGGGCCTTGCCCTCGATCTCGGTGTCCTGCTTGCGCCAAAGGAACGGGAACAGGCTCGACCAGAACCCTTCGCCGCGCTGGCCGGGGGCACCGAGCTTCATGTTCTCGAGCACCGTCAGCAGCGACAGCGACTTGGTCAGCTGGAACGTGCGGACCTGTCCCATCCGCGCGACCTTGAAGGACGGTACGCCGGAGAGGTTCTTGCCGTCGAACGACCACGTGCCGCTGTTGGGCTTGTCGAAGCCGCAGAGCAGGTTGAACAGCGTCGTCTTGCCGGCGCCGTTCGGGCCGATGAGCGCCGTGATCGCGCCGCGCGGGATCTCGAGGTGGTCGACGTCGACGGCGGTGAGTCCGCCGAAGCGCCGCTCCACGCCGTCGGCGATGAGGATCGGATCGACCTTGGCGACGCCGGGCTTCACCTCGCCCTTGGTCAGACCGGTGGTCTTCGGGCGACGGATGCTCCCGGTGGCCGGGGCCGCAGTCCCCTCGGGGACCGCTTCGGGGGTCAGTTCACTTGACAAAGGTCATCTCCCTCTTGTCGCCGAGGATGCCCTGGGGGCGGAAGATCACGAGCAGCATCAGCGCGACGCCGATGAAGATGAACACCAGCGTCGAGGCCTGGCTGTCGGACATCGGCAGGATCCCCGACTTCGCCATCGCCGGCAGCAGGTTCGCCATGAAGGCGAACACGACCCAGAAGAGGATCGCTCCGAGCGTCGGTCCGATCACGGTGGCCGCGCCGCCGAGGAGGAGGACCGTCCACAGGAAGAACGTCAGCGAGGTCGTGTAGCTGCCGGGGACGACGGCAGAGGGGAGGACGAAAACGATACCGCCCGCCGCGCCGATGACACCGCCGACGATGAGCGCCTGCATCTTGTAGGCGAAGACGTTCTTGCCGAGCGAGCGCACGGCGTCCTCGTCCTCGCGGATGCCCTTGAGCACGCGGCCCCACGGGCTGCGCATCAGCGCCCACACCAGCAGGATCGCGATGACGAGCACGATCAGCCCGAACACGCGGTTCCAGAGATCGTCCGCGCTGTACGTCCACGGCCCGAACCCGTACGTCCCGACGGGGAAGGGGTTCGCGTCGCGGAAGCCGCCGTTGAACTGGGCGAGGCCGTCGGCGGAGTTGGTGTACTCGTCGAAGACCTGCGTGGTGAACAGCAGGCGCACGATCTCGCCGGCCGCGATCGTCGCGATCGCGAGGTAGTCGGCCCGCAGACGCAGAGTCGGGATGCCGAGCAGCACCGCGAACAGCGCGCCGCCGAGCAGACCGATCAGCATGCCGATCCACCACGGGAGCCCGAAGGTCAGCACCGAGATGGCGTAGCCGTAGCCGCCGATCGCCATGAAGGCGGCCATACCGAAGTTGAGCAGGCCCGCGAAGCCGAAGTGCATCGCGAGACCCGTCGCCGCCAGGGCGTACGCCAGGGTGACCGGGCTGAACAGGTAGACGGCGGTGTTGGAGAAGATGCTTCCGAAGTCCATGGCGGTCAGCCCAACCTTTCCCTGCGGCCCAGCAGTCCCTGGGGTCTGACGAGGAGGATCACGATGAGCACGACCAGGGCGCTCGCATACTTCAGATCGGAGGGGATCCAGAGCGTCGAGACCTCGACCGCGATGCCGACGATGAGCGAGCCGACGAGAGCACCGAACGCGGTGCCGAGGCCGCCCAGCGTGATCGCTGCGAAGATGAGCAGCAGCATCTGCGCGCCCATGTCCCACTTCACGCCGGGGCGGAAGTACGCCCACAGGATGCCGGAGATCGCCGCCAGCGTGCCGGAGAGGATCCAGACGTAGCGGACGACCTTGTCGACGTCGATGCCGGATGCGGCAGCCAGCTGCGGGTTGTCGGAGATGGCCCTCGTGGCCTTGCCGATGCGGGTGCGCGTCAGGAAGAAGGCGACGCCGAGGATCACGACGATGCTCACCCCCATGCCGATCATGTCGATGTACGACAGCGAGATCGGACCGAACTGGATCGGTGCCGGGCTGGCGCCGGGAAGCTGACGCGTGTCGCCGCCGATCAGGTACTGGAAGGCGTAGCGCAGAGCGAGCGAGAGCCCGATGCTGACGATCATGAGCTGCACGACGCCGAGTCCGCGTCGCCGCAGCGGACGCCAGATCCCGGCATCCAGGGCCCAGCCGAAGAGACCGCCCCCGACCACGGCGGCGACGATGCCGGCCCACAGCGGAAGATGCCAGAAGGTGGTCGTCACCAGAGCGACGAGACCGCCCCAGGTGACCATCTCGGCGTGGGCGAAGTTCGACAGCCGCGTGGTGCCGTAGATCAGTGCAGCGCCCATCGATGCGAGCGCCAGCAGGAGCCCGAAGTTCAGGCCGCCGACGAGACGCGAGAGCAGCTGATCGATGAACGACACCGTGATCCGCTGCCCCTCGCCGAGGAACAGGTTCATGATCTTGGTGCCGGTGAGGCCGAACTCGACCTCGAACGAGGCCGTGGTGCCCGCGATCGGCTGCGTGCCTTCCGGCAGCAGACTCGCGTCGACGATCACCCCGTCCGGCAGGGTCTTCTCGTCGACGGTGAGGGTGTACTTGTCCTTCTCGGGCACGTACAGCCGCCACTTGCCGTCGGCGTCGGTCTCGGTCTCGCCCTTGAATCCGTTGCCCTCGATCTCCATGACGACACCCTCGACGGGTTCATCATCGAAGGTGATGACCCCGGCGAAGTAGAAGTCCGTCACCTCCTGCTCGTCGTCGGAGGTCTCCGCCGAGGCGGAGGACGGAGGCAGGACCAGGAACGCGGTCAGCGCCATGAGAATGCCGAGGAAAGCGACCACCCAGGGTCGCTTTCGCTGCACGGCGATTGATGTGGGTCCCACGCAACCTCCACTGTGAGTGCTTTCTCCGCGGCATCGGGTGTGAACCGCGGGGATGGACGACGCACTTGAGCGTAGTGCGCGTTTTGCGATTCACCTACACCGGCGGCATCCCGCGCGAATGATGGTCGCCTCCGGGAATGTTCACGGCCTGGTCTCGCTTAGAATCTTCATACGGGTTTCCCCGCACCGGCCGGCGTCGACCACCCCACTCGCACTCGGATTCGCGCGACTCGCGCAGGAGGAGCTTCCATGGACCAGCACGATCCCTTCGGCTTCGTCGGACTGACGTACGACGATGTGCTGCTCCTGCCGGGGCACACCGACGTCATCCCCAGCGAGGCTGACACGTCGTCGCGCATCACGCGCCGCATCTCGGTCGCCACCCCGCTGCTGTCGAGCGCGATGGACACGGTCACCGAGTCACGCATGGCGATCGCGATGGCGCGTGAGGGGGGCATCGGCATCCTGCACCGCAACCTGTCCATCGCCGATCAGGCCGCTCACGTCGACCGCGTCAAGCGCAGCGAGTCCGGCATGATCACCGACCCGATCACGACGACGGCGGATGCCACGGTCGAAGAGGTCGACGCGCTCTGCGCCAAGTACCGCATCTCCGGCCTCCCGGTCATCGACGACGACGGCAAGCTCGTCGGCATCATCACCAACCGCGACATGCGCTTCGTCTCGGGTTTCGAGCGGCAGACCACGTTCGTGAAGGACGTCATGACGAGCGAGAACCTCGTCACCGCCCCCGTGGGTGTGGCCGCCGGCGAGGTCATCGCGCTGTTCGCGAAGCACCGCGTCGAGAAGCTCCCCCTCATCGACGAGGACGGCACGCTCGCCGGCCTCATCACCATCAAGGACTTCGACAAGAGCGAGAAGTACCCGCTCGCCACCAAGGACGACCAGGGCCGGCTGCGCGTCGGCGCCGCGATCGGCTTCTTCGGCGATGCCTGGGAGCGGGCGGAGGCGCTGCGCGACGCGGGCGTCGACGTGCTCGTCGTCGACACGGCCAACGGCCAGTCGCAGGGCGTCATCGACATCGTGCGCCGCCTCAAGGCCGACGAGTCGTTCGCGCACATCGACATCATCGGCGGCAACGTCGCGACCCGCGAGGGTGCGCAGGCGCTCGTGGATGCAGGCGTCGACGCCGTCAAGGTCGGCGTCGGTCCCGGATCCATCTGCACCACCCGCGTCGTCGCCGGCGTCGGTGTTCCGCAGGTCACTGCCGTGTACGAGGCTTCGCTCGCCGCACGCCCCGCCGGCGTCCCGGTGATCGCCGACGGCGGCCTGCAGTACTCCGGCGACATCGCCAAGGCGCTCGTCGCCGGCGCTGACGCCGTGATGCTCGGGTCGCTGCTGGCCGGCACCGACGAGTCGCCGGGCGAGATCGTCTTCCAGTCCGGAAAGCAGTTCAAGCAGTACCGCGGCATGGGGTCCCTCGGCGCGATGCAGACCCGCGGCAAGCAGACCTCGTACTCGAAGGACCGCTACTTCCAGGCCGACGTCCCGAGCGACGACAAGCTCATCCCCGAGGGCATCGAAGGCCAGGTCCCGTACCGCGGCCCGCTCGCCGCCGTCGCGTACCAGCTCGTCGGCGGCCTGCGTCAGTCGATGTTCTACGTCGGCGCGCGCACGATCGAGGAGCTCAAGACCCGCGGCAAGTTCGTGCGCATCACGTCGGCCGGGCTCAAGGAGTCGCACCCGCATGACGTGCAGATCGTCGTCGAGGCCCCGAACTACAAGAAGTAAGAGCCTCGACGGAAAAGGGACCGGATGCCGCGCGGCATCCGGTCCCTTTCGTCGTTCCCGGGGAGATCAGCTGCAGGTGTAGGTGACGCCGTCGACGGTCCACACGCCAGGGCCGAGTTCCGCGCACGTCCCGATGATGCCGGCGAACACGCTCACGAACAGGATGATGCCGATGATCCAGAGGAGCGTGATCACTGCGCCGACGATGATGCCGGCGATGGCGAGGCCCTTGGGCGCGCCGGCCTTGCCGAGCTTGACGGCCGCGACGATGCTGAGGATCAGGCCGATCGGCGCCGCGACGAAGGCCAGTACGAGGCCGATGATCGACAGGACGCGGCCCGGAGGGGAGACCGGGGGAGCGGAATAGTTCGGGGCGGGCTGGCCGTAAGCGGCGGCCGGGTCCGCGGCCGGCGCGCCGTTCCAGGCGGGGGGATTCTGCGGGGACTCAGGGGGCTGGGGAATCGTCATGTTCTCTCCTGTTCCAGGGAGACGGCGGATCGGCCGTCGCCGGTTCTCGTAGCCAGAGCGTAGCGAGCAGCACCCCGCTCGCACCATGCCGTCCACCGGATCGACCTCTTCCGTCCGTCGTCGGCCCGGCGTAGCGTGCCGGTATGTGTCGCAACATCGTCCCGTTGAACAACCTCCAGCCCGCCGCGACCGACGAGGAGTGCCACGACGCCGCACTGCAGTTCGTCCGCAAGATCTCCGGAGCGAATGCGCCCTCCCGCGCGAATCAGGCCGTCTTCGATCGCGCTGTGGCCGAGATCGCCCAGGCGGCCCGCCATCTGCTCGACGACCTCGTGACCTCGGCTCCGCCGAAGAACCGGGCGGAGGAGGCGGCCAAGCGACAGGCCCGTTCGGCCGAGCGCTACGAGGCCATCCGGGTCTATCAACAGGAGAAGCGCGCAGCCAGGGCCGGGTGACACCCGAGCGCGCCGCACCGCGATCCGCTGCTGCGCGGTCGGCGGTGGCGCCTGTGCAAGACTCGACGTACCCCGCTCGACTTTCCCCGCGGACCCGGTGGTAGGGCACCGAGACCGCGACGTCGATCCTCGCATCGACAGGGAACCTCCCCAAGGAGAGCCGCTTTTATGGTTGACGAAGCTCCGCGCGTCCTCGTCGTCGATGACGACCCCGACGTCGCCCTGCTCGTGAAGACGGTCCTCGAGCGCAGAGGCGGCTGCATCGTCGACATCGCGGAAGACGGCCGCGTCGCGATCGAGCGGATGACGGAGGTGCGTCCCGATGTCGTCGTGACGGACATCGAGATGCCGGGGCTGAGCGGGTTGGAGCTGCTCGCGGAGCTGCGGCGCACGAGTCCGAACGTCCCCGTGGTCGTGATGACCGCGCACGTCTCCGTGGAGTACGCGGTGTCCGCGCTGCGCGCGCAGGCCGACGAGTTCCTCACCAAGCCGCTCGACAACGCGCGCCTGATCGAGGTCGTCACGCGGCTCGCCGCCGAAGGCCGCCGCCGCCGCGAGGAGGGCCGGCCCAAGGAGATCGTGCTGGCCATCGGCGCGCACCCGGATGACGTCGAGATCGGCGTCGGCGGGCTGCTCGCGGCTCACGCGCACGCCGGGGATGCGATCACGATCCTCACGCTCTCTCGCGGTGCCCGCGGTGGCGACGCCGAAAGCAGGCAGGGCGAGTCCCTCGCAGCGGCCGACATGCTGGGCGCCCGGCTCTTCGTCAAGGATCTGGTGGACACCGAGATCTCCGGTGGCGGAGCCACGGTGCGCCTCATCGAGGAGGTCGTGCAGGAGATCCAGCCGACCATCGTCTATACGCACTCCGGCCACGACCGGCACCAGGACCATCGTGCCGTGAGCGAGGCGACCATCGTCGCCACCCGACGGGTCGGCACCGTGGCGTGCTACCAGAGCCCGTCGGCGACGATCGACTTCCGCCCGACGCGGTTCGTGCGCATCGACCAGTACCTGGATCAGAAGCTCCGCCTCCTCGAGCGCTTCCAATCGCAGACCGCCAACCGCGACTACCTCGAGCCCGAATTCGTGACCGCCACGGCCCGCTACTGGTCGCGATTCGGCGGCGGCAAGGCCGTGGAGCCGCTCGAGGTGGTGCGCGAGACGGCGGAGTTCGTCGGCGCTCACGAACTCACGAGAAGAGAGAGCTGATGACGAAGCGCGTGCTGGTGACGGGTGCGGGAGGTCCGGCCGGCGTGGCCGTCATCCGTTCGCTCCTCCGCCGCTCCGACCTGACCGTGTTCGCCGCCGACATGGACGGCTGGGCGAGCGGCATCTACCTGGTCCCGCCGGCGCAGCGCCGTCTCGTCCCGCCCGGCCGGGACGACGACTTCGTCCCCGCGATCGCACGGATGGTCGCGGAGGATGCGCTCGATCTCGTCATCTCGACGGTCGACGTCGAGCTCATCGCGCTGGCCGATCGTCGGGACGAGCTGGCACCGGCCGTGCTCGCGGCCCCGTCGGCCGACACCCTGAACACTGCGCTCGACAAACTGGCCCTCGCCGAGCGCTGCGCGGCGACGGATCGCACGCCGCGCACGGTCCTCGCGGGGCCGGGCGCCGAGGAGATCGACTGGGAGTTCCCGGTCTTCGCGAAGCCGCGCCAGGGCGCCGGCAGTCGCGGCATCCGCCTGGTGCCCGACCGGGCGGCGCTGGAGGCGCTGCCGACCGACGAGGGACTCATCGTGCAGGACTACCTGCCGGGTGAGGAGTACTCGGTCGACGTCATCGCGGATGCTGCGGGGAACGTCGTCGCCGCTGTGCCGCGGACGCGCGCCAGGGTCGACTCTGGCGTGGCCATCGCCGGGCAGACGGTCCGCGACCCCGAGCTCGAGGAGACCGCCGCAGCCATCGCCAGGGCGATCGGCCTCGTCGGTGTCGCCAACGTGCAGCTGCGCCGGGACCGCACCGGTCGCGCGGTCCTGCTCGAGGTCAACCCGCGCTTCCCCGGAGCGCTCCCGCTGACGATCGCCGCGGGGGTCGACATCCCCTCGCTGGTCGCGGATCTGTTCCTCGGCATCGAGCTCCCGGCACGGGTCCCGTTCCGTGAGGTCGCCTCGGTGCGCTTCCTGGAGGATGTGATCGTCGAGGTCGAGGATCTGCTCGTGTCGGCCCATGCGGGCCACCAGGAGGAGCTGTGAGCCACCCCGCTCTGCGCGGGGATCACCACGTCCACTCGACGTTCTCCGATGATGCGGTGTCGACGCTCGCGGAGAACGTCGCCGCGGCCGCGGCTGCGGGGCTGAGCACCGTGCGCCTCGTGGATCACGTGCGGCAGAACACCACCTGGGTGCCGGAGTACCTCGCCGCCGTCCGGGCCCTCACCGTGCCCGACGGTCTCGAGGTGCTCACGGGTGTGGAGGCGAAGATCCTCGACGCATCGGGCGCGCTCGACATCCCGGCGCTTCCCGAGGGCATCGACCGCATCCTCATCGCCGACCACCAGTTCCCCGGCCTCGACGGTCCCCTCGGCCCGACCGCGGTGCGCGAGCGGATCGCGGACGGCTGGGCGGCCGACGACGTCCTGGATGAGCTCGTCGGCGCCCTGATCTCCTCGATGCGCCGGCATCCGGGGAACCAGCTCGCCCACTGCTTCTCGATCCTCCCGAAGATCGGCCTGTCCGAGGACGACCTCGGTGACGAGCGCATCGCCGCCTGGGCGCGGGCTGCCGCCGAGACCGACACGCTCGTCGAGGTGAACGAGAAGTGGGGCTGCCCCGGCATCCGCTCGCTCGCCGCGCTGCGCCGGGCGGGGGCGCAGATCGTCGCCTCCACCGACAGCCACGTCGCCACGGACGTCGGCCGCTACTCGCGGGTGCTCGAGCTCCTCGACGCGGAGGGCGACGCCTGATGGCGGAGCTCACCTGGCCCGAGACGGCGCTCGTCGTGTTCCTGCTGCTGTGCGTCCTCGTCGGCACGCTGCCCGTGATCAACACCGCGCTGCAGTTCCTCACACTGCCTCTGCACGCGTTCCGCAACCACTACGCGAAGGCGGCGCCCTACCACCCGAACATCGCGGTCGTGATCCCGGCCTGGAACGAGGGGCTCGTCATCGGGCCGGCGATCGAACGGCTGCTGCAGCTCGAGTACCCCGCGGAGCGCCTGCGGATCTTCGTCGTCGACGACGCCTCGACCGACGACACCCCCGAGATCGTCAGGGCCATGGCGGCGGCGTACCCCGGTCGCGTCGTGCACCTGCGTCGCGACAAGGGCGGCGAGGGCAAGGCGCACACCCTCAACCACGGGCTCGACGTCGTCCTCGCGGACGCCTGGACCGAGGCTGTGCTCATCATGGACGCCGACGTCATCTTCGCCCGGGACTCGCTGCGCAAGCTCAGCCGTCACCTGGACGACGAGAAGGTCGGCGCCGTCACCGCGTACATCGCCGAGGGCAGCCGCGACCGGAACTACCTCACGCGCTTCATCGCGATCGAGTACGTGATCAGTCAGCTCGCCGCGCGACGAGCGCAGAACGTCGACGGCGCGATCGCCTGTCTCGCCGGCGGTGCGCAGCTGCACTCCCGAGCGAACCTCGAGGCCATCGGCGGGCGCATTCCGACGGGCACGCTCGCGGAGGACACGATGACGACGTTCGAGGGGCAGCTGAAGGGGCGGCGGATGGTGTTCGAGCCGCACGCCGTCGTGCTCGCGGAGGAGCCTCGTTCGGTCGACGGTCTCTGGAAGCAGCGGCTGCGCTGGGCCCGCGGCAACGTGCAGCTGACCTCGATCTACCGGAAGCTCTGGTTCCGACCCAGCCGCACGCACAATCTCGGGAGCTTCGTCTTCGGGCTGGCCTGGTTCACGATCCTGCTCCTCCCCGCCTTCATGCTGCTGGCGGCAGGGGCGCTGCTGACGCTCCTCATCCTGCACAGCGACATCGCGGCGTTCGTGTTCCGCTTCATGTGGATCTTCGCGGCGTGCGTCTACCTCTTCTCGATGCTCTACGCCGTGCAGCTGGATCCACGCATCGGCAGGCAGTCGTGGCGTGAGGCCGTCATGTTCCCCGGGCTCGGCGCGCTGATCCTCATGGCGTTCGCGCTGTTCCCCTGGCTCTTCGAGGACGCTCTCGCGCAGGTCGGCCTCGCCCTGACCGATGACAGTCGCTTCGCGTGGGCCGTGATCTTCTACCTCTGGGGGCCGATCTCGATGCTCGGCGTCTGGCTCGCCCGCGCGGTGGAGCCTCTTCCCGGCGGACGCTTCCTCGCAGGGCTGCTGATCTACATCTGCGGTTACGGCTCGCTGCTGTGCGCGATCACCGTGGATTCGTACATCAAGGAGTGGCGTCGTGCCGACGCCTCGTGGATAAAGACCGAGAAGATCGGACGGGTCGTCTCATGACCGATGCGCCGCCGCAGGGCTCCGAGGTGGAAGAGATCGCCGCGGATGAACGCCGGGAGCGCCGGCTCATCCCGCAGGCGCTCCTCTCGCTCGCCGTCGTCGCCGTGATCGTCGTCGTGCGAGAGCTGCTCCTCCGATGAGCGGGCGGCCGCTGGCCCTCGTCGTCGAGGACGCCGTCGACCAGGCAGCCCTCCTGCGCCGCTACCTCGACCGTGAGGGATTCGATGCGTTCATCGCACTCGATGCCGAATCGGCGATCGCCGCCTTCGACGAGATCGATCCGGTCCTGGCGGTGATCGACCTCCTGCTTCCGGGGATCTCCGGCCAGGAGTGCGCGCGCCGCGTCCAGGAGCGCTTCCCGGAGTGCTTCCTCGTGATCAGCTCGGTCCTCGACGCCGCGGACTATCCGCCGGCGGATGCGGCGCTGCCCAAGCCGATCACCGGAGCCGACCTGCGCGCGATCGTGGATCGGGTGACGCGATGAGGGCGACGCCGCTCGACCGCGCGGAGAACCGGTGGTACCAGGTCTTCGACAACCCGAGCCCGCTCGTGAAGCAGACCCCGACCTTCATCGCCACGGTCGCCGCCGTCCTGCTGACCTGGTGGATACCGGATCTTCCCGTCACGCACTTCATCGCGGTGGTGCTCGGCGTCGGCCTCGTGCTGGCGGCGACGGTCCATGCGGCGGTGCTGAGTGCTCGTCGAGTGTACGACGGCTGGATCGTCCTGCTCGTCCCGCTGATCGACATCGTGGGGCTCGGCCTGTTCCGCACCGGCACCGGCGGGGCGAGTTCGCTCTTCTCCTCGCTCGTGCTGCTCCCGGTCATCTGGATCGCCGCGGCGCCCGGCATCCGCTACGTCTTCGTCGTCGGCGGTCTGACCTCTCTCGCTCTGCTCATGCCCTATTTCGCCGATCCGCCGCACAGCGCGGTGGACTGGCTGCGGGGCGTCATCGGGCCGCTGGTCTTCGCCGCGGTCGCCGCGGTGATCAACGAGCTCTCCCGGCAGCAGCGCGTGCGCGCCGAGCAGGCGGAAGAACTGGTCGGGGAGCGCACGGCCGCGCTCGCCGACAACGTCAAGATGATCGTGCAGCTGCGCGAGAAGGAGCATCAGTACCGCTCCCTCGTGGAGTCGTACGAGGGTCTGTGGTCGTCGATCACCGCCCAGGCCGTGATCGCGACCGACCGCGAGGGCACGATCACCGCCTGGAACCCCGGCGCCGAGCGGCTGTTCGGCCTCACCTCCGCCGAGGCGATGAGCGGTGTGCGCATCGATCGCTTCTTCGCGGAGTCGTCGTTGACGGCGCTCGCTGGCGACTGCACGAACGAGCAACGCGTCGACACCGGCTCCGAACTGCCGCCGGGGCTGCGGGCGCTGTTCGCCGGCGCCGACGACGACGAGCAGAACGTCGAGGACGACGTCGACATCGTGACGGCCGCGGGGACGTCGGTTCCGGCCCGCGTGACCGTGAATCCCTACCGCGACGGCGCCGGTACCCAGCAGGGGTATCTGCTGGTGGTGACCGACGAGAGCAAGGCCGTCGAGGTCGCGCGCATGAAGGACGAGTTCGTCGGGATGATCTCGCACGAGCTCCGGACGCCGCTCAGCGCCATCATCGGTTTCCTCGATCTGCTCCAGAACGATCCGGGACAGCCGCTCACCGAGGATCAGCGGGAGTTCGTCGACATCATCGAGCGCAACGCCCAGCGGCTGCTCAACCTCGTCGGCGACCTGCTCTTCACGGCGCAGGTCGAATCGGGTCGGTTCCCCCTGGACCGCGAGGAGGTCGACATCGGCGCTCTCGTCCGCGCCGCCGTGGTCTCCGCAGGGCCGCACGCGCAGCGCGAGGGCATCGAGATCTCCGCGGAACTCGCCCCCGAGCCGATCCGCCTCCTCGTCGACGCGGGCCGGATCGGGCAGGCACTGGACAACCTGCTCTCCAACGCGATCAAGTTCACGCCCCGAGAAGGGCGCGTCACCGCCGCGGTCCGGCGCGTCGACGGCGGCGTGGAGCTGTCGGTGAGCGACACGGGTGTCGGCATCCCGGAGGACGAGCAGGGGATGCTGTTCACCCGGTTCTTCCGGGCATCGACGGCCACGAGGAACGCGGTGCCCGGTGTGGGGCTCGGCCTCACCATCACGCGTGCCATCGTGCTCGCCCACGGCGGGACGATGGACGTCACCAGCGAGGAGGGCGTGGGCACGGAGTTCCGCTTCGTCCTGCCGGCGGCGCCGCGGACCGAGGTGCTGCAGACGCTCAGTCGCGCGGACTGAGGTCGTCGCCGTCATCCGTCTTCCATGACGGCGGATGACGGCCCGTGAACGACCGTGACGCCGAGGGTGCGGGTGCCTCATGGCCCGGCTACGTTTCCCGCATGACTCTTCTCCAGGACCAGATCAGCGCCGTCTCCGACGTCACACCCGCCGAGCGTGCACAGCGCCTGAACGATGCGGGGGCGGCGTGGAACGAGCGCATCGCCGCGGATGCGGGCAGCGCTCAGCTGACCTACCGGGTGAGCGGACGAGGCATCGGCTCGGTCGCGACGGAGATCCGTGCCGGCAAGCACCGCTTCATCGTGGACGAGCCGAGCGCGCTCGCGGGGGACGACGTGGCCGCGAGCCCCGTCGAGTACGCGCTGGGTGCCCTGGTGTCATGCCAGGTGGTCGTGTACCGGCTCTACGCCCAGGCGCTCGGCCTCACGATCGACGAGATCGAGATCACGGCCGAGGGAGACCTCGACGTGCGGAAGCTCTTCGGCATCGACGAGTCGGGCCGTGCCGGATTCCACGACATCCGGGTGAAGGTCGGCATCTCCGGCCCCGACAGCCCCGAGCAGTATGAGAACCTCCGCCAGGTCGTCGACGCGCACTGCCCGGTGCTCGATCTGTTCGCCGGCACCGTGCCGACGTCGAGCGCCCTCGTCTGATCGCTCTCCTCGTACCATCATCAGTCTGCCAGTGGTACGGTGAGGCCATGGATACCACATTCGTCGCACCGATGGGTGATCGCGGACGCCTGGTCATCCCCGCCGAGCTCCGTGCTCGACAGCATTGGGACCAGGGTTCCCGGCTGCTGATGATCGAGACGAGCGGGGGAGTGGTCCTCGTGACGCGCGATCAGGCCAAGGCGCTGGTACGGTCGCAGCTCGACGGATCCGACCTCGTCGAATCGCTTCTCGCCGATCGCCGGGCGGCAGCGGCCTCGGAGGACGACGCCGCGTGACGGTCCTCGACGCCTCGGCGGTCCTCGCTTTCCTGCAGGGGGAGCCGGGTGCCGATCAGGTCGAAGGTGTTCTGGACGAAGCGGTCGTCGGTGCGGCGAATTGGGCGGAGGTGGCCCAGAAGGTGCGCGCCGCCGGTGCGGACTGGGGCGTGGCATCCGGTCTGCTGCGCAGCTACGACCTGACGATCGAGCCCGTCTCATACGCCGACGCCGAAGCGGCTGCCGCGATGTGGAAGCGCGGCAGCGGACTGCCGCTCGGGGATCGGCTCTGCCTCGCGCTCGCGCGACGCCTCGATGCGCCGGTGCTCACGGCGGATCGCGCGTGGGGTCGGTCGGACCGGATCATCCAGCTCCGACCCTGATCCCGATTCCGCCGACGGCGTCGCGGACTGATAGCCTGGTCGGCTCGCTGTTCGCGGGCGGAAGGACGGCCACGAACAGTGGGCTACATCGATGTCTCCGGAGTGTCTCTGACGCTCCCCGACGGCAGACCGCTTCTCGACGAGGCGACATTCAGGGTCGGCGCAGGATCCACCAGCGCGCTGATCGGACCGAACGGCGCAGGCAAGACCACGCTGCTGCGCATCATCCGCGGGGACCAGCCGGCCGACGACGGAGTCGTCACGATCGACGGCGGGCTCGGCGTCATGGACCAGTTCGTCGGACACGGACGCCAGGGGCAGACCGTGCACGACCTTCTCGTGAGCGTCGCACCCCAGCGGATCCGCGCGGCGGCGCAGGGGCTCGAGGCGGCGGAGAACGCCCTGATCGAGCGCGACGAGCACGACACGCAGATGGCGTACGCGTCGGCGATCGCGGAGTACGCGGATGCCGGCGGCTACGAGCACGAGACCGTGTGGGATCAGTGCACGGTCGCCGCGCTCGGCGTGCCGTTCGAGCGAGCGCGCTTCCGGGAGCTCACGACGCTCTCCGGCGGCGAGCAGAAGAGGCTGGCGCTGGAGGCGCTGCTACGCGGTCCCGATGAGGTGCTGCTGCTCGACGAGCCGGACAACTACCTCGACGTGCCCACCAAGCGCTGGCTCGAGGGACAGCTGCGGCAGACGCCCAAGACCGTGCTCCTCGTGTCGCACGATCGAGAGCTCCTGGCTCGCGCCGCGGACCGTCTCATCACTCTCGAGCCGGGAGGCGCCGGCTCGACCGCGTGGGTGCACGGCGGCGGCTTCGCGACCTATCAGCAGGCGCGCACCGACCGGATGGATCGTCTCGACGAGCTCCGGCGGCGCTGGGACGAGCAGCACGAGAAGCTGCTGACCCTGGTCGCAAACCTCAAGGTCAAGGCCTCGGCGAACGACGGCTTCGCGTCGCGGTATCAGGCCGCCCAGACGCGGCTCCGCAAGTTCGAGGAGGCCGGTCCGCCGGAGGAGCGGCCCCCGGCGCAGGACTTCGACATGCGTCTGCGCGGTTCTCGTACGGGCAAGCGCGCCGTGGTGGCCTCCGCCCTCGAGCTCACCGGGCTGATGAGGCCCTTCGATGCCGAGGTCTGGTACGGCGATCGCGTCGCGGTGCTCGGCTCGAACGGGTCGGGGAAGTCGCACTTCCTGCGGCTGCTGGCACGCGGCGGCAGCGATCCGGATGCCACGCTCGGCCATGTCACGTCCACCGGAGAGCAGTTGAGCGAGGTGCCGCACACGGGCACGGCGACGCTCGGCGCCAGGGTCGTGCCGGGCCTCTTCGCGCAGACGCACGCGCACCCGGAGTTCGTCGGGCGCACGCTGCTGGAGATCCTGCACCGCGGAGACGACCGCCGCGCGGGGATGCCGCGGGATGCCGCCAGCTCCGCGCTCGACCGGTACGGGCTCGTCCGGCAGGCGCAGCAGACGTTCGACTCCCTGTCCGGCGGACAGCAGGCGCGGCTCCAGGTGCTGCTGCTGGAGCTGTCCGGCGCGACGCTCCTGCTGCTCGACGAGCCAACGGACAACCTCGACCTGGAGTCGGCCGAGGCTCTCGAAGACGCGCTCGCGCGTTTCGAGGGGACGGTGCTCGCGGTCACGCACGACCGCTGGTTCGCGCGGTCGTTCGACCGGTTCCTGGTGTTCGGCTCGGACGGCGACGTCTACGAGTCCGACGCGCCGGTCTGGGACGAGAAACGGGTCGCACGCGCGAGGTGAGCCGAGTGCGAGGGGTCAGGAAACGCCGTGCGTCGCAGCCGAAGGCGGCACTCTCTGACCCCTCGACCCGGTCAGCGCCGGCGACCGCTCCCGCCTCACAGCCGCAGGCTTCGTCGAGCGCCGGGTAGGCTGGACGGGTGACCATGGAGATCGAGCTCGGCCGAGGAAAGCGCGCACGCCGCGCGTACACGTTCGATGACATCGCGGTGGTGCCGTCGCGCCGCACGCGCAACCCCGAGGATGTCTCGACCGCATGGACGATCGACGCGTTCGGGTTCGACATCCCGGTGCTCGGAGCGCCGATGGACTCCGTCGTGAGCCCGCAGACCGCGATCATGCTCGGGCAGCTCGGCGGCCTCGGCGTGCTCGACCTCGAGGGGCTGTGGACGCGATACGAAGACCCCCAGCCGCTGCTCACGGAGATCGCCGGGCTCGATGACGGCGAAGCGACCGTGCGCATGCAGCAGCTGTACTCCGAGCCGATCAAGCCCGAGCTCATCACCCGCCGCCTCGCCGAGATCCGTGAAGCCGGCGTCACCGTCGCCGGATCCCTCACGCCGCAGCGCACGCAGGAGCACTACGACACCGTGGCCGCTGCCGGGGTCGACCTCTTCGTCATCCGCGGCACCACGGTGTCCGCCGAGCACGTGTCCAGCGTCGACGAGCCCCTGAACCTCAAGAAGTTCATCTACGACCTCGACGTCCCGGTCATCGTCGGCGGCGCCGCCACCTACACCGCGGCACTGCACCTCATGCGCACCGGCGCTGCCGGCGTGCTGGTCGGCTTCGGCGGCGGAGCGGCATCCACGACCCGCGCGACGCTCGGTATCCACGCGCCGATGGCCACCGCGGTCTCGGACGTCGCCGCTGCGCGTCGTGACTACCTCGACGAGTCCGGAGGCCGCTACGTGCACGTCATCGCCGACGGCGGCGTCGGCACGTCGGGCGATATCGTCAAGGCGCTGGCCATGGGGGCGGATGCCGTCATGCTCGGCGTCGCGCTCGCCCGCGCCACCGACGCTCCCGGCCGCGGATTCCACTGGGGTCCGGAGGCTCACCACTCGAAGCTGCCGCGCGGACGCCGCGTCGAGGTCGGCGGCATCGGCACCCTCGAGGAGATCCTCTACGGTCCCGCCCCCGTCGCCGACGGCACCGCGAACCTCATCGGCGCCCTGCGCAAGTCCATGGCGACCACCGGATACTCCGACCTCAAGGAGTTCCAGCGGGTCGAGGTCGTGCTCGCGCCGTACGAGGCCTGAGGACCCGCTCGTCACCGTGTCGACTCCTGCGCCGTTCCCGCCGACCCTTCGCGAGGTCATGCTGCGGGGACGCTGGATCGGGATGCTGCTGCTGTGCCTCGTCGTCGCCGGCGTTTTCGCGTGGCTCGGGCAGTGGCAGCTCGAGCGCGCGATCGAGACGGATCCGCCCCCGGCGGGGGCGACCGAGCAGGTGCGGCCGCTCACCGACGTCGTCGAACCAGGGCAGTACCTTCCCGAGCCGCTGGTCGGGCAGAAGGTCGAGATCTCGGGAGAGTGGGTCGAGGGGGACTTCCTCGTCGTGTCGAGTCGCTTCAACGACGATGTCGAGGGCTACTGGGTCACCGGCCAGCTGCGGGTCGCCGACCGCACGTCGATCGCGGTCGCGATCGGCTGGGCGCCGGATCGCGAGACGGCGGATGCCGCTATCGAACGGCTCGACGCCGAGGTCGACGGCTCCCAGGTGGAGATCGGCGGCCGGATCATCTCCGACGAGGGGCCGTCCGTCCCACCGCGCACGGACCCCGATCGGATGGATCGGATGTCGACGGCGGCGCTTCTCAGCCGCTGGCACGACACCGAGGAGCTCGACGTGTACCGCCCGTTCCTCGCCTCGACCACGGCGACCGCCGGACTCGTGGACATCTCCTCTCCCGCACCCGAGGAGCAGTCGCCGATCAACTGGCTGAACATCTTCTACGCCGTCGAGTGGGCGATCTTCGCGGGCTTCGCGTTCTACCTCTGGTACCGCCTGGCGAAGGATGCCTGGGAGCGCGAGGTCGAGGAGTTCGAAGACGCACGAGGCGTGGAAACGGCCTGATCACGTCGCGCATCTGCGCGGAGTCGGATGCGCACATGTGCGCGGGAATGCCGGCATATGGACCTTCGTCGGGGGTCGTCGCGGCCATCCGGTGAGCGGTCGGTGACGAATCGGAGAACTCCATTGAGGATGTCCGGAGCGCTCCGTATGCTCGCAACATGTGTGCGGGCTGGGAGACCCCGGTGCGCGCCGTGACAGATTCATGAGAGATGTCGCACCACCGACCGAGGAGACCGCACCGATGATGTCCGCTCCAGAGGACGGGAACCGCATGGCTCCCGTCGCTCACCGTAGAAACAGGGGGCGCGTCGGCGCTCTCGCCCTGACCTGTGTGGCAGCGCTGGGCTTCGGCTCGCTGACCGCCGTGCCCGCCTTCGCCGATCCGGCAGGGACGGGGGTGGTGATCAATGAGGCGTACCTCTCCGGCGGCAGCGCAGGGGCGGCTTTCAAGAACAAGTTCGTCGAGCTCTACAATCCGACCTCCGAGCCGATCACCCTCGACGGCAAGTCGCTGCAGTACCGGTCGGCGACCGGAACCGGCGCCTCGAACGGCGTGGCACCGCTCACCGGCGTGATCCCCGCCGGCGGTTACTACCTGGTGCAGGGCAACAGCAACGGTGCGAACGGCGCAGACCTTCCCGCTCCGGATGCGGTCAGCACCCTCACGCCGAGCGGCACCACCGGCACACTCGCGCTCGTCGAGGGCACGGCCGCCGTCACCCTCACCCCTGGCTCGGTCGTCGGCGTCGACGGCGTGATCGACCTGCTCGGCTACGGCACCTCCAACACGTTCGAGACCGCCGTGGCGACTCCGCCGGCGGGCAACACCGACGTCAAGTCGCTGAACCGCACGAGCGGCGCAGACACCGACGACAACAGCGTCGACTTCACGCTCTCCGCCACCATCACCCCGCAGGGCACCGGCGGCACCGACCCCGACCCGGATCCGGACCCCGATCCTGATCCCGATCCGACCACGGTCTCGATCGCCGAGGTGCAGGGCACCGCCGACGTCTCGCCGCTCAGCGGCCAGACCGTCACGGTCGAGGGCGTCGTCACCGCCGACTACCGCACCGGCGGCTACAAGGGCATCGTCATCCAGACGCAGGGCTCCGGCGGCGCGGACGACGCGACGCCCGGCGCATCCGACGGCGTCTTCGTCTTCCTCAACGCGCTGGCCCCGACCCTCGCGATCGGCGACCTCGTCTCGGTGACGGGCTCGGTCGGCGAGTACTTCGGCCAGACGCAGCTGAACCCCGGCGCGGTGACCGACATCGCCGTGCTCGCGGCAGGCGCCGGAGTGCCCGCCGTCACGCCGCTTCCCGACACCGTGCGCGGCGCCGACCGGGAGCAGTACGAGAACATGTACGTGGCTCCGGAGGGCACATACCGCCTCGCATCCAGCCACCAGCTGTTCAACTTCGGAACGCTCTGGCTCAACGCCGGGGCAGACCTCAACGTCAAGAGCACCGAGACCACGCGGCCCGGAGACGCGGCGGCGGCCATCGCCGCGGCCAATCGCGCCAATCGCCTCCTGCTCGACGACGGCTGGTCCATCCAGGTGACGAACAACGGCCACCCCGGTGCTCAGCCGTACTTCACGAAGGACGCGGTGGTCCGCAACGGCGACACCGTCGACTTCGGCGACAACGGCTACGTCCTCCAGTGGGGCTTCGACGACTGGCGGCTGCAGCCCGTCGTGCCGATCGACGACGCCTCTCCCGAAGACCTCAAGGTCGGCTTCACGGCGACGAACCCGCGCACCGAGTCTGCCCCCGAGGTCGGTGGAGACGTGCAGGTCGCGTCGTTCAACGTCTACAACTACTTCACGACGCTGGCCTCCGAGAACCCCGACGCCCGGGGAGCGGAGACGGCCGAGGAGTTCGCGATCCAGAAGTCGAAGATCGTCTCGGCGATCAACGGCCTGGATGCCGAGATCGTCTCGCTCATGGAGATCGAGAACTCGGTCAAGCTGGGCGAGCCGATCGACTCGGCGCTGGCGGATCTGGTCGACGGCCTCAACGCGGACGCCGGCAGCGAGGTGTGGGACTACGTGCCCACCCCCGACGCGCTGAACGATGCGGCCACCACCGACTACATCACCAACGCGATCATCTACAAGAAGGACGCCGTCTCCACCGTCGGCGACAGCGCGACCGTCACCGATGAGACCGTCTGGGGCAACGCGCGCGAGCCGATCGCCCAGGCGTTCGACATCGACGGCCGGGTCGTCACCGTGGTCGCCAACCACCTGAAGTCGAAGTCGCCGCCGCAGGGCGCGGGAGCGGAGCCGGCCGACGGCCAGGGCTTCTTCAACGCCGACCGCGTCGCGCAGGCGAACGCGATCCTGGCGTTCACCGCCGAGCTCGAGGAGACCACCGGCAGCGGCGACATGCTGCTGATCGGCGACTTCAACGCGTACGGCAAGGAAGACCCGATCGACGTCTTCACCTCGAACGGCTGGAGCGACCTGGTCGCCGACAAGGCCGCCGGTCAGTACACGTACACGTTCGACGGCGAGCTCGGCTCGCTCGACCACGTGATCGCGTCGCCGTCGCTCGCCGCGTCCATCACGGGCGCCGGCGTCTGGGGTATCAACTCGCCGGAGTGGAGCGACCGCGGCTACGCGTTCGGCGCCACCGAGGAGGGCACGCCCTACCGGTCCAGCGACCACGACCCGATCATCGTCGGCGTCTCCTCGGAGCTCCCGCCGGTGAGCATCGACGTCGTCACGGTCAACGACTTCCACGGGCGGATCGAGGCCGACGGCGCTGCCGCGGGCGCGGCCGTCCTGGCGGGCGCGGTCAAGCAGTTCCGCGAGGCGAACCCGAACACGATCTTCGCCGGAGCCGGCGACCTGATCGGTGCGTCGACGTTCACCTCGTTCATCAACGACGACAACCCGACGATCGACGCCCTCAACGCGGCCGGTCTCGATGTCAGCGCCGCGGGCAACCACGAGTTCGACCAGGGCTGGGAGGATCTGCGCGATCGCGTGCAGGACCGCGCGGACTGGGAGTACATCTCATCGAACGTCTTCGTCACGGAGACCGGCGAGCCCGCGCTCGCACCGGCGTGGGTCAAGGAGCTCGACGGCGTCAAGGTCGGCTTCGTCGGCGCCGTCACCGAAGACCTCGACTCGCTCGTCTCGCCTGAGGGCATCGCGGACCTCGAGGTGCGCAGCATCGTCGACTCCGTCAACGCGGTGGCCGACGACCTGCGCGACGGCGATGAGTCCAACGGCGAGGCGGATGTCGTCATCCTCCTCGTCCACGAGGGCGCGGAGAGCGTCGACGTCGGGGCCATCACCCCGGAATCGCCGCTCGGTGAGATCGTCTACGGCGTCGACGACGACGTGAATGCCATCGTCTCCGCGCACACGCACCTCGCGTACAACCACGTCATCGACGGCCGCCCGGTCGTCTCGGCAGGTCAGTACGGCGAGAACCTGGGCCTGATGAACATCCAGGTGGACCCGAAGACGAAAGACCTGATCTCGATCACCAACGAGATCAAGCCCCTCACGGCTGCGGGCGCGCCGCTGTACCCGGCCGTCCCCGAGGTCGCCGACATCGTCGCCAAGGCGAAGGCCGAGGCCGACGTGCTGGGCGCGATCAAGGTCGGAGACATCACCGCCGACTTCAACCGCGCGCGTCAGACGGCCGGCTCGGAGAACCGCGGTGGCGAGTCCACCATCGGCAACTTCGTCGCCGACGTGCAGAAGTGGTCCACCGACGCGGACATCGCGCTGATGAACCCGGGCGGGATCCGGGCGAACCTCGCGTACGCCTCGGCCGGAGCATCCGATCCCGACGGCAACGTCACGTACCGCGAGGCGGCGACGGTCCAGCCGTTCGCGAACACGCTGGTGACGCTGACCCTCACCGGTGCGCAGCTGAAGGGCGTGCTGGAGGAGCAGTGGCAGCCCGCGGGCTCGGCACGGCCGTTCCTGAAGCTCGGCGTCTCGAAGGGGCTGGTGTACACCTACGACCCCGCCGGGGCGCAGGGTTCGCGGGTCACGTCGATCACGCTCGACGGCACGCCGATCGACCCCGCAGCGGAGTACACGGTCGCCGCGAACTCGTTCCTCGCCGCCGGTGGAGACAACTTCTCCACCTTCAAGCAGGGGACGGGCAAGCGCGACACGGGCAAGATCGATCTGCAGTCCATGGTCGACTGGTTCGACGCGAACAAGGCCGCGAGCCCCGACTACGCCCAGCGTGCGGTCGGCGTCGCGGTCAGCCCGGCGGATGCCGATGGCTACAGCGCCGGCGACCAGGTGACCGTATCGCTCTCCTCGCTCGCGTTCAGCGCGGGTGAACCGGCTCCGGGTGAGGTGACGCTCTCGATGGGCGGCACGCAGCTCGCGGCCGGAGCGATCGACCCGGCCATCGTCGACACCACGGACGAGGTCGGGCGGGCGAGCCTGACGTTCACGGTGCCGTCCGGCGTCTTCGGTGAGCAGCAGCTCACCGTCGCCGTCGCGAGCACCGGGACGACCGTGCAGGTGCCGTTCACGATCGCCGGCGAAGAGGAGTTCGCCGGGACGATCGAGCTGGGCTCCTCCAAGGTGGCGGCGGGCAAGAAGCTCACCATCACCGGCGAGGGATATCAGCCCGGCGAGACCGTGACCGTGGAGCTGCGTCCGAAGAAGGGGCAGCCGATCGACGTCGGCACGATCCAGGTCGGCGACGACGGCTCGTTCACCGCCTCGGTGACGGTTCCGAAGAAGACGCAGCCCGGGAAGTACACGGTCGCCGTGTCGCAGGCGGACGGTGACGAGGCGACGGCCACCGTCACGGTCAACCGGGCCGGCGGCATCGGCGGCGCGATCCAGGACATCCTCGACTGGCTGTGGGATCTCCTCACCGGATGGTGGTGATCCTGCACGCAGGATGACAGGGCGGAGGCCGTCGGGGGAGACCCCGACGGCCTCTGCTGTTGCGCGGGCGGCTCAGATGCGCGGAACTTCTGACGTCAGGGGGTGAGCACCTGCACGTCCGCCTGCGCGAGGGCGGCGGCGATGCGCGCGGGTGGGGGCGCGTCGGTGATCAGGTAGTCGGCGCGGTCCAGCAGTGCGATCTGCGCGAAGAACCTGCGGCCGAGCTTCGTGGAGTCGGCGAGGATCGCTGTGCGCTCCGCGCGCTGGATCATCTCGGACATCATCGCGGCATCGCCGAGGTTCGAGGTCGAGTATCCGGCCTCGTCGATGGCGCCGACCGCGATGAGAGCGAGGTCGCAGCGGATGTCGACCTCCGGTCCTCCCGGCGTCATCGTGAACGTCACGGGTCCCGTCGTGGCCTGGGTGATCGATCGCACAGCTCCGCCGAACACGTACAGATCCCGGAAGGCGGACGGCGAGAGCTCCCCGGGGATGCGGAGGTTGTTCGTGGCGATCGTCAGGTCGTGGTGATTGCGCAGTGCCCGCGCGACCGCGAGGGTCGTCGTGCCCGCGTTCAGCATGATGACCGAGCCGTCTTCGACGAGGCCGGCCGCGATGCGCGCGATCCGCTCCTTCTCCTCCGTCTGCACCCGCATGCGCACGTCGAGCGCGCGGTCCTTCAGGGGGCCGCTCGCGGAGCTGACCGCGCCGCCGTGCGTGCGGACGAGCACACCCTCTCGGTCGAGCTGATCGAGGTCGCGGCGGATCGTGTCGATCGAGACGCCGAAGTGCTCGGCGAGATCGCTCACCGTCACCTGCCCCGTCTGCTCGACATAGCTGGCGAGGTCGGCTTTCCTGCCCGCAGGGAGGCGGCGTCGCGCCGTTCCGGAAGCATCCATGACCTCATCTTTAGCACATTCGGGGAATCAACACGGCATAGTCGTGCAAAAAACGGCACAAGCTGCGGGGAGCGATTCGCGGGCGAGATCACTGAGATTCGGGGACTGAATCGCCCGATCGCAGCAAAGTCCTCCTTGACGAACATGCAGATGTCGGCATAACATGGCTCAAAACCGCATGAAGAAGCATTGAAGCGCGTCATGCGGCACGATCTCGAAGAGGAGAAGTGATGAGCACAGTGGGACGAGGGCGCAGACGAACCCGGAACATCGTCGGCGCCGCGACCGCGGCGGTTACCCTGCTGGCCGTGGCGGGCTGCGCGCCCAGCACGACGGGAGACGGTGGCGGCGGTGACGGCGAAGACGTCACGATCGAGTTCGCCCAGTGGTGGGAGCCGGAGCTGCCGGACGGCGAGTTCCGTGCGCTCATCGACAAGTTCGAAGAGGCGAACCCGGGCATCACCGTCGAGCTGGTCAGCGGTCCGTACGCATCGACCAAGGAGCAGCTCTTCGCCGGTGCGGCATCCGGAACCATGCCCGACGTCGTCGGTCTCGACGGCGCGTGGGTCAACGACTTCGCCTCGCAGGGCGTCATCGCCGACCTCACCGCGCTGATGAAGGAGAACGACTACGACGACAGCCAGCTCGCCAGCCAGATCCAGGTCGACGGCAGCACCTACATGATCCCGGTCGTGAACTTCGTCTACCCGATGTTCACGAACGACGATCTGCTGGCGCAGGCCGGCGTCGACGCGCCGCCGACGAACCGCACGGAGTTCGCGGATGCCGCGGCGAAGGTCACCGCCCTCGGCGGAGACGTCTCCGGCTGGGTGCTCCCGCTGTCGCTCGAGACGCCGAACGGCGTGCAGAACGACGTGATGTCGTGGGTCTGGGCATCCGGCGGTTCGATGCTGAAGGACGGTCAGCCCGACCTGACGAACGACGACGTCACCTCGGCCGTCGAGTACATCGGCGGTCTCTGGGATGACGGCGTCATCGCCTCCGGCTCCTTCACGATGAAGGAGCAGGACAAGGTCGAGGAGTTCACCAACGGCCGCGCCGGAATGATGATCGACTCGCTCGCGCACATCAACCTGATCCGCGAGACGAACCCCGACCTGAAGTTCTCGATCTCAGCGCTCCCCGCTGAGGACGGCTACGACGGCGAACGGGGCATCCCCTACGCGTCCTGGGGCATCGGCGTCGCCGAGAACTCGGAGCACAAGGATGCCGCCTTCAAGCTCGTGTCGTTCCTCATGAGCGAGGAGACCAACTCCGAGCTCTCGACCATGGCCAACGCGTTCCCCGGCAACTCGGAATCCGTCCCGGCCTTCGTCGAGGACGACGAGCTGTTCAAGAAGGCGTTCGAGATCTACCAGGCGGGATACCCGGCGAACGAGTTCACGGGCCTCCCCGTCGCGGAGGAGCTCATGCGCCAGCTCGGCGAGCAGCTGCAGTCGGCGTTCGACGGCCAGCAGTCGATCGACGATGCGCTCAAGAAAGCCCAGGAGGCCTGGAAAGCGGAGTTCTGATCTCCCGCCTCCCGCATGAACGGGGTGCCGCATCGCGGTTGCGATGCGGCACCCGACCAACCAAGGAGCACCGGTTCCCATGAGCCTGAGAACGACCGACGACACCGAGGTGATCGTCACCGGAGTGCCGCTGTCGCGCCGGCGACGTCAGCTGCGCAAGACCACGGAGTCCTACGCCTTCCTGTCGCCCACGATCATCCTGCTCCTCGTGCTGATGATCGTGCCGATCATCATGGTGATCGGCTACTCGTTCCAGGACAACGTCATCCTGAACAAGTCGCCCGAGTTCGTCGGCATCGCGAACTTCGTCGAGATCCTCGGTGATCCCGGCTTCTGGAAGGCGACCGGCAACACCCTCGTCTTCACCATCGGCAGTGTGATCGCCCACCTCGTCCTGGGGCTCGGCTTCGCGATGATGCTCAACAGCACCCTGCTGCACCACGCGGCCCGTGCGATCTTCCGGGCCCTCTACGTCCTCCCGTGGCTCTTCACCGTCGCGGTGATCGCCGTCCTCTGGCGCATGCTGCTCGCCCCGAACGGTGTGATCAACTTCCTGCTGAACACCGACATCGAGTGGCTCGCTTCTCCGCAGCTCGCGCTCGGCACCATCACGTTCATCAACATCTGGGCGGGGTACCCGTTCTTCATGGTGAGCCTGCTCGCCGGGCTCCAGGGCATCCCCGGTGAGCTGAACGAAGCGGCGACCGTCGACGGTGCGAGCGCGATCCAGCGGTTCTGGAACGTCACGATCCCGCAGCTGCGGCCCATCATCGTCAGCCTCGTGCTGCTCGACCTGATCTGGACCTCCCAGCAGTTCGCCCTCATCTGGATGACGACGGGTGGTGGCCCCATCGACGTGACCGAGGTGCTCAGCACGTTCACCTACAAGCTGGCGTTCGCCAAGTACGACTTCTCGCTCGCCGCGACCTCCGCGGTCCTCGTGCTGCTGATGTCGATGGTGCTCGCCGTGTTCTATGTCCGTCATCAGAAAGCGAGGGACTGACCATGGCTCTCACCGTCAAGGGCAAGCGCCGCGTCGCCACCGCGGGTGTGTCCATCGGTCTCCTCATCGGCGCGGTCTTCGCGGCGGGCCCGGTGCTCTGGATGCTGTCCAGCTCGTTCAAGTCCAACACCCAGATCTTCGAGCTGCCCCCGCGGCTGCTCACCGACACCTTCTCGTTCGACGCCTACATCGCGATCTTCACGAACCCCGAGACCATGCGGTTCTTCCTGAACAGCTACGTCGTCGCAGGCTCCGTGACCGTGCTGACCCTGATCGTGGCGATCCAGGCGGCCTACGCGTTCAGCCGGTTCGATTTCCGGGGCAAGCGCATCCTGAACGTGGTGATCGTGAGCGTGCAGGCGGTGCCGCCCATCACGCTGCTGATCCCGTACTTCGGACTCATGGTGGCGCTCGGCCTCTACAACTCCTACGCCGGGCTCATCCTCACCTACATGGTGTTCACGCTGCCCTACGCGATCATCATGATGACCGGCTACTTCAACACCCTGCCGCGCGAGCTCGATGAAGCCGTCCGCGTGGACGGCGCCGGATCCATGACCGCGCTGTGGCGGATCCTCGTGCCGATCTCGGTTCCCGGCATCGTCTCGGTCGGCATCTACACGTTCATGATCGCGTGGAACGAGTACCTGTTCGCCCTGACGCTCACGCGCACGATCGACATGCGCACCGTGCCCATCGGCATCCAGCTGCTCATGGGCCAGCACTCCTACGAGTGGAACCAGATCATGGCGATGAGCGTGCTCGGCTCGATCCCCGTGCTGCTGCTCTTCCTCTTCTTCCAGCGCTACTTCATCAGCGGGCTGACCGCCGGCTCCGTGAAGAGCTGACGCCGTCCGACCGGACCCACGACCACCACGAAACAGGAGAAACACGTGCTCTACACCGGCAAATCCATCCTCGACGTCGCCAATGCGAACAACTTCGCGATCCCGGCGTTCAACATCAGCGACTGGGCGATGTTCACCGGCATCATCGACATCAGCGAGGAACTGAACGCCCCGGTCATCATCGCGATCCACCCCGACGAGGTCTCGCACATCACGACCGATCTGATCACCGCGATGCGCTCGCGTGCCCACAGGGCGAGCGTCCCGGTCGCGATCCATTGGGATCACGGCGGCACGTACGAGCAGATGATCACGGCGTTCCAGGCCGGCTTCACCTCGGTCATGATCGACGCCTCGCTGCTGCCGTTCGAGGAGAACGTCGCGCTGACCCGCAAGGTCGTCGAGGCCGCGCACGCGGTCGGCGTGCAGGTCGAGGGCGAGCTCGGCACGATCGGCGCCAACGACAGCTACGGCGAGTCGGGTGCGGCGGAGATCATCTACACCAACCCCGACGATGCGGTGCGCTTCGTGCAGGAGACCGGCGTCGACAGCCTGGCCATCGCGATCGGCACCTCGCACGGGCTCTACCCGGCCGAGAAGAACCCCGAGCTGCGCCACGACCTGCTCGAGCAGATCAAGGCCGCCGTCGGCATCCCGCTCGTCCTGCACGGCGGATCATCGAACCCCGACTCCGAGCTGCGCCGCGCCGTCGAGCTCGGCGTCAACAAGATCAACATCTCCAGCGACATCAAGGTGGCCTACCACAACCGCATGCGCGAGATCCTCGGCACCGACGAGCGTCTGCGCGAGCCGAACGCGATCCAGCCTGAGCCGATCGCCGCCATGAAGGCCACGGCGGCTGAGAAGATCAAGCTGTTCGGTGCCGACGGCAAGGCCGGTCTCTACTGACGCACACGAATCGACAGTGAGGACGCTCGACGGATGATCGGCGATGTGGACAGGCAGCTGGTGCTCGGGCTCGGCGGCACGGTCGACTACGAGCTGCGGTGGGATTCCGCTGTTCTCGAGCAGCTCGTCCATGCGCATGACGTGCGCATGGACGAGCTCACGACCACGGCGCCCATCGTCGACGAGCGCTCCCTCCTGGTCGCGATCCTCGCCTTCGCCGCCGACGGGATCGGGGCGGAGCGCTTCGTCGCATCCTCCGAGGTCGTCGAGCGCTTCGCCGCGCACTTCGCGTACGAGGTGACACTCGGCGGCACGGGAGTCCGCGCCGGGTTGGTGCTCGACAGCCTCGGCATCCCGAGCGTGCAGCATCTGGTGAGCATCGACGACAACGTGCGCCGGCTGCTTCCCGACAGGATCACGATCGTGTCGTCCGCCGAGGGGGACACCCTGGACCCGCACCTGATCGTGCAGTATCCGGCGGGGGCGCATGTTCGCCTCACGGACGGCGAGGTGGTCTCGCCCGCGGCCAATCGGCTCATCTTCGCCAACGATCCGCCGAATCGGACGATGGCGATCGCCGCCGACTTGTCCGATGCGCTCGCCGACGCCTCCGCGTTCCTCATCTCGGGGTTCAACACGATGCAGGATCACGACCTGCTGGTGCGTCGGCTGAGCGAGCTCCTCACCGCGATGGCGCGCTTGGCGGTGGGGGCCCTGGTCTACTACGAGGACGCCGGGTTCTACACCCGCACCTTCGCCGAGACGGTGCGGGCACGGCTGCTGCCGCACATCCAGGTGTACGGGATGAACGAGGACGAACTGCAGGAGTATCTCGGCAGAGCGGTCGATCTGCTCGATCCGGCGCAGGTCGCCCCGGCGCTCGAGGAGATCCACCGGCTGATCCCCGTGCCCGCCCTCGTGGTGCACACGCGCTGCTGGGCGCTCGCGGTCGGACCGGATGCAGCCCGCCATCGAGAGGCTCTGGAGAGCGCGGTACGGGTGGCTGCGACCCGCTTCCGGCTCGGAGACGGCTTCACGGCCGCGGACGCGGCGGAGACGGCCGCTATGGATCGGCATGCCGGGGGAGTCGCGCTCGTCCGTGCGATCGAGGACACGATTCCGGATGCCGTCGGCGTCGCCGCCTTCTCTCTCGATGTCGCATCGCCGACCACCATCGGCCTCGGCGACACCTTCGTCGGCGGGTTCCTCGCCGCGCACGCCCGGAGCGGAGAGCAGCAGTGAACCCGATCGTCCTCCCCTCGAATCGTCCGCCGGAGCGCTTCTACCGCGGAGGCGCGCGCATCTCCGCGTTCCGTGGAGAGGAGGAGGCGGCTCCACGCGAGCCGGAGGACTGGGTCGGATCCACCACGACCATCCGCGGCGAGGAAGCACTGGGCCTCACGACGCTCCCGGACGGGCGGCTCCTCCGTGACGCGATCGAGGCGGATCCCGTCGCCTGGCTCGGCGACCGCCACGCACGGCGTTGGGGTTCGGACGCCCGTCTGCTGGTCAAGCTCCTCGACGCCGGCCAGCGCCTGCCGGTGCACGCCCACCCGCACGACGACTTCGCCGCCTCGCATCTGGGCCGCACGCACGGCAAGGCCGAGGCCTGGTACATCCTCGAGGGCGGCACGGTGCACGTCGGGCTGCGGGAGGACGTCGCGGTCGAGACCCTCGCCGATCTCGTCGCGCGTCAGGACGTCGAGGCTCTGCTCGGACTCCTGCATGTCATCGAGGTGCATCCGGGCGATGTCGTCTGGGTTCCTCCCGGCGAGCTTCATGCGATCGGTGCAGGCGTGCTGCTGCTCGAGCTGCAGCAGCCCGAGGACCTGTCGATCCTGCTCGAATGGGAGGGCTTCGAGATCAATGGGCCTCAGGAGGGGCATCTGGGTCTCGGCTTCGACCTCGCGCTCACCGCGGTGACGCGGACGGCGCGGAGCGTCGCCGAGATGGGTGCGCTCGTGCACGCCGCGCCGTCGTCGGGATCGGTGTTCCCCCGCGATGCCGACGAGTACTTCCGACTCGTGCGGATGCCGGTGCACGGCGCGGCCATCCTCGAGCCCGGTTTCGCGATCGTGATCGTGACCGCCGGTGCGGTCGATCTTGCAGGGCAGTCGCTCGCGGCAGGGGCGACCGTGCTCGTGCCTGCGGCCGCGGGCCGTCTCGAGGTCAGCGGCGATGGCGAACTGCTGGTCGCGCGTCCGCCCGCGCCCTGAGGCGGCATCCCGCGCACAACGGCGGAGATGGGGAGCAACACGCCGCCGGAACGGACCGGACCCCCCCGGGGGTCGCCTTCGATCTCCGAAGTCGTGCATGCGCGGAGGCGGTGCCGGCGCCTGAATCGGACCGTTCTCACGCCGTCTAGACTGGGTGCATGCCCGAACCGAAAGTCGCCAGCTTTCCGGCGATCCGCGGTGCGCTGAAGTTCTACCAGATCGCGTCGATCATCACCGGAGTCATGCTGCTCCTGCTGGTCGCCGAGATGGTGCTGAAGTACACGCCGATCCACCTCGAACTCTTCGCCGGCGGATCCGGCGGACCGCTCTGGTTCGCACCGGTCGTCGAGGGCCCGGAGGGTCTCGAGTCCACTGGTGACGGCTTCAACCTCTCGCTCTTCATCCTGGTGGCACACGGCTGGTTCTACGTCGTGTACCTGTTCGCGTGCTTCCGCATGTGGAGCCTGATGCGCTGGCCGTTCCTGCGGTTCATCCTGCTCGCGCTCGGCGGCGTGATCCCGCTGCTGTCCTTCATCATGGAGACGATCGTCGCCCGCGACGTGAAGACCTATCTCGCCACGAGGGAGGCCGCTGACGCTTCGACGAGCTCAGCGACCCACCCGAACAATGCCCCGGAAGGTGTCCGTTGACCGAGCATTCCGAGACCGAGCAGCGTCCTGCTCTCGTCGTCGACTTCGGCGCGCAGTACGCGCAGCTGATCGCCCGTCGCGTCCGCGAAGCGGGCGTGTACAGCGAGATCGTGCCGCACACCGCCACGGCCGCGGAGATCGCGGCGAAGAACCCCGTGGCGATCATCCTCTCCGGCGGTCCCTCGTCGGTCTACGAAGAGGGTGCTCCGCGGCTCGACCCCGCCGTGTTCGATCTCGGGGTCCCCACGCTCGGCATCTGCTACGGCTTCCAGTACATGGCCCAGACCCTCGGCGGCGAGGTCGCCCACACGGGGCTCCGCGAGTACGGTGCGACGGATGCCGTCATCTCGGGTGACGGCGGCACGCTGCTCGGTGGCCAGCCGGCCGAGCAGAACGTCTGGATGAGTCACGGCGACCAGGTCGCGAAGGCGCCGGAGGGCTTCGAGGTGCTCGCCACCACCGACGCCACCAAGGTCGCGGCGTTCGCGAACGAGGAGCGCAGCTTCTACGGGGTGCAGTGGCACCCCGAGGTGAAGCACTCCGACCACGGTCAGCGCGTGATCGAGAACTTCCTGCACAAGGGTGCCGGTCTCGCGTCTGACTGGAACAGCGGCAACGTGATCGCCGAGCAGATCGAGCGCATCCGCGAGCAGGTCGGTGACGCCCGCGTCATCTCCGCCCTCTCCGGCGGCGTCGACTCCGCGGTCTCCACGGCGCTGGTGCACAAGGCGATCGGCGACCAGCTCACCGCGGTGTTCGTCGACCATGGCCTCCTCCGCAAGGGCGAGCGCGAGCAGGTCGAGAACGACTACGTCGAGTCCACCGGTGTGCGGCTCATCACGGTCGACGCGGCGGAGACGTTCCTCGGCCACCTCGAGGGCGTGACCGACCCTGAGGAGAAGCGCAAGATCATCGGCCGCGAGTTCATCCGCGCGTTCGAGAAGGTGCAGCTCGACCTCGTCGCCGAGGCCAAGGCCTCGGGTGGCGCTCCGGTGAAGTTCCTCGTGCAGGGCACGCTGTACCCCGACGTCGTCGAGTCCGGCGGCGGAGCGGGCACCGCGAACATCAAGTCGCACCACAACGTGGGCGGACTTCCCGACGACCTCGACTTCGAGCTCATCGAGCCGCTGCGCGCGCTGTTCAAGGACGAGGTCCGCGCGATCGGCCGCGAGCTCGGCATCCCCGAGGCCATCGTCGGCCGCCAGCCCTTTCCGGGGCCCGGTCTCGGCATCCGGATCATCGGTGAGGTCACCGCTGACCGTCTCGAGATTCTGCGTGAAGCCGACGCGATCGCTCGCGAGGAGCTGACGAAGGCCGGCCTCGACCAGGAGATCTGGCAGTGCCCCGTCGTGCTCCTCGCCGACGTGCGCTCGGTCGGCGTTCAGGGCGACGGCCGCACCTACGGCCACCCGATCGTGCTGCGCCCGGTCTCCAGCGAAGACGCCATGACGGCCGACTGGACCCGACTGCCCTACGACGTGCTGTCGAAGATCTCGAACCGCATCACGAACGGCGTCCGCGACGTGAACCGCGTCGTGCTCGACGTGACGTCGAAGCCGCCGGGAACGATCGAGTGGGAGTAGGGGACGCCGTGTCCCCGGATACGGCGGCCGGGGAGCTCCCCGACGCCGAGTACCTGGTGTTGTCCAGCCGTCTGATCCCGGGCCGGGACGGCGGATACACGATCGCCTCGCTGGCCCGCGCCCGGCAGCTGGCCCGTGCCGGCGTCGCCGACGGCTGTGGGCCGCAGCTGCTCACTTTCGATCCCGGTACGGCGGCCGCGCACGCGGAGCACCGGGCGTTCTTCGCCGAGCACGGCGAGCTGACCGACCCGTCGCGGATGCGCAATCTCTTCGATGAGGCTGCCGCGCCCGGCGGGGGAGCGGCAGCCTGGCTCCTCGCGGCGGCGGATGCTGCGGCGGCACCCGAGCCCGGTATCGAGTACCGGGTGCTCGAGGACGCCGACGGCCGCCCGTTCGCGGCGCTGCCGGTCATCCCCGGGAATCCCGACTGGCATCTCACCGCGCAGCCCGTGCTGATCCACGATGCATCGGGGGAGGTTGTGGGCGGTGTCCGCGGGTTCCGCGGGCTGTACTGTGCGTGGCTCGACCACGTCACGGCGTCCTTCGGCGACCGCCGCATCGTCGTGATCTGCGAGTCCCGACAGCTCGGCGAGCTCGTCGCGGACTGGTCGGATCCCCGTGTGCGCATCATCCACCCGATCCACACCATCCACCTCGAAGCGCCGTTCACCCCGGATGCGCCGATGAGCGTGTTCTGGAAGCGCTGGCTCGCGCTCGCCGACCGGTTCGACGCGGTGGTGTGGCCGACCGAGACGCAGCGCGACGACGTGGTGGCCCGGTTCGGCGACGCGGCGCGGCACGTCGTCGTCCCCAACCCCATCACACCGGTCGAGCGGCGGGATGACCTGCGCGAGGACGGCCTCGTCGTCGTGCTCGGGCGGCTCGCTCCCGCCAAGCGCGTCGATCAGGCGATCCGCGCATTCCTCGCCGCCGATGTTCCAGGTGCCCGGCTGGAGATCTGGGGCGAGGGAGCCGAGCACGAGAAGATCCAGACCCTGCTCGACGAGCTCGATGCGGGGGAGCGGATCCTGCTCGCGGGCTATACCGACGACCCGGGGCGGGTGCTCGATCGTGCGTCCGTCGTCGTGACGTCCACGGCGTTCGAAGGCCAGCCGCTCGGAGTGGTCGAGGCGCTGCTGCATGGTGCGCCCGTCATCGCCTACGACGTGCGCTACGGCATCCGCGATGTGCTGCAGCAGGGCGGGGGAGTCCTGGTCCCCGGCGGCGACGTCGAGGCCCTGGGCGACGCCCTGCGGCGCGTGCTCACTGATGACGAGTGGCGCGCGCGGCTCAGCGCCGAGGCCCCCGCGGTCGCAGCGGCCTGGAACCCCGAGCACTCCCTCGCCGCTCTCGCCGCGGTGATCCGGGACGCGGTCTCGCGTCCTTCGCGTCGCTGAGCTCCGTCTCTCGCGCCGCTCCGGTCGCAATTCCTGCCGCCTCGGCCGGCGAGGGGCGGCCGAAAGCGCGACCGGAACGACCGCAGAAAAAGAATTTCAAGAAAATCTCCCGAGGATGTCGATCCGGGGCATTCCCGTTCGACGTCTGTGATGAGAGGGTCGAGAGACGGCCCCCCTCGAACAAGGAGAACATCATGAAGTACATGCTCATCATGCGCGCGACCGACGAAGCGGTGGAGTCCTTCAAGGAGATGCCGTTCGAAGAGGTCATCGAGGCCATGGGAAAGTACAACGAGTCCATGATCAAGGCCGGCGTGCTGGCAGCGGGCGAGGGACTGACGGATGCCGCCGAGGGCTTCGTCGTCGACTTCAGCGCCGAGACGCCCCTGATCACCGACGGCCCCTACGGTGAGACCAAGGAGCTCTTCAACGGGTTCTGGATCATCGAGGTCTCCAGCCGTGAAGAGGCTGCGGAGTGGGCGAGCCGTGCTCCCCTCGGGCCCGGTTCGTTCCTCGAGGTGCGTCGGGTGACCGGTGTCGAGGACTTCCCCGCCGACAACGAGTGGATCCAGAAGGAAGAGGGCTGGCGCGAGGAGCAGGCTCAGCGCGCACAGCAGTGATGGACGACTCCTCTCGCAGCGAGACGGCGCGCTCCGCCCCCGATCAGGGGTCGGTGGAGCGCGTCGTCGCTGCTGTGTGGCGCATCGAATCCGCCCGCATCGTCGGCGCGCTCACTCGTCTCGTCGGCGACTTCGGTCTCGCAGAGGACCTCGCGCAGGAGGCGCTGGTGGACGCGCTGAGGCAGTGGCCGGTCGAGGGCGTTCCGCGCAACGCGGCGGCCTGGCTGACCGCGGTCGCGAAGCGGAAGGCCATTGACGGCTGGCGTCGCCGCGAGCGGCTGGACGCGCGGGTCGCGCTGCTGGCCCACGACCTGGAGCGCGAGCAGGCGGAAGCGGGCGACATGCTGTGGGATCCGGATGCCGTGGACGATGACGTCCTGCGCCTGATCTTCATCGCGTGCCACCCGGTGCTCTCGAAGGAGGCGCAGGTCGCCCTCACGCTCCGCGTCGTCGCAGGTCTGTCGAGCGAGGAGATCGCGCGGGCCTTCCTCGTGCCGACCGCGACCGTGCAGCAGCGGATCGTGCGTGCGAAGAAGACGCTGGCCGCCGCGAACGCGCCGTTCGAGGTGCCGCCTCGCGAGGAGCACGCGCAGCGCCTCGGAGCGATCCTGGGCGTGCTGTACCTGATCTTCAACGAGGCTCATGCGGCGTCGAGCGGTCCGGACTGGATGCGGCCGGAGCTCAGCGATGAGGCGATCCGGCTGGGCAGAGTGCTGGCGGCGCTCATGCCGGGAGAGCCCGAGGTGCACGGTCTGCTCGCGCTCATGGAGCTGACCGCGGCGCGTTTCCCCGCCCGCGTGGACGCGAACGGCGATCCGGTGCTGCTGGCCGACCAGGACCGGCGCCGCTGGGATCGCAGCCGCATCTCGCGGGGTCGTGCGGCGCTGGCTGCGGCGGATGCCGTCGGTCGCGGTCGCGGGGCGTACAGCCTGCAGGCCGCGATCGCCGAGTGCCATGCCGTCGCGGCATCCGTCGACGACACGGACTGGGACCGGATCGTGCTCCTCTACGAAGCGCTGGGCCGGATCGCTCCGTCACCGGTGGTCGAGCTGAACCGGGCCGCCGCGGTGGCGATGGCCACGGGGCCGGCATCGGCGCTGCGGATCATCGACCAGCTGTCCTCGTCCGGCGTGCTGCGGGGCTACCATCTGCTGCCGGCCACGCGCGGGGAGCTGCTGCTGCGTCTGGGGCGCGAGGAAGAGGCGCGGAGCGAGTTCGCCGTGGCCGCAGGGCTCGCCGGGAACGACCGGGAGAGGGCGCTGCTGAACCGCAAGGCGCACGGACACGAAAGATGACCCGTCCCTCCGGGAGCTTTCGCTGCCGAAGGGACGGGCCTCTGGGTGCTGTGCGGGCGTCAGTATCCGCTCAGTTGCGGGCCTTGCTGCCGCGACCGACGATCAGGCCGTAGATCAGCAGCACGACGATGGCGCCGCCGATCGCGAGGAGCCAGGTCTGCAGGCTCCAGAACTCTTCCAGACCCACGCCGAAGATGACGGATCCGAGCCAGCCGCCGAGGAAGGCGCCGACCACGCCGAGCAGGAGCGTGACGATCCATCCGCCGCCCTGCTTGCCCGGGAGGATCAGCTTGGCGATGGCGCCGGCGATGAGGCCGAGAAGAAGGAATCCGAGGAAACTCATGGTCTGCTCCTTTGTGTTGCGAATACCCGTGGTGTCGGGTCTCGCAGATGACTATGCCGCTCGGTCACCCTGGAAGACACCCCCTTGCGCGCACCTCCCCGGATATGGCAAGAGGCCCGCCTCCCCAGGGAGACGGGCCTCTCGACGCGTGCTGAGATCAGCAGGCGCTCGTGATCAGTTGCTGCGGACGATCGCGATGATGCGCAGGATCTCGACGTACAGCCAGACGACCGTGACCATGATGCCGAAGGCACCCATCCAGCCGAACTGACGCGGAGCGCCGTTGCGGACGCCCTGCTGGATCTGGTCGAAGTCGAGCACCAGCGAGTAAGCGGCCATGATGACGACGAGCACACCGATGATCAGGCCGAGCGGGATGCCGGCGATCGAGGCGCTGAGCAGGCCGAACGCCTGTCCCTCCGGCAGCACGCCCGTCCACATCAGGACGAGGTTCAGCAGCGAGAAGACGAGGTAGCCGACCATCGCGATCATGAAGACCTTGGTCGCCTTCTTCGAGGCGCGGATCTTGCCGCTCGCGAAGAGGGCCAGCGTGACGCCGACGACCGAGACCGTCGCGAGGGTCGCCTGGAAGACGATGCCCGGGTAGATGATCTCGAAGAACGCCGAGATGCCACCGACGAACAGGCCCTCGAAGGCCGCGTAGGCGAAGATCAGCGCGGGACGCACCTTCTTGCGCGACGTGAACGTGATGACCATGGCGAGCACGAAGCCGCCGAGGGCGCCGATGATCCACGGCAGCATCGAGACGCTCTGCGTGGAGCTGAGGTCGACCCCGCCGAGCGTCCAGACCCAGCCGACGGCTGCGGTCACGAGGAGGATGGCGAAGAGGCCGGCGGTCTTCCAGACGGTGTCCTCGACGGACATCCGGTCGGTCTCGATCGCTCCGGCGGGAGGTGCCGCGTACATGCCCTCGAGCTGCGCGTTGGCCGCGGCATCCATCGTGGCGTGCTGGAAGGAGGCGTTCTGCGCACCCTGAGCGGCCTGCGGTCCGCCCGGGTAGGTCGCGACATTGCGCGGATCCTGCTGCTTGAACGCCGGGTTGTTGAAGGCGAAGTTGCTCATTGGTGGGCCTCACTCCAAAAGGGGGTCGTAGGTCGCTTTCCTCTACGATACCCGCGTGGTGGGGGGTATGGGGTGTTCTACGCTGAGAGCGTGCCAAGGAAATCGCCCCTCGTCATCGGGCATCGCGGTGCGCCCGGCTACCGCCCGGAGCACAGCCGTTCCTCCTACGAACTCGCACTCGCGATGGGTGTCGACGCGGTCGAGCCCGACGTCGTCGCCACGAAGGACGGCGTCCTGGTCGTCCGCCACGAGAACGAGATCTCCGGCACCACCGACATCGCCCGGCATCCGGAGTTCGCCGACCGCAAGACGACCAAGCGCGTCGACGGGCAGGCGCTGACGGGCTGGTTCACCGAGGACTTCACCTGGGCGGAGCTGTCGACCCTGCGCGGGCGCGAGCGGCTGCCCGAGGTGCGCGCGACCAGCGCGAGCTTCGACGACTCCCAGGCGATCCTCCGCCTCCGCGACGTGCTCGACATCGTGCGCGAGGGCTCGGCGGAGCACGGGCGCGAGATCGGCGTCGTGCTCGAGGTCAAGCACGCGACGTACTTCGCCAGCATCGGCCTGGACCTGGCGCCGCTCATCGAGCAGGAGCTCCGCGACGCGGGCTGGGCCGACGGAGAGCTGCCGCTGATCATCGAGTGCTTCGAGTCCACCGTGCTCGGCCAGCTGCGCGCGCGGGGGATCGCGGCGTCGTTCGTGTACCTCATCGAGGCGGCGGGGCGCCCGTACGATCTGCTCGTCGCCGAGGGCAAGCAGGCGCTCACCTACAAGGCGACCGTGACGCCCCGTGGTCTCGACGGACTGGTCGGGAAGGTCGACGGGATCAGCGTGAGCAAGCGGATGCTGCTGGCTCGGGGCAACACGATCGTCGAGGATGCGCACGAGCGGGGCCTCAAGGTCTTCACGTGGACGTGCCGCCCGGAGAACGCGTTCCTCGCGGCGGAGTTCCGCGGCCCCGGAGGCAAGGGGGCCTTCGGCGACTACGAGTCGGAGTGGGGTGTGATCGCCCGCACGGGAGTGGACGGGGTGTTCGTCGACCACCCGGACCTCGGCGTGAGCTTCTTCCGCAGCTGACGCGCGGCGCCGGCGTCAGAGCGTGCGGTCGAAAGCGCCCTTGCGGGTGGAGACGATCTCCTTGCCGAGCGGCATCAGCGAGACCGGCACCATCTTGAAGTCGGCGATGCCCATCGGGATGCCGATGATCGTGATGCACAGCGCGATGCCCGAGATGATGTGCCCGATCGCGAGCCACCAGCCGGCGAGGATCACCCAGAGCACATTGCCGAGGAAGGAGCCGACGCCGGCGGTCGGCTTGCTGACGACCTCGCGGCCGAACGGCCAGATCGCGTAGCGCGCGATGCGGAACGACGCGATCGCCCACGGGATCGTGATGATCGGGATGCACAGCAGCACACCGGCCAGGATGTAGCCGAGGAACAGAGCCCATCCCGCCAGGATCACCCAGATGATGTTGAGGATCGTGCGCATGGATCGATTGTGTCATGCAGAGCTGAACGGCCACCTGTCGTTCACCTGCCGTGCACGTGCGGGTCGTCCCGCGGCCACGCGGACTCGGTGGTCTGGAGGCCTACCCGTCTGAACCCCTAGCCAGGAGTCCTCCATGCCCCGCCTGCACTTCGCAGCGGCGGTCACGGCCGCGTGCGCCCTCAGCGCCGCCGCCCTGCTCGCCACCCCGGCCGCCGCAGTCGGCGCCGATCCCGGCATCCGCCCCTTCGAAGAGGCTCCGGGCGCGACCGCGACCGCGGGTCTCGTGCTCAACGAGATCATCTACGACGACGCGGCGACCGGTCTCGCCGATCAGGTCGAGCTCTACAACGCCGGCAGCGAGGCGGTCGATCTCGACGGCTGGTACATCGCCGACGAGAAGCGCGACACCTTCGGGTTCGCACCCGAGGGCACGTCGCTGGCTCCCGGCGAGTTCCTGGTGCTCGTGAAGGACGTCGACTTCTCCTTCGGTCTCGGCAAGGGCGACGAGGTCGTGCTGTTCGATCCGGCCGGAGCGGAGATCGACGCGTACGCGTACGAGAACACCGCACCGCTGTCGGACTGGTCGCGCTGCCCCGACGGCACAGGTGACTGGGCGCACGCGACGGCTGCCACGCCGGGAGCGGCGAACGACTGCACCGTGGCGCCCGTCTCGGGCGCGATCGTGATCAACGAGGTGGATTCGCAGCCCGCCGACTGGGTCGAGTTCCACAACCCCGGCGACGCGGCCCTCGACATCTCGGGCTACGAGATCCGCGACAACTCCGACGACCACCGCTGGCAGTTCCTGCCGGGCACGACGATCGACGCGGGCGCGTTCCTCGTCGTGGAGGAGGGGACCATCGGACTCGTCGGCGGTGTCGAGACCGCGTTCCGCGACCCGATCGGCATCGGCAGCGCCGACCGTATCCGGCTGTACGACACCACGGGGACGATGATCGACGACACGCTTCCCTGGGAGGGGCACGCGGCGATCGACGGCGACTTCGCGGCGGCGACCCTGGCGCGCTGCCCCGACGGCGAGGGAGCGTTCCTGCTGGCCCACCCCACTCCGGGTGCGGCGAACTCCTGCGTGATGCCCGACGTGGTCATCAACGAGGTCGAGTCGAACGGCGACACGACCGACTGGGTCGAGGTCGTCAACACCGGCGCGACGGCGGTCGACCTCTCCGGCTGGTCCGTGATGGACAACGACCCGAACGGCCACGCCTCCGAGACCACGCCGCTTCCGGCCGGCACGGTCCTCGAGCCCGGCGCCTTCTTCGTGTTCGACCAGCCCGCGAACTTCAGCTTCGGGCTCGGGAACGGCGACACTGTGACGATCCGCGACGCCAACGGCAACACGGTCGACGAGCACGTGTACGCGACCCACGCCGATGGCGTCTGGGCGCGCTGCGCCGAGGGCACGGGCGAGTTCGCCGACGTCGCCGTCTCGACCAAGGGGCTTCGCAACGCCTGCGGCAACCCGGTGCGGATCAACGAGGTCGAGTCCGACGGCGGCTCCCCGGACGACTGGGTGGAGCTGGTGAACCCGACGACCGGGACCCTCGACGTCTCGGGCATCGTCGTGAAGGACGATGACGACGCGCACGCCTACGCGATCCCGGCAGGCTCCTCGATCCCGGCCGGCGGATACCTCGTGATCGAGCGCGAGCAGCTGGGCTTCGGCCTCGGCGGCGGCGACGCGGTGCGCCTGTTCGACGGCGACCTGCTGATCGATGAGGCCACCTGGGGTGAGGGGCACGCGGCGACGACCTGGGGCCGCTGCCCCGACGCCACGGGTGTGTTCGCGGTCACGGCAGAACCGACCAAGGGTGCCGCGAACGTGTGCGACGGCGAGGTCGTCGTCTCGCCGTGGCCCGGATCCGCGGACGTGCGCGCGCTCGATGAGGTCCCGACGTTCCTCGAGGACAGCTCGGGTCTCGACGTGCAGGAGACCGCCGACGGCGCGTTCCTCTGGGCCGTCGACAACGGCGAGGGCCGCATCTGGAAGCTCGAGGCGCACGCCGACGGCTCGGTCGAGAAGGTCGACGGCTGGGATGAGGGCAAGCGGATCCGTTTCCAGAAGGATGCCGCCGACCCCGGCGCCGCGGGCCCGGACACCGAGGGCATCACGGTCGATGGTGCGGGCAGCGTCTACGTCGCCTCCGAGCGCGACAACAGTGCGAAGGGCGTGAACCAGAACGTCGTGCTGAAGGTGGATCCGGATGCCGCGGCGGGCGACCTCGTCGCGGAGCAGGAGTGGGATCTGACCGCGCTGCTGCCGGCCGTCGGAGCCAACCTCGGCATGGAGGCGGTCCAGTGGGTGCCCGACGTGGCGCTCGCGGGGAAGCTCTTCGACGACAACACGGGCGCGGCGTACGACCCGTCGGGCTACGCGGGTCACGGCGACGGGCTGTTCTTCGTCGCCGTCGAGGACAACGGGCACGTGTACGGCTTCTCGCTCGGCGCAGACGGCACGGCGACGCTCGTGTCCGAGATCGCGCCCGGCCTCACCGGTGTGATGGGGCTGGACTACGACACCGTGCGGAACACGCTGTGGGCGGTCTGCGACGACGGATGCCAGGGCCGCTCGGCCGAGATCACGCTGAACGGTACCGCGAAGCCGGGGATCGCGCACTACGCGCGCCCCGCCGGCATGCCCGACATCAACAACGAGGGCTTCGCCACGGCGCCGGCCTCGCTGTCGGTCGACGGTCAGCGCCCGGTCTGGTGGTTCGCCGACGGGTTCGCCTCGGAGGCGCTGCGCGTCGGTACCCTTCCGGGCGTCGACGGCGAGAACCCCGGCGGGGAGACGCCACCGCTGCCCGGCACGGATCTGGTCGACGGCAACCGCAACGGCGTGACGGTGGACCCGGCGGTCGCGACGCGCGGCCAGAAGGTCACGGTCACGGTCGGGGCGGATGCCGCGGGCGAGGACGTCGCGGTCTGGATGTACTCCGACCCGGTGCGCATCGCGACCGGATCGCTCTCGGCATCCGGAGCCCTGACCGTCACGATCCCGGCGGATGCCGCGCTCGGCGCTCACCGGATCGCGGTGTACGCCGCCGACGGCACGCTGCGCGGCTGGGCAGACATCCGCATCACGGCTGCCTCCGGTGGCCTCGCCGCCACCGGTTCGGAGCTGCCCATCGCGGCTGTCGCGCTCGCGCTGATGCTGCTGACGGCGGGCGCTGTCGCCGTGCGCCGTCGGAAGCGCACGGCCTGAGGGCGTCGGGAGGGTGCGCGAGTCCGTTCGCGTGCCCTCCCGCGGCCGTGCCCGGGGGCAGATCCGTGCCGCGGTGTCGGTGCCGCCGCCTAGACTCATAGGGCCATGACCGAAGCTCCCCTCATCGTCCCCGGAACCGCCGGTCCCCGCTCCTCCGGGGCCGAGGGACAGGACGACCTCCTCGCCGGACTGAACCCGCAGCAGCTCGAAGCCGTCACCTATCGCGGACCCGCGCTGCTCATCGTCGCGGGCGCCGGATCAGGCAAGACGAGCGTGCTCACGCGCCGCATCGCCTCGCTGCTGCGCGGCCGCGAGGCATGGCCGAGCCAGATCCTCGCGATCACGTTCACGAACAAGGCCGCCGGCGAGATGCGCGAGCGCGTCGCGGGGCTCATCGGCGACGCCGCCCGTGGCATGTGGATCTCCACCTTCCACTCCGCGTGCGTGCGCATCCTCCGCCGCGAGGCCGAGCAGTTCGGCTTCACGAAGTCATTCACCATCTACGACTCGGGTGACACCCGCGCCCTCCTCAAGCGGTTGGTCAAAGAGCACGAGGCCGACGCCTACGGACTCACACCGGCCTCGGTGATGGGGCGCATCTCGAAGCTGAAGAACGAGCTGTCCGACGCCGAGTCCTACGCGCGCCAGGCCAACATGAGCGACCCGGTGGAGCGCAAATTCGTCGAGCTCTTCGCCGATTACCAGCGCCAGCTGCGGAAGGCCAACGCCTTCGACTTCGACGACCTCATCGGGCAGACCGTCTACCTGTTCCGGGCGTTTCCGCAGGTCGCCGACACCTATCGGCGTCGCTTCCGGCACATCCTCGTCGACGAGTACCAGGACACCAACCACGCGCAGTACGCGCTGATCCATGAGCTGACGCGGCCGGTCTCGTCCGACGCCCCCGATCCGTATGCCTCCAACGGCATGATGATCTTCGAACCCGAGACGACCCCCGCCCTCGAGGGCGCCTCGCTCACGGTGGTCGGCGACTCCGACCAGTCGATCTACGCATTCCGCGGTGCCGACATCCGCAACATCAGCGAGTTCGAGCGCGACTTCCCCGGCGCGAGGGTGGTGCTGCTCGAGCAGAACTACCGCTCCACGCAGAACATCCTGTCCGCGGCGAACGCCGTCATCGGGAACAACTTCGACCGCAAGGACAAGAAGCTCTGGAGCGACAAGGGCGACGGCGACGCCATCATCGGGTTCACGGGGTACTCGCAGCACGACGAGGCGCAGTTCGTGGCCGACGAGATCGAGGTGCTGCGGCGGGCGGGCATGCCGTACTCCGAGATGGCCGTGTTCTATCGGACCAACTCGCAGTCCCGTGCCCTGGAGGAGATCTTCATCCGCTCCGCCGTGCCGTACAAGATCATGGGCGGCACGAAGTTCTACGAGCGCGCCGAGATCAAAGACGCCCTCGCGTACCTCGTTGCGGTCGCGAATCCGGCCGACGAGATGTCGGTGCGCCGCATCCTGAACAAGCCGCGTCGCGGCATCGGCGATGTGACCGAGACCGCGATCGCGCGCTTCGCGGAAGAGCACGACATCAGCTTCCGCGATGCTCTGGCGAACTCGGCGCAGCTCGGCTTCGGCCCGAAGATCCAGGCCGCGATCGCGCACCTCGACGCCGTGCTCGCCGAGGCGACCGCGATCATGCTCCCGGCGTCCGGTGAGCTTCCGGCTCCGACCACCGTCGCCGACGGTCTGAGCCTGCTGCTCTCGAAGAGCGGGTACCTCGATTCGCTCCGCGCGAGCCGCGACCCGCAGGACGAGGCCCGTGTCGAGAACCTCGACGAGTTCGTCGCCGTCGCCCGCGACTTCGCGCGCAACAACCCCGAGGGCACGATCGTCGACTTCCTCACCGAGGTCGCCCTGGTGTCGGATGCCGACGACCTCGACGACGAGTCGGGAACGGTCTCCCTGATGACCATGCACACGGCGAAGGGCCTCGAGTACGACGCCGTGTTCGTGACAGGCGTCGAGGAAGACCTCATCCCGCACCGCATCTCGGCAGGCGAGCCCGGTGGTCCGCAGGAGGAGCGTCGCCTCTTCTACGTCGGCATCACCCGTGCGCGCAAGCGCCTGCACCTCTCGCTCGCGATGACCAGGGCCCAGTTCGGCGAGGTCACCGTCGCCATGCCGAGCCGGTTCCTCCAGGAGATCCCGGCCGCGCTGATCGACTGGCGGCAGTCGCCGGGCGACGTCAACTCGCGCGGCGGCATGCAGTCCCGTGCCCTGAACGCGCGTCGTTCCGGGGGATTCGGCGGCTCGGGTTCGGGTTCGGGCGACCGGTTCGGTGTCAAGGCGCTGCCCGGCAGAGACGCGCTCAAGCCGCTCTCGACGGCGATGGACAAGTTCCCCAACCGGGTCACCGCCAAGATGCGCGACAACGGCGACCTCGAGCTCACCGCCGGCGACCGCATCCGTCACGTCGACTTCGGCGAGGGTCGGGTCGATGCCGTGACCGGCGAGGGAGCGAAGCGGATCGCACACGTGCGCTTCGACACGGCGGGACAGAAGAAGCTCCTCATCAAGGTCGCGCCGATCGAGAAGATCTAGGTCTCGCAGGCGGGTTAGGCTGGCTCATATGGCCCTCTTCTCCCGCCGCAAGAAGTCCAGCGACGACGCCGTCGCCCCGGCAGCAGACGCCCCCGAGACCGAATCGAGCGCTCGCGCCGACGATGACGCCGAGACGGCCGTCGCCGAACCGGTGGCCGCAGCGCCCACGATCGGCATCTCCGTCCAGGCGTTCCGCGGAGTCGGAGAGGAAGCCGGCCCCGAGGTCTCCCTGCCCGACGCCGACACGGCGCCCGGGACAGCGGCATCCGCCCCTCGTCCGTCGAGCCCGTCCGCTCTTCCCGGCTCGCAGTCGTCGGCGGCGCAGCCCGTTCCGAAGCTCGCGATTCCGCAGGACCGCAGGCTCCCGCTCGCGCCCAGCCTGCCGCCGGAGCAGACCGAGACCATCGCCGGGATGAAGGACAACGTCCTGCTCCGCGAGGCACTCAAGGAGGTCGAGGCCGGCGCGACGAACGAGCAGCTGCTCGGCGTCATGCGCCAGGCCCTGCAGGGGCACCTGTACATCCGCGTGATCGGCGACGCGCGCACGCAGATCAGCGAGGGCACGCCGCTGGCGGTCGCAGTCGTCCGCGACGGCGAGCGTCAGTTCATGCTCGCGTTCAGCTCCGCGTCCGCCGTCCGCGACTCGGTGCAGTTGGAAGACGATCCCACGGCGACCTCCGCGGTCGCGCAGCCGGTCACCTCCGTGCTGCAGCAGGTGGTGTCGGGAGACTTCGCCGGCCTCATCGTCGACAACGCCTCTGCGCCGCACCGCGTCGTGTTCCCGACCGAGCTGCTGCAGAAGACGCTCGATCAGGCCGACGTCGACATGACGGTCAAGTCGCTGCTCGCCGCCCCGCGGGAACAGGATTCCGCCGTGAAGGTGGGGGAGGCGCTCGCGTCGAAGCGCATGTGGGTGGCTGTGAACGACGGCAACGGCAGCGGTCAGGTCGGCATCGCCGAGGCGCAGACCACCGACGGGCGGCGGTTCCTGCAGCTCTTCTCGCACCCGCTCGAGGTCATCGCCCTCGGCCGCGGCGATCGGCCGCTCCCGTTCGAGCCGGAGCAGCTCGCCAAGGTGCTCTCGAGCCACGACGAGATGGCCGGCGTGATCGTCGACACCGCGGGGCCGTCGATCGTCGTCGAGCGCGACGCGCTCGCGCCGGTCCTGGTTCTCGCGGTCGATCTCGGCGACTGAGCGCGGTCTTCCCCCGAATCCGTCGGCACCCTAGGGTCGGAGCATGGCCTCCGAACGCGTGACCCTGACCGTCGTCGACCCCGACGGAGAGCGCGAGGTCGCGCTCTCCAGCCCGAACCGCGTGGTCTGGCCCGACCTCGGCATCACCAAGGCGGAGCTCGCCGAGTACGTGCAGCTGGTGTCGACCCCGTTCCTCAACGCGAACGGCAACAGGGCCGTGTCCCTCGAGCGCTTCCGTGATGGCATCGAAGCCGCGGGAAAGCCGCGGAAGGAGGGATTCTTCTCGAAGAACCCACCCAAGGGCACTCCCGACTTCGTCGACGCCGAGATGATGACGTACAACAGCGGTCGTCAGCATCCGCAGATCGTGCTGAACCGCACGAGCGCGATCGTCTGGGCCGTGCAGATGAACACGATCGTGTTCCACCCGTGGGCATCGCTGGCGACAGATCCGGACAACCCGGTCGAGCTTCGCATCGACCTGGACCCGCAGCCGGGAACGGACTTCGCGGATGCCGTCACCGCCGCGCACACGCTGCGCGAGGTGCTTCGGGAGGCCGGCCTCGACGCGTTCGCCAAGACCAGTGGCAACCGCGGTCTGCACATCTTCGCCCCCATCGAGCCGACGCATGAGTTCCTCGACGTGCGCCATGCCGTGATCGCCGCCGGGCGGGAGCTGGAGCGCCGGATGCCGGAGCAGGTCACCATGAACTGGTGGAAGGAGGAGCGCGGGGAGCGGATCTTCGTCGACTTCAACCAGGCCAACCGCGACCGCACGATGGCCGGCGCCTACAGCCCGCGTGCCCTCCCGGGCGCGACGGTCTCGACGCCCGTCCTGTGGGAGGAGCTCGACGGGCTCGACCCGACCGTCTTCACGGTGCGCAGCATCCCGCAGCGGCTGGCGGAGATCGGCGATCCGTGGGCGGACATGCAGGCCTCGCCGGGTCGCATCGACACCCTGCTCGAGTGGTGGGAGCGCGACAAGGAGAACGGTCTCGGCGAGCTGTCGTTCCCACCGGAGTTCCCGAAGATGCCGGGGGAGCCGCCGCGCGTGCAGCCGAGCAAGAAGGTCGCCGGCAACTGGGATGCCGAGGGGAATCCGATCGACGACTGACGCGGTTCAGGACAGCACGTCGGCGAGGTCGTAGCCGGCCACCGTGTCGAGCTGGTCGTAGGTGCAGGAGCGGGCATCGCGGTCGGGGCGCCAGCGCTCGAACTGCACGGTGTGGCGGAAGCGCGCACCCTCGAGCTGGTCGTAGCGCACCTCGAGCACGCGCTCGGGGCGCAGCCGCACGAACGACACGTCCTTCGAGCCGCTGAACCGCGACCGCTCGCCCTCGCCGGTGACCGCGTCACCGCTGTCGTCGCGCTCGACGAGGGGTGCGAGCTCCTCGACCAGCTCCTGTCGACGTGCGTCGCTCCACGCGGCGACGCCGCCGACCTGCCGCAGCGTGCCGTCGTCGTCGTAGAGCCCCACGAGCAGCGAGCCGACGCCAGAGCCGGACTTGTGGATCCGGTAGCCGAGGGCGACCACATCGGCGGTGCGTGCGTGCTTGATCTTGAAGAGGGTGCGTTTGCCGGGGGCGTAGGGCTGGTCGAGGGGCTTGGCGACCACGCCGTCGAGTCCTGCCCCTTCGAACTCGTCGAGCCAGCGGACGGCGGCGTCGCGGTCGCGGGTGGTGCGCGTGATGTGCAGGGGATGGTCGACGGCATCCATCACGGTCTCGAGGCGGGCGCGGCGGGTCTCGAACGACTGCCCGAGCAGATCGTCTTCTCCGTACGCGAGCAGATCGAACGCGATGAACATGGCCGGTGTCTCCACGGCGAGCTTGGCGACGCGGGAGGCCGCAGGGTGGATCCGCTGGCTCAACGCCTCCCAGTCCAGGCGCTGGGCGCCCTGCGGTCCGGTGGCGACGACGATCTCGCCGTCGAGCAGGCACGGTCCGGGCAGCAGCTCCGGGATCGCCTCCACGAGCTCCGGGAAGTACCGGGTGAGCGGCTTCGCGCCGCGGGAACCGATCTCGACCGTCTCGCCGTCCCACGCGATGAGTCCGCGGAAACCGTCCCATTTCGGCTCGTACAGCAGTCCACCGGGCGTCTTCGCCGGGTCGGGCACCGCCGGAACGGCCTTCGCGAGCATCGGGGAGGGGATGTCGTAGCGCATGGTCCCATCCTGGCCGCGGGTACCGTGCGGCGGAAGGGGGACCGGCTCAGGCGAACAGGTCGCCGAGCTCCGCGGGGGTCCCCGCGTCGCGCAGGGCCGTGCGCGCGGCGTGCCAGCCGGCCATGCCGTTGACCGCGGGGCCGGGCGGGGTCGATGCCGAGGCCAGGTAGACCCCGCGCATCGGCGTCCGCCACGGCGCCGGGGACAGGGTCGGCCGACGCAGCGCTTGCCGGATGTCGAAGACGCCCCCAGAGATGTCTCCGCCGATCTCCGCCGGGTTGATGGCGTCCCGTGAGGATGCCGGCACGGCGTGGTGCGCGAGGATCAGGTCGCGGAAGCCGGGTGCGAAGCGCTCGACCTGCGCGGTGATGAGCTCGGTGGGGTCGAGCTCCGAGCCGTTCGGCACGTGGATGTATGCCCACAGCACCGCCTTGCCCTCCGGCGCGCGAGAGGGATCGAGGACCGAGGGCTGCACGGCGAGCACGTACGGCCGCTCGCTGACCCGTCCGGCGGCCACGGCGTTCTCGCTGGCCCAGACCTCGGCGCGCGTCCCGCCCAGGTGCACGGTCGGCGCCCGCCGGACATCCGGATTCGCCCACGGGATCGGGCCGTCGAGCGCGAAGTCGACCTTCGCCGCCGCCGCGCCGTAGCGATACCCCGAGATCGCCCTGGCGTACCCCGACGGGACGTCGCGGTGCGTGAGGGCGAGCCGGGGCGAGGTGTTCAGGAAGAGCAGGTCGCCTCGCGCGGGGTCGCCCCAGTCGAGCGTCTGCAGGTCCGTGACGCGGACTCCGGCCTCCAGCACGCCGCCGTGGGTTTCGATGTCGGCCACCAGGGCATCCGCGATCTGCTGTGCACCGCCGCGCGGGTAGGGCCAGCCGCCGGCGTGGCCGAACGCGGCGAGGAGCAGCCCGGCGGCGGCGCCCGCGAGCGTCGGCTGCGGCGAGTTCGCGTGCGCGACGACCCCCGACATCAGGGCGGCGGCCGCGTCGCCGAGGAAAGCGCGCTCGGCTAGGGGAGTGCCCTGATCCAGCATCCGGATCGCGTAGCGCGCGGCGGTGAGCGGGTCGCGGGGCACGCGCAGCAGCTGGTTCTCGGTGAAGTCGATGAGACCCTCGATACGGGTGCTCAGCGGCCGCACGCGGGCCAGCCATGCCTGCCCGTCGACGCCCAGCCCGGCCGCCGTGCGCGCGATGTCGTGCCAGGCGATCGCCGCGCGCCCGCCGTCGAGCGGGTGGGCATAGGAGATCTCCGGGCGGATCCACTCGATGCGCTCGGCGAGACCGAAAGCCCGGAAGAAGGGGGAGGAGACGGCCGCGGGATGCACGGCGGAGCACACGTCGTGCCGGAATCCCGGGAGCGTGGACTCCTGCGTCCGCACGCCTCCGCCGACCGTGTCGGACGCTTCGAGCACGTGCACGTCGTAGCCGGCGCGTGCGAGCGCGACGGCGGCAGCGAGTCCGTTGGGACCTGCGCCGATGATCGTCGCCCGTGCCATCACGCCAGTCTCGCACGCGAGCGGGAGGGAAGCGGTCGAAGACGGCGCTCAGACGTGCGATCCTGGAGGTGATGAAAGAAGCACAGGGGCCGACCCCCGCAGGCACCTCCCGTCCATACCGTTCGCTCAACGAAGCGCTGCGCGCGCATCGCATCGACATCTCCAACTACGCGTTCATCACGGCGATCGTCGAGGCGATCGGCATCAGCTCCTACATCGACCGCGGTCGCTACATCGAGGCGATCCGCCGTGGCGAGGGGGCATCGCTCCACATCGGCCGCACCTACACGAACGGCTTCAGCGAAGACGAGCGCCTCGTCATCGGTGCGGCTCCGCTGCGTCTGCAGCCGAGTGAGGGGCGTGCGCCGTACTTCTACGTCAATCACCCCACCGAGTTCATGCCGATCGCGCAGCCCAAGCCGAAGCGCACCACGACGCCGCGCGTCTCCGCACCCCGTGGGGAGCGTGCGCCCACACCCGTGGCCGATCGCGACTACGGCGTCTGCGACGTGTGCTTCATGGTCAAGACGCCGGCCGGTGCCTGCGGCTGCAGTTGATCGGGAGCGCCTGAGATGGCGGTGGATGCCTTGCTCCCGATGATCCGGTCGGCCGACCTCTCCGGACCGGATGCCGCGGTGGTCTCCGCGGCTGTCGGCGCGTACCTCCGGCAGACCGAGGAGGAGAAGCGCCGCGAGGGGCTCTCGCCCCTGCCGGACGGCGACGGTGCTCTTCCCGAGCGTTATCGCGCAGAGGTCGACGACCCCGCCGCCGCCTATGCCGGCTTCCACGTGCTCCTCGCCGAGGTCGACGACGAGACGCTGGGGGTCGTCGTCGTGGCGCCGCTCGAGGATGAGGCCGAGATCAAGCGGCTGTGGACGGCACCCGCCGCCCGTGGCCGCGGCATCGGATCCGCTCTTCTCGACGCGGCCGTGGCCACAGCGGACGGTGCCGTGCGCCTGTCCGTCTGGGATTGGCGTGCCGGAGCCATGCGCCTCTACGAATCGCGCGGGTTCGCTCGAGTGCCGAGCTGGGACGGGCGTGACCGACTCGTCTGCATGATCCGTCAGGACAGCTAGCGGCTGCAGCTGATCAGGCGAAGGCGCTCATCCCGGTGATGTCGCGTCCGAGCAGCAGCGCCTGCACGCTCTCCGTGCCCTCGTAGGTGTGGATGGCCTCGATGTCGGCCATGTGCTGCATCACGCCGTTCTCGAGCAGGATGCCGTTGCCGCCGAGCAGGTCGCGGGCGGTCGAGGCCACCCGTCGTGCGGCGCGCGTGTTGTGGAACTTCGCCAGCGACGCCTGCGTCGGACGCAGGTCTCCGGCGTTCTCGAGATCGGCCATGCGGCGGCAGTAGAGCTGCATCGCCGTGAGGTCCTCGAGCATGTGCGTCAGGCGCTCCTGCACCATCTGGAACTTCGCCAGAGGCTTCCCGAACTGCACCCGTGCCTTGGCGTAGGCCAGCGACGCCTCGTAGCAGGCGGTCGCATGGCCGAGCGCGGACCACGCGACGCCCGATCTGGTCGCGTACAGCACGGTCGACGCGTCCTTGAAGCTCGCGGCTCCGGGGAGCACGGCATCCAGGTGGATGCGCACGTCGTCGAGCCGGATGTGCGCCTGATGGATCGCCCGCAGCGAGGCCTTTCCTGTGATGACCGTTCCGGTGTAGCCGGGGGTCTCCTGCTCGACGAGGAAGCAGCGCACGGCCCCGTGCTCGTCAGCGCTCTCGTCGTCGACGCGGGCCCAGACGAACGTGATCCCTCCGGAGGCGCCGTTGCCGATCCACTTCTTCGCGCCGCGGAGGACCCACTCCTCGCCGTCGCGGCGGGCGACGGTCTCGAGCGAGACGGAGTCGGAGCCGTGGTCGGGTTCGGTCAGGGCGAAGGAGCCGAGCACCGAGCCGTCTGCGAGGGCCGTGATCCACTTCTCCTGCTGGGCGGGGGAGCCGAAGAGCGCCAGCGTGCGCAGCGCCAGACCGCCCTGCACGGCGAGGATCGTGCCGAGCGATCCGTCGCCGCGGGAGATCTCCATGTTGACGAGGCCTGCGGCCAGCGGGGAGAGGCGCGTCAGCGACGGGTGATCGATGCCGTCGACGACGAGGTCCATCTCGCCCATGCGGCGGGCGGCGTCGAGCGGGTACTCGGCGCGGTCCCAGGCATCCGCCATCTGCGGGGCGACCTCGTCGACGTAGGCCTTCGCGCGGTCCCAGGCCTCGCGGTCGGCGGCGGGGATGTCGGCGAAGACGGCGTAGTAGTCGCTGTCCTGGCGCCCGGTGATGTCGTACGACGAGACGCGCTCGCCGGGGAAGGGGGCTTCGATGCTCATGGGTACTCCTTCGTGGCACCAAGTATCGTACTCCTCGATACTCGGTCCCACGACCCAGGATCGTCAGTCCAGTTCGGATCGCAGCCTTCTGGTCACCTCGGCGATCGGCATCGAGCGCGGGAACACCGCGACGACGACATCGTCGGGAGCCCCGGCCGCGGCATCCGCTCCCACGCCGTAGCGCCGCCGGACATCGGCGAGCGCCGTCTGCAGCGTCGCCAGCGGCACCTTCTTCTTGCCGCGGAGCAGCTGACGCAGAACGTGGTTGTGCACGGCTGTCACGAGGGCGGCGAAGCCGACGGCGTCGAGGGGGTCGACGCCGGGAAGGGCTCCCCGCAGGTAGTCGTCGAACAGCCGCTCGTAACGGAAGACCGTGATGATCTCCCGCTCGCGGAGCACCGGCACCTGGCGCACGATCTGGTAGCGGCGGCGTGCGAGCTCGGGATCGTGGGCGAAGTGGGCGAAGACGGATTCGGATGCCGCGCACACGGCCGCCCACGGATCCTCGTGTCCCTCCGCGAGGAACTCCCTCAGCTGCCCCAGGAGCACCTCGTGGTCGGCGAAGACCACATCCTCCTTGCCGCCGAACTGCCGGAAGAACGTGGATCGCGAGACTCCGGCCGCCTTGGCGATCTGCTCGACCGAGGTCTGGTCGAAGCCCTGATCCTGGAAGAGCTCGAGGGCTGCGGCGACGACGGCGGCGCGCGGTTCGGGGAAGTCTCGCATAGCGAAAGCCTAGATCGTCCGCACGATTGCGCAATCGGGGGCGCGATCCGTGGGATCGAGCGATGCGCGGGCAGGGCCTCCGCCGCGGGAGCTCCCCGGCAGAGGTAGTAGGCTGGGGGACTGGTCGATGTCTCGACATCGAGAGAATTACCAGACAGCAGCCCAGTGAAGGAACCACAGTGGATCTGTACGAGTACCAGGCACGAGACGTTTTCGAGAAGTACGGAGTGCCGGTCCTCGCCGGCATCGTCGCGGACACCCCGGAAGAGGTGAGGGCGGCAGCCGAGAAGATCGGCGGCGTGGTCGTCGTCAAGGCTCAGGTGAAGACCGGCGGCCGTGGAAAGGCCGGCGGCGTCAAGGTCGCCAAGACCCCCGACGAGGCGTACGAGGCGGCCAAGGCCATCCTCGGCCTCGACATCAAGGGCCATGTCGTCAAGCGCGTCATGGTCGCGCAGGGCGCACGCATCGCCGAGGAGTTCTACTTCTCCGTGCTGCTCGACCGCGCCAACCGCTCCTACCTGAGCCTCTGCTCGGTCGAGGGCGGCATGGAGATCGAAGAGCTGGCCGTCGAGCGCCCCGAGGCGCTGGCCCGCATCGAGGTCAACCCGCTCACGGGCATCGACAAGGACAAGGCCGTCGAGATCGCCCGCGCGGCGAACTTCCCCGAGGACCTCGTCGAGAAGGTCTCCGACGTCTTCGTGAAGCTGTTCGACGTCTACAAGGGCGAGGACGCGACGCTCGTCGAGGTCAACCCGCTGGTCCGCACCGAAGAGGGCGACATCATCGCGCTCGACGGCAAGGTCACGCTCGACGACAACGCCTCCGAGATCCGTCACCCCGAGCACGAGGCGCTCGAGGACAAGGATGCGGCCGACCCGCTCGAGGCCAAGGCCAAGGCATCCGGTCTCAACTACGTGAAGCTCGACGGCGAGGTCGGCATCATCGGCAACGGCGCAGGACTCGTCATGTCGACGCTCGACGTGGTCGCCTATGCGGGCGAGAACCACAACGGCGTGAAGCCGGCCAACTTCCTCGACATCGGCGGCGGCGCCTCGGCTGAGGTCATGGCCGCCGGCCTCGACGTCATCCTCGGCGACCCGCAGGTCAAGAGCGTGTTCGTCAACGTTTTCGGCGGCATCACGGCGTGCGACGCCGTGGCCAACGGCATCAAGGGCGCCCTCGAGACGCTGGGCGCCACGGCCTCCAAGCCGCTCGTCGTGCGTCTCGACGGCAACCGCGTCGACGAGGGTCGCGCGATCCTCGCCGAGTACGCGCACCCGCTCGTCACCCTGGCCGCCACCATGGACGAGGGCGCCGACAAGGCCGCCGAGCTCGCCAACGCCTGACCCGGCGCTGAGACACAAGGACTGAAGAAATGTCGATCTACCTCAACAAGGACTCCAAGGTCATCGTCCAGGGCATCACCGGCGGCGAGGGCACCAAGCACACGGCACTCATGCTGAAGGCCGGTACCCAGGTCGTCGGCGGCGTGAACGCCCGCAAGGCCGGCACCACGGTCGCGCACACCGACAAGGACGGCAACGCCGTCGAGCTGCCCGTCTTCGCCTCGGTCGCCGAGGCCATGAAGGAGACCGGCGCCGACGTGTCGATCGCCTTCGTCCCCGGCGCCTTCACGAAGGACGCGATGATCGAGGCCATCGACGCCGAGATCCCGCTGCTCGTCGTCATCACCGAGGGCGTGCCCGTCGGCGACTCGGCCGAGGCATGGGCGTACACGCAGAGCAAGGGCAACAAGACCCGCATCATCGGGCCGAACTGCCCCGGCATCATCACCCCGGGCGAGGCGCTCGTCGGCATCACGCCGGCGAACATCACCGGCAAGGGACCGATCGGCCTCGTGTCGAAGTCGGGCACCCTGACCTACCAGATGATGTTCGAGCTGCGCGACCTCGGCTTCTCGACCGCCATCGGCATCGGCGGCGACCCGGTCATCGGCACCACGCACATCGACGCGCTCGCCGCGTTCGAAGCCGACCCCGAGACCAAGGCGATCGTCATGATCGGCGAGATCGGCGGCGACGCCGAGGAGCGCGCGGCCGACTACATCAAGGCGAACGTCACGAAGCCCGTCGTCGGCTACGTCGCGGGGTTCACGGCACCCGAGGGCAAGACCATGGGTCACGCGGGTGCGATCGTCTCCGGTTCGGCCGGTACCGCTCAGGCGAAGAAGGAGGCCCTCGAGGCCGCCGGAGTCAAGGTCGGCAAGACGCCGTCCGAGACCGCTGACCTGATGCGTGCGATTGTCGAAGCTCTCTGATCTGAGTTACGCTGGAAAAGAAGGCCCCGGACTCCACTCTGGGGCCTTCTTTCATGCCCGGGCGGCAGAGCTTCTGCGGCCGATCCCACGTTCTGCGGCCATGCAGCGCCCAGGAGGCCGCAGAAGTTCGATGTGGCCGCCGAACTTGCGCCCCCGGAGGCGCCTACTGCGGGCGCGGAGCCACCGCATCCAGCAGCAGGTCGAGCGCGTCGTGCGCCTGGGCGCGGGCCGCGGCATCCGTCTGCCGTTCCGAGAGCCAGAGGGCCAGCTCGTTCATGGCTCCCGACAGCGCGGCGGTCAGAGCGTCCTGCAGCGCCGGCGTGATGCCGGCCTCCGTGAGCCCCTCTCGCAGCGTGGCCGCGGGGCCGTCGGCGTCGAACCTTCGCCAGTCTTCCCAGCTCAGCACGGCCGGTCCGTCGACGAGCAGCACGCGCGCAGCGGCCCCGCGGGTGATCGCGTCGAGGAAGGCGTGGCTGCCGTCGCGGAGCGCGGAATCCGGCGTGCTGTTCTCGGTTGCCGCCAGGATCGCATCGGCGACGAGCTGCTGCTCCGCCGCGGCCACGGCCGCGAAGAGGAGCGGCTTGGACGTGTAGTGGTGGTAGACCGCGCCCCGCGTGACGTCTGCGGCCCGGGCGATGTCGTCGACGGATGCCGCCGCGTACCCGTGTTCGGCGAGATGGGCGCTCGCGACATCGAGGATCCGACGGGCGGTCGCGGCGGCGTCGGCGGCGGATGCTCGTGGCATGGGGTTTCCTTTACGTGCGGTGTGTATGTATTCTAGACCCACGGATACAAACACAGAGTATGTTAAGGAGATCCGCATGGACATCACGAGCTTCTATCCGGTGCTGATGGTCGACGACGTCGCCGGGGCCGCGGGCTTCTACCGGGAGGAACTCGGCTTCGAGACGACCTTCGAGGCCGACTGGTACGTGAGCCTGCGCTTCGAGGGCGGCGAGCTCGCGATCCTCGACCGTCACCACGAGACCATCCCGCCGGGCTTCCGCGAGCCGGTGCGGGGCCTGCTCCTGAACGTCGAGGTCGCGGACGCCGCCGCCGAGCATGCCCGTCTGGTGGGGGAGCGCGGCCTTCCCGAGCGCCTCACGCTGCGCGACGAGGCCTTCGGCCAGCGGCACTTCATCGTGGAGGCGCCCGGCGGTGTGCTGATCGACGTGATCGAGCCGATCGAGCCTTCACCCGAGTTCGCGGAGGCGTTCGCCTGACCCCCGTCAGGCGAGCAGCTCCCACATCTTCGCGATGTGGCGGCCGTCAGATCCCGACGCCGAACAGCGCTTCGATCGGGCCACGCGCGAAGAAGATCAGGAAGCCCGCTCCGACCACCCACAGCAGGGGGCTGATGCTCTTGGCCTTGCCCGAGAACGCGTGGATGAGCACCCAGCTCACGAACCCTGCGCCGATGCCGTTGGCGATCGAGTAGGTCAGCGGCATGACCGAGACCGTGAGGAAGACCGGCAGCAGCACGCGGAAGTCGGCGAAGTCGATGTGACGGATCTGCGCCATCATCATCGCGCCGACGATGATCAGCGCAGCAGCGGCGATCTCGGTCGGGACGATCGACGTCAGCGGAGTCAGGAACATCGCGAGCAGGAAGACGACGCCGGTGACGACGTTCGCGAGGCCGGTGCGCGCCCCCTCGCCGATGCCGGCACCCGACTCGATGAACACCGTGCTCGACGAGGACGAGGTCGCGCCACCCGCGATCGCGCCGACGCCCTCGACGATCAGCGCGGACTTGATCCGTGGGAAGTCGCCGTTGTCATCGGCGAGATTCGCCTCTTTCGCGAGCCCCGTCATGGTGCCCATGGCGTCGAAGAAGTTCGTGAAGAGCAGCGTGAAGACGATCATGACCAGCGCGACGATGCTGACCTTGCCGAAGTCGAAGGTGAAGTCCACCGCACCCACCAGGCTCAGGTCGGGAACGCTCACGGGTGAGCCGTTCAGCGCCGGGACGGTCAGGCCCCAGCCGCCGGGGTTGACGACGTTGCCCTCGTCGTCGAAGCCGCGCGGACCGATGTGCCAGATGGCCTCGACGATCACGGCGAGCACCGTGCCGCCGACGAGGCCGATCAGCATGCCGCCCTTGATCCGCAGCGCCACGAGGATGCCGGTGAGGAGGAGCGTGACCACGAAGAGGAGGCTCGGCACGGTGGCGACCGAGCCGTTCACGCCGAGGCCGACCGGGGGAGACGACGATCCCGTGGCGGTGACGAAGCCGGAGTTGACGAAGCCGATGAACGCGATGAACAGGCCGATGCCGACCGTGATGGCGATCTTCAGCTGGAAGGGCACCGCGTCGAAGATGGCCTTCCGCAGGCCGGTGGCCGCGAGCAGCACGATGATGACACCGTTGATCATCACCAGCGCCATCGCCTCGGGCCAGGTGACCTGGCCGACCACCGAGAAGGCCACGAAGGCGTTGATGCCGAGACCTGCCGCGAAGCCGAACGGCAGGCGCGTGACGAGTCCGAACAGGATCGTCATCACGCCGGCGGTGAGTGCGGTGGCGGCTCCCACCGCGTTGAAGGCGAGCATGTCGCCCGCGACGTCGGGCTTGCCCGACAGGATGATCGGGTTCAGGATCACGATGTAGGCCATCGTGACGAACGTCACCAGGCCGCCGCGGATCTCGGTGCCGACCGTGGATCCTCGCTTGCTGATCTCGAAGAAGCGATCGAGAGCGCTCGTGGGCTCGGTGGTCTCGGTGGGCGCGGGGGACGGGGCAGTTGTCATCGGGGGAACCTCCGGAGAAGACGCTATCGTGTCGTCCGCCCAGCGCGCGCCCCCAGGAGGTGAGCGGGAAGTCGTCGTAGTCTCGATTCGATATGCAACGCCTCCTCGTCGCGCTCCTCGCCGCCTTCGACGCCGCCATCGCCGCCGCGGTCGGCCTCGCCGTGCTCCTGGCGCCGTTGACGCTGCTCTGGACGCTCGCGTTCGGCGTCACCGCGGACTGGGGCGCGCTCTGGCCGCTCACCGGCACACTGTGGGAATTCGGTCACGGCGTGCCGCTCGCCGTGACGATCCCCGACACGCTCATCGTCGCGCTCGGCCTGCCGACCGCAGCGGCGAGCTTCGCCGTCTCGATCACCCCGCTCGCATTCCTGCTGTTCACGCTCCTGTTCGCCGCCCGCTCCGGAGCGCGCGCCGCGCACGCCGGCGCCTGGCTCCTGGGCGCGCTCGCCGGCTCGGCCGTGTTCGCCCTGATCGCCACCGGCGTCGCCCTCAGCACGGGACTCGCGGCCGCGCGGACCTCCTTGGTCCTGGCGATCCTCCTTCCGTCCGCGGTGTACCTCGTCGGTGCGATCTGCGGCGGAGTCCGCGTCGCCTGGGAGGAGGGCGACGGCGGCCTGCTGGACCGCATCCACGATGCCTTCGACGCCCGGGAGGACTGGGCAGCGGTCCCGGTCGCGATCGTACGCGGCACGGCCATCGTCATCGTGGCCGTGACGGGGGCTGCGGCGACGGCGCTCGCCGTGATGATCGCGCTGCGCGGAGGCGAGGTCGTCGCGCTGTTCCAGGCGGCCCGCGTCGACGTGCTCGGCCTGACGGTCATGACGCTGGGACAGCTCGTCTACCTGCCGACGCTGATCGTGTGGGTGGCGTCGTGGATCGCGGGACCCGGCTTCGCGGTCGGCGCCGGGACCGCGGTGTCGCCGGCAGGCACGCAGCTCGGCGTGGTGCCCGGCATCCCGGTCTTCGGCCTGCTGCCGGAGAACAGCTCGATCTGGATGCTGATCATCGTGCTGGTCCCCATCGCCGCCGGTGCGTTCGCGGGCTGGGTGGTCCGCTCCCGCCTGGTGTGGGAGGGAACCCCGCTGGGCATGTCGCAGCGGACCGTCATCGCCCTCGGCATCGGAGCGGTCACCGCCGGGGTCGCGGCGCTCGCCGCCGTGCTCGCCTCCGGATCGATGGGACCCGGCCGGCTGGCGGAGGTCGGGCCGTCGCCGCTTCCGTTCGCCCTCGCGCTGGGCGGCGAAGCGCTCCTCGGCGCCGCGATCCTGCTGCTGTCGCCGCGTCATCGCGACGAGCTGGCGGAGGAGCGCACCGATCGGTGGCTGGCCGAGATGTCGGCCGAGCCCCTCGTGGAAGAGGCCGACGGCATCCCGGCGCCGGCATCCGATGCCGCACGGCCGACCGGCGCCGCCTCCTTCGACGACACGGCGCCGCTGGACGACCTCCGCGGGTTCGTGATCCCCAAGCGCGACCCCTCGGACCGTCTCGACTGACGACGCCGACGCCGACGGATGCCGGGCGGGAGCACGCCCTGCGCCCCGGTAGACTGGGCGCGTGCTCACGGTCGCCGTTCTCATCTCGGGCACCGGCTCGAACCTTCGCGCCCTCCTCGAGGCCGCTCGTCACCCCGATTTTCCCGCCAGGGTCGTCGTGGTCGGCGCCGACCGCGAAGCCGACGGGCTGGCACACGCCGAGGAGTTCGGGATCCCCAGCTTCACCGTTCCGTGGCACGAGCACGACAGCCGCGAGGCGTGGGGCGAAGAGCTCGGCCGCCAGCTCGCCGTGTGGAGTCCGGATCTGGTCGTGCTGAGCGGGCTCATGCGCCTGCTTCCGCCGGCGCTGGTCGCCGAGTACTCGCCGCGACTGCTCAACACCCACCCCGCGTTCCTCCCGGAGTTCCCCGGTGCCCACGGCGTGCGCGACGCGCTCGCCGCCGGCGTCGAGCAGACCGGCGCGAGCGTCATCGTGGTCGACGACGGCGTCGACACCGGACCGATCCTCGCGCAGGAGCGCGTGCCGATCCTCCCCGGTGACACCGAGCACAGCCTGCACGAACGCATCAAACCCGTCGAACGCCGACTCCTCATCGACGTCGTGCGCGCCATCGCCACCGGCGAGCTCGCACTGACACCCGCACCCTGACAGCTTCCACCCGACGCACCTCACGCACGAAGGAGCCCACCATGGCCGGCCCCCGCCACGACCCCTCGCTCTACCGCGACCGCGACACCGTGCCGATCCGGCGCGCGCTCGTCTCGGTGAGCGACAAGACCGATCTGCTCGTGCTCGCCGAAGCGCTGGCCGCGGCCGGGGTGGAGATCGTCTCGACCGGATCGACGGCAGCGGCGATCCGCGATGCGGGCTTCGAGGTCACCGACGTCGCCGCCGTCACCGGCGTCGCGGAGATGCTGGACGGACGCGTGAAGACGCTGCACCCGAAGGTCCACGGCGGACTGCTCGCCGACCTCCGCCTCGAGGATCACGAGCGCCAGCTGTCCGAGCTCGACATCGCCCCGTTCGAGCTGGTCGTGGTGAACCTCTACCCGTTCGTCGAGACCGTCGCCTCCGGCGCGGTCGGCGACGACGTCGTCGAGCAGATCGACATCGGCGGACCCGCGATGGTGCGCGCCGCGGCGAAGAACCACGCCAACGTCGCGATCGTGGTCTCGCCGCAGTCGTACCCCGCGGTCGTCGCGGCGATCGGCGAAGGAGGGACATCCCTGTCCCAGCGCCGCGAACTCGCCGCCCGGGCCTTCGCGCACACCGCCTCCTACGACACGGCCGTCGCGCAGTGGTTCGCCGAGGGCACCCTCGCCGAGGCGGGCGATCTGCCGGTGCACCTGACGATCCAGGCCGAGCGCCTCGCGACCCTGCGCTACGGCGAGAACTCGCACCAGCGCGCCGCGATCTACACGCGCGCCGGCGGCCACGGCATCGCGCAGGCCACGCAGCTGCAGGGCAAGGAGATGTCCTACAACAACTACGTCGACGCGGATGCCGCGCTGCGCGCCGCCTACGACATGGTGAAGCCGGCCGTCGCGATCATCAAGCACGCGAACCCCTGCGGCATCGCCACGACGGCGCCGAACGCCCTCGACCCGATCGCGAGCGCCCACCTGCGCGCGCACGAGTGCGACCCGGTGTCGGCGTACGGCGGCGTGATCGCCGCCAACGGCACCGTGACCCTCAAGATGGCCGAGAACCTGAAGGACATCTTCACCGAGGTGATCGTCGCGCCGTCGTTCGAGCCGGCCGCGCTCGAGGTGTTCAAGGCGAAGAAGAACCTCCGTCTGCTGCAGCTGCCGGAGGACTGGCAGCAGGAGCGGATGGACGTGCGCCTGGTCTCCGGCGGCCTGCTGCTGCAGGACGCGGACCGCTTCCCCGACGACATCGTGTCGGTCGCGAAGAACTGGGAGCTCGTCTCGGGCGAGCGTCCGACCGACGAGGAGATGGTGAACTTCATCTTCGCGTGGAAGGCCTGCCGCGCCGTGAAGTCGAACGCGATCGTGCTCGCGAAGGACAACGCCACGGTCGGCGTCGGCATGGGCCAGGTCAACCGGGTCGACTCGTGCCGCCTGGCGGTCGAGCGTGCGGGAGATCGCGCAGCCGGATCGGTCGCGGCATCCGACGCGTTCTTCCCGTTCGCGGACGGCGCTCAGGTGCTCATCGACGCCGGTGTCACGGCCATCGTGCAGCCGGGTGGCTCGGTGCGCGACGAGGAGGTCGTCGACGCCGCGCGCAAGGCCGGCGTGACTATGTTCTTCACCGGGGAGCGTCACTTCTTCCACTGACCCCGGACATCCACAGCGATGTCCGATTCCCGCCAGTCGATGTCGGCGGGTCGTGACAGAGTGGGGGCATGAGCCTCCCCCTGGCCGACTTCGACGAACGCTATCGGGCGATCAACGCCCGTGACACGCGCTTCGACGGGCAGTTCGTGACGGCGGTGCGCTCGACCGGCATCTACTGCCGGCCGAGCTGCCCCGCACGCACGCCGAAACCGCAGAACGTCACGTTCTATCCGACGAGTGCGGCCGCCCACGAAGCCGGGTACCGCGCCTGCAAGAGATGTCTGCCGGAGGCGGCTCCCGGTTCGCCCGCCTGGAATGTGCGCGGCGACACGGCGGCCAGGGCGATGCGTCTGATCGCCGTCGGCGTGATCGAGCGCGAGGGAGTGCCGGGGCTCGCCGCACGGCTCGGATACTCCTCGCGCCATCTCACGCGCCTTCTCAGCGCCGAGCTGGGCGCTGGCCCCCTCGCGCTCGCCAGGGCGCACCGGGCCCACACCGCCCGCATGCTGCTCGTCGGAACCGACATGCCGATCTCCGACGTCGCGTTCTCGGCGGGCTTCGCGAGCATCCGGCAGGGCAACGACACGATCCGCGAGGTGTTCGGACTCACGCCGGGCGAAGTGCGGGCGCGCCGCCGGTCGTCCGGCATCGAGGTCGCGCCGGGCGTGATCGACCTCGTGCTGCCGTACCGCGGCCCGCTCGACGCCGGCGGCATCTTCGCCTGGATGACGGCGCGCGCGCTGCCGGGGGTCGAGGAGGCGACACCCACCTCCTTCTCCCGACACCTGCGCATGGCCGGAGGGCCGGCCTGGTTCGAGGTGCGTCAGGATGCCGCTGAGCGCCTGCATCTGCGGGCCCGCGTCGCCCAGCTCGGCGACCTCGCACCGCTCGTCGCGACCGTCCGCCGCATCTTCGATCTCGATGCCGATCCGATCGCCATCGACGAAGCCCTCGCCGCGCATCCCGAGCTCGCGCCGCTGGTCGCTCGCACGCCCGGCATCCGGGTGCCGGGATCCGCCGATCCGCACGAGATGCTGATCCGCGCGATGATCGGCCAGCAGATCACCGTCGTGGCCGCACGCACCGCGCTCAGCGGACTCGCCGAGGCGCTGGGGGAGCGCACGGAGAACGGCCTGCTCTTCCCGACGATGGCGGCGATCGCCGAGCGCGGCGCCGAGGTGCTCCGTGGCCCCGCAGCCCGGATCCGCGCCATCACCGGTGCCGCGGCGGCCCTCGCCGACGGATCCCTGCGCCTCACGGTCGGTGACGACGGCGCCGAACAGCGCGCCGCCCTGCTCGCGATGCCGGGAATCGGTCCGTGGACCGCCGACTACGTGCGCATGCGCGTGCTCGGCGACCCCGACATCCTGCTGCCGGGAGACGTCGCTCTGCGCGCCGGCGCGGCGGCATCCGGGCTTCCGGGCGACCCCAAGCCCCTCATCGCCTGGGCGGAGCGCACCGCCCCCTGGCGCAGCTACCTGAGCGCGCATCTCTGGCGAGCCGCACCGCTCCGCCCCGCGCGCATCACCCGAACCGTCACTTCGAAGGAGACATCATGACCGCCATCATCCAGACAATCGACACCGCCGACGGCGCCTTCACGATCCTCGTCGATGACCGGCAGCGCGTGCTCTCGTCCGGCTGGACGACCGACGCCGACGCGATCGTCGGCCGGCTGGCAGCCTCCGCCCGCCCGGAAGCGATCCGCGAGGGAGAGACGGATGCCGCCGCTGCGGCCCTCGCCTACTATGCGGGGGACCTCTCCGCGATCGACGCGGTCGCCGTGAAGCAGACCGGAACGGCGCTGCAGCTCGCCGGCTGGGCCGAGCTGCGGGCGATCGACGCGGGGGAGCCCCTGACCTACACCTCGTTCGCGGCACGATTGGGCAACCCGCGTGCCGTGCGGGCCGCGGCATCCATCTGCGCGCGCAACGCACCGGCGCTGTTCGTGCCGTGCCACCGGGTGCTGCGCACCGACGGCACCCTCGGCGGCTTCGCATGGGGGCTCCCGGTGAAGGAGAGCCTGCTGGCCCGAGAGTCCTCCGCACGCTGAGATCTGCGTGACGATCACGTTACTTCTCGCGCCGTTCGGGCGATATGCCCGGATCGGGCGGCCCGGGGCGGCAGGATGGGCGCATGACCGATAACCGAGCAGCCGCGCTGCACCGCAGCGCCCTCGTCGCCGACGCGCACAATGACCTGCTCTGCGCGGTCGCGACTCGGCCGTCGGACGAGTGGGCGTCGTTCTTCCGCAGGCAGTGGCTTCCGCAGCTGCAGGCCGGCGGTGTCGATCTCCAGATCCTCCCCGTCTTCATCGACGAGTTCTATCGCCCCGAAGGCGCCCTGCGACGCACGCTGCGGATGATCGAGGCCGCACACCGCCTCGCCGAGGGGAACGCGGATGCCGTGACGCTCTGCGTCACAGGCGACGACATCGAACGTGTGATCGCCGAAGGGCGCATCGCGCTCGTGCTCGCACTCGAGGGCATGCCGGGTATCGCCGAAGACGTCGAACTGCTCGAGACCGTGCACCGCCTCGGCGTGCGCGTGGGCTCGGTCGCCCACTTCGGGCGCAGCGCATTCGCCGACGGCAGCGGAGAGGATGCCGCGGGGAGCAGGCTCACGCGTCCCGGGATCCGCGCCTTCGCCGAGATGGAGCGGATGGGGATGATCTTCGACGTGAGCCACCTCGGCGCCGCCGGCGTCGATCATGTGCTGGAGCTCGCCACCCGCCCCGTCATCGCGTCCCATTCCTCGGCGCGAGCGCTGTTCGACCACCATCGCAACCTCACCGACGAGCAGATCGCCGGGATCGCGGCCGGCGGCGGTGTGGTCTGCGTCAACTTCTTCGCCTCCTACCTGCACGCCGACACCCACACGCTCGACACGGTCGTCGACCACCTCGAGCACGTCGTCTCGGTCGCCGGCATCGAGCATGTCGGCATGGGCCCCGACTTCGTCCGCGAGGTACTCGAAGACACGACGGCGCCGTGCTGTGTGGAGGAGCTGGTCGAAGGCGTGCCGGTCGACTGCTACATCCCGGGACTCGAAGGTCCGACCGGGCTGCCGCTCGTCACCGAGGCGCTGCTGCGGCGCGGATGGGGCGAGGACGACATCCTCGCCGTGCTCGGCCTCAACCTGAAGCGCCTTCTGCTGGCAGAGCTGGGGCGCACCGGGCGCCACTGACGGTGTCTGCCGAGAGTCGAACCGCGAATCGGGAATGACTCTTGCGTCCAGCTGGTTCACAGCAATAGGCTGGTGGGCTGTCGCGCCGACCGGGCGACGCCGCCGAGCCCCTGAGGAGGACATCATGACCACGATCGCCGCTGTGCGGATCGACGCTCTCGGCTCGACCCCGGTGCGTCCGCTCATCTAGAGCCGCCTCTCTCGCAACGGATGCCGGACTCGGAGAGTCCGCGCTGCCATCCGTCCCCTCCGCAACTGTTTTTTCCATACGAAACTCATCTGAGAGACATGTCTTCCTCGCCTTCCTCGCAGAACACCTCGCCCTCTTCCACCCTCTCCACTCCGGCCGCACTGTGGCGCCTGAAGCCCTTCGTGAAGCCGGTCATCTGGCGACTCGCCGGCGGTGCCGCCAGCGCGCTCATCGCCGCGATCATCGCTCTCATGATCCCGATCGTCCTCGAGCAGATCATCGGCGGACCCGTGCGGTCCGGCGAGATCAGCGTCATCGTCTTCGGTGCGCTCATCGTCTTCGCCCTCGCCCTTGGCGAGGCCGTGATGGTGTGGCTGCGCCGGCAGTTCGTGCTGAACCCGGCCACCGAGGTCGAGTACCAGATGCGCACGACGCTCTACTCGCGCCTGCAGACTCTGCCGGTCTCGTTCCACGACCGCTGGCAGTCGGGTCAGCTGCTCAGCCGCATGATGCAGGACATCGGACTCATCCGCCGCTGGCTCGCGTTCGGCCTCGTGCTGCTCGTCGTGAACATCCTCACGATCGCCATCGGATCGGTGCTGCTCTTCCGCTGGCACTGGCTGCTCGGCACCATCTTCCTCGTCACCGCCATCCCGCTGTGGGTGCGCGGATACCTGTTCGAGAAGCGCTACGGCGCGCTCACCCGTCGCAGCCAGGATCAGGCAGGCGACCTGGCGACCAGCGTCGAGGAGAGTGTCCACGGCATCCGTGTGCTGAAGGCCTTCGGGCGCGGCAAGCACGCCCTGAGCCGCTTCAGCCGCCAGGCTGAGACGCTGCGCGAGACCGAGATGAGCAAGGCCCGTGCGATCTCGTCGATCTGGTTCTGGCTCGACCTGATGCCCCAGATCGCCTTCGGTGTCAGCCTGATGTCCGGAATCTGGCTGATCTCGCAGGGCGCCATCGATGAGGCTCAGCTGTTCGCGTTCTTCGCCATGGCCGTGGTGCTGCGCTGGCCGATCGAGTCCATCGGGTTCCTGTTCTCGTTCATGCTCGACGCCCGCACGGCGACCGACCGCGTGTTCGACATCTTCTCCGAGATCAATACGATCACCGACCCGGAGAACCCGGTGCACATCGAGAACCCGCGCGGTGAGCTCGCCTTCGAGGCGGCGCACTTCCGCTACCAGGACGCGGGTGCGCACGAACGCGACCTGCTCGACGGCATCGACCTGGTGCTGCGCCCGGGCGAGACGATGGCGCTGGTCGGTCTCACCGGCAGCGGCAAGACGACGCTGACGACCCTGCCCACGCGTCTGTACGACGTGACCGGCGGCAGAGTCACGCTCGACGGCGTCGACGTGCGCGATCTTCCGCTCGCCGAGCTGCGGCAGCACATCGCCATGGCTTTCGAGGACGCGACGCTCTTCTCGGCGACCGTTCGCGAGAACGTGCTCCTCGGCCGCGCCGACCTCGACGTGCACAGCGAAGAGGGCGAACGCGCGCTGCGCGAAGCGCTGGATGTCGCCCAGGCGGCATTCGTGGACTCCTTGCCCGACGGCGTCGACACCGTGATCGGCGAGGAGGGGCTCAGCCTCTCCGGTGGCCAGCGTCAGCGGCTCGCCCTCGCCCGTGCAGTGGCGGCGAAGCCGAAGGTGCTCGTGCTCGACGATCCGCTGTCCGCACTCGACGTGGACACCGAGGCGCTCGTGGAAGAGGCGCTCCGGCATGTCCTCGCCGACACCACGGCGATGATCGTGGCGCATCGTCCCTCGACGGTCGCGCTCGCCGATCGCGTCGCTCTGCTCGAAGCCGGGCGGGTGACGGCCGTGGGCACCCACTCGGAACTGCTGAAGACGAGCCGCCACTACCGTCACGTCATCTCCAGCTTGGAGGCGGAGGAAGCAGCGCGCACAGGATCGATCCCGATCATCCGCGACGAAGAGCGCGAGGTCGACGAAGAGGTCCGCGAAGGCCTCAGGATGTCGGCTTCCGATGATGCTTCGTCGGGCTCAGCAACCGAAATGGACAAGGAGGTGCAGCGATGAGCTCCGCCGTCACCGGAACGCAGAACGAGGATCGTTCTCAGTACACCCGCGAGGAGAGCAAGGAGATCCGTCGTCGGTCCCTGCGTCTGCTCGGATCGCTGGTGCGCCCGCTGAAGCCGCAGATCGTGCTGGCCGCCGCGGTGCTGGTGGTCTCGACCGCTCTGCAGGTCGCCGGTCCGATCCTGATCAGCATCGGACTCGACCGTGCCCTCCCTGCGGTGCTGAACGACGCCGATTGGATGCCGACCTTCATGGTCGGCGGCATCTACCTGCTCGCGGGCCTGTTCGCGTCGATCCTGATCGCGTGGTACGTGATCATCGCCGCCAAGCTCACGCAGGCCGTGCTGCTCGATCTGCGCAAGCGCATCTTCCTGCACACTCAGCGCCTGAGCCTGGAGTTCCACGAGTCGTACACGTCCGGTCGCATCATCTCGCGCCAGACCAGTGACCTCGACTCGATCAAGGAGCTGCTCGACGGCGGGCTGAACGAGCTCGTCTCCGGCGTGCTCTTCGGCCTCTTCACGTTCATCGCCCTGTGCTTCTGGGACTGGCAGTCGGGCCTGATCCTCGCGATCGGCGGCATCCCGCTGTTCTTCCTGATGCGCTGGTTCTACTCGCGCTCGCAGCTGGTCTACCGCGAATCGCGCGTCATCAGCGCGAAGGTGATCGTGCAGTTCGTCGAGACGATGACCGGCATCCGCGCCGTGAAGGCGTTCCGCAAGGAGCCGCGCAACGACAAGGCGTTCCAGGACGTCGCCGGCGACTACCGCGACGTCAACCGCCGGTCGATGCTGCTGTTCGGCACGTTCGAGCCCGGACTCATGGGCGTCGCAGCTCTGGTCCTGGGCATCGTGGTGCTCTGGGGCGGCATCCGCGTCTCCGACGGAGCACTCACCGTGGGCGTGCTGCTGTCGGCCGTGCTGTACGTGCGCAACTTCTTCGCGCCCATGCAGGAGATCGCGATGTTCCTGAACTCCTACCAGTCGGCCACGGCCGCGTTGGAGAAGGTGTCGGGCGTGCTCGAGGAGGTGCCGACGGTTCCGGACCCCGAGAAGCCCGTCGACCTGTGGGAGTCCCGCGGGCATGTGACGTTCGACGAGGTGACCTTCGGCTACAACGGCGAGAAGACCATTCTCCCGAACTTCTCGCTCGACATCCCCGCGGGTCAGACGATCGCGCTCGTCGGCACGACGGGTGCGGGAAAGTCCACCCTCGCCAAGCTCATCTCGCGTTTCTACGACCCGTCGGAGGGGCATGTGACGCTCGACGGCGTCGACCTGCGCTCGCTGCACCCGAAGGACCTGCGCCGCGCGATCGTCATGGTCACGCAGGAGGCCTACCTGTTCAGCGGGACGGTCGCCGACAACATCGCTCTGGGCAAGCCCGACGCGACGCTCGACGAGATCCGAGCGGCGGCACGCGCTGTCGGTGCGGACGAGTTCATCTCGTCGCTGCCCGACGGCTACGGCTCCGACGTCAACAAGCGCGGCGGCCGCGTCTCGGCGGGTCAGCGCCAGCTGATCTCCTTCGCTCGGGCGTTCCTCGCCGATCCGGCGGTGCTGATCCTCGACGAGGCCACGGCCTCGCTGGACATCCCGTCGGAGCGCTTGATCCAGGACGCGCTGCAGACCCTGCTCAAGGACCGCACCGCGATCATCATCGCGCACCGGCTCTCGACGGTCGCGATCGCCGACCGGGTGCTGGTGATGGAGCACGGGCGGATCATCGAGGACGACGCCCCGGCGGCGCTCATCGGCGGCACGGGCAAGTTCGCGCAGCTGCACGCGGCGTGGCAAGGGACCCTGGTCTAGCCGGTCTAGCCGGTCTAGCCGGTCCGGCTCCGGGCCGCGGCAATTCCTGCGGCCATCTCCCACTTCTGCGGCCACATCCGAGCGATGTGGCCGCAGAAGTTCGGATCTGCCGCGGAACATGGAGGGCGCGGTCATGCTCGCCGCGCTCGTGATGCCGGAGCCAGGTGCAGTCCGCGCGCGATCGCAGCGGAGATCGTCGCCTCGACGCGGTCCCATCCGTGAACGATCTGAGCGTACGTGAACCTCAACACCGTGTAGCCCCGCAGGCGGAGTTCTGCATCGTGGGCCACATCCCGCCCGCGCTCGGCGGCGGAGGAGTGGTGTGCGAAGCCGTCGATCTGCACGACGAGGTGGGTGCCGAGCACGACATCGACCGGATGTCGGGCGAGGACGATCTGCTGGCGCAGCGGTATGCCCCATGAACTCAGCCGCACGACGAACAGAGTCTCGATCCCCGAATCCGACAGTCCGCGCACGGTCCCCGCGAGTTCGCGCGAGGCACTGCTCGGCCATCGCACCGCGCGCAGGGATTCGAGGTCGAGTGACTCCACCCTGATCGCGGAGTCCCAGATCGAGAGCGCATCCTCATGATCGAAGCACCGCGCGATATGCGCGAGCGCATCCTCGACGGATGCCGTGAGCGCTCGAGGTCCGCGATCCACGAGCGGCGTAGCCCAATGCAGGACGGCATCGTCGGGATGCTTGTGCGCGTTGGGGCCGACCTGCAGGTGGAGCCGTGATGCGGCCCCATCGGGAACCCACCAGCTGCGATGTCGCGCGAGCGAGATGCAGGTCAGACGAGCGGATGCCGTTGCCGCCGCGGTCAGATCGGCGGGTGCATCGGGGAGTGCAATCCATCGCGCTCGGATGCGGCGCACGGCGCCCGCCCGAATCGCCGCGCGGACCCGATCGGGTGAGAAGCCCCGAGCTGCAGCATCCGCCCGATGTGCGATACCGCCCCGCGAGGCGACCCATTCCGTCAGTTCCATCGCCCCAGAATGCTCCTGCGCGGTGACGTCCACATGGCACTGCGATCGGTGACGATCGGTGGTGGGGGAGAACCCGTCCGAATCTCTGATTGTGCAGGACGGAATCGGTCTTAACTCTTGCGGCCATCTCCAACTTCTGCGGCCACATCGCGCGCACCTGGCCGCAAAAGGGGGATCTGCCGCAGAACCTGCTGCCCCAGCCCGCAGGCCGCCGCCGCCGCCCCGAGGTGGGAATCGGCCGCAGAAGGCGCCCGGGCCCGCGTGCCGCAACCTGCCCCTGGGTAGCATCGAAGGATGGACCCCTTGCTGCTCGTCGCCGAGTGGTGGTGGATCGCGCCTTCCGCGGTCGCCGTGGGGACAGTGGGGGTGATCGGTGTGAACCGACGCAACAGCACAGTCAGTGGCAGGCGCCTCGCCGTCGATGCGGCGCGTCATGACCTCCGGTCAGCGCAGCAGGTCGCGGCGGAGCGACGGACGGCATGGAAGATCGCACGGGCCGACCTGACGCGGATCTCGGCCGAGCGCGCCGCTCAGCGCGCATCGGCGGAGCAGGTCGCCGCGGCACGACGGATGCTGCGTGAGAGAGAGCGCGACGCGAAGGCCGCCGCGGCCGACGTGCGCGCCCGTCAGGTGCGGCTGAATGCGGCGCGGGCGGCGATCCCTGCGGCATCCGCTCCTCGTCCGCTCGAACGTCTGCAGGCCGAGCACGACTCGGTGATCGCACGATGGATGCGCTACGAGACCGACCCGGCTCTGCAGATCGGGTATCCGGCGATGACCGACGTCAAACGACCGGAGACGGCCGCGTATCTGCGTGCGGCGGACCATGCGAAGGAGATGCGACGGGCCGCGACCGGCAGGGTCACGCCGGCCGCATTCGGCGCGTACCGGGACGCCGTGGCAGAGCTCGAGCGCGCCTTCGAGGCGGCAGAGCACGCGGCGAAGGTGCAGGCGGGGGAGGCGACCACGATCCCCGCGTGGCAGGACGCGGCGCAGGACGTGTTGAGCCGCTCGGCCGAGGCGATCGATCGGGCGGCGGGAGTGGCGGCATCCGCTCTCTCAGCATGGACGTCGCGCCGCCGCCCTGGGAAGCCGGACGACCGCAGCTGACTGGCGGCTCGCCGGCGACCATCGATCTCGAGAAAGCACTGGCGATCTCTGTACCGGTATAGTAGCCTCTTCTGTACCGATACAGAAAGGCAGGATCATGGAACACCAGATGATCGCGGCGCTCGTCCAGGCCGAACGCCGGACCACATCACGCGACCCGCATACCCAGCGACGCCTCGATGCGATGCGTGCGCGGGACCGGGTCTTCGCCGCACGCGCGAGGGAGGAATGGCGCGCACGCGTGCGCGCGAAAGTGGCACGCGGCATCCGACGCCTCGCCGAGGCCGTCGAGCCTCCGCCGCGCCCGGTCACCGCGTCGAGCGTCCCCGATCCGTGCTGATCCCCGACTCCGTTCTGCCGTCGGGCAGAATGGGGGCGGAGGTGGTCGAGGTGGGACGGGTGACGCTGAAGACGATCGCGGAGCACGTGGGGGTCAGCCGCATGACCGTCTCGAACGCCTTCTCCCGACCCGACCAGCTCTCCGAAGATCTTCGCGCCAGGATCCTGAGCGCCGCGGACGAGCTCGGATACGCGGGTCCGGATCCGGCGGCGCGCGCTCTCGCACGCGGACGCACAGGGGTCATCGGAATGGTCCTGACGAACTCGCCGCGAGACGCCTTCACCGATGACGTGGCGGTCGGATTCGTCCGGGCGGTCGCGGGATCGCTCGCCGACGCGGGGTACTCGCTCGTCCTGCTGCACTCCTCCGGAGAATCCGGCGTCGTTCCGGCACGAGACATCGCGATGGACGGCGCCATCGTGTACTCCTGCGCGCCGGCGATGTCGGCGTACACGGCGCTGCGGGAGCGTCGGCTGCCGATCGTGAACGTCGAGGGTTCGCCCCTCCCCGGAGTTCCCGACATCAGCATCGACAACGCCGCCGGCGCGTACCAGGCCGCCCGGCACCTCGTCGAGCTGGGGCATTCCCGCATCGCGGTGGTCGTCGATGCTCTCGATACCGACAACCGACCGTCATCCGAGATCTCCCTCGAGACCGCTTCGACCACCATCGCGGCACGGATGGACGGATGGATGCGGGCACTCGACGAGGCCGGAATCGTCCCCACGCTGGTCGGCACGCCTGCCCTCGATATCGACGCCGTCCTGCGAGAGCGAATCGATCGGATGCTCGATCATCCGCCGACCGCCGTCCTGGCCTTCTCCGATCTCGCGGCGCTCGAGGTGATGGAGCGGGCTCGGGACCGGGGAATCCGCGTGCCCGAGCAGCTGTCCGTGGTCGGTTTCGACGACAATCCGCTCGCGGCGCGCGTATCTCCGCCGCTGACGACCGTGCGCCAGGACATCGATGCCAAGGGGGAGGCGGCGGTGAAGGCCCTGCTCGCCCTGCTGCGGGAAGAGGACGCGGAATCCCCGCCGCCGCTCCCCACAGCACTCGTGGTCAGGTCGTCGACGGCTCCGCCGAGCTGACCGCGCGCCGGGAGTGCCGACGCCTGTCCTAGGCGTCCACCGTCCGTGTGCGCACGAGCTCGCGATACCAGTGCCCGGAATCCTTCACGGTGCGCTCGAGCGTGTCGAAGTCGACCCGCACGATCCCGAAACGCTTGGCGTAGCCGTACCCCCACTCGAAGTTGTCGAGCAGCGACCACACGAAATAGCCGCGCAGGTCGACTCCGCGTTCGAGCGCGCGATGCGCGGCGGTGAAGTGCCGACGAAGGTAGTCGGTGCGCTCCGGGTCGGGGATGGAGCCGTCCTCCGCGACCTCGTCGTCGAAGGCGGCGCCGTTCTCCGTCACCATGAGTGCCTGCTCCGGGAACTGCTCCGACAGCGACACGAGCAGCTCCTCGAGTCCCTCGGGCGCGATGTTCCAGCCCATCGCCGTGTACGGTCCCGGCTGCTCCACGAACTCCACGACGCCGTCGCTTCCCGGCCAGGCCGTGCCGCCCTCGGCGCCCTTGTGGCCGTCGTTCTGCTGCTTCTCCGAGATGCCGTCCCAGAGCCGCACGGTCGCGGTCGAGTAGTAGTTCACGCCGAGCACGTCGATCGGCTGCTCGATCGTGGCGAGGTCGTCCTGCTGCACGAAGTCCCAGTCGGTGACGGATGCCGTGTCGGCCAGCAGATCGGCCGGGTACTCGCCGCGCAGCATCGGCCCGGTGAAGGCGCGGTTCGCCAGAGCGTCGATGCGCCGCACGGCCTCAGTGGCGCCGTCGCCCTGCCCGCGCAGGACGTGGAAGTTGAGGGTCACGGAGTAATCGGGATCGCCGCTCGACGTCGCCCGCAGCGCCTGGATCGCACGCCCGTGGGCGAGGTTCAGGTGATGCACCGCCGCCAGCGCCGACGCCGGCTCATGCCGACCAGGCGCGTGCCCGCCCTGCCCGTAGCCGAGGTAGGCCGAGCACCACGGCTCGTTGAGCGTGGTCCAGGTGTGCACGCGGTCGCCCAGCGCGGCACCCATGATCTCGGCGTAGCGCTCGAACGCGTCGGTGGTCGCGCGGGAGGTCCAGCCGCCGGCGTCCTCCAGGTACTGGGGCAGATCCCAGTGGTACAGGGTCGCCACCGGGCGGATCTCGCGCTCGAGCAGACCGTCGACGAGGCGCGAGTAGAAGTCGACCCCCGCCTGGTTGACTTCGCCGGAAGCCGTCGGCACGATGCGCGGCCACGCGATCGAGAAGCGGTAGGCGTGCAAGCCCAGATCCTTCATCAGATCGAGGTCCTCGTCGACACGATGGTAGTGATCGCACGCGACGTCGCCCGTGTCGCCGTTCCAGACCCGCCCCGGCGTCTTGCTGAAGGTGTCCCAGATCGACGGGGTGCGCCCGTCCTCGGCCGCCGCGCCTTCGATCTGGTACGAGGCCGTGGCGGAGCCGAACGTGAATCCCTCGGGGAAGACGAGACCGGAGCCCCGGTAGTCGTCGCGCGGGGTGAGCGGGGTGGTCATCCGGTGATCTCCTCGAGGTCGACGTCGTAGGTGATGGCGCGTCCGTCGGGGCTGGTCACGGTCACCGAGGCGGCTCCCGCGCCGCCGGCGAAGACCCGCAGCTGCAGTCCGTCGTGGTAATCGTACTCAGGGCTGTCGATGCGGGCGCCCCAGGGGAGTGCCGTCCCCGGGCGCACGTACAGCGGCAGGGAATCGAAGCCGTGGGTCTCCCGCCGCCACGAGCCGCCGGTGACGGTCTCGCCGGTGAGCAGCGACGTCCACTCGCCCGACGGCAGGTAGAAGTCGACGGACCCGTCCGTCGAGAACACCGGGGCCACCAGCAGGCTTGACCCCAGCATGTACTGCCGGTCGAGGTAGGCGGTGGCCGGGTCGTCCGGGAACTCCATCATCATCGGCCGCATCAACGGAGTACCCGACGCCGCGGCATCCAGACCCTGCTGGTAGAGGTACGGCATGAGTCGCATCTTCAGATGCGTGAACCGACGCGTCACCTCGACGGCCTCGTCGTCGAACGCCCACGGCACGCGGTACGAACTTGACCCGTGGAAGCGCGAATGCGAGCCGAGCAGCCCGAACGCGGTCCAGCGCTTGAACACGGCGGCATCCGGCGTGCCCTCGAACCCGCCGATGTCATGGCTCCAGAACGCGAAGCCGCTCAGCGCGAGCGACAGGCCGCCACGCAGGGTCTCGGCCATCGACGTGAACGTCGAGGTCGAGTCGCCGCCCCAGTGCACGGGCATGCTCTGCCCTCCCGCGGTCGCCGACCGCGCGAACAGCACCGCTTCGCCCTCGCCGCGGGCGTCGGTGAGCACCTCGAACACGGCGCGGTTATAGAGCTCCGTGTAGAGGTTGTGCATGCGCTCGGGGTCGGAGCCGTCCGCCCAGACGACGTCGGTGGGGATGCGCTCGCCGAAGTCCGTCTTGAAGCAGTCGACCCCCTGGTCGATCAGCGCGCGGAGCTTCGACTGGTACCAGGCCGTGGCGTCGGGATTCGTGAAGTCGACGAGCCCCATGCCCGCCTGCCAGAGGTCCCACTGCCAGACGGATCCGTCTGCCCGCTTCACGAGGAAACCCTGATCCGCCGCTTCACGGAAGAGTGCCGAGCGCTGCGCGATGTACGGGTTGATCCACACGCAGACGCGGAGGTCCTTGTCGTGCAGGCGCCCGAGCATGCCCTCCGGGTCGGGGAAGACCCGCGGGTCCCACTCGAAGTCGCACCAGTTGAACTCGCGCATCCAGAAGCAGTCGAAGTGGAAGACCGACACCGGCAGCTCACGGGCGGCCATCTCATCGATGAACGAGTTCACGGTCTGCTCGTCGTAGTCGGTCGTGAAGCTCGTCGAGAGCCAGAGTCCGTACGACCAGGCCGGCACGATCGGCGGCCGACCGGTGAGCGCCGTGTAGCGTCCGATCACGTCCTTGGGGGTCGGTCCGGCGATCACGAAGTACTCCAGCACCTCGCCCGACACCGAGAACTGCACGCGTTCGACGGCCTCGGAGCCGATCTCGTAGGAGACGTGGCCCGGGTCGTTCACCAGGACGCCGTATCCGCGATCGGAGAGGTGGAACGGCACGTTCTTGTAGGCCTGTTCGCTCGAGGTCCCGCCGTCGGCGTTCCAGATGTCGACGGTCTGGCCGTTCTTGACCAGAGGGCCGAAGCGCTCGCCGAGTCCGTAGATGTGCTCGCCGACGCCGAGGTCGAGCTGCTCGTGGACGAAGGCGGTCGCGGCCGGTGCGGTCCCGCCCTGGCGTGCGTTGGACACGATGCCCTGATCGACCTGGGCTGCTGGGGCGAGCTGGATGTACCCCTGCGCCTTGTGTCCGCTGCCGGTGACCCGACGGCCGTCGACCTCGAACGACAGGTTCCACGGAGCGCCGGGTGCGATGCGGGCCACGAGCGCGCCGGCGTCCACGACGCCGCCGGCATCCGAGACAGCGACGGATGCCGTGCTGGCCGCCGCTCCGGGGAGCGTGAACCCGCCGTGCCATCGGCCGCCGGAGTGATGCGCGATCCGCACGCGGATCACCCCCTCGGCAGGGGAGGAGAGCGTCGTGGTCAGCACGGCGCGGTTGAGCACATCGCCGCGCTTGGCGATCACCATCGTCGGAGCGGTGATGACGATGCCGGGGCCATCGGGGGTGTCGTCCGTCTCCACGATGTCGTACGCCTCCTGCGCGTGCAGCGCAGTGACGCCGGGACGAAGCTGCCAGAACCCGTCGGTGAACTTCATTACTTGACTGCTCCTGCCGTGATGCCGCGTGTCAGCGTGCGCTGGAAGATGAGGAAGAAGATGAGCGTGGGGATGATGCCGAGAAGGGCCGACGCGCTCGTGGTGGTGACGTCCATGAGTCGGTCGCCCTGCAGCACGCTGATCGCGACCGGGACCGTCTGGTTCGCGTTCGAGGCGAGGAACGTCAGCGGGATGAGGAACTCGTTCCACGTCCAGATGAAGAAGAAGATGAGCAGCACCGACAGGGTCGGACGGCTGATCGGGAAGATGACCCGCCACAGGATCTGCCAGCGGGTCGCGCCGTCGAGCGAGGCGGCCTCGAGGATCTCCTTGGGGAACGTGCCGTAGACCGACGACAGCAGGTACGTGCCGAAGGCTGCCTGGATCACCGTGAACACGATGATCACCGCCCACACGTTGTCGTACAGGCCGACCGACTTGAACATGTAGTAGAGCGGGTAGAGGAGAGCCTCCTGCGGCAGCAGGTTGGCCATCAGGAACAGCAGCACGATCCAGCTGCGTCCGCGGATGCGGCCGATGCCGATCGCGAAGGCGTTGAGCATCGAGATCACGACCGCCAGGACCGCGACGATGCCGGAGATGAAGATGGAGTTCCACACCTTCTCGGGGAAGTTCACCCGCTCCCAGAACTTGACGATGCCGCCGAAGTCGAGCGTCTCGGGGAAGGCGAGCGGGCCGGATGTCGCGTAGTCGACAGGCGACTTGAAGGAGTTCACCAGGACGAGGTAGAAGGGGGCGATGACGAGCAGCGCGCCGACGACGACCAGGGCGAGCAGCAGCCAGTCGACGGGCCGCTTCTTGGTCATGCCGCCGCGCGGACGGCTCTTCGGGGCCTTGCCGGTGACGATGGCAGTGGTGGCGTGCATCACAGTCCCGCCCTTTCCTTGCGCTCGAGCGAGTTCTGCACGCGGATGAACACGATCGACACGATGACCACGACGATGGTGAGCACGGTGGCGATCGTCGCGCCGTAGCCGACGTTCCGCTTCGTGAAGAACTCCTGGTACGCGTAGTAGGCGGGCACGAGCGTCGCGCCCGCGGGTCCGCCGCGCGTGATGATGTAGACGGGGCCGAACACTTTGAGGGCGGCGATCGTGCAGGTCAGGGTCACGACGAAGATCTCCGGGCGGATGATGCTCATCGTGATGGCGGTGAACCGCTGCAGCCAGTTCGCTCCGTCGAGCTCCGCGGCCTCGTAGAGCTCCGGATCCACTCGCTGCAGCGCTGCCATGAACACGACGACCGGGTAGCCGAGCTGCACCCACACCATGACGAGCATGAGCACGATGAGCGCCGAGGGCATCTGGCCCAGCCAGTCGTAGGAGGGCAGCCCGAAGGCGCCGAGGATCTGGTTGAGCGCACCGTCTCCGCCCGGGCGCACGATCCAGCCGATCACGATGCCCGCGACGGCGATCGGGAGGATCTGCGGGAGGTAGTAGGTGGCCCGCAGGAAGCTGCCGACCTTGCCGCCGAACTTGCGGCCGACGACGTCGAACAGCAGTGCGGCGACCACGAGTCCGACGATCGTGGGGACCACGACCATCGCGAGGATCATCCACACGGAGTTCGTGAACGACGTCCAGAAGTCGCTGTCGGTGAGGATCTTCTGCCAGTTCTCCAGCCCGATGAACTCCGGCGTGCGCACGCCCTTCCACTTGGTGAAGGTGAGGTACACGTTCCAGATGAGCGGGACGATGACGACGACGAGCAGCAGAGCGAATCCGGGAAGCAGGTACATCCAGTAGGCGCCGGTCCCGCCGCTGCGCTGCGGGATGGACGGCTGTTCGGGCGGCAGCTTCTGGCGGCGGCCCTCGCGAGTGGCGAGCGACATGTTCATCTCCAGGTGGAGGCGGGGGCGGCGATCCTGCGGATGCCGCCCCCGCGGTCGGATCAACGGAATTCGGCGGTGCCTTCGTCGTACTGCTCACCGAGGTTGGTGTTCGTCGTCTTCACGTCCTGCGAGCCCGTGATGAGACCCTGGAGCTCCTGGACGATCACGTCGTAGAAGCCGGGGGCGGGCCAGTCCGGGTAGAACGACAGACCATCCGCGTCGAGCACGCCGTTGAACGTCTCGATGAGCGCGGCGCTCTTCTCGTCCGTGATGTCGGCGGTGTCTGCAGCGACGGGCAGGCCGCCGTTGTTGCCGATGATCGCCTGGATCTCGGGCCGCATCGTGATGTCGATGAACTCGTAGGCGAGCTCCTTGTTGGCGGCGTTCTCCGGGACCACCCAGAGGTTGCCCGAGGAGCCCAGCGAGAGGTCCGCACCCGGGAACGCCGTCATCGTCCAGTCGAAGCCCGTGGCCTCCGCCGCGAAGCGGCCGAACCACCAGGATCCCGAGACGAAGATCGGCGAGGTGCCGTTGATGAACGAGACACCGGCGTCCTCGGCCTTGACCGAGGAGACGTCGGAGGCGATGTAGCCCTTGTCGACGTACTCCTTCAGCGTCTCGGTCGCGGAGGTGACCTCGGGACCCTTCCAGTCGACCGGCTCCTTGTAGAGCTGGTAGTCGTCGACGAAGCCGCGGTCGCCTTCGAGGAGCGCGAGCTGGTACCAGAGCTGCCCGAGGGGGTACTCAGCACCGGCCTCGGCCAGCGGCGTGATCCCCTTCGCGACGAACGCGTCGAGCACGTCGACGAACTCGTCGTAGGTGGTGGGGATCTCGAGCCCCGCCGCCGCGAACGCGTCCTGGTTGTAGTAGACACCGACGAACTCGCCGTAGTTCGGCACGCCGAACCAGGTGTCGCCGCCCATGACGCCGTCCTCGGAGTACTTGGCCGTCGTCTGCAGCGAGGGTGCGAGCTTCTCGTCCCAGCCGTACTCCTCGACGGCATCCGAGATGTCCGTGATCAGCCCGGTCGATGCGAGGAAGCCCGCCGTCGCGTTGCCCTTGTTGAACTCCATCAGATCCGGTGCGGCATCCGTGTCGAGCACCTGGCTGGCGGTCTTCTGGATCTGCTCGAAGGACTTCTCCTCGAACTCGACCTTCGCACCGGTCTCCTCCTCGAAGACCTTGATGGCCTCGGCCCACGCCTTGCCCATCGCGCTGTCCGCGCCCTCGTAGTGCCAGAGCTTGAGGGTCTTCCCGTCGCCGCCGTCATCGCCGGAGCCGGCTGAGCAGCCGCTCAGAGCGATCCCCGTCGCGGTGAGCGCGGCCAACACGGCCAGCGCCTTCGTCCTGCGGATGTTGCGTGCCATCGTCGGCACTCCTTTCTCGGTGGCCCATCGGGCCGGACACTTCTCTGGGTCGGGTGTTCAGTTGTGGGGGAGCGAATCGTCGAAGCGTTTCGACAACGCGCAGGCGGAAGCGGAGCTTCGGCAGACGTCAGCCCCGAAGGGCGACGGATCCGACGGAGCGGTATTCGGGCGGGATGAGATGGATGCCGGGCCGCACGTCCGCCTCTTCCAGGCGGCGCACCGCGAGGTCGACGGCGAGCTCGCAGGACTGCTGCGGCACGAGCGGGATGGTGTCGACCGGGACCGGCAGGGTGGTCGTGTCGAAGGAAGCGGCCGCGGAGATGACGGAGACGTCTTCGCCGACCCGAAGGCCGCGTTCATCGAGGACCGCCAGGAGCGCCGCGTGCACATCGTCGACGGCGTGCACGATGAAGGCCCGGTCGCCGCGTGCGATCGCGGCCTCGGCGGCCGCCCGCACGGCGGCGGTGTCGGTGGCCGATGTGCCGGTGGTGACCCAGTCCAGGCCGACGCCGCGCTCGACGGCCCGATCCTGGACGCCGTGGAGCAGCCGCCGAGGGAAGTTCGACTTCCGGTAGGAGACCTCCGTCTGCCCGAGCAGGGTGATGCGGGTGTGCCCGGCGTCGGCGAGGCGATCCACGGCGAGGTGTCCGGCCGCCTCGAAGTCGAGGTCGACGCAGGTCAGCCCCTCCTGGTCGTCGGGGATGCCGATGAACACGGTGGGGGTGCGCACGGTGCGCGCGATCGCAGCACGCTCGTCGTCCGGAGCGACATCGAGCACGAGGATCGCGTCGACGAGGTTGCTGGCTGCGACACGGTTCATGCCCTCGGAGGCCTGCTCGTCCGTCAGCAGCAGGATGTCGTATCCGCGCTGTCGCGCGGCCACCGCGGTGGCCAGCACGAAGGCCATGTGCGTCGGAGCGTGCGTGTCGGCGCGCAGCGGCTCCGTCAGCGCGAAGATGTGCGTGCGCCTTCCCGCCAGCATCCTGGCTCCGGCATCCGGCTCGTAGCCGAGCACGCGCACGGCGTCCTCGATGCGGACGCGGGTCTTCTCGGACACCGGCCGCTTGCCGCTGAGCGCGTAGGAGACGGTGCTGATCGACACGCCGGCGGCCTCGGCCACCTCATGGATCGTCGTCATCGTGACTCCATCGTCGTCGTGCGGGGAAGCTGTCGAAGCGTTTCGCTAACGCCTCTGGAGCGATGATACGCACGGCGTGGAGAGGAGCGCAAGCTTTTTGTGGTCGCTCGCAACATATTCGTGATGATCGGCGTGGGAGCGGTCCCGCCGATGGTCGATGAAAGGCGACGGAGTCTCGATGGGGGAGGGGATTCGAGACCCCGCCGCCGGTCTCAGGGTGTGACGCGGATCTCGGCGATGATCTCGCCGTATGCCGTCTCGCCGACCGGCGTGAAGCCGACGCGGTGGAAGAAGTTCTCGGGTCCGCCGTCGCCCGCCTCGTAGATCACGTTCACGTGGTCGACCTCGCGGCGGCGCGCCTCGTCGATGAGCGATTCGACCGCGAAGCGCCCGACGCCGCGACCCTGGTCGTCGGCGTCCACGTTGATGCGCCAGAGCACCGAGCGGAAGTGGTCTTCCGGGGCCTCGTCGTCGAAGTTCGCGCTGACGAACCCCACGACCTCGTTGCGATCGAGGATCACCCGCTGCCAGGAAGTCTGCGGGTTGATGACGGTGGCCGCTATCCCGTAGGAGACGGGGGCGAGGAACTGCTCCTGTCCGGGCTTGAGCGACAGGTTGTTCACAGCGACGATCGTCGCAGCGGAGAGTTCGACCATGCGCAGTTCGGACATGATCCCAGGCTAACCCCTCCCGCGCGGAGGAACACGTTTCCGCCGAACATTTCGCTCACGGCCGCAACGCGAGCGTCTTCCGGATGCTGTGACCGGGGGGTGCGGCCCACACGGCGAGAGCGGCTCAGGTATCTTGGTATCGAGACAAATAGACCCCGCGAACGGAGAACCTCCTGGTGACCGACGACGCCATCATCTACACCTATACCGACGAGGCGCCGGCCCTTGCCACCGCCTCCTTCCTGCCGATCATCCAGGCCTACACCGGCCAGGCGGGCATCGAGGTGGAGACCCGCGACATCTCGCTGGCCGGCCGCATCCTCGCCGCCTTCCCGCAGAAGCTGAGCCCCGAGCAGCAGGTCGGCGACTCGCTCGTCGAACTCGGCGGCCTCGCGACTCTGCCCGAGGCGAACATCATCAAGCTGCCGAACATCTCGGCATCCATCCCTCAGCTCAAGGGCGCGATCACCGAGCTCCAGCAGCAGGGCTACGACATCCCGGACTTCCCGGACGAGCCTTCGTCCCTCGAGGAGAAGGACGTGCGGGCGCGGTACGACCGCATCAAGGGCTCCGCGGTCAACCCCGTGCTCCGTGAGGGCAACAGCGACCGTCGGGCGCCGCTGGCGGTGAAGAACTATGCCAGGAAGCACCCGCACCGCAACAAGCCGTTCGCCGAGGGGTCGAAGACCCGCGTCGCGACGATGGGTCACGACGACTTCAAGAGCAACGAACGATCCTGGGTCGCCGCGCACGACGACGTCCTCAGCTTCCGCCACACGGCGGAGGACGGTACCGTCACCATGCTCAAGGAGGGGCTGAAGGTCCTTCCGCGCGAGATCATCGACGCGACGTTCCTCTCGTCGACCGAGCTCGACGCGTTCCTCGACGAGACGCTGAAGACGGCGAAGGCCGACGGCATCCTCTACTCGGTGCACCTGAAGGCGACGATGATGAAGGTCAGCGACCCGATCATCTTCGGCCACGTCGTGCGAGCGTTCTTCACGGACGTCTTCGCGCAGTACGGCGAACAGCTCGCCGCCGCGGGCCTCAGCGCGAACGACGGCCTCGGCTCGATCCTCACGGGTCTCGCGAACGTGGCAGGAGGCGACGAGATCGCCGCCGCGTTCGACAAGGCCATCGCCGAGGGCCCCGCGCTCTCGTATGTGAACTCCGACAAGGGGATCACCAACCTCCATGTGCCGAGCGACGTGATCGTCGATGCCTCCATGCCCGCGCTCGTGCGCAACGGCGGCAAGCTCTGGGGCAAGGACGGCGGCGAGGCGGACACGCTCGCGGTCATCCCGGACTCCTCGTACGCGAGCGTCTACCAGGCCGTGCTCGACGACGTCATCGCGAACGGTCCGCTGGATCCCGCCACGATCGGCACCGTGCCGAACGTGGGTCTGATGGCGCAGGCGGCCGAGGAGTACGGCAGCCACGACAAGACGTTCGAGATCGCTGCGGACGGCATCGTCCAGGTCCTCGACGGCGAGGGCACCGTGCTGATCGAGCACAAGGTCGGCGCCGGCGACATCTGGCGTGCGACGCAGACCAAGCACATCCCGGTGATGGACTGGGTGAAGCTCGCGGTCAACCGCGCACGGGCGAGCGGCGTGCCTGCCGTGTTCTGGCTCGACGCGAACCGCTCGCACGACGCGCAGATCATCGCCAAGGTGCATCAGGGTCTCGCGACGCTCGACACCAAGGGGCTGACGATCACGATCCTCGCGCCCGAGGAGGCCACGCGCTACACGCTCGCACGGATGCGCCACGGGCTCGACACGATCTCGGTCACCGGCAACGTGCTGCGCGATTACCTGACCGACCTGTTCCCGATCCTCGAGGTGGGCACGAGCGCCAAGATGCTCTCGATCGTCCCGCTCCTCGCCGGTGGCGGTCTGTTCGAGACGGGTGCCGGAGGTTCTGCGCCCAAGCACGTGCAGCAGCTGGTGGAGGAGAACTACCTGCGCTGGGATTCCCTGGGCGAGTTCTTCGCGCTGGCCGCGTCGCTCGAGCACTTCGCCGACCGCACGGGCAACGAGAAGGCCCGCGTCCTCGCCGAGACCCTGGATGCCGCGACCGGCACCTTCCTCGAGGAGGACCGTTCCCCGGGCCGCGCTCTCGGCACGATCGACAACCGCGGCAGCCACTTCTACCTGAGCCTCTACTGGGCCCAGGAGCTGGCTGCGCAGACCAAGGACGCCGAGCTCGCCGCGTCCTTCGCGCCGATCGCCGCGACTCTCGCCGAGAACGAGGAGACCATCGTCTCCGAGCTCAACGCGGTGCAGGGGAAGCCGGTCGAGATCGGCGGCTACTACCGCCCGGACGACGCGCTCGTCGAGGCGGTCATGCGTCCGTCGGCCACGCTGAACGGCATCGTCGACGCCCTGCGCTGACGAACACGGAAAGGGGCCGGATGCGATTCGCATCCGGCCCCTTTCGCGTGCGTCCCCGCGAGGAGACGTCCGCTCAGTGGTGGACCGAGACCTCGAGGCCGACCGGCGCCCAGTCGAAGACGTACTTCGCGACCGAGACCGGCATGTTCACGCACCCGTGACTCATCTGGTTGCCGAAGTTGTTGTGCCAATAGGCGCCGTGGAAGGCGATGTCCCTCGCGAACCAGGTGTTCCACTGGACGTCCTTGGTGACGTAATCCTCGCCGATCATGTCCTGGATCTCGGTGTGTGCGAACACGGTGAAATTGCCGGTCGGGGTGGGAGTCGCGTCCAGGCCGGAGGAGATCGCCCACGACTGGACGACGGCACCGTTCTCATACAGCGTCGTCTGCTGTGTGCTGAGGTCGACGTCGATCCGCCGGAAGAGCGTGACGGTCTCGAAGGGGACTTCAGTGACCGAGAGGGCGAACACGCCGTCGCCGGCGGCGAGCTGCTGAGCGAACTGCTCCGCCACGTCGGAGGTGTCGCCGACCGCGCGACCGGTGACGCCGGCCTGCTCTTCACGAAGGACGTTGCCGCCGGAGTCGACGATGCTCGTCGCGCTGACCGGAGCGCGGTCGACGACCAGCGCGAGGTAGTCGGATGTGGCGCTGATGGCCTGCGCGTCGGCCTCGATGCGCAGTTGGCCGCCGTCGTCCACGACGGTGAGCCAGGTGGCGGCCGTGGCCGCATCGATCGGGACCGTGCGCTCTCCGCCGACGTAGAAGCCGATCGTGGTGAGCAGCGTGTTCATCTTCGCGGCCATCGCGGCAGCGTCGTCATCGGAGACCGCGGCGGGGGCCTCGGCCGGGCCGCCGGGGAACTCGAGCGTCTTGCCGCCGCCGGCGACGGCGTCGACGAATGCGGCGTTGAGCTCGCTCACGTCGATGCCGGTTCCGGCCTCGGCCGGGGTGGAGACGTAGGCGGCGGTGGCTGCGTCGAAGACGACGCCGGCATCGATCGGGTCCTCGAAGCTGGTCGGCACGGCTGCGCGCAGGGCGCTCGTCGCCTTCTCGGTGTCGAAGGTGATCTCGGCGGGCACGGGCTCGCCCATCCAGGCGCCGAGGTTCCACATCGGCGCCGCGGCGAATGCCTTGTCGGCGAGAGCCGTCGCATCGACGGAGGCACCGAGGTCGGCGCCGGTCAGCACTGTTCCTTCACCGTCCCCGGTGAGGGTGACCTCTGTCTCGGCGAGATGGGCGTCGATCGCATCCGCGGCGGCACCGGGAGTCATCCAGCCGACCGGGATGCCGGCGACGGTCGTTCCCGGGGCGATGAGAACCATGGAGGCCGCACCAGCGCCGATGGCGAGGACACCGAGGCCGAGGCCGATCCACAGACCGAGGCGGCGCTTCTTCGGCGCGGGCTCGATCGGAGCCCACGCGAGCGGCTGCTCGCCGGTCGTCGGAGGCATGGAGTCGGTGGGTGCGCCGGTGGGTGCGATGACGGCCGTAGCCGCGTCGTCGTCGCCATGCGCCTGTGCTGCGCCCGGTACTGAGATCACATCGGTCACGAACTTCACCCCCCGGTTCTCACGTGTCCTGTTGCTCAATAGTACGGGATGGCAGGTAACAGGGAGGCAACGGTGCTATCCGCGCGGGCCGCGCGGGGGTACAGGTCAGCTGATGACCGCGAGTCCATCGATCTCGACCAGCATCTCCTCACGCGGCAGTCCCGTGAAGACGGTGGTGCGCGCGGGGAGCACGCCGCTCGTCGTGTGAGCGGTCACGAAGGCGCCGTAGGCCTCGTTCATGAGGGGGAAGTCCTCGCGCGTGGTGAGGTAGACGCGCAGCATCACCACGTCGTCGAACGTGGCGCCCGATGCCTCGACGATCGCCTTGACGTTCTCGAGGGTGCGGGTCGTCTGGGCGGCGACATCTCCGGGGAAGAGGTACTCGTTCGTCTCGGGGTGGACCGGTCCCTGGCCGGAGACCTGCACGATGGGTCCCTTGCGGACACCCTGCGAGAAGGTGTGCGCGGGGGCGGGAGCGGCATCGGTGGAAACTCGGGTCTTCGCGGTCATGGTTCCACCCTAGTAGCCTTGTTAGGTGCCTCTACAAATTCCGGATCCTGTTCTCGGCGCCTGGGCGAAGGGCTTCCCTGCCCGCGCATCCGGGCTGCGTCTCTCGGAGGTCGCCGACGCGGATCTGCACCTCTCCGACCTGGTCACGCCGGTGCTGACGGTGCAGGAGAGCGCGCTCGCCCACAACGAGGACACCGTGTTCGCCTGGGCGCGGGCCCAGGGCGTCCTCCTCGCCCCGCACGGCAAGACGACGATGGCACCGGCGCTGTGGCAGCGCCTGCTCGACGCCGGAGCGTGGGGCATCTCGGTTGCGACCCCGTGGCAGGCCGAGGTCGCCGTGGACGCCGGCGTGTCGACCGTGCTGATCGCGAACGCCGTGACCGATGCCGCAGCCGCCTCCCGGCTCGGCGAGCTCCTCGCCGCCGATGCGGGACTGCGCATCCTGTGCTGGGCCGATTCCGTCGCCGGGGTGGGGATCCTGGCGGCAGCGCTCGCCGATGCGGCGCGGCCGCTCGACGTCCTCGTCGAGCTCGGCGGCGCCCGCGGACGCACCGGCGCGCGCACGGTCGAGGAGGGGGAGCGCATCGCCGCGGCGATCTCGGCGGCCCCCGGTCTGAGGCTCGCGGGCGTCGCCGGCTACGAGGGGCCGTTCGGTCCCGATCGCAGCGATGCCGCGGTGGCGGCCGTCGACGGGTACTTGCAGACCCTGATCGATCTGCATGAGCGCATCGAGTATCCCGACGGCATCCGTCCGGTTCTCAGCGCGGGCGGCAGCTCCTTCCCGGACCGCGCCGCCGCCGTGCTGACGCGGAGTGAGGGAGCCGACGTGGTGCTGCGATCCGGGGCGTTCCAGATTCATGACGACGGGTTCTACAGCCGGATGTCGCCGTTCGGACCTCTCACGGGCACAGCGCCGCTGCGGTCGGCGATGCACGCGTGGGCGCGAGTGGTCTCGCAGCCCGAGGAGGGCCTGGCCCTGCTCGACGCGGGTCGGCGCGATGTGCCGTTCGATCTCGATCTCCCCGTGCCTCAGTCGGTCGACGGCGAGATCACGGCCCTCAACGACCAGCACGCCTTCCTCCGTCTCGCCGACGGAGCGAGGGCAGCCGTCGGAGACGTGGTGCGGCTGGGGCTCTCGCATCCGTGCACGGCCTTCGACAAATGGCGGGTGGTCGCCGTGATCGACGACCCCGACGCCGCGGACCCTCGTGTGATCGGAGCGGTCGCGACATGCTTCTGAGCGCCGAGAAGGCCGCGGCCGGCCTCGTCCGGATCTATCGCGGGGCGACCGTCGTCGACGGTACGGGCGCGCCGCGGTACGCCGCCGACGTGGCGGTCGAGGGCGCCAGGATCGTCGCGATCGTGAAGAGCGCGGATGCCTCCTCCGTCGAGCTCGAGCTGCCGGACGGTGCCGTGGAGGTCGATGCGAGCGGTCTCGTCCTCGCGCCGGGCTTCATCGACATGCACGCGCACAGCGACCTCGCGGTCCTCACCGGTGCGGCTCACCAGGCCAAGATCCGCCAGGGCGTCACGACCGAGGTGCTCGGTCAGGACGGCCTCGGATACGCGCCGTTGGACGAGGAGACGGCATCCGTCATCCCCGGGCAGATCGCCGGCTGGAACGGCAGGCCCGAGGTCGCTCCCTGGCGCACGATGGAGGACCTGCTCGTGGCCATCGACGCCGCGACGGTCGGGAACGCGGCCGTGCTGGTTCCCCAGGGGAACCTCCGCATGATGGTCGTCGGACACGCGAACCGTCGCGCCACGCCGGCGGAGATCGCCGCCATGGCGGAGATGCTCGGCCGAGCGCTCGACGCCGGTGCCTTCGGGATGTCGAGCGGTCTCACCTACACGCCCGGCATGTACGCGGACGCCGACGAGCTCGAGGCCCTGTGCCGCGTGGTCGCGGAGCGCGGCGGCTACTGGGCTCCGCACACGCGCAGCTACGGCGGAGGAGCGCTCGAGGCCTATCGCGAGGTGCTCGACATCGGCCGACGCACGGGCTGCCCGATCCATCTGACCCACGCGACGATGAACTTCGCACCGAACCGCGGGCGCGCCGAGGAGCTGCTCGCGCTGGTGGACGCGGCGATCGGCGACGGCGTCGACGTGACGCTCGACACCTACCCGTACCTCCCCGGCGCCACGACGCTGTCCGCTCTGCTGCCCAGCAGACTCGCCGCGTCGGGCGATCTGCTGCGGACGATCGCCGAGCTGGATGCGGACGACAGGGAAGCCGTCCGGGTCGAGCTCGAGGAGACAGGGTGCGACGGGTTCCACGGCGAGAAGGCCGACTGGTCGGAGATCCAGATCTCCGGGGTCGCGAACCCGGCGCTCGCCGACCTGGTCGGGCGCACGGTCGCCGAGATCGCGGCGACGACGGGGCGTCGGGCGATCGACGTCGTGCTCGACACGATCACCGCGGATGCCGGGGCGACCGGCATCCTGATGCACATCGGAGACGAGGGGAACGTCCGTGCGATCATGCGGCATCCGCGTCACACCGGCGGCAGCGACGGGATCCTGATCGGCGCGCGTCCTCACCCTCGCGCTCGCGGAACCTTCCCGCGGTATCTCGGGCACTATGTGCGCGAGCTGGGCGTGCTCACGCTCGAGGAGGCGGTGCGGCATCTCGCCGGGACGCCGGCCGCGCGCCTCGGCCTGGACCGGGGCGACGCGCCCCGAGGTGTCGTCCGCGAGGGCGCGACCGCCGACCTGGTGCTGTTCGACCCGGAGACGGTCGCGGCCGGCGCCACGTTCGAGAGCCCGCTGGAGACGCCGATCGGCATCGTCGAGGTGCTGATCGCCGGCGTCCCGGTGCTGTCCGGCGGTGAGGTCACGGGAGCGACGCCGGGGCGAGCGCTGCGGATGCCGCCGCCCGCGCACCGTGCCACGGTGCCGCACATCGATGCCCGCATCGATCCGTCGGTTCCCGCGTTCTCCTGGGGGCCTTCGACGCCGATCATCGCGCAGCCGGGACTGACGGCATCCGTGGTGCGGCTGGGCGGGGGAGAGGTGGCCGATGATTCGCCGCCGATCCGGCTCCTGATCGACGAGGGCATCGCCGCCGAGGTCGCCGGCAGTGGCCAGGTCGGCGAGGAGGCGTTCCGGCTGACCGTCGCCCCCGACGGCATCGAGATCCGCGGTGCGAGCGCGGCCGGCGTCTTCCGCGGCGCCACGACCCTGCGACAGCTGCGGGACCCGGATGCCGCGACGGCGGCGCTGCCCGCGGGTGTGTGGCAGGGGGCGCCCGCGTACGGCTGGCGCGGAGTGATGCTCGACGTCGCGCGCCACTTCCGCCCCGTGGACGAGGTGCGGCGTCTCATCGACCTTCTCGCGGATCACCACCTGAACGTGCTCCATCTGCACCTCACCGACGATCAGGGCTGGCGCTTCGAGGTGCCCGGCTACCCGCGGCTCACCGAGGTGGGCTCCCGTCGATCGTCGACGCAGCGAGGGCATGGTCCGCTCGCGACCGTCGAACCGGGCGTCCACGAGGGGTTCTACACGACCGACCAGCTGCGGGAGCTCGTCGCGTACGCGGCGGAGCGCTTCGTCACGCTCGTGCCGGAGGTGGAGCTCCCCGGCCATATCCAGGCCGGCCTGGCGGCATACCCGGAGCTGGGCAACAGGGATGTCGGGGAACCGGTCACGGCGCCCTGGGAGCGCTTCGGGGTCAATCCGCGCACGCTCGCGCCGACCGAGGCCTCGCTGGCGTTCGGTCGCGCGGCCATCGACGCGCTGTGCGACGCGTTCGACGCCGAATGGATCGGCATCGGCGGCGACGAGGTGCCCGTGACGGAGTGGGCGCAGAGTCCCGCGGCCGCCGAGCGGATGCGCGAACTCGGCCTCGCCACCCCGCACGACGTGCAGCCGTGGTTCACGGCGCAGTTCGTCGCGCACGTGCGCAGCCGCGGCCGCACCGCGCTGGCGTGGGACGAGGTGCTCGAAGGCGAGGTGCCGGAGGGTGTCCGCATCCTCGCCTGGCGTGGTCCCGTCGCGATGCGGGAGGCGCTGAGGCGGGGCATCCCGGTCATCGCCTGCCCCGACCTCGAGGTGTATCTGGACTATCCGCAGTCGGAGTCCGCCGAGGAGCCGATCCGCGTCGGTCCTCCGCTCAGCATCGAGCGGGCGTACACGCTGCGCATCGAGGACGGCGCGGTCGGCGGTCAGGCGAACGTGTGGAGCGAGCATCTGCCCACGCGCGACCGGGTCGACTTCGCGATGTTCCCCCGGCTCGCGGCGATCGCCGAACGGCTCTGGGCCGGCGGGGAACCAGCGCCCTATGCTGATTTCGGGCGGCGACTCCCGACGCACCTGCGCCGCCTGGAAGTCGCGGGGGTGCGTTATCGCCCCCAGGACGGCCCGGCACCGGATCAGCGGCGTCCCGGCGTCCCGGGAAAGCCTCTCACCGTCGAGGCGCGGGAGACGATCGTCGCGGGGCTGGTCGCCCGGCTCGTGGAGCTCTCGGATTCTCGCCCCGTTCCGCCTCGAAAGTAATGTAACGTTTCGGTAACCCTCGCCGTCCGCCTCGCGGCAGAGGTTGCACAAATTTTGTTCGTAAGGTCTACTAACAAACATGTCCGTTTCGGATGAACAGCGTGCCGCATCGCCCTCGGAGTACGGCGGTGCGAATGCCCACGCCTTCGGCCCCGGCCGCCACCTTCGCTCCCGGTCCAAGGTGCTGCCCGAGCACGCGCGCGGTCACAACCGCGCCCTCGTCCTGCAGACCCTGTACCACGCCGGAGCGATGAGCCGCGCCGACCTCTCGCGGGAGACCGGGCTGACCCGCGTGACCATCTCCGACCTCGTCGCCGAGTTCATCGCCGACGGGATCGTCATCGAGATGGGAGTGCGCGAAGCCGTCGGGCCGGGCAAGCCCCCGATCCTCATCGACATCGACCGCATCGGTCATCAGATCCTCGGGCTCGATCTCTCCGGTCCGAGCGCGTTCGAGGGCGCCGTGCTCAGCCTCGACGGCGACGTCCTCGAACGTCGCGAGGTCGCCCGTCCGGAGTCTCCGGACGGCGACGCGGTGTACGCCGCGACCCTCGAGCTCGCGCGCATGCTCGTCGCGGCGTCGACGCAGCCTCTGCTGGGCGTCGGCATCGGCACCCCCGGCGTCGTGCGCCCCGACGGCGTGGTCCTCAGCTCGCCCAACCTCGGCTGGTCGAACTTCCCGCTCGAGGCCAAGCTCAGCGTCGATCTCGACCTGCCGGTGCTGGCCCGGAACGACGCCAACGCGGCCGTGCTCGCCGAATACACGTTCGGTGACGCCAAGGCCGACTTCATGCTGATCAAGCTCGGGCGCGGTGTCGGCGCCGGACTCATCACGGGCAGCCAGCCGCTGCTCGGCAGCCGATTCGCCGCCGGTGAGATCGGGCACGTCGTCGTCGGAACCGACGGCGGACCGCGGTGCGCCTGCGGCAAGGACGGATGCCTCGAGGCGTGGCTCAGCGTCAGCCGCATGCGCGAGGCGCTCGCAGCCGACCCCGGTGCGCGGGACGAGATTCTCCGTGATTCGGGAACGCGCATGGCGATCGCCATCGCCCCGATCGTCGCGGCCCTCGATCTGTCCGAGGTCGTGCTCTCCGGTCCCGCCGACCTGCTCGACGGGATCCTCATCGACGCGGCGATCGAGACGCTGCATGCGCGCACGCTCGAGGGCGTCTTCGAAGACGTCGTGGTGCGCCGCACCCACCAGGATGACATCGTGCTGCGCGGAACCGCGGTGATGGTGCTCTCCGGGCAGTTGGGGGTGTCGTGACCCGCGCCGACACCACGACAGACGCAAGCGCCATCCGATGAGCGGGGCAGAGACCGCCGACCGAGCCGGTCGGCAGATTCGAGTGGGCCTGGACGTCGGCGGGACGAAGATCGACGCGGTCGCCGTCGACGGCTCCGGCGACATCCTCGGCCGCATCCGCCGATCGACCGGCTGGGGCGACGACGCCGTGGTCGAGAGCATCGTCATGGCCGTCACCGCGCTCGCCGACGAGACGGGCTTCCCCGTCTCCGACATCGGCTCCGTCGGCGTCGGCATCCCCGGTCTCGTCGACGTCGCGGAGGGGCGCGTCGACCACGCGGTCAACCTCGGGGTGAAGTCGCTCGATCTCGCCGCGCGCGCCGAGCGGATGCTCGGCATCCCGTTCCGCGTCGAGAACGACGTGAAGGCCGCCGCCCTCGGCGCCGCGGTCCTCGGCGGGGTCGCGGGATCCATGGCCTACCTCAACCTCGGCACCGGCGTCGCAGCGGGCATCGTGATCGACGGGCGCATCTGGCGCGGTTCGCGCGGCACGGCCGGCGAGGTCGGACACATCTCTGTCGACCCGCACGGACGCCTCTGCGGATGCGGACAGCTCGGCTGCATCGAGACGTTCTGCGGCGGGGGAGCCCTCGCGAAGGCCTGGGGACGCCCCGGTGCCCTCCCGATCAGGGACATCTTCGATGCGGCGGATGCCGGAGACGCCCACGCGTCGGCACTCCGCGACGATCTCTACCACGGCGCGGCCGCCGCGGTCCGGATCCTCGTGCTGTCCGCGGACGTCGAGACCGTGGTCATCGGCGGTGGGCTCACCGCGCTCGGCGCGCGGCTCGAGGACGGCATCCGCACCGCCCTGCACGCCGGCGCAGAGGCGTCGCCGTTCATGCGGTCGCTGCGCCTGGATGAGAGAATCGAACTGCTCTCCGCGGGTTCCCCCGCGGCTGCCTTCGGCGCCGCTCTGGTGGGCGCCTCCGTACCCGAGAAGGAGATCGTCCCCCATGGCTGAGGTCGTCATCGTCGAGAACGCGGCTGCTGCCGGCGCGCTGGTCGCCACCGAGATCGTCGAGCTCATCGAGCGTCGCCGCGATGCGGTGCTGGGCCTCGCCACGGGCTCCACGCCGCTTCCGGTCTACCTCGCGCTGCGCACGCAGCTCGCCGGGCACGACGTCTCGCAGGTCCGCGGGTTCGCCCTCGACGAGTACGTCGGCATCGACCCCGCGCACCCGGAGAGCTACCGTTCGGTGATCACGCGCGAGGTGGTCGAGCCGCTCGGGCTCGATCCGCAGCGCATCCACGTGCCCAACGGCGCCGCGGCGACGATCCAGCACGCCGGCGACGACTACGAGGCCGCGATCGCCGCGGCGGGCGGAGTGGACCTGCAGATCCTCGGGATCGGGACCGACGGGCACATCGGCTTCAACGAGCCCGGATCGTCGTTCGCCTCGCAGACCCGCGTGAAGACGCTCACCGAGCAGACCCGCGAGGACAACGCGCGGTTCTTCGACTCCATCGACGACGTGCCGCGGCACTGCATCACCCAGGGGCTCGGCACCATCCTGAAGGCGCGCCATCTGGTCCTGCTGGCGTTCGGCGAGGGCAAGGCGCAGGCGGTCGCCGACGCGGTCGAGGGGCCGCTCACGGCCTTCCTCCCCGGCTCGGCGATCCAGCTGCACCCGCATGCCACCGTGGTCGTCGACGAGGCCGCGGCATCGCGTCTGAAGCTCGCGGACTACTACCGCTACACGTTCGCCAACAAGCCCGCCTGGCAGGGCATCTAGCGGGAGCGCCTACGGCGTGTGCGCCGGCCAGGCGATCGGCAGCAGATGCTCGAGGCTCAGCGGCGCAAGCGGCAGCGTCGCGACGTCGGACGGCGTGATCCAGCGCAGTTCTGCGAGCTCGGCCTGCACCGACACGGCGTCCGGGGCGACGGAGGTCGCGAACGCCTCGGCGACGACGCGGTGACCGGGTTCGTTGGCCGCTTCGGAGATGAACGTGCCGAGCGGCTGGAGGTCCGCCTCGTCGAGACGCAGCCCGAGCTCCTCGTGCAGTTCTCGGATCAGCGTCTGCGCGGGCGATTCGCCGGGCTCCGGCTTGCCGCCGGGCTGCATGAACCTCGTCGTCCCCTGCTTGCGGACGACGAGTACGCGCCCGTCGTCGTCGACGATCACGGCCGCGCTCACATGGATGTCAGGCATCGGGCTCGAAGACCTTCCCGGGGTTGAGGATGCCGAGCGGGTCGAACACCCCGGCGATCTGACGCTGCAGCCGCCACTGGTCGTCACCGAGCTCGTCGGCGAGCCAGCGACGCTTCAGCACGCCGATGCCGTGCTCGCCGGTCAGCGTGCCGCCCAGGCGGATCGCGGAGCGGAACAGCTCGTCGGCGGCGGCCCAGACGTGCGTCGGAGTCTCCGGGCCCTCGAAGATGAAGTTCGGGTGGAGGTTGCCGTCGCCGGCGTGCGCGACCGTGGGGATCGTGAGACCGAAGTCGCGCTCGATGCGCGCGATCTCGTCGAACATGGCCGGCATCGCACTGCGCGGCACCGAGACGTCTTCGATCAGCGTGGTACCGAGAGAGGCCATCGCCGCGTGCATCGAGCGCCGGATCGCGAGAAGCCGCTCGCCCTCGTCGCGGTCGCGGGCGAGTGTCGTGAGGCCATCGTGATCGCGCAGGATCCCGGCGATCGTCTCGGCCTCCGCAGCGGCCGCCGGTCCGTCTGTCCGGACGGTGAGCTGCGCTGCCCCAGGCGCCGGGGCGGGGAGGTCGAGCAGCGCGTGGACGGCGGCCAGGCTCGCGGCATCCATCAGCTCCATGATCGCGGGCTGCACACCGGCAGCGGTGACCGCAGCGGATGCCGCGGCCGCGGCCCGCACGTCGGGGAAGGTCGCGGTCAGCGTGCAGACGTCACCCGCGACCAGGCGGCGCAGCTTCAGGGTCGCGCCGACGACGACGCCCAGCGTGCCCTCCGAGCCGATCACCAGCGAGGTGAGGTCGAGGCCCGTGACGCCTTTGACGCTGCGGTGTCCGAGGTGGAGCAGGCGGCCGTCGGCGAGCACGAGGTCGACGCCGAGCACCGCATCGCGCACGACGCCGTACTTGGCGCAGAGAAGCCCTCCCGCACCGGTCGCGATGTTGCCGCCCACGGTCGAGATGTCGCGGCTGGCGGGGTCGGGCGCCCACCACACCCCGGCGGCGGCAAGCTTGTCGTTCAGGTCGGCGTTGAGGATCCCGGGTTCGACGACGGCGAGGAGATCGTCGGGCCGCACCTCGAGGATCGCGTCCATCCGACGGGTGGAGAGCACGATCTCGCCCTCGCCGGCGTTGGCCGCTCCCGCCAACCCCGTGCCGGCGCCGCGGACGACCACGGGCGTGCGTGTGGCGGTGGCGATCCGCATGGTCCGCTGAACGTGATCCACGGTCTCTGCGTGCACGACGGCGAGCGGGCGCCCGACGGCCGCGTGACCGGAGCGGTCGGCCCGTGCCTCTTCGAGCGCCTCGGGTCGCACATCGATGAGCGGGCCGAGCTCCTCCTGCAGCAGGGTCAGCGCCGTCACGTCCGCGCCCTCACGCTCACGCCTGCACACTCACGGACGTGCGTTCACGACAGGGTGCGTCGGCCGCTGAGGACCCCGGTGACGATCGCGACCAGGGCGAATGCGGTGCCGATGAGCGCCTGGCCCATCGACCACCACGCGATGGTGACACCGACGTAGATGAAGAGCTCGACGGCCGCCCGGAGGAACGGATGCACCCGCAGAACCGGGCGCGGGGAGAGGAACAGCGCCCAGATCAGCAGGACGACGATCGGGGCGCCCACACCTGCGACGACGTTCCACGGAAGCGACCAGCTGGCGAAGCCCCAGAGAGCGAGAGATGCCACGGCGACGACGAGCACGACGGCGCGGACGATGTCGAGCGCGGTGATGACCGGACGGTCGACGCCGGGGACGGGTGCTGAATCCTGGGGCATGCCCCCAGTCTATTCGGCGGGTGCAGGCTCCTCGGCCGGTGCGAGAGCCTCGTCGACCGGGGCCGTGGCCGCCTCGTCGACCGGAGCCGATTCTACGATGGCGGGTGCGGTCTCGATCGGAGCCGGTTCCGTCTCGACAGGCGCAGGAGCGGGCTCGACAGGCGCAGGAGCGGGCTCGACCGGAGCGGGAACGGGCTCCGGTTCCACGGGGGCGGCCGGCTCATCCGGCACTGCGGCCGGAACGGTGCCTGTGCTGTCGTCCAGGATCGTGGCGTCGACCGGAGGCATATCCGCGTCGATGAGCGGGGGTTCGCCCAGCGCACGCAAAGTCGTGTCGACGGACGGGCCGATGCCGTCGGCGAGCACATAGCGGAAGGTCACCGTCGTGTCGGCCGAGAACAGCAGCTGAACCAGACCGGGCCGCAGGTCGATCGTCCCCTGTCCGAGGGAGTCCAGGACGATCTCGTCGCCTCCGCCGCGGCTTCCGTCGAGCAGCGCCTCCACGGTCGTTCCGGGCACTCCCGTGATCGGCACGCTGTAGTGGATGCGCAGGCCCTCGAACCAGATCGTGGCGGCGGACCAGGATGGTGCTGTGGTCGGCACGGCGGGATCGGTCGGGTCCGTCGGGTCCGTGGGATCGGTCGGGTCCGTCGGATCGGTCGGGTCCGTGGGATCGGTCGGGTCCGTGGGGTCGGTCGGGTCCGTGGGATCCGTGGGGTCCGTCGGATCGGTTGGGTCGACCTCGTCCTCGGGATCGGTCGTCGGCGGCACCGGCGGAGCGACGACCGGCCCGGTCTGCTCCGGTGTCGACCGCGCGGCGGGCTCCTCGGCCGGCGGGGTCGGCGTCGCGTCGGGCTTCGTGACAGGTTCTTCGATGACGACCGGTTCTTCGAGGTTCATCGAGGCGTCGGGTCCGACGTCGGAGGTGATCGACGACGAGCCTCCGTCGGCGGCGCTGGCCAACGAGGTCGTGGGTTCGGCCCCGGAGAGGCCGGGGATGATCGTCGCAGCGGCGACGACGCCCGCGACGACCAGAGCCGCAGAGCCCACGCCGACGAGCGCACCCATCCCGGTGAGCACGCCACCGGACGTGCCGACGCCGGTGGCGACACCCGCGCCGCCGCCTGCCGTGCCGCCCGAACCGGCCGCGCCGCTCCCCGAGCCTGCTCCCAGAGCCACGGCGCCAGCGCCGGGGTCGCCTGCGAACACGCTGCCGGGGATGTTGGAGGGCATCGCGGCGAGGGCGACGATCGGCGCTCCGCCGCCCTGCAACGTCGCGAGATACCCCGCGGCGCCGGTGACGCCCAGGACGAGAGGGAGGAGGACCAGAGCGAGACGCTTCGAGACGTCTTTCGCCTCGGCCGCGACGATCATGCAGCGCGCGCACTCGTCGAGGTGCAGCTCGAGCCGCTTGTGGTCGCGCGTGCCGAGGTTGCCTCGCGAGTACGCGCCGAGGTGCTCGATGGTCCACTGGCAGTCCGATCCCTCGGCTGCGCTGCGCAGGTGCGCCTGGATCCATGCCTCACGGAGGCCTTCGCGGGCTCGGAAGGCCAGCTGCGAGACAGCGCCGGACTTCATGCCGAGGAGCGGCGCCACCTCGTGCGGCTTCATCTGCTCGATCTCGGTGTACCAGAGCACCTCCTGCCAGCGGGAGGGGAGGCTGCGGAAGGCCTGCGCGGTCAGGCTGCGGTCGAGAGCCTCGTTGGCGGCCTGGTCTGTCGTGTCAGGGTCGGCGACCGTGTCGAGTTCGTCGATCGCGGTCTCGCGACGGGAACGACCCCAGGCCGCCGCCGTGTTGCGGATGCTCGTGAACAGGTAGGCGCGGAACGAGCCGTTCGGGCCCCCGCCCTTGATGATCGCCTGATAGATGCGGGTGTACGACTCCTGCACGAGGTCGTCGGGGTCGATCGACGAGGTGATGGAGCGCGCGACGGACAGGCCCGACGGGTAGTGGCGTCGCCAGAGTTCGCCGAACGCCTCCGTGTCGCCCGAGCGGGCGCGGAGGATCAGGTCGGCGTCGCCGATCGGCTCGTCGTGGTGTGAGTTCTGTTCGTGCACTGTCATCCATCGCTCCTGGGGCGCAGGAACGCCTCCACAGGAAGAGACGCGCGAGAGAGGATCTCATCACGCGTCTTTCCATTCTCTCCCGGATCTCCCAGCTTGGCCACCCCTCGGCGAGATCTCACCGGCAGATTCTTTGATGTGATAAAACCCAGGTCTGGAGCAATTTCCTGAGATCGTCGAGAAAAGATTCGAGGAAAATCTGAGAAGTCGCGTAATGAATCGGCGTCCGCGTCGTCTCATCCCATAGAGATAGCCGTACGAATTCCACCGGGGGGCGGAGTTCAGGCGCTGGTGCGAGGGGCAACTGCACCGGCTGGGTGGGTCGAGAGCCTCGGGGGAGGAGTTCTCGGCCCCCCTCTCTGTGAGGGGATGAGGCCGCCGATCTGGGGATAGGCGGCCTCCCGCCCCACTTCACGAACGACCGGAGAGCGCAGAGCTGCGCGTCGTCGCGCGATGCGCGGCTCTCATCCTGCGAGCAGCCGTGATCCCACCCATACGCGCGCGACGTGCAGTTCTGCATCCAGAAGCACGGCATCCGCCGTCATGCCTTCGCGGAGGCTGCCGAGTGCAGAATCGCGGCCGATGGCCCGCGCCGGCGTCTCGGTGAGGGCCCGCACGGCCTCGGTCAGTGTCGCGCCTGCATCGACTGCCCGGCGCAGCGCCACGTCCTGTGTCAGGGTCGACCCGGCGATCGAGCCGGTGTCGTCGGCGCGGGCCACGCCGTCCTCGACCGTGACGCTCACGGCGCCGAGGTCGTAGTGCCCGTCGGCGCTGCCCGCTGCGGCCATCGCGTCGGTGATGAGTGCCACGCGTCCCGGCGCGGAGTCGAAGATCAGCTTGATCACGTGGGGATCGAGGTGCACGTTGTCGGCGATCGCCTCGAGGATCACGCGATGATCCGCCGCCGCGGCGAGAACCGGACCGGGCGCGCGGTGGTGGATGCCCGGCATCGCGTTGAACGCGTGCGTGAGGATCGACGCCCCCGCTTCGAAGGCGGCGACCGCCATCGCCGCGTCCGCGCTCGTGTGGCCGACGGCCGCCGCCGCTCCTGCGGCGACGATCTGGCGGATCGCGTCGAGTCCGCCGGGCAGCTCGGGCGCGATCGTGACCTGACGGACGGTGCCGCGACCGGCCTCGAGAAGGCGGGCGACATCGGCCGCCGTGGGTGCCCTGAGCAGCGAGGGCTCATGGGCGCCGTGATGCGCGGGGTCGAGGAACGGCCCTTCCAGGTGGGTGCCGAGGATGTCGGCATCCGTCTCCATGAGATCGGCGATTGCGGCGACGCTGCGGCCGAGCTCGTCCAGCGGCGCCGTCACCAGCGAGATCACCGCACGGGTCGTGCCGTGCGCGCGATGCAGGGCGCGCCCGGTGCGGATCGCCTCGACGCCGTCGTCGAACGCGGATCCCGCTCCTCCGTGCCCGTGGATGTCGATGAAGCCGGGGGTCAGCACGGCACCGGGCCCGGCGATCTCGGCGGCGTCGAACGCCTCGTCCGCTGGTTCCCAGGTCGCCCCCGTCCCGCGTGCGACCACGGCGCCGTCGACGAAGCGGACCCAGCCGTCCTCGACGGCCTCGCCCCGATCGATGATGCGGGCGGAGTGGATGACCAGCGAACCGGTCGCGGAGGAGTGGATGCTCAACGTTCGCTCCAGGGGATCTCGTCTGCGGGGTGGAAATCGACCCCCTCAGCCTTCCACAGCGGGGCGAGCGAGCCGAGCCGCTCGCGGAACGACGCCCAGACGCGGTCGGGTGCCTCCTTCGGCGACCACGCGACCTCTGCCTGTGCTGCGGCGCGCGGGAAGACGAGCTTCTCGACGTCGCTCAGCGTGCGCGTGGTCTCGGACCAGAGCGGAGCCTCGATCCCGAGGATGGCGGCATCCGGAACGTCGAGGACGGCGGTCGGCTCCCACTCGTACGCGGAACGGACGTCGATGATCGCCGCCCACGTCAGTCCGAGCGGGAAGTCCTCCGAGTACTTCATGTCGAGGTAGGTGACATCAGCGGCGGACATGATCAGCGCCCCGCCGCGCTCCACGAAGTGCACCGCTTCCTCGGCGTGCGTGCCCTCCGGCGTCGTCTTGCCCCAGTACTGGCCGATGGTCCCCTCGGCGATCTCGGCGGCGGAGCCCATCTCGTGCCAGGCGACGGGCGTCTTGCCCTCCTCGAACACGATGGCCGTGACCCGCTCGGCGAAGAGGTCGAAGTCCGCCTGAGGGGTGCCGAGCGATTCGTCTCCGCCCACATGGATGTACGGGCCCGGCGTGAGCTCGGCGAGCTCGCGCACGACGTCGCGGACGAACTCGTAGGTGCGCTCCTCGTGGATGCGCACGCTGGAGTGGCCGACGCCCCAGCCCAGGTAGATCTCGCCGGCGACGGGCAGCGGCTGCCCGAGCCTGGCGGACTCCGAGACGAGCCCGTCGTTCAGCACCGGCGCTTCGACGAGATCGGGGTACGCGACGCCGATCGCGTGCGTGTGACCGGGCAGATCGATCTCCGGGATCACGATCATGTGCCGCTCGGCCGCATACGAGACGATCTCGCGGTAGTCGTCCTTCGTGTAGGAACCGCCGGGGTGGCCGTCGACCGACGTGCTGGACGAGAGCTCGGTGAGGAGCGGCCAGGAGTCGATGTGGATGCGCCAGCCCTGGTCGTCGCTCAGGTGCAGGTGCAGGTGGTTGAACTTGAGAGCACTCGTGCTGTCGATGAACTTCTTCACCTCGGCCACGTCGAAGAAGTGCCGCGCGACGTCGAGCATGACGCCGCGGCGACCGAACCGCGGAGCATCCTGCACCTCGGCGCGCAGGACGCCCCAGCCGCTCTCGTCCTCGCGGAGCAGCTGCAGCAGCGTCTGCACGCCGTAGAAGAGCCCGGCCTCGTCGGCGCCGACCACGACCGCCCGATCGCCGACGGCGAGCGTGTAGCCCTCGGCGGCGGCCACGGCCGGGTCGACGCGGAGCTCGATGTCGGCCGGAGACGCGTCGGCGCGGGAGAGGCGGATGCCGCTGCGTCGCTCGACCGCCTCGATCAGCTGCGTCGCGGCGGGGGAGGAGCCGAGCACGCGCGTCGTCGCGGTGATCGGCATCCGTCCTTCTCCTGCGGTGGCGGACACGGGTGCTGGCACGAGCGGAAGGGAATGGGTAAAGACCATGAACAAAACCTACCCGGCCGCACCGTCCAGCGGAATGGTGGAAGTCGAATCGATGCTGTGGACAATCTCTGCGGCGGTGGGTTCTCCCTCGTTACCGTCGTCCCATGCTGACCGCGAAGACCATGCATGCAGATGTGCATGCTACTCTCCATCCCATGGTGGCGATTCAAGTGCGCGACGTGCCGGGAGCGATCAGAGACGATCTCATGCGGGCAGCGCGCGAGCGGGGGCAATCCCTGCAGGTGTTCCTCCGTGAAGTCCTGGAAGTCGAGGCGAGGAAGTCGCGAAACCGTGAGTTCCTGCGTGCGATGGCGCCGATTCCGGTCTCCGGAGAGATGTCTTCCGACCGCATCGCGGAGCTGATCCGCGAAGGTCGGAACGGACGTGACGAACGCATCATGGACGCGCTGGGCAAGCCGGCCGATTCGTGATCGTCCTCGACGCATCGGCCGTGGTCGAGGCGATCACCGACGTCGGCGCTCGGGGACAGCAGGTGCGTGAGGTCATGATGGGTGATGGCGACTGGGCGATGCCCGCGCATGGCCCGACGGAAGTCGCGAACGCGCTTCGCGGGCTGCGTCTCGCCCGTCTGACGACCGATGAAGAGTTTCGTGGGCAGTTGGCGCTGCTCCAGCGGATGGAGCTGGTGCTGTTTCCGGTGTCGCCGCTCCTCTCGCGGGTCGCCGACCTCGCCATGAATGCCACCGCCTACGACGCGGCGTACCTGGTGCTGGGGGAGGTGCTCGAAGCCAGGGTGCTGACCACCGACCGCAAACTCGCCACGGTCCCGGGCACCCATGCCGACGTCCACGTGGTAGCGATCGGATGAGATCGCGGCGGCGTCGCGGGACGCAGCGGGCAGCGCCGATCCGCTATGCTCGTAACCGTCGCAACTGGCGTCTGGGTGGACTACCACCGGGGAGCGACTGACCACGGAATTCGACCGCGCGCCTGGGCCGATCGGTACACCCTTTCGAATCCGTTGTCAGAGGAGCATGTCATCATGACCGACCGTTACTTCAACGCCCCGCTTTCCGAGGTCGATCCCGAGATCGCTCAGGTCCTCGACCGTGAACTGAAGCGTCAGCAGACGTTCCTCGAGATGATCGCCTCGGAGAACTTCGTTCCCGTGTCGGTGCTGCAGTCTCAGGGCTCCGTGCTCACGAACAAGTACGCCGAGGGCTACCCGGGTCGCCGCTACTACGGAGGCTGCGAAGAGGTCGACGTCGCCGAGTCGCTGGCGATCGAGCGGGCCAAGAGCCTGTTCGGCTCGGAGTTCGCGAACGTCCAGCCACACTCCGGCGCTTCGGCCAATGCGGCGGTGCTGCACGCCATCGCCCGCCCCGGCGACACCCTGCTCGGCCTGTCGCTCGACCAGGGCGGCCACCTGACGCACGGCATGAAGATCAACTTCTCCGGCCGTCTCTACGACATCGTCGCCTATGGTGTCGACCCCGAGACCTCGATCATCGACATGGACGAGGTCCGTCGTCTCGCCATCCAGCACAAGCCGAAGGTCATCATCGCCGGCTGGTCCGCCTACCCCCGCACGCTGGACTTCGAAGCCTTCCGCGCGATCGCCGACGAGGTCGGTGCGCTGCTCTGGGTCGACATGGCGCACTTCGCCGGTCTCGTGGCCGCGGGCCTGCACCCGAACCCGGTGCCGCACGCGCATGTCGTCTCGTCGACCGTGCACAAGACCATCGGCGGCCCCCGCTCGGGCTTCATCCTCACGAACGACGCCGACATCGCGAAGAAGATCAACACCGCCGTGTTCCCCGGTCAGCAGGGCGGACCGCTCATGCACGTGATCGCCGCCAAGGCGACCGCGTTCAAGCTCGCGGCCACTCCGGAGTTCGCCGAGCGTCAAGAGCGCACCCTGCGCGGTGCCGCTCTCATCGCTGAGCGCCTCTCGCAGCAGGACGTGAAGGATGCCGGCATCGGCGTGCGCTCGGGCGGCACCGACGTGCACCTGGTGCTGGTCGATCTGCGCGATGCCGAGATCGACGGCAAGCAGGCCGAAGACCTCCTGCACGACATCCGCATCACCGTGAACCGCAACGCGGTGCCGAACGACCCGCGTCCGCCGATGGTGACCTCGGGTCTGCGCATCGGCACGCCGGCGCTCGCCACCCGCGGTTTCGGCGACGCCGAGTTCACCGAGGTCGCCGACATCATCGCACTGGCGCTGATCCCGGGGGCCGATGTCGAGGCCCTCCGTGCACGGGTCGACGCGCTCGCCGCCGGCTTCCCGCTCTACCCGGACCTGCAGCAGTGACCGCTGTCGTCCTCGACGGCAAGGCGGCGGCCGCCGAGATCCGCGCCGAGCTGACCGAGCGTGTCGCCGCGCTGAAGGCGAAGGGGATCACGCCCGGCATCGCCACGGTGCTCGTGGGCGCCGACCCCGCCTCTCAGCTCTACGTGGGCATGAAGCACCGACAGTCCGAGGCGATCGGGATGAACTCGATCCAGCGCGAGCTGCCCGCCGACGCCACACAGGCCGACGTCGAGGCGCTGATCGACGAGCTCAACGCCGACTCGGCGTGCCACGGCTACATCGTGCAGCTGCCGCTGCCGAAGCACATCGACACGGATGCGATCCTCGAGCGGATCGATCCCGCGAAGGATGCCGACGGGCTGCACCCGACCAACCTCGGGCGGCTCGTGCTGAACGTGAACGCGCCGATCCACACCCCGCTGCCGTGCACGCCGCGCGGTGTGATCGAGCTGCTGCTGCGCAACGACTACGACCTCAAGGGCAAGCACGTGGTCGTCGTCGGCCGCGGTGTCACGATCGGACGCTCGATCGGGTTGCTGCTCACGCGGCGCGACCTCAACGCGACCGTCACGCTCACGCACACCGGAACCGTCGACATGCCGCGCTACCTCCGCGAGGCCGACGTCATCGTCGCGGCGGCCGGGGTCAAGCACCTCATCCGCGCCGAGGACGTCAAGCCCGGCGCGGCGGTGCTCGACGTGGGCGTCACGCGGGAGAGCGATGCGGAGACCGGCAAGAGCCTGGTCTTCGGCGACGTGCACCCCGACGTGGCCGAGGTCGCCGGCTACCTGTCTCCGAACCCGGGCGGTGTCGGCCCGATGACGGTCGCCCTGCTCATGACCAACGTGGTCGAGGCGGCGGAGCGGCTCGCCTGACGAGTCAGCCGAGTTCGTCGAGCATCCGCCGCTGCTCGGGAGTGAGGCCGTCCTTGAGCTCGTCGCGGGCGGCCGCGGTCTCGGGCGTCTCGCGCTCGGGGGCGGGGGCGGGGGCGGACGCCGTCGGCTTCGTGCCGCCGCCCTTGACGCGCGACTGGACGACATCGTAGATCTCGCCGGCCTTGGCGTGGAGCTTGTCGTCGATCTGGTCGTAGACGACCCAGCCGAGCAGCAGGATCAGCGGCGGGATGACGTAGCCCCAGAAGCTCGTGGAGCGTACGCCGCTCAGCCACACCGTGAGAACCCACACGATCAGCTCGACGATGTACACCAGGACGTACTGGACGACCTTCTCACCCGTCTTCGTGCGATCGGCCGCCGACTTCGCGGCCGATCGCCGGAACACGCTCCGCAGCAGCGGCTTCACGAAGAGCGCCGCGAGCGTCAGGATGATGGCGGCCCAGAGCGCGTTCCAGCCGACGGAGACGCCGCGCAGCAGCAGGCCGATCAGCAGCAGGACCGCGACGTTGAACACGTACAGCGACACGAACCGGACGATTCCGTTCTTCATGCGACCAGAGTCCCACACCGCACCGGATCCCGCAGGTGCCGCGCCCGCGTCGGATCAGGCGTGTCCGGCGAGTGACCCTTCGATCCCGCTGATCCGCGCCTGCTCGTCGAAGCGGAACGTCGCCGAGCCCGAGGCGTCGACGACGGAGGCTCCGGAGAACGCCTCATCCGTCCAGGTGAGGGTCCAGCCGGCGAGACGGGCGAGGTCCCAGACGGCCGTGCGGGCGTCGGTGAGAGCAAGACCGGAGAGGATGCGGGGGAGGGCGATGACGGCGTCCGACACCGTGAGGGCGGGGAGCGGGGCGTCGAGGACGAACACGGCGCGGGTGCCGCCGCCCACCGGCGCGGAGTAGTAGGGCGAGCGACCGGTGAGCTCCACCGCGACCCCGCCGACCACGTGAGCGGCCTGGGCGATCCATTCCTCGTCCGCGGCGGCGTCGGCCGGGAAGGCGACCTCGGGTGCCGCGAGATCCGCGATGCCGTGCTCCGCGCCGTACGCGCGCAGCTGAGCGGCGACGCCCTGGGCATCGCCCTGCGGATGAGCCCAGGCCCACAGCATCGACCGGGGTCCAGGAGCGATCGTCGCGATCAGGTGCGCCCGAGTGACGAGCTGACGAGACGGGTCGGCGTTCGCCGTGAAGGTGATGGTGCCGGCTGCCATGTCGGCGTCCCAGCGATGCTCACCCAGCGCGTCGGCCGCGGCGGCGAGAGCGTCCTGGCGGAGCGCGGTGAACAGGGCGGCACGGTCGGCGAGGGGCTGGAGCGCGGCGAAGGTCATGCTGACAGTCTCGCCCGGATTGCTATGAATAAGCCAGAGTCAGCTGCGCCGTGTCAGGGCGCCGTCCGGCCTCCCCATGCGCCACACGCTCGGCACGAGGAGGGTCACGAGCGCGACGCAAGCGTAGACGATCCCGGATGCGATCAGCACCGTCGCAGCATCCGCTTGGGTGACGAGCCAGCCGAAGACCAGCGTGCCGATCGGCATCGCCACGAAACTCCCGAGCATGTCGTAGCTCGACACGCGGGAGAGCTTCTCACCGGGGACGTTCTCCATCATCGCGAGGTTCCACCCCGTGCTGAAGACCTCGGCACCGGCGCCCGCGATGAACGCCGCCATGGCGAGGAGCACGACGGCGGGGTGCACGCCGAGCATGGTCACGGGAATCGCGAACGCCGCCATGCCGAGCATCCCGTAGCGCAGCGGCCGTCTGAGCGGGAACCACATCAGGATCAGCGTCATCACGAGGACGCCGGCGCCCTCGGCGCTGAGCACCCAGCCCCATCCGGCGATGCCGAGCAGATCGTCGTTCTTCGCGATGTACGGACCCACGACGCCCCAGGCGCCGACGTGGATCGCGTTCATGACCATGAAGGCCAGCACGATCGTCCAGAGCCAGGATCGGCTCCAGAACTCCTGCCAGCCGACGCGCAGATCGTGGAACATGGTCGTGCCGCCGGCGTGCGCGGGCGGCGGGAGCTTGACCAGGGCGAGGACCGGGATCGCGATCAGCCAGCCGGCCGCCTGGACGACCATGGCCCAGGCGGGACCGGCGGTGGCGACGAGGATCCCGGCGATGATCGGGCCGCCGATCGTGACGGCCGAGCGCACGAACGAGAGCATCGCATTGGCCTGCTGCAGGTTCTCGGGCGTCGTCAGCTGCGGGATGATGCCCTGCATGGCCGGCAGCACGAACGCGGTGGAGGCTCCGTTGGCGACCGAGAGCACCACCAGCAGCATGACGGTCGCCGAGTCCGTGAAGAGCAGCGCCGCCATCGCGCCGATCGTCAGGATGTCGATCACGTAGCAGGTCTGGATGATCAGGGCTCGCGGCAGCCGGTCGGCCACGACGCCGCCGAACAGGAGGAAGACGATGTTGCTCACCGTGAAGGCGGTGAGCACGAACGACAGGGAGCGGGCGTCGTTGTCGATCTCCAGCACCGCGAAGGCCAGAGCGATCGACGACATCGAGCCGGTGATCATCGTGATCGCCCTGGCGAGGAAGAACCAGCGGAAGTTGCGATCCCGCATCGCGGCGAGCCCGCGGCTCATCGGTTCACCGCCCTCGTCTGCATCAGACGATCCTGCCACGTCAGTAGCTGGCGCGCGCCGATCCCTCGGCGGTGATGAAGCGCGCGGCCAGCGCCTCGGACGCACGGGCGAGCAGCGCCACGTCGGCACCGACCGCCACGAAGTCGGCACCGCCGGCGACGTACGCATCGGCGGCGGCCGGATCGAAGGCGTTGACGCCGACCGGCTTCCCCGCCGCCTTGACCGCTGTGAACACCTTCTCGACCGCGGCGACGACATCGGGGTGCGTCTGCTGGCCGAGGAGCCCCATCGAAGCGGAGAGGTCGGACGGCCCGACGAACACCGCGTCGATGCCGTCCACCGCGGCGATCTCCGCCGCGGCGTCCACTCCGGCCGCTGTCTCGATCTGCACCGTGAGGGAGGTGTGCTGCGCGGATTCCTGCAGGTAGCCGTCGACCCGGTTCCAGCGGGCGCTGCGCGCCAGCGCACTGCCGACGCCACGGACGCCGGCGGGGGGATAGCGCGTCGCCGCCACGGCGGCTCGCGCCTCATCGGCGGAGGACACCATCGGCACGATCAGGTTCTGTGCGCCGAGGTCGAGGATCTGCTTGATCGCGACGGTGTCGTTGGAGGGGACCCGCACGAGCGGGGTGATCGGGTACGCCGCCACCGTCTGCAGCTGGAGCAGGACCGATTCGAGCGTGTTCGTCGAGTGCTCCATGTCGATGAGCAGCCAGTCGAGACCGGAACCCGCGGCGACCTCGGTGACGAGCGTGCTGCCCGAGCATGCCCACATGCCGATCAGCGCACGATCGGAGGAGGCGAGTCGCTCGCGGAACGACGGGTCTAGACGAAGCGGCATGTGATTGTTCCCATCGGTCCGTAATCGCACAGCACCTCGTCGCCGCGCGACACCCACATCGGGCGCGTGAACGATCCTGCCAGGATGATCTCTCCCGCCTCCAGACGCGCGCCGTGCTGATGGAACTTGTTCGCCAGCCACGCGACGCCGGTCGCCGGATGGCCCAGCACTCCCGCGGCCACGCCGGTCTCCTCGATCTCGCCGTTGCGCGACAGCACGCCGGGCACCCAGCGCAGGTCGATCTCATCCGGGCGGCGATGCTCGGTGCCCAGGACCATCGCGCCGTACGCGGCGTTGTCGCTGATGGTGTCGACGATGGTGCGCCCCTCGAGCTCGATGTGCGAGTTGAGCACCTCGAGAGCGGGGACCGCGTAGTCGATCGCCGCGAGGGCGTCGTCGAGTGTGCAGTCCGGACCTTCGAGCGGATGCTTCAGCACGAACGCCAGCTCCACCTCGATGCGCACGTTGGAGAAGTGGTCGACCGGGATCTCGGCGCCAGACTCGTAGACCGTGTCGTCGAACATCACGCCGTAGTCGGGTTCGGTGATGCCGGTCGCCTGCTGCATGGCCTTGGAGGTCAAACCGATCTTGCGCCCGACCAGGCGTCGACCGGCCGCGATCTGCGAATCCCGCCACACGCCCTGGATCGCATACGAGTCCTCGACCGTGGCATCCGGGTACCGCGCGGTGATCCGCGGGATGACCGCGTGCGTGTGATCGGCCTCGGCGAGCTCCGCCGCGATCTGCGCGATGACTTCGGGGGTCACAGCTGGTTGCCCAGCTTCTTCTCGCCCTCGTCCGCGCGCGTGTACGAGAAGCCGTCGGCGCCGATCGTCACGGCCATCTCCGAGCTGTCGGTGCGGGCGACGACCGGTTGCGGGTTGCCGTCGAGATCGAGCACCAGGCTCGCCTCGGTGTACCAGCTCGGCACGACCGGGTTGCCCCACCAGTCCCGACGCTGGTTGTCGTGCACATCCCAGGTGATGACCGGGTTGTCGGGGTCGCCCGTGTAGTAGTCCTGCGTGTAGACCTCGACGCGGTGACCGTCCGGATCGCGGAGGTACAGGTAGAACGCGTTCGAGACGCCGTGGCGGCCGGGGCCGCGCTCGATCGAGTCGGAGCGGCGGAGGGCGCCGAGCTTGTCGCAGATCGCGAGGATGTTGTGCTTCTCGTGGGTGGCGAAGCACACGTGGTGCATGCGCGGACCGTCGCCGCCGGTCATCGCGGTGTCGTGCACGGTGGGCTTGCGGCGCATCCACGCCGCGTAGACCGTGCCCTCGTCGTCCTGGATGTCCTCAGTGACGCGGAAGCCGAGGTCCTGCATGAACTTCACCGCGCGGGGGACGTCGGGGGTGACCTGGTTGAAGTGGTCGAGGCGCACCAGCTCGCCCGGGATGTGCAGGTCGTAGCGCCACGACATGCGCTCGACGTGGTCAGACTGGTGGAAGAACTCGATCGGGAAGCCGAGCGGGTCGACCACCCGCACCGAGTCCCCGACGCCCTTCACGAACCCGTCGGGGTTGCGGCGCACGTCGCAGCCGAGCTCGGTGTAGAACTCGACGGCGCGGTCCAGGTCCTCCGGCGTGCGCACACGGTATGAGAACGCAGCGACGGCGGCGATCGGGCCCTTGCGCAGCACGAGGTTGTGGTGGATGAACTCCTCCGTCGAGCGCAGGTAGATCGCCTCGTCGTCCTCTTCGGTGACGTACAGGCCGAGGATGTCGACGTAGAACTGGCGGGATGCCGCGAGGTCGCTGACCACGAGCTCCATGTAGGCGCAGCGCAGGATGTCGGGAGCGGTGGCCGTCGGCGTCGCCACCGGGTTGTCGGAGCGGATCGGGGCCTCCTGCGAGACGTAGTAGCCGGCGGAGGTCAGGGTCATGTCGTCACGGTTGGTCATGTCAGCGTCCTCGCTTACTTGCCGAAGGTCGGGTTGTGCGCGCCGCCGAGCGTGATGTGCACGCTCTGCTGGTCGGTGTAGAAGTCGATCGAGCGGTAGCCGCCCTCGTGGCCGAGGCCGGAGGCCTTCACACCACCGAACGGCGTGCGGAGGTCGCGCACGTTGTTGCTGTTCAGCCACACCATGCCGGCCTCGACCGACTGCGCGAAGTTGTGTGCGCGCTTGAGGTCGTTGGTCCAGATGTAGGCCGCGAGGCCGTACTTGGTGTTGTTCGCGAGCGACAGCGCCTCCTCATCGGAGTCGAACGGCGTGATCGCGACGACCGGGCCGAAGATCTCCTCCTGGAAGATGCGTGCGTCGGGCGAGACGTCGGCGAACACGGTCGGGGCGACGAAGTTGCCCTCGTCGAAGCCTTCGGGGCGACCGCCGCCGGCGACGAGGCGCCCCTCGGTCTTGCCGATCTCGACGTAACTCATCACCTTGTCGTAGTGCTCCGGGTGCACGAGCGCGCCGACCTCGGTGGCCGGATCGTGCGGGTAGCCCACCTTGACCCGCTTCGCCTGGGCGGCGTAGCGCTCGACGAACTCCTCGTAGATCGAGCGCTCGACGAGGATGCGGGATCCTGCCGTGCAGCGCTCGCCGTTCAGGGAGAAGACGCCGAAGATCGTGGCGTCGACGGCGGCCTCGAGGTCGGCATCCGCGAAGACGACCGCGGGGGACTTGCCTCCGAGCTCCATCGAGAGGCCCTTGAGGAAGGGCGCGGCGTTGCCGAAGATCAGCTGGCCGGTCGAGCTCTCACCGGTGAAGGAGATCAGCGGTACGTCGGGGTGCTTCACGAGCGCGTCGCCGGCGTCCTCGCCCAGGCCGTTCACGAGGTTGAAGACCCCCTGGGGGAGTCCCGCCTCTTCGAAGATGCCCGCCCAGAGGGATGCCGAGAGCGGCGTGAACTCGGCCGGCTTCAGCACCACGGTGTTGCCGGTCGCGAGCGCGGGGCCGAGCTTCCACGACTCGAGCATGAACGGGGTGTTCCAGGGCGTGATGAGGCCCGCGACGCCGATCGGCTTGCGGTTGACGTAGTTCATCTGCTTGCCGGGCACCTTGAAGGCGTCGTCCGACTGCGCGACGATCAGATCGGCGAAGAAGCGGAAGTTCTCGGCCGCGCGTCGCGCCTGGCCGAGCGCCTGCGTGATCGGCAGGCCCGAGTCATAGGATTCGAGCTCCGCCAGGCGGGCGTCGCGCGACTCGACGATGTCGGCGATCCGGTGGAGCACGCGGCTTCGCTCGCGCGGCAGCATCCGCGGCCACGGTCCCTCTTCGAAGGCGCGCTTCGCGGCGGCGACGGCCAGCTCGATGTCGGCCTTCTTGCCGGCGGCGGCCGTCGTGTAGGTCTTGTTGGTCACCGGGTCGAGCACGTCGAACGTGTCGCCGTCGACCGAGTCGACGAAGGCGCCGTCGATGTAGTGCTGGATGTGGTCAGGAAGATCGGCGGGGATGCGCGAGTCGGTCATGAGGCTTCTCCTGTGGCGTGGGCGGAACGGTTGTGCAGGGCATCGAGGAACGCGTCCATCGTGCGCCAGCGGTGGTTGCGGGCGGCGAGTTCGATCTCGAGCGGATCGGCATCCGCCCGGATGAGTGCGAGGATCTCGGCGTGCTCCTCGACCGAGTGCTGCGCGCGACCGGGAACGGACGCGAACGTCGAATCACGGATGCCGGAGAGCCGCGACCAGCCGCGGTGCACGAGGTCGAGCAGGTGCGGGTTCGGGCAGGGCTCGAACAGCACCGAGTGGAACTGCCGGTTGAGCTCGGTGAACGCGTGGGCGTCGAAATGCTCGAGCATCCGCGACATCCGGTCGTTGATCCTGGCCGCCTCGTCGAGGGCGTCCTCGTCGAGCAGGGGAGCGGAGAGCGCGGTCGCCGAGCCTTCGACGATGCCGAGCGTCTGCATCGTGTGCGCGTACTCGCTCTCATCGACCAGGGTGACCCTCGCGCCGACGTTGCGCTCGAAGGTCACGAGGCCTTCGGCCTCGAGGCGCCGGATCGCCTCGCGCACCGGCACGACGCTCATCTGCAGATCATCCGCGATCGATCCGAGCACCAGACGGTAGCCGGGGCTGAACATGTGCCCCGTGATGCGCGAGCGGATCCACTCGTAGGCGACCTCGGACTTGCTGACGGCCGTGGTCGTCATCTCTGCGCCTCGTAGCGTGCGCGCCATTCGGCGTTCAACGGGAACAGTCCGTCGACCGGATGCCCGGCGGCGACCTGCTCCGCGATCCAGGCATCCTCGATCTCCTGGGCGAGCGCGGCGTCGACGACATCTTCGACCAGCGCCGGCGGGATCACGATCACGCCGTCGCCGTCGCCGACGATGATGTCGCCGGGCTGCACGGTCGCGCCGCCGCAGGAGATCGTGACGTCGACGTCCCACGGCACGTGCTTGCGGCCGAGGACCGAGGGGTGGGCGCCCTGCGAGAAGACGGGAAGACCGATCTCGGCGACCGCGTCGAAGTCGCGGACCCCGCCGTCGGTGACCACTCCGGCCGCGCCGCGCGCCTTCGCGCGGAGGGCGAGGATGTCGCCGAGCGTGCCGGTCGTGGCATCGCCGCGGGCCTCGATCACGATGATCTCGCCTTCGTCCACTGCGTCGAACGCACGTTTCTGCGCGTTGTAGCCGCCGCCGTGGCTCGCGAAGAGGTCTTCGCGGAACGGGACGAAGCGGAGAGTCTTGGCCGTGCCGACGATCTTCGTGCCGGCGATGTTGGCCGCGACCCCGTCGATGAAGCAGGAGTGGTGCCCGCGCTTGCGCAGCTGGGCGGAGAGGCCGGCGGTCGGTGCTTCGAGAAGCTTGGCGCGGAGCTCGGGAGAGAGTCCTGAGGGGTCAGGAATCGCCGCATCGGCCGGCGCGGGCGCGGCGTTCTGTGACTCCTCACCGGTGGTCGCCACGAGCCCGGCTGCCTCGGCAGAACCCCAGGCCTCGGTGCGCTGCAGATCGTCGACGGCGGGGAGCGAGCCGAGCTCCGCATCGAACGGCACGTCGCCCTGGACCACGGTGGTGATCAGCCGGCCCGAGGACGGGGCGCCCGCGGCATCCGGTGCGTCCACCTCGATCTCGACGACGTCGCCGGGCACGATGACCGAGGAGCCTGCCGGGGTTCCGGTGAGGATGACGTCTCCGGGTTCGAGCGTGAAGTGCTGGGAGAGGTCGGCCACGAGCTGGGCGAGCGGGAAGATGAGGCCGGCGGTGGTGTCGTCCTGGCGCAATTCGCCGTTGACCCAGGCGCGGACGCGCAGCGCGGCGGGATCGACCGTGCGCGCATCGATCAGCCGCGGTCCGAGCGGCGTGTAGCCGTCGCCGCCCTTGGAGCGGACGTTCGAGCCCTTGTCGTTTGCGCGCAGGTCGTAGAGGCCCAGGTCGTTCGATGCGGTGACCCCGCCGACGTGCGCCCACGCCTCGTCGAGCGAGACGCGGCGTGCGGTGGTGCCGATCACCAGGGCGATCTCCCCCTCGAAGGCGAGGAGTTCGGTCCCCGCCGGACGCTCGACCGTGCCGCCGGAGACGCCGACGGAGCTGGCCGGCTTGAAGAAGTAGGAGGGAGCTGCCGGGCGCCGGCCGCGCTGGTCGGCGCGTGAGGCGTAGCTCAGATGGATCGCGATGATCTTGCCGGGGCGGGCGATCTGGTCCGTCACGGGGCGCCTCCTCGCGCTCGTCTGCGGTGTCGTGCAAGACGCCTTGTGCGTCGTATTCGAAATCATATATCATCGGATCACCCCTCGGCAAGCAACTCGGGATTCACGTCCCCGCACGCCGTGACAATGCGGTCACAAACAAAGGAGACACCCCATGAGCGGGCAGTCACAGGCTGGGTTCACGCCCACCGGCACCATCGCGACGGCGGCCGATCGTCGCCGCGTCGTGTTCGCCACCGTCGTCGGTACCACCGTGGAGTGGTACGACTTCTTCATCTACGCGACCGCGGTCGGCCTCGTGTTCGGACAGCTGTTCTTCGAGCCGCTGGGCGCGAACAGCGCGCTGATCGCCTTCGCCACCGTCGGGGTCAGCTTCCTCTTCCGCCCGCTCGGCGCCTTCCTCGCGGGCCACTACGGCGACAAGCTCGGTCGCAAGACCGTGCTCATGTGGACGCTGATCCTGATGGGTGCGGCAACCGCTCTGATCGGTCTGCTTCCGACGTACGAGACGATCGGAATCACTGCGCCGATCCTGCTGGTGCTGCTGCGCATCATCCAGGGCATCTCGGCCGGTGGCGAGTGGGGCGGCGCGGTCCTGATGGCCGTCGAGCACGCCCCCCGCACCAAGCGCGGGATCTTCGGTGCCTCGCCGCAGATCGGCGTGCCGCTCGGGCTGCTGCTCGCCTCCGGCGTCATGGCCCTGATGACCGCGATCGCACCGGGCGACCAGTTCGCCGCCTGGGGCTGGCGCGTGCCGTTCCTGCTCAGCGTCGTCCTGATCCTCGTCGGTTACTACGTGCGCCGCAAGGTCGAGGAGAGCCCGGTCTTCACCGAGCTCGCCGCCCGCAAGGAGAAGGCGCGGATGCCGATCGTGCAGCTGTTCCGCAAGCACGCGCTGCTCGTGATCATCGCGGCCTTCGTCTTCGCAGGCAACAACGCCGTCGGCTACATGACCACCGGCGGATACATCCAGGGCTACGCGACGAACCCGGAGGGGCCGATCGGCCTCGAGCGCGGTCCGGTGCTCTGGGCCGTCGCCGGTTCCGCGGTGACCTGGCTGCTGACGACGCTCCTGGCCGGCTGGATCTGCGACCGCATCGGTCGGCGCACGACCTACATCATCGGCTGGGTGCTGCAGCTCATCGGTGTCTTCGCCCTGTTCCCGCTCGTCAACACCGGGCAGATCGGCCTGCTGTTCGTCGGACTCGCCATCCTCACGATCGGCCTCGGCTTCACCTACGGCCCGCAGGCGGCGCTGTACACGGAGCTGTTCCCGGCCAGCATCCGCTTCTCCGGGGTCTCGATCTCCTACGCGATCGGCGCGATCGCGGGCGGTGCGTTCGCGCCGACCATCGCGACCGCGATCGTGCAGGCGACCGGGTCGACCCAGGCCGTGACGTGGTACCTGGCGGGCATGACCGTGCTCGGCCTTATCGCGACGCTGCTGCTGCGCGACCGTTCCGGCATCCCGCTGGGTCCGGATCGCGAGGAGGAGCAGTCGGTCAGCCCGATCTACGGGCTCGCCAAGGCCTGACACGTCTCATCCCACCGCTCCCGTGGCGCATCGCGCGCCGCGGGAGCAGTGGGCGTCAGCCGTCGAGCGCGTCGCGGATGACGGCTGCGGAGCGCTGCAGGCGCACCGCGATCCCGGCGTCGTCGAGCGCGGTCGCCACGTGCACGACGGCGATTGCGGCGGGTCGCTGACCGCGGAGGGCAAGCGGTGCGGCCACGGCCTTGACGGTGGGGATGACCTCGTCATGGCTGGTGCCGTAGCCCCGAGCGCGAGTGACCTCGATCTCGGCGCGTAGTGCGGCGGACACCTCTGACGGCCACTCCGCCGGTGCCAGTTGCGCGAGGATCGCCTTGCCGGGGGCGCCCGCAGTGACCGGATGCCGTGCGCCGGGGCGCTGGGCGACGCTCGCCACCGCGTGTCGGGGCTCGACGCTCGCGAGGGTGATGCACTCGTCCCCGTCGAGCACCGCGAGGAAGCAGGTCATGCCGAGCTCGTTCGCGATGGCGGTGAGCTCGGGGAGTGCCTCGGCCTGCAGGTCGTGTGCCACGCCGGCGGCGAGAGCGGCCATGCGGGGACCCAGGGAGACGGCGCCTGCCGCATCGCGCCCCACGAGGCGATGGTCCTCCAGCGTGCGCAGCAGGCGATACGCGATCGAGCGGTGCACTCCCAGGCGGCCGGCGATCTCGTCGATCAGGAGCGGCCCGCGGGCATCGGCGAGGATCTCGAGGATCCGGATCCCGCGGCTCAGGGTCTGGGAAGCGGGAGAGGTCGACTCTGCTGCTGTCATCGGGCACTCCTTGCCGTCAGGGCATTGCTTGCATTCCGGGGTCCGCCGGAATACGCTGTGTTCAATAGTAGAACGTTGTGTTCGAATATAGAACACGATCGTTCGAGAAGCAACACCGAAGCACGACCTGACAGAGCAGTCGGAAGGAATCGACGACGATGCAGTTCCACCACCATGGCTACGTCTCCGGGGACCCGCGCGTGCACGATGCCGCAGGACTCGGCAAGAATCGTCCGGCCACGCTGCCGGACGAGGTCGACGTGCTCATCGTCGGCTCGGGCCCGGCCGGCATGCTCCTCGCCGCGCAGATGTCGCAGTACCCCGACGTCTCGACGCGGATCATCGAGAAGCGAGAGGGACGTCTCGTGCTCGGCCAGGCCGACGGCATCCAGCCGCGCAGCGTCGAGACCTTCCAGGCGTTCGGGTTCGCGGAGCGGATCGTCGCCGAGGCCTACAACATCGGGTGGATGAACTTCTGGAGCCCTGACCCGGAGAACCCGCGCGAGATCATCCGCACCGCTCGCACGGCGGACTACGCCTACGACATCTGCGAGTTCCCGCACCTGATCGTGAACCAGGCCCGCGTGCTCGACTACTTCGCCGAGGCCGCTGCGACAGGTCCCGGACGGATCGCGCCGGACTACGGCGTCGAGTTCGTGGGGCTCACCGTGCACGACGAGGGCGAGTACCCCGTCGAGGTGCGCGTGCGCCACGTGGCGGGGGAGCGTGCCGGCGAAGAGCAGACCGTTTGGACGAAGTACGTGGCCGGGTGCGACGGCGCCCGCAGCGGCGTGCGTCAGGCCATCGGCCGCACCCACGTCGGCGGAAGCGCTGCGCACGCCTGGGGTGTCATGGACGTGCTGGTGAACACCGACTTCCCGGACTGGCGCACCAAATGCGCGATCAACTCCCAGGCGGGCAACATCCTGCACATCCCGCGCGAGGGCGGATACCTGTCGCGGATGTACATCGACCTCGGCGAGGTCGCACAGGACGACGACCACCGGGTGCGGCAGACGCCGATCGAGGAGATCATCCGCAAGGCGAACGACATCCTGCACCCGTACACGCTCGACGTGAAGCAGGTCGCCTGGCACAGCGTGTACGAGGTCGGACACCGGGTCACGGACGGCTTCGATGACGTGCTCGAGGAGTCGGACCGCACTCCGCGCGTCTTCCTGACGGGTGACGCATGCCACACGCACAGTGCCAAGGCAGGACAGGGCATGAACGTCTCGATGCAGGACGGCTTCAACCTCGGCTGGAAGCTCGGGTCGGTGCTGACCGGTCGCGCGCCCGAGGCGCTGCTGGCCACGTACGGCGCCGAGCGGCGGCCGGTCGCACAGCAGCTCATCGACTTCGACCGGGAGTGGTCGACGTTGATGGCACGCAAGCCCGAGGAGATCTCCGATCCCGGCGAACTGGCGACCTACTACCTCGCGACGGCGGAGTTCCCCTCCGGGTTCATGACGCAGTACACCTCGTCGATGATCACCGGATCCGATACGCAGCAGGGGCTGGCCGGCGGGTTCCCGCTCGGCAAGCGCTTCAAGTCGGCCGAGGTCATCCGGGTCGGCGACGGCAACGTCGTGCATCTCGGACACCACGCCAAGGCCGACGGCCGCTGGCGGGTCTATGCGTTCGGCGATCGGACGGGTGCGGCGCTCGCCGCGTGGGCGGATGCCGCCGCGCCGTTGTTCGCACGGTTCACACCGGCGGATGCCGACGTCGACGCGGTCTTCGACGTGAAAGCCGTGTACCAGCAGCCATACGAGGAGATCGAGGTCACGACGGTTCCTGAGCTGTTCCAGCCGAAGACCGGCCCGTTCGGGCTCACGGACTGGGAGAAGGTCTACGCCGCGGGACCCTCGAAGTGGACGGAGACCGACATCTTCGCGGCGCGGGAGCTGTCCCGCGACGGTGTCGTGATCGTGGTGCGGCCCGATCAGTACGTCGCGGCGATCCTCCCGCTCGACGGGGTGGACGAGCTGGCGGAGTTCTTCGAGGGGGCACTGCTGCCGGCATCCTGAGCGGTGGGCATCTTCCCCTCGGCATGACACGTGTCATGCCGAGCCGATGACATCGGCATCCGGTGCGGTCGCGACGGCGCGACCAGGCTGGGGGTATGAACACTTCCTCCGTCGCTGAAGCGGCCGCGCGGGCGTCGACCCTCGTGACCGACGACCCCATCGTCATCGCCCTGACGGGCGTACGTCGTCATTACGGCTCGGGCGACCGGCTCGTGCAGGCCGTGGACGGTGTGGACCTGACGGTCCGCCGCGGCGAGATCGTCGCTCTGCTCGGGCCGAACGGGGCGGGCAAGACGACCACGCTCGACATGCTGCTGGGCCTCACCGTTCCGAGTGCCGGAACGGTCGAGGTGCTCGGCACCACGCCGGAGCGGGCGACGGCCGGCGGGTCGATCGGTGCCGTGCTGCAGACCGGCGGCCTGCTGTCCGACCTCACCGTGCTCGAGACGGTGCAGCTCATCGCATCGCTGCACGGCGCTGCGGCCATCGGCCGGGTCCCCGAGGTGATGGAGCGTGCGGACCTCGGACATCTCGCCCGTCGTCGGGTGGCGAAGTGCTCGGGAGGCGAGCAGCAGCGGGTCAAGTTCGCGCTCGCGATGGTGTCCGATCCCGACATCCTCGTGCTGGATGAACCGACCGCAGGCATGGATGTCACGGCGCGGCGACACTTCTGGGACGTGATGCGCGCGGATGCGGATGCCGGACGCACCATCCTGTTCGCCACCCACTATCTCGAAGAGGCGGAGCAGTTCGCCCGTCGCACCATCGTCATGCACCGAGGGGTCGTCGTCGCAGACTCGCCTACCGCGCGGTTACGGGCGAGCCTGGGCGAGCGCACGGTCTCGGCGACGATCGCATCGCACGAGGCCGACGATCTGGTCGCCACGCTGCGCGCGACACCGGGCGTGATCGAGGTGCGGCTCGACGACGACCGTGTCGCCCTGCGCGCGGCCGATTCCGACATCGTCGCCCGCATCCTGCTCGACGCGGGCGCCCGTGATCTGGAGATCGCCGCGCCCACGCTCGAGACCGCCTTCACCGCTCTCACGGAGGACTGACCCATGCTGATCTCACCCACCATGCTGCGCATCGAAGGCGTCCGCCAGCTGCGCAACCCGTACACCCTGGCGTTCACGCTCGCGATGCCGGTTGCCATGTATCTGCTGTTCGGCGTGAGCATGGGCTACGGCACGCTGTCGGCGGGCAACGGCAACGTGTCGTTCTACATCATGACGTCGATGGCCGCCTACGGCACGGCCGTCGCCATGAGCTCGCTCACCTCTCTCGCGGCGACCGAAGCGAAGCAGGGATGGGGCCGGCAGCTGGCGATGACCCCGCTGACCACCGCGGGCTACGCACTGACGAAGATGCTCACGTCTGTCGCGTTCGCGGCCCTGGCGCTGGTGGCTGTGTTCACCGCGGGCATGCTCAGCGGCGCGCACGTCGACGACGCCTGGCGCTGGGTCGCGACGGCCGGGATCATCCTCGGCATCGGACTGATCTACGGGCTGTTCGGACTCGGCGTCGGACTGTTCTTCAGCTCCGATTCGGCGGCGGCCCTCGCCTCGATCTCGATGACGTTCTTCGCGTTCTTCGGCAACGTCTTCATGCCGCTCGACGGGGTGATGCTCGACATCGCGCGGTTCACGCCCCTCTACGGGTTCGTCGCACTGAGCCGCTGGCCGCTCACCGATGGGCGACTGACGACCGGGCAGAGCGATGAGATGTGGATGCTGCTGCTCAACGTCGTGGTCTGGCTGGCGCTGTTCGCTGTGCTCGTCACCGTCGGGATGAAGCGCTCGCGCGCTCGCCAGTAGGTTGGACGGATGGTGCAGCCGCTCTCCCGTGACGCGGGGCCGAAGAATCCCTGGGCGAGATTCGGCTGGCTCATGGCGGTCATCTGGCTGGTCTTCCTGATCTACCCGGTGATCGCCTTGCTGCGTTCGGAGGCGCCTGCAGCCTGGGTGGTGGTCGGCTGGGTCGCGTTGATCGTGTTCGTCGTGCTCTATGTCACCGGGTTCATGCATGGCATGCGCCGCGGTGGGCTCGGGCAGAATCCGGCCGCACGTCAGTGGGCCACGTTCGCGGCTCTCATCGTCTGCACGTTGGTCTCCGTGCCTGCCGAGGGCGGTTCGGCGCTCAGCTTCCTGCCTTTCCTGATGTCGTTCGCGTCCTACGGGCTCACCCGGTTGTGGCACTGGATCACCACCGTCAGTGCGGTCGTCATCACCGCGCTGTGCGTGTTCCTGCTGCCCGGCGGGATGAATAACCTCTCCGTCCTCGCGATCGTCGCACTTCTCGGCGTGGTCAACACGGTGTCGACATGGCTCATCATCCGTTCCGTGGAGTCAGAGCGCCTCGGGCTGGAGCTGGCGACGAGCGAGGGAAGAGAGGCGCTGGCCCGTGACGTGCACGACCTGGTGGGGCATTCGCTGACGGTCGTCGGACTCAAGGCTCAGCTGGCGCGGAGGCTGATGGACTCCGATCCGGAGCGCGCGCGGGCCGAGCTCGCCGACATCGAGCAGCTCACGGCCGAAGCGATCGCGGGGATCCGGACGACGGTCGCCGGGTCGCGGGCGACGACGCTCGTCGAACAGCTGGCATCGTGCCGGGACGCGCTTCGCGCGGCGGACATCGACCTCGACGTCGATGGTGCACCGAACGCGTTGTCTCCTGTGCAGGCCATCACCGCGAGCTGGATCCTGCGCGAGGCGACCACGAACGCACTCCGCCACTCGGAGGCGCGTCACGTCCGGGTGGTGATCGCCCCGGGCCGGCTGCGCGTGGAAGACGACGGCGTCGGTGCGCGGGGCGACGAGGGGAACGGCATCCGGGGGATGCGGGAGCGCGCTGCCGCTGCCGGTGCGGCGTTCTCGTTGGTGGCTGGCGTGCGCGAATCCGGAGTGGCCGAGTCGGGCGAGAGAGCCGGCACACGCGTGGAGGTGACGTGGTGACGGCGCAGACGGGAGGTGGCGGCATCCGGCTCCTCATCGCCGACGATCAGGCGCTGGTTCGCGGGGCGCTGGGCGCGCTGTTGGATCTCGAGGATGACCTGGAGGTGTGCGCCCTGGCGGCGGATGGTGCGGAGGCGCTGCGGCTGGTCGCGGAGACGAAGCCCGACGTGTGTCTGATGGACATCCAGATGCCGGGGATGGATGGCGTCGAGGCCACACGGCGCATCCGGGAGGTCAGCCCCGGCACGCGCGTGCTGATCGTCACGACGTTCGCGCGGCCCGGATATCTGCGCGCAGCTCTGGATGCCGGTGCCAGCGGTTTCATCGTCAAAGACACTCCGGCGGAGCAGCTCGCCGAGGCGGTGCGGCGGGTGCACGCGGGATTGCGAGTCCTGGACCCCGCGCTCGCCGAGGAGAGTCTGTTCGAGGGGGCGAATCCGCTCAGCGACCGAGAGCGCCAGGTGCTCCGACTCGCGACGGATGGGCGTTCGGCAGCGGCCATCGCTGCCGAGGTATTCCTCTCTGCCGGCACAGTGCGCAACCATCTGTCCGCGGCGATCGGGAAGACCGGGGCGTCGAATCGGGCGCAGGCTGTGCAGATCGCGCTCGACAAGGGCTGGATCTGAAGGCCGGACCACCTCTGGTGCCGGGCAGGGGAGGGCCGTACCCTGGACCCCGGTGAGCGACGGCGCTCGCCAGGAGGAGTGCGTGATGGATTGGAAGATCGAGCTCATCTTCGTGCCGGTGTCGGATGTCGACCGGGCGAAGGACTTCTACGTGAAGATCGGCTTCAACGCGGATCATGATCAGACACCGTTCGACGGGATGCGCTTCGTGCAGATGACGCCTCCGGGTTCTGCCTGCTCGATCGCGTTCGGCACCGGTCTCGGCATCGATCTCGAGCCGGGGCAGCAGAACACCATCCAGGTCGTGGTGCCGGATGCGGATGAGGCGCTGGCGCACCTGCAGAGCGCCGGCGTCGAAGCGGTGGGCGTCGACGAGCAGGCCTGGGGTCGCTTCGTGAGCTTCGACGACCCCGACGGCAACACCTGGACTCTGCAGGAGCTGCCGGACTACGGCGCGCAGAGCTGAGATCTCCGCTGAGCGACGCGCTGGACTCCGACCAGCGCGTCGTTCAGCTTGCCAGCTGAGTGCGTCGCAGGGGTGAACGAGGGTCCCACCATCGTCGGGTGGGGTCCCACCAGCCGGGCCCGCGTACTTTCGGTCGTCCGTTGTCCATGCGGACCTCCCACCCGGAGGTTTCCAGAGTGCGGTGGTGGTGCCAGCAGAGGGTCACTCCGTTGTCGGTGTGCGTGGGTCCGCCTCTGGCGTGTTCTTCGACGTGGTGGATCTCGCACCAGGACGCCGGAACGTGACACCCGGGGATGAGGCATTCCTTGTCGCGGAGGGTGATCGCGCGGCGTTGGTGGACGGTGAAGATGCGCTCCGTGGATCCGATGCCGATGATGCGCCCTTCGGGATCGAACAGCACCCGTTGGATGTTCCCTCCGCACGCGGCATGTCGGGCAAGGGACACCGGGGCGGCGACGTCGGCTCCGTCGATGTGCGCCCACCCTCGCCCGGTCGCGTAGTCCTGGGCGGTCACGGAGACCACCAGGGTCGGTGCGGCACCGCCGAGGCGCGGCATCTCGTCGTGGCGCGCGGCGATGCCGAGGGCTGCGGCGAGAGCGTCGTGCTGCAGCTGGAAGCGGGAGCGGGTGTCGGTCCTCCCCGCCGGCATCTCCTCGGCAACGCTCTCCGCTGACGTCAGATAGTCCGGGTCCTGCTCGGACGGTTCGAAACGCACCCCCGGAAGCGGCGGTCCATCCACCTTCGGATTCAGGTACGCATCCCAGATGCGCTGCATCTGCCCCGCGACCTCCGGCAGCAGGCGTCCACTGATCGGGATCAGCCCGTCCTTCGCCCGACCGAGCCGGACGCCGCGTGACCGAGCGGCGCGCTCGTGCTCAGGCTCCGCGCCGTCGGGGTCGAGGTAGGCGACGATCACCTGCGCCAGCGTCCGCAGATCCTCCGCAGTCGGTGCCGGAGCCCCTGCCATCGCGTCCTCAGAAGAATCCTCGTCAGCGGCATCGGCGCCGAGTCTGCCTCGTGCGTACGCCGCGAGTTCCGCATCCGCCCGCAGCCGGTCCTCCGCACCGATGCGGGGCCCCGCTTGCTCGATCGGCCCCGTGGCCGCCAACAACCCCGCGACCCCGATCGCGCCGTCGAGCAGCGCCTGTCGCAGCTCCGGCCACCGCGCCGGCAGCGGCGCGCCGGTCGTCAGCTCGGTCTCCCGCCGCACGATCTTCGACGCCTTGATCACCCGCGCCGCACCCACGGAATCGGTTCGCAGCGCCCTCTGGACCAGCTCATTCGTCGATCGGCACCCGAACCTCTGACCGAAGGCGGCATCCGCCGTGGCGATCGCCTCCACGACCCGTGCCTCGGCTCGCCGGAGCGCGTCACCCGAGCTCCGCAGGACCTCGATCCGCTCCGCATCCGACAACACCGTCAGATCGTCTGAGCACAGCACTTCATCCAGGCCGGACACGACCTGATCGAAGGAGCCCGAGGTGCTGTTCATGTCTTCCATTCAACCGAGAGCCACCGACATTCGATCCCGAAATACACCAGTTCAGAGCGATATTCTGGCATTCAGTTCGACAGTCTGTAACCCGACTCCGCTCGGCATCCGCTGAGCCGTTCACCCCGCGGCAACGGCGCCGCCATCTGCGGGCCCTACCGTCGCGACGGACCGTGCGTCGAAAGGACTCCGCTGCAATGACATCCCCCTCCCATCGATCTCGTCGAGGCTTCCTCGCTCTTCTCGGAGCCGGCGTCGCGTTCGCCGGACTGCTCGTCGCTCCCGCTGCGCATGCCGCTGATTCATCGCTCGCGGTCGACACCTCGAGCATCCGCACCGACGAGACCGTCACGATCTCCTTCGATGCGGGGGAGTCCGTGCACGACCGGAACTGGGTCGGGATCTACCGCGACGGTGCGATCCCGGGAGGCCCCGCATCCCTCGACTGGCGGTACGTGCCCGAGGCGAGCGGAGATCTCACGTGGGGTCCGTCGGCCCGCGACGGCTGGACGCGCAACACGGCGTCGATGGGAGCCGGCGAGTACGACATCTACCTGCTCGAGGACGACGGCTACGGCATCCTCGCCGGCCCGATCGACCTGACCGTCACGGAGGCGGCGACCGAGCCGCCGCGTCCGCCCGCCGAACCCAAGCCCGCCGTCGACGGCGTGAGCGAACTGAACGTGCTCACCTTCAACGTCTGGCACGGCGGCACCCAGGTCGCCGACGGCGCGCAGCAGATCGCCGACATCATCGAGCAGACCGATGCCGACGTGACGTTCCTGCCCGAGGTGGGCGACGCGCCCTCCCAGGTCGCTGCGCTGCTCGGCTACGACCACCTCACGGCGACCGACACCGGGATCGTCTCGCGCTACCCGATCGTGTCGACCGACACGGTGGGACGCTGGTGGTCGAAGGCGGTCATCGACGTCAACGGCACCGAGGTCGTCGTCTACGGCGGGCACCTCGAGTACCGCTGGTACACGACGTATCTGCCGCGCGGATACGGGGGAGAGATCCACGGCGACTGGCCCGGCGGGTGGGACACCTGGGACAAGCTCGACGCACCGGTGACCGACGTCGAGGCGATCCTGGCCGCCAACCTCCAGTCGGGTCGCCCGGATGCTGCCGCCGAACTCCTCGCCGACATCGACGCCGAGCGGACCGCCGGCCGCATCTCCGTCGTGGGCGGCGACTTCAACGAACCTCCCTCGCAGGACTGGACCGCGGCGACGGCCGACCTCTTCGATCACAATGGGGTCGTGATCCCGTGGCAGACGACGCAGACGCTGCTCGACGGTGGTCTCGTCGACGCCTTCCGCGCTGTGCATCCTGATCCTGCGGCGAACCCTGGATTCACCTGGCCGTCGGACAATCCGCTGTTCCCGACCTCGTCGCTCACCTGGGCGCCGGAGGCCGACGAGCGCGACCGGATCGACTACATCTTCGCCACCCCGGATGCGCGCCTGGCGATCGACGGCTCGACGGTCGTCGGACCGCAGTCGACGATCGTGCGCAATGAGCGCGTGGTCGACGACAGCGCCGACGAGATCTTCACGCCCGACGCCGTGTGGCCGTCGGACCACAAGGCGGTGCTCGCGAACTTCTCGATCTGCGACGACGGCTGCGTGCCGCCGGAGCCGGAGCCCGAGGCCGCACTCGGCCTCGGATCGGCGTCGGTGGCTGCCGGAGCACAGCTCACGATCACGGGCACCGACTTCGCCGCGGATGCCGAGCTGCGCGTCGAGCTGCGATCCACCCCCGTGACACTCGGGACGGTGACGACGGATGCGGCCGGAGCCTTCCGGCTCGCGGTGACCATCCCCGAGGGAACCGCGCCCGGAGCACACAGCATCGTCGTCATCGAGCCCGACGGAACGGAGACGAGCGCTGCCCTCACCGTGACAGCCGTGCCGGGCGGAGGGCAGCCGGGCGGGCAGCCGGGCGGCGGCGCGACGACACCCGGGACCGGAGCGGCCGACGCGCTCGCGACGACCGGCGCGGACAGCACGCCGTTCCTGTTCGCTGCGCTGCTGCTGCTCGCCGCGGGTCTCGCATTCGTCGCGATGCGCCGTCGCCGGGTCTAGCGCCTTCGTTCCCGTGGCAGTTGCGGTGGGTATCGAGCCGATTCACCCGCCACAACTGCCACGGGAGCGTCAGGAGTTCACGCGGATGATCTCCTGCTGGTACGGGGCGATGACAGCGCCGGAGATGCGGAGGTCGAGCAGCAGGAAACGGCGCGTCGCGGCATCCTCCTCTGCCCAGGTCTCCAGACGCTCGAGGTCGGCGAGCGTGCGCACCACGACGCCTTCCGCTCCGACCGCAGCGCCGAACGCGGCGAAGTCGACCTCGGGGATGAGCATCGGGCCCTCGGCGAGCCCCTTGAGGCCGTAGAGGTTGACCTCGGCTCCGTAGGCGGCGTCGTTCCAGATGACGGCCATGCCCCGGCCGGCCGCGGCACGCACGGCCGATTCGAGGTCCGCGATCGCCATCAGGCCGCCCCCGTCGCCCGAGGTGAGCACGATCGTGGACGAGCGGCGTGCGAGAGCGGCCCCGACGACGCTCGGCCACCCCTGTCCGATCGACTGGAACGCAGTGCCGATCATCATCATGCGATCCGGCGCGGCGACCGGCCAGTACATGTTCGCCCAGCCGATGAAGTGCCCGCCGTCCGATACGACCACGCGGTCCTCGGGCAGCAGCTCGGCGATGCGGCGTGCCGCCGAACGCGGGTCGAGTCGCCCGTCGGGGGCGAGTTCGTCGCCGGCGTCGTAGGAGCGGGCGGATGCCACGTCGACGCTCTCCCGCCACGGCCGGGCGGGCACAGCTTCGGAGTCCGCGGCCGACACGTCGCCGAAGCGCTCGGGGGACGCGGCGTGCCGCGCCCGATCTCCGAAGTCGTGCCCGGCGGCCGGCTCGGACCGCAGCCGGTTCACGAGCTCCTCGGCCGCGACACGGGCATCCGCGCGGACGAAGCCCCCGATGTGCGCGTGCGTCGCGGCGGGCGCGATGTCGATCTGGAAGACGCGGGTCCCGGGCGCGAACAGCTCGCCGAAGCGCATCGTGAACTGGTTCAGCGACGCCCCGAACACGACGGCGACGTCCGCGCTGCGGACGAGTTCCATCGCGCCGTCGGCTCCGAACCCGCCGGTGACGCCGAGGTCGTACCGCGTGTCGGGGAAGACGCCGCGGCCGAGCGCGGACGAGGCCGTGAGCGCACCGGTCAGCTCGGCGAGCTCGCCCAGCGGTCCGCTCGCCCCGGCCAACCACGCACCGCGCCCGGCGAGCAGGAACGGACGGTCGGCGTCGCGCAGCGCTGCGGCGATCTCGTCGAGCATCCCTTCGGCGAACTCGCCGCGCGGAGCGAGCGGTGCGGGCAGCCGCGGAGCCGGCGCCTCCGCCACAGGGCCTGCTTCGAGGGCGGCGACGTCGTACGGGATCGCGAGCACGACGGGCACACGATACGTGAGCGCGTGCTCGATGGCGATGACCGTGGTCGCCGCGGCATCCGTCCGCCCGACGGTGTAGGTGCGGGCACCCACCGCCGATGCGAGGGCGATCTGGTCGACGTCCCAGGGGCGCGGGCCCGACGTCGGCTCGTCGCCGACCACGAGCACGAGCGGTACGTGTGCCTGCACGGCTTCGGCCAGGGCGGTGAGGGTGTTCGTGAAGCCGGCGCCGTACGTGGACGTCCCGGCCGCGATGCGCCCGGAGGCCCGGAAGTGCGCGTCGGCGGCGACCACGGCGCCCTGCTCATGGCGGACGGCGGTGAAGACGGCATCCGTCTGCTTCTCGATCGCGTCGAGGAAGTAGGCGTTGCCGTTGCCCATCACGCCGAAGACGGCGTCGATGTGCTGGGCGAGGGTGAGGGCGACATGCGCGGACACGGTGGGCATGAGAATGCCTTTCGAGACAGGGACGGAGAACTGCGGATCCGTATGTGTCTCGCCCTCGCATCCATGCGAGGTGCTTCGTGCCTCTTTTTCAGGCACCGGCGGAAGATCGCCGGACACGTCGACTCTACCGCGGCAGCAGTCGTGTCGCTGCCCGTCTTCCCCCGGAAACATCGCCGAAACCAGGCCAGGGAAGTATTCCGACATGGAGTCGCTGTTCAACGGATACACCTCTCGTCGCACCGCGATGCGCAGCGGACCGCAGCCCTGGGACGAGATGTTCCCGTCGGAGGCCGCAGCGGGCGGCGGCGACGTGCGCCTGCCGTACCGCGACATGTACCCCGCGCTCGCGGGAATGGACGATGCCGAGCTGCGGGCGCGGACGGACGCTCTCGCGAGCTCGTACCTGGCGCAGGGGGTGACCTTCGACTTCGCCGGCGAGGAGCGGCCGTTCCCCCTCGACGTGGTGCCCCGGGTGATCGCCGCCGAGGACTGGATGTACGTCGAATCCGGGGTGAAGCAGCGCGTGCGGGCGCTGGAGGCGTTCCTCGCCGACGTGTACGGCCCGCAGGCAGCCGTGCGCGACGGGGTGATCCCCGCCCCGCTGATCAGTTCCTCCTCGCACTTCCACCGGCAGGCGGCTGGCATCGTCGGGGCGAACGGGGTGCGCATCCACGTGGCCGGGATCGACGTCATCCGCGACGAGAAGGGCGCCTGGCGCGTGCTGGAGGACAACGTCCGCGTGCCGAGCGGCGTGAGCTACGTGCTCGCGAACCGGCGGGTGATGGCGCAGACGCTTCCCGAACTCTTCACGAGCCTCCGCGTGCGACCCGTGGTCGACTACCCGGGCCGGCTGCTCCAGGCTCTGCGCGCGGCCGCACCCGTGGGGATCGATCATCCGACCGTCGTCGTGCTGACGCCCGGCGTGTACAACTCCGCGTACTACGAGCACACGCTGCTGGCGCGGATGATGGGCGTCGAGCTCGTCGAGGGCCGCGACCTCTTCTGCTCCGGCGGGCGGGTGTGGATGCACACGACCGCCGGTCCGACCCGCGTCGACGTCATCTACCGCCGGGTGGACGACGAGTTCCTGGATCCGCAGCACTTCCGGCCGGACTCGGTGCTCGGAGCCCCGGGGCTGATGCTGGCTGCGCGCCTCGGCAACGTCACTCTGGCGAATGCGATCGGCAACGGCGTCGCGGACGACAAGCTCGTGTACACGTACGTTCCCGAGCTCATCCGCTACTACCTCGGCGAGGATCCGATCCTCCCGAACGTCGACACCTGGCGTCTGGAGGAGCCGGATGCCCTCGCGGAGGTGCTCGATCGCCTGGACGAGCTCGTCGTGAAGCCGGTCGACGGCTCCGGCGGGAAGGGGCTCGTGGTCGGCCCCGATGCCTCCCGTGCCGAGCTGGACGCTCTGCGTGCGCAACTGCTCGCCGATCCGCGCGGCTGGATCGCTCAGCCGGTCGTGCAGCTCTCGACGATCCCGACGCTCGTCGAGGACGGATTCCGCCCCCGACACGTGGATCTCCGCCCCTTCGCGGTCAACGACGGGAACGACATCTGGGTGCTGCCCGGTGGGCTCACGCGCGTCGCGCTTCCCGAGGGGCAGCTGGTCGTCAACTCCAGTCAGGGCGGTGGATCCAAGGACACCTGGGTGCTGGATCCCTCGCTGTTCACCGGCCCGACGGCGACCCTGGCGGGACTCTCCGATCCGGCATCCGACGAGGTCTCGATCGCCACCGGAGCCATCGGGATCGTGTCGGCGCCTCGTGAAGAGCCGCATCCGCCCTTCCTGTCCTCGCCGCAGGACGAGGACCTCGAGACCCGGCACCACCAGCAGCAACAGCAGCAGCAGCAGGGAGGTGCGACATGCTGAGCCGCATCGCCGAGGCGCTGTTCTGGATCGGCCGCTACGTCGAGCGCGCCGACGGCACCGCCCGCATCCTCGACGTGCACCTGCAGCTGCTCCTGGAGGATCCGTGGGTCGAGGAGGACACCGCGTGCCGCGCCCTGCTCTCGGTCATGGGCACGACAGCGGATGGAGAGAGCACGGTCGGCCGCGACGACGTGGTGCGGCTGCTCGCGCTCGACCGGGACCACGCAGCATCCATCGCGCACTCGATCGCCGCCGCGCGCGAGAACGCGCGGCGGGCACGGGAGATCATCTCGACGGATCTCTGGGAGACCCTCAACGAGTCGAACGCGCGGATGCCGCGGTGGGTCGCCTCCGACAAGACGCACCCGTTCTTCCGATGGGTCCGAGACCGGTCCGCGCTGGCGTTCGGCGTGGTCGACTCGTCGACGAGCCGCGACGAGGCCTGGCAGTTCTTCGTGCTCGGCCGCTCGATCGAGCGCGCCGACATGACCGCGCGGCTCCTCGCGACGCGCTCGCTGACGGATGCCGGCGGCCCGAGCTGGACGACCCTGCTGCGCAGCTGCGGCGCGTACGAGGCCCATCTCCGAGGCCACCGGGCGGTGCCCACGGCGGCCTCCGCGGTCGAGTTCCTGCTCGTGGACAAGCTGTTCCCGCGGTCGGTGCTCTCCAGCGTCCTGCAGGCGGAGGAGTGTCTCCGTGGCATCGACCCGGCCGGGGCGTTCGGGGCACCGGATCGTGCGCACCGGGTGCTCGGCAGGATGCGGTCGGAGCTGGAGTACCGCCCTGTCGCCGACATCGTCCATCGGCTGTCGGAGAGCATGGAAGAGGTGCAGGTGGCGATCTCGGTGGCGAGCGACGCGATCCGGGAGCGCTACTTCCCGTCGATCGCCATGCCTGTGTGGATCGGAGAAGCGCTGTGAGCCGGCTCCGGATCGTGCACCGCACCGGATTCCGTTACGAGAAGCCGGCGACCGCGTCGTACAACGAGGCGCGGATGCTGCCGCACTCGCGCGAGGGGCAGTTCGTGCTGCAGGCGACACTGGACATCTCGCCGTCGGCGACCCAGCACTCCTACGCGGACTACTGGGACACGCGCGTGTCGACGTTCGAGGTGCTCACACCGCATCAGCTGCTGTCGGTCACCGCGACCAGCGTCGTCGATGTGCGTGCGCTGCCGCACACGGCGCAGGTGGTGGGGTGGGATGAGCTCGACGCCCGCATCCCGTCCTCCCTGTCGCTCGCCGAGTGCGTCACGCAGACACCGGCGACGTCGCCCGACGACGAGATGCGCGAGCTCGCCCTGCGGATCAGGGCCGAGGGGCGGGATGTCGACGACACGGCCTTCGAGATCTGCCGGACCGTCGGCGGCGCGATGGACTATCAGAGCGGCGTGACGGGCGTGAACTCCACCGCGCGCGAGGCGTGGGCTGCGCGATCCGGTGTCTGCCAGGACATCGCGCATGTCGCCCTCGGGGTGCTGCGCGCGGCCGGCATCCCCGCGCGTTACGTGTCGGGCTACCTGCATCCGGACCCCACGGCGCCGATCGGACAGCCGGTGATCGGCGAGTCGCACGCGTGGGTCGAGTGGTATTCGGGGGAGTGGCGCGGATACGACCCGACGAACCTCCTGGACATCGGCGAATCGCACGTCTATGTCGGGCACGGCCGCGACTACGGCGACGTGGCGCCGCTGCGGGGCGTGTACGCGGGCCCGAGCGCGTCGGAGCTGTTCGTCTCCGTCGAGGTCACGCGTCTCGACTGACGATCTCATGGAGGAGAATGAGGCGATGACCACGACGACGATCGAGCGCGAGACGCTCACCTGGGACGGCTTCGGCACGGCGACACGCGATCTGGCGCGCAGCATCCTCGCCAGCGGTTTCGAACCGGAGGTCGTCGTGGCGATCGCCCGCGGCGGACTGCTTCCGGCCGGCGCCATCGCCTACGGCCTCGGCGCCAAGAACTGCGGCGCCATCAACGTCGAGTTCTACACCGGCATCGGCACCGTCCTGGACGCACCGGAGGTGCTCCCTCCCGAGCTCGACATGGCGTACCTCGACGGGCGACGCGTGCTGCTCGTCGACGACGTCGCCGACTCGGGCCGCACCCTGGCGCTCGCCGTGCAGCTTTTGAAGGACAAGGGCGCGGACGTGCGCTCGGTCACGATCTACACGAAGCCGTCGACCATCATCCAGCCCGACTACGCCTGGAAGGACACCGACCTCTGGATCAACTTCCCGTGGTCGTTCCAGGGGACCGTGCGGGAACAGGACCTGGGGCTTCCGCCTTCGGCGTAACGCGGCGACGCCTCAGTCTTCGTCGTCCAGCGCGTCGAGGAGGCGGGTGGTCGCTGCCGCGAGCAGCGGGATATCGTTCCGTGCGGTCGCAGTGACAACGGCGTGGGCGGTGTCGAAGTATCGATGGGCCAGGTGGTCACGCATCTGGGCGATCTCGCGCCAGGGGATCGTGGGTTCGGCGTCGAGAATATCCGCCGGAAGGTCCTTTACCGCTTCGCCGATCTCCAGCAGACGGATGCGAATCGCGTCGAACACGATCTCATCATCGCTGTCAGCACGCCTGACGTAACGCGAGATTGTGGCGCACGCGAGTGCGATGTCTTCGAGTCGTGCTCGAGTTCGCCGGCTCACAAGGGGACCGCATCTCGCCGAACATCGTCCGCGACACCAGATTTGAGGCTGGCGCGCGGAACGATATCGACGGGACGGCCGAGCAATGCCTCAGCCGCGGACTGCATACGGAGAAGATCGAACATCCCCACATCGGGGGCGAAGTCGACGAGGAGGTCGATGTCGCTGTTCTCATGATCGTCGCCGCGGGCGACGCTGCCGAACACTTCGATGTTTGTCGCACCGTATTCGGCGAGAATCGTCCGTAGATCGGCAGCAAGGAGGCGCACCTGTCGCAAAGTCTCAGGCGCTTCGGCCAGAGTCAGGGTCAGTCCTGCGGCACCCAGAAGCCTGTCGAGTGCGGCAACCGATGGCTCTCGCCTTCCGCTCTCGTACTCGCTGATGACGCTCTGACGGATGCCCGAGCGGTTCGCCAACGCGCTCTGCGTCAGGCCAGTGCGTTCACGCGCAGTCTTGATCAACGAAGCTCCTCGTCGCATGGTTCAACGATATCGCGGATGCGTGATAATGCGTCACTCGCGCAGCAGCGCGCGCAGGGTCTGGATCGTGTCGGCCTCGGCCGGCGTCTTGTCGGGGCGGTAGCCCTTCACCCGTGCGAACCGGAGGGCGATACCGCCGGGATAGCGCGGGGAGCGCTGCACGCCGTCGATCGCGATCTCGACCACGATCTCCGGTCGCAGGAAGACCGTGCCCTGGGTGCGGCGGGTCTCGTACTCGGGGAAGGTCTCGGTCTGCCAGCGCAGCAGTTCGTCGGTGAGGCCCTTGAACGTCTTGCCCACCATGACGTAGCCGCCGGGATCGCCGAACTCGCCGTCGGGATCGAGGGCGCCGAGATGCAGGTTCGACAGCCAGCCCTGTCGGCGGCCGGAGCCCCATTCGGCGCCGAGGACCACGAGGTCATAGGTCAGCACGGGTTTGACCTTGACCCAGGACTTGCCGCGTCGACCGGCGGCGTAGGGTGCGTCGAGCGACTTGACGACCACGCCCTCGTGCCCGGCGGCGAGAGCTTCGCGGGACAGCTGCTCGGCGGCATCCGGATCGGCCGTGACGATCCCCGGCATCCGCCATTCCCCGGCCACGCGTTCGAGTTCGGCGAGACGCACCGACAGCGGCTCGTCGAGAAGATCGCGCCCGTCGACGTGCAGCACGTCGAAGAACCACGGCCGGAGCAGCAGCTCACGGGCGACGTCGGCGCCGAAGCGCGACATGGTCTCCTGGAACGGGCGGGGCCCGCCATCTTCGTCGAGCGACAGCGTCTCGCCGTCGAGGATGAGATCCTGTGCCGGAAGCGACCGCACGATCTCGACGAGTTCCGGCACCCGGTGGGTGATGTCGGCGAGGCTGCGGGTGTAGACGCCGACCTCGTCGCCGTGACGGTGCACCTGGATGCGGGCGCCGTCGAGCTTGTACTCCACGGATGCCTCGCCGGTGATCTCGAGCGCGGCTGTCGGTGTCGCCGCGGTGGCCGCGAGCATCGGCAGCACCGGTCGCCCGACCTGCAGGCCGACCGCGTCGAGCTCTTCGGCGGTTCCGGTGAGGGCGATGAGCGCCGTCTCGCCGAGGTCGCCGGAGAGCATCGCCGCGCGACGGACCGTCGCTGGCGCGCGGTCGGATGCGCGCGCGATGGCATCGAGGAGGACCCCTCCGAGCGCACCGGTGCGTAGCTCGCCGAGCATGGCGCGGGCCAGGAAGTCCCACTCGTCGGCGGTCGAGCGGCCGGCCAGAGCGCCGAGGGTGCTGCTGCGCGTCGTGGTCGAGCCGGTGCCGGACGCCGCCGCCAGGGCATCCAGAGCTTCATCGACGTCGGCGATCGTGAGGTTCGTCTCAGCGGCGTTCGCGACCTCGAGAGCGGCGATCCCGCGCCATCCGACGCCGAGCCGACCCTGACGAGGGGAAGCGAGGAGCAGCCCGACCAGCGGCGCGATCTCATCCGGCTCCGCTTTCGCCAGCAGCCGCGCGAGCGCGTCGATCTTGGCCAGACGCGACGATGTGGCGGCGACCTCTTCGGTGGTGGAGACGAGCTCCGCGAGCTTCATCTCCGCATTCTCGCACCGGGGTCGGACATGCACGCCGGATCAGGCGAAAACGCGGGATCAGGCCGATTCCGGGAGATACCGGCTGATTCCGCGCGATGGCCTGATTCCGCGCGGCGGCCATCGGCCGTCGGTGTGGCACGATCGGAACCTCCGAGAAGAGAGGGCAGAAGATGCGCGATCAGCGGACGGAGTTCCTCGCTGCCCTGCTGGCGCTGATGCCGGTCCCCGAGCCTGGCGGTCCCAACCTCATCGTCGGGATCGACGGCGTGGACGGGTCCGGAAAGACCGTGCTGGCCGACGAGCTGGCGACCCTGATGCCCGCCTGTGTGCGGGTGTCGATCGACGGTTTTCATCACGTTCGCGACCGCCGCTACCGTCGCGGAAAGACATCCCCGGAAGGGTTCTGGCTGGACTCGTACGACTACGCGAGGTTCCGCCGAGAGGTCGTCGAACCGTTCCGTCGCGGGCACGGCACGTACCTGCCTGTCGGGCACGACGTCGACTCCGACGAACTCCTGACCGGCCCGCGTCGCGAGGTCCCGCGCGGGACGGTGCTCCTGGTCGACGGCATCTTCCTTCATCGCCCCGAGCTGCGGGATGTTTGGGATCTCTCCGTCTTCCTCGAGGTTCCGTTCGAGGAGTCCGCCAGGCGGATGTCGGTGCGAGACGGGATGCCCGCCGATCCCCGCGCGGCCGCGAACGCGCGCTATGTCGGAGGGCAGGAGCTGTATCTGACCGAGTGCCGACCTGCAGACCAGGCAACGGTGCTGGTCGACTACGGCCGCCTCGATCGGCCGCGCATCCGGCGGGCGGCGTGATCGGTGGTCCCTCGACGTCAGGGGATCGAGTGTCGGGGCTCCATGCCAAGATGGTCGGATGATCGTCGAGACCGCACTGCTGGGCAGCCGCGCGGTCGGCGAATCGCTCACGATTCCCCAGGTCGACGGTGACCGTTCGCTGCGCTCGCTGCTGCGGATCCTGGTCGAGCACGAGCTGGCCGCGTATCAAGCGCACCGCTCCCGGTCGACCGTGCTGCAGATCCTCACACCCGCCGATCTGGCGGAGGGCGTGGAGACGGGGCGCTATGGACGGGAGCCGCGCGCGGTCCCGGCAGCCCCGGAATTCGATGACGCGCAGGCCAGGGCCGTCGAGGCGTTCACCGACGAGCTCTTCTTCGCCTTCGTCGACGACGTCCGGATCACCGACCTCGACCACATCATCACGATCGAGCCGGGATCCCGTCTCCGGCTAGTGAGACTCGTCGCCCTGACGGGATAGGGAAGCAGTGCTGACAGTGGAGCAGGCCAAGGACGAACTGAGCAGGTACTGCTCGTGCGATGGCAAGGAGGTTCGTGCGATCAGCGCGCGGGGCTGGGGTGTCCCGCGTATCGCCAAGCGCATCGAAGCGAACCTGAACGACCGCTCTGGTGCGCACGACGAGGAGGCGCTGGCGGAGGTGCGCCGCACGGCGGACATCATCGCCGCCGAACTCGATGAGCTCTCCCTGCGCGAGCGGACCAAGGTGTTCAAGGCGTTCTCGCCGTCACTCGCCACCGAGCTCGCGCACTGGTGGGAGTGGTCGAAGTCGCGGCCCTATCTCCGTGGGTGGAGCCACCGCGGATATCGGTCGTCCGACGCCGCACGCAGTCGCTCGTGGCGCTGGCAGACCCTGGTCGCCCTGCTCGGTCATGCGACGCACTACCCGCAGCCGATCGAGTGGCACGCCACGTGGCTGCTCTACCTCCCCGACGGTCTGCCGCTCGGGGAACTGCTCGCCGCGGCGATGGATGCGGGGAACTCCGGCGTGGGGCGGATCCTGGTCGAGAGCCTCACGGGTGCGCATGCGGTCGGCGGTCCGTCGGCGCAGGGGTATCTCGCGCTGCTCGCCGCCCATGATGCCGATGCCTGGGACGTGGTGGCACAGCAGCTCCGCGAGGCCGGCCGCGCGGAGGGCCTGCGCCAGACGATCTTCGAGTCTCTGGACCTCGCGCACCCCGACGCGCTCACGCTCTTCCTGGAGATCATCGTCGAGAACGGCCTCGTGCGGTTCTCCAGCGCGGTCCGCGCACTGTCGGAGTGGGTCGGCGAAGACCTGACGGTGGATCGGGCAGCGCAGGCCGCTGATACCTTCGCGACGCTCGCGCGGTTCATGCGTCAGGCGCCGGACGTCGAGCGACTCCGCGCCGCCACCCCGACCGAGGTCTTCCTCGGACTGTGGACTCTCGCGGTGCGCGACGTCGGCACTGCTGTCGCCACGGCATCCGCCCTCCTGGACGACGCAGACGCCGGTCGCCGGCTCGCCGCGGCACGCATCCTGATCGACGTGACGGATCCGGCGGCGGCCGATGCGCTCGCGGTCGCGCTGGGGGACACCGATCTGCGGGTCTTCGCCGTGGCGCTGTCGGCCTGGCCCGTGCAGCGCGGAGAGTCCGCCGGGACGATGCCGTTCACGGACCTGGTCCGCTCGACGCTGACCCGACGGCTCGATGAGCTGGGTGCTGCGCAGAACGTCGACGTCGGAATGCTCTCGCCCCGCCTCGTGAAGGTGCAGAAGTCTGACGTCACCGATCTCCTGGCCGCCCACTCCGGTGCGGACGAGATCGATCTCGACGGTGCATCGGCCGACGCGCGCTATGCCGCCGCGAAGCGCTACGCGAAAGCGCCCGCGCGGTACCGCACGCAACTGCTGGCGCTGACGCTCGACGTCTCGTGGCACGTCAGGAGCGAAGCGCGCCGCGCACTCGACATCGACGCACTCACGGCGGAGGAGGCCGTGCCCTTCGAGCAGGCCCTCACCCGTAAGTCGGACGACCTCCGGAAGTCGGCTCTGGGTCTGCTGCTGACGCAGTCGCCGGAAGACCTGCTGGCCACGATCGAGCGGCTGCGCGCCGGAAAACCCGAACAGCGACGTGCTGCGGTCGAGCTCGCCCAGCTCGCCGGGCTCGACTCCGACGAGACGAGCGCCGCCCCGGAGTCAGCTGCAGCCGGGGCCGAACGGTCCGCGGGCGCGACGACGGATGCCGACAACCGTCCGCCCCTCCTCCGATTCGGCGTCGCCGACCGCACCCCGGCCGTCCGTCCGTCCGCCCCACCGGCATCGCGATGGACGGCGTACCACCCGGGTGCCCGGCGCATCTGGCTGTCGTTGGGCGCGTGGCTGGACGAGCACGCGAACGTCGAGGTGCAGACGCGGGGCGGCGTCGAACTGCTCGCCAACATCAGGAGCATCGAGCGGAACGACGACGGCTCGATGCCCGCCGCCGACCTGCTGGACCCCTGGTGGGAGCGCATCAGCGGTGAACTCGTCGACGGTGGAGTCGAGCTCGTCCTGCTCCGGCTGCTGAACGCGGATGACGGGCCGCGAGGGGTCCAGGTGCTGGGCGATATCGGGCGGGACCGCGGTGATCTGACGGCATCCCTCCGACTGGAGCTGATCCGACACCTCGCCCACCGCGAGTGGCGGTCGACCTGGACGGAGCCCGTGCTGGACCTGATCGCCCTGTCTGCCGCGGAGCTGCCGGTCGAACAGCTGATCGGTCCCCGGAACGTCCAGTTCGACGACCACCGTCGACGAATCGGACGCGACCCGCGAGAAAGCGATCCGCTGCTCTTCGGAGCGTCGAACCACCTGAACCCCGCTGCGCTCGACGATCGGCAGCTCGATCGCCTGTGGCGGATGCTGCGCTTCGTGGACGAACCGGAGGGCGCGGTCGATCAGTGGGCGGGACCTAAGGTCGAGCTGCACGATCCTTCGTACTGGGGCGCCGCCGAAACGGTCGTCGACCAGCCGTTCCGATACCGGCCGCCCCTGGCGACGGTGATCGAGGCGTTCGAGCGCGGGATCGCCACCCGTGCGGACCTCGTCGACCATGTGTTCACCCGACCGAGTCTGCGCTGCGAACTCGACGTCGCCGAGAGCGATCCGCTGGCCAGGTTCAGCGTGATCACGGGCGCACCGCCGGCGACCCAGGCGGTGGTCGACGAAGTGCAGCGCACGGTGACCGAACTCGAACTGCCTCGAGGAGACCACGAGTCGCCGTACTCCCGGATGGCGATGTCGCTGCAACGGGCGACGGGCGCCGACAACCTGGTCGCCGTGCTCCGGACCCTGGGGCGACGTCCGTTCACACGGCGCTATCTGTACGCGAGCGACCGCGAAGGGGTGTTCTCCCATCTCGTCCGCGTCAGCTACCCGGCACCCGACGAGACCGTCGCCTCGATCGCTCGTGCTTTCGCCGGCTCGAAGCTCCCGGAGAGCCGCATCATCGAGACCGCGATGTACTCGCCGCAGTGGGCGCAGCTGTTCGAGGAGCACCTGGGGTGGCCGGGATTCGCCTCCGCCGTCTGGTGGTTGCACGCGCACACCCCCGTCGACACGCACGACGTCAGTGCGCGCATCCGCGCGGAGCGGTCGCGGGAGATCCAGCAGCGCACTCCTGTGCCGGACGAGGATCGCGAGAAGGGGTGCGCGGATGCCGAGTGGTTCCACCGGCTCCACGCCGAACTGGGCGACGACCGGCTCGATCGTGTGCTCAAGGCATCGAAGTACGCCTCGACGTCCGGTGAGCACAAGCAGGCCGAGCTCTTCGCGAACGCGCTGCGCGGCAAGGTCACCGAGGACGAGCTGCTCGCGCGCATGCACGACAAGCGCCATCAGGACGCCGTGCGCGCCTACGGACTGCTGCCGCTGAGCGGTGACCCGGATCAGCTGCTGCGCCGGTACGAGGCGCTCCGTGCGTTCGTCAGCACCGGGAAGACGAACGGCCCGCAGCGCCGTGCGACCGAGACGGCGGCCGTGCACACGGCTCTGGAGAACCTCGCCCGTACGGCCGGCTATCGGGATCCGCAGCGCCTGATCTGGGCGATGGAGGCCAGGGCGGGTGAAGACCTCAGCCGCGGACCGGTCACGGCCGTCGACGGTGATGTGACGGTCAGCCTCACGATCGACGACATGGGCATGCCCGAGATCGCGGTCGACCGCGCCGGCAAGTCCCTGGCGGCCGTGCCGGCCAAGAGCCGCAAGGTCGAGGCGATCGCCGCTCTGACGACCAGGGCGCGCGACCTCAAGAAACAGGCGCAGCGGGTCCGCGCGTCCCTCGAGGCCGCCTGCGTGCTCGGCGACGTCATCGATGCGGAGGAGCTCACGCTCCTGCAGGCGCACCCGATCCTCGGTCGGATGCTGTCGGACCTCGTGATGGTCGACGGCGAAGGCCGAGTGGGGTTCCTCAGCGCCGGGGGAGACGAACTCGTCCGTGCGGACGACTCGACGTTCCGCGCGGTCGGAGGACTGCGCATCGCGCATCCGCTCGATCTGCTGGCGAGCGGAGACTGGCCCGACCTGCAGCACGCGGTGATGACGAGCGGCCGCCCGCAGCCGTTCAAGCAGCTGTTCCGCGAGCTCTACCTCCTCAACGAGAACGAGAAGGCCGAGCAGGGGACCTCGTCGCGGCGGTACGTCGGACACCAGCTCGACTCGAGGAGGGCAGCGGGTCTGTTCCACGCTCGCGGCTGGGTCAGGGACTACGGGCTCGGATACGGACGCACCTTCCACAACGAGAGGATCACGGCGTTCTGCAACGCCTCAGGAGGCTGGGGGACCCCCGGGGACGTCGAGGAGACCGCTCTCGACGACGTCCGGTTCGCCCACGCCGGCTCGTATGAGGCGCTCGCGCTGGCCGACGTTCCGCCGCGCGTCTTCTCCGAGACCATGCGGGATCTCGACCTCGTGGTCTCGGTCGCCCATGCCAGCGGCGTGGATCCGCAGGCGTCGGAGTCGAGCATCGAGATGCGCCAGCGCCTCGTCGACGAGACCTGCCGACTTCTCGGACTCGAGAACGTCGAGGTCGACGGGCACCATGCGCGCGTGAAGGGATCGCTCGGGATCTACTCGGTGCACCTGGGCTCCGGCATCGTGCATCGCATCCCGGGGAACACGCTGTTCATCGCCCCGGTGGGCGCACAGCACCGTGGACGCGTCTTCCTCCCGTTCGTCGACGACGATCCCCGCACGGCGGAGATCGTGTCGAAGGTCGTGATGCTCTCGCGAGACGAGAAGATCACCGACCCGACGATCCTCAGCCAGATCGTGCGCTGAGCCAGCGGCCGGAATCAGGCGAAATCGCAGGATCAGGCCGATTCCGAGCGAACGAGCCTGATTCCGCGCGATCGCCTGATTCCGCGCGCCTCCAGCGGGTGCTTGCGCGCTCAGCGCCCTCGGAACTCCGGCTTCCGCTTCTCCTGGAAGGCGGCGAAGCCCTCGCGGTAGTCGTCGGTGTCGCAGAGGGCGGCCTGTGCGGCGTTCTCGATGTCGACCGAGTCCCAGAGCGCCAGGCGCTCGTCGCGGATCCGTGCGATGAGCTCCTTGCTGGCGAGGAAGGCAGCCGTGGCCCCGCGTGCGGCGGTGGCTGCGGCATCCGTCGTCGCCGAGACGACCTCGTCGTCGGGGAAGACCCGCGAGAACAGTCCGGATGCCACGGCTTCGGCGCCGCTCATCAGCCGCCCGGTGTAGATGAGGTCGAGGGTCTTGTGGGCGCCGAGACGCTCCAGGAAGAGCGCGTGGCCGCCGGAGTCGAGCGTGGCTCCGAGCGCGGCGAACGGCGAGCCGATCTTCGCGGACTCCGCGACGTAGACGACATCCGTCGCGATCAGCAGGCCGAGCCCGACGCCCAGGCAGGCGCCATGAGCGACCGCGAACGTCGGCGCGGGGAACCGTGACATGCGCTGCAGCAGCGGCGTGACGAGCCCGCCGAGATACCCCATGACGTCGTCGTCACGGGGGTCGACGCCCGAGATGTCGCGTCCGGCGCAGAACGCCCGGCCCTCGCCGCGGAGCACCAGGGCGCGGACGCCGCCGGCCTCGGCCTCCGCGTAGGCGGCATCCAGCCCGTGGAGCGCCTGCTCGTCGAGGGAGTTCAGCTTCGCGGGGGCGTTCAGGACGACCGTGGCGACGTCATCCGCGATGGTGAGATCGATCATGGGGTTCCTCTCGGTGGGCCCTTCGACAAGCTCAGGGACCCAGGTGACGCACTCCGGTCACACGTCGTAGTCGACGACCACGCGGTCGCTGGTGGGATGGGACTGACAGGTGAGCACGTACCCGCGCTCGAGCTCGTCGGGCTCCAGCGCGTAGTTCTCGGTCATGCTGACGCTGCCCTCGATCACGCGCGCACGGCAGGTTCCGCAGACGCCGCCCGCGCACGCGAACGGTGCATCCGGCCGCACGCGCAGGGCCGCATTCAGCACCGATTCGTGCGCGTCGACCGGACTCTCCACCGTCGACGAGACGCCGTCGAGGTTGACCTCGATGCGGAATGTCGCAGCTCCCGCGCGCACCTCGACCGGCCGTGCGGTGCGCAGCGGCTCGTCTCCCGTCGTGAACAGTTCGAAGCGGATGTGCTCGCGGGCGACGCCCACGTCGGAGAGCACCTCTCGGCACAGGTCCACGAGCGAGAGCGGACCGCACAGGAACCACTCGTCGACGTCGGCGGGGTCGATGAGCGAGGCGAAGATCGTCCGCAGCTTCTCCTCGTCGATCCGCCCGGACAGCACGGGAGCCGTGCGCTGCTCGCGTGACAGCACATGATGGAGCGTCACGCGGGTCGGGTAGCGGTCCTTGAGATCGGCGAGATCCTCCAGGAACATCACGTCGAGCGTCGACCGGTTCGTGTAGAGCAGCGTGAAGCGCGAGGTGGTCGATCGCGTGAGCACCGTGTGGGCGAGCGCCATGAGCGGGGTGATGCCGGAGCCGGCGGCGATCCCGACCACGTGCTTGTGGTCGAGGTCGTCGAGGCCGGAGGTGAACGTGCCCTGCGGACTCATCACGTCGATCTCGAACCCCGGGTGCAGGCCGGTCTGGGCCCACGTCGAGAACAGGCCGCCCTCGTCGCGCTTCACGGCGACGCTGAGTCGTGTCGGTGCGCCGTCCGTGCGGTGCTCGGGAGCCCGGCACAGCGAATACGAACGGCGCACCTCCGTGCCCTCGAGCGTCGTGCGCAGCGCCACGTACTGGCCCGGCAGGTGGTCGTAATCGTCGGCCAGCGCGGCCGGCACGGTGAACGTCACCTCGACCGCATCGTCGGTGAGCGGGCGGACATCCTCGACCATGAGCGTGTGGAAGCGTGCGCGCGTGCGCTCGCCGGGCGACCGGCGCGGCGGGACGGATGCCGGGGCGCCGGCACGCGCGGAGGAGAAGAGCGACATCAGTGCACCTTGAAATGATCGAAGGGCTCGAGGCATGCGCGGCACTCGAACAGGGACTTGCAGGAGGTCGAACCGAAGCGCGAGACCTCGTGCGTGTCGAGTGAGCCGCAGCGCGGGCAGCGCACGCTCAGCAGGAGCCGGATCGGTCCGGTGGAGACGGCGGCGCGGCCGGAGGGCGGCGCGATGCCGTAGGCCTCGAGCTTCTTCTTGCCGGCATCCGACATCCAGTCCGTCGTCCAGGCGGGGGAGAGGACCAGGCGCACGTCGACCTCCGCGAAGCCGGCCGCGGTCAGCGACATGATCACGTCGTCGCGGATCGTGTCCATCGCCGGGCATCCGCTGTACGTCGGCGTGATGTCGACGCGCACGCGGTCGCCGTCTGCCTCGACGGCGCGGAGCACTCCGAGGTCCTCGATCGTGAGCACAGGAACCTCGGGGTCGGGCACGGCGGCGGCGATCCGCCAGGCCGCCTGTGTCGGAGTGAGGGTCACCATGATGCCCCCGGATGCCGGCGCGCGAGCACCTGCATCTCGGCGAGGATGTGGCCCAGGGGAGTCGCGTGTGCTCCGCGCCGTCCGCCGGTGGAAGAGGCGGCCACCGCGGGCACGGCCAGGTCGGCCTCGGCGAAGACGGTGTCGACGACACCGTCGAATCCCTCCCGCAGGCTCGACGGCCGTGCGGCGGCGTCGCCCAGCCGCTCGATCAGCTCGTCGTCGCGGAACAGCTCGTCCACGTAGGGCCAGACGTCCGCGGTCGCACGGATGATCCGGGCGCGCGATTCCTCCGTGCCGCCCGCGAGGCGCAGCATCCACTGCACCGCATGATCCCGGTGGTAGTCGACCTCTTTGAGGGACTTCTCCGCGATCGCTGCGAACGTCTCATCGGTGCTCAGGCGAAGAGCCGAATACAGCTCGAACATGTAGGTCGACACCACGAACTGCCGGGCGATGGTCTGCGCGAAGTCGCCGTTGGGCTGCTCGACGATCCAGGCGCAGCGGAACTCCGGCTCGTCGCGGAAGAAGGCCAGGTCGTCCTCGCTACGGCCGTCGTAGGAGCCGGCGTAGTGCAGGAGCGAGCGGGCGTGTCCGAGCAGGTCGAGGGCGATGTTGCCGAGCGCCACGTCCTCCTCGAGCTCCGGCGCGCGGGAGATCCACTCGCCGAGCTGCTGCGAGAGGATCAGGGCGTCGTCGCCGAGGCGGAGCGCGTACTCTGCGACGTCGGCGGACGCTGCCGTCGCGCCGGAGCCGGAGAGCTCGTCGCTCAGCTGCAGCGCGTCGACCGACACGTCGCCGTGGACGTCGGCATCCTGGATGGGTCCCTGAGCTCGTCGAAGGGTCACAGGTGCGGCACCCCCTCGGATGCCGTGTAGTACACGGCGTGCCGGTAGTTCTTCCCGGCCGGGCTCTCGAAGTACGCGCCCTTCGCGTCGGGGTCGCTGGTCGTGATCGCATCCGCCGGAACGGCCCAGATCGACACGCCCTCGCCGCGACGCGTGTAGAGGTCGCGGGCGTTGCGGATCGCCATCTCGGCGTCCGGCGCGTGCAGGGACCCGACGTGCACGTGGCTCAGGCCGCGGTTCGCGCGGACGAAGACCTCCCACAGGGGCCAGGGCTCGCGCTCATCGGCGCCGGGAGTCGCCATCAGGCCACCTGCCCTTCGACGGGCTCAGGGACCCAAGGAGAGGCCTGCTTGCGGGCATACGCCGCCGCGGCCTCGCGCACCCAGGCGCCGTCCTCGTGGGCGGTCCGCCGGCGCTCGAGACGCTCAGCGTTGCAGGGGCCGTTGCCGCGCAGCACCTCGAAGAACTCGTCCCAGTCGATCTCGCCGATCGCGTACTGACCGGTCTCCTCGTCGAAGCGCAGGTCGGGGTCGGGCAGCGTGACGCCGAGGATCTCGGCCTGCGGCACCAGCATCCCGACGAAGCGCTGACGCAGGTCGTCGTTCGAGAAGCGCTTGATCTTCCATTTCATCGACTGCGCGGAGTTCGGCGACTGCTCGTCCGGCGGCCCGAACATCGCCAGGCTCGGCCAGTACCAGCGGTTCACGGCATCCTGTGCCATCTGCCGCTGCTCCTCGGTGCCCTGCATGAGGCTGAGGAGGATCTCGAATCCCTGCCGCTGGTGGAAGGACTCCTCCTTGCAGACCCGCACCATGGCGCGTCCGTAGGGTCCATACGAGGCGCGGCACAGCGGCACCTGGTTGACGATCGCGGCGCCGTCGACGAGCCAGCCGATCGCGCCCATGTCGGCCCAGGTGGGCGTGGGGTAGTTGAAGATCGACGAGTACTTGGCCTTGCCGCTGATGAGCTGGTCCATCATCTCGTCGCGCGTGATGCCGAGGGTCTGTGCCGCCGAGTAGAGGTACAGCCCGTGGCCGGCCTCGTCCTGCACCTTGGCCATCAGGATCGCCTTGCGCTTGAGGCTCGGCGCCCGCGTGATCCAGTTGCCTTCCGGCTGCATCCCGATGATCTCGGAGTGGGCGTGCTGGGAGATCTGGCGGATCAGCGTCTTGCGGTACGCGTCGGGCATCCAGTCGCGGGGTTCGATGCGCTGCTCGTTCGCGATGAGCTCGTCGAACACGCGCTCCTCATCCGAGATCTCGCTCGGGACGAGGGAGAGGTCTGCGGGGCTGGTCATCGTGGCTCCTCATTCAGCATCTTTACTGACCGATCGTTAGGTTATTCTGACACAGAAGGTCGCCCGTCTTCAAGGCGGGTGTCAGTGCGACCGCGAGATCAGCTCCAGGAGAGCCCGGCCGTACGCCTCGGCCGGATCCGGATGCTCGAACGAGAGGCCGTTCCCCGCGATCTCGATGTCCACGCGGAAGGTGTCGTCGAGGCGCACCAGTGAGCGGAAGGTCCCCCGGAGCAGCTCGCGCAGCTGGTCCTCGCGCGGCAGCCAGACCGCGTCCGCGAGAGTCACGGCGTCGAGCGCCCACTCGGTCGTGCCGTTGAACGCGAGGTCGGTGCCGCTCGGCGTCTGGCGCGCCTCGATCGTCATCTCGCTGACGGTGAAGACGTCGGCCTCGGCCTCGAGCTCCACCTCGTCGGGGAGGTCGAGCTGGAAGCGGTCGCCTTCGGCCGGGTGCCAGCCGAGGCCGGCCTCACGGAGGGCGACGGCGAGTTCGCGGGTGATCATGCTCCTACGCTAGGCGCGATCTGCGGCCGGGGATCGGAGGGTATGGGTGAGGCCCCGACACAGATGCAGGCCGAAAGGGACGGGTGCAGGTTCGGAAAGGGTGTTCTGGACCTGCATCCGTGCTTTCGACCGACGAGTGTGATGCGGGGGTCGGGGTCGGGCGAGCCTGTGGATGCCGACCCCGAGGTGTCGGTGGAGTGGGGCAGAGTGGGGGCATGACCTCCGCACCTCCCGCCGACACCCGCGAGCCCGCGCTCGCGGCGCTGCGCGAACTCGTCGGCCGCCCCGACGCCGACTTCCACGATGGGCAGTACGAGGCGATCGAGGCGCTGGTCGAGGGGCGCCGCCGCGCGCTCGTGGTGCAGCGCACAGGCTGGGGCAAGTCGGCCGTCTACTTCGTCGCGACGCTGCTGCTGCGGCGGCAGGGCGCGGGTCCCACCGTGCTCGTGTCGCCCCTGCTGGCGCTCATGCGCGACCAGATCGCCGCCGCCGAACGGGCGGGAGTGCGCGCGGTCGCGATCAACTCCACCAATGCGCACGAGTGGTCCGACGTGCTCGCGCAGCTCGACCGCGACGAGGTCGACGTGCTGCTGGTCTCGCCCGAGCGACTCAACAATCCCGCGTTCCGCGAGGAGCAGCTGCCGGCGCTCGTCCGTCGCATCGGGATGCTGGTCGTCGACGAGGCGCACTGCATCAGCGACTGGGGGCACGACTTCCGTCCCGACTATCGGCGGCTGCGCGACCTCATCGCTCAGATGCCGGCCGATGTCCCGGTGCTCGCGACGACGGCGACCGCCAACAGCCGGGTCGTGGCCGACGTCGCCGAGCAGCTCGGCAGCCTGACGGGTGAGGCCGAGGGCGACGAGGGTATGGCGCCGGTGCTCACGATCCGCGGACCGCTCGCGCGCACGTCGCTGCGTCTGGGTGTGCTGCGGCTGCGCGATTCGGCGAGTCGACTGGCTTGGCTGCTGAGTCACCTTGACGACCTGCCCGGATCCGGCATCATCTACACGCTGACGGTCGCCGCCGCCGTCGACACCGCCCGGCTGCTGCGCGATCACGGGCACGACGTGCGGGCCTACACCGGGCAGACCGACACCGAGGAGCGCGAAGAGTCCGAGGGGATGTTGAAGCGCAACGAGGTCAAGGCGCTCGTCGCGACGAGCGCTCTGGGCATGGGCTTCGACAAACCCGACCTGGGGTTCGTGCTGCACCTCGGCGCGCCCTCGTCGCCCGTGGCCTACTACCAGCAGGTCGGTCGTGCCGGTCGTGCGAGCGAGAGCGCCGATGTCCTGCTGCTGCCCGGCGTCGAGGACCGCGACATCTGGCACTACTTCGCTACCGCGTCGATGCCCGACCGGGAACGCGCCGAACGGGTGATCGGCGCGCTCGGCGATGCGCCGATCTCGACGCCGGCGCTCGAGGCGATGGTCGACATCCGCCGCACGCCGCTCGACCTGCTGCTGAAGGTGCTCGACGTCGACGGGGCCGTGCGGCGCGTGCAGGGCGGGTGGGTAGCGACGGGTGCGCCGTGGAGCTACGACGCCGAACGCTACGAGCGCATCGCCGCCGAGCGCCTCGCCGAGCAGCAGCACATGATCGAATACGAGCAGACCGACGGATGCCGCATGGAGTTCCTCCAGCGCTCCCTCGACGATGACACGGCCGCACCCTGCGGGAGATGCGACAACTGCGCGGGCGGATGGTTCCCGCGCGAGATCGGCACGGCGGCGAGCACGCAGGCGGCGGAGTCGCTCGACCGTGTCGGCGTTCCGATCGAGCCCCGTCGGGCCTGGCCGACGGGAGCCGACCGGCTGGGCGTTCCGCTCAAGGGCCGCATCTCGGCAGGCGAGCAGGCCGGCGAGGGCCGAGCGCTCGCGCGTCTCACCGACCTGGGGTGGGGGAACACCCTGCGGGAGATCTTCGCGCCCGGTGCGTCGGATGCCGCCGTGACACCGCAGCTGATCCAGGGCTGCATCCGCGTGCTCGCCGGTTGGGGGTGGGCCGAGCGTCCGGTGGCTGTCGTCGCCCTGCCGTCGCGGTCGCGTCCGCTGCTGGTCGACTCGCTCGCGCGCGGGCTCGCCGAAGTCGGGCGCCTGCCGTATCTGGGGGCGCTCGAGCCGGTCGGGGGCGGGCCGACCGGGCAACCGGGCGGGAACAGCGTCTTCCGCCTCGCCGGCCTCTGGGACCGTTTCAGCGCCGAGCACCTGGAGGTGCCTGCCGGCCCTGTGCTGCTCGTCGACGACCTGGTCGACAGCCGGTGGACCATGACCGTCGCCGCCCGCGTGCTGCGCCAGGCCGGGGCGACCGACGTGCTCCCGCTCGCCCTCGCACTGCGCGGCTGAACTCGAATCCTTCGCGCGGTCAGTCCTCCGCAGGGGCGACGCGCGGCGGCCAGGACGTCGCGCCGAGCTCCCGCGAGATGTTGCGGGCCGTCTCGCGGAGCGCGTCGAGGATGGCATCCGATGGCGGTGTCTGCGTGGTCGGCATCACCACCGCCACGGCCGCGACGATGTCGTTCGATGCATCCGCGATGGGTGCCGCGATCGAGGACTCGCCGAGCACCGCCTCGTCGAACTCCGCCGCGTTCCCGCGCTCGGCGATCGCGGGAAGTTCCAGGGTGAGCCGTGCGATGTCGGTCACCGTATCGCCGGTGAGGCTGCGCAGCGGCTGCTCGAACACGCTCCGCTGGAAGCCGAGGTCGTAGGCCAGCAGCACCTTGCCCATCGCCGAGGCGTGTGCAGGGATCGCGACGCCGGTCTCCAGCATCTGCTGGCTGTCGTCGGGCCGGAGGTTGTGATGGATGACCAGGACGTCCGTGAAGTGCGGGGCGCCGAGTCGCACCGAGAGGTTCGTGCGGCGGGCGAGCTCCTGCGTCCAGCGCATCGCCCGGGCGCGCACGTCGAGCGTGTCGAGGTAGACGTTGCTGAGGCGCAGCAGGGTGGGCCCCAGCATGTAGCGCTGACCGCCGCGCTCCTTGGCGACGAGGCCGTGAGAGCGCAGCGACTTCACGATGCCGTGCACGGTGGAGGGCGGAAGACTGAGGGCGGCCGCGAGGTCGGTGATGCCCAGATGGCGGGCGCCCTGGAGCAGTTCGAGGATCTTCGCCGCACGGTCGATCGCCTGGATCACGGGGCCGTCCCTTCTTCCGATTCGACGTCGAACCGGTTCGTCGTGCTGGTCTTCCGGATTGATCTTGACAACCCGACCGGGTCCGAGCATATTCGACATTAACGAATTGCTTTCCGATTTTCGCGAAAGAGATCAAAGGAGATCGCAGTGAAGAAGCTCATCAATGCCCCGGAGGACGTGCTCGTCGAATCGCTCAGGGGCGTGGCGCTCGCCCATCCCGAGCTCTCGGTCGACCTCGAGACCCACGTCATCACGCGCGCGACGCCCAAGGCGCAGGGCAAGGTCGCCATCGTGTCCGGGGGCGGATCAGGACACGAACCGCTGCACGGCGGGTTCGTCGGCGAGGGCATGCTGGATGCCGCCGTCGCCGGCGAGGTCTTCACCTCGCCCACGCCCGACCGCGTGCAGGCCGCGACCAAGGCCGTCGACCGTGGTGCCGGCGTCCTGCACATCGTGAAGAACTACACCGGCGACGTGCTCAACTTCGAGATGGCGGCCGAGCTGGCATCGATGGAGGGCATCGAGGTGGGCAGCGTCGTGGTGGACGACGACGTCGCGGTGCAGGACTCGCTCTACACGGCAGGGCGTCGCGGCGTCGGCCTCACGGTGCTGCTGGAGAAGCTCGTCGGCGCGGCGGCGGAAGAGGGCCAGGACCTCGCCTCGGTGGTCGAGCTCGCGAAGCGCGTCAACGGCCAGGGGCGCTCGATGGGTATGGCGCTCACGAGCTGCACGGTTCCGGCCGCGGGCAAGCCGACCTTCGACCTCCCCGATGATCAGATGGAGATCGGCATCGGCATCCACGGCGAACCGGGTCGCCACCGCGAGCCGCTGGCTCCGGCATCCGACATCGCCCGTCAGCTCGTCGAGCCGATCCTCGCCGACCTCGACTTCGCCGGACCCGCGATCGTGATGGTCAACGGGATGGGCGCGACACCGCAGATCGAGCTGTACCTGATGTATGCCGAGGTCGCCGCACTCCTCGAGAAGGCGGGGGTGCAGATCGTCCGGAACCTGGTCGGCAACTACATCACGTCGCTCGACATGGCCGGATGCTCCGTCACGGTGCTCAAGGTCGACGACGAGCTGCTGCGTCTGTGGGATGCGCCCGTGAACACGCCCGGTCTGCGATGGGGGGCGTGATGGCGGCCGTCGGAACCGACACCCTGGTCGACTGGATCTCCGGCTTCCGCGATGCGGTGACCGAGAAACGCGAGTGGCTCACGGAGCTGGACTCGGCGATCGGCGACGCCGACCATGGCGCCAACATTGCCCGTGGCATGAGCGCGGTCGGGGAGAAGCTCGCCGCCGGAACGCCGGCCACCGTCGACGAACTGCTGAAGACGGTGGGCATGACGCTGGTGAGCTCGGTCGGAGGGGCCAGCGGGCCGCTCTACGGCACGTTCTTCCTGCGCATGGGGATGACGGCCGGCGCGGTCACGGAGCTCGACGCGGCCGGCCTCGCCTCCGCGTTGCGCGCGGGTCTCGAGGGCATCGTCGCCCGCGGCAAGGCCGAAGCGGGAGACAAGACGATGTTCGACGCGATGGCACCCGCGGTCGACGCGCTCGATGCGGCGATCGCCGAGGGCGCCGATCTGTCGACGGCGGCTCGGAGGGCGGCGGATGCCGCAGCCGCAGGGCGGGACGCGACCGAACCGCTCGTGGCTCGCAAGGGGCGGGCGAGCTATCTCGGCGAACGCAGCGCCGGACACCTCGATCCGGGTGCCGCATCGACGGCGATCCTGTTCGACACGCTCGCCACGGCGATCTCCGGCAGCTCCTGATGATCGGGATCGTCGCCGTCTCCCACAGCGCACGACTCGGGGAGGCGGCGCTGGAGCTTGCCCTGCAGATGGTGCAGGGCGCGGATGTGCAGGTGAAGGTCGCTGCCGGTGCCGGAACCGACGCCGACGGAGCGCCGATCCTCGGTACGGATGCCGTGGCCGTCGCGGGTGCGATCGATGAGCTCGCCGCCGACTGCGACGGTGTGCTGGTGCTGATGGATCTGGGATCCGCGGTGCTGAGCGCGGAGCTCGCGCTCGAGCTGCGCGGAAGCGACGTGCCGGTGCGCCTCGCCCCCGCTCCCTTCGTCGAGGGGCTGCTCGCGGCAGTGGTCTCGGCGGCCGCGGGCGGTTCGCTCGACGAGGTGGCCGCGGAGGCCGGTGCGGCGCTCGGAGCGAAGACGGGGCAGCTCGGCACCCCGGAGGAGACCCCGACCGTTGCTGCGGAACCCCCAGGAGCGACCGCGGTCGCGGAGGATGCGCTCGTCCGTCGCGTGCGTGTCCGCAATCCGCTCGGTATCCACGCGCGCCCGGCAGCCCTCATCGCCAAGGCGTCGGCGGGGTCGGATGTGCGCCTGCGGCGTCTCCCGGACGGACCCGACGCGTCGGCGGCGAGCCTCTCCCGGCTGCTGATCCTCGGCGCGCGCCAGGGAGACGAGGTCGAGGTGACCGCGCGAGGAGCCGACGCCGCGCTGGACCGCGTGGTCGCCCTGTTCGACGACGGTTTCGGCGAAGGCGTGGACGACCCTGCGCCCACGCAGCCCTCCACGACGTCGACGAGCCCCGCGGCACCCGCGACGACGGCCGCGGCGCCGACCGCGATCGCCTCGGGCACGGTTCTCCGCGGACGTGGGGTGAGCGCCGGACGCGTCGCCGCGCCCGTGGTGCATCTCGCTCCTCCGCTTCCCGAGCCCGATGCGGGCACGGTGATCGCACCGGAGAACCGCATCGACGAGGTCTCCGCCATCGAGTGGGCGGCCGTGGCCGTCGCCGATCAGCTGCGTTCCCGCACGGCGCAGGCCACGGGTGAGGCCAGGGCGATCCTCGACGCCTCGCGACTCCTCGCCTCCGACCCGGAGCTCGTCGCCGACGCGACCGCCCTCGTGCAGACGAAGGGGCGCAGCGCCGCGCGAGCGGTGTGGGAGGCTGCGACGGCGCACGAGAAGAGCCTCAGAGCCCTCGGCGGACGCATGGCGGAACGGGTTGCCGACATCCGCGACGTGCGGGATCGGATCATCGCCGAGATCCTCGAGGTCGACATGCCCGGCGTTCCCGAGCGCGATGAGCCGTTCGTGCTCGTCGCCGCGGATCTCGCTCCGGCCGACACTGCGTCGCTCGAGGGCGGGCAGTGCGTCGGACTGGTCACCGAGCAGGGTGGCCCGACCTCGCACACCGCCATCATCGCGCGTTCCCTCGGACTGCCTGCGGTCGTCGGTGTGGCCGGGGCGACGTGCGTGGTCGCGGGTGCGATGCTGCTCGTCGACGGCGATCACGGCACGGTCGAGGTGGATCCCTCCGAGGAGCGCATCGCCGAGGCGCGGGCAGCGGCCGTCGTGGTCGCGTTCGACGGCGCCGGCGCGCTCGCAGACGGGCAACCCGTGCCGCTGCTGGCGAATGTCGGGGGAGCAGCGGATGCCGTGGCCGCGGCATCCGCCCAGGCGGAAGGCGTCGGACTCTTCCGCACCGAGTTCTGCTTCCTGGACCGGGCCGACGCCCCGAGCATCGACGAGCAGGTCGCCGCGTACCGCGGGGTGCTCGCCGCGTTCCCCGGACGCAAGGTCGTGGTGCGCACGCTCGACGCGGGCAGCGACAAGCCCCTGCCCTTCGCGAATGCGGATCACGAGGACAACCCCGCGCTCGGCGTTCGCGGTCTCCGTATCGCGCGCCGTTCGCCGGAGCTCCTCGACGACCAGCTGCGGGCGCTTGCGCTCGCCGCGGAAGCGGAGTCGGCGCTGGTCGAGGTGATGGCCCCGATGGTCTCGACGGTCGAGGAGGCTCGTGACTTCGCGGAGCGCTGCCGCTCGGCAGGACTCGCACGTGTGGGGATCATGATCGAGACGCCGTCCGCTGCACTTCTGGCCGCCGAGCTCTTCGAGATCGTCGACTTCGTCAGCCTCGGCACCAACGACCTGGCGCAGTACACGCTGGCGGCCGATCGACTGCTCAGCGAGCTCGGCGATCTCAACGATCCGTGGCAGCCGGCGGTGCTGCGCCTGATCGGGGCGGTCGGGGATGCGGGCCGTGCGGCCGGGAAGCCGGTGGGCGTCTGCGGCGAGGCCGGCGGGGATCCGGCGCTCGCGCCGGTGCTGCTCGGGCTCGGCGTGACGTCTCTGTCGATGACGTCGCGCGCGCTCGGCCGCGTCGCGGCCGCGCTCGCCGAGGTGGATGAGGCGACGTGCCGCCGCGCGGCACTCGCAGCGATCGCGGCCTCCACGGCAGCCGACGCCCGCGCGGCGGCTGCCGGAGAACTCAGCGGTGCGCTCCGCCGCTGAGCCTGCGATGGGCGACCCGTATGCGCGCGACGGCATGCGCTTCGTATCATTCTGATCTCGACATGAGTCGCCTGCCCTCGTGGCGGCGTCGGCCTGATCTACGCTCGCCGCAGGGGGCGTCGACACGCGACGCAGTTTCACATCGGAGGGTCATATGTCGCGCGCGCGTTCACTCACGACGACGGTGGTCGGCGTCATCGCCGTCAGCTCGTTCCTCATGCTCTCGGCATGTGCGCCCGACCCGGGACCGAGCCCGGCGCCCACCGGCTCGGGGACACCCGGCTCCTCGCCGTACACGGGGCCCGCGGTTTTCGTGGGGGATGAGCTCGACCTGCTGCTCCTGACGCCGGACGAGATCACGGAGCTCCTGCCGGGGAGTGCCGAGGTGGGTGCGTCGTCGTCTGTGCTGGAGCAGATCTCCGACGGTGGCGGACCGACCCCCGTCCCCGCGATCTGCTCGGCGCTGTTCGCCGAGCAGTCGCTGACGAGCGTGGGTTCGCGCAACCTCTCCTGGAAGGTGCCGGAGGACTCCGAGAGGGGAACCGGCAGCCTCACCGTCCTGCAGTTCGCCGATGAAGCTCACGCGACGAAGCGCATGGACCAGCTGGTCGACGCGGCGGGGCGATGCGGCACGTTCGACTACAACGGCGAGGCGACCTTCGAGGCGGTAATTCCGGATGCCTCGGAGAACGCGCGGGCATTCGCCGGCGTCCTGACCTTCCCCGAGATCGAAGGCGGCAGGAGCACGTTCTCCGCCGTCGCCTCCGTCGGCAACGTGATCGTGCAGATCTGGCAGCCCGTCGTCGGCGACACCGCGATCGATGGGGAAGCGGTCGCCGAGCTCCTCCTGTGGCGCGCGGAGGACGCCCGTGCGTCGTTGATCGACGAGCTCACGGCGAACCCGCCCGAAGACGAGGAGGACCCGGCCTCCGATGCATCCGCGCCCTGGAGCGAGTGGACGGTGTCGACCGGCGGCGTCGGCCCGATCCGGCTCGGGGACCCGATCGACGAGGCCGTGAAGGCCGCAGCGGGAGCGCAGGCGCTCGAGCCCGCCTTCGAACAGGGGCCGTGGCGGGTCGTGAACCAGGACGGCACCGCCTCGCTCCTGATCCAACCGGAGCAGGGCGGCACGGTCGTCACGGCGATCACGGTGGGCAATGACCGCTCCCTCGATGAGACGGCGCAGTCGGGCGCCGCGCTGCCCGCCCGCGGCGACGTGCGTGTCGGAGACGCGGTCGCCGAGGCGATCGCCGCCTACCCGGGAGGCACGACGGTGACCGTCGTCTCATCGGGCGATGACTGGTACGACGTCGCGACGCGGGACGGCCACCTGTTCCGCTTCCATGCCGACCGCGACGTCGTCGACCCCGGGTCGCTCATCGTCGGGATCACCGTGGAGGATGCGACCACGCGTCGCGACCTCGTCTTCGACTGACGGACCCTCAGTCGATCCGGCGGTTCGTCGTGACCGAGCGGCCGCGGAACTCCGCGACCACGTCGCCGGCGTCGTCGGTGACGGTGACGTCATAGAGGCCGGTGCGTCCGCTGACGACGCGGCGCACCGCCGTCGCGGTCAGCGTCTGTCCGGCGTGCGTCGACTTCAGGAACGTGATGTCGGCGCCCGCCGCCACGGTCACGCGTTCGTCCTCGTTGCACGCGAGGGCGAACGCGGTGTCGGCGAGCGCGAAGACGAGGCCGCCGTGCGTGATCGCGAACCCGTTCAGCATGTCGTCGCGCACGACCATCGACACGACCGCGGCTCCGGGGTCGTCGCGGTCCACGCTCATGCCCAGCGCAGCGGACGCCCGGTCGCGCTGCATCATCGGCCTCACACCGGGACCGCCGCCGGGGCGGGCTCCTTGCTGACGAGCGTCAGCACGTCGTAGGTGGCCACCGTCTCATCGGCCTGGTTGCGGATGACGGCGTCCCAGCGCACCTCGCCGTACTCATCGGTCTCGCGGGGAGTGATCTGCTTCGCGGTGAGCTCGACCCGGATCTCGTCTCCTGGAGACACCGGGGTCAGGAACCGCAGGTTCTCCAGGCCGTAGTTCGCGAGCACGGGACCGGGTTCGGGATCTACGAAGAGCCCGGCCGCCCAGGAGACGAGCAGATACCCGTGGGCGACCCGTCCGGGGAAGAACGGGTTGGCTGCCGCGGCATCCTCGTCCATGTGCGCGTAGAACGTGTCGCCGGTGAACTGCGCGAAGGTCTCGATGTCGGCCAGCGTCACCTCGCGAGACGCCGAGACGATCTGATCGCCGATCCGCAACTCGGCCAGCGATTTGCGGAACGGATGCCGGCCCTCGCTGCGGGCGGTCGCGCCGGCGTGCCAGATGCCGGTGAGCGCGGTGAGCATCTGCGGCGAGCCCTGCACGGCCGTGCGCTGCATGTGATGCAGGACGGCGCGGATGCCGCCGAGCTCCTCGCCGCCGCCCGCCCGACCCGGACCGCCGTGCACGAGGTTGGGGAGGGGCGAGCCGTGACCGGTCGACGAGCGGGCGTCATCGCGGTCGAGCAGCAGCATGCGTCCGTTGAAGGGAGCGATGCGCGTGGCGAGGTCGACGGCCTGCACGGGATCGTGCGTCGCGATGCTGGTGACCAGCGAGCCGCCGCCCCGTCCGACGAGCGCCGCGGCCTCGGCCGTCGTGTCGTAGGTCAGGAGCGACGCCACGGGGCCGAAGGCCTCGACGCTGTGCACGGCCTCGGCCTGGCGATCGTCGAAGCGCAGCAGGACGGGAGAGACGAAGGCCCCGTCCGATGCGGCACCGGTGGTCCCGTCGGCGAGGCGCACCTCCGGGGTCTCGGTCGATCCGACGACGAGCCGCCCACCGGCATCCTGCAGCACCGTGACCTGGCGCAGAACCTCGTCACGCTGGGCGAGCGAGGCGAGCGGGCCCATCGTGACGCCTTCGGCGCGCGGGTCGCCCAGCACCGTCTTCTCGGCGATCCGAGCCCGGACAGCTTCGATCACGGCATCCGCCGTCTCCGTCGGGACGATCGCCCGGCGGATCGCGGTGCACTTCTGACCGGCCTTGGTCGTCATCTCGGTCACGAGCTGACGCACGTAGGCGTCGAACTCCGGGGTGCCGGCCACCGCGTCCGTGCCGAGCACCGAGGCGTTGATCGAGTCGGTCTCGGCGGTGAACCGCACGCCGCCCGTCTGCACGGCCGGGTGCGCCTTGAGGCTCTCCGCCGTCGACGCGCTGCCGGTGAATCCGACGATGTCGCCGAGCCGCAGGTGATCGAACAGGGTCGGGACACTGCCGCTGACGAGCTGCAGCGACCCCGCCGGCAGGAGTCCGGATTCGACGAGGATCCGCGCCATCGCCTCGGCCAGGTACCCGGTCGGCGTCGCGGGCTTCACCAGCGTCGGCATGCCGGCGAGGAAGGCCGGGGCGAGCTTCTCGAGCGAACCCCACACCGGGAAGTTGAAGGCGTTGATCTGCACCGCGACGCCCGGCAGTGTCGTGTAGACGTGGCGGCCGAGGAACGAGCCGTCCTTCGAGAGCGGCTCGACCGGGCCGTCGACGTGCACCGTGCTGTTCGGCAGCTCGCGGCGGCCCTTGCCCGAGTAGGAGAACAGGACCCCGATCCCGCCGTCGATGTCGACCCAGGAGTCCGTCTTGGTGGCACCCGTGCGGGCGGACAGCGCGTAGAGCTCGTCCTTGCGCTCGGTTAGGGCGAGCGCGAACTGCTTCAGCAGCACGGCCCGCTGGTGGAACGTGAGCGCACCCAGGCTCGCCTGGCCGACCGTGCGCGCGTGCTCGAGAGCCGCCGCGAGATCCAGTCCCTCGGTGCTCACGCGTGTCACGATCTCGCCCGTCGACGCATCGCGCACGTCGGTTCCGGCGATGGATCCCTGAGCCTCTCGAAGGGGAGTCCACCAGGATCCCTCGACGTAGCTGGGCAGGTAGTCGGTCATCGCGTCTCCTCGTTCCATCTGTAGAAGCCCTCGCCGCTCTTGCGGCCGAGCTTTCCGTCCGCGACCATCGCGCGCAGCAGCGCGGGTGGTTCGAAGCGCGGGCCCAGCGTCGCCGCGAGCTCCTCCGCGATCCCGAGGCGCACGTCGAGTCCGACGATGTCGGTGGTGCGCAGGGGGCCGGTCGGATGCCGGTAGCCGAGGGCCATCGCCGCGTCGATGTCGGCGGCACTCGCGACGCCCTCCTCCAGCATCCGGATCGCCTCGAGGCCGAGCATCACGCCGAGCCGCGAGGAGGCGAAGCCGGGGGAGTCGCGCACCACGATCGGCGACTTGCCGAGCGTCTGCACCCAGGCGTGAGCGGTCTCGACCACGTCGGCCCGCGTGGCCGAGCCGCGCACGATCTCCACGAGGGCGGAGGCCGGCACCGGATTGAAGAAGTGCAGCCCGAGGAAGGTCTCGGGTCGGGCGCGGCTCGTGGCGAGGTCGTCGATCGAGATCGAGGAGGTGTTCGAGGCGAGGATCGCGCCGTCGCGCATCGCTCCCTCGGCGCGGCTCAGCGCCTCCTCCTTGAGCGCCCGGTCCTCCGGAACGGCTTCAACGACCAGCGCGCACTCCGAGAACTCGGCGATCTCGGTGCCGCAGGCGAGGCGGGCGCGGAGCGCGGACTCGTCGAGCAGCGGGTCGCGGTCGACCGAACGCCGAATGCTGTCGTGCACGCGCTCAGCGGCGGCGTCGGCACTGGCGCTGTCGCGCTCCACCACGCTCACACGGGATCCGGCGAGCAGGAAGGCGTGAGCGATCCCGGCGCCCATGCGCCCTCCGCCGAGGACTCCGACGTGTGCCGGTGCGTCCATGCGGCTCATCGTCGCGCCCGCCTCTCGAGGAACTCCGTCATCCGGCGGTGCTTCGCCGGCGACTCGAACAGCTCGGCCTGCAGCTCGAACTCGATCGCGGGGTGCTCGGAGCGCGGCGTCCGCAGGGCGCGCTTGGTGTGCTGGGTCGCGAGCGGATCGTTCGCGGCGATCCGGTCGGCGAGGGCGTGCGCCGCGCCGAGCAGGTCCTCGGCCGGGTGCAGGGACGAGACGAGCCCCCAGGCGAGCGCCTCGTCGGCGTCGAGCGTGCGACCGGTGAGCAGCAGCTCGCTCGCCCTGGCCTCGCCGACGATCTCGGGCAGCCGCCAGGTGGCGCCGGCCGCGGCCATGATCCCGAGCCCCGTCTCCGGATTCCCGATCCGCAGCGCGGGTGTGCCGATGCGGATGTCGGCGGCGTAGGCGAGTTCGGCGCCGCCGCCCAGCGCGTAGCCGTCGATCGCGGCGATCACCGGCATCGGCAACTCCCGGACGCGGATGAACGCCGTCGCGTTGATGCCGCGTCGGGCGTCGTCGGCCGTGCGCTCGCGGAGCTGGGCGATGTCGGCACCCGCGGCGAAGACGCCGTCGGCGCCGGTGAGGATGAGCGTGCGCGGGTGCTCTTCGAGCGACGCGCACAGGTCATGCAGCGCATCGATGGTCTCCTGGTCGATGGCGTTGCGCTTCTCCGGGCGATCCAGGACGGCGATGACCCGGTCGGTCCGCTCCTCGACCTGCAGCGTCATGAGACGCGCTCCACGATCATCGCGGCGCCCTGGCCCACACCGACGCACATCGTTGCGAGACCGCGTTCGACGCCTTCTCGCTCCAGGCGCCCGAGCAGCGTGACGACGAGACGGGATCCGCTCGAGCCGAGGGGATGCCCCAGGGCGATCGCGCCGCCGTCCCGATTGACGATCTCGGGGTCGAGGCCGAGTCGGCGCATCGACGCGAGCGACTGCGTAGCGAAGGCCTCGTTCAACTCGACGGCCCCGATGTCGGAGATGTCCAAACCGGCGCGCTGGAGCGCCTTCTCCGTGGCCGGTACCGGTCCGAGACCCATGATCTCGGGGGCGAGGGCCGCCGAGGTCGCCGCGAGGATGCGGGCGCGCGGCGCGAGTCCGTAGCGCCGCACGGCGTCGGCGCTCGCGACCACGATCGCGGAGGAGCCGTCGTTCAACGAGCTGGAGTTCCCGGCGGTGACCACCTCGCCCCCGGCGACGACCGGCCGGAGCCCGGCCAGGGCCTCCAGGCTGGTGTCGCGACGCGGGCCCTCGTCGATCGTGACATCGCCGGACCGCGTGGGCACGGCGACGATCTCGGCGGCGAAGCGGCCGGCGTCGATCGCGGCGGCGGCGCGCTGCTGACTGCGGAGAGCGAAGGCGTCGGCATCCGCACGGGTGATGCCGTCGCGGCGCGCGACCTCTTCGGCGGTCTCGGGCATCGAGAACGTCGCCTTGTCGCGCGCGGCCAGGCGGGGATTCGTGAAACGCCAGCCGATCGAAGTGTCGAATGCCGCACCGGGCTTCGCCCACGCGCGCTCGGGCTTCGCCTGCACCCACGGCGCCCGGGTCATGGATTCGACACCGCCCGCGACGATGAGGTCGGCGTCGCCGGCGCGGATCGCCTGTGCGGCCATCGCGATCGCCGACATCCCGGAGGCGCAGAGCCGGTTCACCGTGATGCCGGGGACGCTGTCGGGGAGTCCTGCCAGCAGCACGGCCATGCGCGCGACGTTCCGGTTGTCCTCGCCCGCCTGGTTGGCCGCTCCCAGGATGACCTCGTCGATCGCGGCATCCGGGATTCCGGCCCTGGCGACCGCCTCGCGCACGACGAGAGCGGCGAGGTCGTCGGGTCGCACACCGGCGAGGGCTCCGCCGTAGCGTCCGACCGGTGTGCGGACTCCGCCGACGAGGAACGCCTCCGTCATCAGACCCTCCCGAAGGCGCGCAGCGGATGCTCGATGAGCTCGGTCACGCGTCGGAGGAAGCCGGCCGCGTACCCGCCGTCGCAGACGCGGTGATCGAACACGAGCGACAGCTGGGCGATGCGCCGCACCACGATCTCGCCGTCCACGACCCAGGGGCGCTCGATGATGCGGCCGATGCCGAGGATGGCGACATCGGGGTGGTTGATGATCGCCGCCGATCCGTCGACTCCCAGCCCGCCGTAGTTGTTGAGGGTGAACGTCGATCCGCGCAGTCGCTCCGGCGGCAGCGATCCGGCCCTGGCCGATGTGGCGAGCTCGCGCAGCGCCACGTCGAGCTGCTCGACCGTGAGGCTGTGAGCGCCGGGGATCACCGGGACCATCAGCCCGCGATCGGTGTCGGCCGCGACGCCGAGGTTGACCCCGTCGAACGAGATCAGCTCGCCGGCGTCCTCGCTGAGACGCGACGCGAGGATGGGGTGGTCCTCGAGGGCGAGGAGCACGAAGCGGGCGAGGAGGGCGGTGACCGACGGTGCCCTGCCGCCCTCGGGCGCCATCTGCGCGCGAAGGTCCCAGAGGGCGGTGGCGTCGACGTCGACCCAGACGGTCGCCTCCGGGATCTCGGCCCTGCTGCGGCTGAGCTTGGCGCTGACGGCCTTCCGCAACGGTGACATCCGCTCCCGCGCCCGGACGCCGAGGCCGTCGACGGTCTCACCGGTGCCGACCGCGGCGCTCCTCGTCTCGCGATGATGCGCGGCCGCGCCGTCCACGGCGTTGTCCACCGCGGAACGGAGCACATCGGCGCGCGTCACGGCGCCGTCTGGTCCGGTCGCGACGATGGTGTGCACGTCGAGGCCGAGATCGCGCGCGAGGCGCCGCACGAGCGGAGAGCGCACCGCCACGGGGCGGCGGGGCGATGCGGCGTCCGTCTCTCGGAGGATCGTCGGTTTCTCGGATGATTCCGCGGGGACGGTCCGAGAAACGGACGTCTCTCCGGGAGCTGCGGGAGTCTTCGCACGCGCAGCGGCGGGGCGGCGACGACGGCCGGATCCGGTGCGCTCCGTGGTGCCGTAGCCGATGAGCACGTTGCCGGAGCCGGCGCGCTCCTCCTCGCGGTAGGCCTCCTGCTCCACGGCGGCGCCGGGCGCGGCACCCGACTCCGGGTTCTGCGGGGCTCCCGCGACCTCGAGGACAGGGGCTCCGACGTCGATCGTGTCACCCGCCTCCCCGTGCAGCGCGATCACGACGCCGGCGAACGGCGAAGGCAGCTCGACGACGCTCTTGGCGGTCTCGACCTCGGCGATGGGCTGATCGGTGACGATCGTGTCGCCGACCGCGACGAGCCACTGCACGAGTCCGGCCTCGGTCAGTCCCTCGCCGAGGTCGGGGAGGCGGAAGACCTGTGCGGTGCCGTTCTTCAGCTCGGTGCTCATACGTCCTCGTCCCAGTGCAGCGTGTCGATCGCGTCGAGAACCCGGTCGACGTCGGGCAGATACCAGTGCTCGAGCTTCGGCGGTGCGTAGGGCACATCGAAGCCGGTGACCCGGCGCACGGGCGCCTCGAGGAACTCGAAGCACCGCTCGAAGACACGCGCCTGGATCTCCGAGGCGACGGAGGCGTATCCGGGAGCCTCGGCGATGACCACGGCCCGCCCGGTCGACTTCACGGCGGCCGTCACCGTCGTGTCGTCGAACGGGGAGAGCGAGCGCACGTCCACGACCTGCACGCTCCGGCCCTCCGCGGCGGCGACCTCGGCTGCCTCGAGGGCGAGCGACACGGAGGCGCCGTACGCGAGCAGGGTCACGTCGGTGCCCTCCCGTGCGATCCGCGCCGTGCCGATCTCCGCCGTGATCGACGTGTCGACCTCGCCCTTGCTCCAGTACAGCTTCTTCGGCTCGAGGAAGATCACGGGGTCGGGGGAGGCGATCGCCGCACGCAGCAGGGAGTAGGCGTCCTGCGGGGTGGAGGGACTCACCACGGTGAGCCCAGGGGTGTGCGCGTAATACGCCTCCGAGGAGTCGCAGTGGTGCTCCACTCCGCCGATGCCGCCGCCGAACGGGATGCGGATGACCAGCGGCATCCGCATTCCTCCGCGTGTGCGGTTGCCGAGCTTCGCGACGTGGCTCACGACCTGCTCGAAGGCGGGAAGGGCGAACGCGTCGAACTGCATCTCCACCACCGGGCGCAGGCCGTTCATGGCCATGCCGACGGCGGTGCCGACGATGCCGGACTCCGCGAGAGGCGTGTCGAAGCACCGGTCCTCGCCGTAGCGCGCGGTGAGTCCATCGGTGATGCGGAAGACGCCGCCGAGAGCGCCGACGTCCTCGCCGAACACGACCACGTCCGGGTCGGATTCGATCGCGTCGGCGAGAGCCCGGTTGAGGGCGGCGGCCATGCTCATGGTCGTCACCTGGCGCTCCGCGGTCTCGGTGCGCATGTCGTCATGGGCGATGGTCATCGGTGGCCCTCCGTCTCGAGCTGCGAGCGTTCGATCTCGTCGCGCAGCAGCTGCCACTGCTCCTCGAGCTGCGACGAGCGCGTCTCGGTCACGAAGCGGAAGAGGTCTTCGGGATCGAGGTCGGCGTCCGTGTTCAGCGCCGCCCGCATGGCCGCGGCGATCTCCTCCGCGCCGGCCGCGAACCGCTCCTCGGCCTCCGCGTCGAGGGCGCCGGTCGCCGTGAGGTGCGTGCGCAGGCGCTGCAGGGGATCGCGTGCGACCCACTCCTGCACCTCGGCGCGCTCGCGGTAGCGGGTGTCGTCGTCGGCGTTGGTGTGCGCCTGCATCCGGTACGTGTGCGCCTCGATGAGCGAAGGGCCGCCGCCGGCGCGTGCCCGGGAGATCGCCTCGCCGAGCACGGCGAGGACCGCGGCGACGTCGTTGCCGTCGACCCGCTGCCCTGGCATCCCGTATCCGATCGCCTTGTGCGCGAGGGAGGGGGCGGCGGTCTGGCGGGACAACGGCACCGAGATCGCGAACTCGTTGTTCTGCACGAAGAAGACGACCGGGACATGGAACACGGCGGCGAAGTTCATCGCCTCGTGGAAGTCGCCCTCGCTCGTCGCGCCGTCGCCGCAGAGGGCGAGGACGACCGTGTCCTCCCCGCGGTGCTTCGCTGCCTGCGCGAAGCCGACCGCGTGCAGGAGCTGCGTCGCGAGGGGCGTCGTCTGCGGTGCGACCCGGTGCGCGCGCACGTCATAGCCGGAGTGCCAGTCGCCCTTGAGGAGGACCAGTGCGTCGGCGGGCTCGACTCCACGGGCGATGACGGCGACCGAGTCGCGATAGGTCGGGAACAGCCAGTCGGCGTCGCCGAGGACCATGGACGCGCCCACCTGGCACGCCTCTTGGCCGTGCGACGACGGATAGACCGCGAGGCGGCCCTGGCGCACGAGGGCGCCGGCCTGATCATTGATCCGTCGTCCCTCGACCAGGCCGCGGTAGGCCCGCAGCAGGACGTCCGCCTCGGGGAGCGCGTACTGCTCGTCGGCGACGGGAGCGCCGTTCTGGTCGATCAACTGCACCGCGGTGTCGCGCGGGAGCATGTCGGTGTGCTGCATCGTTCGCCCTCCTTGCCGAACTCGATGAGCCCAGCATGCCTCTCGGGACTCAGTCGTCCAAGGGATTGCAGCAGATGCTGGACGAAGCGTGACAGATTGTCGTTTCTGCGTTCGAAGTGTCAGAATTCGATGGACGAACGAAGGGGTTCCCATGACCGTGCTGGATGACATCGACCACGCGATCCTCGGTGAGCTCCGCCGGGATGCCCGGTCGTCGATGACGGCGATCGCGGAGGCCGTGCACATCTCGCGCGCCGGTGCCCACGCGCGCATCAAGCGGCTCACGGATGCCGGCGTCATCACGGGCTACTCGGTGCGCACCGATCCGGTGCTGCTGGGACATCACGCGAGCGCGTACGTCACGCTGGCGATCGAACAGGCGACCTGGCAGGACGTGCGCGACCGCCTGCGCGCGATTCCCGAGATCGAGCACATGGCGCTGGTCGGCGGCGACTTCGACGTCATCCTGCTCGTGCGGGCCAACGATGCGCGGGATCTCCGTCGCATCGTGCTGGAGGACATCCAGGCGATCCCGTCGATCCGCTCGACGAGGACGACGCTGATCTTCGAGGACTTCGGGCCGAGCTGACCCCCTCGCTCCCGTGGCCGTTCGGGCGGGTCGAAGGCCGCCGAACCCGCCACAGCTGCCACGGGAACAGCGGGCGAACCTGCCAGACTGACGGGATGAGTCAGAGTGGCGCGACCGAACCGGCCCGGCGCGGCCGTCCGGGATACGACCGACGCGGCCTGCTCGACGCGTCTGTCACCGTCTTCAACGAATCCGGCTACGACGCCACCTCGGTCGCCGCACTCGCCACCCGACTCGGACTGTCGAAGGCCGCTCTCTATCACCACTTCTCCTCGAAGGAGGAGATCCTCGAGACGGCACTCGGCGAAGCGCTCGACGGCCTGGAAGGCGTGCTCGCCGACACGCGGACGGTCGTCCCGAGCGAGCGCCTGGCGGCCGTGCTCCAGGGCGCCGTCCGTGTGCTCGCCGCGCACCTGCCGTCGGTGACCCTGCTGCTGCGCGTCCGCGGCAACAGCGATGTGGAACGCCGGGCGCTCGAACGACGCCGCGCCTTCGACCAGGAGGTCACGGGCATCGTCCGCGCCGCCCAGCAGGAGGGTGCCGTCCGAGCGGATGTCGACGCCTCGGTCGCGACCCGACTGCTCTTCGGCATGGTCAACTCGCTCGTCGAGTGGTACCGCCCCGGCGGAGCCGAGGACGCCGACGCGCTCGCGGGAGACGTGCTGACCGTAGCGCTCGACGGTCTGCGCACGCGCTGAGCCGCGGCATCCTTCGCACTCGGACATCTACGACGCGCTCCCGGACAAGTGCCGTGCCGGACGGCATCCGACAATGAGATGACGACCGGCCTCCCTGATGCCGGCACCGTCCCGCTCGAAGGAGAGTCACCGATGTCCGAATCCGCCGCAGCCGCCGCCGCCGCGCTGCTCGACCGCATCCAGGCGCCGGAGGGCGCAGGCCGGGACATCCCCGACGCCGCGACCCGTGAGGTCATCGGCCGCGCGCCGGTGCACGCCGTCGCCGACCTCGACGACGCGGTCGCGCGGGCCCACGCCGCGCAGCCGGCATGGGAGGCGCTCGGCCACGAGAAGCGCAGCGAGCTGCTGCTCGCGGCCGCCGATGCGATCGATGCGAACGCCGAGGCGCTGGCCCATCTGCTCTCGCGCGAGCAGGGCAAGCCCCTCAACGGCCCGAACGCCCGCTTCGAGCTGGGCGCCTGCTCGGCCTGGCTGCGCACCAACGCGAGCATCGCGATCGAGCCGCAGGTGCTCGTCGACGACGAGACGCTCCACGCCGAGCTCGTCTACAAGGCGGCCGGCGTGGTGGGCGCGATCGGTCCGTGGAACTGGCCCCTGATGATCACCATCTGGCAGATCGGGCCTTCGCTCCGGATGGGGAACACCGTCGTCGCGAAGCCGAGCGAGTACACGCCCCTCAGCGTGCTCGCGATGCTCGCCGTCATGAACGAGGTGCTTCCCGCCGATGTGCTGATCGGCATCTCCGGAGACCGCGAGGTGGGCGCGCGGCTCGCGTCGCACCCGGACGTCGCCAAGATCATGTTCACCGGATCGACCGCGACCGGACGACGCATCATCGAGAGCTCCGCAGGCAACCTCGCCCGTCTCACTCTCGAGCTGGGCGGCAACGACGCCGGCATCGTGCTCCCGGGGACGGATGCCGCCGCCATCGCCCAGGACCTCTTCTGGGGGGCCTTCATCAACACCGGTCAGACCTGCGCCGCGATGAAGCGCCTCTACGTGCACGACTCCGTCTACGACGATGTCGTCGACGCGCTCGCCGAGATCGCCGCATCCGTTCCGATGGGGAACGGCCTCGACGAGGCCAACGTCCTCGGACCCCTGCAGAACCGCGCACAGTTCGACATCGTCACCCGGCTGGTCGACGACGCGAAGAGCCGCGGCGCGCGCATCGTCACCGGCGGCGAGCCGGCACCGGAGCTGGGGGAGCTGTTCTACCGCCCGACGATCGTCGCCGACATCGCCAACGACGCCTCGCTCGTGCAGGAGGAGCAGTTCGGCCCGGCACTCCCGGTGATCCGGTACTCCGACGTCGACGAGGCCTTCGCCTGGGCGAACGCGGTCGATGTGGGACTCGGCGCCTCGGTCTGGTCGAGCGATCCGGCGGCGGCGCGGGAGGCTGCCACGCGCATGCAGGCGGGTACCGTGTGGGTCAACTCGCACGGCGGGCTGCATCCGATGGTCCCGTTCGGCGGGGTGAAGAGCTCGGGCTACGGCCTCGAGTTCGGCGTCGAAGGGCTCAAGTCGGTGGCCGTGACGCAGGTCGTGTCCGGCCCCGGTCGGAAGGGCTGAAACATGCGCTCTGCGATCGTCGTCGGAGCGGGGACGTCGGGGGCCATCGTCGCGCGGAGGCTGGCGGATGCCGGCGTCGCGGTGACCCTCATCGAAGCCGGCGGGTACGACACCAATCCGGCCATCCACGATCCCTCCCGCGCAGGAGAGCTATGGCACTCCGCAGAGGACTGGGACTACTTCACCGTGCCGCAGGCACACGCGGCCGGCCGTCGGCTGCACCTGCCCCGCGGGAAGGTGACCGGAGGATCGCACGCCCTCAACGCCATGATCTGGGTGCGCGGCGCCGCATCCGACTACGACGGATGGGAACGCGCGGGTGCGACCGGCTGGGGCTGGTCCGAGGTCGAACCCGTGTACGACGCGATCGAGCACGACCTGCTCTACGTGAGCGACGACTATGCCCTCTCGCCGATCCAAGCCTCGATCATCGCCGCCGCCGTGGAGGAGGGGCTGCCGCACAATCTGAACTACAACGGCGGCGTCCTCGACGGGGTCTCCCAGCAGCAGGTCACGATCCGCGACGGCCGCAGGGTGAACACCTGGACGACGTACGCGCAGCCGATCGCCGAGAGCCTGACGATCATCACCGGACGAGAGGTCCACTCGGTGATCATCGAGGACGGCCGGGCGCGGGGGGTCCGGCTGGGGGAGGGATCCGATTCCGAGGAGGTGCTCGCCGACGAGGTCATCCTCTCGGCCGGCGCCATCGGCTCGCCGACGATCCTGCTGCGATCGGGCATCGGCCCCGCAGCGGAGCTCGAGGCGCTGGGGATCCCGGTCGTGCAGGATTCGCCGGGGGTCGGCAAGAACCTGCACGACCACCTCCTCTCGCCGGTCATCTTCACGACCGCGCGCCCGGTGGGTCCGCCGCAGACCGGGGTCTCGGTGACGCAGACGCATCTCTTCTGGCGCAGCCGCGACGATCTGGCGGAGCCCGACACGCAGCCGATCCACTTCTCGGTCCCGATGTGGGGCGAGCTCGAGCCGCGAGGCGACGACGGCTTCACGCTCATGGCCGGGCTCGTGACCCCGCACAGTCGTGGTGCGCTGACGCTCAGCGGCCCCGGTCTGGCCGATCAGCCCGACATCGATCTGGCCGCGCTGGCCGACGAACGCGATGTCGCCTCGCTCGCGGCATCCGTACGCCAATGCCGCCGCATCGGCGCGCAGCCGGCCCTCGGCGAGGAGTGGGGTGCCGTCGAGGTCTATCCCGGTCCCGAGGTGTCGGACGCCGACGTCGACGACTGGGTGCGTCGCACCGCCATCACCTACCACCACCAGGTCGGCACGTGCCGGATGGGGACGGATGCCGCTGCCGTGGTCGATCCACGACTGCGGGTGCACGGGATCGAGGGGCTGCGGGTGATCGACGCGTCCGTGATGCCCACGGTCCCGACCGGCAACACCAACGCGCCCGCCGCGATGATCGGCGAGCGCGGGGCGGAGTTCGTGCTCGCGGACTGAACCGCCGAGCCCCGTCCGACTCGAAACCCCCACCCGCGATGAGAGCGGGTGGGGGTTTCGGCGTCCAGGGGGCGGACCCGCGTCAGGCGGAGTACACCTCGCGGCCGGCGAACCACGTCGAGATGACGGGCGTGCGCACGATCTCCTCCGGCGGGCCGGCGATCGCGTCTCGTGCCAGCACGACGAAGTCCGCGGACTTGCCGGGCGTCAGAGAGCCGGTCTCCGCGCCGAGGCCCATGGCCGTCGCGGCGTTGATCGTGAAGACCTCGAGCGCCTCCTCGGCGGAGATGGCCTGCTCCGGCCAGAGCACGCCGGGTGCGCGCCCGAGCGGATCGGCTCGCGTCACCAGGCCCTGCAGCCCCTCCAGGGTGTTCGGGGACTCGCTCACCGGCCAATCCGACCCGCCGGCGACAAGTGCCCCCGAGTCGATCAGGGCGCGGTTCGGCTGCGAGTGCTCCGCCCGCTCGCCGAGAACGTCGGCGAGCGCCTGGGGGATGACGCCGGGGAACCAGATGAACGGCGAGATGTCGGCCGACACGTCCAGGGCCTGCAGCCGCGGGATGTCGGCGTCGGAGAGGAACTGGCCGTGCGCGATCTGGATCGGGGTCATGACGCCCTCGCCACGCAGCCGCTCGGCGACATCCAGCACGAGCCGGGCGGAGCCGTCGCCGGCGCAGTGCACCTTCGCGCCGAGACCTCTGTCGGCGACCGCGCGCAGCCAGCCGTGGAGCTCGTCGAACGTCATGGTCGTCTCGCCGTGGAAGTGCGCGCCGTGCGCGGCATCCGCCGGATACGGGTCGAGGAAGGCCGCGGTGTGCGCCGGCGGCACGCCGTCGAGGAAGATCTTCACGAAGTCGGGGCGGTGGTGCGCCGTGCGGAACTCCTCGCCTCGTTCGATGAGGGGCGTGCCGATCGGCGAGACGCCGAAGATGTCGTCGTTGACGAGCAGCGACGACACGACCCACGCGTGCAGTTCGCCCGCGCGGTCGAGGGTCGCGAGGGCGTCGAGGATGTCGACCGACACACCCGCGTCCTGGAAGGTCGTGATGCCGAAGGAGTTCAGCAGCTCGACGCCGCGGCGCGAGGCGTCCGCATGCTGCTGCGGCGAGAGCCCGCCGCCGGCGTCGTGGGCCTCCTGCACCGGGATGCCAGCGGCCTCCAGAAGAACGCCGGTCGGCGTGCCGTCGTCGGGATCGAGCATGGTCACGCCGGAGGGCGGGATGCTCGTCGTGGTGATGCCCGCGAGCTCGAGCGCGCGGGAGTTCACCCAGCGGTTGTGTCGTGAGTCCTCCATGAGCATCACCGGGCGCCCGCCGGACGCGTCATCGAGTCGTCGGCGCGACCTCGTGTTCGCCAGCGAAGGCAGCAGCGTGGTCGGCACCGCGCCGCCGACGATCCAGGCGTCCGCGGGCAGCGTCGCGGCGCTGTCGCGCACGCGCTCGAGGATCTCATCGAGGGTCAGCGACGGCGGCAGCGACAGCTCGAACAGGTCGGTGCGTCCGGCCAGCGCGTGATGGTTGTGCACATCGACGAAACCGGGATAGACCGCCGCCTCCCCGACGTCCAGCATCCGCGTCTCCGGTCCGCGCAGTCGTGAGACATCGGCGAGGGAGCCGACCGCGAGCACACGTCCGTCGCGGACCGCGAAGGCTTCGACGAACGGATTCTCGTGGTCGGCGGTCCGGATGACGGAGCCGGTGACGATGAGGTCGGCGACGGTCCCCATCTCAGTCTCCGAAGGTCGCCGGCTCGAGCTCGGGCGCGTGGAGCGTGGTGGACAGCAGCCGCCCGTGCGCGCCGAACGTGAAGTGCGTCGGCACCTCGCCCGTCTCGTCGAGCCCGAACAGCACGCCGTGCGAGCGGATGGCGTTCACGTCACGGTGGTCGGCGATGGTCACCGAGGCGCAGGGGATGACCTTCTCGCGCCACGCGAAGATGTAGATGCCGGGACGCACCTCCCACACGCTGTTCTCGTCGGTGTCGGCGAGTCCGCGCTCCGGGCCGGCGAGGCACTGCCACGAGTACCACCGCGACGACAGGTAGACGTGCTCGTAGGCGTGCTCGGCGCTGTAGACCCACTCGACCCGTCGTCCGATCAGGGTCGTCGTCGGTGCGGCCTCGGCGCCCGACACCTCGGCGCCTTCGATCACGCTCGGCGCGAAGACGTGCTGGACACGGGTGCGGCCCTGCTCCGGCGCGGGGAGGATGATCGAGATCACGGCCAGTGCGCGTCCGGCGCGCAGATCGAGCACGAGCGAGACCGCTTCGTTCGGCAGGTAGCGGTGATGGAACTGCACGAAGTAGAGGTCGTCGTCGACCTCGAACGCCTCGTAGTCGTCGGTATCCGCTGCGGCCTCGGTGGGGTCCTCGGCGCCAGGGTGGTACTCCCACGAGACGGTCGTGTCGTCGAACCGGTGCACGATGCGGGTGCCGCGCGCGTCGACGACGGCGATCTCCCGGCCGCTGAGCGCGGTGCTGTGCGGAGCCTTGTTCGCGTCGAATCCGGGGGCGAGGCCCTCGAGCGGCAGCCAGGTGGAGGTGTCTGCGGGGTTCAGCGTGGTCATGGATTCCTTCTCTCTCGGAGGTGGTGGGGGAGAGTCAGCGGTCGCTGAACTTCTCCAGGTCGGTGGCGAGACCCTCGTACACGGCGGGCTTCGAGCGCTTCAGGTACGCGCCGTAGACGATGCCTCCGATGAGGGCCACGACCAGCAGCAGCGGCATGAGGCGGATCGCGAGCTCCTGGGATCCGGCGACGATGTCGAAGTTGACGACGGCCAGCACGGAGATGGCCGCGATGCCGAGGAAGCCGATGCCCGGGGCGATGAACGTGCTCCACCAGCGCGGGTCGTTCGCGCGCCGGAAGTACACCACGATCGAGATCGCGGCGAGACCCTGGAGGATCAGCACGCTGAGTGTGCCGAAGCCGAGCATCGCGGGGACGAGGGTGAGGATGGGATCGGCGCCGGCGATCGCGAACACGATCGCGACGATCGCAGCGAAGGACGCCTGCACGATGCCGGCGAGCTGCGGGGCGCCGTTCGCCCGGGTGCGGGCGAGGGCGTGCGGCAGGATCCGTGCGCGACCGAGCGAGTACAGGTAGCGGGTCGCCGAGTTGTGGAACGCCAGCATCGCGGCGAACAGGCTCACGAGGAGCAGCACCATCATCACGATGGTGAGCGGACCGCCGAGATACTGCTGCGAGATCGAGAAGATGAGGTCGCCGGTCGGCAGGTGCTCGAGCGCCGTCGCCTGCGCCTGTGCCACGCCGGTCGCGCTGACCACGGCCCAGGTCGTGACGCCGAGGATGACGCCGATCGCGATGATCGAGGTGTACGTGGCGCGGGGGATGGTGCGCAGCGGCTGCTTGGCCTCCTCGCTGAACAGCGCGGTCGCCTCGAAGCCGAGGAAGCCGGTCGCGGCGAGCAGCAGGCCGATCGGGAGCGAGCCCGAGAACACGGCTTCCGGGCTGAACGCGCCCAGGTCGTACCCGGTCTGCACCAGCACCGAGACATCGAACACGACGAGCATCAGCACCTCGAGCACCAGGCACACGCCGAGGATCTTCGAGCTGAAGTCGACGCCGACCCGCGCGAGCACGAAGCACACGACGATCGACAGCAGACCCCACACCAGCCAGTGCACGTCGAGACCGGTGAGGTCGCGGATGATGTTCTGCATGAAGAAGCCGCTGGTGCCGATCGTGCCGACGACGAAGAAGTTGTAGCCGAGGGTGGCGATGAGACCGGCGATGAGTCCGCCGGTGCGACCGAGGCCCTTCACGACGAACGCGTAGAAGCCGCCGGCGTTGACCAGCTGCTTCGACATCTGCGCGTAGCCGACCGCGAACAGCAGGAGGATCGCGGCGACGAGGAAGAACGACATCGGGGTGCCGCCGCCGTTGCCGAGGGCGATCGCCAGCGAGGCGACGACCACGATGCCCGTCAGCGGTGCGACCGCGGCGAGCACCAGGAAGACGATCCCGGCGACGCCGAGGGCGCCGGAGCGGAGGGCGGTGTGCCCGTGAGATGTTTCGGTCGGGGTGGCCACGTCGGCTCCTTTGCTGGGTGACGCCGTGCTCGCACGGCACCGACGACGAGGGGAATCGTCGATAGAGCGAGTCTGCTCGCGCCGGTCGGTTCGCACTTGACCGTGAGGGAAAGACGATGGTGCGAGCGCGCACACCCCGCCGACGACGGTTCGCGTCGCCGCGAGGGGGGAGCAGGATGACCGAGACGACACCGCCGTCCTCTCCGCACCATCCGGTGCCCGGCGGCGATCCCGGAGGGTGAGATGGATCTGCAGCTGCAGGGCACGACGGCCCTCGTCACGGGCGCGGCGAGCGGGATCGGGCGTGCCACGGCGCTCGCGCTCGCCGCGGAAGGCGTGCGGGTCGCTCTGCTGGATCGCGATGCATCCGCGCTCCGCGAGACGGCGAGCGGATGCCGTGACGCTGTGATCCTCGTCGCCGACGTGACGGACGAGGACGAGGTGCGTGCGGCGGTGGAATCCGGTGCCGCGGCGCTCGGAAGGCTCGATGCCGTCGTCTGCTGCGCCGGGATCTCCGGGCCGGTCGGGACCTCGATCGAGGACACCGCTCTCGCCGACTGGGAAGCCGTGTTCGCGGTGAACGTGACCGGAGCGTTCCTCGTGCTCAAGCACGCGCTCCCGGCTCTGCGCGCCGCACCGGCGGCATCCGTCGTCCTGCTCGCGAGCGACTCCGCCGTCGTCGCCTCGCCGGGGATGGTGCCGTACGCGGCATCGAAAGCCGCGCTCGTGCAGTTCGCGCGGGCGCTCTCGGTCGATCTCGCCGACACGCGCATCCGGGTGAACACGGTGGCGCCGTCGATCGTCGACACGCCGATGAGCCGAGGCGATCTCGGTTCCGACGCGTTCGACGCACCGGGATTCCCGGTGCAGAGCGCGGCGGAGGTCGCCGCGCACGTCGTCTACCTGGCGTCTCCGCGCAGCAGGGCGATCAACGGGACGACCCTGCTCAGCGACTTCGGGTACACCGCCCGTTCGGGGTTCCCCGCGTGACGACGGAACCGTCGAGCACGAATCCACCGCGCGCACGCGCCAGATCAGTACAGGGAGCAGACATGGGACTCGCATTCGGATCGACGGTCTCCGGACGCGTCGTCGTCATCACCGGAGGCGGCACCGGCATCGGCGCCGCCATCGCCCAGCGCTATGCGGCCGAGGGCGCGCACGTCGTGGTCGTCGGGCGCCGCCCGGAGCCGCTGCAGGAGGTCGAACGCGCCGTCGGCGCCGTGCCGGTCGTCGCGGATGCCGCCGACACGGCCTCGGCGAAGGCGGCGGTCGCCGAGGTGCTGGCGCGATTCGGACGCATCGACGTGCTCGTGGCGAATGCCGGGGGCCACGGATTCTCGCCGGTCGGTGAGACCGACGACGCCGGATGGGAGGCGGCGATCCGCGCCAATCTCACGACCGCGTTCACGATGGCGCGCGAGTCGCTGCCCGCGTTGATCGAGGCGAAGGGGCAGATCGTGATCGTGTCGTCGCTCGCCGGGCTCTTCGCCGGGCCATCGGTCGCGGGGTACACCGTGGGCAAGCATGCGCTGATCGGTCTGACTCGCACCCTCGCCCGCGACTACGGCAGGCACGGGGTGCGCGTGAACGCGATCTGCCCCGGCTGGGTGCAGACGCCGATGGCCGACGACGAGATGGACGAGTTCGCGACCCACGCGAATCTCTCCTCCCGGGAGGAGGCCTATGCCGCGGTCACCGCCGACGTGCCGCTGCGTCGCCCCGCACAGCCGTCGGAGATCGCGTCGGTCGTGCGCTTCCTCGGCTCGGGGGAGTCGTCGTACATCACCGGCGCCGTGATCGTGGCCGACGGCGGATCGCATGTCGTCGATGTGCCGACGATCGCGTTCGACCACGCGGGGATGTAGGAGCGGCGCGCTCAGCCGATCGTGAGTGCGAATCCCTCGGTGGTGGGGGCGAGCGTGACCCGTGTCAGGTCGTCGACACGGTAGGTCGGCCCGTGCGAGGCGGCGTGCTGTCCGACGCCGAGCACCCGCATGCCCGCGGCGAGGCCGGCCTGGATGCCGGCACCGGAGTCCTCGAACACGACGCAGTCGGCGGGGTCGATGCCGAGCAGACTCGCGCCGAGCAGGAAGCCTTCGGGATCCGGCTTGGATGCCGAGACGCTCTCGGCCGTGACGGCGATCGCGGGGACGGTGAGGCCGGCCGCCTGCATCCGTGCCGTCATCAGCGCGACGTTCGCCGAGGTGACGATCGCGTGCGGATAGGGGAGGAGTGCCTCGAGCAGTGCCTTCGCTCCCGAGATCTCGATGACCCCGTCGACGTCGTTCGTCTCGGTCGCGAGCATCTTGTCGTTCTCGCGGAGATTGATCGCGTGATCGCGCTCCGGCAGCATGATCGACATGCTCTGATGCCCCTGCCGGCCGTGCACGACGCTGAGCACGTGCTCGGGGGCGATTCCGTGCGGCTCCGCCCAGGCCAGCCAGAGCCGTTCCACCACCGCCGTCGAGTCGACGAGAGTCCCGTCCATGTCGAGGAGGACGGCGCGGGCGTGGATGGTCTCGGTCACCCCTTCAGGCTAGCTGGCGCACGGCGGTCACCTGCTAGGTTGGCGAACGGCATTCGAGGACCGGGGGGATTCCATGGACACCACGCCGACACGCCGCGGGCGCGTCTTCTTCATCGCTGCAGGGGTGGTGCTGGTTGCAGCCTTCCTCGGGTGGATAGTGCTCCGCAGACAGGATGCCTGGCCGGCGGCGCTGGAGCTGGACTCCGTGCTCGGATGGATCGCCCACGGGCTGGCGCTGCTGGCGCTGCCCGCCGGTGCCTGGTTGATCGCCAAAGGCACCTTCCGCGAGCGCGAGCGCGCGGTCGACAGCATCGACTGACGCGCGCGCCAGCCGCCGTCAGCCGCCCAGGTAGGCGCGATGCAGCAGGGCGGGGTCGGCACCGAGCTCCGCGGCCGTGCCCTGGAAGGACACCCTGCCACCCGCGACGACCACGGCCTCGCGTGCGAGACCGAGGGCGACCTGCGTGAACTGCTCGACGAGCAGCACGGCCACGCCCGAGTCGGCGATCGACTTCACGATCGGCATCAGCCGCAGGAAGACGACCGGCGCGAGCCCGAGCGACATCTCGTCGATGAGGAGAACGCGGGGCTTTGCGGCGAACGCGCGCGCGAGCACGACCATCTGCTGCTCGCCGCCCGAGAGCAGGGCGGTCGGCGAGTCGATGCGCTTCTCGAGCTCGGGGAACTGCGCGAGCGCCGCATCCAGCTCCCCGGGGGTGCGGGCGGTGAGCGAGATGTTCTCCCGCACGGTGAGCGAGGGGAACACGGCCCTGCCCTGCTCGATGTGCACGATGCCGCGCCGCGAGCGCGCGACCCGCGACAACTTGTCGATCGGCTCGCCGTCGAGAGTGATGCTGCCGGCGGAGTGCGGGGTCACGCCCGAGATCGATTCGATCAGGCTGGTCTTGCCGGCGCCGTTGGGGCCGACCAGGGCCAGCACCTCGCCGCCCTCTACCCGCAGCGAGACGTCGGAGATCACGGCGCCCGCACCGCGGCTGACGCTCACGGCGTCCAGGACGAGTTCGCTCACTTCAACAGCTCCGTCTCTCCCATGTACGCCTTCACGACGTCGGGATTCGCGAGGACCTCGGCCTGCGGTCCGCTGGCGAGCACCCGGCCGAAGTCGAGCACCGTGAGAGTCGGGCAGACCGAGCGCACGAGGTCGAGGTCGTGCTCGATGATGATCAGCGCGATGCCGTAGCGGGACGGGAGCTCTCTCAGTCGAGCGGCCAGCGCCAGGTGCTCGTCGTGCGAGAGCCCGGCGGCCGGTTCGTCGAGGATCAGCAGCCGGGGGCGCGCCACCACGTTCGCGGCGACCTCGACGAGTCGTCTCGTTCCGACGTCGACGCTCGACAGGCGAGCGCGGGCCGGCGGGCATCCGAAGAACTCCAGCACCTCGTCGATATCGGATGCCGCGAGCCGACGCCGTGCGACGAACCGCACATACGCCCCGATCGTGAGCGCGGGCGGCACGCGATCCTGCTGGAATGTGCGGCGCAGCCCGAGCCGTGCGCGCCGGGTGGGGGAGAGGCCCGCGAGGTCGCGATCCCCGAGGAGCACGCGGCCGCCGTGCTTCGGCAGGAACCCGCTGATCGCATCGACGAACGTCGACTTCCCCGCACCGTTCGGGCCGATCAGTCCCATGATCGACGCGGCAGGCACCACGACCGACACGTCGTCGAGCGCCTTCAGCGCGCCGAACTGCACGGTCAGCCCATCGACGGACAGCACGGGTGCCCCCTCGAGCGCGGCCGCGTCGACCGTGGCAGTGGTCGTCGTGGTGATGGCCCCGGCATCCGCTCCGACGTCCGGAGGGAGCGCCGTGAGCTCCGCGTTCGCGGCACGCCGGTCGGCGCGCCGGTAGAACAGGTTGCGGATCCCCTGGCCGAGGTTGGTGCCGCTCGTGAGGGCCTGCACGCCGAGCACGCCGAACACCACGAAGCCCCAATCCTGCGGGATTCCCCAACGCTTGAGCAGCTCGGGGACGAGCACCCACAGGATGCCGCCGAAGATGGCCATGTCGATCAGGTGCGCGCCCGACATGATCGCCAGGACGTAGAGCGCGAGGGACTGCAGCGGGGTGAAGCTGGAGGCGAACGGCAGCTGCACCTGACCGGCCAGCAGCCCTCCGGCGACGCCGCCCAGCGCGGCCGAGACCGCGAAGGCCGTGAGCTTCGCGATCTGCACGCTCTGGCCCGCGGCCGCGGTGCCGCGCTCCGAGAACGCGACGGCCTTCCAGCTCGATCCCCAGCGTCCGCGCTGCAGGAAGAAGACCCCGAGCGCGCAGAGTGCGAGCACGACGATCGAGAGGAAGAAGAACTGCCGGTCGTTGGAGAACATCGTGGGGCGCTCGATCGCGGTGCCGTCGGCGGAGCCGGGGAACTGGATCTGCACGAGCGTGACGTCGGCCGCCGCGGCGAAGCCGAGCGTGACGACCGCGAGATTCACGCCGCGGAGGCGGAGGGCGGGGAGCCCGACCAGCACGCCGACGAGACCTGCGGCGATGCCGCCGAGCACGAGCCAGACGATGAATCCGCCCGGTGCCTGCATCACGTTCAGAAGCGAGACGATCCACGCGCCGACGGCAGCGAAGGTGAGCTGGCACAGGGCGATCATGCCGGCGGAGCCGGTCACGATGCCGAGACCGAGGATCGCGATGGCGGCGATCACGGCGCTGATGGCGAGGAACACGAAGTAGCCCGGCAGGGCTGCGCTCAGGATCGCGCCGGCGCCGATGCCGGCGAGTGCGATCGCGAACGGCCAGGTGATCCGGAACCAGGGACGGTCAGCGAGCGGCATCCCACACCTCCTTGCGCTGGGTCCAGAGGAGAAGGACGACGATGAACAGGAACGGGAGGAAGTTGCGCACGAGCGCGACCTCGTCGATCTGGGCGACCAGGCCGCCGAGCACGCCGAGGACGACGCCGCCGATCACCGCCAGGTCGAGACGCCGGAACCCGCCGAGGAGGGCGGCAGCGGCTGCGGGGACGATGAGCATCGCGAGGCTCGTCGCGTCGTTCGACTGCGACGGGGCGACGACGATGATCGCGATCGCGCTGATGACGCCGGTCACGAACCACACCGCGATCGACAGCGGACGCGAGCGGATGCCGAGCAGCTCGGCCGTGGTCGGGCGCTCCGAGAGGGCCCGCAGCTGCGTGCCGACCCTGGTGCGGCGCAGCACGATCCGCACCACGATCGCGGTGATGATCGCCATCGCCACGGTCGCGACGGTGACCTGGCTGATCACCACGCCGCCGAACGAGAAGGCGGGGCCCGCGATGATGGGCGTGAACGGCTGGGGCTTGTTGCCGAACAGGATGAACGACATCGAGATCAGCAGGAGCAGTGGGCCGACGGTCATCGCGGAGCGTGTCGTCGTGGAAGCCTCGGAGAGCCAGGTCGCGGCGATGAAGCCGATCGCCGCGGCGAGAAGGCCGGCGACCAGCACCCCGAGCACCGACCCGAGCCAGATGGGCAGTCCGATCTCGCGGACGAACCACACAGCGGTGAACGCGCCGAACATCCCGGTCGCGGCCTGAGCGAAGTTCACCACGCGGACGAGGCGTGACATGAGCGTCAGGCACACGCCGAGAACGGCGTAGAGCCCGCCGGCGGCGAGGCCGGCGATCGCGCCTTGCAGCATGAGGCGTCCTTTCTGATCTGAGGGGGATGGCCCTTCGACAGGCTCAGGGACCCAAGTCCCTGGGTCGTTGGACCCAAGTCCCTGGGTCGCTGGACTCAGCACTGGGTCGCTGAGCCTGTCGAAGCGCCGAGAGGAGCGGCCTACTCGCCGATGCGGAGCCAGTCGTCAGCGACCTGCTCCCAGGCGTTCGTGCCCGACTTCAGGATGATCGGCCACCCCGCGGTGTTCTGCGTGCCGAAGGCGTACGGCGTGCCCACCATCGGGTTCTCGATCGGGTCCATGGCCTTGAGCGCCTCGGAGACGCTCTCCCGCGTGATGTCGCCGTCGATGCCCTTGAGCACTTCGATGAAGTACGTCGCGGCGAGATACCCGCCCTGGCTGAACGAGGTGAGCGGGATGTCGTTCGCCTCCATCAGCTCCCGCCAATCGGCGTTGATCTCGTTGTCGTCCGTGAACGGGTAGAACTCGGCCGGCACGTAGATCCCGGCGCCGGCGTTGTCGATCGCATCGGCGAAGTTCTCGCTGTAGACGCTCGTCAGATAGAGCCAGGTCACGTCGTCCCAGCCCTGCGCGTTGGCGGCCTTGACCTGGCCGATCGCGTCGGGCTCGACCGGGTTGATCGCCAGAGCCTTGCAGCCCTGGTCCCGCGCCTTGACGATGTACGGCGTGTAGTCGGAGGCGCCGTAGGGCACGGTGTCGTCGACGTACTTCGGCTCCTTGCCGGTGATCTCGGTCCACTTGTCGATCGCGGCCTGGTAGGTCGGGCGCGTGGAGCCCGCGATCTCGAGCAGGATGCAGATGTCGTCCAGGCCGAGCACCTCGGAGCCGTACTGCAGCGTGAGGGTCATGTCGTTGAACGGCCCCACGTTCGCCGGCGAGATGTTGTCGCTGGCGAAGCAGCCGGTGTCGACGCCGATGCCGGGCATCGAGAGGATGCCTTCCTGCTCGTAGTACTTCGCGTTGATCTCGCATTCGATCAGGCTGGCCGAGCCGACGAGCGCGACGGCGCCGTCGCTGCCCACCAGTTCGCGAGCGGATGCCGTGGCTGTCGCGGGGTCGCCCTTGTCGTCGAGGGTCTTGTACTCGATCGTGCGACCGTCGAGCCCCCCGGCCTCGTTGAACGCGTCGAAGACGGCCGCTGCCGCCTGCGACGCCTCGGGGAAGGTCGCCGGACCGCTGATCGTGTTGACGGAGCCGACGACGATCGGGGCGCCTTCACCTCCGCCGCCTCCGCCGTCCGCGCCGGCGCAGCCGGCCAGGGTGAGGGCTGCCACGGCGAGGAGCGCCGCGGTGCCGGATGCTCGTCTGTTCATGTGCTTCCTGCCTCTCGTGTGTTCGGGTCGTGCTGTGGCTCAGGCTCGGGTCCCTGAGCCCGTCGAAGGGTCGCGCAGCGCGCGGTTCACCATCTCGGTGTCGGTGAACTGCTCGAAGGCGACGACCTCGGCATCCTTCAGACGCCAGACGTGTGCGACGCGAGCGGCGAAGAAGCGCCCGGTGGCCCTGTTGGTGCCGGAGTACGTGCCGATGCCGACGACGACGTCTCCGCCGTCGATCACCTCGTCGATCGCGACGGTGTAGTCGTCCCAGTCCTCCTGGAGGCGCGCGAAGACATTCGCGGCGACAGCATCCGGTCCGACGTAGGTGCCGGCGTAGGGGAAGCCCGCGGCCTCGGTCCAGCGGACGTCGGATGCCAGCGGTGCCAGCATCCCGTCGAGGTCGCCGCGGTCGCTGGCGGCGTAGTGGCTGCGGATGATCTCTGCGTTGCTCATGTGCGCTCTCCTCGATTCGTTTCCTGGGCCGTGAGCCTGTCGAACGCGGTCAGACCGGCTGGGCGTCGGGATAGGCGACGGACCCGAGCGGGTAGATGTGGCCACCGCCGCGGGAGTGCTCGGCACGGCCCTCGCCGTTGAGCCCGAGGAAGATGCCCGTGGTCATCAGCTGGTAGCCGAGGTCGTGCAGCCAGACGCTGGCGACGGCGATCCGGAACTCGCGGAAGCAGAAGAGGTACAGGCCGTCGGCGAACTTCCACACCGTCGAGAGATCCATGTCGCCGTGGCCGCGCTGCACGCCTTCCAGGCACTGCCACGCGTAGCGCTGACTCGAGATGTAGACGTGCTCGTAGAGGTGCTCGGGGCTGTAGCGGTAGACGTTGCGCTTGCCGATGAGGTCGCGGCTCGGGCCGGGCACCTCGCCGGTCGCCTCGCCGGCGTCGGTCGTCGCAGCCCAGAAGTCCTGCCCCACCTGCGGAGTGCCCTCCACGGCCTCGGCGGCGATGCGGGAGCGGATGACGGTCGCGCGATGCGTCGTGCGGGAGAAGACGACCGTGATCGCCTCGCGCTCGCGGCTCTCCAGCGGGATGTTCACGAAGACGACGTCGTCGCGTACGGCCACCGCGTCGTAGGGATCGGTGCCGGAGGCCTCGAATCCGGTCCAGGCGACGGCGACCGAGTCGAAGCGCAGAGACAGCGTGGAGCCGTCGTCGAGGCTGAGGGCGAGCGCGGTGCCGGCCAAGGACACGTTCGGAAGTCGGAAGGTGTCGATCCCCGCAGCGAACTCGTCGTAGGTGCGCCACTCGTCGAGCGCAGGATCGAGGGAGGTGTCGGTCATGGAGGTCCTGACATCGCACGTGGCGGAGCATCGAGGCCCCGGGCGCCGCGTCATCGCGGTGCGCTTGCCTCATGCTCGGCCGCGGCGCGGCATCCGCTCAAGAGCGGGAGCGCCATCGCGCGCCGAGAGTCAACCGGCGTGCCCTCCCGGGCAAGGTCGCGCGATCAGCAGCGTCAGTGCGCGGCGCGGTACTCGCTGGGGGAGACCCGGAACGCCGCCTTGAAAGCGCGGCTGAAGTGCGCGGCATCCACGAAGCCCCAGCGCGCCGCGATCGCGGCGACGGGGCGGTCGGCCAGCATCGGGTCCAGCAGGTCGCGTCGGCATTGCTCGAGGCGTCGCGTGCGGATCCAGGTCGAGACGGTGACGCCCTGCTCCTGGAACAACCCGTGCAGATGACGGGTGGAGATGAAGTGCGCCGCGGCGATCGTCGCGGGTCCGAGGTCGGTCGACGCCAGGTTGCGGTCGATGTAGGAGCGGATGCGCTGAACCAGAGCACGATGCGGATCGGCGGAGACCTCGTCGAGTCCGAGCTCGCGCGTGAACACCGTCGTCACGAGGTCGAGAGCGCTGTGCGCGAGGCGGGCGCCCGTGGTGCCTGCGAGCTGATCGAGGTTCCCGGCGAGCTGTGTCAGGTACGGCACGACCATGCCGCCGAGTCCCTCCTGGCCGGAGATCCGCACGGCGGTGAGCTGGCCGATCATGTCGGACGGCAGGCTGATCAGGTGCTTCGGGAACATCACGACCATGGTGCGGAAGTCCTGGTCGAAGACGAGGGAGTACGGACGATCCGTGTCGTAGACGGCGAGGTCGCCGGGGTGCAGCACGGCCTCGCGGTCGTCCTGGATGAGCAGGCCCGTGCCGGCGAGCATCAGGCTCACCTTGAAGTACGAGCGGTCGGCGCGGGCGATCAGCTCGGGTGTGCGCTCGACCACGTGCGACGTCGCACGCACCTCCGTCACATGGACCTCGTCGACGGACGCTCCGCGGATGACGCCGCGGAAGTGATCGGGGCCGCTGCTCGACACCTGCAGCGGGACGAAGGACTGCGAGACGGCCGCACGGAATTCGCTGATGTTGCGCGCGATGAGCGACGACACCGACTCGGCGGGGGCGACGGGGGCAGCGAGTGCACCGTTCATGACTGATCACCTCGGGATGGTGGAACGACGACGTTGTATACGATCCGTTCCGTGATGCTATCACCGGCGACGGCTGCACAGCACTGCTTCTAGGATGTGACCGGAGGACGGACGATGAAAGCTCTCGGAGACACGATCCTGCGCGTCCTGCGACAGGTGCGGGGAGCGGACAGGTCGGATGCCGTCTTCGAGGCGACGGCGCTCATCGTGGGGGCCGCGTTCCTGGTTCTCGGCTTCGCGATCGGGCTGCCGGTCTTCTGGGGCCGCGAGCTGGCGATCAGCGGAGCCGGATCGATCGGCGTCTTCGCAGCTGTCGGCGGCGCGGTCACGGCGGTCATCGCCTTCGTGGTGGGGCGTCTGGCAGTGCGCCCGGTAGAGCCGGACGCCGAGGGACTCCGCGACGGGTTCAGCGTGCCGGGCGACCGGCTGCGCTGGTATGACCTCGTCGCGATCGCCTTCGCCCACGCGGCGATCGCCTACCTCGGCTGGATCGGGATCGCCGAACTGCTCGAGCGCAGCTTCACCGATGCCCCGGTGTTCGCGTTCCCCGGCGCGGTGCTGGTCGCTGTGGCGTTCGCGCTCACCGGGTACGTCTCGTTCCTCAGCGCCGTCGCGCTCACGCCGACGGTGCTGTCGCTCGTGCTGGCGGTGTTCCTCGTCGTGGGCGCCTTCGCCAGCATGCTCGCGTCGAGCGACCCGCACTGGTGGCGCGACAACCTCTCTGCGCTCGGGATGAGCACCAACAGCGCCTCGCTCGCCTTCAACGTCACGCTCATCATCGCGGGTGTCATGGTGACGACGATCTCGCGCTACGCGACGGCCGGCCTGCCGGCGTCGGACCCGATCGACCGCCGTGGCCGATTCATCGTGCGCGGCGGCCTGATCCTGCTGGGCGTCTTCCTCGCCTGCGTCGGCGTCTTCCCCGTCGACGAGTTCTTCCTGGTGCACAACACCGTGGCGACCGGCATGACGGTGGTGTTCGCGGTCGTCGTGGTCGGACTGCCGTGGTTCCTGCGCAGCATCCCTCGGGTCTTCGTCGTGTTCGGCTGGGTGTACGTGCTGGTCATCCTGCTGCTGGCCGTGTTCTTCGCGATCGGCTACTACAACCTCACGGCGGTGGAGCTCATCGCGGCCGTGCTGATCTTCAGCTGGATCATCGTGTTCCTGCGCACGGCGAGCTCGGCGGGATCGCCACGCGTCCCCGCCCCCGCTCTGACGTCGGAGGACGCGCCGGCGCACTGACGGCTCCGGCTTCAGTCGTCGCGAAGCGCCCTGGCCGCGTCGGCCGTCCGCTGGAGCGCGTGCACGGTGTGGGCATGGCGGCGCTGGGCGACGCCGACGAAGAGGCAGTCGACGAGTGCGAGCTGAGCGATCCGGCTGACCATCGCCCCCGCCCGGAAGCGGGGTTCGCGCGCATGGCTGAACAGGGCATGGTCCGACTCGCGCACGAGAGGGGAGTCGACGACGCTCGTGACCCCGATCGTGGTCGTGCCGGCTCCGCGCGCGGCCTGCAGGAATCGCACCGTCTCCCTGGTGGACCCCGAGTTCGAGAATCCGATCGCGACCGCCTTGGTCGCGCTGAGCGAGGCGGCGGCACTCGCCTCGTGCGCGTCGGACAGGACGATCGCCGAGCGGCCGATCCGCAGGAGCTTGTGTCCGAGGTCGTCGGCGACCAGGCGGCTGGCGCCGACCCCGAAGAGCAGGATCCGGTCGGCCTGGTCGATCGCCTCCACCGCGGCGGCGAGCACGTCGAAGTCGAGATTCCCGATCGTCTCCTCGATCGCGAGCAGCTCGAGCGCGGCGATCTTGCCGACGGCATCCGGGAGCGTGTCACCCGTCGCGATCTCGGAGCCGAACCCGGCGGGGGCGTTGAACTGCACGGATTCGCGTCCGAGCTCGGCGGCCAGCGACATGCGCAGGGCGGCGTAGCCGCGAAGCCCGATGACACGGCAGAAGCGCACGACCGAGGCGACGGAGGTGTCGCAGAGAGCGGCGAGCTCGGAGATCGTGCTCTCGACGGCGGTGGTGGGATCGTCGGTGATGACGCGGGCGATCCGGGCGAGCGACGGCGGGAGTGTCTCGGCTGCCGTCGCGATGGTCGTCTGGATGCTCATGCCACTCCTTGGCTCGGAAACGACCGGATGAACAATTGTTCCACGAATAGCGGGATCTGCGTAGACTATTTTCATGAGTTCCCCGCGTCCCGCCGTCGCCGTCGATCTCGGCAAGTCCCGGTGCCGCGTCTCGTCAGGCGACGTGGTTCGTGAAGGTCTCGGCGCCCCGGGTCTCGCCGCCGAAGACGGTGTGACTGCCGCGATCGCCGCCATCCTGCCCCTGCTGCCGGATGGCGGGGAACCCCTCGACCTCGTCGGTGTCGGCGCCGCAGGCGCGTGGGCCGCTCCCGGCGCAGCACAGCAGCTCGCCGACGCGCTGGCAGCGGCGACGGACGCCAGGGTCGCCGTCGCGTCCGACGTCGTCGCCGCCCACGCCGGTGCGCTCGAGGGCGGCGAGGGCGTGCTCCTCATCGCCGGCACCGGTGCTGCCGCACTCGGCATCGACGCCGACGGCGCCCGGCTCGTCGACGGATGGGGCCCCGAGCTCGGCGACTTCGGGAGCGGCTCATGGCTCGGACGTGAGGCCCTGCGCGCGGTGCTCCGCGCATCCGTCGGCCTCTCACCCGACACCGTGCTCGTCCCGGCGATCGAGACGCGCATCGGCACGGCATCCGACATCATCGGCTGGCTGGCGGATCCCGAACCGCTCGCGCGTCGCCTCGCGACCTTCGCCCCGCTGGTGCTCGACTCTGCGGCAGCGGGCGATCATGTGGCCGGCGGGATCGTCGAGGAGGCCGTGCGTCTGCTCACCGCATCCGCGGTCGCCGCCTCCTCCCGCACGCTCGCGGTGACGCTCCACGGCGGGCTCACCCAGCATCCCTGGTTCCATGCCGCCCTTGTCGCCTCGCTGCAGTCGGCAGGGCGACAGACCGTGCCCGCTGCCGGCACCGCTCTCGACGGCGCGCTGCTCCTCGCGCGCCGGGTCGATCTTCCCCACGAAAGGTTCGTGCACCGTGCCGAATGACGACGTCCGACTGACCGCCCTGCTCTCGGTGCTCGAGAGCCTCGACACCGAGGCGTCGACCACGGAGCGCGGCGACCTCGACCTGCTCGACACCGCCGAGCTCATCCGGCGGATGAACGCCGAGGACCGCCGCGTCCCGGCCGCGGTCGCCGAGCGCGCCACCGAGATCGCCTCCGCGATCGACGGGATCACCGCGCGGTTCCGCCGCGGCGGACGGCTCATTTACATCGGTGCGGGCACGGCAGGACGCATCGGAGTGCTCGACGCGAGCGAGTGCCCTCCCACGTTCGGCACGGATCCCTCGATGGTCGTGGGCCTGATCGCCGGCGGCGAGACCGCGATCCGATCCGCCGTCGAGAACGCGGAGGACGACGACGAGGCGGCCGCCTCGTCGCTGCGCGACCTCGACCTCTCCGCGAGCGACACGGTCGTCGGCATCTCGGCTTCGGGGCGGACGCCCTATGTCGTGGGCGGGCTGGACTATGCGCGGGGTCTCGGCGCGCTGACGGTCGCGATCGCCTCGAATGCGGGGTCCGCGATCGGTGCAGCCGCCGAGATCGCGATCGAGGTGGTCACCGGACCCGAGTTCATCTCCGGATCCACGCGGTTGAAGTCCGGCACCGCGCAGAAGCTCGTGGTGAACATGCTCACCACCCTGTCGATGATCAAGCTCGGCAAGACCTATCGCGGCGTGATGGTCGACCTGCTCGCCACCAATGAGAAGCTCCACGCCCGGTCCATCCGCACGGTGTCGCAGCTCGCGGGCGTCGGCGTCGACGAGGCCTCCGTCGCGCTCAGGGCCGCCGACGGCTCGGTGAAGCTCGCCCTGCTGATGCTCGCCGCCGACGCGTCGCCCGAGGCCGCGGCATCCGCTCTCGTCGACGCCGACGGCATCCTCCGCGACGCGATCGCCGCCCTCGCCTGACGCTGCGGTCGCGTCAGTGCCCGCAGTTGCAGGCGGCGCCTCCGCCGCAGCATCCGCCGGCTCCCGGTGCGGCGTGTGCCTGGGATGACTCCGGCACGTCCATCGCGGGGTTCTGGTCGAGGAAGCCGTTCGGCTTGAACCAGAAGCCTGCGTAGTCGACGGGCATGATGGGCCAGTCCTCCGGGCGGGGGAAGTGCGTGAGCCCGAACGTGTGCCACAGCACGATGTCCTCGCCGTCGATCGAGCGATCTCCTGCCGAGTACTCCGGCAGTCCCGCCCCGCCCTGATGCGCATTCGGGTAGCGGCCGGCCGGCCAGATCTGACCCGGCTCATGCCGCGTCGCCCAGAGATGCTTGGTGGCGAACGCGGCACGTGCGGCGACCGACGACGCCGGGTCGGCCATGAGCAACGCGGTCGGCTCGGGGATGAGGTGGTAGGCGGTCGGTCGTCCGACGCGGTTCGTCTGCGTGGCGCTCTGCACCTCCCAGACGCGCGCGACCGACGTGTCCGCCTCGCGCTGCGCCGCGTGCTCCGTGGCGAGGAGCGTCTCCGACCACGTGAACGCGTTGCCGAAGGGGTTGTCCGGACCCATCGGCACGCGCTGGGCGTCGATCTCGACGAGCCGGTTGTCCTCCCCGTCGATCGCGACGTCGAGCCGCGCGCAGAACAGGTGCTGGTGCACGGGTGCGAAGACGCCGGGGGCGAGTTCGGTCGCGTGCTTCTGGCGGACTCCGGGCTCGCCCGCGGCGGCGAAGACGATCCCGGTGGCCTTGGCGACGACCTCGATCGAGCCGTCCAGGTAGAAGTGCCAGTAGAAGCCGTAGTCGTAGTTGCCGATCGTCGAGAAGTACGACACCACGAAGCGGCGCGACCGGCGCACGTCGGAACGGCCCGACAGGTCGGTGTGCTTCCAGAGGATGCCGTAGTCCTCCTCGTGCATGCAGATCACGTTCGGGATGCGCACGGGGTTGCCGTGATCGTCGGCGACGTAGCCGTCGACGTACCGGATGACGCCGAGGCAGTCGCAGCCGAGCTCCAGGTGGTTGGCGTTCTTGCCGAGCAGGTATTCGCCGGCGTCGAAGTAGCTGATCCAGAAGCGTCCTGGTGCGGTGTCGCCGTAGGGCACGACCATCTCGGGCACGCTCGCCCTGCTCAGCACCGAGCGCCCGCCGAACGAGACGTCGTGCAGCACGAGGCCCTCGCGCGCGTTGAAGTCCACGCGCATCGACCAGCCCTCCCACTCGACGAGCGAGCCGGTGACCGTGAAGCTCGGCCCCTCGGGCTGCGTGATCTCGATGGGCTTGAGCGTCGTGCGCGCGGCGCCCTGCGCCTCGGGGTAGTAGTTGCCGTGACCGGCCGGCACCGGCACATCGCCGTGGTCCTCGACCCGGATGACGCTGTTCGTCGTGAGATCGATGTGCACGATGAGGCCTTCGACGGGGTGCGCCCACGGGGAGTCGGCCTCGTCGTGCTTCAGGAACGTGAGGGAGCGGATGACGCGGCGACCGACCTCGTCGGCGCGGCCGGTGTATCCCGGGGCGAGCGGACCGCAGAATGCCAGCGCCATGTGGTCCGCGAGGCCGCGGCGCGTCATCGCGGCCTGCCACTCGGGGGAGGCCTTCGCGATCGTCTCGGCGCGCTCGTACTCCTCGAAGAGGTACTGCGGCTGGCCGTAGGGCGGCGCGTCGTTGGGCACCCGCTCGGCGCGGACGACCTCGCCGCGGGTGAGGGAGACGATGACCTCGGTGGCGACCCCCGTGGCGATGTCGAGCAGGGTGACGTCGGCGCGGCGGTCGATCGGAGAGCCGGGGCGCCACGCGGCGCGCTCCTGCTTGGTCGGCTCGTCGGGGAGCAGCATCGGCACGCGCGTGGTCTCGGTCATGAGCCCGGCGGCGTCGAGTACGGCGCGGGCGGCGGCGATCTCGGCGCCGGTGAGCGGATCGAGCGGATGCGGGACGGCGATCTTCTCGATGGAGACGGGCTGCGGGTGGTGGGACATCGTCGACCTCACTATTTTCGAGCAAACGCTCAATAAACGGGTTGGCACGATCGTACGACGGAACGCCCGGCGTCACAAGACCCGGGCTGCAGCCGTGCGGCTCAGGCGCGCCAGGGGGCCAGGATGCCCTCGAGCACGGCCAGGTGCGCCGAGGCCGGCTGGGGCTCGGTGACCTCGACCACCTGCTGCCCGTAGGTGATCGAGCGCAGCAGCGCCATCACGGCATCCTGCGGGGTCTCGGCGCGGAGCGCGCCGTCGGCGACCGCCTCTTCGAGGGAGGAGCGGATGCTGTCCTGCCAGGTCGCGAGGGTGGGCGCCCCGGCATCCGGCGTCGATTCGAGGGTGGCGATGCGGCCCCAGAATCCGACGACCACGTGGGCCTCGGTGCGCGTGCGCTCGTCGATCGGAAGGACCTCGCGCATGAGCGCGTGCAGTCGGGGGAGGCCGCGAAGGCCCGCGGTGGCGTCGGCGATCCGCGTGTCGGTGCGACGGGTGACCTCGGCGGCGGCGGCACGCACGACGTCGTCGAACCCGTCGAAGTAGTGCCAGAGCGATCCGGTCGCCACCCCGAGCTCCTTGGCGACCGCGCGCGACGACACGTTCTCGTGGCCCTCGCGGGCGGCGACGGTCAGCAGCGCCTCGGCGATCTGCCGGCGGCGCTCATCGTGATCGACGATGCGGGGCACGTTCACATCCTGTCGTATTCGCGGTGGGTGTAGCTATGTTGAGCGTCCGATCAATATACTTCGCGGGTGGAGCATCTCCTGCCGGCGGCGCCGTGGCTGATGGCCGCGGCGGCGATCGTCTCGGCCGTCGCCTGCGTGGCCGCGTGGCGATCCGTCCCCTGGCAGGGCAAGCAGTCGGCTCTCGTGATGGCGGCGGTGATGCTGCTGGTGGCGGCGGGCGACGGAAGTCCGGTCGTCGGTCTGATCCTCGGGGCGGTGCTGCTGCTCTCGGCGATGCTCGGGACCATGGGAGTCCGCGGAACCCCGGCCGCCGCGACGTGCTGCCACCGTGCGCTCGTCTCGCTGGTGATGGCGATCTGCTCCTTCGAGAGCGCATCGACCGGGCAGGCCGCCGCCGTGGCGGGGCACGGCCATGGGCATGGCCAGGGCGTGACGGGTCTCCTCTCGGTGCTCGTGGTGGTCGGGGTCATCAGCGTCGTGCTGTGGACGGTCGTCGCGGAATGGGTGCTCGAGCCGGTGCACCACGGCCGCACCGCGCGCCTGCTCACGACGGAGGCCTGGGCCATGGCGGCGGGTGTCGCCGTGATGTGCCTCGGGTTCTGACCGCCGATGTCGTCCGGTAGCGTGGCCGGATGCCTGTCGCCCTGATCACCGGAGCCGCGCGCGCGAACAGCATCGCCGCCGGAATCATCCCTCGCCTGCGTGCCGCGGGTTGGACGGTCGCCACCAGCGATCTGCACGACGCCGACCACACGGCGGATCTCTCGACGGCGGACGGCCCCGACGCCTTGATCGCCGAGGTCACCGCCACGCACGGCACCATCTCCGCACTGATCCTGAGCCACGCGCACGACGTCGAATCCGGCATCCTCGACACGACCGCCGAGAGCTTCGACCTGCACGTCGCTGTCAACGCGCGGGCGAGCCTGCTGCTCATCGCGGCTTTCGCCCGCCAGATCGGCGACGCGGGCGGTGCGATCGTGGCGCTCACGAGCGACCACGTCACCGGGAACCTGCCGTACGGCGCGTCGAAGGGTGCGCTCGACCGGCTCGTGATCTCCGCGGCGCGCGAGCTCGGCCCGCGCGGCATCTCGGCGAATGTCCTGAACCCCGGCCCGATCGACACCGGGTGGATGGATGACGCCACGCGCACGCAGCTGCGCGAGATGACCCCGCTCGGGCGCCTCGGGCGTCCGGCCGATGTGGCCGCGGTGGTGGAGTTCCTCGTCTCGGACGAGGGTCGATGGATCTCGGGGCAGCTCCTGAAGGCGGACGGGGCGTTCGGCGCCGACTTCTGATCAGGCGCGGCTTCCGATCAGCTGCGGGCGGCGGGGCGGACGAACGCCCAGGCGGCGATCGCTGCGACCGCCGCAGCGACGGTCATCGTCACGGCCATGGTCACGGCGTTCGTGCCGCCGACTCCTGCGGCGAGAGGCGCGACCACCGGTCCGAACAGGAACGTCGCCATGCCGAGCAGAGCGGATGCCGTGCCCGCTCTGGCGCGATGATGCGCGAGCGCGAGCGTCTGCCCGTTGGGGCCGCCGATCCCCGAGCACAGCATGAAGCCGACGAGCGCCGCGACGACACCGGAGACCCCCGTGCCGCTCAGAGCCAGCACGAGGAAGGTCGTCGTCGCGATCAGGGTCGCGGTGATCCCGCCGAGATAGATGTTCAGCGGGCCCCAGCGGCGCACGACGAGGCGGCTCGCCTGACTTCCCGCGATGCTGGCCAGGGCGCCGCCCGCGAAGGCGAGGCTGAATGTCTGCGGCGTCAGGCCGAACTCGTCCTGCAGGACGAACGACGACATCGACAGGTAGGTGAAGAAGGCGACGCCGCCACCCGCCGCAGCGATCAGCACCGAGGTGAAGAGTCTGTCGCTCATGACGGCGCCCGCGTGTCCGCGCAGCGCCTGCAGACCGCCGCCGTGACGTTCCCCCACGGGCAGGGTCTCGGGCAGCGCGAAGACGACGACGAGCAGCAGGACGACCCCGACGGCGCCGAGCACCCAGAAGATCCCGCGCCAGTCCATGATGCGGGCGAGCTGGCCGCCGACGACCGGCGCGATGATGGGCGCGGTGCCGGAGACGAGGAACAGCAGCGACAGCATCCGCGAGAGCTCGACGCCGTCGAATTGATCGCGGGCGATCGCGAGGCAGATCACGATCCCGGCCGATCCGGCGAGTCCCTGGAGGAACCGGGCGAGCAGCAGGAGCTCGATGGTCGGGGCCGTCGCACACACCGCGGAGAGCACGGCGAACGCCGCGACCCCGACCATCAGCGGCAGGCGTCGGCCGAAGCGATCGCTGAGCGGGCCCGCGATCAGCTGCCCGAGTCCGAGACCGATCATGCACGCCGACATCGTCGCCTGGCCGAGCGCCTCGGTGGTGCCGAGGGATGCCGCCAGCTGGGGCAGCTGCGGCAGATACAGGTCCATCGACAGCGGCCCGAAGGCCTCCAGCATCCCCAGGACGAGCATCGCGTGCAGCGTGCTCATCCGCGGGCGGTGCGGCTGACCCGGCGCGGGGATGCTCATTCGTCGAGGTGCAGGATGCGGCGCAACCAGCTCTCGCGCGCGGCGTTGGCCGCCTTCGAGACCTCGGCGTCGGGGGAGAACCCGTGGAAGCCGTGATACCCGCCGGCCCAGACGTGCAGTTCGGCCTGCCCGCCGGTCGCCCAGATGCGCGTGGCGTAGTCGACGGCCTCGTCGCGGAACGTCTCGGCGGCGCCGACCTCGATGAACGCCGGGGCGAGACCCGACAGGTCCGTCGCGCGCGCCGGAGCGGTGTACGGCGAGACCGCGTCGGTGAACCGCTCGGTGCCGGCGATCGCGTCCCAGGCGGTGTCGTTGTTGTTGCGATCCCAGGCACCGAAGCCGTCGTACTGCCGGGCCGACACGGTCTCGTTGCGATCGTCCAGCATGGGGCAGCCGAGAAGCTGTCCGGCGAGCCGAGGGCCCCCGCGGTCGCGAGAGAGCAGCGCCACGGCGGCCGAGAGCCCGCCGCCGGCGCTCATGCCCGAGGCGATGATCCGGTCAGGGTCGATCGCGAGCTCGTCGGCGTGCGCCGCCATCCACTCCAGCGCGGCGTAGCAGTCCTCGGCCTGGGCGGGGCCCGGATGCTCGGGTGCGAGGCGGTATTCGACGGCCACGCCGACCACTCCGTGGCGCTCGGCGAGGTCGATGAGCTCGCCCGTGCCGAAGAAGCGCGTGCCGAGCACCATCCCTCCGCCGTGGATCGAGAGCACCGCCGGCGCCGGTCCGGACGCGGCACGGGACGGTCGGACGATCGTGATCTCCAGATCGGGCGCGCCCTCGGGTCCGGAGATCACCCGGTCCTCCCAGGAGACCGCCCGCCCCTCGGCCTGCACGGTCATCGGCGGGATGATCGTGGCGAAGTGATCGCGGTTCGCGTGGATCGAGTCGGCGCGCAGGGGGATGATCTCGACGAGGCTCACGAAGGCGTCGAGTCCGGCCACGAGCTCGGGGTCGTAGGGGACGGGCGCGGGAGCGGTCATCGTGCGACGCTCCAGATCCGTCGCAGCCAGGAGGCGCGGGCGGCGAGGGCCGCACGCGAGATCTCGGCATCCGGCATGTACATGTCGAAGCCGTGCGCACCGCCGCCCCAGACGTGGAGCTCGGCCTGACCGCCGGTGGACCAGATGCTGAGGGCGTATTCGGTGTCCTCGTCGCGGAACATCTCCGCCTCGCCGACCTCGATGTAGGCCGGGGGAGTCCGGACAGGTCGCCCGCGCGGGCGGGCGCCGCGTAGGCCGGCGCGTCTGCGCGGAAGGCGAGGTCGTCGCCGAGCACGCACGACCAGGCGAGCAGATTCATCTCGCGCTGCCAGGTGCCGATGCCGTCGTACTGCCGGCTCGAGACGGTGGTGTTGGTGTTGTCGATCATGGGGCAGAGCAGCAGCTGGCCCGCCATGACGGGACCCTGCCGATCGCGGGCCATGAGGGCGACGGCGGCCGTGAGGCCTCCGCCTGCGCTGCCGCCGCCGACGATGATGCGCTCGGGGTCGACGCCGAGTTCGGACGCGTGCGCGTGCAGCCACACGAACGCGGCGTAGCAGTCCTCGACGCCGGCGGGGAACGGATGCTCCGGAGCCAGGCGGTATTCGACGTTGACGGCGACCACCCGGTGCTCGGCGACGATGTCCACGACCCGACCGGTCTCCCACGAGCGGTGACCGACGATCATGCCGCCGCCGTGGATGTTGAGGAACGCGGGAAGTGTTTCGGTGTCGCTGTCCCGGGGGCGGAAGATCGTGATCTCGATGTCGGGATCGCCCGCAGGACCAGGGATCACGCGGTCCTCCCACTCGATGTCGCGACCGGCGATGACGGCCGTGTTGTCGGGGAACATCGTGTCGGTCCCTTCGCGGGGGAGTGACGCCCGGGTGAGTGCGGGTTGCGGGTTCTTCGCGAGCTCGTCGAGCACGGCCTGCACTTCGGGGTCGAAGGGCACGGGCGTGACGGTCGGGTGGCCGGCGGCGGTGGCGGTCATGGGTCTCTTTCGTTCGTGAGCGGTTCGCTGAGCGTGTCGAAGCGCCGGATCAGGGGCCTTCGGGCGAGACCACGTCGCGGTCCGCCCAGAACGGTTCGACGAGGCTGCGCAGTTCGGCGGCGCCGATGCGGTCGACGAGGGCGGCGGCGTCCAGGTTGGCCCGCAGCTGCTCGACGCTCGAGGCGCCGAACAGGGTCGTGGTCAGAGCCGGGTGGGTCAGGGTGAAGGCGATGCCCAGCTGTGCGGGAGAGACGTCGAGCGATGCCGCCAGCGCGGTGAACGCGGGGACGTCATCGATGATCCGTTCGCGGATGTCGCCGGGGTCGCGTCCGATCTGACGATCCCCGTTGATCTTCCCGGCCAGCACACCGCCCTCGAGGCAGTCGGAAGCCTGAAGGGTGAGTCCCTGCTCCCAGAGTCGGGCGAAGGGCTCGCCGTCGGGGATGGAGCGCCGGGACACGCTGTACTTCAGTTGCGCGATCTGCGGACCGGCGACCCCCTCGGTCGTCGCGATTTCGATCAAGGTCTGGATGCTCGTGGCCGACCAGTTGTTGACACCCCAGGTGCGGATGAGTCCGGCATCCGTCAGCCGAGCGAGATCGAGCACGAGGTCGCGCAAGTCTAGGTCGTCGCGGCGCAGATCGCCGAGGATCACCAGGTCGGAGTGCTCCACGCCGATGCGCATGAGCGCGTTCTCCAACTGCGGCCGGAAGCCGTCGGCCCCGAACGACTCGAGCCACAGCTTGGACGACAGCAGCCACTCCTCGCGGCGGAGTCCGGCCGCGCGGACCATGCCGGCGAAGATGACGTCGGTGAAGACGGGCGGCATGCCCGGCGCGGAATACACGCCGACGTCGAAGAGATCCACGCCCCGATCCACGGCCTCGCCGAGCATCGCGACAGCATCGGCGAAGTCCATCCGGTCATAGGTGTGCCAGGAACCGAGGGAGAACAGGGAGGCGTGGATGCCGCTGCGGCCGATCTCGCGGCGGGGAAGCGGGGTGGTGGCGGTGGGCATGGTCGTGGTCCTCACAGGCTCGGGTCGATGACGGCCTTGACCTCATCGAGGTGGTGCATGTTCGCGATCTTCGCGGAGGCCTCGGCGAGTCCGACGGGCTCGCTGAAGAGCGCGTCCCACGGGTACCGGTCGGCGAAGGCGGTGAAGAAGTCGATGGCGCGGGCGTAGTCGGAGATGTCGCCGTTGAGCGAGCCGACCACGGTGAGCTCCTTGCCCATGATCGTGCTGAGCGGGAAGCCGTCGCCGGCGGGGCCCGTCGAGCCGACGATCGCGACCGTGCCGCGCTGTGCCGCCATGCCGATCGCGTCGGGTCCGACGCTCGGCGCTCCGGCGAAGTCGAAGACATGGTCGGCGCCGTGGCCGCCGGTCAGCTCCATGACCTGCTCGATGACCGGGCCCTCGCGGAAGTCGACCACGGCATCCGCCCCGAATCGTGCGGCGAGCTCGAGACGGGCTGCGGGTGCGCCGACGGTGATCACCTGTCCTGCGCCGGCGATCTTCGCGACCGCGGTCGCGAAGATGCCGAGGGCGCCGGAGCCCTGGACGACCACCGTCGACCCGGGGCGGACACGGCCGGCCCGTTCGAACGCGCGGAGCACGGTCTTGGCCGCGCACCCGGCCATCGACGCCCACGTGTCCTTCACGGATGCCGGGAGCAGCAGCTTCGCGGCCCCGGGGGTCACATAGGCGTATTCCGAGAGCCCGGCGGTCGCGAAAGGGTGCACGTCGGCCCGCTGCAGGAAACCGTAGCCGCGGCGCGAACACGCGACGGGTTCCCGGAGGACGACGCATCCGTAGCACTCGCCGCAGGTCGACTCGGACCAGCCGATGCGATCGCCGGGGGAGAGGGGCCGGCCGAGGGCATCCTTCGTGTCGGTGCCGGCGGCGACGATCTCGCCGACCATCTCGTGACCGAGCACCATCGGGAGCATGCCGGGGAAGGTCATCTTCCCCTCCCAGATCTCGATGTCCGTGCCGCACAGCGTCGTGCAGGCGATGCGCACGAGGGCGGCGCCCGGCTCGATCTCGGCGGGAAGAGGGAGATCCTGCAGGGTGAGCGGTGAGCTGTGCGCGGTGAGCACGGCGGCCCGCGTCGTGGTGGGGAGGGGCATGGCTGTCCTGTCTCGGGGAGTCACGGCGTCAGGGGGAGGTGGTCGGGTCAGACCAGGAGCTGTCCGCCGTCGACCGCGACGGAGACTCCAGTGATGTGGCTGGCGGCGTCACTCGCGAGGAACAGGACGAGCGGGGTGACCTGGTCGACCTCGGCGATCGCGCCGAGCGGGATGCGCGACTCCCAGGCGGCGCGGGCCTGCGGGTCGTCGGCGAAGGCGGCGGTCAGGGGAGTGAGGACGGGGCCGGGGGCGACGGCGTTCACACGCACACCGAAGGGGGCGAGCTCGATCGCGGCCGTGCGCGTCAGGGCGTCGACAGCGGCCTTGGTCGCCTCGTAGTGGCCGAGGCCGGGTGTGGGCTGCCGCGCGCCGATCGAGGAGATGTTCACGATGCTGCCGCGACCGGCCTCGGCGAGAAGGGCCCCGAAGACCCGGAGCATGAGGAACGTGCCGCGCACGTTGACGCGGAGCGCGGCGTCGACCACGTCGACCGGCACCTCCTGCAGGGTCCCTCCGCCGGCGACGATCCCGGCGTTGTTCACGAGCACGTCGAGTCCGCCGTCTGCGGCGATCCGCTCGGCGGCGGCGACGACGGATGCCTCGTCGCCGATGTCGAGCGCGAGGGCGGTCGCGCCGATCGCGGCCGCCGCTTCGGCCGCGGCATCCGCGTTCACGTCTCCGATGAAGACCGTGGCGCCCTCGGCGCGGTAGGCGGCGGCGATGCCGCGACCGAGCCCAGAGGCGCCTCCGGTGACCAGGATGCGGCGGGGGGATGCAGACATGTTCGTCCTCACTGACGGTGTTGCGACGGGGTGTCTCCGTTATATTCTACAAACATAGAAAAACACAACCCCGTTCGTCGAGCGAGCGGAGCGAGACGCTCTCTCGTTCGTTGAGCGAGCGGAGCGAGACGAAACGCCCATGCTCTCTCGTTCGCTGAGCGAGCGGAGCGAGACGAAACGCCCATCCGTCGACAAACCCCAGAGGAGCCGTCATGCCCGATCAGACATATACCCGGAGGTCGCTGCACCCGGGCGGCGCACCGGTGCCGCCGCTCGCGCTCGGGTCGTGGAACACGTGGGACCGCATGTCGCAGGACGCTGCGGTCTCGCTGATCCGTCGGGCCGTCGAGCTGGATGCCGGATTCTTCGACGTCGCGTACTACAACATGGGTCCGCACGCCGAGAACTCGAAGACCGACATCCTCTTCGGGGAGGCGCTCCGGAGGAGCGGGGTGGACCGCTCCGAGATCGTCCTGTGCGGCAAGCTCTGGCTGTGGGACTGGCCGAACCAGGGCTTCCGGGCGCAGATCGTCGAGTCGCTCGATCGTGCCGGCCTGGATCGATTCGACACGCTCGTGGTGGGCGACTACATCGACGCGCCCGACATGCCGCGCCTGGTCGCCGACGTGAGCGAACTGATCGGGGAGGGGCTGCTCGACTCCTGGGGCATCAACAACTGGCGGATCGAGCACACGCGAGATGCCTTGGCCGAGGCCGCGACTCAGGGGGTCGCGGGTCCCGTGTTCGCGCAGCTGAAGTACGGCATCGCTCGGCGCTCGATGGCGGAGGGGCAGGCGTACGGACCGCTGTTCGCGGACGGCACGCTGACCCTGCAGGCGTCCGACGTGTTCGAGGGCGGCATCCTCGCCACCGGTCGCGCGCCGCAGCGGAAGATCGGCGCCGATGTCGGCGGCATCCGCGAGCAGATCGCGGCGATCTACCCAGAGATCGAGCGCGTGGCTGGGGAATTCGGTGTCTCTCCCGCCGCTCTCGGCATCGCCTTCTGCCTGTCCAATCCGGCGACGGCGAACGTCCTCTTCGGTGCCTCCCGCCTCGCTCAACTGGAGCAGAATCACGCCGCGCTGGCGCTGGCCCGCGATCACGGCGCGGAGGTGCGAGCCGCGCTCGCCGGATGCTGGGTCGACCGGGATGTGAGGGCCGACGGGGCGTGGTGACCCCGCGGCGGGCGCCGTGCGCGTCAGCGGGCGTGCGTCAGCGGACGCGCGTCAGTGCGCTCCGCCGAATTCGATGAGAGCCACTCCGACCGCGATCAGGGCGACGCCGATCGCCATCATGGCGGAGAAGTGGTCCTTGAAGATCACGCGACCGAGCACGGCGGTGAGGGCCACGCCGGCGGCGGCCCAGACGCCGTAGGCCACGCCGACCGGCATCCCCATCGCGAGGATCGCGCCGAGCAGGGTGAATGCGGCGAGGTAGCCCACGACGATCACGGGGATCCAGCCTTTGCGGCGAAGCCCCTCGGAAGCGCGCAGGCTCAACGTCGCGGTAACCTCGCTCGCGATCGCGAGGGCCAGCAGCAGCCAGGTCACGAGGTGGCCTCCGCCGGCTCGCGCTTGTGAGAGCCGAGCTCGACCAGCAGCACGCCCACCACGATCACGCCGACACCGATGATCTGCACGGGCCCGAGGAGCTCGCCGAACAGAACGGTCCCGAGCACGGCCGTGAGCACCACGCCGATCGCCGACCAGATGCCGTACGCGACACCCACCGGCATGCCGCGATCGAGGACGATCGACAGCAGCCAGAGAGAGCCGCTGTAGCCGATTGCCACGACGATGAGCCAGAGCGGATGCGTGAAGCCCTCGGCTGCACGCAGCGCGAGAGTCGCCGACACCTCGAGCGCGATGGCGACCAGCAGCGGGGGCCAGGCCGAACGGCGGGGCGGAGTGGTCATCGTGCGCCTTCCTCGGGGTGTCCGAAGGGGACAACGTGGGCGGGTCTCGCGGGATTCCCGCGAGCCGGGCGATGTCTGCTGCGGAAGGCGAGGGGCCTCGATTGCTGACGTCGGCTGCGGTTGGCCGTGCGGCTTCCGCTGTCACGCGTCTGTGAGCGACGTCGGCCGCGAACGGTCCGTCGCGAGGCTCTACTCGGAGGGATTGAGTCCGTGTTTGGGTTGACGATCCGTGCTTTCACGATATGCCGATAGGCCGGTATGGGATCGAACAAATCTTCGAACATCAGGTGGACGCGCGGTAAGCTGGGGGTATGTCGAAGCTCACTGGATTGCTGGAGGCGGTCACCCGTCTCGATGCAGTGTGGGCGGGGGCGGATGACGCGGCGGGGTTGTCGCGGGAGCAGTTGATCGCGGTGGAGACGGCGATCGGGGTGGTGCAGCGGACGGCGGATGCTGTGCACGCGGATGTGGCCGCGCGGATCTCTCATGAGTCACGGGCCGAGCTCGGATCGGGGAGTCTCGCGAAAGAACACGGGTTCCGGTCGGCGGCGAAGTTGATCGCCGCGACCACGGGCGTGTCGTCGGGGGATGCGTCCCGTCTGGTGAAAGTGGGAGAGGCGACCGCTCCCCGCACGGACCTACTCGGGGCCAGGTTGCCGGCCCGGTACGAGGTGCTGCGGGCGGCGTTGGCTGCCGGGGTGATCGGAGTACCGGCCGCAGCGATGATCGTCGCCCTGTTGAACCGGTGCCGGGTCGTCGCCGGGGTGGAGCGCATCGCCGAGGCGGAGGCACTGTTGGCGGAACGTGCGGTCGGGTTGGGGCTGGATGAGCTGCGGAGGCTGATCACCCGGGCGGAAGCCTGGTTGGACCCGGACGGGGTCGAGCCGAAGGAGGAGGAGAAGCGGGCGAAGAGGTCGCTGACGATCTTCGAACGCGACGGCATGGTGCACCTGAGTGCGGTTCTCGATGCGGAGACTGCGGCGCCGGTGGTGACCGCGATCCGCGGATACGTGTCCGCCGCGTTCGCCGCCCGCAAGGATGCCCCGGATGCGGGCGCGGATGCGGATCGCCGCACGGTGTCGATGATCCAGGCCGATGCTCTCGCGGTGTTCTGCGCGCACGTCCTCGGATGCGAGTCGCGGGTGCCGCTCGCCGGGGCAACCGTCGTTGTGCGGGTCACTCTCGACAACCTCCAGTCGGGGACCGGGTCGGCGACGATCGACGGACTCGACCAGCCCGTCAGCGCCGGGGCGGCGCGGCGGATGGCCGCCGGGGGCGGGGTGATCCCGTGGGTCATAGGCGGGCGCAGCGAGATTCTCGACTGGGGTCGGGAGAAACGCCTCTTCACCCGGGCGCAACGGCTGGCGCTGGTGGAACGGGATGGCGGGTGCGCGATGTGCGGACTCCCACCGGAGATGACGAAAGCACACCACATCCGGTGGTGGCAACGCGACCACGGACCCACCGACCTCACCAACGTCACAAGTCGCTAGGCGAACCTTTTATTGATTGCACTCTATTGCCCAGTTCAAGAGCCAGCGCTGGCGGCTCACGCTGGCGTACACCCGGTGACCACTCGTGAAGGCCGTTTGAACTATCGATCCGGGTCGCCTTGGGTTGCGCGCGACAACTCGAACCGACGGCGGCATTCGCCGCGTCGCAACTTCCCGCTTGTCGTCACAGGCAGAGTCCGCGGAGGTACAACGTCAATGACATGTACTCGAAGTCCGAACTGCTCTGCGAGCAGTGATCGGATCCGTCTACGCACTGTGTCCTCCGCCGGTGCCTCCAGCTCGGCGTCTGCCCGCCGCTCACATTGCACGACCAGTTTCGATCCTGTTACCTCCGCGAAAGCAACGAAGACGGCGGCACGCCCAGGCCTAAGCTGTGGGACGGCATCCGTGATCGCGCGCTCAATCTCTCCGCTGTAGAAGTTGACGCCAGCGATCTGGAAGCGCTCGCGAGCCCTGCCTAGGGGGAACAATTCACCTTTCAAGATGAAGCCAATGTCGCCGGTGTCGACGACTCCTCCGGCCACCTGGCGACCGGTGATCCGGATCTCGCCTATTTTTCCGGCTCGGAGCACGTGGCCCGAGCTGTCAACTATCTCCACCCTCGTCCCGCGCAGTGGTGCACCGCTGGAGACGAGCCTCACCTGTTCGACGCCGTCGCGGGCGGGGATCGCTCGATCGTGGCGCAGTTCCGCCGCCGAGAATGCCACCACGCGCGGCTCGTCCGCAACGGCCGTCGTTGTCGCGGTCAGGGTCGCCTCAGCGAGCCCGAACGAAGGAGCGAACGAGCTTGACCGGAACCCCACCGCGTGGAAACGCTCTGAGAAGCTCTCTAAGGTAGATGGCCGCACCATCTCGCCAGCGCTGCGCGCAACGGCGAGGGCCGACAGATCGAGCCCTTCGAGCGACTGCGTCTTGGCAGCGCACAGGGCAAAGCCAAAATCCGGGGCCGAAGTGTGGGTGGCGCGCCAACGGGTCAGCTCGCGTGGCCAGACCGTGGGGTCCCGAACGAACTCGAACGGGTCGAGAATCACAGACGTGTACCCGGACCACAGCGGGCGCAGCAGACTCGTTACCAGACCCATATCGTGAAACAGTGGTACCCAGTTGACGGACACGCTGCTCGAGGTTTCGTTGAACGCTTCTGCCGCCTGCGCAAGCTGCGCGAGCACGTTGTCCTGGCTTAGAACTATCGGGTGCGGCGCCCCGAGAGATCCCGACGAATACTGGTAATAGGCAACGTCCGAGACGGCGGGCCATGCGCCCGCGTATTTCTCGGCCGTCTTCTCTTCCAAGGCCGGAAAAGTGGCGAAGCGAATGCGCGCATGCCCGCTAAACACGGCGAAGACCGATGGATCGACTAGGGCCACCCCATCTACGCTGGCGTCAATGATCTGCTCTAGGCGGCGCCGATGGCCCGGGTGTACGGCGGCGTGGCTCGGCGCCGGCACGGGTACAGCTCCTGCTTTGGCGACGCCGAAGAACGCAGTCGCAAAATCAAGCGGACTCTGCAGGGCGATGGGCACAGTTGTACCGCGCAGATCGCCGAAGCTCGCCAGGCCTCGGGCCAACACATCCGAGCGCCAATCCAGGTCGGCAAAGCTTAGTCTGCGCTCGCGCCCACCCCGAAGCTCGACTAGCATCGCGGCGTTTGATCGTCGATCACGCACTAGCTCAACCAGATCGCTGATCATCCTAGATCCCTCGATCCGACGAGACGACAGAACATCCCGATGTAACGGGATACGTATCATACTATTGATATCGTTCCGAATTGGAACGCCTGATCAACCGCGATGGGAACTGGACTTTGGCCAAATACAGCTACCGCGATTTCGAGGAGAAGTGGGCAGAAGCCTGGCGCTCTGGAAACGCAGGAGGCGTCGAATCCCATCCCGACGGTGAATCACGCTACGTACTGGACATGTTCCCGTATCCGTCTGGCGAGACCCACATGGGCCACGTTCGGAATTACACGATCGGTGACACCCTGGCGCGCTATCACCGCGCCCGAGGACGTCAAGTGTTGCATCCGATCGGATACGACGCGTTCGGGCTCCCCGCGGAGAACGCTGCGATGCGCAGCGGCATTAGCCCTGCCGATTGGACTCGCGCTAACATCGAACGCTTCAACGCTACCTATACCCGCTTGGGGTACAGCTACGACTGGGACCGGGTCATCGTCACGGCGGACCCTTCTTACTACCGCTGGACGCAATGGATCTTCCTCCGGATGTTTGAGCGCGACGTCGCGTACAAGAAAGAGGCTCGTGTCAACTGGTGTCCCGTCGACAAGACTGTGCTCGCCAACGAGCAGGTGGTCGACGGCGTTTGCTGGCGTTGCGGCGCAGTCCCGGAGCAACGTCAGCTGAACCAATGGTTCGTCAAGACGACGAGCTACGCCCAAGAGCTACTTGAAGGCTTGGACGATCTCGACGCCTGGCCGGAGGCGCTCAAAGCACAGCAGAGGAACTGGATCGGACGCTCTGAAGGACTCTCTTTGGAACTCGCCCTCGATGCCGGTCCGGTGGAGAGCGTCTCTGTCTACTCGACACGTCCAGATACCTTGCACGGCGCAACCTTCGTCGCGCTCGCCGTTGAGCACCCGGCTGCTGAGAACCTTGCGGCCCACGCGGGGCGGCTCGAGGAGTATCGCGCGCTTCGTAAGAGCAGCGCCGCGATGTCGGATATCGAACGAACGAACGCAACGCGAGTCCCATCCGGCCTCCAACTCGATGTCTATGCCACGAACCCGGCAACGGGCGAGCGGCTGCCTGTGTTCGTCGCCGACTACGTCATCGCCGCATACGGAACAGGAAGCGTCATCGGAGTTCCAGCGCATGACGAACGCGACTTCAAGTTCGCGCGCTTGTTCGGCCTGGCCATCCGACGCGTCGTCGCTCCAGTCGCGGGAGATGCTGATCTGCCGTTCGAGGCGCCCGGCATTGCCATAGGCAGTGGCGACCTTGACGGTATGTCCACAGCGGAGGCAAAACGCGTCGTGACCGCGCGGGCGCAGGTGGAGGGCTGGGGGCGGGGCACCGTTGAGTTCCGGTTGCGGGACTGGCTCCTTTCGCGACAGCGTTACTGGGGATGTCCGATCCCTATCGTCACCTGTACCAAATGCGGCCTCGTTCCAGTGCCGGACGAGCAACTGCCAGTGCTGCTGCCTCCGCGTCCGGACTATGACATCACGGGAGACGCGATGTCCCCTTTGGCAAATCTCCCCGAATGGGTGAATGTCGACTGCCCATCGTGCGGCGGCCCCGCAGAGCGCGAGACGGACACGATGGATACCTTTATCGACTCATCGTGGTATTTTCTTCGATTCCCGAGTGCAACGGAGTTGTCCGGCCCAGTCGACTCCGATGCGACCAACCGCTGGATGCCTGTCGATCTATACACCGGCGGCATCGAGCACGCAGTCGGGCACCTGATCTACTCCCGATTCATGACGCGCTTCCTCCGAGACGTGGGTCTGCTCGATTTCGATGAGCCGTTTGTGAAGGTCCTCAATCAGGGCACAATCACCCTCGATGGTCGGGCAATGTCCAAGTCCAGCGGACACAACGTCGATCCGACCAAGATTCTCGAGGTGTACGGCGCCGACGCCATCCGAGTCTTCATCCTCTTCATCGGCCCGCCGGACCAAGATTACGACTGGCCGGCCGACCAGGTTGCCGCCGTCGTCGGCGCTCATCGATTCCTCGACCGACTCTGGCAATTGGGCATGGCGATCCGTGAGGGCGTGCGGGCAGAGTCCGCGTCCGAGGTGACGCTGAGCAGGAAGTTCGACAAGATTCTTGCCGAAGTGATCCGTGACTACGAGGCGCTGAAGTTCAACACTGTGGTGAGCAGCCTCATGAGCCTACTTAAGGAGCTGCGGCGCTGGTACGCTGATCACGGAGTCACCGCGGCGCTAATCGATGGGTACTCGCGACTCCTAGCGGCTCTCGCACCGATCGCCCCGTTCATCACCCACGAGCTTGCTGAGCGTTTGAACCTGCCGCCCGACACCCTCGATCACATTGCCGACGTTCACACGACCGAGCACCAGCCTGAGAACCTGACGATCGTCGTGCAGGTGGATGGACGGCTGGCCGATCTGCTCGATGTGCCGTGGGGGACCTCGGAAGCGGAGATCCGCGAGCAAGCACTGGCCTCCGAGAAGACGATCCGCTCGCTTCGAGGCCGGACGGTCGATGATATCGTTTGGGTGCCGGGGCGCCTGGTGAACTTGGTCACGGCCGCAGTTCCCTAACGAGTTCGTTGACTACGTCATCCAGTCCCTGCCCTGTCAGGAGTCGCTCCTCGATCGTCCATGAGGTCGACCGGGTGATGACGAGACCATCCGCTCGAAGCAGACCAACCATGGATTCTGCCGCTGTGATCCCCAGGAACCGGACTGGCTTGCCTGCTGGGATTGTGATTGCTGTGCGCCAGGTGTCGAACAGGTGTGAATCTGCGGTCTCCACACCGCGAAAACTCAGCACGCCCTCGGTCGCCTCGGCGGCCCCAGCGCACACGCGATAGCAAAGGTCGTATCTGGCCTTCGCGCGGCGATGGAAGCACCCAAGGTGCGGCGTGCTGGCGTACGACGGCACCCCCAAGCGAAGGAACGCGCGGCGTCGGAACTCCGGCCAGTCCTCGAGAGCCATCTCGGGATCCCCGATGATCCCGTCGTCGATGACCCCGAGGGAACGGTCGCCGATCAGGCAGTGGGGAGTACTAATGCTGGGTGTGGGCTCGACCCGACTAGGGGCGGACACCTCGACGCCGTACGCGTGGTAGCACACATCATGAATATCTGCGGCCAGGCGCCACCGCACCGTGTTGGCACGGAATCCGGGTTCCTGGAACGCGCTCACCACGCACCGTCCCTACTCGCGAGTAGCTGTGCGACCAACTCCTTGTCCGCAAGTCTGGCAAATCGACTCACCTTAGCAGCTGCGGTTGCTTGACCGAAGAGGACGGCGTCCGTTAGACCCCACCCCCGGTCGAGGCCGACCAGCAGCCCTGCGACAAAGCAGTCGCCCGCGCAGAGCGCGTCGCGTTCCTCTACTTCGATCGCGGGGAACTCCTGGACGTGTCCGGGTTGCACGACGACGAGTCCTGCGCGTCCAAGTGTGACAATCACTGCCTCAGCGCCACGCGCGAGGAGTATCTCAACGGCCTGCCGCTTCGGAGCTCGACGGTCGCCACCACTGACGATGCCAATGCCGACCGCTCCACCGATCTTCGTAAGGTGCTCCGCGAAGGCGTCCTCTTGATCGAGAAGTGGCTGGAAACCTACATCGATGATGAGCCGAAGCCCCGCCTCGGCACAGCGTTCGAGGAATGGAGTCATGGGAGGGAAGCCCGTGGCATAGCACAAAGGAGAAACGGGGAGGTCGTCGAAGGACGGCGCCACGACTCCCTCCAGCTCTACCCCGAGTCGGATCGTTTCAGAGCCGACCTCGGCAAGTACAGTGGCCGTCTTGCCCTCTCGAGTAATCGATCCCGATGTGACCCCGAGTAATGCTAGCTCGCGAGCGATCCGGTTCCCAGCGTCGTCGGCACCGAGAGTGCCCGAGAACGTGACCTCCGCGCCGAGCAGCGCGGCCTGCATGGCGACGGTTGCGGCCGGACCTCCGGCCCGCTGCGTGAGCCTGAGCGACGAGAGCTCTTCCCCCGGCAGTCGATCAACAATGATGTGCCAGGCGGCGTCGCCAAATACCTCGATCACAACAGCACTCGCATGACGTCGTCAAGATATCCGGCGGGACTATGCCGCCCGACAAGCACTCCGCACATTCCAGCGTCGTGCGCTGCGGCCACGTCGTTCAACAGATCGTCTCCGAGGTGGGCGATCTGACCGGGTTCCAGTCGGAGGGCCTCAGCCAGAAGAAGGTACGGCTCCCGCGAAGGCTTCGAGGCTCCCACTGCGCTTGAGCACACGATCTGCTCGAATACGTCCACGAAGCCATGGCACCGCAAGGTCTCCTCGAGCTCTGGCGACCAGTTCGAAACCACGCCAAGTCGGCACGGCCCGCCGTTCGCCAGCAGCCATGCTCCAGCCACTTCCGAGATCCGCCAGTTCTTCGAACTAATGTGGCGACGCATCGCCTCCCGCGCAATGTAGTCTGCGCTCTCGACTCCCCAACTGATCAGCGCCGTCTGGTAGAGGGAGAGGAGTTCGCTCTCGATCGCTTCTGCATCCCCCCAGACGCTGCTCGCGACGGTCCAGTGGGCTGAATCTACTGCGCCGGCGATCTGCCCAGAGTCCCCCACCACGCGGCGGAGGGTCCGCTCGGGCGTCTCGATCTCCTCAAGGAGCGTGCCACCAACGTCAAAAGAGATAGCCTGCACGGGACCGGCGCCGGCCACCGGCCGCCGCGCGCTGCCGCCGAGCAAAGGAATCAATCCGCTGAGGTCGTCCAGCGTCGGCACCAGGATGTCGACCCCATCAGCCTTTCTGCCGGCCCAGGTGCTCGCGTGCACGCCGATCGCACGCATCCCGGCGCGACGCGCGACGCGCCAATCGTCCGGAAGGTCCGAGACCATCCAAGTTTCCCCGGACTCCTGCCTCAGTACCCGACGCAGCTCGTCGAAGGTGGCCGGATCTGACTTGTTCGTCGCGCGATCGTCCGCACATGAGACCGCATCGAAGTCTGCGTCGTCGAGGCCGAGTGCCGCCAGCTTGCGTCTCGTCTTCTCGCGGGTCCCGTTGGTGAGAATCGCGACCAGTACCGATTCTGCTCTCGCACGCGAGAGCAGGCTGACGACGTCCCCCAACGGGACAGGAGGATATTGATCTCCGAGCGAGTCATAGCGCCGCCGGTACTGCGCCGAATCAACCCCGGGATGCCAAGATTGAACGCATTCATCGAAGCCTCTCGTGCCGTAGAGCGCCGCGAAGTCGCCGCGACTGGGCGGCACTAATCCAAGTTCCCGCGCCGCCTGTTGGCACTTCTCCCAGCCAGTGCGCGCCGTGTCGACGATCGTGTCGTCGACATCGAGGAGAAGCGCAGTCACGACCCGAGCGCGATCGGGAGGAGGAGTGAGTTACACCATGCGAGCCGCCGTCGTATCTCCGCCACCATTGTCGATTCGTCGCCGACGATGCCATCGAGGTTGAAGGCGAGGAAGCTGCCATAAACGTCCCCTTCCGTACCGTCCAAGTTGCGTAGCTCCCGGAGTCGCCATTTGCCTTTCGTCACCCGGTGCCCTCGGGAGTGAAGAAAGCAATCCACCGCCGCGTTGACGGCGGTGAGGCTACGCACCGCCGCCAACGTGATGTCCCCAGACGCCAGGGGTCCCTCGGTCTCACCACTCGCCTGATCAAAGGCGGCAAGCAGCGCCTGCATTCGCATGACTTGCGAGGCGTCGGACTGCGCACGTCGCCGGTCCTCCGCGTAACGTGATGAGTTGATGAGCGCGGCGGAAACCTCAAGTTCCTCACGGAACTCCCAAATCTCTGCCGAGAATATTGGAAGGGCCGAGTCCGACGACCAGGGCGCCGTCAGGCGATCGAGGAATGACGCGATGACGTCGGAGGGCCAGTAGATGACATGGATAGGCCGCCCGGATAGCGTCGTCATGCGTGTCGTCCCGCACCATGCCAGGTCCGCGCGGGAAAAGGATCGGTCGATGGCGGGATGCTGATCGCTCGGACAGCACACGGCCCGCACGTCCAGATCCGAGGTCGGGCCGGCCCGCCCCTCGAGCACCGAACCCGTCACAAAAGCGTAGTCAACCGGGAACTCGTCCGCGACGAACTCAGCAATCTCTTGTGCTGATAGACCGTATTTGCCCAGGCTACTAGGAAGGTCGAGCTTCTGACTCTCCATCGTGTCGTTAATCCTTTCGTGCCGCGCGGATCGCAGCGTCGTTGAGGAGGTTTCGTCGATGCACGGAACGTTGCCTGGCGATCTTGTCTAGCTCGCGGAGCATGCTGGAGTCGACCCAGAGCAGGACCCGACGATGCGTGAATCGATTAGGAGGTCCAGGCCGATCCTCGACACGGAGCGCCGTTATCTCCTCGATAAGGTCCCACAGATCTGGTGCAAGCGCCCGTTCGGCCATGGTCGCCGGGCGCGGCGGCCATGTCGCCCATTGACTACGGTGTCCCTGCGTCCAGTACCAAACTGGTCCCCAGGCCGTCACCGTCTCGATGAGGCTCTGACCAACTGCACGAACCGCGGCGGCGCGAGATCGACCGGACCTGAGGTCCGAAACCAACACGGGACGCGAAAGACCCGGAAGCGAGGAAACCGCATTCTTACGCCGTTTTGCCCTCCCCAGCGCGGAGTTCGCGGCCGCGATCAGACGTAGACCGTCAGTTGGCACACGGCGCTGCGCAACACCGATGCTGACCGTGTAGCGACGGGGGCCTGTGCCTGCGACGTCGATAGCGGTTGAGGCCACTTGCGCGCGCAAGCGCTCGGCTAGCCTTCGAACCGACCTTGGCTCCATGCCAATCGCCACGATCCGCAACTCATCTCGAGTGCCGCTATCGATCAGCACGCCACGCCCGTCGAGTGTGTCGAGGACGACACGCCGAACGGCCTGGACAAGCTCGATCTTGGCTTCGATACCCAGGCTTCGAGCATGACCAGAACCATCAATATCGACGGCAATTACCGCTACAGGTGTGCCCGGCTCTGCAGTCCTAACGCTCCTGGCGATCAGTTCCGTTCCCTTCGCGACACGTCGATGATCCGAGATCACGCGTTGCATGTTGTGTTCTGGTTGCTCGTCAATAATCACGACGCGCTCCGATCCCGCGCACAAGCCCCCGCGCGACAATGAAGCACAACGCAGACAATGGACACGATAGGTTGCCCGCGACCGAGTCGACCCCCTGTTTCGTGAAAGGCGCGATGAGGCAAGAGCGGTCGTGCTCGTGGCTTTCCAGCCCTGGAACAGTCTCGAGGAGGTCAACGGTGAGGACGTGAATCCGGCGGCGGAGCTCCGTGGGCCGGTGACCCGCGCGCTCGACCTTCGTGTAGGGAAAGGTCGGCATCGGCACAGCAGTCGGCCACACGTAGCGATCCCACTGCTCAGAGCCGTCGGGGTAGTACTCGAAGGTGATCAGTGACGGGATGTCATCGGAATGCGCCGCAAGTACAACCGCGTAGTCCTCGGGCAGCGATGCTAGCAGACGCTCGCGGCCGGCGGAACCGAGACTGATATACACCCCGGCTGCTACAGATGCTAGGAGATCTCCCGGATCCTGCCGCCGACGCACGAACCACGCATAGGAAGGACGTGGCGTATCGGCAAGGGCAAATCGGTTCCGCGTGACTCGGAACGCAGCACAGACTCCTGCCAGGGCGGTCATCGGGTTGCCGTCACGAGGTCGCGTACAAGTTTGAGGTCGGCGATCGCATCCTCAATGCCAGTCGGAGCCGCTGAGCCCTCAACGATGCAATCAGCGAAGGCCTCGATCTCTCGCACGAACGGTGACACCGACCACACAGTCTTGACCACCGTGTCGCGGTTGGTGCTTGCGGTCTCTACGCGCAGTTCACTGCCGCATTCTGGCGAGAATGGCGATGTGAATGTCAAGCTCAGCAGGCGGCTAGACTCCACGACCTCCAGGCGTTCGTCCCAACTACGAACCGAGTCGAAATCGGGCAAGTACTCCCACGAGACCGGGACGCCGTCGAAATCCAGTAGGGCGTGACAGCCGACTTTGCCGATGCGACGAGCTACGACGGCGGTTGGCGGACCGAACATTGCGCGGAGCGCATTAAGCCCATGAATGCCGAGCTGGAGCAGTGAGCAGAAGAGCTCAATCTCACAGTTGTCAGCATCGGGAAGCGTCACGGTGGCCGATTCGCGGAGAGTAATTCCTTCGGGAGCCTTCGTCGACGGTTTGACGAGGGATAACGACGGAGAAAGTCGATGTCGACCACCCGCGAACTGGGAAGCCCTGACCATTCGCACGGCCCCGCGGTCGATGCTTTCGGTGAGCACTTGGAACGCTGAGTCGTGCCGCCGCGTGTAGCCAACGAACAGCACCCTGCCTGGCGCGGCGGCTGCGGCCGCGCTGACCGCGCGAGCCTCCTCTAGGCTCCAGAGCAATGGCTTCTCTACGAAGACGTGCAAACCACGCTCGAGCGCAGCGACGACGACCGGCGCATGATGATGATTTGTGATCACGACAGCATCGAGGTCTCGGTCGAGGAGGTCACGGGCGTCCGTTGCGACGCCTTCCGCGGGGATGCCCCACGCGGCGCCAAGATGCTGCGCCACGTTGGAGTCTAGGTCGCAGACGGCGTCAAGTACGAAGCGGGGCGAGCGCAAGATGTTCGGGCCGTGATGTATTTGAGTGATGCGCCCCAGGCCGATGATTCCGACACGGATCGGCCCCCGCCGTTCAGGTCTCAAGGAACACCATCGCAGATTCGAGGATCCGCTCAACAGTATCGAGCCCGTCGATGCGGACGACACGGTCGCCGTAGTAGCCAAACAACTCAGCGTACTGTCGGTGGAATAGGTCCAGTCGGTGAGCGAGATACAGGGGGTCGTCGCCGTCGCGCGCTGTTAGCGGCTCGCCGCACCGGGCACATCGACCGGGATCATCTGCCATCCCGACCGCCTGATGAGCGCCGCCATCACAGGAGTAGCAGACGATTCGCCCTGCTGCTCGCGCCATGCAAACCGGGTCGGGTGTGTCGACCCAGAACACAGCCTGGAGGGGAGTACCCCGCGCGTCGAGCAAATCATCGAGCAGGGCAGCCTGGCCGCGGTTGCCCGGCATTCCTTCAAAGACGACCTCGTTTCTCAGACGCTGGTCGTCAAACTCCTGTGCCACGGCCTCGACGACGATCTCGTCCGGGATCCAGCCACCCGCATCGACGTATGGGCGGGCACGGTCGCCGAGCGCAGTACCGCGCTCGATCTGTTCGTGGAAGTGGCGGCGGACCCCGAACAGTTCGACGCTCGGCCGCCGCGTCTTGATTCCGTCGGCGAGGGTACTCTTGCCCGACGCGGGAGCCCCGATAACGGTAACAATCAATGTTTCGTTCATGCAGTAACTTCCGGGACGTACGGAACCCGCCGATGCACGAGCAGGTTCCGGATGGGCAGGATAAATTGGCTCGAGTTGTAAATGGCGTGCGCGAGTATCGCTCCCCAGATGGACCCCGTAGCCAGATAGATCAGGGCCGTCGCCGCGGCCAGGCACGCCTCTGCGATGAGGCGCTTAACGCGCGAGTTGGGTCCCCATGACCCCGACCAATCGCCGTACACGAACGATGCGATCGCGATGAGAACGGCGGGTACCGTGCCGACAATGGGGAGCAGCGCGGCGAGGAGCAGCCGACGATAGAAGAGCTCCTCTAAAGGAATGACCACGGCGACGTAGGCGACGCGGCTCAGAGCTCCGGCCAGCGACATCCGTGGTTGCATGGCAATGATCTCTCGGTCGAGCAGGACGCGGAGGTCGAAGATGTGGAAGCCCAAGAGCAGCACCCCAGCGACCACACCGAAGGTGAGCGACAGGAGGATGCTGTCGATCGGCGCGGGCGGGTCGTCGACGCCAATACTGACAATTGGGATGAAAAAGAGAACTACTGTGCCTACGCGGAGAATCTCACGCCCTCGCCGGAGCCGGGCGTAGAAGACTGGACGCAGCTGCATGAGTAAGGTTAGAACAAGCAGCCAGGTGACAACCCCGGCAGCCCGATCCTGGTTCGCGACAACAAGCACGGCAATCGCGGCCGCGAGCACGACCGATGTGGCGACGCAGATGACCACGCGCCGACGTGAATGCCACCAGACGACGTCAGCCATCACTGTCGGCCATCGTGACGAAGCGGATTTCGACAAGGGCTTTGACGAATGCGATGGCGTCCGCAAGCGTTTCCTCGGGGGAGACGTCGTACTCATGGGCCACCGCCTCGGCGACTTCCCCGACTGTCAGTGTCCCGTCCAAGAGGGACCACATGGCGAGACCTACGTCGTTGGTTTCCATCGTGACGTGGACGCGTAGCAGGAGCTGTCGGCCTGCGAGGGTGCGCGCGCGGACATCGAATTGACGCGTGGGAATAGAGTTCTGAGTGATCGGCATGTTTGCCCTCTTCTCGATGGGTGTCGGCCCGCTCCGGGCAGAGCGGGCCGACTGGGTTGTCAGCCCAGGAGGGCCGCCGCGGCGGGGAGCTCGATGCGACGGAGCATCGGGCGTGTGTACTTCTTGAGTTTCGTCATTTGTATTCACCTCCAACCTTTTCGAGAGTGGTCTCGATGGCGGACCAGAGCTTGCGAGCGGATCGAGCCGCGAGCAGGGGTCGTCTTAATAGGTCCCCCCGCGTCGCACGCGTCCGGAATACCTCCACCTCCCAAACAGCATCGGTATCGATTGCAAGGCTCGCGCACGCATCGACGAGACCGGGGAGCCCTTCCCCGGGCATCACCCGTTCCTCACTGAGCGGGATGGCCCGCTCTGCACCGCTGAGATGCACGACATCGAGGTGAGGCCTCACGTCGATGAGTTCCCGCTCCAGCGCCACCTCCGACCAGATCACGTGCCAGGTGTCGACAACAACTCCGATTGCCGGATGAGAGCGGGCTATCGCTATCGCGTCATGGACGGAAGTGAGCGGCGTCAACGCCACGTACATTGGATGCAGAGGCTCGACGGCGATCCTCGCACCAATCGTGACCGCGCGCTCCGCGATATGCATGAGCGCCTCGGTCTCCTGTGCCAGCGCGTCGCTTCGCGTCCGATCGTCGCCGAGTCCACCAAGCACAATCACGAGAGGGACATTGAGTTCAGCGGCAAACTCGACGGCTTCCAGGACTTGGTTGCGACGGAACACCCCGAACTCGAGGTCGACCCCGGAGACACCGAACTCGACGCCAAGGCTGGTTGGGTGCAGCCCAGCGTTCCGCAACAATGCGTGAGCCTTGGTTGGCCCTAACTCGCGAACACATTCAATCAGGAGCCCGAGGCCTTGGAAACCAGCGTCCGCGCACAACTCTGTCAACTCCCCCAGCACCAACCCACGGCAGGAAAACTGATTGAAGGCAAGAGCGCGATTGGTCATCGGCCCGCTCCCGAGTACTCAAGGACGGCTACTTCGAGACGGAGGAAAGTCGCTTCGAGAGTGGGATCGGAGCCGAGCGCAGTCTTCCCATTGCCGTGGTAATCCGAGCCCCCGATCGTGGCAAGACCGAGTTCGGCGATCGCCCGAAGAAGGTGGGCATCGTCGTCCCAGTTCCGCGAATGGTAGGAGCGCACCGCGCTTCCCCAAAGCCCCCGCTCGGCCATAAGGCGCAAATCGGTGAGAACCGCCGATCGCCCGCTCGGCTCGCGAATTTGCCAGAATGGATGAGCTAGGCAGACGATCGCTCCGCCTTCCACCAGAGCGTCGAGAACATCCAACGTGGGTGCGTACGAATACCCGCATCGAGCCTCCGCCTCGGCCCACGCATGTATGACATCGTCTCGCACATCGTCTACCGGTCGACTCAGCGCCTCGGCGAGAAGACGAGTGAGAGACGTTCGCGACGGGTAGTCCTCGGCGGCGCGCACCACGCCTACCCGTTCGGCGACTGCATCGGCCAGGGCAGTTCTCCCCGCCAAAGTCTCCCGTAGAACCGCATTCAATTGGTCGCCCAGGAGCGCTGGTCCGAACGCAAGCAAGTGATGACGACGACCGCCGTGCATGGTACTCACCTCGGCGCCTGGGAAGGGCAGGAGCGGATCGACGCCCAGACCGGTGGGCACCGTTACGCGTCCATGATCCGTGATGACGAGTCGGGACAGCCCTTGCCTTCTTGCCCGTTCAACCAGCTCATCAGGCGTTTCGCGCCCATCCGACAGCGTGCTGTGCACGTGCAGATCGTTGACCGAAGACATGTCAGCTCCGGACGGTTGAGGCCAGCAGGGGGATCAGTCCCCGCAGATTCTCGGTGCCACTTAGGGATTGAGCGTTGCCCGTGACAACGGCGTGCAGCACTCGTTCGTTGAGCACATCGAGGCCGACCGGTACCTCGGACGGCGGAAGGACCTCCTGTGGTGGGCTTCCATCTCTGCACACCAGCACACCCCCATCGGCGACGACGATCGTACCGGTGGAGCCAGTGACAGTCCATCCAGAGTCAAAGCGCACAGATTCTCGGCCGTTCGGGGCGAACGAGGCGAAATAGGTCACGGGCACGTCCCGGCGTGTGGTGATCAGCCCAGCGGCCGATGAGTTGCCGCGGAACGGACTAGACGATGGATTCCAGGTCCAAAGCCGCATGTCAGCGAGTTCGTCATCGAGAACCCAGCGGATGAGGTCGACGTGATGAATCCCCGCTTCGGTAAGCAGCGGCTCCGGGAGATCCGCACGCCATGCGTGCCCAGCGGGCCAGCCGCGGCCATCCAACGTCATCTCGATCGCTACATGTTCGATAGCGCCAATCTCGCCGACCGCAAGCATCCTGCGCACCTCAAGGAAACATGGGAAATACCTCATTTGCTGCGCCACCCACAGGGACCGGCAGCCCGCATCAGCGCGAGACACGATCTCTGCAGCCTGATCTGCATCCAAGGCGAGCGGCTTGGATACGATCAGATCGGCCCCGATCTCGAAGGCCTGAATCGCGTGTTCCAGGTGCAGCCAAGGCGGCGACGAGTCAATGACAAGGTCCGGGCGGAGCTCACGCCATCGGTCATCATCTGCCTCGAACATCACTTCTGGACTGAGTCCGTATACATCGGCTGCTCGGCGCAGCGCCTCAAGATCTATGTCGACCAGCCCTACGACTTTGAGTTCGTTCGCGAAGCGCAACAGCCCTCGCTGCCAGCACTCGCCGAAGCCACCGACCCCGACCAGGACTACGCGCCGTCTCACCTGCGTGCTCCGCCGAATTCGCGCTGCCTGGCCCGTTCCGCGGAGGCCAAGTCGTCATCAAAGAGCACTGCGAGGGGGTCAATCCAACTCGTGTACGCGACGCCTGTCGGCATGACGTTGATCCTACGCACCTTGGCGTCCGGGTCTACTTCCTCCGACGACTCGTCGACGTCGAAACTGATGTCGCCCCACACGTACGAATCGACATTGGAATCTGACTTCCGCTGCCGGAACGTGCGCTCAAATCCAGGGAGACGGTCCAAAGCCGACGAAATATCATCTATCGCAAGATAGTTCTCCGCGTTGAATTCGGAGTACTCTGTCACTTTCCTGAAGTCTTCGGGGATACTACTGCAGGTGCGGAAGATAAACTTCCGGTACCCGATCTGCCGCCCCCAACGCATGTACTCGAGCATGTCTTCGACTGTCGCTACGCCACTGTGAGTCATTACGCAGCTGAGACGGGGGGTGAACCGATCGGAGGCCAACGACGCAATCCGGCTCAACACGTCAGTAGGGGTGAACTGCCATCCCTTCTTGAATCTCATTACAGCGGCGTTAGCATCCTGGTCAAAGTGCGCGACGCTGACCGAAACGCCGGTGAGACCCGCCTCGCTGAGCGCCGGGAGCAACTCAACTTCCTGCCCATCGACGATCACGGGAGAAAAAGCGTTGCTCCCGTTGGTGTGAAGGCGGATTCGGCGAAATCCCGGCCCGAATGATCTGACGAGGTCAAATAGCTTTTGCGGCTGCAGCGTCGGCTCTCCCCCGGTGATGGCAAGTTTGCGGACGCCTGCGAGCAACGCAAAATCGCGGACACGCTCGAGGCTGTCGCCATGCGTGAGGTAAGGGCCGGACGGTGTGAAGGTGATCTCGTTTGAGCAGAACCGGCACGCCGCGTTGCAGGCAGCCACAACGACGAGCGTCAGGATCGCGCGCCGGCTGAACACATATTCTCGACCGCCGTAGCGGATGACCGAGGCGTTTTGATACGCGACGCCGTCGACCTCCTCGAACGCCGCACCGATCGTACGTATAACCTGCGCATCGGGCGGCCGCACGTAGTCCTGCCACCGGCCCTGATGCGTCGCCGGTGCCAGCGTCAGCGTCAGCGGTTGGGCATCATCCCGGGCCGCAGTCATCGGCCAGGGCTCACGTCGAGTGCCGAAAGTTCCGGCGTTTGCCGGCGCTTGTGCGAGCATTCGTATGCCATTTGGGGAACCGGTCCCTTCTCCTTGCACACGGTTCGTTCCGTGTGATGGTCGAGTAAACATTACGATTCGCCAAAGATCAAGGCTTTCCTCATCTTTCCTCCCCGAGGTGATGTACAATCTCCCACACGGCATTGAAATCGATTACAAGCGGGTAACCGTGGATGCGGGGAGACGACGAGGTGCCAACTCGAGAGGCTTTGCAAGCTACTGACGATCCACGATGGTCAGTTGGCTCCCTGTCGCCGTCGGGTATCCGCGCGCTAATCGAGGAACGCCGCGAGCTCTATCGGCTGCTGCTCCGCGCCCAGCCTGTCCCAGTGGCACTCTTCGCGGCGGCGAACCTGTTAGCGATCTCGCTCCCTATCGCATCAGCACTGGCGGCTGGATGGCTTGTCGGCGCAGTCACTCGCGAGCGACCGGCGGCTTTGCTCGCTCCGGTCGTAGCCTTTGGAGCGCTTGTGGTGGCTCGCCAACTTCTCGAGCCGTTCCAGGATGTGGCGCGTCTCTGTGTTGCCCGGAACATCGATTCCAACGTCCGCTCGAGCCTGCGAAGAATCTCGCTAGGAATCGCGGATCGGCGCGATGCGGAGACCCCTCAGCTTCTTGAGGACATTGGGCGCGCGTCCGATCAGAATCAGTCAGGGAGCACAAGGACACCGGGATCTGCTTCAGTTGGACAGGCGATGTTGACCTTCCGCGTGATCGGCGGTGCCGGGGCGGCCATCGTCGTCGCAGGCTTTTTCCCATTGCTTGGCATAGGACTCTTCGCAGTGTCGTTGGTGATCAGAGTGATCGTTCGCCGACAGTGGATGTGGCTGTCTTCTCTCGACGACTCCTCCGGGCCAGGGCTGGCTCGAACCCGCTACCTCGCCGATCTAATCACCTCGACGGCGGCTGCCAAGGAGACCCGCGTCTTCGCACTTGGGGATTGGCTCAGAACCCGCTGGCACGACATTGCTTGGAGGCGCGAGGAGCGGATGGCAGCAACCAAGTCCGTCGTACTAAATCGGCAAGGATTGACGATTCTGCTCGGAGCGGGTTCGGCCTTCGCCTTCTACGTAACGCCCGGGCTCGCGGTTGTGAGCGGCACCCTTTCGACGCAGGATCTAGTCAGAGTAGTCGTCGCGGCCTTCGCGGTGTCCGAACTTTCGGCGATGGGATTTGAGGCCTGGGACATCGACTACGGGCGCGACGCTGTTTCCGCGCTCCGTCGTGTCGAGTCACGACCCCTCGCGAGCACTGCGCCGCACCCCACTCCGCCACGAGGTGGCGCCGGCGTTCCTATCTCCCTCGAGAACGTGTCGTTTGCCTTTGACCTGTCCCGACCGGTGCTTCGTGGCGTGGACCTCTACATCGCCCCAAACGAGATCGTCGGGCTGGTGGGACGCAACGGCGCGGGGAAGTCGACACTCGTCAAGGTTCTCACCGGCCTGTATCCGACCGACGCGGGTCAAATAGTTGTGGATGGAATGTCGCGCGACCAGAATGCGGACTGGCTTCAGCAGTTCGCCGTGGTCCAACAAGGCTTCGTGCACTATCCGGGTTCCGTGCGGTCGAACGTACGCCTGGGTGCCCCCGAACTAAGTGACACGGACGACGAGGGCGTATGGATGGCACTCGAACGGGCCGGTCTCCGCACCGAGATCGAACGTCTGCCGGATGGTCTCGACACTTCGCTTTGGTCGCAGCGCGGTGGGAGCGAGGACCTCTCTGGAGGCCAATGGCAGCGGCTGGCGCTGGCGCGGGCCCTGTTCAGCCTGGCGCATGGCCGCCGGGTACTCATCCTCGACGAGCCCACCTCGCAACTCGATGCCCCCAGCGAAGCTAGGTTCTTCCAGGACGTGATCTCGGCCGTACGCGACCGGACCGTGATCCTGATCTCGCACCGGCTCTCGACGATAAGACATGCCGACCGGATCCATTTCCTTGCTGACGGCGTAGTTCGCGAAAGCGGCACCCACGACGAACTCGTCTCACGTGAGGGTGAGTACTCCCGCTTGTTCGCGCTACAGGCGTCGAGGTTCGGCAACGACGCGGTTGGCGGGCAATGACAGGGACAGTCCGCACGATCGGGGACCTCTGGCTCCGTAGCCGCCGAGAGCGCCCGGCGCTGTCCAGCGCTCTCTTGGTCCTCATCCCCATTGTTTATCTCGGAAACACCCTGGTCGCTCTAGCCACGCGCGCGGTGGTAGATAGCGCCTCCATCGAGCACTCGGCGGGGGGAGTTCTCATCGCCGCGGGGATATCCGGAGTTGCCGTGGCTGTGAGCTCCGCGCTCGGCCGAATGGTCTTCGGATTCGAAGCAGCCGTCTCCGCTCGCGCATCTCTGCGACTCGAGGAGGAAACACTCGAGCGAGCGGGCCGGATCGCGACCGTGGATCTGTGCGGACGCCCGGATGTGCTCGATGCCGTCACAGCGCTGCGACATGCTCCGCTGTCGCTGGCGGCGTATCCCTGGCGTCTTCTGCAGACGGGGTCGGCGGTGGTCAATCTCGGTCTAACCATCCTCGTCCTCGTGTTTGTGAGCCCGTGGCTATGGATTCTGGCCGTCGCGGGCGCCATCCCGATCGCGACCACCGCGATTGGAGCACGCCTGATTCGCGGCGCCGACGAATTTGCCGTGGAAGCCCAGCGCCGCGAGGAGCGCATACATGAACTCGCATTCGGAACTCTGAGCTCCCACGAGTTCGTAATCGCCGGAGCTACGACGACGATCGATGACGACGCACGAAGCGCGTGGCTCTTCGCCACGCTGACTAAAGCCAGCGGTCGTCTCAAGGGAGGCTTAGTGCAGGCCATCGGCTGGGTCACATTTGGCATCATCATCGCGGGGGTCCTCCTGCTCGCGAGCGGCTACTTCGGCGGTGCCGTCGGAGTCTCCTATGGGGATGCGGCGATGATCGTAGTCTTGGCCGCCGGGTTGCAGGGCCAGCTCGCTGCGACACTCGGCGGATTCGGAGACCTCGCGACAGGCGCCAGCCTCGCCCGGCGCTTCGCCTACCTCGGCGAGCTTGGCTCCGACATTGCGCCGGGTTCCGCTGTCCAGATCGAGAATGAGATCCGATTCGAATCCGTCTCATTCCGATACCCCGGATCCGGGCGATGGGCGCTACGGGACGTGTCCGTAACCATCCCGGCCGGATCGGTTGTCGGCGTAGTTGGCTTCAACGGCGCAGGGAAGTCAACTTTTACCAATCTATTGCTCGGTCTCGTTGAGCCGACCACCGGCGACGTCCTAATCGACGGGATGAGCGCCTCGACGCTCCGCCGGCCTTCTGCGACGGCGGCATCCTTCCAGGACTTTCTCAAGCCAAAATTCACGCTTCAGGACGCCGTCGGAATCGGCGATTTGACGAGAATCCACGATCCAGATCGGGTCCTCTATGCACTCAACCGGGCGAAAGCCGGCGATCTCGTCGGAGATCTACCGCGTGGCCTCGAGACCCAGTTGGGAGCAGAGTTCAACGGCGTGGAACTCTCCGAAGGACAGTGGCAGCGGCTCGCGATCGCACGCGGTCTAATGAACCCGCGACCGCTCGTTCGGGTGTTCGACGAGCCGACCTCGGCGCTCGACCCTCAGACCGAGCATGAGGTCTTCGCCGATTTCGCCCGCGATGCCCAAACTGAAGGAGACACGTTCGGGACTGTATCGGTCCTTGTCTCACACCGCTTCTCAACAGTGACGATGGCGAAGTTCATCATTGTACTGGAGTCGGGAAGAATCACCGCAACCGGGACACATCATGATCTGCTCTCACAGAACGGGGAATACAGCAAGATGTTCGAAGCCCAAAGATCAGGATACCGGTAACCGTTATGGTTACTCCTCTAAGAACCTTCACAGTCCAACCCAAATTGATGAGCAGGCCATGAGTGAGCAAATACTAGATGTGTTGCGTGAGGAGATTGGATTAATTTGCGAGGTCAACGCAAGTGAAGAGTCCACCCTATTTGACCTGGGCGCCGATTCCCTCGTCATCGTCGAGCTCTGGGCTCGCCTTGAAGTACGACTCGAGCGCCCGATCGACATCAGTGAGCTGCTCGGTGGGCGCAATCTCGCCTCGATTGCACGGATGCTGGAAGGTTCACCATGACAAGCCGGACGTATTCCCACAGGCGCATCGAGGCGCTAGGTCTCAACAGATCCTTGCTGCGTGAGATTGACACGCAGGTTTCCCGTCTTGGGCGGGACGAGTCATGCATCATGAGCGGCTCCCTCGTCGAAGGCTTCGGAAACGCAAATTCAGACATTGACCTCCATATCATTCACGCCGGAGAGAGCCCTCGGGTCGCATCAGCGATCGGCCTGAGGGTAGGTATGTACGTCGACTGCGAATATGTCTCCGAAGGATCGCTGGGCGCGCTCGCCGAGCAAATGACCTCGATCGTCGGGGATCGGCGCAGTCGTTCGAGCCTGGAGAACGTTATTCGCTACTACCGGCTCGCCACAGGAATCCCACTCGTGGTGAGCCAGTCCGCCAGCCGAGCGTTAGAGCCCTTCACCGCGTCGACTGCCTGCAAGGTCTCCGCCGACTTCGCGCGTGCACGTTTTCGCGACTGCCTGGCACGAGCTTGGCTCGCCTGCGCACTCGAGCACGACCGAGCCGCGAGGATGCTGCTCCGTGAAGCGGACAGCTGGCTCGCCGCCGCGCGGCTCGCGGACGACGGGGAAGGCTACCCCTCCAACAAGTGGAACGGCGAGAAGGCCGCGCGTAGGTACGGCCGAGGTAGCGTTCGGTTCATCGAAGTGATGGGCTACCTCAACTACTCGGAACCGGACGTCGGCAAGGCGATCGCGCGTCGGCGGGAGCTGATCGCGGATGTGTCCGAATCGCCGCTGGTTGAGCTATCGCTCGCGCCGGCTGTCACGCTACTGGAATCAGCTGCGGGAACTGTCGTGACGACACCGCATCGGACCGTCAAGACCCTCAGCCAGGAGATGAGCACACTGCTGGTGGGGCTCGCCGGTGGCGACTCCTGGAGAGCGGCTACTGACACCCGTGCCGGTGAACTGGGTTTGATTCCTGAGTACTATCGGATCGCCATTGGCGCGGACGCGGCTGAATTGCGCCGCGTGGGTATCCTCGAGGTCTCCGGTGAGTGACTTCGGAACGCCCGTGCACACGTGGCTCGGGGCGCAGAAGCGACGCAGCGATCTCCTCCAGGTGACCATGAGTCTCGGCTTCGATCTCGATGGCGCCCTCGAAGCCGGCCAGTGGGAGCTCGCCTGGTACACCCGACAGACTCTGCTCGAGTTCAGTCTGCGCCTGTTTCTTCAGGAACGAGGCGCCGAGCTTGATGAACTCACGGAATGCGCCGGGGCGTTCGAGACGCTGAATCCAGCGCTCGCAGACGAGGTGTGGGGGTTGCTGTTGGAGGATATGCCCAGCAACCAGAGCGCGGTGCAGGATCGGATCGATGCGGCGCTTCGATTCATTGGAGGCCGGCTCAGGCTGCCGGATGACAGGCCCACCATGATCGCTGCATGGGCCGATTCGGTCAAGTTGCTCCGCGACGTCGCGTCATCGATCGGTCTCGCGAATCAGGACGACTGGTACCTCTCGGCCAATGACTCAGACGACTGGTATCAGGAGATCAGGAAACTTCTCGATACCCAGTACGGTTTTGCAGCATCCTCTGGATCGTACGCGAGAACATTAGGGATTCAGAACAACGACAAAGGATAGCGTCAGTGCGATTCGACACGCGAGACTCCACTCTCGCTGATGACGAAGCAGACCTGACCTGCAACATTCGCACGGTAAATAACGTCTCCCTCAACGAATCGACGCCCAACTGCCGCTGAGGATCACTCGTTCGCGCCGCGAGCTTAGTTGCGTGGCGTCAAGTTAGAACGGGCTCAAGATCCCCAAGATCGAGATACCTCGAAACCGCTTGTAGACTCCGCCCGTGCAGAAAGTCGCTCGGCCAGCAAAGATAGCCATGGTTACGCATGGCCAACGACACGCGGCCGAGTTGAAGGTACTCGCCTCCTTGGGCGAAGAAGGTCTCCGTGGCGTCTGCCTCTCCCCTCGCCTCCGCGACAGCTGCGAGCAGAGCCTCTAGTGATGCCGGTGACGAGGGACTCGGACCAGTAATGACAGATTCTGCGGACTGATAGGACAATTCATCCGCGCATACCACCCTTGGATCTATCGAGCAGCGTTCGACCAAAGAGGCCAAAAAGTCCGACTCTGATAGGCTCCCCTTGACTCTGGCGCCAATCACGCCGCCCTGGACTGAAAGACTGACGTCTCTCACGCCGGGAATGCTCGAGTAGCAGGATTCAAGCTCGGCCACTCGAACGAGTGAAGATGGCCGTGATACCCATAGATTACCCAACTCGGTTCGCGCAACAGGCATCTCTCCGGTTAAAAGTGCGTCGATGACGCGATCCATTAGCCGGCGGGTTGCGTGAGCGTCGAATGCTCGCGAGGATGCCTCTATCGCGAGCTGAGTAGATCCTCCAGTAACTCGGCAAACCATGCGAACGAGGGGATCCGGGACGGCGCCGACCCGCTCATGGCGGTCACGCCGGATAACATCTCCAACTGCGTCGTGAGCGATATCGACGAAGTTAAACACCGACTCCAACCGCAAATTCACTCGTCGCGTCTGTGCAACCGAATTCAGGATGCGGGCAATGTGCGACTCGGCTAGAACTCCTGATCGAAAGCCACGAAGAATTGGCCCGCTAACTTCGGTTGCGAGCACACCGATACTTGATGCATGCGCCACGTGAACTGCGATTGGTATGCCGCTTACTAGATTTGCTGCGACGTTTCGACGTGCTCCCATGCGGTTATGCATCATATTTATGATGCCGACTGTTTCCGCTCCCGTCATGGAGGAAAGAGCGGCCGCATATGAGGCGAGAACATAGGCTGACGACAAGACGCCGAGTTGAGAGGCTTTGCGCGCAATCAGTCGCCCTAGCGGCTGTGAGGTGTAGATCTCATAGTAGTATTTTCCGTCTGTATCGGGGTGGTCAGGTACACCAGGGAAGATTGTGTTAGGGAATGCCCCATAGCCTTCCTCGAAGAAGCGATCGGCTGAGGAGTAATCCTCATCGTCTTCCAGATCCCGAAGTTTACGAATTCCGCTGATTGGAGTGCCTATCCCTCCTTCGAGACAGGCGCATATCTCCTTTTTAAGGAGGTCAACACCGGCTAGGTCAACAAGCATGTGAGATATCACGAGTGAAACTGAGTCGACGAGGCCGCTTTTGTTTATCGACAAAATGAACCTGTATGGATGTGGCACGGTAGTGTCGAACGCTGTGCCGTAGAGTTCGGCGAGAGTGTCAGAAACAGAGGCAGCAGGAACAACGGTAACCGGCATTTTCAGTAAGTCTGGTTCATGAATGTATTGTTGAGGCTTCTCGAGCTGAGTGGAAAAGAAGGTTCTTAATGTGTCGACACGTATGTAGACGTCCTCGAGGGCTGCGTAAACGTCCTCGACGCTCAAGTGCGCGATTGAAACGGTAAATCCCACGACGTCCGACATTTTTGTAGGTGGGCTGGGGAACGAATTGGCCCAGTACCATTCTTGCTCTACGAGCAGAGGAAGTTCAATGCGGCGGGGTGGGGCCTCTTCTCTTGGCAACGGTCTTCCCTTCTAAGATCCGTTCCTCCGTTGCGCTCAGGATGACACCTCAAACAAAGGTGGCGGGCGCTGAGACGGTACTTGCGTACAGACTGCTATCAGCTTCAAGGTATTGTCAAGGCGAAGCTCCCCAGCTGCGGCCTGCCTGTCCTCCCGACGAGCATTCCGTGACCCGATACGGGCTAGCGAGGTCCTTGGTGCTGCGTTTCCGGCGCGGTTGGGCACGTTGCCCCCGCAACTGCCTAAATATCGATTCCACATTTCCGATCGCCACGACAGAACCTTCTTGCGTGAGGCCGCGCTGTCTGCGCCGGCCTTCAGGATTTCAATGTGCGGTCCGCGACTCTCGCCTCGACCACCGTCGGTCCAGGTCTCGAGTTGCTCGGGAGAGCGGGGGATCCCAAGGGCGTGGATATGACCGCATCACGCCACGTGGGTTGCCCGCTTAGGGTGCCCTCATTACTGCCCTCATTGTCTTCTCTTCTGCGGTCCGTTATCAGCGTCTAAGCGACAGCGGACCCAGTATGTGTGCATATGCGGGTACGGCGGACCGGTCGGGGATACTCGAGTTGCAGTCGGGGGGCAGTCGGAAGCGAGACATGACGTCAGCAACGCCAACGCGGAAACGTGGACACGTCGCGATGTCGTGCGATTGACACCTCATCGCATGTTCCGACATCTCGCGCGACGGTCGCATGTCTTCCGTGCGCCAGTCGATGTCGTCCAGGTGTTGCTACGGGACCTGGTGTCGATCCCGGGAGCCATCGTCGAGCATCACGCCGATCTGCGCCAAGATCGTCCCTGTGCCCTTGCTGCGTTGGATGACGGCAATCCCGATCTGGTCCTCGACTAAGTAAGGGAATTTTGGACACGACCGGGTGAGGAGCTGCGGAGCAGGTAGTCGTTGGCTTCACCTCCCGTGTGGGGAGGGTGGCGCGTGGAGCGGAGCGGAGCGCGACACCTGACCCTTACCTTTGCTGAGTGCAGATCAGATCCTCTTCCCTCTCTTCTCATTCGGGTCGTCGTGATGTGCCCTGTCATTGGTTCCGCGGTCCACCGGTCAGATCCCAGGTATAGCTGAGGGCAACATCCGCGGAGCGGGTGGCGGCAGCCTCGGGTGTCACGTCAGGGCAGGGGCTCTGCTGCGGATCGCCGTTCGGGGTTGGCGTCATCGTGACGCCGGTGGAGCCACGAGCCTTGGCCGTGTCGACTGGTCGCCGTAGGGTGGTAGGGATGGTTCGTGATCTGGTGGTGCGTGCGCGTTCAGTTTCGCAGGCGTGTCTCGTCGCGTTGCCGCGTCGGTGGGCTCATGTTCAGGGTGTGGCGGCGGCGGGAGCGAGGGTTGCGCCGCTGGTGGATGCGAAGCGTGCGGATGAGATCGTGGCCGCTTGCTGGTTGCACGACGTCGGGTATGCGTCCGAGATCGCCGAGACGGGGTTCCACCCGGTGGATGGCGCCCGTTTCGCCCAGCGCGTCGGGTTCCCGCCGCTGGTGGTGTCGTTGATCGCGTTCCACACGGGCGCGGCCGGGGAGGCAGCGGAGCGCGGCCTGTCAGGGGACTTGGCGCAATTCGATGCGCCTCCTTCTGAGGTGCTGGACGTGGTCACGTTCGCGGACATGACGACGGCAGTAGACGGGGCCCCGGTCGATGCGGAGGCCCGGGTGGCGGAGATTCTCTCCAGGTATGGGGTGGGTGATCCGGTCCACCGTGCGGTGTCGGTTTCGGCCCCGGGGTTGCTGGCGAGTGTCGGACGGGTGCAGGCCCGGTTGGCGGCGGCGGGCGCGTCGGGTTAGCCGAGGTATGGGGTCGGTTCTCCGGCGAGGTAGTGGTCGATGCGAAGCCGCATGCTGGGGTGCATTTTTAGGCCTTGGATGTCGTTGGGGTGCACCCATTGCAGGTCGGTGGATTCGTCGTCGTGGGCGAGGGTGCCGCCGAGGAGGCGTGTGGCGTAGCAGAGGGAGAATTGCTGGCGGACTTCTCCGTCGCTGTATTGGATGACGTGGTGTGGGTTGGTGTAGACGCCGATGAGGCCGGCGATTTCGACGTCGAGGCCGGTTTCTTCGCGGACTTCACGGATGGCGCAGTCTTCGATGGATTCTCCGAGTTCCATGCCACCGCCGGGGAGCGCCCAGAGCCCGTTGTCGACCCGGTGCACGAGCAGGATTCTGCCGTCCTCGTCGGTGACGACAGCGGTGGTAGAGGGGACGACGCTGTTCGCAGCGGGTGCGTCAGGGCTGTTGTAGTGGTCGATGCGTGCCATAGCGGGGCCTGCTTCCTCCGGAAACTAGTGGGGGTGGGGGACGACCGGGGTACCGGTAGCCCAGACGTGTTCGAAGGTGTCAGCGTACTTGCCGAACAACGTCTCGTGGGCGTCGCGGGTGAGCTCGAACACGGGGTTGTCTCCGGCGGGTTGCCGGTAGATGTGGTGATTCGCGTAGACGGCATCGTCGGCGAAGAACATCGACGTGTACAAGGGTGTTCCGTGCATACGGACTTCCACGCCGTCGAGGCGGGCCACGGGGATCAGCCGCGTCAGTGTCATTTGGCAACGCGCGGCGAGTGCGAGGCCGATGCCTTCTTCAACGCCGCGGGCGTGGACGGCGGCTGAGGCGGGGTCGCCGACCGCGAACCGAATGCGAACGCCCCGGGCCGCCGCGTCGTCGATGATGCGAGTGAACTGGGGGACGGCGTCGAAGAGGAACGTGCCCCCGTACACGAGCACATCGATGCGTTCCCGAGTGTTGGTGAACACTTCTCGCCACATCGCAGACGGAATCTCAGTCCGGGCGGGGAACACCCGGGATACGACTGTGGGGGCGTCCAGACCTGGGCGCACCCCGGTGAACGGCCACAGGTCTGTGACCGGTACACCGAGGGCGTCGGCGAGCAGCTGGGCGGTGTCGGGTCGTGGGGTCCGGTGCCCGTCCATGGCGGTGCGCACGGTGCGGGGGTCTACTCCGGCGCGTCCTGCGAGGGAGAGGGGGTTGTCGCCCTGGGCGCGCATGCGGTCGCGTAAGAAGCGGCCATGGTCATCGATCGGGGAGCGGCCTCCGGTGGTCCCTTGGGTCATGCCGTGCTTCCTGTCTGCACCGCCGCATCAGTTGTCGGCGGTGTCCACTGCGCGGTCGTGCGTTGACCACCATTCTGCAACATCGCATCGTCGGCCGTGCAGGTTGTCGAATCAGGCCTGCTCCCGCTGACATCCGTTGGCGCAGCGATGTTGCTGAGTTCTGCGCCCGTTTTGTCTGTCCCGTGCCGGTCTTGCGGTGTGTTCTGTTCCTCGTTCCCGCCGTCTGGTGGAACGACCGAACACGACCGAAAGCAGACATCATGCGTTTGAACATCATTACCGCGGGGGTTCAGTTCCTCGCAACCCGGCTGCCGGAGCAGCGCACCGACCGGGACACCGGAGCGGTCCGTATCGACAAGGAGACCGGTCTTCCCCTGTTCCAGGTGCAGGTAGCTGCACTGGACTCCTCGGGCGGTGAGGTCCTCGCCGTGACCGTCCCGGGCCAGCCGTCTGGGATCACGGTCGGGGCTGCGGTGAGCATCGAGGGGCTGTACGCGATCCCGTGGTCCCAGGGCGACCGATCCGGCGTCGCCTACCGCGCAACTGCCATTCGCGGTGCCGACAGCCGCCCGGGCAAGTCCACTGACTAGCTCCCATCTGCACCCTTGGGGTCGATCGCGTGTCGTCGTCGACCCCAAGGGGCGCATCCCCGCTTTCCTATCGCTTCTGAAAGGAGCCGTCCTGATGGCTCGCACAACACCTTCAACCACCCCGCCGGACAACACCGACACCGCCTCCGACGTCCTCACCGGGCTTGCCCTCGCCGCCTGGCATGTTCTGCGCTGGTCGGTGATCGTGACGTGGTGGGCCGTGCTCTTCCCAATGGTGACCTTTCCCGCCGTCCTTACCGCGTGGGCGTGGATCGCATACGGGTGGCAGGCCGGAATCGCCGCAGCCCTTCTCAGCTTGGCCGTCTTGACGACCTGGCGGTTCACCCACCCCTCCTCCTTCCGTGCCGCGATCCCCGCCCGCATCCGGGCTCGCTTCCGTCGCTATCAGCACCGACGGCAGTGGGCGTCGGTATGTGCTCTGAACGGTCTAGCACCAGTTCTGGATGGGGTTCCAATCATCCCGAGGCTGCGGAAGGTCCGCATCCACCCGGACACCGACGTCCTGCTGGTGGAGCTGGTGGTCGGGCAGACGCTCACAGACTGGTCCCGACGCTGCGATGCCCTCGCACACGGGTGGCGCGTCTCTGCCGTCACCGCCACCAGCGCCACCCCCGGCCAGGTCACCCTCACCATCCGCACCCGAGATCGCCTAGCCACACCCATCCCGCTCCCCACGCCCAAGGCCGGGGTGGACCTCGACGCGGTGCCGATCGGACGCACCGACGACGGGGACACCTGGCGGGTGCGCATCGCGGGTAGGCACCTGCTCGTCGCAGGAGCCACGGGCGCCGGGAAAGGGTCCGTCGTGTGGTCGATCCTCACCGGTCTCGCCCCGGCGGTGCAGACAGGCTTGGTCCGGTTGTGGGTGATCGACCCGAAAGGCGGGATGGAGTTCGGGTCAGCGACCGCCCTCTTCGACCGGTTCGTGCACACCACCGGCCCCGACACGGTGCAACTGCTCCGCGACGCCGCCGAACTGGTGCGCGACCGCGCCGACCGGTACCGAGGTCACGCCCGCGCACACACCGCCACGACCGCGGAGCCGCAGGTGGTGATCGTGATTGACGAGCTCGCGTCGTTGACCGCCTACGAGACCGACCGGAAGGCCGCCACCGAGACCACACAGTTGTTGTCGCTGGTGCTGTCGCAGGGGCGCGCCGTCGGTGTGTCCGTGATTGCCGCCGCCCAGGACCCCTCAAAAGAGGTCCTCAGCATGCGGCAACTGTTCCCCACTCGGATCGGACTGCGCCTCACCGAAGCGACCCAGGTGGACATGGCCCTCGGTCAGGGTGCCCGTGCCGCCGGCGCCCTCTGCGATCAAATCCCCGACGCGCTGCCCGGTGTCGGCTACCAGATCGAGGACGGCACCGCACAGCCCATCCGGGTCCGCGCCTTCCACGTCACCGATACCGACATTGACACCGTGGTCGCGGGCTACACGATCCCGGGCGCTGCACGGCCCCAACCAGATACTGACCAGCCGGGCACGAGCGCATCAGATGCCGGCGACCCGTCGGCGTACCCGACTCCCGGCTTCTGACCGGCACGCACCCGACTGAGAGAGGAGTTGGTCATGGCGACCGTGAATCCGCTCGGACCCCTCACCCCGGACACCCTGGACGGGCTGATCGCCGCCGCCACCTCCACGGAGTACGAGACATGGTGGGGGCGGGTGCGGTCCTCCGGGTACTGCGCCCACCCCATCCATCTCACCCGCACCCAGGGCGGCCAGACCACCACCCTCTACGCACGCTGCGAGAACCGCCGTGAAACCGCCTGCCCCGCGTGTTCCGACCTCTACGCCCTCGACACCTGGCACATTGTCACCGGCGGCCTCACCCCTGACCGCATGACCGACGCCACTGCTCTCTTCCTCACCCTCACCGCCCCGTCCTTTGGCACCGTCCACACCCACCGTCCGGACGCCTCCAGAGGGAAGGTCCCGTGCCACCCCGGGCCTCCCTCGCTCTGCACGCACGGGGCATCGTCCGTGTGCACAACCTCCCATGTACCGGGGGACCCGCTGCTGGGCAGCCCATTGTGCGCTGCGTGCTACGACTACGAGACCCACGCGCTGACCACTTGGTGGTTCCCCGCCCTGTGGAACCGATACGTCCGCACCCTGCGCCGCCTCGTCACTCGCCACATCCCCGGGGCGACCGTGTCGTTCGTGAAAGTCATGGAAATGCAGGCCCGCCTCGCCCCGCACTACCACGCCATCCTCCGCGCGAACAGCGACACCGGGACCGGCATCGCCGGCGAGGCTCTCGCCGCCCTCGCGACCCTCGCCGCCTCCACCACACGCCTCGACATACCCACCCCAGGCGGCACCACCACCCTCCGATTCGGAACGCAGACCGACACGCAACCCCTCCCCGACGGCAAGGACACCCGCCGGGTCGCCGGATACCTCGCAAAGTACGTCACAAAGACCATCACCGCCACGCCTCTACCGGCCCGCATCCCGGCCGCGAGCATCGGGCTCCTCCCAGTCGGCGAGCACCACAAGCAGATCATGCGCACCCTCGCCCGACTCGCCACCGCCCTCCCCAACGAATACGCGGACATGGCCGACCGGCTGGCGACGCTCGGATGGCGGGGCCACACGACCACGAAGTCCCGCACCTTCTCGACGACGATGACCGCGCAGAAACAGCACCGTGCAGCCTGGCGCGCCGCCCACGCCGCTCCCGGCGATGCTCCGGAGCACGATGAGACAGAGGGCGCAGCGGAGTGGGAGTACCAGCGGGCCGGTCACAAGACCGCCGGGCACCGCTACCTCGCCGTCACAGCCGCCCTCACCCGCCGAGAACGGCTCCGCACCGCCCACACCATCACCGACATCGCCCCCGAAGCGCCGAGGACACGGGCATGACGGGCCACACTTACAGTCCCGAACTCATCGCCTGGGTGAGGCGCACCACCACCGCTCAGAACCTCCCCGAACACCTCCACCCAGATACCGTCATCCACCGACTCGGCGCGCTCCTCGACACCGCTTCCGCCCCCAACGCATCACCTTCCGTTCGCTCGGCGTGAGAACAGGTGCAATCGAATGTCCATGCGGTTGTGCATACTTGGCGCACCGGAGAACTCAGGGGGAATGATGTCGAAGACCGTGAAGTACCAGAAAGCTCGCATCCGGACCGTCTCCGCGTCAGGGGGCGTGGAGTGGATCGCCGTGCTCCCCAAAGACATCACCGACACCCCGACGAAAGGGGATCTTCTCTGCGTCGGCTGTCCGGCGCTGATGAAGCACACCTCATCGTTCACCCGCCGAACCGGTACCGAAGTCCCCGCCTACCTGAGTCTGTACCCCCACGCGGAGCACGCGCCGGACTGCACTCTCAACATCGAAACCCTGCACAAGGCGCTCCAAAACACCGCCCCGGACACAATCGCCATTGAGGACAAGATCCTCTACCTGCACCTGCCCGATGAAGAACGCCTCGCGAACCGGCAAAGCACTCGCCGTCGTCTCGATCACCGCGGCAGTCAGGACCGGTGGACGGCGACCCTGAACTCCGCGGCAGCCATCGCCCGTTTCCTCACCCAATACGACGATCCCGGTGACCTGCTCAACCGGATCATGATCCGCTACCGGGACCACCGCGGCGGCATCTCCGTCATGTTCTGGGCCGACTTCTGCTTCCCCGCTCGCTCACCCCACGCGCTCAAGCATCTGCGCCGGCTTCAACGCGACGGCGACAAAACCCCACCCGTCGCCGTCATCTTCCCCGCCAAAGAGCCCACACTGACCAACACCGTCCGCACCATGCGCGTCGACACGTTCACCCGTCCACTCCCGGAGAAGCCGGATCACAAGCTGTTCCTCAGCATCTCCGAACCCCTCAATCCGGACCGGAACCACCTCACCCACCTCACCGCCGGAACCGTCCTCGCCCTCGGCCACGCCACATACTTCGACTGGTCGGCCAAACCGGTCACGGAACTCTGCATCACCATCGACCACCGTTGGCAACTCGCCGCCCTCTAAACCGCCGATCGCGCCGCGGCGGGTCCCGTGCATGCCACGCTGTCAGGCGGCCCAATGAGGCTGAACACGGTCGGGGTCGAAGTTGCCACGCCCGCGCGTTCCCGGAGCGATGGTCGCGGAGGGAAGGATAGCCCGTACGATCGCATGCTGCCGGTCCAGCGAGTATGTGTCCCACCGATCCCGGATGAGCGTACCCTGGCCGACCAAGCTGTCAAGCGTGTCCCTCGTCGCGAGGGACTCCAACACCCTGCCCGCCTCCGCGGCTTTCGCTTCCGCGATGGGGCGGGCGGCCAAGTACTCCGCCTTGCTGATGTCCCCGGCGGCGAACATCTCCGCCACATCTGTCAACCGCCGCTGCGCCGCCCCCAGCGCGGCTACCGCGTCGGCATGCCGCGCGTCCGTCACCCCGCGACCCTCCAGCGCCACCGCGACCTCTGGGGTGTCCAGCCTGTACAGTGCGGCCTCTGTGATCCACGACTCCACCGGGACTGCGGAAACCGTCAGTTTCCCGCACCCGCCGTGATCGGGGCCCGACTGGCACACATACCGGCGCTCCACCCCACCCGCGGGCGTCTTGCGCGCCGCCGAGAACAACCGGCCTTCGCACTTCCCGCACCGCAACAACCCCGACAACAGGTACCGTTGCGGGGCCCTCCTCCCCGCCCTCTTCCTCGACGCGAACACCGCCAAGATTCGCTCGCGCACCTCCCGGCTGATGATCGGGTCCCACGCGGCCTCCCCGGCCACTTCGCCATGATGGTCGCGGAGCCCCGCGATCCTCCCCGCCATCAACAGCGTTCGCAGCGTCGTCGTCCGCCACGTGTCCGCACGCCCCGACGTGGGGATGCCCTCCTCGTTCAACCACGCCACCAGCGAACGCAACGGCTCACCCTGTATGAACCGGTCCGCGACCGTTCGGATGATCTGCGCCTCAGTCTCCCGCACCGTCACCTTGTCGTCCTCATACCCGAACGGACGCGCCGCCCCACCATTCGGCTTCCCCGCCGCAACATTCTGCTCAACCTTCCGCAGAATCCGCGCCCGCTTCCGCGCCGACTCATTCGCCGCGACCGCCGCCGTAATCCGCGCCACCAACATCCCGTTATCATTCCCGAACGAGATATCGCTCGTCACCGTAACGAGCTGGTCTACACCGTGCCGCTGGCACACCTCCACAAACCGCTCAAACTCACCCGGACGCCTGGTCAGCCGATCCTGGTGATACACCACCACCGCGCCCACCCGACCCGCCTCAATGTCGGCGATCATCCGAGAGAACTCGGGACGCTCTCTCCCACCCGTGAACGCCGATATGTCGTTGTCAACGTACGTGTCGAACACCACCCAGCCCCGCTCCGCCACCAGGCGCATGCAATCCTCAACCTGTCGGGCAACACCCAACCCCTCACCCGACCGATCCGCAGAAATCCGCGCATACACCGCCACGGGACGCACGACAGCTTCATTTCTCATAAAGGTCAGACTACCAACTGACCGACAACGGGGTGCTGCTCTGCGAGACCTGCCACCACCGCATCCACGACAACGGATGGGACATCCACATCGACGGCACCGGGACCACCGCCCGGGTCTGGTTCACCCCACCCCGCTACATCGATCCCGCCCGCACACCGCGCCTGGGTGGGCGGGCGCGATTCGACATCGCCGCCTGAGTGGCACAGCGGTGGCAGGTCTGCGCGCTCGGACAAGCCGTGTGCGCGACCGGGCATGGCGGATGCCGAGACCGGCCACTCATGCCCTTGCGCTCTTTTTCCACGCATGTAGACTAACCAGCACGACACATCGAAGTGGCGTCGGATCCGGCTCTCCGGCCAGCGGCTCTTCGAACCCTTCTTCACCCTCCCTGCATCCGAGAGAAGGAACCATGAAACGAATGCCCCTCGCGCTTGCCGCGGCAGTGGCCGCGGCCCTCGCGCTCACCAGCTGCAGCGGCGGAACGTCTCCGTCACCGTCCGACGGCAGCGGCGCCGAAGGACCCGACGCTCTCAACATCGGCAACTTCCTCGACGTCACCTCCTGGGATCCGTCGCTCGCCGACATCGGCTTCGACGGTCCCTACCTCTCCGCGGTCTACGACGCGCTGATCGCACTCGACGCGGACGGAGCGCCCATCCCGTCGCTCGCGACCGAATGGACCGTCGCCGACGACGATCTGAGCATCGACCTCGACATCCGGACCGACGCGGTGTTCAGCGACGGAACCCCGGTCGACGCAGACGCCGTCGTGAAGAGCCTCGAGTATCTCAAGGCCGGCCCGCGCTCCGGCGAGGCGTACCTCAACGTCGCCTCGTTCGAGAAGGTCGACGACGACACGATCAGCATCCGGCTCACGCAGCGCGACGACACGATCCTGTACCTGATGGGCCTCGGCCGCAGCTACGTGATGTCGCCGGCGTCCATCGAAGCGGGCACTCTCGGCAAGGAGCCGATCGGCTCCGGCCCGTACGTGCTCGACAGCACCACGAGCATCGCCGGCGCGGAGTACCACTTCACCAAGACCGCTGACTATTGGGATGCCGAGACGTACCCGTTCTCCGAGCTGTCGATCTTCCCGATCACCGACGCCACCGCCCGTCACAACGCGATGCTCAGCGGCCAGATCAACGTCCAGTACGGGGATGTGGCGAATCTCGAGCAGGCGGAGCAGCAGGGGTGGAACGTCGCCCAGCGCGTGTCCGGCTGGGCGGGCCTCGTGATCACGGATCACACCGGTGCCAAGAGCGAGCCCCTCGGCAAGCTCGAGGTGCGCCAGGCCCTCAACTACGCCTTCGACGGCGCCGCGGTCCTCGCCGCCGTCGGCAGCGGTGCGGGAGTCGCCACCAACCAGGTCTTCCCCGACGGCGGTGACATCAACGATCCGGCGCTGAACGAGACCTACGCGTACAACATGGACAAGGCCAAGGAGCTGCTGGCAGACGCCGGCTACCCCGACGGCTTCGCGATCTCGATGCCCATGTCGCCGATCTTCGAGATGTGGAAGCCATCCGCCGAGCAGGCGCTCAAGGAGCTCGGGGTCACGGTGACCTGGGACAACATGCAGATGCCGGACTACCAGCTGAACGCGCCGAACTATCCGATGTTCATCTCCTTCCTCGCGATGGACGGGAACGACGTCGCGACGGTGGCTCGACAGGTCACCAGCGTGCAGTGGTTCAACCCCGAGCCCGACTACGCCAAGAACGACGTCATCGCTCCGCTCGTCGAGAAGGTGCAGACCGAACGCGGCGACGCGCAGACCGCGGCAATCGAAGAGCTGAACAAGGCCCTCGTCGATCAGGCGTGGTGGTCGGTCTGGTATCAGGCGAACAACACCTACTACACGGCGACCGGCATCCAGCTGCAGCCGGTCGTGGGGATGATGTTCCCGACACTGCGCTATATCTCCCAGGGCTGAAACCCACCGGGGCGGTCGCGACACCGACCGCCCCGGCATCCTTCCCCTCCGACCCGAGAGGTCCCCATGCTCCTGTTCACGGCGAAGCGCGTGCTGTCCGGTCTGGTTCTGCTCATCGCGGTCTCGATCGGCACCTTCTTCCTCGCCCACCTCGCGATCAGCGATCCGACGGCATCGCTCCTCGGCACCACGGCGAGCCCGGCGCAGCAGGCCGCGCTCGCCGAGAAGATCGGGCTCGACCGTCCGCTGCTCGTGCAGTTCTGGGACTGGCTCTCGCAGGCGGCGCAGCTCGATTTCGGCGTCTCCTGGCGCAACTTCCAACCGGTCTCCGAGCAGCTCGCCGTCAAGGTCCCGGTGACCCTCTCGGTGGTCACGTTCGCGACCCTCATCACTGCGGTGATCGGCGTCGCCTTCGGGATGATCACCGGTCTCCGACCCGGCACCTGGTTCGACAGGGGGATCAAGGGGATCTCCGTCGTGCTCTTCGCCCTCCCCGGCTTCTGGGTGAGCCTCGTGCTGGTGATGTGGCTGGCCGTCCAGCTCAAGTGGTTCCCGGCCGTCGGCTACGTCCCGCCGACGCAGTCCGTCGACGGGTGGCTCCGTTCGATCACGCTGCCTGCCATCTCGCTCGCCCTCGGCGGCATCGTCGCCGTCGCCGAGCAGCTCCGCAACGCAGTGATCGCGCAGAGCCGGCAGGACTGGGTCCGAACCCTCCGCAGTCGCGGCCTGTCGTCCGCCAGGGTCAACCTGCACATCCTGCGCAACGCCTCGCCCGCCGCCCTCACGGTGATCGCCCTGATGTTCGTCGGGCTGCTCTCCGGCGCGATCGTGGTCGAGCAGATCTTCAGTCTCCCGGGTCTCGGGCAGCTCACCAACCAGTCCTCGCAGAACGGCGACATCCCGATGCTGCTCGGCATCACCGTGATCTCGATCGTCTTCGTCGTCCTCATCAACCTCCTGCTCGACCTCGTGCTCGGCTGGATCAACCCGAAGGTGCGCGTCGCATGACCACGACAGACATCCGCGTCGCCTTCGACAGGGCGGCCCAGAAGCGCCGGTCCGGCCTGTTCCGCCGCTTCCTCCGCCACCCCGGGGGCTGGATCCCGCTGGCGATCTTCGCGGCCGTCGTGCTGGTCGGGGTCCTCGCCCCGCTCCTCGCGCCCATGGATCCGAACTTCGTCGACCTCGCCGCAGCGAAGGCCGCGCCGGGCCCGGAACACCTCCTCGGCGGGGACTCGACCGGACGCGACATCCTGTCCCGGCTCATCTACGGCACCCGCACCACACTGTGGGGGGCGCTCATCACGGTCGTCACCGCGCTCGTGCTCGGCGTGCCGACCGGCGTCGCGGCCGGCTACTTCGGTGGCTTCTTCGATCGCGTCGCGACGTGGATCAGCGATGCGCTGCAGTCGATCCCGGGCATGATCATCCTGCTGGTGGTCGCCGCGGGCAGCCGCAACAACTTCGAGGTGCTCATGGCCACCGTCGGCGTGTTCATGGTGCCCGGCTACTTCCGCATCTCGCGCTCGCAGACGCTCGCGGTGCGGGGCGAGCCCTACATCGACGCCGCCCGTGTCTCGGGACTGTCGGATGCGCGCATCATCTTCCGCCACGTGATCAAGGCCGTCTACCCGCCCGTGATCATCCAGACGGCGCTCACCGCCGGCATCGCGATGGGTATGCAGGCCGGGCTCCAGTTCCTCGGCATCGGCGACTCGAACGTCCCCAGCTGGGGCGCGATGATGCTCGAGGGCTTCCGGCTCATGCTCACCTACCCGCTCATGCTGCTCTGGCCGTCGGCCGCGCTCGGGCTGACCATCGCGGTGCTGGCCATCATGGGGTCGACCCTCGCGGAACTCGTGCAGGTACGCACCCCACGGGCGTCGCGTCGGAAGGCGGATGCCGTCGCCGCTGCGCCATCGACCCCGGCCACGGGCAGCGCCCAGCACGAAGCCGCGCACGCCGCGCTCCGCATCGACAACCTCCGCGTCGCGCACGCGACGCCGAACGGAGAGACCGAGGTCGTGCACGGTGTCACCCTCGACATCGCGCCGGGCGAGGTCGTCGGGATCGTGGGGGAGTCCGGGTCCGGCAAGTCGCAGACCGTGTTCTCTGTGCTCGACCTGCTGCCCTCGACAGGACGCGCGACGGCCGACGCGATCTGGGTGGGCGGCAAGGACGTCAGCCGTGCGACCGGGAAGCAGCGCCACGCATTGCTCGGGCGAGAGATCGGGTACGTGCCGCAGGAGCCGATGAGCAACCTCGACCCGTCCTACACGATCGGCCACCAGCTCATCGAGCCGCTCCGGCGGACCCATGGCCTGAGCCGGGCAGAGGCGAAGGAGCGCGCTCGAGCCATGCTCGTCCGTGTCGGGCTCACCGATCCGGCCCGCGTCCTGCGCAGCTACCCCCACCAGATCTCCGGTGGCATGGCCCAGCGTGTCCTGATCGCCGGTGCGATCGCGGGAAAGCCCTCGCTGCTCGTGGCCGACGAGCCGACGACCGCGCTCGACGTCACCGTGCAGGCCGAGGTGCTCGAGCTTCTGCGCGAACTGCAGGCGGAGTACGGGATGGCGCTGCTCATCGTGACCCACAACTTCGGCGTCGTGGCCGACATCTGCGATCGCGTCATCGTGATGCGCGACGGCGAGATCGTCGAAGCCGGCCCGGTCGACGACCTCTTCGCGACACCAGCCGCCGACTACACGCGCGCACTCATCTCGGCGTCGCTCGACGATGTCGCCGGTCGCGCCGAACTCGACCGCGCCGTGGGCCCGGCCGTGCAGACCACGGAGGTGACGGCATGACCGCGCTGCTCGAAGTGAACGATCTCGTCGTCGACTACGGCCACGGACGCCGTGCCTTCCGTGCTCTCGACGGCATCTCGCTCGATATCGCGCCGGGCGAATGCCTGGGGCTCGTCGGCGAGTCCGGATCGGGGAAGTCGACCCTCGGCAAGGCCATCCTGGGACTCGCGCCGGTCACCAGCGGCAGCATCCGGTTCGAAGGGCAGGAGATCAGCGGTCTCGGCCGCCGGGCCCGGCGTCGACTCGCCGATGACGTGCAGGTGGTCTTCCAGGACCCGTACGGATCGTTGAATCCGGCGATGACCATCGGCGACATCCTCGCCGAGCCCCTCCTCACCACCGGCATCGGGGCGAAGGCGGCCGAGTCGAAGGTGCGGGAGATGCTCGACCGTGTGCGGCTGCCCGAATCGGTCATGGACCGCTACCCGAGCGAATTCTCCGGCGGACAGCGCCAGCGGATCGCGATCGCCCGGGCGCTGGTGCGCGGTCCGCGCCTCATCGTGTGCGACGAGCCGGTGAGCGCTCTCGACCTCACGACGCAGGCGACGATCCTCGACCTGTTCATCGAGCTGCAGCGAGACACCGGCGTCGCGTATCTCTTCGTGTCCCACGACCTCGGCGTCGTCCGCCGCGTCTGCCACCGGGTCGCGGTGATGTACCGCGGCGAGATCGTGGAGATCGGCGACGGGGAGCAGGTGACGCGATCGCCGCAGCATCCGTACTCCGAGCGGCTGCGCCTGGCCTCGCCGGTCGCCGACCCCGTCGCTCAGCGCGAACGACGTGCCGGGTGGCTCGCTCTCCGGGAGGTGCGCGATGCGGCGGTACGGTAGCTCCAGGCCGGATCATCGCGTCGTCCACGACCGGCCGGAAGGACTCCATGCCGAAGATCATCGATCACGACCAGCGTCGACGGGACATCGTCGAGGTGGCGAAGAGCATCATCCTCAAGGGTGGCTTCGAAGCGGCGACGATGCGCAGCATCGCCGCCGAGGCGGGCTTCGCCAACGGAGCGTTGAAGCATTACTTCCCCGGCAAGGAGAGCATCGTCGCCGCGACCTTCGAGACGATCCTGCAGCAGATGTCGGAGGGCGTTCAGGCCGCAGGCGAGGAGCCGACGACGGCGGATGCCGCGCTGCGGGGATTCCTGGAGGCCACGATCCCGCGCGATCAGGCACAGATCGCCGCGGGTCGGGTGCTGCTCGCCCTGTGGGAGTACGCGATGGCGAACGAGTCGCTCGCGGACCTGTACCGGAGCCACCTCGCTGCCTGGCGGGGGTCACTCATCGAGCGGATGGAAGCCGCGCGCGACGAGGGCGCGATCCTCGACCAGGACTTCGGCGCCCGAGCGAACGAGTATATCTCGGTCGCGGTCGGAGCGACCGTCATCAACCTGATGTACCCGGACGGCGAACGCATCGCCGACTACGAGACCTATATCGACCAGTTCCTGGCGCGACTCCGCTGACGGCGACGCGCCCGATCCGAGAGGACGGCGCGCCGTGACCATCTCCCTGCACGCCGACCGACACCGCGGCTCCGGCCGGCCTGTCGTCTTCCTCCATGGCCTCGCGTCGCGCGGGAAGCAGGATTGGCCGGATGCAGAGTGGGCGGGGGTCTTCGCCGATCGTCCGCGGGTCGTGATCGACCTCCCCGCGCATGGCCGAAGCCCTGCGACAGGGATTGCGCCCACATCGGCGGTGATCGATGCGCTTGCGCTCGCGGTCGGGGATCAGGAGATCGACCTCGTCGGCTACTCGCTCGGGGCACGTCTCGCCTGGGGTCTGGCGCAGCATCCTTCCGTGCAGGTGCGACGCCTGGTGCTCGGCGGGCTCAGTGCCGCGGAGCCGTTCGGTCATCTCGACCTTGCGGCAGCGAGGGCAGCGATCGGCGGCGGACCCGCCCCGCAGGACCCGCTCACGGCGATGATCGTGCACATGGTGTCGTCGCCCGGAGCCCGGCCGGCGCAGCTGCTCGATCTGATCGAGGGACTGGCCGCAGAGCCGTTCGCGCCCGAGGCGCGCGGCCCGGAGATGCCGGTGCTCCTGGTCGGAGGCGTGCACGACACGATGTCCGACGGCATCGACGCGCTCGCCGCGCTGCTGCCGGACGCGCGAGCGATGCGGGTCCCCGGCGACCATGTCACGGCTCTGCACACCACCGAGTTCCGCACCGCCGTGCAGAGCTTCCTGACGGCCTAGCGCCGACGCTCCATCTCCCAGACGCAGACACACGCAGCACAACTGCGGATCACCCCAGGAAAGGCAGAACCATGACGACCACCTCCACCCCCGATGCCGCGCGCATCCTCGACATCGCGACCGGCTACATGGCCTCGAAGCAGCTCTTCGAAGCCAGCCGCATCGGGCTCTTCGCCGCGATCGCCGACGGCGCCGACACCGTCGAGGAGATCGCCGTGCGCAGCGGTGTGAGTGAGCGCATCGCCCGCATCCTCGCCGACGCGATGGCGGCGAAAGGCCTGCTCGTGCGCACCGATGCGCGCTACACCGTGGCTGACGACGCCGCGGCGTACCTCACCGGTGCCGATTCGCAGGTCGACCTCGCTCCCTTCCTCACCTTCCTCGGCGAGATCAGCTATCCGCACTGGCTGCAGTTCGGCCACACGGTCGACACCACAGAACCCGGTGACCTGCAGATGGACGACCCGCGCTGGGCGACGTTCATGGCCGGCGTCATGACGTACAACCGTCTCCATGCGCAGGAATTCGGGCGACACCTCGACCTGGCCGGCGCCACCCGAGCGCTCGACTTCGGTGGACTCTCTGCCGAGTTCGCCCTCTCGGTGATGGCGAAGAACCCCGGGCTGCACACCACGTTCGTCTACGCCCCGGGGTTCGAAGACGGGATCGCCGAAGCGGTGGAGGCCGCAGGCGTCACCGATCGCACGGCCGTCGAGGTCGGCGACACCGCCACGGCGACGCCGCAGGGCGAGTACGACCTGGTCTATGCGAACCACGTGATCCACCGCTTCAGCGCGGAGGAGAACGCCCAGATCTTCCGCAATCTGCGGGCGGCCGCGGTGGACGGCGCGACTCTGACGGTGCTTGACTTCTTCCTCGATGACGATGTCGACCAGCGCGGCATCGACGCCCTGCACGCGGGGGAGTACCTCGTGATCGACGGCACCATCGTGTATCCCGAGGCGCAGGTGCGCGGATGGCTGAACGACGCCGGATGGAAGGTGCGCGACAAGGTCGCGCTCCCCGGCAGCCCGCGGGTGCTGCTGGCCGCCGCGGTATGAGCTCTGCCCCGGCGCCCGCTCATGCGGCGCCGGGGCAGGGACTGGTCCGAGGGGGATCAGAGGCGGGCGGCATGCGTGAACATGCCGCCCGCCGTTTCCGTCCCTCGAACGTGCTCAGTCCCGAACCTGCTCAGTCCCGAGCGAAGACCGTCCGGCCGTCGACGATCGTGCGCGCGACTTCGGCGGAGGAGAACGCGCGACCCGGCTCGAGCGGGTCCTCGTCGAGGATCGTGAGGTCCGCGACCTTGCCGGTCTCGAGGGAGCCCTTCCACGTCAGAGCGCCGTCCTGACGCGCCGCGTCCACGGTCATCGTCCGCAGCAGCGCCCGACGCGTGCGGGCAGCGTCCGGAGTTCCGGCCGCGGCGAGCAGGTCGAGCGAGGCATCGAGGCCTCGCCGCCAGTCCGGCGTGGCGATCGGGGCGTCGCTCGTGATCGTGGTCAGCACGCCGGAGGCGAGCATCTCCGCCAGCGGCCAGGCGGTCGCGAGCCGTTCCGCGCCGAGCTGAGCGCGGGCCCAACTGTGCGTGTGCGCGGCGATCAGCGGCTGCACGGCGAACCCCGCCCCCAGCCGCCGCATGCGCTCGATCTGCTCGAGGGTCGCGAGGTCGCCGTGCACCACATAGTGCGGCGCGGGAGGTGCCGGGTGCCCGCTGGACCGCTCGAGCACCCGTACGAACTCCGTGATCGAACGGTCGCCCGTGGCATGCACCGCGATCTGCAGTCCGAGCGATGCCGCGAGTTCCAGCATCCGTTGGAAGGCGGAGAGCGGGTCGTGGCCGCCACGCGTGAGCAGGCCGCCGGTCGTGCCGTCGGTGTACGGCTCGTCGACCCACGCCGTCGCCATGGGCGGGATGCCGTCGGCGAAGATCTTCACGCCGGTGATCGCCAACCAGCCAGGGTCGGTCGCCGGAACGGGTGTGCGGATGCCGCGCTCGAAGTCGTCGAGCCTGCTCTCGCCGTCGATGGTGCCGAACAGCCGGAGCATCGTCACCCGCGAGGTCTGCGCCCCGGCGCGGTGCAGATCGATGTAGGTCGAGAGCATGTCGGTGCCGAAGCATCCGGTCTCGCCGTCGTCTTCGCCTGGTCCGATGCCCGGCTCCGTATAGCTGGTGATCCCGAGTTCGGCGAGCAGCCGCCACGCCTGCTGCAGAGCGGCGCGGCGTTCGGCGGCCGTCGACACCAGCCGCCCGGACGGCTGCTGCTCCGGCGGGGTGTCGGAGAAGAACAGGTGCGGCCAGCGGGCTCCGAGCCAGGCGGCATGCAGGTGCGCGTCGTTGATGCCGGGGATGGCGGTGCGCCCGTCGAGCTCGATCGTCTCGCGGGCTCCCATCGCTTCGGCATCCGCGTCCGTCGCGACGATCCGTCCGCCGCGCACCGCGACGGCGCTGGCGAGGGTGTCGGCGGAATCGAAGGTGTGCACGCGTCCGCCGCGGATGATCAGGTCGGCGCCGTCGCCGTAAGGATCTTCACTCATTATTCCACCAGTGTAGACACAAAAGGGCCTCTCCGGGGACGGCCGATGACCCTCGATTCGGATGCCGCCGCCGACCACGCGTACGCTGGTGGCATCCCCCGAATCACCCGGCAACCTCGCGCGCCGGCGATCTCGGCGCGCTCACACATGCAAGGACGCAGATGAACGATTCCGTCGCACCCCACGACGACTGGACGGCGAGAGAAGAGCTGGCCGAGCGGATGATCCCGCTGATCGGCGCACTCAGGCGCGAACACGACGTGGTGACGTCGCTGCACGGCCACCGCCTGCTCGGACTCTCCGCCACGGGACTCGTCGAGGTGCACGAGCGCGTCGCCCAGCTCGGTCACGAGCAGCTGCGTCTCGAAGACAGCCTCGCCGTCCTGCAGGCCATCCATGAGCTGGCTCCCGGCGCCTCGTCCCTCGACGTCGCGCGACTGGTCTCCGGGCATGCCGAGAGCGGTCAGCCCCTCGAGACCTACGTCGCGGAAGCGCTCGCACCCGCCGTCGGCGCGGTGGCCGCAGCGCCCACCGACGTGGTGCTCTACGGCTTCGGACGGATCGGGCGTCTGCTCGCCCGCATCCTCATCGCCCACACCGGCGGCGGCAACGGCCTGCGCCTGCGTGCGATCGTCGTTCGGCGCGGGTCCGAGAACGATCTGATCAAGCGTGCGTCCCTGCTGCTGCGCGACTCGGTGCACGGGCGCTTCGCGGGCTCGGTGACGGTCGACGAGGAGGCCGAGCAGATCATCGCCAACGGCACGCGCATCCAGGTGATCTACTCCGATGCTCCGGCATCCGTCGACTACACGGCCTACGGCATCCACGACGCGATCGTCGTCGACAACACGGGGCGCTGGCGCGATGAGGCCGGGCTCTCGCAGCACCTCGAGGCGAAGGGCGTCGCCCGCGTGCTGCTCACGGCGCCCGGCAAGGGGCCGCTCAAGAACATCGTGCACGGCATCAACGACCATACGATCGATGCCGACGACCGCATCGTGTCGGCCGCGTCGTGCACGACGAACGCGATCACGCCGGTCCTGGCGGCGATCGACGAGGCCTACGGCGTCGTGCGCGGCCACGTCGAGACCGTGCACTCGTTCACGAACGACCAGAACCTGATCGACAACTTCCACAAGGGCGACCGGCGGGGCCGCTCGGCGGTGCTGAACATGGTCATCACCGAGACCGGAGCGGCGAAGGCCGTGGCCAAGGCCCTTCCGCAGCTGGAGGGCAGGCTCACCGGCAGCTCGATCCGGGTGCCCACCCCCGACGTCTCGCTCGCGGTGCTCCACCTCACGACAGAGCGTCCGGTGTCGAAGGAGCAGGTCAACGACTACCTGCGCCGCGTCTCGCTGCATTCGAAGCTGCGGCAGCAGATCGACTACGTCGAGTCGCCCGAGGTCGTGTCGACCGACTTCGTCGGCTCGCACCGCGCCGGCATCGTCGACGGACTGGCGACGGTCGCCGAGGAGAACACCCTGATCCTCTACGTCTGGTACGACAACGAGTTCGGCTACTCGTGCCAGGTGATCCGCGTCCTCGAGGTGATGGCGGGCTCGCACCCCGTCGTGCTTCCGGCGCGTCGAGAGGTGACACTGCACTCCTGATCCCACCGCAGGTGCGCGACGTCGGCGGCGCCCGGCATGATGGGCTCATGAAGACCGCGACCCTGCTGGCCGAGCGTCTCCGATCGCACCGGCTCACCGCGCCGGCGAAGACGGTGGCGGATGCCGCGCACCATATGCTCGCCGTGCAGAGCCAGGACTTCACCGCCGGGCGCTGGGCGCTCGCCCTGCGCACGCGGGGCGAGCTGCGGATGCGCGACGTGGACCGGGCATTCGATGCCGGCGACATCGTGCGGGCGTGGCCGATGCGGGGCACCCTCCACACGCTGCCGGCACGCGACCTCGGCTGGGTGCTCTCGGTGACGGCGGCGCGACAGCGGCAGCAGGCGGCGGGGCGGCACCGGGATCTCGGGATCGACGACGACATGGTCGCCCTCGCCGTGCGCACGCTCACTCCGGCGCTGCACGACGGCGGACGCACCCGCGCCGAGGTCTTCGAGATCCTCGAGGGCGTCGGCATCGACCCCACCGGCCAGCGGGGCCTCCACCTGCTGTTCGTGCTGACGATCGACGGGCTCATCTGCCAGGGGCCGGTCGTCCCTCGCGACGGCGTGACCCGTGAGCAGCGCTTCGTGCTCGTCGACGACCACATCCGCGAGCACGCGCACCCCGACGATCCGCTCGCCGAGCTGTTCGTCCGGTACATCACGGGCCACGGGCCTGCGGGTGTCGCCGACTTCGCCTGGTGGTCCGGCCTCACGCTCGGCCAGTCCCGGGAGGCGGCGGAGCGTGCCGCGGGACGCGTGGAGGAGGTCGCCGACGGCCTGTTCGTGGCGCCCGAGCGTCCGCGTCGCGCCGCGGGGGCGGCATCCGTCATCGCGCTTGGCGCCTTCGACGAGTACTACCTCTCCTACGCCGACCGCACGACCGTCTGCGCGCCGGAGCACCTGGCGACAGTCGGGCCGGGGAAGAACGGGATGGTGCGTGCCACGCTCGTCGAGCAGGGCCGCGTGATCGGATGCTGGATGCACGCGACCGCCAGCAGAGGAGTGCCGCCGGAGTACTTCACGGCACCAGTCGATGCCGACGCCGCGATGGCCGCACTCGCCCGCTTCGAGCGCTTCACGGAGAGCTGAGCCCCGGTCACTCGCTGGCGTGCCGACCCAGGAAGTTGTAGACCTCGTTGTCGTCCACGCCGGGGAACGCACCGCGGGGGAGCGGCGAGAACATGTGCGTGTGCACGCGCGCGCTCGGCCACGCCTTCCCGCTCCAGCGCTCGGCCAGGTCGTTCGACGGCCGGCGGCAGCAGGCCTCGTCCGGGCACGTCGACACGGCCCGGTCCACGCTCTCCCGGCCTCGCCACCAGCGCGCATCGTCGAAGGGCACGCCGACCGTGATGGAGAACTCGCCGTCGCTCGATGAGCCCGTCTGCGTCGAGCACCAGAACGTGCCGGACGGGGTGTCGGTGTACTGGTGGTGCTCGGTCGTGCGGTTCTGCTGGGTGAAAGCGGCCCGCGCCTGGAACTTCCGGCACACGCGCTGTCCTTCGACCGCACCCGTGACATCCATCGGCAGCGGCAGGTCGTCGTTCTCGTAGACACGCGTGATCGCACCGGTCGCATCCACGCGCAGGAAGTGCAGCGGCATCCCGAGGTGCTGCGTGACGAGGTTGGTCATGCGCATCCCGGCAGCCTCGTGCGTCACGCCGAAGGCGTCGCGGAAGTCCTCGACCGCGAGGTTGCGGTCCTTCTTCGCCTGCTGGAGGAACGCGACCGACGCGGTCTCGGGCATCAGGCAGCACGCCGCGAAGTAGTTGATCTCGAGGCGCTGCTGCAGGAAGTCCGCGTAGTCGGTCGGCGGAGTGTGCCCGAGCAGCCGGTGCGCCATGGCCTGCAGCGCCATCGAGCGCAGACCGTGTCCGCCGGGGATCGACGCGGGCGGAAGGTAGATGCGCCCGTTCTCGAGATCGGTGACCGAACGCGTGGAATGGGGGAGGTCGTTCACGTAGATCAGCTCGAAGCCGAGCTTCTCGGCCATGATGCTCACGGTGCGGTGCGTCAGCGCGCCCTGGACGTGCCCGGCGGATTTCAGCTGCTTCTCGGCGAGCTTCTCGATGTCGGGCAGGTAGTTGTTCTGCGCGCGCATCCGCAGTCGCAGCTCGGTGTTGCCGCGGCGTGCTTCCTCGGGGGTGGCGATGGCCTCGCGCTCGCGACGCTGCAGCTCGCGGTGCAGACCGAGGATCGACTCGATCGTCTCGTCGCTCGTGCCCTTCGTGACGCGGATCGGCGCGACGCCGAGCTGCCGGAACACGGGGCTCTCCTGCGCGCGTTCGAGCTCGATCTCGAGCGCCGCGCGCCGGTTCGGCGGCTCGCCGGAGATGAGGTCGGTCACCTGGGTGCTGGTCGCCTGGGCGATCGCCTGGAGCAGCGACAGCTTCGGCTCGCGCTTGCCGTTCTCGATGAGGCTCAGTTGGGAGCCGGCGACGCCGACGAGCGCACCGAGTTCGTCGAGCGTGAACCCGTTCTCCAGTCGGTGATGACGGATGCGGTGACCGAGGGTCGTGAGATGGATGCCGGAGGACGCCATTCCTTGAGTCTAGCGAAAGAATTCGGATTCTTATCGCCCGTTTCGTCCGAAAATACCTCCCGAGTCGGAAGAAGATGGATGCAACGCCCCACACTTCGAAGGAGCAGTCATGGCCATGGCCGAAGTCATCACCCCTCGCACGTCACCCGTCGCCGCAGAGCGCACGTTCGGTGCGGCACCGACGTATGACACTCCCGCGATGGCCGAGCTGGTGGCCTGGGTCGAGGAGATCCGCGCCCTCACCCAGCCCGACTACGTGCACTGGGTCGACGGCTCGCGGGCCGAGAACGACTGGCTCCTGCGTGGTCTCGTCACCGAGGGCAAGCTCATCAAGCTCAACCCCGAATGGCGTCCCGGCTCCTACCTCGCCCGGTCGCACCCGAGCGACGTCGCCCGCACCGAGGGACGCACGTACATCGCCTCGGAGCGCGAAGAGGATGCCGGCCCCACGAACAACTGGGCCGCCCCCGCCGACATGCACGCCAAGATGAACGAGATCTTCGAGGGCTCGATGCGCGGGCGCACGATGTACGTCGTTCCGTTCTCGATGGGCCCGGTCGGCGGACCGCTCTCCCACATCGGCGTACAGGTCACCGACAGCGCCTACGCGGTGGCCTCCATCGGCATCATGACCCGCGTCGGCGAAGCCGTCACGAGTCGGATCGCTGACGGCGCGCCCTGGGTGAAGACCGTGCACAGCGTCGGCGCACCGCTCGCCCCCGGTGAGCAGGACGTCGAGTGGCCGTGCAACGACGAGAAGTACATCGTGCACTTCCCCGAGACGCTCGAGGTCTACTCCTTCGGTTCCGGCTACGGCGGCAACGCGATCCTCGCGAAGAAGTGCTTCGCGCTGCGCATCGCCTCGGTGATCGCCCGTGACGAGGGCTGGCTCGCCGAGCACATGCTGCTCATCCGCGTGATCGACCCGCAGGGCAAGGCGTACCACGTCGCCGCGGCGTTCCCCTCCGCGTGCGGCAAGACGAACCTCGCGATGCTGCGTCCGACGATCCCCGGCTGGAAGGTCGAGACCCTCGGCGACGACATCGCCTGGATCCGTCCCGGCGAGGACGGCCGCATGTGGGCGATCAACCCCGAGGCCGGCTTCTTCGGCGTCGCTCCCGGCACCGGCGAGTCGACCAACGTCACCGCGGTCGAGACGCTGTGGGGCAACACGATCTTCACGAACGTCGCGCTCCGCCCGGACGGCGACGTGTGGTGGGAGGGGTTGACCGAGCAGGCGCCCGCGAACCTGATCGACTGGGAGGGCAACGACTGGACGCCCGACTCCGATCGTCCGGCGGCGCACCCTAACTCGCGCTTCACGGTGTCTGCGGCGCAGTGCCCGCAGATCTCCGAGGACTGGGAGCAGGCCGTGCCGCTCGACGTCATCCTCTTCGGCGGACGCCGCGCCAGCAACGTCCCGCTCGTCGTCGAGGCGACCGACTGGACCCACGGCGTCTTCCTCGGCTCGAACATCTCGTCCGAGCGCACGGCCGCTGCCGAGGGCAAGGTCGGAGAGCTTCGTCGTGACCCGTTCGCGATGCTGCCGTTCTGCGGGTACAACATGGCGGACTACTTCGGTCACTGGCTGAAGGTCGGTCGTGGCCTGCGCTTCGACCGTGCACCGCGCATCTTCCAGGTGAACTGGTTCCGTCGCGGCGACGACGGCCGGTTCCTGTGGCCCGGCTTCGGCGACAACTCGCGTGTCGTCGACTGGATCATCCGCCGCATCGCGGGTGACGTGCCCGCGGTCGACAGCCCGATCGGTCGCCTGCCTCGCCCGGAGGACCTCAACCTCGACGGTCTCGACATCCCCGCCGCCGACCTCGACGAGCTGTTCTCCGTCGACGCCGAGGCCTGGAAGACCGAGGCCGACCTCACCGAGGCGTTCTACGACACCTTCGGCGACAAGGTCCCCGCGGCCCTGCGCGCCGAGCTCGCCTCGCTGCGCTACCGCCTCGCGAAGGCGTAGCCCCAGACCGGTGCCGACTCGGGGGAGTCGGCACCTCCCCTTCCGGCCTCCGCGGCCGGTCGAACCCGCGAAGGCGGGACGTCAGAGACGAACCCATGGCTGAGTGTGTCTCCGGTGTCCCGCCTTCGCGTCTGTCTGCATCCCGGTCGTTGAGCGAGCTTGCGAGACGAAACGCCCCGGGGCTCGTCGAAGGGCGCGAAGGGCTCAGGCCAGCAGCTGGTGGCGCGCGAGGTCGCGGTACAGCGGGGTGGACTCCACGAGCTCGGCATGCGTTCCCTGCCCGACGACGACGCCGTCCTGCAGCACGACGATCAGGTCGCTGTCGACGACGGTCGAGAGGCGATGCGCGATCACGACGAGCGTGCGATCCGTCGACACGGCGTCGATGGCCTCCCGCATCCGCTGCTCGTTGACGCCGTCGAGTGACGAGGTCGACTCGTCGAGGAGCAGGATCGGCGCGTTCGTCAGCAGCGCACGCGCGATCGCGAGGCGCTGGCGCTCGCCGCCGGAGAGCATCACGCCGTCCTCACCCACGGGGGCCTCGAGTCCGAGCGGATTGCGCTCGAGCACGTCGCCGAGGTTGACCGCACGCAGCACGCGCTCGCAGTCGGCGTCTGAGGCGTCGGGGGCTGCGAGGCGCAGGTTCTCCGCCAGCGTTCCGGCGAGGGTGGGAGCATCCTGCTCGACGTAGCCGAACTGCGCGCGGAGCTCGTCACGCGGGTACGTGCGGGCGTCGTGGCCGTGCAGCCGGATCGAGCCGCCGGTCGGGTCGTAGAAGCGCTCGACCAGCGACAGGATCGTGCTCTTGCCGGCGCCGCTCGGTCCGACGAGGGCAACGCGTGCGCCGCGCGGCACGATGAAGGACACGCCCCGTAGGACCTCGTGGTCCGGTGTCGCGGCCGGCTCGGCATCCGCCTGTTCGAGGTGGGCGTCGGCGAGCAGGTTCCGCGCCTCCCTCGCTGCCGCCTGCCGGGCGGCGACGACGTTGGCGGGGTAGTGGAAGCGCACGTCCCGGAAATCGATCGCCGGCTCGGCATCGCCGACGGGCTGAGGGGTGGGTCCCTGACTCTCCCTGGGCCCCTGAGCTTCCCTGGGTCCCTGAGCTTGTCGAAGGGACGCCGCGATCTTCTCGTCGTCCTGGGTCTCGGTCGGCAGATCGAGCACTTCCTGGATGCGTCCGAGCGCTCCGAGCGCCTGGTTGACCGAGGTGATCGCACCGAACGTCGTGGCGAGCGGCATGACCAGCAGGAACAGGAACATGATGAACGCGATCAGCGAGGCGATCGAGATCACGCCGGCCGCGACGCGGAAGCCGCCCACGCCCAGCACGACCAGGAGCGACAGCTGCAGGGCGATGCCGGAGACGGGGACGACGAGCGAGGAGATCTTCGCGATGCGCACCCCGATGCCGTACGCGTCGGAGGCGAGCTCCGACACGGCGGCGGTCTCGCGCTCGGTCGCACCCGACGCGCGCACCGTGCGGATCGAGCCGATCGCCCGCTCGACGCCGGAGGCGAGCTCTCCCACCTTCTCCTGCTGCGCGGTGGAGGCGGTGCGGATGCGTCCGCTGAGCAGTACGACCGTCACGACCGAGAGGCCGATCACGATGACGATGAGCAGCAGCAGGACCGGGTCGATCACGAGCATCGCGATGAGCGCGCCGAGGAAGAGGACCGCGCTGCCCACGGCATCCGCCAGCCCCTGTGTGAGCACGGCGTAGAGGAGGGTGGTGTCGGTGCCGACGCGCGAGACGAGGTCGCCGGTGCGGCGGGCGTCGAACTCCGAGACCGGCAGATGCAGGATGCGCGCGATGAGCTTGCGTCGGCTGGAGTACACGACGGCGGTGCCGGTGCGCTGCAGCAGGTAGTGCTGGAAGCCGGAGATGATCGACGACACGATCACGAAGCCGACGAGGAGCCAGACCAGGACCCCCAGCGTGCCGCCGGATTGCACGGCCTCGATCACCTGCCCGACGAGCAGTGGCTGCACGAGCGAGGTCGCGGCGCCGACGACGCTGAGCACGGCGACGACGATCAGCGTGCGCTTGTGCTCGAACAGGAACGGGAGGAGCTGGCGGAACGTGGCGCGGGGGCCTTCGGGCTGCGCGCCGCGTCCGCGGCGGCGTGGTGTCGCCGTGCGGGACATGCGGGACCTCGATCTGAGAAGGGTACTTAGAACGTACTTCGTGCGCGCGGGGATTCTGTGGATGGGCTGTGTGCCCGGACCTCAGTGCCGCCCGTACTTCCGGTGCGCGGCCTGCTTGCTCACGCCCAGCGCGCTCGCGATCGCCTGCCAGGAGTAGCCGGCGTTCCGCGCTCGGCGCACCTGGGTCTCCTCGGCGCGGGCGACCTCCTGGCGGATGCCGGCGAGCCGGTGCAGCTCGGCCAGCGGCTCGCCTTCCGGGTCGGTCGCCTGGGCGGTGGATGCGCTCATGTCCGCGCTCCTCTCTCTTCGTCTGCTTCTTCGCCTGTCTGTCAACTTATATTGACGTCGTCTCGCCGTCAATCCATGTTGACCTTTCGAGTCCGGCAGACTGGACGGATGCTGGCCGCACCCAAGCTCGTCCCCGGCGACCGCGTCGCCATCCTCTCGCCCGCGTTCGCTGCGCCCGCCGTCGCGCCGGCGCTGCATGAGCAGGCGCTGCGCCGACTCGAGGAGCTCACCGGTCTGATCCCGGTCGAGTACCCGACGACACGCCTCCTGGATTCCCCGCCGGAGGCCCGCGCAGCGGATGTGAACGCGGCCTTCGCCGATCCCGGCATCCGTGCCATCCTCGCCACGATCGGCGGCGACGACCAGATCCTCGTGGTGCCGCATCTCGACCCCGCGCTTCCTGTTGCCGATCCCAAGCCGTTCGTCGGCTACAGCGACAACACGAACATCCTCAACTGGCTGTGGGGCCTCGGCGTCCGCGGGTACTACGGAGGCTCCACCGCGGTGCATCTCGGCCCCGGACCGGGCGTGGATGACATCCACCTGCGGTCGCTGCGTGCGCTGCTGCTCGACGGCGGTCCCCTCGCCATCACCGAGCCGGGGGAGTCGGAGGACGTCGGGCGGCGCTGGGACGATCCGCGCGCTCTCACCGAGTTCGGCGACCGTATCCCGACCAAGGAGTGGACGTGGGCCGGTCCTGCGAAGCGCGTGGAGGGGCGCACCTGGGGCGGTTGCCTCGAGGTGGTCGACGGACTCGCGCTCGCCGATCGCCTGCCCGCGGCTGAAGAGCTGACCGGAGCGATCCTGCTGCTGGAGACGAGCGAGGAGCGCCCTTCCGCCGGGTGGGTCGCCCGGTGGCTGCGAGGACTGGGGGAGCGGGGCATCCTGAGCGCGGTGTCAGGTGTGGTCGTCGCGCGCCCGCCGGTCAGCGATTTCGAGTTCCACCCTTCGGCCGAGGAGGCGGCTTCCCTCCGCGCGGCGCAGCGGGATGCCGTGCTCGATCAGGTCGCCCGCTACAACCCGGATGCCGTCGTCTGCATCGGCGTCCCGTTCGGCCACACCCGCCCGCAGTGGATCCTGCCCTACGGCGGCACGATGGTCATGGACGGCGCGGCTCGCACCATCGTGGCTGAGTACTGACTCCCGGCGCCCCGTTCTAGGGTGTCCGGATGGCTGACGTGAGATGGATCCTGTTCGACATCGGCGGCGTGCTCGAGGTCGTCGACGACGACACCTGGCAGGAGCAGTGGTGGCAGCGCTGGTCCGATCGTGCCGGCATCTCGCGCGCCGAGGTCGATGCCCGTGTCGAGGCCGCGGATCTGCCCCGGATCGATGTGACGACCGGTCACGCCGAGGACTTCTGGTCGGGACTCGGGTCTGCTCTCGAACTCGATCCCGACCAGCTCGGAGCCACGCGCGCGGACTTCTGGGACGCGTACTGCGGCACCGGCAACACCGAGCTGATCGAGTACGCGCGCTCCCTCCGTGGTCGGGCGCGCACCGCCATCCTGTCGAACTCCGCCGACGGCGCGCGCGAGGAGGAGGAGCGCCGGTTCGGTTTCTCCGAGATCTTCGACCCCATCTGCTACAGCCATGAGCAAGGGGTGAACAAGCCCGACCCGCAGGCGTATCTGCTCGCTCTGGAACGCCTCGGCGCCGCCCCGGAAGACGTGTTCTTCATCGACGACCACGCCGAGGCCATCGCGGGTGCGGCGGCCGTCGGCATCCGTGGCATCCTGCACCGCCACAACGCCGAGACGATCACCGCGATCGAGACGTTCCTCGCCGGCGGTGTCCCCGTCGCCGCGGGCTAGCGCGTGGCGGGCGCCGCGACCCCGAGGTCTTGCTCGAAATCGCGGTCCTTCGTCTCCGGCGAGAGGATCAACGCCACGAACGTCAGCACGCCCATCGCCGACAGGTACAGGCCGACGAGCCACGGAGCCCCGCCGCCGAGCTCCCAGAGCCAGACCGCGATCAGCGGAGCCACGGCGGCACCCAGGATGGACGACACGTTGTACGAGATGGCCGAGCCGGTGTAGCGCACGTTCGTCGGGAACAGCTCGGGCAGCAGGGCGCCCATCGGCCCGAAGGTCGCGCCCATCAGCATGAACCCGATCACGAGGAACGCCTGCACGAGAGTCGTGGTCAGGCGCGGATCGGCGGTCGGCAGCAGGAACAGGTTGAAGCTCAGGCCGAACACGATGATGAGCCCGGTCACCACCAGCAGGACCTTCCGGCGGCCGAACTTGTCGGCGAAGGGACCGGAGAGCAGCGTGAAGATGCCGAAGAACACGACGCCGACGATCTGCATCAGCACGAAGTCGGTGTAGCCGAAGCCGAGTCCGGGATAGAACTGGGCGGCGAACGCCGACGCGTCGAAGTCCTTCCCTGCGGCCTCGGCGGCAGCCTGGGCCGCGGCGGATGCCGTCTCGAGCGAGGCCGCCTTGGTGCCGTAGGCGAGCGTGAAGTTCGTCATCAGGTAGAAGAGCACGTAGGTCGCCAGCATGATGAAGGTGCCGAGGATCAGGTGCCACCAGTGGTGGCGGAAGACGGTCGCCAGCGGGAGCTTGCGGACGGCACCCTTCTTCTCCGCGTTCTTGAAGGTGTCCGATTCGACGAGTCGCAGGCGCACCCACAGGCCGATGATGACCATGACGGCGGAGAACAGGAACGGGATGCGCCAGCCCCACGACAGGAACGCCTCGGACTTCAGCGCCGGGTTCTCGGAGTGCGGCAGCAGCCAGTTGATGCCGAGGAACAGGAAGTTCGCGATGATGAAGCCGAGCGGCGCGCCCAGCTGCGGGAAGGTGCCGTACCAGGCGCGCTTGCCCTTCGGAGCGTTCTCGGTCGCGACCAGTGCGGCGCCCGACCACTCGCCGCCGAGCGCGAAGCCCTGCGCGAGGCGCAGGACCAGGAGCAGGAGTGCCGCCCACCAGTTGATCTGCTGATAGGTCGGCAACACGCCGATCAGGAACGTGGCGATGCCCATCGTGAGCAGGGAGGCGACGAGCGTCGCCTTGCGCCCGAACTTGTCGCCGAAGTGCCCGAACACGACGGCGCCGATCGGGCGGGCGACCATCGCGGCGCCGAACACGCCGAACGAGGCGAGCAGCGAGGTCGTGTCGTTGCCGGTCGGGAAGAAGAGCACGGGGAACACGAGCACGGCCGCTGTCGCGTACGCATAGAAGTCGTAGAACTCGATCGTGGTGCCGACGAGGCTGGCCGTGATGACGCGGGAGCGCGGATTCGCGGGCGCGGGTGCAGTGCTCAAGGTGCTTCTCCGTTCAGTGCCTGGATGCCAGGGACTCGGGCGAGTTTACGCCTTCCTGAGTGTTGGCTGTGTGCGATGCTCCGCTAGCGTGTCGAGGATGACGACGCGGATGCTGCTGCTCGCCGACACGCACGTGCCGAAGCGGGCGAGACGATTGCCCGACGTCGTCCTGCGGGCGGTCGACGAGGCCGACATCGTGGTGCATGCGGGGGACTGGGTCGACGTGCCGACGCTCGACCTGCTCGAATCGCGGGCTCGCTCGTTCCACGGGGTCTACGGCAACAACGACGGCCCCGAGCTGCGGGCACGGCTGCCGGAGATCGCCCGGTTCACGGTCGAGAACGTCGACGTCGCGGTCATCCACGAGACCGGTGCGGCCACCGGTAGGGAGGAGCGGATGGACGCCGCCTTCGCCGGCGTCGATCTGCTCGTCTTCGGGCACTCGCACATCCCCTGGGACACCGTGTCGCGCGCGAGCATGCGGCTGCTGAACCCCGGATCTCCCACGGATCGCCGCCGTCAGCCGGTCTGCACCATGATGTGGGTCGCGATCGATGGTGCGTCGATCGAGGCGACGCTGGTGCCGGTTCGATGAGCGAGATGCCGGTCTATCGCGCGCCGATGCGCTCGCGCGACGATGCGGTACCCCGCGGCGTGGGGCCGGAGCGGGCGCTCGAGCTCGGCATATGCGGCATCGGCGGCAGGCTGGAGCCGGCTCCAGACTCACTGGCCGAGGCGTTGGTCACCGCGGACGCGCAGTCCGGCATCCGGTTGGCATGGCGTATCGAACGGTTCGCGAAGGCGCCCATCGGTGCGTTCGTGTGGACGAGGGATGTCGACGGCCTGACCTATCTCGGACGCATTGCCGGCCCCTGGGAGTATGACCCCGGAGAGGACGCCACCGCCGCGGACCTCGTACACATCCGCCGCTGCGAGTGGCTCGCTGAACCGATCGACCAGGCGGAGGTGCCGGCCGGTGTGCGGGCCACCTTCGCCCGTAATGGTCGGAACTGGCAGCGCATCCACGATGATGATGCCGAGCGGTTGTCCGCCGGGCTCTGGCACACGTACCGCGACTGAACGCCGCCGTCACTCCTCCGTGTCGCCGAGGGACAGCGCGCTGACGAACGCCGCCCGCGGTGCCACGAGGTTCTCCAGCTCGAGCACGACGAGACGGTTCGCACCCGCGCGGGTCGCAGGCGCGGGGACGTACAGCGTGCGCTGCGGCCCGTTGCGCCAGTAGCGGCCGAGGAAGAATCCGTTGACGAACGCGTAGCCCTTGCTCCACTCCGACGTGTCGACGAACAGGTCGCTCGGCTCCTCAAGGGAGAAATCTCCGGCCCACGCCCGCGGTCCGTCTGCGGTGTCGGCGCCCGATCGTTCGCCGAGCTCCGCGGCGATGGCCGCGACGTCGAGCGGCGTCGAGCGCCATCCGGTCAGAGGCACTCCGTCGAGCGTCACCGCGCCGAGCAGCCCCTTCTCCTCGCCGAGTCGATGGTCGTAGTTCACGCGACCCTGGTCTTCGACGAGGATGCTGAGCAGGCCACCGGCCGGGATCCGGACGGTGCGGTCGTGGCGCGTCCGGGAGGCGGTGCCGACCGGCTGCCCGTCGACGCTCACCCACGCGAGGTCGCGGACGTCGTCGACGGCGAGCAGACCGCCCGCGCCATGCAGCTCGACGTCGTAGCGCACGAGGGCGCTGAGGTGCGAGAGGTCGTCGAACGTCTGCGGCCGGTCGGTGACGGGACCGGATGCCGCGGCATCCGTCCACGTGCCCAGGGGAGCGAGCGCGACGTCGAAGGCCGGCGCCGCGGCGGTCCGGGTCGGAAACTCCTCGGGGACCGGGGCGTATCTCGCGATCACCTCGCGGAAGGCGAAGAACTTCTCCGTGGGGTCGCCGGCCTCGTCGAGCGGAGCGTCGTAGTCGTAGGAGGTCACCAGCGGCAGGTAGCGGCCCTTGTCGTTCGCGCCGTTGGTGAGCCCGAAGTTCGTGCCGCCGTGGAACATATAGATGTTCACGGAGGCACCGGCGGCGAGCAGCACGTCGAGGTCGGCAGCGGCGGCGGCGACGTCGGTCGTGTGGTGCACGCCGCCCCACCAGTCAAACCACCCGTCCCAGAACTCCGAGCACATCAGAGGTCCGGTGGGCTGGTGCTTCCGGAGCGTCGCCAGTCGCTCGGCGCTGCGCGAGCCGAAGGAGCCGGTCTTGTGGAGCTCGGGGAGGCTCCCGTCCGCCAGCATCTGATCGACGGGCTGATCGACCGTGGTGAGCGGCACGGTGATGCCCGCATCACGGGTGACGGCGACCAGTGCCTCGAGGTACGCCTTGTCGGCGCCGTACGCACCGTACTCGTTCTCGATCTGGACGAGCACGACGGGCCCGCCGCGGTCGATCTGCCGCGGCGCGACGATCTCGTAGACCCGACGCAGGTAGGCGCTCACGTCCGCCAGGAACGCCGGCTCCGAGGAGCGCAGCTCGCGCTCTCCGCCGGTGAGCCAGACGGGGAGACCGCCGTTGTGCCATTCGGCGCAGATGTACGGTCCGGGCCGGACGATCGCGTCCATCCCCTCCGCGTGCACCAGGTCGAGGAATCGACCGAGGTCGTTCCATCCGCTCGCGTCCCACTCGCCGCGCCGCGGCTCGTGCGCGTTCCAGGCGACATAGGTCTCGATGGTGTTCAGGCCCATGAGCCGCGCCTTGTGGATGCGGTCCTGCCACTGGTCCGGGTGCACCCGGAAGTAGTGGATGGCGCCCGCGATCACCTGGTGCGGCTGTCCGTCGCGGAGGAAGTCGGCGTCGCCGATGGAGAAGGAGGTCACGTTTTTCGCAGTGCTTTCGGTGGAGGATCGGGCCGCGCTGGGGACTCCTCGGTCCCTGAGCCTGTCGAAGGACCCGGGGCCCCCAGCGCGGCCGATGGCATTACTTGTTGACGGCGAAGCCCTGGTCGTTGCCGTACTCGACCAGCGCGTCCTGCCAGGCGGTGAGGCCCTCGTTCAGGTCGCTGCTGTTCTGGTACGACTGCCCGACGGTGTCGCCGAAGATGCTGTTCGCGTAGACCTGGTAAGGCAGGTAGCTCCAGCCCTCGACCACGTCATCGGCGGCAGCCGCCAGGACCTCGTTGATCTTCTGGCCACCGAAGTACTCCGGCGCGTCGGACAGGAAGTCCTCGCTCGACAGCTCAGCGGTCGTCGACGGGAAGCCGCCCGACTCGAGGAAGATCGAGATGCTCTCCTCGGAGTTGTTCAGCCACCACAGGAAGCCCGCAGCGAGTTCCGGGTTCTTGCTCTGCTTCGTCACTGCCTGGCCGCCGCCGCCGTTCTCCGCGCTCGCCGCCTTGCCGTCGTAGGTGGGCATCGGCGCGACGCGCCAGTCGCCGGCGCCGTCGGGAGCTCCCGAGATCAGGTTGCCCGGCATCCAGGCGCCGATCACGAGCGTGGCGATGCTGCCGTCGCCGAGGGCGCGGAACCACTCGTCGCTCCAGCTGCTGGTCGGCGCGACGAGGTCCTCCTCGACGAGGCGGTTCCAGTTCTCGGTCCACTTCTTGGAGCCCTCGTCCTGCAGGTCGAGGGTGACGTCGGTTCCCGAGGTCGCGAACGGCTTGCCGCCCGCCTGCCAGATCATCGACGTCGCGAAGCCCGCGTCACCGGTGTCGTTGGTGATGTACGCGTCGGGGTTCGCCGCGTGGATCGCCTTGGCGGCCTCGTAGTACTCGTCCCACGTGGTCGGCACGGCGATGCCGGCCGCGTCGAAGACGGCCTTGTTGTAGAAGAGCGCCATGGGGCCGGAGTCCTGGGGGAGGCCGTAGATCGCGTCGCCGTCGGTCACGGAGTTCCAGGTCGAGGCGGTGTAGTCGTCCTCGAAGTCGGCGAAGCCGTACTGGGAGAGGTCGACGAAAGCGTCGGTCAGGGCGAACTGCGGCAGAGCGTAGTACTCGACCTGCACGACGTCCGGAGCGCCGGAGCCCGCCTTGATGGCGTTCTGCAGCTTGGTGTACTCCTCGTTGTTGGTGCCCGCGTTGACGAGGTTGACCTTGACGTTCGGGTACTCCTTCTCGAACGCTGCGACCTGGTCCTCGGCGGACGGGGTCCACGACCAGTACGTGATCTCGCCGCCCTTCTCAAGGGCCGCCTCCACGGAGTCGAACGAGCCGGTGCCGGAGCCGCCGCCGGCGTCTCCGCTGCCGCCGGTGCTGCAGCCGGCCAGCGCCAGCGCTGCCACGGTTCCTGCCGCGAGCACTGCGAGGGTGCGCCGCGTCGGTGAGGGAAGGTGCTTCATTGCTGTGTCCTTTCGGGGGGTGCGATCCGGCATCGGAGCGCGGGGGTGATGCAGGGGTACGGGAGGCTACTGCTTGACGCTTCCCGCGGTGAGACCTGACTGCCAGAAACGCTGCAGCAGCAGGAAGGCGATGACGATCGGGATGATCGTGAGGAGCGAGCCCATGATCACGAGGTTGTAGATGGGCTGGGATCCGGCACCGATCGCCTGCGAACTCCACTGGTTCAGGCCCACGGTGAGCGGGTACCAGGCGGGGTCCGACAGCATGATCAGCGGCAGGAAGTAGTTGTTCCAGGTGGCAACGACAGTGAAGAGCGCGACGGTCACGATGCCCGGAGCGAGCAGCCGCATCGAGATCGTGAAGAACGTGCGGAACTCTCCTGCACCGTCGATGCGCGCCGCCTCGAGCAGCTCGGTCGGCACCGACTCGGTGGCGAACACCCAGATGAGGTACAGCCCGAACGGACTGATCAACGACGGGATGATGACCGCCCACGGCGTGTTCGTCAGTCCCAGTTCGCTGAAGAGCAGGAACGTCGGGACCGCGAGCGCCGTGCCGGGCACCGCGACCGCTCCGAGCACGACGGCGAACACCGCGCGGCGGCCGGGGAAGCGGTACTTCGCCAGACCGTAGCCCGCCATGGTGGCCAGCAGCGTCGCACCGCCGGCGCCCACCACGACGTAGAGCAGCGTGTTGCCCAGCCAGCGCAGGAAGATGCCGTCGCGATACGAGAACGTGGCTGCGAGGTTGTCGAAGAACGCGAAGTCGTCGGCGAACCAGAGGCCGAACGAGCTGAACAGTCCCGACTGGGTCTTGGTCGAGCTGAAGAGCAGCCACACCAGGGGAACGAGCGTGTACAGCGCGTAGACGACCATGACGATCAGCAGCGTGTTGGACTTGCGCGGGTTCATCGGGTCGTGGCGCTTGCGCGAGGTGCGGGCGAGGGGGAGTGCCATGTCAGCGCACCTCAGACTTCGAGCCGCGCAGCTGCACGACGTAGGCGATGACCGCGGTGATGACGCCCATGATGATGGCGATCGTCGCGGCGTAGTTGAACTGCTGGCCCGCGAACGACAGGTTGTACGCGTACATGTTCGGCGTGAAGAACGTCGTGATCACGTTGGGTGCCAGCGGGCGGAGGATGTTGGGCTCGTTGAACAGCTGGAAGCTGCCGATGATCGAGAAGATCGTCGCGATGACGAGGGCTCCGCGGACGGAGGGGATCTTGATCGAGAAGATCGTGCGCCAGGCGCCTGCACCGTCGAGCGAGGCGGCCTCGTACATGTCGGTGGGGATCGTCTTGAGCGAGGAGTAGAAGATCAGCATGTTGTAGCCGACGAACTCCCACGTCACGATGTTGCCGATCGAGACCAGCATCCATTCCTTCGCGAAGGGGGTGACCGCGTCGATGCCGAGGAAGTCGTTGACGTTGCTCGCGAGACCGAACTGGTCGCCGTAGATGTAGCCCCACATGAGAACGGCGACGACGGCGGGCACGGCGTACGGCAGGAAGATGATGATGCGGAAGAAGGATGCTCCGCGCAGTCGGGCGCTGTCGAGGGCGAGTGCCGCGCCGAGGGCGAGGATCAGCATGATCGGCACCTGCACGACGAGGAAGATCAGCACGCGGCCGAACGCCTCCCAGAACTGCGGGTCGCTCAGCGCGCGGACGTAGTTGTCGAGGCCGACGAACGCGGTGCCGCCGATGAGCTTCTCCTGGAAGAAGCTCAGGTAGAGCGCGTAGGCGAGCGGTGTCAGGAACACCAGGGCGAACACGACCATGAACGGGCCGACGAAGGCCCATCCCTTCCAGTCGCGCTTGTCGCGGCGTCGGATGCCGAGGGCTCCGAGTGCTGCGGGGTTTTCAGTCGTCATCGACGAGACCTTCTTCGAGTAAGTGCGCTCGATGCGCCATGTGTCTACGTCAACATATGCGATCGACTGCTAGTGTGTCAACGTCAACATATGAATGGATGGTTGATCGTGTCCTCGGAGCATCTGGCAGAGCCCTCGCAGCGTCGTCGCGAGCCGTCGATGGAGGACGTGGCACGGGAGGCCGGGGTCTCCGGTCAGACCGTCTCGCGCGTGGTGAACGCCCGCGGATACGTCGGCGCCGCCACGAGAGAACGCGTCGAAGCGGCCATGCAGAGCCTCGGCTACCGACCGAACAGCGCCGCCCGCGCCCTGCGATCCGGTCGCTTCCGCACCATCGGCGTGGTGATGTTCTCGTTCAGCTCGTACGGCAACCAGCGCACGCTCGACGCGATCGCCGTGCGCGCCGCGCAGCTCGGCTACGCCCTCACCCTCATCCCTGTCGAATCGAGCGCGGGGGAGACGGTCGAAGGCGCCTTCCGCCGACTCGAGGAGCATGCGGTCGACGGCATCATCATCGTGATCGAGGCTCATCAGCTCGATGAGGCCGACATCGAGATCCCCGCCGCGCTGCCGGTCGTGTTCGTGGACTCGAACCGCGGCGACCTGCATCCGTTCGTCGACACCGACCAGGCTCAGGGAGCGCGGCTCGCGACCGAGCATCTGCTCGATCTCGGACACGACACGGTCTGGCATGTCGCCGGGCCGGCGAAGTCCTATTCCGCGGAGCGACGTCGTGAGGCCTGGCGGGCGACCCTCGACGCGCGCGACCGCGCCATCCCCGAGGTGCTGCAGGGCGACTGGTCTGCCGCATCCGGCTATGAGGCTGGCCTCCGTCTGCGCGAGATCGACGATGTGACGGCGGTGTTCGCCGCGAACGACCAGATGGCGATCGGCGTGCTGCGCGCGTTCCGCGAGGTGGGTCGCGAGGTGCCGGGCGATGTCAGCATCGTCGGTTTCGACGGACTGCCGGATGCCGCGCAGCTGTGGCCACCGCTCACGACCGTTCAGCAGCATCCGGAACGTGTCGGCGCGCTTGCGGTCGATGCCCTTCTCGCCGAGCTCGACGGGGAAGAGCGGGTGCATACGCCGCTCGTCGGCACCGAGCTCATCGTGCGCGAGAGCACGGGCACCCCGCGGGTCCGCTGAGGTCGCTCAGCGCCAGAGCAGCGCGAGAGCGGCGTTCGTGACCGCCAGGATGCCGATGAGCCAGAACACTGGCGACGGCACGGCCGCCCCTCGCTTCTGACGCGCCATGCCGATGCCGAGCATCGCGCCGATGACCAGCAGAATGACGAGCTTCGTGCCGATCTTGACGTAATTGAGGTCGTAGTCGATGCCCCACGGCGCCGCCAGGGCGAGACCGGCGAGACCGGCGATGGCCAGGCCGTAGTCCATGATCTTGGTGATCTTGCGCTCTCCGCCGAATGCCTGCACGGCCCAGGAGCCGAAGAGCACGGCGAAGCCGATGAGGTGGACGAGCACGACGATCAGGCGCAGGGTCTCCATGCGCTCACCGTAGCGATCCCGACCGATATTCCGCCAGCAAGGCGAGGCTGACCTCAGCCGCGAAGCTCGCGTACCAGGAGGGCAGTCCGCAGCGCGGCATCCGCGGCTTCGGCGCCCTTGTCCTCCTTGGAGCCCGCAAGCCCCGCACGGTCGAGTCCCTGCTGCTCGTCGTCGAGGGTCAGCACGCCGAACCCGACGGGCTTGCCCGCATCGAGCGAGACCCGAGTGAGGCCGTCGGTCGTCGCCGCCGACACGTACTCGAAGTGCGGTGTGCCACCGCGGATGATGACGCCGAGAGCGACGACCGCATCCGCTCCGCCCGCGAAGGCGGCCTGCGCCGCGATCGCCAGCTCGAACGACCCGGGCACGCGCACCACGCGGTGCGTCGCCTGGGCCTCGTCCAGCACGCGCTCGGCTCCGGCGATCAGGCCGTCGGAGATCGCCTCATGCCAGGTGCCGGCGATGATCACGACGTTCAGCCCGCGGCCGTCGATCTTGTCGGTCTTCGGTGCTCCTGCGCCGCTCATTCGTGGTCCTCTCCGTGGGCGAGAGCCTCTGCGAGCTCGTCCGCGCCGATGATGTGACCCATACGGTCACGCTTGGTCTCCAGGTACTGGTGGTTGTTCGGGCCGACGCCGACGATCAGGGGCACCTGCTCGATGATGTCGAGTCCGAGCTCGCGCAGCTGCGTCACCTTGTCGGTGTTGTTCGTGAGCAGGCGCACGCGCGAGACCCCGAGGTCGTTCAGGATGCCGGCCGCCGCCGCGTACTCGCGGGCATCGGCGGGGAGGCCGAGCGCGAGGTTGGCGTCCACGGTGTCGAGGCCCTCCTCCTGGAGGCTGTAAGCCCGCAGCTTGTTGATGAGTCCGATTCCGCGTCCTTCGTGTCCGCGCATGTAGACGACGACGCCGCCCTCCTTCTCGATCGCGTCGAGTGCCGCGTCGAGCTGCGGTCCGCATTCGCACTTCAGGGAGCCGAAGGCCTCGCCGGTCAGGCACTCCGAGTGCACGCGCACGAGGGCGGTGTCGGTGAGCTCGCCGGAGACGACCGCGAGGTGGTCGGTGCCGGTGACACGGTCCTTGTAGGCGAGGAAGCGGAACGTGCCGTGGGTCGTGGGAACGGTCGCGTCGGCGCGCAGGCTCACACGGCGACCACGAACAGCTTTCGGCGTCGCCCCCTCGGGGTCGATCTCGTTGAGATGCGCGATCAGCTGCTCGATCGTGATCACGGGGACGCCGTCGCGGGCGCCGAGTTCCAGCAGTCCGGGGAGGCGCATCATGCTGCCGTCCTCGGCCACGACCTCGGCGATGCCGCCGACCGGCTGGAGGCCGGCGAGCTTCATCAGTTCGACGGCCGCTTCGGTGTGGCCGCTGCGCTCGCGCACGCCGCCGTCGACGGCCCGGAGCGGCAGGACATGACCCGGGCGGATGATGCTCGTCGCGGTCGACGCCGGGTTCGCCAGCACGTTCAGGGTGTGGGCGCGGTCGTGTGCGCTGATGCCGGTGGTGACGCCCTCCGCGGCATCCACGCTCACGGTGTACGCGGTGGAGCGGGCATCCTCGCTCGCGGCGACCATCGGCGGCAGGTTCAGGCTGTCGGCGAGGTCGGCGGGCATGGGGGCGCAGATGAAGCCCGACGACCAGCGCACGGTCCAGGCGACCCACTCGGGGGTGGCGAGCTCGGCCGACAGGATGACGTCGCCCTCGTTCTCGCGGTTCTCGTCGTCTGCGACGAGGACGGGGCGCCCGGCGCGCAGCGCTTCGAGGGCCTCGGGGATGGTGGAAAGGCTCATCGCGAGCCTCCTTCCGGTGCAGCGGCGGTGGTCGGCCGGAACGCGAGCAGGCGCTCGACGTGGCGGGCGAGGATATCGGTCTCGAGGTTCACGCGGTCGCCCACGGCACGGGTGCCGAGAGTGGTCGCGGCGAGGGTCTCCGGGATCAGCGAGATCTCGAACCAGTGGCCACCCTGGGTCCCTGAGTCGCCCCGGGTCCCTGAGTCACCCTGGGTCCCTGAGCTCGTCGAAGGGGCGGCGCTGACCGCGCTCACCGTGAGCGAGGTGCCGTCGACGGAGATCGAGCCCTTATCGACGACGAGCGGGGCGAGATCGTCCGGCAGGCTCACTCGCAGCACGCTCCACTGGGCTCCGGGACGCACCTCGAGGACCTCGCCGACCCCGTCGACGTGGCCCTGCACGATGTGGCCGCCGAGACGCGCGCCGACGGGCATGGCCTTCTCGATGTTCACGCGCGTGCCGACGGTCGCCCCGCCGATCGCGGCGACGTCGAGGGTCTGCTTCATCACGTCGGTGTCGAACGTGTCTGCGGTGGATCCCACGACGGTGAGGCAGACGCCCGACACGGCGATGGACTCGCCGTGCACGGCATCCGCCGCGGCCTTGGGGGCGCGCACGGTCAGACGCCAGCCGTCGCCTGAGGGCGCGATCGCGGTGATCTCGCCGATCTCCTCGATGATTCCGGTGAACATCAGTCGATTCCTTCGTTCTGAGAGAGGGTCGTCGGCGGGCCGCGCGATCGCGAGCAGGTCGGGACCGAGGGGGAGCCATTCCGCCACGGTGAGGCGGCGGGCCTGGTCGATCGAGGCGACGCCGATGTCGGTCAATGCGAGGCGGTCGCCGCCGAGCAGGACGGGAGCGATGTAGGCGAGCACGCGGTCGGCGAGACCGGCGGCGATGAACGCACTGGCCAGCGTCGGCCCGCCCTCGACGAACACGCTCTGGATCCCTCGGGCGTGCAGATCGGCCGTGACGGCCTGCAGATCGTGGGTGTCGTAGAACAGGGGCGGATGCGGATGCCGGTGCACCGCGGCATCCGACGGCGTCGGACGCGTTCCGATGACCACGGGGATCGGCTGGTTCGGGTGCAGCGCATCGCCGTGCCGCGCCGTGAGCGCCGGGTCGTCGGCCAGCACGGTGCCGGTGCCGACCGCGATGGCATCGGCCTGCGCGCGACGGAGGTGCACGTCGGCCCTGGCCGCGGGACCCGTGATCCACTGGCTCGAGCCATCGGCGGCGGCAGCCCGCCCGTCGAGGCTCTGCGCCCACTTCACCGTGATGTGCGGGCGGCCCAGACGCTGAGCGGTGAGCCATCCGTCGATCAGTGCATGTGCGGCATCCGCCTGCTCCCCGGACTCGACGCTCACGCCGGCGGCGCGCAGACGCTCGGCTCCGCCACCCGAGGCGACGCCGGGGTCGTCGAGCGCGTAGACGACGCGGGAGACGCCGGCTTCGATGAGCGCCACGGCGCAGGGGCCGGTGCGTCCGGTGTGGTTGCAGGGCTCGAGCGTCACGACCGCGGTCGCTCCTCGGGCCGCGCCGGGAGCGAGCTTCGACAGCGCGTCGACCTCGGCGTGCGGCGTGCCGGCACCGTGGTGCCAGCCCTCTGCGAGCACCTCGCCGTCGGGGGAGAGGATGAGTGCACCGACCTGCGGGTTCACGCCGCGCGGGCCGCGGGCGGCGAGCTCGAGCGCACGGCTCATCGCCTCGCGCTCTGTCCCGTTCACTGCCATCCGTCGTCCTCCTGTGAGGCTCCGGAGCTTCTCCTGATCGGAGAGGGGAGACAGAAGGCGCGCACAGCTGCGCCTCGTGCTGCCTCCCTTCCGGACTAGCGAGGTCTCCCTCACATCACCGTCGGTCCCGGAATTCCACCGGATCGGCATCTCGGATGGACCGAGACGCTCGCGGACTGTCACCGCCGGTTCGGATTCTCACCGACCCCGGAGCACGTTTGATGCTCTGAGTGTACTCAACGCGTCTGAGGACATTTCATTCCGCGTCATCGAGCGGCGCGTGCTCGTCACTTGAGCAGCCGCGAGAGACGGCGATCGGCGAGCACCTTGCCACCCGTCTGGCACGTCGGGCAGTACTCGAGCGAGCGGTCGGCGAAGAACACGCTGCGCACGGTGTCGCCGCAGACCGGACACGTCTCACCCCGTCGGGCGTGCACCTGCATGCCCCGGCGCTTGGCGTCCTTGAGGTCGGCGGGCGGCTTGCCGGATGCCTCGGCGACGGCTTCGGTCAGGGTCTCCTGCATCGCGGTGAACAGCCGATCGACCTCGGCGTCGTCGAGCTTCCCTGCGATGGCGTACGGCGACATCTTCGCGGCGTGCAGGATCTCGTCGGAGTACGCGTTGCCGATGCCGGCGATGACCGCCTGGTCGCGCAGCAGGCCCTTGATCTGCATGCGACGGTCCGCGAGGAGGGCGGCGAATGCATCGCGCGTGAACCCCCGGATCGAGCGGGTCGGGGCCGAGCCTCGCGATGCCGGGGACCTCCTGCACATCGCGCACGACGTAGACCGCGAGAGACTTCTTGGTTCCGGCCTCGGTGAGGTCGAACCCGCTGCCGTCGTCGAAGGCGATGCGCAGCGCGATCGGCGATTTGCCCGGCTTGATCAACGTCGCCGGCAGCGCCTCGTACCAGCGCAGCCAGCCGGCCTTGGCCAGATGGAACACGAGGTGCAGGTCGTCGCCGCAGGACAGCACGACGAACTTGCCGAGCCGAGCGGATGCCGTGACCTCGGCACCCTGGAGGGCGGAGATCGGGGGATCGTAGGTCTTCAGCGCGGCGATCGCCGCCACGCTCGCGCGGGTGATCGTGCGCCCGACGGCGCGCTCGCCGAGGAACGCGGTGAGTCCCTGGACCTCCGGCATCTCGGGCATGGTGTCATCCTGCCATCGGCATCCGACACTGTCACGCGAGCACTGTCACGCGCCGATGGGGCCGGCGTTCAGAGCACGGGCCACGCCACCGGGGTGCGGTCGTCGTCCACGAGCAGCCCGGCGATCCAGCCGTCGTCGCGGCCGCGGGGACCCGTGAGCGCCTGGCGCTGCAGGCCCTCGTACTGGAACCCGAGGGCTCGGGCGGCCCGCGCAGAGGGCTCGTTCCCGGCGACGGCCTGCCAGCGGATGCGGACGAGTCCCAGCTCGGCGAAGCCCCAGTCGATCACCGCGCGGGCGGCTTCGACGATGTATCCCCGGCCTCGAGCGGATGCCGTCACCCAGAACCCGATCTCGGCATGTGCGCCGGCGTGATGGGTCTCGATGTCGTGCAAGCCGATCATGCCCACGAGGATGTCGTCGGCGAAGATGGCCCAGACGGTCTCCTTCCCCTCGGCCCACCATCCGTCGACCAGCTTCACGAAGTCCTCGGCGTGCTCACGTGTGTACGGACTCGGCACCGTCGTCCAGCGCGGGATCTCGGGGTCCTGGCATGCCGCCTCGATCGCGGCGATGTCGGCCTCGGTCGGTGCGCGCAGCACGAGTCGTTCGGTGGTGAGGGTGACCGTTTCCATCCCGACAGCCTAGTGAGCGTGCGCGCGCCGCCATGTCGGTGGGCGCGACTAGTCTTGTCCGGTGACTGTTCCGGGGATTCTGCGCGCCTTGGAAGAGGCGTCTCTGTACCGTGACGCCCTCAGCTGGGCGCACACCGACGCCGACCTCGGCCTGGTCGACGGACTCGACGCTCCGGCGCTGGCCGGGCTGCTCGAGAAGCGCGGTGCCGCGGGGCACCCCTCGGCTCTGCTCGCCGTCGCGCCGACCGGCCGCCGCGCCGAGAGCCTCGCGCATGCGCTCGCGGCCTACCTCCCGACAGCCGAGATCCTCACGTTCCCCGCCTGGGAGACCCTCCCGCACGAGCGGCTGAGTCCGAGCCCCGACACCGTCGGACAGCGACTGCAGACGCTGCGCCGGATCGCCGAGTGGTCCGGCGACCATCCGCTCGTCGTCGTCGCCTCGGTGCGCGCGGCGCTGCAGCCGATCGCGGGCAACCTCGGCGAGATCGCGCCGCTCGAGCTCGTGACCGGCAGCCGGGGGAACGAGCTCGACCATGTGGCCGAGCAGCTCGTGGAGCGCGCCTACTCGCGGGTCGACATGGTCTCGCGTCGCGGCGAGTTCGCCGTGCGCGGCGGCATCCTCGACGTCTTCCCTCCCACGTCGGAGCACCCGTACCGCGTCGAGTTCTTCGGCGACGAGATCGATCAGATCCGCGCGTTCTCGGTCGCCGATCAGCGCTCGCTGCCGGGAGACATCCCGGGTGTCGACCTGCCCCCGAGCCGCGAGCTGCTGCTCACACCTGACGTGCGCGAGCGGGCACGCGCCCTGATCGGCGGGTTCCCGGCGATCTCGGGGATGCTCGAGAAGATGGCCGAGGGCATCCCGGTCGAGGGCATGGAGTCGCTGCTCCCCGCCGTGTCGGGTCCGCTCAAGTCGCTGGCCGAGTACCTGCCGGAGGGCAGCGCGACGGCCGTCGTCGACCCCGAGCGCTCCACCGCGCGCGCCATCACCCTCGGCGAGACGAACCGCGAGTTCCTCGACGCCGCGTGGAGCGCGGCCACGTCGGGCGCCTCGGCGCCGATCGATCTCGGAGCCGGCGACTTCCGTACGATCGCCCAGCTGCGCGAGGTCGTGCGCGACCGCGGCGGCGTCTGGTGGCGGCTGAGCCCGTTCGGGGCTGGACTCGGCGAGGGCGATGCCGAGGCGACGAACCTCGATGCCGCCGTCATCCCGTCGTTCCACGGCAACGTCGACGGCGCGATCTCGTTCGTCGAAGCGAAGGTCTCGGACGGCTGGCGGGTCGTCGTCATCTCCGCGGGCTCCGGACTCGTCGATCGGGCGCGCGACGTGCTCGCCGACCGCGGCATCGCCGCGCGCGTCGTCGAGTCGCTCACGGAAGCTCCGGAGGCCGGGATCGCGACACTCGTCACCGGTTCGGTCGAGGCGGGCTTCCAGATCTCCGAGGCGAAGCTCGCCGTCCTCACCGACAACGAGTTCTACGGCCGCACGATCGGCGGCGACCAGCGTGTCGTCAAGAAGCTCGCCTCGCGCCGCAAGAACGTCGTCGACCCGCTGCAGCTCAAGCCCGGCGACCACGTGGTGCACGCCACGCACGGCATCGGCCGCTTTGTCGAGATGACCAAGCGCGAGGTGTCGACCGGCGGACGCAACGCCACCAAGTCGATCCGCGACTATCTCGTCCTGGAGTACGCGCCGTCCAAGCGCGGCTACCCCGGCGACAAGCTGTACGTGCCGACGGACCAGCTCGATCTGCTGTCGAAGTACGTCGGCGGCGAGGCCCCGACGCTCTCCAAGATGGGCGGCAGCGACTGGTCGCAGGCCAAGGGCAAGGCTCGCAAGGCGGTGCGCGACATCGCCGTCGAGCTCGTCAAGCTGTACTCGGCGCGGATGAGCGCGAAGGGGCACGCCTTCGGACCGGACACCCCCTGGCAGCGCGAGCTCGAAGAGGCGTTCCCGTTCGCCGAGACTCCCGACCAGCTGCAGACGATCGACGAGATCAAGGCCGACATGGAGCGGCCCATCCCGATGGACCGCCTGCTCTCGGGAGACGTGGGCTTCGGCAAGACCGAGGTCGCCGTGCGCGCCGCGTTCAAGGCGATCCAGGACGGCAAGCAGGTCGCGATGCTCGTGCCGACGACGCTGCTCGTGAAGCAGCATATGGAGACGTTCACCGAGCGCTTCGCCGGATTCCCCGTCAAGGTGCGGGCGCTGTCGCGGTTCCAGAGCGACAAAGAGGTGCGTCTCACGCTGCAGGGACTCCTCGAGGGCTCCGTCGACATGGTCATCGGCACGCACCGCATCCTCACCGAGGGCATCGTCTTCAAAGACCTCGGCCTGATGATCATCGACGAGGAGCAGCGGTTCGGTGTCGAGCACAAGGACACGCTCAAGAAGCTGAAGACGAACGTCGACATCCTCGCGATGAGTGCGACGCCGATCCCTCGGACGCTCGAGATGGCGGTCACCGGCATCCGCGAGATGTCGACGCTCGCGACGCCGCCGGAGGACCGGCACCCGATCCTCTCGTTCGTGGGGCCCCGCAGCGACAAGCAGATGGCAGCGGCCATCCGTCGCGAGATCCTGCGCGAAGGTCAGATCTTCTTCGTGCACAACCGGGTGCAGTCGATCCAGCGCGTCGCCGCTCAGCTCGCCGAACTTGTTCCCGAAGCCCGCATCGCCGTCGCGCACGGTCAGATGGGGGAGCACCAGCTCGAGCAGGTCGTCGACGACTTCTGGGAGCGCAAGTTCGACGTGCTCGTCTCGACGACCATCATCGAGACCGGGCTCGACATCTCCAACGCGAACACGATCATCATCGATCGCGCCGACAAGTACGGCCTCAGCCAGCTGCACCAACTGCGCGGACGTGTCGGTCGTGGGCGCGAGCGGGCCTACGCCTACTTCCTCTACGACGAGATGAAGCCTCTGTCCGAGACCGCCGCCGACCGCCTGCAGACCATCGCGGTGAACAACGACCTCGGTTCGGGCATGCAGGTCGCGCTGAAGGATCTCGAGCTGCGCGGCGCGGGCAACATGCTCGGCGCCGAGCAGGCCGGTCACATCGCCGGCGTCGGCTTCGACCTGTATCTCCGCATGATCGGCGAGGCCGTGGCGACGTTCCGCGGCGACGAGGTCGAGAGCGGGCAGGAGCTACGCCTGGAGCTGCCGCTCGACGCGCGCATCCCCGAGTACTACATCGACAGCGAGAGGCTGCGTCTCGAGGCGTACCAGAAGCTCTCGGCCGCGTCGGCTGCGACGGCCAAGGACGAGGCGATCGATCAGGTCATCGAGGAGCTCGTCGACCGTTACGGCACGCCGCCGGAAGAGGTCGAGGGACTGCTGGCGATCTCGCGCCTGCGCCGCCGCGCCGCGCGCGCAGGGCTGACGGATGTCGTGGTGATGGGGTCGAATCTGCGCATCGCCCCGGCACGTCTCGAGGACTCGATCAAGGTGCGGCTGCAACGGCTCTACCCGAAGGCGAAGCTCGTCTCCGGCGGCGAGGCGCTCGTGGTGCCGATGCCGATGGTGGCGGCCGACGTGGGCGTGGGGCTCGAACCCCTGCCCGATGCGCAGCTGCTCGAGTGGGTCGGACAGCTCTTCACCGCGATATTCCCGGAGCCGGTCAAGGTCGAGTAGTCGTCGCGACGTAGAGCAGGTTGCCGTCGGGGTCTCGCGCCTGAGCGACGCGCTCACCCCAGGGGAGATCCTCGGGCGGAGCGACGGATGCCGCGCCGGCAGCGAGTGCTGCAGCGTAGGTGGCATCGACATCGTCGGTGTAGAACCAGACGGCGATCGCGTCGCCGCGCGCGATGTCCGCTTCGAGCCCGATGCCGATCTGCCCGCCGCCCACCGCCAGGGCCACGTAGACGTCGACCCCTTCATGGTCGTAGCGGTAGGTGACCTCGGCGCCGAACGCCTGTTCATAGAACCCGCTGAGTTGCGGCAGGTCGGGCGTGCGGAGGATGGGAAAGAGCCGGTCGATGACCATGCAGGGGAGAGTAGATCGGTCGCTCAGCCCGTGTCAACGCTCATCGCGCCAGAGCCAGCGCAGCGCATCCGGGAGGATGACGCCGCCGTGATTCGGATGGTGGCCGCCGTCGCCGACAACGAGGCGGACATCGGTTCCCGCCCGGGTCAGGGCCGCGGCGGTCTCGAGGTTTTCGGCGAACCAGTTGTGATCGCGATCGTTCCAGCCGAGGTCGCGATGGGCGGCATGCAGAAAGACCCGCAACGGGCGGCCCTCGCCGGAGCGGAGGAGCGCGGGGTAGGGGTTGCCGCCCGGCATCTGCGCGAAGCTCCCGTTGAACGAGATGACCCGGCGGATGCCGTCGGGGCGCTGCCACGCGGCCGTGAGGGCGCCGTTCCCACCGGAACTCCCTCCGCAGATCCCGCGTCGGTCCGGCTCGGGCCTCAGCGCGTGCGTCTCGGCGACCCGGGGTAGCACCTCGTCCAGGAGGAAGCCGGCGTAGCGCGCATCTGCCTCGTCGTACTCCGCGTTGCGGTTCTTCGGGTTCGTGGTGTCCGGGAAGACTCCGGGGTCGACGAAGACGGATACGAGTGAGGGGATCTCGGCGCGATGCGCGAGGTTGTCCAGCACGATTCCCGCTCGGACATCGCCGGCCGGATCCAGGTACCACCAGCCGTCGTTGAAGACCATGACCGCCGCCGGGGCATCGGCATCGTGGCCGTGCGGCGCATGCACCCAGATCTTGCGCACCGTACCGGGATACGCCACGCTGTCGACGATCTCGAAGGTGCGGATGGTTCCGGCGCGTACGTCGTCGCCACGCCTCGAGTCGGGGCCGTAGGCGTAGCTGACGGCATCCGCCTGCAGTGGCAGTGCGCGAAACGGAACGATCTCAGTCATCGCTCGAGCGTACCGAGCAGGACTAGTCTGGCCGCATGTTGTACGAGCACCTCGGGGCTCGGCCCCGGATCCATGACACCGCCGTCATCGCTCCCACCGCCGTGATCTCGGGCGACGTGGAGATCGGCCCGGACTGCCAGGTGCTGCACGGCGCCGTGATCACCGCGGAGGGCGGACCGATCACCCTCGGCGAGAACGTGATCGTGATGGAGAACGCCCTCATCCGCGCCACGGCCGCCAATGCGGTGCACATCGGGGCGCACACCCTCATCGGCACGCTGGCCAGCATCGCCGGCGCGACCGTCGGCGAGGAGGTCTTCTTCGCCTCGGGCGCCCGCATCTTCAACGGCGCGCTGGTCGGCGACCGCTGCGAGGTGCGCGTGAACGCCATCGTGCATCGACGCGCGGTGCTCCCCGCAGGAACGGTCGTACCCATCGGCTGGGTGGCGGTCGGCGACCCCGTGCAGCTGCTGTCACCCGACCGGGAGGCCGAGATCACCGCCGCGCAGCCGGAACTCGACTTCCCCGGCCACGTCTTCGGCGTCGACCGCGACACCCCCGACCTGATGGTGCAGCTCACCGAGCGCTATGGCCGCTCGCTCGCCCGGCACGCGGACGACCGGCAGGTCGGCGGCTGACGGCATCCGCTCTGCGCCTGCGATCAGATGACGCCCTGGGCGAGCATCGCGGCAGCGACGCGCTCGAAGCCGGCGATGTTCGCTCCGGCGACGTAGTCTCCCGGCCGGCCGTGACGCTCGGCGGCGTCGAAGGCGGCGCGGTGGATGTCACCCATGATCTCGCGCAGCTTATTCTCGCTGTCGTGGAAGGTCCAGCGCTGGCGCGAGGCGTTCTGGCTCATCTCCAGCGCCGACGTCGCGACGCCGCCCGCGTTCGCGGCCTTTCCGGGAGCGAAAAGCACCCCGGCGTTCTGGAACGCGTCGACCGCGGCCGGCTCGCAGGGCATGTTCGCACCCTCGGAAACCGCGCGCACGCCGTTCGCGATCAGCGCCTCGGCGTCGGCCAGGCTCACCTCGTTCTGCGTGGCAGACGGCACGGCGATGTCGACCGGCACCTCCCACACGCTGCCGCCCTCGACGAAGCGCGCGCTCGGGCGACGGTTCGCGTACTCGACGATTCGGGCGCGCTCCACCTCCTTGAGCTGGCGGAGCAGATCGACGTCGATGCCGGCGTCGTCGACGACGTAGCCGGACGAGTCTGATGCCGTCACCGGTGTCGCGCCCAGCTGGGTCGCCTTCTGGATCGCGTAGATCGCGACGTTGCCCGAGCCCGAGATGCCGACGCGCTTGCCCGCGAGGGAATCGTCGTGCACGGCGAGCATCTCCTGGGCGAAGAACACGGCGCCGTAGCCCGTGGCCTCGGTGCGCACCTCTGCGCCGCCCCAGCCCGTGCCCTTGCCGGTGAACATGCCGGACTCGTGGCGGTTGGTCACCTTGCGGTACTGGCCGAAGAGGTAGCCGATCTCGCGTCCACCCACGCCGATGTCGCCGGCCGGCACGTCGGTGTGCTCGCCGAGGTGGCGGTAGAGCTCGTTCATGAACGACTGGCAGAACCGCATGACCTCGGCATCGGACCTGCCGTGCGGATCGAAGTCGGATCCGCCCTTGCCGCCGCCGATGCCCTGGCCGGTGAGCGCGTTCTTGAAGATCTGCTCGAACCCGAGGAACTTGATGATCGAGAGGTTCACCGAAGGGTGGAAGCGCAGACCGCCCTTGTACGGGCCGAGCACCGAGGAGAACTGGATGCGGTAGCCGCGGTTGACCTGCAGCCGGCCCGCGTCATCGACCCACGGCACGCGGAACAGGATCTGACGCTCCGGCTCGACCAGACGCTCCAGGATGCCGCCGTCGACGTATTCCGGGTGCTGCTCCAGCACCGGCGAGATCGAGTTCAGCACCTCGTGCACGGCCTGGTGGAACTCGGGCTCGTGCGGGCTCCGCGAGAGCACCGTGTCGAAGACGGGCTGCACGGCGGGGGAGAGCGGGTGGAAGTCGACGGAAGACGTAGCGGTCACGCGAGGTGGGCTTTCTGGTGGGGGATGAGGGCGCAGGCGATCGTGTCGCGTGAGGGAGAAGGGCCGGATCCGACCGATATTTCACTCTAGCGGTGCCCCGGATGTGAGAACTCTCACGCCGCCTGGGCGCAGGATCACCCGGTGTTCTGCAGGCCCGCCGCGACGCCGCTGACCGACAGCAGGAGCAGGCGCTGCTGCTCCGCATCGGCTCCGGAGCCCCCGGCCTCCTCTGCGGCGGAGCGGAGCGCCCGGAGGGCGCGCAGCTGCAGCAGCGAGAGCGCATCGACGTAGGGGCTGCGCAACTGCACGGCGCGCTGCAGCACGGGCTTGTTCTCGAGGAGTCCCTCGCCGCCGGTGAGGCGGATCACCCACTGGCGTGTGAGCGCGAGCTCGTCGAGCACGAGGGCGGCGAGGTCGTCGCGGTCGCCGAGCGCGAGGTACTGACGGGCGATCCGCTCGTCCGTCTTCGCCAGGCTCATCGCGACGTTGTCGATCATGGTGCGCAGCAGCGGCCAGTCCCGGTACGCCTCGGTGAGCAGTTCCACATCGCCGACGGCCTCCAGCGCGGTGCCCAGACCGAACCATCCGGCGAGGTTGATGCGGGCCTGCGTCCACGCGAAGACCCACGGGATCGCCCGGAGGTCTTCGAGCGACTCGACGGACAGACCGCGCCGTGCGGGGCGCGAGCCGAGCGCCAGCAGGCCGATCTCCTCAAGCGGCGTCACGGTCGCGAACCAGGGCGCGAACCCCTCGGCCTTCACGAGCGAGAAGAAACGCTCGCGCGACGTCGCATCCATGATCGACGCGACCTCGGCATAGCGGGCGGCGGCGCCGCTGGTGCGGGCCTCCTCCGAGGGGGCGGACGCCAGGAGGGTCGCCGCGGCGACCTGGTCGATGTGGCGCATGGCGATCGCGGGCTCGCCGTAGCGGGCGAAGATGACTTCGCCCTGCTCTGTGAGCTTGAACCGGCCGTCGACCGAGTGCGGCGGCTGCGCGAGGATGGCCGAGTTCGCAGGTCCGCCACCGCGTCCGAGGGCGCCGCCGCGACCGTGGAAGAGGGTGAGCTCGATGCCCGACTCCTGCGCCCACCGGGCGATCTTCTCCTGCGCTTCGTAGAGAGCGAGGTTCGCGGCGACCGGTCCGACGTCCTTCGACGAGTCCGAGTAGCCGAGCATGACCTCGAGGCGGTTGCCGGTCTCCGCCATGCGCGCGCGGAACTCCGGGAAGGTCACGGCCTCGGCGAGGATCTCCGGGGCGGCCTGCAGGTCGGCGAACGTCTCGAACAGCGGCACCACGTCGAGCACCGGGGCGTCGTCGCCGAGCGCGTGACGGGCGAGACGGTGGACGTTGGCGAGATCCGACGCCGACTGAGTGAACGACACCACGTAGCGGCCGGCCGCACGGGCTCCGCGGTCGCGCTGGATCTCGGCGATCACGCGGAACAGCTCCAGGACCTCCTCGGTCTGCGCGCTGATCGCGTCGCCGGCCTCCAGCTCAGCCAGAGCCTTCCTGTGCACCTGCGAGTGCTGACGGACCTCGAGCTCGGTGAGGTGGAAGCCGTAGGTCTCCACCTGCCAGATCAGGTGCTGCACGCCGCCGAAGGCGTGGCGCTTCGCGCCGGCATCCGCGAGTGAGGTCTGCACCGCGCGCAGGTCGGCGAGCAGCTCCTCCGGGCGTGCGTATCCGCGCTCGCGGTCGCCGCTGCGGGTCGCGGCGACGCGGCGCGCGAGCACGAGCAGCACGCGACGGTGCGGCTCCTCGGGGGAGCGCGCGGCGAGTTCGGCGGCGACATCGGGCTCCGCGGCGGCGAACGCTTCCCAGAGGGCGGTGACGTCGGCGCTGGGCGGTGTGTCGTCCGCGGCGAGCGTGAGCGTGCGGCCGATACGGTCGAGGGCCCGCTCGAGACCGCGGAGCACGTGGTCCGCGGCGATCTGCGAGGCCTCACGGGTGACGGATGCCGTGACGAACGGGTTCCCGTCGCGATCGCCGCCCACCCAGGACCCGATGCGGACGAACGCGGGGACGACGGGCGCGCTCGAGCCGGAGTCCTCGCCGCGCAGCGCGTCGTCGATGCGCCGGTACACATGCGGCACGGTCGTGAAGAGCGTCTCGTCGAACACGCCCATGACCGTGCGGACCTCGTCGGTCGGCGACGGCTTCTGCGAACGCAGCGGCGCGGTGCGCCACAGTGTGTCGATCTCCTCGAGCATCCGGCGACGGGCGCGGTGCTGCTCGGCGCCGCGCTCGCTCGCCGCATCGTGCTGGGTGAGCAGCTCGGACAGGCGGCGGATGCTGGACGACACGGCGCGGCGACGAGCCTCGGTCGGATGCGCCGTGAACACCGGGTGGAAGCGCAGTCCGGCCAGGCGGCGGCGCGCCTCGTCGTCGCCGACCTCGCTCTGCAGGCGCGCGTACGCGGTCGCGACCGTGTCGGCGGCATCCTCGCGGCCCGGCTGGCCGGCGCGTTCGCGCAGCACCCGGACGCGCTGGTGCTCCTCGGCGAGGTTCACCAGGTGGAAGTAGCAGGTGAAGGCGCGCGCGACCTCGTCGGCGCGCGCGACCGTGAAGGACTCGGCGATCGCCGCGGCCCGCTCGAAGGCGTCGGAGTTCTCCTCCTCGTACGCCTGGATCGTGGCGAGGCGCAGACGCTCGACGTCCTCGAAGAGGTCGTCGCCGCCGGCTTCGCGCAGCACCTGGCCGAGCAGCCCGCCCAGCATCCTGACGTCGGAGCGCATGGCATCCGGGATGCCCTGGCCGGCTTCGAAGCGGCCGATCACGCGGATGGCCTCGGTGTTCGTGGGCTCGGGAAAGCTCTGTGCGGGGGTCACCCTTCGAGAGTATCCCCGTCGGTCGGTGTGTCTGGAACGCATGACGCCCGGGGACACCCGCGCCCCGCGATCTACGATGGAGGGGATGCGCATCTCAGCGAACCCCCTCCGCGGCCAGCAGTTCCCCGCCGTCCTCCTGCTCGTCGCCGCAGGGCTCGGGCTGCTGCTGGCGAACCTCCCGACGCACGATGCGCTCGCGGCCATCCTCGACTTCCACATCGCCGTGCCCGGCACCGGGCTCGATCTGTCGGTCGCACATTGGGTGTCGGACGGGCTGCTCGCCGTCTTCTTCCTCGTCGTGGCCATCGAGCTGCGGCACGAGCTGACCCATGGCGAGCTCGATTCCCCGCAGAAGGCGGTGCAACCCGCGATCGCGGCCGCCGGTGGTGTGCTCGTTCCGATCGCGGTGTACCTCCTGATCGCCGGCAGCGGCGACACGGCGACGGGGTGGCCCATCCCGACCGCCACCGACATCGCCTTCGCTCTCGGCGTCCTGGCGATGTTCGGACGTGGACTGCCTCCGACCGTGCGGGTCTTCCTCCTGGCGCTCGCGATCCTCGACGACATCATCGGCATCATCTTCATCGCCGTTCTCTTCGCGCACGACGTGCAGTGGCTGCTGCTCGGCCTCGGGATCATCGGGGTCGCGGTGTTCTGGCTGCTCAGCCGGCTGCTCCACGAACACGGGCACGCGCTGATCGCGGTGGCCATGGTCATCGTCGGAGTCGTGACGTGGGGCCTCGTGGCATCGTCCGGCATCCACGCCACGATCGCGGGAGTGATGCTCGGACTGGTCATGTCGCCGGTCCCTGCCGGTCGCACCAGGCACACGCTCGAGCCGACGGTGAACGGCGTGATCCTGCCCGTCTTCGCGTTCGTCGCCGCCTTCGTGGTGATCCCCGCCGTGTCTCCGACGCAGCTGTCGCCGGCATTCTGGGCGATCGTCGTCGCCCTCCCGGTCGGCAAGATCGTGGGTATCGGCCTGTTCGGCTGGATCGCCATGCGCATCCGCCCGAAGGGAGCGGCGCCCGGATTGCCCTTCGCCGACATCCTGGCGGCGGGTGCCCTCGGCGGCATCGGGTTCACGGTCTCCCTGCTGCTGGCCAACCTGGCCTTCGGTGCGCACGACGAGATCCGCGATCAGGCGATCCTCGGCGTGCTCGTCGGTTCGCTGATCGCCCTCGTGCTCTCCGGCATCATCGTGTCGCTGCGCGCGCGCTGGTACCGTCAGGTCGCGGCCGCCTCGTCGTGAGCGCCGCCCGCCCGGACCGCACCCCGGGGAGGATCGAAGGAGGAACCGTGAGCACTCGGCCCGAACTCCACGACGGCACGGAGGATCCGCTGCGCGCCGCGGCCGAGACCATGCGCCAGGTGCGTGAGCGCTGCGTGTGGTCGCAGCGCATCACGCATCGCGATCTGGTCCCCTATCTGATCGAGGAGTCGCACGAGGTCATCGACGCGGTCGAGAGCGGCACCCGGGCCGACCTGCGCGAGGAGCTCGGCGACCTGCTCTGGCAGGTGCTGTTCCACGCGGCGATCGCGGCGCAGGACCCGGACGATCCCTTCGACATCGACGACGTCGCCGAGACCCTGACCGAGAAGATGGTGCGCCGGCATCCGCACGTCTTCGCCGGAGAGGTGGCGACGACGCCGGAAGAGGTCCTCGTGCACTGGAATGCGGCGAAGGCCGCCGAGAAGCGCACCAGGACGAGCGTGCTCGACGGCGTTCCCCGGGGGATGCCGGCGCTCGCGCTCGCGCAGAAGCTCGTGGGGCGGGCAGCGGGAGCGGGGATCGTGCCGCAGGCCGAGCCTGCCGCTCCGGCATCCGAGGCCGAGCTCGGAGACGCGCTCCTCGCACTGGTGGCGATGGCTCGCACCGAGGGCTGGGATGCGGAACGCGCGCTGCGCGAGAGACTGCGGATGCTGGAAGACGAGGTACGCGTCGCCGAAGCGGCGTCCTGACACCCGGAGGCTCGGCCGCCGCGCCGGACCTGGGAAGATGGGAGCGTGGCTACTGTGAACCCGCCGCGCGGCATGCGCGACATCCTCCCCGCCGACAAGGCCCGCCGTGAGCGTGTGCTCTCCGTCATCCGCGATCGCTACCTCGCGCACGGATTCGACGAGATCGAGACCCCGGTCGTGGAGGACTACGACCGTCTGCACGCCGGCATCGGCGGCGACAACGAGAAGCTGTCGTTCAACATCCTGCGGCGGGGCCTCGACGCCGACGCGATCCGCGAAGCGGCGGAGGACCCGGCCGAGCTGTCCGATCTCGGGCTGCGCTATGACCTGACCGTGCCGCTCGCCCGGTTCTACGCGAGCAACCGCGGGCAGCTTCCCGGCGTGTTCCGCTCCATCCAGATCGGGCCGGTCTGGCGCGCCGAGCGTCCGCAGAAGGGGCGCTACCGCCAGTTCGTGCAGTGCGACATCGACATCATCGGCGACGACTCCTCGCGCGCCGAGGCCGAGCTCATGGTCGCCTCCCTCGACGCGGTCGACGCGCTCGGACTCGAGGGCGCGACGGTGCGGATCAACGACCGGCGAGTGCTGGACTGGATGCTCGACAGCTTCGGCTTCACCGCCGACGAGCGCCCTGGCGTGCTGATCACGATCGACAAGCTCGACAAGATCGGCCCCGAGGGCGTCGGTGCCGAGCTCCGAGAGCGGGCTCTGCGTCAGGGGAGCAGCACGGATCCCGTCGACGCGTTCGAGGAGTTCCTGCGGCGTCCGCAGACCATGGAGTACAACCCGTACGGCGAGCGGCAGATCCGCAAGGCGCTGCCCGACGACGCGCCGGACGAGATTGTCGCGCACCTGGTCGGCATCGGCGACGCTGTCGCCGCCGGGCGCGCTTCGACAGAGCCGACCGAGATCCCGCTGGTCTTCGATCCGTTCCTCGTGCGGGGGATGGGCTACTACACGGGCACGATCTTCGAACTGGCACACCCCTCGGTCGCATACTCGCTCGGCGGCGGTGGACGCTACGACGGCATGATCGGCCGCTTCCTCGGCCAGCAGGTTCCCGCCGTCGGGTTCTCGCTCGGCTTCGAGCGCTTGGTCGACCTGGTCACCGCGGAACCGGATGCCGTGGCCGAGGCGGTCGTGCTCATCCACGACGCCGACGTGCCCGTGAGCGAGCTCGTCGCGCACAAGGCCCGCCTCATCGCGGGCGGCGCTCGGGTGCGTCTGGAGCGTCGGACCAAGAACCTCAAGGCGCTGCTCGAGCGCTCGGCTGCCGACGGCTACACCGCATTCGCGACCGTGTCGACAGGGGCGGGCGCGCTGGAGCTCAAGCCGCTGAACTGACGACGGGCGTACATGACCGTCCGGAGTGATCCGTTCACGCCGCGTTCACGCCGGTCGTGTCGAATCGTGGCGTGAGCCGTATCCGCGTCCTCGTGCTCCGGGGTCTTGTCACCGGTCTCTCGGTCGCCGCCGTCCTCGCCGGCATCTGCCTCGTCCTCACGCGGCAGGCGGCTCTCGCCCGGGCACGGATCGGGAAGCCGCTCGGCGAGGAGTCGCTGGATGCCGATCGCGTGTGGCGGGCAGCGCTCGACGGAGACCCGATCGACCTGCTCATCCTCGGCGACTCGATCGCGGCCGGCCTCGGAGCGGAACGGCGCAAGGAGACGCTGGGCGGGCGCCTCGCGAAGGGCACGGCACGACGGATGCGGCGCCCCGTGCGCCTGCACACCGCGGCGATCGTCGGCTCGGAGTCGCCGGACCTGCCCGCGCAGCTCGACGTGCTGCCGGAGGGCTACCGTCCGCAGGTCGCCGTAATCGTCGTGGGCGGAAACGACGTGACGCACCGCCTTCCGCCTTCGCTCTCGGCCCAGCATCTGCACGAGACGATCCGACGGCTGCGCGAGGTCGGCGCCGAGGTCGTCGTCGGCACCTGTCCCGACCTCGGCGCGCTGCGCCCGGTGCCGCAGCCGCTCCGGCGTCTGGCCTCCAGCATGTCGCGCCGTCTCGCCGACATCCAGGCGGAGACCGCGCGGCACGCGGGTGCCGAACCCGTCGATCTGCGCCGCGCCGTCGGGCCGATGTTCTTCGACGAGCCGGAGGCGATGTTCAGCCTCGACCGCTTCCACCCGAGCGCCCTCGGATACCGGCGCACGGCGGAGGCGCTGCTCCCTGCCGTGTGTCGGGCGGCCGAGGTCGCCGTCAGCTCGCGGCGTCCGCCGGTGCAGAGCTGAACGACTCGGCCCATTCGGCCACGCGACGGCTGCTCTCCTCATCGGAGATGTCCTCGACGCGGGTCATCACCGACCAGCGCACGCCGAACGGGTCGCGGATGCTGGCGTACCGGTCGCCCGACACGAACGGCGCCGGAGCTTCGCGTACGGTCGCTCCCGCCGCGACGGCCTTCTCGACCACGGCATCGACGTCGGACACGTACAGACCCATCGAGTAGCAGTCGTCGTCGCCTGCGGGTGCGGCGACCAGGTGGTAGTCGGGACTCGGCTCGCCGAGCTGGAGGAGTCCGAGCCCGAAGTCGAGGTCGGCGTGGGCGACGACGCCGCCGAACTCGGTCACGTCGACGACCCGCGCGCCGAAGACGTCCCGGTAGAACTCGATGGCCTGCTTCGCTCCGGGGATCGCGAGGAAGGGTGTGAGCGACGTCGCGCTGTTCGGTCGTCCGTCGGTCGTGTACGCGCCGTTGGCGCCGGTGGTGGGGGTCGCATCAGTCATGTCCTCACGGTAGGAGGGGCGGGATGCCGGCGGCTTGAAGATCCGCGCCAACCTCGGCCGCATCGGTGTCGGGGTCGGACCCTACGCTGGGCCCATGGTGAATCCGACCCGCGGCATCCTGTATCCGGCACGACTGCCGGAGTTCCATCGCCTGCCGGCGCCGGCCGATGCGGTGGAGCTCGTCACCTGGTTCTGGATCCCCGAGTGGGACATCGAGCCGGGGCGCTCGTCCCGGCAGGAGGTCGTCTCGTATCCCGCGCTCAACCTCGTGGTCGAGTCGGATGGGGTCGTGCTGTCGGGGGCGACGACCCGCGCGTCCCATCGGGACCTGCGCGGACGCGGCTGGGCGGTGGGCGCACTGCTGCGCCCCGCCGCGGTGGACGCGCTGATCGAGGAGCCGGCGCTGCTGATCGACTCGGAGGCACGGTTCGACGCGCCCGACCTGCTCGACGCCGTGAGCGCGGCCATGGGTTCGGGCGAGGGGCACAGGGAGCGTGCGGTGGCGGCGTTCTCCCGCTGGCTCCGCGAGCGGATCGGCCTGCCAGACGACGCGGCGCGTCAGGCGAACGCCCTGACCGACGTGCTGATGGGGGAGGACGCGGCGCTCACGCCCGAGGAGGCGGCGACGCGCCTGGCCGTGTCGGTGCGCACACTCCAGCGGATGACGCACCGGCACATCGGGTTGTCGCCCGCCGCGATGATCCGGCGCCGCCGTCTGCAGGAGGCCGCCCTGCTCGTCCGAGAGGAACCGGCGGCCGACCTCGCGACGATCGCGGCCGAGCTCGGCTACTCCGACCACGCGCACCTGACGAGGGACTTCCGGGCCGTGCTCGGGATCGCGCCGCGGACGTACCGCTCGGAGTCAGCAGCGGAGTCAGCTGCCGAGTCGGCGACCGGCGAGGTGCAGGCGCAGCATCCGATACCCGACGCCGAGGACGACGACGGCCGTCCCGACGAGTGAGGCGATGACCGGCAGGCTGTTCACGAGCACCAGGCAGCCGAGCGCTCCGACGACCTGCAGCACGCGCGGATAGCGGCGCGCTGCTCCTGTCTGGCGGAAGGCAGCCGCATTCGCGATCAGGTAGTACAGCAGCACGCCGAAGGAGGAGAACCCGATGGCGTCGCGGAGATCCGCGACGAGCACGATGACGATGACGATCGCGGCGATCACGATCTCGGCGCGCTGCGGCACCTGATGACGCTCGTCGACCTTCGCCAGGAACCGCGGCACGTCGCTCTCCCGAGCCATCGCGAGGGTCGTGCGGCCGATGCCCGTGAGCAGGGCGAGCAGCGCGCCGAGAGAGGCGGCGGCCGCGGCCACCCGGATGAGCGGTGCCAGTGCGGGCCAGCCGGCGGCGACGAGAAGATCGGCCAGCGGTGCGGTCGATGAGGCGGCATCGGCCCCGAGCACGAGGATGACCGCGAGGCCCACCAGGGCGTAGACGACGACCGCGCCGCCGAGGGCGAGGACGATGGCGCGGGGGATCGTACGGGCGGGGTCGACGACCTCTTCACCCATGGTCGCGATCCGCGCGTAGCCGGCGAACGCGAAGAACAGCAGCCCGGCTCCCTGCAGCACGCCGTATGCCGAGGCATCCGGGAGTGGGGGAGGCGAGGCCGCGGAGGCCGACCCGAATCCGACCGCGACCGTGACGGCGAGGCCGAGCAGCGAGCACGCGACGAGGATCCGGGTCAGGAGGGCTGTGCGGGTCACGCCGAAACAGTTGACCGTGGCGAGCGCCGCGACAGCGACGACGGCGACCGGTATCTGCCAGCCCTCGGGAGCTGCGTACGCGGCGAACGTCATCGCCATCGCCGCGCAGCTCGCGATCTTGCCGATCACGAAACTCCACCCCGCGATGAATCCCCACCACGGCCCGATCTCCGCGCGGGCGTAGGCGTAGGTTCCGCCGGCGACGGGATGCACGGCCGCGAGCTGGGCCGACGAGGTGGCGTTGCAGAACGCCACGACGGCGGCGATCGCGAGAGCGATGAGGATGCCGCTGCCGGCGACGCCCATCGCGGGGGCCCACACCGCGAACACGCCGGCGCCGATCATCGAACCCAGGCCGATCGCGACGGCGTCTCCGAGCGTCAGTCGGCGGGCGAGGGGCATGGCGACATCGTCGCATGCCCGGGTGAACGGCAGGGGCCGGGTCAGCTCCCCGCCGCGGTGACCCGCTTCTTCTCGCGGATGTAGACCTCCCGGCGCACCTTCGCGACGACGTCGCCGTCGCGGTCGGTGATGACGGTCTCGAACCACTCGAGCACCTTCGCTCCGCCTCGGGCGCGCTCGCGGATCTCGTCGGCCTTCTCCTTCGACACCTCGAACTCGGCGGTGAGCACGCCGCGACCGGGCTTGAGGAACTCGATCTCGCCGCGGGTGTCCCACACGACGTGGTCGCGTCCGAGCTGATGCATCACCAGCATGAAGAAGTAGGGGTCGGTCATCGCCGACATCGAGCCGCCGAAAGCCGTCTTGACGTAGTTGCGGGTGAACACGTTCACGTGGAGCTCGACGGTCGCGTGGGTCCAGTCGTCGCTGAACCGGCGGATGCGGATGCCGCTGAAGAGGTTCGGAATCCAGAGACTCATGCCGATCGCGAGTCGGCGGGGAGTGATGCGCATGGCGTCAGTGTCCCGGATGCACCGCGCGCCGACCAAGGCGACTGGAGGGTTGCCACAGTTGTTCTAGTTCAATTAGAATAAGTAGCGATTCGAGAGGAGGAGTGCCGATGCTGATCCGAGTCGACACCGACAGTCCCCGACCGCTGTACGACCAGGTCGCGGCGTCCATCCGCTCCGACATCCTCGCCGGCGCGCTCGTGCCCGGAGATCGTCTGCCGGCGGCGCGCGACGTCGCCGAGGCCCTCGACATCAACCAGCACACCGTTCTCCACGCCTACCAGCGGCTGCGCGACGAGGGCCTCGTCGATCTCCGCCGGGGCAGGGGAGCCGTGATCGCGGCGTCGGCGGCACCGCTCGCCGAGCTCGCGCAGGACATCGACGCGCTGGTGCGTCGAGCCGGTGCCCTCGGCGTCTCCGCCGAGACGCTCGCGGGGATCGTGCACGCGCATCGTGATCCTCGCTCAGAGACGAAAACCCCCAGGAACCCCGAGGAGGTCTCGCCATGACCGCAGACAACCCGACCCGCACACCTCCGTCGCCGCTTCGCCGCGCGCGTCTCACCTTCTTCCTCGTCGCCGTGGTCGTGCCCATCGTGGTCTCGGCCATCGGCGTCGTCGTGCTCCTCGCCTGGCTGCCGTCGATGCCCGACCAGGTGGCGATCCACTGGGGTGTCGACGGTGCCGACGGGTTCGGACCGGCATCCACCTATGTCTGGATCCTGCTCGGCGTCGGCCTGGTGTTCCCCCTGCTCATGGCGATCATCACGCTCGCCGCGGTGGGCGCGCAGTGGGGCGGTGCCGCGCGGCTCATGGGTGCGCTCGCCGCGGGCATGGCCGCTTTCGCCACCGTGCTGAGTCTCGGCTCGCTGGCGATGCAGCGCCACCTGGCAGCCGGGGCCGACGTGCCGGGCATCGGCCTCGTGCTGGCCGGATCCTTCGCCGCGCTCGCGGCCGTCGGTGCCGTCGCCTGGGCGGTGCAGCCGCAGGTGCGTCCTGAATCGGGGCCCACGCTCGAACCGCGTCAGGCCGTGCGCATCGCCGAGGGGGAGCGCGTCGTCTGGCTGGCCACGACCTCGATGCCGCGTGCCGCGGTCTCGGCCCTCCTGCTGCTCCTGTTCGCGCTCGTCGCGCTCGCGGCCTTCATGCTCGGTACGGGTGTGCAGGGCGGATGGGTCGTCGCGGTCGTGGTGGTCGTCGTCGCGTTCGCGATGGTCGCGACCACGGCGTTCCGAGTGCGCGTGACACCCGAGGGATTTGCCGCGAGAGCCCTCATCGGCTGGCCGCGCATCACGATCCCGCTCGACGAGGTCGAGTCGGCGCGTGCCGTCGACGTCTCGCCCTTCGGCGAGTTCGGCGGCTGGGGCTGGCGCATCGGCCTGGACGGGCGGACCGGCATCGTGACCCGTCGGGGATCAGCGATCGAGGTCGAGCGTCGCGGCCGACCGCCGTTCCTCGTCACGATCGACGGCGCCGAAGAGGCAGCAGCCCTGCTGCAGACGTTCGTCGACCGTGCACGCCCCCACGGCGCACCCCGGACCGACCAGGGAAAGGCGACCTCATGAACCACTCCGCACTGCTCGAGACCCGGCGGGTGCCCTGGTCGGCTGTCATCGTGTTCACGGTGCTCGCGTGCGGTCTCGCCTGGCTGGTCGCGCTGCCGCTGTGGCTGGGTGACGGTCTCGCCGAACCGCTGGCCGGGGCGCTGCTGCCGGCGATGATGCTGACGCCCGCCATCGCCGCGCTGATCGTCACCTTCGCGATGCGCTTCCCTGCGCGAGGGGAGCGTGCCCGATTCCTGGGGCTGTGGCCGCTGCGGCCCGCTAAGCGGGTCGTCTGGCTGATGGTCGCGGCCTGGCTGGTGCCACCGTTTCTGGTCGCGCTGACCGTCCTCGTGTCGGCCGCCCTCGGCTTCGTCCGACTCGACCTCACGTTCGCGGCCTTCGCGGTCGAGCTCCAGAAGGCTCTGCCTGCGGGGTCGCCGATGCCCCCGGTCGAGGTGGTCGTGTTCGCGCAGATCGCGATGATCCCCTTCGCGGCGCTCCTGAACGCGATCCCCGCGTTCGGCGAGGAGCTCGGCTGGCGGGGGTGGCTCGTTCCCGCCCTCCGTCCGCTCGGCACGTGGCCGACGCTGCTCCTCAGCGGCGCCATCTGGGGCTTCTGGCACAGCCCGATCATCCTCCTCGGCTACAACTTCGGCCGCACCGACCTGAGCGGCGTGCTCCTGATGATCGGCGGATGCGTCGCCTGGGGCATCCTGCTCGGCTGGCTCCGGCTGCGCTCCGCATCGGTCTGGCCGGCGGTCATCGCGCACGGGTCGCTCAACGCGGCCGCAGGGCTCATCGTGATCTTCGCGGCGGCGAAGCCTGATCTGGCGCTCGCGGGACCGCTCGGGGTCGCCGGCTGGATCGTCCTCGCCGTCGTGATCGCGGTCCTCGTGGCCACCGGGCAGTTCCGGCGACAGCCCGAACTCGCCGGTGCACCGGGAAGGCTGCTCTCCGCCCCGCGCTCTTGACGCGCCGCCGAGCCGGCGGTTGGCTGAGGGAATGGAATCCACTCCCGCAGCCTGGTCGCAGGCCGACGCCTTCCTCGCCGACACGCTCGTCGGACACGACCCGGCCCTGGAGGCGGCGCTGGAGGCGCAGCGGGCCGCCGGCCTCCCCGAGATCGAGGTGGCTCCGGTGGCCGGTAAGCTGCTCGACCTCCTCGTCCGCATCAGCGGCGCGCGCCGGGTGCTCGAGATCGGCACGCTCGGCGGGTACTCCACGATCTGGCTGGCCCGCGCGGTCGGCCCGGAGGGGCGGGTCGTGACGATCGAGGCTGAGGCGGACAACGCCGCCGTCGCGCGCGCCAGCATCGATGCCGCCGGTGTGGGCGATCGTGTCGACATCCGCATCGGCCGGGGCGCCGACGTGCTGCCGACCCTGGTCGCCGGATTCGACCTGGTCTTCATCGACGCCGACAAGGAGTCCAACACCGTCTACCTCGACTGGGCCGCGAAGCTGGGCCACCCCGGGACGGTGATCGTGCTCGACAACATCGGTCGCGAGGGCGAGATCGTGCGCGAGGACTCGACGGATTCGAAGGTGATCGGCACCCGCGACGGACTGCGGATGCTGGGCGACGATCCGCGGTTCGACGCGACGGCTCTGCAGACGGTCGGCGCCAAGGGCTGGGACGGCGTCGCCCTAGCGCTCGTCGTCTGACCGGCGTTCCCCGAACCCCGGGGGCGGGTCCCTGAGCCCGAGGAAGGGCCGGGCTAGACTGAGCGCGGACCGACGACGCTCCACACAACCTTTTCTCTGAGCAAGGAGCACATCAGTGGCACTGATCGAGGCTGTAGGCGCACGCGAGATTCTCGACTCGCGCGGAAACCCGACCGTCGAGGTGGAGGTGCTCCTCGACGATGGCATCGTCCAGCGGGCCGCCGTCCCCTCCGGTGCATCCACCGGTGCGTTCGAGGCGTACGAGCTCCGCGACGGCGACAAGAGCCGCTACGGCGGCAAGGGCGTGCTGAAGGCCGTCGAAGCCATCATCGACGAGCTGGGCCCGGCCATCGAGGGCGTCGAGGCGAGCGAGCAGCGCATCGTCGACGAGATCCTCATCGAGGTCGACGGCACCGAGAACAAGAAGCGCGTCGGCGCGAACGCCATCCTCGGCGTGAGCCTCGCGGTCTCCAAGGCCGCCGCCGACTCGGCCGACCTTCCCCTGTTCCGCTACCTCGGCGGCCCGAACGCGCACGTGCTGCCCGTTCCGCTGTTCAACGTCATCAACGGCGGCGAGCACGCCGACAACGGCATCGACATGCAGGAGTTCTTCCTGGCGCCGATCGGCGCCGAGACCTACTCCGAGGCGCTGCGCTGGGGCGTGGAGACGTACCACGTCCTGCGCTCCGAGCTGAAGGCCGCCGGCTACGCCACGGGCCTCGGCGACGAGGGCGGCTTCGCCCCCGACCTGCCCAGCAACCGCGAGGGCCTCGACTTCCTGGTCAAGGCGATCGAGAAGGCCGGCTTCACGCCCGGATCCGACATCGCCCTCGGCCTCGACGTCGCCGCCACCGAGTTCTTCAAGGACGGCGTCTACCGCCTCGACAACAAGGACTGGGATGCCGAAGCGCTGACCGAGTACTACGTCGGCCTGGTCAACGACTTCCCGATCGTCACGATCGAGGATGCCCTCGCCGAGGACGACTGGGACAACTGGAAGCACCTCACCGACGTGCTCGGCTCGCGCGTCCAGCTCGTGGGCGACGACCTGTTCGTCACGAATCCGGAGCGCCTCGCCGACGGCATCAAGCGCGGCGTCGCGAACTCCCTGCTCGTGAAGGTCAACCAGATCGGCACGCTCACCGAGACGTTCGACGCGGTCAGCCTGGCGCAGCGTTCGGGCTACACGGCGATGCTCTCGCACCGCTCGGGTGAGACCGAGGACACCACGATCGCCGACCTCGTCGTCGCGACGAACGCGGGTCAGATCAAGGCGGGTGCGCCTGCGCGCAGCGAGCGCGTCGCGAAGTACAATCAGCTTCTGCGCATCGAGGAGGAGCTCGGCGACGCCGCGGTCTTCGCCGGGCGTTCGGCCTTCCCGCGCTACCAGGGCTGAGCAAGACAGAAGAGTCAGATTCACACCGCTGAGCGGTGACCGGAGGAGGAGCCGTGGCACGACGACCGGCTCCTCCTTCGGCGTCTCCGAAGGCGTCAGCGCCCCCACAGGCGACCGCGAAGAAGGGACGCGCGAAGGCGAACCTCCGAGCGGCATCCGCGCCCGCCGCGTCGCGGAAGCGCACGCGGGGGAGCTCTCAGCGCGTCGATGTGCGCGAGTGGGCCTCCGGCATCCGTCTCTCCGCTTTCTCCGTGATCATGCTGTCCCTCGTCGTGCTGGGGGCGTGGGTGCTCGTGCCGACGCTCGGCACCTTCATCGACCAGCGGCAGAAGATCGCAGCGCTCGAGGCCTCGGTGAAGGTCAGCGAGGACGAGATCGCCGACCTGATCGCCGAGCGCGAGCGCTGGAGCGATCCCGCCTACATCACGACGCAGGCCCGTGAGCGCCTCTACTACGTGAAGCCGGGGGAGGTCGTCTACCTGATCGACAACGACCTCGACCCCTCCGCGCTCCCGCGCGAGCAGGACCCGATCAGCGCCACCCTCGAGGAGAAGCCGGCGGACTGGATGCCGCAGCTGCTGCGCACCCTCGTCTCGACCGGGCTCAGCGACACGGCGGCCGTCGTTCCCTGAGTGTTCGCTCCGAGCATCCTCCCTGGCGGCTCCCCTACGCTGGTGTGGTGACCACGCCGCCCTTCCCCGCACCCACGCCCGCCGAGCTCGCCGTCGTCTCGGCGCAGCTCGGGCGCCCTGCACGCGGAGTGGTCGGCATTGCGGCGCGGTGCGCCTGCGGCAATCCGACGGTCGTCGCCACGACGCCGCGTCTGCCCGACGGCACGCCGTTCCCGACTTTCTACTACCTGACGCACCCGTCCGCCACGGCGGCGATGTCGACCCTCGAGGCCACGCAGGTGATGCCGGAGCTCGCGGCGCTCCTCACCGACGACGAGGCGATCGCAGCGGGATACCTCGCGGCGCACGAGGCGTATCTGTCCGATCGCGGCCGGTTCGGCGAGGTGCCGGAGATCGACGGCATCTCGGCCGGCGGCATGCCCACCCGCGTCAAGTGCCTGCACGCCCTCGCCGGCCATGCGCTCGCGGCAGGGCCGGGAGTGAACCCGATCGGAGACATCGCTCTCGAACGATCCTCGTGGTCTCCTGCGGTGTGCCGCTGCGAGGACCCCGGCGCGGCGATCCGCGACGAGGCGCGGTCGGCGTGAGCCCACGGCGGATGCTGCGAAATGTCACGGCCATCGCGGTCGTGGCGGCATCCGTCCTGCTCCTGGGGGCGACGGCGACGCCTCCGCCGATCCCCGACGACCCCACCGATCCCGTGCGCGCGTCGGAGTACTGGCTCGACGGGGCCAAGATCCGCGAGGCGTGGAAGACGACCAGAGGTGCCGGCGTCACGATCGCGGTGATCGACACGGGAATCGGCAAGGTGCCGCAGACGTTCGGCGATGCGGTGGTCGGCGGGACCGACGTCTCCGGAACGGGCACGCCCGACGGCCGCACCCCGGTCGGAGCGGTCGACGGCAATCACGGGTCCTGGGTCGCCTCCCTCGCCGCGGGACGAGGTGCCCCCGACGGCAAGGGCATGATCGGCGTCGCGCCCGAGGCGAACCTCCTCTCCATCTCCGTGGGCTTCGGTGCCGCTGCGGCCGTGCCGTTCACCGAGCAGGTCGCCAAGGCGATGCGCTGGGCCGTCGACAACGGCGCCGACGTGATCAACCTGTCGTTCACGACGAACACGCTCGACTGGGACGAGAGCTGGGACGACGCGTTCCTGTACGCCTTCGAGCACGATGTCGTCGTCGTGGTCGCCGCGGGCAACCGGGGGAGCGGCACCGACATCATCGGTGCGCCGGCAACGATCCCCGGCGTCCTGACAGTCGGCGGCGTCGACCAGACGGGCACGGCCAGCATCGAGGCGTCCACGCAGGGCATCACGATCGGCATCTCCGCTCCCAGCGAGGGGCTGCTGGGCGTGTCCGCGAACGGCGAGGTCGTCTCCTGGAGAGGCACCAGCGGGGCCGCCCCGATCGTGGCAGGCGTCGCGGCGCTGATCCGCTCCGCGCATCCCGACATCAAGGCGATCGACGTCATCAACCGGATCATCAAGACCGCGATGCCCGTCGCGGACGCCGTGAAACCGAGGGATCCGCTGTACGGGTTCGGCCTCGTGGACGCGGCGGCGGCGATCTCCGCCGACATCGCCGCGGTGGACAAGAACCCGATGGGGGATCTCGCCGAATGGATCCACTTCTTCCGCCGCGCGAAGACCGAGCCGCAGCCCGAACCGACGGTCACTCCGGTCGCCGTCGAGCCCCTTCCGGATGCCGACGCTCCCACCGAGGCGGGCTCACCGCTGCTTCCCAGCGCTGATTCGCTGCGCTACGGTACCCTGCCGCTCATCGCGCTCACAGTCCCTGGTATCCTGATAGCGCTTGGCGTCACCGCAGCTGCCCGGCGCATCCGATCGGCGCGCGTTTCTCGTACGCCACATTCCTGACTCCAAGGAGTTGTTCCCCTGTGCCTCAGAACAGCACTGTGCCCAAGATTCTGATCGTCGGTGGAGGCTACGCGGGCTTCTACAGCGCGTGGAAGCTCGAGAAGCACCTGCGCAAGGGCGAGGCGGAGGTGACCATGGTCGACCCGCTGCCGTACATGACCTACCAGCCGTTCCTGCCCGAGGTCGCTGCGGGCTCGATCGAGGCTCGGCACTCCGTGGTCGCGCATCGTCGTCACCTCAAGCGTACGAACGTGATCACCGCCAAGGTGACCAACATCAACCACGCGGAGAAGACCGCGACGATCACGCCGCCGCTGGGTGAGTCGTACGAGTTCGCGTACGACCAGATCGTCGTGACCGCCGGTGCCGTGTCGCGCACGTTCCCGATCCCCGGCATCGCCGACAACGCGATCGGCCTCAAGACGATCGAGGAGGCCGTCGCGATCCGCGACCGCCTGATGTCGAACTTCGACAAGGCTGCTTCCCTGCCCGCGGGCCCCGCACGCGACCGTCTGCTCACGGTCGTCGTCGTCGGTGGTGGGTTCGCCGGCATCGAGGTGTTCGCCGAGCTGCGTTCGCTCGCCTCGTCGCTCGTCTCCAAGTACCCGCAGCTGACGTTCGATGACACGCACTTCCACCTCATCGAGGCCATGGGCCGCATCATGCCCGAGGTCTCGCTGAAGACGAGCGAGTGGGTCCTCAAGGACCTCGCCAAGCGCGGCGCGAACGTGCACCTCGACACGCAGCTCACCAGCGCGGTCGACGGCGACGTCGAGCTCTCGACCGGCGAGGTCATCCCGACCGACCTGATCGTGTGGACCGCCGGTGTCATGGCGAACCCGACCGTCGTCCGCGGCGGCGACCTGCCTGTCGAGGAGCGCGGTCGTATCCAGACCCGCGCCGACCTGCGGGTCGGCACCCCGGAGGCCTTCGTCGAGGGCGCCTGGGCTGCCGGTGACGTCTCGGCCGTCCCCGACCTCTCGGGTGGCGGCGTCGGCGGCTTCTGCGTGCCGAACGCCCAGCACGCGGTCCGTCAGGCGAAGCTGCTCGCGAAGAACATCGTGGCCGTGCTCCGCGGGGAGACCCCGAGGGAGTACTTCCACAAGAACATGGGCGCCGTGGCCGGTCTCGGCCTGTACAACGGTGTCTTCCAGTCCGGCAAGATCGCGCTCAAGGGCTTCGTCGCCTGGGTCGCCCACCGCGGCTACCACGGTCTCGCGATGCCGACGTGGGAGCGAAAGTTCCGTGTCGTCTGGGGCTGGTGGAACAACCTGTGGCTCGGCCGCGACCTGGTGAACTTGGAGACGGTGCAGAACCCGCGCTACGTCTTCGAGGAGTTCGCCGCGCGTCCGCGCGCTGCCGCTCCCGCGGCTCCCGCCGTTCCCGCCTCGCCGTCGTCGGATGCTGCGACGACCACCGCTGCCGTCGCGGGCAAGGTTCCCGACGACAAGGCTCCGGTCGACGCCGCTCCGGCCGAGAAGGCTCCGGCTGCCGAGAAGGCTCCGGCCGCGAAGAAGGCACCGGCCAAGAAGGCTCCGGCCAAGAAGGCGGTCGCCGAGAAGGTCGCCGTCAAGTAGTTCCACGGCTCCGCCCGTCCGAACAGCCCTCCCTTTCCGGGAGGGCTGTTCGCGTCTGAGGGTGCGGCATGGAGGTCACGCATAGCTAGGTTCCGTAGAGTCGAGCGCGCAAGGGGAGTACTCCCGTCTGCGGCGGAGTCGTCATTACGGACACGAGATCGTGTCCCGGCCCGTCGGCCCGAAGGGTGGAGGAGACCTTGGCACCCGCTCTGCGGGCTGCCTCGACTCTTGCCGTCGTCCGACGTCGTGGAATCCCGGTGGTCCGCACCGCCCCACGAAAGGGACCACCATGGGAAAGCTCTCCCGCCTGATCGGCATCGCCTCCGACGCCCTGGAGAAGAACAGCGGCTCCGCCCGCAGCGGCGATCCCGCCGGCGGGTCCCGGTCGTCGACGGACTGGAGCGGCATGCTCCGCGGCGCCGTCGACGCCGTTCGAGGACCGTCGGACGCGTCACGCGCCGACGGGGCACGCCCCGCCGCGCCGGCTGCGCCGCCGGCATCCGCCGATCCGTACGCACCGCCGCCCGCTCCCGGCGACGCTGGGGCTACCCGAGCCGGTTCGGTGGCGAGCGATGCGGACCGCGCCGCGATCGCCCGCTACGACTACCTGCTCCAGACCGCCGATCCGCAGCGCATCGAGCAGATCCACCGTGACGCGTTCGCGCGCCTCACGCCGCAGCAGCGGGAGCTCGTCGAGGAGCGGGTGCGCGACGAACTCGCGCCAGGGGAGCGGCCGCGTTCGTCCTCGCCCGACGACCTCGCCCGTGCGGCGGGTCGAGCCGAGGCGATGCGCCCTGGTCGGATGCGGGGACTGCTGTCCCGCGTGCGCGGCGGCGGTGCCGGAGGTGCGGCCGTCATGGCGGGCGGTGCGGCCGTCGGTGTGCTCGGCGCGGTCGCGGGCGGTGCCGTGCTCAGCGCCGTCGCCGCGCCGATCCTGGAGCAGGCGGCGGGACTCGGAGTCGATTTCAGCGCGCTGGCTGAGGGCGTCGATCTCGAGGCCCTCGCCTCGGGCGTCGACATCGGTGGCTTCACGGGCGGTGCGGAAGAGCTGATGGGATCCGCCGGCGAGGCGGTGTCCGGCCTGGGGGAGACCGCGACCGGCTGGGGCGAGAAGCTCGGCGACCTCGGAATCCCGGGCATCGGCGATATCTTCGGCCGCTGAGAGGCGAGCATCGATGACTGCTGATCACGGCTTCACCGGCCTGACCGGGTTCGCAGCCGACGTCCTCACGTCTCTCGGCGACATCGGCGTCGGGGTGCTGGTCTTCCTCGAGGTGCTCGTCCCGCCGATCCCGAGCGAGGTGATCCTGCCCTTCGCCGGCTACCTCAGTCAGAGCGGTCAGCTGAACCTCGGCTGGCTGTTCTTCTGGAGCACGCTGGCATCCTGGCTCGGAGCGCTGCTCCTGTACGGGCTGGGATCCGCCATCGGCATGCAGCGGGCGATCCGACTGCTCGCCGCGACGCGGCTCGTCAGTCGAACGGATCTGGAACGCGGTGCGGACTGGTTCGCGCGGAGCGGCGCGTGGACCGTGCTGGTCGGCCGGATGGTGCCGGGCGTGCGCAGCCTCATCTCGCTCCCGGCCGGGGCGTCGCGCATGAATCTGCTGACGTTCAGCATCTACACGATCCTCGGCAGCGGTCTGTGGAATGCGCTGCTCCTGGGAGTCGGTGCCGCACTCGGCACGCAGCACGAGCAGCTCGAGCAGTACCTCGGGTACCTCGACTACGTCGTCTACGGCGCGATCGCGATCGCGCTGGTGGTCCTGGTCGTGCGTCGGCTGCGGGAGGGGGCGGCAGCCCGACGCGAGACCGTCCGGGTCGACGACTGAGGATCGTGGTGCCCCCGCTGGGACTCGAACCCAGACTGAAGCGATTTTAAGTCGCCTGCCTCTGCCATTGGGCTACGGGGGCCACGCCGTCAGCCTAGCGGCGACCACCCCGGGTGCGACGGGGTGCCGCCGGACGTGATCCTGAGTCCGCGAAGCCATAAGGTGGGGGAGTGCTCGACCTCACCGAAGAACTGAGCCCCGTTCCGGGTGCCCCCGTGGTAGCTCCCGAGTGGCAGGACCCCGCTCGCTACTGGCCTCGCCTGTCTGCCGCGACTCAGCACCTGCCCGCCCCGGTCGCGGTGATCGACCGGGAGGCGCTGCGCTACAACGCGATGGACCTCCTGGTGCGCTCCGGCGGCCTGCCCATCCGCGTCGCATCCAAATCGGTGCGCGTGCGTGCAGTCCTGGATGCCGTCCTGAAGCTCCCCGGATACCGCGGCATCCTCGCCTTCACGCTCGCGGAGGCCCTGTGGCTCGCCGAGACCCACGACGACATCGTGCTCGCGTACCCCACCGTCGACCGGGGGAGCCTCGCGGCCCTGTTCGCGGATGAGCAGGCCGCGCAGCGCATCACGCTCATGGTCGACGACCTGGCGCACCTCGACCTGATCGACAGCATTAAGGGTCCGGGCGAACGTCCGGAGATCCGCGTCGCGGTCGACGTCGACGCCTCGTGGAAGTCGTCCCTCCTGGGGCACATCGGCGTTCGGCGTTCCGCGCTCTTCACCGCAGGCGAGGTCGCCGGCTTCGCGCGGAAGGTCATCGCGCGTCCCGGGTTCCGGCTCGTCGGGCTGCAGATGTACGACGCGCAGATCGCCGGTCAGGGCGATGATGCCGGGTCCGATGCGCCGCTGATCCGCATGGTGCAGGCCCGGTCGCGCGCCGAGCTGCGCGAGCGCCGGGCGGCGATCGTCGAGGCCGTCACGGCCCTCGCGCCGATGGAATTCCTCAACGGCGGAGGCACGGGGTCACTCGAGTTCACCGGCAGCGACGAGTCCCTCACCGAGGCGAGTGCCGGCAGCGGGCTCCTCGGCGGTCATCTGTTCGACGGCTATCGGTCGTTCCAACCGGCTCCGGCATCCGCCTTCGCCTTCGACGTCGTCCGCCGCCCTGCGGCCGACATCGCGACCGTGCTCGGCGGCGGATGGATCGCCTCCGGTCCGCCGGTCGCGTCGCGTCAGCCGAAGCCGGTCTGGCCGGAGGGCCTCCGCACCCTGCCGCGCGAGGCTGCCGGCGAGGTCCAGACTCCGCTGCAAGGCCCGGCGGCGACCTCTCTCGGCGTGGGGGACCGGGTCTGGTTCCGGCACGCGAAGAGCGGCGAGCCGGCCGAGCGGATCGAGAGGTACCACCTCGTGTCGGGCGACGAGATCATCGACGAGCTGCCGACCTACCGCGGCGAGGGGAAGGCGTTCCTGTGACGAGAATCGGCGGCACCTGGCAGAACTGGGCGCGGTCGGCGTCGGTCCGTCCCGTGCGCGTGGAGCGCCCGCGCAGCCCGGAGGGCGTGCAGCGGGCGGTGATCGCCGCCGTGCACCACGGGCTCACGGTCAAGGCCGTCGGTGCCGGTCACAGCTTCACAGGCATCGCCGTCGCGCCGGGCGTGCTGCTGGAGCTCGACGACATGCAGGGCCTGGTCTCGGCGGATGCCGCCACGGGGCGCGTGACCCTCCTCGCCGGCACGCGGCTGCACCGGATCCCGGCGCTCCTCGCCCCGTTCGGTCTGGCGATGGAGAACCTCGGAGACATCGATCGGCAGTCGATCTCCGGGGCGATCTCGACCGGCACTCACGGCACCGGCGCGGGGTACGGCGGTCTCGCCACCCAGGTCGTCGGCCTCACGATCATCACGGCCGCCGGCGAGTTCCTCCGCATCGACGAGCAGCAGAACAGTGAGCTGCTGCCCGCCGCCGCGCTCGGGCTCGGCGCCCTCGGGGTCATCGTCGAGGTCACCCTGCAGTGCGTTCCGAGGTTCGTCATGCACGCGGTCGACGAGCCCCTGCCGCTGGAGGACGTGCTCGATCAGCTCGAGAGCCACGTCTCGGCATCCGACCATTTCGAGTTCTACTGGTTCCCGCACACCGATGTCGCGCTCACCAAGCGGCAGTCCCGTCTGCCCGAATCGGCCGTGCGCAAGCCGCTCCCGGTGCTGGGCAAGTGGGTCGATGAGACCCTTCTGTCCAACGGCGTCTACCGGTTGGTGTGCGCGGCAGGACAGCTGGTCCCGGCCGTCACCCCGCCGTTCAGCCGACTCGCGGTGAAGCTCACCGGAGACCGCGAGTACACCGATCTCTCGAACCGCGTCCTCACGCAGAGCCGCACCGTGCGCTTCCGCGAGATGGAGTACGCGATCCCGGCCGAGAACGTCGTGCCCGCCTTCCGTGCCGTGCAAGAGCTCATCGAACGCCAGGGGTGGCGCATCGAGTTCCCCGTCGAGGTGCGCTTCGCCGCCGAGGACGACCGATGGCTCTCCACGGCGCACGGCAGGGCGAGCGCGTACATCGCGGTCCACCGCTACTGGCGTGCCGACCCGACCGAGTACTTCGGCGCGGTGGAGGCCATCATGCGGGAGCACGGCGGACGGCCGCACTGGGGCAAGCTCCACACGCAGTCCGCAGACACGCTGCGCGAGCGCTACCCGCGGTTCGACGACTTCCTCGCCGTGCGCGACCGCCTGGATCCGGAGCGTCGGTTCGGCAACCGGTACCTCGAGCGCGTGCTCGGCGATTGACACCGGATCGATGCACGGGCACCCGGGCATCCCCAGTGCACGTGCAGACAGCCCGTCTAGGATGAGAGAAACACGAGGAAGGGTGGGCCTCTGATGGAATGGCTCGTGCCAGTACTGATCGTCGTCGGAGTGATCCTGCTCGTCGGCATCTATCTCTGGGCCACGTACAACTCGCTGGTGCAGTTGAACGTTCGCGTCGACGAGGCGTGGAGCGGCATCACGGTGCAGCTCAAGCGACGAGCCGACCTCATTCCCAACCTCATCGAGACGGTGAAGGGGTACGCCTCCCACGAGAAGGCCGTCTTCGAGAACGTCACGCGTGCGCGCGCCGAGACCCTGTCCGCCGGTGGTCCCGGTGAAGCCGGCATCGCCGAGGGACACCTGCAGCAGGCGCTGCGCAGCCTCTTCGCCGTCGCCGAGGCGTACCCGCAGCTGCAGGCGAGCCAGAACTTCCTCCAGCTCCAGCAGGCGATCGTCGACACCGAGGACAAGATCCAGGCTGCGCGCCGGTTCTACAACGGCGGGGTGCGCGAGCTTAACACCAAGATCAAGGTGTTCCCCAACAATCTCTTCGCCAAGGGGCTCGGCTTCACCGAGCGGGAGTTCTTCGAGGTCGCTGACAGCGGCGCGATCTCGGAGCCGCCGCGCGTCCAGTTCTGACGCGCTCCCGCGCATCCCTCACCACGCCGTGAGGACCAGCTCCTCCTCGGTGAACGCGATGTCGCCGCGGATGCTCCAGGTCTCGGTGCGATAGGTCGTCGTGCGCTCCGCGCCATCCGTGCCCGTGCCCGTGACGGTAGCGACGAGCACGCCACCGTCGGCGACGAATCCGGTCGCGCCTAACGTGATCGCGGGCGACTTCTCGATGCGGTACCGGACGTCGGCGACGGCCCGGAACTCGGTCCCCCAGGGAATGCGGATGCCGCAGCCGTCCGGCGGTGTGCCGGCCGTCGTCGTGCTGTCCGACGAGGTGCATTCGGCGAGGTGCTCGTCGAGCTGCTCCTGTGCGGCCGCGGTCGCCGCGGGCAGGGCCGTGGCCTCGACCGTGACCTCGGCATCCTCCCCCGGGAGCACGAGCAGGTTTGCTGAGCCCTCGAGGAGGGAGGAGGGGGCGGCGGAGACGGCGTACTCGGCAGGCAGCAGCTGCACCGCCTCGCCCACGGCGACGGTCTGCTCGCCGATGCTGACCGACGAACCCAGATCGGCCGTCGCGGTCGAGGTGCCGAACGCAGATGATCCGACGATCCAGTGGCCGTCGACCTCGATGATGTCCAGTCGGGCGGTCCTGTCTTCGTCGCCGAGGCGGAAGGAGACGTCGGCCGTCGCCTCGGCGTCGCCGGTCTGCTCGATCGAGGCGACCTCGGCGTCCTCGATGAGATGACTCGCCCCGGCGAACGCCCCGAGCGCGGTCGCGGAGACGTCGATCCCGGTCGCCGCCACGGCCGCCGGGTCGCCGGACTCGAGTGCGCGCAGGTAGGCGGTCGCCGCTTCCTGCGGAGTGTCGGGGCGGGCGAGGGACTGCCAGATCAGCACGCCGGCGACGGCGGCGATGACGAGAGCGGACAGGCCTCCGACGAGCCACCACCGACGCCGCGTCATGACGCGCTTTCTCTGGCGTGGAGGTGGCGCTGGACCGATGAGTGCGCGCGGCCGCGCAGCGCGTCGTGGATCGCGGCGGTCGCGTCGCCCCAGCCCGAGACCGAGATGTGCTCGAGCCCCTGCCAGGCTGCCGCGAGGACGAGCTCCTCGGCGATCCGTTCCGCGTCTTCCGGTCGCGCCTGCGGCTCCCACCACGCCGACTGCACCTGCAGCGTCGACGTCGCCCGCTCGGCCTTGAGGTCGACCCGCGCGACGATGCGATCGCCGACGAGGACGGGCAGGGAGTAGTAGCCGAATCGTCGCTTCTCCGCGGGGACGTAGATCTCGATGCGGTAGTCGAGATCGAAGGTGCGAAGAGCCCGATCGCGGAACCAGACCACGGGGTCGAAGGGAGTCAGCAGGGCCGCGGCGTCGATCCTGCGGGGGAGGACCGCGTCGCGGTGGCGCCAGGCGGGGATCGGTCGCCCGCCTCGCTCCCAGCCGCGGACGTGGACGGGCTCGAGCTCGCCCGCATCGACGAGGTCGGCGATCGACCGGGCCACCGTCGCCCTGTCCTTGATGCGGTAGTAGTCGGCGAGATCGGACTGGGTCGCGACTCCGCTCGACCGCGCGGCACGGCGCATCAGCTCGTGGATCGCCTCGGCGCGCGGGATCTCACGGGACAGGATGGCGTCGGGGATCACCTGCTCGGCGAGCGCATAGGTGCGCTCGAATCCGCGGCGTCCGCTCACGGCGACGTCGCCCGTGCGCCAGAGGTGCTCGAGCGCGAGCTTGACCTCGTCCCAGTCCCACCAGGTTCCCCGCTCCCGCGGGGCGTCGGCGCGCAGGTCGGCCGGGCGCAGCGGGCCGCGCGTGCGCAGCTCGTCCTGCACCCACTGGACCGTGCGGGCGTTGGCGCTCAGCCACGAGTCCTCGCCGGCCCATCGTCGGCGGAAGTCGTCCATGCGGAAGCGCCACAGCGGCCAGTCCTCGATCGGGATGAACGTGGCCTCGTGGGCCAGGTACTCCACATAGTGCGTGGTGCGGGCGAGGAAGACGCGGTCCAGCAGCGCGGGTTCGTAGGCCCCGAGGCGCGAGAAGAGCGGCAGGTAGTGCGAACGCGCGAAGACGTTGACCGAGTCGATCTGCAGCACGCCCAGCCGCTCCATCACCCGATCCACGTGACGCCGGGAGACGGATGCCGGACGTGCGCGGGTGAATCCCTGAGCGGCCAGAGCGATGCGGCGTGCCTGGGCGGCGCTGAGGGTGTCGGTCACGTCGTCAGCGTATCGCCGGCCGCTGACATCGCGTCATGACCCGACGCGCGACCGCCGTAGACTTGGGCGATGAGCGAGGACCAGCGACCCCGGCTGCGAGACCTGTTCCGTCCGCGCCCGGTCTCCACCGACAGAACCGTGACGACAGAGGCCGACGAGGCCGTGCCCCCGAGGCTGCGCATCACCGCCGCGTACGCATGGCGGCTGCTCCTCATCGCGGCGGTCCTCGGCGTCTTCATCTGGCTCGTCATGCTGCTGAAGCTGCTCGTGATCCCGCTCATGGTCGCCATCCTCATCACGGCTCTGCTCTGGCCGGCGTTCGAATGGATGCTGCGCCATCGGTTCCCGCGGTGGGCCGCCATCGCCGTGTCCCTCATCGGCACGGCAGCGATCGTCACCGGGCTCGTCTGGCTCGTCGTGTGGCAGGTGCGAGCCGAGCTGCCCGCCGTGCAGGAGAGCACCACGAAGGCCATCGACGGCTTCCAGGTCTGGCTGCATGAAGGACCCCTGCAGCTTTCCGACAGCCAGATCGCCGACTACATCGACCAGGGCTTCGCGATGATCGAGGAGCAGACGCAGGCGCTGCTCTCGGGCGCACTGGCGATCGGCACCACGCTCGGGCACGTCCTCACCGGAGCCCTCCTCGCGCTGTTCAGCCTCATCTGCCTCCTGGCCGACGGCGGCGGCATCTGGCGCTGGACCGTCAAGCTCTTCCCGCGCAACGCCCGCCCTGCGGTCGACGGTGCGGCCCGCAACGGCTGGCGCACGATCGTCAACTACGCGCGGACCCAGCTCTTCGTCGCGACGATCGATGCGATCGGCATCGGCCTCGGCGCGTTCCTCCTGCAGGTGCCGCTCGCACTGCCGGTCGCCGTGCTGGTGTTCCTCGGCTCCTTCATCCCGATCGTCGGTGCGGTCGCCACCGGCGCCGTCGCCGTGTTCCTCGCGCTCGTCTACAACGGGCCATGGATCGCGCTGTGGATGCTCGTGGTCGTGCTCGCGGTGCAGCAGATCGAGGGGCACATCCTGCAGCCCATCATGATGGGCTCCGCCGTCAAGGTGCACCCGCTGGCCGTCGTGCTCGTCGTCGCGGGCGGTGCGATGATCGCCGGCATCCCCGGCGCGCTGTTCGCGGTGCCGTTGGCGGCATTCGTCAACGTCGCGGCGGTGACCCTGAGCTCGGGATCGTGGCGCACCGGCGCCGCTCCGAGCGGAGATCTGATCTGGAGCACAGTGCCGCGCGAGCGGCAACGGAGGAATCGATGAGCGCAGTCCCCAGCCTGTCCGAGTTCGAGTACGCGGCTCAGAGCCTGGCTGAGGTGATCTCGCACACGCCGACGCTGCCATCCCGCGCGCTCTCCGACGTGCTCGGCTCTCCGGTGCTGCTGAAGATGGAGAACCTGCAGCGCACCGGGTCCTTCAAGATCCGCGGCGCGGCCTATCGGCTGTCGAAGCTCAGCGCCGAGGAGCGCTCCCGCGGCGTCGTCGCGGCATCCGCTGGGAACCACGCGCAGGGCGTCGCACTGGCCGCTCAGGCACTCGGGATCCCCGCCACCATCTTCATGCCGCTGGGCGTCCCGGTGCCCAAGCTCCTCGCCACCCGCGGCTACGGCGCGGAGGTCGTGCTGGAGGGCGAGACCGTGGCGACCTCGCTGCGCCTCGCCGCCGACTTCTCGGAGCGCACGGGCGCCGTTCTCATCCACCCGTTCGATCACCGCGACGTCGTGATCGGCCAGGGCACGCTCGGCCTCGAGCTCCTGGAGGACGCACCCGACGTCGACACCATCGTTCTCGGCATCGGCGGCGGAGGCCTCATCGCCGGCGTCGCCGCGGCGGTCAAGGCCCGCGCGGCCGAGCTCGGCCGCACCGTGCGCGTGATCGGCGTGCAGGCGGAGAACGCCGCAGCGATCCCGCCGTCGCTCGCGGCAGGAGAGCCCGTCGACATCGTCACGCGCCCGACCATCGCCGACGGCATCCTCGTCGCGCGCCCCGGTGCTATCCCCTTCGACATCATCAAAGACCTCGTCGACGAGGTCGTCACGGTCTCCGACGACGACCTGGCGCGGGCGATCCTCGTGCTGCTCGAGCAGGCGAAGGTCGTCGTGGAGCCGGCGGGCGCGGCTGGCGTCGCGGCGATCCTGGCCGGCAAGGTCACCGGATCGGGGACCACGATGGCCGTGCTCTCCGGCGGCAACATCGACCCGCTGCTGCTGCAGCGCGTCGTCTCACACGGGCTCGCAGCCTCGGGTCGCTACCTCACGATCCGCGTGCCGCTTCCCGACCGTCCCGGTCAGCTGGCGCGCGTGTCCGAGCTCATCGCCGAGGCGGGCGCCAACGTCATGGAGGCGATGCACACCCGGCACGGCCATGGGCTGCAGATCAGCGATGTCATCCTCGAGCTCAGCGTCGAGACGCGCGGACCGGAGCATTCGGAGCACACGCTCGACACTCTGCGCCGGGCCGGCTTCGAGCCGATCGTCGTCCCCGACTGATTCCCGACACAGACGAAGCGCCCCGGCATCCGCAGGGACACCGGGGCGCGTGCATGTGATCGGCGTCAGCCGGTGTACGTCTCGACGTTCACGATCTCGACGGCGATCGCCCGACCGTTCGGCGCCTCGTAGGACGACTTCTCGCCGACCTTGAGGCCGAGGATCGCCTGGCCGAGCGGGCTCGCCTCGCTGTACACGTCGAGGTCGCTGCCGGCGGCGATCTCGCGGCTGCCGAGGAGGAAGACCTCCTCGCCGCCCGCGACGACCGCGGTGACCACGGTGCCGGGCTCGACGATGCCGCGGCTGGCCGGAGCCTCGCCGACCTTCGCGGTCTTCAAGAGGCCCTCGAGAGTGCGGATGCGGGCTTCCTGCTTGCCCTGCTCGTCCTTCGCGGCGTGGTAGCCGCCGTTCTCCTTGAGGTCGCCCTCTTCACGGGCGGCCTCGATGCGCTTGGCGATCTCGTCGCGTCCCGTGGTCGAGAGGTGTTCCAGCTCGGCGACGAGCCGGTCGTACGCCTCCTGCGTGAGGAAGGGAACCTGAGCATCAGTCGACATGACGAAGCTCCTTCTATCCGGATCCCGGCCGCGAACCGCGGGGGATATGCCAAGACGCCCCGGCTCTGTGCCAGGGCGTCATCTGTCTGCGGTCAGTCTAGGCGACCCAGCAGGTGTTCACCAAACCTGTGGTGGCAGCGGAGACGGTCGGAACCGAGGCGGACACGGCCTGCGAGTGGCTGTCTCCGGCCGGGATCTCGACGACCTTCCAGCCGACGACACCGAACTCCTCGTCGAGGGCCTCGACCACGCAGACGACGTCCTTGCCCTGCACGCCCGTGACCTGGAATCGCACGTCGACGGTGTGCTCGTCGACGAGATCGAAGCCGAGATCATCGGCATCCACCGAGCTCATCGACTGCGCGACGATCATCCAGCCGAACGCTCCGACGACAATCAGCGCGACGATGCCGCCGATGATCCACGGCATCCGCCGCGTGCGGGTGCGGCCATAGCGTTCGTCGAGCTGTTCTGCGGTCGTCACGGGGCGGTCTTCCGGTCGTTAGGCTGGTGTTACCAGGTTATGCGACCTGCGTAGGAAAGGCCGACACACATGCGCTCTCTGTCCGAGACTCCGATGCCGACGCCCGTCATGACGGTGGCTCCGGAGGCCGTGACTCCCGGGTTCGTCGGCTTCGCCGCGATCGTCGTCATCCTCATCGCGGTGATCCTCCTCATCTGGGACATGAACCGGCGCATCCGCCGTGTCCGGTACCGCGAGGAGGTACGGGAGGAGCTCGACGCCGAAGAGGCGGCACGCGCCGCGGACGAGGCGACCCTCCAGGGCACCGGCGGGACAGGGCAGGCCGGCGCCGACCTGCCGGTCACCCCCCGCGAGGGCGACGACGACCCGCGCGCCACCTGAGCGGGCGTCAGCCGCCGAGCGACGGCGAGAGCGGCTCCAGCGTGATCAGCAGGCACGCGAACCAGTGGCACAGGAACGCGAGCACCGTGCACACGTGGAAGATCTCGTGGAAGCCGAAGTGGCCGGGCCACGGGTTGGGCTTCTTCAGCGCGTAGACGATCGCTCCGCCCGTGTACAGCAGGCCTCCGACGATGACGAGAACCATCATCGTGGCGTTCGCCACGAACAGATCCGCCATGAACATCACGGCCGCCCACCCCATCAGCAGGTACAGGGCAACGTAGAGCCAGCGCGGCGCGTGGATCCAGAAGACGCGGAAGAGGATGCCGACCACGGTTCCACCCCAGACAAGCGCGAGCAGCAGGGCGCCCTTCCCCGGAGGGAGCGCCAGGGTCGCGAGCGGCGTATAGGTCCCGGCGATCAACAGGAAGATGTTGGCGTGGTCGATCCGCTTGAGGGTGAGCTTCACCTTCGGCGACCAGTCGAAGCGGTGGTACAACGCGGAGTTCCCGAACAGGAGCAGCGAGCTCGTCATGAAGACGGCTGCCGCCCACTTCGCGGCACCGCCCTGCGCGACGATGATCAGCACCACGCCGGCCACGAGCGCGACAGGGAAGATGCCGGCGTGGATCCATCCGCGCCAGGTCGGCCTCAGCTCGGCCCCGGCCTCGGATTCCGCCTCCTCGACGAGCGGCAGCTGGGGGAGGTCGGGTTCGGATGACTCGGGAGTGCTCACGTGCTCACTCTAGGCGGGCCCGCATGCCACCGATGGCACATATCCCCAGCATCCGTACACGGTTCAGGACGGCCCGACGCTGTAGCGTAGGTGGGTGATGTCACGCGAGAGTCCGGGGCGCGGACCGCTGTACCGGCTCTACACCAGCCGGCTGCGACGCCATCTCGATCCCGCGTCCGTGCCGCACCACGTCGCGATGATGATCGACGGCAACCGACGGTGGGCACGGCAGCTCGGATTCACCACTCCGGCGGAGGGGCACCGGGCCGGTGCCGCCAAGATGCGCGAGTTCCTCGGCTGGTGCGATGAGCTGGGCGTACGGGTGGTGTCTCTCTACCTGCTGTCCAGCGACAACCTTCGCAAGCGGGATTCGGCCGAGCTCGCCGACCTCATCGAGATCATCGCGGAGCTCGCCGAGGCGGTCTCGCGCGAGGAGAACTGGCGCGTGCAGCACGTGGGCCGCTCCGACATCCTCCCGCCCGAGCTCGCCCGCGTGCTCTCCGACGCCGAAGAGCGCACGAAGGGGCACACCGGCCTGCACGTGAACCTGGCCGTCGGCTACGGCGGACGCCACGAGATCGTCGACGCGGTCCGCAGCATCATCACCAAGCACGAGGCGTCCGGCGGCACCCTCGAGGATCTCGCGGCGCACCTGACGCCCGAGATGATCGGCGAGCATCTCTACACGGGCGGCCAGCCCGATCCGGATCTCGTCATCCGCACCAGCGGGGAGCAGCGGCTCAGCGATTTCCTGCTCTGGCAGAGCGCGCACAGCGAGTTCTATTTCGTCGAGGCACTGGGTCCCGACCTGCGACAGGTCGACTTCCTCCGCGCCATCCGCGACTACGCCGATCGCGACCGCCGCTTCGGACGCTGATCCTTCCGCGGCTCAGGGACCGGCGCCCGATGACGGGCCGTGCCAGAATGACGCGGTGAGCACTATCGAGGACTACGTCGGGACGTTCGACAACGAGTCCGGTTACCTGAACTGGGCCGCGTTCGGTCCGCTGTCGCCGTCCGTGCGCGAGGAGATCTTCGCCGATGCCGATCTGCTGGGCAGCGGGCGCCCGTCGTCGCTGTCCCTGGTGGCGGAACGCATCGGGCAGGCGCGGGAACTGGTCGCCGAACTGCTCGGCGCCGAGGCGGACGACGTCACCCTGCAGCCGTCGTCCACACAGGGGCTCATGCATGCGCTGTACGGGATGACGGGCGCGGTGATCGCGAGCACGGCCGAGTTCCCCAGCGTGAGTCTGACGCTCGAGCGGGCCGCGGCCGCGTCGAACCGCGCACTGACGCCGCGCTGGGTCACCCCGGCGGACGGCCGCATGACCCCGGATGCCGTCGCCGAGGCGCTGGACGACGAGGTCACCGCGGTGGCCGTCAGCCACGTCGACTTCCGCACGGGCTTCCGCGCCGACCTCTCCGCGCTTCGCGAGCTCATCGGACCGGACCGGCTGCTGATCGTCGACGCCGTGCAGTCGTTCGGCGTCGTGGACGTCGACTACTCCGCCGCCGACGTCGTGGTCGGCCACGGCTACAAGTGGCTGCGCGCCGGGCGAGGCAGCGCGTTCGCGTGGTTCTCACCACGCGCGAGGGAGCGGATCGCACCCATCCTCTCCGGAATCACCGGCACCACGGCGACGGGTCTCGTCGTCGATGAGCTGCCTGCGCCCGCGGCATCCGCTCAGGCCTTCACGGTGAGTCAACCCGACACTCTCGCGGCCGGACGCCTCGCGATCGGCACGCGCGACATCCGCGACGCCGGAGTGGCGGCGATCGAGGAGCGCATCGCCGCGCACGTCGACGCGGTCCTCGAGATCGCCGACCGCCACGCCATCGCCGTGACCTCGCCGCGGGAACGCGCGTCCAGGGCCGGCATCGTCGCGCTCTCGCCCGAGGAGCCGGCCCGTCTGGCCGCCGCGCTGGCCAACGCCGGACTGGTCGTCACCGCCCGCGGGTCGTCGGTCCGCGTCGCCGCGCATGCCGGCACCGATGCCGCCACTCTCCGGCTGCTGGACGAGGCGCTCGCGGCCTTCGGTAACGAGACGTTCATCAGCGCGTAAAGAATCATGGCGTGTCGACGCGCGGTTAAGTCGTCGAGGGGTCGTACGTTCTAGGCATCGGGCAAGGAGCCCGGTCGAGTCGGCCTTCCGGTTGACGACTCGTGGCCCCAGGTCGACTCGTTCTCAGGCGGGGATCATCCCCGGGTCGGGAGTGGGTCGTGACCACACGTACAGCGCAGCAGTCCAGCACCACCGCGCAGCAGTCCACGCGTAAGACGACGAGGAGCGCCTCGTCGATCGAACCGGATCAGGACCTGCGCACCTATGTGCTCGACACGTCGGTGCTGCTGAGCGATCCGCAGGCCTTCTTCCGGTTCGCGGAGCACTCCGTCGTCGTCCCCGTGGTCGTGATCACGGAGCTCGAAGGCAAGCGTCACGATCCGGAGATCGGCTACTTCGCCCGGCAGGCGCTCCGGCACCTCGACGACCTGCGCATCGAGCACGGACGCCTGGACTTCCCGGTCGAGGTCGGCGAGGGCGGCACGCTGCGTGTCGAACTCGCGAACACGGATCCGTCCGTGCTCCCTGCCGGCATCCGTCTGAGCGACAACGACACCCGCATCCTCTCGGTCGCCATGCACCTCGCGCAGGACGGCCAGGACGTCACGATCGTCTCGAAGGACCTGCCGATGCGCGTCAAGGCGGCGTCGCTCGGCATCCGCGCCGAGGAGTACCTCGCCGAGCAGGCCGTGGACTCCGGGTGGACCGGCATCTCCACGCTCGACCTCTCGGGTGACGAGATCAGCGACCTGTACGAGAGCGAGGTTGGCATCAGCGAGGACGCCAGGGGCATCCCCGTGAACACCGGCCTGATCATCCACTCGGAGCGCGGATCGGCCCTCGGCAGGGTCACCGGCGACGGCGAGTACAGGTTGGTGCGCGGCGACCGCGACATCTTCGGGATGCACGGACGCTCGGCCGAGCAGCGCATCGCGATCGACCTGCTGCTCGACCAGGAAGTCGGGATCGTCTCCCTCGGCGGCCGGGCCGGCACCGGCAAGTCGGCCCTCGCGCTGTGCGCCGGTCTCGAGGCCGTGCTCGAGCGGCAGCAGCAGAAGAAGATCATCGTGTTCCGGCCGCTCTTCGCCGTCGGAGGGCAGGAACTCGGGTACCTTCCCGGTGACCAGGGCGAGAAGATGGGCCCGTGGGGTCAGGCGGTGTTCGACACGCTCGGCTCGGTGGTCTCGGGCAACGTCGTCGAAGAGGTGATCGAGCGCGGACTGCTCGAGGTGCTCCCGCTCACGCACATCCGCGGACGCTCGCTCCACGATGCCTTCGTGATCGTCGACGAGGCGCAGTCGCTGGAGCGCAACGTGCTGCTGACCGTCCTCAGCCGCATGGGGCAGAACTCGCGGGTGATCCTCACGCACGACGTCGGTCAGCGCGACAACCTGCGGGTCGGTCGGCACGACGGCATCGCGAGCGTCATCGAGACTCTGAAGGGTCACGATCTGTTCGGACACGTGACGCTGATGCGCTCCGAGCGCTCGGCGATCGCCGCACTCGTCACTGAGCTCCTGGAGGGCGGAGAGCTCAGCTGACGGCAGTGGGGGAGCGGATGCCACGACCGCGGCATCCGCTCTTCTTTTTCCCCCACCATTTCGGGGGCCGACACGCCAGATGTCGGACCGAATGCCCACAAAGTGTCCGACATCTGGCATGTCGACCCCCAAAGTGAACGAGGAAGGGGTCGACCGGTGGCGGGGTTCACCGGTGGTCCCGAGTCCGTTCGACTGCGGCGAGGATCGCGGCCTGCACCGACGGCCATTCGTGGATCACCTGGGCATAGTCGAAGCGAAGGGTCTCGATGCCCATGCGCGACGCCGCCGCATCCCGAGTCAGGTCGCGATGCCGTTCGGATGCTCCGTCATGATTCTCTCGACCGTCGATTTCCAGGATCAGCCGCTTCTCGATGAGGAAGTCGACCCGCCCGACGTGGGGAAGCAGGACCTGGCACGCCAGGAACAGACCGAGGATGTGCAGACGGAGACGCACCAGGGACTCCAACCCGCTGTCGGCATCCGGGCGCGCGAAGTCGACGAGCCAACGTGCGTATGCGGGGAGAGCCGCGCGGATACGCGAACGTGGGGCGGCGGACAGCTTGCGGAGACGCCAGGCCGACTCGAAAGAGGCGAAGAACGCCTCATCTCCGGCGCAGCGATGAAGGTGAATGAGCGCGGTCTCGACGTCGACCAGGCCGAGCCCAGGAACTCCTCGGAAGAAATGACTCGTGCATCGGCATCCGACGTGCGGATGAACGCGACCGCGCCGGCCGACCCACACGTGGGGAGGGCCTTCCGGCTCGAGCGCCCACACGCCGTGTCGGCGCAGGGCCTCCGCGCACGTGAGGGAACCGCCGTGCAGAGCTGCGCGATGCAGCGAATCGTGCAGGCCCTTCGTGGCGAAGAGTCCGGGGCGGACGCGGTCTATCCGCCCCTCGCGGACATCTTTCGTCAGCTGCATCCGGCTGACGCCGTACTGCTGGAGCTGCACGCCGCTGGCCAGCCCACCGAGGCGGGTGAGGAGCAGCTGTGGATCGAGCATCCTTCCACCATGCCCGGCCCTGCCGTGCGGGACCGGCGCCAGGGCGCCCGATGGCGGAAACCGGGGGAATGAAGCGCGGGAAGCCTTGCTGTGCAGGACAAGTCGTTGCGTCATTCCGGGGGCCGACACGCCAGATGTCGGACCGAATCGGCACACGTGTCCGACATCCGGAGTGTCGGCCCCCAGGGAAGTGGGCAACGGTCGTCATCAGCGGGTGCGGACCACAGGCAGGAGACGACGGATGCCGCGAGGACCAGGTCCCCGCGGCATCCGCCTGTCTTCGTCCGGACTCAGCCGGGGTGCGTCATCGAGAGCAGGTCGAGCTTCTCGTCGAGCTGCTCGAGCGTGAGGTCGCCGCGCTCGACGTAGCCCAGGTCGATCACGGCGTCGCGCACCGTGATGCCCTCGGCGACCGAGTGCTTCGCGATCTTCGCCGCGGCCTCGTAGCCGATGAGCTTGTTCAGCGGCGTCACGATCGACGGGCTCATGCCCGCGAACGCGGCGGCGCGCTCGACGTTCGCCTGCAGGCCGTCGATCGTCTTGTCGGCGAGCACACGCGAGGCGTTCGACAGCAGGCGGATCGACTCGAGCAGCGCCGTGCCCATGACGGGGATCGCGACGTTGAGCTCGAACGAACCGGATGCACCGGCCCAGGCGACCGTCGCGTCGTTGCCGATCACGCGCGCGCAGACCATCAGCACGGCCTCCGGCACGACCGGGTTGACCTTGCCGGGCATGATCGAGGATCCGGGCTGCAGGTCGGGGATGTGCAGCTCGCCGAGACCCGTGTTCGGGCCCGAGCCCATCCAGCGCAGGTCGTTGTTGATCTTGGTGAGCGAGACCGCGATCGTGCGAAGGGCGCCGGACGCCTCGACCAGACCGTCGCGGTTGGCCTGCGCCTCGAAGTGGTCCTTGGCCTCGGTGATCGGCAGCTCGGTCTCGGCCGCGAGTAGCGCGATGACCTTCTGCGGGAAGCCGAGCGGCGTGTTGATGCCCGTGCCGACGGCGGTGCCGCCGAGCGGGACCTCGGCGACGCGGGGGAGCGCCGACTGCACGCGCTCGATGCCGAGGCGCACCTGACGGGCGTAGCCGCCGAACTCCTGGCCGAGCGTGACGGGCGTCGCATCCATGAGGTGCGTACGGCCGGACTTCACGGCATCCTTCCACAGCTCCGCCTTCGCCTCGAGGGCGACGGCGAGGTGGTCGAGCGAGGGGATGAGCGTGTCGATGAGCGCCTGGGTGACGGCGATGTGCACCGAGGTCGGGAACACGTCGTTCGACGACTGCGAGGCGTTCACGTGGTCGTTGGGGTGGACGCTCGCGCCGAGGATGCCGGTCGCGAGGGTCGCGAGCACCTCGTTCATGTTCATGTTCGACGACGTGCCGGAACCGGTCTGGTACGTGTCGACCGGGAACTCGCCGTCGTGCGCACCCGAGGCGACCTGGTCGGCCGCCTGGGCGATCGCGTCGGCGATGGCGCCGTCGAGGGTGCCGAGCTCCTTGTTCGCCAGGGCGGCGGCCTTCTTGATGCGCGCGAGGGCGGCGATCTGCGTCGACTCCAGCCCCTTGCCCGAGATCGGGAAGTTCTCCACGGCACGCTGCGTCTGGGCGCCGTAGAGCGCGTTCACGGGAACACGCACCTCACCCATGGTGTCGTGCTCGATGCGGTAGTCGTACTCAGTCATTCCGAACCTTCCTTGGTTGCGGGGACGATCCCCTCGATGGCGACGTCCTCGGTGTCGATTCCGACCGTGATCACCGGCGAAGCGGTGCCCTCGGCCAGACGGTAGTTGGCGCCCACGATGCCCAGACGGCCCTCGGCGACGGCGCTGCTGATCAGCTCGGAGGACTGCAGCAGATCCTTCACCGTGTTGCGCAGGTGCTCTTCGCCGACGAGCTCGGCATCGATCTCGGCGACCGTGGTGCCGCCGTTCTCGGCCAGCACCTTCCGGGCCGCCGGCACGATCGGGGCGATCAGTCGCCAGATGTGCGGCGGAAGGGGAGCGGCGTCGATGGCGGTGCCGTCGATCGCCGCGCGCACCGCACCGCAGGAGTCGTGCGCGAGGACGACGATGAGCGGAACCTCCAGCACGGCGACGGCGTACTCGAGGCTCGCCACGATCGACTCGCCGAGAACCTGACCGGCGTTGCGCACGACGAAGAGGTCGCCCAGACCCAGGTCGAAGATGATCTCGGCCGCGAGACGCGAGTCGGAGCAGCCGAAAAGTGTGGCGACCGGATGCTGCGCGGCGGCGAGGTGCTGGCGCCTGGCACCGTCCTGGTTCGGATGCTGGGGCTCGTCGCGCACGAAACGGGCGTTCCCCTCCTGCATCTGCTGCCAGGCTGCGGCCGGGGTGAGGGTGTTCGTCATGAAGCCTCCGAGAGAGCGCGGATCTGGGGCACGAGGGATTCGGCGAGGTCGGCGGTGGAGGCCGCGGAGCGCGAGCCGTAGAGCAGCACGTAGTCGTCGCCGGCCTGCGTGCCGATCGCGTAGCTGACGTTGGCGTTCGCGCCCGCGTCGCCGAGCTTGTAGACGTCCCAGTCGAGTCCGCCGATGCGCACCTCGTCGGTGGGGGCGTTGCCGTTCAGCCGCTGCGGAGCCCAGGAGGAGTCGGCCTCGAACGCCTGGGCGACCTTGATGAAGCCGCGCTCGTCGTCGGCGGCCGGGGCGAGGGTGATCTCCCACACGACCGTGGCGCCGCTCTGCAGCTCGGCGGCGTTCACGCGCCAGAAGTCATCGAGTTCCGGGACGATCGCCGGGCTCTCCATGGTCGACTCCACGCCGGCGGCGATGCCCGCGACGTCGATCTCCTCGGCCTTCACCGGTTCCCCGCGAGGGACGGCGAAGATGATCACGGCGACGACGGCGACGGTCACCAGGAGCGCCGCGACGAGGTTCCGGACAGTCTGGCTGCCGCGGTACGCCTTGCTGGACGCGGCCTTGCGTGCCGCGGTCTCGTCCGGGGTCTCGGGGCGACCGAGCTCGGCGACGATCGGCGGCTGCTTGCTCACGATGCGCCGCCGGGGGCGTCGGAGTCGGATGCCGCGGCCCGAGCGGCGTCGAGACGGCGCTTCGCGCCGAGGAGCCACTCCTCGCATCGGGCGGCGAGTGCTTCGCCGCGTTCCCAGAGGGCCAGAGAATGCTCGAGCGTGGGGGAGCCCTGCTCGAGCTCGGCGACGACGGTGACGAGCTCATCGCGGGCTGCCTCGAATGACAGCGTCTCGACCGGGATCTCGTTCAGGGCGCTCACTCCTCCATCTTACGGCGTGCGTCGTCGGTGCCCCGCTCAGGAACCTTCGGCGATCTCGCCCTCCGAACGCGCGGCGAGCGAGCCGCGATCGACGGTGATCGTCAGAGCGCTCCCGGCCGGAGCATCCGCCGCGTCGCGCAGGATCACGCCGCCCTCGAGGTGCGCGATCGCATAGCCGCGGGCCAGGGTCGCGGCCGGTGACAGGGCTCGCAGGGAGGCGCGGAGCTCACTGGTGCGTCGACCGGCCGTGTCGAGCTGCCGGGCGATCGTGTCGCGGCCGCGCGACAGCAGCAGCCACAGCTCCTGAGACCGGGCGTCGATGATCGGCGCGGGGGATCGCAGGACCGGGCGGGATCGCAGCTGCTCGAGCTGGGCGATGTCGTGGGAGAGGCGCTGGGTGAGCCGGGTGGTCGCCCGAGAACGCAGCTGTGCGATGAGCGCGCGCTGTTCGCCGACATCGGGCACGACGCGCTTCGCGGCGTCTGTCGGGGTAGATGCCCGCAGATCGGCGACGTCGTCGAGCAGGGGGTGGTCGTTCTCGTGCCCGATCGCGCTGACGATCGGAGTGGATGCCGCGGCCACGGCCCGCACCAGCCGCTCGTCGCTGAACCCGAGGAGCGTCTGCGGGTCGCCGCCGCCGCGCGCGATGATGATGACGTCGACCTCGGGATCGGCGTCGAGGCGCTTGAGCGCCGCAAGGGTGTCGGGGACGCAGCGGTCGCCCTGCACAGCCGCGTATTCGGTGCGGAATCGCACCTGCGGCCAACGCAGCTCGGCGTTGCGGTGCACGTCCTTCTCGGCGTCGGAGCGCTCGCCGGTGATCAGGCCGATGACATGTGGGAGGAACGGCAGGCGCTTCTTGCGGGCGGCATCGAAAAGCCCCTCCTGGCGCAGCTGCAGCCGCAGCTTCTCCAGGCGCTCGAGCTGGTCGCCGAGGCCCACGTGCTTCATCGCCGAGACGGCGAAGCTGAAGTCGCCGGACTTGACGAAGTAGTCGGCCTTCACCGCCGCGACCACGTGGTCGCCGACGCCGAGGTCGGACGGGATGCGTCCGCGCACGCTCGACCAGATCCGTATCGAGATCTGCGCGTCGGACTGAGTGTCCTTCAGGCGAGCGAAGATGTTCCCGGCCCGCACGTTCCACGAGGTGATCTCGCCTTCCACCCACACCGTGTTCCAGCGTGCGATGAAGTCGCGGATCGTCGCGTTCAACCGTGCGACGGAGGTGGGCGCGTCGGAGGTGGAGTCCCGCGGGGCGACGGCATCGGCCGGCGGCGTCTCGCCCGGACCCGCGGCCGCTTCGAAGACTGTCATCTGCTCCCGTTCTGTGCCGTCGCGTCGTGTGGCGGCATCCCGGCCTTCCACAGGCACACGCCGGTAGAATCATGGGGTGACTTCGACTGCCGTTCATCTCCCCGTCCCCCGCATCCCACGCGTGCGCGCGGCGGCAGGGCGGCTTCAGGATAACCCGATCGTCGGACACAAGCGGATTCTGCTCGCCGCTCCCCGCGGTTACTGCGCGGGTGTCGACCGTGCCGTGGTCGCGGTCGAGAAGGCGCTGGAGCGCTACGGCGCACCGGTGTACGTGCGCAAGCAGATCGTGCACAACATCCACGTCGTCACCGAGCTCGAGGAGAAGGGCGCGATCTTCGTCGAAGAGGTCGACGAGGTCCCGGCCGGAGCCCACGTCGTCTTCAGCGCGCACGGCGTCTCGCCGGCCGTGGTGAACGCGGCATCCGATCGCGGCCTTCATGCGATCGACGCGACGTGCCCGCTGGTGACGAAGGTGCACCGCGAGGCCGTGAGGTTCGCCCGGGACGACTTCGAGATCCTCCTGATCGGTCACGAGGGCCACGAAGAGGTCGAGGGCACCGCGGGCGAGGCGCCCGAGCACGTGACCATCGTGAACTCGCCGGCCGAGGCTGACACGGTGCAGGTGAAGGACCCGTCGAAGGTCGTCTGGCTCTCGCAGACCACGCTGTCGGTCGACGAGACCATGGAGACGGTCAACCGCCTGCGCCTCCGCTTCCCCGATCTGCAGAACCCGCCGTCCGATGACATCTGCTACGCCACCCAGAACCGGCAGGTGGCGATCAAGAAGGTGGCGGCGAACGCGGATCTCGTCATCGTCGTCGGATCATCGAACTCGTCGAACTCGGTGCGCCTGGTCGAAGTCGCCCTCGAATACGGCGCCAAGGCGGCGTATCGTGTCGACTACGCCGAAGAGGTCAAGCAGGAATGGCTCGACGGCGTGGAGACCGTCGGCGTGACGAGTGGGGCATCCGTTCCCGAAGTGCTCGTCCGCGAGGTCCTCGATACACTCGGTGACGCCGGATACCGCGACGTGGAAGAAGTGAAGACGGCTGAGGAGGATCTGATGTTCTCTCTGCCCAAGGAGCTGCGCCAGGACTCCACCGGCCAGCGCGACGCCCGGGCGCTCGGCGGTCGTGCCTCAGGAGGAGGCGCGTAGCGGTGAGCCCGACGGAGGGCGAGCCGACTCTCATCGGGTCGGTGCAGCGCGCACTCCGTCTCGTCGACATCGTCGCGAACTCGCCCCGTCCGCTGCCGGCGAAGATGCTGGCCACCGCCACCGGGCTGACCCCCGGCACGACGTACAACCTCATCCGAACTCTGATCCACGAGGGATATCTGTCCGCGGAGCCCGATGGCCTCGTGCTCGGCACCCGGTTCCCGTCCTTCCAGCAGGAGATCGACTCGCGAGGGGTCTTCCTCGCCCGCGTGCGCTCCGCCCTGCGGAAGGTGACGGAGGAGGTCGGCGCGACCGCCTATCTGTCTCGCTTCGACGACGGCGAGATGCACCTCGTCGACATCGTCGACGCCGTGCACAATCCGCGGGTCGAGCTCTGGGTCGGCCTGCAGTCCAGCGCCCACGCCACGGCCCTCGGCAAGCAGATCCTCGCGGAGCTTCCCGACGAGCACCGGCTCGACTACCTGGCGCGGCACCGCCTGGAGGAGCTGACGCCTCGCACCATCAGCGATCGCCACACGCTGCTGACGCAGCTCGAGCATTCTCCGGGCTGGGTGGTGGATCAGGAGGAATACGTCATCGGAGCGACGTGCGTCGCCGTGCCGGTGATCGCTCCGAACATCACCGCCTCGCTGGCGATCTCGCTGCCCTCGGAGCTCGCCGTCGTGGATCGAGCACTGGTTTCCCGTCTCCAGAGCGTGGCGCGGAGGCTGTCTCTCCAGCTCGGAGCCGATGCGCTGGACGCGGGCACGCCCGATGTCGAGTTCACTATCTGAAGTTTCCGCTCTAGCGCGGGGGCGAGGGTCTTCCTATGATCAGAACTGTAGGCGTCTGTGCAAACGGCCCTGCAGATTCGCGGAGGGTCCCCAGCTCTGCGTGAATCCACTTGGATGACGAGCGTCCCCAGCGTTCCGAGTCCGCGGCCCCGAGGAGTCCCCAATTCTCCGGGGCCGCCATCATTTTCGGCGGTGTCCTGCTGTGAGCCGCTCCGAGCCACGGCGATTAGCATGGCGGGATGACCGATCAGCGTCCTCAGTACGGCGAACTCGCGACCCCCGAGGAGCAGCGGAGAGCGGCGGGTCTTCCGCCGCTGAGCGAGGTCGTGGCCGAGCCGGTCTTCACGACCCCCGCACCGGGGCCGGTCGTCGCGGATGCGGCTCCGCGCCGCCCCCATGCCGTCGATCGGTTCGTGACCATCGGGCTGCTGGCCTACGGCCTCATCAACGTGATCGTCACGGCGTTGTCCTACCTCGACCTCACGCGCGTGATGAACGAGAGCATGAAGATCCTCGGCATCGAGGGAGAGTTCACGAACTACGACCAGGGCAAGCTGTGGGGGACCATCGCCGCGGTCGTGCTGGTCGTCGGCTGGTCGCTCACCGCGTGGGCGTCGATCCGGCGGCTCCGCAGTGCGAAGGTCGCCTGGTGGATTCCGCTGGTCGGCGCGGTGGCGACGATGCTGATCGCGTCGATGTGCCTCGCGGTGCCGATGTTCGGCGATCCCGCGTTCATGTCCTACGTCGGGAACGTGGGCGGGAGCTGATCCCGCCGCTCGACGCAGAAGGGGTGCTCGGCCGATCGGCCGGGCACCCCTTCGCTTCGACAGGCTCAGCGACCCACGGAGGGCCGCTCAGCGACCCACGGAGGGCCGCTCAGCGACGGTTGTCAGCTCTTCGACTGGCCGTAAGAGCCGAGCTGGCGGGTCGACTCGACGACGCGGGCGGCCATCGCGGTCTCCGCGACCTTGCCCCAGGCGCGAGGGTCGTACTGCTTCTTGTTGCCGACCTCGCCGTCGACCTTCAGGACGCCGTCGTAGTTCTTGAACATGTAGTCGGCGATCGCACGCGTGTAGGCGTACTGCGTGTCGGTGTCGATGTTCATCTTGATGACACCGTTGGCGACCGCGAGGGCGATCTCGTCGTCGGTCGAGCCGGAGCCGCCGTGGAAGACGAGGTCGAGGGGCTTGGCGCCGGTGTTGTACTTCGCGGCGACCTGCTGCTGGATCTCGCCCAGCAGCTCGGGACGCAGCTTCACGCCACCCGGCTTGTAGACACCGTGGACGTTGCCGAAGGTGAGGGCGGCGATGTAGCGCCCCTGCTCACCGAGACCCAGCGCCTGCACGGCCTGGTCGACATCGGCGAAGGTCGTGTACAGCGCATCGTTCGAACCCTCGTGCGCGACGCCGTCTTCCTCGCCGCCGACGACGCCGATCTCGACCTCGAGGATCGCGTTGATGGCCTTCATGCGGGGGAGGAGATCCTTGGCGATCTCGATGTTCTCTGCGAGGGGAACAGCCGAGCCGTCCCACATGTGGGACTGGAAGATCGGGTTGCGTCCGGCCTTGACCTCTTCCTCAGAGGCGGCGATGAGCGGCTCGACGAAGCCGGCCAGCGCATCCTTGGGGCAGTGGTCGGTGTGCAGCGCGACGGTGACCGGGTAGTTCTTGGCGACCTCGGTGGCGTAGCGCGCGAACGCGAGTGCGCCGGTGGCGCGGGCCTTGACCGTGTGGCCGGCGAAGTAGTCGGCGCCGCCGGTGGTGACCTGGATGATGCCGTCGGAGCCGGCCTCGGTGAGGCCCTGCAGGACGGAGTTGATCGTCTGCGAGCTGGAGACGTTGAAAGCGGGGTACGCGAAGCCGCCGGCCTTCGCGCGGTCGAGCATTTCGGCGTACTGATCCGGGGTGGCGACGGGCATGAGAACTCCTGCGGTAGGTGAAGCCGGGACAGCAGTCACTCTATCGGGGTGCGTGAGCGGATGCCGCAGGCCCCCGGGCGCGGGGGAGCCGGGACTCCTGCCGGAACGTTAAGAACCGCGATTCCTTCACGTGAAATCGGCCGAAAGCCGGGCGCTTCGCAACGGACGATGGCTAGGCTGACCGCATGGTGAGTCTGACAGCGGATCTGAGCCCTCTTCATCCCGACCGTAACCTCGCGATGGAGCTCGTCCGCTCCACCGAGGCGGCGGCCATTCGCGCGGTGCCGTTCATCGGCCGTGGCGCGAAGGAAGCGGCGGACGGTGCCGCGGTCGACGCGATGCGGGCGTTCCTCGGAACGGTCGACTTCCAGGGCAAGGTCGTCATCGGCGAAGGCGAGAAGGACAACGCCCCGATGCTCTTCAACGGCGAGGTCGTCGGCACCGGTCGCGGACCGCTGTGCGACATCGCCGTCGACCCCATCGACGGCACATCGCTCACTGCCGCCGGTCGGCAGAACGCGCTCTCCGTGATCGCGGTGTCCGACCGCGGCACGATGCTCGACGCGTCATCCGTGTTCTACATGGACAAGCTCGTGACCGGGCCTGCGGGTGTCGGCGTTGTCGACATCCGTCTGCCCATCGGCGAGAACATCCGCAAGCTCGCGGGCGCGCTCGACAAGCCGGTCGACGAGATCGTCGTCTCGGTGCTGAATCGTCCGCGTCACGAGAAGCTGATCCAGGAGATCCGCGATGCCGGTGCCGGCACGCGTCTGATGAGCGACGGTGACGTGGCCGGCGGGATCAACGCCGCTCGGCACGACGCGCGCACCGACATGTGCGTGGGCGTCGGCGGCAGCCCGGAGGGCATCGTCACCGCATGCGCGATCAAGGCGCTCGGCGGGCACATCCAGGGGATTCTCTGGCCTCGCGACGATGACGAGCGTCAGCGCGGGATCGACGCCGGTCTCGACATGGACAAGGTCTACGAGGCCGACGACCTGGTTCAGGGCAAGAACACCATCTTCGTCGCGACCGGCGTCACGGACGGGCAGCTCGTCGCGGGTGTGCGCCGGGAGCGCGGCTTCGTCTACACGGAGAGCGTGGTGCTCCGCGGAGCGTCGGGAACCCTTCGCCGCATCGCGTCGGAGCACCTCGTCTCCAAGTGGCTCTGAGAGGCTCGCAGCGGCCGTATGCGCCCGTCGGTGAGTGACCGGCGGGCTTTCTGGACAGCCTCATCGTTACCGACCCGGTACCCGGTCGAGACGTCGTGATCCGCGGTTACTCGGAGCGCCGTGTCACAATTGACCCTGGGTTTGTCGCCGTCGACGGAGCCGCCAGGCACCGCGGGCACAGGAGGGCGAACAGATGACAACGCAGCACACGAGTGGCTCGAAGGCCGCCCCGACGAAGATCATCACGACGAACACGGGGCGCATCCTCCGGGTGAGCGCCGACGCCGAGGTGATCGCGCCAGCCCCGACTGCTCCACCCCAGACCTCGGTCAGTGACCCGGCCCGCCGCGCCGACGTGCTCTTCCGCAAGCGTCTCGACGAAGGTCATGAGATCAGCGCCTGGTGGATGATCGGGGCCTTCCTCGCCACCAGCGGCCTCGTCATCGTGCTGCTGAGCGGCGTTCCGGGCGCGGCCTGACTCACACGTCGTCGAGACGTGCGCGCACCTCGCCCACGTCTGCGCGCACCGCACCGTCTGATTCCTCGTCGTCGATGCCGACGAGTTCCGGCGCGGTGAACCGTCGCGTGACGCCCGCGGTGACCGCCGGCGCTGCAGGGAGGCCCGAGGCGTCGACGCCGGGGAACTGCCTCGCCGTCACGAGGACACGGGTCTCGAGGGAGCCGGCGAACTTGTTGTAGCTGTCGACCGTGCGCTCCAGCGCTCGACGCAGGTCGTCGGCGTGCCCCGAGAGAGTGCCGAGTCGCTCGTAGAGCTGGGTGCCGAGATTGAGCAGGGTCCGCGCCTCGGTCGACACCTCCTGCTGGGTCCAGGCATACGCCACCGTCTTCAGGACCGCCCACAGGTTGACGGGGGAGGCCAGCGCGACGCGCCGGCTGAAGGCGTAGTCGAGCAACGTGGGATCCTCGTCGATCGCCGCCGCGAGGAGGGACTCGCTCGGCAGGAAGCAGATCACGAACTCGGGGCTGGCATCGAGACCCGACCAGTAGGCCTTCTTCGCGAGGGCGTCGACGTGGGCGCGCACGGCTTTGACGTGCCGCTGCATGTGCGCACGTCGCTGCGGCTCGTGGGCGTCTCCGGCGGGAAGCGCGGACGCCTCGAGATACGCATCGAGCGGGACCTTGGCGTCGACGGCGATCGACGTGCCGCCGGCCAGGCGCACGACCATGTCGGGACGGCCGGTGCCGCGGTCGGACGAGATCGTGGACTGCAGGTCGAAGTCGACATGCCGAGTGAGGCCGGCGGCCTCGACCACCCGACGCAGCTGCGTCTCTCCCCAGACGCCGCGTGTCGCGGTGGAGCGCAGGGCACTGGCCAGGGATTCGGTCGTCGCCCGCAGCGCCTCGTCGGACTCCTGCGCGCGCCGCAGCTGCTCGGCGAGGGAGCCGAACTGGGCCTGCCGCTCCTGCTCGATCGCCGTGACCTTCGACTGCATCTGCTGCAGGCTCTCGCGCACGGGGGCGAGGGCTGTGAGCACGGCATTCTGCTGCTGCACGCGCAACGCCTCGGCGCGCTGCTCCGTGCGGGAATGCTCGACGGCGTCGCGGTAGAGGTCGTATTGGCGATCGCGGTCGTCGCGCGCGGCGGCCAGCTCGGCCTCGGCCCGTGCCAGGTCGGCAGCCCCTCGTCCTGCGCGCAGGAACCAGCCCACGGCGACACCCGCCGCGAGTGCGGCGAGGACGAGAACGAGCGAGAGAGCATCCATGTGTCTCATGATGCGGCCGGCATCCGACATTCCCAGGGCGCCCCGCTCAGGCGCGGCGATGCTCGTCAGGCGACGGCGCGCTCCAGAGCAGGAGCCGCGGGCGACGTCACGCGCAGGCTGAGTGCATCGGCGAGCGCGAAAACGTCGGTCGCGCCGTGACGACGGGCGGCGTCGATCACGATCTGCGCGCAGGCGCGGGCGTCGGCCAGGGCGTCGTGGTGCGAGAACTCGGCGAACCCCGCGGCGGCCGCGGCCACCGGCAGGCGGTAGGAGTCGAGCTGGTAGGTCTTGCGCGCGACCTGCAGGCTGCAGAGCGAGCGGTACGGCGGGCAGGACATATCGGTGGCCTCCGCCGCCCGGCGCAGCACGTTGAGATCGAATCCCGCGTTGTGCGCGACCAGCACGTCGGCACCGGCGAAGGCACACAGCCGGTCGAACTGCTCCACCCAGGTGGCGGCCGAGAGCACGTCCTGCGGCTGGATGCCGTGGATGCGCACGTTCCACTCCTGGAACTCGTCGTGTCCGGGCGGGGGCTGGATGAGCCAGCCGGCGGTGGCGACGACTTCGCCGCCGCGCACGCGGACGAGTCCGACGGAACAGGCGGAGGCGGGGCTGGAGTTCGCGGTTTCGAAGTCGATCGCAGTGAAGTCCAGTGGCACGGGTCCACTCTCCCTCCCGACGTCGGCGTCCGATCGCAGGCTCGCCGTAGGCTGGCGACATGACGGAAGAGCAGGCGACATCCTTCGGCGTGCAGGCCCACAGCTATGAGGTCGGCCGACCGGAGTACCCCTTCGCAGCCGTCGCCTGGATGCTCGATGCCCTCCCGCACGGTTCGCGCCGCATCGCCGATGTGGGTGCGGGGACGGGAAAGCTCACCCGTACGCTGCTCGGTGCGCCGGACGCCGAGGTCGTCGCGGTCGATCCCGACCCCGAGATGCTCGCGACCCTGCGCACGGCGGTTCCCGGGGTCCCCGCGTTCGTCGGCACGGCCGAGCGGCTCCCGCTCCCGGATGACAGCGTCGACGCGGTCGTGCTGGGCCAGGCGTGGCACTGGGTGGAGCCGATCGCGGCATCCGTCGAGATCGGCCGTGTCGTCCGTCGCGGGGGAGTGCTCGGGCTCATCTGGAACATCCGCGACGAGCGCGTGGACTGGGTGCGACGGCTCTCGGAGATCATGCACGGCAGCAATGCCGAGATGATGCTCGCCGCGGGTGACCCTGTCGTCGCGGCGCCGTTCGGTCCGCTTGCCCAGCAGCGGTGGGAGTGGGTGCGGCCCATCACGCGGGAGCTGCTGCACGCCATGGCGTCGTCGCGCAGCTATGTGATCACGGCATCCGACGATGAGAAGGCGCGCATCCGGCGCGACATGGACGCCCTGTTCGACGAGCTCGGCCTCCACGGTGACGACACGATCGATCTTCCCTACGTGACGAGGGCGTTCCGCGCGGTGCGCGACTGACGACGCAGGATCGCGCACGCGGAATCAGGCGATCACGCGAAATCAGGCCGATTGCGTCGGCATCCGCCTGATTCCACGCGTCTGCCTGTCCTGGCGACGCAGGGTCGCGCGGGACCGACCGGTAGACTCGTCCTCCGTGGCTCTCACTATCGGCATCGTCGGCCTGCCCAACGTCGGCAAGTCCACCCTCTTCAACGCACTCACCAAGAACGACGTGCTCGCGGCGAACTATCCGTTCGCGACGATCGAGCCGAACGTCGGCGTGGTGAACCTGCCCGACCCGCGTCTCGACACGCTCGCGGAGATCTTCGGCAGCGAGCGCATCCTCCCCGCCGCGGTGTCGTTCGTCGACATCGCCGGCATCGTGCGCGGTGCGAGCGAGGGCGAGGGGCTGGGCAACAAGTTCCTGGCGAACATCCGCGAGGCGGATGCGATCGCCCAGGTCGTGCGCGGATTCGCCGACGACGACGTGGTGCACGTGGACGGTGCCGTGAACCCGGCATCCGACATGGAGACGATCAACGCGGAGCTCATGCTCGCCGACCTCGAGACGGTCGAGAAGGCGATCAGCCGGTTCGAGAAGGAAGTTCGCGGCAAGAAGATCGAGCCCGTCGTGCTCGAGACCGCGATCGCCGCGAAGGATGCTCTGGAGCGCGGTGTGCTGCTGTCGGTCGCCGGCATCGACCTGGCGCCGATCCGCGAACTCGGACTGCTCACCGCGAAGCCCGTCATCTTCGTCTTCAACGTCGATGAGGGCGTGCTGACGGATGCCGCGCGCAAGGCCGAGCTCGCCGCTCTCGTCGCGCCCGCGAAGGCCATCTTCCTCGACGCTAAGATCGAGTCCGAACTGATCGACCTCGACCCGGAGGATGCCGCGGAACTGCTGGCATCGACCGGCCAGGACGAGTCGGGCCTCGACCAGCTCGCACGCATCGGCTTCGACACCCTGGGCCTGCAGACCTACCTCACCGCAGGTCCTAAGGAAGCTCGCGCCTGGACGATCCCCAAGGGGTCGAAGGCGCCGCAGGCCGCCGGTGTCATCCACACCGACTTCGAGAAGGGCTTCATCAAGGCCGAGATCGTCTCGTTCGATGACCTCGTCGAGACGGGTTCCGTCGTCGAGGCCCGCGCCAAGGGCAAGGCGCGCCTCGAGGGCAAGGACTACGTCATGAAGGACGGCGACGTCGTGGAGTTCCGCTTCAACAACTGAGCTGGTTGAAGCAGGTAGGGCTGAGGTGATGTACCCCTGTGCGTGTTGCGGCTATCTCACACTGAGTGGGCCACCTGGCTCCTACGAGATCTGTGACGTGTGCTGGTGGGAGGACGATGCCGTTCAGTTGAGATATCCCGAATTAAGGGGCGGAGCGAACCACCCGTCCCTCGTCGAAGCGCAGGCAACGTTTCAGGCGCACGGCTCATCGGACCTTCAGCTTTCCTCGCATACCCGACCACCACGTTCCTCCGACGCCCTGGATTCGGGCTGGCGGTTGCTCGATACGAGTCGAGACGACTACGAGAAGGAGTTTTCTGCAACGCCGATGCCAGATGACTTCACTGCGTTGTACTGGTGGCGTCCGACCTACTGGAGACGCTGAGACTTCAAAGCGCGACGTGGTGGAGTTCCAGTTCAGCGTGTAGTCACGTTCCGCTATGACGTCTCGCGAGATCGCTTTGCTGGGTGGGATGGGTCTAGTGCTTCGGGGGCGGAACTTCACCCCTCTTTGCTAGGTTGGGCGGATGACCGCTCCTTCGTTCGCTGAGCAGTCTGCGTGGATGCAGGCGATGCGACCGGAGACCGCCCGCATCGAGTTCGTCTTCAATAACGGCGACGCACGGCACCCGCTGCTCGAACTATTGGCGCACCTCGATTCGGTGAGAACGGTTGGTGTTGGGCCAGACAACTGGCACTACAGGAGGGGGCGCCCGACCGCAGTGAAGCGTAGCTACGCGTACGACCGCGACATCGTTCGCGCGATTGAAAGCCTTGGTTGCTTCTTCCCTGAAGCTGCGAGTGACAAACAGTGGACAGAACTTGGTGACGTCGACGTCATGTTTCTCGACAAGCGAGGCAAGACTCTCGGCGTAACCGTGACCCACGAGGGCATGCTTATCGCACCAGCGGACGAGGACCGCCTGACTCGCCAGTCATGAGGTTTTTCGGTGGCGGAACGTGGTGGAGTTGTGCTTCAGTGCTGATGCGAGTGGCCTCGACGCAGGCGAGGACGCTGGTCGCGTTCATTGCCGTGACCCTTCTCGCAGTCGGAATCGGCCTGTTCGGCGCAATGAGGACACCCGCCGCCTACGGACTTACATTGACTCGCGCCAACGCGATCATGGACACGCGGCCATGGGGCTGGACCGTCGGGTGGATGCTGTTCGCGGTCGGCGTGCTTGTCGTCGCGCTTTGGCGGGCGTCGGTCCTTCGGCGTCAGGGACGACCGCCCGTCTCGACGACGATCCGCGGCGCGGTCTGGCTTTGGGGTGCGATCGTCGGCAGCTGGTTCCTGGTGCGGGCGGTCTGGGACTTGCAGATGGCCGATGTCCTCAGGTTGGAATTGAAGAGTGGTGGGCTCCCTATCGGCGGTGTCTACCCGCTCAGTGGCATCGTCGCACTGTTGATCGCACCGGTGTGGTCCATCGTCTCCCGACTCACAAGAGGTCGGAGCGCCACAGTCCTCGGTGGAGAGCAGACGCGATGAACCGGAACGCGGTCGACTTCCGCTTCAACAACTAGCCCATCCGGATCGGCGAGTCAGGGGCGCCCTTCGGCGTCTGTCAGAGACCCTTCCGATGCTTCGCGGCCGCACGCCGGATCGAGGCCACCTTCGGGCTGTCTGCACGCGATGCGGGGAGACTGTCGAGGATCGTGACGTCGGCTCGGGCTGCGAGCGTCAGGAGGCCCCACATGCCGATCGAGTCGAGTTCCAGATCGACTTCTTCGGGGGTCGCCGCTGCGAACGCCGCATGCGCCTTCGCTTCGATCTCTGGGTCGCTCGGTCTCTTCGCCGCGCCTGCGACGGCGTTCGGCTGATTCGAGTAGTTGTCGAGCTTGGCCAGCAGTTCGTCGGCGCGTGCGGTGCCGAGGGTCGATTCGAACCGGGCTTGGATCGAGTATGTCTCCGTCAATCTCGTCTCCAGAGTTCGGTTCGCGGTCGATGCGATGGCAGCCGTCGGAATCGGCCACCGTACGGGTAGCGTACTCATGCGGACGACGCGCGGGTTCTGCCGGGGCCCTCCAGGTGTGAGCGTTCATCTGCGAACATGTCCTCATGCGCCGCGCTGCCACGCTCACCACGACCCTCGCCGCTCTCCTGCTCGCGACCGGCGCGCTTGCAGGGTGCGCCGACACGACAGCGCCGCAGGCGGCACCTCCCTGGCCGACGCCTGCCCCCACACCGCTCCCGGAATACCGCACGGAGCTACCGGAGGGGGCACTCGCATCCGTTCCGTGGCTCATATACCCGGACGGCTTCGAGTGCGGTGGCACCGAGGGGTGCCCGAACGACTATCGCGCGCACTTCGGCGAGCCCGGTCCGGTCCTGCCCGATGGCGTCGAGTACTACGACCCGGCCAAGCACGACTGCGTGGTCGTGGCCCCCGTGGGCGTGGACTGCTTCGGGTGAACCCGCATACTCGCCTCACCTGCTCTGCACTCTCAGCGCGTCTCTGAGAGTCGTCCACAATCGCTCGAATCTGCTCACATGATGGCGTGCGCGCGTGCAGGCTCGACGCATGGGAAACAGATCCTCCGCGCCGCGTGCTATCGTGCGTGATATCAGGCAAGGAGGTGGTCGTTTCGTGGCATCGATCATTGTTCGTGGACTCGATGAGTCGGTCAAAGTGCAACTCGCCGCGCAGGCGAGGAGCCATGGACGTTCCATGGAGGCTGAGGTCCGTGAGATTCTGACCAGGGCCGCTCGGAGACCGCACATCGGGCTGGCGCTCATGCACGCCGCCCAGCAATGGGGTGTTGCGGATGACCTGGAGATTCCGAAGCGCGATGACATCGCGCGGGCTGCGGACTTCGAGTGATCGTCCTCGACACGAACGTCATCTCGGAGGTCTTCCGATCCGCGCCGAATGAACGGGTCGTCGCCTGGCTCGAGGCGTGCACCGATGAAGTCTCCATCACTGCGGTGACGTTGGCTGAGCTGTTGGCGGGCCTGGAACGGCTCCCGGACGGCCGTCGGAAGACGGAGCTGACCGCTCGCGTCGACGCGGCGATCGAGCCCTTTCGCGGTACCCGTTCCATCCTGGCCTTCGATGACGCCTCCGCAGCTCACTACGCGAGAGTCCTTCTCGCGCGAGAGGCGGCGGGGAGCCCGATTAGCACGGCTGATGCCCAGATCGCTGCCATCTGCCTCGCCCATGAGGCGACGTGCGCGACACGCAATGTCAAAGACTTCGCTCACACCGGGGTCGACCTGCTCGACCCGTGGTGTGTCTCGTAGCGATTCGCGCATGCGGAAAGAGGCGACGCACTGCCAGGATGTCTCCATAGTCGATTCGTCGCGATGGGCACACCCGGCGACACGTAGCCTCGGAAGGTCCCGATGACAACGGCAACCACTGCACCGCGCACGAACACCCTGTCCCTCGTCGGCTTCATCGCCGCGTTCGTGATCCCCGTCGCCGGACTCATTCTCGGAGTGTTCGCCCTGCGGCAGTTGCGCGCGCCCGGCAACCTCGAATCGGGGGCGGGGCTCGCTCGCTGGGCGATGGTGATCGGAGTCCTGGGCGCCCTGGCGCAGCTGATCTTCTTCATCGTGTGGTTCACCCTGTTCTTCTCCGCACTCAACGGGCAGTCGTTCGGCCCGGGGCAGCCCGGCTGAGCCCGCGGTCCGACCTCGAGGAGCAAATTCGTGCCTTCCAAGAAGTCGCGCGAGGGTCTGTTTCGGGCTGCCGATGCGCAGAAGCTCGTGCGGATCGAACGCCGTCCGAAGCATGCCGGACGTCTCGACGGTCTCGTAGTGCAGGTCGGCGCAAAGTGGGCGCTCATGGCGCGGGTCGTCGACGGAGGCTACTTCGACGGGTTCGTCGCATTCCGGGTGAAGGACGTGAAGCGGGTCACGGATGACGAGTCGGTGGCGGCGACCTTCGCACAAACCTTGTCGGACTGGCCGCCGGTTTGTTCGGATCTGCTCGATCTCGACTCGACGGTCGGTGTGCTCAATGGGCTCGGGCACAGCGGACAACTCTTGGGAATACAGCAGGAGAGGGAGCGCGACAGCCTATGGATCGGGATCCTGGACGAGATCATTGGCCGATTCGTGTACTTCCACGGCGTGCGGCCCGACGCCACATGGCACCCCGAGTCGTTGGGATACCGTTTGAGGTCGATCACGGCCGTCGAGATCGGCCGGCGCTACTTCGCCGCTCTCTCAGTGATCGCCGGCGAGGGTCCCGAGCGCGACCGGGACTAGCTACGCTGGTGGGAGGCGGCGTGAGCCGCGGTCCGGCCGCAGGCGTCCGCCGAGTTCGTTCCGCCTGCGCTTCCGACACCGACGGCACGAGGAGACTGACGCCGATGACCGACACCCAGACTTTCGAGCCCGACGGCCGCGCCGTTCCCTTCGTTGACGAGGGCGATGGTCCCGTCAAGCTCGTGCTGATCCAGGAGCAGGGTCTGGCCGCCGACGTCCTGGGCGTCGTCGGGCACTACCTCGCCGAGGAAGCCGGATTCCACGTGCTGCGGATCGGCTACCGCGGCGGCGACGCCGACATCTCGCTCGAGGACCGCGTCGACGATGTCCTCGCGGTGATCGACCACGTCGGCCTCACCGACACCTGGGTCGGCGGTCACGGCTTCGGAGGCACCATCGCACGTGCGCTCGCCGCATCCCACCACGAGCGCGTCAACGGCCTGCTCCTGCTCGGCGTGGAGGAGAACGAGATCCCCGTCGCACCGGTGATCCCCGTGCTCATCATCCAGGGCTCCGACGACACCACCACTCCGCCGGCCACCGGCGAGCGTCTGCAGTCGACCGTGCCCGAGCGCGCGAGCGTGAAGACCATCACCGGCGGTGACCACCTGTTCCCGATGACGCACCCGATCGAGACCGCGGTGAACATCGAGGAATACCTCGACTGGGACTGAGATGGCTTCGACCGGCGCACAGGCACCTGCACAGACTCCCCGTACCGCTGTCGTGATCATCGACGCGCAGGTCGGGGTGATGCCCGGCTGCTTCGACGAACACGGCATGCTCGCTCGCACCGCCACTCTTGTCGAGCGCGCCCGCGTCGCCGATGTGCCGGTCGTGTGGGTGCACCACGATCCGGTCGGCGTCGGAACGCCCGACTGGGACCTCGCGCCACCCCTGGCTCGTCACGACGGAGAACCGCTGGTCCGGAAGAGCTATCGCGATGCCTTCGCCGAGACGGACCTGCGCGAGACGCTCGACCGTCTCGCGGTCACGCACCTCGTCGTGGCCGGCGCGCAGTCGGATTTCTGCGTGCGCACCACGCTCCAGCGCGCGGCGGCGGAGGGGTACGACGTCACCCTCGTGGGAGACGCGCACACCACGGTCGACACGGACTGGGACGGCGTGCTGATCTCGGGGGAGCAGATCGTCGCGCACACCAACATGTACTTCTCGGGGCTTCGGTACCCCGGACAGAGCTTCGCGGTCGCCACGCACGACGCCGCCGACCTGCTGACCCCGGCGGCTCCGCGGAACTAGCGCCCCTGGCGCTTCTTGTACGGCTTCGGCTGCCCCTTCACCACAGGGGCTCGGCCCTTGCCCTTCGAGGCCTTGGCCTTGCCGCCCGCCGGTACGACCGGCTTCGCGCTCGGTGCCGGCGCCGCGGCGATCCGCTCTCGTGCCTCGTCGAGCAGAAGCTCGCCGGCCTTCGTCAGGCGCGTGTCGCCTCCGCGCGTGAAGAGCGGATGTCCGACCTCCTCCTCGAGCTGCTCGATCGAGGAGTAGACAGCCTGCAGCGACACGTCGAGGGATTCTGCCGCCCGGGGGAAATGCAGCGTCTCGGCGACGGCGACGAAACGCCGAAGTTGAGTGAGTTTCACGGGGGAGCAGTCCTTTCCCGCGGGAATCGCGGCCGGTCTTCAGCGTACGCGTCTTCGATCGGGATGTCGGCGTACGCTGAGCATGCCGCCGATCGAAGGGTTCGCCGTGTCCGACCACAACGACCACTCCTCGCACGAACACATCCCCGGCCCGGGTGAGGCGACCATCCCCGAACTCGAGGACGACGAGACGATCGCACCGCGGCCGGAAGAGGAGATCGCCGACGCTCTGCGGGCGAAGCCGGACCTGGAAGACCACAGCGGGCACCACTCCGACTGAGGCCCGCAGTCGGGCCGAGGCGGATCGCGTGCGAACCGGCATCCGCTCGATGACAGGATTGAGTCATGACCGCAACACTCGTGGCCCAGGGCCTGGCCGGAGGATACGGCCATCGCATCCTCTTCGACTCGCTCGATCTGACGGTCGCGCCGGGAGACGTCGTCGGAGTGGTCGGTGCGAACGGCGCGGGGAAGTCGACGCTCCTCCGTCTGCTCGCCGGCCTCGACGAACCGCAGGCGGGCACGATCGCCCTGGCTCCGTCGGATGCCTTCGTCGGATGGCTGCCCCAGGAGCACGACCGCGTCCCGGGTGAGACGATCGCCGCGTACATCTCCCGTCGCACGGGATGCGCCGCAGCGACCACAGCGATGGATGCCGCCGCGGCCGCGCTCGGCGACCCGTCGCTCGCTGCCCCGGGCATCGACCCCGCGGACGCGTATTCGACGGCCCTCGACCGGTGGCTGGCCAGCGGCGCTGCGGACCTGGACGAGCGACTACCGGCGGTGCTCGCCGACCTGGGTCTCGAACTCGGCGGCGACGCCGACGGGGTCCTGATGACGTCGCTCTCCGGCGGTCAGGCGGCTCGTGTCGGGCTGGCGGCACTGCTTCTCTCGCGTTTCGACATCGCGCTGCTCGACGAGCCGACCAATGATCTCGATCTCGATGGTCTCGAGCGGCTGGAGGGCTTCGTGCGCGGGCTGCGTGGCGGCGTGGTGCTGGTCAGCCATGATCGCGAGTTCCTCGCACGCTGCGTGACCCGGGTGCTGGAGCTCGACCTGGCGCAGGGCTCCAATCGCGTGTTCGGCGGTGGCTACGACGCCTATCTCGAGGAGCGGGCGACGGTGCGCCGCCACCAGCGCGAGAAGTACGACGAGTTCGCCGAGAAGAAGGCCGACCTCATCGGTCGTGCCAGGACGCAGCGGGAATGGTCCAGCCAGGGCGTTCGCAACGCGATGAAGAAGGCGCCGGACAACGACAAGATCAGACGCAAGGCGTCGACGGAGTCCAGCGAGAAGCAGGCGCAGAAGGTGCGACAGATGGAGAGCCGGATCGCGCGGCTCGAAGAGGTCGAAGAGCCCCGCAAGGAGTGGCAGCTCGAGTTCACCATCGCCGCGGCGCCGCGGTCCAGTTCGGTCGTCTCGACGCTGAGCTCCGCGGTCTACCGGCAGGGTTCCTTCGCTCTGGGCCCGGTGTCGCTGCAGGTGAACGCGGGGGAGCGCATCGGCATCACGGGTCCCAACGGCGCGGGCAAGTCGACTCTCCTTCGCGCACTGCTCGGGCAGCAGCATCCGGATGAGGGAACCGCGAGCCTCGGAGCGAGCGTGCAGATCGGCGAGATCGATCAGGCACGCTCGCTGCTGGCCGGTCCCCAGCCGCTGGCGGTCGCCTTCGAGGAACTCGTGCCGGAGATGGCCAGCGGCGAGGTGCGCACGCTTCTCGCCAAGTTCGGGCTCAGGGCCGACCACGTGGGGCGTCCCGTCGACGACCTGTCACCGGGGGAGCGCACCCGCGCGGGACTCGCCCTGCTGCAGGCCCGCGGCACCAACGTGCTGGTTCTCGACGAGCCGACGAACCACCTCGATCTCGCGGCGATCGAGCAGCTCGAGCAGGCGCTTGAATCGTACGAGGGAACGCTGCTGCTGGTCACGCACGACCGGCGGATGCTCGCAACGGTGCACACCGATCGTCGATGGCGTGTCGAATCCGGTCAGGTGACCGAGCTCTAGTGGGACGACCCCGGGGTTTCGGCGGATAGCATCCGAGGATGAGTGCAAACGCCGTGCGGAAGGGTGTGCGCCTGCGTGCCCTGGTCTCGATCATCCTCGGCGGCATCGCGGGAGTCGCCGTGGCGTTCGTCCTCGGGCCGGCCCCGGGTCTCCTCGCCGGCTGGGGAGTCTTCGCCCTCGTCAACGTCATCTGGGTGCTTCGCGTCGTCTGGCCGATGGGGCCGACCGAGACGCGGGAGCACGCGACGATCGAGGCGCCCGGTCGACGGGTGGCCCGCCTGATCTCGGTCATCGGGAGCCTGGTGAGCCTCGCCGCGGTCCTGAGCGTGATCATCCAGGCCCAGAACGCTCCCGGTGCGGAGGAATACGTCCTCGCCGGCATCGCGGTCGTGAGCGTCGCGACCTCCTGGCTGCTCATCCAGGTCGACTACGTGCTGCGCTACGCGCGGATGTACTACTCCGAGCCGAACGGCGGCATCGACTTCAATCAGGATGAGCCACCGCAGTACACGGATTTCCTCTACTTCTCACTCGGCCTCGGCATGACGTATCAGGTCGCCGACACCAACGTCACGACCAATGCCATCCGCCGCGTCGTCATCGCTCAGACGGTTGTCGCCTACCTCTTCGGCACGGTGATCCTCGCCACCATCATCAACCTGGTGGCAGGCCTGCACTGACCTCTCAGAGGTCGCTGAAGTCGTTGGCGAGTCCGAAGATCTTCGACACGGTGTCGCCGTCGAGGGCGAGCATCACGTACTCGATTCCGACTTCGCCCGGCCGGACGAGCGACGTGGTGCCCGGGACCTCGCGTGTGCCGACCGCGAGGTAGTCGTTCACGCCGTCGCCATCATCGTCCAACGGCAGCTCTTCGGCCCCGGCCGCCAGAGCTGCTTCGCGCGTCGCGCCGATGCCGATATCGTCGGCGACGGTGAACACGACGCCGGGTGTATCGGCGCTCCCGACCCAGAGCCCGGCGCGGCCCGATTCGGGAACGTTCAGGCGCACGGCGCCGTCCCAGTCGTACGACGTGAACCCGTACTGGTCCGGCCCTTGCGCCGCAGGTACGGGGCCCACGATATCGCCGAGGGCGGCGAGGACAGCCTCGTGGTCGGTGTACTCGATCAGCGGACCGTCATCGATCGAGAGACCGTCGATGGTCACCAGAGCGTTCGCTGCCGACGACGTGGCGGACGCGGACGGCGAGGGCACAGCCGAACCCGGCGAGCCGCTGGGCTGCGGTGCGGTCGGCGTGCATCCGGTCGCGACGACGGCGAGGACCGCCAACGTGGAGAGGAGCAGGAGACGGGGCGCGCGAGTTCTCATGCCTCGATGCTAAACGGCACGGGCGGGGCGAGTTCTCCTGCCTCGATGCTATATACCGGTCCCCGACGTGAGCGGCGTCGCCGTGCAGTCCCGCTGCCGGAAGACGACGGATGCCGCGACCCCCGAGAGGGCCGCGGCATCCGGAATCCTGTCGGTCAGGCGACCTTCGGCATCACGGCGAAGGACACGGCGCCCTCGTCGTCGACGCCGGCGTCGAGCACCTTGTCGTCGAGCGCGGTCGCGGCCTCCTCATCGAGGAAGAGGCGGGTGCCGGAGATCTCCACGACCTGGTCCTGCGGCTCAGGGTCGGCGGTCACGAGGACGGCCAGGCGGGCTCCGCCGTCCGCTCCGGGGGTGGCGGTGGAGTGGATGCGCAGACCGGCATCCGGGGCTTCGCTCTGACGACTCACGAGGGTGGAGACGATAGCGGTGGCGTTGTCGGTGAGGGTGAGCACGAGACTCTCCTTCCGGTTGGGGCATGCCGCGGTCGCGACACGTCCGGGCCACGATGCCGGACCTCGTCCGTCGGCTCAACCCCCTTGCCGGGATTGCCAGGAGGCTCTCAAGGTCCGAGCCGCTTCCGCAGGAACACCTGCGCGGTCCCGTCGCCGTCCGGAATCCGCTCGTGCTCCTCGTATCCGCACGATTCGTACAGCCGCAGGTTCGCCTCGCTGAGGCTGCCGGTGAAGAGCTCGGCCACGTCGGCATCAGAGGACTCCTCGGCGGCCTCGAGCAGCATCCGTCCGATTCCCTCGCCCTGCATGTCGGGGGCGATCGCGATCCGTCCGATCAGGAGCAGGCCATCGCGCTCGACGAATCGGATCGCGCCGACGAGGCGTCCATCGATCCGCGCGACGAAGCCGGATTCCGTGCGCAGCTCGGCTTCCAGCTCGGCGAGCGTCTGCGTCAACGGCGGCATGTCGACGCTGCCGTAGATCGCTGCCTCCGAGACGAAGGCCGCTCGCTGCACCGTCAGCACCTCGCCCGCATCGCTGTCCTGAATCGAGCTGATCTCGATCTGCGATCGCTCCTGCTGGTCGTTCTCCACCCGGTCCGCCTCTCTGTCCTCCGCCACATTCGAGGGGGACGCATATCGCTGTCAACCCCCTCGGCGCTCGGTTCCGCCCCCGCTAGCGTCGCACCATGGCTGAGACGAAGACGACCAAGAAGACCACCGGCAGCACGAAGGGCGGAGCGAAGACCACGCGACGGCAGAACGCCGAGAAGGGCTTCACCGCCACGCCGGATCTGGCGGCGAACCTGCAGTCCGTGCTCGTCGACCTGCTGGAGCTCGCGACGCAGGGCAAGCAGGCGCACTGGAACGTCGTCGGACGCAACTTCCGCGACACGCATCGACAGCTCGACGAGATCATCGACGACGCGCGTGCCTTCAGCGACACGGTCGCCGAGCGCATGCGCGCGCTGCACGCCGTGCCGGACGGGCGCAGCGTCACGGTGTCGGCCACGACATCCCTGCCCGAGTTCCCGGCGGGAGAGGTCTCCACGTCGGAGACGATCGACCTGATCACCGTCCGTCTCGAAGCCGTCGTCTCGACGATGCGCGATGTGCACGACGACGTGGATGAGGCCGACCCGACATCGGCTGACATCCTGCACGCGGTGATCGAGCGCTTGGAGCAGTTCGCCTGGATGGTCAGCGCGGAGAACCGGAGCCCTGCCGGCCGCTGATCGCGGTGCGCGGAGTCAGTCCTCGACGGTCTCGACGGAGCGGGGACGCCCGCGCATCAGCCGCGGCAACGCCAGCCACAGCGCCACGACCAGCACGAGCGCGGCCACGAGCGCGACGATACCCGCGGTGCGGTTGACCGTGAAGTCGACGATCAACGTGGTCACGCCGATGGTCAGCGCGCCGATCACGGCGAGGTCGATCCGCACGATGCGCGCGGCGATCCGCACCAGGTCGGGCTTGCGATGGTGCCCGAACAGTGCGCGGTGCATGCCCACCGGAGCGAGCGCGAGAATCGTCGCGACCGCTGCGAGAGCGACCAGGATGACATAGAGGTCGCGCTGGAGTTCATCCATGTCGGTGAAGCGCGGCTGGAACGCCACGGCGAGCAGGAAGCCGGTGAGGATCTGCGTGCCGGTCTGCATGACGCGCAGCTCCTGTAGGAGCTCGAGCCAGTTCCGGTCGGCCCTCTCGTTGCGCGTCTCGTCGCGACCGTCGGCCCGATCGTCGATGTCGGGCTCGTCAGGGGGCAGATCCACTGTCATGATCTCAGTGTCGTGCCGGTGATCCGGTGATGTCCAGCCCGTTGCCCTGCCCCTCCGAAAGAAGGAATGATGACGCTTCCCCCGATCGACGACTGGTGGTCGGAGCTGTCGCCCGATGCCCAGCAGTCCGTGCTCGACAACGACTCGCACCGCCTCGCTGAGACGGTCCGGGAGGAGATCCGCGAGATCACCGGAGCCGTCGTCGGGATGGTGGAGCAGCTCTCCGCCGAGGATCTCGCCTACGCGCGGGCGCACACCGGGTCGAAGGACTGACCGGAGCGGGCCGTTCGTCAGTCGGCGTCCGGCGACGCCGCCGGGTTCTCCTCGCGCAGTCGCGGCTCGGTCCGTCGCTCGGGGCGCACGCCGGCCTTGTCGGCGTAGAACGCCCGGATGCGCTCCATGTCGGCTGCCACATCACCCGTGAGGTCGATCGTCGGTCCGAGACCCGTGGTCATGGTCGTGCGGTCGACGAAGCCGAGGGTCACCGGCATCCCCGTCTCTCGGGCGATGCGGTAGAAACCGGACTTCCAGTACTCGTTGCCGCCGCGGGTCCCGTCCGGCGTCACGACGAGCCCGAAGACCGTGCCGGCGTGCACCTGGCCGACGACCTCCTTCACCACGCGCGCCGGGTCGGCTCGATCGACGGGGATGCCGCCGAGCCCACGCATGATCGGACCCCGCCACCCGCGGAAGAGGCTCTTCTTCCCGAGCCAGTGCACGTCGATGCCGAGGCGCCAGGCGATGGCGAGCATCAGGACGAAGTCCCAGTTGGACGTGTGCGGTGCGCCCACCAGCACCGTCGGGCGCGTCGGTGCGCCTTCGCTTGTGAGCGTCCAGCGGCTGAGCGCCCAGAACAAGCGGGCGAGGAGTCGTTTGAGCATGGCTCAACCGTAAGGGAGAGCGGCTATCCATCCCCTGTCGGCTGCGAGCGGACGGCGGCGTCCGAGCGCGTCAGCGCGGCGGCGATGGTCGGATTCAGTCCGGGGACCTCGTCGACCGGCACGGCGAGGGCGAGCAGGGCGCGGCTGAAGAAGTTCCGCGCCGCCGCCGTGAGAGTGATGTCCACGATCTGCCGGTCCGAGTAGCCCACGTCGCGCAGGGCCTGCGTGTCGGCATCCGTCATCGAAGCGGGGTCGTTCGACAGCTGCGCGGCATACCCGACGACCACCTGCTCGGCGGGGGTGAATCCGGCGTCGTCTCCCGCCGCGAAGGCTTCGAGGGCGTTCTCGTCGAGGACGTCGGCTCGCAACGACTTGCGGCCGTGCGCGAGGAGGCAGTGGGTGGAGCCGATGGCCCGCGCCGCGCCGAGCGTGGCGGCCTCGTACACGCGGATGCCGATCGACGGCACGATCGCGCCGATCAGATCCTCGAACGCGGCATGCGCGTCGGGATTCACAGCCATCGCGCGAGTGTGCGCGAAGACGAAGCCGTCGTCGTCGATGTCGCCCGCATACATCTCGGCGACATGGCCCGCTGCCTCGGCCTCTCCCGGCGTGCTGATGATCATGGCGGCTCCTTCGCTGCGGGCACCGGAGCGCGCACGCGCCCGGCATCACAGCGAACGATACGCCGGGCGTATCAGGCAGGGAAGAGGCGGACGGCGCCGGTTGCTTCCGGCAGGCGTACCATCGAAGGATGAAGAAGACGCAGCAGGACACCGCAGAGCAGGATGCGCCTCTGGCGCCGCCGCCGCTCGCGGGTGCCCTGAACCTGCTCGAGGCCGATGCCGCCGGTTATTGCAGCGGTGGCGTCTGCCACTTCCCTGCGCCGAAGACGCAGTAGCGGGCAGACGCCACCGAGTGCGATCCGTGCCGGTCAGTGACCGCCGTGGAAGCCCTCGCCCGCGTCATCGGCGGGCTTGCGCACGAACGGGCTCAGCGCCACAGCGGCCAGGGAGATGATCGCCGCGATCAGGAACGCCATGCGCGCCCCGGGTGCACCGGCGGTCGCCGTGGAGAGGCCTTCGCTCTCTCCCGCGTGCAGGATCGCGGAGTACGTCACCGTCAGCAGAGCGACGCCTGCGGCGCCGCCGACCTGCTGCAGCGTGTTCAGCACGGCGGAGCCGTGCGAGTACAGCGAGCGCTGCAGCGAACCCAGCGAGGCGGAGAACAGCGGGGTGAACGACATCGCCAGTCCGACCGACATCGCGGCCTGCACGATGATGAGCACCCACCACACGGTGTGCTCGCCGACCGTCGAGTAGTAGAACAGCGCGGCCGACACCAGGATGGTCCCGGGGATCAGCAGCGGGCGCGTGCCACGCGAGTCGTAGACGCGACCCATCACCGGACCGAGCAGACCCATGAGCACCGAGCCCGGCAGCAGGATCAGCCCGGACTGCAGCGCATTGAGTCCCGCGACGTTCTGCAGGTACTGCGGCAGCAGGGTGAGCGTTCCGAACATCGACAGCGCGAGGATCGTCATGATGATGACCGCGAACGTGAAGTTGCCGGCGCGGAACACCCGCAGATCGAGCAGTGCGTCGTCGATGCGCTGCAGCAGGAGCTGACGCCAGACGAACAGGCCGAGCGTCACGGCGCCGACGACGAGGGCGATGATGCCGGTCGTCTCACCGGAGCCGCCCTCTCCGCCGAACTGGCTGAGGCCGAACACGATGCCGCCGAAGCCGAGCGCCGCGAGCGGGATGGACAGCACGTCGAGCGGGACGCGACGCGTCTCGCCGAGGTTCGTCATCCACTTGACGCCCATGCCGAGGGCGATGAGGGCGATGGGCAGGACGATCGCGAACAGCGCACGCCAGTTGAACGCCTCGAGCACGGCGCCGGCGAGCGTCGGGCCGATCGCGGGTGCGAGGGAGATGACCATGCCGACGCGGCCCATCATGCGGCCGCGCGACTGCGGCGGCACGACGTTCATGATGGTGGTCATCAGCAGGGGCATCATGATGCCGGTTCCCGCGGCCTGGATGACGCGGCCGACCAGCAGCACGCTGAATCCGGGCGCGACCAGGGCCACGAGCGTGCCGAGCGAGAACGCGACCATCGCCGCGATGAACACCTGGCGGGTCGTGAAGCGCTGGAGGATGAACCCTGTCGTCGGGATGACGACGGCCATGGTCAGCATGAAGGCGCTGGTCAGCCACTGACCGAGCTCCGGCGGGATGCCGAGATCGGTGTTCAGGTGCGGGATCGCGATGCCCATCGTCGTCTCGTTGAGGATGGCGACGAAGGCGGCGACGAGCAGCAGCCAGATGACACGCATGTCGGTGCGAGAGATCTCGCCGGACGCGGGCGTGCGGGTGGTCGGGATGGAGCCGGTATCGACGGCAGACATAGACGGCCTCCTGGGCGACGAGATGAGGGGGAAGTGCGAGAGATCGCGGAAGTCTTTCAGCGTAACCACAGGTTCCGACATTTCATTCCGGATGCGGCGATATCCGCCGACAGCGGATCCCGCGGCCCTGCATGTCCATGAGGCTGAGTACGCTGGCGCCATGAGCATGGGCGGTGGCAGAGGTGGCGGGCACGGCGGCGGGTTCCGCGGTGTCGACGAAGACGCGCAGCGCAGGCTGAACGCCGAGGCGCCGCGGATCAGCGGTCTCGGCGCGCGCGTGATCACGCTGTTCCGCCCGTACCGGTGGCGGATCTTCTTCACCGGCATCCTGGTCGTGGCGGGCGCCGCGATCGCCGTCATCCCTCCGCTGATCGTCCAGCGCATCTTCGACGATGCACTCTTCCCCGTCGACGGCGGGAGCCCGCAGCTGCAGCTGCTGGCCTGGCTCGTCGCGGCGATGGTCGGGCTGTTCCTCTTCTCGGCCGTGCTGGGCGTCGCGCAGACCTGGCTGACGGCGACAGTGGGCAACAGTGTCACCGGCGACCTTCGCGTCAGACTGTTCGAGCACCTCCAGGCGATGGAGCTCGGCTTCTTCACCCGCACCAAGACCGGCGTGATCCAGTCGCGGCTGCAGAACGACGTCGGCGGAGTCTCCGGCGTGCTGACCAACACGGTCACCAGCATCCTCGGGAACGTCGTGACGGTGGTGGCGTCGCTCGTCGCCATGATCCTGATCGATTGGCGTCTTACCCTCATCGCGGTGGTGCTGATGCCGTTCCTGATCTTCGTGCAGCGCCGCGTCGGCCAGGTGCGCGCACGGATCGCGGGGGAGACGCAGGAGTCGCTCTCGGAGCTGACCTCGATCACGCAGGAGACGCTGAGCGTCTCGGGGATGCTGCTCTCGAAGGCGTTCAACCGGCAGCGCACCGAGTCGGAGCGGTATCAGGCCGAGAACCGCAACCAGGTGACCCTCCAGGTGCGCAGGGCGATGAGCGGCCAGGGCTTCTTCGCGGTGGTCCAGGTGCTGATGGCCAGCGTGCCGGCGGTCATCTACCTCGTCTCCGGCTACCTGATCACCGGGGGGACCGACGCCATCACCGCCGGAACGGTCGTCGCCTTCACGACCGTGCAGGCGCGGCTGCTGATGCCGTTGATGGGACTCATGCGGGTCTCACTCGATCTGCAGACATCGTCGGCGCTGTTCGCGCGCATCTTCGAGTACCTCGACCTGGTGCCCGAGATCGAGGACGCGCCGGACGCGATCTCGGTCGACGAGGCGCCGGGACCGCGCGGACGCATCGAGTTCGCCGATGTCGTCTTCCGCTACCCCGACGCGTCGGCGGACGCCAGACCCACGCTGGACGGCGTCTCCTTCGTCGCCGAGCCGGGCCAGCACGTCGCCTTCGTGGGGCCGTCCGGCGCCGGGAAGACCACGATCCTGTACCTCGCGCCGCGGCTCTACGAGGCGAAGGGCGGGGCGGTGCTCTTCGCCGGCGCCGACGTGCGGGCACTCACGCAGGAGTCGATCATCGACAACGTCGGCATCGTCTCGCAGGAGACGTACCTCTTCCATGCGACGATCCGCGAGAACCTGATGTACGCGCGCCCCGAGGCGACCGAGGAGGAGCTCATCGCCGCCTGCGAAGCCGCGAACATCCACCACATCATCGCCGGATTCGAGAACGGGTACGACACGGTCGTCGGCGAACGCGGATATCGGCTCTCCGGAGGCGAGAAGCAGCGCATCGCGATCGCGCGCGTGCTGCTGAAGGACCCGCCGGTCCTCCTCCTCGACGAGGCGACCTCGGCCCTCGACACCGTCTCGGAGCGCGTCGTGCAGGAGGCGCTCGACGAGGCCGCGAAGGGACGGACCACGCTGTCGATCGCCCACCGGCTGTCGACGGTCATGGGCGCCGACGTCATCCATGTGGTCGAGGCCGGCAAGATCGTCGAGTCGGGCACGCATGCCGAGTTGCTCGCCCAGGACGGCCTCTATGCCGAGCTCGCCGCTCAGCAGGTCGCGGCGTCGCGCGTGCTCACGACCGAGGCGGTCGTCGAGGACACGGTGACCGGGGGTATCCAGGCGGGCCTCACCGACCGCAGGGCTGATCGTGCACCGGTCGACTCCGCCGGAGCCGATGCGGTGGCCGCGCTCACGGCTGCGGTGCCGCTCCTCGCCGAGCCGAGGGTCGACGAGCGGGTCTATCCCGCCGAGACCTGAGCGCGGCGAGGGCCAGGTCAGTGCACCGAGAGGCCGCCGTCGACGAAGAGCGAGTGGCCCGTGACGTAGCCGGAACCCGCCCCGGCGAGGAAGACCGCGGCGCCGGCGAAGTCGCTCGGCAGGCCGTTGCGACCGATCATCGTGCGTGCGGCGAGGGCGGCGATCTTCTCGGGGTCCTCCTGGAGCCGGGCGTTGAGCGGGGTGAGGACGAACCCGGGGACGAGCGTGTTGCTCGTCACCCCCGTGCCGCCCCACGCCTCGGCCTCCGACCGCATGAGTGACTCCACCGCCCCCTTCGACGCGCCGTAGATGCCGCTGCCGACGAACGCGCGATGCGCCTGCTGAGAGCTGATGTGGATGAGCCGGCCGTACCCGCGCTCGACCATTCCGCGGGCATAGTGCTGTCCGAGCAGGAAGGGCGCGAGGGTGTTCACCGTCATCGTGGCATCCCAGTCGTCCTCGGTGATCTCGGCGTAGGGCGGCCGGATGTTGATGCCGGCCGAGTTCACCAGGATGTCGGGGGCGCCGAAGGGTTCGGCCGCCGCCTCGGCGAGGGCGTGGATGCCCGCACGGGTGCCGAGATCGCCGACGACACCGGCGACGCGGCATCCGCTCGCCTGGAGCTCGCGCACGGTCTCGTCGATGCGCTCGGCGCCGCGGGCGACGATGACCGTGGACGCACCCGCACGGGCCAGGGCGGTGGCGATGCCGCGGCCGATGCCCGAGCTGCCGCCCGTCACCACGGCGGTGCGGCCCTCGAGCGAGAAGAGCGAGTCGAGGTAGTCGTTCATGGAGTCACCGTTCTCGTCGATCACCAGGAGAGCGCCGCAGTGATGGCCTCATCGGGAGAGGCATCGTCGAACTCCGGAAGCGCGCGGAGCTCGTCGATGAAGACGGCGACCTCGGCGGCGTAGGCGGGGTCGTCGTGGGTCGCGGCGATGTCGAGCAGTGATGGCATGTCCATCGCGAGGATCAGGTCGAGCCGCGCCGTGACGGCCGCGCGCTCATCCGCGTCCTGCAGCACGCGGATGCCACCGCGCAGGGCGGCGAGGTAGTCGCGCAGGACGGGGAGCTGAGCCTTCCCCTGCGTGATCGAGGTGCCGTCCGGGCGGACACGCCATCGCACGACGACGTCGGGGATCACATCGAAGGAACGGGCACGGGTGTACATCTGCTGGGCGACGATCTGATCCTCGTACGCGACGCCTTCGGGGAACCGGAGATCGTGCCAGAAGTCCGTGCTGCTGACCTTCGACCAGGCCACGATGTTCGACACCGCCCGCGGATGCCGGGCGAGCGAGGTGCGGAGCCGTGCCGGATCGGTGGCCGCGGCGACCCAGGGCTGCACGCGTCCGGAGTCGTAGGTGTCGCCGTGCGGGCGCAGTCGCACGTAGGCCCCGGCCACGAAGTCGCTTCCGGTCTCGGCGAGGGTTCCGGTCAGGCGGGCGAGTGCCTCCGGGGTGAGTTCGTCGTCACCGTCGAGGAAGCCCAGGCACGGGGTGTCGACACGGGCGATGCCGGCGTTGCGGGCCGCGCCGAGGCCGCGGGACGCCTCGTGTCGGAGCACGGTGAACCGGGTGTCGGCGGCCGCGGCGTCGGCGAAGATGGTTCCGGTCTCATCGACCGAGCCGTCGTCGATGAGGATCGCGCGCCAGCGGGTCTCCGTCTGGGCGCGCAGCGAATCGAGAGCGGCCGGGGCGAAGGCGGCGATGTCGCGTCCGGGGACGATCATCGTCACGATCGGGGCGGATGCAGTCACCAGCCGAGTCTATTGGCCGCCCGTCAGCCGGAGGCCGCTAGCACCGACTCCGCGACCAGCGCCGTCAGACGTTCCGGGGCGTCGTCGGGAAGGGGTTCCCGGCCGAACGTGAAGCGCACGGAGGTCTGCGCGACCTCGGGCGGGATCCCGCAGGCGAGCAGAACGGGCGACGGCTCGTCGCTGCCTGCCGCGCACGCCGAGCCGCTGGACGAGATCACACCGCGGCGCTCGAGCTCCAGCAGCACCGCCTCGCCGCTCGTTCCCGCGAACGTGAAGCTCGCGGTGCCGGGGAGCCGATGCTCGGGGTCCCCGGTGAGCGCGGCCTGAGGAACGGAGCGCAGCACGCCCGCGATGAATCGTGCGGTCGCGGCGCCGACGCGAGCCGAGACGAGGGCCCGCTCCGCCTCGGCGAGCTCGAGGGCCGTCGCCAGTCCCACGGCGCCGGCGACGTTCTCGGTGCCGGAACGCCGTCCGCGCTCCTGACCGCCGCCGTGCAGCAGAGGCTCCAGCGGCACCCGTCCGCGTACCGCCAGAGCGCCGATGCCCTTCGGGGCGCCGAGCTTGTGCCCGGCGATCGACACGGCGTCGGCGCCGAGGTCGCGCAACGGCAGCCATCCGGCGGACTGCACCGCATCGAGGTGCAGGGGGACGCCCGCCGAGCGAGCGATCTCGGCGAGGGCCTCGACGTCCTGGACCGTGCCGATCTCGTTGTTCGCGTGGCCGACGGAGACGAGCGCCGTGTCGTCGCGGATCGCCTCCGCGAGGGCCGACGGCTCGATGCGCCCCTCGGTGTCGACCCGGAGCCTCGTGACGGAGACCGCGTGGAAGCGGCTGAGATAGTCGGCGGACTCGAGGATCGACTCGTGCTCGATGGGGGACACCACGAGGTGTCTCCGCCCGCTGTCGAGCGCCGCGAGCACGATGCCCTTGACCGCGAGGTTGTTCGCCTCGGTGCCGCCCGCGGTGAACACCACGTCGCCGCGACGCATGCCGAGCACGCTCGCCACCCGACCCCTGGCGTCGTCGAGGGCGCTCGCCGCCGCTTCGCCGGCGGTGTGGTGGCTGGAGGGGTTCCCGAACACCGCGGTGAGGTAGGGGTGCATCGCCTCGAGCACCTCCGGTCTGACCGGAGAGGTGGCGGCGTGGTCGAGGTACAGCACGATGCTCAGTCGATCCGCAGGTCGAGGCCGAGATCGAGGGCCCTCGCCGAGTGGGTCAGCGCCCCGACCGAGATCACGTCGACGCCGGTTGCGGCGATGTCGTGCACGGTGTCGAGGTTCACACCCCCGGAGGCCTCGACCGTCGCCCTGTCGCCGATCAGCTCGACGCCCGCGCGCAGGTCGTCGAGCGAGAAGTTGTCGAGCAGCACGGTGTGCGCGCCGCCGTCGAGGACCGCCGGGATCTGGTCGAGGCGATCGACCTCGACGACGACATGCGTGGTGTGCGGCAGTCGGGACAGCGCATCGCGGAGCGACGTCGCAAGGTCGGCGCCGGAACGCTTCAGCACCGCGAGGTGGTTGTCCTTGGCCATCACGGCATCCGACAGGGAGTAGCGGTGATTGCGCGCTCCGCCCGACACGACCGCATGCCGCTCGAAGGCGCGGAGTCCCGGCGTGGTCTTGCGCGTGTCGGCGATACGCGCGCCGGTGCCCTCGACGGCGCGCACATACGCGGCGGTGAGCGTCGCGATGCCGCTCATCCGCTGGGCGAAGTTCAGGGCCACGCGCTCGGCGGTGAGGATGCTGCGCGCCGAACCCGAGACCGAGGCGAGCACGTCGCCGGCGGCGAACTCGTCGCCGTCGCCCACGTGCAGGTCGACCGTCAGCGCGGGGTCGGTGAGGGCGAAGGCCGTCGAGAAGACCTCGCCGCCGCTGAAGACGCCCGCCTCGCGCGCGACGAGATCGGCCGTGGCGGTGGCCTCCGCGGGAAGCAGGGTCGCGCTGGTCAGGTCGCCCCAGGGAGCGTCCTCCTCGAGGGCGGCGCCGACGACGCGCGTGAGGATGGCGGGTGTGAGCATCAGACGGTCTCCAGGATCGGTGCGGCGGTGCGGGCTTCGGCATCCGTGAGCCGGTAGTGGGCGCCGACGGAGCCGGTGCGCGCCAGGGCGGCGGATGCCGTCGCCTCTGCCAGCAGCAGCAGGTTGGCGTCCTCGTGCTCGCCGACGGTGCGGGGCGCGGGTGCAGCGAGGCGCCACGCCCGCACGGTGTCGAGGGCGTTCCGAAGGCCCTCGGAGGTGCGCAGGAGTCCGACGTCGTTCCACATCAGCTGCTGCAGGGCCGCGCGTGAGAAGTCCGGGACCTCGCTCCCGTCGCGATATTCCACGGATGCCGGCGCCCGATCGGTTGATTCCCGCGACCCCAGGGTGGGGGATCCCGGCCAGGGGTCATCGAGCGCCGCCGCGGCGCGAGCACCGAAGACGGCGCCCTCGAGCAGGGAGTTGGATGCCAGGCGGTTGGCTCCGTGCACGCCGGTGCGCGCGACCTCGCCGACGGCGAAGAGCCCGGGGATCGTGCTCCGACCGTGCAGGTCGGTGACGACGCCGCCCATCAGGTAGTGGGCGGCGGGTGTCACCGGGATGGGGTCGGTCGACCAGTCGAAGCCGCGCTCGCGCGTCACCCTGTCGATGGTCGGGAAACGCGCGGCGAGCGTCGCGGCTCCGAGCATCGTGGCATCCAGGCGCACCGGACCACCCTGCGCCGCGGCCCGGCGGGCGATCGCCCGGGAGACCACGTCGCGCGGTGCCAGCTCGCCGTCGGGGTGGCTGTCGAAGACGAACCGTCGACCGTCGTCGTCGATCAGCGTGGCGCCTTCTCCGCGCACGGCCTCGGAGATCAGGAAGGCGGGGTTGTCGGCGAGGATCGTCGGGTGGAACTGGACGAACTCCAGGTCGTCGACCTCCGCGCCGGCGCGCAGGGCGGCGGCGATGCCGTCACCCGTGGTCCCGACGGGATTCGTCGTGTGCGCGTAGAGGTGCCCTGCTCCGCCGGTGGCGAGGATCACGGAGTCGGCCGTGAGCTCGGATGCTGTCGCGTTCCCCGAGGAATCACGGATGAGCAGGCGGATGCCGCGCACCGCGCCGTCGCTCACGATGAGGTCGGACACGAACGCGTGCTCGATCACCTCGATCGACGCGCGACGCACCGTGGCCACGAGCGCACGGGAGATCGCTGCTCCCGTGGCGTCTCCGCCGGCGTGCACGATGCGGGCGTGGCTGTGCGCGGCCTCACGACCGAGCAGCAGCATGCCGTCCGCGTCGCGGTCGAACGCGACGCCGCGGGCGATCAGCTCGGCGATCCGGTCGGCCCCGTCCGCGACGAGGGCTTCGACGGCCGCCTCCTCCGAGAGGCCCGCGCCGGCGGCCAGAGTGTCGGCCGCGTGCTGCTCCGCCGAGTCGTCGGCGCCGTAGACCCCGGCCACGCCGCCCTGTGCGTAACCGGTGCTGCCGTCGCCGAGTGCGCCCTTCGTGACGACCGTGACGGCATGCCCGGCCTCCCGCGCGTGGAGAGCCGCGGTGAGCCCGGCGATGCCGGAGCCGACCACCAGGACGTTCATCGCGCGCCGACCGTCACGGGCGGCTTCGCCGCCAGCATTCGCTCCAGGGCCACGCGCGCGGGATCCGCGACGTCGGCCGACACCGTGATGCGGTTGGGCGTTCGCCCCGCCACGAGCTCCTCGAGCACCCAGGCCAGGTATCCGGGGTGGATGCGGTACATCGTGGAGCACGGGCACACCACCGGGTCGAGGCAGAAGATCTCGTGCTGCGGGTACTGGGCCGCGAGGCGGCGGACGAGGTTGATCTCGGTCCCGATCGCGAAGGTGGTCGGTTCCGTTGCGCCGTCGATCGCGCGGCGGATGTAGTCGGTGGATCCGGCCTCGTCGGCGGCGTCGACGACCTCCATCGGGCATTCCGGGTGCACGATCACCCGCACGCCGGGGTGCTCCGCGCGTGCCTGATCGATCTGCGCCACGGTGAAGCGACGGTGCACGGAGCAGAAGCCGTGCCACAGGATGACGCGCGAATCGACGAGCTCGGCCGCAGAGGAGCCGCCCAGCGGCCGACGCGGATTCCACATCGGCATCTGCTCGAGCGGCACGCCCATCGCCTTCGCCGTGTTGCGGCCGAGGTGCTGGTCGGGGAAGAACAGGACGCGCTGACCGCGCTCGAACGCCCACTCGAGCACCGTCTCGGCGTTCGACGATGTGCAGACGATGCCGCCGTGGCGCCCGACGAAGCCCTTGATCGCCGCGGAGGAGTTCATGTACGTGACGGGGATCACGGGCACCCGGCCGTCGGCGTCGGGGGTGTCCAGATCGCCGAGGACATCGGCCAGCTGCTCCCAGCACTCCTCGACCTGGTCGATGTCGGCCATGTCGGCCATCGAGCATCCCGCAGCCAGGTTCGGCAGGATCACAGCCTGTTCGGGCTGCGAGAGCAGGTCGGCTGTCTCGGCCATGAAGTGGACGCCGCAGAACACGATCGCCTCGGCATCCGTCCTGCCCTTGGCTGCCGTCGCGAGCTGGAACGAGTCGCCCACGTAGTCGGCGTGCTGCACGACCTCCTCGCGCTGGTAGAAGTGGCCGAGGATCACGACGCGATCGCCGAGGGTCGCCTTCGCGGCACGGATGCGCTCATCGAGCTCGCTCTCATCCGCTTCGCGATAGGCGGCGGGGAGCTCGCCCTGGCGCGGGGCACCGGTCGGGATGACGTCTCCCATCGAGGAACCGGGGCCGTAGCCGGGCCTGGCGTCGAAGTCCCAGGGGCCGGCGGCGAGGTCGGTCGCACAGGTCGCGTCGGTCGACGCTCCCTCGACGATCGCCTGGATCGCGTGGTCGACGGAGGGATCCAGGGGCGGAACCGCGGGCGTCGGGACGAAGGTGATGCTCATCGGGTGCTCGTTTCTTCGGAACCGAGAGGGCCGCGGTCGGCCAGCTCGACATCGGTGTTGTAGCGGTACAGACGTGCAGGTCGGTGGCTCCCGGTGCGGAAGCGCTCGGTGGGGAGGAGGTTGCCCGTCGCCTCCACCTGGCGACGGAAGTTGGCGGGGTCGAGCTGCTTTCCGAGGATCGCCTCGTAGGCCTCCCGAAGATCGGCGAGCGTGAACTCGGCGGGGAGGAACCCGTGCGCGACGCGGCTGTAGCCGACCTTGTTGCGCAGGCGCCAGAGCGCGTACTCGATGATCTTCGCGTGGTCGAACGCGAGCGGAGGCAGGGCGTCGACGTCGAACCACTGCACGTTCTCCGGTGCGCGACCGGAGGCGATGTGCGCCGCACTCTGCGCCACCACATCGTCCTGGCGGAGCAGTGCCCAGTAGACGATCGACACGACGCGGGTGGGGGAGCGGTCGACGGCGCCGAAGGCGTAGAGCTGCTCGAGATAGCTGGGTGCGAGGCCGGTGGTCTCGGCGAGCGTGCGGGCCGCGGCGTCGACGGGCGATTCGTCGGCGGTGAGCCAGCCGCCCGGCAGCGCCCACTGGTGCGCGAAGGGTTCGCGCGTGCGCAGCACCAGCGGCAGCGACAGGACCGCTGCGCCGTTCTCCGCACGACGCAGTGTGAGGATCACCGTCGAGCCGGCGACCCGGATGCCGCGAGTTTGAGTCATGGTTACCTTAACCTCCGAGATCGATCTTAGTGTCCTTCTGACCCTTAGTGGGTGCAGATGACGAGAATTCCTGTCGAGTCCGAAACGTTATCTCCCGACCGGGTGGAGGCTTGTCCGCCGCGGCAGGGTTTGTTAGGTTACTGTCCTAACAAACCCTGCGAGGTCGGCCCACCAGCTCCTCCCGGGTTTCCACGAACCCCAGACGGGGTTCTGCTCCATCCGGAGAAATCCCTCCTGCAGTGCAGCACCGAGAGGAAACAGAAGAATGATCCGTAACGGAAAGCGCAAGATCGCGCTCACCGCCGTCGCAGGGGCATCCGTCCTGGCACTGGGCCTCACCGCCTGTGGCACCGGCGGCAGCGGCGATGACGGCAACGCCGATGGCGACCGGGCCCTCCGGGTCTGGGCCGGAAGCCAGACCCCGATCACCGCGAACTACAACCCGTTCGCACCGACCGTGCTCCATGGCGCGCTCGGACCCATCTACGAGCCGCTGTTCTTCTTCAACAAGACGTCCGACTCCGAGCCCGTGGGCCTGATCGGCGACTCGTACGAGTACAACGAGGACGGCACGGTGATCACCATCACCATCAAGCCCGACCTCAAGTGGAGCGACGGCGAGCCGCTGACGGCTGCGGACGTCGCGTTCTCCTTCAACTACGAGGCGAACAACCCCGAGGGCAACGGACTCGTGTCCGCCGAGGCCACCGACGACACCACCGTGGTGCTCACCTACGCGGCCGCGCAGTACACCACCGAGTTCCAGCGCCTCGGCTCGACCTACATCCTGCCCGAGCACATCTGGGCCGACGTCGCCGACTTCGCGAACTTCGCGAACGAGGAGCCGGTCGGATCCGGTGCCTACGTCGTCGACAAGACCACCAGCGAGTCGTACACGCTCGTGGCGAACGAGAACTTCCGCGACGCCGACAAGCTCGGTGTGAAGAAGGTCCAGTACATCGCCGTCGACAACAACCAGACCGCACAGGACCTGCTCGCGGCGGGTGAGCTCGACTGGACGGGCATGTTCATCCCGAACCCGGATGACGTGACCGCCAACGGCAAGATCAGCTGGGTCAACACCCCGCAGGACCCGACCGTGCTCTACACCTGCTCGAACGCCGAGCTCGGCTGCGCCGGTCCGCAGACCGACGTCGCCGTGCGCCAGGCGCTCAACGTCGCGATCGATCGTGCGGCGATCAAGGACAAAGCGTTCGTCGGTCTCACCGGCGACATCTCGCCGACCTACGCGCTGCTCCCGCGCGACGAGAAGTGGGTCGCGGATGCTGCCAACGAGGTCAGCCCGCAGGAGGCGGACGCCGCCGAGGCAGGCAAGATCCTCGAGGCCGCCGGCTACGTCAAGGACGGCGACTTCTACGCGAAGGACGGCGTGCCGCTCGAGCTCACGCTCACCTCGGTCGACGGCTGGACCGACTACAACGACGCCGCCAAGCTGATCGCCGAGCAGGCCGCGGCAGCGGGCATCAAGATCACCGCGTCGACCGTGCAGTGGCAGGAGTTCTCGGACTCCCGTCAGGGCGGCGAGTACCAGCTCATCGTCGGCGGCATGATCGGCACCTCGGTGGCCGACCCGTTCCAGATCTACCGCGACTGGGTCGGTGGCACTGCGATCCAGTCGACCAGCCCCGTCGGCACCGAGGTTCCCGCCGGACGCTGGAACTTCAGCCGCTACGACAACCCCGTCGTCGACGCCGCGATCCAGTCGGCGATCAGCACGAACGACGAGGCCGAGAAGAAGGAGCTGTACGGCACGATCCAGACCGAGATCGTCCGTGACCTGCCCTACATCCCGCTCGTGATCAACGCCACCCAGACCTTCTACAACACGAAGGACTTCACGGGTTGGCCGACGGAGGAGGAGATGTACGCCTTCCCGCCGTCCTGGGGTGCGATCGCGGCAGGCTACGTCCTGACGCAGCTGCAGCCGGCTAAGTAATTCGAAGGGACGGGGAAGCAGGAAGCAGTGACATGAAGTTCTATGCACGAAGAATCGGGTTCTACGCGTTCACGCTCTGGGCCGCGATCTCTCTCAACTTCCTGCTTCCCCGGCTCATGCCGGGGAACCCCGCCGACATCATGATCGCCAAGATGCAGCGGGCCGGCGGCGAGATCTCCGAGACCACCATCAGGAACATCAAGCTCCTGCTGGGCGGCGACGACTCCTCGCTGTGGGAGCAGTACCTGTCCTACTGGGCGCGCATGTTCCGCGGCGACCTCGGCATCTCGGTGACGAAGTATCCGACCCCGGTGACCGAGCTCATCGCCGGCGCGATCCCGTGGACCCTCGTCCTGGTGGGTACCGCGACCGTCATCTCGTTCATCCTCGGCATCGCGCTGGGCGCCTGGGCAGGGTGGAAGCGCGGGACCTGGGTCGATCATCTGATCCCGGCGACGACCGTGCTGCAGTCGATCCCGTACTTCTGGTTGGCCCTGATCCTGGTCGCGGTGTTCTCCGTGGGGCTCGGCTGGTTCCCGCTCTTCGGGGGCTATGACGTCTTCGACTTCCCCGACGGGCCGGAGCCGACCTGGGCGTTCTTCACCGACGCCTTCTCGCACGCTCTCCTTCCGGCGATCACCATCGTCATCTCCTCGGTGGGCGGCTGGATGTTCGGCATGCGCAACATGATGGTCGCGACCCTCGCCGAGGACTACGTCCTCACGGCCGAGGCCAAAGGCCTTCGCCCGCGGCGCATCCTCACCACGTACGCCGCGCGGAATGCGGCGATCCCGTCGATCGCCGGCTTCTCGATCACCCTCGGCTTCGTCGTCTCGGGCTCCATCGTGATGGAGCAGGTGTTCACGTACCCCGGCATCGGCAAGCTGATGTTCCAGGCGGTCACCAACAACGACTACGCGCTGATGCAGGGTCTGTTCCTCGTGATCACCATCACGGTGCTCGCGGCCAACTTCTTCATGGACCTCGTCTATGGCTTCATCGACCCGAGGGCTCGCCAGAATGTCTGATCCGCAGAACACCGCCGGCCTCCTCTCCGTCGAGGAGACGCCCACGACGGCACCCGCCAGCACGATCGCGATGGCGACGCAGCAGGGCCGCAAGCGCCGTCGCATCCTTCCCAGCACGTCGCCGAAGTTCATCGTCGGCTCGATCCTGGTGATCGCGACCGTCCTGTTCGCGATCATCGCGCCGATCTTCACGCAGAACCCGCGCAGCACCGCGAATCCCGCTCTTCAGGCGCCCTCGGCCGAGCACTGGCTCGGCACGACGAAGCTCGGCAACGACATGTTCGCCCAGCTCGCGATCGGCGCTCAGGGATCGCTGCTCGTCGGACTGATCGCCAGCGTCATCGCGATCGTGCTGTCGCTCGTCTTCGGCGTTCTCGCCGGCTACCTGGGCGGATGGCGCGAGGACGGTCTCGCGCTCTTCACCAACGTGATGCTCGTGATCCCCGCACTGCCGCTGGTCATGGTGATCGCGTCCTTCGTCCCTCAGCGCACCTGGCAGCTGGTGGCGATCTTCCTCGGCATCACCTCGTGGGCGGGCGCGGCCTACGTGCTGCGTCTGCAGACGCGCTCGCTGCGCACCCGCGACTACGTCTACGCCTCGAAGGTCGCCGGAGAGAGGTCGCTGCGCGTGATTCTCGTCGAGATCATGCCGAACCTCCTCCCGCTTCTCACCGCGCAGTTCCTGTTCGCCCTCATCTTCGCGATCCTCGGGGAGGCAGGACTCTCGTATCTGGGACTCGGACCGACGGACTCGATCACCTGGGGGACGATCCTCAATGATGCGCAGTCCGGTCAGGCCCTGGGACGAGGGGCGTGGTGGTGGTTCGTGCCGCCGGGCCTGATGATCGCCGTCATCGGCGCGGGCCTCGTCCTCATCAACTTCGCGATCGACGAGGTCATCAACCCGAAGCTCCGCAATGCGCCGGATGCGGCCCGCCGCGTGCGCAAGGCCGCCAAGACCAAGGGGGTCACCGCATGAGCGACGCCGTGCTGACTGCGACGAACGTGTCGATCGAGTACGAGGTCGATCCGCCGGTGAAGGCCGTGCGCAACGTGTCGCTCACGCTGAACCGCGGCGAGATCCTGGGACTCGCCGGGGAGTCCGGCTGCGGCAAGACGACGCTCGCCTACGGGATGAACCGTCTGTTGAAGGCGCCGGCGCTGATGACGAGCGGCGAGATCGTGTTCCACGATCGCGACGGCCACGACATCGACATCGTGGGGCTCGACGGCGATGGCCTGCGAGCGTTCCGGTGGGACAAGATCTCGATGGTGTTCCAGGGCGCGATGAACTCGCTCAACCCGGTGCTCGATGTGAAGGCGCAGATCTTCGACATCTTCGACACCCACCGCCCCGGCATGTCGAAGAAGGACAAGACGGCCCGCGCCGAGGAGCTGCTCACCCTGGTGGGAGTGGATCCCGCCCGGTTGACGAGCTTCCCGCACGAGTTGTCGGGTGGGATGCGGCAGCGCATGATGATCGCGATGGCGCTGGCGTTGGATCCGCAGGTGATGATCATGGACGAGCCGACCACGGCGCTGGATGTGGTCGTGCAGCGGGGCATCATCCGGGAGATCATGCGGCTGCGTGAACGCCTCGGGTTCGCGGTCATCTTCATCACGCACGACCTGCCGATGCTGATCGAGATCAGCGACCGCATCGCGGTGATGCTCCAGGGACAGATCGTGGAGCAGGGGACGGCTGCGGAGATCTACCGGACCCCGCAGCACGAGTACACGAAGAAACTGCTGTCGAGCTTCCCCTCGCTGAAGGGTGAGCGGGGCGATTTCGTCCGCACGGGCGTGAGCCAGGAGGGGACCCGATGAGCACGAAGACGGATGCCGCGCGCGGCACGGGCACGCTGGAGGCGCGGAACCTGACGAAGGACTTCCACCTGCGCTCCGGGTTCACGACCACGACCCTGCACGCGGTGAAGGACGTGTCGTTCACGTTGGAGCCGGGGCGGACCGTCGCGCTGGTGGGGGAGTCGGGCTCGGGGAAGTCGACGATCGCGCGGATGCTGATGAAGCTGGAGACCCCCACGAGTGGGGAGATCCTCCTCGACGGCGCCCCCTCGGGGACGGGCGGACGCGCGCTGGAGCGGTACCGGTCGGATGTGCAGATGGTGTTCCAGGACCCGTTCGCGTCGTTGAACCCCTTCCACACGATCGTGCACCACCTGGAGCGACCGATCCGCCTGCACCACCCTGAGCTGACAAGTGCTCAGGTGCGGGAGCGGGCCGTGGAGCTGTTGGAGCGGGTGCGGCTGACACCGGGGGAGAGCTTCGCGGAGCGTCGCCCGCACGAGTTGTCGGGTGGTCAGCGGCAGCGTGTCGCGATCGCCCGTGCCCTCGCACCGGGGGCACGGTTCATCGTCGCCGACGAGCCGGTGTCGATGCTCGACGTGTCGATCCGCCTCGGGGTGCTGAATCTCCTCGCGGAGCTGCAGCGGGAGGAGAACCTCGGGGTGTTGTACATCACGCACGATCTCGCGACCGCCCGACACTTCTCCGACGAGATCATGGTCCTCTACAAGGGGGATGTCGTCGAACGCGGGCCCGCGGACGAGGTCATCCTCAACCCGCAGCACGAGTACACCAAGACGCTGCTCGGCGCCGCTCCCGAGCCCGAGAACCTCGGTCGTCTGCGGGACGAGGTCCGCGCCGAACTCGGCATCGTCGGCTGACAGCACCGTTCCGCGCAGGGCTCCCGCTAGACTGATCCCCACAACTGAAGACAGGCCGAATGACCCCCGCGGGAGAGCCCCGGCGAACGCAGCCGGGCACCGAAGGAGCAAGCCTCCCCGCCAATCTCTCAGGTAACGCGTACCGCGCGGTTCCGGCCACTCTGAAAAGCGATTTCGAGCGAAGCTCGAGATCCGCCGACGGTGAAAGCCCCCCAGCGCGGGCGAAGCTCTCAGGCCCATGACAGAGGGGGAGTTCCGAGGAACGTCGATGTCGTCGTTCCGCCCGATTCCGCACGGGAGAACTCCATGTCCGATCCCCGCTACACCCCGCTCCGCGAACGCCATGAGGCGCTCGGGGCATCGTTCACCGACTTCGGCGGCTGGCAGATGCCGGTGCGCTACACGTCGGACCTCGCGGAGCACCACGCCGTCCGCCAGTCGGCCGGCCTGTTCGACATCTCGCACATGGCCGAGTTCCTCGTCACCGGGCCGAGCGCCGCGGAGTTCCTCGACTACGCGCTCGCCGGCCGTCTCTCCACGATGTCTGTGGGAAAGGCCAAGTACTCGCTGATCCTGTCCGAGGCCGGCGGCATCGTCGACGACGTCATCGTCTACCGTCTCGCGGAGGATCGCTACCTGGTGATCGCGAACGCCGGGAACCGCGGATACGTCGATGCCGCCTTCGCCTCGCGCGTCCGGTCGTTCCCGTCGCTCATCGAGCGCGAGGGACCCCCTCGCGTGGAGGGGGAGGAGCGAAGCTTCGCCGGATTCCTCGGCGACCGCGGGGTCGACGTCGAGGATGTCTCCGACTCGTTCGCCCTCCTCGCCGTCCAGGGCCCCGCGGCGGAGGCCATCGTCGCGGCGACCGAGGGGATCACCGACGTCGGAACGCCGTGGGCCGAGCAGAAGTACTACGCCTGGGCCGACGCCCGCTTCCTCGGCGAGCCCCTGCTCCTCGCCCGGACCGGCTACACGGGCGAGGACGGCTTCGAGCTGCTCGTCCCCGGCACTCTCGCGCCCGCGCTCTGGGATGCGCTGGTCGTCGCCGGAGAGCCGCACGGCCTCGTCCCCGCCGGGCTCGCCGCTCGCGACACGCTCCGGCTCGAGGCCGGCATGCCCCTTTACGGCCACGAGCTCTCCCTCGAGACGCGACCGGCGCAGGCCGGCCTCGGACGCGTGGTGGTGTCCGACAAGGAGAGCTTCATCGGGAAGGATGCCGTCGACGCGGCCCCGGATGCTCCGGTCCTCGTCGGGGTCGTCGCCGAGGGCAAGCGCGCCGGACGCGCCGGCTACGCCGTGGTGGATGCCGAGGGCACAGCGCTCGGTGAGATCACCAGCGGTGCTCTGAGCCCGACCCTCGGCCACCCGATCGCGATGGCCTACGTGACCCCGTCTTCCGCCGAAGAGGGAACCGCAGTATTCCTTGATGTGCGGGGGACGAAGATCCCCGCGACCGTGACCGCCCTGCCTTTCTACCGGAGGACAAAATGACCGACCTCAACGCACTGAAGTACACCGAAGAGCACGAGTGGATCGCGACCGGTCCTTCGACAGGCTCAGGAACCCAGGTCGTGAGCATCGGCATCACCGACTATGCCGCCGAGAAGCTCGGTGACGTCGTGTTCGTCGAGCTCCCCGCGGTCGGCACCGAGCTCGCCGCCGGCGCTGTCGTCGGCGAGATCGAGTCGACGAAGTCGGTGGGCGAGCTCTACGCCCCGGTCGCCGGCACGGTCGTCGAGATCAACGACGCGGTCGTCGACGACCCGTCGCTCGTCAACGCCGAGCCCTTCGAGGGTGGCTGGCTGATCAAGGTGTCGGTGGCCGACGGCGCCACCGACGACCTGCTCGACCGCGACGCGTACGTCGCCCTGACGGAGGGCTGATCCACCCGTGGTAGCTTTCGCCGATCGTCACATCGGACCCACCGCCCAGGCCCAGCGGACCATGCTGGACGCACTCGGGCTCCTCGACGGATCCGAGGAGCCCGTCGAGGCGCTGATGCGTCAGGCCGTGCCCGGCTCGATCTTCACCGCTGCTCCCTCGGGCGCGGAGGCCCAGGCCTCTCTCATCCCGCCGGCGGCGAGCGAGACCGAGGCGCTGGCCGAGCTGCGCGCCCTCGCGTCACGCAACGCGGTGAACCGGCCGATGATCGGCCTCGGCTACTACGGCACCATCACCCCGCAGGTGATCCAGCGCAATGTGTTGGAGAACCCCTCGTGGTACACGGCGTACACGCCGTATCAGCCGGAGATCTCGCAGGGCCGCCTGGAAGCGCTCATCAACTTCCAGACCATGGTCGCCGAGCTCACCGGGCTGACGACCGCCAACGCGTCGATGCTCGACGAGTCCACCGCGGTCGTCGAGGGCATGCTGCTCGCCCGTCGCGCCTCCAAGTCGTCGTCGAACGTCTTCGCGGTCGACGCCGACGCGTTCCCTCAGACCAAGGCCTTGCTGGCCACGCGGGCGGATGCCGTCGGCATCGAGCTCGTCTCCGTCGACTTCTCCGCCGGAGCGGAACTCCCGGCCGAGCTGTTCGGAGTCTTCGTGCAGTATCCGGGCGCATCCGGTCGGGTCTGGGACCCGACGGCCGTCATCGACGCCGCGCACCTCGCCGGCGGTCTCGCCGTCGCGGCCGCGGACCTGCTCGCCCTCACGCTGATCTCCTCGCCCGGCTCGCTGGGCGCGGATGTGGCGGTCGGCACCACGCAGCGCTTCGGTGTGCCGATGGGCTTCGGCGGCCCGCACGCCGGCTACATGGCCGTGCGTTCGGGACTCGAGCGTCAGCTGCCCGGTCGCCTGGTCGGCGTCTCGGTGGATGCCGATGGCAGGCCCGCCTACCGCCTCTCCCTGCAGACGCGCGAGCAGCACATCCGCCGTGAGAAGGCCACGTCGAACATCTGCACCGCGCAGGTGCTGCTGGCCGTCATGGCCTCGATGTACGCCGTCTACCACGGGCCCGACGGACTCAAGGCGATCGCGACGGAGGTGGCGACGAAGGCCGCGCTGCTGCGCGACTGGCTCGTCGAGGCCGGCGCCGACGTCGCGCACGACGCGTTCTTCGACACCGTCTCCGTGCGGGTACCGGGTCGTGCGGCGGAGCATCAGGCGCAGGCGCATCACGGCTACGGAATCCTCGTCCATGTCGTGGATGCCGACACGATCAGCTTCGCCGTCGACGAGACGACGACGATCTCCGAGCTGCACCAGATCGCAATGGTCTTCGGCGGCAAGCAGGAGCGGGTGTTCGGGGTCATCGACGGGCACGACGCTCTGCCGGCTGTCCTGCGCCGTCAGGACGAGTACCTGACCCACCCGGTCTTCCACGCGCACCGCAGCGAGACCGCGATGATGCGCTACCTGAAGAGCCTCGCCGACCGCGACTACGCGCTCGACCGCGGCATGATCCCGCTCGGGTCGTGCACCATGAAGCTCAACGCCGCGACCGAGATGGCCGCGATCACGTGGCCCGAGTTCGCGGGCATCCACCCGTTCGCGCCGGCATCCGACGTGCAGGGCTACCTCGACCTCATCGAGCAGCTCGAGGGCTGGCTCGCCGAGGTCACCGGGTACGACGCCGTGTCGCTACAGCCGAACGCCGGCTCGCAGGGCGAGCTGGCCGGTCTCCTGGCGATCCGCGGCTACCACCTCGCCAACGGTGACGAGCAGCGCACGGTCTGCCTGATCCCGTCGTCGGCGCACGGCACGAACGCGGCATCCGCCGTGCTCGCGGGGATGAAGGTCGTCGTGGTGGCGTGCGACGAGCTCGGCAACGTCGATCTCGACGACCTGCGCGCCAAGATCGCCGCGCACGCCGACACCCTCTCCGCGCTGATGATCACCTACCCGTCCACGCACGGCGTGTACGAGCACGACGTCGTGGAGATCACGACGGCGGTACACGACGCCGGCGGCCAGGTGTACGTCGACGGCGCGAACCTCAACGCCCTGCTGGGGTACGCGCGCTTCGGCGACCTCGGCGGCGACGTCTCGCACCTGAACCTCCACAAGACGTTCGCGATCCCGCACGGCGGCGGCGGCCCCGGCGTGGGGCCGGTGGCGGCGAAGGCGCACCTCGCGCCGTTCCTGCCGTCGCACCCGCTCGCGCAGCGCGCCGAGCACTTCGGCGGCTTCACGTTCGAGGGCGGAGTCGTGTCGGCGGCGCCCTACGGCTCTGCGGGCATCCTGCCGATCTCGTGGGCGTACGTGCGGATGATGGGCGCCGACGGCCTGCGGCGCGCGACCGCTGCCGCGGTGCTCTCGGCGAACTACATCGCCGCCCGCCTGGGCGAGCACTACCCCGTGCTCTACACCGGTGAGAACGGTCGAGTGGCGCACGAGTGCATCCTCGACCTGCGTCCGCTCAAGGAAGCCACGGGCATCACGGTCGACGACGTCGCCAAGCGACTGATCGACTACGGCTTCCATGCGCCGACGATGTCGTTCCCGGTCGCGGGCACGCTGATGGTCGAGCCGACGGAGTCCGAGGACCTCGCCGAGATCGAGCGCTTCATCGAGGCCATGATCATGATCAAGGCCGAAGCGGATGCCGTGGCGGCAGGGCGCTGGCCCGTCGACGACAACCCTCTCGTGCGCGCGCCGCACACCGCGGTCTCGCTGATCGCGGGGGAGTGGGCCCACGCGTACACCCGGGAGGACGCCGCGTACCCCGTGCACGCACTCGTCGCCGGGAAGTACTGGCCGCCGGTGCGCCGTATCGATCAGGCCTACGGCGACCGCAACCTCGTCTGCGCCTGCCCGCCCGTGGAGGCCTTCGCCTGACACCGGGCCCGCGGATCCGAACGGAGTCGTGCTCCTCGCCGGGGAGCGCGGCTCCGTCGCGTCTTTCCGGGTGTTTCGCGGATGTTACGGATGGTCACCACTCAGTAACAGTTCGTTAGCTGAGTGCATTCGGGAGCCCGAGCGCGGGTTACGCTCGACTATCCCTACGCGTTCAACGGTGAGCGCGCAGTCTGAGTAACAAGTCCAGGAGGACACAAAGTGAAGCGCAACAAGATCGCCCTCGCGGGCAGCGCCATTTTCCTGATCGGAGCCCTGACTCTCGCGGGCTGCGCGAGCGGCGGCGGCAACGAGCCCGCCGAGGAATCGTCGGGTGACGCTTCGGCGATCATCTCGGTCAACAACACCGAGCCGCAGAACCCGCTGATCCCCACGAACACGAACGAGGTCGGCGGCGGCCTCGTGCTGCAGAGCATCTTCGCCGGTCTCGTGTACTACGACGCCGAGGGCGCCGTGCACAACGACCTCGCCGAGTCCATCGAGACCGACGACGCGCAGACCTACACGATCAAGATCAAGGCCGACCAGACCTTCGCGAACGGCGACCCGGTCGACGCCGAGTCGTTCGTCAAGGCCTGGAACTACGGTGCAGCGCTCGACAACAAGCAGCTTTCCAGCTACTTCTTCGAGTCCATCGAGGGCTTCTCCTACGAGGAGAACGTCCCGGAGCTCTCCGGCCTCAAGGTCGTCGACGACCTGACCTTCACGGTCAAGCTCAAGCAGCCCGAGTCGGACTTCCCGCTGCGCCTCGGCTACACCGCGTTCTTCCCGCTGCCCGCAGCGGCGTGGGACGACCTCGAGGCCTTCGGTGAGAACCCGATCGGCAACGGACCGTACGTCTTCGCCGAAGAGGGCGCGTGGAAGCACAACGAGAGCATCGACCTCATCAAGAACGAGGACTACACCGGTCCCCGTGAGCCGAAGAACGGCGGCGTGGACATGATCCTCTACGCCAGCACCGATGCCGCGTACGCCGACCTCCAGGGCGGCAACCTCGACATCCTCCAGGAGATCCCGGACAGCGCACTGCAGACGTTCGAGAGCGACTTCGAGGGTCGTACCGTGAACCAGCCGGCCGCAGCCAACGCGACCATCACCATCCCCGAGCGCCTCGAGCACTTCAGCGGTGAAGAGGGCCAGCTGCGTCGTGCCGCCATCTCGCACGCGATCGACCGCGAGGAGATCACCGACGTGGTCTTCAGCGGCACGCGCACCCCGATGAAGGACTTCACGTCGCCGGTGATCGACGGATACTCCGAGGACATCCCCGGCTCCGACGTGCTCGACTTCGACCCCGAGAAGGCGAAGGAACTGTGGGCCGAGGCCGACGCCATCGCTCCGTGGACCGGCTCGTTCCAGATCCAGTACAACGCCGACGGTCCCAACCAGGGCTGGGTCGACGCGATCGCCAACCAGCTGAAGAACAACCTCGGCATCGACGCATCGGGCAACCCGATCCCGACCTTCGCCGAGCACCGCACGCTGATCACCGAGCGTCAGTCGACCACCGCCTTCCGCACCGGATGGCAGTTCGACTACCCGTCGATGTTCAACGGTCTCGGCCCGCTCTTCGGAACCGGCGCCGGCTCGAACGACGGCGACTACTCGAACCCCGAGTTCGACGCACTCCTCGATGAGGGCGCATCCGCTGCCGACGTCGAAGAGGGCATCGCGAAGTTCCAGGAGGCGCAGGAGATCCTGTTCAAGGACCTGCCCGCCATCCCGCTCTGGTACACCAACGCCATGGGCGCCTGGGGCGAGTCGGTCGACAACGTCGCGTTCGGCTGGGACACCTGGCCGATCCTCTACCAGGTCACGAAGGACGGCGAGTAAGCCGGACGGCACTCACCTGTGAGGCGGTGACGATTCGTCGTCACCGCCTCGCTGGCTGTGTTCGTCACGATTCTCCGCCTCCTCGCTACAGGACCACAGATGCTCGGCTACATCCTCAGACGTCTTCTGCAGGTAATTCCGGTTTTCTTCGGAGCCACCCTGCTCATCTACTTCCTCGTGTTCGCCATGCCCGGCGATCCGATCCTCGCCCTGTTCGGCGACCGCACCCCGAACCCCGCGGTCGTGGAACAGCTGCGTGAGCAGTACCACCTCAACGATCCGTTCCTCGTGCAGTACTGGTACTACATCACCGGCGTGTTCCAGGGAGATCTCGGCAACACGTTCTCCGGACGCCCCGTCTCGGAGGTCCTCGCAGAGACCCTCCCCGTCACGGGCCGTCTGGCCGTCATGGCGATCGCCATCGAGTTCGCACTCGCCATCGTCATCGGCACGATCTCCGCTCTGCGCAAGGGCAAGGTCTTCGACCACGCGATGCTGGGCATCGCGCTCGTCGCGATCGCCATCCCGATCTTCGTCGTCGCGTTCCTCGCGCAGTACTTCCTGGCGATCCAACTCGGCTGGTTCAAGCCCACGGTGGGCTCCGACAACGACTGGGGCGGCCTGTGGCTGCCTGCCATCGTGCTCGGTTTCAGCCTGTTCGCGGTCAGCATGCGGTTGATGCGGAGCTCCGTGATCGACACGCTCAACCAGGACTGGGTGCGCACCGCCTACAGCAAGGGCCTCTCCCGCAACCGGGTGATCCCGGTGCACGTGCTGCGCAACTCGCTGATCCCGGTGATCACCAACTCCGCCACGAACTTCGGCGTGCTGCTGGTGGGCGCGACCGTGACCGAGGGCATCTTCAACGTCCCTGGCGTCGGTAACACGCTCTACCAGGCCGCGATCCGCAACGAGGGCCCGACCGTGGTCTCCTTCGTCACGGTGTTCGTGATCCTGTACGTCCTGGTCAACCTCGTCATCGACCTGCTGTACGGTCTGCTCGACCCAAGGATCCGCTATGCATGACCCCACTTCGCAGAACCATTTCGTCGCGCCGGTCGAGACGGAGACCATCTCGGTCGACGCCGTGCGCATCGCCGAGAAGCCGCGCAACCTGTGGCGTGACGCATGGACCGATCTCCGGCGTCGTCCGCTGTTCTGGTTCTCGGTCGTGCTCGCGCTCTTCTTCCTCGTGATGGCGCTCTTCCCGACGCTGTTCACGTCGACCCCGCCGAACAGCGGGTGCGAACTCGGCAACAGCAACGCCGGTCCGACTGAGGGGCATCCGCTCGGCTTCACCTTCCAGGGCTGCGACATCTACTCCCGGCTCGTCTGGGGGGCGCAGACCTCGCTCGCCGTCGGCCTCCTGGCCACGGCGATCGGCTCGATCGTCGGCCTCATCATGGGTGCGCTGGCCGGGTTCTACGGCGGATGGCTGGACTCGCTGCTGTCGCGCATCGGCGACATCTTCTTCGCCATCCCGTACATCCTCGCCGCCGTGGTCGTCATGACGGTCTTCTCGCAGTACCGCTCCGTGCCGGTCCTCGCGTTCGCGATCGGTGGTTTCGCCTGGGCGTCGACCGCACGCGTCGTGCGTGCCGAGGTGCTCAGGGTTCGTCAGGCCGACTTCGTCGTCGCGTCCAGAGCGCTCGGACGATCCAAGTTCGGCACCCTCGTCGGACACGTGATCCCGAACGCCCTGGCGCCGCTGCTCGTCGTCTCGACGCTGTCGCTCGCCGCATCGATCGTTGCGGAGGCGACCCTGTCGTTCCTCGGCGTCGGCCTGGGAAGCGACACCATGTCGTGGGGAAATGACATCAGCGCCGCGCAGTCGTCGCTGCGGGTGGCGCCCATGGCGCTCATCTATCCGTCGATCGCGCTCACGCTCGCCGTGCTCGCGTTCGTCACCCTGGGCGAGCTCATCCGAGACGCCATCGATCCGAGAGCGAGGGCACGCCGATGAGCGAACGCACTCCCGACCAGGTGCCCCTGCTGAGCGTGCGCGACCTCAAGGTCGCGTTCCGCACACAGGACGGGCTCCGCGAGGTCCTGCACGGCGCGAGCTTCGACATCTTCCCCGGCGAGACCATCGCCATCGTGGGGGAGTCCGGGTCGGGCAAGTCCACGACCGCCAGCGCCATCGTCAACCTGCTCCCGGGCACCGGCACGATCACGGGCGGTTCGATCACCCTCGACGGCCGCGAGCTGACCACTCTCGGGCGCCGCGATATCGAGGCCGTTCGCGGCCGGGAGATCGGCTTCGTGCCGCAGGATCCCATGTCGAACCTCAACCCGGTATGGAGCATCGGCTTCCAGGTGAAGGAGGCGATCCGCGCCAACGGGATCGCCAGCGGCAAGCAGGACGTGAAGGCGCGAGCGATCGAGGTGCTGCAGCAGGCCGGACTCGGCGACGCCGAGCGACGCCTGCACCAGTTCCCGCACCAGTTCTCCGGCGGCATGCGTCAGCGCGCGCTGATCGGCATCGGCCTGGCGGCGGATCCCAAGCTGCTCATCGCCGACGAGCCGACCTCGGCTCTCGACGTCACGGTGCAGCGGGTCATCCTCGACCATATGGCGACTCTCACTCGCGAGAAGGGCACCTCGGTGCTCCTCATCACGCACGACCTCGGCCTCGCGGCCGAGCGCGCGGAGAAGATCATCGTGATGAGCAACGGCAACATCGTCGAAGCCGGGCCGAGCAGGGAGATCCTCGAGAACCCGCAGCACCCGTACACGCAGCGACTCGTCGGAGCCGCCCCGAGCGTCGCCTCGCAGCGCATCCAGGCCGTGGTCGAGGACCGCGGCATCGAGACGCTCGAGGACCTCGCGGACATCCCGCCGACCGTGCGGATCGCGGGTCTCACGAAGGACTACAAGATCCGCCAGGGGAACTTCCGCAGTGAAGCCTTCCGCGCGGTCGACGATGTCTCCTTCGAGATCCCGCGAGGCAAGACGCTCGCGCTCGTCGGGGAGTCGGGTTCCGGCAAGTCGACCGTCGCCAAGATGGTGCTCAAGCTCGAGGAGCCGACCAGCGGAACGATCGAGATCGACGGCCAGGACGTGTCGAAGCTCTCGAACGCGCAGGCATTCGGCCTGCGTCGTCGCATGCAGCCGGTGTTCCAGGATCCGTATGGATCGCTCGACCCGCTCCGCAACATCGGGAGCACGATCGCGGAGCCTCTGCAGATCCACGGCGTGGGGGATCGCGCCTCGCAGCGCGAGCGCGTGGAGGAACTCCTCGACCAGGTGGCGCTGCCGAGGGCGCTCGCGACCCGGTACGCGAACGAGCTCTCCGGCGGACAGCGGCAGCGCGTCGCGATCGCTCGGGCGCTCGCGCTCAAGCCGGACATCGTCGTGCTCGACGAAGCGGTCTCGGCGCTCGACGTGCTGGTGCAGGATCAGATCCTGAAGCTCCTCGCGGAGCTGCAGTCGGAACTGAACCTCACGTACCTCTTCATCACGCACGACCTCGCCGTCGTGCGCGTGTCGAGCGATCTCGTCTGCGTCATGGAGAAGGGGAAGGTCGTCGAGCAGGGAACTGTCGACGAGATCTTCGCCAACCCCCAGCAGGAGTACACCGACCGACTGCTCAAGGCGATCCCGGGTGCGTCGATCCCGCTCGGCGGGCGCTGAACGTGCCGACGGATCCACGACCGGAGGCCGCACGGACTTTCCGTGCGGCCTCCGGTCCTGTCTTCCTCGTCATCTGCGCGCTGCTCGCGCTGTTCCTGCTCGGCGATGCCGTGCTGCGCGCCGGCTGGGGGCCGATGCTGCTGCTCGCGCCCTGGATCCTCCTCGGCCTGTGGGTGGTGTACGAGGTCGCCTTCGTCTCGTTCGTCCGCATCGATGACGCGGGAGGGACCGTGCAGAACATGCTGCGACGCACGACCTTCGGGTGGCGTCGTGTGCGGGACATCGATCTTCGCTGGCAGCTCGTCTTCTCGCTCGACGACGGCACCGATGTCACGTGCTACGGCGGCCCGGCCAGGGCGCGGCAGCGGCGCACGGTGGGTCGGCAGGACGAGGAGCGGAAAGCCCCGAGCAGCCTCCGCGACCTGACCGACATCCGCGACCGCTGGGAGGCGGCCGATCTCGCCGCCGATGCGCCGATCCGTCGGAGCTGGGACGGCCCGGCGATCATCGCCCTCGCCGTGATCGTCGGGTGGGCGGTCGCCGCGATCCTCATCGCGAACGCCGGCTGACCGCGTCTCAGCTCGGCAGTCCGAACAGGTCGGGCCAGGTCGCGGCTGCCCAGGGGTAGCCGACGAAGACCGTCGCGTCGATCAGGAAGTGCGCGACGAGGAACGGCAGCAGGCGGCCGCTGCGCTGGAAGAGCCAGCCGAACAGCAGTCCCATGGCCAGGTTCCCGATGAACGCGCCGGGCCCCTGGTACAGGTGATAGCTCGCACGCAGCACCGAGGTGGACACGATGATCGTCCAGGCGCTCCAACCGAGCTGCTTCAGGCGGGCGAAGAGGTATCCGAGCACGACGAACTCCTCCTGCAGCGACGCCCGCGCGGCGGCGAGCAGCAGGACGGGCACGGTCCACCAGTGCGTGTCGAGTCCCGCCGGGTTCACGGCGACGAAGAGTCCGGAGGCGCGTCCGGCGATATAGAGGGCGAGTCCGGGGACGCCGATGGCGACGACGAGGAGGATGCCGCGTCCGGCATCCGCTGCGACCCGAGTGCCGTCCAGTCCGAGCCTCTCCAGGTGCGGACGTCGAGACTGCCAGAGCAGGAAGCACACCAGCACCACCGGCACGAGCGAGAATCCGATCGACAGCACCTGGTAGATGAGGTCGAAGATCTCGCGGTCGCTGCGCGAGGGGTTGAGCGTCGCGGTCTGATCTGCCAGCGGTGTCTCATCCGTGAGACGGTAGGCCAGCTGCATGATCGCGTACACCGCGGACTGGCCGAGGCCCAGCGCGAGGACGATCGCGATCTCCCACCAGAGCCGGCTGCGGGAGGGCGCGGGAGAGCCCCAGGGGAGGGGGTCCGAGGCGGGTCGGGAAGTCACGATCCTGATGCTACGACCTCCGCTCAGGAACCGACCCTCAGGTTGCGTTATCCTGGAACGTCGGCTTCCCGGCGCAATCCCACACCTCTTTAGGACTTCTGCATGGCGCACGCCCTCCGCTCTGACCTCCGCAACGTCGCAATCGTCGCGCACGTCGACCACGGCAAGACCACTCTCGTCGACGCCATGCTGCGTCAGACGGGCTCCTTCGGCGAACACGCCCACGTCGATGATCGCGCCATGGACTCGAACGACCTCGAGCGCGAGAAGGGCATCACGATCCTCGCCAAGAACACGGCGATCACCTACAAGGGCGTGCACGCCACCGACGGCGAGGTGACGATCAATGTCATCGACACCCCCGGTCACGCCGACTTCGGCGGCGAGGTCGAGCGCGGCCTCTCCATGGTCGACGGCGTCGTGCTGCTCGTCGACGCCAGCGAGGGCCCGCTCCCGCAGACACGCTTCGTGCTTCGCAAGGCGCTCGAGGCGAAGCTGCCCGTCATCCTCCTGGTCAACAAGACAGACCGTCCCGATGCCCGCATCGCCGAGGTCGAGGAGGAGGCCCACGATCTGCTCCTGGGTCTCGCGTCCGACCTCGTCGACGACGTGCCCGACCTCGACGTCGACGCGCTGCTCGACGTGCCGATCGTGTACGCATCCGGCCGTAACGGGGCCGCCTCGCTCAACCGCCCGGAGAACGGCACTCTGCCCGACAACGAAGACCTGGAGCCGCTCTTCGGCGCGATCCTCGAGCACATCCCGGCCCCGTCCTACGACGACGAGGCTCCGCTCCAGGCGTGGGTCACGAACCTCGACTCGAGCCCGTTCCTCGGCCGCCTCGCGCTGCTGCGCGTCTTCAACGGCACGCTGAAGAAGGGCCAGACGGTCGCCTGGGTCCGCGCCGACGGCACGCACCAGAACGCCCGCATCACCGAGCTCCTGAAGACCCGCGCCCTCGAGCGCTACCCGGCGGAGTCCGCGGCACCCGGCGACATCGTCGCCATCGCCGGCTTCGAGGACATCACCATCGGCGAGACCATCGCCGACCCCGAGGATGTCCGCCCGCTTCCCGCGATCACGGTCGACGACCCCGCCATCTCGATGACGATCGGCACGAACACCTCGCCCCTCATGGGCAAGGTCAAGGGACACAAGCTGACCGCCCGCATGGTCAAGGACCGCCTCGACCGCGAGCTCATCGGCAACGTGTCGCTCAAGGTCGTCGACATCGGACGCCCCGACGCCTGGGAGGTGCAGGGACGCGGCGAGCTCGCGCTCGCGATCCTCGTCGAGAACATGCGCCGCGAGGGCTTCGAGCTCACGGTGGGCAAGCCCCAGGTGGTCACGAAGCAGATCGACGGCAAGACGAACGAGCCGTTCGAGCACCTCACGATCGACACGCCGGAGGAGCACCTCGGCGCGATCACGCAGCTGCTCGCGGGCCGCAAGGGTCGCATGGAGAACATGACGAACCACGGCACCGGCTGGGTGCGCATGGAGTTCATCGTCCCGTCGCGCGGCCTCATCGGCTTCCGCAGCGAGTTCCTCACCACGACCCGTGGCACCGGTATCGCCAACGCGATCTCGCACGGCTACGAGCCGTGGGCCGGACACATCACGACGCGCCAGAACGGCTCGATCGTCGCCGACCGCCAGGGTGTCGTCACCCCGTTCGCGATGATCGCCCTGCAGGAGCGCATGTCGTTCTTCGTGCAGCCCACGCAGGAGGTCTACGAGGGCATGGTCATCGGCGAGAACTCGCGCGCCGACGACATGGACGTGAACATCACCAAGGAGAAGAAGCTCACCAACATGCGTGCAGCGAGCTCCGACACGTTCGAGTCGATGACCCCGCCGCGTCAGCTGACGCTGGAGGAGAGCCTCGAGTTCGCCCGTGACGACGAGTGCGTCGAGGTGACGCCGGAGGTCGTGCGCATCCGCAAGGTGAACCTCGATCAGAACACCCGCGCTCGCGAGACGGCCCGCATCAAGCGTCAGGACGCGAACGCCTGACCCTCGTCTCGAGGATGCTCTGCAGAGGGCCTCGCACCGCCGAAAGGCGCGTGCGGGGCCCTCTTCTCATGTAAATCCCAGATGAGGCACAATTTTCGTTCAGGAAGGCATGGCAGGCTCGAACACTTGCGCCTGGGACGAGCTCCCGATGAGTCTCCTGTATGGGCGTACGACGACCCGAAAGTCGAACCATGCTCCATGAAACCCGTGCGCTTCGGCGCGCCTCCGACGCGGCGAACGCCCGCGCCACGACCCGCCGTCCGATGATGATCCTCGGGACCGCGGCCGCCACACTCCTCGGCATCACCCTCACCGCCGGCATCGTGTCGGTTCCCGCCTCCGGCTCCGAGATGCCGGATGCGACCGCAGCCGTCGCGCAGCTGGTCGCCGGTGCCGAGCCCCACGCGAAGGTCGCGGACGACGCGGCCATGCCGCTGGTCGATGCGAAGGATGCCGTGCTCGCCGCACAGGCCCTGACGTACGACGTGGCCGCGTCCGGTCTCGACGTGAGCGCCGCGCCGCCCGTCGATGTGTCCGAGCTGCAGGACGACATCGACGCGCTCGAGGACCGCGACGCGATGTCGCCCCTCGTCGTCACGGTGCTCGCGGGCGAGGTGGAAGCCGAGACGACGACGCTCGCCACGGCGACCGTGGCGCTGCAGGGCGCGCTCACCGCCGCCCAGGAGAAGAAGGCCGCGGATGACGCCGCCGCCGCGGCAGCCGCCGAAGCAGAGGCCGCCGCCGTCGCGCTGGCCTCCGCGAACACGGTCGACGGCGCGAAGGCCACCGCGCAGCAGATGATGTCGAGCCGCTACGGCTGGGGCGGGGACCAGTTCTCCTGCCTGGATTCGCTGTGGACCAAGGAGTCCGGCTGGAATTACCAGGCGTACAACCCCAGCGGCGCCACGGGCATCCCGCAGGCTCTCCCCGGCAGCAAGATGGCGTCGGAGGGCAGCGACTGGGAGACCAACGCCACGACCCAGATCGCCTGGGGTCTCGGCTACATCTCGTCCGTCTACGGCACTCCCTGCAGCGCCTGGGGACACTCGCAGGCCACCAACTGGTACTGAGCTCAGCGCAGCTCGGAGATGAGCACGGCGCTGGTGCCGGTGGCGGTCGCCTCGAAGATGTGGGGCGCGTCGCCGGCGTACGTCAGGTAGTCGCCGGGGCCCAGCAGGATCGGCTCGGCCACCGGGCCGACCTGCGCCTGCCCGGCGATCAGGATGACGTGCTCGATCGTCCCCGCGTGGTGCGGGTCGGACACCCGGGGGTCGCCCGGCTCCGCCTGGATCAGGTAGACGTCGCGCCGGGCGCCGGGAGGGCTGGCCGAGAGCAGCGTCGCGCTGTAGGCCGAGGCTGACGACGGAACGCCGGCGAGCTCGTCGGCGCGGATCAGTGTCGGTGCGTTGGCCTGCTGGTCGACCAGCACCGCGAACGGAACGCCGAGAGCGACGCCGAGGGCCCAGAGAGTCTCGACGCTCGGGTTTCCCGCCCCGCTCTCCAGCTGTGAGACGGTCGCCTTGGACACGCCGGCGCGCCGGGCGAGCTCGGAGACCGAGAGGCCGATGGCCTCGCGCTCGCGGCGGAGCGTGCGGGAGATGCGTGTGCGGAGATCCTCCATGTGTTCATCATGTCAAACGATCGTTCGCTTGACTATGCACGTGCCGTTGTTCAGAATGATAGGCATGTGTTCATTAGATCGAACGACGGCGGATCGGTGCGATGACCGCCGAGCGTGAGGTCTGGCGCGAGGCTCTCGGCGTCGTGCTCGCGACGAGCGCCTACGGCATCTCGTTCGGCGCGTTGGCGGTGGCATCCGGTCTCGACGTCTGGCAGACCTGTGTCCTGAGTCTGCTGATGTTCACGGGCGGATCGCAGTTCGCGTTCGTCGGTGTCTTCACGGCAGGCGGGCTGGCGGCGCTGCCCTCGGCCGTCGCCTCCGCGGCGCTGCTCGGGGTGCGCAATGTCGCCTACGGCATGCGCATGTCGCCCATCGTCGGAGGCGGACCCGTGCGTCGCGCCGCCGCAGCGCATTTCACGATCGACGAGTCGACGGCTGTGGCGATCTCGCAGACCGTCCCGCGCCTTCGCCAGGTCGGCTTCTGGGTGACGGGCATCGGCATCTTCGTCGGGTGGAACATCACGACGCTGATCGGCGCTCTCGTGGGCGATGTGCTCGGCGACCCCAAGACCTGGGGACTGGACGCGGCGGCCGCGGCGGCCTTCCTCGCCCTGCTCTGGCCACGGCTCGAGCAGCGCCAAGCGATCGCCGTCGGTGTCGCGGCCGCCGTCGTCGCGGCGGCGCTGACGCCCTTCCTCATGCCGGGGCTGCCGGTGCTGGTCGCCGCCCTGGTCGCCATCCTGGTCGGCTGGTTCAACTGGCTCGGACGCGATCCGCAGCAGGAATCCGCGACGGATGCCGGAACGGAGGCCGAATCGTGAGCCTGTGGAGCGCCATCCTCCTGGCCGCCCTGATCTGCCTCGCACTGAAGGCGGTCGGGTACCTCGTCCCGCCCAAGGTGCTCGAAGCGCCTCGGCCCGCACGGATCTCGGACCTGCTGACCGTCGCGCTGCTCGCCGCGCTCGTGGCCGTGCAGACGCTCGGCGACGGCCAGGCGATCACGGTGGATGCCCGCGTGCCTGCGCTGCTGGTCGCCGGCGGTCTGCTCTGGCTGCGTCAGTCGTTCCTCGTGGTCGTCGTGGCGGCGGCACTCGTCGCGGCGCTCCTGCGGCTCTTCGGCCTCGCGGCGTGAACCCGAGGCCGCACCCCGGATGCACAGCCCCCCGCCGGTAGGATCGACGGGTGCGTGTGAGCTGGTTGTCGAGAGTCCTGTCGTGGGTCGCGGCCGCCCTGGTGGGCGGCGTCTACGGCGTCGCCGGGACGATCGGACACAGCCTGATGTGGGGACCGATCCCGGTCGGACTCATCGTCGGCGCGATCGCCTGCGCGGCGATCCTCATCGCCGTCCGCGCGCTCACCCACGACCGGGGCGCCGCCGTCGCCGCCGGTCTCGGCATGATCGGGATGCTGGTGCTGATCTCCGGTGTCGGTCCGGGCGGATCCGTCGTCGTGGCCGACTCGCTCGCCGGACGGATCTGGACCTACCTGGTCGCCGGACTCGTGCTCCTGGTCGTCGCCTGGCCGTCGCTCTCGCGGCTCCCCGTGCGCACGGAGACCCCCTCTGCGGAGGAAGCGGCCGTCCGCGAGTCGTAGACTGGGGGAGTGACGTATGTGATCGCCCTCCCGTGCGTCGATGTCAAGGATCGCGCCTGCATCGACGAGTGCCCCGTTGACTGCATCTACGAGGGTGAACGCTCGTTGTACATCCACCCGGACGAGTGCGTGGACTGCGGCGCCTGTGAACCGGTGTGTCCCGTCGAGGCGATCTACTACGAGGACGACCTGCCCGACGAGTGGCAGGACTACTACAAGGCCAACGTCGAGTTCTTCGACGAGATCGGCTCGCCCGGCGGCGCCGCCAAGGTCGGCGTCTACACGTTCGACCACCCGGTCATCGCCGCCCTGCCTCCTCAGGGCGAGTAGGCGCCGCCCGTGAGCGTCCGCGACCTCGCCGACTACCCGTGGGACGCCGTGGTGCCGTTCCGCGAGCGAGCCGTCCAGCATCCTTTGGGGCTCGTCGATCTCTCCGTCGGCTCTCCCGTCGATCCGACGCCGGAGATCATCCGCCGCGCGCTGGCCGAGGCGACCGACGCGCACGCGTATCCGCAGACGCTCGGCACGCCCAGCCTCCGCGAAGCCATCGTCGCCTGGTATGCGCGTCGCCGCGGTGTCCCTGACCTCACGGTCGACAACGTGCTCCCGACGATCGGCTCCAAGGAGCTGGTCGCCCTGCTGCCGACGCTCCTCGGGCTCGGCGCGGGCGACATCGTCGTGCATCCGCGCGTCGCCTACCCGACCTACGAGGTCGGCGCCCGCGTCGTCGGTGCCGAGCCGGTCGCCGCAGACGATCCCGCGGAGTGGCCCGAGGGTGCCAAGCTCATCTGGATCAACACGCCGGGCAACCCCGACGGCCGCACCTGGACCGTCGACGAGCTGGCAGCCGCGGTCCGGCGGGCACGCGAGCTCGGCGCAGTGCTCGCGAGCGACGAGTGCTATGCCGAACTCGGCTGGGACGTACCGTGGGCGACCGAGTCCATTCCGTCCATCCTCGACCCGCGCGTGACCGGCGGGCGACGGTCGAACCTGCTCAGCGTGTACTCGCTCAGCAAGCAGTCGAACCTCGCCGGCTACCGCGCGGCTTTCGTCGCCGGCTGCGCCCACATCGTCGGCGACCTTCTCACGGCACGCAAGCACCTCGGGCTGATGCCGCCCGCGCCCGTGCAGCACGCCATGACCGTGGCTCTCGGCGACGACGAGCACGTCGCGGTCCAGAAGGAGCTGTACCGCGCGCGGCGCGACGCCCTGCGTCCTGCGCTCGAGGCGGCGGGCTTCCGCATCGACGGCTCCGAGGCCGGGCTGTACCTCTGGGCGACCGAGGGACGGGACGCCTGGGAGTCGATGGGGCGGCTCGCCGATCTCGGCATCCTCGCGGGGCCGGGGCCGTTCTACGGCGCGGCATCCGGTCAGCACGTCCGGCTGGCGCTGACGGCCGCGACCGACCGTGTCCTGGAGGCCGCACGACGCCTTCATGAAGGAAAGCTGTAGATTCCCTCGTCAGACGAGCCGTCTGTTTGGTGGATGTCACAGTAGGCCTGCATGCCTACTAGGCTGTAAAGGCGATTCGGTCGGGTGCCGACCTGGTGCCTCAGCGCCGTGAGATCGCCAGTTCCGGCTTGATCAAGATCTTGTCCGACACCGACGCGACAAGCGGGGGTCGGACACCAGGAGGAGGTCCGCGTGAGCGCAGCGGCAGACCAGACGGCGAAGCTGACGATCGGCGACACGACCGCCGAATTCCCGCTGGTGCGCGGCACGGCAGGCCACGACAGCATCGACTTCTCGACCCTGACCCGGCAGACCGGCTACACGGGTCTGGACTACGGCTTCGTCAACACCGCCTCGACCAAGTCGGACATCACGTTCATCGACGGCGACAAGGGCATCCTGCGCTACCGCGGGTATCCGATCGAGCAGCTGGCCAACACCACGAGCTACCTCGAGGTCGCCTGGCTCCTCATCTACGGCGAGCTGCCGTCGGCGTCGGAGCTCGCGGAGTTCGACGAGAAGATCCGTCGTCACACGCTGCTGCACGAAGACCTCAAGCGCTTCTTCTCCGCTCTTCCGCACACCGCGCACCCCATGTCGGTGCTGTCGTCCGCGGTCGCCGCGCTCTCGACCTACTACGAGGGCCAGACCGACCCGCACAACCCCGAGCACGTCGAGCTGAACATGATCCGCATGCTCGCGAAGCTTCCGGTGATCGCGGCGTACGCGCACAAGAAGAGCGTCGGCCAGGCCTTCCTGTACCCCGACAACTCGCTGAGCTTCGTGGACAACTTCCTGAAGCTGAACTTCGGTGTGCTGTCGGAGCCGTACGAGATCAACCCCGTCATGTCGAAGGCTCTCGAGCTGCTTCTCATCCTGCACGAGGACCACGAGCAGAACGCGTCCACCTCGACCGTCCGTCTTGTGGGTTCCACCGGTGCGAACCAGTTCGCCTCGATCTCGGCCGGCATCCAGGCCCTCTCCGGCCCGCTGCACGGTGGCGCCAACGAGGCCGTGCTCAGCATGCTCGGCCAGATCCGCGACTCCGGACAGAGCGTGTCGCGCTTCGTCGAACGGGTGAAGAACAAGGAAGAGGGCGTGAAGCTGATGGGCTTCGGGCACCGGGTCTACAAGAACTACGACCCGCGCGCCAAGCTCGTCAAGGAGGCGGCCGACGAGGTGCTCGCCTCGCTCGGTGTGACCGACCCGCTGCTGGACCTCGCGAAGGAGCTCGAGGAGCTCGCTCTCGCCGACGACTACTTCCGCGAGCGTCGCCTGTACCCCAACGTCGACTTCTACACCGGCGTGATCTACAAGGCGATGGGCTTCCCGACCCGCATGTTCACGGTGCTCTTCGCCATCGGCCGCCTGCCGGGGTGGCTCGCGCAGTACCGCGAGCTGCAGCTCGACCCGCAGACGAAGATCGGTCGCCCGCAGCAGCTGTACACGGGGTCTCCGGAGCGCACGTTCCAGACCCGCTGACACCGGCGTCCGATGCCCGTCGTCAGCGCCGAAGCCGTCGTCCCGGTCGACCCGGCGACCGCCTTCGCCGTCTCGCAGACGACGGGAGCGATCCGTCGACGCTGGGACCCGTTCATCAGCGAACAGCATTTCCTCGATGAGGCGGATGCTCCGGCCAAGGGCGTGCGCACCTTCACCCGGCAGCGCTTCGGCTTCGCGATGGTGAGCAGCTACGTCTCGTACGCGCCGCCGACGAACGTCGGCATGGTGATGGAGACCGGACCGTGGTTCTTCGAGAAACTCGGTGGCGGCTGGCGGTTCACCGCGGTGCCCGAGGGCGCCCTGGCGGTGTGGAAGTACAACTTCTCGTGCCGGCCGGCCTGGCTCGCACCCCTCGCCGAGTGGATCGGTGCGCGGGTCCTCGGCTTCGAGATCCGGCGCCGGCTTGCCGGGTTCGTCCGCGGATGCTCCGACCCGGTCGTGCTGGACGCGGTGCGGACCTGACGGCCAGACGCCTGGGCACGCCGAGGTGACGAAAAAGGCCGCCGGCACGAATGCGCGGCGACCTTTCGCATCATCTGATCTGCGAGCGGATCAGATGTAAGAGATTCAGCGTCCCTGGTAGCCGCGGCCACCCTGGCCCTGGCGTGCGGCGCCGCCCTGACGAGCCGCACCGCCCTGGCCGCCCTGACCCGAGCGGGGACCACGGCGACGAGCGGGGGGAGTGGATGCTCCGGCACGCTCTCCGCCGGCCGGGCGCTGCTTGGCCTGACGCTGCGGCTGCGTCGCCTGCACGGGCGCCGGGCGCACGTGAGCCGCGCGCTCGGGCACGAGACCGGTGATGGCATCCTGCGTCGCGTTCTCGAGCGGTGCGTCGATCGCAGCCTTGCGCAGCAGGTCCTTGACGTCGCGGCGCTGCTCGGGGAGCACGACCGTGACGACGGTTCCTGCGGCGCCGGCACGGGCGGTGCGACCGGAACGGTGCAGGTACGCCTTGTGCTCGACGGGCGGGTCGACGTGGACGACCAGGTCGACGTTGTCGACGTGCACGCCGCGGGCCGCGACGTCGGTGGCGACGAGCACGCGCACGCCGCCCTCGTCGGGAGCGGTCGAGAAAGCGCTCAGGTTGCGCTCACGCGCGTTCTGGGACAGGTTGCCGTGCAGATCGACGGCCGGGATGCCGGCCGCGGTCAGCTGCTTGGCGAGCTTCTTCGCCTGGTGCTTGGTGCGCGTGAAGAGGATGCGGCGACCGGTGCCCGAGGCAAGGTCGCGGACGAGAGCGGTCTTGTTGTCCGTCGAGTCCACGACCAGCACGCGGTGGGTCATCTCGCCGACCGGCACGCTCTCCTCGTCGACCTCGTGGCTCACGGCGTTCGAGAGGAAGCGGCGGGCGAGGGTGTCGATGCCGCGGTCCAGGGTCGCGCTGAACAGCAGACGCTGTCCGCCGGCCGGGGTCGCGGTGAGGATGCGGGTGACGCCGGGCAGGAAGCCCAGGTCGGCCATGTGATCGGCCTCGTCGAGAACGGTCACCTCGACGGCGTCGAGCTGCACGACGCGCTGCTTCATGAGGTCTTCGAGGCGGCCGGGGCATGCCACGACGATGTCGACGCCGTTGCGCATGGCCTGCTCCTGCGGACGCTGGCTGACGCCGCCGAACACGGTGGTGACGCGCAGGCCCTTGGCCTCGGCGAGCGGTGCGATGGTCGCGGCGATCTGGGTGGCGAGCTCACGGGTCGGCGCGAGCACGAGGCCACGCGGGTGGCCGGGACGGCTCTTGCGCGACGACGCCGCGATGCGGGCGACGAGGGGGAGTGCGAAGGCGATGGTCTTGCCGCTGCCGGTGCGGCCGCGGCCGAGCAGGTCACGGCCGGCGAGGGAATCGGGAAGCGTGTCGCGCTGAATCGCGAACGCCTCGGTCTTGCCGTCCTTGGAGAGGACGGCGGCGAGGTCGGCGGGCACGCCGAGATCGAGGAAGGAAGTCATAGGGGTATATCTCCGAGAGTGCACGCACGAACCATCAGGGCCGGGTGCGGAAGGTGGGCGACGGCGCGGGATCGCGCATCGTTTCGCCGTTCGAAATGGCCAGAACCAGGCTAGTGGCGCGGGAGCGTGTCGACGACGCAGACGTCTCGCACTGCGAGGGGCGTCATGCCGACACTATCACGCACAACCTGAGTGCCGGCCCGCCACGCGCGGTCGGCACCGTCGGCGTGGTGCGGATGTCAGGCGTGCAGGGCCTCGTTCAACGTCACGCCGATGCCCGCACGGCGCACCGCTTCGACCGCGCCGCTGAGCGAGTTGCGGCGGAAGAGGAGCCCGTCCTGACCGGACAGCTCGGCGCCCTTCACGGTGGTGCGTCCGCCGTCGGCGGTCTGCGGGCCGTCGACGAGCACGATCTTCGTGCCGGCGGTGACGTAGAGCCCCGCCTCGACCACGCAGTCGTCGCCGAGGGAGATGCCGATGCCCGCGTTGGCGCCGAGGAGGGTCCTCGCCCCGATCGAGACGCGATGCGTCCCGCCACCGGACAGCGTGCCCATGATCGACGAACCGCCCCCGATGTCGCTGCCGTCGCCCACGACGACGCCCTGCGAGATGCGTCCCTCGACCATCGAGGCGCCCAGGGTGCCGGCGTTGAAGTTGACGAAGCCCTCGTGCATGACGGTCGTGCCGGGGGAGAGGTACGCCCCGAGGCGCACGCGCGACGCATCGGCGATCCGCACGCCGGCGGGCTGCACGTAGTCGGTCAGGCGGGGGAACTTGTCGAGACCCTGCACCTGGATGCCGGCGCGCTGCAGCAGCGGGCGCAGGCGGGCCGCATCCGCGGGGTGCACGGGGCCGGCGTTCGTCCACGCCACGTTCGGAAGGTGGCCGAAGATGCCGTCGAGGTTGAGGTCGTTCGGGCGCACGACGAGGTGCGAGAGGGCGTGCAGGCGCAGGTAGGCGTCAGCCGTGGAGGCCGGGGCCTCGTCGAGGTCGATCTGGAGCTGGACGACCTCGACCGTGACGTTGCGTCGGTCATCGGGGCCGGTGAGGGCCTCCCAGGTCGCGACCGCGGCGGCTGCATCGCCCGCAGACGGCGCTCCGACGCCGACCTCGGGGTACCACGCGTCGAGCACCGTGCCGTCTCCGGCGATCGTGGTCAGTCCGATGCCCCACACGCTGCGCGATTCACTCATGCTTCCACGCTATCGCGCCCGCCGAGCGACGACGTCACGCATGACGGTGTAAGTAGGCTGGTGGACATGCTGCTCGATCTGACCGCGTCCTCCGTGGAACTCACCCGCGCTCTCTGCGACATCCCGAGCGTCTCGGGCGACGAGAAGACCCTGGCGGACGCGATCGAGGCGGCCGTCGCGCCGCTCGCGCACCTGGAGGTGATCCGCCACGGCAACACGATCGTCGCGCGCACGAACCTCGGCCGGGCGCAGCGCGTCGCGATCGCCGGGCATATCGACACCGTGCCGATCAACGTGAACGTCCCCACGCGCGACATCGAGATCGACGGCGTCCCCTATCTGTGGGGGCGCGGCACGGTCGACATGAAGGCCGGCACCGCCGTGCAGCTCAAGCTGGCCGCCGAGCTCACCGATCCCGCGATCGACATCACCTGGATGTGGTACGACAACGAGGAGGTCGAGGCTTCCAAGAACGGCCTCGGGCTGCTCGCCGCTGTGCGTCCCGAGCTGTTCCAGGCGGACTTCGCCATCCTGGGCGAACCGTCCAACGGCGAGGTCGAGGGCGGGTGCAACGGCACGCTGCGTGCGATCGTGCGCACCACCGGCGTGCGTGCGCACGCCGCTCGCGCCTGGATCGGCGAGAACGCGATCCACCGCGCAGCGCCGATCCTCGCCCGCCTCGCCGAGTACCGGGCCAAGGAGGTGCCCGTCGACGGGCTCCTGTACCGCGAGAGCCTGAGTGCGGTCCGGATCACCGGCGGCGTCGCCGGCAACGTGATCCCCGACGCGTGCGAGGTCGAGGTGAACTATCGCTTCGCTCCGAGCAAGTCGGCGGCCGACGCCGAGGCGCATGTGCGCGGCGTGCTCGCCGGGTTCGACGTCGAGATCACGGATGCCGCGGAGGGAGCCCGCCCCGGGCTCGACGCCCCGATCGCGCAGCAGTTCGTCGCCGCCGTCGGCGCCGAGCCTCGGCCGAAGTACGGCTGGACCGATGTCGCGCGCTTCTCGGCTCTCGGCATCCCCGCGGTGAACTACGGCCCCGGTGACCCCCACCTCGCGCATCACGACGAGGAGCGCGTGCCCCTGGCGCAGATCGACGCCGTGGAGCGGGGCCTGCGCGCATGGCTCACCTCGCACTGAGCGTCGCCCGTCGCTGGGCGCAGGCGCCGCTCGCGCTGCGCATCGCCGTCATCTATCTCGCCGCGCGCATCGTCACGACTGGCTTCCTCATCGCGGCGGCCACTCTCTCGACGTCGCTGTCGCGCTTCGGAGCGGGGGCCGGGCTGATCGACTTCGTGCTCGGCTGGGATGCGCAGTGGTACTGGCTGGTCGCCGAGAGCGGGTATCCGGCGGAGCTTCCGATGACGGATACCGGCGATGTCGCGGAGAACGCCTGGGCGTTCATGCCGGTGTTCGCCTATGCGGCCAAGGCGCTCGGGTTCGTGTTCGGCTCCTGGGGCGCCGGAGCCTTCCTGCTCTCCTTCGTGGCCGGCTACCTCGCCTGTCTGGCGCTGCACCGGCTTCTCCGTGATCGCATCGGAGTCTCCGCGGCGACCTGGGCCGTGGTGTTCTTCGCCGCGGGTCCGCTCGCCGCGATGTTCCAGGTCGGCTACGCGGAGACGTTGTTCCTCCTGCTGCTGTTCCTGGCTCTCGACGCGATGACACGCCGGCAGTATGCCTGGCTCTACGTGCTCATCCCGGTGATGGCCTTCACGCGGCCGGGCATCCTCGCCTTCGCGCTCTACATCGGACTGCACGGCATCGTCCGGTGGGTGCGCCGCCGCGAAGATCCGCTCACCCGCCGGGAGATCGCGCACATCGTCGCGCTCGGCGCCCTCGCCACGGCGACCGGCTTCGCCTGGCAGCTGATCGCCGGCATCATCACGGGCGATCCCGGCGCCTACCTCGCCACGGAGCTCGCATGGCGGCGGCACTGGATCGCCGGCGGCGTCGAGGGGTTCGTGCCGTTCGAGGGATGGATCCAGGCGTCGCAGTTCTGGTTCGGGCTGTGGGGCCTGCCGACCTGGGCGGGGCCGGTCGCACTGGCTCTGCTCACCGTCGTGGCCGGAGCCGCGCTGCTGTATCTCCCGCAGGTGCGAGCGTTGGGAGCGGACATACGGCTGTGGAGCGCGAGCTATCTGCTGTATCTGCTCGCGGTGTTCTTCCCGCAGTCGAGCACGTTCCGACTGCTGCTGCCGCTGAGTCCGATGTGGGGAGCGGTCGCAGTGCCTCGGTCGCGGTGGTGGCGAGGCGGTGTACTGACCCTCTGCCTGGTCGGCCAATGGGCCTGGATCTTCCCCATGTACGCCCTCGGGAACACCTTCTGGCAGGTGCCCTGAAAGTGAACGTGCGTCGCTTTTCTTCACAGGTGACGTCCAGGCACCGGTTACACCCGATAAACTCATCTCATACCACCGAGGAAAAGGAGCCACGATGGCAGCGATGAAGCCGAGGACCGGAGACGGACCCATGGAGGCCGTGAAAGAAGGGCGACTCATCATCGTGCGCGTTCCGCTCGAAGGTGGCGGCCGTCTGGTCGTCTCCGTGAACGACGCCGAGGCCAAGGAACTTCACGACGTGCTGGCCGCCGTCGTGGCACCGGCCTGATAGACCCAGGATCCGCTCTGCGGATCTTCGAGGGCGATGGATCTTCGGATCCGTCGCCCTCTTTCTCGTTGCGGGCGCGGCTCAGCTGCGGTCGGCGAGGCTGACCAGCTGAAGGAGGCCTTCGCCCGCGGGGGAGACGGTCGCGAGAACGGCCGACGACTCCTGCGTCTCCTGGACGAGTGAGCGGTACGCGGCGGTGACCTCGTCGCGCTGCACCGGGTCGGCCACACGGCCGCCACCGAGCACGCGGGGAACGAGCACGATGCCACCGGCGCGGACGAGCCGCAGACCGTGCTCGACGTACTCGATCACGTTCTCGGGGTCGGCGTCGACGAGCACGATGTCGTAGGAGGCCTCGTTCATGCGGGGGAGCACGTCGGAGGCGCGTCCGGTGATGAAACGGGCCTTCGTCGACGGAACCTTCGCATCGGAGAAGGCCTGACGGGCCGCGGCGAGATGCTCCGGCTCGTTGTCGATCGAGGTCAGCACGGCCTGGGGTGCTCCGCGCAGCAGCCACAGTCCCGAGACGCCGGCACCGGTACCGATCTCGACGATCGATCGCGCGGCGGTCGCGGCGGCGATCACGGCGAGCTGCGACCCGACGACGGCGCTGACAGGCGCCGCGCCCAGCTCGACGGCATGGGCTCGGGCGCGCGCGATGGCATCCGGCTCGATGATGGACTCGCGAAGGAAACGCGCGTTCGCTTCGTGCTCGCTCATGGCCTGCCTTTCCGTGCTTGCACTGTGATTGTTCTCAGCGTATTCGTTCGGTGTGCGCGGGCAGTGCAGGCGCGGCGGTAGCCTGTAGAGATGACGTTCGGGCTCACTTTCGAGAAGCTGCTGCTGATCGGCCTCATCGCGGTCCTCATCATCGGTCCGGAACGTCTTCCGCGGGCTGCCGAGGGATTCTCGCGCATGGTCCGCAAGGTCGGCGAGTACGTGCGCGACACGAAGTCGAAGATGCGTCAGGAGATGGGCCCCGAGCTCGATGACGTCGACTGGCGCAAGCTCGATCCGCGGCAGTACGATCCGCGTCGCATCATCCGCGATGCGCTGCTGGAGGAGCCGCAGCCCGCTGCCGCGACGAAGGCGCGAGCCACCATCGCCGAGCCCGTGGCGCCGCGCGCCCCGCAGGAGTTCAGCGCCGAGAACCGGCCGCCGTACGACCCCGAATCCACGTGAGGCCGGCGGGGTCGCGCATTCACCCGGCGACTCGTCTTCGCGTGGCGGTGGCCGCCGCGGTCCTCGGCGGCGTCGGCGGCGCGCTGATCTGGGTGCTCTGGGTCCTCCCCATCGTCGCGTCGGTCGACCGTGCGGAGCCCCGCCCGCTCGGTGACGCGATCGTCGTCGAGCTCGGCGCGGACCAACGCGCGGGCGTCTGGGCGCAGGGAGTCTCCGCGAGCCTCGGCACCCTGGACTGCGTCGTCACCGCACCGGACGGAGGAGCCGTGGCGCAGCGCGGGGCGCCAGCGCTCGACTGGAGCAGCACTCTCTGGTGGATGACGCCGAAGGCGGGGTTCGAGCAGATCACGCAGTTCACGGCCTCGACGGCGGGCGCTCACGAGGTCCGCTGCACGGATTCGCTCGACATCTATGACGGAGCCTTCCTGATCGCGGGCGACTCGTTCGGAGGCGGGAGCATCGGGCTCGGTCGCGGAGGCAACGCCGACTACCCCGTCGGGACGATGCTGTCGTTCGGCGCGGTCTTCCTCCCGCCGTTCGCGGTCGGCGTGACGATCATCGTGCTGATCCGCCTCGCGGTATCGCGCCGAACAGCGCGTCGCACCGGGGACCCGGTGGCCTAGGCGATCTTCGCGCGCAGGGCGGCGACGTCGTCGTCGCTCAGCAGTGCGCGGGGGATGGCCGTCGCGACCGACGCGTCGCGCACCTTCAGCAGCACGGCATCGGTGCCCACCCTGATGCTCTGGAACGTGCTGTAGGCGATGGTCGAGCGGCGATCGCCGCTACCCACCTGCAGCACCTCGTCCTCCAGCGATACCCACACGACGGTCGCCGGCGGCATGGCGGCGCGCACGGCGTGACGGGCGCTCGAGATGGACATGACGATCGCGACGACGGCGAGGGCGATGACCAGCGGCGGCATCCACGCCGCGAGACCGCCGTCGTCCTGGCCGGCGGCGACCCGTCCCGACAGATTCAGGATGCTGATCCCGAGGGCGGCTGCCAGTGCGACCCACATGACGATCGCGACCGGGCGTGTGAGCGAGTAGACGGCCGCATCGCGCGCCATCCGTCGGAGCAGGCTCTGATCGATCGTGAGGGAGCGAGGGGGCATCGTCCCATTCTCCCACGGGGCCTCCGGTCGTCGGTGGCTCAGCCGATCGACACCGGCAGGGATCGTCCGGAGAGACCGCGGCCCTGACCGGCGAGGGAGCGTGCCAGGGCACGGATCGTGGTGGCGGCGGCATCCGTCGACTCCGTGGTGACGATCGGGATGCCGACGTCGCCGCCCTCGCGGAGCGCCGGGCTCAGCGGGATCGAGGCCAGCAGTGCCACGGCGTCGCCGCCGTCCGACAGCGCCGCGGCCACGGCCTCGCCGCCGCCGGAGCCGAACAGGTCGACGACGGTACCGTCGGGGAGGGTGTACGCGGCCATGTTCTCGACGACCCCGATCACGCGCTGCCCGGTCTGCCGGGCCACGAGGCCGCTGCGGATGGCGACGTCGGATGCCGCGGCCTGCGGCGTCGTGACCACGAGCACCTCGGCGTGCGGCAGCAGCTGCCCGATCGAGATCGCGATGTCGCCCGTGCCCGGGGGCATGTCGATCAGGAGGATGTCGAGATCGCCGAAGAAGACGTCGGTGAGGAACTGCGAGACCGTCCGGTGCAGCATCGGTCCTCGCCAGGCGACCACGGCCTCCCCGTCGCGGAGGAACATGCCGATCGAGATCGTCTTCACGCCGTGGGCGACCGGCGGCAGCATGAGATCGTCGATGCGCGTGGGCTGGGTCCCCGCGGGGATGCCGAGCAGGCCGGGGATCGAGAATCCGTGCACGTCGGCATCCACGAGTCCGACGGACAGTCCCTGGTCGGCGAGGGCGACGGCGAGGTTCGCGGTGACCGTCGACTTGCCCACTCCGCCCTTGCCGCTGGAGACGAGGATGACCCGGGTGAGCGACTCGGGGCCGAACGGCATCTGCCTCGCCGGCCGTCCCTCGCGGAGCTTCTCGGTCAGCGCCTTGCGCTCGGCGGGCGTCATCACGCCGACCGCGACCTCGACGGCTGAGATGCCCGGAACGGATGCCGCGGCCTGTCGCACATCCGATTCGATGCGCGCCGCCGCGGGACAGCCGACGATCGTGAGCACGATCCCGACCCGCGCCAGATCGCCGTCCACCTCGATCTCGCGCACCATGTCGAGGTCGCCGATCGGACGGCGCAGCTCCGGATCCGTGACCGCGGCCACGGCGGCGCGGACTCTGTCGACCGCTGTCATGAGGCGGCGCCGCCGGTGTGCTTCTCGGCGCCGAGCTTCTCGCCGTGCTTCTCATCGGCGGTCTCGAGCTCCGCGAGCAGAGCCTTCAGCTCGTTCCGCAGCACATCGCGGGTGACGAGCTGCGTGTTGCGCTCCTCGAGCGCCATCCGCAGCGCGACGATCTCACGGGCGAGGTACTCGGTGTCGGCGAGGTTGCGTTCCGCGCGCTGACGGTCCTGCTCGATCTGCACCCGGTCGCGGTCGTCCTGGCGGTTCTGCGCGAGCAGGATCAGGGGAGCGGCGTACGAGGCCTGCAGCGAGAGCATGAGGGTGAGCGCGGTGAAGCCCAGAGCCGCATCGTCGAATCGCAGATGATCGGGCGTCAGCGTGTTCCAGAGGATCCAGGCCACGCAGAACAGCGTGAGCATCAACAGGAACGCGGGGGTCCCCATCGCCCGGGCGACCCATTCGGTGAACCGGCCGAAGCGGTCGCGCGAGGTGGGGCGTGCGCGCGTGGTGCCCCGGCCGAGGGGCGCGTCGAGGCGCGGAGACCGTGCCATCAGCGCACCTCCTTCGCGGGCGTCGCGGTCTCGTCGCTGTCATGCGAGCGCCAGTCGTCCGGCAACAGGTAGTCGAGCACATCATCGATGCTGACCGCGCCGACGAGGCGACGCGCGGCATCGACGACGGGAAGCGAGACGAGGTCGTAGCTCGCCAGGAGACGCGCGACCTCGGCGGCGGACGCGTTCGCGGGCACCGGCTCGAGACTGTCGTCCATGATCCCGCCGAGACGCTCGTGCGGCGGGTAGCGCAGCATCCGCTGGAAATGCACCATGCCGAGCAGGCGACCGGTCGGCGTCTCGAACGGCGGGAGCGTGACGAACACCGCAGACGCGAGGGCAGGGTGCAGCTCATGGCGACGGATCAGCGCGAGTGCCTCGGCCACCGTGGCATCCGCCGAGAGGATGATGGGCTCCGGAGTCATCAGACCACCGGCGGTGTCCGGGCCGTAGCGCAACAGCATCCTGACGTCTTCGGCCTCTTCCGGCTCCATCAGCTCGAGCAGCTGCTCGAGCCGCTTGGGAGGCAGCTGGGCCAGGAGGTCGGCGGCGTCGTCCGGTTCCATCTGGTCGAGGATGTCCGCGGCGCGCTCGTCGCCCAGCCAATCGAGGATGTGCACCTGATCGTCTTCGGGCATCTCTTCCAGGGCATCGGCGAGCCGGTCGTCGGAGAGCTCTTCGGCGACCTCGATCATGCGCTTCTGCGGCAGATCCAAGAGGGTGTTGGCGAGGTCGGCGGCGTGCAGCTCGGCATACGACGCGACCAGCTGCTCGGCGGACTGCGACTCGCCGGGTGCGACCTTCTCGGCGACCTCGCTCCACGCGGCGAAGGTCGTCGGGCCCTTGGCGAACGGCGAGGCGCTGGTCTTCGGGCGGCGGAGGAAGAGTTGGCTCACGGCCCATTCGCCGAGGCGGTTCGGCTCGATCGCGACGTCTTCGATGACGGCTGTACCGCTGCCGTCGGCGAACGTCATCCGTCGCCCGAGCATCTCCGCGAGGATGCGCACTTCACCGGCGCGGGGCGAGAACCGTCGCACGTTGATGAGGCCGGTGGTGATGACCTGGCCGGCGCGGATCGACGTGACCCGCCCGATCGACAGGAAGACCTGTCGGCGGCCGGGGATCTCGACCACCAGTCCGATGACGCGGGGAGCGGCGGTACTTCGGTACACGATGACGACGTCGCGGACTTTGCCGAGCCGATCGCCCTGGGGGTCGAAGACGGCGCAACCTGCCAGGCGCGCGGCGAAAACCCTTTGTGTGCTCACCTCCCCAGCGTAGTGCGCGGGCCCTCAGGGCGCCGGAGGGTTGCACACACGGGCCCGGGATGGCAGGGCGTGAAAGAATGGCCGGATGAGCATGCTGAACCGTCCTGTGAACGGTACCGAGACCGGCGAGATGGTCGCGTCGACGCGCGACTACGAGAGCGCGCAGAAGACGGTGTCGAAGCTGATCGCGGGGGAGGTGCCCGCGCGGGACATCGCCATCGTCGGGCAGAGCGTGCGCACCATCGAGAGAGTCACCGGGAAGCTCGGCTACGCCGCGGCCGCCCGCTCCGGCGCGATCAACGGTGTGCTGCTCGGACTGTTCCTCTCCGCGATCCTCGTGCTCGGCAACCCCGAGGTGCCGATCCAGCTGTTCGTCGGCTTCGTCTTCATCGGCGTGGCCGTGGGGATGCTGCTGAGCCTCGTGACCTATGCGATCGTGCGCCGTCGCCGCGACTTCGCGAGCGTCACGCAGTTCGCCGCCGACCACTACGAGGTCACCGTGCTGCCCACGTCGCTGTCCAAGGCCCGTCAGGTGCTCGGGTCGGCGCATGTCGCCCCGGTCAGGCCGCCGGTGAACCTCGACGAGCCGCCCCGGTACGGCGAGCGGATCCCCGCGGGTGCACCGGTGCCGGCGCCGGAGTCGTCCCCGGAGCCCGTGATCCCGCCGCGCCCGGCCGATCCCGTTCCGCAGCCCGAGGGAACCACTCCCGAGCCGCCCGCGCCGGGTCCGGTCGATGAGCCCGGTGTCGCCACCGACGTCGAGGGCCCGCAGGACGGCGCTCGATGAGCGGACAGGATCCCCAGGCTCCGGGTGAGTTCGCGCCGCCTCCGCCTCCGCCTCAGGCTCCTCCTGCGCCGACGGCCGCCCCGGCTCAGATGCCGGTGCCACCCGCGCCGGTCTACGGTGCACCTGCTCAGCCCGTACAGGCCTACCCCGCACCGGGTGCGCCCGTGGGGTATCCCGCCCCGGCGTACCCCGCCTACCCGGCGGCGGTTCCGCCCCGTGGCCTGCTGCCCTGGGTGCTCGGGTTCCTGATCGTCATCCCGTTCCCGTTCGCCGGCGGTCTCGCCTCCGGAATCGCGATGGCGGTGAGCGGCGGATCGTCTCTCCGCGCCGGCGGCACGGCGCGCGAGAACGCGCGGGCGGCACGGAACTGGGGACTCACCTACCTGATGGTGTCCACGCTCCTGCTCATCCTGCACTTCGTGCTGCTGTTCGTCCTCACGTCGCAGTCGCCGACGACGGGCTTCTACCCGCTCGGCATCCCGATCACCGTGTACTTCGCGCTGTCGCTCGCGCACCTGGTGATCGTGATCATCGGCACCGTGCGGGCGTCTTCGGGCAAGGTCATGCGGGTGCCGTTCGCGATCCCCTTCCTCCGCGCCTGATGGTCGAGATCGCCGTCGAACTGCCGTCCGGGCCCACGACGGTCTCCGCGGACTGGTCCGCCGGCGACAACGGAGTGACGGTGATCGTCGCGCACGGAGCAGGGACCGGCAAGGATCACCCGTTCCTGACGGGGTTCACGGCTGCGCTCGACGCTCTCGGCTTCTCGACCCTGCGCTTCAACTTCCCGTACGTCGAGCAGGGTCGCCGGATGCCGGGACCGGCGGCGCACGCGATCGCGACCTGGAAGGCGGTCGTCGGCTTCGCGCGCGCCGCCGACCCCGAAGCGTCCGTCTGGGCGACCGGGAAGTCCTACGGCGGACGTATGGCGTCCATGGCCGTCGCCGAGGGGCTGGAGGTCGAAGGGCTCGCATATCTCGGGTATCCGTTGCATCCTCCAGGGAGACCGGAGAAGCCGCGCATCGAGCACCTTCCGACCATCGGCGCGCCGCAGCTGTTCGTCGAGGGGACGAACGACCAGTTCATCCAGCCGATCTCCCAGTTCGAGGATGCGGTCGCGACGTGTCAGAACGCGGAGGTCGTCTGGATCGAGGGCGGCGGGCACACGTTCGAGGTGAAGGGGCGGAAGCGCCCGGCATCCGAGATCGGTGCGTCTCTCGCGCCGGTCGTCGCGGAGTTCGTGCGCCGCTGAGCGCGTCGAAGCCGTCATGAAGGGGATTCATCACGTCGAGATCTGGGTGGCGGACCTCGATGCGGTCGTCGACGGCTGGAGCTGGCTGTTCACCTCGCTCGGTCTGGAATGCACAGGGGAGTGGCCGGGCGGTCGGACCTGGGACGCCGGTGGCGCCTACGTGACGCTGACGAACTCGCCGAACCTGTCGGCGGTCGATCACGACCGACGGCGACCGGGCATGAACCACCTCGCACTCTGGGGCGGATCCCGGACCGAGGTCGACGCCATGATGTCCGTTGCCGCCGCCCATGGGTGGCAGCCGCTCTACGGAGATCGGTATCCGCACGCCGGCGGACCCGACCACTACGCCGGCTGGCTGGAGAACGCCGAAGGATTCAAGGTCGAGATCGTCGCGGAGTGACGCCGCCTCACGGGCGGAGCGCCGACAGCTCTTCGTCCTCCAGCAGCCGCCGCATCGTCGAGAGGCCCAGTGCGCTCATCGGCGGATTCGACTCCTCGTAGTACCAGATGAGACCCATCGCCTGCTGGAACGCCCATGCCGCTCCGCGCAGCCACTCCACATCGCCCGCGCCGACGCCGTCGCGCAGGATCCGTCGGCGCGGAGCATCGAACAGATGCCACGCGGCGACGAGGTCGAGCGCCCGGTCGGCCGGTCCGAAGCTTCCGCCGTCGAGGACACCGGCGAGCCGATCGTCGCCGTCGCGCCCGATGACGAGCAGGTTGAACGGGGTGAGGTCGCGATGACTCATGACGTCGGGCCCGGCTGCCGGCAGCACGCGCAGCGACGCCCAGAGCTCGGCAGCCCGACGCGTGTCGAGCAGGTGTCCGCTCTGCGCGAGGCACTCCGCGATCCACTCGTCGTGATCGGGGAGATGACCGCCGCGACCGGCGCCGTCGAACACGCGTCCGCCGACCGGGACGCTCCGCAGCGCCGCGATGAGCGTCACGAGGTCGCGGGCGAGAGAAGCGGATGCCGCGTGCCGGCCGTGCCCGGCCACCTCGCCGTCGAGCACGTCTGCACCGACCACGCCGAAGCGAAACCGTCGGAGGCGTTCGCGACCCCGTAGGGACGCGCAGCGGGGAACGGGCCGGCGTCGGCCAGCTCGGCCATGGCGTCGGCCTCGGCGCGCAGTTCCGCCTCGGACGCGCCGAGGAGCGGGAACCGCGCGACCAGGTCATCGCCCAGTCGGATGATGGTGTTCACCGTGCCGGTCGTGGGCACGCGCCGCAGCGGTCGACCGCGCAGCTCCGGGAAGCGCTGTGCGATCAGCCGCTCGGCGAGATCGTCGTCGAGCGACAGCTCGCCCTCGTGCATCGCGTGTCAGCTCTGCACGCGGGCGATCCAGGCCTCGACCTCGTCGGCCGTGCGGGGGATCCCGGCCGACAGATTCACGGGTCCGTCGGCGGTCATCAGGATGTCGTCCTCGATGCGCACGCCGATGCCGCGAAGCTCCGCGGGCACCGTGAGGTCGTCGATCTGGAAGTAGAGGCCGGGTTCGATCGTGAACACCATGCCGGGCGCGAGGATGCCGTCGTAGTACATCTCGCGACGCGCCTGTGCGCAGTCGTGCACGTCGATGCCCAGGTGGTGCGACGTGCCGTGCACCATGTAGCGGCGGTGCTGCCCGCCGGCATCCGCGTCGAGGGCCTCGTCGGCCGTGACCGGCAGCAGACCCCACTCGGCGGTGCGGGCGGCGATCACGGTCATCGCCGCGGCGTGCACGTCGCGGAACCGCACGCCCACGCGCGCTGCGGCGAACGCGGCATCCGCGGCCTCGCGCACGGTCTCGTAGACGCGACGCTGCACCTCGGTGAAGGTGCCCGACACCGGAAGCGTGCGGGTGATGTCGGCCGTGTACAGGCTGTCCGCCTCCACGCCGGCATCGACGAGGATCAGGTCGCCGGGGACGACGCTGCCGTCGTTGCGGGTCCAGTGCAGGTAGCAGGCGTGCGGACCAGAGGCGGCGATGGTGTCGTACCCCTCGCCGTTGCCGTCCTCGCGCGCGCGGCGGTGGAAGACGCCCTCGACGACGCGCTCTCCGCGTGCGTGGTCGATCGCCTGCGGCAGCTCGCGGATGATGTCGTCGAAGCCGTGCGCGGTGATGTCCACGGCGCGGCGCATCTCGGCGATCTCGAACTCGTCCTTGATCAGGCGCAGCTCGGAGACGACGCGGGTGAGGTCGTCATCGTCGTCGAGGATCAGCTCGCCGTCGACCGGTGCGAATTCGTGCAGGTGCTCTGTCGCGATCGCGAGGTCGGCTGCGACGCCGGCGAGGGAGGGCCGCGGGCCGATCCAGAACTCGCCGACCGTGGCGTCGGCGTAGAACTCGGTCGTGGTGCGGTCGGCGCGCTCGCGGAAGTAGAGGGTGACGTCGTGTCCGGCGTCCGTCGGCTCGAAGACGAGGATCGAGTCGGGCTCGGCATCCGACGCCCAGCCGGTGAGGTGGGCGAATGCCGAGTGCGCGCGGAACACGTAGTCGGTGTCGTTGCTGCGCTGCTTGAGGGAGCCGGCGGGGATCACCAGTCGCTTGCCGGGGAAGGCCGCGGAGACCGCCGCCCGCCGCGTCGCCGCGAACGCGGCCTGTGCCCGCGGAGCCGGAAGGGTCTCCGGCCGCTCGGCCCAGCCGGTCGAGATCGTGTCGAGGAAGCCCTGCGGGAAGGGCTGCTTGCGATTGGTGCTGCTGTTCTCGACGGTCTCCGTCGTGACTTCGGCGGGGATCTCTCCGGCGGCTTGTGCGATCGTGTCGCGCTCTGCGGTGCTCATCCCTCCAGTCTGTCATCTGGTGGGCAGGCGCAGAAGCTCAGCCGGCCGGCTCCAGCTGCACGACGAGGGCGCGGTGGTCGCTGCCGCCCGCGTCTTCGAGCACGACGGAGCCCGACGGCGTCCAGTTCTTCGAGACCATGACGTGGTCGATCGGGGCACCGGCCAGGGGAGGGAGCGAACTCGGCCAGGTGCCGGTCATCCCGTTGCCCGTGCGCGACGCCCCGTCGCGGCAGTACCCGATGTCGCCCCCGTCCATGCCGAGCGGCGCCATGTGGTCGATCGTGGCGTTGAAGTCGCCGGCGAGGATGAAGTCGCCCGGAGGGCACTGGTCGGCGATCCACTGCAGGTCCTGCCGCCACTGCTCCATCTCCTCCATGCGCGGCGCCACCGCGTGCACCGCGACGATGGTGGGTCCTGCGCCGTCGATGGGCATGAGCACGGCGCTCGGCACGGATCCGGTGTTGCTCGTGCCATCCTTCGACGACTCGATCACGGAGTACTCGCCGAGCTCGGGGGCGACCAGCACGGTCGTCTGCCAGGACTGCGGACCGTCCTCCACGTCGGGACGGAACTGCACGTGATGCACCCACATCGGGTGTCCCTGCTCCCGCAGCATCAGCGCGATCTGCTCTCCGACCGCCTGTGTGGTCTCCGGAAGCGCGACGATGTCGGCACCCTGCTCGAGGATCTGCTGCGCGATGTCCGCGGCCGAGACCGCCTCGCCGGCGGTGTTCCAGGTCAGCACGCGGACGCTGTCCGCGGTCTTCTCCGGGAGCGCGGAGGCTCCGAAGCCGCGCACGGCGCCGATCGCGCCGATCGCTCCCGCTCCGACCAGAGCCACGATGAGGACGGATGCCGCGAACCCTCGCAGCGGACGAGCGAGGAGCAGCAGGAGCGCGAGAACCGCGACGATGAGGAATCCGGCCAGAACGGGGCCGCGAGCCGACACCAGTTGCGCGAACGGATAGGTCTGCTCGAGGTGGAAGAACTGCGGCCACACCACGATCGCCGTCGCGATCGCGAGCAGCACGGTGAACAGGACCCCCAGTAGTCGAAGCATCCTGACAAGCCTAGAAGCGCCGCCTGTGAAGTCCCTGCCGTCCGTGCTCGGTACGCTGAGAGGATGTCCACTCCGTCGCACGGGTTCGCCGGTCCTGCAGACCTGCACCTGCACTCCAACCATTCCGATGGCACGGAGAGCCCCGCGGAGGTCGTCCGGCAGGCGCACGCGCACGGCGTGCGGACGGTCGCGCTCACCGACCACGACCGCTCGACGGGGTGGCGGGAGGCGGGCGATGCCGCCGCAGCGCTGGGGATGACGTTCCTCCCCGGGATGGAACTCTCGGCGAAGCACGAGTGGCGCAGCGTGCACGTGCTCGGGTACCTCTTCGATCCGGAGGACCCGGCTCTCCTGGCCGAGACGGACAGGATCCGCGGCGATCGGATCGGACGAGCGGAGCGGATCGTCCGGAGCATCGGACGCGACTACGACCTGCACTGGGACGACGTGCTGGCTCAGACCACGCTCGACGCCACCGTCGGGCGCCCGCACATCGCCGATGCGCTGATCGCCCGAGGGATCGTGCGCGACCGCACCGAGGCCTTCGACGGCATCCTCCATCCGCGCGAGGGGTACTACGAGCCCCACTACGCTCCCGACCCGCTCACGGCGGTCCGCCTCATCACGGATGCCGGGGGAGTGGCGGTCATCGCCCACCCGGTGACCGGCCGAGACCTGATGATGCCGGTGCCCTACCTCGAGCGCCTGATCGCCGCCGGGCTCGGCGGGTTCGAGATCGACCACCGGGAGAACACCGAGGCGGGCAAGCGGAAGCTGCGCGGGATCGCCGCCGCGCACGACCTCATCGTGACCGGCTCGAGCGACTATCACGGCAGCGGCAAACCCAACCGTCCGGGCGAGAACACGACGTCCGAGGAGATGGTCGCCCGGATCATAGGGCGCGCGACCGGAACGGCCGTGCGCTTTCCCTGATCCTCGGCATTCTGTCGGGAGACTCCCTGCGGCCTGTCGAACGGCGCGGATACGGTTCCAGGCATGCAGCGAGCGACTTCCCTGGAGCGCCGTGTCGATGCCACGGCGAGGCGCGTGCTCCTCGGCGCTCCGGCGAACGGCATCCGCGGCGCACTCGTCGAGTGCGCGGTGTTCGTCCTCAAGCAGGCCTGGGCGTGCATCTTCGGTGCAGCGCTGCTGCTCGTGATCGTCGCCGCGCAGCTCTGGTACCCGGACGACGCGGCCCTCGCCCGCAACGACGCGCTCACGATCGCCGCCGTGGTCATCCAGATCGCGATGCTGGTGTTCCGCCTCGAGAGCGGACGCGAACTGTGGGTCGTCGTCCTGTTCCATCTCACCGGCACGGTGATGGAGCTGTTCAAGACGGATGCCGGCTCCTGGGCCTATGCCGCGGACGGGTTCCTCCGGATCGGCGGCGTCCCGCTGTTCAGCGGCTTCATGTACGCGGCCGTCGGCTCGTACATGGTGCGCGTGTACCGGTTGTTCGACCTGGGCTTCAGTCGCTACCCGCGTCGGTGGATCACGGCGATCCTGGCCGCGGCGATCTATCTGAACTTCTTCACGCACCACTGGTGGTGGGATGCCCGCTGGGTGCTGCTCGCCGGTGTCGTGCTGCTCTGGCTGCCCACCGTGATGCACGCTCGGGTCTGGCGCCGCACCCTCCGACTCCCGCTCCTGCTGGTGTTCGCCGGGGTGGCGGTGTTCATCTACCTCGCCGAGAACATCGGCACCTGGGCCGGCGCGTGGGCGTACCCGGACCAGGCCGAGAGCTGGCAGCCCGTCTCGCCGAGCAAGCTGAGTTCGTGGTTCCTGCTGATGATCATCTCGGTGGTTCTGGTCGCGTGGGTCTATCCGCCGCAGGTCCCCGCGTCGATGCTGCGCACGGAATCGGGAGACAGCAGAGGGGCGGATGCCGCTCGCGCAGCATCCGCCCCTCCCGCATCGGTCGGTCCGACGTCGATCAGGCCCCGGTGACGGGAGCGGCGCCGGGCGCGCCGGAGCCGCCGCGACGGCGACGACGACGGCGTGCCGGTGCCGGCTTTCCGTCGTGGTGCTCCTTGCCCGCACCGTCATGGGTGCCGCCGCCGTCAGCACTGCGGTCGGCTGCCTGCGCGGACTGCCCGTCACTCGAGGCAGCATCGGACGTGCCCTCCGCGAACGTGGAGCCGACCGGGTTCTCGCTGTTGCGACGACGCCGACGACGACGGGTGCCGCTCTCGTCGGTGCCCTCGGCGGCGGCATCCGCTGCCCGCTCGGGGCGACGCGTGCGTTCGGTCTTCACCGACTGGGTCTTCGGCGCGGTCGTGAGGCGGCCCTTCGTGCCGGCCGGGATGTCGAGGTCCTCGAACAGCTGCGGGCTCGACGAGTAGATCTCGACGGGCTCGGGCTGGCCGAATTCGAGAGCACGATTGATGAGGGCCCACTTGTGCAGGTCCTCCCAATCGACGAACGTCACGGCGATTCCGGTCTTCCCCGCGCGGCCGGTGCGGCCCGCACGGTGCAGGTACGTCTTGTCCTCGTCCGGGATCGTGTGGTTGATCACGTGGGTCACGTCGTCGACGTCGATGCCACGCGCGGCGACATCGGTCGCGACGAGCACGTCGCGCTTGCCGGCCTTGAACGCGGCCATCGAGCGCTCGCGCTGATCCTGACCCATGTCGCCGTGCACGCCGCCGACGTTGAAGCCGCGGTCGCCCAGCTCGTCGACGAGGCGCTGCGCCGCGCGCTTGGTACGCGTGAAGATCACGGTCTTGCCGCGACCCTCGGCCTGCAGGATGCGGGCGATGATCTCGTCCTTGTCCATCGAGTGCGCGCGGTACACGAGGTGCTTGATGTTCGCCTGCGTGAGGCCCTCGTCAGGATCGGTCGCGCGGATGTGGATCGGGTTCGACATGAACCGGCGGGCGAGCGCGACGATCGGACCGGGCATGGTCGCCGAGAACAGCTGCGTGTGCCGGACGGCCGGAACCTTCTGGAAGATCTTCTCGATGTCGGCGAGGAAGCCGAGGTCGAGCATCTTGTCGGCCTCGTCGAGCACGACCTCGGTCGCGTTGGAGAGGTCGAGCAGACGCTGTCCGGCGAGGTCGATCAGTCGACCGGGCGTGCCGACGACGATCTGCGCGCCGGCCTTGAGCTGATCGATCTGGCCCTCGTAGGCCTTGCCGCCGTAGATCGCGACGACGCTCGTGGAGCGGTTGCTGGTGAGCAGGTCGATGTCCTCGTACACCTGCACGGCGAGCTCGCGGGTCGGGACGACGATGAGCGCCTTCACGCCATGCTCGGGGTCCTTGCCGAGGCGCTGGACGACCGGGATGCCGAAGCCGAAGGTCTTTCCGGTTCCGGTCTTGGCCTGGCCGATGATGTCCTGGCCGGGAAGGCCGAGGGGGATGGTCTGCTCCTGAATGGGGAACGCCTCGATGATGCCCTTGGCGGCGAGTGCGTCGACGATGTCCTGATCGACACCGAGTTCAGCGAAAGTTGTCACTTGTTCAATTGCCTGTCCGGCGACCCTCTGGGTCACCACGTAAACGGATCCACGCCGTCTCTTGTGCCACAGGCGCGGGGGCCCGCTCCGACGGCGGGACACGCCCAGCCTACCCGAGGGCCGGTGCGGGCCAGGAAGAGGCCCTGCGCCCGAGTATTGTGAACGACGTGGTGAACTCGACAGGGAGGCCTCGTGGTTAAGTGGTTCTGGCAGCGCGACGCCGCGCCGCGCCGCACGCTGGCCCTCCGCAGTCGGGGCGATCAGGGCGACGCGACCCGCGTCGACTTCGCCGAGCTCGCGCCCGAGTTGAATCGCTTCCTCGGCCAGGCCGCCTACCTCCAGCTCGGCTACTTCGAGACGCTCACGCGTCTGATCCGGGCGACGCCCGAGCTCTCCGAGAAGGAGTCGCTCTCCCGTGCGGCCGGAGCGGCCCTGACCAAGCACCGCGCGATCATCGACCTCATCGCCGCGCGCGGCGACGACCCCACGCAGCTCATGCTGCCGTTCCGTGAGAACCTCGACGCCTTCCGCCGCAAGACCATCGGTGCGCGTCCGAGGGAGACGCTCCTCGCGGTCTACATCACCGCAGGCATGCTCGACGACTTCTACCTGGCCCTCGCCTCCAGCTACGCCGACACCGGCCGCCGCGTGGTGGAGATCCTGCGAGAGGACGATGCGCGACACGAGATCGTCGCGATCATCCAGGAGACGATCGAGAGCGACGAGGAGTGGCGCTCCCTGCTGTCGATGTGGGCGCGCCGGCTCGTCGGCGACACGATCCTCGTCTGCCGCTCGGCGCTGCGCCCGGAGCGGCTCGCGGCCGATGACGAGCGCATCGAGCCTGTGTACACCGAGCTGATGGGTGCGCACGCTCGGCGCATGGACGCGATGGGGCTGGCCTCCTAGGCCGATCGCATCCGCTCGAGTCGAGCGGTGAGTCGCCAGGCGATCAGCAGCGGGATCACGCCGAGCACGCCGAACGACATGTCGATCAGCTGCCACCCCAGCGGGATGCCGCGGATGCCCCCCGCGATCAGGGCGAGGGGGATGATCCCGGCGCAGGCGATCACGCCGAACTGGATCACCCAGATGTTGCGCACCGGATCGACCATCGGGCCGATGAAGACCACCGCGAGGACGAGGTGCGCGTACGCGAGCCAATCCGTGCCGTACGAGATGAACGGGTAGCGACCGTCCACGTCGACCAGTGCAGCGGCGACCCGGTCGACCCACGCCACCGCGTCGGGGAACCAGTCCACGGCAGGGCTCGAGTGGAGGATGTCGGAGCCGATCCCCAGCTCGACCCGCAGCGGGAACGCCGTGACACCGCTGACGAACAGCCCGAGGATCATGATCGCGATGCAGATCCGGATCCGGATCCAGCGCAGCGTGCGCCGCTCGTCCACGTCAGCTCGCTCGCCGGATCAGATCCCGAGCGCGGCCTTGGCCTGGGCATCCGATCGGCGGCGGACCGCGACGATCGCCACCGTTGCCAGGACGGCGACGGCCACGGCGCCGAGGACGCTCGCGAGCCAGAGCCAGATGCTGTCCTCGCCGACGCCCGCCCACTGCAGGCTCGTGTAGACGATGGCCGACACGGCCGTCGCGATGCCCGGGGTCACGGCGACGCCGCGCAGATCGCGGCCGCCGATCAGGTAGTGCGCGCCGATGCCGAGGGCGCACGCGCCGATGAGCGCGAGGAGGATGTACATCGTCCGGTCAGGCGACGAAGCCGACGCGGCGGGATTCCTCGGAGCCCAGCTCGATGTAGGCGAGGTTCGCGGTCGGGACGAGGTACGAGTTGCCCTTCACATCGGAGAAGTTCAGGTGCGTCGTGCTCTGCTCGAGGGCGGCGGAGACCTGGGTGCGGACCTCGTCCGCGCTCGCGCCGGTGTCGAAGCTCAGCTCGCGGCCGGTGTTGATGATGCCGATGCGGATTTCCACGCGTGCTCCTTGAAGTTCGGGGACTGGCCCAACTCTACCCCGCGCGCACCGGGCGGGATCGGCCGCTGGAGCCGGTTTCGCCGTGAGCGCACACGGTGCGCTGGCAGGGCGCGGCGACGATGTCCGCGCGCCCCGATACCGTGGAGGACATGACACCGGATGTTGCGCAGCGAGCCGTCGTCGCCGCCGCGTCGACCGCCTCCGGGGTCATCATCGGCGCACCGGGCACCGGGAAGACCCGCACCCTCGTGGATCGCGTCGTGCACCTGCTCGACACCGAGGGGATGCGCCCGGAAGAGGTGCTCGTGCTCACGCCGAGCCGCCAGGCCGCGACCGCGCTGCGCGACCGGATCGGCGTGCGCATCGGGCAGGCGACGCCGGGACCGCTCGCGCGCTCGCTCGGGTCGTTCGCCTTCCAGCTGGTGCGCGGAGCGATGGTGCGCGCGGGCGCCGAGCCGCCGGCTCTGCTCACCGGTGCCGACCAGGACCGCATCATCGCCGAGCTGCTGGCGGGGGACGCCGAGGACGAGCGCATCCCGTGGCCCGAGGCCCTCAGCGCATCCGTGCGCGCCTCCCGAGGATTCCGCTCCGAGTTGCGTGCCTTCCTCGCCGAGTGCACCGAGATCGGCGTCCACCCCGACGAGCTCCGCGCGTCGGGCAACGAGGTCTGGGCCGCGGCGGCCGAGTTCCTCGTCGAGTACCGCACGGTCCTCGACGCGCTGCGCTCGGCCCACCGCGATGCCGCCGATCTGCTGAGCGAGGCGAGCTCGGTCCTGCAGACTGCGGACCCCGCGGCTCTCGGCCCGCTCGCGCCCCTGCGTGCTGTGCTCATCGACGACGCGCAGGAGCTGACCCGGGGCGGGATCGCGGTGGTGCGGGCCCTGCGGAGCAGGGGGATCGCGGTGCTCGCGTTCGGCGACCCCGACATCTCGTCCGGAGCCTTCCGCGGTGCCAGCCCCGAGCTCTTCGCGCAGCTCGCCGGTGTGCTGGGCGACGTGCATGTCCTCGACGGGTCGCACCGCCAGCAGCCGGCTCTCACCGCACTGACGCGCACGGTCACCCAGGCCATCGGCGTCTCCGGCCGTGTCGAGCACCGTCGCGCTCCGGCCCCGCCGATCGAGGATGACGATGCCGCGGTCACGACGTTCATCGCCCCTTCGCCGTACGAGGAGCTCGACCGCATCGCCGGCGTCATGCGGGACTGGCACCTCACCGACGGTGTGCGCTGGGATCGCATGGCGGTCATCGCGCACGACACGCGGCAGGTGACGACGCTCGAGACCGAGCTGGCCGCGCGCGAGATCCCGACGCGAGCAGCGGGGGTGCAGCGACCGCTCGGCAGCGAGGGGATCGTGCGCGACATCGTCGAGATCGTGCGGCTCGCGCTGACCCCGGTGGACGAACGCACCCCGGCGGCGCTGGAGGAGGCCCTGCGCACCCCGTTCGGCGGGATGGACGCCATCGGGCTGCGGCGCCTGCGCGCGCGTCTGCGGCACATCGAGCTCCAGCAGGGCGGCTCGACACCCGCACGAGAGCTGCTGCGGCAGGCGATGGCGAACCCCGCCCACCTGACGCTGATCGACGCGGCGGAATCGCGCACGGCGGCACGATTCGCCGAGACGATCGAGGCGCTCGCTCGCGCGGCGGCCGAGGGGGAGACGATCCACGACCTGCTGTGGCGGGTGTGGGATCAGGCCCGCGCGGTCGACGGGCGCCGGCTGCACGTGGCCTGGCGGGAGATCTCGCAGCTGCCGACCGGGGCGGAGACGGCACGCTCCCTCGACGCGCTGGTGTCGCTGTTCGATGCGGCGAAGCGGTTCGTCGAGCGCACCCCCAACGAGAAGCCCGAGACGTTCGTCCGCGACATCCTCGACAGCGAGGTGCCCGAGGACTCGCTCTCGACGCCCGATCGCCCCGGGAAGGTCACGCTGCTGACACCCGCGACCGCACTCGGAACCGAGTTCGACGTGGTCGTGGTCGCGGGCGTGCAGGACGGCGTCTGGCCGAATGTGCGGCTGCGCGGAGGCCTGCTCCAGACCTGGCGGCTGGCCGACGAGCTGGAGGCCGCACGCACCGGGGTGAGCATCGAGCCGCCCGGCGTGGTCGACCGCAGGCGCGCCGCCCTGCACGACGAGCTGCGCCTGTTCGTGCGTGCGATCTCCCGGGCGCGCGACCGGCTCCTCATCACGGCAGTCGATGACGACGACCTGACGCCCAGCGCGTTCTTCGGCTTCCTGCCCGCCCCAGAGCCGCCGGAACGGCACATCTCGGCTGAGCATCCGCTCACCCTGCGCGGCATGGTCGCGCGTCACCGCCGCACGCTCACGTCCGTCCCCGCCGAGCCGCTGCGGCGCGAGGCGGCCGGACAGCTCGCCGTCCTCGCGCGCGAAGGCGTGCCGGGCGCGGATCCGGCCCATTGGTACGGGGTGACGCCGCCGTCGACGGATGCTCCGCTGCGCGACCTGGCGGTCGCCGGCGCGCGGGTGTCGCCGTCGAAGATGGAATCCTACGAGGAGTGCGGACTGAACTGGGTCGTCACAGCCCTCGGCGGCGACACCGTGATGCCCCCGACCGCCGGGATCGGCACGATCGTGCATGAGGCGATGGAGCGGGTTCCCGACGGCGATCTCGAGCAGATGCGCGCGATCGTCGCCGAGCACTGGCCCGAGCTCGACTTCGAGACCGAGTGGATCGGCCGCAAGGAGCGCCGGCGCGCCGACCTGTTCGTCGATCGGCTGCACTCGTACCTCGGCGACGTGCGCCGCGAGGAGGGCGAGGTCATCGGCAGCGAGGTCGAGTTCCGGTTCGCCGTCGACCTGGCGGACGACGAGGCCACGCCCGCCGTTCACGCGGTCGGGGAGGACCGCGCGAATCAGGCGATCATCCACGGATACATCGACCGGGTCGAGGCCTACCCACCGGGGAGCGGCGAGCATGCGCAGGCGCGCGGCCGCGGCTGGAACCCCATGTCGGGAGGTCCCGACGGTCCGACCGTGGTGGTCGACCTGAAGACGGGCAAGACCGACCCCGAGTCCGATTCCGGCGTGCTCGAGCATGCCCAGCTCGCGGCGTATCAGGTCGCCGTGCAGCAGGGGCTGATCGAGGGGGCTCCGCCGGAGTCTCTCGCGGGCGCCCGCCTCGTGATCGTGTCGAAGACCCTCGCCAAGAGCGACTACCGCATCGCCCACCAGCACACGCTCGACGACGAGTCGCGCTCGGCGTTCCTGCGTCGGGTCGCCGGCGCGGCGCGCGGCATGTCGGCGTCGAGCTTCACGGCGCAGGTCGAGTCGCACTGCGCCGACACGCAGCGCCGCGTGCACCCGTGCCGCATCCACACCGTGCCGGCGGTGAGCTCATGACCGCGTGGGCGGCATCCGGCGGCCTGTCCGCGACCGATATCGCGGTCGCACTCGGCCAGCCGCCGCCCACTGCCGCGCAGCAGCGCGTGATCGAGGCGCCCCCGGAGCCGGCGCTCGTCGTGGCCGGCGCAGGCAGCGGCAAGACCGAGACGATGTCAGGACGCGTCGTGTGGCTCGTCGCCAACGGGCACGTGCGCCGGGACGAGATCCTCGGGCTCACCTTCACCCGCAAGGCGGCCGGGGAGCTCGCGGAGCGGATCGGGACCCGCCTGTCCGTGATCGACGAATATGGACGACGCGGACTGCTGCCCCACCTCACCGAGATCGTTCGCGGCGATGCGCTCCGTCGCGTCGAGGATGCGGCGACGGGACGCCAGCGCGAACTCGTGCGTGCGCACGTGCTCGACGAGCTGGCCGCGGGCTTCGAGACCGGGTGGGATCCGACCACGCCGCGTGCCGCGGAGGACCTGATGATCCGGCCGCGGGTGTCGACGTACAACGCCTTCGCCGACGGCATCGTCCGCGAGCACGCCGCGCGGATCGGTCGCGACCCCGACGTGGCGATGCTCAGCCAGGCGGCGTCCTGGATGCTGGCGCGCGAGGTGGTGCTGCGCAGCGACCTCCCCGAGCTCGAGAACATCGATTTCGCGCTCGGGACCGTGATCGACGCGGTGCAGCGGCTGGCCGGGGATGCACTGGATCACCGCGTCGACCTCGAGCTCGCGGAGCGGATCACGCGGGATCAGGCACTCGCCTTCGCGCCCTACCGGTCGAACGCCGACGTGGAGAAGGCGGCGTCGAACCTGCTGAGCCTGCCGACCCTCGCCCACCTCGTGCGCGACTACATGGCCGAGAAGGAGCGGCGCGGCGTGCTCGACTTCGCCGATCAGGTGGGCGGCGCGTACGACATCGTCGAGTCCGCCCCCGACGTGCGCGCCGAGCTCCGCGAGCAGCACCGCGTCGTGCTTCTCGACGAGTACCAGGACACGTCCGTCATCCAGACGCGCTTCCTGGCGGAGCTCTTCCGCGACTCGGCCGTCATGGCCGTCGGCGACCCGCACCAGTCCATCTACGGGTGGCGCGGCGCGAGCGCCGACAACCTGTACGCCTTCTCGAAGACGTTCGCGAGCACAGGAGCCGCGCAGACGTACAGCCTGATGACGAGCTGGCGCAACGACCGCGGCATCCTCGACATCGCCAACCGGGTGCTCGAGCCGTTGCAGCGGCCGGGACTCGATGTGCCACCGCTCGAGCCGAGGCCGGGCGCGGGCGAGGGCGTCGTGAGCGTGCGCTTCCCGTTCACGGTCGACGACGAGGCCGCCGCCGTGGCGGAGTGGTTCGCCGAGCGGCGCGCGGCGCATGAGGCGCACGGCGCTGTCCGTGGGCAGGGGCACAAGCCCCACACCGGCGCGATCCTCTTCCGGTCCAAGCGGCACATGCAGACCTTCGCCGGAGCGCTCGCCGCCCGCGGCATCCCGCATCGGATCCTCGGTCTCGGTGGACTGCTCACGACACCGGAGGTGGTCGACGTCGTCTCCACACTGCGGGTCGTCCACGATCCGACCGCGGGGTCGGCGCTGATCCGCCTGCTCACCGGCCCTCGCTTCGGCGTGGGCGTGGCCGACATGGGTGCGCTGTACGACCTCGGCCGCACTCTCGCCGAGCGCGACACCGACATGGCACCGCTGCCGGAAGAGGTGCGCGCGAGGCTGCGGTCATCGCGCGGCGCCGACGAGGCCGTCTCGATCATCGACGCCGTCGACGTCGTGCGCGCTGTCAGGGACGACTACCGCATGCTCGAGCAGATCACGCCGGACGGACGCGCCCGGATCCGGGCCGCGGGCGAGATGCTCGAGCGCCTGCGACGCGCCTCCTCTCAGCCGATCCCCGAGCTGATCAGGCTGATCGAGCTGGAGCTGCGTCTGGACATCGAACTCGCGTCGAACGAGACCAGGGGCCCTGCCCGCATCGCCGCGACCCAGCTGCGGGCCTTCGCCGACGAGGTGCGGGCGTTCCTCGCCGCCGACGACCGCGGCACCATCGGGAGCCTGCTCGCCTGGCTGGACAAGGCCGAGAGCACTGATGAGCTGATGCCCCGACCGGAGCCGCCGGAACCGGGAGTGGTCCAGCTGCTCACGATCCACGGCTCGAAAGGGCTGGAGTGGGACGCGGTCGCCGTGGTCCGGCTGGTCGCGGACGAGCTGCCCAGTCGCGTCTCCGACACGTCCGGCTGGTTCGGCTTCGGCGTCGTGCCGTTCGCGCTCCGCGGCGATCGCGACGCTCTGCCGCGCTTCGAGTGGGATCCCGTCGAGGCGATGGGGGAGGAGGGCGACCCCGAGAAGCGGCAGAAGCTCGCGCAGGCCTCGCTCTCGGGCGGAGCGACGAAGGCCAACCCGCAGGGCGGGGCGCTCAAGCGCTTCAAGGACGCCTACCGCGCGTATCAGCAGCAGGAGGAACGGCGACTGGCGTATGTCGCGGTGACGCGTGCACGGACCGACCTGCTGCTCAGCGGTGCGCACTGGGCGGGACAGAAGGCCCCTCGGACCCCGAGCCCGTACCTCGTCGAAGCCATCGAGGTGCAGGGACTCGATCCGATCGAGCCCGTCGACCCCGACGAGAATCCGTACGAGGGTCCGGGGTCGACGCTCAGCTGGCCGCTCGATCCGCTGGGCGCGCGGCGGGCCGCCGTGAGCGCGGCGGCGACCTCCGTCGAGGAGGCGGCACGAACGGGCCTCGCACAGCCGTCTCCCGAGCTGACCCGCCTGCTGGCGGAGCGCGCTGCGCGTCAGCGGGGCACCGACGTCGCGGCCCCGACCCGGGTCCCGGCATCGCGCTTCAAGGACTACGTCACCGACTTCACCGGCACGCTGTCATCGATCGTGCGGCCGATGCCCGAGCGTCCCTACCGGCAGACGCGACTGGGTACGCTCTTCCATGCCTGGGTCGAGCAGCGCTCGGAACTCGTCGGCGTCGGCAGCCGTGTCGACGAAGCTCTGTGGGAGGTCGACGAGGACGAGGTCCCCTCCGAACCCGGGTTCTCGTCCGACGGCAGTACCGACGGTCCGGCGTCGTCGGCGGATGCCGCGGATCTGGCCGCGCTGCAGGAGACGTTCGAGCGCAGCGAGTGGGGCGGTCTCCGACCGATCGCTGTCGAGATCGAGATCGACTTCGCGCTCGGCGCGGGAATCGAGGAGGCCGAGCGATCCGAGCAGGCGCACATCGTCATCTGCAAGCTCGACGCCGTGTATCGCCGTGACGATCGCGGCGGGCGCATCGAGATCGTCGACTGGAAGACAGGCAAGGCGCCGCGCACAGCGCAGGAGCGGGACGAGCGGATGCTGCAGCTCGCGCTCTACCGTCTCGCCTACCACCGGCGATTCGAGGTGCCGCTGGACGAGATCGACGTCGCGCTGTACTACGTCGCGGACGACCTCATCATCCGCGGCGACCGGGTCTACTCGGAGGACGAGCTCTTCCACCGCTGGAGCGCGGCGCGCGCCGCGCGTTGAGCCTCTTCGGAGTCGTCGGCGGAGTCTTCAGCAGAGGCATCGCTCGCTGCGTCGGTCGCGCGCTGCGGGGCGAGGGGATGCGAGTCCTCGCGCGCCCCCGCGACACCGTTGGTGCCGGCGAACATGCTCGCGACCCCGGACAGATCCTCGGTCTCGAGGTTCAGCATCTCGGCACGATGGGACGCCTCCGCGCTCTGCGCATCGGTCGCATCCGCGCGCTCGGCCCAGGGCGGCGATGCCGGCTCGTGATCGTCTGCACGAGTGCTGTCGTCACGAGTACCGTCCTCGCGAGTGTCATCGGCGTCGGCGCCGTCCGCCCACAGCTCGTTGGGGTTGTAGGCGTCGGTCTGCATGGAGGTGTCGACGTCGGTGGCGGCCGTGGCCGGCACGCGGCCCAGAGCATCCATCGCGGAATCGACGCCATCGCTGCGAGCGGCGATGATGCTGAGGTCGTCGGTGCGCAGCCCCTCGGCGAGGGATTCGAGCAGAGCGGCGGCGTCATCGACGATGTCGGGCCGGCGCATCGAGTCGCCGTGCACGAGCCAGCGCGCGAACTCCAGCTCGGCGAGCAATCGTGCGCGGACCTCGAGACCCGGATCCGGCGCCCGGTCGACCGCTCGCGCGTAGGTCGCGTGCACGTCGGGTGCGGCGTCCGGCGCAGCTGACAGCCAGGAGAGATCGACGGCCGGGTCGCCGACGGAGAGTCCGTGCCAGCCGACGAGGCCGGTGACCTCGGGGCCGCGCTCCGGATGATCCGCGAAGACGAACGAGGTCGCCTGGACCCCGCCCAGGACGACGGTCGATTCGAACCGCCACAGGTCGTCATCGGCGACGGCGTCGCGCCAGCGCACCGTGAGACGTGCGGGAACCCGGCCGGTCGCTGCCGCGGCGTCGACGAGGCGGCTCAACTCCTCGCGAGTCTCGTCAGCCGAGCGGGTCACGAGGCCGGCGCCGCGCACGACCGAGGTCGGCATCCCGTGGACGGCGGCGATGGCGGCACCCATCGATTCGGCCGCGCCACGCCCGGCGGGCACGAGCGACGCTTCGATCTGGAATCCGGGGAGGAGCTCGGTCACCAGCGCGCGACCGGCGCCGACCGTGGTCTCGCCGATGTATTCGGGTGCGTGGAACGGCAGCATCGCCCTGGCGCCGTCGGTCAGAGCCCGCAGTGCGAGGGCCTCCGCGGCCAGTTCGCGCGCGGCGTCCTCGTCGTCGGCGACACGGATCGCGAGTTCGCGGCCGTCGGCCAGCGAGGCCACCGCCGAATCGAATCGGCCGTCGCCGTCGGCGCTCAGAGGGCGAGTACCCGTGACCTCCGCGCCGGGCAGTGCGGCCGTCACCGCCGCGGCTAGAGTGAATGGAGAGCGTCCCATGCCCCCAGGGTAGGTCGACGCCGGGGCGGTCCCGCCTCCGCCACGCCCGTGAGAGAGGGAGTCGATGACCTTTCAGCCCCCGTCCCTCGACCGCGCCGCCGAACTCCGCGAGGAGCCGGACGTGCTCGAGCGCCTGCGAGACGACCCCGGCACGCGGGTCATCGTGGTGCGCGAAGGCCGCGTACGGGTCGCCGACTCGACCCTGCTGCGCGTTCCCGCCGACGCCGTGGGCGACGCGACCTGGGCGCTGCTCGGTCGCGATCAGGACGGGGCCGTGCTGCTGCTCGCCGTCGCACCGCCCGAGAACGACGCCCTGGACACGGCCCCCGACGAGATCTGGCTCGGTCTGCGCGATCTCGGCGGGCGCATCGATCGCGTCGAATCCGAACTGCTCGTCGAGGCGATCGCGCTGGCCGGTTGGCTGCGCGACGCGCCCTTCTGCCCGACCTGCGGAGGCGGCACCGAGCTGCGTCAGGCCGGCTGGTCACGGCGCTGCCTCGTCTGCGGCCGCGACCACTTCCCGCGCAACGACCCCGCCGTGATCGTCGCTGTCGAGAGCCGCGACGGCGAGCGTCTGCTGCTCGGCGCGAACGCGAACTGGGGCGGGCGCATGTACTCGTGCTTCGCGGGCTTCACCGAGGCGGGGGAATCGCTCGAGGCGACCGTGCATCGCGAGATCGAGGAGGAATCCGGCGTACGCCTCTCGGCGCTGCGCTACATCTCGTCGCAGGCGTGGCCGTTCCCGCGCTCGCTGATGATCGGCTTCCGCGCCGTCGTCGACGACGAGTCCACGGCTCTCGCCGACGGTGAGGAGATCGTCGACGTCCGGTGGTTCACCCGGAGCGAGATCGCCTCCGCCCTCGCCGGCGACGGCCCCGTGGGGCTGCCGGGCCCGGCGTCCATCGCGCGCGCCCTGATCATCGACTGGTACGAGGATCACGCGTGAGCGCACTCGATGCCCTCGACGAGGCGCAGCGGGCCGCGGCATCCGTCCTTCGGGGTCCGGTCGCCGTGCTGGCCGGCGCCGGAACCGGCAAGACCCGTGTGATCACGCATCGCATCGCGCACGGCGTCGACACGGGCGCGTATTCGCCGTCACGGGTCATGGCGGTGACCTTCACCGCGAAGGCGGCAGGGGAGCTCCGGGGGCGGCTGCGGGCACTCGGTGTCGAAGGCGTCGCCGCCCGCACGTTCCATGCGACCGCCCTCGCGCAGCTGAATTTCTTCTGGCCGACTCTGGCGGGCTCGCCGGCCCCGGCCATCATCACCAACAAGGTGCGGATGCTGGGGCAGGCAGCCGACGCGATCCGGCTGCGACCGAGCACCGCCACGCTCCGCGACATCGCGTCCGAGATCGAGTGGCGCAAGGTGTCGATGCTGTCGATCGACCAGCACGCCGCGCTCGGCCGCACGGTGACGGGAATCGACTCCGGGCAGCTGGGCGAGCTGATGCGCGGCTATGAGGCGCTGAAGGACGAGCGCCGGCAGCTCGACTTCGAGGACGTCCTCCTGGCGTGCGCCGGGATGCTGGAGGCGGAACCGCGGGTCGCGGCATCCGTGCACGAACAGTACCGGCACTTCACGGTCGACGAGTTCCAGGACGTCTCGCCGCTGCAGAACCGGCTGCTGGAGCTCTGGCTGGGAGACCGCCAGGACATCTGCGTGGTCGGCGATGCCAGCCAGACCATCTACTCGTTCGCGGGTGCCGAGCAGCGGTTCCTGCTGGAGTTCGAACGACGGCACCCGGACGCGACCGTCGTGCGGCTCGAGACGAACTACCGTTCGCAGGCGCCCATCCTGACCGCTGCCAACGCCCTGATGCACGGCCGCCCCGGCGCCCTGGAACTCGTTCCCGCGCGGGAGCAGTTCACCGCGGATGCTCCGACCGTCACGGCCTACGACTCCGAGACCGACGAAGCCGCCGGCATCGCCGCCGCGATCTCCGCGCGGATCGCCGCCGGCGCTTCTCCGGCCGAGATCGCGGTGCTGTACCGGGCGCACGCGCAGTCGGGCGTGCTGCAGCAGGCGCTGGCGGCGGAGGGCATTCCGACCTCGGTCCTCGGCGGAACGCGCTTCTTCGCTATGCCCGAGGTGCGGCAGGCGATCCTCGCGCTGCGCGCCGCCGCCGTGGCTCCCACTGAGCAGGGCTTCCTGCCGAACGTGCAGCGGGTGCTGCGCGAGCTCGGCCTGACCGACGAGCCGCCGGCGGCCGGTGGCGCCCAGCGCGACGGCTGGGAGGCCAGGCGGGCGATCCTGCGACTGGCGGAGGAGGCAGGACCCGAGGCGAACCTGCGCACGTTCAGCGATGCCATGATGGCGCGGGCGAAGGATCAGCACGAGCCGACGATGCGCACCGTGACGCTGTCGACGCTCCACGCCGCGAAGGGCCTCGAGTGGCCGCACGTGCATCTCGCGGGCTGGGCGGAGGGATCGCTGCCGATCTCCTACGCCTCGAGCTTCGAGGCCATCGACGAGGAGCGGCGACTCGCCTACGTGGGGGTCACGCGCGCCGCGCGTACCCTGGACATCTCGTGGTCGCGCTCGGCAGGGCGAGGAGAGCGGGCGCCATCGCGGTTCCTGGCGGAGATGGGGACGACGGCGCGCGGCACCGGCATCCTTCGTGAAACGTCACCGCGCGACGCGCGCGCGAGCCGTCAGCGCTGACCCGGACCATCTCGCCTCCTCCGCCGTCGGCGGCGAGGAGTCGCGACGCCAGGAGCGCGCCCTCGGCCACCTGCGCCGCCCGCAGCACCACGGGGCCGTAACCGATCATCTGGGCGTGCAGCAGCGGCCACGCCGGATCGCGATCGGCGTCGTCGGCGTCTCGGCAGGCCAGACAGGGGGTCTCCCCGGGAATCACCAGCGGTCCGACCGTGACGTGGCCCGGCTCGAAGGCGATGGGCAGGTGCGGGACGTCCTCACGCAGATAGCGCGCGAACAGCACAGCCGCCGCGGCGCACTGCACGAGGACGACCCCGACCGCGTCGCGCACCGAGCGGTCTACCAGCGTGATCCCCTCGTCGGCGAGCGCCTCTCTGGCACGGTAGGCGCCGCGCCCATCGGTGATGCCGATGGTCTCGACCCAGGCAGGCCTGGTCGCCGCTGGGTCGTCGATCAGGAGGTGCTCGATCCGGGCCAGCAGCGTCCGAGCCTCCTGACGCGGCGCTCCCGTGCCGTGGGCGATCACATCGAAAGCGGAGCGGCGGAAACCGGAGCGCAGACGGCTCAGCAGCAGTTCCACCCACGGCGCCTCCGCCTCGATGCGCAGTCCCTCGTCGATGCCGAGCTGCAGGGTTCGCTCATCGCGCCAGAGCAGCGGCGCGCTCGGATCCAGGCGGGTGAGGGTCGGCGGGGTCAGCGGCATCACCTGATTCTGGTGAAACCCCGGATGCCGTGGAGTCGCGAACGCGGTTCAGTGGAGAACTTCCGTGCTCCGCGGATCAGGGGAGGAGCGGTGCGCGCCGCGCCCGCTCCTCCAGGCTCTCAGACCGGTCGTTCACCCTCGGGCGCGGCATCCCCGTCCGGATCGTCGGACCCGTCCGTCTTCTCCGTCGGATCCTCTGCAGAGAAGTCGTCGCCGTCGAGCAGACGGGCGAGGGCCTCGTCGAACTCGTCCGCGACCGGCTGCTCGCCGCGCTCGGCGGCCTGCAGACGAGCCACCAGCGCGCTCGGGTCGTCGATGTCCTCGGCGGTCGGCATGAGGTCGGGGTAGTCCCACAGGGCGTCGCGCCCGCTGATGCCGACGGCATCCGTCACGGCCTGCCACATCGCGGATGCCTCGCGCATGCGCCGCGGTCGCAGCTTCAGCCCGACGAGAGCGCCCAGGGCGTCTTCGGCAGGTCCGCCGACCGCGCGACGACGACGGGCGGCTTCGGCGATGCGCGCACCGTCGGGCAGCCGTGCGGTCGCCTGTGCGGTGACCACGTCCACCCAGCCGTCGATCGTGGCGATGAGGTTCTCGAGCCGTGTCAGCGCCTCGCGCTGAGCCTCGGTCTGCGCGGGGAGCAGTGCTCCGCCCTCGATCGCGGCCCGCAGCTCCTCGGGGTCCGACGGGTCGAGGCGGCTGGCGACGTCCTCGAGTGCGTCCACGTCGACGCTCACGCCGCGCGCGAAGTCGGTGATCTGCGCCATCACGTGCAGGTGCAGCCACTTCGCATGGCGGTAGAGGCGCGCGTAGGCGAGCTCGCGCGTCGCCAGGTAGAGCGCGATCTGGTCTTCGGGGATCTCGAGTCCCTCGCCGAACGCGGTGAGGTTCTGCGGGATCACGGCGGCGGTCCCGGCCGGGAGCACGGGGATCCCGACGTCGCCGCCGGAGACCACCTCGAGCGAGAGATTGCCGAGCACCTGGCCGAACTGGGCGGCGAACACCGAGCCGCCCAGACCGCGCATGAGCTTGCCCGCCCCCTGGACGACGCTGCGCATCTCCTCGGGGACCTGGGTGTCGAGGGCAGAGGTCAGCGCGTCGGCGATGCTGGTCGACACGGGGCCGGCGATCTCCTTCCAGACAGGCAGGGTCTTCTCGACCCACTCGCCGCGGGTCATCGCGGTGGGGGCCTCGCTCAGCTCGGAGATGGTCGTCGCCTCGCCGAGCCAGAGGTTCGCGAGCGTGAAGGCGTCGACGAGCGAGCTGCGCGATCCGTCGGTCACCCCCTGGCCTTCGCGGTTCGCGATGTGCAGCGCCTGGCGCTGCGCGTTCTCCCACGGGTCGCCGCCGAACGCGCCCTGGAGCTGCGACATGATCGTCTGCATCATCGCCGGGTCGAACTGGAAGCCCTCCATGCCCTGCATGGCATCTCGCAGGGCCTCGGGGTCGATGTCCCCGCCGCCCTGGTTCGAGAGCATCTTTCGGAGGAACTCCTGGAAGTCCTCGGGAGTCGGGTCGTTGTCTGCCATGTCGTTCGCCCTCTCAGCACGCCTATAGCCGTGGCATCTACGCTAGTCACAGGTTTCTGCGCGCGTCCCCGAAGCGAGCAGATCGCTGTACGCCGCTCGCGAACGACGGAGGAATGCTGTGGATCGAACGCGGTCTGGAAAGCCCGGACTCGGAGTCTGGGCGCTGATCGTCGCGCTCTTCGCGCTCGTGGTCCTGACCTTCCTCCCGACGCCGTACGTCATCCAGCGGCCCGGCCCCGTCTACGACACCCTCGGCACCGCCACGGGGACCGACGGCGAGCAGGTGCCGCTGATCAGCATCGAGGGCGCCGAGACCTTCGAGACCGGCGGCACGCTCGACCTCACGACCGTGCAGGTCGTCGGCAACCGCGAGCGCACGCCGAGCTGGTTCGAGCTCGCGCTCGCCTGGATGGATTCCTCCCGCGCCGTCGTGCCGCTCGACTCGGTGTTCCCAGAGGGCGTGACGACCGAGCAGCGCGATGAGCGCAACGCGATGCTGATGGTCGACTCGCAGCACGAGGCGACGGCCGCGGCTCTGAACGAGCTCGGCTACGACACGGGCGCGAAGGTCGTCGTGCAGGAGGCCGTGGCCGATGCGCCGGCCGATGGGCTCCTCGACGCCGAAGACGTCATCACCGCGATCGACGGAACCGCGGTCACCTCCGCCGCGCAGCTGCGCCAGGCGATCCAGGATGCCGGCGGCGACCCGGTGGTCCTCACCGTGCTCCGCGCAGGCGAGGAGAAGACCGTCGAGGTGACGCCGGAGGAGCACACCGAGAACGACGTGACGACGTGGCTCATCGGCATCACGCTGCGCACGGACTACGACTTCGAGATCGACGTCACGCTCCAGCTCGACAACGTCGGAGGACCCAGCGCCGGGATGATGTTCGCGCTCGGCATCATCGACACGCTCACCGAGGGCGAGCTCAACGGCGGGCACGACATCGCCGGCACCGGGACGATCGACGCCGCTGGCACGGTCGGGCCGATCGGCGGCATCCGTCAGAAGCTGTACGGGGCGCGCGACGCCGGAGCGGACTACTTCCTCGCGCCGGCGTCGAACTGCGACGAGGTGGTGGGTCACGTGCCCGACGGGCTGCAGGTGATCCGCACGTCGACGCTCGAGGAGTCCCTCGATGCGCTCGAGGTCATCGCGGCCGACGGCGACGTCGCCTCCCTTCCCACATGCGAGCTCGCCGGCTCGTAGGCGGGGGAGAGTCGCCGTGACCTCGCCGTGACCGGGATGACAGCCGCCGCACAGTGAGGCCCGCCTAGGATGGAACGGTGACCTCGAACTCAGCCTCAGCTCCGAATCCGGCCACGCCTCGAACCTCCCGACGCATCCTCGGCATCTCCCTGGTGATCATCGCCGCCCTGATCGCGGCGTTCTTCGTGTTCGCCTCGCTCTACACGGAGTTCCTCTGGTTCGACCAGGTGGGCTTCACCGGCGTCCTCACCACGCAGTGGATCGCCACGGCCGTGATGTTCGTGGTCGGCTTCCTCGGCATGGCCGCTCCGCTCTTCCTCGTGATCCAGCTGGCGTACCGTCTGCGTCCCGTCTACGTGCGGCTCAGCTCGCAGCTGGACCGCTACCAGGAGGTCATCGAGCCGCTGCGCCGCCTGGCGATGTGGGGCATGCCGATCTTCTTCGGCCTCTTCGCCGGTTTCGCTGCCGCCGGACAGTGGAAGACGGTCTGGCTGTGGGCCAACGGCGTGGCGACCTCCGACGTCGATCCGCAGTTCGGCATCGACACAGGCTTCTACATGTTCGCGATGCCGTTCTACTCGATCCTGCTCGCGTTCGTCTCTGCCGTGCTGCTGCTGTCGCTGCTGGTCACCGCCCTCGTCTCGTACCTCTACGGCTCGGTCCGCGTCGGACAGGGCGAGCTGCGCATCTCGAAGCCCGCGCGCATCCAGCTCGCCGTGATCGCCGGCCTCTACCTGCTGGTGCAGGCGGCGAGCCTGTGGCTCGACCAGTACAAGACGCTCTCCACGCCGGAGGACCGCATCACCGGTGCGGCCTACACCGGTGTCAACGCGACCATCCCCGGTCTGGCGATCCTCGCGATCATCGCCGCTGTGGTCGCCATCCTCTTCTTCGTCACCGCCGTGATCGGCCGCTGGCGCTTCCCGCTCGCGGCGACCGCGCTGCTCCTCGTGGCCTCGCTCGTCGTGGGTGTCGGATACCCGTGGATCGTCACCACCTTCCAGGTGAAGCCGAACCAGAACGCCTACCAGGCCGAGTACTACCAGCGGAACATCGACGGCACGAAAGAGGCCTACGGCATCGCCGACCTCGAGACCACGGCCTTCGAAGCCGAGACGGACGCCGCGGCCGGCCAGCTGCGTGAGGATGCGGAGACCACCGCGTCGATCCGCATCATGGACCCGAAGGTCATCCCGCCGACCGTCCGCCAGCTCGAGCAGTACCGCGGCTACTACCAGTTCCAGACGACGATGGACGTCGACCGCTATGAGATCGACGGCGTGATGCAGGACACGGTCGTCTCCGTGCGAGACCTCGACATGTCGGGCCTCGGCGACGGCGACAACTGGAACAACCGCGTCGCGGTCTACACGCACGGCTACGGCCTCGTGGCTGCGGCCGGCAACCAGCGCACGAGCGACGGCGAGCCGGTGTTCCTCGAGCGCGGCATCCCGTCGTCCGGATTCCTGACCGACCGGGAGAACTTCGAGCCCCGCGTCTACTTCGGCGAGAACTCCCCGGAGTACTCGATCGTCGGCGCCCCCGAGGGCTCGGAACCGGCGGAGATCGACTACCCGCGCGGCAAGGACGGGTCCAGCGAGACGAAGACCACGTTCGAGGGCGAGGGCGGTCCCGCCGTCGGCAACACGTTCACGAAGCTGCTCTACGCGCTGAAGTTCCAGTCGGAGCAGATCCTGTTCTCCAACCTCGTGAACGAGGACTCGCAGATCCTCTACGACCGCGATCCGAAGACGCGTGTGCAGAAGGTCGCCCCGTACCTCGAACTCGACAGCGACCCGTACCCGAGCGTCGTGGACGGTCGCATCGTCTGGATCGTCGACGGCTACACCACCAGCTCGACGTACCCGTACTCGACCGGCGTCAGCCTGTCGGACGCGATCGCCGACTCCAACGTCCCGTCGCCGACCCTCGCGATCGACGACATCAACTACATCCGCAACTCGGTGAAGGCTACGGTCGACGCCTACGACGGCTCTGTGACGCTCTACGCCTGGGACGAGGAAGACCCGGTGCTCAAGACCTGGCAGAAGGTCTACCCGTCGACGGTGAAGCCGATCAGCGAGATGTCCGGCGAACTGATGAGCCACGTGCGCTACCCGACCGACCTGTTCAAGGTGCAGCGCGACGTGCTCGGGATCTACCACGTCGACACCGCCGGATCGTTCGCGCAGCAGGACAACCGCTGGCAGACGCCGAACGACCCCCGCAGCGACGCGATGCTGCAGCCGCCGTACTACCTGACGATGCAGATGCCGGGGCAGGATTCTCCGCGCTTCTCGATGTTCTCCACCTTCATCCCCGTCTCCCAGGGAGCGGGAGGCAGCCGAGACGTGCTGATGGGCTACCTCGCGGTGGACTCGGATGCCGGGTCGGAAGCCGGCGTGAAGGGGGACGGCTACGGTCAGCTCCGCATGCTGGAGATCGACACGGACACGACTGTGCCCGGCCCCGGCCAGGTGCAGAACACCTACAACTCGGACACGTCCGTCGTGCCGCAGCTGAACCTGCTGCAGCAGGGCGAGTCCGAGGTGATCTACGGCAACCTGCTCACGCTCCCGGTCGGTGGCGGTCTGCTCTACGTGCAGCCCGTGTACGTGCAGTCCTCCGAGGGCACGCAGCTCCCGAGACTGCAGAAGGTGCTCGTCGCCTTCGGTGATCGCGTGGCCTTCGAGAACACGCTCACCGAGGCGCTCGACACGCTGTTCGGCGGTGACTCGGGAGCGACCGGCGGTGATGACGCGGTCGAGCCCACGGAACCGGGCGAGGAGGATCCGGACACCGGCGAGACGCCTACCGAGCCGACGCCGCCCACCGAGCCCACGGGTGACGAGGCCGCCGCCCTCGCGGCCGCGCAGCAGGCGCTGCTCGACCGTGACGCCGCGCTGAAGGCCGGAGACCTCGAAGCCTTCGCGGCGGCCGACAAGCGTCTCACGGCAGCCGTCGAGAAGCTCCTCGAGCTGGAGGCTGCCGCCGGTCAGTGACCTCGCGCAGCTGAAGTGAATCGGGCGTCCCTTCGGGGGCGCCCGATTCGCGTATCGGCGAACCCTATGGTCTCCATCGGATTCCCGGGATGGGACGGGATCGGCCCGCGACCTACTGTTGCACCATGAACGAGCCGCAGCACGACCTGCCAGATCCCGGTCCCGTGCGGACCGAGGTCCCGGTCTCCCGAGCGACGGGGATCGAGGTCAAGTCCATCGACTGGGTGCCGCTCTCCGAGCGCACCGGCACGCCGTCGAGTCTCTTCCCGCTGTGGTTCATGTCCAACGCGAACCTCACCACGCTCGCGACGGGCATGGTCGGGGTCGCGATGGGGGCGAACTTCCTGGTCTCGCTGCTGGCGATCGTGCTGGGGGTGTGCGTCGGCACCGTGTTCACCTCCTTCCATTCCGCCCAGGGACCACAGCTGGGTCTGCCGCAGATGATCCAGTCGCGAGCGCAGTTCGGCTACCGCGGCGTCGCGATCGTGTGCCTCGTGGTCGTCGCCAGCATCGTCGGATTCAACATCTTCAACCAGCTGCTCGCGGGGCAGGTGCTCACGGCGACGACCGGCGTCGATGCGGGCGCCGGCTGGTACGTGCTCATCACGGCTCTCGCCCTCACGTTGGCGATCATCGGCTATCACTGGATCCACCGCGTGCAGAAGTGGCTGACCTGGCTGTTCCTCGCGACCTTCGGCGTGTTCAGCGTCGTGGCGCTGTTCGCGCTTCCGCTCCCTGCAGCGGACTTCTCGCTGGGGGAGTTCGACGGCCCGGCGTTCCTCGTGCAGTTCGCGGCCGCCGCGGCCTATGCGCTCGGCTGGGCGCCCTACGTGTCCGACTACTCGCGATACCTGCCCCCGCAGACGAGTCCGCGCAAGGCGCTGTTCTACACCTCCTCCGGCGTGATCGTCGGCGCGGGCTGGCTGATGATCCTCGGGGCGTTCGTCGCCTCGCTCTTCGCGGATGCGGATCCGGTGCAGGCGATCACGGCGGCGGCCGATGCGATCGTGCCCGGTGCGGGCGCGGTGCTGCTCTGGTCTGCGCTGCCCGCCCTGATCACCGTCATCACGATCAACATCTACGCCGCGAGCCTCGAGCTGATCACGGTCGCCGATTCGTTCCGATCTGTGCGACCCACACGATTCGCCCGCATCGTCGCCTGCAGCATCATCGGCCTCGGCGGCCTGCTCGGCGCGGCGTTCTCGACGGGGGAGTTCCTCGACTCGTTCGGCAGCTTCCTCGTCGTGCTGCTCTACGTGCTCGTCCCGTGGACCTCGGTCAATCTCGTCGACTACTACTTCGTGCGCCGCGGGCGCTACGCCGTCGCCGAGATGTTCCGTCCGCAGGGCATCTACGGCTCGTGGGGATGGCGCGGGATCACCGCGTACGCCATCGGTATCGCCGCGATGATCCCGTTCGTCGTGACCACGTGGTTCACGGGGCCGATCGCCGCTGCGATGGGCGGCATCGACATCGCCCTGTTCGTCGGACTCGCGGCATCCGCCGTGGCGTACGTGCTGCTCGCGCGCGGACTCGATCTCGACGCGGAACGTCGACTCGCCAGGGAAGAGGCCGAGGCGATGGGCGTGCGCTCCGTGAGCTTCGGCGCCGAGCGCGGCTGAGGGCGTTCACGTGGCTCTCACGCCGGGCAAGCGAAAGGCCCCCGATCCGGATTTCTCCTGATCAGGGGCCTTTCTTGTGTCGCATTCTCGTTGCGGGGACAGGATTTGAACCTGCGACCTCCGGGTTATGAGCCCGGCGAGCTACCGAACTGCTCCACCCCGCGGCACAAGAAGTAACTTATCACGGATTCCGGAGGTCGGCCAATCGAGGCCGGGCACCGGCGGATGCGAGAGGATGAGGTATGTCCGAGACCGCAGCCGTATCCGTCGCCGTGTGCCAGTTCGCACCGACGGCATCCCGTTCCGACAATCGCGAGCGGATCGCTGCGCTGACGGCGGATGCTGCGGCGCGCGGCGCGAAGCTGATCGTGTTCCCCGAGTACTCGAGCTACTTCGTCGATCCGATGGATGCGACGCTCGCGGCGAACGCCGAGGAGCTCGACGGCGAGTTCGTCGCCGCGCTCACGGCTCTGGCCGCCGACTACGCGGTCGTGATCGTCGCGGGCCTGGCCGAGCGCGCCGCGGACGGCGAACGGGTGCGGAACACGGTCGTGGCGGTGCGCGGCGACGGCATTCTCGCCGTCTACCGCAAAGAGCACCTCTACGACGCCTTCGGGCAGACGGAGTCCGACTGGGTCGAGCCGGGTGACCCGGGGGAGCCGGCCACATTCGTGCTCGGTGGCCTGCGCTTCGGGCTGATGACCTGCTACGACCTGCGCTTCCCCGAGCTCGCGCGCACCCTCGTCGACGCGGACGCCGACGTGCTGGTGGTGCCGGCCGAGTGGGTGAGGGGTCCGCTCAAGGAGCACCACTGGACCACCCTGCTGGCTGCCCGGGCGATCGAGAACACCGTGTACGTGGTCGCCGCGGACCATCCGACGCCGATCGGCGTCGGGCATTCGCAGGTCGTCGACCCGCAGGGCGTCGTGCTCGCCGGCGTCGGCACGGGCGAGGGGATCGCGGTCGCGGCGCTGGAACGGGCGGCGATCGACCGCGTGCGTGCGGTCAACCCCTCGCTGCGCGTGCGGCGCTACGCCGTGGTTCCCCGCTGACGCGGAGCCGCGCGTCAGAGCGCCGAGGCCGCGAGGCGCGCAGCGGCCTCTTCGAGCACCTCGATGCGCTTGCAGGCGGCGAAGCGCACCAGGCCGCTGTACTCGCTGCGCCTGCCCTCCGACACGAACGCCGTCAGGGGGATCGCGACGACGCCGGCGCGCTCCGGCAGCGCACGGCAGAAGGCCGCGGCATCCGCGCCGCCCAGCGCCGTGGCGTCCGCGACCGTGAAGTAGCCACCCTGCGGAGCGTGCACCGTGAATCCGGCGGCTCGCAGCCCGTCCCCGAGGATCTCGTGCTTGCGGGCGAGCGCCGACGCCGCACCCGTGAAATAGGCATCGTCCAGACGTAGGCCAACCGCGACGGCCGGCTGGAACGGCGATCCGTTGACGTACGTGAGGTACTGCTTCACCGTGAGGACGGCGGTGATGAGCGCGGCCGGACCGTGCACCCAGCCGATCTTCCATCCCGTGGCGGAGAACGTCTTCCCCGCGGAGGAGATCGTGAGCGTGCGCTCGGCGGCACCGGGCAGCGTGGCGATCGGCGTGTGCGGGGTGTGGAACGAGAGGTGCTCGTAGACCTCGTCGGTGATGATGATCGCGTCGTGCCGCTGGGCCAGACGCACGACCTCGGCGAGCACTTCGGCGCCGAACACGGCGCCGGTCGGATTGTGCGGGTCGTTCACGAGGATGATCCGGGTGCGATCGTTCACCGTGGCGGCCAGCTGGTCGAGATCGGGCTGGAAGTCGGGGGCCCTCAGCGGCACGGTGCGCAGTCGAGCGCCCGCCAGCGCCACCGCCGCCGCATAGGAGTCGTAGTACGGCTCGAACACGACGACCTCGTCGTCCGGCCCGTCGATCAGCGCGAGCAGACTGGCCGTGAGCGCCTCGGTCGCGCCGGCGGTGACGATGACCTCGGTCGCCGGGTCGACGTCCAAACCATAGAAGCGGTGCTGATGCTCGCTGATGGCGGCGAGCAGATCGGGGATGCCGCGCCCCGGCGGATACTGGTTCGCCCCGGCGGAGATCGCGGCGCGCGCGGCCTCCAGCACCACCGCGGGCCCGTCCTCGTCGGGGAAGCCCTGACCGAGATTGATCGCGCCGGTCCTGGCCGCAGCCGCCGACATCTCTGCGAAGATCGTAGGTGCGACGGTTCCGTCTGCGGCGAGCAGACCTGCACCGGCCGCCGTGCGCCGCCATGCGCCGGGAATGACACTCATGAAGAACAGGCTAAGGCCATAGCTGAAACTCATCTTCGCCATACGAAACGCACAGATACAGGCGGCAGTCTGAAGGGGCGTTGATGAAGGAGCACACCATGAACGAAGACGACACCCAGAACCACTCGGCACCCGCGTCCCACGACGCCGTGCCGTCCACCGAGGCAGCAGAGGCCACCGCTCAGTCGGCGACCGCCGCCGCCGCTGAGACCACCGCCCCGGCCGCCCCGGCGCAGGGACATGAGGTGCCGTCGACCTTCACGTCGCAGGCACCCGCCGCCCCCGCCGCGCTCACGCCGCCCGCGCCCGCCGCACCGCAGCCCTTCGCCGCGCCGAGCACGGCGCAGCACGCGACGGCATCGGCTCCGGGCGCAGCCTTCGGCATCCCCACCGCGACCGCGCACACCCAGCCGACGCAGCCGCTCGACGGCACCGCGCCCCTCGGCTTCGGCAGCGCTCCGGCCGACGGCGTCAAGACGAAAGAGCCCAAGTCCCGGGGCGGCGCGAAGTTCGCGGCGTTCATCGTGGCCGCGGCGCTGGTCGGCGGTGTCGCCGGGTTCGGCGGCGGCGCGCTGCTGACCGGACTTCAGGATCAGCCGACGGGCGGCACGGCCGGCGGGCCCCAGACCGTCACGGTCAACAACCCCGGATCGGTCAACGAGACCACCGCGGTCGCGACGGCGGCGCTTCCCTCGGTCGTCACGATCGAGGTCGCCGGGTCCCAGGAGGCCGGCAGCGGCTCTGGCGTGATCATCAGCGAGGACGGCTACGTCCTCACGAACACGCACGTCGTGACCCTCGGCGGCGCCGTGGCCGACCCCAGCATCCGTGTGACCGCGTCCGACGGCCGCATCTACGAGGCCACCGTCGTCGGCACCGACCCGATCTACGACCTCGCCGTGATCAAGCTGACGGACGCCAAGGGCCTCACGCCCATCGAGTTCGCCGACTCGTCCAAGCTCAACGTCGGCGACACCGCCGTCGCGCTCGGTGCCCCGCTCGGTCTCGCGAACTCGGTCACCACCGGCATCGTGAGCGCGCTCAACCGCAGCATCCAGATCGCCTCCTCGGCCCTGCCCGACTCGTCGTCCGAGGACGCTCCGGAGCAGCAGGCACCGGAAGAGGGCGACGGACAGGGGCCGTTCCAGTTCGATCTGCCGGGCAACACCGGGCAGCAGTCCAACGAGTCGATCTCGATCGCCGTGATCCAGACGGATGCCGCGATCAACCACGGCAACTCCGGCGGCGCGCTCGTGAACAGCAAGGGCGAGCTGATCGGCATCAACGTGGCGATCGCGAGCTCGGGCGGATCCGAGGAGTCCGGCTCGATCGGCATCGGCTTCGCGATCCCGGCGAACATCGCCCAGCGCGTCTCCGAGGAGATCATCGCCGACGGCGCGGCCACGCACGGCCTGCTCGGCGCATCCGTCCGCGACGCGGCGAGCGTCGAGGGTGCGAACGTGGCGGGAGCGTACATCGCCGAGGTCACCGACGGCGGAGCGGCGGCTGCGGCCGGGCTCAAGGCGGAGGATGTCGTCACGGCTTTCAACGGAGTCCCGATCACCAGCGCCAGCGATCTGACCGCGCAGGTGCGCGCGGCGGCCGCGGGCAGCGATGCGAAGGTGACCTACGTCCGCGGCGGCAAGGAGGGCGAGCTCGAGGTGACACTCGGCGAGCTCGCCGGCTGATCCGCTGTTCGCAGAGAAGGACGCCACCCCGCGATAGGCTCGCGGGGTGGCGTCCTTCTCCTTCGGCACCGGCAATGCGGCCAAGCTGCTCCGGATCCCGCTCTATGCCGCAGGACGCATGGGTACGTTCCTCGTTCCGCGCGGTCGACGCTGGGTGTTCGGCTGCGGCGCGGGGATCGGCGACGGCGCGCTGGCTCTGCAGCGCTATGCATCGGACGCCGGACACGACACGCTGTGGCTCACGTCGTCCGACCGGGAGGATCGCGATGCCGCGGCGCTCGGCATCCGCACTGCGCGCAAGACCGGCCTGCGGGGCTGGTGGGCGACCGCCAGAGCGGGCGTGCTCGTCGTCACGCACGGCCTCGGCGACGTCAACCGCTACGCGAACGGCGGGGCCTTCGTCGTGCAGCTCTGGCACGGCATCCCGCTGAAGCGCATCGGCCTCGACTCGTCGGCCACCACGCAGGTCCCGAACGTTCCCGGCGCACCGCTGCTGCGCCGGGTCGTCGGGCTGCTGTATCGCGGTGCCGCCCAGCGCATCAGGGTCCTGCCCGCGGCCTCGCATCGTTCTCGCGGTCGCCTGGAATCGGCGTTCGGGCTGGGCGATGACCGGGTCGTCGTCACGGGCGAGCCACGGGTCGATGTGCTGTCCACCGGATCAGTCGACGAGCGCAGGGCCGCGGCATCCGCTCTGCTGCGTCGCGCGGTCGGCACCGTCCCCGAGAGCGCTCGCGTGATCCTCTACGCGCCCACCTGGCGCGACGGGGCGGCAGACCCCGCGGTGCCGTCCGCGTCGGAATGGGTGCGGATCATCCGTGTGCTCGAAGAGGAGGATGCGATCCTCCTGGTGCGATCTCACCCGCTCGGCGAAGGCGGCTACGCCCCTCCGCTGCCCAGCAGGAGAGTGCGGATGCTGGGGGCCTCCGTCGTCGCCGACGTCACGCCGGTACTCGCCGCGGTCGACGTGCTGATCACCGATTACTCCTCGCTCGCCTATGACGTTGGTCTGCTTCGGACGCCCGTGCTGTATCTCGCCCCGGACGCGCGGGAGTACGCCCGCACGCGCGGGTTCTACGGACGGTACGAGGACGTCGCGGGCGCGGACCCCGCGCCGGGCTGGGATGCCGTCCTCGGGCAGCTCCGCGGCCTGCTTTCCGAGCCGACCGCGTACGACGCGGCGTCGGCGCGTTCCGCTACGCTCAGCGCGGAGATGCATGCATACCGAGACGGGCGCAACACCGATCGGGTGTACCAGGCAATCCGCGCGCGGGGGATCCCCGCACCGAAGGGAGCAGCATGACAACGGCCCGGATCGATGAAGCGGCCGAAGCGCTGATCATCGCAGGGACCGGTCAGCGACCGGCGACCGCGGAGCTGTCCGGACCGCGGGCGCGCGTCGAGGCGCGCATCACCGGCGGAGGGAAGACCTGGAAGGCCGTGTTCCCGCTGCAGGCATCGCGGTGGGGCGGCCCCGCTCTGCCGCTGCCGACGGGCGAATACGAACTGCACATCGCCGATGCGGACCTCGACGATCTGCGGATCGCGCCGACCATGCTGGCCGGCGTCCGCGTCGCGGTCGACGGCGGCGCGGTGCACGTCGCCGCACCGATCGATCCCGTGTACGAGACCGTCGAGGGGCAGTCGACGCTCGAAGGGCGCTACGTGGCCCAGGCCGGGGGCACAGAGAACGCCGTCTTCTTCGAGAGCTTCTACGGCCGCAGCGTCGGCTGCAACCCGCAGGCGATCGACCGCGAGCTCGCGGCTCGCGCACCGGGGCTTCGACGCTACTGGAGCGTCGTGGACCTCTCGGTCGCGGTGCCGGAAGGCGCGATCGCGGTCGTCGAGGGCAGCCCGGAGTGGTGGCACGCCCGAGGCGCCGCGCGGCTCCTGGTCGTGAACGACTGGCTGCGCCGCCGGTTCGTGCGCAAGCCGGGGCAGAAGGTGCTGCAGACCTGGCACGGCACGCCGCTCAAACGGCTCGCCCTCCACCGTCCGGGCTTCGACCCGCGCCGGATGGCGGCCGTCGTGAAGGAATCTCGGCGATGGGACGTGCTGCTCGCGCAGAACACCTACTCCGAGCGCATTCTCCGGAAGGCATATGCCTTCTTCGGCAGGCCGATCTGGGTCGAGGGCTACCCTCGCGACGATGCTCTCACCACCGGCGATCCGACCGCGATCCGTGAGGCTCTGGGCATCGGCGATCAGGAGCGGGTCCTGCTCTACGCGCCGACCTGGCGCGACGACCGCACGGAGATGGTCGACTTCATCGATCCGGAGCTCCTCGCCCGGCAGGCCGACGCCGTGGTGCTCGTCCGCGGGCATTCGCGCACGCTGCAGCAGGGACGCGATCGCGCGGGCGCCCGGGTGATCGACGTCACCGGCTACCCCGAGACCGCTCAGCTGCTCCTCGCCGCCGACGCGCTCATCACCGACTACTCCTCGGTGATGTTCGACTTCAGCGTCACCGGCAAGCCGATGTACTTCCTCGTGCCGGACATGGATCACTACCGCGGGCAGTTGCGCGGCTTCTACTTCGACCTCGCCGAGCGGGCACCGGGGCCGCTGGTGCGCACGCAGGACGAGCTCGCTGCCGTGCTCGCCGATCCCGGCCAGGAAGCCACGTATGCGAGCCGGTACGCGGCGTGGCGTGCGCAGTTCAACAGGCGGGATGACGGTCGTGCCGCCGAGCGCGTGGTCGACCGGATCCTGGATCTGGGTTTCGTCAGCCCCTGAGGCGTCGAGGCGCCGTCACGGCAGCGGGGTGTTCCGGGTGCCGAGGCGCGACGCGTCGACGGTGTCGCGCGCGCCGCGCAGCACGCCGCCGAGGAAGCCGATGCCCCAAGACAGGTGCATCGTCGGGAGCACGAGCAGGGTCCACAGCTTCTGACGGAGCCCGCCTCCGCCCGGGGCCAGGGCGACGGCGAGGACGAGCAGCAGATACAGCGCGAGCGGCCCGTAGACCACGACGGAGGCGACCAGGGAGGCGATTCCCGAGAGCACTCCGGTGAGCTGCAGGGCGCCGACGACGACGGCGAGGGCGACGACGAGCACGAGCGCCGGCGGAGCGAAGTAGCGGATGCCGTTGCGGCGACCGAATCGGCGCACCAGCTCACCGCGCCAGGCGCCGGTCGCGCGGAACTGACGGGCGAGGCGGAGCCAGCTCTCCCTCGGCCAGTACGTCACGGAGAGGCTCGGGTCGAACCAGACGCGGTGTCCGGCCTGGCGGATCCGGAGATTGAGCTCCCAGTCCTCGCCGCGCCGGATCGTCTCGTCGAAGAGGCCGACCTCGTCGAGCACCTCACGGCGCATCACACCGAGGTACGCCGATTCGGCTTCCCCCTCGTGCGTGCGACCGTGATATGCGCCGCCGCCGAGGCCGACCGGCGAGTTGTAGAGCCGGGCGACCGCCTTCTGGAAGGGAGTGCGGCCCTCCGCGTGCATGACGCCGCCGACGTTGGCGGACTGCGTGCGTTCGAGCGTCTCCAGGGCACGGGCCGCGTAGCCGGGGGAGAGCTCCGAGTGGGCATCGACGCGGACGATCGTCGCGTAGCGGCTCGCTCCGATCGCGGCGTTCAATCCCACCGGGATGTGCGCGGCGGGGTTCCGCACCAGACGGATGCGGTCGTCGGCCGCAGCGAGCCGCTCGGCCAGCTCGGTCGTCCCGTCCGTCGAGGGTCCGAGTGCGAGGACGAGCTCGGCGGTGCCGGCGACATCCTGGGCGAGCACAGAGGCGACGGCGTGCTCCAGGTACGCCCGCTCGTTGAGCACCGGCATCACGAAGGACACCCCGGCTTCGGGCGTGACGGATTCGTTGGCTGGCACATGACGATCATGGCACGACGACATCGCGCGTTCCCTGATGCGCGCTCCGGGAGCGGGCGCGGGACGAACTATTCTGGAGGGATGGGTGCATTGTCTGACGCCAAGAAGGCGTACCGTCTCCTCACGCGCGCGCTGGCGTCCCGCAGCGCCGTGCAGCGCGTGCGACGGCGCCTCGCCGAGCACGAGCCGCATCCGCTCGATCATTTCCAGGTCGCGGTGTACTTCGCCGACGGCGCGGTGAACATGTATCAGATGCGGCAGTGGTACCGGCCGCTCGCAGAGCTCGCGAAGCGCTGGCCGGTCGTCGTGCTCTCGCGGTCGGCGGCGGGCGCCGAGAAGCTGCTCGACGAGGACGGGCCGCCGGTGGCCTTCGTGCCGAAGGTCCGCGACCTCGAGCGGTTCATCGCCCACCAGGACATCCGGGTCGTGCTGTACGTCAACCAGAACACCCGCAACTTCCAGATGTTCCGCTACGGACGCCGCTGGCACGTGTTCATCAACCACGGCGAGTCCGACAAGATGTACATGACCACGAACCAGTACAAGGCCTACGACTACGCCTTCGTGGCAGGTCAGGCGGCGCGGGATCGTCTCTCGCGCACGCTGTGGGACTACGACGTCGACCGCCGCACGATGGACATCGGCCGTCCGCAGGCGGATCACTACTCCGGCACGCTGCCCTACACGCCCGACGAGCGCACCGTGGTCCTGTACGCGCCGACCTGGGAGGGCGACCGCCCCAGTGCGCACTACGGCTCGATCGCCTCACACGGCGAGACGCTTGTGAAGCAGCTGCTGGCGACCGGCACGCACCGGGTGATCTACCGCCCGCATCCCCGCAGCGGCGTCGTCGACGAGGCGTACGGAGCAGCCCACCGCAGGATCATCGCGGCGATCAGCGCCGCCAACGCCGCCGACCGCAGCGCGCAGCACATCTACGACGACGGTGCCGATCTGGGCTGGCAGCTCTCCGCCGCGGATGTCGCGGTCGTCGACATCTCGGCCATGGTCTACGACCGGCTCGCAGCGGGCAAGCCGCTCATGATCACGCGGCCGGCCGACGAGCGCGCCGCGATCGATTCCACGGGCTACCTCGCGGACTGCGAGTGGCTGACGGTCGCCGACGCCTCCCGGATCGTCTCCGAGGTCGAGCGTGTCCGTGCGGACGATGCGGCCGTCGCCCGACTGAAGATGTGGGTGCAGCACTACTTCGGCGACACGACGCCCGGCGTCGCGACGGAGAAGTTCCATGCGGCCATCGAGCGCCTCATGCAGGAGTGGGAGCAGTGGCAGGCGAACGACCTCGGGGCGATCCGCGAGGACGAGGACGACGACGACGAAGAGGGCGACGAGGAAGACGCATGAGCGCCGACCTCGCGCGTGCTCGCGATGTCGCCGCGCGGCTGGAAGCGCTTCCGCGCACGGGCTCCACGAACGCCGATCTCCGCGAGCGGGCCGATGACGTCGAGGGCTGGCCGCATCTCTCCGTGCTGGTCACGAGAAACCAGACCGCGGGGCGCGGGCGGCTCGACCGCACCTGGGTGGCGCCGGACGGGGCGTCGCTGGCGGTCTCCGTCCTGCTGCGCCGTCTTCCGGCCGATCCAGCCGCGCGCGGCTGGATCCCGCTGGCTGCCGGAGCGGCGATGGCCGAGGCCGTCTCCGCCCAGCTGCCCGGGCGCGACGTCGCGGTCAAGTGGCCCAACGACGTCCTGGTCGACGGGCGCAAGATCTGCGGCATCCTGGCGGAGGCGACGACGGATGCCGTCATCGTCGGATCCGGCGTCAACACGGCCATGACAGCGGAGCAGCTGCCCGTGCCGACGGCCACCTCCTTCGCCGTGCTCGGCGTCGAGGTCGATGAGGACCGGCTGCTGGCGGACTACCTGCGGTCGCTCTCCTCCTCGCTCGCCGCGCTGGCCGCGGCCGACGACGCCGTCGCGAGCGGCTTGCACGCCGCCGTGACCGCGCGCTGCGCGACCCTCGGTCTCGTCGTGCGGGTCTCGCTCCCCGGCGATCTCGTGCTCGAAGGCCTGGCCACGGCGCTCGACTCCGAGGGCCGCCTGCTCGTCTCGGTGGACGGGTCCGAGCGGGCGATCTCGGCGGGCGACGTGGTGCACGTGCGCCCCGCGTGAACTGACACGCCGCCGCGCAGACCGCTTTGTCGCAGATCACGGGCACAATGGTGGGGTGACTCAGCCCGTGACGCTCGGAGGTCGGCCGGTGATGCCGCCACCCGGCGTGCCGACCGAAGAGCTGCTCATCGCGCGGTTGCGGAGCCACGCGCGCCGGCTGTTCTGGTCGGCGCTGGTCCTGATCGCCGTGTTCGGCGCGACGGCGTACTTCTACGACAACCTGCCGGCGGGTCTCGAGAACTGGATGATGCTGTCCGCGGCGGGCCTCGTGATCCTGTTCGTCGTGGTGGTGCCGTTCGTCGTCTGGTACTCGCGCAGCACGACGGTGACCACCAGGAGGGTCATCGCGCATCAGGGGATCGGCGCGCGTCGACGTCGTGAGATGTCGCACGCCAGGGGGTACACGATCGCGGTGCGCCGCGGGCCGCTGCAGCGGCTGTGGGGGACAGGGACGATCACGCTGTCGAACGGCGTCGACGATCCGCTGCGCCTTCCGAACGTGCCCAACGTCACGCTGGTCCACGAGACGCTCGCCGACCAGATCGAAGTCGGTCAGATCCTCGCGCATCGTGACGCGCAGGGCGGTTCCGACCACGTCGACGACGTCTGACCCGGCACGTCGCATTCGGCCGTCACACGGTCGCTGGCCCTCGGGGTCGAAGGCGACCTCCTCCGTGCGCGAGAATGGTCCAGACGAATGGAGGCGGCACATGACGCTGCGTGTGGGCGTGATCGGTGGAGGACAGCTGGCCCGGATGATGATCGCTCCGGCGGTCGAGCTCGGACTCGACCTGCGGGTGCTCGCGGAGGACGACGGCATGTCCGCCCGACTTGCGGCGACCGCCGTCGGCGACTACCGCGACATCGACGCCGTGCGGGCATTCGCGGCGGACGTCGACGTGATCACGTTCGACCATGAGCACGTTCCTCAGGAGGTGCTGCGGACCCTCGTCGCCGAGGGCGTCGCGGTGCACCCGGGGCCGGACGCCCTGCGGTTCGCGCAGGACAAGCTGGCGATGCGCGCGCGCCTCACCGAGCTCGGCATCCCGCAGCCCGAGTGGGCGGCGGTGCGCGATGCGGAGGAGCTCCAGGCGTTCCTCGACGCCCACGACGGCAGAGGCGTCGTCAAGACGCCGCGCGGGGGTTACGACGGCAAGGGTGTGCGGGTCGTCCGTGCCGCCGACGAAGCCCAGGACTGGCTCGACGCGGTCGCCGAGGGCGATGCGCTGCTCGTCGAGGAGCTCGTGCCGTTCGTCCGGGAGCTCGCACAGCAGGTGGCTCGCCGTCCCAGCGGTCAGATCGTCGCCTACCCGGTCGTCGAGACCGTGCAGCGCGGCGGTGTCTGCGCCGAGGTCATCGCGCCCGCGCCGGCTGCGACCGAGCGTCTCTCGCAGGTCGCCGAGGAGATCGGTCGCACGATCGCCGAAGGGCTCGCGGTGACGGGCATGCTCGCCGTGGAGCTCTTCGAGACCGACGACGAGCGGATCCTCGTCAACGAGCTCGCGATGCGTCCGCACAACAGCGGGCACTGGGGCCAGGACGGTGCCGTGACCGGGCAGTTCGAGCAGCACCTGCGCGCCGTGGCCGACCTTCCCCTCGGAAGCACCGCTCCGCGGGCGGCGTGGTCGGTCATGGTGAACATCCTGGGCGGCCCGACGGAAGGCACGCTCGAGGAGCGTTTCGACGCGGCGATGGCCGAGCACCCCACCGCGAAGATCCACACCTACGGCAAGGCTCCGCGACCCGGCCGCAAGGTCGGGCACGTCAACGTCTCGGGCGACGACCTCGACGATGCCGTGTACGTCGCCAGAGCGGCTGCCGCGCACTTCGACTGAGCGCCCGCAACACCGGTCAACAGGTGTGCCGTTCAGGGCTTCTCACAGCAGCAGACCGTAGCCTGATCTGGTGACCGAGCCACTGCACTCCTCCGCCGCGCCGCTGGTCGGCGTGATCATGGGATCCGACTCCGACTGGCGTGTCATGAGCGACGCGTCGCAGGCGCTCACGGACTTCGGAATCCCGCATGAGGTCGAGGTCGTCTCGGCGCACCGCACGCCGGACAAGCTGATGTCCTACGCGCGCGAGGCCCGATCCCGCGGCATCCGCGTGATCATCGCCGGGGCCGGGGGAGCGGCGCACCTGCCGGGGATGGTCGCCTCGATGACGGCGCTCCCGGTCGTGGGCGTGCCGGTGCCCCTCGCGTACCTCGACGGCATGGATTCGCTCCTCTCGATCGTGCAGATGCCCGCCGGTATCCCCGTTGCGACGGTCTCGATCGGCGGAGCCCGCAACGCGGGGCTGCTCGCCGCCCGCATCCTGGGCACGGCCGACGCCGACCTCGCCGACCGGGTGGAGGCTTACGCGCGCGACCTCGAGGCTCAGGTCGAGCAGAAGAACGAACGGCTGAAGGGCTCGCTGTGACCCTTGCGCCGCCGCGCGCGACAGGGCGCCCGCTGATCGAGAACCGGCCGCTGCGGCATCCGGACTCCTCCGACGCCGGGCAGATGGCGAAGCGCGGGTGGTGGCTCGTCGTGCTCAATCTCCTCGTTCCCGGATCGGCGCAGGTCCTCGCCGGCAATCGGCGGCTCGGACGCTTCGGCCTCCGCGCCACGGTGTTCGCCTGGTTCGCGCTGATCGTCACAGCCGGTCTCGCCCTGTTCGCCCGCCCGGCGCTGCTGTGGCTCACGATCGGCGGCGGGTTCCTCTCGGCCGCGGTGCTCACGATCGTGCAGGTCCTGCTGGTCGCGTATGTCGTGCTCTGGATCGTCCTGACCTTCGACGCTCTCCGTCTGGTGCGCCTCGTCAAGGTCTCGAGCCCTTCGCGGTTCGCGATCCCCGTCGTGGCGCTGATCCTGCTCGGTCTCGTCGGCGGTGGCGCGGGCTATGCGGCGACCGTGGTGGGGTCGACGCGCAGCACCATCTCCACGATCTTCGGGCAGAGCGGACCGAGTCTTCCGCCGAGCGACGGCTACTACAACATCCTGCTCCTGGGCGCCGACAGCGGCGACGGGCGCGACTCGATGCGGTTCGACAGCATCTCGGTGGTCTCGGTCAACGCCGACACCGGCGCCGTGACGATCACCGGCATCCCGCGCGAGCTTCCGAACGCACCGTTCAGCGAGGGCAGTCCGATGCAGGAGCTCTACCCCGACGGATTCGAGGGCTACAGCTCCGATGACTGCGGCTGGAACGGCTGGATGAACCACGTGCGCAACGCCGCGGAGATCTGCCGTGAGGATCAGGGAGCGTCGCTCTACCCTGACGCCGTCGCGCAGGGGTCGGACCCCGGCATCGAAGCGACGAAGGATGCCGCGGAAGGCGTGCTGGGAATCGAGATCCCGTACTACGTGTTCGTCGACATGCACGGATTCGCGGAGCTCGTGGATGCTCTGGGTGGTGTGAACATCAACGTGACCGAGCGCCTGCCGATGGGCGGCCCGCCGGAAGGCTGGGAGGGCACGGATGTGAACGAGTGGGCGATCGGCTGGATCGAGCCGGGTCAGCAGCTCATGAACGGCGACACCGCCCAGTGGTATGCCCGTTCGCGGTACACGACCAGCGACTGGGATCGGATGAAGCGTCAGCGGGAGCTGCAGGAGGCGATCCTCGCCCAGTTCACCCCGCAGACCGTCCTCAGCCGGTTCAACGAGGTCGCGGCGGCGGGAACCGCGCTCATCAGCACCGACCTCCCTCAGGACAAGCTGCCGGAGTTCTTCGACCTGATGCTCAAGGCGAAGGAGCAGACGGTCACGTCGATCGAGCTCACCCCGGACTTCGGAGTCGACGAGTTCGAGCCGGACTACGCGTACATCCAGGAGATGATCCGGCAGTCGCTGCATCCCCCGACGGCGACGCCGACGCCCGAGCCGTGATCCGGTAGGCCGGGAACCCCTGACCGACGCCTGCGCGAATCCGAGCCGCGATCAGAATGCTCGGTCCAGCCCAGGCACGCCGCAACCCACGACCTTCTCCCTGAGGAGGAGGCCGTGGGCTTCCGGTGCGGCCACCGGGATCGCCAGACGACGGTGATCGGAGGGGGAGGGATCACCGTCGTCCAGCCGACCACCGCACGAGGCGGCAGCCAGACTCAGGCGCGCTTGCGGCGAGCCGCACCAGCGGCGACGAGCGCCCCGCCGGCGACGAGAGCAACGGCTCCGCCACCGAGGATCCACGGCGAAACACTGCCGCCGGTGAGCGCCAGCTCCGATCCTGCAGGCGCGACGCCCGGATCGTGATCGCAGCTCACGGCAGAGTCATGACCGTGCGAGACCGTGATCGTCGCCGTGTACGAGCGCGAGCCTTCGAAGGCGATGGCATAGGAGCCCTCACCGTCGGACGGCGGACGGAACGTCACGGTCATGCTTCCGTCTTCGGCGGCGGTGTTGCCCGAGACGGCCGCGTTCGCGGCGTTCAGACCCGAAACCGACACGTTCACCGTCTCGGACGGCAGGAAGTAGCCGGATCCGAAGACGATGGTCGAGACCTCGCAGATGTCGATGATCGGATCATCGACGTTCACGCCAGGAGTCTCGGCGTAGGAGCCGGATGTCGCAGCCGGCACAGAAGGCGCAGCGGTCGCAACGGTCGGCGCGATGAATACCAGCGCGCCAGCGGTAAGGCTGATGGCAGCCAGTTTCTTCAGCATGATTTCTCCCCAGAATTTCACGCGGAATCGCACCCGAACACACCCCTGCGTTCGACTGCGTGGGCTCATCCTGCCCCCACGGCAGGAAGACAGAGCCCAGATATTCCCCAGTGCCTCGACAGTAGCCTATCCGGCAGCGAAAGTCACGAACCGCACCGCAGTTCTTCGCGGGAGATCTCCGGAGCCTCGATCAGGGGCGTGACGATCGCCTCCGTGAGCCGCTGGCCCGCGCCATCGCCCTGGAACTCCACGGTGATCGTGGTCGACTCGCCCGGCGCGAGGAGCACCTCGTGCTGGACGACGGAACGGTCGCCCAGCATGGCCGTCTGCACGCTCTCCTCGTCGCCGTCACGGTCGATGTGCGAGGGCGTCGCGCCCTCCGGCCCGTAGACGGCGATGAGGGTCCGCACGGAACCGGCGGGGACGCCGTAGTAGCCAGCGCCGGTGACGTAGGGCGGCAGCGAAGTCGCGGCATCGGAGGGGGCCGTGTTCGTCCAGGTGACGCGGACCTGCGTCGTCGCCTCGCCCTGGCAGCTGCCGATCGCGGTCACGACCGAGGCCCGCGTGTAATAGTCCATCTTGGCGCCGGTGGTGTCGTTCATCAGCACGCCCACGTACGTGGCGTCGGCGCTGTCCTTCGGGATCGTCCCCCCGAGGGCGGAGGCCGTGAGCACCGCCTCCTCGTCTTCGTGGGCGCTCCAGATGCGGATGCGGCCCTCGCCGGCGGATTCGGCGAGGGCGCCGATGAGCGCCTTCGTGTCGCCGCCGGAGAGAGCTGCGCCGAACAGCCCGCTCGCGGCCTGGGCGAAGACGTCGTCCTGGGCGGCGGGGTCCGGGACGGCCGCGTAGATCTCGGAGAGCAGGATGCTGATGATCGTCTCGGGGGTCGCGGTGAACGGGCCGAAGCTGAGGTCGCCGGTGGCCTCCATGAGGTGCTCGGCCACCACGGCGTCGACGGCGATCACGCCGTCGATCTCGCCACCGAAGCGGCCCTGCCACCTCGCCGCGATCGTCGCCCCCGCCTCGGCGAAGTCGGGGATGCTGGTGATGTTCTGCAGGTAGCGGCCGGGCCGGTCGTCGAAGAGCGCGACGGTCGACTCGCTCAGCGGGAGCGCGGTGTCGAGACCGGGGAAGTCCCTGGTGGATGCCTGGGTGCCCAGCGTGATCCGCCCGCCCTCCGCATGCAGCAGGGCGATCGATCCGATGATCCCGCCCGACGAGCGCAGCTCGGCGTTGTTCTGCATCGCCAGCACGTAGTCGCGCGGTCCGTCTCCTCCGAGCATGGTCGGCAGCAGCACCGCGGCGCCGTGGAGGGAGCCCACCACGGTCGCGGCCTCGGTCACGGACCCTCGGAGCTCCCGCACGGCCTCGGCGAGCGGGGGAAGGGTCGCATCCGCGTCGATCTGCTGAGCGCGCTGCTCCGCCCCGGTGAGGGCCGCACTCGCCGCCCCGAGCGGCTTCTCGATCTCGGCGAAGGGCTCAAGGTCGATCGCGCCGTCCGCGAAGCCGAGGCTTCCCAGATCGAAGTCGGCGGCGACGCCGAGGAGCGGGGCGAGGGCGTCCGCCGACACGTCGTCGGCGATCTCTGCCACGTCGCTCACGGCGCGGAAGTTCGGTCCGAGCCAGGGGACGTAGCCGAACGCCTGCCAGACCGGATCGGAGGTGAGGTCGCGCGCCGAGCGGGCGTTGCCTGCGATGCTCTCGGCGATGGGCTCCGCGCCGTCGAGGTCACCCTCGGCGATCGCGTCCTTGAGCTGCGAAGCCCCCTTGGCGACCAGCTGGAGATCGCTCACCGCGCCGATGCCGCGGATGGCGACCCATCCGATCGCCAGGACCAGAAGGGTCAGGACGAGGCCGACGGTCCAACCGATCCATCGGCGCCGCCGGGGAAGTCGACCGTCGCTCACGTGAGCATTCAAGCACGAACTGCCGCCGCGCCGGTGGGCGGATGCCGTCGGAGGCCGGACTTTCGGGCGGCACGGGGGTGGGATCCACGGCAGAAGGTGGCGGCGAGGATAGCCTGAGCGCATGGGTGCTCGGCTGCGTGTTGTTCTGGATCAGCTCGTGCACGTCGTCGACGCGGATCAGGCCTCGGCTGCCGTGGATCTGGCGATCGGCCTCGTGGCGACGGCTCCCTCGGGATGCACGGTCGATGCGATCGTGCCCGCCGGTGCAGAGGTCACCGTGACCGGGGTGTCCGACGTGCGCACGCTCAACCTCGGACGGCGGGAGCTGGCCGCGGCCTGGCAGCTGGGCATCGCGCCCGGCGTCGGCGGTGGGCTGATCCATTCGCCGAGCCTGATGGCGCCGCTCGTGCGACACGATCGCGTACACGACAACGATCAGACCACGGTGACCGTCTGGGATCTGCAGGCCTGGGACGCCCCTGAGCTGCTCCCGAAGAGCGCGGTGGCCTGGCAGCGCGCCATGCTGAAGAGAGCGGTCAAGCACGCCGACGCCGTTGTCGTGCCGTCGCATGCCGTGGCGGAGCGGCTGTCCGAGGTGGCGAAGCTCCGAGGTCGCGTTCGGGTGATCGCCGGCGCCGCGCCGCGCGGGTTCGTGACGCCGCGTGATGCCGAGGCGCGTCGCGCTGCGCTGTCGATGCCGGGGGAGTACGTGGTGCTCACGGGGACGGCGGCCTCGCTCGACGCAGGATTCCGCGGTGCTGTCGCCGCGGGCGTCGATGCGGTCGTGCTCGATGCACCGGAAGGGGCGGAGCCGCGACTGGCCGAGCTGGCGTCCGCCGCAGGTCTCCCCGAGAGGCGCGCGCATGTGCGCGGAGTGCTGTCCCCGGAGGACCGTGCCGCCGTGCTCGCCGGTGCCGCGGCGTTCGCGGCCACCAGCCCTGTCGCCGGCTGGCCGTGGCGTGCGGTGGAGGCGATGACGCTCGGCACCCCGGTCGTCGCGATCGACAGCGGCGCGCATCAGGACGTGATCGCAGACGGCGGGCTGCTGGTGCCTGAGGACGGCATCGCGGATGCCCTCGCCGCAGCATCTCGAGAAGGGGCGCCGCGCCTGCGCGTCCTCGCCGCCGACCGGTCGCGGGCGTTCTCGTGGGCGAGCTCCGCGGAGCGCGTGTGGGGCCTGCACGCCGATCTGTGACGGCTGAATCCGGCCTGTGCGTGCGGGCGACACGCGCAATCCATACAGCGGATTCTCAGTAACAGTGGCATCATCCTGTAACTTCCGTCACACTGGTCACATGTCTCGACGTGCCCCACGCTCGCGAAACACCCTGAGGATCTCCCGACTCCTCACCTGTTTCCTCGCCGTCTCCGCCCTGATCGTCGGCACGGTGGTCCCCGCCACCGCCGCCGCCGCGTCCATGTCGTCGAGCATCTCGACCTCGGCGAAAGCCTCTGCCGACCCCGTCGCCGCCGGACTGGCGAAGACGACGCTCGTCGGCTTCAACGCGGGCAATCTCATCAGCGACGCCGTGTTCACGAACAAGAACTCGATGACCGAGGCGCAGATCCAGACCTTCTTCAACAGCAAGGTATCCCGCTGCCTGGGCGGCACGGACGAGGACGGCCGACGGATCGTCTGCCTCAAGGACTTCACGATCTCGTCTGTGACGCGCCCGGCTGACGCGTACTGCAACGGATACACGGGGGCCGCGAACGAGACGGCGGCGCGCATCATCTACCGCGTGGCGCAGTCGTGCAACATCAACCCGCAGGTGCTGATCGTGATGCTCCAGAAGGAGCAGGGCCTCGTCACGCACTCGTGGCCGAGCGCGTGGCGCTACGACATCGCCCTCGGACAGGGCTGCCCTGACACCGCGCCGTGCGATCCGCAGTACGTCGGCTTCTTCCACCAGATCTACGGTGCCGCGCGGCAGATGCAGATCTACATGGAAGGCAAGTGGTTCCAGTGGTACGCGCCGTACCGGACCTGGAACATCCAGTACAACCCGAACGCCGGGTGCGGTTCCTCGCCGGTCTACATCGCGAACAAGGCCACGTCGGCGCTCTACTACTACACGCCGTATCAGCCGAACCAGAACGCGCTCAACGCCGGATACGGCGACAGCGGCGACCCGTGCTCCGCCTACGGCAACCGCAACTTCTACAACTACTTCACGGACTGGTTCGGCTCGACGCAGGTCCCGACCTCGATGACGCCGACGCTGTCCTCGATCGATCAGAGCTCGTTCGTGCTCGGCGTCGACGGCGCGGGGGACGTCTTCGGATACCCGTACCTGAACGGCGCCTGGGGCGATCGAGTCAAGGTCGGCGGAGGGATGACCGGGGTCAAGAAGTTCTTCGGCGTCGGAGACCTCGACGGTGACGGGCGTCGCGACTTCGTCGCCATCAAGACGACCGGTGCCGCTCAGGTCGTGCGGAGCAACGGAACCACCACGATGCCCGCGCCGACCACTCTGGCCGGTGACTGGTCCGGAGTGCTGTTGGCGACGCCCGCCGGCGACTTCGACGGTGACGGCGTCCCGGATCTGTTCACGACCGACGCCGCCGGACGCCTCCTGCTCTGGCCCGGTGACAACCGCGGGGGCTTCCTCGCCCCGCGCGTCGTGGGCACCGGATGGTCCGCGATGAACCTGATCAGCGGCAACGGCGACTTCGACGGCGATGGCCGTCCTGACCTCGTCGCACGCGACGGCGGAGGGCGCCTCTACCTCTACTCCGGCAACGGCGGCGGAGGCTGGAAGGCATCGAGGCAGATCGGCAACGGCTGGCAGGGCTTCACCGACATCTTCAACACCGGCGACTTCAACGGAGACGGCGTCTCCGACCTTCTCACGACCAACTCGTCCGGCACGCTCCGGTTGTATCGCGGCGCGGGCGGCGGAGCGATCGGCGCGGACATCGCGATCGGGCTGGGATGGCAGACGGTGAACGCGTCGGTGTCCGGTGCGGCGGTGTGGGGTCCCCGGTCCCTGCCCGCAGGCGTCGGCAACGTCGACGGCGCACCGGGTCGCGACATCGTGGCGATGACGACGACCGGCGAGGTGCGCGTCTACGGCACGACCGGCAACGGGAACTGGGGCGGCATCGCGCGCCCGGCGAGCACCTGGGCGGCGACGGACAGGCTGACCCCGATGGGCGACTTCAACGGCGACGGATTCAGCGACCTCGGCCAGGTCGATGCCGCCGGCACCTTCTACCTCCACCCCGGTGTGGCGGGCGGCGGTTTCGGTCCTCGCATCGTCATCGGCAACGGATGGGGATCGTTCACCCGCATCGTCGGCGGTCTCGACTTCGACGGCAACAGGGTGCCCGACGTGCTCGTCGTCGACGCCAGGGGCGACCTTCGGCTGTACCGCGGGAACGGTGCCGGTGGATGGGGTTCGGGCCTCGGTGCCACGATCGGCCAGGGCTGGGCAGGGTTCACGGATCTCTTCAGCGTGGGCGACTTCGACGGCGACGGCAAGGCCGACCTGATGGGCCGCACGGCCGGGGGCGTGCTCATGCTCTACTCGACGACCGGTGACGGCAACTGGGGCAACGCGCGCTCGATCGGCCAGGGTTGGGGCGGGATGTCATCGGTGTTCAGCATGGGCGACTTCAACGGCGACGGAAACAGCGACGTGCTCGCGGTGACGACGACGGGCGACATGTACATCTATCGCGGCAACGGGCGCGCAGGCTGGACCGCGGACCCGACCCGCATCAACATGGGCTGGCAGATCATGAAGCAGATCATCTGACCGACGTGTCGCACCGCACGAGGGCACCCTTCGGGGTGTCCTCGGCGCGTTTCCAGGGGTGCCATAGGATACTGGGATGCGTCGTGGCGACCGCCACCGCAGCTGAATGAGTGGGCCAGTGACAGATACCCGAGATCTTTTCGCCGTCGTCCCGCGTTCCGAGTTCGATACTCCCGGCACCAGCCGAGGGCTCATCGATGTCGTGCGCTGGCGCTACCTCCTGTACCTGCTGGTGCGCACGGGGGTCACGACCCGCTACCGCAACTCCGTGCTCGGCTGGACCTGGTCCTACGTCCGTCCTGGCGCGCAGTTCCTCGTGTTCTGGGTGGTGCTGGGGCTCTTCCTGAACCTCAACCGCGACATCCCGAACTATCCGGTGTACCTGTTCTCCGGCATCGTCGTCATCAACCTCTTCTCCGAAGCGTTCAAGAACGCGACCACGTCGATCGTGAACAACGCGCCGCTGGTGCGCAAGGTGTTCCTGCCGCGCCAGCTGTTCGCGGTCTCTTCGGTCGTGGTCGCCTTCATCCACTTCCTCCCGCAGCTCGCCCTGCTGCTCATCGTCTGCCTGTTCATGGGCTGGATCCCGAGCGTCTCGATCCTCGGCGTCCTCGCCGCGCTGGCGGCGATGATCATCGTGTCGCTGTTCGCTCTCGGGATCGGGCTCTTCTTCGGCGCGCTCAACGTGCGCTTCCGCGATGCGGAGAACATCGTCGAGCTGCTGCTCCTCCTCGCCACCTGGGCGTCGCCCGTGCTCTACGCCTGGACGATGGTGCAGGAGGCGATGGACAAGCTGGGGTGGCCGGACTGGCTCGTCGACATCTACCTGCTGAATCCGATCACCCAGGGCGTCGAGCTGTTCCACTACGCCTTCTGGCGTCCGGTGACGAGCACGACGCTGGCGCTGCCGCCGGACCTCGCCTGGAACACGCTCTGGACGTTCCTGATCGCGATCGTCACCCTGCTGCTCGGCCAGCTCGTCTTCCGACGTCTCGAGGGAAGGTTCGCGCAAGACCTATGAGCACTGCAATCGCTTCGCGCCCCAGCATCGTCGTCGACGGTGTCCGCAAGAACTTCACGCTGAACCACGCGCTGTCCTTCAAGGACACCGTCGTGGCCTGGATCCGCCGTCGCAAGACGAGCAGCACCTTCGAGGCGCTCAAGGGACTGGACCTCGTGATCAACGAGGGCGAGTCCGTCGCCATCCTCGGCCTGAACGGGTCGGGCAAGTCGACGCTCCTCAAGTTGATCTCGGGCGTCATGGAGCCCGACGCCGGCGAGGTGCTCACGCGCGGACGGGTGGCCGGTCTCATCGAGGTCGGCGCCGGGTTCCACCCCGAGCTCTCCGGCCGGGAGAACGTCTTCCTCAACGCCGCCATCCTCGGGATGCAGCGCAAGGAGGTCGAGGAGCGCTACGACGAGATCGTCGCGTTCAGCGAGATCGAGCAGTTCATCGACCAGGAGGTCAAGCACTACTCCTCGGGGATGTTCATGCGGCTCGCGTTCTCGGTCGCGATCCACGTGGAGCTCGATGTGCTCCTCGTCGATGAGATCCTCTCGGTCGGAGACGCCCCCTTCCGGGAGAAGTGCCGCCTGAAGTTCGGCGAGCTGATCGCGCAGAAGAAGACGCTCGTCGTGGTCAGCCACGACATGGAGATGGTCCGAGAGCTCTGCACCAGAGGCGTGGTGATCAACAAGGGCCAGATCGTCTACGACGGCGAGATCGAGGGCGCCATCGCGCTGGTCGACGAATGATCACCGACTGGCTGGCGCAGTCCGGGCTCTTCGCCCTCGCTCTGGCCGTCGTCTTCGTTCCCGGTCTGCTGGTCGGCCTCGTCCTCCGACTGCGCGGCCTCGTCCTGTGGGCGGCGGCGCCGGGGATCTCGGTCGGCCTGCTGTCGGTGCTGGCGATCGCGTACTCGTTCCTCGGCATCCGCTGGGGGCATCTGAGCGTCGCCATCGGCGTCGTGATCGTCGGCGCGCTGCTGTACGCGATCTCGCTGCTCGTCGGCCGCCGTCGGCTCGCGCCGCCGCGACGGCGGTCGCGCGTGCCGAACCTGCTGCTCTTCGCCGGTCTCGTCGTCGGCGGCGCCCTCAATGCGGCGCGCCTGATGACGTACGTCGGCGTTCCGGAAGCGATCTCGCAGACGAATGACGCGGTGTTCCACCTCAACGTCCTCCGCTGGATCGCCGAGACCGGAAGCGCATCCTCCCTCGACGTGTCCGGGCTCATCGGCGGCACGACGTTCTATCCCGCCGCCTGGCACGCCATCACCTCGCTCGTCGCGGTGGACGTGGCGCAGATCCCCGTCGCGGCCAACCTCGTCTCCCTGGTGATCGCCGCGGTGATGTGGCCGCTCGCCATCGCACTCTTCGCCCGAGTGGTGAGCAACGGGAACACCGCCGTCACCGCTCTGGCGGCTGCCCTGTCCGCCGGACTGCTCGCCTTCCCCCAGCTGATGTTCGAGTGGGGCGTGCTGTACCCCTACGCTCTGTCGCTCGCGGTGATCCCGGCGGCGGCCGCGCTCACGATCGACGTGGTCCGGATCTGGATGGGCGCGGCCCCCGGGGAGAAGACACGTCGGGCGATCGGTGTCGCCGCCGCAGCGCTTCTCGCCGTCGCGGCGACGACACTCTCCCAGCCTTCGTCGATCCTGGTCTGGGGAGTGCTGGTGATGCTGTGGCTCACCGGGACGGTCCTGCTCCGCTATCGCACGAGCGATCGGCTCTTCCGTCGTCGGTCGCTGGTAGTCCTCATCGGCGGGTGGGTGGCGGTCGCGGTCGTGTGGCTCGCGCTGGCGTACCTCGCCGGTCACGTGCTCTGGAGGTCGTACCGCGGGATACCGGGAGCGCTCGTCGACGTCGTCCTGAACAGCCACTCGCTGCTGCCGGCGGCGTGGGGGACGAGCGCACTTCTCATCGTCGGCCTCGTCGTCGCGGTACGGGCGCCGCGCCTGCGCTGGCTGGTCGTCGCCTGGGCCGGAGTCTCCCTGCTCTACGTGATCAGCGTGGCCACGGACCTTCCCGTGGTCAAGCGTGTGCTGACCGGGCCGTGGTACGGCGACTCCTTCCGCCTCGCGGCCATCGTCCCACTGATCGTGGTGCCTCTCGCGGCGATCGGGCTCGCTGCGCTCATCCGCGTCGTGGCGCGACGATGGCCGGACGCCGCCGTGCTCGCCCGTACACCGCTGACGGGTATCGCGATGGCCGTCATCGCCGTGGCCGGCACCGTCGGCGTGGTCGTCGCACCGGTCATCCTGCTGCGCGTGGCCGCCGACACCGACGAGCAGTCCCGCTACGCCATGGACGCGGACAGCTACCTCTCCTCCGACGAGTACGCGCTCCTCCGCGAGCTCCCGGACCTCATCCCCGAGGACGCCGTGATCATCGCGAATCCGTCCACGGGCGCCGCCTTCGCGTATGTGCTCGGGGACCGCGACATCATCCCGCGCACCTGGTCGCCGCCGCAGTCCCAGGCGTGGGATACCCTTTCCGTCGGACTCCGCGATGCCGGCGAGGATCCCGCGGTCTGCGAGGCTCTCGCCGCCTACGGGGCACCCGAGTACGTCCTCGACTTCGGCATCGGAGGCACGGGGCCCGGTGAATACCTGATGCCGGGGATGACCGAGTTCGACGGACAGCCCGGATTCGCCGAGGTGGCGCGCGAGGGCGATGCCAGCCTCTGGCGGATCACCGCCTGCGACTAGCGGTTCTCCGGCTGCCCGGCATCCGTCTCGTCGGGCTGTGCGGACGGGCTGGACGCCTGGAGCAGCGCCAGCTTGCGCGCCAGCAGCGTCAGTCGCCGCTGCTGTGCCGCGTTCCGACGCGACTGCGTGTAGACGAACACCAGGAACATCAGCACGAGGGCGTAGAGCAGCAGGTCGGTGCCGCGGCCGACGCCGACGAGGTTGGCGACCCAGGTGAGCCACTGCGGGAAGAGGATCGAGATGATCGCGACGAGTCCGAACGCGCCGTAGAGCAGGCGGCGGATGGCGAGGTGGCTGTCGGCGCCCGTGCGGCGCATGAAGACGGCGCCGATGACGACGACGGCGGCGATGAGGACGATCTGGATCCACATGGCGTTACCTCACGATCAGGTCGACGAGGATGTTGACGGAGTTGAGCACCGACTGCCCCTTCGACTTCGAGTAGTCGGTGTAGAGGAGCTCGACGGGGTGCTCGATCCACGGGAGTCCGGTGTGTCCGAGCTGCAGCACGATCTCGGTGGCGTGCGCCATCCGGTCCTGCTTCAGCGAGATCTGACTCGCGGCGTCGGCGCGGATGACCCGCAGGCCGTTGTGCGCGTCGGTGAGCTTGACGCTGGTGGTGAGGTTGGTCACCCAGACCGCGGTCTTGAGGATCACGCGCTTCATCAGGCCGGGATTCGTGCGGTCGTCGAGGAACCGGGACCCGAAGACGATCGCCGCACCCGTCTCGCGGGCGGCGGCGACCATGGCGATCGCATCGTCGACGCGGTGCTGGCCGTCGGCGTCGAAGGTCACGATGTACTCGCATCCCGGCTGCGAGAGCGCGTAGTCGATGCCCGTCTGCAGCGCGGCGCCCTGGCCGAGGTTGATCGGGTGCTCCACGATGTGCGCACCAGCCGCCCGCGCCTCCTCGAGAGAGCCGTCGGTGGAGCCGTCGTCGATGCAGACGACGTTCGGGAAATGGGGGAGCAGGGTCGCGATCACCCCCGAGATGACGCTCGCCTCGTTGAACAGCGGGACGACGACCCAGGTGTGCGGATCGGGGCTGACTGGGTTGATCACCCTCCTATCCTCTCAGGAAACGACTGGGTGAACAGATAGGATGACCGAGTCCCCTTCTTCACCCACGAGGAGAACCCGTATGCCCTCACCGACCGATGTCCGGATCGTCGATTCGGCCGATGTGTCCCCTGAGGCGAAGATCGGAGCAGGAAGCTCCATCTGGCATCTGGCGCAGGTACGCGAGGATGCGCAGCTCGGTGAGAACTGCATCGTGGGGCGCGGCGCCTACATCGGCACCGGCGTGATCATGGGCGACAACTGCAAGGTGCAGAACTACGCGCTCGTCTACGAGCCCGCGAAGCTCGGCGACGGCGTGTTCATCGGACCGGCCGTCGTGCTGACCAACGACACGTACCCGCGGGCGATCAACGCCGACGGGACGATCAAGAGCGCGCACGACTGGGAGCCCGTCGGCGTGACGATCGAGCGCGGCGCGGCCATCGGCGCGCGGGCGACCTGCGTAGCCCCCGTGACCATCGGGGCCTGGGCCACCGTCGCCGCCGGCGCCGTGGTCGTCAAGGACGTGCCGGCCTACGCCCTCGTCGCGGGCGTTCCCGCCCGCCGCATCGGCTGGGTCGGCGAGTCGGGCGTGCCTCTCGTCGCCGGCGACGACGCGAAGACCTGGGTGTGCCCCTCGACGGGTGCGCACTACATCGAGACTGACGGAACACTGATCAAGGAGACCGTGTGAGCGAGTTCATTCCCCCCGCCAAGCCGATCATCGGCGACGAAGAGCGTGCTGCTGTCGATCGCGTGATGCGCAGCGGCATGATCGCGCAGGGTCCGGAGGTCGCGACCTTCGAGAGCGAGTTCTCGGCGCACTTCGTGCCCGGTCGCCCCTCCGTCGCCGTGAACTCCGGCACGGCGGGTCTGCATCTCGGGCTGCTCGCCGCCGGCGTCGGCGCGGGCGACGAGGTCATCGTGCCCTCCTTCACGTTCGCAGCGACCGGCAATTCGGTCGCGCTCACGGGCGGAACCCCGGTCTTCGTCGACATCGAGCCCGACACGTTCACGCTCGACCCCGAGGCGGTCGCCGCGGCGATCACTCCCAAGACCAAGGGCATCCTGCCGGTGCACCTGTACGGTCACCCGGCACGGATGCGCGAGCTCGAGAAGATCGCCGCCGAGCACGGCGTCGCGCTCTACGAGGACGCGGCACAGGCGCATGGCGCCTCGCTCGACGGACGCCCGGTGGGTTCGTTCGGCGAGTTCGCGATGTTCAGCCTGTACCCGACCAAGAACATGACCAGCGGCGAAGGCGGCATGGTCACGACGGCGACCGACGAGATCGCCCGTCAGGTCAAGCTGCTGCGCAACCAGGGCATGGAGCGCCAGTACGAGAACGAGGTCATCGGCTTCAACGCCCGAATGACCGACATCCACGCGGCCATCGGCCGGGTGCAGCTCACCAAGGTCGACGCCTGGACGAAGACGCGCCAGGCGAACGCGGCGTTCCTCGACGCCAACCTGCAGGGCGTCGTCGTACCGCCGGTCGCCGACGGTGCCGTGCACGTGTACCACCAGTACACGATCCGCGTCCCCGAGGATCGCGACGGCTTCGTCGCCGCGCTCAAGAGCGAGCACAACGTGGGTGCCGGGGTCTACTACCCGATCCCCAACCACCGTCTGCCCTCGCTGACGCATTTCGCGCCGGGACTCGACCTGCCGGAGACCGAGCGTGCGGCTCGCGAGGTCGCCTCGCTGCCCGTGCACCCGTCGCTGAGCCAGGACGACCTCGAGCGCATCGTCGCCGCCGTCAACACCGTCGCCGGAGCGGGCGCCTGATGGGCAACCTGCGGGCCGGTCTGCTCGGCGTCGGGATGATGGGGCGCCACCACGCCCGCGTACTGCGTGACGTCGACGGCGTCGAGCTCGTCGCGATCGCCGACCCCGGGGGCGACCCTCACGGCGTCTCGGGTGGACTCGAGATTCTCCCCGACATCGACGCGCTCATCGCGGCCGGCATCGACATCGCCGTGGTCGCTGTGCCGACGCGGTTCCACGAGGATGCCGCGCTCAAGCTCGCCGAAGCCGGAGTGCATACTCTCGTCGAGAAGCCGATCGCGCACAACGTCGAGGCGGGGCGCCGGATGACCGACGCCTTCGCATCACGGGGCCTCGTCGGCGCCGTCGGTCACGTCGAGCGCTTCAACCCCGCTCTGCAGGAGATGCGCCGCCGCCTGGAGGCAGGCGAGCTCGGTGACGTGTTCCAGATCGCCACGCGCCGTCAGAGCACGTTCCCTGCGCGCATCGCGGATGTCGGCGTCGCCAAGGATCTGGCTTCCCACGACATCGACCTGACCAGCTGGGTCGCCCAGAGCGAGTACAAGACCGTGTTCGCGCAGACCGCGCACCGCAGCGGCCGTGAGTTCGAGGACATGATCACCGTCACCGGCCGCCTGGCGAACGGCGTGATCGTGAACCACCTCGTCAACTGGCTCTCGCCGATGAAGGAGCGCGTCACCGTCGTCACCGGCGAACGCGGCACGTTCATCGCGGACACCGCGACCGGCGACCTCACCTTCTACGCCAACGGCACGATCCCGCTCGAGTGGGACTCGATCTCCTCCTTCCGCGGAGTGTCGGAGGGCGACATCACCCGTTACTCCTACGCGAAGCGCGAGCCGCTCAAGGTGGAGCACGAGGCGTTCCGTGACGCGGTGCTGGGCAAGCCGAGCGATCTCGTGACGATGGAGCAGGGTCTGCATACCCTCGCCGTCGTCGAGGGCGCGGTCACCTCGGCCGCCACCGGCGTGTCGACCACTTTCTGAGTAGCGGAGCGTATGAAGAGAATCTGGCCGGTCCTGAAGGACCTCCTTCCGCTGCTGCCCGAAGGCGCGCGGCGTTACTTCGCCGGCTACATGGTCGCGACGACCGTGATCACCGCACTGGATGTCATCGCGATGTCGCTGCTGGCCCTCATCATCGGGCCGGCGCTCTCGGGCGGCACCCTGTCCTTGCCGATCATCGGCGAGGTATCTCCCGAACTGCTGCCGCTGTTGGCGCTCGCCGCCTGCGTGCTCATCATCCTCAAGTCGGTGCTCTCCGTCACGCTGCACTGGTTCGCCACCCGCCGGTTCGCCAAGTACGAGCTGGAGATCGGCGACCGGATGTTCAAGGCGTACATCAACTCGAGCTGGGAGGAGCGCTCGAAGCGCTCCGTCGCGGAGATCACCCGTATCGCCGACGCCGGTATCGCGAACACCATGGCGGGCTTCCTGCTACCACTGATGAGGGTCCCGAGCATGATCTTCACGTTCGTGCTGATCATCGCGGTGCTGCTGGTGGCCGATCCGTTGACGGCGATCATCGCCTTCGGATACCTGGGCCTTGTCGCGCTCATCGTGCACCAGGTCGTCACCAAGCGGTCACTCGAGGCCGCGCAGGTCAACCTCACGTACAGCTACCGAGTGGCCATCCTCATGACCGAGATGATGGAGGCGCTCAAGGAACTGAGTCTGCGCAACCGTCTTTCCGAGGTCTCGGATCTCGTCACGACGAACCGCAGCCGCTCGGTGCGTGCGCGAGCCAACGGCTCGTTCCTCGGCATCATCCCCGGCTTCGCCTTCGAGGCTGCGCTCATCGGCGGTGTCATCTTGATCGGCGGTTTCTCGTTCTGGCAGGGCGGCATCACGGCCGCGCTGTCGTCCGTCGCACTGTTCGCCGCGACCGGTTTCCGGCTGATCCCCGCCATCACGGGTATCCAAGGCGGCATCGTCCAGGCCGTCGCGAGCACGCCGTCCGCTCTCGATGTCATCGGCGACCTGATGTCGGCCGAGAAGGACATGGAGACGTCTACGACCCCGGCCGACACCGCGGTCCTCTCGGAGAACCCGCGCGAGCTCCGACTCGACGATGTGCGATTCCGCTATCCGAGCGCCACTGAAGACGTCATCCGCGGCATGTCGCTCGACATCCCGCTCGGCAGCTCACTCGGAATCGTCGGACCGTCGGGAGCCGGCAAGTCCACTCTGATCGACCTGCTCCTCGGTCTGAGCCAGGCGTCCAGAGGTGAGATCTCGATCGACGGCGCGCCGCTCAACTCGGTGCTCAAGCAGTGGCGCGGCCGCGTCGGCTACGTCCCACAGCGCGTCGCGCTGTTCGACGGCAGCATCGCGCAGAACGTCGCTCTCACCTGGACCGAGGAGGTGGACGAGGAACGGGTCCTCAACGCTCTGGAGCGCGCGCAGCTCGGACCGCTGATCCGCTCACGTGCGGGCGGCATCCACGAACGTATCGGAGAGCGCGGCGTCTCGCTGTCCGGCGGCCAGCAGCAGCGGCTCGGCATCGCCCGCGCGTTGTACACGGATCCTCTCGTGCTCGTGCTCGACGAGGCGACCAGCTCGCTCGACACCAAGACCGAAGACGAGGTCACCAAGTCGATCCGTGCCCTGCAGGGCGAGGTCACGCTGATCTCGGTGGCGCACCGCCTGTCGACGATCAAGGACTACGACCGGATCTGCTACGTCGACGAGGGTGTCATCGCCGCCTCCGGCACGTTCCTCGAGGTCGCCTCGATGCTCCCGGACTTCGCCGAGCAGGTCGTTCTCGCGGGGCTCGCCAGAGACCTCGACTGAGTCGGGTCGCCGACTCCGGTCAGGCTGCGCTCATCGAGCGCAGCCCCGCGAAGAGCGTGCGGAACGGCGCTTGCCGGTGCAGCACGAGGAACGGGTTCCTGGGCGTGAGAGCCCCGACGGTGCGATAGTTCCACCGTGCGTCGAGCAAGTGCAGGATCCGGGCCGGGTCGGGCGCGGCTCCGTGGAGCTCGTCGATCACCTGGCGGTCGACCCTGGCGAGGAGCCGCAGCACTCCGGGAGCCATCCGCTCCAGTCGCTCGATGACGGCGATCAGGTCGAGTCGATGCGATTCCAGGCCCTCCGGTGCATTCACGCGCGCGAGGATCGCATCGAACAGGTGCACCCGGAGGATCTTGATCGCGAGGGCTTGACGGTCAGCACGACCCAGACGGGGGTACCAGGGCGTTGCCTCGATGGCGTCGAGGAATGCGAAGTCGGCGGCGACGTCCCTGCTCGAGAAGGTGACCCGGTCATCGGCATCGTCGTGCACCAGGTAGGCGGGGCCCGTCATGTCGTAGGCGATGTGCTGTCCGGTGAACCAGAGCGTGGCGGTGTAGGCGAGATCCTCACCGGATGGCAGCCCCTCGGTGAAGCGCAGGTCGGCGAAGCGCTCCCGGTCGACCACGCCGAGCGGCGCTGACCGGTAGGTCAGGCGGTCCTTCCTGGCATCGAGTGACCGCTGTCGACGGCCGTTGCGCACCGGGGGGTACGGATCGCTCCCTCGTCCGACGATGCGGATACGCGCGAGGACGGTCGATGCGCCGGTCTCGGCCTGCAGACGCAGCCACGAGTCGATCGCACCCGGAGCGAGTTCGTCGTCCGATCCCATCACGGAGATGAAAGGGGCGGTGGCCTGATCGATGCCGTGATTCATGGGACCGGCGGGGGAGCGGATGCCGTCTTCGAACGGGAGCACGCGCACACGGTCGTCCGAGAGCAGCACGCCCAGGTTCGACGAGATCACGGACGGATCGATGTTGTGCGCCACGACGTTCACGCGCACGTCCGCCCTGGTTCCGTCGAGGACGGATCTCACCGCGCGATCCACCGGACGGGTTGCGGAGTGGACGGGTATGACGACGTCGATCTGCGGGGTGCTCATCACTGGAATTCTACGGGGCGGCGGGGTTCGGGCGAGGCGCCGGGTATCCTGGGTAATCGACCGCCCCCGATACCGGAACCGAGACGAGATGTCGCTGCCCTCCCGAAACGTCCTCGCCGAGCCGACGCAGCGACTCGACGCACTGACCGGGCTCCGGTGGTGGGCGGCGTTCCTGGTCTTCTTCTACCACATGCTCGTCTTCGCGCCGGTTCCCGGACTGCTGGCTCAGGTGTTCTCGTACGGGTACTTCGGGGTCACGTTCTTCTTCGTGCTCTCCGGCTTCGTGCTCACGTGGTCCGCGCGACCCGCCGTCTCCACGTCCACGTTCTACTGGCGGCGCTTCGCCCGGATCTGGCCCTCGCACATGGTGGCCCTCCTCCTCGCCATCCCGGTCTTCTACACTTTCGCCGTGATCCCCGAGGGCAGCTTCCTCAAGCCGTTCGACCTCGGCATCCTGGCGCTCTCGGTCGTGCTGCTCCAGGCCTGGTGGTCGAATCCGATGATCCTCTTCTCCGGCAACCCGGCGGCATGGACGCTGACCTGCGAGGCGTTCTTCTACGCCCTGCACCCGTGGATCTCGCGGGTGCTCGTGCCCATGGCGAAGCGAGGGGCACTCCTTCTGGCGGCGGGCGTCGTGCTCTACGCCTTCGTGTACCGGGCGGGTGTCGCCCTGGCGCCCGAATCCTGGTTGCCGCTCGTGCCGCTGCCCGTCCAGCGCCTTCCCGAGTTCGTGCTGGGCATGGCTCTCGCCTGGGCCATGCGCAACGGATGGCGCCCGCGCATCCACCCCTTCGTCGGCGTCGGTGCGATGGCGGCGGCCATCCTGGCCATCCTGCTCAGCAGCCGTCTGAACGGTGTCGTGCCGCTGATCGGCTACGTCGGCACCTTCGCCAACGAGCTGTTCACGGTCGGATGCGCGATCGCGATCGTCGCTCTCGCATCCGCGTCGCTGAACGGTCGCCGCGTCTTCTTCGACACCCGTCTCCAGGTCAAGCTGGGCGAATGGTCGTTCGCGTTCTACCTGGTCCATGCGACGGTCATCTACACGGCTCTGCGGCTCTTCGGCCTTCAGCCGCCGTCGTGGACGAACCTGATCTGGTACGTCGTCCTGCTCGCGGCGTGCATCGTGGCCGCCTGGGCACTGCACTCGTTCGTCGAGCGCCCGCTCGAGCGTCGGATGCGCCGGTGGAAGGACAAGCGCGACGCGACGCGCTCAGTCCCGGTCGGAGCCGCCTGAGCGGTTGATCCAGCCGTCCAGGAGCACGGCGGCGCTGCGCTCGCCCGAGTGCACCGCCTGCACGTACGCCGGCCCGCTCTCGGCGATCGCCCGCGCGCGAACCGGATCGGCGAGGAGTTCGCTGACGACGGCTCGGAGCGTGTCGGGAGTGGCCTCGACGATCGGCAGCTCCAGACCCGTGTCCGAGAGGATGTGCTCCCGCACCTCCGGAAGGACATGGCCGACGACGATCCGCCCCGCTGCCATGGCCTCGCAGGCTGCCACCCCGTAGGACCCGATCCGGAACTGGTCGAGCACGATGTCGGCGTCGCCGATGATCGCCGGCATCTCTGCGGAGCTCACGCCGGCCACGAGGTCGTATCGGATGGCCTGCTCGTCGACGAGAGGCTGCAAGGCGGGCGCGATGTGGTGGCTGCCCTTCTGGACGGCGGAACTCGAGACGTGGATCACTCGCGCCGTCTGGCCGACCAGCACGGGGTGGTCCTGGGCGAAGCGTTCAGCATCCACGACGACCGGGCACCATCTCGCCCAGGGGACGTCGAGGAGCAGATCGGGCGTCGACACGAATGTCGGACGGCGGAGCATGTCGAGGAGGGCGATGTTCGCGTCCGCGTCGGCCTGGAGCATGTCCGTGCGGGGGTCCTCGGGGTAGGGCGACCAGGGGGTCAGTGCCGCGTGCGCGCGAGGACTGCGGATGTCGGTGCCGTGAGCGAGGAACGCGACGGACAACCCGGCTGCCTCGAGGGCCTCGACCTCGGCGAGCACGCGACGAGCGAAGAGCCCGCCGAAGATCGGCCGCTCCGCCTCGATGAGGACGTGGGTGAAGGTCCGCACCGACTCCCACTCCGCGCGCTGCCACTCGGCGGAGGCGTTGTTGACGGCGATCGGCACAGTCGTGTCGGCCGGGAAGGCGAATCCGCCGGGGATGTCGACGGCCATGTTGCGTGCACCCACATCGCTCTGCGCGCGCTCGAGCGCCCGGGCCCAGAGGAAACCCTGACCGGAGTAGTTGGTCGGGGCGATGTAGACCCGATTGACCGCGTCCGGCGGCTGCGTGTTCGGGGCGCCGCCGCCGCCGAGAATCCGGTAGGCGAGTCGACCGATCAGGCCGTCCGGGTTACGGGCGGGGGCATCGATGATGCGCGTCGCCCACCCCGGCAGCGACGAGCGACGGCGGACCAGCCAGCCGGCGACATCGTGCAGACCGGCCATCTCAGTCCTCCTCGGGGTCGGCGGCCGCGGCCTCGATGTTGTCGACGACGCGGCGGGCGACCGCTGCGAGGGAGTGCTCCTCGGCGGTCCAGCGTCCGAGCGCCTCGCGCTCCTCCGCCTGGAGCGGCGTGGTCGCGAGCTGTTCCATCGCGATGGCGATCTGTGCCACGTCGTGCTCGCACGCGATTCCGGCCCGCACGTGGCGGTTCGCCTCCCGCAGGAACGTGGCGGTGGGTCCGGGGCCGGCGAACAGCACGGGGCAGCCGGCCGCGAGAGACGAGTACGCCTTGGTCGTGAAGGCGTAGTCGTAGCCGGTACCCGGTCGCAGGGTCGCCATGCTCGCGACGGCTTCGTTCAGATGCGGGAGAAGCTGCTCCGCCGGCACCGCGGCGAGGAACTCGACCGCGTCGGCGACACCGACCTCGCGTGCGCGGGCCTCGATCGTCTCGCGTTCGCTGCCGTTGCCGATGAACCGGAGCGTGTAGCCCGGATGCTCGCGGGAGAAGATCCCGAACGCGTCGATCAGGGCCTCGGCTCCGTGCCAGGGCGAGTAGCTGCCCGCGTAGACGAAGAGCCGCCGCACCGGGATCGCGGAGTTCGGCGAGAACGCCCCTGTGTCCGCCCCGAAGCCCGTGACGGCGATCCTGCGGGTGACGCCGAGCGCCCGAGCGCGTGTGACGACCCCCTGGGAGATGGTGACGAGACGCTCGGCGCCGCGCATCCCGAACCCCTCCATCGCACGGAGCACCCGGATGACGAGCGAGGAGTTGGTCGCCTGATCGGCGGCATCGGACCAGATGTCGGCCGCGTCGTACACGTAGGGGATCCGACGCAGCGCGCACACGATGCGGACGACGAGCCCGGTGGTGGGCGGCGGTTCCATGAACACGACGTCGGGGCGACGCATGAAGAGCATGCGGAAGGCGAGCGGGATGTCGAAACTCAGGTACGGGATGTAGCCGCGCACGTACCCCTGGCGGTCGCGGATGACGGGGAACGTGCGGACGGTCTCGGAGTGACGGGGAGTCGTCATCCGTCCCGGCGGCCGAGCAGTGAGCACGATCACCTGGTTCCCGCGGTCGGTCAGCTCGTCCGCGACCGCGCCGAGGAAGAGCGACGCGGCTGACGGCTCCGGTCGATAGATGCGCGAGACGATGGTGACCAGCATGGGTTCAGACCGCCAGGAAGTGCTTCAGGAGCACCTCGCGCGAGAAGGCACCGTCATGGAGACGACGGACGAACGTCGGCCCCGACGCGGCGATCGCACGGTAGTGCTCGCGACGCGCGACGATGTCGCGCAACACGGCCTCGATGTCATCGGGCGTGGCCTCGACGACGGGGAGCGGCATCGAGGCATGGCGCTCGACCTCGACGCGCACCTGATCGGTCACATGAGCCAGCACCAGACGGCCCGCCGCCATGGTCTCGCAGGCCGCGACGCCGTAGTCGCCGACGCGGAACTGGTCGAGCACGACATCGGCGGATGCGAGCACGGCGGGCATCTCCTCGTTCGGGGTGCGTTCGAGTTGCACGAACTCGATCAGACCTTCGTCGTGAAGCCGCTGCGCCGCCGGGACGATGAGGGGCGTCCCCTTGACGTGGGGGTTCGTCGGCGCGTGGATGACCTTCAGCCTGTCGCGCTCCAGCACGGGTGCTTCGTTCACCCACTTCTCGGGTTCGATGACCACGCCGAGGAAGTGCGCATCCGGAAGGTCGATGAGGAGCCCCGCGGTCGAGACGAACGTCGGCAGGCCGAGTTCACGGATGACGCGCAGGTTCTCGGCGACCACGGCCTCGACCTTCTCCGCCGCCACCCACTCGTCGCTGTCCACGAAATGGGACCAGGGTGTGGACTGCAGGTGCGTGGAGGGGAGCCGGACGTCCGTGCCGTGTCCGATGATCCCCACACGGGCACCGTTGCGCTGCATGAGGGCCACCTGCCGCGGGAGATCCCCGGAGAACATGCCACCCAGAACCGGCACGCAGGCCTCGACGAGGACATGGGTGTACTCCTCGGCGATGGTCTCGACCATGGCACGCTGCCAGGCGCGGGAGTGCTCCGAGGTGCGCCACGGCACGACGTAGTCGGCGGGGTACTGCAGGACGTTGTTCTCGGCGTGGACGAAGTTCCTGGCCGAGGCGCTCCCGGACTCCTCGATCGCCCGCGACCATCGGTAGCCCTGGCCCGCGTAGTTGACCGGGCCGATGAGCACGCGGTGAGGCCGTGTCAGATCGGGATGAGGCGGCGGAGGAGGCACGACGCCGTTCGCCTTGTCGACAGCTGCGGCGATGGAGTCCTGCACCGGCTTGGGTACCAGCTTCCAGATCCGCTCAATCGCGGGATGCATGCGCGTCACCTTCCTGGTCCGTATTCGTGCGTGGACGTATCCACTCGTCTGTCAGCACCGCGGCCGCCATGCGACCGTCGTGGACCTGCCGCACGAAGTCGACGCCGGCTTCGATGATCCCCGAGCGATCCGGAAGGGCGGCGAGGCGACGAAGGGTCTCCTCGATGCTCGGAGGATCGCTCTCGACGACCGGAAGCGCGAGTCCGGTGCGCCGGTCGACCTCGTCACGGACGCGATCGGCGACGTGGCCGACCACGATGCATCCCGCCGCCATGGCCTCGCAGGCCGCGACGCCGTAGGAGCCGATGCGCACCTGATCGATCACCACGTCGGCATCGGCGAACACGGCGGGCATCTCGGCACTCGGAACGCCCTGCACGAGACGGAGGTCGATGACCCCGTCGTCGGCGAGCTTCTCGAGCGCCGGAAGGATGAGCTGCGTTCCCTTGACCGCCGACACCGACGGCACATGCACGACGCGCAGCGGACCGTCCGTGCGGTTACGGGGCGCAGCGGCCCAGCGAGACGGGTCGACGACGACCGGACACCAGGCGGCCGACGGCAGGTCTTCCAGCAGATCCGGAGTCGAGACGAACAGAGGCCGGCCGCTCTCGAGCAGCAGCCGGATGTTCCTCGCAGCGAGGACCTCCGCTCTGGGCGCATAGATGCCGGGATCCCCGTAGTGCGACCACGGGTTGTCAGCCATATGGCGCGAGGGGAGTCGAACGTCGGTCCCATGGGCCAGGAACGCGACGTCGACGCCTCGTTCCTGCAGCGCCGTCGCCTGGGCGACCACCGAGCGCGACAGCATCCGCCCGAACGGGGGCTCCTCGGCCTCGATGAGCACATGAGTGGCGCGGCTCGCGGCGTCGAACTCGCGCTGCTGCCACTCGGTGCCGTTGTGGTACGTCCCGACGGGGACGACGAGGTCTGCCTCGAACGAGAATCCGCCGGGAACGTCGACGGCCGTGTTGCGGGCCGAGATCGACGTGTCCGCGGCCTCCAGCGCGCGTGCCCACGCTCGACCCTGGCCCGAGTAGTTCATCGGGGTGATGAGGACCCTGATCGGCTTGTCCTCGAATTCGGTGGCGGGAACGGTTCCGGCAGGAGCGGCGGGACCGAGCCGACGTGCGGCGATCCGGCCGATCGGGCTCATCGGGGCGTCCGCGATCCGATCGACGAGGGAGTTGATCCAACGAGGCAGACGATTGCGGTTCACGAGCGCGGAGCGATCGTGGAACGGGCAGCGGTCATCCATCCAGTCTACCGAGGCGGGGATGTGTCCTCCCGGGAACCCGCGCCGCGGCCTCCTAGACTGGACCGCATGAGTGTCCGGATCGCATACGAGGACGTCCGCCCTTCCCCTTCCGAGATCGTGACGTCGTGGTGACGTCCTCCGAGCGGCCGCGGGTCCTCATCCTCTCCTACGACGCGATCGATATCGATCCGCGGGTGATCAAGCAGGTGCGCCGGCTCGCAGAGGAGTACGACATCACGACCTGTTCGCCCGGTGCGTCTCCGGACCCGCGCGTCGAGCACATCGCCCTCGATCCCGATGATGTCCGACCGCGCGGACGCTGGGGGAACCTCGTCGACGACATCGCCCGCGAGCGGGAGTGGTTCCGGTGGGGGTACGACCACGTGCCTCTGGTGCAGCAGACCCGACGTCTGCTGCGCGGGCGCCGGTTCGATGCGGTCATCGCGAACGATGCCGAGACGCTCGGGGCGGCCATCTCCGTGGCGGGAGTGGAGCGAGTCCATGCCGATCTCCACGAGTTCTTCCCCGGACTCCCCGTCGACGACACGAAACTCGGTCTGCGGCAGCGCCGGTATTGGACGTGGCTCATCACCCGGTTCGCGTCGCGCGTCCGGTCGTCCACGACCGTGGGCGCCGAGATCGCGAAGCGATACCGCGAGTACGGACTCGATCCCGGCGTGGTGACGAACGCGACGCCGTTCCGGGACTTCGCTCCGACGCCGACGAGCCGTCCGATCCGGCTGGTGCACAGCGGCAACCCCTTCCGCGAGCGAGGTCTCGCGGAGATCATGCAGGCGGTCGCCGCCTCCTCGGCCGACGTCAGCCTCGACCTGTACCTGACGTACAACCCGCCCACCGACCGCGAGCACCTCGTCGCTCTCGCCGAGAAGCTCGGACCGCGGATCACGGTCCACGAGCCGGTCGGGCAGGCAGAGCTGATCGATGTGCTCCACGGCTATGACGTGGGGATCCACGTGCTTCCGCCGACGAGCGAGAACAACGCACTCGCGCTGCCGAACAAGTTCTTCGACTTCGTGCAGGCCAGGCTCGGCATCATCGTCGGGCCGTCCATCGAGATGGCCGGCATCGTGACCGAGCGGGGTCTCGGCATCGTCACAGCGGACTTCGCGGAGTCGAGCATCCTCGCGGCGGTGGACGGACTCACCCCCGAGCGGGTCGACGGGTTCAAGGCCGCCGTGCAGACCCATGCGTCGGCCCTCTCCGCCGAGACGCAGGTGGAGAACTGGGCGACAGCGGTCAGCGCGATCGCCCGCTCCCGCTAGGCGCGGAGCTCAGCCCTGCCAGTCGCTCTCCAGGAGTGCGGCCCATTCGTCGAACTCCGGCGCACCGGTGATCCGTCCCAACGCGTGAAGCTGCTGGATATGGATCGGGTGGTAGGTGGCGTTCTGCCACTCGACACGGCGGCAGTAGTCGCGCTGCGTGCAGTAGTACGACACGGCGCCCTCGCCACCGCGGATCAACGGCATCGCCGTCAGGATCGCGGTGGCACCGCCGTCGATGTACGTCGCGACTCTCTGGTCCCCGCTGAGCAGCCAGTATTCGTAGAGCCCGAAGATCGCGAACACGTGCCCGTTCATGACCAGGAGCGGCGGCTGGTCACCCGCGTACTCCTCGAACCACAGGTAGCCGTTGTCCACGACGGTCGCCCACGGCTCGGTGTTGCCCTCGCCACGCTGGAAGAACGACTCCACGGTGCGGTCGGCGGCCTGCCGCCACTGTGGATTCTCCGGTTGGATGGCGGCGAGGCGGGAGAACACCGTCAGCGCCTCACCCTGCGCCATCCCCGACCACCAGGGTGCCGTGAGCGTGCGATCGAGATAGGTCCAGTCCCAGTCGTACTGGAACCACCAGGCGCCGTCGCGCTCCACGTGCGTGTCGACGAGCTCCTGGGCGTTGCGTATGGCCCGCGTCAGCCAGATGTCGTCGCCGGTCTCCTCCCACCGCAGCAGCGCTGCCATCGCGTACTGCGCGTTGACGATCGGATGCGGCAGCACCTTTCCGGTGGCCTGTTCCCGGTACAGCGCGAGACCGGAGTCGTCGATCTCGGTGATGTCGACGTCGACCTGGATCCGGTCGTAGAAGGGGTTGAGGACGTCGGTGCGCAGAGTCCACCCGGATGTCGCGAAGCCTTCGTCGTTCAGGCTCGTCGTCGGAGCCGGCGCGACAGTCGGGCCCGGCGAGACCGTCGAGATCGGCGGGGGAGACGCCGCGGGTTCCGGGGCGGGACCCGTGCATCCCGCGAGCAGGAGGGCTGCGACGACTGACGCCGCCAGCCGCGAGGCGACGGCGCTCGCCCTGCGAGAGGTCACCGCTCCGACCCCGGCTCCGAGCTCAGAGCGCGTTCGAGCGCGCGCCGACTCGCCGACGCCGAGGCATGGCGCATGGACCAGTCCCAGCCGCGGTCGGCCAGCCTCGACATCCGCTCCGGGTGCGCGAGCACGTCCGTGATCACGTCGTGGAGTGTATCCACGTCGGCGACAGCCCACGCTCCCTCCGCGTCTTCGCCCAGGTCGGGCTCGTCGGCCACCCGTGCGCTCGTGACGAGCACGCAGCGGCGCGCCATGGCCTCGACACCGAAGACGCCGGGCACCGAGGCGTAGAACTCGTTGAGCGCGATGTGCGCCTCGTCGAGCGCGGCGAGCACCTGCTCGTGCGGCACGCCGATCAGCTCGCGGTACTCGACCTGCGGGTGGGACTGCGTGATCCGGGCCATGACCTCGCGCACGACATCCGTCCCCTTGAGCAGGGGATTGGAGGGTGCGTGCACGACGACGATCCGCTCGGGGGCTTCGAACTTGGCGGTCGGGCCGACGAACTGCTCATCGGGGTAGAAGTAGAGGAAGGGATATGTGCGTCCCTCGAGATACGAGAGTTGATCGTTCCGGGCGTTGAAGATCGCCTCGGAGTGCCGCTCGGCCACCTGCGCGCGGGTCCGGCGTGCGTCGTCGTATTCGGGAGTCGCGAAAACCGGGTCGATCGTGACGAGGATCGACCCGATGTTGGGGCGACCGCTCTGCTCCGCGCGCTCCACCGACAGGCGCGGCGAGCGGATGTCGTTGCCGGTGAAGTAGCAGACGAGGCGTCGACCGCGGCTCCGGATGAACGCGAACTCGAACTCGCGCTCGTCGTGGTGGCCTTCGAGGAAGGCGCCGCCGCCGACGTAGATGAAGCCGCGTGCGCGGTTGACCAGCCACGCCAGCAGGATCGGACCGCCGTACAGACGGCGCCACGTCGCGAGACGGCCCCCGAGGGCGGTGGAGGAGGTCTGGATCACGGCGTCGTAGGGCACGTCGTAGAACGGATTCCTCGCATGGATCGCGGTGTAGCTGTTCGGCAGCGCCTCGGCGATGTGCGTCGCCATGAGCGCGATGTCCTCGGGGCCGACGACCCAGTCGATCCGCCTCGTGAACAGCGCGAAGGGCTTGAACACCCAGTACAGCGTGCGCAGGAGCGCCTGCTGGCGCCGGAAGACCACCGACGTCGACGCGGTCATCATCGCTTCTTGCGCGGGATGCAGAACTTCACATAGAAGCTCTTGGGGACGCGGTCGAGCTTCCACATGAGCCAGAAGAACGGACGGAGCAGCTCGAACCGCCGCTTGTACGTCGGATAGTCCGTGTAGTCCTTCTTCGGCATCGTCATGATGTGCTCGAAGCCCGCGTCGTCGAAGCCGATGCGCTTCTTCACCATCGCGATGAGCTCGGGGTCGCCGTGGCGCGGCTCGATGAACTGCGCGGCAGCGAGCCTCCGGTCCATCTGCCCCGAGCGCACCAGCGCGGAGAGCTCGATCTGACGGAAGTTGATCCCGAAGCGGGTCGGCAGGAAGTACGTGTGGTAGAACGCGGTGAAGCGGTTCTCCAGGTGGTGGCCGCCGTACCACTGCCAGCCGTACTCGTCGGCGAGGAAGCGCTTCGCGTCTTCCTTGTTGTAGTCGATCCAGTAGAGCGGGCGGGTGCGCTGGATCCGGCTGAACGCCGACCACTTGACGAAGTTCGCGAAGTCGAGGTTCGGATAGGTCTTCATCGGCACCGTGCCGAAGAGCTTGTGAACGCCCTTGATGTAGCCGCCGTCCATGTACAGCCAGCCCATGGGGGAGATGCCCTCGGTGCGGAACGAGTGGCCTTCGACGATGTGGCGGATGCCGTGCTTCTCGGCAGCGCGATACAGCACGCCCATGAACCCGATGTCGGTCGGCGCCTCGATGTCCTTGACGCCCGCGAGCATGAACGAGCGGTAGATGTCGTCGTACTCCGCGTTGTCCACCACGTACGTCTCGAGGTCCACGCCGAGCTTGTCGAGCACGGCGAAGATGTTCGACGTCGCCGTGGGGGAGTTCCAGGTGTTGTCGAAGTGCACGGCCAGAGGGCGCACGCCCTTCTTGACGAGCAGGTGCGCGAGGTAGGACGAGTCCGTGCCGCCGCTGACGCCCATGATGCAGTCGTACTTCTTGCCGCGGCCCGCCGCCTTGAGTTCGGCGACGAACTTGTCGAGCGCCTTCTCGCTCTCGACCCCGATCGGGTACTGCTTGTCGAGCGAGTCGTGCAGGTGGCAGTAGTAGCAGACGCCGTCGGCGTCGAAGGCCGCGCCGGGCACGTCGGAGGTGATGATGCATCGGCGGCACACGTTCGGCGAGCTCAGGAACTCATCGGACGTGGCCGCATCGAACTCGCGGCCGAACTGCTGCGCGGCGATGGGTTCCCCGCGCCCGTCGAAGAGGTGGCCGAAGAGCGCGTCGATCTGCGGACGCGTCGGGTAGTTGATGAGCACGCTCTCGCGCCCGGACTGCATGACGAACGCCGTGCCGGCGGCGACGGCCGACGCCCCCGCGTGCTCGATCGGCGCGACGAGGTCGGTTCGTCCGCCGACACCGCCGTGGGCGATCACCGGCACCGTCGCCGTCGCTGCCACCGCACGGACGAGGTCGAGGTCGATGCCCTCGCGAGTGCCCTCGTGGTCGATGTTCGTGACGAGGATCTCGCCGACCCCGACGTCGGTGGCCAGTGCGACCCACTCGTCGACAGTGAAGGCCGCGGCATCCGCTCCTCCGCCGGTGTGGACGACGTAGCCGTCCTCAGTGCCGCGCACGTCGAGACTCGCGACGATCGCCTGCGATCCGAGGGCGCGGACCATCTCGCGGACGGCATCGGGGTGCGTGATCAGCGCCGTGTTGACGATGATCTTCTCGAAGCCCGCGGCGATGATCGCCTGCGCCTGCGCGGCGGTCTCGACGCCGCCGCCGTAGGCGAGCGGGATGAACGCCTCGGTGGCGATCCGGTTCAGCAGCTCCATCCGCGCCGGGACCCTGCTCTTCGCCGCGCCGATGTCGAGGATCACCAGTTCATCGACCTCGAGGTCGTTGAAGATGCTGATGACGTTGACCGGGTCGCCGACGTAGCGGGGATCTTCGAAGCCCTTGGTCTTCACGAGGCGGTCGCCCTCGAGGAGCAGGACGGGGATCAGCCGGGGATAGACGTGCATCAGGCCTCCGCCACCGCGAACTCGCCGAGAAGCGCGAGTCCGAAGCGGTGGCTCTTCTCGGGGTGGAACTGGATCCCGATCACGTTGTCGCGCTCCACGGACGACGCGTAGCGCTCGCCGTACTCGGTCCACGTGAGGACATCGGCTTCGTCATCGGGGGTGACGGCGTAGGAATGGACGAAGTAGAACCGTCCGCCGGCGCCCAGGGACGGCGCGAGGCGCGACGGCTTCGCCGCGACGGCCGCGCTCCATCCCATGTGCGGGACGAGCAGGCGCGAGCCGTCGAATTCCTCGGGGAAGCGGTGAGCCCGTCCGGGGATCAGCCCCAGCCCTGGCCGCTCGCCCTCGTCGCTGCCGTCCATGATCAGCTGCATGCCGAGGCACACGCCCGCCAGAGGTGTGCGCCTGTCGCGCGCCGCCGTCACGACGGCCTCGCCGAGGCCGGTCTCCGTCAATCGGTCGACCGCGTGGTCGAAGGAGCCGACGCCGGGGAGGATGATGCGTGCGGCGTCGACGACCGTCTGCGGGTCGCTGGTCACCTCGGAGGAGCGCCCGACCTTGGCCAGCGCGTTGCGCAGCGAGCCGAGGTTCCCCACGCCGTAGTCGACGATCGTGACGTCAGGTCGGGTCATCGCGTCGTGCTCTCCTCGATGCTCAGCCGCAGCGCGTCGGCGATCGCATCCATGTCGTCCTCGGTCAGTTGCGGATACAGGGGCAGGGTGAGTGCCTGATGGTGCGCGCGCGTCGTGTGCGGGAGCGCCTCGTCCGGGATGCCGAACCGCTCGCGGAAGTACGGCTGCAGGTGCATGCCGTACGTCCCCAGCGTCGTCTCGATGTCGCGCGTGCGCATGCGGCGGATGACCTCGTCGCGGTCGATGCGGTCGTCGAGGAGGACGACGTACGACTGGAAGGTGTGCGCGGTGCCTGCGGGTTCCGTCGGGACCTGCACGCCCTCGATGCCGGAGACGCGGCTCGTGAGCTCGGATGCCGCGCGCCGGCGACCGGAGACGATGTCGTCGATGCGGGTCATCTGGGCGAGGCCGATGGCCGCGTGGACGTCGCTGAGCCGGTAGTTGAAGCCCGCCTCGACGAACTCCATGTACAGCTCGCCGCGGACGGCGCCGTGCGCGCGCAGCACGGCGATGCGCTTCGCGAGCTCGTCGTCGTCGGTCGTGATCATCCCGCCCTCGGCGGTCGTGATGATCTTGCGGGGGTGGAACGAGTAGACGCCGGCGGTGCCGAGCGTGCCGGCGTGGCGCCCCCCGTACGTGCCGCCGAGCGCGCAGGCAGCGTCCTCTAGCACCGGCAGCTCGTGCCGCGCGGCGACGGCGTTGATGGCGTCCATGTCCGCGCAGAGGCCGAAGGCGTGCACCGGCATGATGGCGCGGGTCCGGGCGGTGACCGCCGCGTCGAGGAGTGCGGGGTCGAGGTTGAACGTCGCCTCGTCGATGTCGACGAACACGGGCGTGGCGCCCTGCTGGATCACGGCGTTCGCCGTCGCGGGGAAGCTGAAGCCCGGGATCACGACCTCGTCTCCGGGCTGGACGCCCAGAGCGACGAGGGCGAGATGCAGACCCGTCGTGGCAGAGCTGACGGCCGCGGCATGGCGGGCGGCGGTGTAACCGCGCACCGCCTCCTCGAACGCCGCCGTCTTCGCACCCTGCGTCAGGTAGCCGGACTCGATGACCTCGCGGACCGCGTCGACCTCCGGGGCGCCGGTCAGCGGGATGTTGAGCCTCATGACAGGACCGAGGTGTACCACTCGACGGTCTGGCCGAGCGCGTCGTCGGTGAGGCGCGGCGACTGGTGGCCCAGGAGCGACTCCAGCTGCGACACGTCGGCGAGGTGGCGGCGGACGTCGCCGGGGCGCTCCTCCGTGTGGATGACCGGGTGGTCGGGACGTCCCATCAGACCGAGGATGCGCGAGACGAGCTCGTTGACCGAGGTCTCGACGCCAGTGGCGAGGTTCAGGACCTTGCCGCGGCACGCGTCGGAGTCGTGCACCTGGGCGATGAGGTCGGCGCTGTCCTTGGCGAAGATGAAGTCTCGGGTCTGCTCGCCGTCGCCGAAGATCTCGATCGGCTCGCCGTCGAGCACGCGGCGGACGATGATCGGCACGATGCCGGCGTAGGAGCCGGGGTTCTGGCGCGGACCGATGTTGTTGAACGGCCGGATCACGGTGGCGTCGATCCCGAAGGTCTGCACGTAGGACTCGATGATGTGGTCCGCAGCGGACTTGCTCGCCGCGTAGGGCGTGATCGCGTCGTGCGGATGCCCCTCGTCCATCGGGATGTAGCGCGCGGAGCCGTAGGCCTCGGAGCTGGAGACGTGGATCAGGCGCTCCACGAGACCGCGGCGCGCGATCTCACAGAAGGTGGTGGCGATGCCGACGTTCGTCTGCACCGTCCATGCCGGGTAGGTGAGCGACGTCGGCAGGGGGATCACCGCGAGGTCGAAGACGGTGTCGATCTCGTGGGTCGTGACGACGTCCTGCATCGCGGCGAGGTCGGCGGCATCGAGACGGATGATGTCGATGTCGGGGCGAGCAGCCTTCGCCTCCGCGAGGTTGTCCATGCTGCCGAGGAAGAAGTTGTCCACGACGGTGATCCGCCGGGGCTCGTCACGGATGAGTCGATCGACCAGGTGGCTCCCGATGAAGCCGGCGCCGCCGGTGACCAGGATGGATTTTGAACGCACAGACATGGATTTCGAGTTCTCTCGTTATCGAGCTCCCGTGGCATCACGGAAGCGGGCAGACTGCTAAGTATCATATGGGATGGAGGTGCGCCGAACCGTGAGAGAGCCCGCTGAGTCGCCGAACCAGGAGGTGCCCACCTGGCACGGCCTCGCCGCCAACAGATTCAATCCGCACGCGTGGATCGTCGGTGAGCCCGAGATCGGCGACGACGTCTGGATCGGGGCGTTCACGGTCATCGACGGCAGCGGCGGACTCGTGATCGGCGACGGCTGCGACATCTCCGCCGGTGTGCAGATCTACACGCACTCGACCGTGGAGCGATGCGTCAGCGAGCGCGCCCGCGACATCCAGCGGGCATCGAGCAGCATCGGCCGGAACGTGCACATCGGCGCGAACGCCGTCGTCCTCATGGGCGCGGACATCGGCCATCACAGCGTCGTGGCGGCCGGTGCCGTCGTCACCGAGAACACGGTCGCTCCTCCGTACAGCGTGCTCCGCGGGGTGCCCGCCCGTGTCTTCCCCGACGCCGCCCGCCGATTCGCCGACTGAGTCGAAGCCGGAACGGTCCGCTCTAGGCTGGGTGGCGTGAAGATCATCAGCGTCGTCGGCGCCCGCCCGCAGTTCGTCAAGCTCGCCCCGATCCACAAGGCTGCGCTCGCCGCGGGTGTGGAGCACGTCATCGTGCACACCGGCCAGCACTACGACCCGATGCTCTCCGACGTGTTCTTCGAAGACCTGGGGATCGCAGCGCCCGACGTGCACCTCGGCGTCGGAAGCGGATCGCACGGCGTGCAGACGGGATCGATGCTGGCGGCCCTCGACGCCGTGTTCGACGAGCATCGGCCGGACTGGGTGCTCGTCTACGGCGACACCAACTCCACCGTCGCCGCGGCGCTGAGCGCCGTGAAGATGCACATCCCGGTCGCCCATCTCGAGGCGGGTCTGCGGAGTTTCAACCGTCGGATGCCCGAGGAGCACAACCGGGTGCTGACCGATCACGCGGCGGATCTGCTGCTGGCCCCAACCGAGGTCGCGGTGGGGCATCTCGCGCACGAGGGGCTCGCCGAGCGCACCGTGCTCGTCGGCGACGTCATGACCGATGTGCTGTTCGAGGTCCGTGACCAGGTGGCGGGGGCTCCCTCCGCGCTGATCGAGGAGCTCGGCCTCGAGGCGGGCGGGTTCTACGTCGCGACCATCCACCGCGCCGAGAACACCGACGACCCCGCGCGCCTGGCCGAGATCGCCGCCGGTCTCGCAGGCCTCGACAAGCCCGTCGTCCTGTTGGCGCATCCGCGCGTCGTCGCGAAGGCCGCCACCCACGGCATCGCGCTCACGCAGGGATCGCTCATCTCGCACGCGCCGCTCGCGTACGCCGACCTCATCGCCGCCGCCGTCTCGAGCGCCGGGGTGGTCACCGACTCCGGCGGTCTGCAGAAGGAGGCATTCCTCCTCCGGGTTCCCTGCACGACGGTGCGGACCGAGACCGAATGGGTCGAGACGGTGCAGCTCGGCTGGAACGTGCTCGCGAACACCGCGCAGGAGATCGCCGCAGGCGTGACGCGCGCGAGGCCGTCCGACACGGACCAGGCGCCGTACGGTGACGGGCACGCGGCCTCTCGCGTCATCACCGTCCTCGCGGAGCAGCGCCGCTGACCGGACGGTCCGCACACTCCGCGCATCTTCCGTGAACAGTCCGCGCGGCGGAGCGGGAGGCGAGCAGAGCGCGAGGCCGCCCTCGATCCGCGCAATAGAATATCGCTCATGCGTATCGCCGTCGTGGCCCTCGGAAAGATCGGCCTCCCCCTCGCTCTGCAGTTCGCCGATCGTGGACACGAGGTGATCGGCGTCGACGTGAACCCGGCGCTCGTCGACGCCGTCAACAGCGGGGTCGAGCCGTTCCCCGGTGAAGCACAGCTGCAGGAGAAGCTCACCGCGGCTCTCGCAGCCGGACGCCTGCGCGCCACGACCGACTATGCCGAGGCGATCCCGTCGGCGGAGGCCGTCGTCGTCGTGGTCCCCCTCTTCGTCAACGAGGAGACTGCGGAGCCCGAGTTCGGCTGGATGGACCAGGCGACGAGATCGCTCGCGGAGCACCTCCGCCCCGGCACGCTGGTCTCCTACGAGACGACGCTCCCCGTCGGCATCACCCGCGGACGCTGGAAGCCGATGCTCGAGGAGATCTCCGGGCTCACCGAGGGCGAGGACTTCCACGTCGTCTTCTCGCCGGAGCGCGTCTACTCCGGCCGCATCTTCGCCGACCTGCGCAAGTACCCGAAGCTGGTCGGTGCTCTCTCCGACGAGGGCGGGCGTCGCGCCGTCGAGTTCTACGAGGCCGTCCTCGAGTTCGACGAGCGTCCGGACCTGTCGCGGGCGAACGGCGTCTGGGACCTGGGCAGCGCGGAGGCCGCGGAGATGGCCAAGCTCGCCGAGACCACCTATCGCGACGTGAACATCGGACTCGCGAACGAGTTCGCCCTGTTCGCGGGAGCGAACGGGATCGACGTCTACCAGGTGATCGAGGCGTGCAACTCGCAGGTGTTCAGCCACATCCACCGCCCGGGGATCGCCGTCGGCGGTCACTGCATCCCGGTGTACCCGAAGCTCTACCTCTCGACGGATCCGGGCGCCGACATCGTGCGGACCGCGCGTCGCGTCAACGAATCCATGCCGGAGCGCCTGGTCGCCCAGGCGGAGGGCATCCTCGGTTCGCTCTCCGGACTGCGGGCGGTCGTCCTCGGCGCCAGCTACCGCGGCGGCGTGAAGGAGACGGCGTTCTCCGGTGTGTTCCCGACGGTGGCGGCCCTCGAGTCGCGCGGGGCCGTGGTCCAGGTGCACGATCCGATGTACACCGACGACGAGCTGCGTCGCCTCGGATTCGAGCCGTACGCCCTGGGCGACGACATCGACATCGCGATCCTGCAGACCGACCATGCCGCCTATCGCGAGCTCGAGCCTGCGCAGCTTCCCGGCATCAAGCTGCTCGTCGACGGACGCGCCGCGACGGATGCGGCACGTTGGGCGGGTACTCCGCGCATCGTCGTCGGGACCGCGGTCGAGCTGATGGCCACCGCAGGGGCCACGACCTGAACCGCGCACGGCCCGCCCCTCGTCGGCGTGCCGCGTTCCGTGCGGACATCCAGGCGCTCCGTGCGATCGCCATCGCGGCGGTGGTGCTCAACCACCTCTGGCCGAGCCGCCTGACCGGAGGCTACGTCGGCGTCGACGTGTTCTTCGTCATCTCGGGGTTCCTGATCACGAGCCATCTCACGCGAGAGATGACGGCCACGGGCCGCATCGCACTGGCCGCGTTCTACGCGCGCCGCGTGCGCCGGCTCCTTCCCGCTGCGCTCCTGGTCCTGATCGTCAGCGCGATCGGCACGCTGCTGCTTCTGCCGTACCCCCGCTGGCCCCGGGCCGGCGCCGAGATCGCCGCGAGCGCCGGCTACGTCGAGAATTGGTTCCTGAGCGCCATGTCGGTGAACTACTCGGCGCTCAACGACCAGGCGACCGTCGCCCAGCACTACTGGTCCCTGTCGGTCGAAGAGCAGTTCTATCTGCTGTGGCCGCTGCTCCTGCTGGCCGCGTCGTGGTGGGCCGTCAAGCGATCCGCACGTCCTCGCGTCGTGGCCGCCGTGGTCCTGGCCGTCCTCGTCGTCTCCTCGCTCGCGGCGAGCGTGATCGCCACGACCCTGATCCCGAGTCAGGCGTACTTCGCGACCTACACGCGCGCCTGGGAGTTCGGCGTCGGGGGACTGCTGGCGCTGACCGCGACGCGCCGTCTCCCACGCGTGGGGGCCGATGTGCTCGCGCTCGCGGGACTCGTGATGATCGCGCTCGCCGCCGTGTTCTTCGGCCCCGCGACGCCGTTCCCCGGATACGTGGCGCTGCTGCCCGTGCTCGGCACGGCGGCGGTGATCCTCGCCGGCACCGGACGCGAGCGCCTCTGGCACACCGCGGTGACCGGCACCAGGCCGGTGCAGTGGATCGGCGACGTCTCCTATTCGCTCTACCTCTGGCACTGGCCGCTGATCGTGCTCGTGCCGTTCCTCGTCGGGGCGGCTCCGTCGACCGTCATGAAGCTCGGCATCCTGGCTCTCTCGCTGCTGCTCGCCTGGGCGACGGCCCGCTTCGTGGAGCGCCCCGGCCAGCGCTGGAAGTTCCTCGCAGCCTCGCCGCGGCGCACCCTCCTCGCGATGCTGGGTGCGGTCGTCGCCATAGCGCTCGTGGGCGGCGGGCTGGTGCTCGCCGGCCGAGCAGTCTCGGCGGCGGACGTTCCGCCCGTGAGCGTGACCATCGAGGAATGTGTCGGCCCGCAGGCGATGGATCCGGGCGCGGCGTGTCCTGACAGGTTCGGGCCTGCGACGGATGTGGTCATGGGTCCGGGGAACGCCTACTTCGCCGTGCCCGACGAGTGCCGAGCCGATCCCGCGCTGCTCCCCTTCGGGGACACCACGGCGACGGTGGTGTGCGATTTCAGTGCGGGCGCCGCGGATGCGCCGACGGTCTGGCTCGTCGGCGATTCGCACGCGCAGCAGTGGCAGGGCGCGGTGTTCGACCTCGCCCGCACGGAGGGATGGATCGTGACGACGTCGTTCGGGGGAGGGTGTCCGGTGATCGATGCGCCGTTCATCGGCTTCCGCGAGCCCGCGACCGCCGCGGAGCAGGAGCGGTGCGAAACGTGGTCGTCCGCCGTGCAGGCCGCGGTGGTCGAGGCTGCACCCGACGTCGTGCTCACGTCTTCGGCGGGGCGCGTGCAGCTCGTGGACGACGGCTCCGACCGCCCGCAGACCGATCAGTTCGCCGATGGCCTGCAGCGCACGTGGCGCGCCTGGGCCGATGCCGGTGTGACGGTGGTCGCCCTCGGCGGCGTGCCGTTCAACGGCGAGGTGCGCTCGCCCGACTGTCTTCTCGTCAACGCGCGCAACCCGCTGGCGTGTGCGGTGCCGATCGCCGAGGCGCAACCGGCCGATCCGTACTTGCTCGCGGCATCCGCGGCCGCCGATCCGTCGATCCGTTCCTTCGACGCAGGACCTTCCTTCTGCGACGAGGCGCGGTGCTACGCCGCGATCGGCGGCACGGCGGTCTTCTACGACGCGGACCATCTGAACCTCGACTACGTCCGTCGGTTCGCTCCGATGCTGGCCGACGTCATCGGTCCGATCGTCCGCGACTGAGCTCCCAGCTACGCGCCGATACGATTGCAGGTATGGATCTTCTCGTCGTCGGGTCGGGCTTCTTCGGCCTCACCATCGCGGAGCGCGCAGCAGAAGCGGGCCGCAAAGTCACCGTCATCGATCGTCGTCACCACATCGGCGGCAACGCCTACAGCGAGGCGGAGTCCGAGACCGGGATCGAGGTCCACCGCTACGGTGCGCACCTCTTCCACACCTCGAACCCGACGGTGTGGGAGTACGTGAACCGCTTCACGACCTTCACCAACTACGTGCACCGGGTGTACACGACGCACAAGGGAACCGTGTTCCCGATGCCGGTGAACCTCGGCACGATCAACCAGTTCTTCCAGTCCGCGTACACCCCCGACCAGGCGCGCGCGCTGGTCAAGGAGCAGGCGGGGGAGTTCGATGCCAAGACGGCGGCGAACTTCGAGGAGAAGGGCATCGCGCTCGTCGGACGCCCGCTTTTCGAGGCGTTCTTCCGGGACTACACCGCGAAGCAGTGGCAGACCGATCCGCACAAGCTCTCCGGTGACATCATCAGCCGCCTCCCGGTGCGCTACACCTACGACAACCGGTACTTCAACGACACCTGGGAGGGTCTGCCGACCGACGGTTACACCGCGTGGATCGAGCGGATGGCGGATCACCCGAACATCGAGGTGAAGCTGAACGTCGACTACTTCGACGACTCGCAGCCCCTGAGCAAGAAGGCCACGGTCGGTCAGGTGCCCGTCGTCTACACGGGGCCCGTCGATCGCTACTTCGACTACGCGGAGGGCGCGCTCAGCTGGCGCACGCTCGACTTCGAGCAGGAGGTGCTGAACGTCGGCGACTTCCAGGGCACGCCGGTCATGAACTACCCCGACATGGATGTGCCCTACACGCGCATCCACGAGTTCAAGCACTTCCACCCGGAGCGGAAAGACGTCTTCGCGCAGGACAAGACGGTCATCATGCGCGAGTTCTCGCGCTTCGCGAACCGCGAGGACGAGCCGTACTACCCGGTGAACACGCCGACCGACCGGGAAGGTCTGCTGGCGTACCGCGAACTGGCCAAGGGCGAGCAGGACGTGCACTTCGGCGGACGCCTCGGCACTTACCAGTACCTCGACATGCACATGGCCATCGGCTCGGCGCTGTCGCTCTGGAACAACACTCTCTCCTAGACTCGACATCGTGAGTCACGCTGCTGTCGGGGCGCCCGGGACGCCCCGGCGCTATCTGCATTCGTTGTGGCTGCTGTCGGCCCGCGACCTCAAGGTCCGGTACGCGACGAGCTCCCTCGGCTACCTCTGGTCCGTCCTCGATCCGCTCGTGATGAGCGCGATCTACTGGTTCGTCTTCACTCAGGTCTTCCACCGCACCGTCGGTGAGGATCCCTACATCGTGTTCCTCATCGTGGCGCTCCTTCCCTGGGTGTGGTTCAACACCTCGGTGTCCGACTTCACGAGGGCGTTCAAGAAGGACTCGCGCCTGGTGCGGTCGACGGCCATCCCGCGGTCCATCTGGGTGAACCGCATCGTGCTGAGCAAGGGGATCGAGTTCCTCTTCTCGATTCCCGTGCTCGTGCTCTTCGCGGTGTTCAGCGGGGCGACCGTCAACTGGATGCTGCTGTGGTTCCCCGTCGCGATGCTCATGCAGATCACGCTGCTCGTCGGCCTCGGCCTGCTCGTCGCGCCGCTCTGCGTGCTCTACGCCGACCTCGAGCGCACGACGGCGCTGATCCTGCGCGCGCTCTTCTACGCCTCGCCCGTGATCTACAGCTTCCAGGACCTGCCGGCGCCGTTCGACACCATCGGCGCCTTCAATCCGCTGGCGGGCATCTTCACCCTCTACCGGGTCGGGTTCTTCCCGGAGCTCTGGCAGACGACTCCCGTCGTGATCAGTGCCGTCATGTGCATCGTCATCCTCGCCCTGGGCATCTGGACGTTCCGGAGCCTCGAGCGCCCCGTGCTGAAGGAGCTGTGATGTCCGCGGCCATCGAAGTCCAGGGTCTCGGCGTCCACTTCCGACGGAACCGTCGAGGACGGCGCAGCTTCAAGGATCTCTTCTCCGGCGCGTCGCGGCGCTCGCGTCCCGGGGAGTTCTGGGCCCTGCGCGACGTGTCGTTCACGGTGCAGCCGGGGGAGTCGATCGGCGTGGTCGGGCGTAACGGCCAGGGCAAGTCGACGCTCCTCCGTCTGGTCGCCAAGGTCCTCCTGCCCGACACGGGAACGGTCACGGTCAACGGGGGAGTCGCTCCGCTGATCGAGATCACCGGCGGCTTCGTCGGCGACCTCACCGTGCGCGAGAACGTGCGGCTCACGGCAGGACTGCATGGGATGTCGCGTGAGGAGGTCTCCCGCCGGTACGACGGCATCATCGCCTTCGCCGAGCTGGCCGGGTTCGAGGAGACTCCCTACAAGCACCTCTCCAACGGCATGAAGGTGCGCCTGGCGTTCTCGGTGGTCTCGCAGCTCGACGAGCCGATCCTCCTGGTCGACGAGGTGCTCGCGGTGGGAGACAAGGCCTTCCGCGAGAAGTGCTACACGCGCATCGACGAGTTGCTCGCCGAGGGGCGCACGCTCTTCTTCGTGAGCCACAACGAGCGCGACCTCCGCCGTTTCTGCACTCGGGGTCTCTACCTCGACAAGGGCGAGCTCGTGCTCGATGCGCCGATCGCCGACGTGCTGGCGCGGTACAACGCCGACTACAACTCCTGACCGGCGACGACCGGGCTCAGAGTCCGACGAGGGCGCGCAGGTCCTGCACGGCCGCGCGGGCGGCATCGATCGTCTCGGCGGGAGCGGCGCCGACCGTCAGCGCGGACTGGAGGTCCGTCAGCCGCTGCGAGTACACCGAGAGCCCGTCACGCCATCCGTCGGCGATCGACGAGGGCGGCTGTGCGTCCGACAGGCGCTGCACGTCCTGCTGCAGCGTCTCGACGACCGGAAGCGCGTCGGGGCCGTTGGCTCCGGTGATGATGTCGAGCCCGCGAGGCGCGTCGTTGAGCCAACCGCTCACCTGTCCGCGGAAGACCTCGACCGTCGGGTCGCTCGCCGGCGGAGGATCCACGATCGGCGTCTGCGACGGCGCGGGTGTGGCGGAAGGCGAAGGCGTCGGTGTCGGCGTCGCGCTCGGTGAGGCCGACGGCGTGGCTGACGGGCTCGCACCGGGCGTGGGGCCATCACCCCGCGGAAGGAACAGGAACAGCAGCACGCCCACGATCGCGAGAGCGGCGACCGAGAGGCCGACGATCAGCCAGATCCGGCCGGTGCGCTTCGGGGGCGCGGGGAGAGGGGCCCACCGCAGTTCCGGCTGCTGCTCGTCCGTCATCATGCCTCCAGGGGTTCCATGGGCTGCCAGGTGCGGTCGCGACCGGCCTTGCCGCCGTCACGGATGCCGCGGAAGAGGTTGCTCGTGCCGCGGACCGTCCGCTCGACGAAGACGAGACGGATCAGTTCCTTGGCGAAGGTCGCAGCGGTTCCCAGACCGAACAGGACCGGGTTGTAGACGCCGTGCACACGGTAGTACTGCTTGATGAATCCGCGGTTGCGCATGATGTAGTACCGGTAGGCGTTGCTGGACGCGTTCATGTGACGGATGCCCATGTCCCACTGCTTGATCTCACGGGTGCGTCGCAGCACGAATTCGTCCACGATGACGGCGGTGGTCCGGCGCGAGGCGAGCCACCCGTACATCTGGTCGTCCCAGTAGATGAAGAACCTCGGGTCGGGGAGGCCGATCTGCGTGACGATCGAGCGGTGGATGAACATGCCCTCGAAGCATCCGCTGTTCATCTCCTTGTAGGCGGACGCGTCGAATCCGGACGGCGCGAACGGGATCGGGATCCCCATGCGCTCCGCGATGCGGTACTGCCAGTAGAACTCGCTCCCGTCGTAGTCGATGCGGCGGCCCTGGATGCTCTTGAACCGCGGCGCCCACTTGCCCATCTTGGCGAGGCCGTCGGTCAGGACCTCGACGTCGTCGTCCATCATCCAGATCCATTCGGATCCGAGCTCGTACGCCGTGCGCATGCCCTCGCTGAAGCCACCGGATCCGCCGGTGTTGGTCTCCAGGCGACGGTAGACGATCTCGGTGCCGATCCCCTCGCGGAAGGAGTCCACGACGGCGGTGGTGTCGTCGGCGGACGCGTTGTCGATGATCACGACATGTCCGGGCTTCGGGTCCATCGCGGTGATGCTCGTGAGCAGGCCCGAGAGGAGGTGAGAACGGTTGAAGGTGACGATCACGATCGTCGCGGCCTTGGGGTCGAATGCAGCGGGCGCCGCGGTCATGCCTTCTCCTCGAAGATCTGCTGCCAGGACTGGGGCGAGACGAGCTCGGGGAGAGCCTCGCGATACTGTTTCTGCAACTGGGGCCACCGGCGACGGAGCTCGGCGTGCAGTCGGACGCTCTCGCGCAGCATGCGGCGGTACTGTCCGCGGTCGCGCGTGTAGATGTTCTTGCCGGATCCGTCCGCCGCGCTCACGAGGGCGCTGTCGAACGACGGGACACGCCACCACCGGGCGTCTTCCTTGCCGAACTCGACCTCGGGCTGCGTCAGGTTCGCGGGGTGCGGCCGGTGGAGCCAGTGGGAGACCAGCGTGCGCATCGTGAACACGCGCAACCGGATCCCCTTCGGGTTGTCCAGATCGTTGTTCGACAGCTGCTGGAACACGCGGCGGCCGCGGCGGGAGTGCAGGACCCTGGCCGGATCGCGGTGCACGACCGTCTCCGGGAACTCGGCGGCGAGCGCGCGCGCGGCGGGCATGGCCGTGGCCAGGTTGCCTCGCATGTGGTCGGGCCCGGACAGGATGTCCCGCAGAGCGCGGGCCCGCAGCGCCACGGGGTAGTACTGCATCATCATGAGGTGCTTGAGGTCGACGCGCCTGCTGTGCTTCAGGAGCGCCCCTCCTCGAGGGGCGCCGGAATGCAGGAGTCCGGCGACGATCCGGTTGCGGGCGTGGAAGTACGCCTGCCAGTCGATCGTGTCGTCCTTGTTGACCCAGGAGACGTGCCAGAGCGCGACGCCCGGCATCGACACCGTCGGGAACCCGGCCTCGCCGGCACGCAGGCAGAATTCGGCGTCGTCCCACTTGATGAAGGCGGGGAGGGCCAGGCCCACTTCCCGGATCACGTCGAGGGGGATCAGGCACATCCACCAGCCGTTGTAGTCGGCGTCCATCCGGATGTGGAGAAGCGTCGACTGGCGCAGGTTCGACACGCCGAAGTCGTGCGGCATCTTCTCCTGGTACAGGTTGCGCCACATGAACGGGTTCTCATCGACCACCTCGGCCCAGCCGTGGAGCTTGGGACGGTCGAGCAGGTCGAACATGTGCCCGCCGACGAGCACCGGCGTGGTCGCGTACTGACCGAACACGATCGAGCGGCGCAGCGACTCGGGCTCGAGGCGCACGTCGTCGTCGAGCAGCTGCACGAAGTCGCTCTCCGGGCGCTGCAGCGTCTCGTGCATGGCACGGGCGAATCCGCCGGAGCCGCCGAGGTTCTCCTGGCGGATGACCTGCAGCGTCTCACCGAGGCTCTCGGCGACCTCGTCGAAGCCGTCCTGCTCGGAGACGAGCTGCGAGCCCTGGTCGACCAGGAAGATGCGGTCGACGAACTCCAGGGCGTCCGGAGAGGCCGCAAGGGCGCGCAGCGTCTCGACGCAGTAGTCCGGCTTGTTGTAGGTGGTGATGCCGAGCGACGCCTTGCCCGAGCGCGCGGGCTCCTGCTCGGTCGTCCACTCCGCGCCTTCGAGCACCGCCGGCTTCTCGTCGGCGACGATGTCGAACCAGATCCAGCCGCCGTCGCTGTATTGCGTGAGCTCGAGATCGAAGGTCGTCGTCGCCTCTCCGGTCACCTCGCGGGTCGCAACGCGCTGGCGGATGCCGGAGCCGTTGGAGCGATAGACGAGGATCGTCGCGGGTCCCGTCGTGCGGACGGTGAGCCGGACCTCTCTGACGCTGGTCCAGTGCTGCCAGTAGGACGCGGGGAAGGCGTTGAAGTACGTGCCGAGCGACACGCGCCGCCCGGCGACGATGCGCGCACGGTGGCGGCCGAGGATGTTGCCGAGGTGCGCCCGGTTCGACACGCGCACGGGCTCGTTCTCGATGACCGACCAGGTCTCGGGGTCGGCGTAGAGGGGAAGCAGATCGGGGTCGCGATCAAGTGGGAAGACGACGTTCTGAAGGACGTGGGCCACTGGGTAGTTCTCCGATGTTGGTGCCGCAGACCGCTGTGGCGGGACAGCGCGCGACTCGATGAGCAGTGAGTAGCCTACCGTCCGTCTCCTTCGGATCTGCGGAGAGTCCGCGCCGCGACCCGACCGCACGGCTGGCTAGACTGAGCGCGATGAAGGTATTGATCACCGGCGGCGCCGGCTACATCGGGTCCACTGTCGCGACGGCATGCATCGAGGCCGGCAACGAGGTCGTCATCCTCGACGATCTCTCCAAGGGCCTCCGCGCCTTCGGCGACGGCCGCAACCTCTACGTCGGCGATATCGCGGATGCGGCGCTGCTCGATCAGCTGCTCTCCGACCATCCCGACATCGACGCGGTCGTGCACTGCGCGGCCCGTGCCGTCGTCCCGGAGTCGGTCGCCGATCCGCTCGGCTACTACGACTCCAACGTCGGCAAGACGGTGCTCCTGCTTCAGCGCCTTCGCGACGCGGGCATCGCGCGCATCGTCTTCAGCTCCTCCGCCTCCGTCTACGCGGGCGAGAGCGGCGAAGGCGTCGACGAGAACGGTGTGCTCGCGCCGTCCAGCCCCTATGCGACGACGAAGGCGATGGTCGAGCAGATCCTGCACGACGCGGCCGCCGCCGGCGACTTCCGTGCGATCGCGCTCCGCTACTTCAACCCCATCGGCGCCGACCCGCAGCTGCGCACCGGGCAGCAGAATCCCGCGCCCTCGCACGCGCTGGGCAAGATCATGCAGGCGCATGCCGCCGGCGAGCCGTTCACCATCACCGGCACCGACTGGGCGACGCGCGACGGCTCGGGTCTGCGGGACTACATCCACGTCTGGGACCTCGCGCTCGCGCACGTCGCGGCGGTGCAGAGGTTCGACGAGGTCGCCACCGCGGAAGAGCCGTATCAGGTCATCAATCTCGGCACCGGCGACGGTGTGACGGTGCGCGAGCTGGTCGCCGCCTTCGAACGCGTGACCGGCGAACCTCTCGCCGTCGTCGAGACGGGTCGCCGTCCGGGCGATCAGGCCGGCGCCTTCGCGATCGTCGATCGTGCCGAGCAGGTCCTCGACTGGCATGCGGAGCGCTCCGTCGACGACGGCGTGCGCGACGCCATCGCCTGGGCCGAGAAGCTCGTCACTCTGCGCTGAGCCGGGCTCATTCCGGCCGCGTCACGCCTGCGGGCGGAGCGTCGGGATCGAGCTGGTGTGCGCCGCGTCGATGTTCTCGCGCCAGGACCGGGACTGACCGGCGCGCAGGGCGCAGAGCACGAGCATGAACCACCCGGCGCCGACGATCGTGAAGCTCTCGAACATCGAGTCGACCGCGAGTGTGACCAGGGTGATCGGCGTCCATGCGTAGACGACGGACCGGCGCACGCTGGCGACCAGCCAGGAGCGCACCAGCGCCACCCCGCCGAGCAGCAGGAAGAGCACGAGACCGACGGCTCCCAGTTGCAGGAGCACGTCGAAGAACCCGTTCAGCGCGCTCTGATGACGGTCGTCCAGTTGGAAGTTGATGTACGTGAACGGGTACTCGCCCCGCGCCCAGTCTCCGAACCATCCCCAGCCCTGGATCGGCTTGACGGCGACGAAGTCGAGGATCGTGTTCCAGAGCGAGGCGCGGATCGAGAAGTCGGAGCCGGCGTCGAGGAGCGCGATGATCTGATGGCGCAGCGCGAACGCCACGACGAGCGCGAGAGTGACGAGGATGCCCAGCATCCACTGCACGAGATTGCGTCGTTCCGGCGACGCGTGTCGCACGATCGTCAGCGCGACCGTCACGATGCCGACGGCGACGGCGAGCACCAGCACGGTCGGGGAGGACGAGAGGAAGGCCAGGGATCCGGCCAGGGCGACGGACGTCACGGCGAGCGGCGGGTTGACCGACTGGGTGCGCCACTCGATCACGAACGTGATCAGTGCGATGACCGCGATGAACCCGAGCATGTTGCGGCTGCCGAAGAGACCCTGGATCGGGCCGCCCGCGGCGAGATTCCCCTGGATTCCGAGGAACGCGAACGGGACGTCGAGCAGGATCCCGGAGAGGATCTCGATGCCGAGCGAGATGGCCAGCAGCGCGCGCAGCGTGTCGCCGATCGCACGGACGGTCTGCAGCGTGTCGCGGATGTGACCGACCGTGATCGCCAGGAAGGCGAATCCGAACAGGGACAGCCAGCCGAACACCGTGTCGGAGCGGTCGGTCGTCCAGACCAGGCTCACCAATGCCCAGCAGAGGAACGCGAAGAGCGAGGAGGGCGCGATGCGCAGCGGCGACAGCTCCTCGCGGCGGACCCAGAGGATCGCCCCGCCGAGAAGGCAGAGGGCCGTGATGACGGCGGCCAGAGTGACCGGCGACGTCATCTGTCCGATCGCGAACGATCCGAAGACCGCCGTCAGAGCGGCGAGCGTGAACGCCCTCGCCATCTCGACGGACCCGAGAAGGCGCACGATCGGGCGCATCGGCGTCACGGCACCCGCCGCTGGCGCGCGCCGCGTTCGAAGAGGAGATCGCGTTCGCCGACGCCCACCAGGGGGACCGACTTGAGCTTGAACGAGAGCAGCACCAGCAGCATCCAGCCCCAGAGCATGATCGGCGTGGACTCGGAGAGCCCCTGAACGAGGAGGACGATCGTGAAGAGGCTCGGGAGCAGGGTGAGCGGGGAGAACGGACGCGCGGCCTCGAGGTCCCAGCGCGGGCGATCGACGGCGAAGAACCAGGAGCGCCAGAGAAGGCTCACGTAGGCCAGCGCCATGAGGATGACACCGAGGACACCGAGCTGGAGCAGCACGTCGAGCCACATGTTGTGCGCGTGGAAGACGGTGATGCCGTGGTCGATGATCCAGCCGTCGAACGCGGGGTCCGTCGGGATCCAGGGACTGGAGAAGCCGTTGCCGAAGAGCGGATGCTCGCCCGCGCGCTCGAGCACCTTGGACCAGATCAGGTCGGAGCGCCCCGTGAGGTCGGAGCTCCGGCCGAGCAGCGCGAGCAGGGGCGCACGGACCAGCCACACTGCTGCTGCGACCAGGGCGGTGCCGCCGATCGCGATCACGTAGACGCGGTTGCGCGCTCCGGGAGTGCTTGCGCGGCGCATGACCAGCGCGACCGCGAGGACGACAGCGGCGGCCGCGGCGCAGACGAGCGCGGTGGCGGACGACGTGCGGAACAGGAAATAGGCGGCCAGCAGCGCCCACATCGCGAGCGTGGTGCGCCAGCGTGCGCGTGCCGCGAAGAGCACGCCGAAGGTGATGATCGCGAAGAGCGAGATGATCGCCAGCAGGTTGGCGTTGCCGACGATGCCCTGGATGCGACCGCCGTCGAACAGGTTGTCGCGCACCCAGTACCACTGCGGGTCGAGCTCGCCGTCCGGCAGCGTCGCGAAGTTGGGCAGCAGCGGGCCGTGGATGACAAGTGAGACCCAGAGCTCGAGCGCCAGGGAGAGTCCCAGGATCCACTTGAACGCGGACGACAGCGCTCGGACGATCTCGTGCCAGGTCAGGACGTGCGCGATGAACAGGCCGTTGACGGTGACGGCGGCGAGCAGCACCCAGGTGAGGAGGGTCGGCCCGCGCCACTGCGACCAGGCGACGGAGACGAGCGCGAGGGTGGTGTATCCGAGCGCCGACCACGGCAGCCGCCGCCAGCGGAACGGCTGCGGTCGGTTCCGCGCGAGCATCGGGATGCCGATCGCGAGCGTGGCGAGGGTGAAGACCACGAGGACGATCCCGGCGCCGATCATCCCGAGCAGGTTGTAGACGGCCGAGTGCGCGAATGTCACGAAGAGCACGAGGATCACGTAGGCGCGCAGCAGGAGGTGCCCCGTCGACTCGCGCTCCGGCGCGGTGGGCGGGGGCGCCACGGGATGCTTGGTGTACTGAGCCATCGCGTTCAGGCTACCGCGCCGCGCTTCGTGCGTCGCTGAGCGCCGCCGTGCGGCTCTACGCTGGGATCCATGCTGCTCAGCCTCACGAACGCGCCCCGTGACTACGCCTGGGGATCCGACTCCCTGCTCGCCGAGCTCGAGGGCCGTGTCCCCTCGGGCGCACCCGAGGCCGAGGTCTGGTTCGGCGACCATCCGAGTGACCCGGCGGACGTCGAGGGCGGCGGCACCCTCGACCAGATCACGGGGGGCACGCTGCCGTACCTGCTCAAGCTGCTCGCGGCCGGCACGCCGCTGTCGATCCAGGTGCACCCGACGATCGCGCAGGCGCGTGAGGGCTGGGCGCGGGAGAGCGGTCTCGCGGACGACGATCCGCGACGCAACTACCGCGATGACAATCACAAGCCGGAGCTCATCGTGGCGCTCAGCGAGACCTTCGAGTCGCTCAGCGGCCTGCGTCCGGTGGCGAGAACCCTCGCTCTGCTCGACACTCTGGGCGACAGTGCGGGTGTGGCGGCGCTGCGTGCGCGGCTGAGCGGCGATGGCGATGTCCTCCGCACGGTGATCGGGTGGCTGCTCGGAGGCGAGGCGCAGAGCGAGGTCGATGACATCATCGCGGCGGTGCGCACCGCCGCAGCGGGCACGGGTGCAATCGCAGGGGAGTGGAGCACCACGATCCGGGCGATCGCCGGCGTGGCCGCGAACTACCCGGCGGATCCCGGAGTGGTCGTCGCCCTGCTGATGAACCATGTCGTCCTGCGCCGCGGCGAAGGAGTCTTCCTGCGCGCCGGCCTGCTGCATGCCTACCTCTCGGGGCTCGGGGTCGAGATCATGGCCGCGAGCGACAACGTGCTCCGCGGCGGTCTCACCCCCAAGCGCATCGACGTGCCCGAGCTGCTGTCGATCCTCGACACCTCCTCCGGAGAGGTGCCGGTGCTGCGTCCGTCCGGAGACGGCGCCGTCACGGCCTATCCGGTGCCGATCCCCGACTTCGCCCTCGAGCGGGTCTCCCTCACCGGTGCGCCCCTGACGTGGGACGTCACGGGGCCGACGATGGTGCTGGCGACCGCGGGCGACGTGGCCGTCTCCTCCGCCGCGGGAGAGGTTCGACGAGTGCCCGTCGGTGCAGTGGTCTTCGCCACGCCCGACGAGGGCGCGGTGACGCTGTCCGGAGCCGGCGAGGTGTTCCTCGCGTCGCCCGGGCGCGACACGCCGACGAACACTCAAGAACTTTAAAGAACCGCTTGAGGGTTTACGATCCGCGACTTGACCGGAGCGAATGACACGGGTGTAATTAGGTACGAGCACGGCCCGCCGGGGGGCGGAGACAGGGTTGGAGATCGAGATGACGGGATACCGTTCCGACGTACCGGAGAACTGGTTCGTCGATCCGATCAACCTCGGAGTGCCGGGGGTTCGGAAGCCGAACGCCGAAGACGACAACGCCCTCGCCTGGCAGAGCGACGCTCTCTGCTCGCAGACCGATCCCGAAGCCTTCTTCCCGGAGAAGGGCGGATCGACACGAGACGCGAAGCGCATCTGCACCACGTGCGATGTCCGCGGCGAATGCCTCGAATACGCGCTCAACAACGATGAGCGCTTCGGGATCTGGGGCGGACTCTCCGAGCGCGAGCGCCGGAAGCTCAAGCGCCGCGCGAGCTGATCGCCTTCCGCTTCGCGGGCGCGCCGCGTCCACTGCCCGGGAGGCGCGGATCGCGCGCTTAGGCTGACCACGTCATGCCAGCCCGAGTTCACGCCATCATCGTCGCGCGCCCCGGATCTTCTGCCCGCGCGCAACTCCTCCGCACTCTCGACGCCGTGCGGTCTCAGACGACACCTCCGGCCGCCGTGACCCTCGTCATGTGCGGCGACGCGACGACCGCGCGCGAGAGCGAGACGGTCGCCGGCACGGTGGAGGGCATCATCGAGGCCCGCGCGACGACGTCGTTCGCCGAGGCGGTGGAGCTCGCACGCCCCCGCGTCCTCGAGGGAACCGCGATCTGGCTCCTCGCCCAGGACACGGCGCCCCATCCGCGCGCCCTCGAAAGGCTCAGCGGGATGCTGGAGCGCTCGCCGTCGGCGGTGATCGTCGCTCCGAAGCTGGTCGCGACCGACAACGAGCGTGAGATCGTCTCCCTGGGCGTGACGATGACCACGCTCGGCCGTTCGGTCGAGCTGGCGGCGGGGGAGCTCGACCAGGGTCAGCACGACGGCATGGACGATGCGCTCGGATCCGACATCCGCGGAATCCTCATCCGCGGGGAGGTCCGCGACGCGCTGCGTCCGGATCCGGGTCTCGCCGGGGCCGACGAGGGGCTCGATCTCGGCGTGCGCGCCCGACTCGGCGGCGGTCGCGTCGTGGTCGCACCGACCGCGCGCATCTCCGCTTCTCCGGACGGCCCCGCGGCGCTCCCTTCCGGCCGCTCGCGTCGCGCCTACGTCCGACGGCTCGCGCAGCTGCATCGCCGTCTCGCGTACGCCCCGGCGCCCGTCGTGCCGCTACACTGGCTGGCGCTCCTCCCGCTCGCACTCTGGCGATCGATCACGCACCTCATCGGCAAGCGTCCGGAATCGGTCATCCCCGAGTGGGCCGCCGCACTCACCGCGATGCTGCGCGTCAACGCCGTCGCGCGCTCGCGCGCCCGCATCCGTTCCTTCCGTTCGTCCACCTGGGCGAGCATCGCACCGCTGCGGGTCACCTCGTCGCAGTTGCGTCGCCGGCTCGACGACGGACACGGCAGCGAAGGCGGCGCGGTCAGCGAGCTGCGCTTCTTCTCCGGCGGTGGCGCGTGGGCCGTGCTGGCCGCCTTGGTCGTGAGCATCGCCTCGTTCACGACGGTGCTGGCGTGGCCGACGGTCGGCGGCGGTGCACTGCTCCCGCTGCGCGACACGGTCTCCGCGCTGTGGAGCGATGCGGCGTGGGGACTCCGCGGTGTCGGCATCGACCTCGTCGGTCCCGCCGACCCGTTCGCCGCCGTCGTCGCGGTCCTCGGCACGCTCTGGCCCGCCGGCCCGTCGTTCACGCTGGTGCTGCTCTGGATCCTCGCCCTCCCGCTCGCGGTGCTCGGCGGGTGGTTCGCCGCCACTCGCGTCACCGACCGCGCCGGACTCCGGATCTTCGCGGGCGTGGCGTGGGCGATGGCACCGACCTTCCTCACGGCGCTCGTCGACGGGCGGCCGAGTGCTGTCCTCGTTCATCTCCTGCTCCCGTGGCTCTTCCATGCGGCCGCCGTCGCCCACCGGTCCTGGGGTGCCGCAGGCGCCGCATCGCTCCTGCTCGCCGCGGTCGTCGCGTGCGCACCGTCACTGGCACCGGCCCTGGCGCTGCTCTGGATCATCGCGATCGGCATCGCCCTCGCGACGGCGCAGTTCCGCGGCGCGGGTCGGCAGCTCTGGCTCCCGCTTCCGACGGCGCTCCTGTTCGCGCCGCTCGTCTTCTGGCAGCTCGCGCACGGCTCGCCACTCGCTCTGCTCGGCGATCCCGGCTTCCTCTGGGCGGGCCCGCAGGCGACGGCCGACGCGGCAGGCCGCCTCGCGATCGCGACCGGGTTCCCGACGAACGACTTCGCGGGATGGACGATCTTCGCTCCGGCCGTGATCGGCACCTGGGCACCGCTGCTGTGCGCCCCCATCGCCCTGCTCGCCCTCGCCGCGGCGGTCGCCCCGCGCTGGCGCGCCGGCATCACGCTCCTCGTGGTGACGCTGGCGGGTCTCGCGACCGCGTTCCTCGCGGTCGGCATCACGGTCGGCTTCACGCAGGGCAATCCGGTCGCGATCTGGCCGGGCTCGGGCCTGAGCCTCGCATGGATCGGCGTCGTGGGAGCGGCGCTCGTCACTCTCGACACCGCGCTCACCCTCCCGCGGCTCCGCCTGGTCGCCACCTCCGTCGCGGCGGTCGCGCTCGTGGTCTGCGCGGTGCCCGCCCTGACTGCTTTCCATCTGGAACGCTCGGCGCTCACCAACGGTCCGGTCTCGACCCTCCCGGCCTATGTCGCGGCGCAGGCCGCCGGAGATCAGCAGATCGCCACGCTCGTCCTCACGCCCCAGGACGACGGCGGTCTCGCCGTCGACGTCGCCTGGGGAGCGAGTGAGACTCTCGGAGCCCAGTCGACCATGATGACGACTGCTGTCGAACCCCAGGGGGCCGACATCACCGCTCTCGCGGTCGACCTGCTCTCGGCGCGTGACTTCGACGCTCCGGGCGAGCTCGCGGAGCAGGGCATCAGCTACGTGCTGCTCGCCCAGCTCCCCGGGGGGCAGAGCGACAAGGCGCGTGCCCTGGGGACCACGGCTGTCACCTCGATCGATCAGCGTCCGGGGTTCGTCCACGCCGGCACCACCGAACGCGGTGTGCTGTGGCGGTTGGAGGCCGACGCGGACGCGCCGGAGGCGCTGACACAGGCACAGCAGGGCACCGCGCGTCTGGTGATCACTCTGCAGCTCGTGTTCGTCTTCGCCGCCCTGCTGCTGTCGGTCCCGACGCGCGCGTCGCGCCGGGCCGCCCGTGCACAGTCCCGCATCGTCGGCCGGGTTCCGGAGGAGCCGCTCGTGCTCCCGAGGCACGCCGAGGATCGCGAGGACGAGGATGCCGTCCGCGGCGTCGCCGAGGCGACGGTCCCCACGGTCGCGACGGGCGAGACCGAGGACGCGATCTCCGACGACCCGCTCGTCGGCGTGGACGCGCCGGATGACGAGCCTCTGCCGGATGATGACGCGCCGGTTGACGAGCCCCTGCCGGATGATGACGCGCCGGCCGTTGATGAGTCGCCGTCCGACGACGAGCCGATGCCGGACGACGAGTCGCCCTCGAACGACGAGCCGTCCTCAGACGACGAGCCGTCCTCAGACGATCAGGCGCCGTCGGCTGCTGCGGCCGAGGAGGACAACCGATGAACGGCACACGCGCTTTCCGAGTCGCCGCCACCAGCGCCCGCGTCATCACCGGGGTCGCGGTCGCCGTCGCGTGCGCGGTCGGTGTCGTCGCCGCCATCCATGCGCCGTGGCCCGAGATCAGTCACGACCCGGCGCAGGTCCAGGTCACGCCGTTGCCCGGCGACACGGTCCTCGTCTGCAACGGCGATCTGCGCGCCCTCGGGCGGGATTCGTCCGCGCCCCTGGACATGCGCTCCGCCGCCTCGCCGACCCTCACCGAGGGCGGCACGTCGGGGAGACCGTCCAGCACGACACTCGAGAGCCCTGACCTGACCGATGCCGGAGACGTCCGCGTGCTCACCGGCGCGGTCGAAGGACGCACAGCGCCGCTGATCGCCGCGACGGAATCGGTGACGATCGCGGAGGACGACCTCGCCGGGTTCGCCGCCCTGGCCTGCGGCGAGCCGCGCTTGGAGTCCTGGCTGGTCGGCGGGAGCGTCGGCACCGGCACCGAGGACATCGTGATCCTGGCCAACGCCGGAAAGGTCCCGACGACGGTCACACTGTCCGTCTACGGCACGACGCGCAGCGCGCGCACCGTGGTCGTGCCGGCCGGCACGCAGCTCGCTCTTCCCCTCGCGTCGATCGCGGCAGGGAACGAGGCCCCCATCGTCAAGGTGAACGCATCGGGAGCGCCGGTGCGTGCGGTCCTGCAGTCCTCGCTCGTGCGCGTGCTCGACCCCGCGGGGATCGACCTCCAGGACGCGGTGGCCGGTGCGCAGAAGAACGTGGTGTTCGCCGGAGTGCAGGCATTCCCCGTCGAGGGCGATGAAGCCGACATGACCGTCATGCGGCTGCTGTCGCCGGAGGCGGACGGGGAGGCGCGCATCGTCGTGCGGGCGACCGGATCGCGCGAGGTGGCGAACGAGTTCACCGTCCCGCTCTCCTCCGCGACCCCCGCGGAGGTCTCGCTGAGCGGACTCGAGCCGGGCACATACTCGGTCGAGGTGGAGGCCGACGTCCCGGTGGTGGCCGCGGTGCGTCAGCAGGACGGCGCCGGCCTGGATTCCGACTTCGCCTGGGTGACGCCGGCTCCCGAGCTCGATGCCGACGTCCTGGTCGCCGTCCCGCGGGGCCCGACCGCGCAGCTGCAGCTGACGAACACCGCGGATGAGGATGCCACGGTGTCGCTCGCGCCCGCCGAGGGCGGCGACGACGAGGAGATCATCGTCCCCGCGGGGCAGTCGGTGAGCGCCGACGTGGAGCCGGGGACGAGCTATCTGCTTCGCCCTTCGGCCACCGTGCACGCCGCCGTCACCATGACGGCACCCGGCGCTCTCGCGGTGCTCCCGATTCAGGCCGGTGCCGGAGCCGAGCAGTCGATCACCGTCTACCCCTGATCCGGAGGGGCGTCCCCGAAGGGCGCTGGATCAGTGGTCGTGACCGAGATCCCAGGGCTCACGCCCGACGTACTCGGCCGCAGCGCGGAACACGGCGCTCTCGATCGCCATCCGGCGATGCGCCGCGTCATCGTGCCCCGGCGGCAGGAGACGCTCGATCGGCAGGCGGAACAGCACGATCCGACTGTTCTCGCGGTCGAGGTACCAGCGCGGCACCTCGTCGGTCGCGTCGAACGCCGGGATCGCGCCGATCTCGAATCGGACCTCCTGCAGCTCCGGCCAGGTGCCGCGGAGGAACTCGACGGCGGTGCCCACCGTCAGGTCGAACCGGTCGAGTCGGCCGTCGAGGGGAGCGAGAGGAGGTCGGACGACCTCGCTGCGCCCGAGGCGCCCGTGGCGTCCGTGCCGCGCGCCGCGCCGAGGGGCTGCAGAGGTGCGGGCGGAACGGCGGCGGGGCATGACGAAAGTCTAGGCGGTGCGCGTGTGCGCGGCGCGGCATCCGCGGGCCCGCGCCGTGGCGCCGTACTGTTGCGGTGATGGACGGACGACTCTGCTCGAAGGTCGGCTGCGCGCGAGAAGCGGTGGCCACGCTCACCTACGATTACGGCGACCAGATGGCCGCTCTGGGACCGCTCGGCGCGCCGAACGATCCGCAGGCTCACGATCTGTGCTCGCCTCATGCGGATCGCATGTCGGTCCCGTCGGGCTGGATCGTCGTGCGGCACGAGGCGCTTCGCGCCTGATCGCATCCCGGCGACACGCGGCCGAGGTCGCGATGACCGGAGAGCGCGTCTGAGTACTCTGGCCGCGGGCCCGTCAGAGCGGCGCGTTCGGAAAGGCAGCCGTGATCGTCTGGCGACGCTGGATCTTCCCCCTCCTTCTCGTGATCGTGTTCGGGGCGTGCGCTGCGGCACTCGTCAAGATCGCCTTCTTCCCTGATCGCGCCGAGAGCATCGTCAGCCCGGAGGCGGGTATCACCGATCCGGTCGTGGCGGTGGAGCGGGGTTCGGTCGTCAACGCCCTGAGCCTGAGCGGGAACGTCGCGAGGGATGACAAGTACGGGGTGCGGAGCGAGCTGAACGGCACCGTCACGGCCGTCCACGTCGGCGAAGGAGCGACGGTCGCGGCGGGTCAGGCGCTCTTCACTGTTCGTCAGGAGGATCCCCGCGCGGACATCGACGTGCTCGCTCCGGAGAGCGGCGACGTGTCGGAGATCGCCCTCGTCAAGGGGCAGGCGGTGTCCGTCGGCACCGAGTCGTACACCCTCACCCCGGCGCGCTACCACCTGCTCGCCACCGTGGAGCCCGTGCAGCTGTACCGCCTGGTGAATGCGCCGACCGAGGGCACCGTGACGATCGCCGGTGGCCCGGCTCCCTTCGTCTGCACGGGTGTGGGCGTGCAGGTGAGGGCCGAGGGCACGGCGAGCGTCCGCTGCGCCATCCCTGTTGACCAGACGGTCTTCGCCGGCCTCCCCGCGACCATGGATCTCGCCCTCGGCCAGGTCGAGGACGCGCTGGTCATCCCCGTGACAGCCGTGCAGGGCGGCGCCGGAACCGGGAACGTCTGGATCGACGCCGGGGACGGAGGAGAGCCGGAGGAACGTGCCGTGAAGCTGGGGGTCAACGACGGCGTCATGGTCGAGGTGACCGAGGGGCTGGAGGAGGGCGACAGCATCCGGCAGTTCGTGCCGGGCTTCGTGGCCCCTGTCGAGGAGTTCTGCTACGAGGTCTCGCCCGGTGTGGAGCAGTGCGACAGCGGGATGAACTGGTGACGCTGGTCGCTCTGCAGGACGTCGCGAAGAGCGTGCTGCTGGCCGACGACTCGCGACTCGAGATCCTGCGCGGCATCGACCTCGAGGTGAGCGCCGGCGACCACGTCTCGATCGTCGGGCGCTCCGGATCGGGCAAGTCCACGCTGCTGAACATCCTGGGCATGCTCGACGCGCCGACCTCCGGCACGGTCTCCTTCGAAGGGCGCGAAGTGCGCCGCATGCGCTCGGGACGGCTGGACCGCCTGCGCGGCGACAACGTCGGGTTCGTGTTCCAGCAGTTCAACCTGCTGCCGGGACGAACCGCGATCGACAACGTGATGATGCCGCTCGGTCACGCGAAGGGGCGGATGTTCTGGAACCGTCGGCAGATCGCCGCGGACATGCTGGAGCGGGTGGGTCTCGGGCATCGTGTCGACCAGGTCGCCGATCGGCTGTCGGGAGGCGAGCAGCAGCGCGTCGCGATCGCCCGCGCTCTGGTGCGCGGCCCCGTGCTGATCCTCGCCGACGAGCCCACCGGCGCACTCGACATCGACACCGGGGCATCCGTCATGTCGCTCCTCGACGAGGTGGCCACCGAGACGGACGCGGCTCTCGTCACGATCACGCATGATCTGCACGTCGCCGCACGTGCCCGGCGCCACTATCGGCTGGACGCGGGCACCCTCGTGCCGGCCGACCTCAGCCGAGCGTTCGAGGCGTCCACGCTCGCGGCGCCGGTGCCGGCTCCGCCGATCGGTCCGAGCGCGTGACCGGGTTCCTGGGCGCGCTGGCCGATGCCTGGGCGGAGATCCGCGTCCACAAGCTCCGCGTCCTGCTCAGCCTGATCGGCATCGCCGTCTCCGTCGGAGCCCTCACGGCGGTCGTCGCGATCTCCGAGTATCAGCGGCAGTACCAGGCCGAGCAGTCCGATCGGTGGGGAGGCCGCGCCGCGACCATCGTCGTCGGCGTCAGCAGCGAAGAGGGCGAGCCGGTCGACATCGGCGACTTCGACGAGCGCTTCGAGCGGGTGAGCGAGCGCTTCGCCTTCAGCCACACCGCGCGCATCGTGCAGGGGATGACCGTCGGGGTGCGGCTTCCCGAGGGCATCACCGACGTCAACGCGCGGCTGATGGACCCGGTCTACTCGCAGATCCATCGCGAGCAGCTCCTGGAGGGGCGCTGGCTGCGCGATTCCGACATCGAGGCGCTGGCGCCTGCCGTGGTCATCTCGGAGCCGCTGTGGGACCGCCTCGGACGCGTGCCCCTCACCCAGCATCCGATCGTGACGCTGACCGGGGCCGGGGGCGGCACCTACCAGGTCGTCGGCGTGGTCCCGCGGCAGGGATTCGGCGACGAGGAGCTCCGCGTCGATCTGCTCTACGACGGCTACCGCGATCGAGTGGACGCGCTGCCCGAGGGTGCCTGGTCCCAGTACGAGATCTGGGTCGGCCCGGAACAGGCGGACGAGATCGGTCCGGTGCTGGCGATGGACCTCCGGGCGGGCCTGCCCGAGGGGCAGACGGTCTCGGTGAGCAGGTCGGACTGGGCGGCTCAGCCGGGGACGATGGAGGTGCAGGCGACCTTCGAGATGGTGACGGGCGGTATCGCCGCACTGATCCTCGCCCTCGGCGCGCTGAGCCTCATCAACATCCAGCTCGTCGCGATGCGGCAGCGGGTGCGCGAGATTGGCGTCCGCCGTGCGTTCGGGGCGAGCTCAGGACGGGTGTTCTTCTCCGTGTTTCTGGAGAGCCTCGTCGCCACCACCGTCGCGGGAGCCATCGGGATCGCTATCGTCGTCGCGGTGCTCCGCTCGGACTGGCTCCTCACGTCGATGTTCGTCGGGATGCAGGACGTCCCGCCCTTCCCGATGCGGGCGGCGCTCATCGGCCTCGTCGCCTCGGTCATCGTTGGTGCGGTGTCCGGCTTCATCCCCGCGCTCGTCGCGCTGCGGGTGAAGGTGATCGACGCGATCCGCTTCTGACACACGAGCGGTCCACGAAGGGGGAGTGGAACAATGGGAGGATGCCTGAGTTCGAGTACCGCATCGCCGATCTGTCCCTCGCCGAAGCCGGCCGTCACCAGCTGCGACTCGCCGAGAACGAGATGCCGGGGCTCATGGCTCTCCGCACGGAGTTCGGCGCGGCGCAGCCGCTGAAGGGCGCACGGATCGCCGGCTCCCTGCACATGACCGTCCAGACGGCGGTGCTCATCGAGACGCTCGTCGCCTTGGGCGCAGAGGTGCGCTGGGCCAGCTGCAACATCTTCTCCACGCAGGACGAGGCCGCGGCCGCCGTGGTCGTCGGTCCGGAGGGGTCGGTCGACGCTCCCGCCGGTGTTCCGGTGTTCGCCTGGAAGGGCGAGACGCTCGAGGAGTACTGGGCGTGCACGGAGCGCATCTTCGACTGGTCAGCCGAGGGGTTCGACGGTCCCAACCTGATCCTCGACGACGGCGGCGACGCCACGCTGCTCGTGCACAAGGGCGCGGAGTTCGAGAAAGCAGGCGGCGTCCCCGAGACGGCGGCGGACGCCGCGCACGAGTACACGATCATCCTCGATCTGCTGCGTCGTTCGCTCGCCTCCTCGCCCGACCGCTGGACGAAGGTCGCCGCCGGTCTCATCGGCGTCACCGAGGAGACCACGACGGGCGTGCACCGGCTGTACGAGCTCGCGGCCGCCGGCGGACTGCTCTTCCCGGCGATCAACGTCAACGACTCGGTGACCAAGAGCAAGTTCGACAACAAGTACGGCATCCGCCACTCCCTGCCAGACGGCCTGAACCGCGCCACCGACGTGCTCATCGGCGGGAAGGTCGCCTTCGTCTGCGGATACGGAGACGTCGGCAAGGGTGCGGCCGAGGCGCTGCGCGGACAGGGTGCGCGCGTCATCGTCAGCGAGGTCGATCCGATCTGTGCTCTGCAGGCCGCGATGGACGGCTTCCAGGTGGCGCGGTTGCTCGACGTGGCCGGCGAGGTCGACATCGTCGTGACCGGCACCGGGAACCGCGATGTCGTGACCACCGAGCACCTGCAGGCGCTGAAGCACCTGGCGATCGTCGCGAACGTCGGCCACTTCGACAACGAGATCGACATGGCAGGGCTCGAGGCGCTGCCCGGCGCGGAGAAGGTCGAGATCAAGCCGCAGGTGCACGAATGGCGGATGCCGAGCGGTCGCAGCGTGCTCGTCCTCAGCGAGGGGCGCCTGATGAACCTCGGCAACGCCACCGGGCACCCGTCGTTCGTGATGAGCGCGTCGTTCACGAATCAGGTGCTCGCCCAGCTCGAGCTGTTCACGAACATCGAGGCGTACCCGACCGGCGTCCACACACTGCCGAAGGCGCTCGACGAGAAGGTCGCCCGCCTGCACCTCGATGCCCTGGGCGTGCAGCTGACCACCCTGACCGAGGGACAGGCCGCGTACATCGGGGTTCCCGTCGACGGCCCCTACAAGCTGGAGCACTACCGCTACTGAGCGGCAGCGGACGAGCTCTGCTCAGACCCCGACGCGACGACCGGTGAGCTTCTCGGCCCGTCGGTCGGAGTTCTCCAGCGCACGGCGCTCACGTTCTCTGCGCAGCACCGTGATGCCGATCAGCACGGCCTCCGGGTGCGCGGGCGGTATCGGCGAGACGTACGGCATCGCCTCCGTGAGCAGGTCCTGCGCGACCCTGGCCCTGGCGGCGGGGACCATGCGAGGGGCGCTCTGCAGGAACTGGGAGATGCGTCGCGCGAGCCGGTCCGGAAGCCGTGCCACGTCAGCGATCTGCGCCCAGCCTCCGAGCTCGGGCGGCAGGATCGGGACGAGCGGCACGAGCCGCGGTGTGCGCACACGCTGGCTGTAGGTGCCGGCGACGAGGTCGCCCAGACGCTGCGACCGGGCGTTGAAGGCGCCGGTGAGCACCGCGATGCCCCCGAAGGTGCCATAGATCTCCAGCACACCCAGCAGGGCGCGGATGAAAGCGTGGCGGAACCCCGCCGCGCCCCCGTCGACGCGGACGATGCGCCCGCCGACCGCGAGCTTGCCGAGGCTGCGGCCCTTCATCGCCACCTCCATGGTGATCGGCAGGACCACGAAGCTGACGACCAGCGCCGCGACCGTCGCGATGCGGTCGGTGGCGTCGTCGAGCACGCCGGCGTCGAGCAGCCAGATGCGCAGGAAGAGCCACAGGATGAAGACGGCGAAGCCGAGCACCATGTCGATCAGGGCGCCCAGGGCGCGGAGCAGGAAGCCGACCGGCTGCACGTCGATGGCGACGGCTTCACCGGAGAGCACCTCGTCGGACGCATCGATCGGGACGGACATGAGTACAGTAAATCAGGTGGATGCCGATGCGCTGTCTGATGCACGCCGCGCCGAATGGGAGCGGCTGGACGAGCTCAGCCGTGCCCGCCTGGATGGGGCGGGCGTCGACGAGCTGATCGTCCGCTACCGCGCGGCATCCGCCGATCTCGCCGAGCTGAAGACCTCGGTGGGGGAGTCGCCCCAGGGGGCCTACCTCTCCACGATCCTGGTGCGTGCGCGGCTCCGCCTCACGGGCGCCTCCGACAGCATCCTCACGCAGACCGCGCGATTCTTCAGCCTGCAGCTTCCCGCGGCCCTCTACCGGCTGCGCTGGACGACGCTGATCATCGCGGTCTCGTTCTTCGCGATCGGCGTCGGCACCGCGGCGTGGATCGCGAGCGATCCTGCGCTCATCGCGACCCTCGGTCCGCCCGCCGCGCTCGAGCAGTACGCCGACGAGAGCTTCACCGGCTACTACACCGAGAATCCGGCAGCCGAGTTCATGGGGATGGTCTGGACGAACAACGCGTGGATCGCGATGCAGTGCGTGCTCTTCGGGGTGACCGGGATCTGGCCGATCGCGATGCTCGTGCAGAACGCGATGGGTCTCGGCGTGTCCGGAGCGGTGATGGCCGCGCACGACAAGGCCGACATCATGCTGCTCTACATCCTCCCGCACGGCATGCTCGAGCTGACCTGCATCTTCGTCGCGGCGGCCGCCGGACTGCACATCTTCTGGGCGTGGGTGGCGCCAGGAGCCCGCTCGCGTGGCGAGGCGCTCGCGGAAGAGGGCAGGTCGCTCGCGACGGTCGCGCTCGGGCTGGTGTTCGCGCTGTTCCTCGCGGGACTCGTCGAGGGCTTCGTCACCGGCTGGTCGCTGCCGTGGCCGGTGAAGATCGGCATCGGTGCGGCGGCGCTCGCCGTGTTCCTCATCTACATGATCGTGATCGGCGGACGTGCCCACCGTCGAGGTGCGTCGGGCGACCTGGTCGAATACGAGGCCGGCACTCCGCGTCTCGTCGCCGGCTGATCCTGCTCCGACGGCTCAGAGTCGACCGGCGGCCTTGAGCTCGAGGTAGCGGTCCGCGATGCGTGGCGGGAGCTCCTCCGGGTCGGCGGCGATGGCCTCGCCCCCGGCTCGACGGATCGCGTCGGCGACGTTCTCCGCATCCCGGAGCGTGCGCTCGGCTGCGGCGGCGAGATAGATCTCCTCGCGCGAGCCGCGCCGACGGGCGAGATCCGCGATGTCGTCATCCGTGACGGATCCGACCAGCACCGTCGTCGCGCGGGAGGCGTTCGGGAAGGCGCCGAGGAAGGCCCTGGCCGACTCCGCGGCATCCTGTGCCGTGAGCACCACGATGAGCGAGGGGCGGGTCGTGAGCGTGCGGACCGCGGCGAAGGCGCCGTGCCAGTCGGTGTCGACCAGGCGCGCGTGAACCGGGGCCATCGCATCGGTCATCGCCGGGAGGAGCGCCGTGCCGTCGACACCCGTGACCCGGCCGCGCACCACGCGGTCGTACATCAGCAGGTGCACGTGGTCGCCGGCGCGCGAGGCGAGAGCGGCGAGCAGGAGGGCCGCCTCGAGCGAGGCGTCGACGCGGGTCCCGTCGCCCACCCGAGCGGCCGCCGTGCGTCCGGTGTCGATGATGATGACCACATGACGGTCTCGCTCGGGGCGCCAGGTGCGCAGCATCGTCGTTCCGGCGCGCGCGGTGGCACGCCAGTCGATCGAGCGCACGTCGTCACCGCGCACGTATTCGCGCAGGGAGTCGAACTCGGTGCCCTGACCGCGGACCTGGATGCTCGTGTTCCCGTCGAGCTCGCGCAGCCTGGCCAGCCGCGAGGGGAGATGCTTGCGCGAGGAGAACGCGGGCAGCACGCGGATCGCTCCGCGCACCCGGTGCCGCGCCTGCCGACCGGCGAGACCGAGCGGACCGCGCGAGCGGATCATGACGAACTCGCTCACCAGCTCGCCGCGGCGGCGGGGGAGCAGCGGGATCGCGACCCGCGCGCGTTCGCCGGGAGGGATGCTCAGCTGCTGTCGAGCGGGTGATGCGCCGGCGGTCGGCTGCCAGGCGTCGCGGATCACCGCGTGCAGCATGCGGTCACCGTGATTCTGCAGGGCGACACTCACCGGCACCGGCTCGCCGATCCGGGTGCGCTTCGGCAGGCGGCGTGTCACCGTCACGCGGCGCGGGCTGGCCGCGAGGGCGATGTCGATCCCGCTCAGCAGCACGCACAAGGCGATCCATCCGCCGAACACCGCGTACGCCGGATAGCCCGCGAGTCCTGCGACGACGAGCGGGATCACGCCCACGGCGAGGGCGAGGGCGAGGCGGCCGGTGACGAACACCTAGATCGGCACCCTGGTCTGCTGCACGACGGAGGTGAGCACGGCATCCGCCGACACGCCCTCCATCTGGGCGTCGGGCCGAAGCTGCAGGCGATGGCGCCACACCGGCACCAGCATGGTCTGGACGTGGTCGGGGGTCACGGCGGAGGAGGCGTTGAGCCACGCCCAGGCCTTCGCGGCGGCCAGCAGACCCGTCGATGCACGCGGACTCGCGCCGAGCTCGACGGACGGGGACTGGCGCGTCGCCCTGGCGAGATCGACGACATAGCCGAGGACGTCGTCGGTGACCTCGACGCGACCCGAGGCAGCCTGCGCCGCGCGGATCTCGTCGGCCGTCACGACGGCCTCGACGCCGGTCAGGTCACGGGGGAGAAGCCTTCTGCGTGCCGGCGCAGCACCGAGACCTCGGCGTCGCGCTCCGGCATGCCGACCACGAGCTTCATGAGGAAACGGTCGAGCTGTGCCTCGGGCAGAGAGTAGGTCCCCTCGTGTTCGATCGGGTTCTGCGTCGCCGCGACGAGGAACGGATCCGGGAGCGGCCGGCTGACCCCGTCGGCCGAGACCTGGCGCTCCTCCATCGCTTCGAGCAGCGCGGCCTGCGTCTTCGGGGGCGTGCGGTTGATCTCGTCGGCGAGCAGGATGTTCGTGAACACGGGCCCCGCGCGGAAGTCGAACTCGCCGGTGCGGGCGTCGTACACGAGGGACCCGGTGACGTCGCCGGGCATGAGGTCCGGTGTGAACTGCACGCGCTTGGTGTCGAGGCCGAGCGATCGTGCGAACGAGCGGACGACCAGGGTCTTCGCCACACCGGGCACGCCTTCGAGGAGCACGTGTCCACGGGCGAGGAGCGAGACGAGCAGCCCCGTCACGGTGCCGGCCTGACCGACGACGGCCTTGTCGACCTCGGTGCGCACGCGGTGCATGGCCTGACGCAGCGCGGCGTCGTCGGCGGGATGGTTGTCAACGGTCACGTGGTGTCCTCGGCTTCCGTGGGGATGGATGGACGGCTGTTCGGATGCGGATCACGGCTCGCCCCTGGTGGTATGCGTGCTCGCCTCGACGGCGGCCTCGAGCTCGTCGAGGCGACGTGCGAGCTCGACCAGGGCGGCATCGTCTGCGGGAAGCGGGCCTGCCAGCAGCGCCTGCAGCGTGCCTCGGGGGATCCGGAGGCGGTCGGATGCCGCATCCGCGACCTCGTCCGCACCGGCGTGCACCGCGAGGCCGAGCCGGCGCGCGAGTCGACGCTGTGCACCGTCGCGGAGCGCCTCGCCCGCATGCGGCGCATCTCCGGCCTTCGCCGTGAGCCGCGCCCGTCCATGCATGGTCTCGGAGGCGCGCACGGTCACCGGAAGCGTCTCGGCGACGAGCGGGCCGAAGCGCTGACCGCGCCAGACCGCTGCGGCGATCCCGGCCGTGAAGAGCAGGAGGATGACGGGGGTGACCCACGGCGGCGTGAGGCTTCCCAGCGTGTCGGGCGACTGGCCCTCGATATCGGTGTCGCTGAACGACGGCACGTACCAGACGACGCGCTCGGTCTGACCGAGGAGCGCGAGAGCGAGGGCGGCGTTGCCGTTCTCGGCGAGGTAGGCGTTGCTGAAGAGCTTCGTGCCCTCCACGACGAGCACGTCGCGGTCCGCGCCGTCGTCGACGAGGACCGCGGCGCCGTCGGCGTCGCCGAAGCAGCCTTCGACCCCGTCTGCGGGAGAGAAGAACCGGTCGGCGCGGATCGTGCCGACCTCGGCGAACTCCGGGACGTCGCAGCCCGCGTCGGTGGGCGCGGAGCTCCCCGGCGCGTTCTCGCCGATGTCGAGCACGTTCAGCAGGTGCGTGCCCGACGACAGGAAGACGATCCGGTCGGCGGGCTCCAGCAGCTCGGTGAGGGCGTCGTCGGTGAGGGTGTACGGATTCGTCATGACCAGGGTCGTGTCGTCGCCGACAGCCGCTCGTGCCTCGGTGCGGGAGCGGACGACCGAGACCTCCACGCCCTGGTCGCGCAGGATCTCGGCGAGGGCGAGGGCGCCGGAGTCGTCACGGCCCTCCGGATCGAGCGTGCCGCGGGCCCCGGGGCCGCTCGCGCTCACACGGAGCGCGACGAACGCGACGAGCAGCACGAGCGCCACGACGATCAGCCATCCCACGATCGTTCGCACGCGCCGCGGTCGGGTCTCGGCGGTGGAGGTCCCCGTCGCCGCCTGATCCACGGCCGTCACGCGGGCACCGCCTCGAGGCGCCGCGTCCGCAGCCGCTCATCGGTGGCCGCGAGGTCGCGATAGCTCTCCTCGGTCGCCGGATGCCGCAGGTAGCGGACGTCGTCGAAGGACACGGCGGCGCGGCGCATGGCAGCGGCCTCGTCAGCGAACACCGCGCTGGCCTCCCGGGCGATCGACTGCGCCGTGGCGCCGGGAGCCGGATCGATGAGGTCGCGTTCCAGCAGTCCGCGCGCGATGGCGCGGTAACGGAGGACGGTCGCGGTGTCCCAGTCGCCGCCGCGCGCGCTGCGCTCGGCATCCGCGCGGAGCTGCGCGGCGCTGCGGTCGTCCTGCTCGCCGAGGAGGTCGGTCCGTGCCCGCCGCACGGCTCGAGAGCTGCGCGGGCGACCCCAGATGATGAGCGCCGTGATGAGCGCCGCGACGATGACGGCGCTCACGATGATGAGCGCCCAGGGTCCGACGTTGGCGCCGTTGTCCGAGGTGAAGAGGTCGGCGATGAACCGGCCGATGTCGCGGGCGACGAGATCGAACCAGGTCGGCTTCGCGTCGGCGTAGCGGGGATCGGAGAGCTCCTCCTCGGCCCAGCGCCGCACCTCGTCCCCGTCGGGGACGAACAGATCGTCGAACGGTCGGATCATGCCGTGCCGTCACCGCTGCCCGGAGCGGCCCAGCCGCCGTCGGCCGGCGATGCCCACGGGCTGTCGGTCGGCGGGGCGGGTGTCGTGGGAGGAGCCGCAGGTGCCGGAGGCGCGGGAGGCGGCGCCGGCGCGAAGGATGCCGGGGACGCACCGGCAGGCTGCTGCGGTGGGTACGGCTGTCCTGCATAGGGAGGAACGCCGGACGGCGGCGCGTACGGCTGCGGGTACGGCTGCGGCGGATATGGCTGCGGCGCGTAGCCCTGCGGCGGCGCAGGCTGGACCCCGTACGGCGGGTAGCCGTAGCCCTGGGTCATCATGACGTGCTCCGGCACCTGTCGCGGAGGGGGTGCGCTGGTGACGGCGCGCGACGGATCGACGGCGAACGGGTCGCCGAGCTGCTCCTCGGTCCAGCCGAGTTCGCGGCGCTCGACGTGCGCGATGAGCGTCTGATCGAGTCCTTCGTAGCGCATCCGGCAGTCGAGGTAGACGAGCGCCGATCCCGTGCTCTGCACGACGAGCGTGATGGCCTGGAGGACGAGCAGCAGGATCTGGGGTGCGATGAGGGTGAGGACGAAGCCGATGACGGCGCTCGGCTCGGCCGCGCCGGTCGGAGCGACCACGGTTCCGAGGAGCGAGCTGAGCATCGCCACGGGGAAGCTCACCACCTGCATCGCCAGTCCCATGATGAGGCTGATGAGGAAGGTGACCCCGAAGGCGACCCAGAACCGGCCGCGGGTCAGGCGCCAGGAGCGCACGAGCGCCTCGCGGAAGCGCGCCCCCTCGAGCACGAGGATCGAGGGGACCAGCAGGAGCTTGGTGGTCAGCCACACGGTCAGCGGGATCGAAGCCAGCCCGATGAGCACCACCACCAGCACGACGACCCCGATGAGCTCGACGCTCCCGCCGAGCCCGCCCGCGACGAAGGCCCCGATGATCAGGGCGACGATCGCGAACAATCCGAACACCGCGATCACCGACAGGGAGGCGAAGCCGGCGAGCCGCCAGAACGACGGGGCCATCTTGCGCCACAGCATCCCGAGCGTCGCCTTCACGCCGATCGACGCGTAGCCGATCTCGGCGGCGACGACGCCCTGCATCATCGCCGTGAACGCGATCGAGGTCAGACCGACGGCGAGCCCGGCGATGATGTTGATCGCGATCGTCCCGGCGAGCACCGCCTCGAAGTCGGGGGAGGAGGGCGACACGGTCTCCAGGCGGGAGAACGTCGTGAAGAGCACCACGCCCATCACGCCGGCCGTCGCGATCACGACGACGAGCTGGATGACGACGGCGAAGCCGAAGAGCACCTTCGGGTTGTGCCGGAGGGCCGCGAAGGCCTTCCCCAGCAGCATGCCGAAGGTCAGCGGATGAAGAGGGATGACGCCCTTCTTCGGGGCAGGGGTCCACGTCGCACCACTCACAGCTCTCCCTCCATCGAGCGCTCCCATCGTGTCATATCCGTGTACGTGGCGCGCAGACCTGGGGGCGGTGGGACTCGGTGCCATAAGGTAACAGTTATGACCTCACGCATTCTTGTGGTCGACGACGACACCGCGCTCGCCGAGATGATCGGCATCGTGCTGCGCACGGAGGGTTTCGAGCCGGTGTTCTGCGCCGACGGGGCCCGTGCGGTCGACGAGTGGCGCACGCAGCGGCCGGACCTGGTTCTGCTCGACCTCATGCTCCCCGGCATGGACGGCATCGAGATCTGCACTCGCATCCGCGCGGAGTCCGGCGTCCCCATCCTCATGCTCACGGCACGCAGCGACACCGCGGATGTCGTCCGCGGCCTCGAGGTCGGCGCGGACGACTACATGGTGAAGCCATTCAACCCGAAGGAGCTGGTCGCCCGCATCCGCACCCGACTGCGTCCGACGCCGCAGACCACCAGCGAGCAGCTGAAGGTCGGCGACCTCACGGTCGACGTCGACGCTCACGAGGTGCGTCGGGGCACGACGCCCATCGCGCTCACGCCGCTGGAGTTCCAGCTCCTGGTGGCGCTCGCGTCGAAGCCGCAGCAGGTGTTCTCCCGCGAGATGCTGCTCGAACAGGTCTGGGGCTACCACTACAAGGCGGACACCCGGCTCGTGAACGTGCACGTCCAGCGCCTTCGCGCCAAGGTGGAGCTCGACCCCGACAACCCCAAGATCGTCATGACGGTGCGTGGCGTCGGCTATCGCGCCGGGAGCGTCGGCTAGGCGCACGATGGACGCGACGACCGCGACCACGACGGCCGTCGCTGTGATCCGCGACTGGCGCGGATGGCCGACCGTGCTCTCCGCGCTCTGGCGTCGTTCGCTGCGTTTCCGCACGCTCACGATCACGCTGCTCGCGACCTCGCTGGCGATCTTCATCACCTGCGTCACGATGGCTCTCGTGATCCAGAACGACCTCTTCGTCTCGCGCAAGAACGTCGCCCTCGAGGACGCCCGCCGCGCGGTGGATCAGGCGCAGGACATCCTCGACGTTGCCGAGGTGAGCGATGATCCCGCCGCTCTCGCCGACCTGTGGAGCAGCATCCAGGCGAACCTGGCACGCACCTCGAGCACGGATCTGCTCGCCGGATTCCGGATCGAATCCGAAGCAGACGGCGTGCGACTGAACGGCTTCACCGCGGGACTGAGCGCGAATCGACTGAGCCCGGAGCTGCAGGCGCGTGTGGAGGCGTCAGACGACTGGCAGACGTGGCAGTCCGTGGCCCTGCCGGTGGCCGACGGCGGCGAGGTGCCGGGGATCGTCGTCGGGCAGCAGCTGAACGTGCCGGAAGCCGGACCGTTCGCGATCTACTTCGCCTACGACCTGCAGGACGCCAACCAGACGCTCGTGTTCGTGCAACGGACCCTCTGGATCGCGGGGATCGGGCTGGTCGCGATCGTCGCGGCGATCTCCTGGATCGTGCTCCGGGCGGTGGCGACGCCGATCGTGCAGGCCGCTGAGACGAGCGCGCGCCTCGCGGCGGGCGACCTCGGAGTGCGCCTCGAAGTGCACGGTGAGGACGAGCTGGCCACCCTCGGGCGGTCGTTCAACGCCATGGCCGACAGCATCGAGGCGCAGATCAAGGAGCTCGGGGAGCTGTCGATGGTGCAGCAGCGCTTCGTGTCGGATGTGTCGCACGAGCTGCGGACGCCGCTGACGACGATCCGTCTCGCGGCGGACATGCTGAACGACCAGCGCGAGGAGTTCGACCCGACGACCTCTCGGACCACCGAGCTGCTGCACACGCAGGTGCAGCGGTTCGAGACCCTGCTCTCCGATCTCCTCGAGATCAGCCGCTACGACGCGGGCTCGGTGCAGCTCGAGCTGGAGGCGACGAGCCTCGCGCACCTCGCCGAGGACATCATCGACCAGATGCATCCGCTCGCCGACGGGCGCGGATCCGAGCTGAGACTCGTCGCCCCCGGCGGCTACTCCCCGGTGGACATGGACCCGCGCCGCGTCCGCCGCGTCCTCCGCAATCTCATCGGCAACGCGATCGAGCACGGCGAGGGCCGACCGATCGTGGTCACGGTCGACAGCAACCAGCATGCGGTCGCGGCCGGCGTTCGCGACTTCGGACTCGGAATGGAGCCCGCCGACGCCGAACGCGTCTTCGATCGCTTCTGGCGAGCCGACCCCTCGCGTCAGCGCACCATCGGAGGGACGGGCCTCGGTCTGTCCATCGCGCTGGGCGATGCGACCCTGCATGGCGGGACGCTCGCCGTGTGGTCGGAGCTCGGGGTCGGCACGAACTTCGTCCTCACCATCCCGCGGCACGGCGCCGCGCTGGAAGGACCGAGCCCGATCCCGATAGAACCCCAGGAGCCGCTCGCGGAACTCGGCGATGCCACGCAACCCATCTCCTGGGCGGAGCTTCCCGGGCTGTTGAAGGAGCCGGACGATCATGAGTGAGCGCAGAGCGACACGGATGCTGCGCGGCGTCGCGCTGCTCGTCGCCGCCCTCCTGCTGCCCGCCTGCGCGGGGCTTCCGACAAGTGGCGACGTCGCGGTCGGCCTCGTGCTCGGCGAATCGGCCGCGGATGTCGACTTCCTCCCGGTGGCGTCGGGCCCGATCCAGGGCGCGGGTCCTCAGGAGATCGTGGAAGGGTTCCTCGAGGCCGGGATCACGACATCCGACAACTGGGCGACGGCTCGGGAGTTCCTCGCGCCGTCGTTGCAGCGCTCATGGCGGCCGGCGGCGGGCGTGTCGATCGACGTCGGCACCGAGACGCGCGTCCTGACCTCCTCCGTCCCCGCGGATGCCGTCGACGAGGCCGAGAGCGCCGACGTGCAGGTCCGCCTCGACCTCGTCGCGATCGTCGACGAGGCCGGCGCGTACGCCGAGGCTCCCGGCTCGTCGCCGACCATGTTCGCCCTGGAACGCATGGATGACGGGGAGTGGCGCATCACGCAGGCGCCCGACGGCATCGTGATCGACGAACCCCGGTTCTCGAACGTGTTCGATGGGTATCCGCTGCAGTACTTCGACGGCGCCTGGTCCCGGCTGGTTCCCGATGTGCGCTGGTTCCCGCGACGGCAGAGCCCCGCGACGACGGTCACGCAGGCGCTCATCGACGGATCGCCGAGCCCCTGGCTCGGTCCTGCGGTGCAGACCGCCTTCCCCGCCGATGTGCAGCTGGCCCAGGACGCGGTGCTGATCACCGACCAGGTCGCCGAGGTGGCCCTGACGCGGCCCGCCGTGGGGCTCGATCAGGTGACGCTCTCGCGCATGCGCACTCAACTGCAGGAGACCCTGAAGGCCGCCGGCGTCTCCGTGTCGCAGGTGCGCTTCGCCGTCGACGGCCGGACCCTGGAGGCGGGGGTCGTCGAACTCGTCGACATGCCGGCGGATGTCGGCACCCTCGTCCTCCAGGACGGAGTTTTCGGACGGATCGTCGGGGACGAGGTCACCGCCGTTCCCGGGATCTCGCAGGGGATCGTGGCGATCGACCAGCCCATCGCGTCGATCGACGTGGCGGTCGACGACTCGCACGCGGCCGTGCAGCTCGCCGACGGTCACGTGTATCTGGTCGGCGAAGGGAGCATCGACGAGCTCGACTCGCGCCCTGGCCTGATCGAGCCCTCGCTGGACCCGTACGGCTATACCTGGACGGTCCCGGCCGGCGAACCCGGGGCGGTGAAGGCGTGGGGGAGCGACGTCGTCGAGCATCCCGTGGCGAACGCCTGGCCGAACGCCTCGGCCATCTCGGACCTGCGTGTCTCGTCCGACGGTGCCAGAGTCGCCGCCGTGGTCACGGTCGGCCAGCAGCGCTGGGTCGTGGTCGCCGCGGTGGTACGAGATCCTTCGGGCGTCCCGATCGAACTCGGCGACGTGAAGCAGATCACGCTGATCTCGGCGCCGGCGACAGGGCTGGCATGGCTCGGCACGGAGCGTCTGGCGGTCCTCGTCGACCCGCAGGGGCCACAGGTCCTCACCCAGATGGTGGGTGGCCCGGGGGCCGTGGAGGCCGCTCCCGAGGGCGCGGTGTCGATCGCGGGCGCACGCACCGTCGGCGGCCTGAGAGTCGTCGGAGTCGGCGGTCAGCTGTTCGCGCACGCGGGTTCGACCTGGCGGGAGATCGCGACCGGGATCACGGTGCTCGCGACGCGCGCCGGCGAGTGAACCGCATCTCCTCCACCACGCGCTGATCGGCTCGCCTTCTCCCGTCATCCGGTGTCCGCGAGGATGGCGGACGATCCGCGAAGGGCAGGATCGTCGGATGAACAGCACCTCCGTCCTGCGTACCCTCGGCTCCGAGATCGCCGCGTTCCTCCTCGCCGCCTCCTGCGCAGGATGCGATGAGCCCGGGCACCTGCTCTGTCGGCCGTGCGGAGAACGACTCACCCCAGCGCCGCAGAGGGTGCTGACGCCGGCAGGACTTCCGGTGCACGCCGCGCTCGGCTACGAGGGAGTGGCTGCGCGCTGCATCCGCCGGCTCAAGAGCGACGGGGAGACCCAGATCGCGCGTCCCCTCGGCGCCGCCCTCGCCGCCGTTCTGGCGCCCATGGTGTCGTCCTCGACGTGGATCGTGCCCGTCCCCACGGCGCGGAGCGCGTTCCGTCGGCGCGGCTATCGGGTTCCGGAGCTGCTCATCCGCCGTGCGGGGCAGTCGCCGCAGCGGGTGCTCTCGCTCGTCTCGCGGCCCGTCGATCAGCGCACCCTCGGGGCGAAGGAACGGGAGCTGAACGTCCGCGGGGCGATGCGCGCGCTCGTGGCCGGTGGAGGAGCTGCAGCGGTCCTGGTCGACGACGTGGTGACCACCGGGGCGACACTCGACGAGGCGGCTCGCGCCCTCCGAGCGGCCGGGTTCCGAGTCGATTCGGCCGTCGCGCTCGCCGCCACGCCGAGGCGCGCCGGATTCGAAGGAGACTCATCGAGAACTCACCGAGGACACGACGAAAGTCACCAGTGACATCGACTCGCATGCGGACTACGGTTGGGGACCACAAGGCGACAACGGTCCGCCCTTGGCCGGGAGGACCGGGACAAGGAGACAGCAATGGAAACGAGCATCGTCGGCGTCGGAGTGGGAATCACCGATCGCTTCCGAACCGTTGTCGAGGAGAAGATCGCCAGGGTCGAGACGCTCGCGGCTCGAGCGCAACGGCTTGATGTGAAGGTCACGCACCGCGTCTTCCGCAACGGCCACGTCCCCGAGGAGACGGTCGAGCTCACGCTCGTCGGGAAGGGTCCGGTCGTCCGCGCTGAAGCGACGGACGGAGACAAGTTCGTCGCCCTCGATCTCGCGATCGACAAGATGTCCGAACAGCTGCGTCGTGCGAAGGAGAAGCGCGTCGACGGACGCCAGCACCCGCGAGGAGCGCACTTCGAGAAGGGCACCGGGGAGATCGAAGGCATCGACGTGCAGCCGGTGTCGGCCGACGTCCTGCACGCGGTGGCCACCGGGAGCATCCCGGTCCGGAACGACGAGGAAGAAACCTATTCGCCGGTCGTCATCCGCACGAAGAGCTTCGACGCGGAATGGATGACGGTCGAGGAGGCCGTGGACCGTATGGAACTGGTCGGCCACGACTTCTTCCTGTTCGTCGACGTCCGCACGGATCACCCCAGCGTCGTCTACCGCCGCAAGGGCTGGGACTACGGCGTGATCGCCCTGAGCACCCAGGCGCCGCCGTCGGAGGCACTGGCTTCCTGAGCGGAAACGAGGAACGGCCCGTCCCGGAGGGGACGGGCCGTTCTGTCGTCGGGGGAGATCAGTCGAACATGCCGTCGAGGAGGCTGCCGATCACGAGGCCGCCGAGGATGCCGGAAGCGATGTCCCCACCGCCGCCGCCACGTGGTCGTCCGCCCCAGCCTCCGCCTCCGTAGCCGCCGCCGCCACCCCAGCCCTGGTCGTCGGGGCGAGAGGAGTCGATGTCGCGCTGCGCGAGCTGCAGGGCCTCGGACGCCAGGTGCGCGACACGGCGCGCCTGCACGAGCGCCTCTTCTCTCGTCTCCTCGGCGGGCAGGAGATCGGACAGGTCGACCCTCAGCCGCTCCGCTTCCGCGAGCCGCGTCCGTGCGTCGGCGCCGATCCAGCCGCGGTGGCCGGAGATGAGTCCGCGCGCCACGCCCAGTTGCCGGTCGGCGTCATCGATGGCGTGCTGCACCTGCGGGATGCTCGGCAGCGGATTCTCGGCACGGTGGCGGGCCTTCGCGATCGCCTCGTCCAGCGCCGAGTTGGCGGTGCGGAGCTGCGAGAGCTCCGCGAAGGGATCGTTCGGGGTGCCGGAGGGTGTCAGAGCGCTCAGCGCGGCCTGAAGAGCGGAGACGGCGCCGGCGACCGCAGGGACCTGCGGAGCGGTGCGGGCGGCGATCAGGTCGCCGCGGGAGTCGGCCACGACCTCGGCGAGGGTGGACTCGGCGCGCAGCGCCTCGATCTCGAAGTCCTCGACGGCGTCGAGCAGGGCCGACGCCCGGCGGGTGGCTTCGGTCGCGGTCTCCAGGGCGAGGTTGGCCTCTTCGTTCTGCTTGGCGGCTCTGCGGCGCTCGGAGATGTCGGCGCTGTGCGTCGCGAAGGCGATCAGCTGCTCCGCCTCGGCGGCGCTGGCCGTGATCTGGTGCATCGCCGATTCGGCGTAGCGGGCCGAGAGTCGCGAGACGGAGTCGTTCGTCTGCGGGATGCGCGAGCTGAGGGCCGCGGCATCCGCCCGCACCTGTGCGATGACCTCGGGAGCCCGTCGCACCTTGGCGACGGAGGCGGCGAGCACCGACGTCTTCTCGTCGAGCAGATCCTGGGCCCAGTCGCACAGCTGGAGGATGCGCGCGTTGCGGGTGCGCAGCTCCTCTGGCGTGTCGGGGATCTCGTCGTGGTTCAGCTGGTGCAGCTGGAACGCCTCGCGCAGATGCGTTCGCACGGCCGCGAGGGCCTTGCGCAGGTCGGCGGTCAGCGACGCTCCGAGTTCCGCTTCGGCGAAGTCGAGCTCGTCGGAGGTGGTGCGGATCCTCTCGTCGGCGCCGACCAGGGCCTGCTCCGCACGGCGCGCGAGATCGGCGTCCTGTGCGGCGAGTTCTTCCTGTTCGCGTTTGCGTCTGCCCCAAAATCCAGCCATGACCCGATCCTAGTTTCCCGGGCGGTCGCGATGGCTGAGCATCCGCTCCGGGCGAACGCGGTTCGCTGAGCGCGTCAGGCTATCGCGGGGGTGCGGGTCGCCGGTCGGCCGCGCTTGGGGCGTTCCGTGGCCAGCTCGAGATCCATGGCGTGCTGCGGATGCTGCGCGAGGAGCCGTTCGGCGTGATCGAGCCAGCGCACCTCGGCCTCGGCGGCGAAGATCATCGAGTCGCGCACCAGCGACCAGGCGAGCTCTTCGGGACCGTCGGCGGCGGTCCCCGGGTGGACCGCGCTCTTCAGGGCATCCAGCTGTCGCAGCGAGGCCTCGCGCTGAGCCTGCAGAGCGCCGGCGACGTCCACTCCCGGCAGCGTGGCGGCGACCGCGAGCTTGATCGCCAGCTCGTCGCGGGTCGCCGGCGTCCGCTCGACGGGGGAGGACAGCCACTGCGCGACCTCCGCCGACCCGGCATCCGTGATCCGCCAGTAGACGTGGCCGCGCTCGTCGGTGTCGCCGCGCTGCACGAGCCCGTCGCGCTCGAGCCGCTCGAGCGTGTTGTAGATCTGGCCCACGTTGAGAGGCCACGTCGATCCGGTGCGACGGTCGAACTCGTGCCGCAGCTGATAGCCGTAGCAGGGGCCCTGATCGAGGATGGCGAGCAGGCTCTGACGGACCGACATGGTGATCTCCCGACGGCGTGTTGTCGAACGCGATACCGAGTATATGGATACCCGGCAACGGATCCGACAGGCTCGCAGCCAGCGCGTGCAGGCGACGCGCAGGTCACAGCCCGGTAACATGGCAAAGTATGCCTGGCGATCGCCTTCCTGGCGGCCGGCACTTTACCCACTGACAGGGAGATGACATCCGTGGCCAATCCTCTTGAGAAGCTGCTGCGTGCTGGTGAGGGGCGGGTCATCCGCCGCCTGAACCAAGTGGTCAAGGCAGTGGGGGCGCTGGAAGTGGACATCTCCAAGCTCACCGACGACGAGCTGCGCAACGAGACGACGGAGCTCCGCGCCCGCTTCGAGAAGGGCGAGACGCTCGATCAGCTGATGCCCGAGGCGTTCGCCGCCGTTCGTGAAGCCGCGAAGCGCACGCTCGGCATGCGCGCCTACGACGTGCAGATCATGGGTGGAGCCGCCCTTCACCTCGGCAACATCGCCGAGATGAAGACCGGTGAGGGCAAGACGCTCGTCGCGACCTTCCCCGCCTACCTCAACGCGATCGCCGGCAAGGGCGTCCACATCATCACGGTGAACGACTTCCTCGCGAGCTACCAGGCAGAGCTCATGGGCCGAGTCTTCCGTGCTCTCGGCATGACCACCGGCATCATCGTCTCCGGGCAGACGCCGGCCATCCGCCGCGAGCAGTATGCCGCGGACATCACGTACGGCACGAACAACGAGTTCGGCTTCGACTACCTGCGCGACAACATGGCCTGGCGCAAGGAGGACCTCGTCCAGCGCGAGCACTTCTTCGCGATCGTCGACGAGGTCGACTCGATCCTCATCGACGAGGCCCGTACCCCGCTGATCATCTCGGGCCCCTCCTCGGGCGAGGCCAACCGCTGGTTCGCGGAGTTCGCCAAGATCGCGCGCACGCTCGAGGCGGGCGAGGACTACGAGGTCGACGAGAAGAAGCGCACGGTCGGCGTGCTCGAGCCCGGCATCGAGAAGGTCGAGGACTACCTCGGCATCGAGAACCTCTACGAGTCGGCGAACACTCCGCTGATCTCGTTCCTCAACAACTCGATCAAGGCGCTCGCCCTCTTCAAGAAGGACACCGACTACGTCGTCATGAACGACGAGGTCATGATCGTCGATGAGCACACGGGCCGCATCCTGGTCGGTCGTCGTTACAACGAGGGCATCCACCAGGCGATCGAGGCGAAGGAGGGCGTTCCGGTCAAGGCCGAGAACCAGACCCTCGCCACCGTCACGCTGCAGAACTACTTCCGTCTGTACGAGAAGCTCGCCGGCATGACCGGAACGGCCGAGACCGAGGCCGCCGAGTTCATGTCGACATACAAGCTCGGCGTCATCCCGATCCCGACGAATCGGCCGATGATCCGCAAGGACCAGTCCGACCTCGTCTACAAGAACGAGACGGCCAAGTTCACGCAGGTCGTCGAGGACATCGCGGAGCGCCACAGCAGCGGCCAGCCGGTCCTCGTCGGCACGGTGAGCGTCGAGAAGAGCGAGTACCTCTCGCGCCTGCTCGCCAAGAAGGGCATCAAGCACGAGGTGCTCAACGCGAAGAACCACGCGCGCGAGGCCGAGATCGTCGCCCGCGCCGGTCGCCTCGGCGCCGTCACCGTCGCCACCAACATGGCCGGCCGTGGAACCGACATCATGCTCGGCGGCAACGCCGAGTTCCTCGCCGTTCAGGAGCTCAAGGGCAAGGGACTCGACCCGGTCGAGACGCCCGAGGAGTACGAGATCGCCTGGGACGAGACGTACCAGGCGATGAAGGACGTCGTCGCCGAGGAGTCGGGGAAGGTCATCGAGGCCGGCGGCCTCTACGTGCTCGGCACCGAGCGCCACGAGTCCCGCCGCATCGACAACCAGCTGCGCGGTCGGTCGGGCCGTCAGGGCGACCCCGGTGAGAGCCGCTTCTACCTGAGCCTCACAGACGACCTCATGCGCCTGTTCCAGTCGGGTGCGGCCGAGGCGATCCTGTCGCGGACGAACTTCCCGGACGACGTGCCGATCGAGTCCGGCCTCGTGTCGCGCGCGATCCGCAGCGCCCAGTCCCAGGTGGAGGCGCGCAACGCCGAGATGCGCAAGAACGTCCTCAAGTACGACGACGTCCTGAACCGTCAGCGCGAGGCGATCTACGCCGACCGCCGCCACATCCTGCAGGGCGACGACATCGCCGGTCGCGTGCAGCACTTCATCGAGGATGCCATCAGCGGAGTCGTGGGCGACCACACCGGCGAGGGTCACAACGAGAGCTGGGACTTCGACGCGCTGTGGACCGAGCTGAAGACGCTCTACCCGGTCGGCGTCACGATCGATGAGGTCGTGTCCGAGGCGGCGGGCCGCAAGGGCGGCATCACCGCGGACGGACTGACCCGCGAGCTCCTGTCCGACGCGAAGATCGCCTACGAGAAGCGCGAGGAGTCGCTCGGAGAGGCGGCGACCCGCGAGCTCGAGCGTCGCGTCGTGCTGCAGGTGCTGGATCGCCGCTGGCGCGACCACCTCTACGAGATGGACTACCTGAAGGACGGCATCGGCCTCCGTGCGATGGCGCAGCGCGACCCGCTGATCGAGTATCAGCGCGAGGGGTACGCGATGTTCCAGTCGATGATGGGGCAGATCAAGGAGGAGTCCGTCGGCTACCTCTACAACCTCGAGGTCGAGGTGCGCCGTGCTGACGCGCAGACCGCAGAGGTCGAGGCCAAGGGCCTGGCGACCGACGGGGGAGAGCAGCGCCTGGAGTACTCGGCGGCGAACGACGCGGGCGAGGTCGAAGTCCGCAACGATCGTGGACAGGTCCAGCAGGCAGCCACCGAGCGTCTTCGGCAGGCGGCGGCAGCCCGCACCGCGGCGCCGCAGGAGGAGCCGGAGGAGGCGCCTCGCGGAGCCTTCGGACAGCGGACGGATGCTGCCGCTCCCGCAGCGGCCAACCGTGAGCAGCGCCGCGCGCAGGAGAAGAAGAAGAAGAAGTAGGCGCGGTCCAGCCGTGCCGGACGAGAGGGCCAATCCGAGTGGATTGGCCCTCTCGTCGTCGCTGTAGGCTTGGTCGATGACCCCAACGCGCAACTTCGACCAGTCGTCGAAGCTCAAGAACGTCCTGTACGAGATCCGCGGAAACGCCCTCGTCGAGGCGGCGCGGCTGGAGGCGGAGGGTCACAAGATCCTCAAGCTGAACACCGGGAATCCGGCGATCTTCGGCTTCGATGCCCCGCATCAGATCGTGCACGACATGCTCGCGGCTCTTCCGACGGCGCACGGCTACAGCGACAGCAAGGGCATCATCTCGGCCCGCCGTGCGGTCGTCAGCCGCTACGAGCAGATCGAGGGATTCCCGCGCTTCGATCCCGATGACGTCTACCTCGGGAACGGCGTCTCCGAGCTGATCACGATGACGATGCAGGCTCTGCTCGACGAGGGCGACGAGGTGCTCATCCCCGCGCCGGACTACCCGCTGTGGACGGCCATGACGAGCCTCGCCGGCGGTACCCCCGTGCACTACCTCTGCGACGAGGATGACGGGTGGCAGCCCGACCTCGAGGACATCCGCTCGAAGATCACGCCGCGCACCAAGGCGATGGTCATCATCAACCCGAACAACCCCACGGGCGTCGTCTACTCGAAGACGATCCTCGAGGGACTCGTGCAGATCGCGCGGGAGCATGAGCTGCTGCTGCTCTCCGACGAGATCTACGATCGCATCCTCTTCGACGGCGCTGTGCACATCCCGACGGCGACACTCGCTCCCGATCTGCTCTGCCTGACCTTCAACGGGCTCTCCAAGACCTATCGCGTCGCCGGCTACCGCTCCGGGTGGATGGTGATCACCGGGCCGCAGGATCACGCCAAGGGGTTCCTCGAAGGGATCACGCTGCTCGCGTCGACGCGGCTGTGCCCGAACGTCCCGGCGCAGCACGCGGTCCAGGCCGCCCTCTCCGGGGTGCAGTCGATCGATGCGCTGATCGCGCCCACCGGTCGCCTGCACGAGCAGCGCGACATCGCCTGGGAGGGCCTGGAGGCGATCCCCGGCGTCTCGTGCGTGAAGCCCGAGGGAGCGCTCTACGCCTTCCCGCGCCTCGACCCGAACGTCCACGAGATCCGCGACGATGCGAAGCTCGTGTACGACCTCCTCGTCTCGGAGCACATCCTGCTGGTGCAGGGCACGGGCTTCAACTGGCCGACGCCGGATCACCTGCGACTGGTCACTCTTCCCGAGCCGCGAGTGCTGAGCGAAGCCGTCGAGCGACTGGGGAACTTCCTCGCGAGCTACCGGCAGTAGCCGCCGCCGACCGTTCCGGAGCGAGGCTGGTCGCGAGACGGCGCACGGCGGCGACGAGCGACGAGCGGGGAGTGACGTCGGACATCGGCCTCGCGTGCAGGAGCGCCGCGTCCGCGGCGCGCTGGTCGAACGGCAGGAACGCGACATCTGTGATGCCGGCGAAGCGCTCGAGAGTCCGTCGCACCTGGCCGCGTGCGTCGATGCCCAGCGGGCCGGGGCGCACCTGATTCACGACGACGGTCACCGGCGTCGGCGCTGCGAGGCGACGCAGCTCGGCGTGATCGCGCAGGAATCGGCTGATGCCGACGGGGTCGGCCGACGCGACGGCGACGATGGCGTCGGCCTCCTGGAGCGTCGTCGACGTGGCGGCGTGACGACGCGGGCCGGCCAGATCACTGCTGACCTCGTCGTCGGCGTCGAAGGATGCCGCGACGTCGACGATCGTGTCGTCCACCCAGTCGCGGCAGGCGCGGAGGGCTGCACCAAGCCGCACCGACGAGAGCTCCGGCCAGCGGCTCGGGCGGTTGAGTCCGGGCAGGACGTCGATGTCACCGGCGCTGGTGGAGACCGTCGTCGCCAGCCTCGTCAGCTCCGCCGCGTCGAGACCACCAAGCTCGGCACGCCGGCACGCGGCGGCGATACCGGGTGAATCGTCGCTGAGTCCGAGCAGCAGAGCGAGGGAGGGCGCGGTCGAATCCGCATCGACCAGCGCCGCGGTGCGCCCGGTGCGCGCCAGCTCGACGGCGAGCTGGATCGCAACGGTCGATCGGCCCGGGGCTCCCTGCGGGCCCCACACGGCGATGACGCGGCGCGGAGCGACGGATGGAGCCCGGACGGGGAGAGGCGACTCCGCGGCCAGGGCTGCGGCCACTTCCCACCCGGCGGCCTCCGCGGGAAGCGCTGCGGCGAGCCCGAGCCGGCCGAGCAGACGAGTCTCCGTGCCACCGAGGGCGAGGATGCGCACGCCGGCGCGATCGCAGGCCGCGATCAGGCTCGCCGTCAGCACGGTGCGGGCAGCGGGGACCACGATCGCCTCGACGCCCGGCAGCAGGTCGATCGAGGCCGTCGGGGGCACGATCGCCGCGACGCGGATCCCTTCCGCATCCAGCTCTGCGGCGAGTCCCGCCGCTCGAGGCTGTGGGACGGCGAGGATCACCGAGGTCATCGTGCCGACCGGACCGGGACGACCGAGAGCGAGGAGCTTCCGGTGACGGCGGCGAGGACATCGGCGACGTCCGATCGATCGATCACGATCTCGACCCGGGTGCTCGCGTCGGCGAGCACGGTGTCGTCCTCGAGCACGTCGCGGACGATCACCTCGGCGACGAGGATGCGGGGGACGTCGTAGGAGCGCCCGTCCTCGAGCGGGGGCGCATGCCACACCTCGACCACCGCACCGCTCACCACGTCCTCGGGAATGCCCGTGCTGCTCTCGATCACGATCGTGGTGCTGCGGCTCTCGGCGGCGTCGGTCGTCGCCGAGGTCGGCACGATCTCGCCCCGCTCCAGCGTCCGCGACGCGACCTGGCCCTGCTGCAGATCCTGAGGACCGAGGTAGTCGTCGGCGAGTGCGCCGAGCCCGACCTCGACGACCTGGAAGTCGCCGGATGTCAGGGCCTCGCCCTCGGTGATGGTCCGATTGGCCTGCAGCACCGGGGCCGCGTCGTCGGAGGCCGAGACGATCAGCCAGACGCCCGTGATGGAGACGATCACCAGGGCGATGCCGATGAGGAAGCGCACGTCGCCCCAGAACGCGCGCCGGGGACGGGAGAGGACAGCCATGGCGACATCGTCACAGAAATCCGCCCGGCGCCCGTCGAGTTATCCACAGGGATGGATCGGGCGATGCCGGCACGCATGAGTGGGGGACAATGGGGACATGGCAGATCCGCCCGCGTCCGCTCCGCGATTCCTCGCCCCCGCGCAGGTCGCCGAGCTGCTGAGCATCGGGGTCGACGAGGTGATCACTCTCGTCCACGAGGGCCGTCTGCGCGGGTCGCAGCTCGGCACTCCGCCTCGCTGGCGGGTGGAGGAATCCAGCCTGCAGGACTATCTGGCCGAGCAGTCCGAGATCTCTCGACGTATGGCGTTGTGGCGGCAATCCCAGACCGCGAGCTTCCCCGAGGTCTGGGGAACCTCGTCGGCTCACGGCATCTGAGTCCCCGGTGTCCGCACGGCGACGAGCCGCGGGAACGGGATGATCCGGAACGCCTGGACCGCGGACGCGCGTCTGGCGTCTCCCGCCTCGTGCACGGCCAGATCGAGGTGATCCGCCGCGGCGCGGTCGATCGTTCCGTGGACGTCTTCCCCCGTGAGGGTGCTCACCTGCACGGCGACGCGACGTCGCGCGAGATCGCGTAGCACGAAGCCGAGGGTCATCCGCTCTCGAAGCGTGTGGTCGGAGGGTGCCGCCTCCTCCACGCTCGCGAGGATCATGCCGTGATCGAGGGTGATGCCGGCGATCGCGTGCGCCGGCATGAGGAGCGTCGACGCGGCGGCCTGCGTCCCCTCAGCCACTCGGGAGGTGGCCGCGATCCAGTCCGCCCCGAGAGCGCGCAGCGTCACCGGGACACGCCGTCCGTTCGCGAGATCGACCACGGCCTCGGCGCTGAAGGCGCACAGCCTCCGCAGTCGCGCACGGAGCTCGAGACGCGCGATCCGCAGGCGCTCCGACTCGGCGTCGAGCGCGGCACGCTCGGCCTCCCACTCCGATGCCAGCTGACCCTCGAGGTCTTCGAACAGTCGATCCCAGTGCATCCGACCGAGAGTAGGCCACGTCGGGTCTCGGTGTACGAGTTATCCACATTCCTCTCGTGCGACGCCCTCCGGAGCGGCTTCCCCGTGCTCTACTGACGCGCAGCCCGCCACGACCGAGAGCACGATGATGACGCTTCACGAGTACTTCGCACCGCAACCGACGCCGACCGTCGAACTGCCCGACCCCGTTCCACTGCTGCGGAGCCTGATGCAGGGCGCTCTCGAGGTGCTCGCCGGAGTCAGGGAGGTCGATCAGCTGGCCCGATGGTTCAGCGAGGACGCCTTCCGGAGTCTGGCGACCCGGGCGAATCTGTCGGCCAGAGCGCGCAGCGCGAGGGGAGTCCCGCCCGGGCGTCCGACGTTCGAGATCCTCTCCATCCGGGTGTGCGAGCCGACGGACGGAGTGATCGAGGCGGTCGTGGTCGTGGCAGGTCCCGGACGCACCCGCGCGGTCGCGGTGCGTCTGGAAGGCCTGGATCGTCGGTGGCGCGCGAGCTCTCTGGCCATTCTCTGAGCTCGGTCGCCCTAGGCTGGTGGGGTGTCAACCCTCAGTGATCTCGCCCACGCCCAGGGTCGTCTGACCGACAGCGACGTGGAGTGGCTCCATCGGCTCGCCGGCGACGGCCAGCTCCTCGCCGACCTCGCGTCGGCGGACATCGTCATCTGGATCCAGACCGAGGACGGATCGTTCGTCGCCGTGGCCCATGCGCGGCCCAGCGGTGCAGCGACCCTCTTCTACCGGGACATCGTGGGAGAGCGCGTGCGTCCGCAGTGGCGCACGCAGGTGCAGGGAGCGTTCGAGTCGGCGAAGATCGTCGACTCCTCGTCGCCCGACTGGTTCGAGGAGACCCCGACGAGGGTGCGCGCCGTCCCGATCGTTCGGGATCGCGGAAACGCCGACCACGGTCCGATGGTGATCGGCGTCGTGACCAGGCACACCAACCTCGGAGAGGCGCGGACGCCGTCCCGCCAGCAGATCACTTTCGACGAGTGCGCGAACGACCTCTTCCGGATGATCGCCGACGGCAGCTTCCCCGACCTCGCCGCACCGACATCGCCGCGCCGCGGTGCGCCCCGCGCGTCGGACGGTCTCATCCGCATCGACGTCGACGGGATCACGACCTTCGCGAGCCCGAACGCGCTCTCGGCGTTCAACCGGATGGGATTCGATGACGAGCTCGAGGGGGAGTCGCTCGCAGAGGTGACCACGCGGCTCGTGCCGCCGTCGCGCCAGGTGGACGAGTCGCTCCCCGTCGTCGTCACCGGTCGCGCTCCCTGGCGCACCGACATCGAGGCGCGAGGGGTGACCGTGTCGCTGCGGGCCATTCCGCTCAAGGACCACGGGACCCGGATCGGGGCCATCGTGCTCTGCCGCGACGTGTCGGAGCTGCGTCACCAGGAGCAGGAGCTCATCACCAAGGATGCGACCATCCGCGAGATCCACCACCGGGTGAAGAACAACCTCCAGACCGTGGCCTCGCTGCTGCGCATCCAGGCGCGGCGCACGCACTCCGACGAGGCCAGGGACGCCCTCACGCAGGCGATGCGCCGGGTGGACTCGATCGCCGTCGTGCACGACACGCTCGCGCAGGGGCTCACGCAGAAGGTCGATTTCGACGAGGTCTTCCATCGTGTGCTCAAGCTCGTGGCAGAGGTCGCGTCGGCGCCGAACACGCGGGCGCGCACGCAGTCGACCGGACGCTTCGGCGTGCTGCCGAGCGAGTACGCGACGCCGCTCGCCCTGGCCCTCACCGAGGTCGTGACGAATGCCGTCGAGCATGGACTCGCGGGCCGGGAGGGGCTGGTGACGATCGACGCCACCCGTACCGAGGACAACCTCCGCGTGACGGTGCACGACACCGGTCTCGGACTGCCGGAGGGCCGGATCGGTCAGGGACTCGGCACCCAGATCATCCGCACGCTCATCCAGGGCGAGCTCGGCGGCACGATCGAGTGGCGCGGAGCCGACGGCGAGGGCACAGAGGTGGTCATCGACATTCCGCTGCGCTGGCTGCAGCCCTGAGCGACCTCCACGCACACGAAAGCGGCCTGAGAGCAGGTCTCAGGCCGCTTCCGTAAAGGTCAGGACGCGCGGCGGGCGCGTGCGGCGCGGCGCTTCAGAGCGCGACGCTCGTCTTCGGAGAGGCCGCCCCAGACGCCGGAGTCCTGGCTGCTCTCGAGGGCGTACTGCAGGCAGATCTCGGTCACCGTGCAGGTGGCGCAGACGGTTTTCGCCTTCTCGATCTGGTCGACGGCCGGACCGGTGTTCCCGACAGGGAAGAACAGCTCGGGATCGACAGTCAAGCAGGCGGCTTTGTCGCGCCAGTCCATGGGGGCTCCTCGGTGTGGATTTCCAAAGTGGTCGTGACATGACCGCTCTGATTTCGGGCGACTGTTCGGGTTCAGTTACCCTGTTGATATGCGGACGGATGCCCGCGAATTGTGATGCGAGCGAATCGCCCGCCCCACGCCGCTGTGGGAGCACATGACGCTGTCTATTCTGTTACATGAAACCTGCGAAATCAAGGGTTTTCCGCCTTCTCACTCGATTCTCAGGAGACACATCGTGCGCGCACCCGGACTCGCCCTCGCGGCGGCAGTCGTCCTCGCCGCAGAGGGCGCGGCGCTGCTCGTTTTCGCGGTCATCGAGCTCGCGGGTCTCGGCGCCGGCGACGCCGCGTCCCTTCCGACAGCCCTCGCCCTGATCGTACTGACGCTGATCGGCGTGGCCGCCCTGATCGCCTTCGCGATCGGCACCCGCACCGGGCGCTCGTGGGCGCGATCTGGGGGAGTGGTCTTCCAGGTGCTGGCGGTCGCGCTGGCGCTGGCCTCGCTCACCCTGCAGCCGATCTCGTGGCTCTTCACGGTCGCCGTCGGCCTGCCGGGACTGCTCGGCTTCGTCCTGCTGATCGCCAGTGCGCGACGCGAGGGCGAGCAGCGCGCGGCGGAGTGAACGACCGCTGAGACGGCCAGGAGTCAGGCGTCGATGCCGAGCAGTTTGCGGATCCGTGCGACGTGGCCGGTGGCCTTGACGTTGTAGAGCGCGAGGTCGATGACGCCGTCTGCGTTGAGCACGAAAGTCGAGCGGATGACGCCCTCGATGACCTTGCCGTAGTTCATCTTCTCGCCCCACACGCCGTAGGCGGAGTGGACCGCGTGGTCCGGGTCGCTGAGGAGGGTGAAGGTGAGGCCGTCGCGCTCGCGGAACTCGGCGAGAGTCGACGGCTCGTCGCGGGAGATCCCGATGACACGGTAACCGGCGCCCTGGAGCGAGCCGATGCTGTCGCGGAAGTCGCAGGCCTGCGTCGTGCACCCCGGGGTCATCGCCGCCGGGTAGAAGTACAGGACGACCTTCTCCCCGCGCAGGTCGGCGAGGGCGACACGGGAGCCGTCCTGGTCGAGAAGGCTGAAGTCGGGGGCGGCGGTTCCGGGTTCGAGGCGCTGGGTCACCCTTCCAGCCTATCGGCCGGGGGTCTGCTCGGCCTTGTCGGAGAAGGTCTGCAGCAGCCGCTGCAGCGAATCGAGGCGGGCGCGTCCCGTCTCGCTGAGCTCGCCGCGCTCGGCGGCCTCGATGAGGGCGCAATCGGGGGCGTCGGCGAGGTGCGTGCACCCGCGCGGGCAGTTCTCGGCGATCTCCGCCAGCTCGGTGAAAGCCGCCAGGATGTTCGCCGGGTCCACGTGGCCGAGGCCGAACGAGCGCACTCCGGGGGTGTCGATGACCCACCCCGTGCCGAGCTCCCCGTGATAGCGCAGCGAGACGGTCGACGACGAGGTGTGGCGGCCGCGACCGGTGACCTGATTGACGTGCCCGGTGGCTCGCTCGGCCGTCGGCACGAGCGCGTTCACGAGCGTCGACTTCCCGACGCCGGAGTGTCCGACGAACACCGTGGAGTGGCCGACGAGCGCCGCACCGATCTCATCCACCGGCATCTCGTCCAGTGCGCTGGTGAACACGCGCAGGTCGAGGCCGTCGAAGTGGGCGAGGAAGTCGCTCGGATCGGCGATGTCGGTCTTCGTCACGACGAGGAGCGGACGGATGCCGGCATCCAGCGCCGCGACGAGATAGCGGTCGACGAGCCGGGCGCGGGGCTCGGGGTCGGCCGCGGCCACGACGATGAGCATCTGATCGGCGTTCGCGACGATGACCCGCTCGACCTGGTCGGTGTCGTCGGCGCTGCGCCGCAGCAGCGAGGTGCGATCGGCGATGCCGATGATGCGACTGAGCGTGCCCTCGTCGCCCGATGTGTCACCGACCACGCGCGCCTGGTCGCCGGTGACGATCGGCATGCGGCGGAGCTCCCGGGCGCGAACAGAGCTGATGACGTGCTCGTCATCGGTGTCCTCGTCGAGCAGCACCGTGTAGCGGCCCCTGTCGACACCGAGCACGCGACCGGTCTGCGCGTCCTCGTGCGCAGGGCGGCGCTTCGTGCGCGGTCGGTTGGCCTTCGGGTTCGGACGGGTGCGGATGCTGCTCTCGTCGTAATCCTCGAATTCGTCATCGAGGTCGTCGGTGTCGTCGAGCCAGCTCATCCGTCAGCTCCGCAGCATCCGCTCCCAGAGCATCGTGAACTCCGGGAGGGTCTTCGCGGTGGTACCGATGTCGTCGATCTCGACGCCGGGGACGCGCAGGCCGATGAGCGCTCCCGTGGTGGCCATCCTGTGGTCGTGGTGCGCGGCCCAGCCGCCTCCGTGCAAGGGGACGGGGATGATGCGCAGTCCGTCGGAGAGCTCCTCCGCCTCGCCGCCGATTGCACGGAGATTGCCGACGAGGGCGGCGATGCGATCGGTCTCGTGCAGGCGGATGTGTCCGATTCCGCGGATCGTCGTCGGCGAATCCGCGAAGGCCGCGAGCCCCACGAGAGTCGGGGTGAGCTCGCTCGCCGCCGAGAGGTCCATGTCGAGCCCGCGGATGCCGGACCCGGCGCGCACGGTGAGCGTGCCGCCGTGCCGGCCGACATGGGCGCCCATGGCCTGCAGGATCTCGGGGAGGAGCGCGCCGGGCTGCGTCGAGTGCGCCGGCCAGCCGGTGATCGACACCGAGCCGCCCGCGACGAGGGCGGCCGCGAGGAACGGCGCGGCGTTCGAGAGATCGGGCTCGATCGCGATCTCCTTGGCGCGGGGGACGCCGGCCTCGACCAGCCACTCGCCGACCGCGGGGCGCTCGATCCGGATGCCGCGCCGGCTCAGGGCCTCGATGGTCATGTCGATGTGCGGGAGGCTCGGCAGGTGCTCCCCGGTGTGCACGAGGTGCAGCCCGACGTCGAAGCGGGGCGCGGCGAGCAGGAGCCCGGAGACGAACTGGCTCGATGCGGAGGCGTCGATCTCGACCCGGCCGCCGCGGATGCGTCCGTGGCCACGGATCGTGAAGGGGAGGGCCCACGTGCCCTCGTCGTCGATGTCGACGCCGAGGTCGCGCAGCGCGCTGATCAGTCCGCCCATCGGACGGTGCAGCGCGGTCTCGTGCGCGGTGATGTGGACATCGTTCGCGGCGAGACCCGCGAGTGGGGCGATGAAGCGCATCACGGTACCGGCCTGACCGCAGTCCACGGTCTGGCCGCCCACCAGCTTCGCGGGCGTGACGACGAGGTCGGGGCCGAACTCGTGCCCGGCATCCACCTCCTCGATGCCGACGCCGAGGGCGCGCAGCGCGTCGACCATGCGTGCCGAATCGTCGGAGTGCAGCGGAGCGATCAGACGGCCGGGGCCGTCGGCGATCGCGGCGATGATGAGCTCGCGATTGGTCAGCGACTTCGATCCGGGGATGGTGAGCTCGGCGTGGACCGGCTCGTCCACCGTGGGCGCGGCATAGGCGCCCTGGACTCGGGCGGGGGAATACCTGTTCGCGCTCATTGGTTCTCACTTTAGTGAACAGGATGCCCGCCGCGTGAAGGCGCGGGCGTCTGCCGAGAAGGAGAGTGCATGCTGGGCACGCTGGAACGCGAGACGCTGGACATCAGCGGCCTAGACTGGCCGGTGATGGATGACACCGCAACCGCAGAGACCGTCGGCGACCCTCGGCGCGAATTCGAGGAGCAGGCGATCCCCTTCATGGATCAGCTCTACGCCGCCGCGATGCGCATGACGCGCAACCCGGCCGACGCCGCCGACCTCGTGCAGGAGACGTTCGTGAAGGCGTACGGCTCCTGGGCGACCTTCTCGCAGGGCACCAACCTCAAGGCGTGGCTGTACCGCATCCTGACGAACACGTACATCAACATCTACCGCAAGCGGCAGCGCGAGCCCTACCAGGGCACGATCGACGAGCTCGAGGACTGGCAGCTGGGCGGCGCCGAGTCGACGACCGCGACGCACGGTCGTTCGGCCGAGGCCGAGGCGATCGACCGCATGCCGGCCTCCGTCGTCAAGGACGCTCTCCAGGCGGTGCCCGAGGACTTCCGACTGGCGGTGTACTTCGCCGATGTCGAGGGATTCGCGTACCAGGAGATCGCCGACATCATGAAGACCCCCATCGGCACCGTGATGAGCCGCCTGCACCGTGGCAGGCGGATGCTGCGGGAGCTGCTGGCAGACTACGCCGCGGAGCGAGGCATCGCCGCGGCTGACACGAGGAGCACGAAATGAGCGACTGCGGCTGCGACAAGGCCCGTCAGGATCTGGAGGAGTACCTCCGCAACGAGGTGTGCAAGACCGAGCACACCGAGATCCGGGAGCATCTCGAGAACTGCGCGTCGTGCCGAGACGAGGCGCTCGTCGCCACGACGCTCACCGAGGTCGTGGCCCGCGCCTGCAAGGAGACGGCTCCCGAGCAGCTGCGCGATCAGGTGTTCGCCCGCCTCCGCGAGGTCCAGGCCTCTCAGCACTGACGATCCGCCGGAGGCCGTCGGTAGGCTGGATCGATGACCACCGATGCACGTGACGTGCCCGCCGACCCCACCTCGACCGAGCGACTGAGTGCCGCGGGACTCGACTACCGCATCGTCGATCTCACGGTCGACGAGACAGCGAACGGTTTCCAGCGGGCCGCGGACCGAGGGTTCCTCGGAGCCGAGCCGAATGCGGAGTCGCTCGCCCAGGGAAGGAAGACCTTCGCCGAGCGACGCAACATCGGGGTCTACGAACCCGGTGCTCCGGCGACCGCGTTCCCGGTGGCGACCACCAACGCCTGGGTGACGCCGCTCACCGTCCCCGGCGGTGGCGAGCTCGACATGTGGGCCATCAGCATGGTGACGGTCGCCGCCACTCATCGGCGTCGCGGCATCGCCCGGTCGCTGCTCGAGGGTGAGCTCCGTGCCGCCGCCTCTGCGGGCGTTCCTATGGCCGGTCTCACCGTCTCCGAGGCGACGATCTACGGTCGCTACGGATTCGGCTCCGCGATCCCGGTCGCGCATCTCACCATCGACACCCGTCGCGCCGGGTGGGGCGGCGCGACTCCGTCCGGACGCGTCGAGTACGTCGACCGCGAGACGCTGGCCGCCGACATCGGCACTGTGCACGAGCGTGCGCGTCGGGGCGTTGCCGGGCGCATTCCCGGCTGGCAGGGCCGCTGGGAGGGCCTCTCCGGCGCGTCGCCGGCGGGTCAGGACCGCGACAAGGTGCGAGGGGTCCGCTTCCTCGACGACGCGGGTGAACTCCGCGGCGCGCTCGCCTACACGCTGAACGAGAAGGGCGACTCGTTCCGCTTCCGGCTCGACATCGGGCTCCTCGTCGCCGAGACGCCGGACGCAGTAGCGGCACTCTGGCGTTTCGCACTGCAGCACGACCTCGTGGATGAGGTCACCGCCGATCTCCGGCCGCTCGACGATCCGCTGCCGTGGTTGGTGTCGGATCCGCGCGGCGTGACGCAGGTCGTGCATGATCACGGCTGGCTGCGCATCCTCGACCTGCCGACCGCGTTCACCGCCCGACGGTTCTCGGCTCCGATCGACCTCGTCCTCCGCGTCGAGGACTCCCTGGGCTTCGCGGCGGGCGATTGGCGACTGCGCGCGGACGCCTCGGGCGGAGCGACCGTGGAGGCCGTCACCGATGCGGAGATCGACATCACTCTCGACGTCTCCGCGCTCTCCTCGCTCTACAGCGGTGGGGTGCGAGCAGCCACGCTGCACGGCGCAGGGCTGATCACGGCGGATGCCGCGGCGGTCGAGGCCCTCGACCGCGCACTCGTCGCGTTCCCCGTGCCGTCGCTCGACATCTGGTACTGATCCGACCCTCTGACACGAGAAGGCGCCCCGACCGTGAGGTCGGGGCGCCTTCTTCGTCGGGGTCGGCTCAGCCGAGCGTCAGAGCCTCACGCAGCAGCTTCGCCTGTTCGGCAGCGTGAACCTTCGAGGAGCCGGTCGCGGGCGACGCGGAGGCCGCGCGCGCCACGGGGCGGAACGAGCGGTCACCGGGCACATCGGCGAACGCGAGGGCCAGGAACGGCCAGGCGCCCTGGTTCTCCGGCTCCTCCTGCACCCACACCAGCTCGGCGTTCGGGTACGAGTCGGTGATGGCCTTGAGCTCGTCGATCGGCGTCGGGTACAGCTGCTCGAGCCGGACCAGGGCGATCTCCGGGTTCGGGTTCTTCTCGAGGTCGGCGCGAAGGTCCCAGTGCACCTTGCCCGAGTGCACGAGAACGCGCTTGACGGCGCCGCGGTCGAGGTCGCGGTGGTCGTCGATCACCGGCTCGAACCGGCCCTGCGTGAAGGCCTCGACAGGGCTCGTCGCACCGCGGAGTCGCAGCATCGCCTTCGGCGTGAAGACGATCAGCGGCTTGCGCGGACGGGCGTAGGCCTGACGGCGCAGCAGGTGGAAGTACGACGCCGGGGTCGAGGGACGCGAGACGATCATGTTGTCCTGCGCGCACAGCTGCAGGAAGCGCTCGATGCGGGCCGAGGAGTGATCCGGTCCCTGGCCCTCGTAGCCGTGGGGGAGGAGCAGCGTCACGCTGGACTGCTGCCCCCACTTCTGCTCCGCGGCGGAGATGTACTCGTCGATGACCGACTGCGCGCCGTTGACGAAGTCGCCGAACTGCGCCTCCCACAGCACCAGCGCCTCCGGCGCCTCCACGGAGTAGCCGTACTCGAAGCCGAGGGCGGCGTACTCGCTAAGAAGGGAGTCGTAGATGAAGAAGCGTCCCTGCGCGTCGGAGAGGTTCGACAGCGGCAGCCATTCCTGGCCGTTGGCGCGGTCGTGCAGGGTGGCGTGACGCTGCACGAACGTGCCGCGTCGTGCATCCTGTCCGGCGAAGCGCACGGGCGTTCCCTCGACGAGCAGCGAGCCGAACGCGAGCAGTTCGCCGAAGCCCCAGTCGATGCCGCCGTTGCGGCTCATGTCGAGACGCTTGTCGAGCAGCTGCTGGATCTTCTGGTGCACGGTGAAGCCCTCGGGCTTGTTCACGAAGGCATCGCCGATCAGCTGGATGACCTCGCTCGGCACGCCGGTGATGTCGGGAGCGCCGACCTGCTCCTCGACCGGGAGCAGATCGGGAGCGATCGGCGTCGCGCCGGTCTCGGCCGCATGCGTCTCGGCGAACGCGATCTCCAGGCGGTTCTGGAAGTCGGCCTTCGCCTCGTCGTACTCCTGCTCGGTGATGTCACCGCGGCCGACGAGCGATTCGGTGTAGAGCTTGCGGACCGAGCGCTTCGCCTGGATGAGGTCCGTCATCAGGGGCTGGGTCATCGAGGGGTCGTCGCCCTCGTTGTGACCGCGTCGGCGGTAGCAGACGAGGTCGATGACGACGTCGCGGTGGAAGCGCTCGCGGTACTCGAACGCGAGCTGTGCGACGTGGATGACGCCCTCGGGGTCGTCGCCGTTCACGTGGAACACCGGCGCCTGGATCGTCTTGGCGACATCCGTCGCGTAGACCGAGGTGCGTCCGTCGTTGGTCGACGTGGTGAAGCCGACCTGGTTGTTGACGACCACGTGGATGGTGCCGCCGGTGCGGTAGCCGCGCAGCTGCGACATCTGCAGGGTCTCGACCACGACGCCCTGGCCGGCGAAGGCCGCGTCGCCGTGCACGAGGATCGGCAGCCAGGCGAACGTGCCGATGGGCTTGCGGTCCTGCTTGGCGCGGACGATGCCCTCGAGCACTCCGTCGACCGTCTCGAGGTGCGAGGGGTTCGCGGCGAGGTACACCGGCAGCTCGGAGCCGTCGTCGGCGACGAACGTGCCCTCGGTCCCCAGGTGGTACTTCACGTCACCGGAACCGCGCTGGTTGCCCGGCGTCTGCGTTCCCTCGAACTCGCGGAACACCTGGCCGTACGTCTTGCCGGCGATGTTCGTGAGCACGTTCAGGCGGCCGCGGTGGGCCATGCCGATCGCGGCGCCCTCGAGTCCGGCGGTCGCCGCACCCTGCAGGACCTCGTCGAGCAGGGGGATGAGCGATTCGCCGCCCTCGAGCGAGAACCGCTTCTGGCCGACGAACTTCGTCTGCAGGAAGGTCTCGAAGGCCTCGGCCTCGTTCAGCTTGCGGAGCACCCTCAGCTGCTCGTCGTGGCCGGGCTTCTGGTACTTGACCTCGACCTTCTCCTGGAACCAGCGACGCTGCTCCGGGTCCTGGATGTGCATGTACTCGATGCCGAGCGTGCGGCAGTAGGAGTCGCGGAGCACCCCGAGGATGTCGCGCAGCTTCGCGACGCGACGACCGCCGAAGCCGCCGGTGACGAATTCGCGGTCGAGGTCCCAGAACGTGAGGCCGTGGCTCTCGATCTCGAGGTCGGGGTGCGAGCGCTGCACGTACTCGAGCGGGTCGATGTCGGCCATCAGGTGGCCGCGCACGCGGAAGGAGTTGATGAGCTCCTGCACACGGGACTGCTTGTCGACGCGCTCGGCGAGGTCGACAGCGATGTCCGGGTTCCAGCGGATCGGCGCGTAGGGGATGCGGAGGGCTGCGAAGAGGTCGTCGTAGAAGCCGCGCTGCCCGATGAGCAGCTCATGCACCTTCTTGAGGAACTCGCCGGAGCCGGCTCCCTGGATGACGCGGTGGTCGTACGTGCTCGTGAGAGTGATCGTCTTGCCGATCGCGAGCTCGTTCAGCGTCTTGTCGCTCGCGCCCTGGAACTCGGCCGGGTACTCGAGGGCACCGGCGCCGATGATGCAGCCCTGGCCCTTCATCAGACGCGGGACCGAGTGGACGGTGCCGATGCCGCCGGGGTTCGTCAGCGACACCGTGGTGCCCTGGAAATCCGCCGCGGTGAGCTTGTTGTTGCGGGCGCGCGTGACGAGATCCTCGTAGGCGACGAGGTACTCGCTGAAGCTCATGGTGTCGGCGCGCTTGATGCTCGGCACCATGAGTGCGCGCGTGCCGTCGGGCTTGGGCAGGTCGATCGCGATGCCCAGGTTCACGTGGGCGGGGGCGACGACGGACGGCTTGCCGTCGATCTCGGCGTAGAAGACGTTCTGGCTGCGGAACTCGTCGAGCGTGCGGATCAGCGCCCAGCCGATGAGGTGGGTGAAGCTGACCTTGCCGCCGCGCGTACGGGCCATGTGGTTGTTGATGACGATGCGGTTGTCGATCAGCAGCTTCGCCGGGATCGTCCGCACGCTGGTCGCGGTCGGGACGGTCAGGGACTCGTCCATGTTCGCGGCGAGGGTCTTCGGCAGGCCGCGGAGCGGGGTGATCTTGTCCTCTTCGGCGGCGTCGACCGCTTCCTTCGCCTCGGGCTTGGGGGCCTGGGCGGGGATCGGCGCCGTGGCAGCCGGTTTGGTGGTCGTGCGCGCCACCGGCTGAGAGCCGATCACCGGGATCGGTGCCGTGACGGGGTGCGCCGCCGTGTCGGTGGGAGCCGCAGGTGCGGCTGCCGGAGCCGCGGAGCCGGCGGTGTCCGTGTGGTACTTCTCCAGTACCGGCCACCACTCCTTGTCGACGGAGTCGCGGTTCTCCTTGAACTGCTCGTAGAGCTCTTCGACGAGCCAGGAATTGGCTCCGAACCCCCCGTCGCCCCCGACGCCGGTCACCTGGTTCGACACGCTGTATCGCCCTCTTTCATCGCTGAAGCACTCTGGTGCAAGACGACGGCGCAGGATGCGCCCGGGTCCGCACACTCTCGACTGTCAAGCCTAACGTGTTTCGCCCCGGCAATCGTCGAAGCCGTGTGCCGACCGCGCGGCGATCTGAGTACCGTGGAGTCATGAACTTCTCAGGTGCGCAGCCGACCGTCGATCTGACCTATTCGGACGTCTTCCTGGTTCCGCGCCGATCCGCGGTGACCAGCCGGCTCCAGGTCGACCTCGCGCCGCAGGACGGCACCCCGGCGACGCTGCCCCTGGTCGCCTCGAACATGAACTCGGTCACCGGTCCGCGTCTCGCGGCCGTGCTCGCACGGCGCGGCGGCCTCGGCGTGCTCCCGCAGGATCTGCCGCTGCAGGACCTGGATGCCGCGATCCGCGACGTGAAGGCGCAGCCGGTGCTCTGGGACACGCCGATCGTGCTCCCGCCGGAGGCGTCCGTCGCCGACGCGCTCCGGCTCCTGCCTCCCACCGCCGGGCACGGAATCGTCGTGGCGCGCGGAGGTTCTCCGATCGAGGTGGGCGACGTGCTCGGCATCCTTCCGGCGACGAGGCTGGCGACGGCGCTCCCGGATGCACAGCTGGGCGACCTCGTGCACAGCGGCGTCCCGTCGATCGATGCGGAGGACATCGGCTCGGAACGGCACGCGTTCGACGTCATCACCGACGCGGCCGTCGAGATGGTGACGGTGATCCACCACGGCCACCTGGTCGGCACGCTGAGTGCACGTACCGCCCTGCGCTCCACGCTCTACCGTCCGGCCCTCGACGCCGACGGCCGCCTGGTCGTCGCGGCCGCCGTCGGCATCAACGGCGACGTGGCCGCCAAAGCGAAGGCGCTCGCCGGTGCGGGCGTCGACGTGCTGGTGGTCGACACGGCCCATGGGCACCAGGAGGGGATGCTGCGCGCGCTGCGCGCGGTCGCCGACCTCGACCTGGGACTGCCGATCGTGGCCGGCAACATCGTCACCGCCGACGGGGTGCGCGATCTCGTCGATGCGGGCGCCACGATCCTCAAGGTCGGAGTCGGTCCCGGTGCGATGTGCACGACGCGCATGATGACGGCGGTCGGCCGGCCGCAGTTCTCCGCCGTGCTCGAGACGGCGCAGGCGGCACGGGAACTCGGCGCGCATGTCTGGGCCGACGGCGGGGTGCGCTACCCGCGCGACGTGGCGCTCGCTCTCGCCGCCGGCGCGGCATCCGTCATGGTGGGCTCCTGGTTCGCCGGCACGATCGAGGCGCCGGGCGAGCTGCAGCGCGATGCCGAAGGGCGCATCTTCAAGGAATCGTGGGGGATGGCCTCGACCAAGGCGGTGCAGGCACGCTTCGGCCGTCTGGACGCGTACGAGCGTGCCCGGAAGGAACTCTTCGCCGAGGGGATCTCCTCGTCGAAGATCTACCTGGACCCGCTCCGCCCCGGACTGGAGGATCTGCTCGACATGATCACCTCGGGCGTGCGCTCGTCGTTCACATATGCCGGCGCATCATCGGTGCCGGAGTTCCACGACCGGGCTCTCGTGGGTCTGCAGTCGGCCGCGGGCTACGAGGAGGGGAAGGCCCTCCCGGTCAGCTGGTAGCCGAGTCGCACTCCCTGCCGGGTTCTGTAGAATCGTCGGCATAATGGACGACCCTCCCAGTTGCAGTACATCGCCCCACTGTCCGCCTCTCTCACCGGAGAGGAACCTCTGATGGACTACATCATGTTGGGCGTGGGGCTCCTGCTCACGGTCGGCACCGGCCTCTTCGTCGCGAGCGAGTTCGCGCTGGTCAATCTCGACCGTGCCGATCTCGAGGCGCGTCAGGCACGAGGCGAATCGCGGCTCTCGCTCACGATCAGCGCCCTCAGGCACACGTCGACGCATCTCTCGTCCGCGCAGCTCGGCATCACCCTGACGACGCTCCTCACGGGTTACACGATGGAGCCCGCGCTGTCGAACCTGCTCCGCCCGACGTTCGTCGCGTGGAGCATCCCCGAGGCGGCCGTCGCCCCGATCGCCACGATCGTCGCGATGCTGGTCGCCACGGTGCTCTCGATGATCCTCGGCGAGCTCGTCCCGAAGAACTTCGCCCTGGCGCTGCCGCGGCAGACCGCCAAGCTCGTCATCCCCTTCCAGGTCGCCTTCACGGCGATCTTCAAGCCGGCCGTCGTCGTCCTCAACGGCAGCGCGAACGGCGTGCTGCGCAGCATGGGCATCGAGCCGAAGGAGGAGCTCTCCGGCGCGCGCAGCGCGGAGGAGCTCTCCTCGCTCGTCCGTCGCTCGGCGAACGCCGGGCTGCTCGAGGCCGACACGGCCAGCCTGCTCGACCGCACGCTCACCTTCTCCCGCCTCAGCGCCGCCGATGTCATGACCGCCCGGCCGAGCATGCATGCGCTCGCCGCGGGCGACTCCGCCGATGATGTCATCCAGCTGGCGCGCCGCACCGGACACAGTCGTTTCCCGGTCTACGACGACGACCTCGACGACATCTCGGGCGTCGTGCACCTGAAGGCGGCGATCTCGGTGCCTCGCGAACGGCGCGCCGAGGTCCCCGTCGGCGCTCTCGCGACCGATGCGCTCCGCGTCCCTGAGACCGTGCACGTCGACGGTCTCATCTCCGAGCTCCGTGCTCGTGGCTATCAGCTCGCCATCGTCGTCGACGAGTACGGCGGAACGGCGGGTCTCGTGACCCTCGAGGACCTCATCGAGGAGCTCGTCGGCGAGGTCTCCGACGAGCACGACCGCACCAGAGCCGGCATCGTCCGGGGGCGCGACGGCATCATGTTCCCGGGTGAGCTGCGTCCTGACGAGCTGCGCAGCCGCGCCGGAGTCGTGGTTCCCGAAGGGGATGTGTACGACACGGTCGGCGGGTACGTCATGAGCGTGCTCGAGCGGGTGCCGACCGTCGGCGACGAGGTGACGGTCGACAGCGGCAAGCTCCAGGTCGTCCGGATGGATGGAAGGCGCGTCGATCGCGTGAGATACGTTCCGAGACCGCACGACGCAGGAGAGGAGGCCACCCGATGAACGATTGGGGAGGACTCGCCTGGCTCGTCGTGCTGCTCGTCGCCAACGCCTTCTTCGTCGGCGCCGAGTTCGCGGTCATCTCCGCGCGACGCTCGCAGATCGAGCCGCGCGCCGAGGAGGGCTCGCGGGCGGCGAAGACCGCGCTCTACGCCATGGAGCACGCGACGCTGATGCTCGCGACCTCGCAGCTCGGCATCACGATCTGCTCGCTGCTGATCCTGAACGTCTCCGAGCCCGCGATCCACCACCTGCTCGCCGTGCCGATGCACGCGCTCGGCTGGTCGGACGGCGTCGTGGACGTGGTGTCGTTCACGATCGCCCTGCTGATCGTCTCGTTCCTGCACGTCGTGTTCGGCGAGATGGTGCCGAAGAACCTCGCGTTCTCCGTGCCGGACCGTGCCGTCCTGATCCTGGCCACTCCGCTCGTCTGGGTGTCGAAGATCTTCATGCCGGTGATCTGGGTCCTGAACGCGGCGGCGAACGGCGTGCTGCGCCTGTTCCGGGTCGAGCCGAAGAACGAGGCCGCCTCGACCTTCACGCTCGAGGAGGTCGCGACGATCGTCGATCAGTCGCGGCGGGAGGGCGTGCTGACCGACACCGCGGGAACCGTGGCCGCCGCCGTGGAGTTCACGGATAAGAAGGCGCGCGACGTCGCCGTTCCGCTCAGCGACCTCATCACGCTGCCGCAGTCGACGACCCCCGATGACATCGAGAAGGCGGTCGCGCGGTACGGGTTCTCGCGCTACGTGATCGTCGATGCAGATGGCGCCCCGGTCGGCTATGTCCACCTGAAGGACATCCTGCGGGCCTCGGACGGGCCTGATGCCGCCGAGAAGCTGGTGGAACCGCTGCCCTCGAAGCGCATCCATCACATGGTGCCCGTGCAGGAGGACACCGATCTGGAGGATGCCCTCGCGCTCATGCGCCGTGCCGGTCGCCATCTGGCCAAGGTGCGCGACGCGGAGGGGCGCACGACCGCCGTGCTGTTCCTCGAGGACATCCTCGAGGAGCTCGTCGGCGAGGTGCAGGACGCCACACGTCGCATCCGGGGTCGCTGATCGCGCGCGCCTCATGACGAAGGCCGCCGTCCCTTGTCGGGGCGGCGGCCTTCTTCTCGTGCTGACCCTGGTCAGCGCCAGCGTGCGCGGTCGTACTGCGGCGGCCAGGCGACGTCGGCGCCCAGCTCGTGCGCCGCACGGAGTGCGAAGTGCGGGTCGCGCAGCCATTCGCGTCCGGCGAAGATCGCGTCGGCCGCACCGTCGGCGAGGACCTGCTCGGCCTGCGCCGCGGCGGTGATGAGCCCGACGGCCGAGACGGGGATGCGGCCGCCCTGCCGGACGGTCTCGGCGAGCGGGACCTGGTAGCCGGGGAAGACCTCGATCCGCTGGTGGGCGACGAGTCCGCCGCTGGAGACGTCGATGAAGTCCGCGCCGTGCTGCGCGGCCCATTCGCCGACCAACGCCGCCTCTTCGGCGGTGAAGCCGCCGTCGGCGTGATCGGTCGCGGAGATGCGCACGAACAGCGGCACGTCATCGCCGGCCTCCGCACGCACGGCATCCACGACGCGCAGCAGAAGCCGCGCACGGTTCTCCAGCGATCCGCCGAACTCGTCGTCGCGACGGTTCGACAGCGGGGACAGGAACTGGTGCAGCAGGTAGCCGTGCGCCCCGTGCAGCTCGAGAACGTCGAAGCCGGCGTCGACGGCACGACGCGCTGCCGTGGCGAAGGCGTCGACGATGCGACCGATTCCTGCAGCATCCAGCGCGATCGGCTCGGCGAATCCGTCGAACGCGACGGCGGACGGCGCGGTCGTCGTCCATCCGCCCCCGTCGGTCGGGACCGAGCCGCGTTCCGCTGCCCAGGGCCACCAGGTCGATGCCTTGCGGCCCGCATGCGCGAGCTGGATACCGGCGACCGCACCGCGATCGTGGATCGCCTGCACGATGGGGGCCCAGGCGTCGCGCTGCTCGTCGTTCCACAGTCCGACGTCGCGCGGCGAGATGCGCCCCTCGGGGACCACGGCGGTTGCCTCCGCGACGATGAGTCCCGCGCCGCCCGATGCGAACTGGGCGAGATGCGTGTGGTGCCATTCCTGGACGACGCCGTCGACGGCGCTGTACATGCACATCGGCGACACCCAGAGGCGATTGCGGAACGTGACGGATCGGATGGTCAGCGGGGAGAAGAGGAGGCTCACCGTTCGACGTTACCCCCGCGCGGGCATGGCACGGGTCGTCCCGCTAACGTGGAGTCATGGTCGAGGTGCGCGAGTGGACACGCAGCGATACCGCGCGGTTCTTCCGCGTCCCGACGCCGGACGACGACAAGTACGCCCGCGGCGTCGTGGCGCTGCGCACCGGGTCGCCCGCCTACCCCGGTGCCGCCGTGCTCGGCGTCGAGGCCGCGTGGCGGGCGGGCGCCGGGTTCGTGCGGTACGTCGGGGCGACCCGGGTGGCGGATGCCGTCCTCGCGCGTCGTCCGGAGACCGTCGCCGGTCCCGACGCGGGTGGGACGCGCCCGGACGTCTGGGTCATCGGCTCGGGCACGGATCCGGGGGAGCGCAGCGACGCGGAGACCGTGACGCTGCGGGAGATCCTGTCCGGATCGGCCACCGTGATCATCGATGCCGGCGCGCTCGACCTCGCCCCCGGGACGCGTGCCCCCTTCCTCGTGACGCCGCACGCCCGCGAGTTCTCGAGGCTGCGGGAGCGTCTGCGCGTGCCGTCGTCCGAAGAAGATCGCGCTGAGGCGGCGTCGCAGGTCGCCGTGAAGATCGGGGGAACGGTGCTGCTCAAGGGTGCTCGGACCCTGATCGCCGACCCGTCCGGAGCGGTCATCGCTGTGGAGGCCGGGACAGGATGGCTGGCGACAGCCGGCACCGGTGACGTGCTCGCGGGCGTGCTCGGCGCGGTGACGGCCGCGAATCCCGGGGCATCCCTGGCGGAGGTCGCCGCGGCGGGGGCCTGGCTGCATGGCCACGCCGCGCGCATCGCCGCCGGTGTGCTGGAGGGCGCCCCCGGACACCCGATCGTCGCGATGGACGTCGCCGAGGCCCTGCCGTCCGCGATCGCGGACGTCCTGGCGTGAGCCGCATCCGGACGACGCGCGTGGTCGTGCTCTGGTGCGCCTTCGTCGTCGTGCACCTCGTCACAGCCGCGGCGGGCTGGGTGTACCCGAGTCAGCCCATGGGCGACGTGGTCCTCGTCTACGAGCCGTGGGCATCATCGGCGCTCGGCGGCGGAGCGATCGTCGGGGTGACCGAGACCTGGGTCTACCCGCAGCTCGCCCTCGTGCCGATGCTGCTGGCCAAGGCGCTGGCCGTGCCGCTCGTGCCGCTCCTCGGAGTCTCCGGCGCCTACCTGGTCGCCTGGGCGGTCCTGGTCACCGCGCTGGACGCCGTCGCTTTCGGCGTGCTGATCGGACGAGCGCCGTCGCGGCCGCGGCGCGTCGCCGCTTGGTTCTGGTGCGGGGCGATCCTCCTGCTCGGTCCCATCGCGATGTACCGGATCGACGCGGTCACACTCCCTCTCGCGGTGGTCGGCGGCCTCTGGCTCGCGTCGCGACCCGTGGTGGCCGCCGCTCTGCTGACCGCCGGCGCCTGGATCAAGATCTGGCCGGGCGCCCTGCTGCTGGCGGCGCTTGTGGCCGTCCGGGCGCGGTTCCGGATGCTGCTCGCCGCCGCGGCCGTCACCGCCGGGGTCATCGTGGTGCTGCTGCTCCTCGGAGCGGACACCGAGCTGTTCGGCTTCCTGACCGAGCAGACCGGCCGTGGGCTGCAGATCGAAGCCGTGGCGGCGACGCCGTTCCTCTGGCTCGCCGTGTCCGGTGCCGCACGCATCGAGTACAGCTTCGAGATCCTGACATTCCAGATCGTCGCGCCCGCGGCGGACGCCGTCACCGCGGTGCTCACGCCGCTCATGGCGCTGGCCGCCGTCGCCGTGACCGCGATCGGCGCCGTGAAGGCCGTGCGCGGAGCCTCCTTCCCCCGGCTCTTCCCGCCGCTCGCCCTGAGCCTGGTCGCGGTGCTCATCGTGACCAACAAGGTCGGCTCGCCGCAGTTCCAGACGTGGCTGATCGCCCCTGTGGTCCTGTGGATCGTGTTCGACGGCATCAGGGCGCGCGTTCCCGCGCTGCTCGTGCTGACCCTGTGCGCCCTGACCTGCCTGGTCTACCCGCTGAGCTACGACGCGCTGCTCCGGGCCGAACTGCTGCCGGTCCTGGTGCTCACGCTGCGCAACGTCCTCCTTCTCGTGCTTCTCGCCGTCGGCATCCGGGCTCTCGTCCGTGTGCCCGCCCACCATCCTTCGAAAACCAGGGAGTGAACAATGCTGATCGCCTTCTCCGTCGCCCCGAGCGGCACCCCCGCCGGCGGTGCCGAGCGCACCGACGACTCCGTGCACGACGCCGTCGCCGCGGCGGTGCGCGTCGTCCGCGAATCCGGCCTGCCGCACCGGACGACGAGCATGTTCACCGAGATCGAGGGGCCGGACTGGGACACCGTGATGGATGTCGTCAAGCGGGCCACGGAGGCGGTCATGCCGTTCGGCTCGCGGGTCTCGCTCGTGCTCAAGGCCGATATCCGCCCCGGGTACTCCGGCGAGCTCGACGCCAAGATCGAGCGGCTCGAAGCCGCGATCGAGGAGTCCGGGGACCGCTAAGCTGAACCGGTGAATCCCTCGACTGAATCGAGGGGTGCGGCGAAGAGGGCGCTCCTCTCTCTCGCCATCGGCAGTTTCGGCATCGGCATGACCGAGTTCGTGGTCATGGGCCTGCTGCCCGACATCGCCGGCGACCTGCTGCCCACCCTCTGGTCCTCGAGCCGGGAAGATGCCCTGAGCCAGGCCGGCTGGCTCATCTCGCTGTACGCGCTCGGCGTCGTCATCGGCGCCCCGACGATCGCGGGCTTCGTGGCGCGGTACCCGCGTCATCGCGTGATGATCGTCCTGGCGCTGGCCCTGACCGTGTTCAACGCCCTCACCGTGGTGCTCCCGTCCTTCGAGCTCGTCGGCGTCTCGCGCTTCCTGGCGGGGCTCCCGCACGGTGCCTACTTCGGCATCGGAGCGCTCGTCGCGGCCGACGTGATGGGTCCGGGCAACCGGGCCAAGGGCGTCGCGTTCATCCTCACCGGCCTGACGGTCGCCAACGTCGTCGGGGTGCCGCTGGGCACGTTCCTCGGGCAGCAGTGGGGGTGGCGCGCCGCTTTCGCCGTCGTGGCACTCGTCTTCGCCCTGGCCACGCTCGCCATCGCCCTGTTCGTGCCCGCGCATCCCGGTTCGCCGGGACGCACCATGCGCCAGGAGCTCGGGGTCTTCCGCATCCCGCAGGTGTGGTTCACGCTCGGCGTCGGGGCGATCGGCTTCGGCGGGTTCTTCGCGGTCTACAGCTACATCGCACCGGTCGTCACGGAGGTCGCCGGATCGCCGGAGTGGGCGGTGCCGATCATCCTCGTCCTGATGGGCATCGGAATGACTGTGGGCAACCTCGTCGGCGGCCACCTCGCCGACATCGACCTGCGCCGCACGCTGCTGGTCGGACTCGCGGCGATGGCGGCCATGTTCGTCCTCCTCGCCGTCCTGTCCTTCTGGATCGTGACGCTCGCCCTCATGGTGCTGATCGTCGGATTCGTCTCCTCGGTCCTCAGCCCGACCATCCAGACGCGGCTCATGGATGTTGCGGGCGACAACCAGTCGATCGCCGCGGCGATGAACCACTCCGCTCTGAACATCGGCAACAGTCTCGGGGCCTTCCTCGGCGGTGTCGTCATCGCCGTCGGTTGGGGGTTCACGGCCCCTGCCCTGACCGGCGCGGTGCTCGCCGTCGCCGGGCTCGTGATCGCCCTGCTGTCCTACCGCCTCGAAGCCCGGCGCGCCACCGTCAGAGAGCTCATCGCGTCCTAGAGTGGCGGGATGAGCACTCCCGACGAAGCCCTGCCCGTCGCGGGCACCGTCGTTCTGTTGCGTGCCGCCGATCAGGGCTTCCAGGTTCTGCTGGTCCGGCGCCCTGACCGCGGATCCTTCGCCGGTGCGTGGGTCTTCCCTGGCGGCAAGGTCGAGCCGGCCGACCGGCGGGCCGGGGAAGCGGAGAGCGACGATGCGCGGCGGGCCGGCATCCGGGAGACCCGCGAAGAGGTCGGGCTCGCGATCGACGACCTGGTGCCGCTCTCGCAGTGGCGGCCGCCCGTCGAAGCGCCGACGCGTATCCGCACCTGGTTCTTCCTCGCGAGCGCCCCTGACGACGAACCCGTGCCGTCGGCGGACGAGGTGGCGGAGATCGCCTGGGTTAGCCCTGCTGAGGCCCTGGCACAGCACGGCGCCGGCGAATGGGTGCTCTTCCCCCCGACATGGATCACGCTGCACCAGCTCACCGGGTTCGTCGACGCGGAGTCGGCGCTGTCATCCGCAGGCGTCCCGCAGCTCTTCCAGACGCGCGTGCTCGACACCGACGCGGGTCGCGTCTTCGCGTGGGAGCAGGGGCAGCTGGCGGCCGGAACCCTGCCCTGGCGGTTCGCGCCGTCCTGAGCGCAGGCTCAGTCGGCGAGCAGTCGCCGCAGGTGCGTGCCGACGGCTTCCGTCTCGATGAGGAAGCCGTCGTGCCCGAAGTCGCTGGTGAGCACGACCGCATCGCCGCCGACGACGTTCGGGATGCTCCGCGCGATCCGCTGCTGCCCGTCGACGGGGAAGAGCCGGTCGCTGTCGATGCCGATGACGAGGGTCGTGGCGGTGACGGCGCGCAGAGCTTCCTCCACACCGCCGCGATCCCGGCCGACGTCGTGGGAGTTCATCGCCTCGACCAGGGTGATGTAGCTGTTCGCGTCGAAGCGGCGCGTGAACTTGTTGCCGTGGAAGTCGAGGTACGACTCCACCGCGAAGCGACCGCCGTGCCCCAGGGGGGAGACACCGGACTGCCAGGAGCGCTGGAACCGCTGGTTGAGCTCGATCGGGCTGCGATAGTTCAGCAGAGCCATCCGCCGCGCGAGGGCGAGACCGCGGTGCGGGCCGTCGCCGTCGCCGAGGTCGTAGTACTCCCCGCCCTGGAAGCGCGGGTCCATCCGGATCGCCTCGAGCTGCACCGTGTTCAGCGCGATCTGGTCCGCTGTGGTGATCGGGGGAGACGAGAGCACGGCGAGACGCGCGACGCGCTCCGGGTGCGTGACGGCCCACTCGAGAGCGTGCATGCCCCCCATGGATCCGCCGACGACGGCGGCCCACCGGTCGATGCCGAGAGCATCGGCGAGACGCACCTGGGCAGCGACCTGATCGCGGATCGTGAGATAGGGGAAGCGCGACGCCCACTCGTACCCGGTGGGGGCGACGCTCGCGGGCCCCGTCGAGCCCTGGCAGCCGCCGAGCATGTTCGGGGCGATCACGAACCAGCGGTCGGTGTCGAGCGGTGCACCGGGACCGGTGATGTCCTCCCACCACCCGGCGGTCGCGTGGCCCGCGCCGGCCGCCCCGCGCACGTGGCTGTCGCCGGTCAGCGCGTGCAGCACGAGCACCGCGTTGTCGCGGGCCTCGTTGAGCTCGCCCCAGCTCTCGTAGGCCAGCCGGATGCCGGGGAGGACCGCACCGCTCTCGGTCGTGAAGGCCCCGAAGCTCCCGAAGCGTCGACCGCCGACAGGATCCCCGTCGCGCCAGGCGCCGGTCGCCGGGGGGCGGGCGCGGAGCAGCCGTACGTCGGCCTCCGTCACGGGCGCTGAGGGCACCGTGTCCTCGGAGGTCGTCTGCCAGTCCATGGTTCCATTCTCGCCTGGCCGAGGACCCGCCCGGTGAACGTTACGGTTCCGGGACGGATTCCGCGCTCGGGATCCGGATGCTGACGCTCGTCACGGTCGCGAGATGATCGCTGTTCCCGGCGCGTCGCGTCGTGGAACTGTTCACGTCGAGTCCCCGCACGAAGACGTGGTCGATGCGGGCGAGGGGCAGGGAGGCCGGCCACGTCATGCCGAGGGTGCCGTCGGTCGGTCGGACCCAGTCGAGCTCGGAGCGGACCGCGCCCAGGGCCGGGTCCGCCGATGCGGCGTTGAAATCGCCGACGACGATGATCGAGTCCGCCTCGTCGTCGGCGACGGCCTGGGCGATGCCGGACAGCATCATGTCGCGGTCGTGCTGCTGCCCTGGGCGCACCGAGGCCGCATGCAGGACGTAGACGGCGACATCGGCGTCCGGGGTCTGCACCGAGACGCGCAGGGCGCGCTTCCAGTCCAGGCCGAGCGTCAGGGGGACGGCGTCGTCGATCGGGAAACGGCTCCAGACCCCCACGGTCCCGATCGCGTAGGAGTGCGGGTACTCCTCGGCCAGCGCGGCACTGGCCGCGGTGAGGCTGTCGGCGTCCAGTTCTGTGAGGGCGATCACGTCGGCGCCGAGGCTCGCGAGATCGTCAGCCGATGCGGCGGCTCCGCCGGAGTGCGCGCGCACGTTCTGGCTGACGACCGTCACGGGTGCGGCATCCGTCGCCGGGTTCGAGCCCGGTCCCGGGAGCGAAGGGAAGATCGCGAGGGTCCAGGCGAGAGCGGGGACCAGCAGGACGATCAGCACGCGTCGTGCCAGGAAGAGTGCGAGCACGGCCACGATCGCGAGAGCGAGCCCGGTCCACGGCAGGGCTGCAGCTGCGGCCGTGCCGATCACCCCGGGGACCCAGGCGCAGATCACGGCGAACAGCAGGATCAGCCCGGATAGCGCCACGAGCCGCCCGGAGCGCGCACGGGACCGCCGAGACGGCAGTCTCGGGACGGTCGGGCGGGGGGATGTGATGGCGATCGCGGGCTCCTCGGGCAGGACCTCCCATTCTGGGCGATCGTGCTGTGCGATCGCCGTGTGGAGGCACGCGGACGCAGAAGTGCCCCGGGTCGTCGACCCGGGGCACTTCCTTCCGATCCGGAGATCAGGCGCGAGCGGCCTCCGATACGCGGCGTGCCGCAGCGAGAGCCTCTTCGAGGTCGGCCTTCAGGTCGTCGACGTTCTCGATGCCCACCGAGAGACGGACCAGGCCCGGCGTGACGCCGGCCGTGAGCTGCTGCTCGGGCGTGAGCTGCGCGTGGGTGGTCGATGCCGGGTGGATGACGAGCGAGCGCACGTCGCCGATGTTGGCGAGGTGGCTGAACAGCGACAGGCTGTTGACGAACTCGCGACCGGCCTCGACGCCGCCCTTGAGCTCGAACGACAGCACTGCGCCGACGCCCTTGGGGGCGTACTCGTTCGCCTTGGCGTACCAGGGCGAGGAGGGGAGGCCCGAGTAGTTGACCGTCGCGACGTCGTCGCGGCTGTCGAGCCACTCGGCGATCTCCTGCGCGTTCTGCACGTGGCGCTCGATGCGCAGCGACAGCGTCTCGACACCCTGGATGAGGTTCCAGGCGCTCTGCGGCGCGATGGCCGAACCGAGGTCGCGCAGCAGCTGCACGCGGGCCTTGATGATGTAGGCGAGCGGGTCGCCGACCGCGGCGGTGTAGCTGGCGCCGTGGTACGAGGGGTCCGGAACCGTGAGGCCGGGGAACTTGTCGACGTTCTTCGACCACTCGAACTTTCCGCCGTCGATGATGACGCCGCCGATGGTCGTGCCGTGGCCGCCGAGGAACTTCGTGACGGAGTGAACGACGATGTCGGCGCCGAACTCGAACGGGCGGATCAGGTACGGCGTGGCGATCGTGTTGTCGACGATCAGCGGGACGCCGTTCTCGTGCGCGACGTCGGCCACGGTGCGGATGTCGAGGATGTTGATCTGCGGGTTGCCGATCGTCTCCGCGAAGAACAGCTTCGTGTTCGGACGGACCGCGCGGCGCCATTCCTCCGGGTCGTCCTGGTTCTCGACGAAGGTGACCTCGATGCCGAGCTTGGCGAGGGTGTACTTGAAGAGGTTGTACGTGCCGCCGTAGATCGAGCTCGAGGCGACGAAGTGATCGCCGGCCTCGGCGATGTTCAGGACGGCGAACGTGGATGCGGCCTGGCCGCTGGCGAGGACGAGGGCACCGGTGCCGCCCTCGAGCGCGGCGAGGCGCTGCTCGAGCACGTCCTGCGTGGGGTTCTGGATGCGCGTGTAGATGTTGCCGAACTCCGCGAGGGCGAAGAGGTTGGCAGCGTGGTCCGCGCTGTCGAACACATACGACGTGGTCTGGTAGATCGGCGTGGCGCGGGCCTTCGTCACCGGATCGGGCGCGGCACCCGAGTGGATCTGCTTGGTCTCGAAGCGCCAGGACTCGGGTGCGGTCATGTGTTCCCCCTGGAACGATTGAAGGTCGGATGGCGGATGCCGTTGCAGCGAGAGTACGGAATATCGGCTCGTGTCAACAAGGACCGGGAAATGTGACGTAACAGTGCCGGACCGCGAAATCGCGCGGGAACATCGTACGGTGGAGGCATGGTGATCAGACGTGCAGTGGTGACAGGTGCGAGCTCCGGGATCGGTGCGGCGACGGTGCGCGAGCTCCGCACCCGCGGATGGGATGTCGTCGGAGTCGCACGACGCGAGGATCGGCTGACGGCCCTCGCCGAGGAGACCGGGGCCTCGGCCATCGCCTGCGACCTCACCGACGCCGCGGCCGTCGACGCCCTGGTGGCCGAGCTCGAGAAGTCCGGGCCCGTGCACGCCCTCGTGCAGGTGGCCGGTGGAGCGCGGGGAACGGATCGCGTCGAGGACGCGTCGATCGACGACTGGCAGTGGATGTTCGACGCCAACGTGCTGGCGACGCAGCGCCTGGTGTCGGGACTGCTCCCGCTGCTGCGCCTCGCGGCCGCAGCGGATGGCCACGCGGACACCGTCTTCATCACGTCGACGGCCGCGCAGACGGCCTACGCCGGCGGGGCGGGTTACAACGCCGCCAAGGCCGCCGAGGCGATGCTGGTGCGGGTTCTGCGTCAGGAGCTGAACGGCGAGCCGATCCGCGTCGTCGAGGTCGCGCCGGGCATGGTGCACACCGAGGAGTTCACGCTGAACCGTCTCGGCGGCGACACCGTGGCGGCGGAGGCCGTGTACTCGGGTGTGGAGGCCCCGCTCCTCGCCGGCGACGTGGCCGATGTGATCGCCTACGCGCTGGAGTCTCCGGCTCACGTCAACCTCGACCTCATCACGATGCGTCCGGTCGCGCAGTCGGCGCAGCATCTCCTGGCGCGCGGCCCGCTGCGGGTGCGGTCCATCGACTGACGATGGCCCGTACCCTCGCCGAGCTCGCCGCTGACGGGCAGATCGATCCGGGATGGGCCGCAGCGCTCGCGCCGGCGCAGGACGAGATCACCGCCCTGGGGGAGCGGCTCCGCACCGAGCAGGCCGCCGGTCGCGGATATCTTCCTGCCGGTGAGAACGTGCTGCGCGCCTTCCAGCGACCGCTGTCCGACGTGCGGGTGCTGATCACCGGCCAGGATCCGTATCCGACTCCCGGGCATCCGATCGGTCTGTCCTTCGCCGTCGACCGCGAGGTGCGCCCGCTCCCGCGCAGCCTCGCCAACATCTACAAGGAGCGTGAGAGCGATCTCGGCATCCCGCCCGCTCCGCACGGCGACCTGACGGCGTGGAGCGACCAGGGCGTGCTGCTGCTCAACCGAGTCCTCACCGTGCAGCCGGGTGCGGCGGCGTCGCACCGCGGCTGGGGCTGGGAGGGCGTCACCGAGCTCGCGATCCGGACCCTCGTCGCCCGCGACCAGCCGCTCGTCGCGATCCTGTGGGGGAAGGACGCCGCGAACCTGCAGCCTCTGCTCGGCGAGACGCCGGTCATCGCGTCAGCGCATCCCTCGCCGCTCTCCGCCCGCCGCGGCTTCTTCGGCTCCCGGCCCTTCTCCCGGGCGAACGCCCTCCTCGAGGAACTCGGCGCCGATCCGGTGGACTGGAGAGTGGAGGGCGAAGCGCCTTCCTCCCTAAGCTGAACCCATGCAGTTCGAGCCGGGGGACCGTCGTCGCGTCCTGCCGCGCCATCTGCGCCCGGAGGCGGCACCAGAGGTGTTCTCCTACGCGATCCGTCCCGCACGGGCCAATGATCTCGCGCACATCCGGGAGATCTACAACCACTTCGTGAGCAACTCCGCGGTGACGCTCGACGAGCGACGCAGCAGCATCCCGTACTGGCGGGACAAGTTCGCCCTGCTCGAGCGCCTCCAGCTGCCGTTCCTCGTGGCCGTCTCGCCGGCCGGCGTCGTGATCGGCTACGCGCTGGCGCAGCCGTGGGCAGGCAAGAACGCCTACCGCTACACCGTGGAGGACTCGATCTACCTCGGCCCCGGCGCCGGGGGCAAGGGGCTCGGCGCCGCTCTCCTGCAGGCGCTCATCGACGCGTGCGAGCAGATCGGACTGCGCGAGATGGTCGCCGTCATCAGCGACAGCGGCGCCGAGGCGTCGATCCGGCTCCACGCGAAGCTGGGTTTCGTCGAGGCGGGACGCATGGGTCGCGTCGGCTACAAGTTCGGCCGCGATCTCGGGACGGTCTACATGCGTCGCGTGCTCAAGCCGACCGGACGGCGACGCCGAAGCCTCTTCGGCGGGCGCTGAGACGGATCGTACGGGTCAGGAGCCGGGGATCACCGGGATCGCGGAGAGCAGCGCCTTCGTGTAGTCGTGCTGCGGGTGCAGGAGCACCTCCGTCGTGGAACCTCGCTCGACGACGTGTCCGTCCTTCATCACGACGACCGTGTCGCACAGGTTCTGCACGACTCCGATGTCGTGCGACACGAGCAGCAGGGTGAGGTCGGTCGTGCGGCGCAACTCAATCAGCAGCTCGAGGATCTGCGCGCGCACCGTGACGTCGAGCGCGGACAGCGGCTCGTCTCCGACCAGGATGCGCGGCCGGTGCACGATGGCCCTGGCGATCGCGATCCGCTGGCGCTGCCCGCCGGAGAACTCATGCGGGTAGCGATCGGCCATCGCGGGTTCCAGTCCGACCTGCTCCAGCACCTCGCGGACCCTCGCCCGATGGTCGCCCTCGATGTCGAGCGCCCACAGCGGCTCGCGCACGATCTGCCCCGCCGACATCCGCGGATCCAGCGAGGCGTAGGGGTCCTGGAAGACCAGCCCGGTCTCTCGGCGCAGCCAGTGCAGGGACTTCGCGGAAGCCGTGGCGTCCACGGGCCGTCCGCCCACGCTCACCGTGCCGGTCGTCGGGCGATCGAGCCCCAGCAGCAGGCGGACGAGCGTGGACTTGCCGGAGCCGGACTCGCCGATGATCCCCACGGACGATCCCTCGACGACATCGAGATCGTTCGGCGCGAGTGCGGTCTGTCTGCGGGTGCGCTCGAAGGTCGAGCGCTTCGGGACGACGAAGTCCCGGCTCAGCCCGCGCGCTTCGATCAGGCTCATGCCGGACCTCCTTCCGGTCGCCAGAGCGTCGCCGTGGCGTCGCGCAGCAGCGCTTGCGTGACGGGCGAGGTCGGTGCGGTCAGGAGCGTGGTCACGGGTGCGGCCTCGACCACGCGTCCGTGCTCGAGGACGACGCCCTCTGTCGCCACCTGCGCGAGCACCGCGAGATCGTGGGTGATGAAGACGAGCGACATGCCCTCCTCTGCCACGAGCGAGAGCAGCAGCGAGAGGATCTCGGATTGGATCGTGACGTCGAGCGCAGTGGTCGGCTCATCGGCGATCAGCAGTCGCGGACGGCAGGCGAGCGCCATCGCGATCGCCACCCTCTGCCGCTGGCCGCCGGAGAGCTGGTGCGGGTAGCGATCCACGATCGAGGCGGGGTCGGGCAGGCGGACGCGTTCCGCCTCGGCGATCGCACGATCTCGAGCCTCGCGGCGACCGAGCCCTTCGTGGATGCGGATGGACTCCGCGATCTGCCGGCCGACCGTCCGGATCGGATTGAGCGCGGTCCTCGGTTCCTGGAAGACGATGCCGATGTCGTCGCCGCGCAGCTTCGCGAGCTCGCGATCCGGCATGCCGATCAGCTCGGTGCCGTCCCATCGGATGCTGCCGCTCGCGGTGGCGCCTTCGGGGAGGAGCCCGAGCACCGCGAGGGCGGTGAGCGACTTGCCGGAGCCGGATTCGCCGATCAGCCCGAGACGGGAGCCGTCCGGCACGTCGAAGGAGATGCCGTCGACCACTCGACGTCCGTCGATCTCGACGACGAGATTCTCGACCGCGAGCGTCATGCGATCACCGCCGGGGTGTGGAGCTCCGCCGCGCGGTGGCGCAACGTCGGGTCCGTCGCCTCGCGCAGGCCGTCGCCGAGCAGGTTGAGGGCGAGGACCGTGATCGTGATCGTGAGCCCTGGCCAGATCACCGACAGCGGATGGACGCCGATGTAGCGCTGCAGGTCGGCCAGCAGGATGCCCCAGCTCGGTTCGACCACCGATGCGCCGAAGCCGAGGTACGACAGTCCGGCCTCGGCGAGGACCGCGACGGCCATCGACCAGGAGAGCTGCACGATGAAGACGGGTGCGACGTTCGGCAGCAGGTGCCGCGTCAGGCTCTGCCGGGGAGTGAGGCCGGAAGCACGGGCTGCGAGGACGAAGTCGCTCTGCTGCACTCGGCGCAGCTCCGGACGGGTGACGCGGGCGATGTTGACGCCGAACCCGATCCCGACCGCCCAGATGACGACCCAGAGGGAGCCACCCCAGACCGAGGAGATCATCATGGCGATCAGCAGCACGGGGAACGCGATGAGGATGTCGACGAACACCGCGACGGTCTCGCGCACCCAGCGGACGGTGAGGGCGCCGAGCGCCGCGAGGGAGATGCCGATGACGGTGGCCACCACGCCGGCGCCGACGCTGACGAAGACGGCCGTCCGTGAGCCGGCCATGATCAGGCTGAGGATGTCGCGGCCGGTGTCGTCGGTGCCGAGCAGGTGGGGCCAGCTCGGCGGCAGCCAGCGATCGCCGATGTTCGACGACTGCGGGTCGAACGGCGTCCAGAACGATGACACGAGCGCGGTGACGGCGATCACTGCGACGACGATGAGTCCGAAGCGGCCCGTCGCCGTGGCCCAGAGCCGCGACAGCCAACGGGGGGTCATGCGGCCTCCCGCTGTCGGGGGTCGATCGCGCGGTGCAGCAGGTCGACGAGGAAGCCGATCACGAGCACGAAGCCGGTCAGCACGAGCAACTCGCTCTGCACCTTGATCAGGTCGCGGGTGCCGACGTCCGCCACGAGCATCCGCCCGATGCCGGGGAGCGTGAACAGCTGCTCGATGACGACGGATCCCACGATGATCCCGGCCACCTGGAGTCCCAGCACCGTGATGATCGACAGGCCGACGGCGGGGATGCCGTGCTGGATCAGTGCTCGCGTGCGCGTCAGGCCCTTCGCCGCGGCTGTGCGGACGAAGTCCTGGCCCGCCGCCTGCAGGGTGGCGCTGCGGACGAAGCGCATGAGCATCGCTCCCTCGACGATCCCGATCGTGAGCGCGGGGAGAAGGAGGGCCTCGATGGCGCGACCCGGCGTCGACCAGCCCGTGCGCGGGAACCCCTGGGGCGGCAGCCAGCCGAGCCAGACCGAGAAGACCACGATGAGCATCATGCCCGCCCAGACGACAGGCACGGCCGCGAGCGTCTGCGCGCCGACGCTGAGCGCGGTGCCGCCGCGTCGGCCGCGGAGAAGTGCGGCGAGGATGCCGAAGGGCACGGCGATCAGGATCGCGATCAGCAGCGCCATGATCCCGAGAGGGACGGTGACCTGCGCCTTGAGGAACAGCTCCTCGCCGACCGATGCTCCAGAGAGCAGCGAGGTGCCGAGGTCGCCCCGGAAGATGCCGCCGATCCAGTCGGTGTACTGCGTGAGGAGCGGACGGTTCAGCCCGAGCGACTCGCGGAGAGCGTCGACCTCGGCGGGGGAGGCCTGGGTGCCGGCGATCAGCTGGGCGACGTCGCCGGGGAAGACTCTCAGCGTCAGGAAGATGAGCACGCTCGACACGAGGAGCCCTGCGATCAGCAGGGCCCCTCGGACGAGCGCGTAGCGGAGCACGGAGGGCCGACCGCTCCTACTTCTCGGCGGAGACGGTGACGCCGGCGAGGTTGATGCGCGAGTTGATCGAGTCCTCGGGGAACCCGGCGACGATCGGGCTCACCGCTGTGAGGGTCTCGCCGTTGTACAGCCAGTCCGCGGCGTGATCCTCGGAGACGATGCGTGCCGCCTGCGCGAGGAGTTCGGCGGACTTGTCGGGATCCACCTCGGCCTGAGCCTGCTCGTAGAGACCCTGGACCTCGGCGTTGTCGTAGCCGAAGTAGTAGTCCGGATTCGCGAAGTTGCCGAAGTCGCGCGGCTCGACGTGGAGCACGAAGCTGAGGTCGTAGTCGTGGTTCGTGTAGACGTCTTCGAGCCAGGCCGGGAACTCCACGGAGTCGACCTCCAGCGTCACGCCGACCTTCGCGAAGTCCGAGATCAGGACCTTCGGCACGGTCGTCCCGTAGAAGCTCGGGATCGTCAGGGTCAGCTCCAGGTCCTTCTGACCCGCTTCGGCGAGCAGTTCCTTGGCCTTCTCGGGATCGTACGAGATCACGTCGGAGAGGTCCTCGTAGCCCGGGTCGAGCTCCGGGATCGGCCCGTAGAGCGTGGTGCCGGCGCCGACCGCCTCGATGAGGGCCTCATGGTCGATCGCCAGGCGCAGCGCTTCGCGCACGCGGACGTCGTCGAGCGGTGCCTTCTTGTTGTTGAAGGCCAGCGTCGCCTTGTCGGTGGTGCGACCCTTCGTGAGCGTGAAGTCGCCGGAGTCCTCGAGCTGCGATGCGAGGTTCGGGTCGACCGCCGTCAGGACGTCGACGTCGCCTGCGAGCGCGGCGTTCACGCCGGCCGTGAAGTCGGGGATGTACTGGAACTCCACCTCGGCCACTCCGGCCGCTTCTCCCCAGTAGTCGTCGTTCCGCGCGAACGTGATGGTGCTGCCCTTGCTCCAGCGCGTGAGGGTGAAGGGACCCGTGCCGTTCTCGGCCGTCTTGAGGTCTGTCGTGTCGCCGGACTTGAAGATCAGGCCGGCGGGTCCGGTGAGCGCGAACAGGAAGTTCTGATTCGGCGCGGACAGCACGATCTCGACGGTCGTGGCGTCGGGGGCGGTGATCGAGGCGACCGAGGCGAACTCCGCGTTGCCCTGCACCGTCGTGTCGGTGCGCACGGTCTCGTAGGAGGCGACGACGTCGGCCGACGTGAGCGGCGTGCCATCGTGGAAGAGCACACCGTCGTTCAGCGTGAAGGTGTAGGTGAGTCCGTCGGCGGACACCTCGTAGTCGGAGGCGATCCGTCCCTCGATCTCGTTGTCCTGCGTGCGTGTCACGAGACCCTCGTAGATGTTGTCGATGAGGATCTGCTCGATGGCGGCGCCGCTGGTGTGCCGGATGTCGAGGTTGGTCGGCTCGAGGACCAGACCGACGTGCAGGGTGGCGTCCGGGTCGGGCTTCCCGGGAGAGGACGACGGGGTCTCTGCGGGGGTGCCGGTGCAGGCGCTGAGGATGACGGCGGTCGCCGCGAGGGCGGAGATCAGAGCAAGACGTCGGGTGCGTCGGAACATGAGGCGTTTCCTCTCGGTGCGGCAGTTGCTGTGTGCCGCTGGATCGAGCCTAGAGATGGGTGGAGGGATGCGGGGCGGTTGTGGAACGAATCGTCACAATCCGCTGCCCGTCGGGGTGCCCGCTGCGGTGGACGCGATGAGGTCGGCGAGTGCGGCCGGGGCTGTCTCCTGCACGTTGTGAGTGGCGTCGAGGACGACCACTCGCGCCTCCGGCATCCGGCGCCGCAGCTCGGCGGCATCCGGTTCGCTGACGAACCCGCGGCTGGCGCGCACCAGGGTGATCGGTGCGCGGACGGCCGCCATGTCGTCCCAGCCGGTCTCATGCAGCACGGAGGGGGCGACGGCTGACCCGGGATCGTGGGCCGCGAGCGCCTGGGCGACGAGATGCGCGAAATGATGCTTCCACTCGATGCGCCCGTCGGCGCGGACACGAGTGTTGAGGAAGACCCCGCGTTCGGTCTCCGGCCGGGTTCCCCCGAAGCCGAGCGACATCGCCTTGTCGACGAGTTCGTCGCGGGTGGCGAAGTCGGTGTGTCCCTCGTAGAACGCGCGCAGCGCGGCCGGTCCGGCGCTCACGTCGATGCCGGGGGTGATGTCGACGATGACCAGCGCCGACACGAGATCCGGTCGGGTGGCGGCGAGGGCCGCGCCGGTGAGCCCGCCGAGCGACTGGCCGACGATGAGCTGGGGCTGTTCGGTCCAGGCGTCGAGAGCCGCGGCGACATCGACGGCGAGCGTGCGCGGCGTGTAGTCGGCGTCGGACCGCCAGGAGGAGTCGCCGTGTCCGGCGAGGTCGATCGCCAGCAGGGGCTGCCGCATGGCCAGCGAGGTGGTGTCCCAGGTGTGCGCGTTCAGCCCGGCACCGTGCAGCAGCGTGACCCGTGGCGCCTCAGTGCCGAAGCGCAGCGCGCTCACCGTGCGACCATCCGGGAGGGAGAGCGCGATGCGCTCGACCGGGGGAGAGGCACGCCCAGAGCGTCGGCCTGTGCGGGAAGATAGCTGAACTCGGTGATGTCGATCGCCACGTCCATATTCTGCTCCTCGTCTTCGGCGGCAGGAAATTGGAGAGCGATATGACAAGCAATGTGGAGACATTATTGAACATATTCGCGTCCAGGACATGTCCGCGTTGATCATTTCGCATTTCGCTGACCTTGCGCGGTCGCGAACATGCTGCCTCGACGGCGAATATCATGGAGACATGAGCGAGACGCGCGTGCACCTGTCCAAGACCGAGCCGGCGGCTTATCAGGCGCTCGACGCGTTCGCGCGGACGGTCGGCGACATCTGCGCCGCGAACGGCATCGACGATCGGCTCAAGGAGATCGTCATGATCCACTGCTCGCAGCTGAACGGGTGCAGCTACTGCGCCCGCCTTCACGTCGATCGGGCGCTCAAGGCCGGTCTCGACACCGACACGATCACCCAGATCCCGGTGTGGCGGGAGAGCGGCGTGTTCAGCGACAGGGAGCGCGCGGCGCTCGAGCTCGCCGAGGCGTTCACCTTCATCTCCGAGGACGGCGTGTCCGACGAGGTCTACGACCTGGTCGGCAGCGTCTTCACCGAGAAGGAGTACGCGGCGTTGAGCTGGGCCTGCGTCTCCATCAACGCCTTCAACCGCATCGTCATCGCCGGCCGCTACCCGGTGCCGCCGCGCACCCCGCAGGCGCAGGCATGACGATCCTCGACATCGACGGCGTCAACAACGTCCGCGACGTCGGGGGGATCCCCGCGGAGGGCGGACGGATCCGCTCGGGAGTTCTGCTGCGATCAGGGCAGCTGTCGGGAGTGACGTCCGCGGGTGCCGCGGTGCTGCAGGGCAGCATCCAGCACATCGTCGACCTGCGCGACGGAGAAGAGGTCGCGGCCGAGCCCACCGAGATCGAGGGCCCGGAGACCACGCACCTTCCGCTGTTCCTCGGCTCCGTGCGCTCGTTCTTCGAAGCGGACACGAGCCTCGATGATCTCTACCTGCATCTGCTCGAGGAGAGCGGAGAACGCCTGGTGGAAGCCATCCGGATCATCGCGGCGGGTGAACCCACACTCGTGCACTGCACCGTGGGCAAGGACCGCACCGGCGTGACCGTCGCCCTCGCGCTGTCCGCGGTCGGCGCTGATCGCGAGGCCGTGATCGCCGACTACGCGCTCACCGAGTCGCAGCTGCCGGTACAGCGATCGCAGCGCATCGCGGAATATCTCCGATCGCAGCATCCGGAGGCCGTGCACGCCGTCGCCCTCGCGACGCAGTCACCGGCGCCGGTGATGCGGAACCTGTTGGAGCAGATCGACGAGCGCTGGGGATCGGCGGCCGGTTATCTGCGCGCCAAGGGGATGACGGATGCCGAGCTGACCTCGCTGAAGAAGGCACTGGTCGAGGAAGGTTAGGCAAGCCTTCACTTGGTGTACGATGGAGTCACCATGAACACCTCCCTCGAGCTCCGCAGCACGCGCGCCCAGCGCCGCGAAGCGCGTCGCCGTGCACACCACCTGGTGACCGCTGACGAGCACTCGCTCGCCGACCTGGAGATGTTCCTGGCCACCCTTCCGCTGTGTGCCTCCGGCCGCATCTTCATCGAGGTTCCCGACGCGTCCGACATCGGCGTGGTCGAGGCTCCCGGACGCATGACCGTGACGTGGCTCGCCCGCGGACAGCGGTCCGGCACGCCCGGGTCCGGGCGCTCCTGCGCACCGGGACAGGCTCTCGCGCGCGCCACCTGCGCGTGGGCGGACGAGATGATGTGCGACGACGAGATCCAGACGAACGTCACTCTTCTCGGCGGCTACCTCGGCACGGCCGACATCGTCGATCACCTGACGAACACGCTCGACATCCAGCCGGCGCTCATCCACGCTCCCGAGCGTTTCGGGCTGCTGCCCGCCGACCGCTGATCCCTCAGCGCCCGCGTCGCACGTAGTTGCCGTCCTCCAGGCCCGCCTCGATCTCGAAGCGGTTGCGCAGAGGATCGCGTCCGGCGAACAGGTAGAGCAGTGGCATCAGGAAGCCGTAGCGCAGCCACTGCTCCTTGTGCACCGCCTCGTGACGGAGTACAGCGTCGGTCGGACGCGTATCCCCGGTCAGGAAGCACCCGCCGACGCAGACACCGCCGCGGTTGAACGTCCATTTCGGCATGCCCTGGAAGATCCAGAGACCCGCGCGGCGCTCCACAGGGCCCGTGCTCCACAGGGAGCCCCAGAGCCAGCCCACCGCCGTGCCCCACCAGTAGCCGGCGCGGCTGATCGGCGACCGGAGCAGGAAGGCGGGGATGCGGCGATCGAATCGTCGCCCGCGGGCGAGCGCAGCCTCGGCCTTCGGTCGCCAGTCGCCGCTCACGCGACAGCCCCGACGAGTCGGAGAAGAGCGCCGAGATCGTCGACCGCATCCGCCGGCGAGCGAGGAGCGAAACCGGCGATCGTGGCGCCGGCGAGCGGGACCTGCTCCCGCAGCCGACGGATCGCCGCGCTGAGCGCGGCGGGGGAGGCTCCGAACGGGGCGGCGGACGACACCCCGGCGAGGTCGGAGGGATCGAGCACGTCGACGTCGATGTGCACCCACACGCGGGAGGCTCCCGTGGCGCGGACGGCCTCGGCCAGCGCATCCGTGCGATCGAGGTCGTCGACCGAGAGCTGCGTGAGCGTGTCGAGCTGGTCGATCTCGGCGTCGTCGACATCGCGCATGCCGACGGTGATGACGCGATCGCGAGAGATGCCGGGGGAGAGCACGATCTGCTCCTCGCCCTGACCCAGCACGGCGCGCAGCGCCATCCCGGCGAAGGCTCCGGATGGCGAGGTCTCCGGCGTGTGGAGGTCGCCGTGGGCGTCGCACCACACCACGGCGACGTCGTCCGTCCCACCCGGTATCGCGGCGAGAGCGGCGACGGTGACGCTGCAGTCGCCGCCGATGATGATCGTGTCCTCCTGCAGGTGCTCGCGCAGCAGTTCGCGGGTGCGCAGCAGCGCGCTCAGGCGACGGACGCCCGTGCCCAGCGACTCACCGGCCTCGACGGGCGCGTCGAGCACGGTCGTGGCTGCGCGCGGAAGGTCGCCGGCGATCGCGGAGGCGCCGTCGACGAGGAGCATCGCACGCGGTGCGGGCGAGCCCTGCCACTGCGGAACGACCAGGAATCGCACCATGGGTTGCCTCCGGGGGAGAAAGCGCCGATGCCCCGGACTCTGGTGGTGTCCGGGGCATCAGCGGGGTGTGTCAGGAGCCTTCGATGGCCTGGCGGGGAGCGGCGCCGCCGGCCTTGAGCTCGGCGAGGCGGGCCTCGACCTCGGTCAGCTCGCCGAGGTCTTCCAGGCTCTCGAACTGCGCGTCGAGGCTGGAGGCCGCGAGCTCGATCTTGCCCTGAGCGATGGCCTCCTGGCGGCGGACCTTGTCTTCGAAGCGCCCCAGCTCGCTCGTGGGGTCGAGGACGTTGATCGAACCGACGGCATCCTGCACCTTGGTCTGCGCCTCGGCGACCTTGGCGCGGGCGAGCAGCTCGCTGCGCTTGTTCTTGAGTTCGCCGAGCTTGTCCTTCATGCCGTTGAGGCCGCTCTTGAGCTTGTCGACGATCTCGGTCTGGGCGGCGATCTGCGGCTCGGCACCGGTGGCCTCGCGCTCGGCGCTGATCTGGCGCTGCAGTGCGATCTTCGCGAGGTTGTCGAACTTGTCGGCATCCGTCGAGTTCGTCGCGCGCATCTCGTCGGCCTTGCGGCTGGCGGCGAGGGCCTTGTTGCCCCACTCGGTGGCGGCCTGGACGTCTTCCTCGTGGTCGCGCTCGAGCAGGCGCAGGTTGCCGATGGTCTCGGCGATCGCGGACTCGGCGTCGGCGATGCTGTTCGTGTAGTCGCGAACGAGCTGGTCGATCATCTTCTGCGGGTCTTCCGCAGAGTCGAGGAGCGAGTTGATGTTCGCGCGGACGAGGGTCGAGATACGTCCGAAGATGGACTGCTTGGTCATGCGTGGTTCCTTTCAGAGGGACGGATTCGTGAACTGTCGATGAGTGTCGATGTGCGGATCAGAAGCGCCTACCTCCGGATCGTCCACTGCGGCCGCTGCTGCTGCGGGAGCTGCTCCGTGAGCTGCTGCGGGAGCCGCCGCCGAAGCCGGAGCTGCGGTAGCCGCCGCCTCCACCGGATCGCCAGCTGCTGCTGCGCGAGGAGCTTCCGCCTCCGCCGCCTCCGGAGAGGAGACCGCCGATAATGCCGCCGAGGATGTCGCCCCCGAGTCCGGAGCCGCCGGACGAGCCGGAACCGCCGAACAGCCCGCCTCCCCAGCTGTCGTCCGTGGAGGCGGGGGAATTGTAGGACTGCACGTCGGACTGGGCGGCGTAGGTCGCCTGCCGCACGAGTTCGACCGCCCGGTTGGCCTCGGCCAGCGCTGCGTCGGCATCCGTCGCACGCAGATTCTGCGCCTGCGTCAGGCTGGCCTCGGCAGCGGCGAGGCGCGTGCGTGCGGTGGAACCGACCGTGCCACGGCGGGTCTCGATGAACTCGCGCGTCGCACGGATCTCGGAGTTCGCCTGGGTCAGCGTCTGATCGAGAACCTGCTGCACCCGGCGGCCGCGTTCCACGGTCTCCCGACCGTGCGCGAGAGCGGCGTCGATCTGCGTGTTCGCGGCCGTCAGCGTCTCGAGCGCGGCCTGAGGATTACGGGTCGCGCCGGCGAGCTGCGTCTGCGCCAACTGAAGATGCTGGGCCGTCGCGGATGCGGCTGCGGCGATCGAGCCGTCGGCGTCCGGAAGCTGCGGGGCGGCGGTGAGGTCGCCCTGCAGGTCGGCGATCAGCGCCTGCGCCTGGGTCTCGATCGTCGCGAGCTCCTGCCCGAGTGCCGTGATGGCCTGCGCGAGCTGCGCCGACTGCGCGACCGACTGCTCGGCGGTGCGGATCGCGAACGCCGCTTCGCCGGGTCGCCCCGCCGCGATCGCCTGGGCGGCGGCCTCGATCGACCGATCCGCGAGGGTGGCGCGCTCCTGCGCGTGAGCGGGGTTGTCCGACACGGTGCTGAGGGCTGCGGGATCGTACGAGGCCGACAGCGTCGCCAGAGCGGGAGCGGCTGCGGCCAGAACCGGCGCCAGCGCGGCCCGCTCGCCGCGGACCCTCTCCAGCTCCTGGGGGGCGTTCTGCTCGAGCTTGCGCAGTTCGTCGAACGCCTCGGTGTTCTCTTCGAGGACATCGCCGATCTCATCGGAGATCTGAATGATGCGGATGTGCCATGCCCGACGGTCCTGGACCGTGTCCTCGATCTCGTCGTCGAGCTTCTGCTTGAGATCGAACGCCTCGGACATCTTCGCCTTCGCCGCTTCGACGGCGTGCGTGAACTCGGCCGTGGCGCCCTCGCCGAACTGCGCGACGGCGAATCCGAGCTCTTCCTTGCTCGAGGTGATCGCATCGTCGGCCTGCACGAGCGCGATCCCCGCCTGGGTCTCGACCTGCTCGTCGGTGAGCGTGGAGAACGGATCGTTCGGGTCGGGCGTCTCGGGCATCGCGCCGCGCCGCCGCACCTCCGCGTTCCGCCGGGAGCGGCGGACGAGCGCGATGACGAGCCAGAGGAGCAGGCCCGCGGCGACGACGGCTCCGATGATCAGCGCCACCCGCAGAGCGCCGGCGCCGCCGTCGCCCTGGATCTCGTCGGCCGCGAGCGTGATCGCGCCGACCCAGTCGTTCTGCGAGGCGAGCGGGACCATCTTGTTCTCGACGTCGTCGAGCTTGGCGTCGCTCAGCGGGCCGTCGGGTGCGGCCGAGATGTAGTAGCTTCGGCCCTCCACGGCGATCGCGAGAAGGTACTGCTCGGAGCCGAGGTTGTTGCTCTGCGCGACGGTGTCCGCCCACTCGGCGTTGTCGGAGGGGGAGGAGAAGTCATCGACGAGGACGACGAAGAGGTCGGCGTTCGAGTTCGCGCTCAACTCCGTCAGGCGGGCCTCGACGGTCTCCTCTTCCGCGGAGCTCAGCACCCCGGCGTCGTCGGTGACGTACCCGGAGTCGAGCGTGAGCGGATCGGTGGCGGATGCCGCGGAGGCGGAGAACGCCCCTGCGACGGCGGCCACGGTCAGCGCGGCCAGCGTGAGCCACCGTTTCGTCATGCTTTTCCCTCCGACCGGCAGCCGAGCCCCATGGCACGAGTCTATGCACAGAGGCCGACACGCGACAGCACTCGATGCCTGATCTCCGTTCGCCATCAGCGGAGACACATACGCTGGAAGGCATGGATGACAGGTACGGATCGGATGTGCTGTCGGCAGGCTGGCGCGAGCGCGGGGTGAAGAAGGTGCCCCAGGTGCCGGCCGAGACCGACCTCGTGGTCGAGGTCGCGGACGACGGCTACTGCGGTGCCGTGACCCGTGTGCAGGGCGGCAACGTCGAGCTCGAGGACCGCCTCGGCCGCAAGCGCCTGTTCCCGCTCGGCGGAGGGTTCCTCATCGACGGCGCACCGGTGCGACTGGTCGTTCCCGCCGCGAAGGAGCAGGGGCCGCGGCGCACGGCATCCGGATCCTTCGTCGTGGGTGATCAGCGCGCGCGCGTCGCCCTGCCCAGCCGCATCCTCGTCGAGGGCAAGCACGACGCGGAGCTCGTCGAGAAGGTCTGGGGAGCCGACCTGCGCGTCGAAGGCGTGGTCGTCGAGTTCCTGCAGGGCGTCGATCTGCTCGACGAAATGCTCGCCGCCGAACCGCCGAGTGCGAGCCGCCGCTACGGCGTGCTCGTCGACCACCTCGTGCCCGGATCGAAGGAGTCCCGCATCGCGGACGCCGTGGCCCGCGGTCCGCACGGCCGTCACCTCCGCATCGTCGGCCACCCCTTCGTCGACGTGTGGCAGTGCGTGACGCCGCGCGCACTCGGGATCGCGAAATGGCCGGAGATCCCGCGCGGCACCGACTGGAAGACCGGCATCTGCCGGGCGTTCGGCTGGCCGTACGAGACCCAGGGGGACACCGGGCGAGCCTGGCAGCACATCCTCTCGAAGGTCACGACCTACCGCGATCTGGAGCCCGCGCTGCTGGGCCGCGTCGAGGAGCTCATCGACTTCGTGACCGCGCCGGCGGAGTGAGCCTCTCCGCCGACTACCCTGGATTCATGCCCGAACCCCGCACTTTCCGTGACGAGCCGGTGTCCTTCGTGCGCCGCAGCGGCCGCATGTCCGAGGCGCAGGACCGCGCCTTCTCGGACCTGGCCCCGCACTACCTGCTCGACGTCCCGCGGGACGTGGCCTGGACCTCTGTGCACCCGGAGGCGCGCCTGGATCCGGCCTCGGAATACGGTCGCGCCGCCGACCTCTACGTCGAGATCGGCTCGGGGCAGGGGCACGCGATCGTCGCGGCGGCCTCGTCGCGCCCTGCCGACGACTTCCTCGCCGTCGAGGTCTTCCGTGCCGGACTCGCGCGCACCATGCTCGACGCCGATCGGGAGGGTGCCCGCAACCTCCGCGTGGTCGAGGCCAACGCGCCCGAGGTTCTGGCCTCGTTCCTCCCGGAGGCTGCGGCCCGGGAGGTGTGGATCTTCTTCCCCGACCCGTGGCACAAGAAGAAGCACACCAAGCGGCGCCTCGTGCGCGCGGGCTTCGCCGACAACGCGGCCAGAGCGCTGCGCGACGGCGGACTTCTGCGACTCGCCACCGACTGGGAGGACTACGCCCTGCAGATGCGTGACGTGCTCGATGCGGAGCCGCTGTTCGAGCGCGCGTTCGACGGCGAGTGGGCCGACCGCTTCGACGGTCGGGTCATGACCGCGTTCGAGCGCAAGGGCATCGCGAAGGGGCGCGACATCCGCGATCTCGTGTATCGGCGCCGGGACCGCGCGTGACCGTCGTGCGGGGCGATACCGCGCTCCAGCGCGGCATCGCCCCCGCGCTCCTCGTCTGCGCCGCCGCGCCCGCGTTCTTCGTCCTCGAGATCCCGTGGCTCGGCTGGGCGCTGCTGGCGCTGGGCGTCGGTGCCGCCTGGTTCGTCGAGCGGGGGAGGGTGACGGCATCCGCTCCCTCTCTCACCAGGGACCTGTCGCTCATCGCCGTGGGCATGCTGATCGTCAGCATCATCCCGCTCGCCGCCGAGCTCGACAACCTGGCGATGCTCAGGTTCACCCTGGCGCTGGGTGGGGCGGTCGTCGTGCCCTATGTGATCTCGCGGTTCCTCTACCGCGACCGCGCGATCAGCTTCCCCTGGCGCACGCGCCGCCGATGGGGGCGCCTCCAGTGGGGCTGGCTCGTCGCGGTGCTCGTGCTCGGGTGGCTGATCCTGCCGTTCTACTTCATCACGAGCGGCGTCTACCAGAACTGGCCGGTCGTCGACACGCCCGAACTCATCGTGCGCCTGTTCGTCGGCGTCGGCGCCGTGGGCATCTGGGACGAGCTGTTCTTCATCTGCACGGTGTTCGCCCTGCTGCGGCGGCACTTCCCGGACATGGTCGCCAATGTGCTGCAGGCGATCGTGTTCGTGTCGTTCCTCTGGGAGCTCGGCTACCGGGAGTGGGGTCCGCTGCTCACGATCCCGTTCGCTCTCCTGCAGGGCTTCATCTTCCTGCGGACGCACTCGCTCGCCTATGTCGTCACGGTCCACCTGCTGTTCGACGCGGTCGTGTTCGCGGTCCTCGTGCACGCGCACAACCCCGGACTTCTGCCGATCTTCCTCGTCTGAGCCTGCCGGTCTGAGAGAATCAGTCCATGCTCATCGTCGGTCTCGTCCTCGCCGCAGCAGCCGCGGCCTTCCACGTGTTCATCTTCGCGCTCGAGTCGCTGAAGTGGACCGAGCCCGAGACGAGGAAGATCTTCGGCGTGGCCAGTGAGGCGGATGCCGTCACGATGAAGCAGCTCGCCTTCAACCAGGGCTTCTACAACCTCTTCCTCGCGCTGACGACGCTGCTCGGCATCGGCCTCGTGATCGTCGGCTCACCCACCGTCGGGTTGACGCTCGTCTTCGCCGGCACCGGCATGATGGCCGCCGCCGCGCTCGTGCTGGTGCTCTCGGACCGCACGAAGGTCCGCGCCGCGGTGATGCAGGGAACGCTCCCGCTCCTCGCCGTGATCGGCACGGCGATCGGCATCGCCCTCAGCTGACAGGGGTGACATCCGGTCCACCAGCAGCCACACTCGTTGCATGGCCGACTGGGTGCTGCATGTGGACATGGATCAGTTCATCGCCGCTGTCGAGGTGCTCCGCCGCCCCGAACTCGCCGGCCGCCCGGTGATCGTCGGCGGACGCGGTGATCCGACGGAGCGCGCCGTGGTCTCGACCGCGTCCTACGAGGCGCGAGCGTTCGGCATCGGCTCGGGGATGCCGCTCAAGATCGCCGCGCGGAAGGCGCCGGAGGACGCCGTCTTCCTGCCGGTCGATCACGAGGCGTACGCATCTGCCTCCGCAGACGTGATGGCGGCGCTGCGTACGCTCCCCGGCATCGTGCTGGAGGTGATCGGATGGGACGAGTGCTTCCTCGGGGTGACCACCGACGACCCGGAGCGGACGGCTCGCGACGCGCAGGCCGCCGTGCTCGAGGCGACCGGACTGCACTGCTCCGTCGGCATCGGCGACAACAAGGTGCGCGCCAAGATCGCGACCGAGTTCGGCAAACCGCGCGGTACCTTCCGGCTCACCGAGGACAACTGGTTCGAAGTGATGGGCGCGAAGCCCACGCGCGATCTGTGGGGCGTCGGATCGAAGGTGCAGAAGCGTCTCGCGGAACACGGCATCGAGACGGTCAGAGAACTCGCCGACGCCGACGAACAGGAGCTGGTGACGGAGTTCGGCCCGAAGATGGGTGTCTGGTACCACGGGCTTGGCTCCGGCCTCGGACCGCACGTCGTCGACGACACGCCGTGGGTCGCGCGCAGTCACAGCCGCGAGACGACCTACCAGCAGAACCTCACGACCGCGGCGGAGGTCGAGACCTCGATCCGTGAGCTGGCCGGTCACGCCTTCGACGACTGCGCCGCGGAGGGGCGGCCGGTCATCCGTGTGCATCTGAAGGTGCGGTACGCGCCCTTCGAGACGAAGACGTTCGGCCGCAAGCTCCCGGACCCGACCGATCGGCGTGCCGACGTCATCGACGCGGCGGTCGCGCTCGGGTCCACGCTGGACGCCGAGCGCGAGATCCGCCTGCTGGGCGTGCGCGCCGAGATGGCGATGCCGGACGAGGGCGACGCCGTCGAACGGACGCCGGTGCGAGGGCGGATCTGAGCAGGGGAGCCGAGGCTCACTCGTCGTAGACGCCGAAGAGCCCCGACCCGTACCGGGTGACCGCCTCGTACGCCTCGCCGTAGGTCTTGGGAGGCTTCGAGCCGGGGTTGTAGCGGGCGAGGAGAAGACCGGTGAGGCCGACCGCCGGTGCCGTGAGCGGACGGTGCTTGTGCTTCGTCGCGGACGAGGTCGCGTCGTCCTCCTCCGGGTTGCGCCCGACGTAGAGCGCGCGCGGCTTCGGCCAGGTGTAGGGCTGCCGCGGCTCGGTGAGGTTGACCGCATTGAAGATCGGGTTGGCCGTCTGATCTCTCAGGGTCAGAGGTGACAGCCCGTGCTGACGGCAGAGCGTGTTGATGATCGAGCCATGATGCATCTCGTCGTGGATGACGGTCTCTTTGGCCGTGTAGGCGCTGACCACGATCGCGGGCACCCGCACGCCGAGCCGATCGAAGACGAAGCCCATCTCGCCCGGACCGCTGCGGTCGGGCGGCGTCGTCTGCGGCGGGGCCACGTGATCGTACGTCCCGCCGTGCTCGTCGAAAGTGATGACGAGCGCGGTGTTCATGGCGTTCGACCCCTTGTGCGACTTGCTCGTGCGGATCGCGTCGTAGATCTCCTGGACGAGCCGATCGCCGGCGCGGACGTCGGAAAGGGCGCTGTTGTAGACCGGCACGGTCTCTCCGTCGATCTCGACGTCGGTCTCCCGGACATGCTCACCCCACGGCGGATGCATGTCGTTGTGGTTGAACACCATGCGGGGTTCGATGAAGCTGTAGGCGGGAAGGTCGCCGTTCTTCGCGTCCTCGTGGAACTGGCTCATCTCCCGGAAGTTGGTCTTCCAGTAGGGCTGCAGGACGGGAGAGTGGAGGAGTCCCGTGAGGGAGACCAGCTGCGACCCGTCGTAGTAGATCCGCCAGGGGATGCCCGCCTCCTCGAGGCGGTTGAAGATCGTCGGCGCGGGCGGCCCGTCGATCCACTTGTAGTAGCTGTCCCCGCCGTGGTTCGTCACGTACCCGTGAGAAGTCGACGCGTGGAAGAAGAGGCGGTTGCAGAAGGTCTGAGACGGAACGGCGGCGTGCCACGCGTCGTAGACGGCGAACTCGCGGGCGAGCGTCGAGAGCACGGGCATCATCTCGGGGCTGAAGCCGCCCATCGCCACCCGGTACTCGTCCGCCGTCGGAGGTCGGCCCTTGTCGAGCTCGAAGTTGATGATGTAGTCGCGCACGAACCCGTCGTTCGTGGGGGTCGCCCCGGTCGGCGGCGTGTTGAACGGCGGCATCTGGCCGTTCTTCCGGATGTGGGCGTTTCCCGTGGGCTCGACTGTTCCGAAGAGCTGGGTGTTCACATGCGGGAAGTGCTCCCCGGGATCCGGCTGGGGCGACTGCATGATGTGGTCCGTGGACCCGGAGTAGATGTGCGCCTCGATCGCCTCGCCGTCCGGGCCGGGGTTGGAGTACGAGCCCTGGGCGAGCCCATCGAACTCGTCCTTCGACTTCTCCTCGGCGCTGTAGAGGTGGCCGAGCATGTTGTCGAAGCTGCGGTTCTCGAACATGACCACGACGACGTGATCGAATCCCGGCACCTTGCGCGTCGGTAGCGGGGCGAATTCGGGCGGACTGGCGGTGGCCGCAGCCGTGACCGCTGCACCTGCCGAGCCGCCGATCGCGAGGCCCGCGGCGCCGATGCCCGCTCGACGAAGAAAGTCACGACGTGACTGCGGCGAGGACGTGTCCCCGTCCGCCTGCGTGCTGCTTGGATCTTCCACCCGCACCTCCTCTCGCATAGTAGCAACGCGCGCGAGCGCCCAGCGTCGACGGCGACCAACGGATATATCGCTAAGGTCTAGGCATGGCGGAGCGTGTGCGATTCGACAGGAATGCGCGGTACGGCGCGAGCATGGGCGGCGTCCTGTTCGCGGGCTACCTGAACATCGTCACGAGTTTCGACGCCTTCATCCAGGCGGAGAACTACGCCGGGGTGCTGGGCACCGACGTCCCGATCGTGGACGTCTTCGAGTTCCTGGTCTGTCTCGGCTTGTACATCGTGTCGTTCGCGCTCTTCCCCACCTCGGCCGCGCGGCGTCTCGGCGCCGTCACCCTGGCCTGCGTGGCATTGCTGCTCTGGGCCACGATCGGCATCGAGCGGGGTGTGGGCAACATCGTCGAGCCGGTCGGCCTCTGGCAGTTCATCACCGATCAGGGGTTGATCACGCTGATCGTGAGCCTCGGCGGATGGCTGATCGTCAGGGAGCGCACCCCCGCGGCGTACGTCGTCCTCCTGCTGGCCCTGATCTCGCCCATCGTGAGCAGGCTTCTCGTCGAGAGCTCGGTGACCTCCGGGGCCTACGCGCTCGTGACTCTCGGCGTGGTGGTCATCATCGGGCTCGGCGGCGCCTGGGTCGCCGTCGCCATCGACAGATGGATGCGCGCCCGGCGCTCACGTTCGGAAACGGCGCGCCTCAGCGGATGACCGCTGCCACCGCGCTGACCTCGATCAGCGCACCCGGGACGCCCAGACCGGCGACGAGTGCCGCGGTGACCAGGGGCGGCGCCCCTTCCCGCGCCAGCTTCGACGCGACCGCACCGTAGGCGGCGCGCAGATCGGCATCCTGATGGATGAGAACGGTCCAGCTGATGACGTCGTCGAGCCCCGCGCCGGCCGACTCCAGCGCGACCCTGGCGTTCTCGACGGCGCGGGCCGACTGCTCGGCGGCGTCGGCCGAGACGACGGCTCCCGTGGTGTCGACACCGTTCTGACCGCCGACGTAGATCGTGGTCGCGCCAGGGGGCACGACGGCGACGTGACTGAATGCGGGACTGACGACGAGCCCCTCGGGCTGAGCGAGTGTGATCTCCATGAGGGGAGTGTGCACCCGGGGTCGGACACTCCACAATCCGAAGCTCCGCGGGCGGAGTTCACTACGGTGACGGGATGAGCACCATGACGTCAGCGGATCCGGTGGTCCGCGCTGACCCGCCTCCCTGGTGGACGCGCCGACGGCTGATCCTGCTCGTCAGCCTGTTCGTCGTCCCCGTGGCACTCAACGTCGCGTTCAACAGCTATGGCGCATTGACGGTGGATTCCGCGCTCCGCATGGCCTTCGCCGCGGTCGCTGGGCAGACCATCGCGGTCGTCGGTGCGCTCGCGGCCCTCGTCGTCACGATCACGCATCGCCGTCATCTCGCGGGCATCGTGCTCTTCGGGCTCGTCTTCGTCCTCGTCACCGTCTACGCCTGCGCGGCTGCGGAGAGTGCGGGGGCGCTGCTGCTCGATCGGCTCGAGCTCGTCGCCGAAGCGGGTCGACGGGACTGAGCACCAGGAGGGCGCCCTCGGCGGCCGCCCTCCCGTTGTGTCAGAACTTCAGCAGGACCTTGCCGACGCGGCCGGGGGTGCCGCTGGCGCGCACGGCATCGGCGATGTCGGCGGCATCGAAGACGCCCGCCACGGGAAGCGTGAGCGTGCCGTCGGCGATGCGCTGGAACAGCTCTCCGAAGAGGGCCTTCCGGTCGGCCGGGTCGAGCGCCGGGATCACCTTGCTGCCCCAGAAGCCCTTGACGGTGGCCTGCTTGAAGATCACGTCGGAGGACGCGATCTCCATGGTCGGCGAATCCATGGCCCCGAAAGCCACCAGCGTGCCGCCCTCGGAGAGGAGCGAGAGCACGTCCCCGGCCGAGGCTCCGCCGACCGAGTCGACGCCGGCCACGACGCGGGCCCCGCCGATGAGAGCAGCGGCCTGCTCCTTCCAGTCGTCCTGGTCCGTGGCGATCACGTTGGCGATGCCCTGCGCACGGAGCTCCTCGACGCCGGCGGAACGGCGGACGAGTCCGAGGACGTTGATGCCACGGGCGGCACCCAGCTGTGCCAGCATCCGCCCGACGGCGCCGTTCGCCGCGTTCTGGACGATCCAGTCGCCCTCCTCCACGTTCAAGAACTGCAGGAGGGTCATCGTGCTGAAGGGCATCGAGACCAGCTGTGCGGCGCTCTCGTCCGGCAGCGAGTCCGGCACCGGGACGAGTCCCGCCGCGTTCGCGAGGATGTACTCGGCCCAGGCGCCGAACGTACCGCCGGTGGCGACGCGCTGGCCGACGGCGAGATGGTCGACACCTTCGCCCACGGCGTCGACGACCCCGAGCGCCTCGGTACCGGAGGCCGCGGGAAGCTCGGGCTTGAAGCCGTAGGTGCCGCGGACCGTCCACAGATCGTGGTTGTGGATGGGGGAGAGGACGATGCGCAGGCGCACCTGACCGGGGCCGGGCTCCGGGACGGGGCGTTCCTGGACCTCGAGGACCTCTTCGGGCGTGCCGAACGTGGAGTGGATGAGTGCGCGCATGGTGGTTCTGCCTCTCAGGTCAGTCGTCGGAGACGGTGATGGTGACGTCGATGTTGCCGCGGGTCGCATTCGAGTACGGGCACACCTGGTGCGCGGCATCCGCGAGGACCTGGGCCTGCTCGTGCGGGATCTCGGGGATCACGACCTCGAGCTCGACGGCGAGTCCGAATCCGCCCTGGCCGTTCTGGCCGATCTGCACGCGAGCGCCCACCGAGGAATCGGCGATGCGCACCTTCTGGGCGCGGGCGACGCTCTGCAGAGCCGAGTGGAAGCACGCCGCGTACCCGGCGGCGAAGAGCTGCTCGGGGTTCGCACCGTCGCCACTGCCGCCCATCTCCTTCGGAATCGCGAGATCGAATTCGACGCGGCGATCGCTCGTGGCGACGTGGCCGTCGCGTCCGGCTCCGGTGGCGAGGGCCTCTGCGGTGTAGAGAGCTTCCATGGGTGCGGTTCTTCCTTCCGATGGGGTGGTCATTCGCTGCCTCGAGCGTTCGCGGCAGCGGAGTTCGTGGTCGCGTCCTGCAGGAGCGCGGTGAGCTCCTGCAGCTCGGCGATGAGTCGGCGGCGGTGCTCGTCGTCGCGGATGCCGGAGAAACGGGCGACCTGCGCCGGGATGGCGGCGAGCTCGCCGCGCAGCGCCTGACCCTCCGGGGTGAGATTCACCGTGACGACCCGCTCGTCGTCCGCGCGGCGTGCTCGCGTGACGTGGCCGGCCTGCTCGAGCCGGCGCACCAGCGGCGACAGGGTGCCGGAGTCGAGCTGCATCGCCTCGCCGAGCGAGCCGATCGTCTGGTCGCCTTCGTGCCAGAGGATGGCGAGGACGAGGTACTGCGGATAGGTGAGACCCCAAGGGGCGAGCAGCACGCGATACGCCTGCGTCGTGGCGCGGGCAGCGGAGTAGAGCGAGAAGCACACCATCTCATCCGTCACAGCCATATCTGGAGTATGTCACGCAATTGAGTTGTGCACAATTTAGTCGGAGAGGGCGTGGATCGATCGCGCGGATCAGCGCGATCGTCTCGCCCCTAATATGGGCGCATGGAGTCCCCCACGGCGGTGCAGCAGCAGGTCGACGTCGACACCGACCCTCGGATCGGACTCACGGCCTCGCGGGTCGCGGAGCTGACGGCGGACGGTCGGACGAACGCCTTCACGGGCGACTCGAGCCGGAGCGCGTGGAACATCGTCCGCGCGAACGTCTTCACTCTCTTCAACGGGATCGTCGGTGCCTGCTTCCTCGTCCTGCTCCTCCTCGGCCGCTGGCAGGACGCACTCTTCGGCCTCGCGGCGTTCGGCAACGCGATCATCGGATGCTGGCAGGAGTTCCGCGCGAAGGCGGCGCTCGACAAGCTGGCGCTCCTGAACGCGCCGCGCGCGAGGGTGCGTCGGGATTCGGAGGACATCGAGATCGCTCCGGCCGACGTCGTCCAGGGCGACATCCTCGTGCTCCGCGCCGGAGATCAGGTCACTGCGGATGCCGTCGTGCTCGAACATCGGGCGCTCCAGATCGACGAGTCCATGCTGACCGGCGAATCGGATGCCGTAGACAAGGGCGACGGCGATGAGGCGCTGTCGGGCTCGATCGTCGTGGCGGGTGACGGCATCGCTTGCGCCGTGCGGGTCGGGGCGGATTCCTACGCCAACAAGTTCGCCGAGGAGGCCAAGCGGTTCTCCCTCGTGTCCTCCGAGCTGCGCACCTCGATCGACCGGGTGCTGAAGTGGGTCGGCTGGGGGATCGGTCCGATCGGTCTCCTCGTGCTGAACGCGCAGATGATGGTCGCCGGCGGCTGGGTGTCGGCGTGGGAGACCGGAACCTGGACCCAGGCGATCGTCAACACGATCTCCTCGTTGACCGCGATGATCCCGCTCGGCCTCGTGCTGATGACCTCGATCGCCTTCGCCGTCGGCGCGGCGCGTCTCGCGGCCCGGCAGGTGCTCGTCAACGAGCTCCCTGCCGTCGAGGGGCTCGCACGCGTGGACGTCATCTGCCTCGACAAGACCGGAACGCTCACCGAGGGCGAACTCGCCTACCGCGACCTGCTGCGGCTCGATTCGGCGACGGGGGAGTGGCAGGCCGCGCTCGCCTGGTTCGGCAGCGCTCCGGATGCGAACGCGACCGCGCGCTGCCTGCGCGAGCCGTTCCCCGAGGAGAGGCCGCGCGAAGCATCCGCCTACGTCTCGTTCTCGTCTGCTCGCAAATGGAGCGCACTCTCGCTCGCCGACCGCGGCGACGAGACGTGGGTGCTCGGCGCTCCCGAGATGGTGCTCGGAGACGCGGCGACGGATGCCGGAACCGAGGTGGGCGAAGCCGTCACCCGCTTGGCTGCCGAGGGACTGCGCACGCTCGTCCTCGCGTTCACCGCGGACCCCTACTCGTCGGCCGCACAGGAGTCCGAGGCTCTTCCGACGGGTCTCGTGCCGGTGGCAGTGATCACGTTCAGCGAGAAGGTGCGACCGGATGCCGCCCAGACCCTGTCGTACTTCCGTGCCCAGGGCGTCGGCGTGCGGGTCATCTCCGGCGACAACCCGCGCACGGTCGCGGCGATCGCGCGGCAGGTCGGCCTCGATGCCGGTGAGGGGTACGACGCGCGGCAGCTCCCGGAGGACGACGCCGAGCTCGGTCCCGTGCTCGACGCGCACACCGTCTTCGGCCGTGTGACGCCGGAGCAGAAGAAGCGCATGGTGGTCGCGCTGCAGGCGCGCGGGCACACGGTCGCGATGACCGGCGACGGGGTGAACGACGCGCTCGCGATCAAGACGGCCGACATCGGCATCGCGATGAACTCCGGATCGCCCGCGACCAAGGCGGTGGCGCGACTCGTGCTGCTGGACGGTCAGTTCTCGCACCTCCCCGATGTGGTCGCGGAGGGCAGGCAGGTGATCGCCAACATCGAGCGCGTCTCGATGCTCTTCCTGACCAAGACGGTCTACGCGACGACGCTCGCCGTGCTGTTCGGCGTCATGGTGCTGGAGTTCCCGTTCCTGCCGAGGCAGCTGTCGATCACGGACGGGTTGACGATCGGCATCCCGGCGTTCTTCCTCGCTCTGATGCCGAACGCGAGCCGCTACGTCCCCGGATTCCTCCGGCGCTCGCTGGCCTTCGCGATCCCCGCGGGTCTGCTGATCGCGATCGCGCTGACCGTGTACACCCGCGGTGCCATGGCGATCGGCGTCACCGAGCCGCAACTGCGGACCGGGTCGACCATCATCCTGGCGATCGTCGGCATCTGGGTGCTCTCGGTGCTCGCGCGCCCGCTCAACCGCTACAAGGTGCTGGTGGTCGGTGCGATGTTCATCGCGCTGTCGATCCTGTTCACGGTGCCGCTCGCCGGGGAGTTCTTCCAGCTCGTGGATCCGGGTGAGGCGGCCGCGTACCTGATCGCCGGCGTCACGATCGCGACGATCCTCGCGATCGAGGTCGTGCGGCTGATCCACCGGCGATTCCTCGCACGGTCGACGGCCGCAGCAGGAGGATCAGCGGTCGAGGAAGTGCCGCGAACCGGGCGGCGCCCAGACCGCGACGACCACCAGCAGCTCCACGACTGACTGGACGAGGACGGCCCAGTCCCACGTGGTGGTGAGCGCTGTCACGGCATGCAGCGCCAGCTGCACGCCGATGTAGATCGTCAGCAGCAGGCGGGCGAGACGACTGCCGCGCGCGATCGCCGCCGCCACGGCGAGGGTGAGCAGACCGAACAGGATGACGGCGGCGCCGATGAGCGACACGGCGAGGACGTCGCCGTCGGGCACCTGATACCGGCTCAGCAGCACGGTCAGCCCGAGGAGAGCATTCGACAGGCCGCTCAGCACGACCAGGATCACGACGACGGTGACGACGACGGGGCGCTTGTGTGAGCGGGGTTGCTCGGTGACGATGTCCACGCGCTCACTGTACAAGCAGGGTCTGATCCGTGAAGTGATCGCCGAGCGGTGTGATGCTCTGCTAGCGTCCGTCTACCCGGCCACGAAGGAGAAAGACCATGGCAGTGATCTCGAGAGGCTTCGGCGCACGCCGCAGAGAGAGCGACCCGAAGCTCCCACCGGGCCAGTACCTGACCGAGGACTTCCCGGTGCTCTCCGCGGGGCCGACGCCGCAGATCTCCACCGCCGAGTGGAGCTTCGGCATCCGGAACGAAGCAGGTGCGGTGACGTCCTGGACCTGGGACGAGCTGCAGGCGCTCCCCATCGAGGACGTGCACACCGACATCCACTGCGTGACGCGCTGGTCGAAGCTCGGCACCACCTGGCGGGGAGTCTCGCTCGACACGCTCCTCGCCGGCGTCGACACGGCCGCGTCGTACGCGATGGCGCATTCGTACGGCGGGTACACCACGAACATCGCCCTCGACGATCTGCTCGGCGGGCAGTCGTGGGTCGCCTTCGAGTTCGACGGCGAGCCGCTGGATCCGGAGCACGGCGGCCCGGCACGCCTGCTCGTGCCGCATCTGTACTTCTGGAAGAGCGCGAAGTGGGTGAGAGCGCTCACCCTGATGGACGAGGATGCGCCCGGCTTCTGGGAGCAGAACGGCTACAACATGCATGGCGATCCGTGGACGGAGGAGCGCTATTGGTGATCGTCGGAGGATGGCGTCCGGCGCGGGTGATCGAGACGCGGACCCAGACGCCCTCCGCGCGCAGCATCCGCCTCGAGGTTCCGGGGTGGACGCGCAGCGATGCGGGCCAGCACGTCGATGTGCGGCTCACGGCGGAGGACGGGTATCAGGCTGTCCGCTCGTACTCGCTCGGGTCCTACGGGTCGTCGACCGAGGTGATCGAGCTCGCCGTGGACGAGGTGCCCGACGGCGAGGTCTCGCCGTATCTAGTGCGTGACGTCCGGATCGGCGATGAGCTCGAGGTCAAAGGACCCCTCGGGCAGTTCTTCGTCTGGCGTCCGGATCAGGAGCTGCCCGAGCGACGGGGGCCCGTGCAGCTGATCGCCGGAGGATCGGGCGTCGTGCCTCTCGTGGCGATGATGCGTGCGGCGCAGGATGCCGGGGCGGTCGAGTCCGTCCGGATGCTGTACTCGGTGCGCAGCCCCGAGGACGCGATCTATCGCGACGAGGTCGTGTCCGCCGCCGCGGCCGGTGTGGACGTGCGCTGGGTGTACACGAGGTCGGCTCCGCCCGACTGGGAGGGCACGGTCGGACGCGTCGATGCCGACACGCTCCGAGACGCGGTCTGGCCCGTCGAGCGGGAGCCGCTCGTGTTCGTGTGCGGCCCGACCGGTTTCGTCGAGCATGCGGCGGACACGCTCGTCCGACTCGGGCACGATCCTGTGCGCGTGCGCACCGAGCGATTCGGAGGTCGCTGATGGATGCTGCGAACACGTCGATGATCGTCGACGGCAACTGCCTCGCCGGGATGACGGGCGACCTGTTCGGTGCGGACGTCACCGCTCTCGTCGCCGTCTGCTCCGGGTGCGGAACGGAGGCGCGTGTCGCTGAGGCCGTCGTCGAACTCGACAGTCACGCCGCGATCGTGCGGTGCCGATCCTGCACCAGGACGCTGTTCACCCTGTTGCGCGGGCAGGACGGCGCGCGGTTCGTCGTCGGGACGCTCGGCGAGATCCGGGCCTGACGGGATCCGGCTCCTCCTACATCACCCTCGCGGTGCCACGGGGTCCGGTCTTTTGGCAACCCCCTTCATGAGGCGCTGCTCGGAGCGCAGGCTCGACCCGACGAGCAGAACGGGGTCACGACCCCGAGAAGGAGAAGAAGCGTTGGCGGAGTCCCTGAGCAGAGGTGACCGGGTGTCGTGGAATACGTCGCAGGGGCGCACCTGAGGCGTGGTGGAGGAACGGCGCGTCGGAGGACTTCGAGCTCGACGGTCAGAGGCTCACGGCATCCGCAGGTGAACCGGCGTTAATCGTGAAGTCGGAGAAAACCGGCGCCCGCGCGGCGCACAGGAGCTCGGCTCTCCGGCGATTGACGAAGACCTCGAATGAAGGGAGACCGTCATGAGCAGCACGATCCGTCTTGAGGAACGACCCGATGTCGTGACCGAATGGAGTAGCGCGAACAACACGTACCGATTCACCTACGTCGCACCAGGGGAGTGGGACGTGCACCGCGCGCACGACCTCGACTACGTCGCCCATCTGCGGCGCGACGGCGACCTCTACGACTTCCGGGTCGAGGAGGGCAACCCGGTGGCGAGCGGGCGGACCCTGTCGCTCAACGAACTCGAGGACCTGCTCCTCTGATCGGAGTCCATCAGCAGGGCCATTGTGATTTCGAACTCTGCGGGACGGTGGGCGAACTGCCGTGTGCGCTAGCTTGAGCGAGTGACTAGTCAGACAGTGCAGCCCGGTTGGCACCCAGACCCGTCCGGCCAGTTCGAGCAGCGGTACTGGGACGGCGCGGCGTGGACGGAGCACGTCTTCGCCGGCGGCGCGCAGATCATCGCCCCGCTGGTCCGGACCCGCGCAGAAGCTCGTGCATTGGCATCGCCTTCCTCGGGCGCGCCAGTCCCGGTCGAGAGCGCTACCGTCGTCGAACAGGCGCCGGGAGCCGTTCATCCGGTTGTCGGACAGAACTCGCTGGTCCTGGAGAACATCCCGCTCGTCGGCGCGCGCAAGCACGCTGAGAAGCTGCGCTCTGAGGTCGCGCGGCTCCAGGGACTCATCGACCAGTACGGGCTCCAGGAAGTGGCCGCCCTCGACGACCTGAAGCGCCACCTGAACCAAGAAGTCGATGGCGTGCGCGGGCAGGTCGCCGCCGCTTCGGCGGAGCTTGCATCGCGTCAAGCGGACATCGCGTCTACGCAAGCCTCGCTCCTGGACCTTCGCGGAGCCGTCGAGGTACAAGAGCTCGGTCTCTACGACTACGAGCATCCCGCCGAGGACTCAGTCGCCCTCGCGACGCAACTGGAAGCACTCCGCGCGGATATCAAGACGGCCGTCCGCACCGGCCGTGCGACGCAGGCGACGAGTAACTTCACCTTCAACAACAGCACGGCCAAGGGCGCGAAGTTCGTACGTGACATGTCGAAGCTCATGCTGCGCTCCTACAACGCCGAGGCCGAGAACTGCGTGAAAGCTGTCCGGGCTGGGAACCTGGCCACGGCGCAGAAACGACTGACCACCGCGATGGAGCAGATCGCTCGTCTCGGCACCATGATCGACCTGAGCATCACGTCGTACTTCCACCAGCTCCGGCTCCGTGAGCTCGAACTCGCCAACCGGCATCTCCGCGCCGTTCAAGAGGAGAAGGAAGCGGAGCGCGCGCACCGGGAAGAGCTTCGGGAACAGCGCAAGGCCGAGAAGGAACTCGCCGCTGAGAAGGCACGCCTCGAGAAGGAACGCGGGCACTACGCCAACACCATCGCGGCGCTCGAAGCGAATGGCGACCACGAAGGGGCGGAGCGCATGCGGGTGCGTCTGGCCGATGTCGAACATGCCATCGAGAACGTCGACTACCGTGCAGCCAACATCCGCGCCGGCTACGTCTACGTCATCAGCAACGTCGGCTCGTTCGGACCCGACGTCGTGAAGATCGGCCTGACGCGCCGCCTCGAACCGATGGACCGCGTCAACGAACTCGGCGATGCATCCGTCCCCTTCCGGTTCGACGTCCACGCCCTCTTCTTCGCCGATGATGCAGTCAGCATCGAAGCGATGCTGCACCAGCACTTCGCCGACCGACGCATCAACCAGATCAACTTGCGCCGCGAGTACTTCCGCGCGACACCAACTGAGGTGCGAGAGGTGTTGAAGGCGCACTCCGTGGAGCTGCTCGACTTCAAGCTGGAACCAGCGGCCGAGGAATACCTGGCGACCCGCGCGTTGCAGGGCAACTAGGCCGCGGAACCCTCGGGTGTCGCAGACGCTGGCACCTTCGATGACAACCTACGAGCCCGCGTCCTGACTGAGAGTGGTGCTCGGTAGAGGCCGCGGCATCGATTGCCCTGAGAAATCGTGCAGCGTGCCCCCGCGTCCCCATTCGCCACTCCACGCGCCGCCACGTCGGGACGCGTCGTCGCGTTGGGGGGAGATGGGCGGCGCGCGGAGCCTCGGGCGAATGGGGCCCCTCAGCCGGGGGTTACCTAGAAATCGCAGAAGGGGACCGTCCTGGCGGACGGTCCCCTTCTGCGATTTCGTGCCCCCGACAGGAGTCGAACCTGCGACCTACGGTACCGGAAACCGGCGCTCTATCCACTGAGCTACGGAGGCGTACCGAACGACGATATCACTCGTCGGGGGTGGTCTCCGACCCGCCGGCCTCGGTGACGGGAGCGCCGCGCAGCTCGTCGAGCGCGGCGTCGAGCTTCTCGGCCAGATAGCGGTGGCCCTCGGTGGACGGATGCTTGTGACCGAAGTCCACGTCGATGACGGCGAGGTAGTTCTGATCGGTGATCCAGTTCAGCGCGATGGGGGAGATGTACCACCAGCCGCGCGCGGCCGCGAGCTCGGAGAGATCGGTGTCGATGCGCGCGGTCGCGGCGCCCACCGGCAGCTCGTGCGGTGCGGGACCCAGCACGACGATCGACGCCTCCGGGTACTTCGCGGCGAGAGCGTCCCACGCGGCGGTGACGGCTTCGCGGTAGCCTGCCACACCCTGCGCCCGGTCGTTGATCGAGCCCTGGATGATGATCAGGTTCGGCGCGAGCGCCGGGTCGAGCAGGGCGATGCGCTCGCCGAAGGCGGGACCGTCGAGCCCGGGCTTGAGGTAGCCGCTGCCGCGGACGCCGTCGACGATCGTCTCGCCGTCGATCAGACTCGCGAGCACGTAGGCGTAGCCGAGGGTGGGATCCGTCGCCGCCGACCCGTAGGTCCAGGAGTCGCCGAAGACGAGCACGCGCGGGTGATCGGGCAGGCTCAGCGGTGCCGGGGCGACGACCGTGGCAGCGCTTCCGTCACCGTCCGCGGCCGCGACGGCGGGGGCCGCGGAAGGGAGCGGAGTCCACGGTCGCCACACGCCTAGAACGCCCGCGGAGACGGCGAGCAGCAGGGCGATGGCGATTCCCGCGGTGCGCAGTCGGCGTCGGGCGGCGGAGGCGTGCATTGCATGAGAGTAGATCACCCGGGGGCGATCACAAATTCCCCGCGCCGCCCCGGCGTCGGAGACCGTCATCCTGCGCCGTAAACTGGGACGGCTATGAACCCTGAAACGCTCGCCGAAGCCCTCCTCGCCGTCCTCGCACCGATCGCGGAGGAACGACGTCCCGGCGAGCCCCTCCAGCTCACCGCCTCCGACATCGTCTTCGAGCGTCCGCGCAACCGCGACCACGGCGACTGGGCCTCGAACATCGCCATGCGCCTCGCGAAGCCCTTCGGCACGAACCCGCGCGAACTCGCTCAGCAGATCGCCGACGGGCTCGCCGGAATCGACGGCGTCGCCAGCGCCGAGGTCGCGGGCCCCGGCTTCATCAACATCCGCCTCGACGCCGCCGCTGCGGGTGCGCTCGCGAAGACGATCGTCGACGCCGGACCCGCCTACGGCACGAACGAGACCCAGTCCGGCCGCAGCATCAACATCGAGTTCGTCAGCGCGAACCCGACCGGTCCGCTGCACATCGGCCACACCCGCTGGGCGGCGCTCGGCGATGCGATCGGCCGCGTGCTCGCGGCATCCGGCGCCACCGTGGCGCGCGAGTTCTACATCAACGACGCCGGTGCGCAGATGGAGCGCTTCGCGCAGTCCATCGTCGCCGCGGCGAAGGGCGAGCCGACGCCCGAGGGCGGCTACGCCGGCAGCTACATCACCGATCTCGCCGCACGCGTGGTCGCGTCGCGCCCCGACCTCCTCGACCTGCCGGACGACGAGCAGGTGATCGTCGCCCGCGAGCTGGGCTACGAGTTCCAGCTCGCCGAGCAGCAGGAGTCCCTGTCGAAGTTCAACGTGCACTTCGACGTCTGGTTCTCCGAACGCACGCTGCACGCGAAGAACGCCGACGGGGTCAGCCTCGTCGACCAGGCCGTCGACCGTCTGCGCGAGCAGGGTCACGTCTTCGACCAGGACGACGCCGTGTGGGTGCGCACCACCGACTTCGGTGACGACAAGGATCGCGTCATCCGCCGCTCCAACGGCGAGTACACGTACTTCGCCGCGGACGCCGCGTACTACCTGAACAAGGGCGACCGTGGCTTCGCGCACAAGATCTACCTGCTCGGCGCCGACCACCACGGCTACGTGCACCGCCTGAAGGCACTCGCGGGAGCCGCGGGCGATGATCCTGAGAAGGACGTCGAGGTGCTCATCGGGCAGCTCGTCTCGGTCGGCGGGGCTCGGCTGAGCAAGCGCGCGGGCAACATCATCGAGATGGACGACCTGCGCGAATGGCTCGGCACCGACGCGCTGCGGTACTCGCTGGAGCGCTCACCGGCGGACTCGCCGCTCGCGCTCGACCCGGAGCTGCTGCAGAAGCGCACGAACGACAATCCGGTGTTCTACGTGCAGTACGCGCACGCGCGCACCCACAACGTGGCCCGCAACGCCGCCGACTCCGGCGTCGACCGCTCGGAGTTCGCCCCCGAGACGCTCACGCACGAGTCCGAGGCGGCGCTGCTCGGCGCGCTGCAGGAGTTCCCGCGCATCGTCGCGTTCGCCGCCGAGGTGCGCGAGCCGCACCGCGTCGCCCGGTACCTCGAGGAGCTCGCCGGCCTGTACCACCGCTGGTACGACAACTGCCGGGTGATCCCGCTGAGCGACGACCCGATCGAGAGCGTGCACCGCACGCGCCTGTGGCTGAACGACGCCGCCGGTCAGGTCTTCCGCAACGGACTCGACCTGCTCGGCGTGTCCGCTCCGGAGCGCATGTAGCGACCGCTGCCGAACGCGCCGGTAGGGCAGGATGGCAGCATGAGCGACGACAACCACACCCTGCCGTATCCGGACGCTTCGGCAGAGCATCCGACGCTCGTGATCCCGGGGTCCGATGCGCCCGGGAAGGCGGATGCCTCGCGGCCGAAGCGCCGTCGCCGCTGGCCGTGGGTGCTGCTGATCGTCGTGGTGCTGCTGGCGCTGCTCGTCGTCGCGGCGGAGTTCATCGCGCGCTCGATCCTCCCGGGGGTCGTGCGCTCGCTCGTCATCGAGCAGCTCGACCTTCCCGCCGACCAGCAGCTCGACGTCGACGCGGAGGGCGTGCTGCTCCCGCAGCTGATCGGCGGACGCCTCGACACGCTGCACCTGTCGACGGATGCTGTGACCCTCGAGGGGATCACCGGCGCCGCGGATGTCACCGCGACGGGGATCCCGCTGCGCGGGGGAGACCTCGGCGGAGCCTCCGGCACGATCCGGATCGATCAGGCGGAGTTCACCACACTGCTCTCCGGCACCGACCTGCCGGTCGAGTCGGTCGTCTTCGACGCGCCGAACGCGACGCTGAGCGGCTCGTTCACCGTCTTCGGCGCGGCCGTCCCGATCACTCTGACGCTCACGCCCGGCGCCGCAGAGGGGGACCTGGAGCTCACGCCGGTGGGGCTGTCGATCGGCGGGCTCGATGTCGATGTGGACGGTGTCGGCTCGATGCTCGGCTCCGTCGGCGACAACCTCACGCAGCCGCAGCGCATTTGCATCGCGGACCAGCTCCCGGCGGGGCTCACCCTCACGGGACTCGCGATCGTGGGCAGCGAGGCCGTGATCGACATCGACGTGAACGGGGCGATCGCGACAGATCCGGCGCTGCTCGAGAAGGGCGTCTGCCCGCGCTGACCGGCGGTCGTGGTCAGCGCGTCCGGGATTCGATACGCCGAGCGAGCCAGGAGGCACGCTGCAGCGGGATGCCGTGACCGCACCCGTCGACGATCTCCCGCTCGCTCAGCGGCCGGGCCTCCTGCAGCGCGGCAGCCGAGCGCTTCATCAGCGACTTCTCCTTCGAGCCCGCGAGGATCAGTGCTGCGCCCGGGAAGTCCCGCCATCCGTCCGGCGGTGTGAAACGCAGGTTCTCGCCGACGGCGTTGAGCAGGGTCTCTCGGGATATGCCGGCTGACGTCCGCACATAGTCGTCGAGATGCTCGGGCGGGACGAACAGCTCCCGCGCCTGGAGCTTCGCGAACCACTCCTGTCGAGCGAGCCCTGCCGTCGCACCGAGCAGGGCGAGCGTAGGGCCGACAGCCCGCAGCGGGACGGCCTGGGCGCTGACGACGATCACGTCCTCGACCAGATCCGCGCGTCGGGCAGCGAGCAGCACTGCCAGCTGGGCGCCGAGCGAGAAGCTGACGACCGTCGCCGGCCGACCCTCGTGTTCGAGCAGCTTCTCGAGTGCCGGGAGCACATCGTCGTGCGAGGTGTAGGTCTCGTCCGCGCTGCGCCCATGACCCGGCAGGTCGGGCACGAGGATCCGGCGCTCCTGGTCGAGGTGCGCGCGCATCGGCTCCCACATCCACCCCGCCACGCCGCCGCCGTGCAGGAGCAGCAGCGGCCTGCTGCCTTCGGGGCCGAAGCGGTTCACGTGCATCGTCAGTTCCTCTCGAAGCCGGCGGCCATCAGGCCCACGGTGTCGATCGCGCTCTCGAGCTGCTCCGCTGAGAGGGGGCCGAGCAGACGGGCGGCGGAGAGCAGGCCGATCGTCGCGCTCGACAGCGCCAGGGCGAGCGACTCCGGGTCGACTCGTGGGTCGAGCTCTCCCCGCGAATGCAGGTCGCGCACCCACTCGACCACGCCGAGATGACGCGCCCGGTAGCGGCCGTCGTCCACGTCGGTCACATGGCTGCCGAGGATGCCGCGGTCGTCGAGGAATGCGGCGGTCATCAGCGCATCGTCCAGCAGTGCACGTGCGGAGGCCCGGTAGGCGACGCTGAGGGGCGGTCGCTCGCCGGTCTCGGCCCGCACGCGATCACTCAGCCGCGCGGTGCCGCGCTGCAGCAGGGCATCGAGGACGTCGCGCTTGGAGGCGAACTCCCGGTAGACGGCGCCCTTCCCGATTCCGGCGTTCGCGGCGATCGCCGCGACGCTCATCGCGTCGAATCCTTCTGCGAGCACGAGCGCCTCGGCGGCGTCGAGGATGCGCTCCCGCCTATTCGGGACGAGTGGTCGGGGCATCGTCGATCCTCCGGAGGTGGGCGAGCATCGCCGGGACGACGATGTCGGGACGGTCGCGCTGCACCCAGTGTCCCGCGTCCGGGACGGGGAGGAGCGTCGCGCGCGGCATCCGCTCCGCCGCGAACCGGATGCGCGCGATCGGCACGCCGCTGTCGTGATCGCCGTGCACGAAGAGAGTCGGCGTGCGGATCGAGGCCAGCTGGTCCGCGTAATCGGTGCGCAGCCGATTCCACAGGACCTGGTCGTGCTGCCACTCGCCGAAAACGGCGGTGCCGGTGCCGGATGCCGCCTCGGCGAGGACCGCATCGATGAGCTCCGGCGTGCGCGCCGTCGGGTTGCGGACGAGATCCTGGAGGCCGCGCTCCATCGCCGTGCGGTTCCGCATGTAGCGCCTGGTCATCGCCGACAGTGCCCCGGTCCGCAGCAGGAGGAAGGTCGTGAAGTGGGTCAGTCCGCCGAGGAAGCCGTCGGCGAGCCGGGGCATGAGGCCGTAGCATCCGAGCAGCATCGCCCCGCGAGCGCGGCCCGGCCGGTCGAGAAGGTGGCCGAGCGTCATTCCGCCGCCGAGCGAGAGACCGCCGATCACGTAGTCCGTGAGACCGACCGCGTCGGCGAACTCGCCGACGTAGCGGACGAGACGTTCCTGCGTGAGCGGCCACTCCGCCCGCGGGCTGCGGCCGAAGCCCGGATGATCCGGAGCGATCACGCGGTGCCCGGCCGCTGCGAGTGCGGGTCCGACCTCGGCCCACGACAGTTCGGCGCTGTCGGCGCCGCCGCCGTGCAGCAGGAGGACGGTCGAGCCCGTCTCCTCCGTCGGCCACCACTCGAGGAAGGAGATCTCAGCACCGGCGGTGGTGACGAGTGCGCGTCGCGGTTCCATGGGCTTCCTCTCGTTGTGACCAGAATATCCGATCTGGTCACAACGAGGGCCGAAACGGCGTCAGGATTCCTTGCCGCCGCCGGGAAGTGCCTTCTGCGCGGCCCGGAGCTCGGCGGTCGCGATCCGCACGTCGACCTCGGCGCGCTGCAGGCGTCGCTGCGGGAACGTCGTGGCGCCGAAACGCTGGTGCACACGGTCCTTCCGCTCCTCATCGGCGGTGACGATGAACGCGCAGGCCAGCAGCATCACCTGCGTGGAGAGGTTGAGCCAGATGAGCAGCGCGAGCAGGGAGGCGAAAGAGGCCAGCAGCGGGTTGCTGGTCGCGCCTCCGACGAACAGGCTCGAAAGCTGCTGCAGCACGACGAGACCGACCGCACCGAGCAGCGCGCCGCTCCACAGGGAGCGCGCCGCGGGGCGCACACCGGACAGCAGTCGGAAGATGCCGACGAGCAGGAGCGTGTCGAGGGCGAACACGATCACGAGGGAGAGGATCGGTGCGCTCCAGCTGACGAGCGGCGAGTCCGCAGGAAGCCCGAGCAGATCGCCGATCCACGCGACGCCGAGCTGACCCACGAAGGTCACGGCCGCCGCGGCGATGAAGGAGAGGCCGATGCCGAGCGCCAGAGCGAGGTTGCGCAGGATCACCCACACCCAGAGGATGTCGTCCTGCACGGTGCCGGCGATGACCCGCACGGCGGTGCGGAGCGACCCGATCGCACCCAGGGCGGCGCCGATGAGCGCGACCAGCGAGACGATGCCCGCGACTGACAGCGACGCGGGCTTCTGCAGATCCTTCGGGTCGATCACGCCGCCGTCGCCGATCAGGCCGGGAACCACCGACTGGACCGAGTCGATGATCGCCCGCCATGCGTCGGGATTGCCCGCCAGCCACAGCGCCGCGACGGAGAAGCCGAGGAGGACTCCCGCGAAGACGCTGAACAGCGCCCGGTAGGTGACGCTGTCCGCGAGCATCGGACCGCGGCGCTCGGTGTAGAGCAGCGCGGCGCGCACGAGCCGTCTGCGCAGCGCCCACGCGATCAGGGGCTCGGTGACGCGCGCGACGAGCCCGGGGCGAGCGGTGGTCTCGGAGGGCGATTCGGTGTTCATCACGCCCCCACCCTATGAGCCTCCGCGAAACCACCGGAGGGGCTTGACGTCCGGCGTCACCGTGACAAGGCGCCCGGAGGCGGTGCCATAGAATCGGGTCAACCTCGATGTGCGTGTTCAGCCCGAGATCCGTCCCACGATTGGTGCTCAGTGCTTCCCCCTGCCGATTCGCTCGCCCCGGAATGGCTCGTCGTCCCCGAAGACGCGAACGATCTCGCGAGCGGAGTGTGGCCGGCCTCTGCGGTTCGCGACGCCGACGGCGTCCTCGACATCGCCGGCGTGAGCGCGGCCGACCTCGCCCGCACCTACGGCACCCCGCTGCTCGTGCTCGACGAGGACGAGGTCCGGGGGCGCGCCAGGGCTTTCCGGACCGCCTTCGATCAGGCCGCATCCGACCACGGCACGACGGCGCAGGTGTACTACGCGGGCAAGGCGTTCCTCTCGACGACCGTCGCACGCTGGGTCGTCGACGAAGGACTGCGCGTCGATGTGTGCACCGGAGGCGAGCTCGAGGTGGCGCTCGCCGCAGGGGTGTCGCCCGAATCGCTCGGCTTCCACGGGAACAACAAGTCGACAGCGGAGCTCGAGCGCGCCGTGATCGCCGGCGTCGGCACGATCATCGTCGACAGCGCGGTCGAGATCGAGCGTCTCGCCGCGATCACCGCGCGGACCGGTGCCGTCCAGCGGGTGCTGGTGCGGGTCATCAGCGGCGTCCACGCCGAGACCCACGAATTCCTCGCCACGGCGCATGAGGACCAGAAGTTCGGGTTCCCGCTCGCTGAGGCCGAAGACGCCGTCGCCCGTATCCGGGAGCTTCCAGGGCTCGACTTCGCCGGACTGCACTGCCACATCGGCTCGCAGATCTTCGGCGTCGCGGGGTTCCGCGAATCGGCTTCCCGCGTCCTGGAGCTGCACGCCGCGCTCCTCGACGGCGGTCCGGTGCCGCTGCTGAACCTCGGCGGCGGTTTCGGCATCGCCTACACCCGGGTCGACGATCCGACGCCGATCGAGGTCCTCGCCGGTGAGATCGTCTCCGCGGTCGCCGAAGGCTGCGCGGCGCGCGGCATCCCGGTGCCCGCATTGTCCTTCGAACCAGGGCGCGCGATCGTCGGCACGGCCGGCGTGACCCTGTACGAGGTCGGCACGACGAAGGACGTGACGGTGGAATCCGGCGCGGTCCGGCGATACGTCAGCGTCGACGGCGGGATGAGCGACAACGCCCGCACCGCCCTCTACGGTGCCCAGTTCTCGGCGCGGATCGCTTCGCGCATCGGCGTGGGGGAGCCCCAGCTCAGCCGCGTCGTCGGAAAGCACTGCGAGTCGGGCGACATCGTCGTCGATCATGAATACCTGCCGGCCGACCTCGTGCCGGGCGATCTGCTCGCGGTTCCCGCGACGGGCGCGTACTGCGCCTCGCTGGCGAGCAACTACAACCATGTTCCGCGTCCGCCGATCGTCGCCGTGCGCGACGGTCGATCGAGGATCATCGTCCGCGGTGAGACCATCGACGACCTGCTGGCCCGAGACGCGGGCATCGACGGGGCGCACGCCCCCGAGGGAGACAGATGACCCACCTCCGAAGGAGCAACCATGACTGACTACCGACGACTTCGTGTGGCGCTGCTGGGCGCGGGAGCGGTCGGCTCGCAGGTCGCGGCTCTCCTGCTGCGACACGGCGATGAGCTCGCCGACCGAGCGGGCGCCGAGCTGGAGCTCGCCGGCATCGCGGTCCGCGACGTCGACGCGCCGCGCGACGCCGACCTGCCGAAGGAGCTCTTCACGACCGACGCCGAGACGCTGATCCTCGGCTCCGACATCGTGATCGAGCTGATCGGCGGCATCGAGCCGGCCCGGACGAACATCCTCCAGGCGATCGGCTCCGGAGCCGACGTCGTGACCGCCAACAAGGCGCTGCTCGCCACGCACGGTCCCGAGCTCTTCGAGGCGGCCGATCGCGTCGGCGCGTCCGTGTACTACGAGGCGGCCGCCGCGGGGGCCATCCCGATCATCCGTCCGCTGCGTGACTCGCTGGCCGGCGACCGCGTGGTGCGGATCATGGGAATCGTGAACGGCACGACGAACTACATCCTCGACCGGATGGACACCGAGGGAGCGGACTTCGGCGACGTGCTCGCCGATGCCCAGCGTCTGGGCTACGCGGAATCGGACCCGACGGCGGATGTCGAGGGCTACGACGCCGCGCAGAAGGCGGCCATCCTCGCGAGCCTCGCGTTCCACACGGCCGTGCCGCTGGATGCCGTGTACCGCGAAGGCATCACGTCCGTCACCGCCTCGATGATCGAGGAGGCGCGTGCCGCCGGCTTCGTGATCAAGCTGCTCGCCGTGTGCGAGCGGCTGGAGGCCGACGGCACGGAGTCGATCTCGGTCCGCGTCTACCCGGCCCTCGTTCCCGTCTCCCACCCGCTGGCATCCGTCCACGGCGCGAACAACGCGGTGTTCGTCGAGGCCGAGGCCGCCGGCTCCCTCATGTTCTACGGCGCGGGCGCGGGCGGCGTGCAGACGGCATCCGCCGTTCTCGGTGACGTCGTCTCCGCTGCCCGCCGCCACATCGCGGGGGGCGTGGGCGTCGGCGAGTCCACCAGGGCGAACCTCCCGGTCGTGCCGATCGGGCACGTCACCACTCGCTACCAGATCACGCTCGAGGTCGCGGATGCGCCGGGCGTGCTCGCCACGGTCGCCGGCACGCTCAGCGACGGCGGCGTCTCCGTGGCGACCGTCGTGCAGACCGTCGAGGGCGAGGACGAGCCGACCGCGCGACTGATCATCGGCACCCACCGCGCGACCGAGCAGGCGCTCAGCGCGACCGTCGATGCCCTCGCCGGCAGCGCGGTCGTGGAGCGCGTCGTCTCCGTGCTGCGCGTGGAAGGCGAGTGACGGTGACGGCCACCTCCGAGCCCGTCGAGGGGCGCACCGTCGAGGTGACGGTTCCCGCCACGAGCGCGAACCTCGGCCCGGGCTTCGACACCCTGGGGCTCGCTCTCAGCATCTACGACACGCTCCAGGTGACCGCGCTTCCCGCCGGTCGGCTCGAGATCGAGGTCACGGGCTCCGGCGCGGAGGAGATCCCGCGCGACGCATCGAACCTCATCGTTCGCACCATCGCTTATGTCTTCGCCGACGTCGGCCGGCCCGTCCCCGGACTGCGGATCGTCGCCGAGAACGGCGTGCCGCACGGTCGGGGCCTCGGGTCCTCCGGCGCGGCGGTCGCCGCTGGCGTGCTCGCAGCCAAGGGGCTGCTGGAGGGCGACGTCGAGATCGACGACGCCGACCTGCTGCGCCTCGCCACCGAACTCGAAGGTCACCCCGACAACGTCGCCCCCGCGCTGTTCGGCGGACTGACGATCGCCTGGGTGGGGGAGCGCGGCCCGCAGCACAAGAAGCTCCTCGTGCACCGAGGAGTCTCTCCGCTCGTACTCGTCCCGGCGTACACGATGTCGACCTCGCAGGCGCGATCGCTGCAGCCGCCGCAGGTCTCCACGGCCGACGCCGTGTTCAACGTGTCGCGCTCTGCTCTGCTCATCGCCGCGCTCATGCAGAGCCCCGAGCTGCTGTTCGACGCCACGGCCGACCGCCTTCATCAGGACTATCGCGCCGAGGCGATGCCGGAGACGCAGCGGCTCGTGCAGGCGCTCCGCGCCGAGGGCTTCGCTGCCGTGGTCTCCGGTGCCGGACCGAGCGTGCTCGTGCTCGCCGATGGGCCCGGCAGCCGCCAGGACGCCGTGGATCTCGCCGATCGCGTCACCGACACCCCGTGGGAGGCGCTCCTGCTCGCCGTCGACGTCCGTGGTGGTACAGTGGGGGCGAGCGGAGGGCTCCACGTAGTTTCGTGAATCTGGCCCCATTGCAAATCTTGCAAGACCCGCACGCAAACCCCTGAGGCAGATTTCTTCCGAGAACTCCCTGCCGAGGCCGGCTGGCGCCGAGCGTCAGCCCGTGCGATCGCGCGCAGCACCCGTTGTGCGCGTTCAACGCTCATTCCCCATGACATATAAGGGAGTACTCGTGGAGAACCTCTCCGAGACCCAGAACGATCAGACGACGTCCGTCGCCGATCCGCCAGAGGCTGCTGCCGGTACCGAGACGGCCGCCCCGGCGCGCAAGCGCGCACCGCGTCGTGCCACCACCGCGACGGCCGCGGCGAAGGCCGAGAAGGCCGCCGAGGCGAAGGATGCCGCGTCCGCGGCCGCCGAGCCGAAGGCAGCGCCGTCCAGCGACGGCGCCGAGACCGCAGAGGCCGCCCCCAAGGCGAAGGCCCCGCGCCGCAGCCGTGCGAAGAAGGCGGATGCCGACGCTCCTGCCGCCGACGCAGCCGCCGCGCCGACCGAGGCTCCTGCCGCCGCAGAAGCGCCGGCCGAGGCCGCCCCGAAGACCACCGGCCGCGGTCGCCGCGGTGCGCAGAAGCCTGCGGCCGAGGCCGAGACCCCGGCCTCCGAGGTCGCGGCCGATGCCGCGCCGGCCGAGTCCGGCCAGGAGGACGGCGGACAGAACGACTCCGCCCCCAAGCGCAACCCGCGCAACAGCAATGCGCGAGGCGGCAGCCAGAACGGCAACGCCCAGAACGGCAACGCCCAGAGCGATGACGGTCAGAACGGCAACGCCCAGAACGGCAACGCCCAGAACGGCAACGGTCAGAACGGCAACGGTCAGAAGGACGACGCGCAGAACAACGACGCGTCCGACTCCGACGGTGGCGACGAGCAGGGTGGCCGTGGCCGCAACCGCAACCGCAGCCGCAACCGTGGTCGCGGTCAGAACGGTGCCGCGCAGGACCAGCAGCAGCCTCAGGCCGCCGCGGGTGCCGCAGACGATCAGCCGGGCGGGAACAACCGCAACCGTCAGCGCAACAAGCGCCGCGGCGCGGAGCCGACCGACGAGTTCGACACCGAGATCGGCGAGGACGACGTCCTGATCCCGATCGCCGGCATCCTCGACGTGCTCGACAACTACGCCTTCGTGCGCACCACCGGCTACCTCGCCGGTCCCAGCGACGTCTACGTGTCGCTCGGACAGGTCAAGAAGTACAACCTCCGCAAGGGTGACGCGGTCGTCGGCTCCATCAAGCAGCCCCGCGAGGGCGAGCAGCAGGGCCGTCAGAAGTACAACGCACTCGTGAAGGTCGACTCGATCAACGGTCTGTCGATCGACGATGCCGCCACTCGCGTCGACTTCGGCAAGCTCACCCCGCTGTACCCCCAGGAGCGTCTGCGTCTCGAGACCGCTCCGGAGAAGCTGACCCAGCGCATCATCGATCTGGTCGCCCCGATCGGCAAGGGCCAGCGCGGCCTCATCGTCGCGCCCCCGAAGGCCGGCAAGACCATCGTGCTGCAGCAGATCGCCAACGCGATCGCGCAGAACAACCCCGAGGTCCACCTCATGGTCGTGCTCGTCGACGAGCGCCCCGAAGAGGTCACCGACATGGAGCGCACGGTGAAGGGCGAGGTCATCGCCTCGACCTTCGACCGTCCTGCCGAGGACCACACCACGGTCGCCGAGCTCGCCATCGAGCGTGCCAAGCGTCTGGTCGAGCTGGGTCGCGACGTCGTCGTGCTGCTCGACTCGATCACCCGCCTCGGCCGCGCGTACAACCTCGCGGCTCCGGCATCCGGTCGCGTGCTCACCGGCGGTGTCGACGCCTCGGCGCTGTACCCGCCCAAGCGCTTCTTCGGCGCCGCGCGCAACATCGAGAACGGCGGATCGCTCACGATCCTCGCCACCGCGCTCGTCGAGACCGGTTCCAAGATGGACGAGGTCATCTTCGAGGAGTTCAAGGGCACCGGCAACAGCGAGCTGCGCCTGTCGCGCTCCCTCGCCGACAAGCGCATCTTCCCGGCGGTCGACGTGAACGCGTCGAGCACTCGCCGCGAGGAGATGCTGCTCTCGGCCGACGAGGTCAAGATCACCTGGAAGCTGCGTCGCGCCCTGGCGGGCCTCGACCAGCAGCAGGCCCTCGAGGTCGTGCTCGGCAAGCTCAAGGAGACGAACTCGAACGTCGAGTTCCTCGTGCAGATGCAGAAGTCGATCCCCGCGCTCTCCTCGGGCGCGCACGGTCACGACAACAACATCCGCTGAGGGATTCCGTGTTCGAGTCCGTCCAGACTCTGATCGACGAGCATCGCCGGGTCCAGGAGGAGCTCTCCGACCCGGCGGTGCACGCCGACGCCGGTCGTGCGAAGCGTGTCAATCGCCGCTACGCCGAGCTGTCGCGCATCGTCGCAGCGCACGACGCGTGGGTCGCCGCGACCGACGATCTCGAGACCGCGCGGGAGTTCGCCCGTGAGGACGAGTCGATCGCGGCGGAGATCCCGGCGATGGAAGAGGAGCTGCAGTCCGCTCAGGAGCGGCTGCGACGCCTGCTGATCCCGCGCGACCCCGACGACGCCCGTGACGTGATCATGGAGATCAAGGCGGGGGAGGGCGGTGCCGAGTCGGCGCTGTTCGCCGCCGACCTGCTGCGCATGTACGTGCAGTACGCCGCGTCGAAGGGCTGGAAGACCGAGCTCCTGGAGCGCAACGAGTCCGACCTCGGCGGCTACAAGGACGTGCAGGTCGCGATCAAGGGATCGTCGACCGACCCCGCTCAGGGGGTGTGGGCGCACCTCAAGTACGAGGGTGGCGTGCACCGCGTGCAGCGGGTCCCGGCGACGGAGTCCCAGGGACGCATCCACACCTCGACGACCGGCGTGCTGGTCTTCCCCGAGGTGGATGAGCCCGAAGAGATCCAGATCGATCAGAACGATCTGAAGATCGACGTGTTCCGCTCGTCCGGTCCGGGCGGGCAGTCGGTCAACACGACCGACTCGGCGGTGCGCCTGACGCACCTTCCGACCGGCATCGTCGTCTCGATGCAGAACGAGAAGTCGCAACTGCAGAACCGCGAGGCCGGCATGCGCGTTCTCCGCGCCCGCCTGCTCGCCCGTCAGCAGGAGGAGCTCGCCGCAGCCGCCTCCGATGTGCGCAAGTCGCAGATCCGCGGCATGGATCGCTCGGAGCGTATCCGCACCTACAACTTCCCGGAGAACCGCATCGCGGATCACCGCACCGGTTTCAAGGCGTACAACCTCGATCAGGTGATGGACGGCGCGCTCGATCCGATCATCACCAGTGCCATCGCCGCCGACGAGGAAGCCCAGCTGGCCGCCGTCGGCAACGATTCCTGACCTCGGCCGCCGCGGACCGCTAGGCTCGGCCCGTGATCACACTCCTGTTCCGCGGGCTCATGTACGTCGTGTCCGCAGGTCTCGGCCTCATCGTCGCGGATGCGCTCCTCGCGGGCTTCCAGATCCAGTGGGACAAGTGGTGGGGCTTCGTCATCTGCATCCTGATCTTCGCGATCCTGCAGAGCGTGCTCGCGCCGTGGGTCAGCAAGCTGGCCGATCGCTATGCGCCGGTCCTCATGGGCGGCATCGGGATCTTCTCGACGCTGATCGCCCTCGTCATCGTGGTGCTGCTGCCCATCGGCGGCCTGCGCATCGTCGACCTCACCGGCTGGCTGCTCGGCTCGGTGATCGTCTGGCTGATCACCGCTCTCGGCAGCGTGCTGCTGCCGCTGATCTTCCTGAAGCGCAAGGTCGACGCGAAGGAGCCGCGCCGCCGCTAGCGGGCACCGCTCAGATGGAGTAGTCGGGCGCCGTGAGCAGGGCCCGGGTGTCCTCGCCCACGACGCGCAGGCGCGGCTTGGCCGGCACCCCGACGAGGATGCTGTCCGCCGGGGCGTCGCGCGTCACCACGGCGTTCGCGCCGACCACGGTTCCCGCGCCGATCGTCACGGGACCCAGGATCTTGGCCCCGGCGCCGACGGCCACGCCGTCGCCGAGAGTGGGATGCCGCTTCCCGGCGTCGCGCGTGCGGCCGCCGAGGGTCACGCCGTGATAGAGCATCACGTCATCGCCGATCTCGGCCGTCTCGCCGATCACCACGCCCATGCCGTGGTCGATGAAGAAGCGTCGACCGATCGTCGCGCCGGGATGGATCTCGACTCCCGTGAGCCACCGGGACAGCTGGGACCCGGCGCGGGCCAGCAGCCGGAGCCGCCGTCGCCACAGCGCATGCGAGACGCGATGCGCCCAGATGGCATGCAGACCCGGGTACAGCAGAGCGACCTCGACCGCGCTGCGTGCAGCGGGATCCCGCAGGCGCGCCGCCGCGATGTCCTCGCGCACGCGAGCCCAGATCGACGTGCTCACTCGTCGCGCAGGTGCTCGTACAGCGCCGTCGACAGGTACCGCTCGCCGAACGAGGGGATGATCACGACGATGTTCTTGCCTGCTGCTTCGGGGCGCTTGGCGATCTCGAGCGCGGCCCAGATCGCGGCACCGCTGGACATGCCGACGAGGATGCCGTCCTTCGCCGCGGTCTCGCGGGCGAGGCGGATCGCGTCGTCGAATGTGACGTCGATCACCTCGTCGAGCACGTCGCGGTCGAGGATCGGAGGCACGAAGTTCGGTCCGATGCCCTGGATCTTGTGCGGACCGGGGTGGCCCTCGGTGAGGATCGGGGAGTCCTTGGGCTCGACGGCGACGATCTTGACGCCGGGGATGCGCTCCTTGAGCACCTGTCCGACACCCGTGATCGTGCCGCCCGTGCCGATGCCGGCGACGAAGTAGTCGACCTTGCCGTCGGTGTCGCGGAGGATCTCCTCGGCGGTGGTCTTGCGGTGGATGGCCGGGTTGGCCTCGTTCGCGAACTGCTTCGCCAGCACGGCGCCCGGCGTCTTCGCCGCGATCGCCTCGGCCTCGGCGATGGCGTTGGTCATGCCCTTGGTGGGGTCGGTCAGCACGAGCTCGGCGCCGAACGCCTTGAGCAGCATCCGCCGCTCCTTCGACATGGATGCCGGCATCGTGAGGATCACCTTGTAGCCGCGAGCCGCACCCACCATCGCGAGAGCGATGCCCGTGTTGCCGCTGGTCGCCTCGACGATCGTCCCGCCCGGCTTCAGCTCGCCCGATGCCTCGGCGGCGTCGACGATGGCGATGCCCAGGCGGTCCTTGACGCTCGATGCGGGGTTGTAGAACTCGAGCTTGGCCAGCACCGTGGCGCCGACGCCCTCGGCGACCCTGTTCAGGCGGACGAGCGGGGTGTTGCCGAACGCGGTGGTGATGTCGGAGTGAATACCGGGCATGAGGAACCTTTCCAGAGCGGGTCGCTGCGCCCCAGCCTAGGTGAGGCGGCTTCGGGTGCCGGAAATGTGACGCACGCTTGCACTCTACGCTGGAAGCCATGCCTGAGAACTCGCTCGCCGCCCTCGTGCGCGCCGCGGCCCAGCGCCTCGCGGACGCCGGGGTACCCGATCCGCTCGTCGATGCCGAACTGCTCGCCGGACACGTACTGGGTCGTCGCCGCGGCGAGGTGCAGGCGGCGATCGTGCGCGGCGACAGCGTGGGTGAGGATGACGCTGCGGCGCTCGATATCCTCGTGGCGCGGCGCTCCGGCCGGGAGCCGCTCCAGCACATCACCGGCACCGCTCCCTTCCGCCATCTCGAACTGGCCGTCGGACCCGGCGTCTTCGTGCCGCGCCCCGAGACCGAGACGGTCGTGCAGTACGCGATCGACGCACTGCTGAACGCGCCGGAGCCCGCGCCGATCGGTGTCGATCTCGGCACGGGGAGCGGAGCGATCGCCCTGGCCATGGCGACCGAGGTCCCGCACGCACGGATCTTCGCCGCCGAGCTCTCCCCGGACGCACACGCGTGGGCGAGCCGGAACACGGCAGGAGTGGAGAACCTCACGCTCGTGCTCTCCGACCTCGGCGAGGCGTTCCCCGAGCTCGACGGCACGGCATCCGTCGTCATCTCGAATCCGCCGTACGTCCCCGACGCCGCGATCCCGCGGGACCCCGAGGTCCGCTTGTTCGACCCCGCACTGGCGCTCTACGGCGGCGAGGACGGCCTCGACATCGTGCGCGTGCTCAGCACCAGGGCGCTGCGTCTGCTGCGATCGGGCGGATTGCTGGTGATCGAGCACGGCGAGCTGCAGGGCGCGTCGATCAGGGAGCTGCTCGCCGAAGACGGCTGGCGCGCCGCCGCCACGCACCGCGACCTCACCCTGCGAGACCGTACGACGACGGCTCTCCGGCCCTGATCAGCGCACGTCGAGCTTCCGCCGCATCCGTCCCGGATAGAATCGAACCGTCATGTCAACCATCTTCGACTGCCGCGACGAGGCGCAGCTGCTCGCCGGAATGCGCCACGCACGCCAGGCGATCGGCCGCGGTGAACTCATCGTCATGCCCACAGACACCGTGTACGGCGTCGCCGCCGACGCCTTCTCGCCGACCGCCGTGCAGCGTCTTCTCGACGCCAAGGGCCGCGGTCGCAACCAGCCGCCGCCCGTGCTGATCGGGTCGAAGGACACTCTCGCGGCGCTGGCCGAGTCGGTGCCGGAGCCCGTGCAGCGTCTCGTCGACGCGTTCTGGCCCGGCGGCCTCACGATCGTGCTCCCTGCGCAGCCGTCTCTGGTCTGGGACCTGGGGGAGACCCTCGGAACCGTCGCCGTGCGCATGCCGGAGGGCCACGTGGCGCTCGAGCTGCTGGCCGAGACCGGCCCGCTCGCGGTGTCCAGCGCCAACCTCACGGGTCAGGATGCCGCGATCTCGGCTCTCGACGCGGAGAAGATGCTCGGCGACAGCGTCGCGGTGTATCTCGCCGACGGCATGAGCAAGAACGGCATCTCCTCGACGATCGTCGACGCCACCTCGCTCGTCCGACGCGGCGACGAGGAGCAGGGCGTCGTGCGCATCCTCCGGCACGGCGTCGTGACACGCGAGCAGCTGGACGAGGTGCTCGGCGACCTGCTCGAGTCCGACGAGGCGCAGGAGTCGCACGAGGATCACCCGCACGAGCCCGACGCGGAGGAGCAGCAGGACGGGAACCCGTGAAGCAGTACCTCTTCACGATCGTCATCACCGCCGTCCTCACCTTCGGGTTGACGTGGGCGGTCTGGCGGCTGAGCCTGCGCTTCAAGCTCTATCCCGGCATCCGCGATCGCGACGTGCACACGACGCCCACTCCGAGGCTCGGCGGTGTCGCGATCTTCCTCGGCATCGCCGCCGCCTTCGCGTTCTCGGCGACCAACCCCTTCTTCCAGAGCATCTGGATCCCGCCGACGACCATGTGGTCGATCCTCGGCGCCTCCTTCCTGATCGCCGTGATCGGCGTGGTCGACGACCTCTGGGATCTGGACTGGATGATCAAGCTGGGCGCGCAGTTCCTCGCCGCCGGGATCATCACCGTGGGCGGCGGGCTGCAGATCCTCTCGCTCCCGTTCGGCGATCTGATCGTCTTCTCGAGCTGGGTCAGCATCACGATGACGATGTTCGCGATCGTGATCGTCATGAACGCCGTGAACTTCATCGACGGACTCGACGGACTCGTCGCCGGCGTGTGCCTCATCTCGAACGGCGTCTTCTTCGCCTACTCGTACATCTTCACGCGCGACTCGGGTGCCTCCAGCTACTTCAACCTCTCGACGTTCATCGCCGCCGTGCTCATCGGTGCCTGCCTGGGATTCCTCCCGCTGAACTGGAGTCCCGCGAAGCTGTTCATGGGCGACTCCGGAGCGCTGGTGCTCGGGCTGCTGATGTCCACGTCCGCGATCGCCCTCACGGGGCAGATGGATCCCTCCGCCCTCGACCCCGAGCGCCTCGGCCGCTCGCAGCTGCTCGGTGCGTTCATCCCGATCCTGCTGCCGCTCCTGGTCGTCCTGCTGCCGCTCCTCGACTTCGGCCTGGCGGTGCTCCGTCGCATGAACGCCGGCAAGTCGCCGTTCTCGCCCGACCGCAAGCACCTGCACCACCGGATGCTCGACCTCGGTCACCGCGACCGGGACGCGGTCCTCATCTTCTACGCATGGACGGCGGTCATCTCCCTCGCTGTCCTGCTCATGTACGTCGGCGCGCGGGAGGACTGGCCCGGCCAGTACCTGCCCGGCGTCGGCTTCGGCATCGTGGGCATCGCGGCCTGCCTCGTCATCACCCTGAGTCCTACCCGCCGCAGAAAGCGCCCGGCGGGGGTTGCACCCGATCCGACACCCGTGGAGTCCTGATGAGCCCCAGCCCCGTATCCAGCACGCCGATCCTGCGTCGAACACTGATCTGGTCGGCGGTGGCGACCGCCGTGCTCGCGATCGTGGCCGGTGGTGTGGGATTCCTCGTCGCCCAGGGGGAGGGGCTGGTGAGCGGCCTTCTCGGCGTGCTGCTGTCCGCCCTGTTCCTGGCGATCACGGGCATCAGCATCCTCGTCGCCAACCGCTGGTATGGCGACCCCATCTACGTGCAGCTCTTCTTCGCGATCGTGCTCGGCGGGTGGCTGCTGAAGCTCGGCCTGTTCGTCGTGGTGATGATCCTTCTCGGCGGTCAGCCGTGGGTGCAGCCGATGGTGTTCTTCCTCTCGATCGTCGCCGGCGTGATCATGTCGCTGATCATCGACGTGATCGTCCTCACGCGCATGCGCCTGCCGAACGTCAGCGACACGACGCTGCCGACCGAGGTGCCGGAGGACGTGGCGCCGGGGGCCCAGAACCGCGCGGACGAGGGATCGTCCGAGGGCGGTCAGCGGTCTTAGGACATCCTCATATTCTGATAGTGTTGAGGAGTGCCCGCCGCTCGCCCGCGAGCGCTTGCGCTGATAGCACACCGACCATCGTCGCCCCGGTTTAGACCGGTGCCCCGAAGCTGGAGCCCGCGCTGTTTAATCTTGCTGCGACCCTGATCCCTAAACTCGCCACTGACGGCGAGTTCCACGGCCCGTCGATCGATGAGTTCTTCCCGGAGATCCTCTTCAACGTCGCGGGCATCCCGGTGCACCGCATCCACCTGGTGCAGCTGCTGTCGGTCATCGCCGTCGTCCTGATCCTCTGGCTCGGCACGCGTCGCATGACGGTCGTGCCCGGCCGCTTCCAGAGCCTCGTCGAGATGGGTCTCGGCCTCGTCCGCGGCAACATCGCGCACGACCTGCTCGGACGCAAGGACGGCGACCGCTTCCTGCCGATCCTCACCACGATCTTCTTCATGGTGCTGTTCATGAACATCACCGGCATCATCCCGTTCCTGAACATCGCCGGAACCAGCATCGCGGCCGTGCCTCTGACGCTCGCGATCGTGAGCTACGTGACCTTCATCTATGCGGGCATGCGACGCCACGGCTTCCGGTTCTTCAAGAACGCCCTCCTCCCGCAGGGAGTCCCGGGCTTCGCGATGCCGATCGTCGCGATCATCGAGCTGCTCTCGACCTTCATCCTGCGCCCGGTCACTCTGATGCTCCGACTCCTGATGAACATGGTCGTCGGGCACATGCTGCTCGTGCTGTGCTTCGGGGCCACGCAGTTCTTCTTCTTCACCGTCGGCGGCGGCTGGGCCGCCCTCGGCGTCGGAACCCTCGCCTTCGGCGGCGCCTTCACTCTCTTCGAGATTCTGGTGGCCGTTCTGCAGGCCTACGTCTTCACCGTCCTCACCGCGGTCTACATCCAGCTCGCGGTCGCAGAAGAGCACTGAGCGGGCGGGCATCAGCCCTCCCACCCAACGAAAGGAAAAACCCGTGGACGCAACTACGGTTCTCGCTGAAATCAACGGTCACATCGGTGCGGTCGGCTACGGCCTCGCAGCCATCGGCCCGGCCATCGGCGTGGGTATCGTCGTCGGCAAGACCATCGAGGGCGTCGCTCGTCAGCCCGAGCTGGCCGGCCGCCTTCAGGTCCTCATGTGGATCGGTATCGCCTTCACCGAGGCGCTTGCGTTCGTCGGCATCGCCGTCGCATTCATCCCGTTCCCCGCGTAATCCCTACCGACTTCAGAAGGAGACAGGATGCTGAACGCTCTTGTCACGAACCTCGCGGCGGAGGGGGAACCGAAGAACCCCCTGATCCCCGAGTGGTACGACATCATCTGGTCGGGTCTGTGGTTCGTCGTCATCCTCTTCGTCGTGTGGAAGGTCGCCCTTCCCAAGCTGACGAAGATGCTCGACGAGCGGTCCGCTGCCATCGAAGGCAACATGGCGAAGGCTGACGAGGCGCAGAAGAAGGCCGAAGCAGCACTCGAGGAGTACACCCGCCAGCTGGCGGAGGCACGCACCGAGGCCGGTGAGATCCGTGAGGCCGCCCGTGAGGACGGCAAGAAGATCGTCGCCGAGGCCAAGGATGCCGCTTCCAGCGAGGCTGCACGCCTCACGGCCACCGCGCACACGCAGATCGAGGCCGAGCGTCAGACCGCTCTCGTCTCGCTGCGCAGCGAGGTGGGCTCGCTGGCCCTCGACCTCGCCGGCGGTGTGGTCGGAGAGACCCTCTCCGACGACGCTCGTGCCACGGCTGTCGTCGATCGCTTCCTCGCCGATCTCGAGGCATCCGAGAAGGCGGCTCAGTAATGGGCAGCGCGACCACTCAGGCACTCGCGGCATCCATCGAGACGCTTGCCGCAGCGAAGGGCGTCACTCTCGACACCGCACGGGAGCTCTTCGCTGCCGGGCGCGCCGTGAGCGAGTCGTCCCAGCTGAGCGGCGCGCTGGCCGACCCGTCGGCTCCGGCCGACGCGCGACAGAACGTCGTCACAGCGATCTTCGGCGGATTCTCCGCAGACGCGCAGAGCGTCTTGAAGACCGTCGTCGCCGAGCGCTGGTCGAACGCCTCCGAGCTGGTGGACGGCATCGAGGAGCTCGCGATCCGCGCCGCAGCGATCGCGGAGCCCGGCGCCGATCTCGAGGCGGAGATCTTCGGGTTCTCCCGCGTGATCGCCGCCAACGCCGAGCTCGAGCTCGCCCTGGGCAGCCGCCTCGGGGGAGAGGAAGCCAAGGGCGCTCTCGTGGAGCGGCTGCTCGCCGACGGCGGCTACAGCGCTCCCGCCACGCTGATCGTCTCCTCGCTCGTGCGCCAGCCGCGCGAGCGGCGTGTGCGCCAGCTGCTCAACCGCGCCACGCGCATCGTCTCGAGCCAGCACGGTCGAGTCGTGGCGACGGTCCACACCGCGTCCGAGCTCAACGACGCGCAGCGCACCCGTCTCAGCGATGCTCTCTCGCAGCGCTACGACGGCAAGGTCACGCTCAACGTCGTCATCGACCCTGCCGTCCTCGGAGGCCTGCGCGTGCAGATCGCCGATGACGTCATCGACGGCAGCATCTCCGCTCGACTCGCAGATCTTCGCCAGAAGCTCGCGGGCTAACACGACTTCGCGCGGGGAACCGCGCACCCAGATACAAAGGGAAGACAATGGCAGAACTATCGATCAGCCCCGACGTCATCCGTGACGCGCTGAAGGACTTCGCCGCCGCCTACGAGCCCACCGGGGCCGCGGCGACCGAGGTCGGCACCGTCATCGACGCCGCGGATGGAATCGCGCATGTCGAGGGCCTGCCCGGCGTCATGGCCAACGAGCTCGTGACCTTCGCAGACGGCACCAAGGGTCTCGCGCTGAACCTCGACGAGCACCAGATCGGTGTCGTCGTCCTCGGCGAGTTCACCGGCGTCGAGGCCGGCCAGGAGGTCACCCGCACGGGTGAGGTCCTCTCGGTCCCCGTCGGCGACGGCTACCTCGGCCGCGTCGTCGACCCGCTCGGCAACCCGATCGACGGCCTCGGCTCGATCGCGACCGAGGCGGTCCGCGAGCTCGAGCTGCAGGCGCCCGGCGTCATGCAGCGTAAGTCGGTCCACGAGCCGATGCAGACCGGCATCAAGGCCATCGACGCGATGATCCCCGTCGGCCGCGGTCAGCGTCAGCTGATCATCGGCGACCGCCAGACCGGCAAGACGGCCATCGCGATCGACACGATCATCAACCAGAAGGCCAACTGGGAGTCGGGCGACGTCAACAAGCAGGTGCGCTGCATCTACGTCGCGATCGGCCAGAAGGGCTCGACCATCGCCTCGGTGAAGGGCGCGCTCGAAGAGGCCGGCGCCCTGGAGTACACCACGATCGTGGCGGCTCCGGCATCCGACCCCGCCGGCTTCAAGTACCTCGCTCCCTACACGGGTTCCGCGATCGGCCAGCACTGGATGTACGGCGGCAAGCACGTCCTCATCATCTTCGACGACCTGTCGAAGCAGGCCGAGGCCTACCGCGCCGTCTCGCTCCTCCTGCGTCGTCCGCCGGGCCGCGAGGCCTACCCGGGTGACGTCTTCTACCTGCACTCCCGTCTGCTGGAGCGTTGCGCGAAGCTGTCCGACGAGCTCGGTGCCGGATCGATGACGGGTCTCCCGATCATCGAGACCAAGGCGAACGACGTCTCGGCGTACATCCCGACCAACGTGATCTCGATCACCGACGGCCAGATCTTCCTGCAGTCCGACCTCTTCAACGCCAACCAGCGTCCGGCGGTCGACGTGGGTATCTCGGTCTCGCGAGTCGGTGGTGACGCGCAGGTCAAGTCGATCAAGAAGGTCTCCGGAACGTTGAAGCTGGAGCTCGCGCAGTACCGCTCGCTCGAGGCGTTCGCGATGTTCGCGTCCGACCTCGACCAGGCGTCGCGTCGTCAGCTCTCCCGTGGTGCGCGCCTGACCGAGCTGCTCAAGCAGCCGCAGTACTCGCCGTACCCCGTCGAGGAGCAGGTCGTCTCGATCTGGGCCGGAACGAAGGGCAAGCTCGACACGATCGAGGTCTCCGACGTGCTCCGCTTCGAGCGCGAGCTCCTGGACTACCTGCGTCGCAACACCAAGGTCCTCGAGACCCTGCGCGAGACCAACGTCCTCGACGACGACACGGTCGCAGAGCTCGAGAAGCACACCGATGCCTTCGTCCTGGAATTCCAGGGTGGCAAGGGACACGCCATCGGCGCTCCCGGTCACGAGGAGCACGCGGCGGCCGAGGCGGACGACGTCAACCAGGAGAAGATCGTCAAGGGTCGTCGCGCGTAACCGCGTGAGGTACTGATTTCATGGGCGCTCAACTCAGGGTCTACAAGCAGAAGATCTCTTCTGCTCAGACGACCAAGAAGATCACGAAGGCGATGGAACTCATCGCGGCTTCGCGCATCCAGAAGGCGATGGCACGCGTCAAGGCGTCCAGCCCCTTCGCGCGAGCCGTGACGAGGGCCGTGTCCGCCGTCGCGACGCACTCGAACGTCGACCACCCGCTCACCCGTGAGCCCGAGTCGATCCGCCGCTCCGCGGTCGTGATCTTCTCGTCGGACCGCGGTCTCGCCGGAGCCTTCAACTCGCAGATCCTCCGTGAGGGTCTCGAGGTGGCGGAGCTCCTGCGCGAGCAGGGCAAGGAGCCGGTGTTCTACCTCGTCGGTCGCAAGGCCGTCGGCTACTTCCAGTTCCGTCGCATCGCGGCGGCAGCGGAGTGGACCGGCGACACCGACACCCCGTCGTTCCACACGGCGGAGGAGATCTCGCAGCAGCTGCTCGAGGACTTCTCCCGCGGTGCGGACGAGGGCGGCGTCGACGAGATCCACCTCGTGTACAACCGTTTCGTCAGCATGATGACGCAGTCGCCGGAGTCCGTGCGTCTGCTCCCGCTGGAGATCTCGGAAGCAGACGAGTCGGAAGCCGGGAACACCGTCTACCCGCTCTACGAATTCGAGCCGGATGCCGAGACCGTGCTGGACGCGATCCTGCCGGTGTACATCCAGAGCCGCGTCTTCAACGCCCTCCTGCAGTCGTCCGCCGCCAAGCAGGCCGCGACGCAGAAGGCGATGAAGTCCGCCAGCGACAACGCCGACAAGCTCATCACCGACTACACCCGTCTGCGCAACAACGCGCGTCAGGCGGAGATCACGCAGCAGATCGCAGAGATCGTCGGCGGCGCCGACGCGCTCTCGTCGAGCAAATAGACCATCAGGAGAGAGACGAAAATGACCCCCACCGCCACGGCTGACCAGCCGGCGACCGCGGTCGTCGGGCGCGTCGCGCGCGTCAACGGTCCGGTTGTCGACATCGAGTTCCCGCACGACTCGATCCCCGACATCTACAACGCACTGAAGACCACGATCGTGATCGGCGAGTCCGCCGTCGAGATCACGCTCGAGGTCGCGCAGCACCTCGGCGACGACCTCGTTCGCGCCATCGCCCTGAAGCCGACCGACGGCATCGTCCGCGGTCAGGAGGTGCGCGACACCGGAGAGGCCATCTCGGTCCCCGTCGGTGACGTCACCAAGGGCAAGGTCTTCAACGTCATCGGAGAGGTCCTGAACCTCGAGCCCGGTGAGACGATCGAGGTCACGGAGCGGTGGCCCATCCACCGCAAGGCCCCGAACTTCGACCAGCTCGAGTCGAAGACCACCATGTTCGAGACCGGCATCAAGTCGATCGACCTCCTCACGCCGTACGTGCTGGGTGGGAAGATCGGTCTGTTCGGTGGCGCCGGTGTCGGAAAGACGGTCCTCATCCAGGAGATGATCCAGCGCGTCGCGCAGGACCACGGTGGTGTGTCGGTGTTCGCCGGTGTCGGCGAGCGCACCCGTGAGGGCAACGACCTGATCCACGAGATGGAAGAGGCGGGTGTCTTCGACAAGACGGCCCTCGTGTTCGGCCAGATGGACGAGCCGCCGGGAACGCGTCTGCGCGTCGCCCTGTCGGCTCTGACGATGGCGGAGTACTTCCGCGACGTGCAGAAGCAGGACGTGCTGCTCTTCATCGACAACATCTTCCGCTTCACGCAGGCGGGTTCCGAGGTCTCCACGCTGCTCGGCCGCATGCCGTCCGCGGTGGGTTACCAGCCGAACCTCGCCGACGAGATGGGTGTGCTCCAGGAGCGCATCACCTCGACGCGCGGTCACTCGATCACCTCGCTGCAGGCGATCTACGTGCCGGCCGACGACTACACCGACCCGGCTCCGGCGACCACCTTCGCCCACCTCGACGCCACGACCGAGCTCTCCCGTGAGATCGCGTCGAAGGGTCTGTACCCGGCCATCGACCCGCTGACCTCGACGTCGCGGATCATGGACCCCCGGTACTTGGGCGAGGACCACTACCGCGTCGCGACCACCGTCAAGCAGATCCTCCAGAAGAACAAGGAACTGCAGGAGATCATCGCCATCCTCGGTGTCGACGAGCTCTCCGAGGAAGACAAGATCGTCGTGTCGCGTGCACGTCGTATCCAGCAGTTCCTCTCGCAGAACACCTACATGGCGAAGAAGTTCACCGGTGTCGAGGGTTCGACCGTCCCGCTGAAGGAGACCATCGAGTCGTTCGATGCGATCACCCGCGGTGACTTCGACCACGTCGCCGAGCAGGCCTTCTTCAACGTCGGTGGAATCAACGACGTCGAAGAGCAGTGGGCGAAGATCCAGAAGGAGAACGGCTGACCATGGCGCTGCACGTCAGCCTCGTCTCCGCCGACGCGGAGGTCTGGACGGGAGAGGCGAGCCTCGTGGTCGCCAAGACCGTCGAGGGCGAGATCGGCTTCATGACCGGCCACGAGCCGGTGCTGGCCATCCTCGCCGAGGGCCAGGTCCGGATCACCCAGACCGACGGCACCAAGGTGCTGGCCAACGCGCAGGACGGGTTCCTCTCCATGGAGGGCGACACCCTGACCATCGTCGCCGGCAACGCGGCTCTCATCGCCTAGCAGTTCTGTTCCACTCGTCCGCCCCGGACCGTCCCGCGCTCACTCGTGAGCGTCGGCGGTCCGGGGCGGACGTGTCTGTCTCCGAGGTCCCATGAAGATCCTGCTCCCACCGTCCGAGACCAAGCGTCCGGGCGGCGACGGCGCACCGCTCGCGCTCGCCTCGCTGGCCCTTCCCGAACTGCACGCGCACCGGTCCGCCGCTCTCGACGCGCTGATCGATCTGGCCGCTGACGAGGAGGCCGCGCGCAGGGTCCTGAAGCTCAGCGACCGTCAGGCCGGCGACGTGGAGCACAACCGGACGCTGCGGACGGCGCCCACCATGCCGGCGATCGATCGCTACACGGGTGTGCTGTTCGACGCGTTGGATGCCGCCACGCTGTCGGCGGCATCTCGTCGCTGGCTCGGCGAGCACGTGTGGATCCACAGCGCGCCGCTGGGTCCGATCGGGGCCCTGGATGCGCTGCCCGCGTACCGGCTCTCCGCGGGGACCTCGGTGCCCGGTCTTCCGGCCCTCCGGCGGCACTGGGCTGAGGCCACGTCATCCGCCATCGCGCAGTCCGAGCCGGCCTTCGTGCTCGACCTGCGGAGTGAGGCGTATGTGGCCCTCGGGCCCGTCCCGGCATCCGTTCCCTCCTCGTACGTCCGGGTGGTGACGGAGCACGGCAGGGCGCTCAACCACTTCAACAAGAAGTCCAAGGGTCTGCTCGTGCGGGCGTTGGCCGAGGACCGGCCGCGCATCGCGTCGCTGCGCGGCCTGCGCGGCTGGGCGGAGAAGAACGGCGTCGTGCTTCGCGACACCGCGGACGCCGGCGTTCTGGAGCTCGTCGTCGCCGAGTGACGCCGCGTGACTTCCGGTATATCTCTCCCGCGTGGTTCGTTGCCCGCCCTCATGCGCACCGCTACCATGTCCAATGCGAGGCGGTCGCTTCGTTGCGGGGGGCGAAAGCCGTCTCCCGAGACCAAAGAATGTGAGTCTCATGGATTACGACGACTACGGAGCCGGCTACGCAGGCCTGCTCCTCGCATATTCTTTCGTGATCTTCCTGATCGCGATCGCCGGCTACGTGCTGGGATCCCTCTTCTACATGAAGATCTTCGAGAAGGCCGGCGTCCAGGGCAAGTGGCGCGCCTGGGTCCCGGTGTACAACGTGATGATCTTCTTCAAGCTCGGTGATCTGAGCCCGTGGCTCGTGCTCTACGGCATCGGCGGCGCTGCGCTGCTGAGCTGGATCGGCATCGGCTTCGTCTTCTCCCTCGCCCTCGCCGTGCTGTCCGCGATCGCCGCATGGCGCGTCGGACTCAAGCTGCAGAAGGATGCGGTCTGGGTCGTGCTCTACGTCTTCCTGAGCATCGTCTGGCTGGGTATCAACGCCTTCGACAAGTCGCGCTGGAACCCGAACATCCAGCCGGCCTCCTGGGCTGGCAACGGCTTCCTCGGGGACCGCACCGTGTGGGACGGCATCCCCGTCCAGCCGGCCGCCGCGGCACCGCAGCAGGGTTACGGCGCTGCTCCTCAGGGTTACGCGCCCCCGGCGCAGCCCGGATACGCTCCGCCCGCACAGCCGGGTTACGCGCCTCCGGCACAGCCCGGCTACGCGCCGCCGGCTGCTCCTGCCGCACCGGCGACCGGGGCACCTGTGCCTCCGGTGCAGCCCACCACGCCGGCGGCCCCGCCGGCAGCTCCGCCGGCGACTCCGCCGGCACCCCCGACCGCGCCGCCGGCGGCTCCGCCTGCGCCGCCGTCCGACCCCACGCAGCCTCCGGCGTGATCGTCTGACACAGGGCCCTCGACTTCGGTCGGGGGCCCTGTGCCGTTCCCTCCGCGGGCCGCACCGATGGTGACGGCACGGGGACTAACGTGGAGATCATGGTCATGTCGCAGCGCCGGGTGGGCGCCTCCGGTCTCCTCGTATCGGCCACCGGCCTCGGCTGCAACAACTTCGGGCGTGCGGGGACCGCGACGGAGACGCTCTTGGGCACCCGCGAGGTCCTCGACGCGGCGATAGCCCACGGGATCACGCTACTCGACACCGCCGACATGTACGGCGCCGCGCCCGGCGCGAGCGAGTCCCTGATGGGGGAGGCGCTCGAAGGTCGCCGCGACCGCGTCGTGCTCGCGACGAAGTTCGGTCAGGAACGCGACATGGGCTACGACTTCCCGGCCGGCCGCGGGTCGCGTCGCTACGTGCGCCGTGCTGTCGAGGAGTCCCTGCGCCGACTGCGCACGGACTGGATCGATCTCTACCAGCTGCACCTGCCCGACCCCGAGACGCCGATCGCGGAGACGACGGATGCCCTCGACGAACTCGTGCGCGAAGGCAAGATCCGCTACTACGGGCACTCGAACTTCTCGGGCTGGCAGATCGCCGAGGCGGAGTTCACCTCGCGCGAGAGATCGACCGGTCGTTTCATCTCATCCCAGAACCACTACTCGCTGCTCGCGCGTGCAGCCGAGAGGGAAGTTCTCCCTGCCGTCGAGCGGTACGGACTCGGGTTCTTCCCGTTCTTCCCGCTGCACAACGGTCTGCTGACGGGCAAGTTCACCCGTGACGGCGGTCCGGCGTCGAGTCGCATCATGTCGAGCCGTCGCCACGTGTGGGAGAACGCGCCGTGGGATGCCCTCGACGAGTTCCGCGCGTTCTGCGACGATCGCGACATCACGATGCTGCAGGCGTCGTTCGGCTGGCTCCTCTCGAATCCGGTCGTGTCGAGCGTCATCGCCGGGGCTACCTCTGCGGCTCAGGTCGAGGCGAACGCCCTCGCCGGCGATGCGTGGCGACCGGACGCCGCCGACCTCGAGACCATCGACGGGATGTTCCCGCTGCCCGAGGACCCGGGGGCGCGAGTATGAGCCTGGAACCGGAGTTCCACTACGATGTGTGAGTATCCTGCGCTCGCCCGATCAGCCGCAGGTCCATCGGAGGCAGCACGTGGCTGAGACGACGAAGACGCGCAGCATCACGATCGCAGAGCGCCCGCTGCTGCTCTCGTGGGCCGGCGTCACCGATCTGGGCCGTCGCCGTGAGACGAACCAGGATGCGTTCCTGGCGGAGTACCCGCTGTTCATCGTCGCCGACGGCATGGGTGGTCATGCCGGGGGAGAGATCGCCAGCCGCAGCACGGTCGCGAGACTCGAGGCGATGGTCGAGTCCGGCGAGGTCGACAGGGCCGCGATCGAGAACGCGCTCGAACTGGCCGTCGCCGACATCGCCGATCACCCGGAGACCACCGACGAGGGCACCGGCACCACGCTCACCGGGGTCTTCCTCGACGTCGACGGCGACGTGCCGCAGTGGGTCTCGCTGAACATCGGCGATTCCCGGGTCTATCTGCTCCGTGACGACCGGCTGGTGCAGGTCACCACGGACCACTCGGTCGTCCAGGAGCTCATCACGGCGGGCAAGCTCAGCCCGGAGGAGGCCGAGGGCCACCCCTACAGCAACGTGATCACGCGCGCCGTCGGTGCGAGCGAGCTCACTCCGCCGGACTATCTCACGATCGATGTGCGAGCGGGCGACCGCTTCGTCATCTGCTCGGACGGGCTCACGAAGGAGCTGACCGACTACGGGATCCAGCACTTCCTGCGCGAGAACGCCGACCCCGCCGACGCCGTCGATGCGATGCTCGCCGCGGCTCTGGAGAACGGTGGACGCGACAATGTCACGCTCGTCATCGTTCAGGTGGGCGATGCGGACGAGTCGCCCTCCACAACGGACGACGACGCGGAGTAGCCGCCCCGCTCCTGTGGACAGCGCCCTTTGCGGAGGCCGCATGCTGTGCACTGAGGAGCATGGACTCCTTTCCGATCGCTCTCCCCGCTGCGCCCCCGGAGCCGCGTCGCCCCTCGTTGCCCTTCATGGCGGCGATCGTGCCCATCGCCGCCGGAGTGGTGCTCTGGCTGGTCACCGGTTCGCTGTACGCTCTCTGCTTCGCTGCGCTCGGTCCGCTGATGCTCGTGGCGTCGCTCGCCGACGGAGCTCGGAGCAGACGACGAGACCGGCGCCGCAACGACGCGGAGACCGAGGCGGGATGGGCGGAGGCTGAGGTCGAGCTGGAGCGCCGACAGCGCGAGGAGCGCGCCGCGCGGTGGCTTCAGGAACCGGATGCCGCGTCGTGCCTGACGCGCCGGCCGCTCCGTGACGCACATCCGCCGGACGAGAAGACCGTTCTCGTGGTGGGCAAGGGGAAGGTGCCGAGCAGCATCCGCTGCAGCGGCGGCGGTGACGATGCGCGTGCGCGCGACTTCCGTGGGCGGTCGGCATCGCTGGACGATGCGCCGCTCACGGTGGCTCTCGGGCGCGGCGTCTGTCTGCGAGGACCGGAGGCTCTGGTCGCCGCGGTCGCCCGCGCCGTCGCCGTGCAGCTGTGTCTGCGGTTCAGTGCTGCCCAGCTCTCGCTCGTCGGCGAGGATCTCGCGCGGTGGGGACTCGAGGCCCTGCCGCACGCCGTGCGTGCACGACGGAGCGGATTCCGTGTCGGCGTCGCCGCGTCGGGAGGAACCCGGATCGATGCCGACGCCGTGATCTGGCTCACAGGCGCGGGAGGTGAGGTGCCCGACGGCGTGACGACCGTGCTCGACGTCGAGGAACCGGGAGCTGCGACGCTGAGGACGCCACGGGGAATCGTGGAAGTAGCCGTGGAATGCCTCTCGCTCGCGCAAGCGCAGGTAATCGCCCGGGAGTGCAAGGAGGAGCACGGCGACGCCGACGCGCTTCCGCAGGCCGTCGCCATGCGCGAGCTCGGGCAGTCGCAGAGCATCGGTGGACTCCCTGCGGTCATCGGGCGGAGCGCCCACGAGGACATCGTGGTCGACATCGTGGACGACGGACCGCACGCGATCGTCACCGGCACGACGGGGACAGGCAAGAGCGAGCTCCTCGTGACCTGGGTGACGGCGATCGCCGAGGCCAACGGCCCCGACCGCGTGACGTTCGTTCTCGCGGACTTCAAGGGCGGCACGGCCTTCGAGCCGCTGCGCGAGCTCCGGCAGGTGGCGGCCGTCATCACCGATCTGGACGACGACGGGGCGCGACGGGGCGTCTCGAGCCTGACCGCGGAGCTGCGGCACCGGGAAGGGGTGCTCGCGGCTGCGGGCGCCAGGGACGTGCGAGACGTGTCGATGCCTCGGCTGGTCATCGTCGTCGACGAGTTCGCGGCTCTTCTGCAGGAGCACCCGGACCTCGGCGCCGTCTTCACCGACGTCGCGGCCCGCGGTCGAGCGCTGGGCATGCACCTCATCCTCGGCACGCAGCGCGCTGCCGGAGTCGTCCGCGACGCCCTCGCGGCGAACTGTCCGCTGCGGATCAGTCTGCGGGTCGGAGACGCGGCTGACAGCAGGCTCGTGATCGGGACCGACGCCGCGTCGGAGATCCCGGGCGGAGCCGTCTCACGGGGAATCGCGCTGGTGCGCCGTCCCGAGGATCACGCGCCGGTCGCGCTGCGCGTCGCTCTCACCGGCGCGGCGGATCTGCGGCAGGTCGGTGTGCGATGGGCTGCCGTCGAGCGACCACGCAGCCCCTGGCTTCCCGCGCTGCCCGGACACATCGCCCTCCGAGAACTCACGCTCGACGCGCCGCCCGTGCCGGCGGGAACAGCCATCCTGGGACGATCCGACGCACCGGAGCAGCAGTCACAGCCCCTCGAGCTGCTGGACTGCGGGGTGGAACGGGGTATCGCGATCCTGGGCGCGCCTGGGTCCGGACGCACCGCGGCTCTGCGGCTGATCGCCGCGCAGCGCGCGGATGCGCGATGGGTGCCGCGCGATGCCGAGCGAGCGTGGGACCTGGTCGCGGCCTGGTCGACCGGCAGCGAACCGCTGCCGCCGGTGGTGCTGTGCGACGACCTGGACGGCCTTCTCGCCAGACTGCCACCCGAGCATGCGCAGCAGTTCGCCCAGCACTGGGAGCGCATCCTGCGGGCGGGCGGCGCGACCATCGTGATGACCGCCGCGCGTGCGGCCGGCCCGGTGGGTCGTCTTCTCGATGCGCTTCCGCGACGGGCCCTGCTGCGGATGGCGAGTCGAGTCGAGCACATCGCGGCCGGGGGAGAACCGTCCGGGTTCATCCGCGACCGCGTCCCCGGCCGAGCTGTCCTCGGCGGGCGTGAGATGCAGTTCGCCTGGGTCGAGGAGGATGCCGTCGTCATCCCGGTCGAGCCGTCGCCGCCGGCGTGGAGTCCCGCGGCGAGCATCTCGGCGGTGGTGAGCACCGGCGCCCCCGACATCGTGGCGCGCTTGCAGGCGGCTCACCCGGACTGCGAAGTGCTTCTCCCGGGTGCGGAGAGACTGCGGCCGCACGTCCCGTGCATCTTCGTGGCGGATGCCGAGACCTGGCAACGCAGCTGGTCGATCTGGCAGGGAGTCCGCGCGACCGGGGAGGTCCTCGTCCGCGCGGAGCAGCCGGCGGATCTGCGTCAGCTCGCGGGTGTCCGAGAACTGCCGCCCTTCGCGCATCCGCACGCCGGTCGGGCGTGGTCGGTGCGCGGCGCCGGGTCACCACGCCGTGTCATCGTTCCGGCGCTCGCGCCGGGGTGAGTGAGCCCGTGGTTGGGAGAGAGCGTCAGATGCCGCTGCCGGGGCGGATGTTGCCGACCACGGCGCCTCCGCCGAGGACATCGAGCGGAAGAGCGGAGTGGAGCTCCGCGACGTCGGCATCGCTCAGCCCGCCTGCGCGGGAGAGCAGGGTCGCGGCGACGATGGTCGAAGCGCGCGGGGTGCCGTCGAGCATCTTCAGCGCCACGGTGGTGCCGTTCGGAGCGACCATCACCATCACGCCCTCGGCGCCGCCCTTGGTGAAGACCCCGAGCTTCTCGATCGCGATCGTGTCGGGTCGACCAGGGCCCTCGATCGTCCACGGGTTCTCGCGGACGGCCCGCACCAGGGATCCGGCGACGCGGTGCAGAGCGAACGGGGACCGATCCGACGCCGTGCCGATCCGGTGGATGGCGTGGGCGAGGCCGATGAGCGTCAGCGCGTGCACCGGGGCCCCGCAGCCGTCGATCGCCGTGTGCGCGATCTTCTCGCCGGAGAGCCTCTCGACCACCTCGCGGATGTGGGATTGCAGCGGATGCGAGGGATCCAGGTAGCCATCGGTGGACCATCCGGTGGCGACGCACGCGCGGAGCATCGCTGCGTGCTTGCCGGAGCAGTTCATGCGCACGCGCGCCATCTGGCCGTGCTCACGGACGAGTTCATCCCTCGTCGCCGAGTCCGTCGGCCAGGCCGGCGGGCAGCCCAGGTGGTCCTCCGTCAGACCGCCCTCCGTCAGGATGTCGCGGACGACCGACGCGTGACGGTCCGTTCCGGTGTGGCTGGCCGTGGAGAGCGCGAGCTGCTCGCCCTCGAGGACGGCACCTGCTGTGATGCATGCGACGGCCTGCAGTGGCTTGAGGCTGGAACGCGGAAGGATCAGCGCGTCGGCGTTGCCGTGGCGGGCGACGACCTCGCCATCGGGCGACAGCACGACGGCTGCACCCGCATGGCGGGACTCGACGAACCCGCTGCGTTCGACGACGGCGAGTTCCACGGCATCCTGAACGGTGAGAGTCTCCAGCACCCCTCAACTCTATCCCTGGCAGACTTGTGACATGGCAGAGCAGTCGACCCCCCGCGCCCTCGGCGAGCATCGTTACGCCCTTACGTCGACCTGGACGGGAAACACCGGAGGCGGGACCAGCGGCTACCGCGACTACCGCCGTGACGTGACGATCGAGGTGGACGGCAAGCCCGACCTTCTCGCGTCGGCCGACAAGCCGTTCCGCGGCGACCCCTCGCGGTGGAACCCGGAGGATCTGCTCCTGGCCTCGCTGTCCGAATGCCACCTGCTGTCGTACCTCCACGCCTGCGTGACGGCCGGGGTCGTCGTCGTGTCCTACCGCGATCAGGCGAGCGGGATGATGCGCGAGAACGGCGCCGGGGGAGGCGCCTTCGTCGAGGTCATGCTGCGACCCGAGGTGGTCGTCGCCGAGGCCTCCATGATCGAGGCCGCAGAGCGTGCTCACGCACAGGCCAACGAGTGGTGCTTCATCGCGAACTCGATGAACTTCCCGGTTCGACACGAGGCGACGGTCACCGCGCTCGCGTCCTGACCCGGTCTCGGGTCAGCGCCGTTCGTGCGGCAGCGCCTGCTTGATCTTCTCGATCGCGCCCTGCGCCGGTGCCTCGTTGTAGGCGCCCGCGAGCTCCTGGCCGGAGAGGGCATGGATCGCCGCCATGATGTCGTCGGTCGCGAGCCGCCGTGCGCGTCCGCTCGTCGCGGGACCGTGCGGCGAGAGATCGAGAGGTTCGCCGAAGCGCACCGTGATGCGCTCCGACATCGTCGGGACCTTCGCACCGACCGGCATCACCTTGTCGGTGCCGATCAGGCCGACCGGCACGACCGGGGCGCCGGTCTGGAGCGCGAGGAACGCCACCCCGGTGCGGCCCTTGTACAGGCGTCCATCGGTGGAGCGGGTGCCCTCGGGATAGAGCGCGACCGCGAGGCCCTCGTCGAGGAGCTGGCGCTGCAGGTCGAGCGCGTCGAGCGCTGCCTGGCCGGCCCCGCGACGAACCGGGATCGCACCGATCGACTCGAAGAACGTCTTGCTCATCCATCCCTGGAAGCCGGCGCCCTCGAAGTACGACGACTTCGCGAGGAAGTGCACCGGACGGGGAGCGGCGACCGGGATCGCGATCGAGTCGATGAACGACATGTGGTTGCTCGCGAAGATGACGGGTCCGCTGAGCGGGACGTTCTCGCGGCCCTCGATCCGCGGCCGGTAGACCAGTCGGGCCAGCGGCGTGATGAGGCCGCGACCGAGTCGGTACGCGAATCCGGCGTGGCGCGGCTTCGCTGTGTCCTCTGAGGCCGGAATCTCTTCTGACGAGGATTCGGGCTCGACGGACTGCTCAGAGGTCATCAGAGCAGGTTACTCCCGGATCCATGCCATCGCGGGAATGAAGAATCGCGCCGCGCCTCCCAGCGCGGGCAAAGGGGGATGGGAGAGGATGGGGTGTCCCGCCCGCGATCCTGAGGTCTCCCTGTGCGCATGCGTCCGCTCGTCTTCCTGTCCACCGTCGCTGCGGCGACCCTCCTTCTGGCTGGCTGCTCCGGCAGTGGTGAGCCGGAGAGCTCGAGCACGCCCGATCCGACGGCCTCCAGCTCCTGCGCGCTGGATGCGCAGCCGGGCGACACCTCCGATGCGGTGACTCTCGACGGCGAAGGCGCCGACACCAAGGTCACCGTGCCCGCAGACGCCCCGTTCGCGGGCGTCGAGCGCACCGTCGTGAGCAAGGGCGACGGCGAGGAGATCGGGGTCAACGACCTGGTGTCCGTGCAGTATCAGATCATCGATGCCGCGACAGGCAGCGTTCTCGACTCGTCGGCACGCGGCGAGGGCGGACTTCTGCCCGTGCTGCTCGACACCAATCAGTCCTCGCTCTTCGTCGCTGCTCTCGAGTGCGAGCCGGTGGGTTCGCGGATCGTCCTCGCGCTCCCGGGCGACGTGCTCGGTGAGGGCGCCAGCAACGTGGTCGTCTACGCCGAGGCAGTCGAGCACCTCCCCGAGGTCGCTACCGGCACCGACGTCGAGCCGACCGCCGGCATGCCCGCCGTCGAGCTCGACAAGGCCGGGAAGCCGACCGTCACGATCCCCGACGGCGACGAGCCGACGGAGACCAAGGTCGCCGTCCTCAAGCAGGGCGATGGCGCGACGGTCGCCTCCGGTGATTTGGTCGTGGTGCAGTACCTCGGCGTGAAGTGGTCGGACGGCAGCGAGTTCGACTCGAGCTGGAGCCGCGATGCAGCACCGGCGCAGTTCCAGACCACCGGCGTCGTCGCGGGCTTCCAGAAGGCGCTCGAGGGACAGAAGGTCGGTTCGCAGGTCGTCGTCGTGATGCCGCCCGCTGACGGCTACGGCGCGACCGAGGGGCACGAACTCCAGAAGGAGAGCCTCGTCTTCGTCGTCGACATCCTCGCGACCACGCCCGTCCAGCCGCAGCAGTAGGCGAGGGGCTCGCCGGCTCGTGTCCTAGGCTGGCGTCATGCGTCGCATCATCGTCCTCGGCTCCACCGGCTCCATCGGAACGCAGGCGCTGGATGTGATCCGTGCGAATCCTCGGCGCTTCGAACTGGTCGGCCTCGCCGCCGGTTCGAACGCCGAGATGCTGGCGACGCAGGCGGCGCAGTTCCACGTCGAGGACACGGCCCTCGGTGCCGCAGAGGCCGAGCAGCTCGTGCGCGATGTCGAGGCGGACGTCGTCCTCAACGCGATCACGGGTTCGATCGGCCTCGGCTCGACGCTTGCCGCGCTGAAAGCCGGTCGCACCCTCGCTCTCGCCAACAAGGAGTCGCTCATCGTCGGCGGCGAGCTCGTCCTCGCGGCCGCGGCCCCCGGGCAGATCGTGCCGGTCGACTCCGAGCACAGCGCGCTCGCGCAGGCCCTCAGGGCGGGAACGCACGCCGAAGTGCGGCGACTCGTCGTCACGGCATCCGGTGGACCCTTCCGCGGTCGCACCCGCGCCGAGCTGGCCGACGTCACGCCGGCCGAGGCCCTCGCGCACCCGACGTGGGACATGGGGCGGATGGTCACGACGAACTCCGCCACCCTCGTGAACAAGGGACTCGAGGTCATTGAGGCCCATCTCCTCTTCGATGTCGCGTACGACGACATCGACGTCGTCGTCCATCCGCAGTCCATCGTCCACTCGATGGTCGAGTTCATCGACGGCTCGACGATCGCGCAGGCGTCCCCGCCCGACATGCGACTGCCGATCTCGCTCGGCCTGGACTGGCCGAACCGCGTCGGCGGAGTCGGACGTCCCCTCGACTGGACGACAGCCTCATCCTGGACGTTCGAACCGCTCGACGGCACGGCTTTCCCCGCGGTCGCTCTCGCGAAGGCCGTGGGACGCGCCGGGGCGACGTTCCCCGCGGTCTACAACGCGGCGAACGAGCAGGCCGTCGATGCCTTCCACGAGGGGCGTCTGTCGTTCCTCGGCATCGTCGACACGATCGCCCGCGTCGTCGACGCGCACGAACCGCCCGACGCACTCTCGGTCGAGTCTCTCGCCGCCGCGGAGTCCTGGGCGCGCCAGACCGCCGATCGGCTGATCGCGGCGGCCTGACCCGCTCCCGCGTCAGTCCTCGTCGGGGTACGGCACGGGCCAGCGGGAATCCGGCACCGGCCAGCCCGCGGCGCGCAGCGCGCGCCGGGCGAGCTCTCGAGCCGAGTACGGCGTGCGGACGCCGCGGATGTCGCGGTAGTCCTGGTGACCGGGTCCTGCCCAGAGAATCGCATCGCCGTCGCCGACGAGGTCGACGGCCGCGACGATCGCGCTCTCCGGCGGGGAGTACTCGTGGATCTCCGCATCCGGTCGTGCGCTCCGCGCGCCCGCGATGAGGGTCGCGCGGATGGAGGCGGGATCCTCGAAACGCGGGTGGTGGTCGGTCACCACGAGAACGTCGCTGCCCTCCACCGCGGTGCGTGCCATGTCGAACCGCTTGCTCGCGTCGCGGTCGCCGTCCGCCCCGAACAGCATCAGCACGCGGCCGGGGGTCACGCGCCGGACAGCGGCAAGAGTCTTCTCGAACGCATCCGGCGAGTGCCCGAAGTCGACGAAGACCGCCGGTCCCCGCTCGCCAGAGACGAGCTGGGTGCGGCCGGGGAGGTACGCGCGGATGCCGTCGTCACGGGACAATGCGTCGACGATGCGCTGCCACGGGTACCCGCCCTCGAGCAGCATCACGATCGCGAGAGCAGCGTTGGCAGCCATGTGCGGGCCGATCACCGGAACCGTGGTGGTGAGCGAGCCGGCGGGGCCCGTCATCGTGAAGGTCGTGCCCGCGGCGCGCTCGTCGTCGATGACGACCACCCAGTCCGCCTGTGCCGCGGCATCGGGATCGGCCGCGATCGACGGGGTGCCGACGGTCACCGAGGGGATCTCGGAGCGCTCCACGACGAGGGCGCCCGAGGGGGAATCGAGGCAGATGACTCCGCGCAGGGCCCGATCGGGGCGGAACAGCGGCAGCTTGGCCTCGAAGTACTCGTCCATGTCGGCGTAGTCGTCGAGATGGTCGTGGCTGAGGTTGGTGAAGCCGGCGACGTCGAAGCGGATGCCGTCGACGCGATGCCGCGACAGGGCCTGCGCACTCACCTCGACGGCGACGGCCTCGACCTCGCGTTCGCGCATGAGGGCGAGGAGCGCATGCATCTCCGAGGCCTCCGGCGTCGTCAGCCGGGAGACGATGACCTCGCCGGCGATGTGCCGTTCGGCGGTCGAGGAGAGTCCGGTGACGACGCCCATCTGGTCGAGGATGCCTTCGAGCAGGTGGGAGACGCTCGTCTTGCCGTTGGTGCCTGTCGTGGCGAAGAGCAGGGGGAGCGGATCGTCGGCTCCGGTGCCGTAGACCCACGCGCTGAGGTCGCCGAGGACGGCTCGGGGATGGTCCACCACGATGATCGGGAGTCCGGCGGCTGCGGCGATCTCGGCGCCCGGCTCGTCGGTGATGACGGCCACGGCTCCCTTCTCGGCGGCAGCGACGGCGAAATCGGCGCCGTGGCGGTTGACGCCCTGGATCGCGACGAAGGCCTCGCCGGGCCGCAGATCCGCGGTGGCGAGGGTGATGCCGGAGACCACGATGTCGGCCACGTCGCCGCGGACGGCCCTAGCGAATCGGGAGGCGAGTTCGGACAGCTCACGCCGGGGCGGGTTCGCGGGGCGGAGCACGGGAGGCAGGCTCGGTTGTTGTTCAATCGACATGTCGAATCCATGATCTCACGGCGCCGAGACGAACCCGGTCTGCGGCCCGCCTCCTCCCGCGCGTGGTGCGCGGGAGGAGGCGGACTCGCGTGTCAGGCGCGGCGACGGTAGGCGAGCACCGCTACCACGAGGGCGGCGATCCCGGCCACGAGCCCTCCCGCACCGAGGACCGTGGGCAGCGGGTCTGCGGCGACGGGCGCGGCGGCATCCGTGGTCGTCTCCGCTGCTCCGTGCTCGCCGTGGCCGTCGGCCGTGGCCTCGGCGACGGTCACGACCGGCGCGGGGGAGTCCAGGCTGTGCGGGTCCTCGCCGTCGGCGGCGAGCTGGGTCCATTCGGTCGACCCCTCGACGCACTGCTGCACGACAGGGAATGCCAGGGAGCTCGGGGTGTCCTCATCGAGGCCGACCGACATGCTCACGGCGCCGCGGAGATCGATCGGAACCGGTGTGAGTGCCGTGTACGTCACCGCGCTCACCAGTCCGTCGTCGCCGCGTTCGACGTCGATCGTCCAGTCGCCGTCGAGCGTGGGAGCCACCGAGGCGAGCCCTTCCGGCATCGTGATGCGGAGAGAGGTGGTGGGGGAGTCCTCGCACCCGTGCGAGAACGAGAAGGTGAGCACGCCGTGGTCGCCGGCCACGAGCTCATCGGGGCTGACGCCGACGTGCGCTGCGGCCATCGTCGGAACGGCGAGAGCGAGGACGGCGCCGCCGAGGACGGCGGTGGAGGTGATCGCGACGCGGCGGGCGCGGGTGCGGGTGGTGTTGTTGCTGGACATGAGGAAGTCTCCTGATTTGCTCGTGAAGCGGGCGCGTCGGAAGGACGCGGGAACCCGCGAAGGATGACGCTGCCGTGGGCAGCGGAACGTCGGTGCGGCGTTCAGCCGCGGACGAGCGCCGGCGGACCGCGTCGCGAGACGTCGCGGGAGATCGCGGCGTCGAACGCGGGAAGCAGGACGGAGCGGAGTGCACCAGGGCGTCGGTGATCGACGGGAGCGCAGAGGACGGCGCGCAGGAGCAGCGCCTGGAACCAGCGCGCGACGCCCTGTGCGAGCGCCTCGCCATGCCAGATGAGCAGCGTGGTGAGCGCGGCGGCGATGACGTGCGCGCCCAGCATTGTCGCGTCGGCCGCGGGCACCGATGCGACGGGCCCGAGCAGCGCGAGATCGAGGTGGTGCGCATGGCCCGACGTGTCAGCGACGGCGGATCCCGTGGGCGAACCCAGCACCTGGAAGAGGAGGTGGAAGGCCGCCTGGGCGAGGAGGACGGCAGCGGCGACACGCGAGCGCGACGGCCGCACGCCCACGAGCAGCGCGCAGAGCGGTGTGAGCAGCGTGGCGACCGCGAGGATGAGCAGCGGATGCGGTGCGGATCCGCCGCCGAGGGTGTGCGACACGGCGGCGAGGAGCGTGGCCACGGAGGAGACGGCAGCAGCGCGTACCAGTCGCAGCTGCCGGGTCGTCACCGTGTCAGCCTAGCCCGGTCGGCGGTGCCGGGCGGATTCCTAGGCTGCGGGCAGTAGCGTTGGCACGTGGAAATCCTGCTCTACGTGGGCGGCATCCTGTTCATGCTGATCGGCCTCGGCTTGTCGATCGGCCTGCATGAGGTCGGCCATCTCGTCCCCGCCAAGCTCTTCGGCGTGCGCGTCGGCCAGTACATGATCGGCTTCGGGCCGCGTCTCTGGTCGAAGCGGATCGGCGAGACCGAGTACGGATTCAAGATGCTGCCGCTGGGCGGCTTCATCTCGATGTCGGGCATGTACCCCGCTTCGAAGAACGCCGGACCTGCGCGGGGTGTGTTCCGCACGCTCATCCAGGACGCGCGCTCCGCGAACGACGAGACCATCGCCGAGGGCGCCGAGGACCGCGTCTTCTACAAGCTCCCGGTGTGGAAGCGCGTGGTCGTCATGCTGGGCGGACCGCTGATGAACCTGCTCCTCGCGGTCATCATCTTCACGGTCCTCGTTTCCGGCATCGGCGTGCAGCAGGGCACGACGACGATCGCGTCCGTGACTGAATGCGTCGTGCCCGCCGAGTCCACGGCGACCGAGTGCTCCGCCGACGACCCGGCGTCCCCGGCGGCGAAGGCGGGCATCGAACCGGGTGACGTGCTGGTCTCGATCGACGGTCAGCCCGTGTCGACGTTCGCCGAGGCGACAGCCATCGTCCAGGCGGCGCCGGGCGACGCGCTCGATGTGGTGGTGCGTCGCGACGGGGCCGAGAAGACCTTGAGCATCACGCCGATCGCCGCAGAGCGCACGATCACGGATGCCAGCGGGCAGCCGATCCTCGACGACTCCGGCGACCCCGTCGTCAAGGAGGTCGGCTACGTCGGCATGGGCTCGCAGATGGGTTACGTGCAGCAGCCTCTCACTGCGGGAGCGCAGCTGACGGCCGAGAACGTCAGCCGGGTGGCCTCGCTGATCGTCACCCTCCCGGTGCGGCTCTGGGATATCGGTGTCTCACTGGTCACCGGAGGCGAGCGCGACCCGAACAGCCCGCTCAGCGTCGTCGGCGTCGGGCGGCTCGCCGGAGAGGTCGCCGCGACCGACGCCCCGATCCTGAATCGCTTCGCCGTGCTGCTGCAGCTGTTGGCCTCGCTGAACGTCGCGCTCTTCGTCTTCAACCTCATCCCGCTGCTCCCGCTCGACGGTGGTCACGTCGTGGTGGCGCTCTGGGAGGGCGTCAAGCGGATCTGGGCGAAGCTGTTCCGTCGGCCCCCGCCGGCGCCCGTCGACGCCACCCGGCTCGTGCCGTTGACGGTGGTCGTCGCGGTGCTGCTGATCGGCATGGGCGCGCTCCTGCTGGTCGCCGACCTGTTCAACCCGGTCGACATCCTGCAGTAGCGGCCGCAGCGCGAGCGCTCAGGCCAGTGCGTGACGGACAAGCCGTTCCAGCGTGTGGATGCCGTCGCGCGACAGGATCGACTCTAGGTGTCCCTGCACGGAGGCGAAGTGCGGGCCGCGAAGCGCATACACGTCGCCCGACACGGCATCCGCGGAGACCTCCGCCGGCCCGACCTTCGTCGTGCCGGGCTCGACGCGGGCGGTGAAGGTGTTGTAGAAGCCGATCGACGGGTCCTCGCCGAACACGGGCACCGCCTTCTGCAGGCCCTGGTGCGGAGCATCCAGCGATGTCAGCGCGATGCCGAACCGGTCGCTGAGGATCTGGTGACTGAGGCAGACGGCGAGCAGCGGCGCCTCGGCGTCCATGCGTCGGGCGACGACCTCGCGCATCCGGGCGATGCGGGCATTGCCGGCATCCCGGGGATCGCCGGGCCCGGGGCCCGCCACGACGATGTCTGCGGCATCCAGATCGGCGTCCTGCACCTCGCTCCAGGGGCTGATCGTGACGGAGAGGCCGAGGTGGCGGAGCTGATGCGCGAGCATCGTGGTGAAGCGGTCCTCGGCGTCCACGACGAGTGCGGTGCGCCCGGCGAACGGTCCGTCGAGATCGTCGCCCTGCGGGTTGAGCCAGAAATCCGCCAGACGGGCGTTACGCGATGACAGCAGCGCGGCGATGGTCGGGTCGTCGGCCAGCGCCTGCTCGTCACCTGGGGCATCGGCGTCGCTGCGCGCCTCGGCGACCTGGTCGCGGTCGATGGCGCCGATCGCCCCCAGCACGCCCGCTGCCTTGCCGTGCGTCTCCGAGACCTCGCCGAGCGGGTCCGAGTGCCGCACGAGGGTCGCCCCGACCGGCACGCTGAGCGCACCGTCTTTCAGATAGACCGTGCGGATGAGGATCGGGGCATCCAGGTCGTGCCCGCCGTCCCCGTTCGGGGTGAACAGGGCGGCCACGCCGGAGTAGTAGCCGCGGGGCTTCTTCTCATGGCGGCGGATCACCGCGCAGGCGTTCTGCATCGGCGATCCGGTGACCGTCGGCGCGAACATCGTCTCGCGCAGGATGTCGCGGGGGTCGAGGGCGCTGCGTCCGCGGAGCATGTACTCGGTGTGCGTGAGCCGCGACATCTCCTTGAGGTGCGGTCCGGTGATCCGGCCGCCGTCGGAGCACACGGCGCTCATCATCTTGAGCTCTTCATCGACGACCATGAAGAGCTCTTCGGTCTCCTTCGTCGAAGCGAGGAAGTCGATGAGAGTCTCCTTCGTGGCGCCTCCCGACGGGTGGCGGAAGGTGCCGGAGATCGGATTCATGGTCACGACGCCGCCGCGCGCGACGACGTGCGCCTCCGGGCTCGCGCCGACCGCGATGTGGCCGGGAGTGAAGACGGCGAACGTCCAGTACGCCCCGCGTTCGTGCGTGAGCAGCGCGCGGAACCAGGTGAGTGCCGCCGTGCGGTCGTCGACGTCGATGTTCGCGGTGAAGTCGCGGCGGATGACGAAGTTGGCTCCCTCGCCGCGGCCGATCTCGTCGGCGATGACCTTCTCGACGATCGTGGCGTACTCCGCGTCGGCGATGTCGAAGCCGTCGTCGTGCAGCGGCACCGGGGCGTCGGGGAGTGCGGCGAGCACCTCTCCGGTCTCCAGGTGAAGGTGTTCGTCGACGACGATGCAGCGCAGGGGTGCGCCGTCGTCCTGCGCGACGAAACCGCGCTCGCGTACCTGGCGATACGGGACGAGTGCGAACACCTCGCGCGGTGCGCCGTCGATGTCGAGAGGGATGTCGCCGAGCAGGTCGACGTCGAGGACGTCGCCGCTGAGAAGCTCGACGGTGTCGGCGCCGTCGCGTGCGATCAGCACGAAGGATGCCGTTGGGTCGGCGCTGAGCTCGGCGAGTCGTGAGAGGGTCATCGATGTCTCCTGTGAAGGGCTCCGGCTCGGCTCAACGAAAAGACCGCCCCGGAGGCGGTCTGGATTCGTGGGAACGCGAACACACCGCCTAAGAGGCGGGCCACCAGGTGAAGTTCGCGAGCATGGGGTGAAAACTACCACACCGCGTGTGCCGTGCCCGGGCGGATGACGCCGAGACGATGCGGTCGACATCCAGCCCCCGTGCATCCTGGCGGCGTAGGCTTGAGGCGTGCCAGCAGTGAATCTTGGGATGCCGAAGGTCCCCGTCGTCCTCGCCCCGCGTCGCAAGTCCCGCCAGATCAAGGTGGGCAAGGTGCTCGTCGGTGGCGATGCACCCGTCAGCGTGCAGTCGATGACCACGACCAAGACGACCGATATCAACGGGACGCTGCAGCAGATCGCCGAACTCACGGCGTCCGGCTGCGAGATCGTGCGTGTCGCCGTGCCGTCGCAGGATGATGCGGACGTGCTGCACATCATCGCGAAGAAGAGCCAGATCCCGGTGATCGCCGACATCCACTTCCAGCCGAAGTACGTGTTCCAGGCGATCGATGCCGGCTGCGCCGCGGTGCGTGTGAATCCGGGGAACATCCGCAAGTTCGACGATCAGGTCGGGGCGATCGCCAAGGCCGCCAAAGACGCCGAGGTCTCCCTGCGCATCGGCGTCAACGCCGGATCCCTCGACCCGCGCCTGCTGCAGAAGTACGGCAAGGCGACGCCGGAGGCGCTCGCCGAGAGCGCGCGCTGGGAAGCCTCCCTCTTCGAGGAGCACGACTTCCACGACTTCAAGATCTCGGTGAAGCACAACGACCCGGTAATCATGGTCCAGGCCTACCGCCTGCTGGCGCAGATGGGCGACTGGCCGCTGCACCTCGGAGTCACCGAGGCCGGACCCGCGTTCCAGGGCACGATCAAGAGCGCGACGGCCTTCGGCATCCTTCTCGGCGAGGGCATCGGCGACACGATCCGCGTCTCGCTCTCCGCCCCGCCGGCCGAAGAGGTCAAGGTCGGGCACCAGATCCTGCAGTCGCTCAATCTGCGCGAGCGCAAGCTCGAGATCGTCTCGTGCCCGTCGTGCGGACGCGCTCAGGTCGACGTCTACACCCTCGCGGAAGACGTGACCGAGGGGCTCAAGGACATGACCGTCCCGCTGCGCGTCGCCGTGATGGGCTGTGTCGTCAACGGCCCAGGTGAGGCGCGCGAAGCCGACCTCGGTGTGGCTTCGGGCAACGGCAAGGGACAGATCTTCGTCAAGGGCGAGGTCATCAAGACCGTCCCCGAGGCCGACATCGTCGCCACGCTGATCGAGGAGGCGAACCGGATCGCCGAGGAGATGGGCCCCGCGGCGCCGCTCGGCACCGCCCAGGTCGTCACCGTCTGAGCACCGACCCGAGGAGACCGAGATGTCCGACAACACCGTGCCGGCGCCCGTGCAGGCGATGGTCGACGCGATCAATGCGGCCGACACCGAGGCCTTCGTCTCGGCGTTCACCGTTGACGGCTTCGTGAGCGACTGGGGAACGGTGAAATCCGGACCCGATGGCGTTCGGAGCTGGGCAGGAAGCGATGCGATCGGTGCCGGAGCACGGATGACCGTGCTGAGCGCCGTGACCGAGGGGGACACCACCCGCATCCGGTTCGGCTGGTCGAGCCGCGTGTTCAACGGCGAGTCCGACGGCATCTTCGTCGTCGAGGGCGACAAGCTCGCGAGCTTCACCATCCCGCCCGCTCACTGAGCACATCGGCGTCACGGACGCCTTCTCGTCTCTGCACCGACCCCAGGAGTACCATGCCGTCCACGATCGTGTCCTTCGCCGATGGTTCCCTGACGGGTGACGGTGTCGTCACGCGCGTCGAGACCTCCCCTGAGGGCGTGGTGGTCGTCGTCGACGCGTCGCCGTTTCATCCGGTGGATCACACGTGGCCCGATCAGCCGGGCGACTCCGGCGAGCTGATCGCGGGCGATGCGCGTGCGGCCGTCGTCGAGGCCGTCATGGCAGCGTCGAGCGACGCGGGCGATTTCACTGTCGGCAACGGCATCCCCGTCAAGCGCGGTGCGGAGGGATGGACCTGGCTGGTGGGGCACCGCCTCGCCGCGGAGGCGCCCGAGTGGCTCGTCCCGGGCGCAGCCGTCACCCTCTCCGTGGACGCTGCGCGTCGCGCAGGACTCAGCCGCGGGCACACCGCATGCCACCTTGCCTCGCTCGCCCTGGACCTCGCCGTCGCCGACCTGTGGCGCAAGGATCCTGGCGCCGACGCTCTCGGCAACCCGGACTTCGAGGGTCGCGCGAATCAGTCGAGCCGCATCGACGAGGACGGCGCCGTGGACGAGTATCGCCTCGGCAAGAGCCTGCGCCGCGCCGGGTTCGACACGGAGACGTTCGCGGCGACGCTCGACGCGCGCGCGGCACGCATCAACGCCCAGCTCGCCGACTGGGTGGCGTCGGGAGCGTCCAGCCGCATCGAGGTCGAAGGACCCACGATCGTCGATCGCCGGCGCTGGCACTGCGAGCTTCCCGAGGGTGAGGCCGTGATCCTCTGCGGTGGCACGCACGTCGCGTCGCTGTCGGAGTTCGCCTCGATCGTGGTGACGCTGGATCTGAGCGACCCGCAGTTGCTGGTGATGACGACCACGGCGGTGCCGGCCGTCTGAGCGTCGCCCGCCCTGCCGGCGACATTGTGGCTGCGGGTCAGACCTCGAAGTCGATCTCTCCGCGCGCGATGTCGGCGCGGACGACCCGAAGTCGGACCATGTCACCGGGCCGCGAGCCCGCGGGCACGGAAGCGGTTGCGGTCACGGCGGGGTTGGCGATCTGGATGGATGCGCGGTCGCCGCGGAGTTCGATGACGGTCGCCTCGATCGTCGTGCCGACCAGCGGAGTCATCAGGGCCGCTTCGACGCAGTTGATGGTCGCCGCGTTCAGCTGGGATGCGCGCTGGCCGGATTCCTGCATCAGCCCAGGCAGCTCGTCGAGCGACTCCCGTGCCCACGACGGGATCTCTCGCCCGGTCGAGACGGCGAGGCAGATCGCCAGCACCCAGCGGTCGACGAGGCGCCGCAGTGGCGCGGTGGCGTGGGCGTACGGCGCGGCGATCGCTGCCTGGACGGCATCTCTGGGCGCCTCGCCGTCGAACGTGACATAGCCCGCGCCGCGGAAGAGGGCTGCTGCTGCCTGCAGGACGGGAAGCGTCAACGGGTCGTTCCGGTCGAGGGTGCGCAGGTACTCGCCGTAGTCGCCGGACGTCCACGGGCGGCCGAGCGCCTCGGTCTGGTGCCGGAACGTGTCGAAGGCGTCGTCGTCGGGCCTCGGCATCGTGCGCAGGATGCCGACTCCGGCATCGAGCATGAGAGAGGCCGCGGCCATTCCCGTCATCAGGGAGAGCTGGGCGTTCCATTCCTCGACAGCGAGTGGGGTGGTGCGTTCTATCGCGTAGGTGCCGTCGTCGGCGCGCACGACTTCTTCGTCCGGGAGGTTGAGGCTCGCGCCTCCGCGACGCCGCTCCTGCTCGATGCGCAGGGCGCCGATCTCCGGGAGGAGCGTCGCCGGGCCTTCCTCGCCCCGATCGAGGGACTGCTGGGTCGAGACGTAGTCGAGCTGGGCGCGCGAGCGGATGAGTGCCCGCTCCAGGCGGAATGCGGAGACGGCGCCCTCGGCGTCGAGGGAGAACGTCCAGACCAGCGCCGGCCGATCGACGTCGGCGAGAAGGGAGGCGCGATCCTCGCTCAGGATCGGCGGATGCAGAGGGACCCTGCCATCGGCGGCATACAGCGTCTGCCCGCGGCGCCGAGCCTCGGCGTCGACCGCGCCTTCCGGCTCCACGAAGCCGGGGACGTCGGCGATCGCGTAGTGGACCGTGTATCCGGCGCCGTCGCGTTCCAGGTGGAATGCCTGGTCGAGGTCTCGCGAGCCAACGGGGTCGAGGGTCGCGAACGGAACGTCCCGCAGGTCGAGCTCGGGTTCGGTCGGGTCTGTCGCTTCCGCTTCGGCGAGCACCTCCGCGGGGAAATCGAGCGGGGCGTCCAGGGATTCGCGCAATGCCGCCAATGCCGAGGCGAGCTCGGTCTGTTCGGCGGACGAGGCGACGTGCGATCGGCGCTGAGGCATGCTTCCACCCTAGGTTGAGCGGCTCCGAGCTTCGTCCAGATCCGCCGGGCCGCCCCTGCGTCAGAAGGGTGGTGGGGTGTCGTCGTCGATGAAGGTGATGGTGTGGGGCGCTGGTGGTTTGTCGATGTAGGTGCGGCCGGTGGGGCTGGTCCAGGCGTACAACCCGTCGGTGAGGGGTTCGACGTGCCACGGGGTCTGGTGCTTCAAGACGTGGTGTCGTCGGCAGAGGTGGCCGAGGTTCTCGGCGGTGGTCGCACCGCCGTGGGCGGCGTCGTGGTGGTGGTCGATGTCGCAGTCCGATGGTGGGTATCCGCAGGTGGGGAATCGGCAGCGTTGATCCCGGGCCCTGAGGTGTCGTTTCAGGTCAGCGCCAGGTCGGTACCGGTCGACGGCGAGGAGCGCCCCGGTGATCGGGTGGGTGAGGATGCGATCCCATCCGGATGCCGCACCGGCCAGGCGTCTTGCCGTGTCGGGGTCGATCGGTGTGCGCCCGTTCAGTTCCGCAGGGGTCGTGCCCCGGCCCATCAGGGTCGTGACAGGGACCGTGACCGACACGGTGGCCGTGATCGCGGCGAGCAGCCCGGCCGGGGTGTCGTGTCCAGCCGGTGTGCCGGTGAGGAGGAGATCGAGAGCGAGGTCGGCGCGGATCTGCGAGAGGGTGCGCGGGTCCTTGGCGGCAGGGCCATCGTGCTTCTTGTCGGCGGCCGGGCCGAATGCGCTCTCCCGCGGCCCAGCGGCGGCAGCCTCCGTGCCAGGCGCAGTCGGATTCGACTGCTCCTGCACCGTCTGTTCCTGCACGGTTTTCGCCATGGCGGTGATCCGGTCGAACGCCCCATGCACGAGCGCGGCGGGGCCGGTCATGCCGAGTTCGGCCATCCCGTCGGGGAGGTCTTTCACCCATACGCCCCGCTTCGCCCGGGCATCCTTGTGCCGTTCACGGATCGGACGGGACTGGTAGCGTTCCGCGACCCGCCGCGCCCGTCGGGCGACACGGTTCGGGGACTCGGTCTCCGCGAACCCGAGCACCTCCCCGGCGTACGCGTCCCGGGCAGCGGGATCATCCAAGTGCGCACCGGCGTCGCAGATCATCCGGGCATGCCCGGCACTGATGAGCCCGGCGCCCAGGGCCCGCCACACCCGCGGGAAACGCTCCACCAGGAACGACGCGTCCGTCATCCGCCGCTGCACCGTCCGGTCCGACACGCGCAGCGCGGCCGCGAACTCGGCCGCGACCGTCCGCAACGCCAGCTCCGCCTCGTCCCGCGACGCGGCCTGCCGGGCGACGTCGACCGCCAACCGGGACCCGACCGCGAGGAAACCATCACGCACGGCCTGCATGCTGCTGATCGTGCGCTCGACCTCGACGAGCATCTCGGTGACCGCCCCCAGGGCGTTCACCTGCTCGATCGTCGCGTCCGCCAGTGCTGTCATACCCCTAGTGAACCAGGGGCCACCGACATTCAAACCCCAGATCAGCCCCACAAACCGATACACCGGCATGCCGTCCCGAAACAACAGAACACCGACGCTGAGCCCGCGATTGTTCCGCCCGCACCGCCCCCGATGTCGACCGCCCGCGTTAGCGTGGAGTCATGACCACTGCAGCCAAGGCCCAGACCCTTGTCGGACTCTATGACGCTCCGGAGATCCTCCGCGTCGTGAACGTGTGGGATGTCGTCGGTGCCCGTGCCGTCGCCGCCCTTCCCGAGACGAAGGCGATCGCCACCGCCGGACACGGCATCGCCGCCTCCTTCGGGTATGACGACGGTGCGACGCCGCGCGACCTCATGATCGACATGGTCGGGCGCATCGCGGCATCCGTCCAGGTCCCCGTCACCGCCGACCTCGACGACGGCTACGGAGACGCGGGGGAGACCACCCGTCTCGCGATCGGCGTCGGCATCGTCGGTGCGAACGTCGAAGACCGGCTCAAGCCGTTCGACGAGTCGGTCGCCGCCGTCGAGGCGATCGTGAAGGCCGCTGAGGCCGAGGGTGTCCCGTTCGCACTCAACGCGCGCACCGACGCCTTCGTCCGCGCGGGTCACCGTCCGGTCCAGGAGAGCATCGCCGATGCGATCCAGCGCGGCCGCGCCTACCTCGACGCCGGGGCGACCGCGGTCTTCGTCCCGGGCCTCCTCGATGCGAACGTCACCCGTCAGCTCGTCGAGGGCATCGGCGATCGCAAGGTCAGCGTGATCGGCGTCCCCGGCGCTCTCGCGGCCTCGGATTACGAGAAGCTCGGCGTCGCACGCATCTCCTACGGCCCGCTCCCGCAGCGCGTGGCACTCACCGCACTGCAGGAGCTCGCCGTCAGCCTGTACGGCGGGGGAGTCGTGCCGTCCGGACTGCCCGCGCTCAACTGACCTCGTCGCAGAGACGGGTGTCCACGGCTCACTAGACTTGATCCGTGGTCACTCGTCTCTCGAAATTCTTCCTCCGTACGCTCCGCGAAGACCCTGCCGGTGCAGAGGTCGCCAGCCACAAGCTGCTGATCCGGGCGGGATACATCCGTCCGCAGGCTGCCGGCATCTTCGCGTGGCTGCCACTGGGTCTGCGCGTCAAGGCGAAGATCGAGGCCGTCGTCCGTGAGGAGATGGCCGAGGCCGGTGCGCAGGAGGTGCACTTCCCGGCGCTCATGCCGCGCGAGGCGTACGAGGCGACCGGGCGCTGGGAGGAGTACGGCGATCTGCTGTTCCGGCTCCAGGACCGCAAGGGCGGCGACTATCTCCTCGCGCCCACGCACGAGGAGGCCTTCACGCTGCTCGTGAAGGACCTGTACTCGTCGTACAAGGATCTGCCGCTGACGATCTACCAGATCCAGGACAAGTACCGCGACGAGGCCCGCCCGCGCGCAGGTCTGCTCCGCGGTCGCGAGTTCACGATGAAGGACGCCTACTCGTTCGACGCCTCGGATGAGGGCCTCGACGCCAGCTACCAGGCGCAGCGCGACGCGTACGAGCGCATCTTCCAGCGGCTCGGGCTCGAGTACGTCATCGTGCAGGCGGATGCCGGCGCCATGGGCGGCTCGCGCAGCGAGGAGTTCCTGCACCCCACTCCCGTGGGTGAGGACACCTTTGTCCGCAGCGCCGGCGGGTACGCGGCGAACGTCGAGGCGTTCACGACGGCTGTTCCCGATGCGATCGCGTTCGACGCCGATGCGGCCCCCGTCATCTTCGACTCGCCCGACACGCCGACCATCGAGACGCTCGTCGCGCACACCAACGCGCACCTGGACGGGGAGTACACCGCTGCGGACACGCTGAAGAACGTCGTCCTCTCGCTGACGCACCTCGACGGCACCCGCGAACTCGTCATCGTCGGCATCCCCGGCGACCGTGAGGTCGATGAGAAGCGCGCCGAAGTGGCGTTCGCCCCGGCAGAGGTGGCGACGGCCACGGCCGACGACTTCGAGAACAATCCTCTGCTGGTGAAGGGCTACATCGGCCCCTGGTCGCCGACCGGTGCGGTGCTCGGCGAGGAGTCGGCCACCGGCATCCGCTATCTGGTCGACCCCCGCGTCAGCGAGGGCACCAGCTGGATCACGGGCGCGAACATCGACCAGAAGCACGCGCACTCGGTCGTCGCCGGACGCGACTTCTTCGCGGACGGCATCGTGGAGATCGCGAACGTCCGTGCAGGTGACCCCGCACCCGATGGCTCCGGTCCTGTCGAGCTCGCGCGCGGAATGGAGATCGGGCATGTCTTCCAGCTCGGTCGCAAGTACGCGGAGGCGCTGGGGCTCAAGGTGCTCAACGAGAACGGCAAGCTCGTCACCGTCACGATGGGTTCGTACGGCATCGGCGTGACCCGTATCCTCGCGATCATCGCCGAGCTCAACAACGACGACAAGGGCCTGATCTGGCCGGCATCCGTCGCTCCGTTCGACGTGCAGGTCGTGGCCGCGGGCCGCGAACAGGTCGCCTTCGACGTCGCTGAAGCGCTCTCGGCGCAGCTGGAGAGCGCCGGGCTCGACGTGCTGTACGACGATCGACCCAAGGTTTCGCCCGGCGTGAAGTTCGGCGACGCGGAACTCGTCGGCGTGCCGAAGATCGTCATCGTCGGCCGCGGCGCGGCCGATGGTCAGGTCGAGCTCTGGGACCGGAGCACGGGGGAGCGCGACGCGATCTCCGTCGGCGACGTCGTGGGACGCCTGACCCGCTGAGCTTCTGCCCGAACGCCGCGCCCGCCATCCAGCGGAGCGCGGCGTTTCGGCGACTTGCGTGAGAAAGCCTGGCGTTGAACGCTCGATGACGCGCGGCGTTGCGGGATGCACCAGCTCCTTCCCGCATGCGACGCTGGGACCATGACGGACGAACCGCTGCCGGAGACCCTGACCGCCGAGATCGACGCGCTCCTCGACGACGCGGGCGTTCATGATGATCGCAGACTCGTGACGCGGATGATCCGCACGTCGATCGGCCTCGGTGAGGATGATGCGGACCGACTGGACCTGAAGATCGCGTCCGCAGCCCTCGCCGAGATGCGCGACGCGTTCCGGCTGTTCGCGCCGTTCCGCGGCGTGCCGAAGGTCAGCGTGTTCGGATCGGCGCGCACGCAGCAGGACGATCCGCTCTACCTCCAGGCGCGCGACATCGCGGCCGCTCTCGCCGCGGACGGCTGGATGGTCGTGACCGGGGCGGGTCCAGGGATCATGCAGGCTGCGGCGGAAGGTGCCGGCCCCGAACTCTCGCTCGGGGTGTCCATCCGCCTGCCGTTCGAGGAGAAGGCGAACAGCCTCGTCACGGGTCAGGGCCAGGTCGTGGCTATGAAGTACTTCTTCACCCGCAAGCTGATGCTCGTGAAGGAGTCCTCGGGCTTCATCTGCCTGCCCGGTGGCTTCGGCACGCTCGACGAGATGTTCGAGCTGCTCACGCTGCAGCAGACGGGCAAGGCCGAGCCGACCCCGATCGTCCTGCTCGACCAGCCCGGTGGCACCTTCTGGCACGGCCTGCAGCGGTACATCGATGACACCCTCGAACCGATGGGCGTCATCTCACCCGGCGACTTCGACCGGGTCGTCGTCACCGACTCCGCGGAGAGGGCGCGGGCGGAGATCGCCGGTTTCTGGCGCAACTACGATTCCCTGCGGTGGATCGGCGACACCCTCGTGCTGCGTCTGCGCAACGAGCCGACGGATGCCGAGATCGAGGCGCTGAACGAGCAGTTCGCGCCGATGCTGGCCTCCGGTCGAATCGAGCGGACGGCACCCAGACGCCCCGAGGTCGCCGACGACGACGTGCTGCATCTGCCGCGTCTGATCCTGCACCTGGATCAGCGTCAGGTCGGGAGTCTGTTCCGGCTCATCCGCGCGATCAACGACCTGTCGTCTGCTCCCGCGCGGTGATGCCTGCGGCGAATGCATCGAGGTCGACCGACCGCCCGAGGATGCGCTCCGCAGCGCGGCGACCCGAGTAGTACGCCGCTCCGACGGTCGCGGGTTCATCGCCCCAGGTCGCCTCGCCCGCGAAGTGCAGGACGTCGTCGACAGGACCTGCGAGCTCGTCATGATCATGATGCGAGGAGCCGAGCGCGAGGTGGGAGTAAGACCCGAGGGAGAACCGGTCCTCGCCCCAGTGCGTGATCCAGTGCGCCACCGGCTCACCGACCGCATCGCCGTAGAGTGCGCGCAGAGCGCGTACGACGTCGGCGACCACCTCTTCATCGGGGAGCTCCTGCATGTGGCGCCCGAACGGACCGGCCGCGAAGGTCAGCAGGGTCGGGATGCCGCTCACCGCGGACACGTCGTACCAGGAATGCCAGTGCTCCCCGGCTTCGCCGAGAGCGCGGATGACGTAGCTCTCCTCATTCCAGAACCGCTCGGGGAACTGGAGGAAGATCTTGTTGAAGACGCCCATGCCCAGTCTGTCGATCGGGCCGGCGACGGAGTCGGGCAGCGGGGGATCGAAGGCGAGCGATCCCGCCTGGAGAACGCCGAGAGGAACGGTCACGACGACGCGATCAGCGGTGAACTCGGCGTCGCCGGTGCTGACGACGACTCCGGTCGCCGACCGCGCGACGCGGGTCACGATGTGGCCCAGACGGACGTCGAGTCCCGCCGAGATGCGGCGCGGCAGCTCGTCGTAGCCGCGCGGGAAGATCACCTCATCGCCGTCGATCGCATCCTCGTCGAGCCCGTGCGCGTCGAGGTCGCCGATCCATGCTCCGCACTGCTCCTCGACGCGGTGCCGGAAGAACTCGCGGATCTCGTCGATGCGCTCGGGGTCGAGGCCGGAGCGGTCGAGCGCGCGCTCGGTCACGTCCAGATAGGTGTCGCCGGCGGAGGACTTGCCGATCTCCTCGACGAGGAGGCGGTCCGCTTCCTCGACGTCGGCGATCCATCGTGCGCTGGCCGCGGCGTCCATGAGCTTGCCGTCGCCGCCGAAGTTCTCGATCGGGCGTCCGCCGACCTGGAAGCTGCCCACGGTGTACTCCAGTGTCGGAATGCCGAGCGCCTGCACGAGGTCCCAGAGCGCCGATCCGTCGATGCCGTGGACCCATGAGGCGCCGAGGTCGACGGGGAACCCGGCCTGCCGATCGGAGTTCATCCGTCCGCCGACGCGGTCGCGCCCCTCGAGCACCACGACGCGCTGGCCCGCGTCGACCAGCATCCGCGCAGTCGTGACGCCCGACATCCCGGCGCCGATCACGATGGTGTCGAACGAGTTCACGTGGTCCTCCTGCGGCGTCGTCGCCGCGACGGCGCGGCTGCCGCCGTGGCAACAGGCGGTGGGCACAGGGTATCGTGGTACGGATGTCGCGCGTGCGAACAGGCGCGACGAGAGCTGAATAGGGAGGCCGTCATGGACATCGAACTGAGTCTGCTGCGAGGCATCGAGAAGGAGAAGGCGATTCCCTTCGAGGAACTCGTCTCGATCATCGAGCAGGCGATCCTGACCGCGTACTCCAAGCACGTCGCTGGTGACGGCGCGGCCCCCGAAGGCGTCCGCGTGCACCTCGATCGCAAGACCGGTCACGTCGACGTGCTCCAGGTCGTCCGGGATGAAGAGGGCGCGATCATCGGCGAGGAGGACGCGACTCCCGACGACTTCGGCCGGATCGCCGCCTTCGCCGCCAAGCAGGTCATCAGCCAGCGCCTCCGCGACATCGCGGACGACGTCGTGCTCGGCGACTTCAAGGACAAGGAAGGCGACATCGTCGCCGGCGTCATCCAGCAGGGTCCGAACCCGCGGATGATCCACGTCGACCTCGGCGCCGTCGAGGCCATCCTGCCGCCCGAGGAGCAGGTGCCGGGCGAGGAGTACACCCACGGATCGCGACTGCGTGTCTACGTGACGAGCGTCGCGAAGGGCCTCAAGGGTCCGCAGATCACCGTGTCGCGCACCCACCCGGGTCTCGTCCGCAAGCTCTTCGCCCTGGAGGTTCCGGAGATCGCGGCCGGTCTCGTGGAGATCGTCTCGCTCGCTCGCGAAGCCGGGCACCGGACGAAGATCGCGGTGAAGGCGAACGACCCCTCGATCAACGCGAAGGGCGCCTGCATCGGCGAGATGGGGCGCCGCGTCCGCGCGGTGACCGAGGAGCTCGCGGGGGAGAAGATCGACATCGTCGATCACGATCCGGATCTGGCGACCTTCGTGGCACACGCCCTGTCGCCTGCCAAGGTGACGAGCGCCTTCGTGCTCGACGCCGGCACCAAGGCCGTGCGCGCGCTGGTTCCCGACTACCAGCTGTCGCTCGCGATCGGCAAGGAGGGCCAGAACGCCCGCCTCGCTGCCAAGCTCACCGGAGCCAAGATCGACATCCAGCCCGACAGCGTCCTCGACGACTGACCGGTTCTCGTCCCGACTCGCGCCATGCGGGGAGAGGGGCGAGGGAACGCAGGTGTAAGATGGAACCCGTACGAACGTGCGTCGGCTGTCGCACGCGTGCTCCTCGCTCCGCTCTTCTCAGAGTGGTGTCCCAGAACAATGTGCTCATCGTCGATGAGCGCGCTGTTCTGCCGGGGAGAGGCGCGTGGCTGCATCCGACACAGGAATGCATGGATGCCGCTCTGCGGCGTCGCGCATTCGGACGAGCACTGCGCGTGTCCACTCAGTTGGACACGCGGACCTTCGAACAGCACCCACCAAGAAACAAAGGCTGAACAGCTATGGAAACAAAGTGAACGGCTCGAAATGAGACCCGTCCGCGACTAGTGGTCTGCCCTGTCTGGGTGGACCGACTCAGACAGGAGAATTGTGGCTGGTAAACCACGCGTACATGAGATCGCCGCCGAACTCGGCGTCGACAGCAAGGTCGCTCTTGCAAAGCTCAAGGAACTCGGCGAGTTCGTGAAGAGCCCGTCCTCGACCATCGAACCGCCGGTGGCGCGCAAGCTGCGTGCGGCGATCGAGGCCGACGGCTCGCTCAAGACCGGTGCGGACGCCGCGCCTGCGGCCAAGCCCGCAGCGAAGCCCGCCGCCAAGCAGGCGCCGACCCCGGGCCCGAAGCCTGCCCCCGAGGCTCCCGCCCCCGAGGCACCCGCCCCGGCGGCTCCCGCTCCGGAAGCACCTGCTCCCGCTGCGGAGACCCCTGCACCGGCATCCGAGCCCGCAGCGGCCAAGTCCGATGACGGCGGCGCGCCGAAGCCCGGTGCCCCGCGCCCCGGCAACAACCCCTTCTCCTCCTCGCAGGGGATGGGCCAGCGTCCGGCGGGTCCCCGCCCGGGCAACAACCCCTTCGCTTCCGCGCAGGGCATGGGCCAGCGCCCGAGCCCGACTCCCGGAAACATCCCGCGCCCGCAGGCGCCCCGTCCCGGCGCTCCGCGTCCGGGTGCCCCGCGTCCCGGCGGCCCCGGTCGTCCCGGTGGCGCAGGTCGCCCTGGTGGCGGCGGTCGTCCCGGTGGCGCACCGTTCCAGCAGCGTCCCGGCGGCCCCGGTCGTCCCGGCGGTGCCGGTGGACCCGGTGGTGCAGGCGGCCCCGGTGCACGTCCCGGTGGCGGTTTCGCCGGTCGTCCCGGTGGTGGCGGCGGCCGTGGCCGCGGTCCCGGTGGTGGTACCGCCGGTGCCTTCGGCAAGGGCGGCGGCAAGAGCAAGCAGCGCAAGTCGCGGCGGGCGAAGCGGCAGGAATTCGAGATGCGGAGCGCCCCGGTCGTCGGTGGCGTCAACGTCACCCGTGGCAACGGGGAGATCATCCGCATGCGTCGTGGCGCGTCCATCGCGGACTTCGCCGACAAGATCGAGACGCTGACCGGCTACACCGTGCAGCCGGGAACCCTCGTCACCATCCTCTTCAACCTCGGCGAGATGGCCACGGCCACCGAGTCGCTGGACGAGGCGACCTTCGAGGTCCTGGGTGCTGAGCTCGGCTACAAGATCCAGATGGTCTCGCCCGAGGACGAGGACAAGGAGCTCCTCGAGGGCTTCGGTCTCAACCTCGAGCAGGAGCTGGAGGAGGAGAGCGAGGACGACCTCGAGATCCGTCCGCCGGTCGTCACCGTCATGGGTCACGTCGACCACGGTAAGACGCGCCTTCTCGACGCGATCCGCCAGACCAACGTCATCGAGGGTGAGGCCGGAGGCATCACCCAGCACATCGGTGCGTACCAGGTGTGGACGGAGCACGAGGGCATCGAACGTGCCATCACCTTCATCGACACCCCCGGTCACGAGGCGTTCACCGCCATGCGTGCCCGTGGTGCGCAGGTCACCGACCTCGCGATCCTCGTGGTCGCGGCCGATGACGGCATCATGCCGCAGACGGTGGAGGCCCTGAACCACGCCCAGGCGGCCAATGTGCCGATCGTGGTCGCGGTCAACAAGGTCGACAAGCCCGACGCCAACCCGTCGAAGGTGCGCCAGCAGCTCACCGAGTACGGTCTGGTCGCGGAGGAGTTCGGTGGCGACGTCATGTTCGTCGACGTGTCGGCACGAGCGAACACCGGCATCCAGGACCTCCTGGACGCGGTGCTGCTCACGGCTGACGCTGGTCTCGACCTGACGGCCAACCCGAACAAGGGTGCCCGCGGTGTCGCGATCGAGGCGAAGCTCGACAAGGGTCGCGGTTCTGTCGCCACCGTGCTGATCCAGTCCGGAACGCTCCGGATCGGTGACGCCATCGTGGCCGGCACGGCCTATGGCCGTGTGCGTGCCATGGCTGACGAGAACGGCGAGCAGGTCCTCGAGGCCTACCCGTCGCGCCCGGTGCAGGTGCAGGGTCTGAACTCCGTGCCTCGTGCCGGTGACGTCTTCATCGTCACCGAAGAGGACCGCATGGCCCGCCAGATCGCTGAGAAGCGTGAAGCAGTCGAGCGCAACGCCCAGCTGGCCAAGGCCCGCAAGCGCATCTCGCTCGAGGACTTCACCCGTGCTCTCGAAGACGGCAAGGTCGAGTCGCTCAACCTCATCATCAAGGGCGACGTGTCTGGTGCTGTCGAAGCGCTCGAGGAATCGCTCCTCAAGATCGAGGTCGACGACTCGGTGCAGCTGCGCATCATCCACCGCGGAGTCGGTGCGATCACCGAGTCCGATGTGAACCTCGCGACGATCGACAACGCGATCATCGTGGGCTTCAACGTGCGTCCCGACACGAAGGCGCGCGAGCGCGCTCAGCGCGAGGGCGTCGACATCCGGTTCTACTCGGTGATCTACAACGCCATCGATGAGATCGAGAGCTCCCTCAAGGGCATGCTCAAGCCGGAGTTCGAAGAGGTCCAGTCGGGCGTCGCCGAGATCCGCGAGGTCTTCCGCTCGTCGAAGTTCGGCAACATCGCCGGTGTCATCGTGCGGTCGGGAACGATCACGCGAAACGCCAAGGCGCGTGTCATCCGCGACGGCGTCGTGGTGGCCGATGGCCTCGCCATCGAGTCGCTGCGCCGCTTCAAGGACGACGTCACCGAGGTTCGCACGGACTACGAGGCCGGTATCGGTCTCGGCAAGTTCAACGACATCCAGATCGGTGACGAGATCGAGACGACCGAGCTCATCGAGAAGCCTCGCGGCTGATCAATCGCGATACCTTCGGGCGAGGATGCTGCGCGCATCCTCGCCCGAAGACTTTCTGAAGAGGGAGAGAAAAATGGCTGGTGAACGACAGGCTCGTCTGGCGGACCGCATCCGCGTGATCCTCGCCGAGCGGCTGGAGAAGGGGCTGCGCGACCCGCGCCTCGGCTTCGTCACGCTCACCGACTGCCGCGTCAGCGGCGACCTTCAGCACGCCTCCGTGTTCTACACGGTGCTGGGCACGGAGGAGGAGCGCATCGCCAGCGGCGAAGCTCTCACGTCCGCGACCGGCATGCTGCGCAGCGAGGTCGGACGGCAGCTCAGCACGCGGCTCGTGCCGACGCTCGAGTTCATCCCTGACGCGCTTCCGGAGAACGCCGACCACATCAGTGCTCTCCTGCGTCAGGCGCAGGAGCGCGATGCGGAGGTCGCGAAGCTCGCCTCCTCGGCGTCGCACGCCGGCGATGCGGACCCGTACCGCGCCGACGACGAGCAGGACTGACCTCGTCCGGCTGCAGGTCTACTCCGGTGGGAGCGGCAACCGATATACAACGTCGGTGAGCCGCTCCGCCGGGGACATCCCGTTGCTAGCCTCGCCTCTGCGGGATCGCGTCCCGCCGAGCTGAGGGGGATCGGCATCGAGGATTCGAACGCGCAGGAAGGCCGCTCGGCTGCGCCGGAAGCGGTCGATACCCTCCTCGAAGATCTGCTCTCCCACGGGCTGGCCTGCGCGCCCCACGTGGTGTCTCGCCTCGCTGTCGAGCTGCAGGACGACGTGCTCGCGATCCGCGAGGTCGTGGAGCGCCTGCTGCCCTCTCAGCGGACCGGCCTGCGCCCCCTGCCGACGCCGCTGCCGGTCGTTCCGGCGATCGCCGCACGCTTTCACGACCTCATCCTCCCGGCACGCGATCGCGACCTCCTCCTCGCGCTCTCCGTCTCGCTCGACGACCGACTCGACCCCCTGCTGACGTTCGACGGGCGGTCCGCGCTCGAGATCTCGGCGGCGCCCGTCGGTCGGCACCTCATCGTCCGGGCAGGAAGGGTGCGGTTCACGGACACGCGTCTGGCGATCTGGGTTCAGGCGAGGACGGATCCCGCCATCATCGGCGCCGTGCACGATCGGCTCAGCGGGATGTTCCGGAGTCGGGGCGACGGGATGAGCGCCGATTGGCATCGGGCGCGGGCATCGCTCGAGCGGGACCCTCGCGCCGCCGCCGAACTCACCCGGATCGCCCGCGAGCTGTCGGAGGCCGGCCACCCGGACCGTGCTCTGCTGCTCGCACGGGAGGCGACGAAGCATGCGGATGGTGCGGACCGGGATGAGGCGCGACTCGTCGCCGGCGCGGCATCGGTGGGTGCGGGATTCGCGGTGGAGGCGGCGGAATGGCTGGGGAGCCTGTTCCCCGACGGCACACAGCGTTACCGCCTGCAAGGGCTCGCGGGACTGATCACGGCCCGCGCGCACCTTCACGGTGCGGTGCCCGACGTGGATCCGAACTCCCTCCGGCCCCGCACGGACGACACGGGCGACTGGTATTCGTGGACCCGCGCAGCGGCACTCGCCGCCGTGCTCTGCGCGGAGCGCGGCGATCGACCCGGAATGCGGAGGTGGCTGGATGCCCTGCGCGTCGGCACGGCCCGTGTCGGCGCCGAGCGCGAGCTCCGAGATCCGGTGATCGCCCTGAGCTGGCTGCTCGTCGGAGAGCGCGACCTCGACGACATCGCCGGAACCGGGCCGCTCAGCGGACGGATGCTGTGCGCACTGCGCGCCGCCGTCGACGGGGATGTCGACCTCGGACTGCGGACGCTGGAGGCAGCGGAGCCGATCATGGATGGGGAACTCGACCCGCTCGTCGCCGGCTTCGAGTTCAGCCCGGTGGTCCGGGCGTATCTGTCCGTCGCCGAGACGTTGCTGCTCGTGTGGCGCGGCGACATCGGTCGTGCTCGCGATCGGCTGCTGCTCGCCGCGCGCGAACTCCCGATCGCGATGCCGTTCGCCGGTCTGGGCGTCGTGCTCGCACGCCGATTGGACCTCGCGGTGCTCGGCGAGGTCGGCCCGGTCTCCCGTTCGCTCACGGCGGCGCTCCCGCCGGCTATGAAGACCGACGTTCTGGTCGATCGCGCGATCGCGTCGTACCTCGCCGGTGCGTTCGATGACGCCGCCGCGTCGATGCGACTCTGGATCGACCTCGGGGCACCGCGGACGACGCTCTCGGTGCCCGGTCTCGACGAGGTTGCCGCGACGGGGGAGACCGGCCCGGATGCTCCGAGCATCGTCGCGCCGCCGGAGGTCTTCCTCGCGCACGAACTCCGGATCCGGGTCGCGACCGCGGTCGACGCACGCTGGCGCTCCGAGCACGATGAGGTGCACGCCTCCGCCCGGACCCTGCGTTCGCCCTTCGCGAGAGCGCGGGTCGAGTCCATGCTGGGAGTCCAGTGCGCCATCCACGATGAGATCGGCGCCGCGCGGAGTCATCTGCGGAGCGCCCGGCATCTCTTCGAACTCGCCGGGGCGACCGCCTGGGCGCGCTCCGTCGGGGATCGCCTCGACCGGCTGGAGTCGCGCGGGACCGAGGCGGATGTCCCCGCGGATCCTCTGTCAGCGTGCCGACACGTCTGGTCGCAGCTGCTGACGGCACGCGAGGTCGAGGTGGCGATGCTCGCGGTGGTCGGCGCGGGGAACAAGGACATCGCCGCGGCCCTGGGCGTCTCCGTCCGCACCGTCGAGGTGCACCTGGGGCGGGTCTTCGCCAAGCTCGACGTGCGCGGGCGTGTGGAGCTCACGGCCCTCGCACACCGCACCAACAGGCACGTCTGAATCGAGGCGCGGCCCTCGGTCAGCGCGGTAGGGAGATCCATTCTCCGTCCGCCTCGGCGAGTCCGTCGGCGATGAGAGAGTCGATCGCACGATCGCGCTGCTGTGCATCCGGCCAGTCCGGAAGAACCGTTTCCAGCGGCATCGGCGCCGGCGTCGCGTCGCGCAGCAGCCGCAGGACCGCGCCGCGCGCCTGCCGGTCGGACCCCTCATACGTCGCCTGGCGTCGGCGGGCGTCGCCCGTGTCGGGTCGTCCTGCGGCCAACCAGGCGCAGGTGCCCGCGAGAGGACAGATCTCGCAGCGCGGAGATCGTGCCGTGCACACGGTCGCTCCGAGTTCCATCGCCCCGGCGTTGAAGGCCGCCGCATCGACGTCGTCCGCGGGCAGGAGCGACTCCATCAGCGTCAGGTCACGCCGGGAGGGCGGCGACGGCTGCGCCCGACCTTCGACCGCCCTGGCGAGCACACGCCGGGTGTTGGTGTCCACGACGGGATGGCGGTCGCCGTAAGCGAAGACGGCGACCGCCCTGGCCGTGTAGTCGCCGATACCGGACAGCGCGAGGAGCGCATCGACATCGCGCGGGACGACGCCGCCGTGGCGTGCCGTCACCTCGACGGCTGCGCGATGCAGCCACAGTGCGCGGCGCGGGTAGCCGAGGTTGGCCCATTGCTGCACGACATCGGCCGTCGAGGCCGCGGCCATGACCGGCGGGGTCGGCCAGCGATCCAGCCACGCCTCGAGGTGCGGGATCACGCGGGTGACCGGGGTCTGCTGCAGCATGAACTCGCTGACCAGCACGCCCCAGGCGCCGAATTCCTCATGGAACGCCGCGCGCCGCCAGGGGAGATCGCGGGCACCGGATCGATACCATCGGAGCACCGGCTGCGCGATCTCCTCGACGGGGATCGTGGGAGTCGAAGGCACGACGACAGCCTAGGCGAGCGAGATCAGCGCGCGAGAACCGGAGAGCAGCGATGAGGACGAACCACATGCGGCGGATGACCTTCACTATCGCGGCGGGGGCGGCCCTCTGCCTCCTGGCCGGGTGCGCGACATCGACGGCGGCCGATCCCTCGGCCGGCCCGACCGCGACGCCCGCTGTGACGCCGACGCCGACCGAGATGCCCGAGGCCGACCCAGCGGATCCGGCGACGTGGATCATCAGCGACGAGGGGATCGGACCGGTGGAGCTGGGCGGCGACTTCGGGACGGTACTCGGGATGCTCCCGGACACCTGGAAGAACGACGAGGTCTGCTCCTGGACGGCGTGGTGGACGGCGGCGGACTCGTCCTACGGGGTGTACTTCGTGCGCGGCACCGAATCCGACACGGCACCCATCAGCGAGCTGTCGGTGTACTCCGCCGCGGAGGATCTCGGCACCGTCGAGGGTCCGCGTACCGCGGAGGGCCTGGGCGTCGGCGCTTCGACCGAGGACGTGCTCACGACGTATCCGGACGCGGAGCAGGGGGCGGATGAGATCGGAAGCGGCACCTGGATGCGTCTTCCCGGAGATGCCGAGGGGCACGTCTTCTTCCAATTCCGCGAGGGCGAGGACACGGCGAGCAGCGTGACCGTCACGTCGCGGGATGCGCCCTCCTACGAGGTGTGCGGCTGACCCCGCGATGACGGCGGCACGGCGACCGCATCGTAGGCTGGGGGGATGGTCTCGCCCGGCATCCTCCTCGTCGACAAGCCCGCAGGGCTGACCAGTCACGACGTCGTCGCGCGCACGCGCCGCGCCTTCGGCACCCGCAAGGTGGGGCACGCCGGCACGCTCGATCCGATGGCCACCGGACTGCTGGTGATCGGGATCGAGGGAGCGACGCGGCTGCTCACCTACGTCGTCGGTGCGGACAAGACCTACGAGGCGACGATCCGCCTGGGCCAGACCACCGGAACCGACGATGCCGACGGCGAGATCCTCGTCGCGGCAGACCCCGAAGCGTGGAACGCGGTGACCGACGTGGCCGTGGCCGACGGCATCGCCGCGCTGACCGGGCAGATCTCCCAGGTGCCCAGCGCCGTGTCCGCGATCAAGGTCGATGGACGCCGCGCCTACGACCGTGTGCGCGCGGGGGAGGACGTGGTGCTCGCCGCCCGCGAGGTCACGGTCTCGCGCTTCGACGTGCTCGCGACGCGCCAGGGGGAGGGCGTCCTCGACCTCGACGTGATCGTTGACTGCTCGTCCGGCACATACATCCGTGCGCTCGCTCGCGATCTCGGGGCCGCCCTCGGCGTGGGCGGCCACCTGACGTCGCTGCGCCGCACGCGCGTCGGCCCGTTCGAGGTGGCGGATGCCGTGGCGCTCGACGATCTCGCGGACGCGCGGACGCTGACGCCCGCGCAGGCCGCCGCGCGCATCCTGCAGCCGTTGACGGTCTCTTCGCAGGAGGCGCGAGACCTCCGGCACGGCAAGCGGCTCGCCGACCAGGCCGTGCGACTCGACGGCGCTCTCGCCGCGGCCATCGATGAGGACGGCACGCTGGTCGGGATCGTGGAACGACGAGGCGCCGATCTGAAGAGCGCCATGAACATGCCGGAGGCCGCGCGATGATCCTGTGGCTCACCATCGTGCAGATCGTCGTGGCCGTCGCCGCCGGCGCGTTCTGCCTCGTCGCGGGACTCGCCGGTCGCCGGCCGAGCGATCTCAGTGTCGGCGCGCTCGCTCTCGTGGAACTGCTCCTCGTCGTGCAGGTGGTGGTGGCGATCGCCGCGCCGTTCGCCGGCAATCCGCCCACCGGCGACCTTCTCGAGTACTGGGTCTACCTGGTGTCCGCCGTGCTGCTGCCGATCGGGGCGGTGCTGTGGGCGCTGATGGAGCGCAGCAGGTGGAGCACGGTGATCCTCGGCGTGGCCGCTCTGGCCATCGCGATCATGCTGTGGCGCATGCAGGTCATCTGGACCGTGCAGATCGCGTGACGCCCGATGCGGCGGCGGAGTCCCGTATCTCCGCGCGGCTCTAAGATGGAATGCGCTATGAGCACCACCACCCCCTCCACTCGGATGACCGGAATCGGTCGCGTCCTCGTGATCGTCTACGCCGTCATGGCGCTGGCCGCCACGGGGCGCAGCTTCGTGCAGATCGTCCGGCGTTTCGACGAGGCGCCGCTCGCGTACTCGCTCTCCGCACTCGCTGCCGTGGTGTACATCCTCGCCACGCTCGCACTCGTGCTCGCGCGGCGTCGCGGCTGGTACACGGTCGCCTGGATCGCGATCGTCTTCGAACTCACCGGCGTGCTCGTCGTCGGATTGCTCAGCATCCTCCTCCCCGCCCTGTTCCAGCACGAGACCGTGTGGTCGCTGTTCGGACGGGGCTACCTGTTCATCCCTCTGGTGCTTCCGGTGTTCGGCATCTGGTGGCTCCGCACGCATCAGCCGTCCGCCGCGGATCGTCCGATCGAGGTCACCGCGTGATCGTGTTCCGGAGCCCCGCCGAGGTGCCGGACGACTTCGGCCCGAGCGCCGTGGCCATCGGCAAGTTCGACGGCGTCCACGCCGGCCACCGGGCCGTCATCCGTCGACTGAACGAGGCGGCCGCCGCGTCGGGCAGCCGTGCGGTCGCCGTGACCTTCGACCGCAATCCGCTTGCGGTCCTCCGACCCGACCGGTGCCCGGAGAACGTCGTGACCGTCGACCGCAAGCTCGAGCTGCTCGGCGAGCTCGGGCTCGATGCGACGCTCGTGCTCACGTTCGACGAAGAACTCGCCGCGCGCAGCGCGGAGGACTTCGTGGTCGACATCCTGGTCGGCGCGCTGAAGGTGTCCCATGTGCTCGTCGGGGAGGACTTCCGCTTCGGACGCGGGGGAGCGGGCACGCCCGCGCTCCTCCGCGAGCTCGGACCGAAGCACGGCTTCTCGGTCGAGGTCGTCGACGACGTGTATCTGCCGGGGTCGCCGCGCCGGGTGTCTTCGACGTGGATCCGCGAGCTGCTGATCGACGGCGATGTCCGCGAGGCGGCGCGCGTGCTCGGGCGCCACCCGGATGTGCGTGGCGTGGTCGTGCACGGGCTCAAGCGCGGCCGCGAACTCGGGTTCCCCACTGCCAACCTCTCGACGATCGTCGACGCGTTCGTCCCCGCAGACGGCGTCTACGCCGGCTGGCTCGTCGATCACGACACCGGCATCCGTCATCCGTCGGCGATCTCGGTCGGCACGAATCCGACCTTCGACGACGTGCTCGAGCGCCAGGTCGAAGCGCACGTGCTCGACGAGACGACCCTGGACCTCTATGGTCACGACGTGACCGTCGAGTTCGTGGAGAGGCTGCGCGGCATGGTCGCGTACGAGGGCATCGACAAGCTCTCCGCCCAGATCGCCGTCGACGTCTCGGACGCCCGACGGGTGCTCGCCGGGGCCGTCGACTGACGTCGTGACGCGCGCTGACGGCGAAATCTTCCGTCGTCCGAGCCGGATGGCCTAGACTGGGGAGCGGTTCACATCGATCCTCACGCGCATCGCGTGCATCGGCGAGAACCGGAACAACTGTTCGTACGGTCCTGGCTCACGCCACACGCGGACATCGAGAACGGCTCGCGGCTTCATGAGGATGCCGGGGCCTTCACGCTCAGGAGGAGCATGCCGACCACGGCAACCGCCGCCACGCGGCGAAAGAAGACGTCCCGTCGAGACGACGAGGCCCCGCTCATCCCGATCCTCGCGCGCAAGGTGCGCGAGATCGAGGCGAAGTCGCAGCGGGGGAAGCTCGGCCCGACCAATCGCGTCAAGTTCCAGGTGATCGCCTTCCTGGTGCGCGAGGAGCGCGCCAGAGTGAAGGCGGATGCCGAGATCGGCGACCCCGCACGCGCGGAGCTGCTCAAGCGCCTCGACGGCGTCGCGACCATCCTCGCGAAGACCGCCGCACGCGACACCTCGCTCATCCAGCTGCTGGAGGCCGACCAGGCGACGTCGCCGGTGGCCAAGCGGATGCGCCGCGACTGGCTGCTCGAATCCGGAGCCGAACTGGCACCGGAAGAGCTCATCATCGCGGACGCGGCTCCTGTGCAGATCTCCTCGGTGCCCGCCGCGATCGCCGAGCGGCAGGTCACACCGCCCTCGGTCGAGTCCCGGCAGCTGGCGAACCCGTTCCTCGCGCCGGACCTGACCCCGCGCAACACCTCGACCCCGCGCCGTCGCCTCGACGGGTGGGAGCTGATGGGCCCCCTGTACAAGGCGTTCGAGACCGGCGCCGGCGGATCGGCGGCCACGATGGAACTGCCCCCTGCTCCCGAATACGACCACCTCTCGCCCAAGGGGCTCGAGGTGATGGTGCACCAGTCCCGCTTCCTCGAAGCCGTGCGCGCCGGTCACCGCAGCTTCCTGCTGGCCGACGAGCCGGGACTCGGCAAGACGGCGCAGTCGCTGCTCGCCGCCTCCGTCGCCGGTGCCTATCCGCTGCTCGCGGTCGTTCCGAATGTGGTGAAGATGAACTGGGCCCGTGAAGTCGAGCGGTGGACGCCCCAGCGCCGTGCCACGGTCATCCAGGGCGACGGCACCGACATCGACGCCTTCGCCGACATCTTCATCGTCAACTACGAGATCCTCGACCGCCACCTCTCGTGGCTCGGATCGATCGGTCTGCGCGGCATGGTCGTCGACGAGGCGCACTTCATCAAGAACCTCTCGTCGCAGCGCTCGCAGAACGTGCTCTCGCTCGCGTCGCGGATGCGCGAGCGCACGCCCGGTGGCGACCCGCTCATGCTCGCTCTCACCGGTACCCCGCTGATCAACGACGTCGAGGACTTCGACGCGATCTGGCGGTTCCTCGGCTGGACGACCGGCGAGAAGCCGGGACCGGAGCTGATGGAGAAGCTCGACGCCACCGGGTTCACCCCCGCGGACAAGGCGTTCTACCCGGAGGCGCGGGATGCCGTGATCTCGATGGGCATCGTCCGCCGCAAGAAGAAGGACGTCGCGGCCGACCTCCCCGACAAGCTCATCGCCGACCTGCCCGTGCAGCTCGACGACGAGTTCGGACGCAGCATCCGTCAGGCCGAGCGCGAGCTGGGGGAGCGGCTGGCCGCTCGCTACCGCCGCATCATCGACGCACGCGGAGACCGCGGCCTCGCCCCGGGCGAGATCGACGAGGACATCGTGCGCCTGGTCGCGCAGAACGAGCTCGAGGAGTCGAAGGCCGCAGGCACCGGAGGCGACAACGTCTTCACGATGGTCCGCCGCATCGGTCAGGCGAAGGCGCAGCTCGCCGCCGACTACGCCGCGCAGCTGCAGCGCTCGGTCGGCAAGGTCGTCTTCTTCGCGAAGCACATCGACGTGATGGATCAGGCGGAGGCGCACTTCGCCGCCGCCGGCATCCGCTCGGTGTCGATCCGAGGAGACCAGACGTCGACGGCGCGTCAGCAGGCGATCGACGACTTCAACGGCGATCCCGCGGTCGGCATCGCGGTGTGCTCGCTCACCGCCGCAGGCGTCGGACTCAACATGCAGGCCGCGTCGAACGTCGTGCTCGCCGAACTGTCGTGGACGGCGGCCGAGCAGACTCAGGCGATCGACCGCGTGCACCGCATCGGCCAGGACGAGCCGGTCACCGCGTGGCGGATCATCGCCGCGCACACGATCGACACGAAGATCGCCGAACTCATCGACCAGAAGCAGGGCCTCGCGGCACGTGCGCTCGACGGCGAGGCTGTCGACGACACTGCGGCGGAGCCGGTGCAGCTGGCGGCCCTCATGCATCTGCTGCGGCAGGCGCTCGGCGCAGCATAGGCGTCAAGAACGGGGTTTCTTAACGCCGATTTCGGGTCCGAATCCGGATGTGTCGTGAAGATCTGAGAGGGCGGGTCTCGAGGACGTAAAGATCCTCGGTTTTCGCCTGCCTCGAATGGCGCCGCACCACGCCGGGGCACTAGTGTCGATCGCAGGCAGCGTCGCCTTTCCCCCTCTCTCCCGAACGTCGGAAGGCACCAGCATGAAGATCGGCATCCTGACGAGCGGTGGCGACTGCCCCGGACTCAACGCGGTCATCCGCGGCATCGTCCTCAAGGGCACCACCACGTACGACCTCGAGTTCGTCGGCATCCGCGACGGCTGGCGCGGCGTCGTCGAGGGCGACTTCATGCCGCTGACCCGGCACGAGGTGAAGGGCCTCTCGAAGGTGGGCGGCACGATCCTCGGCACCAGCCGCACCAACCCCTACGAGGGGGAGCGCGGTGGCGCGGAGAACATCGCGAAGACCCTCTACGGTCACAAGATCGACGGCATCGTCGCGATCGGCGGGGAAGGCACGCTCGCGGCGGCCGACCGCCTGTCGAAGGACGGCATCAAGGTGCTCGGCGTCCCCAAGACGATCGACAACGACCTTCAGGCGACGGACTACTCCTTCGGCTTCGACACGGCGGTGAACATCGCCACCGACGCGATGGACCGGCTGCGCACCACCGGAGACTCGCATCAGCGGTGCATGGTCGCCGAGGTCATGGGGCGCCACGTCGGTTGGATCGCTCTGCACGCCGGCATGGCGGCAGGGGCTCACGTCATCTGCATCCCCGAGGTGCCCATGTCGATCGACGACATCACCGCGCTCGTCTCGAGCGCTCACGACCGCGGTCGTGCGCCCCTGGTCGTCGTGTCCGAGGGCTTCAAGCTGCTCGGCATGGAAGAGGCGTACAGCGACAAGGGCCTCGACGCGTTCAACCGTCCCCGTCTGGGCGGCATCGGCGACCAGCTCGCACCCGAGATCGAGCGCATCACCGGCATCGAGACGCGCGCCACGATCCTCGGCCACATCCAGCGCGGCGGCTCGCCGTCGGCCTTCGACCGGGTCCTCGCGACACGCCTCGGCCTGCACGCCGCCGACGCGATCGTCGAAGGCGCCTGGGGTCAGATGGTCGCGATGCAGGGCACGGACATCGTGCGCGTGCCCTTCGCCGACGCTCTCGGCGAGCTGCACACGGTGCCGCGCTACCGCTACGACGAGGCCGCTGCGCTCTTCGGCTGAGCGTCCGGTCCGGCGCACGAGTCCACTCGTCCGCGCCGAATCAGGCGATCGCGCAGAATCAGGCTGATCGGGCGAGTTTCTGCCTGTGTCCGCGCGTCTGCCTGATTCCGCGCGCGAGGTCAGCGGCGTGATCGGATCTGGTGCAATCCCTGCGCCATCGCCGTGCGCACGGTGTGCTCGATATACGTGTGATCGTGCATCACCTGGTGGTAGTCGAACCGGAGGATCGTGTAGCCGCGCAGCACGAGTCTCGCGTCCGCGCGAAGATCACGCCGACGATCTCTCGCTGCGCTGTGATGCGAGTAGCCGTCGATCTGCACGCCGAGGCGATCGCCGATCAGCGCGTCGAGCGGATGTCCGTCGACCCATACCTGCTGACGGACGCCGATTCCGATCGCCCGCATCCGCTCGACGAAGACCGTCTCAGGTCCGGAGTCCGATCTGCTGCCCACGAGGGACGCGATCCGCGCAGCCGCCGAGGAGCGCCAGTCGACACGTTCCAGTTCGTCGAGTTCCACGGCATCCCGTCGCACCGCCGACTCCCAGACCGCCAGTGCATCGGGCGTCGGAAGGCATCGAGCGACGTGGAAGAGCACATTCAGGACGGGTTCGTCCGCGGCTCGCGGATGCACCGGCACCGGCCCACGGCCACGGTGGACCTGGATGCCTGTGGCGTCGAACCGAGAAGCGGAATGCGGGAGTGCGATGTGCACGGCATCCGTCTCGACATGCCAGAAGCCCATCAGGTCTGCCGCACTGGCGCATGTGACGCGCCCGCCGACCGATGCTGCACGCACCCGTCGGCTGTCGCAGTCGACGGTGACGAGCCACGAACGCCGGACACGTCGGAGCCGTCCCGACTCGACGGCGCTGTGAACGGCGTGTGCGGTGAAGCCTGCCATCCGCAGGTGTGAAGTGTGCGCCACGCCGCCGCGTTGGCGCACCCATTTCTCGACCGACGGCTTCTCCATGCGATCAGTCTGGGATGCCGCCCGGTTCTCCCCGCCCCGGTCTTTCGCGAACAGGGGACAACTGGTGCCGGTCTTCGTCCGTGCAGCGGAAGTGCACCGTCTGCGAGATCAGGCGTTCGCGCGGGATCAGGCTGTTCAGGAGAGAACCGGCCTGATCTCGCGCGAACGCCTGATTCCGCGTGGGCGCGCGTGGTTGGTCAGGCGTCCGCGAGTCCGAGGGTGTCGAGCAGCCATGCGAGCTCGAACGCGCGCTCCTTCCAGGAGTTGTAGCGTCCGCTGACGCCCCCGTGTCCGGCGACCATCTCGCACTTCAGGAGGACATCGGATGCTCCGGCCTCCCGGAGACGGGCGACCCACTTCGCCGGCTCCACATAGAGGACGCGGGTGTCGTTGAGCGACGTCACGGCGAGGATGCGCGGGTAGGCGACGCCGTCGCGGACGTTCTCGTAGGGCGTGTACGACTTCATGTAGGCGTAGACCTCGGCGTCGTGCAGCGGGTCGCCCCACTCGTCCCACTCGATCACGGTCAGCGGCAATGAGGGATCGAGGATCGTCGTCAGCGCGTCGACGAACGGCACCGCGGCGAGGATGCCGGCGAACAGCTCGGGCGCGAGGTTCGCGACCGCGCCCATCAGCAGACCTCCCGCGCTGCCGCCCTCGGCGACCAGCTGTTGCGGGGTGGTCACGCCCGTGGTGACGAGGTGCTGCCCGCAGGCGACGAAGTCGGTGAAGGTGTTCCGCTTGTGCAGCAGCTTGCCCTCCTCGTACCACTGGCGGCCCATCTCGCCGCCACCGCGCACGTGCGCCACCGCGAAGACGACCCCGCGGTCCAGCTCCGAGAGCCGCGCGACGGAGAAGCCGGGATCGATCGAGTGCTCGTAGGAGCCGTAGCCGTAGAGGTGCACCGGTCGCGGGGCCGATCCGGGGTCGCCGAGCGAGCGCTTCCACACCAGCGAGATCGGCACCTGGGTGCCGTCGGACGCGGTCGCCCATTCCCGGCGCTGGCCGTACTCCGCCGGGTCATAGCCGCCGAGCACGGTGACCTGCTTGCGCAGCACCAGCTCCCGCGAGGCGAGATCGAGGTCGTACACGGTCCCCGGTGTCACGAACGACGTGTAGCCGAGTCTCAGGTACGGCGAGTGCCACTCCGGATTCCCGCTGACACCGGCCGAGTACAGCGGCTCGTCGAAGGAGATCTCGTCGACGGCATCCGTCGAGTAGTCCAGCAGGCCGACGCGCTCGAGCCCCTCGCTGCGGTACTCGACGGTGGCGAAGTCGCGGAACGCGTCGGTCCCGAGGAGTCGCCGGCCCGGCTCGTGTGCGATCACCACGCGCCGCTCGCCCTGCGGATCGGATGCCGCGACCGATACCAGCTCGAAGTCGAGGGCGTCGTGGTTGTGCAGGATGAGAAGACGATCCTCGCCGTCGACGACGGCATGATCGAGCGAGTACTCGACGCCTTCGCGGCGCGGCCACACGAGCCGCGGCTCGGCGGTGAGATCTCCGGTGAGGTCGACCAGGTACTCCTCGCTGGTGATGCTCGATCCGACGCCGATCACGAGGTATCGGCGACTGCGGGTGATCCCGGCGCCGAGCCAGAACTTCTCGTCGGGCTCATGGAACAGCGTGATGTCGTCGGCGACGGGGGTGCCGAGGCGGTGGAGCCACAGCGTGTCGGGCCGCCAGGCCTCGTCCCGGGTCGTGTAGACGACGCCGGTGCCGTCCGGCGTGAAGAACGCGCCGCCGGTGTTCGGGATGACGTCGTCGAGCGTCGCGCCCGTCGTCAGGTCGCGCACATGCACCGTGTAGAGCTCGTCGCCCTCGAAGTCGGTGGACCAGAGCAGCTTCGTCGCGTCGTCCGAGGTGTCGAACGCTCCCAGCGAGAAGAACTCATGGCCCTCGGCCTCGGCGTTCCCGTCGAGGAGGACGACCTCGCCGGGCACCGGCACGCCGGGCTCGAGGCGCGGGGGAGTCCAGTCGCCGGGTGCGGCGGCGGCCCGGCAGTGGATGCCGTACTGCGAGCCCTCTTCCGTGCGGCTGTAGTACCACCAGTCTCCGCGACGGGTGGGCACCGAGAGGTCGGTCTCCTGCACCCTGCTCTTGATCTCTTCGAACAGCTGCTCGCGAAGCTCGGCGAGGTGCGCAGTCTTCGCGTCGGTGTAGGCGTTCTCGGCCTCGAGGTGCTCGATGACCTCGCTGGACTCCTTCGCGCGAAGCCACTCGTACGGGTCGTCGACCTCGTCTCCGTGGTGAGTACGAGTGGTGGAGCGGCGGTCTGCGATGGGGGCGTCGGTCACCATTCCACGCTATCCCAGGTCGAGTTGACCGGCGCGGGGCAGGGTGGGAGGATTTAGCGGGGCCGGTAAACGGAAGTGAAACCCACGGTGAACTCTTCGTTCATCACGTCGATCACGTCGACATCTCCTTTCTTCCTCAAACGACCGAAAGCGAACGGTGGAAACCGCAGCCCTCATCGTCGTGCTTGTCATCGCGCTGGCACTGTTCTTCGACTTCACCAACGGATTTCACGACACCGCGAACGCGATGGCCACACCCATCGCCACCGGTGCGCTGAAGCCCAAGACCGCCGTCCTCCTCGCAGCCGTCCTGAATCTCGTCGGAGCCTTCCTCTCGACGGAGGTCTCGAAGACGATCTCGGGCGGCATCATCAAGGAAGACGCGATCATCGCGGCGGGAGCCGATCTCTTCCTGTCGTTGATCTTCGCCGGACTCATCGGCGCCATCACGTGGAACATGCTGACGTGGCTGCTCGGTCTGCCGTCGAGCTCCTCGCACGCTCTGTTCGGAGGCCTCATCGGGGCCACGCTCGTCGGCGCGGGTCTCGGCGGCATCGACTTCGGCGCCGTGCTGTCGAAGATCGTGCTGCCGGCACTGATCGCCCCGGTCACGGCCGGCATCATCGCCTTCGCCGCGACCAAGATCGCGTACTCGATCACGCGTCGCTACGACGGGAAGCCCGACGGACGAGACGGATTCCGGTGGGGGCAGATCTTCACGTCCTCCCTGGTCGCGCTCGCGCACGGCACCAACGACGCGCAGAAGACCATGGGTGTGATCACCCTCGCCATGATCACGATCGGATGGCAGTCGGGTGCCCACCACGAGCCGGAGCTGTGGGTCATCATCGCCTGTGCCTTCACGATCGCGCTCGGCACCTACCTCGGCGGATGGCGCATCATCCGCACGCTCGGCAAGGGCCTCACCGACGTCAAGCCCGCGCAGGGCTTCGCGGCGGAGAGCTCGACGGCCGCCACGATCCTCGCCTCGAGCGCGCTCGGCTTCGCTCTCTCGACCACCCAGGTCGCTTCCGGCTCCGTCATCGGCTCCGGCCTCGGACGTCGCGGCTCCACGGTCCGCTGGCGCACCGCCGGACGGATCGGCATCGGCTGGCTCCTCACACTGCCGGCCGCCGGCGGAGTGGGCGCGCTTGCCGCTCTGCTCGTCGTCTGGCTCGGCAACTGGGGCGTCGCGATCGACGCGGTCATCGCCGTGCTCATCATCCTCGGTCTCTTCATGCGCTCGCGCCGCAACGCGGTCACGCATGCCAACGCGATGAGTGACGTGGCCGAATCCCACCTCGCGGTGGAGGTCCCCGACACGCCGCCGCCCACGCGCCGGCAGCAGCGCATCGAGCGTGCCAAGGCCGAGGCGAAGGCGCGTGCCGAGGCCAGGGAGAAGGCGAAAGCCGAGTCCAAGGCCCGGGCGAAGCAGAAGGCCGAGGCCAAGGGTGCCGCGAAGTCCGGGAAGAGCACGAAGCCCGTGGACGCCGGCCGGGACGGAGATTCCGCATGAACGTCTCGATCGACTGGCTCGCCTTCCTGCAGGTGTTCGCCGCCGCGCTCATCGGTGCCACCGCCATCGTCACGTTCTACGCGCTGGGTCTCCGGCTGCTCGTCCGGAGCGGGCACGCTCCGGTGGTGAGCCCGGCGGAGTTCACCGACGCGATCACCGTGATCTCCGAGAAGGAGCTCAAGCGGGCGGCGAAGCAGGCCGCGAAGGCGGCCAGGAAGAGTCCCTTGACCGACGCGCAGAAGTCGCTCGCGCTCGTCGGGGCCTACGGCTGCTTCGTGCTGTGCGCCGCCGCGGTGTTCGCGGGCATCCTGCTCATCGTGGTCGGTCACTGACCGAGGACTGCGGCCTCAGCGCAGCAGCCCGGCCACGAGAGCGTCGATGATGTCGTCGGTCGAGGTGTCCGGATCGATCGGCGACGTCAGGCGATCGAGCAGGAGGCCGTCGATCGCGTAGTGGAACAGGGCGATCTCCCGTCGGCCACCGGGAAGCCCCGCCGCCGCGTTGAATGCGACGTCGCCGTCGAGACCGGCGCGCTGCCAGGCCGCGAGGACTGCGGCGACCTCGGGTCGGCGGCTGCTCTCCAGGCGCAGCTCGAACAGCGCCAGCGTGACGTCGCGATCGTCGGTGAGGCGGCGGACGATGTCGCGGATGTAGTCGGCGAACAGGGCAGGACCGGGCGAGCCGCCGGCGCGGCGCTCCAGGTCCTCCGTGGTCGGAGCCAGGCGTTCTCCGATGCGTTCGACGAGCCCGGCCACGAGGGCGTCGCGGCTGCGGAAGTAGTTGGACGTGGTTCCGGTCGGGACCTCGGCCGCGGCGTCGACGGCGCGGTGGGTGAGTCCCCGGGATCCGTCGCGCGCGAGCACGGCGAGGCCGGCATCCGCGATGATCCGGCGTCTGCTCTCGTTCTTGGCCATGATCGAAGCCTAGTGCGATCACTACAGGCGCAGTAGTCGGTGGGGGAGCATAGGCTGAGGCCATGTCAGCAGGAACAGGCACCGCGCACGCGTTCGGCCGCCACCGGCCCGCGTCGCACGTCCTCATCCACGTGAGCGATCCCCACTTCCTTGCGGGAGGCGCGCGTCTCGGCGGCCGCTACGACGTCGAGACCAACTTCGCTCGGACGCTCGCGGCGATCCGAGCCGTGCATCCGCACCCCGCTGCCATCGTCGTGACCGGCGACCTCGCCGATCTCGGTGAGCCGGACGCCTACGGACGCCTGCGCGCCGCCGTCGAGCCGGTCGCGGCCGATCTGGACGCCCCGGTGATCTGGGTCGCGGGCAATCACGACGAGCGCCCAGCGCTGCGGCGAGACCTTCTCGATCTGCCACCGACCGAGGAACCCGTGACCGGCGTCTGGGACCTCGACGGTCTCCGGGTCATCGCCCTGGATACCAGCGTGCCGGGCTGGCATCACGGCGATCTCGATCCCGGCCAGCTCGCCTGGCTCGCTGAGACTCTGGCCCAGCCGGCGCCCCACGGCACGCTGCTGGCGATGCATCATCCGCCACTGCCGAGCCACCTGCCGCTCTTCGACATCCTGGAGCTCCGCCATCAGGACGAGCTCGCCGACATCATCCGGGGCAGCGACGTGCGCGGCATCCTCGCCGGACACCTGCACTACTCCTCGCACGGCACGTTCGCCGGTGTCCCGGTGAGCGTGGCGTCCGCGACCTGCTACACGATGAACGTCGCGCTGCCCGCCGCCGAGGTCAACGGGATGGATGCCGCGCAGGCGTTCCAGCTCGTCCACGTGCACCCCGACACGATCACGCACTCGGTCGTCCCGGTGACGGATGCCGCGACCGGGAACTACTTCTCCGAGGAGTGGCTGGATCGCATGGCGGCGCTCACTCCGGAGGGCCGGCTCGAAGCCTTCTCCCGGAAACGCGGTCGCTGAGCCGCGTAGACTGGGTGCATCCCCCACACACTCACCCGCCACGACCCACAAGGATGTGACATGGCTTCTGCCGCGCCTGCCCTGACCCGCACCGAGACCGATTCCCTCGGGAGCATGGAGATCCCCGTCGACGCGTACTGGGGGATCCACACCGCCCGCGCCGATGCGAACTTCCCGATCACCAAACGCCCGATCTCGGTCTACCCCGATCTGGTGATCGCGCTGGCGATGGTCAAGCAGGCGAGTGCGCGGGCGAACCGGGAGATCGGCGTCCTCGACCCCGAGCGCGCGGACCTCATCGACCGCGCCGCTCAGCGCGTGATCGACGGCGAGTTCCACGAGCAGTTCACCGTCGGGGTCATCCAGGGTGGTGCCGGCACGTCGACGAACATGAACGCGAACGAAGTCATCACCAACATCGCGCTCGAGATGGCCGGACGCGAGAAGGGCGACTACGCCTTCCTGTCGCCGATCGACCACACCAACCGCAGCCAGTCGACCAACGACGTCTACCCGACCGCCGTCAAGATCGGGCTGTCGCTGACGCTGCGCTCGCTTCTCGAAGAGCTCGATCTGCTGCGGCTGTCGTTCCTCGCGAAGTCCCGCGAGTTCCACGATGTGCTCAAGGTCGGCCGCACGCAGCTGCAGGATGCCGTGCCGATGACCCTCGGGCAGGAGTTCCACGGCTTCGCCTCGACCCTCGGCTTCGATCACACGCGGCTCACCGAGAACGCCTCGCTGATGTTCGAGATCAACATGGGCGCGACGGCCATCGGCACCGGGATCACGACGCACCAGGACTATGCACCGGCGGTGCTCAAGCACCTGCGCGAGATCACCTCGCTCGATCTGATGACGTCGGCCGACCTCGTGGAGGCCACCAGCGACACCGGCTCGTTCATGTCGTTCTCGTCGACGCTCAAGCGCAACGCGATGAAGCTGTCGAAGATCTGCAACGACCTGCGTCTGCTCTCCTCCGGCCCGCAGGCGGGCTTCGGCGAGATCAACCTCCCGGCGATGCAGGCAGGTTCCAGCATCATGCCCGGCAAGGTCAACCCGGTCATCCCCGAGGTCGTCAACCAGGTGGCCTTCGCCGTCGCCGGCGCCGACATGACCGTCACCATGGCGGCGGAGGCCGGCCAGCTGCAGCTGAACGCGTTCGAGCCCGTGATCGCGCACTCGATCTTCCAGTCCATCACCTGGATGCGGCAGGCGATGTGGACCCTCCGCGTCAACTGCGTCGACGGCATCACCGCGAACCGGGACCGTCTCGGTGCCATGGTCGGCGCCTCGGTCGGCGTCATCACGGCGCTGACGCCGTTCATCGGCTACGCCGCCGCGGCTGCGCTCGCGAAGACCGCCCTGCTGACGAACCGCAACGTGGCCGACCTCGTCGTCGAGGCGGGCCTGATGTCGCGGGAAGAGGTCGTCAAGCAGCTGTCGCCCGCTCGCCTCTCCGGACTCGAGGCGATTACGGCGGCGATCCCCGTCATCACGCCGGAGGACCTGGTCGAGATCTGAGCCGACGCACGCAGAAGGGGACGGATGCCGAGCGGCATCCGTCCCCTTCTGCGTTCTGCGGGTGCGCTCAGCCGGTGATGCGGCAGTGGGTGGTGAGCTCGCCGATCCCGTCGATGCCGACCGTGACAGTCGAGTGGTCGCGCAGGAAGATCTGCGGGTCACGGGAGTAGCCCGCGCCGCCGGGGCTGCCGGTGGAGATCAGCGTCCCCGGCAGCAGAGTGAGCGACTGGGAGAGGTGCGCGATCAGCTTCGCGACCGATCGCACCATCTGCCCGGTGCTGGCGTCCTGCACGGTGTGCCCGTCGACGACCGCCCAGATGTGCAGGTCCTGCGGGTCCGCGACCTCGTCGGCGGTGACGGCGAAGGGGCCGGTCGGGGTGAATCCGTCGAACGACTTGCAGCGGGACCACTGCGCCTCGGAGAACTGGATGTTCCTGGCGGTGATGTCGTTGACGACGGTGTAGCCCCAGACGTGCGAGAGCGCGTCGCCCTCGCTGACGTCCTTGGCAGGCGTCCCGATCAGGACCCCGAGCTCGGCTTCGTAGTCGACGGCCTCACTGAGGGAGCGCGGCCAGGAGGTGGTCTGCTCATGGCCGGTGAGGGAGTTCGGCCACAGCGTGAAGACGGTCGGGGCAGCATCGGTCTTGAGTCCGAGCTCGCTGGAGTGCGCGGCGTAGTTGAGGCCGACGGCCAGGACGGCCGGGGGAGCGAGCACGGCCGACGAGAACTCCCAATCACCCAGCGGATGCCGCGGCGCGGTGTCACTGGCGAGCGCGGCTCGCAGCTCGTCGAGCACCAGGTCTCCTCTCTCGATGAGCTTCTGCAGGGTCGCAGGAGCATCGTTGAGGAGGTCAGAGACGAGGATGGCGTCCGAATCCTGGACCACGGCGAGAACCGGGAGAGGGGAGTCAGGACGGCGCAGATGAGCGAACCGCATGCTTCTACGCTACCCGGTGGCGCGGGATCGCCGCGTGGAGGTCTTCGCCAGAACGAAGCGATATCGCTTGTGGCCCATATGCTTCAGCTATGAGTTTCGGAGGACCTCCCCAGCAGCCGCAGCAGCCGTCGCCCTACACACCGCCGCCTGCGCAGCCCGCGAATCCGTCCCAGCACTCCGCGCCCCAGTACTCCGCGCCGCAGTACTCGGCGCCGCAGTATGCGCAGTCGCCGTACACCCCTCCGCAGTTCTCCGCGCAGCCGGCGTATGCGTCCGCTCTGGCTCAGCCGACGCCGTACACGCCGCCGGCTCCCGTGGCACCCGCTCCCGCGCCGTCGCTGCCGGCGCTCCCTGTGCCGACGAAGAAGGGGCGCACCGTCTCCCTCTGGCTGTTCGCGTTCCTCGGCTTCCTGCTCCTGGCGCTGATCGGCTACTTCGGCTGGGCCCTCGGTCCGATGGCGTCCGTGATCGGTCTGGTTCTCGCCCTCATCCCGCTCACGATCGTCTTCCTCGGGGTGCGGATCATCGACCGCTGGGATCCCGAGCCGAAGCGCCTCGTCATCTTCGCCATCGCCTGGGGTGCCGTCGCGGCGATCGGCCTGACGCTGCTCGTCGACATCGGCCTGACGCTCCTGGTCGGTCTCCGCGACGACACGTTCTCCGCGGTCGTGCAGGCGCCGATCGTCGAGGAGTTCTGGAAGGGCCTCGGGGTCTTCTTGATCTTCCTGGTCGCCCGGCGCGCGTTCGACGGTCCCGTGGACGGAGTCGTGTACGGGGCGCTGGTCGGTGCGGGGTTCGCCTTCACCGAGAACATCCAGTACTTCGCGATCAGTCTGATCGAGGGCGGCGGGTCTCAGCTCACGATCACGTTCGTGGTGCGCGCGCTGCTCTCGCCCTTCGCCCACGCGATGTTCACCGCATTGACGGGCTTCGCCATCGGTCTCGCAGCGCGTCGGCATTCGTCGGCGGGCGTCGCGCTGGGAGCGGGGCTCCTCGGCATGCTGGGCGCGATCCTCCTGCACGCGCTGTGGAACGGCTCCGCCACGTTCGCCGACTTCTTCGGCCTGTACTTCACGCTCCAGGTGCCGCTCTTCCTCGGCTTCATCTTCGGGATCATCGCCCTGCGGCGGGAAGAGGCGCGCCTGACGAAGTCGCGTCTGGGCGAGTACGCGGCCGCGGGCTGGTTCACGCCCGAGGAGGTCACGATGCTGGCGACGCCGGCCGGACGCAAGGTCGGTCTGACCTGGGCCGCCCAGCTCCGCGGCGACCGGCGACCGCTCATGCGCGAGTTCATCAAGGACGCGACGGCGCTGGCGGCGGTCCGGCAGCGCGCGATCACGGGGCGGGATCCGCTGGCGGCCGAGGACGAGCGCGCTCTGCTCATCCGCACCAGAGCGACCAGGGCGGCTCTGCTCGCCTACTGACGCCGGAGGCGTACCCTTCTCGCAGGAGAGGCGGTGCACGATGGGCACGTTCGTTCTGATCCATGGCGGCGGAGACGTCGGATGGTCGTGGCATCTCGTGGCCGCAGCGTTGACGGCGCGAGGGCACGACGTGCTGGCGCCCGATCTCCCGGCCGAGGACGACTCGCTCACCCTCGATGACTACGCGGATGCGGTCGTGGACGCTGTCGGCGACCGACGCGACGTGGTCGTCGTCGGGCACTCCTTCGGTGGCTTCACGGCACCGCTCGTCGCCGAGCGGCTCTCCGCCGACGCGCTGGTGCTGCTGGCCGGGATGATCCCCGCTCCTGGGGAGCCTCCGGAGGACTGGTGGGAGGCGACCGGGTACGGGGCCGCCGTCGAGGAGCAGTCCGCCCGTGACGGCGGCCTGACCGGCAACGACGACCCGTACGTGAGCTTCTATCACGATGTCCCGCGCGAACTGGCGGACGAGGCGCTGAGCAGGGAGCGTGCTCATCCTTCCCAGGCAGCCATGACGGCACCCTGGCCGCTCGCGGAGTGGCCCGACGTGCCGACGCGATTCATCGTGTGCACGGACGATCGCTTCTTCCCGCCGAGCTTCCTGCGGGACCTCGCGCGCCGACGCCTCGGCATCCGGGCGGAGGAGGTTCCCGGCGGTCACTGCGCCATGCTGAGCCGGCCCGGGGAGGTCGCCGAGCTGCTGATGCGCAGCGCGGAAGGGCGTCCGGAGCCGCAGCGGTAGCAAGACTCAGCGCCCGGTGCTGCGGCGATGCCTGCATGTCTACCGGGCGCTGAGTTGGTCTGTAAACAGGGTGCACCCGGCCGTGCGGGGTGTCAAGGGCGAGTTGCGTCGGGCTCGACGATGACGTCGAGCGCGAGGCCGGCGCAGGTGAATCGTGGGAGCTCCGCCCACGGACTGCTGCGCACCGCGTCGCCCGTCGCGCACCGCGGGTCGGTTGAGACGACGACGCGACCGATGCTGTTGACCAGGGTGACCTCGCGACCGAGCGCCGCGAAGCGCGGAAGGAGGTCCCGTTCCACCTCGGCCACGAGCATGTCGAGTCCCGCGACGCCGATGCGCATCCCGTCCGCCTCTGCGGGTGCGGCGACCGTGATGGTGTATTCATCGCTGCAGAGGTAGTCGACGTACGGTCCGGCGATGTGCGGCTCGCCCGTGGCCATCGGCAGGCGGTACCACTCGAGCGCGCTGTAGTCGATGTTCTCCTTGTTGAGCGACTGCGCGGCGAGCACCAGCTGCCGCCGATCGTCGCCCTGCCACCAGGCGAGGTGGCTGCGGGCATCGGACGGCAGGTCGATCGCTGCGATGAAGCCCGCGCCGTACACGGGAGCCTCTTGCAGGTCGAGCGTGCGCAGCGCGTACGGCTCCACGAGAGCGTCGATCCGCGCGCTGGTCAGAGGGCCGGAGCGCTTCGCCTCGGCCACCTGTGCGGCGAACGGGCCGACCCAGCCGAGGAGACTCCGGATCGTCGAGGAGAAGTACTCCTCGACGATGGTCGCAGCGCCGCGGGTCGCCGTGTCGGTTGCTGTCGTCATCGTGTCCTCCGGGTGTGCGGGGGCGGGTTCCGGCATGATCAGCCGTTCCTCGGCTGAGCCTGCAGCTGGATCAGGGCGTCGATGATCTCCGCGACCATCGTGTCGGTGCGAGTGCCTGCGGCGCCGGCATCCGCGGCTCCGATCGCGTCGACGACCGCAGCGAGATGTGCGCCCTGCCGACGGTGCTCTTCCGACGTGTGCGCGACGAGTCGCAGGTAGGGCGAGAACTCCGCCTGCAGCTTCATCTGCTCGCGTGTCAGTCGCGCGGACTGGCTGAGCGCGACGAGCTCGATCTGGATGTCGTCGAGGAGACGCCGCTGCGATTCGCCGTCGAGTTCGTCGAGGCGCTCCATGCGTCGTCGGACCTGCTCGGCCTCTGATGCGTCGGCCCGCCGTGCCGCGAGACGTACGCCGGCACCCGTGATCGCGGCGTAGTGCGCGCCGAGGTCGCGCAGCGCGACGCGCGACGATGTGCGGACGGCTTCCCGCGCGAAGGAGAGCGGGTCGGCATGCTGCGCGACGAAGCTGCCGCCGTTGCGTCCGCGGCGCGTGACCACCAGCCCGCGCTCGCGGATCGCGAGCAGCGCCTCGCGAACCGTGACCGGGGCGACGCCGAGGCTCCTGGCCAGCTCGGCTTCGGAGGGGAGTCGCTCGCCGGCGCGGAGATGGCCGCGTGTGATCGCGTCGACGAGTCGGCGCTCCACGAGCTCGGCGCGCCCTTCATCGCCGATCGGCTGGAACAGCACGCCCTGCAGGCGATGCGGATGCTGTCGCGTCTGAGGGCCGCCGGGTGGAGGCGCGACGGAATCGGCGACCCCCTGAGGTGACGAAACCGATTCCATCCTGCGATTCTGCCTTGTCATCAGCGGCTTGTCGAAGTGTTCGCTGTGAGCAGGTGCCCCCGCGTTGACCCGTCAGCGCGGCTCGGGTTGGATGGAGGCATGACTGATCGCACAAAGCCCGAGTTCGACGCCCCCACCGGCACCGCCCCCACGGAGCTCGTCATCCGCGACCTCATCGAGGGTGACGGAGCCGAGGCGAAGCCCGGCGACACCGTGACCGTCCACTACGCCGGCGTCGAGTTCGACTCCGGCGAGGAGTTCGACTCGTCGTGGGGACGCGGCGAGACCATCCAGTTCCCCCTCCGCGGCCTGATCCAGGGATGGCAGGACGGCATCCCCGGCATGAAGGTCGGCGGGCGACGCGAGCTGGTCATCCCGCCGCACCTCGCCTACGGTCCCGTCGGAGGCGGCCACTTCCTCTCCGGCAAGACGCTGATCTTCATCATCGATCTCGTCGCCGTCGGCTGAGTCCGTACGACGCCGGATGAGGCGCCTCGCTCCCTCGGGAGTGGGGCGCCTCGTTGTTTCGGAAAGAGATCTGCATGCGCGGGAATACATGCAGGTGAATGTAAGTTGAGACACATGATGCCGCGCACGCGGCTCCTGTCCCTTGCCGCCGCAGCGGCTGACGTCTCCAGAGGAGAAAAGCATGACCAGCATCGACATCCCCGGCTACCGTTCCGGCACCTGGGTCCTCGACCCCGCGCACAGCGAGGTGACCTTCAGCGTCCGCCACATGATGATCTCGAAGGTGCGCGGCACGTTCGGCGTGAAGAACGCCACCCTGATCGCCCCGGAGAACCCGCTCGAGGCCAAGGTCGAGGCTTCCGTCGACGTCACCTCGATCGACACGAACGACGAGGGTCGCGACGCGCACCTCCGCTCCGGCGACTTCTTCGACACCGAGAACTTCCCGACCATGGAGTTCGTCTCCACGGGGGCGCACGTCAAGGGCGACGAGCTCTTCGTCGACGGCGACCTCACCATCCGCGGCGTCACCAAGCCGGTCAGCTTCGAGCTCGACTTCGGTGGCTTCGGAACGGACCCGTACGGCAACTACAAGGCGGGTGCTTCCGCCAAGACCGTGATCAACCGCGAGGACTTCGGCCTCACCTGGAACGCCGCGCTCGAGACCGGCGGGGTGCTCGTCGGCAAGGACGTCACGATCAACCTCGACCTGCAGGGTGCTCTGCAGCAGGACTGATCCCTCGGATCGATTCGGAACCCCGGGCCCCTCAGGGCTCGGGGTTCTCTGCGTCGTAGTCGTGGAATCGACGACTCCGCCGCGCCAGCAGGGCGACCAGGGCGATCACGAGGACTCCGCCGAGGAGTGGCGGGAACCAGAGCGCCGTCACGGTCGCGAGCGTGCCGGCGTACAGTGCTCCGACTCTGGGCCCTCCGGTGACCACGACGATGAAGACGCCCTGCAGTCGGCCGCGCATCGTGTCGGGCACGGCCGCCTGCATCATGGTGTTGCGGTAGATCGAGCTGACGTTGTCCGAGGCGCCGGACAGGGCGAGCGCGACGCATGCCGCGACGATCAGGGCGACGTCGGGGGAGTGCTCCGTCGCGGAGCCAGAGAGGGCGCCGACGAGCAGCACGACGCCGAACAGGAGGATCGAGGCGCCGTACGCCTCGACCGCGCGCTCGATGCCGCGACCGTGCCAGCGGTAGTGCACCACTCGGCCGGACAGGAGACTCGACGCGAACGTGCCGACGGCGACCGCCGCCGTCAGGATGCCGGTCGTGACCGCTCCGCCCCCGAGGATCACGGTTCCGAGCGCGGGGAACAGCACCAGCGGCTGCCCGAACGTCATCGCGATGATGTCGATGACGTACTGCATCCGGATGTTGCTCGCGCTGCGGAGGAACCGCCAGCCGTCGACAAGGGATGCGAGACCCGGACGGACGATGTCGCCCTCGGGGCGGAGCGCGGGCAGCGTCCACAGGCCGAGGAACATCGACAGCATCAGGATCACGTCGATCGTGTAGGTCCAGCCGTAGCCGGTGAGCGCCACGAGGACTCCGGCCACCGCCGGGCCGGCCATCACCGTGACACCGAAGGCCACGCCGTTCAGGGCGGATGCCGCGGCCAGCATGTTCCGCGGGATGAGGCGCGGCACGATCGCCGTGCGCGTCGCCATGCCCACCGAGTTCGCCGCCGAGATGACGATGCTCAGGACGTACAGCCACCAGATCGTCTCGTTCCCGGTCCAGGTGAGCGTCGCGAGCAGCCCCGTGGCGGCGAAGGTCACGGTGGCCGCGATGAGAGCGACGCGGCGCCGATCGAAGGCGTCGGCGAGCATCCCGCCGTACAGGCCGGCGAAGATCATGGGGAGAAGCCCGGCGACGGCGATCATGGAGACGGCGAACGTGCTCTGGGTGAGCGCGAAGACGTGCAGCATCACGGTGACGATGGTGAGCTGCCCGCCGATGCCGGCGAGGGTCGACCCGATCCACATCCGGGCGAACGCCGGGCTGGACTTCAGCGGGGTGAGGTCGATCAGGTGTCCGCGCGCTGCGCTCACTCGAAGGCTCTCATCTGCACCATCCGAGACTATCCGAGCGTCGAAGGGTGCACGCCGGGGCCATGTCACTCGGGGGAGTCCGCGGCTGGTAGACTCTTCAGGTTGCCGTTTGATCGGCCGCGGATAAAGAGAGCCCTCGCATCAGGCGTCGGGCGCCGCGCAACGAACTGAAAGGGGATCCCATCTATGCCACTCGAATCAGACGCCAAGAAGGCGATCATGGAAGAGTACGCGACGCACCCCGGTGACACCGGATCCCCCGAGGTGCAGGTCGCGATGCTGACGCAGCGCATCAAGGACCTCACCGAACACCTCAAGGAGCACAAGCACGACCACCACTCGCGTCGTGGTCTGTTCCTCATGGTGGGTCAGCGCCGTCGTCTGCTCGGCTACCTCCAGGACATCGACATCGAGCGTTACCGTTCGCTGATCGAGCGTCTCGGACTCCGCCGCTAAGGCAGAGCGCCCAGCGTACTATCGCGCAAAACATTCTTGAGAAGGCCGTCCCACGGTGTGGGGCGGCCTTCGTCGTGCGCGGGAAGGGTTGACGTCGCAAGAGGTTTCCATTAGGAAAGTAGTAATGCTTTCCATCTGGAAAGAGAGAGTGGGGGTCCACCGTGGAGCAGCGGTCGATGCAGGGATCCGAGCCCCTCGAGCCTCCGTCTCCTGAGGTCGCACGACTCTACCTCGACGAGATCGAGGTGATCGAGCAGCGCCGTGAGGAGCGAATCGACCGGCGCGCCGTCGCCTGGCAGTCGATCGCCACCGCCGTGGTGACCGCGGCCATCTTCACCGCGTATCTCCTGGTCGTGCGGGCGGAGTCTTCTGCCGCACAGCCACTCCTGTTCCTTCTCCTCGTCACATCGCAGATCATCGCGGGCGTGGGAGAGCGGAACGGCCTGCAGTGGCGCACTCCGCGCTCCAAGTGGTGGTACACCGTCTTCATCGTGCTCTTCGCCCTCGCGGTCGTCGGCACGTTCTTCGCCCTGCTGATCTCACCCGAGGCGCGACCGATGTGGGCGTACTTCATCCCCGGCGCCATCATGCTCGTCGGATTCGGCGGGATCGGAGTCGTTCAGCTCTGGAAGGCGCGCGGAAGCGCTCCCGCCGCTCGTCCCGCGCGCGATCCGATACCGCTTGCGACGCGCATCGCCACGGCATCCGTCGGGCTGCTGCTGGGGCTGGCCACACTGTCGATCGGCATCGGCGATGATCTGACCACGTCCATCGCGACGCTGGTGCTGATGATGATCGTCGTCGGCTGGTTCTTCGCGTGGAGGACGGATGCCGGACCGGCTGCCCTCGGCAGATACTGGCGATGGCCGCATTTCCTGGCGTACGCACTGACCGTCGTGGTGATGGTGTGGGCGAACCTGCAGACGGTCTATTCGGGGCCGATGGCGACGTCGACGTACCTCCTCTGCGGCGCCCTGGTCGCGGCCCTGCTGATCGGATCCGCCGTCCTTCCAGAGGAGCGGCGCGTGCGCGACGGTCAGCGGCCATGATGGCTGATCCCGTGGAGGCTCGAGGTCCCGCGCATCCGAGGACTCGCCTCGACGACAACTTCTCCACGCCCATCCGCTTCTCGCTGATGGCGTCGCTCGGCGAGGGGATCGAGCTCGACTTCGCCACCCTCGCGGAGATACTGCAGGCGAACGACTCCGCGCTCAGCAAGGCGATCAGTCATCTGCAGCAGGCCGGCTACGTCACCGGGCGCAAGGGATACGTGGGCACCCGCCCGCGCACCTGGGTGCGCTCGACCGCGGCGGGGCTCAGCGCCTTCGACGGGCACCTGCGCGCACTGCGCGAGATCGTCGAGCTCGGCGGCCAGCGGATGCCCTGAGCTCTCAGGCGGGAGCGCCCACGAGATCGGGGTGGTGGATCGCCGCGACGTCCGGGTGTGCCCGCAGTCGCGACTTCATGGCGTTCTCGCCGTAGGTCGCATGGATCGGGTTGCTCGGGTCCTCGGTGACGCCCGTCGCGTCGGCGGCGAGCGCCGTCGGCAGCTCGAGCAGAGGGAGCTGCTGGTCGAGCGCCGGGTTGAAGAAGAACGGGATCGAGATGCGCTCCTCCGGTGCCCGGGGTGAGATCACCCGGTGGTTGGTCGCCTTCAGGTATCCGCCGGTCGCGTACTCGAGCAGCTCGCCGATGTTGACGACGAAGGCGCCGTCGACGGGAGGAGCCGAGACCCATTCACCGTCGCGTTCGACCTGCAGACCGCCCTTGCCCGGCTCGACCCACAGCAGCGTGAGCACGCCGGAGTCCTTGTGTGCGCCCACGCCCTGCTGCGGCTCCGGCTCATGCGAGCCCGGGTAGCGCACGATCTTGATCAGCGTGGAGGGGTCGCGGAAAGGCTCGTCGAAGTACGACTCCTCTGCTCCGAGGGTCAGGGCCCAGGCACGCAGAAGCTTGCGGGCTATCGCGGTCAGGGTGTCATGCCACTCGGTGACGATCTCCTGCAGCTCCGGCTGCGCCGCGGGCCACAGGTTCGGCCCGATGAGGCGGTTGAACGCGGGTCCGTCCTCGACGGGCTCGCGCTCCGGCCCGATGTCGATCTGCTCACGCCAGTCGACCTTGCCCTGCGTCCGCTCTCCGCCGACGCGCGTATAGCCGCGGAAGTGCGGGCTGTTCACGTTCTCGATCGCGAGCTTGTCGGCTTCGGGGAGGGCGAAGAAGTCCAGCGCCGCGCGGTGCAGCCGTGCTTCCAGCTCGGGGGAGATGCCTGTGCCGGTGAGGTAGAAGAACCCGACGTCGTGCGTCGCCGCACGCAGGTCGTCCCGGAAGCGGGCGGCGGCTTCGGGGCTTTCGTCGAGCTGGGACAGGTCGAGGATGGGGAGCGAGAGTTCAGCCATGGACCGAGGCTACGTCGCCCTTCCGGGGTGGCGGGCGTGTGTTGCGCCGCATTACCCAGTGCTAGAGTCTCGTGAGTAAGGGATGCCTTACCTCAGTCATCACAAGAGAGTCGAACATTCCGTGCTCGCCACCTTCCTCATCGGCCTTCGCGAGGGCCTCGAAGCCGCGCTCGTCGTCGGCATCCTCGTCGCCTACCTCCGTCGACTGGGGCGGCAGGATGCACTGCCGAAGCTCTGGGCCGGGGTCGGGCTCGCGATCGCCCTCGCTCTCGGGATCGGCGCGGTGCTCACCTTCGGCGCGTACGAGCTCACCTTCACCGCCCAGGAGCTGATCGGCGGCTCGCTGTCGCTGCTGGCCGTCGGCATGGTCACCTGGATGATCTTCTGGATGCAGCGCGCGGGGCGCACGATGAAGGCGACCCTCGAGGGCGGAATCGACCGGGCGCTCACCGCCGGCGGGCTCTGGGCCCTCATCGCGATCGGATTCGTCTCGGTCGCCCGCGAAGGCATCGAGACGACCCTGTTGCTGTGGTCGATGGTGCAGTCGTTCGGCGATGCGCCCTCCGCAGTGCTCGGAGCACTGCTCGGTCTCGTGGCCGCGGTCATCGTGGGCTGGCTGATCTCGCGCGGCGCCGTGAAGCTGGACCTGCGCCGCTTCTTCGCCTGGACCGGCGGCTTCCTGGTCATCGTCGCAGCGGGCGTGCTCGCCTATGCGCTCATGGACCTGCAGGAAGCCGGTGCTCTTCCCGGACCGTTCACCGCCGCGGCTCCGATCGACCCGCTCACCGGCAGTGTGGCGGTCGGCTGGGCCGGTCTGCCCTTCGGCTGGGCCTTCGACGTCTCGTCGACGATCGCACCGGGCGGCCCGCTTGCCGCGATCCTGCAGGCCACCGTCGGGTTCATGCCCGCGATGACCTGGCTGCAGGTGCTCGCCTGGACGCTCTACATCCTCATCGTCGGATCCCTGTACATCCGCGGTCTCCGCTCGCGGCGCCCGTCGAAGCCCCGCGCGTCGACGGATCCGCAGCTCGCAACGGCATCTCACTCACCACAAGGAGCAGCATGACCACCTTCCACCGGATCCTCGGGGCGGTGGCCGCCACGGGCGCCGCCGCGCTCGTCCTGAGCGGCTGCGTCGCGAAGAGCGACGTCGGCGCCGCAGCGGCCTTCGACGTCTCCTCCACGGATGCCGGCTGCGCCGTGTCCGCGGCGACGGCGAAGAGCGGGACGCTCACGTTCGACGTGAAGAACGACACCGATCAGGTCTCCGAGTTCTACCTGCTCGCAGAAGACGGACTGCGCATCGTCGGCGAGGTCGAGAACATCGCACCCGCGGCATCCCGCACGCTGACGGTCGTGGCGCAGCCCGGCGACTACTTCACGCTCTGCAAGCCGGGCATGATCGGCGAGGGCGTCGGGAAGACCGCATTCACCGTCACGGGCGACCGTGTGGCCGTCGACGGCCCCGACGCCGAGCAGAAGAAGGCGGCCGTCGACCTGTACGCGGCCTTCGTGAAGGACCAGGTCGGCCAGCTGGTCCCCGCGGTCGAGGACTTCGTCGCCGCGTACGAGTCGGGCGACGACGAGACGGCCCGCGCGCTGTTCCCGCAGGTGCGCGCGTACTACGAGCGCATCGAGCCGGTCGCCGAGGCGCTCGGGGACCTCGACCCGCGCATCGACTACCGCGAGGTCGACGCCGTCGCCGAGGGCCTGGACTGGACCGGTTTCCACCGCATCGAGAAGGACCTCTGGGTGCCGGCGCAGGATGCGCTGAACGCCGACGGCGAGACTCCCGCCTGGCAGGACTGGGCGCCGTCGCCCCCAGCGGAGCGGGCCGACTTCGGCGACCTGCTGCTCGCCGATGCGCAGGAGCTCTACGACTACGTGCACTCGGACGACTTCACCACCGCGCTCGAGGACCAGGGCATCGGCGGCATCTCCAACGGTGCGATCGCGCTGCTCGACGAGGTCGCGACGGGCAAGATCTCCGGCGAGGAGGACTGGTGGTCGGGAACCGACCTGTACGACTTCGCCGCGAACGTCGAGGGCTCGAAGATGGCGTTCTCCCTCGTGCAGGACTTCGCCGCGGCGCAGGGCGATGACGGCAAGGCGCTCGTGTCGGAGATCGAGGCCGGTTACGCGGCTCTCGAGGAGTCGCTGGCCGCCCACGGTTCGCTGACCGACGGTTTCGTCGGCTACTCGGAGCTCACCGAAGCCGACAAGCGCGAGTTCACCGATCTGATCAACGCCCTGGCCGAGCCGCTCTCGCAGCTGACCGGCACGGTCCTCGACTGATCGCCCGAGCCGATACGATCACGGACGTGAACGAACCAGAAGAGGATGCCGCGGCCGAGACGGCGACCGCCGAGACGGCTGCGGCATCCCCTCCGTCGGGTCTGAGCAGGCGCGGCCTGCTGGGCCTCGCCATCGGAGGCGGCGTCGCAGGACTGGCGGTGGGTGGCGGTGCCGGCATCGCGGGCGGTGTGGCGATCGGGCGCGCGCGAGCGCACGCCGACGCGCAGCCCGTGCACGAGTTCTTCGGCGAGCATCAGGCCGGGATCACGACTTCCGTGCAGGACCACCTGCATTTCGCGAGCTTCGACATGATGCCGCGCACCGACCGCGACGACCTGATCTCCCTGCTGCAGGACTGGTCGTACGCGGCGGCCCGCATGACGCAGGGGCTCGAGGTGAGCGCCAGCGGCGCAGTCGGCGGTCCGGCGGAGGCGCCTCCCGACGACACCGGCGAGGCGCTGGGGCTTCCGGCCGCAGGCCTCACGATCACCTTCGGCTTCGGACCCGGGCTGTTCGAGAACGAGGACGGCGATCGCTATGGGATCGCCGCGCTCCGCCCGGCCGGCCTGGAGCGCCTGCCGGCCTTCCTCGGAGACGACCTGAACCCGCAGGCGTCGCACGGCGATCTCTGCGTCCAGGCGTGCGCCGACGACCCGCAGGTGGCGGTGCACGCGATCCGCAACCTCAGCCGGATCGCGTTCGGCCGTGCGCGGCTGCGCTGGTCGCAGCTGGGGTTCGGAAAGACGTCGCGCACCACCGCCGCGCAGGCGACACCGCGGAACCTCTTCGGGTTCAAGGACGGCACGGCGAACATCCTGGCCGACGACGCGGCCGCGCTCGAGGATCACGTGTGGGTCGCATCCGACGACGAGCCGGCCTGGCTCGCTGGCGGTTCCTACCTGGTGGCACGCAAGATCGCCATGCTCATCGAGACCTGGGATCGCGTGCGTCTCGCCGAGCAGGACACGATCATCGGCCGGGACAAGGGGGAGGGCGCGCCGCTCTCCGGAGGCGACGAGTTCACGGCACCCGACTTCGGCGGCGCGTCGATCGACGCGAACAGCCATGTGCGCCTCGCCCACCCCGAGCAGAACGAGGGCATCCGCATCCTCCGCCGCGGCTACAACTACGTCGACGGGAACAACGAGCTGGGCAGGCTCGACGCCGGGCTCTTCTTCCTGTCCTACCAGCGCGACCCCGAGCAGTTCATCACCCTGCAGCGACGCCTCTCGACCGATCTCCTCAACGAGTACATCCGTCATGTCGGCTCCGGCATCTGGGCGGTCCCCGCGGGAGTGAAGCCCGGCTCCTACGTGGGCGCCGAGCTCTTCGCCTAGGCGGTCGTCAGCTCGCGAGCATCTGTACGACGGCGGCCGCCATGGCGTCGGCGCCCAGGTGATCGTTCGCGGTGATGGTGACCACGGCGTCGTCCACGAAGATGATCAGCTGGCCGTGCGCGCCGTGCAGCCGCCACGCACCACCCGGTCCACCCCAGCCCGCGAGCGCGTAGCGGTCGTAGCCGGGAGTCGATCCCGCCACCACCCAGTCGGAGTGCATCGCGGCGATCCACTCCGCCGACACCAGCCTGGACCCCTCCCGCATCCCGCGGTCGCGGATCAGAGCCCCGATGCGCGCGAGCTCCTCGGTGCGCAGCGCGAGCCCTCCGCCGGCGATGATCCGGCCGTTCGGGCAGCGCTCCCAGGCGACGTCGCGGATGCCGAGCGGACGGAAGAGGCGCGGATCGAGATACTCGGCGATGTCGCCGACGCGGCGGGCGAGCACCGTCATCGCCGTATAGGTGCTGGCGTTGGAGTACTGGAAGACGGACCCTCGCGACGGCCGGCCGAGGAACTCGATCGCGAGATCGGGCCAATCGGTCATCATGGTCTCCGACCAGGGCAGATCGATGCCGCTCGACATGCTCAGGAGACGGCGGAGCGTCACGCGATCGACGCCGGGTCCGAGATCGATGTCGTCGACGTACGTGCCGACCGGGGCGTCGAGATCGATGAGCCCCTCATCCGAGGCGATGCCGGCGGCGAGGACGCAGACGGCCTTCGCGACGGAATGGCTGTCCTCGCGGACGTCGGGGGTCCAGCGGTGCTCCGCGGTATCCGTGCCGATGAGGACGTGCAGTCCGTGCGCGTCGAAGCCGGATTCCTCCGCCTGCTGGACGATCTGATCGCGGATGGTCGAGGCGCGGAGCATCCGTTCAGGCTATCGCGGCCGCCGCGATCCGGTCGGGTCGTTCCTCCGCCCCTCGCGGGAGGCGAGAGCGGGGTCGGCGAAAAGCCATTTCGGGCGCGGTTCGACGAGCGGACGGAAGAGCCAGCGGACGGGTTTCGTCGCCAGGGCCAGTGCGACGACGACGGACAGGATCGTGACGAGAGGCAGCCAGATCCACGTCGGTTCGAGGTCGCGCAGGGCGCCCGATTCGCGGAAGGGGTACAGCACGAACGAATGCAGGAGGAACACGTACATCGTGTACTGGCCGAAGTGCGTCCACCAGTAGGTCCCGCGGGGGATGAGCGCGAAGAACGCCGCGCAGAGCACGACGGCGAGGAGCATCAGCGCGAACCGGAGACCGCCGGCCCACCACTGCTCACCGCCGAGGTCGGCGTAGGAGTCCTCGTAGAAGAGCCAGTGACGCAGGTCGATCGCCTGCCACACGGGGAGCCAGTTCCAGGCCGCCCAGCCCGTGGCCGCGAGAACGGCGACGGCGACGACGCGCACCCACCAGGGGCGGAAGTCGAGGAGGCGGAATCGGGCGACGATGTCGCGCTCCCGGAGCCACCACCCGAACGCGAAGAACGGGAGGAGGCCCAGCGTGCGCGAGAGCGAGAAGGTGCTGTCGACGTTCGGCAGGTACCCGACGCCGATCGAGATCACGATCGTCCAGGCCAGCGGCCAGCGGAGCAGAGCGAGGTAGGGGAGGACCAGCCGGAAGATCCCCAGCGCCAGCAGGAACCACAGCGTCCAGGACGGCTTGGTGATGTTCGGGTTCGCCTGGCCCTCCACGAGCCACTTGGTGAGCGTCCACAGCACCTCGAAGATGAGGTACGGCACCAGGATGTCGGTGATGACTCTGGCCATCTGCGTCCTGGTCGGCGACCCGGACTTCGAGAAGTATCCCGAGATGATCGCGAACGCCGGCATGTGGAAGGCGTAGAGGGCCAGGTAGAACGCGAAGGCGATGTCGGAGTCGTAGATGAGCCGCTGGATCGCGTGGCCCAGCACCACCAGCACGATGCACGCGTAGCGGGCGTTGTCCCAGAACGGGACGCGGCGCCGAGGGCGTGCCGTCGACCCGGTCGGGGGACCGGAAGGGGCCGCGGCTGCGTTGCTCATCCTTCGAGGCTACCGTCGGGAATAAAGTTGGCCGCATCGCGTTGACTCATATACATTCAAATGAATAGAAACGGATGCACCGTCATCCGCTTCGAGGAAAATGGAGCAATCATGAGCGAGCAGTCAGGCGCGCAGGCGATGCAGTTCGGCATCATGTCGGTCAGCGACATCACCCGCGATCCCACCACGGGCATCACCCCCAGCGAGCAGGAGCGGATCAAGGCGACGCTGACGATCGCCACGCACGCCGAAGAGGTCGGACTCGACGTCTTCGCGATCGGCGAGCACCACAACCCGCCGTTCTGGTCCTCGAGCCCCACGACCTTCCTCGCCGCCCTCGCCGCGCAGACCGAGCGTCTGATCGTCTCGACCTCGACCACGCTCATCACGACGAACGACCCGGTGCGCATCGCCGAGGAGTACGCGATGCTGCAGCACGTGTCCGACGGCCGCATGGACCTCATGCTCGGTCGCGGGAACACCGGACCGGTGTACCCGTGGTTCGGCCAGGACATCCGTCAGGGACTCCCTCTCGCGATCGAGAACTACGCCCTGCTGCACAAGCTGTGGCGTGAGGACGTCGTCGACTGGGAGGGCAAGTTCCGCACCCCGCTGCAGGGCTTCACGTCCACGCCGCGGCCCCTCGACGGCATCGCGCCCTTCGTCTGGCACGGATCCATCCGCACCCCGGAGATCGCCGAGCAGGCGGCCTACTACGGCGACGGCTTCTTCGCGAACAACATCTTCTGGCCGAAGGAGCACTACCAGCGCCTCATCGAGCTGTACCGTCAGCGCTACGCGCACTACGGGCACGGCACCCCGGAGCAGGCCATCGTCGGTCTCGGCGGTCAGGTGTTCATGGCCGCGAACTCGCAGGACGCGGCGAACCAGTTCCGTCCGTACTTCGACAACGCGCCCGTCTACGGCCACGGTCCGAGCATGGAGGACTTCACCGAGATGACGCCTCTCACCGTGGGGTCGCCGCAGCAGATCATCGATCGCTACGCCGCCATGCGCGAGCACTACGGCGACTACCAGCGTCAGCTCTTCCTGATCGACCACGCCGGGCTTCCGCTCAAGATCGTTCTCGAGCAGCTCGACATCCTCGGCTCCGAGGTCGTGCCCGTGCTGCGGAAGGAACTCGCGCAGGGTCGCCCGGAGACCGTGCCGGATGCTCCCACCCACGCCGCGCGCGTGAAGGCGGAGTTCGGCGACGGGCCCACCCGCCAGGCGCGCCCCGGTGCCAACCGCGGCGACAACCTGACCGGCGACTCGCCCTACCAGGACACCCCGGCTCCGGCCGGTGCCGCGTTCGGGCTCAGCCGGAAGGAGGCCTGAGATGACCGTGCGTCGCATCGCCGTCGTGTCGGCCGGTCTCTCGAATCCCTCGTCCACGCGGATGCTCGCCGATCGGCTGGCCGCCGAGACGGTGAAGGCGCTCCGCGAGCACGACATCGAGACGAGCGTCGACGTGATCGAGCTGCGCGACTACGCGCATGACATCACCAACAACCTGCTCACCGGATTCGCGCCGCCGGCGCTGGAGACGGCGATCAACACGGTGGTGTCGGCCGACGCGCTCATCGTGGTGACGCCCATCTTCTCGACCAGCTACTCGGGATTGTTCAAGTCGTTCATCGACGTGCTCGATCCCGACGCGCTCACCGGGAAGCCGGTCCTCATCGGCGCGAACGCCGGGACCGCCCGGCACTCGCTGGCGATCGACTACGCGATCCGTCCGCTGTTCGCCTACCTGCATGCCGACGCCGTCTCGACCGGCGTGTTCGCGGCCTCCAGCGACTGGGGAGGGTCCGGCGACGACGTCGCTCCGCTCGCGAAGCGCGTCGAGAAGGGCGCGCGGGAGCTCGCGGATGCGGTGGCCCGACGCGACGCCACCTCGGCCGCCGACCCGTTCGACCCGGCGACGTACCTCGGTGAGGGCCGGTCGTTCGGCCACCTGCTGGGCGGTCTCGCGGGGGAGTGAGGCGACTGTTCGCCTCCGCTGCCGATCAGGCGAGGGCGTCGAGTCCGGCGAGCGTCTTCACGACCGCGTCGGCGAGCTCGGCGCCCTTGACGGAGAAGTGACGGCGGAAGTACTCGCGGTGCTCGTCGTGCTCGTGGAAGTTGTGCGGCGTGAGGACCGCCGAGAACACGGGCACGTCCGTCTCCAGCTGCACGCGCATCAGCGCATCCACGACCGTGGAAGCCACGAAGTCATGGCGGTAGATGCCGCCGTCGACGACGAGCGCGCAGGTGGCGATGGCGTCGACTCGACCGCTGCGGGCGAGCCGCTGCGCGTGCAGCGGGATCTCGAAGGCCCCGGGTACCCGGAGGATGCTGACGTCGTCGAAGCCGAGTGACGCGAGCCTTCCCTCGAAGGATTCGACGGCCTGGTCGACGATCTCGGCGTGCCACTGCGCGGCGACGATGGCGATTCTGGGCATGATGACTGCTCCCTCTCGTCCTCTTCCATCCGGACTGTGACCGTCGGCCCCGGAATCGCACCGGGTCTGCAGACCCCACCGTGGGGTCCGCTCGCGGGCTCCACGGCCCTGCCGTGATACCGCCGGTGGGGAATCGCACCCCGCCCTGAGGACATTCGGCACGAGGCTATCACCGGGTATGGTCGAATGTCCGAGGGATGTCCTACCGTGGCGTCATGACCTCGATCTCCTCGTTCGATGCCCTTCGCGACCGACTGAGCGGCTCCCTTTTCCGTCCCGGTGATGCCGGGTTCGATGAGGCGCGGCAGCCATGGAACCTCGCGATCGATCAGCGACCCCTCGCTGTCGCCGCTCCGGCGGATGTCGCCGATCTGCACGCACTGCTCGGCGCCGCTCGCTCGTCGGGCTTCCGCCTCGCCGTCCAGCCGAGCGGGCACGGAGCGTCGAGTGATCTCGACGGTGCTGTCATCTTGCGGATGTCGGCATTCGATGAGCTCGATGTCGACGTGGATGCCGGGATCCTCCGAGTGGGCACAGGTGTCCGCTGGGGCGCGGTCGTCGACGCCCTCGAGGGCACCGGCTGGGCGGCTCCGGCCGGCACGAGTCCGGTCGTCAGCGTGGCCGGTTACACACTGGGTGGCGGGCACTCGTGGTTCAGCCGCACGGCGGGGCTCGGCTCCGACAACCTGCGCGCCGCCTGGGTGCTGCGCGCCGACGGCACCCACCAGCGCCTCGACGACGACAGCGATCCGGATCTCCTGTGGGCACTGCGCGGCGCGGGCGGCGTCGTCGGCATCGTCACGGCCCTCGAGATCGATCTCGTGCGCACGCCGGCACTGTGGGGTGCGAGCCTCACTTTCGACGTGGCGGATGCCGCCGCGGTGATCCGCGCCGTGCGCGACCTCGCGGCCGACGCACCGGCGTCGCTCAACGTGTTCATGAACTCGATGCGCATGCCCGACGCGCCACAGCTGCCGGAGGCGATCCGCGGGCGCAGCTTCCTCGAGGTACAGGCGTTGTCTGTCGACGGCTCAGCGGACGAGCTCATCGATCGGGTCCGCCGTGCCGGCGCGGTGCAGCACGAGACGACGGGAGCCACTTCGCCGGCGGCCCTCGTGGCGGCATCGAACGAACCGACAGAGCCGACCCCTGGCCGTGGCGCGTCCATGGCGCTCACGACGTTGGACGACGCCACGATCGATGCGCTCGTGGAGTTCCGCGAGCTGCCGGAGCAGGCTCCGATCATCGGGATCGACATCCGGATGCTGGGCGGCGCGCTCGACGCGCCACGGCGCAGCGGCTTCGCGAGCCTGGCTTCGGCGGGTTGGCTGCTGCACGCGCTCGCGCCGCTGTTCCCCGGCGCGCCCCGCGAACCGGGAGACGCGAGTCTCGCGGGGTTCGTCGATGTACTGGCGCACGCAGAGGCCTCGCGTACGGTGCCGACCTTCCTGGGGCCGGGACAGACGCTCGACCGCGGCGGTACCTCGGCCGACCTCGATCGGCTGCGCGCTGTCCGCGCCGCCGTCGACCCCGAAGGGGTACTGCACGCGGGACGCCTTCCGCGCTGAGTCGTCAGGCGTCGTCGCCGGTGCCCCGGTTCCAGTGGTACTCGGTCTCGGGGCGTCCGCGCGCGCCGTATCGCGCCGTCCGGAGGAGCACGCCCTCGGCGGCAAGATGCTCGAGGTAGCGCCGCACGGCGACGCGGGACATGCCCAGACGCTCGGCCGCCTCGCTCGCCGACAGCGGACCCATCGCGCGCAGCGCAGAGGTCACGCGATCCAAGGACGCTGCCGACAGGCCCTTGGGCAGCAGGATCGTGCCGGTCGCGCGGCCGAGCAGCGCATCGATCTCGGCCTGCGTCGCCTCGCCGTCGGTGGTGCGGGCCTGATCCCGGTACGAGCGGTACTGCTCCATCCGCTCCTTGAACACCGCGAACGGGAATGGCTTCACGAGGTACTGGAAGACGCCCAGAGCCGCCATCTGCCGCACGGTCTCCGCATCGCGCACCCCGGTGATCGCGATGACGTCGACCGAGGCCGCCCTGGCACGGAGAGCCCGCAGGACATCGATACCGGAGCCGTCCGGCATCGTGATGTCGAGCAGGACCAGGTCGAAGGCGTCCGCGCCCCGGCGATCCAGCACCGCGCTCACCGCGGCGCGTGCTCCGCTGCACTCTCCGGAGGCCTCGAACCCGTCGAGGCGTGCGAGGTAGTCGCGATGGAGTTCGAGGGTCAGAGCGTCGTCGTCGACGATGAGCGTCCGGATCATGAACGGCGCCTCCGCGCTCCCGCTGCGGGCAGGATGACGCGGAAGGTCGTGGGATCGCCCTCCAGCGTCACCGAGCCGCCGACACCCGTGACGACCGACCGCACGAGCGCCAGGCCGATGCCTCGGCCCTGCGCATCAGCGGGCTTCGTCGAGAAGCCCTGCTGGAAGATCTGCTCGCGGCGGTCGATCGGGACGCCAGGTCCGCTGTCCGAGACCTCGAGCACGATCCCGCCGTCCGCGCCGGGCGTGAGCGAGACGGCCACCCAGCGGTCGTCGGACTCCGCCGCGGCATCCATCGCGTTGTCGACGAGGTTGCCGAGCACCGACACGCTGTCGACCGTCGACAGCGGCGAGCGCGGGGTCTCCGGATCGATGCGCACACGCCAGTCGATGCCGCGCTCCTTCGCCTGAGACGCCTTCCCCAGCAGGAGGGCACCGACCGCGGGGTCGCCCTGGCGCCGTGCTGTGACCTGGTCGACGAGGGATTGGCTCTGCCGCGAGGTCTCGGTGAGGATCTCGATCGCCTCGTCGCTCCGCCCGAGCTCGAGCAGGGCGACGGCGGTGTGCATCCGGTTCCCGTGCTCGTGGGTCTGGGCGCGCAGTGCCTCGCCCAGGGTCCGGATGGATTCGTACGACGACACGGCATCACGCACCTGGCCGGGTGGAAGGTCGCCGGCGATGCGCCGGGTGACCCGGCGCGCGATCAGGGCTCCGCCTGCCCCGAGCGCGACGAGTCCCACGGTGATCCCGAGCGTGAGGGGGAGACGGCGGATCAGCGTGTCGGTGATCGACTCGGTCGTCACGCCCGCCGCCACCCAGCCGATCAGGGTGTCGTCGGCGTCCACGACCGGCACGATCGTGCGGACCGAGGGCCCGAGGGTGCCGGTGAACTCCTCGGTGAGCATCTGGGGGGTCGTGGGGATCGTGCCGAGATAGCGCCCGCCGATCTGCGCGACGTCGGGGTGGGTGACCCGTACGCCCTCCACGGTCATGACCGTGATGAAGTCGAGTCCGGCGTCCTCCACGACCGTCATCGCGTAGGGCTCGAGCAGACGTGTCGCTGCGCCCTCGTCTCCTTCGCTCAGCGAGGAGACGACATCCGGCGACGCGGCGAGCGAGATGGCGGCTGCCGCCGTGACCCTCTCGGCCTCGGCGCGGATGGCGCGCTGCGCCTCCACGACGAGGTAGACCGCGACGAGGGCGCCGATGACGACCGCGACCCCGAGGAGCACGACGAACACGCGCGACGCGGTGCTGCGGCCGTCAGAGGCGTGTGCCATCGCATCCTCCGGTCGTCGGCGCTCTCGGTAGTGACCAATACGACCACAAATCGCGTCGCGGTGTGAAGTCCGCGACGGTGAATCTCATCGGCGACGAGGATGCCGCCGCACACATGACACGAAGACGTTCATGATCAAGGAGGAAACATGGCCATCACAACGGGGTTCCGTCTGCCGGGGTTCAACTCGCGGCGTGGCAAGCAGTCCTGGGACCGGCACACCTGGCTGTACGTGTCGGTGATCATCGCGGTCGTGCTCGGCGCCCTCGTCGGACTCATCTGGCCCGAGGTCGGACAGGGGTTCGAGGCTCTCGGCAAGGGATTCGTGGCGCTGATCAAGATGATGATCGCGCCGATCATCTTCTGCACCATCGTCGTCGGAGTCGGATCCATCGCGAAGGCGGCGACGGTCGGGAAGATCGGCGGGCTCGCCCTGCTGTACTTCATGATCATGTCGACCTTCGCCCTCGCGATCGGCCTGGTCGTCGGCAACATCATCCACCCGGGATCCGGGCTCGACATGGCTGCCTCCACGTACGATCCCGAGGGTGCGACCGAGGCGAAGACCACCCAGGAGTTCATCCTCGGGATCATCCCCGCGACGTTCTTCGGCGCCTTCACCGGCGAGAGCGTGCTGCAGGTGCTGTTCATCGCCCTCCTCGTCGGTTTCGCCCTGCAGGGTCTCGGCGAGCGCGGTGCTCCGATCATGGAGGCGGTCAAGCAGCTGCAGAAGCTGGTGTTCCGCATCCTCGGCATGATCCTCTGGCTGGCGCCGATCGGTGCCTTCGGTGCGATCGCGGCCGTCGTGGGCAAGACCGGCATCTCGGCGATCTGGAGCCTCGGCATCCTGATGGGCGCGTTCTACGTCACCTGCATCCTGTTCATCGTCGTGGTGCTGGGCACGCTGCTCTGGACCGTCACGCGGGTCAACATCTTCTCGCTCATGAAGTACCTGGGGCGCGAGTACCTGCTGATCGTCGGCACCTCGTCCTCGGAGTCCGCGCTGCCGCGGCTGATCGCGAAGATGGAGCACGTCGGCGTCTCCAAGCCCGTGGTGGGCATCACGGTGCCGACCGGCTACTCGTTCAACCTCGACGGCACGGCGATCTACCTGACGATGGCCTCGCTGTTCATCGCGACGGGCATAGGCCAGCCGATGTCCATCGGCGAGCAGATCGGCCTGCTCGTCTTCATGATCATCGCGAGCAAGGGCGCCGCCGGCGTCACGGGTGCAGGGCTCGCCACGCTGGCGGGCGGACTGCAGGCGTACCGGCCGGACCTGGTCGACGGCGTCGGAGTCATCGTCGGCATCGACCGCTTCATGTCGGAGGGTCGCGCACTGACGAACTTCACGGGCAACGCTGTCGCGACGCTCCTCATCGGCACCTGGACCAAGCAGATCGACCGTGACCGCACGCGCCGCGTGCTCAACGGGGAGCTCCCGTTCGACGAGTCGATGATGGACGGCGTCGACGGGCACGGGATGTCGGACGCTCCGCACGCCGTCGGTGTGCAGGAGCTCAGCGAGTCGGCGGTATCGGAGATGGCGGCGAAGGAGCAGCGTGCCAGGGACCGCGCTGCGCAGCGCTGATCCGAGAGAGAAGCTGAGCGGAGAGAGAGGGATGCGGGGGCCGGATGATTCCGGCCCCCGCATCCATGTGGTCAACCGCTCTTGCGTCGGAACTCGCGCCGCGTCTGCGGGGCGGCCGCGCCGTGCACGGCGGAGTCGCCGTCGAGGTGCGACTCGCCCTGCCGGTGCTGCGCGTTCTTCTTCTCGAGCGCTTCCTTGAACTTGCGCTTCATCTCCTCGGAGGAGGTGGCGCCTTCTTCGGTGCTCATGCTCTGAGCCTAGAGCACGGTCGCCGTGAGGGGGAGGTCAGCGGCGGCTGCGGCGCAGCGCGAGGTCGATCAGGGCTCCGACGCCGATCGCGACGACGATAGACACCGGCACGGCGACGAGAGGTCCTCCGGGGACGATCGCGGCGACGGCGGCGCCCACCGCCGCCTGGTAGACCGCCCAGGCGGTCGCGGCTATCCCGACGAGCGCGAGATAGCGCGGGGGATGGATCCGCGATGCCCCGGCCACCAGGTTGATCGCGAGCCGGGCGAACGGCACGAAGCGCGCTGTGAAGAGCACTGTGGCCGTGCCGCTCTCGAGGCGTCGTCCGGCCCACTCGAGCGCCTGCCGCACGCGGGGCGCGCGCATCCAGCGCCAGCGTTCGATGCCGACCAGACGTCCGATCAGATAGCAGCACGCGTCTCCGAGCGCGGCGGCGACAGCGGCGCACACGATCACCGCCCAGAGGGCCGGCGCACCGTTCGTGACCGCGAGCGCCCCGAGCGCGGTCACCGCGACCTCGCCGGGGACGACCACGAAGAAGGCATCCCCGAGGACGAGGAGGCTCATCAGCACCAGGCTCCACGGTCCGGTGAGCGATTCGGTGAGCACGTCGGTCGGCACGGGCTCACTGTGCACGCAGAGGGTGAACGGGAACCAAAGACCGGATAGCCGGTGACCTGCGCTCCAGCATCCGGTGAACATCTGGTGGCGAAGGCCGATTCCGGAGATTCCCGCACGCGGTCGCCGTCATCCTGAGGGTGTGAGAGTAGCGATCGTCACGGAGTCCTTCCTTCCGCACATGAACGGCGTGACCGGATCGGTGCTGCAGATCCTGCGGCACCTCGAGAGCCGGGGGCACGATGCGCACGTGATCGCCCCCGCGGCCGTCGGCATCCCCGAGACCGTGGACGGTGCGCGCATCGAGGCGATCCCGAGCCTCGCGCTGCCGGGCTACCGGAACGTCCGGGTCGGCACCTCGACGGCCCACCGCGTCGCGGCCGCCCTGCGCCGCTTCCAGCCGGACGTCGTCCATCTCGCCTCGCCCTTCGCCCTCGGGTGGCGCGGCGTGCTCGCGGCGGAACGCCTCGACGTGGCATCCGTCGCGGCCTATCAGACCGACGTCGCGGCCTACACCGAGCGCTATGGCATCGCGGCGACCACGGGGATCGCTCAGACGCACATCGCCCGGCTCCACCGGCGGGCGACGCTGACGCTCGCGCCCTCGGCTGAGTCGGCGCAGCAGCTGGCCTCGCTCGGCATCGACCGTGTGCGCCGCTGGGGTCGCGGAGTGGATGCCGAGCGCTTCCAGCCCTCCCGCCGCGACGGTGCGCTGCGCGCTGCCTGGGGAGCCGACGTCGTGATCGGCTACGTGGGCAGGCTCGCACCGGAGAAACAGGTCGAGGACCTCGCCGCGCTGAACGGTGTGCCCGGCACGCGACTCGTGATCGTGGGCGACGGACCGAGCCGTGCGCGGCTGGAGAGCCTGCTGCCGGATGCCCTCTTCCTCGGACACCTCGGCGGAGAGGCGCTCGCCGCGGCGATGGCGTCGTTCGACCTGTTCGTGCACCCGGGGGAGAGCGAGACCTTCGGTCAGACCCTGCAGGAGGCCCACGCGAGCGGCGTCCCCGTCATCGCGACCGGCCGTGGAGGTCCGCTCGACCTCGTGCGGATGGGCATCGACGGCTGGCTGTACCGGCCGGGCGATCTCGACGACCTGCGGATGCGCGTCGCGGACCTCGCCGGAGATGCGCGCAAGAGGCGAGCCTTCGGCGAGGCAGGACGCGAAGCCGTGCAGGGCCGCAGCTGGTCGAGCGTGTGCGACCAGCTCCTCGGGCACTTCGAGGACGCGCGGATGCTGCATCGGGTGGATGCCGGCGCCCGCGCTCGCCGCGTGGTACGTCCGGAGGCCTCGGCACCCGTCTCGCCGCGGCGGTGGCACCGTTACGTCGCCCTCGGGGATTCGCTCACCGAGGGTCTCTGCGATCCTGCACCGGACGGCGCCCTGCGGGGATGGGCCGACCGCCTCGCGCTGCTGCTCGCCGCTCGCGGCGGCCTGCACTACGCGAACCTCGCGATCCGCTCCAAGCGCGTCGGCGACGTCTGCGGGACGCAGCTGGAGCGGGCGCTCGAACTGCGACCGGACCTGGTGTCGATCCTCGTCGGCGCGAACGACCTGGTGAAGCACCGCGTGAACGTCGCCGCGCTGGCTCTGCGCCTCGAGGACGCGGTGGTCCGGCTCCGCGGGATCGGGGCTGACGTGGTGCTGGTCACGCCGTTCCTGCCCGGTCGGCGGGCCGCCTCCATCTACACGCGGAGGTTCTCCGCGTTCGCGACCGCACTGGCGGGGATCGCCGCGCGCACCGGTGCGATCCTGATCGACACGGATCTGCATCCCTCGCTGCCGGATCGCCCGAACTGGGGCGAGGACCTCGTGCACCTGAGCAGTCGAGGACACCGCTTCCTCGCGTACCGCGCGGCCGAGGTCCTCGGCGTTCCGGACGCCGATGCCCTCGGTGTGCTCGATGCCGCCCTGCACGAGAACGAGACGATCGGCGCCGGCGTGTGGTGGCGGCGGCATGCCCTGCCGTGGGTGTGGCGCCGTCTGCACGGTCGAGCCGCGGGCGACGGCCGCTCGGCGAAGCACGACGACTACGTCTACCTCGGCCGGTCCTCCGCGGCCCGCGGGGTGTCGGTCAGCTGAAGGGACTGCCTCAGCGCCGCCCCATGCCGTGATACTGCCAGCCGGCAGCGCGCCATGCGGCGGCATCGAGGCAGTTGCGCCCGTCGATGATGATCCGTCCGCGCACGAGGCCGCCGGCGTGCGCGGGGGAGAGGTCGCGTCGGTACTCATCCCACTCGGTGACGATCACGACGGCGTCGGCCTCGCGCAGCGCGTCGTCGCGCTCCTGTGCATAGCCGAGCTGCGGATGCGCGGCCCGGGCGTTGTCGATCGCCGCAGGGTCGGTCACCACGACATCGGCGCCGAGTCCCCGCAGGCGGACGGCGACGTCGAGGGCCGGTGAGTCGCGGATGTCGTCGCTGAAGGGCTTGAAGGCGGCACCCAGCACCGCGATCCGGCGCCCGAAGACCAGGCCGCCCAGTGCATCGACGACGAGCTGCACCGCCCGGTCGCGTCGCCGCAGGTTGATGGCGTCGACCTCGCGGAGGAATCCCACGGCCTCACCGCGCCCGAGCTCCTCCGCCCTGGCGGCGAAGGCGCGGATGTCCTTGGGGAGGCAGCCGCCGCCGAAGCCGATTCCTGAGCCGAGGTAGCGCCGCCCGATGCGGCCGTCGTGTCCGAGCGCATCGGCGAGGAGCGTGACGTCGGCTCCGGCCGCCTCGGCGATCTCCGCCATCGCGTTGATGAACGAGATCTTGGTGGCGAGGAAGGCGTTGGCCGCTCCCTTGACGAGTTCGGCCGTGGCCAGATCCGTCACCAGGAACGGCGTGCCCGTCTCGATCGCGGCGGCGTAGGCCTCACGGAGCACGTCGACCGCCCGGTCGCCGTCCGCGTCCGGTGCGGCGCCGACCACGAGCCGGTCCGGCGTGAGCGTGTCGTGGACGGCCCATCCCTCGCGGAGGAACTCCGGATTCCAGACCAGTGCCGCTCCCGTGCCCATCAGGCGCTCGGCCAGTCGCGCGGCGGTGCCCACCGGGACGGTCGACTTGCCCGCCACGACGTCGCCGGGGCGGAGGTGGGGGAGGAGGTCCTCCACGGCGGCGTCGACGTACCGCAGATCCGCCGCATGTCCTCCGGCCGTCTGCGGCGTGCCGACCGCGAGGAAGTGCACGTCCGCACCCGCGGCATCCGCCATCCGGCTGCTGAACCGCAGCCGACCCGAAGCCAGGCCGTCCGTGAGCAGCTCGGTGAGTCGAGGCTCGAAGAACGGCGCGGTCCCCGCGGCCAATGCGGCGACCTTCCCCTCGTCCACGTCGATGCCGACGACGTCGTGTCCGATCGAGGCCATGGCGGCGGCATGCACGGCACCGAGGTAGCCGCAGCCGATCACTGACATGCGCATCGCCCCAGCACAGCGGATGCCGCTCACGTCACGGCATCCGGGCGGTGAACGCCTCATGGCCGGGACGTGACCGATCCGCTGAGCGGGTCGTGGCGCGGGATTCCGCGGGCCTCGCTGATAGGGTGGAGGAGGTCGACCTGTGTCGATCGCACAATTTCATATCGACTCATGGAGCGAGCGGCGGAGAAGCTGGTCCCCTGTGGTGGGTTCCTCGGCACGGAGATGTCGGGTGGCTTTCTACTGGTGGCCAGCGCAGGCGATGTTCGCGGGAGTGCCCGCGCGCCCGAACCCTGCTGTATCCGCTCCTCTTGAATGCGCTCGCGCGTCACATGGATTCGCGAGTCTAAACAAAGAAGGAGAGACCTCTTGGAAGGTCCTGAAATCACCGCCACCGAGGCCGTTCTCGACAACGGCCGCTTCGGCACCCGCACCATCCGCTTCGAGACCGGCCGCCTCGCGCAGCAGGCTCAGGGCGCAGTCGCCGCCTACCTCGACGGCGAGACCATGCTCCTCTCGGCCACCAGCGCAGGCAAGCACCCGCGCGAAGGGTTCGACTTCTTCCCGCTGACGGTCGACGTCGAGGAGCGCTCCTACGCCGCCGGCAAGATCCCCGGCTCGTTCTTCCGTCGTGAGGGCCGCCCCTCCACCGAGGCGATCCTCGTCTGCCGTCTGATCGACCGCCCGCTGCGTCCGTCGTTCGTCGACGGCCTCCGCAACGAGGTCCAGGTCGTCATCACGGTGATGTCGATCGCTCCCGGCGAGTTCTACGACGCTCTCGCCATCAACGCCGCATCCGCGTCGACGCAGATCTCCGGTCTGCCGTTCTCGGGTCCGGTCGCGGGTGTGCGTCTCGCATTCGTCCCCGGTCACGGCGACCACGGCGACCAGTGGGTCGCCTTCCCGACCGCCGAGCAGGTGTCGGAGGCCGTCTTCGACCTGATCGTCGCCGGTCGCGTCGTCACCAAGGCCGATGGCACGGAAGACGTCGCCATCATGATGGTCGAGGCCGAGGCGACCGAGGGCAGCTGGAACCTGATCAAGGCCGGCGCCACCAAGCCGAACGAGGAGATCGTGGCCCAGGGCCTCGAGGCCTCGAAGCCGTTCATCGCTCAGCTCGTCAAGGCTCAGGCCGAGCTCGCCGCGACCGCGTCGAAGGAGCCGGGCGTCTACCCGGTCTTCCCGGCGTACAGCCAGGAGGTCTACGACTTCGTGGCCGGCCGCTCCTACGACGAGCTCGTCGGCGTGTACCAGATCGCCGACAAGACCGAGCGTCAGACGGCCGACGACGCGATCAAGGACCGCGTCAAGGCCGAGCTCATCGAGGCCACCGAGTCGGGTTCGCTCCCGGCCGCGGCCCCGCTCGAGTTCTCCGCCGCCTACAAGTCGGTCACGAAGAAGATCGTCCGCGGTCGTATCCTCACCGAGGGCGCCCGCATCGACGGCCGTGGTCTGGCGGACATCCGTCCGCTCGACGCCGAGGTGCAGGTCATCCCGCGCGTCCACGGCTCCGCGATCTTCCAGCGCGGCGAGACCCAGATCCTGGGTGTCACCACGCTGAACATGCTCAAGATGGAGCAGCAGATCGACTCGCTGTCTCCCGTCACGAGCAAGCGCTACATGCACCACTACAACTTCCCGCCGTACTCGACCGGTGAGACCGGTCGCGTCGGTTCGCCGAAGCGTCGCGAGATCGGGCACGGCTTCCTCGCCGAGCGCGCCCTCGTGCCGGTGCTGCCGAGCCGCGAGGAGTTCCCGTACGCGATCCGTCAGGTGTCCGAGGCGCTCAGCTCCAACGGCTCGACCTCGATGGGCTCCGTCTGCGCGTCGACCCTGTCGCTGCTGAACGCGGGTGTGCCGCTGCGCGCTCCCGTCGCCGGTATCGCGATGGGACTCGTCTCCGACGAGGTCAACGGTGAGACCCGCTACGCGGCGCTGACCGACATCCTCGGTGCGGAAGATGCACTCGGCGACATGGACTTCAAGGTCGCGGGTACCAGCGAGTTCGTCACGGCCATCCAGCTCGACACGAAGCTCGACGGCATCCCGACGCAGGTTCTGGCCGGCGCGCTGACCCAGGCCCGCGAGGCTCGTCTGACGATCCTCAACGTCCTGAACGCCGCGATCGACGCTCCTGACGAGATGGCGCCGACCGCGCCGCGCGTCATCAGCGTGCAGATCCCGGTCGACAAGATCGGCGAGCTGATCGGGCCGAAGGGCAAGACGATCAACGCGATCCAGGATGAGACCGGCGCGCAGATCTCCATCGAGGAGGACGGCACCGTCTACATCGGCGCGACCGACGGCCCCTCGGCCGAGGCCGCGCGTGCGCAGGTCAACGCGATCGCCAACCCGACCAACCCCGAGATCGGCGAGCAGTTCCTCGGAACCGTCGTGAAGATCGCCACGTTCGGCGCCTTCGTCTCGCTGCTGCCGGGCAAGGACGGTCTGCTCCACGTCACCGAGGTGCGCAAGCTCGCCGGTGGCAAGCGCGTCGAGAACGTCGACGACGTCCTCTCGGTCGGTCAGAAGATCCTCGTGAAGATCACGAAGATCGACGACCGCGGCAAGCTGTCGCTCGAGCCCGTGCTCGACGATGCGCCCGCCGCCGAGGCCGCTCCCGCCGAGGACGCAGCCGCCGAGTAAGCTCCACGCTCGAACCGAACCCGGGTCCGTCCGCACAGGACGGGCCCGGGTTCTGTCGTTCACGGCGTGATCAAACCGTTATCGGAAGTTTTCGCGCCGTTCCCTGGATTGGTCGGGACGTTCGCCGAAGTCGCTTACCCTCGAAGTACGCACCGGGGGGTGCACCACAAGCAGTGACGTAGGTCGGAACGCAACCGATCGACGCGGGGGTGAGAGTATGCGGTTGTTCAGCGTAGGCGCGGGAGCGTCGGACGAGCGAGCCCACGGGGCCGCTGAGCCCGCCTCCATCGAGCATCCCTCCGCGCCGATCCCCATCGTCGGACCCGGCGTCGGCGAGACCGTCCGCACGCCACTCGGCGAGACCGGATTCGAGACCTTCCCCCTGATGCTGGGCGCGGCGGAGTTCGGCTGGAACGTCGACCTGGAGACGAGCCACGGCATCCTGGACCGCTACATCGAGTTCGGCGGCAACGCGATCCACACGGCCGACGGCTTCTCCGGAGGTCGCAGCGAGCACATCCTCGGGCAGTGGCTGCGCTCACGCGGGCAGCGCGACCGGGCGATCCTGAGCGTTCGCATCGGCGCTCACGCCGACAACCCCGGGCTCGGCTCGGTGAACCTCGTCCGTGCCGTCGAGGGCTCGCTGACGCGTCTCGGAGTCGAGCGCATCGATGTGCTCTACCTCGACGCCACCCTCGACAGGACGACGAACGTCGAAGACACGCTCGCCACGGTCGAATGGCTGAAGGACGCCGGCAAGATCGGCGTGGTGGGCGCGTTCGGCTTCGCACCCGAGAAGCTCGTCGAGGCGCGGATCCTGGCGTCGGCGGGCTACCCGCGCATCGAGGTGATCGACGCGCCGTACAACCTGCTCCGTCGGCAGCCGTTCGAGGGCGACCTGCGCCTCGTCGCAGGGGCGCAGAACCTCGCGGTCACGCCCTCGCACGCACTCGAACACGGTTTCCTCTCGGGCCGCCACCGCAACAAGGCGCTCGCATCGCAGGGCGTTCGCGGCGAGCAGCTGCGTGGTCATCTCAACCGCCGGGGCATCAAGATCCTCCGCGCGCTGGATCAGGTCGCCGCCGAACTCGCGGTTCCGGTGGCGGCGGTCTCGATCGCCTGGCTCCTGGCGCAGCGCACCGTCGCAGCCCCGATCGTGAACACCTTCGCGACCGAGCACGTCGACGAGCTCATGCAGGGCGCGGGGGTCACGCTCTCGCGCACCCAGGTCGCCGAGCTCACACGAGCCGGCAACTGAGCATCGTCCCACCCGTGACATAGGGTGGAAGGGAGGTCCGGCGGATGCTGGCGATGAAGCGAGCGAGTTTGTGACGCATTACATATATCTGGTCAGACATGGTGAACATCAGGATGCCGAGCACGGCCTCGCCGACGGTCCCCTCTCGCCGCGCGGGCAGCGGCAGGCCGAGCTGATCGCCGATCGGCTCTCCGGTCTCCCGCTCGACGCGGTCTGGCACTCGCCGCTCCTGCGCGCGAACGAGACGGCCCGTGCGATCGCCGGTCGGCTCCCGTCCGTCGATCCCGAACCGACCGCTCTGCTGTTCGACTGCGTCCCCACCGGGATGACGGAAGAGACTCCTGCGGCGTTCGAGCCCTTCTTCGGGTCGATCTCCGACGCCGAGATCGACGCGGGTCGCGCACAGATGGCCGACGCGGTCAACGAATTCCTCATGCGCAAGAACGGCGAGGTGCATGAGGTCCTCATCACGCACAACTTCGTCATCTCCTGGTTCGTCCGCGAGGTGCTCGGAGCGCCCGAGTGGCGCTGGATGACCCTCAACCAGGCCCACTGCGGATTGACGATCATCGCGCAGAAGCAGGGTCGGCCGTGGACGCTGCTCAATCACAACGACACCGGGCATCTGCCGTTCGAGCTGCGCACCGGCATCCCTGACCCGATGCCCGTCTGACGCCCCGCGCGCCCCGGTCGCAAGCGGTCGCCCGCTCCATAGACTGGACGCATGACTTCGCAGGTAGCACTCGTCGGCGGAACCGGGAAGCTCGGGAAGATCATCCACGCGGTGATCGATGATCTCGAGGGCTTCGAGGTGAGCCGCGTGCTGACCTCGTCGAGCGATCTCTCCGAGCTGCACGGTGCCGACCTCGTCGTCGACGCGTCGACGCCGCAGATCAGCATCGACGTCGTCCGTTCCGCCGTCGAGCGCGGCATCAACGTCCTGGTGGCGACCTCGGGGTGGTCGGCGGAGCGGATCGCGCTCGTACGACCGCTGGTCGAGGCCGCGGGTACCGGCGTGGTCTTCATCCCGAACTTCTCGCTCGGGTCGGTCCTCGGCTCGGCCCTCGCGGCGGCGGCAGCACCGTTCTTCGGCTCGGCCGAGATCATCGAGGCGCACCAGGAGACCAAGATCGACTCGCCGAGCGGCACAGCGGTGCGCACGGCCGAGCTCATCGCGGCGGCGCGGGCCGAGCAGGGACCGGTGAGCGCGCCGCACGCGGATCAGCGCGCCCGCGGTCAGCAGGTCGGCAGCGTGCCGATCCACTCGCTGCGTCGCCCCGGCGTCGTCGCCAAGCAGGAGGTCATCCTCTCCGGCCCCGGCGAGTCGCTCACCTTCACGCACGACACGGTCGATCCCGCCCTCGCCTATGCGCCGGGCATCCGCCTCGCCGTGCCGTTCGCGCGCGACGCGAAGGGCGTGATCGTGGGGCTGGAGCACATGATCGACATCGGCATCCGCTCGTGATGTCGCGGATCGGCGTCGGCCTGATGGCCGCGGCGCTGCTCGTGTACCTCGCCGTCGCCATCTGGCTCGCCGTGATGTTCATCTCGGTCGGCACCCCCATCTCGATCGGCATGGGGATCACGCTCGTCGTGCTCGCCCCGATCGGCGCGTGGGCGCTCGTCCGGGAGATGCAGTTCGGTTTCGCCGCCGACCGCCTCGGACGCACGCTCGACGCTGAGGGAGGGATGCCTCCCGTCGAGACCGAGCTGACCCCGAGCGGACGGATCGCCCGCGCAGACGCCGATCCGCTGATCGCGCGGTATGCGGCCGAATCCGATGCCGCATCGGGCGATTGGCGTGCCCGGTATCGGCTGGGCGTCGTCCAGGACGCGGCCGGTCGACGGAAAGACGCCAGGGCCAGCATCCGCGAGGCGATCCGCCTCGCGCGACGCTGACCCCGGCGACGAGCGGTATCAGCCTCAGGCCAGCGTGGCCTCGAGGGTGATCTCGATGCCGGCCAGCGCCTGAGACACCGGGCAGCCGGTCTTGGCCTCTGCCGCGATCTCCTGGAACTTCTCCGGCGACAGGCCGGGGACGACCGCGTTCACGTTGAGGTGGCTGCCGGTGATCCCGACCCCGGGCTTGAACGTCACCGACGCGCTGGTGTTCACCTTCTCCGGCGGGGTGCCGTTCTCGGCGAGGGCGTGAGAGAGCGCCATGCTGAAGCAGGAGGAGTGCGCCGCGGCGATGAGCTCCTCGGGCGTCGTCGTCGTGTCGCTGCCCTCGCTGCGCGCCTTCCAGTTGATCGGGAAGGTGCCGAGGTTCGACGAAGAGAACGCGACGGTGCCCGACCCCTCCATGAGCGATCCGGTCCACGTGCTGGCGGCTTCGCTGGTGACGGGCATGATTCCTCCGGTTCTCGCGTCCCGCTCGGTGTGCGGGGTGCGTCGCGGCCAGCCTATCGACCGGGCCGGGCCGACGGAACAGCGATCAGGCCGTGGAAGCCGCCCGGCCGATGATGCCGGCGCGCTGCAGCAGCAGGTAGAGCTGGCATCCGAGGCAGAAGGCGAAGGCGGCGTTCAGGAACGCGGCGATGAAGGCGGCGGCCGTGGCGATCGGGAGCGCCCACGGAACGCCGATCAGATGCAGGACCAGGCCGATGCCGACGACGAAGAGTCCGACGCCCTGCGAGAACCGCGGCGGTCGGGGATCTTCGAGTTCGGCCGGCGGCGCGAGGCGAGGCCGCACGAGGCGGCGGAACAGCACGCCCCAGGGAGCGGTTCCCGGCGACACGACGCTCCACAGGAACAGGAGGGCGATGACGACGGTGACGAGGAAGCCCGGGTCGAGGGCGCGCTGGGTGAGCGACGCCGAGGTGATCGCCCACGTGCCGGGGACGAAGGTCGCGTCCGCCAACGGCTGGTAGGCGAACCAGCCGGTCGCCTGCGCCGTCGAGATGCCGATCAGCGCCAGGAACGTCGCCACCAGCAGGAGGACGGCCGTGATCGTGGCGGCGAAGCGCGGGCCGCGCGGATCGATGCCTGCGGGAGTGGTCATGGGTGCTCCAGTCTTCGCGCCTCAGACGGAGGCGACGGCTTCGGTGAGGGCGTGACGATGCGGGACGCCGTGGAAACGCGCCCGGACGGCGCCGGAGCCGTCGATCACGAAGGTCGTGGGGGTCTGCAGCACCTTGTACCGGGCCGACAGGTCCGGTCGATGGGTCAGATCGACCTCGATGTGGCTCAGACCGTCGTGGTCTGCGGCGTAGGCGTGCAGCATCCGCCGTACTTGAGGGCAGCGCGCGCACATCTCCGTGCTGAACTGCACGAGCGTCGCGCGGGAGCCGAACTCGGCCGCAGCGGCATCCGCCCGGTCGAAGCGGAGCGCGCCGGCATCGAGCCTGCGCCCGTCTCGGCGGCGCAGGGTCACTCCGATGATCGTGGCGAGCACCAGGAGTGCTGCCGCGATCCCTCCCGCGAGCGCTGGCGACATGCGTCGAGAGTACGTCGCCCGGAGGGGGTCGAGGGCCGATGTTTCCGACCGTGACGATCGGCACGCGGTGGGACGCCATCCGCCCGGAGCCCACAGCCGACAGGTATCGTGGCTGTCATGAGCGCAGCCGTCCCGACACCCTACGAAGACCTGCTCCGCGACGTGCTGGAGACCGGCACGCACAAGTCGGATCGCACGGGCACGGGCACCACCAGCGTCTTCGGACGGCAGATCCGTTTCGACCTGTCGAAGGGCTTCCCGCTGATCACCACCAAGCGGGTGCATTTCAAGTCGATCGCGTACGAGCTCCTCTGGTTCCTGCGCGGCGATTCCAACGTGCGGTGGCTGCAGGAGAACGGCGTCACCATCTGGGACGAGTGGGCCGACGAGACCGGCGATCTGGGTCCGGTGTACGGGGTGCAGTGGCGCTCGTGGCCGACGCCGGACGGCGAGAGCATCGACCAGCTCTCTCAGGTGATCGAGCAGATCCGTCAGTCCCCGGACTCGCGCCGCCTCATCGTGTCGGCCTGGAATCCGGCCGACATCCCCGACATGGCGCTCGCTCCATGCCATGCCCTGTTCCAGTTCTACGTCGCCGACGGCCGGCTGTCGTGCCAGCTGTACCAGCGCAGTGCCGACATGTTCCTCGGCGTGCCGTTCAACATCGCGTCGTACGCCCTGCTCACCATGATGATCGCCCAGCAGGTCGGTCTCGAGCCCGGTGATTTCGTCTGGACGGGCGGCGACTGCCACATCTACGACAACCACCTCGAGCAGGTCCGCGAACAGCTGACGCGCGAGCCTTTCGCCTATCCGACGCTGCGCTTCGCCCGCACCCCGGAGTCGATCCTCGACTACCGCTACGAGGACTTCGTCGTGGAGGACTACCAGCACCACGCCCCGATCCGCGCGGCGGTGGCGGTATGACCTGGGTCGGCCTGATCTGGGCGGAGGCGCACGGCGGAGTGATCGGCGCCGAGGGCGGGATGCCGTGGCACGTGCCGGAGGACCTCGCACACTTCAAGGAGGTCACGCTCGGCGCCCCGGTCGTGATGGGCCGCAAGACCTGGGATTCCCTGCCGGAGCGGTTCCGTCCCCTCGAAGGACGCGAGAACATCGTCATCACCCGCCAGCAGGACTGGGCTGCCGAGGGTGCGCATCGTGCGGCGAACGTCGCCGAGGCCGTCCGCGGCAAGGACAGGGTCTGGATCATCGGCGGCGCCGAGATCTTCCGCCTCGTGATCGGCGATGCCGATCGGCTCGAGGTCACCGAGATCGAGCTCGACGTCGCAGGTGACGCGTACGCGCCGTCCAAGGCCGGGTGGCGACTCGTCGACGAGGGGGAGTGGCGCACCTCTCGGACCGGCCCCCGCTACCGCTTCCTCGGGTACGAGCGCTGATGCCCACCGCACTGATCACGGGAGCCAGCGCCGGCCTCGGCGCTGAGTTCGCCCGGCAGCTCGCTCGGCGCCGTGCAGACCTGATCCTCGTCGCCCGTTCGGAGGATACGTTGAACTCGCTGGCCGCCGATCTGCGGAGCGAGTTCGGTGTGGCGGTGGAGGTGCTCGTCGCCGATCTCGCCGACGACGAGGGCGTCACGAAGGTCGCCGATCGGCTGCGGGATGCCGGAGACCCGATCGATCTGCTCGTCAACAACGCCGGCTTCGGACTTCCCTTGCAGTTCGCGGACAACGACATCGATGACGAGGTCCGGCACCTGCGCGTCCACGTGGAGGCGTCGATGCGGCTCATGCACGCGGCGCTGCAGACCATGCGCGGTCGCGGCGGACGCATCATCAACGTCGCGTCCGTCGCCGGATTCATCTCCCGCTCCACATACTCCGCCTGCAAGTCCTGGCTGATCGGATTCAGTCGCTGGGCGAACGCCGAGTACTCCCGTGACGGTGTCTCGGTGACCGCGCTGTGCCCCGGATTCACGCACACCACGTTCCATGAGCGCATGGGTCTCGCGGTGGGCCAGGAGGGCGTTCCCGACCTCATGTGGTTGAACGCCCGCGATGTGGTGCGGGCGGGTCTCCGGGATGCGGCTCTCGGGCGCTCCGTGTCGATCCCGTCGCTGCGCTACAAGGCGATCGTGGCACTGACGGGCATCCTTCCGAGCGCGCTCACGTCCGGCGTCGCGCGCCGTGGTCGCGTCTGATCGGGCCCGGCGCATGGGATGGTTCCGCAGGAGACGCGATCCGCAGGACGCGAACGAGATCCTGCGGCAGTACAACGAGGCGGAGGCGGTGCGCCTCGCCGCCTTGGCGAACGGCGTGACGACGACGCGGGAGGAAACCGCATTCGTCAGCGCAGCCGGCGGTGCGGCCCAGCTCGCAGTCGAGGACGTCTTCACCATCACGGGCCGCGGCCAGGTCGCGACCGGCACCGTGACGACCGGGACGATCCGGGTCGGCGACGCCGTGGTCGTTCTCCGGGACGGGGCCCCGGTCGCCGACACGGAGATCACCGGCATCGAGATGTTCCGCAAGCATGCGGACGCGGCATCCGCCGGCACCATGATCGGGGTGCTGCTGCGCGGCAGGACCGACGTGGCCCGTGGGGACGTCATCCGGGTCGCCTCGTCTGGGTGAGGGGCATCCGAACCGATACGCTGGTGGCATGACGCACTCGGGCAACCCCTTCGGACAGGTTCTCGTCGCGCTCGTCACTCCGATGACGGCCGACGGCGAAGTCGACTGGCCCGCCGTCGAGAAGCACATCGATGACGTGATCACCGCAGGCGCGGACGGCATCGTCGTGACGGGAACGACAGGCGAGACCTCGACCCTGACGGACCCGGAGAAGCTCAAGCTCGTCGAGGTCGGGAGGTCCGTATCGGCGGGCCGCGCCAAGATCATCACGGGCGGCGGCTCGAACGAGACCGCGCACGCCATCGAGCTGTACAAGGCCAGCGAGAAGGCCGGCGCCGACGGCATCATGATCGTCACGCCGTACTACAACAAGCCGACGCAGGCGGGCATCCTCACGCACTTCCGGCTGGTGGCCGATGCGACCGATCTGCCGGTGATCCTCTACGACATCCCCGGCCGCACCGGCGTGCCGATCAAGTACGAGACGATCCTCCGCCTGGCGAAGCACCCCAACATCCTCGCGGTGAAGGACGCCAAGGGCGACTTCTCCGAGGTGAGCCGCGTGCTCAACCAGACCGATCTGATGTACTTCTCCGGCGATGACGCGAACGTCCTCCCGCACCTCGCGATCGGCGCGACGGGCCTCATCGGCGTCACAGCGAACGTCGCGGCAGCTCCGTACCGCACCATCATCGACGCGGTGAACAACGGCGACCTGGCCACGGCGACCGCAGAGCACAAGCGTCTCGAGCCGCTCGTGCGCGCGGTGATGACGCATGTGCCCGGCACCGTCGCGGCCAAGTACATCCTGCACGGCCTCGGTCGCATCTCGAGCCCGCGCGTGCGCCTTCCCCTGGTCGGTCCGGAGGAGTGGGAGGCCGCTCTCATCGAGGACGAGCTCGACCTCGTCAAGGATGTCCCCGGCGCCGATTTCTCGAACTTCCGACCCGACCGCAATGCGGCTGCGGGTGGTGCCCTGCCGAAGGTGCACGGCACGACGCGCTGAGCCGCGTCGCCACGAACGAACGGACGCGCACAGTGTCCGACTGAGGAGACAGCATGTCCATCCCCCTGTCAGAACCGTCCGCCCTCGACGAAGGAACGCTCCGGGTCATCCCGATCGGCGGCCTCGGCGAGATCGGCCGGAACATGACCATGTTCGAGTACGACGGCAAGATCCTGATCGTCGACTGCGGCGTGCTCTTCCCCGAGGAGCACCAGCCGGGTGTCGACCTGATCCTTCCCGACTTCGAGCCGATCCGCGACCGCCTGGATGACATCGTCGGCGTCGTCCTCACGCACGGTCACGAGGACCACATCGGGGCCGTCCCGTATCTGCTGCGCCTGAAGAGCGACATCCCGCTGATCGGGTCGGGCCTGACGCTCGCGCTCGTCGAGGCGAAGCTCAAGGAGCACCGCATCAAGGCGTTCACGCTCACGGTCACCGAGGGCCAGGAGGAGCGCGTCGGCCCGTTCGACCTCGAGTTCGTGGCGGTCAACCACTCGATCCCGGATGCTCTCGCCGTCGCGATTCGCACCCCCGCCGGCATGGTTCTCGCCACCGGCGACTTCAAGATGGACCAGCTGCCGCTGGACGGCCGGATCACCGACCTGCGGGCGTTCTCCCGTCTCGGCGAGGAGGGTGTCGACCTGTTCCTGGTCGACTCGACCAACGCCGACGTGCCCGGGTTCACTCCCACCGAGCGCTCGATCGGACCGGTTCTCGACCAGGTGATCGCCAAGGCTCCCCGCCGCGTCATCGTGGCGAGCTTCTCGAGCCACGTGCACCGTGTGCAGCAGGTGATCGACGCCGCGTACGCGAACGGACGCCGCGTCGCGTTCCTCGGTCGCAGCATGGTCCGCAACATGACGATCGCCGAGCAGCTGGGCTACCTCAAGGTCCCTGCGGGCGTGCTGATCGACTACAAGAAGGCCCGCGATCTCCCCGACGACCAGATCGTCTACATGTCGACCGGATCGCAGGGCGAGCCGATGGCGGTCCTGAGCCGCATGGCGAACCTCGACCACGCGATCGAGGTCAGCGAGGGCGACACCGTGATCCTCGCCTCCAGCCTCATCCCCGGCAACGAGAACGCCGTCTACCGCGTGATCGACGGCCTCACGAAGCTCGGTGCGAACGTCGTGCACAAGGCGAACGCGAAGGTCCACGTCTCCGGTCACGCTGCCGCCGGCGAGCTGCTCTACTGCTACAACATCCTGAGGCCGAAGAACGTGCTCCCCGTGCACGGCGAGTACCGACACCTCATCGCGAACGCCAAGCTCGCCCAGGACACCGGAATCCCGGAGGAGAACACGATCATCGCCGCGAACGGCACCGTGATCGATCTGAAGGAGGGCGTCGCCCGCGTCACCGGGCAGCTGGATCTCGGCTTCGTCTACGTCGACGGCTCCACGGTCGGCGAGATCACGGACGCCGATCTCAAGGATCGCCGCATCCTCGGCGAAGAGGGGTTCATCTCGGTCATCGTCGTGGTGGATGCCGGCACCGGGCGCATCATCTCGGGACCGGAGATCCACGCCCGCGGTGTCGCCGAGGACGACTCCGTCTTCGACGACGTCGCCCCGAAGATCGTCGCAGCACTCAAGGAGGCCGCAGGGAACGGCGTCCGCGACACGCACGCGCTGTCGCAGGTGGTGCGCCGCACGATCGGCCGCTGGGTGAACCAGAAGCTCCGTCGGCGTCCGATGATCGTCCCGCTCGTCATCGAGGCATGACATCCCGCGCGGACGGGCGCACGCACTCACGGCTGACCGACACACCGTCGTAACAGCCGCGCCCTAGGCTCACGACATGTTCTCGGGCTTCTCCACCCGGCGGGCCACGCAACCCGACGCGGTCTTCCTCGGCGACATGCTCGTCGAGGCCGCGAACTGGCGCGCCGGGGGAGTGCGGCCGCGGCACGAGGTGCTGACGTCCGCAGATCACCGCCGATACCTCGCCGGGTGGAAGCGCGCCGCGGACGAGGGACTGATCGCCGTCGGCGACGACGGCGTTCCGGTCGGTGCCGCCTGGTACCGGATGCTGCCGCAGAACGAGCCGGGATTCGGGTACGTCGGCGCCGGTGTGCCGGAGCTCATCATCGGCGTCCACCCTCTCTGGCGGGCTCGCGGCGTCGGTCGTACGCTGCTGCGGGGCATCGTGGAGCTGGCGAGCGCGCAGGGGTACGCGCGCATCAGCCTCAGCGTGGAGCGCGACAACTTCGCGCGCAACCTGTACCGGTCCGAGGGGTTCAACGTCACGGCAGAGGGTCTGATGCGTGACACGATGGTGCGTCGAACGGGCTGAGCCTCGGATGCCGGATCGGCGGAAAGCCGCGTCATTACGGGGATATGTCGGCGGTCCGTCGTAACGTGAGAGCATGGCCAGGAGTTCCACGAAGACTGAGCGTGCGTCCACGAGCGCATCGTCGCGCCCCAAGCGGCAGACGGCTCCCAAGGCCCAGCCCACGCCCAAGAAGTACATCGACGAGCAGGACAGGCCGCCGGTCGCGGTCCGCGCCTGGACGGGACTGGCGCACGGCGTCGGAGGGCTGTTCCGCGCCTTCGGTCCGGAGAGCCTCGAGAAGGACGACCGTCGCGACGGATTCCCGTTCCTGCTCGTGTTGCTCGCGGTCGCCGGTGCGGTGAACGAGTGGTTCTTCATCGGCAACGACGTCGCCGCGAACATCAGCGCGTTCTCCGTCGGAGGACTGATCGGACGCGTCGCCTTCGTCATGCCGGTGCTGCTGCTCCTGCTCGCGGGCTGGCTGTTCCGGCATCCGTCCTCCGTGCACGACAACGGGCGCATCGGGATCGGCTTCGGGCTGTTCGTGCTGACTCTCGCTGGCATATGCCACGTCGCCGGATCCCGCCCGCAGCCCAAGGAGGGCATGCTCGCGCTCAGCGAATCGGGCGGCCTCTTCGGATGGATGCTCGGCCAGCCGCTGACCTATCTGACCGACATCCCCGCTTACATCGTGCTGGCGCTTCTCGCTGCACTGAGCGTCCTGATCCTCACCAAGACCCCGCCGAACCGCATCGGCGCGCGCCTCGGCGACCTCTACGCCTGGATGTTCGACGCGGAGCGCACCGAGAAGCCCGCGAAGGATGCGGCCGCGATCGACGAGGCCGACAAGGTCGACGATCCGGACGTGCTGCCGTGGTGGCGACGCAACAAGACCGGCCGTGAGGAGGACCCCGACGAGGGGACTCTCGGCTCCGATGACATCACGGCTCTGCTGAACACGGCGGAGCCGACCCCCGCCTACGACCAGGCCGTGGTGGTCGAGAATCCCTACGACGCCGCCACCGAAGTGCTGACCGATGTCCGCTCGGTCACCGACTCGCTCGCGGAGCAGCAGGCGACCGCGCTTCTCGACGACGAGTCCGACACGGGCGAGATGCCCGAGCTTCCGGGCCTCGACGGTTTCGGCACCGAAGGTCCGGGGGACCGAGGGCCTCAGGCCCCCGTGGCCCCGTACATCCTGCCGTCGCCCGGCCTGCTCGTAGAGGGGCCTGCGCCCGTCATGCGCTCCGAGGCGACCGACAAGGTCATCGAGCAGATCACCAGCGTGCTGACGCAGTTCAAGGTCGATGCGAAGGTGACGGGCTTCTCGCGGGGCCCGACGGTCACGCAGTACGAGGTCGAGGTCGGCCACGGCGTCAAGGTCGAGAAGATCCTGCAGCTCAGCAACAACTTCGCCTATGCCGTCGCATCGAACGATGTCCGCATCCTCTCGCCCATTCCGGGAAAGAGCGCCATCGGCATCGAGATCCCCAACGCCGACAAGGAGATGGTGGCGCTCGGAGACGTCCTGCGCTCTCCCGCCGCCCAGAAGAGCACGCACCCGATGACCATCGGCGTCGGCAAGGACGTCGGCGGCAACATCGTGATCGCCAACCTCGCGAAGATGCCGCACCTCCTCGTCGCCGGTTCGACCGGTTCCGGTAAGTCCAGCTTCGTGAACTCCATGATCACGAGCCTGCTGATGCGGGCGCGGCCCGCCGACGTGCGGATGGTCCTGATCGACCCGAAGCGCGTGGAGCTCACCAGCTACGCGGGCGTCCCGCACCTGATCACCCCCATCATCACGAACCCGAAGAAGGCGGCCGAGGCGCTGCAGTGGGTCGTGAAGGAGATGGACATGCGGTACGACGACCTCGCGTCGTTCGGCTACCGCCACATCGACGACTTCAACCGCGCCGTGCGCGCCGGGGAGGTCGAGCTGCCGGTCGGGAGCGAGCGCGTGCTCAAGCCGTACCCGTACCTCCTGGTCGTCGTCGACGAGCTGGCGGACCTCATGATGGTCGCCCCGCGCGACGTCGAGGACTCGATCGTGCGCATCACCCAGCTCGCCCGCGCCTCCGGCATCCACCTGGTCCTCGCCACGCAGCGACCCAGCGTCGACGTCGTGACCGGCCTGATCAAGGCGAACGTCCCGTCGCGCCTCGCCTTCGCCGTCACCAGCGTGACCGACAGCCGCGTGATCCTCGACAGCCCGGGAGCCGACAAGCTCATCGGTCAGGGCGACGCCCTGTTCTCGCCGATGGGCTCCTCGAAGCCGTTCCGTCTGCAGGGCGCCTGGGTCGATGAGAAGGAGATCGACGCGGTCGTCAAGCACGTCACCCGCCAGGCGCGCCCGGACTACCGTCCCGACGTGCAGGAGGCGCTCGAGCCGACCAAGAAGAAAGAGGTCGACGAAGACATCGGCGACGACCTCGAGCTGCTGCTCGCGGCCGCCGAGCTCATCGTGTCGTCCCAGTTCGGCTCGACGTCGATGCTGCAGCGCAAGCTGCGTGTCGGATTCGCGAAGGCCGGTCGTCTGATGGACCTGCTGGAGTCGCGCGAGATCGTCGGCCCGTCGGAGGGATCGAAGGCGCGCGACGTGCTCGCGACCGCCGAACAGCTTCCCCAGGTGATGGCCAAGCTCCGCGGCGAGGATGCTCCTGCCGCGCCGTCTGCACCCTCTGCGCCTTCCGTGACGTCGGCGGCCTCTGCTGCTCCCTCGCACGATCCGGTCGAGGCGCAGTTCAGCGGGTTGCCGGTCGTGGAGGCCGAGGGCGATGAAGACGCCTGGGGCCTGACGGGTCGCGACTGATGGCCATTCCACGGCAGTTGCCCAACGCGATCACGATCGCGCGCATCCCGCTCGCCGTCGTCTTCTTCATCCTGCTCCTGCTCGGCGGCACCTACGGGATTCCGGAGCCGACGCTGCGCTGGATCGCCGCGATCCTGTTCATCGTGGGCATCTCCACGGACTGGGTCGACGGCTATCTCGCCCGCAAGTACGACATCGTCAGCGATTTCGGCAAGCTGTGGGATCCGATCGCCGACAAGATGCTGACGGGTGCCGGATTCATCGGGCTCGCGATCCTCGGCGAGGTCGACTGGTGGATCGTCGTCATCATCCTGATCCGCGAGTGGGGAATCACCGTCCATCGGCTCATGGTGGCCAGCGAGCATGTGGTCGCCGCCGCCTGGATGGGCAAGATCAAGACCGCTTTCCAGGGCGTGGCTCTGGGCTGGGCGCTGCTTCCCCTCCATGTCGTCATCGGCCTCGGCCCCTGGACTCTCATCACCTTCCTGCTCATGATCATCGTGCTGGTGCTCACCGTGGCGAGCGGCATCGACTACATCGTCGCTCAGGTCAGAGGGTCGCGGCAGAAGTCGTGAGCGCTTCCCCGGTGGCCGAGGTGCTGTCCGCACTGGAGCGTCGCGGATGGACGCTGGGTGTGGCGGAGTCCCTCACCGGCGGAGCGCTCTGTGCGGAGCTGGTGTCGATACCCGGCGCATCCGCGGTCCTGCTCGGGGGAGTGGTCGCCTACGCGACCCCGGTCAAGCACACCGTCCTCGGCGTGGACTCGGGAACACTGGCCGAGCATGGGCCCGTGCATCCGGAGGTCGCACGGCAGATGGCGGAAGGGGTGCGACGTGTCGTCGGCGTCGGTGGGCGTGCGGCCGACGTCGGGATATCGACGACGGGGATCGCCGGCCCGGATTCACCGGACGGCCAACCGGTCGGGACCGTGCACATCGGAGTCGTCACGCCCTTCGCCACGCAGACGCGGGAGCTGCACCTCGATGGCGACCGCGCCGCGATCCGTGCGCATTCCGTCTCCGACGCGCTCGGATTCCTGCTCGAGATGCTGCAGGAATAGTGGCGCGCATTCTGCGGTTGTCTCCGATGTGCTCACATTGAAACCACAGAGTGCAGGGGTAGATTCTGTGCAAGCCAAGGGGACTAGACTGGCTGTCTCATCGAGGGGGAACTCGGTGAATATAACGGGGAGGAGGTTCCGATGATTCTTGTACGACAGGAAATCGGCGATGTGCTGAGGGACTTCCGCCTGCAGAAGGGGCGCACCCTCCGGCAGGTCGCAAGCAAGGCTTCTGTCGCGCTCGGATACCTCAGTGAGGTCGAGCGGGGTCAGAAAGAGGCGTCGAGCGAGATCCTCGCCTCCGTCGCCGATGCGCTCGACGTACCCATCTCGACGATCATGCGCGAGGTCGGCGATCGCATCTCCGTGCTCGAGGGCATCCAGGTGTTCCCGGATGTCGTCCCCGATGACCTCGTGGCGTCGATCGAGCCCGAGCTCTCCCTGCACTGACCGTCTGCCGGCCCGGAGACAGGATGCGTCGTAGCGAGTTCCTTCGTGCCGTCGAGACGGAGTTCCAGGCCCGTGCCTCGTCGTTGGTGAACGATCTCGTTCTCGGTGCGCTCGGCAACCGGACCGCCGTCGAGGCTCTCGCCGACGGTGCACCGCCCCGCGACATCTGGCTCGCGCTCTGCGCGGAGATGGACGTGCCGGAGAACCGGCGACACGGCGTCGGCCGTCAGGAACCTCGGCGTCGCTGACGTCTCGCGTCACGTTCGAGTCGTGCGGTATCCGACACGCCGATCGCGGCGTGTCGTCGAAGATCTGTTCGAAGCGGGCGTAGTCTTCTGCACAAGTGGTCTCTGAGTTTCGTTCCACACGGTTCCCGGATACTCCGACGCAATGTCGGAGGCTCCTTCTACGGTGAGGAACAGGCCCAGAGCCATACGCCTTGTCGGAGAGCTACTCCCAGTCGGGAGTGCCGCGGCAGCCTACAGGCGGCACCACGCGAACAGAAGGAGCAGACCATGCCATCACCCGCCGACCGCGAGAAGTCCCTCGAGACAGCACTCGCCCAGATCGACCGCCAGTTCGGCAAGGGCTCGGTCATGCGCCTGGGAAGCGATGATCGCGCCCCTGTGGCCGTCATCCCGACCGGCTCCATCGCCCTCGACGTCGCTCTCGGCGTCGGAGGTCTTCCGCGTGGTCGCATCGTAGAGATCTACGGACCGGAGTCCTCCGGTAAGACGACGCTGACCCTCCACGCGATCGCGAACGCGCAGCGTGCCGGCGGCATCGCCGCATTCATCGATGCCGAGCACGCGCTCGACCCCGACTACGCGGCCAAGCTCGGCGTCGACATCGATGCGCTCCTCGTCTCGCAGCCCGACACGGGTGAGCAGGCACTCGAGATCGCCGACATGCTCGTGCGCTCCGGTGCGATCGACCTCATCGTCATCGACTCGGTGGCGGCTCTCGTGCCCCGTGCCGAGATCGAGGGCGAGATGGGCGACTCGCACGTGGGTCTGCAGGCGCGACTGATGTCGCAGGCTCTGCGAAAGCTCACCGGTGGTCTCAATCAGACGAACACCACGATGATCTTCATCAACCAGCTGCGCGAGAAGATCGGTGTCTTCTTCGGCTCTCCCGAGACCACGGCCGGCGGTAAGGCCCTGAAGTTCTACGCATCGGTGCGACTCGACATCCGCCGAATCGAAACGCTGAAGGACGGCACGGATGCGGTCGGTAACCGCACCAGGGTCAAGGTCGTCAAGAACAAGATGGCGCCGCCCTTCAAGCAGGCAGAGTTCGACATCCTCTACGGTGTCGGCATCTCGCGCGAAGGCAGCCTGATCGACTTCGGCGTCGAGCACGGGATCGTGAAGAAGTCGGGCTCCTGGTACACCTACGACGGTGACCAGCTGGGCCAGGGCAAGGAGAACGCCCGCACCTTCCTGCTCAACAACCCCGACGTCGCTCTGGCGATCGAGACGCAGATCAAGCAGAAGCTCGGCATCGGCGGGCACGTCGCACCCGAGGCTCCCGTGGCTGCTGACGAGCTCGCCGAGCGTCGTCCGGCCTGATGAGTGACACACGTGGGGGCGATTCCGAGCGGATCGCCCCCATCATCCCTCTCTTCGGCAAGAAGACCGCCGGCTCCGAGAACGCGCCTGCGTCGAAGTCGTCGTCTGCGGCTGATGCAGGCACAGCTGAAGCGGTCGTGCCACGCCGTACCGGCGATTCCGGACTGTGGCGTTCGACGTGGGACGGTCCGTCTGAGCCGACGCCCATCGGCGACGCGCGAGAGATCGGCACGCCGAGTGACCGCCACCCGGCGCGAGGGGCAGCGGCGGCGAAGGCTGCAGGACCGGAGAAGTCGCCGGCGGAGAAGTCGCCGGCGGAGAAATCTGCACCGAAGCTTCGCGCCCTGCGCGATCTTCAGGCCGCACTGGACGACGACGGCTCGGAGCCCGTGCAGTCACCTGACGAGATCCGCGCCACCGCCGAGGAATCGCTGCTCCGTAAACTTCGAGCCAAGTCGCTCTCCATCTCTGAGGCCCGGCTGGTTCTCCGCGGACACGGCCTCGAAGCAGGTCAGATCGACGATGTGATCGACGACTTCACCCGGCGACGATATCTTGACGATGCCGTCCTCGCCGGTCTGCTCGTCACGTCCGGAGTCGAGCGGAAGGGGCAGGGGAGAGTCGCGCTGTCTCGGGCCCTGTCGCAGCGCGGTCTTCCGCGTGACGTGATCGACGCGGCCCTCGACGAACTGCCCGACGACGATTCCGAGCGCGCTCTCGAGTACGCCCGCAGCAAGGCCCGGTCGATGGCCAGACTCGACAACGACACGGCCGTGCGTCGCCTCGTCGGCCAGCTTTCGCGCCGCGGATACAACGGCGCGGTGGCGATGAACGCAGCGAAGACAGCGCTGCGCGAGGTCTCGTCCGGTGGCTCATCGTCGGGTGTCCGCTTCGTGGATTCAGACTGAGCCGCGTCGCTCCTCGGGCTGTGATCCGCTCGTACAATGGGAGGATCATGACTATCCCGCGCAGCGAACCGACGATCATCAGCGCGTCGTCGGCGGCCATCGATGTCGACGGCCGACAGCGTTCCTACGAAGTGCGCACCTTCGGGTGCCAGATGAACGTCCACGACTCGGAACGTCTGTCCGGTTCTCTGGAGAGCGCCGGATACGTCCGCGCGTCCGAGGGCAGCGAGGCCGACGTGGTGATCATCAACACGTGCGCGGTGCGCGACAATGCGGCCGGCAAGCTCTACGGCACGCTCGGGCATCTCGCCTCCGTGAAGCGCCGCAAGGACGGCATGCAGATCGCCGTGGGCGGCTGCCTCGCACAGATGGACAAGCAGGCCGTGCTCGACAAGGCGCCCTGGGTCGACGTCGTCTTCGGCACGCACAACATGGGCTCGCTGCCCGGTCTCCTCGAGCGTGCACGCCACAACGGCGACGCCGAGCTCGAGATCCTCGAGTCTCTCGAAGTCTTCCCGTCGACGCTGCCGACCAAGAGAGACTCGGCTCACAGTGGCTGGGTCTCGATCTCGGTCGGCTGCAACAACACCTGCACGTTCTGCATCGTGCCGAGCCTGCGCGGCAAGGAGAAGGACCGTCGTCCCGGTGACATCCTGAACGAGCTCCGACTGCTCGTCGACGACGGCGCGATCGAGGTCACGCTGCTCGGACAGAACGTGAACTCCTACGGCGTCGAGTTCGGCGACCGTCAGGCGTTCGGCAAGCTGCTGCGCGCAGCCGGCGAGATCGAGGGCCTCGAGCGCATCCGCTTCACGAGTCCGCACCCCGCCGCCTTCACCGACGATGTCATCGACGCCATGGCCGAGACGCCGAGCGTGATGCCGCAACTCCACATGCCGCTCCAGTCCGGAAGCGACCGCATCCTCAAGGCGATGCGGCGGTCGTACCGCAGTGAACGGTTCCTCGGCATCCTCGACCGCGTCCGCGAGCGCATCCCGCACGCCGCGATCACGACCGACATCATCGTCGGCTTCCCGGGTGAGACCGAGGAGGACTTCGAGGACACCATGCGCGTCGTCGAGCAGGCGCGTTTCTCGGGAGCCTTCACGTTCCAGTATTCGATCCGAGAGGGCACGCCCGCCGCGACGATGGAAGACCAGGTGCCGAAGGAGATCGTCCAGGCCCGGTACAACCGTCTGATCGCCCTCCAGGAGCGCATCTCCCTGGAGGAGAACCAGAAGCAGATCGGCCGCGAGATCCACGTGCTCGTCTCGACGGGCGAGGGCAAGAAGGATGCCGAGACGCACCGCCTCACCGGTCGCGGGGAGGACAACCGCCTCGTGCACTTCGAGGTGACCCCCGGCTCCGACCTGCCGCGACCCGGCGACGTCGTCACCGTGACCGTCACGCACGCGGCCCCCTTCCACCTGCTCGCCGACGACCCCACGGGTGCACCCTTGCGAATCCGGCGTACCCGCGGCGGAGACGCTTGGGACCGCGCGCAGTCCGAGTCCTGCGCCGTGCCGGCTCCGACCTCGGACGGCGGCCCCCGAGCCGTTTCCCTCGGTCTTCCCACTCTGCGCGTCGGCGTGTGACCGACGGCCCGCGACTCTGGGCCGTCGTCGGCGCGACCGGCACCGGCAAGAGCGACCTCGCTCTCGACCTCGCTGAGGCTCTGCGTTCGCAGGGCAACCCCGCGGAGATCGTGAACGCGGATGCCATGCAGCTTTATCGGGGCATGGACATCGGCACCGCCAAGCTTCCGGTCGCCGAGCGACGAGGTATCCCGCATCATCTCTTCGACGTCCGCGAGGTCGATCAGGAGGCCGCGGTCGCCTGGTACCAGCCGCAGGCGCGGACGGCGATCACGTCTATCCACGAGCGCGGGGGAGACGCGATCCTCGTCGGCGGCTCCGGTCTCTACGTCTCGAGCGTCGTCTACGAGTTCCACTTCCCCCCGCGCGACCCGGCGATCCGCGAGCGGCTGGAGCGGGAGCTGGAAGCGGATGGGCCGGACGTCCTCCTGGAGCGCCTGCGGGCACGGGATCCGGTGACCGCGGCGCGCATCGACCCCCGCAACGGTCGACGTGTCGTCCGCGCGTTGGAGGTCCTCGAGCAGGGCGGGGCCACGCACGGCGCTGCGCTCCCCGAGCACCCCACGCTCTGGCACCCGTGCACCCGCATCATCGGCCTGCAGGTCGATCGCGCGGCACTGGTCGAACGCCTCGATGCCCGTGTCGAGAGGATGTGGGCGACGGGGCTCGTCGATGAGGTCGCCGGTCTTCGCCGTCATGGCCTCGAGGGCGGCGTGACCGCGAGTCGCGCGATCGGCTACGCGCAGGCGCTCGGACAGCTCGACGGTCGACTGTCCGAAGCGGAGGCGATCGCCGAGACCCAGGCACTGACGAGACGCTACGCCCGACGCCAGGTCTCCTGGTTCAAGCGGTACCGCGAGGCCGAATGGCACGATGCGCCCGCGGACGTCCACAGGATCCTCGACGTCTGAAGGAGCGGATGTCGGACGTCGATGCCACTCTGTCGGAATGACGACACACTTCTTCACGGCGTCCAGCCTCGACGGGTTCATCGCCACATCCGAGCATTCGCTCGACTGGCTGCTGAAGCAGGACATCGACCCGGAGGGGCCGATGGCCTATCAGGGGTTCGAGAAGACGATCGGTGCGCTGGCGATGGGCGCCTCGACCTATGAATGGGTCATGCGACACGAGGAGGGCCGCTGGGGGTACACCCAGCCGGCGTGGGTGTTCACGCATCGGGACCTCGAGGTTCCCGATGGGGCCGACATCCGTCTGACCCGGGCCGACATCGCCGAGGTGCATGCCGAGATGGTCGAGGCCGCGGGCGACAAGGACCTCTGGGTCATCGGGGGAGGAGACCTCGCGGGGCAGTTCGCTGATGCCGGACTGCTCGACGAGGTGTGGGTGCAGTATGCGCCGGTCACGCTCGGTTCCGGAGCTCCGCTGCTGCCGCGTGAACTCGACCTCGAACTCCTCGACGTCGCCCGCAATCGCAGCTTCCTCTGCGGTCGGTATCGGGTGCTGCGCGCCTGAGCGGCGTGGACCGGGCCGCCCTCCCGCAATCCCTAGACTGGGCTCATGGTCGCATTCACCAAAGGACACGGCACGGGCAATGACTTCATCATCATCGCCGACCCCGACGGAGAGCTCGATCTGACGGTCGAGCAGGTCGCCGTGCTCTGCGATCGGCACTTCGGAATCGGCGCGGACGGAATCCTGCGCGTGGTGCGGTCCTCTGCGATCGCCGAGGGCGCCGCCGCACTCGCGGAAGAACCCGACGCCGAGTGGTTCATGGACTACCGCAATGCCGATGGATCGATCGCCGAGATGTGCGGCAACGGCATCCGTGTGTTCGCGCACTTCCTCGTGCGTGCGGGGCTCGCCACGATCGAACAGGGCTCGACCCTGCCCATCGGAACACGGGCCGGCGTGCGCGACGTGACGCGGAGCGCGACGGGATATCAGGTGGATCTCGGCCTGTGGAAGCTCTCCGGGGATGACCCCCTGGTGCGTGTGGACGGGCTGCCGGTCACGCGTCCCGGTCTCGGCATCGACGTCGGCAACCCCCACGTCGTCGTCGCCCTGGCCTCGGAGGCCGAACTCGCCGCGGCGGAACTGCACCGCCCGCCGGACCTCGAGCCTGCACTGTCGGCCGGTGCGAACATCGAGTTCGTGGTGCCGGGCGAGCCTCTGGTCCGCGATGGCATCGGTCACGTGCGCATGCGGGTCTTCGAACGCGGCGTCGGCGAGACCCTCAGCTGCGGCACCGGGATCGCCGCGACGGCACTCGCGGTGCGGTACTGGGCCGGCGAGCAGGCACCGAACAACTGGCAGGTCGAGGTGCCGGGCGGCACGCTGAGCGTGCGCATGTTCCCGGCGGAGGACGGCGAGCACGTCGGACTGGCCGGACCCGCCCAGCTGGTGTTCCAGGGCGAGGTAGACCTCGTCTGATCGTTCTCAGACGGCGGCCGCGTCAGGCGACGGCCGCCTCAGGCGACGGTGATGGGCTCGGTCGGCGGGCTGCCGTGCTTGCGCACCTTGAGGATGCGGTAGCCCTTGCCCGTCGCGGTGCGGAACACGCTGTAGCCGGGATGGAAGGTCGCGCCGATCCAGCGCTGCAGGGAGTCCGCACCGAGGTTGCGCTGCACCACGAGCCACGCGTCGCTGCGGTCGTCGAGCCGCGGGATCCAGCGTTCCAGCAGTCCGTGCAGCTCGTTCTTGCCGACGCGGATCGGGGGATTCGAGCGGATCGTGCGGAACGTGACGTCATCGGGAACATCGTCGGGCAGTGACGCGTTGACATTGGTGAGCCCGAGAGCCGCAGCATTGCGGCGGACGAGATCGAGGGCTCGCTCATTCACGTCCACGGCCCACACGGTCGCGTGCGGAGCGGCGAGGGCCATCGAGAGACTGATCGGTCCCCACCCGCTTCCGAGGTCCAGAAGATTGCCGCCCGGAGGTACCGGGGGCATGTTGGCGAGGAGCACGGCGGTTCCGGCATCCAGCCGATCCGGGCTGAAGACGCCACCTGCGGTGGTGACATCCAGCTCACGGCCTGCGAGCGACACACGGATCGCGCGCAGGTTCTCGGGGCTTGCCGGGGCCGCAGTGAAGTAGTGATCAGACCCCATACGGTGAGCGTACCGGACCACCCGGGCTAAGGTTAAGGCTCGCGACGAAAGCAGAGATCAGGAACGGATGACGGAGACCACGACCCACTCCACCGATGACGAGGCGCTCGACCGCGTGCTCGCGAACGCAGAGAAGCGCTCCGAGGTGCGCATCTTCGGCGCCGCGCAAGCGCTGCAGGACGATTCCACCGCTGCCCACTCCACGACCGACGGCAATCAGTGGGATCTCGAGGATCGCCACGCGCTGCGCCGCGTCGGCGGGCTCTCGACCGAACTCGAGGACGTCACCGAGGTCGAGTACCGGCAGCTGCGCCTGGAGAACGTCGTGCTCGTGGGCGTCTATCCGCAGGGTGCGCAGGAGGATGCCGAGAACTCGCTGCGGGAGCTCGCTGCTCTCGCCGAGACTGCCGGCGCCGTCGTGCTGGACGGTGTGCTTCAGCGTCGGCCGCATCCGGATGCCGCCACGTACCTCGGACGAGGCAAGGCGCAGGAGCTCAAGGACATCGTCGCGGCGGTCGGCGCAGACACGGTGATCGCCGACACCGAACTTGCACCCAGCCAGCGCCGTGCGCTGGAAGACGTCGTCAAGGTGAAGGTCATCGACCGTACGACCGTGATCCTCGACATCTTCAGTCAGCATGCCAAGAGCCGGGAGGGCAAGGCGCAGGTCGAGCTCGCGCAGCTCGAGTACCTGCTTCCGCGCCTGCGTGGCTGGGGTGACTCGATGAGCCGTCAGGCCGGCGGCCAGGTCGGCGCCGGCGGTGCCGGTATGGGTTCCCGTGGTCCCGGTGAGACGAAGATCGAGCTCGACCGTCGCCGCATCCGCACCAAGATGGCGCTGCTGCGCAAGCAGATCCGCGACTTCGGCCCGGCCCGCGAGGCCAAGCGTGCCGAGCGCAAGCGCAACACGATCCCCTCCGTGGCCATCGCCGGTTACACCAACGCCGGGAAGTCCAGCCTCCTCAACGCGCTCACGAGCGCCGGGGTCCTGGTCGAGAACGCGCTGTTCGCGACCCTCGACGCCACGGTGCGTCGCTCGGAGACCGAGGACGGGCGCGTCTACACGATCACCGACACCGTGGGCTTCGTCCGCAACCTTCCGCACCAGCTGGTCGAAGCGTTCCGATCGACGCTGGAAGAAGTCGGTCAGGCCGACGTCGTGCTGCACGTCGTCGACGGATCGCACCCCGATCCCGCCGGCCAGCTGCAGACCGTGCGCGACGTGATGGGTGATGTCGGCGTGCGTGATCTGCCGGAGATCGTGGTCTTCAACAAGGCCGACCTCATCGGCGAGGACGAGCGTCTGGTGCTCCGCGGCCTGCAGCCGCACGCGCACTTCGTCTCGTCACGCTCCGGCGAGGGCATCGCCGAGCTCCGCGCCGCCATCGAGGAAGCGCTGCCGAAGCCGGCCGTCGAGGTTCACGCGGTCGTCCCGTACGACCGCGGAGACCTGATCGCAGCGATCCACGAGACGGGGATGCTGTTGTCGGTCGATCACCAGGAGGACGGGACAGCTGTGCACGCACGCGTCTCCGAGCGCCTCGCTGCGGAGCTGGAGCCCTTCACGCGTCGAGGCTGACCTCCGTCACCTGGCGAGGAAGCGCGCCTCGACCGTGGCGGAGATCACGATGTCCTCCGGCTCGTACTCCATCGCGGGAGCCGAGTCCGCGGCGAACGCCGCTCCGCGCACCTTCATCATCGGCGCGGGTGCAGCGGGCTGACCGCTCGAGATCAGACCGACGTCGGCGATCTCGAGGGGAGTGACGCCCTCGAGTCCGAGCGCGTGAGCGTAGGTCTCGGCGCGGGTGACCGCGACGCCGACGGCCTGCGCTGCGACCTCGCGCTCGATCCGCGCGGTGGTCTCGGGTGTGAGGTGCCAGTTCACCCAGCCGACCTCGACGCCGTCCCACGGCGAGATGTCCGACACCCAGATGGAGAGCTCGGACGCCTCGACGACGGTCGCGGTGAAGTCGATGCTGGCGTAGTACACCGGTGCGAGACGCTTGCCCTCGTTGTTCCACGGGCGCTCCGCGCGCACGGACAGCCGCTTGCTCGTCCAGTCGACGACGCTGCCGGCATCCGCTCGTTCCGTGATGCTCCCGCGCACGGGCTCGGCGAGACGCATGACCTGCTCGACGACGGTGGTGCGCTCGGGCCCTTCGGCTCGCACGCTGACGCGGATGGTGGCGCGCTCCGGCGCGACGCGCGCCTCGTGCTCGCCGCGGACGGTGACCGTGACTTCGCTCATGGGGCGACTCTACGCCAGCCGGTCGAATGTCTCCGGAATGGCGAAGCACCCCCGGACGTTGTACTCTGAGATGCTCGGGTGTTCCTCACCCGGGGTGACAATTCCACAGTGCGACAGCGGCTCCTTCGAGAGAAGGACCACGGGGCTGATCGGTTTCGACAGCGCCTGTGTATCCACGAGAAGCGGGCCGAGGATGCAGAGTTATCTCGTAAACGCTCTCTGCAAAAAAATAGTTGCCGAAACCAAGCGCAACGACTTCGCCCTCGCTGCATAAGCGAGCCCGATAGTCCGTCAGACCGTGTGTGATTCCGACACGGACCCTGGCGTCATTTAGGAATCTTGCTGTGTGACGGCGTCTGGACGTCACGCGGGACTCTTCCCAGGCTGGGCTCGTCGACTTAGGTGTCTGTGACAAAGGTCGGAGCCGAGCAGAACGTCTTCACAGACTGCGCCCGGAGAAGGCGTGGATTAGCAGCGTTGGACGGGGGTTCGATTCCCCCCAGCTCCACCAAGCCGTTGTCGCGGAGAAGAGGCCCGTCGCCCTGGAAACAGGAGGCGGGCCTTTTCGCGTCCCGATTGTCGTCACCCTCATTCGGAGAGGTCGAGAGCCCATTCGTTGACCGTGAGCGTCGCGTCGCGGAATGTCTCGGTGGTCGAGGCCGTCAGGCGGAAGCCCGCACGACGGCAGACGGCATTCGACGCCGGGTTGTCGACCGAAGGGAAGGCGACGAGGTGTCGACGAGCTTCGGGCTGACGACGCGCGTCATCGATCAGGAGTGCGAGGGCGCGTGCGGCGACGCCCTGGCCCTGCGCCTCCGGAACGACGAACCAGCCGGTCTCCCAGGCATCCTCGTCGTGCCAGCGCACCTTCCAGTAGCCGATCGAACCGACCGCCGTGTCACCGACGAGGATCGCGAACATGTGGGCTTCGCCGGTCTCCGCGTATCGCAGGTAGCGAGCGTGGCGGTCTGCCACTTGGTCGTCCGTCTCCGGTCCGTTGAGATGCGAGGTCATCTCGGGGGTGTTCGCTCGATGGAGGAGCGGGAGGTCGTCGTCCCGCCAGGGGCGCAGCGTGAGGGGTTCCATGTCGTCAGTCCGTCCACGTGACGAGGAGGAGGCCCTGCTTGGTATCGGACAGCGTGACCCAGCCGTCGCCGAACAGGTAGGTCATGCCGTACCCGTCTTCGTCCGTGCCCATCGAGTACTCCGGGTTCTCGGTGAAGTACACGCCCTGCGGGCCGTCCTCGCGTCTCCAGCCATCGGAGATCAGTGATTCCTGCGCCTGAGCCGCCTGGTCTGCGGTGATCGGCGACCAGCCGTAGAGCTGTCCGTGGTCGGAGCCGATCGAGTAGTCGGCCCAGAAGCACACCATGCCGGAGGCGAGCGCGAGGTCGCCGATCACGAACTCCTTCGGCTGCGCGGTCCAACCGGCCGCTGTGAGGGCCTCCACGGTGCCGGCCGAGATCATCGTCTCGCAGGAGAGCTCCGCGGCGGGATCCGTCGGATCGGGGGAGCCCGCTGGATCGCCGCTCGCATCGGGAGCCGCGGAGGTCGACGACGGGGCCGCAGGCGACTCGGACGGTGCCGCACACGCCGCGAGCGCACCGAGGGCCAGAAGCCCACCGGCAGCGGCGGAGATGATGCGGCGGTACATGGCGAGCCTCGCAGTCCGATCAGTCGTGCAGCAGCGTCAGGAAGGCCTCGTGAAGGATGCCGTTGGTGGCGAGCACCGAGCGGGCGGAGAGCGTCTCCTCGCCGTCGAACGATGTCATGCGGCCACCCGCTTCGCGGACGATCGGGACCGCGGCCGCGATGTCGTACTCCTTGACGTCGAACTCCGCGACCATGTCGATGCGTCCCTCGGCCAGAAGCATGTAGGCGTAGACGTCTCCGTACGCACGGTCGCGCCAGACGCGATCCGCCAGGGTGAGCAGCGCATCGAGGTGACCTGCGTCCGACCACTGCGCGATGCTCTGGAAGCTGACGCTGGCATCATCGAGCGATGCCACCGAGGATGCCTGGAGTCGTCGGGGACCCTCGGCGGTCGATGTCCATGCACCGCCGCCCGCGGACGCCCACCAGCGTCGCCCGAACGCCGGCATGCTGACGACCCCGACCTGGGGGACTCCGTCGACCGCGAGCGCGATCATCGTGCCCCACAGCGGGACTCCACGGAGGAAGTTCGCCGTCCCGTCGATCGGGTCGATGATCCACTGGCGCTGTGTGCTGCCCTGCGCGCCGTACTCCTCGCCGAAGATGCCGTCGTCGGGGCGCTCGGCTTCGAGGATGCTGCGGATCGCGCGCTCGGTCGCGAGGTCGGCGTCGGTCACATGCGAGTTGTCGGCCTTCGTCGAGATCTCGAGGTCGGCGGAGTCGAAACGCGGGAGCGACTGGGCGTCGGCGGCGTCCGCGAGGCGGAGGGCGAGTTCGAGATCTCGAGCGAGGGAGTCAGCGCTGGGGGAGGCGGTCACGGTCCCAGAATAGTCGTTCGCGCGAGGCGGCCAGAGAGACGTTCCGCCAGGTTTCGGGGCCCGCCCGGGGTCGGCCACGCCCGGGCCGGCCTCGATTTCGCATGGGGCCGATCGGCTGGTAATGTAATTCCTCGGTCGGGGTCATCCCAGACCACGCACCTCTAGCTCAATCGGCAGAGCAACTGACTCTTAATCAGTGGGTTCTCGGTTCAAGTCCGAGGGGGTGCACGGATTAGCCCTTGTAGATCTCGCCATCTACCGGGGCTTTTCTGCTTCTCGGGGCACTATGTGCGATGGTATCGTCACGGCCCCCAGTCAGGATCTGGTCAGGATGCGCCCCGACTGGTCAGGATTCGTCCTGACTCTTCCGAGTCTTTCGAAGGGCTCGGTCTCGGGCCTTCGTCATCTTCTCCGTGACCTCGTCCATGCGGTCCGGGAACAGCTTGGCGTAGGTGTTCAACGTCTCCTTGGCGTCCGCGTGACCCAGCATCTTCTGCACCATGAGCACGTCGGCCCCGGCTGCGATGGCGAGCGATGCTGCGGTGTGTCGCAGTCCCTTCGGGGTGAGCCCCACGGGGGTGTTCGCCGCCTCGGTCGCCTTCCTCCACTGCCGATTGCGCCAGTTCGCCGTGCTCTCGTGGTTGCCCTCTCTGTTGACGAACAACGGGGCCGTCTTGGGGCGTTTGCCGATCTGCGCGCGAAGGTCATCCACGAGGTGCGGGGGGATGGGTACCTCGCGGATGCCCGCGCGGGTCTTGGGCGTCGTGCCGATGATGGGAGCGCGCTTGCCGTTGACCGTGAATGTCTTCGTGATCGAGATTCGACGTCGGGCGAGATCCACGTCTCCGACGTCGAGCGCGAACGCCTCACCGGGGCGCAAGCCGATGTTGCCCATGATGCCGATGAGGAGGGCGTCCTGAGCGGTTGCGATGGTCCGCATCGATTCGATCAGCTTCTCCAATTGGATGTAGCTCAGGAAGATCACCGGCTCCGTCTCGATGCGCGGAGTCTCTACTCCCGACGCCGGATTGCGCCTGATCCAGCCCTCCTGGACGGCGAACCTCAGCCCAGCGATGAACGGCACTAGAACGGCATCAATAGTCGCGGGCTTCAAGGGCCTCTGTGGGCCTCTCACGCCCTCTCTGCGGGGCGCTGAGCCGTCTTGGAGGGCAGAGACCCACGTATCGACGTCCGTGCGTTTGACGGCGCTCAGGCGAGTGCTTCCCCATCGAGGTAGGACGTAGTTCTCGATGCGGTCGCGGTAGGTGCTGCGGCTCGCCTCGCCGGGATTCTTCTTCGAGTTCATCCAGGCTTCGACGGCGTCGGCCACGGTCATCGCGGCGACCTCGGGGGAGGTGTAGCTGTTCTCCCTCAGAGAGTTCTCCATGAACGTCTGGTGGGCCTCGGCGTCCGGCTTCTTCTTGAAGCTCTGGGACCGCTCGTGCTGCGTGTCGGGGTCGATCCACACGACGCGCCATCGAAGGCCGGTGCCGTAGCTCGGCTTCCGTTCGCCCCTCCGCTTCCCGCTGGAGTAGAGCCAAGTGTCAGCGATCCAAACTTTCGTGCTCATCCTTGCTCTTTCACTCCTCTTGGGCGTACCACATTCATGACGAACAATAACGGGGGCTCCCGACTGCTCACGCCTCGCGAGGTCTCCAGCTACCTGGGGCGCTCGGTTCCTGCACTCGCCCAGCTCCGATACCGGGGCACTGGGCCGCGCTTCATCCACGCAGGCGGGCGCATCAGATACCGACAGGCCGACGTGGATGCTTGGCTGCGAGCTGGCGAACGCGATGCGACCTAACCTGTACGGCAAGGAGTTGAGCTGATGGCTACGGAGCGGATTCCTGATTTCGATGAGCTGCTGACCGACCCTGACGTCGAGCCCCGTCCGGAGCAACGGATGCACGCCCGGATGCGTTTGCTCTGGCGTGAGGCAGAAGCGGCTGCACTGATCGACATCGAGTACGTGATCGAGATCGCCGCTGCGGCCAGTGCAGCGGCCCGCGGTGAGGCACCGCCGACTCCCGCTGGTCTTCGGGCGCGACGGGCGGAGAACTACAGCCGTGGCCAGCGTGCTAGGCGTGCACGGGAGGCGCAAAGCGGCACAGATGCACCGTGACAGGCTGCGCGGACTTGGAACGTTCAGGGCGGCTCCTGCACCTCCACGGCGTTGCCCCACACCCAGCATCGGAACGTCTGCCCCTCAGCCCGAAACTCGATTCCCGCGGCGAGGGGCGTCGAGCGCATCAGCTTGGCGTCCACTCGGACCGCCTCAGCTCCGAATCTGACCCAGGCCCGCACTCGGCGCTGGAGCGCGTGGGGGTACACCGTGACCGGATGCTCGCGGAGGGCTAATTCTCGATCCGACAATGACTGGAGAGGACCATGCTTCGATGCTGCGGTGACCGCGGCACGCTGCGTGCGTACGTCGTTGGACGCTTTCAGTCGGTCGCTCGCTCCCATCGTCCGCCCCTTTCCGCGGCAGGTTCGAGGGTAGCAAGATTCGAACATCTGTTCTATGGTCGAACTCATGAGCACGCCGACCGTGGACCACACCGCAACCGTATGGATGGCGAACGACATCCCCGTTCGAATGGTCTACGCGGGCCGACGCTGGCGAATCACGGACACCCCGACGCGGCTGCGTCACTCGTCGTGGTCAGTGCCTCTGGATGGCGCTCATCACGGCCTCTACGGCTGGCGATTCCAAGGCACTGACGACGACGGGGTCACCTTCGTCTTCGACGTCTACAAGGCTGAGGACGGCTGGCACGTCCACCGCACCTACGAGTAATCGCCCCGTGACTTTTACTTCCAAGGATCACCCTCCGGCCACGATTCGGGGAGCCCGAGAAGAGTCCGGACATCCTGCCCCGCGCGCTTCGCCACCGTCTCGCCGTCCCACGCTCTCACCGTCCCAGGGAAGAGCGATTCCGGGGGAAGAGGATGCAGCGGGTCAGGGTGGAGCCAGAGCGTCACACGCGCCCTGGTCGGGTCATGGAACGACAACTGGTCAACGACCAGCACTCCCGATACGCGCCGGTTTCGCCATCCTGCTGGAGAGCCGAAGTAGCCGTCGTGCTTCCGGATTCCTCGCGTCGCCAACCTTCCGTCAGGCCCTGGTTCATCGATTACCCATGCGGTGGACCCATACAAGGCATTGTGGACATCTTCATCGTCCTCATCGAACGTGTACATCCCAACCGCGATGACGAACGGCGCGTCAAGATCGCCATATCTGCTTGCCTTCGATTTGAGGGCGGTGCGGAGCTTCTGTCCGTCATCGATGAATTCGGCCTCGCGATGGGCGTAGATGCCGATGGAGCGCGTCCTCTGGCCACGACTACTCGCCCGCCGGGGCATGGCCTCGATTGTCACGCTCCAATCGCCGCGAATCAGAGTGAGAGTCGGCAGATCGGCTATGTCTACTTGGTCCGGGTCGAGTGTGGCGAGCCAGTTCCGAATCTGCTGCCGAAAGTCCGCGCCCGGCGCACTGTGCAGGCTCTGCTGGATGTCCACTGTCACGAGCAGGAAGTTGGGGTCCCCAACTTGGTCGAGCGCGGCGAGAAGGTCAGCCTCGCGCGACGCCCGTGCCTGTTGGGCCATGGAAGTGCCGGGCACAATCGCCTCGACATAGAAAGCGCCTGCATCGCCCTGCGCCAAGAAATCGGGCCGATGCGATGAGCGAGGCACTTCTGGATGGATGAGCACTCGATACCCCGCGCCAAGCAACGACTGATGAAGAAAGAGTTCCAGAAAGGCGCTACGGGCTTGTGCGTCTCCCGACCGAAGAGCGGCGCGCACATCCGCGTAGTTCGGCTCACCGACGTTATCTGCCCAGGCCTGTTGCAGTTCCCGGGTCTGCTCCCAGTACGGCCCCGCCACACGGTTGAAGAAATCGAAGGTGCTCTCTCCGTTTCGCTGCGGGTCGTAATCTGTCCTGTCGCGGTCGTCATAAATCGCTGGGCGAGTCACGCACTCAGCTTGTCGGTGCCCTATTCTCGTGCTGTCCAGGCTCGCCGTGGTAGGCCGCGCCCGGCTACTAGAGCGTAGAGATTACTCGATAGAGCGTCGCCTGCGAGATGCCGGTCATGCTCGCGATCTCGGCGCGGCTGTGCTCGCCTGAGGCGAGGAGCTTCTTGATCGTCGTCAGCTTCTTGGCATCCACTTTGGACGGGCGTCCGCCCACGCGACCCTGGGCCTTCGCTGCGTCGAGACCGGCGCGCGTGCGCTCGATCATCGTCGCGCGCTCCAGCTCCGCGAAGGCCGCGAGGATCGTCAACATGGCCTTCCCCATCGGTCCGGCGCTGAGGTCGATCTGCTCGGTGAGGCTCTTGAACGTCACGCCGCGGTCGATCAGATCCTCGATGACCTCCAGCACGTTCTTCGTGTTGCGCCCCAGGCGGTCGAGCTTCCACACGACGAAGGTGTCCCCACGGTCGAGGCGGTCGAGTGCCTTGTCGAGTTCGGGACGCGATGCCAGCGTGCCGCTCACACCGTGGTCGGTATAGAGCCGATCCACCTTCGCCTCGGCCATCGCCGCATCCTGCAAGGCGGTGTCCTGATCCTTGGTGCTGACTCGCGTGTATCCGATGATTGCCATGGGCCTAGTCTCTCAATACTCGACTCTCAAAGCAAGAGGTTTTGCGAGATACTTTTGAGAGAGCAAAACGAACCTGATCGGGGTTCTGAGAGCACTCTCACCCAGCCTTCGTTTCTGACAGTCGATCTCGATCAGTGTTTGATCCGTGACGACGGCGGTCTCGCGCCTTGGGCTCAGTCCGGCGAACTACACCGCCGAAATAGCCCCACAGTCGGTAGATGTGCGCCGTCCTCGCAAAGTCGGCGCACTGTTGCTGAACCGGACACCGGGCGCAGATAGTCCTCAGCACAGCATCATGCTCGCTGGTCTCTGCGGTGAAGCGCTCGTCGCCCTCGCAAGAGGGCGGGTCGGTGGCCAGCGCGTCCTGCAACGCGCGCCAGGCGGTCTCCACCTTCGTGGTCATCGCGAGAAGAGGGTCAGCGCATGGCTGCGCTGCTCCGTGTTCAACGGAGCCTCGCGCACCTCTCCGCCTCGCTCCACCAAGCGATAGACGCGGCCCTCTCGGCTCCGCACGAGAGTGAAGGTCGGCTGCACGACGACTTCGGCATCGTATGGGATATCCCAGGTGAGCGAGCCTCCCACGGACACCACGCGCCCAACACCCGAGATGGTCGGTCGCACGTCGGCGCTCATCGTGCCGCCTCCGGAAAGTGCCGACTGATAAGACCGCGTACGACATCATCCGGGACACCCTGGAGCTGGCGCACATCCCCGTCCTGGGACACGAACAGGATGAAGAGTTCGCCAGCGGGGCTGAGGAGACAGAGGCAGTCGCGCCGCTGACGGGTGAAGAAGGCGATACCCCATCCCAGGGGCACGCGAACAGGCTGATCGGTGAGCCAGACTGTCGTCGCGGGGGTCACCGGATCGACTCCAGGCGGATCGACCCACGAAAGGTCGGTGGCGGCGTCCACGGTTGCCTGTACGCGCTGAGCCGCCCGAGAACGCCCAAGAGCGCTGGTCGCCTGGCCACGGCCTTCCTGCGGGAGCTGTGCAGGCTGCTGCGGAGCTGCTGGCGGCGTCGGTCGGGGGTTGAGTCCGCTCGACCGGAATGGGTGAATGACTCTTGCGTGTCGGCTCTTCACGGTGTCCTCCAATTGGTGGTGGGAGAGGGTCCGGCCCTCCGCGGGCTGGTTCCAGTGGCCCCGTACCTGGGACGCGGAGGGCCGGAGTTTGAGGGTGGCCCCGTCGCTGAAAACGACAACAACGACGGGGCCGGGGTGGTCCCGGTCGAGGACCGACTCTCGACCGGGACCGTGCCGCACGGCTCACGACTCGTGCGGCGGACCCGTGCTGGCGAGAGACCAAGGAAGAGGCTGACGCCCGCACGGGGGTCTGAGGGTTACGGCGGTGCGAGGTGGTCACCCCGGGCGAGGCGAGCGAAGCTCTGGAGGTCGAGGACGACATACGAGTTCTCGATCTCCTTGTCGCCCCTCCACTGGACGAATCCGGCCACGGGAGTCCTGTTGATCGCTGCGGCTCGCTGGGCGCTCTCCAGGTCCTCTGATAGCCGGTACGGCGACAGTCTCGACGTCACGTCGAGGTGCACGCCCGGGATGCTGAGATCTGGAGCGATGGCGACGTCATCGATGAGGCTGTCCGACAGTCTCGCGGGCGTCCGCTTCGCGGTCGAGGAGATGCCCTCGCCGTCCAAGTACAGGGCGACAAGATCCACGACAGCTCGGTGGATCGATCTGCTCTTGTTCCCGTACGGCGCGCCGCTCATCGCTCAGCCCCGGCCTCTCGCGCCTCCACGTGCTGCGAGAACCGGACTCCGCCCGTGTTCAGCGCGTGCTGCTGCGCTTCCGCGAGAGCGATGCTCGGATCGGTGTACTTCGAGTACGTCGCCGTCGTGACAGCGGGGCCGAATCGAGCGTCCACGGCGGCAAGGGCTGCTGCTCGGGCCTCCGCGGTTGGCAGGCCCCATGCCTCTGCCTTTGCAGCCTCGCGCTGCTGCGTCCAGTCGGCATCGCCTCGCTGGTTCCAGGTTGCGATGCCCTCGGGCGCAGGTCCAAGGCGGAAGCGAACCGCGCCCCATTTCTGGATTTGAGCCTCGTCGCTGGCCAGGTAGATGAGCCAGGAGTCGCCGTAGCGGTCTCGGCTGGCGTCGATGAGCTGCTGCGTCACCGTGTACGTCTCACCCGCTGTTGACACGTGCGACGAGGCGAGAAACCCTCCGCCCGTCGAGAACGTGCACCCTGTCATGACGGCGTGGAACTGATCGCCTGGCTTCAGCGGCAGCGGCGCGCTCTCCGCCTCGGGCTGCTGCTCTGCCTGGCGTGCGGCAAGGGACGCGCGCGCCTCGCGAAGACGACGGACTCCAACCGGCTCGGTCTCATTTGTGTTCGTCACGCTCTAACCTCTCGGTCGATTTCAGAATCGGGGTATTGGTCGCGGATGTCGTCCGCGATGGCCGGTCGATACATCGAGTCCAACTCGGCGGCGATGACCTCCGCCGTGGCAGGGTCTCGTCGTGCAACGCGGATCACTGCTGCGGCCAGATCCTTTGCCGCTACGCGGAACTGGATCTCGTCCTCGGAGGTCTCGCCCAAGGCGGAGAGCATCGACAGGGCGCGCACCTCGGCGTCACCGGCTCGGAGCACAACCGTGGGGTTGCCGCTCTCCAGCGCATCGAGTGCCGTCTCCCTGGCCCGCTGTGCGGCGTCCACGATCCTCGCGGCGATGGTCGCACTGTCCAGCCCGTGCTGGCGCTCCACGGCGTTCTGGAGCTGCGCAGGGAGGTGACCGGCTGCGATATGACCACGGATGCTGTCGCGCCCTGGAGCCCACGTCTGCCGGGCTATGCGGGAAATGGAGGTGCCCGCGGCGAGAGCAGTCTCCAGCTTGGTGCGCTGATCGGAGGGGAGAGCACACACACCGCAGGGTCGGCCCACTCGGCGGGCCTGCACTGCTGCGACGGTATTTTTCTCCATACAGAGGATATCGCCCGCTAGTCATCAAAGTGATTTCGATGACTGAGCCCGATGGGTGACGCCGGGCAGATTGTGCGCGTTCGCACTAACCCCGCTCAGTTCGCGAAATGACCGCCTCAGCCTCTCGGATCACGTTGAGGAGTTGATTCTTGGTGTGCTCGGTGAAGCTGTCCTGGCCCATGCCCTTGACACCTGCCTTCCGGCAAAGCCGGATGGCAGCCTGTCGGAGCCGTTCGTGCTCGCTGAGCTTGCGCCCACGCTCGTGATGCTCGCGCTCGATGCTGTTCCTGCGCTGCATGGTCAGCGCCGTAGCCTTCTCGGCTTCCAGCCGGTCGGCGGCAAGCTCAGCGAACTCGGCGTTCCAGTCGATGTCGGCCATGGCGGATCTCCAGAAGGGCATAGTGCGTGCTCGGTTCGTAAACTCACCGGGACGCGCGCATGCCGGGTTCCTGCGCTTATCCCGTAGACAGTGAGTTCGAGGCCACGACGAGTAGCCCGCCTCCAGAGCGGAGACGTGGCGAGTTGTGACCCTGACCGATCCTCGCGAGCGACGGCGACGGCCAGCTCGCCTGGGGTGTCTAGTGCTGGCTTTCAGACGGTGCCGAAGATCACTGCTCCGGCTCGTCGGGGCAACCGTACGACGACATAGAGCCAATAGCAAGCGCTGCGGGAAATTTGGATACTCCCTACACGACCTCGCCCAGGATGGTTTGTATAATCCGTCAATAAATGCGCGTTACGCGCTATCGTCGTAATTCCAGAATCGAGAAAGCGCCCTCTCCGAGATCCAGGGACGAGCCGGAGGCAGGAGAGGGCGCTGGGATCAGCGTACACGAATTGTGAGATATACGCGCTAACCGAATGACATTAATGCGTAATACGCGCTAACGGCCATTAATGCGCCATACGCGCCATCAGGGCATCAAGCCGCTGGACTTCATCCATGCCGTCAGATAGGCGTAGCCGAATGCGACGGCCCCGGTGAGGATTGCGCCGCCCGCTACCGTGCTCACCCAGATCACCCACTTGGGGGTGCGGCGTCGCTCGTCTTCGACCGCACCCGAGACGATGGTGAAGCCGGGCCGTCTCGCGACCGACACATCGCGCGGTCCGCCGATGGCCTCCAGGAGATCGGTGCCGACCGCTGCGAGCCCCTTCGCGCGACTTGCACTCGTGGCCCGGGAGGTGACCATTACCCGTCGCTGGTTAGTCCACACGTAGACAGCGACGACATCCCCGTGCTTCGACGTGAGGGAGGTGAACGAGTAGGTGAAGGGCAGGCCGTCCGCCTCCAGGACCGCGACGGCTCCGTCCAGCGTCTCGCGGCCAGGAGTGACGCTGCCGTCCGACGCTTTGACCCACGACATACGAGATTCGAGATCTCCCAGTTCGCGTGCCATCCGGTCGATGACCTGGCGATACGCCGCCCATGCCGCATCGGGAGATGACAGGTGCCGATCACCCCTCGCCTCGTAGGTCTCGCTCACAGTCCTCATGCTGGCAGAGGTTCGCGCTCACCCGCGGTCTATTCGTGCTGAGTACGCACTATCCGACCCAGCGCGCGCACGGGATGCGCTGCGTATCGCCAGCGCTCGCCGCATCAGAGTCAGGATTCAGTCAGGATGCCTCTGGGAACGTCCGTGATCGTGCGTGGCGGTTCGATTTCAGAATTAGCCCTTTGAGCTGGGTTTTCCCCGGGTATCCACACGCGCACGATCATGGGCAATCACGCTCAATTCCACTCCTGGACGAACAGTGGGTTCTCGGTTCAAGTCCGAGGGGGTGCACGGATCAGCCTCGAAGACTCTCGCCAGTCTTCGGGGCTTTTCTGCTTTCCCGGCTGCGGCGTAGGGTTCGGCTATGGAGACCACCCCCGAACGCATCTCCGACCTGCGGCCGGACGAGGTCTTCGTGTTCGGATCGAACGCAGGAGGACAGCACGGCGGTGGCGCGGCGCGCATCGCCCACGAGCGGTTCGGAGCGGTGTGGGGCGAGGGACACGGCCACCACGGTCAGACCTACGCGATCGACACGATGAGCGGGCTGGACGTGCTCGCGCGGGAAGCGCGCGACTTCATCGCCTATGCGCTGGCGCACCCGGAACTCCGATTCCTGCTGACACCGGTCGGCTGCGGCATCGCCGGCTACACGCCGGAGCAGGTCGCGCCCCTCTTCGTCGGAGTTCCGCCGAACGTGAAGGTCCCCGCAGCGTTCGCGCCGCTTCTCTGACGCGACATGCGATACCGTGATCCTCATCTCGGAGGGGGAGTGCGATGCGCGGAGTCATTCGTTCTGCAGTGATCATGGTCGGTTCGATCGCCGTGGCAGCGGGACTCGTGTCCTGCGCCGGCGCGGCCGAGAAGGTCATCGACTACACGGCGGACTCTGTCACTCTCGCCCCGGGTGAGGCGCTGGTCATCGACTTCGGCGAGGTGAACTCCTCTGTCGGCGAGGACTGGGAGATCACGCAGGAGCCCGATGCCGCGGTGCTGGGCCCCGGAGAGGAGCGCTCTGTCTATCGCGGGGAGGAGGGCATGACCGGTGCGCCGAGCGAAGTGACGTACCGGTTCCCGCCGGTGGGCGAGGGCACGACCGTGATCGAGTTCGAGTACCGCTTCCGCGGCGAGATCCCGGAGGACCCGGAAGATCAGAAGTCGGCGAAGATCGAAGTCACGGTGAAGTGATGACCGCGATCACCTTCGTCCTCCTGCTGGTTCTGTCCCCGTTTATCGCCATCGTCTTGTTCGCCGTGTTCGCGGCTGTCTTCGGTGCAGTATTCCTTTCCGGTGGTCTGACTACCGTCGGGATCGGCGGTCTGGTCTCACGCGTTCGTTCCCGAGCGGGCATCGAACGAACGGAGTCGCGGGTATCCGGTGATGAAGCGTTGTCTGTGTTGACCGGGGTCACACGACTGCGATGACCTGACCGTCGGTGATCCGACGGAGTTCGTCGAAGGTCAGCGGCATCACGGTGTGGGGGTGGCCCGCGGCCGCCCAGATCAGGTCGAACTGCTGCAGAGCCTCGTCGACGAAAGTGCGCAGAGGCGCGGGATGGCCCACCGGCGCCACGCCGCCGATCGCCTGCCCTGTCGCCGAGCGGACGACGGATGCCGGTGCCATCACGACCTCCGCCGCGCCGACACTCCCGGCGAGCACGTCGAGATCGGCGCGGTGGCCTCCGCTGGTCATCACGAGCACCGGCTCCCCGTCGGCGAGGAACACGAGACTGTTGGCGATGGCGGCGACGTCGCATCCGATCGCGGATGCGGCTTCCGCGGCCGTGCGTGCCGAGTCGGGGAGCACGCGGATCTCTGCGTCCACGCCGGCGTCGGTCAGGTGACGGTGCACGATGCGGCTGCGTTCGGGAAGGGAGGAGGCGTCGCTCATCGCCCCACCGTACCGAAGCCCGACGACGCGCTCAGGCCGCGTCGCCGATCAGGATCGCCTCGGCGTCTTCCGCCGCGGCATCCGACGGCTCGTCATCGATGTGCGCGAGCACGCGGCGACCGAGGAACACCGTGAGGGCGGCGAGCAGCACGGACACGGCGGCGAAGACGTACGGCACCGTCGCGTTGAACGCGTGCCACAGCAGGGCGGCGATGGGCGGTGCCATCGCTCCGCCCAGGAACCGGACCGCGGAGTACGCCGACGATGCCACGGAACGCGGCAGGTCGGTGGCCTCCATCACTGCCTCAGTGAGGACGGTGTTCATCACTCCCAGGAGCAGACCGCCGATGACGATGCAGGCGACCAGGGCTGCGGCGCTCCCGACGACGAGCCCCGCGGCCACGAGGTCGAGTGCGAGCAGCGGCAGGACGATGAGGATGATGCGGGTCCGCGGCATGCGGCGCATCAGGACGGGGGCGACCCAGACGCTGGTGACAGCGAGCGCGACACCCCAGCCGAAGAACGTGAACCCGATGCCGAGGGCTCCGAAGCCCAGGGGGAACGGGGAGAAGGCCAGGAGCACGAAGAACCCGATGTTGTAGAACAGGGCCGCGACCGCGAGGATCGCGAGCGCGGGACGACGCAGCGCGGTGAACGGTGCCGAGAACGGCACCGGCTGACGCTTCTCGCCGGGACCCCGGAGAAGCACCAGCACGGCGAGGAACGCGATGGCCATGAGCACGACCACGCCGAAGAACGGCCCGCGCCAGCTCTGCTCGCCGAGGATGCCGCCGAGGAGCGGACCGATCGCGATGCCGAGACCGAGGGCCGCCTCATAGAGGATGATCGCCGCACTGCTGCCGCCGGAGGCCGCACCCACGATCGTGGCGAGGGCCGTGGAGATGAAGAGCGCGTTCCCGAGGCCCCAGCCCGCGCGGAAGCCGATCACGGCGTCGACGCTGCCGCTCAGGGCGCACAGCAGCGCGAAGGCGACGATCAGGGCCAGCCCGATCAGCAGGGTGGCCTTGGCGCCGATCCGGCTGGAGATCCAGCTCGTCACGAGCATCGCGAGACCCGTCACCAGGAGGTAGCTCGTGAACAGCAGTTCGGTCTCGACCGGTGAGGCCTCGAGGGACTCGGCGATCGCCGGGAGGATCGGATCGACCAGCCCGATGCCCATGAAGGCGACGACGCAGGCGAAGGCGACCGCCCAGACCTGCGCGGGCTGCTTCCACACCGAGGTGGTGGCGGGGGTGTTCAACGTGCTTCTCCTGTCGAGTCGGGGGCGGTGTGCGCGGCGAGGATCTCGGCGGCGCGGGTGAGGGCGGACCAGTCGTCATCGCTCAGTGCGGCGAAGCGCGGAGCGAGTGTCTCGCGGAACTCCGTGCGCCACGCGGCGAGGGTCTCGGAGCCCTGCGCGGTGATGTCGACGACGATGGCCCGGGAGTCGTCGGGGTCGGGGGAGCGGAGCACGAGTCCGTCGCGCTCCAGCCCGCCCAGCAGGCGGGTCATGCCGGGCTGAGTGGTCCGTGCGGAGGTCGCCAGGGCGCCCACGCGCTGCGCGCCGGCCTGCTCGAGGATGCTGAGCACCCGCCACTGAGCGGCCGGTGCGTCGTTGCCGGCATCCTGCGCGGCGATGCGGCCGAGCGCGTAGCCGGACAGCACGAGTGAAGGGATCACTTCCGAACGATTCATACCATCGAGTATATACCCGTTGGTATGAATAGGTCCCTCAGCGTCGAGCGCTCGCGATGCGCGCCGAGAGCTGGTGCGCGTGGGAGAGCAGCGTGCGGCCGAGTTCGGCGATCCGATCGTGTCCGAAGCGGAACTCCACGCCGGTCAGGCTCAGCGCCCATTCCGGGCGGCCGGCGCGATCGAACACGGCGGCGCCCATGCCCCAGCTGCCCTCCACGATCAGTCCGGGGTTCACGGCGTAGCCGCGTTCCTTCGTCTCGGCGAGCCGGGTGCGCAGCGGGGCGTCGCCGTGGGCGCGGCCCCAGCTGCTCTCGAGCTCCGGGTGGCGCTCGAGATAGGCATCCACATCGTGGTCAGGCAGGAAGGCGAGGATGGCGAGGCCGGCGCTGGCGACACCCAGGGGGAAACGCACGCCCTCACTCAGCACGAATGATCGGATGGGGAACGAACCCTCTTCGCGCAGGAGGCAGACGGTCTCGTCGGCGCGTCGCACGGAGAAGAAGGCACTCTCCTCGGTCTTGACCGCGAGAGAGCGCACGATGTCCCGGGCCAGTCCGGTGACGTCGTACCTCGCTGCCGCCACCGAGCCCATGAGGAAGAGCTCAGGCCCCGGCATCCATCGTGTGCTCTCGCCGTCGCGGTCGACGAGGCCCTCGGCCTTCAGAGCGCTGAGCAGTCGATGCGTCGTCGAACGCGAGAGATCGGCCGCGCGAGCGAGGTCGTGCAATGCCGCACCGTCGGCGCCGGACGCCGTGACGAGACGCAGAAGTCGGGCGGCGCGGGCGATGGCCTGAGCGCCGGGAACGCTGCGGGACGGGGATTCCATAATGTGGACGCTACGCGCACGATCGCCCACATCGCAAGAAGTTCGTTCCGCTCGCCGTGAAGAAAGGCGGATGCTGGAGGGACGCACGTATTTCAAAGGAGCAGGCGTGATCGACAAGCAGTGGGAATCGGCGGCTTCGGCCGTCGCCGACATCACGGACGGTTCATCTCTCGCGGTCGGAGGGTTCGGTCTCTCCGGCAACCCGATCGCCCTGATCGAAGCGCTGCTCGCGCAGGGGACGAAGGACCTCAGCGTCGTGAGCAACAACTGCGGCGTGGACGACTGGGGCCTCGGCGTGCTCCTCGCCGCGCAGCGCATCCGCAAGATGACCTCGTCGTACGTCGGCGAGAACAAGGAGTTCGAGCGGCAGTTCCTCTCCGGCGAGCTCGAACTCGAGCTCACGCCGCAGGGAACGCTCGCCGAGAAGCTCCGCGCCGGCGGTTCCGGCATCGCCGCGTTCTTCACCCAGACGGGGGTCGGCACGCAGGTCGCCGAGGGGGGACTGCCCCGACGCTACAACCCGGACGGATCGATCGCCGTGGCCTCGCCGGTGAAGGACGTCCGGACGTTCGACGTCGACGGTGTGCCGAAGGAGTTCGTTCTCGAAGAGGCGATCACGACCGACTTCGCACTCGTGCACGCCGCTGCAGGCGACCGGCACGGCAACCTCGTCTTCAACAAGGCGGCGCGCAACTTCAACCCGCTCGCCGCCATGGCCGGCCGCATCTGCATCGCGCAGGTCGAGCGCCTCGTGGAACCGGGAGAGCTCGACCCCGACAGCATCCACCTGCCCGGCGTCTTCGTCCACCGGATCATCGAGGTCGGCACCGACATCCCCAAGCGCATCGAGCGACGCACGGTGTCTGAGCCCGTCGCCACGGAAGGAGCCTGACATGGCACTCACCCGAGACCAGATGGCCGCACGTGCCGCCGCCGAGCTCGAGGACGGCGCCTACGTCAACCTCGGCATCGGCCTGCCCACCCTCGTGCCGAATCACGTCCCGGCCGACGTCACGGTCGTGCTGCAGTCGGAGAACGGCATCCTCGGCGTAGGTCCGTATCCGCGCGAGGAGGCGGTGGATCCGGATCTCATCAACGCCGGCAAGGAGACCGTCACGGTCCTCCCGGGATCCGCGTTCTTCGATTCGGCGGCGAGCTTCGGCATGATCCGCGGTGGCAAGATCGACGCCGCGATCCTCGGCGCCATGCAGGTCTCGGCATCCGGCGACCTCGCCAACTGGATGATCCCGGGCAATATGGTGAAGGGACCGGGAGGCGCCATGGACCTCGTGCACGGTGCCGGTCGGGTCATCGTGCTGATGGAGCACGTCGCTCGGGACGGATCCGCGAAGATCGTGAACGACTGCTCCCTCCCGCTCACCGGACGTGGGGTCGTCGATCGCATCATCACCGATCTGGCGGTCATCGACGTCACCGACGAGGGCCTCGTGCTCGTCGAACTCGCGCCAGGAGTCACGGTCGACGAGGTCGTCGCGGCCACCGAACCACCCCTCGTCCTCTCGGACGCCCTCACCGACGGAAGGACCACGGAAAATGGTTGAGAAGAGCACTGCCGCGAACGACATCGTCATCGTCGCCGCCGCCCGCACACCGCAGGGACGCCTCAAGGGACAGCTGGCCGCCTTCTCGGCGCCTGAGCTCGGCGCCCTCGCCATCCGAGGCGCGCTGGAGCAGGGCGCCGTCGACCCGGGCGACATCGACGCGGTCATCGTCGGCCAGGTGCTCGCGGCGGGTTCGGGCCAGAACGCCGCCCGCCAGGCCGCGATCGGCGCCGGGATCGGCTGGGATGTGCCGGCGCACTCCGTGAACAAGGTCTGCCTCTCCGGCCTGACCGCGATCATCGACGCGGCCCGGATGATCCGCACCGGAGACGCCGAGGTCGTCGTGGCGGCGGGGATGGAGTCGATGACGCGCGCGCCACACCTGCTGATGGGATCCCGCGACGGCTGGACCTACGGGAGCGTCGAGGTGCTCGACCACATGGCGTACGACGGGCTGACCGATGCGTACGACCGGGAGAGCATGGGCGCATCGACGGAGCGGCACAACGCACGGTACGAGCTCACGCGCGAGGCGCAGGATGCTGTCGCGGCCCTGTCGCATCAGCGTGCGGCGGCGGCGCAGGAGACCGGTGCTTTCGACGCCGAGCTGGTGACCGTCTCGGTGCCGCAGCGTCGAGGTGAGCCGGTTCTGGTCACGAAGGACGAAGGCGTGCGCCCGGAGACCACGGTGGAGACGCTCGGGGGGCTGCGCGCGGCCTTCGCCGAAGGCGGCTCCATCACCGCCGGGAACTCGTCGCAGATCTCCGACGGCGCATCCGCGGTCATCGTGACATCTCGCGGGGTCGCCGAGGCCAAGGGCTGGCCGGTCCTCGTGACCGTCGGCGCGAGCGGTCAGACGGCGGGACCGGACAACTCCCTCCAGGCCCAGCCGGCGCGTGCGATCGAGAAGGCCTGTGCGAAGCAGGGCATCACGCCCGCCGACCTCGACCTGGTCGAGATCAACGAGGCCTTCGGCGCTGTGGTCGCCCGCTCGCAGGTGGAACTCGGGCTGGACAGCGAGATCGTGAACATCCACGGCGGCGGGATCGCGATCGGACACCCGATCGGTGCGTCAGGCAACAGGCTCGTGGTGCACGTCGCCCATGAGCTCGCGCGGCGCGGCGGTGGCACGGCAGCCGTTGGGCTGTGCGGCGGCGGCGGTCAGGGCGAAGCACTCATCCTCACCCGCTGACAGGAGCCCGCCGAGGGCCGTCTCAGTCGCGACGGTCCTTGGCGTGGCCCTGGGCATCGGCGAGCGCCTTCTGCGAGCGGAACTGCAGGCGCTGCGCCTTCTTCGACTTCTTGACGGACTGCGGCGAATCGGCGTCGACGAGCACGCCGCGACGTTCGCGATTCATGTCCACGACCGCACCGACGGCGAGGGCCATGGTGATGCCCCAGCTCAGCCACGACAGGGCGGCACGCCAGGTGATGGGCTCTTGGCGGGTGCCGCGCAGCAGCGAGATTCCCGCGGAGATCGCGGCGACGAGTCCGGTGCTGAAGAGGTAGCGCATGCCCCTACGCTACCCGCCTGCGCCCCACGCCGTCCCGAGCCTTGACAACCCCTCCCTGATGCTGGCAGGAGGGTAGGTGGTGAAGGACAGACGGAGCGTGCGCTCGTCGGGAGGCCCGGAGAAGAACGACACGCCGGGAACATAGGCGACGTCCTGCGCGAGCGCGGCGCCGAGCGACGCCGCGGCATCCATTCCCTCCGGCAGCCGCACCCACACGAACATGCCGCCGTCCGGACGGTTCCAGGTGCTACCCGCGGGGAGCACGCTCGGCAGCACGTCGAGCATGGTGTCGCGCCGCTCCGCGTAGGCCGAGCGGATGCGGTCGAGCGCCGGCTCTCCGCGTCCGGAGACGAGATAGTGCGCGGCAGCCGCCTGGTCGATCGTGGACGTGTGCAGGTCCGCCGCCTGCTTCGCGATCGTGACCGTGGGGCGCACGTCCGGCGTCGTGCGGATCCAGCCGATGCGCAGTCCCGGGGCGATCACCTTGGAGAAGCTGCCGAGACTCAGGACGTGATCGGGCGCGAACGCGGCCAGGGACGGGAGCGGGTCACCCGAGTAGCGCAGCTGGCGGTACGGCTCGTCCTCGATGATGCGGAATCCACGCCGCTGTGCGATCTCGGCGATGCGTCGTCGCGACCCCAGATCGTGCGTGCGGCCCGTGGGGTTCTGGAACGTCGGGACCGTGTAGAAGAACTTCGGCGCGTGCTCCGCTGCCATCCGGTCCAGCGCGTCGAGGTCGAGACCGTCGTCGTCATAGGGGATCCCGACCACGCGGGCGCCGGCCAGCGCGAACGTCTGCAGTGCGGCGAGGTAGCACGGCTCCTCGACGAGGATCGTGTCGCCGGGATCGATCAGCGCTGTCGCCAGCAGCCCGAGACCCTGCTGCGACCCGGTCGTGATGATCAGCTCGGATGCCGCGGTCTCCAGGCCGTCCGCGGTGTAGCGCCGGGCGACCTCCTCGCGGAGCGCGGGACTGCCCTCGGACGTCGAGTACTGCAGGACACCGGGAGACCCGAGCACCGCATCGAAGGAGGCACGGATGCCGTCGAGATCGAACAGCTCCGGAGCGGGGAGCCCACCGGCGAACGAGATGACCTCGGGTCGCTCGGTCAACGCGAGCAGGTCGCGGACGGGCGAGGTCTTCGCCGATCCCGCGCGCTGCGAGCGGTCGGGGAGCGCCCGGGTGGGAGTGGAGGTCTGCGGGGCAGAGGACAACGGTTCCTCCTGAAACGAGAGGCACGGGTGTGGGAGTGACGACCACACTAGCGCCGCGGCGCAGGGCGCGAGCTCCCTGCCCCCGCCCAGTCCGACCCGATACCATGGGGGTGTCGCGGCTCGTCCGCGGCCGCACAGACCGTGTAACTACCGGCCGCGGGCATTCCCGCGGACAGCGGCGGCACCCGACATCGCGTCATCGACGCGCGAGAGCCATGACACACGCATCACCGCACACCCAGACGATTCGTTCCGACGGACCCAGCCTCTTCCGCCTGGCCGGCCTCCCATACTTCCTCATCGCCTTCATCGCGCGACTGCCGTTCGCGATGATGGTCGTCGGCGTCCTGACGGTCGTCGTCTCGGCGCGAGGTTCGCTCTCGCTCGGCGGACTCACCTCGGCCGCCGTCGGCCTCGGGACCGCCTGCTTCGGTCCGCTCCTGGGCGCGGCGGCCGACCGGTGGGGCCAGCGCGGCGTGCTCCTCGCCCTCGCGCTGGCGAACGGCGCGATGCTCGTGGTCTTCACCGTGGTGGTCTACGGCGCAGCGGCAGACGGCTTCGTACTGCTGGCTGCGGCAGGCATCGGCGCGACCGCACCGCAGGTCGCGCCGCTGTCGCGCTCGCGGCTCGTGACGATCATCCGTGAGCGGATGCCCGATGCTCGGCAGTCGCGCACCCTCTCCGGAACGATGGCCTACGAGTCGGCGGCGGATGAGACCGTCTTCGTGTTCGGACCCTTCCTCGTCGGCGTCCTCGCCTCGGCACTCGCGCCGTGGGCGCCCCTGGTGGGAGCCGCGGCACTGACCGTCCTCTTCGTCGGCGCGTTCGCGCTGCATCCGAGCGGCCGACATGTCTCGCAGGAGCGCGGTGCCGACGGCAAGGCGCCGTCCGCCGTCTCCGAGCTGTTCCGCCCGCAGCTGCTCATCGTGGTGCTCGGGATCCTCGGAGTGGGGATCTTCTTCGGCGCGATGCTCACCGCTCTCACCTCGTTCATGGCCGACCGGGGTGCTCCCGAGCAGGCCGGACTCCTCTACGGCGTGATGGGCGTCGGCTCGGCGATCCTCGCGCTGGGGGTGGCCTGGCTTCCGCCGGCCTTCACCCTGCGCGCACGGTGGCTGGTGTTCTCCGGCATCCTGCTCGTCGGGAGCCTGCTGCTCCTCTTCGTGGACTCTCCCGTGTCGATGATGGTCGCGCTCGGCATCATGGGCATCGGCATCGGACCGACGCTCGTCACCCAGTACAGCTTCGGCGCCGCCCGCAGCCCGCTCGGGCGCTCCGCGACGGTCATGACGATGCTCGGCTCGGGTGTCGTCGTCGGACAGGCGCTGGGGGCTGCGACCACCGGAGAGATCGCCGAGAGCATCGGCACGGCTCCGGCCCTGCTGATCCCGGTGATCGCGGCCGGCGTCGTGTTCGCCGCGGGACTCGTCAACTGGTTCCTCAGCCGCACGACACCGCGCGCTGCGCGCGTCGCCGCCTGACGGCCTGGCGAAACGCGCGCGGCAACCTCGGTAGCCTGGGGAGAACCAAACCCCTGGCGTGAGGAGTCATCATGGCCGCCGCAGATTTCGTCGTGGTCGCCAATCGGCTGCCTGTCGACCGTGTTCCGGGTCCCGACGGCGAAGAGGTGTGGCGCACGTCGCCCGGTGGACTGGTCGCCGCCCTCGAGCCCGTGATGCAGGGTGTGAACGGCGCCTGGGTCGGATGGGCCGGACAGCCTGATCTCGAGCTCAAGCCCTTCACCTCCGGGGGTCTGCGACTGATCCCGATCCCGTTGAGCGAGCAGGAGATCGCGGAGTACTACGAAGGCTTCTCGAACGACACCATCTGGCCCCTGTATCACGACGTCATCGCGCCTCCCCAGTACCACCGCGAGTGGTGGGACGCGTACGTGTCGGTCAACCGCCGGTTCGCGGATGCCGCCGCGGCGGCTGTGGCGCAGGGCGGCACCGTCTGGGTGCACGACTACCAGCTGCAGCTCGTGCCGCAGATGGTGCGCGCACTGCGCCCCGACGTGACGATCGGCTACTTCCACCACATCCCGTTCCCGACGCACGGCCTGTACGCCCAGCTGCCGTGGCGCGGACAGGTGCTGCGCGGTCTCCTCGGAGCCGATGTGATCGGCTTCCAGCGTGCGACCGACGCCACCAACTTCCTCAACGCCATCCGGCGTCGGTTGAAGTACGACATCAAGGCCTCGACCGTCACGGTGCCGTCGGGCAACGGCGAGATCGATGACAGGGGAGAGTCCCACCGAGCGCTGGTGAAGGCCTTCCCGATCTCGATCGACACCGTGCCGTACCTGGAACTCGCCGCGCGACCCGACATCCAGGCACGTGCCGTCGAGATCCGGGAGAGCCTCGGCAACCCCAAGCGCATCCTCCTCGGAGTGGACCGTCTCGACTACACCAAGGGCATCGGGCACCGGGTCAAGGCCTACGGAGAGCTGCTGGCATCCGGGGCCCTCTCGGTCGAGGACGTGACACTCGTGCAGGTGGCGAGCCCCAGTCGCGAGCGCGTCGACGCGTACGCGAACCTCCGCGACGAGATCGAACTCGCCGTCAGCCGCATCAACGGCGACACCGACACCATGGGCCACACGGCCATCCGCTATCTGCACCAGGGATTCCCCCGTGAGGAGATGGTCGCCCTGTACCTCGCGGCCGACGCGATGCTCGTGACGGCGCTGCGCGACGGCATGAACCTCGTGGCCAAGGAGTACGTCGCCACCCGGATCGACAATCGGGGCGTGCTCGTGCTGAGCGAGTTCGCCGGCGCCGCCGACGAGCTCGGCAGTGCGATCCAGGTGAACCCGCACGACATCGAAGGCCTCAAGGAGGCGATCATGCGTGCTGTCGAGATGCCGCCGAGAGAGCAGGGGAAGCGGATGCGGTCGATGCGCCGCCGGGTGCTCGAACACGACGTGAACGCCTGGTCCGACTCCTTCCTGTCGGCCCTCAGCGCGGCGCGCGATGCACGCTGACACCACGACCACGACCACGACCACGACCACGACCACGACTGGAGAACACGTGACCCGCGCCTGGACCCCCGGAGCCCCCGACGCCGACCTGTCGGCCCTCGCCGCGACGCCCCGCCTGGTCGTCGCCCTCGACTTCGACGGCACCGCGTCCCCCCTCGTGCCCGACCCCATGGCGGCACGGGCGCTCCCGGACGTCGCGACGCAGGTGGCCAGACTCGCCGCGCTGCCCGACACCGTGGTCGCCTACGTCTCCGGACGCAGCATGCACGACCTCCGGGTGATCACCGAGCACGACGACGACTCGGTCATCGCGCTCGCCGGATCGCACGGCGCCCAGTACTGGTTCCCGGGCGAGGGTGAAGCCGCCGCGACGGGGGAGGCGACCGAGGACGGTGCGCGCGAAGAGCTGTGGGCCGCGGCCCGCCCCATCATCGAGCGCTACGAGGGAGCCGAGTTCGAGCCCAAGACCTTCGGGATGGGCGTGCACACCCGACGCGCCGACCGCGACACCGAGGAGCGCGTGTTCGCGGAGATCGATGCGCTCGTCGCCGAGCGGTTCCCGCACTGGCGCCGTCGTGCGGGGCACCGCGTGCTGGAGTTCTCTTCGCGCACCGAGGGGAAGGATGCCGCCGTCGCGGCCCTGCGAGAGCGCTTCGACGCCACCGGCATCCTGTTCGCCGGCGACGACGTGACCGATGAGGACGCCATGCGGGTTCTGCAGCCGGGCGATCTCGGCGTGCGCGTGGGGCCGGGGGAGAGCGCCGCGATCCTGCGTGTGGAGAACCCACAACAGATCGGCGAGCTTCTGGAGGCACTCGCGGACGAGCGCTCCTCGCTCCGGGAATAGACTTCGGTCATGTCCACGCACGATCCTTCTCCCAGCGCGTCCATCGACATCAAGCCCCGCAGCCGCGTCGTCACCGACGGCATCGAGGCGACGACCTCCCGCGGCATGCTCCGCGCGGTCGGCATGGGCGACGCGGACTGGGAGAAGCCGCAGATCGGCATCGCCTCCAGCTGGAACGAGATCACGCCCTGCAACCTGAGCCTCGACCGGCTCGCGCAGGGCGCGAAGGAGGGCGTGCACTCCGGCGGGGGCTATCCGCTGCAGTTCGGCACGATCTCCGTCTCGGACGGCATCTCGATGGGCCACGAGGGCATGCACTTCTCGCTCGTGTCGCGCGAGGTCATCGCCGACTCGGTGGAGACCGTCATGATGGCCGAGCGCCTCGACGGCTCCGTCCTTCTCGCCGGCTGCGACAAGTCGATCCCCGGCATGCTCATGGCCAGCGCCCGCCTCGATCTGTCCAGCGTCTTCCTTTACGCGGGGTCGATCGCTCCCGGCTGGGTGAAGCTGTCGGACGGCACCGAGAAGGACGTCACGATCATCGACTCGTTCGAGGCGGTCGGCGCGTGCCGCGCCGGCCTCATGAGCGAAGAGGACCTGAAGCGCATCGAGTGCGCGATCGCGCCGGGTGAAGGCGCCTGCGGCGGCATGTACACGGCCAACACGATGGCATCCGTCGCCGAGGCGCTCGGGCTCAGCCTCCCCGGCTCCGCTGCACCGCCCGCGGCAGACCGTCGTCGCGACTACTACGCGCACCGCTCCGGAGAGGCCGTGGTCAACCTGCTCCGCCAGGGCATCACCACCCGCGACATCCTGACGAAGGAGGCGTTCGAGAACGCGATCGCGCTCGCGATGGCTCTCGGCGGCTCGACCAACGTCGTCCTGCATCTCCTCGCGATCGCCCGCGAGGCGGAGGTCGACCTGAACCTCCACGACTTCAACCGCATCGGCGACAAGGTTCCGCACGTCGCCGACATGAAGCCCTTCGGCAAGTACGTCATGAACGACGTCGACCGCCACGGCGGCATCCCGGTGATCATGAAGGCCATGCTCGACGAGGGGCTGCTGCACGGCGACGCGCTCACGGTCACCGGCAAGACGCTCGCCGAGAACCTGGCCGAGCTCGACCCGCAGCCGATCGACGGCACCGTCATCCACACCTTCGACAACCCGATCCATGCCACGGGCGGCCTCACGATCCTGCACGGCTCGCTGGCGCCGGAGGGCGCGGTCGTCAAGACCGCCGGGTTCGACGCCGCCGTCTTCGAAGGGCCGGCGCGGGTGTTCGAGCGCGAGCGCGCCGCGATGGATGCCGTCGCCGAGGGCGAGATCGAACCGGGCACCGTCATCGTGATCCGCTACGAAGGTCCCAAGGGCGGACCGGGCATGCGCGAGATGCTGGCCATCACCGCGGCCATCAAGGGCGCTGGGCTCGGAAAAGATGTACTACTCTTGACTGACGGACGATTCTCAGGCGGCACAACCGGCCTGTGCATCGGCCACATAGCACCCGAAGCGGTGGACGCAGGTCCTATCGCCTTCGTGCGCGATGGTGATCTGATACGGGTCGATATCGCAGCTCGCTCTCTCGACCTACTCGTCGACGACGCTGAGCTCGCCTCCCGCCGCTCTGGCTGGGAGCCGCTTCCCCCGCGTTACACCCGTGGTGTTCTTGCCAAGTACTCACGACTCGTGCGTTCCGCTGCAGAAGGCGCGACGACCGGGTGATCCACGTCGGCCCCTCGCTGACGAAACCTCAGATCATCAAGGAAAGACATGACTGCTGACTCCGCCCCGGCCGTTCCACGGCCACCGTCCCAGAAGGCCGCTTCTCCCGAGCTCACGGGCGCTGAGGCCGTCGTCCGCTCTCTCGGGCTTCTCGGGGTGACCGACGTCTTCGGCATCCCCGGCGGCACGATCATGCCCGTCTACGACCCTCTGCTCGACGACGACACCGTCCGGCACATCCTCGTGCGCCACGAACAGGGCGCGGGTCACGCCGCTGAGGGCTATGCCTCGGCGAGCGGACGCACCGGTGTCGCTATCGCGACCTCGGGCCCCGGAGCGACCAACCTCGTGACCGCGATCGCGGACGCCTACATGGACTCCGTGCCGATCGTCGCGATCACCGGACAGGTGTTCAGCCACCTGATGGGCACGGACGCGTTCCAGGAGGCCGACATCGTCGGCATCACCATGCCGATCACGAAGCACTCGTTCCTCGTGAAGGAGCCTTCCGAGATCCCCGGCGCCCTCGCTGCCGCCTTCGAGATCGCCTCCACGGGACGTCCCGGGCCGGTGCTCGTCGACATCACGAAGGACGCGCAGCAGAAGTCCGCGCCGTTCTTCTGGCCGCCCAAGGTCGATCTGCCGGGCTACCGTCCGGTGACCAAGGCCCACGGCAAGCAGATCCAGGCCGCTGCCGCCCTGCTCGCCGAAGCCAAGAAGCCGGTGCTGTACGTCGGCGGCGGTGTGGTGCGCGGTCGCGCGGCAGCCGAGCTGCTGGCACTCGCCGAGTCGACCAACGCGCCGGTGGTGACGACGCTGATGGCACGAGGGGTGTTCCCCGACTCCCACCAGCAGCATCTCGGCATGCCGGGTATGCACGGTACGGTTCCGGCCGTGCTCGCGCTCCAGGAGTCCGATCTCATCGTCGCCCTCGGCGCACGATTCGATGACCGTGTCACCGGGAAGGCCGCGGACTTCGCACCTCATGCGAAGGTCGTGCACGTCGACATCGATCCGGCGGAGATCTCCAAGATCCGCAACGCCGACGTGCCGATCGTGGGCGACGTGCGCGACGTGCTGATCGACCTGGATGCCGCGTTCCGCGGTGTCGTCGGTAGCACGCAGCCCGACATCTCGGAGTGGTGGTCGTACCTCGACGGCCTGCGGGGGAGTTCCCCCTCGGCTACACGCCCCCGGACGACGGTCTGCTCGCTCCGCAGTACGTGATCCAGCGCATCGGCGAGCTCACCGGACCGGAGGGCGTCTACGTCGCCGGCGTCGGTCAGCACCAGATGTGGGCGGCGCAGTTCATCAAGTACGAGCGCCCGAACGCGTGGCTGAACTCGGGCGGAGCCGGCACGATGGGCTACTCCGTTCCCGCCGCGATGGGGGCGAAGGTCGCGGAGCCTGACCGCCACGTGTGGGCGATCGACGGCGACGGCTGCTTCCAGATGACCAACCAGGAACTCGCCACCTGCACGATCAACAACATCCCGATCAAGGTCGCGATCATCAACAACTCCTCGCTGGGCATGGTGCGCCAGTGGCAGACGCTGTTCTACGACGGCCGTCACTCCAACACCGACCTCAACACGGGGCACGGCACCGTGCGCATCCCTGACTTCGTCAAGCTCGGCGAGGCCTACGGATGCCTGGCGATCCGGGTGGAGAAGGCGGAAGACGTCGATGCCGCCATCAAGCTCGCCCTCGAGACCAACGACCGACCGGTCGTGATCGACTTCGTGGTGAGCGCTGACGCCATGGTGTGGCCGATGGTTCCGCAGGGAGTCAGCAACAGCTATGTCCAGTACGCGCGCGACCACGCGCCCACGTTCGACGAGGAGGACTGATCCATGTCGACCCATGTGCTGAGCCTGCTGGTGGAGGACCGCCCCGGTCTTCTCACCCGTGTCGCCGGGCTGTTCGCCCGTCGCAGCTTCAACATCGAGTCCCTCGCCGTCGGTGTGACCGAGGTTCCGGGCATCTCCCGGATCACGGTCGTCGTCGACGTCGAGGAGCAGCTTCCCCTCGAGCAGGTGACGAAGCAGCTGAACAAGCTGATCAACGTCATCAAGATCGTCGAGCTCGATGCCTCCTCGTCGGTGCAGCGCGAGCACATGCTCGTCAAGGTGCGCACCGACAACACCACCCGCTCGAACGTGATCGAGGTCGTGAACCTGTTCCGTGCATCGGTCGTCGACTACGCGCCGGATGCGCTCGTGGTCGAGGTCACGGGTGACAAGGGCAAGGTCGAGGCGCTGCTCAAGGCGTTCGAGCCCTTCGGTATCAAGGAGATCGCCCAGTCGGGTCTCCTCGCGATCGGCCGCGGTGGCAAGAGCATCACCGAGCGCGTCCTGCGCGGCTGACGAACTTCACACACTTACAAGAACCACGAACAAGGAGAAACACACCGTGAGCACCGAGATCTTCTACGACGCCGACGCCGACCTGTCCCTGATCCAGGGCAAGAAGGTCGCGATCGTCGGTTACGGATCGCAGGGTCACGCCCACGCGCAGAACCTGCGCGACTCGGGTGTCGAGGTCGCCATCGCGCTCAAGGAGGGCTCCAAGTCCGCCGCGAAGGCCGAGGAGGCCGGCTTCCCGGTCAAGACCGTCGCCGAGGCGACCGAGTGGGCCGACCTCATCATGATCCTCGCGCCGGACCAGCACCAGCGCACCATCTACAGCGAGTCCATCGCGCCGAACCTGACCGCGGGCAAGACCCTCGCGTTCGCGCACGGCTTCAACATCCGCTTCGGCTACATCGACGCTCCCGAGGGCGTCGACGTGATCCTCGTCGCCCCGAAGGCGCCGGGGCACACGGTCCGTCGCGAGTTCGTCGCCGGCCGCGGCATCCCGGACATCATCGCCGTGGAGCGCGACGCGTCGGGTCACGCCTGGGACACGGCGCTCTCGTACGCGAAGGCCATCGGCGGCACCCGCGCCGGCGTCATCAAGACGACCTTCACCGAGGAGACCGAGACCGATCTCTTCGGCGAGCAGGCCGTGCTCTGCGGTGGCGTCAGCCACCTCGTCCAGGCCGGCTTCGAGACCCTCACCGAGGCGGGCTACCAGCCGCAGATCGCCTACTTCGAGGTGCTGCACGAGCTGAAGCTCATCGTCGACCTCATGTGGGAGGGCGGCATCGCCAAGCAGCGCTGGTCGATCTCCGACACGGCCGAGTTCGGCGACTACGTCTCCGGCCCGCGCGTCATCGACGCCCGCGTCAAGGAGAGCATGCAGGGTGTCCTCGCCGACATCCAGTCCGGTGCTTTCGCGAAGCGCTTCATCGACGACCAGGACAACGGCGCCGAGGAGTTCCTGGCGCTGCGCGCCAAGGAGGAGCAGCACCCGATCGAGGTGACCGGCAAGGAGCTGCGGTCGCTCTTCGCGTGGAAGCAGACCGACGAGGACTACGTCGACGGCAGCGCTGCGCGCTGATCTGATCTGATCCAAGAGAGAACGGGCACCCCTTCGCGGGGGTGCCCGTTCTTTCGTCTCAGCCGCGGGTGAGCTCTTCGAGCACCTCGACGACGTGGCGGTACGGCTGTCCGGTCGCGCGGGTCATGCCGATCTCGCAGGTGCGGTTCGCAGAGACGAAGGCATCGAATCCGCCGCGGTCGGCATCCGCCGCGCGGATCTCGGCCGACTCGACGGCTGTGGCGCTGGCCGTGAGCTCAGGATGCAGCATGCCGCGGTCTCCGGCGAAGGCGCAGCATCCCCATCCCTCGGGGACGAACACCTCGGCGGCGACGGCCGCCGCGATCTCGGTGAGTGCGCCGGTCGCGCCCAGGGCGGTCGTCGAGCAGGTCGGATGCACTGCCACGCTGTCGAGCTTGGCGGCCACGGTGAGGTGGGGGAGCACCTCCCTGGCGATGTAGGTGGTGGCATCCTCGATCACGAGCCCCGCGTACTCCGGATACTCGGCGACGGACTTCGCGAGCATCGTGTGCAGGCCCTCGGTGCAGGAGGCCGCGTCGCACACCACCGGGAGCACGCCCTGCCGGCTGGCCTCCCACAGCGACGAGAGCACGCGCTCCGTCATCCGGTCGTAGCCCGCGAGGTGCCCCTTCGACTTCCAGGGGGTGCCGCAGCACATGCCGCCGGTGTCCTCGGGGATGACGACGGCGATGCCGGCTCGGTCGAGCAGAGCGCGGACCGCATCGCGGGAGCCCTCGCCGTGGCCCTCCGCCCCGAACATCGTGCCGATGCACGCGCCGAAGAAGACCGCTCGGGCGTCGGCGGGGTTCTGCGCCGCCGGAGCCTTCGTGCCGCCGCGGGGGAGGCCGCCGTCGTAGAGCGGCACGGTGTCGGCACCGAGGAGGGCGCGCCCCACCTGGGTCACGCCCTTCACGAGGGGAGCGGGCATCGCGGAGGCGAAGGTCAGGGCGGTGCCGCCGACGCGTGTGACGGCGCCCCAGCCCTTGGCGGCCGCGTCCCAGACCGTGTCCTCGATCTTCGACGACTCCTCGGCGCGCAAGCGCCGGACCAGATCGCCCGTGTTGATGTCGACGGGGCAGGCGACGCCGCACATGCCGTCGACCGCGCAGGTCTGCACGCCGTCGTAGTCGTAGTCGGCCTGCAGGTCCCGCAGCAGCGCGGTGTCGCCCTGCTCCTCGGCCCAGGCCATGTCGCGGCGGATCACGATGCGCTGCCGCGGCGTGAGCGTGATGCTCTTGCTCGGGCACGTCGGCTCGCAGTAGCCGCACTCGACGCAGCGGTCGACCTCGCTCTCGACGGTCGGCACCCGCTTGAGATCATCCAGGTACGAGTCCGGGTCATCGGAGAGCACCACGCCGGGGTTGAGGATCAGGTCGGGGTCGAACAGCCGCTTGATCTCCCACATCATGTCGGTCAGCTCGTCGCCGTACTGGCGCCGCACGAACGGGGCCATGATGCGGCCGGTCCCGTGCTCGGCCTTGAGGGAACCCTGCTGCGAGAGCACCAGGGTGACGAGGTCATCGGTGAAGCGGCGATAGCGGGCGACGCTCTCGGGATCGTCGAAGCGCTCGTTGAGAAGGAAGTGCACGTTCCCGTCTTTCGCGTGCCCGAAGATCACGGACCCTTCGTAGCCGTGCTCCGCGAAGAGCTCGATGAGCCGCTCGCAGGTGGCGAGGAGGCGCGGGACGGGTACGACGATGTCTTCCAGGAGCGCGGTCGTGCCGGAGGGGCGCGCGCCGGCGACGGCGGTGTAGAGCCCCTTCCTGACGTGCCAGAGCGCAGCTCGCTCCGCGGCATCCGTGGTCAGGCGCGGTGCGATGGCCAACGGGAGCGATTCGAAGTGCGCCTGCGCCGTGGCGCTCGCCTGCACGAGTGTGTCCACACTGTCGGAGTGGACCTCGACGAGCAGTGCGGCGTGACCCTGCACCTCGATCTCCGCGATCGTCGCCGGCACGTCGCTCAGGCCCTGCGCGACGCGGAGCGATGCCGCATCCAGCAGCTCGATGGTGGCGAGCCCGAGGTCCGCGAGGGCGGGCAGTGCCGTCATCGCGGCCGAGAGCGTCTCGAACACGAGCAGTCCGGTGGCGACGGCGGGGCGCACCTCGATCGTCCGGAAACTGGCCTCGGCGACGAAGGCGAGGGTGCCCTCCGAGCCGATGATGAGGTGCTCGAGGATCCGCACCGGGTCATCGAAGTCGAGGAGGGCGTTGAGTCCGTATCCCATGGTGTTCTTCATCGAGAACTGCTGCCGGAGGAACGCGACGTGCTCGGGAGAGGCGAGGAGTCGGTCGCGCAGCGCCAGCAGTCCGTCGACGAGCGCAGGCTCGGCGGCGCGGAGCAGGGCCTCGGCCTCCGGATCTCCGGTGTCGAGGATCGTGCCGCTGGGGAGGACGATCCGCATCGACTCGATGGTCTGGTACGAGTTCTCGGTGATGCCGCACGCCATGCCGCTGGAGTTGTTGGCGACGACGCCGCCGATGGTGCACGCGATCTCGCTGGCGGGGTCGGGGCCGAGCTTGCGGCGATACCGCGCGAGGCGCGTGTTGACCTGCCGGACGGTGGCTCCCGGTCCCACCCGGACGGTCGCGCCGTCGTCCTCGACGAGGATGTCGCGGAAGTGGCTGCGGGTGTCCACGAGGATGTCGCCGCTCACGCCCTGTCCGGAGAGGCTGGTGCCGCCGGAGCGGAAGGTCATCGATCGTCCCGCGGCGCGTACGGCGCCGAACGCGCGTGCGACGCCCTCGGCATCCGCGGGGGAGAGGACGGCGTCGGGGATCAGGAGGTAGTGCGAGGCATCGTGCGCCCGGGCGAAACGGTCGATCGAACGGGAGTGGACCTCGGTCGACGACCCGAGCAGGGCAGGGTCCAGCGGTTCTGCGAGTGTGGTCGGCACGGTGCTCCTCTGCTCCGCTCGAAGGATTGTCTGACAAGTGTACTGACTTCGGGCGATCTGGATAGACTGCTCGGATGACGACGGATGCTGCCCTGGGGATCGTCGGCGTGGTCGACGCCGTCACCCTCCGACTCCGTGGACGCATCCTGAGCGGCGAGATCCGCTCCGGTGCACCGCTCACCGAGGCCGCGGTGTCTGAGGCGTTCGGTGTGGCCCGACCCAGCGCGAAGGCGGCGATCGAGCAGCTGGTCGCCAGCGGTCTGCTGGTCCGCACGGCGCACCGCTCGGCACGTGTCATGGGGATCGATCCGGAGACCGTGCGCGACGTCTACCGCACGCGGTCGCGACTGGAGAGCGCCGCGCTCCGCGAGCTGGCGATCACCCGCACCGTGCCGGCATCCGCTCTCGAGGCGAACGCCGAGATCCTGGCGATGCCACCCGGACCCGACGCCGCGACCGTCGACCCCGACCTGCGGTTCCACACCGCTCTGATCGACGCGCTCGGAAGCGACCGGACGGCGCGGATGTATCGCACCGTCCTCGACGAGGCACGACTCTGCATGGCCCAGGTGCAGGGCCGGCGCCTGCTGGACGCCGCGGTGATCGCCGCGCAGCACGCCGAGATGCTGGAAGCCGTCGCCGCGGGCGAAGGCGATCGTGCGGCCGATCTCCTCGCCGCGCATCTCTCCTCGGCCGAGGAGAGACTGGTCGAGGCGATCGACGCCGACTGACGCCGCTCAGCCGGCCGTCACTCGGCCGGCGCCTCCTCGACCTGGATCGGGGCATCGGCCGGATCCGCCCAGACCGGCGCGGGCAGAAGCGTGTCGACCTGGCCCGCCTGGATGGCGCGGAGCGCCTCGGTGATCTCGTCGGCGTTCTCGGGTACGGCCAGGTCGCAGGCGCGCAGCTCGGAGGCGAACTGGAGTGTGAGGCGGATCTTGCCCGCCTCGACGGCCTCGGCCGTCGTGCCGGTGCGGATCTCGCTGCCCGTCTGGATCGCGGAGACCTGATCGCAGACGTGGTACACGGCACCGCCGTCGACCCAGACGACCTCGTCCTGGCCGAGGAGCTGGATCACCGCGGACTGATCGGCGGTGTACTGCTCGACCGACGGCGGGTTGAAGTCGATGCCCAGGACGACCGCGAGCGCCGCGAGAGCGATGCCGACGATGCCCGCGGTCGTCTTCTGCCCCTTGTCCATGTCCTTGTTCAGGAAGATCAGGATGATGAGCGGGAGGAACGCCACGATGGCGATGATCGCTCCGAGCTGGTTCTGGACGAAGAATCTGACCGTCTCGGACTTGCGCGCAGGGTCGAGGCGATTCGCCTTCTTCCAGAGCAACGAGCCGGTGATCGACAGTGCGGCGATGACGACGAGGAGCACGAGGAGCGCGATGAAAGCCCACTGCGGGAACTGCGCCGTGACGCCCTGCTCCTGGAGGAGGCCGGTGTCGGGGTCGCGCACGAGCGTGCCGTCCTCACCCACGAAGACGCGCTGACGGAGGAGCCAGAAGATGCCGACCGCCTCGCCGGCGATCGCGACTGCCCAGAGGACCGCGGCGATCCAGCGGAATGTCGTCGCCTTCTGCTTGGCGGCAGCCGTCGGCACCCAGCCCGCGGGCGGCTCCGCAGCGCTGGCATTCGTCGGCGCCTGCTCCGCGCGATCGACCTTCTTCTTCTCAGCCACAGCGGTCCTTTCCCCCTGCCGAAGGCCTCCGCGGCCCGATGCCCCCGAGCATAGTGGACCGCGTGTCCTACTCTGGGGACATGACCTCCGATTCCGACGACGCCCTCAGCTGGGACGGCGACGACGCGCGGACCCCGAAAGACCCGGCGCTGCCGCAGGGGTGGAATGCCGTCGGGAAGGGCAGCGCCGACGTCGGTAGGATCGAGGATGACGGATCCGTCACGCCGGCGGGGGAGACGGAGCGCGCGGGGCTGAGTACCGCGATGCTCCTCGTCCTGGGTGTCGTAGGCGGCGTCTACCTGCTCTACACGATCGGGTGGGTCGTCGGCGGACTGCGGCTCAAGCCGCTCGCCTCCTTCCTGGTCGACGATGCGATGTTCCTGCCGTGGTTCGTGCTCGCCATCGCCGCCCCGGCGCTCTGGTTCCTCGCGACCTGGGTGCTGACACGGGGGAGAGCGGCCTGGGTCCGGATCGCCTTCCTGCTGGCCGGCGTCGTGCTCCTCGTTCCCTGGCCCTTCGTCACGGTGGGGGTGATCGGATCATGACCGACGCGCAGAGCACACCCGTTTCGGCCGGATCCCCGCGCTGGCTCGTCGGAGTCGTCCTCGGCTTCGCCGGCCTCCTCTACGCCTACGCGGTCTGGAACGCGGTCGCGCATCTGATCAACATGGCGCGCACCGGTCTGACCGGAACGGGCTGGATCACGCTGCTGTTCGGGGTGGTGTTCCCCGTCATCGTCTTCGTGTTCGCGTTCCTCATCGGCCGGCGGCGTCGCGTGGGCGAGCTGGCTCTCGCGCTACTGGCCGGTCTCGGGATCGTCGCCGTCTTCTGGATGAGCCTGATCGCATTGAGCCTGACCCTTCCCAGCGCCTGAGCGTCTGTTCCCGCGTTCGAAGCCGGAGCGCGGTCCGACGCGGGCCGTCACACGCACGGAGCGCCGCGACCGCTCGGGTACAGTTGAGGTGATCGCGCCCCCATGGTGTGCGGCGCATCGGCCCCTCCCGCCTGTCGCGCTGCCCCGAAGGATTCTCTGTGCCGAAGCCCGTTGTGCTCATCGCCGAAGTGCTCTCTCCCGCCACGATCGAGGCTCTGGGCCCCGACTTCGACGTCCGTGACGTCGACGGCACCGACCGCGAGGCGCTCTTCGCCTCGCTGGCCGAGGCGGACGCGGTCCTCATCCGCTCGGCCACCCGCATCGACGAAGAGGCTCTGGCGCACGCGCCGAAGCTGAAGGTCGTCGCCCGTGCCGGCGTCGGACTCGACAACGTCGACATCAAGGCCGCGACGGCAGCCGGTGTCATGGTCGTGAACGCGCCCACCTCGAACATCGTCTCGGCCGCCGAGCTCACGGTCGGGCACATCCTCAGCCTCGCCCGCCGCATTCCGGCCGCGCACGCGTCGCTCGCCGCCGGACAGTGGAAGCGCAGCTCCTTCACCGGGGCCGAGCTGTTCGAGAAGACTGTGGGCATCGTCGGCCTCGGCCGCATCGGGGCGCTCGTCGCCGCGCGCCTCGCCGCCTTCGACATGCGCGTCGTCGCCTACGACCCCTACGTCACCTCCGCCCGTGCGCAGCAGCTCGGCGTGCAGCTGCTCTCGCTCGACGAGCTCGTCGCCGAGGCCGACTTCCTCACGATCCATATGCCGAAGACGCCGGAGACCACCGGCATGATCGGCGCGGAGCAGTTCGCCGCGATGAAGCCGACCGCGTTCGTCGTGAACGTCGCGCGTGGCGGCCTGATCGACGAGGAGGCGCTGCACGAGGCGCTCGTCGCCGGCGAGATCGCCGGTGCCGGACTCGACGTCTTCACGTCCGAGCCGCCCGCCGAGGGGGCTCGGCGCGACCGCTGCTCGACCTGCCGAACGTCGTCGTCACCCCGCACCTGGGTGCGAGCACGGAAGAAGCGCAGGAGAAGGCCGGCGTCTCGGTCGCGAAGTCCGTGCGCCTCGCGCTCGGCGGAGACCTCGTGCCGGATGCCGTCAACGTCGCCGGCGGCGTCATCGACCCCTACGTCCGCCCCGGCATCTCGCTCGTCGAGAAGCTCGGCCAGATCTTCGCCTCGCTCGCGACCTCGCCGCTCACCAGCCTCGACGTCGAGGTGCACGGCGAGCTCAACGACTACGACGTGAGCGTGCTCAAGCTCGCCGCGCTCAAGGGCGTCTTCACCAACATCGTGAGCGAGACCGTGTCCTATGTGAACGCGCCGCTGCTCGCGGAGCAGCGCGGCATCGCGGTGCGTCTGCTCAAGGACGACGTGAGCGACGAGTATCGCAACGTGATCACCCTCACGGGGGCGCTCTCCGACGGCTCGCAGCTCTCGGTCTCCGGAACGCTCACCGGCCCGAAGCAGGCCGAGAAGCTGGTCGGGATCAACGACCACACGCTCGAGCTGCCGATCGAGAAGCACCACGTCGTCATGCTCTACACCGACCGTCCCGGCATCGTCGCGGTGTACGGCCAGAAGTTCGGCGAGGCGGGCATCAACATCGCCGGCATGCAGATCGCTCGTCAGGCGGCCGGCGCGCAGGCGCTCAGCGTCCTGACGCTCGACTCGCCGGTCTCGGAGGAGCTGCTGGAAGACGTGAGCGCCGCCATCGACGCCGACCTGTTCCGCCAGATCGAGATCACCGAGGTCTGAACACAGGTAGGAGAAGGGCGGAGAGGCGAGAGCCTCTCCGCCCTTCTCACGTTCGGCGGCGCCGTGCCTACGAGGTGGTCTTCAGGACGAGGGCGATCAGTGCTGCGAGCTCCTCGTCATGGGGGACGAGACGCTCGGGCCCGTGCACGTCGAGCGAGTTGTTGAAGTAGAGGCCGTCGCTGAGCAGCATCACGAGATCGAGGCTGGTCCGGTCGCGGACATGCGGACGGATCGCGTCCTCCCAGCGGCGGCGGTTGTCGCGGAGGCCCTCCGCTGCGGCGACCGAGCCGCCCTGAGCGAGACGGGACGCGGCGATCAGGGCGCGATCGAGCGCGTCATCCTCCATCACCGATGTGCGGATGTAGTAGGCGACCGGCCCCTCCGCGGCTGTCGCCATGACCTCGAGGTCTGCGGTGGTCAGCGAGTCGAGCCGTTCCAGGAGGCCGGCTGCGAGCTCTTCCTTCGATCCGAAGTGGTAGAGCAACCCGCCCTTGGAGACGCCGGCGGCTCTGGCCGTGGCGTCGAGCGTCGCCGCACGCTCGCCGTCGGCGATGACGATGGACTCGAAGGCGTCGAGCACCTTCTCGCGGGCGAGGGGAGGTCGGGGCATATCTGTTACTATACCAGCTGGACGGTTCACTAACGAGGCCGCCAAGATCCTGAGAGGTGTTCCATGACCCGTACTGCGTCGATCCCGACGACAGAGACGGATGCTCCCCGCGTCGGGGCCCGGGGCTGGGCGGCGCTCGTCGTCCTCATGCTGCCGGTGCTGCTCGTCTCGGTGGACAACACGGTGCTGAGCTTCGCGCTCCCCGAGATCTCCATCGCGCTCGCGCCTTCCGGTGCCGAGCAGCTGTGGATCATCGACGTCTATCCTCTGGTGCTCGCCGGTCTCCTCGTCACGATGGGCACCCTCGGCGACCGCTTCGGCCGCCGTCGCATGCTTCTGATCGGTGCCGTCGGCTTCGCCGCCGTCTCGGCGCTGGCCGCCTTCGCGCCCACCGCGGGACTTCTGATCGCCGCGCGAGCGCTGCTCGGCTTCTTCGGCGCGATGCTCATGCCGTCGACCCTCTCGCTGCTGCGCTCGATCTTCCAGAACCGCGACCAGCGCCGCATGGCCATCGCGGTCTGGGCCTCGGCGTTCTCCGCCGGTGCGGCGCTCGGGCCGATCGTCGGCGGGTTCCTGCTCGAGCACTTCGCGTGGGGCTCGGTCTTCCTCATCGCGGTGCCCGTCCTCATCCCGCTGCTGATCCTCGGACCTCTCCTGGTCCCGGAGAGCCGCGACCCGAACCCGGGTCGGATCGACCCCGTCAGCATCGTGCTGTCGATGGCCGCGATGATCCCCGTCGTCTACGCGATCAAGTCGCTGGCGGTCGACGGGCCGTCGCTCGTCGCCGGAGGATGGGCGCTTCTCGGCATCGCGATGGGTGTGCTTTTCGTCCGTCGGCAGAACCGTGCGACCATGCCCATGCTCGACATGGCGCTGTTCCGGCGCGGGACGTTCTCGGGGGCCATCCTCGTGAACCTGCTCAGCGTCGTCGCCCTGGTCGGATTCCTCTACTTCGTCTCCCAGCATCTGCAGCTGGTGCTCGGCCTGTCGCCGATGCTGGCCGGCGTCGCGCTGGTGCCCGGCATGGCGGCGATGATCGTGGCCGGCCTCACGGTCGTGCCGATCTCGCGTCGCGTCCCGCCGCATGTGCTGGTGCCGAGCGCCCTGCTGTTCTCGGTGGCCGGCTACCTGATCGTCGCGTTCACGACGCACGCGCACGGCGTCGCGCCGCTGATCATCGCCTTCGTCGTGCTCGGCATCGGCATCGGCGCCGCGGAGACGATCTCGAACGAGCTGATCCTGTCGAGCGCCCCGGCCGAGAAGGCCGGAGCCGCGAGCGCGGTGTCCGAGACGGCCTACGAACTCGGGGCCGTGCTCGGCACGGCGATCCTCGGCGGCATCATCACGGCCTTCTATCGCGGAGCGCTCGTGCTGCCGGACGGGCTGCCCGCAGAGGTGGCGCACGCCGCGCGCGAGACCCTCGCCGGTGCCTACACCGCCGCGCGGGAACTGCCGGCGACGCTCGGAGATGCCCTCTGGAACGCCGCCGCAGCGGCGTTCGGTTCCGGCGTGATGGTGACGTCCCTGATCGGCGCGGGTCTCGTCGTCGTGGCGGGCGCGATCGCGGCCGTCACACTGCGCAAGGCCCCCTCGCACTGAGCACTACGCTGGGATGACCGGTCTGCTCGACGAGCGAAGGAGCGCGACCGGTTCATCCCGGTGCAAGGAGTGTCATGTCGCGTGTCGTGAAGCTGGCCGTCATCCCCGGTGACGGTATCGGTCCCGAGGTCGTCGCCGAGGCCGAGAAGGTCCTCGAGGCGGTCACCGCGCAGAGCGACGTGGTCTTCGACAAGACCCGCTTCTCGCTCGGGGCCGCGCGCTTCCTCGAGACCGGCGACACGCTCACCGACGACGACCTCGCGGCCATCGCCGCGCACGACGCCATCCTCCTCGGCGCCGTCGGCGGCACGCCGGGAGACCCGCGGCTCAAGGACGCGAACATCGAGCGAGGGCTGCTCCTCAAGCTCCGCTTCACGCTCGACCACTACGTGAACCTGCGGCCGTCGAAGCTCTTCACGGGCGCACCCGGGCCGCTGTCGAACCCGGGCGAGATCGACTTCGTCGTCGTCCGCGAAGGCACCGAGGGCCCGTACGTCGGCAACGGCGGCGCGATCCGCAAGGGCACGCCGCAGGAGGTCGCCAATGAGACCTCGGTGAACACGGCTTTCGGTGTCGAGCGCGTCGTGCGCTACGCCTTCGATCTGGCCGAGCGGCGCCGCAAGAAGGTCACCCTGGTGCACAAGACGAACGTGCTCGTGCACGCCGGCGCGATCTGGCAGCGCGTCGTCGACGATGTCGCTGCGGCCCACCCCGACGTGTCCGTCGACTACCTGCACGTCGACGCTGCGACGATCTTCCTGGTGACAGACCCTTCGCGGTTCGACGTCATCGTCACCGACAATCTGTTCGGCGACATCCTCACCGATCTCGCCGGCGCCGTCACGGGCGGCATCGGCCTCGCGGCATCCGGGAACATCAACCCCGACGGTGCCTTCCCCTCGATGTTCGAGCCCGTGCACGGTTCGGCACCGGACATCGCAGGACAGCAGAAGGCCGACCCGACGGCCGCGATCCTCTCTGTCGCCCTGCTGCTCGATCACCTCGGTCTCGCCGAAGAATCCGCACGCGTCAGCGCAGCGGTCGAGACCGATATCGCCGCCCGCAGCGCGGCTCGCACGACGGCGGAGATCGGCTCCGCGATCGCCGCGCGCCTCTGACCTTCAGGCGTAGGCTGAGAGGGCGCGACGATGCGCCCACCCACGAGGAATGGATGACGACATGACGACCATCGATGCTGAGTCGACCGTGGCTCCACTGGAGTTCGCGGTGACGAAGAACCTGACCGCAGCCTCGCCCGGACGAGTGGCCGAGGTGCACGAGAACCCGGGGTTCGGCGTCGTCTTCACCGATCACATGGTCGACATCTGCTGGTCGGCCAAGGGCGGCTGGCACCGGCCGCGCGTGCAGCCGTATGGACCCATTCCGCTCGACCCCGCGGCATCCGTCCTGCACTACGCCCAGGAGATCTTCGAGGGCATCAAGGCCTACCGCCACGAGGACGGATCGATCCACACGTTCCGCCCCGACCGCAACGCGGCGCGGATGCAGGCCAGCGCCCGGCGCCTCGCGCTGCCGGAGCTGCCGACCGAGTACTTCATCCAGTCGCTGCGCGAACTCGTCGCGGTCGACGGGCACTGGGTGCCGTCGGGCGCCGACCAGAGCCTGTACCTGCGGCCGTTCATGTTCGCCAAGGAGGCCTTCCTCGGCGTCCGGGCTGCGCAGAAGGTCGCGTACTACGTGATCGCGAGCCCCGCCGGCGCCTACTTCTCCGGCGGCGTGAAGCCCGTGCGCATCTGGCTGTCCGAGGACTACGCCCGCGCGGGTAAGGGCGGCACCGGCAAGGCGAAGACGGGTGGCAACTACGCGTCGAGCCTGCTGGCGCAGAGCGAGGCCAGTGCGAAGGGCTGCGATCAGGTCGTGTTCCTGAACGAGCACCGCAACGTCGAGGAGCTCGGCGGCATGAACGTCGTGTTCGTCTTCAAGGACGGTCGCGTGGTCACGCCCGAGTCCGACAGCATCCTCGAGGGCATCACGCGCGACTCGCTGCTGCAGCTCGCGGAGGACCGCGGGTACACGGTGGAGAAGCGTCCGATCTCGATCGACGAGTGGCGCGAGGGCGTGGCATCGGGCGACATCGTCGAGGTGTTCGCGTGCGGCACGGCCGCGGTCGTGACTCCCATCGGCGCGCTGGTCGGCGACGGCTTCGACGAGCCGCAGCCGCTGGGCGAGCTGGCGCTGTCGCTGCGCGAAGAGCTCACCGACATCCAGTACGGCCGCCGCGAGGATCGGCACGGCTGGCTGCTCCGCCTCGACGCCTGAGAGCGGGCGCGCTCGCTAGGCTGGAACCATGAAGATCGCCCGGTTCAGCCACGACGACGCCATCATGTACGGGATCATCGACGGGACCGACCTCGTCGTGCTCGCCGGAGACCCGATGTTCTCGGGATACGAGACGACGGGTGCGCGCGTGCCGCTGGCGGATGCCGCGCTCCTCGCCCCGGTGATCCCGCGGTCCAAGGTCGTCTGCGTCGGCAAGAACTATCACGATCACGCCGCCGAGATGGGGGGAGTGGCACCAGAGGAGCCGCTCCTCTTCCTCAAGCCGAACACCGCGGTGATCGGCCCCGGTGACGCGATCGTGCGTCCGACCCTGTCCGAGCGCACCGAGTACGAGGGCGAGCTCGTGGTCGTGATCGGCAAGATCGCGAAGAACGTGAAGGCCGAGAACGCGCTCGACTATGTGCTCGGCTACACGATCGGCAACGACGTGACCGCGCGGGATCTGCAGCGCAAGGACGGCCAGTGGTCGCGTGCCAAGGGGTTCGACACGTTCTGCCCGCTCGGTCCGGTCATCGAGACGGACTTCGATCCGGCATCCGCGAGCATCGAGACCCGCGTCAACGGCGAGGTGCGCCAGCAGGCTCCGCTCACCGACATGATCCACTCGGTCCCGGCGATCATCGAGTACGCCTCCGCCGTCTTCACGCTTCTTCCCGGTGACGTCATCATGACCGGCACCCCGGCAGGCGTGGGCGAGTTCGGTGCCGGCGACGTCGTAGAGGTCGAGATCACGGGTCTGGGGATCCTGCGCAACAGCGCACGCAACGCCGCAGCGACCTCATGAGCGGTGTCGCCCTGACGGCGGCCGAGCAGAACGCCGTGCAGCGGCGCACCGTGCTCGTGCTGTCGTTCGGGCAGGTTCTCGGCGGCATCGCGTTCGGTGCGACGGTCTCTCTGGGTGCGCTCCTCGCGGCGGACATCTCGGGCAGCGATGCCCTCTCCGGTCTCGCGACCGCGTCGGTGACCCTCGGCGCGGCGGTCTGCGCCATCCCTCTGGCGCGACTGGCCGCGCGGGTCGGCCGACGGCGCGCTCTCACCCTCGGGAACCTGTTCGCTCTCGTCGGCATCGCCGTGGTGATCCTGGCCGCATCGCTGCGGGTGTTCCCGCTGCTGCTGGCGGGGATCCTCATGATCGGCGCCGGCAACGCCGGGAACCTGCAGTCGCGGTTCGCGGCGACCGACCTCGCGGCACCGCAGCATCGCGGTCGTGACCTCTCGATCGTCGTGTGGTCGACCACCATCGGGGGAGTGGCGGGGCCGCTGCTGCTGGGGCCGGGCGAGATCGTCGGGCAGGCGATCGGGATGCCGCCGCAGACCGGGTCCTACGTGTTCTCCTTCGTCGCGCAGTGCGCGGCGCTGATCCTGTACGTCGTCGCATTGCGACCCGACCCGCTGCTGGCGGCGCAGCGACTCGCGAAGGCGGCGGCCGCGGCGACCGGGACACCCTTCGCCGATCGCCCCCGCGTGGCGCGCTACGCGATCTTCGCCGTCGCAGGATCGCACGTGGTGATGGCTTCGGTCATGGCGATGACGCCCGTGCACCTCTCGCACATGGCGCACGGCGCGCATGGGATGGCGCCCACTCCGGCGGATGTGTCCGCTCTCGTGGGCATCACGATCGCGCTGCATGTCGGCGGCATGTACGCGCTGTCGCCGCTCTTCGGTGTGCTGGCCGACCGCTGGGGAAGGCTTCGTGTCGTGCTGCTGGGGCAGGTGCTGCTCGGCGGCGCCCTGGCCTTCGCGATCTTCACGGGGACGGAGCAGGGGGGTGTCATCGCGGCGCTGATCCTGCTCGGCCTCGGGTGGAGCGCGGCGACCGTCGCCGGTGCCGCGCTCCTCACCGAGGCGTCGGCGCCCGAGGTCCGCACGCGCCGGCAGGGTCGCAGCGACTCCCTCATGAGTCTGTCCGCCGCGGCCGGCTCCGTGCTCGCCGGCGTCGTCCTCTCGAACTTCCAGTACGCGGGGCTCGGGGTCGCGGCATCCGTCCTCGTCCTGGCGATCGTCGCGCTCTCGCCCCTCGGACGGACGCCGGCCCGCTGAGATCCTGTGCGCTCAGGTGTACCAGGTCGGTTCCGGCACCTCGCCCAGCAGCACGAACCCGCCGACCTCGCGCTTCTTGTACGCGATCGGATCGTGCAGGCTGTGCGTGCGCAGGTTGCGCCAGAAGATGTCGAGCCCGACGGCGTTCGACGACGCACGGGCGCCGGCGAGCTCGTAGACCTTCGTGGCGACCTCCAGGCCGTCGTCGACGATCCGCAGCTTGCCGGCTGCGATGCGCACGGCGATCTCACCGCGGCGGCGCGCGGTGAGCTCCTCGCGCGGGGCGTGGAGGACGGCACTGATCTCGGCGCCGACGGCATCGAGCAGCGCCTCGTCCGCCCAGAGCTTGGAGGCCAGATCGCCGTACCCCTCGCGCAGGTACCACTCGTCGGTCGCGCGCTGCTTGTCGTCGCCGCCGTACGGCCACGCACGGGTGGTGGTGCGCGTGTACGCCGAGGCCGTCTCGAGAGCGCCCTGGGCGATGCCGAGATAGAAGTTCGCGAACACGAGCTGGATCGCGGGGACGTTGAGGGTGTTGTACGTGAGCGGCTGGAAGACCTTGTCCACGAACCCGGCGGCGGATGCCCAGGGCACGCGCACGTCGCGGATCTCGACGGATCCGGACTCGGTGAGTCGCTGACCGAGGTTGTCCCAGTCGTCGGCGAACACGATGCCGTCCTGGTCGGTCGGGACGATCGCGAAGATGTGCGTCTCCGTCCCTTCGAGAACGCCTTCGAGGACCGTGAGGTCGGAGATCTTGCCACCGGTGGAGAACGACTTCCGGCCGGAGAAGACGAGCTCGTCGCCGTCTTCGCGGATGACGAGGTCGGAATCCCGGGGGTTCACCGCGCCGCCGAAGACGAAGCGGTTCGTCGTGTAGAGCTCTTCCACGGCGGTGATCTGCTCGTCGGTCGCGACCAGTCGCGCCGCCCACGCCCAGAGGTAGTGGTATCCGAGCACCTGACCGATCGATCCGTCGCCCCGGGCGACGGTCCGGATCACCTTGTACGCCGTGTCCCAGCTCTCGCCGGCGCCGCCGTGAGCGACAGGACCGAGCAGCGTGATGAGCCCCGAGTCCTTGAGCAGCTGCACCTCGGCGTGCGGCGTCGCATTGGCGCGGTCGCGCTCGACGGCGTCGACCACGAGGATGTCGGCGACCTCCTGCGCTCTGTCGAGCCATTCCTCGCTGTCTCGCGGTGCGGCGACGTCCTGCCAGCGATTGCCGAGTCCAGTGGTCACGGGGGATGTGATGCTCATGATTCTGCCTTCCGGTCGTGGGCGTGTGCCGCAACGATAGGAGTGTTCCGGACGACGGCGCCGGTGGGTTACCCGGAGTGAGCGACTGTTACCCGGGGTGACCGGATGCGTCGCCCGAGGGCTCCGGGATCGCCGACAGACGGCGGAGGTTCGCCAACTAGAATCGAAGGGCTATGGCTACCCCTCACCCCCTCACCACGACTGCACGTGGTGCCGACGTCCGCGTCCGCTTCTGCCCCTCGCCGACCGGCCTGCCGCATGTCGGCCTGGTGCGCACCGCCCTCTTCAACTGGGCATACGCCCGCCACAACGGCGGCAAGCTGGTCTTCCGCATCGAAGACACCGATGCCGCGCGCGACAGTGAGGAGAGCTACCGCCAGCTGCTGGACGCGCTGACGTGGCTCAAGATCGACTGGGACGAGGGCGTCGAGGTCGGCGGACCGCACGCGCCCTACCGGCAGTCCGAGCGCCACGACATCTACCGCGGGGTCATCGACAAGCTCCTCGCGTCGGGCGCCCTCTACGAGAGCTTCTCGAACGCGGAGGAGATCGACGCTCGCAACGAGGCGAACGGTCGCGCCAAGCAGCTCGGCTACGACAACTTCGATCGGGACCTCACCGAAGCGCAGAAGGAGGCGTTCCGCGCCGAGGGACGGCAGCCGGCTCTGCGCCTGCGCGTTCCCGACGAGGATCTCACCTACGTCGATCTCATCCGCGGCGAGGTCACGTTCCCCGCGGGGTCGTTCCCCGATTTCGTGGTCGTACGGCCGAACGGCATCCCGCTCTACACGTTCGTGAACCCGGTCGACGACGCGCTGATGGGCATCACCCATGTGCTCCGCGGTGAAGACCTGATGCCGTCGACCGCACGTCAGCTCGCGCTCTACGCGGCGCTGATCGACGCGGGCGTCACGACCTTCGTCCCACGCTTCGCGCACATGCCGCTCGTGCTGGGGGAGACCGGCAACAAGAAGCTCTCGAAGCGCGACCCGCAGGCCGACCTGTTCCTGCACCGTGATCGCGGCTTCATCCCCGAGGGCCTGCTCAACTACCTGGCCCTGCTGGGGTGGTCGATCGGACACGATCGCGACGTCTTCTCGCTGGACGAGTTCACCGCCGCCTTCGACGTCGAGAACGTCAACCCGAACCCGGCCCGCTTCGACCAGAAGAAGGCCGAGTCGATCAACGGCGACCACATCCGGATGCTCGACGAGAAGGACTTCGCCGAGCGCACGGTTCCTTACCTGGCGGCCGCCGGACTCTTCGACGAGCCGACCCGCGAACAGCTCGTCACCGCCTTCCGCGTCGCGCCCCTCGTGCAGGAGCGCGTGCAACTGCTCGGCGAGGTGCCCGGCATGGTCGGCTTCCTGTTCACGGACGAGGTCACGTACGACACCGACGCGCTCAAGGGCCTGCCTGCGAATGCGGCTGAGGTGCTCGAGGCGTGCGTCGCGGCGCTCGAGCCCGTGAGCGAGTTCACGCCGGAGAAGATCCAGGATGCCCTCGCCCACGCCCTCGTCGAGACCCTGGAGCTCAAGCCGCGCGTCGCCTACGGTCCGCCGCGCGTCGCGATCACGGGTCGTCGGGTCTCGCCGCCGCTGTTCGAGTCGATGGAGCTGCTCGGGAAGGACGAGTCACTGCGTCGTCTGCGGGGTCTCGCCGAGTTCCTCGCGAGCTGAGTCCTCGGCCGCCAAGGCTGCATCGGAGTCGGCGGAGAGGATGCGAAGCCCGAGGTCTTCGAGGGCCGCATTCATGTGGGCCGCGTACCACTGCGGCCACTGCTCGTCATAGACCCCACCGAGGTTCTCCTGTTCGTGCACGCCGTGCGCGGCGGCCGCACGCGTGAGCAGGTCCTGGAGGATGCGCGTCGTCTCGTCCATGGCGTTCCCGGCTTCCGGGATCAACGCCCGGGGAGGCGGTCGACGATCTGCTGGATGATCCACTCGTTCCCGTCGGGGTCGTCGAACGAGACGTACGACGAATAGCTGTCGTGCTGGGTGTTCGCGCCCGGAAGACGGTTGCGGGAGCCTGCCCAGTGGAAGATGCCGTCGGCGTCGTGCCATACCTCCGAGACTTCCGCGCCGCCGGTGACGAGCTCGGCGCGCGCCGCTTCGAGATCGGGGGTGACGAGGTGCAGTCCGCGCACCGAGCCCGGAGCGGCATCCGTCAGGTTCTCGCCGAGGATGATCGAGGCTGTGCCCTTCCCCGGAGGCGTCACTTGGACGACTCGCAGACCGCGCTCGGTGGTGAAGTCGGCGTCGAGGCGGAAGCCCAGACGGGTGTAGAAGGCCTTGCTGCGATCGACGTCGGAGACGGGGAGGACGACGATCTCGAGTGTGAGTTCCATGATGAGCCTGTTCGTGTGGGTGGTGTGTGTAACTAGTTGAAGCGGTTACCGCTGTTGTTGCTTTCAACGTAACTTGTCAAGCTGGTTATTCCGGATTGCTCAATCCGCGGTCACCCTTCAGAATGGTTACATGATGCATGCCTTCCCCTGCGGGGCCCCCGCGCTCGACTTCGTCGGAACGCTGCGCGCGCGCCGCAACGCGTCGCCGGCGGAGAAGCTCGACTCCGACGCCGCGCTCACGGCGTGGTTCGAGGAATCCGGGCTGGTCCACGACGCTCCGGACGTTGCGACCGGCGACCTCGAGGCGGCCATCGCCCTGCGCGAGGCCGTCTACGACCTCGTGAGCGCACGACGGCGCGGCGAGGCGATCCCCGGCTCCGCGAGAGAGATCGTGAACCGCTTCGCCGAGGGGATGCCGATCGGCGTGCGGCTCGACGGCGCGGTGCGGCGATCGGGGACCGTCACCCAGGGGCTGTCGTCCCTGGCTCGGCAGGCGGTCGAGATCGTCGGAGGGGAGGATGCTGCGCTGCTGCGCGAGTGTGCTCGCCCCGAGTGCACCCAGGTGTATCTCGATCGGTCTCGCGGCCATCGCCGTGAGTGGTGCGCCATGAAGACCTGCGGAAACCGGGTGAAGGCGGCGAACTTCCGAGCGCGCCACCGGGCGGGCGCGGAAGCGTCGGCGTGACGTCTCGAGCGCGACGCGCCCGAGTGTGCGTGACCGTGGGGCGTTTTGGCGTTCTGCGCGCGCTCCGGTAGGCTTGATTCTCGGTGCGAGGCTCCGGTTTCGCCCTTGGGGTATGGTGTAATTGGCAACACGACGGTTTCTGGTTCCGTTATTCTTGGTTCGAGTCCAGGTACCCCAGCAAGATGAAAACCCTCGCGTGAGCGGGGGTTTTGTCGTTGATGCGAGTGGTTCTCCTCAGGGTGTTCCTGACAGACTGACGTCATGAGCCCACAACGGATCCTGTTCATCGGCGGCACGGGGATCATCAGCTCCGCGAGCGTGTCCCACGCCCTCGAGGTCGGCCACGACGTCACCGTGCTGAATCGCGGGACGACCGGCATCCGCCCCCTGCCCACCGGCGCCCGGTCGATCGTCGCCGACATCAGGGATCCGGAGGCGACCCGAGCAGCGCTGAACGCTGCCGGAGAGGACTTCGACGTCGTGGCGGACTTCCTGTCCTTCACGCCGCGGCAGGTGCAGTCGGGCGTCGATCTCTTCGAGGGACGCACAGGGCAGTACGTGTTCATCAGCTCGGCGTCGGCGTATCAGACGCCGCCGTCACGCCTCCCGGTCACCGAATCCACGCCGCTGCGCAATCCCTACTGGCAATATTCGCGAGACAAGATCGCCTGCGAGGAGCTGCTCGTCTCGGCCTACCGGGAACGAGATTTCCCCTCCACGATCGTGCGCCCTTCGCACACCTACGATGCGACGTCGGTGCCGACGCTCGGGGGATGGACCGACATCGCCCGGATGCGCGCGGGCAAGCCGGTGGTGGTCCACGGCGACGGGTCCAGCCTGTGGACGATCACGCACACGCGAGACTTCGCGGTCGGCTTCGTGGGACTCCTCGGTCATCCCGCTGCCGTCGGCGACGTGTTCCATCTGACCGGGGACCACGCGCCCACGTGGGATCAGATCTACCGCTGGATCGGCGCGGCCGCCGGCGTCGACCTCGAGCTCGTGCACGTCGCCTCCGAGACGATCGCCGCCGTGCACCCCAGGTGGGGCGACGGACTGCTCGGCGACAAGGCGCACTCGATGATCTTCGACAACAGCAAGGTCAGAGCCCTCGTGCCCGAGTTCCGGACCACCGTGACGTTCGACCAGGGCGCAGACGAGATCCTGGCCTGGTACGACGCCGACCCGGCGCGGCAGATCGTCGATGCGGAGGCCGACGCGGCGTTCGAGCGCATCCTCGCTCTGCCGCGGAGCTGATCGGAGTTACTCGCACTCTCCGATGAAGCCCAGGTAGCACACGGCCTCGTGGGTGACGGCCGGCGCCTGATCGTTGTTGGACACCTGGCGGGTGTCGATCTCGGCGGTGCGCGAGAGGCTGCCGTAGTCGCCGAGCGTGGCCACATACGACCCGGGCTCGTCGAGGGCCCTCATCTCGCCGACGGCCGAGAGGTAGTCCGCGCACAGGGCGGCCGCCGACTCGGTCAGCTCGACACCGGCGCACGTCGCGTCATACTGCGCCTGCATCGCATTGATGCAGTCGGTCCAGTCCTGGTTCACGAAGCACGGGTTGACCGCGTCCATGGCCACGTCGAACCGTCCGGTCTCGAATTCCTCGCTGTGGAACGTCTCGGGCTTCTCGGGCACATCGACCTTGGTCCAATGGCGCGCGGTCGTGAAGGCGAAGACGACGACGATCGCAGCGATCAGCAGCAGGGCGCCGAGGATCGAGAGCGTGACCCAGAGTCCGACGTTCTTCTTCCGCGGAGCCGTGTCCGTCGGCGGGAGAGCCGAGGGGTACGGAGATCCACCCGCGTATGCGCCCGGTGCGGCGGGGAGGATGCGCGTCAGATCGTGGTCACCGAGAGGAGCCTGCTGCACGGGCGGGTACGCCGGCAGGGCGGGTGCCGCCGATGCGGCCGCCGGAGTGGTGAGCCAGTAGGAGTACCAGCTCTGCGCGGATGCCGCGTCGTCGTGCACCTGCTGCGCCTCGGCATCCGTCAGTTGGATGCCGAGGAACCGCCGTCCATCCGCACTCAGCAGGGACGCGCGGAAATCCTCGAAAGACAGTGCCATGTTCAGGATCATCTCAGAACGGGTCGAATCCTGATACTCCGACATACCGGTTCTGCTCTCCGACGGATGAATGTCCGAGGTATCCGGAAGAATGCATGGGTGACCGGCATGAGGACCTTCTGGAACGCGCTGCCCACCGAGGGGCGCTGGCTGCTGTCGACCGTGGCGATCCAGACACTCGGTCGAGGGATGACGCTCCCGTTCACGATCATCTACCTCCACGAGGTCCGCGGCTTCGATCTCGGGATCTCCGGAGCGCTGATGAGCCTCATCGCCATCACGGGGTTGATCGTCACGGGCCCCGGCGGCACGCTGATCGACCGCTACGGTGCCAGGCGGGTGCTGATCGCGGGACTCCTCAGCATGATCGCGGGCTGCGCGCTGCTCGCGTTCGCGACGCACCCCGCGGTCGCGGCGGTCGCCGTCGTGCTGATCGGCGTGAACTTCGGCGTCTCCTGGCCGGGGTTCAACGCGCTCATCGCGACCGTGGTCGACGGCGAGGTGCGCCAGCAGTACTTCGGCGTCAACTTCGCTCTCGTGAATCTCGGCATCGGCGTCGGCGGCGTGATCGGCGGCTTCTTCGTCGATGTGCACGATCCCGCCACGTTCACGACGATCTTCCTGATCGATGCCGCGACGAGCCTGATCCCGCTCGCGCTGCTGCTCGGGCCTCTCCGCCGGGTGCGCACGCAGTCCGATGCCGATGACGACGCCCCGGCGGTCGGCGGCTACCGCGAGATCCTGCGACGTCCCGCCGTACTGTGGCTGACTCTGCTGACCTTCCTGTCGGTCTTCATCGGCTACGGGCAGATGGAGGCCGGGTTCCCCGCTTTCGCGCGCCAGGTCGCCGAGGTGTCGACGCAGGTCGTCGGCCTCGCCTTCGCGGTGAACACCGCGGTGATCGTGCTCTTGCAGTTCACGGTCCTCCGACTCATCTCCGGAAAGAGGCGCACGCGGGTCATGCGGGTCATGGCGCTCATCTGGGCGCTCTCCTGGGTGCTGCTGGGGGCCACCGGATTCCTCCCAGGGACCATCACCGCCGCGATCGGCGTCATCGCCTTCATGGGGGTCTTCGCCTTCGGTGAGACGATGCTGCAGCCGACGGTCCCGGCGATCTACAACGACCTCGCCTCCGACCGCACGCGCGGCCGATACAACGCGATCAACTCGGCTGCGTTCCAGGGAGGCGCGATCCTGGGGCCGCTCGTCGCCGGGGTGATGCTGGGCGAAGGCCTGGACGTCTGGTTCATCGGTCTGATGGTGGCGGGTGGTCTCGCCGTCGGTCTGCTGGCACTGGTGCTGGAACGGGTCATCATGCCCGAGGCCAACGGGCTCTCGTCCGTCGGAACCGAAGGCACACCGGATATCGGGACGGCGGGCGCGTCCGGCATCCATCGAACGGACGAGGCCGCCGAGCGTCGAAGCCCATAGGCTCCAGCCATGGCTCTGGAATCCCTCTTTCTCCGTCTCGACCGGATCGCCGGCGGACGGCAGGCCGGCGTCGCGATCAGCGAGGCCGACCGCACGCACCCCAAGACCGTGCGAGCGTTCACCTGGATCCTCTGGCTCCTCGTCGTGGAGCTCGTGATCGGTGTCGGAGCCGTTGCCGTCGCGCTGCTGCTGGCCGTCGACGGGGAGTCGGTCTCCTTCGCCGTCTGGATGCGGACACTCGTCGTACTCGCGATGACCGCCACGTTGTTCTACTTCGCCTGGCGGGCACAGCGCGGGTGGCGTTGGGCGTATCGCCGGCTGCGGCTGTTTGCGCAGATCTTCCCCGTCATCACGCTCGTGATGGCGGCGATCCCCGGCTTGTATCCGCTGTGGATGGTGTCCGAGCAGATCGTCTTCAGCCTGATCATGATCGGGATCGCGGATTTCCTCACGAGCGACCACATGCGCAGCACCTTCGCTGTACCTCGCGCCGACGATCGATAGCACGGAGGAGCAGGCGACGCCACTCCCTTTCACCGTCGGGAGAAGCGCGACATCCTCGATCCGAGAACGAGTCGAGGGAGGCAGCACGGATGGCGAGACTGAATCGCGTCGTTCCCGGGGATGATCCGGGATTCCGGCGGGTGCGATCGGGTTCCGGGTTCCGCTACGCGGGTCCGGAAGGGGCGATCGCACCGGAGGCCGACCGGGAACGGATCCATGATCTGGTGATCCCGCCGGCCTGGACCGACGTCTGGATCGCCGCCGATCCGCTGGCCCATATCCAGGCTGTGGGCGTCGACGAGGCTGGGCGTAAGCAGTACCTCTATCACCCGCTGTGGCGGGTCTCCCGGGACCGGCGCAAGTTCGTCCGCGCGTTGGATCTCGCCGCCGCGCTCCCCAGCGCACGGGCACAGGTGACCCGCGCGCTCGGCGACGACGGGCAGACGAAGGACAAGGCTCTCGCGATCTCCTTCCGGCTGCTCGACGATGCCGCACTCCGCATCGGGTCCGAGCGCTACCTGGTGCGGCACGGCAGCCGCGGTCTGACGACTCTGCGTCGACGCGACGTGAAGCTGGACGGCAGCGATGTCGCCCTGTCCTTCCCGGCGAAGAGCGGTCGGACGGCCTCGATCGAGATCACCGACGATTCGCTTGCAGAAGCGCTCACGGAATTCGCCGCCGGCGGGCCCCGAGAGTTCCTGCTGGCGTACCGCAAGGGGCGTCGCCGTGTGCGCATCACTCCGGCGGAGGTCAATGCCTACGTGCGCGAGATCACCGGTGCGACATTCTCGGCGAAGGACTTCCGCACGCTCCATGGCACGATCACCGCGGCCGATGCACTGGCACGTATCGGTGAACTCGATGGTCGCGGGGATCGGGCCAAGGCCGAGCGACTTGCGGTCCAGGCGACCGCGACAGCGCTGGGGAACACGACGGCCGTCGCGCGAGGGAGCTACATCGATCCCCGGGTCTTCACGCTCTACGCCCGCGGTCAGACGCTCGACCTGACCGTGAGTCCAGAGACGGCCATCCGTCGGCTTCTCGGCGGGCCCGAGAAGTCGCGCAAGGCCAACCGTCGGGAGAAGAGCGGGCGTCGCGACAAGAGCCGACGGCGGCGCTGAACGGCGAGGCTGCTGTCCGGCCTCCGGCGACCTGGGTGAAAGGATGGAGGCATGGACACCGCCAACCTCAGCAGGCAGGAGACCGCGGCGCGATCCGCAGCGGTCACCGTGCGCACCATCCGTGTCGAGCTCGACCTGACCGGAGCGCCGGAGCGCGCTCGGACAGGGTTCCCCACGACGACGACGCTCGAGTTCGACGCGACGACGGACACGACATGGGTCGACTTCATCGGCGAAGAGGTGCGGCGCGTCGTCGTCAACGGCGCGGAGCAGGAGGTCGTCTACGACGGATCCCGGATCGCGCTCTCGGGGCTGGCCGCATCCAACGTGGTCCGGGTCGAGGCGGTCGGCGCGTACAGCCGATCCGGCGAGGGGCTGCACCGCTTCCACGATCCTGTCGATGATGCGACCTATCTGTACACGCAGTACGAGCCCGCCGACTCGCGCCGTGTGATGGCCTGCTTCGAACAGCCCGACATGAAGGCCGCATACACGTTCGTCGTGGATGCTCCGTCGGGCTGGGAGGTCCTGTCGAACCAGGCGCCGGAGCGCATCGAACCCGGACTGGGCGTCCAGCACGTGGAGTTCGCTCCGACCCTGCCGATCTCGAGCTACATCACGGTCGTCGCCGCCGGCCCCTATGCCCGCGTCGACGGCGCCTGGGAGCGCGACGACCAGCGCATCCCGCTCGGGGTCTTCGTCCGCCGTTCCCTCGCGCAGCATCTCGAGGCGGACGAGATCCTGGAGGTCACCCGTCAGGGCCTCGACTTCTTCACGGATGCCTTCGCCTACCCGTACCCGTGGGGCAAGTACGACCAGATCTTCGTCCCGGAGTACAACCTCGGCGCCATGGAGAACCCGGGCCTCGTGACCTTCACCGAGGGCTACATCTCCCGCGGAGCGGCCACGGATGCCCAGCGCGCGGCGCGCGCGAACACGATCCTCCACGAGATGGCGCACATGTGGTTCGGCGATCTCGTCACGATGACGTGGTGGGACGACCTCTGGCTGAAGGAGTCGTTCGCGGACTACATGGGCTCGCACGCCTCCGCGGTGGCGACGCGGTTCCATGACGCCTGGGTGAAGTTCGCCGCGAACCGCAAGGCCTGGGCGTATCAGCAGGACCAGCTGCCGACCACGCATCCGATCGTCGCCGACATCACCGACCTGGAGGCCGCGAAGCTGAACTTCGACGGCATCACGTATGCCAAGGGCGCGGCTGTGCTCAAGCAGCTCGTCGCCTTCGTCGGCGACGACGCCTTCTTCGAGGGCGCGCGCCGGTACTTCGCCGCGAACGCGTTCGGCAACACGACTCTGGACGACTTCCTCGTCGAGCTGAGTGCCGTCTCCGGTCGCGACATGAGCGATTGGTCGCGAGCGTGGCTGCAGACATCCGGAGTGTCGGCCCTGTGGATCGAGACGGACGCCGATGGACGTCGCACGCTGAGGCAGACGGATCCGCGCCCGCACCGTCTGCGCATCGGACTCTACGATCGCGTCGACGGTCGCGTGGTGCGGCGTGAGCAGGTCGAGCTCGACATCGTCGGCGAGATCACAGAGCTGGACCTCGGCGAGGCCGACCTCGTGCTCGTCAACGACGACGATCTCACCTACGCGAAGGCACGACTCGACGAGCGCTCGCTGCGCACCGTGGAGGAGTCGCTGTCCGCGATCGACGATCCGCTCGCGCGGGCCCTCGTGTGGTCGTCCATCTGGAACGCGACGCGCGACGGCGCGCTCGATGCGCGCCGCTATCTCTCGATCGTGCGGGCGCACGCGCCGGGGGAGCCGAACATCGGCCTGCTCTCCGGCGTGCTCGCCAACGCCGCCTCGGCGGTGCGTCAGTTCGTTCCCGACGCGCACCGCGTCCAGGAGCAGCGTGCATGGACCGAGGCGACGTGGAGCGCCCTGCAGGCCGCGGAGGCCGGCAGCGACTCGCAGCTGTCGTGGGCGCGGGCGCTCGCCTCGGCATCCGCCTTCGACGACGTGCGGCATGAGGAGGTGCGGGCGCTGCTCGACGGCCGGGTTCCCGACGGGCTCACTGTCGATCCCGATCTGCGGTGGCAGCTTCTGACGGCCCTCGTCACGACCGGCCATGCGGATGCGGACGACATCGACGCCGAACTCACGCGCGACGACACGGGCAGCGGTCGCACGGCAGCGCGGCGCGCCCTGTCGTCTCGCCCGGATGCGGACGTGCGTCGGGCTGCCTGGGACGCGGCGTGGGGTGATCGCTCGTTGAGCAACGATCACCTGGATGCCGAGATCTCCGGCTTCCGGGCCGGCGGACGCCGCGACCTCATCGCGCAGTTCGACGCGGACTACTACTCCCGGGTCGGGGAGGCGTGGGGCACGCGCAGCATCGAGATCGCGCGGCGCCTCGTCGTCGGCCTCTTCCCCGCGGGCGAGTCCCTGGTGCTCGCGGACGCCTGGCTCGCCGAGAACGAGCAGGCTCCGGCCGCGCTCCGGCGTCTCGTCATCGAGCAGCGCGACCACCTGGAGCGTTCGCTCCGGGTGCGGGCGATCACGCGGAGCTGACGGGGGAGACCTGCATTCCCATCACCGTGCGGACGATCCATGGATGCGCGTGATCGTCGTCGATGTGGGTCATGCCGAGGTTCTCGGCGACGCCGCGGGATGCGGCGTTGTCCGGATGGATGATCGCGGTCAGCAGCGTCGGTGCGAACTCCTGCGCGACGAGGTGCACGCAGGCCCGTGCCGCTTCCGTCGCCAGTCCCCGTCGTTGCATCGAGCGGCGCACGTGGTAGCCCACCTCCAGGACGGGAGCATCGTTGACCGATTGCCATGTGATGCCGCAATCGCCGACGAATACGCCCTCGTGCGTCTCGATGATCCAGAGGGCATGACCGTGCGTTTCATACCGATCTCGCATGCGGGCGATCCACTCGGCACTCTCCGGCCGCGTCTTCGGAGCCGGGTAGTACGCCATGACCTCGGGGTCGCCGAGCAGATCGGCCATCGCATCGAGGTCGTCAGCGGTCATCTCACGGAACCGCAGGCGCGGGGTCGGCGGCGGGAGAAGCCGACGCACGGATCCGGTCACAGGTCGAGGGCGTCGCCGGGCTCGAGCACCGTGAACTCGCCGCCGCCCTGCTCGGTCGCCCACTGCAGCCGCTGGCGGTGCATGTTCTTGCCGATGACGGACAGCGTCATGTCGTGGGTGCCGAAGGAGCGCTTCGGCTTCACTGCGAGCACGTAGTCCATGGCCTCGCCGATCTTGAGCCAGGGCGCGCCCAGCGGAGCGGCGAGCGTGTCGACCTCGACGCCCTCGGGAACGGCGTAGGAGTCGCCCGGGTAGTAGAGCTCATCGTTGACGAGCACTCCGACGTTCTCGACGACCGGGAGTGAGGAGTGGATGACCTCGTGCGTGCCGCCGAAGAACCGAAGGGTGAATGCGCCGACCTCGACCGTGTCGCCGGGGGCCACCACGGTGATCTCATACCCCTCGGCAGCGCGCGCGACGCCGGAGGGCGCGTAGATCGGGGTTCCCGGGGCATCGCGCAGAAGGCGATCGAGGTGGTCGGGAGTCCAGTGATCCGGGTGCTCGTGGGTGATCACCACGCCGACGAGGCCGCCGAGATCGACGAGCGGAGAGGTGAAGGAGCCCGGATCGACCAGGAGGGTGTCCTGGTTCACATCGATGCGGAGGGTGGCATGTTCGAACTTCGTGACGCGCATGAGACGAGTCAACCCCTTCGGACGCTCGGCGGCAAACACATTCGGCGCCCGCCACGCCCGAGAGTCCGGAAGGGGCGGCTCGATTTTGCGGAGCGAGAATCGTCGTGGCATACTTGAACGGTTGTCGCGGGACGGAAACGTCCGGCCAGACGGCCCCATCGTATAGCGGCCTAGTACGCTGCCCTCTCACGGCGGTAACGCGGGTTCGAATCCCGCTGGGGTCACACGACACCAGAAAGCCCCCGGTTCGCCGGGGGCTTTCTTCGTATCCGGACGGGCTCACCGCCGCTGCGACCGCGTCACGCACAGCGCCGCACCCGCGCCGATGGCCGCGACCGCCGCGAGCGGGAAGTCGAGACCGTACGCCGTGATCGCGATGATCGGCAGGACGAAGAGCAGAACGGCCCCGACTATCGCCGCGCGCGAAGGAACGACGGCGACGCCCGGCGCAGGAACCGTCTCGAAGCGGATGAGCCACAGCGAGAGCAGCCAGACCGCGGCCAGCACCACGACCAGGAAGACCGGTCGCGTCCACCACCACACCGCGCTGCCGGGTGCGGGCAGCGGCAGGGGCAGCAGGAGCTCGATGCCGATGAGCACCATGATCATCGGCAGGTGCCAGAGGTAGATGGTCATGAGGCGGGAGCCGATCAGGAAGACCGCTCCCTGCGCCGCGCGCGTGCGCATCAGCGTGGTCAATGGCGCATGCAGCAGCGTCAGCGCGGAGGCCTGGATGATCGCGAGCGCGGCCATCGTGGCTGTCGGCGGCCACTGGTTGCCGAGCATGCTCTCCGTGTAGCCGCCGAGCGACACAAGACCCCACAGGAGCGCGTAGCCGCCGGCGATGAGGAGGATCAGCTGCCACCACGATCTGCGCGCGAACCACCCGTCGTAGAGGAAGAAGCCGACCTGCTGCGCGAACAGCCAGACGAAGACGATGTTCGGGATGCCGAAGAGCTCCTGACCGAGACCGTAGCCGCCGGGCGGCACCGGTTCGATGCCGAGCACGCCCCCGACGAAGAGGAAGCGGATCGCGTCGACGGCGAGGGATGCCGCGAACAGGACGAGCAGCACCCAGGCACCGTGGCGTTCGTGCAGCCGCATCATCAGCGGCGCCAGCGCCTGCGCGATCATGTACGCGGCGAGGAACCACAGCGGCGATCCGACACCGATCGCGATCGTGTCGACGAGCGCGGGATCGATGCCGAGCATCCGCGTCGCACCGAGGGCGATCGTGAAGAACAGGAAGAGGGGGAGTGCCGGGCGGGCGAGTCGCGCGAGGCGCACGCGCACGAAGGCATCGGCGGTCTCGCCGCGGGCGACGGCCGATCGCCACCCCGCTCTCGCCGCGTACCCGCCCACCACGAAGAACAGCGGCATGATGTTCGCGATCCAGGATGCCGCGGTGAACCAGGACTGCGCCTCCACGGTCTTCTCGATCAGCAGCGATCCGTCCGCGTTCCGTCCGACCCCGGTGAAGAGGATGTGCACGAAGACGACGAGCAGCACGCAGACGACACGTGCCAGATCGAGCGTGAGGTCGCGGTCGGCCGGCGCTGTGCGGGGCGTCGGATCGATGGCGGCGCTGCTCATGCCGACGACTCTAGCCGGAGCGCAGGGACATCTCGCGGAAGGTGCCGGTACGGAGAGGCAGGATCATCAGCCCCATCATCGTGACCCCGAAGAGCACGAAGGGCACCCAGACGGAGGTCGCCGAAGCCAGCGCACCGAACCCCGCCATGGCGAGGGGCATGAGGCAGTCGTCTCCCAGCCGCGTGATCGAACCCATGCGTCCGAGATAAGCCGTGTCGACGGTCGCCGAAAAGGTCGCACTCAGCAGCACCGAGGCGTATCCGGCGGTCGCCCCGACGACGAAGGCGGATACCGCCACGGTCCAGATCGGTCCGAATCCGAGGGCGACGATTCCCGCGCCCTGCACGACGAGCGCCCAGAACCCCGCCACCGCCTCGCGGCGCGGACGCCACTTCGCCACGGAGACGGCGCCGATCGCCGCGCCGAGCCCCAGAAGCGCCTCGAACAGTCCGACGGCCTGCGCGCCCCACCCCTGGTCGTGCGCCCGCAGTGCGAGCCCGATGCCGACCGCCGGCCCGACAGCCAGGTTGAGTCCGGAGAGGGCGAGCACCAGCGTGCGCGTCGTGGGGGTGGCGGCGAGATGCCGGAAGCCGCGGGCGATGCCGCGCAGCGCGGATTCCTTCTCGGCGCGGGCGAGCAGGAAGCGGGGGCGCAGCCAGATCGCGAGGAACGCGACGACCAAGGCGAAGGTGACGGCGTTCGCCGCTGCACTCCCGGCGAGCCCGGCGTGCGCGACGATCACGCCTCCGACGGCCGCGCCGCCCATGGTCCCCAGGCGCGTTGCCGTCTGCGCCGCGGCCCCGTAGGCGGGGAGGTCGGATGCTCGGACGAGTCGGCGCGCGATGGTGCCCGCCGACGGCTCGTAGAAGGCGTCGCACACGCCGAACGCGATTGCCGCGAACAGCAGCACGGCGACCGTCGGCGGGGTCGCGAGAACCCAGAGCGTCACGGCGACGAGCACGCCGACGCGGATCGTGTTGAACAGCAGCATGACCAGGCGCGCATCGGCCCGGTCGGCGATCACACCTCCGAACAGCAGCACCACCGCTCGCGGCACCGTGCCGGCTGCGACGATCAGGCCGGCGACGGCTGGCGAGGCGATCTGCACGGCGGTCCAGGCCAGGGCGATCGTCCAGAGCGCATCTCCTGCATCGGAGAGGGCCTTCACCCCGATCCACGCATGCGTGAGGCGATCGCGGCGGAACGGCGGAGCCTCGCGCAGCTGGACCGGTTCGACGACTGCGGTCATCAGGGCTCCGTCGGGAACGCGTGGGCGAAGAGGAAGACCGGCGTCCGGACCTGGCCGTCCTCGAGATCGATCGAGTCCTGCCACTGACGAATGGTGGCGAGGAGCCGGATCGAGAGGTCCTCCAGCTCGCCCGGCGATGCCCAGGCGGTGGTGTCGGTGCTGTAGCCGTCGTAGTCCGCGTACGCCGCGTCGCTGCGGTGGCGGTGCCAGCGCTGCAGCCGCTCGAACTGCAGGCGGATGCCCTGGCGCTGCGCCTCGCGGGCGAGGAGCGCGTCGGCAGGGGAGTCGGCGAAGTCGTCGGTCGACCAGCTCAGCCCTCGCCGCGCGACTCTCCACCAGCTGGTGCGCTTGTCCCCGTTCGGGTCCTCCACGCGCTCCACGACACCGGCGCGCTCCAGCATCCGCAGATGGTGGCTGATGCTGCCCACCTGGCTGTCGAGAGCCCGGGCGAGCACCGTGACCTGCGAGGTGCCGTACAGCAGCAGGTAGTCGAACAGGCGCCGCCGCAGCGGGTGGTGCACGGCGGTGATCACGGAGATGTCTTCCATGAGAGGAACGCTAAGTCTGCTTCGCAGGTTTCACAAGAGTTCTTGTATACCCCGGAAAATCAACGAAGAGCGGCTCCCGGCGCGTGCCGGGAGCCGCTCGAGATCAGCTGATCAGTCCGCGTCGGACGTCGCTGTCTTCGCCGCCGCACGGCGGTTGCGGCGGGCCCGGCGGACCAACCACACGATCAGCACGACGAATCCGGCCACGGCGAGCCAGGGGAGGAGGAAGCCGACGGCGATCACTAGCGCGTTCAGCGACACGACCAGGCCGTTCCAACCGGCCAGCAGTCCGTCGCCGAACCCGGCGGGGTCCGCCGTCGTGGGCGCGGCGGTGCGCGTCAGCTCCACCTGGAGCGTCGACATCGCGACCTGATCCTCGATCGACGCGAGCTGCTGCTCGTACGACTCGAGCTGCGCCTGACGGTCGGTCAGCGCGACCTCCGCCTCGATCAGTTCCGACACGCTGCCGGACTGCGCCATCAGCTCGGTGAGCCGCGTGACCGATGCCTTCGTGGCGTCGACGCGCGCCCGGAGGTCGATCGCGACCGAGGTCACATCCTGCTTCGAGGTCGAAGAGGAAAGAACCTCTCCGGACTCCTCCAGCTCGGCGATCACGTCCGACAGCTCGGCGGAGGGGACGCGGATGCTGATCCATCCGTAGCCGGAGTCGGCGGGGGCCGGTTCCGTCGTGCCGTCGACGGCCACAGCCTTGCCGATCTCGGTGCTCTCGACGTAGCCGCCGCGCTCCTCGGCCAGGGCGGTGATGGCCGTCGCGGCATCGGTGATGCTCTTGACCCGCACCGTGGCGCGGGCGGTGGCGATGATCTCCCGGTCGCTCACCGCGAGATCCTTGCCGGCCAGTGCGGAGGGGTCGGTCGCCGCCTCGTCGACAGCGCCGGGAGCGACCTCGACGCTCCGGTCGGGGGAGGACGCGCCGGATTCGGCGACGCTCCCGCCGGCTCCGTCCGCCGTCATCATCGATCCGCCGCCGACGGCGCCGAGGATCGGGGGCGTCACGAGGACACCCACGACGAAGGCAGCCGCGATCCCGGCGCCGGTCAGCCAGCGACGCCGTCTGGTCCGCGCACGGGCTGCGGACGGCGCTGCCGCCGGGGGGCGCTCCGCCGCGATCGCGGAGAACACGGACGTCTCGATGCGGGCGATGGTCTCGTCGGAGAGCTCGGGGAGCTCATCTCTGGGGGTCTGGTCGTTCATGCGTCTCTCGCTTCCTTCACGGCGCCGCGCAACTGGGTGCGCACTCGGGAGAGACGGTTCCGGACGACGGCGTGGCTCACGCCGAGCTCCTCGGCGGCCGCCTGATAGGCATAGCCCTCGGATGCGCACAGGCGGAAGATCTCGCGATCGAGCTCGCTCAGCGTGCCGACCTCGGCGGCGATCCGCGCCGCGAGATCCGCGGTGATGACCTGCTCCTCGACGCTGACCGTGGCCGGGAGGTCCTCGTCGAGGGCCTCGGCGGTGTGGGCCTGGTCACGGCGGCGCTGGCGGAGCCGGTTCGCCGCCTGGAAGCGACAGATCGTCGCCAGCCACGGCAGGATCGACTCGCCCTGGAGCTCGAGCCCCGGGAGCTTTCGCCAGGCGACCACGAAGGTCTCCTGCGTCACATCCTCGGCGTCGGCGGGCGACGCGAGGATGCCGTTGGCGATCCAGTAGACCGGTCGTACGTGGGCACGGTACAGCTCGCGGAAGGCACTCTCGTCGCCTGCTGCGGCCTGCGCGGCCCATCTCTGATCACTCGTCTGCACGGGCATCCTGTTTCCGTTCGGTGTCTCTCACTGGGAAAGTGTCGACGGATGCCCCATCGTCTCAGATCAATGCGCGGCGGTCTGCGCAGCGGCGTGCGCGGCCTTCGCCGTGCTCTGCGACATCTTGTCGATCCAGGCCAGTGCGAGGGCCGAGAGGATGAACACGCAGTGGATGACGACCTGCCAGAGGACGCCGGTCGGCGTGTACCTCGCGCCGTCCTCGTTGATCCCCGATTCGCTCATGCCACCGACCTCGATGAAGGTCTTGAGGAGGTGGATCGAGGAGATGCCGATGATCGCCATCGCGAGCTTCACCTTGAGGACGTTGGCGTTGACGTGCGAGAGCCACTCCGGCTGATCCGGGTGGCCGTCCGTGTTGATCCGCGACACGAAGGTCTCGTATCCGCCGATGATGACCATGATCAGGAGGTTCGCGATCATCACCACGTCGATCAGGCCGAGCACCGTCAGCATGATGGTGGCCTCTTCGATGTGGGTGATGTCCCCGAACACGTCCTCGGCGATCAGGTGCCACAGCTCCACCATGAACACGACGACGTAGACGAGCTGCGCGACGATGAGCCCGAGGTAGAGCGGGGCCTGCAGCCAGCGGCTGACGAAGATGAGCGACCCGATCGCCCGCGCCCAGGAGTTCTGGGGGCGGGTCTCCAGGGGAGCGGTGCCGTGTTCGATGTGGTCTGGGTGCGAAGTCGAGGTCACGACGACTATTCCACCACGCAATATCGTTCTCCGCGGCAGTATTGCTCCGGTAGCATTGCTCCCGCGAGAGGGAGTATCCCGGATCCGCGCGTAACGTCATCACGAGCATCGGCATCGCTGCTCCGGGCGCGCGACGCACTTCTGTGCGGGGGAGAGACTTTCGGCTTCTTCCCGACCCTCCCGAAAGGTGCAGTGCGCCCTTGGAAATCCCTCTCTGGTTCGAGATCACCTCGATGGTCGTGCTCACGATCATCCTCATCGGCGACCTTCTGCTCATCAAGCTGCGCCCCCACATCCCCTCCACGAAGGAGTCCACCCTCTGGGTGGTGTTCTACGTCGGTCTCGCGCTGCTGTTCGCGGTGCTGCTCGGCAATGTGGGCGGCTGGAAGAACGCCGGTGACTTCATCACCGGCTGGGCGCTGGAGTACAGCCTCTCGATCGACAACCTCTTCGTCTTCGTGCTGATCATGGCGCAGTTCGCCGTTCCGAGGCGGCTGCAGCAGCAGGTGCTCATGATCGGCATCATCATCGCCCTGGTCCTGCGCGGCGCGTTCATCCTCGTCGGCGTCGCGATCGTCGAGAACTTCTCGCCGATCTTCTACGTCTTCGGCGCCTTCCTGATCTGGACGGCGATCCGCCAGGCGATGCCGGACGGCGATCACGAGGGCGAGGTCCAGCGCGAGAACTTCGTCGTGCGACTGCTGCGTCGGCGCATCGACATCAGCGACCACTACGACGGCTCGAAGCTGCGCACCACGGTCGACGGCAAGCGCATGTTCACTCCGATGGTCATCGTGCTCATCACCATCGGCGTGACCGACCTGATCTTCGCGATCGACTCGATCCCCGCGATCTTCGAGATCACGACCAACGGGTTCCTCGTGTTCGCGGCGAACATCTTCGCGCTGATGGGGCTGCGCCAGCTGTACTTCCTGCTCGGCGACCTGCTCGACCGCCTGCGCTACCTGCACTACGGCATCGCCGTGATCCTCGGATTCATCGGCATCAAGCTGATCCTGCACGCGCTCCACGTGAACGAGCTGCCGTTCATCAACGGCGGCGAGCACGTTGAGTGGGTCCCCGACATCGACAACATGGTCTCGCTCGGCGTGATCATCGCCTCGATGACGATCGCCACGGTCGCCAGCCTCATCGCCTCCGGGCGCGAGAAGCGTGCCGAGAAGAAGGCGCCTATCGTCGAGTGACCGCGGCGACGCATCTCACTCAGCGGACCACAGGATCTCAGCCTCCAGCGTGAGGTCGATGACATCACGGAGCAGCGCCGCGACGCTCGTCGAACGCAGCAGGGCGTAGCGGTCGTATTCGCCGAGCGGGGCCATCGCGGCGAGCTGCCACGCCGCGGCGAGCGGGTCGTCGGAGAGCTCGGTGTCGGCATCCCACCGCGCCTCCGGAGCGCGCGGGATCGTGCGCCGCACGATCGCCTCGGCTTCCGTGCGCAGCGGGGTGAGCGCGTCGTTCCAGACGAGCCCGGGAATCGGCGTCACCTCGGCGCGGGGGTAGGGCTCGTCATCCTCCCACTGCTCGACCGTGAAGCGTCCGGCGCCGACCGACACGGTCTGCAGCACCTCGGCCCCTGCGGTGACGCTGACGAGCCGTGCCATCGTGCCGATGGTGCTCCGCCGGTCGCCGCCGCCGACCTCGTGGCCGCGTTCGATCAGCACGACACCGAACTGCGGGTCATCCTCGTCGAGGAGCCGCCCGATCATCGTGAGGTATCGCGGTTCGAACACGCGCAGCGCCAGCGGGGTGTACGGAAAGTGCACCGAGCCGAGAGGGAACATCGGTATCGCGGTCATGGGGCCAGTCAACACCGAGCGACGTACAGTGAACAGATGCGCCGACCCACACCTGTCGCTCCCGGCCCCGGTCAGGAATCCGTCTGGGACTATCCGAGGCCGCCTCGGGTCGAGCCGGTCGCAGAGCGTGTGACCATCCGCCTCGGTGGAGAGCTGATCGCCGATACCCGCGGCGCGGTGCGGGTGCTCGAGACGAGTCACCCTCCCGTCTACTACGTTCCGATCGCGGATTTCGTCGAGGGAGCGCTCACGGACTCGCCCGGCGCCTCGTTCTGCGAGTTCAAGGGTGCCGCGCGCTACTTCGACGTGCATGGCGGAGGCACCGTGGCAGCGGGGGCGGCGTGGAACTACCCCGATCCGGCGCCCGGGTTCGAGACGCTGGTCGATCGGGTCGCGGTGTATGCGGGGCCAATGGACGAGTGCACCGTCGGGGACGAGGTCGTCGTTCCGCAGCCGGGTGGGTTCTACGGCGGGTGGGTCACGTCCTGGGTCGTCGGACCGTTCAAGGGCATCCCGGGCTCGCTGGGCTGGTAGCGAGTCCGCTGCGCCTCAGAAAGCCTGCAGATTCGCCTGCAGCCCGCCGTCGGCGTACTCGCGGCGAAGGATGCCGCGTCGGCGGAGCACGGGGACCAGCTCGTCGAGCGTGCGGTGCAGGCTGACCGGGTGGAAGTCGCCCCACAGCAGCACGCCGTCGTTGCCCCATTCGCCGAGTTCTTCGATCACGTCGGCGAACTCCTCCGCGGTCCCGACGAAGCCGGTGCGGTCGGAGAAGCGGCCTGCCCGCACCAGGGCCGTCAGATGCGCACGCAGCGGCGCATCCTCGCCGCGGTCGCCGACCAGTCGCTGGATGCTCCCGCGCGAGACGTGCGGGCCGAAGATCGCGAGGTCGAGCGGCTTGTCGAGATCGAGCGAGGTGAGATCGGTCTCGAGATCGCTGGACTGCTTCCGCGCGATCTGCACGAGCGCGGCATCGTCCGGGTGCGCGGAGGCGGCGACGATCCGATCGGCCTCTTCGGCCGACGAGGTGATCACGGGCTGGATGGCGAACAGGATCTTGATGTCCTCGGGGCGGCGGCCCGCCGCGACGGCGGCGTCGTGGATCTTCGACCGATACGCACGGACGGACGCCTCGTGCAGCGGGGCGAGCGCGAGCTGGACATCCGAGTTGGCTCCCGCGAAGCCCAGACCGCGCCCGGAACCCCCGGGCGACACGATCGCCGGCTCGCCGTCGGCGAAGGGCAGCGCGTTGAGGGGTCCGTCGAAGGCGAAGTGCGTGCCGCGGTGCTGCACGCGCCGCATCTTCGAGCCGTCCGCGAACACATCTGTGGCGTGGTCCCGCACCAGCGCGCCGTCGTCCCAGCTGCGCCAGAGCGAGCGGATGCCGTCGAGCCACTCCTCGGCGCGATCGTAGGCCTCATCGTGACCCAGCTGGGCGGCATCCGAGAAGTGGCGCGCGCTGCCGGTGTCGGTGACGACGTTGAGTCCGAGTCGGTTGGCACTCAGGTGCTGCAGCGTCGCGAACTGCCGGGCGGACGTGTAGGGAAGGGATGCCGCCGGATTCACCGTCGGCACGACGCCCAGGTGCTTCGTGGCCTGGAACAGGTATGGCGCGAGGAGCAGCGGGTCGTGCTTCGGACCCCCGAAGGCATGCCGGACGCGGATGTCGATGGTCTCCGGCGAGCCCATCGACGGAGCATCCTCGATGATGACGAGGTCGAAACCCGCCTGCTCGAGCGTGCGCGCCGCCTCCTGGTAGATCTCGGGGCGCGTCCAGTCGTAGTCCCAGTCGAGGGCGGGATAGCCCCAGCCCTGCGGACCGAAGCCGCGCGCGAGGAACCACCCGAAGTGCTGCGGGCGGGTCATGCCACCGCCTCGCGCGTGGCGTCGAGCACGCGTGTCAGGTCGGAGATCAGATCCTCGATGTCCTCGATGCCGATCGACAGCCGCAGGGTGCCCGGGCGCACGCCGAGCAGCTCTCGTTCCTCTTCCGTGCGCTGCGCGTGACTCGTCGTGCCGGGATGCAGCACCAGGGAGCGCACGTCGCCGATGTGCGTCATGTGCGTGAAGACGCGCACCTGCTCCACGAACCGGCGGGCGGCCTCCAGACCGCCGCGGAGCGTGAACGTGAAGATGGAGCCGAAGCCGCCCTCGAGGTAGCGCACGGCCGTCTCGTGATCCGGGTGGGAGGGCAGACCCACGTAGTCGACGCTCTCGACCGCCTCCTGCGCCTCCAGCCACTGCGCGATCGCCAGGGCGTTGCGCGACTGCCGCTCGACGCGGAGCCCGAGGGTCTCCGCGCCCTGCCCGATCAGGAAGGCGTTCAGCGGGGAGGGGGAGGCGCCGAACCGCGGAGCCACGGATTCGCGCGCATACGCGATCCGGGCGCGGCCACCATGCCGGGCCGCGACGCTCGGCAGTCCGCCGCGACCGGGGAGCACGAGATGCGGGGCGTTGTGGCCCGCGCGCTCGGGGTCGAAGCGGCCGTCGTCCACGATCACACCGCCGAGGACGGAGCCGTGGCCGGCGAGGAACTTCGACGCGGAGTGCACGACGATCGCCGCGCCGTGCTCGATCGGGCGCAGCAGGAAAGGAGTGGCCAGCGTGTTGTCGACGATCAGAGGGATGGCCGCCTCGTCGGCGACGGCGCTGATGGCGGCGATGTCGAGCACGTCGTTGCGGGCGTTGGCCAGCGACTCCGCGAACAGCGCGCGGGTGTTGGGCCGGATCGCCGCACGCCAGGCCTCCGGGTCGGCGATGTCGTCGATGAAGGTGGTCTCGATGCCGAGCCGGGCGAGGTTGTCGAGGAACAGGCCCCGGGTCCCCTCGTAGATGTGCGTCGAGGTCACGATGTGGTCGCCCGCGCCGGCGACGGTGAGCAGCGCCGTCACGACCGCGGCCTGCCCGCTCGCCACGAGCACCGCATCCGCACCGGACTCGAGAGCGGCCAGCTGACGCTCCGCCGCGTGCACGGTCGGGTTCCCGGTGCGGGTGTACCCGAATCCGGTGCCGGTGCCGAAGTGGTCCGCCGCATGGTCGAAGTCGTCGAACTCGAACCCGGCCGTGAGGTAGATCGGCGTGGCACGCGGTGCCGCCGTCTCGCGGCTCCTCGCGGCGTGCACCGCACGGGTGGCGAAGCGGGCGGTGTCGACGGTCATGCGGAGCCTCTCGGTCGTTCGGGGTGATGAACAGAGTGTCACGGCGGGTCGGAGCACGCTCCGGCGGTGGTAATCTGACGTCATGCGGACCGTGCTCCTTCTTCTTAGCGGCCGCGACGAGACCTCGTTCTGAGCCCCTCCTCGTCGCGGAGTCCATCGTGGGCCGAACCGCCAGCTTCAGGAGAAACGCCATGAACACCCCCGTATCCGGTGCAGATTCGTCACGTCGCAGGACCCTCGCCGAGAAGGTCTGGGACGATCACCTCGTCGTCAAGGGCGAGAACGGTGAACCCGACCTCATCTACATCGACCTGCACCTCGTGCACGAGGTCACCAGTCCGCAGGCCTTCGACGGGCTGCGGAGCGAGGGGCGGCCGCTGCGCCGGCTCGACCTCACCATCGCGACCGAGGACCACAACACTCCGACGTGGGAGATCGACAAGCCGATCGCCGATCTGACCAGTCGCACGCAGATCGAGACGCTGCGGCGCAACGCCGCGGAGTTCGGCGTTCGCCTGCACTCGCTCGGCGATGCCGAGCAGGGGATCGTGCACGTGGTCGGCCCGCAGCTCGGACTCACCATGCCCGGAATCACGGTGGTGTGCGGCGACTCGCACACCTCGACGCACGGCGCGTTCGGCGCCATGGCGTTCGGCATCGGCACGAGCGAGGTCGAGCACGTCATGGCGACGCAGACGCTGCCGCTCAAGCCGTTCAAGACCATGGCGATCACCGTCGAGGGCGCGCTGCGTCCCGGTGTCACGGCGAAGGACATCATCCTGGCGGTGATCGCGAACATCGGCACCGGCGGCGGACAGGGCTATGTCCTGGAGTTCCGCGGCAGCGCCATCCGCGCGCTCTCCATGGAGGGCCGCATGACGATCTGCAACATGTCGATCGAGGCCGGCGCCCGTGCCGGGATGGTGGCGCCGGACGAGACGACCTTCGCCTACCTCGAGGGTCGCCAGCACGCGCCGAAGGGCCAGGACTGGGAGGATGCCGTCGCCTACTGGCGCACGCTTCCCACCGATGAGGGTGCGGAGTTCGACGCCGAGGTCTTCATCGACGCCGACGAGCTCGAGCCGTTCGTCACCTGGGGCACCAACCCCGGGCAGGGCAGTTCGCTGTCGGCATCCGTTCCGAATCCGGCGGAGATCGCTGATCCGAACGAGCGTGCTGCGGCCGAGCGCGCCCTCGAGTACATGGCGCTCACGCCCGGCACGCCGCTCAAGGAAGTGCCGGTCGACGCGGTCTTCATGGGCTCGTGCACCAACAGCCGCATCGAGGACCTGCGCGCCTTCGCCTCGATCATCGAGGGCAAGAAGAAGGCCGACGGTGTGCGCGTCATGGTCGTTCCGGGTTCTGCCCGCGTGCGGCTCGAGGCCGAGGCCGAGGGCCTGGACAAGATCATCACCGACTTCGGCGCCGAATGGCGCTTCGCCGGCTGCTCGATGTGCCTCGGCATGAATCCGGACCAGCTCGCCCCGGGGGAGCGCTGCGCGTCGACCTCCAACCGCAACTTCGAAGGCCGCCAGGGCAAGGGCGGGCGCACGCACCTGGTCTCGCCGCTCGTCGCGGCGGCGACCGCGATCCGCGGCACGCTGTCGAGCCCTGCCGATCTGCTGGTCACCATCGGAGAAGAGGCCTGATCATGGAGAAGTTCATCACGCACACCGGTATCGCGGCTCCGCTGAAGCGGTCCAACGTCGACACCGATCAGATCATCCCGGCCGTCTTCCTGAAGCGGGTCACCAAGACGGGCTTCGAGGACGCGCTGTTCCACGCCTGGCGTCAGGATCCGGAGTTCGTCCTGAACCAGGCGCCGTTCCAGGCGGCCTCCGTGCTCGTCGCCGGCGCCGACTTCGGCACCGGATCCAGCCGCGAGCACGCCGTCTGGGCGCTGCGCGACTTCGGCTTCCAGGTCGTGCTCAGCCCTCGATTCGCCGACATCTTCCGTGGCAACGCGGGCAAGCAGGGGCTCCTCGCCGCAACCATTTCCGAAGAGGACCTCGAGCGCATCTGGGCCGTCATCGACAGGGATCCCGGGGTTCAGATCACCGTGGATCTCGAGGCGCGCACCGCCTCGATCGGCGACGTCCAGGCCGACATCGGGATCGACGATTACACTAGATGGCGGCTCCTTGAAGGGCTCGATGACATCGGGCTCACGCTGCGCAACGAAGACAAGATCGCGCAGTTCGAGGCCCGTCGCGAGTCGTGGCGGCCCCGAACCCTCCCCGTGCAGTGACACGGCGGGGGCGGGGGAGCCAGGGGCAACCCGCCCCCGAAATCCGTGGAACGAAGTGAGGCTCCGAATGACGACACCTGTGCGCGACGCTCTCCCGGACGGAGTCCCCGCTCTCACCGGCGACGTCCTCGCCATTCGAGGGGGTCGCCCGCTCACCGGTCGTGTCGACGTCAAGGGTGCGAAGAACCTCGCGACGAAGGCGATGGTGGCCTCGCTTCTCGGCGAGACCGTCAGCGTGCTCCGCGACGTCCCCGCGATCAGCGACGTGGCCGTCGTCCGCTCGCTGCTCGAGGTGCACGGCGTCAACGTCTCCGACGGTGACGAGCCCGGTGCGCTCGTGTTCGACCCGAGCGACGTCGAGTCCGCGCACTTCGAGGAGATCGACGCGCACGCCGGCGCCTCCCGGATCCCGATCCTCTTCTGCGGACCGCTGCTGCACCGTCTCGGTCAGGCGTTCATCCCCGACCTCGGCGGATGCCGCATCGGCGACCGCCCGATCGACTTCCACCTGGACGCGCTCCGGAAGTTCGGCGCTGTCGTTGAGAAGCTGCCCAGCGGCATCCGCCTCTCGACCCCGCACGGGCGTCTGCACGGCGCGAACATCCACCTCCCGTACCCGAGCGTCGGGGCCACCGAGCAGGTGCTGCTGACGGCCGTGCGTGCCGAGGGGACGACGGAGCTGCGGAACGCGGCCATCGAGCCCGAGATCATGGATCTCATCGCCGTCCTGCAGAAGATGGGCGCGATCATCTCGTACGAGCCCAACCGCGTCATCGTGATCGAGGGTGTGGAGAAGCTCCGCGGCTACGACCACCGCTCCATCTTCGACCGCAACGAGGCGGCCTCCTGGGCCTCCGCCGCGCTGGCGACCGACGGCGAGATCTTCGTCGGCGGCGCGAAGCAGCAGGAGATGCTCACCTTCCTCAACGTCTTCCGCAAGGCGGGCGGCTGGTTCGACGTGCAGGAGGACGGCATCCTCTTCCGTCGCGACGGCGACATCAAGCCCGTGGTCGTGGAGACCGACGTGCACCCCGGCTTCATGACCGACTGGCAGCAGCCTCTCGTCGTGGCACTCACGCAGGCGCACGGGCGCTCGGTCGTGCACGAGACGGTGTACGAGAACCGGATGGGCTTCACCGACGCGCTGGTCAAGATGGGCGCCGACATCGTCGTGCATCCGCACGGACTCCAGGCAGGTCCTCGCCGTGTCCCGCGTCGCGAGCTCGAGCAGGCCGCCGTCATCACCGGCCCCACGCCGCTGCACGGCGCCGACATCGTCGTTCCCGACCTCCGCGGCGGATACAGCCACGTCATCGCCGCGCTCACCGCGACCGGCGAGTCGAAGGTCTCCGGCGTCGACATCCTCAGCCGCGGCTACGAGAAGTTCCTGGCCAAGCTCGACGCCCTCGGCGCCGACTTCGACGTCATCCGGTGACCCGGGTGACTTCCCGATCAACGGAGACGACGCGGCCGAGTGTGTTCTGGCCGCTCGCCGCGCTGGTGATCCCGCCGGTCGCCTTGATCGCGAAGATCCGCGTCTCGGGTGCGGAGAAGCTGCCGCAGCAGGGCTCCTTCGTCCTCGCGCCGAATCACTACTCGGAGTTCGATCCGCTGATCGTGTCGGTCGCCGTGTGGCGAACCGGCCGCGCCCCGCGGTTCATGGCCAAGGAGAGCCTGTTCCGGGTGCCGGTGCTGGGGTGGTTCCTGAAGCGCACCGGGATGATCCCCGTGGCCCGCACCTCGTCGGCGACGTCGGCGAAGCAGACCATGAAGCAGTCGGCCGAGCTCGTCGAGCACGGACGCGGAGTCATCGTGTACCCCGAGGGCACGCTCACGCGCGACCCCGACCTGTGGCCCATGCGCGGCAAGTCCGGTGCGGTGCGCCTGGCACTCGCCGACGGCATCCCGCTGATCCCGATGGCGCAATGGGGCACGCAGGCCATCATGGGGCGCTACCAGAAGGGCCTCAGCCTCTGGCCGCTGCGCAAGCCCGTGCAGGTGCTCATCGGCGACCCGGTCGACGTCTCCGACCTGCGCGCTCGCGCGGGTGAGCCGGCGGCGCTCAACGAGGCGACGACACGGCTCATGAACGCGATCACCGCCCTGCTCGAGCAACTGCGCGACGAGAAGGCCCCCGCGGAGCGCTGGAATCCCGCGAGCCACGGCCAGAAGGAGACGGGGCGCCTTGACTCCTAAGAGAACAGCCGTCCCGGTCGGCCCGCGGGCCACGGTCATCGGCGCCGGCAGCTGGGGCACCACGTTCGGCAAGATCCTCGCCGACGGCGGAGCGCAGGTGACGATGTGGGCGCGTCGCGCCGAGCTCGCGCACGAGATCGACGAGGCGAAGCGCAACTCGCGGTACCTGCCCGGCATCAACCTCCCGCGGTCGATGGCGGCGACGCATGAGCTCGCCACCTCGCTCGAGGGGGCGGAGCAGGTCTATCTCTCCGTCCCGAGCCAATCGCTGCGTGAGAACCTCAAGGCGCTGCGGCCGCTGCTGGCCGACAGCGACGCGAAGATCGTCAGTCTGATGAAGGGCGTGGAGCGCGGCACCGGGCTGCGCATGAGCCAGGTGATCCAGCAGGAGCTGCGATGCGATCCCGACCGCATCGCCGTGGCATCCGGCCCCAACCTGGCGCTGGAGATCGCCCGCGAGCAGCCGACGGCGGCCGTGATCTCCTCGCGCAGCCGGGAGACGGCGGAGATCGTCGCGAGGGCGGCGCGCAACAGCTACTTCCGGACGTTCGTGAACACCGACGTGATCGGCACGGAGTTCGGCGGTGTGCTCAAGAACCTGATCGCGGTCGCGATCGGCATCGTGGACGGCGTCGGCTACGGCGAGAACACGAAGGCCTCGATCATCACCCGCGGCCTCGTCGAGATGACGGATTTCGCCGTCGCGAACGGCGCGCATCCGGAGACGCTCCAGGGACTCGCCGGGCTCGGCGACCTCATCGCGACCTGCCAGTCTCCGCTGAGCCGCAACAACACGGCCGGGCGCCTGCTCGGCCAGGGGTACAGCTTCCAGGACGTCGTGAAGCAGATGCAGCAGACCGCGGAAGGCCTCGCCTCCGTCGCGCCCGTGCTGCAGCTGGCCCGCGAGTCCGAGGTGGACATGCCCATCGTCGAACAGGTGAAGATGGTGCTCGACGGGAAGATGGATCCCCGTGATATCGCGCCCCACCTGACGACGGACGACGACACCCCCCAGGGTGAGAGGACCAACCATGGACAAGCAGACGGTGGTGGTGCTCTTCGGAGGGCGCTCCAGCGAGCATTCGATCAGTTCCGCAACGGCGGGGGGCGTGCTGGGAGCGATTGATCGCGACCGCTACGCCGTGATCCCGGTGGGGATCACCCGCGAGGGCGCGTTCGTCCTGGAAGACGACGACCCCGCGAAGTTCCCGCTCGACGCGGCGCACCTCCCGGAGGTGGTCGACAACGGCACCCGCATCCTGTGGCCGGAGCCCGGTGGCGACCGCACACTGCGGGTCGTGCATCCCGGCGGCGCGACCGAGGGGCTCGGCGAGATCGACGTTGTCCTGCCCATCCTGCACGGGACGCATGGTGAGGACGGGACGATCCAGGGCTTCTTCGACACCCTCGCAGTCCCCTATGCCGGCGGTGGCGTGCTCGACTCCGCGCTGTGCATGGACAAGCACTTCATGAAGATCGCCCTCCAGGCGTCCGGGATCTCGGTCGCGCCCTGGGTGACGGTTCGTCGACGGGAGTGGGAGCAGGATGCCGCGCCGCTGCGGGCACGCGCCGCCGAACTCGGTCTGCCGCTGTTCGTGAAGCCCGCGCGGGCAGGCTCCAGCGTCGGCGTCTCCAAGGTCGAGACGGCCGACGAGTTGGACGCCGCCCTGGCGATCGCTTTCGCGGAGGACGACAAGGTCCTCATCGAGACCGGGGTGAGCGGTCGCGAGATCGAGGTCGCCGTGCTCGAGAGCGCCGACGGTGTGCGCGCGTCGCTCCCCGGTGAGATCGTGCTGACCTCTCGCGGGTTCTACGACTTCGAGGGCAAGTACCTCGGCGGCGACGGCGTCGATGTGGTCTGCCCCGCGGAGCTGACCGACGCCGAGGTCGCGGCGATCCAGGACACCGGCATCCGCGCTTTCGAGGCGGTCGACGGCCGGGGTCTCGCCCGCGTCGACATGTTCCTCACGTCGGCAGGCGAGCTGGTCGTCAACGAGCTCAACACGATGCCCGGGTTCACGCCCATCTCGATGTTCCCGAAGTGCTGGGTGGCCTCGGGGTTGAGCTACGGCGACCTGATCACCGAACTGGTCGAGGCCGGGCTCCGCCGCTGACTCAGCCGGCGGCGGGTGGCTGCGGCGCCGGCGGATACGTCGCCGGCGGCGAGGTCGTGGTCGGATACGGCGCGGGACCCGCGTTCGTGGAACGGTGGACGAGCGCGACCACCAGCGCGGTCAGCCAGCCCCACATCAGGCCCCAGGTCGCACCAGCCGTGCTGATCTGGGAGAACTGCGTCATCAGGATCTCCGACTGCTCGGCGGGGATCTGCAGCACCATCAGCATGAGCGGCGCCCGCACGACACCGGCGATCCAGGCCGCGACGATGACCGCGCCCCAGGTGCCGAAGAACACGGCCGCGGCGCGCCCCGGAAGCGCGGACCGCACGATCATGCGGACGAAGAGCCAGGTCAGGCCGACCAGGACCACCATCGCGACCAGCATCGCCACGACGGCCATGGGCTGCACCCGCGGCCTCAGCGCGAATCCGATCGGATCCTGCAGGATTAGCAGACGGGGAAGGCTCGCGACGTTCGCGAGGACGAAGAGGAAGTTGATCAGCCCGCTCGCCAGCGCCCCCACTCCCACCATGATCGCTGCGACGACGGACGCTCGGCCTGCTGCGTTGCGGTTCATGCCGCGAGTCTAGGTGCGCACCGCTCAACCGGCGGGGAACTCGACCCGTTCGGTGCACTGCGCGGTCGCCGCCGAGAGTCCGGGCTGGATGCTGGACGAGATCGTGTCGACGACGGACTGGAAGTCGATCTGCTCGCCCCGGCGGATGTTCACCTCGACGGCGGGCTCCCGACCGTACGTGACGAGTCGCTGCCGCTCCTCCTCCTGATCGAGCACGAGCCAGTCGACGCCGCCGATCGTGGTGCAGACGAGCTCGGAGGGTGCGGGCGGTTCCACGCCGCAGCGGAGCACGATCGTCGGGTCGCCCCACGCGCCGGTCGCCTGGGCATCCGTCCACACGCGGTCGAGCCCTGCGACCGTCTCGGGCAGCAGTACCGAGACCGCAGCGCAGCCCGGATCGTTCGCGTCGGCGGCGGGTTCGAGATGCACGGTCGTGGAGCAGCCGGCGAGGGCCGCGGCCAGGATCACCGCACCTGCGACGGCTGCGAGGCGACGGGAACGGAGCATGCTTCCAGGCTACCTTTGACAGCATGCCCTCCCGACCCGCAGCCGACGACCCTGCCCTCGGCGACCTCTCCGAGGGCGCGATCCTCAAAGCGATCCTGACCCGCACCGCACCGGGGACCTACACGCTCCTCGGGCCGGGAGACGATGCCGCCGTCGTCGCCGCGCCCTCCGGCAGCGTGGTGGCGACGACCGACACGCTCGTGCACGGACCGGACTTCCGGCTCGCCTGGTCGAACGGCTACGACCTGGGCTGGAAGGCGGCGGCGGTGAACCTCGCGGACATCGCGGCGATGGGAGCCCGCCCTACCGCTCTGCTCGTGGCGCTGGCCGTCCCGCGCGACCTGCGCCTGTCCTTCGTCGAGCGGCTCGCCGACGGGTTCCGCGAGGCCTGCGCGGCGCTGGCACCCGGCTGCACCGTGGTGGGCGGCGACCTCACGGTCTCCGACGTGCTCACCATCGCCGTCACCGCGCTCGGCGATCTCGAGGGCCGTGCGGCCGTGACACGTGACGGCGCGCGACCCGGTGATGTGGTCGCGGTCGCGGGTGAGCTGGGGCACGCCGCGCGCGGCCTCGCGGTGCTGTTCGGACGCTTCCGGGACGGCGATGTGCCGATCGCGATCGATCCCTCGAAGCTCGCCGCGGGGGAGAGCGGCGCGGTGTCCGCGCAGCTCCGCCCTTCTCCGCCGATCGGGCTGGGTCCTGTGGCAGCGACCGCTGGTGCGACGGCGATGATGGACATCTCCGACGGGCTCGCGCTCGATGCGCGGCGGATGGCCGCGGCATCCGAGGTCACCATCGCGCTCGATCGCGCCCTGCTCGGAGACGATCCGGAGCGCGCGATCGCCGGCGGGGAGGACCATGCCCTGCTCGCGACGTTCCCCGACGGGGTTCTTCCGCCCGGGTTCCGGATCATCGGCGAGGTCCGCGACCGCGGCGCGGAAGATCTGCTGTGCGACGAACGGCCGGTGGACATCTCCGGCTGGGACCCCTATCGGGACTGGGATTCCGTCTCGGGCTGAGACCGGGTGACCGGCGGGTCCGCCGCCGCCGTCGGTTCCGCCCACCAGAGGACGGTGTCGCCGTAGGCCTTCTCGCGGAACAACTCGAGCCCTGCGGCGGCGAAGTCCGGCGGAGTGGAACGTCGACCGCGCTCGACGACGACGAGCGCCTGCGGCGAGAGCAGAGGCGCGAGTGCGACGAGATCGGCCGTCATCGCCTCGTCGTCGAGGTCGTACGGAGGGTCGGAGAACACGAGGTCGAACGTGCCGGAGGCCCGCAGCAGATAGGTGTGCACCGCCACCTCGTGGACGCGCGCAGCCGCTGCGCCGCCCGCCTTCGCCACGGTCGCGGCGTTGCGCCGGATCAGCGCGGCCGCCTGGCGTCCGCGCTCAACGAGATCGGTGCTCGCCGCGCCGCGGCTGAGAGCCTCCAGACCGAGGGCGCCGGAACCCGCGTAGAGGTCCAGCACGCGCGCGCCGTCGATGGCGTCGGCTGACTCCAGAGCGCCGAACAGCGACTCCCGGACACGGTCGCTGGTCGGACGCGTGCCGGTGCCCGGCACCTCGAGTCGTGCTCCGCGTGCCCGTCCGGCGATGATCCTCGTCACCCGTTCACGATACGACAGACGCGGCGTCCGAGGTGTCCGCGGGGTTCCCTAGACTCGAACCATGCCGCTCACGCTCGATTCCTCGCTGGAGGAGGCCCTCGGCGCCGCCCCCGCGAAGACGCTCAACCGGGCGTTCAGCATGCAGACGGTGGCAGACCTGGTCTCGCACTACCCGCGGCGCTATGCGGATCCGGGAGAGCTCACCCCCATCCGCGACCTCCCCATCGGAGAGACCGTCACGATCGTGGCCGAGGTTCTCTCCTCGAGCTTCCGCCGCATGCGCAACCGTCCGGGTGCGATGGTCGATGTCGTGATCGGCGACGGCATCGGGCGCATGTCGTTGACATTCTTCGCCAAGAACATCAACGCGGCCGAGTGGCGTTCGAAAGACCTCGCGGTCGGGCGGCGGGGCGTGTTCTCCGGCAAGGTCGGCATGTTCAACGAGGTCACGCAGTTCGCTCATCCCGAGTACGAGCTCTTCGACGACGAGGACGCAGCCCGTCGTCGGGCCGATGCGCGTGCCGCGGTGCTGATCCCGATCTACCCGGCGACGTCGACCCTGCAGACCTGGCAGATCGCGAAGTTCGTCGCGCGCGTGCTCGACGACCTGACGGGCATCCCCGATCCGATTCCGGAAGCGGTGCGCACGGAGGAGGAGCTCCTCACCGCCGGCGAAGCGCTCGAGCTCATCCACCGGCCGCGCGCGCGGAACGACATCGACCCCGCCGTGCGCACCCTGCGGATGCACGAGGCGCTCACACTGCAGACCGCCCTGCTCCAGCAGCGCGATGCGGTGCGTGCACTCGCGGCGACCGCGAGACCCGCGCAGCCCGGCGGCCTGCTGGAGCGCTTCGACGCCTCGCTGCCCTACGTTCTCACGCCTGATCAGCAGACGGTGGGAGAGCAGGTCGCTCACGATCTGGTGGGCGCCTGGCCGATGAACCGCCTCGTGCAGGGCGAAGTCGGCTCCGGCAAGACGCTGGTCGCTCTGCGCGCCATGCTGCAGGTCGCCGAGAGCGGCGGGCAGGCGGCGCTGATCGCCCCGACCGAGGTCCTCGCCGGTCAGCACCTGCGGTCCATCGCGAAGATGCTCGGCCCGCAGCTCGCGCCACTCGTGATGCCGACGCTGCTCACGGGGCAGCTCCCGGCGGCGGAACGCCGGAAGGCCGCGCTGCGCGTCGCGTCCGGGCAGTCGCTCATCGTCGTCGGAACGCACGCGCTGCTGGGGGAGAAGACGACCTTCGCCGACCTCGGCCTCGTGGTCGTCGACGAACAGCACCGCTTCGGCGTCGAGCAGCGGGAGGCTCTGCGGGCGAAGGGCTCGAGCCCGCACGCCCTCGTGCTGACGGCGACGCCGATCCCGAGGACCGTGGCGATGACGGTCTTCGGCGATCTCGACACCTCGGTCATCCGCACGATGCCGGCCGGACGCGCCGGCATCGAGTCTTTCGTCGCCCCGCTCGCCGAGCATCCCGGGTGGTTCAACCGGGTCTGGGATCGGGCGGCGGAAGAGATCGCGCAGGGCCGGCAGGTCTTCGCCGTCTGCGCCGCGATCGACACGGCCAAGAAGACGGCCGAGCAGGGGGAGCAGTCCGCGCTCGCACCCGAGGGCGCTGCAGGGCCGCGCTGGGGGGTGGTGCAGCTCGACGAGGCGCTCGCGACGCACCCGAAGCTGGGCGGACTCCGCAGGGCCGTGCTCCACGGCAAGATACCCTCTGATGAGAAGGATGCCGTGATGCAGGCCTTCGCGCGGGGGGAGATCGACCTGCTGCTGGCCACCACGGTCATCGAGGTCGGCGTCGACGTTCCGAACGCCTCGACGATGATCGTCCTCGACGCCGACCGCTTCGGCGTCTCCCAGCTGCATCAGCTCCGCGGTCGGGTGGGTCGAGGCGGAGTGCCAGGGCTCTGCCTCCTGGTCACCGAGGCCGAATCGGGTTCCGTCGCCCGTGAACGCGTCGAGGCGGTCGCAGCGACCCTCGACGGATTCGCCCTGGCCGAGGTCGACCTCGAGCTGCGCGGTGAGGGCGATGTGCTCGGGGCCGCCCAGGCGGGGGTCCGCTCGTCGCTCAAGCTGCTGCGCGTCGTGAAGGACGCGGGACTCATCACACGAGCGCGCGAGGTCGCGGAACAGATCCTCGCGGAAGACCCGGAACTCGCCCGGCATCCGGGGCTGAGCGAGGTCATCGGCCGTCGAGTGAGCGACGAGGACCGTGCCGCGCTGGCGAAGAACTGACGACATGCGCGTGCCCTAGGCTGGACGTATGCGATGCACTGAGCGACGGATGGAGTCGAAGTGAGCAGCCGGATCGCCGTCGTCCCGGGTTCCTTCGATCCGCCGACCCTGGGTCACCTCGACGTGATCCGTCGTGCCGCGAAGCTGTACGACGAGCTGCATGTGCTCGTCGTCCACAACCCGGGCAAGGAGGCGATGCTGCCCATCGCGCAGCGGCTGTCGCTCCTCGAGCGGTCGATCGCCGAGGACGGCATGGCGGGAACCATCGTGATCGGTTCCTGGAGCATGGGTCTCCTGGTCGACTACGCCCGCGATGTCGGAGCCGGCGTGCTGGTGAAGGGCATCCGCTCCCAGATCGACGTGGCCTACGAATCGCCCATGGCCATCGTCAACCGGCACCTGGCGGACATCGAGACGGTCTTCCTGCTTCCCGACCCGTCGCATGCTCTGGTGTCGAGCTCGCTGGTGCGTCAGGTGGCATCGCTCGGCGGAGACGTGACGCCGTTCGTCCCCCCGGCCGTCGCCGCGTTCCTCGACACCGGCGCACGCGGGATCTGAGCTCCGCTGCCGATGCCCTGTCCGGCCCGCTCGCAGACGGAGCCGGGTAACATGGCGTGGTGCGATCTCGACTGAACGGCCCTTTCGTCCTTCCCGTCCGCGACATCGTCCGACGACCGGGGGAGATGCGTGAACACGAGTTCACGGTGAGCCTCGCCGAACCCTGGGGCGAGGGAATCGTCAGGTACGAGGCGGGTTCCGACCTCGACATCGACGTGCGTCTCGAGTCGGTCCACGAGGGCATTCTGGTCTCCGGAACAGCGGAGGCCGAGTACGCCGGTGTGTGCGGAAGATGCCTCATCGACATCACTCAGCCTGTCGAAGTCGAGTTCCAGGAGCTTTTCGCGTATCCTGGTGAGGAAGAAACTGACTTCGAGGTTCAAGACGACCACGTGGATCTTGAAACTCTCGTCAGGGATGCGGCCGTATTGTCGCTTCCATTTCAGCCGGTGTGTCAGCCGGATTGCCCGGGTCTCGACCCGCAGACGGGCGAAAGGCTGACCGTGAGCACCGGGACGGAGCAGGCCGCTCCCATCGATCCTCGATGGAGTGCGCTCCAGCAGATCACAGACCAAGACGGCAAGGCATCGAGCCGCGCCGCCGAGAAAGAAGAGAGCTAGTCATGGCTGGTAACCCCCCGAAGCGTAAGGTCTCCCGTTCGAACACCCGCTCGCGCCGCGCGCAGTGGAAGGCGGCTCCCATCGCCCTGGTGAAGACCATCGAGAACGGCAAGACCGTCTACAGCCGTCCCCACCAGGCGAAGGTCGTCACGGACTCGCAGGGCACCGAGCTGTTCCTCGAGTACAAGGGCCGCAAGGTCGCCGACGTCTGAGTCGCGAACTCATCGTGACGGAGGTCCCCGGGGGGACGAGACCTCTCCCAGTCAAGCTCCGCGTCGACATCGACGCGGAGCTTCTGGAGTTGGCGCTCACCCATCGCTCGTACGCGTACGAGCACGGCGGCATCCCTCACAACGAGCGTCTGGAGTTCCTCGGCGACTCGGTGCTCGGGCAGGCCGTCACGGTCATGCTGTTCACCACGCATCCCGACCTGGATGAGGGCGAGCTGGCCAAGCGGCGCGCAAGCGTCGTGTCGACCGTCGCCCTGGCGGAGGTCGCCCGCGGGATCGATCTGGGCAGTCACCTCCTGCTCGGTCGTGGCGAGGAACAGACCGGTGGTCGGGACAAGGATTCGATCCTCGCCGACACCATGGAAGCCGTCATCGGCGCGACCTATCTGTCGGCTGGACCCGAGGCCGCGACGGAGCTCGTGCTGCGTCTCACCGAGCCGCTGCTGGCAGACCCGGAGCGCTACGGCGCCGCGATGGATCCGAAGACCAGTCTTCAGGAGCTCGCCGCACGGTCCGGGGCCACGCCGCCGCAGTACTCGGTCGAGGCCAGCGGTCCCGATCATGACCGACGCTTCACGGCGACGGTGGAGGTCGGGGACATCCGTATGACCGGCACCGGGAGCAGCAAGAAGACCGCCGAGATGGCGGCTGCGCTGAGCGCCTGGCGCACGCTGAACGAGCGTGCCTGAGCTTCCCGAGGTCGAGGTCGTCCGCGCAGGTCTCGCACCTGCGGCGATCGGATCCCTGATCACCGGGGTCAGCGTCTTCGACGAGCGGGCTTTGACCCGGCATCCGGCCGGGGCCGCCGATTTCGTCGCACGCCTGGAGGGCCGTCGGTTCTCGGCGGCATCGCGCCGCGGGAAGTTCCTCTGGCTCCCGCTCGACGACGCGGAGTCCGCGCTGATCGCTCATCTCGGCATGAGCGGTCAGATGCTGCTGCGCGCGCCGGATGCCGCTGCCGAGCGCCATGAGCGCGTCCGGATCGATCTCGAGCATCCGCAGCACGGCGAGCTGGCGATCGTCTTCTCGGACCAGCGGACGTTCGGATCCCTCGCGGTCGACACGATGATCCATGACGGCTCCTCTCTGATCCCGACTCAGGTCGGTCACATCGCCAGGGACCCGATCGACGACGCGTTCGACGACGACCGCTTCCGGCAGGCCCTTGCACGCAAGAACAGCGCGATCAAACGCGTGCTCCTCGACCAGAGCGTGGTCAGCGGGATCGGCAACATCTATGCCGACGAGGCGCTCTGGGCGGCGCGCATCCACCCGGAGACTCCGGCCAGCCGCCTGTCCACGCCGGCGGTGCAGCGGCTCCTCGCCGAGGTCCGTGCTGTCCTCGCCAAGGCACTCGCCGAGGGCGGGACGAGTTTCGACGCGCAGTACGTCAACGTGAACGGGCAGGCCGGGTACTTCGCGCACTCCCTCAACGCCTACGGCCGCGGGGGACAGCCCTGCCCGCGCTGCGGCACGCCCATCCGCCGCGAGGCGTTCATGAACCGTTCGTCGCACTACTGCCCTCGCTGCCAGCGCCGCCGCTGATCGCGACGCCGTCACGCCGCCTGGAACGCCCCGGTCAGCAGTGGCCGGGTGGCCCAGGTGCTCGCCCACACGACGCCGATTCCCACGGCCACCACGGCAGCGATGGTGAGGAGCGACAGCGGGGCGGTGATCAGGGCGATTCCCACGAGCGGGAACACGACGACGGCCGCGCACAGCGCCGATCCGATCGCCGTCACCAGCAGCGGCGACATGATCGCCCGACGTCGCGCCCGATCGACGGTCTCGAGCGGCATGCCGAGATGATGCAGGCTGCGGTGGAGCTCTCGCTGGTCGAGCACGTCCGACGCCTGATTGACGCCGACGGAAGCCGCCACCATGAGGAACGAGCCGATGAGCGTGATCACGAGTCCGGTGCGGATGTCGTCCGCGAGGGCGATGTCCGACGCTGTCGCGCCCTCGCCGCCCATGACGTCCAGGAGCGCGACGCCGGTGCCGGCGAACACGGCCATGAAGCTGGCCATGGCGATGCCGCCCACCTGACGCCATGCCGTCTTGGGGGAGTCGAGGACGATGCGGGCGGCGAGCAGGCGCTCCGGCTGCTCCGCGCGCCGGAGCTGTCGGGATGCCGAGACCTTGAGCACCCAGGGACCGACGATGTTCAGCACCGCGAGCACGGCGCCGAACACCCCGGCGAGCACAGCGATCGTCGCGACGAGGCTGCCGACCGAGGGGAAGACCTTGATCAGGACGAACGCGATCGCGACGGCGCCGGCGGCGATGACCGCGCGGATCCAGTGCACGCTCGACACCGATGAGCGCATGCGGACACCCAGCGGGGAGATGACGACCCGGCGGAGCCCGATGATCGCGCTTCCCGCTGCGAGGACGAGAACTCCGCCGAACACGGCGACGATGTGCAGGGGTGACAGGAAGACCGCGCCGAAGCCGAGCGGCTCTCCGCGGAACGGGATCATGCCCACCAGCGGACTGATCGCCAGGTGCCCGAGCACGCCGACGAGCGCTCCGGCACCCGCGACCAGGACCGATTCGGCGACCGTCGCGACGGTGACTCCGGCGGGGGAGACGCCCAGAAGTCGGAGGGTGGAGAGGCGCTCATCGCGGCGACGGGCGGAGAGTCTCGCGGCTGCGCCGCCGAGCGACACGAGCGGCACCACGAGCAGCACCAGGGCGATAGCGGCGAGGGCCTGGTACACCGGCGCCAACTCGTCCGTCCATCCCCAGAACGACTGTGCGCCGCCGATCACGGTGAGCACCAGTGTGGTGACGACGCCGAAGGCCACGACGGGGAGAGCCAGGACGCTGTTCTGCCCGGGTGCCGGGCGGAGCAGCAGGGCGAGCACGTTGGCGTTCATGCGGCGACCGCCGAGGAGACGATGCGTCCGTCGCGCACGGCGATCGTGCGCGTGCACCGCGCGGCGACCTCGGGATCGTGTGTCACGACGACGAGTGTGCGTCCCTGTCCGGTCGTCGACCAGAGCAGCGCGTCCATGACCTCGGCGGATGTCTGGGAGTCCAGCGCTCCGGTCGGCTCGTCGGCGAAGACCAGCTCCGCTCCGGTCGCCTGAGCGCGAGCGATCGCCACGCGCTGCGCCTGGCCTCCGGACAGCTCGCCGATGCGGCGCTCCTCCATGCCGGCGAGACCGAGTGCCGCGAGCCACGCGGCTGCATGCTGCACGGCATCCTGCCGCCGGATCCCGTTGATCATCGAGGCCAGCGCGACGTTCTCGACGGCGGTGAGCTCGGGGATCAGGAGACCCTGCTGGAAGACGAAGCCGAACCGCTCGCGACGGAGCCGGGAACGGGCAGACTCGCCCAGCGCGGTCACCTCCACCGATGCCCCTTCGGCGGGGCGGAACGTCACGCTCCCGGCATCCGGGGCGATGATGCCGGCCAGCACGTGCAGCAGCGTCGTCTTGCCCGAGCCGGAGGCGCCCATGATCGCGACGGACTCGCCGCGATGGATCGCGAGGTCGACACCGGCGAGGGCACGGGTCGAACCGAAGTTCTTACTGAGGGCGTGGGCTTCGATCACGGGGATGTTCATGCTTCCAGCCTCGTCGCCCGCCTCGCCGCCGTCGTCCCTCAGGCGGATGAGGATGCGGACCCGACGTCATCCCGGAGAATGAGATCGGGTCCGCATCCGAGGTCAGATCTTCTTCTGCCACGCTCCCGCATAGGAGACAGGCAGGAAGCCGATCGCCTCGTTGATGCTCAGCATCGGCCGGTTCTCCTCCGCGTTGAAGGTGGAGACGACCGGCGAGGACGGCATCCGCTCCCGCCAGCGGAGCAGGTTGGCGCACTTGACGATCATTCCCAGCCGGTGGCCGCGATGCTCGCGCGAGACGAGGGTCCCGAACTGGTGCGTGACGCCTCCGCGGTCGGCACCGATCAGCAGCTCGTTGTAAGCGACCAGCTCTCCGGTCGGCACATGCTGGACGGCGGCGACGGACATCGCCTGGCCCGCGCTGGTGAGCTGCTCCTCGCGACGGATCAGCCGATCGGCATCCCATTCCTCGGCGACGAAGTCCATCTCGCCGCTCGGGGCGTCTGTCGACAGCCGGGCGAGCACGGCGGCGAAGCCGTCTCGGAGCTCCGGCGGAGTGGGCAGCATCCATTCGACGAGCCGGTAGTCGGCGCCGGCGACGGATCGCGCCTCTGCGAGGGCCCGGCGCAACGGCTCGGAGTCGGCGCGCAGGTCGAACTCGCTGTTGCGTTCGACCTGCTCGAGCTCGAATCCGCGCGCTTCCAGCAGATCGCTGAGCGGGATCGCGGGCACCCGGCCCCAGCCGGTTCGGGGCACCAGCATGCGCTCGGTCTCTTCCGGCCGGTGCAGCGACCAGACCTGCAGCACGCTGCGCCCCCGTGCTCGCGCCTCATCCTCCGCGCGAGCGAGCAGAGCATCCTCGACACCGTGGCCCCAGTGCTCGGCCGGGACGAGCAGGTCGATCTCCGCGGCGTGCGCCTCGGCCTCCTGGGCGAACGCCACCGTCACCATGCCGAGGATCCTGTCGTCCGAACGCGCGACGAATCCCGTCTGCAGCGTGTCGGTGCTGTCGTGCCAGGCGGGCAGCATCTGCGCGGCATCCGGTGCGAGGTCGGGCAGGCCGACGGCTTCGTCGCAGATGAGCCGGTTGAGCTCGCCGTACGCGAGGAAGTCCGCGGCGTCGGCGTCGTCCAGCGAGCGTGGCGCGATGAGCGGGGTGATCGTCAGCACGATCGTGTTCATGTCAGTTCCTTCTTCCAGGCGCCCTCGTAGGCGGTGGGAGTGAAGCCCATGGCCTCGTTGATGGAGAGCATCGGCCGGTTCTCCTCGGCGTTGTAGGTGATCACGCGGGGCGATCGCGGCGCGATGTCGAGCCACTCGAGCAGTGCGGCGCACTTCACCAGCTGTCCGAGACGGTGGCCGCGGTGCTCGCGGAGGACGAGCGTGTCCTCCTGATGGGTCACCGCGTCATGGTCCGGACCGATCGCGAGCTCGGTGAACGCGCTGAGCTCGCCCGTGGCGATGTGCTCCGCGGCGGTGACCAGCACGGTTCGGCCCATCTCGGCGAGACGTCGCTCGCCCTCCTGCAGACGAGCGACGTCCCACGTCTCCTCGTCGGTCTCGATCCCGGCGGAGGGGGCATCGGTGGACATGCGCGACTTCATCCACGCATACCCCTCGGCACGGTCGGCAGGCGTCGGGAGCATCCAGTGCACCACCCGGTAGTCGGTGGACGAGGCGCGCGCGTCGGCGAGGAGCTCTCGTGCGTGCTGGATCGTCTCCGGGGAGAGCGTCAGATGGCTCACGCGATAGACCTGCTCGAGCTGGTAGCCGTGCCGCAGGAGGAACCGGGAGACATGGTCGTCCGGAACGCTCCCGAAGCCGGTCTGGGCTTCGATCCGCGGACCGTCGCTCGGCTGCTGCTCGAGCCATTCCTGCAGCACGGAACGCCCGTGCTGGCGGGCGACGTCCTCCAGGTGCGGGAGCACCGCGCTGCCGATCCCGCGACCCCACACGTGCGGCCGCAGCTCGATGCTCACGATCGCGACGCGTGATCCCTCCTCATGCGGGATGTTCACGATGGCCCGTCCGACGATCTCCTCGCCGATGCGCACCGCCCAGACGACGGTGGTGCGCTCCTTCCGGGACCGCAGGATCGGCAGCAGCGCTTCCGGCGTCAGGTCGTCTTCGTCACGGCCGGTGATCTCGCGGTAGACGAGGTTGCGGACGCGGGCGAGTTCGCGGAACTCGCCCGCGTCCGCTGCGTCCGCTCGCGCCGGGAGCACGAGCGGACGCAGGGTCGCGCCTGCGGTGAGGGGGATGTCCATGAGGTGATCTCCGATCAGCGCATGCTGCGCTGCAGGTCGTAGGTGAGCAGCGCGTAGGTCTCCGCGGCGGAGCGGTCGCGCTCACCGAGGATCAGGGAATCAGTGGGCGGGAAGTGCAGCTTCCGGCGTTCGCGCCGGGGACGCTGCGCCCTCTGAAGCAGCCAGAGGCCGATCCGGAGGGAGAGACGATCAGCGAGCGCGAGGCTGCGCAGTTCGTCGGGACGGGGGATCTGGAGGACCTGCTGGTCCTCGGTATCGGGCGGGTGGGTGATGCCGCGATGCAGCGTCGTGTTCACGATTGTTCCTTCGAGATGAATGACGGGAGATGGGTGTGGAAACGTCGTCACGAGACGGCCATGGCAGTCGGGGACGGCGCGGAAGGATGCGACGCCTCAGGCGCCGCGAGAAGCGGATGCCGAGGGTGGCGGGGAGTCCGTGATCTGCACGCAGATCAGAGGGTGGGGCGCGGGTGAACCGGCGAGAGGTGAGCCCAATACGGGCCGGAATTCTCGGGCTGCGGTTCTATGCGAGCGCGCTGGAGCGGACGCCGGCGGTTACCGAGTACGCAGAGCGCGGCGCAGAGTGCGCTGGCGCGGTGAGGCCTGTGGCCTGTGCGTTGAGCTGAATGAACATCATCGGTAACCTCCTTTCGTGTGGCGATCCGGAGGACACGGTAGCGAAGGATCGCCGAGGTCGTCAAGCACATCCGTGTTCTTCCGGCGTGTCGCCGCCGGCGCGGGTTCATCGCCCGCCCGCGCGGGATGACAGCGGATCGGCGCGATTCCGGTAGCGTGGCGGCGTGAATCTCCCCGGACGAGCGGTGCTCGCATGCATCTGAAGAGCCTGACGCTCAAAGGGTTCAAGTCGTTCGCCCAGCCGACCAGTTTCGTGTTCGAGCCCGGCGTCACCTGCATCGTCGGCCCGAACGGATCGGGCAAGTCGAACGTCGTCGATGCGCTCGCGTGGGTCATGGGGGAGCAGGGCGCCAAGACGCTCCGTGGCGGGAAGATGGAGGACGTCATCTTCGCCGGCACCTCGACCCGCGGGCCGCTCGGGCGGGCGGAGGTGCAGCTCACGATCGACAACGCCGACGGTGCGCTCCCGATCGAGTACGCCGAGGTCACGATCAGTCGAACGCTCTTCCGCAGCGGATCGAGCGAGTACGCGATCAACGGCGAGAGCTGCCGGCTGCTCGATGTGCAGGAGCTGCTGAGCGACTCGGGTCTCGGACGCGAGATGCACGTCATCGTCGGCCAGGGCCGCCTCGACACCGTGCTGCAGGCATCGCCGGAGGATCGTCGCGGATTCATCGAGGAAGCCGCCGGCATCCTGAAGCATCGCCGACGCAAGGAGAAGACGCTCCGCAAGCTCGATGCCATGGAGGCGAACCTCACGCGCCTCAGCGATCTCGCCGGCGAGATCCGGCGTCAGCTCAAGCCGCTCGGTCGGCAGGCGGAGATCGCTCGCGAGGCGCAGACCATCGCCGCGGTCGTCCGCGACGCGAAAGCACGCATCTTCGCGGATGACGTCGTCGCGCTGCGCACGGCGCTGGCCGATCACACGCGCACCGAGCACGAGCGCCACACCGAGCGGCTCGTGCTCTCCGATCAGGCCGAGACCGTGCGTGCGAGCATCGCCCGGCTCGAGCAGGACCAGAACTCCGTTGCCGTCGATCAGGCCAGGGGTGTGGCATTCGGACTCGAGCAGGTCCAGGAGCGGATGCGCGGCCTGTACACGCTGGCGAATCAGCGGCTCGCCCTGCTGGGGTCCGAGGAGGATGACGCCGCCGTCACCGCGGTGACGGTGACCCAGAGCACGATCGATGAGGCGAAGGAAGAGATCGACCTGATCTCCGCAGGCCTCGGTGACGCGCAGGACGCGGCCGCTGCGGCGAGCCGGGAGGTCGTGCACGCCCGTGCCGAGTTGGACACGCTCGACGTGGACATCGCCGAGCAGAGCGCTCTCGTCTCGGAGTACGACATGCGGCTCTCGACGCTCCGTGGCACCGCGGATGCCGCGGCGTCGGCACTGGCAGCCGTGCGCGGTGCGGTGCTTCGGCAGGAGAACGCGCTGGAAGCCGCGAACGTGCGACGCCGGGAGGCGACGGAGGCGCTCGAGGCGATCGACGACGCCGAGGCACCCGAGGGCACGGCGGTCGAGCACGCGGCGGCCTACGACAGTGCGCAACGGGCATCCTCGACGGCCGAGGCCGAGCGAGAGGCGCTGCGGGAGCGGCTCCACGCCGCCGAGCGCGAGGTCGACTCGCTGACGGCGAAGGCGGCGGCGCTGAGCAGCGCGCTCGCGCTGTCCGGTGGTGCGGCGGAGATCGTCAAGGCCGGCGGAGCCGGTGTTCGCGGACTCGTCGGCGACGCGGTGCAGGTGCGGTCCGGCTTCGAAGCGGCCATCGCGGCCGTTCTCGGTCCGCTCGCAGAAGGCGTGCTGATCGACTCGTCAGCCGATGCCTTCGCGGCGGCCGCGGAGGCCGCCGAACAACGTCGTGGCGTCGTGGACTTCGTCGTGGCCGATGCCCTGCGTCCGACCGTCGACCTGCCCGCGATCGACGGGATCACGCCGGCGACCGAGACCGTCACCGCGCCAGACGGGGTGCTGGGCATCCTCTCGCACGTGCTCATCGCCGCCGATCTCGATGCGGCGCGAGCAGCGCGCGCAGCCCTGGACACCGCCGGCGACGCCACGACCACCATCGTCACGCTCGGCGGCGACGTGGTCACGGCTCAGACTCTGCGGACCGGATCGGGAGGCGAGCGGTCGCGCCTGGAGCTCGCGGCCGAGCGCGACGCCGCGAGAGAGCGTCTCACCGAGATCCAGATCGTCGTCGACTCGCTGCGCGAGGCGCGGGAGGACGCGAACGAGGCCGTCGAGACGACTCGTCGCCAGGCGAAGGATGCTCTGCGGGCTCTTCGTGAGCACGACGCGGCGCTCGCGAGCCACGCGGAGCAGGTGAACCGGATCACCGTGCGCCACGAATCGGCCGTGGCGGAGTGCGAGCGGCTCGAGACCGGACTCGCGCAGGCGCAGGCGGCCGTCGCCGACGCCGAGGCCAAGGCACAGGCAGCGAAGGACGAGGTGGATGCGGCGATCGCGGCGCCTCGTCCGGTGCTCGACGCCACCGCGCGCGACGGTCTGCTCGAAGCGCTCGAGGCCGCTCGCGAGGACGAGGTGCGCGCCCGACTCGAGATCGAGACGCTCCGGGAGCGGGTGCGCGCGGCGCAGGCGCGGGTGTCGAGCCTCGAGCGCCAGCGCGAGCACGAGCGCGACGCCGCGGCAGAGGCGGCGCGCAGGGCCGTCATCCGTCGCGCGCAGCGCGAGGCGGCATCCGGCGTCGCTGCAGAGCTGCCCCGCATCCTCGACTCGCTCGATCGTTCCGTCACCGAGGCGCGCATCGCGCTCGGCGAGGCGGAGTCCGCGCGCTCCGCGCAGAACGAAGAGCTCGTGGCTCTGCGTGCGCAGGAGACCTCGTTGCGGGAGCGCCTGGCCGGTCTCACCGAGAGCGTGCACGGGCTCGAGCTCCAGATACACGAGAAGAAGCTCCACCTCAACAGCCTGTTGGAGAGAGTGTCGTCCGAGCTCGCTCTCGACGAAGATATTCTCATTGCGGAATATGGACCTGACCAGCTGGTTCCTCGGGATCCGGGTGTGGCTCCGCCCGAGGATGAGCTCATCGACGACACGGCCATCCCCTTCGACCGGCGCATTCAACAGCGCCGTCTCGCCGAGGCCGAACGCAAGCTGGCGCAGCTCGGGCGCGTCAATCCGCTCGCGCTCGAGGAGTTCGCCGCGCTGGAGCAGCGTCACGCGTTCCTCACCGAGCAGCTGGCGGACCTCACACAGACGCGTCAGGACCTGCTGACGATCATCGGCGACCTCGACGAGCGGATGCAGACGATCTTCGCGAGCGCGTTCGAAGACACGAAGGAAGCCTTCGGCCAGGTGTTCCCGCTGCTGTTCCCCGGCGGTTCGGGGAGCATCTCCCTCACCGACCCCGACAACATGCTGACCACGGGGATCGAGGTGTCGGTCCGACCCGTCGGCAAGAAGATCGAGCGGCTGTCGCTGCTTTCGGGCGGCGAGCGCTCACTCGCGGCCGTCGCTCTCCTCGTCGCGATCTTCAAGGCGCGGCCCAGCCCGTTCTACATCCTCGACGAGGTCGAGGCCGCACTGGACGATGCGAATCTCGGACGCCTGCTGACGGTGTTCGAGCAGCTGCGCGAGAGCTCTCAGCTGCTGATCATCACGCATCAGAAGCGCACGATGGAGATCGCAGACGCGCTCTACGGCGTCTCGATGCGGCAGGACGGCGTGTCCGCCGTGGTCGGCCAGCGCGTCGGCGACCGGGCGGCCGCGGCGAGCTGAGGCGCTCGGCCGCGAGCACAGCTTCGGAGAACTCGCGGCGACACCCCGCGGATGCCCGGGCGCCATCGGCGTTTCGGGCGTGAACTCCGAAGTCGTGCTCAGGATGCGAGTGCGGCCACGAACTCGTCCACGACGTGCACGAAGCGGCCGGAGTCGTGCGGGCGATGTTCGTGACCCGGCAGCACGCGATGCGTGGCCCCGTGATCGGCGAGCACCTGCGCGATCACCTCGTACTCGTCGTTCCAGCCGCCGGTCACCACCAAGGTCGGCACGCCGCCGAGCATCCGGTCCCGCACGCCGTGCCCCCAGGGCAGGTTGGTGGTCGCCCACCGTTGGGCGAGAGACTGCTCCTCGCCCCAGCGCTCCTCGTCGAAGGGGCCTCCGAACATCAGCGGCCGCAGGATCGCCCAGAATCCGCGGAGGTCCCCGGCGGATGCCCGTGAACGCCCCTCAGTGACGATGCCGATGTGGCGTTCGATCGCCGTATCGCCGCGCGCGAGGTCGTAGAGCGCCGGTTCGATGAGCACGAGACCGGCGATATCGAGCCGCGGCGCTGCGAGGGCGACGGGAACCGCGCCGATCGAATGCGCGAAGATCAGCACCGGCCGGCCGCCGAGTTCATCGGCGAGAGCGTGGGCCTGATCGTCGATCGAGGATCCCGCGGGGAAGGAGACGAACGTCGCGTCGCCCTCTTCGACATGCGGCCAGGCATCGACACCGCGTCTTCCCCCGCCGTGCACGTAGACGCGTTCGCGAACCATCCCCGGATGCTACCCGTAGGCTGGACTCATGGCGGAGAAGTCCTGGTCTCTCGGTCGCGCACTGCGCGGCATGTTCGTCAAGCCCACCATCGACGAGACGACCTGGGAGGACCTCGAGACCGCGCTCATCACGGCGGATTTCGGTCCCGACATCAGCGAGCGCGTCGTCGAGGAGCTCCGCGAGAAGGTGGAACGCTTCCGCACCACAGACCCGCAGGATCTCCAGCGGATGCTGCGCGAGACGCTCGAAGAGCACTTCGCGAAGTTCGACACCACGCTCAAGCTCACCGAGCGTCCCGCAGTGGTGCTCGTGGTCGGCGTCAACGGCGTCGGGAAGACGACCACGATCGGCAAGTTCACGGAGTTCCTCCGCGGATACCAGCGCAGCGTCGTGGTCGGCGCGGCGGACACCTTCCGTGCCGCAGCGGTCGATCAGCTGGCCACCTGGGCGCAGCGCGGGGGAGCGGCGATCGTGCGCCCGCAGCAGGAGGGTCAGGATCCGGCATCCGTGGCCTTCCAGACCATCGACTACGCCAAGCGCGAAGGCATCGAGATCGCGATCATCGACACGGCGGGGCGTCTGCACACCAAGGGCGGGCTCATGGACGAGCTCGGCAAGATCCGCCGCGTCATCGAGAAGCAGGCTCCGATCAGCGAGGTGCTGCTCGTCCTCGACGCCACGACGGGGCAGAACGGCGTCATGCAGGCCGAGTCGTTCCTGGAGCACGCCGGGGTCACGGGACTCGTCCTCACGAAGCTCGACGGGTCGGCCAAGGGCGGTTTCGTGCTCGCCGTCCAGGAGCGCACCGGCATCCCCGTGAAGCTCCTCGGTCAGGGCGAGGGCATCGACGATCTGACCGGATTCACCCCCCATGTGTTCGTCCAGTCGCTGGTCGGTTGAGGACAGGGCTACCGCAGTGAGCACGAGGCTGGTTTCATAGCGTTATGGCGATCGAACACGACTACTTCGGACTCCTCTCGTCAGGACCCGACGGCTCGATCTTCTGGTCGGAGACCGTCGAGCTCGGCGATCAGAGCGTCACCGTCGATCTGACGGCTCCTGACCAGGACGACGTGTCCGCTGACGCGCTCGACATCGCCGCGAGCCTCATCGCGGGCCTGGAGAGCGTCGACGACACCGCGCGTCGGGGAATGCTCTCCGAGGTGGACGATCGCACGAGTGAGGTGACCGAGTACATCCTCCAGCAGCAGGAGACCTACGGTGAGGATCTCCCCGAGGTGCTCGTCGACGTATCGGGCGATGCCGCGGTCGACATCATCCGTTCGCTGCGGCTGATGAGCATGACGATCCTCGCCGACGAGCACGGCGGCTCGGAGCCTTTCGCCGTTCTCGAGTACGCACTGGACGACAGCTCGACCGACGACGTCCTGCTCGTGAACCTCGGTTCCGACGGCAGTGTTCAGTCGGTCATGAGCGCCGACTAGACCGCCTGCGCGAAGCCCAGGTCCGCGCTCTCGGCGATGTGCGCCAGGTGGGCGGGGATCTCGCGTCCTTTCGACGCCATCGACTGCGCCCACAGTCGGCCGGCGCGGTACGACGAGCGGACGAGGGGTCCCGCGAGCACGCCAAGGAAGCCGATGCGCTCGGCCTCCTCCTTGAACTCGACGAACTCGGCGGGCTTGACCCAGCGGGCGACCGGAAGGTGGCGCGGCGTGGGGCGCAGGTACTGCGTGATCGTGATGATGTCGCAGCCGGCGTCGTGCAGATCCTGCAGAGCCTGGACGACCTCTTCGGGCTCTTCGCCCATACCGAGGATCAGATTCGACTTGGTGATGAGTCCGGCGTTGCGACCCTGCGTGAGCACGTCCAGCGACCGCTCGTAACGGAATGCCGGCCGGATGCGCTTGAAGATGCGGGGCACCGTCTCGACATTGTGCGCGAAGACCTCGGGGCGCGCGTCGAAGATCTGGCCGAGGAAGGCCGGATCGGCGTTGTGCTCGTTCGCGAGCAGTTCGACACCGGTGTTCGGGTTGAGCTCGTGGATCTTGCGGACCGTCTCGGCGTTGAGCCACGCGCCCGTATCGGGCAGGTCGTCTCGGGCGACGCTCGTCACGGTGGCGTACCGGAGGTTCATCCGCTGGACGCTCTCGGCCACGCGGCGCGGTTCGTCGGTGTCGTATGCGTCGGGCTTGCCGGTGTCGATCTGGCAGAAGTCGCAGCGCCGCGTGCACTGGGAGCCGCCGATGAGGAACGTCGCCTCCCGGTCCTCCCAGCACTCGAAGATGTTCGGGCATCCGGCTTCCTGACACACCGTGTGCAGATCCTCGCTCTTCACGAGGGAGTGCAGGGCGGTGTACTCCGGGCCCATCTTCGCCTTGGTCTTGATCCACTCGGGCTTGCGCTCGATGGGCGTCTCGGCGTTCCGGATCTCGAGGCGGAGGAGCTTGCGCCCTTCGGGTGCGGCGGTCATGCGGATGCTCCTGCGAGGTCGGCGTAGTCGGTGGTGAAGGCGGCGATCACGGCGTCGACGAGATCGGCCGGGGTGACCGTCCGGCCCACGACCTCGCTCACCGTGGTGACGCCGGCGTCGGTGATCCCGCACGGGATGATGTCGCGGAACCCGGCGAGCGAGTTGTCGCAGTTGATCGCGAAGCCGTGCATCGTCACACCCTGCTGCACACGCACGCCGATGGCGGCGACCTTGTCCTCGGAGAGGGGGCGGCGCACCCAGACACCGCTGCGGCCGTCCACCTGGTAGCCCTCGACGCCGAACGGGCGCAGGACATCGATCAGCAGACGCTCCAGACGGCGGACGTGGGCCACCACGTCCATGGGCTCGGGCAGCCGGACGATCGGATAGCCGACGAGCTGCCCCGGTCCGTGCCAGGTGATCTTACCGCCGCGGTCGACGTCGACCACGGGCGTGCCGTCCTGAGGGCGCTCCTGAGGCTCGGTCCGCTTGCCGGCCGTGTAGACGGCCTCGTGCTCGAGCAGGATGAGAGTGTCGGGTCGGGTGCCCTGCACGACGTCGGCGTGGACGCGACGCTGCAGCTCCCATCCGTCGGTGTACGGCACGGGGTTCGGTGCGAAACCCGGAGTGAGGATGTCGAGCATCATTGCCACCTTCATGGGGTAGTTGGATTGCGTCTAACAATACCCCTCATCCGTGCGGACGGCTCAGGGCCCCGCGACGGGCGGTACCGTGAAAGCATGAACTCCACCGGTCGCGCGGGTCGCCCCAAGGCGTCGTCGCGGGAGACGCTCGCCGAAGCGGCGTGCGAGCTCTTCCTGGAGCGCGGCTACGACGCGACCTCGGTGGCTGACATCACCCAGCGCGCCGGGGTGAGCCGCTCGAGCTTCTTCAACTACTTCACCTCCAAGAGCGACGTGCTGTGGTCGGGCGTGGACGAGCGGATCGGGCACGCGATCACGTCACTCGAGAGCCTCGGCAGGCACGCGACAGGAGACGCCGTGCGCGGCATCCTGCTCCTCGTCGTACGGGATTTCGAACCGGACCCCCTCGCCCTCGCCCTCCGGAACGCGGCGGCGATGGGCCTGCAGGAAGAGCTCGTGCGCGACACCGGCCTGCGACTCGCTCGGCTCTCCACAGCGGTCGCCCGAGCCGCCAGTGCATCGGGCGTCGACGTCGTCCGCGCCGATATCCTCGGAGCGGCCCACGCGGCCGCCGTGCTGTCCTCGCTGCGGGTCTGGGCGGAGCACGGCGCCGGCCAGGGCACGCCCGAGGCTGTCCTGCTGCGGGCGCTCGGCACGATCCACGATCTGCCCTGGGCGGATTGAACCTCACCGACTCGGATCGGCGCGCGGCTCCGCTCGCGTAGAATCGACAGCACCATGGCTACCTTTGGCACGCTCTCCGATCGGCTCACCGAGACCTTCCGCAACCTTCGCACGAAGGGGAAGCTCACCGCGGCCGACGTCGACGGCACCGTGCGCGAGATCCGTCGCGCGCTGCTCGACGCCGACGTCGCGCTCGTCGTAGTGAAGGACTTCACCGCCAAGGTGCGCGAACGCGCGCTCGGCGACGAGGTGAACAAGGCCCTCAACCCCGCACAGCAGGTCGTGCAGATCGTCAACGAGGAGCTCGTGCAGATCCTCGGCGGCGAGCAGCGGCGTCTGCAGTTCGCGAAGACCGCGCCGACCGTGATCATGCTCGCCGGCCTCCAGGGTTCGGGAAAGACGACGTTCGCCGGAAAGCTGGCGAAGCAGCTCGAGGGCGAGGGTCACACCCCGCTTCTCGTCGCCGCCGACCTGCAGCGACCGAACGCCGTCAACCAGCTGCAGGTCGTCGCGCAGCAGGCCGGAGCCGCGGTGTACGCGCCCGAGCCCGGCAACGGCGTCGGTGACCCGGTCAAGGTCTCGCGCGATGGCGTCGAGCACGCCCGTCGCCAGCAGCACGACGTGGTCATCATCGACACCGCCGGCCGTCTCGGCGTCGACGCCGAGCTCATGAAGCAGGCCTCCGACATCCGCAAGGCGGTGGACCCCGACGAGGTCCTGTTCGTCATCGACGCGATGATCGGGCAGGACGCGGTCAACACCGCGAAGGCGTTCCAGGAAGGCGTCGACTTCACCGGCGTCGTGCTGTCGAAGCTCGACGGCGACGCACGCGGTGGCGCGGCGCTCTCGGTGGCATCCATCACCGGCCGTCCGATCATCTTCGCCTCGACGGGTGAGCGTCTCGAGGACCTCGAGCCTTTCTACCCCGACCGCATGGCGAGCCGCATCCTCGACCTCGGCGACATCCTCACCCTCATCGAGCAGGCGCAGAACGCCTTCGATGAGGAAGAGGCCACGAAGATGGCCGAGAAGCTCGCGAACGAGGCCTTCACCCTCGAGGACTTCCTCGACCAGCTTCAGCAGATGAAGAAGATGGGGTCGATGAAGAAGATGCTCGGGATGCTCCCGGGCATGGGCCAGATGAAGCAGCAGCTCGAGGACTTCGACGAGCGCGAGATCGACCGTACCGAGGCGATCATCCGCTCGATGACGCCGGTCGAGCGCCGCAACCCGAAGGTCCTCAACGGCTCACGCCGCCTGCGCATCGCCCGCGGCTCCGGCATGACCGTGACCGATGTGAACCAGCTCGTCCAGCGCTTCGAGCAGGCCGCGAAGATGATGAAGACGGTCGCCCGCGGCGGCACCCCGAACATCCCAGGTATGGGCGCGGTGCCCGGGATGGGCCGTCCCGGCGCGTCGTCGAAGCGGGGGAAGAAGGGCAAGTCCTCCGGGGGCTCGCGCTCCGGGAACCCGGCCAAGCGTGCGGCCGAGAACGCGGGTATCGCCTCGACCACGGCGCCCACCGGCTCCGGGTTCGGTCTCGGCGGTGGCGGCGCTCAGGCACCGAGCGAGGCCGACCTCGCCGAGATCCAGAAGCTGTTCGGCAAGGGCTGAGCCGCTCTCAGCGCTGCGGCGCCAAGGCGGCCGTGGGCTCGACCGGCGGCACGGTCGCGCGCGCTTGACGCGCGAAGACCTGCCCCAGCACGAGCGCCGCGAGCGTGATGGTGAAGCCGACGGCCTGGATGGGCGTGAAGGCCTCTCCGGCGACCAGGGTGCCGAGGACCGTCGCGACGATGGGGGAGAGCAGCGCGAGCAGGCCGGGGGCGATCACCGGCAGCTGCTGGATGCCGCGGAACCAGAGCGTGTAAGCGACGATCCCTCCCGCTGTCCCCAGCCACAGGTAGCCGAGGGCGGCGCCTCCGTCGATGGTCGCCGGGACGCCCTCGACGAGCAGCGTGACGGGCAGCAGCAGGAGTCCTCCGGCCGTGAGCTGCCAGCCCGCATACCCGACCGGACCGACGCCGTTCGGGCGACCCCAGCGCTTGGTGAGGATCATGCCGACTCCGGTGGCCGAGACGCCGCCCAGAGCCGCCAGGATGCCCCAGAGGTCCAGTTCGGCGGCCGGCCCGAGGACGACGAGCGCCACGCCGCCGGCACCGGCGACGGCTGCAGCCGCTGTGGTCGGACGGATCCGCTCCTGCAGGACGAGGGCGCCGAGCGCGAGCACGATCAGCGGCTGGGCACCGGCGACCGCGGCGGCGACGCCACCGGGGAGCCGTTCCGCCGCGAGGAACAGCAGCGGGAAGAACGCGCCGATGTTCAGGGCTCCGAGCACCAGGGACTTCCACCACCACGCGCCATGGGGGAGCTGTCGACTGATCGCTACGGCGAGGAGTCCGGCAGGGAGCGACCGGAGCAGCCCGGCGAACAGCGGATGCCCGGCGGGCAGGAGTTCGGTGGTGACGAGATACGTCGTTCCCCAGGCGATCGGGGCGAGGGCCGTCAGCAGGACGATCGTCAGTCGGTTCATGCTCTCAGCCTCCTCGCCGCACGACGATGAGTCCAACGCATGCTTGTCACCGCAATCATGAAGAGGGATCATGAGCACATGGACCTGCAGCAGCTGCGTTACGTCGTCGAGGTGGCAGCGACATCGAGTTTCACACGCGCGGCGGAACGGTGCTTCGTCACGCAGTCGGCGCTCAGCCACCAGATCGCCGCGCTCGAACGCGAGCTCGGCCAGCGGCTGTTCGTGCGTTCGAGTCGCAGCGTCCGCCTGACCGAGGCGGGCGAGGCCTTCGTCCCGCACGCCAGGGCTGCTCTGCTCGCGACGGAGCAGGCCAAGGAGGACGCAGCCGCGGCCGCCGGTGAGATCGTCGGCACGCTTCGACTCGGCGTCATTCCGACGGTGACGGCTGTGGATGTCCCCGCTCTGCTCGTCGCGTATCGGGCCGCACATCCCGCGGTTCGCGTGGAGCTGCAGGTCGGGAACAGCGACGCGTTGATGGCGGCGATCCGCGCCGGCGAGCTCGATGTCGCCTTGCTCGGGCTCCGCGAAGATGTCCAACCGAGCGGCGTCGCCTCGAGGCTGCTCGTCACCGAGAGCCTGGTGGCCGTCGTCCCGTCCGCACATGTCCTGGCGAAGTCGGCATCCGTCAGGATCCGCGACCTCGCCGGCATGACCTTCGCCGACTTCCCCGCGGGGACGTCCGGGCGCGCACAGAGCGACGCGGCGTTCGCGGCTGAAGGTGTGGCCCGCGATGTCGCCTTCGAAGCCGACTCGGCCGAGCTCATCCTCGGGCTCGTCGCGGCGGGGCTCGCGGTCACGCTGCTCGCCCCTGGCGTGGTGGCCCGTTCCACGGCCTACGTCGTCACGGTCGACGTGCGCCGTGGTCCGGTGCGGGTGGAGTACGTGGCCTGGGATGCCGCCGCGCCTCGCAGCGTCGCCCGCGCCTTCCTGGCGGTGCTCGAGGAGTCCCCATCCGCACACGAAGAAGCGGGCCCGGAGAAGACTCCGAGCCCGCTTCCTGGTGTTGCGACTACTTCACGTCCTCGTCGACCCAGTCCATCGACTTCGTGACGGCCTTGCGCCACAGGCGCAGCTGACGGTCGCGTTCGCCGTCTTCCATCGACGGCTCCCAGCGCTTGTCCTCCTGCCAGTTGGCGGAGAGGTCGTCCAGGCCGTTCCAGAAGCCCACCGCGAGGCCCGCGGCGTAGGCGGCACCCAGCGCGGTGGTCTCGGCGACGACCGGACGGACGACCGGAACGCCGAGCACATCGGCCTGGAACTGCATGAGCGCGTCGTTCGCGACCATGCCGCCGTCGACCTTGAGCTCGGTGAGGTCGACACCGGCATCGGCGTTGACCGCGTCGAGCACGTCGCGGGTCTGGAACGCCACGGCCTCGAGGGCCGCGCGCGCGATGTGGTTCTTGTTCGCGTACCGGGTGAGCCCGACGATGGCACCGCGAGCATCCGGGCGCCAGTAGGGAGCGAACAGTCCGGAGAACGCGGGCACGATGTAGACGCCCCCGTTGTCCTCGACCTGCTCGGCCAGCTTCTCGACCTCGGGGGCCGAGGAGATGATGCCGAGCTGGTCGCGCAGCCACTGGATCAGCGAGCCCGTGACGGCGATCGATCCCTCGAGCGCGTAGTGCGTCGGTCCGTCGCCGAGCTTGTACCCGACGGTGGTGAGCAGCCCGTTCTTCGAGTGGACGATCTCCTCGCCCGTGTTGAAGATCAGGAAGCAGCCCGTGCCGTAGGTGTTCTTGCTCTCACCCGTGTTGAAGGCGGCCTGACCGAACGTCGCAGCCTGCTGGTCGCCGAGGATACCGGCGATCGGCGTCTCGCGCAGCAGCGACGAGTCCTCCGCATTCCCGTACACCTCGGACGAGGAGCGGATCTCCGGCATCATCGAGCGCGGCACACCGAATGCCTCGAGGATGTCGTCGCGCCACTCGAGCGTCTCGAGGTCCATGAACATCGTGCGGGAGGCGTTCGTGACGTCTGTCGCGTGCACGCCGCCGTCGACGCCGCCGGTGAGGTTCCACAGCACCCAGCTGTCCGTGGTGCCGAAGGCCAGGTCGCCGGCCTCCGCCTTCTCGCGGGCGCCGTCGACGTTCTCCAGGATCCAGGCGATCTTGGTGCCGGAGAAGTACGTCGCCAGCGGCAGGCCGACGATGTTCTTGAAGCGGTCGCCTCCGCCATCGGCTGCGAGGCGGTCGACGATCTCCTGCGTGCGCGTGTCCTGCCAGACGATCGCGTTGTAGATCGGCTTGCCGGTCTTCCGGTCCCACACCACCGCGGTCTCGCGCTGGTTGGTGATGCCGATCGCGGCGATGTCGTGACGGGTGAGGTCCGCGCGGCTCAGCGCGAGCCCGATGACCTCCTGGACGTTGCGCCAGATCTCGGCGGCATCGTGCTCGACCCAGCCGGCCTTCGGAAGGATCTGCTCGTGCTCCTTCTGGCCCGACTCGATGATGCTGCCCTTCTTGTCGAAGATGATGGCACGGCTCGAGGTCGTTCCCTGGTCGATGGCGATGATGTAGTCAGCCACTGTGCTTCTCCTTTGAATAGCGTGCGGATGCGTGATGCGTCAGCCGGCGAGGCCGAGCAGCGCGGGTGCGGCGAGGGCGGCGATGACACCACCGATGAGCGGGCCGACGACGGGGACCCACGAGTAGGACCAGTCGCTGGAGCCCTTGCCCTTGATGGGCAGGATGGCGTGCGCGATTCGCGGGCCGAGGTCACGGGCCGGGTTGATCGCGTAACCGGTCGGTCCACCGAGCGAGGCGCCGATCGCGACCACGAGCAGCGCGACAGGAAGGGCCGTGAGCGGTCCGAGGCCTCCGGGCGTGCCGACCTCGATGTCGCCGTAGTCGGCGAACGCGAAGATGACGAACACCAGCACGAACGTGCCGATGATCTCCGTGATGAGGTTCCAGCCGTAGGAGCGGATCGCGGGGCCGGTCGAGAAGACGCCGAGCTTGTTGGCGGCCTCCGGCTCCTCGTCGAAGTGCTGCTTGTAGGCGAGCCACACGAGGATCGCACCGATGATCGCTCCGAGCAGTTCTGCACCGGTGGCGGTGAGGAACATCACGAAGGAGATCTTGCCGGCGACCAGGAGGCCGATGCCGACGGCGGGGTTGAGGATCGCACCGGAGTACGCGGAGACGAGCACACCGGCGAAGACCGCGAGGCCCCATCCCCAGTTGACCATCAGGAAGCCGCCGGCGAAGCCCTTGTTCTTCGCGAGAGCGACGTTGGCGACGACACCACAACCCAGGAGGATCAGCATCGCTGTGCCGACGAGCTCCGACAGGAAGTAGAGACCGAGATTCACATCAGCCATGTCTTCATTGACCTTTCTTGAGTGTCGGGGCCCCTCTGCCCCGACACGGTGAGGGAGTTGCGTCGCAAGGAGGGCGACGGTCGGATCTCTCGTCAGCCGCGGGCGCGGGACGAGATGTGAAGACCATGTCGTTCGTTCAGCAGCACGCGGGTCTGCTCGAGCTCGGCGTCGTGCCGCGCACGGTCCCACCCGAGGAGAGGGGCCAGCGCATCGGCGATCTCGTCGAGCACGTCGGCATCCGCGTTTCCGATGAAGGCGATGCTCGTGCGGCGGAGGATCACGTCCTCCAGGCGCGTCACCATCTCGTGCTCGACCATCCACTCCAGCTCGCGGGTGGAGAGGTCGCCGCCGGCCAGCGGTGCATCCGCACCCTGCTCGACGTACGCCCAGACCTGTGCGGCGCGCGTGCCGTATCGGGCGAGGAGACGCTCGGCGCGCGGACCTGCACCCGGGAGGTTCTCCTGGATCCAGATGCGCTTGGCCTTCTCGGTGCGCGGGAAGTCGCGTCCGCCGCCGATGGCGCGTCCGGCCGTCGAGACGGTGCGGGTGCGGTCGATGAGGCCGAGGACGATGTCGGAGAGCGATTCGCCCAGGGCGCGGAACGTCGTCCACTTGCCGCCGACGAGGCTGACGAGCGGCACGGAACCCTTGTCGTCGACCTCGACGCGATAGTCGCGCGACACGAAACCGGGAGCGGTATCCTCGTGCCGCGGCAGGGGCCGGATGCCCGAGAACTTGTACACGATCTGATCGCGCGAGACCGGGATGCTCGGGAAGACGTGGTGGACAAGCTCGAAGAAGTAGTCGACCTCTTCGTCGGTGCAGACAGCCACTTCGCGCGGGTCGGCGTCGATGTCGGTCGTGCCGACGAGGACCCGTCCCTTGAGCGGGTAGATGAGGACGATGCGTCCATCGGAGTGCTCGAAGAAGATCTCACGGCTCTGCGTCGCCTCGAGCAGTTCCGGGTGATCGAGCACGATGTGCGAGCCCTTCGTGCCGCCCATGAACCGGCTGTCGACGCCCAGCGCGTCGTTGGTCAGGTCGGTCCAGGGGCCGGATGCGTTCACGACCACGTCGGCCTTCACGGAGAATTCCGTGCCGCTCTCACGATCGCGGAGCACAACGGTGTCGCCGTCGCGCGCGATGGCCTCGACGTAGTTGAGCGCGTGCGCTCCCGGGTGCGCGGCGAGGCCGTCCTGCAGGACGTCGAGCGCGAGACGCTCCGGGTCGTGCATCGACGCGTCGTAGTACGTGGCGGTGTACTTGATGTTCGGGTCGAGCGAGGGGAGCTCGGCGAGGGACTTCTTGCGTCCGAGGAAGCGGTGGCGCGGCACCATGCCGCCGTCGCGAGAGAACGTGTCGTAGATCGTCAGGCCGACCTTGATCAGGAACGCGCCACGCTCCTGCGGCTTGCCGCTCTTGTGCGTGAGGAAGCGCAGGGGAGCGGAGAGGATTCCGGAGAACGTCGAGTAGATCGGGATCGTCGTCTGCAGGGGCTTGACGTAGTGCGGGGCGATCTTCAGGAGGCCGTTGCGCTCCTGGACCGACTCACGGACGAGGCGGAACTCGCCGTTCTCCAGATAGCGGATGCCGCCGTGGATCATGTGGCTCGACGCCGCCGAAGCGCCCGACGCGAAGTCGCCGCGTTCGACGAGGAGCACATCCACACCCTGAAGGGCCAGGTCCCGGAACGTCGAGATGCCATTGATCCCGCCGCCGATGACGAGGACGCTCGTCCTGCCGGATTCGCGGATATCGCGGACCTCGGCCCGCTCCGCCGATGAGTGTGTCGAATCGTTCATTCTCGAACTCTCTTCCTTGCTTGCCCCCAGCATCGACCTCCACGACCGCCGTGCGCAACCCCACTGCACATATGTGCAAGGATCGAGGTCGAGGAGGTTGTCATGTCAGGTCCCGGAGCGCAATCACGCGACGCGAAGCTGATCGCGGCGCTCACCGCTGCGCAGCTCTACTACATGCAGGACAAGACGATGGAGGTCATCGCGCAGGAGCTGCACACATCGCGCTCCTCGGTCTCGCGTCTGCTGAGCTTCGCCAGGGAGAGCGGGCTGGTCGACATCCGCATCAACTCACCGCTGGAACGGCTCGGCATGCTGGAGCAGCGCATCCGCGACCGCTACCGCGTCGCCGCTCACGTGGTCCCGATGCCGGAGATCGTCAGCGAGGTCGAGCGCCTGGAGCGAGTCGCGCTGACCGCAGGACGCCTTCTGTCGCAGTTCGTCGACTCCAACATGATCATCGGCGTCGCCTGGGGTTCCACGATCAGCGCGGTCAGCCGCGGGCTCACGCAGAAGGAGACGCACAACACGACGTTCGTGCAGCTCAACGGGGCGGGCAACACGCAGACCAGTGGCGTGGAGTACTCCAGCGACATCCTGCAGCGCTTCGGCAGCGCCTTCGGCGCCCAGGTGCAGCAGTTCCCGGTGCCGGCCTTCTTCGACGATCCGGCGACTCGCGAGGCGATGTGGCGGGAGCGCAGCACGCGGCGCGTCCTCGACCTCCAGGCGAAGATGGACATCGCCGTGTTCAGCCTCGGCTCGCCGGCGGCCGAGGTCCCGAGCCGCGTGTACGTCGGCGGCTATCTCGGCCGCGAGGACTACCGGAGCCTCCGCGAGGATCACGCGATCGGCGACGTCGCGACGGTCTTCTTCCGCGCCGACGGCACATGGCGGGACATCCGTGTCAACGCGCGGGCGACGGGACCCGGGCTCGACCGCCTCCGTCGTGTACCGCGGCGGGTCTGCGTGGTCTCCGGCATCCCGAAGCTCGTCAGCCTGCACGCCGCGATCGCGGCCGAGCTCATCACCGACGTCGTCCTGGACGAAGGGCTGGCGCGCCGGCTCCTCGAGGACTGAGCGCTATCGCTCCTCGATCGACGACTCGGGTCCCGATCGGAACTCTCGGATCAGGTGCTGCACCACGGCGCCGAGGTCTCCGGCCGTCGCATTCGCGATCGTGAGCTGGCGCTCGTAGCTCGCGCCGTCTTCCAGAGTGGTCGCGATGCTGCCGAACTCGCGCACGCACCCGAGCTCCACCGCCACCGGCGCGAGCTCCTCGAGAATCTCCGAGAGGTGCTCGCGGACCGGACGCTGTCTTCCCGCCGCGTCGACGATCACGCGAGCGTCCATGCCGTACCGGGCGGCTCGCCACTTGTTCTCCCGATGGAACCAGGCCGGCATCTCCGGAAGCGTGCGCCCCTCGTCGAGCTGCCGGGAGAAGTCCTCGACCAGCACCTGCACGAGAGCGGCGACCGAGGCGAGCTCGGGCAGCGTGGACATGCCGTCGCAGGCGCGCACCTCGATGGTTCCCCAGCGCGGGGCGGGCCGGATGTCCCAGCGCACCTCCGTGGCATCGGCCATGACGCCGGTGCGGACCATGTCGTCGAGATACGACTCGTACTGCGACCAGTCGTGCAGCGGCCAGGGGAGTCCGGCTGTCGGCAGCTGCTGGAACACGAGCGCACGGTTGGACGCGTAGCCGGTGCGCTCGCCCGCCCAGAACGGGCTCGAGGCCGCCAGAGCCTGCAGATGGGGGAGGAAGCCTGCGAGCGCGTTGATGATGGGGAAGACCTTGCGGTGGTCCTCGACGCCGATGTGCACGTGGATGCCCCAGATCATCATGTTGCGCCCCCACCACTGCGTGCGCTCGATGAGGGTGTGGTACCGCGTCTTGTCGGTCACCTCCTGGTCGTACCACTGCGCGAAGGGGTGGCTTCCAGCCGACAGGAGTTCGATCCCCGCGGGGTCGGTGGCCGAGCGGACCGCGGCGATCGCGTTGGCGATGTCGTCCACCGCGTGCGCGACGGAGTCGCCGATGCCGCTGGTGACCTCGATGGTGTTCGTGAGCAGCTCGCCGGTGACCGTGTGGCGCTCGTCGGCGCTCTCCTCCTCCAGGGCATCCAGCAGCTCGGGAGCGCGTCCGACGAGGTCACCGCTCACGGGATCCGCGAGCATGATCTCCCATTCGATGCCGACGGTGGATCGGGCGGAGGGGGCGAACTCGAGCTTCACGAGCACAGTCTGACACGCAGGCGTGGCGACACGGTCAGCGCCGTTTCCCCGCGTTTCGCGACTGGGACGGGGATCTGGCAGAATAGAAGGTCGGACGACCTGCTCGACCCTCTATCCAGCTGTCGTCCACCCATTGAGCTTCCGCCGGGTGTGCACCCCACGCTCCAGGCGATCAGTTCCTTCCTTCCACACAATTCAGGAGAATCGTGGCTGTAAAGATTCGTCTCAAGCGCCTGGGCAAGATCCGCGCTCCGTACTACCGCATCGTCGTCGCCGACTCGAAGACCAAGCGCGACGGTCGCGTGATCGAGGAGATCGGCAAGTACCACCCCACCGAGGAGCCCTCCTTCATCGAGGTCGACTCCGACCGCGCGCAGTACTGGCTCTCCGTCGGCGCGCAGCCGACCGAGCAGGTCGCCGCCATCCTCAAGCTCACGGGCGACTGGGGCAAGTTCAAGGGCGACAAGGACGCGAAGTCGACTGTCAAGGTCAAGGAGCCCAAGGCTCCCTTCGAGATCGACGGCTCCAAGAAGTCGGTCGTCAAGCCCAAGGTCGAGAAGAAGGCAGAGGCTCCCGCTGAGGAGGCTCCCGCCGCTCCCGCCGCCGACGCGGAGGCCGCTGAGGCTCCCGCCGCCGACGCAGAGTAATCCGTCGTGCTCGCCGCCGCGCTCGAACACATCGTCAAGGGGATCGTCGATCACCCGGAGGATGTCCGCATCAACGAATCCACGTCGCCGCGAGGCGACCTCCTCGAGGTGCGCGTGCACCCCGATGACCGTGGACGCGTGATCGGGCGCGGCGGCCGCACGGCCAAGGCCCTTCGCACCCTCGTCAGCGCTCTCGCCGACGGGCGCCGGGTCCGCGTCGACGTCGCGGACGACTGACGTGGTGTCGAAGGACCGCAACCAGGGCAAGAACCAGCTGCGCGTCGGGCGTCTCGTCAAGGCCCATGGCCTCAAGGGCGCCCTGAAGCTGGAGCTGTACACGGACAATCCGGAGCGACGTTTCGTCCCCGGCGCCGCGTTCACGGTGCAGGTGCCTGAGGCATCTCCGTGGCACGGCAAGGACATCACCGTCCGCGAATATCGCGTGATGAACGGCAACCCCGTCGTCTTCTTCGACGACGTCGACGACCGCGAAGGTGCCGAGAGCCTGGTCAAGGCGATCCTCTGGATCGATCAGGATGACGACGAGGTCGAGGACGACGCCTGGTTCGATCACCAGCTCGTCGGGCTGGACGTGGTCCGCGAGGACGTCGTCGTGGGGCGTGTCTCGCGCGTCGAGCACTTCCCGGCCCAGGATCTCCTCATCGTGAAGTCCGGCGACAAGGAGGTCATGGTCCCGTTCGTCGCGGCGATCGTGCCGACCGTCGACGTCGCCAACGGCCGCGTCATCGTCACGCCGCCTCCCGGGCTCTTCGAGGAGCTGCCGGATGCCGAGCCGGAAGACGCCTCGGACGCCGACGCGTCCGAGTGACCGCTGATACGGTTCCCCCGTGCGCATCGACGTCCTCTCGATCTTCCCGTCGTACTTCGACGGGCTGACGCTCTCGCTCCTCGGCAAGGCCAGGGACGCCGGCATCCTCGACCTGCACGTCCGGGATCTGCGCGACTGGACCTCCGACCGTCACCGCACGGTCGACGACACGCCTTACGGCGGTGGTGCCGGCATGGTCATGAAGCCGGAGCCCTGGGGTCTCGCGCTCGACGAGCTCGCGGCGGCGCCTTCCGCGTCCGCCGATGCCGAGCGCCCGACCATCATCTTCCCCTCGCCCGCGGGCGAGGTCTTCACTCAGGCGACCGCACGCGAGCTGTCCTCGCGTCAGCACCTGATCTTCGGCTGCGGTCGTTACGAGGGCATCGACGAGCGCGTCTTCGAGTACGCCGCCGACCTCGGTGAGGTGCGACTGATCAGCCTCGGAGACTACGTGCTCAACGGTGGCGAGGTCGCCACGATGGCGATGATCGAGGCCATCGGACGCCTCATCCCCGGGGTCGTCGGCAACCCCGAGAGCCTCGTCGAGGAGAGCCACGAGGACGGTCTTCTCGAGTACCCCTCGTACACGAAGCCCTCGAGCTGGCGGGACCGCGCCGTGCCTGACGTGCTCCTCAGCGGCAACCATGCGGTCATCGCCTCCTGGCGTCGCGATCAGCAGCTCGAGCGCACGCGCCGCCGGCGACCGGATCTGCTGCCTGACGAGGATCGCTCCGAGTCCTGAGCCGTTCTCGCCGGTCAGAGCATGCGCTCCGCACCGCGCTCGATCTCGAAGATCACTCCGGGCGGATGCCGCAGCGCCAGCGCGCCGTTCGGATCGAGGCCTCGCAGCTCGGCGCGCAGCATCCGCCCGATCATCTCGTGACTCACCAGCAGCGGGATGCCGTCCGACGCCCATCCGCAGGTGCTGAGCGCCTTCCGTGCCCTGGCGCGCGCCTGGGCATAGCTCTCGCCTCCGGGGAACGCCCACCCCCAGCGGTTGTCGGCGCGCTCCTCGCGCGCGGTCGGATACTGCTCGTCGATCTCCTCCCAGGTCATGCCGGCGAGCTTCCCGTGGTCGAGCTCCGCCAGTTCCGGGACTTCGACGACCGCGACGCCGAGGCTCTCGGCGATGATCCGGGCGGTGCGCAGCGCTCGTCCGAGCGGACTCGAGCACACGGTGCCGATGCCCGAACCGACCAGACGTCGCGCCATGGATTCGGCCTGAGCGACGCCGTCATCGGTGAGAGGAGAGTCGAGTTGTCCTTGCAGGCGATGTTCGAGATTCCAGGTGGTCTGGCCGTGCCGCGCCAGGAAGACACGCTCCGGCACGTGGCGGTCCTGCGGAATCATGGACTCAGAATGACACACCCCGGCCGCGGTCGGCGTGCGGATGATTCCGGCGCCGCTGATACCGTCGGATCATGGCCGTCGACGCACTCGCCCGCTCCTTCGAATGCATCGGAGATGACTACGACCGCTACCGACCGGGGTTCCCCGATCGTGCGGCGGCCATCGTCATCCCGGGGAGAGTCGAGGCCGTGCTCGATCTGGGCGCGGGAACCGGCAAGTTCACCGAGCTGCTTCCGGTTCGCGCGACGCGGGTCGTCGCCGTCGAGCCGTCGGACCGGATGCTCGCGGTGCTCCGGAGCAAGCTGCCTCGGGTCGAGGCGCACATCGGCACAGCGGAGGAGATTCCCGCTGCCGACGCCACGATCGACGTGGTGACGGTCGCCCAGGCCTTCCACTGGTTCGACCGGGAAAGCGCCTGCGCCGAGATCGCGCGTGTGCTCGTGCCGGGAGGGACGCTCGGGCTCCTCTGGAACCATTCGGACCCCGGGTGCGAGTGGGATCGCGCGTGCCACCGGATCGCGCACCCCGCGGTCGGCGAATCCGATGCGACGACGGACACCGCGGACGAGGAGCTTCCGGGGTTCGAGTTCGTGCGGCGTGAGGAGGTCCGCTGGACGGAGACGGTGTCCCGCGAGCACTACCTGCGGCGCTGGGGGACCGTGAGCAGTTTCCTCGTCGCCGATGACGTCGAGCGAGCACGCATGATCGCCGCGGTCGAACAGGTCCTGGACGACGCGCCTGCCACGCGCGGTCGAACGGAGTTCGATGTTCCCCAGGTGACCGACGTGTTCGTCTACCGCCTCGCGGCTCCGGTCTGAGAACCGTCAGACGACGCCGAGGAAGGAACGATCGGTCAGGATGATCGGACCGTTCTCGGTGATCGCGATGGTGTGTTCGGAGTGCGCGCCGCGTGAGCCGTCGACGCTGCGCAGCGTCCAGCCGTCCGGATCCGTCACCAGCTCATCGGTCGTCGCGAGGAACCAGGGCTCGAGAGCCAGGACGAGGCCCGAGCGGAGAGGGAAGCCGCGGCCGGCGCGACCGTCGTTCGCGACGTGCGGATCCCCGTGCATCGTGCGGCCGACGCCGTGGCCGCCGAAGTCGGTGTTGATCGAGTAGCCCTCGCCGTGAGCGACCTCGGCGACGGCGGCCGAGATGTCTCCGATGCGGTTGCCCACGACCGAGGTGGCGATCGCGGCATCGAGTGCCCGCTCGGTCGTGTCGATGAGACGGAGGTCCTCTTCGCGCGGCGTGCCGACGATGAACGAGACGGCCGAGTCCGCGACCCAGCCGTCGACGGAGACGGCGAAGTCGAGGGTGACGAGATCGCCGTCGCGCAGGGTGTAGTCGTGGGGGAGACCATGCAGGACGGCGTCGTTGACCGATGTGCAGATGACCTTGCCGAAGGGGCTCGCCCCGAAGGACGGGTGATAGTCGATGTAGCAGGACTCCGCCCCGGCCTTGCGGATCATGTCGTGTGCGCGGCGGTCGATCGAGAGCAGGTTGGTCCCCACCTTCGTCTCGTCGCGCAGGGTCGCCAGGGTCTCGGCCACGAAGCGTCCGGCGGCGCGCATCTCATCGATCTCGGCAGGGGTGCGCAGTTCGATCATCGGGGTGTCCTCTCGTCCGTCCCATTCTCCCTGATGCGACAGCACCGGAGCCCCGCGCGCTCACAGCGAACACCGGGGCAGGCGCATGGTCGGCGTCGTACGATCTGAGCATGTGGTTGCGTCAGGCGTTCTTCCGCTGGCTCCTGCCGGCAGCGTTCGTGCTGCCCCTGTGGCTGCTGATCGGATGGGGAGTCTTCCAGGGCGGCTGGTCGATCCTCTGGGTGCTGCTGATCGCCATGCCGTCGGTCTTCGTCGGCCAGCTGGTGCTCACGCTCCTGACCCGCTCCCGGCCGTCCGTGCGCGTCGAGCGGGCTGTCTCCTGGTGGGACGTCGCCGGATTCACGCTCTGGCACGGTCTGACGATCGCCGTGGGGTTCTTCATCGACGGCGCCTTCGGGTGGCTGCTCGCGGCCGCGATCATCGTCGGGATCGGTCTCGTCTGGCTGCAGCTCTGGCAGCTCTGGAACGAAGCGAAGGGGAGCGGCGCGCGGTTGCGGGAGACGATCTCCTGGTCGACCATCCCGACGCCGGAAGAGCAGGCCCCGCAGACGCGGGCGCACGAGGTCATCGTGGTCAAGGAGACAGAGAACCGCGACTGACGCGTCGTTTTGGCCGCGGACTGCATCCGTGGCAGAATGAATGTTTGTGCCGTGACCGGCTCTGCCACAGGGGAGCCCGCGGACGCGTCAGCGCCGTACGGCACATCCCTTTTCTTGTTCCTTCCGAAAACATGCATCCGACCTGTGGCGAGTGCAGAGAGAGACGATCATGCAGATCCTCGACGCTGTCGACGCGGCATCACTCCGCTCCGACATCCCCGACTTCCACCCCGGTGACAACGTGAAGGTCCACGTGAACATCACCGAGGGCAACCGCTCCCGTATCCAGGTCTTCCAGGGCGTCGTCATCGGCCGCCAGGGCGACGGCGTGCGCGAGACCTTCTGCGTCCGCAAGATCAGCTTCCAGGTGGGCGTCGAGCGCACCTTCCCGGTGCACTCCCCGGTGATCGACCACATCGAGGTCGTCACCCGCGGTGACGTGCGTCGCGCGAAGCTCTACTACCTCCGCCAGCTCCGTGGCAAGAAGGCGAAGATCAAGGAGAAGCGCGACCGCTGAGTCGCAGCAACTCCACAGCACCCCGGGACACGATGTCCCGGGGTGCTTTGTTGTGTCCCGGGTGTGCGAACCTTGATACGGCCGCGATCTCGGCGGTGTCAGACTGCGAAGGAACCTCATGACCGACTCTCCGACCGCGACCGCGTCCGGGTCCAGACGCCGTCGGGGGTTCCTCGTCTTCCTCCGCGACGTTCTCGTCATCATCCTGATCGCCGCGCTGGTCTCGTTCGTGGTCAAGTCCTTCGTCGTGCGTTCGTTCTACATCCCCTCCGCATCGATGGAGCGCACGCTGCTCATCAACGATCGCATTCTCGTCGACGAGCTCACGCCGCGATGGACCGGCTACGAGCGCGGCGACGTCGTGGTCTTCAAGGATCCGGGCGGATGGCTCGACGCGCAGCCTCAGACACCGGCTCAGCCTCCTCTCGTGGAGGCCGTCGACTGGATCCTGAACTTCGTCGGCATCTCGGCGACGGATTCGCAGGACCATCTCGTCAAGCGGGTGATCGGGGTGGCCGGCGACCGCGTCGTGTGCTGCAACGCGCTCGGCCAGATCACGATCAACGGTGCGCCGATCGACGAACTCAGCTACCTGAACCTGCCAGAGGGCGACACCGCCGCCTCCAATGAGCCGTTCGATGTCGTCGTGCCGGAGGAATCCGTCTGGCTGCTCGGCGACAACCGTGACCGTTCCCGCGACTCGCGAGCGCACCAGGAGCTGCCCAGCGGCGGATTCGTGCCGCTGGCGAATATCGTCGGCAAGGCCTTCCTCACCACCTGGCCGTTCGATCGGATGGGTGCCATCGACGGTCACCACCAGATCTTCAACGGCGTCCCTGCCCCGGAATGACCGTCGCCACGCCGAGACTGACCCTGGAGCGCAAGCTCCTGGGGGAGTGCGACCTGATCATCTCCCTCGACGAGGTGGGGCGGGGAGCGCTGGCCGGACCCGTCGCCGTCGGCGCGGCGGTCATGGATGCGGCCGGTGCTCGCAGACGCGTGCCCGAGGGGCTCCGCGACTCGAAGCTCGTCACCGAGAAACGCCGGCCCGAGGTCGCGGCTCGGGCGGCCGCGTGGGTGCAGGCTTCCGCGGTCGGATGGGCGAGTGCGGCGGAGATCGACGAGGTCGGCATCATGCGGGCGCTCGGTCTGGCGGCGTCGCGCGCCGTGCAGGCGGTGGTCGACCAGGGAGTCGGGGTTGAGAACGCGCTCGTCCTGCTCGACGGAAACCACGACTACGTGTCGAAGGTGCACCCGGTGCCCCTGCGGGTGAGGCCCGTCATCAAGGCCGACCGCGACTGCGCGTCGGTGTCGGCGGCATCCGTGATCGCGAAGGTGGCGCGCGACGGCCTGATGACCGAGCTGCACGGCAGCCACAGCGAGTACCAATGGGACCGGAACAAGGGCTACGCGAGTCTCGAGCACCGTGAGGCGATCCGTGCGGTCGGGCTCTCGCCTTTCCATCGTGCTTCCTGGGCGATCACGGACGCTCCGACGCTGTTCTGACCGGAGGCGGTCGTCTTCGCTTGCACGGATGCCGCACCGGGGGTCGAGCGACTCTAGGATGGACACATCATGGATGAGGAAGCCTTCGACGACTACGACCGCGAGCTCGAGCTTGCTCTGTTCCGTGAGTACCGGGACGTCGTGTCCCAGTTCCAGTACGTCGTCGAGACCGAGCGTCGGTTCTATCTGGCCAATGAGGTCAACGTCGTACGCCGCGACACCGAGCACGACTTCTACTTCGAGATCTCGATGACCGACGTGTGGGTGTGGGACATCTACCGCGCCGACCGCTTCGTCAAGGCCGTGCGGGTGCTCACCTTCAAGGACGTCAATGTCGAGGAGCTCCAGCGGCGGGAGTTCGAGCTGCCGCAGGAGCTCTCGCTCGACGGCGAGTGACACCCTCTCTCCACAAGTCTCCGATCGGGGAGCTTCTCCCGAGGCGCCGGGACCTTCTCTGATCCTCGCCGCCTCGTGCCGAGACCAGGCGCGAAGCTGTCGGCATGGCAGCGAAGGACGAACTCGGAAGAGCCGGTGAAGAGCGCGCGGCGCAGCACCTGATCCGGCACGGCTACACCGTGCTGGACCGGAACTGGCGGTGCACGCAGGGCGAGATCGACATCGTCGCGTCCCACGGCGCGCATCTGGCCGTGGTCGAGGTGAAGACGCGGCGCTCTGCGGCCTACGGGCACCCGTTCGAGGCGATCGACGATCGGAAGAGGCGGCGTCTCTGGGGTCTCGCCTTCGCCTGGCGAGCCCAGCACCCCGAGCTCGCGCGCGGACTCGATCTGCGGATCGAGGCGATCGGCATCATCGGGGCCGACCCGTCCATCGGTGCGCTCGAGCATCTCGTGGACATCGCATGAGCACCGCGCGGACCTGGGCGGTCGCGCTCACCGGCGTCGACGGCCACATGGTCGAGGTCGAGGCCGATCTCTCGAATCAGACTCCGGAGTTCAAGATCATCGGTCTTCCCGACAAGTCGCTCGGCGAAGCGGTCCAGCGCGTGCACAACGCCTGCAAGAACGCGGGTCTCGACCTCCCGCGGCGCCGGCTCACGGTGAACCTCTCGCCGGCGAGCCTTCCGAAGCACGGCGCGGGGTTCGATCTCGGCATCGCGGTCTCGACGCTGGCCGCCGGCGGCGCGCTCGAACGCCGTTCGATCGCCGACACCGTCCACATCGGCGAGTTGGGGCTCGACGGACGCATCCGGCCGGTCCCCGGCGTCCTGCCCGCGGTGTTCGCGGCGGCCAGGGCGGGCTTCGAGCGCATCATCGTGCCGAGAGGGAACGAGGCCGAGGCGCGGCTGGTGCCTGGCGTCGAGGTGCGGGCTGCCGGGACGCTCGCCGAGGTCGCGGTGTGGCACGGCGCCGACGTCGAGGTGCCCGACATCGATGCCGTCGCGGTGGGCCGTACGCGGCCGACACCGGACCCTGCCCTCGATCTTGCGGATGTCGTCGGGCAGGACGAGGCCGTCGAAGCACTGATCGTGGCGGCGGCGGGCGGCCATCATCTCCTCCTGAGCGGACCGCCGGGAGCGGGGAAGACCATGCTCGCTCGGCGCCTTCCGGGAATCCTTCCTCCACTCCGGGAGCAGGAGGCTCTCGAGGTCGCATCCATCCGTTCGCTGAGCGGCGAACCGATAACGGCTCTCGAATCGCTCCCGCCGCTGGAGGCTCCGCATCACAGTGCATCGGTCGCCGCTTTGGTGGGTGGCGGTTCGCGCGTGGCCCGACCGGGTGCGATCGCCCGAGCGCATCGCGGTGTGCTGTTCCTCGACGAGGCTGCGGAGTTCTCCCGCGTCGCGCTCGACGCGCTCCGGCAACCCCTCGAAGCCGGTGTGATCGACGTCCACAGGGCCGGCTTCACAGCGAGGTTCCCTGCGAGGTTCCAGTTGCTCCTGGCGATGAACCCATGTCCGTGCGGAAACCACGGCGTGCGAGGAGCGGAGTGCGTGTGTCCGCCCATGGCGATCAGGCGCTACGCCACGCGCCTGTCCGGCCCGCTGCGGGACCGCGTCGACATCGATCTGTCGGTCACGCGGGTCGCGGCATCCCGGGCGACCGCGGGCGGTCGCTCCGAGGTGACCACGGCGCGGGCTCGCGCACGCGTGGAGGCGGCGCGAGCGCGAGCTGCCGATCGTTGGCGGGGGACACCATGGCGACGCAACGCCGACATCCCGGGGACCTGGTTGCGTCAGGGTTCGCTGCGACTGCCTCCGTCGACCCGCGCATCGCTGGACCGCGCGCTCGAACGCGGTGCGCTCACGCTCCGCGGATACGACCGCGTTCTCCGGCTCGCCTGGACGATGGCCGACCTCGCGGAGCTCGAGAACCCGGGGATCGACGAGATCGGCAGAGCGCTGCATCTGAAGAGAGGACTGACCCCGTGATGGAGATGCTGCTGGGCGACGCCGAAGTCGTCGCCGCCGCGCGCCGACTGCGGCCGGACGAGGATGTCACCGATGCTCTGGCCCGCGTCGCGTGGAGCGTCGTCGCCGAGCCCGGCGATGCCGTGGCCGGGACGCTGATCGGAGAGCTCGGCGCAGCCGATGCGCTGGGTATCGCGTTCGGAGGATCCCGCCAGGGGACGTTCGCACTTCTGGATGCCGCCGGCTCAGGGTCGCGCGCTCTGAGCGAGGCGCGCAAGCGGTGGCGCCCGCGTGCCGATCCTCGCGCCGTACGGGACGCACTGCGCAGCGCACACGACGTCGGCGCAGCCCTGCTCATCCCCGGCGACGCGTGCTGGCCTCACTCGCTCGACGACCTGGGGGCCAACGCACCGACGGTGCTCTGGGTACGCGGCCGCGCAGAACTGCTCGTCGCCGAGCCGCGGGCGTCGCTCGTCGGAGCGCGTGCGTCCAGCGGATACGGCGAGCATGTGGCGGCGGAGTTGGCCGGAGACCTCGCCGCCACCGGCACCGTCATCGTGTCGGGCGGGGCCTATGGCATCGACGGTGCAGCCCATCGTGCGGCGCTAGGCGTGAGCGGTGCGACGGTCGCGTTCCTCGCCGGGGGAGTCGATCGGGCCTATCCCGCGGGGCACCAGTCGCTGATCCGGCAGATTTCTGCAGAGGGCGCTGTCGTCAGTGAGCCGCCGTGCGGCGCGGCGCCCACCAAGTGGCGGTTCCTCGCGCGCAACCGTCTCATCGCCGCCCTCGGCCACGCGACGGTGGTGATCGAGGCGGGATGGCGCAGCGGCTCGCTCAACACGGCGGGTCACGCTGCCGCGCTGGGGCGTCCGCTCGGTGCGGTGCCGGGTCCGGTGACCTCGGCGGCATCCGCGGGCTGTCATCGACTGCTGCGCGAATACGATGCGCAGTGCGTGACATCTGCTCAGGAAGTACGGGAGCTCTGGGGGATGGGCGCCGGTTCATCGTCGTCCGCGCGACCCGTCGATCCCGATCGGATCCGCCTGCTCGATGCGATGAGCACGAGGGCGCGGACGTCCGTCGACGAGCTCGCCCGAAGATCCGGGCTGGGACCCGACCGTGTGCGCGCGCTGCTCGGTCTCCTCGAGCTCGAGGGGGAGGTCCAGCGCGATGACGGAGGCTGGCGCCGCATACCGGCAGCACGAGGCGCATGAGATCCGCGTCGTCGCCTCCCCGGCGGGGCTTCGGTCAGCGCCACGCGACCGCGGGCAGACTGAGCTCATGGAACTCGCGATCGCCGCCGAGGCGTTCGCCGATCACCTCGAGCGGGTGCGTCGGCTATCGCCGGCGACCGTCAAGGCCTATCGCTCTGACCTGCGCGACCTCGGAGCGTCAGCGGGTCCAATCGCCCTCGAAGAGGCTGACCTCGAGGTGCTGCGGGACTGGCTCTGGCGCGCCACGCAGCGCGGAGACGCGAGATCGACGCTGGCGCGCCGTGCGGCTGCCGCCCGGTCGTTCTTCAGCTGGGCGCAGGAGCAGGGACTCATCGCGCACGACCCGAGTCTGAGACTCATCGCCCCGAAGAAGGGGCGCACGCTGCCGACCGTCGCCTCGCGCGACGCGATGTCGGGGCTTCTCGACGCCCACCGCGCTGCCGCGGGCGCCGGGGAACCGGTCGCCCTGCGCGACCATGCGATCCTCGAGCTGCTCTACGGATCCGGCATCCGCGTCTCGGAGCTCTGCGGTCTGGACATCGACGACCTCGATCTCGACCGGGGGACGGCACGGGTTCTCGGCAAGGGCTCCAAGGAGCGCGTCGTGCCCTACGGGGCACCGGCGCGAGATGCGCTGCGCGCCTACCTCACCCGGGGGAGACCCGCACTGATCGCCCGTGCCGCCGCCGCCACGCCGGCGGTGATGCTCGGCACCCGAGGTGCACGCATCGGGCCGCGCACGGTCTACACCCTCGTCGCGCGCGTGCTGGCCCCGATCGTCGGCGCCGAGACCATCGGCCCGCACGCGCTGAGGCATACGGCGGCCACCCATCTGCTGGACGGCGGCGCCGACCTGCGCGCCGTGCAGGAGATCCTCGGCCACGCCAGTCTCGGCACCACCCAGATCTACACGCACGTGTCCGCGGAGCGACTGACTGCGACCTACCGCCTGGCGCACCCGCGAGCCTGACGGCGCTCAGGCGCGCCCACGGTGCCCACGGTCGGCCGCCGGCGTCAGAGCGGGTCGCAGCACGGCAGCAGAACGGCGCGCGGGACATCGCCGAACAGGATCAGGGGGTTGATGTAGGCGCCGTCGAGTCGCACGCCGAGATGAAGCGTTCCCGGTGCCGCGTGACCGCCGACGGCGACGACCCCTATTTCGTCGCCGGCCGAGACCGGGTCGCCCGGACGCAGCGACGACTGCAGCGGCTCGAACGTCGAGACCAGGCCGCCTTCGTGCTCGATCGTGAGCAGCGGCCGGTCGACGACCGTGCCCTGGAACGCGACGACTCCGGCGGCAGGAGCGCGCACCACCGCTCCGACGGGAGCAGCGAGGTCGACGCCGCGGTGACCGGCGCCGTACGCATGGGCGGGCGCTCGATAAGGCTGCACCACCTGACGGGCGCCATCGACCGGCCACAGCCACTGCGCGTCCTCGGAAACGGAGGAAGGAACGGCGGCGATGCGCTCGGGCGTGAACAGGAGCGAGATGACGATCAGGACGATCGCGGACACGGGTCGTGAGGAAGCACGCATGACGGCATCCTGCTCGGCCGGGCCGAGGCCGCGTCGCGATCTGGGCCTGAGTGACGGATGCGGGGGAGAACCGGCTTCGATCGCGGTGGAGTGCAGCGCCAGTCGGGCCGCGGCATCCTGTATGCTGGAGGAGCACCTCGATATCGGGGTGACTACGCGTGCCCAGAGCGACCGGCGTCTGCAAAGACTGAGGTCGTGGCATCCACTCCCACAGGTCCTGCTCCACGAGCGGGCGGGAGTGCGCCGGGCACCAGGAAGTCCGATCAGAAGATCGGCAGACAACCTCAACGGCGCAGAATCGCGCCAGAACCAGGAGACGACCATGGCTGTGGTCACCATCCGCCAGCTGCTCGACAGCGGCGTGCACTTCGGACACCAGACCCGTCGGTGGAACCCGAAGGTGAAGCGCTTCATCCTCACCGAGCGCAGCGGCATCCACATCATCGACCTCCAGCAGTCGCTCGGCTACATCGACAAGGCCTACGACTTCGTCAAGGAGACCGTCGCCCACGGCGGCACGATCCTCTTCGTCGGCACCAAGAAGCAGGCGCAGGAGATCCTCGCCGAGCAGGCCACGCGCGTCGGCCAGCCCTTCGTGAACCAGCGCTGGCTCGGTGGACTCCTCACCAACTTCCAGACGATCTCCAAGCGTCTCGCCCGTATGAAGGAGCTCGAGGAGCTCGACTACGAGGTCCCCGCGAACAGCGGCTTCACGAAGAAGGAGCTGCTTCTCAAGAAGCGCGAGCTCGACAAGCTGCACAAGTCGCTCGGTGGTATCCGCAACCTCACGAAGACGCCTTCGGCCATCTGGGTCGTCGACGCCAAGCGCGAGCACCTCGCCATCGACGAGGCCAAGAAGCTCGGGATCCCGGTGATCGGCATCCTCGACACGAACGCCGACCCGGACGACTTCCAGTACCCGATCCCCGGCAACGACGACGCGATCCGCTCGGTCTCGCTGCTGACGCGCATCATCGCCGACGCCGCCGCCGAGGGCCTGCAGCAGAAGCACAACCCCGAGTCGGGCGACGCTGAGCCGCTGGCCGAGTGGGAGAAGGAACTTCTCGAGACCCCCGCCGACGCTCCCGTCGTCGAGGAGTCCGCTGACGCGGCTGAGGTCGAGCCGGCCGCCGATGAGGCTGCCGTCGTCGAGACGCCTGCCGCCGACGAGACCGCTGCCGACGAGGCCGGTGCCGAGGCGCACGACGAGGCGATCGCCGCTGCTTCCGGTGAGGAGACCGCTGAGGTCGCCGCCGCCGAGGCTGCAGACGCCAAGTAATCCCCTCGTACACACACATACATAACGAAGCAAGGAGCCACCACACATGGCCAACTTCACCATCGCGGACCTCAAGGCGCTGCGGGAGCAGCTCGGCACGGGAATGGTCGACACCAAGAAGGCGCTCGAGGAGGCTGACGGAGACGTCGAGAAGGCCACCGAGATCCTGCGTCTGAAGGGTGCCAAGGGCAACGCGAAGCGCGCTGACCGTTCCACCAGCGAGGGACTGATCGTCGCTCGTGAGCAGGACGGCGCCGTGACGCTCATCGAGCTCGCCTGCGAGACCGACTTCGTCGCCAAGAACGAGCGCTTCATCACGCTCGCCGAGAAGGTCGCCGACGCTGTCGCAGCGGTCAAGGCCGATTCGGTCGAGGCCGGCCTCGCGGCCGCCGCCGGTTCGCAGACCGTCGAGCAGCTGATCTCGGAAGAGGCGGCGATCATCGGCGAGAAGGTCGAGCTGCGCCGCGTGCGCACGATCTCGGGCGACAAGGTCGAGGTCTACCTCCACCGCACCAGCAAGGACCTGCCGCCGCAGATCGGCGTCGTCGTCGCCTACACGGGTGACGACGCGGAGACCGCGCGCAGCATCGCCCAGCACATCTCGTTCGCCAACCCGTCGTACCTCGCTCGCGAGGACGTGCCGGCAGACGCGGTCGAGAAGGAGCGCGAGATCGTCACCGAGATCTCCCGCAACGAGGGCAAGCCGGAAGCGGCGCTGCCCAAGATCGTCGAGGGCCGCGTGTCCGCGTTCATCAAGCAGGTCGCCCTGCTCGAGCAGGACTACGCGAAGGACAACAAGCTCTCCGTCGCCCAGGTCGCGAAGGACGCCGGTATCACCGTGACGGACTTCGCGCGCTTCAAGGTCGGCGCGTAACACTGTCGAAGGGGTTCGGATCATCGCGATCCGGACCCCTTCTTCGTGCCCACGAGGCACTATCTTGAATCGGGACGAGAGGACACCCCCACATGACTGAACGCACTGGACGCCGCCGCGTCCTTCTCAAGCTCTCCGGCGAGGCTTTCGGGGCCGGTCAGCTGGGCGTCAGCCCCGATGTGGTCTCGCAGATCGCGCGCGACATCGCCGCTGCCGTCGATCGCGTCGAGGTCGCCATCGTCGTCGGGGGAGGCAACTTCTTCCGTGGCGCCGAACTGAGCCAGCGAGGCATGGACCGCGGCCGAGCCGACTACATGGGCATGCTGGGCACCGTCATGAACGCGCTCGCCCTTCAGGACTTCCTCGAGCAGGCTGGCGCCGCCACACGCGTGCAGTCCGCCATCTCGATGACGCAGGTGGCAGAGCCCTACATCCCGCGCCGCGCAGAACGCCACCTCGAGAAGGGGCGCGTCGTGATCTTCGGCGCCGGTGCCGGCCTTCCGTACTTCTCCACGGACACCGTCGCCGCCCAACGAGCGCTGGAGATCGGCGCGCAGGAGGTGCTCGTCGCCAAGAACGGCGTCGACGCCATCTACACAGCCGACCCCAACAAGCACGCCGATGCGGAGCGCATCGAGCGGGTCACGTACCGCGACGCGCTGCAGCGCGGCCTCAAGGTCGTCGACTCGACGGCGTTCAGCCTGTGCATGGACAACAGCATGGACATGCGCGTCTTCGGCATGGAGCCCGCGGGCAACGTCACGAGGGCGCTGCTGGGCGAGCCCATCGGCACACTCGTCACCGCCTGAGTGGCTGAGCGGGTGGAGAGGTCCTCGCCCGATAGAATTTCCAGAACACCCCGACGATAGGAGTCACCGTGATCGCGGATGTCCTCGCTGAAACCACCTCCCGTATGTCGCGGGCGGTCGAGGCTGCCAAGGAGGACTTCTCCACGGTGCGCACCGGCCGCGCGAACCCGCAGCTGTTCCAGAAGCTGTTCGTGGATTACTACGGGACGCCGACTCCGCTGGCTCAGCTCGCATCGCTGGCCAACCAGGAGGCGCGCACCCTCATCATCACCCCGTACGACAAGTCGGCGCTCAAGGCGATCGAACAGGCCGTGCGCGACATGCCGAACCTGGGTGCGAACCCGACCAACGACGGCAACCTGGTCCGGGTGACGATGCCCGAGCTCACCGCCGAGCGGCGCAAGGAGTACGTCAAGCTCGTCAAGTCCAAGGGCGAGGACGCCAAGGTCCACGTCCGCGGCATCCGCCGCAAGGCGAAGGACGAGCTCGACGCGCTGAAGAGCGAGATCGGCGAGGACGAACTCGCGCGGGGCGAGAAGGAGCTCGACGCTCTGACTCGTCAGCACGTCGACCTCATCGACGACGCTCTCAAGCGCAAAGAGGCCGAACTCCTCGAGGTGTAGTCCGGATGTCCGACGACACGCGACACGGCGAGGAGGGACGATCGCCGACGCACCGTGCAGCAGACGATGCCGGGACGCCAGACGACGGCGTCCCGCTCGCTGACGAAGCGTTCCCGTCCTTCGACGCCGCGACGATCCCCCCGCGTCCACCGCTGCCGCCCGTCGAGGCGGCGCTCGCAGGCGCCGGGCCCCTAGACACCGCGGATCACAACGCGATCCGGGAGCAGTGGCGCGTGCGGAGAGATGAGCTCAACAGCCACGTCTCCCACGCGCGGGATCAGATCGACCAGGCGAACGAGCGCATCAAGGAGCGCACCGGCCGGGACCTGATCCTGGCGACTCTCATCGGACTCGCGTTCGGTGCCGCGCTGCTGGGCTCGCTGCTGTTCATCAAGGCGCTCTTCGTCCCCTTCGCCCTCGCTGCGGCGCTCCTGGGCGTGTACGAGCTCTCGCGTGCGCTGCGCGCCTCAGGCCGTCGCGTCGACGTGGTCCCGCAGTTGATCGCGGCCACCCTCCTCGTGCTCTCGGCGTACTTCGCCGAGCCCTGGCTGTGCTGGGTGATGGTGTTCGTCGCGGTCGCGTTCGTGATCGTGTGGCGGCTCGTCGGCCAGATGGTCGTGAAGGATGGCCGCACGTACGGCGAGGTGCTGGCGGATGCCGTGATCAGCGGCTTCGTGCAGATCTACGTGCCGTTCCTCGCGGGTGTCGCGCTCATCCTGCTCGTGCAGGAGGGCGGCCAGTGGTGGGTCCTCAGCTTCATCGCCATCGCGGTCGCCGCCGACACCGGCGCGTACGCCGCGGGGCTGGCGTTCGGTCGCCACCCGATGGCGCCCAAGATCAGTCCGAAGAAGACGTGGGAGGGCTTCGGAGGCGCTGTCCTCGCCTCTCTCGCCGCCGGCGTGCTGCTCGCGATCTTCCTCCTCGATCTCCCGTGGTGGGCCGGCCTGATCTTCGGAGCGTCGATCCTGCTCACGGCGACGCTCGGCGACCTCGGCGAATCCATGCTCAAGCGGGACCTCGGCATCAAGGACATGAGCTCCTGGCTTCCCGGGCACGGCGGCCTGCTCGACCGGCTGGACAGCATCCTGCCGTCGACCATCCCCGCACTGGGCCTGTACTTCCTCCTCTCTCCCTGGGTGGTTCTCTGATGAATGAAGACCGGATCGACGAGCAGACGGCGCCGCAGGCGCCACCGGCGTTCGCTCTGACCACGGGCCGCACGCGGGGCTATCACCGCACGGCCGTCGACACCTTCCTCGCATCGGCTCGGCGAGCGTTCGAGACGGGTCGAGACGAGATGGGTGCCGTCGACGTGCGCACGGCCTCGTTCCCCCTCGTGAAGGGCGGCTACGTCGTCGCCGACGTGGACGCCGCGCTGGGGCGTGTCGAGGATGCTTTCGCCGCACGTGAGCGCGAGCAGGTCGTGCGCTCGCGCGGAGCCGGCGCGTGGGTGGAGCGGGCCCGCGAAGATGCGCAGCTCATCCTGGATCATCTCGCTCGCCCGCGTCGTCACCGCTTCGCCCGCACCGGTGTCCTCACCTTCGGATACCGGATCGACGAGGTCGATCACGTGACCACGCGGATCGTGCGATACCTGCGCGACGGTGAGGGTCTGACTGCCGAGCAGCTGCGGTCGGCCGCGTTCCGGATGCAGCGCGGTGGCTACCGCGAGGAGCAGGTCGACGCGCTCCTCGACGCGGCGATCGACGTCATCCTCGCCGTTCGGTGACGTTCCTGATGGCCGTCTCAGCCAGGTCTGCGTAGACTGTCATCCATCGTGAACTCCCGAAACGACATGACCCTCGAACGAAACGGCTCGTCGCTGGTGCCCGCAGCGACGGTGAATCCCGCACGCACGGGCACTCGCCGGTGGTCGCGACGACGCGGCGTCGTCGGCGTCTTCAGCGCTCTCGCCGTCGTGGCATTCGCGGGCGCGCTGGTCGCTCCCACGGGAGTGGCGCTGGCTGAGCAGGCTCCGGAGGAGTCGCCGGATTCGGCATACTCCGTGGCCCTCGCCGACACGCAGAACCTCACCGTCACTGTCGAGGGGGCACCGATCACGCCTGCCGTTCGCGGCACCTTCGAGGTGTACGTCAAGCCCAAGCCTGTGCCGGTTCCCGCTCCGGCGGCGGCCTCCGGTTCGAGCGACGAATCCTCGGGCAGCGGACCTCTGTTCTACACCGGCGGAGGCGCACCGGCCGAGTGGATGGCCGCCGCCGGCATCGCCGAGAGCGACTGGGGCTACGTCGATTACATCGTGTCCAAGGAGAGCGGCTGGAACCCGAACGCCACGAACTCCTCGTCCGGGGCGTGCGGTCTCGTGCAGGCGCTGCCCTGCAGCAAGGTGCCGGGCAACGGCTACGACCCCGTCGACAATCTGCGCTGGGCCAACGGATACGCCACCGGTCGGTATGGCAGCTGGGCCGGCGCGCACGCGTTCTGGACGAACAACCACTGGTGGTGAGCCGGCATCGTGCCACGCTCCCACCGACGCCGTCCGGCGCGCCCTGACGCCGAGGATTCCCTCGAGCGCCTGCTCGCCGGGTGGAAGCGCACGGAAGTCCGTCGTGGCAGCGAGTGGACGGTCCAACCCGTCTCCGCCGTGCAGGCGCAGAAGGCTTATCGCTGTCCCGGCTGCGCGCAGGACATCGAGCCGGGCACACCGCATCTGGTGGCCTGGCGCGCCGACGGTGTGCTGGGAGATGCCGCGGATCTCGCGGCACGACGTCATTGGCATACGCACTGCTGGAGGCTCGCGTGAACATGGAGATCCGGGGGCCGCTCGAGCTCCCCGCACGACGTGAAGAGATCGAGTTGCAGACGGCCGACGGCTTGAGACTCGTCGGCGAACTCGCTCAGCCGGAGGACGCCGCCCCCGTCGCCACCCTCGTGACCCTGCATCCCCTGCCCACGGCGGGTGGGTTCATGGACTCCCACATCATTCGCAAGGCCGCTGCCCGGCTTCCTGCCCTCGCCGATCTCGCCGTGCTGCGGTTCAACACCCGCGGCACGACTTCGGCGCGGGGAACGAGCGAGGGAGCGTTCGACGGCGGCGCCGCCGAGCAGTTCGACGTGGCGGCGGCGATGGACTTCGTTCGGGAACGCGAACTGCCTCGTCCCTGGCTGCTGGGGTGGTCGTTCGGCACGGAGCTCGCTCTGAAGTACGGCCGAGAGCACGAGATCGAAGGCATCATCCTGCTCTCGCCCCCGTTGCACCGGGCGACGGACGGGGAAGTGGCGGCCTGGGCGAGCACGGATCGTCCCGTCGTCGTTCTGGTGCCCGAGCTGGACGACTATCTCCGCCCGGATGAAGCCCGACAGCGTTTCGCCGCGATCCCGCACGCGCAGCTCATCGCGGTGGAGGGTGGCAAGCACCTCTGGGTCGGCGAGACGCAGACACGGCGGGTGCTCACGGAGATCGTGGCTGCGGTCAACGCCTCCGCGCTCCCGCTGGCGACCCACTGGCCGCCCGCCTGAGCGGGCGTCAGAGCTCGTTCATCCGCGGGATGACCACCTGACGGTAGATGATCAGGATGCTCGCGGCGACGGGGATGGCGATGAGGGCGCCGAGCAGACCGAGCAGGCTGCCGCCCGCGAGGGCGGCGACCACGACCACGGCACCGGGTACCGAGACGGCACGGCTCATGATGCGCGGCGAGATGATGTACGCCTCGATCTGCATGTAGATCAGGTAGTAGATGCCTGCGGCGATCGCCGTGGCGGGGGAGCCCAGCCCGGGGATCAGGCACGCCAGCACGATGATCGTCGAGCCCGTCAGCGTGCCGACCAGGGGGATCAGCGAGAAGAAGAACGCGACCACGGCGAGCACGGCGGGGAACGGCGCCTTGATGATCGACAGGTACACCGCGCTGAGCACGCCGTTGATGACGCCCTGTGTGACCTGTCCCATGACGTAGTAGCCGACCGAGTCGGTGATCTGGTCGGCCAGGTCGATGAAGCGGTCGCGCTTCGAGGCGGGAGCCAGCTGGTACACGGCCCGCTTGAGAGAAGGTGTGGAGGCCGTGAGGTAGATCGTGAGGATGAGCACGATGAACGCACCGAACAGGCCGCTGAGCACCGCACCGCTCGCGACCAGGACTCCCTGACCGATCGACCCGCCGATCTCGGTGAGGTTGGTGTTCAGCCAGTCCTCGACATAGCTGAAGACGTCGTCGACGCGGAGGTTCGGGAAGGAGCCCTTCATCCAGTCCTTGAGATCGTCGATCGCCGTTCCGCGCTGGACGATCGCCGATATCTGCGCGATCAACTGGGAGATCTGGTTCACCAGCACCGGAAGGATGATGAGCACGATGCCGACGAAGATCGCGAGCACCGCGAGGATCGTGACGAGCACCGCGAGCCAGCGGGGGAGCCGGCGACGCTCGAGATACGACACGAGCGGGTCGAGCCCGAGGCTGAGGAACAGGGCGGTCCCGAGGTACAGGAGAACGGTCGAGAGCGTCTCGACGCTGCCGATCAGCAGGATGCCGAGCCCCACGCCGAGCGTCGCCACCAGGGCGGTGCGGAAGGGGTTGTGGATCTTCATCTCGGCTCCTCGGAACGTGTGGAATCAGATTATCGAGCCGCGTCGCGGTGAACCGCGCGACGTGCCGGACAGGTGCCGAGCGGAGGTGCTCGTGGGCAACACACAGGAGGTTTCGCTAGTCTGAAATGTCGAGTGTTGCGTCTCGGATGGATATCCGGGGTGCGTGAGGAGACTATTCGTGCGTTTCGTATGGGCCGTTGTGGCCTTCGTGCTGGCCGCGGTGCTGATCGGGGCAGGGATCGCCCAGCGAACCATCTTCCTGGGGCCGCCGTCGCAGCAGACCCAGGTGGAGGTCGAGGAACCGGCGCCGTTCGTGCTCATGGACGGCGAGGTGCTCCGAACTCACCCAGGCGCCCAGACGCTCCTCGTCCGGGGCGAGGGAGAGATCTTCGCCAGCTACGGCCGTACGCCCGACATGGAGGCGTGGCTGGCCGACTCGGACTACAACCACGTGACCGTCGCGGACGACGGAACGCTCGACGTCGAACACGTGGTGGCCGGAGCGGCAGCCGATGAGACGGATGCGACACCGGCGCCTGAGGAGACACCCGCGCCCGAGGCGACTCCCACGCCCGAGGGGGAGACGGATGGAGGCGAGTCGACGAGCGAAGAGCCCGCCGGTCGCAACCCGGCCGGGTCCGACCTCTGGCTGGACTCTTTCGGCGACGAGAACGCCCTCATCGCCGACAACATGCAGCTCCCGGATGGCACGAGCGTCCTGATCGCCTACGACGGCACGAAGGACGCCCCGGACGACATCGCGGTCTCCTGGCCGCTCGACACGAGCACGCCGTGGGCGGGACCCCTCATGGCAGCCGGCGGCGCCGTGCTGCTGATCGGCCTGATCCTCTACATCCTCGGCATCCGCCATCAGCGACGCGGACGCGGTCCCCGTCGCAAGGGCCCTGGCCCGTTGCCTGTCACGGAGCCGATCGACGTCGCAGCGCTGCCCCCGGCTGAACGGGAGGCCATCGAGTCGACCGAGCCGCACGCACCGGCCGACGCGACCGAGGAGACCAAGATCGAGGACGCCGAGATCGTGGACGAGGGCAAGGAACCGGATTCGAAGAACGCGATGCGAGCCGCCCGCCCCGCCGGCAGGCGGCGCATGCTGGCGCTCCCGGCGCTCGGCCTGACGGCTCTGCTCGTCGCCGGCTGCTCCGCGGATTCCTGGCCGCAGTTCGATGAGAGCGCGCCGTCGCCGACGCCGACCCCGACCGTGATCGCGCCGGAGAACCAGAAGCCGCCCGCCGTCACCGAGGCTCAGGCCACGCGGATCCTTCAGACGATCTCCGGCACGCTCGAGGAGGCAGACACGGCGCTCGACGTCGATCTGGCGTCGACGCGTCTGGACGGGCCGGCTCTCGCCGCGCGCACCACGGAGTACGCGCTGCGCACGCAGATCACGGACGGCCCGCTCCCTTCCGTCATCCCGACCGATGAGGTCGAGGTCGTGCTCCCCGAGGCGACGGACCGCTGGCCGCGCACCGTCCTCATGCTCTCCAAGGGCACGAGCGACGACACCGTTCCGCCGGTCATCCTGACGATGACCCAGGCTGACCCGTGGTCGAACTACAAGGTCACCGATATGGCGGAGATGTCGGCCGACGCCGTCTTCCCCGACGTGGCGGCCGCGTGGCTCGGGACGTCGCTCGTCCCGCAGGACTCCGCGTTCCTGCGCGTCGCACCCGGAGAGGTCTCCGCGGCCTTCGCCGACGTCGTCGATTCCGGTGACAAGAGCGCCTCGTACGACCTCTTCGACGACCTGTCGCTGAACCTGGCGAAGTCCATCGTCGACAGCCGTCAGGCGGTCGTGCAGACGCTCGCCGACAACGGGGCGTCCGCGACCTCGCAGGCCGCGTTCGACATGGCACCGGCCACCTCGGTGCCTGTGTCGATGACGACTCTCGACAGCGGCGCGATCGTCGCGGTGTCGTTGACCGACACCGAGAGTGTCACGCCGACATCAGCGGACGCGGTGATCCGCTTCGGCGACAACGCGCAGGCGAAGGCCCTGACCGGTGTGACGGAGTCCGCCAAGGGCGTCGAGACGACGTACGAGTTCCAGCTGTTCTTCTCGGTTCCGGCGCAGGGATCGACGGAGCAGATCAAGCTCCTGGCAGTCCGCCAGGACCTGCTGTCCGTGAAGGTGATCGAATGAGTGAGATCTCTCCCGCCGCCCTGCGCGGCGCCGTCGACCTGTCGAGCCTCCGCAACCGTCCGGCACCCGCGCCGGCCGGCGCGCCGGCTCCCGCAGTCGTCGATGTCGTCGTGGACGCCACCGACGAGACGTTCGGCCAGATCCTCGAGCTCTCGCGCACGGTGCCCGTGGTCGTGGACCTCTGGGCCGAGTGGTGCGGCCCGTGCAAGCAGCTGAGCCCCATCATCGAGAAGGTGACCAGGGAGCTCGGTGGTCGGGTGCTGCTCGCCAAGGTGGACGTGGACGCGAACCCTCAGCTTGCTCAGAGCTTCCGGGCGCAGTCGATCCCGATGGTGGTGGCCCTGATCGCGGGCCAGCCGGTCCCGATGTTCACGGGCGTGGTGCCCGAGCAGCAGGTGCGCGACGTCTTCGCGCAGCTGCTCCAGGTCGCGGCCCAGAACGGCGTCACGGGATCACTGGCGCTGGGTGAGGAAGCCGACAGCGCAGAGCCCGCCGAGGAGCCGCCGCTCCCGCCGCTGCACGCCGAGGCGTTCGCAGCGATCGAGACCGGCGACTACACCGCCGCCATCCGCGCCTATGAGCAGGCGCTCGTGGAGAACCCCCGCGACGAGGACGCCCTGGCCGGTCTGGGCCAGGTCCGCCTGCTCGACCGGGTGCAGGGACTCGACCTGCAGGCTGCGCGTGCTGCCGCCGCTGATGCGCCTCTCGATGTCCAGGCGCAGTTCGCGGTCGCGGATCTCGATCTCGCCGGCGGCCATGTCGAGGATGCGTTCGGTCGCCTGCTCGACCTGTTCGCCCAGCTGCCCTCCGAGGAGCGCACGCCCGTCCGCGAGCGTCTCATCGAGCTGTTCGGGCTGATCGGCGCGGCCGACCCGCGGGTGATCACGGCACGCAACCGCCTGTCGTCGCTGCTCTTCTGATCGGCCGATCAGCCGTTCGAGATCGTCGGCAGGTGCGGGTCGGGCTGATGCCGCAACCACAGCGTCGACAGCGCGGGCAGCGTCACGGTGGCCATCGGCGCGCCACCGTCCTCGGCTCGAGCGATCACCATGCCGAGGTTGCCTGAACCGCGGCCGCCGTAGTCCGCGGCATCCGTGTTGAGGATCTCCTGCCAGACACCCTCGCGCGGGAGGACCAGTCGGTGGCCGGTGCGCTCCACTCCCGCGAAGTTGCTGATGACGACCAGCCGGCCGCCGTGCGCGTCGCGGCGCTCGAAAGCGATCACGGTCGGTTCCCAGTCCGGTGCACCCAGCCGTGAGAACGACGATCCGTCGCTGTCGCGTTCCCACAGGGGGGCCTGCGCCCGGTACGTGTGGTTGAGGGCGCCGACGAAGCTCTGCAGCTGCGCGTGCGAGGGCTGGTCCAGAAGCCACCAGTCGAGCTCTCGGCCCTCCGACCACTCGGCGATCTGCCCGAACTCCTGGCCCATGAACAGCAGCTTCTTGCCCGGGTGCCCCCACATGTACGCGAGGTAGGCGCGGACGTTGGCGAGCTTGTGCCAGTGGTCGCCCGGCATCTTCGCCAGCAGACTGCCTTTGCCGTGCACGACCTCGTCATGACTGATCGGCAGCAGATAGTTCTCGCCGAAGGCGTAGACGAACGAGAACGTCATCTCGCCCTCGTGATGCGAGCGGTACATCGGGTCGCGCTCGATGTACTGCAGCGAGTCGTTCATCCAGCCCATGTTCCACTTGAAGCCGAAACCGAGACCGGCGTGGTCGGTCGGCGCGGTCACTCCGGGGAAGCTCGTCGACTCCTCGGCGATCATCAGGATGCCGGGGTGCAGGCGGTAGGCCGTGGCGTTGACCTCCTGCAGGAACCGGATGGCCTCGAGGTTCTCGCGGCCGCCGTGGATGTTCGGCTCCCACTCGCCGGCGTTCCGCGAATAGTCGAGGTAGAGCATCGAGGCGACCGCATCGACACGCAGTCCGTCGACGTGGAACTCCTCGAACCAGTAGAGCGCATTGGCGACGAGGAAGCCGCGCACCTCCGGCCGCCCGTAGTCGAAGATGAGCGTGCCCCAGTCCTGGTGCTCGCCGCGCCGCGGATCCGGGTGCTCGTAGAGGGGCTGCCCGTCGAACCGCGCGAGCGCGAAAGCGTCTTTCGGGAAGTGTCCGGGAACCCAGTCCATGATCACGCCGATGCCGGCCTGGTGCAGCCGATCGATCAGGTGGCGCAGGTCGTCGGGAGTGCCGAACCGGCTCGTCGGCGCGTAGTAGCCGCTGACCTGGTAGCCCCACGAGCCTCCGAAGGGGTGCTCGGCGAGCGGCATGAACTCGACGTGCGTGAATCCGGCATCCGTGACGTGCTGGATCAGGGGTTCCGCGATGTCGCGGTAGCCCAGACCGTTGCGCCAGGATCCGAGGTGCACCTCGTAGATCGAGAGCGGTTGCGCGACCGCATGCGTCGCCGCACGACGGGTCATCCAGGCGCCGTCGGTCCAGACGTAGGACGACGATGTGACGACGGATGCCGTGTCCGGCGGAACCTCCGCGGCGAGGGCCATCGGGTCTGCCTTGAGGATCCAGGCTCCGTCGCGGGTGCGGATCTGGTACTTGTACTTCGTGCCCTCGGCGAGATCCGGGATGAACAGCTCCCACACACCGCTGACGCCCATCGAGCGCATCGCGTGCGTCTCGCCGTTCCAGCCGTTGTGGTCGCCGACCACCCGGACGGCGGTGGCGTTCGGGGCCCAGACGGCGAAGGAGATCCCCTGCTCGCCGTCGAGCGTGCGGGGATGGGCGCCGAGGACCTGCCACAGGCGCTCGTGTCGTCCTTCGGCGATCAGATGCAGGTCGATGTCGCCGAGTGCGGGGGAGTGACGGTAGGGATCGCCCTGGACGGACTCCTCGTCGTCGCCGTATGCGGTGGCGAGGCGATAGGAGAGCGGCGGGCCGGCGTGCTGGGCCTCCCAGATGCCGTGGGCCACATGATCGAGAGCCAGTCGGCTCCCGTCGGCGAACACCGCTTCGACAGAAGAGGCGAGCGGGCGGCGGGCTCGGACGACCGTGACGGTGTGATCGGCGGCGTCCTTGATCGGATGCGCACCGAGCACCGAGTGCGGATCATGGTGCTCCGCAGAGGCGATGGCCTCCCAATCGGCGGACGTCCTGGCGTCTTCCACGTAGCTCATGATCGCTCCCTCACCTTCAGGATGTGCACCGGCTCGGCGAAAGCGTCGAGCCGCACGTAGTTGTGGTCGCTCCAAGTCCAGACCGCGCCCGTGAGCAGGTCCTCCACCTCGAAGTCCTCGCCGAGCGGGACGCCCCAGCGCGTCGTGTCGAGATGGACCGTCGTCTCGCGTACCGAATGCGGATCGACGTTGGCCACGACGATGATCGTGTCGGCCTGCCCGGTGCCCGTGAACGCGGCATCCAGGTGCTTGCTGTAGACGAGGACGGAGTCGTCGTCGCTCCAGTGCGTCGCGAAGTTGCGGAGCTGGCGCAGCGCGGGGTGCGCGGCTCGGATCTCGTTGAGTCGACGCAGCAGCGGGGCGAGCGACTCTCCGCGCGCCTCGGAGCCGGCCCAGTCCCGCACCTTGAACTCGTACTTCTCGTTGTCGATGTTCTCCTCGGAACCCGGGCGGGCGACGTTCTCGAACAGCTCGTATCCGGCGTACACACCGTAGATCGGGGCCGCGGTGGCCGCGATGCATGCGCGGATCCGGTAGGCGGCTCTGCCGCCGAACTGCAGGTACTCCGTGAGGATGTCGTGCGTGTTCACGAAGAGGTTCGGACGCATGTAGTCGCTGGTCTCCTGCGACACAGAGGTGAGGAACTCCTCGAGCTCCTCCTTGGTGTTCCGCCAGGTGAAGTAGCTGTAGCTCTGCTGGAATCCGACAGCGGCGAGCGCGCGCATGACCGCCGGGCGCGTGAACGCCTCGGCCAGGAAGATGACGTCGGGGTCCTCGGCGTTCACGGTCCCGATGAGCCATTCCCAGAACTGCAGCGGCTTCGTGTGCGGGTTGTCCACCCGGAAGATCTTCACTCCCTGCGCGACCCAGTGCCGGACGATGCGCAGCATCTCGGCGTAGATGCCGGCCGGGTCGTTGTCGAAGTTCAGCGGATAGATGTCCTGGTACTTCTTCGGCGGGTTCTCGGCGTACGCGATCGACCCGTCGGGGAGCGTGGTGAACCACTCCGGGTGCTCAGCGACCCACGGATGGTCCGGTGACGCCTGCAGCGCGAGGTCGAGGGCGACCTCGAGGCCCTCCTTCTGCGCGGCGCGCACGAAGGCGCGGAAGTCCTGCGCCGTGCCCAGATCGGGGTGGATGGCGTCGTGGCCGCCCTCCGCCGCACCGATCGCATAGGGCGAGCCGGGGTCGGTCGCCTCGGCGACCAGGGTGTTGTTGCGCCCCTTGCGATTCGTGGTGCCGATCGGATGGATGGGGACCAGGTAGAGGACGTCGAAACCCATCTGCGCGACGCCAGGAAGCCTCTTCGCGGCCGTGCGGAACGTACCGGTCTTCACACTCCCGTCCTTGAGACGCCTGGCGCCTTCGGAACGGGGGAAGAACTCGTACCACGCGCCGACGCCGGCCGTCGTGCGATCGACGAGCAGCGTCTGGGGCGTCGAGGCGGAGCGGAGGCTCGCGAGCGGCCGATCCGCGAAGATCTGCGCGAGCGCGGCATCCGTCGATACGGCGATGGTCGTCGCTGCATCGCCACCCGCCAGAGACGTCGCTTCGGCCAGCAGACGCTTGCGCTGCGCGGCCGGACGATCCTTCTCGCCTGCAGCCCTGGAGAGGAGCTGGGCGCCCAGAGCTGCCATGATCGGCACATCGACGCCGGCGGCGACCTTCAGCTCGGCGGCGTGAGCCCAGGTCGCGAAGTCGTCCGAGAAGGCCTCGAAACGATAGATCCAGCGGCCCTGAAGATCCAGCGCGATCTCGGTCGACCAGCTGTCGGTGCCGTCGAGTCGCGGGGACAGTCGATGCAGGCTCTCCTCGCCTTCGGGCGAGGTCAGCCGGACGTGCACGCCGATGATGTCGTGGCCCTCGCGGAAGGACACGACGCTGAACGGGACGACCTCGCCGACGAACGCCTTCGCGGGGAACCCGCCGGGGACAGAGGGCGAGCCGTTCAGAAGCGGGAGGCGGGGCGTGTGCGTATCCTCCGCGATCGTGACGTCACCACCGGGGCGCGTCGGGATCTGAGAGGGGCTCCGGAGAGCCGAGGACCGAGTACCACCACGTGCAGCCACCCCCTCAACGTACCGCCCGGACGTGGTCGCGGGAAGCGATCACCGGGGTGGGTCGGAGAGCGATGTCATTCCACGCGGAACAGGCGCATGGAGGTGCCCGGAATGGGCAGGACGTCGCCCGGGGCGAACACCTCGGCCGTATCCGATGGGTGCTCTTCGGCGCTCGACCACAACGAGACGAAGCGCGTCGCGTCCTCGATCTCCTCGGGGAGGCGCACGTCGATGGGCGACTCGGTGCCGTGGACGATCAGCAGGATCCGGTTCGCCGCCTCCTTGTCGGGTGTGGAGGCCGCGACGTATTGGAGGGTGCGGTTGCGGGGGTCCGCCCACTGCGCGCTCTCCATGGTCTCGCCGTTCTGGTCGAACCAGTCCATGACGGAGGCGTTCGGGATGTGCTCGCCGAGCCGGGCGTACTTGCTGGGGCGGAGCGCGGGGTTCTCGGCGCGCAGGCCGATCAGCCGCGCCACGTGCGCACGGAGATCGTTCTGCCAGGGTTCGAACTCCCAGGCGAGCCAGGTCATCGCGGAGTCCTGGGCATAGGCGTTGTTGTTTCCGCGCTGAGTGCGGCCGACCTCGTCGCCTGCGGTGAGCATCGGGATTCCTGCCGAGAGCAGCAGCGTGCCGAGGAGGTTGCGCATCGCCTTACGGCGGGCCGCCAGGATCGTCGGGTCGTCGGTCGGGCCCTCGACACCGTGGTTGAACGCACGGTTCATATCGGCGCCGTCGCGGTTCTGCTCGCCGTTGGCCTCGTTGTGCTTGACGTCGTACGAGACGAGGTCGTGCAGGGTGAAACCGTCGTGAGCGGTGACGAAGTTCACACTGGCCAGGGGGCCGCGGGCCTCGCTGAACGTGTTCGACGAGCCGGCGAGCCTGGTCGCGAAGCCGCCGATGCCGACCGGCGCCGACGCCCGACGGGCGTAGTCGATGTCGCTGAGCCAGAAGTTGCGGACCCGGTCGCGATACCGATCGTTCCACTCGTGCCAGCCCGCCGGGAAGTTGCCGGTCTGCCAACCACCGAGGCCGACGTCCCACGGTTCGGCGATCAGCTTCGTCTCGGCGAGGATCGGGTCGTTCGCGATGGCTGTCAGGAGCGGATGCTCCGGCGTGTAGGTGTGTGCGCCGTCGCGGGCGATCGCGGCGGCCAGATCGAAGCGGAAGCCGTCGATCTGCATCTCCTGCGCCCAGTAGCGGAGCGAGTCGAGGATCAGTCGTGCGCCGGCATCCGTCGAGGTGTTCAGCGTGTTGCCGCACCCGGTGGTGTCGATGTACACCCCGGTGTCGTCCTGGCGGTAGTAGCTGGCGTTGTCGATGCCGCGGAGGCTCGAACGCGGCCCGCCGATGCCCTCCTCCGAGGTGTGGTTGTAGACGACGTCGAGGATCACCTCGAGTCCTGCCTCGTGCAGCAGTCGCACCATGCCCTTGAACTCGGCCAGTACGGCCTCCGGGCCTTCCTTGCGTGCCTCCTCGGTGGCGTACGCGGTGTGGGGGGTGAAGAAGTTGAGGGTGTTGTAACCCCAGTAGTTGGTGAGGCCGCGCTCCAGCAGGCGCGGCTCCGGGACGAAGGCGTGCACCGGGAGGAGCTCCACCGACGTGATCCCGAGCGAGTGGAGGTACTCGATCATCGCCGGGTGGGCGAGCCCCGCATACGTGCCGTGCAGGGCCGGCGGCACATCGGGGTGACGCTTGGTGAGACCCTTCAGGTGGCCCTCGTAGATCACGGTCCGGTCGAGGGGCACGCGTGGCTTCTGCGAATCGCCCCAGTCGAAGCCGTCGACGATGACGACCGAGCGCCATTCCTCGTACCCGTCGCCCTGGGCGAGACCTCGCGCGTACGGGTCGAGCAGCAGGCTCTCCGGGTTGAAGGTGTTGCCGGGACCGTGCGGACCGCCGACGCGGACGGCGTAGCGGACGCCGGGCTGCAGGAGAGGAGTGGTGACCTCCCAGATGCCGCCGGGGCGGCGCTCGAGCGGTACCTCGTCCGTCGCCCAGTCGAGGTCTGTCGCGTCGAAGACGACCAGCACCACGGAGGCCGCGTTCTGCGACCAGATACGGAGGGTCCCGACGCCGTCGTGCAGACGGACGCCGAGGTTGTCGAGGGCTGGACCGCCGGGCGCGGTGAAGTCTCGGGACTCGGGCATGAGTACACCATAGGCGGGATGTGTTGCAGTCCCATGACAGATCGCACTCGGTTCCATCGCCGTGGTCGCCTCGGGGGAGCGGATTCGCGAGAGAATCGAGGGATGCGGCACTACCTGGACCATGCGGCGACCACGCCTCTGCGGCCTGAGGCGCGCGATGCCTGGCTGGAGGCGACCGAGACGGTCGGCAACGCCTCTTCGACGCACGGCGCAGGGCAGGACGCGCGGCGTCTGCTCGAGGAATCGCGCGAGCGCGTTGCGGCCGTGCTGGATGCCGATCCGATCGAGATCGTGTTCACGTCTGGTGGCACCGAGTCGATCAACCTCGCACTGCAGGGGCTCTGGCATTCGCGCCCCGGCGGCGCGGAGGCGATCGTGATGCCGGATGCCGAGCACCACGCCACGATGGACACCGTCGCGGCCCTGGCTGAAGAGGGTGCGCAGGTGCGTGCCGTCGGTGTCACAGCGCTGGCCGGCATCGACATGGACGCCTTCGCCCGCCAGCTCCCCGGGGCGGCCCTCGCCACGGCTCTCGTCGCGAACAACGAGGCGGGAACCGTCAACGATGCGGTCGCATTGGCGTCGTCGAGCGCGACCGCCGGGGTGCCGCTCCACCTCGATGCCGTCGCCGCCCTCGGTCACCTGCCCCTCTCGTTCCGCGCGCTGCGGGGGGATGGGGCACCCGGGGTCGGACTCGTCGCGCTGAGTCTGGCCGGACACAAGATCGGTGCACCCGTCGGCGTCGGCGCCCTTGTCACCGCGCGGACGGCCCGGATGACCGCGATGCTCCGCGGCGGTGCCCAGCAGCGCGGTCTCCGCGCCGGGACCCAGGACGTGGCCGGGGCCGCGGCCTTCGCGACGGCTCTGGAGCTCGCCGAGTCGGAGCGCGAAGTCGAGGCCGTTCGTCTGTCCGCTCTGCGCGACCGTCTCATCGCCGGCATCCGCTCGGCCGTACCCGCCGCGGAGATGCTCGGCGACCCGGTCAACCGGCTCCCCGGCAACGCCCACGTGCTCTTCCCCGGTGCGGTGGGGGAGAGCCTCCTCTTCCTCCTCGACGTCGCAGGTGTCGCGGCATCCACCGGCTCCGCCTGCCAGGCGGGCGTCGCCGAGCCCTCGCACGTGGTGATGGCCATGGGCCGGAGCGAACGGGACGCCCGGAGCGTGCTGCGGTTCTCGCTCGGTCGCACCTCGTCGGATGCCGACGTCGACGCGGTGCTCGACGCGATCGCCGACGCCTACCTCCGCGCATCCGGGTCCGGCACAGGCGCACGCTCGTAGACTGTTCTCATGCGGATACTGGCGGCGATGAGCGGCGGAGTCGACTCCGCCGTCGCGGCCGCGCGTGCCGTGGAGGCGGGGCACGACGTGGTCGGCGTGCACCTGGCGCTCTCCCGAGCCGGCGGAACGCTGCGGACGGGAAGCCGCGGATGCTGCACGATCGAGGACGCCCTCGATGCGCGCCGCGCCGCCGACCTGCTCGGCATCCCGTTCTACGTGTGGGACTTCTCCGAGCGCTTCCGCGACGACGTGATCGACGACTTCATCGCCGAGTACCAGGCCGGACGCACGCCGAACCCGTGCATGCGCTGCAATGAGAAGATCAAGTTCGCCGCCCTCCTGGAGCGCGCGATCGAACTCGGCTTCGACGCCGTGTGCACCGGTCACTACGCCACGCTCATCGACGGCGAACAGGGTCTCGAGCTGCACCGGGCCTCGGACAACGCGAAGGACCAGTCCTACGTGCTCGGGGTGCTCACGACCGAGCAGCTCGCGCACACCTACTTCCCGCTCGGCACGACGCCGTCGAAGGCGATCGTGCGCGCGGAGGCGGAGGATCGCGGGCTGACCGTCGCGCAGAAGCCCGACAGCCACGACATCTGCTTCATCCCCGACGGCGACACCCGCGGATGGCTCGCCGAGAAGGTCGGCACCGCCACCGGTGAGATCGTCGATCGCGCAGGCGAGGTGGTCGGGTCGCACGAGGGGGCGCACGCCTTCACGGTCGGACAGCGCCGGGGGCTCAAGCTCGGCGTGCCGGCGGCCGACGGCAAGCCCCGGTTCGTACTCGAGGTGCGCCCGGTGTCGAACACCATCGTCGTGGGTCCGAAGGAGGCTCTCGCGATCGCGGAGATCGCGGGCGAGCGCTACAGCTGGGCCGGTGCAGGGCCCGTCGACTCGTCCTTCGCGTGCCATGTGCAGATCCGCGCGCATTCCGAGCCCGTCGCGGCCGTCGCGACGGTGACCGACGAGGGCGTGCGTGTCGTTCCCGCGGTCCCGCTCGACGGTGTTGCGCCGGGGCAGACCGCGGTGCTCTATGTGGGGACGCGCGTGCTCGGGCAGTTCACGATCGACACCACCGTGTCGGCCGTGCCCGTCGGCGCGTAGATCTCGATGGATGTCGGCCCCCGCTCGTAGACTGACGGGGTGCCGGAGAACATCTCGCTGGAAGACGCCCGAACCGAAGCCGAAGAGCTGACCACTCGCATCCTCGAGGCGAAGGACGCTTATTACGGGCGCGACACCTCGGTCGTCGACGACTTCACCTACGACGGCTGGATGCACCGCCTCGAAGAGCTCGAGCGCCTGCACCCCGAGCTGCAGGGCCAGGACTCCCCGACGCAGATGGTCGGCGCTGCCGAGGCGACGGGCCTCGCCACCATCGAGCATGCCGAGCGGATGCTGAGCCTCGACAACGTCTTCTCGATCGAGGAGCTGCGGGAGTGGGCCGCGAAGACCCAGGCATCCGCCGGGCGGAAGGTCGCCTGGCTCACCGAGCTGAAGATCGACGGGCTCGCCATCAACCTGCGTTACGAGAACGGCGTGCTCACGTCGGCGGCCACGCGAGGAGACGGGCGCGTGGGTGAGATCGTCACGGAGAACGCGCTCCGGCTGCCGGAGATCCCCGAGCGCCTCAGTGGTGAGGGACATCCCGAGATCGTCGAGGTCCGCGGAGAGGTCTTCATCCCCGTCGCGGCGTTCGAGCGGCTCAATGCTGCGCAGGCGGCCTTCCGCGACCGCGCCTACAACGACGCGCTCGCACGCTGGGAGGCACGCGGCGGAGCCAAGAAGCCCTTCGACGAGGAGAAGGCCCGCACGGCCGCCGCACGGCGATTCCCCTCGTTCGCGAACCCTCGCAACGCGGCGAGCGGCGGACTCCGGCAGCAGATCGACAAGAAGGACGGTCTCGAGCTCGAGGCGGGGCTCCTGCGCATCGAGTCGCTCGCGCTCTACGTGCACGGCGTCGGAGCCTGGGCGAATCCGCCGGTCGAGGCGCAGAGCGAGGTCTACGACCTGCTGGCGGAGTGGGGCCTGCCGACGAGTCCGCACACCAGGGTGTGCAGCTCGATCGACGAGGTGGCGTCGTTCGTCGAGTACTTCGGCGAGCACAGGCACGACATCGAGCACGAGCTCGACGGGATCGTCGTCAAGGTCGACGAGCTCGCGCTGCACGATGAGCTCGGCGCGACCAGCCGAGCTCCGCGGTGGGCGATCGCCTACAAGTACCCGCCGGAAGAGGTGCAGACGAAGCTGCTCGACATCGTCGTCTCGGTGGGTCGCACCGGTCGCGCCACACCGTTCGCCGTGATGGCACCGGCGCAGGTCGCGGGTTCCGTGGTGCGCCAGGCGACCCTGCACAACAAGGATGTGGTGAAGGCCAAGGGCGTGCTCATCGGCGACACGATCGTGCTGCGCAAGGCGGGCGACGTGATCCCCGAAGTGCTCGGACCCGTGGTCGACAAGCGCGACGGCTCGGAGCGCGAGTTCGTGATGCCGGTGGAGTGCCCGGAGTGCGGAACGCCGCTGCGGCCCATGAAAGAGGGCGACATCGACCTCCGCTGCCCGAACGCCCGCTCGTGCCCCGCACAGGTGCGCGGTCGTGTCGAGCACATCGGGTCGCGTGGAGCGCTCGACGTCGAGGCCCTCGGCGAGGTCACCGCCGCCGCGCTCACTCAGCCGACCTCGCCCGAGGTGCCGCCGCTGGAGACCGAGGCGGGGCTGTTCGCTCTCACGATCGACCAGCTCGTGCCGATCGAGCTCTTCGTGCGCGACGCCGAGACCGGGCTTCCGAAGGAAGACGAAGACGGGCTCGTGAAGACGAGGGCACCGTTCCGGCGCAACCCCACGGCCGCCGAGAAGAAGGCCGGCGTGGAGGGCCCGCAGCCGTCGTCGCAGGCCATCACCCTGCTGGCTGAGCTCGAGAAGGCCAAGACGAAGGACCTGTGGCGGCTGCTCGTGTCGCTGAACATCCGCCACGTCGGTCCGTCCGCGGCTCGGGCGCTGGCGCAGTGGTTCGGTTCGCTCGAAGCCATCCGTGCGGCATCCCGCGATGAACTCGCGTCGGTCGAGGGAGTCGGCGGCATCATCGCCGACTCGCTCCTCGCGTGGTTCGAGATCGACTGGCACCAGGAGATCGTGCTGCGCTGGACGGAGGCGGGCGTGCAGTGGTCGACACCCGGCCATCCGGGTCCTGGCGGTGCGATCGCGGCGGGCGGGGTGCTCGAGGGGCTCACGATCGTCGCCACGGGCTCGCTCGACGGGTACACCCGCGACGGTGCGCAGGAGGCCATCATCATGGCAGGTGGCAAAGCCGCCTCGAGCGTGTCGAAGAAGACGGACTTCGTCGCCGCCGGCCCCGGCGCCGGCTCCAAGCTCGGGAAGGCCGAAGAGCTCGGCATCCGCATCCTCGACGCGGCGCAGTTCCACATCCTCGTGACCGAGGGGCCTGACGCTCTCGCATGAAGCGCTACGGACCGCTGATCGCCGTCCCTGATGCGCTGGCTGTCGGCGATCCCGGGCGGAACCACCTGCGACTCACGCCAGACGCGGTGATCCTCCGGGAGGGCGTCGACAACCGAGGCATCGTGCCGTGGTCGAGTGTGGAGAGCATCCTGCTGGATGTGCCGACCACGCGTTTCCGGCTGCCGGGGCTCGTCGGCACGATCGTGCTGGGTGCTCTGACCGCGGTCGCCCTGTCCGATCTCGGCGTGGACCCGGACGACGGCGCGGTGACTCTCACGGTCGACGGAGAGTCGACGACCGTGCCGCTGAGCCGCCACCACGTCGGCGGATACTGGGAGCCGACGGTCATGGGCGCGCACCGATTGCTCGCGCACCTCATCGAGACTCCGGAGCAGCGTGCGCTTCTCGCACATCCGGAGCCGCTGATCGATATCGCGGCGCAGCTCGCGCGGGAATCGGTCTAGCCCGCCGGGCGCCGTCGATCGCAACGGCATCCTGTACGGGTGGTGTCAGTCCACGGCATCGCGCACGAGCAGCACGGGGGAGAAGTCGAAGCCCAGGCGTCGATAGAGCGAGACCGCGCCGACGCTGGAGTTCACGACGACCTTGCCCGCGCCGGCGGACACTGCGTGCTGATAAGCCGCAGCGACCAGCTCTGTTCCGATCCCGTGCCCCCGATGCTCCGGCACCACGAATACGCTCTGGATGTCGGCGGACAGCCGTTCCACCTGACCCGGCCTCGGGACGCGCGGAAGCAACGCGACCCATGCCGCGCCGACGATCCCGTGCTCGCCCGAGCGTGCGACGAACGCGAAGTGGGAGTGCCGGTGATCGCGCCACCAGGTATCGAGGTCCGCCGCGAACTCGACGGCCGACTCTGCGCGAGAGGAACCGTCCATATCGTCACGCCATTTCAGAAGCGCGAGGCCGTCCACATCATCGAAGGTGGCCTGTTCGATCAGCACGCTCGCCGCCGTTCGCTCAGCCCTTGTGACGCGGCTTGCGGAACGGCTTGTCCTCGCGGTCGCCGCGCGGCGGGCGCTCATCGCGATCACGTCGCTCGTAGCCGCCCTCGCGCGTGTCGCTGCGTCGAGCACCCGGGCCGCGGTCCGGCTTGATCTCGATCAGTCGTCCCGAGATGCGCGTGTCGCGCAGTTTCTCGAGCACGGTCGGGCTGAGGTTCGCCGGCAGTTCGACCGTCGAGAAGTCGGGACGGATGTTGATCACACCGAAGTCGTCGCGACCGAGACCCCCCTCGTTCGCGAGAGCGCCGACGATCTGACGCGGCTCGACCCGGTGTCGACGGCCCACCTCGATGCGGTACGCGGTGTAGTCGCCGCGACCGCGACGCTCGGTGCGGGGCTCACGCGGCTCGCGCGTATCCCTGGTGCCGCGGGCACCACCCTCGCGGGGCGGCCGGTTGTCGGCTTCGACCGCTTTGGCCAGCCGGTCTTCGGCGGGGTCGAGCAGGAGCGGGGTGTCGCCCTGCGAGACGATCGCGAGCGCGGCTGCGACGTCGGCTTCGGGCACGTCGTGGTTGCGCACGTAGTGGGAGATCACGTCGCGGAACTTCTCGACCCGCGCCGTGTCGCCGAGCGCGGCGGTGATCGCATCGTCGAACCGCGCGAGACGCGTGGTGTTGACGTCATCGGTCGTCGGCAGCTGCATCTGAGTGGGCTGCTGGCGTGTGGCCTTCTCGATGTGCTTGAGCAGGTAGCGCTCACGGGGCGTGATGAAGCTGATCGCATCGCCCGTGCGGCCGGCCCGGCCCGTGCGACCGATGCGGTGCACGTAGGACTCGGTGTCGGTGGGGATGTCGAAGTTGATGACGTGGCTGATGCGCTCGACGTCGAGTCCGCGTGCAGCGACATCGGTCGCGACGAGGATGTCGAGCTTGCCGTCCTTCAGCTGGTTGACGCTGCGCTCGCGCTGCACCTGCGCCACGTCGCCGTTGATGGCGGTCGCCGAGTATCCACGTGCACGGAGCTTCTCGGCGAGCGTCTCGGTCTCGTTCTTCGTGCGGACGAAGACGATCATCCCGTCGAAGTTCTCGACCTCGAGGATGCGCGTGAGCGCGTCGACCTTCTGCGCGTACGACACCACCAGGTAGCGCTGCGTGATGTTCGTGCCGGTCGCGGTCTTCGACTTGATGCTGATCTCTTCCGGGTCGCTCAGGTACTTCTGCGCGAGGCGGCGGATCTGCGGAGGCATGGTCGCCGAGAAGAGGGCGACCTGCTTCTCGGAGGGGGTCTGGGCGAGGATCTGCTCGACGTCTTCCGCGAAGCCCATCTTGAGCATCTCGTCGGCCTCGTCGAGCACCAGGTACTTCAGCTCGGACAGATCGAGCGTGCCCTTCGCGAGGTGGTCCATGATCCGGCCGGGAGTGCCGACGATCACGTGCACACCACGACGCAGTGCCGACAGCTGCACGCCGTAGCCCTGGCCGCCGTAGACGGGGAGGACGTGCACGCCCTTCATCTTCGAGGCGTAGGACTCGAACGCCTCGCACACCTGCAGTGCGAGCTCCCGGGTCGGCGCCAGCACGAGTGCCTGCGGAATCTTCTGCGACACGTCGAGGCGCTCCAGCACCGGGAGTGCGAAAGCCGCGGTCTTGCCGGTTCCGGTCTGTGCCTGTCCGACGACGTCGCGTCCGGACAGCAAGGTCGGGATCGTCGCGGCCTGGATGGGGGAAGGTGTCTCGTAGCCGAGATCCTTGATGGCTTTGAGGACGGGCCCGGTGATGCCGAGCTCCTCGAATCCGGGGGTCGCGGGGGAGTCCTCGGGGGCGTCGGTCAGCACTGCATCTTCAGGAGTCACTACCCAAGGGTAGCGCCCCGGCGCTCTGAGCGCCTGTGAGGGCGTCCTCAGCGGCCCGTCGTCAGAGCGACGAGCTTCTCCTTCACCTGTCGGCGCAGCACCTTCCCGATCAGTGACTTCGGGAGTTCGTCGACTACGAAGATGCGCCGCGGCACTTTGTAGGGGGTGAGGATGCTGCGGGCGAACTCGCGGATCGCCTCGACATCCACATCCGTACCACTGTCCACGACGATCGCCGCGACGACCTCTTCGCCGGAGTGCTCGCTTGCGAGCCCGACGACCGCGGCATCCACCACCTGCGGATGCTGTCGCAGCGCGTTCTCGACCTCGGTGGGCGCGACGTTGAACCCGCCGGTGATGATGAGCTCCTTGATGCGGTCGACGATGCGGATGAAGCCGGCCTCGTCGATCGTGACGATGTCTCCCGTGCGGAACCAGCCGTCGACGAACACCTCTTCGGTCTCCTCCGGCTTGCCGTAGTAGCCCGAGAAGACCTGCGGTCCGCGCACGACGAGCTCACCGGGCGAACCCTCCGGCACGTCCTGCGTGGGGTTCTCCGGATCGACCACACGGCATTCGGTTCCGGGGAGGGGGAGTCCGACCGTGCCGGGTACCCGGTGCTCGGCGACGGGATTGGCCATCAGTACCGGGGAGCATTCGCTGAGGCCGTAGCCCTCGACGAGGTATCCGTGCGTGGCCTTCTCGAACGGGACGACGAGTTCGTGCGGCAGTGCCATCGCGCCGGAGATCGCCACCTCGATGCCGTCGAGGGAGACGCCCTTCTCGCGCGCGGCGGCGAGCAGCCGGTCGGCGATCGGCGGAACGAGCGGCAGGAACGTCGCGGGGTGCTTCTTTACGACATCCAGCACCAGGTCGGGATCGAACTTGGGGAAGAGTACGAGCCGGGCGCCCATCGACATCGCGAAGGTCAGGCAGAGCGTGAGACCGTACGCGTGGAACATCGGCAGCACCGCGTAGACGACGCATCCCTTGCCGCGTTGGATCGACGGCACCCATGCCCGGGCCTGCGCCGCGTTGGCGAGCAGATTCCGGTGGCTGAGCGAGGCGCCCTTGGGAGTGCCGGTGGTGCCGGACGTGTACTGGATGATCGCCAGGTCGTCGGTCGACGGCTTCGGGTGCGACGCGGGGATCGGTGCCGACTTCACGAGAGCATCCCAGGTGATCGTGCCTCGCACCTTCTCGGTGAGTGCGGCGCGTGACTCGCGCGCCTTCGCGACCGGCAGCCGCAAGGCCACGCGGGTGAGGAACGGCATCGCCTGCGTCACGTCGACCGAGATGAGATTCGTGACGGCGAGGTCGGCCGGGAACTCCTGCACCGTGGCGACGACCTTGTTCCAGACGATCGCATGCTTCGCGCCGTGGTCCTCGAACTGCTTGCGCAGCTCCCGCGGCGTGTAGAGCGGGTTGTGCTCGACGACGACGGCGCCGAGTCGGAGGACGGCGTAGAACGCGACGATGTGCTGCGGGCAGTTCGGCAGCACGATGGCGACCGGATCGCCCGCTCGCACGCCCAGATCGCGGAGCCCGGCGGCAGCGCGGTCGATCGCGTCCTGCAGCTCGGCGTAGGTCGTCTCCCTGCCGAAGAACTGGAGCGCGGGGGCCTCGGGATAGTCCCTCGCGGATGCCGCGACGATGTCGATCAGCGATCCCTCGACGGGAGCGAGGTCTTCGGGAACACCGGCGGCATAGCTGGCGACCCACGGGCGAGGAGGCTGGAACGGGCTCACGTGCCCAGCATAAAGGCGACGAAGGCTTGACAGCCCGTCGGGCCGAGCGTGTAATTAAGGAAATGCTTAAGTAGGGAGTTTCGATGCCGACGGCGACGGATGAACTGTCGATCGTGTTCCACGCGCTCGCGGATCCCACCAGACGGGGGATGCTCGAGCGGCTGAGCCGAGGAGACGCGACCGTCGGAGAGCTCGGGGCGCCCTTCGCGATGAGCGGTCCTGCGGTCTCGCAGCATCTGCGGGTGCTCGAGAAGGCGAAGCTCGTCGAACGAAGGACCAGGGCGCAGTGGCGCGTGTGCTCGCTCTCTCAGGAGCCCTTGGATGAGGCTGCGGCATGGGTGGAGCGCAACCGCCGGGAGTGGCACGGCAGATTCGATCAGCTCGACGCGGTGCTCGCCGAACCCGAAGCCGAAGCCGAGGAGTCCGGGCGATGACGCAGAGGCAGCTGGAGATCACCCGGGTCTTCGACGCGCCACGGGACCGCGTGTGGCGTGCATGGACCCAGCCTGCGGCGATGGCGCGCTGGCTCCACCCGCACGGTCTGCGGACGCCCGAGGAATCCGTGCTCGTCGACCTTCGTGTCGGTGGGTGCTTCCGGTTCTCGATGGTCGATGAAGCGGGCACCTCCCACTCGAGCGGAGGGGAGTACCTCGAGGTGCGCGAACCGGGTCTGCTGCGCTGCACGTGGGGCGCGCCCGACGAACCCGTCGCAGAGATCGAGGTCCGCCTGACGAAGATCGCCGGCGGGCGCACGGAGATGGTGTTCCGGCTGCGCGGTCATGTCGAAGACACCGGGCAGGTCGACAGCGTATGGACGGGATGGCGCGAGGCCATCGCGGAACTGGATCGGGAGATGGGTGGAGCGCATGGGTGAGGTCACGATCGAGCAGATCGTCTCAGCGGACGGGTACGCGATGGACGCAGCGGGAGGGATCGATTTCTTCGACGACGTCGACTTCGGCGATCAGACCCGCACGGACACGGAACAGATGCGGTGGCTCGCCGGCGTCGACGCGATCCTCTTCGGTCGGAGGACGTACGAGCTGTTCGCGGCGTACTGGCCGCAGGCGGATCCTGCCGAAGACGCGGTGGCCGCGCCGATCGGTCGTCTGCCGAAGCACGTCGTGAGCCGCACGCTCGACCGAGCGCCGTGGGGAGAAGGCGAGATCGAGATTCTTGGCGACCGGCCGATCGACGCCGTCCGATCGCTGAAGGCACGGTATCGGTCCATCGCGATCTGGGGGAGCCTCCAGCTCACGGATGCGCTGTTCCTGGCCGGCGAGGTGGACGTCCTCCGCCTTCGGATCGTCCCGATGCTGCTGGGCTCGGGTCGAGCCGTCGCGCCGCCGGAGATGGGGCAGCCTGCGCTCGAACTCGTCGCCAGCCATCGCGACGCGAGCGGTGTCGTCACGGACGAGTACCGCCTGCGGCACGCGCCACGACGGGTCGGCGCCACGACCTAGACTGGAAGCGTGTCTGAAATCACCCCTGATCTCGTGCGCCATCTCGGCGTGCTCGCGCGTATCCAGCTGAACGACGACGAGGTGACGCGGCTCACGGGCCAGCTCGACGCCATCGTCGACAACATCGCCAAGGTTTCGGAGGTGGCGACCGCCGACATCGTCGCGACGAGCCACCCGATCCCGCTGAGCAACGTCTTCCGTCCCGACGTCGTCGGGGAGACCCTGACGCACGAGCAGGTGCTGCAGAACGCTCCGGACGCCGCCGACGGCCGGTTCCGCGTCACCGCGATCCTGGGAGAAGAGCAGTGAGCGACATCATCCGCCTGACCGCTGCGGAACTCGCCGACAAGCTCGCGTCCCGTGAGATCTCGAGCGTCGAGGCCACGCAGGCGCACCTCGATCGCATCGCCGCCGTCGACGGCGACGTCCACGCCTTCCTGCACGTGAACGAGGGCGCTCTCGCGGCAGCCGAGGCCATCGACGCCCGACGCGCGGCGGGGGAGCAGCTCGGTCCGATCGCGGGCGTTCCGCTGGCGATCAAGGACGTGCTCGTCACCGACGATCAGCCGACCACCAGCGGTTCGCGCATCCTCGAGGGCTACCGCTCGCCGTACGACGCGACCGTCGTGGCTCGCTCGCGTGCCGCGGGGCTCATCCCGCTCGGCAAGACCAACATGGACGAGTTCGCCATGGGCTCCTCCACGGAGCACTCCGCGTACGGTCCCACCCGCAACCCGTGGGACCTCGACCGCATCCCCGGCGGCTCCGGCGGCGGTTCCGCTGCCGCCGTCGCAGCCTTCGAGGCGCCGCTCGCGCTCGGCTCCGACACCGGCGGATCGATCCGTCAGCCCGCACACGTCACGGGCACGGTCGGCGTGAAGCCCACCTACGGCGGCGTGAGCCGCTACGGGGCGATCGCCCTCGCCTCGAGCCTCGACCAGGTCGGCCCCGTCACGCGAACCGTGCTCGACGCGGGTCTGCTGCACGATGTGATCGGCGGGCACGACCCGAAGGACTCCACGTCGCTCCGCGATGCGTGGCCCTCGTTCGCGGATGCCGCCCGCGAGGGTGCCCGCGGTGAGGTGCTCAAGGGCCTCAAGGTCGGTGTCATCCGGGAGCTCCCGGACAGCGGCTTCCAGGCCGGCGTCGCGGCGTCCTTCCGCAGCGCGCTCGCGCTGATGGAGGCGCAGGGTGCGGAGATCGTCGAGATCGGCGCACCCCACTTCGAGTACGGCGTGGCCGCGTACTACCTGATCCTCCCGGCCGAGGCGTCCAGCAACCTGGCGAAGTTCGACTCCGTCCGGTTCGGGCTGCGCGTCACCCCCGACGGCAACCCGACCGTCGAGGACGTGATGTCCGCCACCCGCGACGCCGGCTTCGGCGACGAGGTCAAGCGCCGCATCATCCTGGGCACCTACGCCCTGTCCGCGGGCTACTACGACGCGTACTACGGCAGCGCGCAGAAGGTGCGCACGCTCATCCAGCAGGACTTCGCGAACGCCTTCGCCGAGGTCGATGTGATCGCGACGCCGTCGGCGCCGACCACGGCGTTCAAGATCGGCGAGAAGATCGACGACCCGCTGCAGATGTACCTGAACGACGTCACGACCATCCCGGCGAACCTCGCCGGCGTCCCCGGTATCTCGATCCCGAGCGGTCTCGCCGAGGAGGACGGGCTGCCGGTCGGCATCCAGTTCCTCGCGCCCGCTCGTGAGGACGCTCGTCTGTACAAGGTCGGCGCCGCACTCGAGACCGTGCTGCTCGACTCCTGGGGAGCCCCGCTCCTCACCCGCGCACCCCAGCTCGCAGGAGGAACCCGCTGATGGCCACCGCCAAGCTCATGGACTACGACAAGGCGCTCGAGCTGTATGAGCCCGTCCTCGGCTTCGAGGTTCACGTCGAGCTCAACACCAACACGAAGATGTTCTCGGACGCGCCGAACCCGGCCAACGAGAAGTACCACGCGGCCGAGCCGAACACCCTCATCGCTCCCGTCGACCTCGGCCTGCCGGGGTCGCTGCCCGTGGTGAACGAGACGGCGATCCGCTCATCGATCAGCCTCGGCCTCGCGCTCGGCTGCTCGATCGCCGAGTCGAGTCGTTTCGCTCGGAAGAACTACTTCTACCCGGACCTCGGCAAGAACTACCAGATCTCGCAGTACGACGAGCCGATCGCGTATGAGGGGTCCGTCGAGGTCGAGCTCGAGGACGGCTCGATCGTGACCATCCCGATCGAGCGCGCGCACATGGAGGAGGACGCCGGCAAGCTCACCCACATGGGCGGAGCGACCGGACGCATCCAGGGCGCCGAGTACTCGCTCGTCGACTACAACCGGGCAGGCGTCCCGCTGGTCGAGATCGTCACAAAGGTGATCGTCGGCACGGAACACCGTGCGCCGGAGGTCGCCAAGGCCTACGTCCAGACGATCCGCGACATCGTCCGCGGTCTCGGCATCTCCGAGGCCCGTCTCGAGCGCGGAAACCTGCGCTGCGATGCGAACATCTCGCTCCGTCCGCGCGGAACCGAGAAGCTCGGCACGCGCACCGAGACCAAGAACGTGAACTCGATGCGCTCGGTCGAGCGCGCGGTCAAGTACGAGATCCAGCGCCAGGCGCAGATCCTCGCCGACGGCGGCACCATCACCCAGGAGACGCGGCACTGGCACGAGGACACCGGCACCACGTCGCCGGGTCGACCGAAGTCGGATGCCGACGACTACCGGTACTTCCCCGAGCCCGATCTGCTTCCGGTCGAGCCGGCGGCAGAGCTGATCGAGGAACTGCGTGCCGCGCTTCCCGAGCAGCCCGTCGCCCGTCGCCGTCGCCTGATGACGGAGTGGGGCTTCACCGACCTCGAGTTCCAGGATGTGCGCAACAACGGCGTCCTCGAAGAGGTCGCGGCGACGATCGCCGCCGGAGCGACCCCCGCGACGGCGCGTAAGTGGTGGACCGGCGAGATCTCCCGCCTGGCCAACGCGCAGGAGAAGGACGCGTCCGAGCTCATCAGCCCGGAGAACGTCGTCGCTCTGCAGAAGCTCATCGACGCGGGAACGCTCACCGACAAGCTCGCGCGCCAGGTGCTCGAGGGCGTCATCGCGGGTGAGGGCACCCCGCAAGAGGTCATCGACGCGCGCGGGCTCGCCGTGGTGTCGGACGACGGCGCACTGATCGCCGCCATCGACGAGGCTTTCGCTGCGCAGCCCGACGTGCTCGCCAAGATCAAGGACGGCAAGGTGCAGGCGGCCGGTGCTGTGATCGGTGCGGTCATGAAGGCCATGAAGGGACAGGCCGACGCCGCGCGTGTCCGCGAGCTCATCCTCGAGCGCGCGGCGCAGTAGCGCCTCGACGGGCTCGGCCGCCTCGGTGCGCTGAGCCCGTCGACACGCTCGTGTCCGGGGTCCGGGAGAGAATGGACCCATGGGACACGGCGACGGCAGAGGGCAGATCACCTCGCCCACCGACGCCGACGACACCGGGACCCGCATCCTGCATGTCGACATGGACGCGTTCTACGCGGCCGTCGAGGTCCTCGACGACCCGAGCCTGCGCGGGCTGCCGCTGATCATCGGTGCTCCGGACGGGCGCTCCGTCGTGTCGAGCGCTTCGTATGAGGCGCGTCGGTACGGCGTGCACGCGGCCATGCCGGTGTCCCAGGCGTTGCGGCTGTGCCCGACGGCGCGTATCGTGCTGCCGCACTTCCACCGCTACCAGGAGGTCTCCCGTCAGGTGATGGCGATCTTCGAATCGTTCACGCCGCTGGTGGAGCCGCTCTCGGTCGACGAGGCGTTCCTCGACGTGCAGGGCGTCCGACGCCTCTGGGGGAGTCCTGCACGCATTGCCGGTCTCATCCGTGAGCGCGTGCTCGACGAGGTCGGGATCACGTGCAGCGTCGGTGTCGCTGCCACGAAGCACGTGGCGAAGATGGCCTCGACCATCGCCAAGCCCGATGGGATGCTCGTGGTCGCGGCGGCCGACACGCTCGACTTCCTCGCACCGCGTCCCGTACGGGCGATGTGGGGCGTCGGGCCCAAGGCGGCCGAGGCTCTGGAAGCCCGCGGCATCCGCACGATCCACGACATCCGCGAGTCCTCACCCGAGATGCTCGAGCGGGCTGTGGGCCCCGCGCTCAGCACGCGACTCGCGCAACTCGCCCGCGGGGAGGATCCGCGCACGGTGGAGACCGAGCGCATCGAGAAGAGCATCGGGCACGAGGAGACCTTCGATCACGACATCCTGGACCGTGCTTTCCTCCGGGCGGAGCTGCTCCGTCTCGCTGACCGCGTGGCGGCCCGGCTCCGGCGAGCGGAATGGGAAGCGGGCACGGTCTCGATCAAGGTGCGCTTCGACGACTTCCGCACGCTGAACCGGTCCCAGACGCTGAGCGAGCCGTCGGCCGTCGGACAGCGAATCGGCGAGGCCGCTCAGGCCCTGTACGAGCAGATCGATCGTCGTGATCCCGTCCGTCTCCTGGGTGTGCGCGCCGAGAACCTGCGTCCGGCCGGCGGCGGTGGCCTGGGGCTGTGGGACGACGACGAAGACTGGCGGAAGGTCGAGGGGGCCGTCGACGAGGCAGTCGCGAGGTTCGGCACCGCGACGATCAGTCGCGCACGCCATATCGGTCGTGGCGACGGGCGCGGTGCGGCGCAGCATCCGAAGGCGCACGGCGTGGATTGACCGCGCACGTCCGTGATTCGTGGGCTAGCGTGGGACCATGCCGAACATTGCACTGGAACTGGGAAAGCAGATCGCGTCCTTCGGCGTGAAGAGCGCTTACGGTGAGCCGCAGGACGTCGACGGGGTGAGCATCACTCCGGTGTCCCTCACCTACTCCGGTTTCGGCGGCGGCAGCGCGGAAGGCGGCGAAGGCGGTGGTGGCGGCGGCGTCTCCATCCCGGTCGGTGTGTACGTCCGTCGCGAAGAGGGACTGCGGTTCGAGCCGAACATCGTCACCCTGCTGGCCGTGGCTGTGCCGTTCGTCTGGGTCACCGGGCGGGCGCTCTCGCGCATCATCCGTGCCCTCAAGAAGTGACGATCCGGTCGCGGCAGCGATCGATCGCGCCGCGACGCTGATCGCGCAGGATGTCGTCGCTCTGGCGGCGGCGAATCCGGTCGTCCTGATCGACGGTCGCAGCGGTGCCGGGAAGTCGACTCTGGCCGCTCGGCTCGCAGCGCGCTGGCCGCTCGCGGGACGAGTGCAGCTGATCGCGCTGGATTCGCTGTATCCGGGCTGGGACGGTCTCGACGCCGGTGTGGATCGTGCACTCGAGTGGATCCTCCGTCCGCACGGACGCGGATACCTGGGCACCTGGCGTCGCTGGGACTGGGAGCGCGAGACGGAGGCCGAGAGTCACGCCGTCGACCCCGCTCTCGGCGTCATCGTCGAAGGCAGCGGCATCCTGACGCCGTCGACGGTCGGGCTCGGGGACGTGCGGATCTGGGTGGAGTCAGGGGAGCCCGCTCGCAAGGCTCGAGCGCTGGCGCGTGACGGCGAGACGTATCGGCCGCACTGGGACCGGTGGGCGGCTCAGGAGCGTCTCCATGTGGAGCGCGACGACCCGCGGATGCTGGCGACCAGGATCGTCGACGTCCCCTAGAGGTTCATCGGCCTCGTCGCTCGTCGAGCTCATCGGCCGCCTGGATCAGCACTTCGAGGCGGTATCCGAGCCAGTCGTAGATGCCGCCACGGGCGTCGTCGGTGGTCTGCTCCTCCGTGGTGATCCCGAGCCGATCGGCGATCACCAGCCGGATCGCCGTGAGCGTGCGCAGCCAGGCGTCGATCTCCTCCTCCGCGATGACGAGATCGCGGGGCGCCAGTGCGTCCTCCTCGGACAGCACGTCGACGTCGACGTCGAAGGGGTCGAGCGCCGTGCTCACGATGGTCGCCTCGTCGAGCCGCCGATCGAGCAACTCGTCCCGGGTGCTGTCGGCGAACGCCTTCGCGGCCGCCTGATCCTCCGGGTACGCGCTCGGTGTCAACCGCCGAACGGCCGGATCTTCCACGGCGCGATCGCGCATCAACTCGCGGAAGTCGTCCACGAGCCGCGCGAGATGTGCGCCTTCGATCAAGGCGAGCGAAAGGACGATCTCCCGGGCGCTCATCCGCCCACCTTCCGCACCGTCGCCCAGAGGCCGTAGTCATGCATCGCCTGGGCGTGCACCTCCATCGTCTCGCGCGGCCCGGTCGCGACGATCGCGTGTCCGTCGTGGTGGACGGCGAGCATCAGTGCTGTCGCGCGCTCCGTGGAGTAGCCGAAATACGTCCGGAACACCCGGACCACGTAGCTCATGAGGTTCACCGGATCGTTCCACACGACCACCTCCCAGGGCTCGAGGGGAGCGGCTTGGAGATCGGTGATCTCCTCGAGATCGGGGACGGCGATCGGGGTGCTCATGCCCAGCCCATCTCGTGGAGCTGCTCGTCATCGAGGCCGTAGAAGTGGGCGATCTCATGCACCAGGGTGGTGTGGATCTCATCCCGCAGCTCCGTTTCGGTGTCGCACTGCGCGAGATGGGGCTCCCAGAACAGCACGATCCGATCGGGAAGCTCGCCCATGCCGTACTGGGTCCGTTCGGTCAGAGCGAGCCCGTCGTAGAGCCCCAGCAGATCGAGGGTGCCGTCTTCGGGGCGGTCCTCGACGACGAACACGACGTTCTCCAGCCCGTCGACCATGTCGTCGGGCAGCTGGTCGAGCTCGTCGATCACGAGGGCCTCGAAGGCGGCAGCATCCATCTCCATCCGCTCCAGCCTAGGGGCGGGCGCAGGGCGACACGGCCGTGTCAGTGAAGGAAGACGAGGAGTGCCGCCACCGCGATGAACAGGACGCCGAACACGGTGTTGAGGATGCGCTGACCGCGTGCGGAACGAGTCAGTCGCCGGAACGGGCGGGCTGCTGCGGCGAAGAAGCCCCACATCACGATGACGTCGACGATGATCACGGTCACGACGAGGGTGAGGTACTGGGGGAGAGGCGGCTCATCCAGTCGGATGAACTGGGGGATGAAGGCGAGGAAGAAGACGATCGCCTTCGGGTTGAGCAGGTTGACCCAGAACCCGCGCCGGATCATCGACCAGTGGCTCTCGCGGGAGTCGATGGGAGAGATCTCGTCGTCGGCGACGACGACATCGGGCTTCGCGAGGATGAGCCGGACGCCGAGGAACACGAGGTAGGCCGCGCCCGCGTACCGGATGGCGTTGAAGAGGAACTCCGAGCGCGACACAAGGAGTCCGACGCCGGCGGCGACGATGGCGACATGGACGATGAGGGCGATCTGCTGTCCGACGATGCCCCAGATCGAACGGCGCCACCCCTGATTGAGCGCGTTCGACATCGTGTTGATCGCACCGGCACCGGGCGTGAAGCTGATGACCACCGAGGCCGTGAGAAGAGAGAACCAGACCGCGAGTGACACCCCGTCAGTCTAGAGCCCGGCGCCTGGGCGGCCGAGACGCAGAAGAGGCCCGAATCATCCGATTCGGGCCTCTTCACTGGGGTGAGTAACGGGACTCGAACCCGCGACATCCGGCACCACAAGCCAGCGCTCTACCAGCTGAGCTATACCCACCATGTGCCCACCGGAGCGGGCAACCAGATGAGTCTATTACATGTTCGAGGTGAACTCCGACACCGTCCGGGTCGCGATGCCGCGTGCGTCGTCGCTGGACGGGCCGGGCTCGGCGACGAAGACGGCCTCGCGGTAGTAGCGCAGCTCGCGGATCGACTCCAGGATGTCGGCGAGCGCGCGGTGCCCACCGTCCTTGGACGGAGCCTGGAAGAACACGCGCGGGTACCAGCGACGCGACAGCTCCTTGATGCTGGAGACGTCGACGTTCCGGTAGTGCAGCCACTGATCGACCTGCGGCATGTACTTCGCGAGGAACATGCGATCGGTGCCGATCGTGTTGCCGGCGAGGGGCGCCTTGCGCTCCAGAGGGACGAATCGTCGGATGTAGGCGAGCGTCTGCGCTTCCGCCTCCTCCAGCAAGACGCCGTGGGGGATCTCCTCGATCAGCCCCGATGTCTCGTGCATCTTGGTGACGAAGTCGTTCATGTTCGCGAGGGCCGCGTCGTTCGGGCGGATCACGACCTGAAAGCCGGGATCGATGGGGCGGAGCTCGAAATCGGTGATGACGACGGCGATCTCGACGAGTTCATCGACCGCCAGATCGAGTCCCGTCATCTCGCAGTCGATCCATACGAGACGATCGTTCTCGGACGCAGATACCATGCCGCCATACTATCGACGGGCCCGACATCGGCGGCCGGGCGCGGTACGGTAGATGCACGCCTCCGTAGCTCAGGGGATAGAGCAGGAGCCTTCTAATCTCTTGGTCGCAGGTTCGAATCCTGCCGGGGGCACCCAGATCGACTGCGTCTCGACCGCAACTCGTCCCGCAGGGCGAGTGCAGCCGGTCAGGAGTACCGCAGTGCGGCGACCGCGTCGTCCGGCCGCCAGAACTCCCCGACGATGCGGAACGTGCCCGTCGCGAGGTGCAGGCGCTCGGCGCGGTAGCGCAGGCCCAGCGGGTCGGCGACGATCCTCAGGTGGCCGAGGACGCGCTCGGTCCGGTCTTGAACGCGCCAGAGATGATCGGCCGCGCGGACGAGGTGCTCGCGTGCGGAGGAGAGCCGAGGCGTCGCGTAGGGAACCTCGGGCAGATAGGTGGTCAAGCTGTCGGACATCGGAACTCCTTTCTGATTCGAACATATGACCGACCACCGACATTCCTCCGAGAGCCAGCGAGGACCGTCGAAGCTGTTCTGCACACGCCGGATCTCACGAGGGCTCTCCACCGATCGCGTGTCTGACGTGTCCGTCGGGAACCGCGATCCCGCACGCTGGTGCGATCCGGGCATTCGACCCGGGCATCGAGAGGACTGAGAATGATCGACACCGTCACCATCGTCGGGCGAGTAGCCACCGATCCGACACACGGACAGACCGGAGGAGGGGCGCCGGTCACCAACTTCCGACTCGCCAGCACCCACCGCCGATTCGACAACGCGACCCAGGCGTGGATCGACGCGGACACGAACTGGTTCTCGGTCGCCGCGTTCCGGCAGCTCGGCGAGCATGCCAAGGCGTCGCTCCGAACGGGGGACAGCGTCATCGTCACCGGTCGGCTCCGGATCCGTACCTGGGAGAGCAACGGCAAACAGGGGACCAGCGTCGACATCATCGCCGAGGCGATCGGACACGATCTGCGGTGGGGGACGACCGCGTTCCTCGCCCGGAGTCGAGCGACGCCTTCGGACGCGGGGACCCACGGGGCCACCCCGGAAGCGCGCTCGGCCGATCAGGAGAACGACTTCGACACCGATACCGGTGCCGACGCCGATGATCATCGAGAGCTGCCCGATCTGGATCTCTCGTGGGCGGAAGCCCCGGCGGGTGCCGCAGCCACGTCCGCGACCGCGCACTGAAGGGGCGACGAAGGGACGGACCAGGACCGGTCGGCGGTGCGGCCTGCACGGTCGCTGCCCGTAGACTCAGCACGTGCTTCGTCGACCGGTCTCTGCGGCGCCGCGGAAGGCTGCCTCCGTCCTGGCTCTCGCCTCCGGGCTGCTCCTCCTCTCCGCCTGCACGCCGGGGCCCGACTCCGTCGCACCGCCATCCGCCGAGGCTTCGCCGACGCCGGATTCCACGGTGCCGGCGGAATCGGTGCTGGTACCTGACGGCACCGCCGAGGACAACCTCCCCGTCTTCACGAGAGTGTCGGACGGCGTCTGGGCCTCGGAGCAGCGGGGGTCGGGTCGCGCGTACATCGACGCCCTCACCGCTGCGGGGTTCGACCGCGCCGCGATGCAGGTGACTCAGGACCTCTCCACCGTCGGCAACACGGCGGAGAGCCTGCAGTTCTCGGTGCGCTGGGGTGAGGACGAATGCCTGATCGGCCAGGTCGGGCCCTCGACCGGGCAGGTCGTCACCGCGGTGATGCCCCAGTTGGCGGAAGGGCGCTGTCTGGTCGGCACGACTCGTCCCATCGACTGGTGACACAGCCGAGGGCCGGTAGGCTGGAGTGTCGATCTTCGACGCCAACAGAAGGAGCGGTTTTCGGTGGCTGAGTACATCTACTCGATGGTGCGTGCACGCAAGGCAGTGGGCGAGAAGCTCATCCTCGACGACGTCACCATGGCATTCCTTCCCGGTGCCAAGATCGGCATGGTGGGTCCGAACGGCGCCGGTAAGTCGACGATCCTCAAGATCATGGCAGGCCTCGACACGCCGTCGAACGGCGAGGCCAAGCTCTCCCCGGGCTTCACGGTCGGCATCCTGATGCAGGAGCCCGAACTCGACGAGTCGAAGACGGTGATCGAGAACATCCAGGACGGCATCGCCATCAAGGCGAAGGTCGACCGCTTCAACGAGATCTCGGCGCTCATGGCCGACCCCGACGCCGACTTCGATGCGCTTCTCGCCGAGATGGGCGGGCTCCAGGAGGAGATCGACGCCGCAGACGGCTGGGACCTCGACTCCCAGCTCGACCAGGCGATGGATGCCCTGCGCACCCCGCCGGCCGACGCTGCCATCGCCCCGCTCTCCGGTGGTGAGAAGCGTCGCGTGGCGCTGGCGAAGCTGCTGCTCCAGAAGCCTGATCTCCTGCTCCTCGACGAGCCCACCAACCACCTCGACGCGGAGAGCGTGCTCTGGCTCGAGCAGCACCTGCAGGCGTACAAGGGCGCGGTGATCGCGATCACCCACGACCGGTACTTCCTCGACCACGTCGCCGAGTGGATCGCCGAGGTCGACCGCGGTCGTCTCATCGGCTACGAGGGCAACTACTCGACCTACCTCGAGAAGAAGGGCGAGCGCCTGGAGGTCCAGGGCAAGAAGGACGCGAAGCTCGCCAAGCGCCTCAAGGAGGAGCTCGAGTGGGTTCGGTCGAGTGCCAAGGGCCGCCAGACCAAGTCCAAGGCCCGTCTCGCCCGTTACGAGGAGATGGCGACGGAGGCGGAGCGGACCCGGAAGCTGGACTTCGACGAGATCCAGATCCCCGCAGGCCCTCGCCTCGGTGGCATCGTCATCGACGCCAAGAAGCTGCAGAAGGGCTTCGATGACCGCGTGCTGATCGACGGCCTCAGCTTCAACCTGCCGCCGAACGGTATCGTCGGCGTCATCGGGCCGAACGGTGTGGGTAAGACCACGCTGTTCAAGACGATCGTCGGCCTCGAGCCGCTCGACGGAGGCGACCTGAAGGTCGGCGAGACGGTCAAGATCAGCTACGTCGACCAGTCGCGCTCGAACATCGACCCGAACAAGACCCTGTGGGAGGTCGTGTCCGACGGGCTCGACTACATCCAGGTCGGCAAGACCGAGATCCCCTCTCGCGCGTACGTCTCGAAGTTCGGCTTCAAGGGGCCGGACCAGCAGAAGAAGGCCGGCGTCCTCTCCGGTGGTGAGCGCAACCGTCTCAACCTCGCGCTGACGCTGAAAGAGGGCGGCAACCTGCTGCTCCTCGACGAGCCCACCAACGACCTCGACGTCGAGACGCTGAGCTCGCTCGAGAACGCTCTGCTCGAGTTCCCCGGCTGTGCCGTGGTCATCACCCACGACAGGTGGTTCCTCGACCGTATCGCGACGCACATCCTCGCCTACGAGGGCACCGACGAGAACCCCGGCCAGTGGTACTGGTTCGAGGGTAACTTCGAAGCCTACGAGGAGAACAAGATCAGCCGCCTCGGACCGGACGCGGCGAAGCCGCACCGCTCCACGCACCGCAAGCTCACGCGCGACTGATGTCCTCGCCCCGCCTGCACATCCCGATCCACCTCCGCTGGGGCGATCTGGATGCCTTCAACCACGTCAACAACACCTCGATGCTCAAGCTGCTCGAGGAGGCGCGGGTGCGGGCGTTCTGGCGTGCAGGACCGGGGGAGGAGGCGCCGTCCACGGCTGTGCTCGACTCCGGCATCGACGAGGGCATCCTCACCCTCATCGCCCGCCAGGAGATCGAGTATCTGGCTCCGGTGCCGTACCAGCGCCGCCCACTCGAAGTGCAGATGTGGTTCGGGAAGCTCGGCGGGTCGAGCGTCGAGGTCTGCTACGAGGTGCACAACGACCCCGCCGCCGAGCCTCGGACGATCTACGCGCGCTCGACGGCGGTGATCGTCCTGGTGGACGCGGCCAGCGGTCGTCCGACTCGTCTGACCCAGGAGATGCGCGACGCCTGGGAGCCCTTCGTGGGCGCGTCGATCGAGTACGCGCACCGCTAGACCGATTCGCCGCCTCGTCGCGGTACCGTCGTCGTGTGCCCTCACGCCGACGATTCCCCGCCACCACGTCATCGGCGGCGCGTGCACGCTACGCGAAACGGCGGCAGCGCCGGCTCGACAAGGTGACCAACGACCTCACCCCGTCCCAGTGGGCCGACATCGTGGCGGCCTGGGGCGGATGCGCATACTGCGGCGTGCAGGACGACCGGCTCCAGCGGGACTGCGTCATGCCGATCTCCCGGGGCGGGCGATACACCGTCGACAACGTCGTCCCGGCGTGCGCGTCCTGCAATGCGAGCAAGAGCAACAGCGAGGTCACCGGTTGGCTGCGCCGCAAGAAGCTCGACGAGCGCCGCTTCCTCGTCCGCTACGCCGAGATCCTGCCCACGCTCAGTCGGGACTAGTCCGCGGGCACGCGGATCATGATCTCCTGCGCGACGCTGGCCACGAGACCGCCTTCGCGGGAGTAGATCCGTCCGGTGGCGAGTCCCCGGCCCCCGCGCGCGTTCGGTGACTCCTGCACGTAGAGCAGCCACTCGTCCACCCGGGCCGGACGATGCCACCACATCGCATGGTCGAGGCTCGCGACCTTCAGCCCCGGCATCGCCCAGTACACGCCGTGCGCCCGCAGGATCGACTCCTGGATCGTCATGTCGCTCAGATAGGCGAGCGCCGCGCGGTGCAGGCGCTGATCGTCGGGAAGCGGCGCGCGCATGCGCATCCACACCGCCTGTCTGGCCACATGCGGATCGTCGCTCGGCAGGTAGAGCGGAGAGTCCACGTGTCGGATGTCGGCAGCCCGCTCGCTCAGCATCCGCGCGGTCCCTCCGGGGAGTCCCTCCACGCGATCCTCGTCCGGAGCGAGATCCTCCGGGGCAGGCATCCCCTCCGGCATCGGCTCCGCATGCTCCACACCCGGATCCGCGTCCTGGAACGACGCGATCATCGAGAAGATCGGTACGCCGTTCTGGTACGCCTGGGACCGCCGCGTCGAGAACGACCGGCCGTCGTGGATGCGGTCGACGGCGATCGTGATCCCCTGACTCGCATCCCCCGGACGAAGGAAGTAGCCGTGCATCGAGTGGACGGCGCGATCCTCGGGGAGGGTGCGCTCCGCGGCGATCAGGCTCTGCGCCAGGACTTGACCGCCGTAGATGCGCCCGGTCGGCATCGGATGCGATGCCCCAGTGAAGATGTCCTCGGTGGTGCGCGCCTGCGTGACCTCGAGGTCGAGCACGTCGAGCAGTCGTTCGACGGTCCGGATGGCGTGGTCTTCGGGGCTCATTCTTTCCTCTCCGCGACCGCGGGCACCGGTCCGTTGGTAGTTTAGAACGCGTGCCGCATCACCTTCTCCTCACTGATCCCGAAACGGCGAAGGACGTCCTCACGTTCGTGGGGAGGGCGACGAGGATCACGGATGACGGCGTGCGACTTCAGGCATCGAACGGCGTCCTCGCGCTGACGACGGCAGCACTCGCCCCGCACGGGCTCTTCGACAGCACGCCCACTGTGCTCGCGATGCGCATCGTGCACGCCGACCCGGAGCTCGAGTGCGACATCGTCGTCGACCAGCTCACGGCGGCCGAAGACCCGTTGCGCTTGACGCTCCCGGAGACGGGACTCTCACCGGCCTGGGCCGGGGTCGCACCGCCCCGAGGGGACTGGACGCCGGCGGCGACGCTTCCGGCGTCGATGATCGCTCAGCGCGCACAGTGGGGCATCTCCGCCGTCGCGCGAGGGGCGACGCCGGGATCGGGCGAGGAGGCCGTTCGTGCGCTGCGCGCGGCGATCTGGGGCGAGCCCGACGACGATCTGGGCGGCCTGCCCCGAGGGATCGCCTTCGCCGCCGACGCCCTGGGATTCATCTCGGGCGAGGAGGAGGTCCCCGTGATGCGTTCGGGACGATGGACCCGCCTGGCGTTCCGGCGCGGGCATGTGCTGGCGCGCGGACCGGTCGCATCCGGGCTGACGGCCGTCCGCGACACCGGTACTGCCGGCTGAGCCCCTCGCTGACTCAGCGCGCGGCGGCGCGTCCCGCCTGGCGGCCGGAGAACAGGCACCCTCCGAGGAAGGTTCCCTCCAGCGCCCGGTACCCGTGCACGCCCCCACCGCCGAAGCCGCTCGCCTCTCCTGCGGCATACAGCCCGGGGATCGCTGCGCCCGCGGCATCGAGTGCCCGCCCGTCGAGGTCGGTGTTGATGCCGCCGAGCGACTTCCGCGTGAGCACGTGCAGCTTGACCGCGATGAGCGGCCCGGCTGCCGGATCCTGCAGACGATGCGGCGCCGCGGTGCGGATCAGCTTGTCGCCGCGGTAGCTGCGCATCGAGCGCAGCATTCCGATCTGCGCGTCCTTCGTGAAGTCGTTGTCCATCTCGCGGTCACGCGCGACGACCTCGCGTCGCACGTTCTCGATGTCGAGAGCCTCGCCGCCCGGATGCTGCTGCATCTGCTCGAGCAGGGACTCGAGGTCCGATTCCACGATGAAGTCCTCGCCCTCGTCGAGGAACGCCTGCACCGGACCGGTCGGGCCCTTCGCGAGTCGGGAGGTGAGCAGCAGCCCGACGTCTTTGCCGGTGAGGTCGGGATTCTGCTCGCTGCCGGAGAGCGCGAACTCCTTCTCGACGATGCTCCGCGAGGTGACGAACCAGGAGTGGTCGTGGCCGGTCGTGCGCAGATGCTCCAGCGTCCCGAGCGTGTCGAAGCCCGGGAACAGCGGGACAGGAAGCCGCTTGCCGGTCGCATCGAGCCACAGCGAGGACGGACCGGGGAGGATGCGGATGCCGTGCGACGGCCACACCGGGTCCCAGTTCGTGATCCCCTCGACGTAGTGCCACATCCGGTCGCCGTTGATCAGGCGGGCTCCTGCAGCCTCGCTGACGGCCTGCATCGAGCCGTCGACGTAGGCCGGAACTCCGGTGAGCATGTGGTCGGGTGGCGTGCCGAGACGCGAGGGCCAGGCCGCTCGCACCATGTCGTGGTTTCCGCCGATGCCGCCGGACGAGACGATCGTGGCGCCGGCGCTGATCTCGAACCCGCCGATCACCTCGCGGGAGGACTCGGCGCCGCGCCGTGCGCCGCTCGTCGCCAGCACGTCGCCGCGCGCGCCCGTGACGACACCGTCGGTGACGATCAGCTCGGAGACACGGTGGCGCGGCAGCACCGTGAGATGTCCCTCGCGCTCGCCCTGCTCGACCGCGGCTGCGAACGGCGCGACGACCCCTGGCCCGGTTCCCCAGGTGATGTGGAAGCGGGGGACCGAGTTGCCCGGCCCGATCGCCCCGTACCCGCCGCGCTCCGCCCACCCGACCACGGGGAAGAAGCCGACGCCGCGCTCACGCAGCCAGGCGCGCTTCTCGCCAGCCGCGAACTGCAGATAGGCCTCTGCCCACCGCCGCGGCCACTCATCCTCCGGGCGATCGAAGCCCGCGTTGCCGAACCAGTCGTGCGTCGCGAGCTCGAGCGAGTCCTTGATGCCCAGACGACGCTGCTCGGGGGAGTCGATGAAGAAGAGTCCGCCGAATGACCACCACGCCTGCCCGCCGAGGTTCGTCCGCGGTTCCTGGTCGATGAGGATGACCCGACGCCCGGCCGTGAGGGCCTCGGCGGCGGCGACCAGCCCGGACAGCCCCCATCCGATCACCAGGACATCAGTGGACAGGGGCGTCTTCGTCATGAGTTCTCCGTTGATTCCTGACGTGATCGGGTCTCGAGCGTGGGACGCCCGCCGGTGGCGGTCCCGATCCCCGACGGCTCGAATGTGTTCACCATGGCATAGGCCGCCCGCTCCAGGTAGTCCCAGAGCGTCGATTCGTGCAGGGGCGACAACTGCGCCTCGTCCACGGCGGTCCTCATGTGACGGAGCCAACGATCCCGAGCGTCGGGATCGACGTGGAAGGGCATGTGGCGCATGCGCAGGCGCGGATGCCCGCGGGTCTCGCCGTAGGTGGTCGGGCCGCCCCAGTACTGCTCGAGGAACATGAGCAGGCGCTGCTCGGCAGGCCCGAGATCCTCCTCGGGGTACATCGGCTTGAGCACCGGGTCAAGCGCGACCTCGCGATAGAAGACCGAGACGATCTTCGCGAACGTCTCGTGTCCGCCGACCTCGTCGTAGAACGTCACTTCTGGGGGCTCCCATCGTCGGTCGGCTTCTTGCGACGCCAGATCCCGCGGTCAGGGATGACCGGCACTCCGGTGACGGCGTTGGGGCGGGTCCTGGGGGGATTCGCGCCGCGGACGCGTCGAGCTCCGTCGAGTCCGGTCGGGGCGACCTCGACCATGCTCGGCACCGCGATCTCCTTCTCGGTGAGCGCAGCGCGCAGGCGCCGGCGGAGTTCCTGGGCGACGTCGTCCTTCGCGTTGGCGCGCGCCTTGATCACGATGCGCACGACGAGGGCGTCCCCGCTGATCGACTCGAGTCCCCAGAGCTCGGGCTTCTCGATGATGCGGGTGCGCCACTTGGGATCCTTCGCGAGTCCCTGCGCGGTCTCCAGCATCGTGTGCTCGACCTGCTCCAGATCTGAATCGGCCGGCACTCCGAGATCGATGATCGCGCGAGCCCAGCCCTGCGACATGTTGCCGATGCGGGTGACCTCGCCGTTGCGCACGTACCAGAGGGTGCCGTTCACGTCGCGCACCTGGGTGATGCGCACGCTGACGTACTCGACCACGCCGCTCGCGAGCCCGAGATCGACCACGTCGCCGATGCCGATCTGGTCCTCGGCGACGATGAAGATGCCGTTGAGCACGTCCTTGACGATGTTCTGGGCGCCGAAGCCGAGACCGGCGCCGACAGCGGCGGTGAGCAGGGTCAGAGAGCCCAGGAGACCGGGGGAGAGGGCGCCGACGACGAGCACGAGCGCGATCACGACGAGCATCACGTTCACGATGTTCTGCAGGATCGTTCCGAGCGTGCGCGTCCGCTGGACGAGCCGCATGTCGGACAGCGGGGAGCGCTCGAGCGCCTGCGTGTCGTCGACGGCCGCCTTGTTCTTGGCGCTGTCGACGATGCGATGCACCACGCGACGGATGACGACGCGCAGGATGAGTCCTATGACGATGCAGCTGACGATGATGAGGGCGACGGCGAGCGCCTTCATGCCGACGTCGCCGAGCACGAGGAGGGTCTGCTTCCACCACTCCGGGAGCTCTTCCGGCGTCGTCGGGGGTGCGTTCTCGAAGGGGATCATCATCACTCCGATCCTAGCGATCGGGCCTCAGCGTGGGCTGGATGCCGTACAGCCTCAGCGCCCGCTGCCGGGCGCCGAGCCTGTCGGGGTGATCAGTCGTCCGCGTCGCGCGACTGCGCGGCCAGAGCGCGCTCGACGTCGGCCAGGTTCTCCAGGACGAGACGGCGGAGCGCCGGCGCGGCATCCTGGTTCGCGGCGAGCCAGGCGCGCGTGGCGTCACGCAGCGCGATGTCCGCGAGCGCCGTCGGGAACAGTCCCACGACGAGGTACTGCGCGATCTGGTACGAGCGCGACTCCCAGACGGGAAGCAGCATCTCGAAGTACGCCGGCACGAACTCCCGCAGGGCCTCGGCGCCGGCCGGATGCACGAAGCCCAGCGCTGCCGATCGGACGATCGTGTTCGGGGCGTCGTCCCGTTCGATGAGCGAGGCCCACGCGGTCTTCTTCGACGCCGCGTCGGGGAGGGCGGCCCGCGCCTGGGCGGCGAACTCGCCACCCTTGGCGGTGTTGTCCGCGGCGAGGGCGGCGTCGATGGACCCGGCATCCGTCGCGCCGATCGTGGCGAGGCCGACGAGCAGCTGCCAGTTCAGGTCGGCGTCGATCTCGAGCCCGGGGAGGGTCTCCTCACCGGAGCGCAGGCGCCCGACGATTCCGGCGTGCTCGGGCGTGACCAGGGCGTTCGCGAACGCGGTGACGAACTGCAGCTGGCTGTCGCTGCCGGGTTCGGCAGCCTCGGCCAGTGCCCAGATGCCGTCGGCGACCTTCAGGCGTGCGGCCTCGCGGTCGGCGGGTGCCACGTACAGCGTCGCGGCGGTCCGCAGCTGGCCGAGCGTGGTGCGGACGGTCGTGGACTCCGTCTCCCGGCCGATGTTGCCGAGCACCAGGTCGATGTAGGCGGACGCCGGGGTCTCGGCGTCGCGCGTCTGATCCCAGGCCGCGCCCCAGACCAGCGAGCGCGCCAGCGGGTCGTGGATGTCGGCGAGGTGGGCGATCGCCGTGGCGAGCGACTTCTCATCGAGACGGATCTTGGCGTACGCCAGGTCGTTGTCGTTGAGCAGCACCAGATCGGGGCGCTTGATGCCCTGCAGCTCCGGCACCTCGGTGCGATCACCGTCGACATCGACCTCGACGTAGTGCGTACGCGTGAGCGTGCCGTCGGCCAGCGTGTAGAAGCCGATGCCGAGGCGGTGCGGACGGATCGTCGGGTAGTCGGCCGGCGCGGTCTGCGTGATGGCGAAACGCGAGATGGTGCCGTCTCCGCCTTCGGCGATGACCGGCTCCAGCGTGTTGACACCGGCCGTCTCGAGCCACTTCTTCGACCACGTGCTGAGGTCGCGACCGCTCGTGGCCTCGAGCTCGGAGAGCAGGTCGCTCAGCTCGGTGTTGCCCCACGAGTGCTTCTGGAAGTACTGCGAGACCCCGCCGAAGAACGCCTCGATGCCGACCCAGGCCGCGAGCTGCTTGAGCACGGAGCCGCCCTTGGCGTAGGTGATCCCGTCGAAGTTGACCTGGACGTCTTCGAGATCGTTGATCTCCGCGACGATCGGATGCGTGGAGGGGAGCTGGTCCTGGCGATAGGCCCAGGTCTTCTCCATGGCGTTGAACGTGGTCCACGCCTCGGTCCATTCGGTGGCCTCCGCCGTGGCGATGGTCGACGCCCACTCGGCGAAGGACTCGTTGAGCCAGAGGTCGTTCCACCACTTCATGGTGACGAGGTCGCCGAACCACATGTGCGCCAGCTCATGCAGGATCGTGACGACGCGGCGCTCCTTGACCGCGTCGGTCACCTTGCTGCGGAACACGTAGGTCTCGGTGAAGGTGACCGCGCCCGCGTTCTCCATCGCGCCGGCGTTGAACTCGGGTACGAAGAGCTGGTCGTACTTCGCGAACGGATACGGCACGCCGAACTTCGACTCGTAGTACGCGAAGCCTTCGCGGGTCTTGTCGAAGATGTAGTCGGCGTCGAGGTGCTGCCACAGGCTCTTGCGGCCGTAGACGCCGAGGGGGATCACCCGGCCCGACGCGCTCGTCAGCTCGGAGAACGTCGACTCGTACGGTCCTGCGACGAGCGCGGTGATGTACGAGGAGATGCGGGGAGTCGGCTCGAAGCCCCAAGTGGCGGTGACGTCGTCGTCGTGGAGGATCGGCTCGGGCGTCGGGGAGTTGGAGACGACCTTCCATGCCGAAGGGGCCGTGATCGTGAACTGGAACGTGGCCTTGAGGTCGGGCTGCTCGAAGACGGCGAACACGCGGCGAGAATCCGGGACCTCGAACTGCGAGTAGAGGTAGACCTCTTCGTCGACGGGATCGACGAAGCGGTGCAGTCCCTCGCCGGTGTTGGTGTACAGGCAGTCGGCGTCGACGACCAGCACGTTCTCCGCCTGGAGTCCGGTGAGGGCGATGCGCGAGTCGGCGAAGACCTCGTCCGGGTCGAGCTGCTCGCCGTTGAGGGAGATCTCGCGGACTTCCCGCGCGATCAGGTCGATGAAGGTGAAGCTCGCAGGCGTCGCGGAGAAGCGCACGACGCTGCGGGAGCCGAAGACCTCGGCACCCTTGGTCAGATCGAGGGCCACCTCGTACGACTGGGTGTCGACGACGTCGCGGCGCTCCTGCGCTTCGATGCGGGTGAGGTTCTCTCCAGGCACAGATGTACTCCCAGGGGTGAGGGGATGTCACCGGAGTCGGGCGCAGTTGGCGCCGACGGCAACCCTGACAGCCTACGCCAGAGCAGCGGACCAGCTCGCTCCGGAGAGGTGAAAGGATGGGAGGGTGACTGCGACCGAGCCGAACACCGTCCTCTTTGCCTCGCCTGCCGCTGCCGGCGGCGCACCGTTCGTGACGACCCCGGTCGCCTACGACGGCATCCTCCTGGCGGGCTTCGGCGGACCGGAGGGCCAGGACGACGTGATCCCGTTCCTGCGCAACGTCACGAGGGGTCGCGGCATCCCGGACGAGCGACTGGAGGAGGTCGCCCACCACTATCGCCACTTCGGCGGTGTGAGCCCGATCAACGGTCAGAACCGGGTGCTCAAGGAAGCCCTCGAGGCGGAACTCGCGGACCGCGGGATCGACCTGCCCGTGTACTGGGGCAACCGCAACTGGGCCCCGTACCTCGAAGAAGTGGTGACGGAGGCCTCCGCTCAGGGGCACAACACGCTCCTGGCTTTCGCGACGAGCGCCTACAGCTCCTTCTCCAGCTGCCGCCAGTATCGCGAGGACTTCGCGCGGATCCTCGAGGACACCGGGCTCGGCGACACCGTCACGATCGACAAGATCCGCCCCTTCTACGACCACCCGGGCTTCGTCGAGGCCTTCGAGACCGGGGTGCGCGAGGCGGTCGAGCAGTTCCTGGCCGCCGGCAACGCCGCCGCCGACATCCAGATCCTCTTCTCCACCCACAGCATCCCGACGGCCGACGCCGAGCGCTCCGGCGCGCGCGACATCGAATGGGGCGAGGGCGGCGCCTACGCGGCCCAGCACCTGGCCGTCGCCGCGTGGGTCATGGACCGCGTCCGCGAGAGCGTGCCGGCAGCGGCGGACGTCTCCTGGGAGCTCGTCTACCAGTCGCGTTCCGGTCCCGCCTCCCAGCCCTGGCTGGAGCCCGACGTCTGCGACGTGATCGGCGAACTGCCCTCCCGCGGGCGCACGGCCGTCGCCGTGGTGCCCGTCGGATTCATGAGCGATCACATGGAAGTGCTGTGGGATCTCGACACCGAGGCCGCCGAGGCCGCAGAAGAGGCAGGACTCGCGTTCACGCGCACCCCCACTCCCGGCGTCTCGCCCTCGTTCGTCGCGGGGATCGTGGACCTGATCGAGGAGCGGCTCCAGGGCCGCCCCAACGAGGAGCGCCCGCACGTCACCGCGCTGCCCGGCGGCTTCGACGTCTGCCGTCCCGGATGCTGCGAGAACATCCGCGCGGGGTTCAAGCCGGCCGCGGCGGGCGTCGCACCCTGACATCCCCTCGCGCGGTCGCCGCTTCTAGGATGGGAGCCATGCGCATCCACATCGCCACCGACCACGCGGGTCTCGACTTCTCCACGCAGCTGCAGGATCACCTGCGCACCGCCGGACATGAGGTCATCGATCACGGTCCGATCGTCTACGACGCGGTCGACGACTATCCCGCCTTCTGCATCCGTGCGGCGCAGGCGGTCGTCGCCGACCAGACGGCCGGCGTCGAGGCGCTCGGCATCGTCTTCGGAGGGTCCGGCAATGGGGAGCAGATCGCCGCGAACAAGGTGCAGGGCATCCGGGCAGCACTCGTCTGGAACCTCTCGACGGCCGAGCTGGCCCGTGAGCACAACGATGCGAACGTCATCTCCATCGGTGCGCGACAGCACACGTACGAAGAGGTCACGGGCCTGATCGACCGCTTCATCGCGACGCCGTTCTCCGGCGAGGAGCGTCACGTCCGCCGGATCGGGCAGATCGCGGAGTTCGAGCGCGACGGCTCCCTCCTTCCGGACCCGAGGGCCTGACATGCCTGAGGGGCATTCCGTCCATCGCATCGCCCGGCAGTTCGACCGGAACTTCGTCGGGAAGACGCTGCACGCCTCGAGCCCCCAGGGGCGATTCGCCGAGGGCGCGGCCGTCCTCGACGGGCGGGCAGCCGTGAGCGTCAAGGCCGTCGGCAAGCAGATGTTCCTCGAGACCGAGGGCGACCTCTGGCTGCGGGTGCATCTGGGCCTCTACGGGGCCTGGGACTTCGCGGGAGAGATCCTGCTCGACCCCACGATCGCTTCCGCGAACGGGCGCATGGGGCAGACGAATCAGCGCGGCGCGGTGCTGGACGAGCCGATCCTCGACGACGCGGGGGAGAACTCGCTCTCCTCGATCGGCGCACCGCGGCGCACACGCGTGCATGTACGGATGTCTGAGCAGACGAAGGGGCTCGCGGACGAGGGCATGGACTGGCCGCCGCCGATCGTGGGCCAGGTGCGGCTGCGTCTCATGACCGACATCACCGCTGCCGACCTGCGCGGACCGACGGCCTGTGTGCTGCAGACACCGGAGGAGATGCTCGCCACCGTCGCGAAACTCGGCCCCGATCCTCTCGTCGGCGATCCGGTGGAGAACGAGGAGCGGTTCGTCCGCGCCGTCGCCAAGACGCAGACCGTCATCGCCCTGCTGCTGATGGATCAGTCGGTCGTGAGCGGCATCGGCAACGTCTACCGCGCGGAGATGCTCTACCGTCAGCGCCTGAACCCGCATACACCGGGACGCGACGTGCCGGAGGAGATCGTCCGCGCCCTGTGGCACGACTGGGTGCGGCTGCTCGCGATCGGCGTCGAGACCGGTCAGATGATGACCATGGACGACCTCTCGCCGGACGAGTACCGGGCGGCCATGGCGAGCAGGGACGACCGCCACTGGGTCTATCACCGCGCTGGTCTGCCTTGTCGGGTGTGCGGCACGGAGATCGCCCTCGAGGAGATCGGTGCGCGCAAGCTGTACTGGTGTCCTCGCTGCCAGGCGTGACGGTCCCGCTCTAGGCTGGATTCATGCGACAGAATCCGAGCTTCACGCTGGCCGACGTCACCGAGATGCGTCGAGTGATCGATGCGAATCCGTGGGCGAACATCGTCAGCGCAGGGAGCGACGGGCTCGTCGCCTCGCACTACGTGGTTCTGCTGGACGAAACGCGGGACGATCTCACGGTCGTGGGCCATGTCGGCCGCCCCGATGACCTGATCCACGGCATGGGGGAGCGCGAGCTCCTGGTGGTCTTCCAGGGCCCGCACGGCTACGTGTCGCCCGGGTGGTACGGCGACGTGCAGGCGGTCCCGACCTGGAACTACACGGCCGTGCACCTCTCCGGAGTGCCGGAGATCCTGAACGACGAGGAGAACCTCGAAGTGCTCGATCGCCTGGTGCGCCGCTTCGAGGAGCGGATGCCGGATCCGCGCCTGATGTGGGAGCGGCCGAACAACCCCGCTTTCGTGCAGCGCCTGGCCGCGGGGACGGTCGGGTTCCGGCTGACGCCGACGCGGGTGGTCGCCAAGCGGAAGCTGAGTCAGAACAAGCCCGCCGAGACGATCGAGGCCGTGATATCCGCGCTGTCGGAAGACGGGCCCTACGCCAACCGCGAGCTCGCCGCGGAGATGCGCCGTGCGCAGGACGCGCGCACGGGAGCGTCGCGTTGACCGCGCGGGAGACGGTCGTCGACACCGTGCGAGCCGTGCGGATCGCTGGCCCCGGCCGCGAGTTCCTGATCGACGACGAACCCGTCGACATCCTGATCGAGGACGGGCGCATCGCCGATATCGCTCCGACCGGAGCGCTCCGTGCGCGAGGCGAGGTCCTGGACGCGGACGGAGCCTGGGCGGTTCCGGGGCTCTGGGACAATCACGTGCACACCGTGCAGTGGGCGCTGGCCGAAGAGCGCGCGCCCCTCGGATCGGCGGACTCGGCGGCGGCCGCGGCACGCCTCATGAGCGATGTGCGGCCGCTCTCGGACGGACGACGCGTGGGCAGCGGCTTCCGGGACGCGCTCTGGACAGACCTGCCGTCGCTCGAGATGCTGGATGCCGCGACAGGAGCCGTGCCGACCTATCTGATCAACGCCGATGTGCACAGCGTCTGGCTGAACTCCGCCGCCCTCGCCCGTGAGAGCTTCCGGAGCCCCGACGGAATTCTGCGTGAGGAGGACGCCTTCGAGATCTCCCGGCGTCTCAACGCCGCCGATCCCGCACACGGCGACCGGGCGGTGCGGAGCGCCGGTGACCGTGCGGCGGCGCGAGGGATCACCGGACTCGTCGACTTCGACATGGCATGGAACGCCGACGCCTGGCCCCGACGGGTCGAAGCCGGTTTCGCCGCGCACCGTGTGGAGTTCGCGATGTACCCGTTCGACCTCGATCGAGCGATCTCGTCCGGTCTCCAGACGGGGGAGCTGCACGAACCCTCGGACAGTCCGGAGACGGGGCGCGGACTCATCCGAGTGGGGTCCCTCAAGGTCATCACCGACGGCTCGCTCGGCACCAGGACGGCTGCCTGTTCGCACGCGTATCCCGGTGATCCGCACAACTTCGGGATGCTGACCGTTCCGTCGGACGCGCTCGTGGAACTGCTGACCCGGGCCACCGGTGCCGGCCTGGCCGTCGCTGTGCACGCAATCGGCGACCGAGCGATCACCTCGGCGCTCGATGCGTTCACGGTCTCCGGCGCGGTCGGAACCATCGAGCACGCGCAGCTCGTGCGACACGCGGATCTCGCCCGGTTCGCGCGGCTCGGCGTCGCCGCGAGCGTGCAGCCCCAGCATGCGATCGACGACCGCGATCTCGTCGCGAAGCACTGGGCGGAGCAGACGGCGATCAGCTACCCGCTCGCGTCCTTGCGCAACGCCGGAGCGGAGCTCCGATTCGGCTCGGATGCCCCCGTGGCAGAACTCGACCCGTGGCAGGCGATCGCTGCGGCCGTGGCCCGGACCGACGATGACCGAGCCCCGTGGCATCCGGAGGAGTCACTGACCGTCGACCAGGCGATCGAGGCGAGCGTGCGCTCCACGCTCCGGCCCGGAGAGCCGGCGGACATCGTGCTCTGCGGCGAGGATCCGCGTACGGCGACGGCGCCGCGTCTGCGTGAGATGCCGGTCGTCGCGACGCTTCTCGCCGGTCGCGTCACGCACACGCGGTAGGCCCCCGCACGCGAAAGGGCGGGACTCGGTGATCCCGAGTCCCGCCCTTTCGTGATGGTGGTCAGGCCGCGATGTGCGAGACGAGGAACCAGCGGTCCTTGTCGAGACCGCGCTGGATCTCGATCGCGACGTCCTGGCTCGTCAGGTCGACCTCGTCGAGGCCGTCGACGGCGGCGCGGACGTCGACGAGGATCGCGTCGATGTCGGCGATGACCGCACGGATGAGCTCATCGGACTGCGTGAAGCCGGCGGGGACGCCGGTCGCTCCGGCCTTCGCCGCGACGGCGCTCACGCGCGCGTCGATCGGAAGTCCGAGGGCGACGATGCGCTCTGCGGCGGTGTCGGCGAAGTCGCCGGCGTGCGCGACGATCGTGTCGAGCAGCTCGTGGACGCCGACGAAGTTCGCGCCGCGCACGTGCCAGTGGGCCTGCTTGCCGTTGACGGTCAGCGCCTGGAGGCCGAGGACGACGGGGGAGAGGAACTGCGCGGCGCCGGCGGCGACGGTCGGGTCGACGGCGGTGGTGGAAACGGTCTGTGCCTTGCTCATCTTCTGCTCCTCAAAAGCGAAATCTCGTATCTGTTGAAGACAACGCTACTCACGCTCAGACATTCCGCAAGCAAGCTGAGGCTCGGCTCACTTCCGCGTGATTCCGCGGAAGTGAGGGTAGTCTCACCTCATGACCATCGCCTCCGACGCCTCCGTTCTCTCCCTGCCGGACAGCACCCCGTCGATCGATGCCTCCGCGTTCGTCGCGGCGGGTGCGCGCATCGTCGGCGACGTCTCCCTCGCGGCAGGCGCCAGCGTCTGGTACAACGCGGTGCTGCGCGGCGACTCCGCCGGGATAGTCATCGGGCCGGGCAGCAATGTGCAGGACAACGTGTCGGTGCACGTGGATGCCGGGCACCCCGTCGTCGTGGGCTCGAAGGTGTCGATCGGACACAACGCCGTCGTGCACGGCTGCACCATCGGCGACGGCTCGCTCGTCGGGATGGGATCGGTGATCCTCAGCGGCGCGGTGATCGGCGAAGGATGCCTGATCGCGGGCGGCGCCGTCGTGCTCGGCGGGACGGAGGTCCCGGCAGGTTCCCTCGTCGCCGGCGTCCCCGCGAAGGTGCGCCGGTCGCTCAGCGAAGAGGAGCGCGCCGGGTTGATCGCCAACGCCGAGATCTACCTGGGCCACCTGCAGACCCACGCCGCCGCGTCTCCGGTGTGACTCGGACCGGCCGCTAGGCTGGAACGTGTACGGGGCGGTGGCCAAGCTGGTTAAGGCAGTGGGCTCATAACCCAACGATCGCGGGTTCAAGTCCCGCCCGCCCTACCATCGGCACCGGCCGTCAGTCGGTGGCAGCGCTCTCGAGGTGCTCGTCGACGAGCGTGATCCCGCCGCTCGAGTTCGCGGAGTGCGCGAGATCCTCGATCCAGCTGCGGCTGAGCTCCGGGGTCTCCGGCTCCTGGAAGACGAAGCGGAGCGGGATCGAGGGGTGCAGCCAGAGGGTCGAGCGTCCGGGCGCGTCGCCCTCCGGGTGTCGCCACGACAGCGTGAAGCTCTCATTGCGCCGGAGTTTGGTGGCGATCACGACCTTGAGATGGGCGAGCGCGCGGTCCTCGATCTGGATCGGATCCTGGGCATCGCCGTAGTAGAGGCTTCCCATCTGTCAGCAGGCGTCTCGAGAGATGACGGGCGCGTGGCTCATGGAACTCCTCGGGGACGGCAGTGCGGACCGACGGGCGGTCGGGGGATGGTTGAACTCTAGTCAACGCGTGAGACCGTCTCCGCCACGGATCGGAACCCGCCGTCACGGACGAACAGAGTCTTCGCCTGGTGTCACGCGGCGAGCAGGATCCGAGGTGAGGGAGGGCGCCTCGCCGTACGCCTCCCGATAGGCCGCGGTGAAGCGGGACGGATGGCTGAAGCCCCACCGACGAGCGATCGCGCGGACGGAGGCGCCTTCGCCGTTCTGGAGATCTCGACGCGCCCCGTCGAGCCGCGCGCGCCGGAGTGCATCGGTCGGCGTGATGTCGAGGGCGCGGCGGAAGGCGTACTGGAGGCCTCTCGTCGAGATGAAGGACGCGCCCGCGACGTCATCCACGGTGATCGGCAGATGCGCGTTGTCCTCGATGTAGGACAGGGCGCGCCGCACGGTCATCGGCGCACCGGAGCGCTGCGGAGGTCGCCGCATCGACTCCGCCAGTGTCGTGGGGAACGTGGACAGCGTCATCATCAGCGCGTGCCGCTCGAACTCGGACAGGAGCAGGCGGTCGTCGCCGGTCTCATCCCCCAGAGCGGCATCGAGGTAGTGGAACATCCGCTCCCACTGCGCTGCCGCAGCGGCCGAGCGCGGCGCGAGTCCGAGAGCGCGCAGCTCGATCCCGTCGTCACCCGTGAACTGCCTGGCGCGCTCCTGCGCCGCCTCGCGGTCGAACACGAATGCCCTGACGCGCGCCGAGCGGTGCCATCGCGCCTGGACCTGTGCGCCGTCGGTCAACCAGGGGAGTCGGGCGTCGAGCGTCTGCCCTTCCGACCAGACGTGAGCATCGGCGGAGTCGACGCGGCACACCAGGAGCTGGTCGCGCGGTTCGGCGGTGGAGTGGACCTGTGCCGCGAGGTCGTACCTCACGAGCGTCGCGCTGCCGAGATCGGCGGATCGCCAATCGAACCGGAATCGCTGCGGGTCGACCTTCTGCAGCGCCGCAGACGGGACGTACTGCTGCCAGGTGGACTCCACGTCGTCGACGTTCCTGGACGTGAACTGCATCGCCTGCTTCCTCCTCACACCGCGCGAAATGGGCGCCAATGTGGAGAGTAGTCGAACCGGCCGCGTGGGAAGAACCCGCACAACCGAGACGCTCAATCCGTCGTCGGCGGAGAGGCCCGCACGGGCCAGCTGCCGTCGAGGTGCTCCTCGGGATCGAGTCGGCCGACGCTGATGAAGTACTCCGTCAGGCTCGCGGCCTGCGAGCGAGCCCAGCCGATCTGACGGGTGTGCAGTTCGGTCAGCGTCGGCGGCAGCGAGAACTGGCGCGCGAGCGCCTGAGCCACCCGCCCGGCGGCGATCGCATCGGCCGACGCCTCATGCGCATCGTCGAGAGGGACGGCGTAGTGCTCGGCGACGACCTCGAGGGTGCGCTTGCCACGACGGTAGCGGTCGTAGGCCTTGTCGATGACGAAGGGATCGATCACGGGCGCGGGATCGACGAGCGGCTCGACCCCGTGCCGGGTGGCGTCATGGGCGAGCAGGGAGAAGTCGTAGGCGGCGTTGTAGGCGACGACCGGCACGCCCTGATCGAGGAGGGAGCGCAGGGCGGACGTGACCTCGGCGATGACCTCGCCTGCGGGGCGGCCGTTCTCGCGTGCGTATCCGGTGGTGATGCCGTGCACCGCCGTCGCGCCGTCGGGAATCACGATTCCCGGGTCGGCGAGCCAGGAGCGCGCCGCGATCTGTCGTCCCTCGGCATCGAGCACCCCGACGTGAGCCGTGACCACGCGGTCGGAGGCGACATCGATGCCGGTCGTCTCCAGGTCGAACACCGCGACACGGGTGAGCCAGGCGGGAAGCGGAGCACCGGGTGACATGCCTTCACCGTAGAGCCGCCGTCGGACATTCAGGAGAAGGCGCACTGCGGCTCGTAGACTCGGAGCATGACGGTGCCATCGCCCTACGCCGACCGACTTCGCCGCCTGCCGGTGCAGCGGCACGAGGTCGCCGTGCGCGGCGGCGTGACCGCGTACTGGGAGTACGGACCGGCGGATGCCGACACCACCGTCGTGGCGGTGCACGGTTTCCGCGGCGAACATCACGGCCTCGAGCCCGTGCTCGCCTACCTTCCCGAGGTGCGGGTGATCGCCCCCGACCTGCCGGGGTTCGGCGAGTCCGCGCCGCTTCCCGGACGCACGCACGACCTCGACGAGTACGCAGCGTGGCTGACCGAGTTCACCGCCGCCGTCGCGCCGGGAGCTGTCATCCTCGGCCACTCCTTCGGCTCCATCGTGACGGCCGCCGCGGTCGCCGGCGGCCTGGCGACGCCGCGCCTCATCCTGCTCAATCCGATCGGCGCCCCGGCTCTGGAGGGCCCGAAGGGGCTCATGACGCGGCTCGCCGTGCTCTACTACGCGCTCGGTGCCCGCCTTCCGGAGCGGCTCGGGACCGCACTGCTGCGGAACCGGGTCATCGTGCGGGTGATGAGCATCACGATGGCGAAGACGAAGGATGCGGCGCTACGGCGCTTCATCCACGATCAGCACGACACGTACTTCTCGCGGTTCTCCGACCGGGACGTGCTGCGCGACGCGTTCGTGGCGAGCGTGTCGCACGACGTGCGGGAGTTCGCCTCGGACATCGAGGTTCCGACGCTCCTGGTCGCCGCCGAGCGCGACGACATCACGCCGATCGAGGCCGAGCGGACGCTGGCCGCGCTGTTCGACGACGCGACGCTGGTGGAGATCGCCCACGTCGGGCATCTCATCCACTACGAGACCCCGGCCGAGGCCGCCGGGGCTGTCCGCCGATTCCTCAGGATTCCCGTCGCGCGAGGCCGATGAGGCCGGCGACCCGGAACGGGATCACCTCGCCCATCGCGAGCGAGGTCTCGGTCCTCTCGACGCCTTCGATCGACAGGATCCGGGCGTCGGTGTCGAAGAGGTGTCTGGCGTCGCGGCAGGCCACGCGCGCGAGAAGGTCGATCGAACCGCTCAGACCGTGAGCCTGGACGATCTCGGGGATGCGCGCGAGCTCGTTGATGATACGAGGCAGCTCGGGCTGCCGGACGCCGATGTTGACGAACGCCTGCAGCGGGAAGCCGAGCACGTCGGGGGAGAAGGAGCGCTCGTAGGAGAGGAAGACCCCCGTCTGCTCGAGACGCGCCATCCGGGCCTGGATCGTGTTGCGCGAGAGCTTGAGGTTCTCGGCCAGCGCGACGATCGTGATGCGCGGGTCGTCGGCGAGTGCGGCGAGGAGTTCGAGATCGATGCGGTCCAGTCCAGGCATAGTGCCAAACCTTAGCAGGCGCCAGATCGCCGAAATTGAGCAACATGCTCAAGCGCATCGCAATTGCTTGAGCGAGGTGTTGAGCAGACGTAGCCTCAGAGCAGGCCGGTGATGTCGCCGGTGCCGCCGCGAGTACCCCACGAGGGCCGCTGAGGACTTGGAGGACGATGATGTCACCGCAGATCACGCCCATCGCAGACACCGCACAGGATCTGGAGCTCTCCGAGCGCATCCTGGCCCCGGACGGATCGCGCATCGTGAACCCCCGGCTGGACGCCTTCGTGGCCGATGTGGATGCCGCCCAGTTGCGCGCCCTGCACCGCGACATGGTGATCCTCCGCCGCATCGACTCCGAAGGCGTCGCGCTCCAGCGGCAGGGTCAGCTCGGCCTCTGGGCACCGTGCCAGGGGCAGGAGGCGACGCAGATCGGCACCGCCAGGGCACTGGCCCCGCAGGACTACGTCTTCCCGAGCTACCGCGAGACCGGCGTCATCTACGCCCGTGGCGCGCAGCCCGGAGACTACGTCCGCATGTGGCGCGGTGAGGAGGGTGCAGGACACGACCCGGAGGCGCTCCGCGTGGCCCCGCTCCAGATCATCATCGGTGCGCAGACGCTGCACGCGGTCGGCTACGCCCTGGGCATCCGCCACGAGGGCGCGGACGAGGTCGCCGTGACGTACTTCGGCGACGGCGCGACCAGCCAGGGTGACGTCAACGAGGCCATGATCTTCGCGTCCTCCTACCAGGCGCCCGTCGTCTTCGTCTGCCAGAACAACCACTGGGCGATCTCCGAGCCCGTGGCGGTGCAGTCGCAGTTCCCGATCGCCGGGCGCGCCCCGGGCTTCGGCATCCCGAGCCTGCGCGTCGACGGCAACGATGTGCTGGCGTGCATGGCGGCGATGCGCTGGGCGCTCGACCACGCGCGTTCCGGCAAGGGACCCGCGTACATCGAGGCCGTGACCTATCGGATGGGACCGCACACGACCGCGGACGACCCGACGCGCTACCGTGACGACGCCGAGCTCGAATCCTGGCGCCGCCGCGACCCCATCGCGCGGCTCGAGCAGTACCTGCGGAGCACGGGGGAGTTCAGCGACGCGCACGTCGCCGAGACCCAGGCGGCCGCGGATGCCGTCGCCAAGGAGATGCGCGCGGCCTGCCTCGGCATGGTCACCCGCCCGCCGCTCGCCGTCTTCGACGGTGTGTACGCCGAGCCGCACACGGGGCTCGAGCGCCAGCGCGACGAGTACGCGGCCTACCTCGCGACGTTCGAGGTGGAGGCGTGACCATGACGGAGATGACTCTCGGCAAGGCCCTCGGAGCAGGTCTCCGCCAGGCCATGCGCGACGACGACAAGGTCGTCCTCCTCGGTGAGGACATCGGCAAGCTCGGCGGAGTGTTCCGCATCACCGACGGACTGCTGGACGAGTTCGGTGCCTCTCGCGTGATCGACACCCCGCTCGCGGAGTCGGGCATCGTCGGCATGGCGGTCGGACTCGCCTTCCGCGGCTACCGTCCGGTCGTCGAGATCCAGTTCGACGGATTCGTGTACCCGGCGTTCGACCAGATCGTCGCACAGGTCGCCAAGCTCCATTACCGCACGCAGGGGCGGGCGAAGATGCCGATCACCATCCGCATCCCGTGGGCGGGTGGGATCGGTGCGGCCGAGCATCACTCCGAATCGCCCGAGGCCTACTTCGTGCACACCGCGGGACTCCGCGTCATCGCGGTGTCCAACCCGGAGGACGCCTACCGCAGTCTGCGCCAGGCCATCGCCAGCGATGATCCCGTGATCTTCTTCGAGCCCAAGCGCCTGTATCACCACAAGGGCGAGGTCGACCTCGCAGCCCCTCTCGCCGATGCGTCGCCGATGGGGCTCGCGCGCGTCGTGCGCGCCGGTTCCGATGCCACTCTGATCACCTACGGCGCCATGGTGTCGACCGCCCTCCAGGCGGCGGATGCCGCGGAGGACGAGGGCATCTCGCTCGAGGTCATCGACCTGCGCTCGCTCTCCCCGATCGACTACGACTCGGTCGCGGCATCCGTTCGCAAGACCGGACGGGTCGTCGTGGCACACGAGGCCTCGCGTGAGGCGGGCGTCGCCGCCGAAGTGATCGCGAGCATCACGGAACGCTGCTTCGAGTACCTCGAGTCGGCACCGCTCCGCGTCACCGGACACGACATCCCATATCCCCCCGCGAAGCTCGAGAAGTACCACCTGCCCGACCTCGACCGGCTCCTCGACGCGGTGGACCGCGTGCTGGACCGGCCGAACAGCCTGACGGGAGCAGACGCATGAACGCGGAGTTCCGCCTGCCGGACCTCGGTGAAGGACTCACCGAGGCGGAGGTCGTGCAGTGGCTCGTCGCCCCCGGCGATGCGGTGACCCTGAACCAGACGCTCGCCGAGGTCGAGACCGCGAAGGCCGTGGTGGAGCTGCCTTCCCCCTACGAGGGAACAGTCGCGACGCTGCACGCCGAAGCGGGTCAGACCGTGGCCGTCGGCGCCCCGCTGATCGACTTCGACGTGGAGGGCGCCGATGAGCCGGCCCCTCAGGATGATGCGGGCGAGAAGGCGCAGCCGAACCTCGTCGGATACGGTGCCGCGCCGACCAGCGCCGGTCGTCCTGCCCGGCGCGCGCGTCGTGCAGGCGCGGCATCCGCGGTGTCGGACACGGCGGTGCTCGAGGCGGCGCCGCACGATGCCACACCTGCGGCGAGCACCGACACCGTGATCGAGCGTCCCCGATCCACCCCGCCGGTCCGTGCCCACGCCAAGCGGCTCGGCATCGATCTGGTTCTGGTCGCGGCGGAGGTCGGCGATCGACTGATCACCCGCAACGACGTCGACGCCTACGCGGAGCGCGTCGGCGCGGTCTCCGCAGCAGTCACCGCGCCGGCGCTGGGGGAGCCGACGGCTCCGGCCACGCCCGCCGCGCTGTTCGCGGCCGCGCAGGAGGGGGAACGCGAGACCCGCATCCCCATCCGCGGCGTCCGCAAGCACACGGCCGCCGCGATGGTGCAGAGCGCTTTTACGGCCCCGCACGTCACCGTCTTCCACACCGTCGATGTGACGGCGACCATGGACCTGTTGGCGAGTCTGCGCGAAGACCGGTCGCTCGGCGAGCATCGGATCGGGCCGCTCGCCGTCATCGCGAAGGCGGTGTGTCTCGCACTCGGGCGCACCCCGGGGCTGAACTCCCGCTGGGATGAGGCGGCAGGCGAGATCGTCCAGCACAACTTCGTCGATCTCGGCATCGCCGCGGCCACGGACCGAGGGCTGATCGTCCCCAACATCCGCGACGCGGATCAGCTGAGCCTCACCGGACTGGCCGGGGCTCTGAAGGCTCTCGCCGAGACGGCTCGATCCGGCAAGACATCGCCGGCGGAGCTCGCCGGCGGCACCTTTTCGATCTCCAACATCGGCGTGTTCGGCGTGGATGCGGGGACGCCGATCCTCCCGCCCGGGCAGTCCGGCATCCTCGCCGTCGGCGCCGTGCGCCGGCAGCCATGGGAGTACCGCGGTGAGATCGCTCTGCGCCAGATGATGACGCTGAGCCTCTCGTTCGACCATCGGCTCGTGGACGGGGCCGAGGGCGCCCGATTCCTGAAGGACGTCGCGGATGTCCTTCAGGAGCCGGGCCGCGCGATGCTCTTCAGATAGCGGCTCGCAAAGCGGCATCCGCCATCGCGACGAGGACGCTCGCGGTGGCGGCGTGCCGTCGAGCGGCGGCCCGTGTGCTGTGCGGGGTGGAGTTGATGAGGCCGAAGCAGGCCTGCACGCGGAGCCTCAGCTCATCGCGGTGAGCGGGGGAGTCCTCAGCAGTCGGGTGGAGAGGCGCCAGCACGTCCATCCAGAGTTCGATGTAGGCGCGCTGCAGGCGCCGGACCTCCGCGCGATCCGCCTCGGAGAGGTGCGCGACATCACGATCCTGCACCTGGATGACCTCGGCGTTCCCGAGCGCGAAGTCCACGTGGAACCGGATCAGCGCCGGCATCCGCTCGTCGGGTGTCGATGCGCTGTCCGCGACCCGCTGACCGCCGTGGACCAGGTCCTGACTCACCTTCACCAGGACCGCGCCGAGCAGCGCCTGCTTGCCGGCGAAGTGGCGGTACACGGCAGGGCCCGACACGCCGACCGCAGCGCCGATGTCCTCGAGGCTGACGCCCGTGTAGCCGCGCTCGGCGAAGAGCCGAGCGGCGGCGTGAAGGATCGCGTCGGAGCGCTCGGCCTTCGCGCGGTCTCGGGCGGTGACCGGGCTTGTCATCTCAGTTAATCCTCGCTAACCTGAATCAACGGGTTAGTGAACACTAACCGAGAATGCATGCACGCGCCAGGGCCATCGACCGGCGCGACGTGGGTCGAGGAGGACATCACGATGCCGGCAACCCAGGAGTCGCTCGCCGACGAACTGCGGGCGCGCCTTGCGACAGCGGCGCGCGGGGGACCCGAGGCGTCCCGTGAACGCCATCTGGCTCGGGGAAAGCTGCTCCCGCGGGATCGCGTGGCACGCCTCCTCGATGAGGGCAGCCCCTTCCTCGAGGTCGCACCGCTCGCCGCGGACGGGCTGTACGGGGGAGAGGCCCCCGGTGCGGGGGTCATCGCGGGCATCGGTCTCGTCCACGGCCGCCACGTGATGGTGGTCTGCAACGACGCGACCGTCAAGGGCGGCACGTACTACCCGCTGACGGTGAAGAAGCACCTCCGCGCGCAGGAGATCGCCCTCGAGAACCGCCTCCCGTGCCTCTACCTCGTCGATTCGGGCGGCGCGTTCCTGCCGAAGCAGGACGAGGTGTTCCCCGACCGCGAGCACTTCGGACGCATCTTCTTCAACCAGGCGCGGATGTCCGCGGAGCGGATCCCGCAGCTCGCCGCCGTCCTGGGCTCCTGCACGGCCGGCGGGGCCTACGTCCCCGCGATGAGCGATGAGACGGTCATCGTCCGTGGACAGGGCACGATCTTCCTCGGAGGCCCGCCTCTCGTGAAAGCCGCGATCGGTGAGATCGTGACGGCGGAGGAGCTCGGCGGGGGAGAGCTTCACGCCCGGCGCAGCGGTGTCGTCGACCACCTCGCGGAAGACGACGAGCACGCCCTCGAGATCCTCCGCGACATCGTCGCCACGCTGCCGCCGCCTCAGACACCCGCCTGGGAGGTGCTCGACAGTCGTCCGCCGACGGAGCAGTCGTCGCTCTACGACGTCGTGCCCGTCGATGTGAACGCCGGCTACGACGTGCGCGAGGTCATCTCGCGACTCGTCGACGGCGACACGTTCCGCGAGTTCAAAGTGGAGTACGGCACGACCCTGGTCACCGGATTCGCCCGCCTGCACGGGCATCCCGTCGGGATCGTGGCCAACAACGGCGTGCTGTTCAGCGAGTCGGCGCTCAAGGGAGCGCACTTCATCGAGCTGTGCGATCAGCGCGGCATCCCGCTGCTGTTCCTGCAGAACATCACCGGATTCATGGTCGGGTCGGATGCCGAGGCCGGCGGGATCGCGAAGGACGGGGCCAAGATGGTCACCGCCGTCGCCAGCACCCGCGTGCCCAAGCTCACCGTCATCATCGGCGGATCGTTCGGCGCCGGCAACTACTCCATGTGCGGCCGTGCGTACTCGCCGCGCTTCCTCTGGACCTGGCCCGCCAGCCGCATCTCGGTGATGGGCGGCGCGCAGGCGGCATCCGTCCTCGCGACGGTAAAGGAGGATCAGCTCTCCGCCCGCGGCGACGGATGGACCCCCGAGGACCGTGCGTCGTTCGAGGCGCCTATCCGTGAGCAGTACGAGCAGCAGGGCGAGCCGTACTACGCCACCGCCCGGATCTGGGACGACGGCATCGTCGACCCGGCGCAGACCCGCGACCTCCTGGGCCTCGCCCTCGATGTCGTCGCCCGCAGTCCGCTGCCCGAACCGCGCTTCGGCGTCTTCCGGATGTGAGTGCCATGAGCTTCCATACCGTCCTCGTCGCCAACCGCGGAGAGATCGCGCGCCGCGTGATCCGCACGCTGCGCGAGCTCGGCATCCGCAGCGTCGCCGTCTACAGCGACGCAGATGCCGCAGCGCCCCACGTGCGCGAAGCGGATGCGGCCGTGCGCATCGGCCCGGCACCGGCCGCCGAGTCCTATCTCGACATCGACGCGGTGATCGCCGCGGCTCGCGCCACGGGGGCGCAGGCGATCCATCCCGGCTACGGCTTCCTCTCCGAGAGTGTGGGTCTCGCCGAGGCCTGCGCGGAGAGCGGGATCGTCTTCATCGGACCGTCCGTCGAGGCACTGCAGATCATGGGCGACAAGGCACGGGCGCGCGATCATGTGATGCGCTACGGCGTTCCGGTCGTCCCCGGCTTCGACGCCAGGGGGCTCTCCGACGGCGAGATCGCCGAGGAGGCGGAGCGTGTCGGCTTCCCCCTCCTGGTCAAGCCCAGCGCGGGCGGGGGCGGAAAAGGCATGGAGATCGTGGCGGACGCCGGGGGTCTCGCCGGAGCGCTGGCTTCGGCTCGACGCGTCGCGGCAGCCGCCTTCGGCGATGACTCCCTGATCCTGGAGCGTCTGATCCGACGCCCCCGGCACATCGAGGTCCAGGTGTTCGGCGACGCCCACGGCACCGTGATCGCCCTCGGCGAGCGGGAGTGCACGCTGCAGCGGCGGCACCAGAAGGTCGTCGAGGAGGCGCCGTCGGCCGGAATCCCGGCCGAGACGCGCGAGCGCCTTCTCTCCGCAGCCGTGCAGGCCGGCGAGAGCGTGTCCTACGTCGGCGCGGGGACCGTGGAGTTCCTGGTCGACGCGGATTCCCCCGAAGACGTGTTCTTCATCGAGATGAACACGCGTCTGCAGGTCGAACACCCGGTCACCGAGGAGGTCACCGGTCTGGACCTGGTCGCGCTGCAGCTGCGCGCAGCCGCCGGTCTGCCACTCGACGTGACGCCGGCCCTCCGCGGACATGCTGTCGAGGCGCGGGTCTACGCGGAATCGCCCGAACGCGGATTCCTGCCGTCAACCGGGACCGTGCTGCTGTTCGACCCTCCTGTGGGCGTGCGCGTGGATGCCGCGATCGAGACGGGCAGCGAGGTCACGGGCTTCTACGACCCCATGATCGCGAAGATCATCGCCTTCGCCGACGATCGCACGACGGCGCTCCGTCGGCTCGACGAGGCGCTTTCCCAGACCGTCGTGCTCGGCGTCGACACGAACATCTCCTTCCTGCGCCAGCTCTGCCGTGACGCGCGCGTCATCGCCGGTGATCTCGACACCGGACTGATCGAATCGCTGCTGCCGGTCGCCGCGGAGAAGCCCACCGCGGCGATGCTCGCGGCAGCTCACGCGGCAGCGCCGTCGCGCCCCGAGCCGGTCAGGACGAGCCCGCTCTGGCGCGATCGTCCCGGCTGGCGTCTGGGCGCGGTTCCGATCGAGCGTGAAGCATTCGCCGTCCTCACGGACGACGACGAGATCATCGAGGCGCCGTCCGAGGACGACGGAGCATCGCGCGGTCGCACGCACGCCGCCGTCGACGCCGACGGTGCCGTGTGGGTCGCCGAGGACGGGCGGACCGTCCGGCTCCTGCCACTCGACCGCCGTGAGCGGATGCGACGACGGCTCGTCGCGCATGACGGAGGCACGTCGGCGACCGAGCCGGAGGCGCGAGCGCCGATGCCGGGGAGCGTCGTCGCGGTGCACGTGCAGGACGGTGCCCGCGTCATGGCGGGCACGCCGCTGATCGCCATCGAGGCGATGAAGATGGAGCACCCGGTGCTCGCGCCGCATGACGGCGTGGTTCATCTGCTGGTCGCCGTGGGCGATCAGGTTCGGCGCGACCAGCCGGTCGCGCGTGTGACGACGGAGGAGAGCTGATGATGGAAGACCTGTCCGAAGAGGAGCGCGAGCTCGCCGCCATGGTGCGCGAGTTCGCCGAGACCATCGTCGCGCCCCAGTCGTACGAAGCCGATCGTACGCACACGCTGTCGATGGACGTCGTGGCGCAGATGGGCGATCTGGGACTGTTCGGCCTGCCCTTCTCCGAGGAGTACGGCGGCCAGGGCGGCGACTACATGGCGCTCGGCATCGCCATCGAGGCGCTCGGCCGCGTCGACCAGTCCATCGCGATCACCCTCGAAGCGGGAGTGAGCCTCGGAGCGATGCCGATCTACCGCTTCGGAACCGAGGAGCAGCGGCAGGAGCTGCTTCCCGATCTGCTCGCCGGTCGAGCCCTCGCCGGCTTCGGCCTCACCGAGCCGGAAGCCGGCAGCGACGCGGGTGCGACGCGCACCACCGCCCGGCTGGAAGGCGACGAGTGGGTCGTCGACGGGTCCAAGCAGTTCATCACCAACTCCGGCACGCCGATCACGCGATTCGTGACCGTGACCGCGGTCACCGGCGTGGAGAACGGCCGCAAGGAGATCTCGACGATCATCGTCCCGAACGGCACGCCGGGTTTCACCGTCGAGCCGCCGTACGACAAGGTCGGCTGGAACGCCTCCGACACGCATCCGCTGAGCTTCCAGGGTGCGCGGGTCCCGGCGGCGAACCTCCTGGGCGAGCGCGGACGCGGATTCAAGAACTTCCTCAGCATCCTCGACGAGGGCCGCATCGCGATCGCCGCGCTCTCCACGGGTGCGGCGGAAGGGTGCTTGGAGGCCGCCGTCGACTACGCGAAGAGTCGCACGATCTTCGGCAGCGCGCTGAGCACCCGGCAGAACGCCCAGTTCACGCTGGCGCGCATGCGGGCGCGCGTGCACACGGCGCGGCTCGCCTGGCACCACGCGGCGCGGTTGCGCGACGCCGACAAGCCGTTCGCCGAGGCGGCCGCGATCGCCAAGCTCGTCGCCGGCGAGGCTGCGATGGACAACGCCAGGGACGCCACCCAGATCTTCGGCGGCAACGGATTCATGAACGAGTTCCCCGTCGCACGGCACTATCGTGACTCGAAGATCCTGGAGATCGGCGAGGGCACCACCGAGGTGCAGCTCCTGGTCATCGCCCGAGGGCTCGGACTCGCCGGGTAGCGTGGGCGACATGCCAGAGGACATCATCCAGCGAGGCCTCTACTTCGAGGAGTTCACGGCCGACGCCCGCTATCTGCACCGTCCGGGTCGCACGGCCACGGAGGCCGACAACGTGCTGTTCACGACGCTGACCATGAACACGCAGGCGCTGCACCTCGACGCGGCGTTCGCCGATGCGCAGGCCCCGTTCCATGCGCGGCTGATGAACTCCATGTGGACGCTGTCGACGATGGTCGGAGCCTCCGTCGCGCAGCTGACCCAGGGCACCCTCGTGGCGCAGCTCGGCTTCGGCGACATCACCTTCCCTCATCCGCTGTTCGCGGGCGACACCCTCTACACCGAGAGCGTGATCGTCGAGAAGCGGCTGTCGTCGTCGCGCCCCGGTCAGGGCATCGTGCAGATCGCGCACACCGGGCGCAATCAGGACGGCACGGTCGTCGCCACCGCCACGAGAAGCGTCCTCGTGCACTGTCTTCCGGAGGGATCCGCGTGACGTCGTTCGACCTGGGGCCCGCCCTGCTGTTCTGCCCAGCGGACCGTCCGGAGCGCTTCCGCACCGCGCTCGAACGCGCCGACGCCGTGATCCTCGACCTCGAGGATGCTGTGCTGCCCGAGGCGAAGGCCGCGGCGCGGGTCAACCTGATCCACGCCGACATCGATCCCGAGCGCGTGATCGTGCGGGTGAACCCCCCGAGCACCGGGCATTTCGCCGCCGATCTCGAGGCACTGGAACAGACGCCGTTCCGCACGATCATGGTCGCGAAGACGGAGAGCACCGAGGGCCTTGCGGCGTTCGACGATCGGTTCTCACTCATCGCGCTGTGCGAGACGGCCCGCGGCATCCATGCGGCCCGCGAGATCGCCGCGCATCCGCTGGTCGAAGCGATGATGTGGGGCGCGGAGGACCTCGTGGCCTCGCTCGGCGGCACGTCGTCCCGCACACCGGGCGGCGCCTATCGCGAGATCGCCCGCTACTCCCGTTCGCGCGTGCTGTTGGAAGCAGGCGCGCACGGCAAGGCGGCCATCGACGCGGTGCACATCGACCTCGACGACGTGCAGGGTCTCGAGGAGGAGGCGACGGATGCCGCGGCGTCCGGGTTCCGGGCCACGGCCTGCATCCATCCGAACCAGGTCGCCGTGATCCGCGCGGCGTATCTGCCCGATGAAGCGACGGTCGTGTGGGCGCGCGCGGTGCTCGCCGCTGCGGAGCAGGAGCGCGGGGTCTTCCGATTCGAGGGCCGGATGGTCGACGAGCCGGTCCTTCGGCACGCACGGTCCGTCGTGGCCCGCGTCAGTTGATCAGATGACCAGCGACTCCTCGAGGAGTCGGAGGGAGCCGGGGGACGCCTCGAAGCGATGCGCCGAGCCGTTCGCGATGACCTCGCCCTCGCGCGGCAGCGTGCCTCCGGAGACCTGATCGATCACCGAGCGGATGACGCCGCCGTGCGCCACCACCAGCACGGACTCGGCCAGGGGAGCAGACCTGCGCCGGGAGTCGCGCGCGATCGCATGGAGGGCGGCGATGGCGCGCACGCCGACCGCGTGCAGGGATTCAGCGCCCGGAACCTCGGCATGCCAGTCGCCGTAGGTCGAGATGTACTCGGAGACCAGCATCCCCTCGCCCTCGCCGAACTCGCGCTCCCGCACGTCGGGGACGACGCCCGCGAGCTCCAGCCCGAGCTCTGCCGCGATGATCTCGGCGGTCTCCTTCGCGCGGAGAAGCGGACTCGAGTAGATCGCGTGGTGCGGCGTCACGGCGAGATGACCGGCCGCGCGGTGCGCATCGGCGCGTCCCTTGTCGTTCAGGGGGATGTCGGTCGAGCCCTGGATGCGCCGGGCGAGGTTCCAGTCGGTCTGGCCGTGGCGGATGAGGGTGATGAATGTCACGAGAGCAGTTCCTGGAGAGCGGGGAGCACGTCGCTGGTGCCGGCGGCGATCGTGAGATCGGCCCAGGCATCCGCGCGGGTCGGCTCGCGGTTGACGATGATCAGGGGGATGCTGCGGCGGCGGGCCCGCTCGATGAGACGGACCCCGGAGTTCACCACGAGCGAGGAGCCCGCCACGATGAGCGCGGAGCTGGAGCGCAGCAGGGACTCCGCGGCGCGGAAGCGATCCTGCGGAACATACTCGCCGAAGAACACGACGTCGGGCTTCAGCATCCCGTCGCACACGGTGCAGGTCGGGATGACGAAGCCCTCCGTGCTCTCCGGCAGCACATCGCCGTCGGGGGCGAGCGCGACGTTCTCCGGAACCGTGATCCAGGGGTTCAGCTCCTCGATCTGCACAGCCACGTCGCGGCGGTCGAAGACCTGGCCGCAGTGCAGGCAGAGCACGCGACGCATCGTGCCGTGCACCTCGATGACGTGCGAGCTGCCGGCACGGAGGTGCAGGCCGTCGACGTTCTGCGTGATGACTCCCGAGACCGCACCGGCGGCCTCCATCTCGGCGAGGGCCACGTGGCCGGGGTTGGGCGTGGCGCGCGCGAAGGCGCGCCATCCGAGGTGACCGCCGACCCAGTAGCGTCGCCGGGCCGCCTCGTCGCCGAGGTACGTCTGGATCGTCATCGGATCGCTGCGGGTCCGCGCACCCTCACCGCGATAGGCGGGGATGCCGGAGTCGGTGGAGATGCCCGCGCCGGTCAGGAGAGCGATTCGCCGGCCACGGAGCAACCGGGCCGCCTGGGCGAGTGTCGCCGACAGCTCGGCAGTGCTCGATGCGCTCACAGGACCTCCCCGAGCGAGTCTACGACGTGTCGCGGGGGTGGGCGGTGCCCCGAGGCATCCGCCGGGTGGCAGAGTGGCTCCCGTGGAACTCATCTCCGTCGCCGACGCCGCAGACCCCCGACTGGACGACTACCGCGGTCTCACCGACACGGCTCTCCGCACTCTGCGGGAACCGCCGGACGGGCTGTACATCGCGGAATCGACGAAGGTCATCGCCCGTGCGGTCGCTGCCGGCCACCGCCCCCGCTCCCTGCTCGTCCAGGAACGCCGGATCGAAGACGTCCGGGGAATCGTCGGCGCCCTCGACGTGCCGGTGTATGTCGTGCCGGACGATGTGGCCGAAGCCGTCACCGGGTTCGCCGTGCACCGCGGCACGATCGCATCGATGCACCGTCCGCAGCTGCCGACGGTCCGCGAGGTCATCCAGGGCGCCGGTCTCGTGCTGATCCTCGAGAACATCGGCGATCACACGAACGTCGGTGCCGCCTTCCGTGCCGCGGCCGGTCTCGGCGCAGACGCGGTGCTGGTGTCGCCCGGCGGTGCGGATCCGCTGTACCGACGCAGCGTGCGGGTGAGCATGGGGACCGTGTTCCAGGTGCCGTGGACGCGCATCAGCGATTGGACGGAGACCGTGGCGGGTCTGCATGCCGCCGGCTTCGACATCGCTGCTCTGGCGCTCGAAGACGACGCCATCACACTGGATGAGTACGTCGACCTCCGCCGGGAGCGCGTCGCCGTGGTGATGGGGGCCGAGGGCGACGGTCTCTCCCGCACCGCGATCGACAGCGCCGATCACGTCGTGACGATCCCGATGAGCGGGGGAGTGGACTCGCTCAACGTCGCCTCCGCCGCAGCGGTCGCGCTCTGGGCGCTGAAGCGCTGAGGGCGCCGGCGATCAGTCCTTCTGGAGCCGGATCATCGGGGAGGCATCGGGACGCTTCGCCGCGATGTGATCGCCGGACGACTGGTGGCGGAGCCGACGGAGGACCCAGGGCACGAAGTGCTCGCGCGCCCAGCCGAAGTCCTCGGAGCGCGCCTCACGCCAGGTGCGCACCGGGAGCGGCTCGGGCTGCATGGCCTCGAGGTCGTTCGGGACGTTCAGTGCCCGCAACGCCATGCGCGCGACCTCGTGGTGACCGAGCGCGTTGTAGTGCAGGCGGTCGTCGTCGAAGAAGCGCATGTCCTGCACGACCTTGAGTGCCCACTGGTCCGCGACGATGCAGTCGTGGCGCTCGGCGATGGCTCGCACGTTCTCGTTGTAGATCGCGACCTTGCCGCGGAATGCACGGAAGACGGGGGTGAAGCCCGTGTCGATGCCGGTGAAGAGGAGGATGGCGGCGCCGGTGGAGGCGAGACGCGCGACGGCATCCTCCAGCTGCGCGGCGATCGCATCGGGGTCTGTTCCGGGGCGGATCACATCATTGCCCCCGGCGCAGATGGAGACGAGGTCGGGATGCAGGGCGACAGCGGGCTCGATCTGGTCGGCGACGATCTGCGCGATGAGCTTCCCCCGCACCGCGAGGTTCGCGTAGGCGAAGTCGTCGACCTGCTGGCCGAGCACTTCGGCGACCCGATCGGCCCAGCCACGGTGGGCGCCGGGTGCGTTCGGGTCGGGGTCGCCGATGCCCTCGGTGAACGAATCGCCCACCGCGACGAAACGGCGCCACGGGTGCACGCTCTCGTTGGGGATGTAGGGGGTCCGAGTCGAATCCTGGTTGGTCATCCAGCTCTCCTTCGCGAACGGGTGCGCCGGGCGGTGGCCGCAGCGCAGTGAACGAGCCTACCCCGCCGACGGCGTGTCGCGGCAGGGGTGCCGGATGCGGCGAGCCGCGTGCGCCGCGGTGTCGGTGGGAGCGATTATCGTGGACTCGATGCTCTCTCCGTCCTTTCCTCAGCGCGCCCCGTGGGGAACGGCGAACAAGCTGCGAGCGTGGCAGCAGGAGGCTCTGGAGCAGTACTTCGAGGCCGACCAGCGCGACTTCCTCGTGGCCGCGACACCGGGCGCAGGCAAGACGACATTCGCCCTGACGCTCGCGGTCGAGATGATGCGCATGGGCGAGGTCAATCGCATCATCGTGGTCGCCCCGACGGAGCACCTCAAGACGCAGTGGGCCGATGCGGCGGCGCGGGTCCACATCCGTCTCGATCCGCGCTTCCGGAACAGCGACTGGGCGCCGGCGAGGCACTATCACGGCGCCGTGGTCACCTACGCGCAGGTCGCGGCGAAGTCGTCGGTCCACCGTCATCTGACCGAGGATGCGAAGACGCTCGTGATCCTCGACGAGGTGCACCATGGCGGCGATGCGCTGAGCTGGGGCGACGCGATCCGCGACGCGTACGGGCCGGCCAAGCGACGACTGCTGCTGTCGGGGACCCCGTTCCGCAGCGACACCGCGCCGATCCCGTTCGTCGAGTACCACCCCGACGAATCCGGCGCGCGCATCTCGCGCACCGACTACAACTACGGCTACGGGCGCGCTCTCGCCGACGGCGTCGTGCGTCCCGTGCTGTTCCACATGTACGCCGGCAAGATGCGCTGGCGCACCACGTCAGGCGACGAGCTCGAGACGCACCTCGGTCAGGACAACACGAAGGACGTCACGTCGCAGGCCTGGCGCACGGCGCTCGACCCCGAGGGCGAGTGGATGCCCGCCGTGCTGTCGGCGGCCGATCGTCGCCTCACCGAGATCCGCCATCATGTGCCGGATGCCGGCGGCCTGGTGCTCGCGACGGATCAGACGGTGGCACGCGCCTACGCGAAGATCCTGCACAGCATCACCGGGCAACAGCCGACCGTCGTCCTCTCCGACGACGCGACCGCTTCGGAGCGGATCGAGAAGTTCAGCGCCGGCGACCAGCGCTGGATGGTCGCGGTGCGCATGGTGTCGGAGGGGGTCGACGTGCCGAGACTGGCCGTCGGTGTGTACGCCACGTCATCGTCGACGCCGCTCTTCTTCGCGCAGGCCATCGGTCGTTTCGTGCGAGCGCGCCGTCGTGGCGAGGCTGCGAGCGTCTTCCTCCCGCAGGTCCCCGTGCTCATGGGGCTCGCGGGCGAGATGGACAAGGAGCGCGACCACGCCCTCGATCGCCAGTCGAAGGACGACGACGGCCTCGAGGACTCCCTTCTCGAGAGCGCCAATCGCGAGGATGAGGCCTCGGACGCCCTCACGCAGGAGTTCAGCTACCAGGCGCTCTCCTCGGTCGCCCATTTCGACCGTGTGGTCTTCGAGGGTCAGGAGTTCGGCCAGCTCGCCGAGCCCGGCACCCCGGAGGAGGAGGAGTTCATCGGGTTCCCCGGGCTCCTCGAGCCCGAGCACGTGCACGAGCTGCTCATGCAGCGTCAGACCCGTCAGTCGCGCCTGCGCGAGGCGCGTGAGGCCTCTGCAGGGCCGACCGAGACGACGACCCTGCCCGCACCCCTCCACCGCACGCTCAAGGAGCAGCGCCAGCTGCTGAACAGTCTCGTCGGCCTGTACGCGCGGCAGAAGGGCGAACCGCACGGTGCCGTGCACGCCGAGCTCCGCCGCATCTGCGGAGGACCCGCCGTGGCACAGGCCACCGTGACGCAGCTGCAGTCCCGCATCGACGTGCTGCGCAAGCGCGTCCGCTCCTAGCCGGCGTTCGGATCCCCGAAATGCTGGCAATCCGCGTCTGAGCGCGGTTCGCGTGTGCTCGCGCGGCTAGCGTGGAACGGTTGCCCGCGCACCGGGCTTCGTGACGCCTGGAGGATCCATGACAGCGCCTACCGCAGCAGAGCCGACACCCGCTGATCACCGCCGATGGGCGCGCTACCTCGTCGAGGAGCGCGCCGAGGGTTCGGTGTACCAGAAGCTCGCCGCCCGTCGCACGGGGGAGGAGCAGGAGATCCTGCTCCGGCTCGCCGATGCGGAGCGGCGGCATGAGCAGCACTGGCTCGACCTTCTCGGCGGGGAGCCGAAGCGCCTGCCGCGGGCCGGCATCCGCTCGCGCCTGCTCGGCTGGATGGCCGGCCGCTTCGGGTCGATCTTCGTGCTCGCGCTCGCGCAGAGCGCCGAGGCGCGATCGCCGTACGACGCCGAGCAGTATGCGACGCCCGCGATGCGCGCCGACGAGAAGATCCATTACGAGGTGGTCCGCGGTCTCGCGGCCCGAGGCCGGCGGCGGCTCTCCGGGTCGTTCCGTGCCGCGGTCTTCGGTGCCAACGACGGCCTGGTGAGCAATCTCGCCCTCGTGCTCGGCATCGGCGCGACCGGAGTGAGTTCCGGGTTCGTGCTCTTCAGCGGCATCGCCGGCCTCCTCGCCGGTGCCCTGTCGATGGGCGCGGGAGAATTCGTGTCGGTGCGCTCCCAACGCGAGCTGCTCGCCGCGACCGAGGCCAACGAGGATGCGGCCGACGCGGCGGGCGATCTCGACATCGACGAGAACGAGCTCGCCCTCGTCTACCGTGCCCGCGGCATGGAGCAGGAGGAGGCTCTGGTGCGCGCCCACCGCATCGTCGAGGCGGCCAAAGCCGGCGCTCGTCGCGCGGCGACCGGGCCCGTGCGCGTGCCCGGGAGCGACCACGAGATCGTCGGCAGCGACTGGACAGCGGCGATCTCGAGCTTCCTGCTGTTCGCCTCCGGCGCGATCATCCCCGTGCTGCCGTGGATCTTCGGCCTGCAGGGCGCCGCCGCCGTCATCCTCGCGCTGGTTCTGGTGGGCATCGCCCTGCTGAGCACGGGCGCGATGGTCGGCGTCCTCTCCGGCGGTCCGCCCCTGCGTCGTGCGCTGCGTCAGCTGGCGATCGGCTTCGGTGCGGCCGCCGTGACCTACGCGCTCGGGCTCGCGTTCGGCGTCGGCGTGGCCTGACCCCGAATGCGGGCACGCGCCCGGACCACGAAGAAGGCCCCTGATCCGGAGATCAGGGGCCTTCTTCTTACCTGTGCGCGGAGGGGGACTTGAACCCCCACGCCCTTACGGGCACTACGACCTCAACGTAGCGCGTCTACCATTCCGCCACCCGCGCAGGTCTTGGATGATCGTTGCCGACCGAAGAATGAGATTAGCACGTAATGGAGCGCGCTTCGAACCGAGCCGTACGCCCGGGCGTGGCTCGCCGCTTCGGTAGCCTGGAGGCATGACCGATCCCTCCCTGCCCGAGGTCGTCCGCATCGCGAGCGACCTGATCCGGTTCGACACGTCGAACTTCGGCGGCGGCAACGCCAAGGGCGAGCGCGAGGCCGCGGAGTACGTCGGCGCCTACCTCGAGGGCCTCGGACTCGACGTCGAGTACTACGAGCCGATCCCACGCCGCACGAACGTCATGGCACGGGTTCCGGGCCGCGACAGCAGCAAGCCCGCCCTCGTCGTGCACGGCCACCTGGACGTCGTTCCGGCGATGGCGGAGGACTGGAGCGTCGACCCGTTCGCCGGTCTGGTGCAGGACGGGATGCTCTGGGGCCGCGGGGCCGTCGACATGAAGAACATGAACGCGATGATCCTGACGGCCGTCGCGGACATCCTGCGTGCGGGGGAGCAGCCCGAGCGCGACCTCGTCCTGGCGTTCTTCGCCGATGAGGAGAACGGCGGCGTGGAGGGATCCGCGCTGGTCGTGCAGAACCACCCCGAGTGGTTCGAGGGCGCCACGGCCGCCATCAGCGAGGTCGGGGGCTACTCGATCACCGTCGATGACCGGCGCGCGTACCTGCTGCAGGTCGGCGAGAAGGCCCTCATCTGGATCCGCCTGGTGGCCAAGGGCCGCGCGGGTCACGGCAGTCGTCTGCACGACGACAACGCGGTCACGAAGCTCGCCGAGGCTGTCGCCGCCATCGGACGCACCCGCTGGCCCCTCCGCCTGACGCCCACGACCGAGGCACTGCTCCAGGGGCTCAGCGACCTGACCGGCCGCAGCACAGACGATCCGGATGCTCTCGCCGCAGCCGCAGGGCCGGCCGAGGCCTTTCTGCGCTCGTCCTTCCGGACCACGTCCAACCCCACCGCGCTGACGGCGGGGTACAAGCACAACGTGATCCCGGAGCGCGCCGAGGCGCTGATCGACGTGCGCGTCATCCCGGGCACCGAAGACGACGTGCTCGCCGAACTCCAGCAGATCATCGGCGACGACATCCTGATCGAGACGGTCGTGCGCGACATCGGCATGGAGACGCCGTTCGAGGGAGAGCTCGTCGAGGCGATGGTCGCGAGCATCGGCCGCCATGACCCCGGTGTCCCCGTGATCCCGTACCTGCTCGGGGCCGGAACCGACAACAAGGCGCTGGCGTACCTCGGCATCACGGGTTACGGGTTCGCCCCGCTGAAGCTGCCGGCCGACCTCGACTTCACAGGCATGTTCCACGGCGTCGACGAGCGTGTGCCCGTAGAATCGCTTGTCTTCGGCCAGCGCGTGCTGGCCGATCTGCTGCGCACGTACTGACCGCAGCCCCACCCGCTTCCGCGCCCTCCTCACACCAGAAGGCCCTCCATGCACCTGCTCGAAGCCCTCATCCTCGGCATCGTCCAGGGACTCACCGAGTTCCTGCCCATCTCCTCCAGCGCCCACCTGCGCATCCTGGGCACCTTCCTGCCTTCCGGAGAGGATCCGGGCGCGGCATTCACCGCCATCACGCAGATCGGCACCGAGGCCGCGGTCGTGGTCTTCTTCTGGCGCGACATCGTGCGGATCGTCTCGCAGTGGTTCCGCTCGCTCGCCGGACGTGTTCCACGCAACGACCCGGATGCGCGGATGGGCTGGCTGATCATCATCGGCAGCATCCCGATCGTGGTGCTCGGACTGCTCTTCCAGGACCAGATCGAGACCGTGTTCCGCTCCATGTGGATCGTCGCGATCATGCTCATCGTGTTCGGCATCCTGCTCGGCATCGCCGACCACGTCGGGGCCAAGCGCCGGAAGCTCGGCGATCTCACCTACCCGCACGGCATCGCGTTCGGCTTCGCTCAGGCTCTCGCCCTGATCCCCGGCGTCTCCCGCTCGGGCGGCTCGATCACCATGGGGTTGTTCCTCGGCTACGAGCGCGCCGCCGCGGCCCGGTACGCGTTCCTGCTCGCGATCCCCGCAGTCTTCGGCAGCGGCTTCTACCAGGTGTTCAAGAGCTGGGGAGAGCCCTCGTTCTTCTCGTTCGGCGACACGCTGGCCGCGACCGGCATCGCGTTCGTCGTGGCACTCGGAGTGATCGCGTTCTTCATGAACTTCATCTCGAAGCGCAGCTTCCTGCCGTTCGTGATCTACCGGATCCTGCTCGGCACGGTGCTGCTGATCCTGCTCGGCACCGGGGTCATCGCGGCCTGAGCCGCGTCAGCGCTTGTGATCGCCGGGGGCGTCGCCCCTACGGCGCAGATAGCGCTCGAACGCCTGCGCGATCGCATCTCCGGACGCCTCGGGGGAGTCCCACGTGTCCCGGGTGCGCTCGAGCTGGCGGATGTACTCCGCCATGTCCTCGTCCTCGGACGCCGCAGCATCGATCGACGCCTCCCACGCGGCCGCTTCGGTCCGCAGGTGGCTGCGGTCGACGTCCACACCGGTGAGTTCCTCGAGACGGTCGAGGAGCGCGAGAGTGACCTTGGGGGAGGGCGTGGCGGAGGCGACGTAGTGCGGCACGCTCGCCCACAGGCCCGCCGTCGGGATGCCCGCGCTCTCCGCGAAGTGCTCGAAGACGCTGAGGATGCCGACGGGTCCCTCGTAGAGCGATCGCTCGAGGCCATGGGCCTCACGCACTTGCTCGTTCTGGCTCGAGGCGAAGATCGAGATCGGGCGGGTGTGCGGGACATCCGCCAGCATGGCGCCCATGGTCACGAGTCCGGTGATGTCGTCGCGCAGGGCGATGTCGATGAACTCCGAGGCGAAGGCCTGCCACGTGCGCGCCGGCTCCACTCCGGTGAGCAGCCAGAACTCGGGCCCAGGGCCGGGATCGCGAGGGCGCCAGAGGCCGGCTTCCGGCCACTTGAGCTGGCGACGGCCCTCCGCATCCATCTGCGTCGAGGGACGCGTGTACTGGTAGTCGAAGTACAGTTCGGGGTCGACCGAATGCACGAGTTCGTAATCCGACGACGAACGCAGCGCCTCGACGGCGCCACTGGCTGCTTCGCCCGCGTCGTTCCAGCCGTCGAAGGCGGCGATGACGATGCGTGAACCGAGAACATCCATCATGGGCTCCCTTCGAGATCGAGGACGTATCCCTCCAGGCTAGTCCGCGGCGGCGGGATGTGGGCGGCACCGGGCTAGCATGGGTTCAGTGAGCAGAAAGCCCCGCGCAGTCCTCTGGGACATGGATGGAACACTGGTCGACACCGAGCCGTACTGGATGGCGGCGGAGACGTCGCTGGTGGAGTCCTTCGGCGGGTCGTGGACCCATGAGGACGCCCTGCAGCTGGTCGGGAGCGGTCTGATCGACAGCGCGATCATCCTGCAGAACGCCGGCGTGGCGATGGAGCCGGAGGCGATCGTCTCCCACCTGACCGATGTCGTGCAGGAGTCGCTGCGCACCCAGGGCGTCCCGTTCCGTCCCGGGGCACGCGAGCTCCTCGCGGAGCTCAGGGATGCCGGCATCCCCACGGGGCTGGTCACGATGTCCCTCCGCCGGATGGCGCTGAACGTCGTCGACCTGATCGACTTCGAGGCTTTCGACATCGTCGTCGCCGGCGACGACGTGGACAATCCCAAGCCGCATCCTGAGCCCTACCTGCAGGCTGCCGCCCTTCTCGACGTCGACATCACCGAGGTCGTCGTGATCGAGGACTCGCCGACCGGCGTGCGTGCGGGTCTCGCCTCCGGCGCCGTCACGCTGGGCGTCCCGCACATCGTCCCGCTGGACGACCTCGGGGCGCACGAGCTCTGGCCGACGCTCGCCGGACGAGGCGTGTCGGACCTCGGAGACCTGTTCGACGCGAACAACGCCATGACGGAGGTCATCCGATGACGGATTCCGCTGCCCAGCGACCGAGCGGACCTTTCCGCGTGGGCGACCGTGTCCAGCTGACGGGGCCGAAGGGCCGCCTGCACACCGTGACCCTCCGCGAAGACGGCGAACTGCACACGCACCAGGGCGTGCTCCGCCACCGCGACCTCATCAGCCTCCCCGATGGCTCGGTGGTCGCGAACAGCTCGGGACACGACTATCTGGCCCTGCGCCCGCTGCTGCGGGACTTCGCGATGTCGATGCCCCGCGGTGCCGCGATCGTCTATCCGAAGGATGCCGCGCAGATCGTCATGCAGGCGGACATCTTCCCCGGCGCCACGGTCGTCGAGGCCGGTGTGGGCTCCGGCGCGCTGTCGCTGTCGCTCCTTCGCGCGATCGGGCCGGTCGGACGACTGATCTCCTTCGAGCGCCGCGACGACTTCGCCGATGTCGCCCGGGGCAATGTCGAGACGTTCTTCGGCGGGCATCCGGACACCTGGCGCGTCGTCGTCGGCGACCTGGTGGAATCCCTCCCCGCCGAGACTCCTGCGGGCACCGTCGACCGCGTCGTGCTCGACATGCTCGCCCCCTGGGAATGCATCGATGCCGTGGCGGAGGCACTGACCCCTGGAGGCGTGGTGCTCTGCTACGTCGCGACCGCGACGCAGCTCTCCCGCGTGGCCGAGTACATCAGGGGGACCGGCCTCTTCACCGATCCCGATGCGTCCGAGACCATGGTGCGCGGCTGGCACGTCGAAGGACTCGCCGTGCGCCCGGACCATCGGATGGTCGCGCACACCGGATTCCTCCTGACCGCCCGCCGCCTCGCTCCCGGCGCGGTCGCGCCGTCGGTCAAGCGCCGCGCGTCCAAGAGCAGCTACGGTGACGACGACGTGGAGGCCTGGACTCCCGGAGCCGTCGGCGACCGGGAGATCAACGACAAGAACCTGCGCAAGCGCGCCAGGGAGGCGGGCAAGGCGGCCGAGGGGGCGCGCCTTGCTGCTGCTTCGCGCGAATCGGAGCACGCGACGGAATAGACTGGAACGCGTGCGTAAAACGTCCGCCGTTCTGGCCTCCCTCAGCCTCGCCGTCCTCGCCCTGACGGGCTGCACCGCGTCGGCCTCCTCCGACGGTGCTGCGTGCGATCGCGGCGGCGACGACAAGATCCTGAACATCGCCGACGTGAGCGGCGACCTCGGGTCTCTGCCGGACGTCTCCGTCTTCGGACCGGTCAAGACCGACAAGACCTCGTTCGCTGATGTCACCGTGGGCGATGGCCTCGCGCTGGGTTCGGACTTCCAGCCCGTCGTGCTGGACATCGCGTTCTATGGCGGCGACAGCGGCAAGAAGCTCTACCAGTCCGAGTTCAACGGCGACGGGAGTCGGGTGCACAGCATCGACTACTGGGCCCAGCGCTCCGCCGGGTTGTCGAGTGTGCTCGAGTGCGCGACCGAGGGCAGCCGCGTCCTCGCCGTGCTGACCCCGGAGGACTTCGGGGAGCAGAACGTCGAGGCATTCGGTCTCGCCAAGGATGAGACCATCGTGGCAGTCGTCGATGTGCTCGATGTCATGCCGTCGAAGGCCACCGGTGCGCTGCAGTTCAACGACGCCAGCGGTCTGCCCACAGTGGTGCGCGCTCCGGACGGCACTCCCGGGATCATCGTCCCCGACGTTCCGGCACCGACCAAGACCGTCACGCAGACGCTCATCAAGGGCGACGGCCCGAAGGTCAAGGAGGGCGACGCGGTCGTCTCCAACATCATGAGCGTCGGCTGGGACGACAAGAAGGTGACCACGAACACGTGGGGCACGGAGGCCAGCATCAGCGCGGCTCCCGAGCAGCTCATCGGTGCGACCGTCGGGTCGCAGGTCCTCGTCGTCTTCCCCGAGGCCGACGGATCTCCCTCCACGGTGGTCGTGGTCGACATCCTGGGCGCAGTGACGGCGCCCACCCAGTGATGGCCGCCCGGATTCCCGCGGAGGAGCGCCTGACGAATCTCGTCGTGGCGCTCATGGCCACGGAGATCGGGCTCACGAAGCAGCAGATCCTCGACAACGTCTCCGGCTACCGTCAGCGCGCCGATGCCGGCACGCGGTCGGATGCTCTCGAGAAGATGTTCGAGCGCGACAAGGAGGAGCTGCGGTCGCTCGGGGTGCCGATCGAGACCATCGGCGACGCCGCAGACCCGAACGATCTCCGCGAGGCGCGCTACCGTATTCCGCAGGCGGAATACGACCTGCCCGCCGACATCGAGTTCACTCCGGCCGAGCTCGCCGTGCTCCGCCTCGCGGGCAGTGTCTGGAGCGCCGAGTCCGCCTCGGGCGACGCGCAGTCCGGCGTGCGCAAGATCCGGGCGCTCGGCATCGACGGCGATGAGCCGATCATCGGCTTCGCTCCGCGGATCACTGCGCGCGATGCGGCTTTCGCGCCGCTGCAGGACGCGATCGAGAAGAGCAGGGTGGTCGCCTTCGAGTACCTCAAGCCGGGAGAGGCGGTGCCGCGTCGGCGCAGCATCCGTCCGCTGGCGCTCGTCGACTACGAAGCGCGCTGGCATGTCTTCGGGGTCGACGTCGACATCGATGAGGACCGCATGTTCCTGCTCAGCCGCATCGTCGGCGACGTCAAGGTGACGACCACGACATTCGATCCCGCGCTGCGCGATGGGGCGGGGGAGCGCGCTCTCGCAGGACTCGAGCGCGTCTCCGCGGAGAACGCCGCGCTGCTGGAGGTCACACCCGGCACCGAGGCGGCGCTGCGCCTCGGTCGGCGAGCGACGCCTGCGGCGCAGGGCATCACGGTGCCGTTCGTCGACCTGCACATCCTCGCCGACGAGCTGGCCTCGTACGGACCGGAGGTGCGCGTCGTCGAGCCCGCGGCGCTGCGAGATGCCGTCATCGCCCGGCTCCAGGCCGTCGTCGATGCGCATGCGGAACGTGAGGAGGCCCGATGAGCGCCCAGCCCAAGCCGCTCCTCGCCGCCGAGCGCGTCCGTCTTTACCTGACCCTCGTGCCGTATCTGCTCGAACACGGTCAGGTGTCGCTCGCCGAGGCATCGGCGGAATTCGGCGTCACGCCCCAGGAGATGCGCGGGATGGTCGAGAAGCTCACGGTGATCGGCCTTCCCGGCGAATCCGGATACTGGCAGCAGCCGCAGGAGATGTTCGACATCAACTGGGACCTCCTCGACCTCGAGGACGTCATCGAGATCACCAACGATGTGGCGCTCCGCCGGGTTCCGCGGTTCACGGCACGCGAGGCCGCTGCGCTGCTCGCCGGCCTCCAGATGGTCGCGGCGGTGCCGGCGGTCTCGGACTCCGGCCTCGTCGCGGGGCTGATCTCCAAGCTGTCCCGTGGCGCAGCCGACGCGCCGGCCGACGTCGTGGTGGCTCCCAGCGCGGTCGACGAGGTCCGCGAGGTCGTGGCGCGCGGGCTGCAGGACGGCGTCGCCATCTCCTTCACGTACCAGGCACCGGATGCCGCCCCGACCACGCGGACGGTCGATCCGGTGCAGATCCTGATCACCAACGCCCAGTGGTATCTGCAGGGCTGGTGCCATCTCCGACAGGCGATGCGCACGTTCCACCTCGACCGGGTGAGTGAGCCGAAGCTCACGGACATCCCGATCACGCACGGCGGGGATCAGGTCCCCGAGCCCTTCGCCGGCCTCGACGACGAGCGCGAGGTCACGGTGCGCGTCTCCGAGCGGTTCGCACCTCTGCTCAGCGGATTCCTGCCGGCGACCACGCTGGAAGCCGTCGACGGCTCGGTCACCGCGCACGTCCACCTGGCCGATCCCCGCGGCATCAAGCGTCTCGCCGCGCGCTTCGGCGGGGCCATGGAGGTCCTGGAGCCGGGTGTCGCGCGGTCGTCGACCCGCGAGTGGGCGGCATCCGGACTCGCGCTCTATCACCGCCCCGATCACGAGGATTGATCTGTAGACTGGGGCGAAAGCTTACCGAAGACGGGAATCCTGACATGTTCGCTGGAATGCAAGGCTGGCACCTGCTCATCGTGCTCGCCGTGATCCTCCTTCTGTTCGGTGCTGCGAAGCTGCCGGCGCTCGCGAAGAGCATGGGCCAGTCGGCCCGCGTCTTCAAGGGCGAGATGAAGGCCATGAAGGACGAGGACGCGACGCGCACCGACGCCGTCGTCGCCGAGCCCACCACGGTGAAGGACTCCGGCGTCGACCCTGAGACTCCGCCTCGCGCCTGACCGACCGTGGCAACCATCGAACCGACCGTGAAGCAGAAGGCGGATCGGGATCGGCGGATGTCGCTGGGCGCACATCTCGTCGAACTGCGCAAACGCCTGATGTATGCGGCGCTCGCGCTCGTCGTCGGCATGGTGGTCGCGTTCATCATCGCCGATCCGGTCATCCACCTGATCACGGAACCCATCCGCGTCATCATGGAGAAGCGTGGTGACAACTTCAGCGCGCTGAACTTCGGCACCGTGACGGCCGCGTTCGACATGCGCATGCGGATCGCCTTCTCGATCGGCCTGTTCATCTCCGCGCCCGTATGGCTGTGGCAGATCTGGGCGTTCATCATGCCCGGGCTCACCCGCAAGGAGATCAAGTACACGATCGGGTTCATCGCCGCCGCCGTGCCGCTCTTCTTCGCAGGGTGCTACCTCGGCATCGTGATCATGCCGCACGTGATCGAGCTGATGTGGGGCTTCACGCCCGAAGGCGGGACGAACTTCTACCAGGCGCAGGAGTACTACGACTTCATCTTCAAGCTGATGATCGTGATCGGGGTCTCCTTCGTGCTCCCGGTGTTCCTCGTCGCGCTGAATTTCGCCGGGGTCATGTCCGGACGCGCGATCCTCAAGGGCTGGCGCATCGCGATCATCATCGCGACGGTCTTCGCGGCCCTGGCGACGCCTGCTGCCGACGTGATCAGCATGCTGATGCTGGCCGGCATCCTCATCGTCCTGTTCTTCGCGGCCGCGGGGCTCTCCCTGCTCTTCGACCGCCGCAAGCGCAAGCGCGACGCCGCAGCGGGGCTTCTGCCGGACGCTGCATGAGTTCGCCGTCCGAGCGATATGCGGCAGCGCGAGAGGCTGCCGATAACCCGGCGACGAACGCCTTCGCCGCGCGCCAGAAGTTCGAGCTCGACCCGTTCCAGGTCGCTGGCTGCCACGCACTCGAAGCCGGCCGCAGTGTGCTCGTCGCCGCGCCGACCGGAGCGGGCAAGACCATCGTCGGCGAGTTCGCCATCCATCTCGCGATGCAGTCTCCGAGTGACAAGGCGTTCTACACGACGCCGATGAAGGCCCTGTCCAACCAGAAGTTCCGCGAACTGGTCGAGGTCTACGGCGCAGATGAGGTGGGGCTCCTCACCGGCGACACCAACATCAACGGCAACGCACGCATCGTGGTCATGACGACCGAGGTGCTGCGCAACATGATCTACGCCGACTCGGCGGCGCTCCGCGACCTCCGGTACGTCATCATGGACGAGGTCCACTATCTCGCCGACCGGTTCCGCGGTGCGGTGTGGGAAGAGGTGATCATCCACCTGCCGCAGCACGTGCGGCTCGTCTCCCTCAGCGCGACCGTGTCGAACGCCGAGGAGTTCGGCGACTGGCTCGACACCGTGCGCGGCGACACCGAGGTGATCGTCTCGGAGATCCGGCCCGTCCCGCTCGAGCAGCACGTGCTGGTCAGGGACGACCTGCTCCCACTGTTCGACGACCGGGCGGGCATCGCGACCGCGCAGGTGAATCAGGAACTGATGCGGATCCGCTCCTTCACGGGTTCGAACTACGAGAACAATCGTCAGGTGCAGTCGTACGTCAGCAACAGGCATGCCGGGCGGCAGGCCAAGCGACCGCCGCGCGGTGGCCAGCGGCCCGTACGGCCGTCCAACCTGCGCCGCATCGAGCGGATGGATCGCCCCGATGTGATCAAGCTCCTCGAGCGCGCCAACCTGCTGCCGGCGATCTTCTTCATCTTCAGCCGCGTGGGCTGCGACGCGGCGGTGCAGCAGGTGCGCCGCTCCGGCATCCGACTGACCTCGTCGGAGGAGAAGGCGGAGATCCGCGCGATCGTCGAGGAACGCACTCGATCGCTGCAGGACGAGGACCTCGGTGTGCTCGGTTACTGGGACTGGCTGGAGAATCTGGAGCGGGGCGTCGCCGCCCATCATGCCGGACTCCTGCCCGCCTTCAAAGAGGTCGTCGAGGAGCTCTACCGCCTCAAGCTCGTCAAGGTCGTCTTCGCCACGGAGACGCTGGCTCTCGGCATCAACATGCCCGCCCGCACGGTCGTGCTCGAGAAGATGGAGAAGTTCAACGGCGAGGCCCGGGTCGCGATCACCTCGGGGGAGTACACGCAGCTGACCGGGCGTGCCGGCCGACGCGGCATCGATGTCGAAGGACACGCCGTGGTGCAGTGGACCGAGGGCATGGATCCGCAGGCCGTCGCCGCATTGGCATCGCGGCGGACCTACCCGTTGAACTCCAGCTTCCGCCCCACGTACAACATGGCGGTCAATCTGATCGACCTGTTCGGCAAGGCGCGTGCCCGGCAGATCCTCGAGTCGTCCTTCGCGCAGTTCCAAGCGGACAGGGCTGTCGTCGGGCTGGCGCGTCAGGTGCGGGAGGCCGAGGAGTCGCTCGCCGGGTATCAGAAGTCGATGGCGTGCGAGCACGGAGACTTCCCCGAGTACGCGGCGATCCGGCGTGAGCTCAGCGACCTCGAGAAGAAGTACCGTCAGGACTCCGGCGCGCCACGTGTCGCCCGTGAGAAGCGCATGAAGCGCATCCAGGCGCTGCGGACGGCCATGCAGCGGCACCCCTGCCATCGCTGCCCGGATCGCGAGGCGCACGCCCGCTGGGCCGAGCGCTACTGGAAGCTCAAGCGGCAGACCGACCGCATCCGGCGCCAGATCGAGACGCGCACCGGCACCGTCGCGCGCGTCTTCGACCGCGTGGTCGAGGTGCTCGAGACCCTGGACTATCTCTCTGACGAATCCGGAGAGCCCGCGCTGACCGAGGCCGGTCGCACGATGCGCCGCATCTACGGGGAGCGCGACCTGCTGGTCGCCGAGTCTCTGCGTCAGGGATTGTGGAACGGACTCGACGCCCCGTCGCTCGCGGCGATGGCGTGCTGCCTCGTCTATGAACCGCGACGCGACGAGGCGAACTCGGGGGAGCGGGGCCTCCCGCGCGGCGCGTTCCGCACCGCGTACGAGAAGACCACCACGTTGTGGGCTGAGCTCGACGATCTCGAGAAGGATCACCACCTGCCGGGTTCCGAGCCGCTCGCGGCCGGTCTGGCCGGCGCGATGCACTCCTGGGCCCGCGGCGGCATGCTCGATCGCGTCCTGATCGACGCCGACATGGCGGCGGGTGACTTCGTGCGCTGGGCGAAGCAGACGATCGATCTGCTCGACCAGCTGTCGATCGTCGCGGAGGACGGTGCTCTCGCGCGGACGGCTCGCACGGCGCTCGACGGCGTGCGACGTGGAATCGTCTCCTACTCGTCGATGTGAGAATGAGAGGGATGTCTGAATCCCCGGCGCGCCAGCGCCCTCTCCTGCCGCTCTGGGCTGCTCTGCTCGCCGCCGCGCTCTCGGCCTTCCTGATGAACCTCGCCTATCCGGAGACAGCGATCTGGGTGCTCGCGTTCCCCGCTACCGCCCTCCTGCTCGTCGCGCTCATCGGTCGGCGTGCGGGAGGTGCTCTGCTGGTCGGGCTCGTCTACGGCATCGTGCTGTTCGGCTTCCTGGTGTCCTTCACCTCGCGTTATCTGGGGCCGATCCCGTGGGCGGCGCTGAGCGTGGTCGAGGGCGGGCTCACCGCTGTCGCATTGATCCTGACGGCGCTCGCCTACCGCTGGATGCCGCGTGCGTTCCCGGGCACAGCCGGACGCCTGCTGGGGCTCCCCATCGTCGTCGCCGCTCTCTGGGTCGGCCGGGAGGTGTTCGTCGGCTCCTTCCCGTACGGGGGCTTCCCCTGGGCGCGCATCGGCATGAGTCAGGCGGAGAGCCCGCTGGCCCCGCTGTCGTCCTGGTTCGGCGTCAGCGGCCTCGGATTCCTCATGGTGCTCCTGGTCGCCATGCTGATCGAGGTGGTCCGCCTGCGGGCATGGCGGTCTCCTCTGCGACTCCTCGTGCCCGCCGCGCTCGTACTCGTCCTGTTCTTCACACCGTTGTTCCCGACAACGGATGCCGGTTCGATGCGGATCGCCGCCGTACAGGGCAACGGTCCCACCGGCTACTTCGACGAGCGCGAGCCGTTCTCGGTGATCGACGCGCAGACCGAGGCCACGACCCCGCTGTACGGCGAGGGCGTGGATCTGCTGGTCTGGCCGGAGGGGTCGCTGGACACCGACCCGTTCCAGAACGAGGCGCTGGCTCGACGGATGACGCTGATCACGACCCGGATCGGGGCGCCCCTGCTCGCGAACGCCGCGACCGGGCGGAACGAGCGCTACTTCAACACGTCGATGCTGTGGACCGATGCCGGGGGAGCGACGCACCTCCACGACAAGCGGCATCCGGTGCCGTTCGGGGAGTACGTACCGGATCGGGCATTCTTCAACGCGCTGGCGCCCGACCTGATCGGACTCATCCAGCGCGAGTACACGCCCGGCGAGAATCCACCGGTGGTCGACGTCGACGGAGTTCCCGTGGGACTCGCGATCTGCTTCGACGTGATCTACGACGACGTGATCACCGAGGGTGTGAACGCCGGAGCACAGGTGCTGGTGTTCCAGACGAACAACGCCGACTTCCGCGGGACCGATGAGAATCTGCAGCAGCTTGCCTTCGCGCGGATGCGGGCGATCGAGACCGGCCGCAGCGTCATGAATATCTCGACGGTCGGCACGAGTCAGATCATCCGTCCCGACGGCTCGACCGTGACGAGCCTGGATGCCGGGGAGGCTGGTGCGATGCTCGAGGACGTCGAGCTGCGCACCGGGCTGACGGCGGGCGTCATCCTGGGGCCGTGGGTGCAGCAGCTCCTGGTCTGGGGCGGGCTGATCGCGCTCCTGATCGCGTGGTGGCGCAGCACGCGGCGGCGCGACGAGCAGGTGTGAACCGCGCCCGCCTCACACAGAGAAGCAGCAGGGCTCGTTCGAGCCCTGCTGCTTCGTGATCCGGGCGGTCAGGCCCCGATCTTCTCGCGGGTGGGGTCTTCGCCGGCACCGCGGCGGGCACGGATGAAGGCCAGACGCTCCTCGAGCAGCTCCTCGAGCTCGGCGCGCGTGCGACGCTCCATCAGCATGTCCCAATGGGTGCGAGCGGCCTTCTCGTCGGTGACCTCGAGCGTGACGGCCTGGCCGTCGACGTTCAGGCGGGCGTCCGCTCCACAGGAGCGGCATTCCCAGGTCTGCGGCGGCTCGGCGTCAGCCGCGAACATCAGGTTCGTGACGTGTCCGCACGTGTCACAGGAGTAGTGGGTCTCGCGGCGCTCCATGAAAACGACGCCCTCTTCGCTCTGTAGGCTCTGGGCGCCGAGTCGGATGCCGCGCAGGCTGCGATCTGCCATTTTGTGGTCCTCTCGTCGCTGTCAGGTATAACGCTCCAGCCTGTGCGCCTGCTCAACGCGAGCGGATTCTCGGTGGGATTCACAGCGTAATCCCAGCGAAGGAGGTTATAGAGCCCGCCGAGGGCCGTCAGCGGGGTGGAGCGCGGCCAGTGCGACGTCGGCACGATCGGAGACGATGCCATCGACCCCGAGGCCCACCAGGCGCCTCATCTCGTCCGGATCGTTGACCGTCCACACGTGCACCTCGACACCGGAGCGATGCGCGGCGCGGAGCAGCGCCGGGGTCAGCACCGTGAGCGCGCCATGCCGTTCGGGGATCTGCAGAGCATCGATCTCACGGAGGACCCTGGTGGGGGAGAGGCGCAGGGACGAGACCGCACGCAATGCGGCGATCGTGCGGCTGCCGCCCGACGTGGCAGGCCGGAGCGCGGCACCTGCTCCCATGACGGACGCGATCGTCGCGCGACGGTGTGCGTCGGAGAAGCTCGTCACGAGCACCCGATGCGTGTGCTCCGCGAGGATCGGGCCGAGGAGTCCCGTGGCGGCATCCGTCTTCACATCGATGTTGAACCGGATCCGCGGGAACGAGGAGAGTGCTTCCGCGACCGTGAGCAGCCCGCCATGATCGGCGAAGACGCTGCGGAGTTCCCTCGTGCGCACCTCCCTCACCGGACGTTGGTCGCCGAGGAGACGTTCGAGCGTCGCGTCGTGGAAGAGCACCACGTCGCCGTCGGCCGTCACCTGGCAGTCCGTCTCGATGTAGTCGACACCGGCGGCGTGAGCGGCGGCGAACGACGCCGCTGTGTTCTCCCAGACGCCGGAATCCTCGCCCGCCGCGGTGATCAGACCGCGGTGAGCGAGGACTCGGGGATGCCGTGCCTTCGAGAAGTACGGGTGCGTCACGCGCCCGGCAGAGTGTTGCTCGGGCCGCCCTGGCCGGGCTTCGGCGTGAAGGCGCTGCCGATGCCCTTGAGAGCCTCGGTGAGCTCGCTCGGGATGATCCACAGCTTGTTGGACTGGCCTTCGCTGATCTTCGGCAGCATCTGAAGGTACTGGTATGCGAGCAGCTTGTCGTCCGGAGCACCCTGGTGGATCGCCGTGAAGACGTTCTGGATGGCCTCGGCCTCACCCTGCGCGCGGAGCACCGCGGCCTGCTTGTCGCCCTCTGCGCGGAGGATCTCGGCCTGACGCGCACCTTCTGCTTCGAGGATCGCGGACTGCTTGGTTCCCTCTGCCGTGAGGATGGCCGCGCGCCGGTCCCGCTCTGCGCGCATCTGCTTCTCCATCGAATCCTGGATGGATATCGGCGGATCGATGGCCTTCAGTTCGACGCGGCCGACACGGATGCCCCACTTGCCGGTCGCCTCATCGAGCACGACTCGGAGCTGGCCGTTGATGTTGTCGCGGCTCGTCAACGCCTCTTCGAGGTTGAGTCCACCGACGACGTTTCGCAACGTCGTGGTCGTCAGCTGCTCGACGGCGCCGAGGTAGTTCGCGATCTCGTAGGTGGCCGCACGAGCGTCCGTCACCTGGAAGTACACGACCGTGTCGATGGAGACGACCAGGTTGTCCTCGGTGATCACCGGCTGCGGCGGGAACGAGACGACCTGCTCGCGCATGTCGATCAGCGGGCGGAGTCGGTCGATGAAGGGCACCAGGAGGTTCAGACCCGGCATGAGGGTCTTGTGGTACCGGCCGAGCCGTTCCACCACGCCCGCGGTCGCCTGGGGGATGATCCGGATGGACCGGGCCAGCGTGACCACCACGAAGATGATCACCGCGATAACGAGTATCCAACCGATGGCGGCCGGGATGAACGAGGAGTCGTTCATGTGTTTCTCCTAGTCATTGACGGGGCGGACGGTGGCGGTCGCCCCATTGATCGCGATGACCGCGACCGGTGAGCCTTGGGGGATCGGCACAGAGGTGGATGTGCGGGCGGTCCAGGTGTCACCGTTGCTGAGCTTGACCTGGCCGGAGATCTGCGTGACGTCGTGCAGAGCGATGCCACGGAGGTCGATCAGTGCATCGACATTCGACTTCGTGGGGTCCTCGCCGCGCCGCAACCTCTTCAGGAGTGGAGGCCGGAGGAAGAGGACGAACAACGCTGCGGCCGCCGCCGCGATCAGCACCTGTGCCCAGACCGGGAGCCCGACGAGGTCGGCGACCAGACCGATCACGCTGCCGAAGCTGAGCATGAGGAAGGTGAAGTCGAGAGTGAGCATCTCGATCACGAGGAAGAGAGCGATCAGGACCAGCCAACCGATCCACGCCCAATTGTCGATCAGTTCGATGAAGACGGAGAAGTCGTTCATGCGGCCTCCTTTGCGGTCAACCTATCACGCGCCGTCGACGCTCTCGGGTGCCCCGGGCCCTGATTGATAGTCTGTGAGAGCCGTGCGATCACGGCATCTCACCCATCTCCAGGAGTCATCGTGACCGACGTTCTTCCCGCAGGATCTCTCGACGGCAAGGTCGCCCTCGTCACCGGCTCATCCCGGGGGATCGGCGCCGACACGGTGCGCTACCTGGCCGAGGCCGGTGCCGATGTCGTCATCAACTTCCGGAACAAGGCTCCGCGGGCCGAGAAGCTCGCCGCGCAGCTGCGCGAACTGGGTCGCCGGGCGCTCGTCGTGGGGGCCGACCTCACCGATCCGGCATCCGTCGCCGAGATGTTCGACGCGATCCGCGCCGAGTACGGCCGGCTCGACGTCCTGGTCCTCAATGCCTCGGGCGGCATGGAGTCCGGGATGGCCGCGGACTACGCCCTGACGCTGAACCGCGACGCCCAGCTCAACGTCCTGAACGCGGCGACGCCGCTGCTCGGCGACGGCGCACGCGTGGTCTTCGTGACCAGCCACCAGGCGCACTTCATCCGCACCACGCCGACGATGCCCGAGTACGAGCCGGTCGCGCTCTCGAAGCGAGCGGGGGAGGATGCGCTCCGGGAGCTCATCCCCGGTCTCGCCGAGAAGGGCATCGGCTTCACCGTCGTCTCCGGCGACATGATCGAGGGCACGATCACGGCGACTCTTCTCGAGCGTGCCAACCCCGGTGCCATCGCCGAGCGCCGCGAGTCCGCGGGCAAGCTCTACAACGTGTCGGAGTTCGCCGCCGAGGTGGCGAAGGCCGCGGTCGACCCGGTGCCCGCCGACAACACGAGGCTCGTCGGCGACGTCAGCGCGTTCGCCGCAGAGTAAGAAGGACGCCCGAACGACGATCGGCCCCGTCCTGCTTCGCTCAGGGCGGGGCCGATCGCTGTCGTCAGGACCGTCAGGCCGTCGCGCCCTCCGCGGCGGTGAAGGTTCTCGCGTCCTTGCCGAGCGTGATCGCACGGACGATCTGCACGATGCCGAGTGCGACGAGCGAGATGCCGAGGAGCAGCCAGAACGCCAGGCCGGCGATGATCGGCGAGAACAGCACGACGACTCCGGCGATGATGCTCAGCAGCGCGTAGAGCAGCGTCCACACGCGCGAACCGTCACGGCCGAGCAGCGACAGCGAGACGACGCCGTCCACGATCCAGCTGATGCCGATGAAGATGACGACGAGGAACGCGAGGGTCGCCGCAGCCGCACCGAGGTTCGCGTAGGCGATCACACCGGCGACGATGTAGACGAGACCCAGCACGATGTGGCCGACGCGGGACCATCCGCCCTTGGCGCCCGAGAAGATGCCGAGTCCGATGTACACGAGGCCGGCGATGATCAGATAGGTGGCGAAGATCGCCGTCACGATGACCGCCGACTTCACCGGCCAGATCAGGAGGACGAGGCCGGCGATGAGAGCGATGACGCCGGACACGGCCAGCGCGACGCGGATGGACTTGAAGAGGGACTTCGCTTCGGAGAGTGGTTCGGACATGATGTGGACCCTTTCTGAGAGAATCCTGTGGGGATGCCCTCAGGGTAGCGCCCGCGGGATCGCCTGTGGGAGAGGCTTCGATCGCGCGTCGCAGAACGTCACCCCGTGACGTCTGGTGACATGACAGGATCGACTCGTGACAGCCGTGGACGACGCCCGCCTGCGCGAGCTCGCCGTGATGCGGAAGGTGAGGGACCGCATCGACCGCGAGTACGCGCGGCCGTTGGACGTCGAAGCTCTTGCCAGGGGAGTTCACATGTCTGCGGGGCATCTGAGCCGCCAGTTCCGCGAGGCGTACGGGGAGTCGCCGTACTCCTATCTGATGACCCGTCGTATCGAACGGGCGATGGCTCTGCTGCGCCGTGGCGACCTGAGCGTGACCGAGGTGTGCTTCGAGGTCGGGTGCTCGTCGCTCGGAACGTTCAGCACGCGGTTCACCGAGCTGGTCGGTGTCTCACCCCGGGTGTACCGTGAACGCGCCGCCAATGTCGACGGCATCCCGTCCTTCCAGGCCAAGCACGTGACCAGACCGATCAGGAATCAAGAAGCACCGCGCACCGATGCGCATCTAGCGTGAACACCATGAACATCAGCATCCACTACGCCTTCCTCCCGCACACCGACGCCGATGCGGCCCTCGGGTTCTACCGAGACACGCTCGGCTTCGAGGTGCGCAACGACGTCGGGTACGACGGGCTCCGCTGGCTCACTGTCGGTCCCGCCGGCCAGCCCGAGACCTCGATCGTCCTGCACCCGCCGGCCACTGACCCCGGCATCACCGACGTGGAGCGGCAGACCATCCTCGAACTCATCGCGAAGGGCAGCTATGGTGCGCTGACCCTCGCGAGCGACGATCTCGACGGCCTGTTCGAGCGTCTGGTCGAGGGTGGGGCCGACGTCGTGCAGGAGCCCATGGATCAGCCATACGGAGTGCGCGACTGCGCGTTCCGCGACCCGGCAGGGAACCTGCTCCGTATCAATCAGGCCGGCTGACCGATCAGCCTCGACAACGAAGGACGCCGATGACCGCCGCCGAGCATCCCGCAGACGCCCATGACCTGATCCGCGTGCAGGGCGCGCGGGAGAACAATCTGAAAGACATCAGCGTCGACATCCCGAAGCGACGCCTCACCGTCTTCACGGGTGTCTCGGGATCGGGCAAGAGCTCGCTCGTGTTCGACACGATCGCCGCCGAGTCCCGACGCATGATCGACGAGACCTACAGCGCCTTCGTGCAGGGGTTCATGCCGTCGGTCCCGCGTCCGGATGTCGACGTCCTCGACGGACTGACCACGGCCATCATCGTCGACCAGGAGCGTCTCGGCGCCAATCCGCGTTCGACGGTCGGCACCGTGACCGATGCGAACGCCATGCTCCGCATCCTCTTCAGCAAGCTGGGCTCGCCGTACATCGGCGGGCCGACGGCGTTCTCCTTCAACATCCCGACCCAGCGGGCGAGTGGCGTGATGACGGGCCCGAGCGGCGAGAAGAAGATCGTGAAGGATGCGATCTACCTCGGGGGGATGTGCCCGCGATGCGAGGGCAGGGGAGCGGTGTCCGACCTCGACCTCGCGCAGATCGTCGACGAGTCGAAGTCGCTCGACGAGGGCGCGATCATGGTTCCGGGGTACACCGCTGACGGATGGATGGTGAAGGGCTTCTCGGCCTCGGGCTTCTATCCGGCCGACAAGCCGATCGCGCAGTTCACCGAGAAGCAGCGGCACCTCCTGCTCTACGGCGAGGTGACCAAGGTGAAGATCTCCGGGATCAACATGACCTATGAGGGTCTGATCCCGAAGATCACCAAGTCGATGCTGTCGAAGGACCTCGACGCGCTGCAGCCGCACATCCGCGCCTTCGTCGAACGGGTCGCGACGTTCGCGGTCTGCCCGGAGTGCGATGGAACCCGGCTCACCGAGGGAGCGCGCTCCTCGAAGATCGACGGCGTCAGCATCGCCGATGCCTGTCGCATGCAGGTGACCGACCTCGCCGCGTGGGTGCGCGGACTCGAGCTGCCCGGAGCAGGACCCCTCCTCGAGGCTCTCAGCGCGAATCTCGACGCGTTCGTGACGCTCGGACTCGGCTACCTCAGCCTCGAGCGGCCGTCCGGTTCGCTCTCCGGGGGAGAGGCGCAGCGGATCAAGATGCTCCGCCATCTCGGGTCCTCGCTCACCGACGTCACGTACGTGTTCGATGAGCCGACGATCGGACTGCACCCGCACGACATCCAGCGCATGAACAGTCTGCTGCTGAAGCTGCGCGACAAGGGCAACACGGTCCTGGTGGTCGAGCACAAGCCCGAGACCATCGCCATCGGCGACCACGTGATCGACCTCGGCCCGGGAGCCGGAGGCGCCGGCGGAGAGATCTGCTTCGAGGGCACGGTCGAAGGTCTCAAGTCCAGCGGCACGCGCACCGGCGATCATCTGGAAGATCGTGCTCAGCTGAAGGATGCCGTGCGCGCGAGCGACGGCGCCATCGAGGTGCGGGGTGCCACGGCGAACAACCTCCAGAACGTCGACGTCGACATCCCGACCGGAGTGCTGACGGTCGTCACTGGCGTCGCAGGGTCGGGCAAGAGCTCGCTCATCCACGGTTCGGTCTCGCGTCGAGACGGCGTGGTGGCGATCGACCAGGGGGCGATCAAGGGTTCGCGGCGGAGCAATCCTGCGACGTACACGGGGATGCTCGAGCCGATCCGCAAGGCGTTCGCGAAGGCCAACGGAGTGAAGCCGGCCCTGTTCAGCGCGAACTCCGAGGGTGCGTGTCCGACCTGCAAGGGCGCCGGGGTCATCATCACCGAGCTCGGCTTCATGGACACGATCGAGACGCCGTGCGAGGACTGCGGTGGCAAGCGCTTCCAGGCGAGCGTGCTGGAGTACAAGCTGGCAGGCAAGGACATCACCGAGGTGTTGGATCTCCCGGTATCGGATGCGCGGGTGTTCTTCTCCGACGGCGAGGCGAAGATCCCGGCGGTCACCGCGATCCTGGGCCGCCTGGACGACGTCGGGCTCGGATACCTGTCACTCGGCCAGCCGCTGTCGACGTTGTCCGGCGGCGAGCGTCAGAGGATCAAGCTGGCCATCCAGATGGGGGAGAAGGGCGACATCTACGTGCTCGATGAGCCCACCACCGGTCTTCATCTGGCCGACGTCGACAAGATCCTCGGACTTCTCGATCGGCTCGTCGATTCGGGCAAGACCGTGATCGTGATCGAACACCACCAGGCCGTCATGGCGCACGCCGACTGGATCATCGACATCGGTCCCGGCGCGGGCCACGATGGCGGCACGATCGTGTTCGAAGGGAAGCCTGCCGATTTGGTATCCCAAAAATCGACGCTGACGGGGGAGCACCTCGCCGAGTACGTGGGGGTGTGACGCAGCCGGCGATCGCCTATGAGCCGGCACCGAGGTCGGTCTCATGTTGCTATGAGCCCCGCAGAGGGCGTCCTCTCGATCTAGCATCAGGACCTGTCCCGTCTCGTCCGTGGTCTCTCGCTCACAGCCCCCTCGTGCTCGCCATGACCGGGTGCGCGAGCGCGCCTGCCCCTGAGGCATCTCCGCCGTCGAAGCAGAGCAGCCTGGAGGCGGCCTACGGCGCTCTTGACCGCGCTGACACCTCGGTGGTCGTCGCTGTGTCATTGGACGGGGCGCCGCCGTCGGTGCGGGAGTTCGGTGCGCTGCAGGAAGACGGCGTGCCGGCGGAGAAGACGTTGGTGGACATCGGCTCGATCACGAAGACGGTGACGGCTGTGGCCGTCTCGAAGCTCGTCGATCAGTCGGTTGTGCGGCTCGACGAGACGCTGGCGGAGATCTTCCCCGGTGTGCCCGAGGACAAGTCGAGGATCACCGTCGAGCAGCTGCTCACGCACAGCGGTGGTCTGACCGGATCGGTAGGGGACGACTTCGAGCAGATCGATCGGGACGAGTTGCTGAGGCGTGCGTTCACATCGCCGTTGATCGAGCTCCCCGGCACGCGATATGCCTACTCGAACGTCGGATACTCGATCCTCGCCGCCATCATCGAGATCCGCAGCGGCAGGTCTTACGAGGATTACCTGCGTGACGAGGTGCTGGCCCCTACGGGAGTCGGGGGTATCGGGTACCTGTCGGAGTATGCCGATGAGCGGTCGATTCGCTCCGCGAGCGGCGAGAGCGTCCTTGCGGCGAGTTGGGGTGAACACGATGTCTCCTGGAACCTCGTCGGCAACGGCGGACTGGTCACCACGGCGCCGACGTTCGTCCGCTTCCTCCAGGAGTTGACGAGCGGCCGCCTGCTCTCAGCCTCGGCGCTGGACCGCCTGCAGCAGCCTCACATCGCTGAGGACGATGCCGGATCGAGCTTCTACGGTTACGGACTCGTCGTGCAGGACGTTCCCGATCTCGGCCGCATCTACTGGCATGACGGCGGGAACGACGTCTTCTCCGCCGAGTGGTCGCTCTACGCGGATCACGGAGATGTCATCTTCACCGCAGGAGTGGACGCGGCGCCGGGGGAGAGCGCCGCGGGTGCTGCTGCGAGTGTGCTTCGTGAGCACCTCTACGGCGCGTCGGGCTGAGTGCGGGGACCAGGGTCTCGCTTTCCCGTCGGCGCAGTGCGGTCAGTCCCGGCGCGCGACGATCGTGTATGTACAGGGCACGAGGTTGCGTTCGCCCTCGGGCCAAGCCCAGTCGCCGTCAACTTCGACCATGCGAGGGCTGAACTGCCACGGCAACGTGCGTCCTTCGTCGAAATGGATCAATCGGAGACCTGCGCGGAGCAGCGCTCCGATGATCTCCGAAAGCGGGTGCGGCCACTCGAAGGTGCGCGGGTGCGCCACGGTGCCGTCTCCGACGTAGGTGGAGGCATCGTCCCATTGCTGTGCTCGGCCGTCGCCGAAGTACGGGTAGCGGATCGTCAGCGTCGCGGCATCCTCGTCGAGGGCGTACAGCGACGGATGGCCGTCGCGGATGAAGAAGATGCCGCCGCGGCGGAGCAGCGCTGCGATCTGAGCGGCCCAGCGGTCCAGATCCTCCAGCCACGTGACGGTGCCGATGCTCGTGTAGACCACATCGAATTCACCCTCGACGGCGCTCCGAGCTTCGAGCACATCCGTCTCCACCCAGGTAGCAGTGACGCCCGTACGCCGTGCGAGTTCGGCAGCGGCACGGAGGGCGGGTCGTGAGAAGTCCACACCGGTGACCGTGGCGCCGGCACGAGCCAGCGAGATCGTGTCGGTCCCGATGTGGCATTGCAGGTGGCACACATCCAGCCCGGAGACGCTGTGCGACGCCAGGAACGACTCGAGTACCGGAAGGTCGTGCCGTATGAAGTCACTGAGATGCGTCGGGTCGTCGAAGGCGTCGAGTCCGTAGGCGTCCTCGTGCAACGGCACCCGGTCATTCCAGTTCTGCTGATTCGCGTGCCGCGCGGCTTCCCAGTCGATCTCGACGTTGCGTGGAGTCATGGGAGGAAGCCTAGTGAGGGCCCTCCCAATCGATCCACGCGGATAAACCGATAATGCACATTATGTCAGTTCGTCTCTGAAGATCCCCCACGCCTGGGCGAATCACTGCCCGGTCTCACCAGACGTGTCAGTTGTCTCATTGGACCTGTCAATCTCCGGGACTGCGGCCCGAATCTCATTCAACCTGTCAGTGACGGCCGCTCCGATGAGGGTTGATCAACCTGCTCTTGCGCGTTGATCCTTCGGGGGCACATGATTCTCCCATCGACCTCGGAGCCAGGCTGGGCGGTGACAACAATGAGTTCAGTGGTGAACCTGATGGCACAACCACGCGTGGTTTGCCAGCCACGAACGCATCGAGCCCGGGTCAATCTGTCTATCTCGGAGTTCGCCCAGAGCAAACCTGGGGAGCTCTCCCCCATCTCGCGAACTCCGGGTCGTGCAGCGGCCGAGTCCTTTCAGGGGAACTGGTGGTTTGCATCCACTGCATCGCACATCGGATTCCGATCGCTCGTGGAACGCGATGTGCTCATGATGATCGATTTTGGTGGGGGCGCGGCACAGATTGTGCGCGATCCGTGTCTCGTCCTGCCGGCGCGGGGTGCACCGGCGCTCCCCCGCCCCTGGTTGTTGATAGACCAGCGGGATCATTCACGTCTTCTGCTCGTTAGAGGTTCTGAGTCGGACGCAGACGAACTCGCTCACGTCTTTCGGGCGACCTCGGTGAACGTCGCAGCGGTACGAACCGTACCTCGACTGGCCATGAGCACAGCGAAGTGGCTGGCAGCGTATCGCTTCTCTCGCTGCCGGCTCGAACGAGAGGAAGAGACCCAGCTCCTCGAGTACGCTGCGGAACCGCGCGAGCTACGTGAGTTGATCAGCGCCCATGGAGGCGACGAGCGATTGACGCGGGCGGGCGTGTACTCCCTGCTTTGGCACCGGCGCCTCGCGCTTCAGGACGAGTGTTCCCCGCTGACTGACAACTCCGTACTGGTTGCAGTATGAACAAGATTCGGTTGTGGGAATGGGTCGTGCTCGACGGCATCCGCTGCCAAGTGGTCGCGATAGATGGCGCCACGGTGGAAGTACAGCACGCGAACTCTCTCCGACACCAGAAGGTCCTCGCGTCAACTCTGGTCTCGGCGGCCGCCATCGAACAGCATCGCGAGGCGCTATCCGATGTCGCGAAGCTCAGCCGCGTCTCGCCCGAGGAACGCGCACGGTGTGAGTTCCTCGCAGATGTACTGCACAACCATGCCGATGAGTCTGCTCGCGGTCTCAACGTGGAGCACGCGCGCCAGCAGCTGGCGGCACATGGTATCCGCGTGAGCGAGCGACAGGTGTGGCGGTACCTTGCTGCATATCGCGCTCATGGCATCGCGGGATTGATAGATCGTCGGCGAGACAACGGCCCGCGACCGTCACGCGTGGACCCGCGGATTCTCGAACTGATCGAGGAAGAACTGTCCGCTCAACAGGACGCATCAACGGGGACGCAGACACGCGCAATCCGGCGAATCGGATGGAACGCCGAGCGGATCGGTCTGAAGATCCCCTCACGCGCGACGATGTTCCGGCTTCTCCAAGAGCACGACCGTGGTCGAAGTAGTTTCGGGTCAGCGACAACGAGGCGTTCAAAAGCACTCCGACCGCAGCGGACATTCCACGGGACAGTTGCGACCCGCCCGGGCGAGCTGGTCGAGTTTGATTCCACACCGTTGGACGTGATCGCGGTTCTGCCCGATGGTTCCCACGGCCGACCTGAGTTGACCTACGCCATCGACGTTGCCACGGGTACGATCTGCGGCACGCTACTGCGCGCTGGGGCAACGAAATCGGTCGACATCGGCGCCGTGCTGCTCGCACGAATGCTCACCCCGCTGAGTAAACGCCCCGGCTGGCCTGCGACGCGTGATCAGGCACGTGCCCTGCTCGGCCCCGGTTTCCTCCCCACTGATGAGGAATGGCAGGAGCTGGCGGAGACGATGCCTTTAATCGTTCCCGAATCGGTGACCGTCGATCGCGGCAAGGTCTTCGCCGGATCAACCTTTACGGCCGCATGCGAGAGGCTCGAGATCTCGCAGATCATCGCGAACCCACGACATCCGACTGACAAACCGCACGTTGAGGGTGGGTTCAAGCGCATCCGTGATGGATTCGTTCAGTATCTCGCTGGATTCACAGGCGGGTCCGTTGCGGATCGTGGTGCGCACCCCAAAGACGACGCAGTATGGACGGTAGACGAGCTGCAAATTCTCCTCGACCTCTGGGTGCTCACGTCTTGGCAGACAACGCCGCAATCGGGCTTGCGCCTGCCTGACATTCCGCGACGCACGCTGAGTCCGAATCAGATGTATCAGGTGCTCGCCGTCGCTGCACCGCAGGTCGCTGTCGGCCTGGCTGAAGAGGACTACATCGCGCTGATGCCAATTGCGTGGAGAACGATTCAGCCATATGGAATCAACCTGCACGGACTCGTCTATGACAACGATGCGCTTCACCCGCTGCGCGGCCGCTCCTCCGGGTTGCCCGGCCCCGCACGTGGACGTTGGGAGGTGCGATTCGATCCGTACAATCTGCGACAGGTGTGGGTACGCGATCATCGTGCAGGCTCCTGGATCTGCGCGGCGTGGACCCTATCAGCCTTATCTGACCAGCCGTTCTCCGGGGAAGTCCTTCGCGCCGCGCGTGCCACTCTCGAGGCCGGCTCAGGTCCGACAGCACGCGGAGCCGATCTCCTCGAGGAGATAACTCGAATTCAGAGGGAACGCGCAGAGACACGCACACGAACGAAGAGTGCGACGGCGCTGACCGACCGCGCACCCATTCTGCGGATCGTCTCGCCTCCGACTGCGGACGAAACGGTGGATACCGACCTATCCTCTCCCCCAAGGCGTCTCAGGATTCTGGAGTAGCACCCCATGGCGCTTCCCACGACTCTGGACTCATGGCGCGAGTTCGTCTTACGTACCCAGTCAAAGCCCGACGAACTGACAGCTAAGCAAATCAGCGCACTCACCGCTGCCGCTCGCGAGAGCTATGACCGGCAACGCGTGCGGTGGCTTAGTGCCGACATCGTCCTTGAGACGCCCGACGTTCGCCAATTGCGCCGCCTATGGGCGATCCTCAGCGCAGAAGCACTGAGCGACGCGGCTACGCTCTCTCGCACGCTGGCGGTCTCCGGCGCCCCAACGTACGGGAAAACGACGGCAGTCATGTGGGTCGCAAAACAACATGAGAGACGGCAACGGCAACGACACCCCTTGCTGTCGACTACAGAGTTTCAGCCTTCGGTTTACGTGGTCACACCAGCGGCGACGACCCCGAAGATGCTCATGATCTCGTTCTGCAACACTCTCGGCATCCCCCACACCCGATCACAGACGGCGCAGGAACTCACAGAGCAAGTCGTTCACGTCTTGCGCACGCTACGCACGTCGCTTGTTGTATTGGACGAGATTCACAACGTGCATAGCAACCGCCAGATGGGCGCTGAAGCGGCATCAGTGCTAAAGCTTTTCGCCGAGCGCCTTGACGCCGCGTTTCTCTTTGCGGGTATTGACCTGCCGCGATCTCCCGTTTTTGCAGGCCCGGTCGGTGAGCAGCTCGCCGGCCGAGCCATGAAGTACGAGATGGTGGGGTATGCTTCCCGATCCGCCGAGGGGCGCGCCGAATGGAGGGAGCTGGTCGCGACGCTCAATGATCTTCTCCCTCTCGCAGAACAGCCGGACGACGCACTAAACCACGCGGCGGACTTCCTATTCGACGCCAGCGGTGGCTCGATTGGTCAACTGCGGGCACTACTTAGACGGGCGGCAATCGAGGCGATTCTGACGGGTCGTGAACACGTTGTCAAAGCTGATCTGCAGCACCTTGCGACGATAACCCGAAGCCCCGAGGCCTCCTCTGCCGGGCATGTCTCGCCGAGCGCACCCAGAGCGGCGTCGGCATGACTGATCAACCGCGACCGATCCGCCCGGAGGAACTACAGCCGTTACCAATCAGGCGTCGCCGCTTCGCAAACGAATCATTCGACAGCTATATTCGTCGCCTCGCAGAAGCCAACGGTACTAGTGCAAAGATCGTGAAAACATGGTTAACACAGATAGGCGCACTGGGTCCGTACGTCGATCAACGGGAGTGGCATGCCGCTTGGCGTGTGCTCGGCGATGATCACCCCTCACCGGCTTGTCAAGCGGTCTCGATCGGCGTGATCGACCGGGACCTTTGTCGTAGATGCACTCGGGGGCATCCTGCTTCGGGACCACTCCCCCAGTTCGGACTAGTCTGCTTCAAGCACGCCCGGTGGATCGATTCGACCGACGGCGGGAGTGCGGACGGCGGGTCTATGCGCGCCGAACGTAGCTTCCGCCGAGACATAGCTCTTGCTGGTCTGACGATGGAGTCGAGCGAGATGCGCTTCGCGTCTCGGCTGGTGCAGCTCGCAGTCGACCAACGCTGGATCAACGAGCGCCACCGCACACTCGATACGCGGACAACACGCGCCGCCCAGTACGCCTCCCAGGTGACGATTGCCCGCGACCTCTTTATCGGAGATGGACTGCTCCAGCTGGCTGGCTCCCCTGCAGGACAGAGGCTCAACCCGTGTACGGAATGGCTTGCTGCTCGCATAGAAGGGTTGGCTTCCAACGCGGAACCCTGGCGCGCCGGCGCGCTCCTAAGCCATTTGATCGGCGAGCTCGAGCGCGTTGAGATGCCAGCGGATCTGCTTCGCAGTGTCCGCACAGATATCTTGCAACGGCTCTCCCTGTAGCACTCGGCGATGTTGCATGGGCGCACGTCCGATCACCGCTCCGAGATATGCGCCACGCAGCGCGATCGTCGCGAGGGCGTCCTCGGTCGGCTTTCGTGATTCGGGGTCATGAACCATCACTCGCGCGTCAAGCACCACACCGGGACGGATCACGCCCGGGGCGTGTGCTGCGCCAGCCAGAGTGAACACGAGCAGGTGGTCGTCGAACAGTTCTAGGCTGACGCCTTGAGGCTGGTGGCGGACACGGGCGAGTCCTGGTTCGAAAGCCGAGCTTTCCATGCCCGACAAGACCTCGACATGTACGGGCTCACTCCCCGGTAGCTCCGCAAACCGAGGATTTGTCCAAGGTTCGAGTACCCAGCCGGGCACGAACCAAAGCCCTGTCATCGGCGTGCGACGCGTGCGTCTCCCCCAGCGCTGAAGGGACTCAGCCAGATCGGCCCGATTCTCCGGATGATCAGGGTCTGAGCGCAAAGCGCGGGTTCGTCCCCACGGGCGCGCGAGCACTGCCACTTCCGCGCGTGCCCGGTCAGCATCAGACGAGACGCTGGGCAACGCCAATCTACGCAGGTCGTCCAAACTCGTCGCAGAGAAATTGTGCGGGCGGTCGCAGATCGACAACCCCCGACGTCGTCGCCAGAACCCTGACTTATCTTGTTCTGTCGACGTGATGCCGTATATCCACGACGGCGCACCAACGGAAACGGGGCGATCCGCAGAACCAGACATGGCGCGTCAGCCTGTGACGGTCCGGATTACCCGAAGGCAACTGCACGAGGAGCTACTGGCGAGCGTCGCGATAGCTGCTGGTCGGTGCAACGTCATGAGCGCGGACTGAGGCGTGGTCAGCGCGAGGAGCTTGATCGTAGCGACCATATCGGGCGCCATACGATGAGTCCCTGAGCCAGCGCTCGGATGGGGAGCGAGCGTAGTGACGCCACGCTTCCGATACTGATACCCGCGCTGCGCTCTCTCGCGAATCCACCACCGCCCGTTAGCGTCCACCGCTCCTCTACATCTTTGCGTTGTCGCGCGCAGCTTCGGCTTGCTGGTGACGGTAAAGAGTTGCACGGCTCCACCCAACCAGGCGCGCCGCGTCCTCGGCGGTGCGGCCCTTCGCGCGAGCTTCCTTGACCAGCTCCAGCTTGTCAGCGATCACCGCCGGGTTGGACAGCGGCCGTCCGAAACGCGTGCCGTTTTGTCGAGCCGCTGCGATGCCGGCATTCACGCGTTCGACGATCAACTCGCGCTCGTACTCGGCAAGGGTGGCGAGCATGTTCAGCATCAGCCGGCCTGTCGACGTCGCTGGATCGATGCCGTCCGAGATAGATCGGACGTGTACGCCCCGCTCGCGCATCAGGTTAACCGTATTCAATACATCGATGAGAGATCTGCCGAGGCGGTCGACTCGCCAGACGACGACTGTGTCTCCCTCGGCGGCATGCTCGAGCAGCTTCATCATTCCCGGACGCTCGACCGCTTTCCGACTTCCCGACGTGACGTCTGCGAACACATCGCGCTTTTGAACGCCCGCCGAGGTGAGCGCGTCCACCTGCAACTGCGCGTCCTGACTCGACGTGCTCACCCGCGTGTATCCGAGAAGCCTCATGCGACCAGTCTGGCTCAGAAACCTTCTCTGCACACCTGGGTGAGACGAAATGCACCGAGACAAGTTTTCAAGACAGCACGCACCCCGAAATTTCGCGGAAGTCGCCTACGAAGCGTCCAGTGCTCGGTGCGTCTCGAAAACCTGTACATTTCTTGGACGCCGTCGCGGAACCTCACCAGATCAATCTTGTCCGCGAGACGCACGGGTGGCAATGGCTACGGAACCACGTCCGCGAGCGACGCGGGCGCCCCTCTGCTCGCGGTTCGAAGCTCCCGAATGCGCCGTACGCCACGATGCGCTCGGCGAGCGAGCCCAAGGGCGAGCAGGCTGTGAGGGTGATGAAACGCTCACTGGTTTGCATCTCGGGCATCTGAGGTACGTCCAGAAGCACTTCAACCTCGCTCGGTTTGACGTACGCGAGGTTGCGGTATCGGTAGGTGTAGCAGCCGTTAGATTTGATTCGACAATAGGAGCTCAAATGACGGACGACACCAGCGCCAAGCCTCCACGCATCACTTCCGTGGAGATTGGTCCAAGGACTCGCGCCCTTTGCTGGGTGTTCGGCGTCGCTCTCGTATCAGCAGGCGGAGTTGCAGCGTTCGTGTCGGACAACCAGGCCGGCACCACTGCGCTCGTCCTATTTGGCGGCTTACTGCTGTTCATCGCAATCACGCAGAGAGTGCCGCTACTGATCGAGGTTGGCACCGCGAAACTCGATACGTCCTACTACGAAGCGTCCGACTCCGTGTTCGAAGCCGGACGGGACGCTGCGGCCCCCGAACCGGAGATCGAACCAGCGGCTCCCGACTCAACAGTAAGCGAATCCGACCGCCGCCGCGTCCTCGGAAGCCTGTACCGAGGTGCTGTCGCAGCGAGGGCAGCTGGCATCACATACCGCCAGCTCGACTATTGGGCTCGAACAGAACTCGTTACCCCGACCACCGGAGATGACGAAGTTGGGGGGCGGCGATTTTCCGGTAACACCGTGGTCTTGTTGCGGCTGGTGAAGGAGCTCCTGGACTCGGGTCTGTCGCTGCAGCAGATTAGACAGATCATCGAAACGCTCCGCCCTGTTGATCTGGCAGGGTTGCGAGGCATGTACCTGGTGCACGATCGCAACGCCATCCAGATCACAGCCGAACTCAAATCGACCGATTTTGCTCTGCCATCCACGGTTGTCCGGCTAGATCCAGCGATCGATCGAGTCGTCCAGACCCTAGCTGCCTTCGACCCAACTACAGACACCGAAGGCAAGCAGCGATGAGGCCACGCGGAGATGAAGACCCGTTGTGATGGGTCATTGTTTCATCGGATCACCGGGCGCTCAATCTGAGCTGGGCAGACGAGGAGAGCCCCGAGACTGAGGGGTCCGCACCACGCTGATCACCGATCGGCTGTCCGTAGCGGGAGGCAACTGCGTTCGCGTCTGCTTCCATGCCTACTCGTCGTCGTACGCGTCCTCGGCCTGGTACTCCTCCGTCGCCTCATCCGGCTCCTCGCTGTTGAGCGTGACGACGCCGCGTTCACCCGAAATAAAGTCTTCGAGTCCTCGAGCTCGCGCGCGCCGATTTCCGAGATCGCTCGCAGCGCGCTGTACTGCACGCGCATAGTCCAGGACAGGCTTCACGACCGTTGCGGATTCGGTCGGGTCGAGCCGAAGAACGACGCCAACCTGATCGGCGAACTGCACGAGCTGAGCTGACAATTCTTCTCGCTCATCACTGGAAAGCGGGAATGCATCTGCGCGCGAGGCCAGGTAGAGGAAGAGCGTGTAGAAGTCAGACTTCTTTGCCCAGCGAGTTCGGCTGAGATTTGGCAACATCCGATCAATCTCGCCGAGGGTGGAACGAAACACAGCTTCCGTTCGTTCTCCCTCCTCGTACTCGGCCTCGTAGACGGCGTACCAGCGTTCGAGGCTGAGTTTCTTGTTCTGGGGGCCGTGCATCAGTCCGATTGCGAGTTCGCTGATGAACTCGACGTCGAGCATGCGGCGCACTTCGTTGGCGGTGAAGACTCCGGAGTTTCTCCAGAACCCGTCGGTGGCCAAGGTCTCCATGGACTTGATGAACTCGCCCCAATAGGTAGCGTGTCTGAGCTCTTGCCGACTGAGTGCGACCACGTTGCGGTTCAACCGCTGGAAGATAGCCCGGATCTGTTCGTCGGGCATCTCAGGTAGCATCCGCACGACGAAGTTGTAGCCAAAAATCGAGGTCTTCTCCTCGGCTGTCAAGTCTTCGAAGCTACTGTCGTTCCAGCTCGATTCGAGCCCACTGAGCGTGTATTCGCCTGCGATGAAGTCGAGAAGTGCGGTCAGACGTTGTTGACCGTCGACGACGATGTGGGTCTCGGCTCCCGTTTGGTCGGCCACGACCTGCATGTAAAGCTCGGGCACCGGGAAGCCGTGGAGGATCGTGTCGATCAGATAGCTCTTCTGGCCCTCCAACCACACCGGGTTGCGCTGATAGGGAGGTTTGAGCTCCAGTTGTCCGTGGTCCGACAGCCGCTTGAACGTCGCGGCAGTGAGCGTGGAGATACGGAGGTAGTCCTGAGTCATCATGCACCTTCAGCTAGACGTGTTCGGGCATCTTCCACTCCGCGACGCTGGTACGACCTGAGTGCGAATAGGTCTCGGTAGAGGCGCACCTTCACCTTGCGTCCGTTGGCCGGGGCAGCCAGGGTCATAGCCTCGAGAACTGGTACCCACGTTTTTCCGAATGGTAGATGTTCGACGAAGGTGTCCGTGGCAATGACCCCATCGAAAACATGGCCAGATCGATGCGAGTTCACGGCTTTCTTGCTCGCGGTGGGAAGTTTATGGATTTGTGCGCCCAGGTCTCGCAAGAACCGCCAGGCCTCATCGAAGTGTCGATCGGAAACAACAGCTACGTCCAGGTCACTGCGTTCATGGAAGTCGCGGAAGTTCTTTTGCGGGTTCAGACTGTATCCGGTACACGCGCTTCCTACGAGGATGACCCCGTAAGGATCTACCTTTAGCCCCGTGGCAAGTTCATGTTTCCACGCGATGTACGCGAAGCGGTCGTCGAAGACCGCCGGCACTCGGTCGATGAGTCGGTGAGAAACGTAGTCATCAGGGGTCAACTCAAGCAGCTCCGCGGCTAACGTCGACCGTTCTAACACAAGTCGATCATGCCGTGATCGCTAGAGGATGTCACGCGCACCTTCACCATCACTCCAATCGCCCCGGAGATCAAAGGCACCGCGCGCTACTCCCTGGCCTACCCGCGAGTTAGATCGGCGCTGACGGTGGTTCGCTCTATGGTTGTGACCATGGCGCGTACGGGGACGAAGACAGCGGCTGCGTCGGCGGCTGCGTATCGAGTGGATGCCACCGCCGAGGTTCTCACTTCGGTGCGGGGTTGGTGGGCTCATCGCGCGGCGCGGGCGGGGCTGTCGGGTCCATGGCTTGATCCCCAGCACGCGATCGCAGCACAAGAACCGGTGTTCGACGAAGTAGCCGATGCCCCTGATCTTCACGAGCGTTCTGGCCACGAACTCGGGCAAGCGTACGTACAGACGGTGTCGCCGGCCAGCCGCGTCCAGCACGGCCAGCATTACACCCCGGCTGACCTCGCCGACCATCTGTGGTCGCAGACGCGCGTCGCTCTGGGATGGAAGGCCGACTACAACCGGCTCCCTGGTCTCATTCGAGACCCTGCGGCTGGCTCAGGCGCATTGCTGTTGCCCCCTCTCCGGGAGCACCTCCACGCCACAACGACAGACGACGCCTCGCTCGTGCTCAACGGTCTTCCGCAACTCATCGAGGGTGTCGATCAGGATGCTCACGCAGCGTGGGTCGGGAGCGTAATTCTCGCTGCGGAGATGCTGCCGACACTCGCTCGCGTCCCCGAAAAGCACCGCCGGCCTCTCCCAGGGCTCGTTCGACAGGGCGATGGGTTGGACCCTGACCTTGCTCCAGCAACGATCGCGATCATGAATCCCCCTTACGGACGGGTCTCACTCGATCCGGCGACGCGCCAGCGCTTTGCTCACGCGGTCTACGGCCACGCGAACATCTACGGCCTGTTCATGGCAGAAGGTGCACGCAACCTCACGCCTGATGGTGTACTCAGCGCCCTGGTGCCCACGAGTTTCGCGGCCGGCCTCTACCAGCACAGGCTTCGCGGATATCTCTCTGAGCACGCTCCGCTGCGTAGCGTCGCGTTTGTTCAGGACCGCAGCGGATCGTTCACGGGAGTGCTCCAAGAGACCTGCCTCGCGGTGTTCCAGCGCCGACGACACCGCAAGACTGCGGTGGGGCGCGTAAATGGGCACATTGAATCGGTCGCATCCATCGCCCCTCCCCGCGGCGAAAACCCCTGGCTCATCCCGCGCGACCCCGCCGACGCCGCGATCGCCGCAGCGGCCGCCCAGCTTCCCCTCACCCTGAGCGCTGCTGGGTACCACGCATCAACCGGACCGCTCGTCTGGAACCGACGGCGCGACGATATCCACGCGAAACCAGCGAAGTCTCGCCGCCCCATCCTGTGGGGCGCTGACATCGAAGACGGAGAGGTGCACCGCAGCACGAGCCGAGACAGCCAGCGGTACCTCACGATCCACAGTGATCGCGACGCCAACGTCATGACTCTCAGCGAACCCGCGGTGTTGGTACAACGCACCACAGCTCCAGAACAGACGCGACGACTCGTTCCCGCCGAACTCACCGCGAAAAAACTCGACGAGCTCGGCGGGAGCGTCGTCGTAGAGAATCACGTCAACGTTCTGCGGCCGACCATGCTGGTCCCGCTGCTTTCCCGAGCTACAGTCGCGCGCGTTTTGGCCACTCGAACTCTCGACCGCTTGATGCGCTGCCTCAGCGGCACGGTCGCGGTATCCAGCTACGAACTCGCAGCTTTGCCCCTTCCCTCCGCGGAGGTCCTGGCATCCTGGGAGCAGTTACAGGGCGAGGAGCTTGAACGGGCCGTGGCGAAGGCATACAGGCTCAGCTGATGGTGTCCCTACGCCCCATCATCACGCGAGAACTTGCCGAACAACGGCTTCGAAGGATCTTCTCGCGGGAAGCGTTCGACGCGGATCTCTCCAGCCCCATCTCAGCCGCAGGCGTCGTAGCAATGATCTACGTCGGTGCCGTCGACGGCACCGACATCGTGTGGGCTCGCCCCTCGACCGCCTTGTGGATGCAAGAGGAAGTGCTCGCTACGGGCACCTCTGATGCCCAGCGCATCGCCTGGGGCAAAGCCGCGATGCGGGGCAGTAAGGCGGTCAGCAACCTGGTGGGCAGCTGGGGTCTGACATTCCAGCCCTGGTACGCCCAGGACTCGCGCGAATCACTCCGCGACGACTCGTGGAACTCGCTGTACGACAACAACGCCATGGTGAGTAAGCCCGGCGTGAAAACCACTTCGTCGGGCCCTCGCTGGGCACTCGCCGATCATTTCGCTGATCTTTTCGACCCGCAGCTGGTCGGTGATGACCTCGATGCAGCAATACTCGCCTGGATCGACACGCACATGACGACGAGCGCGAGAGCACGGGCCATGGCAGTGCGAGAGCGCGCACAGGCGGTCGATGCCGTAAAGGTTATCCTGCCCAACGGGTCAGTTCGACTCCTCGAGCCGGGCGCCGCATCACTGATCTTGAAGGGCGTCGTCGAAGAGTGGGCACCTCGCAAGCTGCTCAACCCGTTGGTCCTGGCAATCTCCGAGCCAGGCGAGAAGCAAGCGTACGTAGACGAACAACGACTCCAAAGACTCGGCTTAGCGATCTCCGTAACTCAGCTGCTACCGGATGCGTTGCTGTTCGACGGAGGTCCCGGAGGCCGCTTCTGGGTGATCGAGGCCGTCCATTCTGACGGCCCCATCGACGAACGACGCAAAGCTCAGCTCATCGAATGGGCAGCGGCTCAACGGATCCCGCCCGACCAACTCGCATTTCTCACCGCCTTCGAGAGCCGGAACGCCGACCCGGCGCGGCGGCGACTGAAGGACCTTGCTGCTGGCACGTTCGCGTGGTTCCGCGACGAGCCCGATTACGAGCTTCAGTGGGACACCATCGACACCACAGGCACGCTTGCACCAGTCACGCCGCTGAGGCCCGGAAGCTCCTGACCCGCTACGCACGCCTGATCGATATCATCTCCGGGTGCCGGCTGATTTGCCGAATCCGTTTCGCCGAAATCGAACGTTTCCGGCATCCTCTACAACAGTCCGAGTACCAGTGACATCGCGAGGAAGAGCACGAGCTGATACCCAGTGTTGATGATCGTGAGCTTGGCGGGCTTCAACTCGAATGCGTTGTGCTGGACCAGTGTCGACGCCGAGAACGCGACCCACATCACGAGCCCCACGAGCAATGCCGCCCACACCGAATCATCACCGGTCGCCTCGGCCGCGAGCTGGATCACGACCGCCAGCCCGATCGCCATGATGATGACGGTGATGAAGAGCTGGACCATGCTTCTCACCCGCACCGGCTTGATCCGCTCCGGGGTTACCCCTGTCAGCTTTTCCCAGGCGTTAGCGATGGGCCCTTTTTGGTACCAGACAAACGCGACGATCATCCCTACGACGATGGCGAGGACGACACCAAGCCAGTTGATACCCATCATGCGATTCACTCCCCTGTAGGCGCGAGCGTCGCCCGATGGCGGCCAGCAGTGGCAGACCAGGCAACAGGTTGATAGTATCTATCGCAATGGAGAAAGTAAAGCGACCCGGAGCCCGCTCCTACGGGCAGTTCTGCGGTCTGGCGCGCGCGCTCGACCTCGTAGGAGAGCGGTGGAATCTCCTCATCGTCCGGGAGCTGCTTCCCGGCCCATTGCGCTACAACGAACTGAAAGCATCACTCGCTGGCATCGCCTCGAACCTCTTGGCCGAGAGACTGCGCACGCTAGACGAAAACGGCATCGTCGAACGACGGCTCGGGGATGCTGGCGTGCTCTATGCCCTGACCCCGTGGGGTGCCGAGCTGCGCGAACCGATGGAAGCCCTTGGACGGTGGGGAACGCCACTGGTCGTCTCAGGACGTGGCGACGATGCGTTCCATCCGCGCTGGCTGGTTCTCGCTCTGCCCGCCCTCCTGAGAGGCGTCACGGCGACGCCCGCGGTCGAGGTCGATCTATTGATCGAGGGGTACTCGATCACCCTGCTCGTTGACGAGCGTGGCCCCCAAGCTCTCCATCGACCTGACCACGCGGCAGGGACCATCGTCGAAGCGGACCCTGAGGTTATCGTCGCCCTTGCAGCCGGCGCACTGACGGTCGAACAGGCGCGCCCCTCGCTGCGAATCCGCGGTGACGCGCAGGTTCTTGATTCCCTCTTTCCTGCGGGACGCTCCGCTGGCGTGCCGAAACTCAGCCCCGAAACCTGATCGCCCGAAAACCTGGTTTTGAATCGGCAGCCGTTTGTGGCCGCCCAGTCTCGCGGTCGCCGGAAACGATCGTTTCTGGCGGGACCGTCTTCCTCGGTCTGCGCGGCGTGCCAGAAACATCTGCCGGAGGAGAGTTCCGACGGACGATTGCGGCGGTGTGGCGGGTGATAGTGGCTGAGTCTGGTCGGCACGATGCCAGGCTCAGCCACTGTTCTACGTATCGAGCGGGTGCTGAAGCTCGACGATCCGCATGCGTCCTGCCGCGAGGGCGAGGAGAGCGAGAGCGGGCGGAATGATCCCAGCGACGATGAAGATGCTTTCCACGGGCACGAGCAGTGAGAGTGGGCCGGCGATTGCGATCGAGACGGGCATGAACGCGATTGAGACGAAGAAGTCGAGGCTTGCGACTCGACCGATCATGTCGAGCGGGACGAGTCGCTGCAGGAGAGTTCCCCAAATCACGACCCCCGCGCCGGTTGCCGCGCCCACGACGAACAGCGACGCCAGCATGAGCGGGAGGCTATCGGCCGTGCCAAGCAGAACGAGGGGTAACGTTCCGCCGCCCCAGCAGAGGATCATGAACGTCAGATACCGGCGCGGCAGCTTCAACGACGACACCACGAGTGACCCGAAAGCTCCACCGATCCCGAACGCCGCCAGAAGAATCCCGAAGGTAGCTTCCGCATCCTCGAAACGGTCGCGCGTCAGGAACGGCAGCAGGACTTCGATCGGCCCCTGGATGATGAGCGCGAGCGAGGAGCCGAAGATCAATGTCCAGAGCAACCAGCGGGTGCCCGCGACATATCGGATGCCCGCTTTGAGGTCATCCCACACGTTCGCCTGGTCGGTTGCCGCTGCCTCGTTCGTCTCCTCCCGCCGGCTGAGGAACAGAACGATGAGGAAAGCGATCCCGTAGGACGCGGCAACGATCACGGCACCGATCGCGGGGAAGAAAGCACCCACGATGATCCCGCCGAGAGCAGGACCGAGCCCCTGGCCCATCGAGGGGCGCAGCGCGCCCTCGAGGCCGTTGGCGGCAAGCAGCTGTTCCGGCGGAAGCACCTGAGGCAGATACGCGCTGTACGCGGGGTAGAAGAACGCGCTGCCGGCGCCCATCGCGAAAGAGGCGACGCCGACATGCCATAGCTCGATCGTGCCGGTGAGTGACAACGTGGCGACAGCTGCCATGACTAGTGCGGTGCAGCCCTGGACCGTGATGATGATGCGACGTTTGGAGAACCGGTCGGCGACGACCCCTCCGAGGATCGCGAAGGCGAAGAGTCCGAGGCTCATGCCTGTTGCGACGGCGGAGAGAGCCAGGGGGCTGTCGTTGAGTGCCAGCACCTGGAACACCATGACGATCGTCCACATGCCGGTGCCGAAGACCTCGATTCCGACCGCTGCAAACAGCAGCCGGTAGTCGCGAGTGGCGAGCGGGAGCAGAGCGCGCAGCGCCTTGGGATTCTTCTTGCTCATGCCAGCGCCTCACTTTTCGTCCTCGCATCGAGATGCAGCTGCGGCCAGTCGGCGACGTCGCGCAGGAGTTGACGATCGTGGCTGGACAGAACCACGGCGGCTTGTGTGGCGCCGAGCGCATCGGTGAGTTCGTCGACGAGCGTGATGGAGAGGTGGTTGGTCGGCTCGTCGAGCAGAAGCACGTGAGGCTTGCCCGCGAGCACCAGTGCCAGCTCGAGCCGGCGTTGTTGACCCATCGACAACTCACCGATGCGCTTGCTTGATTGCCGAGCTCGCAGAAGACCAAGCTGCGACAGCCCGACCGCTTCCGATGCGGGGAGGGTTCCGGCAGATACCAGAGCGTCAACATGCGCGGCATAGACCTCGCTCGCCCGGCGACCCAGCGGCAGATCTGTCTCCTGACGAAGGAACCCGAGAGGAGCGTTCTGCGGCATCCGGACCGAACCGGTGTCCGGGTGCAGCTCGCCCGCGACCACTCTCAGCAGGGTCGACTTGCCAGCACCGTTCGGGCCCGTCACCACCAGGCGTCCGCGATGCGATAGCGAGAACGATACGGAGGATGCCAAGCGTCCGGCCATGCTGACCTGATCGACGCTCAGTAGTACTGCTCCGGTCCTCGTGGGCAGGTCCGGGAACCGGAACTGCAGTGGTGGCTCAGGAACCGTCACCGCGTGTGCGTCGAGCTGTTCCTGACGCCGATGCACGCTCTGAACCAGCCCGCCAGCACGGGTCGCACGGCCGTGCTTGTTGGTCCCCTTCTCAGGCCGCCATCCCGAGACGAGCCGATTCCGTGCGGAGCTGAGGCTGTCCTGCAGGCGGGCATGCTCGGCTTGTTGCCGGTCGTACTCCTGTTCCCAGCGTTCCCGCTCGGCCTGTCGGCCCCCGCGATACCCGGCATACCCGTTGCCATACACCCGCACTCGATCATCAGGTGTCGGGTCCAGGTCGACGATGGTGTCCGCGACGTCCGAGAGCAGTGCCCGATCGTGCGTGACGACGACAACCCCGCCGGCACGGGACCGGAGCTGCGTACTCAAGAACTCGAGCCCGGATCTGTCGAGATGGTTCGTCGGCTCGTCGAGCAGCAAGAAATCATCGTCAGCACCGAGCAAGCACGCCAGACGCACTCGATACCGCTGTCCCACGGAGAGGTCACCGAGCAGCCGGGTCGGGTCGGTCTCCGCGTCGAGCGCTTCGAGCGCGATCTGCACCCGACGTTCGGCATCCCACGCATCGAGCAATTCGGCGTGCTCCAACGCAGCCGCGTAAAGTTCATCCGCGCCAACAGCCCCGGCCGACATCGCACGGGCCGCCTCGTCGAGAGACGCCAGAGCAGCGAGCGGTTCGGCAATCGCTTCCGCGACGGCCTGGCCCACGGTTCGGTCATCGTCCGCAGCCATCTCCTGTTCCGCGACGCCAAGTGTTCCGTTGCGCTGCACCGTTCCGGAGTCGGGGACCAGGGTGCCGTCGAGGACGTGAAGCAAGGTCGACTTTCCGCGGCCGTTCTCGCCGACGATCGCGATCCGCGATGCGGGAGTCACGGTGAGGTCGACGTGGTTCAAGACGCTGGTCGCCCCCCGCATCACTGAGAGGTCGGAGGCAATGAGTTGGGCGCGCTGGCGCGCCGGTAGATGTTTGGTCAGGGTGAGCATTCGAATCCTTCGAGACGACGCACCGAGCACTCCATACGGGAGCGCAAAGGTACACAGATGACGGCGACCCGCGAGGGTCAGGAACGAGCGGCCGCCGCAAGCTCGGAGAACTCAACGAGCGCGGTGGGCCTTACTCAGCCTTCAGAGGAACAACAAATGCACGTATCGATCGTACGATGCCGCACTTGCCTGCCGCAAACGATCGTTTCTGGTGGTCGATTGCGCGACCGCTGCTGTTTGGAAGGTCTAGCGGTCATTCACAGCCACACCTCGCACTCCCCCTGCCCATCGAACTCACTGATCTGTCGCACTATCCGTCAGGTGCGACTTAGGCTCAGGTCTATGGCTCCTCGTCCTCGCTGGTGGCACACCCTGCAGTCGTCAAAGGCAGAGGCGCGGCTAGCCGTCGACCTCTATAACCGCTCGGGCAATGAGCGGCAGTTGGAAGCATTCATCGTTCACATGAACCTCGGGTGGACGAAGCTTCTGCAGGCGCGAACGGAGGAGTCGGGCGGTGACCTGATAGTCAGAGACGAGCGTGGGTGGCGAAAAAAGCACCCCGAGGGCGGCTACTTGTACAAACCACTTCGCGAGCTGCTCGCGGAGCAATTCGTCGATGCCGATCCGCGCCGGAACAACATCATCTTCTTCCTCGGGCTACGTAACCAGATCGAGCACCGTCACGAAGCAAAGGTCGCTGCGCTTGTCGCGGGTCGGACGCAGGCACTCCTCATCAACTACGAGCAAACGCTGGTCGATTGGTTCGGACACGACGAAGCTCTCGGTTCCGAGCTGCGCTTCCCGCTATTCGTCTCAGCAATCACCGAGGACGCGGTCGAGGCAGTAAAGAATGTTCGCGCCCAGGTGCCCAAGGGCGTTCTCGATTGGCTCCAGGATTTCGACGCTTCCCTCGAACCCGGTCTGAGCGCAGATCAGCGCTTCGACTTCCGCATCTATCTGATTCCTCATACCGGGCCCAAGAGTGAAGCTGACGCATCTATGTCATTCATTCGCGAGGACGATCTCACAGAGGACCAGCGCGCGGCTGTCGAGCAAGTACGCACGATTATTCGGGAGAAGCACGTCCCCGTCGAGGACCTAAATAGGTTCAAGTTCGGCGAGGTCGTCGACCAGGTGGCCGCTCGTCTCGATGTACCTTTCAACAGCTACATGCACACCCAGGCGTGGAAGTACTTCGCTGCGCGACCCCTGACCAACGCCCCTGACCCCGCTGCCACGAAGCCGCAGTTTTGCGTCTACAACTCTACTTTCGAGCAGTACACCTACACTCCAGCTTGGGTTGAGTATCTCGTCAGACACTTGGCAGACCCCGCTGAGTATGCGTTAGTGCGCGCCTGGCGACCCTCGGTGCTCACCGATGCCACCGGGGTTGCTTCGGGATGATGCTGAGGTGGGTGGGGTTTCCCGCGAGTGCTGCCGTGTCATCGTATGAATGGGATTCAACACCCCAACCGGGCTTCACTTGTGCACGAATCAGACGGGTCAACAGAGGCGGCCGCCAATGCGGCGGCGCAGCCCCATGTTCACGCCCATCAGCGAGAGATCACCCGGTGTCTTAAACGATCGTTATCGGCCGGCGGTCGCAAGGGTGCCACACCGACTGCTCACGTCGACAGCGGAAATGACGGCGGAGATCTTGAACTCGAAGTGATCTACGGTCACCGAGGTCGATCTTCACTTCCTCATCTTTAGCCTCCCAACGTCAAGGGAGGTGCCGAGTCCATGCGTTTTGCGCTCCTTTGCGTGTAGCCATCGAAATCTATGTGCCCGCCCGCAAGCTCAACGAGGTCTGCAACCGCCGCCCGGTCAGGTTCCCAACCGGTCAGGTACTCAGAGGCGAATACCTGACGCACCGTTGCGCGGCGAAGGTCGTCAAGATCGCCGAAAAGCTCAGGCCACATCTCACAAACGTCGATACCTTTCATCCCATCCTTCATCTCCAGGCTCCCTTCAGTCGCTCCAGTCAATCCTGATGCCCGACCGACCCTCGAGCCGGCGATCAGCGCGAGCTGCGCCGCTCGTCGACCGTGACGTGCACCGCAACTTCACTGGGGTCGACATCGAGCCATGCCGAGGCGAGTTCTAGAGCCGCCTGGGCGATTCCGCGGGATGTGAACGCACTGCCAGTTGCAGGAATGGTTTCACCGCTGGGTGTCCTGGAAGTGAGTCTCGGGATCTCGATCGTCCACGTCTCGTCTTCTTCTTGAAAGGCACGAGCCTGAAGCTCAATCACGATGGAGCTAGTTCTCCCCTCCCCGCCACTGCGGGCTCCGGTGTTGTTCCTATGGCGCTCGCTGAACCGCGGCGTCCAACCCTCGGTGTCGATCTGAGCGAGCCCTCGGCGAATCGACTCAATTAGAACAGCATGAACGGATTGGCGCTCACGCTCGGCGTACTCTGCGACCGCGTCGCGAAGGACACCGTGGTGCTCCCAGCGGAGCAGACTTGAGGCGGGACGGTTCGCACGACCTGTAGCTCTCGGCGTCGACTCGGGATCAATGGTCGCCGTGGGCGACTCGGCCAGGGGTGCACTAGCGGCCTCAGCGAACGCCTGAATCACCGCTTCTCGGTCAGCCGGGACAGCGTCCCGGGTCTCTCTCGTCATCATGAGCTCAGCTCTGCCCGCGGATCATGGTGTGACCGCGGCCTTGCACGCTTCATGCGCACCTCTCACGATTCCGAGCTTCGACATCGTTCAGAAGTACCTCAGATACGACCCATTGCACAAGTAGTTGGGCAGACTTTTCCGCGCTACTACGCGCGAATTGAAGCATGCCTGTTTCTCGCTCGAGTGTGACCTCCGAGCAACAAGCAGCTTGGCAACACGCGAGGAAGCTCGTTGGTGCCGCGGTCCGTGAAGCGCGGATCCGTGCCGGACTTACCCAGGAGGCTCTAGCGCTTGAGTCCGGCGTCACGCGGAACATGCTCATTCACATCGAACACGGCACCCGAGGAGTGAGTTTCGAGAGGCTGTATGACCTGGCAGAGGCGTTGGATATCATACCCGCCTCGTTAGTGCCGGACATCGATCGGCATAGCCGTGCTCGCCGGAAACTCTAGCGACTCGCTCTCAAGAATGACAGATGCGATGAGACAGATTGGTAAGAATCTGTCTCACGCGACTTGTCGCAGCCGCGAAATCATGCGGACTTCGATGACAAGTCGAATGAGACCGGACAATCACCTCGATGACCGTCCCGTCGCGCCGCAGATAGAACGTACCGGCCTCTCTGGGCGGCGTTCTGGCTGGCGATGCTCCTGCCCGGGAACGGTGGTTTCCTCCGTAACCCGTCCGGCACGACCGAGGCCCAGGTCAGCCATTTGATGAGCCTCATCGGGTGATCGCGTCTCTCGGAGTTCGCAGCGAGTCGCCATAACATCCGGATGCGAGGGCCGATTCCCGCGAGATTCTCGAACTCCTGGCTGATGAACTCGAGCCATGACAGTGAGCCGCCGCGATCCCCTCCCCCGCCGATTCCTGCGCATCGCATGGTCGAGCGTGGCCACCCAGATGGCGGAACAGGTCGCGCTCGTGGCTGTGCCGCTCGCCGCCGTGCTGTCGCTCGGTGCCGGAGCGACCGAGACGGCGCTCCTGCATGTCGCCCAGACGTTGCCCTTCCTCGTGCTGGCTCTCCCCTTCGGCCTCGTCATCGATCGATCCTCCCCGCAGCGAGTGCTGATCGCGTCGGAGGTTCTGCGAGCCGCCACGCTGGGCGCCATCGTCGTTCTCATCACGCTCGACTCGCTGTCCATGGGCGCTCTTCTCGGGCTCGGCTGCCTCGGCGCGATCGGCACGGTGGGCGTGAGCGTCTCAGTCCCTTCAGCGGTGCCGCGCCTCGTGACATCCGATCGCCTGATCGACGCCAATCGATGGTTGGAGCTCGGAAGGAGTGCGGCCTTCATCTGCGGGCCTGTCATCGCTGGCGCCATCGTCTCCGCCGCCGGCGCGGGCACAGCCCTCGTGGTCGCCACGATCGCCTGCGTCGCCGCCGCGGCGCTATTGGTTCGACTGGACATCCCTCGAAGCGTGCCCTCGGCCGGTGGGTCAGCGTGGAGAGCGGCTGCCCACGGCGTGCGATATGTGCTGGGGCACCACCTCTTGCGGCCGATGATCGTCACCTCGACCATCTTCAATGTGGGCTGGTTCCTGATTCAGTCCGTGTTCGTCGTCTACGCCGTGGACCGGTTGGGGATGACAGCCACCACCGTGGGCATCGCGATGGGAGCGTACGGCGCAGGCATGGTGATCGGAGCGCTTCTGGTACCCCCGCTGTCCCGACGCTTCCGTCTCGGTGCGATGACTGTGCTCGGCCCGGGCGGCGGGTTCGTTGCGGCAGTTCTGATGGGCATCACACTGTGGACACCCGCACCCGCCCTCGCCTTCGCCTCATTCTTCCTCTTCGGCTTCGGCCCGGTGATCTGGACGATATCCACGACCTCGCTCCGCCAAGCCGTGACCCCGGCCCCGATGATCGGGCGAGTTTCATCGTTGGTGGTGGTCTCCACCTACGGCGCGCGGCCGCTCGGCGCGGGAATGGGAGTCGCGATCTCGGCAGGATTCGGGATGGAATGGTGCATCGCTGTCGCCGTCGTTGTCTTCGCTGCCCAACTCGTCACCGTCCTCTCGTCGGCTCTCCCGGCCGTGCGGGAACTTCCTGCTACGCCGACCCCGGCCTCTCGGTGAGCGCCAGGTCGGCGGATGGTCGGCTACGCGAGCACGCGGTAGCGCAGATGGACCTCACTCGCGAAGCCCGAGGTGTCGATGCGCTCCAGCCTCATCTGCCTGCTCAGTCCCGTGAACAGGGAGATCCCGCTCCCGAGCAGGATCGGCACGACATCCAGGACGATCTCATCGACGAGGCCCTTCTCCAGGCACTGCCTGGAGATGCTGCCCCCGAGCACGCTCACCCACTTGTCCCCCGCCGCTTGCTTGGCGGCGCTCACGGCTTCGACCACGTCGTCGACGACGAATTCGTAGATGATCCCGTCTCTCTCGATGGACTCGTGAGGGGTGTGCGTCATGAGGAACACCGGCACCCCCAGGATGCCGCCGTAGGGAATCTCCCCGTCTTCGATCGTCTGCGTCTTGTTCGCTCCCCCGACCACTGCGCCTATCTCCCCGACGACGCGCGAGACCACCGCCTCGTCTGCCGGATCGACCGGGAACCCGTTCATCCACTCGACTCCCCCGCTGGCATCGGCCATGAATCCGTCGAGCGACACAGTCGCGTGTATGAGTACTTTCGACATCACTACCTCCTGGATATGAGCCCTTGGCCCGAGAGGTGAGTCGTTCGACTCACCTCTGATTGCAGGCTAGCTCTCCGTGAGTCCCGAGTCAAGCGACTCACCACTACGGCATACTGGGTCCATGTCTCGAGAGCTCTCCGCCTATCACCGCCAGGTCGCCGCCGACAACCGAGCGGCAATCCTGGGTGCCGCCACCGATCTGTTCCTCGAGCTCGGCTTCGATCGAACTTCTCTTGCCAAGGTCGCCGAGCGCGCGGGAGTCTCGAAGGCGACGCTGTTCAAGCAGTTCCCCACCAAGGCCGAGCTGTTCGAGGCCATGGTCCTCGTGGCGGGCGACAACGCTGTCGGCGGGCCATTGGATCCCCCGTCCGGCGACTTCCACTCCGGCCTGGTGGCACTGGGGACCGCCTACGCATCCCTGCTCGCCCAGCCGCGGATGATGGAGCTCATCCGCGCCGTCATCACCGAGTCCGCACGATTCCCGGAGTTGCGCGCCCAGACGTTCGACTTCGGGACGCTGCCCGTCCTGCGCGCGCTCAGAGAGTTCCTCGAGAAGGCGAATGATCACGGCGACGCGTATATCGCTGACCTCGACGTCGTGTCCGCTCAGTTCCTCGGCATGATCGCGACCGTCGTGTTCTGGCCACGCCTCGTCCATGTCGGATGGTCGCTCACCGAGGAGGAGTCAGCCCGCACGATCGACGAGGCCGCCCGCACGATCGCGGCGCGTTTCGGTCGAAGCGATCCCGCCTGACGGGCCTCTCAGCGGTGCACGCGGGTAGCCAGTTCCCCCTGCACCCATTGCTCCACCGCGCCGGCCACCTCACTCGGTGACAGGTCATCCGTCTCGATCACCTCGGCAGCCCAGCGCGGATCCCCACTCCCCCAGTCGGCCCAGCGCTCCCAGACCATCGGCACGGAGCTGTCCACGCGGATCACATCCGGCATGTACGTCGGGTCGAGCGTATGGCCGAGGAACCACTCTCCGAACCGGTTGTGATGCACGATCGCTGCGGGATCCTCTCCGCGCGCCAGCAACCGCTCGCTACGTGTGGCCGGCGTGCAGTGCAGCATGCAGACGGCGATGCCCTCGAGCCGGTCAGCGGACGGAGCGGCGAGGAGCTCGCCCTGCGGCACCTGACCGCAGAGCAGCATGTGCTCACCCGCAGCCTCCGCTTCTACCGCCTGCCGGACCCAATGCTCGATGGCGCCGTGCCGCCAAGCCGTGTCGGCACCCGCCGGGACGCCGATGGAGTCGAACTCGACGCAGCGGATCGGTTCCGACCAGGCCACCCTCGCAAGATGCGCCAACACCGTCGACTTGCCCGCGCCACTCGCGCCAGTGAGAGAGAACAGCATCCGCACAGACTACTTCGGTGTCTGGATCACGGATGTGGCGTTGCTCAGGGCCTGGCGCACCTCCCCTACCGCGCTGCTCACTGCCGCCGGTAGCCCGCAAGGAAGAGGTCGACCGCGCGATCCACCGGCGAGGCATCGACGTCGCCGGCGAGCAGGCGGGCGTTGAGCGGTGCTCCGATCACGAGCCACGTGAAGTCCGCGGCCGCAGCATCCGCCACGTCCATCTGAAGACCGTGCCGCGCCGCCACCGTTCGCAATGCTTCGGCGAGGTTCCGGATGTTGGCGTTCCAACTCTCCTCGAGATACATCCTCGCCACCTCCGGCTGCGTCACGGCCTCCGCCGTCACGAGTCGACGCATGGCGAGCACCGGTTCGCTCAGGATGCCGAAGCGCATCGTCTCCGCGAGATCGGCGAGCCCTTGCCGAAGATCATCCGCCGCCTGCAACCGCTCCAGAGCCGGGCGCATCGCGTTGCGCCCGGAGGATGCCCAGTGGCGGACCACCGCTTCGTAAAGGGCCGACTTCGAGGGCTGCTCGCGATAGAGCGACGCCTTCGAGATCCGTGCACGTCTGGCGACCTCCTCCATAGAGGCTCCCCCATACCCGCGCTCGAGGAACACGTCGCGCGCCACCGCGAGGAGGTCCTCCCCCGTGAGGCCTGGGGGTCGACCCGGGGCGCGAGCTTCTGTCGTCATGCTTCCACTTTAGTACTTGACGGTTCTAAATTACCAGTCTACTCTGAGTACCAGTCGGTACTAAAGGAGTCGAAATGCTCATTCTCGGAATCGCCGTCGCCACCGTCGCTTCGTTCGTCGCCAGTGCGGCGCTGTACGCCATCCCCGCCGTCTCGGCCACGATCACCCGCACCAGCACTCCACGGCCCGGGCTGTCCATGGCCGCCCAGATGGCGTCCGTCATACTGCGCAGCCTCATCACCGCGTGCCTGATCGCCGGAATCCTGGTGTGTGCGGAATGGCACGGAGCCGTACCGGGACTGCTCCTGGGCCTCGCTCTCTCGGTCCTGCCGCTCACGCTGCTCATGGGTGGCGTCGTACACGAGAACACGGCCGTCTCAGCGGCCGCGATCCACCTCGTCGATTGGGTCGTCAAGCTCGCACTGATCGGCGTCATCGTCGGACTCTTCGTCTGATGACAGAACCGGAGGACATCATGACCACACCCGCACCCCTCGACATCACCTTCGTGGCCACGCTCGGCAAAGTCCGAGAAGGGGACACCTGGACCTGCGTCCAGCTCCCCGACTCCGCAGCCGTCTTCGGCACGCGGGGTCTCGTGAAGGTCGTCGGAACAGTGGACGGAGAGCCGTTCCGGGGCGCCTTCATGGCCCTGGGCGACGGCACTCACAAACTGCCGGTGACCGCAGCGATCCGCAAGAGGATCGGGAAGACCGACGGTGATGACGTGACCGTCCACCTCACCGGACGACTCACCTGATCGTCATGAGCCTCTACTGCGAGGCCCACACTCCGAGCTCATTGCCGCTCGGGTCGGCGAAGTGGAGGCGCCGACCGCCGGGGAACTCGTAGGGCAGCTGGAGGATCGTTCCTCCAGCCGCCGTGATCGCGTCCATCGTGGCGTCGAGGTCTTCCGAGTAGAGCAGGACGAGCGGTCCGCCGACGGGGCGCGCCTCGTCGGCGAGCAGAAGCCCTCCCACCTCGCTCCCGTCACCGCTCGGCGAGGCGATGCCCGCGTAGCCCGGTCCGTAGTCGACGAAGGTCCAACCGAAAGCCTCGGTGTAGAAGGCCGTGGCGGCGGCGAGGTCGGTGACGACGAATTCGGTGTAGTCGAGGGAATGGTGCACGGGTCGAGGGGTCATGCGATCACCGTAGCGGTGGCTGCCGACATGTGGGCGCCGACGATGTCTGACGCCTCTGGCAGGCTGTGAGGATGAGCTCGACCATCGCCGCCTGGAACGGCAGTCACGATCAGTTGACGCAGGCGGCAGAGCTGTACGCTGACGTCTTCTCCGAAGCGCCGTACGACGAGGAGCGTTCGCAGAGCATCGAGAGCTTCACTTCCCGCGTGCGACGCTATGCGGCCGAGAAGCCGTCGTTCCGGCTGCTCATCGCATCGGAGGGCGACCGGGTGGTCGGCCTCGTTCTCGGGACCGGCGCCTCCCGTGGCGACTGGTGGTGGGACCGCCTGGAAGCAATGTTGCCGGCAGACGTGCAGGAGCTCTGGCTCGATCCGGAGTGCTTCTCGGTGGAGGAACTCGCCGTCGACGCCTCGCACCGCCGTCACGGGGTCGCGGCCGCGCTGATGACTGCAGTCCTCGGTGAGCTTCCGTACCGCACCGCGCTTCTCTCCTGCTACCAGGAGGCGCGGTCGGCGCAGAAGCTGTACAGCGGCCTCGGCTGGACGATCATCGATCCTGCTGTCCACTTCACGGCGTCTCGCGCAGTGCAGGTGATGGGCATCCGCTTGCGCGAGTGACGATGCGAAACCCGCGCCGCTGCACAGGAGTAGCGTTGAGGCGTGTCGCAGGTCCCCCGCTCCCCCGTCTCGACGCCGGAGTGGCGAGCATGGCTGGTCTGGTCCGTGGGTGTCGCGGCCTACGTGCTCGCGATCACGAACCGCACCTCGCTCGGCGCCGTCGGCGTCGAGGCCGCTGATCGCTTCCAGGCCGACGCGTCGACGCTCGCGCTCTTCGCCGTCGTCCAGCTCGCGGTCTACGGAGGCATGCAGATTCCGATCGGGGTGCTGCTCGACCGGTACGGATCACGCCCGATCATGACGATCGGCATGCTCCTGATGGCCGCCGGGCAGTTGACGATGGCCCTCTCCCCCAGCGTCGGTATCGCGATCGTCGCCCGCATCCTTCTGGGTGCCGGTGATGCTGCGATCTTCCCCGCCGTCCTTCGTCTCGTCGCGACCTGGTTCCCCGCGCAGCGCGGCCCGATCATGGTGCAGTTCACCGGCATCGTCGGCCAGGCGGGCCAGCTGATCGCCCTCGTCCCGCTCGCTGCTCTCCTGCATGCGACGACGTGGACCATCACCTTCGGCAGCATCGCCGGCCTCGGCGTCCTCTTCGCGATCCTCGTCGCCCTGATCATCCGCAACCACCCGCCTGAGCGGAATGCCGACGTTACGGTGAACACCGACACCGGAGTGATCCGCGTCGTCACGTCCGCGATCGACACCGGCGTCGGCATCCGCGCCGCATGGGCGCACCCCGGGACCCGGCTCGCCTTCTGGTCGCATTTCACCTCGCCGTTCGCCGGCACCGCGTTCATCCTCCTGTGGGGGATGCCGTTCCTGACGGCGGCTCAGGGACTCGACACCGCCCACGCTGCGGGGATCATCTCGGTCTACGTGATCGCCGGCATGGTGCTCGGCCCGGTCATCGGCGACCTGTCCCGGCGGCTGCCGAACTATCGGTCGATGGCCCTCGTCCTCCCCGCTGTCGGCGTGCAGATGCTGGCCTGGATCGTCGTCATCGCGCTCCCCGGACCTGCCCCGCTGTGGCTGCTCTACGTGCTCGCCGTTGCCCTTGCGACCGGCGGCCCCGCTTCGATGATCGCGTTCGACCACGCCCGCACGCACAACCCTTCGCACCGACTGAGCACGGCGACCGGAGTGACGAATGCAGGCGGCTTCATCGCGGCACTCATCGCGATCTTCCTGATCGGTCTCGCGCTCGACCTGCAGGGGGCCGGGACCCCGGAGACGTATTCGCTCGACGCGTTCCGGATCGCGTTCCTGATGCCGATCCCGCTGTGGATCCTCGGAGTCGTCTTCATCCTGATCGAACGAAAGCGCACGCGCATCCGCATCGGCCTGGATCCCGACCGGCGTCGTTGACCACTCGTAGGATGAAGCATGGTCTCCGGCTTCACCTTCTCCTCCGATTCGACCCGCATCGACCGTGCCCGGGTGCACGCCTGGTTGAGCGAGCAGGCCTACTGGGCTCAGGGACGCGCCCGCGAAGTGCAGGATGCCGCGATCGACGGCTCGCGCAACTACGGCGTGTGGAACGAGAACGACGAGCAGGTGGCGTACGCCCGTGTCGTGACGGATGCCGTCACCTTCGCCTGGCTGTGCGATGTCTTCGTCGACCAGAAGGCGCGAGGGAGCGGTGTCGGCAAGATGCTCATCGAAGGCGTCATCGCCGACCTTCAGCCTCTGCCGGTCAAACGCATCCTGTTGGCCACGGCCGACGCGCACGGGCTCTACGCGCAGTACGGCTTCGCCCCCTCCGAGGACCCGAACCGGTACATGGTCAAGCACCTGGCTCAGGCCTGAGACGGGGAAGAGCGGGTGATCGACACCGATCCGGCCGTGATCCTCGTGCACGGGCTCTGGCACCAGGGCGCGCACATGGGCCCGCTCGCTGACGAGCTCCGGAATCGCGGCTTCGACGTGCATATCCCGACTCTTCACCGTGGATCGCTCGAGGCCGACACCGCGGCCGTGCAGGAGATCATCGACAGCCTCCCCGCTCCCCCGCTCGTCCTCGGCCACAGCTACGGCGGCGCGGTGATCACCGGCCTCCGTGGCGTGCGGTCCCTTGTCTACCTCGCCGCCTTCGTCCCGACGACCGAGGAGAGCTGCGCCTCGCTCGGCGGCGCTCTCGTGAACGATGCGATGCGACGCCATCCCGGGGGTGGGACGGCCGTCGACCCGTCACTGGCCGGCGCCGCACTCTACGCGGATGCCGATCCGCAGACCGCGGCGTGGGCGATCAGCCTGCTCGTGCCACAGGCGTCAGGGCACGGGCGCGGCGTTCCCGCCCGTGCGGCGTGGCGCGACGTCCGCTCGCGGTACATCGTGTGCGCGGAGGACCGGGCCGTCGCCCCTGACGTCCAGCGGATGCTCGCCCGGCGCTGCACGCACGCGACGGAGATCGATGCCGATCACTCGCCGTACATCTCGCGCCCCGGCGAGATCGCGGAGATCGTCGTGTCGGAGCTCTCGTCGAGCTGACGGTTCACCGCCGCAGCGGCGTCCATCCCGGCGGTAACGGGCCGTCGACGACCGCTCGCTCCCGGTCGATCTGCGCGGACCACCCCTGCGCTTCGTCGACCGTGTCGAACGCGCCGCGCGCGAGGCGCATGCCCACGTCGTCCTGATGCGTTCTCGGCGCACCCCCACGACGGACCGATGCGCGCACGCTCCAGGAGTCATCCGCGAACCCTCCACCGCGGAACACGCGGTAGTCGTCGTATCGCGCCGGATCCAGCAGGTCCCAGCACCACTCCCAGACGTTGCCGAGCGTGTCGAACAGTCCGTTGAGGTTCGGGATCTTTCCGCCGACGTTCTGCGGCGAGGCGACGCCGTCGGCGCTCGTCCATGCCGCATCCGCGAGAGGCGCGTAGTGCGGTCCCGTCGAGCCCGCGCGGCAGGCGAACTCCCACTCCGCTTCCGTGGGCAGGCGGTAGCCGTCCGCCGTGGCATCCCAGCTCACGTCCTCACCGTCGAACAGGTACACCCGGTCGAGGCCCTCCCACTCGGATGCGGCATTGCAGAAGTGCACCGCGCGCAGCCAGCTCACGTCGACCGCCGGACGTGACGGATGCCGGACGGCGATGCCGAGCACCTCGGCCATCTGCTCCTCGGTCACGGGGTAGACGCCGATCGCGAAAGGCTCCAGCGAGACCGTGCGCTGCACCTTGCGCCGTGCGTCGTGCAGGGTCACCGAGCCCGCGGGAAGGCGGGCCATCTCGAAGTCGGACATGCTCAGCCCGCGATCCGGATCTCGCCCGTGCGTGTCGCGGGCTCGGTCTCCGTCGTCTCGGGGATCCTGACGGCGAAGACGCGCAGGAAGAACTGGCACAGCGGTCCCACCAGGAGCGCGAATGCGACGGTGCCGACGCCCACGTTTCCTCCGAGGACCCAGCCGACGGCGACCACGGTCACCTCCAGCCCGGTGCGAACGACCCAGATGGGCCATCCGGTGCGACGGTGCAACCCGGTCATGAGTCCGTCGCGTGGTCCAGGATCGAATGCCGCACCGATGTACAGCCCCGTCGCGCCCGACAGCACGAGCAAGCCGATGACGAAGAACGCTATGCGGATCCAGAGCTCATCCGTCTCCGGGATCACGAGGAAGCCGATGTCGGCGGCGGGCCCGACCAGCAGCGCGTTGAGGACGGTACCGATTCCGGGCTTCTGCCGGATCGGGATCCAGAGCAGCAGAACGACCACGCTGACGAGAATCGTGATGACGCCGAACGTCAGCGGCACGTGTCGCGCGATGCCCTGCGTCAGCACGTCCCAGGGCGCCGCGCCGATCATTCCTCGGACGATGAACGAGATGCCGATGCCGTACAGGAACAGCCCGACGAGGAGTTGCGCGATGCGACGAGGCAGCCGCCGACCCCCGCTCCGACTCACGAAGGGGTCCGTTCGACCCAAGTGGGGTACTTGGCCGCGCGACCGTCGCCGGAGGATGTGCGAGTCACGCGTCGCCGGACCCACGGGCCGACGTGCTCACGGTAGTAGGCGAACCCGGAGGGCCGCGCTCCTCCCCGTTCGCTGGGTGCCCACCAGGTCTCGGGCGGCTCGAAGCCGAGCGCATGGACGACGCGAGCCGCGACACGATGGTGACCGGCCGCGTTCATGTGCAGCCGGTCCTCCGACCAGTAGGCGGTGTCGGAGAGCTCGCGGTCCGGCCAGTTCAACGCGCGGATCACATCCGGCCGGTTCTCGATCCGGCGGAGCACCGCCTCGGACAGCAGGTCGCCGCGGCGCTGTACGAGAGATCCCATCGGCAGCTGACCGCTGGGGTTCGCGCCGGAGAGCAGGATCATGGTCACGCCCTCCTCGTCGCAGCGACGGAGCACGCGGCTGAAGGCGTCGGCGATGTGCTCGACGTCGGTCCGCGGCCGCAGCATGTCGTTGCCTCCCCCGTTGAACGAGAGGTGGGTCGGATGCAGGGCGAGGGCGGGCTCCAGCTGCTGCTCCACGATCGGCCAGGCCAGCTTGCCGCGGATCGCGAGGTTGGCGTACTGGATCGGGCGACCCGCCGCATCGGCCCAGCCCTGGGCTGCCAGATCGGCCCACCCGCGCTCTCTGCCGTCGGGAAGGTCGTCGCCGACGCCCTCTGTGAAGGAGTCGCCGATCGCCACGAATCGCACATCTGCCACCGCACAAGCCTATTCCCGCGCGCGGCGGGCCAGGCGCACGTCAGCGGTCGTCGAGCGCGATGCCTCGGCGATCGGCAAGACCCCAGGCCGCCACAGCCGCGACCACGAAACAGACGCCGAAGACGACGAACAGCAGCGGCGTGCCCCCCGCGACGAGCAGCACGGGCACGGACAGCGGCGCGACGATCGAGGCGATGCGACCGACGCCGGCCGCCCAGCCCGCACCGGTCCCTCGGAGCGAGGTCGGATACGTCTCCGGTGTCACGGCGTAGAGCGCGCCCCACGCGCCGAGATTGAAGAACGATAGGGCCATACCCGAGGCGATGATGGCGAACTCCGTCGTGGCGGTGCCGAAGAACACGGCGGAGACCGCGGATCCGACCAGGAAGACCGACAGTGTGGCGCGTCGGCCCCAGACCTCGATGAGCCAGGCCGCGACGGCGTAGCCGGGGAGCTGGGCCAGAGTGATGATCAGCGTGAACCCGAACGACCTGACCAGGTCGAATCCGGCGTCGAGAAGGATGCTGGGGATCCAGATGAACGCGCCGTAATAGGCGAAGTTCACGCACAGCCAGACGAGCCAGAGGCACATCGTGCGGACGCGGAACTCCCGGTTCCACAGTGTCGTGAGACGCGCCCTGGTCGTGATCGCGATCGCGCGGGATGCCGGCTCCTTGCGGATCGCGGGCGCCGCGATGAAACCGGCATCCGCTTCGAAGGTTGACACGATGCGATCCGCCTCGGCGATCCGTCCGCGAGAGGCGAGCCACCGCGGAGACTCCGGCAGTCCCCACCGGATGATCAGCGCGTACACCGCCGGGATGGCCCCCAGTGCGAACGCCCAGCGCCATCCCGCATCGGATGCCGGGATCACGAAGTATCCGATGAGCGCCGATACCGTCCAGCCCACGGCCCAGAACGCCTCGAGGATGACGATGAGCCTGCCGCGGATGCGCGCAGGAGCGAACTCGCTGACATAGGTCGAGGCGACCGGCAGCTCGGCGCCGAGCCCGAGGCCGACGAAGAACCTCAGGACCAGCAGCACGGCGATCCCGCCGACCAGCGCACTGGCACCGGTCGCGATGCCGTACACGAGGAGGGTGAGCGCGAACACCTGACGGCGTCCGAGACGATCGGCGAGGAGGCCTCCGAGCGTCGCTCCGATCGCCATGCCGAGGAACCCGATGGACGCGATCCAGCCGGCATCCGTCTTGGTCAGACCCCACTGCTGAGTGAGGGCCGCGAGGATGAAGGAGATGAGGCCGACATCCATCGCGTCGAGCGCCCAGCCGACGCCCGAACCGGTCAGGACACGGAGATGGCGTCGCGTGAACGGCAGGTCGTCGAGGCGCTCGGCGAGCGAGGCACGGCTCGGCAGGGCGGTGTTGGCCATGCCCTCATCGTAGGGGCGCGCGCACAGTCACGGCCCCTATGACGACGTCAGTCGCGCTCGGCGAGGATCTTTCGCACGCGCGGGATGACCTCGGTGCCGTAGAGCTCGATGCTGCGCATCATGGACCCGTGCGAGAGGGTTCCCGTGGCGTACTTGAGGTCGAAGCGGCCGAGCCCGAGGGTCGTGACGGTGTCGGCGATCTTGGCTGCGACACGATCGGGCGAGCCCGCGTAGATGGCGCCCTCGGGACCGACGTCGTTCTGGAATCGCGCACGGCTGTAGGCAGGCCAGCCGCGCTCGCGCCCGATGGTGTTGTTCATCGCCTCGAAGCCGGAGTATGCCTCGTCCCAGGCCTCGGCATCCGTCGCGGCGATGTGCCCGGGCGAGTGCACGGACACCGGGTGCGACGTCGTGCCGAAGGAGGCGACCGAGCGATGGTAGAGCTCGACGAACGGCTTGAATCGCACGGCGGGACCGCCGATGATCGCGAGCATCAGTCCGAGACCATGCCGTGCGACGCGCACGACGGACTCGGGGCTGCCGCCCACGCCGACCCAGGTGCGAAGCCCGTTCTCGGTCTTGGGGAACACGTTCGCGTTATCCAGCGAGGCGCGCATCGTGCCGGACCAGGTGACGGGCTCCTCCTTGAGCAGCTCCGTGAACAGCTCCAGCTTCTGCTCGAACAGCGCCTCATAGTCGCGGAGGTCGTATCCGAAGAGCGGGAAGGACTCGATGAAGGATCCACGGCCGAGAACGACTTCTGCGCGACCGCCGGACAACGCGTCGAGCGTCGAGAAGCGCTCGAAGACGCGCACCGGGTCGTCGGATGACAGCACGGTGACGGCCGTGCCCAGGCGGATGCGTTCGGTCCGGGCGGCGATCGCCGCCAACACCATCTCGGGCGCGGACACCGCGAATTCCGGGCGATGGTGCTCCCCCACCCCGAAGAAGTCCACGCCGACGCTGTCTGCCAGCTCGGCCTGGGCCACCACGTTGCGGATCGTCTGCGCCCCGGTGAGGAGCTCGCCGTTCGCATCGCGCGTGATGTCGCCGAAGGTGTCCAGTCCGAATTCGATGCTCATGTCATCCCTTTCCATTCAGATGAATGAACACACCGCGGACGCGCCGCATTCCCGTCAGCGCGGAAGGAGCGAGCTGCGCAGGGTGTCGAGACCGACGCCGCCCATGTCGAGCGCCCGCTTGTGGAACTCCTTGAACGAGAAGGACTCCCCCTCGGCGGCGCGGACGGCATCGCGGACCTGTTCCCAGATGCGCTGTCCGACCTTGTACGACGGCGCCTGTCCCGGCCAGCCCAGGTAGCGGTTCACCTCGAACTGCACGAACTGGTCCGACATGTTCACGTTCCCGCGCAGGAACTCGAGGGCATAGGCCGCGTCCCAGGTCCCCGTTCCGTCGAGACGGGGCTTGCCCAGGTGCACGCCGATGTCGAGCACGACGCGTGCGGCGCGCAGGCGCTGACCATCGAGCATGCCCAGCCGGTCGGCCGGGTCGTCGAGGTAGCCCAGCTGCTCCATCAGGCGCTCGGCGTACAGCGCCCAACCCTCGGCGTGCCCGGACGTACCGGCGAGGAGCCGCCGCCAGGAGTTCAGTTCTGCGCGGTTGTACACGGCCTGCGCGATCTGCAGGTGGTGTCCGGGCACGCCCTCGTGGAAGACCGTCGTCAATTCGCGCCAGGTGTCGAACTCCGTGACGCCCTCGGGAACCGACCACCACATGCGTCCGGGGCGGGAGAAGTCGTCGGTCGGGCCGGTGTAGTAGATGCCACCCTCCTGAGTAGGGGCGATCATGCACTCGAGCGTCCGGATCGCCTCGGGGATGTCGAAGTGCGAGGCGCCGAGCTCCGCGACCGCGCGGTCGCTCGTCTCCTGCATCCATTTCTGGAGCGCGTCGGTGCCGACGAGCTTGCGAGCGGGATCGGCCTCCAGATGGGCGACGGCCTCCTCGACCGATGCGCCCGGAAGGATCTCGCTCGCGATGGCGGTCTGCTCGGCCACCATGCGGGCGAGTTCTTCACGTCCCCACTCGTAGGTCTCGTCCAGATCGATCGTCGCACCGAGGAAACGGCGCGAGTTGAGAGCGTAGAGCTCACGGCCGACCGCATCGACGTCGCCGGCCGCCGGCGCGAGTTCCTCGGCGAGGAACCGGCGGAGCTCGTGGTAAGCGACCCGTGCTGCCGCCGAGTTGTCGGCGAGCGTGCGGGCGAGAGACGCGGGAAGCTGCCCCTCCTCCGGGCCGCCTTCGGCCACGAACGCGGCGAAGAAGCCGTCGTCCGCGGTGTAACGATCGATCTGCGTTGCGACCTCGACGACCTGCCGCCGTGCCGGGGTGACGCCCTCGGCGATCCCCTGACGAAGCGTCTCGGTGTAGCCGCGCAGCGCATCGGGCACCGCGGCCAGTCGCGTCGCGATCACACCCCAGTCGTCGGCTGTGGCGGTGGGCATCAGGTCGAACGCCGACCGCACGTCCTGCGCCGCCGAGGCGATCACATTGAGGTCGCGCAGGTGCCACTTGGCCTCATGCAGTTCGAGGTCGAGACGAAGCTCGGCGCTCAGATCCGTCTTGGTGACCTCGTCGATCGCATCGACGGGCTCGAGCGCCGACAGCTTGTCGAGCGTGGAGCGGGTCGCCGCGGCGATCGCCTCGTGTCCCGCGGGGCTCAGATCGCCGAAGCGGTCGTTCACCTCGTCGCGGCCGATATACGTTCCGAGAGTCGGCGCGAGCACAACGATCGTGTCGACCCACTCATCGGCGACCTTGTCGATGGCGGACGGAGTGCGGGGAGCTGAAGTCATCCCTTCAGCCTAATCCCCGGCATCCGCTCGATATATCGGTTCTGTCGGTCGATCTCAGTGCGCGGCCTCGTTCCAGTCCGCACCACGGCCGACCTGTACGTCGAGCGGCACCGTCAGGTCGGCGGCATCGCCCATGCGCGCACGCACGATGCGCTCGACCGCATCCCATTCCCCAGGAGCCACCTCGACCACGAGTTCGTCGTGGATCTGCAGCAGAGCGCGGGATGACAGTTCCTCGGACCGCAGGTCGTCATGGATGTTCAGGAGCGCGATCTTCATGATGTCGGCGGCGCTGCCCTGGATCGGGGCGTTGAGCGCCGCGCGCTCCGCGTTCTCCCGCAGCACCCGGTTGGGACTCGCGAGGTCGGGGAACGGGCGACGGCGCCCGAAGATCGTCTCGGTGTAGCCGACCTCCTTCGCCTTCATCACGGACGCACGGAGGTAGTCGCGGACGGCACCGAAACGGGCGAAGTACTCGACCATCAGCTGCTTCGCCTCGGACTGCTCGATGCGCAGCTGCTTGGACAGGCCGAAGGCGGAGAGACCGTAGACGAGGCCGTACGACATGGCCTTCACCTTGGTGCGCATCGCCGCGGTCACCTCGCTCGGCTCGACACCGAACACACGCGCACCGACGAACCGGTGCAGGTCCTCGCCGCTGTTGAAAGCCTCGATCAGCCCTTCATCTCCGGAGAGGTGCGCCATGATGCGCATCTCGATCTGGGAGTAGTCCGCCGTCAGCAGCGCCTCATAGCCCTCGCCGACCTGGAAGGCGCTGCGGATGCGACGCGACTCCTCGGTGCGCACCGGGATGTTCTGCAGGTTGGGGTCGGTGCTGGAGAGACGCCCCGTCTGGCTGCCGGTCTGCACATACGTGGTGTGGACGCGGTGATCCTCGCCGATGGCAGTGTCGAGCGATTCGATGATCTGACGGAGCTTCGTCGCCTCCCGGTGCTGCAGCAGCAGACTCAGGAACGGGTGCGGGTGCGTCTCCTGCAGGTCGGCGAGAGCGGCGGCATCCGTCGAGTACCCGGACTTCGTCTTGCGGGTCTTCGGGAGCTGGAGATCTTCGAACAGGACCTCCTGCAGCTGCTTGGGCGAACCGAGATTGAACTCTCGCCCGATGCTCGAGAACGCCTCTTGGGCGACGCCCTCGGCGCGGGTGGCCAGCTCGCCCGAGAACGTCGAGAGCACGTCGTGCGAGACCGCGACTCCGGCGACCTCCATGTCGGCGAGCGTCATCAGAGTCGGGAGCTCGATGTCGACGAGCACCTTCGCGACCGATTCCGGGATGTCCTCGCGCAGGGCGTCAGCGACCCGGAGCGCGAACCATGCCTCCTGGGAGGGCGTGGCACCCTCGGTCTCGGGGACCAGTTGCGAGGGATCGGCCTCGGGCAACTTCTCGCCGAGGTAGCGCTCGACGAGGTCGGCGAGCGTCTTGTCGGGGAAACTCGGGCGCAGCAGCCAGCCGGCGAGGCTCGTGTCGTAGGCGAGGCCGCCGAGACGGATGCCCTGGCGCAGGAGCGCCTTGACCTGCGGCTTCGCGTCGTGCAGGACCTTCGGGCTCGACGACTCGATCCAGCCGCGAAGGGCGTCGGCCGCAGCATCCGTCCAGTCGGCCTCACGGAGCTCGCTGGTGGTCGCCGCGCCGATGCGGACGGGCTTGCCGCCCTGAGTGGTGATGCGGAGCGCGACATCGCCGTCCTGTGCCGCGGCCCAGGTCGCGAGCTCGGCGGGGGCGACCTCGCCGGGCACGGGCAGCACGACAGCGGAAGCCGGATCGTCGGCGACCTCGCCGGCGCCGACCGCTTCGAAGACGCGCGGGAGGAGCGTGCGGAACTCGAGCCTCGCGAAGATGTCGCGGACGGCCTGGGCATCGATCGGCGTCACCGCGAGATCGCCTGGTGCGACCGGAAGCTCGACGTCGGTGAGCAGGCGGTTCAGCTTGCGGTTGCGCCGCACATCCTCGATGTGGTCGCGCAGGTTGCCGCCGACGACGCCCTTGATCTCGTCGGCACGATCGAGCAGCTCGTCGAGCGTCCCGAACTGCGTGAGCCACTTCACGGCGGTCTTCTCCCCCACCTTGGGTACGCCCGGCAGGTTGTCGCTGGTCTCGCCGACCAGGGCCGCGATGTCGGGATACTGCTCCGGCCGGACGCCGTAACGCTCCTGCACCGTGGTCGGGTCGTAGCGCTTGAGCTGCGAGACGCCCTGAACATTCGGGTACAGCAGCGTGACCTCGTCATTGACGAGCTGGATGCTGTCACGGTCTCCCGAGACGATCAGCACGTCGTAGCCCTGCTCGACGCCCTGCGTCGACAGCGTGGCGAGGATGTCGTCGGCCTCGATACCTTCCTTCGTGAGGACGGGAATGGACATCGCGGCCAGGCAGTCCTGGAGCAGTGGGATCTGGCCGCGGAACTCCTGCGGAGTCTCGGACCTCGTCGCCTTGTACTCGGGATACTCGTCGGTGCGGAACGAGTGCCGCGAGGTGTCGAAGGCGATCGCCAGGTGGGTCGGCTGCTCGGCCTTGATCAGATTCACCAACATCGACAGGAAGCCGTAGATGGCGTTCGTGTGCTGGTTGTCCTTGGTCGTGAAGTTCTCGACCGGAAGGGCGAAGAAGGCACGGTAGGCGAGCGAATGGCCGTCGATGACCATGAGGGTAGGCTTTGCGGAGTCCGTCACCCTGTCAGCCTAACGAGGACGACAGACACCCGCTGAGGAGGATTCATGAGCGACGTCGCGACGAGCGAGGGACTCGACTGGGCGACAGCCCGCGGTATGGGGGCACTGGCTCAGAAGATGGGCATGGAGTTCCTCGAGTTCACCCTCGAGCGGTGCGTCGCCACCATGCCCGTCGAGGGCAACACGCAACCCGTCGGCCTCATGCACGGCGGCGCCTACGTCGTTCTCGGCGAGTCGCTCGGGTCGATGGCGGCGAACCTGCACGCCGGACCGGGACGCCTCGCGGTCGGCGTGGACATCAACGCCACCCACACGCGCTCGGCCACCTCCGGCATCGTCACGGGCGTCTGCACGCCGGTGCACCTCGGCCGCAGCATCACCGTCCACGAGATCGTGGTGACCGACGATCAGGGCCGACGCTGCTCGACGATCCGGATCACCAACATGATCAAGGCCGTCCCTGCCGCGGACTGACCGGCTTCAATACCGGCCGCAGAGGAGTTCAAGCAGCCGCGCGAGTTTCGCGTCGATCTCTTCCACCTGCTGTTCGATCCTGTCGAGCCGCCGACTCACTCCCCCGAATCGCGAATCGATGGCGCTGATGCTGTCGATCTGCCGGTTCGTCATCTGCTCAAAGCGTGAGCGTTGCTGAAGAAGCGTGCCGTGGATGGATCGGATCTCCGAATATGCCTCGGCAGGGCTGTAACCGAGAACGGGCAGGATGAGGTCGATCTCTTCGTCGGTGTTCATCAGCGGTGCTTGAGGATGCCGAGAATCTCGCCCGACTGAGCTTTGAGCTCGCCCTGCTGAGCCTTGAGCTCGCCCACCTGCTCGGCAAGACCGTCGAGAAGGCGAGTGTGCTCGGTGAGCGTGCCATTCATCGTCTTGAGCAGGTCATAGATTTCCACCGTGTCGTTCGCATTCTGCTCGACCCGGCGCTGTAATTCCACTTGGCTCATCCCTATGAGCACGAGATTACGCCCCACGAGGGGCGAGCAGAACGGTGTCAACAGGAACTGTGTGTAACTTCGACTCACTACAAGATGTGTAGAAAACATCGAACGATCTGAACCAGAGGGAGCCCTGGTCCCGGTCCACCGCCGACACGATCAAGGCCGTTCCTGCCGCGGACTGAGCGGCTCCTCCAGCAGCAGCTGGAACAGCAGGTGGTCCTGCCACTCCCCCGCGATCCGCAGATACCGCGGTGCGAGGCCGATCCTCTCGAACCCGCTCTCGGCGAGCACGCGCTGCGAACCGACGTTGTGCAGCAACGTCGCGGCCTGCAGGCGATGAAGCCGCAGCTCCTCCCCGGCGTAGGCGGCCACGCGCTCAACGGCGCGGGACGCGAGGCCTCGACGCAGGCGCGAGACGTCGATCCAATAGCCGAGGTCGGCGCTCCAGAAAGCACCGCGCACGATGTTGTTGAGGTTCATCCGGCCGCGGATCTCGCCGTCGTCGGACTCGATGAGGAATCGAATGCTGCGGCCCGAGGCGGCATCCGTCTCGCACTCCCGCGCGTGCCGCTCCTGGAACTCCTCCGTGAAGAACGACTCGGCCCGGGTGGGCTCCCAGGGCGCGAGATGCTCGCGGTTCGCGAGGTACGCGCGAGCGAGTGGTGCGCCGTCACCGCGACGAACCGGACGCAGAGTGTGCTCGGCATCGAGCCGGAGGTGAGATTCCGACAGGCTCAATCCGAGCCCTCCGGGCTCACTTCTTCGGCGCGAGCTGCTCGATGATCGCCTTCGCGACGTCCTGCATCGTCAGACGGCGATCCATCGACGCCTTCTGGATCCAGCGGAACGCCTCGGGCTCGCTCAGGCCCATCTTCTCGTTGAGCAGGCCCTTGGCCCGGTCGACGAGCTTGCGGGTCTCGAAGCGCTCGACCATGTCGGCGACCTCGGCCTCGAGCGTGATGATCTGCTCGTGACGGGCCAGCGCGATCTCGATCGCGGGAAGCAGGTCGTTCGGGGTGAACGGCTTGACGACGTACGCCAGAGCGCCGGCCTCACTCGCCCGCTCGACGAGCTCCTTCTGGCTGAACGCCGTGAGGAGCACGACCGGGGCGATGTTCCCCTTGTGCAGCTTCTCGGCGGCACTGATGCCGTCGAGCTGAGGCATCTTGACGTCCATGATGACGAGGTCGGGGCGCAACTCGGTCGCGAGAGCGACAGCGGTCTCGCCGTCGCCGGCCTCGCCGACAACATCGAAGCCGTTGTCGCGGAGGATCTCGACGATGTCGAGACGGATCAGCGATTCGTCTTCGGCGACGACGACGCGTCGGGGTGCGGATGCCGTGGGCTCAACAGCCTGCTCTTCTTGCTCGGTCACAGATACATCCTAGTGGAGAGGCCCTGTGCACCGGCGGTGGCCCGGCGCTCCGCCCCGTGCGCCTGCGCTAAAGTCGAAGGCGCGACACACGAGCCGGCGTGGCGGAATGGCAGACGCGGAGCACTCAAAATGCTTTGTCCGAAAGGGCGTGTGGGTTCGAGTCCCACCGCCGGCACCCTGATTGCGCTATACAGTCCCTATGGACAGTGGCGCGCCCGCGGCGCACGCACGTCGACCGAGACGACGACGGGTCCTCCTCCTCATCGGGGCCGTCCTCATCGTCGTGCTCGTGCTCGCCGCCGCGGAGTTCGCCCGCCGCTACATCGAGGGTGAAGCCGACCTCAAGACCGACCCGGCGTTCTACTCGTTGCCCTCCCCTGCTCCGACGGGCGAACCCGGGGAGATCATCCGTATCGAGCCGATCGCGAGTGCGCCCGCGGGGTCGTCGGCCTGGCGGGTGATCTATCACTCCCGAGATCTCGCCGGCGATGACGTCCCGGTCTCGGGCGTCGTGATCGTCCCGGACGGTCCGGCACCAGACGGCGGCCGGACCGTGATCTCCTGGGCACATCCGACCACGGGCGCCGCCACGCAATGCGCGCCGTCACTCGGCCTCGATCCCTTCCAGTACATCGAGGGGCTGCACGAACTGCTCGCCGAGGGGTACGCGATCGCCGCGACCGACTATCCCGGACTCGGCGTCGACGGACAGTCGTCGTATCTTCTCGGGGTGCCCGAATCGAACAGCGTGCTCGACATCGTGCGCGCGGCGCGCAGGATCGACGGTGCCGGCATAGGTGATCGCCTCGTCCTGTGGGGGCATTCGCAGGGCGGGCAGGCGGTGCTCTTCGCGGCGGAACGTGCATCGTCGTACGCCCCGGAGCTGAAGCTGGAGGGTGTCGCGGTGGCAGCGCCGGCGGCGAATCTGAACGCGCTCATGACCGATGACATCATCGACCTCTCCGGAGTGACCATCGCCTCGCTCGCCATCCCCGCGTACACGGTCGCCTACGCGGACCGGTACACCGCGGATGAGATCACCGCGATACTCACTCCCGCCGGTGCGAAAGCCACCCCCGCGATGGCCGAGCTCTGCCTCCTCACCCAGACGAAGGAACTCCATGCGATCGCCGATCCGCTCGTAGGCGGCTATGTGACGAGCGACCCGGCCACCACCGAGCCCTGGAAGACGCTGCTAAAGGAGAACAGCGCGGGCGGGCAGCCGGTGACCGTGCCCGTCTTCGTCGGACAGGGCGAGGCGGACCAGCTGGTGCGCCCGAGTGCGACCGAGGGCTATGTGAAGCTGCTCTGCTCTCAGCAGGCGGATGTCACGTTCCACACCTACCCGGACATCGATCACGGACTGGCCGCCTACGCCGCGCTCCCGGATCTGCTGCTCTGGCTGCCCACTCTGGGAGATGGACGCACACCTGCGGGGAACTGCGGTTGACTTCTCCCCGCGGCAGTTGGGCACAATGAGATGCATGCCCCGTCCTCGACCACGCTCGGCCTTGTTCTCCGCTGTTGCACTGTCCTCCATCTCGGTGCTGTTCTTGAGCGGATGCACCGGCCCGTCGGACCCGTCTGAGACGACTGCCATGACGCCGGTCGAGTCCGCTCCCGCGCACTACGATGCCGCTCAGGATGCATACTCCCCGGTGGTTGTGACCGTCACGAATCCGCCGATCGCGGCGCCCGCCACCGACGGACGCATTCATCTGGCTTATGAGCTCCTGCTCGTCAATGCCTCGGCGTCGCCGGTAACGATCGAATCGGTCGAATCCAGCGCTGACGGCGGCACACTGCAGTCGCTCACCGGCGAGGAGTTGACGGCCGTCTACCGCGGTGTCGGCACAGGCGACGCCAGCGGTGCCCTCCAGGGCGGCGGAAGCGCCATGATCTGGATGGACGCGATCGTCGTATCTGCCGCCGAGGTGCCGACCACGATCGAGCACACCGTGACCGTGCGGATGCCCGAAGCCAACCCGCCCATCTACGACTCTGTCGTCGTCGAACACGTTCCCGCCGTCATGGTGAGCGTTTCGAATCCCGTCACCATCGGTCCACCGCTGCAGGGCGCGGGCTGGCTGAACGGCAACGGATGCTGCACTCTCACACCGCACCGCGGAGCGGTCAGCCCCATCAACGCCGGCTTCAAGGTGCCGGAACGCTGGGCCATCGATTACGTGCAGCTCACCGAGGACGACCGGCTGTTCACCGGAGACAAGACCGTGGCCCAGAACTACCCGACCTTCGGCAACGCCATCATCGCAGTCGCCGACGGCCCGGTGGTCGCGATGACCACCGACCGGCCTGAGCAGACACCGGGGGCGAACCCCACTGGCCTCACCCTCGACGAATACGGCGGCAACTACATCGTGCAAGACATCGGCGACGGCCGCTTCGCCTTCTACGCGCATCTGCAGCCCGGCAACCCGGAGCACGTCGAGGTGGGCCAGCAGCTGAAGAAGGGCGAACCGATCGCGCTGCTCGGCAACTCGGGCAATTCCGACGCCCCGCACCTGCACTTCCACATCATGGACTCACCGAGCCCGCTCGCCTCGAACGGCTTGCCGTTCCTGATCGACTCGTTCACCCTCGACGGAGTGGTGCCGAGTGCTGAGGCGATCGAGGCAGGCTTCGCCGGCACGCCCTACAACCTCGATACCGCGGTCTCGGGCGACCGCACCGCCGAGGCGCCTCTCGTCGGGGATGTCATGACCTACGCCCCCTGACCGCAGGCCGAAGCATCGAAGGCGACGTGAACCGGGTAGGAGACACGCCCTGGGCCGGAGGAATGCCTACTCGGCCAGGACCGCGAGCTCGGCGAGCACGCGCGGATGGGCGAGGATGCGGAAGTGCCCTCCGGTGTCGAGCCGGACGTTCTTCGCTCCCGCCAGCTCGCTCCCCTCGGGGATGTGCGGGTCGAATTCGGCGTAGATCGAGACGATCCGCGCGTTGACCTCGAGCTGCCGGGTGAGACCCACGATCGACGGGTCGTCCGGAGAGAAGGCGCGCAGCGTGCGCATCGGGATCCTCCGTGCGTACCGGGAACCACCGAAGGGCGTCGCGATCGCGAGCATCGCGCGCACCCGGCTCGCCGCACGACCCGTCATGACGAGCTTGCCGGCGAGGCCGCCCTTGCTGTGCGCGACGAGGATGACATCCGTCAGGTCGTTCACCTCGAGGAAGTCGGCGACCTGCTCGGCCATCTCGGCCACCGGCCGCTGGTTCCGCCGAAGCACATCGACCACGTGCACGGGATGGCCGCGCGCATGCAGCGCCGTGATGAGCGGCTGCATGAACCGCCATGTCTCGTACACCCCGGGAAGCGTGACGATGTGCGCCGCGTCGCCCGAGGAGAACTCCGCTGCGTCGGAGCGCGCGAAGGAAGCCCTGAGCTGCCAGTACCCGGCATACGCGTAGTCGGCGAGCCACCAGCCGAGCGCCTTCAGCGGGTTGATGTCGTCACCATGGGCGTCACGGGATCGGGTCGGCGGCTCGGTAATCCCATGGCGGCAAAGCTACCCGATACCGACAGAGGGGCGGGACCGAAGTCCCGCCCCTCTGTCGGTATGTCACCGGATCAGACGGTGGCTTCCTTGTAGATCGGTGCCGCGCCGTTGACCGCATCCCCGACCTTGTGGACGCGGATGTCGTTCGTCGAGCCGACGATTCCGGGAGGGGAACCGGAGATCACGACGACCTTGTCCCCTTCCTGAGCCAGGCCGCTCTTGAGCAGATAGTCGTCGACCTGCAGATACATCAGGTCGGTGTGCTGCACCATGTCGACGAGGGTCGAGCGGATGCCCCACGTGAGCGCCATGCGGCGACGGATGTCGGGCTCGGGCGTGAAGGCCAGCATCGGGATGCGCGAGCGCAGACGCGAGAGACGACGAGCGGAGTCGCCCGACTGCGTGAAGACGCAGAGGAACTTCGCGTCGACGAACTCGGCGACCTCGAGGGCGGCGAGGGTGATCGCACCGCCCTGGGTGCGCGGCTTGGTGGTGAGCGGCGCAATGCGCTCCAGGCCGTGCTCCTCGGTCGACTCGATGATGCGGGCCATGGTCTCGACGACCACGACCGGGTAGTCCCCGACGCTGGTCTCGCCGGAGAGCATGACCGCATCGGCGCCATCGAGCACGGCGTTGGCGACATCGGAGGTCTCGGCACGCGTCGGCACCGGGCTGTTGATCATCGACTCGAGCATCTGCGTCGCGACGATGACGGGCTTCGCCATGCGACGGGCGAGCTCGACAGCGCGCTTCTGCACGATCGGGACGGCCTCGAGCGGCAGTTCGACACCCAGATCACCACGGGCGACCATGATCGAGTCGAACGCGTCGACGATCTCTTCGAGGGCATCGACGGCCTGCGGCTTCTCGACCTTCGCGATGACCGGAACCCGGACACCCTCTTCGGCCATGATCTCGTGCACGCGGGTGACGTCGGACGCGTTGCGGACGAACGACAGCGCAATCAGGTCGGCGCCGATGCGCAGGCCCCAGCGGAGGTCGTCTTCGTCCTTCTCGCTCAGCGCGGGGACGTTCACGGCGACACCGGGAAGGTTGATGCCCTTGTTGTTCGACACGGCTCCGGCGACGATGACCTTCGTCGTGACGACGACGCCATCGGTCTCGACGACCTCGACGCGCACCTTGCCATCGTCGATCAGGAGGAAGTCACCGGGCTTGACGTCCTGCGGCAGACCCTTGAAGGTCGTGCCGCAGATCTCCTTGTTGCCGATGATGTCTTCGGTGGTGATCTTGAAGATGTCGCCCTTGGCGAGCTCGTAGGGGCCGTTCTCGAACTTGCCGAGACGGATCTTCGGACCCTGGAGGTCGACGAGGATGGCGACAGCGCGGCCGGCGTCGTCCGCGGCACGGCGCACGTTGGCGTAGTTGTTCTCATGCACGGAGTAGTCGCCGTGGCTGAGGTTCAGGCGTGCGACATCCACCCCCGCATCGATCAGTGCGCGCACCGTCTCATAGGTGGAGGTGGCGGGGCCCAGGGTGGCGACGATTTTCGCGCGTCTCAACAGAATTCTCCAGGGTAGAAAAGTGGGGGAAGGTGAATCAGGCGACGGTGCCGCGGCTCAGCCTACGCGGGCTGGAGTCCGATCGCGACATCATGCGGTCGCACCGGCTCGGGAAGCACCGTGGTGCCCATCAGGAACCGATCGACGTTGGCCGCAGCCGCGCGGCCCTCGGCGATGGCCCAGACGATGAGGGACTGCCCGCGTCCGGCATCTCCGGCGACGAAGACACCGGAGACCGTGGACTCGTAGGTGGTGTCGCGACGGAACGCACCGCGGTCGGTCACCTGCGGGAGGGTCTCCTCGGTGTAGCCGTCCTGCTCCGGACCGGTGAAGCCCATCGCGATCAGCACGAGGTCCGCGGGGATCTCGCGCTCGGTGCCGCTCTTGGGAACGCGACGGCCGTCGATGTACTCGGTCTCGGCGACGCGGAGTGCGCGCACCTCGCCGACCTCGTTCGCGAGGAACTCGACGGTGGAGGCGAGGAACATCCGCTCGCCGCCCTCCTCGTGCGCGGACGCGATCTCGAACACGGTCGGCATCATCGGCCACGGCTGGTGGTCGGGACGCTCGGTGCCGGGCTGCTTGCCGATGGCGAGGTTGGTCACGCTCAGCGCGCCCTGTCGGTGTGCGGTGCCGATGCAGTCGGCGCCGGTGTCACCGCCGCCGATCACGATGACGTGCTTGCCCTCAGCAGTGATCTGATTGGTGACCTTGTCACCGGCGACCGCGTGGTTCGACTCGACCAGGTACTCCATGGCGAAGTGCACGCCGTCGAGGTCGCGCCCGGGGATCGGGAGGTCGCGCGGCACCGTCGCGCCGGTCGCGATGACGACCGCGTCGTAGCGTGCGCGCAGGTCGGCCCAGGAGATGTCCTTGCCGATCTCGACACCCGCACGGAAGCGGGTGCCCTCTTCCTGCATCTGGCGAAGACGCGTCTCCAGCTGTCCCTTCTCCATCTTGAAGTCGGGGATGCCGTAGCGGAGCAGTCCGCCGATCCGGTCATCGCGCTCGAACACCGCGACCGTGTGTCCGGCGCGTGTCAGCTGCTGCGCGGCGGCGAGGCCGGCGGGGCCGGATCCGACGACGGCGACCGTCTTGCCGGTGAGGCGCTCGGGCGGCTCGGGCTCGACCCAGCCCTTCGCGAAGGCCTCGTCGATGATCGAGACCTCGATCTGCTTGATCGTGACCGCGGGCTGGTTGATGCCGAGCACGCACGAGCTCTCGCACGGTGCCGGGCACAGCCGTCCGGTGAACTCCGGGAAGTTGTTGGTGGCGTGCAGGCGCTCGATGGCCGCACGGCCCTCGCCGCGCCACGTGAGGTCGTTCCACTCGGGGATGAGGTTGCCGAGGGGGCAGCCGGAGTGGCAGAACGGCACACCGCAGTCCATGCAGCGGCCGGCCTGGCGCTGCAGCACGGCCTTGTCGCCGCGCTCATAGACCTCTTTCCAGTCCATGATGCGCACGGGCACGGGACGTCGTGCGGGGAGTTCCCGCTCGGTCACCTTCATGAAGCCTTTGGGATCAGCCACCGGTCACCTCCAGGATGCGGTTCCACACGATGTCGCCGTCGGGGTCGATCCCCTCGGCCAATGCTTCTTCGCGCATGCTCCGCACGGCGGCGAAGTCACGGGGAAGAACCTTGACGAACTCGGCCGCCGTCTCGTCGAAGCGCTCCAGGAGAGCGGATGCCCGCGGCGACGCGGTGCGCTCCACATGAGACGTGAGCAGGCTGCGCAGCACCTCGAGGTCGGCGCGGTCCAGCTGCTCGAGCAGGAGCTCTCCGCTGCCGAGGGACTGCGCGTTCACCTTGCCGGTGTCGAGCGCGTGCACGTAAGCGACGCCGCCGGACATTCCGGCGCCGAAGTTGCGGCCGGTGCTGCCGAGGATCACGGCGAGTCCGCCGGTCATGTACTCGAGCGCGTGGTCTCCCACGCCCTCCACGACGGCGGTGGCGCCCGAGTTGCGGACGAGGAACCGCTCCCCCACGACACCCGAGATGAACATCGTGCCGGAGGTCGCACCGTAGCCGATGACGTTGCCGGCGATGACGTTCTCGTGCGGCGCGATCGAGGAGCCGCGCGGCGGACGGATCGTGATGTCGCCGCCCGACAGGCCCTTGCCCACGTAGTCGTTGGCGTCGCCCTCCAGCCGCAGCACGATCCCCGGCGGCAGGAACGCGCCGAGCGACTGCCCTGCGGTTCCGTGCAGGGTGACGTCGATGGTCTCCTTCGGGAGCCCCGCGGCGCCGTGCCGCGACGTGACCTGGTGGCCGAGCATCGTGCCGACCGCCCGCTCGGTGTTCGCGATCGGGAGCTCGACGACGACCGGCTCGCCGTTGAGGAGCGCGCCCTTCGCGATGTCGATCAGCTGCACGTCGAAGTGCTTCTCGAGCTCGTGGTCCTGCGCGCGACCGCTGCGACGCGGCTCGCCGGCCGGGAACACGGGGCCGTCGAGCACCGGGCTGAGATCCAGGCCCTCGGCCTTCCAGTGGTCGACCGCGGCATTCATCTCGATGAGGTCGGCACGGCCGACGATCTCGTCGATCGAGCGGTATCCGAGCTCGGACAGGAGCTCGCGCACCTCCTCGGCGATGAACTCCATGAAGTTGACGACGAACTCCGGCTTGCCCGTGAACCGCTCGCGCAGAGCGGGGTTCTGCGTCGCGACGCCGACCGGGCACGTGTCGAGGTGGCAGACACGCATCATGATGCAGCCGCTCACCACGAGCGGGGCCGTGGCGAAGCCGAACTCCTCCGCGCCGAGCAGGGCGCCGATGATCACGTCACGGCCGGTCTTGAGCTGACCGTCGACCTGCACGACCACACGGTCGCGCATGCCGTTGAGCATGAGGGTCTGCTGCGTCTCGGCCAGGCCGAGCTCCCACGGCGTTCCCGCGTGCTTGAGCGAGTTCAGCGGACTCGCGCCCGTGCCACCGTCATGCCCGGAGACCAGGATCACATCGCTGAGCGCCTTCGCCACACCGGCAGAGACCGCGCCGATGCCCGACTGGCTCACGAGCTTGGTGTGGATGCGCGCCTCGGGGTTCGCCCTCTTCAGGTCGAAGATGAGCTGCTTGAGGTCCTCGATCGAGTAGATGTCGTGGTGCGGCGGCGGCGAGATGAGCCCCACGCCGGCGGTCGCGTGACGCGTGCGCGCCACCCACGGGTACACCTTGGTCGGCGGCAGCTGGCCGCCCTCGCCGGGCTTGGCACCCTGCGCGAGCTTGATCTGGATGTCGTCCGACTCGGTGAGGTAGAGGCTCGTGACGCCGAAGCGGCCGGACGCGACCTGCTTGATCGCGCTGCGACGCTCAGGGTCGACAAGGCGGTCGGGGTCTTCCCCGCCCTCACCGGTGTTCGACTTGCCGCCGATGCGGTTCATGGCGATCGCGAGGGTCTCGTGCGCCTCGCGGGAGATCGAGCCGTAGCTCATCGCTCCCGTCGAGAAGCGCTTGACGATCGCGGACACCGGCTCGATCTCGTCCAGCGGGACGGGCTTGCGGGTGCCGGTACGCAGGCTGAAGAGTCCGCGCAGCGTCTTGAGCTCCGCAGCCTGGTCGTCGACGAGCTTCGTGTACTCGCGGAAGATGTCGTAGCGACGCGTCCGCGTGGAGTGCTGCAGCTTGAAGACCGTCTCCGGGTTGAACAGGTGCGGAGAGCCGTCGCGACGCCACTGGTACTCGCCGCCGGTCCACAGGCGCTCGTGCGCACGGGCCGCAGCATCCTCCGGGTAGGCGTAGTCGTGGCGCGCCTGGTTCTCGGCGAAGATCTCCTCGATGCCGATCCCGCCGAGCTTGGACTCGGTCCGGGTGAAGTAGGCGTCGATGAACTCCTGGCTGAGGCCCACGGCCTCGAAGACCTGGGCGCCGGCGTAGGAGGACACCGTGGAGATGCCCATCTTCGACATGATCTTCAGCACGCCCTTGCCGAGCGCGTAGATCAGGTTCTTGACGGCCTTCTCCGGCGTGATACCGGTGATGTAGCCGGTGCGCACCAGGTGCTCGACCGTCTCCATCGCCAGGTACGGGTTGATCGCCGAGGCGCCGTAGCCGATGAGCGTCGCGACGTGGTGCACCTCGCGCACGTCGCCCGCTTCGACGATGAGACCGACCTTCATGCGGTTCTCACGGCGGATCAGGTGGTGGTGGATCGCCGAGACCATGAGCAGCGAGGGGATCGGCGTCAGATCCTTGTTCGAGTCGCGGTCGGACAGGATGATGAACTCGGCGCCGTTCTCGATCGCCTCGTCCACCTCCGCGCACATCTCGGTGAGACGCTCGGCGAGCGAGTCGGGCCCCGAGTCGAAGTGGTACAGACCGCGCACGGTCACGCTCGATCGGTCCGGCAGGGCCTTGTCGATGTGGCGGATCTTCGCGAGCTCGTCGTTGTCGATCACGGGGAAGTCGAGCGACACGGTGCGGGTGTGCTCCGGACCCCACGAGAGAAGGTTGCTCTCCGGACCGAGACCGAGCTTGAGGCTCGTGACGACCTCTTCGCGGATCGAGTCCAGCGGCGGGTTGGTCACCTGCGCGAACTGCTGCGTGAAGTAGTCGAAGAGCAGGCGCGGACGCTTGCTGAGCACGGCGATCGGGGTGTCCGATCCCATCGCGCCGAGGGGCTCGACACCGGTCTGGCCCATCGGGGTCAGCAGGATGCGCACCTCCTCCTCGGTGTACCCGAACGTGCGCTGACGGCGGGTGATCGAGGCCGGCGGGTGCACGATGTGCTCGCGCTCCGGAAGATCCGCGAGTCGAACGGCTCCGGCGTCCAGCCAGTCCTGCCACGGGTGCATCGTGGAGAGCTCGCGCTTGATCTCCTGGTCCTCGACGATGCGCCGCTGGGCGGTGTCGACGAGGAACATCTTGCCGGGCTGCAGGCGGCCGCGGCGCTTGATGTGCTCCGGCTCGAACGTCAGCACACCGGTCTCCGAGCCGATCACGACGAGGCCGTCGGTGGTCTCGGTCCAGCGACCGGGGCGCAGGCCGTTGCGGTCGAGGGTGGCGCCGACGAGCGTCCCGTCGGTGAAGATGAGCGCGGCGGGTCCGTCCCACGGCTCCATCTGGTTCGAGTGGTACTCGTAGAAGGAGCGGAGCTCAGGCGTGATGTCCGACTGCTTCTCGTAGGCCTCCGGCACCATCATCATGATGGCGTGCGGAAGGCTGCGGCCCGTCAGCGTCAGCAGCTCGAGCACCTCGTCGAACGAGGCCGAGTCACTGGCGCCGTCGGTGCAGATGGGCAGCAGCGGCGCGACGTCGCCGAGCAGTTCGGACTCGAGCTGCGACTGACGCGCGCGCATCCAGTTGCGGTTTCCGCCGACCGTGTTGATCTCGCCGTTGTGGGCGAGCATCCGCAGGGGCTGCGCGAGAGGCCACGACGGGAAGGTGTTCGTCGAGTACCGCGAGTGCACGACGGCCAGCTCGGAGGCGAAGCGCTCGTCCTGGAGATCGGGGTAGAACGGCTCGAGCTGGAGCGTCGTGACCATGCCCTTGTAGCCGAGCGTGCGGCTCGAGAGCGAGACGAAGTAGGCGCCGAGCTCGTGACCCGCGCGCTTGCGCAGTCGGTAGGCGACGCGGTCGAGCGCGATGCCCGTGAGCGGGGCCTGCGCATGGGTGGCTCCGCCGGCGCTGACGAACAGCTGCTCGAAAGCCGGGCGCGCCTCGTCGGCGAGCTTGCCGAGGTTGTCGTTGGCGGTCGGCACCTCGCGCCAGCCGAGCACGCGCAGTCCCTCGGCGCGGGCGATCTTCTCGATCCCGGCCTTCTGCTGGCGACGCTCGCTCGAATCGCGCGGCAGGAAGGCGAGCCCTGCGGCGTACTCCCCCACCGGCGGCAGCTCGAAGCCCGCCACCGCGCGCAGGAATGCGTCGGGCATCTGCGTGAGGATGCCCGCTCCGTCGCCGGTGCCGGCATCCGACCCGATCGCGCCGCGGTGCTCCAGGTTGCGCAGCGCCTGGAGCGCGAGCGCGATGATGTCGTGTCCTGCCGTGCCACGCAGCGTCGCCACCATGGCGAGGCCGCAGGCGTCCTTCTCGAACGCCGGGTTGTACATGCCCTGCTTGGCCGGGTAGTGCAGCCCGACGGGTGCGCGGAGGTCGCTCGATGCCATGCGGTACCGTCCTCAGATCTTCAGGTGACCCGGGGACGTCATTGGCCGGGTGGATGCGTGGGGTTCCTCACGGAAGAGGAGGCTATCGAGAGCCGTCCGTGTCCGTGGGAGCGACGCTTGTGGCGCTGGCTCCTGCGGTGACTTCTTCGGCCGGAGGCTCGCTCAGGTCCACGAAGTCAGAGGGATTGTCCTGCGATTCTACATCAGCGCCTTCGTCACTCCGGCCGCGGCCCGGCTGGTAGGGCGACGGCTCGAGGCCGGGGTGGCGGCGCGACTGCACGATCAGGATCGCGAGACCCACGACGATGCCGAGGATCGCGGCCCAGACGTTGCTGCGCAGACCGAGGATGATCTCGCTCGGGTCGATGCGGATCGACTCCCAGACGACGCGTCCTGCGCTGTACCAGATGAGGTAGATCGCGAACAGGCGGCCCCACTGGAAGAAGAGCTTGCGGCCGAGCCACAGCAGCACGAGGACGCCCAGACCGTTCCAGAGCACCTCGTACAGGAACGTGGGGTGGAACAGCGTGCCCTCGGGAAGGCCGGGAGGGAAGGCGGAGTTCGTCGACTCGATCTCGAGTCCCCAGGGCAGGTCGGTCGGGAGGCCGAAGAGCTCGTGGTTGAACCAGTTGCCGAAGCGACCCATGGCCTGCGCGAGCAGGAGGCCGGGCGCGAGGGCGTCGGCGAAGGTCCAGAAGCGGATGCCGGTCCACCGGCATCCGAGGTAGGCGCCGATCGCGCCGCCGATGAGCGCTCCGAAGATGGCGATGCCACCCTCCCAGATCGCCCAGACCGAACCCGGCTCGAACGGGTTCCAGGTGTTCTTGCCCTCGCCGAAGTAGAAGTTCGGGTGGGTCAGCACGTGGAAGATGCGCGCGCCGATGATCGCGATCGGGACCGCGAGGATCGAGATGTCGATCACGACCCACGGCTCCGCACCGCGCTTGGTCAGGCGGTGGTTGGTGATCAGCGCGGCCGCGATGATGCCGGCGATGATGCACAGGGCGTAGAAGTGGATCCGAACCGGCCCCAGGTCGAAGTACGACACAGGAGGGCTCGGGATGCTGGCGAGCACGCCGTTGAAGGTGCTGTGGAGCGCGAGGGACATGAGTGCGATTCTAGTTCTCGTGATCGGGGCGTGCCGACGACGTGCCGGATGCCAGGTTTCGGGTGACCTCGGCGAGAGCCGGGATGCCGCCGTCGCGCAGCGCGCGGACCAGCGCGGTGCCGACGATCGCGCCGTCGGCGTACTCCGAGACGCCGGCGATCTGCTCAGCGGTGGAGATGCCGATGCCGACGCAGGCGCGGGCGGCTCCGTGATCGCGCAGGCGCGCGACGAGCGTGCGCGCGGCCCGGTCGAGCTCGGTGCGCTCTCCGGTGATCCCCATGGTCGAGACGGTGTACACGAAGCCGGTGGACGACTTCACGACGAGATCGAGGCGCTCGTCCGTGGAGGTGGGTGCAGCCAGGAAGACGCGGTCGAGTCCGGTGCGCTGGCTCGCGGCGATCCACTCCCCTGCGACGTCCGGCGTGATGTCGGGCGTGATGAGCCCGGCGCCGCCGGCCGCGAGCAGGTCGTCCGCGTAGCGGTCGATGCCGTACTGCAGAACCGGGTTCCAGTAGGTCATCACGAGCACCGGCGCGTCGGTGGCGGCCGTGATGGCGCGCACGGCCGTGAACAGATCGGCCGTCGTGAAACCGGCGGCCAGCGCCTGGGTCGTCGCCTCCTGGATGACCGCGCCGTCCATCACCGGATCGCTGTACGGCGGGCCGAGCTCGATGATGTCGACACCGTTCTCCGCGAGCGCGATGGCTGCCTGGATGCTCGTCTCGAGGTCGGGGAAGCCGACGGGGAGGTAGCCGATGAAGGCGCTGCGTCCGTCGGCGTGTGCGGCGGCGATCGCCTGTTCCACGCGGCTCACAGTTCCGGTTCCCCCTTCGAGGCCGCCTTCTCGGCGGCGCTCTCCTCTGCGACGTCGTGCGCCAGGGCCGCTTCGTCGTACAGCTCGAAATAGCGCGCCGCCGTGTCCATGTCCTTGTCGCCGCGCCCGGACAGGCAGATGGCGATGATCGCATCCGGCCCGAGCTCGCGGCCGACGCGCAGCGCACCGGCGAGGGCGTGCGCCGACTCGATCGCCGGGATGATGCCCTCGGTGCGGCTGAGCAGGCGCAGCGCCTGCATCGCCTCGTCGTCGGTGGCCGGGATGTACTCCGCACGGCCGATGTCGGCCAACCAGGAGTGCTCGGGACCGACGCCGGGGTAGTCGAGGCCCGCGGAGATCGAGTGCGACTCGATCGTCTGGCCGTCGCCGTTCTGCAGCACGTAGGTCTTCGCTCCGTGGAGCACGCCGGGGCGTCCGCGTTCGATGGAGGCGGCGTGGCGGTCGGTGTCGACACCGTCTCCGGCGGCCTCCACACCGTAGAGCTTCACGCCCTCGTCGTCCAGGAACGCGTCGAACATGCCGATCGCGTTCGACCCGCCCCCGACGCAGGCGAAGACCGCGTCGGGGAGCCGACCGACCTCGTCGAGGAGCTGCGCCCTGGCCTCCTCGCCGATGATCTTCTGGAAGTCGCGGACCATCGCCGGGAACGGGTGCGGGCCTGCGGCGGTGCCGAAGATGTAGTTGGTCGTCTCGACGGATGCCACCCAGTCGCGGTACGCGTCGTTGATCGCGTCCTTGAGGGTGCGGGAGCCGGAGGTGACCGCGACGACCTCGGCGCCGAGCAGGCGCATCCGCGCCACGTTGAGCGCCTGGCGCTCGGTGTCGACCTCGCCCATGTAGATCGTGCAGTCCAGCCCGAACAGTGCGGCAGCGGTCGCCGTGGCGACGCCGTGCTGACCGGCACCGGTCTCGGCGATCACGCGGGTCTTGCCGAGGCGCTTGGTGAGCAGCGCCTGTCCGAGGACGTTGTTGATCTTGTGGGACCCGGTGTGGTTGAGGTCCTCGCGCTTCAGGAAGATCCGCGCACCGCCGGCGTGCTCAGCGAACCGCGGAACCTCCGTGATCGCCGAGGGGCGACCGGCGTACGAGCTCAGGAGCTGGGCGAGCTCGGCGCGGAACTCCGGATCCGCCACCGCAGCCTCGTAGGCCACCGTGAGCTCGTCGATCGCGGCGATCAGCGACTCGGGCATGTATCGCCCGCCGAACTCTCCGAAGTAGGGTCCGTGCTGGTCGCGCAGACTCATGATGCCTCCAGGAAGCTCTTGAGGGTGGCGACGGGGTCGCCCGTGACGAGCGCCTCGCCGATGAGGACGACATCCGCGCCGGCGGAGCGGTAATGCACCACGTCGGCGGGAGTCAGGACGGCGGATTCGGCGATCTTCACCGCGGTGTCCGGGATGCGATCGACCAGGCGGCCGAACAGATCGCGGTCGAGTTCGAGGGTCTTCAGATCGCGCGCGTTCACGCCGATCAGCGGTGAGCCGAGATCGATCGCCGCCTCGAGCTCATCGGCCGAGTGCGTCTCGACGAGCGGTGTCATGCCGAGCTCGGTGATGAATCCGAACAGATCCTGCAGCACGGCGGGCTCGAGTCCGGCGACGATCAGGAGGACGAGGTCGGCTCCCGCCGCCCGGGCCTCGAGGACCTGGTAGCGGTTCGCGATGAAGTCCTTGCGGAGCACCGGCAGGGACACGCGGGATGTGACGGCTTCGAGGTCGGCGAGGCTGCCGCCGAAACGGCGCTCCTCGGTGAGCACGCTGATCGCGGAGGCTCCCCCTGTCTCATAGAGCGAAGCCTGGAGGGCGGGGTCGGGGATGTCGGCGAGGGCGCCGCGCGACGGGCTGGCCCTCTTGACCTCGGCGATGATCTTCACCTGATCGGCGGGAGCCAGGAACAACAGGGCATCCTTCGCCGCGGGTCGGGCGAGCGCCTCCCGTTCGACGACGTCGAGGGGACGCGTGAGCGAGCGACGCTCGGCGTCTGCGACAGCGCCGGCCGTCAGGTCGGCGAGGACCACTAGTGCGCCTTCGGCGAGTACTTGGGGCCCTTCACGCCGTAGCCGGCCTTGGCCAGCGCCCAGCCCACGATCGCACCGATCGGGATGAGAGCCGAGGAGATCCAGACGAGGGTCGGCTGCTCGAAGCAGAACGCGACGGTGCCGGCGGTGAAGCCGACGAGCATGATCACGACGGCGGTCCAGGCCGCAGGCGAGTGTCCGTGGCCGGGGTCGGCGATCGGGTTGGTCATGTTCTCCTCCGGGGGACGACGTGCGGGGCGTGTTCAGTCTATCGGGGTCACCGCGTCGGGTCGGTTCCGCGGGACAGCTCGTCCCAGGAATCGACCGCGTCAACGGGACCGTCGTGCGGAGCCGCGTCGGCGGCATCCGTGCGGTAGCGGCGGCCACCGGCCTTCCATCCACGCCACGTCACGAGGACGACGACGGATGCCGCGAGAAGGATGACCCAGCCGACCAGCGCGATGATCGGCCAGGCGGTCGGCGCGACCGCCTGCACGACGTCGCCCAGGGCGCCGCCGCCGGCCAGACCGGTGGCATCGGTCACGGAGGGGCCCACCGCGTCGACGGGGGCGGCGAGCAGCTGCAGCGTGGACCAGATGAGGAAGACGGATGCCGCCCCGGCCAGCACGGCGAAGATGACCCGCAGCACACGGGCCGCGATGGAGAGTGCGGCGCCGAGGGCCAGCACCGCCAGACTCAGCGGTGCGAGCAGGACGAGGGCCGATGCGCCTGGTACCAGGATCGCCTCCCCCGCATCCGCGCGCTCGACCGTCAGCCACGTCTGCGTCGACGAGATGATGCCGATCGCGCCGGCGAGGAGGAAGCCGGAAACCGAGATCGAACGACCCCGCTGGGCGAAGGTCACGACTCCCCCGCTCCCACGGTCGCCTCGAGATCGGTGGTGTCGAAGCAGGTGCGGGTGCCGGTGTGGCACGCGGGGCCGGTCTGCGCGACCTCGAGGAGGATCGCGTCGCCGTCGCAGTCGAGGCGCGCCTCGCGCACGACCTGGATGTTGCCCGAGGTGTCGCCCTTGCGCCAGTACTCCTGCCGGGAGCGCGACCAGTACGTCGCGCGTCCCGACGTGAGGGTGCGGCGCAGCGCCTCGGCATCGACCCAGGCGAGCATCAGCACTTCGTGGGTGTCCCACTGCTGCACGATCACCGGCGCCAGGCCGTCGGCGTTGAAGACGACCTGCGCGATGCGCTCCTCGACCGAACTCATCGGACCAGCACTCCTTCCGCGCGCAGCGCGTCCTTGACGTCGCCGACCGTCAGCGCGCCGGTGTGGAACACGCTCGCGGCGAGCACGGCATCCGCTCCGGCCTTGATGGCGGGCGCGAAGTCCGCGGCCTTGCCGGCGCCGCCGGAGGCGATCACCGGCACGTCCGCCACCTCGCGCATGAGACGCACGAGTTCGAGATCGAAGCCGTCCTTGGTGCCGTCGGCGTCGATCGAGTTGACGAGGAGCTCTCCGGCGCCGCGCTCCGTGGCCTCGCGGGCCCAGGCGAGCGCATCGAGCGTCGTCTGCGTGCGGCCGCCGTGCGTGGTCACCACGAATCCCGACGGCGTCGTGTCCGCGCGCTTCACGTCGAGCGAGAGGACCAGCACCTGGGCGCCGAAGCGGTCGGCGATCTCGCCGATGAGCTCCGGACGCGCGATGGCCGCCGAGTTCACGCCGACCTTGTCCGCACCGACCGCGAGCAGTCGTGCCACGTCGTCGACGCTGCGCACTCCCCCGCCGACGGTGAGCGGGACGAAGACCTGCTCGGCCGTGCGCTGCACCACGTCATAGGTCGTCGCACGGGCATCGACCGTGGCGGTGACGTCGAGGAAGGTGATCTCGTCTGCGCCCTGCGCGGCATAGTGCCGGGCGAGCTCGACCGGGTCGCCCATGTCGCGCAGGTTCTCGAAGTTGACGCCCTTGACGACGCGGCCGTCGGCGACGTCCAGACACGGGATGACGCGGCTGGCGAGAGCCATCAGAGCCTCGCGTTGTGGATGGCGGTGACGAGGATGGCACGCGCACCGAGCGCGTACAGCTCGTCCATCACGTGGTTGACGCGCGTCCGCGCGACCATGACCCGTACGGCCACCCACTCGGGGTCGCGCAGCGGCGAGACGGTCGGGGATTCGACACCGCCGGCGATCTTGACCGCGTCGTCGAGCAGCGTGACGGGCAGGTCGTAGTCGATCATGACGAAGCGACGCGCGACCATGACGCCCCGCAGGCGCCGGAGGAGCGTCTCGGAGCCGTCGGCATCGACCGGACCGGCGATGAGGACCGCCTCGGACTCCAGGATCACGGGGCCGAACACGTCGAGCCCCGCCTGCCGGAGCGTCGTGCCGGTCTCGACCACGTCGGCGACCGCATCCGCGACGCCGAGGCGCACGGCGGACTCCACCGCACCGTCCAGGGGGACGAGGTCGACGGCGATGCCCCGCTCATCGAGGAAGGCGTCGACGAGCCCGGGGTACGAGGTCGCGATGCGCAGACCGTCGAGCTCCGAGACATCGCTGTAGCGGCCGGAGGGCGCGGCGAAGCGGAACGTGGAGCCGGCGAAGCCGAGCGCCTCGATCTCCCGCGCGCCCGGCATCCGCGCGTCCAGCAGGAGGTCGCGTCCGGTGATGCCCACATCGATGGCTCCGGAGCCGACGTACGTGGCGATGTCCTTCGGGCGGAGGAAGAAGAACTCGACGTCGTTCTCGGCGTCGATGACGTGCAGGGTCTTCGGGTCGCGTCTACCGGCGTAGCCGGCCTCCGCGAGCATGTCGGCGGCGGTCTCGGAGAGCGAGCCCTTGTTCGGAACAGCGATGCGCAGCATGGATGGCCTTCAGTTCGAGAGGAGAGGAACGGAGCGCATCACAGATGTCGGTAGACGTCCTGCAGGCTGAGACCTTTCGCGATCATCATGACCTGCAGGTGGTACAGCAGCTGGGAGATCTCCTCGGCGGCATCCTCGTCGGACTCGTACTCCGACGCCATCCAGACCTCGGCGGCCTCTTCGACGATCTTCTTGCCGATCGTGTGCACGCCGGCATCCAGCTCGGCGACGGTGCCGGATCCCTCTGGTCGGGTCTCGGCCTTGACGCTGAGCTCGGCGAACAGCTCGTCGAAAGTCTTCACCCCTCCAGGCTACCGGCTCGCGCGCGGTCCCTGAGCCGAGTGACGGCCGCCTCGATGTCGTCGGCTCCAAAGACCGCCGAACCCGCGACGAAGGTGTTCGCACCGGCGGCGGCGGCGATCTCGATCGTGCTGTCCGAGATGCCCCCGTCGACCTGCAGCCACACCTGCGATCCGCGCCGGTGCGCCTCGTCGGCGAGTGCCCGCAGCTTCGGCATCGTCTCGGGCATGAAACCCTGCCCGCCGAATCCCGGCTCCACGGTCATGACGAGGATCTGATCGAACTCCTCGAGGACCGAGTAGAGGGGCTCCGCGGGGGTGTCCGGCTTGATGGCGATGCCGGCCCGTGCGCCGATGTCGCGCAGCCGGCGGGCGAGAGCGATCGGATCCGCGGCCGCCTCGAGGTGGAACGTCACGCTGGCCGCGCCGAGCTCCGCATAGCCCGGAGCCCAGCGGTCCGGGTCGGTGATCATGAGGTGCACGTCGAGCGGGATGGGGCTGGTCGCCTGGATGCGCTCCACCATCTGCGGTCCGAACGTGAGGTTCGGGACGAAGTGGTTGTCCATCACGTCGACGTGCGCGAAGTCGGCCGTCGCGATCTTGGCGAGATCGGCCTGCATGTTCACGAAATCGGCGGCCAGGATGCTGGGGTTGATGCGGGGTGCGCTGGGGAGTTCCACGGTCCTAGTCTTCCTTCGCTGCGGTATTCGGAATGTCCGTGCGCTGGAGCAGCGCGAGGAACATGGCATCGGTGCCATGACGATGCGGCCAGAGCTGTGCACTGCCGGAACCCGCGCGTCCGTCCTCGGCGAGGTCGATCGGCGAGCGGGCGAGATCGGCGATCGCGGACCGCGCATCGAGCTCGGTGATGTCGGCACGGTCGCGCAGCACCTCCTGCACGACGCCGACGGTCTCGGCGAGATGCGGCGAGCATGTGACGTACGCCACGATGCCGCCGGGCGTGAGAGCCTCCAGTGCCGCCGTCAGCAGGTCGACCTGCAGCGGCACGAGTTCCGCGACGTCGGCCGGCGACTTGCGCCACCGCGCCTCGGGGCGGCGACGCAGCGCGCCGAGGCCGGTGCAGGGGGCATCGACGAGGATCCGGTCGAAGGCTCCGGCCCTGGTCGCCGCGAGCTCGCGGCCATCTTGTTCGTGGACCACGACTTCGCCCGGCACGGCCCGGAGCGCGTTGCGCACCAGACGGGCGCGCGTGGGGACGATCTCGTTCGCTTCGAGGATCGCCCCGTGCTCGCGGGCGATCGCGGCGAGGAGGGCGGTCTTGCCACCGGGGCCGGCGCACAGATCCAGCCACCGCTCCCCCGCCCGGATCGGCGCGGCCTCGGCCAGAGCCAGCGCGACGAGCTGAGAACCTTCGTCCTGGACGCGCACGGTGCCGCCCGAGGCTTCGACGGAGCGTCGTGGGTCGCCGCCGGGCGACGCGAAAGCGGTGGCGGCATACGGCCGACGAGGGTCGACGGGCTCGGCGAGCCCCGGCAGCGCGACCAGTGTCACCTCAGGCGAGACGTTGTCGGCCTCGAGCAGCGTCTCGAGCTCGTCGACACGCCCCTCGGCCGCGAGAGCACGTCGCAGGGCCCGGATGATCCAGACCGGATGCGCCGATCGCAGCGCGAGGCGCTCGTCGTCGGAGCGCGCGTCCTGCGCGATCCGCTCCTGCCACTGCTCGGGAGTCTCCCGCGCGATCCGCCGGAGCACGGCGTTGGTGAAGCTCGACGCTCCGCGTCCGACGGTCGTCGCCACCAGGTTCACCGACTCGTTGACGGCGGCGTGGGAGGCGACGCGGGTCGCCAGCAGCTGGTGCACGGCGAGGCGAAGCGCATCCAGGACGGAGGGATCGATGCTGTCGGTCGCACGATCGGCTGCCGCCGCGATGATCGCGTCGTAGAGCCCGCGGCGCCGCAGGGTGCCGTAGGTCAGCTCGGTGGCGAGGGCGGCGTCCTGCGGCGTGAGCCCTGCCTCGGCGATGGCCGTGGGAAGCATGAGGTTGGCGTACGCGTCGGAATCCGAGACGGCGCGCAGCACGTCGTAGGCGACCTGTCGCGCCGGCTGAACGGCGCGGCTCGGGCCACGACCTCCGGATCGCTCACCGCGATTCGTCGGGCGGGCCTCGCCACCCGATCGCCCCTGGGGACGACGTGCCGACCTTCCCTGCTCTGACGGGCTCATGATCCGGCACGCAGCCCGTCCGTGTCGCGATGTCCGCGCCACCAGTCGACGGCGCTCATCGCGCCCTTGCCTGCCGGCTGCAAGCGCGTGACAGCGAGAGGGGCGGATGCCGTGCCGATCAGCAACGCGGATCTCGTGCTGCTGATCCGGCCGGGCTCCAGGGGCTCTGCGTCACCGGCGGGCGCCGCCTCGAGGATCTTCAGCCGCTGGCCGTCGATCGTCGTGTGCGCTCCGGGCTCGGGGGTCACACCGCGGAAGCGCGCGAACAGCGCATCGACGGACTGCGACCAGTCGAGCAGGCCGTCGTCGAGCGTCAGCTTCGGGGCGAGGGTCGGTTCTCCCTGCTGCGGCACGGCACGGGCGGTGCCATCGGCGATCGCGGCCACGACCTCTTCGGTCAGCTCGGCGCCGTCGTGCGCGAGGGTCTCCAGCGCCTGATCGGCAGTGGCGGTCGGCGCGACATCGATCGTGCGCATGGCGAACACGTCGCCGGCGTCGAGCTCCGGGACGAGCTGGAAGACGCTCGCGCCGAGCTCGCGATCACCGGCGATCAGCGCGCGCTGCACCGGCGCGGCTCCCCGCCACGCGGGCAGCAGCGAGAAGTGGAGGTTGATCCATCCGGCATCCGGAGCGGAGAGCAGCGGCTCGCGCACCAGCCCGCCGTAGGCGACGATCACACCGAGCTCAGGCGCGAGCGCCGTGATCTGCGCCGTGGCATCGGCATCGAGACGTGCCGCGCGGATCACGGGGAGACCGAGCTCATCGGCCGCCTGGGCGACCGGCGATGGCGTCAGCACCCGCTTGCGGCCGAGCGGGGCATCGGGGCGCGTGACGACCGCGACGATGTCGTGCAGCGTCGCGAGACGTCGCAGGGTGGGCACGGCAGCAGCGGGTGTGCCGGCGAAGACGAGGCGCATGAAGGTTCTCCGGATGGGTCAGAGCTCTGGATCGAGGATATCGAGACGGACCGAGAGAGTGTTCTTCGCGTTGCGCGCCCGGCCTCGACGTCCGGCGACCGCCTCGGCCACGACCGCCGCCCGCAGGACCGTCGCGACGCGGCTGCCGGCGCCGTAGTCGAATCGGACGAGTGCGCGCACGCGCGGCGGCACGTCCTCGGAGTCGACGGGCACGGGCCCGAGGACGGCATCGGCGGGAAGCGCGAGTTCTCCCAGAGCCACCAGGGCGCGTGAGACGGCCGCGGCCGACCCCTCGACCAGGGCGACACGCGCCGTCGGGGGCATGTGCAGCGGTGCACGGCTCTCGAGCTCGGAACGCGCGTAGCCCGCCTGATTCCAGGTCGCGAGAGCCATGCCGACCGCACCGCTCACGCCGACCAGATGGATCGGGGCTCCGGGGGCGGCGAGGGCAGCCGCGTTCGACCACCAGCGCAGGCAGGCCTCGCCGATGCGCAGATCCGGCGCCTGCAGCATCCGCGGCCCGTCGAGGAGGACGACGGCACGGTACCCGCCGGCGGCGAGCGGTTCGGCCCCGCGCGTCGCCACGACGAGTGCGGGCTTCGCATCGACGCGCTCGACGGGGTGCGCACTGTCGGCGACGATCACTCGGATCCCCGGGAACGCCCGCCCGAGCTCGTCGGCGGTGCGTTCGCTGCCGGAGGATGCGAGGCGGAGCTTCGTCGAGGAGCACGCCGGGCAGGCCCAGGCGCGCGCGCTGCGGCCGCACCAGCCGCACACGGGGACGGCGCCGCGGTGGCGCGCGCCGAGCGGACCCCCGCAGTGCGGGCAGCGGGCGGGCGCGCGGCACTCCGCGCAGACCAGCGAGGGCGAGAAGCCGGGGCGCGACACCTGCACCAGCACGGGGCCCTCCGCCGCGGCGGCGCGTGCAGCGAGGAACGCCGAGGACGGCATCCGCTGGGCGGCCGGCTGCTCCATCTCCTGCGGCGTGCTGAGCACGACCTTCGGAAGCACACGGCGCGCCGCGCGTACATCCTGCAGCCAGCCGTGCGCGACGAGGCGCTCCACGTCGGTCGTGCGGGTGTGCCCGGCGAACAGCAGAGCCGACTGCTCGAGCTCCTGCCGGAGGAGCGCCGCGTCCCGCGCGTTCACGTACGGTGCGAGCTGCTCGCCGAGCAGCGGGTCGCCGTCGTCCCAGACGGCGACGAGACCCGCCTCGACCGGGGCGTAGACGGCCGACCGGTTCCCCACGACGATGCAGGGCGACTCCTCGAGCGTGCGGAGGAAGCCGCGGTAGCGATCCGGGTTGGTCTGACGGGAGTCGTATCGGACGACGGCTTCGCCGGGGACGAGCGACTCGAGGGCCGTGAGCAGCCGATCGAGGTCGCGGTGGTCGGGCACGATCAGGATCGAGGAGCGGCCCGCCGCCAGCATCCGCGTCGCCGATGCTGCCAGGAGCTGAGCCCAGGCCTCTCCCCCGTCGCGCAGCTGCGGGACGGCTTCGACGGCGGCACGTCCGCCGTCGTCCAGCACGGCGACGAGGCCCTCGTAGACATCGAGGATCTCCTGGCTCCGCTCCGCGGCAGCCTCTTCCACAACCGGTGCCGGGCTTTCACCGGTCCAGGCCTTCTCGACCCGCACCTGCCGCTTCGGGATCACCAGTCGCAGCACATCGGAGGCGGAACCTGCCGCGCGATCGGCGACGCGCCGCGCGAGCCGGTGCAGGCGCTCCGGCAGCACCGGCACCGCGGACACGACGCTGTCGACCTCGGAGAGGGGGCGGTCGGCGTCATCCTCGGTGTCGATGTCGACGATGTAACCGTCGATCACACGACCTGCGGTGCGCAGCGGCACGCGCACGCGCACGCCGAGCGGCACGTCGCCGAACTCCGCAGGGAGGGCGTAGTCGAACAGGCGGTCGAGCTGCGGCAGCGGCGAGTCGAGGAGCACGCGCGCGATGCGCCGGCTCTCGGACGTCATGAGGACCGAGGCCCCATCAGAGACCGGCAGCGCGGCGCAGCTCTTCGACGCGGTCGGTCCGCTCCCACGTGAAGTCGGGAAGCTCGCGGCCGAAGTGGCCGTACGCGGCGGTCTGCGCGTAGATGGGCCGCAGCAGGTCGAGCTGCTCGATGATGGCCTGTGGGCGCAGGTCGAAGACCTGCTCGATCGCACGGATGATCGCCTCATCGGTCACCTTGCCGGTGCCGAACGTCTCGACGTAGAGCCCCACCGGACGCGCGACGCCGATCGCGTACGCGACCTGCACCTCGAGCCGATCGGCGAGCCCGGCGGCGACGGCGTTCTTCGCGACCCAGCGCGTGGCGTACGCTCCGGAGCGGTCGACCTTCGACGGGTCCTTGCCGCTGAAGGCGCCACCGCCATGACGGGCTGCTCCCCCGTACGTGTCGATGATGATCTTGCGGCCGGTGAGGCCGGCATCGCCCTTGGGGCCACCCGTGACGAAGGGACCTGCGGGGTTGATGTAGTGCGTGACGTCGCTCAGATCGAGGCCCGTGGTCGCGAGGATCGGGTCGATGACGTGCTCGCGCACCTGCGCCTTCAGCTCGTCCTGCGAGATGTCGGGGTGGTGCTGCGTGGAGAGCACGACCGCGTCGACGGTCTTGGGCGTGAATCCGTCGTAGCCGAGGGTGACCTGCGTCTTGCCGTCGGGGCGGAGGAACGGCAGCAGACCGCTGCGACGCACCTCGGTGAGGCGCTCGGCGATGCGGTGCGCCGTCCAGGCGGCCATCGGCATGAGCTGCGGCGTCTCGTTCGTCGCGAAGCCGAACATGATGCCCTGGTCGCCGGCGCCGAGCGCGTCGAGCGGATCGACGGACGAGCCGTCGCGGTGTTCCTGCGCATTGTCGACGCCGTGCGCGATGTCGGTGGACTGCTCGCCGACCGAGATGCTGACACCGCAGGAATCGCCGTCGAAGCCGGTCTCGCTCGACGTGTAGCCGATGCGGTTCACGACCTGGCGGACGATCGTCGGGATGTCGACGTACGCCTCGGTGCGGATCTCCCCCGCCACATGCACGAGGCCGGTGGTGACGAGCGTCTCCACCGCGACGCGCGAGCCCGGGTCCTTCGCGAGCAGACCGTCGAGGATGCTGTCCGAGATCTGGTCGCAGATCTTGTCCGGGTGCCCTTCGGTGACGGACTCGGACGTGAACAGACGCAGCGCGCTCATCGGTGCTCCAGAACGGGGACGGACGGTGGGAGGGGTGTTGCACCCATTCTGGACCGCGGCGCCGACAGAGCGGCGCGCGCGGCCTCGAATATCACTCCGCGTGACGCAGGCGCAGCTTGTCCTCGTTGATCTCGTGCAGTGCGATGGTGAGCGGCTTGTCCTCGACCGAGGAGTCGACGAGCGGGCCGACGTTGTCGAAGAGGTTGCCCTCGTGCAGGTCGGAGTAGTAATCGTTGATCTGACGGGCGCGCTTGGCGGCGTAGATCACGAGCTCGTACTTGGAGTCGACGCGGTCGAGCAGGTTGTCGATGGGGGGATCGATGATGCCCTTGGTGTGGTGTCCGGCCATGATGGGACCTCCAGATCAGGCGACGGGATCGTCGCGAAGACAGTGCAATAGGCGCGACAGAGAACTCAGCGCGCAGAGCCTGAGGACAATTCTACGACCTCGTGGGCGGCAGCGGCGACGTCCTCGTTCACGATGAGGTGATCGAACTCGTTCTGGGCGGCTAGTTCGACCTTCGCGGTGCGCAGTCGTCTGGCCCGTTCCTCGGCCTCCTCGGTGCCCCGGCCGACCAGTCGGTGGACCAGTTCGTCCCAGCTCGGCGGGAGCAGGAAGATGAGGGTCGCGGCGGGTTCGGCGCGCCGCACCTGACGTGCGCCCTGCAGGTCGATCTCGAGCAGAACGGTCTTGCCCGCAGCCAGCGCGGCGTCGATCGGCGCCCGCGGGGTGCCGTAGCGGGAGCGATTGTGCACCACGGCGTATTCGAGCAGCTCGTCGTCGGCGATCAGGCGATCGAACTCGGCGTCGTCCACGAAGAAGTAGTGCACGCCCTCGATCTCGCCGGGACGCGGAGGGCGCGTCGTCGCCGACACCGAGAGGTGGATCTCCGGGTTGTGCTCGCGGATGTGCGCCGCGACGGTGCCCTTGCCGACCGCGGTCGGCCCCGCGAGCACGAGCAGTCGGCTGCGTGCGCCGCGCGGCTCCAGCACAGGGAACCGGGAGTCGAGCCAGTTCTCGAGGACGACGCGCTGACGAGCACCGAGACCGCCGAGCCGCTTGACCGGCGAGATGTGCAGCTCGCCCAGCACGCGATCGCGCTTGCCCGCACCGATCGCGGGGAGGGCGAGGAGGAAGTCGGTGATCCGCATGGACCCTTCGACCGAGTCCGCATCCGCGGTGGCCCGGTGCAGCACCGTTTGCGGGGACACGACACGCATCGTGAGATCGCGCTTCAGCGACGCCCTGGCCCGTCGACGTTCCACGGCCCTGCGGGCGGCCGCCGCGCGGTCCACCTCGGGGACGGTCCGACGCACTTCAGACACTGACGACCTCCCGGTATTCGGCGGCGCGGGCGTCGATCGCTGCGGCGAGTCCGTCCGGACCGGCGGAGAGGATGCTGCGGCTCTCGCTCGCGATCACGGCATCCGACATCCGTCCGAATCGTGGACGCAGGTCGGCGGGCGTCGCTCCCTGCGTGCCGAAGCCCGGGGCGAGGATCGGAGCCGTGGGCGCGAACGGTGCGATGCCGGCCTGCGCCCAGTCCACCGTCGCGCCGATGACGAAGCCGAAGCTGCCCCACGCGCCATCGGCCGACGCGACGGCGTTGCGCGCCGAGACATCCGCGATGATCTCGGCCGAGACGGTCACTCCGGTGGATCCGATCGAGCGCTGCACGCCCTCGGCCTCGGGGTTGCTGGTGGCGGCGAGCACGAACAGGCCCTTGCCGTACTTCTCGGCCAGTGAGAACGCGCCGTCGAGGGCGCCGACGCCGAGGAAGGGGTTCACCGTGAGGGCGTCGGCCTCGAGCGGCGATCCGGGGGTGAGCCACGCTGTCGCGTAGTCGTCCATGGTCGAGCCGATGTCACCGCGTTTGGCGTCCGCGATCACGAGCAGCCCGGCCGCGCGTGCGGCCGCGAGCACATCCTCCAGGGCTGCGAACCCCTTCGAACCGAACCGCTCGAAGAACGACACCTGCGGCTTGACGACGCCGACGCGGCCCGCGGCCGCCTCGACCGTGCGCAGCCCGAACGTGCGCACGCCACTCGCATCGTCGCTCAGACCCCAGGCGGCGAGAAGCGCCGCGTGCGGATCGATGCCGACACAGAGCCGGCCATGCGCTCCGAGGGCGGCGCGGGCCCGCTCGCCGAAGGTCTGCGTCATAGTGCCGCCGCCCGATCGATCGCGTACTCCTGCAGACTCCGCACCTGGAAGCCCTCGTGCGCGGCATCCATACCGCTCACGGCGGCACCGAGCACGGCCATCGTCGTGAAGAGCGCCTTGTCGGCCGCGACGGCCGCCGCGCGGATCTCGTAGCCGTCGGCACGTGCCGCGCCCCCGGAGGGCGTGTTCACGACGATATCGATCGCTCCCTCGTTGATCAGGTCGACGATGTTCTTCGCGCCGGACTCCTGCGTCTCGCTGTACTTCTCCACCACGGTCACCGCGATGCCGTTGCGGGAGAGGATCTCCGCGGTGCCCTCGGTCGCGACGATCGTGAAGCCGAGCTGCTGCAGGCGGTGCGCCGGCAGGATCACCGCGCGCTTGTCGGAGTCGGCGACCGAGATGAACACGGTGCCCGAGGTGGGCATGCCGCCGTAGGCCGCCGCCTGGCTCTTCGCGAAGGCCGTCGGGAAGTCGCGGTCGATGCCCATGACCTCACCCGTGGAGCGCATCTCCGGGCCGAGCACGGAGTCGACGGTCTTGCCGTCGGCGGTGCGGAAGCGCTTGAAGGGCAGCACGGCCTCCTTGACGGCGACCGGGGCGCCCAGCGGTACGCGCGAGCCGTCCTGCTGCGGCAGCATGCCCTCGGCACGCAGCTCCGCGATCGTCGACCCGGTCATGACGCGGCTCGCCGCCTTGGCCATCGGGATGCCGAGCGCCTTGGACACGAACGGCACCGTGCGACTGGCGCGAGGGTTCGCCTCGATGACGTAGAGCACGCCGGCGCTGATCGCGAACTGCACGTTCAGCAGGCCGCGCACGCCGACGCCCTCGGCGATGGCCAGGGTCGCCTCGCGCACGCGATCGACATCGGTGCGTCCGAGCGAGACGGGCGGGAGCGTGCAGCTGGAGTCGCCGGAGTGGATGCCGGCCTCTTCCAGGTGCTCCATGACGCCGCCGATGTAGAGGTCCGTCCCGTCGTACAGCGCGTCGACGTCGAGCTCGATCGCATCGTCCAGGAAGCGGTCGACGAGCAGGGGCTTGCCCTCCTCGATGATGACCTCTCCGGCCGTGCGCACGAAGTAGTCGCGCAGCGACGCCGTGTCGTACACGATCTCCATGCCGCGACCGCCGAGCACGAAGCTCGGGCGCACCAGCACCGGGTAGCCGATCTCCTCGGCGATGCGTACGGCGCCGTCGGCGTCGATCGCGGTGCCGTTGCGCGGGGCGAGGAGTCCGGCGTCGTCGAGCAGACGCGAGAACAGCTCGCGCTCCTCGGCGAGGTCGATGGCGGCGGGGCTGGTGCCGAGCACCGTGTAGCCGGCCGCCTCGATGCCCTTGGCGAGTCCCAGCGGGGTCTGTCCGCCGAGCTGGCAGACGACGCCGAGGATCGTGCCGCTCGCGGCCTCCGCATCCAGGACCTCGAGCACGTCCTCGAGCGTGAGCGGCTCGAAGTACAGCCGGTCGGACGTGTCGTAGTCGGTCGAGACCGTCTCCGGGTTGCAGTTGACCATCACGGTCTCGAATCCGGCATCCGACAGCGCGAACGAGGCGTGCACGCACGAGTAGTCGAACTCGACGCCCTGTCCGATGCGGTTCGGGCCCGAGCCGATGATGACGACCTTGGTGCGCTCGGAGGGAGCGACCTCGGTCTCGAAGTCGTAGCTGGAGTAGTGGTACGGCGTCAGGGCCGGGAACTCCCCCGCGCACGTGTCGACCGTCTTGTAGACCGGGCGGATGCCCAGACCGTGACGGATGCCGCGCACCTCGGGCTCGTTCGTGCCGCGGAGCTCAGCGAGCTGCGCGTCGGAGAAGCCGTGCTCCTTCGCATAGCGGAGCGTCGCCGCATCGAGCTCGGGAGCCGTGCGCACGATCTCGGCGACCTCGTTGATCAGCACGATCTGGTCGAGGAACCAGGGGTCGATCGCCGTCGCGTCGAACGCCTGCTCGACCGTCGCACCCTTGCGGAGCGCCTGCTGCAGCGTGACGATGCGGCCGTCGGTCGGGATCTTCGCGATCTCCAGGAGCTCCTCGAGCGAGCGCTCCTCCGTGCCCCAGTGGAAGCTCGAGCCGCGCTTCTCGAGCGAGCGGAGCGCCTTCTGCAGGGCCGTCGCGTAGTTGCGGCCGATGGCCATCGCCTCGCCGACCGACTTCATGGTGGTGGTGAGCGTGGCGTCGGCGGCGGGGAACTTCTCGAACGCGAACCGCGGGACCTTGACCACGACGTAGTCGAGCGTCGGCTCGAAGCTCGCCGGGGTCACGCCCGTGATGTCGTTCGGGATCTCGTCCAGGCGGTAGCCGAGCGCGAGCTTGGCCGCGAGCTTCGCGATCGGGAAGCCCGTCGCCTTGGAGGCGAGGGCGCTCGACCGGGAGACACGCGGGTTCATCTCGATGACGATGATGCGCCCGTTCTCGGGGTTCACCGCGAACTGGATGTTGCAGCCGCCGGTGTCGACTCCCACCGCGCGGATGATGTCGATGCCGATGTCGCGGAGCTTCTGGTACTCGCGGTCGGTCAGCGTCAGCGCCGGTGCGACCGTGATCGAGTCGCCGGTGTGTACGCCGACCGGGTCGACGTTCTCGATCGAGCAGACGACGACCGTGTTGTCGGCGGTGTCGCGCATGAGCTCGAGCTCGTACTCCTTCCAGCCGAGGATCGACTCCTCCAGGAGGACCTCGGTGGTCGGCGAGTCGCGCAGACCCGCGCCGGCGATACGGCGGAGGTCGTTCTCGTCGTAGGCGAACCCGGAGCCGAGTCCCCCCATCGTGAAGCTGGGGCGGACGACGAGCGGATATCCGAGCTCGTCGGCTGCGGCGAGCACCTCGTCCATCGTGTGGGCGATGCGCGAGTCGGCGACGTCGGCGCCGGCGTCGAGGACCAGCTGCTTGAAGATCTGACGATCCTCGCCCTTGTTGATCGCCTCGAAGCTCGCGCCGATGAGTTCGACGTCGTACTTCTCGAGGATCCCGTGGTTGTGCAGCTCGATCGCGGCGTTGAGCGCCGTCTGTCCGCCGAGGGTCGGCAGGATCGCGTCCGGACGCTCCTTGGCGATGATCGTCTCGATGACCTGCCAGGTGATCGGCTCGATGTAGGTCGCGTCGGCGAAGTCGGGGTCGGTCATGATCGTCGCCGGGTTGGAGTTGACCAGGATGACCCGGACGCCCTCCTCGCGCAGCACGCGGCACGCCTGGGTGCCGGAGTAGTCGAACTCGCAGGCCTGACCGATGACGATCGGACCGGATCCGATGACGAGGACGGAGTTGATGTCGTCGCGCTTGGGCATTACTTGCTGTCCTTCTGAGTCGCGATGACCAGGTCACGGAACCGGTCGAAGAGGTAGTTGGCATCGTGCGGGCCTGCGGCGGCCTCGGGGTGGTACTGCACCGAGAAGGCGGGGATGTCGAGCGCTCGCAGGCCCTCGACGACGTTGTCGTTCAGCCCGACGTGGCTGACCTCGACCTTGCCGTAGCCGTTCGGGCTGTCGAACGAGCCCTCCAGCGGGGCGTCCACCGCGAAGCCGTGGTTGTGCGCCGTGATCTCGACGCGACCCGTGGTCTTGTCGAGAACGGGCTGGTTGATGCCGCGGTGGCCGAACGGCAGCTTGTAGGTGCCGAGTCCGAGAGCGCGGCCGAGCAGTTGGTTGCCGAAGCAGATCCCGAAGAACGGGAGACCGTCGTCGAGGACCGCGCGCAGCAGTTCGACGTGGTCATCGGATGCCGCGGGGTCGCCGGGGCCGTTCGAGTAGAACACCGCGACCGGATCGATCGCGCGGATCTCGTCGATCGTCACGTTCTGCGGCAGCACGTGCACCTCGAAGCCGCGGGCGGCCAGGTTGTCGATCGTGGCCTGCTTCACCCCGAGGTCGAGGACCGCGAGGTTGCCGACCCGCTGTCCCATCGCGGTCGTCACGGTCGCGACGTCCACCGACACCTCGGCGGACAGGTTCCGACCCGCCATCTCGGGCGCCTCGCGGACGATGCGCACCTGCTCCTCCGCGTCGAGCGCGGCATCCGCACCGGAGAAGATTCCGCCGCGCATCGAGCCGGCCGAGCGGATGTGACGGGTGATCGAGCGGGTGTCGATGCCGCTGATGCCGACGATGCCGTCGTTGACCAGCACCTCGTCGAGCGAGGCGTTCGCGCGCCAGTTCGAGACGACGCGCGATGGGTCGCGGACGATGTAGCCGGCGACCCAGATGCGACGGGACTCGGCGTCCTCGTCGTTCATGCCGGTGTTGCCGATGTGCGGTGCGGTCTGCAGGACGATCTGTCCGGCGTACGACGGGTCGGTGATCGTCTCCTGGTAGCCGGACATGCCAGTCGCGAACACCACTTCGCCGAGGGTGCGACCGCGCGCACCGTACGCGCGACCGGTGTGGCGGGTGCCGTCTTCCAGGACGAGGACGGCGGTTTCGGGCAGGGAGGTCATCGTGTGGCTCCTGTGTCGGGGGCAACGGGAACGAGCCGCTGCAGTTCAGAGATGAGGTTCTTCGGGTCGCCGGAGGCGAGGCGCAGGTACGAGTCCACGACGGTGTCGTCCGCGGCGTTCCAGGCGATGCGGACGAGCCCGCCGGGCTCGACGACGCGGTCGATCGTCACGGTCGCCCTGTCGACCTGCACCAGGCGCGACGAGGCGAGGAACACGGTCGGCGCGCCGTCGAGGCAGAGCGCGACGCCCCGGTCCGTGACCGCGAGCTCTCCGCGGGCGCGATACGTCAGCGGCGAGATCGCCAGTCGTTCCAGCGGCTGGTCGTGGCGGGTCGTCGAGACGTAGAGCACCTCTTCGCGGTGGACGACCTCGGCGTGCTCCGGGACTCCGAGCGGTGCGGCGAGACCGGAGTCCCGGCGCAGTCGTCGTCGCCACGCGAAGAGCATCGCGAGCAGGATGAGCACGGCCACGGCGATCATGACCGTGATGGCCAGTTCCCGCGTCACGCGTTCAGCTCCTCGACAACGGCTCCGCCGTCGACCGTGAGTGTGCCGCCGTGCACCGTGAACTCGACCCGACCGGGAAGTGCCCTGCCGAGGTACGGCGAGTTGACGCTGCGCCCGTGCAGATCGGCTTCCGTGAACACGCCGTCGACGGAGGCGTCGTAGAGCGCGATCTGCGCGCGGGCGCCGACCTCGAGGGGCGTGCCGTGCCCGGCGAGCCGTCCGATGCGCGCGGGGGCGGCGCTCATGACCCTGGCCACGTCCGCCCAGCCGATGAGCCCGGTCTGCACCATCGACTGGTGCACGACGCGCAGTGCGCTCTCGAGCCCGACCATGCCGTTCGCGGCAGCCTGCCACTCGCAGGCCTTGTGCTCGCTCGGGTGCGGGGCGTGATCCGTCGCGACGATGTCGATCGTGCCGTCCGCGAGTCCTTCACGCACAGCCAGGACGTCCTCCTCGCGCCGAAGCGGCGGGTTGACCTTGTACCGGGCGTCGTATCCGCGCACGAGCTCGTCCGTCAGCAGCAGGTGATGCGGGGTCACTTCGGCGGTGACCGCGATGCCGCGCTTCTTGGCCCAGCGGATGATGTCGACCGATCCGGCCGTCGAGAGGTGGCACACGTGCAGCCGCGAACCCACATGCTCGGCGAGCAGCACGTCGCGGGCGATGATCGATTCCTCGGCGACCGCGGGCCAGCCGGCGAGACCGAGCTCGGCCGAGACGGTTCCCTCGTTCATCTGCGCGCCCTCGGTGAGGCGCGGATCCTGCGCATGCTGGGCGATGACACCGTCGAACGACTTCACGTACTCGAGTGCGCGACGCATGATCAGCGGGTCGAACACGCAGAAGCCGTCATCGCTGAAGACGCGCACCTGTGCTCGGGAGGTCGCCATCGCGCCCAGCTCGGCGAGACGCTCGCCCTTCTGGCCGACCGTGACGGCGCCGATGGGCTGCACGGTGGCATACCCGGCGGCCTCACCGAGTGCGAGCTCCTGCTCGACCACCCCGGCGGTGTCCGCGACCGGTGACGTGTTCGGCATGGCGAAGACGGCCGTGAAGCCGCCTGCTGCGGCCGCCCTCGTGCCGGTGAGGATGGTCTCGGATGCTTCGTAGCCGGGTTCGCGCAGATGCGTGTGCAGGTCGACGAGACCCGGCAGCGCGACGAGTCCGTCGGCGTCGATCACGCGCGCACCCGCGCGGCTCAGGCCGGCGCCGATCTCGGTGATGACACCGTCCTCGACGATGATGTCGGCGCTCTCCGCGCCGAGCAGCTGTGCACCGGTGATGACGAGGGTCTCGCTCACAGGTCTCCCCCTCGTTCGTCGTCTCGTTCTCCTGCCAGCAGCAGGTACAGCACCGCCATGCGGACGGATACTCCGTTGGTGACCTGCTCCAGCACCGTCGAGCGGGCGGAATCGGCTGCTTCGGAGGAGATCTCCAGTCCACGGTTCATGGGTCCGGGGTGCATGACAATGCTACCGTCCGGAAGCCCGGCCACACGCCGTGCGTCGAGTCCCCAGCGGCGCGAATACTCCCGCTCAGTAGGGAAATACGCGGCGCTCATCCGTTCGAGCTGGATCCGCAGCATCATGACGGCGTCCGGCCCCTCGGCAAGGGCCTCGTCGAGGTCGTAGACCACGCGCACCGGCCAGAGCGAGACGTTCTGCGGAACCAGGGTCGGCGGCGCCACCAGCGTGACAGCGGCGCCGAGCGTCGTGAGCAGCCAGACGTTGGAGCGTGCGACCCGCGAGTGCAGCACATCGCCCACGATGACGATCCGGAGCCCGGCGAGGTCGCGCCCGCGGCTGTCGGCGCCGAAGCGGCGCTTGCGGATCGTGAACGCGTCGAGCAGCGCCTGCGTGGGGTGCTCGTGCGTGCCGTCGCCGGCGTTCACCACGCCGGCCGAGATCCAGCCGCTCGTCGCCAGCGTCTGCGGTGCGCCGGATCCGGGGTGGCGCACCACGACGGCGTCGGCACCGATCGCCTCGAGGGTCTGCGCGGTGTCCTTCAGGCTCTCGCCCTTCGAGACGCTCGAGCCCTTGGCGGCGAAGTTGATGACGTCGGCGGAGAGGCGCTTCGCGGCGGCCTCGAAGGAGATGCGGGTGCGGGTCGAATCCTCGAAGAAGAGGTTCACCACGGTCTTGCCGCGGAGCGTCGGGAGCTTCTTCACCTCGCGCGACTGAGTGTCGGACATGTCCTCGGCGATGTCGAGGATGCGGAGAGCGTCGGCCTTCGCGAGGGTGCGGGTGTCGAGGAGGTGTCTCATTCGCCGATCGTCACCTCCTCGGCCCCGTCGTTCTCGAAGAGGCGCACGTTGACCCGCTCGGTGCGGGCAGAGGGGATGTTCTTGCCGATGAAGTCCGGTCGGATGGGCAGCTCGCGGTGACCGCGGTCCACGAGGATGGCCAGGCGCACGACGGCGGGCCGGCCGATCGACTGGATCGCGTCGAGCGCGGCGCGGATGCTGCGACCGGAGAAGAGGACGTCATCGACGAGGACGACCGTCCTGCCGTCGATCCCGCCGTCCGGGATCTCGGTCGGATGCGGTGACCGCGTCGGATGCTTGGCCAGGTCGTCGCGGAAGAGCGTGACATCCAGCGCGCCCACGGCGACGGAGGTCTGCGCGATCTCGCCGATCAGCCGGGCCAGGCGGTGGGCGAGAGTGACGCCGCGGGTCGGAATGCCCAGCAGGACGAGGTTCTCAGCCCCTCGATTCGACTCGAGGATCTCATGCGCGATACGGGTCAGAGCCCGCGATACGTCGGCTTCGTGCAGCACAGTGCGTGCGCTCATCGGCCGCTCCCTTCTCCGCCTCACAGGACGGTGTTAAAGGTTGCTTGTCGGCTCAGTCTACCGGAGGGGCTCAGGCGCCGACGACCTCGACACCGCGCGAACGAGCGATGTCCGCCAGGCGCCGGTCGAAGGTGGCGAGGGTGGCGCCGAACGATTCGGCCGTCGCGAGGACGGCGCAGTCCGGAAGCGTCATCGACGAAGCGGCCCGCAGACGCGCGATCTGCACGGGCTCGTCGACATTCTCGTCTCGCCGAAGCAGTCCGAGGGAGTCGATCCTCGCAAGATCATCCAGCTCGGTGCCCCGCCGCGCTGGGTGCACGAGCGCCTCGGCAAGGGTCAGTGGGTGGATGAGCAGATCCTCCTCGGTGTCGAGGATCTCGAACGCCGCGTCCTGATGAACGTCATCCGCCGCCAGGTGAGCGATGAGCACCCCGGCATCCAGGACGATCACTCCGGCCAGTCCTTCCGCAGGTCTTCGAGATACCCGGGTGGATAGTCGATCGTCCCTCGTGTCGCCTCGAGCGCCGCCCGTCGCGCTGCTCGCTTGGCAGAGCGTTCCGTGGCGAGCACCTCAGCACCCAGTACGGCCAGTCGCCCGACCAGCTCGGACTTCGGCAGCCCTGGCCACTTCTGCTCCGCGAGTTCGATCGCGTCACGGAGCTGCCCGGTCTGAGTGACCTGAATTCGAGTCAAGGTGGTCGGCATGCCCACGAGAGTACCACCTCAGCACCCCGGTGGTACAGGTCAGCTCGCCTGAGGCAGGGCCTCCCCCGGCACGCCCGTCTCCACGATCCTCGAGGACCGGATCGGATGACCGCTCGTGGTCAGGCAGCGACCGGTGTTCAGGTCCCACTTCCAGTCGTGCATGCTGCAGGTGAGGATGCCGTCCGCGTCGACCTTGCCGGTCTTCGTGAGGTCCGCGCGCAGGTGCGGGCAGCGTCGCTGCACGACCCAGTCGCCGATCTCGGCATCCTCGGTCTGGTCCGTCTGCTCCTGATACCAGTTCTCGACGTACTCGATGCGGTCGACCGACAGGCACTTGAGGAACGTCGTCAGGAACTCGTTGAACTTGCCGCTGCGACCGACCTGGAACTGCATCGACAGGAAGATCGAATTCGACCAGTCGATCTCGCGATCGCGGATGTTCGTCGAGACGAGGTCGGCGGGGATCGTGTACCAGTAGATGCACTCCTCCCCCGCGTACTCGCGGACCTTCGCCCGAGGGAAGTCGACGACCATGTCGAGCTCGCCGATCTTGAATCGCACGCATCCGCCGACGCCGAGGCGGATCGTGCGGGACTTCTTCAGCAGCGGCTCCCACCATGTCTTCAGCGTCTCGAGCATCTCTGCCGGCGGGATGACCTCGGCGCGCGAGGCCTCCTCGTCGCGGATCTCCTGCTGGCGGCTCGCGCGCTGCGACTCGAGGTAGTCCCACTTCTCGTCGAAGATGTGCGCGATCTCGGCATCCGTGTAGAGGGACTGCTCGGTGGTCACCGACGCGCCCTCGACCGTCACGACGGTGCCGGGGACGAAGAGGTGCCCGTCATACTGCGGCGCGAGTTCCTTCATGTGCGCGAGGAACTGCTTCTGGTCGGTGAAGATCGACTCGCCGTTCTTGCCGGTGCCGTTGAAGTCGAACAGGTCGTCGCGCAGGAACATCGGCGGTCCGGCCATCGGGAAGACGTGCGTCGCGTCGACCTTCTCGATGTAGTACATCGCCCGCTTGTTCTGCGCGTCGCGCTTGAGCTTCGCGAAGTTCTGCTTGGCGTCGAGCGGCAGGTCGTAGACCATGGGCCACCAGATCGCGCCCGAGACCTGGGTGAAGTAGGCGTCGGGCTTGCCGAAGCTCAGCAGCTTCTCGAGGTCGAGGGGGTGCGAGTCGTTCTGATTCAGCACGGATGCGGTGCCGTCGTCGACGCTCAGCGACGAGTCGCCGATCGGGCCGTCGCTCGGGGCTCGGAGCGGCGTGATCATGATCTTCAGATCGCCGCGCTCGATGATCTGTCCCGCCGGCGCGTAGGTGATGTTCGTGTAGCCGAGGGCGCGGATGTCCTGCTCGAGATCGTCGATCGGGTACTCCGGCAGCAGGACCTCGATGTCCTTGCGGATGTACCGCTCGAGCAGCTTCGGGTCGAAGTGGTCGCGGTGCCGGTGCGAGATGTAGAGGAAGTCGGCCTCGCGGCCGAAGCGCTCCCAGTCGAGGCCGCGGTTGTCGGGGAACGGGAACCAGGATCCGTAGAAGGAGGGTCCGAGGACGGGGTCGCAGATGATGTTCCCGCCCACCGTCTCGATGAACATCCCGGCGTGGCCGAGTCCCGTGATCCGCATTGCATTCCTCTCGAAAGTGAACCGTAAGAGTCTACCGACGGCCTCCTGGGCGCCCGCGGAGACGAGCCGTGAATACTCCCGCCGACGGGGCGAGGTCGGCCGGCGACACGTCTCAGTCGTCGAAGAGCCCGCGGATGTCGTCGGCGGTGAGCGACTGGGCGAACAGTTCCTGGTCGTCCATCACCGCCGTGAACAGCCGCGCCTTGCGCTGCTGCAGCTCGCGCACCTTCTCCTCGATCGTGCCGGCCGAGATCATGCGATAGACGAAGACCTGGCTGGTCTGGCCGATGCGATGCGTGCGGTCGATCGCCTGCGCCTCCGCCGCCGGATTCCACCAGGGGTCGAGCAGGAAGACGTAGTCTGCCTCGGTCAGGGTGAGCCCGAATCCACCGGCCTTCAAGCTGATCAGGAACACGACCTGCTCCCCCGCCCGGAACCCGTCGATCACGTCCTGTCGGCGCCGGGTCGATCCGTCGAGGTGGGCGTACGGGATGCCGGCGGCCTCGAGGCGCGCGGCGGCGAGGTCGAGGAACGAGGTGAACTGGCTGAACACCAGCGCGCGGTGCCCCTCGGCCTGCAGCTCGACCACCCTCTCGAGCAGGGTGTCGAGCTTGCTCGATCCGATGTCGGCGTCGGCCTCATCGACGAGACCGGGAGCGAGGCTCAACATCCGCAGCAGGGTCAGAGAGCGGAAGACGATGAAGCGGTTGCGGTCGAGGTCGTCGATCAGCCCGAGCACCTTCTGCCGCTCGCGCTGCAGCACCACGTCGTAGAGCGCGCGATGGGCGGGGCTCAGCTCGACCTCGAGCACCTGCTCCTGCTTCGGCGGCAGATCGGCGGCGACGATCTCCTTCGTGCGGCGCAACATGAGCGGACGGATACGACGGCGCAGCTGGTCGAGCCGACGACGACGGTATTCACCGCCCTCCTCGTTCTCGGGGACCTTGCCCTTCTCGATCGGCTGGATGTACCGATCGCGGAACTTCCGGGCGGAGGGGAAGAGGCCGGGAGCGGCGAGCTTGAGCAGCGACCACAGGTCGGACAGGCTGTTCTCCATCGGGGTGCCTGTGACCGCGTAGGTCACATCGGCACGGAATGTGGCGATCGCCCGATGCAGCTTCGTCTTCGGGTTCTTCACGAACTGGGCCTCGTCGAGGATGAGCCCCGCCCACTCGACCGCCGCGAACTCCTTCTCATCGAGTCGCGCCACCGTGTAGGAGCTCACGACGACATCGACCCCGGCGGCGGCATCCGCGAGCGTTCCGCGGCGTGTTCCGCTCGTGGTGTCGACGAGCGCCACGCGCAGTTCGGGCGTGAACCGCGCAGCCTCGGTCTTCCAGGTGCTGAGCACCGAGGTGGGCGCGAGCACGAGGAACGGCCGTCGCTCTCCCGTGTCGCGCGTGTGCTGCACGAAGGTGAGCAGCTGGAGCGTCTTGCCGAGTCCCATGTCGTCGGCCAGGATCCCGCCGAGCCGGTGCTTCCAGAGGAACGCCAGCCAGTCGAATCCGGACTTCTGGTAGGGACGCAGCTCGGCGCGGAGCGACGGCGGCACGGGGGTGGCCGGAACGCCGGTCGCCTGCCGCAGACCCTCGGCGGTCGAGCGCCAGCTCACGGCCGGCTGCGCCTCGTCGGCGAGATCCTCGAACTCCTCCCAGAGATCGGTCTGATAGCGGCTGATGCGCGGCCCGGTCTCCCACTCGTCGAGCTCCCCCGCCTCATCGATGAGTTCGCGCAGGCGATCGAGTGCCGGGTGGTTGAGCGTGAAGTAGCCGCCGTCGGAGAGCAGCAGCTTCTTCTTCCCCCTGCTGAGCGCCGTGAACAACGGGCCGAACGGGATGCTCCTCCCGTCGATCGTCACGATGATGCCCAGATCGAACCAGTCGGAATCCGTCGTCTCGACCGTCGACACCGTGACCTCGGGGACACCGGTCAGTTCGCGGTATTCCTTGCGCGTGCCGCTCGTGACGATCGCGACGCCCGCGGCCTCGAACGCGGGTACGACCTGGGCGACGAAGGCTGCCGCGTCGATGTCGTGGAACGAACCGGACGGCGCGAACCGGTTCGTCGTGTGCTCGTGCCAGACAGTCTCGAGCTGCGCGCGGCGCGCCGCCTCGGCCTCGGGGTCGCGAACCGCCGCTCGACCGGCCGCGAACGGCACGGTCCCGAATCCGCGGTACGACCAGGCGAAGGAGTAGCTGACGACGTCGCCGCGTTCGAAGGCGACGTTCAGGACGGGCTCCGGCGCGGGGATCTCCGGCAGCGCGACCTCACCGACGGTCTGCACGGCGGTGCGCCGCGCGAGGAGCGGGTACGCCTCGGCGACGAACGCCTCCTCCTCGGCTGCGGGGACCACGATGGGTCGCTGCGCCTCGAGGAGGGCGCGCACCTGCTCGCTGAGCGGGACCTCGGCGAGCGTGATCTGCATCCGGCTGCCCGACAGGACGGCGGAGTACACCCCGGAACGGCCGATCGGGTGCACAGCGGCTGCCGAGACGTCATGGCCGTCGATGGTGGCAGCGGCGGCCACGGTCAGTGCCCCGTCATCGTCGCGGGCGATCGTGGCCGTGATCTCGGCGGTGTCGGCGAGGTGCACGGCGGCGTTCTTCTGGCTGGCCACCAGAGGGATGCCGAGGGCCACCCCGGCGCGGAGATGTCCCCACAGGAGTCCGGACTCGATCTGGTCGACCACGAGCCAGTCGCCGGAATTGCCGGAGAGCAGCGAGTCGCGCGAGATGCTGAGCAGGTCGCCGAACCAGCGCGTCTGCGTCCGACCGAACTGCGCGGCATCCCGCCGCACGACATCCCATCCGGCGTGACCCTGGATCCACGCGCCGGTCTGATGGCTGCGCATCAGCGGGCGGATGGCGAGAAGCAGCTCGCCCGTCGACCGAGCGAGGTCCCTGGGCGTCGCCGGACGCACCGCGCGCGGAGCCCAGTGGTTGTCGCCCCGCGGCTCGCGATGCCGCAGCTCGACCCCGAGCGCCAGCGGACGGGTCTGCGCCGAGCTCGCGGGGTCGACCAGCGCACGCCAGGAGGGCACTGCGGGGGTCGTCGGGGCCGGGGCGGGCAGGACGGGCTCGACGACCCGCGCGCCGTTCTGCTGCGAGTACTCGTGGACGTTCGAGGCGAGCAGTGCGGCGACGACGTGCTTACAGGCGGAGCGCACCGGGCAGGAGCACCGGGTCGACCGGACGTGCCGCTTGCCGTTCGAGGACACGAAGCCGACCTCGACGAGGTACTGCGCGCCCTGACTGCCCTTCACATGGCCTTCGAGCTCCTGCAGGTCCTCGTCCCAGACGAGGTCGAGGACGTTCCCCTCGCGGAAGTACGCGAGCCCGCGCGCGTACCCACCGGCGTCCGTGATCTGCATGAGGTCACGGAGGTCGACGTGCGGTGCGGGCATGCCCGTATCCTTCCCGCGGCATCCGACATGGGTGCCGCGACTCGGACGAACCGATCAGGAGGCGCGGGCCACCCTGGCGAGGACGCCGTGCACGAACGCACCGGAATCGTCCGTCGAGAACTCCTTGGCGAGTTCGACGGCCTCATCGATGGCGACGGCCGTCGGCACCGCGTCGTTGTGCAGGATCTCCCAGACGCCGATGCGCAGCAGGGCGCGGTCGACGGCGGGCATCCGCTCGAGCTTCCAGTCACGGCTGTGCGTGGTGATCTGCTCGTCGATCTCATCGCGCTGGTCGATGATGCCGTCGACGATCTCGCGGGCGTACAGCCAGGAGGCTTCGCGCGAGGGCTCGCTGGCCGCACGCTTCGCCTCGGCCGCGAGGGTGACCGAGAGGTCGTCGCCGCGGACGTCGGACGAGAACAGGATGTCGAGAGCGCGCTTACGCGCCTTCGTGCGGGCGCTCACGCCTTACTTCTCGCGACCCAGGTAGTCACCCGTGCGGGTGTCGACCTTGATCCGGGTGCCGGTCTCGACGAACAGCGGGACCTGCATCTCGTAGCCGGTCTCGACGGTCGCGGGCTTCGTGCCGGCCGAGGAGCGGTCGCCCTGGAGGCCCGGCTCCGAGTACGTCACCTCGAGGATGACGGAGGCGGGCAGATCGATGTACAGCGGGTTGCCGTTGTTCAGCGCGATCGTGACCTGCTGGTTCTCGAGCAGGAAGTTCTTCGCGTCGCCCACGGTCGCCGCACCGACGGTGATCTGGTCGTAGTCGGAGGTGTCCATGAAGACGAAGCTGTCGCCGTCGGCGTACAGGTAGGTGAAGTCGCGACGATCGACGTTCTCGATCTCGATCTTGGCGCCGGCGTTGTAGGTGCGGTCGACGACCTTGCCCGACACGACGTTCTTCAGCTTGGTCCGCACGAACGCGCCACCCTTGCCGGGCTTGACGTGCTGGAACTCGATGACGTTCCAGAGCTGTCCGTCGATGCTGAGAACGACGCCGTTCTTGATGTCTGCGGTAGATGCCATGCGCTGAGAGTTCCGTTCCTGAGTCTGTGGGGCCGGCCTCTCCCGCGCGATACAGGCAGGGCCGACAGTCGATTCTACGGGATGCGCGAGGGCGGCCCGGAAACGGTCGTCTCAGAGCGAGCCGATGAGCTCCCGCACGGCGTCCGCGTAGCCGTCGATTCCTCGCCCGATCACGCGCACCGCGGCGACATCGTGCAGGTACGAGTGATGACGGAACTCCTCGCGGGCGTACACGTCGGAGATGTGGACCTCGGCGAACGGCAGCGACACCCCGGTGAGCGCATCACGCAGCGCGACCGAGGTGTGCGTGAGCCCGCCGGGGTTGATGACGATGCCGACGCAGTCGGCGCGGGCCGCATGGATCGCGTCGATCAGCACACCCTCGTGATTGCTCTGGATCGCCCGTACCTCGTACCCGAGAGACCCCGCGACCTCGGCGGTCAGACGTTCGACGTCGGTGAGGGTCGCCGTGCCGTAGACGTCGGGCTCGCGCGTGCCGAGCAGGTTGAGGTTCGGCCCGTTCACGAGGAGCAGGCGGGGGTTCGCGGTCACGAGGACACACTATCCGTGGGTGCGAGCGCACGGCTCATCTCGAGCTCCGGCCCGATCGATCCGGTGAAGCGCAGCCCGGTCTCGACGAATCCCGCCCGGCGATACGCGGCCTGCGCCCGATGGTTGTCCACGTGCACGTCGAGGGCGAGCGCACCGTCTCCGAGGGAGCGCGCCCACTCGGCCGCTGCACCGAGCAACGCGTCAACCGTGCCGCCGGCACGATTCTCGGGACGTACGAAGACGCCGACGACATCGCCGCGCGCCGCGGAGACCTCGCGTCCATGATGATCCGTGTCGCCCGCCTTCCAGCGGATCACCGTGACCGTGCCGACCCACTCGCCGTCCGCTTCGGCGACGAACTGCGCCACGCCGTCGCCCTCGGCGGCGTTCGCCGCACGATCGTGCCAGAACTCGTCCGGGTGCGCCGCCTCCGTCTCGTAGGAGTGCAGGAAGGCGATGGAGGCGTCCGGGTCGCGGACCGCGTCGAGACGCAGATCGCGGACCCGCTCCCCCTCGTCTGCGCGCACGCGCCGGATGACGACGCTCACGCACCGACCTCCTGGTAGGCGGCGAAGAGGAGGGACTCGTCGGGGGCCTGCAGCACGGTGGGCTTCGCGATGTCGTCGAGCAGGATGAAGCGGAGCATCCCGCCACGGCTCTTCTTGTCGCGCTGCATCGTCGCCAGCAGCTGCGGCCAGGCACCTGCGCGATACGAGGTCGGCAGGCCCAGAGACTCCAGGATCGTGCGGTGGCGCTCGGCCGCGGCATCCGACAGACGACCGGCGAGCCGGGAGAGCTCGGCGGCGTACAGCATGCCGATCGAGACCGCGGCACCGTGCCGCCACTTGTAGCGCTCGGCGTGCTCGATCGCGTGGCCGAGCGTGTGGCCGTAGTTGAGGATCTCGCGGAGGCCGGCCTCCCGGAAGTCGTCCGACACGACCTTCGCCTTCATGTCGATGGCGAGTTCGACGGCCCGACGGAACTCCTCCGTGGTGGTGTCGACCGCCCGAGCGGGATCCGCCTCGATGATGTCCAGGATCTCCGGAGCCCAGATGAAGCCCGCCTTGACGACCTCCGCGAAGCCGGCCGTCGCCTCGTTCGGGCTCAGGCTGCCGAGTTCGTCCAGATCACCGATGACCGCGCTCGGCGCCCAGAACGCGCCGACGAGGTTCTTCCCCTCGGCCGTGTTGATGCCCGTCTTGCCGCCCACCGCGGCATCGACGAGGCCGAGGACGGTCGTCGGCACCTGCACCAGCTGCACACCGCGCAGCCAGGTCGCCGCGACGAATCCCGCGAGGTCGGTCACAGCTCCCCCGCCGTAGCCGATCACCGCATCGCTGCGGGTGAAGTCCGCCTGTCCCATGACCTGCCAGCAGAAGGCCGCGACCTCGATGCGCTTGCCCTGCTCCGCATCCGGGACCTCAGCCAGGAGCACCTCGCGCGGCCCGTTCTCCGTGTCGGCCAGCAGGCGCTCCCGCAGCTCGGCGGCGCGCGCGGCCAGCGTCGGCGGGTGCACGACGAGGATCTTGCGCACGGTCGGCGCGAGTGCGGCCGAGACCTGATCGAGCACACCCCGTCCGATCGTGATGTCGTACTCGTCGTTCCCGGTGACACTGATGGTCGTCGTGCTCATCGCTGCTCTCTCCTCCATGCCACGATCTCGTCGGCAATCCTCTGCATCGGCCGCCGCGACGTGTCGAACGTCGTCGATGCCACTTCGTCGTACCAGTCGCGCCGCTCGTCGAAGATCCGGATCCAGTTCTCGACAGGATCCTCCCCTGCCAGCAGCGGACGGTTCCCTCCGCGGATCCGGTCGGCGACCGCATCGACGCTCACCGTCAGGAAGACGACCGGATGCTGTCGCAGAAGCTCTCGCGTGCCGGCATCCGTCACCGCCCCGCCGCCGAGCGAGATCACTCCGCCGTCCGCGAGCGCCGCGGCCACGGCGGCGCGCTCGAGCTCTCGGAAATGCGGCTCCCCGTGGTCGGCGAAGATGGTCGGGATCGGGCCGTGCGCGGCGACGATCCGCTTGTCGGTGTCGATGAAGGGCACGCTCAACCGCCGCGCCACACGTCTGCCGACGCTGGTCTTGCCGGCGGCCATCGGGCCGACCAGCACCAGCGTGAGCGGGTCAGCCGCGCTCGTCATGCGCGATGAGCGCCGCCTCGGACGCCGGGGTCGTGCGCAGCTCGGCGGGGATCCCTGCGAGGTACCCCTCGAGATTGCGACGCGTCTCGCGGATGCTGTCGCCGCCGAACTTCTCCAGCACGGCGTTCGCGACCTCGACGGCGACCATGGCCTCCGCCACGACGCCGGCAGCCGGGACGGCGCAGACGTCGGAACGCTGGTGGTGCGCTGTCGCGTCCTCACCCGTCGCCACATCGATCGTGCGCAGCGAGTGCGGCACGGTCGCGATGGGCTTCATACCCGCGCGGACGCGCAGCACGGTGCCCGTGGACATGCCGCCCTCGGTGCCTCCGGCGCGGTCGGAGCCGCGGGAGATCCCGTCGGCTGTCGCGAACAGCTCGTCGTGCGCGGCCGAGCCGCGGCGACGCGTCGTCTCGAAGCCGTCGCCGACCTCGACGCCCTTGATGGCCTGGATGCTCATCAGCGCCTGGGCGAGACGAGCGTCGAGGCGACGATCCCAGTGCACGTGCGAGCCGAGCCCCGGCGGAAGGCCGTAGGCGAGCACCTCGACGATGCCGCCGAGCGTGTCGCCGTCCTTCTTCGCATCGTCGACCTCGGCGACCATCAGCGCGGACGTCGCGGGGTCGAAGCAGCGCAGCGGATCGGCGTCGAGAGCCTCGACGTCATCCGGCGTCGGGAGGGGCGAGCCCTCCGGCACCTGCACGGGGCCGATCGACAGCGTGTGGCTGACCAGGCGGATGCCGAGCTCAGCGAGGAACGAGCGCGCGATCGCACCGAGGGCGACACGGGCGGCGGTCTCCCTGGCGCTCGCGCGCTCGAGGATCGGACGCGCCTCGTCGAAGTCGTACTTCTGCATGCCGACGAGGTCGGCGTGTCCGGGACGCGGACGCGTCAGCGGGGCGCTGCGACCACGGGACTTGTCGGTCAGCTCGACCGGCTCGGGGTTCATGACCTCGATCCACTTCGGCCACTCGGTGTTGCCGATGCGCAGCGCGATCGGGCTGCCCAGGGTCTTGCCGTGGCGGACACCGCCGGAGATCGACAGCTCGTCCTGCTCGAACTTCATCCGCGAGCCGCGGCCGTAGCCGAGCTTGCGGCGGGCGAGGTCGGCCTGGATGGCCTCGGACGACACCGGAACGCCGGAGGGCAGACCCTCCATGACGGCGATGAGTTCTGGGCCGTGCGATTCGCCGGCCGTGAGCACGCGGAGCATTGCTCCAGTCTCCCATGCGATTCACCCTGCCCTGCGCCGCGTTTCGCCGAACGCCCTCCCGATCAGAGCACGGCGCGCATGGCAGAGACCACGGCGGCCTCGTCGGGCATCGCCGTCGACGGGTCGCCATGACGGAAGATCCGGATCTGACGCACCGCCTGATGCAGCAGCATCCCGAGTCCGGAGACCACAGCGGCATCGCCCCATCCGGCTGCGAGGGCCGACGGCCAGGGAGCGTACGCGGCGTCGAAGAGCGCGCCCCCTCGCTCAGCCAGCGCCGCGGCGACCTCTTCGGGCAGGACGGTTCCGCTCGGAAGCGTCGCGATGGTCAGATCGGCATCGGCCACAGCATCGTCGAGCGACCGCGCATCGACGGAGACGCCGATGTGCTCCCCCAGCGCCACGAGGCCCGCCGCACGCTCCGGCCGACGGGCCGAGACCTCCACGCTCTCCGCGCCCAGATCAGCGGCGGCGACGAGAGCGGATGCCGCGGTCGCCCCCGCCCCCAGGATGCGCACGGACCGCGCCTCGGTGATCCCCGCCTCGGACAGCGCATCGATGATGCCGCCGACATCCGTGTTGTAGCCGGCGATGTCGTCGCCGAGCAGCAGCGTGTTCACGGCGCCCGTCAGCTCCGCATGCGCATCGCGCGTGGCGGCGGCGCGGAACGCCTCCTCCTTCAACGGCATGGTGAGCGACAGACCTCGCCAGTCGGCGCCGAGCCCCTCGAGCGCGTCGCGGAACGACGCCGCATCGACCTGCCGTCGGCCGTACTCCCAGTCGAGGCCGAGAACGCGGTAGGCGGCGGCGTGCAGGGCCGGCGACTTCGAGTGCGCGATCGGGTCTCCCCAGACGGCGAGCTGGAAGGCGCTCACCGGCTCAGCAGCCGCCGTCGGGATTGGCCTCGCACCAGTCGCGCCACTTCTCTACACCCTGCTCGTGCTCGGCGAGGGTCTCGGAGAACTGCGTCTCGCCCGTCTCCAGGTTGATCGTGACGAAGTACAGCCACGGACCGTCTGCCGGGTTCATCGCCGCTTCGATCGCCGCGTCGCTGGGGCTCGCGATCGGAGTGACCGGAAGGCCGGTGTGCACGTAGGTGTTCCACGGGTTGTCGTCTTCGAGCGCTTCGGCCGAGCTCGACACGACCCCCTCGTGCAGCGAGCCGTAGCCGTACTGCGCCGTCGAGTCCATCTGCAGGAGCATGTCCATGTCGAGGCGGTTCTGGATCACGCGCGACACCTTGGCGAAGTCGTCCAGTCGGCCCTCGCGCTCGATGATCGAGGCGATGGTCAGAATCCGTTCCGCATCCTCATCCGCCACCCCTGCCGTCGCGAGGGACTCGCGCGTACGCTCGACCATCCGCTGGATGACCTGCGTCGCCGTCACCTCCGGGTCGAAGGTGTAGACCGCGGGGAAAAGCCATCCCTCGAGGCTCGGCGCCGTCACGCCGTAGGCCGCGGGATCGGCGACGGCGGCCTCGAAGTCCGCGAGCGGGATGCCGAGTGTGCCGGCGATGTTCTCCAGGGACGAGGCGATCGTCCCGCCTTCCGTGATCGACACCGTGTTCTCGAGCTTGTTCTTCTCATCCTTGAGAGCAGCGAGGGCGGCCTCGGCCGTCATCTTCTCCTGCAGCCGGTAGATACCGGGGTAGAACGTCACGGCGAGGTTCTCGTTGATGAGGTAGTCGTAGAAGACATCCTCGGTCCTGGTCACGCCGGCATCGTAGAGTGCGGTCGACACCGGCCCTCCCGTGTCGCCCTCGCGGATCGTGACCATCACCTCACCGGTCGCGATGCCGGGCTCCCAGTCAGCCGCACCGCCCCAGCCGAGCGCTTCGCTGATCTTGTCACCGTAGGTGTTCCAGGCCCAGATCCCTCCGGCGGCCAGGCCGCCGACGATCGCGAGCACGATGGCCAGCGCGATCAGGCAGCCGGTTCGCCGCTTCTTCTTCGGGCCCTTGGCGGCGGCATGCTCCTCAGGAGGCGTGAAGAGGTCGTCCAGCCCTCCGCCGAGCGGCGGGGCGGGATCGGTCTGCCTCGGAGATGCGGTCGTCGAGGAGGCGGAAGAATCCGGCTGCGACGACGCAGCCGAGGCGAACAGGGCTTCGGCGCCCGAGGGTTCGCGACGGGCCGGCTCCGTGTCGGGGGCGTCCTCGCTCAGCGGATCCGTCCCGTGGGCGTCGTGCGGCCCCGAGGGACGCCCTGCGGCCTCGCGGGCCGCGCGGCGCGATCCCGGAGTCGGTGCACTGTTGTCGACGGTCGGGATCTGACGTGTCGGGGCGGGCAGGTTCTCGAACAGGTCGCCCAGGCGGGCGCCCGGATCGTGCTGGGGGGAAGCACTCTCGCGTTCGGACATGTTCAGACGGGCTCCTCGTCAGCCGGGATCGTGGCACCGGCCGGGTTTCCGGTGCTCTTCTCCGTGTCGATCGCCTGCTGCAGCAGCACCACGGCGGCGACCTGATCAACAATGCTACGAGACTTCTTCTGTGATCGCCCGGAGGAACGCAGTGCTGCGTGGGCGGTGACGGTGCTGAGGCGCTCGTCCACCAGCCGCACCGGCACACCGCTGAGCTGCTGGAGAGCGGCGGCGAACTCGCGGGCATCCGTGGTGGACGGAGTGTCCGCGCCCTGCATGTTCACAGGAAGACCGACGACGAACTCCAGGAGGTCGTACTCTTCCGCGATCTGCAGGATCCGGTCGATGGAGAGGTCGTTCCGGGGCACGGTCTCGACGGGAACGGCGAGCATTCCATCGGGGTCCGAGCGCGCCACGCCGACCCGGGCACGGCCCACGTCGATGCCGAGGCGCACCCCGCGGCGGAACCCGCTCACGCGGCGTGCAGCTCCTGGGAGACGGACTCCAGAGCAGCCGGGAGCGCCGAAGCATCCGCCCCGCCGCCCTGCGCGACGTCGTCGCGACCGCCGCCTCCGCCACCGAGCACACCCGCTGCGCGCTTGGCGAGCACACCGGCCTTGGCACCCGCGGTGCGGGCGGCATCGTTCGTCGCGACGACGACGACCGGCCGACCGCCGACCACGGCGCCGAGGGCGACCACGGCAGCCTCGGAACCGAGGCGGTCGCGCACACCGAGCACGAGCTCTCGCACATCGTCTGCCGAAGCGACCTCCCCGAGCGACTGCGCGGCGACGAGGAAGGCGCCGACCCGCTGCGCGGCATCCGCGATGGCCGGGACCTGACCCGCGCGCTCCTTGGCCTCGAACTGCGCGATGCGCTTCTCGGCGGCCTTGAGGCTCGACGCGAGATCGGCGATCCGCTCCGGCAGCTGTTCGCGGGGCGTCTTCAACGACGCGGTGAGCTGCGACACGAGCGCCCGCTCCGCCGCCAGCTCGCGGAACGCGTCCGCACCGACGAGGGCTTCGATACGACGGTTGGATGCGCCGACGGAGGATTCGCCGACGACACTGACCAGACCGATCTCGGCGCTGGAGCTGACGTGCGTGCCGGCGCAGAGCTCGCGGGACCACGGGCCGCCGATGTCGACCATGCGCACCACGTCGCCGTACTTCTCGCCGAAGAGAGCCATCGCTCCGGCCTCCTTCGCCTCGTCGAGAGACACGATGCGCGTGGTGACCTCGAGGGCATCCTGCACGGCGCGGTTCGTGATCTCCTCGATCTCCGAGCGCGTCTCGGTCGACAGCGCCTGCGACCACGAGAAGTCGAAGCGCATGTAGCCGGCGCGGTTCAGCGACCCCGCCTGCGTCGCCGTGTTGCCGAGCGTGTCGCGCAGCGCGGCGTGCACGAGGTGCGTGGCCGAGTGCGCCTGGCGCGCAGCGCGGCGGTTCGCGGCATCCACGACGGTCGTCGCGGCGTCATCCACCGCCACGGTGCCGCGCGTGACCTCGACCGTGTGGCTGATCAGACCCGGAACCGGACGCTGCACATCGAGCACCTCGAGCTCGAAGCCGGGTCCGACGATCGTGCCCTTGTCGGCGACCTGGCCGCCGGACTCCGCGTAGAGCGTCGTCTCGGCCAGGACCACCTCGGCGATCTGTCCCTCGGATGCGCTGCGCACGACAGCCCCGTCGACCAGGAGGCCGAGGATGCGCGACTCGACCTCGAGGGCGGTGTAGCCGTCGAAGCCGGTCTCGCCGAGCGCGCGGAGGTCGCGGTAGACCGAGACGTCGGCGAGCTGGCGCTTGCGGTTGCGGGCGTCGGCCTTCGCGCGCTGACGCTGCTCCTGCATGAGCGAGTCGAATGCTGCGCGGTCGACGTCGAGACCTGCCTCCTCGGCGACCTCGAGCGTGAGGTCGATCGGGAAGCCGTACGTGTCGTGCAGCAGGAAAGCCTCGGGGCCGCTGAGCGTCGTGCCGCCGCCCTTCTTCGTCTGGTCGAGTGCCAGGTCGAGGATGGTCGATCCCGAGACGAGCGTGCGACGGAAGGTCTCCTCCTCGGCGACGGCGGATGCGGAGAACGTCGACCAGTCCTTCTCGAGCACGGGGTAGGCCGACTTCATCGCGTCTCGCGACGTCGCGAAGAGCTCCGGGAACACGGGCTCGTCGACGCCGAGCAGACGCATCGCGCGCACCGTGCGCCGCATGAGGCGCCGGAGGATGTAGCCACGGCCCTCGTTCGACGGGCGCACGCCGTCGGAGAGCAGCATGAGCGACGAGCGCACGTGATCGGCGATCACGCGGAAGCGCACGTCGTCCTCGTGGGACGCGCCGTAGCGACGGCCCGAGAGCTCGACCGCACGATCCAGCACCGGGCGCACCTGGTCGGTCTCGTACATGTTGTCGACGCCCTGCTTGAGGAACGCGACGCGCTCGAGACCCATGCCGGTGTCGATGTTCTTCATCGGCAGTTCGCCGACGATGTCGAACTCGGTCTTGCTGCGGATGTTCTCGATGAAGTCCTGCATGAACACGAGGTTCCAGATCTCGAGGAACCTCGAGTCGTCGGCCGCGGGCCCGCCGTCCTTGCCGAAGGCCGGACCCCGGTCGAAGAAGATCTCCGAGTCGGGACCGCCGGGGCCGGGCTGACCGGTGTTCCAGTAGTTGTCGGCGCGGCCGAGGCGCTGGATGCGCTCCGGCTTCAAGCCGATGATGTCGCGCCAGATCGCCTCGGCTTCGTCATCCGTCTCGTAGACGGTGACCCAGAGGTCTTTCTCGTCGAAGCCGTAGCCGCCGTCGGCCTCGGAGCTCGTCAGGAGCTCCCAGGCGTACCGGATGGCGCCTTCCTTGAAGTAGTCGCCGAACGACCAGTTGCCGAGCATCTGGAAGAACGTGCCATGGCGCGCAGTGCGGCCGACCTCTTCGATGTCGTTGGTGCGGATGCACTTCTGCACGTCGGCGATCCGCGGGTGGGGAGCAGGCACCACACCGGTCAGATACGGGATCATCGGCACCATGCCCGCGACCGTGAACAGCAGGGAGGGATCGTCACTGACCAGAGAGGCCGACGGGACGATGACATGGTCGTTCTTCTCGAAGAAATCGAGGTAACGCTGCGCGATCTCCGCAGTTTTCATAGAGTGCCGGGTGTCCTTGCGTGAGAATGCCGCGCCGAGGCGCAGCGATGGTTCAGTTGTCGCCCGGCTCCGTGAGCCGTGCCTCCTGCTCGCGGTAGGCGTCGCCGAGGGCAGCCGTGAATCCGTTGATCCTGGCATCGACCTCGGCGAGGATGTCGTGACCCCGCGGGTCCTTGTCCATGAAATGAGCAACGACGAAGCCGCCGACCAGACCGAACAGGAACCATCGCAAGCTCTTCATGTCACCATCCTTGCCTTTATCCGCGAAGGCGCGGTTTCTCCATCGTAGGCCGAAACGACAGAAGGCGTCGGGTTGCCCCGACGCCTTCTGCGAATTGCTCGATCGCTGGATCAGCGAGCCGCGTAGTACTCGACGACGAGCTGCACTTCACAGGTCACGGGGACCTCGGCGCGCTTCGGACGACGGAGCAGACGGGCCTGGAGCTTGTCGAGCTCGACCTCGAGGTAGCCGGGAACGGGGGGAAGCACCTCGGCGTGACCGCCGGCTGCCGCCACCTGGAAGGGCTCGGTGCCCTCGCTCTTGGCCTTGACGTGGATGAGCTGACCCGGCTTCACGCGGAACGACGGGCGGTCGACGAGCTGGCCGTCGACGAGGATGTGACGGTGCACGACGAGCTGGCGAGCCTGCGCGGTGGTGCGGGCGAAGCCCGAACGCACGACGAGCGCGTCGAGACGCATCTCGAGGAGCTCGACCAGGTTCTCACCGGTCAGGCCGTCGTGACGACGAGCCTCGTTGAACGTGTTGCGCATCTGCTTCTCGCGGATGCCGTACTGCTCGCGCAGACGCTGCTTCTCACGCAGACGGACGGCGTAGTCGCTGTCGGCCTTGCGCTTGGTGCGGCCGTGCTCACCCGGAGCGTAGGGACGCTTCTCGAGGTAGCGGGCGGCCTTCGGGGTGAGCGGGATGCCGAGGGCGCGGCTGAGCCGAACCTTGCGGCGGTCCTGGGACTTCGTGGTCACGAAGTTGTCCTTCCGATGACGTGGTCGCGTCTTTCACGACTCACGGACGTATCGTCCGCGTTCTGCCTGGGAGCGCACGCCGGGGCACCGACCAGGTGGGGTGTGAACGAGGAGATGCCCGAAAACTCGGTTTCGAGCCGGTCAAGTCTAACAGATCACCGGGTCGGCTCGATGATGCGGTTCAGCGATCGCCGAGGATGCGGCGGATCCGCTCCAGGCGGGCGGCGACGTCGCGCTCGGCCCCGAGGGTCTTCGGCTCGTAGTAGCGCCGGCCGTCGAGCTCGTCGGGCAGGTACTGCTGCGGCACGATGCCGTACTCGCTGTCGTGCGAGTAGACGTAGCCCTTGCCATGCCCGAGCCGCTTCGCGCCCGGGTAGTGCGCATCGCGCAGATGCACCGGTACCCGACCGAACCCGCCCTTGCGGATGTCGGCGATCGCGGCGTCGATACCGACGTAGGCGGCGTTCGACTTCGCGGTGGTGGCGAGGTACACGGTCGCCTCGGCCAGCGGGATGCGGCCCTCCGGCATCCCGATGAAGGCGACGGCGTCGGCCGCCGCGACCGCGATCACGAGCCCCTGGGGGTCGGCGAGACCGACATCCTCGGATGCCGAGATGACCAGGCGCCGGGCGATGAAACGCGGGTCCTCCCCCGCCTCGATCATGCGGGCGAGATAGTGGAGCGCGGCATCGGGATCGGACCCTCTGATCGACTTGATGAACGCGCTGATCACGTCGTAGTGCTCGTCGCCCTGACGGTCATAGCGCAGCAGCGCCTTGTCGACCGCCTGCGCGACGTCGTCGTCGGAGACAGAGGGCACGCCGCTCGCGTCGGAGTCCTTCTTCTTCTTGCCCTTCGCCTTCGCGTCAGCCGAATGCGACAGGGCCACCGCGGCAGCGGCTTCGAGACCGGTGAGCGCCCGGCGGGCATCGCCGGATGCGAGCCGGATGAGGGCGGATCTCGCCTCGTCGCTCAGTGCGACGGCGCCGTTCAGACCGCGCGCATCGCCGACGGCCCGATCGACCAGCAGGCCGATGTCGTCATCGGTGAGCGGCTGCAGGGTGAGCAGCAGCGAACGCGACAGGAGCGGCGAGATCACCGAGAAGGACGGATTCTCGGTCGTCGCCGCGATCAGGATGACCCAGCCGTTCTCGACACCGGGCAGCAGAGCATCCTGCTGCGCCTTGGTGAACCGGTGGATCTCGTCGAGGAAGAGGATCGTCGTCTGCCCGTAGAGGTCGCGCTGGGTGATCGCCTCCTGCATGACCTCGCGCACGTCCTTCACACCGGCGGTCACGGCCGAGAGCTCGACGAAACGCCGCCCCGAGGAGCGGGCGATGGCCTGCGCAAGAGTGGTCTTGCCTGTCCCGGGAGGGCCCCAAAGGATGATCGAGACCGCACCGGGCGACGTCGCCTCCGGGTCTGCGAGGGCCACGATCGGCGAACCCGATCGCAGAAGGTGACGCTGCCCGGCGACCTCGGCGAGGGAGACCGGGCGCATGCGCACGGCGAGAGGCGTCTGCCCGGAGAGCAGCGCGGCAGGGGACGTCATCCCACCAGGCTACTGGCGGGTCACGACACTCAGGCGACGCTCAACGCACCTCGCCGCCGACGGTAGGCTCTGAGGCGACGTGACGCACCGTCGCACGGATGGGAGATCGAGGCATGGCCGCACGCGGTTCGAGGAGCACCAGGCAGGAGCGCGTCCAGGCCGAGCGCCGCACCCGTCTGCACACCGCGCGCACGATCTGGCATCAGGGTCAGATCCGTCGGCGCACGCGCGACAACGCCATCGCCGCGATCGTCGGAGCCCTCATCGTCGTCGCGGCCATCGGCAGCCAGGTCGTGCACGCGCAGGTCACGGCTCCCGAGCCCACGCCCTCGCCGACGGTCGAACCGACGACCGGGCCGACGGAGACGCCCGCCGAGACGCCGGTTCCGATCCCCTCGGACACCCCTGCGGAATAGTCCGCTACGACGCGCGCCCGCGTCAGTACTCGATGACGGCCAGCCGATAGCCGCGCTTGACCACGGTCTGCACGAGCTCCGCGCCGCACAGGGATTCGCGCAACCGCGCCACGGCGACCTCGACCGCGTGGCCGTTGCGGTCGCTGCCCGGCAGCACTCGTCCGATCTCGGCGCGCGACAGCACCCGCCCGCCGGCGATGAACAGGGCTTCCATCAGACGCGCGGCGGTGTGGGACAGCGGCACGAAGCGCTCGTCGATGAGCACCCCTCCGCTGCGTACCTCGAGGCGCCCGGCATCCGTCTCCAGCGATGGGGCACGACCTCCGCCGAAGTGCGCGATCACGCAGCGGGCGAGTGAGCCGAGGCGTCCGCGGTCGGCGATCGTCGTCTCCAGATCCGCCGCGAGGAGCGGGCCGGCGGTGATGGGCCCCACGGCTGCGAGCAGAAGGCGCCCGGATGCTGCGCGGCGGCGGATGTCGTCGAGTGCCCCGGCCTCCTCGGCGACGGCCAGCCAGGAGGCTGCTCCGGGGGCGGAGGTGAACAGCACCGCGTCGGCCTCCCCCGCTCCTGCTTGCAGAGCCGACCGTCGGACGACCTCCGGGTCGGGCGGCGGCCCCCAGCGATAGACCGTGACGCTCACCACGTCGGCCCCGGCACCGGCGAGGAGCTCGTCGAGTCCATCGGCCCCGGCGCCGTGGTGCTGCACGACGATCCGCTTGCCGGTGATCCCGGAGGCGAGCAGGTACTCGCCCACCTCCGCGGAGGTCTCGGACTCCGCCACCCAGTCGGCGGTGAAACCGGCCTGCTGGATCGCGCCGTGCGCCTTGGGTCCGCGCGCGACGAACTGCGCCCCTCGCAGCGCCGCGGTGATGCCCTCATCGAGGCCGTGCTCATGCGCGGCATCCATCCACCCGCGGAAGCCGACGCCCGTCGTCACCACGACGATGTCCGGTGGCGCGGCGATGAGCTGCTTCGTCCTGCGCATCAACTCGGCGTCGTCGGCATTCGCGACGATGCTCAGCGCGGGGGCGCGGTGCGCGTGCGCACCGCGACGCTCCAACGCGGTGGCGAGGTCGACCGACCGGCGATCGGCGGCGACGATGATCGTGCAGCCGGCCAGGGCGGACTCGAGGGTCGGCGCGTTCGTCACGCCGAACTCTCCGCGAACTGCGATGTCGTGGGCAGCAGCAGGCCGGCGCGCGCGACGTCGCCGATCACGATCACGGCGGGATTGATCACGGCGGCCTCCTCTGCGTCGGCCACGATAGCGCCCAGCGTGCTGCGCACCGTGCGCTGTTGCGGCGTATGACCGTTCTCGACGACCGCGACCGGGCGATCCGCCGAGACACCGTGCTGCAGCGCCGCGGCGGCGAGACGCGGGAGCGCGGCGACCCCCATCAGCACGACGGTGGTGACGGAGTCGTCGGAGAGCGAGGCGAGCGTGCTCTCGGTGAACGGGCCCTGGCCGTTCACCACATGCAGAGCGGATGCCACGCCGCGATGCGTCACCGGGATGCCGGCTGCCTGGGGCACCGAGATCGCGCTGCTCACGCCCGGCGTCACCGATACGGGGATGCCAGCGGCCTCGCACGCGAGCACCTCCTCGCCGCCGCGGCCGAGGACGAAAGGATCGCCACCCTTCAGCCGCACGACGCGCCTGCCCGCCCGCGCGTGCTCGACGAGAAGCGCGTTGATCTGGGCCTGCGGCACGGGGTGGTGCCCCGGACGCTTGCCGACGTCGATGACCAGCACATCCGGTCCGAGCTGGGCGCGCACCTCGTCTGCGGGCCCGAGCCGGTCCGCGATGACCACATCGGCCTCGGCGAGCAGCCGGTGGGCGCGCAGGGTCATCAGGTCGGCCGGTCCTGGCCCTCCGCCGACGAGATCGACGCGCCCCACACGCGTCGATCCGCCGCTCGTCCACGATCCAGCCGTCCTCCTCCGGCGGAACCGGAACATCATGCGCCGTCCTCCCCGGCGGCGCCCCCGGCGACGTCGACGTGCACGCCGTCCGGGGTGACCCGGACGGGGTACACGCGCAGCGCTGCATCCGGCTTCCCCTGCGTCTCCAGACACACGCCGGTGCGCAGGTCGAACACCTGCTTGTGCAGCGGCGACGCGACCGTCGGCGCCTCTCCCCTGCTCCCCACGATGCCGCGGGAGATCACGTTCGCACCGCTGTACGGGTCGAGGTTCGAGACGGCGTGCACGCTGCCGTCGGCGAGCAGGAACAGCGCCACCTGCTCGCCGCCCAGCAGAGCCGCGCGGCCGCGTTCGACCTCCAGATCGGCCACGGCGCACACGCGCACGAGGGTCTCCTCCGCGATCAGACCGGTCATCGTCGTACCTCCAGTGCCGTCCCGGCGATCAGGACCGCGCCCGAACGCCGTTCCTCGGCCGTCGCCGGCCTGATCTGACCACGCTCGGCCACGTAACCGAGCGAGGGGTCGGGGGTGTCGGCGGCGTTGACGAAGGAGCGGAACCTCTCCAGCTTCTGCGGATCCTTCAGCGTCGCGGCCCACTCGTCCTCGTAGTGCTCCACGTGCAGCGCCATCGCGGCGTCGAGATCGTCGCAGATGCCGAGACTGTCGTCGAAGATCACGGACCGGAGGCCGTCGAGCCCTCCTTCGACCTCCTCGCACCACGGGGCGGTGCGCTGCAGGCGATCGGCCGTGCGGATGTAGTACATGAAGAACCGGTCGATCGCGCGGATCAGACCCTCGTCGTCCAGCTCGGACGCGAGCAGCTCCGCGTGTCGCGGGGTGAAGCCGCCGTTGCCGCCGACGTACATGTTCCACCCGTTCTCGGTCGCGATGATCCCGACGTCCTTCGAGCGGGCCTCCGCGCACTCCCGCGCACACCCCGAGACACCGAGCTTGAGCTTGTGCGGCGCCCGCAGACCCCGGTACCGCAGCTCGAGCTTCACGGCCATGCCCACCGCGTCGAGCACGCCGTAGCGGCACCACGCCGAGCCGACGCACGACTTCACCGTGCGGAGCGACTTGCCGTAGGCGTGACCGGACTCGAATCCCGCGTCGACGAGCCGCTCCCAGATCAGCGGCAGCTGCTCCAGACGCGCGCCGAACATGTCGATGCGCTGACCGCCCGTGATCTTCGTGTACAGGGCGAAGTCCTTGGCGATCTGCCCGATCGCCAGCAGTCCGTCCGGGGTCACCTCGCCACCCGGCATCCGCGGAACGACCGAATAAGTGCCGTCCTTCTGCATGTTCGCCATCACGTGGTCGTTCGTGTCCTGCAGCGTGGCGTTCTCGCCCTCGAGCACGTGCTGACCGACGAGCCCCGACAGGATGCTGGCGATCGCCGGCTTACAGATGTCGCAGCCGCGTCCGCGGCCGAAGCGCTCGACGATGGAGCTGAACGTCGACAGCTCGGCGATCCGCACGGCGTCGAACAGCTGGCGCCGCGACATGTCGAAGTGCTCGCACAGCGCGTTCGACACCGTCTGCCCGAGCTTCGTGAGCTCCTGGCCGACCACCTTCTTGACCATCAGCACGCAGGAGCCGCAGGTCGCGCCCGCCTTCGTGCAGCCCTTGACGGCGGCGGCGTCCCTGCACCCCTCCTCGTGAACGGCCTGACGGATCCGACCCGCCGAGACGTTGGAGCACGAGCACACCACGGCTTCGTCGGGTAGCTCCCCGACTGGGGCGGCATTGCCCCCTTCCGGCAGGAGGTAGGCCGACGGGTCGGCGCCGAGCTTCGCCCCCACGAGGGGGCGCAGCGAGCCATAGGCGCTCGCATCGCCGACGAGGATGCCGCCGAGCAGGGTCTGCGCATCGTCGGAGAGCACGAGCTTCTTGTAGACGCCGGCGACCGGGTCGGCGTAGACGACGTCGAGCGCGTCGGGCGTGCGAGCGAGCGCATCGCCGAAGCTCGCCACATCGACGCCCGAGAGCTTGAGCTTGGCGGATTCGTCATAGCCGGGGAAGCTGGCCTCTCCCCCGAGCAGCCGGGTCGCCGCGACCTCCGCCATCGCGTACCCGGGAGCCACGAGGCCCACGCACCGGTCGTCGAAGTTGGCGACCTCGCCGATCGCGAGGATGTTCGGGTCCGACGTCGAGCACCGCTCGTCGATCAGCACGCCCCCGCGCGGATGCACCTCGAGCTCCGCGTTCCGAGCGAGCTCGTCCCGCGGGCGCACGCCGACCGTGAACACCACCACGTCCGCGCGCTGGAACGAGCCGTCCTGGAACTCGAGAGCCGTGACGGCACCGGATTCGTCCGGATCGAGCCTCGTCGTCCGCGCCTGCGTGCGCACCGTGATGCCGCGGGACTCCAGGAGGCGCTTCAGCATCCCCCGCCCGCCTGATCGAGCTGCGCCGACATCAGGCGGTCCGAGTACTGCACGACCGTCGTGTCGACGTCCATCCCCTGCAGCGCACCCGCCGCCTCGAGCCCCAACAGGCCGCCGCCGATGACCGCACCGCGGAGGGGCCGGCCGAGCGCGGCCGTCCGCGCGGCCACGAAGTCCCGCAGCGACTGCACGTCGTCGAGCGTGCGATACACGAAGCAGCCCGGAAGGTCGGCGCCGTCCACGGCCACCCGCGCCGCGTAGGAGCCGGTCGCGAGCACCAGCGTGTCGTAGTCGTAGTTGCGACGGGAGCGCGTCCGCACCGAGCGGGCGGAGCGGTCGATGCGCAGGACGCGATCATTGTGGATCAGGCGCACCCGTGCGTCGCGGAAGACCGCGCGGTCGAGCTCCAGATCATCCGGCGTGGCTCCCGAGAAGAAGCTCGTCAGTCCCACGCGGTCGTACGGTCCGCGGCCCTCGTCGCCGATCACGGTCACCCGCACGTCCGCATCGGCGCGGCTGAGCAGGCTCTCGACGAACCGGTGCGCCACCATGCCGGCTCCGACCACCATGATCTCGTGCGGCGTGGATGCGGTGTCGTTCATGGGGCTCCTGTCGACCGGGGGAACTGTCGTGCTGGCGACGATAGGAGCGCCGTGTTTCCCGGAGAGGACGCTGCATGTTTCACCCGTCGAACGATCTCCTCACAGATCGGTAACGGTGATGTGAGAAGTGCCGGCCTCACCCGGAACCCGCGGGCGTACTAGGCTGAGCCTCGTCCTTTCCGCCTCCCGCGGCCTTACCGCGCAAGGAGAATCACCGTGTCTGCCACCGAGCCGTCGAAGCCGACTCCCCCCATTCCCGCACCCCCCGCCGTGCCGATGCCGCGAAAGGCGCCGACGCCTGCCGTCGTGCCTCCGGTGGCTCCGTCGCCGGCTTCATCCTCGTCGTCCGCCGAGTGGGGTCGCGTCTCCGAAGACGGCACCGTCGAGGTGCGTGAGGGCGAAGCCTGGCGCGTGGTCGGCCAGTACCCGGATGGAACCCCCGACGAGGCGCTCGCATATTTCGTGCGGAAGTTCGACGACATCGCCTTCAAGGTGCATGCCCTCGAACAGCGTCAGCAGACCGGTGGCGCGTCGGCGAGCGATCTCGCCAAGCAGGCCGGCCACCTGATCGACGAGGCGACGGATGCCGCCGCCGTCGGAGACCTCGCCGGTCTCCGCGATCGCCTGAACGCCCTCACCGCCTCGCTCTCCGAGGCCACCGAGCAGGAGGCGCAGCAGGCCAAGGAGCTCGTCGACAAGGCGATCGCCGAGCGGACCGTCCTCGTGGAGCGCGCCGAGGCGATCGCCGCGCGCGACCTCAGCAAGGTCCAGTGGAAGCAGGTCACGGCGGAGCTCGGCGAGCTGTTCGACGCCTGGCAGGCTCAGCAGCAGACCGGCCCGCGCCTGTCGAAGGGCATCTCGCAGCAGCTCTGGAAGCGATTCCGCGATGCGCGCGCTGTGGTCGACAAGCAGCGGCGCGCGTTCTACTCCGAGCTGGACGACACGCACAAGGTCGCTCGCGATGCGAAGTCCCGCCTGGTGGAGCGTGCCGAGGCGCTCGCGCCGCGCGGCACCGACGGCATCCCCGCCTACCGCAACCTCCTCGACGAGTGGAAGGCCTCCGGCCGCGCCGGGCGCAAGGCCGACGACGCGCTGTGGGCCCGCTTCAAGGCGGCGGGCGACGCCCTCTACGCCGCGCGCGCCGAGCAGGCCGCGGCCGAGGAGGCCGAGTCCGGGCCGAAGATCGAGGCCCGACAGGCCCTTCTCGAAGAGGCCAAGGCCGTCGCCGACGAGTCGAACATCAAGCGCGCACGTGCGCTGCTCACGCGCATCCAGCAGCAGTGGGACGAGATCGGACGTGTCTTCCCCCGGGAGAAGGAGCGCGCGCTGGACGACCGTCTCCGCGTGATCGAGCAGGGTCTGAAGGCCCGCGAGGAAGTCGACTGGAAGAAGAACAACCCGGAGACCAAGGCCCGCGCCAACGACATGAGCTCGCAGCTCCTCGAGGCGATCGAGAAGCTCGAGGCCGAGCTCGCCGCCGCTGAGAAGGCCGGCGACAAGAAGGCCGTGAAGACGGCTGCCGATGCGCTCGAGGCGCGACGCACCTGGCTCAGCGCTCTCGGCGGCTGACCCGGTTCTCCACAGGTCGCCCGCGATCACTCGCACGCGGGGTGCATCACGCCACACTGGCGTGATGCACCCCGCGTTCCTGTATCTGCCCGGCGCCCGTCTCAGCGAAGCCGAGCTGAGCGCGGCGCGGATCGACGGGCACGTGTTCGAGATCGGCGATGCCTACGTCCCGGCCGACCTGATCGAGACGGCCGATGTCCGGGCGACCGCCATCGCCACCCTCGTGCGCCCGGGAACAGCGGCGTCGGGACCGACCGCGGCCTGGATCCACGGCGCCGGCGACGTTCCTCCGTCGGTCCACCACGTCAAGCGCGCGGTGGACCGACGCCTGCGTCCGCACGTCAATGCACGGCTGGTGTTCCACGACACAGTGCTCCCAGCATCCGACCTGCAACTGATCGGCGGGATCGCCGTGTCGACGCCGGCGAGGACCATGCTCGATCTCGCCACGACGTTGCACAGGGACCCCAGGATGAAGCCGTGGATGGAGCGCCTCGCGCGACTCTTCCCCGAGCTCTCCTCGGAGACGGCGTCCGTGCTCCGGTCGCTTCGGCGGGTACCCGGAAGCCGGGTCGGGCTGGCTGCGCTGGAGCGTCTGGAACTCAGGAGGAGGTGACGCGGTAGACGTCGTAGACCGCGTCGATCCTGCGCACCGCGTTCAGCACGCGATCGAGGTGCACCGCATCGCCCATCTCGAACACGAACCGGCTGAGAGCGAGGCGCTCGTCGTTGGTCGTGACCGTCGCCGACAGGATGTTGACGTGGTGCTCGCTGAGCACCCTCGTCACGTCGGAGAGCAGACCGGAGCGGTCCAGCGCCTCGACCTGGATCTGCACGCGGAACACGCTCTTCTTCGTCGGAGCCCAGGAGACCTCGACGAAGCGGTCCTGCTCCGCGCTCAGCGCCTTCACGTTGACGCAGTCGGCACGGTGCACGGAGACGCCGCTGCCGCGGGTCACGAATCCGACGATGGAATCGCCCGGCACCGGGGTGCAGCACTTGGCGAGTTTGACCAGGATGTCGGCGGCACCGCGCACCAGCACACCCGAGTCGCCGGAACGCGGCTCCCGCGTCGGAACGCTGCCCGGGAGATCGATGGTTCCGGTCGCCGGATCGCTCGCGGCGACGAGCGCCGTGACCTTCTCGAGCACCGACTGGGTCGAGACGTGTCCTTCGCCGACCGCGGCATACAGGGCGGAGACGTCTTCGTAGTGGAGCTGGTGGGCGACCTCCGCGAAGGAGTCCTGGCTCATCAGCTTCTGCAGCGGCAGGTTCTGGCGGCGCATCGCCCTCGCGATGGCCTCCTTTCCCTGTTCGATCGCCTCTTCGCGGCGCTCCTTCGTGAACCAACCGCGGATCTTGTTGCGCGCGCGGGTGCTGGCCACGAATCCGAGCCAGTCCTGGCTCGGTCCGGCATCCGGGTTCTTCGAGGTGAACACCTCGACCACGTCGCCGCTCTTCAGCTCGGACTCCAGCGGCACCAGGCGCCCGTTGACCTTGGCCCCCATGGTGCGGTGACCGATCTCGGTGTGCACGGCGTAAGCGAAGTCCACGGGTGTCGCGCTGGCCGGGAGTCCGACCACCCGCCCCTTCGGCGTGAAGACGTAGACCTCCTTCGCGCCGATCTCGAAGCGCAGGGAGTCGAGGAACTCGCCGGGGTCGGCCGTCTCGGCCTGCCAGTCGGAGATGTGCGCGAGCCACGCCATGTCGGTGTCGGAGGCGCGAACCTCGGTCTTGCCGCCGCCGTTCATCCGCTCCTTGTACATCCAGTGCGCGGCGACGCCGTACTCCGCCTGCTGATGCATCTCGTGCGTGCGGATCTGGATCTCGACCGTACGACCGGCCGGACCGATCACCGTCGTATGGAGCGACTGGTAGAGGTTGAACTTCGGCGTCGCGATGTAGTCCTTGAAACGGCCGGGCAGCGGCGTCCAGCGGGCGTGGATCGCACCGAGCACGGCATAGCAGTCGCGAACCGAGGCGACGAGCACCCTGATCCCGATCAAGTCGTAGATGTCGTCGAACTCGCGACCCCGGATGACCATCTTCTGATACACGGAGTAGAGCTGTTTCGGCCGTCCGACGACCTTGCCGCGGATACGGAGATCACGCAGATCCTCGTCGATCTCCTCGACGACCTGACCCAGGTACTTCTCGCGCTGCGGGGTGCGCTGCGCGATGAGGCTGTGGATCTCGTTGTAGATCTTCGGATGCAGCACGGCGAACGAGAGATCCTCGAGCTCCGACTTGATGGCCTGGATGCCGAGTCGATTGGCCAGCGGCGCGTAGATCTCCAGCGTCTCCTTGGCCTTCTTCGCCGCTTTCTCCGGCGGGACGAAGCCCCAGGTGCGCGCATTGTGCAGGCGGTCGGCGAGCTTGATCAGGAGCACGCGGATGTCCTTGGACATCGCGACGATCATCTTGCGGACGGTCTCGGCCTGAGCACTCTCGCCGTACTTGACCTTGTCGAGCTTGGTGACACCGTCGACGAGCATGGCGACCTCGTCGCCGAACTCGGCCGTCAGATCGGTCAGGGCGTATCCCGTGTCCTCGACCGTGTCGTGCAGCAGGGCGGCCGCGATCGCGCGGGGTCCGAGACCGAGTTCGGCGAGGATCTGCGCGACGGCGAGCGGGTGCGTGATGTACGGCTCGCCGCTCTGCCGCTTCTGGCCCTCGTGTTTCTCCTTGGCGACCGCGTATGCGCGCTCGATGACCGGGAAGTCGCCGCGAGGATGGTTGGCGCGGACGGTGCGGATCAGGTTGTCGAGGTCGTTGATCCTGGACGCGCGCGAGAAGATGCGGGGCACCAGTCGTCGCAGACTGGAACCCTGCGACGACGTCTGCGGCTCCGCCATCCACTCACCTCCCGAATCTTCTCATCTTACGCGTGCTGTGCGGGACGAGCTCCCGCGAGAGGGAACGATCAGGCGTCGACGGACGCCTTGCTGCGGGCCTCGCGGATGCGGGCGTCCCGCTCCTTGAGCTGCGGCTCGTTCTCGCGGAACAGCGAGTACAGCGGAGCGGCGACGAACAACGTCGAGTACGTGGCGACCAGGATGCCGACGAAGATCGACAGCGAGATGTCGGTGAGCGACTCGGCGCCGAGCCAGAAGGCGCCGATGAAGAGCACCGCGCCCACGGGCAGCGCCGCGACGACGGACGTGTTGATCGATCGGACGAGCGTCTGATTCACGGCGAGGTTGACGGACTCCCCGAACAGCCGTGCGGACTTCTCCCCGTCCTCCGTGGTGTTCTCGCGGATCTTGTCGAACACGACCGTGGTGTCGTACAGCGAGTACGCGAGGATCGTGAGGAAGCCGATCACGGCGGCGGGCGAGATCTCGAACCCGGCCAGCGCGTAGACGCCGACCGTGATCACGAGCACGTCCAGGAGGCCGATAATCGCGGCGGCCGACATCTTCCACGTGCGGAAGTAGATCGCGAGGATGAGGAACGTCAGCGCCAGGAAGATCGCAAGACCCCACAGCGACTGCTTGGTGACGTTCTCGCCCCAGGCCGGGCCGATGAACGACGACGTCACGTCAGCCGCGTCGACCTTGTAGACATCGGCGAGGGCCGCGGCGACCTGCTGCGTCTCGTCGGCGCTCATCTGGTCGGTCTGCACACGGACGTCGCGGTCGCTCACGATCACGACCTTGGTAGCCGCACCGGGGACGACCGACTGCACGGCGGCGGTCGCCTTCTCCTGGTCGCGGCTGTCCGGTGCCTGCACCGTGAACTGCGACCCGCCGGTGAACTCGATCGAGAACTGGATCGGACGGATCAGCGGCACGAGCGCCGAGCCGACGACGAGCACGATCGCGATGATGAACCACAGACGGCGCTTGCCGACGAAGGGGAAGGAGGTCTTCCCCGAGTACAGGTTGTTGCCGAACTCACTCATGGAAGGCATCAGGCGTCTCCCTCCCTGGTTCCCTTGGTAGAACTGTCGGCGTTGGCGGGTCTCTCCCCGGCAAGGGCTTCCGCACGTTTGCGTTCGGCGATCGTCTGGCGACGGTCGGCCTCACCGCGGGCGCGGGCATTCTTCGCCCCGCGTCCGGTGGTGGCGCTGGAGACCTCTCGGAACTGCGAGCGGCTGCGGTAGACGGCGCCGAGGGCCTCGGGGTCGAGGCCGGACAGCTTGTGTCCGCCTCCGAAGAACCGCGTGCGTGCGAGGAGCTGCATCACGGGATGCGTGAAGATCACGAAGATGAACACGTCGATCAGGGTCGTGAGACCGAGCGTGAACGCGAAGCCCTTCACCGTGGCATCCGCGAGGATGTAGAGCACCACGGCGGCGAGGATGTTGATCGACTTCGAGATGTAGATCGTGCGCTTGGCGCGGCCCCAGCCGTCTTCCACGGCGGAGGTGATCGACTTGCCGTCGCGGAGCTCGTCTCGTATTCGCTCGAAGTAGACGATGAACGAGTCGGCGGTGAAGCCGATCGACACGATCAGCCCCGCGACGCCGGCGAGCGACAGACGGAAGCCCAGTCGCCAGGCCAGGATGCAGATGATGATGTAGGTCAGGACGCCCATCACGGCGATCGAGGCGATGATCACCGACCCGAGAGCTCGGTAGACGATGAGCGAGTAGATGGCCACGAGCGCGAGACCGATGAGACCGGCGATCAGGCCGATCTGCAGCTGCTGCGTGCCGAGAGTGGCCGAGATGGTGTCGGAGCTCTGCACGGTGAAGCTGAGCGGCAGCGCACCGAACTTCAGCTGGTCCGCGAGGGTCGTCGCGCTCTCCTGCGTGAAGCTGCCCGAGATGCTCGGGCGGCCGTCGAGGATCACACCGTTCATCCGCGGTGCACTGAGGACGCTGCCGTCGAGCACGAAGGCGAACTGGTCCCGCGGCGACAGGCCGTCGATGCGGTTCTGGTTCAGACGCGTGCTGACGATGCCAAAGGCGTCTCCGCCTTCGCCGCTCATCGTCAGCTGGACGAGCCACGCTCCCGACTTGGGGTCCCGACCGGCCGAGGCGTCCGTGATGGCCGTGCCGTCGAGCTCGGCCGGGCCGAGGAGGAACTTCTGAGTGGCGTCGGGCGAGCAGGCGATGAGCGGCTCGTCCTTCGGGGCGCGGGCCGGGTCGTTGTCCGGGTTGGCGCAATCGTAGGCCTGGAACTCGGCGGCGAGCTTCTCGGTCACCCAGGACAGGTCGCTGGCGTCCGTGGGCTCGACCGTGGGCGTCGCGTTCAGCGAGGGATCGGGCGACGGGAAGGGCGTGGATTCGCCGTCCTCGCCGACGAACTCTGTGCTGGCCGCGTTGGTCGCCAGCACCGGCCGGAACTCCAGCTGAGCGCTCGACTGGATCCGCTCGCGGGTCTGCTCATCGGCGACACCGGGGATCTGGACGACGATGTTCTGTCCGCCCTCGGTGGTGATGTCGGCCTCGGCGACGCCGGACGCGTCGACGCGCTGACGGATGATGGCCGCGGCCTGGTCGAGCTGCTCGGACGAGGGCGCAGCCCCGTCCTCGGTCTCGGCGCTCAGGACGATCTGCGTCCCGCCCTGCAGGTCGAGGGCGAGTTCAGGCGTCCACGAGCTCACCGCCTCCCCGTTGCCGTCCTTGATGAGGTAGACGCCCAGCGAGTTGATGCCGAAGAGCACGCCCGTCACGAGGAGCAGGCCGAGGAGGACCCGCCAGGCGTGACGGACCGGAGAGGATGAAGCCACGTGTGTTCAGCTTTCTGAGATGCCGGAGATGCGAGAGGCAGCGCTGGCGGCGGTCTTACTTGTCGTCTGCGTCCCGCTCGAGACGCGCACGCGTCTCCTCGGTGGTCTCGATCGCCGGAGCGTCGGTCTCGTTCGCCACGACGTCGTCCTCGACGACCACGGGCTCCTCGACGACGACGTCCTTGGGCTCGACGATGCGGAGGATGGCCTGGCTGTGCACCTCGATGATGGTGCCGGGAGCGATCTCGACGAGCGCCGGGGAGTCGAGGTCCTCGGGGTCGTAGGCGACGATCGTGCCGTAGATGCCGCCCTGCAGCAGCACCTTGACGCCGGGGACGGTCTTGGTCGCCTTCTCCTCCTGCTCGGCCTTCATCGCCTTGGTGCGCTTGCGCGTGTTGAAGATCATGAAGACGAGAAGAACGGCCAGAAGACCGAAGAGGATGAATTCCATGGGCATGGGGGAAGCGCCTTTCTCAGGTGCACGCACCAGCCTTTGGGCGCACAGAGGTATCCGGGGGGAAGTCTTCAGCGATTATAGGTCATCAAGACGAAGCGCCCCGTCTGGGTGCGGGACACCCAGGTGCGCATACGCCTCCGGCATCGCGACTCTGCCCCGCGGTGTGCGACCGAGGAACCCGATGCGGACGAGGTACGGTTCGACGACGCTCTCGACGGTCTCGCCCTCTTCGCCGACCGCGACGGCGAGCGTGCTGAGTCCCACCGGTCCGCCGCGGAACCGCCGGACGAGCGCTTCCAGCACGGCGCGATCCAGCCGGTCGAGACCGATCGCATCGACGTCGTAGAGCTCGAGAGCGGCCCGGACGTCGTGGATGGTTGCCGACCCGTCGCCGTGCACCAGTGCGTAGTCGCGGACGCGTCGGAGCAGACGGTTCGCGATGCGCGGAGTACCGCGGGAGCGCCGGGCGATCTCCGCGAGCGAGTCCCGGGGGATCTCCACGCCCAGCACGATCGCCGACCGCTCGATGACCTGCTCGAGCTCTCGCTCGTCGTAGAACTCCAGGTGTCCGGTGAATCCGAAGCGATCGCGGAGCGGGTTCGGCAGCAGCCCGGACCTGGTCGTCGCGCCGACCAGGGTGAACGGGGCGAGCTCGAGCGGGATGCTGGTGGCGCCGGCGCCCTTGCCGACCATGATGTCGATGCGGTAGTCCTCCATCGCGAGGTACAGCATCTCCTCCGCGGAGCGGGCCATTCGGTGGATCTCGTCGATGAAGAGGACCTCACCGGGGACCAGGCTCGACAGGAGCGCGGCGAGATCGCCGGCATGCTGGATCGCCGGCCCGCTGGACAGGCGCAGTGGCCGGTCGCTCTCGTGCGCGACGATCATCGCGAGCGTGGTCTTGCCGAGTCCGGGCGGGCCGGCCAGGAGGATGTGATCGGCGGGGCGGCTCTGGATGCGGGCCGCCTCGAGAAGCAGCTGCAGTTGCCCGCGGACTTTCTGCTGACCGACGAACTCACTGAGGCTGGCCGGGCGCAGGGCGCCCTCGATCGCGAGCTCGGTGTCGTCGACGGGCTCGGTGGCATCGCGGGCGTCAGACACGCGCCTGTCCTCCCTGAGCCGGTCCGAGCAGGGCGAGCGTGCTCCGCAGGAGCGAGGCGACGGAACTGCGCTCGGCGTCGGTGGCGTCGGCCGCGGTCTGCGCCGCTGCCTCGGCGGCGACCTTCTCCGACCAGCCGAGACCCACGAGGGCCGCAGCGACCTGCGAGACGACGTCGCCGCCCGTCGCGGGGATCGGCCTCGACGACGACACCGCGCTGGGATGCACCTTGCCGGCGAGCTGGAGCACGATGAGCTTCGCGGTCTTCGGACCGATGCCCGAGACCCGGCGGAACGGCGCGTCGTCCTCGGAGGTCACGGCATCCGCGATCTGGTCGACGGTGAGGTGCGAGAGCACTCCGAGCGCCGACTTCGGCCCCACCCCGGTGACGCTGATCAGCAGCCCGAAGACCTCCAGCTCGCTGCGGTCGGCGAATCCGAACAGCGACAGAGCATCCTCGCGGACGATGAGGCTGGTGTGCAGCCGGAGCTGCTCCCCCACGGTCGCCGTGTGCGCGACATCGGCCGGGACGGCGACGGAGAACCCGACTCCACCCACCTCGATGACGACCTGGTCGGGCGTCGAGTGCAGGACGACGCCGTGCAGAGAGGAGATCATCCTGTCAGCCTACGGCGTGACTCGTAGCTATGTTCGAGCGACACGCTCTGCGGCAGCCCAGGCACGCTGCGCCGGCGTGAGCGCGCCCTGCGTGGCGACCGCACCGCCGCGGCGCCAGGCGTGGCACAGGGCGATCGCGAGAGCATCCGCCGCATCAGCGGGCTGCGGCGGCGCGTCCAGGCGGAGGATGCGGGCGATCATGGCCTGCACCTGGCGCTTGTCGGCGGAGCCGTACCCGGTGACAGCCGCCTTGACCTCGCTCGGCGTGTGTGTGGCGGCGGGAAGGCCGGATTCCGCGGCGATCAGCAGCGCGACGCCGCTCGCCTGCGCCGTGCCCATCACCGTATGGGTGTTCTGCTGCGCGAACACACGCTCGACGGCCACGGCATCCGGTCGGTACTCGGCGATCACCTCGCGGATGCCGGCTGCGACGATCGCGAGACGGTCGCCGATCTCGGCATCCGGCGAGGAGCGGATGACCCCCACGTGCACGAGAGTTCCGCGGCGCGATCGGTCGACGTCGACGACACCGACACCGCACCGGGTGAGGCCGGGATCGATGCCGAGCACGCGCACGGAGGAGGTCACTCCCCCAGGCTAAGCCGGGCGGCCGAGGACGGCCGTCAGGCTCGCCTCAGGCGTCGTCGTTCTCGAGCTCCGCCTGCACCTCGGTCGACAGGTCGAAGTTCGTGAAGACGTTCTGCACGTCCTCGCTGTCCTCGAGCGCGTCGATGAGACGGAAGACCTTGCGAGCGGTGTCGGCGTCGATCTCGACCTTGAGGTTCGGGACGAACTCCACGTCGGCGGACTCGTAATCGATCCCGGCCTCCTGCAGCGCACTGCGCACCGCGACCAGATCATGCGCCTCGGTGATGACCTCGAACCCCTCGGCGTGCGGTTCGATCTCCTCGGCACCCGCCTCGAGCGCCGCCATCATCACGTCGTCTTCGGTGGTGCCCTCAGAGCCGACGACGATGACGCCCTTGCGGCTGAAGTTGTAGGCCACGCTGCCCGGGTCGGCGAGGGTCCCGCCGTTGCGGGTGAGTGCCGTGCGCACCTCTGCGGCCGCGCGGTTCTTGTTGTCGGTCAGACACTCGATCATGAGGGCCACACCGTTGGGTCCGTATCCCTCGTACATGATCGAGAGGTACTCGACGGCCTCGCCGCCGATGCCCGCTCCGCGCTTCACCGCGCGGTCGATGTTGTCCTTGGGGACAGAGGTCTTCCTGGCCTTCTGCACCGCGTCGAACAGGGTCGGGTTGCCGGCCATGTCGGCGCCGCCGAGCTTCGCCGCGACCTCGATGTTCTTGATGAGCTTGGCCCACGACTTCGCCCGTCGGGAGTCGATGATGGCCTTCTTGTGCTTCGTGGTCGCCCACTTGGAATGCCCGGACATAAGTCTCCGCTCGTCGTATCCGCCCCGGAGCTCGCGCCCAGGGCATCGTCAATCCTAACGAACTGCGCGAGTGGCGCAGGATGGAGATATGCGCAGATCCCGACACATCACCCCGGTCCTCCGCTCTTCCGAGGTGCGCGACGACGAGCCGACGCCTGCCGACACCTTGCGATACCTGATCCATCTGCCCGACGACTACGACGCCGACCCGGACCGACGCTGGCCGCTCGTGCTGTTCCTCCATGGCGCGGGCGAGCGGGGTGCCGACCTCGAACTGGCTGCGCTGCACGGCCCGCCGAAGCTGGCGGATGCCGGTCACGAGTTCCCGTTCATCCTCGTCACGCCCCAGTGCGCCGCCTCGAGCCAGTGGGTCGCAGAGCTCTCGACGCTGTCAGGGCTGCTCGACGAGGTCGTCGCGGCGCACCGCGTGGATCCGGCACGCGTATCGGTGACCGGGCTCAGCATGGGCGGGTACGGAACCTGGAGCCTGGCGGTGCGGTATCCCGATCGATTCGCCGCTATCGCGCCGATCTGCGGCGGGCTGTGGATGCAGAGCGCTGCGCCGATCCGCACGGTGCCCGTCTGGGCCTTCCACGGCGACGCGGATGATGTCGTGCCGATCTCCGCCACGGAGCAGATCGTGACCGAGCTCCGTTCACTCGGCACCGACCCGCAGTTCACCCGATACGCGGGCGTCGGCCACGATTCCTGGACCGAGACCTACGAGAACCCCCGGTTCTACGACTGGTTGCTCTCCCAGCGACGCCTCCCCTGATATCCGTCTGGTGCGAGAGGGCTCGCGGGTGTAGTCCTGACCCATGGACCCGAGTGGCTTCGACGACAGAACGCATGCTCTCGATGCCGCCCACCGCCTCGCGACGGAGTTCCTGGAGACTCTCGATGACCGACCGGTGTGGCCGCGCGCGAGCCTGGACGAGATGCTGGATGCCTTCGGCGGGCAGCTGCCGGAGGACGGCACCAACCCTGCCGCAGTGATCGAGGAGATCGCCGAGCGTGCGGAGCCCGGGCTCGTCGCGATACCGGGCGGGCGCTTCTTCGGCTTCGTGATCGGCGCCACGCATCCGGCCGCCCTGGCCGCGGACTGGCTCGTCTCGGCGTGGGACCAGAACTCCGGCTCGTCCACCCTCACACCCGCGACCGTCGCCATGGAGCGCATCGCCGGGCAGTGGATGCTCGAGCTCTTCGGCCTCCCCGCGACGGCGAGCGTCGGCTTCGTCACAGGTGGGCAGCTCGCGAACTTCACGTGTCTGTCGACGGCCCGCGTCGCCGTGCTGGGGCGCGCGGGGTGGGATCTCGCCGAGCGCGGTCTGCGCGGTGCTCCCCCGATGCGATTCGTGGTCGGCGCAGACCGGCACGGCTCTATCGATCGGGCGGCCCGGTTCCTCGGCATCGGGCGATCCGAGCTGACGGTCGTGGAATCCGACGACCAGGGCAGGATGCGAGCGGATGCGCTCGAGCAAGCCCTCCTCGGCGGAGACGGCCCGACGATCGTCTGCCTGCAGGCCGGCGAGGTGCACACCGGGGCGTTCGACGACTTCGGCACGCTGATCCCGATCGCCAAGAGACACGGCGCCTGGGTGCACGTCGACGGAGCATTCGGACTGTGGGCCGCGGCATCCGACTCTCTGCGCCCGCTCACACTCGGAATGGAGCAGGCGGACTCCTGGGCGACGGATGCCCACAAGACGCTGAACGTGCCCTACGACTGCGGCATGGCGATCGTGCGCGACCCGGCCGATTCGATCGCGGCGTTCCGGACCGGCGGCGACTATCTGATCTACTCAGGTCTCGATCCCTGGGATGTCACGCCCGAACTCTCGCGTCGCGCCCGCGGCGTTCCGGTCTGGGCGGCGATGCGCAGCCTCGGCCGGTCGGGCATCGCCGCCCTGATCGACCGCCTGCATGAGAACGCCGTCGCGATGGCGACGGGGCTCGCATCCATCGACGAGATCGAGATCCTCAACGACGTCGACTACACGCAGGTCATGTTCCGGGCCGGGACGGATGCCGCGACCCGGGCATTGGGCGAGGCGATCCTCCGCGACGGGACGGCCGCCGTCACCGGCGCGGAGTGGCGCGGCAGGGCATCGCTCCGCTGCTCGATGTCATCGTGGGCGACGACTCCCGATGACATCGAGCGCACGATCGGGGCGTTCCGCCGACTGGTCGTGAGCTAGGCGGCTGCCGCGGAGACGGCGCGCACCCTGTCGAGGAACCGCCGATGGAAGCGCGTCTCCCCCGTGATCTCGGGGTGGAAGCTCAGCCCGAGCAGGCTGCCCTGCTCCACGGCGACGACGCGTCCGTCAGGCAGAGCCGCGAGAACATCGGCGGCGGGACCGACGGATTCGACGACGGGGCCGCGGATGAAGGCGGCCTTCACCGGTTCCGGTCCGAGCTCTGCGACGGTGAGCTCCGCTTCGAAGGACTCGACCTGCCGCCCGAACGCGTTGCGCCGCACCACGGCGTCGATGCCCCCGAACGATTCCTGACCCTCGATCGCATCCACGACCGTGTCGGCGAGCAGGATCAGCCCGGCGCAGGTGCCGAGCACGGGCATACCCGCGGCGATCGCCGCACGGACCGGCTCCTGCATCCCGAAGATCCGGGACAGCTTGTCGATCACGCTGGACTCGCCACCCGGGATGACGAGGCCGTCGACGGCTGCAAGCTCCTCCGGGCGCCGGACGAGCGTGACGTCGGCTCCGAGTTCTGCGAGCAGGGCGGCGTGCTCGCGCACGTCGCCCTGCAGCGCGAGGACGCCGACCTTCGGCTTACCAGCCACGCTCGGCGAGACGGTGCGGCGCCGGCAGGTCGGAGACGTTGATGCCGACCATCGCCTCACCGAGTCCGCGCGAGGCCTCCGCGACGACCTTCGCGTCGTCGTAGAACGTGGTCGCCTTGACGATCGCCTTCGCGCGCTCGACGGGGTTGCCCGACTTGAAGATGCCCGAGCCCACGAAAACGCCGTCAGCGCCGAGCTGCATCATCATCGCGGCATCCGCGGGGGTCGCGACACCGCCGGCCACGAACAGCACGACGGGGAGCTTGCCGGTCTCGGCGATCTCGGCTACGAGCTCGTAGGGCGCCTGCAGTTCCTTCGCGGCGACGAACAGCTCATCCTTCGGCAGCGCGGTGAGCGCGGCGATCTCGCCGCGGATCTTGCGGATGTGCTTCATCGCCTCGGAGACGTCGCCCGTGCCGGCCTCGCCCTTGGAGCGGATCATCGCGGCACCCTCGTTGATGCGGCGGAGAGCCTCACCGAGGTTGGTGGCGCCGCAGACGAAGGGGACCTTGAAGCCGAACTTGTCGATGTGGTTCACGTAGTCGGCCGGCGAGAGCACCTCCGACTCGTCGATGTAGTCGACGCCGAGCTCCTGCAGGATCTGCGCCTCGACGAAATGCCCGATGCGCGCCTTCGCCATGACCGGGATCGAGACCGTGTCGATGATGCTGTCGATCATGTCGGGGTCGCTCATCCGCGAGACGCCGCCCTGCGCGCGGATGTCGGCCGGCACGCGCTCGAGCGCCATGACGGCGACGGCGCCGGCGTCCTCGGCGATCTTGGCCTGCTCGGCGGTGACGACGTCCATGATGACGCCGCCCTTGAGCATCTCGGCGAGGCCGCGCTTGACGCGCGAGGATCCGGTGGTGGTCTGGTCGGTCATGAGGACTCCTGTCGGGTGCGCCACTGTCGTGAGCAACAAAGTCTGGATTGATCTAGGCCAAACATAGCACTGTCCGAAACGACCTAGAATCGAGAAGCCATGAGCGACGAGATCACAGGAACCACGGCGGCGGACATCGCCGACAGCGTGCGCGGACTCCGCGACCGCGGCATCCTGCGTCCGGGGAGCCCGCTGCCGCCGGTGCGAGAGCTCGCCGCGCGTCTCGGCGTGAATCGGAACACCGCGGTGGCCGCCTACCGGCAGCTCGCCCAGGCAGGGCTGGTGGTCTCGCGCGGACGCGCAGGAACGGTCGTGACGGGCCACGAATCCGTCCCGCAAGAGGGCTATGCCGCCGACACCGTGCTGCGCGACGTCGGCACCGGCAACCCCGATCCCCGCCTCATCCCCGACCCCTCCCCTGCGCTCATGAACATCGCGAGCCGGCCCGTGCTCTACGGCGAACCCGTGATCGACCGCGGCCTCGACGAGTGGGCGCGGACCTGGGTCGCCGCCGACCTCGACGCCGAGTTCCGCGTGACGATCACGAGCGGCGCCGTCGATGCGGTCGAGCGCCTGCTCGCGCAGGCACTCATGCGCGACGATGCCGTGGCGCTCGAGGATCCGTGCTTCCTCGCCAGCATCCACACCGTGAGACTCGGCGGATACCGCGCCATCGCGGTGCCCGTGGACGAGCAGGGCATGACCGTCGACGGCCTGCGTGCGGCTCTGGACGCGGGCGTCCGTGCGGTCATCTGCACACCGCGCGCGCAGAATCCGACCGGCGCGAGCCTCACCGCCGAGCGCGCGGCCGCGCTGCGTGCGGTGCTGGCCGATCACCCCTACGTCCTGATCATCGAGGACGACCACTTCTCGATGCTCTCGCAGCGGCCCTACGAGTCGCTCATCGGTCCGGATCACCGCCGATTCGCCCTCGTACGCTCGGTGTCGAAGTTCCTGGGCCCGGACATGTGCCTCGCGGTCGCCGCGACCGACGCCGAGACCGCGGACCGGTTGGCGATGCGCCTGAGCCCCGGCACCACGTGGGTCAGCCATCTGCTGCAGCGCCTCGCGCTGACTCAGCTCACGGATGAGGCGGTGACCGCCGAGGTCGCCGCCGCGGCCGCGCACTACGCCGAGCGCAACGCCGCCTTCTCCGCGCGACTGCGCGACCACGGCATCCCAGCACCGACCTCGGACGGGCTGAGCCTCTGGGTCGAACTGCCTCAGTCGGCCCGTATCGTGGCCGAGCGCCTGATGCGGCGCGGCTGGCTCGCACGTACCGGCGACGAGTTCGCCCTGGACGATCGCGCCGAGCCCTCCCACCACCTGCGCCTCACCGTGCACGACCTCGACGATCAGGACGCCGCGACGCTCGTCGCGGACCTCGTCGCCGCCGTGCGTTGACCACCCGCCGCGGACACCGGGCCGCCTTGAATGAAAGGATCGGAGAATGAAGATCCTCTCCATCCAGTCGGCCGTCGCCTACGGCCACGTCGGAAACTCCGCCGCCGTCTTCCCGCTGCAGCGCATCGGCGTGGAGGTGCTGCCGGTCTACACGGTGAACTTCTCCAACCACACCGGCTACGGCGCATGGAGAGGGCCGCTGATCGCGCCCGACGATGTGCGCGAGGTCATCACCGGCATCGAGGAGCGCGGCGTCTTCGGGCAGGTCGACGCGGTGCTCAGCGGCTATCAGGGCGGCGAGGGCATCGGCGACGTGATCATCGACGCCGTCGCACGCGTCAAGGCCGCGAACCCGAACGCCGTCTACGCGTGCGACCCGGTCATGGGCAACGCGAAGTCCGGCTGCTTCGTCGCCCCGGCGATCCCGGTGCTGCTGCGGGAGCGCGTGGTGCCGGTGGCCGACATCATCACCCCGAACCAGTTCGAGCTCGGCTTCCTCACCGGCACCGAGCCGGACACTCTCGAGTCGACCCTCGCCTCGGCCGACCTGGCGCGGGCGATGGGGCCGCGGACGGTGCTCGTCACGAGCGTCGAGCGGCCCGACCGCGAAGAGGGCACGATCGAGATGCTCGTCGTCGACGACGCCGGCGCGTGGATCGTGCAGACCCCGCATCTGCCGATGAAGGCGAACGGCTCCGGCGACGTCACGGCTGCGCTGTTCACTGCGCACTACGTCGAGACAGGCAGCGCCCAGACGGCGCTGGAGCGCACGGCATCCAGCGTCTACGACCTGCTCAAGGCGACGCTCGACTCCGGGGAGCGCGAACTGCGGCTCGTCGAGGCCCAGGAGTTCTACGCGAACCCCCGCATGCAGTTCAGCGCGCGCCAGGTGCGCTGAGGGTCAAACCCGACGTCGGGTCCCTGCGGACGTTGGGTCCCTGGGCTTGTCGAAGGGCAGACGCTTCGACAAGCTCAGCGACCCAGCATCCGGTGGTCGTTGAGCGAAGCGACGCGAAGAAACGCGTTCAGCGCGGCCAGGCGTTCGCCACGGCCTCGCGCACCTCGCCGAGAAGCTGCGGCAGCGCCTTGGTCTTGGCGATGATCGGGAAGAAGTTGGCGTCCGATGTCCACCGCGGCACGACGTGCTGGTGCAGGTGGCCGTCGACGCCGGCGCCCGCCACGGCACCCTGATTCATGCCGAGGTTGAATCCGTCGCAGCGCGACACCTCGCGCAGGACGCGCATCGCCGTCTGCGTGAGCGCACCGATCTCGGCGACCTCTTCGGGCGTCGCCTGGTCGTAGGTCGCGATGTGGCGATACGGGCAGACCAGCAGGTGACCGGAGTTGTACGGGAACAGGTTCAGCAGCACGTAGGCCGTCTCCCCGCGCGCGACGATCAGCCGGTCGGCGTCCGCATGCTTCGGCGCCTCGCAGAACGGGCACTCGTCGCGCAGCGGTTCCGGCCCCGCCTGGATGTATGCCATCCGGTGCGGGGTCCACAGCCGCTGGAACTCGTCGGGCACGCCGACGAGGCGCCCGGCATCCTCCAGCTCAGCCATGGCTGAGTCCCTGAGCATGCCTGCGGGTCACGCCAGTTCCCCTGCCGTCTGCACCAGGGCGTGCGAGTCGATCGCCGCGCGGATGCGGGCGACGGCATCCGCGATCGGCACGCCGTTCTCCTGCGTGCCGTCGCGGTAGCGGAACGAGACAGTGCCGGCAGCACGGTCCTGCTCCCCCGCGATCAGCAGCAGCGGCACCTTGCCGGTGGTGTGGTTGCGGATCTTCTTCTGCATCCGGTCGTCCGAGGTGTCGAGTTCGGCGCGCACGCCGGAGTCCCGCAGCGTCGTGATGACCTCACCGAGGTAGTCGGCGTACTCTTCGGCGACCGGAATGCCCACGACCTGCACGGGCGACAGCCACACCGGGAAGTCGCCCGCGTAGTGCTCGAGCAGGATCGCGAAGAATCGCTCGATCGAGCCGAAGAGCGCGCGGTGGATCATGATCGGACGCTTCTTCTGCCCGTCCTTGTCCATGAACTCCAGGTCGAAGCGCTCCGGCAGGTTCGGGTCGACCTGGACGGTCGAGAGCTGCCAGGTGCGGCCGATCGCGTCACGGGTCTTCAGGTCGATCTTGGGCCCGTAGAAGGCCGCCTCGCCGGGAACCTCGGTGAGCTTGAGACCGGATGCCACGGCGACGCGGCGCAGCGCATCGGTCGACGACTCCCAGAACTCCTCCGAGCCGATCCACTTCGACTTCTCGTCGTCCTTCATCGAGAGCTCGAGCTCGAAGTCGGTCAGGCCGAAGTCGCGCAGCATCGAGAGGATGAAGTCGAGGACCTTCGAGACCTCGTCCTCGAGCTGGTCGGGCGTGACGAACAGGTGCGAGTCGTCCTGAGTGAAGCCGCGCACACGCGTGAGGCCGTGCAGGGCGCCGGAGAGCTCGTTGCGGTAGACCGTGCCGTTCTCGGCGAACCGCAGCGGCAGATCCCGGTAGCTGCGCGCGCGCTCCTTGTAGATGAGGATGTGCATCGGGCAGTTCATGGGCTTCAGGTAGTAGTCCTGGCCCTGCTTGGTGATGTTGCCCTCGTCGTCGCGCTCCTCGTCCATCACGATCGGCGGGAACATGCCCTCCTTGTATGTGACGAGGTGGTTCGAGGTGAGGAAGAGGTCTTCCTTCGAGATGTGCGGGGTGTACACGTAGGTGTAGCCGCCCTCGATGTGGCGCTTGCGGGCGTGCTGCTCCATCTCGCCGCGGATCATGCCGCCGCGAGGGTGCCAGACCGAGAGGCCGGAGCCGATCTCCTCCGGGAACGAGAACAGGTCGAGCTCCTTGCCGAGGCGGCGGTGGTCGCGCTTGGCGGCCTCCTCGAGGCGGTGCTGGTAGGCGCGCAGCTCGTCCTTCGTCGGCCATGCCGTGCCGTAGATGCGCTGCAGCTGCGGGTTCTTCTCGCTGCCGCGCCAGTAGGCGGCGGCGATGCGGGTGAGGTCCCAGCCGTTGCCGATCATGCGGGTGTTAGGCAGGTGCGGTCCGCGGCAGAGGTCCTTCCAGACGACCTCGCCGTCGCGCGTGGTGTTGTCGTAGATCGTGAGTTCGCCCTCGCCGACCTCGACGGAGGCACCCTCGGCGACCTCCTTGCCCGGGCCCTTGAGTCCGATGAGCTCCAGCTTGAACGGCTCATCGGCGAGCTCGGCGCGTGCCTCGTCATCCGTCACGACGCGGCGGACGAAGCGCTGTCCTTCGCGGATGATGCGCTGCATCTCCTTCGTGATGGCCTTGATGTCCTCGGGGGTGAACGGGGTCTCCACACCGAAGTCGTAGTAGAAGCCGTCGGTGATGGGCGGACCGATGCCCAGGTTCGCCTGCGGGTTGATGCGCTGCACGGCCTGCGCGAGGACGTGAGCGGCCGAGTGGCGGAGGATGTTCAGACCGTCGGCGCTGTCGATCGTCACCGGTTCGACCTCGTCGGCATCCGTCACGGTCGTGGCGAGATCCTTGAGGTCGCCGTTGACGCGCATGGCGACGACGTTTCGGTCGGTGAACAGGGCGAAGCCATCGTGCGGCCGGGCGTTTTCAGGCACAGAAACTCTCCATCTGGGTCACTACCCAGGTTACCGCTCCGCCCAGGCGCTCCGGACCGCTACGCGACGGCCTCGGATGCCGTGTTCGAGGCCGTCGGCGCGAGGATCACGATCGCGGCACCGACGAGGGCGACCGACGAACCGACCCAGTCCCACACAGTCGGCTTGAAGCCGTCGACGATGATTCCCCAGGCGAGCGAGCCAGCGATGAAGATCCCGCCGTACGAGGCGAGCACCCGACCGAAGTTCGCGTCCGGCTGCAGGGCCGCGATGAATCCGTAGGCACCGAGCGCCATCACGCCGAGGGCCGCGAAGATCCAGCCGCGATCCTCTTTCATTGCCTGCCAGATCAGCCACGCGCCGCCGATCTCGGCGAGAGCCGCGAGGACGAACAGAACCACGATGCGGAAGACGGTCATCCCGCCAGTGTGTCAGGGACGACGAGCCCGGTCTCGTAGGCGAGGATCACCAGCTGCGCGCGATCGGATGCACCGAGCTTCGACATGATCCGGTTCACGTGGGTCTTCGCGGTGTGCGGAGAGATGACCAGCTGCTCGGCGATCTGCTGATTGGTCGCGCCGCCGGCGACTCGGAGCAGCACCTCGCGTTCGCGGACGGTGAGCTGTCGCAACGCGGGCGAGTCCCAGACGTCTGCAGCGGGACGCCGCGGCATCACGGTGCGGGCGATCAGCGCGCGGGTCGCTGCGGGCGACAGCAGCGCCTCGCCGCGATGGATCGTGCGAACCGCCTCGACGATCTCCTCCGGTTCCGCACCCTTTCCGATGAACCCGCTGGCCCCGGCCCGCAACGCCGCAACGACGTACTCGTCCTCTTCGAACGTCGTGAGGATGAGCACCCGTGTGCCGCTCCCCTGGTCCGCGCAGATCTCCGCGGTTGCCGCGATGCCGTCGAGTTCCGGCATCCGGATGTCCATCAGGGCGACGTCGGGCAGGGTCTCCCGCGCGGCGACGACTGCTGAGCGCCCGTTCGCCGCCTCTCCGACCACCTGCAGCCCTCCGTCCGCGAGGATGTCGCGGACCGCCTGGCGGATCAGTGGTTGATCGTCGACGATGAGGACGCGCGTCATGCGTCATCTCCCGCTGTCGGGATCGCGACGTGAAGCCGGAACTCGTCCTGGTCGCGCAAGACGACGACACGCCCTCGCACGGCGGCCACGCGCTCCCGCAACCCACGCAGTCCGTGGCCGCTCGGCGTGGCATCCGGGCTCTCCTCGCCGACGGCGTTGGTCACGACGATGTCGACCACGCCGTCACCGCCGCGGATCGCGAGCGCCGCCCGATCGCCCTCTCCGTGCTTGTGGGCATTCGTGAGCCCTTCTCGAATCGCCAGGTAGGCCACATGATCGCTCGATCCCGCGAGCGCTCCGAGCTCCGCATCCCGGCGCAGGTCGACGCGCAACCCTGCCGCCTCGACCTGCGCCACAAGGTCGTCCACTCCGTCCAGTCCCACGGGCGGATGCCGGTCGCACGGTGCGTCCGTGTCGCCGTCGCGCAGCACCGACATCAGCCCACCGATATCGGTCAGCACGGTTCGAGCGGCCGCACGGATCGCGGTGAGCGCTTCTCGTGCCCGTTCCGGCCGCGCCTCGATCGCCGATGAGGCGACGCCCGCGTTCAGGCTGATGACCGCGATCTGGTGGGCGACGATGTCGTGGAGATCGCGAGCGATGCGTACGCGCTCCTCCGCCACGCGTCGCCGCGCCTCCTCTTCTCGACCGCGTTCGGCTCGCTCGGCGCGCTCTCTCATCGCCGCGGCGTACTCCCGCCGGGATCGGGTCGCGTCTCCGACGGCACCGGCGAGGACGATGAAGAGCAGGAACTGCAGGGCACGCGAGTCGAAGACCTCGCCGTCGAGCGTCATCGCGTTCGTGAAGAAGACCAGGATCGAGGCCGCGCCCACCAGCAGCAGCCCGACCGGCCGTGCCACCCGGTCGGTGACGGCGAAGGCCGCCACCGCGATGGCGATCATGACCCCGGGCGAGAGCACCCCGAACAGCGCGGTGACAGTGCTGCATCCCAGGCTGACGGCGAGGACCACGACCGGCAGGCGACGACGGAAGGGCATCAGCGCGGCCGGCAGCAAGGCCGGGACGAGCAGCAGCCCACGAGCCTGGAACACCGCATCGGGGTACGGAAGAAAAGCGAGCAGGATGACGATGGCCACCGCGAGGACGTCGGTCAGCAATGTCGCCGGACGGGGAAAACGGAAGGACGACACCCCTCCAGTATTCCGGGCTGACGCACGGGGCGAGTCCCTCCCGGGGATGAGACTCGCCTACCGCGAACGCGGTACGGAAGTGTCTGCGACGGGCGGATGCTTGCGCGCGCCTCCGAGATCAGGCTGGGAAGGTGCATGCATCGCGTGCTCGGAAAGGACAGCAATGAAGAAGGCAGTCAGACGCACACTGCTCACCCTCACCGGCATCGCGACGGTGATCGTCGTCGGCCTCGCCACGACGACGGTCGTGAACGTCGTCGCGACCGAATCGGAGAAGGACGCGATCGCAACCTACGGGCAGGCGGTCTCGGTGGACGGGCGTGACATGAACGTCCTGGTCACGGGCGAGGGGCCCGAGACGATCGTGATGCTCCCCGGGTTCGGCACCGCGTCGCCGGTGATCGACTTCAGCCCCCTCATCCCCGATCTCGCGGACGATCATCGCGTTGTCGTGGTCGAGCCGTTCGGCTACGGCCTGAGCGACGGCACCGAGAAGGCACGCACGACGGAGAACATCGTGAGCGAGGTCCACGATGCCCTGCAGTCGCTCGGTGTCGAAGAGTACACACTCATGGGGCATTCGATCGCCGGGATCTACGCGATCGAGTTCGCCGAACGCTACCCCGACGAGGTGAGGGCATTCGTGGGCATCGACAGCAGCCTCCCCGGGCAGCCGAGCGCAGACGTCGAGTTGCCGATCGGACTCCTCGTCACGGCCAGGAATCTCGGTCTGATGCGGATCATCGCCGGCGCGGCCGATGGCGGGTACATCCCGCCGACCTATTCAGCGGAGGATCGTGAGCAGATGCACATGTTCACGAATCGGAACACCTTGGCGCCGACCTATGTCGACGCGATGTCGCGTCTCGGAGAGACGTTCCGCGAAGCCGAGGGCAAGGAGTTCCCGGATGACCTCCCGCTGCTCCTGTTCGTCCAGAAGCAGAACAAGACCGTCCCCGAGTGGCTCGACCTGCACGAGCGACAGGCGGCGAGCGTGACGGACGGAACCGTCATCCCGCTGGCTGGAGACCATTACCTCCACCACACGCACGCGAAGGACATCGTCGACGGCTTCCTCGCGTGGGAGGCAGCGCGTCAGCCGTCGGACTGATCCGCCGGCTTCGCTCAGCCTCGGCTGACGTCGCCGGAACCCGACACGTCCTCCGTGACGCGGGCATCGCCGCTGTAGGAGATGTCGCCGCTGCCGTCGATGACGGCGTCGAGCGTCCCCTCCGCGGTCACATCGGCGCTGCCCGCGCCGCGAATGGTGACGAACGCCTGGGTGCTGCGCAGACCGGACGCCTCATAGCCGCCGTCGCCGTTGATGTCGACCCGTTGAGTTCCGGCGGTTCCCACGATCGAGACTCCGCCCGACCCATCGATCCGCACGACGAGCTCTGCGACCACGGCGTCGCGGACATCGATGCCACCAGAACCGTCGGTCGTGAGGATGGCGGTCCCGGCGTCGATGCCGGTGGCGTCGACATCGCCCGAACCGCGGACGGTGATGGTCGGCTCGTTCGCCCCAGAGAGGTCGATCGAGGCATCGCCCGATCCGAGGACGGTGAGCGACTCGAGAGAGCTCACCGTGAGCGCGTAGCGGATCTTCCCGTTGCCCAGCATCGGCTCTCCGTCTGTGCCGAGGCGCAGGACGCCGTCCTCCACATCGGCCGTGAGGCTGTCGATGACCCGCTCGCCGGCGGTCACGGTCAGTGACGGCGTCGCGCCGAGCGTGACCGTCAGGTCGCCGGAGCTGTCGAGTTCCACGACGCTGACATCCGAGATCTCCCGCTCTTGGGTGACTGCGGGTCCGGAGTCGAGCGCCGCGCACCCCGAGAGTGCCGTCGCAGCGGCGACGACGACGAGAGCGGTGGTGGCGAGAGCGAGGAATGGAGTGCGCATGACGTCAGCGTAAGGATGCGGCGCACCACGCCGACAGCTACCGGGGTGCCAACATCGTCTGCCCCCGGGGTATGACGCTCCTGGCGGCGAAGGACCGCCCCATCACGTACCGTGAGGGAATGAGAGCAGTCGCCCGATGGATCCTCGCGATCGCGCTCGGCGCGATCGGCGTCATGCACTTCACGTCGACCCGCGGGTTCCGCGTCGTCGTCCCGGACTGGGCGGTGGAGCTGACGAAGCTCGACAAGAACGAGATCGTCCTCGCCTCCGGTGCCGCCGAGATCGCTCTGTCCGCCGGCCTGATCGCGCTCCCCCGCGAACGGCGCCGGATCGGCTGGGCGACGGCGGCCTTCTTCGTCGCCGTCCTCCCCGGCAACATCCATCAGTGGCAGACGCGCCGCTCAACGCCGGGGCTCGATACGGATGCTCGACGGCTCGGGCGGCTCTTCCTGCAGCCGCTGCTCGTGCTCTGGGCGCTCTGGGCGACGAACGACGTACCGGCTCGCCGTCGCTGAAAGCCACAGAGGCGGGCACGTATTGTCGCCAGGGTCGGCGACAATGGGGCCATGTCCTCTCCCTCGATCGTCTGGTTCCGCGACGACCTTCGACTGGCCGACAATCCTGCCCTGCGCGCCGCGCTCGATCTCGGTGAGCCGATCATCGCGCTGTTCGTCCTGGATGAGGAGTCCGACGGCATCCGCGCCCTCGGCGGCGCCTCGCGCTGGTGGCTGCATCATTCGCTCGCCTCGCTCGCGGAACGTCTGCGGGAGCGCGGAGCGGAGCTGATCCTTCGGCGGGGCGCGGCCGGTCGCATCGTGCGTGACCTGGTCGCGGATTCCGGGGCCGGTGCCGTGTTCTGGAACCGCAGATACGGAGGTCCCGAACGAGACGTCGATGCCGGCGTCAAGTCGGCCCTGCGCGAAGAGGGCGTGACGGTCGCCTCGTTCGCCGCGTCGCTGCTTCATGAGCCCTGGACCGTCACGACGGGCAGCGGCACGCACTACTCGGTGTTCACGCCGTTCTGGCGGGCCTGCCTCGCGCTCCCCGCGCCTCGTGCTCCGCTCCCGGAACCGCGGGAGATTCCCGGCGCGACGCCGGTCCCGGCATCCGACGCGCTCGACGACTGGGAGCTCCTGCCCACGGCGCCGGACTGGGCGGCGGGTCTTCGCGAGACGTGGGAACCGGGCGAACCGGCCGCACGGCGGCGGCTGAGGGATTTCCTCGACACCGATCTCCCCGGGTACGACAGCGCTCGTGACGAGCCGTCTGCGGGTGCGACCTCGCTGCTCTCGCCGAGACTCCGCTGGGGCGAGCTGAGCCCCTTCACGGTGTGGCATGAGGCGGTCGGTGTTGACGGAGCGGGTCGCTTCCTCTCGGAGCTCGGCTGGCGGGAGTTCGCCTGGCACACGCTGTACCGCTCCCCGGATCTCGCGACGAAGAACCTGCGGCGGGAGTTCGACGCGTTCCCCTGGCCGCCGCTCGATCCGTCGCAGCTCGACGCCTGGCAGCACGGCGAGACGGGGATTCCGCTGGTGGATGCCGGGATGCGCGAGCTCTGGCACACGGGCTACATGCACAACCGGGTCCGGATGGTGACGGCGTCGTTCCTCATCAAGAACCTCCTCATCGACTGGCGGCTCGGCGAGGAATGGTTCTGGGACACGCTCGTCGACGCCGACGACGCGAGCAACCCGTTCAACTGGCAGTGGGTGGCAGGGTCCGGAGCGGATGCTGCGCCGTACTTCCGCGTTTTCAACCCCGAGCTGCAGGCGAAGAAGTTCGACCCCCAGGGCATCTACATCTCGCAGTGGGCATCGGATGCCCCGACCGAGCCGATCGTCGACCTCGGCGAGACCCGCAAGGCGGCTCTCGCCGCCTATGACGAGGTCAAGCGCGGGTCGCGGAGCGAGAGGTGAACGTCATGCGCCCGTGGGAGATGCACGACACGGTCGTGATCGGTGCCGGCGTGATCGGGGCTTCGATCGGCTACCACCTCGCTGCACGCGGATCGGCGGTGACCGTTGTGGATGCGGGTCTTCCCGCGTCCGGCGCGACCCGGCACTCGTTCGCCTGGATCAGCAGCGTCGGGGGCACCGATGGGCCGGCCGTCGGGCTCAGGGACCTCTCGGTGCAGGACTGGAGACGCCTCGGCGAGGAGATCCCGGGACTCGAGCTGGACTGGTCCGGAGCGCTCACGTGGGGTGACGAGTTCGGCCGCACAGAGGCGATCGATCCGCCGATCGACGTCGAGCCCCGGCTCTCCGAACTTCCCTCGTCCGCCCGATTCAGCCCGGAGGAGGGGTGGATCGATCCCGTTCGCGTCACGGAGCAACTGATCGAGGCCGCCCGTCATCGCGGAGCGCAGATCCAGCTCGGAGCGCCCGTGGTTCGACTGATCCGTGGTGAGGCCGCGGGCGTGATCGGCGTCGACCTCGGCCATGTCGTACTGGGAGCGTCGAACGTCATCGTCGCGGCGGGGACGGGGGCGGCCGCGCTCTGCAGCTCGGTCGGCGTCAGCCTTCCCCTGCCATCGGCTCCCGCGGTGATGGTTCGCCTCGCGGCCGAGCCGGGACTCATCGGGCACATCGTCGCGAATGACGAGTTCGAGGCCCGGCAGAGTCCGGACGGCACGATCCTCATGCCGCGCGGCTACGCCGGCGAAGACTCGGCCGAGTCGCTGCTGGCCACGGGCGAGATGGCCCGACGACTGCTGGTCGATTCGTTCGAGGGCGCAGAGGACGTCCGCCTGCTCGGCGCAGAGATCGGCTGGCGGCCGATGACGAGCGATGGAGAGCCCGCTGTCGGCGTCACGCGCATCCCCGGGCTCCACGTCGCCGTCGCGCACCCCGGCGTCTGCCTCGCGGCGACGATCGGAAGGCTCGTGGCCGACGAGGTCATGACCTCGATGCCCGCGCCCGAGTTGGCGCGCTTCCGTCCGACACGTTTCGACGGACCCGCGGGAAGGTCCGTCGCGGCCGACGATCAGGCGTCGACTCTCTGACCGGCCCGCACCCGGAACCACAGGCTGAGCTCGGCCAACGCGCGAAGAGTGGTCGATCGTTCGTCGGCATCCTCGAGGTCCGCGAAGGAATCGCGGAAGCCCGCCGGCGCATGGTCCCGCTCGCCCTGCAGACTCCGGTATCCCATGGTCCAGTCCTCGAACTGCCGTTCCTCGATGGGCTCCTCCATCAGGATCCGCATGTCGCGATGACGCACGTCCCGTCCGATGGTGCGGGCGAGTCCGCGCACGAGATGAGCGGGGCCCTCCAGAACCTGGATGAATCGCTCGCCGCGGTACAGCAGCATCCCGGTGATGTCGCGCGCACCGTTGAGGCTCCTGGCCTGCTCGAGAAGGTGCGTGAGGGCCGTCTCCCGGAACGGCGCAGCCGCTCGGCTCGTATACACGAGCGAGAGCAGCGTCGTGTCGTCCGCGCTCACAGCTGCACCACTCCCCTCAGCTGCTCGTCGGTGCCGTCATCCGGCGAGGACACCACCCCCGAGGATGAGACCGCGGCGGTCGCGCCGTCGAGGGTCGAGAAGCTGCCGAGCGCGCGAGAGCGTGCGTCGAACGCGGAGTAGCTGCCGTCCGGCTGCCGGTCGACGTACCCCAGGAAGTCTCCGCTGCGGCTGCCGACATGGAATCCTTCCTCGACGCACGCCCAGAGGACGTCGGAGGAAGCGGAGTGGGGATCGTTCACCCGTGAACACTATGAGGTCGCACCGATATTCTGCTTCCCCCTTGCGCAGCGGACGTCGGCTGTGGCAGGGGTGCGGGGTCAGATACGACGCACCGAGAGCATCTGCCAGCCCTCAGGCACCTTGGCCTCGAGGGCCGCCATGTCGTCCGCTTCGATCTCCTGAGGCTTGTCGCGCCGCTGGAAACGCCCCTCGACGATGCGGATGCCGCCGGGCCTCATCTCCACGTGAGCAGTGGCCATGTCCCAGCCCGCCGGAGCTTGGGCGAGAAGCTGTGCCCGGAGCTCCGGGATGTCGGTGCCCTCGACGGTCGCGGTCTTCTTCTCAGCGGGGCGGATCAGGGCAGCGAGCATTCGTCCAGCCTAGGCGAGGTGTCGAAGCGCCCGGCGCCGACATAGCGACTGCTCACTCCTCGATCGAACAGTGATCCCTCGTGTCGAACCACCCGACGTTGTTCCATTGCCACTCGCCCGGTGTGAAACTCTCCGAGCGGACCCTCACCGAGGAGAAGACGGACGCACCGACGGTGACTCGTACGAAACGGCGCACCAATCGTCCGCGTCGGAGACGCAAGTGACGTAGTCCACAGAACCATCGGAATTGTCGCTGTCGGACCTGGAGATGCGCGATCGTTACGCGGCCAGAGTGAGGGGTGGTCCCGGCAGGTCTGGGGAACCCTCGGGACCACCTGCCGGTGTTGCTGGGGACTTCACCGGCCCGTAGACCGCGATTTCCTGCGATCCATGCTCAACATACCGGTGAGGCCGTCGAGGCTGTCAATCCCCTAGCCGTGTCCGTGGTTCTCGCTACCGTTGTCACCTGCAGCGGATGCGTGCCGTTCTGGGGAACGCCGCGCGAAGCCCTGCAACCTTGAGGCCTGCCGTCGCGTGAAGGGATACGGCGGCAGGCCGCTTCACTGTTCCCGCACTCCCCCGGGACACGAAAAAACCCCCGGAGAACCGGGGGTTTGTCTGTGCGCGATACTGGGATCGAACCAGTGACCTCTTCCGTGTCAGGGAAGCGCGCTACCGCTGCGCCAATCGCGCCTGTACAGGCTATTCAGTTTGTATGCGACGAGGTGGCGACGGGATTCGAACCCGTGTAAACGGCTTTGCAGGCCGGTGCCTAGCCGCTCGGCCACGCCACCGTGTGGATTGACCCCACGTGCTTCGAGTCTCCAAGAGAAACTCACTGCACTCGAGCGGATGACGAGATTCGAACTCGCGACCCTCACCTTGGCAAGGTGATGCGCTACCACTGCGCTACATCCGCATTTGTTCCCGGTTGACCCGGGCACTCATGAAACATTAGCCGAAGATCGGCGAGGGTCCAAACCGGAATCGAATCCCGCGCGTGTCTGACGGAGTGGTCCGCACGGCCTCCGAGCGTCGGGTAGTATCTGTTGACGTACCCCACAGGTATGGGCGATTGGCGCAGTTGGTAGCGCGCTTCCTTCACACGGAAGAGGTCATCGGTTCGAGTCCGGTATCGCCCACAGTGAGAAGGCCCGGAATCACGCGAGAGTAGCGGATTCCGGGCCTTCGTCGTTCCGCCCTCAGGCGTCTTGTGTGTGCACTGTGTGTGCCCGAGCCCTCGGAATCATCGTCGCGACCATCTCCGCTTGCGCCCTATCGGCATCACCGACCCGGCTCACGTAGAGGTCGGCAGTGATGCGCGATGTCGAGTGGCCGAGTCGCTTGCTCAGCATCGTGACGTCTCCCCCGGCCGCGACCCACAACGACGCGTGCTCGTGCCGTGCGCCGTGGAGCGTGATCTTCGGAAGTTCGGCCTGACGGCGGAGCTTCTCGAAAAGGCGCGTCACGTAATCGGGCTTGACCGGCGCCCCGTCTTCCATGGTGAAGACGTGGCCGGTGTGCTGCCAGGCCTCGCCCCAGAGGTCGCGCTCCGCCTGCTGGCGGAACTTCCAAGCGAGCAACGCCCCGATCGCTGCATCATCGAGTGTGACCGTTCGGACGCCGCCATCTGTCTTCGGCGTCGATTCGACGATGCCGGCGCGAGCCTGAACTCGCGTCGCTCGACCCGCAGCGTTCGGGATGCGAGATCGACAGCTGACCAGTCGAGCCCGCAAAGCTCACCGCGTCTCATCCCTGTCAGGAACGCGAGTTCGTATAGCCTCCCTAGACGGTGCCCAGCCGCGACATCGAGGAACGTCCCCACCTGCTCACCTGTCCATGCGTCGAACCGCTTCGGCCGTTCAGCCTCGAGCGGTATCCGCAGAGCGGAATTGACGTCGACGAGGCCGTCTAGCAGCGCCGACGACAGTGCGGCCTGCAGAACCACGAGGATCTTGTGTCGGGTGCTCACGCCTCTGCCTTGCTCGGCGAGCGTGTCGAAGAACGCGACGGCGTCGGATATCTCCCAGCCGCATCCTCCCGAGGGCCGTTTGCGTGATGTCGTTCTCGATGTATCGGGCGTACTGGCCATGCGTAGTGTCCCGCAGCCCCTGACCGTTCCTGGCGGTGCGGCGGTGCCTGGGAAGCCACTTATCCAGGCCATCGAAAAGGCGGCCCGCATTCTCGATCGCGCCGGGTTGCCATCTCCGGACTATTCACTGCGCGATGTTCTCGACGTCCCTGGCATCGACCGAGAGAATATCGCGAGCTGGGGACATGGCATGCAGCTTCACTACGTCATGAGCGCCGGCGTCAGCCACAGTCCGGTGCCGATCGGGCAGCAGGTCGAGAAGGCTCTGGCCGAAGCAGTTAGAGCCGTCAGCATCGGGCGGGCGGTCGAGATCAAGAGCTGACAACGCCCTCGTCTGGCACCCAGCTGAGGTGACCAGTGGGACGGCACCTGCGCTGAGCGTAGCGGCCACGCGAGGTTTCAGAAGCGGCGTTCAGTCGTCTCCGCTGCAGCAGGGTCATCCTCGAAGGTCCACTGCAGAATCAGCACGTTGTCGTGACTCGATCCAGATCCGCCAGGCATAGCCCCGAACGGAACCGAGTCCCCGTGCTGGACGCGGATGGGGACACGGGGCGGGTCGAACACGTAGATGTTCCCGCCGGGTTTCAGATCGATCCCGGACACGACGACCGTTCGACCTGAGGTGTTCTGCACTGAGTACTTGTGCGTTCCGGCCCTTTTCTCGGGCTTTCCCCACGCGGGCGGCAGCGCGAGCTTCTGAGCGTCGAGGGCAGCTTGCGAAATCAGGTTCGCCCGCTGCAGAGCGTCGGCTGACTCCTGCTGAGCCTGCACAGCCCTGTCACGCGCTTTCTCGGCGTCGACCTTGCTATTCCTCGCCCGATTCGATGAGATGACCGACACGATCGCTGCCAGCGCGGAGACTCCGCTGACCACGAAGATGCCGATGTTGACGAGCAGCGCCGGGAGATCAGTCATGCCGCGATCGTAGCGGCCTACACCGGTGGTCCCACATACGGAAGGATTGGCGGGGTGCCGCGGGGAATTGTGTCTCGATAGACCGCACCCGCGGGGCCCTTCATCATCGTCTTGATCTTCTCGGGTCCCTTTCGACCGGACACGACGCCGATCGGTACACCGCCGGGCGCCACTGGCTTGACTCGCCTGCGTTCAACCATGCGTTTGATCCAGGATCGCGAATCGTCCGCGTCTTCTTGGCGACGTAGTTCATCGGCCATCGCGCCGGTCCGGATAAGCGGCTCCCATATCACGACAAATCGTCTCCGATCAGCCTGTGTTGAGTACACGTACCGGACCCATGCTTGCTCTAGAACGGGGCTGGTGACGAGCAGAGTGAACTTGCCTCCGGAAGCGAGTACTTCGGGGGCTCTGTTCTCGTTGTCGAGTTTCGCGTAGGCCCCGCATAGGGTGAGAGAGACGAGGCGAGCGGCGCCTCGTCCGAAGTTGTGAAACTCGAACACGTGGTACGTCCCGCTGGAGACCGTCGCAGTGGCGATCGGCTCCCAGCCGAGCATAAACACCGCGACCTGACGCCGTTTTCACGACGAACTCAGCTGTCGCGAAGACCAACGTCGCGAGTGCTAGAACAGTCGCGATCGATCCCACAGCTGTCCAGCCATTCCACGTCCAGAACGCATTCATGCGCCGAGCGTATCGATCTTGCGGCGCAACGCGGGGTGAGCCGTGGCCGCGTTCGGCGTGTCGGCAGCGGTGAGTATGCTTCGGGCATCGAAGCAGCGATTCACGCAGTATGGATGAAAGGACCCGCGATGGCCACCGATACCGAGACTCTGAAGTTGATCCTCCGCGAACTGGAGAACATCAACTTCCTAATGGGCGACGTCAACGAGATTCGCAACGGGAACTATGATCCTCCCGGTGGAGCTACCCCCGTACCCCGGCACGCCAAGACGAAGACGTTCGACGATCTCTTCAACGCTGTCGACGGGATCCAAGCCGAGAGCATGCGACAGACGGAGTTGCTTGAGAGCATTCTAGATGCCCTAACTGACGACGAGTAGATCGCTCGTCATGACGCGTGAGATCGAGGTGGAGTTCATCGGCGGTCCGAGGGCAGGGCGAGGCACCGTCGCAGTGAATAGCGGCTCGCGGTTGCCTGAGCGAATCGCAGTACACGAGGGCAGCTACCGGTTCAATCACGCCGGAAGCACGTGGGATGGCGAGTATCACTATCGCAACCCGGAGTACCGCTTCGAGCCTCGATAGAGTCCCCCTCATGGAGATCGCCGGATTCATCGTTGCTGTGCTCGCCGTCGTTGCCTCAGGCGCTGCAGCGCTATATGCGCACGGCGCGAACCGTCGAGCAGACGCGGCAAACAGAACGGCAGAGGAAGCGCTCAAACTGCAGCGGGCCGCGCTACCACCCGTCTGGAGCGCGGTCGAAGCCATCGGGGAAGGAACGATGGCGTTCCGCAACCAGTCGAGCCGAACAATCGAGGTGCTCGGCATCACAGTCGAGCCCGATGCGGCCGCTCAATTCGTCGGAGCTCCACCGCGGCCTCATTCGGTGGAATACGGAGACTTTCTCGCCCTGCAGGTGCGAGCTAGATACATGTCGCAACCAGCGCATCGCATCTTCATCGAGTGGCGTTACGAGGGCGAGGATCACGTGCACAAGACCATGCGGCAGGTCTAGGACGCGGGCTCCCAGACACGACGGATCGACTCCTCAAGGTCACTGACGTCGCCGAGATCCTCGGCGTCGGAATCGACTGGGTCTACGAGCGCATCAAGCGCGGCGAGCTGCCCGTCGTCGAACTCGGCGATACCCGCAAGAACCAACGAATCTCAGAAGCTGATCTCGCAACCTTCATCGCGAAACGTAGACACTCGACGACACCGGCGACTTAGACTCCGCGGTCCACTGGCAGATCGCCGTGAACGACCGAGGAGCAGACTCATGCGCCGCAAGACCCACCCCACCAAGCCGATCTGGTGCCATCGAGGCGGACACTGGTTCCGTCATCAGGGCACGATCACGGATCGGATCCCACCGCTGGATTGCCCAGAACACGACGGGTAGACTCGACCACAGAAGGCGGCAGGCAGTTCACTAGGACAGCTGAGCCGCCTTCGGCTTGAGCGGGCGTCAGTCGCGCCGCAGCAAAAGACCGGAGTTGAGAAGGTCGCCCTGACGGAGATGAGCCGCGATCTCGCGGAGACTACGGGCGTAGTCCGCGTCATCGTCAGCTTCGCGATCAGCAGCGTACCCATCGAGCCACTTCGCAATCCGAAGATGATTGATGTACAGCGCGGGCTCGGATTCGAGGACGGCGGACATGCGAGCATCATCGAACCGCGCGAGACGCTCGACATCGAAGTCAAGGAACTCAGGTGTTGGCATGTCCCGAGGCTACTCGATTGGACCAGACCGTTCCGCCGCAGGTGCGTCATCGCCCGCCGGAGAATTCGCCGGCTGTGCGGATCCGAACAATCGAGCGGTGCGCTCCTCCTGGTTCTTCCAGCGAGCCTCGCGCTCCTCCTGAGTCCGTTGCCGGGCGGTCTGAACGCGGAATCCTGCCTCAAGGTGCACGTTCAGCGAGTCCGCAGCGCGAGTCAGGGCCTCGTCGGCCTGCTTCTGGTTGTGTGCGGCCTCCACGAGCTTCTTGAGTTGACTGGTGACGTCGGCGTAGCGGTCGCGCTCGACGAGAGTCGCCGCCCACTGATCCACGTCGAGAACACTCTCGCTGTCCCACGAATCGCCGGCGGGCCCGTCGTAGATAGCCTTGACCTCATATCGGCGCGGCAGATCAGTCGGGTTCTGGTCATCGTCATAGCGGTTCAGCATGTAGCTGATCTTCCGCCCCGGCGCCAGGAACGGAATACTGCCGTCGACCATGGCGCGATCCAGAGCCTCCTGACTTCTTTCGTCCAATGCGACCGGGCGCTCGCTCCACTCAAACCGAATATTGCGAGCGGCTGTCTGTCCGGCATTCGAGACGTCAACACACGCATAAAGAGCACCCAGGAACCGGAAGTCAACCACGACGAACGGGCGTGCCTGCTCGAGCCGGCTGTTCACCGAGATTCGATATTGACGGAGCGCGATGATCGCGGCGACGAGGGCGATGGCAGCGGTGACGAAGGCCCAGAACGCTTGCCACTCCGCAGCATTCGGCCAACCGTCCCAACGGAACAAGTCGATCATGTGCAGCTTGGCCAAGTTCATGCGTGCACTCTATCGGCGACGCGTCCGTGTGTGCGGGAGTGTGTGCACACGGAACAGGAAGGGGCAGTATGGACGCGCATCCACCCGGATCACTCGACGGGCATTCCCCTACCAATCACGCCCGATCAGCATTCATCCGGAGCTAGCCGGACGGGTCGCACTTGATTCACACGGAAGAGGTCATCGGTTCGAGTCCGGTATCGCCCACAGAAAACCTCGGCAGATCCCAGATCTCCCGAGGTTTCTTCGTGTCCGGCACGGGCCGGCGGCTGTCCACCAATATCTTGGTCTCATGAATCCGCGCGTCGCCGCCATCGTCTTCCGCCTCGTCTTCGCTGTACTCTCGCTCACGGCCGTGGGCGTGCAGTTCTTCGCCGTGACGATCCCCCAGGGCCACAGCATCCTCAACTTCTTCTGCTACTTCACGAACCTCTCGAACATCATGATCTCGATCGTGTTCATCGTGAGCGCCCTGCGGCTGATCTCCGGACGCAAGGATCCGTCCGAGTCCGACGTCGCGATCCGCGGCGGTGCCGTCGTCTACATCGTGTTCGTCGGGGTCGTGTTCAACACGATCCTCGCCGACACCGACCTCGGCGAGCTGATCCCCTGGGTCAATGTCGTCCTTCACATGATCGTTCCGGTCGCCGGCCTGGTCGACTGGATCATCTGGGCTCCGCGCCGTCGCCTTCCCTTCCGCATCGCGCTGTGGTGGATGGTGTGGCCGGCGGCGTACTCGATCTTCTCGGTGGCCCGCGGAGCGATCGACGGCTTCTACCCGTATCCGTTCTTCAACCCCGCGGCCTCCGGCGGATACGGCGGGGTCGCGCTGTGGTGCCTGGTACTGGTCGTCGCCTTCTTCGTCCTCGCGGTGCTCGTGCGCTGGATCGGGAACCTGCGACACCGAACCCTGCACTCGCGATCGGCCGCAGAGGCGACATCGCTCTGACGCCGACGGATCTGCCCCGATCGCCCCTCGGTCGCCGACGCGTCACCCGCGCGCGACGCGGACGATCCGATCGTCTCCCTCGGACGGCCCGCCGCGACCGTCCGTGTTGTTCGTGAGGATCCACAGTGCGTCGTCGGGTGCGACCACGACGTCGCGGAGACGCCCGTACTCGCCGACAAGAAGCTCGGTCGCCGCACCGAGATCGTCGAGGGAGACCTCTCGAAGGCGCTCGCCCCGCAGGTTCGCGATCCAGAGCGCTCCGTCCGCGACGGCGATGCCGCTGGGACTGGCGACATCCGGACTCCACTGCTGGACGGGATCGATGAATCCCTCACGACCGGCGATGCCCTCGACCTCGGGCCAGCCGTAGTCGCCACCGGCCTCGATCACGTTCAGCTCGTCCCAGGTGTCCTGACCGAACTCGCTCGCGTACATCGTGCCACCCTCATCCCAGGCCAGACCCTGCGGATTCCGGTGCCCGTAGCTGTAGACCGGCGAGTCCTCGAAGGGATTGTCGGCGGGAATCGCTCCCTCCGGCGTCAAACGGAGGATCTTCCCGGAGAGAGAGTCGAGATCCTGCGCGCTCGAAGGATCTCCCGCATCGCCCACGGTCGCGTAGAGCATCCCGTCGGGGCCGAACGCGATGCGCCCGCCGTTGTGATTGCCGGCCGCGGCCATTCCGGAGATGACGCTCTCGGCCCGTCCCAGCGCGAGATCTCCAGCTGCGCCGGTGAGTTCGAAACGCTCGATGCGATTGTCCTCCGGGCCCGTGAAGTAGGCGTAGAGGTAGTCGTCGAGGACGGCGATGCCCAGCAGCCCGCCCTCACCCCTCGGGGCGACACCCTCGATGACGCCGACCTCCCGCGCACTGCCGTCGGCGGCGAGTTCGAGGATGCGGGCGGAATCCCGTTCGCTGATCAGAGCGACGTCATCGTGGAACGCGATGGACCACGGCACGTCCAGGTCCTGCGCCACGACGGTCGCCTCCCCCGGCTCCGCCGACGACGACGCGGAACTCGTTGCCGCGGGTGGACGCGGGACGGGCGCGGCCGTGCAGGCGACGAGCACGAGAACAGCGGATGCTGCCGCACCCGAGCCAAGGATCCTTCTGGTCGCCGCCGTCATCGCCTCTCTCCCTTCGCGCTGCCTTCGACACTATGCGCCCGCCCCGTTCCTCGAAACCATCGGTCGCTCCCGCCGCCCGGTGTCGGAGCCTGCTCCTATCGTTCGAGTCATGCCGTCGAATCGTGACCTGCCCGGCCCTTGCCTCCTCTGCGGAGGCGGCTCGGGGTCGCGCATCGGCAACGCCTGGATCTGCGAGACCTGCGGCTGGCGGTACGGCGATGTTCCCGACAGCGATCTCCCGCTGCCGCAGATCGAGGTCGTCTACTACCTGCGATACGACCGGCGCGTGAAGATCGGCACGAGCAGACGCCCTCGGCAGCGGCTCGCCAGCATCAAGCATGACGAGCTGCTCGCCTTCGAACGCGGCGGCAGGCCGATCGAACAGCAGCGGCACCGCGAGTACGCCGCGATCCGCGAAGGCGGCGAGTGGTTCACCCTCGACGCCGAGCTGCGCGCCCACATCACGCGCCTCCGCGCCGTGGGCGACCCGTGGCAGCTCTACGCACGCTGGTTCAGCGAGGCGCTCCGCGCATGACAGAGGCGCCCCGGGCCGGTGGGCCAGGAGCGCCTCTGCGGCAGGTGACGATCAGGCCGTGGCGACCCGACCCCGTGCGGTCGCCGGCTGCGGCTGGGAGAACAGCACGACCACGATGACCGCGGCACCGACCACGACGTGCGGCAGCCAGACGTTCAGGGCTTCGCCGGAGAACCCGAAGATCCACGGCGACAGCGCCAGGAACAGGCTCGCGACGATGTCGAACACGAGGTGGACGGGCATCGGGATGAATCCGAAGGGGCCCCACTCGTACTTGGTGAACAGGCTGTAGACGATCAGGCCGATACCGAGCACGATCGGGATGATGACGGCAGGACCGCCCATGCCGGCGAATCCGAAGAGCCACGGTGCAGCGATGAGAGCCACGCCGACGATGTAGTCGAGGATGCCGTGGACCTTGGTGGGGATGAAACGCATGATTCCTCCTTGAGCTTCGCCGCGATCGCGGCTCACAGATGATTCGTCGCACTCGGCGAATCGGATTGCTCGGCTCGCGGCGGAGTCCCAGGCCGCCCTGCTACGGTGAGCGAACCGGCATCTTGCTGGTATCAGGGAAGACTTCTTGTCGACCAACGGGCCGTTCTCGGCCATTTCGTTCTCCGTCGCCTCCTCTGTGCGATCCGAGGAGAGCCATGTCTCACCCATCCCTGCCCGTTGCTTCGAGCGATTCCTCCGCCCACTCCTGGGCCGAGCCGCAGCTCCCCACCGGCACGACCGCAGTCATCTACTGCGAGGGTCAGTTCGGCGAGCAGGACGGCAAGACCGCCAACGGGCTGGTCCGCCACTCCGAGAAGTACGAGATCCTCAGCGTCATCGACAGCACCCATGCGGGCGCGGATGCCGGCATGCTGCTCGACGGCACGACGATCGGCATCCCGATCCTCGACGGCCTCACCGCCGCGATCGCTCACGCCGGACACGTACCCGACTATCTGATCTGCGGTGTCGCGCCCGCCGACGGTCTGCTCTCACCCGGCCAGCGCACCGTGCTGCTCGACGGGATCGCCCGCGGTATGCACATCATCAACGGCCTGCACGAGTTCCTGACGGATGACGCGGAATTCGTCGCGGCGAGCCTGCTCGCCGGCGTCACGATCACCGACATCCGCCGCCCGAAGGAGAAGAAGGACCTCCACCTCTTCTCCGGGCGGATCTTCGACGTCACGTGCCCCCGCATCGCCATCCTCGGAACCGACGGCGCGATCGGCAAGCGCACGACGGCGACCCTGCTCGTCCGTGCTCTCAACGACCACGGCATCCACGCCGTGATGGTCGGGACCGGCCAGACGACGATCATCCAGGGCGGGAAGTACGGCGTCGCACTCGACGCGCTCGTCCCGCAGTTCTGCTCGGGCGAGGTCGAGAACCAGGTCGTCGCCGCCTTCGAGGGCGAGGATCCCGACGTGATCATCGTCGAGGGTCAGGGTGCGCTCAGCCACCCCGCGTACATCACCTCGGCGCACATCCTCCGCGGCAGTCAGCCGGCCGGCGTCATCGTGCAGCACGCCCCGGGACGGAAGAACCTCGGCGATTTCCCGATGGTCACGATGCCCACGGTGGAGAGCGAAGTCGCACTCATCGAGGCCTTCGCAGACACCAAGGTGATCGGCATCACGGTGAACCACGAGAACCTCTCGGAGCCTCAGCTCAGCGCGTCGATCGACGAGATCGAACTGAGCCTGGGTCTCCCTGCCACCGATCCTCTGACGCGCCCGCTGACCGAGCTCGTCGAGATGGTGTTGCAGGCGTTCCCGTCGCTCAGCCCGCTGCAGCCCAGCCGTAGCGGCGTGTGAGCGCACTCGCGACCCTGTCGTAGCGCCCGCGATCGAGCACCGCCGCCTCACGCCGCAGGCCGTGCTCGTGCACGCTGTACAGCTGCTCGATGTCGACCCAGGACTCACGCCCCTGCGAGTCCCAGGGGCCGGCGCCGATCGCGAGGAAATCGCGGTCGCCGTCATGGGCCCGACTGGTCATGCGCACCGCGTACACGCGATCGGCCGACGCACGTCCGATGACGAGCACCGGCCGGTCCTTGCCTCGACCGTCGTTCTCCTCGTACGGGACCCAGGTCCACACGATCTCTCCGGCATCCGGCGCGCCGTCGCTCTGGGGCGAGTACCCGACGAGCAGATCGTCGATGCGCTCCGGGTCGATCCGGATCGTGGCCGTGCCACCGCCGCTCCCCCGGTCGTGCTGCACACGAGCGGGTCCGCGCGCCTCGGAGGATGGCCGCAGACGCGCGACCGGGCGCCTCGGACGATCTTCCGTCCGAGGCGCCCGGTTCGATCCCCGCAGAGTCTGCAGGAACTTCACGATTGCTGCGAGGATGCCGTCGGTGTTGCTCACACGGTCACCCTAACCGCTTGTCATGCGTCCGCGAGAGCGTAGCCCTCCTCGCCGTGCACGACCTGGTCGACACCGGCGATCTCGTCCTCGTTCGTGACACGGAAGCCGATCGTCTTCTCGATCGCGAAGCCGATGATGAAGGCGACGACGAAGGAGTAGATCAGGACGCCGAGGGCGGCGATCACCTGGACGGCGAGCTGGCGGGCGTCTCCGCCGACGAACAGGCCGGTGCCGGTGGCGAAGAAGCCCAGGTACAGGGTTCCGATCAGACCGCCGACGAGGTGGATGCCGACCACGTCGAGGGAGTCGTCGAAGCCGAGACGGAACTTCAGCTCGACCGCGAGAGCGCAGACGATACCCGCGACCGCACCGAGCAGGAGCGACCAGCCGGGCGTCAGGTTGGCGCACGCCGGGGTGATGGCGACGAGACCGGCGACCGCACCGGATGCCGCGCCGACCGAGGTGGGCTTGCCGTCCTTGATCTTCTCGATCAGGATCCAGCCGAGGATGGCCGCAGCCGTAGCCCCCAGCGTGTTGAGACCGATGAGGCCGACACCGCCCATGTCCTCGGCGAGCCACTCCGCGCCGGCGTTGAAGCCGAACCAGCCGAACCACAGCAGTGCGGCGCCGAGCAGCGTCAGCGGCACATTGTGCGGCTTGAGGATGCCCTTCTGGAAGCCGATGCGCTTCCCGAGGACGATGGCGAGAGCGAGGGCCGCAGCACCCGCGTTGATGTGCACGGCGGTACCACCGGCGTAGTCGATGACGCCGATGCCGCTGTCCTCACCGAACAGCGTGGTGCCGAGGTTCATGATCCAACCGCCGCCCCAGACCCAGGCGGCGACCGGGAAGTAGCCGACGGTGGCGAAGACACCCGCGAAGATCAGCCAGCTGCCGAATTTCGCGCGGTCGGCGATGGCGCCGGAGATCAGGGCGACCGTGATGATCGCGAAGGTGGCGCCGTACGCGACACCGAGAAGGGCGACGTTCGATCCCTCACCCGCGGCGAGGCTCGACAGACCGAAGTCCGCGAAGGGGTTGCCGGCGAAGGCGGTCGGGCTGTCGACGGCGCTCATGGAGAAGCCGAAGAGAATCCACAGCACGGCGACAAGGCCGATCGAGCCGAAGCTCATCATCATCATGCTGACGACGCTCTTCGCCTTGACGAGACCGCCGTAGAAGAAGGCGACGCCAGGCGTCATGAGCAGGACCAGCGCTGTCGCGGTGATCGCCCACGAGATGTTGCCGGGAGCATCCATAGGAAAACCTCACATCCGAAGTAATTGAGAGCTTCAGTGTGACGACGCGCGGTTTCGCGCATGCGTGAGGTTTGTTTCCCCGGTGTTACAGAAGGGCTCCGGGTGTGAACATCGCGTTACACGGGCCTGCGGGCTCACGCAGAATGCGTCAGCGCGTTCAGTCGCGAGATGGCGCGGAGGTACTTCTTGCGGTATCCGCCGGCGAGCATCTCATCGGAGAACACGGAGTCCAGACCGAGGCCCGTGGCGATGATCGGGAGCTGCGCGTCGTACACGCGATCCACGAATGCGACGAACCGGAGCGCCTCGGACTGGTCCGTCAGCTGGCGGACGCCGCGGAGACCGACCTGGTCGAGTCCGTCGATCACCCGGATGTAGCGAGACGGATGCACCTGGGCCAGGTGACGGATCAGATCATCGAAGCGGTCGTCGGATGCCGTGCCGGTGGTCGCGCCCGCCTCTCGCGCGGCGTCGTAGGCCTCGTCGTCGAGGACGACGGCGTGTCCGTCGAGAGCGCGCTGCCGGAAGTCGACGCCGTCGATGCGGATCGTCTGGAAGCTGTCGGACATCGCGTGGATCTCGCGAAGGAAGTCCTGCGCGGCGAAACGTCCTTCGCCGAGAGCGTTCGGAGGGGTGTTCGAGGTCGCGGCCAGGCGGGTGCCCGTCGGGACGAGCTCGCCCAGCAGGCGCGTCATGACCATGGTGTCGCCCGGATCGTCGAGCTCGAACTCGTCGATGCAGAGGAGATCGGCGCCCTTGAGCAGGTCGACCGTGTTCTTGTAGCCCAGCGCACCGACAAGTGCGGTGTATTCGATGAACGAGCCGAAGTACTTCCGGCGTGCGGGCATGGCGTGATAGATCGACGCGAGGAGGTGCGTCTTGCCGACGCCGAAGCCGCCGTCGAGGTAGACCCCCGGCTTGACCTCGGGCTCCTTCTTCGCACGGCTGAAGAACCCGCCGCGCTTGACCGGACCGCCGCGGCCGGCGAAGCGGATGAGCGTCTCCTTGGCCTCCTCCTGGGAGGGATAGGCAGGATCCGCGCGATAACTGTCGAACGTGGCCGTGTCGAACTGCGGCGGCGGCACCAGGCTCGCCAGCATCTCGGGTCCGCTGACGGCGGGCTGGCGCTCGGTGAGGTGCACGATTCCTGTGCGGCTGGTCGTGTCGGTCATCACGGTCCTGAATCGGGTGCGCACCTGTGTCGAAGTCTTACGATTCGGGCGCAGGGCGCGCTGCGGGGATCTATCGTCGAAGGGACGGCTCAACACTACGCCGTTCGCACCCACCCCCTCGTCCGCTCAATGCTTCGGAGAACCCATGGCCATCGAGTTCGATTCCTCCTCCCCCAAGTTCGCCGAGTACGCCGAACCCGGCCGCCTCGTGACAACCGAATGGCTCGCGGAGCGACTCGGAACGCCCGGACTCGTCGTGGTCGAATCCGACGAGGATGTGCTCCTCTACGAGACCGGCCACATCCCCGGCGCGGTCAAGGTCGACTGGCACACCGAGCTCAATGACCCGGTCGTTCGCGACTACGTCGACGGCGAGGGCTTCGCCGAGCTCCTCAGCCGCAAGGGCATCGCCCGTGACGACACGGTCGTCATCTACGGCGACAAGAACAACTGGTGGGCGGCTTACGCCCTCTGGGTCTTCTCCCTCTTCGGACACGAGGACGTGCGACTGCTCGACGGCGGCCGCGACCGCTGGATCTCCGAGGGACGCGAGCTCACCCGCGAGGCCACCACGCGCCCCGCGACCGAGTACCCCGTCGTCGAGCGCGACGACTCCGCGATCCGCGCCTACAAGGAGGACGTCCTCGCACACATCGGCAACCCGCTGATCGACGTGCGCTCGCCCGAGGAGTACAGCGGTGAGCGCACCACGGCTCCCGCCTATCCCGAGGAGGGCGCGCTGCGCGCCGGGCACATCCCCACCGCGCAGAGCGTGCCGTGGGCCAAGGCCGTCGCAGAGGACGGTGGATTCAAGAGCCGCGCTGAGCTCGACGCGATCTACCGCGACGGCGCCGGCCTGAAGGACGGCGACGACGTCGTCGCCTACTGCCGGATCGGTGAGCGCTCGAGCCACACCTGGTTCGTGCTCACGCACCTGCTCGGCTTCGAGAACGTGCGCAACTACGACGGCTCCTGGACGGAGTGGGGCAGCGCGGTCCGGGTTCCGATCGTGACGGGCGCAGAGCCCGGCGCGCTCTGAACATGGGAGGATGTCAGGGATGAGCGCCAGCGACCTTCCTGACATCCTCGCCGACATCCGCGACGGCTTCCTGGAGACCCCCGAGGCGGATCGGCTCCTTCTGCTGCTCGAGTACTCCGACGAGCTGCCCGCTGTCTCCGACGAGGTCGCGAATCATCCGGAGATGTACGAGCGCGTCGCGGAGTGCCAATCCCCGGTCTACATCTACGTCGAGGTGAACGACGACATCGTCACCATGCACGCGACGGCGCCGCCGGAGGCGCCGACCACCCGCGGTTTCGCCAGCATCCTCGTCCAGGGCCTCACCGGGCTCACCTCCGACGAGGTGCTCGCCATCCCGGACGACTACCCCCAGTCCATCGGACTCACCAAGGCGGTCTCACCGCTGCGGATCGGCGGGATGACCGGGATGCTGATGCGCGCGAAGAAGCAGGTCAGGCAGAAGCGCTGAAGCCCTGCGCCTCGAGCCAGTCGGTGATCGCCGCCGTCCAGCCGGGCTGGTCGTAGTTCCAGATCTTCGTGTGCCGCGCGACGCTGAACTCCGGCATGGTCACGAGATCCGGCCGCGCCCGCTGCAGCGCCAGGGAGGAGTCGATCGGCACGAAGCCGTCGTCGGCGCTGTGGAGGATGAGCATCGGCGCGGTCAGCTCCCCCGACCGCGCGACCATGTCGAGACGGTCGAACGAGATCGCGTCGTCCGCACCGCTGATGCGGGCGGTGAGAGGCCGCTGCAGGGCACTCATCGCCAGCTCCGGCAGCGGAGCACGGACTCCCGCGATCCGCGCCTGGAACCGCAGCACCGTGCGCCAGTCGACGACCGGCGACTCGAGGATCAGGCCGACGATGCGATCCCGGTAGCTCGAGTTGACCGACGCCTGCAGGGAGACGGCGCCGCCCATGGACCAGCCCATCAGGATCACACGCTCGGCGCCGTGGCGCAGCGCATAGGCGATCGCCGCATCCACGTCGCGCCATTCCGCGGTCCCGAGAGCGTAGGCGCCCGCCCGGCTGCGCGGCGCCTCGGTGTCGTTCCGATACGAGACGACGAGGTTCGGGAACCCCGCCGCGTGCAGGACCGGAACCGCTCGCAGGCATTCGACGCGCGTTGCACCCCGCCCGTGCACCTGGATCACCCACGTCGACGACGCTGCGGGGAAGAACCACGCGGGACAGGGTCCTGCCGGTGATCCGATCAGCACGTTCTGCCAGGACAGGTGCAGCTCGCTCGGCGACGAGTAGTAGTAGCCGCTGAAGCCCGCGCCCCGATCCACCCGAGCGCCGGTCTCGATCTTGGTCAGGAGCTTGCGCCGCACACTGGTCACATCGACGCCGAGGACCGCTCCCAGCTTCACGTAGCCGTACGTGCCCGTGGTGAACAGCCCGTAGCGACCCGGGAGCTCGGTGTCGGCCGTGCGCTCGAGTTCGATCGTCTGCGCGCCGGTGTCGACGGCGAGGATCTGCGTGTCGACCGGTCTCCGCATCGGGGTGACCACGCGTCGGGCCACTCCGAAAACGAGGAACGACAGCGCGGCCCCGAGCGCGAGCACTGCGGGGACAAGGAGTGCAACGGCGTGCCTGAGACTCTTCATCGCCTCCTGACTCTAGCCTGTTGCCGTGACCGCACACCCCGATGCCGGGACCCCTTTCGACAGCGCGATGGCCGAACTGCGCGAGACCGCGTTCCGCGACGACATCACGGTGCGCGAGATCTCCACGCCCCAGGGCCTCGCGCCCTTCGCCGTCGCTCTCGCCGCCGACGTGCGTCCGGAGGGCGACGGAGAGTCGATCTACGGCACCGGCCGGTTCGTGCTGCTGCACGATCCGGACGAGCCAGGAGCCTGGGGCGGGGCGTGGCGCATCGTGATCTTCGCGCAGGCGCCGCTCGAGAGCGAGATCGGCACGGACCCCCTGCTGGCGGACGTGACGTGGTCCTGGCTGGTCGATGCGCTCGACTCCCGCGAGGCGATCTACCACTCGGCATCGGGCACTTCCACGAAGACGCTGTCCAAGGGATTCGGCGGCCTCGCCGTCGAAGGCGACGGCGCACAGATAGAATTGCGGGCGTCCTGGACTCCGGATGGCCCGTTCCGACCTCACGTCGAAGCATGGGCCGAGCTGGTCGGAATGCTGGCGGGACTTCCGCCGGGCTCCGAGGGCATCGCCGTGATCGGCGCTCGAAAGGCAGTACGTGACTGAATACTCCGTGATCTCGGATGTCGACGAGTTCCGCGCGGCGTGCGCCGCGCTCGCGGCCGGCACCGGACCGGTCGCCGTCGACGTCGAGCGGGCGTCCGGCTTCCGCTACTCGCAGCGCGCCTACCTGGTCCAGGTGTTCCGGCGGGACGCGGGCGTCTTCCTGTTCGATCCCCCGGAGCTCGGCGACTTCTCCCCGCTCCAGGAGGCGATCGGCGAGACGGAGTGGGTCTTCCACGCCGCGAGCCAGGACCTCCCCTCCCTCCGCGAGCTCCACCTCGAGCCGCCGTCGATCTTCGACACCGAGCTCGCGTCGCGCCTGCTAGGGCACGAACGCGTGGGCCTCGCCGCCGTCGTCGAGGACGCCCTCGGGATCACGCTCAAGAAGGAGCACTCCGCCTCGGACTGGTCGACCCGTCCGCTCCCGGACTCGTGGCTCGACTACGCGGCGCTCGATGTGCTGCACCTGATCGACGTGCGCGACGCGCTCGTCGCCGAGCTCGAGGAGCAGGAGAAGACGGAGTTCGCCGCCGAGGAGTTCGCCGCGACGCTGACCCGCCTGCCCAAGCCCCCGCGCGAGGACCCCTGGCGCCGTCTGAGCGGTCTGCACCAGGTGCGCGGCGCACGCAATCTCGCGGTCGCCCGGTCCCTGTGGCAGGCCCGCGAGGCGTTCGCGCAGGAACAGGACGTCTCCCCGGGCCGACTGGTTCCGGATCGCTCGCTCGTCGCCGCTGTGATGGCGAACCCGCAGTCGAAGCAGGCTCTGGCCGGTGTCAAGGAGTTCCAGGGTCGTGCGAGCCGCACGCAGCTGGACCGCTGGTGGCAGGCCATCGTGGACGGCCGCGCCACGGAGGAGCTCCCCCGCGAACGGGTTCCGAGCGACACCCTGCCGCCGCCGCGTGCGTGGTCGGATCGCAACCCCGAGGCCGACGCGCGTCTGAAGGCCGCCCGCCCTGTCGTCGAGGCGGTCGCCGAGGAACTGGGGATGCCGACCGAGAACCTGCTGACCCCGGAATTCCTGCGACGCGTGGCCTGGGACGCGCCCGGTGAGACCGCGGAGGACATCGGAGCCGCCCTCTCGGCGCTCGGCGCACGTCCGTGGCAGATTGCACAGACCTCACAGAAGATCGCGGCTGCCTTTGTAGAGGCGGCGCAATCGCCTGACACCACGCCCGCACCCGCTTCGTAGGTTCGATCCAACCGATTCTTCCCGGTTTCGGCGCCTTCCTAGACTGAGGCGACCGCACAAACTTGGAGGCAGAGTGGCCGAGATCTCGGACGTCTTCTTCGTCGATGGAGTGCGCACCCCGTTCGGGCGCGCCGGCGAAAAGGGCATGTACTGGAACACCCGCGCTGATGACCTCGCCGTCAAGGCGACCATCGGCCTCATGGAGCGCAACGCGGCCGTCCCGGCCGACCGCATCGATGACGTCGCGATCGCCGCGACGAGCCAGACCGGCGACCAGGGCCTCACCCTCGGGCGATCCGTGGCGATCCTCGCGGGCCTCCCGCAGACGGTCCCGGGCCTCGCCGTCGAGCGCATGTGCGCCGGTGCGATGACCAGCGTCACCACCATGGGCGCATCCATCGGCGTCGGCATGTACGACTTCGCCCTCGCGGGCGGCGTCGAGCACATGGGACATCACCCGATCGGCGGCAACGCCGACCCGAACCCGCGGTTCGTCGCCGAGAAGATGGTCGACCCCGGTGCCCTCAACATGGGCGTCACGGCCGAGCGGATCTTCGACCGCTTCCCGCATCTCACGAAGGAGCGCTCCGACCGCTTCGGCATGCTGAGCCAGCACAAGGTGCAGGCCGCATACGACGCGGGAAAGATCCAGCCCGACCTGGTCTCCGTCGCCACGAAGGGCGCTGACGGCGCCTGGGGGCTCGCGACCGAGGACGAAGGCCGTCGCCCGCAGACCACGATGGAGGACCTCGCCGCGCTCAAGACGCCGTTCCGTCCGCACGGACGCGTCACCGCGGGCACCTCGTCTCCCCTCACCGACGGCGCGACCATGTCGCTGCTCGCCGGCGGCGGTGCGGTCAAGGAGTTCGGTCTCGCCCCGAAGATGCGGATGGTCTCGTTCGCGTTCGCCGGCGTGCAGCCTGAGATCATGGGCATCGGGCCGATCCCCTCCACGGAGAAGGCCTTGAAGAAGGCCGGCCTGCAGATCTCCGACATCGGACTGTTCGAGCTGAACGAAGCGTTCGCCATCCAGGTGATCTCGCTGCTCGACCACTTCGGCATCGCGGACGACGACCCGCGGGTCAACCAGTGGGGCGGCGCGATCGCGCTCGGCCACCCGCTCGCGGCATCCGGTGTGCGTCTGATGATCCAGCTCGCGTCCCAGTTCGCCGAGCGCCCTGATGTCCGCTACGGCCTGACGGCGATGTGCGTCGGCCTGGGCCAGGGCGGTTCGGTCATCTGGGAGAACCCGCACTACGACGGAAAGAAGAAGAAGTGAGCTACGAAGACGTCGACTTCTCGCCCATCCAGGCGCTCACCGAGGGAGAGGTCATCACGCACTCCCCTGTGCGCGACATCCGCCTCGCCTCCGGCAAGACCCTCGCGCTGATCACGCTCGACAACGGTCGCGACCACAACCGGCCCAACACGCTGGGACCCGCCACGCTCACCGAGCTCGGCGAGACCCTCGACGGACTCAAGGCCCGGGCGGCAGCAGGTGAGATCCAGGCGGTCGGCATCACCGGCAAGCAGTACATCCTCGCCGCCGGCGCCGACCTGTCCGACATCAGCAAGGTCGGGTCGCGCGACAACGCGAGACTCATCGCGCAGCTCGGCCACAAGGTCCTCGGCAAGCTCGGCGAGCTCGGGGTCCCCTCGTTCGCCTTCGTGAACGGCCTGGCGCTCGGCGGCGGGCTGGAGATCGCGCTCAACTCGTCGTACCGCACGGTCGACGCCTCCGCCGCGGCGATCGCGCTGCCCGAGGTCTTCCTCGGCATCATCCCCGGCTGGGGCGGCGCCTATCTGCTGCCGAACCTCATCGGCATCGAGAACGCCCTCGAGGTCGTCATCTCGAACCCGCTGAAGCAGAACCGGATGCTGAAGCCCCAGCAGGCGTTCGACCTGGGGATCGTCGACGCGATCTTCCCCGCGGCGAACTACCTCGAGAACTCGCTCGCGTGGGCGGACGCGGTCCTCGGCGGCAAGAAGGTCGAGCGGAAGAACGAGCCGGGCAAGATCGAGCGACTCACCAAGTGGCCGATCGCGATCAAGATGGCGCGCGGGATGCTGGAGTCGAAGATCGGCACCGTTCCGAAGTCCCCGTATGCGGCGCTCGACCTTCTCGACAAGGCGAAGAGCGGCACCAAGGCAGAAGGTTTCGCCCGCGAGGACGAAGCCCTCGCCGAGCTCGTCACGGGTGACCAGTTCGCCGCCTCGATGTATGCGTTCGATCTGGTGCAGAAGCGTGCGAAGCGCCCCGTCGGCGCACCCGACAAGGAGCTCGCGAAGAAGGTCACGAAGGTCGGCATCATCGGCGCGGGCCTCATGGCCAGTCAGTTCGCCCTGCTCTTCGTGCGCAAGCTCCAGGTCCCGGTGCTGATCACCGATCTGGATCAGGCGCGCGTCGACAAGGGCGTGGCGTACATCCACGAGGAGATCGGCAAGCTCGAGGCCAAGGGCCGGCTCGACTCCGACGCGGCGAACAGGCTGCGCGCGCTCGTCACCGGCACGACCGACAAGAGCCTCTACGCGGACTGCGACTTCGTGATCGAGGCCGTGTTCGAAGAGGTGGGCGTCAAGCAGCAGGTGTTCGGCGAAATCGAGAAGATCATCGCCGAGGACGCGATCCTCGCGACCAACACCTCGTCGCTCTCGGTCGAGGAGATCGGGTCGAAGCTGGCGCACCCCGAGCGCCTGGTCGGCTTCCACTTCTTCAACCCGGTGGCCGTGATGCCGCTGATCGAGATCGTGAAGACGCCGGCGACGGCGGATGCCGCACTCTCGACCGCCTTCGTCGTCGCGAAGAACCTCGGCAAGAACGCGGTGCTCACCGCTGACGCGCCCGGTTTCGTCGTGAACCGCCTGCTCGCCAAGGTCATGGGCGAAGCGGCGCGCGCCGTCTACGAGGGCACCCCGATCGCCGATGTCGAGAAGGCCTTCGGTCCGCTCGGCCTCCCGATGGGTCCGTTCCAACTGATCGACCTGGTCGGCTGGAAGGTCGCCGCGCACGTGCAGGACACGATGGTGCACGCGTTCCCCGACCGCTTCTACGCGAACGAGAACTTCCACGCTCTCGCCGAGTTGGACGCGGTCGTAGAGAAGGACAAGGGCGGTCGGGTGACCGGCTGGACGAAGCAGGCGGAGAAGGTGCTCAAGCCGGCTGTCGGCAAGGCGCCGGCCTCGGCGGCGACCATCCTCCAGCGCGTGCAGGACGGTCTCGCCACCGAGATCAAGCTCATGCTCGACGAGGGAGTCGTCCCCGAGGTCGAGGACATCGATCTCTGCCTCATCCTGGGCGCGGGCTGGCCCTTCATCGACGGTGGCGCTTCGCCGTACCTGGACCGCGAGGGTGCATCGGACCGTGCGTTCGGCGCTTCGTTCCACACTCCGCAGATCCGCGGCATCGAGAGCCGCTGAACGCGAAACCGCACGGCGCGGCGCCCCATCCGGATCGTTCACGATTCGGATGGGGCGCTTCGCTGTGCGCCGAGGGCTCGGGGCCTAGCCTGAGAAGATGATCGACCGACCATCGCCGCGCACCGCCGAGCACCCCATGGCGTTCCGCTGGAGCGAGTTCCGTCGGGGTGCGCTCGCCGCGTTGATCTCCTTCAACGTGCTGTTCCTGCCGGTCGCGACGATCGTCGGCACGATCTCGACCGGCAACCCGAGCGGCATCCTCGTCGTCTTCTTCTACGTGGCGCTGCTCCATCTGGTCTACGTCCTGGCGATATCCGCGGCCGCGACGGTGATCGGCGGGTGTGCGGCGTACGGCCTGGGCGTGCTTCTGCGCGGAGTCTCGAGCGTCCGTCGGCACGTCTTCGCGTTCGCCGGCCTCGGTCTCCTGGTCGGCGGGATCGTCATCCTGATCGTCGGCTCCTGGCCCAAGGCCGAGAACGACATCTACGGCACCCTGCTCGACCAGATCACCACACCGATCGTCGCCCTGCCGCTCCTCGCTCTGTGCGCGTTCAGCGTCGCCTACGGCTGGCATTGGACTGCTTCTCGTGCGCTGGAGGCCGACGGCGTCGAACCGGTCTCCACCCCCGAAGGTCAGCTCCCGGACTGACGGGGTCTCCGGTCCTCCTCACCACGACGCGGCCAATGCGACAGCGCCCGCTCGGCGAGAGCGGTGATCGTCAGCGAAGGGTTCACCCCGGGATTCGCCGGCACGGCCGCGCCGTCGACCACATGCAGTCCCGGATGCCCCCACACGCGGTGGTACGCATCGATCACGCCGTTCGCCGGCGACTCGGAGATCACCGCCCCGCCGAGGAAATGCGCGGTGAGGGGGATGCCGAAGACCTCGGGCCACGATCCGCGCGCCTCGGCGGGAACGCCGCCTTCCCTGCGCATCCGCGCGGCGATGGCACGCGCGGCGCGATGCGCCTGCGGCAGATGGCTCGGATTCGGCTCCCCATGACCTTGAGCGCTGGTCAGGGTGAGGCGACCGAGCCTCTGTCGCAGCGAGAGCGTGAGCGAGTTGTCCGCCGTCTGCATCACGAGAGCGATGATGCCGCGCTCGCTCCAGCGCCGCAACGACCCCAGGCGCCACTGGCGTACCGGCGACCGCACGGCGCGTGCCACGACGCCGCCGAGCCGCCGGGCGAGCGAGCGGTCTCCCGGCACCATCACGGTCGCGAGTGCACCCATCAGGTTCGAGCCCGGTCCGTAGCGGACGTTCTCGACATGCGTGTGCTCGTCCACGTGGAAAGACGTCGTGATCGCCACGCCGTGGGCCAGCGCGAGGGAATCAGGGAGCCTCGTCGCCACCGCGCCGTCCAGCGCCTCGGAGTTGGTGCGGGTGAGCCGGCCCACGGCATCCGACACGTGCGGGAGCGCCCCGGCGTGCTTCATGCGGTGCAGCAGCTGCTGCGTGCCCCAGGTGCCCGCTGCGAGCACGACCTGGCGTGCGGTCACGGTACGCCGGCCATGTCGGAGCCACGCGCCGCTGCGCTGCGTCGTGACGGCGAACCCACCGCTCTCGAGGGCCCGCACCTCGGTCACGGTGCGGAGCGGCTCGATGGCGGCTCCTCGACGTTCCGCGAGGGCGAGGTAGTTCTTCATCAGGGTGTTCTTCGCGCCGACCCGGCATCCGACCATGCAGTTTCCGCAGAGCGTGCACCCGGTGCGCTCTGGCCCCTCCCCGCCGAAGAACGGATCCGCCGTGCGCTCCCCCGGCTTCCCGAACCAGACGCCGACGGGCGCGTGACGGAACGTGCTCCCCACGCCGAGATCCTCGGCGGCGCCGGCCATGATCCTCTCCACCGGTCCGCTGTGGGGGTATCGCTCGACGACGCCCAACATCCGCTTTGCCGTCACGTAGTGGGGCGCGAGCTCGGTCTCCCAGTCGGCGAGTCCCGCCCACTGCCGGTCGGCGAAGAACGCTGCGCCGGGCTGATAGAGGGTGTTCGCGTAGTTCAGCGAGCCGCCGCCCACTCCGGCACCCGCGAGGATCATCACGTGGGGCAAGCGGTGGATGCGCTGCACGCCGAAGCATCCGAGTCGCGGCGCCCAGAGGTAGCGGCGCACGTCCCAGCTCGTCTTCGCGAAGTCCTCGTCCTCGAAGCGTCGCCCCGCCTCGAACACCCGCACGCGATACCCCTTCTCGGTCAGGCGCAGGGCGGCCACCGACCCGCCGAATCCGGAGCCCACGATCACGACGTCTTCATCGAAACCGCTCATGATCGGCCTCCCTCAGCTGGGGTCATCACGGTCAGCGCCGCCGCGCGCACCGAGATGGTGCACTCGTCCTCACCGAGACGCTCGCCGTCGGCGTACACGACGAGACCGGGCGCGCTCACCGTGACCGTCCGTGCGCGGCGATGGTGCACTTCGGGACGCGAGAGATGCCGTCCGCTCAGGAGCAGCGGGAACAGCCGCAGGAGCCGCAACCGCCCGAGCTGCGCCACCTGCACCAGATCGAGCATCCCGTCGTCGGGCTCCGCTCCGACGCACACCGGCATACCGCCCCCGTAGCTCGCGGTGTTGCCCACCGCGACGAGGGTGCCGAGCGCTGTGACGGGCGCCTCCCCGTCCACCGCGACCGTGAAGCGCAGCGGCCGGAGGCGGGCGAGTTCGATGACGAGCGCCAGGTAGTAGCGAAGAGCTCCGTGCGGCCAGCGAAGCCTGTTCGTGCGGTCGCTGACCTTGGCGTCGAATCCCAGCGCGGCGATGGTGAGGAATCGCGCTGTGCGGTCACCGGTCGTCACCTCGCCGACGTCGATCACGCGTCCGGCGCCGGTCAGTGCGAGTTCCGCGGCGGCAGCCGGATCGTGCCGCGGCAGCCCGAGCGCGCGGGCGAGGTCGTTGCCCGTACCGGCGGCGACGAGCGCGACGGGGACGGATGCCGCGCAGACCGCGTCGAGGATCGCGGAGAGCGTCCCGTCTCCTCCGACGACCACCAGGACGTCAGGGCCGTCGTCGAGCGCGCGCACGGCGAGCTCGACGGTCGCCGACGCGGAATCGCCGACGTAGACGCGCACGTCGGATCCCTGCGACCGCAGGTGCGAGACCGCGGCATCCGTCGCGTGTAAGCCCCGCCCCTTGCCGGCGTACGGATTCGAGAGCAGGGCGATGTGGCCCACGTCAGCCGATCCTCTCGAGCGGCGCCGACGCACCGACGACGGCTCCGGGGTTCATGATGCCGCGCGGATCGAGCTCCCGCTTGATGGCGGTCAGGATGCGGATGCCGGTCTCGCCGATCTCCTGCGCCAGCCACGGTGCGTGATCGCGCCCCACCGCGTGATGATGGCTGATCGTGCCCCCTGCGGCGAGGATCGCGTCGTTCGCGCGCGCCTTCACCGGCAGCCAGGTGCTCAGTGGATCGGAGCGGATGCCGGCGAGCACGGTGAAGTACAGCGATGCGCCCGTCGGGTAGACGTGCGAGACATGACACATCACATACGACTTGGCTCCGGCATCCGCGAAACCCTCGCGCAGGGCGTTCGCGACGGCGGTGCGCAGACTCTGCAGATTCGCCCAGGTGGTCGCCGTCTCCAGCGTCTCGCAGAAGACGCCCGCGTCAAGGAGGGAGTCGCGAAGGTACGGTCCGTCGAAGCGCCCTGACACCCACTCCTCGGCGGCACCCTGGCCGGACGAGGTTCCTCCGGCCGCCGCGAGCAGAGCGGCGGTCCGCTCGCGTCGCTCGGCGATGCCATCGCCCTCGTACGCGGTGACGACGCTCGCGCCCTTCGCCAGCGCCTTTCCGATGCGGCCGACCTGCGCCAGGCTCACGGCGGTCTCCGCTTCGTCCGACAGCCGTATCACCGTCGGTCCGCCGCCGTGCTGCGCGACCGCGCGCAGTCCCTCCGCACCGCTCGCGAAGTCGGGGAACGACCACGCCTCGAAGATCCTTTCCGTCGGAACAGGGTGCACGCGCACGCGCACTTCGGTGATCACGCCGAAGATCCCCTCCGAACCGAGGAAGACGCGGATCAGGTCGGGACCCGCAGCGGAGCCCGGTGAGCGGCCGAGGTCGATGTCGCCGGTGGGCGTCGCGACGCGGATGCCGGTCACCATCGTGTCGAAGCGGCCGTACCCGGCCGAGTTCTGTCCGGAGGATCGGGCGGCGGCGAACCCGCCGATCGTCGCGTAGCGGAAGCTCTGCGGGTAGTGGCCCAGTTCGAGGCCGTGCGCCGACAGCAGCGCCTCGGCTTCAGGCCCGGTGGTCCCGGCCGCCAGCACGGCCTCGCCGCTGACCTGGTCGAGCTTCAGGAGTCCGCTGAGGCGCCGGAGATCGAGGCTGATGACGGCGCGGTGTGCTCCGCGCTCAGGGTCGAGCGCACCGACGACGCTGGTGCCGCCGCCGAACGGGATCACTGCGATGTCACGAGCGGCGGCGAGGGCGAGGCAGTCGCGCACCTCGTCGTGACTGCCGGGACGGATGACCGCATCCGGCACCTGCTGGGTGGTCTCACGGCGGCGGAGGAGATCGAGCGTCGATCTGCCCCCGGCGTGTCGGATCCGCCCCTCCGCGGACGCGTCGATCTGTTCGCTCCCGACGACGTCGGCGAACCCCGCGATGTCCTCTGCGGTCAGCGCGCACTCGGCGATGCGGACCTCGTCGAGTGCGGGCGCGGCCGGCGGGCGGCGGATGCGGCCCAGCAGGAGCGGCAGAAGCGCTCGCACCGCACGTGGCAGCTCGTGTGCCTGGGCAGGATCTCCCCAGCCGTTCCAGCGCATCGGACCGGCCTCGGCGCCTCTGCCGTTCTCTTGCTCCATGCGTTACAGTGTGACAGATCATGGAAGAACGTCAACCAGGAAGATCCGCTCTCCTCGCCGCTCGCCCGCAGTGGGACGCGACGCAGGCCCGCGTCCTCGACGCGGCCGACGCCCTCATCGGCCGTCGCGGAGTCCACGGCGTGACCATCGCCGAACTCGCACGGCGCTCGTCGCTGAGTCGCCCGACGATCTACCGCAGCTGGAACGATGCGGACGACGTCGTCCGCTCCGCCCTGTTGCGGCGCGTCGTGGGGCTCATCGATCAGTTCCCTGCTCCGGCTCGCACCCGCTCCGCGCTCGTCGACGACGTCATGAGATTCACCTCCCTGTTCCGCAACGACGCGGTGTACGGCCGCCTGCTCGCCGATGAGCCGGAGGCGTTCACCCGGTACACGCTGCAGCGCGTCGGCTCCAGCCAGCGGATGATCCTGCAGTGGCTCGCCACGGCCATCGGCGCCGCGCAGGACGACGGCTCGGTGCGCACGGGCGAGCCGCAGGAGATCGCGGTGATGCTGCTCCTGATCGCACAGTCGGCCGTGATCTCGCATGGCACGGTCGCCGATCTCATCGATGAAGCCGCCTGGGAGCGCGAGCTGCGCGCGGCGCTCGACGGACATCTGCGGGCATGAGTCGCCCGCCGTCCGACCTCGATCCTCGTCGCCGTCGCCGAGAGCTGGACCGGTCGTCCCTCGACGAGGTCGACGTGCTCGTGGTGGGCGGCGGGATCACCGGAGCAGGCGTCGCGCTCGACGCCGCATCCCGGGGGTTGAGCGTGACGCTCGTCGAAGCCGAGGACCTGGCCTTCGGGACCAGCCGGTTCAGCTCGAAGCTCGTGCACGGTGGGCTCCGCTATCTCGCGACCGGTGACATCGCGACCGCGAGGGAGAGCGCCCAGGAGCGCCACCTCCTCATGACGGCGATCGCGCCGCACCTCATCCGTCCACTGGCACAGCTGCTGCCCTTCCGCCCCGGCGTGACCTGGCGGCAACGAGGCGCCGGCGCGGTGGGGATGACTCTCGGCGACCTTCTGCGCATGCAGGCCCGCACTCCGCGTTCTGTGCTGCCCGCGCCGCGCCCCGTGTCGGCACGGACCGCGGCGCGCCTCTTCCCGGCGCTCGACGCGCGGGGCCTCCGCGGCGGCATGCTCTCGTACGACGGGCAACTGGTCGATGACGCGCGGCTCGTCGTGACCGTGGCGAGAACGGCAGCCGGGATGGGGGCACGCATCCTCACGCACGTCCGCGCCCAGCGGCTGCACGCCGGCGGGGCGGTCGTGACGGACGAGCTCACCGGCGAGCGGTTCGAGATCCGCGCGCGCTGCGTGATCAACGCGACGGGTGTGTGGACCGGCACGCTCGACGACGCCATCTCCGTCCGACCCAGCCGGGGCACGCATATCGTGCTCGACGCAGCGGACCTCGGCGATCCGTCCGCCGCCCTCACGATTCCGCACGAGGGTTCGATCAGCCGCTACGTGTTCGCTCTCCCCCAGCGAGGGCGACGCGTGATCGTGGGACTCACCGACGAGAGCGCGCCTGGACCCGTTCCCCGGATCGCGGAGGCGAGCGAACCCGAGATCGCCTTCCTCCTCGCCACCCTGAACCGGGTGGTGTCGACGCCGATCCGACGCGACCAGGTGCGCGGCTCCTTCGCCGGCCTGCGTCCCCTGGTCGACAACGGTGCGGATGCCACTGCCGATGTCTCGCGCCGGCACCTGGTCGCCGTCTCCGAGGGCGGATTCGTCACCGTCCTCGGCGGCAAGCTCACAACCTACCGACGGATGGCGGAGGATGCCGTCGACCTGGCCGTGCGCACGCGCGGCCTGCCCCTCGCGCCGAGCCGCTCGGCGTCGATCCGACTGATCCAGGATGACGTGGTCGGCCGCGCCCGCCTCGCGGACGCGGAAGCCGAGGTCGCGGAAGGCATCGCGGTCACCCGCGCGGAAGTCGAGTTCGCCGTGCGGGCCGAGGGCGCGATGACGGTCGACGACGTGATGGAGCGTCGGACGCGGATCGGACTCGTCGATGCCGATCGCGAGCGCAGCCTCCATGTCGTCGAGGAGATCGTCGCGCAGACGCTCGCGCAGATCGACTGAGACGACCGGGAGAGGAATCGGCCGCGAAATCCACGTGAACATCGGGTGCGCGGGCTCTCCGAGCGGACTCCGACGGCGCCGCAGCGTGCAGAGTATGAGCGTGGACGCGATCTTCAGCATGTTCAGCAGTGGTGGAGCGATGGGTGGCCTGGTCAAGACCGGGACGGCGGTGCTCACGGTCCTCCTCGTCGTGCCGGCGATGCTGAAGCTGTTCTTCGTGACGGTCGACGAGGGCTGGGCGGCGATCCGGACGCGCAACGGCAAGCCGATCATCCGCCGCGCACGCCTGGGCAAGACGGGAACACCCGGAGTCGGCGAGGTGGTCGTGCTCACACCCGGCTCGCACGGCGCTTTTCCGCTGTTCTACTGGTACAAGCTCATCGATGTGCGGTGCCGGGCGACGGACCTGCCCGCACGGCACCTCACCGCGGCCTCCGGGCACCAGCACCTCGTGCACGCGTCGTTCGAATGGCGTCCTGTCGTGTCGGGCCGCGACCTGCGGGTGTTCGAGCTCGATGTCGTGAACGTCACCGAGCGCGCCGCCAACATCATCTCGGCGGCACTCCGCGACGCGGTTCGTTCGCTCGAGGGAGCCGAACTCCCCCGCAACGACGAGTTGAGCACGCAGGTTCTGGCGCTGTGCGGCGAGAAGGTGCGGGCGGCCTGCGGAGTCGAGGTCGTCGACGTGCTCATCACGGGAGACGCCCTCACCGACGGCTACCTGCTGTCTCAGGCCATCCGCGGCACCGACAACGCCCCCGAGGTCGTCGCCGCCCTGCACGCGCTGAACTGAGGCCCGTCGGCCTGCGGCTCGGTCAGCGCCGTTCGCGCAGAGGCAGATCGATCGCCTCGGTCTCGCCCGTCTGCCGCGCGACCGGGATCCGGGTACCGAGCACTTGAGAGACGATGTCCTGCGCGATCTTCGAGGGGGTCAGCCCCGCATCCGTGAGGATCTGATCGCGTGAGGCATGGTCGATGAACTCGTCCGGAAGGCCCAGTTCGTCGACGGCTGTGTCGATGCCGGCCTCGCGGAGCACCTGGCGCACGCGCGTTCCGATGCCACCGACGCGGATGCCGTCTTCGAGCGTGATCACCAGTCGGTGCTGCCCGGCGAGCTTCACGACGGAGGGCTGCACGGGGATCGCCCACCGCGGATCGATGACCGTCGCGCCGATCCCCTGAGCGCGGAGACGGTCGGCGACGTCCATGGCCAGCGCGGCGAACGGTCCGATCGCGACGATCAGCACGTCTTCGGACTCGCCGCGGGCGAGCACATCGACGCCGTCCTCCAGACGTTCGATGGCCGGCAGGTCGGCCGCGACCTCTCCCTTGGGGAACCGGATCACGGTCGGTGCGTCGTCGACGTCGACCGCCTCGGCGAGGGCCTCGGTGAGGCGCGCAGCATCCCGAGGCGCAGCGATCCTGATGTGCGGCACGATCTGCAGCATCGCGAGATCCCACATGCCGTGGTGGCTGGGGCCATCGGGGCCGGTCACGCCGGCGCGGTCGAGGACGAAGGTCACACCGGCACGGTGCAGGGCGACGTCCATCAGCACCTGGTCGAACGCGCGCCCCATGAAGGTCGCATACAGCGCTACGACAGGATGCAGTCCGCCGAAGGCCAGGCCGGCGGCCGAGGCGACGGCGTGCTGCTCGGCGATTCCGACGTCGTAGACCCGATCGGGGAAGCGCTCAGCGAACGGCGCGAGACCCGTCGGCCGGAGCATCGCCGCAGTCATGGCGATGACGTCGGTGCGGCGCTCGCCGATCGAGACGAGGGAGTCGGAGAACACGTCGGTCCAGCTGCGCCCGCCGGACGACAGCTCCTCACCTGTGGCCGGATCTATGCGTCCGACGGCATGGAACTGGTCGGCCTCGTCATCGCGGGCGGGCTGATAGCCGCGGCCCTTCTCGGTGATGGCATGCACGATGACCGGTGCCCCGTAGGACTTCGCGAGCTCGAGCGTCTCGAGCAGCGCGGGGAGATCGTGCCCGTCCACCGGGCCGAGGTACTTGATGTCGAGATTGGAATACAGGGCCTCGTTGTTGGTGAAACGCGAGAGGAAGCCGTGCGTGCCGCCGCGGACGCCGCGGAACACCGCACGCCCGACCGGTCCGAAGGCGCGGAACAGGCGATCCGACTTGTGGTGCAGCTCCTTGTAGGCCGCGGCCGTGCGCACGCGGTTGAGATACCGCGACATCCCGCCGATCGTCGGAGCGTACGAGCGACCGTTGTCGTTCACGACGATCACGAGGTTGCGGTCGTTGTCATCGGAGATGTTGTTCAACGCCTCCCAGGTCATTCCGCCGGTGAGCGATCCGTCGCCGACGACGGCCACCACATGACGATCGGCCCGTCCCGTCGCGGTCAGGGCGCGTGAGACGCCGTCCGCCCAGCTGAGCGAGCTCGAGGCGTGCGAGGACTCGACCACGTCGTGCGCGCTCTCGCTGCGCTGCGGATAGCCGGCGAGTCCGCCGCGGACCCGGAGACCCGAGAAGTCCTGGCGCCCGGTGAGCAGCTTGTGCACGTACGACTGGTGACCTGTGTCGAAGATGAAGGGATCGTCCGGGGAGGAGAACACGCGATGCAGCGCGATCGTCAGCTCGACCACACCGAGGTTCGGGCCGAGGTGGCCGCCGGTGCGGGAGACGTTCTCGACGAGGAACGTGCGGATCTCCGCAGCGAGCTCGCCCAGCTGTTCGGTGGACAGCGCGTCCAGATCACGGGGTCCTGAGATGCTCGGAAGAATGGGCATCTGCACCTCCTCACAGGCTCTGTCTCTGGCGTTCGACAGGGGCCGGACGTCCTCTCGATCCTACCGCGCCGGGCAGGGAAAGCTCGGAGAGCGGGTACCCCTTGACATGCGGAGAGGGGCCCGTGTCCGAAGACGCGGGCCCCTCTCCGTTATGTGCTCAGACGAGCGAGCGCAGCACGTACTGCAGGATGCCGCCGTTGCGGTAGTAGTCCGCCTCACCGGGGGTGTCGATGCGGACGACCGCGTCGAACTCGACCGCCTGCTTGCCCTCGGGCGAGTTCTCGCTCGGTGTCGCGGTCACGCGCACCGTCTTGGGCGTGACACCCTCGTTCAGCTCCTCCAGGCCCGTGATCGAGACGATCTCGGTGCCGTCGAGCCCGAGGGACTCCCAGCTCTCGCCGGCGGGGAACTGCAGCGGGACGACGCCCATGCCGATCAGGTTCGAGCGGTGGATGCGCTCGAAGCTCTCGGTGATGACGGCCTTGACGCCCAGCAGGCTCGTTCCCTTGGCTGCCCAGTCGCGCGACGAGCCGGAGCCGTACTCCTTGCCACCGAAGATGACGAGCGGGGTGCCCTGCTCCTGGTAGTTCATGCTCGCGTCGTAGATGTACGACTGCGGTCCACCCGGCAGGGTGAAGTCGCGGGTGTAGCCGCCCTCGACGACCTGGCCGTCGTTGACCGCGGAGACCATCATGTTCTTCAGGCGGATGTTCGCGAACGTGCCGCGGATCATGACCTCGTGGTTGCCACGACGGGAGCCGAAGGAGTTGAAGTCCTTGCGGTCGACACCGTGCTCGGTGAGGTACTGGGCCGCGGGCGTGCCGGCCTTGATGTTTCCGGCCGGCGAGATGTGGTCGGTCGTGACCGAGTCGCCGAGCGTCGCCATCACGCGCGCACCCTCGATGTCGCGCACCGGGGTGAGCTCCATCGTCATGCCGTCGAAGTACGGAGCCTTGCGGACGTAGGTCGAGTTGTCGTCCCACTGGAAGATCGCGTCATCCGGCGTCGGAAGGCTCTTCCAGCGCTCGTCGCCGTCGAACACGGTCGCGTACTGCTTGATGAACTGCTCGCGGGAGATCGACGAGTCGACGAGCTCCTGCACCTCGGCGGGCGTCGGCCAGATGTCGCGGAGGAACACGTCGTTGCCGTCGGTGCCCTTGCCCAGTGCGTCGTTCTCGAAGTCGAAGTGCATCGATCCGGCCAGCGCGTATGCGATGACCAGCGGCGGGCTGGCGAGGTAGTTCATCTTCACGTCGGGGCTGATGCGCCCCTCGAAGTTGCGGTTTCCGGAGAGGACGGCCGTGACCGCGAGATCGTGGTCGTTGATGGCCGCGGAGACCTCTTCGATGAGCGGGCCCGAGTTGCCGATGCAGATCGTGCAGCCGTAGCCGACCGTGTAGAAGCCGAGGCCCTCGAGGTCCTTGTCGAGACCGGACTTCTCGTAGTAGTCGGTGACGACCTTCGAGCCCGGGCCGAGCGTGGTCTTGACCCACGGCTTCTGCTTCAGGCCCTTCTCGAGCGCCTTGCGCGCGACGAGACCCGCGGCGATCATGACCGAGGGGTTCGAGGTGTTCGTGCACGACGTGATGGCCGCGAGCGTGACGGCGCCGTTGTCGAGGATGTACTTCTCGCCCGACGGCGTCGTGACCGGCACAGGCTTCGACGCGTTCGCCGGGGCGCCGCTGTTGATGTGCACCGGACGCGTCGTCGTGGGCTCCTCCTCGCCGGGGACCGAACCGGGGTCGGATGCCGGGAAGGAGTGCTTCGACTCGAGATCGACGACGGAGTCCGAGGTCGAGGCCGATGCGTACGCCAGGATGTCCTGCTCGAACTGCGACTTCGCCTCCGAGAGGAGGATGCGGTCCTGCGGGCGCTTCGGGCCGGCGATCGACGGGACGACGGTGCCGAGGTCGAGCTCCAGGTACTCGCTGAAGGTCGGCTCGTGCGCCGAGTCGTGCCAGAGCTTCTGCTCCTTGGCGTACGACTCGACGAGCGCGACGGCCTCCTCGCTGCGACCGGTGAGGCGCAGGTAGTCGAGGGTCACGTCGTCGATCGGGAAGATCGCGGCGGTGGAGCCGAACTCGGGAGACATGTTGCCGATGGTCGCGCGGTTGGCGAGCGGGACGGATGCGACGCCCTCGCCGTAGAACTCGACGAACTTGCCGACGACGCCGTGCTTGCGCAGCAGGTCGGTGATCGTGAGCACGACGTCGGTCGCGGTGACGCCGGCGGGGATCTCGCCGCTGAGCTTGAAGCCCACGACACGCGGGATCAGCATCGACACGGGCTGACCGAGCATCGCGGCCTCGGCCTCGATGCCGCCGACGCCCCAGCCGAGCACGCCCAGGCCGTTGACCATCGTGGTGTGCGAGTCGGTGCCGACGCAGGTGTCGGGGTAGGCGCGGAGCACGCCGTCGACGTCGCGGTCGTAGATGACCTTCGCCAGGTGCTCGATGTTCACCTGGTGGACGATGCCGGTGCCCGGGGGGACGACCTTGAAGTCACTGAAGGCCGTCTGGCCCCAGCGGAGGAACTGGTAGCGCTCGCCGTTGCGCTCGTACTCGATCTCGACGTTGCGCTCGAGGGCGTTCTCCGAGCCGAACAGGTCGGCGATGACGGAGTGGTCGATGACCATCTCGGCCGGCGAGAGCGGGTTGATCTTGTTCGCGTCGCCGCCGAGCGCGGTGACGGCTTCGCGCATGGTGGCGAGGTCGACGATGCAGGGAACTCCGGTGAAGTCCTGCATGACCACGCGGGCCGGCGTGAACTGGATCTCGGTGTTCGGCTCCGCCGCGGCATCCCAGGACCCGAGGGCCTCGATCTGCGCCTTCGTCACGTTCGCGCCGTCCTCGGTGCGGAGCAGGTTCTCCAGGAGGACCTTGAGACTGAAGGGGAGCTTCTCGAAACCGGGCACCGTGTCGATGCGGAAGATCTCGTAGTCGGTGCTGCCGACCGTCAGGGTGCTCTTGGCACCGAAGCTGTTCACCGTGGACACGAATCCGTCTCCTTCTATTCGGATGGGAGCGACAGGCGCCTCCATCTTGCTCGCCAGGGAGCCCCTGCGGCTAGGAAGGCGGACCTAACCAGTCTGCCCCGCGGGAGTCGCTGGCGAAAGCCTGCGATTTATCTTGATGTCAAGATAAATCTATCATGCCTCGGCGGGTTCGTCGCTCCCGGACGCGCGCGGATAGAGAGCTCGCACCACGAGCCAGGTGACCGCGATCAGCGGCGCGAACAGCGGGAGGCCCATGATGAGCTTCAACGTGCCGAGCGCCGTGACCTGCTCGGTGAGGTAGAGCGGCAGCTGCACGGCGAGGCGGGCGAAGAAGAGCGCCGCCCACGCGATCCCGAGCCAGAAGAAGGCCCGGCGCTTGCGACGATCCGCGCGCCAGGCCGTGCCCTCCCCCATCAGGAATCCCACGGCGATCCCGATCAGCGACCAGCCGATCAGCGCCGACACGAGGATCACGGTTCCGTAGGCCGCGTTCGTGATGAGGCCGGGGACGAAGTTGTCCTGCCCGCGCCCCGTCCACAGGGCGAGGGCGGCAGCCGCAGCGGCGGCGATCAGTCCGCCGAGCGCGGCGGAGGGCGGTGACTTCTGCAGGAGGCGCACGACCGTGAAGACCGCAGCGAGGCCGACGGAGACGCCCAGGGCGAGGATCAGCGGCTCCGGACTGATCGTGAAGAGGATCACGAACGCCAGGCTGGGCAGGACGGATTCCAGGATGCCGCGCCATCCTCCGATCGCGGACCAGACGACCTTGTGCGTGCTCGCGCTCTCCGCGGGATCCAGACCAGCGCGGCGTGCGGCACCGCCGAGGGCAGCGCCGAGGATGTCCGACGCGCTCTGCTCGCGCTCGTCGCCCGGACCGGGCTCGGTCACGCGGATCCCGGCGTCGCCGGCATCTTCAGGGGGATCAGGTCGCGCGGAGGCATCGGGGCGCTGCCGCGGACGACCACGATCGAACGGAAGAGGTCCTCGACCTTGGCGGCCGCCTCGGGGTCGGATGCTCCCGCCCCGCCGATCACACCGCGAAGGAACCAGCGCGGACCGTCGATCCCGATGAACCGCGCCAGCCGGAGGCCCGATCCCTCGTTCGCGGTCGCGGGCACCTCGGCCAGCAGCTCTTTGCCCAGGGCGCCCTCGCGCTCCTCGACCCGACCGCCCTGCGCCTTGACCTGATCGCGCAGCTGCACGCGGGTCTCATCCCAGAGCCCACCGGACCGCGGCGCGGCAAAGGGCTGCACCTGCAGCGAGGAGTCCGCGTAGTCGAGGCCGACAGCCACGATTCGCTTGGACTGCTCCTCGACCTCGAGGCGCAGGTTCAGTCCCTCGCGCGGCAGGATCTTGATCCCGCCGAGGTCGATGTAGGGCCGAACCGGGTTCGCCTCGGAATCGTCGAAGGGTCCCTCGGTGGCCCGGTCGTCGGGCGCCGACTTCGAGGGGGTCGCATTGTTGTCAGTCATCAGCCTTGTCCTGCTTCGTTCTGGTGGAGCCCTGCCTGGTACCCGGTGGAGCCGAAGCCCCCATCGCCGCGGACGCTGTCGGGCAGCTCGTCGACCGGGATGAACGTGGCGCGTGTCACGGGCATGACGATCAGCTGCGCGATGCGATCGCCGACGGCCACATCGTACGCGTTCCGGATGTCGGTGTTGATCAGGCTCACCTTGATCTCGCCGCGGTACCCGGCGTCGACCGTTCCGGGAGAGTTCACGATCGAGATGCCATGCTTCGCCGCGAGTCCGCTCCGCGGCACGACGAAGGCGGCGAATCCGTCGGGCAGCGCGATACGCACGCCGGTGGCGACGAGGGCGCGCTCCCCCGGCTCGAGACGGACGGCCTCCGCGGCCACCAGGTCGGCACCGGCATCGCCCGGGTGGGCGTATCCGGGGACCACAGCGGCGATAATGGGGACATCAACGGAATCGGTCACCCCATGAGGCTAATGCAGAACACCGCCACAGACGCACGTCCGCGCTACCGCGAACGGCTCGCTCCGAGCCTCTGGCTGCTCGTCACCGTCGCACTCGCCGGACCCATGGTCTCGCTCATCTTCGTGCCGGTCGGCTCGACCGTCGCACTGATCGCGGGGGCGGCCGTATCGGCGGTCCTCGTGACGTCCTTCATCGCCGCCGCCCCTGTCGTCTCGGTCGAAGGCACGACGCTGCGGGTCGGACGCGCGCACATCGATGCCCGCTTCCTCGGCGAGCCGGTCGCGCTCACGGGTGAGGACGCTCGGCAGGCGCGCGGCCCCGGCCTCCCGGCACGTGGCTGGCACCTGATCCGCGGGGGCATCGACGGCATCGTCGTCGTGCCGGACACCGACCAGGACGACCCGGTCGAGGCGTGGACGATCTCCAGCAGGACGCCGGACCGTCTCGCCGCCGCCATCCGCGCCGCCCACTGAGAAGGGCGCCGCAGACGACAGCGCGCCCCTGATCGGATGATCGGGGGCGCGTGAGACGTCGCTCAGAGGGCTGCTACGCAGCGCACTCCTTGCAGATGGGCCCGGATGCGCCCTCGTGGTCGAGCTGCGAGCGGTGCTTCACGAGGAAGCAGCTCATGCATGTGAACTCGTCCTGCTGCGCGGGCAGCACGACGACGTCGAGCTCGAGGTCGGAAAGGTCGGCACCCGGGAGGTCGAAGTTCGACGGGTTGTCGGAGTCTTCGTCCCCGCTTGAGCCGGAGGATTTGTCCGGCACACGCTCCTTGAGGGCTTCGATCGACTCGGAGTCGTCTTCACTCTTGCGGGGAGCGTCGTAATCGGTTGCCATGCGGTAGATCTCCACTTTCATGGTGCGAGTGGGTGGTGCGCCGTCGGGTAATCGGCGGCCATAGTTTGCACGACCCGAACGCAATAAGCAAATGCCGGTCCGTGCGACATACCAAACTCACGGCACGCCCAGGCTATTCCCGGTCGCAGCGGCCGTCGCGTGGCACCATGAACGCACACCCATCAGAGGGGCATTCGCATGGAAAACGTCACCATCGTCGGCACAGAGGCAGGAGTGCTCGTACTCGCCACCGAGTCGGGCGAGCGCTTCGCGCTGCCCATCGACGACGTGCTGCAGCGCGAGATCCGACGCGCCACTCGCCAGGCGGAGCCGGCGGGTCAGCGGCTCGCCGCAAGTCCTCGTGACATCCAGGCGCAGATCCGCGCCGGACTCACCGCGATCGAGGTCTCCGAGCTCCTCGGGATCAGCGTCGACGACGTCGCGCGCTTCGAAGGTCCGGTCCTCGCGGAGCGCGAGCACATCATCGGTCAGGCGCTCGCCGTGCCGGTCCTGATCGGGAGCGAGGTCGAGCCCGACGCGCAGCCGACGTTCGGCGCCGCCGTGCGCGACAAGCTCGCCGACGTCGCCGCATCCTCGGAGCGCTGGGCGAGCTGGAAAGAGGAATCCGGCTGGGTCATCAAGCTGGAGTTCACCGCCAACGACGTCGACCACGACGCGCGCTGGAGCTTCGACCCCCGCCGCAGCGCGCTGGCGCCACTCAACGCCGACGCCACGCAGCTCTCGCGCCAGGGCTCGCTGCCCGAGGGGCTCATCCCCCGCCTGCGCGCCGTTGACCACGAGCGCACCACCTCGCCGTACAAGGACGAGAGCCGGTTCGACTCCGGCGCCTTCGGTCCTCGGCTGCTGCCTACGCCGGACGGCGGCGTGGAGGACCCGTCCCTGCCGGAGCGGTCCGACGCCGCTGCACAGGACGCCGCGATCAATCGCGCGCCCGAGTCCCAGAAGACCAACCCCGAGACCGCCGATCTGCTCGAGGCGCTCCGCCGCCGCCGCGGTCAGCGCGAGACCGCACCGCTGATCGACGACGTCGAGGAGTCCGACGGCGGACAGAGCCCGATCTCGCTGTTCGACGCGTTCGACCAGCCGGCCGACGAGCCGGAGCCTGCGGCGCCGACGCCCAAGCCGTCCGGCGGCGACGCGGCGGATAGCGGTGCACGCCGACGGCGCCGCAACGCCATGCCGTCGTGGGACGAGATCGTCTTCGGCGCCCGCACCGACGAATAGACCCGCGCGGACGAAGAGCACCGACGAGGAGCACAGGCCTCAGCGGGCGAAGGCACCGAGCCTGATCAGCGGAACCTGACGTTCCTCCGGTGTGAGGCCGCCATGCTGTCCGACCATTCCCCGGCCGCGCTGATCCGCCGCCGTACCGTCGTACACGGCACCCGCGCCGCGGGCGGCGACCAGCAGGTCCCCGATCCGTGACGCCGCCGCGGCGCCGACCGTCGGGCCGAACAGCCCGTGTCCGATGGCTTCGTCGCGCGTGACGACATCGGCCGCGCCGTCCAGATCGGCGCGCCAGCGCGCGGTGACCGCGGCGCGGTCGGCATCCGGTTCCAGGTAGACGTGCAGCATCCGCGGCTCACCGCCCACATGGCGGATGCCGGCGAGATGCTCCTCCCCGAGCACGACCTGCCGATTCGCCGGGACATCGACCATCCCGTGATCGGACGTGACGAGCACCCCGACTCCCGCCGGTGCGCGCACCGCGAGGGCTGCGTCGATGTCCTCCAGCGCGGTCACCCATTCGGGCGAATCGACGCCGTGCTTGTGGCCGGCCTTGTCGACCTCCGGCAGGTAGCAGTAGACCAGCGAACCCGGATGCCGCTGCGCGAGGTCGTAGGCGGTCGCCACGCGATCCGCGGGCGTGGTGGCGGCGACGAACTCGGCCCCGCGCAACGTCGCCCTGGTGAAGCCGCTGCGGGCGTAGGCGGCGACGCCCACGGCGAAGCTCCCGTGTCCTCGCGCGGTCGCCCGTTCGAAGATCGTCTCCGCCGGCTGCCAGACCAGCGGATCGATCCCGTCGGTCTCCCAGCCGCTCAGCTGGTTGACCAGCACGTCTCGACTCCGGTCGAGCACCCGGTATCCGACGAGACCGTGCTCGCCGGGCCACACTCCCGTGACGATGCTCGTCAATGCCGCGGCCGTCGTCGAGGGGAAGACCGAGTGCGCGACATCGCGCTTCGCCATCCCCGCCGTGAGCGCCCTGGCATGGCCGGCGTGCGCGCGGAGGCTGATGGCACCGAGGCCGTCGATCACGACCAGCACCACCGATTCCGCGCGCGGCAGCACGGCGGATTCACCGCGCAGCGCGGCGAACAGGTCGTCCGCCACCCCGACGATGCTCCGGGCACCGGGCGACTCGGACGGTAGAATGAAGGACATCCGAGCCAGTCTGACACAGGCTCCTCTACGCCCCCAGGAAGTCCATGCCGAAAACCCCGCCGCCCGAGCCCGTCGAGGAACGCATCCAGGACATCGACCTCGGAAGCGAGATGCAGGGCTCGTTCCTCGAGTACGCGTACTCGGTGATCTACTCGCGCGCCCTGCCCGACGCACGCGACGGTCTGAAGCCGGTGCAGCGTCGAATCCTGTACCAGATGGCCGAGATGGGCCTGCGCCCCGATCGCGGCCACGTCAAGAGCGCCCGCGTCGTCGGCGAGGTCATGGGAAAGCTGCACCCCCACGGCGACACCGCGATCTACGACGCCCTCGTACGGCTCGCTCAGGAGTGGGCGCTGCGGGTACCGCTGGTCGACGGACACGGCAACTTCGGCTCGCTCGACGACGGGCCGGCCGCCGCCCGGTATACCGAGGCGCGCCTGGCGGCTCCCGCGATGGCCCTGACCGAGAACCTCGATGAGGACGTCGTCGACTTCATCCCGAACTACGACGGTCAGTTCCAGCAGCCGGCGGTGCTCCCCGCGGCGTTCCCGAACCTCCTGGTCAACGGCGCCAGCGGCATCGCGGTCGGCATGGCGACGAACATGGCGCCCCACAACCTCATCGAGGTCGTGGCCGCCGCGACGCACCTGCTCGAGAACCCGGATGCCACCACCGAGGAGCTCATGGAGTTCGTCCCGGGCCCGGACTTCCCGTCCGGGGGCATCCTGATGGGGCTCGACGGCGTCAAGGACGCCTACACGAACGGCCGCGGCGCGCTCAAGGTGCGCGGCAAGGTCTCGGTCGAGCCGCTCGGACCGCGGCGCACCGGCATCATCGTCTCGGAACTGCCGTACATGGTCGGCCCCGAGCGTCTCATCGAGAAGATCCGCGACGCGGTCCAGGCGAAGAAGCTGCAGGGCATCAGCGACGTCACCGACCTCACCGACCGCAACCACGGTCTGCGCGTCGCTATCGGCATCAAGACCGGCTTCGACCCGAACGCCGTGCTCGAGCAGCTCTACCGGCTGACGCCGCTGGAGGACTCCTTCAGCATCAACAACGTCGCTCTCGTCGACGGCCAGCCGCGCACGCTCGGCCTCAAGGAGATGCTGAGCGTCTACGTCGGCCACCGCCTCGAGGTCATCACCCGACGCAGCCGCTACCGTCTGGCCCGCCGTGAGGAGCGCCTGCACCTCGTCGAGGGGCTGCTCATCGCGATCCTCGACATCGACGAGGTCATCCAGGTCATCCGCTCGTCCGACGACTCGGAGCAGGCTCGAGCGCGGCTGCGCTCGGTCTTCGATCTGAGCGAGCTGCAGGCCGAGTACATCCTCGAGCTGCGTCTGCGCCGACTCACCAAGTTCTCCCGCATCGAGCTGGAGGCGGAACGCGACTCCCTGCTCGCGGAGATCGCCGCGCTGCGCGAACTGCTGGAGAGCCCGGTGCTGCTCCGTGCTGTGGTCGCACGCGAGCTGGATGCCGCCGCCGATGCCTACGGCACCCCGCGCCGCACACTGCTCATGAACGCCGCTCCCCCGAAGCCGCGCGCCACGAAGGGATCCGTCGACCTGCAGATCGCCGACGCCCCCACCGTGCTCGTGCTCTCCACGACCGGCCGCGCCGTGCGCGTCGACCGCGTCGAGGGACAGGAGCTCGGCGTTCCGGCTCGACGGAGCAAGCACGACGCCATCCTGACGACCGTCGAGACCACGGTGCGGGCGGAGCTCGGCGCGCTGACCAGCGCAGGCCGCGTCATGCGCTTCTCCCCCGTCGATCTCCCGTCCGTGCCCGCGACATCCGTGCAGCTCGCAGCCGGGACGCCTCTCCGCGACTACCTCGGACTTCTGTCCAAGAACGAGCGGATAATCGGCTTCGTGCGCTTCGACAGCGAGACGCCGATCGCTCTCGGCACGGCTCAGGGCACCGTCAAGCGCATCGTCCCGGCATCCCTCCCGGTCCGTCCCGAGCTCGAGGTCATCGGCATGAAGCCCGGCGACACCGTGGTCGGCGCGGCCGAGGCGCCGGACGACGCCGAACTCGTTTTCGTGACGACCGATGCGCAGCTGCTGCACTTCGCGGCATCCGCGGTCCGGCCGCAGGGCGCTCCTGCCGGCGGAATGGCGGGCGTCAAGCTCTCCGCCGGCGCCTCCGTGCTCTTCTTCGGCGTGGTCGCCCCGGGCTCCGACGCGGTCGTCGCGACGGTCTCGGGCGGCGACAGCATCCTGCCGGGCACCGACCCGGGGCGGGCGAAGGTCTCGACGTTCAGCGAATACCCGGCGAAGGGTCGCGCGACCGGCGGTGTGCGGGCGCATTCGTTCCTGAAGGGCGAGGACCGGCTCACGGTCGCCTGGGTGGGTCCGAGCCCCGCACAGGCCGTCGACCCGACCGGCGCGGTGCGCAAGCTCCCGGAGCCCGGAGCGCGTCGCGACGGCTCCGGTCAGCCCATCGACGGGGTCATCGGCAGCATCGGCCGCACGATCGTCTGACGAACGGGAGTCGTCCCGGCGTCAGAGGCGCAGCGCGAGCACGTTCGCGGTGAGCCCGGCGGCGGTACCGCAGAGGATCACGGTGTCGCCGGCGCCCACTCGTCCCGCGTCCAGAGCCCGCGTGAGCATGAACGGCACGGACGCGGAGACCATGTTCCCGAACGCCGCGACCTCGTCAACGCGGCGATCCACCGGGATGCCCAGGCGGTCGAGCATGGGGCCGAGCGCGGCGGAGGCCTGGTGCGGGACCCACAGCGCCACGTCGTCGTAGTCGATGCCGTGGCGTTCGTGGAAGCGCTCGAAGAATGCGGGCAGCACGCGCATCATCCCAAGGAGCGCGCGGCGACCGTTCATGTCGAAGAGGTAGTCGCCGGGGTCGCTCTCCGCGTAGAGCTGGGCAGGCGAGTGCGAGAGTCCGCCGCGGATCTCGGTGTCGTGCGCGTAGGCGGGCCAGGTCTGCTGTGCGCTGGCGATCACGCCACGCGACGGGTCGTCCGATCGACGCAGCACGACGGCTGCCGCGGCATCGCTGAACAGCTCGTAGCTCTCCCGCTGGTCGGGGTTGAGGAACCGTGTCCCGACATCGCCCGAGAACACGAGGATCGTGTCGTGGTCGCCGGAATCGAGGTACCGCGAGGCGACGTCGAGCGCGGTGATGAAGCTGGTGCAGGTCGAGTTCACGTCGAACGCCGCAGCATTCCCCTCGAGAGTCAACCGCTCGAGGACCAGCGCCGCCGTGCACGGGATCGGCTGGATGCCGGCCGCCGACGCCCCGAGGACGAGATCCACCTCTTCGATGCCGATACCGGCGCGCGTCAGGGCCCGCTCGCACGCCGCCGCCAGCATGTCCAGATGCGACATGTCGTCCGCGATGCGATAGCGCACCTCGTCGCCGAAGCGCACGGTCCGCTCGGGCAGCACGCTGCCCCAGCCGACGATCTCACAGCTCCTCATCGGCATCCCCCCTCCAGGTCCGCGCCACACGGCGCAGCTTCACCGATCCGTCCCGCATGTACGGCAGGAAGACGATCTCCGGCCGCTCGCAGCCCAGTCGCTCGGCGAGGGCATCCACCTCGGCGGTGACGCTGCCCATCGTCCGATCATCGAGCACGTCCAGGGATATCTCGAGCAGCGACGCGTTCGTCTGCACCACTCGATACTCGTCGAAGCCCTCGGCATAGAGCAGCGCACGCGACATGACGTCGGCGAACACCGGGACCCGACGACCGTCGAGCCCGCGGAACACCAGAGTGTCCCCCACCCGCCCCTCGATGCGCTCGATCGCCGCGAGGGCGCTCCCGCACCGGCACGGGCCCGTACGGGCGCGCAGCACGTCGCCGAGCCGATAGCGCACGATCGGCTGCGCGCGGCGGCGGAGATCCGTGACGATCGGCGTGAACCGCTGGTCGTCGAGCTGCTCGCGCTCGAAGAGAACGCTGTCCTCGTTCAGGTGGATCACGCCCGCCTCGCAGGTGTGCGCGAGGAAGCCCTCGGTGCACTGATAGAGCTGGTGGATCCTCGGCTGCCGCAGCGACGTCGCGATCCGCTCCTCGTCGGCGATCTCGAGCACCTCGGCGACCGCGTACACCTTCTGCGGAACGGTGCGGAAGCGCCCGGCGTCCGCCGCGCGGGCGATCAGACGGAGGACCGAGGGCGGTGCGACGAGGATGGTCGGCCGGTACGCCTCGAGGCGTCGGATGTTCTCGTCCATGTCGGCGTACACGTCGAAGTAGGAGAACGAGACCACCTTCGAGCCGACCGATTCGTACAGGCTGTTGTCCGCGCGCAGGAAGAGGGCGATGCGATGCCCCGTGAGCCGTCCGCGCGGCAGCGTCCGCGCGAGCACGGTGCCGACCCAGGCGTCCCGCTCCCTCGGGCAGACGATGAAGAGTCCGCGGTGCCCGCTGGTGCCGCTGGAGAGGCCTACGGAGTTCTCCCCGAGGTCGGCGTCGAACTCGCGGGACCGCTCGTTCGCGATGGCCAGGGCCAGGGCCTCGTCGCGCTGCACGCCGACCGTGTTGATCTCGTCGAAGCGGCCCATCATCACGCTCTTGTCCATGAGCGGGAGCTCGGCGAAGGCGTGCGTCTCGAGCAGCCGACGGAAATGCGGTGATCGGTGCCGCAGGAACCGGAGGTGACGCCTCAGGAGACGCGCCTGGCGCCGTTCGACAGCCGCGCGCGTGCGCAGGGGCCGTCCCCACCGCACGGCGGCGAACTCCCGAAGGATGCGCAGCGTCGACATCAGTCCAGCAGCTCCTTCGCTCCGAGGGGGTCGTGACTGCAGATGATGCGGATGCCGGCGGCGGCGACGTCCTGCAGGAGCACGGCCGTTCGTCGGTAGGCGACGTGGTCGTGCTGCACGGCCCGAGGGATCGCGCGGAGGTCGGCGGTCGCCGCGAGCAGGTCCCGCCCCCATGCCGCGTCCCCGGCGAGCAGGACGCGCCCGTCCACCAGCGCGCCGATGTGCCCGTCCGCGTGGCCGGGAAGATCCACGACGACGACGGACCCGTCGCCGAAGAGATCCGCGCCGCGGAGGGGGATGCCGCCGAGATCGATCACCTGGAACGCCTCGTCGTCGAGCACGATCCGCCTCGCGTCGTCGAACCAGTCCGGAAGGAGACCCGTGAGGATGCCGGCGCGCAGGCGCGGTGCGGCCAGCGAATTCCGCTGGCCCGACGTCATCACGAAGGTCGCCGTGGGGAACCTCGCGATCCCCCCGATGTGGTCGGGGTGCAGGTGGGAGAGCACGACGTGGGTGATGGACGACGGGTCGACGCCGTCGTCGGCCAGCTGCCGGGCGATGTCGTCACCGACTTCGACCTTCGGCGGGAGCAGGCGGCGGTAGGCCGCGCCCCGCCACCCCGTGCGCCAGGTGCCGGGTGCGTAGCCGGTGTCGAAGAGCACGCGCCGTCCGTCCGAGCCGTCGAACAGGAACACGCCGGAGGGGAACTCGCGCGACTCGCGCGCGCCGCCGCGGAACATGGCGGAGAGATCATGCGCCGTGCTCCCGCAGACGTAGTGCCGCAGACGCGCGCTCACGCGTGCGCCTTCTGGTCGGCGGCCGCACGGGCGAGCGCCTCGTCGAGCGACACGAGCGGCCGGTAGCCGAGCTCGGCCTTCGCCCGCGTGAGATCGAGAGTCTGCGAGTAGGCGATCGTGCTCAGCGTGTAGCGGGTGAGAGGCGGTTCCGGGCGACCGGGGATCACACGGCAGACGGCATCGAGGGCCGAGGCCAGCATCCACGCGAACCGTCTGTTCATGGGGCGCATCCGAGGCACCTCTCCCATGAGCTCGAGAAGGGTCGTGAGCAGGTCGCGGAACGGCCGGGGATCGTCGTTGGTGATGTTGTACACGCCACCCGCGGGATCGCCGGCATCGAGCGCGAGCCGGAGCGCCGTCGCCACGTTCTCGACCGCCGTGACATCGATCAGGTTCCCTCCCCCGTCGAACAGCGGGATCCCGACGCGACGATGCACGTCCAGCAGACGCGGCACCAGGCTCGGGTCCCCCGCCCCGATCAGACCCCGGGGTCGCACGATCACGAGCTCCGGGAAGGCCGCCGCCCGCCGGGCGTCCTGGAGAAGGGCCTCGGCGGCGATCTTCGAGCGGATGTATCCGTTGAGGCGATTGCGTGTGTCCACGTCGTCCTCGCGGATGGCGACGCGATCACGCGGTGCCGCGTAGACACTCGGCGAGGACACATGCACGACCCTTCGCACGCCGTTGCGGCGGGCGAACTCGACGACATGCGCCGTCCCTTCGATGTTCGCCTCACGGAAGGCCCTCCACGGGCCCCAGGGCGTCGAGAGGGCGGCGCAGTGGATCACGGCGTCGACGGGAAGCTCCGCGGACGCCAGGGACGCCAGATCGCCGATGATGAGATGCTCTCCGTCGGCGACCTTCGCGAGGGCGGCGACGTTGCGCCCCGCGGCGAAGACCTCGAACCCGTGAGAGCGCAGATCACGCACGACGTGACCGCCGAGGAACCCGCTCGCCCCCGTCACCAGCACACGGGCTCCGGACATGCTCTTCACCATAGCGGCCCTAGTCTGAGGGGGTGCGCATCGCCCTGGTGACCGACTACTACCTGCCCACGCTCGGCGGTGTGCAGACGGTGATCAAGGCGCACAAGGAGGAGCTGGAGCGCGACGGACACGACGTGCTGGTCTTCGCCCCGCTCGCCGAGCCGAGCACCGACCCCGCGGTCGTCCGGCTTCCCACTGCCCGGGGCTTCGCACCGGACGGCTACCCGTTCACCTGGACGCCGTCGGCCGCCGCGGCCTTCCTGCAGGACGAGCTCCGAAGCCGCGCGGTCGACGTCGTGCACGTGCACACAGAGATGTTCGCCGCCCTCGCGGGGTTCGCGGCAGCGAGGGCGCTCGGCATCCCGATCGTGCAGACCATGCACGGCCGGATCGACGTCTACACGCGCTCGGTCCTCCCGCTGCCGAGCGTGACCACGGCGCTGCTCGCCGGGATGCACCGGCGGCGGATGAGCCACGACCGCGCCCGCGTCGACTCCTCGGCTCCGTACACCCGCACGCGGACGGCCCGGCGGATGTGGCGGCTCATGGTCAGTCAGGCGAACCATGCCGACCAGGTGATCGTGCCCTCCGCCCACTTCGCCGAGAAGCTCCTCGCCCAGGGCGTGGACACCCCGATCACCGTGCTGTCGAACGGCCTCGAGCAGTCGGTCCTGGATGACATAGGCGATGCCGAAGCGCGCGTGATTCGACCCGGTGAGCCCTTGCAGGTGATGTGGTGCGGGCGGCTGTCACCCGAGAAGCGTCCGGAGGTCTTCCTCGACGCCGTCGGCCAGGTGCCGGGCATCGTCGCGCACCTGTACGGCGACGGGGTCTCCCGAGGCGCGGTATCGCGACATGCGGCCCAGATCGCCGACGGCCGCGTCGAGGTCCACGGACCGGTGCCGCAGTCCGAGGTCCTCGCGGCGATGCGTCGGGCGCATGTGCTGGTCTCGAGCTCGCTCGACTTCGACAATCAGCCCATGGTGCTGCTCGAGGCGATCGCCTCCGGCCTCCCCGTGGTCGTCACGGACCCCGATCTGGCCGAGACGCTGCCGCCCGGCGGCGGGATCGTCACCCCGACCCCGGATGCCGCTGGCCTCGCCGCCGTCCTGGCGCGCCTGCGCGACGATCCCGCGCAGGTCGCTCGGCTGAGCGCCGCCGCCGTCGCGCATCGCGAGCAGATCGCGCAGACGACGCACCGCGCCGCGCTCGTCGGCGTCTACGAGGCAGCCCTCGCGACGGTCCGCTGACGCGATCAGGCGTCGATGGCCTCGCGCGACAGGCGCCCGGAGGAGTCGATGATGAACTCGCGGCGCGGGGCGACCTCGTTGCCCATGAGCAGCTCGAAGACGCGACCGGCCGCCTCGGCATCCTCCATGCGCACCCGGCGCAGCAGGCGCCCGGAGCGGTCCATGGTGGTGTTGGCCAGCTGCTCGGCATCCATCTCACCGAGACCCTTGTAGCGCTGGATCGGCTCGTGCCAGCGCTTGCCCGACTTGCGGAGCTTCGCCAGCAGCGCGTGCATCTCTTGCTCGCTGTAGGTGTAGATCGTCTCGTTCGGCTTCGAGCCGGGATTCATCACGATGACCCGATGCAGCGGCGGCACGGCGGCGAAGACACGGCCGTCCTCGATCAGCGGCCGCATGTACCGGAAGAACAGCGTCAGCAGGAGGGTGCGGATGTGCGCGCCGTCGACGTCGGCGTCGCTCATCAGGATCACCTTGCCGTAGCGGGCGGAGTCGATGTCGAAGGTGCGACCCGACCCTGCGCCGATCACCTGGATGATCGATGCGCACTCGGCGTTCGACAGCATGTCGCTGACCGACGCCTTCTGCACGTTGAGGATCTTGCCGCGGATCGGCAGCAGTGCCTGGAACTCGCTGTTGCGGGCGTTCTTGGCGGTGCCGAGCGCCGAGTCGCCCTCGACGATGAAGAGCTCGCTGCGTGCGACCTCGTTCGTGCGGCAGTCGACGAGCTTCGTCGGCAGCGTGGAGGATTCCAGGGCGTTCTTGCGACGCTGCGTCTCCTTGTGCGCCCGCGCAGAGACGCGCGCCTTCATCTCGGAGACGATCTTGTCGAGGAGCTGCGACGCCTGATTCTTGTCGTCGCGCTTCGTGGAGCTGAAACGCTGCGCGAGGTCCTTGCGGAGCACCTGCGCGACGATCTGCCGCACCGCAGGGGTTCCGAGGATCTCCTTCGTCTGCCCCTCGAACTGCGGCTCGGGCACGTTGACCGTGAGCACGGCGGTGAGCCCGGCGAGCACGTCGTCCTTCTCGAGCTTGTCGTTGCCGACCTTGAGCCTGCGGGCGTTCTGCTCGACCTGCGATCGGAGCACCTTCAGCAGCTCCTGCTCGAACCCCTGCTGATGCGTGCCGCCCTTGGGGGTCGCGATGATGTTGACGAACGAGCGCACCGTCGTGTCGTATCCGGTGCCCCAGCGCAGCGCGACGTCGACCGCGCAGGTGCGCTCGACCTCGGTCGCGATCATGTGGCCGTCGGCCTGCAGCACGGGGACGGTCTCCTTGAAGGTGCCCTCCCCCTGGATGCGCCAGTTGTCCGTCACCGGCGGATCGGTCGCGAGGTAGTCGACGAACTCGGAGATGCCGCCCTCGTAGCGGTAGGAGATCTCGCGGGGCACCTCGTCGACGACGCCGGCGAGCACGCCCTCCGCGGATGCCGCTGGGGTCTGCGGGCCGCGATCCCGGTCGTCGCGGACCAGGATCTCGAGTCCCGGCACGAGGAACGCCGTCTGACGGGCGCGCGTCTCGAGGTCCTTCAGCTGGAAGGCCGCGTCCTTCGTGAAGATCTGGCGGTCGGCCCAGTACCGGATCCGTGTGCCGGTCACGCCGCGCGGAGCCTTGCCGATGACGCGCAGCTCGCTCTTGTCCTCGAACGGGCGGAAGGGCGCGTCGGGCCGCTTCTCCCCCGTGTCCGTGAAGATCCCGGGTTCGCCGCGGTGGAACGACATCGCGTAGACCTTGCCGCCGCGGTCCACCTCGACGTCGAGCCGCTCGGAAAGCGCGTTCACGACCGAGGCGCCGACGCCGTGCAGACCGCCCGACGCGGCGTACGAGCCGCCGCCGAACTTCCCGCCGGCGTGCAGCTTGGTGAAGACCACCTCGACGCCGCTCAGGCCGGTGCGCGGCTCGATGTCGACGGGGATGCCGCGACCTCGGTCGTGCACCTCGACGCTGCCGTCGTCATGGAGGATGATGTCGATCTTGTCGCCGTTGCCGTCGACGGCTTCGTCGACGGCGTTGTCGATGACCTCCCAGAGGCAGTGCATGAGCCCGGGCGATCCGTTCGACCCGATGTACATGCCTGGGCGCTTGCGGACAGCCTCGAGCCCCTCAAGCACCTGGAGATGATGGGCGGAATACTCGGCGGTCACAATCTCCGAGTCTATTCTCGACATGACCCACCGGCCCGCAGACACTCCCCACGGGCATCCAGCCCGCGCGGATCGCGTACGCGCTGAGCGAAACACGCCGTGATCCGGGCATGCCCACAGGTGCAGCGTGGTTGTATTGAGCACGACCCACAGCGAGGCCGACACCCGAGGAGGCACCGAGATGAATGCAACAACCGAACGTGAGGCCACCGCCATCGAGTTCCGCCTGACTGCCATGGATCGCTGCGATTCATGCGGCGCTCAGGCGTACATCGCCGCAGAGGTCAACGGATCCGAGCTCCTGTTCTGCGCCCACCACGGCCGCAAGTACGAAGAGAAGCTCCGCAGCATCGCCACCAGCTGGCACGACGAGAGCGCCCGCCTCGTCGAGACCGTCTGACGCCTGCTCGCCGGCTCCGGCCGACTTCCGACCCCGGGTCGCGCATTCGCGCAGCCCGGGGTCTTTCTCATTCCCGGACGATGCGGCGCACGCGCGGGGTCAATCGGGTGAGGATCTCTTCACCCACGCTGTCGATCCGCTCCGCGAGGGTCGTCGCGCTGACCTCGCCGGATGCGCCCGGACCGAACAGCATGACCTCGTCGCCGACTCGGACCCCCGGCCACCCCTCGACGACCGAGGTGGTCTGCCCGATCTCGGTGAGGGTGCGCGTACCGTCTGACGTGCCGACCGGCATCCCGGAGAGGGTCGACGGCAGACCGTCGAAGCTCCCGATCGCGATCACCGCGGCACCGTCGACGACATCTTCGACGAGCGCGCTCAGTGAGGCGACGGGTCGGACGCCCTCGAGCTCCGGGCCGTCGGCGGACCGGATGCCGTAGCAGAACGCGCCGATGCGCGACACGCTGCCGCGCAGTTCCGGACGCCACCACGACGCGGCCGACGCCGTCAGGTGCAGCAGTGCCGGCGCGGGCCCGGACTCGCCGGCGATGCGCACGGCGTCGAGGAACGCGGTCTGAGCCTCGTCATCCTCGGCGTCGCTCGCCTCGGCGATGTGGCTCCACACGCCGACCAGTTCCAACTGCCCGAGCTGCTCCGACGCGCGCGCCTCCGCGAGCGCATCGGGCCACTCCTCCGGAAGCACGCCGTTGCGGTGCAGTCCGGTGTCGATCTTGAGGTGCACTCGGGCTGGTGCACCGAGGACGGCGGCGCGAGCGATGACCCGACTCAGGTATTCCCGGGTGCCGACGCCGAGATCGATGTCGTGTGCCAGCGCCTCGTCGATCTCGTCGTCGGTCGACGTGGCCCACGCGAAGATCCGCGCCTCACGACCGGCGATGCGACGCGCCTCCAGACCGCTGCGGATGTCGTAGCTGCCGAACCACCGGATGCCGGTCTGCACGGCGGTCTCGACGGCCCACCGCAACCCGTGCCCGTAGGCATCGTCCTTCAGCACCAGCATGAGCGTCGACGGCGCGATGCGAGCACGCACGGCTTCGATGTTCGCGCGGAACGTCTCGCTGCTGATCCGCAGCTCCGGGCGGCTCATGCCTCCCACCCCCGTGCCGCGTGGGCGCCGGCGACGGTGACGAGCTCGGCGACGGACATCGCGGTGATGGCGGCCCATCGGCTCAGACCTGATCCGGCCGATCCGGTTCCGCCGAAGTAGGTGACCTCTGTTCCGGAGGCGACGTCTCGTCCTTCCAGGTCGACCACGCACACGTCCATCGCGACGCGGCCGACGATCGGTCGCACGGCTCCCTCGACGTCGACGTGCGCCTGATTCCCGAGGGCACGGACGATCCCCTGCGCGTACCCGCCGGTCACGAGCGCCACTGTGGTGTCCGCCGGCGCGCGATACGTGTAGCCGTAGGACACGGCGTCTCCCGCGCGGAGGCGCTTCGTGGACAGGACCCGACCGGTGAGGCGCATCACGGGCTGCAGGGTCAGGGCACCGGAAGCGTCGGGGAGGCCGTAGAGCAGGGACGGATCGATGTCCGCGACTCCTGAAGTGACGGCGTCGATCCCCTCGAGGCGCAGCGCGTCGACCTCGCCCTGGGAATCGACGAGCACTCGATCCGCACCGGCGGCGATGACCGCCTGCGCGACGGAGAGCACCCCGTGCCCCCACGCATCCCGCCGGAGGTCGCCCGTTCGACCGCCCGCACGGACGGCAGCGGATGCCGCAGCGGCGAGTGCCGAGCGGGAGATCACGGCACGCGGGAGGGCGCTGGAGGTCGTCTCACACACGCGTTCCAGCCTAGCTTCCGCGTTCCTGGTCGTCCCCCGGGAACGCAGAAGGCCCGGATGCCGAGCATCCGGGCCTTCTGCCATCGATGGGTCCCTGACCTGACTTTCGGGTCCCTGAGCTGACTACTGGGTCCCTGAGCTCACCATTGGGTCCCTGAGCTGACTATTGGGTCCCTGAGCTTGTCGAAGGGGCGTCAGACCTCGCGGACGATTCCGAGCGGCGTGGACTCGCGGCCCTGACCGAGCGGGTTGTCGCCGAGGATCTTCACGAGACGACGTTCGCCGTGCCGGTCGAGCGTGGAGCCGAGGATGTTGCCGCCGAGGTCGTTGATATCGACCACGGCCACCTCGAGCTCGCCGCCGAGAAGCGACTTCAGGTGCGCGGCGACACCGCGCGGATCCTTCGGACCGAGCACGACCGCCTCGTTGTACGGCGGGATCGTGTGGCTGGTCGGTCCGTCGATCGCCCTGGCCTTGTCGCCCGCGATCCGGTAGAAGTCCCCGCGACGGCCGAAGGCCTTGGTCACGGCGGCGACCGCGGATGCGAACAGGATGCGCGGCGTGCCGCACTCGCGCAGCGCCATCTCCATCGTCTCGGGCATGCCGAGTCCGATGCCGTACGGCGTGCGGGTGACGTACTTCGACAGGAAGAGCGCGAGCTTGCGCGGCTTGATCTCGTCGAGACGGTATGACCGGCCCTGCGTGATCGCGACGATCTTCTCGGTCACGAACAGCAGGTCGCCCGGACGCACCGAGTCCTTCGCGTACTCCGTGATGACGGCGTCGAGGTCGTCATCCGGCATGACGACTCGTGTGCGCAGCGGAATCCGCGCGAAGCTCTTTCCATCGACACTCGTCTCGAGCGCCTTGCCGTCGTTCGCCTGGCTCATTCGAGGTAGTCCCGCAGCGACTGCGAGCGGCTCGGGTGACGCAGCTTCGCCATCGTCTTCGACTCGATCTGACGGATACGCTCGCGGGTCACGCCGAACGTGTCGCCGATCTGGTCGAGCGTCTTGGGCTGACCGTCGCCGAGGCCGAAGCGCATGCGGATCACTCCGGCTTCGCGCTCGGAGAGCGAGTCGAGCAGCTGCTCGAGCTGGCGCTGCAGCATCGTGAAGCCCACGGCATCGGCCGGGACGACCGCTTCCGTGTCTTCGATGAGGTCACCGAACTCGCTGTCGCCGTCCTCGCCGAGGGGGTGTGCAGCGAGATGGGCTCGCGGCCGTACTTCTGGACCTCGACGACCTTCTCGGGCGTCATGTCCAGCTCGCGGCTGAGCTCCTCGGGCGTGGGTTCGCGTCCCAGGTCCTGCAGCATCTGCCGCTGGACGCGGGCGAGCTTGTTGATGACCTCGACCATGTGCACCGGGATGCGGATGGTGCGGGCCTGGTCGGCCATCGCGCGGGTGATCGCCTGACGGATCCACCAGGTGGCGTAGGTCGAGAACTTGAAGCCCTTGGTGTAGTCGAACTTCTCGACCGCACGGATCAGACCGAGGTTGCCCTCCTGAATCAGATCCAGGAACTGCATGCCGCGGCCGGTGTAGCGCTTCGCGAGCGAGACGACGAGACGGAGGTTGGCGCCGAGCAGGTGGCTCTTGGCACGCTGGCCGTCACGGGCGACCCACTGCAGGTCGAGTCCGAGCTGGCCGGTCTTCTCCGCAGCCGACATCGCCGAGAGCTTCTCCTCGGCGAAGAGACCCGCCTCGATCCGCATGGCGAGCTCGACCTCTTCGGCCGCGTTCAGCAGCGCGACCTTTCCGATCTGCTTCAGGTAGTCCTTGACCGGGTCGGCCGTGGCACCGGTGATCTGTGTCGAGTAGACCGGGACGTCCTCGTCGTCGTTCGACGAGATGACGATCGCGCCGGTCGGCAGCGGCTCGGTGAACTTCGGCTTGGCGTCGTCGTCCTCGTCGTCGCCGTCCTCGGCAGCGCCGGCGGCAGGAGCCTCGTCTTCTTCGACGACGTCATCCGACTTCTTCTTCTTCACGGGGGCACGCTTGGCGGCCGCACGCTTCGCTGCGCTCAGCGGCGCGGGCTTCTCAGGAGCGTCGACCTCGACCTCTGCGTCGACGGCGGTCTCTTCGGCCTTGGTCGTCGTCCGGGTTTTCTTCGTCGTGGCAGGAGTCACGTTTCGCCTTTCACGGGGCTGCGGGACCGCCCCGGGACATTTCGGACACTAGTAAGACCCTTGTCAAGTCCGGCGTTCGAAAACACCGATTGACAACGGGTCAGACTCCTAGTATCGCACACGTGTGGCGATGCGGATGCATTCCGGCGAAGTTGTCGGGAGATTCGTCTAACCGCGCCCGGGCTTGTCGTCGTCTCCCGAGGGACGCGAGGCCAGGTAGCGTTCCAGCTCCGCAGCCAACTCGTCGGCGCTCGGCAGATCGCGTTCGCTGAAGCCGCCCTCGTCGTACGTGTCGTCGTCGGGGTTCCGACCGGCCATATAGGCGTCGTAGCGGCGTTCGAGGTTGTGCACCATCTGCTGCAGCTCCTCGTTGCCCGCGACCTGCTCGTCGACCCGGGTGAGGTAGTCCTCCCGGCGCTCCTGCACCGCATCGAGGAGGAGCACCAGCCCCGTCGACGCCATCAGCTTGTCCGCAGCGGCGATCACGGCATCCGGGTTCTCGGTCTCGGCGAGGTAGTGCGGCACCAGCAGCACGAAGCCGACGGCACGGCGCCCGCTCTCGACGAAGCGGAACTCCAGGAGGTGGCCCGCCGTCGCCGGCACCTGGGTGCGCGGCCGCCACACGGAGTGCGCGACCGTGAGCTCGCGGCGGTTGCCGCTGACGGTGGTCCCGATCGGACGCGTGTGCGGCACGGGCATCGCGATCGAGTGCACCCAGTTGAGCCCGGACACCTCGAACTCGGCCGCGAGATCGAGGACCGTCTGCGCGAACGCGTTCCACGCGAAGTCCGGCTCGTAGCCGGCGAGCAGCAGGAAGGGCTGTCCGAGGGCGTCGGTCGCGAGAGAGAGCTCCAGGCGCGATGGACGGAACTCCGTGAGGTGATCCTGATCGAAGGAGATCACGGGGCGACGGGCACGGTAGTCGAGGAGGGCGTCGTTGTCGAACACCACGACAGGCTGCGGCGACGCGGTCTCGCGCAGGTGATCGATGAGACCGGACACCGCGCTCCCCGCGTCGGTGAATCCGGTCAGAAGGACGACCAGGGGCAGGCCGTGGGGCACCGCCGGCGCATTCGCGACGCGTTCGTGGATCTCACCGGAGAAGGGCATGACTCCATGCTACGAGCAGGTCCCGATGCCCGGGCTGGGCTCATCATGCTGAGAGCGAACACGCGGACGGGCCTCGCGCACCCGGGCAGCGGCGAGGATCCTAGGATGGAGGCATGACGCTTCCCGTGCTCTCGCACACCACCGATCATTTCCCCGGAAGCGCTGCAGATGCCGCAGTGCTCGTCGTCCCCGATCTCTCCGAATCGGCCGAGTCGCTGGTCGCCTACCCCGGTCTCGCCGACGCCCTCGCCGGAATCGGATTCACGGGAGCAGCCTCCTCGTATACGCGCGTGTACGCACCCGAGGTCACGTCTTTGCCGTTCGCCGTCGTCGGAACGGGCTCGGCCGCGAACGAAACGGCTGTGCGCAATGCCGTCGGCGCCGCGCTGCGCTCGCTCACCGGGTTCGAGAACGTGGCCGTCGGGCTCGCCGCAGGCCTCGAGCAGTTCGCCGCCGCGGCCGCCGAGGGCGCTGTGCTCGGCGGTTACCGCTTCGACACGTACCGGTCGGAGAAGGGCAAGTCCCGCGCGGCAGCCGTCACACTGCACGCCGAGATCGACGAGGCATCGATCGCGAAGGCGCAGGCCATCGGCGAAGCGGTCGCGCTGATCAAGGACCTGGTGAACGTGCCTGCCGAGTGGCAGAGCCCGGAGCAGCTCGCCCAGAGCGCGGCGGACAGCGTCGCCGACCTCGACGTCTCCGTCGAGATCCTCGACGAGGCCGCGCTCGCGGAACAGGGCTTCGGCGGCATCCTGGGCGTCGCACAGGGCTCCGACCGCCCGCCGCGACTGGTGCGGCTCGACTACTCCCCCGCCGCCGCGACGCGCCACATCGCCCTCGTGGGCAAGGGCATCACGTTCGACACCGGCGGACTCTCCCTGAAGCCCGCTGCCTCGATGGTCGGAATGAAGTTCGACATGGCCGGCGCGGCCACGAGCCTCGCCGCTCTCCGCGCGATCGCGACGTTGGGTCTTCCCGTCCGGGTCACGGCGTGGCTCGCGATCACCGACAACATGCCCTCTGGCCGCGCGCTCCGTCCCGGCGACGTCGTCCGCATCCTCGACGGAACGACGGTCGAGGTGCTCAACACGGATGCCGAGGGCCGGCTCGTCCTCGCCGACGGGCTCGTCGCAGCGAGCCGCGAGCACCCGGACGTGGTCGTCGACGTGGCCACGCTCACCGGCGCCATCGTCGCGGCACTCGGCCACCGCCACACCGGCGTGTTCGGCGATGACGACACGGTCGCCGAGATCCTCGCCGCGGCCGAGCAGGCGGACGAGCTCGCGTGGCACATGCCGCTGCCGTCGTACATGGAGGACTCGATGGAGTCTCCGATCGCCGACCTCCAGAACGTCAACATGAGCGATCGCATGGGCGGGGCCTCGTACGCCGGGCTCTTCCTGCGCCGCTTCGTCGGGCGCACCTCCGAGGCGAAGGACGCGCCCCGCATCCCCTGGGTGCACCTCGACATCGCGGGCTCCGGCGAGCACGCCGGCTCCGCGTACGGCTTCACCGAGAAGGGCCCCACCGGCGCGATGGTCCGAACGATCATCGAACTGGCCGCAGCATCCCACAAGGAGGCATGACACATGACAACCCACACCTTCGACATCGTCGTCCTGGGCGGCGGAAGCGGCGGCTACGCCGCAGCACTCCGTGCCAGCGAGCTCGGCAAGTCGGTCGCCCTGATCGAGAAGGACAAGGTCGGCGGCACCTGCCTGCACCGCGGCTGCATCCCGACGAAGGCGCTCCTGCACGCCGCTGAGGTCGCCGAGCACGTGCGCGACGCGGCACACGTCGGCGTGACCGCCACGCTGGAGGGCATCGACCCCGCAGGCGTCCGCGCCTACCGCGAGGGCATCGTCGCGAAGAAGTTCAAGGGACTCGAGGGGCTGGTGAAGGCGCGGGGCATCACGACCGTCGCCGGACTCGGCCGCCTGAACGCCGACCGCAGCATCAGCGTCGGCGATGACGTGTACGTCGGCGCCGACGTCGTCCTCGCCACCGGTTCGTACAGCCGATCGCTGCCCGGACTCGAGATCGGCGGCCGCGTCCTCACGAGCGAGCAGGCTCTCGCTCTCGACGTCATCCCGGAGCGCGTGCTCGTCCTCGGCGGCGGTGTGATCGGCGTCGAGTTCGCCAGCGTCTGGCGTTCCTTCGGCACCGAGGTCACGATCATCGAGGCGCTGCCGCACCTCGTCCCGAATGAGGACATCGCGCTCAGCAAGGGTCTCGAGCGCGCCTTCCGTCGGCGGGGCATCCAGTACTCGCTGGGCGTGCGCTTCCAGACCGCCGTGCAGGACGAGACCTCGGTCACGGTCACGCTGGAGGACGGCAAGGAGTTCACCGCCGACTACCTCCTCGTCGCCGTCGGACGCGGACCCGTCACGGCGGACCTCGGCTTCGAGGAGGCCGGCGTGAAGCTCGATCGCGGCTTCGTGAGCGTCGATCAGGATCTTCGCACGGGCGTTCCCGGCGTCTGGGCCGTCGGCGACATCGTCCCGGGCCTCCAGCTCGCCCACCGCGGCTTCCAGCAGGGCATCGCGGTCGCCGAGCGCATCGCCGGCCTCTCGCCGGTGAACATCCCGGACTCCCAAATCCCCAAGGTGACGTACTCGAGCCCCGAGGTCGCCTCCGTCGGCGTGACAGAGGATGCCGCGATCGCCGAGCACGGTGCGGATGCGGTCGTCGCCTACGAGTACAACCTCGCCGGCAACGGCAAGAGCGAGATCATCGGGACCAGCGGACTGGTCAAGGTCGTCCGCCTCAAGGACGGGCCCGTCGTCGGCGTTCACCTGCTCGGTGACCGCGTCGGCGAGCTCATCACCGAGGGGCAGCTCGCCGTCGCCTGGGAGGCGCACCCGGAGGACATCGCTCCGCTGATCCATGCGCACCCCACGCAGAGCGAAGCCCTCGGCGAGGCCTTCCTCGCACTGGCCGGAAAGCCGCTGCACGCCCTCTGAGCACCAACCGGTGCCCGAGTCACTAAGCTAGATACGCGTCATACAACTTCTTGAAGGAGACTCAGTCATGAGCACATCCGTGGTCCTCCCCGCTCTCGGCGAGAGCGTCACAGAGGGTACGGTCACCCGCTGGCTCAAGCAGGTGGGCGACACTGTTCAGGCGGATGAGGGCCTGCTCGAGATCTCGACCGACAAGGTCGACACCGAGATCCCGTCCCCCGTCAGCGGTGTGATCGAGGAGATCCTCGTGGCCGAGGACGAGACCGTCGAGGTCGGTGCTCTGCTCGCACGCATCGGCGACGGCAGCGCTGCGGCCCCGGCTTCGGATGCTCCGGCAGAAGCCGCGCCCGCTGAAGCCGCACCCGCTGAAGCCGCACCCGCGGAAGAGGCTCCGGCCGAGCAGCCTGCGGCTGAGGCGGCACCGGCCGCTGAGCCGGCGCCTGCGGCGGAAGCCGCACCGGCCGCTGCGCCCTCCGGCGACGCGAAGGACATCGTCCTCCCCGAACTCGGCGAGAGCGTGACCGAAGGCACCGTGACGCGCTGGCTGAAGCAGGTCGGCGACACCGTCGAGGTCGATGAGGCTCTCCTCGAGATCTCGACGGACAAGGTCGACACCGAGATCCCGTCGCCGGTCGCCGGCGTGCTGCAGGAGATCATCGCCGCCGAGGACGAGACCGTCGCCGTCGGCGCCGTTCTCGCTCGCGTCGGTTCGGGCGCTGCGCCCGCCGCCGAGGCTCCTGCTGCGCCTGCTGAGGCTCCCGCTGCCCCCGCCGCCGAGGCACCGGTGGCTCAGGCCCCCGCCGCCGAGGCCGCACCGGCACCGGTCGCTCCCGCGCCCGCTGCGGCACCCGCTGAGCCGGCACCTGCTGCCGCATCCGCACCTGCTGCCGCATCCGCACCTGCTGCTCCGGCCGCAGAGCCTGCCGCGCCGAAGCTCAGCCTGCCGACCGACAACGACAACCTCTACGTCACGCCGCTGGTTCGCCGTCTGGCCTCCCAGCAGGGCGTCGACCTGGCGTCTGTCACCGGCACCGGCGTCGGCGGTCGCATCCGCAAGGAAGACGTGCTGAAGGCGGCCGAGACCGCTGCCAGCGCTCCGGCCGCTTCTGCTCCGGCCGCAGCTGCCGCTCCGGCGCCGCTCGAGGTCTCGCCGCTGCGTGGCACCACGCAGCCGATGTCGCGTCTGCGCAAGGTCCTCGCGAAGCGCGCGGTGGAGTCCATGCAGCAGACGGCTCAGCTGACCACCGTCGTCGAGGTCGATGTCACTGCCCTCGCGGACTACCGGGACAGCGTGAAGGCCTCCTTCCTGGAGAAGACCGGCGACAAGCTGTCCTTCCTCCCCTTCTTCGCTCTCGCGACCGCCGAGGCCCTGCAGGCCTTCCCGATCGTGAACGCGACGGTCGACGGCGAGAACATCGTCTACCCCGCGAGCGAGAACGTGTCGATCGCGGTCGACACCGAGCGCGGCCTGCTCACGCCGGTCCTCCGCGACGCGGCGTCGAAGAACATCGCGCAGATCGCACACGAGATCGCCGACCTCGCCGCGCGCACGCGTGACAACAAGCTGAAGCCGGACGAGCTCGCGGGCGGCACCTTCACGCTGACGAACACGGGCTCACGTGGCGCGCTGTTCGACACGCCCGTCGTGTTCCTCCCGCAGTCGGCCATCCTCGGAACCGGCACGGTCGTCAAGCGCCCGGGTCTGGTGAAGGTCGGCGGCGCCGACGCGATCGCGGTCCGCTCCTACGCGTACCTCGCGCTCTCGTACGATCACCGGATCATCGACGGTGCCGATGCCGCGCGCTTCCTCGGCGCGGTGAAGGCTCGCCTCGAGTCGGCGCAGTTCGCCGCTCAGCTCGGAGCCTGACACTCGCATCACTCTGGCTGGTCCGCGACGCCGTAGACGTCGCGGACCAGCCATTTGTCGTTCTGGCGCACGAGCACCATCATCTGCTCGGCTGCCGGCGCCGCCTGTTCGTCTCCGCCCTCGGGAAGACCATCAGCGGAACCGAGCCGCACCACGGCGACATCGCCGTATTCGTCCACGAGCTCGACCGTCGGTGTGCGCTCTCCGCGGGCGCCGAGCGCGTCGACGACCCCGGCGGAACCCTCTGCGACAGCATCGGCGCAGAGGAGATCCTCCGCCACGCTGCATTCGGCCACCAGCGCCAGGAGGGCGGTCGCAGCGGCCTCCGGACCGCCATCGTCTGCGGGCGCAGACGGAGCGGCATCCGTCTCCGATCCCTCATCCGGCGGTGAGGGGCTCGTAGAAGCGGGGCTGGCTGACTGCGCCGGAGGGTCCGTGGCTCTGGCAGCATCCGCCGACTCCGCCGGGTCATCCGCCGGCCAGAGCAGCCCGCCGACAAGCACGGCCAGCGCCGCCACTCCCCCGACGAGGAGAGCGGGACGCCGCCGGGATGATGCGCCTCGCGAATCCGCTCCCGCGGCAGCCCTCGCCGTCCGCCGGGCACCGGATGCGCCCGTCCGCCGAGGGAGGCGTTCGCGGACGGCAGCCCCGGCGGACCGCAGCGCGCCGACGCACACGGCGACGGGAGAGGTCGTCGTCCGGTGATGTGGGGACGCCGACCGCTCCCCTCGCCTCGTCGCACGAGAGGGCGCCAAGCGCCCTTCGACGTCGAAAGCCGCCCGGGCGACGTCGCGTGCGCGCTCGGGAGCGTGCGACTCCCGCGAGATCGGGCGAGGCGCGGCGATGGCCAAGAGCTCCTTCTCCCACTCCTCCAGCACTCGCTGCGGCACCCGCGGCTGCGGCAACGCCTTGACCAGGCCCTGCTGCACGCCGGTGAGAACGCGGCCCAGCGCCTTGTCCCCGCAGTCCTCGGCCAGACGCTCGACGATCTCCGCTGCCCCGGATCGCGGATCGTCCCCGTCGCCGAGGACGAGGATGGGGCGGCCGCCGTCGGTCAGCCACCACATCCCCGTCTGCACCCCGGCGGCGCCGGCTCCGAGCTCGTCGAGCCCCCGCAGCAGGCTCACCACGAGCGTGCTGCATTCACCCGATGACAGCGCGGAGCCGGCAGCCGTCCGGCGGACCAGGAACCCCAGCACCCGGTCGGTGCACCATGGCAGCAGCGCGTCGTGTCCGTCGGCGCGCCGGATGACGTCGACAGGTCCCGCGACGTGCTCCGCTCCCGCGAAGCGCCACCCCACCCATCCGGCGAGAGAAGCGGCATCCACCCGCACAGCCACGCCGTCCCCACGAGTGACCAGTGCGCCGGCGAACGGACCTTCTGTCGGATCGAGAACGCGGACCACACGATGAGCTCCCGGGAGGAGCGCGGTGCCCCGGTCTTCGATCTCGACGTCTGCCATGCCCCCATCACAGTGGACAGCGCCCCCGCGAGGGACTGATCCGCGTCGATGTGGATGGATCGGCGCGATCCCGGCCAATGTGGAGGAAGAGTCCGGTCGGTCGTCGCTCCGCTGGGCGCGAACTCGACATCACGGCATCCGCGAACTGGGTAGGCTGGTCCTCATGGCAAAGCGTGCTCCCGAACCCGAGAAGCGTCCTGGGTTCTTCTCCCAGATCAAGTCCCTCTTCCGGTTCACTCGTGAGGCCTACCCGTGGCTTCCGTGGCTCCAGGTGGGGATCCTCCTCATCGGCGTGCTCCTCGGTCTCGTCGCCGGCTACCTGATCCCGCCGTTCCAGATCTGGACGCTCGTGCTCTGGGGTATCACCGGTCTGATGCTCGGCGTGCTCGGCGCGCTCTTCCTGATGACGCGGCTGTCGACGTCGGCGATGTACACGAAGATCGACGGCATGCCCGGTGCGACCGGCCACGTGCTCAGCACCAGCCTCGGCCGCAGCTGGCAGGCCTCGGAGACCCCCGTCGGGATCAACCCCAAGACGCAGGAGGCGGTCTACCGCACCGTGGGCCGCGGAGGCATCGTCGTCGTCGGCGAAGGCGCTCGCGGACGACTGACCCGTCTCGTCAACGAGGAGCGCAGCAAGGCGCAGCGCGTCGCGCACGGCGTCCCCGTCACGGTCCTGTACGTCGGCCACGGAGAAGACGAGGTAGCGATCGCCGATCTCTCGAAGACCATCAAGAAGCTCCCCAAGGCGATCGACAAGACGACCATGGCCGCGGTCATCCGGCGCATCGACTCCGTGTCGCAGTCGCTGTCCTCGCTGCCGATCCCGAAGGGCATCGACCCCACGAAGGTCCGCGCTCAGCGTCCGCGCTGATCCCGCGACATCCGCCTCGAGAAGCGCGGCCGCCCTCATCCCGAGGAGCGGCCGCGCTTTCGTTCACTCCGAGAGCGGCTGGCGCGGCAGGCGGCGCACCTTGGCGCGGCGACGGCGCCGCTCGGGGACCATGGAGCGCATCTCGTCGAGCTTGCCGAAGCAGAAGAGCCGGTCGTCGGCTTCGAGCACGACGTGCTTGCGCGGGTTCGGGATCACGCTGACACCGCGGTGCAGCGTCAGAACCGTGATGTCGCGCTCCCAGAGGCCCGCTTCGCCCAGGGTCTTGCCCACCAGGTCGACAGCGCCGTGGACCATCAGCTCGGCGACCCCGTACCCGGTCGACACGGTCAGTCGCTGACGCACGTCGATCTCCGGGAACGCGACCTGGCCGGCGATGTAGTCGATGATCGCTCCCGCGACATCGAGCTTGGTGGCGCTCTCGATGCCCTGCAGGCCCGGCGAGGAGTTGACCTCCATCACCAGGGGCCCGTCCTCGCCCTCGAGCATGTCGACCCCCGCGACGCGCAGACCCATGATCTGGGCCGATCGCACCGCTGCGCGCTCGTACACCGGGTCGAGCTCGATCGCCGCGACCGACCCTCCGCGGTGCACGTTCGAGCGGAACTCGTCGCCGGCTGCGGACCGACGCATCGCTGCGACGACCCGGTCGCCGACGACGAGAGCACGGATGTCGCGGCCGCGGCTCTCGGCGATGAACTTCTGGATGAGCACGTTCTGCTTCGTGGAGTGCAGGGTCTCGATGATCGCCTCGGCGACCTTCACCTGCGGCGCGAGGATGACGCCGATCCCCTGGGTTCCCTCCAGAAGCTTGATCACGACCGGTGCGCCGCCGACGCGCTCGATCGCCGGACGCACGTCCGCACGGTTGCGCACGAACGCCGTCGGCGGCATCGCGATGTTGTGCCGGGACAGGATCTGGTTGGCGCGCAGCTTGTCGCGCGCGCTCGAGATGCCGTTCGCCGTGTTCGGCGTGTAGACATCCATCTGCTCGAACTGACGGACCACGGCGGTGCCGAAGTAGGTGATCGAGTTGCCGATGCGCGGCAGGATCGCGTCGTAGTCGCTGAGCTGACGCCCCCGGTAGTGCAGGTCCGGTTCATCCGCCGTCAGGTCGATCGCGAAGCGCAGCGTGTTGAGCACCTTCACGTTGTGGCCGCGCTGGAGCGCGGCCGCGCGCAGTCGCTGGGTGGAGTACGCGTGGGGCGCACGGGAGAGCACTGCGATCTTCACGGAGAATTCCTGCCAGGATGGGTCGAGTGAACAAGTCTCCCCATTCAAACACCCTTACGGGGTGGCGCGAGTGGGTGAGCCTGCCGGATCTCGGAGTCGACTGGCTCAAGGCCAAGATCGATACCGGCGCCCGCACCTCCTCGCTGCACGCGTTCGACGTCCGCGAGTTCGAACGCGAGGGCGAGGACTGGGTCCGCTTCCGGGTCAAGCCCTGGCAGGACAGCCAGGAGGATGCCGTCGTCGTCGAGACGCCCGTGCATGACCGCCGTGCCGTGCGCAGCTCATCCGGTCACGCGCAGGAACGCCTGGTCGTGAAGCTGCTGGTCCGTCTCGTGGATCGCGAGGTGCTCGCCGAGGTCACGCTCAGCAACCGTGACGAGATGGGCTTCCGGATGCTGATCGGGCGCGAGGCCCTGCGCCGCGGCTACATCGTCGACCCGGCGCGCTCGTTCCTCGGCGGACGGGCGCCCCGCGAAGCGCGTCGCCGCAACCGCGGTCGGATCTGACGCGCGCTCAGGCGCGGATCAGGAGGGTGCCGATCGCCTTGTCGTGCAGCCCGCGCTGATCCGCGTCCCAGATCACCGCGGGCACCACCACGATCAGCAGCAGGGTGCGCACGATCGGCCGCCACAGACCCACCCATGCGCCGTCCAGACGCACGACGCGCATGCCGAGGATGCGGTGGCCCGGGCTTCCGCCGATGGTCGGGATGAAGAGGATCTGCAAGATCGCGAACACCATCATCGGCGCGAACTGCGAGAGCCCTGCCTCGGTGGGCAGCGCGAACTGGTCGAACCCGAAGAAGGCCGTCGCGATGATCGTCGCCGCGGCGTAGTCGATGGCAAGAGCACCGATACGGCGACCGACTCTGGCTACGCTTCCAGGGCCCGAAACCGGCAGTCCGAGTCGTTCACCGGGGTACGTGTTCACAGCATCCGTCACTGCTCCAGCCTAGGCGACCCCTGTAACATGCCCGAAACAATACGGACACCCCGGGGAAACGCCCCAGCCGTACTGTGCACAATGGCCGTGAAGCCATCGATCCGCAATCCAGGAGTCGTACATGTTCAAAGATTCGTCCGAGGTTCTGAGCTACATCAAGGAGAACGACGTCAAGTTCCTTGACATCCGTTTCACCGATCTCCCGGGTGTGCAGCAGCACTTCAACATTCCTGCGGCGACGGTGGACGAGGCGTTCTTCACCGAGGGCCAGCTCTTCGACGGCTCCTCGATCCGCGGCTTCGCGAGCATCCACGAGTCCGACATGCAGCTCATCCCCGATGTCACCACGGCGTACGTCGACCCGTTCCGCGAGGCGAGCACCCTCGTGATGATCTTCGACATCTACAACCCGCGCACCGGCGAGATCTACTCGAAGGACCCGCGTCAGGTCGCCAAGAAGGCCGAGAAGTACCTCGCGTCCACCGGCATCGCCGACACCGCGTACTTCGCTCCCGAGGCCGAGTTCTACATCTTCGACGACGTGCGCTACTCGGTCACCGCCGGTGAGAGCTTCTACAAGGTCGACTCCGAGGAGGCCGCGTGGAACACCGGCCGCGAGGAGGAGGGCGGAAACCTCGCCAACAAGACCCCGTACAAGGGCGGCTACTTCCCCGTCTCCCCCGTCGACAAGACGGCCGACCTGCGCGACGACATCACGCTCAAGCTGATCGAGGCCGGCTTCATCCTGGAGCGCTCGCACCACGAGGTCGGCACCGCCGGCCAGCAGGAGATCAACTACCGCTTCGACACGATGGTCCACGCGGCGGACGACATCCTCAAGTTCAAGTACATCGTCAAGAACACGGCTGACGAGTGGGGCAAGGTCGCGACCTTCATGCCCAAGCCGCTCTACGGCGACAACGGCTCCGGCATGCACACGCACCAGTCGCTGTGGGACGGCGGCAAGCCGCTGTTCTACGACGAGGCCGGCTACGGACAGCTCAGCGACATCGCGCGCTGGTACATCGGCGGCATCCTGGCCCACGCGCCGGCGCTCCTCGCCTTCACGAACCCGACCCTCAACAGCTACCACCGTCTGGTCAAGGGCTTCGAGGCTCCGGTCAACCTGGTCTACTCGGCCGGCAACCGCTCCGCTGCGATCCGCATCCCGATCACGGGCTCCAACCCGAAGGCCAAGCGCATCGAGTTCCGCGCGCCTGACGCCTCCGGCAACCCTTACCTCGCGTTCGCCGCGCAGCTGATGGCGGGCCTCGACGGCATCAAGAACCGCATCGAGCCGCACGAGCCGGTCGACAAGGACCTCTACGAGCTTCCTCCCGAGGAGGCCAAGGGCATCCCCCAGGTCCCGAACTCGCTGCTGGACTCGCTCGACGCACTGGCCGAGGACCACCAGTTCCTCCTCGAGGGCGGCGTGTTCACCAAGGAGCTCATCGAGACCTGGATCTCGTACAAGTACGAGAACGAGATCCTGCCGATGGCCCAGCGCCCGCAGCCGTTCGAGTACGAGCTGTACTTCGGAGTCTGATCCAGATCGCCGTCGAGAGCCCCCGGAGCACTGCTCCGGGGGCTTTTCTCGTACGCGGCCGTCGCGTAACGCGCGGTGTGGTGATAAGCAACCCCCTCGGCAAGGAGCGACGCGACGAACAGGATGAGAGTCCACCCAAGTGCGAAAGGGACGACTCTCATGACCGACACCACCCCCACCCAGCGGGTCGCCGAGCTGATCAAGGACTTCCGCTTCGCGATGTTCACCACGCGCAACGCCAACGATCGGCTGGTCTCCCACCCGCTCACCGTGCAGGAGGCGGAGTTCGACGGGGACCTCTGGTTCCTCGTCTCCCGCAGCGCATCGCTCGTCGCCGACATCGCGAAGGACGAGCGCGTCGGGATCTCTCTGAGCTCGAACGACTCGTGGGTATCGCTCTCGGGCACCGCCGCCCTCGTCGAGGACAAGGCGAAGGTGAAAGAGCTGTGGAGCCCGACCGTCGAAGCGTGGTTCACGAACGGACCGGACGACCCCGACGTCGGGTTGCTGAAGTTCTCCGCCGAATCAGCCGAGTACTGGGACAGCCCGGGCGGGAAGATCGCCTCGCTCTTCAGCTTCGTGAAGTCGAAGATCACGGGTGAGCCGTACGACGCCGAGAACGAGACGGTCGAACTCTCCGGCAAGTGACTGTTCGCTACGCGGCGTCGCGCGCCCCGTCAAGGGCCTGCGCGACGCCGCGTCGGCGCTGTACGTTCGGAGCATGTGGACCGTACTGATCATCCTGCTCGTCGCCTGGGCCATCGTCGCCGTCGTCGGCTTCGCGATCGAGGGTCTGCTGTGGATCGCCATCATCGGGATCATCCTCTTCGTCGGGACGATCCTCTTCGGCGTCATCCGCAATCGCACCCCGAAAGCCTGATGCCGCCCCTCGCGTGTCCAGCCGGTTGTCCGCGCTGATGAGGCATGATCGACGGGTGAGTCTTACAACCGACCGGGGGAATCATGCGGCGTAGAAGAGTGATCGCGAAGACGGATGCTGCTCCGGTCGTCGGGACCCCGGAAGTGAAGCGATCCCAGCCGTCCAACGGCGTCGCCGCATACGCGCGGACGAACCCGTTCATGTTCGGCCTGCTCGGCGCGCTCGGTGTGCTGGTCGCGCTCGTGATCGGCGGGATCGTCGACCAGCTCGCCACCGTGCTCGTCTACATCGGCGTGGCCATCTTCCTCGCGCTCGGCCTCGACCCCATCGTCACCTTCATCGAGAAGAAGCTCCCCCGTGCCGCCGCGGTCGCCATCGTCGTGGCCGCCGTCGTGCTCGCCTTCGCGGGCATCATCCTGGCGATAGTCCCTCTCCTCGTCGAGCAGATCAGCAATCTGATCAAGAACGGTCCGACGATGATCCAGGACTTCATGAACACCGACTGGTTCAAGGACGTCAGCGGCCAGTTTGGCTCCACGATCGAGGATGCGGTCCAGGGCGTGCTGAGCTTCGTCCAGGATCCCGGCAACTTCGCCGACATCGGCGGCGGCGTGTTCGCGGTGGGTGCCGGCATCGCCGGCGGCTTCACCGGCATCACGATCGTCCTGATCCTCACCCTGTACTTCATGGCGTCGCTGCGCAGCATGAAGCGCACCGCCGCGCGCTTCGTCCCGGCCTACCAGCGCGACACCTTCAGCGAGCTGCTGGAGGACGTCTCCGGAGCCGTCGGCCGCTACGTCATCGGCCAGGCCAGCCTCGCCCTCATCAACGGTGTGCTGAGCCTCATCTTCCTCAGCATCATCGGCGCGCCCGTGCCGGCCCTCCTCGCGCTGATCGCCTTCATCGGATCGATGATCCCGCTGGTCGGAACCCTGACGGCCTCGATCATCAACGCGCTGATCTGCCTGTTCGTCTCGCCGCTCACAGCGCTGATCGCGATCGGCTACTACCTCGTCTACATGCAGATCGAGGCGTACGTGCTCTCGCCGCGCATCATGAGCAAGGCCGTCGCGGTCCCCGGGGCCCTCGTGGTGATCGCCGCGGTCGCCGGTGGAGCCCTCGGCGGCATCCTCGGAGCGCTCGTCGCGATCCCGGTGGCCGCCAGCATCATCATCATCGTGCAGAAGGTGACGTTCCCCGCTCAGGACCGGAAGACCGTCCCGCCCGTCGTCACGATGTGACGGGGTCTCAGCGGACGAGCAGGGCGCCCGGCTGCACGCGCACGTCGAACGCGGAGACCTCGCCCATCTCCTCGCCGTCGATCTCGAAGACGAGCGGGGTCTCCAACTCGACGGAGAGCGTCTCCACGGGCAGGTGACGCGCCGAGTCGGTGCTGACGGCCTCGTCGGTCGCTCCGAACAGGCGACGGATGCCGTTGTCCCAGACGAACGAGCGCACGGTGTCGAGCCACTGCAGCGCTCCGTCAGCACTGATCATCAGGACGTCGAGCTTGCCGTCGTCGAGCACGGCGTCGGGCAGCAGTCGGATGCCGCCCTGTACCATCCCGCAGTTGCCGATGAGCATCGTGTGGCCGCGCACCGCGACCGCCTTCTCACCGTCGATCGCGAGGGTGATGTCGGTCATCTCGGTGCCGGCGAGGGCCCGCCCCATCGCCTCGACGTAGGCCAGCCATCCGGCCTTCGACTTGAGGTCATCATCCGTCTCGACGAGCATCTGCGCGTCGACGCCGAAGCCGACCATCACGGCGAAGGCGTGCTCGGTGCCGTCGTACGACACCCACCCGAGATCGATACGGCGCGGCTCGGAGTCGCGGACGCGCTCGAGAGCCGCCTTCACATTGTTGAGGGGCACCTCGAGGTTGCGCGCGAGCAGGTTCCCGGTGCCCTGCGGCACGATCCCCAGCGCGGTCTCCGAACCGGCCAGGGACTCCGCGACCGCGCGGACCGTCCCGTCGCCGCCGACCGCGATGACGATGTCGCGCCCGTCCTCCCGAGCCTCGCGGGCCATGCCACGACCCGGGTCCTCCGGCGTGGTCTCCCACCAGCGGATGTCGGTCTGATCGTCGAACACGCCGCTCACCGCAGCCTGCAGAACCTCCTGCTCGACCTTCGAGGGGTTCCAGACGATGCCGATGCGTGCGTGGGTCATAGCGTCAGCATGGGTCACGGCTGGGGATACTGCAAATTCGCTCTCTCGGCTATCCGTAGAAGAGATGCTCGAAAGCCTTGCGGGCCCGTCGCGTGACCCCGAGGTAGTCCTCTTCGAGCTCGGTCGCCGACCGGTCGGGATAACCCAGGAGGCGGGCGATCGCGTCGAGCTCTCGACGATCAGCGGGCAGCACATCGCTCGTCTTCCCGGTCAGGAGAGTGATCGCCGAGCGGAGACGGCTCGCCAGACGCCAGGCCTCCCGCAGGAGCTCGGCGTCCGATTCCGGCACCAGGTCGGCCGCCACGGCGGCATCCAGCGCCGAGAGCGTCGAGGTGGTCCGCAATCCTGGAACGGCGTGCGCGTGTTGGAGCTGGAGCAGCTGCACGAGCCACTCGACATCGCTGAGCGTGCCAGGGCCCAGCTTGAGGTGCCGCCGCGGATCGGCCCCCTGGGGCAGCCGCTCCCCCTCGACGCGCGCCTTGATCCGCTTGATCTCACGGGTGCCCTGCAGATCGACGGTCTCGGGGTAGCGGATCGAATCCGCGAGCGCCGTGAAGCGGGCCATCAGTTTAGAGCTCCCGGCGATCCCCCTGGCGCGGAGCAGCGCCTGAGCCTCCCAGGACAGGGACCAGCGCCGGTAGTACTCGGTATAGGCCTCGATGGACCGTACGACGGGCCCCTGGCGCCCTTCCGGACGGAGATCGGCATCCAGGTCCAGCGGCACGCGATGATCCGTGAGGTGCTCGCGCAGCCCCGCGACGATCTGCGTGGCGAGGGTCTGCGCGCGCTGACCGTCCACGCCGTTCGCGTCGTAGACGTAGAGGATGTCCGCGTCGGACCCGAAGCCGAGCTCGGCGCCGCCGAAGCGCCCCATCGCGATCACCGCGAAGTCCAGGGCGTCGTCCTCAGGCGGCACGACCTCCCGGATGACGGCGCGCAATGCGGCTTGGATCGTCGCCTCGGTGATCTCGGTGAGGGCCGTCGCGACCTCCTCGATCGTCAGCACGTCGAGGACGCCGCCCATCGCGGTGCGCAGGAGTTCACGGCGCCGCAGCGCGCGGACGGCCCGTAGCGCGTCGGCGACCGTCTCGTGACGGGTCTGGATCGCGCGCGCCTCCTCGTCCAGCGCGGCCGCACCGCGCGGCCGCAGTCGTTCGGCGCTGTCGAGCCAGGCGACAGACTCCGGGATCCACTCCATGAGCTCGCCGATGTAGCGCGACGACGACAGCAGGCGCGTGAGGCTCTCCGCGGCCCCGGAGGAGTCGCGGAGCATCCGGAGGAACCACGGGGTGTCGCCCAGGCGCTCGCTGATCCGTCGGAAGGCGATGAGAGCGTAGTCGGGGTCGCTGCCGTCGGCGAACCAGCGCACCATGATCGGCATCAGGGCGCGTTGAATCGTCACCTTGCGGCTGAGCCCGGTCGTCAGCGCGCCGATGTGACGCAGAGCACCGGCCGGATCCCGGAATCCGATGGCCGCCAGCCGGTCGTGCGCCTGGGCGGCGGAGAGCGTGCGCTCCTCCTCGGGAAGGCCCGCCACAGCACTGAGCAGCGGACGGTAGAAGAGGCGCGTGTGGATCTCGCGCACTTCGCGTCGCACGCTCTCCCAGCGCGTCCAGATGCCCTCGCCGCTGTCGGCGAGCCCGGTGCTGCGCGCCAGCACGCGCCGACCTGCCGGTGTTCGCGGCAGCAGATGGGTACGGCTCAGCTCCCGCAGCTGGAGGCGATGCTCCATCAGCCGGAGGATGCGGTAGTCGTCGGCGAAGGTGCCGGCATCCGCGCGACCGATGTACCCGCCGGCGACGAGCGCATCGAGGCTCTCGAGCGTGCCGCGGGTGCGCAACGACTCGTCGGTGAGGCCGTGGACGAGCTGGAGCAGCTGCACCGTGAACTCGATGTCCCGCAGCCCGCCGGCGCCCAGCTTGAGCTGATACGGCGCGTCCTCCGGGTCGATGTGTTCGGTCACGCGCTCGCGCATGCGCTGCACGCTCTCGACGAAGTCCTCTCTGGCTGCACTGGACCAGATCTTCGGCTGTACGGCCTCGATGTACTCCGCCCCGAGTTCGGGGTCACCGGCGAGCGGTCTCGCCTTGAGCAGCGCCTGGAACTCCCAGCTCTTGGCCCAGCGGTCGTAGTACGCGAGATGGGAGGCGAGTGAACGCACCAGAGCACCCTGCTTGCCCTCCGGCCGCAGGTTGGCGTCGACCTCCCACAGCGGAGGCTCCACCTCGATGCTGTCGAGGCCACGCATGGTCTCGCGGGCCAACCGCGTGGCGATGTCGATGGCTCGCGCCTCGGCGACGATCTCCTCGTCGCTCGTGCCGCCGACGAAGATGACATCCACGTCGCTGACGTAGTTCAGCTCCCTGGCCCCGGCCTTCCCCATCCCGATGATCGAGAGCCGCGTCGCCGCGATCTGCTCCTCAGGCACGGTGTCGCGCAGGCGGGCCCGCGCGATCGCGAGCGAGGCCTCGAGGGCGGCGCCGGCCGCATCCGCGAGGGCGGCGGAGACCGCGGCCACGACCGTCTGCGGATCCGGGTGCGTCAGGTCGTAGGCGGCGATGGCGGCGAGACTCCGCCGGTATGCGACCCGCACCGCGACGACGGCAGCATCATCGCCGGCGCTCGCGAACCCGTCGCGCGTGCCCACCGCAGCAAGCAACTGATCACGAAGCACCTCGGGGGTGGCAAGAGACGTGATCGACTCCCCCAGCACGGAGAGCTGCTCCGGATGCCGGAGGAAGAAGTCCGCGAGACCCTCCGAGGCGCCGAACACCCGCCACACGCGGTGGCGCGACGGTGGATCCTCGAGCAGTGCCTTCAGGGGTCCGGCATCCCGGCGCGCGACGCGCACCATCCCCCGCACCGCAGCATCGGGGTCCGCTGCATCCGCACCCTCGAGCAGCGATTGCCGCGGCATCCCGAGAGTCGTCGCCAGCTCGGAGAGGGATGCCGCAGCCTCACTGAGCTCGGCGAAGCCGAGCCTGGCCAGAGCGGAGAGAGAGACGGAATCGTCCGGACGGGCCATGGGCGACGCTCAGAGGAGTTCGAGGTTGTTCTTCAGCTCCAGCGGCGTGACCTGGCCGCGGTAGGCCTCCCACTCCTTGCGCTTGTTGAGCAGCACGTAGTTGAACACCTGCTCACCGAGCGTCTCGGCGACGAGCTCCGACGCCTCCATGAACTCGAGAGCGTGATCGAGGCTCGCCGGCAGCGCGGAGTAGCCCAGCGCGCGCCGTTCGGCGTCGCTCAGAGCCCACACGTTGTCCTCGGCCTCGGGCGGGAGCTCGTAGCCCTCCTCGATGCCCTTCAGGCCCGCGGCGAGCAGCAGGGAGTACGCGAGGTACGGGTTCGCCGCCGAATCCAGAGCGCGGTACTCGACACGCGAGGACTGCCCCTTGTTGGGCTTGTACATCGGCACCCGGACGAGCGCCGAACGGTTCGCATGGCCCCACGTGACGAAGCTCGGGGCCTCATCGCCGCCCCAGAGCCGCTTGTACGAGTTCACGAACTGGTTCGTGACCGCGGCGATCTCGTTCGCGTGCCGCAGGAGACCGGCGATGAAGTGACGCCCGGTCTTGGAGAGCTGGTACTTCGCACCCTCTTCGTAGAAGGCGTTCTGGTCGCCCTCGAACAGGGACATGTGCGTGTGCATGCCGCTGCCCGGGTGGCCGCTGAGGGGCTTCGGCATGAACGTCGCGTAGACGCCCTGCTCGATCGCCACCTCCTTGATGACCGTGCGGAACGTCATGATGTTGTCCGCCGTCGTCAGCGCGTCCGCGTAGCGGAGATCGATTTCGTTCTGACCGGGCCCGCCCTCGTGGTGACTGAACTCCACGGAGATGCCGAGATCCTCGAGCATCCGCACCGATCGACGACGGAAGTCGTGGGCCGTGCCGCCCGGCACGTTGTCGAAGTAGCCGGCGGAGTCGACGGGCACCGGACCCTCGGGGCCGAACGACGACGACTTGAGCAGGTAGAACTCGATCTCGGGGTGCGTGTAGAAGGTGAACCCGGCATCCGCGGCCTTGGCCAGCGTGCGCTTGAGAACCTGTCGCGGGTCGGCGACCGCCGGCTGCCCGTCGGGCGTCGTCAGGTCGCAGAACATGCGCGCCGTCGGATCGATCTCGCCGCGCCACGGCAGCGTCTGGAAAGTCGTCGGGTCGGGCTGCGCGAGCAGATCGGACTCGTGGCTGCGCGTGAGTCCCTCGATCGCCGAGCCGTCGAATCCGATGCCCTCGGCGAAGGCGCCCTCGACCTCGGCCGGTGCGATCGCGACCGACTTGAGCGTGCCGATGACGTCGGTGAACCACAGCCGCACGAACTTGACGCCGCGCTCCTCGATCGTCCGGAGGACGAAGTCCCTCTGCTTGTCCATGACTACTCTGCGCCCTGGCCCTTTGCGTCGCCCTTGACGTCCCAGCCCTGCTCGGCGGCTTCCTCTTCGGCCCAGGCGCGCGCGCGCTCCTTGAGCACCTCCGGTGCACGAGTCGCCTCCGCCTCGGTGTCGAACGGTCCGACCCGGTCCACGGAGGGCGAGATCATGCCGAACTCGACCTGACCGGTCTCGGAGTTGTACCAGTACTTTGCGTCGCCGTCAGACATAGCTGCCCCTTCTTCGCGTGATGTCATCGATCCTACTGGCGTGTGCGGTGGTCGCTAAGCTATCGCCCATGGCAAAAGCGATCGGCGTCGACATCGGCGGCACGGGAATCAAAGCAGGAATCGTCGACCTCACGCACGGCACCATGGCCTCCGACCGGGTGCGCGTCCCCACTCCGGAGGGCGCAGCACCGCAGGACGTCCTCGTCGCCGTGCAGTCGGTGCTGAAGACCCTCGACGTGCACGACTCGACCATGCCCCTCGGCGTCGCCTTCCCGGCGATCGTCAAGCGCGGCAAGACGCTGTCGGCGGCGAACGTCTCGAAGGAGTGGATCGACTTCGACGCGGAGCGGTTCTTCCGCGACGGACTCGGTCGCAACATCGTCTTCGTGAACGACGCTGATGCGGCCGGTGTCGCCGAGGCGCGTCACGGCGCGGCCAGGGACGTCCGCGGACTCACGCTCCTGACCACCCTCGGCACCGGGATCGGCTCGGCCTTCCTCTACGACGGCGTCCTGCTCCCCAACACGGAGCTCGGCCACCTGAACTTCCGCGAGTTCGAGTCCGTCGAGCAGTGGGCGGCGACCTCGGCGCGCGAGCGCGAGAACCTCAGCTGGGCGGCCTGGGCCGAGCGGCTGCAGGCGTTCTACTCGCACATCGAGTTCCTCTTCAGCCCCGACCTGTTCGTGGTCGGCGGCGGCGTGTCGAAGAACGCGGGTGACTTCCTCCCGCTGCTCGAGCTCAAGACCCCGATCGTCCCGGCGATCCACCGCAACAACTCGGGCATCATCGGCGCGGCGTCGCTCGCCGGCGACTGATCCCCACGCCCACTCCAGACATCGCTACGCGCCGCCCGGAGCCTCCGGGCGCGTGGCCCCTCTTGTTCTGGAGTGCCTTGCCCGGCGAACGCACGACGAAGGCCCCGCTCATCGAGCGGGGCCTTCGGCATATCTGAGGCGAATGGGCCGACCTGTACGCCGGGTTCTGTTCCGGGGTTCTTCGCCCCTTCGACGGCCATCTCTCTCGGCGACACGTTGCCGTGGCACTCTAGCGGTCTACCCGAGGACTCGGCGAGCCGCGTCAACATCCTCTGTCTGACCTTGCTCCGGGCGAGGTTTACCTGGCGGGTCATGTCACCATGACCCCCGGTGGTCTCTTACACCACCCTTTCACCCTTACCCCTTGCGGGGCGGTCTGCTCTCTGTGGCACTTTCTCGCGGATCACTCCGGGTGGGTGTTACCCACCGCCCTGCCCTGTGGAGCCCGGACGTTCCTCGGTGCGGTTGCCCGCCACGCGGCCGTCCAGTCGACCCATTCGCGTCTCCAGTGTACTTCTCCGCGTCCGCGGCGACGGCGGCTACTTCTCCGCCGACTCGGCGATGCGCAGGTCGAGGGGAACGTCGATCGGGAAGTCGCCGAACAGCCTTCGTGTAGCGACGGCCGCGGCGACCCGCACGGCGTCGGCTGCGGCCTCGGCCTGCTCCTCCGGCACGTGCAGGATGACCTCGTCATGGAGGAAGAAGGCCAGATGGGGCTGCCGCGCGAACGGTCCGGATGCCGTTGCCGGCACAGCCGCCTCCGGCGCACGCTGCAAACGGTGCCGGATCTCCGCCAGCCAGATCAACGACCACTCGGCCGCCGTCCCCTGCACGATGAAGTTGCGGGTGAACCGACCCCAGTCCCTGGCTCGCCGCCGGGCCAGGGCGACCTCGGCGGGATCGGCATCCGCGCCCGTCGCCCTCGACTGGAGTTCCGCCCACTCCGCCGACGGCCGCGGCGAGGAGCGACCGAGCCAGGTCGACACCACTCCGCCGTCCTCACCGGTGCGCGCGGCCTTGTCGACCAGCGCCATCGCCCGCGGATAGACCTTGCGCAGCCGCGGCACCAGGCGGCCGCTGTCCCCGGTGGTGGCGCCGTACATCGCGCCGAGCACGGCGTACTTCGCCTCTTCGCGGGTACCGACGGCACCGGATGCCACGACTCCCTCGTACAGGTCGCTCCCCTGGGCTGCGCGTGCCATGGCCGCATCGGACGCCATGGCCGCCAGCATCCGCGGCTCCAGCTGCGCCACGTCGGCGACCACGAGGGTCCAGCCCGGGTCGGCGCGCACGGCCGGCCGCAGACTGCGCGGAAGCTGCAGTGCACCTCCGCCCGCCGACGCCCATCGTCCGGTCACGACGCCTCCGGGGATGTAGACCGGGCGGAACCGGCGATCATGCACCCACTCGGCCAACCACGCCCAGCCGTTGGCGCTGAGCAGACGGGAGAGCTTCTTGTAGGCCAGCAGTGGTTCGACGACCGCGTGCGACTGGCTCGCGAGCTCCCAGCGGCTCGTCGACTCGACGTGCACGCCGACGCGGTGCAGAGCACGGAGCAGCTTCGGCTGGCTGTCGAGGTGCAGCGTCGAGTCGCTGAGGATCGCGCGCACGCGGTCGCCCAGTTCGACCATCCTGCTGGGCAGACCTCCTGCCGCGGGCCGTGTGCCGAGCGTCTCGGTCAGGATCGCGTCGTGGACGCCCTCGTCCCAGGGGAGCCCGGCCGCCCGCATCTCCTCGGCGATCAGACCGCCCGCCGATTCCGCGGCGCACAGAAGCGTCAGACGGCCGTCGCGCTCCTGATCGATCACCCGGCGCTGTGCGCGGAACTGATCGAGCGCCTCGGCGACGGGGTCGTCCGCATGGTCGTGCTCGACGACATCGAACAGGGCGGGCGCCGCATCCGTCGGCTCACGGCGCACCCACGCCGCCGAGGGCGGCAGAGGTCGCGCCACGGTATCCGTATCGCGCAGGATCGCGTGGCAGAGCAGCAGGTCGTGCGTCCGGCCGAGTCGCACGCCGCCTGCGAGCAGCATCGGGTAGATGTCTCTGGCGCTGCGGATGATCCACCGCGGCGCTTCCGTCTTCTCGAGCTCCGCGACCCACGTGAGGAGTTCCGTACCGCCCAGCGGCACGCGGCTGCGTTCGCCGCCGTCCTCGTCGAGCTCCACAGCGACGTACCGCCCGTCACCGAGCGCGATCAGCGCGATCCGCCGTCCCTGCGCCGTCGACGAGCTCATCGACGGCGTGCGGGGACCCCGCTCAAGAGAGCCCGGATTCCTCGGTGCGCACGAGGATGCAGCCGCACTCGGGGCAGAAGACGACGAGTTCGTCCGCCGCGCGGCGGATGTCGTTCAGGTCGGTGCTGGGAAGAACCATGCGGCATCCTTCGCACGTGCCGCGAGTGAGCAGTGCGGCACCCGCGCTGTTCGCGGCGCGACGCGTGTACTCCGCGACGAGGTCGGCGGGCACCGTCGCGACGACCGCCGCGCGATCGCGTGCCAGCTCGGCACCACGGTCGGTCGCCGCCGCGACATCGGCCTTCGCCTGAGAGGTGAGCGCGGATCCCTCGGCGGTGGTGGTCGCGAGGAGAGCCTGCTGCGCGGCGACCGCGGCCTCGGCCTCCTCGAGCCGACCCATGACGTCGAGCTCGGCATCCTCGAGATCGCTCTGGCGACGGGCGAGGCTCGCGAGCTCGTGCTCCAGCGCCTGCGCGTCCTTGGAGCTCGTGGAGGCCGCGAGGCGCTCGGCGTCGCGGTTGCGCCGCTGCTCAACGACCGCGACATCGGACTCCAGCCGCGTCAGCTCGGTGCGCACGTCGTCGCGGGTCCCGGTGAGCGTGGTGAGCTCGCGGAGCTGATCCTGTCGGATGGCGACGAGCTCCGTGATCCGCGCTCCCTGGGCCGGCTGCGTGCGGGCACGCTCTGCCTGCGCGATGCGCCGGTCGAGGTCGGCGATGTCGAGCAGGGTGCGCTGGTTCTCGGGGGTGGCGTTCACGCTCTCAAATCTAGCCGCTGCGGCGACATCCGCCCATCACTCCACGTCGCCGTCGAGGTAGTACCACTGACGCTCCTCGCGGACGAAGCGGCTGCGCTCGTGCAGGGAACCGCGCTCCGCGCCCTGCCGCCAGTACGCCTCGAACTCGACGACGCCCTCCCGATCGAACGGGCCGCCCGCTACGTGATCGATGATGACGAGCCGCCGCCAGCTCAGCTCCGGGTCGAACTCGCACGTCTCGGGTCGAGTCGTCGGATGCCACGTGCGCAGCAGGTATCCGGCGTCCTCGAGCGAGAACGCGGTGTACCGCGATCGCATCAGGCGTTCCGCCGTCGGCGCGGCGGCGCCCTGGAGCAGCGGTCCACAGCACGCGTCGAACGTGTTCCCGGACAGGCACGGGCAGCGTGCGGGGTCGGTCATGAGAGCCAGCATCGCAGGTCACGCCCTACGCTGAAGACACACCTGCACCGAAGGAGCCACGATGCCCACTGTCCCCACCTTCACCGCTCACAACGGCTTCGCCCTGCCGGCCATCGGCCTCGGCACCTACGCACTCAACGGCGACGAGGGCGCCGCCGCCGTCGCCGGAGCACTCGACGCGGGCTACCGCTTGGTCGACTCGGCGTTCAACTACGAGAACGAGGGCTCGGTCGGGCTGGGCGTCGCGGCATCCGAGGCGCCGCGTGAGGAGATCATCGTCACGACGAAGCTCCCCGGGCGCCACCACCCGACCGCGAAGGCGCGCACCAGCATCGAGGAGAGCCGCTCGCGGCTCGGCCTCGACATCACGGACCTGCACCTCATCCACTGGCCCAACCCGACCCAGGACGAGTACGTCCAGGCATGGGCCGCGCTCGTGGACGCCCAGGAGCGGGGCATCGTGCGACAGATCGGCGTGTCGAACTTCCTGCCGGAGCACCTCGAGCGCATCGAGCGCGAGACCGGTGTCCGACCCGTCGTGAACCAGATCGAGCTGCACCCGTACTTCCCGCAGGAGGAGCAGCTGGCCTATCACCGCGAGCACGGCATCCTCACCGAGGCATGGAGCCCGCTCGGTCGTGCCCGCGAGCTCGTCGACGAGGGCGTGGTGGCGGAGGTCGCCGCGGCGCACGGCATCACCCCGGTGCAGGCCGTTCTCGCCTGGCACGTCGCGCGGGAGACCGTGTCGATCCCGAAGGCCTCGTCGCTCGAGCACCAGGTCTCGAATCTGGCCGCCGCGGAGATCGTGCTCGATGACGCCGAGGTCGCCGCGATCACGGCGCTGGGCCGTGCGGACGGACGGCTCTTCGACGCCGACCCGCGGACCCACGAGGAGTCCTGACACCAGATCAGACGACCTGCGTGCCGAGCACTCGGACCAGTTCGAGCTTGCTGGCCGCCTCGCTTCCGGGCGCGGCGGTCAGCACGATCAGCGCCTGGGACTCGTCCTCGGTGAAGAGCGCCTGACAGTCCACCTCGATCTCGCCGAGCTCGGGATGCACGAGCACCTTGTGCTCCTCGAACCGACGACGCACCTCCTGCGCGTCCCAGAGCTCGACGAACTCGGGGCTCCGTGCCGTCAGCTCCCGGACGATCTCGCCGGCGCGGGAACGGCTGCCGAGCAGACCCTGCGCGGCACGGAGCGATGCGACGAGCGAGCGGCTCTGCCGCGCGTGATCGCTCTCGAGGTATCGCCCTCGCTCGGACTCGGGTTGGGCGAACCACCGGTAGATGCCGCTGCGCTCCAGGCCGACCAGATGGCTCGCGTCCCCGAGGAGAGCGCGGGCCGCGTCGTTCTGCACCAGGACCTCATCGAGCACGGAGACCACGAAGGCCGGTGCGTCGTGCAGCCGGTCGAGGATGCGGAGCATCCCCGGACGCACGTAATCGGTCACGGCTCCACGATCCGGGGCGCTGTAACCGGCCACGCGATGCAGGTAGTCGCGCTCGTCGGAGGTGAGACGGAGCGCTCGGGCCAGAGCGGCGAGGATCTGAGGACTGGGCTGCGGGCCGCGCTGCTGCTCCAGACGCGTGTAGTAGTCGGTCGACATGGTCGCGAGCTGCGCGACCTCTTCCCGCCGCAAACCCGGTGTGCGTCTGCGCACTCCGGGACTCAATCCGACATCCGAGGGCTGCAGCATCTCCCGTCGTCGCAGGAGGAACTCGGCCAGCGCTTCACGATCCACCTCTGAAGTATCCCTCTCGACGAGGGCGGCATCCAGGGACCGCCGATCCCTGGATGAGCGCTCTCTGGTGGGCGTCGCGCACCTGATCGACGCTGAAGTCATGAACATCAGCGGAAACACCATCTTCATCCCCGGCGCCACGAGCGGGATCGGTCTGGCTCTCGCCCGCGCGCTCCGCGCCAAGGGCAACACCGTCATCGTCGGCGGGCGCCGCACCGCGCTCCTGCACGAGATCGCCGCGGCGGATCCCGACATCCACACGGTGCAGATCGACACGACGGATGCCGAGAGCATCCGCGCCGCGGCATCCGAGGTCATCGCGGCGCACCCCGACCTGAACGTCGTCATCACGATGGCGGGCGTGATGCGCGTCGAGGACTGGTCGCAGCCGTCCGGATTCCTCGCGACGGCCGAGGAGACCATCGTGACCAACGTGCTCGGACCGATCCGCCTCATCGGCGCATTCATCGAGCAGCTGCGCAGCATGCCCGATGCGACCATCGTGACCGTTTCGTCCGGGCTGGCCTTCGCTCCCCTGCGCGTCACGCCGAGCTACAACGCGAGCAAGGCGGCGATCCACATGCTCAGCGAGTCGCTGCGGCTCCAGCTGGAGGGATCGACCGTGAAGGTCGTGGAGCTCGAGCCGCCGTCCGTGCAGACCGACCTGATGCCGGGTCAGAGGGAGAGCGACTTCGCGATGCCGCTCGAGGACTTCATCACCGAGGTGATGCATCTGTTCGAGACGCAGCCCGACGCCACGGAGATCCAGGTCGAGAACGTCAAGTTCCTCCGCTACGGCGAGGCGCGCGGCGACTACGACCAGGTGGTCGCGACGCTGAACAGTCGCGACCCGCACGGCCGCTGAACCGGCCGGCGGTTCAGGCGCCTAGGGTCGCCCTGACGCCCTCGAGCGCGGTCGCCGAGCGATGGAGCAGGTCGAGTTCCTCTGCGGAGAAGGACGTGTTCCTGATCGGCACCGCGCCCGTGGCGCTCACGATCGACGGCACCGAGAGCGCCACCCCGTCCACGCCGTGGAAGTCGTGCAGCACCGTGCTGACCGGCATGACCGCGTGCTCGTCGCGCAGGATCGCCTCGACGATGCGGGCGCTCGACAGCCCGATCGCGTAGTTCGTCGCACCTTTGCCCCGGATCACCTTGTACGCGGCGTCGCGGACGTCGATCGCGATGGCATCCAGTTCCTCCCGCGTGAGACGTGGATGCCCCGGCACCTCCCAGTCGAGGATCGGCACCGTGCCGATCGTGGCGCGCGACCACAGCGGGAACTCGGTGTCGCCGTGCTCGCCGACGATGTGAGCGTGCACGCTGCCGGTCGAGACGCCGGCGCGCTCGGCCAGTTTCCAGCGCAGGCGAGAGGTGTCGAGGACCGTGCCCGAGGCGAAGACGCGCTCCGGCGGAAGCCCGCTGACCTCCTGCGCGATGACCGTGAGCACGTCGCACGGATTCGTGACGATGACGTAGACCGCATGCGGGGCGACCTCGAGCAGCTGCGGCATCATGCTGCGGATGATGCCGGCGTTCACCTCGGCCAGCTCGGTGCGGGTCTGGCCGGGCTTCTGCTTCGCACCGGCGGTGATCACGACCACATGGGATCCGGCTGCGACCGAGATATCGCTGCCGCCCACGATGTCGCTCGACCCGGTGAACTGCGTGCCGTGGGCGAGGTCGAGGACCTCGGCTTCGACCTTCTCGGTCGCGACGTCATAGAGGGCGATGTGGCGGGCGGATCCGCGGATCAGCGCGGCGTAGGCGACGCTCGAGCCCACGCTTCCCGCACCGACGACCGTGAGCTTCGAGTTCTCGATGATCTCCATGGGCTCAGTCTCGCAGTCGCGGGACGCGATCACACCGCCGAGGCGACCGCCTCCTGCGCTGTCGGATGCGTGAACCGGAAACCGGACTTCTCCAGCACCGTGGGCCGCACATCGGCATCGGAGAGGAGGAGGGAATCGGCCGCGGCCGCGCTCAGCGCGAGACGCAGCGCCCAGGCGGGGGCAGGCAGCCAGAAGGGGCGGTGCATCGCACGGGCGAGGCCGCGGCCGATGTCGTTCGCCGTCGCGGGTGTCGGTCCGGTGAAGTTCACGGGTCCGGTGATCTTCTGATCGATGACGTGCCGGATGCCGCGGACCTCGTCCTCGAGCGACATCCAGGGCCAGATCTGCGTTCCGCGGCCGAGGGGGCCCGCGAGGCCGAAGCGCGTGAGCTGGATCATCGGCTTGAGAACCCCCTGCCGGTGGATCACCGGAGCCGTGCGCAGCAGGGCCACCCTGGTCTGGTCCTCGGCGCGGCGCGCCTCCGCCTCCCATTGCACGCAGAGCTCGGCGAGGAAGGTGTCGCCCGCGGGCGAGTCCTCGGTGAGCTGCTCCCCCGGTGCCGAGCCGTAATAGCCGACTGCGGATGCCGAGACGAGGGCCGGAGCATCGTCGCGCAGCGCGCGCAGCGCGGTCGTGATCGTGCGGGTGCGCTTCAAGCGGGAGTCGACCAGCTCCTCGCGATACCGGGGCGTCCACGGCAGTCGCCCGACGCTGGCGCCGCCGAGTGCCACGATGGCCTCCGCGCCGGCGAGCACCTCGGGGTCGAGGTCGCGCTCCCCCGGCGCCCACTGCCGCTCGGACGAATCCCTCGGAGGGCGTCGCACGAGCGTGGTGACGTCGATGCCGTCCGCGCGGAGCGATGTTGTCAGCGCGCCGCCGATCAGTCCGGATGCCCCGCTGATGACGATGCGTCGCGCCATGGTCGCTCCTGGAGTTCAGTCCCTCTGCCGTGGCCGATGCTCACGGTGTGAGTGCTGTCCAGACTAACCGCAGGCTCGATCGGATCCTCCTCACGGACGCGGCGGACCGTAGGAGAGACGATCGAAGACGAGGATGGTCTCGCTGATCCGCCCGTCGCGCACCGTGAAGTACTCGGCGGCCGGCGCGGTCGACGTCGCAGCGGTCTGGGGATAGTAGAACAGCGCGACACGGTCCCCGTCGGAGAACTCGGCGATGTCGCCGATGCCCGTGAGCGTGGGCGCGAAGCCGCCGATGTACCGGGCGTACGCCTCTTTGCCCTGCAGGTCGACCCCGGGTGCTCGACAGGTGATGTCGTCCGCGACGTAGGTCATCGCCTGCTCCACGTCGCCGCTGGTCCAGGCCCGGTGATAGCCCTGGACGATGTCATATGCCGTATCCATGTTCTTCCCCTTGCTGTGCGCGGTCAGTGGGTGTTCAGTCGTCGAGCGGACGCCAGTCGTCGGCTCCGAGGTCGTCGCCTGCCCCCACGGCCGCGAGACGCGGCAGGAAGTGCGCCCAGCCGTGCGCGTGACCGCGCACCTCGGTGTCGGGAAGGTCCGAGTGGGTCAGGTCGACGCGCGTGCCGGTGCCGGTCGCAGTGAGGGTGAACTCGACGCGCGATGATCCGGCGGGAAGCGTCTCGCTCCCGGCCACGCCCCAGGAGACGACGACACGGCGCGGATGCTCGACGTGCAGATACTCTCCCCGGATGGCGTGCCCGGCGATGTCGACCGCGAACCGGCCGCCGGGTGTCGGATCGAGCTCGGCGTACTGCCCCATCCAGGCGGTCATGCCCTCCGCCGTGACGAGATAGTCGAACACCGTCTCCGGAGCGGCGGCGATGTCGATCGAGTCCCGGAACTCAGCCACGATCGTCGCCCTCGCGCGCCTCGATCACGGACTTCAACGTGGCCAGCTTGCTCGGCCAGAAGTCGTCCAGGTAGGAACGCACGGCCGACAGGCCGTCGGTGTCGACCGAGAACAGATGCCGCGTTCCCTCACGGGTGCTGACGGCGAGCCCTGCTCGCCGCAGGACGCCGAGGTGGTGGGAGGTCGTCTGCTGGGAGAGTCCGGCAGCATCCGCGATCGCGCCCACCGGCAGCGGAGCGGAGCGGATCACCCGGAGGATCGCGCGGCGGTTCCCGTCTGCCAGGGCGCGCAGCGCGAGGTCGAGATCAGCAACGGCTTCGGCACCCATCGGCCACCTCCTCCTTCGGATGAGCCGACGCTAGCACAAATGCTCCTTTGTACTCAAGAACGTTGGTGGAAGGGTTCCCGCTGCCACGGCCCGCCATCAGTGAACGCGAGCGGCGACGCGACGCCGCGGCCACATGCGGTCTCCGACGACCGCGAACAGAGCGGGAACGACGAGCGTGCGAACGACGAGCGTGTCGACGAGCACACCCACGCCGACGATGAGACCGATCTGCCCGAGGGTCACCAGCGGGAGCAGGCCGAGGGCTGCGAACACGGCGGCGAGGACGATCCCCGCGCTGGTGATGACACCTCCCGTCGTCGCGAGCGCGGTGACCATTCCCGCCCGCGTCCCCACAGATTCCGCTTCGGTGCGCGCACGGTGCACGAGGAAGATCGTGTAGTCCACTCCCAGGGCGACCAGGAACAGGAATGCCAGCAGCGGAACCTGAAGGTCCAAGGCGTCCCAGCCGAACAGGGTGCGGCTGAGCCAAGCGCCCGCCCCGATCGCGGCGACGGCGCTGAGCGCGTTGACGGCGAGCAGGATGACTGGAGCGAGCACCGCGCGCAGCAGCACGATGAGCACCAGCAGGGTCAGGATCAGGATGAGAGGAGCGACGAGCAGGAAGTCGCGCAAGTTGCCCTCTCGCGCGTCCACATCCGACGCGCCTTGACCTCCGACGATGGCGTCCGCTCCCGGGACAGCGTGCACTGCCGTCCGCAGATCCATCACGAGCTCCCGACTTTCGGGGCTTCCTAGCGCCGGCTCCCCGATCACAGACAGTCGGACCAGCTCGCCGTCGTCGCTGGTCGCCGACTCTGTGACCTGCACCACGCCATCGACGGATGCCGCAGCATCCTGGACGTCCTGAGACTCGGCGGCCGATGCGACGATGACGAACGGCTGCGCCTGCCCTGCATCGAAATGCGAGCTGAGTACTTCGAGCCCGATCGCCGACTCCGACGGCACACGGAACTTCTCCACCTGGCTGAGACCGACAGACACCCCGAACAGTCCGGCGGACATGACGCCGAGCAGCGCGAGCCCGGCAACGAGCGGCACCCACGGCTTGTTCACGACACGCGTCGCGACCTTTCGCCACACCTTCCCCTGCTCTGCGGCGGTTTTAGCGCCGGGGCGCGGGACGAACGGCCAGAACACGCCCCGCCCACACACCGCCAGTGCCGGCGGCAACACGAGAAGCACAGCTGCGAGAGCGATCACCAGTCCCAGGGCGCATGCGACCCCGAGACCACGCGTGCCCGGCACAACGGCCGGCACCAGGGTCAGCAGCGACAGCACGACTGTCACGTTGGACGCCAGGATCGCGGGAACGGTCGCCCGCCACGCGGCTGCCAATGCGCTCCGATGATCAGGATCCGACGACAACTGCTCGCGATACCGCGAGATCAACAACAGTGCGTAGTTCGTTCCCGCACCGAACACCAGCACGCTCACGATGCCGGTGTCGAACTGCAGGCCCATCGCGCTGCCGAGTGCGGCCGTGGCCTTGTTGGCGGCCTGATCAGCGACGCCGACCACCACAAGCGGGATCAGCCACAACACGGGGGAACGATAGGTGAAGATCAGCAAGAGGGCGACGATCCCGATCGTCACGAGGAGCAAGGTGAAGTCAGCGCCGTCGAAGGCCGCCGCGATATCGGCGCCGAAAGCCGGACCACCCGTCACCTGGGCATCGACCCCCTCCACGCGGTGATCCGCGACGATGCCGCGCACTTCCTCCACGAGAAGGCGATCAGCTTCGGTATGGTCATCGCTCACGGACGCCGTCACCTGGATCACCTGGGCGATCCCGTCATCGCTCGGAAAGGGACCCAGCATCTTTGCCCCGGCAACCGCTTTCAGCTCGTCCGCAAGCGATGCGATCCCGGCCCCCTGAGCATCTGTCAACGCTGACTCGTCCGCGCTCGAGGCCACGACGATCAACGTCCGGTCGTCCGCGTCGGGGAACTCCTCGGTCACGGCGGCGACCCGAGCGGACTCGGATCCTGGGGGTTCGGTCTGGTCGGCCGTCGTCATCGCGGCGCGACCGAAGATGCCGAGCAGAGCGACCAGCGCGATGACACCGATCGCCAGAGAAAGCCACGCTCCGCGGCGGGAGGTGAGCATACGAGACAGAGAATCAGAGAAAGCGTGCACGACTCAAGCAAAGTCGGCCGTCGGATCCCGGGCATCGCCCGGACCATTGACACCCATCTCCATCAAATGATGGACGCGCGACAGCCTCGACAGCGGACATCGACGAACCGGGGGTCGCGCTCGGTTGCCTGAGAGCGAAGAGATCCGCTTTGCCCAGTACTTTCTCGGTGGGCCCTGCCGGGATCGAACCGACGACATCCACGGTGTAAACGTGGCGCTCTACCAGCTGAGCTAAAGGCCCTTCCCGATCATCTTATCGACGAGAACGCGCAGAGGTTGTCCTCACCGCACCAGCGGCACCTCGAGGTCCATGCGTCCGAGCTTGTCCGGGTTCGCGACCGAGTAGATGCGGGCGATCAGTCCGTCCTCGACCACGACCGCGACGACTCCGGCGAGCTCCCCGTCGACCTCCAGCCGGATGCCCGGCTGACCGTTGATGGTGGTCGCCGCCGCGTGGAAAGCGCCGGCGAGCTTGGCGAGGCTGCCGACGAGGTAGCGGGCGATCGTGTCCGCGCCGACCAGCGGCCGACGTGCGGCGCCGCGCACCTTGCCGCCGCCGTCCGCGACGGAGACCACGTCCGGGGCGAGCACGTCCATCAGCCCCTGGAGGTCACCGGTGTTCAGCGCGGCGACGAGCTGGTCGACGGCGCGTTCGTGCTCGGAGGGCACCACGCGGATGCGTGGACGACGGGCCGCGACATGATCCTTCGCGCGGTGCGCGATCTGCCGTACGGCGGCGGGGGTCTTCGCCACGGCATCCGCGATCTCGTCGTACGGCACATCGAACACCTCGCGCAGCACGAAGACCGCGCGCTCGGCCGGACTCAGTGTCTCCAGAACCGTGAGCATCGCGATCGACAGGCTCTCGGCGAGCTCGACGTCCTCGGCGACGTCGGGGGCGGTGAGCAGCGGCTCGGGCAGCCACTCCCCGACGTAGTCCTCGCGACGCCGTGAGACGGAGCGGATGTGGTTGAGCGCCTGCCGCGTCACGATCCGCACGAGGTAGGCCTTGGGTGCCATGACCGTCGACGGATCGACCGCCGCCCAGCGCAGCCAGGACTCCTGCAGCACGTCCTCGGCATCCGCCGCCGAACCGAGCATCTCGTAGGCGACGGTGAAGAGGAGGTTCCGGTGCACGACGAACGGGTCATCGGCGGCGCTCTCGACGCGATCCATGTCCGCGAGCCTACGCAGTGTCCCCGACGGCCTCACGGGCGGTGGGCCGTTCAGCGAGCGGAGGCAGCCCGCACGCGTCGGCGAACTCTTCGGAGTGGATGCCGAGGGCCACGTTCATCCTGGCGCTCATGTTCATGAACGCGACGCGCGCGGCCAGCTCGACGAGTGCGGCAGGTCCGAGGTCGGCGAGCAGCGCGTCGGAGAGCTCGTCCGTCACGGCCGGCGGCGTCTGGCTGGCAGCCTCCGCGTAATCCATCACTCTGCGTTCGACGGGCGAGAAGACAGTCGCCTCCCGCCAGCGCGGCACCTCCCGGATCTTCGTCGCGTCGAGACCGTGGTTGTGCCCCATGAAGTAGTTGAAGTCGAGGCAGAAGCTGCAGCCGATCGTCGCCGCGGCCGCCATCGCCGCGTACGACGCGAGATCTCGGTCGAGCTCCGACCAGCTCTCGGTCTTCCGGCCGATGCCCATCGCGTCCTTCATGACCGCAGGGTTGTTCCAGAGGACTCCGACGGATTCCGGCACCCGGCCCATCATCTTCTTCGCGAACACCTTCACCATCGCGCCGTAGATCCCGGTGACCTCTGCGGGCGGGATGCGGGTCATGTTGCTGCTCATGTTCGTGTCTCCTTCTATGTCGATGCCGGGCTTTCGGACCTTCGACATGGAGACACCGGCCGCGCCCCCGATGTGACAGGGGACTCGCGAACTCTTGCCGGCATCCGCCCATGTGCGTCGGGGACCCGATGCACGCCCGTGTCGTGGAAGAGGGATAGGCTGAACCCGGCGCGCGTTGTGCACAGCCGACAAGGCTGCCCGCGTCGCTTCCCGTTTCCTTGGCATGACCTGCCAGCTTGACGAAAGGTTCGCCCCGTGACTGTGCACGACCAGGATCCTTATTCCCAAGGCCCCCAGGACAGCGATCCGGAAGAAACCGGAGAGTGGCAGCAGTCGCTCGATGAGCTGGTGGATGCCAAGGGGCACGGCCGCGGCCGCGAGATCATGCTCAGCCTGCTCAAGCGCTCCAAGGAGCTGCACCTGGGCGTCCCGATGGTTCCGACCACCGACTACATCAACACCATCGCTCCGGAGAACGAGCCCGAGTTCCCCGGTGACGAAGAGGTCGAGCGTCGCTACCGCGCGTGGATCCGCTGGAACGCGGCCATCACGGTGCACCGCGCACAGCGCCCCGGCATCGGCGTCGGCGGCCACATCTCGACCTACGCGTCGTCGGCCGCCCTCTACGAGGTGGGCTTCAACCACTTCTTCAAGGGTGCGGACAACCCCGGCGGCGCCGACCAGATCTTCGTGCAGGGCCACGCCTCCCCCGGCACCTACGCGCGCTCCTTCCTCGAAGGCCGCCTGACCGAGGATCAGCTCGACGGATTCCGCCAGGAGAAGTCGCACGCCCCGAACGGCATCCCCTCGTACCCGCACCCCCGCCTCATGCCGGAGTACTGGCAGTTCCCCACCGTCTCCATGGGGCTCGGTCCGATCAACGCCATCTACCAGGCGATGTCGAACAAGTACCTCGAGAACCGCGGCATCAAGGACACCTCCGCCTCGCATGTCTGGGCCTTCCTCGGCGACGGCGAGATGGACGAGGTCGAGAGCCGCGGTCAGCTGCAGGTCGCAGCGAACGAGGGTCTCGACAACCTGACCTTCGTCGTCAACTGCAACCTCCAGCGACTCGACGGCCCGGTGCGCGGCAACGGCAAGATCGTCCAGGAGCTCGAGTCGTTCTTCCGCGGCGCCGGCTGGAACGTCATCAAGGTCGTCTGGGGTCGCGAATGGGACGACCTGCTCGCCCGCGACACCGAGGGCGCGCTGCTCAACATCATGAACGTCACCCCCGACGGCGACTACCAGACCTACAAGGCCGAGTCGGGCGCGTACATCCGCGAGCACTTCTTCGGTCGCGACGAGCGCGCAGCCGCCCTCGTCAAGGACTACTCCGACGACGACATCTGGAACCTCAAGCGCGGTGGCCACGACTACCGCAAGGTCTACGCCGCGTTCAAGGCCGCGACCGAGCACAAGGGCAAGCCGACCGTCATCCTCGCGAAGACCGTCAAGGGCTACGGCCTCGGTCCGCACTTCGAGGGCCGCAACGCGACCCACCAGATGAAGAAGATGACGCTGGACAACCTCAAGACGTTCCGCGACGCCATGCACATCCCGATCACGGACGCGCAGCTCGAGGAGAACCCGTACCTGCCCCCGTACTACAACCCGGGACCCCAGGACGAGACGATCCAGTACATGCTCGAGCGCCGTCAGGCACTCGGCGGCTTCCTTCCCGAGCGCCGTTCGACGCACGTCGGACTCTCGCTGCCGGATGACACGGCCTACGCCCTGCCCAAGAAGGGCTCGGGCACGCAGGAGATCGCCACGACCATGGCGTTCGTCCGTCTGCTCAAAGACCTCCTGCGGTCGAAGGACTTCGGCCACCGCATCGTGCCGATCATCCCCGACGAGGCGCGCACCTTCGGCATGGACGCGTACTTCCCGACGGCGAAGATCTACAACCCGAACGGCCAGCACTACACCTCGGTCGACCGTGAGCTGCTCCTCGCCTACAAGGAGAGCCCGCAGGGCCAGATCATGCACGTCGGTATCAACGAGGCGGGCGCTCTCGCGGCGTTCACGGCCACGGGCACCTCGTACGCCACGCACGGCGAACCGCTGATCCCGATCTACCTCTTCTACTCGATGTTCGGCTTCCAGCGCACGGGTGACGCGCAGTGGGCCGCCGGCGACCAGATGGCCCGCGGGTTCATCATGGGCGCCACCGCCGGCCGCACGACGCTGACGGGTGAGGGCCTGCAGCACGCCGACGGTCACTCGCACCTGCTCGCGTCGACGAACCCGGCGACGATCTCGTACGACCCGGCCTACGGCTACGAGATCGCGCACATCATGCGTTCGGGTCTCGAGCGGATGTACGGCGGCAACCACGAGGACCCCAACGTGATGTACTACATCACGCTCTACAACGAGCCCATGGTGATGCCCGCGGAGCCCGAGAACGTGGACGTCGACGGCATCGTCCGCGGCATCCACCGCGTCTCGGTCGGCGAGGGCGAAGGTCCCCGCGCTCAGCTGTTCGCATCGGGTGTCGGTCTGCCCTGGGCCCTCGAGGCGCAGGAGCTCCTGAAGAACGACTGGGGTGTGATCGCCGATGTCTGGTCGGTCACCTCGTGGACCGAGCTGCGCCGCGACGGCCTCGCAGCCGACGAGCACAACTTCCTCTACCCGGAGGAGGAGCCCCACACGGCGTACCTCACCCAGAAGCTGCAGGGTGCAGAGGGTCCGGTCGTCGCGGTCAGCGACTTCATGCACGCGGTGCAGGACCAGATCCGCCCGTGGGTGCCGAACCGCTTCGCGACGCTCGGTGCGGACGGCTTCGGCTTCTCCGACACGCGTGCCGCCGCTCGTCGCTTCTTCAAGATCGACGGACCGTCGGTCGTGGTCCGCACGCTGCAGTCGCTCGCCGAAGACGGCGTCGTCGACCGGTCTCTGGCCGCGCAGGCGATCCAGAAGTACAGCCTGCACGACGTGAACGCCGGCACCAGCGGCAACGCGGGCGGGGAGAGCTGAGCCCTCGGTGACAGGTTCGTCTTCCCGCAGTATGGACAAGACCGCGACGCTCACCTGGCTGCGCCGTATCTCCGGTGATATCGCCTCGGTGACCATCAAGCGGCTGGAAGACACGCTCCCCTGGTACGCCGACATGCCACCGGCCCGCCGCTCTGCGGTCGGGCTGGTGGCGCAGGCGGGCATCACCTCGTTCATCCAGTGGTACGAGGATCCGACCTCGACGCCGTGGATCGCGGCCGACATCTTCGCCGCGGCTCCCCGAGAGCTGCTGCGCAGCGTCAGCCTCCAGCAGACCCTGCAGCTGATCCGTGTGACGGTCGAGGTCACCGAGGAGCGTGTCGCAGGTCGCGGAAACGACCTCCGCGAGGCGATCCTGCTCTACTCGCGCGACGTGGCGTTCGCTGCGGCCGACGTCTACGCACGCGCGGCCGAGGCACGCGGTCTCTGGGACGCCCGCCTCGAGGCGCTGGTCGTCGACTCGATCCTCACGGGCGAGGCCGACGAGGAGCTGCCCAGCCGTATCGCGGCACTCGGCTGGCACGGCCATGGCGAGGTCGCAGTCCTGGTCGGCACGACTCCCCCGCAGTTCGATGTCGACCTCGTGCGTCGCACGGCCCGCAAGCTCGCCGTCGACGTGCTCATCGGCGTGCAGGGCTCACGGCTGGTCCTCGTGCTCGGACGCGCCAGGGTCGCCGGCCAGGACAACGAAGAGGTCGAGGACGAGCTCGGCTTCCAGGAGATCGCCACACGGCTCGAGCCCTCGTTCGGCCCGGGATACGTCGTTCTCGGCCCCGCGGTCGCCGCGCTCGTGGACGCGAGCCAGAGCGCACGCGCCGCGCTGGCCGGCTTCGCCGTCGCCCGCGCCTGGCGCAGCGCTCCCCGCCCCGTCGAGGCCGACGATCTGCTGCCGGAACGCGCTCTCGCCGGAGATCCGCTCGCGAAGCACACCCTCATCGAGCGCATCTTCCGCCCTCTCCAGGCACACTCGACCGACCTCGTGACGACGCTGTGGAGCTACCTCGACAACGGCCGCTCCCTCGAGGCGACCGCCCGCGAGCTGTTCGTCCACCCGAACACGGTGCGCTATCGCCTCAAGCGGGTGAGCGAGGTCATCGGCTGGGATGCCACCGGGCCCCGCGAGGCGCTGATCCTGCAGACGGCGTTGATCCTCGGATCCATCGGCGTGACGGATCAGACACGCCGTCGTCCGGCCGTCCGCCGCCCGCAGCGCTGAGCCCCGGAATCCCGCGGGCTGTACGCCACACACAAGGGTTCGTCGGAATCTTGTGATGGATCATCCACCGCTCGGCGCGAAACGTTGGCAGACTGAGGATGTGATTGTCGTCGTCTGCCCTGGACAGGGCTCGCAGACCCCCGGATTCCTCGCACCCTGGCTCGAGCTCGACGGGGTGGCCGAGCGCCTCGCCGCCTACTCGGAGGCCGCGGAGGTCGATCTCCGCGAACACGGCACCGTCTCGGATGCCGACACGATCCGCGACACGCGCATCGCGCAGCCGCTGATCGTCGCCGCCTCCCTCATCGCCGGTGACGCACTCGCCGAACGGGCCGGTCGTCGCCCCGACGGCACAGCAGGACACTCGGTGGGCGAGATCGCCGCCCTCGTCGGCAGCGGCGTCATCGACGCCGAGACGGGCATGCGCCTGGTCGGCATCCGCGGACGAGCGATGGCGGAAGCCGCAGCGCAGACGCCGACCGGCATGAGCGCTGTTCTCGGCGGAGACGAAGCCGCGATCCTCGAGCGCCTCACCGAACTCGGCCTCTCCCCCGCGAACTACAACGGCGGCGGCCAGCTCGTCGTCGCCGGCGAGCTCCCCGGACTCGAGGCCCTCGCCATGCAGCCCGTCAAGGGAACGCGGGTCATCCCCCTGCAGGTCGCCGGCGCCTTCCACACGGAGTACATGGCATCCGCGGTGACGGCTCTGCGCGACGCTGTCGACACGGTAACGCCCGCCGACCCCTCGATCACGCTCTGGACCAACCGCGACGGCTCGGTCGTCGACAGCGGCGCCCAGGCGCTCTCCTACCTCGTCGACCAGGTTTCCTCCCCCGTGCGCTGGGACCTGTGCATGAGCTCCTTCGCCGACCGCGGCATCACGGGCCTGATCGAACTCGCTCCCGCGGGTGCACTGGTCGGGCTCGCCAAGCGCGGTCTCCGCGGTGTGCCCACGGTCGCCGTCAAGACCCCCGAAGACCTCGACGCGGCGGTCGCGCTGCTGAACGGAGAAGCCGCATGAGCATCACCCTCGCCCAGGTCGCCGGCCCCGCCTACACGCGCATCTACTCGTTCGGTGCAGCCCGCGGCGAGAACGCCGTGCCGAACGAGGACCTCATCGGCCCGATCGACTCCAGCGACGAGTGGATCCGCCAACGCACGGGCATCATCACGCGTGCCAGGGCGAACAAGGACACCGATGCCATCGACCTCGCCACCGAGGCGGCCGCCGAGGCCATCGAGAAGTCCGGCGTCCCCGCCGACCAGGTCGACCTCGTGATCGTCGCCACGATCAGCAACCCGAAGCAGACGCCGTCAGTCTCCGCGATCGTCGCTGATCGCGTCGGGGCGAACCCGGCCGCCGCTTACGACATCAACGCCGCGTGCGCGGGGTACGCGTATGCGATCGCCCAGGCCGACGCCCTGATCAAGGCGGGAGCGGCCCGCTACGCCCTCGTGATCGGCACGGAGAAGCTGTCCGACGTCGTGGACCCGACGGACCGGAGCATCTCCTTCCTGCTCGGCGACGGTGCGGGCGCCGCTCTCATCGGCCCGAGCGACACGCCCGGCATCGCCCCGGCCGTGTGGGGCTCCGACGGCTCCAAGGCGGATGCCGTCGGCATGAACGGCACTCTCACCCAGTTCCGCGACGGCGAGGTGCCATGGCCGACGCTCCGCCAGGAGGGCCAGACGGTCTTCCGCTGGGCCGTGTGGGAGATGGCGAAGGTCGCCCGCGAGGCGCTCGACAAGGCCGGCGTCGAGCCGACCGACATCGCCGCCTTCATCCCGCACCAGGCGAACATGCGCATCATCGACGAGTTCGCCAAGCAGCTGAAGCTGCCGGAGAGCACGGTGATCGCCCGCGACATCGAGACGACCGGCAACACGTCCGCCGCGTCCATCCCGCTCGCGAGCCACCGGCTGATGGCCGAGCACCCCGAGCTGTCGGGGGGTCTGGCGCTGCAGATCGGCTTCGGCGCGGGGCTCGTGTTCGCCGCACAGGTCGTCGTCCTCCCCTGAGTTCGCGCGACCTTCTCTAGACTGTTCCACGGTTCCGAATACAACCCGTAAGAAAGAGGAAGACCACATGGCTTTCACCAACGATGAGGTCCTCGCAGGCCTCGCTGAGCTGATCACCGACGAGACCGGCATCAACGCCTCCGAGGTCGCACTCGAGAAGTCGTTCACCGACGACCTCGACATCGACTCGATCTCGATGATGACGATCGTCGTCAACGCCGAGGAGAAGTTCGGCGTCACCATCCCCGACGACGAGGTCAAGAACCTCAAGACCGTCGGCGACGCCGTCAGCTTCATCGTCGCAGGCCAGGAGTAATCCCCGCAGGATGCCACCCCCGCGACCGCGGGGCGTGGCATCCTCTGCCTTGCCCGAACTCCGCTCCACCCCGCCCGACAAGGAACCACACCATGACCAAGCGCATCGTCGTCACCGGCATCGGCGCCACGTCCGCCATCGGCGGGACCGCCCCGGAGAACTGGGCGAACCTGCTCGCAGGCATGTCCGGCACCCGGACCCTCGAGCACGACTGGGTGCAGCAGTACGAACTCCCCGTCACCTTCGCCGCCGAGGCCATCGTCCGCCCGGAAGAAGTTCTGCCGCGCCACGAGGCGAAGCGGCTGGACCCGTCCTCGCAGTTCGCTCTGATCGCCGCGCGTGAGGCCTGGGCCGACGCCGGCTCGCCCGAGGTCGTCCCCGAGCGCCTCGGCATCGACTTCGCCACCGGCATCGGCGGCCTCTGGACTCTGCTCGACGCCTGGGACACTCTTCGCGAGAAGGGCCCGCGGCGTGTCATGCCCCTGACCGTGCCGATGCTCATGCCGAACGCCGCGGCGGGCAACCTGTCGCTGCAGTTCCACGCCCGCGCCTACGCCCAGACCGTGGTGAGCGCGTGCGCGTCGAGCACCGAGTCGATCATCCACGCCTTCCACCACCTGCAGGACGGCGATGCCGACATCGTGATCGCCGGCGGCACGGAGTCCGCGATCCACCCGATCACCATGGCGTCGTTCGCGTCGGCGCAGGCGCTGTCGCGTCGGAACGACGACCCCGCCACGGCGTCGCGTCCCGGCGCGATCGACCGTGACGGCTTCGTCATGGGCGAGGGCGCGGCGGCGCTCATCCTCGAGACCGAGGAGCACGCGAAGGCGCGCGGCGCCAAGATCTACGGATACGTGCTCGGCGGCGGCGTCACGGCCGACGCGTACCACATCACCGGGAACGACCCGGAGGGCAACGGCGCCGCGCGCGCTGTCACCCAGGCCCTGGAAGAGGCTGGCATCACAGCCGACCAGGTCACGCACATCAACGCGCACGCCACGTCGACCCCGGTCGGTGACCCGAACGAGTACGTCGCACTCCGGAAGGTCTTCGGAGAGCGGATCGATGAGATCCCGGTCTCCGCGACGAAGGCCTCCACCGGCCACCTGCTGGGAGGCACCGGCGCCCTGGAGGCGATCTTCTCCCTCCTCGCGCTGCGCGATCGTGTCGCCCCGCCGACGATCAACATGACCGAGCCCGACCCCGCCGTGCCGTTCCGCCTCTCCGGAGACGCGACGCCGCTCGGCGACGGTCCGCAGTTCGCGATCAGCAACTCGTTCGGCTTCGGCGGCCACAACGCCGTCGCGGTGTTCGCCGGCCTCGACTACTGACCCGCGGAGCAACGCACGAAGAAGGCCCTGGGACCACTCCCGGGGCCTTCTTCGTGTCTCTGTGCGGTGTCACCGCATCGGCAGGGGTGCGAGCCGGAGAGAGCGCTCCTCACGCAGACGGGTGATCGCCGGCAGGAACCATCCGATCAGCGGCCCGACTCCCAGCGCGAAGAGCACGGTGCCGACGCCGACGGGCCCGCCGAGCAGGAAGCCCACGAGCAGCACGCTGCCCTCGATGAGCGTGCGGACGATCCAGACCTTCCAGCCGGTGACGCGGACAAGTCCCGTCATGAGACCGTCGCGCGGTCCGGGTCCGAAGCTCGCAGCGATGTACAGGCCGGTGGCGAAGGCGAGCAGCACCAGCCCGAGGACGAACATCGGGGCGCCGACCCAGATCGACGGCGGCGCCGGCACGACGGCGAGAGTGACGTCGGCGCTCGGCCCGACCAGAAGCGCATTGAGCAGCGTCCCGATGCCCACTCGCTGGCGCAACGGAATCCACAGCAGCAGCACGACGACCGAGACGAGCACCGTGACCGTGCCGTAGCCGATCCCCGACTGCCCCGATACACCGAGGGCGAGCACATCCCATGGGGCGACGCCGATGCCACCGCGCACCATCAGACCGAGGGCGACGCCGTAGAGGAAGAGTCCGGCGATCAATTGCACGAAGCGCTCGACGAAGTCGCGTCGGCTCGTGGCGGTGACGGGGATGAAGAGGGAGCGCAGCTGCATCTCTCCATCGTGGACGGCCCGAACGCGACCGAAGCGAGACCAGTCATCGAAAAGTGGCCTGCAGATACGAGGCCACTTTGCGGCATGCTGGAACCATGACATCACGACTCGTGGAGCAGTTGGGCGCGCAGAACGCCGCGGGATCCACAGCCGCCGAGCTCGCGGGTCAGATCCGCGCGCTGATTCTCGACGGACGACTCACCAACGGCGAACGGCTTCCCAGCGAGCGCGCACTGGCGCTCGAACTGCGGCGCTCGCGTTCGACGATGACACGTGCGTACGGCCTGCTCGAGAGCGACGGCTACGTCACCCGCCTGCACGGTGGTAGCACGCGGGTCGCTCTTCCGCACATCGAGCACAGGGCGTTCGACTCCGACGACGCCTCCGCGATCGATCTCTCGATCGCCTCGATGGACTCGACGCCCGGACTCTACGACGCCACCGTGCGATCGCTTCCGCGGCTGGCAGCACTGCGCAGCACGAGCGGATATTCGCTGCAAGGCCTGCCCGAGCTCCGGGACGCCGTCGCGAGTCGGTTCACCCAGCGCGGGGTCCCGACATCGCCCGAGGAGATCATCATCACGTCCGGCGCGCTCAATGCCGTCAACCTGGTTCTCGCCGCGATCGGGCGGCGCGGTGAACGCGCCGTGGTCGAGCAGCCGTCGTTCCCCCACGCGCTCGACGCATTGGACCGGAACGGCTATCGGCTGACTCCCACACCGGTCGGCATCGACGGCTGGGATGTCCGCCATCTCACCGAGCTGCTGCTGCGGAGCCGCCCGCGGGTGGCCTATCTGATCCCGGACTTCCACAACCCGACGGGCGCGACCATGACGGATGCCGATCGGGATCGCGTCGCTGCCACCGCGCGGAACGTCGGCACGAGCGTGATCGCCGACGAGACCACCACCGAGCTCGATATCGATCGGGGGTGGACGCCGCTTCCGATGGCCGCGTTCAGCCCGCAGGTGATCACGGTCGGCTCGATGTCGAAGATCGCCTGGGGCGGTCTGCGCCTCGGATGGATCAGGGCGGAGAAGCCGGTCATCGCGCGCGTGCTCGCGGTCCGCCCGTCGTTCGAGCTGGGCACGGCGCTGCTCGACCAGTGCATCGCGGTCGAGCTGCTGGACGAGATGCCCGCGCTCGCCGAGCACGTCCGCTCCCGTCTGCACGCGGGGCGGTCGGCCGTGAGCGCCGGACTGGAAGCCATCGGAGACCTGCGGATGCCGCGCACTCCCGGCGGGCTGTCCGCCTGGATCGACCTGGGTGCTCCGATCTCGACGCGGCTCTCACTCGCGGCACGTGACCGCCGACTGATCGCACCGCCCGGTCCGCGGTTCTCCACCGGCGGAGTGCTGGAGCGATTCCTTCGCATCCCGATCACCTATCCGCCCGAACGCACGATCGAGGCGCTGGAGCGGCTGCGCCTCGCCTGGGACGACGTCCGCGAGGGCACGGCCTTCCGTCCGGTCGCGGACACCCACGCGGCGGTGATCTGAACGCGTCGGCTCGACGGACGAGAACCCCGCCTCGATGAACAGAGGCGGGGTTCTCGTCGGTGGAGCGAGGATACGTTTCTCAGCGTCCGGGAGAGACCACCGGCATCCGATACTCGGCCTCCTGCGCTCCAGGTCTGTCGTCGGCCTCAGCCGACCTTGTGGAGCCAGACGACGCGCGCGTCGTCGCTGGCGTGGCGGAACGGCTCCAGCTCCTCGTCCCAGGCCGAGCCGAGCGCGATGTCCAGTTCGCGCTGCAGCTCGACCGCGTTTCCGGCGGAGATCTCCATCGCGTAGCGGATGCGATCCTCGCCGATGACGATGTTGCCCGCGGCATCCGTCTGGGCGTAGTGGATGCCGAGGTCGGGCGTGTGCAGCCACCGGCCGCCGTCGCTGCGCGGCGTGGGATCCTCGGTGACCTCGAAGCGGAGGTGCTCCCAGCCGCGGATGGCGGTCGCGAGAGCGGCCCCGGTGCCCACAGGTCCGTCCCAGTAGAACTCGGCGCGGCGGGCGCCGTCAAGGACGGGCTGTTCGGTCCAGTCGAAGTTGACCGCACGCCCGATGGCGCGTCCTACCGCCCATTCCAGGTGCGGGCAGAGCGCGCGAGGCGCAGAGTGGACGAAAACCACTCCGCGTGCGTAAGCCGTCGCCATGATCTCTCCGTTTCATCAGGTGCGTCTTCCCCAACGACCTGAAACCCACGAGAGTGGCGAGAATATGCGGTTATGGGCCCATTCTCGCCCAGTCGGCACGAAATCACAAGCATGTAGTTCCGGCGCAGAAAGGCCCCGGTCATTCCGACCGGGGCCTTTCACGCTTCGACAGGCTCAGCGACCCATGACGGGCAGCTCAGCGAGCCACCTGATGGGGGCTCAGCGAGACTCGACGAAGGGGCTTACGCCTCACTCATCGCCTGCTTGACCTGCTGGCCCTTGGCGGCGTAGTACGCGGCGCGAGCGGCATCCTTGCGGGCCTGCTCGGCGTAACCGAACTCGAGCGTCTCCTGATCGACCTCGTAGTTGGGGACGTCGTCCGTGCCATTGTACTTCTCGATGTAGGCGTCGAGCTCCGGACCCGAGGTCCACGACGTGATCAGGCAGTAGCGGGGCTCGTCGCCGTTGTGCGTGGCGGCATGCCACAGGCGCTGGGTGTCGACGATGAGCTGGGCCCCGGCCGGCAGAGCGATGCGGTACTCGATGCTCGGGTCGGTGCGGTTCTCGCGGAGGACGAAGTAGCTGTCCTTGTCGTCGGTGAGGTTGAAGAACCCGCGGACGACCCAGCCGGTCCCGTCCGGGTTCAGACGGTTGTTGTCGTCCTGGTGCAGGTTGTAGAGGCACTCACCGTAGGGCGTGGGCTGCAGCTCGATGACGCGGCAGCGACCGACGTTGGCGCCCGGCTCCTGCGCGCGACGCGTCAGATTCGGCGCCTTGGCCGTCTGCGAGTCGATCCAGACGCCGTCCTTGTCGGTACGCGGCGGCTTGTGGTTCCAGAAGCCGTTGCACTCGATGTCACCGAAGGCGCTGGCGAGCGGCGCGAACCGGGTGTCGCCGGACGACTTCCAGTCGTTGTACTCGATGTCGAGCCATTCCTTGGGGTCGAGCTCCTGGTTGTAGCTGTCGAGGACGACGAATCCCTTTTCCTCGAGGGCAGCGGACTTGATGTATCCCATGATCTGAGTCAGATCCTTTCATCGGGGGCCAGCACGTTTTAACAGGCCCTGATAAGGCAAGCCTAACAGCGTCCGCGCGGCGTTCCCCGGAGGTCCGCCGTGCATAACCGAATAGACTGAGCGGGGCGCCCGGCGAGTCCTCGGTGCCCTGTGCAACGGGAGGACGAGACACCAGCATGAGCACCGCGACCAACGTCGAGGCGACAGCAGTCAACACGATCGAGTGGCTCGCGACGGGGACGACGACCATCGTGGTGCCGGTGTATCAGCGGCAGTACCGGTGGGACATCGGGGGCTGCGAGCGGCTGCTCTCCGACATCCGTGCGGTGGCCGGCGAGGACGATGCGCACCGGCACTTCATCGGGTCGATCCTCTCTGCCCAGGACGGCCAGGAGCCGGGCTCCGACCTCATCCTCATCGACGGGCAGCAGCGCATCACGACGCTGATGCTGCTGGTCGCCGCCCTGCACCACGCCGTCCGCGACGACGATCCGACCATGGCGGCGGCGCTCGAGCGCGTACTGGTGCGCCCGGACTCCCCCGGCCGCACCAAGCTGAGGCCGCACGACGCCTGGGCCGACCTGTACGAGTCCGTGGTGCTGGACCGCCGCGACGACGTCGATCGAGAATCCCGGTTCGACGACAACTACGCCTTCTTCCGCAGCCAGATCCACGCCGACGAAGCCCCGCGCATCTGGAGCGGATTGCAGAAGCTCGAGCACGTCTCGATCACGCTCGGAGCGCAGGCGAACGCGCAGCAGATCTTCGAGAGCCTGAATTCCACCGGCGAGCCGCTGCGCGATCACGAGCTCATCCACAACTACATCCTCATGGGGCTGACGCACGCTGAGCAGCTCGACGTGGAGAACCGGTTCTGGCTGCCGATCGAGCAGCACACGGGTGAGGCCATCGGCGCGTTCTGGCGTCACTACCTCGTGATGACCACCGGCCGCGAGCTGGCGGCGAACGGCGAGCACGGCGTGTACAGCGCGTTCCGCCGATCGTTCCCCCGCGTCGACGTCGCCCATCTGCAGGAGGATGCCGAGAACTGGCGGCACTTCGCCGAGATCTACGGCGTCCTGCTCGATCCCTCACGCGAGCAGGACCCTGAGATCGCGCGACAGCTCCGGTACGTGAACACGTTCGGCCGGTCGACGTACCCGCTCGTGATGAGCGCCTACAGCGACCACACCCGCGGCGTCATCGGTCGCGAGGAGTTCATCGAGACGCTGGAGTGGATCCAGACGATGCACCTGCGCCGGACGCTCGTGAATCTGCCGGGCGAGCGTCTCATCGCCCGCCTGTGCCGGGCGCGCACGGCCGGCCACGACGCCCTCGCCCGCGCCTTCGCGCGCATCACGCCGTCGGACGAGCGCGTGAGCGCCGTGCTGAAGTACAGCGAGCTCCCGCACGCGGCCTACGTGCTCGGCCGCCTCGAGGGCGTCGACGACATCGAGGGATTCGACGTGGAGCACATCGTCCCCTCCGTCCCCGGCGACACCTGGTCGGGCGACGGGGCGCGCCCGTGGAGCGAGTACTCGGAGGACGAGCAGAACAGCCACCGTGCTCTCGCGCCCACCCTGGGGAACCTCACCCTGCTCGAGCAGCCGCTGGCCGAGCGCGTCTTCGGAGCGTCGTATCCGTTCAAGCGCGTCGAGGCCTACGCCCGGAGCACGGTGCCGGGCACCCGGACCCTCGGCGAGACGGCCTCCTGGGGCACGGCGGCGATCACGCAGCGCACCGTCGCGCTCACCGCCGACCTCCTGCGGATCTGGGCCCGCCCGGCTCTGCCCGAGATCGATGACGACGGCCTGACCCCGATCCTGGATGCTGTCCGCCGTCGTGGATGGCCGGCCGGCTGGGAGCACGAGTTCGACTACGTCGAGTACCGCGGAGAGCGCTGGGAGGTTCCCGACGTCAAGTACCTCTTCAACCGCGTTTTCCGCCGCGCGTGGACCGACACCCCGGCGGCAGCACTCGCCTACTGTGCGAGCCACGGCGGTCCGATCTACGACGAGATGGCATGGAAGGGGCAGTGGGACGCCCTCGACGACACGCACTTCCTCTACATGGGCTGGGACTCGAACTACATGATGACCGCCGTGCAGGGCGTGCTGGAGGAGTCCGGCATCGCCTCGGAGGTCTTCGTCAAGTACTCCTACATCGGGAACGTGATGTAGTGCGATCTCACGAGCCTCGGTGCGGCCCGGACGATAGGCTCGACCGGTGAGCACTGTTGTCCGTCGCATCCTGGATCTGACCATCGAAGAGCACACGCTCACCGTCCCCCTCGCCTGGGGTGATCCCTCCGATACCCGCACGATCGACATCCATGCGGCCGTGGTCTCTCGTGAAGGCGGCGAGAGCCTGCCCTTCCTCGTCTACCTGCAGGGTGGGCCCGGTCACGAGGCGCCGCGCCCCTTCCATTCGCCTGCTTCTCCTCCCTGGCTCGACGAGGCCCTGGCCCACTACCGCGTCGTGCTGCTGGATCAGCGCGGCACGGGTCGATCCACTCCCGTCGGCGACGACGATCTCGCTCAGGGCTCGTCCGCGGTCGCCGAGCACCTCACCCACCTGCGCGCCGACGCGATCGTCCGCGACTGCGAGGCCCTCCGCGAGCACCTCGGAGCGGCGACCTGGAGCGTGCTCGGCCAGTCCTTCGGCGGCTTCACGACGCTGGCGTACCTGACGACCGACGCCGCCTCTTTGGACCAGGTCTTCATCACCGGCGGGCTGAGCGCCGTGGGCCGCCACCCGGACGACGTCTACGCGCTGTGCTACGACAAGATGCGCTCCGCATCCGAACGCTACTACCGTCGTTTCCCCGAGCATCGCGACGCGATGCGACGGCTCGTCGACCGCGCGGATGCCGGTGACATCGTTCTGCCAGACGGCGAAGTGGTCTCCCGCTCGCGCCTCCGCTCGCTGGGGTCAGCGCTCGGCACGAACGACGGCTGGCAGACCGTGTGGTCCCTCCTGGAGCGCGATCCGCGGTCCAACGCCTTCCGCCACGATCTGATGCATGCGATGCCGTACAGCGGGCGCAACCCGATGTACTTCGCGTTCCACGAGTCGAGCTATGCCGACGGCGACGCGACCCGCTGGTCGGCCGAGCGCACGGAGCCCGCGGACTTCCGCGAGGACCCGACGCTATTCACGGGCGAGCACATCCGCCGGGAATGGACCGAGACCGTCCCCGCGTTCCAGCCGTGGCGCGAGGTCGCGCTCGAACTCGCCGAGTTCGCCTGGCCGAGCATCTACGACGCGGACGCGATCTCCGCCTCCGGGGCGACCGGTGCCGCCGCCGTCTACGTGAACGACGTCTACGTACCGATGGAGTTCTCGCTGGAGACGGCTCGCCTGCTCCCCGGCGTGGAGCTCTGGGTCACGAGCGAGCACGAGCACAACGGACTCCGCGCGGGACCCGTGCTGACGCACCTGATCGACCTCGCGCACGGGCGACACATCCGCTGAGAAAGTCCACCCGCAGACGGATGCCGCCGTGACACCGCCCTGCCTATCCTGGTCGTGTGACCGATGTGATGGCGTGGGCGACACTGGCGCTGGTCCTCGCCATGGGGCCGCTGCTGCTCATCATCGGCATGATGCACACGTTCTCGCGCAAGCCCGTCGAGGAGAAGTACGAGAACGCCACGGCCGGCGGGCTGGGCGGTGCGTTCGACGCCGTCTGGTCTCCTTCGGCCCACGAAGCAGGACAGGAGCGGGACCGGCAGACGCAGCGGACCGCACCGGCGCCGTCTCCCGGCGATCCGCCGAGCAGGATCGACGGCGGCCGCATCGTGATCGACATCTGACGGTCACGTCCGACGCATGACGAAGGCCCCGCACTCCGAGGAGCACGGGGCCTTTCGCGGCAGAGGTCCTTACTTGGACGAGCCGCCGAAGCCCTTGAAGCGCTGGTTGAACTTCTCGACGCGACCGGCCGAGTCCATGATGCGCTGCTTACCCGTGTAGAACGGGTGCGATGCCGAGGAGATCTCGACGTCGATGACGGGGTACTCCACGCCGTCCAGCTCGATGGTCTTGTCGCTCGACACCGTGGAGCGGGTGAGGAAGGTCTCGCCCGAACCGAGGTCGCGGAACACGACAGCCTTGTAGTCGGGGTGAATGTCAGTCTTCATGGGATTCCTTAGTTGCTGCCCTGGATTGTGCCAGGGACGAGGGAAGTCTGCGGCGCGGTGAGCACCAAGGATCGATTCTATCAGTACTTCGACGAAGCTCAGTAATCAGGTTCAGGCGGCTGCGCGGGCCGCATACCGGCCCTCGTCGCTGGTCAGCACGATCGGCATCCCGAAGGTCTCGCCGAGGTTCTCGGCGGTGAGCGTGTCAGCGATCGGGCCCGCTGCGACGACAGCGCCGTCGCGGATCAGCATCACATGGGTGAATCCGACCGGGATCTCCTCCACGTGGTGCGTGACCATCAGCATCGCGGGGGTCGTCGGCGACGATGCGTAGCCGCTGAGAAGCGTCAACAGCTCCTCGCGCGAGCCGAGGTCGAGAGAGGCGGTCGGCTCGTCGAGCAGCAGCAGCTCCGGGTCGGTCATCACCGCTCGGGCGATCTGCACGCGCTTCTGCTCGCCGTCGCTCAGGGTGCCGAAGGTGCGCTCCGCGAGGTGCGCGAGGCGCCAGTCGCCGAGGACGCGCAGAGCGCGGCGCTCATCGATCTCCTCGTAGTTCTCGTTCCAGCGTCCGAGCACCGAGTACGCGGCGGTCAGGACGGTGTTCAGGACCGTCTCGTCGCGCGGGACGCGCTTGGCCATGGCCGACGACGCGAATCCGATGCGCGGGCGTACCTCGAACACGTCGGTGCGGCCCAGGGCCTCTCCGAGAACCGTGACCGTGCCAGAGGTCGGATGCATCAGCGTGTCGGCCAGCTGGAGCAGCGTGGTCTTGCCTGCGCCGTTCGGACCGAGGATCACCCATCGCTGGTCGTCTGAGACGTCCCAGGTCACGTGATCGATGATGTTGCGTCCCTCACGGCGCACGACGACGTCGGTGAATTCCAGAGCGCTCGGCATGCACCAAGCCTATCGGCTCAGGGGGTGAGCTCCGCGTAGAGCGCGCGGGTGGTGTCGGCGATCGCGCCCCAGCTGAAATCGCTCCGCGCGCGCTCGCGTCCGGCCGCACCGTACTCGCGGGCCCGCTCCGGATCCATCGCCACCTCGGTGAGCACGGCAGCCAGATCGGCGACGTAGCGCTCGGGATCGACGGGCGTGCCCGTGCCGTCCTGCAGCTGCTCGATGGGCACGAGGCGACCCGTCACACCGTCCGCCACGACCTCGGGGATGCCGCCGGTCGCGGTGCCGACGACCGCCGCACCGCAGGCCATCGCCTCGAGGTTCACGATCCCCAGCGGCTCGTAGACCGACGGGCAGACGAACGTCGTCGCGGCGGTCAGGATCGCGGACAGCTCGTCACGCGGCAGCATCCGCTCGATCCAGATGACGCCGTCGCGGCTCTGCTGCAGCAGACGGACGCCTTCCTGCACCTCCGCCATGATCTCGGGGGTGTCGGGGGCGCCGGCGCACAGCACGAGCTGCACCTCCGGCGGCAGCAGCCGCGCTGCCTGGAGCAGGTACGGGAGACCCTTCTGCCGCGTGATCCGACCGACGAAGACGACGGACGGCCGCGTCGGATCCATCCCGATCGACTCCAGGAACGCCGCATCCTGCACCGGACGCCAGCGCTCGACATCGATCCCGTTGTGGATCACCCGCACCTTGGCGGGGTCGACATGGGGGTAGCTGCGCAGGATGTCGGCGCGCATTCCGGCACTGACCGCGATCACCGCCGCGGCGTTCTCGTACGCGAGCTTCTCGATCCCGCTGGACACCGCGTAGCCGCCGCCGAGCTGCTCGGCCTTCCACGGACGCAGCGGCTCGAGGCTGTGCGCGGTGAGCACGTGCGGTATCCCGTGCAGCTGCGACGCCAGGTGTCCGGCGAAGTTCGCGTACCAGGTGTGGCTGTGCACCACGTCAGCGTCGGCGATCGCCGAGACGATCTCGAGGTCGGTGCCCAGAGTCTGGAGCGCCGCGTTCGCGCCGGCGAGTTCCGCGGGGGCCTGATAGGCGAAAGTCCCCTCCTCGTCGCGCGGTGCGCCGAACGCGCGGACGCGCACATCGATGCTCTTCCGCAGCGCGGTGACGAGCTCGGCGACGTGCACACCGGCCCCGCCATAGATCTCCGGCGGGTATTCCTTGGTGATCATCTCGACTCGCATGCAATAGACGCTAGCGACTCACTTGTAAAGACGCTAGGAACCGGAAAGGAGTGGCATCTATGGTGGAGCCATGTCCGCTCCAAAGAAGGTCTTCGGGATCATCCTCGCCGGTGGCGAGGGCAAGCGCCTCATGCCCCTGACGGCCGATCGTGCCAAACCCGCCGTGCCCTTCGGCGGACAGTATCGACTGATCGACTTCGCGATCTCGAATCTCATCAACTCCGGCCTCCGCCAGGTCGTCGTGCTCACCCAGTACAAGTCGCACAGCCTCGACCGGCACATCTCGCAGACGTGGCGGATGTCCGCGCTCCTGGATTCGTACGTGGCGTCCGTGCCGGCGCAGCAGCGGCTCGGGAAGCGCTGGTTCTCCGGCTCCGCCGACGCGATCCTGCAGAGCATGAACCTCATCAACGACGAGAAGCCCGACATCGTCGTGGTCATCGGCGCCGACCACGTCTACCGGATGGACTTCCGTCAGATGCTCGAGGCGCACATCGCCTCCGGGGCGAAGGCCACGGTCGCCGGCATCCGTCAGCCGCTCGCCCTCGCATCGCAGTTCGGCGTGATCGATGCGGACGCCGAGACCGGCCTGATCAAGCAGTTCCTGGAGAAGCCGACCGACATCGCCGGCCTCGAGGACTCCCCCCACGAGGTGCTCGCCTCGATGGGCAACTACATCTTCGATGCCGACGCGCTGATCGCCGCCGTCGAGGCCGACGGCGAATCCCCCACCTCGGGACACGACATGGGCGGCGACATCGTGCCCTACTTCGTCGATCGCGGCGAAGCGGGCTACTACGACATGAAGCAGAACGAGGTCCCCGGCTCCTCGCCGCGCGACCGCTCGTACTGGCGGGACGTGGGGACGATCGACTCGTTCTTCGATGCCCACCGCGACCTGATCTCGACGCTTCCGATCTTCAACCTCTACAACATGGAGTGGCCGATCCACTCGCAGGCGGTCAACTCGCCGCCGGCGAAGTTCGTCCGGGACTCGGTCGGACGCATCGGCAACGCCATCGACTCGATCGTCTCACTCGGCTCCGTGCTCTCGGGCACGCACCTCGAGCGCAGCGTGGTCGGGCCGTGGACGCTCGCAGGCGGCGGCTCGACCATCACGGACTCGGTGGTGTTCGACCATGTGCAGCTGGGCCAGGGGTCGCGGGTGCATCGCGCGATCCTCGACAAGAATGTCGTGCTGGCCGACGGCGCGACCGTCGGAGTCGACCGCGAGCGCGACCTGGCGCGCGGCTTCACGGTCACCGAGTCGGGGATCACCGTCGTCGGCAAGGGTGTCTTCATCGAACGCTGAGTCGGTCACGCGGCGGGAAGACGGTGCGCGCGGTCGCTAGGCTCGAAGCCGTGACCTCCGCGCGATTCCTCGTCGTCCTCGATGCCGATTCCACCCTCATCCGCAATGAGGTGATCGAGCTGCTCGCCGACGAGGCGGGCCGCCGCGACGAGGTGCAGGCGGCGACCGAGGCGGCGATGCGCGGCGAGGTCGACTTCGCCGCGAGCCTGCGGTCGCGCGTGGCCGCGCTCGAGGGCGTGCCCGTGTCGGCGTTCGCCCGCGTCCGCGCACGGATCGAGCCGACGCCGGGGGTGCGAGAGCTCACGGCCGCCGTGCACGCACGCGGCGGTGTCGTCGGCGTGGTCTCCGGCGGGTTCCACGAGATCCTCGACAGCGTCGCCCCCGACCTCGGGGTCGACCGCTGGCGCGCCAACCGACTCTCGGTCATCGACGGAGCCCTCTCCGGCCACGTCGACGGCGACATCGTGGACGCCGCGGCGAAGGCCTCCTCCCTGCGCGAGTGGGCGGCCGAGATCGGCGTCGCGCCCCACGCGACAATCGCGATCGGAGACGGCGCGAACGACCTCCAGATGATGGCGGCGGCAGGTCTCGGCCTCGCCTTCAACGCGAAGCCCGCGGTGCGCGAGGCGGCGAGCCTGGTCATCGGCCCGCAGGACCTCGCCGAGGTCATCGCGCTGCTGCCCTGAGGATGCCGTGGCGGATGTCGGTGAGCCCCACTACCGTCGGGTCATGGACATCATCCTCATACCGGGACTCTGGCTCGACGCCTCCAGCTGGCACGACGTGATCCCCACGCTCGAGAGAGCAGGGCACCGCGTGCATCCGCTCACTCTGCCAGGCCTCGGTGCGCCGGCTTCCGAGTCGGCCGAGATCGGGATCGCCGACTGGGTCGACGATGCGACGCGCGTCCTCGACTCGCTTCCCGGCGAGGCCGTCGTGGTCGGGCACAGCGGCGGCGGCAACGTCGCGTGGGGCGTGGCCGACGCTCGTCCCGAGCGCGTGAGCCGCGTGATCTTCGTCGACACCGTGCCTCCGCCCTCCGGTAACGGCATCAGCGAGTTCGAACTGGTCGACGGCGTCGTGCCGTTCCCCGGGTGGGACTTCTTCCCCGACGAGGACGTCAGCGATCTCGACGAGGAGACGCGGTCGCGCACCGCTCCCCTGACGCACAGCGTGCCGGCACGGGTGCCGACCGACGAGATCGTCCTCACCGACAGTGCCCGCTACCGCATACCTGTGACGCTCCTCATGGGCGGGCTCGATCAGGAGACGTTCGAGGGGATGATCGATCAGTGGGGACCGTACGCCGACGAGTACCACGCGATCGATGACGCGGAGGTCGTCAAGGTCGGCTCCGGACACTGGCCGCAGTTCTCGGTGCCGGAGAAGATCGGCGAGCTGATCAACGCGGCGATCGCCCGCTGAGAGCTCGCGTCGCTCCTGCTGGGGTCAGTGCCCCATGCCCAATCCGCCGTCCACCGGGATGACCGCGCCGGAGATGTAGCCCGCGTCGTCGCCGGCGAGCCAGGTGACGACTCCGGCGACCTCGTCGGGCGTCGCGAAACGTCCGGCGGGGATGTTCGCCTTGTACTGCTTCTGGGTCTCCTCAGGAAGCTCGGCGGTCATGTCGGTCTCGATGAATCCGGGCGCGACGACGTTCGCGGTGATCCCGCGACCGCCGAGTTCCCGGGTGAGCGAGCGGGCGAACCCGACCAGAGCGCTCTTCGAGGCGGAGTAGTTCACCTGTCCGGCGGAACCGTAGAGTCCCACGACGCTGGAGATGAGGATGACGCGTCCGAAGCGGGCGCGGAGCATGCCCTTCGATGCGCGCTTCACGACCCGGAAGGTGCCGCCGAGGTTGGTCGCGACGACGCTGTCGAAGTCGTCTTCGCTCATGCGCAGGAGCAGCGTGTCCTTGGTGATCCCGGCGTTCGCGACGACGATCTCGACCGGACCGAGCTGCTGCTCCACCTCGGTGAACGCGGCGTCGAGGGCCGCGGCATCCGTCACATCAGCGCGGACCGTGAGCGTGCCCTCCGGGCCCTCCCCGGAACGTGCGGTGACGGCGACGCGATACCCGTCACGGACGAAGCGCTCGGCGATCGCGCGGCCGATGCCGCGGTTGCCTCCGGTGACGAGGACGACGCGCTGAGCACTCATGGATATCACTCCTGATCTGAACCGGGGTCTCGGAGCCTCCGAGCCCTGATCGATCCTATCGAGGATGCCCCGCAGACCTGAGGCGTGGCGTTTGACAGGAGCAGGCCACCCTGGAACTCTGAACGTGACGAAAGGGCTTCCGCGTGAGCGACAACAGCTTCCCTCCCCCGCCGGCGAGCAGGTTCCACCGCCGCCTCCCGCGCCCACGCCTCCGGCTCTGCCGCCTGCCCAGCCCGTGCAGGCGTATCCGGGAGCCGCGCCCGCGTACGGTCAGGCACCCCCGCCTCCCGCCGGATACCCGGCGCCTCCCGCCGCCCCGCCCCAGCCGGGGTACGCGATCGCCCCGAGCCAGCCCGTCTACAGCGCAGCGCCCGTCCCGCAGGGGTACGGCGCCGCACCTGGTCAGCTTCCGCCGCAGCAGCCCGGCTACGCGCCGTACGTCACACCCGGCTACCCCATGCCCGCTGCACGACCGACCAGCGGTCTTGCCATCACCTCGCTGGTCTGCGGCATCGCCGGGATCGTGCTGTTCTGGGCCGTCGTCCCGATGCTGGCCTCGATCGTCGCGGTGATCACCGGTCACATGGCGCTCGGCCAGACCAAGCGCAACCCCGCGCTCGGCGGTCGCGGCATGGCGTTCGCCGGTCTGATCACCGGATACGTCGTCGTGGCGCTCCTGGTGTTCACGATCGTGTCGACCGTCATCAGCCTGCTCTTCTTCGGCGCGTTCACCCTCCCGTTCCTGTTCTCCAGCTGAGCGCGAATCCCGCACGCCGCGCGCCCTGCACCGGCGTAGGCTGGACTCATCGTGAAGAACACGCGTCAGGTCCCGGCTGTCACCTCCCTCCCGCAGTCCCCGCGGGATGAGGCTGACCATCGTGTGCGCCGGTACGCCCTCACGATGACGATCCGCATCGCGTGCTTCGCCCTGATGGTGCTCGTCCAGCCGTACGGCTGGTACACCTGGGTCTTCGGGTTCGCCGCTGCCGTGCTGCCGTACATCGCCGTGGTGTTCGCGAATGCGGGGAGCGACAGCACCGAGACCATCGCGGAGTCCCCCGTGCAGGAGCTGGAAGCACCACGACCCGAGCCGACCGTCATCGAGCCCACGGATCCCACGGTGTACACGATCCGCGAAAGCCGGCAGGACGGATCGTGACCGAGTTCGAATGCTCGCGCGCCGGATGCCGGAGCGCGGCGACCAGGAGTGTGATCTGGCGGAATCCCCGCATCCACGCCGCTGACCGCGAGAAGGTCTGGCTCGCCTGCGAGGAGCACGTCGAGTTCTTGCGCGACTACCTGGCCGCGCGGGACTTCCCGGTGACCGTGCGGGACGGTGTCCCTGCATGAGCAAGAGGATGACCCGGTGGGGCGTGTATGTGCTCGTCGCGATCGGATTCGCGATCGCCTGCGCCTTCCTGTCGAACTGGCAGTTCGAGCGCAACGAGTCCCGGTCCGAGCAGATCGCGCTCATCGAGCAGAACTACGACGCCGACCCCGTGCCCCTGGCCGACCTCATCGGCGACGACGGTGCGCTCGAACCGGGCGACCAGTGGCATCCGGTGATGCTGCAGGGCGAGTATCTCGCCGATCAGCAGCTGCTGGTGCGCAACCGTCCGCACGGCGGCACGAGCGCCTTCGAGGTGCTGGTGCCCTTCCGTGACGCCGACGGTCGTGTGTTCATCGTGGACCGCGGGTGGGTGCCGCCGGGCGACGGCGATGCCCCCGACGCGGTGTCCGCACCGCCGAAGGGCGAGGTCACCGTGATCGCGCGACTGCGCCAGAGCGAGCAGGTCCCGGCTTCCGGCCGCGGCGCGCCCGAGGGCCAGGTTCCGACGATCAACCTTCCGACGATCGCCGACCTCGTCGAGGGCGACGTGATCACCGGCGCCTACGGTCAGCTCATCAGTGAGGACCCCGCGGCCGACGCCGCGCTCGGCGGGTTCGACTCCCCCACCGACGACCCCGGCCCGCACCTCTCCTATGCGATCCAGTGGATCCTGTTCGCGCTGATGGGCTTCGTGTTCATCGGCTACATCATCCGGACCGAGATCGTGAAGCATCGCGAGGACCAGGAAGACGCGCCCGCGCCGGCCAGGAAGACGCGTCGCCGCGACAAGGACGCCGACGTCGAGGACGAGCTGCTCGACGCGCGCTGAGACCGATCAGCTCCAGGCCCTGACCTCCGAGATGACGGCGGTCTTGGGATAGGCGCCCGAGGGGGCGCCGACCTCGAAGAGATCGATCAACAGCATCAGCGGATAGTCCGGTGCCTGCGGTATGCGCCGGAGCACGCGCCCTTCACAGCCGATCGTCGTCTCGCCATCGCCCCAGATCACGGTCCAGGTGTGGGGCGCGCTCGCATCGAACGGGAGCACCACCTCGGCCATGTCGGTGATGAGCCGCGGATCATGGTGCGCCTTGATGCCCGTCCGCGCTCGCGTCACCGTGGATACGGCGTCGGCGTCGATCTCGAAGATGCAGATCTCGCCAGAATCGGTCTCGGAGAGATGCTCCGTTCCGACGAGCCAGGCCGCGAGCATGCACCCTTGGTCGGTGCTTGCAGCGACGGTCAGATCGATGCGTCCCCGCGACGGGGCGAACAGCAGGCGTGTCGGCATCGCGGTCCGCACCTCGAGACCGTCGGGACGATGGCGGTGGGTCCCTCGCGTCGAACCGACGGCACCGGAGAAGACCGCGGTCTGCAGGTTCGACACGCGCATCGGAGCGTCCTCCTCACGCCAGTCGAGCTGGTCGGAGTCGATCCGGAGCTCGAGACCAGACTCGACGACCCGGTACCGTGCTTCCGACCGCTCGGGGACGGTCCACTGCGGAAGGTAGTGCGCGATCCACTTCTCCGCATCGAGTCCGTCCTGGAAGTCGTCGGTGAAATCCGGCGACCGTGATGGCGTCGGCGTCAGGGTCTCATCCATGGGTCAGTCGATCCAGGGCATCGGCTTCTCGGGCAGTCGCGAGCTGTCGTCGGGAAGGTGGGGCAGTTCTTCGCCACCCGCGCGGAGGCAGAGCCAGCGCAGCTCGCCCCCGCTGTTCGGGCGGGCTCGCCAGGTTCGGGCGACACCCTGCCCCACACGGATCACCGTTCCCGGGCCCACCTCGACGACGTCGTCGTCGAGTCCCATCTGGCCGCGGCCGGCGAGGAAGACGTAGACCTCTTCGATCTTCCGATGCACGTGCCAGTAGCCGGCCTCCTCACCGGGTTCGAGCGCATTCGCCGTCATCCCGATGTACTGCATGGTCAGCTCGTGGTCGACGACCCGGCGCCCATCTCGCGATCGCGTCTCGTCGAAGCCGCCGTGGTGCCCGCGCCACTCGTCGAGAGCCCCGATCTCCACCACCTGATATCCGCTCACGCTTCTCTCCTCTTCTGTCGTCGAGTGCTCACCTGATCATCCTGCCTGCGCGTCGAACTCTCCTGTGATGTTCGATGCGGATGGCGATTGGCCTCCCAGCAGCATCGGCAGATCCTCGAGGGTGGAGATCCGCCGAGCTGATCCGGCGTGCGACCCGTGCCCCGCCTCGAAATGCAGGAACTCCGTTCCGAGGTCTTCGGCGATCTCGTGGTCGTGATTGGTGTCACCGATGATCAGGACATCACCCGGCTCGAGTCCTGACGTCGTCAGCCAGCTTCGGATGACATCGTGCTTGGAGGCGCGGTACGGGTCATCGATCGTGAGGACCGCCTCGAACGCGCCGTCCAGATCATGCGGTTCCATCTGGCGCTCGAGCGCCTGTGCGACGGTGGCCGATGCGAGAACCTGTCGAATCCCGAGGCCACGGATGGCGGCGACGGTGGTGTGCGCGCCCGCATGGAGTCGAGCCTCGCCTACCCGCAGTGCCAGTCGCTCCAGGTAGGCGGTCGCGGCGACGACGAAGCGATCGTCGTCGACGCCCACGGAGCGGTAGAAGTCCCGGATCGGGAACCGGAAGACGGATCGATAGGCCTCCAGATCGGCCAGCGGCTCACGCCCGTGCTCGACGATCACAGTGTTCATGACCTGTCGGCAGATCTCCGCGTCATCGAGCAGGGTGCCGTTCCAGTCCCAGCAGACCGCGCGGATGTGGGCGAGACTCATCCGTTCACGCTACTGCCGGTCACCGACACCGCCCACGCTCTCGGCGAGATCAGTCCCGGATGATCGAGTGCGTCCATCCGTCGCCGACGGGCTCGTACACGACGCGCGTGTGGCGGCGGTCGCGGGATCCCTGCCAGAACTCGATCCGCGCAGGGACCACGCGCCAGCGAACCCAATCTCCGGGGGCGACACCCGCCTGCGCCGCGGCCGATCGCGCCGCGAGATCGGCCGCGCTCTCCTCGGCCGCCGCCTCTTCCACGCGACCGCGCACCCGAACCGCGCGCACCTGCGGCTGCCACCAGAAGTTTAGCGCCGCGGCCGGCGAGGCAGCGAGGTGCTCGCCCTTGCGTGAGGAGCGCGTGCTGGCGAAAGCCCATCCACCCGCGTCGATCCCCTTGAGGATCAGCGTCCGCGCATCGGGCACACCCGCTGTGTCGACGGTCGCGAGGGTCGCAGTGTGCGGTTCGGGGACGCCGTCGGCATCCGCGCGCAGGATCCATTCACGGAAGAGGATCGTCGGCTCCGCAGGCAGTGCGTCGAGATCCCACTCCGGCGCGACTCCGGTCAGCGCGTGACGACCGCGAAGCCAGTCGTTCAGAGGGGGCATCTCACGGTCCTGAGCGTCGAACATCACGCTCTCGACTATGCCATGCCCGCGTGCCGGCTACGCCAGCTCGATCAGGTCCTGGTAGTCCTGGCTCCAGATGTCCTCGACACCGTCCGGCAGGATCAGCACCCGCTCCGGGTTCAGGGACTGCACGGCGCCGGGGTCGTGCGACACGAGCACGACCGCGCCCTCGTAGTGCGCGAGGGCTCCGAGGATCTCCTCGCGCGACGCGGGATCGAGGTTGTTCGTGGGCTCGTCGAGCAGCAGCAGGTTCGCGGACGACACGACGAGCGTCGCGAGCGACAGACGCGTCTTCTCCCCACCGGAGAGCACACCGGCCGGCTTCAGGACGTCGTCGCCGGTGAACAGGAACGAGCCGAGGACCTTGCGCGCTTCGGTCTCGGTGATGTGCGGAGCCGCGGAGACCATGTTCTCCAGCACCGAGCGCTTGACGTCGAGGTTCTCGTGCTCCTGCGCGTAGTAGCCGACCTTGAGGCCGTGGCCCGGCTCGAGCTGACCGGTGTCGGGCTGGTCGACACCGGCGAGCATCCGCAGGAGCGTCGTCTTTCCCGCACCGTTGAGTCCGAGGATGACGACCTTGGAGCCGCGATCGATCGCGAGGTCGACGTCGGTGAAGATCTCCAGCGAGCCGTACGACTTCGACAGACCGGATGCCATGAGCGGCGTCTTGCCGCAGGGCGCGGGCTTCGGGAACCGCAGCTTCGCGACGCGGTCTTCCTGGCGCACGTCGTCGAGTCCGGCGAGCATCTTCTCGGCGCGCGCCACCATCTGGTGAGCGGCCGCGGCCTTGGACGCCTTCGCACCGAAGCGCGCCGCCTGCAGCTGCAGCGTGGTCGCCTTCTTCTCGACGTTGGCGCGCTCCTTCTTGCGGCGCTCCTCGTCCGCCACCCGCTGACGCAGGTAGTTCTTCCAGTTCATGTTGTAGGTGTCGATGACCTGACGGTTGGCGTCGAGGTAGAACACGCGGTTCACGGTCTCGCCGACGAGCTCCACGTCGTGACTGATCACGATCAGCCCGCCCTTGTACCCCTTGAGGAACTCGCGCAGCCAGACGACGCTGTCCGCGTCGAGGTGGTTGGTCGGCTCGTCGAGGATCATCGTCTGCGCGTCCGAGAACAGGATGCGCGCGAGTTCGATTCGACGACGCTGACCGCCGGAGAGCGTCGACAGCGGCTGGTCGAGGATGCGGTCGGGCAGCGAGAGGTTGTGCGCGATGGAGGCGGCCTGCGCCTCGGCCGCATAACCACCCTGGGCCTCGAACTTCTCGGTGAGGGCGGCGTAGCGCTTCATCGCCTTCTCGGCGACAGCAGGATCATCCGACGCCATGGCGAGCGACGCCTCGGTCATCCCGAGGTTCAGCTGGCCGAGGCCGCGGGCGTCGAGGATGCGAGTCCGCGCGAGATCCTCCGGATTGCCGGAACGCGGGTCCTGCGGGAGGTAGCCGAGCTCGCCCGAACGCGTCACGGTGCCGTCGGACGGCAGCACGTCGCCGGCGAGCACCTTGGTCAGCGTGGTCTTCCCGGCGCCGTTGCGACCGACGAGTCCGATCTTGTCGCCGTCGGCGACGCGGAACGAGACGTTCTCCATGAGCAGGCGCGCGCCAACGCGGATCTCGAGGTCGTGCACGGCAAGCACAGCGGATGTCCGTTCGTTCAAGGGGAGAGAGTCGGCCGATGGGCCAGCCTCCCAGTATAAGCGGCACCGCAGGGAGTGACGGTCAGGAAGATCAGTCCGGAGAGTGAGAGGGACGATACCCGAGAGGGATGCCGCCCCTGGCACGCGCTCCGTACCGTGCAGGAGTGGACATCCTCAACGAGCTCATCATGCAGGCGATCGCCTCACCCTGGCTCTACCTCGTGCTGTTCGTCGTGACGATCATCGATGGCTTCTTCCCGCCGGTTCCGAGCGAGACCGTGCTGGTCGCGGCAGCGGCCGTGGCCGTGTCGTCCGGAGACGGGAACCTGCTGCTCCTCGGCGCGGTCGGCGCCCTCGGAGCCGCGATCGGCGACAACATCGCCTTCGCGATCGGCCGGAAGCTCGGGACGACCCGCTTCGCGTGGATGCGACGTCCACGGGTCGCCGCCGCGTTCGCGCACGCTCAGACAGCGTTGGATCGCCGCAGCGCCGTACTGATCCTCGGCGCCCGCTACATTCCCGTGGGACGGGTCGCAGTCAACATGTCCGCCGGCGCACTCGGCTTCCCCTGGCGGCGCTTCCTCCCCCTGAGCCTCATCGCCGGACTGAGCTGGAGCATCTTCAGCCTCGCCATCGGCCTGCTCGCGGGTGCCTGGATCAAGGACCAGCCGCTGCTCAGCGCCGGGCTCGGCATCGGCATCGCCCTCGTGGTCGGCTTCGTGATCGACCGGGTCGCAGCCGCCCGTCGACGACGCGAGACCGTTCCCCGACTGGCAGGATGACAGACATGGCACGTCGCAGAGAGCGCAACCCGCGCCGTCCGCGGATCAATCCGCGGACGGCGGCGTTCGCGGCGCTGTGCGCGGCGATGATCGTGCTGTACGCGAACCTCGTCCCGATCCAGACCGTTCTCCTCGGCACGCCTCTCCCGCTGGCGTTCATCCTCGGCGCCGCCCTCTGCGCGTCGCCGCTCCTCGCGATCCCCCATCCCCGCTGGGCCATCGCGCTGTTCAGCGCCGCGGCCTTCATCCTGCCGCTGCTCGTCGTCCCCGAGCTCGCGACCCAGTCACCCTGGCCGTGGTCGGTACCCGCGCTCCTGACCTTCGTCCTGTTCGTCGGAGTGGTGACGTTCGTCCACGGCGCACGGGTCGGCGTCTTCCCCCTCGTCATCGGCGTGGTCGTGTCGCTCGCCGCGCCCGTCCTGCGTCCGGACATCATCGCGACGCCCGGATCAGCCGGAAGCGCCACCGCCGACCTGATCGTGACCTCGTCGATCGCCGCGGCGATGCTCCTGATCGCCGCCCTCGTGGCCGGCCGGCTGCGGGTGTCGGCGGAACTGACGCGCGAGAAGGAGCACAGCGCCCTCGAGGGTTCACGCCGGGCCCTCGTCGAGGAGCGCACGCGCATCGCGCGCGAGCTCCACGACGTCGTGGCTCACAGCATGTCGGTGATCCAGGTGCAGGCGTCGACCGCGCGCTACCGTCTTCCCGAGATCGGCGAGTCCGCGTCGGCCGAGTTCGACGACATCGCGGCGACGGCCCGCGCCTCTCTCACCGAGATGCGGCGCATGCTCGGCGTGCTCCGCACCGAGGACCAGAGCGCCGAACTCGCTCCGCAGCAGGGCATCGACGACGTGCCGGCGCTCGTGGACAGCATCCGTCGCGCCGGCGTCGAGGTCGGGCTGGTGATCGAAGGCGGAGACGCCGCCGCCGCTGCGAACCCCGCCGTGCAGATCGCCACGTTCCGCATCATCCAGGAGGCCCTGAGCAACGCGGTGCGTCATGCCCCGGGCGCCCGCATCGCCGTGCGACTGCACGCGGACGCCGCGTCGATCCGCATCCGCGTGCACAACGCCGCGCCCCCGCGCAGCCCGGAAGACCACGGCACCGGCTACGGCCTCCGCGGCATGCGGGAGCGGTCCGAACTACTGGGCGGCAGTCTCTCCGCCGGCCCGGACGGCGTCGGAGGGTGGACCGTCGAGGCGTCGCTCCCCGTCGGCGACGGCCCCACCATCGAGAAGGAGACCACGTGACCATCAGCGTGCTCATCGCCGACGACCAGGCCATGGTCCGCGCGGGATTCGCCGCCCTGCTCGATGCCCACGAGGGCATCCGCGTCACCGGGCAGGCTGCGACCGGCGCCGAGGCGGTCACGCTTGCGGCCCGCGTCGACCCCGACGTGATCCTGATGGACGTGCGGATGCCGGAACTCGACGGCATCGAGGCCACCCGGCGCATCCTCGGTCCGAACTACCCCGCCGCGCACGTGCCGCGGATCCTGATGCTCACCACGTTCGACATCGACGACTACGTGTACGACGCGCTGGAGGCCGGGGCCAGCGGGTTCCTGCTCAAGGACGCCCTGCCGGAGGAGCTCGTGCATGCGGTGCGGGTCGTGGCCGGCGGTGATGCCCTACTGGCGCCGAGCGTCACGCGACGCATGATCGAACAGTTCGCCGGACGACGTCCGCGAAGTCCCAGAGCGACGACGGCGCTGGCCGAGCTCACCGAGCGCGAGCGGGAGGTGCTCGTGCTCATCGGAAAGGGACGTTCGAACACCGAGATCGCCGCCGATCTGTTCATCGCCGAGCAGACGGTGAAGACGCACGTCGGAAAGGTGCTGGCGAAGCTGAACCTGCGCGACCGCGTCCACGCGGTGATCCTCGCCTACGACACCGGGCTCGTCGAACCGTCCTCCTGACTCATCCTCCGGTAGGGGGAGAGAACGGGACCGGAGAGTGATGCCTCCGCGTGCACCGCGTCCATAGTCTTCGGGAACACCGTTCCGAGGAGGACTCATGACCATCGCCCAGGCGCCGCGCACGGCGACTCCCACTCCCCCGCCGCGCGCCTCGCGCGACACCGGGATCGACCTCGTCAGGGCCCTGTGCGTCCTGGGGGTCGTGCTGCTCCACTCGATCATGGTCGGCGTCACCGTCACCGACGCGGGGCCGCTCTTCGAGAACGCCAGTGACAGCACTTGGTGGATCGCGCCGCTCAGCTGGGTGCTCCAGGTGATGCCCCTCTTCTTCGTGATCGGCGGATTCTCGGGCCTCCTCGCGTATCGGCGTCTGCAGCAGCGAGGCGGGACGGCGACCGACTTCGTCGCGGGGCGGATCCACCGCCTCCTGCGACCCGCGATCTTCACGGTCGTCGTCGTCGGATTCGCCCTCGCCGTCCTCACCGTGATCGGCGTCCCCGCCGACCTCATCGCCACCGCCGGCTTCCGCTACGGTCAGCCGCTGTGGTTCCTCGGCGTGTTCGTCCTCTGCCAGGCGCTCCTGCCGGTGCTCGCGGCGGCGCACGAGCGCGCTCCGTTCGTGACGATCGCGGCGCTGGCGACGGCATCCGTCCTGGTCGACGCGCTGCGCGCCATCAGCGGCATCGACGGCCTGGGCTTCCTGAATCTCGCCTTCGTCTGGATGACGCTCCAGCAGCTGGGCTTCTTCCTCGCCGACGGCCACATCGACGCCCTCAGCCGCCGCACGCGCACGCTCGCCATCGGCGGAGCGGTCGGGCTCCTGGCGGCTACCTTCCTCACCGGTGTCTACTCCCCCGACCTCATCGCGAACATCAACCCGCCCACGGCGGCGCTTCTGCTCGTCGGCGTGGCGCACACCGGGGCGCTCTCGCTGCACCGCGACAGGATCGAGCGCCTCAGCCGGCGCCCCCTCCCGGCCGCGTTCACCGGATTCGTGACGCGACGCGCCATGACGATCTACCTGTGGCACATGCCGATCCTGCTGGCCATGGCCGGCATCACCGCAGTCTTCGCGCTGCTCACCGGTGCCGCCCTTCCCGCTCTCGACAGCGCGGACTGGTGGGCAGGACGCCCTCTGTGGCTCGCCACGGCTCTCGCCCTCACGGCCGCCGCCGCCCTGACTTTCACCCGATTCGAGACGCAGGCCGCCCCCGAGCCGACGCGCTCGACGCGCGGGCTCGCACTGGGCACGCTGCTGGGACTGATCGGCATCGTGATGCTCCTGGTGCTCGGCACGTCCGTGGCGACCGCGATGATCGCCGTCGCTCTCCTCGCCGCATCTCTCCGCCTCGCTCGGCGCGCGCCCACCGAGACGATGCCCGGCCGCGCGACGTTCGCCCTCGCGTGACCGTCAGCCGATGCCGCGAGCGGCCAGCGCGTCGCCCACGTCGTCGGCGTGACGCAGAGCGAGCACGAGCATCGGGACGACCGCTCGCGGGCCGAGCCGCACACCGCGTGCTCGGCCCGCCTCACGCACCCGTTCCGCGAACCCCGCGACCACCGGGATCATCGTGAGGGTGAGCGAGATCGTCATCGCCACCGCCTCCGCATCGACGCCGATGCGGCGGAGCGGATGCAGCAGCCGGCGCAGGACGTCCAGAAGCGCGGACATCGGGGTGGTGAGCGTCAGCAGGCTCGCCAGCAGGAGCAGCACGACGACGCGCCCGGTGCTGATCCACGCCGCGACCGGGGAGACGAACACCGTCAGCGCGGTGGCGAGCACCAGGACGATCCACCGGAGGCGCCAGAGTTCAGCGCCGAGCACGCGTGACCCCAGTCGCCCCACCCCGTAGAGCGCGCACACCGCGAGGAGGGCGATGCCGATGCTCAGCGGATCATGCGGGTACAGCGAGAGCACCAGCGCGGCGACCGCGAGGAGGCCGAGCTTGACGCCCGCCGGCGCGCGGTGGAGCAGGCTCGACCCCGGCCGGTGGAGCGGGATCATCCGCAGCTCCGCCGATACGCCTCGATGACGTCGTCCGGCGCACCTGAAGCCGTCACGCGGCCCTCGTCGAAGAGCACGGCCGTGTGGCAGCGCGCGGCGAGTTCGAGGTCATGGGTCACGAGCACGACCTGCGCCGACTGCGCGAGCAGCAGATCGGCGATCCGACGCGCATTCCGCAGGTCGAGGAGTGTGGTCGGCTCATCCGCCACGATCACCCGCGGCTCCGTGATGAGGACCGATGCCAGGGCGAGCATCTGCTTCTGGCCCCCGGACAGCGTCGACGCCGGGACGTCGGCGTGGCCGGCGAGCCCCTGGGCGGCGAGGGTCTCCCGCACTCGCACCTGGGCCCGGGCGCGCGACAGGCCGCGGAGCGAGAGCGCGAGGTCCTCCGCGGGCGTGGGCATGAGGATCTGCGCCTCCGGGTTGGCGAACACGAAGCCGACGCGACGGCGCACGAGTGCACGGTCGCGCACCGTGTCCAGGCCGTCCACGGTCACCTGCCCTGTGGTGGGGGCGACGAGCCCGTTGAGCAGACGTGCGAACGTCGACTTGCCCGAACCGTTCGCGCCGATGACGGCGATGGTCGGCGCGGTCAGGTCAACCGTCACATCGTGGAGCACGGCGCGACCGTCGAAGTCGACCGAGACACCCTCGACCGCGATCGACGCACGGGCTGTCGTGACGACCTTCTCCATCCGCGGTCCTCTCGTCGGCGGAGCGCTGCCACCTCGCGGGCAGCCCTCCTGAACACCGTTCACCTGAACGCTGTTCACTATAGTGAGAGCATGAGCCCCGAACACAATCCGGCACGGCACGACCGCGAGAGCGTCGCACGCACGGCCCTCGCGCTGCTCGACGAGGTGGGCCTCGCCGATCTCTCCATGCGGCGCATCGCCGGACGGCTCGACGTGCAGCCCAGCGCGCTCTACTGGCACTTCTCCAGCAAGCAGGAGCTCCTCGCCGATCTCGCGGACCGGATCACAGCGATCATCCACGGAACCGGGGCGGGAGTGCTCACGACGGCACGGAGCATCCGCGACGCGCTCTTCGCCCACCGCGACGGCGCGGAGCTCGTGCTCAGCACCTACGCCCTCCGACTCGGCGCCTCGCCCGCGCAGGCCGCCCTGGCGAGAGCCCTCGAGAACGAGGGTGCCACGGACGTCGAGCAGCGCGCGGTCGCGATCCTGCACTTCATCCTCGGGCACGCGACTCTCGTGCAGCAGCGCATGCACGCCGACAGTCACGGGGCCCTGCTCGGCGGGGACGAGAACGACGTCACCGCCGGACTGGACCGCGTCTTCGATCTCGGCGTCACCGCTCTCACGGGTGCGATCAGCGCGGCAGCGACTCCGCCGCGTGACCGAGCCTGAGCCCGGGCACGACCGCCAGCAGCACCAGCGCGATCCCGAACGCGAACACGGCCCCGAAGGCCCCCGCTCCACCGCCGAGCGTGGCGACGCCGAGACCCGCGAGGGCGATCGCCACGGCTGATCCTGTGGCATCCGAGATCGACAGCGCGGAGGAGTTGAACCCCTGGTTGGTCTCGTCGGAGTAGGCCAGCGTGAGCACGGTCAGACGGGGATACAGCAGCCCCATCCCTCCCCCGGCAAACGCCCAGCCGACGATGACGACGACCGGCGTGACACCCGTCAGCGCGGCCACGAGCACGCAGATCATCGCGAAGAGGATCAATCCGAGACTGATCAGGGTGATGCGATGGTTGCCCAGTCTCTCCCCGTACTTTCCCTGCACCGCGGACGCACCCGCCCAAGCGAATGCCGCCAGCATCAGGGCCACGCCGGCCCAGGTGGCCGTGAACGCGTACCGCTCCATCAGCAGGTAGGGGATGTAGGCCTCGGCTGCGAAGAACGCCCCCGCGGCGATACCGCGCATGAGCACGACGCTGGGCAGTCCCGGTCCGGCGCGGAGCGTGCGTCGCGGCACCAGCGGGAGCACGGCGAACGCGATCACCGCCACCGCGACGAGTGCGACAGGCCATCCGACCGCGGGTGCCATGTCGGCGGAGAATCCGATCACCACGGCGAGAACCGCGACCACCACGGCGAGCAGCAGCCTCGTGACGAGCGCACGCCCGTCTTGAGGCTCGCCGTGACCGAGGTCGACCCCACGGAGTCGCACCGCGATCATGAGGAAGGCCGCTGCGGTCAGGACCGCGACGCCGAGGAACGCCCAGCGCCAGTCCAGGTACTCCGCGACAGCCCCGGCGAGGAACGGTCCGACCATGGAGGGCACCACCCACGCCGCGGCGAACGCGGCGAAGATGCGGCCGTGCAGGTGCGCGGGGTAGAGCCGCGCCACCACGACGTACAGCGCGACGGTCTGACCGCCCGTGCCGAGGCCCTGCACCAGCCGTCCGACGAGAAACTGATGCATCGTCGTGGCGAGGCCGGAGATCAGGAGACCGGCGACGAAGAGCGTCACCGCGACATAGAGCGCGCCGCGCGGCCCGCGGGCGTCGGACCATGCCCCTGCGGCGACCATGCCGATCACACTCGTCGCCAGGGTTCCGGCGAACGCGACGGCGTAGAGCGACTGACCGTCGAGCGCCTCGCTCACCACCGGCATGACCGTCGTGACCGCCAGCGCCTCGATCGCCGCGAGGAAGATCAGGGCGACCGCGCCGAGCGTGACCCAGATACGGTGGCGATCCCAGATCGACGCGGCGGGTTCCGCCGGCGTCATCGGCCGACGAGCGCCGCGATGCGCTCGATGGCCTCGGTGATGATCTCGGGGCTCGTCCCGAAGTTCAGTCGCACGTGTCCAGCCCCCTCGGCGCCGAAGGCCGGGCCGAAGTGGAGCGCCACCCTGGCGACCTTCAGGATCCTTCGGGCGGGGTTGTCGCCCCACTCCAGAGCCGAAAGATCGATCCAGGCGAGGTAGCCGGCATCGGGGATGCGGTACCGCGCACCGGGCAGACGCGCGGCGAGCAGATCCTCCAGGAGCACCCGATTCTCATCGAGCGTGCGCAACAGTCCGTCAAGCCACTCGTCGCTCTCCTCAGAGAACGCGGCGACCGCGGCGAGCAGTCCGAACTGCCCCGTGCGCCACTCGACCTCGACGGGGAGTCCGCGCACGACGGCGCTGGTCTCGTCGTGCGCGGTGACCATCAGGGCGCACTTGAGTCCGGCGAGATTGAACGCCTTGCTCGCGCTCACGACCGCATAGCCGACGCGCTGTGCCGCGTCGCCCGCCGTCAGGAACGGCGTGAAGCCGGTGCCGGGCTGAGCGAGCGGTCCGTGGATCTCGTCGGAGACGACGGCGGCGCCGAACTCCTCGGCGATCTCGGCGAGAGTCGTCAGCGCGTCGCGATCGTGCACAGTCCCGGTCGGGTTGTGCGGATTGCAGAGCAGGATCGCCGTCGCCCCGTCTTCGAACGCGGAGCGGATGCCGTCGAGATCGAGTTCCCACGCCGTCCCGGTGTCGCGCAGCGGAACGCGTGTCACCTCCGCGCCGGCCTCGGCGACGAGCTCGTAGAACGGCGGATAGACCGGAGGCGTGACGATGACGCGGTCGCCGGGCTGCGTGACGCGTCGGAGGATCTCGACGATCCCCATGCTCACGTCGGCCGTGCTCCGCATGCGCGCGGGGTCAGGATCCCACCCGTAGCGACGGGAGGCGAACGCGGCGAAAGACTCCGCCAGCGGCGTCCGAGAGGCCACGTACCCGGTGTCGCCGATCTCGACGGCGCGCTGAAGTGCGGTCGTGATGGCCGGCGCCAGCGGAAAGTCGGTCTCCGCGACGAACAGCGGCAGGACGTCAGCGGGATACTCCCGCCACTTCTCGCTGCTGCGCTCGCGGAGTTCCGCCAACGGCAGGGCCGTGACGCGGAGCATCCCTAGATCGCGAAGCCGAGGGCGCGCATCATGTCGCGCCCATCGTCGGTGATCTTCTCGGGACCCCACGGCGGCATCCACACCCAGTTGATGCGGAAGCGATCCACGACCTTGTCCAGCGCCTCGGCGGTCTGCTCTTCGAGGACGTCGGTCAAGGGGCAGCCCGCGCTCGTCAGCGTCATGTGGATCACGAGAGCATCGTTCTCGTCATCCCAGGCGAGGTCGTAGATGAGACCGAGGTCGACGACGTTGATCCCGAGCTCGGGATCCATGACGTCCTTCAGAGCCTCGGTGACCTCGTCGTACTTCTGGTCGGTGAGCGTCGCGGTCATGCGGTCAGCCTACGCCTCGATGGGGGCAGCGGGGTCGAGGAAACGGTCGTATCCCTCGTCCTCGAGCCGGTCGGCGAGCTCGGGTCCGCCCTCTTCGACGATCTTGCCGGCGACGACCACGTGCACGTAGTCGGGACGGATGTAGCGGAGGATGCGCGTGTAGTGCGTGATGAGCAGCACACCGAGGCCGGTGGACTCCTTCGCACGGTTGACGCCCTCGGAGACGATCTTCAGCGCGTCGACGTCGAGGCCGGAGTCGGTCTCGTCGAGGATCGCGAACTTCGGCTTGAGCACCTCGAGCTGCAGGATCTCGTGACGCTTCTTCTCGCCGCCCGAGAAGCCCTCGTTGACGTTGCGCTGCGCGAACTTCGGGTCCATGCGCAGGTTGGACATGGCCGCCTTGACGTCCTTGGTCCAACCGCGGATCGCCGGCGCTTCGCCGTCGAGGGCCGTCTTGGCCGTGCGCAGGAAGTTCGTCACGGTGACGCCCGGGATCTCCACCGGGTACTGCATCGCGAGGAACAGGCCGGCACGAGCACGCTCGTCGACGCTCATGGCGAGGACGTCCTCGCCGTCGAACGTGATGGAGCCGGAGGTCACCGTGTACTTGGGGTGACCCGCGATCGTGTAGGCGAGCGTCGACTTGCCCGAGCCGTTGGGGCCCATGATCGCGTGGGTCTCACCCGTGTTCATGGTGAGGGTGATTCCGTTGAGGATCGGGGTAGTCCCCGACTCGGTCTCGACCGTCACAAACAGGTCGCGGATCTCGAGAACAGACATTCAGACTTCCTTCGTCACGGTCGGGTCGATGAGCACGTCGTCGCCGTCGATCTCGACGACGTAGACCGGGACGGGCTCATAAGCGGGGAGGTTCTGGGGCTTGCCGGTGAGCAGCGAGAAGGCGGAGCCGTGGGCCCAGCACTCCAACGTGTCACCTTCGACGAAGCCCTCGGAGAGCGAGATGTCGCCGTGCGTGCAGACGTCGCCGATGGCGTGGATCACGCCGTCGCCGTCCTTGATCACCGTGATCGGCACACCGGCGGGATCGACACGCAGCGGCGTGTCCTGCTCGAGGTCGGCGACGCCGCACACGCGTTCGGCGGTCATGCGTCGACCGCCGCGAGTTCGGTCTCGATGGCGTCGAGCAGCTCCGTCTCCAGAGCCGGGATATCGAGGCGTTGCACGATGTCGGTGAGGAAGCCGAGCACGACGAGCCGTCGTGCCTCTTCTTCACTGATGCCGCGCGCCTGCAGGTAGAACAGCTGCTCGTCGTCGAAACGACCGGTCGCACTCGCGTGGCCGGCGCCAAGGATGTCGCCCGTCTCGATCTCGAGGTTCGGGATCGAGTCGGCGCGCGCGCCCTCGGTGAGCACGAGGTTGCGGTTCGCCTCGTAGGAGTCGGTGCCGTTGGCGTTCGCGCCGATCAGCACGTCGCCGATCCAGACGCTGTGCGCACCCTTACCCTGCAGGGCGCCCTTGTACAGCACGTCGCCCTTGGTGTGCGATCCCTTGTGGTGCAGGTAGACCTGGCTCTCGAGGTGCTGACCGGCATCCGCGTAGGAGAGGCCGTAGAGGTAGCCCTCGGAGCCGGCGCCGGCGAGCTCGACGTTCGGGTTGACCCGGACCACGCCGCCGCCGAAGCTGACGACGAAGTGCTTGAGCGTCGCATCCGCTCCGACGCGGGCCTGGTGCGCGGAGGCGTGCACGGCGTCGTCCTGCCACTGCTGCAGGCTGATGACCGTGAGCTTCGCACCGTCGCGGACGATGATCTCGACGTTCTGCGCGTACTGCGCCGAACCCGTGTGCTGGAGGACGACGGTCGCGGAGCTGTGCTCGAGCGCCTCGATCACGATGTGCGCGTCGGCGCGGCGATCGGCGCCGAGGCCGGTGATCGACACGAAGACGGGCTCCGCCACCTCTTCCTCGCGCGGGATGCGCACGTGCAGGGCCTCGGTCGCGCCCTGCCAGGCGACCGCCGCCGTCACGTCCTCGGCGAGGAAGACCTCGCCACGCGGAGCATCGCCGGCTGCGAGCGGGGCGGAGACGTACTGCTCCCCCGCACTGAACTCGTAGCGGACGCCGTCGTTCGGCGACGCGACGGCGAACAGCGACGTCAGCTTCGCGACGGGCGTGTGCTTCCAGTTGACCTCGCGCCCCGTCGGCGCGCCGAAGTCGGCGGGCTCGAAGGAATGCGGCCGCTCGGAGCGGGTCTGCACGGGGACGAAGCCCGCGGCGGCGACCTGTGCTGCCGGGTCGATGTGCGCGTTCGTATCCTGCGTCCCTGCGGACGCCGTAGCCTGAGCCGTCATCTAGCCGACACTGCCTTCCATGCCCATCTCGATGAGCTTGTTCAACTCCATCGCGTACTCCATCGGCAGCTCGCGCGCGATCGGCTCGATGAAGCCGCGCACGATCATCGCCATCGCCTCGTCCTCGGGCATGCCGCGGGACTGCAGGTAGAACAGCTGCTCCTCGCTGACCTTCGAGACCGTGGCCTCGTGGCCGAGCTGCACGTCATCGACGCGGATGTCGATCGCCGGATAGGTGTCCGAGCGTGACTTCGTGTCGACCAGCAGCGCGTCGCAGCGCACGGTGTTCGCGGAGTGGTGCGCGTTGGCATCCACCCGGACCTCGCCGCGGTAGCCGGCTCGTCCGCCGCCGCGGGCGATCGACTTCGAGACGATCGACGACTGCGTGTACGGAGCCATGTGGATCATCTTCGCGCCGGCGTCCTGGTGCTGGCCGGGGCCGGCGAACGCGACGGAGAGCGTCTCACCCTTGGCGTGCTCGCCCATCAGGTAGATCGACGGGTACTTCATCGTCACCTTGGAGCCGATGTTGCCGTCGACCCACTCCATGGTCGCGCCCTCGTGGGCGACGGCACGCTTGGTGACGAGGTTGTAGACGTTGTTCGACCAGTTCTGGATCGTCGTGTAGCGCACGCGGGCGTTCTTCTTCACGATGATCTCGACCACGGCGGAGTGCAGCGAGTCCGACTTGTAGATCGGGGCCGTGCAGCCCTCGATGTAGTGGATGTAGCTGTCCTCGTCGGCGATGATCAGCGTCCGCTCGAACTGGCCCATGTTCTCGGTGTTGATGCGGAAGTAGGCCTGCAGGGGGATCTCGACGTGCACGCCCTTGGGGACGTAGACGAACGAGCCGCCCGACCAGACGGCGGTGTTGAGCGCGGCGAACTTGTTGTCGCCGGCCGGGATGACCGTGCCGAAGTACTCCTCGAAGAACTCGGGGTGCTCGCGCAGGGCCGTGTCGGTGTCCATGAAGATGACACCCTGCTGCTCCAGGTCCTCGCGGATCTGGTGGTAGACGACCTCGGATTCGTACTGCGCGGCGACGCCGGCGACGAGACGCTGGCGTTCAGCCTCGGGGATGCCGAGGCGCTCGTAGGTCTCGCGGATCTCGACAGGCAGGTCCTCCCAGGACTGCGCCTGCTTCTCCGTCGAACGCACGAAGTACTTGATGTTGTCGAAGTCGATCTCGCTGAGGTCTGCACCCCAGGTCGGCATCGGCTTCTTGCCGAAGAGCTGGTATCCCTTGAGACGGGTCTTCAGCATCCACTCGGGCTCATGCTTGAGGGCCGAGATGCCGCGGACCACCTCTTCCGAGATTCCGCGTTTCGCAATGGCTCCGGCGGCATCTTCATCGTGCCAGCCGAACTCGTACACCCCCAGGCTGTCCAGCTCTGGGCGGTCGATCAGCACATCCGACATCTCACACTCTCCTCACAGGTCCCGAAACGGTGTCATCCGCCCCGGCACACGTGATCCCCGTCGAGTCTGCGGGAGTGTGTGCCGTTGGTTGGGCCCTCATCACCGGCGCATTCATCGCGCCTAAACTGTTGTCGATGCTGCAGCGCTGTCAGCGCTCATCGCAACAATCCGATTCTACAGGTTTCGCCTGACAACCGGGCCGTGCCCGCCGAGTCAGCCCGGTCCGGAGGACCCATGCCCGACACGAAGATGCCCGCCGCCATCGCGAAGACCGGCGACGGTCCGGGGGCGACAGCGACGCGACCCGCCGTGTGGGGGCGTGCACTTCGGATCCTCGCCTGGCTGTCGTTCCTCACCGAGACCATCATCATCGGCACAGGTGGCGCCGTGCGCCTCACCGGTTCGGGACTCGGATGCTCGGAGTGGCCGCTGTGCACGCCGGAATCGCTCGTTCCGACGCCGGAGCAGGGGATCCACGGCGTCATCGAGTTCGGCAACCGGATGATGACCGGCGTGGTCGGGATCATCGCGATCGCGGTCGTCCTGCTCGTGCTTCACCGCATCGGCGGCCGGCGTGCGCTGGTCAGTTCGCTCTGGTTCGCCGGCGGCGGGATCGTGGCCGCGGTCGTCGCCTACGCGATCGCGCGCCCCATCAGCAAGGATCTGGCCTTCCCCGTCGCGGCGGCCGTGCTGCTGCTGGTCGTGATCGCCGCGGCGGTGTACTCAGTGCGTGCAGCCACCGAGCGCCGAGATCTCATCCTGCTCGCCTGGATCACGCTCGTCGGCGTGGTCGCGCAGGCGTTCGTCGGCGGCATCACCGTGCTCACCGGCCTGAACCCGTTCATCGTCGGCTTCCACTACACGTCGTCCCTCCTGCTCGTCTGCGTGACCGCAGCCTTCCTCGTGCGTCTTTACGCGGCGCCCGGCCCGCGCGAGCGCGCCGTGCCGAAGTGGTTCGCGATCCTCAGCCACGTCACGGGGCTCGCTCTGGCCGCCACGATCGTGTTCGGCGTACTGACGACCGGCTCCGGCCCCCACTCGGGCGATGCCGACGTGTTCCGCCACGGCTTCGACGCGACCGTGCTCGCGCACGTGCACTCCTGGCCCGGGTACATCCTCGCCGGGCTCGTGCTCGCCCTGACGATCTCGGCCTGGGTTCTGCGCCTGGAGCCGCGTCGCTGGCTGCTCGTGCTGGTCATCGCCATCGCCGTGCAGGTCGGCGTCGGCGTGCTGCAGGCTCGCGAGGGCCTCCCTCCCCTGCTGGTCGGCATCCACATGGTGCTCGCCTCGCTGTCGGCCGCCGCGTACACGGTCGTCGTGCTGCATCTCAAGCGACCGGTCGCTCAGGAGGACTGACCCCGCACAGGCGATCCATAGGGCCCGCATCGGCGTCTCATCAGCGCATCGGGAATCGTGGGCCGCATGAACACCTCACTCACACGAAGCATCGGATTCTGGCTCCTCCTGGTCGTGTCCCTCGCCACGACGGCAGTCGGCGGCTGGCTCATCTCCGGCCAGATCGGCACGATGACGACCACCCTGCTCGATGGCACCGCCACCGGCGTCGAGGTCTACGTCGGGCAGTCCCTCGTCGTCGTGGGCGCCGGTGTGCTCGCTGCCGGGATCGTCGGCATCCTGCTCACCCTCGGACTCGTCGCGGCGCGATCGCTCGTTCCGGCGCCCGCGCCCGCGGTCGTCGAGGCGATCGACTGGACGGCCGAGCCCGAGGAGAAGGCCCTGTCGGTCGAGACGGCATCGACGACGGTCGAGGGCTCGGTCGGCGCCACTCACGATGCGGAGCCTGCTGCCGCCGCCGATGAAGAACCCGCCGACGCAGAGCCTTCCGACACCGAGGCGGAGTCCGAAGAGACGACTCCGGCGGTCACGCGCTGATCGATCGCCTCACAAGGAGCGGCGTCGAGCGATCGGCGCCGCTTCGTCGTCTCCGCACCACCGCGGCGACGGGCTCGCGGTCGAGACTGGAAAGTCAGCCGGTCAGAACGGGAGCAGCGGATCGAGCGCGACGGCGACGAAGATCAGCGTCAGGTACGTGATCGACGCGTGGAACACCCGCATCGGCCGCGCCTCGGTGCCGTGCACGGCCCGGTTGTAGAGACGGTGCGACTCGTAGATGAACCATCCGCCGAACACGAGCGCCGAGACGGTGTAGACCAGTCCCATGTTCGCGATCGGGACGAGCAGCAGCGAGCACGCCACCGTCGCCCAGGCGTACAGGATGACCTGGAGCCCGACCTGCGAGGCGTTGCGCGTGACACCGAGCATCGGCACGTCGACGTCCTCGTAGTCGCCCTTGTACTTCATCGACAGCGGCCAGTAGTGCGGCGGCGTCCAGAGGAAGACGAGCAGGAAGAGGATGAACGCCGGCCAGTCGAGCGAGCCGGTGACGGCGGACCATCCGATGAGCACGGGGAAGCATCCGGCGATCCCGCCCCAGATGATGTTCTGCTCGGTGCGGCGCTTGAGGATCATCGTGTAGATCACGACGTAGAAGAAGATGGCGACGGCGGAGAGTGTGGCGGCGAGCCAGTTCGTGGTGAGCCACAGCCAGACCGTCGACGTCACGGCGAGCGTCCAGGAGAAGATCAGTGCACCGCGCGGGGTGACCTCGCCCGTCACCAGCGGGCGCTTCTCGGTGCGGTGCATGTGCGCATCGATGTCGCGATCGAGGTACATGTTGAACGCGGCGGCGGAGCCGGCGCTCAACGAGCCTCCGACAACGGTCGCGAGCACGAGCCACATGTTCGGGAGTCCGCCTTGAGCGAGGAACATCACCGGAACGGTGGACACCAGCAGCAGCTCGAGGACGCGCGGTTTGGTGAGGGCGACGTACGCCTTCACGGTGCGACCGATGGATTTCCTCACAACGGTCTGATCAGACATCGTCGAGATCTCGATCGCCTCCTCCGCACGCGTCACGACAGCCCTTCCAGTCTATGGCACACCGGCCGGGCGCCTTGTCCGCTGACGGCTTCACACCCGCTCTCCGAGCCATGTGAAGCGTCGTAAAAGGGGGTAACGGAGCGACCCACGGGGCTATGCTGAAAAGACTCGCGCGCCCGGCGCTCATCCACCTCTTCCGTAACGATGCGGACCGCGATTGTTGCTTCCCGGGTGCTCTCGAACTGTTGGAGAAGGGCTTCACCGTGTCGGAATTGCAGTGGGATGAGATCGATCGGCGTGCGGTGGACACCGCCCGGATCCTGGCGGCGGATGCTGTGGAGAAGGTCGGCAACGGCCACCCCGGTACCGCGATGAGCCTGGCTCCCGCCGCGTATCTCCTCTACCAGCGTGTGCTGCGCCACGACCCGACCGATGTCGACTGGCTCGGCCGCGACCGCTTCATCCTCTCCGCGGGTCACTCCTCTCTGACGCAGTACGTCGAGCTGTACCTCGGCGGATTCGGCCTCGAGCTGGACGACCTCAAGGCGCTGCGCACGTGGGGCTCCCTCACCCCGGGTCACCCGGAGTACGGTCACACCAAGGGCGTCGAGATCACCACCGGCCCGCTCGGCCAGGGGCTCTCCTCCGCCGTCGGCTTCGCCTACGCCGCCCGCTACGAGCGCGGCCTGTTCGATCCGGATGCCGCTGCCGGCACCAGCCCGTTCGACCACTTCGTCTACGTGATCGCCGGTGACGGCGACCTGCAGGAGGGTGTCACGAGCGAGGCCTCCTCGCTCGCGGGCCACCAGCAGCTCGGCAACCTCATCGCGATCTACGACTCCAACCAGATCTCGATCGAGGACGACACGAACGTCGCCTTCACGGAAGACGTCGCGAAGCGCTACGAGGCCTACGGCTGGCAGGTGCAGGTCGTCGACTGGAAGAAGACCGGCGAGTACGTCGAGGACGTCGCCGAGCTCTACGCCGCCATCGAGGCCGCCAAGGGCGAGACCGCGAAGCCCTCGCTCATCATCCTCAAGACGATCATCGGCTGGCCGTCGCCCGGCAAGCAGAACTCCGGCAAGATCCACGGTTCCGCCCTCGGCGCCGACGAGCTCGCGGCGACCAAGAAGGTCCTCGGCTTCGACCCCGAGCAGAACTTCGCCGTCGCGGACGACGTGATCGCGCACACCCGCGGCCTGGCCGACCGTGCCGCCGAGGCGCGCGCGGCCTGGCAGGAGTCGTTCGACGCCTGGGCCGCCGCCAACCCGGAGCGCAAGCAGCTGCTCGACCGCCTCGAGTCGGGCGAGCTGCCCGCCGACATCGACGCCGCCCTGCCGGTCTTCGAGAGCGGCAAAGAGGTCTCGACCCGCGCGGCATCCGGGCAGGTCATCAACGCCCTCGCCGCCGAGCTCCCCGAGCTGTGGGGCGGATCTGCCGACCTCGCCGAGTCGAACCTCACGACGATCAAGGGCGCCCCGTCGTTCATCCCCACCGAGTGGTCGACGCACGAGTGGTCCGGCAACCCCTACGGCCGCGTGCTGCACTTCGGCATCCGCGAGCACGCGATGGGTGCCATCGTCAACGGCATCGTGCTGCACGGCCCGACCCGCCCGTTCGGCGGCACGTTCCTCATCTTCAGCGACTACATGCGCCCCTCGGTGCGTCTGGCCGCGCTGATGAACATCCCGAGCATCTTCGTCTGGACGCACGACTCCGTCGCGCTCGGCGAAGACGGCCCGACCCACCAGCCGATCGAGCAGCTCGCCACGCTCCGCGCGATCCCGAACTTCTCGGTCGTCCGCCCCGCCGACGCGAACGAGACGTCCGTCACGTGGCTCGAGATCCTCCGCCGTCAGGCCGGCCCGACCGGCATCGCCCTGACCCGCCAGAACATCCCGGTGTTCGAGCGCGGCGACGGCGCAGCATCCGGTGACGAGTTCGCCGCCGCCTCCGGCGCGGTCAAGGGCGCGTACGTGCTCGCCGAGGCGCCGAACGGCACGCCGGACGTCATCATCATCGCGACCGGGTCCGAGGTGCAGCTGGCCGTGAACGCCCGCGAGGCACTCGCCGCCGAGGGCGTGAACGTGCGCGTCGTCTCCGCTCCGTCGCTGGAGTGGTTCGACGAGCAGGACGAGGCGTACCGCGAGAGCGTGCTCCCGGCGGCCGTCACCGCCCGTGTCTCCGTCGAGGCGGGCTCCGTGCTCAGCTGGCGCGGGATCGTCGGCGACCGCGGTCGCTCGGTCGGCATCGACCACTTCGGCGCCTCCGCCGACTACAAGACCCTCTTCGAGAAGTTCGGCATCACCACCGAGGCCGTCATCGCGGCCGCACGCGAGACCATCGCCGCAAACAGCACCAAGGAGAACGCATGAGCACCCCCACCGCAGAGCTCGCCGCCGCAGGTGTCAGCATCTGGCTCGACGACCTGTCGCGCACCCGCATCTCCTCCGGCAACCTCGCCGAGCTGATCGAGTCCCGCAACGTCGTGGGCGTCACGACGAACCCGACGATCTTCGCGAACGCGATCACCGACAAGAGCAACACCTCGTACGACGCTCAGGTCACCGAGCTCGCCGCGTCCGGAGCCACGGCCGAGGAGGCCGTCTTCGCCGCCACGACGCAGGATGTCGCAGCCGCGCTCGACGTCTTCCGTCCTGTCTGGGAGAAGTCCGGCCACGTCGACGGTCGCGTGTCGATCGAGGTCTCCCCCGACCTCGCTCACGACACCGCGGGCACCGTGGCGCAGGCCAAGGAGCTGTGGGCCAAGATCGACCGGCCGAACCTGCTGGTCAAGATCCCCGCCACGAAGGCCGGGCTGCCCGCGATCGCCGAGGCCATCGGCGCCGGCATCAGCGTCAACGTCACGCTGATCTTCAGCCTGGAGCGCTACGCGGCGGTGATCGACGCCTACCTCACCGGGCTCGAGACGGCCAAGGCCGCCGGGATCGACCTCTCGACGATCCACTCGGTCGCGTCGTTCTTCGTCTCGCGCGTCGACACCGAGACCGACAAGCGTCTCTCCGCGATCGGAACGGATGCCGCCGAGGCGCTGAAGAGCAAGGCCGGTCTCGCCAACGCGCGCCTGGCCTACGAGCTGTTCGAGCAGACCTTCGCGGGCGACCGCGCCAAGGCTCTCCTCGACGCCGGCGCGAACCCGCAGCGCCCGCTGTGGGCGTCGACCGGCGTCAAGGACCCCGCTCTCCCCGACACGCTGTACGTCACCGAGCTGGTCGCCCGGGGCGTCGTCAACACGATGCCCGAGAAGACGCTCGAGGCGACGTTCGACCACGGCGTCGTCACCGGCGACACCATCACCGGCGGCTACGACGAGGCCCGCGCGGTCTTCGCCGGGCTCGCCGAGGTCGGCATCGACTTCGACGACGTCACCCAGGTGCTCGAGGATGAGGGCGTCGCGAAGTTCATCGACTCCTGGCACGACCTGCTCAGCCAGGTCGCCGAGGGCCTGGAGGCCCAGCGATGACGTTCTCCATCCACACGTCGGGCGCTCCTCGCGCCGCGATCGACGAGACGGTTCCCGGCCTCGTCCACGACCTCGTGGCCTCGCGCATCACGAACGGCGATCCGACGCTCTGGGGTGCCGCTGCCGAGGCCGAGGCGGCCGTCCGGCTCGGCTGGGTCGAGGCCGTCTCGATCTCCCGCCCGCTGGTCGCCGAGATCACGGCCCTCCGATCCGAGCTGCACGCCAAGGGCGTCACGCGTGTCGTGCTCGCCGGCATGGGCGGTTCCTCGCTCGCGCCCGAGGTCATCGCGCAGACGGCCGGCGTGCCGCTGACGATCCTCGACTCGACCGCACCCGGCCAGGTGCTCGCGGCCCTCGACGAGGGACTCGCCGACACCGCGCTGGTCGTGTCGTCCAAGTCCGGCTCCACGGTCGAGACGGACTCGCAGCGTCGCACCTTCGAGGCGGCGTTCCGCGATCTGGGCATCGACCCCACCGAGCGCATCGTCGTCGTGACCGACCCGGGCTCTCCGCTCGACGTCTCGGCACGCGAAGCCGGCTACCGCGTCTTCAACGCCGACCCCAACGTCGGCGGACGCTACTCGGCTCTCACGGCCTTCGGCCTCGTGCCGTCGGGCCTGGCCGGTGTGGACATCGACGAACTGCTGAACGAGGCCGAGGCCTCGCTGCTCGAGGTCGCCGTGGACTCTGCCGAGAACCCGGCGCTCCGCCTCGGGGCGGCGATCGCGGCGACCACTCCGCGCCGGGACAAGCTCGGCCTGATCACCGACGGGACCCACATCAACGGGCTCCCCGACTGGATCGAGCAGCTCATCGCGGAGTCCACCGGCAAGGACGGCACCGGCATCCTCCCGGTCGTCCTGCTCCCGGTCTCCCCCGAGCTCGACTCGAAGCCCGCCGACCTGCAGATCGTCCGTCTGGTCGACGACGCCAACGAGTTCCACCTGCACGAGCGTCACCCTGGCGAGATCCTCGTGAGCGGCACGCTCGGCGCACAGCTCATCGTCTGGGAGTACGCCACGGCGATCGCGGGGCACCTGCTCCGCATCAACCCGTTCGATCAGCCCGACGTCGAGTCGGCCAAGATCGCCGCACGCGGCCTGCTCGATGCGCGTCCGGAGCCCACCGCCCCGGCGTTCACCGAGAACGGCGTCGAGGTGCGCGTGTCCGACCCGGCTCTCGCCGCATCCGGCACGGTCGAGGGCGTGCTCGACGCGCTCTGGGCGCAGCTCCCGGCCGACGGATACGTGTCCATCCAGGCGTACGTCAACCGTCTCGAGGTCCCGCAGCTCCAGGGTCTGCGCGAGCTCGTGGCCGCCGACTCCGGCCGGCCGACGACGTTCGGATGGGGACCGCGGTTCCTGCACTCGACCGGCCAGTACCACAAGGGCGGACCGGCCCAGGGCGTGTTCCTGCAGATCCTCGAGCGCACCGATGTCGATCTCGAGATCCCGGACCGTCCGTTCACGTTCGGTCAGCTCATCCAGGCGCAGGCCGCCGGCGACGCGGGCGTGCTCGCGGAGCACGGGCGTCCCGTCGTCTCGCTGACGATCACCGAGTCCTCCGACGACGTGCTCGCCCTCTTCGAAGCCGCACAGAAGTAGACAGCAGGAGAATCCCCCACCGATGTCTGTTCCCATCTCGCGCGGGCACAACCCGCTGCGTGACCCCGATGATCGTCGCCTCAACCGGATCGCGGGGCCCAGCGCCCTCGTGATCTTCGGGGTCACCGGCGATCTGTCACGCAAGAAGCTCATGCCCGCCGTCTACGACCTGGCCAACCGCGGCCTCCTGCCGCCCGGGTTCGCCCTCGTGGGCTTCGCCCGACGCGACTGGGAGGACCAGGACTTCGCCCAGGTCGTCTACGACGCCGTCAAGCAGCATGCGCGCACGCCGTTCCGCGAGGAGACCTGGACGCAGCTGCTGCAGGGCATCCGGTTCGTCTCGGGCGAGTTCGACAACCCCGACTCGTTCCGCAAGCTCCGCGAGACGGTCGAGAAGCTCGACGTGGAACGCGGCACGATGGGCAACCACGCCTACTACCTGTCGATCCCGCCGAAGGACTTCCCGCTCGTCGCGAAGCAGCTGAAGGAGTCCGGACTCGTCGGGGAGGATGCCGACGACGACGAGAACTGGCGCCGCGTCGTCATCGAGAAGCCGTTCGGACACGACCTCGAGTCCGCGCGCGCCCTCAATGCCGCACTCGAAGTGGCGTTCCCCGCCGACTCGATCTTCCGCATCGACCACTACCTCGGCAAGGAGACGGTGCAGAACATCCTGGCGCTGCGCTTCGCCAACGAGCTGTACGAGCCGATCTGGAACCGCAACTACGTCGACCACGTGCAGATCACGATGGCCGAGGACATCGGCGTCGGCGGACGCGCCGGCTACTACGACGGCATCGGCGCAGCTCGAGACGTGATCCAGAACCACCTGCTGCAGCTCCTGGCCCTCACCGCGATGGAAGAGCCGATCAGTCTCTCGGCCGCGCACCTGCGTGCCGAGAAGGAGAAGGTGCTCGCTGCCGTCCACGTGCCGGAGGACCTCTCCCAGGCGACCGCGCGCGGCCAGTACGCGGGCGGGTGGCAGGGTGGCGAGCAGGTCACCGGCTTCCTCGACGAGGACGGGATGAACCCGGAGTCGACGACCGAGACCTACGCGGCGATCAAGCTCGAGATCGACACGCGGCGCTGGTCCGGAGTGCCGTTCTACCTGCGCACCGGCAAGCGACTCGGCCGCCGGGTCACCGAGATCGCCGTGGTGTTCAACCGCGCACCGCAGCACCTCTTCGGGCGCGGCAACGCCTCCGAGCTGGGGCAGAACGCCCTGGTCATCCGCGTGCAGCCCGATGAGGGTGTCACGATCCGCTTCGGCTCGAAGGTGCCGGGCAGCGGATCGAACGTGCGCGACGTCACGATGGACTTCGGATACGGCCATGCCTTCACCGAAGCCAGCCCCGAGGCCTATGAGCGCCTGATCCTCGACGTCCTGCTGGGCGATCCGCCGCTGTTCCCGCGGCACGAGGAGGTCGAGCTCTCCTGGAAGATCCTCGACCCGGTGGAGAAGTACTGGGCAGCCGTCGGCGGCCCGGTCGAGCAGTACGCGCCAGGCTCGTGGGGACCGGCATCCGCCGACGACCTGCTGGCCCGCGACGGACGAGTCTGGAGACGCCCGTGATCATCGACCTTCCCGACACGACCGTCAGCCAGGTCGCGAAGCAGCTCGTCAAGGTGCGTGAAGACGGCGGCGCCGTCGCCCTCGGGCGCGTGCTCACGCTGGTCATCTCGGCGCGCAACGGCGTCGCAGAGGCAGCGATCGACGCGGCCAACGACGCCTCCCGCGAGCACCCGATGCGCGTGATCGTGCTCACCACCGGCGAGGGAGAGTCCCGTCTCGACGCGCAGATCCGCGTCGGCGGCGACGCCGGAGCCAGTGAGGTCGTGGTGCTCCGCGCCTTCGGAGACGCCGCCAGCAACGAGGAGAGCCTGCTCACGGGCCTTCTGCTGCCGGACGCCCCCGTGGTCGCCTGGTGGCCCGAGGAGGCGCCGGAGTCCCCCGCGACGTCGCCGCTCGGGCGCATCGCGCAGCGCCGGATCACCGACGCCGCGACCGCTCCGGATGTGCGCGATCGGCTCGCGCTGCTCGGCCGCACGCACGCTCCGGGCGACACCGACCTCGCGTGGACCCGCCTGACGCACTGGCGCGAACAGCTCGCTGCCGTGCTCGACCAGCCCCCGTACGAATCCATCACGGATGTCGAGGTCCGCGGAGCGGCAGCCTCGCCGTCCACGGCGCTGCTCGCGGCCTGGCTGCAGATGGCGCTGGAGGTTCCGGTGCGCTGGTCCTACGAGGAACCCGATCACTGGCAGGAGGGGATCAAGTCGGTGCGCCTCACACGCGAATCCGGCGACATCCTGCTCGAGCGTCCGACACCGGGCGTCGCGGTCCTGACGCAGCCCGATCAGCCGAACCACGATCTGCACCTGCCGCGTCGCACGCTGCGGGAGTGCCTCGCGGAGGAGCTGCGACGGCTCGACCCGGATGTCCTGTACGGTCGAGTGATCACCGAGGGCTGGGAGAAGCTGGGTCCGCCTGAGACGGGAGAGTGAAGTCGATGCAGGTTTCGTCCGCAGAGAAGCGGGTCGTGGTCGAGGCCACACCTGCCGCCGTCGCCTCCCGGGTCGCCGACCGTTTCCTCGCACGCGTCCGTGCGCGCACGCGGAACGGTCGGATCGCTCACATCGCCCTCACCGGCGGTTCGATGGGCGGGGCGGTGCTGCGCACGGCTGCGGAGGATCCTCGCGTGTCGGAGATCGATTGGTCACTGGTCCACTTCTGGTGGGGCGACGAGCGCTTCGTTCCCCGTGACGACCCCGACCGCAACTCCCTGCAGTCGCGTCGCGCGCTGCTCGACCACATCCCGGTGCCCTCGGAGAACGTGCACGAGGTCGCGGGCCCCGACAGCGGGCTCACCCTCGACGAGTCCGCCGCGGCATATGCGGCCGATCTCGCGCGGTACAGCACGGACGAGCATCCCTGGCCGTCGTTCGCCGTCTGCTTCCTGGGCGTCGGACCCGACGGACACATCGCCTCCCTGTTCCCGGATCGCGACGAGGTCACGGTGACGGACGCCGCGGCTCTGCCCGTGCGCAACTCGCCGAAGCCTCCGCCCGAGCGGGTGACGCTCACGCGACCCGTCCTGAACTCGTCCAAGCGCGTCTGGCTCGTCCTGACCGGAGCCGACAAGGCGTCCGCCCTCGGACTGGCGCTGGCCGGCGCGAGCTACACGAGCGTCCCGGCTGCCGGGGCGAAGGGCCGCAAGCGCACGGTGTTCTTCGTCGACGAGGCGGCGGCCGCAGAGGTCTCCCCCGACCTCATCGACCAGGCCTACTGAGGCTCCTCCACCGCGACGGTTTCGCGGCGTCGACGCGCTCGGCTAGGGAACGTCGGGCCGGGTCTGATCCGTCTGCGGCCAGGCATCCGACCGGCTCGACGGCTCCGTCGTGCCGGGATCTGAGGCGGGCTGCGACGGATCGCTGCCCCGCACGATCGGCAGTTCCTGGCTCTCGCTCAGCACCTGCGGGTGGTATCGGGCGAGATTGACGACGCCCCAGACTGCGATGGCCCCGGCGACGCCGAAGATGATGAACACCCACCACGGCGCGGCCGCGGCCTCGCCGAGCACGATCATGCCGATCAGGACAGCGATGAGCGGGTCCACGACCGTGAGGCCGGCGATGACGAGGTCCGGCGGCCCGGAGCTGTAGGCGGTCTGCACGAAGTACGCGCCGACCGACGCTGCCGCGAGGAGCGCGACCACGCAGATGGCGGTGATCCATTCGAACTGGCCGGCTTCGATGCGCTTGATGACGACCTTCGCGAGAGTGGCGACGAAGCCGTAGAGGATGCCGGCGCCGATCACGTAGAACAGCGCGCGCATACGGTGACGGAGGACGAGCCAGCACGCCCCCAGCACGATGATCACGACGAGGAGGAGGGCGAGGATCACGAACAGTTCGCGCTCGGTGACCTCCTTCTCGGTGGCGTAGATGGCCGCGAAGAAGACGAAGAGGAAGATGCCGCCGACGCAGAAGATGATTGCCGTGAGCGACTTCCTGGTCGGCGAATGGCCGGAGATGCGCGCGTTCAGGAGGGTCGTGATCACGAGCGCGATCGCGCCGAGCGGCTGCACCACGATGAGCGGAGCCTTGACGAGCGCCGCGAGCTGACACACGATCGCGAGCCCGAGCATGAGCGTGCCGAGGATCCACGACGGGCGGGTCAGGAGCGCCTTGATCTGGCCTCCGGTGAGTCCGGTGGTGCCGTCGGAGCCGCTCAGTCGCTCGACCTTCTCGACGCCGCGATGCTGGTACTGCGCGCCGAGGGACATGAACACCGCACCGGCGAGGGCCAGTGGGATTCCGAGCAGAAGTCCGGGGTTCTGGAAGGCGCCGACGAGCTGTTCGCCGACCTCTTCGGCCGTATTCGTCCACACCCCAGCGCTCACACTACGACCCTACCTGGCACTTCCCGCCCAGTAGGGTTGTGACGTGGCTGTACTTCCGATTCGCATCATGGGCGACCCCGTGCTTCACTCCCCCGCCTCCGCCGTCGAGGAGATCACGGACGAGATCCGCACACTCGTCGCCGACATGTTCGAGACGATGGATACCGCACCGGGAGTCGGGCTCGCCGCACCGCAGGTCGGCGTTCCGCTGCGCATCTACACCTACGCGTATGTGGACGATGACGATCAGCCCTGGCGCGGCGTGCTCATCAACCCCGTGCTGTGGATCGCACCGATCGAGCCGGGCGATCCCGACCCCGATCTGGAGTCGGAGGGATGCCTCTCCTTCCCCGGGGAGCGATTCCCCCTTCGTCGTTCCGAGCGGGTGCACCTGACGGCGACCGATCTGGACGGGCAGCCCGTCACGATCGACGTAGACGGCTGGCGCGCACGGATCATGCAGCACGAGTTCGACCATCTCGACGGCATCCTCTACGTCGACCGTCTCTCCGACGGAGACTGGAAGACCGTTCAGAAGATCGCGCGCAAGCGCGGCTGGGGGCGCCCAGGAGCGAGCTGGATGCCGGGCGTCGACGACCTCGAGGGCTGAGTCCGCTCCCAGCCGGATCACAGCGTCTGTGGAGTTGCGTCATAGACTCCGCGGCGGCTAGCGTGAGTTCGCGCGACCGAAATTTCGGCATGCCCGCGCATCAAGAGGCTCTGTGGAGGGGACACAATCATGATGAAACTGCGCAATCGACGCGCTCTGATGCTCGCAGGAACCGCGGTGGCGCTCTCCATCGCTCTGAGTGGCTGCAGCGCCATCAACAGCATTCTCGGGAGCGGCTCCGGCGACGCCGACCGCGACGAGGAGACCGGACAGGTCACCGAGAGCTCGAACATCGATGTCTTCGCGCTGAAGGTCGGGGACTGCAAGATGTCCAGCGCGACGGGTCTCATCGAGGCCGTCGACGTCGTGCCGTGCGAAGAGCCGCACGACGAAGAGGTCTACCACGAGTTCTCGATGGAGGACGGCGAGTTCTCCGAAGAGGCCGTCGACGCGGCGACCGAAGGCTGCATCGGCGATGCCTTCACCACGTTCGTCGGCGTCATCTGGGACGAGTCGACCCTCGACGTCTACCCGATCACCCCGACCAAGGAGACCTGGGACCAGCTCAACGACCGCGTGATCCAGTGCGTGATCTCCGACCCGGCGGGCCCGGTCACCGGCACCCTCGCAGGCGCCGCACGCTGATCTGAAAAGCAGTCGGCTGTCTGAGTGACATCCGGAGAGGGCCTCGCCGTTCGGCGGGGCCCTCTCTGCATCAAGAGGCGGCCGGACGTGCGCGCAGGTGGATGCGCTTGCCGTCTTTGCTGAAGATGGACACGATCTCGGCCGGACCCGGACCCGCGGCCGACAGCCAATGCGGAACCCGGGTGTCGAACTCCGCCGCCTCGCCAGGCCCGAGCGTCACGTCCTGATCGCCCAGCACCAGTCGCAGACGGCCCGAGATCACGTAGAGCCATTCCTGACCGTCGTGCACTTTCGGCTGCGGCACGGCGGTGATGCCGACGGGGCGGGCGGGGAAGGTGACCTTGTAGGTCTGCACAGGGCTCGACGCCGGCGAGAGCGATTCGTAGCGGATGCCCTCGACCTCCCTGGTCGTCCGCGACACCCGGGGGTCGGGAACGGCGCGCGGCACGATGTCGTCGAGGCCGAGGCCGAGTGCACGCGCGATCGGCACGAGCAGCTCGAGGTTCGGTGCCCGTTTGCCTGCCTCCAGGCGCGACAGAGTGCTCGGAGAGATGTCCGTCAGCGCGGAGAGGTCCGCGAGAGTCATGCTGCGCTTCTCCCGCCAGCTCTTGAGGCGAGGGCCGATGAGGGACAGGGAATCGTCGGGCACGTCGTCTCCATTTGCTGATTCGGCACGGATAGTTGCCGAAAGCGTATCAGGCGCGGATGCTGAGAACATGACCGACGCCACTACTCCCCCCACCGTCCCCGCCCATCCCTCCGAGTCCTCGACGGCTCCGATCTCGGACGAGCACTGGGACGTCATCATCATCGGCGGAGGCGCAGCCGGCCTGAGTGCCGCGCTCATCCTCGCGCGAGCCCGGCGCCGAGTGCTGGTGCTCGACGCCCAGGAGCCGCGCAACCGGTTCGCGCCTCACATGCACGGCGTGCTGAGCCGGGACGGCTACTCTCCGCTCGACCTGGTCGCCGACGGCTACCGGGAGGTGCGCGCCGTCGACGGCGTGATCGTCGACGCCCGCGTCGCCACGACCCGCACGATTGCCGACGGGTTCGAGGTCGTCACCGAGGCCGGTGCACGTGCGACCGCCCGGCGCCTCATCGTCGCCACAGGAGCGCGCGACCTGCTGCCCGAGATCCCCGGACTGGCCGACCAGTGGGGTCGGGGCGTCGTCGCCTGCCCCTACTGCGACGGATACGAAGCCCGAGAGCGTGCGATCGGCGTGTTGGCGACCTCGGTGGCCGGCCTGCACAAGGCGCACATGCTGCGGTCCTACTCGGAGGACATCACGGTGTTCACCGGGCTCATCGACGGTCTCCCCGACGAGGAGCGACTCGTCCTCGAAGCGCGCGGGATGCGTGTGGAGACCCGTGCCGTCACCCATGTGGTCGCCTCCTCCGGCGAGCTCACCGCCCTCGGCCTGGATGACGGCTCGACGATCCCCGTCGACGTCGTGTTCGCCGAACCGGCTCTGGTCGCGCTCGATGAGCCGCTGCGCCAGCTCGGAGCCGAGCGCGTCGACACGCCGATGGGGCCGTGGACCGCTGTCGACGCGCTCGGACGAACAAGTGTCGACGGCGTCTGGGCCGTGGGGAATGCAGCGAATCCGGGCGCACTCGTTCCGATCGCCGCCGGTTCCGGCGCAGCCGCGGCCCTCGCACTGAACGGGGAGTTCGTGGCGCTGGACGTCGCCGCTGCCGCCGATCGGGTCACGCGGGTCGCATCATGAGTGACGCCGGGCACTCCGTCGATCCGGTGACGGACCCTGCGGAGTTCTGGGAAGCGCGCTATCGAAGCACCCGCGGCGAGCACGGGAGAGTGTGGAGCGGTCAGGTGAACGCGGCCGTGGAGCGCGAGGTCGCGGGTCTCACTCCCGGCACGGCTCTCGACCTGGGCTGCGGCGAAGGGGGCGACGCGCTGTGGCTCGCTGCGAACGGATGGACCGTGACGGCGATCGACATCTCCGCGGCCGCGCTCGACGTCGGCAGGGCGGAGGCGCAACGTGCGGGACTCGCCGACCGGATCCACTGGGTCCGCGGCGATCTCTCGACGTGGGAGCCGACCTCGGCGTTCGATCTCGTGACCTCGGCGTTCCTGCACTCCCCCGTCGAGCTGCCGCGAGACGAGGTGCTGCGCCGCGCGGCATCCGCTGTGGCGCCCGGCGGGCGGCTCCTCGTCGTCGGACACGGAGCAGCCCCACCAGGTTCGAAGCTCAACCACCACGACCACGACGGGCCGCCGCTGCCGACCACCGACGAGGTGCTCGAGTCGCTCGCCCTGACCGACGAGTGGATCACGGAGACCCGGGCGATGGTGGAGAGGTCCGCGATCTGGCGCGACGGCTCGACGGTGACGCTCGTCGACGCCGTGCTGCGCGTGAGGCGGTCCGGCCCGCGCGCATAGGGTGCGCGCCATCGCAGCATGGTCGCCGCCTCGACTATGGAACGAGGATTCCGCGCAGGCCGATGCCTGCGCGGAGCTCCTCGAAGGCGATCTCCGCCTCGGCGAGCGGGCGCGTCGTACCCACGAGATCGCCGAGCGGCAGGCGGCCGTCGAGGAACAGACGCGCGAGGCGCGGGATGTCGACAGCACCGACGCTCGAACCGTAGTTGCATCCCAGCAGGCTCTTGCCCTGGTCGGCGAGGTCGAAGGCGTCGATCCCCACCTTGGCACCGATCGGCGGCATGCCGACCACCACGGCGGCACCGCCCGAACGCACCATCGCCGGGAGCTGCTCGATGAGAGCGGGGCGGCCGACGGCCTCGAAGGCGTAGTCCGCGCCACCGAGGTGCTCCTGACACCACGCCGGGACATCGACCGTCGCACCGTCGAGTGTCGCGGTCGCTCCGAAATGCGCGGCCGCCGCGCGACGCTCCGCTGACAGGTCGACGGCGATGATCGCTCCCGCCCCCGCGAGACGCAGGCCCATGATGATCGCGAGCCCGACTCCCCCGCAACCGACCACCACGGCCGTGTCACCGGGCCGGACGCCGGCCGTGTTCACCGCGGCACCGACCCCGGTCGTGACCGCGCAGCCGAGCAGCGCGCCGACGTCGAACGGCAGTTCCTGCGGCACCTTGATCGCCGCTGTCCGTGGCACGACCACGTTCTTCGTGAACGCGCCCAAGCCCAGGAACGGCCACACCGGCTCACCATCCTCCTCGAAAGCCGTGCCGCCGTCCGGCAGCACGTTCTCCACCGCACGAGTGCCGGTGCACAGCCATGCTCTGCCGGCGGCGCAGCGATCGCAGCGACCGCACGGGGCGAACCAGGAGAGGACGACGTGGTCGCCCCGCTCCAGGTCCACGCCGGCGCCGACGGCCGTCACGACGCCGGCAGCCTCGTGTCCGAGCACGAGCGGGCGATCCTCCGGCCAGTCGCCGTTCAGGATATGGAGATCGGAGTGGCAGACGCCGGCGGCACGGATCTCGACGGCGACCTCGCCCGCGCGCGGAGCGCGGACGGCGACCTCTCGGACGCGCATGCCGGATCCCGGCTCGAACACGACGGCGGGGTTCGTGACGGTCATCGTCCGGTCTCCTTCTCCGTCCGGTCGCCTCGCTGGGCTGCGGCCGCCGCGTCCTGGACCTCGAGGTGCGGCTTGCGCACCACGAGATACCCGATGCCGATCAGGATGAGCGCACTGAACACGACGATCACCGCCCATACCTGCACCCACGCACCGGATGCCGGGGCGAGCTCCGCCCTGGGCCACGCGACGTTGACGACCTCGAACGCGAGCCACGCCACCGCGAGGATGTTGATGATCAAGCCGAAGCGTCCCGGAGCGAACGAGCCACGGCTCGGATCCCAGCGTCCGTTCAGGCGTGCCCACAGCGCGACCACGGCGACGATCAGGAAGACGATGTAGAAGCCACCCGAGCCGAACGAGATCAGCGTGGCTGCCGCATTGCCGTTCAGGCCCAGCAGCAGGCCGAGTCCCGCGAGCACCGCTGTGGTGATGAGCGCGACGTGCGGGATCTCCTTCTTGCCGATCCGCGAAAGCGGCGTGGAGAACGGGATCTGGCGGTCACGGGCGAAGCTGTACACCATGCGGCCGATGTAGGTCTGGATCGAGACCGCGCAGGCGAAGAAGGCGATGAGGACCACGACGATGAACGGCTTCTCCGTCCAGGCGCCGAAGGCCTCGGTGACGGAGGCCAGCACGGGGTCGCCGACCTCGCCGGTCACGGCACGAGCCGGATCCCGCAACGAGAGGGTGACCGCCGTACCGCTCAACAGCACCGTGATGCCGACGAAGAGGAAGGAGAGCAGCATCGCCCGAGGCACCGTACGACGCGGTTCATGCGCTTCCTCGGCGACCTGTGTCGTCGCGTCGAAGCCGAGGAACGCCCAGCCGGCCACCGCGAGACAGGTGAGGATCCCCGCGAGCGTCGATCCGCCGGAGTTCTCCTCCGCTCCCAGGGTCTGCACGAGGATCCCGATGTCGTTGTGGAGGAAGAAGACGAGCAGCAGCACGCTGACCACGATCGAGGCGACGCCCTCGGCGATGATCCCGGCGCTCAGGAAGTGCTTGACCGGGTTCACGCCGAGCAGGTTGATACCGAGAGCGACCACGAGGAAGACCGCGCCGTAGAGCACGAGGCCTCCGGCGCTGTCCGAGGCGTCGCCGACGAGCGCCTTCATCCAGATCCCGCCCAGGTAGGCGACCGTCGAGAGCGATGCGATGGCCGCCGCGAGGTAGATCCACCCGGTCATCCAGCCGAGCTTCGGACCGGCGAGGCGTCGTACCCACTGGTAGACGCCTCCCGTCATCGGGAACTGGGAGGAGAGTTGCGCGTAGACGGTCGCCACCAGCAGTTGGCCGATGAACGCGATCAGCACGGCCCAGATCCAGACGGGCCCCGAGAACACGAATCCGAGCTGGATGACGGCGTAGATCCCGACGACCGGTGAGATCGTCGCGAAGCCGAGGGCGAAGACCGCCCAAGGCGAGAGAGCGCGCTTGAGCTCTTGCTTGTAGCCGTAGTCTGCGAGCTCGTTCTCATCGTGGCCGACTTCTGCGGTTCGCCCGGATGATCGAGAGGAGGGTGTGGACATATCGGGGTGCCTTTCGCCGTTGAGAGATCGGTCGGATCGTCATCGATCAGTCGATCGGAACCCGGAGGTCCTCGTCGTCTCGAACAGTCAGTCGTCTTCTTCCGGCTGTCGACCTGCTCGCTCAAGGACGACAGTAGGGCGGGTTCAGCGTGAACTGAAGCGAAAACCGAGCCGGATCTGGCTGGATGTGCGTATTCGTCGCAACGCAATGCAGAATGAGAGGCTCAACGTGCACCGAGGAGCTTGATCCTCGCGAAGTGTAGGCACGTGCTTGACGAATCTGGAGGCCGGGATGGAGCATCGGGACCCGCTGACCACGCAGGTGCTCGCCGCACTGCGCGAGGATGGACGGGCGAGCTACACCCGCATCGCGCAGTCGCTCGGCGTGACTCGGCGACGCATCACCCAGATCGTGGAACGCGCCGTCGAGCGCCATGAGGTCGTGTTCACGGTATCCGTGAGCCCGGATCTGCTGGCGCTGCAGCGGTTCGCCTACACGCAGCTCCGGCTCGACGGGCCGGTCGCTCCGGTGCGCGAGGCCCTCATCGCGATGCCCGAGACCACGTTCGTCGCCGACATCAGCGGCGAGGCGCCGATCGACGCGGAGATCCGAGTGGGCGCCGATCCGCATCTGAGGCGCACTCTCGATCGCATCCGCTGCCTCCCGGGAGTGCGCGATATGCAGGCACACCTCTACGAGAGCATCGAGATCAACCTCTACTCCCCGCTCCGCACCGGTCGCACGGCATTCCGCCTCGACGCCGTCGATCGGGCGATCGTGCGTCGGCTGCAGATCGACGGCCGTGCATCGTTCCTCGAGCTCGCAGAAGCAGCGGACATCTCCCCCAGCGGCGCGCGGCTCCGCCTGAACCGCCTCGTGCGTCACGACGCCGTGAAGGTCGTCGGGATCCCGGTGCGACACGACAGCCCCGATCTCCTCACCCTCGGCGTCGGCATCCGAGTCCGCGGAGAGCTGGCCGCCGCGCTGGAAGAGGTGCGCCGTCTCTCGCCGGAGTTCCTCGCGATCACGATCGGCGAGTACGAGCTCATCGCCACCCTCTCCGCCCAGTCGGTCGACGGACTCCTCGAACTCGCCGACCAGCTGCGTGCCAGCTCGCAGATCGCGGGGATGCGTACCTGGACCAACCTGCGGACCGTCAAGGAGGAGTACGGCCGGGGCGACCGTCTCGCCGACGACTGAGGCCACGCGACGAGAAGCGCCGCTCCCCTGCGCTATTCTCGCTGAGCATGCATGACGAGCAGAGGAGCCCCTCCGTGTTCACCGGCCTGAGCGCATTCCCTCTCACCCCCCTGCGCGACGATGCCTTCGACGAAGCCGCGTACGCGCGCCTCGTCGAGCGGCTCGTCAGCGCCGGCGTCGACTCGATCACAGCGCTCGGCTCGACCGGCTCCTACCTCTACCTCGACCGCGAGGAGCGCCGACGCGTCGCCCGCGCTACCGTGACGCTCGCGGGAGACGTCCCGGTGATGGTCGGCATCGGCGCGCTACGCACCTCTCAGGCGCAGCGGCTCGCCGATGATGCGCAGGATGCCGGCGCGAGTGCCGTGCTGCTCGCGCCGGTCACGTACCAGGCACTGAGCCCCGACGAGGTGTTCACTCTGTTCGAGGACGTCACGGCCGGGCTCTCGGTGCCGCTCGTCGTCTACGACAACCCGCGCACGACGCACGTCGCGTTCACCGACGAGCTCCACGCACGGATCGCTGCCCTGCCCAACGTTGCATCCATCAAGATCCCCGGTGTCCCATCGGAACCCCGGGATGCAGCCGCGCGAGTGCAGGCGCTGCGCGAGCGCATCCCCGGCACGGTGTCGATCGGTGTCTCGGGCGATTGGCTCGCGGCCACGGGCTTGAACGCAGGATGCGACGCCTGGTACTCGGTCATCGGCGGCACGCTCCCCGACCCGGCGCTCACCATCACCCGAGCCGCCCAGGCCGGCGACCACGCCGCGGCCACCGCGGAATCAGCCCGCCTCCAGCCGTTGTGGGATCTGTTCCTGGAAGACGGCGGCTACCGCGTCACCGCCGCCATCGCCGAGCACCTGCAGTTCGTCGCCCCGGACTGCCTTCCGCGCCCGGTGCTCGGGCTGGGTGCGGCAGCGCGTGGACGAGTCGCAGAGGTCGTCGATCAGCTGGGACTGCGGGACTGAACAGGCTTCGAGCCGGACAAGTCCTCAGCGGCCGTCGGCGAGGCATTCCGCGAAGGCTCGCCGCACGATCTCTCGCGCCTCCTCGGGTACGAGCGGCTCGTCTGCGAGCTCGGCTACCGGGACCCATCCGGGCCGATACCGGTTGTCCTCGCTCTCCGCGAGGGCTTCCGGCCCACCCAGAACCGGCTCTCCGGGCACGGCCGCCATGAGCAGGTAGTGCGCCCGCCGGTCGTCGTGATCGACAGTGGCGAGGTTGCCGGTCACGGTCGCGACGAGACCGGTCTCCTCGGCCAGTTCACGCACTGCTGCCTGGTCGGGGATTTCGCCGGGCTCGATGCCGCCGCCCGGGAGCACGGTGTACTGCCGGCCGCCGTGGAGTCTCCTCATCAGCAGCACGCGGGAGCCGTCGAAGCACACGCAGACAGCGCGTTCCTTGGGGTTCATGGCATCCTCCCTCGCGCGCGGGTCCGTTTCTCCGACGCTACGGTAGGCCGCCTCTCGCAACCGGCCATCGGGTTGCATGGCTCGAGACGCGTGACGCCGGAAACGGCGAAACCCCGCCCGGAGGGGCGGGGTTTCAGGGGATTGCTCCCCGGCTTGGACTCGAACCAAGAACCTGCCGGTTAACAGCCGGCTGCTCTGCCAATTGAGCTACCGAGGAATGTGCTCCGCTGAGCGGGCAACTCGACAAGCTTAGCAAACTCCGGGCCCCACTCGTGACACCGGGGCGGGGTCGACGCAGCTCGGGCGTGTCGTGTTCAGTGCCGCGAATCGGACTCGGCGTTCGGGACCCAGAGGAGGTCCTTGCCGACGCCGCGAGCGACCACGTGACCGCCCCGGAGCATGAGCGTCTCGGCGTTCAGCTCGCGGATGAACGCGGCGTCATTGGTCACGAGGAGCGCCGCCATCGACTCTTCCTTCCGGCGACGGGTGATCGCGTCGAACACCACCGGTCGCACCTCCAGATCGAGGTTCGCGAGCACCTCGTCGGCGATGAGCACCTTCGGCTCCAGGATGAACGACCGGGCGATCGCCACGCGCTGACGCATGCCGGCGCTCAGCTCGTACGGGAACTTGGCTGCGGTGCCGAGCGGAAGGTGCAGCTCGTCGAGCAGCGTCGCGACACGGATAGACAGCGCCTTCGTGTTGACCCGGCGCTCGCGGATCAGGATCGGCTCAGCGATCACCTCGTTGACGGTCAGACGAGGCGGGAGGTCGGCACCCGCGCCCTGCGGGACGAAGCCGGTGCGGTACGTGAGGATGCGGTGCTTCCGTCCGGGCCGGCGCACATCGACACCGCAGACGGTGGCGCTGCCGCCCACGACGCGCACCGACGGGTCGGTGGACCCCGCGAGGGCGGCGACCAGGGTGGACTTTCCCGACCCCGTCGGACCCGCGACGCAGATGAGCTCGCCCGGGGCGAGAGAGAACGTCACGCCATCGACGGCGCGGGTGGGCGTGCCGTGCCCGATCCGGTCGATCACCAGATCCGAGCAATCGATCGCGTTCTGGGATTCTGGCCTGCGGGACATGACTCCATCCTGCCCTCTGCGGACCTGCTGGCCGCGTTACGACTCGGCGAACCTCTGACGCTCTGCGTCGATGTCGCGCAGACGCATACGCAGGGCGCGACCGCCGTCGGACTCCGCGGGGACCCGCTGCACCGCGCCGAGCAGCTCCTGCTTGTCGCGCTCCAGCTGACGGAGGATGAGACGACGGGCGAGATCGGTCGTCGAGGCGACGGCGCCCTCCTCGTTCCTGGCGGGGAACGGCGTCATCAGCAGCTCGCCGGCCAGCGACCGGTACGGCTCCCGCACGCCGTTGACGGCGTCCGTCACCCAGCCCGCCCTCGTGCGGTCGGGAGCGGATGCCACGGCCTCGCGCACGGCATCGAGCCCGGGTGTCCGGAACGGCGCGCCGAGAGCGCGGTTCAGGAGGGTCTGGTCGACCTGGTGTCCGTACTGCAGGGCCCCCATCAGAGCATCGCGCTCGACCGCGACGTCAGCCGTCCGGGGCAGGCTCGCGAGAGTGACGGGGGCGACGGCCGCGATACCGGTCGACGGATCGGCCTGCGGGGTCTCGCGCCGTGCCGCGGGCTGCTGCGAGGCCCCACGCGCGGCGCGTTCCACCTCGCTGTGCACCTCGGTGGGATCCATCCCGAGACGCCGCGCCAGCACGCGCTCGTACCCGGGGCGCAGCAGCCGGTCCCTGATCTCGGCGACGATCGGCGCGGCCGCACGAAGTGCACCCACGCGGCCCTCGACCGTGGAGAGGTCGAAGCCGCCGAGCTTCCGGTCCATCGCGAACTCGAACATCGGCACCTTGGCGTCCATGAGCCCGCGCACCGCGGCATCCCCGCGCTGCAGACGCAGATCGCACGGATCGAGGCTGTCCGGCGCGACCGCTACGAAGGTCTGCGCGTTGAACCGGTCGTCTTCCGTGAACGCGCGCAGCGCCGCCTTCTGTCCGGCTTCGTCGCCGTCGAACGTGAAGACGACCTCGCCCGAGGCGTTGTCGTCTCCCATCACCCGGCGCAGCACCTTGATGTGCTCGGTGCCGAACGCGGTGCCGCACGTCGCGATCGCCGTCGTCAGCCCCGCGAGATGGCAGGCCATGACGTCGGTGTACCCCTCGACCACGACGACTCGGCGAGGGTCTCCGCGGGAGATGTCGCGCTTGGCGAGGTCGAGCCCGTAGAGCACCTGCGCCTTCTTGTAGATCGGCGTCTCGGGCGTGTTGAGGTACTTCGGTCCCTGGTCGTCGTCGAAGAGCTTGCGCGCGCCGAAGCCGATCGTCTGCCCCGAGACATCGCGGATCGGCCACACCAGGCGTCCGCGGAACCGGTCGTAGACGCCGCGCTGTCCGGTCGAGACCAGGCCGGCGGTGGCGAGCTCCTCACGGGTGAAGCCCTGCGCGGTGAGCGCCTTGAGCATCCCGTCCCAGCCGCGCGGAGCGAAGCCGACACCGAAATGCGCGGCGGCCCCGGAATCGAATCCGCGCTCGCCCAGGAACCGCCGCCCGGCCCCGGCGTCCGGAGAGAGCAGCTGTGCGCGGAAGAACTCCGCCGCGGCCGTGTTCGCCGCGTAGAGGCGGCTGCGTCCGCTGGTCTCGGGCGCCGCTCCCCCGTCTTCATAGTGCAACGTGTAGCCGATGCGACCGGCGAGACGCTCGACCGCCTCCGTGAAGCTGACGTGGTCCATCTCGCGGAGGAACGAGTACACGTCCCCCGACTCGCCGCAGCCGAAGCAGTGGTAGTAGCCCACCTGCTGCCGCACGTGGAAGCTCGGGCTCTTCTCGTCGTGGAACGGGCACAGCCCCTTGAGGGATCCGACTCCGGCCGACTTCAGCGCCACGCGCTCGCCGACGATGTCGGCGATGTTCGTGCGCGCCTTGACCTCGTCGACGTCGGCCTGCCGGATGCGGGGCATCAGCCCACCCCTTCGGCGACGGGCCGCCTCTCGGCGTGCGCGCCTGCCCTCGCACGGGCGTGCCGCGGCGTCCAGATGCCGACCTCGGCGGGGTCGATCTCGCCCACCAGACGGTTGTGCCAGTCGATCGCGCTCTGATCGGTGAGGCTCGCGATCTGGTCGACCACGACCCGTGCGCGCTCGGCATCGTCGACCGCGGCGACGAAGTCCGCCGCGAACGCGGGCTCGAGCACATCCGCTCCCGCCGACCAGAGTGCATCGGTCGACCACAGGGAGTCGGCGAGCCTCTTCAGCACGCGCCGCTGCTCCTTGTAGACGCCCTTGCGCGCATCGATCGTGACGATCGCCTGTCCCATGATGCCCTTGAGCACCGCGATCTCCGCCTCCACGACACGGGGCACGACGACGTGGGCGTTGTAGCGCACGAGATTGCTGCCGCCATACGCGTCGCGCGTGGCCGAGACGGAGGCACGCGCGAAGCGCCCGATCAGATCGCTGGTCAGGTTCTTCAGACGGGCGAGGGCCTGACGCGACCGGTCGAAGGACGGGAGCCACATCGACTGCGACGCCAGCCGGTAGAGGGCGTCGGCGAGCTCGTCACGGGTGAAGTCGTAGCCGACCCACTGCTGGATGCGGCCGACGAGGGCATCGTGACCGCGCGGATCCGCGAGCTGGGCGACGTCGACGTAGCCGTTGACGATCGCGTCCTCGAAGTCATGCACGGAGTACGCGATGTCGTCGGAGAGATCCATGATCTCGGCCTCGATGCAGCGGAGGCGCCCGGGGGCGCCTTCTCGCATCCACCGGAACACGGCCTCGTCCTCGGGGTAGACGCCGAACTTGAGTCGACCGCCCGGATCGGGGACCGGGCTGTCGACGGTCCAGGGGTACTTGCACGTCGCGTCGAGACTCGCCCGCGTGAGGTTGAGTCCGACCGAGTGGTCGTCGTCGTCGAGGACCTTGGCTTCGAGCCGCGTCAGGATGCGCAACGACTGGGCGTTGCCCTCGAACCCGCCGATGTTCTCGGCCCACTCGTTGAGCGCGCGCTCGCCGTTGTGGCCGAACGGCGGATGGCCGAGGTCGTGGCTCAGGCAGGCCGTGTCGACGACGTCGGCCGAGACGCCGAGGGCCGTGGCGAGCTCGCGACCGACCTGCGCGACCTCGAGCGAGTGCGTCAGGCGGTTGCGCGCGAAGTCGGCTGTGCTCGCGGGGCTCAGGACCTGCGTCTTCGCGGCGAGGCGGCGCAGCGCCGCCGAGTGCAGCACACGGGCGCGGTCGCGGGCGAAATCGTCGCGCTCGGAGCGGTGCGTCTCCGCGAAGAAGCGCTCGGCGTCACGGGAGTCGTAACCGTCGGTCCGCGCACCGGCCTGAGTGTCAGCCACCACTGTTCTCGATCTCCGCTCCACGCATCATCTCGGAGGCCGACGACTCGATCTCCCGCGACTCCAGCCACTTGTCCGGCAGGGCAGTCCGCTTCGGATGGCCGGAGCGTCCGCGCTGGCCCTCCGCATCGGCACCCGGGTACGGTGCGGTGTGATCGAGCCGGCCGAGCAGGTCGTCGATCTCCGCGAGGCTGGATGCGGTGGCGAGTCCGGTGCGGATGTCTCCGCCGACCGGATAGCCCTTGAAGTACCAGGAGACGTGCTTGCGGATGTCACGGCATCCGCGGTCCTCCTCGTCGAAGAACTCGACGAGGAGCTGAGCGTGCCGGCGGAAGGCGTTCGCGACGAAGCCGAGCGTTGCATCGACCGGGTGCGATTCTGCGCCGAAGGCGGCGGCCAGTTCACCGAAGAGCCAGGGGCGGCCGAGGCAGCCGCGGCCGACGACGACGCCGTCGCAGTCGGTCTGCTCCATCATGCGCACCGCGTCGTCGGCCGACCAGATGTCGCCGTTCCCGAGCACCGGAATGCTCGTGACCGCCTGCTTGAGTTCGCCGATCGCGTTCCAGTCGGCGTGCCCCGAGTAGAACTCGCTCGCCGTGCGGGCATGGAGCGCGACGGCGGCGGCGCCGGCGTCCTCGGCGGCGCGTCCCGCCTCGAGGAAGGTCAGGTGGTCGCGGTCGATGCCCTTGCGCATCTTCACCGTCAACGGGATGGAACCGGCGGCCTTGACGGCCTGGTCGACGATGTCGGCGAACAGCTTCGACTTCCATGGGAGCGCCGCTCCCCCGCCGCGGCGCGTGACCTTCGGCACCGGGCATCCGAAATTCAGGTCGATGTGATCGGCGTGATCCTCCGCGACGATGATCCGCACGGCCTCGGCGATGGTCCCGGGATCGACGCCGTAGAGCTGGATCGATCGCGGGGTCTCGGACTCGTGGTGCCGGATCAGGCGCATCGTGGTCTCGTTGCGCTCGACGAGCGCCCTCGACGTGATCATCTCGCTGACGTAGAGCCCCGCACCGTACTCGCGGCACAGACGACGGAACGCGGTGTTGGTGATGCCCGCCATGGGCGCGAGGACGACCGGCACGTCGAGGTCGATCGGACCGATGCGAAGCGGGCGGGCGGGGGCGGTGGCGAGAGTCATGTCCCCTCCATTCTCCCAGACGCGGAGCCGGTGCGGATGCGGCGACCTAAGCTGTGAATATGACCGATTCTGCGCTCCGTTCGATCCCCTTCACCGACGCCCAGGGCAACGAGAAGACGCTCGACGACCTCGGTGCCGACGTGGTGCTCGTGGTGAACGTCGCCTCCAAGTGCGGCCTCACCCCGCAGTACGAGCAGCTCGAGGAGCTGCAGCGCCTCTACGGCGACCGCGGCTTCAGCGTCGTGGGCTTCCCGTGCAACCAGTTCTTCGGTCAGGAGCCGGGTTCCGTCGACGAGATCCTCGAGTTCTGCTCGACGACCTATGGTGTCTCGTTCCCGGTGAACGACAAGGTGAAAGTGAACGGCAAGAACGCCTCCGAGCTCTACAAGGCTCTCAAGGAGGCCCCGGATGCCGGCGGCAAGGCGGGCCGCGTCGAGTGGAACTTCGAGAAGTTCCTCGTGCTGCCGGACGGCGAGGTCCTGCGCTTCCGCCCGAAGCAGAAGCCGGACGCCCCCGAGATCGTCAGCGCGATCGAAGCGGCCCTGACCCGCTAGACCGCCGCGGGCTCGGTCTCGTCCTCGGTCTCTCCGCGCTTCGCCCAGAGATCGCGGAGGACGTTCTCGAACGCCTCGGGAGGCTGAGCGCCGGAGATGCCGTACTGGCCGTCGATGACGAAGAACGGCACGCCCTGGATGCCGTAGGCCTGCGCCTGCGCTTGGTCCTGACGGACGGCGGGGAGGTAGGTCTCGCTCTCGAGAGCCTGCCGCGCGCCATCGGCGTCGAGACCGACCTCGACCGCGAGAGCGACGAGGTCGTCGATGCGGCCGACGTGCTTGCCCTCGGTGAAGTACGCCGACATCAGGCGCTCCTCCATCACGTGCTGAAGGCCCTCGGCCTTCGCGAAGTGGAGCAGCTCGTGCGCCTTGACGGTGTTGGTGTGCTGCAGGAGGTCGAAACGGTACTCGAGGCCCGCGTTCGCCGCGACGCCGGTGACGTTCGACAGCATCTGCTCGACCTGTGCCCGGGGCATCCCCTTGTGGCCGGCCAGGAAGTCGATCTCATCGCCGTCGAAGTCGACGGGGGTGTCGGGCGAGAGCTCGAAGGAGTGGAAGGTGACGGTGACCTCCGGGGCGTCCTCGTCGGCGGAGACGGCTTCGAGGCCCTTCTCCAGATTGCGCTTGCCGATGTAGCACCACGGGCAGGCGATGTCGGACCAGATGTCGATCGAGATGGGTTCGCTCACACCTTCATCCAACCGCATGGTTCTGTGAGCTATTCCGGGACATGCTCGGGTCCAGGTTCCGGTGCGCGACGAATCCCCGCGATCGGTAGGATTTCCGGATGCTCTCCGCCGACGATCCGCTACCGCTCAGACCGGAGCGAGTACTGATCGCCGGAGTATCCGGGTCGGGAAAGACGACGCTCGCCGGCCGCATCGGTGACGCATGGGGACTGCAGCACGTCGAGATCGACGCGCTGTTCCATGGGCCGAACTGGACACCGCGACCGGAGTTCCTCGACGACGTGCGCGCGTTCGCGGCCGAGGACCGCTGGGTGACGGAGTGGCAGTACACGAGCAAGGGCACCGACGAGATCCTGACGCCCCGTGCTCAGCTGGCGGTCTGGCTCGACTATCCCTACCGAGTGGTGCGTTCGCGGCTGATCCGTCGGACTCTCGCCCGCGGCATCCTGCAGCGAGAACTGTGGAACGGCAACCGCGAGAAGGGGCCGTGGAACCTGCTCAATCGCGATCCCGAGCAGAACATCCTCCGGTGGCAGACGAAGACGCTTCGCACGTGGGAGGAGCGGATGCCGACGATCTCCGAGCGTTTCCCGCACCTCACGATCGTGCGCCTGCGCCATCCTCGCGAGACCGAGAAGTGGCTCCGCGCTCAGGCCGACGCGTCGGGCGCGTCGACGGCTCCCCCGAAGCGACGGTCGCGCGACAGGTAGATGCCGATCGCCCGCCACAGCTCCTCGCGGGAGAAGTCGGGCCACAGCGTGTCGAGGAACACCATCTCGGCATACGCCGATTCCCACAGCAGGAAGTTCGAGGTGCGCTGCTCCCCCGAACTCCGCACGAAGAGGTCGACGTCGGGCATGTCGGGCACATAGAGGTGGCGGCGGATCATCTTCTCGCTGATCGCGTTCGGCTTCACCCTCCCCGCGGCGACATCAGCGGCGATCGAGCGCATCGCGTCGACGAGCTCGATCCGTCCGCCGTAATTGACGCACATGGTGAGCGTGAGCACGTCGTTGCCGCGCGTGAGCTGCTCGGCGTACTGCAGCTCCTTGATGACGCTGCCCCACAGCCGCGGCTTCCGTCCGGCCCAGCGCACCCGCACGCCCCACTCGTTCAGCTGGTCGCGTCGGCGGTGCAGCACATCGCGGTTGTACCCCATCAGGAAGCGCACCTCCTCGGGAGAGCGCGCCCAGTTCTCGGTGGAGAACGCGTACACGGACAGGTGCTTCACTCCAGCCTGGATCGCACCGGCGACGACGTCGAGGAGCACCTCCTCGCCGGCCTTGTGTCCTTCGACGCGGTTCAGGCCGCGGCGGTTCGCCCAGCGGCCGTTGCCGTCCATGACGATCGCGACGTGCTCGGGCACCGCAGGGAACGCGGGCGGGTGCACACCCGTCCAGTCGAGAGGGCGATAAGCCACGGCATCCTTGTGCGTGTACGGCTTGGGAGTCACCGTGCTCCTTCTCCTCGGATGTCGGAAACGTGCGAGAGCGAGCGGATGCCGCGCTCCAGGTGCCACTGGGCGTAGGCGCCGACGAGTCCGGCCGCGGCAGCCGACTCGGCGGGAGACGCCGCGTCGATGAACTCCCAGTCGCCTCGGATCAGCGCGCGGAGCAGTTCGAGCGTGCGTTCGGCGATGCGGGGGCTTCCGGCCGGCGCATCGTTCACGCACACGAGTCCGCCCAGCTGAGCGACGAAGGTGCTGTGCGGTCCGGGCGCCGCGCATCGGGCGCAGTCGTCGAGCGAGGGCGCCCATCCCGACAGCGACATCACCCGCAGCAGGTAGGAGTCCAGGATGCTGCGCGGCACGTGCTCGCCCCGCGAGAGCGCGCGCAAGCCGCCGACGAGGAGCAGGTACTGCTCGGGCGTCGCCTCGGAATCACTCAGCCGGTCGGCGGTCTCGACCATCGCGTTGGCCGAGGTGAAGCGGTCGTAGTGCGCGGCGATGTCGGTGCCGTACGAGCCCAGCGACTCCGCCTGCTGCACGATGTCGAGCGAGCGACCCTGGTAGAGCTGCACGTCGGCGACCATGAAGGGCTCCAGCCGCGAGCCGAACTTCGACGAGGTGCGGCGCACGCCCTTCGCCACCGCCCGCACCTTGCCGTGCCGACGCGACAGCATGGTGACGATGCGATCCGCCTCGCCCAGCTTGTGGGTGCGCAGGATCACCACTTCGTCTCGGTAGGTGGGCACCCTTCGATTATCCTCCGTGCGCGAGAATGGGAGCGTGACCGAACCGCTCTTCACCATTCCGCTGTGGGCGGACCTCCTCGGCGTCGGCCTCGGCGGGGTGCAGGGCGCATTGTTCGCCTCCGGGTTCCAGGGGCAGCGCCGACTCGACTGGCTGGGCGTGGCGATCATCGGCATCATGATCGGCATGGGCGGCGGTCTGATCCGCGACATCCTGCTCGGTCAGACGCCCGCGACTCTGCAGAATCAGTGGTATCTCGTCACGGCCACCGGAGCAGCGCTCTTCGGGATGCTCCTCGCGGGGCTCTTCAGCCGCCTGAACACCGTGATCGTCGTGCTCGATGCGGTCGTCATCGGGATGTTCGGCGCGTTCGGGACGAGCAAGGCTCTGGCCTTCGGTATTCCGGAGGTTCCCGCCGTTTTCATCGGCGTCTGCGCCGCGGTCGGCGGCAGCGTGCTGCGCGACATGCTGATGGGCCTCCCCACCGCGATCATGCACGTGGGTTCGCTGTACGCCGTCGCCGCCGGCGCCGGGTGCGCGTTCATCGTGATCGCGAACGGCTTCGGCATGTCGATCACACTCGCCGCGATCATCGGCATCGTGGTGACCGCCGTGATCCGTGTGCTCGCGGTGAGCTTCGACGTCTCGCTCCCAGAGCAGCGACGCATCTATCGCCGCAAGGTCGCCGCCGAGACCGGCGCCATCCCGATCGTGAAGCCGCGCGACTGAGCGGAGGCCCCGGCGAGCGACCCACCCCTCCCTGCGGGATTGACACCTCACGTCGGAATCAGCTCGGCTTTCCGACATCACGTGCCAACCTCGCGGTGGGACGGGACTCGCAGTTGGCACCTCTCGACGGAATCAGAGGTGCGTTCCGGCAAGAGGTGCCAACCAGGGGCAACCGTAGGCGGCGAAGGTCAGACGGCGGCCAGTTCCTGCTGACGCGTGCGGATCGAGCGGTTCACGCCCGACACGATCGCCTTGAGCGAAGCGGTCGAGATGTCGCCGTCGATGCCAACGCCCCACAGGCGCTGGTCTCCGACCTGCAGTTCGACGTAGGCTGCAGCCTGCGCGTCGCCGCCCGCACTGAGAGCGTGCTCGACGTAGTCGTAGACCGTGATGTCGAAGCCCTGGGCACGCAGCACCTCGACGAACGCGGCGACCGGTCCGTTGCCGGATCCCGCGACGGCCAGCTGCTGCTCGTCGTCACGCAGCACGACGTCGAGCACGACCTCGCCCGACATGTCGCTGCGGGTCTGCGTCGCGAGCAGCTCGAAGCGGCCCCACTTGGCGGCGGAGTCGTCGGCAGGCAGGTACTCGTCGTTGAAGATCGACCAGATCTGGTCGGACGTGACCTCGCCGCCCTCGGCATCCGTCTTCGCCTGAACCACGCCGGAGAACTCGATCTGCAGCTTGCGCGGCAGGTCGATCGCGTGGTCCGACTTCAGCAGATAGGCGACGCCGCCCTTGCCGGACTGCGAGTTGACGCGGATGACGGCCTCGTACGAGCGGCCCAGGTCCTTCGGATCGACCGGCAGGTACGGCACGGCCCATTCGATGTCGTCGACCGTGACGCCCTCGGCCGCGGCCCGGACCTCCATGGCCTCGAAGCCCTTCTTGATCGCGTCCTGGTGCGAGCCGCTGAACGCGGTGAAGACCAGGTCTCCGGCCCACGGGCTGCGCTCGGGTACCGGCAGCTGGTTGCAGTACTCGACCGTGCGCTTGACCTGGTCGATGTCGCTGAAGTCGATCTGCGGGTCGATGCCCTGCGTGAAGAGGTTGATGCCCAGCGCGACGATGTCGACGTTGCCGGTGCGCTCGCCGTTGCCGAAGAGGCAGCCTTCGATGCGGTCGGCTCCGGCCATGTAGCCGAGCTCGGCCGCCGCGATGGCCGTGCCACGGTCGTTGTGAGGGTGCAGCGACAGGATGATGTTCTCGCGGTGGGCGAGGTGGCGGCTCATCCACTCGATCGAGTCGGCGTACACGTTCGGCGACGCCATCTCGACGGTCGCCGGCAGGTTGATGATCACCTTGCGGTCGGGAGTCGGCTCGAAGACCTCGATGACCTGGTTGCAGATGTCGAGGGCGAACTCGAGCTCGGTGCCGGTGTAGCTCTCGGGCGAGTACTCGTAGTACACATTCGTGTCGGGGATGGTCTTCTCGAACTTCCGGCACAGGCGTGCGCCTTCCAGCGCGATGTCGATGATGCCCTGCTTGTCGGTGCGGAAGACGACCTCGCGCTGCAGCACGCTGGTCGAGTTGTACAGGTGCACGATGGCCTGCTTCGCACCCGCGATCGACTCGTAGGTGCGCTCGATCAGGTGCTCGCGCGCCTGCGTCAGCACCTGGATCGTCACGTCGTCCGGGATCAGGTTCTCTTCGATGAGCTGGCGGACGAAGTCGAAGTCGGTCTGGCTCGCCGACGGGAAGCCGACCTCGATCTCCTTGTAGCCCATGCTGACGAGCAGCTCGAACATGACCCGCTTGCGCTCGGGCGACATCGGGTCGATCAGGGCCTGGTTGCCGTCACGGAGGTCGACCGCGCACCAGCGGGGCGCCTCGGTGATGCGGGCGTCGGGCCAGGTGCGGTCCGGCAGGTGGACGTTGATCTGCTCGTGGAACGGCCGGTACTTGTGGATCGGCATCGCTGAGGAGCGCTGAGTGTTCTGCATGATGGGCTTCTTCTCTTCGTCAAGATGTACGGGCCAACACAAGCGCCGCGACGAGGAAGGCCCTAGCTCTTAGGACTCGTCGCGGCAGCTAAGAAGAAGCAGACCGCCGAAAGGCATGCGGCCATGGTAGCAGGGAAGCTCCTGTCCCGTTCGACGGTCGTGAGACGATCGACGCGGAAGCGACACTGAGGAGTATGAGCACATCGCATCGACGCCTCGTCTTCGCCGCGGCATCCGTCGTCGGGGTCCTCGCGCTCAGCGCCTGCGCGGGCGGGGCCGGCGACTCCCCCGCGCCGACGAACACCGCGATCCCGTCGGACCAGCGCCTCGAGAACGCCACGCCCGGCCTGCCGGAGGGCCGCGTAATCGGCGTCGGCACCGTCCTGGATGTCGCGGGCGACGTGCAGCTGTGCCTGGGCGCGATCATGGAGTCGTATCCGCCGCAGTGCACCGGTGTCCCGCTCGATGACTGGACGTGGGACGGCGTGGACGGCAGCGAGACCAGCGGTGAGACGACCTGGGGTGCCTATGCGGTCTACGGCACCTATGACGGCGAGCGGATGACGAACACCGATCCGCCGATCATGCTGGCCCTGTTCGACCCGGTGGCTCCGGAGGATCCGACGGGCGGTGTGGAGGGCGCGACCGACGAGGCCGAGCTCGCCCGGATCCAGGACGACATCTCCGCACGCCTCGGACAGGACGCCCTCACCGTGGGCCCTGACCGCGGATATGTCTGGCTACAGGTCGTGTGGGATGACGGCACGATCCAGGATGCCGCGGATGCCGAGTTCGGCGACGACGTGGTGATCGTGACCTCGTCGCTCCGCGAGATCGACTGACCGGTAAACCCGAATAGAGGCCTCAGGCGTCTGGGATCAACGCGAGCTTGCCGCCGGGGTGGCCGGTCGCGAGGAGGCGATGCGCCTCGGGTGCCTGGTCCAGCGCGAATGTTCGCGCCACGGGCACGACCAGGTCGCCGTTCTGCGCCAGAGCGATCAGCTCCGCGCGGACCTCGTCGCGGAACCGCGTGCTGGCCGGCATCGACCCGGCGATGGCCAGGATGCCGTCGGCCCCAGCGCGGCCGAACGCGGCGATCGTGACGATGCGCCGGCGATCCGCGACGAGATCGAGCGAGACGTCCACGGCCTCATCCGTGCCGACGGCATCGAGCGCCGCAGCGATCGGCCCGCCGGCTGCGTCGCGCACCCGATCGGCGAGGCCGTCGCCGTAGCGCACGGGCACCCCTCCGAATCTGTGCACCTCGTCGAAGCGGTTCTCCCCCGCCGTCCCGATCACTCGGATGCCGCGCAGCCGCGCCTGTTGCAGCACGCTCACACCGACGGCCCCCGAAGCGCCGTGCAGCAGGATCGTCTCTCCCGGCGCTGCGCCGGTGACCGCGAGCATCTCGGCCGCGGTCGTGCCGACGAGCAGGAGGTTGGAGGCCTCGGCGTGGGTGAGTGTCGTCGGCTTCGCGAACACCTTCTCGGCGGGCACCGTGAGTTGAGTCGAGTATCCGCCGCGCACGCGGAAGGCGACGACCTCGTCGCCCACGGATGTGGCGCCCGATCCGATCGAGGTGTTCGGGCCGATCGCGGTGAGTTCCCCGGAGACCTCGTATCCGATCGCCGCCGGGAACTCGACCCCTGCCCGCGGGCCTGCGACATGCTTCGCATCGGCCGGATTCACGCCGGCGGCCCGCACGCGGATCGTGACCTCACCCTCGGCCGGCGCAGGCGGCTCGTACTCGACGAAGTCCCAGGTCTCCGGTGCGCCCGGGGTCCGTGCGATCCACTGCAGTGCCATGGTCGCACGCTTCATTCGATGGTTCCTTCCGTGACGTCCCACATCTCGTAGGAGATGATCGCTCCCGCGTCGAAGATCTCGTCCGCGATGAGCACGGTGCGTTCGACACCGACGATCCGGCCCGTCTCGCGCGAGATCAGGATGAGGTCGCTCGCAGCCCCGTCCGGAGACTGCACGCGGATGCCCGCCACCGGCCGACCGAGACGATCCGTGGAGGTGCCGAGTGCGACACCGTCGCCGGCTTCCTCCAGGAGCGAGAGAAGCTCGGCGTGCTGCGCGTTCGTCAGGGTCCACTGCTGGAGAACCGACGTGAACGCGCTCTCGACATCGAACGCTGTGGGATCGTCCGGCATGCCGAAAGCGCGGAGCATCGCGACCATGTCCTCACCGTCGTCGGCCGGCACGGTCGTCCAGGGCGTCGTGAAGTCGCCGGGTTCCATGATGAGGTCCGTGATGACCTCGCCGCTGCTCGTGACCTCGGCGGCACTGTTGGCCACGGCATCCGCGGGATCGTAGGGGACGCCTGCGATGATCGTCATCCGCCCGGAGCCGTCGGGCTCCCACGTCAGCGTCGAGAGCTTCGGCACGACCTTCGACTCCTTCTTGCCGACGTCGACCGCGAAACCCCATGACGCTGTCCGAACCGTTCGCTCCGCCGCGGAAGGACCGGCCGACGCGGCGAGAGCGGTATGCGCCTGCTCGACGACGTCGGCCACCGTGGCCTCGCCCTCGAAGTCCAGGGGCGCCGGCGTGCCCGCGACAGCGGCGACCTGGGGCGTGACCAGCGCGAAGGCGACGACCGCGGCGGTCGCGACCGCGACGAGCCCGGTCGCCCAGCCCAGAACGCGCACACGACGACGTTTCTTCGGGGCCGCCGTCGATCGGAGTATCCGGTCTCGGGTCGCGATGGCGTTCGCGTCGGGAACGGCGTCGCGCGGGGTGCGTCCGGGATCCGCGTCGCTCAAGGCCCTGTCGAGAACCGTGTCGTCAATCATCACCGGATGTCACCCCCCTCCAGGCCGAGCTCCGTGCGCAGACGATCCTGCGCACGGCGAAGCGTTCTCCGCACCCTGGACTCAGAAGCGCGCAACAGCTCCGCGATCTCCCCCTCCGCGAGTCCGTCCCAGTACGTGAGCATGATGATACGCCGTTCCCTGGCGGTGAGGACCCCCAGCGCCCGCACGACCTCGGCCTGACCCACTCGTCCGGGAGGCGCGGGATCGCCGGTGACTCCCGCGTGCACCGCATCGAGCGCGGTGAGCAGCGTCAGCGCGCGCCCGGAGCGCGCGCGTAGGCGCCGCTCCGCCGCACGCAGCAGCCAGACCCGACCCATCGGTCGAGCAGGCTTCAGCCGGGACCAGGCGAGGAGGAACACCTCCGAGACGATCTCGGTCACCTCGGCGTCGTCATCGACGACGCACTCGATGTGGTGACGCACCGCCGCCCAATGATCGTCGAAGACGCGGGTGAAGACCTCGTTCCGCAGCGCTTCCGGGTCCGGGCTGCGGCCGTTCATGCCTGCGGGGTCGGCGGTCTGCCCGCCGCCCTCGGCGTGGTGCCGGAACTCATCTCAGAATCCGAGCCGGCCGAGCTGCTTCGGGTCGCGCTGCCACTCCTTGGCAACCTTGACGTGCAGCCCCAGGAAGACCCGCGTGCCGAGGAGCTCCTCGATGCCCTTGCGCGCACGAGCTCCCACATCACTGAGCCGTTTGCCCTTGTGCCCGATGATGATGGCCTTCTGGCTGTCACGCTCGACCACGATCGACGCGTGGACGTCGGTGAGGTCGGTACCCTCCCGGGGCGCGATGTCGTCGATGACGACCGCGATCGAGTGCGGGAGCTCGTCCCGCACGCCGTCGAGGGCCGCCTCGCGGATCATCTCGGCGATGCGGTCCTCCTGCGACTCGTCGGTGGTCATGCCCTCGGGATACAGGGCGGGCCCCTTCGGCATGAGGCTCAGCACCTCGTCGGCCAGCACCTCGAGCTGGTCCCGCGTCAGCGCGGAGAGCGGGATGACGGCAGCCCAGTCCTCGCGGAGCGCATCGACTTCCAAGAGCCTCTCGGTGATCTCGTCCCGGCCGGCGGCATCCGTCTTCGTGACGATGGCGATCTTCTTCGCCCGCGCATAGCCGTCGAGGGAGGCCGCGATGCGCCGATCGCCCGGGCCCACCTTCTCCGTCGCCGGCACGCAGAACCCGATCACGTCGACGTCGCCGAGCACCTGGTCGACGAGGTCATTGAGGCGCTCGCCGAGCAGGGTGCGCGGCTTGTGGATCCCGGGGGTGTCGACGATGACGAGCTGACCCTCCGGGCGATTCACGATGCCGCGGATGGCACGGCGGGTGGTCTGCGGCTTCTCGCTGGTAATGGCGATCTTCTCGCCGACGAGCGCGTTCGTCAGCGTGGACTTGCCCACGTTCGGCCGGCCGACGAAGGTCACGAACCCGCTTCGGGTGTTCTCAGTCATCGTGTCGTTCTCCCTCGTCCTGCGAAGCGTCGGGCTCCGTTGCCGTGCGTTCCACGAAGACCGTGGCGATTCCTCGACCGCGGCCGCGCGATGCTCCGCCGGTCAGCGCGAGCCCCGAGACCGTCGCGGTCGCACCGGGCTGCGGCACCTGGCCCAGGGCCTTTCCGAGCAGACCGCCGATGGAGTCGACGTCCTCGTCCTCGAGTTCGAGGCCGAAGAGATCGCCCACGTCCTCGAGCGAGAGCCGAGCGCTCACGCGGTACCGGCCATCACCGAGATCGACGAACTCGGCGGATACCTGATCGTACTCGTCGGAGATCTCTCCGACGAGCTCCTCGATGAGGTCCTCGAGTGTCACGAGCCCGGAGATGCCGCCGTGCTCGTCGATCACCAGGCACACGTGCACCGCGTCGCGCTTCATCTGCTGCAGGAGCGTCTCGGCGCGCATCGACTCGGGCACGAACGTGGCAGGGCGGGCGATGGGGCGGATGGATGCCGCGCGCCAGGCGCTGTCGTCGCGGTAGGCGAACTGCACCAGATCCTTCAGGTAGAGCACCCCGACGACGTCGTCGGCGTCGTCGTCCACGACCGGCATGCGCGAGACACCGCGGTTCAGGAACAGGGACATGGCCTCGTCAGTGGTCGCGGTCGCGTCGACGGTCACCATCTCGGTGCGCGGAACCATCACCGCACGGACGAATTGGTCGGTGAAGTCGAACACCGAGTGGATGAGATCCCGGTCGTCCTCTTCGATGAGGTCGTTCGAGGCCGCCTCGTCGACCATGCTGAGCAGCTGGTCCTCGCTCGTGAAGGAGCTGCGCCCGGTGCCCGGGGTGACCCGGTTGCCGAGCACGACGAGCGCCTGAGCGAGAGGGCCGAGGAAGATGCGCAACCCGCGCACGATCGACGCGGTACCGCGGATCATTCCCTCAGCGTGCTGACGGCCGAAGGACCGCGGGCTGGCGCCGACGAGGACGAACGTGATCGCAGTCATCAGCAGCGCGGCGGCGAGCATCGCCCACCAGTTGTTCTCGATCAGGATCGTGAATGCCACGGTCACGAGCACGGCAGCCGTGACCTCGGCCAGGACGCGGATGAACGCGACCGCGTTGACGTGCGCATCGAGGTCGGCGGCGATGCGGCCGAGGGCCTTTGCCCGCCGTCCTTCTGTCGCCATGTCGGCGAGGTTCGCGCGCGAGGCGACGCCGTAGGCGGCATCGATCGCGGCCATCAGACCACCGAAAGCCACCAGGAGCACGGCGGCGATGAGCAGGAGGGTCGCTGTCATCGGCGGCGTTCGGCCGCGGCGAAGCCTTGGATGAGCTCCTTCTGCAGTCCGAACATCTCACGCTCCTCGTCGGGCTCGGCGTGGTCGAAGCCCAGGAGGTGGAGCAGGCCGTGGGTGGTGAGCAGGATGAGCTCGTCCATCAGTGTGTGACCGGCCGCCTGCGCCTGGGTCTCCGCGACCTGCGGGCACAGCACGATGTCGCCGAGCAGCCCCGGAGCGGTCGGACGATCTTCGGTCCCTGGACGCAGCTCGTCCATCGGGAAGCTCAGCACGTCGGTCGGACCCGGCTCGTCCATCCACTGCACATGGAGCGCCTCCATGGCACCCTCGTCGACGAGCACGATCGCCACCTCGGCGTCGGGGCTGACATGCAGCTGTGCGAGGTTGAAGTCGGTCAGCCGCTGGAGCACGGTCTCGTCGACGTCGATCGCCGACTCGTTGTTGATCTCGATCATGACTGTGCTCGTTTCATCAGGAGAGGCCTCGTTTCGGCATCCGGTCACGGGGTCCCGGGCGCTGCGCCCCTCGGCGCTCGGCGCGATTGGCGAACTCCGCCGCCTGCTCGCGTTCGAATCGCTGCGCCGTGCGCTTCTCGTCGTATTCGCTGTAAGCGTCGACGATGCGACCGACGAGGGAGTGGCGCACCACGTCGGCGCTCGTGAGCCGCGAGAAGTGGATGTCGTCGATGCCGTCGAGCACGCGCGTGACGAGTCGGAGTCCCGAGGAGCCCTGCGGGAGGTCGACCTGGGTGATGTCGCCGGTGACGACCATCCGCGTGCCGAAGCCCAGGCGGGTGAGGAACATCTTCATCTGCTCCGGCGTGGTGTTCTGCGCCTCGTCGAGCACCACGAACGAGTCGTTCAGGGTGCGACCGCGCATGTATGCCAGCGGCGCGACCTCGATGGTTCCGGTGGCCATCAGCCGCGGCACGATCTCGGGGTCCATCATCTCGTTGAGCGCGTCGTACAGCGGTCGCAGGTACGGATCGATCTTGTCCGTGAGCGTGCCGGGGAGGAACCCGAGCCGCTCCCCCGCCTCGACGGCGGGACGCGTCAGAATGATGCGGGTGACCTCCTTGCGCTGCAGCGCCTGGACGGCCTTCGCCATCGCGAGATAGGTCTTGCCCGTTCCGGCGGGACCGATGCCGAACACGATCGTGTTCTCCTCGATCGCGTCGACGTACTCCTTCTGCCCGAGCGTCTTCGGCCGGATGACCTTGCCCCGCGTCGTGAGGATGGCCTCGCCGAGAACCTCGCTGGGACGCGGACCGCCCTCCTGCCGCAGCATCCGCGCCGAGTTCGAGACATCGCTCGGAGCCAGGTCGTGACCCGCCCTGGTCATCGCGAGCAGCTCGTCGACAAGGCTCCTGGCTCCGGCGACGGCCTCCCGCGAGCCGCTCAGGGTGATCTCGTTACCGCGGACGAGGACCTGCACATCGCGGTGCTCCTTCTCAAGCATGCGCAGCAGCCGGTCCTGCGGACCGAGCAGCTGTACCATCGCGACGCCGTCGGCGTAGATCTTCTCGACCGACTCGGGCGGGACGCCGCCGAGGCTGCGTTCCTGCGGTTCGTGGTTGTCAGGCACCGACACTCTTCTCCGTCAGTCCGCCGGCCAGCACATGCGCGTGGACGTGGAACACCGTCTGACCGGCGTTCGCGCCGGTGTTGAAGACGAGGCGGAAATCGCCGTCGTCCGTGTGCGTCGCCGCGAGTTCCTTCGCGAAGGCGATCATCTCGGCGAGCAGAGCCGGATCTCCGGCGGCGAGCTCGGCGACGTCGCGGTACTCCGCCGACTTCGGCACCACGAGAAGATGCACGGGCGCCTGGGGCGCGATGTCGCGCAGCGCGAAGACGCGATCGGTCTCACCGAGGATCTCCGCAGGGATCTCCCCGTTCAGAATGCGCGTGAAGATCGAGGGTTCCGTCATGGTGTCAAGTCTACTGACCGTCACGGACCGCGGTCCGTGGGTCCCGGCTCACCAGCGCCCGAGCGCGACCGACAGGACGGCGATCGCCGCAGGACCCGCCGTCGAGGTGCGCAGCACCGTGTCGCCGAGGAGCACGCGCTCCGCACCGGCATCCGTCAGCAGGGCGAGCTCCTCGTCGGAGATCCCGCCCTCGGGTCCGACCACCAGTACCAGGTCGCGCCCGTCCGGTTGAATCGCCGAGAGCCGGACCGATGCCGTCGGATCGAGCAGCAGCACGCGGTCGGTGCTCGCCCGCGCGGCGAGCTGCTTCGTGGTCACCGGTGCGGCGACCTCGGGGACCCAGGCACGGTGCGCCTGCTTCGCCGCTTCCCGCACGATGGTCGCCCAGCGCTCCCGCCCCTTCGCGGCCTTGGGGCCTTCCCAGCGTGACACGCTGCGACCGGCCTGCCACGGCACGACCTCGTCGACGCCGAGCTCGCAGGCGGCCTGCACGGCGAGCTCGTCGCGATCACCCTTCGCGAGGGCCTGCACGAGGACGATCCGCGGCGAGGGTGCCGGATGCTCGATCCGCTCCTCGATGCGCACGTCGACAAGGGACGGCGACACCTCTTCCGCGACTCCGGCGAGCCACACCCCGGAGCCGTCGCCGACCGTGACGGCCTCGCCGACGCGGAGCCGGCGCACCGCGGCCGCGTGCTTCGCCTCGGCGCCGGTCAGCGACACGACGTCTCCGACACGGGCGTCGGTCGATGACGCGACGAGGAAGTGCAGCGCCACGATCAGTGCCCGCGGAACCGGTCGCGGAGCTTGGAGAAGAGTCCCTGCTGGAACTGGGCGAGCTGCGGGCCGGGGGCCTTGGCCTTCTTCGCGAAGTCCTCGATCAGGGCGCGCTGCGCGGAGTCGAGCTTGGTCGGCGTCACGACCTGCACGCCGACACGGAGGTCTCCGCGCTGCGAACCGCGGAGCGGGGTGATGCCCCGACCCTTGATCGTCAGCACGTCACCGGACTGCACGCCGGGGCGGATCTCGAGGTCGACCTCGCCGTCCAGGCCCTGGATCGAGGTCTCCGTGCCGAGGATCGCATCCGACATCGACACCTCGAGGGTCGCGAGCAGGTCGTCGCCCTCGCGACTGAAGGCCTGGTGCGCGTTCACCGACACCTCGACGTACAGGTCGCCGTTGGGGCCGCCGGCCTTGCCGACCTCACCCGAGCCGGGGAGCTGCAGACGGAGTCCCGTCTCCACACCCGCCGGGATGTCCAGCGACACGGTGCGGCGCGAGCGCACGCGCCCCTGGCCGCCGCAGGTGCCGCACGGGAACGGGATCGTGGTGCCGTAGCCCTCGCAGGTACCGCACGGCTGAGAGGTGACGACGTTGCCGAGAAGGCTGCGCACCTGACGCTGCACGTGTCCCGAACCGCCGCAGATGTCGCAGGTCACGGGCGAGGTGCCCTCCTGGCAGCACGACCCCTGACAGGTCTCGCACAGCACTGCCGTGTCGACCTCGATGTCACGGTGCGCGCCGAACACGACGTCACCGAGGTCGAGCGTCACGCGCACGAGGGCGTCCTGACCGCGTTCACGACGAGAACGCGGTCGTCCGCCGCGACCGGCACCCTGTGCCGCGCCGAAGAACGTCTCGAAGATGTCGCCGAAACCGCCGAAGCCGCCGAAGTTGCCGGCCGCGCCGTCGCCCCCGCCCATGTCGTAGCGACGGCGCGAGTCGTCGTCGCTGAGCACGTCGTACGCGTGCGTGACGAGCTTGAACTTCTCTGCCGCCTCGTCGCCCGGGTTCACATCCGGGTGCAGCTGCCGCGCCAGGCGCCGATACGCCTTCTTGATCTCGTCGGTGGAAGCGTCTCGGGACACCCCGAGAACCTCATAGTGGTCCGCCACGATCGCCTTTCTGCGTGTGTCTCTCGTGACCGTCGCCTCAGCGACCGGCCTCGTCCTCGTCGAGCATCCGCGACAGGTAGCGGGCGACCGCCCGCGCCGCCGCGAGATTGCTCGGATAGTCCATGCGCGTCGGCCCCATCACGCCGACCCTCGCCGTCCCGCTGGGGGCGGCGTAGTTGCTGGCGACGATCGACGCCTCGCCGAGACCGAACGGCTCGTTCTCGGTGCCGATGCTCGCGCCGAGCCCCTGCTCGTCGGTCACCATCTCGCCCATCAGCCGCAGCAGCGTGACCTGCTCCTCGATCGCCTCGAGGATCGGATGGATGCTGCCGCGGAAGTCCTGCTCCCGCCGTGCGAGCGTCGCGGCTCCCGCCATGACCAGTCGCTCCTGGCGGAACTCCCCCAGCTCCTCGATGACGACGGCGGCGAGCGTGCGCAGCGCGACGTCCTTCGTCTGGTCCTCGGCGGCGACGAGATTCTGCAGCCGCTCGGCCGCATCGCTCACCGCCTGCCCCGTGATCAGGGCCGAGAGCCGCGCGCGGAGGACGGCGGTGTCGGCGTCGTCCACGTCGACGGGCAACGGCGTCAACCGCTGCGAGACGCCGCCCGCGTCGGTGACGAGGACGATCAGCACGCGATTCGGCGCGAGGGCCACGAGCTCGAGGTGCGTGATGTGCGCGCGAGCGAAGGACGGGTACTGCGCGAGCGCGACCTGGCCGGTGAGCTGCGTGAGCACGCGGACCGTGCGGATCATCAGATCGTCGAGGTCGGTGGGGGCCGTCAGGAACGACTCGATGGCGGTGCGCTGGGCGACGCTGAGCGGTCGCAGCTGCGCGAGATGGTCGACGAAGACGCGGTACCCCTTGTCGGTGGGCACCCGCCCCGAGGAGGTGTGCGGAGCGGTGATCAGCTCTTCGTCCTCGAGCAGCGCCATGTCGTTGCGGATGGTCGCCGCGGAGACGCCGAACGAGTAGCGATCGACGATGGAGCGGCTTCCGACGGGTTCGTGGGTCTCGACGTAGTCCTGCACGATCGCACGGAGAACCTGGAGTCCTCGCTCTGAGACCATCACCTTCCCCTTCCGCCGGTACTCGGACGCTCGCTGGCACTCTGATGTTCCGAGTGCCAATCCTACCCCGCGCAGCCGAGTAAGCCCCGAAAGGCCACCCCTAAGATGGCGCTCATGACGACGACGCCGCCGACCGCGACCCTCTCCGGCGGCACCGTCCGCGGAACTCTCGAGACGGGCATCCGCCGCTTCCGCGGCATCCCCTACGCCGCCGCACCGTTCGGTGCGAACCGATTCCGCGCCCCGCAGCCCGCGACGTCGTGGGACGGGATGCGGGACGCCACCGAGTTCGGTCCCACCGCACCGCAGCTGCCGTACCCCGGTCCGATCGGGGAACTCCTCGGCAGCGTCCGCATCGAGGGCGACGACATCCTCACCGCGAACGTGTGGGCGCCGCAGGATGCCGCCGCCGCGCCGGTGCTGCTGTGGATCCACGGCGGCGCGCTCGAACGCGGCACGGCGGCGCTCGGGCTGTACGACGGCATGCCCTTCGCACGCGCCGGGATCGTGTTCGTGTCGATCAACTACCGGTTGGGGTCCGAGGGCTTCTCGGTGCTCGACGGCGCCCCCCGCAACCTCGGTCTGGAGGATGCCGCGGCCGCCCTCGCCTGGGTCCACCGCGAGGTCGCGGCGTTCGGCGGCGACCCTGGGCAGATCACGGTGATGGGCGAATCGGCGGGAGGGGCGATCGTCGCGGGGCTCCTGGCGAAGGAGCAGTCCCGGACGCTCATCGCGCGCGCGATCATCGAATCCGGACCGCTCGAGGCGCAGGCGGCGCACAAGGCCGGCCGCATCTCCGTGCAGCTAGCGAAGCGACTCGGTGTCCGCCCGGAACGCGGGGCCTTCGCCGAGATCTCGCCCGACCGCCTGCTCGAGGCCAGGCGACAGCACGCCGCAGGATCCTCCCCGCTGGGCGGAGCACCCGGCTTCCAGTTCGCGATCGACGCGGAGAGCCTCCCGCGTTCCCCGCATGAGGTGCTGCCCGACGTCGACATCCCTCTGCTCATCGGCAGCAACACCGACGAGTACCGGCTGTGGTTCCCGCCGGCGGCCCTCGACGGCATCAGCGCACTCAAGCTCCTCGCGGCCCGTCTCGCCCTGCGGATCCCGCGCGCCGCCGTGCAGGCGTACCGCGCGGAGTTCCCCGACGCGTCGACCGGCGAGATCTTCGGGCAGCTCGCGACCGACGTTCTCCTGCGCGCTCCGCTGACGCGTCTCGCTCGGAAGCGGACCGCGCCGACGTACGTGTACGAGTTCGCTTGGAACAGCCCGGTGCGCGACCTCCGCGCGGCGCACGCGCTCGAGCTCGGATTCGTGTTCGACCGGCTCGACGACCCCGAGGCGCAGCGCCTCGCCGGCCCGGACACGCCACGTGAGCTCGCGGCGGAGATGCATGCGGCGTGGGTCGCGTTCGTGAAGACCGGCGACCCCGGGTGGCCGGTGTTCGGCACGGAGCGCCGGACCCGTGTGTTCGACACGACCAGCGCGACGGTTCCGCAACGGCGCACGACCGGATTGGACCTGCTGCCGACCTGAGTCAGTCGGTCAGCTCGCGCACCACCGCGTCGGCCATGAGCCGACCTCGGAGCGTCAGCTGGACGCGGCCCTTCACGGCCGCGACCGGATCGACCAGCCCGTCGGCGATGAGCCCGGCGACCCGCGTACGGTTCGCCGGGCTCACCTCGTCGATCGCGATCCCCTCCCGGATGCGACTGAGCAGCAGGATCCGCTCCAGCAGGCGGGAATCCGCGTCGGGTCGCTCGGTGCCGGCGGCAGGAGATTCGGATGCTGCGAGCCGCTGAGCGTAGGCGGCGGGGTGCTTCACGTTCCACCAGCGGAGACCCGCGACATGGCTGTGCGCACCGGGCCCGAAGCCCCACCAGTCGCTCCCGCGCCAGTAGGCGAGGTTGTGCCGAGACCGGTTCTGCTCTGCAGTCCGGCCGTGGGCGGCACGCGCCCAGTTGCTCACCTCGTACCAGTCGAAGCCGGCGGCCGCGAGGCGGGCATCGGCGAGCTCGTACATGTCGGCCTGCAGGTCGTCGTCGGGCGTCGGAACCTCTCCCCGTCGGATCTGCCTCGCGAGCTTCGTGCCGTCCTCGATGATGAGGGCGTACGCGGAGATATGGTCCGAGTCGAGTTCGAGCGCGGCATCGATCGACGCCTCCCAGTCGGCGAGCGACTCGCCGGGCGCGCCGTAGATGAGGTCGACGCTGACCGCGAGGCCCGCGTCCTTCGCGGCGGCGACCGCCGTGCGCACGTTCTCCGGACGATGAGTGCGGTCGAGCGCGGCGAGCACGTGCGGCACCGCGGACTGCATGCCGATCGAGAGGCGGGTGACGCCGGAGGCCGCGAGAGTGCGCGCGACGTCCGGGGTGACCGTGTCGGGGTTCGCCTCGACCGTGACCTCGGCACCCTCGACCAGACCGAAGGCGGATGCCGCGGCGTCCAGCATCCGCGCCAGATCACCCGCCGGGAGCAGCGTCGGCGTGCCGCCGCCGAAGAACACCGTGTCCATCGGTCGCAGGGCACCGGCCTCGCCCAGCACCCGTGCGGCGAGGTCGATCTCTCCGATCAGCGTGGAGGCGTAGTCCTCCTGCTTGGCGCCCCGCAGCTCGCTCGACGTGTACGTGTTGAAGTCGCAGTATCCGCAGCGCACACGGCAGAACGGGACGTGCAGGTAGGCCGAGAACGGCACACCGAGGTCGATCGGAAGATCGTCGGGCAGCCTGCCGTCGGAGGGCGCGGGATCTCCGAGCGGGAGCGGTCCCGCCATCAGTGGTGTCTCGGCATCAGACGGGCGTCGCGTAGAGCGGGGAGATCGCGCGGAGGTACCGGGCGAACAGCTCGCGCCGACGCCGCTTCACCAGGGCGGGGACGGTGCGGTAGAGCAGGGAGTTCGGTGCGTCGAAAGCACGCACGGTGAACCACACCTCATCGTTGTCCTCGCGCCATTCCACGTCGAACGACTCCTCGCCGCTGACGACGGATCCGCCGACGGTGCCGAGCACGAACCCGATGCGCCGGGTCTCTTCGGTGACCGAGATCACGCGGAGTTCGGAATCGGCGCGCATTCCACCGATGCGCCCCTTCAGGTGGAGGGTCATGCCCGCGCCGACGAACGGCGTGCCCTCGGCGTCGTAGCGAGGCTCGACGTCGTGCTTGCTGGGAGCGATCGGATTGCCCTCGGCGTCGAAGCTCACGCCGGCGTACGCCGGTCCCGGTGCAGGCCGGAGGTCGTCGACGGAGAGACCCGCGGCGCGCTGCGCCGTCCAGGAGAGGAGGGCTTCGCCGGCGGTCTGGAAGCGTTCGGCACCACTGCCGATCCGCCACGAATCCTCTGCCGGGATGCTGCGCTCCGGCGGATACTGCATCAGATCGGGCGCGTGGGTCGCACCCACGGCCGCATAGTCCACCGTGTCGTCTCGGAAAGTCCCGCGCCGCATGAGTTCCAGCCTACTTCGGGTTCCCTGAGTGATCACCCCCCACGCGCCGCATACGGTCACATCCCTGTCCCCGTGAGGCGCTCCCCCGGCTCCCTGAGCCTGTCGAAGGGCCCGCACCCCTGGGTCCCTGAGCCTGTCGAAGGGCCACACGTTATCCACAGCGCCGTCCGGGCACCCGGCCGCGCGGCACGATGAGTAATGCCCTGGACATACATTCTGAAATGCAATGACGGCACCTTCTACACGGGAAGCACGAACGGCGAACTCGAGTCGCGCGTCTGGCAGCACAACCATGACGATCAGTACGCTGCGAACTTCACGCGCAGACGCCGTCCGGTCGTCCTGGCTTATGCCGAGCAGTTCGACACCGTCGACGCGGCATCCCGCCGCGAGAAGCAGATCCAGGGCTGGAGCCGGGCGAAGAAGATCGCTCTGATCGAGCTGAGAGGTCACGACCTTCCTGCGCTGTCCCGGTCGCGAGGCAGCGACGCTTCTACAAGCTCAGCGACCCAGGACGCGAACCCACGAGACGGCGACGCTTCGACAAGCTCAGCGATCCAGGACGAGAAGCGCCGAGGACAACCTCAGCCGGACGTGGGTCCCTGAGCCTGTCGAAGGGCCCGAAGCGCTGCTTCGGCTTCCGCCTGCACGATGCGGACGTACTTCGCGTGCGTGCGGCGCTGCAGGAGCCGCAACGCCGGCGCCATCAACATCCAGAAGAGAGATGCCGGACGGGAGACGGACCGCGCGGTGAACACGCCGTGCTCGTCGATCAGGAAGGACTCCTCGCCGTAGATCGGATGCCCCGGCCTCGTCTCGTAGCCGAACCCGCTCGCATCGGCCCACACCACCCTGATCGGCTCGACGAAGCGGATGCCGAGGAGGCGCTTCGCGAGCACCCCCTCCGCGCCGGGAACGGGTTCCCCGACCGGAACCTCGAACCCCGCACGCCGCTTGAACTCCCAGGACCGGACCAGCGCGGACACGGCTTCGACGGACTCCGGCGGTACGACCGTGGAGTGCTCCACGCCGCGCATCCCGCTCGGCACAGTGTCGAGCGGCCGACGTGTGAGGCCGCGCTCGTATGCCGGGAGCGGCATCCCTACTTCTTGTCCTTGCCGTCGACGTCACCCGAGAGTGCGGCGATGAACGCCTCCTGGGGGACCTCGACGCGACCGACCATCTTCATGCGCTTCTTGCCCTCCTTCTGCTTCTCGAGGAGCTTGCGCTTGCGGCTGATGTCACCGCCGTAGCACTTGGCGAGCACGTCCTTGCGGAGTGCACGGATGGTCTCACGCGCGATGATCCTGGCGCCGATGGCAGCCTGGATCGGCACCTCAAAGTTCTGACGAGGGATGAGTTTGCGCAGCCGCTCCGTCATGAGCGTGCCGTACGCGTACGCCTTCTCGCGGTGCACGATCGAGCTGAAGGCGTCGACCTTCTCACCCTGGAGCAGGATGTCGACCTTCACGAGGTCGGCCTCCTGCTGTCCGGAGGGCTCGTAGTCGAGGGAGGCGTAGCCCTGCGTCTTCGACTTGAGCTGATCGAAGAAGTCGAAGACGATCTCGCCGAGCGGCATGTTGTAGCGGAGCTCGACGCGTTCCTCGGAGAAGTACTCCATGCCGAGCAGCGTTCCGCGGCGCCCCTGGCATAGTTCCATGACCGTGCCGACGTAGTCCTTCGGCAGCAGGATCGCCGCCTTCACCATCGGCTCGGAGACGGATCCGATGCGTCCGTCCGGGTACTCGCTCGGGTTGGTGACCGTGACCGTCTCGCCGGTGTCGGAGGTGAGCACCTCGTAGATCACGCTGGGCGCGGTGGTGATGAGGTCGAGACCGAACTCGCGTTCGAGGCGCTCCGTGATGATCTCGAGGTGGAGAAGACCGAGGAATCCGCAGCGGAAGCCGAAGCCGAGCGCGACCGAGGTCTCGGGCTCGTACGCGAGCGAGGCGTCGGAGAGCTTGAGCTTGTCGAGCGCCTCGCGGAGCTCGGCGTAGTCGCTGCCGTCGATCGGGTAGACACCCGAGAAGACCATGGGCTTCGGATCGGTGTAGCCGGGAAGCGGCTTGTCCGACGGCCGGCGCGCCGTGGTGACGGTGTCGCCGACCTTCGACAGACGCACGTCCTTCACACCGGTGATGAGGTACCCGACCTCGCCGACGCCCAGACCCTTGGTCGGTGTCGGTTCCGGGCTCGAGACGCCGACCTCCAGCGCCTCGTGGTTCGCGCCGGTCGACATCATCTGGAGGCGCTCGCGCGGCGCGAAGCTGCCGTCGATCATGCGCACGTAGGTGACGACGCCGCGATAGGAGTCGTAGACCGAGTCGAAAATCATCGCGCGGGCAGGGGCATCCGCGTCACCGGTGGGCGGCGGGATCTCCTTCACCAGCCGGTCGAGCAGCTCCTCGACACCGACGCCGGTCTTGCCGGAGACGCGCAGCACATCCTCGGGCTTGCCACCGATGAGTGAAGCGAGCTCTTTCGCGTACTTCTCGGGGTCGGCGGCCGGCAGGTCGATCTTGTTGAGCACCGGGATGATGTGCAGGTCGTTCTCGAGAGCCAGGTAGAGGTTCGCGAGCGTCTGGGCCTCGATGCCCTGCGCCGCGTCGACGAGGAGGATGGCGCCCTCGCATGCCGCGAGCGATCGGGACACCTCGTACGTGAAGTCGACGTGGCCAGGTGTGTCGATCATGTTGAGCGCGAAGGTCTCGCCCTCGATCTCCCACGGCATCCGCACCGCCTGGCTCTTGATCGTGATGCCGCGCTCGCGCTCGATGTCCATGCGGTCCAGATACTGCGCGCGCATGTCACGGTCGGAGACCACTCCGGTGATCTGGAGCATGCGGTCGGCGAGAGTCGACTTGCCGTGATCGATGTGGGCGATGATGCAGAAATTGCGGATCTGCGCGGGCGGCGTCGCGGCAGGCTGAAGAGGAGTGAGGGCGCGTGGTGACATGTCCCGTCGATTCTACGGTCAGGGCAGGCTAATGCTCGATTCGCCCCAGGTGCTGATATTCTGCCGAGGTTGCCCGGGAGCAATCCGTGACACCGGATCCCGAGAGCGATAGGACTCCGTCACAGACCTCGTGCAGGGCGTCGCGTCGCGCAAAGAGGTGGATGGTGATTGAATGTCTACCCGGCTCAGCGTTGCGTCGGCGATCCCGCGCATCTCTGTAGAAGAGAAAGAATCATCACCTTGATCAAGTATCTCGTGCGCCGTGCACTCGGCTGGCTGCTCATGATCGTGGTCGCGACGAACATCACGTACTTCCTGGCGTGGGGGTTCCTCGACCCGCGCAGCAATTACGTGGGTCGACGTCCGCCGCTGACCGAAGAGCAGATCGTCAACACGCTCGCTCCGCGCAACCTCAGCGACACCGTTCCGCTCATCGAACGGTGGTGGACCTGGCTCACCGGCATCCTTCTCCGCTGGGACTGGGGCGTCAGCCCCACGGGAGGCTCGGTCAACGAGCAGGTCGCGTACCGGATGTGGGTCAGCGCCGAGCTCGTCCTGGGTGCGACGATCCTCACGACCGTGCTCGGAATCGCGCTGGGCGTCTACACCGCCTCGCGTCAGTACAAGCTCGCCGACCGGATCGGTCAGGCGACCAGCATCATCACGATGAACATCCCGATCGTCGTCGCGGCATTCGCGATCGTGCTCCTCGCGATCGGTCTGAACGACGCCACCGGCGTCCGCATCTTCTACGTGACGGGCAACGCGAGCCGAGGTGTCGAAGGCTTCTTCCCCGTCCTCATAGACGTCCTCCAACATCTGACCTTGCCGACGATAGCTCTCGTGGTGATCGGCTACGCCGGCATCCACTTCCTGCAGCGGTCGCTCCTCCTCGACAACATCGGCGCCGACTACGTGCGCACGGCACGAGCCAAGGGGCTGACGAAGCAGCAGGCGATCCGCAAGCACGCCCTGCGCACCTCGCTGATCCCCGTCGCCACGCAGGTCGCCTTCACGATCCCCGCCATCTTCACCGGGGCGGTCCTCACCGAGACGATCTTCGCCTGGAACGGCATGGGCAAGTACTTCATCGAGACCATCACCAAGAACGACATCCACGGCACGGTCGCGGTCGCGGCCTTCGGTGCCGTGCTCACCGCGATCGGCGCCATCCTCGCCGATGTCGCCGTGGTGGTGCTCGATCCTCGAGTGAGAGTGAGCTGACATGACCTCGGAAATGATCGATCCCACCGTCGAAGCCTCGACGGCAGCTCCCGGCCCCGAGACGACGCGGGTCGCGACCCGGCGACTGTCCAAGTGGACCCTGTACTCCCGGCGTTACGCCCGCAACAAGGGTGCGGTCGCCGGCCTCATCATCTTCGCCCTGCTCGTCCTCTTCGCCATCATCGGACCGCTCATCGCGCGCTACGACCACGTCGAACTCGACTTCCTCGCACTCAGCACCGGGCCCACGGCAGAGCACTGGTTCGGCACGAACAACGCCGGCAACGATCTCTTCGCCCAGGTGGCGGTCGGTCTGCAGCGCTCGCTGATGATCGCGGTGAGCGTGTCCGTCGGCGTGACGATCGTCTCGGCTCTCGTCGGAACCGCGGCCGCCTACTTCGGCGGGTGGACCGAGCGCATCACCCTGCTCGTCATCCACTTCATGATGGTGATCCCCTCGTTCCTCATCCTGGCGATGATCTCGAACAAGTCCGGCGGCGACTGGCGCGTCATCGCGCTCATCATGATCTTCGTGATCGGCTGGTACTTCCCCGCTCGCGTGATCTGGACGCTCGCTCTGTCTCTGCGCGAGCGCGAGTACGTGAGCGCCGCCCGCTACATGGGCGTTCGCGGCTTCCGCATCGTGCTGCGCCACCTGCTCCCGAACATCGGCTCGCTCCTCGTGATCAACTTCACCCTGGGCGTCGTCAACGCGGTCGTGGCCGAGACCGGCCTGTCGTTCCTCGGGTTCGGCGTCAAGATCCCCGACGTCTCCCTCGGCGCGCTGATCGGCGCCGGCTCGAGCTCGCTGATCACCTCGCCCTGGCTGTTCTACTTCCCCGCCGCCGCGCTCACCCTTCTCACCGTGTCGATGGCGCTCGTCGCCGACGGCCTGCGCGATGCCCTCGATCCCACGTCTGCGGCTGGAGGCCGAGCATGAGCAACGTACTCTCCGTCCGCGATCTCGCGGTCAGCTTCGCGTCAGAGGCGGGCCGCGTCGATGCGGTGCGCGGTGTGTCCTTCGATCTCGAGGCCGGCAGGACCCTCGGCATCGTCGGCGAGTCCGGGTCCGGCAAGTCGGTCACGTCCCTCGCGATCATGGGGCTCCTCGACGAGAACGCCAAGGTGACTGGGTCGATCATGTACGAGGGCAAGGAGCTTCTCGGCATGACCGACAAGCAGCTCTCCGTGATCCGCGGCAACGGCATGTCGATGGTCTTCCAGGATCCGCTGACATCCCTCACGCCGGTGTTCACCATCGGCGATCAGCTCATCGAGGCGCTGACCGTGCACCGGAGCCTGTCGAAGAAGGATGCCTGGAACCGCTCGGTCGAACTGCTGAAGCTCGTCGGCATCACCGAGCCGGAGCGACGGATGAAGTCGTTCCCGCACGAGTTCTCCGGCGGCATGCGCCAGCGCGTCGTGATCGCCATCGCGATGGCGAACGATCCGAAGCTCATTATCTGCGACGAGCCAACGACCGCCCTCGACGTGACGATCCAGGCACAGATCCTCGACCTCATCGAGAAGGCCCAGCAGGAGACCGGCGCCGCGGTCATCATGATCACCCATGACATGGGTGTCGTCGCCCGCACGGCGGACGACGTCATGGTGATGTACGCCGGGAAGCCCGTCGAGCAGGCTCCCGTGCACGAGCTGTTCCACAAGACCCGGATGCCGTACTCGATCGGTCTGCTCGGCGCGATCCCGCGCGTCGACAAGGCGGAGAAGGAACCTCTCACGCCGATCAAGGGCAACCCGCCGCTGCTCATCAACCTGCCCGATGCGTGCCCCTTCGCCGACCGCTGCCCCATCGTGATGGACGCGTGCCGCACGAGGGAGCCGGAACTCCTGCCGGTCGCGACCGGTTCCGGCGACCTGCACCGCGCCGCCTGTATCCGCGCCCACGAGATCGAGGACGGCGGCCTCCTCGGCGGCATCCCCGTGTACCCCGTCCGCGAGGTACCGGAGAGCCCGCTGGCGAAGCTTCCCCGCGAGGAGCGGCCCATCACGCTCGAGGTCAAGAACCTCACCAAGACGTTCCCTCTTCTCAAGGGCGCGTTCCTGAAGCGCAAGGTCGGCGAGGTGCACGCGATCAAGGGCGTGAGCTTCGATGTGCGCGAGGGCGAGACGATGGCGATCGTCGGCGAGTCCGGGAGCGGCAAGACGACGACGCTCCTGCAGATCATGGACATGGTCAAGCAGACCGACGGCGACATCGTCATCGCCGGCACGAGCGTGAACGACATCCACAGCCACAAGGTAGAGCGTCAGCTGCGCCGCGACATCCAGATCGTCTTCCAGGACCCGATGGGAGCACTCGACCCGCGCATGACGGTCGCCGACATCATCTCGGAGCCGCTCTTCGCGATCGGGACCCCCAAGGAGGAGGCGCACCGTCGGGTCGACGAGCTGATGGACCTTGTCGGCTTGAATCCCGCGCACAGCGACCGCTTCCCGCAGGCGTTCTCCGGAGGACAGCGACAGCGCATCGGCATCGCCCGTGCCCTGTCGACCAACCCGAAGATCGTCGTCCTGGATGAGCCGGTGTCGGCACTCGACGTCTCGATCCAGGCGGGCGTGATCAACCTCCTCGACGAGCTGAAGGCGAAGCTGGGTCTGTCGTACCTGTTCGTCGCGCACGACCTGTCCGTCGTGCGGCACATCGCGGACCGCGTGGCGGTCATGTATCTCGGTGACTTCGTGGAGCACGGCGACGTCGACGACGTCTTCGAGAACCCGCAGCATCCGTACACGAAGGCGCTGCTCTCGGCCATCCCCGTTCCCGATCCCGACATCGAACGCACGCGCCAGCGCGTGGTTTTCGATGCCGAGACCATGAGCACCCGCGCCGTGACGGCCTGAGACACGACCACGAAAATCCGCGGAACGATGCTGTGGTCACCGTCCGATAACGGTTAGGCGGTATTCACTGTCGCCCGCTGTGGTTCGGAACAAGGCGAACTATTCTTCCCTTTATGAATCGCCGAAAGGCGGAAGGAGCACCATGAAGAACAAGAAGTTGTTGGGGGCCATCGCGATCAGCGGCGCCCTCGCACTCGCCCTCGCGGGTTGCGCGAGCGGCTCCGGGAACACCGGCGGCGGGGACAACGGCGGCGGCGAGACCGTCGAGACCAAGGCAGCGGACTACAACCCGCAGCCCCGCGAGAACCTGAAGGAGGGCGGCGAGGTCAACTTCGAGATCAACGAGGTCCCGGAGCAGCTCAACGCCTTCAACAGCGACGCCAGCGCCGACACGGCGCGCCTGTGGTACTACTACATGCCGCAGCTCCTCCTCGTCAGCCCGGAGGGTGAGGTCACGAAGAACGACGCGTACCTCGACGCCTACGAGATCGGCGAGGACGGCGGCAACACGACGCTGACCTTCACGTTCACGGACGAGGCCCACTTCAACGACGGCACCGACATGGACTGGACCGCCATCGACGCGACGTGGAAGGCGAACCGCTCGACCGAGGAGGGCTACAACCCGAACGCGACCGACGGCTACAAGCAGATCACGTCGGTCGAGGAGGGCGACTCCGTGAAGACCGCGGTCGTCACCTTCGACGGCATCTACGCATGGCCGTCCATGGCGTTCCTCACGGGTGGTGTCCTCAACCCGAAGCACGCTGATGTCGAGACCTTCAACAACGCCTACATCGGCAACCTCAACGCCGAGTGGGGTGCGGGTCCGTACACCGTCGACGAGTTCGACGCGAACGCGGGCTTCGTCTCGTTCAAGCCGAACCCCGAGTGGTGGGGCAACGCGCCGCTGCTCGACAAGGTGACGTTCACGGCGCTGGAAGACGACGCCGCGATCAACGCCTTCAAGAACGGCGAGATCGACCAGGTCGAGGCCGGCAGCCAGGAGCGCCTGGCCCAGGTCGAAGACGTCGACGGCGCTGTCGTCCGTCGCGCTCAGCAGACCGCCAAGACGGTCCTCATGGTCGACGGCGACAAGCCGCAGTTCGCAGACCTCGAGGTACGCAAGGCGTTCTTCATGGGAATCAACATCGACCAGCAGAAGCAGATCGCCTGGAACGGCCTCGGCTACGAGGAAGAGGCGGCCGGCTCGCTGAACATGTACTCCTTCCAGGACGGGTGGTCCGACGCGTTCGGCGAAGCCGGTCTGAAGTACGACGTCGACGGCGCCAAGAAGCTCCTCGACGATGCAGGCTGGGTCGAGGGCGATGACGGCATCCGCGAGAAGGACGGCGTCAAGTTCACGGTCGTCTACCCGATCTTCAGCAACAGCCCCGTGCAGGAGGCGCTCGCGAAGTCGCTGCAGGCTCAGCAGAAGGAGATCGGCATCGATGTGCAGATCGAGGTCCGCGCGTCGGCTGACTTCTCCGACGACTTCACGTCGAAGAACTGGGACATCTTCGGTCTCCGCTTCACCGACTCCGACCCGTTCGGACCGGCGTGGATGTGCCAGATCTACTGCTCCGACAGCGGTCTGAACCTGTCCGCCACCGGCAACGCCGAGATGGACAAGGAGATCGCTGACGAGGTCGAGTCGCAGAAGGACGCCAAGAGCTGGACCGAGGCTGCCATGAAGCTCGAGCCGAAGCTGATCGAGAAGACCTGGGGCGTCATCCCGCTCTACAACGGTCCGTCGGTCTACGTGGCCCAGAAGGGCCTGGCGAACCTCACGCCGGAGCCGTACGTCGGACTGGACCTCTTCGGAGTCACTCCCGTCGAGAACCTCGGCTGGGAGAAGTAATTCCCCGGGGACACTGAGCTCGTCGGAGTGCCCCGGAGCGGGGTCGGTGGTTCATCCACCGGCCCCGCTTTCCTTATGCTGAACGCGTGAACGTCCAGATCGTCTTCGTGCACGGCATCCGCACCTCTGCGACCATGTGGCGCTCGCAGCTCGCCTATCTCGACGAGCACGGGTATTCGTCCACCGCCGTCGACCTCCCCGGTCACGGCTCCCGCATGCAGGAGGACTTCACCCTCCACGAGGCGCTGCACACGATCGACGCCGCGGTGCGCGCAGCGGCGGAGAAGGGACCGGTGCTGCTCGTCGGTCATTCGATGGGCGGGCTGTTGTCCCTCACCTACGCGGGAGGGGCGCAGACGCCTCCGGTCGCCGGCCTGGTCGCAGCCGCCTGCACGTCGCTCCCCCGCGGCGCCGGGCTCTCCGCCTACCGTCTACTCTTCCGCGCCGTCGATTCGCTCCCGGATCGCGGGATGTGGATCACCCGCCGCATGCTGGCCGCAACCATCCCCGCCGAGAACCGCGCCGACTTCGCCGCCGGCGGCTACGCCCTGGACACGCAGGATGCCGCGCTGCGCAGCCTCTCCACCCTCGACGTCGCGACCGCCGTCGAGCGGATCAGGATCCCACTGTGGTTCGTGAACGGCCAGTACGACCAGCTGCGGGCGAACGAGCGCCTGTTCCAGCGCCTCGCCCCGCAGGCCGAGCTCATCGTCGTGCCGCGGACGACGCATCTCGTGACGGCGATGCGGCCGCGCGTGTTCAACGCCGTGCTGGAGCTGGCTATCGCGACGATCGCCCAGGCCGACGCATCATGACCGCGCAGGCTGCCGTGCGAACGCGGTGAGGACACCGCCGACGAGCGACAGCACAGCGGCAGCCGCGAACACGAGCCAGAATCCGCCGACGAGCGCGACGAGTCCGGCGCCCAGCACCGGACCGATCAGCTGGCCCAGCGCCGCAGTGACGTTGACGATGCCGAGATCTCGTGCGTGGTCCTGTTCGTCGGGGAGCAGGTCGGCGGCGAACGCGAGCCCCACCGTCGAGAACGCGCCGTACCCGAGCCCCATCAGCGCGGCCGCGACCATCGTCATCTCGAAGGTGGGCACGAGCGCGATCGCGACGCCTGATGCCGCCTGGACGACGGTCGCAGCGACCGTGAGCGTACGACGGTTGCCGGTGCGGTCGGAGACGATACCGGTGCGCACCGACGCGATCACCACGAACACCGTGTAGACGAGGATGAGCAGCAGCAGGTTGTCCTGCGCGGCCGCACTCGGCTGCCCGAGTCCGTGCAGCAGGAAGAACAGGAAGAGCGCCGTGCCGAGCGCGTTGCCGATGTTGGTCACCAGCCGGCCGGACAGCATCCAGGCGAAGTCGCGATCACGGAGCGACGCGAGTGTCTTGCGCCCTGCGCCCTTCGGACGCATCTCCGCCGTCCCCGGAGGGTCGGGCAGCAGCAGAGCGGATGCCGTGCCGATCGCCGCGATGATGCCGGCCAGCAGCAGGTATCCGGCGACGATGTCGAGGCCGAGGAGCACGACCAGGCCCACGCCCAGCACGATGCCGACGGCCTGACTCGAGCCGACCGCGGCGGCAGCGGCTCCGCGCTGCGTGGTCGGCAGCTGGTCCGCGATCAGCGCGGTGAAGGCCGCGGACGAGACGGCGACGCCGATCGAGACGCCCACCCATCCGGCGCCGACCGCCCAGGGACCGCTCGCGAAGCTGGTGAGCACGAGGCACACCGCGGTGAGCCAGACTCCCCCGAGCGCCCAGGGCCGCCGGCGGTGTCGTCCGGCGGCGGCGCGATCGGAGAGCGCTCCTGCCAGGGGACCCGCCACGATGCCGGCGAGCCCGCCGATCCCGAGCACGAGCCCGGAGGAGACCACCCCGCGGATCCAGTCATCCTCGGGGGTATCGAGCTGGAGGGGCAGGAGAAGCTGTACGGGCGTCAGCTGCACGGTCCAGATGGCGAGCCACGCGAGCGTGAACAGCGACATCCATCGCGCGCCAGCCCTGGTCGCACCACTCATCGTGTCTCCTCCTGGCGTGCTGCTGCGGAACGTGCGCTCGCGATGAGGTCGCGATACCAGTCGTACGATGCCTTCGGGGTGCGCTCCCCCGTCTCGAAATCGACGTGGACGAGGCCGAAGCGCTGCGTGTAGCCGTCGGCCCACTCCCAGTTGTCGAGGAGAGACCACACCGTGAACTCCTCGACGGGAACGCCGGCCGCGATCGCCTCCCCCACCGCGGCGATGTGACCTGCGAGGTAGCCGATCCGGTCCGCATCCTCGACGCGTGCGGCGCGATCGGGCTCGGGGAACGAGGCGCCGTTCTCGCCGATGATGACGGGAGGGAGGTGCGGATGCCGCGCGTGCAGGTCGATCAGGAGATCGCGCAGAGCCTCCGGCATGATCGGCCATTCGGGTCCGAATCCGGTGACGGCGACGCCCGGTGTCGGCACGATGTCGAACGGGATGGGGCTCGACGCATCTGCGGCGGTGACGGTGGTCGGGTTGTAGAAGTTGATGCCGTAGAAGTCGATCGACGCCCGGATCGCTTCGAGATCGCCGTCCTGCACCGGCATGGCAGGAAGCCCCCAGGCAGCAAGGTCGGGATACCCGCCGGCCAGGAGCGGCTCGCTGAACACCCGATTGTGGATCATATCGTAGAGAGCTGCTGCACGACGGTCCTCTGCCGTGTCGTTCAGAGGAAGCACCCAGGTGTGGTTGTTCACCAGGCCGACCTGGGCGGAGCCGCGGGATCGGATGGCCTCGGCGGCGCGGGCGTGCGCAAGGAGCTGGTGATGAACGGTCGGCAGTGCGTCGAACAGCAGCTGCTTCCCGGGGGCGAGCGCACCGACCGCATAGCCCTGCAGCGTGGTCATCGCCGGCTCGTTCAGGGTGTACCACTGCGCGACGCGATCGCCCAGTCGGTCGACCACGATCGCGGCGTAATCGGCGAAGCGCTCGACCGTGTCCCGACGGAGCCATCCGCCGTCGGCATCGACGGCGGATGGCATCTCCCAGTGATACAGGGTCGGAAAGGGAGCGACGCCGGCTTCCAGCAGGAGATCCACGAAGCGCGAGTAGTGGTCGAGGGCCGCGGTGTTCGCCGCTCCCCTGCCATCGGGCTGCACCCGCGCCCACGGGATCGAGAAGCGGTAGCGATCGAGGCCGAGACCGGCCGCGAGAGACACGTCCGCCTCCGGATGCCGATAGCTGTCGCACGCGGGATCGGCCGTGGAGCCGTCCTTGATCGCGCCGGGAGCCTCGAGGTAGTCGTCCCAGATCGATCGACCGCTGCCCTCGGCGCCACGGGCCCCCTCGATCTGGAAGGCGGATGTCGCAGCGGACCAGCGGAATCCCGCGGGCAGAGACGAGCGGGTGGGGACGGCGGTCATGTGGCTCCTCGACATCGGTGTCCGGATAAGGTTGATTCTGCACCCGGTACCAGCGTTTCCGCGACTCAGTACCGCTTCTTGCAGCCGTTTCGCGTGATCGAGTCCTCTGCTGATAGACTCGACTCTTGGCTTGCGTGTGGGTTCTTCCCATACGACCGCTGTGCAGCAGCCCTCTTCTGCTGCCAGCATTTCCCATCACTCCTGTACAGAAGGTTCCACACGTGGCAAACATCAAGTCGCAGATCAAGCGCAACAAGACCAACATCAAGGCGAACGAGCGCAACAAGGCCGTGAAGAGCGAGCTCAAGACGCTCATCCGCTCGACCAAGACCGCCGTCGCCGCCGGCGACAAGACCGCTGCCGAGGCCACCCTCAAGAAGGCCGCCGTCAAGCTCGACAAGGCCGTCAGCAAGGGCGTTCTGCACAAGAACCAGGCCGCGAACCGCAAGTCGGCTCTCGCCAAGCAGGTCTCCGCTCTCTGAGCGAACGCTTCTGCTCACTGAGCATCAGCTTCTGAATCAGCCCGCCTCACCGAGGCGGGCTTTTTCGTGCCCGCCCTATGCCCCGAAGGGCTCACGGGTGGCGATGACGGTCACCATGCGCTCGAGGGCGAAGATCGGATCGCGCGCGGCGCCCTTGACCTCGGCGTCGGCGCGCGCGGTCGCCTGGATCGCCATGCCGAGCGAGCGTTCGTTCCAGCCGGCCAGGTCGCGCCGTGCGCGATCGACCTGCCAGTCCTTCATGCCGAGGCGCTGAGCCAGCTGCCTGCTGGGTTCTCGATTGCCCGCCACCCGCGCCATGCCGCGGAGCTTCATGGCGAATGCGGCCACCATCGGCACGGGGTCGGCACCGGAGGACAGTGCATGACGCAGCGCGATCAGCGCCTCGCCGTAACGACCGGCGATCGCCGTGTCTGCGACGACGAAGGCCGAGACCTCGACCCGGCCGCCGTAGTACCGGGTGACGGTGTCTTCCGTGATGTCGCCCTCGACGTCGCCGATCAGCTGCTGGCACGCCGCGGCGAGTTCGGTGAGATCGTCGGCGAAGGCCGAGACGAGCGCTCGCAGTGCGGGCGGCGCGATGCGCTTCTTCGCCGAGCGGAACTCGCCCGCGGCGAAGTCGACCCTGTCGCTGTCGCGCTTGATCGCCGGGACCGCGATCTCGATACCGCCCCCGGTGCCGGAGCGGAGCGCGTCGAGGAGCTTCTTGCCGCGGACGCTCGCCCCCGTGTGCCGCAACACGACCGTCGCGCCCTCTTGAGGGTGGTCGAGGTACGACACCGCTTCCTGGATGAACGCGTCGGTGCACTTCTCGACGCCCGAGACGCGAACGAGCCGCGGCTCACCGAACAGGGACGGCGAGGTGAGCGAAAGCAGGGTGCCGGGTTCGTAGTCGTCGGCGCGCACGTCGCTGACCTCGAGCGACGGATCCTCCGCGCGCAGGTAGTCGCGCACGCCCGCGATCGCGCGCTCGGCGCAGATCTCCTCCGGACCGGAGACGAGGATCAGCGGTGCCGGATGCGGCTCGCGCCACGACACCTGCGGGATCTTCCCCGCCTTGGCGCCGCCACGGGAAGGAGGACGCGAAGCTGCCATGGATCCAGACTACCGGTGGCCACGGACGCGGCGACGGCGTGGTCCGGGCACCTCGGTGCTCAGCCCCCGACTATTCGAAGCGGATGGTGTTGCGGAGCTCGCCGATGCCGTCGACCGCGGTCGTCACGACGTCGCCGTCACGAAGCCAGCGCGGATCATCCATGCCGAGGGCGACGCCGCCGGGCGTGCCGGTGAGCACGATGTCGCCGGGACGCAGGACGGTGATCTGAGAGACGTAGGCGACCAGATCCGCCGCATCGAAGACGAGCTCCGCGGTGTCGCCGTCCTGCATGATCACGCCGTTGACCGCGCAGGTGATGCGCAGGCCGTCCTTCGGCTCGATCTCGTCGGCCGTCACCAGCCACGGACCCAGCGGATTCGTCGCGTCGAACGCCTTGCCCTGCAGCCACTGCAGCGTGCGCTGCTGCCAGTCGCGCATCGACACGTCGTTCGCGACCGCGTAGCCGAGGATCGCCGCACTGGCCTGTTCCCGGTCGGCGCGGTGCACCTCGGCCCCGATGACGACCGCGAGCTCGGCCTCCCAGTCGACGCGGTCGGTGTCGTGCACGATGATCTCGTCGAACGGGCCGGTGAGAGTGTCGGCGAACTTGGCGAAGAGCGTCGGGAACTCCGGGACAGGGCGCCCGGTCTCGGCGATGTGGTCGCGGTAGTTGAGTCCGCAGCAGAAGATCTTCGCCGGACGCGGCACCGGGGTGGCGAAGGCACCCTCGTCGACGGTTGATCTGGCGGGATCCCGCAGCGCCTCTTCGGCGCGCTCTCGCCAGTCCGGCGCAGAGAACAGGCGCTGAGCGTCCGTCTCCTCGAGCAGGACCCAGCCCGCGTCATCGCCGACGGCGGCGCGGGTGCCGTCGCCGTGGCGCACGGTGGCAAGCCTCATCCGTTCGCCTCGTCGCCGATGTGCGCGACCCCCTGGATCTCGATCAGCGCCTCCGCCTGCCAGAGCCTGGTCACGCCGATGCCGGCCATGGCCGGATACTCGGTGCCGGCCAGCTGGCGCCAGACCCGTCCGATCTCACGGCCGTTGCGCTGGTAGTCCTCGACATCGGTGAGGTAGATCGTGACATCGACGAGGTCGCTGGGACGCCCGCCGGCGGCATCCAGCGTGGTCAGGACGTTCGAGAACGCCTGCGCGAACTGCTCGACGATCCCGCCGGGCACGATCGCGCCGGTGGCATCCATGGCCGTCTGGCCGCCGAGGTAGACGAACTCTCCGGCGCGCACGCCATGGGCGAAGCCGCTCGGCTTGATCAGCGCGGGCGGGTTGATGATCTGTCTGGTCATGTCGGTTCTCTCCTGGGTCCGTCGTCGTGTCGTGTCGCGCCTCAGCGCGCGAGGGTCTCGGTCCGCGCCGGCGTCCAGCGCCGGTGTGCGGTCGCCTCAACCCCGCCCTGCGCGTCCCGCACCAGCGAGAGCCGTGGTCGCACCGCATCGGTGCGGGCGCTCGGCGGCTTGCGCGATCCCGCGCGGAACGGATCGACCCAGTCTGCTCCCGCACCGCGGTAGCCCTGGTCGGCCGCAGCGTGGAGCGTCCATTGGGGATCCCACAGGTGCGTACGGCCCAGCGCCACCATGTCGGCGCGTCCGGCGAGCAGGATCGAGTTCACATCGTCATAGCTCGAGACCGCGCCCACCGCGATCACCGCGACCCCGGCCGCCGCGGCGACCCGGTTCCTGATCGCGTCCGCGAAGGGCGTCTGGTAGCTGCGGCCGAACTGCGGCCGCTCGTCCTTCGAGATCTGGCCGGAGGAGACATCGATGCCATCGGCTCCGTGCTCGATGAATGCTCGGGCGATCTCCACGGCCTCGTCGATCGTGTTGCCGCCCTCGATCCAATCGACCGCCGACAGACGCACGGTGAGCGGGCGCTCCGCCGGCCACGCGGCGCGCATGGCATCGAACACCTCGAGCGGATAGCGGAGCCTGTTCTCGAGGCTGCCACCGTACTCGTCCGGGCGCTGGTTCGAGACGGGCGAGAGGAACGACGAGATGAGGTAGCCGTGCGCGGCGTGCAGCTCCGCGAGGTCGAAACCCGCTTCCGCCGCACGCCGGGTCGCGGCGACGAACTCGTCGCGCACCCGGTCCATCGTGGCGCGGTCGATCTGCCGAGGTACCTGGTTGGCCGGTCCGTAGGCGAGAGCCGACGGTGCGACGACCTCCCAGTTGTCCGCATCGAGCGGCCTGTCCATGCCCTCCCACATCCGCTTGGTGGATCCCTTGCGGCCGGAGTGCCCGATCTGCACGCCGACCTTCGCCGTGGACTGCTCGTGCGCGTAGGAGACGATCCGCCGCCACGCGTCCGTCTGCTCGTCGGTGTAGAGCCCGGCGCAGCCGGGAGTGATCCGGCCCTCGGCCGAGACGCAGACCATCTCCGTCATCACCAGGCCCGCGCCACCCATGGCCTTCGAGCCGAGATGCACGAGGTGGAAGTCCCCCGGCACCCCGTCGACGGACGAGTACATGTCCATCGGCGACACGACGATGCGGTTCTTCAGCTCCAGGCGTCCGATCCGATGGGGACGGAACATCGCCGGCTCATCCGGCTCCCTGGCAGGAAGTGCCGCGCCCTGCACGATGTCCGCGGCGAACGCCGGATCGCGCACGGCGAGGTTCTCGAGCGTGATACGGCGGCTGCGGGTGAGCAGGTTGAACGAGAACTGCAGCGGATCCTGATCCGCGTACTGGCCGATCTGCTCGAACCACTCCAGCGATGCCTGCGCGGCGCGCTGGGTCGATGCGACGACGGGCCGCCGCTCCGTCTCGTATGCGGCGAGCGAGTCGCTCAACGAGGTGTGCTCGTGGAGGCAGGCGGCCAGCGCCAGAGCATCCTCCATCGCCAGCTTCGTGCCGGAACCGATCGAGAAGTGCGCGGTATGCGCAGCATCCCCGAGGATCACGAGGTTCTCGTGATGCCAGTGCTCGTTGCGGACGGTGGTGAAGTTCAGCCACTTCGAGTTGTTGGTGAGAACCTCGTGCTCGTCCAGCACGTCGGCGAAGAACTCCCGGATCTTCTCGACCGAGTACATGTCGCTGACGCCAGGGGGGAAGATCCCACCCTCGGTCGCGTCGAAGCCCGCCGCGCGCCAGACGTCCTCGTGCATCTCGATCAGGAACGTGCTGCCCTGATCGGAGTACGGGTACCCATGGAGCTGCATGACGCCGTGCGGGGTCCGCAGCACGGCGAAGGTGAAGGCCTCGAACACACGATCGGTGCCCAGCCACATGTACTTCGACACCCGCCGATCCAGATCCGGACCGAGCTCGCGGGCGAACTGCCCTCGCACCCGCGAGTTCACGCCGTCGGCTGCCAGCACGAGGTCGTGGGTGCGCATCAACTCCTCCGCATCCGGAGCTTCCGTGCGGAACCGGATGTCGACGCCGAGTTCGAGGCACCGCTGCTGCAGGAGCTGCAGCAGCTCCTTGCGGCCCATCGCGGCGAAGCCCTGGCCGCCGATGGTGTGGGTGCGACCTCCGAAAAGGATGTCGATGTCGGTCCATCGCGCGAACTGCTCGCCCATCCGCTGCGCGATCACGGGATCGGCGTTCTCGATGCCGCCGAGGGTCTCGTCGCTGAACACGACGCCGAAGCCGAACGTGTCATCCGGAGCGTTGCGCTCCCAGACGGTGATGTCATGATCGGGGTTCAGCTGCTTCATGAGTGCGGAGAAGTAGAGGCCTCCTGGCCCTCCTCCGATGACGGCGACACGCATGTCAGGCTCCTTGGCTGATCAGGGCGGCGGCAGCGGCTTCGGCCGCTGCGCGCTCGCGAAGGATGAAGTGCTGGATCTTCCCGCTGGGATTCCGCGGCAGCTCGTCGACGTAGTCGATGCGGCGCGGGCATTTGTAGATCGCCAGCCGCTCCTTGACCACACCGAGGATCGCCGTGGTGAGATCATCGCTCGGGTCGACGCCGGCACGAGGGACGACGAAGGCGTTGACGACGCTCCCCCGTTCGGGGTCCGGTCGTCCGACGACCGCGCACTCGAGCACGTCGGGGTGCGCCGCGACGGCCTCCTCGACCTCGGGTGCACCGACGTTGTAGCCGGCGGTGATGATCATCGAGTCGTTCCGCGCATGGAAGGTGAAGTAGCCCTCCTCGTCCATCACGAAGGTGTCGCCGGTGATGTTCCAGCCGTTCTGGACGTAGTTGGTCTGCCGCTCGTCCTGCAGGTACCGGCATCCGGTCGGTCCGATCACCGCGAGGCGGCCGGCCACACCGGGACCGAGCGGCTGTCCCTCCTCGTCGAGGACGGCGGCGCGGTAGCCGGGGACCGCGCGCCCCGTGGCGCCGGGGCGGATGTCGTCGCCCGCAGCCGAGATGAACACGTGCAGCATCTCGGTGGAGCCGATCCCGTCCACCAGACGCACCCCGCTCGCAGCCTCCACCGCCTCGAAGGTCTCGCGCGACAGGTGCTCCCCGGCGGAGACGCCGACGCGCAGCCTGCGCAACTGGTCGGCCAGCCCCTCGTTGAGCACCGCTCGATATCCGGTCGGCGCGGTGTACAGCACCGTGATGCCGAGCGGCTCGATCAGCTTCGCGAGCTCGATCGGCGTCGCCCGTTCGAGGATGACGGCCGCTCCCCCGCTGCGAAGCGGGAAGACGACGGCGCCGCCGAGCCCGAAGGTGAAGGCCAGCGGTGCCGTCGTGGCGCTCACGTCGTGCTCCGTGAGGCGCAGAACGTGCTCGGCGAACGTGTCGGCATTGGCGAGGATGTCGCGGTGGAAGTGCATCGTGATCTTCGGTGCGCCCGTCGTGCCGCTGGTGGCACCGAGGAGCGCGACATCGTCGGCCGCCGTGTCGACCGCCGTGAACACGCCGTCCTTGGTGTCGCAGGCGGCAGCCAGTGCGTCGACCGCTCCCCCTGCCACGATCAGACCGCCGGCCGGCACCAGCTCGTCGAGCGCATCGGCGACGTCGTCGAGGCAGCGGCCGTCCACCACCGCGACGCGCGGGCTCACCCGGCCGAAGATGTTCCGCACCTCGTTCGACTTCCAGGCGATCATCGTGGTGACGACGACGGCTCCGGCCTTGAGCGCGCCCAGCCAGCACGCGACCGCCCACGGCCCGTTGTGCAGTCGCAGCGCGACGCGATTGCCCGGCACGACGCCGTGGTCCTCGGTCAGCACCTGCGCGAACTGGTTCGCGCGGCGCTGCAGCTCGCCGTAGCTCCACCGGTCGCCGTCACCGACGATGATGGCGTCGCGATCGGGACCGAAGCGCTCGACGGCGCGGTCGACGAGCTCGACAGCGGCGTTCAGCCGCTCGGGGTACTGCACGCCGGACAGAGTGAACTCGAGGGTCGGCCACAGATCGGACGGTGGCAGCGAGTCGCGCGTGAACGTGTCGATGTGGGCAGAGGGGGAGAGCTTCATTGCCGGTCCCTTCGGATGGTGGTTCGAGTGTTCGAGAGTTTCAGTGCGGTCGGCCGGGACGGATCATGCCCTCCTGGGCCACCGTGGCGATGAGGCGGCCTCCGCGATCGAAGAACCGGCCGATCCCGAGGCCGCGGCCGTCGGAGATCCCCGCGCTCTCCTGCGCGTAGAGAAGCCAATCGTCCGCTCGGGCAGGCGCGTGGAACCACATCGCGTGGTCGAGGCTCGCGGTCACCAGTCCATCGGAGCGCCACGGCAGTCCGAGGACCCGCAGGACGGGCTCGAGGATCGTGTAGTCGCAGACGTAGGCGATCGCGACCTGATGGATGACAGGGTCGTCTTCCAGACGCTCGAACGCACGGACCCAGACGGCCTGATGGGCGATGCGCTCGCCTTCGATGTGCACGTAGACCGGACCGGGCACGTGTCTCATGTCGAAGCTGCGTCCGTGCGACCAGTACTCGACGTCGGGTCCTTCGAGGTCTGCCAGCGCGTCGGCCGCGCTCCGCAGGTTCTCCGGGTCGGCGACCTCCGGCATCACCGGGCCGTGCTCCGGGAAGGGCTCCGGCACGTGGAAGGATGCCGTCGCGAGATAGACCAGCGTGCCGTGTTGGTGAGCACGGACGTGCCGGGTGGAGAAGCTCCGGCCGTCGCGAAGCGTCTCGACCTCGTACGTCACCGGCTCCGAGGTGTCGACGCCGCGGAGGAACGTGCTGTGCACGGAGTGCAGCATCCGATCGCCGTCGACCGTGCGGATGGCCGCGAGGGCACCCTGCGCCACGGAGTCGCCGCCGTAGGCCTTCGGCCAAGGCACCGGCTGCGCCTGCGCGGTGAACGCCCGATCGGCGTGCTGGGGTGCGCACTCGGTCAGCGCGATCGCGCGGTGGAAGGCGGCGGAGGAGCTCATGCGCGCCGGAAGCCCTCGAGAACGGAGTCGTCGACTTCGTCGAGGTTCACCACGATGTTGTCCGGCGTGCGGGTCGTCAGCCAGACCAGCTCCTCGGTCGTCGACATGTTCGCCTCGACATGCGGCATGAACGGCGGCACGAACACCCAGTCCCCCGCGGTCATGTCCAGGTACTCCTGGTAGTCCGTGCCGAAGTAGATGCGGGCCGTTCCGCGGAGCACGAAGCCGCCCGTCTCGGCCTCTCCGTGGTGGTGAGGGAGCGAGCGGTATCCGGGCTCGTTGGAGACCTGACCGAACCAGATCTTCGTGGCTTCGGTGTGCTGCGGACCGACGCCGGAGACGCGGATGCATCCACCCGATGACATCGTCTGGGTGTCCTCCTGGCCGCTGCGGGTCACCTGCGGAACCTTGTCCCAGCGCAGTTCGTTCTCGGTCATGGAAGAGCTCCTTCGCTCGTGTCTGAGGGCGCGGCATCGTCGCGTGTCGAGCACATCCTGATCCCGACCCAAGAAGTGTCACATACGTGACTATCGTCACGCAAGTGCAATATGGGAACATCTGCGCGCACGCCGAGAACCCCGGAGCGGCGGCCGCATCCAGGGTCGGCGAGGGCCGGGATCAGTTCATGACGGAAGCTACGAAGCGCTCGGCAGCCGGCTCCAGCCTCCGATGCAGAGCGCCGAACAGCTGCTCCGCTTCGAGTCCGATCCAGCGCTCGGGAAGCAGCGCCAGGGGAATCCCTGGGTCGAGATAGGCGAGCCGGCGCCACTGGGTGATCGCGCCGACGTGCGCCGCGAAAGCATCGCGATCCGCTCTCTCTCCCGTCAGCGCAGGACGGAACGCCTGGAGGAAGCCGCCGTACATCGGCTCCAGGGCGGGCAGATCCCACCACCGCCGCACCGCCTGCGTGAGGTCTTCCTCCGAGACGCGCGAGCCGATGAAGAGCTCGACGTAGCCATGGAGGCCGGCGCGTGCCAGCGCGATGCGGGTCTCGTCCGCGATCGCCCCGGGAGCGATCCACAGGCCACCGCTGACCTGCCCGAAGCCGAGCCGCTGCAGGAGCTTGCGCAGTTGATGGCGGAGGGGGCGCTCCCGCTCCGGCACGCTGAACGATGCGAGCAGCCACGGGTCCGACGGCTGCGCGCGGCGCTCCTCGAAGATCCGGTGGTCGCCGGCCGCGAACACCGCCTCGAGCGATTCGGCGACCCGGTAGGCGGCTCCACCGCCGGAGCGGATGCTGACCAGCACCCCCCGTTGCTTGAGACGCGACACAGCGGAGCGCACGGCGGAGGCGTCCACTCCGAGCGCCGCCATCATCTCGATGAGATCGGCGATCTGGATCACCCCGCCGTGCGCGCGCACGTAGCGGCCGAAGACGGTCACGATCAGGTGCTGAGGTCGCACCGTCGTCCCGGAACCGATCCCGACCGTGTCGTCGAGATCGGCGGTGGGGACGTCTGCGCTCATGACGTAGGAGCCTAGCGCGACTCGCCGCGACGCTCTCGCCCGGCCCCCGCAGCGTCACCGGTCAAGCGCCGTCACGACGCGAAGGACCACATCCGTCCCTTTCCGCAGATCGTCGAAATCGGACCATTCCTCCGGCACGTGGCTTCGCCCGGCGCGGCTGGCGACGAACACCATTCCGACGTCGGTGATCTGGGCGATGAACATCGAGTCGTGCCCTGCCCCGCTCGTGATGTCGCGATGGGTGAAGCCGAGTTCGGACGCCGCCTCGCGCACGCGATCCACGACCACCGGAGACAGACCGACAGGGCTGAGCGCGAAGAACCCGTTCACCGCGGCCTCGACTCCGGCCGCGGCGGCTACTTCTGCCACCATCGCCTCGATCCTGTCGACCAGGAGCCGGATCGACTCCTCGTGGGGCGATCGCAGGTCGAGCGTGAACTCGACGCCTCCCGGAACCTGGTTGAGCCCACCAGGGGTCACCGTGAGGTGGCCGACGGTCGCCACCGTGCCGTCCGCGATCTCGTTGACGAACCGATTGATCTCTCGCACCATGAGCGCCGCCGGCACCAGCGCGTCCTGCCGCAGGTGCATGGGGGTGGTCCCGGCGTGATCGCTCCTGCCGTCGACGGTGATCCGGAAGGCGCGGACACCGACGATGCCCGTCACGACGCCGATCTCCACCTTCTCCTGCTCGAGGATCGGCCCCTGCTCGATGTGCAGCTCGATGAAGGCGCGAAGGTCATCCCTCGTACGGGCCGCCGCCCGCAGCTCACCCGGTTCCAGCCCGAAGGCCGTGGCCGCCTCTCGCACCGTCACGCCGTCTTCGTCCACCAGGGTGTCCAGATCGGCGTCGGACACGAGCCCCGCGATCGCGCGACCGCCCAGCATGCCGCTGCTGAAGCGGGTGCCCTCCTCTTCGACGATCGCGATGACCTCGAGAGGATGACGGTTCACATATCCGCTCTCCTGCAGCACCCTCGCCGCCTCGAGCGCGCACACCACGCCCGCGGTGCCGTCGAACATCCCGCCGTTGCGGACCGAGTCGAAATGCGAGCCGAAGGCGATCGCCGGCAGAGCGGGGTCGCTCCCCTCGCGCCGACCGATGATGTTGCCGAGAGCGTCCTCATGGACGCTCAGCCCCGTCCGCTGCATGGCGGCGACGATCACCTCTCGCGCGGCAGCGTGCTCCGGAGTGTACGTGAGACGTGTCACGCCGGGACCTTCGACCGAGAAGCGGGAGAGCGTCCAGAGCTCCTCCTCGATGCGATCGGCCCGCGCCTGCTGCAGCGTCACGACGACACCTCGCTGTCGCGCCGGGTCACGAACTGCCCGAAGCCCTGGTCGACGAGGATCTCTCCGTCCTGGGCGACGACCGTTCCACGGATCATCGTGAGGACGGGCGCGCCGGTGACCGGCCGTCCATCGAACGGACTGTAGTGCAGGAGCGAGCGGAACTGCGAAGCATCCACCTTCCTGTCCTCGATCTCCAGATCGAGGATGAGGAGATCGGCGTCCGAGCCGACCTGGAGCGTGCCCTTCTGCGGATAGATCCCGAAGAGCTTCGCCGGGTTCTCGCACATCACCTCGACCAGTCGCTCCAGCGAGACGCGGCCCTTGTTGACGCCGTTGGTCAGCATCATCGGCAGCGACGTCTCCAGTCCCAGCGCACCGTTGCTGGCCGTCCAGATGTCGTCCCAGCCGCCCTCCTTGTTCTCGACGGGGTGCCCACCGTGATCCGATCCGAGCGTGTCGATGTACCCCTTCTCGAGCTGCTCCCAGAGGACGGCGTTCAGCTCGGCCGAACGGACCGGCGGGGCGATCTTCATGTACGGGCCGACCTTCTCGGCGTCATCCATTGTGAGGTTGAGGTACTGAGGGCCTGACTCGCAGTGCACGTCCTGACCCTCCGACTGCGCCTTGTGGATCAGCTCCACGCCGCCGGGGTTGCTCACGTGAACGACGATGAGTCGGCAGCCCGCCTCCTTCTGCAGGAGCAGCGCGCGCTGGATCGCCTCGTTCTCCTGGAAGACCGGCTGGGACGCCTCATACGCCGCCAGGTCCTTGCGCCCGGCCGCCTTGAGCTGCTTCTGCAGCGTCTGGATGAGCATCTCGTTCTCGGCGTGCACGACGATCACCGAGCCGCAGGCCGCGATCTCCTGGAAGATCTCGAACAGCTGTCCGTCGTCGACGGCGTCGAACATCCCGGGAACGGAGGCCGCCATCATCGACTTGAAGCCCACGGCACCGGCATCATGCATCTTCCGGATCTCGCTCAGGTTTCCGGGCACTCCGCCGCCGTACAGCGCGAAGTCGACCTTGAGCCGCTGCTCCCCCTGCTTCTTCTTCTCGAGGAAGGCCTCCAGGGTGGTCGTGGGCGGGAACGTGATCGGCATCTCGATGATGGTGGTCACACCGCCGACGGCCGCCGACTCGGAATCGAGTTCGAATCGCCCGTAGACCTCCTTCAGATCCATGTCGATGATGTGCACGTGCTCGTCGACCACACCGGGCATCACGAACCTGCCTGCGGCATCGATGGTCCGGGCCGCTTCGGCCTCGAGGGGCTCCTCGCTGATGGCGGCGATCCGGCCGTCCTTCACGAGGATGTCGGCTTCGATGATGCCCTGACTGGAAACCACTCGACAGTTCTTCACAATGACGTCGAACATGACATCGCTCCTTCTCGTTAGAGGTACTGCTTCTCGGTGGGTGCTTGATAGGTGTTGGCCTTGCTGGTGCGGTACCCCAGGGCGACGAGGCTCTCCGCGACGCGGCAGGCTGCCTCGACCGCGTCGATCACGGGGACACCGAGCTCTTCGCTCAGCTGTCTGGCGAATCCGGCCATGCCCGCGCAGCCGAGCACGATCGACTCCGCGCCGTCCTCGCGCACCGCCTCACCTGCCACTCGCCGGAGGGTCTCGAACGCCGCTGCCTCGTCTTCGTGGAATGCGAGCACTCCGAGATCCGGAAGCTTGAGGGAGGCGAGTCGATCCGTTGCCCCCGCCCGGTGCACCAGCTCGTGCAGATGCTTGCGCACGCGCGGGAGGATGCTCACGATGGAGAAGCTCGCGGCGACGAAGGTCGTCATCTGGATCGCCGCCTCGGCGATTCCGACCACGGGCCTGTCGGTGAGCTCCCTGACGGCGTCGAGACCTGGATCGCCGAAACAGGCGATGACGTAGGCATCCGGTCGGTCTTCGCGCTCCGCGCGGCGGACCTCTTCGACGAGGTGATACGTGGCCAGCACCTCGTCGTAACTGCCCTCGATGACCGTGGGGCCCTTCGAAGGATTGACCGCGGTGATGGTGGTTCCCGGTGACACCACACTTCGCGCCGCCTCGGCCACCGCATCGGTGAGATCCACCGAGCTGTTGGGATTGATGACATGGATTCTCATCGTTGGTTCTGCTCCTTCGTGTTCGCAGTCGCTGATTCGTCCGCCGGCGCCACAGGGCCGATCGGTCGCAGGTAGTCCTCGTTCTGGTTCTCGGATTCGGAGAACAGCGGGAAGGTCTTCGCCACCCATCGCATTGCCGGTATGTGCAGCAGAAGGGCGGCGATCAGGCCGGTCACGAACATCAGGTCGGGCGTGAGGAACGACACCGCAAGCGCGACCGCGTAGACCGCGAGTGCGACCCAGTTGACGCCGCGCCAGTAGGTGTAGATGCCCTTGGTCCGATACAGGTCGTGCAGGCTGATCCGGCGGCGGCGCACGAGGAAGTAGTCGCTGATCATGATCCCCGCGAGCGGGCCGAGTGCACTCGAGAGCAGGTTCAGGAAGGTGTTGAGCACACCGGCGAACTGCCACGGCATCATCAGCAGGCCGATGACCGCCGAGACGATCACACCGGTCTTGAACGTGAACACCCGCGGGAACGTGCTGCACAGCGTGTACGCCGGCGAGAGGAGGTTCGCTGCGGGGTTGGTCGACCAGGTGGCGAGCAGCACGAAGACCTGGAAGAGGATCGCCATCGGGATCGACACGCCGCCGACCACCTCGGTGATGGCGATGACCGGGTTCCACTCCCCCACCAGCACCATCGAGGCGGCGCCGATGAATCCGAAGATGATGGATGCCGGCACCATGCCGAGCCACTGCGCCGTGGCGTATCGCGCGTCGGCCTTCGTCTGACCTTCTCGCGACGCGTTCGGGTCGACCTTGCACTCCTTGACGATGTCGTGGATGCTCACGACGACCGCGATCCAGCCGCCGACGAAGATCATGATCGCGGTCGAGAACGGCATGCCAGGGTTCTCGCCACCCATCGACATGACCTCGCCGAGGCTCACGTCGGCGCCGTCGAGCATCAGGTACACCATGTACACGCCCATCGCGAGGAGCACCGGCGAGGCGAAGACGTTCATCCAGCGGATGAACGTGATCCCGTAGAAGGTCGTCACGACCTGGATCGCGCCGAAGATGACGATCCACAGCGGCAGGTTCGTGAATCCGGTGAGGAGACGAGTGATCTCATCGAGTGCCAGCGCGCCCAGCCACGTCTGGAAACCGAACCAGAACAGCGAGAGCAGGGCCTTGAGCGTGATCGGGATCAGCGATCCGCGGATGCCGAAAGGCATCCGCGCGGCGACCGTGAAGTTGATGCCCCAGCGGATCGCCGCGCTCTGGGTGAAGAAGAGCAGGATCACTGCGATCGTGCAGCCTGCGGCGATGGCGACGATCACCTGCCAGACCTGGAAGCTGCTCGTCATCTGTCCCGCGGCGATGAAGATCGCCACCTGGATCGCCATGGCGAACCAGATGGCCGCGAGGGAGAACGGCCCGACGGAGCGCTCGGCGTATCGAGTGGGTGCATTGGATGGGTTCAGGAGGCTGCGAGCCTCTTCGATGGGTGTCGTCGACATTGACGTTTCTCCTCGCACAAGGGATGAGTGGGCCGTGAGACTCACCGGCGTTCCGCCACTCCACCACCCGTGCCCACCTCGCCGCGACGTACACGGCAGCCAACCTGCGCCGGATTCTTGTACACGGCGGATATGTGCGGACGAGCACCTACCGCCATATCGTTCCGGGAATGGGACGGCGCAGAGACGCGACCGCCCCGTCCCCCGAAGGACAATCCGATGAAGGACTTCTCATGCGTGTAATGGTTGATCAGGTCAAATGCACAGGCCACGGGATCTGCGAGGAGCTCGCCCCCGATGTCTTCGAGATCGATGACGACGGCATCGCCCAGGTCATGATCGCCGAGGTGCACGGCGCCTCTCTGGAAGATGTGAAGGCCGCGTGCGTCCGGTGCCCGACGCAGGCGATCACCCTCCTGGAGATCGGCTCGCCGTCGTCTGCTGAGAAGGCGTAGGCGCGGCGATGAACGCCAGCGCGAGTGCCGTCGAAGTCCAGGGCGCGAGCTTCATCCCCGACGAGCAGCGATCCGGTCGACCGCGGGACCTCTTCTTCATGTTCCTCTCGGCCAACGTCACCCAGCTCTACGTGGTCATCAGCGCGACGATCATGCTCTTCGGGCTCGAAGTGTGGCAGGCCGTCGTCGTCATCCTCCTGTCGAACACCCTGATGTTCCTGATGGGGTGGTTCGCCACACTCGGCGCTGCCGGTGGAGTGCCGACCTCGATCATCACCCGGGCCATCTTCGGTCTACGCGGGAATCGGATCTTCGGCGCCGGCGTCGTCGTCGTCCTGTCCGCCATGGTGACGACCGTGAATCTGGTCATCGGCACCCAGGGCGGCCTGGTGATCGCCGAGCGACTCGGCATCGCGCAGGGTCCCGCGACGACGGCCGTCGTGTGCGGGCTGATCGTGCTCACCTCCGTGGGACTGGCCATCTACGGCTACAACATGATGGTCCGCACCAGTGGTGTCCTGACCATCATCATCGCCGCAGCCTTCGTCCTGCTCGCCTTCTTCGTCGTGCAGAAGGTCGATCTCGCGGCCTTCGTACCGGTCCCGACGGATCAGCCGGTGATCGGCTTCATCATCGCCCTGACCCTGTGCATCGCGATGCCGCTCTCCTGGGGCAGCGCCGCCGACTTCGCGCGGCAGATCCCGAGCACGGCACGACGCACCCCGATCGTCCTCGCGGTCGGTCTCGGCGGCATGATCCCCCTGGTCGGCCTCGAGCTGATCGGCGTGCTCGCCGCGACCGCGACCGATATGACCGACCCGATCGCCGGTCTCGTGGGACTCGTTCCGGACTGGTTCGGAACCGTCCTCGTCGTGGTCATCGTGATCGGCTCGATCATGAACACGGTCATGACGATCTACGGCGGGAGCTTCGGCATCCAGGCCGCGGGTGTTCCGGTGAACAGGGTGACCGCGGTGATCGCACTCGGCCTCACGGCCGCCGCCGCCACGGTCTACGTGCTCTTCCTCGCCGACGACTTCCTGGGCATCCTCCAGCTCGGACTGACCTGCCTCGGCTCGATCGCCGCACCCCTGACGGCGATCCTCCTCATCGACAGCATCCGCCGTCGCGGTCGCTACGACGGCCGAGCCCTGTCTGTCACCTCCCCGGACAGCCCGTTCTGGTACCGCGGGGGCTTCCGGATCTCCGGCATCGTCGCTCTGCTCGTCGGATCGGTCATCGCCCTCCTCTCCCTGAACGGGGCGTCCTACCAGGGCCCCATCTCCCGGTGGCTCGGCGGCGTCGACATGTCCATCCTCTTCGGAGGGCTCGTGACCGCCGTCCTGTTCGTGATCCTGTCCCGTGTCCTCGATCGTCCTGCTCTCACGTCCGCCGACCTCCCGATCCTCTCCACTGAAAGGACCATGCCATGAGCACGACGCTCGACTTCGCAGATCCCGCCCTCTACGAGAACCCGGTCCCGGTGTTCAACGCGATGCGGGAAGAGAACCCGGTCCACTGGTCGGATGCCGCCGGCAGCTGGATCATCAGTCGCCACGCCGACGTCGTGAGCGTGCTCAACAACCTCGAAGAGGCCCACGCGAGCCTCTACAAGATCACCGACTACGCGCAGCAGTGCCCGTTCGGCAAAGGCACTGCGATCGCTCGAGGCATCGAGGGCGCGCTCGTGACGACGGACCTGCCTGACCATCCCCGCCTGCGACGCCACACGGCACCGCTCCTGACGCCCCGCGCGGTCGAGCGCGACTACGCCGACATCGTGGAGAAGACGGTCATCCGCCTCCTGGACGACCTCGAAGCCGACACCGAGTTCGACGTCCTCGACTCGATCTCCGTGCCGCTTCCGCTCGCGGTGGTCACGAAGCTGATCGGGTACGAGCCCGAGGACGCGCTGCAACTCAACCACTGGGCCATCGACCTGACCCGTTCGCTCGAGCCGCATCTCGAGAGCATCGACCTGGAGCTCAGCGACGCCGCCGCCCAGAACCTGGAGGACCACCTCCGCGACGCTCTGCGAACGTTCGGGCCGACCGCCGAGCCCGGCACGGTCCTCTACAAGCTGCATCGGGGCCTGGAGGAGGGAACGCTGCTGTCCGAGCAGGAGGCCGTCATCCGCCTCGAAGAGCTCGTCTCCGCCGGCACGGAGACGACCACCACCATCATTCCGGCGGCGTTCGAGGCGATGACGCAGTTCCCGCACGTCTGGGACGAGCTGAAGGCAGACCCCGAGCTCATTCCGGGCGCTGCCGAGGAGTTCCTCCGTTTCGCATCGCCCTCGCCGTTCACCGCACGAGTCGCGATCAGCGATATCGTGCTGGGCGATCAGGTCATCAAGGCGGGCGAGTCCATCCAGCTCGCCATCCTGGCTGCGAACCGCGATCCTCGCGTCTTCACCGATCCTGACGTGCTCGACATCCATCGGTCGCCGAATCCGCACATCACGTTCGGCGGCGGGATCCACGCGTGCCTCGGACAGCATCTCGCCCGTCTCGAGATGCGCACCCTGCTGAAGCACGCCGTCAGCCGCTGGGACTCCTTCGAGGTCGCGACCGATCGCGTCGTGCGCCGCGACCGCATCGGCGTCTGGGGATATTCCGCGTTCCCCATGACCGTGCGAGATCGAGTCGGCTGATGGACACGCCGATCGTTGCTCCCGAGTCTGTCGAAGAACCTGCTCCGCCGCTGATCATCATCGGCGCCGGCCTGGCCGGTCTCCGCGCGGCGGAAGGCGCGAGGCAGGCAGGCTACTCCGGAGCGCTGATGATGATCGGCGACGAGGAACATCCGCCCTACGACCGTCCTCCTCTGTCGAAGGACTTCATCACGGAGTCGGCACCGCCGGAGGTGCTGCTGCGCGATGTGGACGAGCTCACGCGCGAACTCGACATCGACCTGCGGCTCGGCCGATCCGCCGAGGAGCTCGACGTCGCCGGCAGGCGCGTCCGTGTGGGCGGGGAATGGCTGAGCTACTCCTCGATCATTCTGGCCGTCGGCCACCGATCCCGGAGTTTCCGCACGGAGCGGCAGGAGCAGAGCCTGTACCCGCTGCGCACGATGGCCGACGCGCTGCGGCTGCGGGAGCGCCTCGATGCGGGAGCGGGACGCCTGGCGATCCTCGGGGCCGGATTCATCGGATCCGAGCTCGCCAGTTCGGCACGGAGCCGCGGCGTGGATGTGACCCTCCTCAGCGCGACGCCGAGACCGCTGGCGGGCGCGCTCGGCACGCAGGCTGCCGACGCGCTCGTCCGCATGCATCGCGCGCACGGTGTCGATGTTCGGCTCGGATGCACCATCACCGAGGTCGGCGCATCATCCATCGTGCTCTCCGACGGGTCGGAGGTCGCCGCCGACGTCGTCGCCTACGGCATCGGCGGTGAGCCGGCGACCGAATGGCTGGCAGGCTCCGGGGTCGAGCTCGATCCGGGCGGAATCGTGTGCGACGAGTTCCTCCGCGCGGCGCCGCACGTGTACGCGGCCGGGGACATCGTCTCCTGGCCCAGCGAGCTCTTCGAACGTCGGCTGAGAAGTCCGCACTGGACCCCGGCTGCCGAGCAGGGCGCGTGTGCCGGCCGCAACGCCGTCACCGACGCGCAGGAACCGTTCGACACGGTTCCGTATTACTGGTCGGATGTCTACGGCAAGCGGCTGCAGTTCGTCGGTGTGGCATCCGGCGAGGAGATGGTCGTCGTGCACGACGACCTCCCGGACGGCGGGTTCCTGGCACTCGCCCGCTCGGGCGACCGGATCTCCGCCGCGTGCGGAATCGCCATGCGTCGGGCCATCGTCGCCGCTCGACGGCACATCCGGCAGGGGACTTCCTGGAGCGACGCCGTCGAGGAGCTGGTGTCGGATCCACGCTCCGCGCTCGTCGCGACCAGGTAGAACGGCTGATGCGCCTCGCCCCCCGGCGAGGCGCATCAGTCTGTGAGCAGTTCGCTCAGGAATCCATCGGCCTGGCGTTCGGGAGCCGGTGCACGCCCTTCGCGGTCAGGGCGAGCCAGAGCTCGACCCGTGTATCGAGCTGGTCGAGCGGCTGGCCGATGAGCTGTTCGACTTTGCGGAGTCGAGCGCGCACCGTGTGCCGGTGGACGCGCAGGCGCTCCGCCGCAGGATCGATCTGACAGTTGGCGGTCAGCCAGGCCTCGACCGTCGCCACCAGCGCGCCGCTCGGGTCGGCCTGGGTGAGCGGCGCGAGCACCGCATCGCTGAACGTCTGCGCCATCTCGAGGTCGGTCGCGTTCGTGAGCCAGTCCTGCGTGAATCCGCGTCGGTAGGCGACCGGACGCCCGAGCGTGCGACTGGTGACCAGCGCCGCCATCGCCTGCGCCCGCGAGGACGCGAGCGTCCCGGGGGTCATCAACGATCCGATCCCCGCGGCCGATGCGGGGGCGAAACGGCGGAGGTCCTCCTCGATGTCGGCGTCGCTCGCGACGATGGCCTCCACGGGCCCACCCTCCGTGTGCCGGATGAGCCCGCCCCGGATGGTCAGTGAGAGATCTGCGACCAGGTCCGTGGGAGATCCGTCGCCGGGGTCGACGGCGATGCATCGGAACTCCGCGCCGGTCAGTCCTGCGGCGCGGACCAGCGCCTCGGCCTCGCTCTCCGACTCGGCGATGAGGATTCGCTGGAAGTCCCGCGCTCGCTGCTGTCTGTCCGGCTCGCTCGTCAGCCATCGTCGCTCCAGCTCGAGCGCGAGGATCGAGATCAGCGCGGTGGTCGCCACCGGGATGAGCGGACCTGTGTTGCCGATGAGCATCGCGAACGCACGCAGCCTGGTCGTTCCGACCGGCTGCACCTCGACGGGTTGGCCGTCGATCGTCGTCTTCAGCGCCCCGCGCACGCCTTTCGGAGCCAGCACGGCCGCGAGTTCGCGCAGCGTCTCCTCCTCGGGATGGGTTCCCTCCGAGGGATCACTGGCCACGATCTGCACGCCGAGGGGGTCGGTGACCACGACGCCGACGCCGGTCGCCGCGGTCCAGGTCGCGACGATCCCCTCCAGTCCGCCTCCGGATGCCGCGCTGAACGTCAGCGACTTGTGCAGTTCGACGAGCCGCTCCAGAGCGTGCCGCTCGTCGAGGACGATCGCCGCGTACACCGCGTTCGTGATCGAGATGAAGGGCACTTCCTCGGGGATGCCGAGTAGGGGAAGGTCCTCTGCCAACGCCGCCTCGATGAGGAGCGGCGGCACCGACTGGTGCGGGAGCCGGTGCCCGAGACCGAGCGCGAGAACGACGGCACCGCCCTCTTTGACGTCGCGGACGTAGGCGGCGCAGTCGTCCGGCGTGATCGGAAGCTGCACACCGACGGTCATCAGGATCTCGCCGCCTGCCAGCCATTCGCCGGGACGAAGCAGTTCTGACACGTGCGCACCCGTGACCACCGGATCCGCGTCGCGGTTCCAGTACTCGACACGGATGTCCAGCTCCGGGTCCGCGATGAGCTCGCCGAGGGTGAGAGGCATGGCAGCAGGATACCTCCCTGGCGTACAGGGAAACGCCCCGATGTATATTCACGAGCGCGTGAGGACGGTCACGGGTCCCGTTCCGTCCAGACCTGCAGCCGGCCATCGCGGATGCCGAGCAGGATGCGCCCCTGCGTGTCGGTACGAAGAGGATGTGCGCCGGTTGCGGCGAGCAGGTCGAGAGTCTCCTCCCGCGGGTGGCCGTAGTCGTTGTCGGCTCCGGCGCTGAAGATCGCCGCCGTCGCCTGCACCGCGTCGTACAGTCCGGCATCCTGATCCGCGCTGCCGTGATGCGCGACCTTCACCACGGCGTATGCGCCGAGGTGCACCGAGCGCATCAGCATGCGTTGCGGCTCGGCCGAGAGGTCTCCGAGGAACAGGGAGCGGGGCACCTCTCCGCCGGCGAAGTCGATCACCACGCTCGCGTCGTTGCCGGGCGGGAAGGCCGCAGAGTCCCGCAGCGGCCACAGCACTCGCCAGGCCGCTGACCCCAGGACGCCCCGCAGGCCCGCCGACGCCGGTGCGAGGCGCGCCCCGGCGGCTGCCAGGTCGTCGATGAGCCGCTGATCGGCAGGTTCTGCCGTGGGGCCGTGCAGCACGGTGCCGACTTTCCCTTCGACGGCAGCAGTGCCACCGACGTGGTCGAGGTCGAAGTGCGACAGCACGAGCAGGTCGATGCGCTGGACGCCGAGCGACGCCAGGCACTCGGAAAGCGGTCCCGGCTCCGGACCCGTGTCGATCAGCGCCACCTGGCCGGCGGATCGCACGAGGAGCGCGTCGCCCTGCCCCACGTCGCACGCGGCGATCGACCAGCCGTCGGGTGCCGTGGATGTGGCGAGCGGGCCGGACAGGACGAGATGCGCTCCGGCGAGGGAGAGCACCACGATGAGGACGCCCGCTGCACCCTGTCGTGCCAGCACGATCGCCCGCGCGATCCGCGGAGAAGAGGTGCCGCGCCGACCGATCAGCGCGGCAGCCAGCGAGGCGCTGACGACGAGCACCAGCAGCGAGCTGGCGATCCCCGCCGGGAGCAGGAGCTGGGCGACCGGCAGCTGCGCCGTGGTCGACGCCGTCGTCGCGATCCACGCTGCCGGCAGCCAGGCCGACGCCGTCAAGAGGTCCGCGAGGGGTGGAATCGGTGCGGCGAGGCACGCGAGCAGTCCGATCACCGTCGCGACGGGGGCGGCCGGCGCCGCGAGAAGGTTGGCGGCGATCCCGATGAGCGACTGCTGCTCGGCGAACAGGGCGATGATGGGTCCGCAGGCGAGCTGAGCAGCGAGCGGCACCGCGATCGCCAGCGCCACGGGGCCGGGCATCCATCGCGTCATCCCCCGGCTCAGTGGCGGTGCCAGCAGGATCAGCGCGCCGGAGGCCACGACCGACAGCGCGAAACCGGGAGTCGCTGCCAGCCACGGGTCGGCGAGCAGGATCACGACGGCGCAGAGCGAGAGCATGCCCGCGCCCGCGCTCGGCCGGCCGAGCAGCACGGTCAGCATCGCGACACCGGCCATCACGGCAGCGCGGATGACGCTCGGCTCCGGAGTGACGAGCACCACGAACCCCGCCAAAGCCGTCGCGGCCAGCACGACGCGCAGCATCCGTCCTCCGCCGCACAGGGCGGTCAGCCAGAACACGGCACCGACGACGATCGCGCAGTTCGCGCCGCTCACGGCCGTGAGGTGGCTCAGTCCGCTCGTACGCATGTCGTCGGTCAACGCGTCGGTCACGGCACGGGTGTCGCCCACGGCGAGACCGGGAAGGAGCCCTGCGCCCGGGTCGGGCAGGCGGAGCGAGCGTTCGATGAAGGCCAGCCGCAGCGCCGCCGCCGCACCGAACACGCCCGATGCTGGCGCGATCACTTCGGCGTCGCCGCCGAAGAGGACCAGGGCCGAGCGCTCCCCCGCATCGGTCGCGGCCGCCTCTCCGGTGACGCGGATGCGCGCTCCGAGATCGAACCCGTCGGCCGGGTCGATGCCGATCCGCACAGGCGCCGACAGCGGCGCCGTCTTCCCCGGTGGCCCGACGCCGACCGACACGGCCTCGAACCAGAGTCGTCCGTCCTGACCGACCGACGCCGAGGACGTCACGTCGGCGAGCACCTCCACCACACGGCCGTCCCACTCTGCGATGCGGTCGCGCGCGGGTGACGCGAACCCCGCAGACATCGCGACCGCGGCACCGGCGGCCAGAGCCACCACGAGCAGTCCGCCACCGTCGATGCGCAGGCCATGACCACGTCGGCACCAGACGAGCACGCAGAGGAAGGACGCGGCTGCGCCGCCGCCGATCGCCGCACTCCCCCATGCGACCCCCGGGACGAGCACGCAGAAGAGAGCGGCGCACCACACCGCCGCCGCGAGCGGCAGCAGACGCAGATCGCGGGGCCTCATACGCGCACGGCCTCGCGGATGCCGGCCAGCAGCTTCTCGCCGATCCCGGGCACCGCGAGCAGGTCGTCCACCGACGCGAAGCGCCCGTTCTCGTCGCGCCACGTGATGATCCGCTCCGCGAGTGCCGGGCCGATTCGCGGAAGCGTCTCCAGCGCCGCCTGGTCAGCCGTGTTCAGATCGATGCGGTCGTCGCCCGGCGCAGCGGCGCCCGATGCGTCCGAGGTCGCGCCCACCGTTGGCACGATGATCTGCTCGCCGTCCGCGAGGACGCGAGCGAGATTCACCGCCGTCAGATCGGCATCATCGGTCGTTCCCCCCGCTGCCGCGACGGCATCCACGAGCCGCGCATCGAGGTCGAGCACATAGAGTCCCGGACGCGCGACCGCTCCCAGCACGTGCACGTAGAGCTCGCCGGTCGGGCCCGGGGTGGCGCCGACTTCTGACAGCGGCAGGGAATCCACCGGCGCCGCCTGGCCACGCAGGATGCCGAACCCGACCGCCGCCGAGAGCACGACGAGCGCGAGAACCACACCGGCGCCGATGCTCAGCCGCAGACGACGTCGCGGCGCAGGCGGGGGCGGCTCTGGAGGCATCCCGCCACGCTAGACCGACGCGGACGCCCGACAGCGCCCGGAAACCAGGCACCGGGGACAACCCCTCAGGATCGCCCCCGGTGGAGGAACGGCTCTAGCCCTTGACGACGAAGCTGACGATCTTCGGCGCGCGCACGACGACCTTCACGATCTCGCGGTCGCCGATCGACCGGATCACGCGCTCGTCGGCCCGCGCGAGCGCCTCGAGCTCGGCCTCGCCGATCCGCGCCGACACCTCGAGCTGCGCGCGCACCTTGCCGCCCACCTGCACGACGGCCGTGATCGTGTCCTCCACGAGCAGGGCAGGGTCGGCCGAACGCCACGTCACCAGGCCGACGGACGGCTCATGGCCGAGCATCTCCCACATCTCCTCCGCGGTGTGCGGGGCGATGAGGTCGAGCATCACGGCGATGGTCTCCGCGGCCTCGCGCACGGCGGGGTCGGTGGCACCGGCGGCGCCGTCGATCGTCTTGCGCGTGATGTTGACGAGCTCCATCAGGCGTGCCACGAGCACGTTGAACTTCGTCTGCTCGACGAGCGCCGGCGCTTCGGCCAGCAGCTTGTGGGTGGCACGTCGCAACGCGGCATCGCCGCCGGCGAACACCACGTCCACCGGGCTGTCGACCTCGCCCGCGATCCGCAGAGCACGCGCCAGGAACTTCTGCGCACCGGTCGTCGAGACGTCGGCCCAGTCCTTGTCATCCTCCACCGGCCCGGCGAACGCGAGTCCGACGCGGAGCGCGTCCGCTCCGTAGGCGTCGAGCTCCTCCTCGAAGAGCACGAGGTTGCCCTTGCTCTTCGACATCTTGGCACCGTCGAGCAGCACCATGCCTTGGTTGATGAGGTTCGAGAACGGCTCGGTGAAGTCGATCAGCCCCATGTCGAACAGCACCTTGGTGATGAAGCGCGCGTACAGCAGGTGCAGGATCGCGTGCTCGACACCGCCGATGTACGAGTCGACCGGTGCCCAGCGCGCTGCCTGAGCAGGATCGAACGCGACGGTGTCGCTGTTCGGCGACAGGAAGCGCAGGAAGTACCACGAGCTGTCGACGAAGGTGTCCATGGTGTCGGGGTCGCGAAGCACCGGGTCACCGGTCTCCGGGTCGACGGTCTGCACCCAGCTCTCGGCCGCACCGAGCGGCGACGAGCCCTTGGGCTTCAGGTCGAGGCCCTCGACGCTCGGCAGCTTCACCGGCAGCTGGTCCTCGGAGACCGGGATGATCCGGCCGTCCTCGGCATGCAGCATCGGGATCGGGGTGCCCCAGAAGCGCTGGCGCGAGATCAGCCAGTCGCGCAGACGGTAGTTCTTGGCCGCACGCCCGGTGCCCGATGCCTCCAGCTGCTCGATCGCGCGGGCGATCGCGTTGCGCTTGGACAGACCGTTCAGCGCACCGGAGTTGATCATGCGCCCCTCGCCGGTCAGGGCGATGCCGGTGGACGCGGGGTTCTGCTCGTCGAGTGCGGCGCCGGTGTCGATCGGCACGCCCTCCTCATCGACCTCGATGACCGGCATCGCACCGGTGACGGGCGCCGTGGTGTCGACGACGACCTTGACCGGCAGGTCGAACGCGCGGGCGAAGTCCAGGTCGCGCTGATCGTGCGCCGGCACGGCCATGACCGCGCCGTGACCGTAGTCAGCCAGCACGTAGTCGGCCGCCCAGACCGGCAGCTTCTCGCCGTTGACCGGGTTGATCGCGTAGCGCTCCAGGAACACACCGGTCTTCGGGCGGTCCGTGGACTGCCGATCGATGTCGGTCTCCTTCTGCACCTGCTCCAGATAGGTGCGGAACCGCTCCTGCACCTCGACGGGGGCACCGACGGCGAGCTCGGACGCCAGATCCGAGTCGGGCGCCACGACGAAGAACGTCGCACCGTGCAGCGTGTCGGGGCGCGTCGAGAAGACCGTGACGGGCTCGTCGCGTCCTTCGATGCGGAAGTCGACGTCGGCTCCGATCGAGCGGCCGATCCAGTTGCGCTGCATCTGCAGCACCTTGTGCGGCCAGAACCCCTCGAGCTGGTTCAGGTCATCGAGCAGGCGGTCGGCGTAGTCGGTGATCTTGAAGTACCACTGGGTCAGCTTCTTCTTCACGACCTCATAGCCGCAGCGCTCGCAGCGGCCGTCGACGACCTGCTCGTTCGCCAGCACGGTCTGGTCGTTGGGGCACCAGTTCACAGCGCTCTTCTTGCGATAGGCCAGTCCGCGCTCGTGCAGCTTCAGGAACAGCCACTGGTTCCAGCGGTAGTACTCCGGGTCGGAGGTGTGCAGCACGCGCGACCAGTCGAACGAGACGCCGTACGACTGGAAGGCCGCCTTCTGCTGGGCGATGTTCGTGTACGTCCACTCGCGAGGGTCGGCCCCCTGGCGGATCGCGGCGTTCTCGGCGGGGAGACCGAACGAGTCCCAGCCGATCGGGTTGAGCACGTTGTGCCCGCGGTGGCGCCAGAAGCGCGCGACGATGTCGGAGTAGAGGTAGTTCTCTGCGTGCCCCATGTGCAGGTCGCCCGAAGGGTACGGGAACATCGCCAGCACGTACCGCCGCGGGCGCTTGTCGTCATCGCCGCCCGTGAGGAAGGTCTCGTTCTCCGCCCAGTACTTCTGCCATTTGCTCTGGATGGCGTGCGCCGACGGGGTCCCCTCGTCGGCGGGAACGAAGGACAGGTTCTCAGACAACGAACGCACGACCAATCTGCAGGGAAAAACGGGATCAGTTCAGGATATCGGAACCCCAGAGGGCGGGCATTTCCGCGCCGAGCGCGGCCAGGGGGGCACGCGCCTTGGTCGCGACCTCGGCGACCTCCGCCGCGGCTACCGATCCCCAGGTGATTCCGCCCCCGGCGCCGATCACAGCCTCGTCCGCATCGATCACGATGCTCCGGATGACCATCGCGAGGTCGACAGCACCGTCGACGCCGACATACCCGAAGCACCCGGCGTATACGCCCCTCGGGCCACCCTCCAACTCGTGCAGCCGTGTCATGGCCGAGAGCTTCGGCGCTCCGGTCATGCTCCCGGCCGGGAAGGTCGCCTCGAGCAGCGCGCCGACGGTGGTGCCCTCCGCCGCTGTTCCGCTCACCGTGCTCACGAGCTGGTGCACCGCGGGATAGCTCTCCACGGTCCACAGGCCGTCGACCCGGATCGTTCCCGGGACGCACACCCGAGAGAGGTCGTTGCGCATCAGGTCAACGATCATCACGTTCTCGGCGCGCTCCTTGACGTTCACCGCGAGCTCGGCGGCGAGCGCGGCATCCGTCTGCGGGTCTGCGCTGCGCGGACGCGTCCCCTTGATGGGACGGGAGCGGATGACTCCTCCCCCGGCGTGCAGGAACTGCTCGGGACTCGCACTCAGCAGTGCGCGCCCTCCGATGCGGACGAACCCGCCGTGATGCGCGGGCGTGGCCGCGCGCAGCCGTTCGTACACCGCGACGGCGTCATGCGCACCCGGCACGGTGAAGCGCGTCGTGAGGCACAGCTGATAGGCGATGCCCGCACGGATGAGTCCGCGGCAGCGTTCGATCAGGGCGGCGTACTCCTGGGGATCGTGGCGGGCCTCGGCGACCAGAGGAGCGCTGTCCACCTCGCTGCGAGGTTCTCCGGCCGGACGAGCGGATGCCGCCGCGACGGCGGCCGCCCACGTCTCGGCATCCTCCTCCGCACTGAGCGTCCAGATGCGACCGGCCGCGTGATCGAAGGCGACGACGCGCGTGGCGCGCAACCAGGAGGATGCCGACTCGTCCGCACTGTCGGACACCGGCGCTCCCGCTGCCCTCGCCCCGCTCTCGTAATCACGCCAGCCGACCCATCCACCGGCGAACGGCGGACGCTCGTCATCCGCAGGCACCACGTCGAGGCGCACGTCGTCGGGGAGTGACGACGGCTCCCCCGTGCCGACGAAGCTCCAGCCCTCGGTCGCTGCCGCACCGGCATCGAGCCAGAACACGTCGGCTGCCTGCGCCTCCAGCATCCGGAACACGCGCGCCGGGTCCACCCACCCGGGCAGCTCTCGGGGACTCAGGCGTTCGCGCACCTGTCCAGCCTAGGACCGGCCTGCTCCCGTATCCTCATGAGGTGGACGACCTCCTGCTCTGGCTCCTCGACACCGTGCAGTCGATCGATCCGGTCACGCGCACCCTCGTCGCCGGGCTCGCCGTCATGCTGGAGACGAGCATCCTGATCGGACTCATCGTCCCGGGCGACACGATCGTGATCATCGCGTCGATCGGCGTCGCCAGCCCTCTGGAAGGCATCGCGATGGGCGTCGCGGTCGTCATCGGCGCCCTCATCGGCGAGAGCATCGGCTTCTTCCTGGGCCGCTGGCTCGGGCCGCACATCCGCTCGTCGTGGCTGGGACGGCGGATCGGCGAGAAGAACTGGGTGCGCGCCGAGAACTACCTGGCGCGCCGCGGCGGCATTGCCATCTTCCTGTCCCGGTTCCTGCCGGTGCTGCACTCGCTCGTCCCGCTCACCGTCGGCATGAGCGAGTACCCGTACCGCCGCTTCCTCGCCTGGACGGCACCCGCGTGCGTCATCTGGGCCACCGCGTACGTCAGCGTCTCGTCCTTGGCGGCCGGGAGCTTCCGGGAACTCGTCGACCGCGTGCACTTCGCCGGGTACATCTTCGTCGGCATCATCGCGCTGTTCCTCGTGCTCGCCTTCTTGGGGAAGAAGCTGCTGCAGCGTCTGGAATCCCGTCACCTGAACTCGGAGGACGCGGAGACCGACGCCGACGTGAAAGACTGAGGCAATGGCTTCCGCACCCCCGGCGCCCCGGATCCACTGGTTCGCGCGACTCGAGCACCGCCTCCACGTCTGGCGTGAGGGCCGCGCGCGACGCCGTGGACGGGTCGCGACGATCCTGCCGTTCCCCGGTTACGGCGGACCGGGTTGGGTGCGCGTCGTCGGCCGTGTGCTGATCGTTCCTCCGCAGCGCCGCACACGCGACGGCGAACCCGCGAGTGTGCGCGGATGGCGCAGCTTCGTCGGTATCCCGGTGAGTTTCGCTGCCGTCACCGTCGATGTCGGCGGCTCGACGCACCAGGTGGTCGCCGACCGCGGGGGCGTCGTCGACACCGTCATCCACGCGGATCTCGAGCCAGGGTGGCAGACCTTCACGATCTCGGTCGAGGGACAGGAGCCCGTCGAGGCCCGCGCCTTCATCGTCGCCGCGAGCACCACTTTCGGGGTGCTGTCCGATGTCGACGACACCGTGATGGTGACCGCCCTCCCGCGCCCGTTCATCGCCTTCTGGAACTCCTTCGTCCTCGACGAGCATGCGCGCCTCCCGGTCCCCGGCATGGCCGTGCTCCTCGACCAGCTGCTGCGTCAGCACCCCGGCGCCCCGATGGTCTACCTGTCGACAGGCGCGTGGAACGTCGCCCCCACTCTGTGGCGCTTCCTCAGCCGCCACCTGTTCCCGGCCGGATCCATGCTGCTCACCGACTGGGGTCCCACGCACGACCGCTGGTTCCGCAGCGGACGCGAGCACAAGCTCACCAACCTCCGCCGGCTCGCCTCCGAGTTCCCGCACGTGAAGTGGCTGCTGATCGGCGACGACGGTCAGCACGACGAGTCCATCTACACGCAGTTCATGGAGGAGCATCCCGAGTCCGTGGCGGGCGTCGCGATCCGTCGCCTGCTCCCCGCCGAAGCCGTTCTCGCCGGTGGTCGTGCCGAGTCGGAGCCGCACGCCGCGGATTCCGCTCCCTGGGTCAGCGCCGAAGACGGCGCAGGGCTCCGCGATCAGCTCGGCGAGGCCGGCATCCTGCACTGACATGGCGCTGGCACGCGAGGAGTGGCTGGTGCGCGAAAGCGCCCACCAGGAGCGGGCCGACGCCCTGACGGCCGCGCATCGCGACCGCGCCGCGCGCGGCGAGAAGCATCCGGTGTGGGACTTCCTCTTCATCTACTACGCCTACAAGCCCGCACAGCTGCGGCGATGGCACCCGGGGGCCGGCATCGAGCTGGCGGATGCCCCCGAGCGCGCCTCCTGGCGCTGGTACTCCCCCGGCTCGACGATGGACTCCGTGGTGCCAGACGCCCAGGCCTTCGCTGCGGAGAAGTCGGAGCTCGCCGGCCTCATCGAGCGGATGCTGCGCCGCACGGCCTCGCGTCCCGGCCAGTTCGGATGCTTCGGCCTGCATGAGTGGGCGATGGTGTACCGCGCCGACGAGCACCGGCATCCGGTGCCGCTGCGGCTCGGACAGGCGGGCACCGATGCGGTCGTCGAGAATCATGACCTGCGCTGCACGCACTTCGACGCCTTCCGCTTCTTCACGCCCGACGCCGTGCCGCGCAATCGCACCTCTCTGTCGCGCGATGAGCAGCCGCTGTTCGAGCAGCCGGGCTGCCTGCACGCCGGGATGGACCTGTACAAGTGGGCGATGAAGCTCGGGCCGCTGATCCCGGGTGAGCTGCTGCTCGACACGTTCGAGCTCGCGCGCGACATCCGTCTGCTCGACATGGAGGCCGCGCCCTACGACCTCTCGGCCTGGGGCATCGTGCCCGTGCCGATCGAGACCGTCGAGGGGAAGAGCGAGTACGTGCGCCGTCAGCGCGAGTTCGCGGACCGCGGCATCGCCCTGCGATCCGCACTGCTCGCGGCTTGGCTCGGGGAGAGCACGGCCGAAGCAGCCTGAGGCTCAGTCCACCGGCTCGCAGTCCGAGCACACCGACCACTGCGCGGTCGCCGCGGACAGAGCGAGGCGAAGCGTCATCACGCGTGTGGCCGCCTCGGCCAGGCGTTCGGCCGGGAGCGAGCCGGCGTCGACGGCGGCAGCGATACCCGCGGCCATCTGTCCCGCGGTCTGTGCATCGGACCCGGCGATCATCAGCACGAGGTCGTTGCCCGCGGCGACGGCGGCCACCCCGTTGGCCACCGGATCCGCGTACGCGGGATCCCCGGACGACAGCAGCATGCCCAGATCATCGGTCACCGCGACCCCCTCGAATCCGAGCTCATCTCGCGCGATCTCGTGCCACGTCGCCGACAGCGAGGCGGGCGCCGGATCGACCGACGTGTAGGACAGGTGGCCGAACATGAGCAGCGACGCGCCCGCGTCGATGCCGGCGGCGAAGGGCAGAGCCTCCGTCGCACGCCATTCCTCCAGCCCCATCGGAGTGCTCGGGATCGCACTGTGCGAATCCCCCGGCGCCGCCCCGTGGCCCGGGAAGTGCTTGAGCGTCGAGCCGACGAACTGCTCCTGGGCCGTCGTGGCCGCGGCGACCCGATCGGCTGCCGTCGTCGCATCGCTGCCGAGCGAGCGCCCGTAGCTGAAGGATGCTGTGTCGGCCGTGAAGTCCGCGACCGTTCCGAAGTTCACCGTGATGCCGGCACGGGCGACGAGCGAGCCGCGGGCGGCGAAGGCGGCAGCGGCCTCGTCGACCGGACGATCCTTCAGTGTCGTCGAGGCGGCGAAGTCGTCGCCGTTCAGCCTCGAGACGAGGCCGCCCTCCTGGTCGACGGCGATCAACGGCGGAAGGGCCGGATCGACGGTGAGCGCAGCCGTGAGGCTCTGGAGCTCGGCCTCGGTCGCCGGGATGTTGGCACCCATCAGGATGAAGCCCCCGAGTCCGGACTCCATGTAGGAGTGGAGGGCACCGGCATCCGTCTCCGGCACGTGTCCCATGACGATGCTCGCGGCCTGCTCCGCCACCGTCATCCGGGCGACGAGCTCCTCGGCGCGATCGCTCGGTCCGGATGGCACCGCGGCGGCCGCCGGGGCAGGGGCGCCCGTCGTGGACGTCGCCGACGCGGCCGATCCGACGCACAGCGTCGCGACGGCGATCCCCACGAGGGCGGTGGTCGCCCAACCGCGGCGTCGACGCATCCCGGTGCCCTTCCCGCTGTCTCTTCCCTGCGGCGTGATCAGCAGGCGAGCGCCTCGGCGATGGGAAGCGCGGTCTGCTCGCCGCCGTTGCCGAAACGGAGAGTGCGCCCGATCGTGCAGGGTTCGACGAGCGAGGCGGCGATCACGGCCGCGACGTCGGCGCGGGACACCTCTCCGCGGCCGTCGGGGTCGATCAGGATGCGCCCCGTGGGGTCATCGAGGGTGAGCGTTCCGGGAGCGAGGATCGTGCCTTCCAGCCCGGTGCCGCGCAGGTGCTCGTCGGCTGCCCACTTGGCATCGGCGTAGGCGAAGAACGAGTCTCCCTCGGGAACGCCGTGATCGGCCGTCGAACCGATCCAGGACACCATGACGTAGCGGCGCACCCCTGCGAGCTCCGCTGCATCCATCGATCGTTCCGCGGCGTCCCGATCGACGGCGTAGGTGCGCTGCGGGTCTCCCCCGCCTGCACCGGCCGACCAGACGACGACGTCGTGACCGCGGATGATCTCGGCCAGAGCCTCGACGTCCATGGTCTCGATGTCGGCGACCAGCGCGCTGGCGCCGCCCGCCTCGACATCGCCGGCGTGGTCGGGGTTGCGGATGACTCCGGTGACTTCGTCACCTCGCTCTACGAGCAGGGGCGCGAGGAGCAGGGCGATGCGGCCGTGGCCGCCGAACACGATGATGCGCGACATGCTCCTCACCCTACGCTCCGGGTGCGACCTCGGGGCCGGCGTCAGCGCGGAGTCTGCGTGCTGTCGATCACGAACGCCTGCGGGTGCGATGCCAGATACCGCACCACCACGGGCGAACCGCTCGGCAGGTAGCTGTCACGGTCCGGGTAGACCGCCGGGGTGAAGAAGTTGCTCTCGAGCGTGTACTCGACGCCCTCGGCCGTCGTGAAGGTCACCCAGTCGCCGTCCATCGTCGCCGTGGTCGGGCGGCCGTTGTCGTGGATGTAGGCGCGCGTCACCGGAACGCCCGTGAGGCTCAGGATGCCGATCACCAGGGATCCCAGCATGACGAACGCGAGGATGCGGAAGAAGACGCGAAGAATGCGTCCGCCGACCTGTCCACGTGCCTGCTCCTCCGGACGAAGAAGGCCCTCGCGCGCGCGGATGGCGCGGAGCTCGCCGCCGGGTGAGGCGGCGCGCACCGACATCGCGAACAGGCCGAGGATCGAGAAGCCCGCGATGAAGACCATCGCGTAGCCGTGCGCCGCCGGGAAGTTCAGCAGCCACATCAGCGTGTCCAGGGGGTTCATCGCCCGACCTCCTTCTCGATCGTGATCGCGACCGTCTGCGGATCCTCCCGACGGTAGAACGCCCAGATCGGCGCGCCGACCTGCAGGTGGGAGATCGCCTGCGGGTAGACGAAGACGGTGGTGTCGGCCTCCCATGTCGCCGCGCCCTCCGGAGCCATCAGCACCCTCAGGGCGAGCTCGCTCTGCCCCTCGCGCCGGCGGCCCGTCGGACGGACCTCGAGGACGGATGCCGGGACCGAGATGCCGGTGGTCCGCGCTCGCACCTGACTCGGATCGATCAGCCCGCGGTCGATGCGCCACTGCAGAAGTGCGTCCCGGACAGCCGGCTCGGAGGGATCGGCGAGCTCGACGGTGTCCTGATCCGTCAGGCTGTACCGCACGGACAGCGGCTGGCCGACCTGCAGAGCAGCGGCATCGGTGGCCTCCACCAGCATCCGCAGCTGCCCGATGAAGTCGTCTCCCGCGGACGGCGTCACCCGGACGAAGACGTCGTACTGCGGCACGTCGTTGATGGTCAGCCCGGTGCGGGAGACCTCCACGATCGAGCCCACGCCGATCTGCTGTTCGCCTCGCGGACTCTTGCGACCGCTGAAGCCGAGGAACACCCCGCCGAAGGTCAGCAGCAGCCCCCAGGCGACGCCGATGAAGATCGGCCCGCCCAGCGTGTCCTCGCCGGAGAACGGGAGGATCGAATGGCGCTGGTCGACGCCGAAGAGGCCCTCGCCCACCCAGATGAGCAGCCAGACCGAGAGCAACAGCCAGACGACCAGGAACACGATGCGAAGCATGCCCTCAGCGTAGCGACGGGGTGCGCTGCCTACCGAACACAGGTTTCGCGTCGATGGCGCCGTCAGCCGGCGGGCACAGGGGTCTCTGCGAGGCGCAGCATCCGCTGCACGCGCTTCGCCGCGGAACGTCCTGCACGGTTCGCACCGATCGTGCTCGCGGACGGACCGTATCCGACCAGCTGGATCCGAGGATCGGCGACCGCGGTCGTCCCCCGGCCGTTCCGATCGAGCTGGATGCCACCTGCGGCGCTGCGGAGGTGGAGCGGGGCGAGATGCGCGGTCGCCGGACGAAAGCCGGTCGCCCACAGGATCACGTCGACGCGCTCGAACGACCCGTCCGCCCAGCGCACGCCGTCGGCCTCGATCCGCTCGAACATCGGGCGGCGGTCGGCGTAGGCGCCGAGCCGCTCCGCCTCGCGTTCCTGGGGACGGAGCATGAGACCGGTGACGCTGACGACGCTCTGCGGAGGGAGCCCGGCCGCGACGCGCTGCTCGACGAGCGCGACCGCCGCAGCCCCCGCCTCCGGGGAGAAGTCGTCCGTGCGCCAGACGGGTTCGCGGCGGGTGACCCACAGCGTCTCGGTGAGAGGGGCGAGGGCGCCGAGGAACTGCACAGCCGATGCTCCTCCCCCGAGCACCAGCACGCGCTTACCGAGGAAGTGCGCGGGACCGGGGTAGTCGACCGTGTGCAGCTGCTCGCCGACGAAGGTCTCCATGCCGGGGACGTGCGGGAGGAACGGATGCGTCCACGTGCCCGTCGCGTTCACGAGGGTGCGGGTGGTCCACTCCCTCTCCCTGGCGCGCACGACGAGAAGACCGTCGCGATCCTCGACGCGATCGACCTTCACCGGCCGGATCACCGGCAGCGCATGCTTCTGCTCGTAGGCGTCGAAGTACGCCGGCACCGCGACGTTCGCGCGCTCGTCATCACGCGGTGGAGCGACGTCGTCAGGGAGCTCCGCGACTCCGTGCACGTCGCGCATCGTCAGCGCGTCCCAGCGGTGCTGCCACGCTCCGCCGGGCCGGTCGCCCGAGTCCAGGACGACGTGCGAGATCCCGAGGCGGGACAGGTGGAACGACGACGAGAGGCCGGCCTGCCCTGCACCGATCACGAGGCTGTCGAGGATGCTCACGATGAATCGAACGTCCTCGAGCACGCCGTTGTTCCGCACCCGGGACGACGCGCCCGGGACCCCCGCTCCGATTGGTGCTCGCGCGGATTCGTGTAGTACTCTTTTCAAGTTGCTCCGGGAAGTTCGGAGCGGCGTTCTGGGCCTGTGGCGCAGCTGGTAGCGCACCTGCATGGCATGCAGGGGGTCGGGGGTTCGAGTCCCCCCAGGTCCACAACGAAAGCCCCCGAGGTTCATCCTCGGGGGCTTTTCCCGTCCTACCGCGGAGTTCCCCCGCGGTCAACCCGCTCCGTCGCGCGACCGCGCAGGTCGTACGGTGTCCGCATCCAGATCCACCACGCGAAAGGATGCGATCATGTCCAACCCGATCCCGCCCGTCGTCCCCTTCCCGGATGACGACACCCCCGACGGCGTTCCGACGAGGGAGGTCGACGGCGAGCAGGTGCCCGACACCGACATCGACGATGCGCTGGTCGACAGCGCCGAGGCCGACCGTGTCGCGGCCGGCGTCGACGACGAGGCTGACGACGACGCGACCTAGACCTCGACCTCGGTCCCGCCCGCCGAGGCGACCTGCGCGCGCCACCAAGGCGTCTCGATGAAGCCGCGCTTCATGAAGACGAGCTCCATCGAGGCGTTCCAGCCGCGCACGCCCTTCAGGTGCGCGATCGTCCCGGTGAGGAAGTCGTGCAGCGTCTCGGTGCTCGGGAGGATGATCTCGCAGTAGAGGGAGTTCTCCTCGAGCGCTGCCGCGAGGAAGCGGACGGATACGTGCTGCGCGAGCGTCTGCGCGACAGATGCGATCCTCGACGGCTCCACGCGCAGGATCAGCAGCGTCTCGGCGCTCATCCCCAGAGCGGATGCCGGGACCATCGTGACGGTCGTGAGGCAGCCGCCGTTGCGCATGCGCTCGTAGCGACGGCGCACGCTGCTCTCGTTCATGTCGAGCTTCGCACCGATCGACAGGAACGATGCGCGGCCGTTGTGCCGGAGCTCCTCGACGATCGCGCGGTCCGCGTCATCGAAATGCGTCGGATCGCAGGTGTTCGGCGCGGGCATGTACGATTTCGGGTCGCTCGTCGCCTCGGCGTGCGCGTCGTACAGCTGACGCCCCCAGTCGAAGCTCACCTTGTAGGTGTGCACCACCAGATCGCTGCGCCATCGCTCGACCCCGGGGATCCCCTGGAGATCGGTGAGCACGTGCGCGTACGTCGCCGAGTCACCGGGGATCACGACCTCGGCGAACACGTCGAACTTGCCCGTCACGAGGGTGACGAATCGCACGTACGGCGATCCGATCAGCTTCTGCGCGACGGCGAGCTGCGACCCGGGCGTGCAGTTGATCCGCACGAAGAACGTCTCCACGTGCCCCTCGCTGCCGAGCGTCGGAACGATCCCGACCTGCACCACGCCCTCGGACAGCAGCTGCTGACCGCGTCGGGTGACGGTGGAGACGGATGCTCCGGCGAACTCGGCGATCGACGTCCAGCTCGCTCGCCCGTCCTGCTGCAGGGCGACGACGATGCGACGGTCGAGATCGCTGAACTCGCGGCCGATGTGAATACTGCTCATCGTGTCAGCGGCGGGTACACCCGGTGCAGGAACGTGCGCACGGTCTCGGTCCACGCCTCTGCCTCCTCGATCTGCGGGGAGTGACCCGACTTCTCGAACACGACCATCTCGGAGTCCGGGATGAGGTCGGCGATCACCTGGCTACACGATACTGGCGTGATCCAGTCGGTCCGGCCCACGGTGATGAGTGTCGGCACCGCGATCTCGGGAAGACGCGGCTTCAGGTCGTAGTTCGGGAGGTTCACCGAGAATGCGTAGTTGTGGGCGCGGTACCGGTACGGCGTCGCCTGGACCTTCCGCTCGACGGCATCCGGGTCGTACACGAAGTCGTACAGGGGCAGGATCTCGCGCCAGCAGTCCTTCAGGTCCTCATCGTCGCGGACCTGGCCGACGTCGATGCGATCGAACTTCTCCATGTCGATCGCCACGCGGTCGGAGGCCAGGGCGTTCTCGCGGGCGAGGTGCGCGTTGGAGTTGTCGGCCGACGTGTCCCGCAGCACGATCGCCGCGACGCGGTCCGGGTAGCGCAGCGCGTACTCCATCGTCATGAATCCGCCGTACGATCCGCCGGCCATGACGATCTTCTCGGCTCCGATCCACTCACGCAGACCGTCGATGTCGGCGGCCCATTGCTCGTGGCTGTACGTTCCCTCCCCCTCGCTCTGCCCGCTCCCCCTGGCATCGAAGACCACGACGCGGTACTCGTCGGCGAGACGGCCGAAGCTCGCACGCGGCTCCGCCCTCGACCCCAGTCCGGGGGCACCGTGATGCGTGATGATGACCGGAGCACCCTCAGGACCGAGCACCTCGACCGCCAGATGGTTGCCGTTGATCTCGACCCATTCGTAGGCGCTCGTCGCGGCGGCGAACTCCGGGGAAACCGGCGGGGTGGATGTCATGTCGTCCTCTTTCTCGAGATCAGATGCGTCAGAGCGCGATGGTGCAGTCGTCGAGACCGCGGGGGAAGGTCGTGAGCGCCTCAGCGCCGTCGTCTGTCACGAGCATGCTGTCGCTGATGCGGTAGCCCGCATGGCCCGGCACGTAGATGCCGGGTTCGTTCGACACGACCATGCCCGCCTCGAGCACGGTGGCGTCGCCGTCCTCCAGCCACGGCGCCTCATGCATGCCGAGGCCGATGCCGTGCCCCTGACGGTGGCGGATGAACTCGCCGAGTCCCGCCTCGCGGATCACGTCCAGGCAGAGACGGTTGGCCTCGCGGCATTCGAGCCCCGCGCGGATCGTCTCGCGGCCGAGCTGCTGGGCGGCACGGATCGTGTCGTGATAGCGGCGCTGGTCGGGGGTCGGCTCCCCCAGCACGAACGTGCGCTCGCCTTCGATGAAACGTCCGCCGACCGCGCAACCGAGCGAGAGCATGAAGGTGTCTCCCGCTTTCAGCCGGTTGACGGAGGGCAGACCGTGGGGGAAAGCAGAGTTCGCCCCGGAGTAGACCAGCCCGCCCGCGAGCAGCGAGGCGACGACCACGTTGCGGTGCTCCGCGTACATCAGGGCGGTGCCCGTCGACGTCACGTGACGCTCGAGCTCGGCCTCGGTGGGCAGGTCGCCGCCGGCGGCGACCGCGTCGGAGACGAGCTGCACGCCCGCGTCCAGCATCCGATCAGTGATGCGCGCCGCCTCGCGGTGCAGGGCGACCTCCTCGGGGAACTTCACGTAGCGGGCTCGGGTGAGAAGGTCGGACCCGACGAGCTCCGCACCGCTCATCGCGGCCCGCGCGGCAGCGAGGCGCTCGTAGGGCATGGTCGAGGCGAAGCCGACCCGGCCCCTCGGCGCCACCGCTGTCGCGAGCACCGCGAACGGCGACACGATGCCGGGGAACTCGAAGAACGCCACCAGCTCGGCGCGCGCCGACTGCGACTGCGCGTACTCCCGCTCGAGCTCCGGCAGGAGCATCACGACCCGCCCGCCGGCCTCGATCCAGACCGCCACCGGCCGCTCCGACGGGTGGTGGAAGAACCCGGTGAGATAGGCGATGTCCTCCGGGTGGTCGGTCAGGAAGGCGTCGAAGCCCTCCTCCGCCATACGATCGCGCACACGGGCCTGCACCCGGTCGAAGAACGCAGGGTCGAGACGCTGGTCGAACACGGTCATGTCGGCCTCCTAGCGGGCGAGATGGCGCGGGTTGCGCGCGTCGTTGTAGGCGATCGACAGCAGCGTCGCCGAGAGCACGAGGACCAGGATCGCGATGGACGGGAAGAGCGTCAGCCACCACGCGCTCACCATCGCACCCGCCTGCTGCGCCTCGTAGAGGATGCGCCCCCACGACCACGTGGTCGGATCCCCCAGACCGAGGAAGGCGAGGCCCGCGGCGGAGAGCACGGCGCGCGACGCCGTCACCACGACCGAAACGACCACCACCGGGGTGACCGCAGGGAGGACGTGCCGCGAGATGATCCACAGCGGCGATGTCGTCATGAGCCGCGACGCGTCGACGTACGGCAGACCGACCACCGTGAGCGCCTGAGAGCGCACGAGGCGCGTGACCTCGGGCCAGGAGAACGCCGCGACGACGAAGATGATCGTCGAGGTGCTGGGACCCACGAGCGCGGCGATCAGGATCATGAGCGGCAGCACGGGCAGCGAGAGCGTCATGTCGACGATCACGCTGATGATGCTGTCGAGCTTGCGGAAGTAGGCGCCGATCACCGCGATGATCGTGCCGAACACGATCGCGATCACCGACGCTGCGACCGCGACGAGCACGCTCTGCTGTGTACCCCAGATGACCTCGGCGAACACGTCTCGACCGAGCGCGTCGGTCCCGAACCAGTGGTCGCCGCTCGGCGGCCGCAGCACGTCGGGTCCGTAGCTGGCCGGATACGGTGCGATGAGTGGCGCCGCCAGCGCGATGATCACGAGCAGGATCAGCAGCCCGAGCGAGATCATGCCGAGCGGATCGCGGCGGAACGCCCGCCAGGTGTGCGCGCCGGCGCGCTCGCTGCCGACGGCGGCGGGCTCGCTGGGAGCGAGGGGGACGGCGGAAGGGAGCGGCGCGGTCATGAGGTCTTCACTCTCGGGTCCAGGTAGCCGTAGATGATGTCGGTGGCGGTGTTCGCGACCACGACCGTGGTGGCGAGCATCAGGAAGGCGCCCTGCAGCACCGGGAAGTCGAGTTGCGTGACCGCTTCGTAGATGCCACGGCCGATGCCCGGGTAGGCGAACACCGTCTCGGTGAGCACCGCCCCGCCGACGAGGAACCCGAGCTGCAGGCCGATCAGGGTGGTCGTCGGCAGCAGCGCATTGCGGAGCGCATGCTTCCAGAGGATGCGCCTGCCGCGAAGCCCGTTGGCCTTGGCGAGGAGGATATAGTCCTCGCCGAGCGTCTCGATGAGCGTCGAGCGCATCGTGAGCACGTAGGACCCGACCTGGATCAGCATGAGCGAGACGGCCGGGAGTACGAGGTGCTGGGCGACGCTGAGGTACCACTCGAGACCGTAGGTGTTGTTCGTGTACGCGCCGCCGATCGGGAACCAGCCGAGGTTCAGCCCGAAGACGAACAGGAGCAGGATCGCCACGCTGGGAACGAACAGGGACTGTCCCGTGACACCGACGATCTGCACCGCCCGGTCGATGAAGCGGCCCTTGTGCGAGGCGGCCGCGACTCCGAGCGGGATGCCGATGATGATCGTCAGCGCCAGGGCCGTGAGCGTCAGCAGCAGCGTCCAGGGCAGCCGCTGCAGGAGCACGTCGAGCACCGGGATCGACTGCGTGAACGAGATCCCGAGGTTGCCCTGGACCAGCTGCCACATGTAGAGGCCGTACTGCACGATCAGGGGCTGGTCGAGCCCGTACTGCTCGAGGATGGTCGCCCGGATGTCGTCCGTCATGTTCGGGCTCGCCAGCGCGAGCGCCGGGTCACCGGGAAGCAGCCGCAGGAGCAGGAACGTCACGGTCACGGCGAACCAGATCGTGAGCAGACCTCGACCTGCGCGACGGAGAATGAACGATGCTCGGGACACCCGGGCGACCTTCCTCGAGATTTCAGTGGTTATTCGACCGGGTGCGCGCTCGCGAGCGAGAGCGGGTTCACGATCGAGAGCAGCTCGCTCGGCTTCGAGATGAAGCCGGCCCATTCGTCGCTGGCGGCGAAGAACAGGTTCTGCGTGTACATGATGTTGTCGTAGACCTGCTCGTGCACGATCTTGTTCGCATCGCGCATGATCGAGATCTTCTCGTCCTCGTCGAAGGTGACCATGCCCTCCTCGATCAGGGCGTTCAGCTCGGGGTCGTCGACGTGCGTGTAGTTGATCGCTCCACCCGGCAGGTATGACAGGGCGAAGTTCGTCACCGGGTCGTCCATGATGGCGAAGTTGCCCGCATAGATGTCGTAGTCCCCTTCGCTGGTCATCGAGAGGTACGTGTTCCGCTCGGTGCCTTGGAGCTCGATCGTGATGCCCGCCTCGGCCGCGGAGTCCTTCACCATCTGCGCCCACTGGCTGGTGACGCTGTCCTGCAGCGAGTAGATCAGGCGGAACGAGACCGGGAAGTTGCCGCCGGCATCCGCCGTGTATCCGGCGTCCTCCATGAGAGAGCGCGCCTTCTCGGGATCGAACTCGTACTCCTTCACCGAATCGTCGTAGTACTTCGCGAGCACCGGCATCAGCGCACTGGACCCGGTCGAGACGGCCTGATCCTGCAGCACCACCGTCCGGATCGCGTCGTAGTCCACCGCATGCGCCAGGGCCTGACGCACTTCGGTCTTCGCGAGGTCCGGCTTCTCCATGTTGTACACGAGGTGCGCGTAGCCGAGTCCGGCCGCTTCGATGACCTGCAGCCCGTCGGTGCTGCTGAGCTGTTCGACCTGCGCCGGCGGAAGGGCGTTCGCGATCACGTCGATCTCGCCGCTCTGCAGCGCGAGGATCTCGGTGTTCACGTCGGGGTACACGCGGTAGACGACCTCGGCGGGGCCGGGCACGCCGCCCTCGACGAGCGGGTAGTCCTCGACACGCTCGAGCGTGTAGTGCTGGCCGACTTGGAAGTCGCTCAGGACGAACGGGCCCATGCCGACCCAGCCGCCGTCGCTGCCGTCGTTCGCGAACTCGGCGATCGAGCCCTTCGGGTCGAAGACGTGCTTCGGCACGACGACGCCCCAGAACCCGATCTCCTCGATGATCGACGAGTCCGGCTGCGTGAGTGTGAGCTCGACGCGGGTGTCCGAGACCGCGGTCGCGGTGTCGAGGTTGCCCAGCTGCCCGAAGAACGTCCCGGGCGCCTGATCGCGCTTGACCGCGTTCAGGGTCCAGGCGACGTCCTCGGCGGTGAGCGGCTCGCCGTCGCTCCACGTGAGGTCGTCGCGGATCTCGTAGAACCCGGTCGTGTCGTCCACGTAGCCCCAGTCGGTGGCCACGTGGGCCTCCTTGGTGCCGTCCTCGCTGATGCTCAGCAGGTGCGGATACATCAGGTTCGTGATCCAGGAGTCGGTCCGGCTGTTTCCGAGCACCGGGTTGAAGTTCACGACGTCGGTCGTCGTGCCGATGCTGAGCGTCTCATCGCTCGGACCGGTGCTTCCGGATGTCTCGCCCGGCTCCGGAGCCGTGGGGGCGCACGCGGCGAGACCGACGGCGAGAGCCGCGGCGGCGCCGAGTGCGAGGTACTTGCTGTGCTTCATCAGACCCAAACCTCCTCGAGTACGCGCATGGTGTTCCCACCGACGACGGCGCGGATCTCGTCGTCGGAGTAGTCGTGCTTCACAAGCCAGCCGATGATGTTGTAGAACGCCTCGGCCGGGTTCTCGATGCCGTCGACGTACGGCTGCTTCTCGTACTCGACGTTGGCGTGCGCCTGGCCGAGGGACAGGTTCGACGAGAAGGCGTCGTGCAGTCCGACGTGGTCGCCGAAGAGCGTGTCCGGACCGAAGCTCACGTGCTCGAGACCGACCAGGTCGACGCAGTACTGGAAGTGGTCCATCACGGATTCCAGCGAGTGCTTCGGATGCTGCGGCGAGATCGTCGTGTGCGGCGCCGCCTCGATGCCGATCACACCGCCGCGCTTCGCGCACTCGATGATGGTCTCGTCGGTCTTCATGCGGTTCGTCGGCCACAGGCCGCGCGCACCGGCGTGCGTGATGAACACCGGCTTCTGGGAGTGCGCGATCACGTCGAGGCACGTCTGGTCGCCCGAGTGGGAGATGTCGATCGCGATGCCGAGCTTGTTCATGCGCTCGACCGCGCGCTCGCCGAAGTACGTCAGGCCGCCGTCGCCGCGCTCCTTGAGGCCGCCGCCCAGCATGTTCGCCTCCGAGTAGGCGATGCCCATCTGGCGCACGCCGAAACCGTACAGCACGTCCAGGCGATCGACCTCGTTCTCGATCATCGTCGACGCTTCGAGTGCGAAGATGTGGGCCACTCGACCGGTCTCCGCCGCGTAACGGATGTCCTTGATCGACTCGGCCTTGATGACGAAGTCCTGGTGCGCGAGGTCGGCCATGCGCACGCCGAGGTCGAAGAGCACGTCCTGATACCTCCAGCCGGCGTCGCTGGAGATGCAGCAGGTGCCGTCCATGCCGTTGTCGAAGACGGCGGTGAGACCAGAGCGCGCCAGCCCCTGGTAGCCGGTGGGTTCGCGGCCCTGACGGATGTGGTCGCGGAGCTCGCCCATGTCCTCGGGGAACACCTGCACATGCTCGTGCAGGGAGATGACGGTCTCCTCGCGCAACAGGCGCTCGGTGCGCTCCTTCTGGGTGTCGCTGAGCTCGAGTCCCTCGTATGCCGGCACGCGGCCGATCTGCTTCGCGTAGCGGAACTCGCGGTAGTCCTTGCCTGCTTCGAGGTAGTCGTAGGCGGTGTAGCCGCTGTAGCGGTCTGCTTCTTCGAGCACGAATGCGCTCCTTCGGTTCGGTGATGCGGATGCCTCTCCCGATCGACGCGTGGGAGATTTCTCGAATCTCGATGATTTCGGCGCAAATATCAACCTTGCTGAACAAATTCGGCTGAGATGTTTCCTGTTCGAAACAATTCAGAGGTACGCTCCTGGCATGATGGCAAGCATGGAGAACACGTCACCGCCGGAGAACGGCGTCGTCCTCGACGTCCGCGGGCTCACAGTCACGCTGTCCACGGACGGGCGTCCGAACCGTGTCGTCGACGACATCGACATCACGGTGCGCAAAGGCGAGGTCTTCGCTCTGCTCGGCGAGTCAGGGTCCGGCAAGTCGATGACGGCCCGCGCGATCATGGGCCTGATCGACAACGGCGACGTCGAGGCGACGAGCATGACGCTCGGCTCCACCGACCTGCTCGCCCTCTCCCCCGAGCAGCACCGCCGTCTGCGTGGCGTCAAAGTCAGTCTCGTGATGCAGGATGCACTCTCCGCCCTCAATCCTGTGCTCAGCATCGGCGATCAGATCGTCGACCTCATCCGCGCCCACCGGCCGGACAGCCGGCGCGCAGCTCTGGCGCGCGCCGTCGAGCTCCTGACGCTCGTCGGGATCCCCACCCCGGAGAAGCGCGTGCACGACTACGCGCATCAGTTCTCGGGCGGCCAGCGTCAGCGCATCCTCATCGCGATGGCGATCGCACTCGAGCCCGACCTCATCATCGCCGACGAGCCGACGACCGCGCTCGACGTCACCGTCCAGGCGCAGATCCTCGACCTGCTGCTCTCGCTGCGCGATCGACTCGGCATGGGCATGCTGCTCATCACCCACGACCTCGGCGTCGTGATGGAGGTCGCTGATCATGTCGCCGTCATGCGCACGGGGCGCATCGTCGAAGCAGGCAGAGCCGACGATGTCCTCACCCGACCCCAGCATCCGTACACCCTGCAGCTGCTGAACGCCGTGCCGCAGGACGTGAGTGCTGCTGTCGAGGACGACGGCTCCACCCCGATCCTCGACGGCCGCGGCCTCGAGCGCACCTTCCGCTCCGGCAGCGGGCGTCGCGCGCACCGCGTGGCTGCCGTGGCCGGCGTCGACCTCCAGTTGCGCAGCGGCGAGATCCTCGCGATCGTCGGAGAGTCCGGGAGCGGCAAGTCGACCCTGGCGCGCATGCTGGTCGGCCTCGACTCCCCCGACGCCGGGACCCTGCGCTACCGCGACGAGGACGTGACGCGAGGACGGCTGCGCGATCGCAGGATCCTCCGTCGCGGCGTGCAGATGGTCTTCCAAGACCCGTACATGTCGCTGAATCCGAGGATGACCGTCCAGCAGATCATCGCCGAACCTCTCGCCGCCACACGGACCGGGAGTCCGTCCAGCCGGCGCGACCGCGTCGCCGAGCTGCTCGAACTCGTGGGACTCACCCCGGAGATGGCGTCGCGCTTCCCCCATCAGTTCTCCGGCGGTCAGCGCCAGCGCATCGGCATCGCCCGTGCTCTCGCCCTCGACCCCGACGTGCTGGTGTGCGACGAGCCGGTCTCCGCGCTCGATGTGTCGATCCGCGCGCAGATCATCGACCTGCTCTGCGATCTGCGCGAGCGCCTCGGGATGTCCATCGTCTTCATCGCGCACGATCTCTCGCTCGTGCGGCACATCGCCGACCGCGTCGCCGTGATGTATCTGGGCCACATGGTCGAGATCGGCGCCACGGAAGAGGTCTACCGGAATCCCACGCATCCGTACACGCGCTCACTGCTCTCGGCGATCCCTCCGCAGACGCGCGCAGAGCGCGGGATGCTGTCGCGGAGGACGCGTCTGACGGCCTGACCCGGCTCAGACGCCGGGGCGCACCGTCAGATCCGTGATCTGCGCATCACGCGGCAGATCGAGCGCGGTGAGGATGGTCGTCGCGACGGCATCCGCACTGATGAAGCGCTCGGGCACGTACTCGCTGCCCTCCTGCTGATGCACGCGTTCCTGCATCGGCGTGGCCGTGCGTCCGGGGAAGATCGAGGTGACGCGCACACCGTGCTCGACCTCTTCCGCCCGCAGGGCGTCGGCCAGCGCCTTGAGCCCGTGCTTCGAGGCGGCGTAGGCCGACCACCCGGCGTGTGCATGCAGACCGGCGCCCGAGTTGACGAACACCACCTGTCCGCGTGACACGCGCAGCACCGGGAGGAGGAGCCGCGTGAGCTCGGCAGGTGCGACGAGGTTCACGGCCAGCTGCTGCTCCCACAGCGCCGGCGGAAGGTCGGCCACCGCGCCGAGGTCGACGACACCCGCCACGTGCAGCACAGAGTCGATGCGCTCCGGCAGGTTCTGCTTCGAGAGCGCCCAGGAGATGCGGCCAGGATTCGCGAGGTCCGCCACCAGCGTCGAGACACCGGGAAGCTCCGCCGCGATCGCGCGGGCGCGACCGAGGTCTCTCGCGACCGCGACGACCTGATCTCCGCGAGCGAGCAGCCGGCGGGCGAGGACAGCGCCGATGCCGGAGCCCGCACCGGTGATCAGGTGCGTCTGCACGTCAGGGACGATCCGCAGCCGGCTCGGCGACGTCGATCGGGACGACGGGGCAGTCCTTCCAGAGGCGCTCGAGGCCGTAGTAGACCCGCTCCTCCTGGTGGAAGACGTGGACGATCAGGTCGCCGAAGTCGAGGAGAACCCAGCGTGCCTCGGCACGACCCTCTCGGCGGACGCGCTTATGGCCCGATTCGATCAGCCGGTCCTCGATCTCATCGGCGATCGCGGCGACGTTGCGCTCGCTGTTTCCGGTGACGAGAAGGAAGATGTCGACGAGCGGCAGCGGCTCCGACACGTTGAGCGCGACGAGGTCCTCACCACCCTTGTCGATGGCGGCTTGTGCTGCGAGGTGCAGCATCTCTTCGGCGGTTTCAGGTGATTGCATCAGAACACATTCGTTGTGAAGGCGAAGATGAGGGCGACACCCAGAGCGAGTGCAAGGCCCCCGGCGACGATCGCCAGGATGAGCATGAGTTTGTTGCCCTTTTCCGGAGCAGGAGGTCGGATGACCTCGCCGGCGGGCTTGATGGTGCTGACCGCGGAGCTCGCGGCGATCGGAGTCGGAGATGATGCCGGCGGCAGCTCGCCGTCGATGAGCACTGCGTCGACGTCCTTGCCGTCGGTGGTCCCGTGCGCGTGGCCCTGCGAGCCGAGGCCCTTCGGGAGCTCGTATGACCCGGTCACCAGGATCTCACCCGTCGAGGCGACGGGACCGGAGAGCGATCCCTCCCCCGGCGACGGGGTGAAGATCAGCGCGTTCGGTGCGGAGTGCTGCGAACCGGTGGAGTCGCCCACCGTGAGCAGCTCGTCGAACGAGGGGCGGAACGGTGCATGCACATCAGGAGCATCCGCCAGCACGCCCTCGCCGAAGGCGGGGTTGACGGTCGGGCGAGGATCCGCGGCGACGTCATCGTCATCGGCGTCCTCGACATCGGCGAGCACATCGTCGGTCGTGGGGTCGCTGCTCTCCGCTGAGAGGCCGAGGACGGCGGCCACGTCGTCCTGCCGGTCGGCATCCGCCGGCTCCTCGACGACCTCGAGCGGAACGGCTCCCACGGAGTCGGACGCTTCGGAGGCACGGACCGGCTCGACGACGATCTCGTCGTCGATGTCATCGTCGTCGCCCGCCGTGTCGGCCGGGGCGGGAGTGGAGAAGTCGGGGACGCCGGAGACGATGCCCGACGATGCGGGTGCCGGGGTCGGCACGGCGAATTCTGGGGCCTGCGGCTCGACCGTCTCAGGAGCGCTGACTTCCGGCTCTACGACCTCAGCTTCGACAACTGCGGGCTCGACGACCTCAGGCTCGACGACCTCGGGCTCGATGACCTCGGGCGTCGCGGGCGCCTGATCCTGCACAGGGGCATGCTCTTCGCCCACGGGAACAGCACCGGTCTTGATCCGCTCCTGCTCGCGGACCTGGCGACGCGTCAGCGGGACGCCCGCATCATCGACAGCGTCGGGGACGGCGGGGGCGGGAGGGATCTCCACCGGCTCCGAGGCGCGGGGCAGGGGCGGCGCGGGCGGGGCCGTCTCGGCCGCTGCCGCCGCCTCTTCCGGGGTGATCACGGGCGTGGAACCCGTCAGGCGGATCTCCCGCAGCTGCTTGCGCGTCAGCGGACCGTGATCCTGCTGATCCGAAGTACTCATGCCTTGCTCCGATACAGATGATGCTTCGCGATGTACTGAACGACTCCGTCGGGGACCAGGTACCAGACCGGCTGATCGTCGCGAACGCGTTCACGGCAGACCGTCGATGAGATCGACAGTGCCGGTACCTCCAGTTGGCTGACGTTGTCGCTCGGGAGGCCGTCGGTGCTCAGGACGTGTCCTGGGCGAGAGACCGCGACGAAGTGGGCCAACTCCCACAACTCATCATGGTCCCTCCAACTGAGAATTTGCGCTACGGCATCCGCTCCGGTGATGAAGAACAGCTCCGCATCGGGCCGATCGCGCTTCAGATCGCGGAGCGTGTCGATCGTGTAGGTCGGTCCCTCACGATTGATGTCGACCCTGCTGACCGTGAACTGCGGGTTGGATGCCGTGGCGATCACCGTCATCAGATAGCGGTGCTCGCTGGGGGTGACGTCGGACTTCTGCCACGGATGGCCGGTCGGGACGAACACCACCTCGTCGAGATCGAAGGAGTGCGCGACCTCGCTCGCGGCGACCAGATGGCCATGATGGATGGGGTCGAACGTTCCGCCCATCACGCCGATGCGCGGGGTGCGCGTGGTCGCAGCAGCATTCATGAAGGGCCTAGTGGCCGTGTCCTGCCTCGTGTCCGTCCTTGCCGTGCTTCGCGGCCCAGGCCTCGGCCTTCGCGGAATGACGGTTGGCGACGTTCTTGTACGACAGGGTCACCAGAGCCAGGAAGGCGAAGACGATGATGGCGATGACCCCGAAGATCAGCGTCTCGAGCTGGACGTTGCCGTGATGCTCTGTTTCGGCGGCGGCCATCGCGATCTGTGCGACGAGGTTCATCGTGACTCCGTTTCGTGGCGTGCTCTTCGGGATCCTGAGCGGGACAGCGTCCCCCAGTCTAGCCCTCAGCCGCGGGTCTGACCCGATCCACGCGCGAGCCACTTCGTGCTGGTCAGCTCGGAGAGCCCCATCGGACCGCGAGCGTGCAGCTTCTGCGTCGAGATGCCGACCTCCGCACCGAATCCGAACTCGCCTCCGTCGGTGAAACGGGTCGAGGCGTTGGCCATCACCACGGCGGAGTCGACCTCCGCGAGGAACCGCTCCGCGTTGCGCGCATCCGTCGTGACGATCGACTCGGTGTGGCCCGTGCTGTACCGGCGGATGTGGTCGAGGGCCTCATCGAGCGAATCGACGACCTTCATCGCGATGTCGAGGCTGAGGTACTCCGTCGCCCAGTCCTCCTCGGTGGCGGGGATCACGTTCGAGACGAGACCGGCGACGATGTCGTCGCCGTGGATCGCGACGCCTTCGCTCTGCAGCGCGCTGGCGACCAGCGGGATGAGCCGCGGGGCCGCCTGCCGGTGCACGAGAACCGTCTCCACCGCGTTGCACACGCTCGGACGCTGCACCTTGGCGTTCACGACGATGTCGCGCGCCCAGTCGTCGGGCGCGGTCTCGTCGAGCAGGATGTGGACGTTGCCCGCGCCGGTCTCGATCACCGGGACCGTCGACTCGGTGACCACGGTCTCGATCAGCCCGGCGCTTCCGCGCGGGACGAGGACATCGATGTAGCCACGGCCGTTCATGAGCGCCTTCGCGCCGTCGCGACCGAAGTCGTCGACGGTCTGGATCGCCTCGGCGGTGACTCCCGCGCCCTCGAGTGCGTCGCGCATGACCTCGACCAGCACCGTGTTGGACTCGCGCGCGGCGCTCCCGCCGCGCAGCACGACCGCGTTGCCCGACCGCAGCGCCAGAGCCGCGATGTCGACCGTCACGTTGGGGCGGGCCTCGTAGATCGCTCCGACCACACCGAAGGGCACGCGCACCTGCTCCAGAGCCACACCGTTCGGCATGCGGTGCCCGCCCACGACACGGCCGACCGGATCCGGAAGGGAGGACACCTGACGCACCGCGGCGGCGAGAGCCGCGACGCGCTTCTCATCGAGCCGCAGCCGGTCGATGAGCGACTCGCCGATGCCGTCCTCGCGCCCGCGTGCGATGTCGCGTGCGTTCGCCTCGATGATGCGGGCACTGTTCTGCTCGAGAGCCACGGCGATCGCCTCGAGAGCGCGCACCTTGTCGTCGCTGGTGAGGGCTGCGGTGGCGCGAGACGCCTCTTTGGCGCGCTCCAGGCGCACCTGCGGGGTCTGGTCGGTCATCCGCCCAGTTTAGGAGATGGCCGGTTCGAACCAGGTCCCTATTTCAGCGCCGGCGAGAGCCTTGTCGACGAGGTCGGCGCTGGTCACCAGGACGCCGATGCCGGATGCCGCAGCGAGACGCGCGGCGGAGACCTTGGTCGCCGCTCCCCCGGTCCCGACGCTGTTCACGACCGTCGCGCCGAACTCGAGCCCGGTGAGGTCGGCATCCGGTGCGACGATGTCGATCGGCTCCGCTCCGGGATCGGACGGGGGCTTCGTGTAGAGCGACTCGATGTCGCTGAGCAGGATAAGCGCGTCCGCCTCGATCAGCTGGGCGACGAGGGCACCGAGCCGATCGTTGTCTCCGAATCGGATCTCCTGCGTCGCCACGGTGTCGTTCTCGTTGACGATCGGCAGGATGCGCAGGCCGAGCAGACGCTCCATCGCGCGGCGGGCGTTCGAGCGCGACGTCGGGTTCTCCAGATCGCCCGTGGTGAGCAGCACCTGTCCCGCGACGATGTCGAAGGGACGCAGCGACTCCTGGTACCGGTACACGAGGATGTTCTGCCCGACCGCGGCCGCGGCCTGCTGCGTCGCCAGATCCGTCGGACGAGCATCGAGGCGCAGGAAGGGGATGCCGGTGGCGATGGCACCCGACGAGACCAGCACGACCTCCGCGCCGCGAGCGTGTGCGGCGGCGAGGGCCTCGACCAGCACGGGGATCCGCCAGGAGGACTCGCCGCTGACCGACGAGGATCCCACCTTCACGACGATGCGAGACGCCGTCGCGAGGTCGGCGCGGGTGCGTGCGGTCACTCGCCGTCCTCGCGGTAAGCCGCGAGGCGCTGAGCCTCCACCTCCGCACGAGCAGCGGCCTTGGCATCCATGCGCTCGTAGTACGTGGCGCGACGTTCCGTCGTCGTGCGACGCTCGTTCGGCGCGAGACGCGGGTCGGTTCCTCGGGGCGCGGCCATCAGCTCGGCGGCGGAGTTCATCGTCGGCTCCCAGTCGAACACGATGCTGTCGCCCTCGCCGATCACGACGGTCGATCCCTGCACGGCGCCGACGCGGAAGAGCTCGAGCTCGACGCCCAGCTTGTCGAGGCGATCGGCCAGGTATCCGACGGCCTCTTCGTTCTGGAAGTCGGTCTGCTGCACCCAGCGCACCGGCTTGTCGCCGAGGACGCGGTAGATGTTGCCGTACGTGCCGCCCTCGACCCGGATCGAGAAGTCCTTCTTCGACCCGCGCGGGCGGATGACGACCCGCTCCTTCGGAGTCGCGATGACAGCCTCGGCCTTGTGCTTCTCGACCAGCTCGCCGAGAGCCAGGGTGAGCGGGCGGAGTCCTTCGTGCGAGACCGTGGAGATCTCGAACACGCGGAATCCGCGTGCCTCGAGGTCGGGGCGCACCATCTCGGCGAGGTCGCGCGCCTCGGGCACGTCGATCTTGTTCAGGGCGATGATCTGCGGACGCTCGAGCAGAGGCGTCTGTCCCTCGGGCACCTCGTACGCGGCGAGCTCGGCGAGGATGATGTCGAGGTCGGAGATCGGGTCGCGGCCGGGCTCGAGCGTGGCGCAGTCGAGCACGTGCAGCAGCACGGTGCAGCGCTCGACGTGGCGCAGGAACTCCAGACCCAGTCCGCGTCCCTCGCTCGCGCCTTCGATGAGGCCGGGGACGTCGGCGACGGTGTAGCGGAAGTTCTCCGACTGGACGACGCCGAGATTCGGGTGCAGCGTGGTGAACGGGTAGTCGGCGATCTTGGGCCGGGCGGCCGAGATGGCACCGATCAGGCTCGACTTGCCGGCGGACGGGTAGCCCACCAGAGCGATGTCGGCGACGGTCTTCAACTCGAGGACGACATCGCCCTCGTACCCGGGGGTGCCGAGGAGCGCGAACCCGGGCGCCTTGCGCTTCGTCGTGGCGAGGGCCGCGTTCCCGAGACCGCCCTGACCGCCGGCGGCGACGACGAAGCGCTCCCCCGGCTCGACCATGTCGATCAGGACCTCGCCGGCGGTGTTCTTCACGACGGTGCCGACGGGGACCGGGAGCTCGAGCGTCTCGCCCAGGAATCCGGAGCGGTGATCGCCCATGCCGGGTCCGCCGTTGCCCGAGCTGCGATGCGGCGAGTGGTGGTACGACAGCAGGGTGCCGGTCTGCGGGTCGGCGACCAGCACGACGTCGCCGCCGTCGCCGCCGTTCCCGCCGTCCGGACCTCCAAGAGGCTTGAACTTCTCGCGGTGCACCGAGACACAGCCGTTGCCGCCCTTGCCCGCACGCAGGTGCAGTGTCACGGTGTCGACGAACGTGACCATGTCTCGATCTCCTCCTGTTTGGTTCTGTGCCGCCCGCCGAAGTCCCGGCGGGCAGATACACGGACGGGGCGAGCCGAAGCCCGCCCCGTCCGGATGACTAGTGTCGCGCTGTGATCACTCAGCAGCGGCGACGATGTTGACGACCTTGCGGCCGCCCTTCGCGCCGAACTGGACCGCACCGGCGGCCAGAGCGAACAGCGTGTCGTCGCCACCACGGCCGACGTTGACGCCGGGGTGGAAGTGCGTGCCGCGCTGGCGGACGATGATCTCGCCGGCGAGGACCTGCTGACCGCCGAAGCGCTTCACGCCGAGGCGCTGAGCGTTGGAGTCACGACCGTTACGGGTGGAGCTTGCGCCCTTTTTATGTGCCATGTCCTAGTCCCCTCTGGCTTACTTGATGCCGGTGATCTTGACGCGCGTGAGCTCCTGGCGGTGGCCCTGACGCTTCTTGTAACCGGTCTTGTTCTTGTACTTCTGGATGATGATCTTCGGGCCGCGGAGGTTGCCGATGACCTCGGCGGTGACCTTGACCTTCGCCAGCTTGTCAGCGTCGGTGGTCACCGTGGCGCCGTCGACGAGCAGCACAGCGGCAAGCTCGATCTTCTCGCCCTGGGCAGCCTTGACACGGTCGAGCTGAACGATCGTGCCGACCTCGACCTTCTCCTGCCGCCCACCGGCGCGCACTACTGCGTAAACCACTTCATACCTGTTTCGTTGGGGAGCACGCGGCTCCGAGAATCTCACGGGAAGACTGTTGCTTGCATGCGTCGCAGGACGACGAGTGCGAAAGCAAGGCTCTCCGCTCCGACCGACGAGGACGGGACGGCATACGCACCAAGGGACTACTTTACCGGATGCGGGACGGTGTCGCAAAGCGAGCCGGGTGGCGTGTCCGAGTCATAGGCTTGCGGGATGACCGTACTCGTCGACGACCCGCTCTGGCCTGCGCACGGACGCCTGTGGGCGCACCTGGTCAGCGATGCGGATCTCGACGAGCTGCACGCCTTCGCGAAGGCGCACGACGTGCCCGCACGCGCGTTCGACCTGGACCATTACGACGTTCCCGCCGACCTGGTCCCCCGGCTCATCGCCGGGGGTGCCGAGCACGTCGAGGGAAAAGAGCTGGTGCGACGACTGATCGCCTCAGGACTCCGAGTCCGCGGCCGTGACCGGCGCCGCTGACGAGTCGTTGTTGACCGACACCGGGGTACCGGTGAGCGCGGCGGTGCTGACGCGACGACGTCCTCGGCCCTGACCGGGAGCCTTGGGCTCCGGCAGCGCGTCGAGAACCGAGTCGAGCAGCGCTTCCGCTGGCGACTTGGGCGCCTTGCGGTCGGAGCCGCGCTTCTTCCTGGGCTTCTTGGCGCGCTCGGGAGCAGCGCCCTGCGCAGCCTCGGCGGACCCGGCATCCGCGGCGATCTCGACCGGCTCGAGGCTCGGTGCGAGGGTCGACGCGGCGATCTGCGCGAGCGCGGACTTGGCCCCCTCGGGGATGCTGTGCGTGACGTTCGGCGCCGGCGGAGCGCTCTGGCTCTGGCTGTTGCCCCCACCGCGCTGGCGACGGTTGCCCTGGCTGTTGCCGTTCCCGTTCCCGTTGCTGCGGTCGTTGCCGTTGGAGCGGTGCTTGACCACGGGGTCGTGGTGCACGATGACACCGCGGCCGGCGCAGACCTCGCACGCCTCGCTGAACGTCTCCAGCAGGCCGAGCCCGAGCTTCTTACGGGTCATCTGCACGAGTCCGAGCGAGGTGACCTCGGCGACCTGGTGCTTCGTCCGGTCGCGGCTGAGGCACTCGATCAGGCGGCGCAGCACGAGGTCGCGGTTGGACTCGAGCACCATGTCGATGAAGTCGACGACGATGATGCCGCCGATGTCGCGCAGACGCAGCTGGCGGACGATCTCCTCGGCGGCCTCGAGGTTGTTCTTGGTGACCGTCTCCTCGAGGTTTCCGCCCGAGCCGACGAACTTGCCGGTGTTGACGTCGACGACCGTCATGGCCTCGGTGCGGTCGATCACGAGCGAGCCGCCGGAGGGCAGCCAGACCTTGCGGTCCAGCGCCTTCTCGATCTGCTCCGTGATGCGGAACGCGTCGAAGGGGTCGGTCTCGTCCTCGTAGGCCTCGACCCGCTCGAGCAGGTCGGGGGCGACGCTCTCGAGGTAGGCGCGGATGGTCTGCTGCGACTCGTCGCCCTGGATGAGCATCTTCGTGAAGTCCTCGTTGAAGACGTCGCGGACGATCTTGACGAGCAGGTCGGGCTCGGCGTGCAGGAGGGCGGGCGCCTGCTGGTTCTCGACCTGCTTGCGGATGTGCTCCCACTGCGCGGTGAGACGCTGCACGTCGCGCGTGAGCTGGTCTTCGGTGGCCCCCTCGGCCGCGGTGCGGACGATCACGCCGGAGGACTCCGGCAGCACCTCCTTGAGGATGCGCTTGAGACGGGCGCGCTCGTTGTCGGGCAGCTTGCGGCTGATGCCGTTCATCGACCCGCCCGGCACGTACACGAGGTAGCGCCCGGGAAGCGAGATCTGGCTGGTGAGGCGAGCACCCTTGTGGCCGATCGGGTCCTTGGTGACCTGCACCAGCACGCGATCGCCCGGCTTGAGGGCGAGCTCGATGCGACGCGGCTGGTTGCCGGTCTCGACGCCGTCCCAGTCGACCTCGCCGGAGTACAGCACGGCGTTGCGGCCGCGGCCGATGTCGACGAACGCGGCTTCCATGCTGGGAAGAACGTTCTGCACGCGGCCGAGGTACACGTTGCCGATCAGCGACGCATCCTGGTTGCGGGCGACGTAGTGCTCGACGAGGACGCCGTCCTCGAGGACGCCGATCTGCGTGCGCCCGTTCTTGGCGCGGACGACCATCTTGCGATCGACCGACTCGCGCCGGGCGAGGAACTCGGCCTCGGTCACCACCGGGCGACGACGACCGGCGTCGCGCCCGTCGCGACGGCGCTGCTTCTTCGCCTCGAGGCGAGTGGAGCCCTTGATGGCCTTCGGCTCGGTGATGTACTCGACGACACGCTGACGCTGACGGGGCTCGTCCCGCTGCTCACGCTGGTCGTCTCCGTCGGAACCGCCACGGCGACGACGGCCGCGACGTGCGGATGCCGGCTCGTCCTGCTCGCGCTCGGCGATGCGGTCGAAGATGCGCTCGCTGCGCTCGGGCCGCTCGTTGCGGGCCGGGAGCGGAATGACCTCGGGTGCGTAGAAGTGCAGCTGCGTGGAGACCTGGGAGACGAAGACCTCGGGCAGCAGTCCCAGCGACACCGCGGTGACAGGAGCAGGAGCCTCGGGCTCCTTCGTCGCGGACTCGTCCGTCTGCTCGGGCTCGTCGGTCGACTCCGGCTCGGCCGACGGCGCCGCGTCATCCGCGGGCGTCACGTCGGACTCGATCTCGAGGCTGGAGGCGACCAGTGCCTCGGCGATGACCTCGGCGTCGCCTTCCGGCGCCTCGACGGCATCCGCTTCGTCGGTGACCGGCGTCGCGTCGGCGACCGACGTCTCGTCGACGCCCGGAGCGGATGCTCCCGCGTCGCCCGCGTCCGCGGCGATCTCTGCCTCCGCGAGCGCGACGGCGACCGCTTCGGAATCGATGATCGGGGCGTCGGCGTCAGGCGCCGTGTGCTCCGTCAGCGACTCCGTGGCGTCAGCCGAGGTGTCGAGGGTAGGGACGTTGTTGTCATTGTTCTCATCGGCCATCTCTGGCTTGCTCCCTGCGCGGTGCACCAGGTGCTCCGCGAAATCTCATGCGGCACCCGCGGGTGCCGCGAACTCAATCGGTGTGCGACCGGCTCATGGCTCTGATCGCGTGGGGCATGGGGCCCCGAAGTCTGCGGCGATGCGCGTAACGGCGGCGCCGTCCATCACATCACAGGCCATTATCGCACCAAGTCGCACGGAATACGGCATCCCGCGTCCGAGTCCCCTGTTTTCACCGGCCTGTTCTCCCCGCATCCATAGGCGTCGCTGGGATAATCCCGATATGAGCGAGCAGCGCACCCGCCCCGTGGTCTATGCCGTCTGGCTGATCATCGCCGGCATCGTCGGGTGGTTCGCCGCCTTCCAGTTGACGATCGAGAAGTTCGCCCTGCTGGAGAATCCCGAGGCGGCGCTGGCGTGCGATGTGAGCCCGTTCATCCAGTGCAGCAAGAACCTGGAGTCCTGGCAGGGCGAAGTCTTCGGCTTCCCGAACCCGCTGCTGGGCCTCACCGGCTGGATGGCACCCATCGTGATCGGTGTCGCTCTCCTCGCCGGAGCGCGCTTCCCGCGCTGGTTCTGGGCGGCCTTCGGCGCGGGGATCACCTTCGCCTTCGGGTTCGTGTGCTGGCTGATCGGCCAGAGCCTCTACGACCTCTTCGTCCTCTGCCCGTGGTGCATGGTGACCTGGGCCGTGACGATCCCGACCTTCTTCGCGACGATGCTGCACCTCACGCGAAACGGTACGTTCACCCGCAGCGAGAAGGTGCGCGCGCGTGCGGAGAAGCTCCTGCCCTGGGTTCCGCTTGCCACGATCCTCGCGTACGCGCTGATCATCCTCCTCGCCCAGCTCCAGGGCCTCGACTTCCTCGGCGAGATGGCGAAGCTGCTGTTCTGACCCTGAGCCCAGGCACGAAGAAGCCCGTCCACCTCACGGTGGACGGGCTTCTCGGTGTCTGGGCTCAGTCGAACCAGATGCCGAGTTCGCGCGCGGCCGACTCGGGGCTGTCGGAGCCGTGCACGAGGTTCTGCTGCACCTTGAGGCCCCAGTCGCGTCCGAAGTCGCCCCGGATCGTGCCGGGTGCGGCCGTGGTCGGGTCGGTGGTGCCGGCGAGCGAGCGGAAGCCCTCGATCACGCGGTTGCCCGCGAGACGGATCGCGACCGACGGGCCGGAGAGCATGAACTCGAGCAGCGGCTCGTAGAACGGCTTGCCCTCGTGCTCGGCGTAGTGCGCGGCGAGGAGGTCGCGATCAGGCTCCACGAGGCGGATGTCGACGAGCGCGTAGCCCTTCGCCTCGATGCGGGCCAGGATCGCTCCGGCGAGGCCGCGGGCGACGCCGTCGGGCTTGACGAGGACGAGTGTTTCTTCGGTGGCCATGTCATTCACTCTCTGTCTGAGTCTCGGTCGAGGGCTCGGCGGGACGTCGTGCGTCCAAGCGGGCCCCCATGATCGTCGCATACGCCCACATGCCGCCGAAAATCAGGACGACGAGCAGGATGGCCGGTTCGAGGAACGCCGCCAGGGCGATGACGAGCTGGATGACCCAGCCGGCCGCGATCGCCCACGGCTTCGTGATCATGCCGGCGACCGCGATGCAGGCGAGACCGACGACCGCGCCGGCGACGATCGCCCACCACGGCTCGATCCCGGCAGGCAGCGCCTTCAGGCCGAAGATCGTGAGCCCGGCGAGGAACACCACGATCGCCTCGAACCCCAGCACGATCGGTGCGAGCTTCTGCACGAGGGTGCGGGGCGGGCGGGGCCTGCGAGCCGGTGTCGCCTCCGCGCTCACGCGCGCCACCCCGACTTCCAGTCCTCCTCCTCGGCGAGGGCGATCGCCTCGCCTGCCAGCACGACGGAGCCGGCGATGACCACCGCGCGGCGGTCGGACGAGGCCGCCCATTCGCGCGCGGCATCGGCGGCGTCGGCCAGGGAGTGGTGCACGGTGGCGCGGTGACCCGCCTGCTCGACCAGATCGGCGATGGTGTCCGCGTCGCTCGCCCGGTCGGAGTCCGGCGCCGTGGCGAACACGTGCGCCGCCGCGGGAGCGAGCTGGGCGATGATGCCGGCGGCATCCTTGTCCGAGAGCACGCCGAGCACGACGCCCCACTCGTCGAAGTCGAAGCTGTCGTCGAGCGCCTGCGCAAGCGCCTTCGCGCCATGCGGGTTGTGCGCGGCATCGACCACGACGGTCGGAGCGATGCCGAGCAGCTGCAGGCGTCCGGGGGAAGTGGCGCCCTGCAGGCCGTCGGTGACGATCTCGCCCGCGATCCGCTGCGAGCCGCCGCCGATGAGCGACTCGACCGCCGCGACGGCGAGAGCGGCATTGTGGCCCTGATGCGCGCCGTACAGCGGCAGGTACTCCTCGACGTACTCCCCCGCCAGACCGCGGATCGAGAGCAACTGGCCTCCGACGGCGAGCTTCTGGTCGACGAGGCCGAACTCCTCGCCCTCGAACGCGATCGTCGCGTGACGCTCGGCGGCGACGCGGCGCAGCACCTCGGCGGCTTCCGGCGGCTGCTGCGCCGACACCACGGCGGCGCCCTCCTTGATGATGCCGGCCTTGACCTGGGCGATCTCGGCGATCGTGCTGCCGAGCCGGTCCGCGTGGTCGATGTCGATCGGAGCGAAGACCGCGACATCGCCGTCGGCGGTGTTCGTCGAGTCCCATTCGCCGCCCATGCCCACTTCGAGCACGAGCACGTCGATGGGGGCATCCGCCGCGGCCACGAAGGCCAGCACCGTGAGCAGCTCGAAGAACGTCAGCGGGGCGTCGCCCGCGGTCTCGAGCTCGGCGTCGACGATGTCGACGAAGGGCTCGATCTCGTCCCAGGCATCCGCGACGGCGCCGTCGTCGATCGGCTCGCCGTCGATCATGATCCGCTCGGTGAAGCGCTCCAGGTGCGGACTCGTGAAGAGTCCGGTGCGCAGGTCGTGCGCCCGCAGAAGGCTCTCGATCATGCGGGCGGTCGAGGTCTTGCCGTTCGTGCCGGTGATGTGCACGACCCGGTAGGTGCGTTGCGGGTCGTCGAGGAACGCGAGGATCCGCGCGGTGCGCTCCTTGCGCGGCTGCACCCAGCGCTCCCCCGCGCGGCTCAGCAGCGCCTCGTAGACCGCGTCGGCCCGTTCCCGATCGCTCATGATGCCGCCTTTCCGCTGACGACCGCCGTGGCGTCGATCGTCACGATGATCGGTGCCTTCGTGGCGCCCAGAGCGCGGGCACCGGAGCGGAAGACCCCGTCGCCCGGGTTGGTCACGTCATCGACCAGCGAGTCCATCTCCTCGGTCGGCTGCACCGCGAACGCCACCGCGAGCGTCTCGGCGGCGATCAGCTGCGCGTGCTCCTCGAGCGCCGCCGCATGCTCCGGCGCGGCGTTGAGCGCGAGGACGATGCGGTCGCTCACATCGAGCCCGGCATTCTTGCGCGCCTCCTGCACGACGCGGATCGCGTCTCTGGCGAGCCCCTCGGCCTCGAGCTGCGGCGTGGTCTGCGTGTCGAGCAGCACGAAGCCGCCCGACGGCACGATCGCGAGTGCTTCGCCCTCCGGTCGTCCGGTGGTCTCCAGGGCGAGGTCGTACTCGGCGGGCTCGAGCGCGAGTCCGCCGGCCGTCACGACGCCGTCGACCTGCGACCAGTCGCCGGCCTTCGCCGCCTTGATCACCGTCTGCACGTTCTTGCCCAGACGGGGGCCGGCGGCACGGGCGTTCACGCTGAGACGGTGCGTGATGCCGTAGTCAGCGGCGGTGCTCTCCGCGAGCGCGACGAGCTCGACCGACTTCACGTTGAGCTCCTCGCGGAGGATGTCCTCGAACTGCCCCAGCGACGCGGCCTGCGGCGACACGACCGTGAGGCGGGCGAGCGGCAGGCGCACGCGCAGCTTCTCCTTCTTGCGGAGCGCGTTGCCGACGCTGGACAGCTCGCGGACGGCGTCCATCGCATCGCGGATGTCGTCGGCGGCCGGGAACGCGGCGGCATCCGGCCAGTCCTGCAGGTGCACGCTGCGACCGCCGGTGAGGCCCTGCCAGACGCGCTCGCTGACCAGCGGCACGAGCGGCGCCGCCACACGCGTGAGCGTCTCCAGGACCGTGTAGAGCGTGTCGAAGGCTTCGCGGCTCTTCGGGTCATCGGTCACACCGACCCAGAAACGATCGCGCGAACGCCGGATGTACCAGTTCGTCAGCGTCTCGGCGAAGTCGCGCAGACGAGCGGATGCCGTCGTCGAGTCGAGTCCTTCGAGATCGGCGCGAACTTCCCGGACCAGGTCACCCAAGCGGGCCAGGATGTAGCGGTCGAGCACATCCGTGGAATCCGTGCGCCACGAGGCCTCGTACCCGTCCGGGCCCGAAGCGTTGGCGTACGTCGCGAAGAAGTACCAGGAGTTCCACAGCGGCAGCAGGAACTCGCGCACACCGGCGCGGATGCCCTCCTCCGTCACGGCGAGGTTGCCGCCGCGCAGCACCGAGCTCGACATCAGGAACCAGCGCATGGCGTCGGAGCCGTCGCGGTCGAGCACCTCGGACACGTCGGGATAGTTCCGCAGCGACTTCGACATCTTGTAGCCGTCGCTGCCCAGCACGATGCCGTGGCAGCTCACACCGGTGAACGCGGGACGGTCGAAGAGCGCCGTGGACAGCACATGCATGACGTAGAACCAGCCGCGGGTCTGCCCGATGTACTCGACGATGAAGTCGGCAGGCGAGTGCGAGTCGAACCACTCCTGGTTCTCGAAGGGGTAGTGCACCTGCGCGTACGGCATCGATCCGGAGTCGAACCACACGTCGAAGACGTCCTCGATGCGGCGCATCGTGGACTTGCCCGTGGGGTCGTCCGGGTTCGGGCGGGTGAGGTCGTCGATGTAGGGGCGGTGCAGATCGATCTCGCCCTCGGGGTTGCGCGGCAGCGTGCCGAAGTCGCGCTCCAGGTCCTCCAGCGATCCGTAGGCGTCGACGCGCGGGTACTCGGGATCGTCGCTCTTCCAGATCGGGATCGGCGAACCCCAGTAGCGGTTCCGGCTGATGGACCAGTCGCGCGCTCCTTCGAGCCACTTGCCGAACTGGCCGTGCTTGACGTTCTCCGGCACCCAGGTGATCTGCTCGTTGTTCGCGAGCATGTCGTCCTTGATGTCCGTGACGCGGATGAACCAGCTCGACACGGCCTTGTAGATCAGGGGGTTCCGGCAGCGCCAGCAGTGCGGGTACGAGTGCTCGTAGCTCTGCAGCCGGATGAGGCGTCCGTTGTCGCGGATGATCCGGACGAGCGGCGTGTTCGCCTCCATCCAGAGCTCGCCGGCGACGTCGGTCACGTTCGGGAGGAAGCGTCCGCCGTCGTCGAGCGAGAGGATCGTGGGGATGCCGGCGGCCCCGGCCACCCGGAGGTCGTCCTCACCGAAGGCCGGAGCCTGGTGCACGATGCCGGTGCCGTCGGTCGTGGTGACGTAGTCGTCGACGAGGATGCGCCAGGCGTGCTCGGTGCCGTACGTCTCGGCATCCGCGTAGTAGTCGAAGAGGCGGTCGTAGGTGACGTCCTGCAGCTCCGCGCCGCGCACGGTCGCGTCGACGGCGGCGAGCGCCTCCTCGGCGCTCTCGTAGCCGAGGTCCTTCGCGTAGCCGCCGAGCAGATCGCGCGCGAGCAGGTAGCGGTGGGCGGACGCCTCGATCGCGGCATCCGTCGTTCCCGGCGTCTGATGCACGTCGGCCGCACCGGCGGGGCCCGCGGGGAGCACGACGTAGTCGATGTCGGGACCCACGGCGAGCGCGAGGTTCGTCGGGAGGGTCCAGGGCGTGGTCGTCCACGCCAGGGCGCGCACGCCGGTGAGGCCGAGAGACTCCGCCTTCGCGCCGGTCAGCGGGAACGTGACCGTGACGGACGGGTCCTGACGCATCTGGTACACGTCGTCGTCCATGCGGAGCTCATGGGCGGAGAGCGGCGTCTCGTCGCGCCAGCAGTACGGGAGCACCCGGTAGCCCTCGTAGGCGAGGCCCTTGTCGTACAGAGTCTTGAAGGCCCAGAGCACGCTCTCCATGTAGCCGAGGTCGAGCGTCTTGTAACCGCGCTCGAAGTCGACCCAGCGCGCCTGACGGGTGACGTAGTCCTGCCACTCGTGCGTGTAGGCGAGCACCGAGCTCTTCGCCTTCGCGTTGAAGACATCGATGCCCATGGCCTCGATCTCGCTCTTCTCGGTGATGCCGAGCTGCTTCATCGCCTCGAGCTCGGCGGGAAGCCCGTGGGTGTCCCAGCCGAAGACACGGTCGACCTTGTGCCCGGTCATGGTCTGGAAGCGCGGGAACACGTCCTTCGCGTACCCGGTCAGCAGGTGACCGTAGTGCGGCAGACCGTTGGCGAACGGCGGGCCGTCGTAGAACACCCACTCCGGCGAGCCTTCGCGCTGCTCGATCGAGGCACGGAAGGTGTTGTCGGTCTTCCAGAAGTCGAGCAACTCCTCCTCGATCTGCGGGAAGCGAGGGCTCGGCGCGACAGAGGCAGCCTGGTCGGCGGCGGGTCCGAAGGAGGAACGGGGGTAGGTCATCGTGTCTCGCAGTGATCGTCGTGGCGGATGCTCCTGCGAGGACGATCCTCACGGACCGCGGTACCACCTCGCGTGCCTCTGCGACCCTTCGACGAGCTCAGGGACCCAGAAACCACTCTCACTGCGGCTGTGACGGGCCTGCCCCGCTCGGTTCTACTGGGCTCGTCCTCTCGCGAGGTCGAGCTGTTCTTCCGAGAGCTCCCCGGTGATGCCGGATCGATGCTCGTGCGTCCATTGTACGCGCGGACGCGGAGTCCTGCGCCGCGCGAGCGCCCCGCGCGGAGATGTGCGCTTCAGAAGGACGAATGCGGCGAATGCCGCCTTGGGAAGTGCACATGACCTCGCGAGGTGCGCGCCTCATCGCGCGAGATGGTGGCCCTGAGCGACCGCGCGCATGATCAGATCCTGCACCGAGGCCCAGTCGAACATGACCTGGGAGTAGGAGACTCGAATGACCCGGTACCCCATCAGCATCAGCTCCGCATCGTGCCGGATGTCCTCGGACCGCTGGGATCCCGTGTGGTGTGCTCCGTCGATCTGCAGGATGAGACGATCTCCGATGAGCGTGTCGACGCGGTGGCCGGCGATCCAGATCTGCACCCGGATGGGGAGCTTCAGCCAGCGGAGCCGTTCGCGCACGTAGGTCTCGAGCCCGGCATCCGCGAAAGGCGTCGCCCGGAGCAGAATCCGCCGCGCGACGGGTTTCCACGTGAGACCGCGCAGCGACTCCACCGTCACCAACCCGCTGTGGAGCGCCGACTCCCAGGTCGCGAGCGCCTGCTCGAACGGCTCGCACACCGCGATGTGCGCCAGGACGTTCTCCACCGGATCGGCGAGTGCGTCCGGATGCCGCGGCAGAGGAGGCCGTCCCCAGTGGAGCTTCGCATCCACGGGCAGCTTCCGGGCGCTGTGAGGCGGAACCGCGAAATGCGGCCGACCACGGTGATCGTGCAGCCACAATCCGAGGCGGCTCGCCTGGGTGCGGCAGGTCAGCACCACCCCGAACCGTGCGGCGGCCACCAGCTGCCTGTCGGCATCCTTCGACGCGATCCATCCGCGGCGTGGCCGCGTGATGACACCACCGGCGACGCCCGACTCCACCGTGCGACGCGCGAACCCCTGTTCCACGACGACCGTGAAGGAGGCGATCCCGCCCCGCGCCGCGAGGAAGGTCAACAGGTCGTCGAGGCGCGTCATCCGGACAGCCTGGCTCTCCGGCATCCGGCATCCTGTCGCTCGGCCCGCGGATCACCACCGGGTGGGGAGAAGTCGGCGCGTCGTCTCTTCGCGCAGGGGAGATCACACGCCCCCTTCGGGCCGGCGTTCACTCGGCGGTCCTCGCGTTCGCCACAGCAGGAGATGCGCGTGTCGCAAGGTCTCCCTGCCGCGAAACGTCCTTGCCGATTGCACACGTCCTCGGCAACTGCACGGGCGGCCCCGGCCGAACGCTGCTGTCCGCCCCACCGCCTACCCTCGAACCATGGCCCGCACGACCGAATCCCCTGTCGCCCCTCGCGTCTCTCCCCCTGATCTGCCCGACCGCCTCGATCCGGCGGAGCCTCGTCGCAGCGCCGACCTCCTCGCCGCGAGCCTCGACCTCACCGCGAGCGCCGATCTGGCCTACGCCTCACTCGAGCAGTGCACGGTGCGTGCTGACGCCGACGATGTCGACCTGACCGGCGCCACGATCCTCGACGTCGCGATGGACGGCGTCCGCATCGCATCGCTGAAGATGCGCGACGCGGGAATCCGGAGGCTGCGGATCAGCGGAGGCCGGATCGGGACACTCGACCTCAGCGGCGCGCGCATCGACGAGCTCGAGCTGCGCGACCTGCGCATCGACTACCTCAATCTCGGCGCCGCACGCGCCACCGACGTGGAGGTATCCGACTGCCGCATCCGCACCATCGACATCCCGCAGGCCGAGCTCACCCGCGTGCGCTTCGCCGTGACCTCGACCGATGAGATCGATCCTCGTGGCATGCGGGCGAAAGACGTCGACCTGCGTGGGCTCGATGCCGCGTCCTACCTCGACGCCAACAGCTTGCGCGGGACTACCCTCACCGGGTTCCAGGTGCAGCAGCTCGCCCCGGTGATCGCCGTCGGCCTAGGCATCCAGATCAAGGGCTGACGGCGCCGCTCGCGTCGAGCAGCTCCCTCGTGAACGGATGCTGCGGCGCGGCGAACACCGCCCCGGTCGCTCCCTGTTCGACGATGCGCCCCTCCTGCATCACGAGGATCTCGTCGGCGACCGCACCGACCACGTCGAGATCGTGTGAGACGAGGATCATCGTGAGCCCTCGCTCCTGCTGCAACCGCGCCAGCAGGCGCAGGATGCGCTCGCGCACCGAGGGGTCGAGCGCGGAGACCGGTTCGTCCAGGACGAGCACCTCGGGATCGGCGGCGAGCGCGCGGGCGATCGCCGCCCGCTGACGCTGTCCGCCGGACAGAGCAGCCGGACGTCGGCCGGCGAGCGCGGGATCGAGATCGACCTCCGCGAGGAGGGCGGCGACCCGCGCCGCTCGCTGAGCACGCGGCACCCCGCCCGCCTCCAGCGCCTCCCGCAGTGATCGACCGACCGTCCACCGCGGATCGAACGCCCCGAGGGGATTCTGGTGCACCAGCTGCACCCTCCTGTCGCCGATCCAGCGCAGAGCGCCCACGTCAGGCTGCTCGACGCCGACGATCATCCGCGCCAGGGTCGTCTTGCCGGAACCCGACTCCCCCACGATCCCCAGAGTTCGCCCTTCGGCCACTGAGAACGAGGCGTCGACCACCGCAGGAACATCGCCGAAGCTCTTCGACGCCTCGACGACCGTCAGGACCGGCGAGGACGCGACCGCAGAGGAGACGCGCGGCTCGTGCATCGTCGCCGCGATGAGCTGCCGCGTGTACTCGTGCTGCGGGCGCTCCAAGACCTCTGCCACCGGTCCGCTCTCGACGACCTCGCCGTGACGCATCACCAGCACCCGGTCGGCGAGCCGCCGGACCGCCGCGAAGTCGTGGCTGATGAAAAGCACCGCTGTACCGGTGTCGGCGATCTCGCGCAGCAGCCCGAGGATCCGCGCCTGCACCGTCGCGTCGAGCGCCGTGGTGGGCTCGTCCGCCACGAGGACGGCCGGATCCGCGGCGATGGCCGAGGCGATCAGCGCACGCTGCCGCAATCCGCCCGACAACTCGTGCGAGTACTGCCGGGCACGCCGGTCTCCGTCCGGCATCCACACCCGGGTCAGCAGCTCTCGCACCCGTGCGGCGAGCGCGGCACGACCGTGGACGATGCCGTGCAGGCGCAGCGGCTCGGCGATCTCGGCGCCGATCCGGCGCAGCGGGTCGAGCGAGACCAGAGCATCCTGCGAGACGAGGCCGATGCGCGCACCGCGCAGCCGCCGCCATTCGCGCCCGCCGAACGCCGCGGCATCCGTCCCGTCGATCACGAGCTTGCCGACGGTGACTTCCGCGTCAGCCGGCGTCAGCCCGAGGAGGGCGCGCGCGGTGAGCGACTTCCCGGCGCCGGACTCTCCCACGATCGCGACGCACTCGCCCGGCGCAACCGTCAGCGAGACGCCGTCCACGACCGCCGTTCCGTCGAACGCGATGCGCAGTCCTTCCAGTTCGAGCGCGGCGCTCATGACGTCCTGCCCTCTCCCCGTGCCCGCAGGATCCTGCCGACGACGGTCGCCGAGACGACGGTGAGCGTGATCGCGATGCCGGGGAAGACCGAGATCCACCACGCCTGGCCGAGCACATTGCGACCACCCGCGAGCATCAGTCCCCATTCGGGAGTCGGCTCCGACGGCCCCAGGCCGAGGAAGCTCAGGCCCGCCGCGGCGAGGATGCTCGACCCGATGCCGATCGTCGCGAGCACGCTCAGCGAACCGAGCACTCCGGGCGCGACGTGCCGCACGAACGCCCGGACCGGCGCCACACCGAGGATCCGCGCCGCCTCGACATGCTCCGCGACCCTGAGCGTGCGTGTCTGCACACGCGCGAGCCGGACGTACACGGGGCCGGCGGCGAGCGTCACGGCGATCGCGATGTTCACGGGTCCCGGTCCGAGGACCGCGACGACGACGAGTGCCACCAGGAACTCGGGGAACGCCATCAGGACGTCGTTGATCCGCATCATCGCCGCATCGACACCGCGCGGGGCGACGCCGGCGAGCGCTCCGAGGAGGAGACCGCCGACGAGCGCGATACCGGTGGCGAGCAGTCCGATGCCCAGCGAGCGGCCCGCGCCGTGGACGACCCGCGAGTACACGTCGCGCCCGCTCTGATCAGTGCCGAAGAGGTGCTCAGCACCGGGCGGCAGGAGCGCAGACTGCACGTCGGTCTGCAGCGGGTCGTGGGTGGCGAGGACACCGGGCCAGAGCGCGGCGAAAGCGATCGCGAGAAGGACCGCGATCGCGACCCCGAGCAGCCACCGCTGAGCGCGCCTCATCGGGCACCGCCGGCGCGCGAGGCCCTTACGCGCGGATCGATCAGCGGATGCAGAAGCTCGACCACGAGGTTGACCGCCACGAAGACGACCGCGCTCAGCAGGATGATCCCGGTGATGACGGGGAGGTCGCGGTCGCTGATGGCGGCGAGGGTGACGCGTCCGAGACCGGGACGAGCGAACACCGTCTCCACGAGCACGGCCCCGCCCAGCACCGAGCCGGTCAGGTAGGCGGCGAGTGTGACGGCGTTGGCTGCACCGTGCCGCAAGCCGTGGCGCATCGTGAACCAGGTGGGCCCGGCGCCGCGCGCGCGGACCGTCTCGGCGAACGGCATCCGCTCCGCCTGCACCAGCCCGTCGCGGAGCACCTGGCTGAGGAGCGCCGCGACCGGCAGCGCCAGCGTGATCGCCGGCAGGACGATCGTGGCCGGGTTCCGCGCCCCCGACACCGGGAACCAGCCGAGTCCGAACGCGAAGACGCTGAGCAGGATGAGCCCGATCCAGAACACCGGCGACGACAGCACCACCAGCTCGATCCCCGCCGCGACGGCACGACCAGCCTGCCCGCGGACGAACAGCGCCACGGCGAGCGCGAGCACGACGGCGATCAGGAGCGCGAGCACCGAGAGCTGCAGGGTCGCCCCGAGCTGCCGGCCGATCACCTCGCTCACCGGCATCCGCAGCTGATAGGACTCGCCGAGGTCTCCTCGTGCCAGCTGCCCGATGAACGCCAGGTACTGCTCGAGCGGTGGCCGGTCGAGCCCGAGGTCGGCGCGGATGCCGTCCTTGACCGCTTCACTCACCTGAGCCTGCGGTCCGAGCATCACCGACACAGGATCGCCGGGGATCACCCGGAACGCGAGGAAGGCGACCGTCGCGGCGCCCCACAGGACGATGACGACGGATGCCGCGAGGCCGAGGACACGGAGCAGCGCAGCCTTCATCCCTCTCCTCCGGCGCAGACCCGCACTGAGCGAGCGAATGCGGGTCGAAGTGTCGATCAACGACCGATGGAGATCAGCCGACGCTCACATCGTAGAACAGCGGCCGGCCGTACAGGTCGTAGTCGAGTCCCTTCACGCGCTCGCTCACCGCGGTGATCGCGGACGGGCTGTACAGGGGCACGATCGCCGTGTGCTCGGCGTTCCACTCCTGCAGTTGCGTGTAGAGCGTGTTGCGCTCGTCCTGGTCGCTGGACGCGACGGCCTGCTCGAGCAGCGCGTCGACCGCGGGGTCGGACACCTGCGACGCGTTCTGGAAGCCGTCCGTGTGCAGGTGGCTGCGCAGGAAGTCGGGATCGACGCCGGAGAACCCCCAGTCGGTGAGGTCGAACGTCTTCGGGCCGTACTGCTCGTTGTAGGCACCCGGCTCCAGCACCTCGCGGACGACGTCGAAGCCGATCTCCTTGAGGTCGGACTGGATCGCGTTCGCGAGAGCGGCACGGTCGTCGGGCACGGGCGTCCAGGCGATCCAGCGCACGGAGAGCGGCTGCCCGCCCTTGGTGCGGATGCCGTCGGCGTTGCGCTCGGTCCATCCGGCTTCGTCCAGAAGCGCGTTGGCGGCATCCTGGTCGAACTCCCACGTTCCTTCGAGCGCGGCGTCGTACCCGGGGGTCGTCGAACCCAGCACGCTCCAGGCGCGCGGGAACTGGCCGAAGAAGATCTCCTTCACGGCCGGGTCGATGTCGATGCCGCGGGCGAACGCCTGGCGCACCTTCTCGTCGGCGAAGACGCCGTACTTCTCGTTGAGGTACAGCGAGTACGGCAGACCGGGGTACTCGACCGAGTCGACCGTGAGGCTGTCACCGAGATCCTTCGCGAGGTTCGGCGGGATGTTGCTGGCGAGGTCGGCTTCGCCGCTCTCCACGACGCCGGCGCGGACCGAGGCCTCGGGCTGGATCTCGACGCGGAGCGTCTCGACCTTCGGAGCCTTCTCGTCGTGCGGGCCCCAGGCGTAGTCGTCGTTGCGCGTGTAGACGATCTCCTGGTCGGGCGTGTACTCGGTCAGCTCGAAGGGACCGGTGCCCACCGTGATGCCGGGACCGCCCGCCTTGAGCTGATCAGCCGACTCCGCCAGCACGGCCGGCGAGTAGAAGCCCAGCTGCGGCGTGCTCGCCGCCTGGAGGAACGGCGCGTACGGCTGGGTGAAGGTGACCTTCACCGTGTGGTCGTCGATGACCTCGGTGCCGGCGTAGAAGTCTGCGCCGAGCATGCTGGCGGCCTGAGCCGACGCGGTCTCCGGGTCGACGATGCGGTCGAAGTTCGCCTTCACCGCGGCGGCGTCGAAAGCCTCGCCGTCGGTGAACGTCACGTCGTCACGCAGCGTGAAGGTGTACTCGGTGCTGTCGTCCGACACCTCCCACTCCTTCGCCAGCCACGGCGTGAACGAGCCGTCCTCCTCCTGGAAGACCAGCGAGTCGAGCACCGCGCGCTGCACCATGCCGGAGACGTCGAGCTGACTCACCTGCGGGTCCATGTGCCCGGCCGACAGATTCGCTCCCTCGATCGACCAGACGAGCTCGCTGTCGCTCTCGCCGGAGGGCCCGGCGCAGGCGGTCAGCACGAGTGCGGTGGCGGCAGCAAGTGCGGCGAAGGGCAGAACACGGCGCGCGGGATGTGCGGGCATGACGATTCCTCAGGACGAACGGGTCGGGATGGAGCAAGTCTATGGCCGAATTGTTGGACGGGGTCGATCTGTGACGCTCCGACCGGCTCGATCCCCGACGGCGAGAGCACATCCGCGGCTCGGTAGACTGGTCGGACAACCCACACTCAGGCACGCTCACACAGTGCCGCATACATCGCGCAAGGAGACCGTCATGTCTATTCCCGACAAGCCCGTACTCGAAGGTCTCGAAGCGAAGTGGGACTCCGCCTGGGCGGAGCATGGAACGTACCTGTTCGACCGCCTCCGTGCGGCTGAGGCCGGACGCGAGGGCGTCTACTCGATCGACACCCCGCCGCCCACGGCATCCGGAAGCCTGCACATCGGCCACGTGTTCTCGTACACGCACACCGACGTCAAGGCGCGCTACGAGCGCATGCGCGGCAAGACCGTGTTCTACCCGATGGGCTGGGACGACAACGGCCTCCCCACCGAGCGACGCGTGCAGAACTACTACGGCGTGCGCTGCGACCCGTCGCTCCCCTACGACGCGGGCTTCACTCCCCCGTTCGAGGGCGGCGACAACAAGTCGAGCCGCGCGGCGGATCAGCAGCCGATCAGCCGCCGCAACTTCATCGAGCTGTGCGAACGCCTCACCATCGAGGACGAGAAGCAGTTCGAGGCCCTCTTCCGCCAGCTCGGACTGAGCGTGGACTGGACCCAGACCTACCGCACCATCTCGGACGACACCATCCGGCAGAGCCAGCTCGCCTTCCTGCGCAACATCGAGCGCGGCGAGGCGTACCAGGCGCTGGCCCCGACGCTCTGGGACGTCGACTTCCGCTCGGCCATCGCGCAGGCCGAGCTCGAGGACCGCGACCAGCAGGCCGCGTACCACACGATCGAGTTCCCCTTCGCGGACGGTTCCGGCTCCATCGCCGTCGACACGACCCGTCCCGAGCTGCTCCCCGCCTGCATCGCGATCGTGACGCACCCGGAGGGTCCCCACAAGCACCTCATCGGCACCAAGGTGCGGACGCCCTTCTTCGACGCCGAGATCGAGATCCACGGCCACCACCTCGCGCAGCCCGACAAGGGCACGGGCGCGGCGATGGTCTGCACCTTCGGCGACGTGACCGACATCATCTGGTGGCGCGAGCTCCGCACCACGACGGGCGACTCCCTTCCGAACATGACCACGATCGGCCTGGACGGGCGCTTCCTTCCCGAGGCGCCGGCATCCGTCGGCGAGGCCGAGGCGTCCGCCTGGTACGCCGAGAACATGGGCGGCAAGACCGTGTTCAGCGCGCGCAAGGCGCTCGTGGAGAAGCTGCAGGAGACCGGCGACATGACCGCCGTCGGCAAGCCGTTCAACCACGCCGTGAAGTTCTTCGAGAAGGGCGACCGTCCGCTCGAGATCGTGTCGACGCGCCAGTGGTACATCCGCAACGGCGCCCGCGACGGCGAGCTGCGCGACCAGCTCATCGCCCACGGCACCGAGCTCGCCTGGCACCCCGAGTTCATGCGCGTGCGCTACGAGAACTGGGTGGGCGGCCTGACCGGAGACTGGCTGGTGTCGCGGCAGCGCTTCTTCGGCGTGCCGATCCCGCTCTGGTACGGCCTCGACGAGAACGGCGAGCGCGACTACGACCGCGTGCTCACGCCCGACGCGGCGTCCCTCCCGATCGACCCGACGACCGACGTCCCCGCCGGATACACCGCGGACCAGCGCGGGGTGGCCGGTGGATTCGACGCCGAGGCCGACATCCTCGACACCTGGGCGACGTCGTCGCTCACGCCGCAGCTCGCCGGTGGCTGGCAGCGCGACGAGGAGCTGTGGCAGCTCACGGCGCCGTTCGACCTGCGCCCGCAGGGCCAGGACATCATCCGCACGTGGCTGTTCTCGACGATGCTCCGCTCCACCCTCGAGGACGGCAGGACGCCGTGGCGCAACGCCGCGATCTCCGGCTTCATCGTCGACCCCGACCGCAAGAAGATGTCGAAGTCGAAGGGCAACGTCGTCACGCCCGCCGACGTGCTGGAGAACCACGGATCGGATGCTGTGCGCTACTGGGCGGCATCGAGCCGACTGGGGATGGACGCGGCGTTCGACCCGCAGAACCCGACGCAGGTGAAGATCGGCCGACGCCTGGCGATCAAGGTGCTCAACGCTGCGAAGTTCGTGCTGTCCTTCCCCGTGCCCGAGGGCGCTCAGGTCACGCACGCACTCGACGCGTCGATGCTCGCGGCCCTCGACGGCGTGGTCGCCGAGGCCACGAAGGCCTTCGACCGCTACGACGCGGCCCGGGCGCTCGAGATCACCGAGGCGTTCTTCTGGACGTTCTGCGACGACTACCTCGAGCTCGTGAAGGAGCGCGCGTACAACCAGACCGACGTGGGCCAGGCATCGGCCGCCCTATCGCTGCGGTCGGCCCTCTCGACGCTGCTGCGCCTGCTCGCGCCGGTGCTGTCGTTCGCCACCGAAGAGGCCTGGTCCTGGTTCGAGGAGGGTTCCGTGCACACGGCCGCGTGGCCGGTGGCCGGGTCCCTGAGCTCGGCGGAGGGCGACCCCGCCGTGCTGTCCGTGGCGAGCGAGGCCCTGATCGGCATCCGTCGGGCGAAGACCGAGGCCAAGGCCTCGCAGAAGACCCCGGTCGCCCGCGCAGTGATCGCCGCTCCCGCCGCCAAGCTCGCCGCGCTCCGCGCCGCTGCCGACGACCTCCGCGCCGTCGGCCGCATCGCGGAGCTCGAGTTCGTCGAGGCCGAGGAGTTCGCGGTCACCGCGATCGAGCTCGCCCCCGTCGAGGAGGCCTGATGCAGCTGGGCACGCGCTGGGCAGCGGGATCGGAGCCGCCGGCTTCGGTACCCGCCGCCCTGCGCCCGGCGATCGCCGAGGTCGAGGCGAAGACGGCTGGGCCCCTGAGCCTGTCGAAGGGCCACTGGACCCTCACCTGGCTGGAGGGCCGGGCGATCGCCGAGCTCGATGCCGGCTGGGAGGTCTTCCAGACCGCCTCAGGCGACGTCGTGGCTCGCCCCTTCCAGGACTGACCGCTCACCTGGGGCAGGGTCAACGCAGCGGGAGTCCCAGCTGCGCGAGGGCGAGATCTACGGCACGCGGGTCCTGCTTGCGGGCCTGCTGCTCGCGGAGCAGGTCGAGGGCCATCTCGCGGCGCTCGGCGCGCGCGACGATGCGCCGGTCGACGTGTCGGGCGAGCCAGAGCGCGGTGCGCTGAAGAAGTCGTTCGAAGGGCGTCGGGGACGCGAGGCGGAGCGTTGCGGTGGTCATGATCCCTCCTCAGGGCTGTGGCGGCGGCTGTTCGCCTTCGGCAGGTCGAAGATGTCGGCACGGAGGGACACCCGACGCACGTCAGGCCCTGTCTGTCCGCGGAAGCGCTCGATCGCGCTGTCGACGAGGGCCTCGAGCTCTTCCCTGAGCTCCATGACCTGAGCGGCGGTCATGTCGAGGTGCGTCGTCATGGTCAGGGCGACATCGCGCCATTCCTCCGGCACATCGGAGTCGGGGCGGTTGAGATGAGCCATCAGCGACTCCTGACGCAGTCGGAAGAACTCCGACGTCACGATCTGCGCGGCGGCGCGATTCGCCGGCGACATCGCCTCATCAGGACCGGGCATGTCGATCCGCCCCTTGGGCCGCTCCCACCACCGCTCCCGGGCGGTGCCGCGACCCTCGACCTCGCGGATGAGGTCGTGCGCGGCGAGGGCACGCAGGTGATAGCTCGTGGATCCCGAGGTCTCACCGACCAGCGCGGCGAGCGAGCTGGACGTCTGCGGTCCCTGCGAGGCGAGCAGATCGAAGATCCGCACGCGCAGCGGGTGCGCGAGAGCCTTGAGCGCCCCCGAGTCCAGGGTCCTGATCTGCGTGTTCTCCGTCATGCATGCAAAGATACCCTTGCAAAGAGTTCTTTGCAAGCGTTTCTTTGCAACAGGTTCTTTGCAGTTGGCGGGATCAGCCGATCGACGCCCTCGCCGTGACGAAGGCTGCGACGCAGCGCTCGATCTGCTCGGCGGTGTGGGCCGCCGAGAGCTGCACGCGGATGCGGGCGAGACCGCGCGGAACGACCGGGAAGCTGAACGCGGTCACGTAGACCCCCTGCGCCTGCATCTCCGTCGCGATGCGCGCTGTCTTGGCGGCGTCGCCGAACATGACCGGCACGATGGGGTGCTCCCCCGGCAACAGGTCGAAGCCCTCCGCCGTCATCCGTTCACGGAAGTGCGCAGCGTTCTCGCGCAGCCGGGCGCGCAGGTCGGCGGATCCCTCCACCAGGTCGAGCGCCGTCAGGGTGCCGGCGACGATCGCCGGCGCGAGCGTGTTCGAGAACAGGTATGGCCGTGACCGCTGACGCAGCAGGGCGACGATGTCGGCGTGCGAGGCGACGTATCCTCCGGATGCTCCGCCGAGGGCCTTCCCGAAGGTCCCGGTGTAGATGTCGACGCGATCGGCGACACCGCAGAGCTCCGGCGTGCCCCGACCGTTCTCGCCGACGAAGCCCACGGCATGCGAGTCATCGACGAACACGAGCGCGTCATAGCGCTCGGCGAGGTCGCAGATCTCGGCGAGCGGGGCGATGTATCCGTCCATCGAGAACACGCCGTCCGTCACGACCACGCGGAACCGCGCATCGGATGCCGCGCGCAGCTGCTCCTCGAGATCTGCCATGTCGCGGTTGCGGTAGCGCAGCCGCCGCGCCTTCGACAGACGGATGCCGTCGATGATCGACGCATGGTTGAGCTCGTCCGAGATGATCGCGTCCTCGACGCCGAACAGCGTCTCGAACACACCCCCGTTGGCGTCGAAGCACGACGAGTAGAGGATCGCGGCCTCCGTGCCGAGGAAGCCCGCCAGGCGTCGCTCCAGCTCCAGGTGCTGCTCCTGCGTGCCGCAGATGAAGCGAACGCTGGCGAGACCGTAGCCCCACTCCTGCAGGGCCGTCGTCGCCGCGTCGAGGATCCGCGGGTCGTCCGCGAGGCCCAGGTAGTTGTTCGCGCAGAAGTTCAGCACCTCCGCGCCGTCCGCCGTGATCTCGGCGCTCTGCGCGCCACGGATGCCGCGCTCGTGCTTCGTGAGCCCCGCCTCCTCGATCCCCGCCAGCTCCGACTCCACATGCTTCTGGAAAGTCCCGTACATCACAGCTCCGTCCAATCGAGGATGATCTTGCCCGTGCCCGCGGACTCCGCCGCGGCGAAACCCGACTCCCAGTCGCGGGCCGGGATGACGTCGGCGATGACGCGGCCGATCGATTCCCGGAGCGTCGCGCTGGTCTGCAGCATCGCCCCCATCGCGTTCCAGGTCTCGAACATCTCGCGCCCGTAGATGCCCTTGATGGTGAGCATGTGGGTGACGAGCTTCCCCCAGTCGATCTCGAAGCCTGAGCTCGGCAGGCCGAGCATCGCGATGCGCCCACCGTGGTTCATATTGTCGATCATGGCGGGAAGAGCGGATGCCGAGCCGCTCATCTCGAATCCGATGTCGAAGCCCTCGCGCAGGCCGAGCACGCGCTGCGCGTCGCGGATGTCGCGTTTCGAGACGTCGACGACCTCGTCGGCGCCCATCCGTCGCGCCATCTCCAGGCGAGGGGCGCTGACGTCGGTCGCCGTGATGAACCGCGCTCCGGCATGCCGCGCGACCGCGATCGCCATGAGACCGATCGGACCGCAGCCCGTGACCAGCACGTCCTCGCCGATGAGCGGGAAGGTGAGCGCGGTGTGCACGGCGTTGCCGAGGGGATCGAAGATCGCACCCAGCTCGGGGCTCACCTCGGCGTGATGCACCCAGACGTTCGTGGCGGGGAGCGACAGGTACTCGGCGAAGGCGCCGTCGCGCTGGAGTCCGAGGCCGATGGTCCGGATGCACATCTGACGTCGCCCCGCGCGGCAGTTGCGGCAGGTGCCGCACACGATGTGCCCTTCCCCGGAGACGCGATCCCCCACGGCGATGTCGTGCACGAGGGGTCCGACCTCGACGACCTCGCCGTAGAACTCGTGCCCGGGGATGAGCGGCGCGGCGATCGCGGAGGCGGCCCAGTCGTCCCAGCGGCGGATGTGCAGGTCGGTTCCGCAGATCCCGGTGCGGAGCACCCGGATGATCACCTCGTCGGCGGCGGCCACCGGATCGGGTCGGTCGACGAGTTCCAGACCAGGACCGCGTGCGCCTTTGAACAGTGCCTTCATGGTCTCGATCACACCGCATCCGACCCTGTAGAGCAATCCTCATCGTCTGCACCATCGTTGTAGTCGGAGCTAAACTTTGAGGATGGAACTCCACCAGCTGCAGATCCTGCGTGAGCTGCACGCCCTGGGCAGCGTCACAGCTGTGGCCGAGGCGCTGCGAGTGACGCCGTCGGCCGTCTCGCAGCATCTCGCGGCCCTGCAGCGCGGCTTCCGCAGCCCGCTCACCCGCAGAGAGGGCAGGACGCTCGTGCTCACCCGCGCCGGTGAGGTGCTCGCGGCCGCCGGTGCGGACGCGATCGACGCGATGGCGGCGGCGCGGAACGCCCTCGACGACTTCGAGGGCACGGCGACCGGCGTCGTGAGCATCAGCGGATTCCACAGCGTGGGCCAGGCATTGTTCGGGCCGCTGCTGCGCGAGCTCTCCGGCATCCCTGACGCCCCCACCGTCCAGCTCACCGACGAAGATGTCGCGCAGAGCGAGTTCCCCGGGCTCACGGCGCGCCACGACCTCGTGCTGGCGCACCGCATGGAGCACTCCGATCCATGGCCGGCCCAGGGCGTGCGCAGTCTGACGCTGATCCGCGAGCCTCTGGACGTCGCCGTTCCGGCATCCCACCCGCTGGCCTCTCGCACCAGCGTCACGCCGCAGGACGTCGTCGGCGAGCGGTGGGTGACGAGCCGGGTCGGATACTCCCCCGACGACGTGCTCCGCGCGGTGTCCGCTGTCGCGAAGCGGCCGATCGAGGTGCAGCATCGCATCAACGACTACGGCGCGGTCTCGGCGGTCGTCGCTGCGGGCGGCGTGCTGGGAATGCTGCCGCGCTTCACCTCGCGAGGCGTCGACGATCACGACATCGTGCGCGTGCCGCTGCGGGGCGTGAGCACCCATCGCATGATCGATCTGCTCGCCCGACCCGAGAACCTGCGGCGCCGCTCCGTACGACTCACCGTCGACGCGCTGCAGCGCGTGATGACGAGGCTGAGCGACGACGCCTCCTGATCGCGGCCCCCACCGATGGCTAGGCTCGGAGGATGACCGACGCCTCGAACCCGCTGCTCCAGCCGTCTGCACTCCCCTACGGGCTTCCCGACTACCGCGCGATCCGCCCCGAGCACTACCTCCCCGCCTTCCGCGCAGCCTTCGATGAGCACCTTCGCGAGGTCTCCCGCATCACCATGGTGCGCTCGATGCCGACGTTCGAGAACACCATCGAGGCGCTCGAGCGATCGGGCGAACTGCTGGATCGCGTGTCGCACGCGTTCTACACCGTGAGCTCGGCCGATGCGACGCCGGCGATCCAGGCGGTCGACGAGCAGCTCGCTCCGCTCATGGCCGCCCACCAGGATGCGGTCGCGCTCGACAGCGCGCTGTACTGGCGCGTGCAGCAGGTGCATGACCAGCTCGAGCATCTCGAACTCGACGCAGAGCAGCGCCATCTGGTCGAGCGGCACCACCGGGAGATGACGCACGCGGGCGCCGGACTCGACGACGAGGCGAAGGCCCGGCTGACCCTGCTCAATCAGCAGCTGTCGACCCTGAGCAACACGTTCGAACGGAACCTCCTCAACGACACGAACGACCTCGCCGTGGTCTTCGAATCCGCCGAGGAGCTCGACGGGCTGAGCGCGGGAGAGCTCTCCGCGGCGGCCCGCGCCGCACAGGAGCGCGACCTGGACGGCGGCTTCCTGATCGCCCTCCCACTCTTCACCGGCCACCCGTACCTCGCGCAGCTGCGCGACAGGGAGTCGCGCCGCCGCATCATGGCCGCGTCGCGGGAACGCGCCTCGCGCGACAATGCGAACGACAACCGTCCGATCCTCACCGAGATCGTCCGCCTGCGCGCCGAGCGCGCCCACCTCCTCGGGTACGAGTCGCACGCTGCCTACGTCACCGCGGACGAGACGGCCGGCACCCCGGAGGCGGTCGAGCGGATGCTGCGCCGACTCGCCGCCCCTTCGGCACGGAACGCCGCCGCCGAGCGCGACGCCCTGCAGGCGATCGTCGACGAGACCGAGGCAGCGCCCTTCCCCGTGGAGGCGCACGACTGGGCGTTCTACACCGAGAAGGTGCGCACTGCCCGCTACGACATCGACTCCGGAGCGCTGCGACCCTGGTTCGAGGCCGAGCGGGTCCTGCAGGACGGCGTCTTCTTCGCCGCGGAGCGCCTGTTCGGCGTCACGTTCGCAGAGCGCCGCGATCTCGTGGCCTACCACCCCGGTGCGCGCGTGTTCGAGGTGAGCAACGCCGATGGGAGCGCCCTCGGGCTCTACATCCTCGATCTCTACACCCGTGACGCCAAACGCGGTGGCGCGTGGATGAATCCGATCGTCAGCCAGTCGCGGCTGCGTGGCACGGCGCCGGTGGTTGTGAACAACCTGAACGTTCCGCTGCCCGGCGACGGCGAGCCCACGCTGCTGACGCTCGATGAGGTCACGACGCTGTTCCACGAGTTCGGGCATGCGCTGCACGGCCTGTTCGCGACCGTCACCTACCCGCATTTCGCCGGGACGAACGTGTTCCGCGACTTCGTCGAGTTCCCGAGTCAGGTGAACGAGATGTGGATCCTGTGGCCCGAGGTCCTCGACAATTACGCGCGGCACCACGAGACCGGGGAGCCGCTGGATCCCGCGATCGTCGAGCGTCTTCGGTCCACCGAGACGTTCGACCAGGGACACGCGACCAGTGAGTACCTGGCCGCCGCATGGCTCGACCAGGCGTGGCACCGGATCGGGACCGCGACCGAGATCGACGACGTCGCGGCCTTCGAAGCGGCGGCGCTCGCCGACATCGGTCTCGACGACCCGGTGGTTCCCACCCGCTACTCGTCCACGTACTTCGCGCACGTCTTCTCCGGCGGATACAGCGCCGGGTACTACTCGTACATCTGGAGCGAGGTGCTCGACGCCGACGCCGTCGAGTGGTTCCGCGAGAACGGCGGCCTGACCCGCGAGAACGGTGACCGCTTCCGCGACCGGCTCCTGGGTGTGGGAGGTTCGAAGGACCCCCTCGAGGCATACCGTGACTTCCGCGGCCGCGACGCCGAGATCGGGCCGCTGCTGACGCGTCGCGGCCTCGAGGCCTGAGACGCGCATGCAGGACCCGCTGCGCCTGATCAGCGACGCCTTCGACGCGCGTGCCTCCCGCTACGACGAGAGCGCGATGCATCGCTCGGTCGCCGCGGCGACGGCCGAGTTCCTCGACCTGTCCGAGGCGGACGTCGTTCTGGATGTCGCCACCGGCACCGGTCTCGTGCTCCGGGAGATCGCGTCGAGGGCCGCCGATCCGCACCTCATCGGCGTCGACATCTCCGCCGGGATGCTGGACGTCGCACGGTCGCACCTGCCGAAAGCCCGGTGGATCGAGGCGGAAGCCTCCGCGATCCCGCTCCCCTCGGGATCCGTCGACCTGATCACCTGCGTGACAGCGCTGCACATCATTCCCGATGTCGCCGGAGCGGCCGCGGAGTGGCGACGGCTTCTCCGGCCCGGCGGGCGTCTCGTCACCGCGACCTTCCGCAAGATCGACACGTCCGGACACGGCGCTCCCGAGGCCTCCACGGCCGACAGGCCCTATGACCGCGACCACGAGCCCTACTCGAGCACCACGCGCCTCGCCGAGACCTTCGGGAGCTACGGCTTCACGATGCGGCGCCACCGGGATTGGGGCGACGGAACCGACGAGCTGCTCATCGCGGAACTCGTCGCGGATGCTGCCCTGAGCTGATCCGCGCCTCCTGACATCACACCGCGAGTAGCCCGAGCCCGCGCGCGAAGGCGCGCATCCGCTCCGCCATCGCCTGCGGGACTTCGGCGACAGCGAAGTGCCCTCCCTCCGGCATCCGATCGAAGGAGCGCAGGTCGCGATAGTACGCGCGGGCGACGCTCTCCGGGTAGTCGTGTTCGTGCGTCTGGATCGCGACAGCCGCCGGCACCTCGACCGGGGGGATCCGCTCGTCGTCACCGCCGTCGAAGTAGGGGCGAAAGGACGTTGCGATGCTCTGTGTCGCCCAGTAGATCGTCGCCTCGGTGAGAATCCGGTCGCGCGAGATCCGTCGCTCGACCAGCTCCGGCTGCGCAGTGGGCGTGTCGCTCCACTCGACGAGCTTCTCGGTGAGCCATGCGAGCAGGCCCGCGGGAGAATCGTTGAGCCCGACGGCGAGCGTGTCGGGGCGCGTCGCCTGGATGTGCCCGTAGGCACCATGCGGCCCGCCACGGGCGGCGAGTGCGTCGAAGAACGCCCGCGCCTCCGGTTCGTCCAGAGCGTCGCGCTCCTCTGAGGTGCCGAAGTGCGCGTGGGTCGCGAGGATCCCCTGCACCGCCTCCGGGTGACTTGCGGCGATGAGGTCGCTCACGTTCGCGGTGACGTCTTCGCCGTACGTCAGGTAGCGCTGATACCCCAGCACGTCCGTCATGAGCGTGTGCATGAGTTCTGCCATGACGCGCTCGGTCAGCGTGCCGTCGAACGGCGCGGAGAAGCCGAACCCCGGCAGGCTGGGAACCACGACGTGGAAGTCCGGCAGCAACCGCGCGAACTCGAGCTGGAGAGCGAACGTGTGAGGCCACCCGTGCATGACGAGCAGTGCGGGCGCTTCGGGCCGATCGGACGGAAGGTGGACGAAGTGGATGTCGGTGCCGTCGACGTCGGCGAGGTACTGCGGATTCTCGTTCAGCGATCGCTCGCGAGCCCGCCAGTCGAAGTCCGCCCAGCTGTCGACGAGCGCACGGAGGTACTCGGCGGACAGGCCCGCCTCTGGGCGACGAGGCGAGTCCGGCAGCAGCCGAGTTCGCGCGAGCCGCGCACGAAGGTCGTCGATGACGTCGTCCGGGATGGCTATCTGGAAGCTGCGCATGGCGTGACGCTACGCGTGGCCACCGACATCCCGGACGGCTGGACGCTCCCGCGGCTCGTCGCCGCGGGCCGGACTCACGCGCTCTTGCGCTTGCGCTCCATCACGATGGTGGGCGGTGCGCCCTCGTCGACGGCGGCGCGGGTCACGATGACCTTCGCGACGTCTTCGGCAGACGGGATCTCGAACATGATCGGACCGAGCACGTCTTCCAGGATGGCGCGGAGGCCGCGGGCGCCGGTCTTGCGATCGACGGCGAGGTCGGCGATCGATCGCAGCGCCTCTTCGTCGAACTCGAGCTGGACGCCGTCGAGCTCGAACATGCGCTGGTACTGCTTGACCAGTGCGTTGCGGGGACCCGTGAGGATCTCCATCAGCGCGTCCTGATCCAACGGCGAGACGTTCGTCACGACGGGCAGGCGACCGATGAACTCCGGGATGAGTCCGAACTTGTGCAGGTCCTCGGGCAGCACCTCGCTGAACAGGTCGAGGTCCTTGGTCTTGTCGTGCAGAGGAGCACCGAAGCCGATGCCGTGCTTGCCGACGCGCGCCGAGACGATGTCCTCGAGACCGGCGAACGCACCGGCGACGATGAACAGGACGTTCGTCGTGTCGATCTGCAGGAACTCCTGGTGCGGGTGCTTGCGACCGCCCTGCGGCGGAACCGAAGCGACCGTGCCCTCGATGATCTTGAGCAGCGCCTGCTGCACGCCCTCGCCCGATACGTCGCGCGTGATCGACGGGTTCTCGGCCTTGCGGGCGATCTTGTCGACCTCATCGATGTAGATGATGCCCTGCTCGGCGCGCTTGACGTCGTAGTCCGCGGCCTGGATGAGCTTGAGGAGGATGTTCTCGACGTCTTCGCCGACGTAGCCCGCCTCGGTCAGCGCGGTCGCGTCGGCGACGGCGAACGGCACGTTGAGACGCTTGGCGAGGGTCTGCGCGAGGTAGGTCTTGCCGCAGCCGGTCGGTCCGATCAGGAGGATGTTGCTCTTCGCGATCTCGACCTCTTCGGCCTTCTGCTCCGCCGTCTGGAGGGTGCCGTGTGCGCGGACGCGCTTGTAGTGGTTGTACACGGCGACGGCCAGTGCGCGCTTCGCGGGTTCCTGCCCGACCACGTACTCCTCGAGGAACGAGAAGATCTCCCGCGGCTTCGGCAGATCGAACTCCGCGACGCCCTCGGCGGACGACTCGGCCATCCGCTCCTCGATGATCTCGTTGCACAGCTCGACGCACTCGTCGCAGATGTACACACCGGGGCCAGCGATGAGCTGCTGCACCTGCTTCTGACTCTTTCCGCAGAATGAGCACTTGAACAGGTCAGCGCTTTCACCGATACGGGCCATGCGCGTCCTCCTATGGGGGATCCAGAGATCGTTCTTCGAGCCTAACCTCTGCGTACGACACAGGGCCGCATTGGCGCGTACCGGTCTGGCAACGACCCGAGACGACGAGAGGCCGGGTGCGCAGTCACTGCGCACCCGGCCTCCGGTGGTCTCGGATCAGACCATGCTCTTCGTGTGCCAGACGGTCTACTTGCTTCCAGGCTCGGCCAGGTCGCCCGTGGCCAAGCAGAGCTGCATCGCCGGAAGCACGACGTCGACGATCAGGTCGGCGATCTCGACCGCAAGCTCTCGACGACCTCTGCCGCTTGCATCGAGCGACCACCACCGGTCCTGGCCATCGATGAGTTGACCTGCTCGCACCTCCCAGAACTCTCCTATGCGCCCGTATCCGGTGTTCGGTGACGGCTTCGCCGGATAATGTCTTTCCGCGCGCACCTGGTTCCAGAAGGCCTTCGGGATCACCTGCGCGTTGATCGTGAACCTCGACAGACTGCTCGTGCTTGCAGTCGACGTCTGAACACCGACCTGAGCGAACCAGTCGGCATCCGGGAACACGAACTTCCGTTCCGTCCCTCGAAACCCCGCCGTTCGGAGAATCGGCGCTACATCGTCTCGCAGCATCGAACGCAGCTGCTCCTGCGCGGTAACCATCGCCTCGCCTCCCACTCAGATCAAACGAGACTCTTCGTGTGCCAGACCGTCTTGACCTCGGTGAAGGCGCCGATGCGCTCGGGCGAGGCGACGACCTCTCCCGGCGCGAGGACGCGCTTCAGCGTCTCGGCCGCGGCGATCTGCATGTCGACCCAGTCCAAATCGCCCGCTCCGGCAAGATCGAGCGCGTTCACGTCCTGGTGCGAGGCGAGCCACGGCGCGATCTCGGCCGGCGAGCCGGTGAGGACGTTGACGACTCCCCCGGGCACATCGCTGGTGGCGAGCACCTCGGCGAGGCTGATGGCGGAGAGCGGATGCTGCTCGCTCGCGATCACCACGACGGTGTTGCCTGCGACGAGCGCCGGTGCGACGACCGAGACCAGGCCGAGCAGCGCGGAGTCCTGCGGCGCGACGATCGCGACGACGCCGGTCGGCTCCGGCACCGAGATGTTGAAGTACGGACCCGAGACGGGGTTCGCGTTTCCGGCGACCTGCGCGTACTTGTCGCACCAGCCGGCGTACCAGACCCAGAGGTCGATCGCCTCGTCGACCTGCGCGGCAGCGGCCGACGAGGATCCGCCCTCCTGGGCGACGATCTCGTCGATGAACTGCGCACGGCGCCCCTCGAGCACCTCGGCGACCCGGTACAGCACCTGTCCGCGGTTGTAGGCGGTCGCACCCGACCAGCCCTTGACGGCGGAGCGCGCGGCGACCACGGCGTCGCGGGCATCCTTGCGGGATCCCTGCGCGGCGTTGGCCAGGAACGCGCCCTTCGGCGAGAGCACCTCGTAGGTCCGGCCCGACTCGCTCCGCGGGAACGCCCCGCCGATCGCGAGCTTGTACGTCTTCGGCACGGTCAGACGCTTGCTCATGCTGCGGCTCCCTTGAGGTAGGCGGTGAGGCCCTGACGTCCGCCTTCGCGGCCGTATCCGGACTCCTTGTAGCCGCCGAACGGGCTCGACGGATCGAAACGGTTGAACGTGTTCGCCCAGATCACTCCGGCACGCAGACGATCGGCGACCGCGAGGATGCGCGACCCCTTGTCCGACCAGATGCCGGCGGAGAGCCCGTACGGCGTGTTGTTCGCCTTGGCGATCGCCTCGGCCGGGGTGCGGAAGGTCAGCACCGAGAGCACCGGCCCGAACACCTCGTCCCTGGCGATGCGATGCGATGCCTCGACGCCGGTGAAGATCGTCGGCGCGAACCAGAACCCCTTCTCCGGGATGACGCAGTCCGCGGTCCAGCGCTCCGCGCCCTCGGCCTCGCCGATGTCGCTGAGCTCTCGGATTCGGGCGAGCTGAGCCGCCGAGTTGATCGCACCGATGTCGGTGTTCTTGTCGAGCGGATCGCCGAGGCGCAGCGTCGACAAGCGGTTCTTGAGCCGGTCGATGACCTCGTCGTGGATCGACTCCTGCACCAGCAGCCTGCTGCCTGCGCAGCAGACGTGACCCTGGTTGAAGAAGATGCCGTTCACGATGCCCTCGACCGCCTGGTCGATGGGTGCGTCATCGAAGACGATGTTGGCGGCCTTGCCGCCGAGCTCGAGCGTGAGCTTCTTCTTCGTGCCGGCGACGGCCTTGGCGATGTCGCGGCCGACGCCGGTGGAACCGGTGAAGGCCACCTTGTCGACGTCGGGGTGGCGCACGAGGGTCGCGCCGGTCGCGCCGGCGCCCGTCACGATGTTCACGACACCCGCAGGAAGGTCGGCCTGCTGCAGGATCTCCGCGAAGATCAGGGCGGTCAGCGGCGTGGTCTCGGCCGGCTTCAGCACGACCGTGTTGCCGGCGGCCAGGGCGGGGGCGAGCTTCCACGCGAGCATCAGCAGCGGGAAGTTCCACGGGATCACCTGCGCGGCGACGCCCAGCGCACGGGGGTTCGCGCCGAGCCCCGCGTGGTCGAGCTTGTCCGCCCACCCCGCGTAGTAGAAGAACCAGGAGGCGACGAGCGGAACGTCGACGTCGCGGCTCTCCTTGATGGGCTTGCCGTTGTCGAGGCTCTCGGCGACGGCGAGCTCGCGGGCCCGCTCCTGCACGAGGCGGGCGATGCGGAAGAGGTACTTGCCGCGGTCGCGCCCGCTCATCCTCGACCAGGTCTTCTCGTAGGCGCGGCGAGCCGCGGCGACGGCGCGGTCGACGTCACCGTCATCCGCCGTGGCGATCTCGGCGATGCGCGTCTCATCCGAGGGCGAGATGGTGCTGAAGCTCATGCCTGAGCCGTCGACGAACTCGCCGTCGATGAACAGTCCGTAGCTGTCCTTGAGATTCAGGATCGCCTTCGACTCCGGTGCCGGAGCGTATTCCAGAAATGACATGGTGCTTCCTAGTCGATCGTGACGTAGTCGGGGCCGGAGTAGTGGCCGGAGCTGAGCTTCTGACGCTGCAGGAGCACATCGTTGAGCAGGCTCGACGCGCCGAAGCGGAACAGGTGCGGCTGGAGCCACTCCTCCCCCACCGTCTCGGCGACCGTGACGAGGTACTTCACGGCATCCTTCGATGCGCGGATGCCGCCGGCGGGCTTCACGCCGATCTTCTCGCCCGTGCCGCGGTACCAGTCGCGCACGGTCTCGAGCATGAGCAGCGTGGTGGGCAGCGTGGCCGCGGGCTGGACCTTGCCGGTCGAGGTCTTGATGAAGTCGCCGCCCGCCAGGATGCCGAGCCACGATGCGCGCTTGATGTTGTCGTAAGTGTTGAGCTCGCCGGTCTCGAGGATGACCTTGAGCGAGGCGTACGAGCCGTCCTCGCGGCGGCAGGCCTCCTTCACCTGGGCGATCTGGTCGAAGACAAGACCGTAGCGCCCGGAGAGGAATGCCCCGCGGTCGATGACCATGTCGATCTCGTCAGCTCCGGCGGCGACAGCTTCGGCCGTATCGGCGAGCTTGATCGCCAGGGACGAGCGTCCGCTGGGGAACGCGGTGGCCACGGCGGCGACCGAGATCAGCCCGTCGTCGGGGTCTCCATGGAGACTGCCGAGCGCGGTGACCGCGTCACCGACCATGTCGCCGTACACGCAGACCGCCGCGACCCGGGGAGTCGACGCATCAGCGGCATCCGGATTCTTCGCCTTCGCGACGAGCGAGCGCACCTTGCCGGGAGTGTCTGCACCCTCGAGCGTGGTGAGGTCGATCAGCTTGATGATCGTGTCGAGCGCCCACGCCTTCGACGTGGTCTTGATCGATCGGGTGCCGAGTCCGGCGGCCCGCCGCTCCAGGCCGACGGCGTCGACGCCCGGAAGTCCGTGCAGGAAGCGTCGGAGGGTGGCGTCGTCCGGCTCACCGCCGAGGACGTCCACCGCCGCTCTGCGGCTGAGTTCTTTGGTCGTCACTGTTCCTCCAACAATGCTCGTGCTGTGGTCTCATCGGTCACCAGAACGCCGCACAGGCCGCTGGTCACGACTGTACGCGCGATGTCGTGCTTGGCGGGGCCCGCGGTGACGAAGATCGCGCGCTTCGCCCCGCGCAGACGGTCGAGCGAGACGCCGACGGTGCGGGCGTCGAGCTGCGAGTCGACGATGTTGCCCTCGGCATCGACGTAGCGTCCGAGGACGTCGCCGACCGCACCCCTTCGTGCGAGTTCTTCGACGTCCTCCGCGGTGAGGTAGCCGTTCTCGACGTGGGCGGATGTCGCGTCACAGGGTCCGGCGGTGAAGAGGAATGCCTGTGCGTCTGCGGCCTCCTCGAGGATCGCCGCTACCGTGCGGTCGGACTCGATCGCCTGCTTGGTCTCGACGCGCTCGAGGATCGCGGGGCTCGGCAGCAGCGAGACCTGTCCGGATGCGCGTTGCGCGATCGTCACGGCGAGGCCCGCGGCGCCGCCGGAGCGTCTGTTCAGGCTGACTCCGCCGTTGAGCTGCACGACGGTGACGCCGTTGGCCCAGCCGTCAGGGAGCGCCTCGGCGACCGCCCGGAGCGTGCGGCCCCAGCTCACGCCCAGCGTGCGCGGTGCCGGCCGGAGAGCGGACAGGAAGTCGGCGGCCGCTTGGGCGACGCGCTCCAGCGTGCCGTCGTCGCCGTCGGGAGCGGGCACGACGACCGCATCGGCCAGCCCGAAGCGCTCGACGAGGAGACGCTCGAGGCCGAGGCGCCGTGCGCGAGGGTGCACGATCTCGATGCGGACGATGCCGCGCTCGCGCGCCTGTGTCAGGAGCCGGCCGACCTTCCACCGGGAGACCTTGAGGAGTCCGCCGATCTCGTCCTGTGTCTTGTCCTCGTCGTAGTACAGCTCGGCGACGCGGACCATGAGCAGATCGTCTTCCACGGCATCCTCCTTCCTCTTCCAGAGTAGGGCCTGATCCGCGTTCGCGCACGGTGTTGCTCATATGAGCAATCGCTCCGGCAGTGGTTGCACATCCGGAGGGAACGACGAAGGGGCGCCCGTCGTGATGACGGACGCCCCTGCGAAGTCGAGCTGCTCAGGCGCGCTTGCGCGTGGTGAGCACCTGGTCGACGATGCCGTACTCGAGCGCCTGCGCGGCCGAGAGGATGTTGTCGCGGTCGATGTCGCGGTTGACCTGCTCGACGGGCTTGCCCGTGTGAGCGGCCATCGTCTCCTCGAGCCAGGTGCGCATGCGGAGGATCTCCGCCGCCTGGATCTCGATGTCGGATGCCTGGCCCTGGCCGGCCTCGCCCATCGCGGGCTGGTGGATCAGCACCCGGGCGTTCGGGAGCGCGAGACGCTTGCCCGGCGCACCGGCCGCCAGCAGCACGGCCGCGGCCGAAGCCGCCTGTCCGAGCACGACGGTCTGGATCTGCGGCGCGACGTACTGCATCGTGTCGTAGATCGCCGTCATGGCCGTGAACGAGCCACCGGGCGAGTTGATGTACATCGTGATGTCGCGCTCGGCGTCCTGGCTCTCCAGGACGAGCAGCTGCGCCATCACGTCGTCGGCGGACGCGTCGTCGACCTGCACGCCCAGGAAGATCACGCGATCTTCGAAGAGCTTGTTGTACGGGTCCTGGCGCTTGAAGCCGTAGGCCGTGCGCTCCTCGAACTGCGGGAGCACGTAGCGGCTGGACGGCAGGTTGCCTGCGGATTGGAAAGTGGGGGTGTACATGGTGTCCTCTCGAATCCGGATTACTCTGCGTCGTCCGCGGTGCCGCCGCCGCCGGTCACATCGCTGGCGTGCTCGCGGATGTGGTCGACGAACCCGTACTCGAGGGCCTCCTCGGCGGTGAACCAGCGGTCGCGGTCACCGTCGGCGTTGATCTGCTCGACCGACTTGCCGGTCTGACCCGCCGTGATCTCCGCGAGGCGCTTCTTCATCGAGAGGATGAGCTGCGCCTGCGTCTGGATGTCGCTCGACGTGCCGCCGAATCCGCCGTGCGGCTGGTGCAGCAGGACGCGCGCGTTCGGGGTGATGTAGCGCTTGCCCTTGGTGCCGCTCGTCAGCAGGAGCTGACCCATCGACGCGGCCATGCCGATGCCGACGGTGACGATGTCATTCGGCACGAACTGCATGGTGTCGTAGATCGCCATGCCCGCGGTGATCGAGCCACCGGGCGAGTTGATGTAGAGGTAGATGTCTTTCTCTGAGTCTTCCGCGGCGAGAAGAAGGATCTTCGCGCAGATCTCGTTGGCGTTCTGGTCACGCACCTCTGAACCAAGCCAGATGATGCGATCCTTCAGCAGCCTGTCGAAGACGCTCGTCGCGACAAGGGGTTCTGCAGCCATTTCAGCTCCTGTTTCCGTGTTCGTGCTTCGAATCTACCGGCGCCGGCGCGGCACCCAGGCCGTGTTCGCCGTCGGCATATCAGGTGTCGGAGTCCGCGATCTCGTGCGCGTAGGCGGTCATCGAGCGGTGGTAGCGCGGGAGGTGCGGCACCAGCGCGAGAAGCGCGACTGAGAGGCCCTGCGCGGGCCGGCCGGCGCTGGCGAGAATGAGGGCATGCACGGCCGCGACCGCATCGCGGTACGGACCGTCGGCCGAGAGCTCCTCCTCCGCACGGATCACCGCGAGGGCGTCGTCGAACTCACCCAGGTTCCGCAGCGAGCTCGCCAGCTGGATCACGCACTGCGGGCGGTGCTCCTCATCCAGCCCGAGCGCCAGGGCGCGTCGGTACAGGACGACGGCCTCGGCTGGGAGGCCCGCCGAGTCCCGCGCACCCGCCCGCTCGAACTCGGCTCTGCCGTCATCCGCTCCGCGTTCGGCCGCGAGGGCGTCGATGCGTGCGATCGTGTCGTCGCCGACCTCTTCGCCGCTGGCATCCGCCCAGACGTCGTCGATCCGCTCGTCCCAGCTCTTCATGATCGCCTCCCGTTGATTCGAAAAGAGGGCGGATGCCGAAGCATCCGCCCTCTTCACTGGATCGTGTCCGATCACTCGGCTTTGTCGGCCGCCTTCTTGGCCGGAGCCTTCTTGGCGGCGGGCTTCTTGGCGGCGGGCTTCTCCGCAGCCTCGGCGTCGTCGGCCTTCTTCGCGGGAGCCTTCTTGGCAGCAGGCTTCTTCGCAGGAGCCTTCTTCGCGGGCTTCTCCTCCGCCGGAGCCTCGTCAGCCGCCTCAGCCTCGTCGTCCGTGACGATGAAGTCCGACAGGTCGACGGGCTTGCCGTTGCTGTCGACGACCTTCACCTTGCCGAGCGCGATCGCGAGGGCCTTGTTGCGGGCGACCTCGCCGACGAGCGCGGGCAGCTGGTTGGACGACTGCAGCGCCTCGACGAACTCCTGCGGAGCCATGCCGTACTGCGATGCGGACTGGATGAGGTACTGGCTGAGCTCCTCCTGCGAGACCTGTACGTCGGCCTGCTCGGCGATCGTGTCGAGCAGCACCTGCGTGCGGAACTGCTTCTCGCTCGCCTCGGTGACCTCGGCGCGGTGCACGTCGTCCTCGAGGCGGCCTTCGCCCTCGAGGTGGTTGTGCACCTCGTCCTCGATGAGCTGCGGCGGGACGGGGATCTCGATCTGCTCGAGCAGCGCCTCGACGAGCTTGTCGCGAGCGGCGGAGCCCTGCGTGAAGACGCCCTGCTGGGCGACGCGCTCGGCGAGGCTCGCGCGGAGCTCGGCGATGGTGTCGAACTCGCTGGCGATCTGCGCGAAGTCGTCGTCGGCCTCGGGGAGCTCGCGCTCCTTGACCGCCTTGACGGTCACCGAGACCTCGGCCTCGGAACCGGCGTGGTCGCCGCCCACGAGAGCCGAGCGGAACGTGGTGTCCTCACCCGCGGTGAGCGACTCGATGGCGTCGTCGATGCCCTCGAGCAGCTCGCCGGAGCCGAGCTCGTACGACACGCCCTCGGCGCGGTCGATCTCGGCGCCGTCGATCGTGGCGACGAGGTCGAGGTCGACGAAGTCGCCCTTCGCGGCGGGACGGTCGACCGGGACGAGCGTGCCGAAGCGGGCGCGCATGTTCTCGAGCTCGGCGTCGAGCGCGGCCTCATCGGCCTCGACGGCGTCGACGGTCACGGTGATGCCGTCGTAGGACGGGATCTCGATGTCGGGACGCACGTCCACCTCGACGTCGACGAGCAGGTCGCCCGAGAAGTCCTTCTCGTTCGGCCACTGCGTGATGTCGGCCGCGGGGCGCCCGACGACGCGCAGCTTATGCTCGGCACTCGCCTCGCGGAAGAACTTGTCGAGGCCCTCGTTGACGGCGTGCTCGATGACCGCGCCGCGACCGATGCGCTGGTCGATGATCGGGGCCGGGACCTTGCCCTTGCGGAAGCCGGGGATCTGGACGTCCTGAGCGATGTGCTCGTAGGCGTGAGCGATGCTCGGCTTGAGGTCGTCCGGGGTGACCGTGATGCTGAGCTTGACCCGGGTCGGGGTCAGCTTCTCGACGGTGCTGTTCGCCATGCTGGTGTGTTCTCCTTGTTGTCTCCGCGAGTGAACGCGGCTGTCAGGCTGAAGATGCCGTGTCGGGGCGACAGGAGTTGAACCTGCGACCTCCCGCTCCCAAAGCGGGCGCTCTACCAAGCTGAGCTACGCCCCGGGGAATCCGCGCGCAGATTCAGCCCCATCGAGTCTAACGGACGGGAGCACCCCTCACGGTCCGGTATGATCGATCACGCCGGAGTTCCGATTCCGGTCCGATCCCCGGGTCACTGATCCTGTAGAAGTGCACCGGAATTCGGGGCTGTAGCTTAGTGGTAAAGCCTTAGTCTTCCAAACTAATGATGCGGGTTCGATTCCCGTCAGCCCCTCGCCTCCAGAAGGCCCTCACCGCACGGTGGGGGCCTTCTCGCATACCCTGGCAGTGCCGATGCATGCAGTTTCGAACGTGAGGCCGATCGAATGAGGACGACGTGACCGCTCTCCCCCCGCACGGCGCTGACGCGCCGGCCCCCGTCCCCCTCGGCGGACACCGGCTCTCGACGTCCTTCGGCAGTGCAGGAACGGCGACCGCTCCCCCGCGCACGCCCCGGAAGAAGCGCACGGGTCTCGTCCTCAGCCTGGTCGGCGGCGCCGCCGTCATCGCCGCACTCGCGATCACCCAGGTCTCGGCCAGCCTCGGTTACGACGCTGCGGCAGACGACCATGCGGATGCCGTCGCCGCTGCGAGCAGCGAGAAGAGCCAGCTCCGTGCGGAGAATGCCGATCTTCAGAGCGTCGCGGATGCCGCGGGCCTGATCATCGCCGGCGAGAACGAGGCCATCGTCGCGCCGCCGGAGACGGAACAGGCCCTCGCCGGCGCCGTCACCGAGGCCCAGAAGGCCGTGGCGGAGGCTGACGCACTGATCGCCACGGAGGTCTCCCCGGCCGGCGAGAAGCCCACCTGGTTCTGGGAGCTGTTCGGTGCGACCACTCGACTCGACGAGAAGCGCGACGAGGCCGTGGACCTCGCCGACGACCTCCTCGCCGAAGCGGCAGACGTCCTCACCTCCTCCGACGCGGTCACGGAGAGCGGGGTCGCGCTCCTGACCACTGCGGGCGAGGCGGCCGTCGCCTTCGAGGCGGCCCACATCTCCGCACGCAATGACGCGGTGATCGATCTGCGCGACGCGGCTGCCGCGGCGATCGCCACGACCACGATCGACGATGCGGCGGTGAGCACGTACACGAGCCTCCAGAATGCGGCCGCGCAGGTCGTCGCCACCGAGAACGAGGAGCTGGCCGAGAAGTCCGGCCCCCTGATGAACGCCCGGCTCGAGATCGAGGCATTCGCACGAGCCCTCGCCCCGGGGGTGCTGCTGGAGTTCGACTGGGCCCCGGTCGTCAACGGCGCCGGGTTCAACGGCAGCATGGGCGGGTACACCACGTGGTGGTGGGACGAGCCCGGCCGCTCCGTGATCCAGCTGTCGGACTCCGTGGCCGAGCAGTGGCCGGCCGATCGCAGCAGGGCACTCGTCGCGCACGAAGTGGGACACGCGATCAGCGTGAAGTGCGAGGACATGTACGACTCGTCGACGCAGGACAGCATCGAGAAGTGGGCGACCGCGTGGGCCATCAGCATGGGGTACACCGACGACGCCAACGGGGTGTGGGCGTACGGCTACCCGCCGCAGAGCTACATCGATGCCGCAGCAGGATGCCGCTGAGCGGCTGCCGCTGAGACGGAAGAAGCCGCCGCGATCTCTCGCGGCGGCTTCTTCGATGTCAGATCAGGAGCTCACTGGCCCCGACGCTCGCGCAGCTGCGTGAGCGCGTCCTCGAGGAGCTGGACGGCTTCCTCGTCGGTGCGACGCTCCTTCACGTAGGCGAGGTGCGTCTTGTAGGGCTCGGCCTTCGCGAGGGCAGGAGGATTCTCCTTGTCGCGACCGGCCGGCAGTCCCGACTGTGGGTGGTCGATGGTCTCGGGGATCTCCTCTTCGGGGAGACCCGCGGCGAAGTAGCGGACCGTCTCGTTGCCGAGACCGTCCCAGTACGACACCGCGATGCGGTCGGCATGGTAGCCGTGGTCCTGCTCCCCCATGGGGCCGGAACCGACACGGGTTCCGCGAATGGCGTTACCACCGGTAGCCATCAGATCACCTCGAACTTCGTGATGAGTCCGAGCGCGACGATGGCGACGAACCAGGTCAGCGCGAGGACGACGGTGAAGCGGTTAAGGTTCCGCTCCGCGAGACCGGAAGAGCCGACCGCCGAGGTCATCCCTCCGCCGAACATGTCGGAGAGGCCGCCACCGCGACCCTTGTGCAAGAGGATGAGGAGGGTCAGCAGGACGCTGGTGATACCCAGCACGACCTGCAGGACGAACTCGAGAATTGCCACGAGAAAGAGCCTTTCGCTGGGGCACGTGCGCCCCCGTAACGGTCAAGTATACGGTGCAGCGGGGCCGGAGCCCCGCCGCACTCACACGCCGACGTGCTTCTCGAAGCGGATGATCGCGGCGAACTCGTCGACGACGAGGCTCGCGCCGCCGACCAGGGCGCCGTCCACATCGGGCTCCCGCATGAAGCTGGCGATGTTCGCCGACTTCACCGAGCCGCCGTAGAGGATACGGGTGCGCGCGGCCGCGTCATCCCCGAGGACCTTCGCGATGACGGTGCGGAGCGCCGCGCAGACGTCCTGCGCCTGCTGCGGCGTCGCGGCCTGACCGGAGCCGATGGCCCAGACGGGCTCGTACGCCACCACGATGTCGGCCTTCGGAGACACGCCCTGGAGCGCTGCCTCGAGCTGACCGGCGGGGACCGCGCTGGCGCCGAACTTCTCCAGGTCCTCCGCGGTCTCGCCGACGCAGATGACCGGGACGAGCCCGTGCTTGAGCGAAGCCTGCACCTTGGCGGCGACGACCTCGTCCGACTCGGCGTGGTACTCGCGACGCTCGGAGTGCCCGATGATGACGTACTTCGCGTCGAGCTTCGCCAGGAACGCGCCGGAGATCTCACCCGTGTACGCGCCGGAATCGTGCGCCGACACATCCTGCGCGCCGAGGGCGAACGGGATCTTGTCCGCGTCGATCAGCGTCTGCACGCTGCGGATGTCGGTGAACGGCGGGAACACCGCCACCTCGACGGATCCGTCCTCGTGCTTGGCGTCCTTGAGCGTCCAGTGCAGCTTCTGCACGAACGCGACCGCCTGCAGGTGGTCCAGGTTCATCTTCCAGTTGCCCGCGATCAGCGGGGTACGGGTCGCTATGCCCATCCGAGCACCTCCAGGCCGGGTAGTTTCTTTCCCTCGAGGAACTCGAGGCTGGCGCCGCCACCGGTCGAGATGTGACCGAACTGGTCGTCGGTGAAGCCGAGCTGGCGCACGGCGGCCGCGGAGTCGCCGCCGCCGACGACGCTGAGGCCGTCGACCTCGGTGAGCGCCTGCGCGACCGTCTTGGTTCCGGCCGCGAACGCCGGGAACTCGAACACGCCCATCGGGCCGTTCCAGAACACCGTCTTCGACCCGCGGATGACCTCGGCGAACCGGGCAGCCGTCTCCGGACCGATGTCGAGTCCGATGCCGGACGCACCGAAGGCCGTCGACTCGATCGCGTCGGCGGAGACGGTCTCGTGCGCGGCATCCGCGCTGAACGCAGCAGCGACCACGACGTCGGTCGGGAGCACGAACTCCACGCCGCGCTCGGCAGCCTCCGCGATGTAACCGCGGACCGTCTCGACCTGGTCCTCCTCCAGAAGGCTGGAGGCCACGTCGTGACCCTGCGCCTTGAGGAACGTGAACAGCATGCCGCCGCCGACGAGGATCCGGTCGACGCGCGGCAGCAGGTGCGAGATCACGCCGAGCTTGTCGCTGACCTTCGAGCCGCCGAGGACGACCGCGTACGGACGCTCCGGCTTCTCGGTGAGGCGGTCGAGCACGTCGAGCTCGGTCTCGATCAGCAGGCCGGCGGCCGAGGGCAGCAGCTCGGCGAGCTCGTACACGCTCGCCTGCTTGCGGTGCACGACGCCGAAGCCGTCGGAGACGAGCACGTCGCCCAACGACGCGAGTTCGGCGGCGAAAGCGGCGCGCGTGGCGTCGTCCTTCGCGGTCTCCCCCGCGTTGAACCGCAGGTTCTCGATGACGACGACCCCGCCGTCCTCGAGCGAGGCCACGGCGTCCTGTGCCGACTCGCCGACCGTGTCGCGTGCGAACGCGACCGGGGCGCCGAGCAGCTCGGACAGCCGCTGAGCCACCGGCTCGAGGCTGTACTGGGGGTCGGGCGCGCCGTCGGGGCGGCCGAGGTGAGAGCACACGACGACGCGGGCGCCCGCGTTGATGAGTGCGTTGAGAGTCGGCAGCGAGGCGCGTACACGGCCATCGTCCGTTATGACCCCGTCCCGCAGGGGGACGTTCAGATCACAACGGACGATGACGCGCTTGCCCTCGAGCGAACCCAGTGTGTCCAGGGTGCGCAGAGTCATGTGTCAGACCTCAGAGACGCTCGGCGACGTACTCGGTCAGGTCGACCAGACGGTTGGAGTAGCCCCACTCGTTGTCGTACCAGCTCGAGACCTTGACCAGGTTGCCGCTCACGTTGGTGAGGGTCGAGTCGAAGATCGACGAGTGCGGGTTGTGCACGATGTCGCTCGAGACGATCTGGTCGGCGTTGTACTGGAGGTAGCCGGCGAGACGACCGTCAGCCGCCGCCTTCTTGTACGCCTCGTTGACCTCGTCGACCGTCAGGTCCGTGCGGTCGGTGATCAGCGTGAGGTCGACGATCGAGCCGGTGGGAACCGGAACGCGGTACGACGAGCCGCTGAGCTTGCCCTGCAGCTCGGGGAGGACCTCGCCGATGGCCTTGGCCGCACCGGTCGACGCCGGGGTGATGTTGATCGCGGCGGCGCGCGCACGACGGAGGTCGCTGTGCGGGCCGTCCTGCAGGTTCTGGTCGGCCGTGTACGCGTGAGCGGTCATCATGAAGCCGCGGTCGATGCCGAACGCGTCGTTGAAGACCTGCGCGAGGGGCGCGAGGCAGTTCGTGGTGCACGAGGCGTTGGAGATGATGTGATCCGTCTCCGGGTTGTACGTGTCCTCGTTCACGCCCATCACGAACGTGCCGTCGACACCCGTGCCGGGAGCCGAGATGAGGACCTTCTTCGCGCCGGCGTCGATGTGCTTCTTGGCGGCCTCGGCCTTGGTGAAGAAGCCGGTCGACTCGATGACGATGTCGACACCCAGCTCGCCCCACGGGAGGTTGGCGGGGTCGCGCTCGGCGAACGCCTTGATGGCCTTGCCGTTGACGGTGATGCTGTCGTCGTCGTAGCTGATCTCGGCGTCGAGGACGCCGCCGACCGAGTCGTACTTCAGCAGGTGCGCGAGGGTCTTGTTGTCGGTGAGGTCGTTGACCGCGACGATCTCGAGGTCTGCTCCCTGCGCGAGAGCCGCGCGGAAGTAGTTGCGTCCGATGCGGCCGAAGCCGTTGATACCGATCTTGACAGACACTAAGGTCTCCTGATTTCTCGTGCGCATACGCGCGGTTTCAACTAGACAAGCATGGACAACGGCGTCCCGACGGGCCAGATGTCCGTCGGGACGCCCGTCTTGATTACGACAGTACCAGCAGGCCGTTCGTCTGCTTGCGGGCGACCTCGAGGCGCTGGGCGACGTTCTCCCAGTTGGCGATGTTCCACGCCGCCTTGACGTAATCCGCCTTGACGTTGAGGTAGTCCAGGTAGAAGGCGTGCTCCCACATGTCCAGCTGGAACAGCGGGATCGTGCCCTGTGCCGTGTTCGACTGCTGGTCGAAGAGCTGCTGGATGATCAGGCGCGAGCCGATCGAGTCCCAGCTGAGCACGGCCCAGCCGGAGCCCTGGATGCCGGTTGCCGCTGCCGTGAAGTGGGCCTGGAACTTCTCGAACGAGCCGAAGTACTCGTCGATGGCGGCCTTCAGCTCGCCCTCGGGCTGTCCTCCGCCGTTCGGCGACAGGTTCGTCCAGAAGATCGAGTGGTTGACGTGACCACCCAGGTTGAAGGCGAGGTCCTTCTCGAGCTTGTTGACGTTCGCGAGGTTGCCGCTCTCACGGGCTTCGGCGAGCTGCTCGAGGGCCGTGTTGGCTCCGGCGACGTAGGTCGCGTGGTGCTTGTCATGGTGGAGTTCCATGATCTTGCCGCTGATGTGCGGCTCGAGGGCTGCGAAGTCGTAGGGAAGGTCGGGGAGCGTGTAAATCGCCATATCGCATTCATCCAATCCGCGCCGCGCCGCGGCGCTTGCCGATCCTCCGCGCCACCGATGTGCGGCGTAGAGCGGACGTAACTCATCCTACTGACGACAACGCGGGGCCGGACCAGAACCTTCCGCCATATGACGAAAGACCCGCCTCCGGGAGCACCGGCGGCGGGTCTTCGTGAATCGGGGTCAGACGTCGAGGCCGACCGGCACGGCAGCCTCGGTGCCGGGAATGCCCTCCTGCTGCGCGCGCTTGTCGGCCATCGCCAGCAGGCGGCGGATGCGACCGGCGACGGCATCCTTCGTCAGGGGCGGATCCGCGTGGTGACCGAGCTCGTCGAGGCTCGCATCGCGATGCGCGAGGCGCAGCTCTCCGGCGACCTTCAGGTGATCGGGGACCTCGTCCGCGAGGATCTCGAGGGCCCGCTCCACGCGCGCGCACGCGGCGACGGCGGCCTGGGCCGAGCGACGCAGGTTCGCGTCGTCGAAGTTCACCAGGCGGTTGACGCCGGCACGCACCTCGCGGCGCTGACGCAGCTCCTCCCACGTGATGGCGGTCTTCTGCGCGCCCATCTCGTTGAGGATCGTCCGGATGGCTTCGCCTTCGCGCACCACCACGCGAGGCATGCCGCGCACTTCACGGGCCTTGGCGGCCACACCGAGACGGTGCGCGGCGCCGACGAGTGCCATCGCCGCCTCACTCGAGGGGCACACCACCTCGAGCATCGCCGAGCGGCCCGGCTCGCTGAGCGTTCCCGCCGCGAGGAAGGCGCCACGCCACAGGCCGGCGACCTCGGCACGAGAGCCGGTGGTCAGACGGTTGGGAAGCCCGCGTACGGGACGACGGCGCTGGTCGAGCAGCCCGGTCTGGCGGGCGAGGGTCTCGCCCTGCGCGATCACGCGCACAGCCCACCGAGCGCCGTCGTTCGCCGTGCTCGACTGCACCTGGGCGATCTCGGGGCGCACCCCGTAGATCTCGGCGAGGTCCCTGGCGACGCGACGCGCGAGCGTCTCGGCGTCGACTTCTGCTTCCACAGCCACACGGCCGGCGATCGAATGCAGGCCACCGGCGAACCGGAGGATCGCGGTCACCTCGGCGACGCGCACCGTGGGAGGTGCGTTGCGGATGCTGACCAGCTCAGCCTTGACGTCGGTGGTTAGTGCCACGACACTCCTTCACGTTCACGCGCCGGATCGCGACGCAAACGTCCAGCCTACTCGGCCGGGCGACCGACTACTCTCTGCCGAGGTCCCGATGACGGACATTGACGGCCACGCCGGGAATCGCGGCGAGCCTGCGCGCGAGCTCCTCCGACATCGCGACGGAGCGGTGCTTGCCGCCGGTGCAGCCGATCGCGATCGTGGAGTGGCTCTTGTTCTCGCGTTGATAGCCCTCCAGAACAGGAACCAGCGCCGTGGAGTAGGCGTCGAGGAACTCCATCGCGCCGTCTCGCGAGAGGACGTAGTCGCGGACCGTCTCGTCCTGGCCGGTCAGACCGCGCAGCTCCTCGTTCCAGAACGGGTTGGGGAGGAACCGCATGTCGGCGACGATGTCGACGTCGGTCGGGAGCCCGTACTTGAACCCGAAGCTGAGGAGGGTGACGCGGTGCCGGGCCTCGCCCTCTTCGGAGAAGATGTCCGACACCTGGGTCGCGAGCTGGTGGATGTTGAGCGTGGAGGTGTCGATGACGAGGTCAGCGGCCTCGCGGATCGGCGCCAGCCGTGTGCGCTCGATGCGGATGCCGTCGAGCAGCGTGCCATCACCCTGGAGCGGATGCGGTCGCCGCACGGACTCGAATCGCCGCACCAGTACGTCGTCCGAGGCATCGAGGAAGAGAACGCGCACCGAACCGCGGGAGCGGAGAGCGCGCGCGACGCCGGGGAAGTCGTCGAAGAGGTTGCGTCCGCGGACGTCGACCACCGCTGCCACCTTGGGCAGCGCGTTGCCGCCCATGTCGGTGAGGTCGAGCAGCGGGCGAAGGATCTGCGGAGGGAGGTTGTCGACGACATACCAGCCGAGATCCTCGAGGGCGTTCGCCACCGTGGTCCTGCCGGCGCCCGACATCCCCGTGACGATGAGAAACTCGCCCTTGTCCCCAGTCATTGCTCTGCTCTCCCTCTCCCCCTCGCCTTCCAGCCTAGCGAGTGGAGAGGTGCGTGTGGATGTTCTGCGCGAGCACGGGACCGATTCCCTGGACTTCGAGGATCTCGTCGGGTTGCGCAGCGCGCAGCGCCGTGACGGAGCCGAAGTGCTTGAGGAGCACCTTGATCCGCGAGGCGCCGAGTCCCGGCACCTCGGCGAGCACCGTCGTGATGTCGCCTCGGCGCTTCTTGCGCTGGTGCGTGATCGCGAATCGATGCGCTTCGTCGCGCAGCCGCTGCAGGAGGTAGAGAGCCTCACTGGTGCGTGGCAGGATCACCGGGAAGTCGTCGCCAGGGAGCCACACCTCCTCCAGGCGCTTGGCGATGCCGCAGACGGCGATCTCGGTGTGTCCGGCGTCGCGGAGCGCGCGCGCAGCCGCCTCGACCTGTGGCTGGCCACCGTCCACGAGCAGAAGCTGCGGCGGGTAGGCGAACCGCGGCTTCCGCCGCACAACGCCCTCCTCGCCGGGCTCCTCCACCGGCTCCTCCGGACGGTCGAGATAGGCGAGGCGTCGACGCAGCACCTGGTACATCGAGTCGGTGTCGTCGGTGGTCTCGGGGATCCCGAACGACCGGTACTGGTCCTTGCGAGGGAGCCCGTCCTCGAAGACCACCATCGAAGCGACGACGTTCGTGCCGCCGAGGTGCGAGATGTCGAAGCACTCGATGCGCAGCGGCGCCTCGCTCATCCCCAGCGCGCTCTGCAGGTCGGTCAGGGCCTGGGTGCGCGCGACGTAGTCGCTGGTGCGCCGTGTCTTGTAGCGGATGAGGGCCTGCTGCGCGTTGAGTGTCGCGGTGCGCATCAGGTCGGCGCGCTGGCCGCGCTGCGCCACGGCGATCTCGGTCTTCTTGCCCCGGCGCTCGCGCAGCCACACCTCGAGCTCCGCGGCGTCATCCGGAAGGGTCGGCACGAGGATGCGACGCGGCACATCCTGCGCATCGCCGTAGGCACGCTGCAGCACCTGGTCCACGAGTTCCGCGGTCGTGATGTCGATCTCCTTCTCGATCGTCATCGCGCGCACTCCGCGGACGCGACCACCGCGGATCACGAAGTGCTGAACCGCCGCCGCCAGCTCGTCCTCGGCGATGCCGAAGAGGTCGGCGTCCTCGTCGGGCTGGAGCACCAGGGCGCTCTTGCCGAGCACCGCCTCGATGGCACCGAGCTTGTCGCGGTACTTCGCCGCCGCCTCATAGTCCATCGCGGCGGAGGCCGCCAGCATCCGCTTGGTGAGCTCACGGGTGAACCGCTCGTCTCCGCCGGCCATGAAGGCGACGAAGTCGTCGACCATGGCGCGGTGCTCCTCGATCGTCACCGTCATCGAACACGGACCGCCGCACTTGCCGATCTGCCCCGGGAAGCAGGGCCTCCCGGTCTGCATCGCGCGCTTGTAACTCGCGTCGCTGCACGTGCGGATCGGGAACGCCTTGATCATCAGGTCGATGGTCTCGTGCACCGCCCAGACCTTGGGGAACGGGCCGAAGTAGCGCGCTCCGGGGATCTTGCGGTTGCGCGTGACGATCACCCGCGGTGCCTCGTCGGCGAGCGTCACCGCCATGAACGGATACGACTTGTCGTCCTTGTAGCGCACGTTGAAGGGCGGATCGAACTCCTTGATCCACATGTACTCGAGCTGGAGCGAGTCGACATCGGTCGGCACGACCGTCCACTCGACCGAGGAGGCGGTGGTGACCATGCGGCGGGTGCGCTCGTGCAGCGTGCGCAGCGGAGCGAAGTAGTTCGACAGCCGCTGCCGCAGATTCTTCGCCTTACCCACGTAGAGCACGCGTCCGTCGGCGTCGCGGAACCGGTACACGCCCGGGTCGGTCGGGATCTCCCCCGTCCGCGGCTTGTACGGCAGGACGTCTGCCATCAGCTGGCCTTCCGCGCTGCGCGCCCCTCACCCAGGATCTCGCCGAGGAACAGCCCGGTGTGGCTCTCCTCGACGCGTGCGATCTGCTCCGGGGTGCCGGTGGCGATGATCTGCCCACCGCCCGATCCGCCCTCAGGTCCCAGGTCGATCACCCAGTCGGCCGACTTGATCACATCGAGGTTGTGCTCGATGACGATCACCGTGTTGCCCTTGTCGACGAGGCCGTTGAGCACCTCGAGCAGCTTGCGGACGTCTTCGAAGTGGAGTCCCGTCGTCGGCTCGTCGAGCACGTAGATGCTGCGTCCGTTGCTGCGGCGCTGGAGCTCGGTCGCGAGCTTGACGCGCTGCGCCTCACCGCCGGAGAGCGTGGTCGCCGACTGGCCGAGCCGGACGTAGCCCAGCCCCACGTCGACGAGCGTCTTCATGTAGCGGTGGATGGCCTGGATCGGCTCGAAGAAGTCAGCGGCCTCCTCGATCGGCATCTCGAGCACCTCGGCGATGTTCTTGCCCTTATAGTGCACGGAGAGCGTGTCGCGGTTGTACCGCTTGCCGTGGCACACCTCGCAGTCGACGTACACGTCGGGCAGGAAGTTCATCTCGATCTTGATCGTGCCGTCACCCGAGCACGCCTCGCAGCGCCCGCCCTTGACATTGAAGCTGAAACGTCCGGGAAGATACCCGCGGACCTTCGCCTCGGGCGTCTCGCTGAAGAGCGTGCGGATGCGGTCGAACACACCGGTGTAGGTCGCCGGGTTCGACCGCGGCGTGCGGCCGATCGGCGCCTGGTCGACGTGCACCACCTTGTCGAGGTTGTCGAGTCCGGTCACACGCGTGTGCTTGCCCGGAACCGTACGAGCACCGTTGAGCTTCGAGGCGAGCACCTGGTACAGGATGTCGTTCACCAAGGACGACTTGCCCGACCCGCTGACACCGGTGACGGCCGTCAGGACGCCGAGCGGGAAGTCGGCCGTGACGTTCTGCAGGTTGTTGGCACGGGCGCCGACGACGCTGAGCATGCGCTTCTTGTCGATCTTCCGGCGCTTCTTCGGCATCGGGATCTCGCGACGCCCCGAGAGGTACTGCCCCGTCATCGACTCGCTGTCGTTGAGCAGGGCGGAGTACGGCCCCGAGTGCACGACGGCGCCGCCGTTGACGCCGGCGCCGGGACCGATGTCGACGACCCAGTCGGCCGCCTCGATGGTCTCCTCGTCGTGCTCGACCACGATGAGCGTGTTGCCGAGGTCGCGGAGCTTGATGAGCGTGTTGATGAGACGGCGGTTGTCGCGCTGGTGCAGGCCGATGGACGGCTCGTCGAGGACGTAGAGGACGCCGGTGAGCCCGGAGCCGATCTGCGTCGCGAGACGGATGCGCTGCGCCTCGCCTCCGGAGAGCGAACCTGCCGACCGGCTGAGGTTGAGGTACGAGAGCCCGACCTGGAGAAGGAAGTCGAGGCGGAGACGGATCTCGCGGAGGACCTGCGCGGCGATCTGCGCCTCACGGTCGGTCAGCGTGAGCGTCTCCATGAACAACCGGGCGTCGGAGAGGCTCAGGTGCGAGACCTCGGCGATCGAGTGGCCGTGCACCTGCACGGCCAGCACCTCGGGCTTGAGACGGTTGCCGTCGCAGACGGGGCACGGCACCTCGCGGAGGTACTCGCCCCAGCGGCTGCGCTGTGTGTCGGATTCAGCCTGCAGGTACTGCCGCTCGATGTACGGGACGACGCCCTCGAAGCCGGACGCGTAGCGCATCTCGCGCCCGTACCGGTTCTTCCACTTCACGGTCACCTTGTAGTTCTCGCCGCGGAGGACCGCGTCCTGCACATCGGAGTGGAGCTTGTGCCAGGGCGTGTCGAGGGAGAAGTCGAGGTCGCGGGAGAGCCCTTCGAGCAGGCGCTCGTAATACTGGAACAGGCCCTTGCCCTGCGTGGTCCACGGGATGATGACACCTTCGCGGATCGAGAGGTCGGTGTCGCCGAGCATCAGGTCGCTGTCGACCGACATGCGCGTGCCGAGCCCGGAGCAGGCCGGGCAGGCGCCGAACGGCGCGTTGAACGAGAAGGTGCGCGGCTCGATCTCGGTGAGCGTGAGGGCGTGCCCGTTCGGGCAGGCCAGCTTCTCGGAGAACGTCTGCCAGGCGTCGTCGCCCTCGCCGTCGACGAAGTTGACCTGGACGACGCCGCCGGCGAGGCCCAGCGCGGTCTCGACCGAGTCGGTGACGCGGCTGAGGATGTCGTCGGACGCCACGAGTCGGTCGACGACCACGGCGATGTCGTGCTTGTAGCTCTTCTTCAGCGTCGGCGGCTCGGCGAGCTGGATGAGGTCTCCGTCGACGATCGCGCGAGAGTAGCCCTTCGCCCCGAGTTCGCGGAACAGGTCGACGAACTCGCCCTTCTTCTGCGAGACGATCGGCGCGACGATCTGGTAGCGCGTCCGCTCGGGCAGCTCCATAAGCTGGTCGGCGATCTGCTGCACGGTCTGGCGCTGGATCTTCTCGCCGCATTCCGGACAGTGCGGGATGCCGATGCGCGCCCACAGCAGACGCATGTAGTCGTAGATCTCGGTGATCGTGCCGACGGTCGACCGCGGATTGCGGTTCGTGGACTTCTGATCGATCGACACCGCCGGGCTCAGGCCCTCGATGAAATCGACGTCGGGACGGTCGACCTGACCGAGGAACTGGCGCGCGTAGGCGCTCAGCGATTCGACGTAGCGACGCTGGCCCTCGGCGAAGATCGTGTCGAACGCGAGGCTGGACTTCCCGGAACCGGACAGGCCGGTGAACACGACGAGCGAGTCGCGCGGAATGTCGATGTCGACGTTCTTGAGATTGTGGACTCGGGCACCGCGAACGCTGAGTTTTCCTGGGGTGGCAACGGGGACAATAGGCACCGGTCAAGTCTACGAGGGGCCACGGACATCGGCTCCGCGCACCCTGTGAGTACGCTCAGCCGAGGTCGGGACGGCGCCCGGCGAAGGGGCCGAGACCGTCGCGCAGAGCGGAGACCTCGGTGACATCCATCCCCACGGCAGCCATGACCTGACGAGGCACGTCGATCGCCCGATCGCGCAGTGCTGTGCCGGCGGCGGTCAGGGTGATCTCGAGGCGCCGTTCGTCCTCGGTGCTGCGCTGGCGCACGACGAGCCCTTCCGCCTCCAGACGCTTCACGAGGGGCGACGCCGTCGCCGGCTCCAGCGCGAGGTCGACCGCGAGATCGTTGAGCGTGCGCGGTGACCGCTCCCAGAGTGCGAGCATCACGAGATACTGCGGATGAGTGAGCCCGAGCGGTTCGAGGATGGGCCGGTAGATCGCGACCACGTTGCGTGCCGCGGTGACCAGGGCGAAGCACAGCTGGTTCTCGAGCCGGAGCAGATCATCGGATGCCGTCACACGGCGACTATACATCGACACTAATGGTTAGTACACTAATGAACATGGCACACGACCCTGACCGCGCTCCTCTTCGCACTCGCATCCGCGAAGCCGGTGGGCTCTACTCCTGGGTGAACACCAACCTCATCCGGTTCGCCGGCCCTGCCTCCGTCGGCCCCTACGAGAAGACTCCCCCGCCCAGCGCGGCGGAACGCGCCGAGCGCGCCTGCCCGTTGTGCGGCGCACCGATGACGGAGCACGAGATCGACCGCAGCGGTCCGAAGACCCTGGTGCACTGCCCGTAGCCTCACGCGTCGCCACATGGCGCTCGGGTCACTCGCGCCTCGAGGCTCCGTTCGCCTCGCGTGCGGCGTCGAGCCAGAACATGAGGTCGTCATCGTCGGCCAGCACACCCGGTGACACGTCAAGCCAGCTGTTGCCCATGGTCTTCGCCCCCATCACGGCGACGGCGACGCCGGGCCGGGTGAGGAGCGCGGCTCCGCTCTCCTCGTCGACCCGAACCAGAAGGACGCCGTTCTTCCGCGCGCCCACGAGGATGCGCCCTTCAAGCAGGAAAGCCCGAGTGCCGAACATCCGCTTCTCCTCGACGTCGCCTCCGACGTGAAGCAGCGCTCTGACGCGGTCGGCGAGCTCTTCCCCTGCAGCGTCCATCCGTCAGCCTCCGGTCACGCGTGCCCGGCGCGCTCCATCGCTCGGAGCTCTTTCTTGAGATCCTGCACCTCGTCGCGCAAGCGGCCGGCGAGCTCGAACTTGAGCTCCGCGGCGGCGGCGAGCATCTGGTTCGACAGATCCTGGATCGTCGCCTCGAGCTGCTGCGCCCCCTCGGCTGCGATGCCGGTGCGCCGGAGGTTCGGCGTCGGAGACTTGCCCTTCCCCGACTGACGCCCGCGTCCCGAGAGCATGTCGGCCGTGTCGGCGCCCTCGCGCGCCAGCACCTCGGTGATGTCGGCGATGCGCTTGCGCAGCGGTGTCGGATCGATGCCGTGCTCGAGGTTGTAGGCGACCTGCTTCTCGCGACGCCGATCGGTCTCCTCGATCGCCTTGGCCATCGAATCGGTGATCTTGTCGGCGTACATGTGAACTTCGCCGGACACGTTACGAGCCGCTCGTCCGATCGTCTGGATCAGGGAGGTTCCCGATCGCAGGAACCCCTCCTTGTCGGCATCGAGGATCGCGACGAGGGAGACCTCGGGGAGGTCGAGTCCCTCTCTCAGCAGGTTGATGCCGACCAGCACGTCGTAGACGCCGGCCCGCAGCTCGCTGAGCAGCTCCACACGGCGCAGGGTGTCGACGTCGGAGTGCAGGTACCGCACCCGGACGCCGTGCTCGCCGAGGAAGTCGGTGAGCTCCTCGGACATCTTCTTGGTGAGCGTCGTGACCAGCACGCGTTCGTCGCGTTCGACCCGCAGGCGGATCTCCTCGAGCAGATCGTCGATCTGGCCCTTCGACGGCTTCACGACGATGTGCGGGTCGACCAGACCGGTCGGTCGGATGATCTGCTCGACGATGCCGTCGGCGATACCCATCTCGTACTTGCCCGGGGTCGCCGAGAGGTAGACGGTCTGACCGATGCGGTTCTTGAACTCATCCCAGCGCAGCGGACGGTTGTCCATCGCGCTCGGCAGACGGAACCCGTGGTCGACGAGCGTGCGCTTGCGCGAGGCGTCGCCCTCGTACATCGCACCGATCTGGGGCACGGTCACGTGCGACTCGTCGATCACCAGGAGGAAGTCGTCGGGGAAGAAGTCGAGCAGCGTGTGCGGCGGCTCCCCCGGCATGCGGCCGTCCATGTGCCGCGAGTAGTTCTCGATGCCTGAGCAGAACCCGAGCTGCTGCATCATCTCGAGGTCGAACGAGGTGCGCATCCGCAGCCGCTGAGCTTCGAGCAGCTTGCCCTGGCGCTCGAACTCCGCGAGCCGCTCCTCGAGCTCGTGCTCGATCGTGCCGATGGAGCGCTGGATCACGTCGGTGCCGGCGACGTAGTGCGAGGCCGGGAAGATCGGCACGGAGTCGAGCTTCTCGATCACCTCTCCGGTCAGCGGATGCAGCGAGTACAGTCCCTCGATCTCGTCGCCGAAGAGCTCGATGCGGATCGCATGCTCTTCGTAGACCGGGATGATCTCGATCGTGTCGCCGCGCACGCGGAAGTTTCCGCGCGAGAAGTCCACGTCGTTGCGGTTGTACTGCATCGCGATGAACTGACGGATGAGCGCGTCGCGGTCGTATCGCTCGCCGACCTGCAGGGCGACCATCGCGCGGAGATATTCCTCCGGCGCGCCGAGGCCGTAGATGCACGACACGGTCGACACGACGATGACGTCTCGCCTGCTGAGCATAGACTGCGTCGTCGAGTGCCGCAACCTCTCGACCTCGGCGTTGATCGACGAGTCCTTCTCGATGAAGGTGTCGGTCTGCGGCACGTAGGCCTCAGGCTGGTAGTAGTCGTAGTACGAGACGAAGTACTCGACCGCGTTGTTCGGCATGAGCTCGCGGAACTCGTTCGCGAGCTGCGCCGCGAGGGTCTTGTTGTGCGCGAGCACGAGTGTGGGGCGCTGCACCTGCTCGACCAGCCAGGCCGTCGTCGCGGACTTTCCGGTACCGGTCGCGCCGAGCAGCACCACGTCGGTCTCGCCTGCGTTGATGCGTCCAGCGAGGTCGGCGATGGCCTGCGGCTGGTCACCGGCGGGCGCATACTCGCTGATGACCTCGAAGGGGCGGACGCTACGCGTGGTTTGCATGTCTCCAGCGTATGCCGCCCCTCCGACATCGAGGCCGTCAGGAGATGAGCGTGGCCGTCTCCGCCGACGATTCCTGCGCCCACGTCGTCGTTCCGCCGTTGAGGAGGCTCATCGTCGCCGTCGACGTGAGCGGTCCTGGCGCGGATCCGACCACGTTGAAGGTGAGCGCCCCGCCGAAACCGGAAGGCGTGGCGACGAACGTGAACGAGCTCGCGGTGCTTCCGAGACCCGGCGTGGCGGACCAGCCGCCGATCGATGAACCCGCGTCGATCGTGACCGGCGAATCGAAGACGACCACGACGACGAGCGACGCGTCAGCCGGCGGGTTCACCCAGGGGGTGGCGCGATAGCTGATCTGCGTGCTGAAGGTCGCCCGCAGCCCGTCCTGCGCCGCGACCAGGGTCGTGAACGCGCCCTGCGCCTCGGCATCCCAGTAGTAGTTCGCCTCGCTGTTGACCGTGCCGCCGGTGCTCGCTGCCGCGAGCGGGACCGCGGTGGCGACAGCGATCACCGGCAGCGACCAGGCCGCACCCCTGACCATCGTGCGACGAGAGATCCCGGGGTTGTCGTCAGTCATGTCCTGCTTCCCGGCGCAGAAAATCCATCCCCAGCAGACGCTCCCCTGGGCGTCCCCACGCCTCATATCAGAATATCAACGCCACCCTCCGAGCTGGATGGGAGCGGGGTCTCCGGCCCTAGAGTGGGGCGCGTGATCGAGTTCATCATCGGCTCCAGCCTCGCCGCCGCTGCGGGCCTGAACGCGTGGATGCCGCTGTTCCTGCTCGGACTCGCGGATCGGCTGCTCCCTGCGATGGCACTCCCGGCCGGCTGGTCATGGCTGTCCAGCGACGTGGCGCTCTGGGTGATCGGCGCGCTCCTCGTGTTCGAGATCGTGGCCGACAAGATCCCGGCTCTGGATTCGATCAACGACGTCATCCAGAGCATCATCCGTCCGGCGGCAGGCGGCATCGCCTTCGGAGCGGGCGCCGGCGCTCAGACGATCGCCGTCGACGATCCGGCATCGTTCTTCGCGGACAACACCTGGGTTCCTTTCGCGGCCGGCATCGTGATCGCGCTCGCCGTGCACGTGCTCAAGGCGACGGCGCGCCTCGCCGCGAACGCCACGACCGGAGGGCTCGCAGCCCCAGTGCTGAGCACGGTCGAGGATGGCACATCCTTCGCCCTCGCGGCCGCGGCGATCATCGTGCCGGTGATCGCCGGCATCCTTCTCGTCGGACTGATCGTCACGGCGATCGTGGTGCTGCGGCGAGCGGCACGACGGCGCAGGCAGAAGGGCTCCAGTCAGTCCGAGGGCAGCGTCCAGACGTAGGGAGTCGTCGTCGAGACCTTCACGAGCCCCGACCGCTCGAGGATCGGACGGGAGAACTCGGTCGAGTCCGACTGCAGGTAACGGAACCCACGATCCAGAGCCGACCGTGCCCGCGCCGCCGTGAGCGCTCGGTAGATGCCCTGGCCGCGCCATTCGGGCCGCGTGGCACCACCCCAGAGACCGGCGAAGGCCGTTCCGGCGACCGGCTCCAGCCGACCGGCGCTCACCACCGCGCCCTCAGACACCGCGATCCACAGTTCGACCGCGTCGTCCGCCCGCAGACGGGCGATGAGCGCCTCCGCACGCGCACGCCAATCCGCGTCGGCGAACACCTGCCCCTGCATCTCGCCGGCGGCGAGCACCTCCGCGTCGGTCCGTGCGCGCCGGATCTCCACGCTCGCGGGGATCTCGACGGCCTGCGCGAGCAGACGAGCCTCGCCGATCATGATCGATTCCGGATCCTCGGGCACGAAGCCCCGGCCGACGAGGCTGTCGTGCAACCCGGGAGCACGGTCGTGCCCACGCGTCTTCCACTCGACCGCGGCGATCCCGCCCAGCCCGAGGAAGTGCGCGACGGACGCGTCCACCAGGGCGGCGATGCCGTCGGCATCCGCTCCCCCGAGATCCGCGTAGGTGATGAACCCCTGACCGCCGGGCAGGGTCGCGAGATGCAGGGGACCGTGCTCCGTCACCTGGAGGGCGTTCGTGATCTCCGCGCCGGTGCGCAGCTCGCTGTCGTAGGCCTCGAGATATTCCTGCTGCATGGGACGATCCTCCCAGAGCCTGAACGTCATCCTCGACCGGTCGGGACTCCTCGCAGGGCCGACCAGGCGGCGAGGGCGGCAGCGGCGCACATCGCCACGACGGCCGCCACGAACCAGCTCCAGCTCGCCGCACCGAAGACGAGGCCGAGCAGCCAGCCGAAGAGGCTGGAACCCGCGTAGTACGCGAAGTAGTAGAGCGACGAGGCCTGCGCCCTGCTCGCCGGATCCGCAGCGACCGGCGTCCATCCCGAGGCCACGGCGTGTGCGCCGAAGAAGCCGGCAGTGAACAGCAGGAGTCCCCCGAGCACCACGGCCGCGACGGGGACGAGCAGCAGACCCGCGCCTGCCGCCATGACGCCGATCGATACGAGCAGCACCGGGAAGCGACCGACCCGGGATGCGAGGGCGCCCGCCCACGGCGACGACACGGTGCCGGCGAGATACGCGAGGAAGAGCAGGGTCACCAGCCACGAGGGAAGGTCGAACGGCTCCGCCGAGAGATGGAACCCCAGGTAGTTGTAGACCGCGACGAAGGCGCCCATCAGCAGGAAGCCCTGTGCGTACAGCGCCCACTGCAGGGTGGAGCGCAGCGGCGCGCGCAGCCGCTCCCGGATGCCGGGGCCGCGGACGTCTCGCAGGCGCCCCGGCACGAATCCCCTCGCGCGGGGTGTGAGCCAGAGGAAGAGCACAGCGGCCGCCGCGCACAGCACTGCGACGCTCAGGACGCCGGCCTGCCACCCGCCGAACTCTCCCACGATGCCGGACACGATGCGCCCGAGCAGTCCGCCGACGGTCGTGCCGGCGATGTAGCTCCCCGCCGCCGTGGCGGCGTGGCGCCCCTCAACCTCCTCGCTGAGGTAGGCGAGGGCGACGGCCGGGACCGCCCCGAGCGCGACGCCCTCCGCGAACCGCAGCGCGAGGAGCACGGTGATCTCGCCGCTCAGCGGGGCCACCAGACCGAACAGGGTCGCGGTGAGCACACCCGTCGCCATGGCCGGCACCCGCCCGATGCGATCGGCGACCGTCGACCACGGGATGACGGCCAGGGCCAGACCGAGCGTCGCGGCCGACACGCTGAGCGCCGCCGTCGCGGGACTGACAGCGAGGTCCGCCGAGATCTGCGGAAGCACGGCCTGCGCCGAGTACAGCTGCGCGAAGGTCGCGATCCCGGCGAAGAACAGGCCGATGATGAGGCGCCGGTACTCGCGGGATCCTGGCGCGTGGCCGGAGAAGGTCACTGCCCCCGGATCCGCTCCCAGAGGGCGTCGGTCTGCGCGTGCGTCTCCGCGATATCGCCCGCCGTGTCGATCACGACATCGGCGATCGCCAGGCGCTTCTCATCGGAGACCTGCGCGTCGATCCGCTCCTGGGCAGCCTTCTCGTCCATTCCCCGCAGCTCGACCAGTCGATCCCGTCGTACGGATGCCGGGGCATGGGCGACGACGATCAGGTCCCACGGATCATCGACCCTGGCCTCGACGAGCAGCGGCACGTCGTACACGACAACGGCCTGCGGGTCGTCGGCGAAGGCCTGCTCGAACCGCCGCTGCGACTCCTCCCGCACCGCGGGGTGGACGATGGCGTTCAGCTGCTTCAGGAGCTCGGGGTCGCCGAAGGCCCTGGCGCCGAGCGCTGCCCGATCGAGGGCGCCGTCCGAGGTGATGACCTCGGGGCCGAAGGCCTCCGCGATGCGTGTCAGCACCGGCGAACCGGGAGACTGCACGTCGCGCACGATCTGATCGGCGTCGACGATGATCGCTCCGCGCTCCGCCAGGCGTCGCGCGATGGTCGACTTCCCGGACGCGATGCCGCCGGTGAGTGCGATGAGAGGCATGCGGCCAGTCTAGAGTTCGGAGGCTTCCGACCTCACCGCGACAGGAGCTGGCGACGGGAGCTGATCACTCCGGTGTCGAAGCCCGCCAGGTGGAGCCCGCCGTGGAATCGCGCATGCTCGATCTTGATGCAGCGATCCATGACGACCGAGAGCCCTGCCTCTTCCGCACGGGCGGCGGCCTCCTCGTTCCACGAGCCGAGCTGCAGCCAGAGCGCCTTGGCACCGACGTCGATCGCCTCCTGTGCGACACCGGGGAGATCGTCGTGGCGACGGAACACGTCGACGACGTCGGGCACGACGGGAAGGTCGGCGAGGGAGGCGTACACGGGCTGACCGAGGATCTCCGTCTCGCGCGGGTTCACGAGGTACACGTCATAGGCGGTGCTCGACAGCAGGTACGTCGCCACGAAGAACGACGCGCGTGCCGGGTTGTTCGACGCGCCGACGATCGCCACGGACTTCGCCCGGCGGAGCAGTGCGAACCGCTCCTGCTGATTCGGTCCGACCCACGTCCGCCCCGCCGCAGCAGGCGTGACGCCGGGCAGCGCGCACGCCGCGGCATCCGTCACGGCCGGAACGACGCAGGCATCCGCCGGAGTGTTCGTCGCGCTCATCGCTTCTGTCCCGTCGCCGTGGTGAGGGCCTGATCGAGGTCCCAGATGATGTCGTCCGCGTCCTCGAGTCCCACCGAGATGCGGATGAGGTCGGGCCGCACACCGGCAGCCACGAGCTGCTCCTCGGTGAGCTGGCGGTGGGTCGTGGACGCCGGATGGATCACGAGCGTACGCGCATCCCCGATGTTCGCGAGGTGCGAGGCGAGCTGCAGGTTCTCGATCAGCGTCTCCCCCGCCGCACGGCCGTCCTCCGCGGCGACGCCGAACGCGAAGACCGAGCCGGGCCCGAGCGGAAGGTACTTCGCGGCGCGCTCGTGGTGCGGATGCCCCTCGAGTCCCGCCCACGTGACGTACGCGACCCGCGGGTCGGACGCGAGCCAGTCGGCCACGATGCGCGCGTTCGCGAGGTGCGCGTCGATCCGCTGCGGCAGCGTCTCGACGCCCTGGAGCAGGTTGAACGCGGACTGCGGGCTGAGTGCCGGGCCGATGTCGCGCAGCTGCTCGGAGCGCAGCTTGGTCAGGAAGCCGTACTCGCCGAAGTTGTCCCACCACTTGATGCCGCCGTAGGACTCGACGGGCTCGGTCATCTGCGGGAACTTGCCGTTGCCCCAGTCGAACGTGCCCTTCTCGATCACCACGCCGCCGAGGGTCGTGCCGTGACCGCCGAGGAACTTCGTCACCGAATGGATCACGATGTCGGCACCGTGCTCGAGCGGACGAGCCAGGTACGGCGTCGCCAGCGTCGCATCCACGACGAGAGGCACTCCCGCCTCATGCGCGACGGCGGCCAGCCCTTCGATGTCGGCGATCTCCCCCGAGGGGTTGCCGATCATCTCGACGTACACGACCTTGGTCTCCGGCCGGATCGCGGCGGCGTAGTCGGCGGGGTCGGTCGAAGCGACGAAGGTGGTCTCGACGCCGAAGCGCCGAAGAGTCACGTCGAGCTGCGTCACCGTGCCGCCGTAGAGCTGCGCGGCAGCGAGCACGTGGTCCCCTGCGCCGACAAGTGCGGCGAAGGTGATGAACTCCGCGCTCATCCCGGATGCCGTAGCGACCGCGCCGATGCCGCCCTCGAGCGAGGCCAGGCGCTCCTCCAGGGCAGCGACCGTCGGGTTGCCGATGCGCGAGTAGATGTTGCCGTACTTCTGCAGGGCGAACAGGTTCCCGGCATCCGCGGCGTCGTCGAAGACGAACGAGGTCGTCTGGTAGATCGGCACGGCGCGGGCGCCGGTCGACGCGTCGGGGGTCCCGCCCGCGTGGAGGGCCCTGGTTCGGAATCCGAAGCGGTGTTCTTCCGTCATGCTGTCCTCAGTTCGGGGTGGTCAGTGAGACCGTGGGGTGAGTTCGGCGGCAGCGAGCACGTCGGCGATGTCGTCGACGGCCCAGGGGTTCTGCAGCGAGGTGGTGTCGCCGAGCGCCTGCGGTTCGCGGCCGGCGCGGCGATCCTGCTCGGCCTCCCACAACTGTGCCAGCAGTCGGCGCATGATCTTGCCCGAACGGGTCTTGGGGAGGTCGGGGACCACCACGACGTGCTTCGGCTTGGCGACGGGTCCGATGGCCTGCGCGACCTGGGCGCGGAGATCGGACGGCGTCACCTCAGCGCGACCCGACGGCGTCACGAACGCGACGACGGCCTGGCCGGTGACCGGATCGGCGACTCCGGCGGAGCCCGCCTCGCCGACCGTGTCGTGGGCGACGAGCGCGGATTCGATCTCGATGGTCGAGAGCCGGTGCCCCGAGACGTTGACCACGTCGTCGAGGCGTCCGAGGATCCAGATGTATCCGTCGACGTCGCGGGTGGCTCCATCGCCGGCGACGTAGTAACCGCCGAACTCGCCGTGTCCGGCGTACGCCGACCAGTAGGCGTCACGGTACCGCTGCGGGTTCCCCCACACCGTGCGCGCCATCCCCGGCCAGGGCCGCCGCACGACCAGCGTGCCCGACCGCCCAGGAGCGACCTCGCGTCCCTGCTCGTCGACCACGGCGACGTCGATGCCCGGCAGCGGAACGGTCGCCGAGCCCGGCTTGAGGCTCGTGACCCCCGGCAGCGGAGCGATCATCGCCGCACCCGTCTCGGACTGCCACCACGTGTCGACGATCGGCAGCTCGTCGCGGCCGAAGTTCCGGCGGAACCACACCCACGCCTCGGGGTTGATGGCCTCGCCGACGGTGCCCAGCAGGCGCAACGTGGAGAGGTCGTGCCCGGTCGGCAGGTCGGCGCCGAACCAGGTCATGAAGGTGCGGATCAGCGTCGGCGCGGTGTAGTAGACGGTGACGCCGTAGCGCTCGATGATCTCGAGGTGGCGCTCCCGGTGCGGCGCATCGGGCGTTCCCTCGTAGATGACCTGGGTGAGGCCGTTCGAGAGCGGACCGTAGATCTCGTAGGTGTGCGCGGTCACCCACGCGAGGTCGGCCGTGCACCAGTGCACGTCGTCGGGCTTCGCGTCGAAGTGCGCCCAGTGCGCCCAGCTCGCGTGCGTCAGGTAGCCGCCCGAAGTGTGGACGAGTCCCTTCGGCTTCCCGGTCGTCCCTGAGGTGTAGATGATGAAGAGCGGATGCTCGGCGGCGAACGGCTGCGCCTGGTGCTCGGTGGAGGCCGTGTCGACGACGTCGTGCCACCAGACGTCCCGGCCGTCGGTCCAGGGGACGTCCTGGCCGGTCCGGCGCAGCACGAGGACGTGCTCGAGGTCGGGCAGGTCGGCCGCGGCGATGTCGGCGGTCGACTTCACCTCGGTGGCCGTGCCCCGGCGGAACTGTCCGTCGCTCGTGACGAGCAGCTTGGCCCCGGTGTCCTCCAGCCGGAAGCGCACAGCCTCGGCCGAGAACCCGCCGAAGACGAGCGAGTGCACGGCGCCGATGCGCGCGCAGGCGAGCGTGACCACCACGGTCTCGACGAGCACCGGGAGGTAGATGACCACGCGATCGCCCGGGCGGATGCCGAGCGCGAGGAGCGCGTTCGCCGCCTGGGACACGCGGCGCTGCAGATCCGCGTAGGTGACCGAGGCGCGATCGCCGGGCTCTCCCTCGAAGTGGAGGGCGACCTTGTCTCCGCGGCCCGCGGCGACGTGCCGGTCGACGCAGTTGTACGCGACGTTGAGCGTGCCGCCGAGGAACCATCGCGCCGCGGGGATCGCTCCATCGGTCGGCGGCTCCCACTCGTGCGCGGTGTGCCACGGCTCGAACCAGTCGAGCCGGTGCGCGGCATCCTCCCAGAACGCGATCGGGTCGGCGGTGGCGCGCTCGTACGCCTCGACGCCGATGTTCGCCTGCTCGTCGAAGCCGGCAGGGGGCGCATAGACACGCGACTCCTGGAGTCGGGCTTCTGTCACGGTCACGTCCATCTTCTGAGCAGGTACTTCTCCAGCAGTGCCAGGATGCCGTTCGTGATGGTGCCGAGCAGAGCCAGCAGCACGATGGAGAGCAGGATGCGGTCGACACGGCCGGTGCTCTGCGAGTCGGTCAGCAGGAAGCCGAGTCCCATCGACGAGGCGATCAGCTCCGCCGCGACGAGGAACAGCCAGGCCTGGGCGAGAGCGAGACGCAGGCCGGAGACGACCGAGGGCACGACGGCGGGCAGCTGCACCGTCCGGAACAGCGACCAGCCGTGCAGGCTGAACGACCTTCCGGCCTCGACGAGGTGCGGGTCGACGTGGCGCAGCGCCGAGGCGACGGTCGTGTACACCGGGAAGAAGGCCCCGATAGCGATGAGCGTGACCTTGGATTCCTCGCCGATCTGCATCCACAGGATCAGAAGAGGCACCCAGGCGAGAGACGGTACGGCTCGCAGTGCGGCGAGCGTCGGGCTGAGGAGCACGTCGCCCAGGCGTGACAGTCCGACCAGACCTGCGACGGCGAGGCCGATCACGGACCCGATCGCGAAGCCGAGAAGAACACGCTGCACCGAGATCGCGATGTGTGTCCAGAGCTGGCCGGTCTCAGCCAGCTCGACGCCCGCGAGGAAGACCGACGCCGGCGCGGGGAGGCGGTACGGCTCGATGAGCCCGGATGTCGTGACGACCTGCCAGGCGACCAGGATGATGGCGGGCAGCACGAGTCCGGCGAGGATGCGCACGGCCGGGCGGTCCCAAGTGCGACGCGCACCGGCATCCGGGCGCCGTCGCACCCCCTTCGCGACGTCGAGAGCCTCACTCGAGTCCGCCGGGACGATGACCCGCTGGTCGGGAGCGGTCACTCGCCGCCGACCGCCTTCTCGGCGAACGTCGAGTTCACGATCGATGAGAGCGCCTTGTCGACGGAGTCCTTGCCGCCCTGCACATCGCCCGACTCGACGAGGACCGGAGCGATCTTCTCGAGAACCTTGATCTGGTCGTCACCCGGGACGCCGCTGACGTCGAGGTTCGAACGCTCCTCGATGACCGTGGTCGCCACGTCGATGTCGATGCCGGCCACCTCGGCGAGCAGTGCCGCCGTCTCCTCGGGGTTCTCGAGCGCCCACTCACGCGCCTTCTCGTAGGCGTCGACGACGGCCTGCGCCAGGTCGGGGTGGTTCGTGATGAAGTCCTCGGTGGCGTTGAGGAAGCCGTACGTGTTGAAGTCGACGTTGCGGTAGATGAGCTTGTCGCCCGATTCCGCCTCCGCTGCGGCCATGATCGGGTCGAGCCCTGCCCAGGCGGCGACGGATCCGCCGTCGAGGGCGGCGCGACCGTCGGCGTGCTGCAGGTTCTGCACCTCGACGTCGGTGAGCGAGAGACCGCCCTCTTCGAGCGCCTGGAGAAGGAAGAAGTAGGGGTCGGTGCCCTTGGTCGCCGCGACCGACTTGCCCTTGAGGTCCTCCACGGAGGTGATGTCGCTGTCGGGGCCGACGACGATCGCCGACCACTCGGGCTGCGAGAAGATGTCGATGACCTGGATCGGCGAGCCGTTGGCACGGGCGAGGAGCGCGGCGGAACCCGCGGTGGAGCCGACGTCGACCGAACCCGAGCGCAGCAGCTCGTTGGCCTTGTTGGAGCCGGCGGACTGGATCCACTCGACCTCGACGTCGTCGCCGAGGATCTCCTCGAGGATGCCCTGGTCCTTGATGACGAGGCTGAGCGGGTTGTACGTGGCGAAGTCGATGGACAGCGTGTCGGCCGACCACTCCGTTGCTTCGGCGGTGCGGTCCTTCTCAGGCGCATCGGCCTTGGCGTTCTCGCCGGCGACGCAGCCGGTCGCGACGAGCATCATCGTCCCGGCGATGGCGATCGCGGGGATGATTCGGCGGGTGATGGTGCTCATCGGGTCTCCTCGGTGATGCGGTGGTGGGTGTCGACGCCGAGTCCTTCGAGGAGCTCGGCGCGCAGGTCGGCGAGGCCGCGATCGGCGCGGTCTCGGGGGCGGATGCCGGGCACGGCGACCGTTCGGGCGATCGAGGGCGCGGCATCGCCGGTGTCTCCGGTCAGCGTGCGAAGCAGCAGCACGCGATCGGCGAGATAGAGGGCCTCTTCGACATCGTGGGTGACGAGGAGAATCGTGGTGGGCTCGGCGGCATGGATCTTCAGCAGCAGGTCGTGCATGCGAAGACGAGTGAGCGCGTCGAGGGCGCCGAACGGCTCGTCGAGGAGGAGCACCCCGGGGTTGCGCGCCAGGGCCCTGGCGAGCGAGGCGCGCTGCGCCATGCCGCCGGAGACCTCGCGAGGACGCTGATCCGCCGCGTGCTCGAGACCGACGAGATGCAGCAGTTCACGCACGCGATCGCGCCCCGGTCGGCGAGCTGTGCCGCGAGGGAGACCGAGCTCGACGTTCTGCGCCAGGGTGCGCCAGGGCAGCAGCCGCGGCTCCTGGAAGGCGATCGCGGTGCGCTCGTCGACGTCGGCGACGCCGGTGCCGTCGAGGCGGATGCTGCCGCTGGTCGGGGTGTCCAGTCCGCCGACAAGACGGAGGAGGGTCGACTTGCCGCATCCGGATGGACCGACGACGGCGACGATCTCACCCGCGGCGACATCGAGGTCGACGCTGCGCAGGACCTCGCGGCGTCCCTGCGGCAGCGGGAACGCCCGCTCGATGCCCTCGAGTCGCACGGCCTGTGCCAGGCCCGCCGATCTCGGGGCGTCGGCAGCGCGCGACGCAGGCAGGAGGGCAGTCATGGTCCCCATGCTGGCCGAGCGGGGCAATTGTTACGAATGCCGTCGTAATGTTCCGTCACGCAGGGAATCACGCGTGTTCCGGACACGCGAAACGGGCCGCCACTCCCTCCCGAAGGAGAGGTGACGGCCCGTTTCAGAGCGTGATGCTTACGCGTTGCCGCCCGACAGCTTCTCGCGAAGAGCCGCGAGTGCCTCGTCGTCGGCCAGGGTGCCTGCACCGGTGGCTTCGCTCGAGAAGACCTGGCCGCCGAAGTCGGCGCCAGCCTCTGCCTCGGCCTCTGCGGCCTTGGTGACCTGAGCCTTGTGGGCCTCCCAGCGAGCCTGGGCTGCAGCGTACTCCTGCTCCCATGCCTCGCGCTGGGTGTCGAAGCCTTCCTTCCAGGCGCCGGTCTCGGCGTCGAAGCCCTCCGGGTACTTGTACTCGCCGTTCTCGTCGTACTCGGCGAGCATGCCGTACAGGGCCGGGTCGAACTCGGTGCCGTTGGGGTCGACCGACTCGTTGGCCTGCTTCAGCGACAGCGAGATGCGGCGACGCTCGAGGTCGATGTCGATGACCTTGACGAAGACCTCTTCGCCGACCGACACGACCTGCTCGGCCAGCTCGACGTGCTTGCTGGAGAGCTCGGAGATGTGGACGAGGCCCTCGATGCCGTCTGCGACGCGCACGAACGCACCGAACGGGACGAGCTTGGTGACCTTACCCGGCGTGACCTGTCCGATCGCGTGGGTACGGGCGAAGACCTGCCACGGGTCCTCCTGCGTCGCCTTCAGCGACAGGGAGACGCGCTCGCGGTCGAGGTCGACCTCGAGGATCTCGACGGTGACCTCCTGGCCAACCTCGACGACCTCGGAGGCGTGCTCGATGTGCTTCCAGGACAGCTCGGAGACGTGCACGAGGCCGTCCACGCCACCCAGGTCGACGAACGCACCGAAGTTGACGATCGACGAGACGACACCCTTGCGGACCTGACCCTTGTGCAGGTTGTTCAGGAACGTGGTGCGCGACTCCGACTGCGTCTGCTCGAGCAGCGCACGGCGGCTGAGGACGACGTTGTTGCGGTTCTTGTCGAGCTCGAGGATCTTGGCCTCGATCTCCTGGCCGAGGTACGGCGTGAGGTCGCGGACGCGGCGCAGCTCGATGAGCGAGGCCGGCAGGAAGCCGCGGAGGCCGATGTCGACGATGAGTCCACCCTTGACGACCTCGATGACCGTACCGGTGACGACGCCGTCGTTCTCCTTGATCTTCTCGACGTCTCCCCAGGCACGCTCGTACTGAGCACGCTTCTTGGAGAGGATCAGACGGCCTTCCTTGTCCTCCTTCTGGAGAACAAGAGCCTCGACCTCGTCGCCGACCTTGACGACCTCGTTGGGGTCGACGTCGTGCTTGATGGAGAGCTCGCGCGAGGGGATGACACCCTCGGTCTTGTATCCGACGTCGAGCAGAACCTCATCGCGGTCGATCTTGACGATCGTTCCTTCGATGATGTCGCCGTCGTTGAAGAACTTCAGGGTCTTCTCGACCGCGGCCAGGAAGTCCTCAGCAGATCCGATGTCGTTGATGGCGACCTGCTTGGTGGCCGGGGCGGTCGTTGCGGTAGTCATGTAGTGGGTTGTCCTTGTTGGATGGAGACTCAGGCTGGGTGACAAAGGCCGCGCACGGCCGACTGCATGCTTCCCAGCGGTTGGATTTTGGTGTGCTGACACGAGGGCATGCGTAGGCACGCCACGAGTGACAACTCAGGTTATCAGAAGTCCGGATGCAGGTGGGATTCGGTTTCGCCCATCCGGCCTGTGGATAACTCGAACGGCCGGCGGCGCCATCGGGTTACCGTGTCCCGGTGATCCACCACCGACATGCTCTGACCTCGATCATCGCGCTCGTGCTGACCTCGGCCCTGGTTATGGGGTGCTCCCCCGCCCCCGAGCCGACACCGACCCCGACCGCGGCCTTCGCCTCGGAGGAAGAGGCGTTTGCGGCGGCGGAGGAGACGTACCGAGCGTATATCGATGCGTTCAACGAGGTCGATCTCGGCGACCCCAACACGTTTGAGCCTGTGTTCATATTCACAACGGGCGACTATCTGAAACTCGAGCGCGAAGATCTATCTGCGATGCACGCAAGAGGGGACATCCGCGGAGGCACGATTGAAGTAATCGAGTTTTCGCCCCAGACCTATAAGGGTTCCGAGGTTACGGCGCGGGTTTGTACTGACGTCGGCTCAACGACATTTACCGATTCGGAGGGCGTCTCTCTTGTCCCGGCTGACCGTCCGAGTCGGGTGGCTCTCGATCTCACCTTCATCGTCGCCCACGGCAAGACGCTACTTGCTTCTGCCGAGCCTGTTGAGGACGACCGATGCGCCTCCCATTGATAGCGCTCGCGATCCTCATTGGGCTAGCCGCGCTCGTTGGCAAGCCCGTAGGCACGGTGACTAACTCCTGCACACTTACGCAGCAGACAACGACCGGCTGCCCCACCAATCTGGGGGACCGAATCCGATTCGACGACACCCGAACCATTCCTGGCACCGACGGCGGTACCTCCCCTATCTACGACGACGACCCGGGCCCCCGGTACACACCCAAGCCGTTCGACTTCAACTCGTGCGTCATCGACTGGGACAGCTACAACCGCTGCTTCCGTGCTCGTCAGGACGCCGAGGTCGTCGAAGAGGAGCCGACGATCCCGGCGATCACGATCACGGACCTCGCGCAGTTCGCCCCGGATCCTGTCGCGACGACGGGCGAGCCCGACAACCTCGGCGTCGCCGGGATGCCGACGAACTTCGTGGCCGCGGCATCCGCCCATACCCGAACCGGTGCCCTCTTCGGGATTCCGCTCACAGTGCGCTTCACGCCGGTCGGCTACGACTTCCGCTACGGCGACGGCGACGCGGCATCCACGACCACCGGCGGTCAGCCGTGGGCGGCTCTCGGCCAGGCGTCATTCACTCCGACCGCCACGAGCCACATCTACGCTGAGCGAGGCACCTACGACGCCGGCGTCACGGTCCGGTACACGGCCGAAGTCGACCTGGGCATCGGCTGGTTCCCCGTCGCAGGTCAGCTCTCCATCGCCGGCCCGACACAGCAGATCCGCATCTTCGAGGCCCACACCGCCCTCGTCGCTCGCACCTGCGCCGAGCAACCCGCAGCACCCGGGTGCTGAACGTCGACGGTCGTCGTTACTCTGAGTCCATGCCTCGCGCCGACCGCCTCATGCTGCTCGACACCGCCAGCCTCTACTTCCGCGCCTTCTACGGCGTTCCCGACAAGGTGAAGGCGCCGGACGGCTCCCCCATCAACGCGGCGCGCGGTCTGCTCGACATCGTCGCCAAGCTCGTCACCCTGTACGAGCCCACGCACGTGATCGCCTGCTGGGACGATGACTGGCGCCCGCAGTGGCGCGTCGACCTCATCCCCAGCTACAAGGCGCACCGCGTGGTCGAGGTCGTCCCGGCCGGGCCCGACGTCGAAGAGGTCCCCGACCCGCTCGAGGCGCAGATCCCGCTGATCCGTGAGACGCTCGGCGCCATCGGCATCCCCATCATCGGCGTCGCCGAACACGAGGCCGACGACGTCATCGGCACGCTCGCCACGAACTCCGCGATTCCTGTCGACATCGTGACGGGAGACCGCGACCTGTTCCAGCTGGTCGACGACGCGCGCGACGTGCGCGTCATCTATACGGCCAAGGGCATGAGCAATCTCGAGATCGTCACCGATGCGACCGTCGTCGCCAAGTACGGCGTGCTCCCCTCTCAGTACGCGGACTTCGCCACCATGCGCGGCGATGCCTCCGACGGCCTCCCCGGCGTCGCCGGGGTCGGCGACAAGACCGCGGCGACCCTGCTGCAGGCTCACGCCGACCTCGAAGGCATCCGCGCCGCGGCCGAAGCCGGAGAGGGCATGAGCGCCGGCGTGCGGGCGAAGATCCTCGCGGCATCCGACTATCTCGACGTCGCGCCGACCGTCGTCGCCGTAGCCACCTCGCTGCCGATCACGGCACCGGACATCCCGCTGCACGCCCTCGATCCCCGCGAGACCGACGCCACGACCGCACTCGCCGAGCAGTGGAACCTCGGCGGCTCGATGACCCGTGCGGTCGCCGCCGTGTCCAATGCCGCGATCGCAGGCGGCTGAAGTCCGCTGACGCGACTCACTCCGCCCAGGAGAGCAGGCGCTCGAGTCCCCAGGTCGTGACGATGCGCGACGCGGGAACTCCGGCGCGCTCGGCTCTCTCGGCACCGTGATCGAGCAGTGACAGCTGCCCGGGAGCATGCGCGTCCGAGTCGATCGAGAACAGGCATCCGGCTTCCAGAGCGATCGCGATCAGCTCGTCCGGCGGATCCTGCCGCTCCGGCCGGGAGTTGATCTCCACCGCGACGCCGTTCTCCGCGCAGGCGGCGAACACCGCGGCCGCGTCGAACTCCGACTGCGGACGCGTACCGCGGTCGCCCTGCACCAGACGACCCGTGCAGTGTCCGAGCACGTTGACCCTCGGGTGCGACACGGCCTTGATCATCCGCGCCGTCATCGGCCGCCGGTCCATGCGCAGTTTGGAATGCACCGAGGCGACCACGATGTCGAGCTCCGCGAGGAGCGCGTCCTCCTGGTCCAGTGCACCGTCCTCGAGGATGTCGACCTCGATCCCGGCGAGCAGCGTGAACCCCTCACCGGATTCGGCACGAACCAGCGGCATCTGCTCACGTAGCCGCTCGGCCGACAGACCGCGCGCCACGCGCAGGCGCGGGGAATGATCAGTGATCGCCTGGTACTCGTGGCCCTGTGCCCGCGCCGCCGCCGCCATCACCGGAATCGACGTCGTTCCGTCCGACCAGTCGGTGTGCGCGTGCAGATCGCCCCGGAGCTTCGCCCGCAGCTCGGACTTCCGCTCCGGCTCGACGTCGCCGCGCAACTCGACGAGGTAGTCGGGCACCTGGCCGGACTGGGCCTGGCGGATCACCGCGAAGGTCGATTCGCCGATGCCCTTGGCCGCACGCAGCCGCGTCGGATCCGTCTGGACGTCGTCCGGCAGATCCTGCAGAGTCTGCGCCGCCTGCCGGAACGCCTTCGCCCGGTACCGCGACGCCCGCTCGCGCTCCAGCAGGGAAGCGATCTCGAGCAGCGCGTCGACGGGATCCACGATCAGACCCCGGCGGCTGCCAGTTCGCGGCTCACGCCGATCCACTGGTCGAGCTTGGCGAGGGCCCGGCCGTCGTCCACAGCCGCAGTGGCGCGTTCGTAGCCTTCGCGGAGCCGCTCGAGGATCGGGCGCTGCACCTGGGTCGCGTCCTGGGAGAGCTCGAACGCCACGATTCCGGCCGCCGCGTTCAGCAGCACGATGTCGCGCACCGCGCCGGTCTCCCCCGCGAGCGTGCGCCGGAGCACCTCGGCGTTGTGCTGCGGCGACCCGCCGATCAGGTCCGCGAGCTCCGCGATCGGGATCCCGAGATCGCGGGGATCGAGGTCGTGCTCGTGGATGTCACCGCGCGTGACCTCCCAGATGCGGCTGTGCCCGGTCGTGGTGAGCTCGTCGAGCCCGTCATCGCCACGGAACACGAGCGCGGTCGCACCGCGCGTCCGGAACACGCCCGTGATCAGCGGCACGCGTTCGATCTGTGCGACGCCGACCGCATTCGCCTCGGCGCGCGCCGGGTTGCACAGCGGGCCGAGCATGTTGAACACCGTGGGCACGCCGAGCTCGGCGCGCACCGGTCCCGCGTGCTTGAAGCCGGGGTGGAACGCTCCGGCCCACGCGAACGTGATCCCGGTGCGATCGAGGATGGATGCCACGGCGGCGGGGTCGAGCGACAGCTCGAGTCCCAGCGCCCCGAGGACGTCGGAGGAGCCGGATGCCGAGCTCGCGGCACGGTTGCCGTGCTTGACAACGGGGATGCCGGTCGCGCCGATGACGACCGCCGCCGTCGTCGAGACGTTCACTGTCCCGACGCGGTCGCCGCCCGTTCCGACGATGTCGAGCACGTTCGGCGAGACGGGAAGCGGAACCGCCGCCTCGAGGATCGCGTCGCGGAAGCCGACGATCTCGTCGATCGTCTCGCCCTTCGCGCGGAGCGCGATGAGGAAACCCGCGAGCTGCGCCTCGGTGACGCTCCCCTGCATGATCTGACGCATCGCCCACGTGGACTCCCAGACCGTCAGGTCGCGGCGCTCCAGCAGAGAGGTGAGCACGTCGGACCAGGTCAGGGAATCAGCCATGTGTGCGATCCTATCGGCGCCGAGAAAACGTGCAGACGGTTCCAGCAGCGCGCCCGTCGCGCGAGCATCCGCCGTTTCCCGCGTATTCACCGGGTATTCGCAGTGTTTTCTTAGGGTCCCCTAAGTCGGAGAAGGGCAAAACGAGGCGCCCTGGTGCGAGAATCACCCCCGAGGATCGGCCATAATGGAAGGGTGACGACCTCAGCGACGTATGCCCCGGCGGCGAGAACGATCAAGCGGCCCAACCCGGTAGCTGTCGGCACCATTGTGTGGCTCGGCAGCGAGGTGATGTTCTTCGCGGGACTCTTCGCGATCTACTTCACGCTCCGCAGCACCTCACCCGAGCTCTGGGCCGACCGTACCGAGCTGCTGAACGTCCCCTTCGCCGCAGTGAACACCGCGATCCTCGTGCTCTCCTCGTTCACCTGCCAGATGGGTGTGTTCGCGGCCGAGGACCTGCAGCCCTACAAGCTCGGCAAGGGCCAGAAGAACGGCGCCGGTCGTCGTCGGCTGTTCGGCTGGGGCATGGTCGAGTGGTTCTTCCTCACCTTCGCCCTCGGCGCGATCTTCGTCTCGGGTCAGGTGTGGGAGTACGCGCAGCTGGTCGCTGAGGGCATGCCGATCAACGCCGACTCGTATGCATCCGCGTTCTACCTGACCACCGGCTTCCACGCCCTGCACGTCACCGGCGGGCTCGTCGCCTTCCTTCTCGTGATCGGCCGCGCGTACGCCGTCAAGAATTTCCGGCACAAAGAGGCGACCTCCTCGATCGTGGTGTCCTACTACTGGCACTTCGTCGACGTCGTCTGGATCGTGCTGTTCCTCGTTATCTACTTCCTGAAATAAGAGCGGAGCTGATCCCCGAGATGGCACGAGAGAAGAAGCGCCGTTCTGGCGGTCGTCGCAGCCCTTTGGCGGCGGCCGCGCTCATCGGAGCAGGCCTCATGATCACCGGCGCTGTGTACGCCGGTGCGTCCGCCGCGTTCGCGGCGACCGAGACGCCGACCGCGTCGACCCAGCTGACGGTCGAGGACGGCGAGAAGCTGTTCACGGCGAACTGCGCCACCTGCCACGGTCTCGACCTGCAGGGCACCGCGAACGGACCGAGCCTCTACGGCGTCGGCGAGCTCGCGGCCGAGTTCCAGCTCTCCACCGGTCGCATGCCGCTGCAGATGCAGGGACCGCAGGCCCCCCAGAAGGAGCCGCAGTTCACCGAGGACCAGATCCTCGCTATGGCGTCGTACATCCAGTCGGTGGCCCCCGGCCCGACGTACCCCGGCGAGCACACGCTCGACGGCAAGGGCGACGTCGCCAACGGCGCCGAGCTCTTCCGCGTCAACTGCGCGATGTGCCACAACGTCTCCGCCGCGGGTGGTGCTCTCACCGAGGGCAAGTACGCTCCGGCGCTCACCGAGACCAGCGCGCTGCACATGTACGCAGCCATGGTCACCGGCCCCCAGAACATGCCCGTGTTCGGCGACATGAACCTGTCCGACGAGGACAAGCGCGACATCATCTCGGCCCTGCTCTTCCAGCAGCAGGCCGTGCCGGTCGGCGGCTTCTCCCTCGGCAACCTCGGGCCGGTCTCCGAGGGACTGTTCGTCTGGATCTTCGGTATCGGCGCGCTCGTCGCCATCACCGTGTGGATCACGGCGAAGTCCAACTGACGCTTATTCATCGAAGAGGAACGTACGAGGAGCACCATGGCACACGACGACGACTCGCAGGCTCTTGACAGGGCCTACCAGCCCTCTCCGGGGCTGGGTGTCGCAGTCAGCGATCCCGTGCAGAACCCGGGACTGCCGCCGCACCGCGAGCGGATGACCGACAAGGACCCCCGCGCCGAGAAGAACGCGGCACGCACGGTCTACACGCTGTTCTACCTCTCGCTCGCCGGCAGCATCTGGGCGGTCGCCGCCTACATGCTGTTCCCGATCGAGAGCGGCGCTCTCATCGACATCCGTCAGAACAACCTCTTCATCGGTCTCGGCATCGCGCTCGCGCTGCTGGCCCTCGGCATCGGTGCGATCCACTGGTCCAAGGCTCTGATGTCCGACAAGGAGCACATCGAGTACCGCCACCCCACCCGGGGCAAGGACTCGACGCGCGAAGCCGCCATCAAGGCGTTCTCCGACGCGAACGAGGAGTCCGGATTCGGACGCCGCTCCATGATCCGCAACTCGCTCTTCGCCGCGGTCGTCGCCTCGATCATCCCCGGCGTCACGCTGTTCCGCGGACTGGCTCCCCACTCCACGCCGGACGACCCCACCGCGGGCGACCCGGTGGCGCTGCTCAAGCACACGATGTGGGAAGAGGGCTCGCGCCTCGTCCGCGACCCCGACGGCACGCCGATCCGCGCTGCGGATGTGACCCTCGGCTCCGCGTTCCACGTGATCCCCGAGGAGCTCGCCGAGCTCAGCCACCACGACGGCTACCTCGAGGAGAAGGCCAAGGCGATCGTCCTGATGATGCGCCTGCGCCCCGAGCAGCTCACCGAGGCCGAGGACCGCAAGGACTGGTCCTACGACGGCATCGTCGCCTATTCCAAGGTCTGCACGCACGTCGGCTGCCCCGTGGCGCTGTACGAGCAGCAGACGCACCACCTGCTGTGCCCGTGCCACCAGTCGCAGTTCGACGTCACGGACCACGCCAAGGTCATCTTCGGCCCGGCGGCTCGCCCGCTGCCGCAGCTGCCCATCACCGTCGATGACGAGGGCTACCTGGTCGCACGCAGCGACTTCACGGAACCCGTCGGCCCGAGCTTCTGGGAGCGCCATTGAGCACCGCAACGCTGTCCAAGGACGACAAGGACACGAAGGCGCCCCTCGGCGGCCGCTTCGTGGGAGCCGCGTCGAACTACATCGATGAGCGCACCAGCCTCTCCGGTTTCGTCAAGGAGCTCGGTCGCAAGATCTTCCCCGACCACTGGTCGTTCATGCTCGGCGAGATCGCGCTGTGGAGCTTCGTGGTCGTGTTCCTCTCCGGAACCTTCCTGACGTTCTTCTTCCAGGCCTCGATGGTCGAGACCCACTACACGGGTGCGTACGCCCCGATGCGTGGCATCGAGATGTCTGCGGCGCTCGAGTCGTCGCTGCACATCTCATTCGATCTGCGCGGTGGCCTCCTCGTCCGCCAGATCCACCACTGGGCTGCGCTCGTGTTCATCGCCGGCATCGGCGTGCACATGCTCCGCATCTTCTTCACGGGTGCGTTCCGCAAGCCGCGTGAGCTCAACTGGGTCATCGGCTTCGTGCTGTTCATCCTGGCGCTGGCCGAGGGCTTCACGGGCTACTCGCTCCCCGACGACCTGCTGTCGGGCAACGGCCTCCGCATCATCGACGGAATGGTCAAGGGCATCCCGCTGATCGGCACCTGGACGTCGTTCATCGTGTTCGGTGGCGAGTTCCCCGGCACCGATATCGTCGGCCGCCTCTACACGCTGCACATCCTGCTGCTGCCGCTGCTCGTGATCGGGCTGATCGTCGTGCACCTGATGCTCATGATCGTCAACAAGCACACGCAGTTCGCCGGCCCCGGCCGCACGAACGAGAACGTCGTCGGTTACCCGATGATGCCGGTGTACATGTCGAAGATGGGCGGATACCTGTTCATCGTGTTCGGCACGATCGTGCTGATCGCGACGTTCTTCCAGATCAACCCGATCTGGGCATACGGACCGTACGACCCGTCCCCCGTCTCCGCCGGCACGCAGCCGGACTGGTACATCGGGTTCGCCGACGGTGCACTCCGCCTCGCTCCGTCGAACCTCGACCTCGTGCTCTTCGACCGGACCTGGTCGTTCGGCATCCTGCTCCCGGTCGCAGTGCTCGGTCTGTTCATCGTCGTCGTCGCCATCTACCCGTTCCTCGAGGCCTGGCTCACCGGCGACAAGCGCGAGCACCACATCGCACAGCGCCCGCGCAACGCGGCGACCCGCACCGCCATCGGCGCGGCCGGTGTCATCTTCTACGCGGTCCTGTGGGCTGCGGCATCGTCCGACCTCATCGCGACGCACTTCATGCTCACCATGGAAGGCGTGATCCACACCCTCCAGGCGCTGCTGTTCGTCGGCCCGATCCTCGGCTACTTCGTCACCAAGCGCATCTGCATCGCGCTGCAGAAGAAGGATCGCGAGATCGTGCTGCACGGTTACGAGTCCGGACGCATCGTCCGCCTCCCCGGCGGCGAGTTCATCGAGGTGCACCAGCCGGTCGACCAGTACGACCGCTGGAAGCTCATCGACGTCGACGGCTACGAGCCGCTGGTGGTCCGTCCGAACGCCAAGGGCCGCATCTCGTGGACCGAGAACCTCCGTTCCTCGATCTCGCGCTGGTTCTTCGAAGACCGCCTCGCCCCGCTCACGCAGGCAGAGGTCGACGAAGCGGACTCGCACCAGCACCACGTCACGGCTCACAACGAAGAGACCGAGGCAGCAGAGATCCAGGGCGCTCACGAGCGCGCAGGTGCACCGGATGCACCGCTCGTCGCCAGCGAGACGCACGTCGACGAGACGGCGAACACGCCGAGCACCGTGATCGCCACGGAGCCCGCGAAGAAGCCTCGCAAGAAGAAGTCGGAGGAGGGCGAGTAGTCGCCACTCCCCCTCGATGAGGCCTCGTCCGATCCGGACGGGGCCTTCGTCGTTGCGGTCGCTGTGAAAGGATCGAAGAGTGACCTCCGTCGTACAGCTCATCCGTTCCGCCTCTCTCGCCGACGCCCCCTACGCCTACGCCGCCACCGCACCGGCCGGTTCGCGCCTCATCTTCCTCGCCGGCTCCTGCCCTCTGAACGAGGACGGTACGACGGCCTCCCCCGGTGACTATGCCGCCCAGGCCGCGCAGTGCATGAAGACCCTCACCGAGGCGCTCGAGGCCGCCGGTGCACGCCTCACCGATGTCATCAGCACACGCGTCCTCGTGGCGTCATCCGACCAGGCCGATCTCGTCGAAGCCTGGGATGTCGTGCATGCCGCGTTCGGGACGCACGATGTGCCGAGCACGCTCCTGGGCGTGACCGTTCTCGGCTACAGCGACCAGCTCGTCGAGATCGAAGCCGTCGCCGCTGTCCGAGGCGAACAGCAGTGACGACGTCCGTGCGTGCCGCACGCACCGAAGACGCCGCAGCACTCGAAGCGATCGAGGTCGCCGCCGACACGCTGCTCATCGATCGGTTCTCCGCTTCCGACTGGCCTCCCCCGACGGATGCCGAGGAGCGCGCCTCCCTTCCCGGATTCGTGCTGGTCGCAGAGTCGGCGGAAGCCGGCGAGGTGCCGACTCCGGTCGGCTTCGTGCACGTGCTCGAGATCGACGGGCACGCTCACCTCGAACAGCTCTCCGTGCTCCCCTCCTTCGGACGGCGCGGGATCGGTCGCCGCCTCGTCGACGCCGCTCTCGCCGAGGCCCGGCATCGAGGTCATGCGCTCATCACCCTGCGGACATACGCGGACGTGCCCTGGAACGCGCCGTTCTATGCCTCCTGCGGCTTCATCGAGAGCGAGCCGGACTCGGACTTCCACCGGCGTCTGGTCGCCACGGAGGACGCCCTGGAGCTCGCGATCCACGGACGACGCCTGCAGATGACCGCTGTCCTCTGACGGGGTGGATGCTGTCGCGAATCCGGCGACGAGCGACAGGAATGCGCTGAGGCGCCGGGACCTCCCCGAATAGGCTGAGGACATGATCGATCGTGCCGACTTCTTCGCCGCCAAGCTCGCCTATGAGACCGATGCCAGTGACGTCCACGCAGCCCGGAAGGCCGGCGACGACCTGGTCGTGATCGACGTGCGGTCCGATGAGGCCTGGGCGCAGGGACGCGTTGCGGGCGCCGTGCACATGCACTACAGCGAGATCGCCACCCGAGCTCCTCGAGAGATCCCCGCCGATGCAGAGGTCGTCGTGTACTGCTGGAGTCCCGGCTGCAACGCCGGCGCCAAAGGCGCGCTCGAGTTCGCGAAGCTCGGCTACCGCGTCCGCGAGATGATCGGCGGCTTCGAGTACTGGGTCCGCGAGGGCTATCCCGTGGAAGATGCCGACGGCATCCACCACCGCCCGGTCGACCCGCTCACCGGTGTGGCTCGCATCCGCACCCGCGCCTGATCAGGCCTCACGGCCCGAGATACGAAGAAGGCCCCCGGATCGCTCCGGGGGCCTTCTTGCTTGCTGATCGTCAGCGTGCGAAATGACCGCGGTAGTACTCGTACACCCAGCCGACGATCGCGACCACGAAGATCGCGAGCCCGATCGGAAGCAGGAAGTGTCCGACGGCGAGTCCGACGACGAAGATGCCGGCGGAAGCCGCGAGCACGATCGGCCACCACGACCACGGGCTGAATTCACCGAGCTCGGGATCGCCGTCGTCGATGTCGGCCGTGAGGATGTCCTCCGGCAGCTCACCGCCCTGGGCGCCGTGCGTGCGGTCGAGGTAGAACGCGATCATCGCGCCCATGAAGGCGGCGAAGAACAGCGCGACCGTTCCGACCCACTCGATCCGCAGCGCGAAGTTCTCGTTCGGCGTGGCCAGGATGTGCCAGCCGGTGTAGACGACGCCGACGAGAGCGAAGAAGGCGGTCAGGATCCACCAGAGAATGACATTGTCGCGCATGACTTAGTGGGCCTCTCGCTCGCCGGGCGCGGTGGTCGCGAACTCGGCAGCCTCGGGGTGGTTCAGGTCGAATGCCGGGCGCTCGCTGCGGATGCGCGGGATCGACGTGAAGTTGTGACGCGGCGGCGGGCAGGACGTCGCCCACTCGAGCGAGGCGCCGTATCCCCACGGGTCGTTGACCGTGACCTTCGGAGCCTTGCGCGCCGTGATCCAGACGTTCAGGAAGAACGGGAGCATCGAGGCGCCGAGGATGATCGCACCGATCGTCGAGACCTGGTTCTGCCAGGTCCAGCCGTCGGCCGCCGAGTAGTCCGCGTAGCGACGCACCATGCCGTCGACACCCAGCCAGTGCTGAATGAGGAACGTCATGTGGAAACCGATGAACAGCATCCAGAAGTGCACGTAGCCGAGGCGCTCGTTGAGCATGCGGCCCGTCCACTTCGGCCACCAGAAGTAGAAGCCGGCGAACATGGCGAACACCACGGTGCCGAACACGACGTAGTGGAAGTGCGCGACGACGAAGTACGAGTCGGAGAGCGCGAAGTCCAGCGGCGGGGCCGCGAGGATGACACCGGTCAGGCCGCCGAAGACGAACGAGACCAGGAAGCCGAGTGCGAAGACCATCGGCGTCTCGAAGGTCACGGACCCTCGCCAGAGCGTGCCGATCCAGTTGAAGATCTTCACACCCGTCGGCACCGCGATGAGCATCGTCATCAGGGCGAAGAACGGCAGGAGCACCGATCCCGTGACGTACATGTGGTGCGCCCACACGGCGACGGAGAGCGCCGCGATGGCGATGGTCGCGTAGACGAGCGTCTTGTACCCGAAGATCGGCTTGCGGCTGAACACCGGGAAGATCTCCGAGACGATGCCGAAGAACGGCAGCGCGATGATGTACACCTCGGGGTGACCGAAGAACCAGAACAGGTGCTGCCAGAGCAGGACGCCGCCGTTGGCCGGGTCGTAGATGTGCGCACCCAGGATGCGGTCGGCGGCGGCGGCGAAGATCGCTGCCGCGAGCACGGGGAAGGCCATCAGCACGAGGAGGCTCGTGATGAGCGTGTTCCACGAGAAGATCGGCATGCGCCACATCGTCATTCCCGGGGCACGCATCGTGATGATCGTGGTGATGAAGTTCACGGCACCGAGGATCGTTCCGAAACCGGAGATTCCGAGTCCGACCATCCAGAGGTTGCCGCCGGCACCCGGCGTGAACGAGGCCCCGGCGAGCGGCTGATAGGCGAACCAGCCGAAGGATGCCGCACCCTGCGGGGTGAGGAAGCCGGCGACGGCGATCGTGGAGCCGAAGAGGAACAGCCAGAACGCGAAGGCGTTCAGACGCGGGAACGCGACGTCGGGAGCACCGAGCTGCAGCGGCAGGATCGCGTTCGCGAAGCCGGCGAACAGCGGGGTCGCGAACATGAGCAGCATGATCGTGCCGTGCATCGTGAAGAGCTGGTTGTACTGCTCCTTCGTCGGGATGATCTGCATTCCCGGCGCGAACAGCTCGGCGCGGATGACGAGGGCCATCACACCGCCGAGGAGGAAGAACAGCACGGACGCGATCAGGTACATGTACCCGATGGTCTTGTGGTCGGTGGAGGTGATCCACTTGACGACGATGTTGCCCTTCTGCTCGACACGCGAGGAGCTCATCAGAGCGGCCTGGCGGGCGGGCAGAGCGGTGGGTCGAGAGCGAGGGGCCTCATCGGTGCGGGGGGCTTCAGTGGTCGACATGGCTTACTCCTCTCCTTCCTCGGAGTCGTTCTTCCCGGTGGTGCCGGGGAAGTTCGAGAGACGGTCGTACTCGTCCGTGATGTCTCCCGTGTTGCCCTTCTCCTTGAGCGACTCGAGGTAGGCGTCGTACTCGTCCTGCTCGACGACCTTCACATTGAAGAGCATCATCGAGTGGTACTCGCCGCAGAGCTCGGCGCACTTGCCGGCGTACTCGCCGACCCTGGTCGGGATGAAGGACCAGGAGTTGTCCTTCCCGATGAACATGTCCTTCTTGTAGAGGAAGTCGATGATCCAGAACGAGTGGATGACGTCGCGCGACTGCAGGTCGATCGTGACCTTCTTGTCGACCGGCAGCACCAGAGTGGGCAGCTGCGCCTGGTCGATGTTGCCTTCGGCGTCGGGCTGGGCCTGGATGCCCATCGTCCAGACGGTGTCATCGTCGGACTCGGCGTCGTACTGGAAGTCCCACGCCCACTGCTTGGCGATCGCGGTGATCTCGACGTCGGGGTCATCCCACTTCGCCTCGATCTCCGTCTGATCGCGAGCCGTGAAGAAGAACATTCCCAGCACCAGGATGAGCGGCACGATCGTGTAGAAGATCTCGATCGGCATGTTGTAGCGCATCTGCACCGGCAGGCCGGTCTGGCCCTTGCGACGGCGGTACGCGATCGCGGCCCAGGCCATCAGGCCCCAGGTGATGATGCCGACGGCGAGCAGGACGATCCAGGAGTTCACCCAGAGAGACGAGACCCGCTCGGTCTGGTTGGTGGCCGCAGGCTCACCCTCGATGAAGCCGGGAAGATAGCCGTTCAACTCGGTGGTGGTACATCCCGCCAGGACCACGGCTGCCGCCACTCCCAAGGGGAGAGCGACCCAACGAAGGCGGTGTTTCGAGGGCACGATGCACCTTTCAGATTGCGGACAGGGCACACCCCAAGTCTAGGGCAACCTCACACCTGATTCATGCCAACCACGCAGGTTGGCGGGGGTCGTCCGGATCAGTGGAAGCTGTCACCGCACGCGCAGCTGCCGGCCGCGTTGGGGTTGTCGATCGTGAAGCCCTGCTCCGAGATCGTGTCCTTGAAATCGATGGATGCACCGTCGAGATACGGGACGCTCATGTTGTCGACGATGACCTCGACGCCGTCGAAGTCGACCGTCTCGTCGCCCTCGAGGTAGCGCTCGTCGAAGTAGAGCTGGTAGATCAGTCCGGAGCATCCGCCCGGCTGCACGGCGACGCGCAGACGCAGGTCGTCGCGACCCTCCTGCTCGAGGAGGTTCTTGACCTTGACGGCAGCGGCGTCGGTCAGGCTGATGCCGTGCGCGTGGGTGGTCGTCTCAGCGGAAGTCAGTGTGGTGTCGCTCATGTCGCTCCTTGTCACGGGGCCGCAGGGGCACGGCGTTCCCGGTAATTCTACCGCCGGTCGGACCGGAAGGCTCAGACGTCGCGCGCGTTCATCCGCGCGAGCAGCAGGGCCTCGGTCGCGACGGCGTGGCGGAACGTGTCGAGGTGAAGCGACTCGTTGGGGCTGTGGGCCCGCGAGTGCGGGTCCTCGACGCCGGTGACCAGGATCTGCGCGTCGGGGAACTCGCGGACGAGGTCGGCGATGAACGGGATCGATCCGCCGACCCCGAGGTCGACCGACGGCACGCCGTAGCCGTCGCGCATCGCGTCGCGGGTGAGGGCGACAGCCCATCCGCTGGTGTCCACCAGGAAGCCGTTGCCGAGATCGACGTCCGAGAATTCGAGCTCGGCCCCGAAGGGCGCGTTGGCGCGGAGGTGCCGCTCGAGCGCCGCGTAGGCGTCCTCCCCCGTCTGGCCGGGGGCCACGCGCGCGCTGATCACGACCGTGACCTCGGGGAGCAGAGTGTTGGATGCCGCGGCCACGCTCGTGGCGTCGATGCCGATGACCGTGATCGACGGCTTGTTCCAGATGCGGCTGAGGATCGTGCCGTTCCCGATCGGCGTCGTGCCGGGGAGCAGGCCCGCCTCGTCGCGCAGCGTCGCCTCGCTGTACTCGGGTGTCGGCGCATCGCGCTCGGTCAGTCCCTCGACAGCGACAGAGCCGTCCGCGTTCCACAGCGTCGACAGCATCCCGATGGTAGTCATCATCGCGTCGGGCGCCGCACCACCGAACATGCCGGAGTGCGATGCGTGGTCGAGCGTGCGCACGCGCACCGTGAAGCGGGCGTTTCCGCGCAGCGACACCGTGAGGCCCGGCGTGACGGAGTCCCAGTTCCCGGAGTCGGCGACGACGATGGCATCGGCTCGCAGCGCCTCCTTGTTGTCGGAGAGGAACTGCGCGAAGGAGCGGGAGCCGTACTCCTCCTCCCCCTCGATGAACATCGCGATGCCCAGGTCGAGATCGTCGCCGAGCACCTCGCTGACCGCGCGGATCGACGCGATGTGCGCCATGATTCCCGCCTTGTCGTCGGCGGCACCGCGTCCGTAGAGACGACCGTCGCGCACCGTCGGCTCGAACGGCGGCGTCTCCCACAGCGCGTCATCTCCCGGAGGCTGCACGTCGTGGTGGGCGTAGAGCAGGATCGTGGGCTTGCCGTTGCGCGCGGCGCGTGTGGCCAGCACCGCGGGCTGTCCGTGCTCGTCGGTGCCGGGGATCGCCGCGCGCAGCACGCGCACCTCGTCGAAGACGCCAGTGCCCTGGGCCAGCGAGGCAACGGCATCCGCACTGCGTTCGAGCTGCGTCTGATCGAACGCCGGCCACGCCATCCCAGGGATCCGGACGAGATGTCCCAGGTCCGACAGCGCCGACGGGATGCCCGTCGCCACCGCTTCGAGGACGGCCGCCTCGGATTCGGTGGACGGTGTCGACGGAGCGGGGTGAGCAGAAGAGGTCATGCGAGTAATCTTAAGGTGATCTCTTTTCAGCGAACCGAGGACTCTCGTGGCCACTACCCCTGTCTCCCCTTCGACGAACGACGACGCTTCCGAGACGCCAGCCGTCGGCAAGGGTCGCGCGACGCCGACCCGCGCGGAGCAGGAGGCGGCCCGTCGCCGTCCCCTCGTCGCCAACACCAAGGAGGCGAAGGCCGCGGCCCGCGCCGAGCTCAACGAGCGGCGTGCACGCGCGCAGGCCGGCATGGCCGCAGGTGACGAGAAGTTCCTTCCGGCGCGCGACAAGGGTCCGCAGCGCCGCTGGGTGCGCGACTACGTGGATGCCGGCTGGCACCCCGCGGAGTTCGTGATGGCGGTCATGGTGCTCGTCATCCTCGCCTCGCTGATCCCCGCGAACCTCGCGATCTCCTTCTACGCCTACATCGTGATGATGGGCTACCTGGTGATCGCGATCGGCGGCATGATCCTGCTGGGCTTCCGGGTCAAGCGCAAGGTCGCGGCGAAGTTCGGCGCCGAACGCATGGAGAAGGGCCTCGGCTGGTACGCCGGCATGCGCGCGCTGCAGATGCGGTTCATGCGTCTGCCGAAGCCGCAGGTCAAGCGCGGACAGTACCCCGACTGACCAGTCCCCTGTTGAGCTCGCGGCCCCAGAACGGGCCGCGGTAGAGGAACGCCGTGTATCCCTGCACCAGGGTCGCGCCGGCATCCAGTCGCTCCTGCACGTCCGATGCCGTCTCGACGCCACCCACGGCGATGACGCAGAACTCGGCGGGCACGGCCTCGCGCACGACACGGAGCACCTCGAGCGAACGCTGCTTGAGCGGCGCACCCGAGAGACCACCCGCACCTGCCGCCTCGACGGTCGCGTCATCCGTGATCAGCCCGTCGCGGCTGATCGTGGTGTTGTGGGCGATGATGCCGGCGAGCCCCTCCTCGACGGCCATCCGCGAGATCGCGGCGATCTCCTCGTCGGGAAGGTCGGGCGCGATCTTGACGAGCAGCGGCGTCGATCCGGAGGCCTCACGCACGGCACGCAGCAGGGGTGCGAGGGTCTCGACGGTCTGCAGGCCCCGAAGGCCCGGCGTGTTGGGCGAGGAGACGTTGACGGCCAGATAGTCGGCCAGCGGGGCGAGCCTCGTGGCGGACGCCACATAGTCGGCCGTGGCGTCCTCGACCTCGACGACCCGGCTCTTGCCGATGTTGACGCCGATCACGGTGTCGGGTGCTCCTCTGCGCAGCTTCGCGAGACGGCGTGCCACGGCATCCGCCCCCTGGTTGTTGAACCCCATGCGGTTGATCACGGCGCGATCCGCGATGAGGCGGAAGAGACGCGGCTTGGGGTTCCCCTCCTGAGGGATCGCCGTCACGGTGCCCACCTCGATGTGGCCGAAGCCGAGCGCCGCGAGGCCGCGCACGCCGACGGCGTTCTTGTCGAAGCCCGCCGCGATACCGAAGGGCGACGGGAAGGTCAGGCCGAGTGCCTCGACGCGGAGCGACGGATCGGGGCGGGTCAGCGCACGGGTCACCGATGAGAACGGCGACGTCCCGAGGACACGGATCACCACCATGCCGGCGTGATGGGCGAACTCGGGATCGAAGCGCGAGAGGACAGCGCGGAAGAGCAGCGGATACATCCCTGCCAGATTACCGGTCCGCCGGCTCCTGCCCTGCGTGGTCGGCACGCAGATCGGTGATCGCGGATTCGAAGTCCTCGAGGGAGTCGAACGCCTGGTAGACGCTGGCGAAGCGCAGGAAGGCGACCTCGTCGAGCTCGCGCAGAGGTCCGAGGATCGCGAGGCCGATCTCATTCGTGTCGAGCTGCGAGACACCGGTCTGCCGGACCGCCTCCTCCACCCGCTGCGCGAGGATCGCGAGGTCCGCCTCGGTCACGGGGCGCCCCTGGCAGGCCTTGCGCACGCCCGAGATGACCTTCTCGCGGCTGAACGGCTCCATGACGCCGGACCGCTTGATCACGTTGAGGCTCGCGGTCTCGGTCGTCGTGAAACGGCCTCCGCACTCCGGGCACTGACGGCGCCGCCGGATGGAGAGCCCGTCGTCGCTGGTGCGCGAATCGATGACGCGCGAGTCGGAGTGACGGCAGAAGGGGCAGTGCATCTGACCGATCCTACGCCGTGAAGCGCGCCTCGATCGCCTCGCCGTGGGCGGGCAGCACCTCGGCGTTCGCCAGTGCGACGACCCCCTCGCGCACCGAGGCGAGCGCCTCGCGGTCGTAGGAGATGACCTGCTGCGGCCGGAGGAACGTGTAGGCGCCGAGTCCGGGCGCGTAGCGGGCCTGTCCCCCGGTCGGCAGCACGTGATTGCTGCCGGCCATGTAGTCGCCGAGGCTGACCGGAGTCTGATCCCCGACGAAGACCGCGCCTGCGCTGGTGAAGGCGGATGCCGCCTCTTCGGCGTCGGCGAGGTGGAGCTCGAGGTGCTCGGGCGCGTAGGCATTGCTGAACGCCGTCGCCATGGCCCGGTCGTCGACCAGCACGATCGCGGACTGCGGCCCGTCGAGAGCCACGCGCACGCGCTCGCTGTGCCGGGTCGCCGCGGCCTGCCGGTCGACCTCGACCGCGACCAGCGCGGCGAGCTCCACCGCGTCGGTGACCAGCACGGCGGATGCCTGCTCGTCGTGCTCGGCCTGGCTGATCAGGTCGGCGGCGACGAGTCGCGGGTCGGCGCTCGCATCCGCGACGATGAGGATCTCGGTGGCACCGGCCTCCGAATCCGTGCCGACGACACCGGCGACGGCACGCTTGGCGGAGGCCACGAAGTTGTTGCCCGGGCCGGAGACGACATCGACCGGGTCGAGGCCGATCGTCGGGACTCCCCACGCGAGCGCACCGATCGCTCCGGCGCCGCCCATCGCGTAGACCTCGCTGATCCCGAGCAGAGCGGCTGCGGCGAGGATCGTCGGGTGGATGCGACCGTCGTGGTCGGCCTGCGGCGGTGAGGCGAGGGCGATGTGCTGCACACCGGCGACCTGTGCGGGGACGACGTTCATCACGACGCTGGAGGCGAGCGGAGCCTTGCCGCCCGGGATGTAGACGCCGGCTCGGGCGACCGGCTGCCAGCGCTGCAGGATCCGGGCACCGGGACCGATCTCGGTGATCTGCGGGGCAGGCACCTGAGCCTCGGAGCCCTGGCGCACCCGGACGATCGCCTCCTCGAGCGCGGCGCGCACGGTCGGATCGACGGACGCGAGCGCCTCGGTGAGGTGCTCGGCCGGAACCCGCACGGCGTGGTCGGTCACGCGGTCGAACCGCTCCGCCTGCTCGCGCAGCGCGGCTTCCCCGCGGTCGCGCACGTCGTCGACGATGCGCGTGGCGGTCTCGAGCGCTTCTGCGCGCGCCTGCGTGGCGCGCGGGACGGCCGCGAGCATGCCAGCCGGCGAGAGCTCGCGCCCTCGCAGATCGATCGTTCGCATGTCAGCCCTTCGTGATGTCGGAGATCTCGTGGAGGTAGCCGATGCGGCCGTCGTCATGGCGGATGACGTACGCGCCTCCCCGATCCTCGATCACCAGAGCCCAGGCGCTCGGCCCGATGCGGAACAGCGGTTCGCCGCGCTCGTCGTGCACATCGCGCTCCGACGGCGCGAGGATCCAGAACGGCTGCGCGACGGGCGCGGCCTCACGCGGGTTGGTCGCGTCGAGATCGGCCGCATCCGTGTCGTCCTCGAGGTACGGCTGCTCCTCGGCGACCTCCCCCGGCTCCACGCGCGCGGCCGTCTCGAGCAGCGACTCGATGCTGCCGGTGTCCGAGACGATCTCCTGCTCCTGGCCACGGGACCGTCGGGAGTAGGTGGGCACGTATTCCTCGTCGGCCGTCACCTGCTCGGTGCCGGTGTCGCCGCCGGAGGCGTGCGCCACGAGCGGGACCTGCGCCGCGAGATCCAGCCGCGCGACCTCGTCTGTCGCCTGCTGCCCGGTGAGTTCCTGATCGAACCCGGGAGGGAACGCGGTGGTCTCCGTGAAGTCGGCGGTGTTCCCGGGTGCCGGAGCGTCCGCTGCCTGCGCGACGGAGTCCTGCGCAAAGTCGGCCTCGGGAGCCGGGGCAGCCTCAGGAGCGGGAGCGGGAGCGGGAGCGGGCTCGGGCCGCGGACGCGCGATGACCGGGCGGACCGGGTTCGCGTTGCGGTGTGCCAGGGTCACGAGGCGACCATGGAAGTCCTCCTTCAGCCCCGGGATGATCGGGGCGAAGACCGTGAGCACGACCAGGGCGAGCGACGTCAGCAGCAAGAGCACGCCGTTCCAGGGGAGACTCCAGAACCCTCCCTCGATCAGCGTGGAGACGGCGAGCCACAGCGTCCCGATCCAGACGGTCGCGGACACCGAGAAGGCGACCGAGGCGAACTGATCGATCCCCAGCGACCCGACACGACGGATGCCGTCCGGCGAGAAGCGCCGGAGCACCAGGAGGAACACGGCAGCGGTCGGCACGCCGATCGGCAGGATCCACTGGATGCCGACCCCCCACAGCGAGAGGCCACCCCCCAGAGGGAAGAACGAGACGACGAAAGACACCAGCCACACGCCCACGATGAGGAGCTCGCGCAGCGTGAAGCCGAGGATGCCGAACTCCGGCGTGACGTCCTCGTCGTAGAGGACGCCGTCGTCGTCGCTGAAGGTCTCGTCCTCGATGTCCGACTGTTCGGGCAGATCCGTGCTCATGGTCGTCCTTTCGTCACGGTGCTCGACCGGGGCGTGCATCTTGCCCCCGACGGCTCACGATCCTACCCGCTCACCCCAGACAGGCGGGGCCGAGCAGTGACTTGAGGTCACCGAACAGGTCGGCGGAGACCTTGACCGGCATCGGCACCTCGAAGACCTTCGCGCTTCCGCCGCGGTGCACCCGCAGCAGGACCTCGGTCTCGCCGTTGTGCCGGCGGAGGATCTCGGCGAGCTCGTTCATGACGCGTTCGGTCGCGCGCTGTTCGGCGAGGACGAGCGACAGCGGACCGGCCGCGTCGAACGAGCCGACGTCCGGCGCGAAAGCCGATTGGGCATGGAGGTTCAGCCCGTCGTCGCGCCGCGAGACGCGTCCACGCACGGCCAGGATCGAGTCCTGCTGCAGGATGTGCTGGAACTCGATGTAGGTCTTGCCCATGAACATCACGGTGACCTCGCCGTTGAAGTCCTCGACCGTGATCATGCCGTACGGGTTGCCGCTGGCTTTCGCGACGCGGTGCTGCACGCTAGTCACCAGACCCGCGACGGTCACCTGGTCGCCGTCCTGCATGTCCTCGGAGTTGTTCAGGTCGTGGATGGAGATCGACGCATGCTTGGCGAGCGGGACCTCGAGGCCGGCGAGCGGATGATCCGACACGTAGAGACCGAGCATCTCGCGCTCGAAGGCGAGCTTGTCCTTCTTGATCCACTCCGGTCGCACGGGCACCTTGGCCGGGGCGACTTCTTCGGTGCCGTCGTAGAGGCTGTCGAAGTCGAACCCGATCGCTCCCTGCGCCTCGTTCCGCTTGCGGTCGACGGCGGCCTCGACGGCGTCTTCGTGCACCTCCATGAGGGCGCGGCGCGAGTCTCCCATCGTGTCGAAGGCGCCGGCCTTGATCAGGGATTCGACGGTGCGCTTGTTCGAGACGTGCAGCGGGACCTTGTCGAGGAAGTGGTGGAAGGAATCGAAGCGCGCGTCCTTTCGCGCCTTCACGATGCCCTCGACGACGTTGCTTCCGACGTTGCGGACGGCCCCGAGACCGAAGCGGATGTCGTCTCCGATGGCCGCGAAGTAGTTGATCGACTCGGAGACGTCGGGCGGTAGCACCTTGATCCCCATGCGGCGGCACTCGTTCAGATACAGCGCCATCTTGTCCTTGGAGTCGCCGACACTGGTGAGGAGCGCGGCCATGTACTCGGCGGGATAGTGCGCCTTGAGATACGCGGTCCAGTACGAGACCACGCCGTAGGCAGCCGAGTGCGCTTTGTTGAACGCGTAGTCGGAGAACGGCAGCAGGATCTCCCAGAGCGCGTTGACGGCGCCGTCGGAGTACCCGTTCGCGTGCATGCCGGCCTGGAAGCCCTCGAACTGCTTGTCCAGCTCGGACTTCTTCTTCTTGCCCATCGCGCGGCGGAGGATGTCGGCCTGACCGAGCGAGAACCCGGCCACGCGCTGCGCGATGGCCATGACCTGCTCCTGGTAGATGATCAGACCGTAGGACTCCTCGAGGATGTCGGCGAGCGACTCGGTGAACTCGGGGTGGATCGGCGTGATCGGCTGCGCGCCATTCTTGCGGAGCGCGTAGTTCGTGTGCGAGTTCGCGCCCATGGGGCCGGGGCGGTAGAGCGCGATGAGGGCCGAGATGTCACCGAAGTTGTCGGGCTTCATGAGGCGCATCAGCGACCGCATCGGACCACCGTCGAGCTGGAAGACGCCGAGCGACTCGCCGCGGCCCAGGAGGTCGTAGGCGCCGCGATCGTCGAGCGGAAGGTGCTCGAGGTCGAGCTCCTCGCCGCGGTTCATGCGGATGTTGTCGAGGGCGTCCGAGATGATCGTGAGGTTGCGCAGCCCCAGGAAGTCCATCTTGATCAGACCGAGCGACTCGCACGACGGGTAGTCGAACTGAGTGACGATCTGGCCGTCCTGCTCGCGGCGCATGATCGGGATGATGTCGAGCAGCGGCTCGGACGACATGATCACGCCGGCCGCGTGGACGCCCCACTGGCGCTTCAGTCCCTCCAGTCCGAGGGCGCGATCGAAGACCGTCTTCGCCTCGGGATCGGTCTCGATGAGAGCGCGGAACTCGCTCGCCTCCTTGTACCGCTGATGCGAGGAGTCGAACATGCCGTCGAGGGGCATGTCCTTGCCCATCACGGGCGGCGGCATCGCCTTGGTCAGCCGCTCCCCCATGCTGAACGGGAAGCCCAGTACGCGTCCGGCATCCTTCAGGGCCTGCTTGGACTTGATGGTGCCGTAGGTGACGATCTGCGCGACGCGCTCGGAGCCGTACTTCTGGGTCACGTACTCGATGACCTCGCCACGGCGACGGTCATCGAAGTCGACGTCGAAGTCGGGCATCGAGACGCGGTCGGGGTTGAGGAAGCGCTCGAAGATGAGGCCGTGCTCGAGCGGGTCGAGGTCGGTGATCCGCATGGCGTAGGCGACCATCGAACCGGCACCGGACCCACGACCCGGACCGACGCGGATGCCGTTGTCCTTGGCCCAGTTGATGAAGTCGGCGACGACGAGGAAGTAGCCGGGGAACCCCATCTGCAGGATGATGCCGGTCTCGTACTCGGCCTGCTTGCGGACCTTGTCGGGGATGCCGTTCGGGTAGCGGTACTGGAGGCCGACCTCGACCTCCTTGATGAGCCAGCTGTCCTCGGTCTCGCCGTCGGGAACGGGGAACCGCGGCATGTAGTTCGCGGCGGTGTTGAACTCGACCTCGCAGCGCTCGGCGATCAGCAGTGTGTTGTCGCAGGCCTCGGGGTTGTCGCGGAAGAGCTGGCGCATCTCGGCGGCGGTCTTGATGTAGTAGCCGTCGCCGTCGAACTTGAAGCGGTTGGGGTCGTCGAGCGTCGAACCGGACTGCACGCAGAGCAGCGCCTCGTGCGCATCCGCCTCGTGCTGGTGCGTGTAGTGCGAGTCGTTGGTGCCGACCAGCGGGATGTTCAGATCCTTCGCGAGTCGCAGCAGATCGGTCATCACACGGCGCTCGATGGAGAGCCCGTGGTCCATGATCTCGGCGAAGTAGTTCTCCTTGCCGAACAGGTCCTGGAACTCCGCGGCGGCCGCCCGCGCGGCGTCGTACTGCCCGAGACGAAGGCGGGTCTGGATCTCACCGGAGGGGCACCCGGTCGTCGCGATCAGCCCCTTGGAGTACGTCTGGAGCAGCTCGCGGTCCATCCGCGGCTTGAAGTAGTAGCCCTCCATGCTCGAGCGGGAGCTGAGCCGGAAGAGGTTGTGCATGCCCTCGGTCGTCTCGCTCCACATCGTCATGTGGGTGTAGGCGCCGGAACCGGAGACGTCGTCGCTCTTCTGGTCGGGCGAGCCCCACTGCACGCGCGACTTGTCGCTCCGGTGCGTTCCGGGGGTGACATAGGCCTCGAGACCGATGATCGGCTTGACCCCCGCCGCGTTGGCCGCCTTGTAGAACTCGAACGCGGCGAAGGTGTTGCCGTGATCGGTCACCGCGATGGCCGGCATCCCGTAATCGGCGGCCGCCTGCGTCATCGCCGCGATCTTCGCTGCACCGTCGAGCATCGAGTATTCGCTGTGCACATGGAGGTGGGCGAAGGAGTCGGATGCCATGCCTTCGAGTCTACTTTCGACGTCTGACGTCGGGCGCCGAAGAGCCCCGACATCACGAAGGGATGCCGGGGCTCGTGCGCAGCGCCGCCGTTACGGGAGAGCGTCGATGATGGAGACGGTGAACGTGCGGTGGATGTCCGGCACATCCGACGGCGCCATGTCCCCCTCGGCCCCGTCGGTCCGGTCGAAGCGGACCGTGTACTCGGTCGCCCACCCGGTGGTGGTGTCGATCGACACGGTCGTCGTTCGCGCGCCCTGCCAGCCGTCGGAACGGATCCGGTACGTGACGACGCTTCCCTGGGTCGACACGCGCTCGGCCCGGGGGGTGAGCGCCAACGCCTCCAAGAACGTCGCTCTGGTCGCCGCCGGGGCGTAGTTCGACAGCAGCACGCCGGCGATGTCCAGTGCGACGCCTCCCTCCACATCCGATTGCTCAGAATTGAGAGCGGCCTGGTCGCGGAAGTACTGGATCAGCGCCGCCGGATCCTGCGGATACACCGCGTACGACTCGAGAGATCCGAGGAGCGGACCGATCTCCCCACCGATGCCTCCCGTGTAGATCGTCTCCTGCGTCTCCTGCCGCACGGGCAGCATGTTGTCCCAGGCCACCGCATCTCCTGGCGCCTGATCCTCGGGGAAGGAACGGATGCGCTCGTTGGACGGCCCGTAGCGGGAGACCCACTCGCCGGACCGATCGCCGGGCATGTACAGATGGAAGATCGACCTCACCTGAAGAGCGGTGATCGGCGGATACTGCCCCGGCCGGTAGAACCACTGGTAGATCGACACCTCCGGGCCCCGGTACAGCAGTGCCTCGTCGACCGTCTCGATACTCAGATACTGACCGGCCTGCGGGGTGGTGCCGGGGAAGGGCTCCGTGATCGTTGTGCCAGAGGTCGGCTCGGGCTTGGGAATGGTCGGACCCGGCTCACGAGGATCCGCGGTGGGAGCGGGAATCGCCTCCACCTGCGGAGAGGGAGTCGTGAGCTGGCTGACCACCACGACGCCCGTCGTGACCGCAGCCACACCGGCCACTGCCCCGGCGATCACGAACATCGGCCGCTTCAGGAGGCGCTTGCGCTCCGCGCTCCGGCTGTCGTCGATCCCGTGGAGCAGTCGGAGGCGGGCCGCGATGATCCGGTCCTCCGTCAGGCTCGTTCCTGCATTCACGTCACGCACGCGCTCGAAAACGTCCATCGACCGCTCCTTCCTTCTCGTTCACGACTCGTTCTCGGGTGATCGCCCTGGCCGGATCCAACCGCGTCCGTATGCGGTTCATCCGGGACCGGACGGTCCCGACGGGGACGCCCAGGGCGACGGCGACCTCTTCGTAGGTCAGGTCTCCCCAGGCGTAGAGCAGGAGGGTCTCCCGATCCTTGGCCGAGAGGGCCGCGATCCGCGGCGCCAGCTCGCGGGTGGAGATCTCCGCATCGAGACGCGCGATCGTCGTCTCGAGGTCTCCGTGGGAGATGTGCTCCTCCCGCTGCGCCGACTCCACGCTCGACCGGAAGTGCTTGGCCTCCCGGGCCCGATGCTTCCGGATCAGCCGGGACGCTATCCCGTACAACCACGGAAGCGCCGAGTCCCAGGAAGTGTCGAACGACTTCCGTCGTGCGAACGCGACCAGGAACGTCTCACTGAGGATGTCCTCGCCCGCATCGGGGCCGAGACGGCGGGCGGCGTAGCCGCCCACCGTCCGGGAGTGCCGATCGAACAGTTCGGCGAAGGCTCGGGGCTGCCCGAGCGACCGCTGAATGATCTCGCTGTCTGTGCTCACACTATGTATTGCCCCGGAGAGCGCAGACGGTTCGAAATTCGTCACGGCAGCGCGTCTACGACGCTCACGGTGTAGATATACCGCTCGTCGGCCAGGGTCGCCGGAATCAACGTCGAGGCGACGTCGAGGGTCACGGTCTTCTCCAGCACCATCCCGCTGTTCATGTCGATCTTCACCGTGCGTCGCTTGACGGCATCGGCGCCGGAGAGCGCCTGCTCCGCAGCCGCGAAGCTCACGGTCGCGGTAGCCCCATCCGAGCCGACGAGCTCCGACCCGGCGAGCAGGCTGAGCGCGGAGTACATGGCCGCGCGCGCATCCGGCGCGCCCACGTTGTAGGACAGCAGATCCACGAGCAGCCAGCCGACCTTGTAGTCCTGATCGCCCGTGACCGTGCCCTGATTCGTTCGGATCCAGTCGATCAGCTGCGCCGGATCACGCGGCATGTCCGCGAAGAAGCTGGTCAGCGAATATCCTCCGGAGGTCTCCCACGGCGCAGACGGGCCTTGGTCGAAGTAGGCCGTCCCGCTCTGGGACTGATGCGCCTCCTGCGAGAGCTGCAGCGCATCAGGTCCGAACAGCTGAGTCACGCCGCCGTCAGAATCCCCGGGGGTGTAGAACCAGTCACCCGACTGGTCCGCGGGAACGTAGTAGTCCCAGTTCGTCGACTGCAGCCAGGCGTTCGCCGCGTTCGACCTGTCGGCCTGGTACTGCCCGAGCTCGGGGATCGGCTGGTGGTAGACGATCTGTTCGGAGTCGATGTGGACCCTCAGATACTGCCCCGGTGCGACCGTCAATCCGGCGAACGTGCTCGCGGCTGCTCCTGCCGCGCTGAACGCTCCGGAGGCCGTCAACGGCTCCACCGTCGGCTCCGGGGTCGGCTCCACCGACGGCTTGGGCACGACGGTCGGAATGGCCTCGACGCCACCGGTCGTCGGTGTCGTGAGGTTGCCGACCACGAGCACGCCAACGGTCACGGCGGCCGCAGCGCCGACGAGGCCCGCCGTGATGATCCACGGGCGTCGTGCTGCGCGCGATCGCGCAGGCCGCTTCTCAGCGTGGATCTCGGTCAGGAGTCGCCCACGCGCCGCCGAGATGTTCTCCTCGGCCCCATCGATCTCCGGTCGGGCCTCCTGCACCTTCTCGAAAACGTTCATCGGATGCTCCCTGCTGCTCGGTCTGTCTGTGCCTGTGTCTGTGCCTTTGCCTGCGCCTGCGCCCTGCGAACGGGATCCAACCGTTTCCGCACGCGGTTCAACCGCGAACGGACCGTCCCGACCGGGACCCCGAGCGCGGCAGCCACCTCGTCGTACGACAACCCCTGCCACGCGTACAAGAGAAGGGTCTCGCGATCTCTCGGCGCGAGGGCGGCGATGCGTGCTCTGAGCCCCGAGACCTCGCGCTCCGCGTCGATCCGCGTCAACGCAGCGTCGAGACCGCCCTCGGACGAGTGCTCCTCACCCGACACCGCGGCCGCGAACGAACGCCAGTGCTTCGCCTCCACTGCCCGGTGACGGCGGATCAGGCGCGATGCTATGCCGAGAAGCCACGGCACGGCCGACTCGACGCCCGCTTCGTAGTCCGCGCGACGTCGGAACGCCACGAGGAACGTCTCGCTCAGGACGTCCTCCGCCGCGTGCCGCCCGATCCGGTACGTCGCGAAGGCGTTGACCACGCGCGCATGTCGATCGAACAGCTCGGCGAAGGCTGATGGTTGGTCCAGAGACCGTCGGATGATCTCGCTGTCTGTGCTCACGCTGGGTATTGTCCGTGCGCCCTCGATGGGTTCACGTTTTCTTCGACGACTTCCTCGACTTCCCCAGATCGAGTCTCATCAGCACCCGGGGAAAGCCGTCGAGAACCGAGTCCGTGTCGGCCGCTTTCGTGAAGCCCGCGTCTTCGAACAGCCCCCTCGTGCCGACGTACGCCATCGTGAGGTTCACCTTCTCGCCGCGGTTGTCGACGGGATACCCCTCGATCGCCGGCGCACCGCGTTTCTTCGCGTAGGCGACGGAGCCCTCGATCAGGGCGTGCGAGATGCCCTGCTTGCGGTGCCCTGGCCGCACCCTGAGACACCACAGCGACCAGACGTCGAGGTCGTCGATGTGCGGGATGAGCCGATTGCGCGCGAAGCTCGTATCCCTCCGCGGATGCACCGCCGCCCAGCCGACCGGCTCGTCGTCGAGGTAGGCGATCACACCCGGCGGCGGATCCTGATGGCACAGCTCCCTCACCCGGTCGGCGCGCGCCGTGCCTTTCAGCGCGACGTTCTCCTTGCTGCCGATGCGATAGCTCAGGCAGAAGCAGACATTCGACGTCGGATTCTTCGGACCGACCAGTGTCGCGACGTCGTCGAACACGGTCGCCGGACGCACCTCGATGCTCATGCGCCCAGTGTGTCGCACGCGGACGACATCACCGTGGAGAAGCGCGGACTACTCTCCGCGCAGGACGTCGAGCGCGTGCTGGAAGTCCGCAGGATACGGCGACTCGAATTGCACCCACTCCCCCGTCGCCGGGTGCGTGAAGGCCAGCTGGTGCGCGTGCAGCCACTGGCGCGTCAGGCCGAGCCGGGCGGACAGCGTCGGATCGGCGCCGTAGAGCGGGTCGCCGACGCACGGATGCCGATGCGCGGCCATGTGCACGCGGATCTGGTGGGTGCGTCCGGTCTCGAGATGGATCTCGAGCAGCGAGGCACCCGGGAACGCCTCGAGCGTCTCGTAGTGCGTCACGGAGGGCTTGCCGTCCGGCACGACCGCGAACTTCCAGGAGTGGTTCGGGTGGCGACCGATCGGCGCCTCTATCGTGCCGGCGAGCGGATCCGGATGCCCCTGCACGACCGCATGGTAGATCTTCTCGACCGTGCGTTCCTTGAAGGCGTGCTTGAGCGCCGTGTACGCGGCCTCGGTCTTCGCGACGACCATCAGTCCGCTCGTGCCGACGTCGAGACGGTGGACGACACCCTGACGCTCGGCCGCACCGCTGGTCGCGATCCGGAATCCCGCGGCAGCGAGGGCGCCGATGACGGTCGGCCCCTCCCATCCGACGGACGGATGGGCCGCGACACCGGAGGGCTTGTCGACCACGACGATGTCGTCATCGTCGTAGACGATGCCGAGCTCAGGCACGGCGATCGGGATGATCCGCGGCGCCTCCTTGGGCTGCCACTCCACCTCGAGCCATGCACCGCTGCGCAGGCGGTCCGACTTGTCCAGCACGACGCCGTCGAGCTGCACTCCGCCTGCAGAGGCGACATCGGCGGCGAAGGTGCGTGAGAAGCCGAGCATGCGCGCGAGCGCGGCGTCGACGCGCTCGCCATCCATGCCGTCGGGGACGGGAAGGGACCGCGATTCCACTGTCAGCGACCGTCCGACGGTGACGAGGGATCCTCGGCGGCGACGGCGGCGGCTTCAGCCTCCTCGTCGGTCTCGACCGGCGCATGATCCCGCTCCCGGGTCCCGTCGAAGCGAAGGCCGAGCACGACGAGCAGTGCGACCGAGATCATCCCGGTCACGATGAAGATGTCCGCGACGTTGAAGATCGCCGGCATCATCCAGGGCATCGAGATCATGTCGACGACGTGACCGTTGCCGAAACCCGGCTCGCGGAACAGACGGTCGGTGAGGTTGCCGAGCACGCCGCCGAGAAGCGCGCCGAGGACGACCGCCCACCATCGCGACTGGACGTTGAAGGCCTTCCAGATGATCACGGCGGCGACGACGCTCAGAGCGATGGTGAAGATCCAGGTCACGCCGCTGCCGAGCGAGAACGCCGCGCCCGAGTTGCGGATGTAATACAGCTGAAGGAACTCTCCGAGTACGGGCACGACCTCATGCAGAGGAAGGTTCTCGATCGTGAGGTGCTTCACAAACTGATCGGCGGCCAGCACCACCGCTGCGAGAATCGCAACGATCGCACCGGCCGCCGACCGACGAAGGGGACGACGTCCTGACAAGAGGGCGCCTTACAGGCCGATCGCGGAGACCGGCGTGGAGTCCGTGGAAGCCGACTTCTCGTCGAGGTCGCGAAGCTGACCCTCGATGTAGCCGCGCAGTTGCGACCGGTAGTCGCGCTCGAAGTTGCGGAGCTCGGTGATCCGGGCCTCGAGCGTGTTGCGCTCGCGCTCCAGACGTGCGGCCTCTTCGCGCTGCTTGGCCTCGGCCTCGCTGCGGATGCGGCCGACCTCGGCCTCGGCGTCGGCGATCAGCTGGTTGCGCTTCGCCTCGCCCTCGGCGACGTGCTCGTCGTGCAGGCGCTGAGCCAGCTCGATGATGCCGGCGGTCGCGGTGGCGGAACCCGACGGAGCAGGCTCGGCCGGAACCTCGGCGACGGGAGCCGCAGGCGCCTCGGCGACGACGGGCGCCGCAGGAGCGGCAGCGGCCTCGGGAGCCGCACCGGACTCGTAGGCGGCCAGCTTGGCCTTCAGCTCGACGTTCTCCTCGAGAGCCTTGCGCCACTCGATGACGATCTCGTCGAGGAAGTCGTCCACCTCGTCCGGGTCGAAGCCGTCCTTGAAGCGGACGTGCTGGAACTGCTTGGTGACGACGTCATCCGGGGTAAGTGCCATGATGGCTCCTCTTTCGATGAGTTCGGTTGCCAGTATCGAATATGGCGCGGTCTTTATGTGGCGCGAACCCGGGGCGCGCACCTGGGTGCCAGCATAGTCCCGATGCCTTGGCGTCGCGATGTCACGACACCCAGGGCGCGAGAACACGCCGGTCGGTCAGATGAACAATCCCACGATGTTCATGAGTACCAGGACGATCAGCATCGTCAACGCGAACCCGAAGTCCAACGACAGAGAGCCGATCCGCAACGGAGGGATGATCCGCCGGAAGAACCGGATCGGCGGATCGGTGACCGTGTAGACGGCCTCTGCGACGACGAGACCGAATCCCTTCGGACGCCATTCCCGATTGAACATCGGGATGTAGTCCAGGATCAGACGCGCGAAGAGCACGAAGACGTACAGCAGCAGCACCAGATGGATGATGCTGGCGACGACGGAGACCAGCTCCACGGGTTACGACTGGTCGAAGCCCGCGGACTCAGCGTCCGCGTGCGCGATTCCCCCTTGGCCCGACACCGCGATGTTCTCCGGCGAGAGCAGGAAGACCTTCGAGGTCACACGCTCGATGCGGCCGTAGAGCCCGAGCGAGAGGCCGCTGGCGAAATCGATCAGACGACGCGCGTCGGCGTCGCTCATCTGGGAGAGGTTGATGATGACCGGAACGCCCTCGCGGAAGCTCTCCGCGATCAGCTGAGCGTCGCGGTACTGCTTCGGGTGCACCGTGAGGATCTCGTTCACCGTGCCGGCAGCGGGCTGGCGGACGGCGACCGGGCGACGCAGCGGCGTCACGGGAGCCGGAGCCGACTCCTCGCGGTCACGATCGCGGTCGCGGTCGCGGTCACGTTCGCGGTGGGCGCGGGCGGGAGCCTGCGTCTCCTCCTCGTAGACCTCTTCCTCGTCGGCGAGGCCGAGATACACCATGGTCTTCTTCAGCGGGTTACCCATCGTGTCCTCCGGTTCGAACGTTTGGGGTGGTCTGTTCACAGGTTAACCCCGGTCGGGGCGGGGTCCGGTGATTGCGGAGCCGATCCGCAGGTGTGTCGCGCCTGCGGCGACGGCCTCGACGAAGTCGCCCGTCATGCCCGCGGAGATCCAGGTGGCCGAGGGCTCGACCGTGCGGATCTCCTCGGCGATGTCACGAAGGCGGGCGAACGCCGACGCCGGCTCCTCGTCAAGAGGGGCCACCGCCATCACGCCGCGCAGACGAAGGGACGGCAGAGTCAGGACGTGCTCGGCGAGAGCGCGGGCCTCGGCCGGTGCGACACCGCCCCGCCCCGCGTCATCCGTGAGATTGACCTGCACGAGAACGTCGAGCAGGTCGTCGTCCACCGCGGCGCGATGCAATGCATCGGCGAGTCGGCTGCGGTCTACGGAGTGCACGACGTCGGCGCTCCGCCGTATCGCGGCGGCCTTGTTCGTCTGCCCCTGCCCGATGAAGTGCCAGCGCAGATCCAACGCGGCGAGCTCCGCCTGTTTGGCCGAGAGCTCCTGCTGGCGGTTCTCGCCGACCTCGCGCACGCCCAGGGCCTGCAGCTCCGTCACCAGGGAGGCGGGGTGGAACTTCGTGACGACGATCCGGGTGATCTCGGCGGGGTCGCGGTCAGCCCGTCGCGCGGCGTCGGCGATGCGCTCATCGATCGCCGACAGCCGCGCGGCCAGGCCCGACTGCTGCGGGGCCTCGGCCGCCTCGTCCGTCACTTCAGGAATTCGGGGATGTCGATGTCGTCATCCGCGAACGCCGGCTCGATGCTCGTGGCCGGCACGCGCTGCTGGACGGGCGCGGGCTCCACGGTCTCGGTCTTCGCCGGCTCCTCGGCCTCCGTCAGGGCGACCTCGGGAAGCGTCGTGGCGGCGGGACGGGAGACGACCATCGGGTCGAGCCGCAGCGACGGCTCTCCGCCGTCGAAGCCGGCCGCGATCACGGTCACGCGCACCTCGTCGCCGAGCGTGTCATCGATGACCGTACCGAAGATGATGTTCGCCTCCGGGTGCGCGGCCTCCTTGACGAGGTCCGCAGCGTCATGGATCTCGAAGATGCCGAGGTTCGACCCGCCCTGGATCGAGAGGAGCACTCCGTGCGCACCCTCGATGCTCGCCTCGAGCAGCGGCGACTCGACCGCCAGCTCGGCGGCCTTGATCGCCCGGTCGGCTCCGCGCGCAGAGCCGATGCCCATGAGCGCGGAGCCTGCACCCTGCATGACCGACTTGACGTCGGCGAAGTCGAGGTTGATGAGTCCGGGGGTCGTGATCAGGTCGGTGATGCCCTGCACACCGGCAAGGAGCACCTGGTCAGCGGTCGCGAACGCCTCGATCATCGAGATGCCGCGGTCGCTGATCTCGAGAAGCCGGTCGTTCGGCACCACGATGAGGGTGTCGACCTCTTCCTTGAGCTTCGCGACGCCCGCCTCGGCCTGGCTCTGCCGGCGGCGACCCTCGAAGGAGAACGGCTTGGTCACGACACCGATCGTGAGGGCGCCGATCGACTTCGCGATGCGCGCGACGACCGGAGCGCCACCGGTTCCGGTGCCACCGCCCTCGCCGGCGGTCACGAAGACCATGTCGGCCCCGGTCAGCGCCTGCTCGATCTCCTCGGCGTGGTCCTCGGCGGCGCGTCGTCCCACCTCGGGGTCCGCGCCGGCGCCGAGACCGCGGGTGAGCTCGCGGCCCACGTCGAGCTTGACGTCGGCGTCGCTCATCAGCAGCGCCTGCGCGTCGGTGTTCACAGCGATGAACTCGACTCCGCGAAGGCCGAGGTCGATCATGCGGTTCACGGCGTTGACGCCGCCACCGCCGACGCCGACGACCTTGATCACGGCGAGGTAGTTCTGGTTCTGGCTCATGGCCGGCCTCCGATTAGTCGAGCCTTGCGTTCGTTGTCGAGAGAGTGCGGGGGTTGAACCTTAAACCTCAACTAGAGGTGTAAAGTATTTCCCGGTATTGCGTTCCCTGAGATCGAAGGTAAGCGCCGCATGCCCGCGGGAGCGCAGCGACACGGGCGTGTCGCGCCATTCCCGCCGAAAGCCGTCAGCCGACGACGGCGACCTTGGGCGAGGTGACGTCGATCGACGTCGCCCAGAGGTTCGCGTTCATCGCGCTCGCGAGTGCGATCGCTTTGAGACCGGAGTCCTCCGCGCTCCCCCACACGACCGTGAGACCGGTGCTGAGCGTCAGCGTCACGTCATCGACCGTCGAGGCGCTCACGCCGGTGAGCGCGCTCCGGATGCCTGCGGGAAGCGCGCGCACGACGAGCCCCGCGCTCTCGAACGCCTTCGAATCGACGCCGCCCTCGACCTCGATGATCGGCTGCCCCGCCGGCTGATCCGACGTCGTGGCGAGTGCGACACCGGCCGCATCCACCAGGGTGTATCCGGCATCGGATCGGATGACGCCCACCGGTGTGCGCTCGACGATGCGCACGGTGAGATCGTGCGGCGGCTTCGCCTCGAGCGCGTAGGTCTCGATGAGCGGGAAGGCGAGCAGCGCCGCCTTCACCTCACTCGTGTCGACCAGTGCCAGTGGGGTGCCGATCTGATCGGCGAGGGCGGTCTCGATCACCGCGGGGTCGAGCGTCGTGGTACCGGCCACGGTGATCTTCTCGACGGCGAAGAGCGGGCTGTATGCGGCGGCGACGCTCCCGCCGATGAGCAGGAGGACGGCACCGATGCTGCCGAGCCTGATGATCCTCCGCCGACGCGAGCGCTGGGTGAACCGCCGGATCTCGGCGCGGAGCGCCTTCCGCCGCGCACGCGCGGCACGCCACACGTCCCCGGTCGAGGTCGGCTGCGGCCCCTCGACGCCGGGCTCGACCGACGTCGTTCCGGGCTCGATCTCGACGACGGCGGATTCCGCCTCCGCACGCTCACGGCGGCGCGGGCGGGTCTCCCCTTCCGGCGCGGCGTCCTTCTGCCCCTTGCCCTCCGGGGCGGTCGGAAGCGGTGCGGGCCGGCGCATGGGCTACGCCTCGTCGGTCCGGCGGAGCGACTCCAGCACCTGCGGGATGATCTGGTAGACGTTCCCGCAGCCGAGCGTGATGACGAAATCGCCGTCGCGTGCGACGGTGGCCGTGTAGTCCGCGGCCTGCTGCCAGTCGGCGACGTAGTGCACGTGCCCCTGGTCGCGGAACGCGTCGCTCACGAGCTCCCCGGTGACCCCGGGAACCGGGTCCTCCCGGGCGCCGTACACATCGAGCATGACCGTGTGATCGGCGAACTGCTCGAGGACGTCGGCGAACTCCTGGTACATGTGCTGCGTGCGCGAGTAGGTGTGCGGCTGCTGGATCGCGATGATCCGCCCGGAGCCGGAGATGCTGCGCATGGCCTCGAGCGCAGCACGGACCTCGGTCGGGTGATGCGAGTAGTCGTCGTACACGGTGACCCCGCGCTCGACGCCGTGCTGCTCGAGTCGGCGCACGGTGCCGGCGAACCCCTCGACGGCCCGAACCGCCTCGGCCAGCGGGTGGCCGAGAGCGCGCAGAACCGCGACGGCTCCTGCCGCATTGATCGCGTTGTGCACGCCGGGGACGGCGAGCTGCATGCGTGCACTCTCGCCCTCGTGCGTCAGGGTCGCGGCGACGGGTCCGGCTGCGACGATGTCGGTGACCCGGAGATCAGCGCTCTCGGCCTGCCCGAAGGTGATGACGTTGGCGTGCGAGAGACCCGCGTTCACCCGCAGCGCTCCCGGGTCGTCGCTCGAGATCACGACCGCCTCGGAGGCGGCATCCGCGAATCGCACGAAGGCATCGTGGAACGCCTCATCCGAGCCGTAGTGGTCCAGGTGGTCCGGGTCGACGTTGGTGATCAGCGCCACGGCGGTGTCATAGAGCAGGAACGTGCCGTCGGACTCGTCGGCCTCGATCACGAAGAGGTCGCCGGTGCCGGTCGCGCTCGACGCGCCGAGCTGCTCGATCACGCCGCCGTTCACGAAATGCGGGTCCTCGCCGAGCTCGCGGAGGGCCGTGACGATCATCCCGGTGGATGTGGTCTTGCCGTGCGCGCCCGCGACCGAGACGAGGCGGCGGGATCCGATCAGCCAGTGCAGCGCCTGCGAGCGGTGGATGACGTGCAGTCCGCGCTCCTTCGCTGTGACGAACTCGGGGTTCTCGGGCCAGATCGCACCGGTGTGCACGACGGTGTCGGCGTCGCCGAGGTGAGCGGCGTCGTGGCCGACGTGCACCGTGGCGCCGGCGGCCGCGAGGGCCCGCAGATTGTCGCTGTCGGCGCGGTCGGTGCCGGAGACGCGGATGCCGGCGTCGAGGAACATCCTCGCGAGGCCGCTCATGCCGGAGCCGCCGATGCCGATGAAGTGCGCGGAGGTGATCGTCTCGGGGATCGGGAGGGAGAGGTCGGGTCTGATCATGTCGGGTTCAGTCTACTTTTCCTCGGGCGTCTCGACCGTCTCAGGCGGCGCCGAGAGCACGATCGACCAGGGCGATCACGTTCTCGGTCCCACTGCGGGTGCCGACATTCTCCGCAGCAGCGGCCATCCGATCGATGCGCTCGCGGTCGCCGAGCAGGGGGACGACGATGCGTCGCACCGCGTCGCCGTCGAAGGTCGCGTCGTCGAGCAGCTGCGCGGCTCCCGCCGCCACGGCCGACGCCGCGTTGAGTCGCTGCTCTCCGTTGCCGACCGAGTAGGGCACGTACAGCGCCGGGATGCCGAGCGCACTCACCTCGCTCACGGTCGCCGAGCCCGAGCGCGACACGATCAGATCCGCGAGGGCGAACGCGAGATCCATGCGGTCGACATACCGCCGCAGGGCGTAGCCGGGCACCTCCGGGTCGACCGTTTCGCTGCGCTCACCGGTGACGTGGAGGAGCTGCCATCCTGCGGCGAGGACGTCGCCCCAGGAGTCGGCCATCGCCTCGTTGAGCCGCTGAGCGCCCAGAGAGCCCCCGAAGACGAGGAGGACCGGACGATCGGCGTCGAGTCCGAAATGCGTGGCCGCCTCATCGCGCGCCGCCGCACGATCGAGCGCGATCACCTCGCGGCGCAGCGGCATCCCGACGACTACGCTGCCGCGGAGCGGGGTGCCGGCGAAGGCCACTCCGACACCGGCGGCCCGACGGGCTCCGAGGACGTTCGCGAGGCCGGGCTTGGCGTTGGCCTCGTGCACGACGAACGGCACGCCTTCGCGCCGTGCGGCGACGTAGGCGGGTGCCGATGCGTAGCCGCCGAAGCCGACGACGACGTCGACGCCATGCGTGCGGATGTGGGCTCGCACCTGGGCGATGGCGCGACGGAAGCGGGAGGGGAACGCCGCGGCCTGGCGGTTCGGCCGCCGCGGGAAGGGGACCTTGTCGACGATGAGCAGCTCGTAGCCGCGCTCCGGGACGAGTCGTGACTCCAGCCCTTCGGCGGTTCCGAGGACGAGGACGGATGCCTCGTCGTCACGCTCTCGCAGCGCATCGGCGACGGCGAGCAGGGGGTTCACATGGCCGGCGGTGCCACCGCCGGCGAGGAGGTACGAAGTCACCTCGTGACCCTACCCGCTGCGGCTGAGGGCTTCTCCTCCGCGGGGAGGCTGCGCGCGAACGCGAGCAGCACGCCGCACGCGATCAGCACCGCGAGCAGGGCCGTGCCGCCCTGGGACATGAACGGGAGCGGGACTCCCATGACCGGGAAGACGCCGATCACGACGCCGATGTTCAGGACAGCCTGACCGACGACCCAGACCGTGATGCCGCCAGCGGCGACGCGGATGAACGGGTCGCCGGTCTTGCGGATGATGTGGAAGGCGCCGACCGTGAAGAACGTGAACAGGGCCAGCACCACGATGCATCCGATGAGACCCAGCTCCTCCCCCACGATCGCGAAGATGAAGTCGTTGCCGGCCGCCGGAAGCCACCCGTACTTCTCCTGCGAGTTGCCGAGCCCGAGTCCGAAGATCCCGCCGGAAGCCATGCCCCAGATGCCGTGGATGGACTGGTAGCAGTCGGTGTAGTAGAGCGACATGTCGTCGCAGGTGGCCGTGATGCGACGCATCCGGTCCTCGCTCGAGAGCGCGTACGCCAGCACGGCGACCACGCCGATGACGACCGGGATGATGAAGAGCCGCAGCTTCACGCCGGAGAAGAACAGGCATCCCAGCAGGATGAGCACGAGCACCATCGCGGTACCGAGGTCCTTGCCCGCCAGCACGGTTCCGATCGCCAGCGCACCGACCGGGATGACCGGGATGAACACGTGGTGCCAGGTGCCGAGCATCGTGCGCTTGCGGAGCAGGACGGCCGCGATCCACAGCGCGAGAGCGAGCTTGAGGAACTCGGACGGCTGGAGCGTGAAGCCGGCGATCATGATCCAGTTCCGGTTTCCGCCGTCGGCGATGCCGAGAGGCGTGAACACGAGCATCTGGAGGGCGACGGCGCCGAAGAGCGCGGGCCAGGCCATCTTCTTCAGGAACGCGATCGGCAGGCGGCTGATCAGGAACATCAGCGGGATGCCGAGCAGGGCGAACACACCCTGACGCAGTGCGCCGTCCATCGGGTTCGCACCATCGGCGACCGCGGTCGCGCTGGTCGCGGACAGCACCATCACGAGACCGAAGAGGGTCAGCAGCAGCGCCGTCGACGCGATGAGCAGGAACTCGGTCGACACCGGCGTGAACCGGCGCCCGAGGGAGACCCGGGCTGCGAGTCCGCCGGACTCAGACCGCGGAGGGCGGGATACCTGCGTCATCCGCGCTCCCCCGGTCGATCCAGTCCCGCACCGCCTCGGCGAAGCGATGGCCACGGTCCGCGTAGCTGGAGAACTGGTCGAAGGATGCCGCCGCCGGGGCCAGCAGAACCGTGCCCTCGTCGCCGACGATCCCCGCCGCGATCTCCACGACACGGTTCATGACCTGACCAGTCTCGCCAGCATCGACCTCGAACACCGGGACCACGGGCGCGTGTCGTCGGAATGCCGCGACGACGTCACCTCGTTCGACCCCGATCACGACGGCTGCGCGGGCCGTGGATCCGACGTCGGCGACCAGTTCTGCGATGTCGACGCCCTTGAGATCTCCGCCGACGATCCAGACCGCACCGGGGTAGGCGCGCAGCGACGATGCCGCCGCATGCGGGTTCGTGGCCTTCGAGTCGTCGACCCAGATCACGCCCGAATGCCTGGCGATGACCTGGATGCGATGCGCGTCGAGCTCGAAGCGCTGCAGGGCCGCGTGGATCGCCTCCGGTTCCGTGCCCAGCGATCGCGCGAGAGCGCTCGCGGCGAGGATGTTCTGCACGATGTGCGGGGCGGCGAGGCCTGCACGATCGAGATCCGCGATCGTCGTCAGTTCGAGCGCGCTGCGGGAGCGGTCGTCGAGGAAGGCGCGATCGACGACCAGTCCCTCCACGATGCCCAGGTCGCTCGGGCCGGGGATGCCGAGGTCGAAGCCGATGGCGCGCGCACCCTCGACCACCTCCGCCTCCTCGACCATGCGGCGGGTGGCGGCATCCGCCTTGTTGTAGACGCAGGCGACACGGGTGTTGCGGTAGACGACCGCCTTGGCGTCGCGGTAGGCCGCGGCGCTCCCGTGCCAGACCAGATGATCATCGGCGAGGTTGAGGCAGACCGAGGCGTAGGGGTACAGCTCGCCCTCCGGACGCGACTGCCCCAGGTACCAGAGCTGGTGACTGGACAGTTCGACGACGAGCACGTCGAATCCCGCCGGATCCCGCACGGCGTCGAGGACGGGAACTCCGATGTTGCCGCAGGGCGCGGCTCGGAGGCCGCCCTCCACGAGCAGAGACGCGGTGAGCTGCGTCGTCGTCGTCTTGCCGTTCGTCCCGGTGATGAGCACCCAGTCGGCCGGAGTGCCGTCGTCACGGAGGACCTTGTCGCGCACGCGCCAGGCGAGTTCGATGTCACCCCAGATCGCGATGCCGGCATCCTGCGCCCACCGGATCACCGGGTGCGACGGCGCGAACCCCGGCGAGGCGATCACGACATCGGGAAGGAACTCCACGAGGGCAGCGGGGACCTCGGCGAGGGAACCCAGTTCGAGCTCCGCGCCGATCACGGGGAGCAGCCGCTCGTACTCCTCCTCGGCGGACTCGCTGAGGACGAGGACCTCGGCGCCGAGCTCGGCGAGCGTGTCCGCCACCGAGAATCCCGTCATGGACAGGCCGAGCACCGCCGCGCGGAGCCCGGTCCATTCGGCGTTCCAGCTCGTGAGGGCGCTCAGCCGGTCAGCCGACACGCGTGAGCCATTCCACGTAGAACAGGCCGACGGCCGACACCGCGAGCAGACCCGCGATGATCCACATGCGCACGACGATCGTGATCTCCGACCAGCCGCGCATCTCGAGGTGGTGATGGAACGGACTCATCAGGAACAGCCGCTTGCCGCGAGTGATCTTGAAGTAGGTGCGCTGCAGGATCACCGAACCGGAGGCGAGGACGAACACGCCGGCGATCACGAGGAGCAGCAGTTCCGTGCGGGTCAGGATCGCCATCGCGGTGATCACGCCACCGATCGCCATCGATCCGACGTCGCCCATGAAGACCTTGGCCTTGGGGGCGTTCCACCACAGGAAGCCGATGAGGCCAGCCGCGAACGACGCGGAGATGATCGCGAGGTTGAACGGATCGCGCACCTCGTAGCACCCGCCGAGGGCGTCGGGATCCCCGCCGATGCAGGGCTGCTTGAACTGCCAGAACGCGATCAGGCTGTAGGCGCCGACCACGATCACGCCTGCTCCTGCTGCCAGACCGTCGAGGCCGTCCGTCAGGTTCACACTGTTCGAGGTCGCGACGCCGATGATCGAGATCCAGGCGAGGTACAGGATCCAGCCGAGGATGACCCCGAACGCGAACAGATCGAGCCAGGTGAAGTCGCGGAACAGCGAGATCGCCCCGCTGGCAGGGGTCTGCCCGAACTTGTTCGGGAAGTTCAGCGCCACGATGCCGAAGGGGATGATGACCAGCAGCTGGCCGATGATCTTGCGCCATCCGGACAGGCCGAGGCTGCGCTGACTGCGCACCTTCATGTAGTCGTCGATGAAGCCGACGACGCCGAAGCCGACCATCAGCCAGATCACCAGGAGCGCGGAGAGCGCCGGCACCTCGCCGCTGACGAAGACACCGGTGAAGTAGCCGACGATCGAACCGGCGATGAAGATGACCCCGCCCATCGTCGGAGTGCCGCGCTTCGCCTCGTGGCTCGGGTTCTCGACCTCTTCCGGGGTGCGGATGACCTGCCCCCACCCCCACTTCCGGAAGAGCCGGAGGAACACGGGAGTCAGGAACAGGGTGAAGGCGAGCGAGATCGCCGCCGCCATGATGAGAGACCTCACGAGAACAATTCTCCCAGACGATCGCCGAGATGCCGGAGGCCCACGGAATTGGATGACTTCACGAGCACGCGGTCTCCGTCACGGAGCTCGGTGCGCAGATACTCGAACGCCGCGTCCTGGTCGGGCAGATGCACGGCCTCGCTGTCCCAGGACCCCTCACCGACCGCGGCGAGGTAGAGCCGTCTGGCCTCGGGCCCCACGACGACGATCCGCTGGATGTTCAGGCGCACCGCGAGGAGCCCGATCCGATCGTGCTCCTCCCCCGCGCTCTCGCCGAGTTCGCTCATCGCCCCGAGCACCGCGACGGTGCGCTCGTCAGGACCGGTGATCTGCGCGAGCGTGCGCAATGCGGCAGCCATCGAGTCGGGGCTGGCGTTGTAGGCGTCGTTGATGATGCGCACACGATCGCCGCCCAGGGGCTGCATCCGCCAGCGCTCGGCGATCTCCACGGTCTCGAGGCGCGCGACGGCGTCGGCGAGCGGGACTCCGAGCACGCCGGCCGCGGCGATCGCGGCCAGCGCGTTCGTGATGTGATGCGCTCCGAGGACCTGCAGGCGCAACGGCATCCGCTCGCCGGCCGATTCGATCTCGCAGGTGGTACCGGATGCCGTCACCTGGATGTCGTGCGCGCGCACGTCCGCCGCCGTGCCCTGTCCGAATCCGACCACGCGCATGCCGCGCGACCGCGCGAGCTCCTGCATGGCGGAGACGCGGGAATCGTCGACGTTCAGCACGGCGGTTCCGGAGCTCTTCGCCGCAGCCACCAGCTCGGCCTTCGCAGTCGCGGTCGCCTCGATGCCGCCGAAGCCGCCGGCGTGGGCCATGCCCACCATCAGGACGACGGCCACGTCGGGCGTGACGAGACCCGCGAGGTGCGCGATGCTCCCCGGCGCCGCCGCCCCGAACTCGCTCACCAGGAACCGCGTGCCGTGCGTCACGCGCAGCATCGTGACCGGAGCGCCGACCTCGTTGTTGAACGATCGGACGGGCGCGACGGTCTCGCCCTCGTCCTCCAGGATGCGCGCCAGGAAGTTCTTCGTGGTCGTCTTGCCGTTCGAGCCGGTGATGCCGACGATGCGGAGGCCGCCGCCTGCGCGGACACGGGCCACCACCTCCCTGGCGAGGTCGCCGAGTGAGGCGACCGCGTCGGGGACCACGATCTGCGAAACGGGAACGTCCACGACGTGCTCGACGATCGCGAGGACGGCTCCGGCCTCCACCGCAGCGCCGACGAATCGGTGCCCGTCGGTCTCGGCGCCGGGCTTCGCCACGAAGATCGAACCGGGTTCCATCATGCGCGAGTCGGTGTCGACGATGCCGTCGACGACCGTCTCGGCCGTGTCCTCTCGAGCGACGCGCAGTTCACCACCGACAACGGCGGCGATCTCAGCGAGCGTCAGGGCGATCATGTCATCTCCAGGCGCGGCTCTCGCCGGCTATCCGAATTTGGGAAGCAGCTCGTCCATCGGAACAGTGGACGGTATCACGCGATAGGTCTTCATCACCTGGGTCATCGCCTTCTGGAAGGCGGATGCGGTGGCCGCGGACGATACAACCTTAGTCGGCTCGTCGAGGGTCACCACGACCACGTACTGCGGGTCATCGACCGGCGCGAACCCCACCATGCTGGTGTAGTACACACCCTCCTTGTAGCCGCCGTTGCCGTCGGACACCTGCGCCGTACCGGTCTTGCTGGTCACCCGGTACCCGGGGACCTGGATCCGGTCGGCGTTGCCGCCCTGCACGGCGACGTTCTCGAGCATCCGCGTCAGCTGCGCCGCCGTCTGCTCGGTCACGACCTGCTCGTGCGCCGGCGCATCGGGTGTCACGACGGTGCCGTCCGCCCCGGTGCAGGACTCGATCAGCGAGAGGTCGATCTTCTCGCCGCCGTTCGCGATCGCCTGGTAGGCCCCGGCGAGCTGCGGCGAGGTCACGGAGAAATACTGGCCGAAGGTGGTCGTGTACAGCGACTGGTTGTCCCACTCGCTGACGGGGTGCAGCAGGCCGGCGACCTCGGAGGGGAAGCCGAGCGTCTTCTCGCCGACGCCGAAGCGCTGCAGGTAGTCGTAGCGGACCTCGGGGCTGACCGTGGTGCCGAACTTCGACAGCGCCACGTTCGAGGAGTCGATGAGGGCGCCCGCCAGCGTGTAGTTGAACTCCGGGTGCGTGAAGGAGTCGTTGATCACCGCACCGTTCGGGAACGTCTCACGGGAGGAGGCCGACGCGGTGCTCCACGGCGAGAGGCCGGCGCCCTCGATCGCCGCGGCGGCCGTGATGGCCTTGAAGGTGGAGCCGGGCTCGAAGTCCTTGTGGAAGATCTGGCTGTACCGCGTCTCCGGCGTCGAGGAGTCCAGGTCGTTGGGGTCCATCGCGGGCCATTCGGCCGCGGCGCGGATCTTGCCCGTCTTGACCTCGACGACCGTCACCGTGCCGCCCTTCGCGCCCTGGTCCTGCGCCTCTTCGGCGATCATCTGCTGCAGGTACCAGTTGAGGTCGCTGTTGATGGTCAGCTGCACGGTCCCGCCGTTCACCGCTTCCACCAGGCGCTCGCTGCCGGGGATGACGATGCCGTCCTTGCCGGTGCGGTAGGACTCCTCGCCGTCGACAGGGGCGAGGCAGCTCTCCTCCATCTCCTCGATACCGGCCTGTGCCGTGCCGGTGTTGTCGAGGAAGCCGAGGATGTTCCCCGCCACGGCCCCGTTCGGATAGACCCGGGTCTCCCTGGCCTCGAAGTGCAGGTACTTGAGCTTCAGGTCGCGGAGCTGGATGTACTGCTCGGTGGTCAGCGACTTCTTGAGCGGTGCGTACTGGCTCTCGGAGTCGAGGGCGAGGGCGTCGGCGACGATCGTGCGGACCTCGTCCCCGGTCTGCCCGGTCACCGCGGCGATCTTCTCGGATGCCTCGGCCCACGGCAGGTCCGGATCCTTGTCCTCGAGGAGCATGATCACCTGAGGGCTGAGCTGCGCGTCGTAGACCATCACGCTGGAGGCCAGCACGGTGCCGCCCGCGTCGACGATCGAGCCCCTCTGACCGGGGATGGTCGAGCCTGCACCGAGGTGCGTGAGCGAGTCGGCGACGTGCTCGTCGGCGCTCACGACCTGGATGTCGACGAGGCGCACGACGAAGGTCGCCAGCACCGTCAGGATGACGGCGAGGGCGACGACCGTGCGTCGCCGCGGTCCGCGCGTGGCTCTGGTCGTCATGCGATCTCTCCGTCGGATCAGGGGCGGTCGGGGGAAGTCAGTGCGTGGTGGGGCTCGGAAGCCCGTCGGTGATCGAAGGAGGGAGCTCCTGCGTCGTCTGATCGGTGGTCGAGTCCTCCGTGACCGGCGCGTCCACGGGTGGTGACGTGACCAGGACGTTGCCGACGGCGCCGGAACCCTGCGGATCGACGGTCGAATTCCAGTCCGCGCCCGTGCCGGTGCCGAAGACAGCCCCGTCGCTCAGGCGGAGATAGGACGGCGATCCGGCGACCACCATCCCCAGGCCGGCCGCGCCGGACGCGAGCACCTGCGGGGAGCTCAGACCGGTCAGCTCCTCCTGCAGGGCATGGGTCCGCAGGTTCAGCTCGTTCTGCTGGGAGGACAGCGCGGCCAGGGCGAACGAGTCCTGCGTGATCGCCAGCGACAGCGCGATCTGCGCGGCACCGATGGCCAGCGCGCCGCCGAGGGCGATCAGTGCGTAGGCCAGCTTGGGCTTGCGCCGCGCGGCCGGACGGGTGACGGGCTGCAGGCGCCGCTGCGGTGCGCGTGCCGGTTCGATCGGCAGCGCCGGCTGGCGGACCGTGGCGTTCAGGCTCATGCGCTCTCCCGCAGCTTCTCGGCGGCGCGGAGTCGCACCGGGATCGCGCGCGGATTGCGCGCGCGCTCGTCGTCGTCGGCGAGTTCGGCACCCTTGGTGAGGATGCGGAACCGCGGGGCGTGTTCGGGGAGCTCCACCGGAAGTCCGGCGGGTGCGGTCGACGCGGAGGCGGCCGCGAACGCCTGCTTCACGAGGCGGTCCTCCAGCGACTGATACGACATCACGACGATGCGCCCTCCGACGCTCAGGGCGTCCATGGCCGAGGGAATCGCGTCGGCGAGCACGTTCAGCTCGGTGTTGACCTCGATGCGCAGCGCCTGGAAGACGCGCTTCGCCGGGTGTCCGGCGCGCTGAGCGGCCGCCGGGGTCGCGGCCTGGAGGATCTCGACCAGCTCACCCGAACGGGTGATCGGCTGCTTCTGGCGGGCCTCGATGATGAAGCGCGCGTAGCGGCCGGCGAGCTTCTCCTCGCCGTAGCGCTCGAAGATGCGGCGGAGGTTGCCCTCGCTGTACGTCGCGATGACGTCGGCGGCGGTGATCCCGTTGGTCTGATCCATCCGCATGTCGAGCGGGGCGTCCTTGGAGTAGGCGAAGCCTCGCTCCGCCTCGTCGAGCTGGAGCGAGGAGACGCCGAGATCGAAGAGGATGCCGGCCGCGCCCTGAGCGTGGAGCCCGATCTCGTCGTACACCGTGTGCACGAGGGTGACGCGATCGCGGAAGCGGGTGAGCCGCTCCCCCGCGATGCGCAGCGCATCCGTGTCGCGGTCGAGGCCGATGAGGCGGATGCGGGGGAAGCGCTCGAGCAGTGCTTCGGAGTGGCCGCCCATGCCGAGCGTGGCGTCGACGAGCACCGCTCCGTCCGCCTGGAGGGCGGGGGCGAGCAGCTCGACGCAGCGGTCGAGCAGGACGGGGGTGTGTATGTCGCGGAGGTTCATGATCTTTCTCGGGGTGACCTTCGGCTCTGATCCCCCTCCGCTTCGCGACCCGGCACCGGGGAAGTGTGTCGGGGCGGGAGCGGCGGGGCATCACAGCCGTGGTCAGAAGAGTCCCGGAATCACCTCCTGCTCGAGATCGGAGTAGGTCTCCTCGCCGGCGGCGAGGTAGGCGTTCCAGCTCTCGGCATCCCAGATCTCGGCGTGGGCGCCGACTCCGGTGACGATGAGTTCCTTCTGCAGTCCTGCGTACTGGCGCAGGTGGACGGGGATGGTGATGCGGTTCTGGCTGTCGGGCATCTCCGCACTCGCACCGGAGAGGAACAGACGCATGAAGTCACGCGCCTGCTTGTTGGCGAGCGGCGCCTGGCGGATCCGCTCGTGCATCGCCTCGAACTCGGCCGTGCTGAAGACGTAGAGGCAGCGTTCCTGGCCACGCGTGACGACGATGCCGCCGCCGAGGTCCTCGCGGAACTTCGCAGGAAGGATGACCCGTCCTTTGTCGTCCAGTTTCGGAGAATGCGTTCCCAGCAACATCGGCCATCACCCCCTCTGCGTCCGGCCAACTCGAGGTGCGCCCCACTTTACTCCACTTTCCTCCACAAACCTACGATGGATCCCCGAGTATTCCGCGTTGCCATCGACACGCGTGCCCGAGATCCGCGGAATTCCGCGGTGGAGCACGGTGGAGGGCAGGTGGAGGAACGGTGGAGGACCGGTGGAGCGGAATCACGCCTCGCGGCATCGCGCACACGTCCGCAGACGCAGAAAAGCCCGGATGCTCAGCATCCGGGCTTCAGAGTTGGTGGGGCGGGATCAGCGTCCGTCTTGGCGGCGATCCCAGCGATCGTTCATGCGATCCATGAAGGAGGCCGAACTCGGCTGCTTCGTGGCGGATCGCTCACGGGGTGCGGCCGGGGTCGTGCGGCGCACCGGGGTCACGGCGACCATGACTCCGGCGAGCATCGCTGCGAAGCCGATGACACCGACGACGATTCCCCAGACGTCACCGATGATGACGCCGGCGACGAGGCCGCCGACACCGGCGAGGAGCAGGAGGGCACCGTAGACGAGGTTGCGATAGCTCAATGTGCGATCGCCTGACGGCGCGCTCACGACATCGGCGTCGTTGTGGAGGAGATGGCGTTCCATCTCGTCGAGCAGACGCTGCTCCTGTTCGGAGAGTGGCATTTCGTCCCCCTCGGGTATTGTGCCTTCCATTCTACGCGCGAGGAGGCGTCCGAGGCTAGCCGATCGCCCCCTCCTTGCTTTACGTATGCTGGGAGTCGTGCCGTCCCCCTCCTCCGTACCCGACGCCGTCGCCGCTCGCCTGGACCGCTTCCTCGCGCTGATGCGCACCGAAGCCCTCGAGTACGGCCCGGAGGCGGCGGGGTTCCTCGATGCCGCCGCCCGGACCCTCGTCGGCGGGAAGCGGCTTCGTGCCCGTTTCTGCCACGCCGGTTGGCGAGCCGTCGCCCGATTCCGGGACCGCGACGCCGCGGAGGCCGACGCCCTCTGGGACACGTGCGCCGCCCTGGAGATCTTCCAGTCGGCCGCGCTCGTCCACGACGATCTGATCGACAACTCCGACACGCGTCGCGGTCGGCCCGCTGCCCACAGGGCGCTGGAGGCTTCGCACCGTGAAGCCGGGTGGGCGGGTGACGCCGAGCCCTTCGGCCGCGCCTCCGCCGTGCTGCTCGGGGACCTCCTCGTCGCCTGGAGCGACGACCTGCTGGAATCCGCCTTGGAGGGACACCCCCACGCCCGGACCGTGCGGAGGGAGTATGCCCGGATGCGTCGCGATGTCACGACGGGGCAGTACCTCGACATCGCGGAGGAATCGGCCTGGAGCGTGAACGACGGAGGACTGCACGCCGAGCGCGCGCTGCGCGTGGTCTCGCTCAAGTCGGCCCGCTACAGCATCGAGCAGCCCCTCGCGCTCGGCGGAGCACTCGCCGGCGCCGAGCAGGATCAGATGGCGGCGCTGCGGAGCTTCGGACACCCCGTCGGCATGGCCTTCCAGCTGCGCGACGACATCCTCGGCGTCTACGGCGATTCCTCCGTCACCGGCAAGCCCGCGGGCGACGACCTGCGGGAGGGGAAGCGGACCGTCCTCGTCGCGCTCACCAGGGAGGCGCTGGATTCCTCGGCGCGGAACCTCCTCGACGAGATGCTCGGCGACCCGGAGCTCTCCGCGCAGCAGGTGTCGTTCGTGCAGGCGACGATCGCGGATTCCGGAGCGCTGGAGCGCGTCGAGACGATGATCTCCGACTATGCCCGTGAAGCCGATCGCGCACTCTCGGGTGCACGCCTGGACAACGCGGCGGTCGGCGAACTGCGCGATCTCGCTCGCGCGGCCACCGTGCGGTCGGCCTGAGGCTTCCCGCCCCTCAGGCCAGCGTGCGAGCGAGTCGACGGACCGCGCTCTTGTGCCCGGCGAGGAGTGCGGCGATCGGCGACCGGCCGAGGCTCTCCTCTTCCTCCAGGAGCCAGTCGATCAGCTCGTCGTCGGTGAAGCCCGCGTCCTGCAGCACGATGATGGTCCCGCGCAGGGAGCTCAGCGGATTCCCGTCGACGATGAAGATCGAGGGAACCGCGAACACGCCGCTGCGTCGCGAGCCGACGAGGTAGTGGTCGTCGATCAGGCGACGGACACGGCCGAGCGGCTCGTCCAGCACCTCGACGAGGTCGGGCATGGTCAGCCACTCGACGGCAGGGGTTTCCACAACGTTCTCAGACACGTTGCCCACTATCTCACCTCCCATCCGATGCCGCATGTCGGCACTCCAGTCACATCCTTCACTTGTGTCACTTCTGTTGACTTCTGTTTACATCCGTGTCAGCGTGAAGTGCTCGAAAAGGGGGACCCTTGAGACAGAACACCGCCACGCGTCGCACGCGATATCTTCAGCTCGGCTTGCCCGCCGCCGTGATCGGCGCACTGGCAGGAACCCTGGTCGCCGCGCCGGCGGAAGCCGCCTCAGCGCCCAGCACCGTGGAGCGCCAGCGCTTCACTCCGCTCGGGCTCGTTCCCGCCGAAGCGCCACCCGCCGCGTACGTGGTGCAGCCCGGCGACACGGTCGCGGCGATCGCCGAACGGTTCGGGCTCCCGACGGTCGACGTGCTGACCTGGAACGGCCTCTCCTGGCGTTCGGTCATCTACCCCGGGCAGACGCTGATCCTGCAGGCTCCGGCCGTTGCCGCCGCCGCCCCCGCCGCTGTGGAAGCCGTGGCGCCCGCGGCGACGATCCACACCGTCGTCGCCGGCGACACCGTGTACGCGATCGCGGCGCAGTACGGCACCACGGTCGACGCGGTCCTCGCCGCGAACGGACTGACGCGCGACTCCGTCATCTATCCGGGCCAGGCTCTCGCCGTCTCCGGCAGCGCCGCTCCTGCCGCTGCGGCACCGGCCGCTGTCCCGGTGACGACGACGGCGACCGCGACGCACGTCGTGGTCGCCGGTGACACCGTCTTCGGGATCGCTCAGGCCTACGGCACGACGACGCAGGCGCTGTTCGCGCTGAACGGCCTCGATGGGTCCTCGATCATCTACCCGGGACAGACGATCGCGGTGCAGGGAGCTCCGGCACCCGCACCCGCCGCCGCAGTCGCTGCTCCGGAGGCGACCGCCCTCACGGATGAGCAGGCAGCGAACGCCGCGCTGATCATCCGCATCGGACGAGAGCTCGGCGCCTCGGACCGGGCCGTCGCCATCGCCCTCGCGACCGGCATGGTCGAATCGGGGCTGCGCAATCTCGACTGGGGCGACCGCGACTCGCTCGGAATCTTCCAGCAGCGCCCGAGCACCGGTTGGGGCTCCCCCGAGCAGATCATGGACGCGGACCGCAGCACCCGGGTGTTCTACGGAGGGTCGAACGACCCCAACGGCCTCACGACGCGCGGCCTCCTCGACATCCCCGGATGGGAGAGCATGACGTTCACGGATGCCGCCCAGGCCGTGCAGATCTCGGCGTATCCGGACAAGTACGGCCAGTGGGAAGCGCAGGCCTACGCCTGGCTCGCCCTGCATGGTTGAGCCGCGTTCGGAAAACCCACAGCCCCCAGGGGTGAGCCGTTCCCCTGTCTTTCAGGCAGTTCTCCATAGAATTCTGACGTGACGACCAATCATCAGGCCGACCCCCTCATCGGGCGGCTTGTCGACGGCCGCTACCGCGTACGGGCGCGCATCGCCCGCGGCGGGATGGCCACGGTCTACGTCGCGACGGACCTCCGCCTCGAACGACGCATCGCTCTCAAGGTGATGCACGCGCACCTCAGCGACGACTCCGCCTTCCAGAGCCGCTTCATCCAGGAGGCGCGGGCCGCCGCCCGACTCGCCGATCCGCACGTGGTGAACGTGTTCGACCAGGGTCAGGACGGCGAACTCGCCTACCTCGTGATGGAGTACCTGCCGGGCATCACTCTCCGTGAGCTGCTGCGCGAGCAGAAGCGCCTGACGATCCCGCAGACGATCACGATCATGGACGCGATCCTCGCCGGGCTCTCCGCCGCGCACCGCGCCGGGATCGTGCACCGCGATGTGAAGCCGGAGAACGTGCTCCTCGCGGAGGACGGACGGATCAAGATCGGGGACTTCGGCCTCGCCAGGGCGACGACGGCGAACACCGCGACCGGGCAGCAGCTGCTCGGCACGATCGCCTACCTGGCCCCGGAGCTCGTGACCCGCGGCACCGCCGATGCCCGGAGCGACATCTATGCGCTCGGCATCATGCTCTACGAGATGCTGGTCGGCGAGCAGCCGTACAAGGGCGAGCAGCCGATGCAGATCGCCTTCCAGCACGCCACAGAGTCGGTCCCCCGTCCGAGCGTGCGCAATCCTGCCGTTCCCGAGCCGCTCGACGAGCTCGTCCTCTGGGCGACTGAGAAGTCGCCGGACGAGCGTCCCGACGACGCGCAGCAGATGCTCGACCGCCTGCGCGAGATCGAGCGCGAGCTCGGTATCGCTCCGGCCGTCGCAGCCGCGACGATGTCGCAGCGCAGCCAGGGCGACTCGGGCGACCTGACCAAGGTGATGCCCGGAACGATGGTCATCGCCGACCCGACGGCGCCGGTGCCCGCGCCCATCGACAATGCGACGGTCCTGCGTCGTCGTGCATCGCGTCGACGAGCGCGCGGCGCGTTCCTGCTCACCCTCGTGCTGCTCCTCGCGGTCCTCGCGGGCGGAGTCGGCTGGTGGTTCGGCTCGGGTCCGGGGTCGCTGATCGCCGTTCCCGACGTCGCAGGCTCGACGTACGACCAGGCCGCCGAGGCGCTCACCGCCGAGGGACTCACCCCTGTGCGCGGGGAGGAGTACTCGGTCGACGTCGCGAAGGATCTGGCGATCCGCACCGATCCGCAGGCGGGCGACCGGCTGGAGAAGAACGGGGAGGTCACTGTGCTGATCTCGCTCGGTCCCCAGCCCCACACGATCGAGACGCTCAACGGCAAGACAGAGGACGACGCACGCGCCTATCTGGACGGACTGAACGTCACGGTCCCCGATGAGACGCTGGAGCTGTTCTCGGATGCCGACGAGGGCATCGTCATCAACGCGTACGTGACGCCGCGCGGCGGAGGAGACACCTACGACTGCGGCGAGGGGTGCGATCTCTTCGAGGCGGACTCCGTCGAGCTCTACGTGTCGCTCGGGTCTCTGCCCGACGTCGCGGACACGTCGGTCCAGCAGGCGACCCAGGCATTGACCGACAAGGGCCTGAACGTCCTCGACGAACGCGTCGACCAGTACAGCGACACGATCGCCGAGGGCCGGGTCATCGGCTACGCGGAGCGCACCGAGTCCGGAAACTGGCGCCCCGGCGACGATGTGCGACTGATCGTCTCCCTGGGGCCCGAGCCCATCGAGATCCCTGACGTGTCCGGCATCTCGATCCGCGATGCCGTGAAGCAGCTGCAGGACGCCGGGTTCAAGCCGGTCACCGCAGCACCGGAACTCGTCTGGGACATCTTCACCGCGACGCGCACGGATCCGAAGGCCGGAGAATCCCGCGTGCGCGGGAGCGAGGTGCGCGTGTTCGCCGCCGGTTGACCGGCGACGCGAAGGACGCACGCCTGACGCAGAGAACCCGCCCTCCCGATCATCGGGGGGGGCGGGTTCTCTCGTTCGCGTTCGAGGGATCAGCGCGTGCTCAGCGCTTCTCGAGCTCCTCGGCGACGAGGAACGCGAGCTCGAGCGACTGCATGTGGTTCAGACGCGGGTCGCACAGGCTCTCGTAACGTGTGGCGAGTGCCGCCTCGTCGATCTGCTCGGAACCTCCGAGGCATTCGGTGACATCGTCTCCGGTGAGCTCCACGTGGATGCCGCCAGGGAACGTGCCGACAGCGCGGTGCGCCTCGAAGAAGCCGCGTACCTCGTCGACCACGTCGTCGAAGCGACGCGTCTTGTAGCCGGTCGGCGTCGTGATGCCGTTGCCGTGCATCGGGTCGGTCACCCACAGCGGTTGCGCGCCGGAGTCGCGAACGGCCTCCAGCAGCGGCGGAAGCGCGTCGCGGATCTTGCCCGCGCCCATCCGCGTGATGAACGTCAGGCGGCCGGGCTCGCGCTCGGGGTCGAGCTTGTCGATCAGCGCAAGGGCGGTGTCCGGCGAGGTCGTCGGGCCGAGCTTCACACCGATGGGATTGCGGATCTTCGAGAAGTAGTCGACGTGCGCGCCGTCGAGATCGCGCGTGCGCTCACCGATCCACAGGAAGTGCGCCGAGGTGTTGTACGGCGTGTCCGTGCGGGAGTCGATGCGCGTCATCGGCCGCTCGTAGTCCATCAGCAGGCCCTCGTGGCCGGTGAAGAACTCGACGCGCTTCAGTTCGTCGAAGTCGGCGCCGGCCGCCTCCATGAACTTGATGGCGCGGTCGATCTCGGCAGCCATGCGCTCGTAGCGCTGGTTGGCAGGGTTCTGCGCGAAGCCCTTGTTCCACGAGTGCACCTCGCGGAGGTCGGCGAAACCACCCTGCGTGAAGGCGCGGATGAGGTTCAGCGTGGAGACCGCCGTGTGGTATCCCTGCAGCAGCCGACCGGGATCGGCCAGGCGGGAGCCCTCGGTGAAGTCGTAGCCGTTGACGATGTCGCCGCGGTACGCGGGAAGAGTGACGTCGCCACGGGTCTCGGAGTCGCTGGAGCGCGGCTTGGCGAACTGCCCCGCCATGCGCCCCATCTTGACGATGGGCATCGAGGCGCCGTACGTGAGCACGACGGCCATCTGCAGCACCGTCTTGATGCGGTTGCGGATCTGCTCGGCGGTCGCGCCGGCGAAGGTCTCGGCGCAGTCGCCGCCCTGGAGCAGGAACGCCTTCCCGGATGCTGCGCGCGCGAGGCGATCGCGGAGGTTGTCGACCTCACCTGCGAAGACCAGCGGCGGGAGAGCCGCGATCTGTCGGGAGACGTCGGCGACGCGGTCCGCGTCGGGCCACTGCGGCTGCTGCTTGATGGGAAGCGAGCGCCATGCATCAAGGGCGTCGATGTGGTGCGGGAGCATGCCTCAAGCCTAGTGGTCGGCGTGCACCCGAGACGCTCTACGAGCCCTGTGTGACGCGGGAGGGAAGCCGGTCCTTCACGGTCGACGCGTAGACATCCTCGTACTCCTGCTGGCCGAGGCGGTGCAGGGCCACCATGATCTCGTCGGTGACGGAGCGCAGGATGTACCGGTCGTTCTCCATTCCGGCGTAGCGGGAGAAGTCGAGCGGTTCGCCGATGACGATGCCGACGCGCATGATGCGAGGCAGCCGCTGTCCGATCGGCATGGCCGTGTCGGTGTCGACCATGATGACCGGGACGACGGGGACCTTGGCCTCGAGCGCCATCCTGGCGATGCCGGTGCGCCCGCGGTAGAGCTTTCCGTCGGGGCTGCGCGTTCCCTCGGGGTAGATGCCGAGCAGGTCTCCGCCGCCGAGCACCTGCAGCCCGGTGTTCAGAGAGGCCTCAGAAGCCTTGCCCCCTGACCGGTCGATCGGGATCTGACCCGTGGCCTTCATGAAGAACTTCGTCGCGAAGCCCTTCAGGCCGCGACCGGTGAAGTAGTCGCTCTTCGCGAGGAACGACATCGGACGATCGATGACCAGCGGCAGGAAGATGGAATCCGCGAAGGAGAGGTGGTTGCTGGCGAGGATCGCCGCGCCGTTCGCGGGCACGTTCTTGCGGCCCACGATCCAGGGGCGGAATATCGCCTTGACCACGGGGCCGATCACGACGTACTTCATCAGCCAGTAGAACATCGAGGTGAAGTCTAGCGCCGCGTCCGGCATCCGCTTCGGTGTTCTTCGGTCGGGTGCCGCGATCGCGACTCAGTTCCACGAGACGTGCGACGGGGTGTCATGCCCTAGACTCAAGACCACACACGTGCCCGACCGGTACCGAAGGAGCTGCCGTGGTCCAGTTTGAAGTCCCCGCGATCGTCCCCGCCGACCCCGACGCAAACGTCTCGGACCTCTTGTTCAAGCGCGTCCAGGCCACGCCCGACCGTGCGCTGTTCTCGGTGCCCGAGGGCGAAGGCTGGCGCGACATCTCCGCCGCCGACTTCCAGACGGCCGTGATCGCCCTGGCGAAGGGATTCGCCGCGGCCGGAATCCAGCCGGGCGAGAAGGTCGGCTTCCTCGCACGCACGACGTACGAGTGGACGCTCGTCGACTTCGCGCTCTTCTACGCCGGCGCCGTGATGGTCCCGATCTACGAGACCAGCTCCCCCTCCCAGATCCAGTGGATCCTCGAGGACTCCGGAGCGATCGCCCTCGTCGTCGAGTCGCCCGAGCACTTCGCCCGCGTCGACGAGGTCCGCGGGGACCTCCCGCTGATCCGCGAGGTCTGGCAGCTGCACCTCGGCGCGATCGACACGCTGACCGCCCAGGGCTCGTCGATCACGGATGACGAGATCGAGCGTCGCCGCAACCTGGCCGTCGGGTCCGACATCGCCACCCTCATCTACACCTCGGGCTCGACCGGACGCCCGAAGGGCTGCGTGCTCACGCACAGCAACTTCGTCGAGCTCACCCGCAACTCCGCGAAGGCACTCGACGCGGTCGTGCAGACGCCGGGCGCCTCGACCCTCCTGTTCATCACGACGGCCCACGTCTTCGCGCGGTTCATCTCGATCCTCGACATTCACGCCGGCGTGCGCACGGGCCACCAGCCCGACACCCGCCAGCTGCTCCCGGCGCTCGGCTCGTTCAAGCCGACCTTCCTCCTCGCCGTCCCGCGCGTGTTCGAGAAGGTCTACAACTCCGCCGAGCAGAAGGCCGAGGCCGGCGGCAAGGGCAAGATCTTCCGCGCAGCCGCCGACGTCGCCATCGAGCACTCGAAGCTGCTCGAGGAGGGCAAGAAGATCCCCTTCGGGATGAAGCTCAAGTTCGCGCTGTTCAACAAGCTCGTGTACAGCAAGCTGCGCACGGCGATGGGCGGGAACGTGGTCTACGCCGTGTCGGGTTCCGCTCCCCTGGGCCCGCGCCTCGGCCACTTCTTCCACAGCCTCGGCGTCGTGATCCTCGAGGGCTATGGCCTGACTGAGACGACCGCACCCGCCACCGTCAACCTGGCCGACAAGTCGAAGATCGGCACGGTCGGCCCGGCCCTCCCGGGCGTCGGCGTACGTCTCGGCGAGGATGGCGAGATCGAGGTCCGCGGCATCAACGTCTTCAAGGAGTACTGGAACAACCCCGAGGCCACGGCCGAGGCGTTCAGCGAGGGCGGCTGGTTCCGTACCGGCGACATCGGCAGCTTCGACTCCGAGGGCTTCCTCACGATCACCGGTCGCAAGAAGGAGATCATCGTCACGGCCGGAGGCAAGAACGTCGCTCCTGCCGCGCTCGAGGACCCGATCCGCGCGAATCCGATCATCGGCCAGGTCGTCGTCGTCGGCGACCAGCGTCCGTTCATCTCGGCATTGGTCACCCTCGACCCCGAGATGCTGCCGACGTGGCTGGCGAACAACGGACTCGACGCCAAGATGTCGCTCGTGGACGCCTCCCGGAACGATGCGGTCCGCGCCGAGGTCCAGCGCGCCGTCGACGGTGCGAACGCGCGCGTGTCGCGCGCCGAGTCGATCCGCAAGTTCACGATCCTCGATTCGGAATGGACCGAGGCCTCGGGCCACCTGACGCCGAAGCTCTCGATCAAGCGCAACGTCATCATGAGCGATTTCGCCGACGAGATCTCCGCGATCTACGACGAGCCGGTCTCGACGACCAACGTGGCGATCGGCGGCTGACGCCGCGGGTCGAGCCACCCCCTTCGATACGAACGGCCCCCTTGCGCACGTGCGCAAGGGGGCCGTTCGATCAGAAAGGGGCCGCTCGGCGATCCCCGAATGCGAGCGTCAGAACCAGGCGCTCTCGCGCACCTCGCGCATCGCCTGCTTGCGGGTCTCCGGGTCGAGCCGCGACAGGAACAGCTTGCCGTCGAGGTGATCCGTCTCGTGCTGGAGCGCCTGTGCGAGGAGGCCGTCGCCCTCGAGCACCACGGGGTTCCCGTCGAGGTCGATCCCCTCGACGCGCGCCCACGGGTGCCGCTGCGCATCGTGCCAGAGCCCGGGGACCGAGAGGCAGCCCTCACCGGTCGGTTCGGGCTCGCCACGCACCTCGGTGAGCACGGGGTTGAGCACGTACCCGATGTCGCCGTCGATGTTGTAGCTGAAGGCGCGCAGCGCCACGCCGATCTGCGGAGCGGCCACACCCGCTCGTCCGGGCAGCTCGACCGTCTCGACGAGGTCGGCCACCAGTGCGCGCACGCCCTCGTCGATGTCCTCGATCGGGGCGCACACGGTGCGAAGGACGGGGTCGCCGAAGATGCGGATGTCACGGACGGCCATCAGGCGCCCTTCGCCCGCAGGTCCTCGACCAGGAGTGCGGCGAGTCGGCGCGCGGCGACCCGTGTCTCGGGCAGGAGGTTGGCGAACACGATGGTCCCTCCCCCGGCGATCTGCGGGTCGTACGGCATCCGGACCACGCTCTTGGCACGGGTGGCGAAGTGGCTGTGCAGCTCGTTCAACCGCACGAGGGGCGCGCCAGGCGTCGACTGGTTCAGCACCACGATCGCCTCGCGCGCCTGCTCCGCGTAGCCGTTCGTCTCGAGCCAGGTGAGGGTCTCCGAGGCGAGCCGTGCCTCATCGACGCTCAGCCCCGACACGATGACGATCTGATCGGCGAGATCGAGTGTCGCCGACATCACGGAGTGCACGATGCCCGTCCCGGTGTCGGTCAGCACCAGCGAGTAGTAGTGCGCCGCCACGCCGGCGACATCCCGGTAGTCGCTGTCGCTGAAAGCCTCGGCGATGCGCGGGTCGGAGTCGGAGGCGAGCACGTCGAGGCGCGTGGCATCGCGCGCCACGATGGCCGAGATGTCGTGGTACCCCCGGACGTCTTCGTGGATCCGGACGAGGTCGCGCACCGACTTGTTGTGGGCCGGCCGGACGATGCGCTCGGCCAGAGTCCCGCGATCGGGATTGGCATCGACGGCGATCACACGGTCGTCGCGCGCGTCGGCCAACGCCATGCCGAGAAGGGCGGTGATCGTCGTCTTGCCGACGCCGCCCTTGCGGGACAGCACCGGAACGAACCGCGCGCCCCCGGTGAGAGGTGCGGCGATACGAGCGCTGAGCGCCTTCCGCTCGCGAGCCCTCCGGCCGTCGCCGATGTTGATGCGACGTCCGGACACGGTGTAAAGGAAGTGGCTCCACGCCCCCTCGGGCTCGGGCTTGGTGATGCGATGCGGGTCGAGCAGGCGATCGGCGGTGAGCAGATCAGCGGACTCTCTCGAGGAATCACCCAGGTCGTCCAGGCGCTTCGAGGTCAGCGTCACGTCCGCTCGGGCGGCCGCGCGCGTGGGCTGCGGAACGACGGACTTCTCGTCGGGACTGGACACGGCTGCGCTCTCCTTCACGGCGGGGATTCCCGCGGCGGCGGCTGCGACCGGAGCCGCATCGGAATCGGCGGTCGCCCTCGCCAGGAATCGGGCGGCGACGGCAGCCTCTTCGGCGTGCGTCGGGGCGGGATCCGGCCCGTCCGCGACGGGGGCCGGCTCGGGTTCCGGTTCCGGTTCCGGTTCAGGTTCCGGCTCCGGCTCCGGCTCCGGCTCCGGCTCCGGCTCCGGCTCCGGCTCCGGCTCCGGCTCAGGCTCAGGCTCAGGCTCAGGCTCAGGCTCAGGCTCAGGCTCAGGCTCAGGCTCAGGCTCAGGCTCATCGATGATCGTCGCCGACTCGGGCTCGTCGTCGATCGGCTCGTCGTCGATCGGCTCGTCCTCGATCGGCTCCAGCTCGGCCTCGTGGACGATCTCCTCGGGCGAGACCGTCTCCCCCGCAGGCGCGACGGCCACGGGCTCGTCGATGACGATGGGTCCGATGAAGATGCCGGGAACGTCCTTCGGTGACGGGTCCGCCTTGGCGGCCTCGTCGACCGCCGGGGACGGAGACTTCAGCACGGCCGGTGTCACGGGTGCGGAGACGGCCTTCGGTGCAGGTGCGAGCTGGGGGGCCGCCACGACGGCCAGGTCATCGATGACCAGGTCGCCGACGACCTCTCCGTCGACGACGCCCTCGTCATCGAGATCGTCGTCATCGTCCTTCGGCAACGTCACGCTCACCTGGGCTGTCCCGCCGAGGATGCCGATGACGGCCGTGTCCACGGACGCGGCGTCATCGAGCACCCCCAGCGGGTTCTCTTCAGGGTCTTTGCTGTTCTTCGGGGTCACGATGTCACTCCAAGCCTGCGCGGGCCTCGGGTGCGCACACAGTGCGCGGCCCTCGCCCGCACAAGATTAGTGCGCGGGACGGATGACGACCAAAAGATCTCCGGCATCGACCTGCTGCGTCTCGCCGATCGCGTGGCGCTCGATCACTCCGTCGACGGGCGCGGTGATGGCGGCTTCCATCTTCATCGCCTCGATCGATGCGATCGGATCACCCGCCCGGACGGCGGAGCCGACCTCGGCCTTCAGCGTCACGACACCCGAGAAGGGTGCGGCGACCTGGCCGGGAACGGAGGTGTCCGCCTTCTCGACCTGGTGCGCATCCACCGCAACGGATCTGTCGCGCACGAAGACCGGCCGGAGCTGCCCGTTGAGGGTCGTCATCACCGTGCGCATGCCCTTGTCGTCGGCGTCGCCGATGGCCTCGAGCCCGATGAAGAGCTGCACACCGCGATCGATCTCGATGCGGTGCTCCTGGCCCTGCACGAGACCGAAGAGGTAGTCGCTCGTGTCGAGCACGGAGAGGTCGCCGAAGAGCTCGCGCCGTTCCAGGTACTCCTTGGTCGGCGCCGGGAACAGGAGCGCGTTGAGCCGCGCGCGGCGCTCCGCACTGGTTCCCGCGAGCGCCGCCTCGTCGTCCGCAGAGATCTCCGTGAGTCCGAGGCGCACGGAGCGCCCGGCGAGGACCTTCGTTCGGAACGGCTCCGGCCATCCACCCGGAAGATCGCCGAGTTCGCCCGCCATGAAGCCGACGACCGAGTCCGGCACGTCGTACTTCTCCGGGTTGGCCTCGAAGTCCGCAGGATCGGCCTTCACGGCGGCCAGATGCAGCGCGAGGTCGCCGACGACCTTCGACGAAGGCGTCACCTTCGGCACACGACCGAGGATGCGGTCGGCGGCGGCGTACATGTCCTCGATGAGCTCGAAGTCGTTCGCGAGGCCCAGAGCCTTCGCCTGCTGCCGGAGGTTCGACAGCTGACCGCCGGGAATCTCATGGTGGTAGACGCGCCCCGTGGGTCCGGGAAGCCCCGACTCGAACGGCGCGTACTGCCGGCGGACCGCCTCCCAGTACGGCTCGAGATCGGACACCGCGTCGAGCGCGATGCCGCTGTCGCGATCGGTGTGCGCGAGCGCGGCGACGAGCGACGACAGCGACGGCTGGCTCGTGGTGCCCGACAACGGTGCCGACGCGGCATCCACGGCATCCACTCCGACGGCACTCGCCGCGAGCAGCGTCGCGAGCTGGCCACCCGGCGTGTCATGCGTGTGCAGGTGCACCGGGAGGTCGAAGCGCTCACGCAGCGCAGCGACGAGCTTCGCCGCGGCCGCAGGCCGGAGGAGCCCCGCCATGTCCTTGATCGCGATGATGTGCGCGCCGGCGGCCACGATCTGGTCGGCGAGCCCGAGGTAGTAGTCGAGCGTGTAGAGGTTCTCGGCCGGGTCGAGCAGGTCTCCGGTGTAGCAGAGCGCCACCTCGGCGACCGCCGTGCCGGTGTTCCGCACTGCTTCGATCGCGGGGCGCATCTGCTCCACGTCGTTGAGGGCGTCGAAGATCCGGAAGATGTCGACGCCACTCGCCGCCGCCTCGGCGACGAAAGCCTCGGTGACCGCCGTCGGGTACGGCGTGTAGCCGACCGTGTTGCGTCCGCGCAGCAGCATCTGGATCGCGACATTCGGCAGCGCGGCACGGAGCTTGTCGAGACGCTCCCACGGGTCCTCCCCGAGGAAGCGGAGCGCGACGTCGTAGGTCGCCCCGCCCCAGGCCTCGACGGACAGCAGTTCCGGAGTCAGTCTCGCCAGGTACGGAGCCGCCGCGACGAGGTCCTTCGTGCGGACACGCGTGGCCAGCAGAGACTGGTGGGCATCACGGAAGGTGGTGTCGGTGATCGCCAGCGCGGTCTGCTCACGCAGGCTCCGCGCGAAGCCCTCGGGACCGAGCTCGAGCAGGCGCTGACGCGAGCCTGCCACCGGCTCGGCGGAGAGGTCGACGGCAGGGAGCTTCGAGACGGGGTCGACGACGCCGGGGTGCGCGCCGTGGGGCTTGTTGACGGTGACGTCGACCAGCCAGTTCAGCAGCCGCGTGCCGCGGTCCTTCGAGGCGCGACCGCGCAGCAGCTCGGGGCGCTCGTCGATGAAGGAGGTGCTGACGTCTCCGGCGATGAAGGCGTCGTCGTCGAGCAGAGCCTGCAGGAAGGGGATGTTCGTCGAGACGCCGCGGATGCGGAACTCCGCCAGGGCGCGCCGGGCGCGGGCGACCGCAGCCGGGAAGTCGCGACCGCGGCAGGTCAGCTTCGCCAGCATCGAGTCGAAGTGGGGGCTGATCTGCGCTCCCTGATGCACCGTGCCACCGTCGAGGCGGATGCCGGCGCCGCCGGGCGAGCGGTACGTCGTGATCTTGCCGGTGTCGGGGCGGAAGCCCTGGGTGGGGTCCTCCGTGGTGATGCGGCACTGCAGGGCGGCGCCGCGCAGCTGCAGGTTCTGCTGCTGCAGTCCCAGCTCCGCGAGAGTCTGACCTGCGGCGATCCGCATCTGGCTCTGCACGAGGTCGACGTCGGTGACCTCCTCGGTCACGGTGTGCTCGACCTGGATGCGCGGGTTCATCTCGATGAAGACGACCTCGCCGGTGCGCTCCCCCGCCGTCTCCAGCAGGAATTCCACGGTGCCGGCGTTCTCGTAGCCGATCGAGCGGGCGAACGCGACCGCGTAGCCGTGGAGGGCTGTGCGGATGCCGTCGTCCAGGTTCGGCGCAGGAGCGATCTCGACGACCTTCTGGTGGCGCCGCTGCACCGAGCAGTCGCGTTCGAACAGGTGCACGGTCTCGCCGGTCTTGTCGGCGAGGATCTGCACCTCGATGTGCCGGGGGCGCACCACCGCCTGCTCCAGGAACATCCGCGCGTCGCCGAAGGCGCTGGCCGCCTCACGCATCGCCTCGGCCAGAGCCGGTGCGAGGTCGCCTGCCGTCTCGACGCGGCGCATGCCGCGTCCGCCGCCGCCGGCCACCGCCTTGGCGAAGAGCGGGAAGCCGATGTCCTCGGCCTGGGCGACGAGCGCCTCGACGTCGTCGGACGCCTCGGTCGAACGCAGCACCGGCACGCCGGCCTCGATCGCGTGACGCTTCGCCTCGACCTTGTTGCCCGCCATCTCGAGCACCTTGGCCGGGGGCCCGATGAAGACGATGCCGTTGGCCGCGGCCTTCTCCGCGAGTTCCGGGTTCTCCGAGAGGAAGCCGTAGCCCGGGTAGATCGCATCCGCGCCCGCCTCCAGGGCGACGCGGATGATCTCGTCGACGTTCAGGTACGCACGGACGGGGTGACCGCGTTCGCCGATCTCGTAAGCTTCGTCAGCCTTGAGCCGGTGGACGGATCCGCGGTCCTCATGCGGGAAGACCGCGACGGTGCGCGCCCCCACCTCGTACGCCGCTCGGAAGGCCCGGATCGCGATCTCGCCGCGGTTGGCCACAAGGATCTTCTGGAACATGCACACCTCTGAGAGCTCGATGCACGGCGTTTTCGGCGTGCAGGGGCGGGGCTGAGTGTCCCCTCAGCCTAGGGGAAGGTAACGTGGTCTCCGTGCACGTACTCAGCGTCAGCTCTCTCAAGGGGGGCGTCGGCAAGACGACCGTGACACTCGGGCTGGCCTCAGCGGCTTTCGCACGAGGCGTCCGGACTCTCGTCGTCGACCTCGATCCGCAGTCCGACGTCTCCACCGGGATGGACATCCAGGTCGCCGGGCGACTCAACATCGCCGATGTCCTGGCGAACCCGAAGGAGAAGGTCGTCCGTCAGGCGATCACCTCCAGCGGCTGGGCGAAGGTGCACCCCGGCACGATCGACGTGCTCATCGGAAGCCCTTCCGCCATCAACTTCGACGGGCCGCACCCGAGCGTCCGCGACGTCTGGAAGCTCGAAGAGGCCCTCGCCTCCGTCGAGGCGGACTACGACCTCGTGCTCATCGACTGCGCGCCGTCGCTGAACGCCCTCACGCGCACGGCGTGGGCTGCCAGCGACCGCGTCATGGTGGTCACCGAGCCCGGCCTGTTCTCGGTCGCCGCCGCAGACCGCGCCCTCCGCGCGATCGAGGAGATCCGCCGCGGCCTCTCCCCCCGGCTCCAGCCGCTCGGCATCGTCGTGAACCGTGTGCGCCCGCAGTCCATCGAGCACCAGTTCCGCATCAAGGAGCTCCGCGACATGTTCGGCCCGCTCGTGCTCGCCCCCCAGCTGCCGGAGCGCACGTCGCTGCAGCAGGCACAGGGTGCGGCGAAGCCCCTGCACATCTGGCCCGGAGACTCGGCGCAGGAGCTCGCCGCCGACTTCGATCAGCTGCTCGACCGGATCATCCGCACCGGACGCATCGCACTTCCTGAGAACGTCTGACCCTCCGCTGCCGCGTTCATCACGGCCGTGAGCGACGCGGTGAGCACGGAGCGGTCCTTCCCCGCGACCCATCCGCTGCGCTGACCGGCACGATACTCGATCAGCGTGATCGCCTCGCTGTCCTGCCCGACACCGGTGCTCGTCTGATGGAAGCTCAGGATGTCGACCACGAATCCGATGCGGGCGAGTGCGGCGGTGAGCGCTTCGACAGGTCCGACGCCGTCATGCCTGGTCGTGCTCTGGCCGCCGTTCGAGCGGAGGGTGATCGACGTTCCCTGCGCCGTCGTGTCGTATTCGACGAGGTCGACGGAAGACGGAGCCGGTGCAGCGAGGTAGGCGGCGTGGAAGATGTCCCAGAGCTCGACGGCCGTGACCTCGCTGCCGGTCTCATCCGTGTACTGCTGGACGTGGCGGGCGAAGTCGATCTGCAGGCGTCGCGGCAGCTCGATGCCGTACTCGGTCTCCAGCAGGTAGGCCATGCCGCCCTTTCCTGACTGGGAGTTGACGCGGATGACGGCGTCATAGCTGCGTCCGATGTCAGCGGGGTCGATCGGCAGATACGGCACCTTCCACTCGATCTCCTGCTCCGGCCGGTCTTCCGCAGCGGCGCGTGAGCGGTGCTCGGCGAAGCCCTTCCTGATCGCGTCCTGATGCGTGCCGGAGAAGGCCGTGTGCACGAGGTCGCCGACGTAGGGATGGCGTGGAGGGACCTCGATGCGGTTGCAGTGCTCCACGGTGCGGCGGATCTCGTCGATGTCGGAGAAGTCGATCATCGGGTCGATGCCCTGGGCGTGCACGTTCAACGCGAGGGTGGCGAGATCGACGTTTCCGGTGCGCTCCCCGTTGCCGAAGATGCACCCCTCGACGCGCTGCGCACCGGCGAGTACGGCAAGCTCGGCGCAGGCGATGCCGGTCCCGCGGTCGTTGTGCGGGTGCACGGAGAGGATCACGGCGTCGCGGCGGGCGAGGTTCCTGTGCATGTACTCGATCTGATCGGCGTACACGTTCGGCGTGGCGATCTCGACGGTGGCCGGCAGATTGAGGATGACCGGCCGCTCCGGGGTCGCATCCCACAGCTCGGTCATGGCGTCGCAGACCTCGAGGGCGAAGTCGGGCTCGGTGAGGTTGAACACCTCCGGACTGAACTCGAACCGCACGTTCGGCAGGTGTCCGGCGAACTCGAGCACGTCGCGACCCCCGGCGAGGATCAGCTCCTTCAGGCCCTCTCGGTCCTGGCCGAGGACGACGTCCCGCCACATCGGCGCGGTGGCGGTGTACATGTGGATCACGACCGGGTTGCGGATACCGCGGATGGACTCCACCGTGCGCTGGATCAGGTCGCGCCGGGCCGGGGTGAAGACGACGATCGTCACATCCTGTGGTGCGATGTCCGTGTCGGCGACCAGACGGACGAAGTCGTAGTCCGTCTGCGAGGCGGACGGGTAGCCGACCTCGATCTCCTTGTAGCCCATGGCGACCATCAGCTCGAAGAAGCGCTGCTTCCGGGCCGCGTCCATCGGCTCGGCGAGGGCTTGATTCCCGTCACGCAGATCCACCGGCACCCACAGCGGCGCATGCGTCAGCCGGTTGCTCGGCCAGTCGCGGGCGGTGAGCGGGACCTCGACACGCGAGTACACATCCCGGTAGCGATGCGAGGGCATCTGCGAATGCCGCTGCGGATTCCATGCCGGCGCATTCGCCGGGATCGGGCCGAGGGGCGTGGAGAGGGTCGAGAAGCTGCTGCTGGTCATGGTGCGGTTCCTGTCCGGATCGTTCATCTTCGATCGACCGGCACGCGTATCGGCTCCACGTCGGGGAGCCGGTCTGGCTAGGCCCCGCCGTGGCGGCGAAGAAGAAGGAACCAGCAGGTGAGCATGCGTCGAACCTACCACAACTCCTCAGACAAGCAGAGCAGTCGAAGAGATGCCAGAATGACCGTATGACGACCGTGCGCCGCGAATCCCTCGCCGAGCAGGCCGCCGAGCTCCTCCTCACCCGCATCCGGGAGAGGGAGTGGGAGATCGGCGGGAAGCTGCCCGGTGAGACGACGCTCGCGCCGCAGCTCGGCATCGGCCGCTCCACGGCGCGGGAGGCGATCCGCATCCTCGCGGGTCGCGGCGTGCTCACCACCCGCCAAGGGGCCGGTGTCTTCGTCACCGCCACCGACGTCCCCGCGACCTGGGATGCCGTGCTTCAGCGTGCGGACATCGTCGCCGTCATCGAGGCGCGGACGGCGATCGAAGTCGAAGCCGCCACCCTCGCCGCCGGACGCCGCACCTCAGCCGAGCTCCAAGCCCTCCGCAGAGCGCTGGGCGAACGAGAGCGACACCGCGCAGACATCGACGAGCACGTCGAGAGCGACATCGCCTTTCACCGTGGCATCATCGTCGCCGCGCAGAGTCCGGTGCTGCTCGAGCTGTTCGACGGCTTCGCGCCGCGCAGCCGGCAGGCGATGACCGACATGCTGCGGCTCCGCGGCCACCACGGCGACGAAGCCGACCACGACACCCACGAGCGCATCTACGAGGCGATCGCCTCGCGCGATGCCGAAGCGGCGTCCGCTCTCACCCGAGCGCACCTGGACGTGCTCAAGGGAAAGCTCAGCTGAAGCCGGCGCGGGTCCGGGGAGGGCGAACGGGTCGCGGGGCCCAGGCCTGTCGAAAGATCAGGCGGAGCGCTTCGAGCGGCGTGCCGAGAGCTCGTCGACGGGATCCGGTGCGGTCGGGTCGAATGCGACGAGCGTCGACTCCACCTCGCGGAGCACCTTCCCGACGGCGATGCCGAACACGCCCTGGCCGCGGCTGACGAGGTCGATGACCTCGTCGTTCGACGTGCACAGGTAGACGGAGGCGCCGTCGCTCATGAGCGTGGTGCCGGCGAGATCGCGGATGCCGGCGCGGCGCAGCTCTTCGACCGCGGTGCGGATCTGCTGCAGCGAGATGCCGGTGTCGAGCAGGCTCTTGACGAGCTTCAGCACGAGGATGTCGCGGAACCCGTAGAGGCGCTGCGAACCGGAGCCGCTCGCGCCGCGGACGGTGGGCTCGACCAGCTCGGTGCGTGCCCAGTAGTCCAGCTGACGGTAGGTGATGCCGGCGGCACGAGCGGCGACGGCACCGCGGTAGCCGACCTCATCGTCCATGGCCGGGAGACCGTCCGTGAAGAGGAGTTCGGGTACGAACCGCGGGTCGCCTGTGAGCTCATCCGCATTCATCTGAAATCCTCCCTGGAACGGTTATCTCCACGGTAGAGCAGTGCCCGTGCACCGGCAATGACATCCGTGGGACGTCGAAGGTGTGTCGCAATCAGTTCGTTACGAAAGCACACGCGACAGGGCGTCCTTGACGAAGAGCGAGCGCACTTCGTCGATCTTGGCCGCCAGCTCGGGAGCGAGTTCGCTGGCCTTCGCGCGCGACGTGGCATCCGTCCGTCGCAGCAGCGACGACATCGCCGATTCGATGAGAGCGACCTCGCGCTCCGCCCCCTGGCGGAGGGAGCGCAGATGCCGGGGCTCGATGCCGTGGCGATCGAGCGCGACGAGTCCGCGCAGAAGCGTCACCGTCGCCTCGGGGTAGTTCTCCTGCGCGGTGATGACGCCGGTGCTGATCGCGTCGTTCAGCAGCTGGGGTCCTGCCCCTGCCGCCGCGAGGAGCTCGGCCCGACGGTAACGACGGGGCGTCGGCGTGATCGAGGGCGGCGGCGCGAGCGAGGTCTCCCCCGCGCTGCTGTCCAACTGCTCCCGGATCACGCTCAGCGGCAGGTAGTGATCCCGCTGCAGGGTGAGTCCGAGACGGAGACGCTCGATGTCCGCTGTCGAGAACTTGCGATACCCGGACTCGGTGCGCGAGGGGCTGACGATGCCCTGCACCTCGAGGAACCGCAGCTTGCTGGAGGTCAGATCGGGGAACTCCGGAGTGAGACGCGCGAGCACCTGACCGATACTCAGCAGGCCCGCGGACGCAGAGCGTTCGCGGGCGGGAGTCGCCGCCATCAGGCGTTCGCCGCCTGGCGGTCGTGGGGTGAGGCGAAGAAGTTCAGTCGGAACTTGCCGACACGCAGCTCAGAACCGTCGACCAGCGCACTGCGGTCGACGCGCTCGCCGTTCACGTAGGTTCCGTTGAGGGAACGCTGGTCGATGATCTCGAACGTCGTGCCGGTGCGGGTGATCTCCGCATGACGGCGCGAGACGGTCACGTCGTCGAAGAAGATGTCCGCCTCGGGGTGGCGTCCGACGGTGGTCACGTCGGTGTCGAGGAGGTATCGGGCACCGGCGAGGGCGCCCGAGCGGACCAGCAGAATGGCCGATCCCGACGGCAGCGCCGCGATCGCAGTCTGCTCGACGTCGGTGAGCTCCACGCCGAACGGCACGAACGACAGGTCCGAATCGTGTCCGAACGTCTGCGTCACGTCGTGTTTCTGCTCACCAGAGCGGTGGATCGCGGCTTCTCCGGCCGGTCGGCTGTCGCTGTCAGTCACTGTGCCCTCCTAGGCTGTCCAGACTAACGGATGCCGAGGGGCTCGCGGGAGGCCGCGTGCATACTCAGCCGTCACATACCGGGTCTCCTTAGGGTGGACCTGTGAAGACCCACGCCCTGCGCCTCTCCGTCGTCCCCGTCGCCCTGGCCGCGACGCTTCTCGCCGCGTTCCTCGTGCTCGCCTCCCCGCTCTCGGCATCCGCGCACGATGCGCTCGTGTCGTCGGACCCGGCAGCCGACAGCCAGATCGAGACCCTCCCCGCCGAGCTGACGCTCACCTTCAGCGCCAAGCTGATCGACGGCGAGGGCGCCACCGAGGTCGTCGTCACGGACTCCGCGGGCAACGCGGTCACGGACGGGCCCGCCACCGTCGACGGCGCCGTCGTCACGCAGCCGCTCGTGTCGGCCGCCCCCGCCGGCGAGTACCACGTGATCTGGAAGGTCGTCTCGAGCGACGGGCATCCGACCTCCGACGAGTACTACTTCACCGTGACGACCGGCTCCGAGGTCACCCCCTCCGAGCAGCCCAGCGCCGCGCCGACCAGCGCAGCACCCAGTGACGAGGCGTCCGCGACGCCGGAGGCGACGGCCACCCAGGCCCCCGATGCGGACGGCGGATCCGGCGCCACCGCATGGATCTTCGCCCTGTCGATCGCCGGCATCCTGGTGATCGCGGTGCTGATGGTCTGGTACTGGCTTCGCAGCCGCCGCGGCGGTGCCGAACCGGGCGCCGAGCCCGGTTCCGGGCCCTCGTCGGAGCGATAGGCTTAACGCATGCCCCATTACGATGTCGTCATCCTCGGTGCCGGTCCTGGTGGATACGTCGCCGCTGTCCGCAGTGCACAGCTCGGCCTCTCCACGGCCATCATCGAAGAGAAGTACTGGGGCGGTGTCTGCCTCAACGTGGGCTGCATCCCCTCCAAGGCGCTTCTCAAGAACGCGGAGCTCGCGCACACGCTGAACCACAAGGCCGACTTCTTCGGCATCTCGGGTGAGTTCACGATCGACTACGGCAAGGCGTTCGACCGCAGCCGCGTCGTCGCCGACGGCCGCGTCAAGGGCATCCACTTCCTGATGAAGAAGAACAAGGTGACCGAGTACGACGGCCGCGGCACCTTCACGGGCCCGAAGGCGATCTCGGTCGCCAAGGCCGACGGCTCCACCGAAGAGGTCACCTTCGACAACGCCATCATCGCCACCGGCTCGCGCGTCCGGCTGCTTCCGGGCGTCGAGCTCAGCGACAACGTCGTGACGTACGAAGAGCAGATCATGAGCCGTGAGCTGCCGAAGTCGATCGTCATCGTGGGCGCCGGCGCCATCGGCATGGAGTTCGCCTACGTCATGACGAACTACGGCGTGAAGGTCACCATCATCGAGTTCCTCGACCGTGCCCTCCCCAACGAGGACGCCGACGTGTCGAAGGAGATCACGAAGCAGTACAAGAACTACGGCGTCGACATCCTCACCTCGACCAAGGTCGAGACGGTCGTCGACAACGGCTCCTCCGTCACCGTGACCTACACGGCCAAGGACGGCCTGCAGTCGTCGATCGAGGCCGACAAGGTGCTCATGTCGGTCGGCTTCGCCCCGAACACCGAGGGCTTCGGCCTCGACGCGACCGGCGTGAAGCTCACCGAGCGCGGCGCGATCGACATCGACGACCACATGCGCACGAACGTCGAGGGCATCTACGCGATCGGCGACGTGACCGCCAAGCTGCAGCTCGCCCACGTGGCGGAGGCGCAGGGCGTCGTCGCGGCCGAGACCATCGGCAAGGCCGAGACCATGACGCTCGGCGACTACCGCATGATGCCGCGCGCGACGTTCTGCTCCCCCCAGGTCGCCTCGTTCGGCCTCACCGAGCAGCAGGCGAAGGACGAGGGGCGCGACATCAAGGTCGTCAGCTTCCCGTTCATGGCCAACGGCAAGGCGCACGGCCTCGGCGAACCGGTCGGCTTCGTCAAGCTCATCGCCGACGCCGAGCACCTCGAGCTCATCGGCGCGCACATGATCGGCCCGGACGTCGCCGAGCTTCTGCCCGAGCTGACCCTCGCGCAGAAGTGGGACCTCACCGCGCTCGAGCTGGCCCGCAACGTGCACACCCACCCGACGCTGTCGGAGGCGCTGCAGGAGGGCTTCCACGGCCTCGCAGGGCACATGATCAACTTCTGACGCGAAGCGTCAAGGTTGAGCGAGCGAAGCGAGTCGAAACCCTGACGCAACGCACGAAGGCCCCGGCCCCTCTCGAGGGTGCCGGGGCCTTCGTGCGTCAGAGGTCGTGCGTCAGAGACCCCGCATCGTGATGAGCCCGGCGGACCACCGGCGCAGCGGCCGCGTCCCCATCGTCCGGATGACGAGCTCCCTCGGAACCGCGACGCCGATGGGCGCCGGAGCCCCCATCGACATGTAGAAGGCGGACCGGCGCTGGACGATGCGCGTCGCTCGACGAAGGTCGCGGTCGTACCCCGTGAGGTCCGGCATCCCCCCGGGCAGCGATCGCGCGAGCTCCCGCGCCAACCGCACGGCATCCGTCCAGCCCAGATTCATCCCCTGACCGCCGATCGGACTGATCTCGTGCGCCGCGTCACCGAGGAGGACCACGCGTCCCTGCGAGGTGCGCCGAGCGACATGCTGCGCGGCTTCGAAGACGGTCGGCCGTGCGTCATCCGCGAGTTCCAAGCGGATGCCGGTCCGGGCCTCGACCGCGCTGCGGAAGGCGTCCGGGGTGCCGAGCTGCTCCCCTGCTCCCTGGCGCGCCACCCACCGGCGCCCTCCCCCCGGCAGCGGGAAGGATTCGACGAGGCCAGACGGCTCGCAGTGCAGCACGGCGCGGGCATCCGTCTCCGCATCAGCGACGTCGACCATCGCGTAGGTCGCGCGCCCCCTCCGGCGGCTCCACCCGAGTCCGAGATCCTCGCGCACACGGCTCCGCACTCCGTCGGCCACCACGACGCAGCTGGCGGCCAGCTCGCGGGGCCCGTCCGGGGCATCGACCGCGACGCGCACCACCTCGCCCGCCGGATCGACCGCGCGTACGGCCCATCCGGAGCGCAGCGCATCCGGCGCGAGCGCCCGCAGTCGTGCTCTCAGCAGCGCGTCGGTACGCGGCTGCGGGAGGATCAGGACGGGCCGCTCGGGCGGGAAGGCGAGCGACGCCAGGGTCCGCCGACGGCTGCGCACCTCTCCCCCGTCGAGGCGCAGCGCCTCGGCCCGGACCTCGGCGCCGAGACCGGCAGCCTCCAGCGCGTCGAGCCCCGGCCGATGGATGCCGATCGCACGGGTGCGCGTGTCGGCATCCGTGCGACGCTCGCAGACGACCACCCGCAGTCCGTCCTGCGTCAGCAGACACGCCAGCAGCAGACCCACCGGGCCCGCGCCGACGATGAGCACGTCATGGTCGGGCACGGTCGTCCTCCCACCGCACCTCCAGTCGGGACGGCACACCCCCGCGGACCCGCCAGCCCCGCGGGACGATCGCCCGGAGCTCCGCGACCGTGTGGGACCGGCGGATGCTGAGGAGCCCGTCCACGCGGATGAAGGAGTCGGCCAGGAGGTTCCGGGAGAGCGGCCAGGTGGCCGCCGCGAAGAGCGCATAGGCGGTGCGGCCGCGGGCGATGTCGTGATGCGCGGCCAGCCCGCCGGGGGCGAGAAGCCGCCGGGAGTCCTCGAGCACGGTCTGCAGCTCCGCATGGTCGAGATGGTGCAGCACATGGTTGGAGAGCACGACGTCGAACGTCTCCCCCGCGTCGACGAGCTCGGTCGACAGCGCCCTTCGGTAGCGCACCCCCGCACCGCGATCGTGCGCGGAAGCCCACCGGATGGCGCGCTCGTCGGTGTCGAGAGCCGTGATCTCCGCCTCGAGCCCGTCGCGGCGCAGCCGTCCGGCGAGGAACCGGCACAGGTCGCCGCCACCGGCGCCGATGTCGAGGATCCGCAACGGCGCACCGACGGCCCTCGGACGGATGTCACGGCGATAGAGCAGACCGGGGCGCGAGACCACGGCGTTCACGAAACCGAATCGCCCGTAGGTGCGCGCCAGCATCCGCTCGTCCGCCCGCGGATCGTCCATCAGCTCCCGGATGCCGACGTCTCGAGCCGAGAGTCCCGAGCTCATGAGTCCGCGGAGGCCGTGACGGTCATCAGGGCGCTCTCGGCCGTCAGCCCCGGCCCGAACGCCATCGCCGAGACGCGATCGCCGGCCCTGGCGCCCTCCTCGTCGAGGATGCGCTTGAGCACGAACAGCACGGTCGCGCTGGACATGTTGCCGTTCTCGCGCAGGACCTCCCTGGCGGGGTGCAGCTGGGCGTCGCTGAGGTGCAGCTTCTCCTGGACGCGATCCAGGATGCTGCGCCCGCCCGGATGGATCGCCCAGTGCTCGACCTCCCGGCCCACCGCATCGTCGTCGAACGCGGCGACCAGGTCATCCTCCGGCGCGTACAGCGGGCGCAGCGCGCCGATGATCGTCTCGCCGATGATCTGCGGCACGGTCGTGGCCAGGATCATCTCGAACCCGGTGTCGCCGATCGTCCAGGCCATCGCCTTCTCGCCCTCCGGCGCGATCGCGGTGTGGAAGCGGTCCAGGCGCAGGCCGGTGACCGCCGACGGGAGATCCCGCGCCGTCACGATGCCCGCCGCCGCGCCGTCTGCGAACAGCGAGGACGCGACGATCGTGTCCGGGTCCTCGGAGGACCGCAGATGCAGGGTGCACAGCTCGACACTGACCACCAGGACGACGGCGTTCTCGTCGGCGAGGCAGAACTGACTCGCGGCACGGAGCGCCGGCATCGACGCGTAGCAGCCCATGAAGCCGAGGTGGTAGCGCTGCACGCTGTCGGACAGACCGAGAGCCCGCACGATCTCGTACTCCGGGCCGGGGGCGTGGAACCCGGTGCACGAGACGGTGATGACATGCGTCACATCGGCGGCCTCGAGGTCGGGGTCGGCATCGAGCGCATGACGGGCGACGTCGACGAAGAGCCGTGCCGCCTCGCGCGTGTAGACCTCGTTGCGCGCCTTCGTCCCCGGCGCGAGGAGCGCTCCCGACCGGCGGTCGAAGAAGACCGGATCCGCCACGTCGGAGTCGAGCGACAGTTCGTCGATCACGGTGTGGCGGGTGTCGATGCCGGACACGTTGAACGAGGTCGACACGATCCGCTGCGCCAGTCGCCCGAGATCGGGCTGCGCGGCGAAGACGTCGCGCACCTCGTCCTGGTGGAGGACGGTGTCGGGGACGATCGTCTGCAGCGATCGAAGCACAGGCGGTCGGCTCATGCTGTCACTCAAGCACGCGCCGAGCTCGCCCGGGAAGGGGTTGCGTACGGCGACGGCATCGGGCTAGAACCCCAGCGCGCGGGCGAGCTTGGATCCGGATGCGGAATGACGGCCTCCGGCGGCGCGCACTGCCCGCTCGACGGCGGCGAAGAACGCCTCTCGTCCGGCCACGTCGGTCGGGGCTGCGGGTCCGAGCTCCATCTCCCACTCCCGCCATTCGCGCTGCACGCCTCCGCGGAGGTCGGTGGCGCGGACTCGATCATCGACGAACTCCGCCACGACCCCGTCGGGGCCGGTGAGCAGATACGCGGTGCGGTCGTTCTCGATCCGGGCGAGCGGTGCGAGGGGCTCGGTGGTCCAGGTGGAGACGGTCGCGGCGACGGCGTCGGGAAGCCCGTCGCCCTCTCCGAGCGGCCAGCCGAGCTCGAGTCGTCCGTCGCCCTGCCTCGGCCCCTTCACGTGCCAGCCCTCGTCCGGGCCGCCGGTGCGGCGGCGGAGTGCGACTCCGGAGCGCGCGAGGACGCCGTCTGCGGTGTCGAAGTACCGGGCGTCCAGCGCCCGCTCCTCTCCCGCCGTGACGGCGTCGACGCCGGGGATGTCCTCCCAGCCGGGCAGCGGCGTGTCGATGTCGACGTCGTACTTGCGCTCGACCTCGACAGTGCGGGACGGCTCAGTCGTCATCGTTGAGGGTGAGATCCTCGAGGGCTTCGTCGAACCAGTAGTCGATCTCGGTGGGACCGTCCTCGGGTCCCGTGTTCTGCGGCTCGCCGCGGCGGTTGTACACCACCTGCGTCTCGCTGTAGGGGACGATCAGCTTGTCGTCCGCGTCGCCGAGGGGGATGATCTGCCCGTCGAGCGGGCCGCCGTGAAGTCGTGCGAGTGCCATGACCTCAGAGTAGACCCTTCATCCGACGAGGATGCCGAGGAGCGCGCCCGCGATCATCCACGGTCCGAACGCGATGCGGGTGGCGCCGTCCGCCCGGCGCAGGAGCATCAGGGCGAGGGCGAAGAGGGAGCCCAGCACGAAGGCGGAGGCCGCGCCGATCGCGAGCTGCTGCCAGCCGTGCCATCCCAGGACGAGTCCGATGACCGCGGCGAGCTTGACGTCGCCTCCGCCCATCCCCGAGCGGCTGATCAACCGCAGCAGGGCGTAGAACCCGGCGAGGACGAGCAGACCGAGGAGAGCGCGGATCATCGGAGCGCTCTGCGCCGAGACCACGGCGTCGATCACGACGAGGAGGATCAGCGACGCGAGGGTCGGCAGCACGATCCGATTCGGCAGCCGATGCGTGCGGATGTCGATCACGGTCAGCCATCCGCCGATGCCCAGCAGCGCGCCGTGCACGAGGGCGACGATCGCGAGCCGAGAGTCCATCCCGGCAGGGTAGGAGATCGGCGGATGCCGTGCCGGCGGGGTGTGGATAACCGTCGCACCGCGAACGATTCCAGATGTCCGATGTACGAACTAGCGTCATCAGTGCCACTTGCTTTATTCGTACATATCTTCGAGGATGGATGCATGGGGATCGGGCTCGATGCGGTGACCGCGCTCTCTCCGACCAGCGATTCTCGCGCCGGAGAGGTGCTGCGTCTGCGCCGCGAGATCAGCAGGATGCAGCGGCGGCGCAGCGAGCACGCGCTGCTCCCGCTCGACCCCTCGCTCGCCGCCCTGCTGCCGGAAGAGGGGCTGCAGACCGGCACCGCCTACAGCGTCTCCCCCTCACCCAGCCTCGTGCTCGCCCTGCTCAGTGCAGCCTCCAGGAAGGGGCACTGGTGCGCGGTGGTCGGCATGCCGACACTCGGCGTCGAGGCCGCCGCCGCCTTCGGCATCGACCTGACCCGGTTGATCCTGGTCCCCGAACCCGGCGAGCGCTGGCTCGCGGCGACCTCCGCACTGGCCGAGGTCGTCCCCCTGATCGTGGTGAACCCGCAGTCGCGGGCACGAGACGCCGATGTCTCCCGCCTCAGCGCACGGCTCCGTGATCGCGGATGCACACTCCTGGTCACGGAATCCCCCGCCGTGGAGCGATGGCCGCAGAGCGAGGGATCGATCCGCCTCCACGACCCGCACTGGCATGGTCTCGGTGCGGGCTGGGGGCTGCTCTCCGACTGCACCGTGACGGTGACGGCCACGACCCGGCACAGCCCCCGGCCCTCGAGCGTGCGCGTGCAGCTGCCCGGCGGGCACGGTGCCGTCGAGGCCGCCGCGGCAGAGCTCACCGCGCTGCCGTCGCTCGCCGCCGAGACGGCCTCCAGCAGATCCGCGGTCGACGACACGGCTCCGACCGAGCTCCTGCACTGGGCGGAGGCCGGATGAACACCCCGCTCCGCGTCCTCGTACTGTGGTTCCCGGACTGGCCGCTGCGCGCCGCTCTGGGCGGTCCGCCTCCCCATCCGCCCACCGCGCTGGTGCAGGCGAACACGATCGTCGCCTGCACGGCCTCGGCCAGGGAACACGGCGTGCGCACCGGTCAGCGCCGCCGCGTCGCGCAGGGGCATCTCTCCTCGCTGCGGGTGCTTCCGCACGACCCGGCGCGGGACGAGCGCGCCTTCCTCCCGGTGCTGCAGCTCATCGAGAAGCACGCGCCGGGCGTCGCCCTGCTGCGTCCTGGCCTCGCGATCCTCCGCGCCAGGGGCATCTCCCGCTATCACGGCGGAGAGGCCGAAGCGGCCGGAGCCCTCGCCGCCGTGCTCGCGGAAGCGGGTCTGCCCGAGGTGCGCATCGGCGTCGCCGACGGTCCCTTCACCGCCGAGATCGCCGCACGGGGCCGCGACGCCTGCACCGTCGTCCCGCCGGGGCTGTCGCAGGAGTTCCTCGCGCCCTACCCCGTGCAGGTGCTGCGGGACGAGCAGATCGCCGGCCTCCTCGTCCGCCTCGGCGTGCGCACTCTCGGCGAGTTCACCGCGCTCGCCCCGCTCGACGTGCGCGACCGGTTCGGCGAGCACGGCGCGCGCCTGCATGCGCTCGCCGCCGGCGCCGATTCCCGACCGCTGACGCCTCGCCCTCCCGACCCCGAGCTGGTGCGGAGCATCGAGTTCGAGTCCCCGCTGGGCGGAACGGATCAGGTGGCCTTCGCCGTGCGGCAGACGGCGGATGCCGTGCTGCTCGCCCTCGGAGACGCCTCGGTCGTCTGCACCGAGGTGCGGATCGACATGACGGACGACAACGGGACGGTCTTCTCCCGCACGTGGCTGCATCCGACCTGCTTCGATGCCTCCGACCTGGTCGACCGCGTGCGCTGGCAGCTGGAGGCGCTGGCCGCGCAGTCGGCGAAGGAGCCCGTCGACGAGGCGCGGGCGTTCGGCGGCATCCTGGCGGTGCGCATCGTCCCGGTCGCCGTCGACGACGCCGCCCACCATCAGCCCGGACTCTTCGGCTCCGGCACCGATGAGCGGCTGCATCACGCGGTCTCCCGCGTGCAGACCATGCTGGGGCATCAGGGCGTGGTCACCGCCGCGCTCGCCGGAGGCCGCTGGCTCGCCGATCGTCAGGTGCTCACCCCGTGGGGCGAGCGCGCCGTCGCCCCACGCGATCCCGGCTCCCCGTGGCCCGGAAGCCTGCCCGACCCGCTCCCCGCCGAGGTCTTCCTGCCGCCCCGCCCCATCGGGGTGCTCGCCGCCGACGGCGCCGCGATCAGCGTCGACGACCGGGGCGCCCTCTCCCAGGAGCCCGCCCGCATCGACGGCGTCGCCGTGCAGGCCTGGGCCGGCCCCTGGCCCGTGCACGAACGCCGCTGGACGTCCGACGGAGGCAGACGAGGGCACCGGCTCCAGATCGTCGACGACCATGACCACGCCTGGCTCGTCTTCCGCACCGGCGAGCGCTGGTGGGTCGAGGGGAGGTATCGCTGATGGGCTGGCACAATCCCCCGCAGACCTGGAGCGAGCTCGAGCGCACCCTCAGCGGAGAGGAGCCGGCCGCGCGGCAGGGGGTCGAGCCGCCCGCCACACGGCCCGACCCCGGACCGGTGAGCCGACGACGGCAGCGCACACCGCTCACCGGCATATCCCGGCCGGCCGATGCGGTGCCCTACGCCGAGCTGCACGTGCACTCCTCGTACTCGTTCCTCGACGGCGCCTCCGCCCCGGAGGATCTCCTCGCCGAGGCCGAGCGTCTCGGGCTCACAGCCCTCGCGCTCACCGACCACGACGGCTTCTACGGCGCCGCACGGTTCGCCGACCAGGCCGAGCTCATGAAGTCGCCGATGCAGACGGTGTACGGCGCCGAGCTGTCCCTCGATCTCCCCGCTCCGCAGCGGGGCAGCCCCGACCCTGCGGGTGAGCACCTGCTGGTCCTCGCCCGCGGGATGGAGGGCTATCACCGCCTCTCCGGCGCGATCACCGCCGCTCAGCTGCGCGGGGGCGAGAAGGGGCGCCCGGTCTACGACATCGACGAGCTCGCGGCGAGCGCGGGCGGGCAGTGGACGATCCTGACCGGATGCCGCAAGGGCGCGGTGCGCCGGGGACTCGAGGTCGGCGATGCCGCGACCCCGCTCCGGAGCCTCGTCGATCTGTTCGGGGCAGACCACGTCGCCGTCGAGCTCTTCGACCACGGGGATCCGCAGGACACCCGTCGCAACGACGCCCTCGCCGAACTCGCCCGGCGGATGCGGCTGCCCGTGGTGGCGACCAACAACGTGCACTACGCCGGTCCCGCCCAGGCCCCGCTCGCCGAGGCGGTGGCCGCCGTCCGTGCGGTCCGCAGCATGGACGAGCTCGACGGATGGCTGCCCGCGCACGGCGGCGCGCACCTGCGCAGCGGTGCGGAGATGTCGGCGCGCTTCCAGCGCTACCCCGGCGCGATCTCGTACGGCCTCGAGCTGGCAGCGGCATCCGCGTTCCCGTTGCGGCTCGCGCGACCGGCACTGCCGAAGCAGAAGGTGCCGGAGGGGCACACGCCGATGAGCTGGCTGCGGCATCTGGTGTGGGAGGCCGTGCCGTCGAAGTATCCCCGGCTGAAAGACGACGAGCATCGCCGGATCGAGCGGGAGCTCGACGTCATCGAGGAGAAGGACTTCCCCGGCTACTTCCTCATCGTGCACGGCATCGTCGCCGAGGCACGGCGGCGCGGCATCCTCTGCCAGGGTCGAGGGTCCGCTGCGGCGAGCGCGGTCTGCTACCTGCTGGGCATCACCGCCGTCGACCCCATCCTCTACGGCCTCCCGTTCGAGCGGTTCCTCGCCACCACCCGGACAGAGGAGCCCGACATCGACGTGGACTTCGATTCCCGCCGCCGGGAGGAGATCATCCAGTGGGTGTACGGAGAGTACGGCAGGGAGCGTGCGGCCCAGGTCGCGAACGTCATCCAGTACCGTCCGAAGAACGCGGTGCGCGACATGGCAAGGGCGCTCGGGCATTCACCGGGGCAGCAGGATGCCTGGTCGCGGCAGGTCGACGGCTGGGGCACGGGCCTGGAGCCGTCGGAGGGCCACGACATCCCCGAGAACGTGCTCGCCTACGCGGGCGAGCTGCTGAAGGCGCCGCGCCACCTGGGCATCCACTCGGGCGGCATGGTGCTCACGGCGCGACCCGTCGGCGAGGTCGTTCCTGTCGAGCATGCCCGCATGGAGAACCGCACGGTGATCCAGTGGGACAAGGATGACGCCGCCTTCATGGGACTGGTGAAGTTCGATCTGCTGGGCCTCGGGATGCTCGCCGCGCTCCAGCACTGCTTCGACATGATCCTCGAGGCGACCGGTGAGCGGTGGACGCTGGAGACCCTCCCCAAGGAGGAGCCAGCGGTCTACGACATGCTGTGCCGAGCGGACTCGATCGGGGTCTTCCAGGTCGAGTCGCGCGCGCAGATCGGGCTGCTCCCCCGCCTGCAGCCGCGGAGCTTCTACGACCTCACCATCCAGATCGCTCTCATCCGCCCCGGCCCCATCCAGGGCGGGGCCGTGCATCCGTTCGTCCGGCGCAAGATGGCCAAGGACCGCCTCGACGAGGAGAACCGGGAGCGGATCGCCCGCGGCGAGGAGCCGGTGGACTTCCCCATCCCCTACCCGCACAGCGATCTCGAACCGATCCTGAAGCGCACACTGGGGATCCCGATCTTCCAGGAGCAGCTCATCCAGATGGCCACGGCGGTCGGCGACTGCACCGCAGACGAGGCCGACCTGCTGCGTCGGGCCATGGGCTCGAAGCGGGGCCTGGAGAAGATCGAGAGAGTGCGCGAGAAGCTCTACGCGGGAATGGCCAGGCGCGGGCTCGACCTCGACGCCTCCGATCGCATCTACGCGCAGATCCAGGCGTTCTCGAACTTCGGTTTCGCGGAGTCGCATTCGCTGTCGTTCGCGCTGCTCGTCTATGCCAGCTCCTGGTTGAAGCTGCACTATCCCGCCGCGTTCCTCGCCGGACTCCTGCGCTCGCAGCCGATGGGCTTCTACTCCGGGGCGACCCTGACTGCCGATGCGCGACGGCACGGGGTGGAGGTCCGCCGCCCCGATCTGCATGCCTCGGGCGCGACGGAGACGCTGGAGCCGCTCGCCGAGCCCACCGGGCGGCCGACCGGCAGGGACGACTGCCTCGACACTCCGCAGCCTCCGACGCTCCGCTTCGACCGAGACGCCCCCGACGAGTCGGCCTCCCATCGCCGGGACGGCGGGCACGCGGTGCGACTGGGGCTCAGTGGCATCCGCGGGATCGGAGTGCCCCTGGCCGAGAAGATCGTCGCCGAGCGCGAGGCGAACGGCCTCTACCGCGACCTGCACGACCTGGTGCGGCGCACGGATGCCACCGCCGCACAACTGGAGGCTCTCGCCACCGCCGGCGCGTTCGCCTGCCTCGGGCTGGAGCGACGGGAGGCGATCTGGCTCGCGGGTGCGGCCGCCGACGACCGGTCGCGCTTCCTTCCCGGCACCTCCGTCGCCGTGCAGCCTCCCCTGTTCGCCGATCAGACCAGCTACGAACGGCTCTCCGCAGACCTCTGGGCGACCGGCGTCTCGACCGATGACCACCCGATGGCACACTTCCGCGGCGCGCTCCACGACAGAGGTGTGCTGACCGCCGCCGATCTGCGCGCGCACGAATCAGGACGGCGCATCGAGGTCGCCGGCCTCGTCACCCACCGTCAGCGGCCGGCGACGGCCTCCGGGATCACGTTCATGAACCTCGAGGATGAGAGCGGGCTGGTGAACGTCGTCTGCTCGACCGGCGTATGGAACCGCTATCGGCGCGTGGCCCGCGACTCTCCGGCGCTCATCATCCGCGGCATCCTGGAGCGTTCAGAGGAGGGGGTCGTGAACGTGCTCGCCGATGCCTTCGAGGATCTGCGCACCGGGCTCACGCATCGGTCCAGGGACTTCCGCTGATGCGCACCGGTGCGAGACGCTCACCAGAAGCGTTCCGGCTCCTCCGCCGGCGGACGGTCCGTGCCGCCCCAGCGGTCAGCCTCGGCCTTCGCGGCGTCCGCGGCCGCGTCGGCGCCGTACAGCGCGCCCTTCGCCTCCGTCGCCCCCGACCCGATCGGGTCGACGCGCAGCACCGTTCGTCCGGCACCGCCGATCGTCACCGTGCACTCGAGCACCCGGCCGATCCAGCGGGAGAACTCGCCGCGCACCTCGTCCGTGCGTCGGTAGCGGATGCCGGTGTCGAGGTCGACGACGGCGAGGACCACCGGCTCCTCGGTGAGGGGATCGATCTGCTCGATCACCTCGACCCGGTGGCCGTGGGCGATGGCGACCTGCGCGGTGATCACGAGCAATCTGTCCATGACTACACCCTACGAAACCCCTGCGGGAAGACAACCGGGTCATCGTCCAGAAAACTTTCGCAACTTTCTTTGTCCCCCAAATGGTGGACAAGACAAAACAGATGTACTCTGCTATATGTAGCGGGGGCTACGGGCTGAGACCTGGGGAATCAGCCGAAGAGTGCAGCGATATCTTCGCCGCCTCCCCAACCGTCCGGGAAGGGCGGTGGCCCTCTCGACGAGATCGTCTGGGGACGGGTCAGTCGGGAGGGCAAACCTCCCCCGCCCGCGGGTGACGCTCAGGCACCGCCGGCGTTCTCGCCTGCGGCGCGATCCGGCGGCAGCTGTCGCACGATCGCGTCGACGAGCTCCATGGTTCGCACGTTCTCCTCCGCACTCCGGTCGTCACGACCCAGGTCGTCGGTGGCGAACGCTGCGATCTCGTCGACGAAGCCACGCAGCACCAGGTCCTGCGCACCGCCCGACATCGTGCTCACGGCCGGCGTCAGGGACGTGCTCTGCTCGCGTGGACGGCGCCAGTCGCCACCGCCGACGGTCCCGCGGCGCACGACGAGCTCTCGCGTGTCGGTCATCGTCACCATGCCGCGTTCGCAGGTGATCGTGGTGATGTCGAGCTCGCTCGCGTGTCCGGGACCGTTGGTCAGGTGCAGGGTGCCGACGGCGCCGGAGCGCATGCGCACGGTCACGAGCACGGTGGCGGCCAGATCGCTTCCTGCGAAGGCGACGTCGACCCGTTCGACGTCGCCGAAGAGGAACCGCACGAGGTCCACGTGATGGATCGCCGCGAGTCGGATGAAGTCCGCCGTGGTCGGGGCGAAGGCGCCTGCGTCTGCACCGAAGCGCACGTCGAAGGAGAGCAGTGACCCGAGCTGCGCGGTCGCCAGCAGCTCCTGAAGGGCGAGCACTGCCGGCGCGTAACGCTTCATGAAGGCCGCCCGGAGGACGACCCCTCGGCTCGTCGCGTGGTCGGCGAGCGCCCTCGCTTCGCCGGCATCCAGCCCGAGCGGCTTCTCAGCGAGCACATGCACCCCGGCGTCCATCAGCTCCCGGACGATCGCGGGCTGATCGGATGGCTGGGCGCAGACGATCACCCGATCGAGATGGGGAAGGTCGGCCACCATGTCGCCGACGCTGCCGTAAGGGCGCGCGTCCCCGAAGCCGGCGCGCACGACGGTCGCAGCGGAGCGCTCCGCGTCGCGGCTCGCCAGGCCGACGATCTCGATACCCGCGAGCTCAGCCGCGGGCAGGAGGTTGGTCCGCGCATGGAAGCCCGTCCCGACGAAACCGACAGGGTGCATGACTGTGGCCTTTCCCGAAGCATCCGGATCTCGCGAATGCTCATTCTCGGCAGTCGCGGTGTCAGCCTAAGGGCGATCAAGACAAATTTGTATATGCATTCTGATTTTGTATCTGTAAGCTGACGCGCATGACCGCTTCCGATATGGCCGTACAGGACAACTCCCGGGTCGCCTGGATCCGCTCCCGAATGGCTCTGCTGGCCAACGTGCGGCAGGAGCTCGAGCGCACGCGACCCTTCGCCGGCCACCGCATCGGCATGTCCCTGCACGTGGAGCCGAAGACCGCGGTCCTCGTGGAGACGCTCGCCGCCGGCGGTGCCGAGCTCATCGGCACGGGCAACTTCGGGTCGACGCAGGACGACGTCGTCGACTACCTGAACTCGCTGCCCGGCATCACGATCCACGGCCGTCGCGACGACACCCTCGCGCAGCACGAGGCCAACATCGCCGCGGTGCTCGACGGCGCCCCGGACATCATCCTCGACAACGGAGCCGATCTCGTCGCCGGACTCGTCGCCCGTGGCACGACCGGCACCGTGATCGGCGGGACCGAGGAGACCACCAGTGGCGGCGATCGCCTTCGCTCGGAACTCGCCGGCGCCGTGCCCTTCCCGGTCATCGTGATCAACGACAGCCTGCTCAAGGCCATCGGCGAGAACAAGCATGCGGTCGGGCAGTCCGCGGTCGAGAGCTTCATGCGCATCACGAACGCGATGGTCCCCGGGCGGCGCTTCGTGGTCTTCGGCTACGGCTGGTGCGGCCGCGGGGTCGCTCACTACCTTCGAGCGCTCGGTGGCAAGGTCGCTGTCGTCGACACCGACGAGCTGAAGGCCTTCGAGGCGGCTCTCGACGGGTTCCGCGTCGGAAGCGCGACGGACTTCGCCCCCTGGGGAGACGTCTTCATCACGGCGACGGGCCGCCCCGGCGTGCTCCCCTACGACATCATCGAGCAGATGCACGCCGGTGCGATCATCGGCAACGTCGGACACTTCCCCTGGGAGATCGACGTCGAGACGCTGCGTGCCAGAGCGACGTCGACGACCTCGCTCGGCTCCGCTCTCGACCGCATCGACCTCCCGCACGGCGGGCATGTGATCCTGCTGGCGAACGGGCGCATGTTCAACCTCGCGGGCGATGAACCGAAGGGGAACTCGATCGAGTCGATGGACCTCGGATTCCTCCTGCAGACGCTGTCGCTCGTGCGCGTCGTCACCGATCGTTCGGCTCTCTCCGCAGGACCCCAGCCCGTGCCCGACGACATCGACCGCACGATCGCCCGTCGTATCCTGGCAGTCCTCGATTCCTCATCCTGACGACGGAGAGACACCCTTGGTCGAACAGCAGCCCGACTATGCGGCGCCCGCCGTGGACAAGGCTCTCGACATCCTCGAGACGCTCGCCGCCGCGGCCGACGGGCTCAGCCAGCTCGACATCGCGAAGGCCGTCGATCGCTCGCCGGGCCAGATCTTCCGGGTGCTGCTGCGGCTCGAGAAGCGCGGCTATCTGCACCGCGACCCGCAGAGCGGTCTGTACCAGCTGTCGATGCGGCTGTTCGATCTCGCGCATCGCCAGGAGCCGACCAGGTCGCTCATCGCCGCCGCGATGCCGGCCATGCGCCGTGTCGCCGATGCGACTCGGCAGTCCTGCAATCTCGGCGTGATCGACGAGGGCCGAGTGCGGATCATCGCGCAGGTCGAGAGCCCCGACGACTTCGGCTTCCACGTGCGCGTCGGAGCGCTCTTCCCCCTCGACGGGACCGCCAGCGGCCACGTGCTCTCCGCGTTCAGCTCGGTCGCGCACACGGAGATCGACGACGCGGTGCTCGCAGGGATCCGTCGCGACCGTCTCCTCGTCCGCCCCGACTCCGCGCAGCCCGGCATCACCGACATCGTCCATCCGATCCTGCGCAGCGGTCTCGACGAGGCGGTCGCCGCATTGACCGTGCCCTACATCGCCACGAGCTACAGCAAGGTGCCGGCCGAGGAAGTCTCCGCCGCCGCGGAGCGCGGTGCCCGTGAGATCGAACGCGCGCTCGGCATCTGAGTCGCGCCGGGCCCGCCGCCCCTAGGCCCGGTACCGCGACCGCCCGGCGACGATCGTCTCGATCACCCGTGCCTCGAGCAGCGATGCCGGCCCCTCGACGAACGGGTCGGTGTCGAGGATGACGACGTCGGCGGCGAACCCCGTGGCGATGCGGCCGCGCCAGTCCCCATCGCCGACGGATGCCGCAGCGTCGCGCGTCGCATGACCGATCGCCGCCGCGAGAGGCAGCGCGTACTGCGGATGGACCGCGGGAATCGAGCGGTCGAGCGCGGAGGCGCGCGTCGACGCGACGTACATGTTCGCCAGCGCCTCGTGCGGGGCGGTCGGCGCATCGGTCGAGAACGCGAGCAGAGCGCCGGCGTCCTCGTACTCGGGCCACGGGAACGCCCGGTCCACCCGGTCGTCGCCCAGCATCTCGGCCCAGTTGGCGAAGATGGCAGGGTCGCTGTGCACGGGCTGCATCGAGGCGGTGACGCCGAGTCGCGCCATCCGCTCGGCGGTGCCAGGCGCCGCGTACTCGAGGTGCTCGATGCGGTGACGACGCGGCCTGTCGCCGTTGACGACGATCGCGTTCTCGATGGCATCCAGGGCGATCTCGCTGGCGTAGTCGCCGATCGCGTGCTGCGCGACCTGCAGGCCTGCGGCATCCGCCGCCGCGACGACGGGGTTCAGTTGCGCGACCGGCCAGATGGGCGCGGCGTTCGTGCCATCGGCGTACGGATGCCGCATCGCGGCGGTGCACGCGTCGATCACGCCGTCGAGGATCAGTTTGATGCCGACGACGCGGAACCAGGGCGAGGATGCGTTGCCGGCGAGCTCGGCCGCACGCGCGACCTGCGCGAGGTTCTCGCCGTCGTCGCCGGTGTTGGTGCTGAGCCAGTGCGCGGCGACGCGGATCGGCAGCTCTCCACCATGACGTTCCTGCGCGCGCTGGAGCGCCGCGAGTCCGAACTCGTCGAACGCCATGTCGACCGCCCCCGTCACGCCGGCGGCGAGGTAGGCCTCGATGACGCGGTCCGCGTCCGCATCACGGTCGGCGTCGGTCGTCGTCGCGTCGCGGTGCGCCCAGGCGTACTGCGTCGCCGCGGTCTCGTAGAGGAGCCCGGTCGGCTCCCCCGAGGCATCCCGGGCGAAATGGCCACCGATCGGATCGGGGGTATCCCGGGTGATGCCGAGCTCGACCAGAGCCGCGGTGTTGACCCAGCACGAGTGGTAGTCGTTGGCGTCGAGATACACCGGGATGTCCGCGACGACGGCGTCGATCATGGCCGCCGTCGGTGCACCGCCGGGGATCGAGTCGAAGAGCCACCCTCTCCCCCGCAGCACCGCGGCCTCCGGGTTCGCAGCCCTGGCATCGCGCAGCAGCGCCTGGATGTCGTCGAGCGAGCGCGCCGCGGTGAGCGGCACCTGCCCGAGTGCCGCTCCTGCCATGAGCAGATGGGTGTGCGCATCGGTGAAGCCGGGCAGCACCAGGCGGCCCTCCAGGTCGACGGTCTCGTCGGCCTCGTCAGCCTCGGGAGCACCGCCGTTCGAGCCGACGTACGAGATCGTGTCGGCGTCGACCGTGAAGGCCTCGGCCCAGGCCCCGGCGGGGTCGGGGTCGCCCGTGAAGATGCGTCCGTTGATGTAGCGAGTGGTCATGGTCGACCGTCCTTTCCGAGGGGCGTGCGCAACAGGCCGGCGTAGAGCACCGCGGCCACGAGCATGCCGACCGGCACCGAGAGGTCGATGTAGCCGGTGAGCTGGGCGACGGGCCCGCTCCAGATGCTCGTGGACAGGCACATCGCGGTAGCGATCCCGCCGACGAACAGCGCGGTGATGCCGGGGATGCTCCACCCGGCCGAGTACCAGAACCGGCCGCCGGGTCGGTCGTGGAAGAGGTCGATCCCGTCGTAGTCGTAGCGGCGCAGGATGACATCGACGACGAAGATCGCCATGGCGGGTCCCGAGACGATCACGAGGAACTGGAGCATGAGGTTCGCGGCCTCGAGCAGGCTCGACGACAGGACGAGGTAGATCGTCAGCGCCGTGCCGACGACGCCGACGATGATCGCCGCGGGGATGCGACGCAGGCGGAACCCGATGGCCTGGAGAGCCATGCTCGAGGTGTACGCGGTCATGGCGTTGAGGGCGATCGTGTTGATCACGACGCCGAGCACGAGGACCGGCCCGAGCCAGGAGGGAAGAAGGTCGATCAGCGCGACGTCGATGCCGGTCGCGAAGGCGGCCTCGCTCAGACCTGTCGCGAGCAGCACGCCGACGGTCGTGAAGACGATGAACGGGATGGCACCGCCGAGCGCGGTCGCGGCCGCGATGTGCGACGGCTTCGTCTCACGAGGGAGGTAGCGGGCGATGTCGGGACTGTTCATGAACGACAGCGGCGTCGACGCGAGGATCGTGAAGCCGATCGAGATCGCCGACCACAGGGCGGGGCCGCTGAGCGTCTCCGGGGCCGAGTACTGCCAGTCGACGGTGGGCAGGATGAACGCGGCGACGGCCAGGAAGATGACGAACAGCGCCCCGGCCATGTACGGGTAGGCGCGCAGGATGAGTCCGTGGCCGAAGATCGCGACCAGGATCGTGACGGCGGAGACCACGAGGGTCACGCCGATCGGAACCCAGATCGGGTCGGAGATGCCGACCCGCCGCAGCAGGTCGGCGCCCAGGAACGACGATGCGAGCCAGGTCAGCGAGAGGAAGACCGCGCCGATGAACCATCCGACCACGGCGACGAAGAGCCGGTTGCCGAGGATGCCGTACATCGCCCTCGTCACCACAGAGCCCGACGTGCCGGATGCCGGGCCGCTGCCGGCGATGATGCCGGGCAGCACCCAGAGCAGCGAGGCGGCGACGATCACGGCGACCGCCTGCCAGATCTCCAGGCCGAGCAGGATCAGCGAAGCGCCGATCGTGAGGTTCAGGATGCTGACGCTCGGGGCGGCCCAGATCAGGAAGAGGTCGCGCGCCCTGCCATGGCGTTCGGCGTCGTCGATCAGCTCGATACCGCGGGTCTCGGGGCGGGAGGCCGCGTCGAGGGTCTCGGCGTCAGCGGAGGGGATCTGGGTCATGGAGTTCCTTTCGGGAGGAGAGCGCCATTGCTATTGGTCACATGCCCAATGGACTATTGGTCACTCATTCAATAGCATGGGTGGGGTGACGTCAAGCACTTCTTCTCCCGCCGCCGCTCCGCGCACCCGCAAGCCACCCGAGGAGCGCCGCGAGGACATCCTCGCCTGCGCTGCGGCGATCGCGATCGAGGAGGGACTCGAGCGCATCACCCTCCGCGCTGTCGCCGCGCGACTCGGCGTGCGGCCCGGCCTGATCACGCACTACTTCCCCGTCGCAGAGGATCTGGTGGTCGCCGCGTTCGCCCGCGCCGCGGTCCTCGAGCGCGAGCAGTTCTTCACGTCCGGCGGCACACCCTTGCAGCGCCTGGCGCGATTCGTGGATCACGTCGAGCGGGGCCGCTCCCTGCCGCTGGCCCGACTCTGGCTGAACGCCAGACACCTGTCGCGCTTCAGTCCGACGCTCGACGCCGAGCTGCAGATCCAGGACGGGCTCGACCGCGAGCGCCTGACGGCGATGATCGAAGACGGCATCGCCTCGGGCGACTTCCCCGGCGCGGATGCCGAGTCCGCCTGCATCCGGATCTTCATCGCCCTCGACGGAGGCGGATCGTACGTGAACTCGTCGCAGCCGATCGAGCACCCCGCGCACACGCGCGTGGTCGCGGATGTCGCTGAGTGGGCGCTGGGACTCGAGTCGGGGGTTCTGCGGCATCGCTGACCACGTCACGGATGGGCTCTCGAATGATGTCGTCGCCCGACAGGAGTCGTCAGCGCTCTCGCCGGCTCGCGAAGAACGGGCTCAGGAAATATGCCACCCGCCCCGATTCGTCTCGCGCGAACGCGCTGTCCCAGGGGCCGCGGTCGACACCGTCCATGTCGCGCATCCGGAATGAGTCGCCGCCCAGAGGGAGCAGTGTGTACTTCTGAACGCGCGGCTCCACGTAGATGCTCGCCTCTTCCGTCGTGGACACCGTGGCGGAGAGCGCAAGACCGTCCGATTCGATGCGGGTGTGCACCTCATCGCGGACATAGTCGCCGACGTAGTCCCGCACCGCGTCGGCAGTGATCGACGTGGGTTCCGGACGATCGGGCACCGGAAGGCCGAAGCGCTCCTGGAAGACGTGACGGGTGAGGCGTTCCGCGAGCACGGCGGAGACGGCGGGTACGTTGCACAGAACAGCGACGGCCGATCCTTGATCGAGCACCCAGTCGAGCTGAGAGCCGCCCGATCTGTTTCCCCCCGGATGCCCGAGCACGGAGTGCCCTCCCCACTCGCGGATGAGCGGTCCGAGTCCCCATGCATCGGCGACGCTCGCGTTCGGAACCGTGGCCTGGGGCCTCTGCATCTCACGTACCGACTCGTCGGAGAGTATCCTGACGCCGTTTCCGGCGATGCCGCCGCCGAGGAAGATCTTCGCGAAACCAAGGAGATCGCCCGCCGTGGAAGTGAGAGTCGATCCCGCTGGCCCGTAGCCCCGTCCGAGAATCCACTGATCGATCAGGGTCGCTCGCCCGTCGGCTACTTCGAAACCGACGGAGGTCGGGCCGATGACCTGCCGACTCAGGGCGGTGGTCGTGTCCGTCAACCCGGCCGGCTGCAGCAGTTCTCGCTCGAGCGCCTCGTTCCATGGGAGGCCCGAGAGCTCTTCGATGATCATGCCGCTGACGTTCGTCGAAGCGTTCGAGTATCCCCACCCGGTGCCGGGCGGGAACTTCAGCGACGATTCCGCGATGAGCTCCGTCGCGCGTCGAACGGAATCCCTCTCGTCGCCGGTGTCGACGTACCTGCCGTTGTCGAGTCCGCTCGACATCGACAGCAGCATCCGAGGCGTGATCTGCTGCGTGACGGCGGCGCCTCGGTACGACCCCAGATCCAGTCGCGGGACATATGTCGATACGGGCGCATCGAGATCGACCAGCCCTCTGTCCACGAGCTGCATGATCTGAACCGCTGTGAACAGCTTCGTCGTCGAACCGATCTGGATCGCAGTGCGATCCGTCAGTTCGACTTCGGGTTCCAACCTCGCAGATCCGAAAGCGTAGAGCTCAGCGCCCTCCGGCGTGAGCACACCGAGCTGCGCGCCGACGACACCCAGCTCGCGGCACACGTCGTGGAAGGTCTCGCGAGTCCGTGGATCGTGTCCTGCCATTGCGTGGATCCTTTCGGGTTTCATTGTTCCTCCAGCTTCGAGGGGGTTCCCTGCCGAGTCATTGGTCCAGGTGGACAACCGGACTGCTCCGGTCTCGGACGATCGTCCAAGACGGTCGTCAGAGATCGAAGATGCGCAGCTGCAGCTGCAGCGCCAGCCTCTCGTCCGCGTCACGCAGGGAGAATCGACCGAGCTGTTCGATCCGAGTCAGGCGATATCTGAGCGTGTTCCGGTGCACGTTGACCGCGGCAGCGGCCATCGCCACGTCTCCAAAGCTGTCCAGCCACGCTCGGAGAGTGGAGACGAGCGCCCCCTGATGCTCGGTGTCGTAGTCGCGCAGTCGGCGCAGAGCGGGTGTCGGCTCGCGATGTTCGACGGCGAGGGAATCGGAGAGGATCAGCAGGGCATTCTCGACCCACACGTCATCGAGGGTCGCCACGGAGCGTCCAGTGGGTCCTCCATCGATGAGGACGCGGAGCGCCCCTTCTGCTTCTTCGCGGGATCGAGCGAGATCGTTGGGATCAGCCACCGCGGAGCCGACACCGACCACCAGCGGATTCTCCGTGGCGAATCGCGTCGCGAAGTCCGCCATGAACGAGACGAAGGTGTCCTGCCCTCCCGGCGACGACACGGGCGCGATCGCATACGTGACGTCGCCGAGCAGCGCTGCCACGGCGCGCGGGGACACGGCCTGCAGATGCATCTGCAGCGACCTCGTCCTCCGTTCGGCCTCGGCCAGCGCGACGACGTCGTGCTCGCCGCTCCGTGCACCGACGGCCACCACGATGACGGCGTCCCGGCGGAAACCGAGGGCGCTCGCCGCCTGACGAGCCCGTGACCCTCCTTCGATGAGCTGCGCCACGGACGCCTCGCGCGCGCGTCGAGCAGTCGCGGAGGCGATCCGCGCGCGAACGATCACGAGACTCGCGAGCCTCGCCGACTCGACCCAGGCGAGCTCCTGCCTTTCGGACAGCTCACCCGCTTTGATGACCCACATCGAGCCGATGACCTCGTCGCCGGCCACCATGCGGAGCCCCCACCGAGGCGACGATCCGTCGATGTCCGTGATGTGGATCGGGCGAGGAGACGACTGCACGCGCCTGACAGCGGCTTCCATCTCCGTCGAACCTCGGTAGGACTCCGGAACACGCATTCGCAGCACCGTCTGACGTCGGCTCTCGTCCGTCGTGCTCTGGTCGCGAGAGAAGGCGAGAACACGGGAGGCAGGATCTTCGATCGTGAGCGGTTCCCCGAGGACTTCCGCGAGCGAATCCGCCAGATCGAACAGATCGGGCACCTCTTCTCCCGAAGACTCCCTCTCGGGGAAGATCTCGGCGCCACGGATCGCTTCTGTGAGGAGATTCGCGACCTGCATCCAGGCGGCCCCTTCGACCAGCCCGTACAGCGGAACGTCCGAGAGAGACTCGGCGATTCCTTCCAGGCTCTCGACCATCGAGTGAGGCACGATGATCGCGACCGCGCCGAATCGCTGCGAACGAGCGATGATCTGCTCGAGGCCGTTCAGAGTGGTGACGCCGACCGCCAGTACAGCGCAGCCCGACGGGATCGCGTGCGGATCATCCCGCTCAAGGATCGCGACCGCGCCGAGTCCACCCGCTGCGGGCGATTTCGAGAGCCGACGCAACAAGGATCCTTCGAGCCGGCCCAAGATCGAGGCTGCTTCCGCTGTCTCCATGTCTCTCTCCTCAGCCCTGGCGAGACCGCTCGGGCGTCGCCAGTCCGCTGTGATGCGCAGCGAAGGCGAGCAGGTCGGATAACTCGTCCACGAGCTTGGCCTTGCCCTTCCCTCCCCCGTGTCCGCCCGCCGTCTCGATCCTCGTGAGGATCGGCGCCGGGCCGCGTTGCTCGCGCTGCAGGGTGGCGGTGAACTTGTGACTGTGCAAGGGGACGACCCGGTCGTCGTGATCTCCCGTGGTGACCAGCGTCGCCGGGTACTCGGCCGGTCGCGCGTTGTGGAGCGGCGAGTACGCGCGCGCGACCTCGAAGTCCCGTCGATCCTCGGGGTCGCCGTAGTCAGAGATCCATGCCGCCCCGAAGGTGAACCGGTGGAATCGGAGCATGTCGAGAACGGCGACGCCCGGAAGAGCGACCGCAGCGAGGTCCGGCCGCTGAGTGATGACAGCGCCGACCAGGAGTCCACCATTGCTGACACCCTGGATCACGAGTTGATCAGGCCCCGTGACTCCGGTGGACTTCAGTCGCTCACCGACGGCTATGAAGTCGTCGAACACGTTCTGCTTGTTCGCACCTTTTCCCGCGTCATGCCAGGCGGCGCCGAACTCGCCTCCGCCGCGCAGGTTCGCGATCGCCACGGTTCCACCAGCAGCGATCCAGCCGGCGGCGAGCACGGGATGGTAGGCGGTTCCGATGGATATCCCGAATCCGCCATAGCCCCAGAGCAGGGTGGGGCGCGGGCCCGCGGCATCCTTCCCCGGTGCGCGCACGAGGAAGTACGGGATCCGGGTGCCATCCCGACTCACCGCCCATTCCTGGGCGACCGTGACCTCGATTGGCTCGACGACGCCTCGCGTCGCCGGGCTGTCCAGTGGCTCGAGTCGATTGCTCTCCACCGTGCCGACCAGAGGGAACGAAAGCCGGGTGGGCGTGGTCCAGGCGAGAAAGTACTCGTCGCTCGACGGCGACGCCCAGCATCCGGTCCGAATCGGCTCGCCCGGCGGAACCACCGACGTGCCGAGGTGATCGCCGGTGAGGCTGTGTCGATCCAGTCGCGGCACGGCATCGACGAGCCGGAAGAGGATCAGCTCGTCTCCGGCCGGGAGCACGGAGCTGAGAGTGCTCGCGGATTCTCCGACCACCTCTCTGACGACACGCGTCCCGGAAGCGGCGAACGCCGCGAGATCGATGCTGATGACCCGCCCCCGCTCGGCGTCGAGGTCGGTACGGCAGTAGAGCCGATCATCTTCTACGCGGATGAACTCGAACGCGGCGACGTCGTCGTCGATCACACGGAGCGGCGGACCGATGACTGTGCGGCCGTTCTCGGCTGACAGCGGGAACACCCAGAGGCGGTTCGTGAGCGCCGTTCCTTCGTGGAGCTGCACGACGAGCCAGCGACGGTCATGCGTGATCGCGAGGTGATACAGCGCGTTCGGCCTCTCCTCCTGGTCGAGAAGCACACGGTCAGACGCCCCCGGCGTCCCCACGTCGTGGAGCAGGATCCGCCACCGTCCGGTCGCCTCCGTCTCCGTACCGCTCATCGCAGCGCCCTGCATTGGTCTCGCGTACACGTACGAGGAGCAGTCCGGCAGCCAGATCGGAGGCAGACCCTTGGACTGGATGAAGGCGTCAGGACGACGTTCGCCCGTCTCGAGATCGAGCAGTCGGTAATCGCACCAGTCGCTGCCGCCCTCGCTGACGACGTAGTTCAGAAGCCGGCCGTCGTCGGTGACCTCGAAGCCGACCACGGACGCACTGCCGTCCGCTGCCCACTCGTTGGGGTCGAGCACCAGTCTCCCGCCGCCCGATCGCAGTTCATCGAGAGTGTCGGCCATGAACCAGCGATTCTGGTTCCAGGTACCGTCGTTGCGCGAGACGAAGTAGCGTCCGCCCAGCTTTCGAGGTGCGCCTCCCCTCGGCCGGGAGAGCTCCTCCGACATCCGCCGTCGGAACCAGTCGCGCTCGGGAAGCTGAGCGAGATACGACTCCGTGAATGCGTTCTGACGTCTGACCCATTCCGCGGTGTCCCGCGAATCGGCATCTTCGAGCCAGCGATAGGGGTCGGCGACAGGCACGCCGTGGAGGACGTCCACGACCTCGTCCCGACGCGTCTCGGGGTAGGGGTCGACCATCGGATCCCATGTCATGTCACAACTCCGTTCGATGAGCGTTCAGCGGGTGGTGCGGTCGGGAACAGGTGCCCCCGATGATCGGCGTGAGCGTTCGGGAGGCGTCGCGAGGCGCGACGAAGAGAGCCCTCCTCCCGCCGGTCGGGCGGTGGTGGATCACCGGCGACGGACCCTCGGATCGTCCTGGACGTGGCCGAGCGGGGCGTCACTACCGTCAGCGGGTTCCGGACGTCTCAGTCTTCGGGCTCCAGGGGCGGCCGGCTCGCCTTGTACGCCTCCCATTCGTCAGCGAGCGCCTCCCGTCGGGATTCGAACCACGCGTAGTAGTCGGCCGCGTTCCTCAGACGCGTGCGTGAAGCGAGGGTGAGGTGCGGATCGAGGTCCGCCTCGGGCCGGAAGACCTTCTCCAGCGCGGCCTGGTTCGGCACACCGGCCTTGAACATCGACCCCAGCGGATCATCCTGCACTGCGAAGTAGTGACTGCGGTCACCTGCCACCCATACGCGGCGAACCGCACCGCTCGCGACGAGATTGCGCGTGCTGGCGGAGATCGCCCCCTGGCTGACCCCGAGTCCTGCCGCGAGCTCGGCGGATGACACGATCTCCTGCTCGGCAATGATCAGGAAGGCGAGCACACGTCCGTCCATCGGGACAGAGCCCAACTGGCGCCATTGCGTCGCCACAGCCTCGATGAACCTCGCCCGTGCGCCGTCGGAATCGTCGACAGTCATCATGTGGATTCCCCCTGGTTCAAGAGTCGGTGGCGTCCGCGCGACGACTCTGATGGCGTCTCAACTTTATCGAGAAGGTCGTCGAGCACCGCCGTCGCCACCACCGCTCGAATGATCACGACGGGTTCGCGCAGCATCTGACCTGCGGCGTATCCCTCGTCTCCGTCGACGCATTCCGCGCTGTGGATGCCACGGAGGCTCGCCAGTCCGCGCGTCACCCGACCGAACGCGGCGAATCCCCGGCCGTCGGGCTGACGGTCGCCTCCCGCGTCGAGCGCCGGGGAGTCGCGGACGCAGAAGAACACGTGGTCGCCGGAGGCCGTTCCTGGATCGGCCCGAGCCAGCGACATCGTTCCCGCCGTGTGCCGCAGCCCGGTATGTTCCGTACTCTCGTGTTCGACCGTGCGCGCGTCCGGCGCGTGTCCCATGGCCTGGACCACGTCGATCCGCGGCCGCCCCTGATCGTTGTCCTCACGGATCGTTCTCACGAAGGCGGCATCGTCCCAGCCGCCCGACCGCACGCTGTGCACGAACGTGTCGCAGGAAGCAGGTGCAGCGCCAGGGAACAGCTCGAACTCGATCCGCCCGGCGGTCGTCTCGAAGTGTCCGATCATCTGATGCTCATTCTTCACGGGCACGCTCCTCTGCGATCGATGGTCCGATTTCAACGATCTCCCGGTACCGCTCGTCGCTGGCGAGGGTGAACGGCTCCGCGAGAACCGGCGGCCGCTCGCCGAAGAGATGCTCGACGAAGTAGTCCAGACGGCGGCGTTCGCCGTATCCGCTCAGCATGTGTCCCACGGCCGGCAGAAGGACGAGGTCGTAGTCTTTATGGTTCTCCACGAGCGCCTGGAGCATCTGGAACAGCGCCGCAGGGTGACAGCCGAAGTCCCGCAGCCCGTGGATGAAGAGGATCTTTCCGCTGGCCTCGGCGGCGTACGTCTTCGCCGCCTGGGTGGCGTAGTGCTCCTCGTCGTACGCGCCGTGATACCTCTCGCCCCAGCTGTGCCAGAAGAGGCTCTGGTCGTAGTTTCCCCCGCCTGCGACGGCGACCTTGAAGAAGGAGCCGTGTCGGAAGGATGCGAGCGCCGCCGCGTATCCGCCTGCCGAGAAGCCCGTGATGCCCACGCGGTCGAGATCCATGGCAGGGTGGATCTCCTTCAACTGCCGGATCGCGGCGATATGGTCCTCGATGTTGGAAGCCTCATGCACTCTGCCCCAGGAGGCGTGACGGAATGCCTTATCACGTTCCGAGGTGCCGCGTCCGTCGAGGAGGAGGGTGAACGCTCCGAGCTCGGACAGAGCGGCGGCCTCGATGAGGTGAGCTGTGGACATCCCGTCGGCGAACGCTCCGGCCGGGGCGATGTGCAGCTGCGGCCCGCCATAGATGGCGTCGATGACCGGATAGCTTTCCTCGGGGTCGTAGTCCACGGGAAAGAACAGCACGCCGAACACATCCGTCTCGCCGTCGGCTGCTTTCGCTCGCACCGGAACGGGCCATCGCCAGCCCGCCGGAAGCGCGTCCTCGTCGCCGCTCTCGAGCTCGCGGATCACGTTTCCGCCGCGATCGCAGAGAATCGTCCTCGGCAGCCTGTCCAGGTACGAGATCGTGTCGACGAAATACGAACCGCCCGGCGCCACACCGGCGATCGATTCCGGGGGCACCTCGAACGGCGTCGAGGCCGTCACGTTGATGTCGCGCGGACGATAGACGAGGTGCTCGCCATCATCGTCTCGGAGGATGCGCAGCGACGGGAGCCCCTCGTCGAACTCGACGCTGCACGGGCGGACCTGGTACGGGGTCGAGGCGCTGCCGATCCCGGCGGCCAGGAAGATCAGCGTCCGTTCTTCCTCGTCGACGCCGAGCACCTCGCGCACCTGCCAGTCACCGTCTGTGAGCGGGCGGATCATCTCCCCCGTTTCCAGGTCGTACAGGTAGAGATGTCCGCGACCGGACCGTTCCGAGTACCATACGAGCTGATTTCGGGCAGGGAGTGCGTGGATCAGTGCGGGCGTGTACACGTTCACGCTGAGGTCGATGGGCGCGTCGGACTCCTCACAGAAGACGACCCTGGTCTTTCCTGTGGCCGCATCGCAGGCGATGACGCTGACCTTCCGTTCACCACGCTCGATCGCGACGAAGTACGCCGTGCTGCTGTCCGCGCTCCACCAGGTCATCCCGCTCTTGAAGGGAGTGTCGTTCATGCGCACGGCCGGCAGCGGCGCGTGATCGATCTCGGTGACTCCGCCCCCGGCGTCCACCATGACCAGCGTGAACTCCGTGACGTTCTCGTCGCCCGGGAGCGAGGTGCGGTTGGTTCGGACCTGCGGTCTGACCCCGGTCGCCGGAAGGAACTCCATGATCGGGAGCGAACCCACCCGACGCTCGTCCGTGCGCAGGGTGAAGAAGTGTCCACCATCGGGCGACCAGCTCCCTTGGGGCGCGCGACCGGCGAACTGGTCGAGGGCGCGCGCGACCAGGGGTACGCTGCCGTAGGCATTCGCCTCCTCGCCGTCGACAGTCAAGGCGACCTCGCCGCCGTCCCCGCGGACCAGCACGAGATTGTTGTCCCGCACCACGATGCGCGTCTTCCGGTCCGGCGCGAGGGCGATCTGATCGCCGGAGCGAGTCCCGTCTTCGCGAGGCGCCGCCGTTCCCCGGGCGGTGTCGTAGATCCAGAACCCGCCGGCGTACTTGACGGTGATGGTCTCGAGACTGCCCTCCACGGGTACGACGTCTTCCTGACCGATCGCCGCGGCATCCGGGTTCGCGGACTGCAGAGCGTCGATGATCGCCGACAGCGCCAGTCGTCGATCCGCCCTCTCGCCTGTCGCGTCGACGATGCGGACCTCGGAACCGGACGGCAGGTCCCGGGTGTACCAGAAGGTACGCGCGTCGATCCACCGCGGAAGCACGATGCTCCCCGGGATCAGCGTCGACGGGTCGTGGATGAGGGACTGGATCGTCGCATAGCGCGCAGTCCAGTCGATGGTGACCGTCTCGGTCTCGATCGCAGTCGTCATCGGTGTAGCCCGCTTTCGTTGCTCGTGCCGTTCGCGACGGCGTGGCTGGTCGAGTCGATCGGTTCCCGAACAGACAGCGATGGCGCCCGGGTGGAGGCACGTCGCTGAGCGCGCAGGCGCGACTGCACCAGTGGATCGGGGATCGGAGCCGCGTCGAGCAGAGCCCGAGCGAAGTCGCTGTCAGGATCGCCGAGGACTTTCTCCGTGTCCCCCTGCTCGACGATGCGGCCGCTCTTCAGCACCGCGACGCGATGGCAGAGTTGCCCGACGACGGCGAGATCATGGGAGATGAACAAGCACGCGAAGCCGAGCTCCGACTGCAGTCGGGCCAGCAGCCTTAAGACGGTCGCCTGCACCGAGACATCCAGCGCAGATGTCGGCTCGTCCGCGATGACGAGTCGGGGCTGGAGGCTGAGGGCGCGGGCGATCCCCACGCGCTGCCGCTGTCCGCCGGACAGTTCGTGCGGATAGCGCCCTGACCAGTTGCGCGGCAGCTCGACCGACTCCATCAGATCCCCCACCCGCTTCTCGAGCGGCGCTCCTCGGAGTCCTGCGATCACTGCCAGCGGTTCGCCGATGGCGTCTCCGATCGTTCGGCGCGGATCGAGCGAAGCCGTCGGATTCTGGAAGACGACGCCGATCTGGCGGCGGGCCGCGCGAAGGTCGGAGCGCGTAGCGCCGTCGATCCGAAGGTTGCCGACCTGCACTGTTCCCGCTGTGATCGGCGCGAGTCCCACCACGGCCTTTCCGATCGTCGATTTCCCGGAGCCGGACTCGCCGACCAGTCCGACGATCTCGCCGGCGCCGACGGTGAAGGAGACCCCGTCCACGGCGGAGACGACGGGGGTGCGACGGAGCCGTCCACCGCCGTACTCGACGACCAGATCCGACACCGCCAGCATTGTCTCCTCGGCCTCGGGGACGGGTTCGGGCGCCGAACCCGCCTCGCGACGCGGTACCGCAGCGAGCAGATCCCGGGTGTACTGTTCGTGGGGCTCGGCGAAGAGCTGTCGGACCGGCGCCGTCTCGACGACCCTGCTCGCATGCATCACGACGACCCTGTCGGCGATGTCGGCGACCACGCCCATGTCGTGCGTGATGAGCACCACCGCCGTGTCCGTACTGTCAGCGACGTCTCTGAGCAGGTCGAGGACGCTCTGCTGCACCGTCACGTCGAGGGCAGTGGTGGGCTCGTCGGCGAGGAGGACGTCCGGGGCGGATGCGAGGGCCATCGCGACCATCACCCGCTGGCACTGGCCGCCGGACAGCTGATGCGGATACTGCCCGAGTTTGCGTTCCGGATCGGGCATCCGAACCGACTGCAGCAGCTGCAGGGCCCGGTCGCGAGCCGCCGCTCTCCCCAACTCTGGGTCGTAGACCCGCAGGAGCTCGATCATCTGCGATCCGATGGAGAACACCGGATCGAGCGCGTTGAGCGGATCCTGGAAGATCATCGCGATTCGCCGCCCGCGAACGCTCCGCATCGCCTTCTCGCCGATCTCAAGCAGATTGCGCCCATCGAACAGGATCGATCCGGTCGCCACCGCCCCCGCGGGGAGGAGGCCGGCGACGGCCAGAGCGGTCGCGCTCTTCCCCGACCCGGACTCTCCGACGATGGCGAGGACTTCGCCGCGGTGCAGTTCCCATGCTGCGGTGTCCACCGCCGTGTTGCGGTCGCGGTCGATACCGAACGTGACGGTCAGCGCGGACACCGACAGGATCGGGTCGCCAGCCCGATCGGGGTGTTCCGGAGCGTTCCGAGACGCTCGGCTCGTGTCATCGATGTTCATGCTCACCGCTGTCGTGGATCGAGGGCGTCGCGCAGCGAATCGCCGAGCGAGATGAGGGAGAGGGCCGTCACGGCGAGGAACAGGCTCGGCCAGAGCACCACATGCGGCGCGTTGGCGATCAGCGCCTGGCCCTGAGCGATCTGCCGACCCCAGGAGATCGCGGGAGCCTCGAGGCCCACACCGAGGAAGGTGAGTCCTGCTTCCGCGACGATGATGCCGCCGACGCTGAGCGCGACGATGGCCAGCACGGGCCCGAGCGCATTCGGAAGGACATGGCGCACAGTCGTGCGCCATGTTCCGATACCCATGGCGATGGAGGCTTGGACGAACTCCGCAGCGCGAACCGATCGGACCGAGGAACGCACCAGTCGAGCCATCGTCGGCCAGGAGAAGATCGCCAACACCAGTGAGACGGTGAGCACGGAACGCTCCCCCAGGCCGATGAGGAGGATGATCGCGCCGATGATGAAGGGAAAGCCGAGGAACACGTCGGTCAGGCGCGACAGCACCGAGTCGATCCACCCGCCATGGATGCCGGCGAGGGTTCCGACGACCACGGCGACCAACAGGGCCAGAGCGGTGGTGATGAAGCCGACCAGGAGCGAGTTCCGCGCACCGTGGATCACGTTGGTGTACAGGTCGCAGCCTTGGACATCGAACCCGAAGGAATGCCCTTCGGTGGCCCCGCCCAACGATTCGGAGAGGTCGCACAGCCGCGGGTCGCCATTGCCGAACCAGCCGCCGACCCATTCGGGTGCGACCGCGAGGACCAGCATGACAGCGAGGAGCACGAGCGCCACCCAGAAGGTGACCTTGTTGCGAAGGGTCGGCCAGATGCCTCGAGGACGGATGTGTGCCCGCTCGGCGAGGCTGTCGCGGTCGAGAGGGGGGATGGCGTCAACCACGACGGATCCTTGGATCGAGGACTGTGGCGAGCAGATCGACCACGAGATTGGTGACGAGGAAGACCAGCACGAGCGCGGTGGCGATACCGACGACCAGGGCTCCGTCATGGGAGCCGATGGCTGTGACGAGCAGCTGTCCCACACCGGGGAGGTTGAAGATGCTCTCGACGAACACCGTCCCCCCGAGCAGGGCGCCGAAACTGACACCGACGAGAGTGAGCACCGGCAGCGCCGCGTTCCGCGAGACATGCACCCCGAGGACTCGTGCCGGCGTGAACCCCTTCGCCCGGTGGGTTCTGACGAAGTCGGAGACGAGGGTGTCCGCGACGCTTCCTCGGGTGAGCCGGACGATCGCGGCAAGACCGAACACCGCCGTCACCGCCGCCGGCAGGATGAACGCCAGCGGCCAGCCCGCTGAATCACCGGCGACCGGGAGGATGCCCAGCCTCACACCGAACACCAGACGGGAGACGACCGCGAGCACGAAGATCGGGATCGCGGAGATGACGACGGTGAGAAGGAGAATCCCGCGGTCGATCACCGTTCCTCGGCGGACTCCGGCGATCACACCCAGGATCAGACCGCCCACGACCTCGAAGCACCATGTGGTGAGGGCGAGGATGACGGTGGTGGGCCACCTTTCCGCCATGAGATCGGCCACCGGCCGGCCGGTGAAACTGGTACCGAGATCTCCGCGGAGGAGATTGCCCAAGTAGAGCACGTACTGCCTCCAGAGAGGTTCGTCGAGATGGTGCTCCGCGCGGAGCTGGGCGACGACCGCCGGCGAGAGCGGTCGGTCACCGCCCAGCGCCGCGATCGGGTCGCCTGGGAGCGCGTAGACGCAGGCCAGGATGACGAACGTCACCCCGAGGAAGACGACGGCGAACTCGGCGACCCTCCGAGAGCCCGATGCGATCATGGCGCGGCTGTCACTCTCGGCAGCACGAGGTACCCGGCAGAGACGGCGAGGTCGGCGACCTTGTCGGACACGATGAACGTGATCGTCATGTTGAACAGCGGCGCGACCGGGAACGTTTTCGCGATGATCTCCTGCGCTTCGGCGTAGCCGGCCTCCGCGTCCTTCGGATCCAGTTGAGAGTCTGCCGCCGTGATCGCAGCCTCGACGGCCGGGTCGAGTCCCTGCGAGCACCCCATGCAGATGCCGCCGGGCGTGAAGACGGACCGCAGGGTGTTCTGCTGGCTGGGATAGGGCGGGTACCACCCGGAGGAGAACGGTCCGGCCATCTCGCCCGAGGCACGCGCGCCGAGGAATGCCGGATAGTCCGTCGCCGGCGTCAGGATCACATCGTCGAGTTCGAGGTTCTGCCGAAGCTGGTTGGCGTATGCCTCCCACTCGACATTCGGCCCGGGGCCGACGATCAGCTCCACGGTGCCGCTCAGCCCGCCCGCCTCGGCGAGAAGCGTCCTTGCCGCCTCCGGATCGAACTCGCAGAACTCTGCGCACACTCCGTCGGGAGTCCCTGGTTCGGCCGGAGACGTCCAGGCCGTGGCCGGGTGGTAGCTTCCGGCGAACACGGCCTCGTTGACCGCGTCGCGATCGATCGCCATCGAGAAGGCCTGACGCACGCGGATGTCGGCGAACCGCGGGTCGTCCATGGGGAACGCCATGTAGCTCGTTCCAGGGATGTCACTCGTACGCAGATGATCGGGGAAGTCGCTCGAGGCGACGGTGACCTTGTCCTGCGGCACCGTGAGGATGTCGAGGTTGCCTGCCTGCGCGTCGGTGTAGGCCGCCCCCAGATCGACGTAGGGCTTGAAGATGTACTCCTGCACCCCGGGCTTCTCTCCGGCGAAGTCCTCGTAAGCGGTGACGGTGAAGGATTCGTTCGCCTGCCGGGGATCGGTCATCTCGAACGGGCCGTTCCCGATGGGCATGCTGTCGTAGGCCTCCGGGTCCTCGAAGGCCTGGGCGGGCATCGGATAGAACGCCGGCATGTTCTGCGAGAGCTGGACGGGGAACTGCCCCTCGGGCGACGACAGGGTCACGGTGAAAGTGGTTTCGTCGACCACCTCCAAGCCCGACATCTCGGCCGTCGCCGGCTGGCCGTCTGCGGTGTTGAGGTCGGCGTATCCCTGAATGCCGCTCATCGAACCGTTGCCTGCCCAGGCGTTGGGACCGTATGCCACCGCATTCCAGGAGTCCACATAATCTTGAGCTGTCACGGGCGTCCCGTCGTGGAAGGTCCAGTCGGGCTTCAGCTCGATCGTCCATGTGATGGCGTCGGAAGAACTGACGGATTCAGCGGCGATCATCGAGATCTCGCCCTGAGCGTCGACGAAAGTCAGCGGGCTGAACAGCGCCTGCGCCGGGAGGTACCCGCTCAGCGTGCGACCGGGCGTGAGGTGGTCCGGCTCGTATCCGCCGATCGTGAGGCTGGCCGCGGCGGGCTTGTCACTCGTCCCGCCTGAGGAGGCACACCCGGCAAGGCCCAGCGTTGCGACGAGCAGTGTGGAAAGTGCGATTCGGGAACGTCTACTAACCAACATGCAGTCCTCCTTGACAAGGTGCGTAGCGCACTCAGTTGAATCCCTCAACTATTACAGATTTCAGTTTTCTAAAGTATTACGATCGAGTAACGCTGCAGAGTCGCCGTGCTGCACGACCTGAATCATGCCGCCCGCTACGGCACTCATCTGATCGCGATGAAGGATGGCCAGGTGGTCGCCGAAGGCAGTCCGGATCAGGTCGTCACGGCCGAACTGGTCGAAGAGGTCTTCGGACTCCGATGCCTGGTGGTGCCGGATCCGGTCGCCGGGACGCCGCAGGTGGTCCCGCTGGGGCGGGACCGCAGTTGCCGCGCTGCCAGGCTGAGCGGCTCCGCTGATGAACGTGCAAGATGAGGGGCATGACATCGAAAACCCCCTCCCCCAAGCAGTTGCGTCTGATCATCGAGACCGACGACTTCGACACCGCGCTGCGGTTCTATCGCGACGTGCTCGGCATGCCGGAGCAACTGGCCTACGCGACCGAGGGCGATGACCGCGTGGCGATCCTGCACGTCGGCGTCGCGACGATCGAGCTGGCCACACCGACGCACGCCCGGAACATCGATGACGTCGAGGGGGCACCACGCACACCGGGTGCCCTGCGGATCGCGCTGGAGGTCGACGACACGGAGCAGGCCGTCGCTGCGGCGACAGGCGGCGGCGCCGAGCTGATCTCCCCGCCGGTGAAGACGCCTTTCCGGAGTCTCAACGCCCGCGTGCAGGGTCCGTCTGGCTGGCAGGTGACGTTCTTCCAGGAACTGGAGACGCTCGAGGAGCGCGCGGCGCGCGAGGGTTTCACGACCGACGACGCGCGCGAACGCTGACGCCGCCGGTCACGGGCATCCGTTTCACCGATCGACGGTGAACCACGCCGTCGGGCCATTCGTGAGCAACGGTGCCTCCTTCGCCCCGAAACGGGAGGCGGCATCCGGCCACGCGATGAAGTTCCTCTCCGCTCGGCGCGCGATGTCCTTCGTCATCGGGTCGACGGCGAACACGCTCCTCCCGCCGGTGCGCACCACCCGCATCAGTTCGCGGATGTACTCGCCAGTGCGGGTGTCGCCGGTCGGCACGGATGCCCGCAGCTCGCCGTTCCGCAGGCCTTCGTCCTCGGAACGCGGCCGCACGAGGCTCGCGAGGCCGGCGCCGACGATCGCGTACACCCACCCCCGACCGGACGGGTGACGCACCACGTAGTCACGATGGAACATGCTTTCGGAGATGAGGCTCGTGTCCACGAGGGTGACGTGAGGGCCCGCGCATTCGCTCAGTGATGAGCGAAACGTCGGTGTGGGCGTCTCGGGTTGTCGAGTCGCGTCGACGAACCTCACTGCGGGAAGCCGGGATCGCACCGCATCGCTGAACTGTGCTTCATCCGCCGGCGTCATGAAGACGCAGAGTCGATGGAGCTTCGACGGTGTGCTCATGACACCAGGGGTGACGCGATCTTGGTCGCCCGGTAGGACTGCCCATCTTTCGTGGCACGCCACCGGCGCCAGTGCTTCGCCGACAGCCGGAAGGGCAGGTGCTTCTGCACATGAGCGGCAGCAGGGTGCAACCGGTCGTCGGCGGGGAACCCGAGCCAGAGCGACAGAGAGGAGGCTGTCGTGCCGAACATGGCACGTACCCCGGATGCGCCGAGGAGGCGTCCGTACCCATCCACCGCGAACGGACCGAACGCATCGGCATCGATCCCCTCGTACGGCGTTCCCGCCGCGGGGTCGATCAGAGCCACGCGAGCAGTCCAGACCAGGGAGGCCAGCGGATGCCCGTGGTCGGTCACAGCTCCCGAGCCAGCACTGCTCAGAGCGTCGAGCGTGGCATCGACGTCATCTGGGCGAACCCGCCATTGGGTGTGTGTCCGCTGCCGGCTCTGCGGTCCGCCGAGCTGCGCCGCCGCGAACGATTCGAAGCGGTCTCCGACGTCGGGCGGGCCTCCGGCCCAGAGCTGGAAGGACATCTCCGGTGCACCGACGGTCAGCACGGCGGCGTCGAGGAAGTCCTGCACGCTCCCGTAGGCCACGCGGGGGTTCTTGGTGCGTAGCGAGTGCGCACCACCCGCCGAGGTCGGCAACCCGTCGTAGGTCACGACCTCCTGATTCGATGTCACCCCTCCATTATCCCGACGACGAGGATGCGCGCGAAGCGTGCGCAGACGCTCCGGAACCGGCGCGGCGCGGCAGGAACGACGACAGCACGCGCCGGTAATCTGGGTCGTGGCGTGGCCGACGGTCGGCGGGTTCAGGGGAGAGTGGATGAGGGCGTCAACGAGTAAGCGGACCATGGTGTTGCACAGTGCGCACCGGGAGCAGTTCGACGTGCCGGACAGAGACCTCGTCTTCTACGACCAGCCCTACGACGCCGAGCAGCTGTCACGCATCACCGATGTGCACCTGTGGTCGCCTCTCGAGGGTCCCATCGACCGTCTCCCGGAGATCATCACAGCGATGACGGGGTTGAAAGCCCTCAGCATCGGGCCGGGGCGGGTCCTCCCCACCGTCGTCACTGAACTGCGGCAGGGCGATCTCCCGGAGAGTCTGGAAGACCTCTCGGTGCACATCGGCGATCGGACCCTGGTGTGGCCGGATGTGGTGGTGCCGAACCTGAAGAGCCTCTACGTCGGCGAACCGTTCCGATTCAAGAACGAGCACTTCCCCCGGCTCCGCGCGCTCTCCCTCTACCCGCAGAGATCTCTGAACAACGTGCGGCAGGCGCTCGAACTGCCGCTGGAAGAACTGAACCTGTTGAACGTGCCCACCGACGAGGAGATCTTCCGCCTCGTCGAACCGGTGGGCCTTCGCCGTCTCGGACTGATCGGCGGACGCACGCTCACGAGCATCACCGGGATCAGCGCGCTCCCGCAATTGGAGTCGTTGCGGCTGAAGAACCTCACCGCCCTGGGTGACATCTCGGAGCTGGCTGCTCTCCAGCAACTCGAGGTCCTCAACATCCAGTACTGCAAGAAGATCGTCGGCATCGCCGCCGTCAACGACCTCCCGCGACTGCGCCGGCTCACCCTGGTCGGATGCGGGAACATCGGACTCGAGACGATCGAGGCGAAGATGTCGACGCTGGAATGGGTCAACACAGGCGCGACGACGTGACGGTCTTCCAGCGTGCCGCCGAATCCTTGCAGGAAGCCGGGTGGACGTGCGAGCTTCCCCCGCCCACGGAAGAGGGCGTTCCTTCCGCACTGCACACGGCATCCGAAACGGTGATCCGATGGGTATCCTCGTTCGCGCTCCTGTCGAACTCAGACGAGACGGTGTGGTTCTTGTCCCGCCACGACTACTCGACCGGCGCGGAGGGCGCGTTCGCGTGGAACGAGTGGGAAGAGCTGGGCATCGAGGCAGCGACGACGGATGCTGAGGCGGAAGCGGTATCCCGTTTCTGGGAGCGCCACCTACCGATCCTGCTCTCCGTTCGCAACGGATACGAGTACCTCGCAGTGCGAGACGATGGAGCAGTCGTCCATGGGGCGGAACCGGAGTTCGAAGAGGCGGATGTCGTGTTCTCGCAGTTCGAGGATCTGCTGAGGCACATCATCGCCCAGCCAGCGCGACGCGACCACGTCGTCGACAGATTGCTGTTCGATCCACCCAGCATCCCTGAGACCGCGCCAGACGACTAGCTCTCTACCTCCGGGTCCAAGGGCAGATCGTCCGCATGTCCAGCAGCGGCGGCACGCGCATAGCGCCGCGCGTGCGCTTCATGCGCTGCGTCGGCTTGCTCTTCGCCGTCCCATTGGTCCGGCAGCGGCTCGCCCTCACGACGTGAGCGTGTCACACGTGCGAGGCCGAACGCGACGGGCGTGTTCACAAAGGCGCACCGCGTGAAGCTCGTGCCCGCGAAGAACGTGGCATCGACGAACGTGCAGTCCGTGAAGGTGGTATCCGAGAAGTCGGCTCCGCTGAGGTCGGCACCGTCGAAGGTGCAACGGTCGAATCGAGTATTCGGCGACGATCTCGACGTGCGTAGATCCGCTCCAGTGAAGTCGCACTCGGTGACGTGCGTGCCTATCGCCAACCCCTTCAGTGATGCGTCACGGAAACTGCATCGCATGAAGCTGCGGTCGAAACGGGGCTGCCCGGTGAGAGATACAGAATCGAACAGGCAGTCGGAGAGCTCGGACTCGAAGAACATCAGGCGGCCTCGTGCGCGGCGGAAATCGACGCGGGACAACGTGATGAACCGGAACTGCAAGCCATCCCGCCCTGATTTCACGCCACGCAGATCCAGCCGGCCCTCGTCCGTCGCAGCCCAGTCGGTATCGAACCGATGCGGACCCTTCACGATGCGCGCCTGCTCCAGAATCTGCTCCTGCAGCGCAGCCAGCCGATCCGCCGTCCAGCGGCGTGACAGCTCGGCGTCGCCAGGCGTTTTCACTGGCTCGTCTTCTCGGCAGCAGGCGTCGCCGCATCAGGAGCTGCATCCGCGTCGGGGGTGGCCTCTTCGTCGATGAGGAACGCGATCTTCCCTCGCTCTGCGTCCACGTCGAAGGCAGTGTCACGGGCAGCGATGCGACTCATGAGATCGGCGACTGCCGCGTGGATCGTCTGCCGCAGAAACGCGATCGGATCAGAAGCGGCGCTGACATCGTCGTTGCTGATCCGGATTTCTCCCGTGACAGTGCGTCGCGGCAGAAACACCCGCGGTGTCCGCAATCCGGACGGGCTGGGCACCGGCGTGATCTCGCCACCGACCGTGAGGAAGAGGTCGAAGTGGTACGAGAAATCCACGGTTCGCACGTGTTGTTTGATCCGCGCAAGCTCCTCGATGAAGCCCGCCTGCGGGAATGGACCACCCCACACCGTACGGAACGTCAGCCGCCCCTTCGGCACGCTGTCGCGTCCTGTGCTGACCGGTTCTCGCTGACTCGCATCACGATCTTCGACGGTTCCCACCGGAGCAGTTTAGCGACGGCGCTTCGAGAGCTGCGCGTTGCAACACCGTCGTCGCGTTGGGCTAGAAGTCGAGGAAGCCTGCGACGACGTCGCGCACGGTCCCGTCTTCATCCGGTGTGCCGTAGAAGTACACGGAGCCGTATCCCCACAGATATTCCGTGATGACGTCTTCGAGCTCGCCCTCCACAGGCCACCCCTCCTCGTCGATCTGGAAAAGGAATCGATGCCCATCGGCGCGCACGGCATCAGCGAACGCAGGCTCACCTTGAATCAAGACGGGTTCGTCATCGATCCGCACCAGAGCCGGCGTGGACGCGGCGTCCGGTCGCTGGCTCAGCGCTGTCGCACGCAGTCCCGGCCACCCCAGGTCGTCCCGCGCACCACGCGGTGAGGGATCATGGACGATCGCCCGCATCGCCATGTCCGGATAGACGACATCCTCGTCCTCGATGCCGAAGCCGGCACGCAACACCACCGACACCTCACTACTGCCGGTCCACGATGCGCAGCCCGCGGCAAGAGTCAGCAGATACCGATGCGTCTCCAGAAGCGGATGCGTCTCGATCACCGACGGCGGAGCACCACCCAACCGCGCCCCATCCCCGCGATCCGGCAATGCGGGATACAAGAGCACAGGCATGGTTCAAGCCTATGGGCACCTCGAGGGCGGTCACCGGTGCATGGTGATGCGGCACCATCGGCCGGTCGACCGGCTAGGGCGAGTCGTCAGTCGAGGGAGCGTCGACGCCGCGCTGGAGCTGCTGGCCCAGCAATGGCAGTTTTCTCCACCCGAGGAGAAACGCTACGGAGGCGAGTCCCGGCCCGAGGGCTGCCCACCACATTCGGGCGGTCCCCTCTACGAACACAAAGGTGGCCACCATCGCGATCGTGACGACGAGCGCAAACACCCCGAGGATCAGCGTGAGCACCTGCCGGAGTCTGAGCTTGCGGTCTTCATTCATGACACAACATAAGAATGACTGAGGTCGGCACGCCCTCATCCTGGCAGAGGCTGTGGACATCTGGAGCCCCTTGGAGCCCTTGACGTTCCCCAGACATGCAGAAGGCCCGGAGACTCTCGCGAGTTTCCGGGCCTTATGTGGTCGGGCTGACAGGATTTGAACCTGCGACCCCTTGACCCCCAGTCAAGTGCGCTACCAAGCTGCGCCACAGCCCGTTGTTCCGCACTTCCGCGCGGGCAACTCCCCTATCTTAGCCTGACCGGACGGCGCTCCGCGAACCGGTGCGTTGCGGGTGTCGGATGCTCGGCGTAGCGTGCGGTCCATGGCGACGATCACGACCGAGGTGGCGACCACCGCCCGCTGGGATGACGTTCAGCACGCGCTCACCGGGGGTGGAGACGGTGCGAGCTGTCAGTGCATCTGGCCGGTCCTGAGCAATAAGGACTGGAACGAGACGACCACTCCGCAGCGCACCGAGATGTTCCGCGCCGAGATCGACGACGGGCCTCCGCCAGGGATCATCGCCTACGTCGACGGCGAGGCGGCGGGGTGGATCCGCATCGGTCCTCGCACGAAGCAGGCGCGCGTCCCGCGGACGCGCATCATCGCCGCCGCGTCGACCGAGCCGTTCGATGACGAGTCGGTCTGGGCCGTGACGTGCTTCGTCGTGCGGCGAGAGCATCGCGGCACAGGTCTCAACCTCGAGTTGCTGCGAGCCGCGGTCGACTACGCACGGAGATCGGGCGCTCGGCTGATCGAGGGCTACCCCGTCGACACGCGTGGTGAGAAGCAGCGCGCGAACGACCTGTTCCACGGCACGGTCGGCACCTTCCGCGCCGCCGGCTTCTCGGAGACCACCGAACTCAAGCTGGGGCGCACGCTCGTGACACTGGTTCTCCGCTCATGAGCGGCGAATCGGAGCTCCCCGCCGCGATGGGCAAAGTGGCGCGCCGTGAGCTCGCGTTGAACGGGTTGACACGTCTCGATCAGTTCGACGGCGCGTCAGAAAAGGAGCTGCTCGCGATCCACGGCGTCGGGCCGAAGGCGATCGGCATCCTCCGCGAGCACCTGGAACGGGACGGCCGGATGCTGGCGCCCTGACCGGGCACTAGCGTGAAGTCATGAGCGACGAGCATCCGACCATCGACGATCCAGAACTGGGCACCCTCGCACGTGCGACGACCGAGCTGACAGACGGCAGCGTGCTCACTCACGACTGGTACAGCGGCACCGTCGTCATCGACGGCGTGGAGCTCGAGCTCATGCTCGAGGGCACGAGTCCGCAGGACGTCACTCCCCTGCTCCCCCGCGTACGCGAGACGATCGCCGATCTCACGTCGCTCCGGCGGATCGCTTCGGATGCCGTGGTCACGAACTTCAGCAACGGCGAACCCGAACCCCACGAACTCGACGACGCGGCATCCGACCTCACGCTCGAGACGATCGAGGCCGCCTCCGACGGCACCATCATCCTGCATCTGATCGACAGCTGTGGCGAGCATTTTCCCGAGGGGTACTGGCCTGCCGTGCACCTCTGCGCGGGCGGCGATGTCGAACAGGTCACCGTCGAATCCTGATCCGGCGGGATCGATGAAGCGTCGAGAATACGATGGGGAGATGCAGCGCCGCACTCTGAGCCCGACGATCATGTGGGCATTCGTCCCCTTCGTCGCGGTCTCGGTCTTGCACGTCGTGCTCCTGGCCTTCGAAAGCCCGGCCGCCGGACCGACGAAGCTGCTGCTGATGCCACTCCTGGCCGTGCCGGTGCTGCTCTCCGCCCGAGACGTCGCGCCGCGTTCCGCGCTGATCCTGCTCCTGACCGCTCTGCTGTTCTCTTGGCTCGGAGACAGCGTCGGCGCATTCTTCCCGACCGCGCCCGAGCTGCCGTTGATGCTGCTCTTCTTCGGCATCGCGCATCTGGCATACATCGCCCTGTTCGTCCGCCATCTGGGAAGCGGACGGATGCCGTGGTGGGCACTCGTCTATGCCGCGTGGTGGGTCGCGATGCTCGTCTTCCTCGGCCCGCACACCGGCAGCCTGCTCATCGCTGTGGCCGTGTATGGACTCGTGCTGGGCGGGACGGCGGCCTTCTCCGCACGATGCCACCCGCTCGTCGCTGTCGGGGGCGCGTTCTTCCTCGCGAGCGACACGATCCTCGCATTCCGGCTGTTCCTCCCCGGCGCCCTCCCGGCATGGAGCAACCCGGCCATCATGCTCACCTACACGATCGGTCAGGGACTCATCGTGGCCGGCGCCCTGGTCGCCCTGCGGAAGAGGAACTCATGATGGTGGATGCCGCGCGGGTCGACAGCTGGCTCTGGGCCGTCCGCGTCTACAAGACGCGCTCGGCGGCGACGACCGCATGCCGCGCGGGGCATGTACGCGTCAACGGCGAGAAGGTGAAGGCTGCTCAGGCCGTGCGCATCGGCGACGAGATCCGCATCCGGATCTCCGGCTTCGACCGGATTCTCGCCGTGCGACAGGTCCTCGTCAAGCGCGTCGGTGCTCCTGTCGCCGCCCTGGCATACGAGGATCGCACGCCGGAGCGCGAGCCGCAGGCGGCGCTCGGACTCCGTGATCGCGGCGCCGGAAGGCCGACCAAGCGCGAACGTCGAGACATCGACAAGCTCCGCGGACGGGACGAGTTCTTCCTCGAGTAGTATGCTGCCATATTCGAACGTATGTTCTAATCTGGGGGTATGGGCACAGCGGCGGACGGATTTCGACCTCGATCTCGAGGAGCGTGGTCGTGTGCTGGATGCGTGGGTGGAGAAGAAGCGGCAGATCGCGGTGCTCGAGTGCGAGGCGATGGGGCTGATGGTGGAGCAGATCTCGATCCACGATGCGGATGTGGCGGGGAGTCCGTTTCATCGGGATGCGATCTACCGATCGATGGTCGCGGAGTTCTCGGCCGCGGGGCGGATCCCTCAGGGGTCGGTCGAGTTCGCGTTCACGGACGCCCGCACGGTGAGTGGCGAGTTGCCCGCGGTGTGGGAGGCGTTCGGGGCGGGGCGGATCAGTGCCTCTCATGTGCGGGAGGTCTGTCGGGCGAGTGCGATCGTGTCGGAGGCGATCCGCAACAAGCGCGTGGATGCCGGCGTGATGGGGTTGTATGAGGCGGCGGTGCTGGTATTCGCCGAGCGAGAGACCGCTGCCCGCACCCGGGCGCACGCGGCGCAGGTTGCGGCGGCGCTGGTCGGGGAGACGGTCACGGACCGGCACAAGCGAGCGGCCTCGGAGCGGTGTGTGAAGGTGCGTTCGGTCGGTGACGGGCTGGCGTTGTTGACGGCGGTGTTGCCGGAATGGCTCGCTGTCGCGATCGCGGACCGGTTGGCGCAGATGGCCCGACAGGTGATCCGGAACCGCACTCACGCCGGTCGCAACCCCGACGGCCAGAGCGGCTCCGGTACGGACTCCGACACGGATTGCGGAGCCGGTTCCGACTTCGCCCGCGATGCCGACTCTGACGGCAAAGTCGACGCCGACGTCGACGAGGGCAAGATCTTCAGCGACGACACGTTCGCCACCGACCCCGACACCGACACCGATTCAGACACGGAAGCTGTCCCCGCGGACACGCGCACCTGGGATCAGGTGCAGGCGGATCTGTTCGCCGACCTCCTCCTCACCGCCGACCCGAGCGCCGTGCATGGTGGCGGGCTGGACAACATCCAGGGCCGCATCCAGGTCACGATCGCTGGGACCACCCTGACCGGTGCCGATGACCGGCCGGCGGAGCTCGACGGGTACGGGCCGATACATCCCGATATCGCCCGGGATCTCGCCGGACGGAACACTGGCTGGTCGCGCCTCTTCCTCGATCCAGACGGAATGGTCGTTCAGACCGACACATACACGCCGACCGAGCAGATGCGGCGGTTCCTGCGTGCCCGGGACCAGCACTGCCGGTTCCCCGGATGCCCGTGCACCGGTGCGACATCGACCACAACCACGACCACGCCCGAGGCGGCAAGACCCGGGTCGACAACCTCGCCCACCTCTGCCGCCGCCACCACACCCTCAAACACCCCGACATCCCCGACACGCACCGGTGGACCGCCCAGCAACAACGCGACGGCACCATCACCTGGCACAGCCCTCTCGGCCGCGACTACACCGACCGACCCACCCACCGCGTCATGTTCATCTGACGCAAGAGCACGACCTGAGAGAGGATGTCCCTCGTGCTAGCTCTTCGCGCGGTCCGCCTGCGCCAGCAGATCCACCAGCCATCCGGCAGACCGAACCTGAGCGGCACCCGCCTGCTCGACGCGTTCGCGAAGCGCTCGGTCGCTGGTCACCGCCAGAACCGTCTCGCCCGCCGCGACTCGTCGCTCGACCTCGGCGACGAGCGCGTCGTCACCCGAGGCATCCGCGTTCACGACCGACACCGAGCCGGCGTTCAGGCCGGAGGCGATGCCCCGTGCCTGACCCTCCAGGACCAACGTCACCTCGGGGAACCACAGGTCGCCCTCCACACCGAGATCCGACGCGGGGACAGCCAGCCCCTCCAGCCGCGACCGGAGCCGGGAAGCCGCACCGGCGCGGTCCTTCCACCACCCGTTCGGCACAGAACCGACCACGTTCGCACCGTCGACGACGACCGCAGGACGAACATCGAGCAGCGCCCGCAGCGCCGGCCAGGCGTCACCGAATCCGGGATGCAGCGGCCGCGTCGCAACCTCATCGACCGGCACCCACTCGAGAGCCACGCTCTCCGGGTCGCTGATCACCGGCTCGAAGGGCACCTGCACATCCGCGATGACGGTCGTGTACGACCAGACCTCCAGATCGAGCACGCTGATGAATCGGGCCCTGACCGCGCCATCCGGCACGCCCGCTTCCTCCTGGGCCTCGCGGATCGCGCCGACGATCGCCGTCTCCCCCTCGTGCAGCGCACCGCCCGGCAGACCCCACGTGCCGCCGAAGTGGCTCCACGAGACGCGATGCTGCAGCAGGATGCCGCGCGCAGGGTCGAACGCGAGCAGCCCGGCTGCGCCGAACCGCCCCCAGTACTTCTCCCCCGACTCCGCGACCACCCAGGCATCACCGGGGTTCCGCGGCCCGTCGGGGCGACGCGGCTCACCGGTGGCAGGAGGTACGACAGTCACCCCCTCAGCCTTTCACAGCATCCGGGCATCGGCATCACCTGGCGCAACAGGCGGGAACAGCTCAGCGCTGACGCTTCTCACGCACGCGCATGTTGACGACGATCGGCGTTCCCTCGAACGAATACAGCTCGCGCAGGCGACGCTGGATGAACCGGCGGTAGCCCGGGTCGAGGAACCCCGTGGTGAACAGCACGAACGTCGGCGGACGCGTCGATGCCTGCGTGCCGAACAGGATACGCGGCTGCTTGCCACCACGCAGCGGGTGCGGGTGCTCGGCCACGAGCTCGGCGAGGAAGGCGTTGAACTTGCCGGTCGGGATACGGCGATCCCAGTTCTCGAGCGCCGTCTCCAGCGCCGGGACGAGCTTGTCGAGGTGACGGCCCGTCTTCGCCGAGATGTTCACGCGCGGCGCCCAGGCGACGTGCGCCAGGTCCTGCTCGATCTCGCGCTCGAGGTAGCGACGACGGTCGGCGTTCTCGAGGTCGTCGTCATTCAGGCGATCCCACTTGTTGAACGCGAGCACCAGCGCACGGCCCGACTCCAGCACGAGGTCGATGATGCGCACGTCCTGCTCGCTGATCGTCTCCGACACATCGAGCACGACCACCGCGACCTCCGCCTTCTCGAGAGCGGCCGAGGTGCGCAGCGACGCGTAGAAGTCCGCACCCTGCGCCATGTGCACGCGACGACGGATGCCGGCCGTGTCGACCAGGCGCCACATCTTGCCGCCAAGCTCGACGACCTCGTCGACCGGGTCGCGCGTCGTGCCGGCGAGCTCGTTCACGACGACGCGCTCTTCACCGGCCGCCTTGTTCAGCAGCGACGACTTTCCGACGTTCGGTCGACCGAGGATCGCGACACGGCGCGGTCCGCCGATCTCCTGCTTCGCGACGGCCGAGATCTCGGGGAGCTTCTTCAGCACCGCGTCGAGCAGGTCGGCGACGCCGCGGCCGTGGATGGCCGACACCGGGTAGGGCTCGCCGAGACCCAGCGCCCACAGCGCTGCGGCTTCGGGCTCCTGCCGGGTGTCGTCGATCTTGTTGGCGACGAGGAACACCGGCTTGCCGCTCTTGCGGAGCAGCTTCACCACGTGCTCGTCGGTCGAGGTCGCACCGACCATCGCATCCACGACGAACAGCACCATGTCGGCGAGATCGATCGCGATCTCCGCCTGCATCGCGACCGAGCGGTCGATGCCGCGGGCGTCGGGCTCCCAGCCGCCGGTGTCGACGATCGAGAAGCGGCGATCGGCCCATTCGGCCTTATAGGTCACGCGGTCGCGGGTGACACCGGGGGTGTCCTCCACGACAGCCTCGCGACGGCCGAGGATGCGGTTGACGAGCGCGGACTTGCCCACGTTCGGGCGACCGACGATCGCCACCACCGGCAGTGCCGGGCTGAACATGATCCCGTCCTCGCCCATGGTGATGCCCGCCAGGAGCGCGGCATCCTCATCGTCGAGCTCATAGTCCGCCAGACCTGCGCGGAGCGTCTCGGCGCGCTGATCGGCGAGTTCCTCGTCGATCAGCTCCATCTTCTCGGCGAGCTGGTCGGGACCGCCTTCGTATTCGTCGTCAGCCACGGTGTGCTCCTCGGTGTTGCTCGATCACCGAGAGAACGGCGTCGATGGTCTGGGAAAAATCTAGGTCCGTCGAGTCGACGACCTCGACGCCGTCCGCGGCGTTCAAGAAGTCGACGACGGCACTGTCGGACGCGTCGCGCTTGTGCAGCGCTGCCGCGACGGCATCCGCGTTCTCGCCGGCGAGTTCGCCGGCGCGTCGGGCGGCCCGCACTTCGGGGGCCGCGGTCAGAAGGATCCGCACGGGGGCATCGGGCGCGACCACAGTCGTGATGTCGCGTCCCTCGACGACCACCGCCGGATACGCGGCGTCTGCGACGAGGGCACGGAACAGCTCGTTCACCTGGGCGCGGACCTCGGCGACCTTGGCCACGCCGCTCACGGCGCCGGAGACCCGCGGATCGCGGATCGCCTCGGTCACCTCGACGTCGCCGACGCGCACTGTGCGGTCATCGGGGTCGAGACCGAGCACGACGGGGAATTCGGATGCCGCGGTGCGCACGGCTTCCGCGTCGGAGGTGTCCGCTCCACGGTCGAGCACATGCCAGGCGAGCGCACGGTAGGCCGACCCCGTGTCGAGGTAGCCGAAGCCGAGCCTGCGCGCGACGGCCTTCGACACGCTGGACTTGCCCGATCCCGCGGGACCGTCGATCGCGATGAACTTGGTGGCGCCGGTGGCCGAGAGCGAGGTGTCAGTCATTCGTGTTCCCTGCAATCCGCCATCCGCGTTCCTGGAGACCCGTGATCGCCCCGTGCAGTGTCGCCGGTTCGACGCTGATCTCCGCCAGGCCGAACTGCGCTCCCGGCGAGTGCTCGAGACGCAGGTCCTCGACGTTCACACCGAGCTCGCCGAGCTCGCCGAAGAGGCGCCCGAGCTGACCGGGGGTGTCGTCGATCATCACGATGAGCGATTCGAAGCGCTGGTTCTGACCGTGCTTGCCGGGGAGGCGGTCGACGCCGTCGTTCCCCTGGCGGATCGTCTCCGCGACGACGCGGCGAGCACCCGGCGCACCGGGTTCACGCAGGGCGTCGGAGATCTCACCGAGATCGGCGGCCAGCGCATCGAGGATCTCGACCACCGGTCCGGCGTTCGCACCGAGGATCTGCACCCAGAGCTCGGGAGCGGATGCCGCGATGCGGGTCGTGTCGCGGACGCCCTGGCCCGCGAGGCGCAGGGCACCCTCCTCGGCACCGGCGAGGCGTGCCGCGAGAAGGCTCGCGACCACCTGCGGCACGTGAGACGTGAGCGCGACCGAGCGGTCGTGCTCTTCGGGAGTCATCTCCAGCGGCATGGCGCCGACATCCAGCGCGAGCGCCTCGACGAGCGCGAGGTCGGAGGCCTTCGTCTCCCCATCACGGCAGACCACCCAGGGACGGCCGATGAAGAGGTCGGCGCGGGCGGAGATCGCTCCCCCGCGCTCACGACCGGCGAGCGGATGCGAGCCGATGTAGCGGGTGAGGTCGACTCCGCGCGCCTGGAGCGTGCGGAACGGCTCGAGCTTGACGCTCGCGACGTCCGTCACGACGGCATCGGGGAATCGGGCGAGTTCGGCCTCGATCACGTCGGCGGTGACATCGGGCGGCACGGCGACGACGATCAGCACGGGAGTGTCATCGTCCGCGGCGAGGCGTCCGGCTCCGTAGTCGACCGCGAGACGCAGCTGGGCGGGCGACGCGTCGGTGAGGACGACGTCGACGCCCTTCGCCCGCAGGGCATGCCCGACGCTCGCGCCGAGCAGACCGGCACCGACGATGCGGACGGTGCCGGAGAGCCGAGGCGCGACGACGCCGGCCTTCCGCGCCGTGGGCGCACTCGTCGTATCGGTCACTCGTTCTCCTGCTGCTCGCCTGGCGCCTCGGCGACACCGGAATCCTGGCGCGACAAGGTCAAAAGCGCGCCTAGTTCGATTTTAGTCAGTTCCCGCGTCTTCCCCGCCGGGAGGGTTCCCAGGTGGAGCGGTCCGAACTGCCGGCGGACGAGTTCGGTCACGGGGTGGCCGACCGCGGCCAGCATCCGGCGCACGATGCGGTTGCGTCCGGAATGGAGGGTCAGTTCGACCAGGCTCGATCCACGAGAGGTGTCGAGCAGTCGCGCCTTGTCGGCCGCGATCGGACCGTCGTCGAGCTCGATCCCCTTCGTGAGCTTCGAGATCGTCTGCGGCAGGACCGTTCCCTCGACCTTGGCGATGTACACCTTCGTGACGCCGAACGACGGGTGGGCCAGCACGTGGGCCAGTCCGCCGTCGTTGGTGAGGATGAGCAGACCGCTCGTCTCGGCGTCGAGCCGGCCGACGTTGTACAGGCGCTCCTCGTAGTCGGCGGTGAAACGACGGAGGTCGGGGCGTCCGTTCTCGTCCTTCATGCTGCTCACGACGCCCGTCGGCTTGTTGAGCATGACGTACCGCTTGGAGACGTCGAGCTGGATCGCGGTGCCGTCGACGTCGACCAGGTCGTGCTCCGGGTCGATCCGTCGACCGAGCTCCTCGACGACCACGCCGTTGACGCGGATGCGCCCCTCGACGATGTAGTTCTCGACGACGCGGCGCGATGCCACCCCGGCGGCGGCGAGCACCTTCTGCAGGCGGACGCCCTCTGGCTGCTGTTCGGTCTCTGAGCTTGTCGATGCGTCAGTCATCGGATGGTCCCTTCGTCGAAGCCGTCTGCGCCGTCGTCGAGCAGCGGGGAGATCGGGGGCAGCTCGTCGAGCGAGTTGATGCCCAGGTGCTGCAGGAGCGCGTCGGACGTGCCGTAGTTGATCGCTCCGGTCTCGGAGTCGGCGAACAGCTCGGTGATCAGACCGCGGGCGAGGAGCGTGCGGACCACGGAGTCCACGTTCACCGCGCGGATGGAGGCGACCTGACTGCGCGTGACCGGCTGCTTGTACGCGATCACGGCGAGGGTCTCGAGCGCCGCCTGCGAGAGGCGGGCCGGCGCCTGCCCTCCGATGAACTCGGCCACGACGCCGTCGTGGTCCTCGCGCACATAGAGCCGCCAGCCGCCGCCGACCTCGCGCAGCTCGAAGCCGCGGCGCGGACCGTGGCCGCGCCCGTCGTAGTCGTCGACGAGCGTCTCGAGCGTCTGCCGGACAGCCGGCACCGGGGACCCGACCGCGGCGGCCAGCGCCATCAGGCCGATCGGCTCGTCCACGATCAGCAGGATCGCCTCGATGCGCTCGGAGAGCGGGGATTCGGTCACGACCTCCTCGCTCACGGTCTCGGTCGAAGTGTCATCGGTCATAGTCGGCTCCCAGGGTCGCCAGAGTCTCATCCGACCAGGCGTCGGCTGCCCAGCGCAGCGTGAGCTCGCCGAGCGGTTCCAGTTGTTCGAAGGACAGTGCGGCGTGGCGGTACAGCTCCAGCACGGAGATGAAGCGCGCGACGACGATGCCCGGCTCGGTGACGCCCGCGACGAGCTCGCGGAAGCTGACCGACTCGGTGCCGCGCAGCAGCGTCACGACGATCGCGGCCTGCTCGCGGATGCTGATCAACGGCGCGTGCAGGTGGTCGAGTCCGACGTGCGGGATCTCCTTCGGCGCGAAGGCGAGGAGCGCGAGGGCGGCGAAGTCGTCGGCCGTGAGCGACCAGACGAGCTCCGGTGTCTGACGGCGGTGCTTCTCGTCGAGGCGCACCGCGCGCACGTGTCGTCGGTCCTCGCGCTGCAGGCAGCGGGCGAACCAGCTTGAGACCTCCTTGAACGCCCGGTACTGCAGCAGGCGGGCGAACAGCAGGTCACGGGCTTCGAGCAGCGCCACCGCCTCGGCGTCGACCAGTTCGCCCTGCGGCAGGAGGCCAGCCACCTTCATGTCGAGCAGCGTGGCGGCGACGACCAGGAACTCGGATGCCTGATCGAGCTCCTCGTCGTCGTCGAGCTGGCTCAGATAGGCGATGAACTCGTTGGTGACCGCGCTCAGCGACACCTCCGTGATATCCATCTCGTGCTTGGAGATGAGGTTCAGCAGCAGGTCGAAGGGGCCGTCGAAGTTCGACAGCGAGACACGGAATCCCTCGGCGGGATCCGCGATCTCGTCCGCCCGGTCAGGAGTCTCGTCAGGCGACGGCGCCACGGGCGACCAGCTCCCGCGCCAGCCGCAGGTACGCCTGGGCGGCGGCGTGCTCCGGAGCGAACTCGGTGATGGGCACACCCGAGACCGAGGCATCCGGGAACTTCACGGTGCGGCCGATCACGGTCTCCAGCACGTCGTCGCCGAACGTCTCCACCACGCGCTCGAGCACTTCGCGGGAGTGCAGCGTGCGTGCGTCGTACATCGTCGCGAGCAGGCCGTCCATCGTGATCGACGGGTTGAGCCGGTCGCGGACCTTGTCGATGGTCTCGATCAGCAGCGCGACACCGCGCAGCGCGAAGAACTCGCACTCGAGCGGGATGATCACACCGTGCGCGGCCGTGAGGGCGTTCACGGTGAGCAGTCCGAGAGACGGCTGGCAGTCCACGAGGATGACGTCGTACTCCCCAGCCACCTGGCGGAGCACGCGGGCGAGGATCGTCTCACGAGCGACCTCGTTGACGAGATGCACCTCGGCGGCGGAGAGGTCGATGTTCGCCGGCATGACGTCGAGGCCCTCAACGCTCGAGTGCACGATCGCATCGTGCGCGTCGCGCTTCGTGTCGAGCAGGAGGTCGTAGACCGTCGGGACGTCGTGCGTCTGGATGCCGAGACCGGCGGAGAGCGCGCCCTGCGGATCGAAGTCGACCGCGAGCACCTTGCGACCGTACTCGGCGAGGGCCGCGGCGAGGTTGATGGTGGTCGTCGTCTTGCCGACGCCGCCCTTCTGGTTGCACAGCGCGATGATGCGCGCCGGACCGTGCGACTTCAGCGGCTCGGGCGTGGCGAACCCGTGATACGGACGGCCGGTGGGTCCCATGGGGGTCTCGTCGGCCTTCTGTGCCTTCGCCCTGGACTTCGCCGCTTTCTCAACCACCGGTTCTCCTGCTCCTTCGTGCTTGGTCGATTCTAGCGGCCGCCCTGTTCTCCGGCCTCCCGGCACGCGGCACAGCGCCTCAGCGGGCGCGGGGATGCGAGGTCGCGTAGATGTCGCGCAGCGTGTCGACCGACACGTGGGTGTAGATCTGCGTCGTCGCGACGGATGCGTGGCCGAGGAGCTCCTGCACCACGCGCACGTCGGCGCCGCCCTGCAGCAGGTGCGTCGCGAAGGAGTGCCGCAGCGTGTGCGGTGAGACCTCGCTCGTGATCTGGGCGCTCTCCGCCGCCGCCCGGATGATCAGCCAGGCGCTCTGCCGGGACAGCGGCGCTCCGCGGGCCCCCAGGAACAGCCGGGCGGATGCCCGTCCCTTCGCGGCGAGCCCCGGGCGCACTCTGGTCAGGTAGGCGTCGACGGCATCGCGGGCGTACGACCCGATCGGCACGATGCGCTCCTTCGACCCCTTGCCGCGCAGGCGCAGCACATCGCCGTGGGCGAGGTCGTCGACGTCGAGCCCGATCGCCTCGGACACACGGGCACCCGTCGCGTACAGCAGCTCGAGCAGGGCACGATCGCGGATGCCGACGGGGCCTTCCGGCGACGGCGCGGCGAGAAGGCGCTCGACCTGGTCGATCGTCAGGGCCTTCGGAAGCCGACGCGGCGCCTTCGGCGGGCGGAGCCTCCCGCTCGGGTCATCGACTTCGACGCCCTCTCTGGCGAGGAAGCGATGCCAGCCCCGCACCGACGACTGCAGCCGGGCGAGGCTGGTCGACGCCGGGGGCGGTTCGGCCGACGATCGCTCCGTGATGAAGCGCCCTATCACCGCCGGGGTGATCTCGGCGGTGTCGACGATCCCGTCAGCCGCCAGCCACTCCAGATAGCCCCCCAGATCCCTCCGGTAGGCGGCGATGGTGTGCTCGCTCAGACCGCGCTCGATCGTGACGTGCCGCAGGTAGAGGTCGAGAGCGCGAGGAAGCAGCATCCTCAGGGCCGATCGCGCAGCCTCTGCGACGCCGCGAGCACTCCGATCGACAGGATGCCGTTGCGCATGCGCCCGGCGAGGACGGCATCGACCGCGGCCGAGAGCGGCACCCACTCGACGCGGATGTCGGCCTCCTCGTCCTCGCGGTCATGCGCGGACTCGGCGGCCGAGATGCCCGTCGCGAGGAAGATGTGGATCATCTCGTCGTTGCCGCCCGGCGTGGTCCACGACGACACCAGCGGTTCCCAGTGCGCGGCGACCAGGTCGGCTTCCTCGGCGAGTTCGCGCTTCGCCGCCTCGAGCGGCTCCTCGCCGGCGATGTCGAGAAGACCGGCCGGCAGCTCCCAGTCACGGTGGCGGATCGGATGCCGGTACTGCTGGATCAGCAGGACACGGCCGTCGTCGTCCAGCGCGAGGATCGCCACGGCACCGGTGTGCGCGACGTACTGCCGCACCATCTCGCCGTCGCCGTACCGCACCCGGTCGGAGCGCACGTCCCAGACCTTGCCCTCGTAGACGAGGTCGCTCGTGAGCACCTCGGGTGAGAAGGGCTCGTCGCGGAGCTCCCCCACCGGGTCCGTCATCGGCACCGGGTCAGTCATCGGCGCTGACGTCGAAGAGCTCGCTGGCGCGGTGGCGCTCGATCGCGGCGCCGACGAGTCCGCGGAACAGCGGATGCGGGGCCGTCGGACGCGAGCGCAGCTCGGGGTGCGCCTGCGTGGCGATGTAGTACGGGTGCACGTCGCGCGGCAGCTCGACGTACTCGACGAGATCGAGTTCCGGGTTGAGACCGGAGAACACGAGCCCCGCCTCGGAGAGACGATCGCGGTACGCGTTGTTCACCTCGTAGCGGTGACGGTGCCGCTCCGAGGCCTCAGGGGTGCCGTAGAGCTCACGGGCGAGCGAACCTTCGGCGAGAGCCGCCTGGTACAGACCGAGCCGCATCGTGCCGCCCAGGTCGCCGCCGTCGAGGATCTCGATCTGCTCGGCCATCGTCGCGATCACGGGCTCCGAGGTCTCGGGGTCGAACTCGCTGGACGATGCTCCGGCGATGCCGGCCACGTCGCGCGCGTACTCGATCACCATGCACTGGAGGCCGAGGCAGAGGCCGAGCGTCGGGATGCCCTGTTCGCGGGCGAACTTGAGCGCCCCCAGCTTGCCCTCGATGCCGCGGATGCCGAAGCCACCGGGCACGCAGATGCCGTCGAGCTGGGCCAGCTGCTCCTGCGCGCCCTCGGGGGTCTCGCAGAGGTCGGAGGGGATCCAGCGGATGTTTACCTTGGTCTCCTGGGCGAACCCGCCGGCCTTGAGCGCCTCGGTCACGGAGAGGTAGGCATCAGGCAGATCGATGTACTTGCCGACGAGGCCGATCGTGACCTCGTGCTTGGGGTTGTGCACAGCGTGCAGGACCTTGCTCCAGCGCGTCCAGTCGACCTCTTCGGCAGACTTCTCGGCGAGGCCGAGGCGGCGCACGATGAAGGAGTCGAGTCCCTGATCGTTGAGCGTCGACGGGATGTCGTAGATGCTCGGCAGGTCGACCGTGTTGATCACGGCTTCGACGTCGACGTCGCACATGAGCGCGATCTTGTTGCGGTTGCTCGCGCTGACCGGGCGGTCGCTGCGGAGCACGAGCGCGTCGGGCTGGATGCCGACCTGGCGGAGGGCGGCGACCGAGTGCTGGGTCGGCTTGGTCTTCTGCTCGCCGGACGCGCCCATGAAGGGCACCAGAGAGACGTGAACGAAGAACACGCTGTCGCGGCCGAGCTCGTGACGGAGCTGGCGGGCGGCCTCGAGGAACGGCTGCGACTCGATGTCGCCGACCGTGCCGCCGACCTCGGTGATGATCACGTCAGGACGCGGCTCTTCATGCGCCTGCAGGCGCATGCGGCGCTTGATCTCGTCGGTGATGTGCGGGATGACCTGCACGGTGTCTCCGAGGTACTCGCCGCGGCGCTCGCGCGCGATGACCTGCGAGTAGATCTGGCCGGTCGTCACGTTTGCGGCCTGCGACAGGTTGATGTCGAGGAACCGCTCGTAGTGCCCGATGTCGAGGTCGGTCTCGGCGCCGTCGTCGGTCACGAAGACCTCGCCGTGCTGGAACGGGTTCATCGTGCCCGGGTCGACGTTCAGGTACGGGTCGAGCTTCTGCATCACGACACGCAGGCCGCGAGCGGTGAGGAGGTTGCCCAGGCTGGCCGCCGTGAGTCCCTTGCCCAAAGACGAAACGACACCACCTGTCACAAAAATGTGCTTGGTCGTGTCGTTCTTGGGCCCCGCAGAAGAAGAGTTCATCACGGGCTTCGATCCTATCAGGCAGCAGGGGTGCCGAGGCTGAGAAGTTCTCGGGCATGGGTCAGTGCAGCGTCCGAATCGGCGAGTCCCGACAGCAGGCGGGCCATCTCGGCCTCCCGCTCCTCGCCCTCCAGAAGCCGCACACTGGAGGCGGTGACGGCGCCGTCGTTGGCCTTCACGACGGACAGGTGATTGTTCGCGAAGGCCGCGACCTGCGCGAGATGCGTGACCGCGATGACTTGTGACTTCTCTGCAAGCCGGGCGAGTCGCCGTCCCACTTCGATCGCCGCAGCCCCGCCGATGCCCGCGTCGACCTCGTCGAAGACGAAGGTCGGCACCGGGTCGGTTGCGGCGATGACGACCTCGATCGCCAGCATCACCCGGGAGAGCTCTCCCCCGGAGGCGCCCTTTCCGACGGAACGGGGCTCGGCGCCCGGGTGCGGCGCGAGGAGGATCGCGACGTCGTCGCGGCCGTGCGTGCTCTCGGCGCCTTCCGAGACGGCCACCTCGAGACGCGCGTCCGGCATCGCGAGGGCGTGCAGCTCCTCGGTGACCGCCGCGCCCAGACGCGTGGCGGCCGATGTCCGCTCGGCGGTCAGGACGGCGGCGTGCGCGTCGAGCTCGGCACGCACCGCATCCCGTTCCTCGGCGAGCCGCTCGATCCGCTCTCCGTCGTCGTTGAGTTCGGCGAGACGCGCAGACCCGGTCCGCCACACCTCGAGCGCCTCATCGAGCGAACCGTGCGCGCGGACCAGCGTTCCCAGGGCGGCGCGACGCTCCTCGACGGCGGCGAGCTCGTGCGGCCCCGATTCGTCGAGATCCGCGAGGTATGCGGACAGGAGGCCGGCGACATCCGCGATGCGATAGCCGATGTCGGCGATGCTCTCCGCGATCTCGGTGAGCTTCGAGTCGGACACGCGCTCGAGCAGACGGCGGGCCTCCGCGACGAGGGCGGACGCATCGGGCTCGCCCTCCTCGCTGGACAGCGCGCCGTGGGCGAGGGATGCCGCCAGTCGCAGCTCCTCGGAGTTGGCGAGGCGCTCGGCGCGTTCGCTGAGCTCCTGGTCCTCCCCCGGCTCCGGCGCGGTCGCCTCGATGAGCGCGAGGGCCTCGCGGAGACGCGCGGCCTCCTCGGCGCGGCGATCGCGGTTCTCGGAGATCTCGGTGATCTCGGCGTCGAGCGCCCGCCAACGGGCGAAGGATGCCGTGTACGCCTCGAGGGCTTTCGCGACGGGGGCGCCGCCGAAGCGGTCGAGCGCGTCGCGCTGCGCGGCTGCTGAGCGCAGCCGGAGCTGCTCGGACTGGCCATGAACGACCACGAGTTCCTCGGCGAGAGCGGACAGCACGCCGGCAGGGGCAGCGCGACCGCCGACGCTGGCACGACTGCGGCCCTCGGCGCTCAGGGTGCGCGACACGTAGAGCTCGGCGAGGTCGGTGCCGGCGGGTTCGAGCTCGCCCCCGGCATCCGTCACGATATCGGCAACATCGCCCTTCTCCGGGACGATCCAGACACCGGCGACCGAGGCCTGCGCGGACCCGGCGCGCACGGCACCGGAATCGGCACGCTGACCCAGCAGCAGTCCGAGGCCGGTGACCACCATCGTCTTGCCCGCGCCGGTCTCACCCGTGATCGCCGTGAAGCCAGGTCCGAGGGGCAGCACCGCGTCGGCGATCACGCCGAGGCCCTGCATCCGCATCTCCTCGATCATGGCGTCTTCCCCGGCTCCTGCCCGCGCCATCCTTCGACGGGCAGACGGAACTTGCGCACGAGGCGGTCGGTGAAGGCGGCGTGGTGCAGCCGCGCCAGGCGCACCGGACGGGAGGACCGGCGGACGACGACGCGAGCGCCCGGAGGCAGGTCGTGCGAGCGCCGGCCATCGCACCACAGGATGCCGGAGCCGTCGGTGCGCTCCAGCATCTCGATGGCGACAGCGGCGTCGGGACTGACGACGAGCGGCTTGGCGAACAGCGCATGCGCCGACAGTGGCACCACGGCGATCGCCTCGACGCTCGGCCAGATCACCGGCCCGCCGGCGGAGAAGTTGTAGGCGGTCGAGCCGGTCGGCGTCGAGACCACCATGCCGTCGCACGCGAAACTGGACAGCGGTCGGCCGTCGATCTCGAGCACGACCTCGATCATCCGCTCGCGGCTGGCCTTCTCGACCGTCGCCTCGTTGAGCGCCCAGGTGTCGAAGACGACCGCGCCTGCGGCATCCTTCACCCGCACCGACAGCGCGAGACGCTCCTCGACCTCGTAGTCGCGGTCGATCACGCGGCGCACCGCGTCATCCATGTCATCGCGATCGATCTCCGCGAGGAAGCCGACGTGCCCCATGTTGATGCCGAGCACGGGCGCACCGCTGTCACGGACGAGCTCGGCCGCCCGCAGGATGGTTCCGTCCCCGCCCAACACGATCGCGAGCTCGAGGTCCGCGGACTCGGACGAGCCGTCGAGGACATCGACGTCGGTGAAGAAGCCGTCGACCGCGGTGAGCGCGGCATGGTCGTCTGCGGCGAGGAACGGACGGGCGCCCGCACCACGCAGCGCGTCGATCACGCGACGCGCCGCCTCCACGGTCTCGACGCGGCCGGCGTGGGCGACGACCAGGATCCTGCGCTCGTTCATCGTCCCCCTGCCAGTCGATTGATGCTGTCCAACCATTCTGTCGGATTGCTGCCTCGTCCCGGCGCGAGGTGCACGAGATATTCGGCGTTGCCGTGCGTGCCGAGGATCGGGGAGGGAAGGATGCCGAGCATGCCGAGGCCGATATCCCAGGCGCTCCATACGGTCCGGGCGACGGCATCCGCGCGCGTGGCGGGGTCGGTCACCAGACCGCCGCGCACGGCGGTGCGGCCGACCTCGAACTGCGGCTTCACGAGGAGCAGGATATCGGAACCCGGCGCGGCGACTCCCGCGACGGCCGGCAGCACGAGCTCGAGGGAGATGAACGACAGGTCGCCGACGAGGAGCTCCGGTGGCGACTGCTCCCCCGTCGCCACGGCGAGATTCTCCGGCGTCATGTGGCGCACGTTGTAGCCCTCGACGGCCACCACGCCTTCGTCGGCGGCGATCGACGGCGCCAACTGGCCGTGCCCCACGTCGACAGCGAGCACTCGTCGGGCGCCGCGCTCACGCAGCACCTGGGTGAAGCCACCGGTCGAGGCGCCCATGTCGAGCGCGAGCCTTCCCTCCACCGGGATCGCGAAGCCGTCCAGGCCCGCGATGAGCTTGTGCGCGGCACGGCCGACGTAGTGGTCGGAGCCGGCGATCGTGATCTCCGCCTCGTCGGTCACCGGCGTCGAGGACTTCACGACCGGTCGGCCGTCGACGCTCACGAGCCCCTCGGAGATGAGGGTGGCGGCGTGGCTGCGCGACCGGGCGAGTCCTCGGGCGGCGAGGGCGGCGTCGAGTCGCGTCATCGGGATCCCGGGGTCTCCCGTTGGTCGAGCTTCGCGCCGGTCTCGAGGCGGCGGGAGAGCTCGTCGTGCAGGGCCGAATAGGCATCGGCACGGGCGGGGAGCGGCTGTCCCTCGATCAGGCGCAGGCGACTCCACAGACCGTCGGTCGGCGTGCTCGTCGTCTCATCGCTCACGGTCCTACTGTACGCGGCGCGGCGGACAGAAGACGGAGCCACGGCGACCCCGGATCAGGGCCGGTGGAACGGATCGTCGTAGAGGCGCTCGGGAACGCGCAGGACGAACACCGGTGTGCCGGATGCCCAGATCGCCGCGGCGCCTGCCCGGAGCAGGTCGATCTGCACGCCCGATTCGGCGACGATCTCGACATCCGCGCCGGACACGCGCACGGCGGCTCCGTTCACGTGGAACACGCCGTCCTTCTCGATCGCCTCAGGGTACGGCTCGTGCAGCTCGCGCAGGTCGCCGAGGATGTATGTGGGACGCGAGCCCTCCGGAGCTGCCAGCACGTGCTTGGGGCGATCGATGCCGGTGAGCACCAGTACCGAGTCGATGCCGACCCGGCTCGCTCCCATGATGTCGGTGTCGAGGCGGTCGCCGATGAACAGCGCCTTCTGCGCGCCGAAGCGCGCGAGGGCCTCCTCGAAGATCGGAGCCTCCGGCTTGCCGGCGACGGTCGCCAGGCGGCCGATCGCGGTGTGCACGGCAGACACCAGGGTGCCGTTGCCGGGGGCGACACCGCGCTCGCGCGGGATCGTCCAGTCGGTGTTCGTGGCGATCCAGGGAATGCCACCCTCTTCCTCGGGCAGCTTGAGGGCGAACGCCGCCTCGGCCAGGTCTGTCCAGGCCACCTCGGGAGCGAATCCCTGCACGACCGCGGCCGGGGAGTCCTCAGCGCTGCGGGTGACCGTGTAGCCGGCCTTCGTGACCTCGTCGACCAGACCGTCCCCGCCGACCACGAGGATCGTGGCAGGAGCAGGAAGGATGCCGGCCAGAAGGCGCATCGCGGCCTGCGGGCTCGTCACGACGTCGGATGCCGCGACCTCGAGACCGAGGCTGCTCAGGTGCTCCGCGACGGACGCATCGGTGCGGGCAGCGTTGTTCGTGATGTAGCCGAGGCGAGCCGACTCCCCCGCGCGGTTCAGGCTGTCGACCGCGAACGGGAGCGCGCCGGGGCCTGCGTAGACCACACCGTCCAGATCGGCCAGGACCGTGTCGACGCCGTCGAGCGGAGTGGACGCGGCCGGTCGCTTCCGGGAGAACAGCGCCACTACGCGTCCTGCTCCGTGCCCTGAGCCTTCTCGTCGTCCCCAGAGCCGTCCAAGTCGTCCGAGTCGTCGGAGTCGTCGGAGTCGTCGGAGTCGTCGGATTCCTCGTCCTCGCCGAGGAGCTCGCGGACCTCGTCCTCGACCGTGAACTCGTCGGCTGCGGCTTCATCGGCGGCAGCCTCGTCGGTAGCAGAGTCTTCTGCTGCGTGCTCGTCGGTAGCAGAGTCTTCTGCTGCGCTTTGCTGAGACGGCTCCTCCGCGGCGGGCTCCACGTCAGCCTCGGCGTCAGCATCCGAGGCGGTCTCTTCGTCGTCTAAGTCGCCCTCGATGAGGCCGTCCTCGACGAAGAGCTCCTCATCGCCGGCTTCATCGACGCCCAGCGCCTCGGCGGCGACATCCGCGCGGTGCGCCCAGAAGGCCGCTTCCTCCTCGCGACCGAGGTCCTCGAGCACGGCAGCGCGCGCTGCGAACAGCGCCGGGCTCCACTCGAAGGCGCGATCGGGGTCGAGTTCCGGGATCTCGAGCTCGCCCAGCGCCAGTTCGAGATCGCCCTGGTCCAGACGGGCACCCGACATCGCGATCGCGAGCGCCACCCGCACCGGTGTCGTGAGAGCCGTGCGATCGACGGCGCGGCCGGTCTCGAGGGCGCGGTCCGGTCGACCGATACCGCGTTCGCTGTCCACCATGAGGGCGATCTGGTCGTCCTTGCCGGAGATGCGACGGTAGGTGCGCAGCTCGCGCAGAGCGAGAGCGAAGTCCTCGGTCGCGTAGGCGGTGATACCGAGCGTCTCGCGCACGATGGCGATACGTCCGGCACGGCGCGAGGCCGCCAGCGCGTGCTCGTGAGCCAGCGCCGGATCCTCGTCGATGAGCTGGGAGGCCATGGCGAGGTGGCGGGCGACGAGCTCCGCATTCTCCTTGCTCAGTGTCTTGAGCTCATTGCGCGCCGAGGTGTGCAGGTCGCGGGCCGTGACCTCGTCCGGGATGTGCGGGTCGTTGAAGCGCGGACGCTCGTCCGCCGCCTGGACCGGGCGCTCGCGCCCCGAGCCCCCGCGCTGCGGGTAGGAACGGGCGCGGTCGCGGTCAGATCCGGAATCGCGACGAGGAGCAGAGTCGCGGTTGTAGCCGCCACCCTCACGACGCGGAGCGGAGTCACGGTTGTAGCCGCCACCCTCACGACGCGGAGCGGAGTCACGGTTGTAGCCGCCACCCTCACGACGCGGAGCGGAATCGCGGTTGTAGCCGCCACCCTCACGACGCGGGGCGGAGTCCCGGTTGTAGCCGCCACCCTCACGACGCGGAGCAGAGTCACGGTTGTACCCGCCGCCCTCACGACGCGGAGCGGAATCGCGGTTGTACCCGCCACCCTCACGACGAGGCGCAGAGTCACGGTTGTAGCCGCCACCCTCACGCCGCGGGGCGCGGTCGCCGGAGCGGTTGTCGCCCTCGCGACGAGGTGCCGAATCGCGGTTGTAACCGCCACCCTCACGACGCGGAGCAGAGTCGCGGTTGTAACCGCCGCCCTCACGACGCGGAGCAGAGTCCCGGTTGTAACCGCCGCCCTCACGACGCGGTGCAGAATCGCGGTTGTAACCGCCACCCTCACGACGCGGAGCACGGTCTCCGGAGCGGTTGTCGCCATCGCGGCGAGGCGCGGAATCGCGGTTATAGCCGCCACCCTCACGACGCGGTGCAGAGTCGCGGTTGTAGCCGCCACCTTCACGACGCGGTGCAGAGTCGCGGTTGTAGCCGCCACCCTCACGGCGCGGAGCCGAGTCACGGTTGTACCCGCCACCCTCACGACGAGGAGCCGAGTCACGGTTGTAGCCCCCACCCTCGCGACGAGGGGCGCGGTCGCCGGAGCGGTTGTCGCCGTCACGACGCGGTGCAGAGTCGCGGTTGTACCCGCCACCCTCACGACGCGGAGCGGAATCACGGCTATAACCGCCACCCTCACGACGCGGAGCGCGGTCGCCGGAGCGGTTGTCGCCGTCGCGGCGAGGCGCGGAGTCGCGGCTAGGCGCGGAGTCGCGGTTGTATGCGGGGCGGCCGCCGGAAGGACGCTGATTGCGCGATCCGTTGTCGTTGTCGCGACGCGGACGGCGCTCTTCGTCTTCCGGCATGATGCTCCCTGTTTTCGTATAAACGCAAAATGGCCACCCATCGATGGGTGGCCATTTGCTTAAAAGAAGTCCGGCGGTGTCCTACTCTCCCACAGGGTCCCCCCTGCAGTACCATCGGCGCTGTGAGGCTTAGCTTCCGGGTTCGGAATGTAACCGGGCGTTTCCCTCACGCTATGGCCGCCGAAACACTATTGATGTTTCAATCAAACACATAACAAAGTCATTGTTGTTATGCGGTTCTCGACCGTACATCGAGAACCACTCAGTGGACGCGTAGCACCAACAAACGGTGTGTTATCAAGTCATCGGCTTATTAGTACCAGTCAGCTGCATGCATTACTGCACTTCCACATCTGGCCTATCAACCCAGTAGTCTGGCTGGGAGCCTCTCACCCGAAGGTATGGAAATCTCATCTTGAGGCCGGCTTCCCGCTTAGATGCTTTCAGCGGTTATCCATCCCGAACGTAGCTAATCAGCGGTGCTCCTGGCGGAACAACTGACACACCAGAGGTTCGTCCAACCCGGTCCTCTCGTACTAGGGTCAGATCCTCTCAAATTTCCTACGCGCGCAGCGGATAGGGACCGAACTGTCTCACGACGTTCTAAACCCAGCTCGCGTACCGCTTTAATGGGCGAACAGCCCAACCCTTGGGACCTACTCCAGCCCCAGGATGCGACGAGCCGACATCGAGGTGCCAAACCATGCCGTCGATATGGACTCTTGGGCAAGATCAGCCTGTTATCCCCGAGGTACCTTTTATCCGTTGAGCGACAGCGCTTCCACAAGCCACTGCCGGATCACTAGTCCCGACTTTCGTCCCTGCTCGACCTGTCAGTCTCACAGTCAAGCTCCCTTGTGCACTTACACTCGACACCTGATTGCCAACCAGGTTGAGGGAACCTTTGGGCGCCTCCGTTACTTTTTGGGAGGCAACCGCCCCAGTTAAACTACCCACCAGGCACTGTCCCTGAACCGGATTACGGTTCGAAGTTAGATATCCAGAGTGACCAGAGTGGTATTTCAACAATGACTCCACACGAACTGGCGTCCATGCTTCAAAGTCTCCCACCTATCCTACACAAGCCACACCGAACACCAATACCAAGCTGTAGTAAAGGTCACGGGGTCTTTCCGTCCTGCTGCGCGTAACGAGCATCTTTACTCGTAATGCAATTTCGCCGAGTTCGCGGTTGAGACAGTTGGGAAGTCGTTACGCCATTCGTGCAGGTCGGAACTTACCCGACAAGGAATTTCGCTACCTTAGGATGGTTATAGTTACCACCGCCGTTTACTGGGGCTTAAATTCTCAGCTTCGCCTTGCGGCTAACCGGTCCTCTTAACCTTCCAGCACCGGGCAGGCGTCAGTCCGTATACATCGTCTTGCGACTTGGCACGGACCTGTGTTTTTAGTAAACAGTCGCTACCCACTAGTCTCTGCGGCCACCACACCCTTTTCGGAGCAAGTCCGTATAAGTGGATGGCCCCCCTTCTCCCGAAGTTACGGGGGCATTTTGCCGAGTTCCTTAACCACGATTCTCTCGATCTCCTTGGTATTCTCTACCTGACCACCTGAGTCGGTTTGGGGTACGGGCGGCTAGAACCTCGCGTCGATGCTTTTCTTGGCAGCATAGGATCACCCACTTATTATCCGCATCGTGTCTCAGCCTATGTGAACGGCGGATTTGCCTACCGTTCGGCCTACGCACTTGCACCCGGACAACCATCGCCGGGCTGGGCTACCTTCCTGCGTCACACCTGTTAATACGCTAACCGCACCAGAATGGGGTCGTGCGCTAGGCCCAGAGCGTCACCCCGAAGGGATCAGTCACTGGGATTCAGACACTTAGCACTACTGGATTAGCTTGGGCGGTTCTTCGCCGGTACGGGAATATCAACCCGTTGTCCATCGACTACGCCTGTCGGCCTCGCCTTAGGTCCCGACTTACCCAGGGAAGATTAGCTTGACCCTGGAACCCTTGGTCTTTCGGAGGACGTGTTTCTCACACGTCATTCGCTACTCATGCCTGCATTCTCACTCGTGTAGCCTCCACGGCTGGTTTACACCGCCGCTTCGCTGGCCACACGACGCTCTCCTACCCATCAACACGGCTGGACCACGAAGGCCTACCAATAATGTCAATGCCACAACTTCGGTGGCGTGCTTGAGCCCCGTTACATTGTCGGCGCGGAATCACTTGACCAGTGAGCTATTACGCACTCTTTCAAGGGTGGCTGCTTCTAAGCCAACCTCCTGGTTGTCAAGGCAACTCCACATCCTTTCCCACTTAGCACGCGCTTTGGGACCTTAGTTGGTGGTCTGGGTTGTTTCCCTCTCGACTATGAAGCTTATCCCCCACAGTCTCACTGCTGCGCTCTCACTTACCGGCATTCGGAGTTTGGCTGACGTCAGTAACCTTGTAGGGCCCATCGGCCATCCAGTAGCTCTACCTCCGGCAAGAAACACGCAACGCTGCACCTAAATGCATTTCGGAGAGAACCAGCTATCACGAAGTTTGATTGGCCTTTCACCCCTATCCACAGCTCATCCCCTCAGTTTTCAACCTAAGTGGGTTCGGTCCTCCACGACGTCTTACCGTCGCTTCAACCTGGCCATGGATAGATCACTTCGCTTCGGGTCTAGGACATGCGACTGAATCGCCCTATTCAGACTCGCTTTCGCTACGGCTACCCCACACGGGTTAACCTCGCCACATATCGCTAACTCGCAGGCTCATTCTTCAAAAGGCACGCTGTCACCCCTACTAAGGAGGCTCCAACGGTTTGTAAGCAAACGGTTTCAGGTACTATTTCACTCCCCTCCCGGGGTACTTTTCACCTTTCCCTCACGGTACTTGTCCGCTATCGGTCATCTGGGAGTATTTAGGCTTATCAGGTGGTCCTGACAGATTCACACGGGATTTCACGGGCCCCGTGCTACTTGGGATACTCTTCGCGCCAAGCAAGGCATTTCGACTACGGGGTTGGCACCCTCTATGACCGGCCTTTCAAGACCGTTCGTCTATACCTTCTTGTAACGCCGCCACCTCGGCAGAGATGACTGAAAAGTCCCACAACCCCCAACGTGCAACACCTGCCGGCTATCACACACGCTAGGTTTAGCCTGTTCCGGTTTCGCTCGCCACTACTAACGGAATCGCGGTTGCTTTCTCTTCCTGTGGGTACTGAGATGTTTCACTTCCCCACGTTCCCTCTACCCGCCCTATATATTCAGGCGGGAGTCACTAGGTCGGCACGCCGCCCAGCGGGGTTTCCCCATTCGGACACCCTCGGATCAAAACTTGCTTATCAGTTCCCCGAGGCTTATCGCAGATTGCTACGTCCTTCTTCGGCTCCAGATGCCAAGGCATCCACCGTTTGCTCTTAAAGACTTGAAATCACATGAGTTTGAATCAGAATCGACACCAAACCCCAAAAAGAGGTTTGGATTGAAATTGACTAATGATCTTTAAGATCATCTTGTGCAACAACCCGAAGGCTGCTGCAAGATGCTCGCGTCCACTGTGTAGTTCTCAAAGTACGGGCGGTACCCCTTGACGCCACCCCAAACCGGGGAAACGACAAAAGGTCCAGAGTAACCGACTGTGCACCCAACCCGAAGGCCAGTGCGCATCCGGTCCCTCAGGACCCAACAGCGTGCAGACACCCGCCCCCTCACCCAGAACCTTCCAACCGCTCCGAAGAACGACGTACTAGCTCCAAGATCAGATCTTGATGTCATGTCAAATGTTCCACCCATGAGCTCCCAGCGAAGAACGTATGCCTTCGATCTGGGTTCTGGAAGTCCGAAGACTCCAAGTGCTCCTTAGAAAGGAGGTGATCCAGCCGCACCTTCCGGTACGGCTACCTTGTTACGACTTAGTCCTAATTACCGATCCCACCTTCGACGGCTCCCTCCACAAGGGTTAGGCCACCGGCTTCAGGTGTTACCGACTTTCATGACTTGACGGGCGGTGTGTACAAGACCCGGGAACGTATTCACCGCAGCGTTGCTGATCTGCGATTACTAGCGACTCCGACTTCATGAGGTCGAGTTGCAGACCTCAATCCGAACTGGGACCGGCTTTTTGGGATTCGCTCCACCTCGCGGTATTGCAGCCCTTTGTACCGGCCATTGTAGCATGCGTGAAGCCCAAGACATAAGGGGCATGATGATTTGACGTCATCCCCACCTTCCTCCGAGTTGACCCCGGCAGTATCCCATGAGTTCCCACCATTACGTGCTGGCAACATAGAACGAGGGTTGCGCTCGTTGCGGGACTTAACCCAACATCTCACGACACGAGCTGACGACAACCATGCACCACCTGTTTACGAGTGTCCAAAGAGTTGACCATTTCTGGCCCGTTCTCGTATATGTCAAGCCTTGGTAAGGTTCTTCGCGTTGCATCGAATTAATCCGCATGCTCCGCCGCTTGTGCGGGTCCCCGTCAATTCCTTTGAGTTTTAGCCTTGCGGCCGTACTCCCCAGGCGGGGAACTTAATGCGTTAGCTGCGTCACGGAATCCGTGGAATGGACCCCACAACTAGTTCCCAACGTTTACGGGGTGGACTACCAGGGTATCTAAGCCTGTTTGCTCCCCACCCTTTCGCTCCTCAGCGTCAGTTACGGCCCAGAGATCTGCCTTCGCCATCGGTGTTCCTCCTGATATCTGCGCATTCCACCGCTACACCAGGAATTCCAATCTCCCCTACCGCACTCTAGTCTGCCCGTACCCACTGCAGGCCGGAGGTTGAGCCTCCGGATTTCACAGCAGACGCGACAAACCGCCTACGAGCTCTTTACGCCCAATAATTCCGGATAACGCTTGCGCCCTACGTATTACCGCGGCTGCTGGCACGTAGTTAGCCGGCGCTTTTTCTGCAGGTACCGTCACTTTCGCTTCTTCCCTGCTAAAAGAGGTTTACAACCCGAAGGCCGTCATCCCTCACGCGGCGTTGCTGCATCAGGCTTGCGCCCATTGTGCAATATTCCCCACTGCTGCCTCCCGTAGGAGTCTGGGCCGTGTCTCAGTCCCAGTGTGGCCGGTCACCCTCTCAGGCCGGCTACCCGTCGACGCCTTGGTGAGCCATTACCTCACCAACAAGCTGATAGGCCGCGAGCCCATCCCCAACCGAAAAATCTTTCCAGACGCAGACCATGCGGTCACGTCACATATCCAGTATTAGACGCCGTTTCCAGCGCTTATCCCAGAGTCAGGGGCAGGTTGCTCACGTGTTACTCACCCGTTCGCCACTGATCCCACAGAGCAAGCTCCGTGTTCACCGTTCGACTTGCATGTGTTAAGCACGCCGCCAGCGTTCATCCTGAGCCAGGATCAAACTCTCCGTAAAAAAGAAATGCATACCCCACCGGGAAAACGGTGACGCAGCGAGTTTGATGCTGACCAAAGAGACAAATTCATTGCTGACTTCATCCGAATGCCAACCCCACAAGGAGGTTGGTCTTTGATCCAAAGGAATTCTCACCCAGCCGAAAAACGACTGAACGAGGATAATTTGGCATTTGACAAGTGCACGCTGTTGAGTTCTCAAGGATCGGATGCTCCCACGACCCAGCCATCACAGCCAGGCCCGAAGGGCAACTTCTCTATCTTAGCCATCCCGACTCGCTTGTCAAATCAGCGCGCGGCGCGGATCGTAGATCCGCTGCGCAGCCGATTCCAGTTGCAGAAGGGGTGGACCTCCCATCCTAGACGCAAGCGTCTGATCTCTCAAGTGAGAGAGGATCGGGAGTGGTTCTCCGCTTGAGGGGGGTGAAGCTCTGGGCTTCTCCGCTTCCCTGTGGGGCGAACAAGTAATAAGTTACGTGGATTCCGGGGTTCTGGCAAATCGAGGCAGTACCCCCGGGCGTGTCGTCGGCCTTCGCCAGACGGTTTGTCCGGATCAGGCGGGTTTTCCGCCTCCTGGGGCGTCAGGAGTACGATCGCGCCATGCTCATGCTCACCGCACGACGGTCCCTCCTCAGCGTCGACGAGGACTCCGAGTGAGTGCGGGACTCGCGCTCCTCTCCCGCGTCTGGCGCGAGCTCGACGGGGAAGCCCGGGCACTCGACGGTGTCGCCGAGCCGGCCACGGCGGTCCCGCTCCCTTCGCGCCTCGCCACCGGCCGACTCGCCTGGGCGAGCGTCGGTGCCGCGACCCTCGCAGCCGGCCGGAACCCATCGATGCTCGACCCCGGCCGGATCGCCACCGCGTACCGGAGCGACCGCGTCCTCACGATCGACGGCACCGCTCCCCCGGTGTGGGCCGCACTCTCGGGGTTCTGGCAGACGGCCGACGGTTGGATCCGCACGCACGGCAACTACCCGCATCATGCCGCCGGCCTTCGTGCCGGACTGCGATTGGGCGACACGGCGGAGGCCACGGACGTGCGCGACGCCCTTGCCGCGCTGACGTCAGCGGAAGCCATCGAGGCGATAAGCGCAGAAGGCGGACTCGCCGTCGCCGTCATGGCGGAGCATCCTGCCCTGGACGCCGCCCTCCGCCAGACACCGTTGCTCGACGTCCGCGGATACGACTCCCCCGCTGCGCCGCGCGCTGTCCTTCCCGGGTCGGCATCGCGCCCGCTCGAGGGCATCCGCATCCTCGATCTCACACGTGTGATCGCAGGTCCGGTCTGCACTCGCACACTCGCCCTGCTCGGTGCCGACGTGCTGCGGGTCGACCCTCCAGGGCTGCTCGAACCCGAATGGCAGCACCTCGACACCGGCCACGGCAAGCGCTCGACCCTGCTGGATGCGCGATCCGCACGGTTCGACGAGCTGCTCGCCGAAGCGGATGCCGTGGTTCTCGGGTACCGGCCCGCCGCGCTCGACCGGCTCGGACTCGATCCGCAGTCATTGTTGCGGCGGCATCCGGGACTGGTCGTGGCCCAGCTCAGCGCCTGGGGCGCGGACCATCCGCAACGGGCGGGCTTCGACAGCCTCGTGCAGGCCGAGTCGGGAATCGCGCTCATCGAGTCCCCGGACGGCGAGCGTCCGGGAGCACTGCCCGCTCAGGCGCTCGACCACAGCGCGGGGTATCTGCTGGCTGCCGCGATCACGATGCTGTTGCGCCGCCGCGCGATCGAAGGCGGCTCGTGGTGGGTGCAGACGTCGCTGCGACGCGTCGCCGCCGAGCTTCTCGGCATGCCGCGCCGAGCCGAGCCGGGTGCCGAGGTCGCAGTCGATCCGGCAGCGCACATCGCCCACTTCTCCATCGGTGATGTCGAGCTGGTGACGGCGAAGCCGGCACTTCCCGGCCTCGAGTTCGCGGCGCCCCGCCCCTGGGGAGCGGATCAGCCGGGCTGGTGAGAGCGCCGACTCAGAGACAGGACGACGCACAGCACCAGGGTGAGGGCACCCCACAGCGCGCACGCCGGGGGAAGAACCCGATACGCCAGGTGCTGCACGGTGAACTCCGCGTCGAGCGGTCCGAGGACGACCAGACCGATGACCCACGCCGCGATCAGGATCACGGGCAGCGACAGCCACCACGTGACGCGGACACCATGCGGCAACCGCTGCGAGAGGGCCGGACGCGCATCATGCCGACGCAGCCAGAGCAGCGCCCACACGCCGATGATCACGAGCCCGAGCGCGCTCGAGCCGTGCTGGAGCCACTTGAAGCCGGTGAGCGGACCCCACATCTCGGCGAGCGCGGGGAGCGCTTGCACGCCCCATCGTCCCTCGTGCGTGAACAGATCCCAGAGGATGTGCGAGAGCACCCCGAGGATGAGCGAGACGGCGAGCAGCAGCGGATAGACGCGCTTCTCCCCCACACCCACCGCTCGTCCGGCGGCCTCGACCGCGCCGACGGACCACTCCTCGGGGAGACGTCGCGCGAGCCATCGCGGAGCGAGCTCCGGAACGGCGGGACGCAGCACCGCGCGCCAGAGGACGAACAGCACGAGTGCCACGGCCGCGGTCCACACGACGTTCGCGAAGGTGTGGGTGAACGAGTAGTCCAGCCCGACGCCGCGCACGAACAGCGGGAGATCAGGAGTCATCGCACCGATCGCGATCGCCGCCGGCACCAGCGGCGTGCGAATGAAGGGCAGCGCGACGACCGCGTGACTCGGCGTGAACGGCATCCGCTGCTCAGCCGATGAAGACGCCCGCGAGGGTCTTCTTGCCGCGGCGGAGCACGGAGACTCCGCCGGGAAGAGAACCCTGAACCGTGGCCGCCTCGTCCTCGACGCGTTCGCCGTCGAGCGAGACGCCGCCCTGGGCGATCGCACGTCGGGCTTCGCCCAGGCTCGACACGAGCTCGGTCGCGACCAGCGCTTCGACCACCGGCGTGCCGGCGGCCACCGTCGCGTTCGGAAGCTCTTCGAGCGCGGTGCGCAGCGTCGACGGATCCAGAGCGGTCAGGTCGCCCTGCCCGAACAATGCCTCGGATGCCGCGATCACGGCGGCGGTCGCATCGATGCCGTGCACCGTGGCGACGACTTCGAGGGCGAGACGCTTCTGCGCGGCGCGACGGAACGGCTCCGACTCGACCAGCGCGGCGTACTCCTCGATCTCGGCGCGGCTGAGGAAGGTGAAGACCTTCAGCCGCTCGATGACGTCGGCATCGGCGGTGCTCAGCCAGAACTGGTACATCCGGTACGGGCTGCACATCTCGGCGTCGAGCCAGATCGCGTTGCCCTCGCTCTTGCCGAACTTCGTGCCGTCGCTGTTCGTGATGAGCGGCGTGCCGATGGCGTGCGCGGACACCCCTTCGGCACGACGGATGAGGTCGGTGCCGCTGGTGAGGTTGCCCCACTGGTCGGAGCCGCCGGTCTGCAGCACGCAGCCGTACTGGCGGTACAGCTCGAGGTAGTCCATGCCCTGCAGGATCTGGTAGCTGAACTCGGTGTAGCTGATGCCCTCGTCGGAACTCAGCCGCGCCGCGACGGCATCCTTCTTGAGCATCGTGCCGACACGGTAGTGCTTCCCGATCTCGCGGAGGAAGTCGATCGCCGACATCGGCGCCGTCCAGTCGAGGTTGTTCACCATGCGCGCGGCGTTGTCGCCGTCGAAGCTGAGGTACCGCTCCACCTGCGTGCGCAGCCGGTCGACCCATTCGGCGACGGTCTCTCGCGTGTTCAGGGTGCGCTCGGCCGTGGGCCGCGGGTCTCCGATGAGACCGGTGGACCCGCCGACGAGCCCCAGCGGCTTGTGACCTGCCAGCTGGAGGCGACGCATCGTCAGCAGCTGCACGAGATTCCCGAGGTGCAGGCTCGGCGCTGTCGGATCGAACCCGCAGTAATACGTGATCGGGTCTCCGGCGAGAAGGGCGCGGAGCGCCTCCTGGTCGGTGGACACATGGACGAGCCCGCGCCACAGCAGTTCGTCCCACACGTTCTCGAACGTGGGGTCGATCGCCGGAGTCGCGGTCGTCAGAGCGGGAGTTGACACGCGCTCCAGGCTATCAGCGCGCGACCTCGCCTCGGTCTCAGCTGTGCGCCGCCCACCAGACGAGGAAAGCGGCGCTCAGTGCGATGACCCAGCTGACGAGGCTGCCGACGAGGAAGTACTCGGCGCGGGCACCGGTCTCGCCGTCGCGGGAGATCTCCGGGAAGCGGACGATGCCCTTCGCCGCCAGCATCGCGGCCAGAACGGGGTAAGCCGCGGCGAGGGTGAGGATCATCACGATCGTGCGCTCGAGCGGGCCGATCAGGCGTCCGCCCTTGAAGCCGCCACGAGGATCGGCGGGCTTGGTCGGTGCCGCATCGACAGCGGCATCCGTCCCATCGCCGACCGGCGGTACCAGCGGGACCGGCGTCGTCGGCTCCGGGACGACGGGGACGGCCGGCTCCGGATCGGCGGGTCGCCACGTGTGCTCGCCGTCGAGCGCGGCGCGCACCACGAGATTGGAGGACTCCAAGAGGAAGACTCCCGCGCCGAGGACGAGCATCGCGAGATCGAACGAGACGTCGCCGAAGGGCGATCGCAGGCTCCAGACGTCGCCGATGAGCCCGGCATCCGCCCGCGCGCCGAGCGACACGACCGCGCCGACGCTCAGGACACCGAGAAGGACCGCCGGCCAGAAGCCCAACGGAGCCCTCCGCTCGTCGGGCATCGACCAGACCCAGAGCGCACCGACCACGAGCGCGGCGATCATCGGCAGCAGCGCGTCGCTGACGCTGCCCAGGAGCAGCAGCAGCACGGCCACGGTCAGGTACCCGATCCAACGACGGGGCGCGAACTGGCGGACGAGGTCGACGGCGCCGACGGCGAGGAGCACGAATCCGGCGATGATCATGCGGATCCTCCTCGCAGGACGGCTACTCCTTCGAGGACCGCCGCGGCCCCTGCGCTGCGCAGCGACTTCGAGACGCTCGGCTGGGAGATGCCCTCCTCGTCGGCGAGCTCATGCTGCGACCTGCCGATCAGGCGGCCATAGGTCAGGCGACGCTCGCGCTCGCTCATCGCGCCGACCAGCTCGTCACGCACGAGGAGGTAGGCGTTCGACGCCGCGATCGTGCTCTCCATGACCTCATCCTGCCCCGGGGCTCCGACAATCCAGGTGCGCGCTCGCGGTATGGCGCGTCCTTCGCGGGCGTGCACGATGTCGATCGCCGCCCGCGCCGCGTACCACCCCGGGCCGTCGGCGAGCTCGCCGTGCACGGATTCGACCGCGGAGACCTCCCCCACGCCGACGCCGAACCGGAAGGCGATCCCGTCGGGCAGCCGCAGCTGGATCATGAGGAGGGAGACCAGAGCGTCGCCGAGGTCTCGATAGACGCCCTGCTGCTCATCCCCCACCGTGGGTGTCAGCGACTGAGTGGCCAGCGGGAGGTCGGCTTCGACCTGCGCGATGGTCTCGTCCAGCACCTGTTGCGCGGCGGTGCGATCATCGAGCTTGCGAGAGCCCACGATGTCAGCGAGTACGGCGATGACCATGGCATAACCATAACACGCATAACTTCACTTTATGCCCTGAATGGCTATATGTTGGGAACATGCCTGAATCGCACATCATCGCCTGGGATGCCGGGACCTGGACCAACGACCCGCAGACCGTGACCGAGACCGACGCGCTCGAGGTCACCGCCGTCGAGGGCAGCGATGCCTGGCGACACACCGCCTACGGCTTCGTCCACGACACCGAGCACGCCCTCCTCGCCCCCTTGGCCGTCGGGGAGGCGATGGAGGTCTCCTTCCGCGCACCATGGGACGGGCAGTTCGATCAAGCCGGCGTCTTCGTACGGATCGACGCCGAGCACTGGATGAAAGCCGGCGTCGAGTACGCCGACGACCACCTGGGACTCGGTGCCGTCGTCACCGCCGGCGGCTCGGACTGGTCGGTGGGACATGTGGACGAGTGGCTCGAGAGCGAGATCACGGTGCGCGTGAGCCGGTGGACGGATGCCGTGATCGTCCGCGCTCGTGCCGACGACGGCCCCTGGCGCCTGGTGCGCGTCGCTCCGTTCGACGGCACGGCCGCGGCATCCGCCGGTCCGCTCCTCGCCGCCCCGACCCGTGCCGGATTCACCGTGCGGTTCACCCGGTGGACCCGTTCCGCGGCGGACGTCGACCTGCACTGAGCCGGCCTGCACCGGCCCGGCGCACGCCCTACAGCCCGAGGGCGTGCGCCGCGGCCTGCGCCCGGGCGACGAGCTCGGCCCGCTGCTCGGTCACCCGCACCGGTGCGGTGCCGCCGACGCCGGTCCTCGACGCCACGGATCCCTCGATCGTGAGGACCTCTCGCACGGCGGGAACGAGATGCGGCGACACCGAGAGCAGCAGCTCGTCGGACGCGTCCTCCAGGCCGATCCCCTGCTCCTCGCACGCACGCACCAGGGCGCCGGAGATCTCGTGCGCGTCACGGAACGGAACCCGCTGCTTCACGAGCCACTCCGCCACGTCGGTCGCGAGCGAGAAGCCCTGGGGCGCGAGCGCCGCCATCCGCTCCGTGTCGAAGCGCAGGGTGGCGATCATGCCGGCGAAGGCCGGGAGCAGCACCTCGAGCGTCTGCACCGAGTCGAAGACCGGCTCCTTGTCCTCCTGCAGGTCGCGGTTGTACGCGAGCGGCAGTCCCTTCAAGGTCGCCAGCAGGCCGGACAGGTTGCCGATGAGCCGGCCTGACTTGCCGCGGGCGAGCTCGGCGATGTCGGGGTTCTTCTTCTGCGGCATGATGCTCGACCCGGTCGAGTAGCCGTCGTCGAGCGTGACGAAGCCGAACTCGCGCGTGTTCCAGAGGATGATCTCCTCCGCGAGGCGCGAGATGTCGACACCGGTCATCGCGGCGATGAAGGCGAACTCCGCGACGACGTCGCGCGCGGCGGTGCCGTCGAGCGAGTTCTCCGACGGACGGTCGAGACCGAGCTCGGTCGCGACGAGCGCCGGGTCGAGCCCGAGGGTCGATCCGGCCAGCGCTCCCCCGCCGTAGGGCGAGACACCGGCGCGACGACGCCAGTCGACGAGTCGCTCGAGCTCACGCACCAGCGGCCAGCCGTGCGCCTGCAGGTGATGGGCGAGCAGCACGGGCTGCGCATGCTGCAGGTGCGTGCGCCCGGGGAGGATCGCGTCGGGGTGCGCCTCGGCCTGCGCGACGAGGGCGTCGATGACCCGCAGGATGTCGCGGGCGATCACCCGGGCGTGGTCGATCAGGTACATGCGCACCAGGGTCGCGATCTGGTCGTTGCGGCTGCGGCCGGCGCGCAGCCGTCCGCCCAGCTCCGGCCCGAGCTCCGCGATCAGCGCCTGCTCGAGCGCACCGTGCACGTCCTCGTCCGTCGGAACCGGAAGCAGTGTGCCGTCCGCGACCTTGCGCGCCACGGCATCGAGCCCGGCGTGCATCCGCTCGGCCTCATCGGGTTCGAGATAGCCGGCGGCGGCGAGCGCGGTCGCATGCGCATGCGAGCCGGCGATGTCGTACGGCGCGAGGATCCAGTCGAAATGCGTGGAGCGGCTGAGCGCCACGAGCTCCGGTGAGGGGCCGGTGGCGAAACGGGCACCCCAGAGCGCGCCTTCGTTGGTGCCTTCGTGCGTGGGGTCGGTCATCACGCGTCCTTCTTCCCGAGCAGCCAGACCAGCAGGGCCTTCTGCGCGTGCAGGCGGTTCTCGGCCTCGTCCCAGACGACGCTCTGCGGTCCGTCGATGACGGTGGAGTCCACCTCGTAGCCGCGATCGGCGGGAAGGCAGTGGATGAAGATCGCCTCGGGGTCCGCGAGCTCCATCGTCTCCGGCGTCACCTTGTATCCGCCGAGATCGCGGATGCGCGCGATCTTCTCCTCCTCCTTGCCCATCGACACCCACGTGTCGGTGACCACGACGTCGGCGCCGGCAGCGGCCTCGACCGGGTCGGTGTAGAGCGCGATGGATCCGCCGGTCTCCGCGGCGCGACGATCGGCGGCCTCGATCACATCGGCGCGCGGCGCGTAGTCCGCCGGAGACGCGATGCGGACGTGCATGCCGGCCGTCACACAGGCCAGCGCATAGGAATGCGCCATGTTGCTCTGCCCGTCGCCGAAGAAGGTGAGCGTGAGCCCCTTCAGCTCGCCCTTGTGCTCACGGATCGTGAGCAGGTCGGCGAGCAGCTGGCAGGGGTGGAAGTCGTCCGAGAGGGCGTTGATCACGGGGACCCGCGTGCCCTCCGCCATCTCCTCGAGTCCTGCCTGCGCGTAGGTGCGCCACACGATCGCCGCGACCTGACGCTCGAGCACACGGGCGGTGTCGGAGGGCGTCTCCTTGCCGCCGAGCTGGCTGTTCGCGGTCGAGATGATCAGCGGCGAGCCGCCGAGGTCGGCGATGCCCACCGCGAACGAGACGCGGGTGCGCGTGGAGGACTTGTCGAAGATCACCGCGACGGTCTGCGGACCGGCCAGGCTCTTGTCGGCCCAACGGTCCTTCTTCAGCTCGATGGCGAGATCGAGGATCTCCGCCTGCTCGGCGGGCGTGAGGTCGTCGTCACGCAGCAGGTGGCGGGTCATGCGGAAACCTTTCCAGGGACGGATGCGGAGACATCGGCGAGTGCGGCGGCGAACAGCTCGCGGAACGCGGCGAGCTCGTCGTCGCCGATCGTGAGGGCGGGCGCGATGCGCACCGTCTCGGGGTTCGCGGCGTTCACGATGAGGCCGCGCTCCTGCGCCGCAGCGACGACGGCCCCGGCGACCGGTGCGCTCAGCGCGACGCCGATCAGGAGGCCGCGGCCGCGGACCGCGGAGATGAGGGGCGAATCGAGGCCGAGGATCAGCTCGCGCAGCTCCTCCCCGCGGCGTGCCGCGTTCTCGACGAGCCCGGCATGCTCGATCTCGGTCAGCACCGCATCGGCCACCGCGGTCGCGAGGGGGTTGCCGCCGAATGTGGAACCGTGGGAGCCGGGTGTGAACAGATTGCTGGCGGCACCGTAGGTGACCAGCGCGCCGATCGGGAAGCCGCCGCCGATGCCCTTCGCGAGGGTGATCGCGTCAGGCGTGATCCCCTCGTGGCTGAATCCGAACCAGGCACCGGTGCGTCCGGCCCCGGTCTGGATCTCATCCACGATCAGCAGGGCGCCGTGCGCCAGGGTCAGCGAGCGGGCCGCGGCCAGGTAGCCCTCCGGCAGCTCGACGACGCCGGCTTCGCCCTGGATGGGCTCGACGATGACCGCGGCGACTCGCTCATCCATGGCCGCCTCGAGGGCTTCGATCGTGGCGGGGATGTGCTCCACGCCACCGGGCATCGGCTCGAACGGGGCGCGCATCGAGGCTTTCGCCGTCATGGCGAGCGACCCCATGGTGCGGCCGTGGAAGCCGTTCTCGAGAGCCAGGATGCGCGGGCGCTCGGTGCCGCCGTGCAGACGGGCGAGCTTGAACGCCGCCTCGTTCGCCTCGGCACCGGAGTTCGAGAAGAACACCCTTCCGTCGATGCCGGCACCGGCGAGGCGCTTGAGCCGAGCCGCCAGTGCGAGCTGCGGCGGCGTGGCGAAGTAGTTCGACACGTGGGCCAGCGTCGCGGCCTGCTTCGAGACCGCTTCGACGAACACCGGGTGCGCGTGGCCGAGCGAGGTCACGGCGATTCCGGCGAGGAAGTCCAGGTAGCGTCGCCCGTCGGCATCCCACAGGTACGAGCCCTCACCGCGGGTGAGCAGTGCGAGCCGGTCTCCGGCGTTCTGCACGAGATCGCGCTCCACATCGTCCTGCCAGACGGTCATGCCGTCACCTCCGTCTTTCCCAGAACCACTTCGGTTCCGATTCCCTTGCTGGTGAAGAGCTCGACGAGCACCGAGTGCGGCACCCGTCCGTCGATGATGGCCGCAGCGTCCACGCCGCCCTCGACGGCTTCGAGACAGGCGCGCATCTTGGGGATCATCCCGGACTCCAGCGTCGGCAGCATCCGGATGAGCTCCGCGGATGTCAGGTGCGACACGAGCGAGTCGCGGTTGGGCCAGTCCGCGTAGAGCCCCGGCACATCGGTCAGGACGACGAGCTTGCGCGCCTTCAGGGCGACGGCGAGCGCTGCCGCAGCGGCATCCGCGTTGACGTTCAGCGACTGACCGGGATGGTCGAGGTCCGGAGCGATGCTCGAGACGACCGGCACCCGTCCGGCCGCGAGGTGATCGAGAACCGGGGTCGGGTCGACCTCGACGACATCGCCGACGCGGCCGAGATCGACCTCGAGCCCGTCGATGACGACACCGCGGCGGCGTCCGCCGAAGAGCCCGGCGTCCTCTCCGCTGAGTCCGGTCGCGATGGGTCCGTGCGAGTTGATCTTCGACACCAGCTGCGGATTGACCTGCCCCGTGAGCACCATGCGCACGACGCTGATCGCCTCGGTGTTGGTGACGCGGTAACCGCCCTTGAACTCGCTCGGGATCTCGAGCCGCTGCAGCATGTCGGAGATCTGCGGACCGCCGCCGTGCACGACCACCGGCTGCACTCCGACGTTGCGGAGATACGCGATGTCCTGCGCGAACGCGTCCTGCAACTCGTCCGAGACCATGGCGTTGCCGCCGTACTTGATCACCACGATCTGGTCACGGAACTTCTTGAGCCACGGCAGCGACTCGATCAGGGTGGTCGCCTTCTGCGCGGCGACTTCGGCGGGAGTGTCCTGGATGTCGGTCATGAGGCGTACGCGCTGTTCTCGTGCACGTAATCGTGGGTGAGGTCGTTGGTGAGGATCGTCGCCGTGTCGTCTCCCGACTTCAGGTCGATCACCAGGTGCGTGGCGCGCGGAGACAGGTCGACCTCCTCGCGTGGCCGGTCTGGGCCGCCCTCGGTGCACACCCGGACGCCGTTCATCCAGACGTCGACGTCGTAGGGGTCGAACCGGGCTCCCGTGGTGCCGATCGCGGCGAGCACGCGGCCCCAGTTGGGGTCGTTGCCGAAGATCGCCGCCTTGAACAGGTTGTTGCGGGCGACGGAGCGGCCGACCTCGACGGCGTCCTGCTCGGATGCCGCGTGCTGCACCTCGATCGTGATGTCGTGGCTCGCGCCCTCGGCATCGCCCTGCAGCTTCACGGCGAGCTCCTGCGAGAGCTCGGTCAGCGCCGCGGCGAAGTCGTCGAGGTCGGGGGCGATCCCCGACGCGCCGTTGGCGAGCAGCGTGACCTGGTCGTTGGTCGACATGCAGCCGTCCGAGTCGAGCCGGTCGAAGGTCTGCCCGGTCGCGCGGCGCAGGGCCGCATCGGCGTCGAGCGGCTCGATGACGGCGTCGGTCGTGATCACCACGAGCATCGTCGCGAGCCCCGGAGCCAGCATCCCGGCCCCCTTCGCCATGCCGCCGATCGTCCAGCCGTCCCGGGAGACGACCGCCGTCTTCGACACGGAGTCGGTGGTCATGATCGCCTCGGCCGCGGCCTGTCCCCCGTCGGCGCTGAGCTCGGCGATCGCCTGCGCGGTGCCGTCGAGCACCTTGCCGCGGAACACCTCGTCGCCGACGCCGATCAGGCCGGTCGAGCAGATCAGGACGTCGCCGGCGCTGACGCCGAGGAGCTCGGCGGCCTTCTCGGCGGTCTGGTGCGTGGTCTGGAACCCGAATGCTCCGGTGAAGCAGTTCGCCCCGCCCGAGTTCAGCACCACGGCTTCGACGACGCGGTCCGCGACCGCCTGCTGCGACCAGATGATCGGGTTCGCCTTGGCGCGGTTGCTCGTGAAGACGGCAGCCCCGACCTTGCGCGGTCCGCGGTTGACGACGACGGCGACGTCGGGCTTGCCGGTGGACTTGAGTCCGGCGGCGACACCGGCCGCCTCGAATCCTGCGGGGGCGGTGACACTCATGGTGCGACTCCGTTGACTGAGAGGGCGCGGCCTTCGGGGAGACCGAGCGCGAGGTTCATGGACTGGATGGCGGCGCCCGCCGTGCCCTTGACGAGGTTGTCGACCGCGGTGACGACGGTCACCCGGTTGGCGGCGCGGTCGATCGCGAGGCCGATCAGGGCGGTGTTGGCTCCGAGCACGTCGGCGGTGCGCGGGAAGCGCCCCTCGGGAAGCAGCTGCACGAACGTCTCGTCGCCGTAGGCCCTCGCCCAGGCGTCGCGGATCTGCGCGTCGGTGGCCCCTTCGACGATCGGCGCGGTCGAGGTCGCGAGGATGCCGCGGGACATGGGCACCAGCACGGGGGTGAACGAGATGCGGATGTCGTCTCCCTGGGGCCCTGAGCCTGTCGAAGGGATCGCCGCCGCGAGCGCCTGGCGGATCTCGGGGATGTGCCGGTGCGTGCCGCCGACCGCGTAGGGGTTGGCGGTGCCGAGGATCTCGCTGGCGAGCAGGTTGCTCTTGAGGCTCTTGCCCGCACCCGACGGACCGACCGCGAGGACCGAGACGATGTCGGACGGGTCGATGACTCCCGCCGCTATCCCCGGCGCGAGACTGAGGCTCACGGTGGAGGCGTTGCACCCGGGGGCCGCGATACGGCTCGCCCCGCGCAGGTGTTCGCGCTGCTTCACGCCGTCGACCAGCAGCTCCGGCACGCCGTAGGTCCAGGCGTCGTGGAAGGTGCCGCCGTAGAAGGCATCCCAGGCGGGCTGCGAGGTGAGCCGATGGTCGGCGCCCGCGTCGATCACGAGCGGCACATCGCCGAGCGCATCGGTGTACTGGCCCGACTGCCCGTGCGGGAGCGCGAGGAACACGATGTCGTGTCCGGCGAGGATCTGCGGCGTCGTGTCCTGCAGGGTGAGGTGGGCGAGCGAACGCAGGTGCGGCTGGTGGTCGATGAGGGGCTGGCCGGCGTTCGAATGAGCCGTCACGGTGCGGATCTCGATGTCGGGATGATCGGCCAGGAGGCGCAGAATCTCGCCGCCTGCGTAGCCGGATGCGCCGGAGACGGCGACGGTATACGTCATGCTTCTACCTTAACGGTCGGGCCCTCGAGGAATCGGGGACCATGGGCGGGGCCGGAGCGGCGACACCGGCACTCGACCGCCGCGCGTGCGCAGGCAGGATCCGGGGTCGCCTAGAGTCGGCGGCCGCCGCGGCGTCGGAGCACGACGATGACGCTCGGAACGAGCGTGATCGAAGCGAGGACGGCCGAAGACATGTCGCGACAGTAGCGCGGGCAGCGCGGCATCCGCAAATCCACGCCGTCACACGACCGGATGACCCTCCAGTGGCGCGGCGAAGAAGGCCAGCTCGTGTGCGCTCGACACCTCGAAGGCTCGCAGCATCCGTCCCCTCTTCTCGGGCTCCGCTGCCGCCGCCGCGGTCGCGACGAACTCGATCGCCCGACGTGTCGCCTCTTCGAACGCGGCGTCGGCGTACGTCGCGAGCCAGGAGGCGTACGGATGCCGCGGGTCGCGCGCGTACGCGCCGAACTCTCCCGCGTGGAGGCGCCGACCGAGGTCCGTGTACAGCCAGAAGCACGGGAGGACAGCGGCGATGAGCTCTTCATAGTCGCCGCCGAACGCGACCGAGCGCAGATGGTCGAGGTAGGCCGTCGTCGCGGGGGCCGGCCTTGCCGAGAACGTCGCCGCGCCCACGCCCTGCGAGGGCGTCAGCCACGCGGCGTGCAGTTCGAGCTCTCCGACGATGGAGCCGTGCGCGGAGTTCGCCCAGAACGCCTGCTCGTCGGAGGTGGGCGCCAGGCGGGCGGCCTCGGCCAGGACGCGGGCGTAGTCGCGCAGATACAGCGCGTCCTGCGCGAGATAGAACAGGAAGGGCTCCCGTGCCAGCGTCCCGTCCGCGAGCGCGCGGATGAACGGCAGCTCGTCGATCGCCGTACGGGTCGCGGAGATCTGCCGCCACCAGTCCGCCGCGACCTCTTCGGCCGTCGGACGAGTGTCCAGTCCTCCGCGCGCCCAGAGGCCGGCGAAGTGGCTGATCGGGCCATGCCCTCGCCCGACGCGCAACGCCTCGCCTTCGCGCAGCGACTCGCGGAGCCAGGCGCGCGCACCGGCCACGGCCGTCGGCGCGTCCTCTCCGTTCGCGAGCCGGGTGGCGAGCGCGGACGACAGGGAGCAGCCCGTGCCGTGGGTGTTCCGCGTGGTGATGCGGGCGCCGGCGAACTCCTGTCGCCGCCCTCGCGGCGCGTCGATCAGCGCGTCCGGGGCCTCGTCCCCCGGCAGGTGCCCGCCCTTGACGAGCACCATCGCTCCGACCTCGGCTGACAGGTCCTCGGCTGCGGCGAGCGCGTCCGGCCAATCGGTCGGGACGCGGCCGGCCAGCACGGCGAGCTCGGCGAGGTTCGGCGTGATGAGGTGTGCGCGACGGAGAAGCCGTCGCAGCTCCCCCTCCGCCTCCGGATCGAGCAGGCGGTCTCCCGAGGTCGCGACCATGACCGGGTCGAGCACGACGACGGGCGGCCGCACGACGTCGAGCCAGGCAGCCACCGTGCGGATGACCTCGGCGTCGGCCAACATCCCGATCTTCACCGCGTCGAGCGTGACATCGTCCGACATCGCCTCCAGCTGCGCCCGCAGGAAGTCGGCCGGCGGCACATGCACGCCGCGGACGCCCTCGGTGTTCTGCGCGGTCAGGGCGGCGATCACGGCCATGCCGTAGCCGCCGTTGGCGGCGATCGACTTGAGGTCGGCCTGTATCCCCGCCCCTCCCGACGGATCGCTGCCGGCGATGCTGAGGATGCGCGGGGCGGCACCGGCGTGCCAGCGTCGCCGGAACTGCGCCGCCTCCCGACGCGGGTCGTCGGCCGCGCACAATGCCGACACCACAGCCAGGCCGGCCGCGCCCGCCTCACGCAGAGCCTCGGTGTCGTCGATGCCGACGCCGCCGATCGCCACGCACGGCAGCGGACTCGCGGCGGCGAACGCCCGGAAGCCCTCGATGCCCAGAGCCGGTGGGTGGTCCGGTTTCGTGAGCGTGGGTCGGATGACCCCGACGCCGAGGTGGTCGACGGTGCCGAACGGCAGCGCGAGCACGGCCTCGAGGTGCGCCGGGCTGTTCGCCGTCAGCCCGATGACCGCATCCGGGCCGAGAGCCTCACGGGCGCGGAGCACCGAGGCATCCCCCTGTCCGAGATGCACGCCGTCCACCCGCGCCCCGCGTTCCCGGGCCGCGATCGCGGCGTCCAGACGGTCGTTCACGACGAGCAGAGCACGACCGTCTATCGCGTGCGAGAGATCGACCAGCTGGTCGACGATCTCGGCGTCGGTCGCGGCCTTGTCACGCAGCTGCACGATGCGCACGCCTCCGTCGACCGCCTGACGCACCGTCTCGACCACACCGCGTGCGCCGCAGAGCGCGGGGTCCGTGACGAGATAGAGCGAGAGATCGGCGTTCACAGCGCGCCGCTTTCGACACGGGCGGCGGCGGCGAGATCGGCCGCGCTCACCGCGGAGAGGGCATCGAGCAGGGCGACGGCGAAGCTGCCCGGCCCCGTCGACCGGAGCGCGGCCTGCTCCGCCGCGATCGTGTAGACGAGGCTGGCCGAGGCGACGGCGGTGAACGCGTCGACACCCGCACGCCCGGCCGCTCCGAGGAACGCGGCCATCACCGCGCCGAGCGCGCAGCCTCCGCCCGTGACGCGGGTGAGCAGCTCATCGCCGTTCGCGATGCGCAGCACGCGCTGCCCGTCCGTGATCAGATCGACAGGACCGGAGACGGCCACCACACTCCCGAAGCGCGCCGCGAGCGACAGAGCCGCATCGGCTGCGGCATCCGTGCTGTCCGTCGCATCCACGCCGCGGCCGCCCGCGCTGAGGCCCGCGAGCGCGAGGATCTCCGAGGCGTTGCCGCGGATCGCGGTGGGACGCTGTGCGACGAGTTCCTGCGCGAGGGCGGTGCGCACGGGCAGCGCGCCGATGGCGACCGGATCGAGCACCCAGGGAGTGCCTGCTGCCGTGGCCCCGGCGACAGCCTCGACACTCGCCGCACGCTGCTCGGGCGTCGGGGTGCCGAGGTTGATCAGCAGGCCGGAGGCGACCCCGGCGAACATGCCGGACTCTCCGACGATGTCGACCATGGCCGGTGCCGCCCCCACGGCGAGCAGCACGTTCGCCGTGAAGCCGGTGACGACGGCGTTGGTGATGCAGTGCGTCAACGGCGGAGCCTCGCGCAGCACCCCCAGCAGTGTCCCGGCCGAAGCCGCGAGGTCGATGGTGGATTCCGGACGCAGACGATCGCTCATGGGCGACATCCCTTCGCTAGTACGAACTAGATCAGGTTCGACGGGTCTGTTCTCAGCCGCGGATGCGGCACCCCGTGTCACTGCTCGAAGTCTAGCGACCGAGCTCGGCCAGCAGCGCGCGCTCCTCTGTCCTGGTGAGCCCGGCGCGGCGGATGCGGTCGCTCCCGCGAGTCCGCTCGTCGGCGACCACATCCGCGATGGTCTCGGCGAGCGGGCGGAGCGTGCCACCGGTCGCGTGAAACCTCGCGCTCGAACGAGTCATGAAACCGGTCGCCTCCGCCGGGAGCCAGAGCGGCAGAGAGCGCTCCCCCATCCAGTACTCGACGCCCTGCGCGAGCAGCCACTCCTCGGTGGCGATCACGGTGTCGCCCGTGTGTCCGGATGCCGCACGCACGGACTCCAGCACGTGGCCGAGCGGGCTCGCGTCGCCGATCGTGTTGACGGAACCGCTCACGGTCGCGGCGACCACATAAGCGGCGAGGTCATCGACGTCGATGACCTGCACCGCGCGGCCATCGACCGGAGGCAGCAGCACCGGTTCATCGCCTGCTCTCGTGAACGCGGCCGCCCAGTAGCCGAACCGGTCGCTCGGGTCACCGGCGCCCACGATGAGTCCCGGCCGCACGACGAGCGCACGCTCGCCCAATGTCTCGACGGCATCTTCCGCCCCGGCCTTCTGCGCGCCGTACTCGTACTCGTCGCCCGGCTGGGCCGGCGGATGCCGGGGCGCGGACTCGTCCGCCCCGACCGTCTCGTCGTCGGCGTAGACCGACATCGACGAGACGTACGTCCAGCGTGCGGCGCGATCGCCGAGCGCGTCGACGGCGCCGGTGACATGCGCGGCCTTCGAGGAGATATCGACCACGTGATCCCAGTCCCGCACGGTGAGCCCGGTGTAGACCTCCGGGTCATCGCGATCACCCTGTACGAGCTCCGCACCATCGGGCGCGGCCCGCTCACCGCGCGCGAGGCAGGTGACCGCCGCACCGGCATCCAGCCATCGTCGGGCGATCCGCCCCGAGAGCCAGCCCGTCCCACCCAGGATCAGCACGTCCGTCATGGGTCCATGTCACCAGCATCCCGCTTCGGAGGGAAGGTCTCTCCGCTCAGAGCAGGGAGGTCATGTCACTCAGCGGCGCAGCTCCCCGAGTCCGGCGAGCTCCGGGATCGTCCACGAGGGATCCGGCCGCCAACCGAGCCACTCGGCGTCGAAGGGCCAGTCCGCCGCCTCGAACGAGGCGATCGCCGCGTCCGCGTGGCGTTCGATCTGCGCGGCCTGCTCGGGGCTGAGCCGCCCCTGTTCGATCGCCGCCGCCAGTTCGTCCTCGTCCTTGAGGTGGATCACACCGTCGGGGTCGATCTCCACGTCGAGGATGTGATCCGACGAGTACGTGTCGTGGTCGGTGCGCAGATGCGCGTTCTCGAGATTCACGTACCACCCGGCGAACGTCCACTCCGGTCCTGTCGTCTCGCTCCAGAACAGCCAGATCGACCACGGCAGGCCGGCGGGCGCGATGCGCAGCACGCCGTTGCCCCACCACTCCTCGACGATGCGGGTGCGCTCCTCCAGCCAGCGGCGCGCGAGGGGCACCGTGCGCACGCGCTGCCCGTCCGGAGCACCCTGCGACTCCTGCAGCGTGCCGGGTGCGAGCCAGGCGACCAGTCCGTTCTCGTCGTCGCGCACCACGCGCATCGGAGAGATGGTCGACGGCTCCCCCGGCTGCCAGCCCGGCTTGCGGTAATGCCAGTCGATCTGCGCACCCGGCGGAAGGAACGGGCCTTCCCCGAGAGGTCGCGCATCGTCAGGGGCGGCAGCCGGAGTGCCCTGGGGGAGGATGCTCATCCCGCCACGGTACTCCGGCGCCGCCGCTGTCCGGCGGAACCCGCGCTCAGTCGCGCAGCGCGGCGCCGAAGCGCTCGGCCGCGACCGCCACACCCGCGAGCTTGGCCTCAGTGGCCTCCGCCGCGGTGAGCGTGCGATCATCGGCGCGGAAGCGCAGCGCGAACGTCAGGCTCTTCGATCCGTCGGGCACGCCCTCGCCGCGATAGTCGTCGACGAGTCGCACCGATTCGAGCAGGGAGCCGGCACCCTCGACCAGAGCCGCGCGCAGGTCGCCTGCCGCGACATCCGCGGGGACGGTGAGCGAGACGTCCTGCGTCGCCGCCGTGAACGTCGAGAGCGACTCGGCGACGATGCGTCCGCCCGCAAGGGAGAGGATGCGATCGAGGTCGAGCTCGAGCACCGTCGCGCGCCCCGGCAGGTCGGCGTCCTCCGCCACAGCGGGGTGCAGCTCGCCCACGTAGCCGACGGTCTCGTCGGCGATGCGGAGAGAACCGGTGCGACCGGGGTGCAGAGCGGCGCGCTCGGCCTGGACGACATCGATCTCCACGCCGGCGGCGGCGGCGATCACGCGCGCGGCGTCCAGCGCCTCGACGAGTCCGGCCGGCTCGGCGGCCCGCCCGGGCTGACGCGGCGAGACGTTGCCGGTCAGGAGGGCTGCGACATGCCTGTGCTGCGGCGGGATCGAGGCGTTCAACTCCGCGAGCTTCTCGTCGGAGGGACGAGCACCGAGCGGCGGCACGTCGTCCGTGCCGTACTCGACGCCGGGCTCCGGGAGGAACACGACGCCGGTCTCGAAGATCGCGATGTCGGTCAGCCCGCGCGCGATGTTGCGGTGCGCGGTCTGCAGCAGGCCGGGGATGAGCGACCGGCGCAGGAACGGAGACTGACCGTCGAGCGGATTCGCCAGACGGATGCTGGGCAGGTGCTCACCGGATGCGGAGCCGTGCAGGTCGTTCTGCGCCTCCGTCGTGAACGGGAACGCCGGCGTCTCGACGAGACCGGCGGCCGCCAGCGCGTCTGCGACACGACGGCGACCCTGCTGATGCGCGGTGAGGCCTCGCCCCGAAGGCGGCGTCGGCAGCACCGAGGGGATGCGGTCGAGGCCGTGGATACGGGCGACCTCCTCGGCGAGCGTCCACTTGTCGGTGAGGTCGGGGCGCCAGGTCGGCGGGATGACGGTCCAGCCTCCCTGGGTGCCTGAGCCGGTCGAAGGGGACACCTCCGCGCCGATCGTCGTCAGCGCACCGGTGATCTCGGCATCGGTGTAGTCGACGCCGATGAGCCCCTGCACGAATCCGGCGGGAAGCTCGATCTCCGAGACGAAGACCTCGGCGAACAGCGCGCCGCCCTCTTCCGTGAGCGTGCCGCCGGCGAGCTCGACCATGAGGTCGGCAGCCCGTCGCGCCGCGACGAACGGCACGAGCGGATCGACGCCGCGCTCGAAGCGCTTGGACGCCTCGCTGGGCAGCTTGTGCCGGCGGGCCGAGCGGGCGATGGTCGTCGGGTCGAAGATCGCGGCCTCGATGAGCACGTTGCTCGTGGTCTCGCTCATCTCGGTCGTGCCGCCGCCCATGACGCCGGCGAGGCCGATCGGACCGGAGTCATCGGTGATGAGGAGGTCTTCGACGTGCAGGGCGCGCTCGACGCCGTCGAGGGTCTTCATCTTCTCCCCCGGCGTCGCGCGACGGACCGTGATGCCGCCGGCGAGCCTGTCGAGGTCGTAGCCGTGCAGCGGCTGGCCGAGTTCGAGCATCACGTAGTTGGTGATGTCGATCAGCACTCCGAGCGAGCGCATGCCGGCGAGGCTGAGTCGCGCGATCATCCACGGCGGCGTCGGACGCGAAGGATCGACACCGCGCACGACGCGCGTGACGAACTCGCTCGCACCGACGCGCCCGCGAACCGGCGCCTGGTCGTCGACGATGGCCGTGTGTCCGGCGCCGGGCTGGAGCTCGGCGAAGTCGCGCTCGGCCGGGTCGCGGAAGTCCGCGCCGGTCGCGTGCGAGTACTCGCGGGCCACGCCGCGGAGGGAGAACGCGTAGCCGCGGTCGGGCGTCACGTTGATCTCGACGGCGACGTCGTCGAGCCCGAGCAGCGCGATCGCGTCGGTGCCGACGGGCGCGTCGATGCCGAGGTCCGAGAGCACCACGATGCCGTTGTGCTCGTCACCGAGGCCCAGCTCGCGCGCCGAGGCGATCATGCCGTCGGACACATGCCCGTAGGTCTTGCGCGCCGCGATCGGGAACGGGCCGGGCAGCACGGCGCCGGGGAGCGTCACGACGACCTTGTCGCCCGCGACGAAGTTGTGCGCACCGCAGACGATCCCGCGGACACCGCCGTTGGCCTCGCCGACGTCGACCTGGCACCAGTTGATGGTCTTGCCGTTCGACTGCGGTTCGGCCTCGAGCGAGACGACCTGCCCGACGACGACGGGACCGGAGATCTCGAAGCGGTGCACGTCCTCCTCTTCGAAGCCGACGGTCACCAGAGCCTCGAGGACATCCTCCGGCGTGGCATCCGCTGCCAGATCGACGTACTCACGCAACCACGAAAGCGGGACGCGCATCACACCACCATCCCGTACTGCTCGCTGAAACGGACATCGCCCTCGGCCATGTCGCGCATGTCCTGCACATCGCTGCGGAACATCAGTCCTCGCTCGATGCCCATGCCGAACGCGAAGCCGCTGTACACCTCGGGATCGATCCCGGCCGCGCGGAGCACGTTCGGGTTGACCATTCCGCAGCCACCCCACTCGATCCAGCGCGCGCCGCCCTTGAAGGTCGGATGCCACAGGTCGAGCTCGGCGGAGGGCTCGGTGAAGGGGAAGTAGTTCGTGCGGAAGCGCATCTTGGCCTCGGGCCCGAAGAGCTGCTTCGCGAAGTGATCGAGCGTGCCCTTCAGATGCGCCATCGTGATGCCCTTGTCGATCACGAGGCCCTCGAACTGCGTGAACACGGGAAGGTGCGTCGCGTCGAACTCGTCGGTGCGGTAGACGCGGCCGGGGCACAGCACGTAGATCGGCAGCTCGCGGTCGAGCATCGAGCGCACCTGCACCGGGCTCGTGTGCGTGCGCATGACGAGGTGTCGCGAGGTCGGGTCGACGTAGAACGTGTCCTGCTCCTGGCGGGCGGGGTGGTCCACGTCGAAGTTCAGCGCGTCGAAGTTGAACCACTCGTGCTCGAGCTCGGGTCCCTCCGCGATCTCCCACCCCATGCCGACGAAGATGTCGGACACCTGGTCCTGGAGGAGCGTGAGCGGATGCCGCGCACCGACGCGCGTGCGCGACGGAACGGCGGTGATGTCGATCCGCTCCGCCTCGAGACGCGCAGCGACCTCGGCGGCCGCGAGCTCGGACTCCTTGGCGGCGAGAGCCTGCGTCACCTGACCGCGGCCCTGGCCGACGAGCTTGCCGAACGCGGCCTTGTTCTCGGGGGCGACCTGGCGCATCGACGCGTTGAGGACCGCGAGCGGCGACCCTTCCGCGACGTGAGCTGCGCGGGCGGCCTTCAGCTCGGCGGTATCGGCGGCCGCGGCGATCGCCGTCAGCGCCGCCGCGACGGCTGCTTCGACCGCTTCCGGGGTGATTTCAGGAGACTCAGACACGAGAGTCGAGTCTACCGGGGGCCGCGCCGCGGTCTCTCACCCGTATCGGGGTCAGAGCGGCCCGAACATCGTCACACCGACCCCGGCGTTCCAGGTGAAACGCTCGGCCTCGAGCGCCGCCGCGATCCGAGGATCTCGGTGCACCTGACGCCGCAGCGCCTCCCGCCCTCGTCCGAGGATCGCCGCCGGAACGACGAAGCCGGAGGCGAGCAGCAGGGCACACCCACCGTCGAGCACGAGGAGCGGCACCGGGTCGGCGGCCGACATCATCGCGGGGATGAGGAAGACGTTGAAGACGACGAAGAGGCTCAGTGCGGCGATGACACCGCCACGCAGATCCCCCGCACCACGAGTCGTGTAGGACTTTCCCGGTCTCGGGATCCAGCCACGCTCGCGCCGGAGGAACAGCGCCGCGACAGCCGCGACGATGACGCCGGCGATCGCCCACGGCACCGCAGCGGACGGCGTCACCCCCAGGGCGAGAATGCCGAGTCCGACGATCGTGGTCGATGCGCCGAGCGACAGGAAGGCGCCCCACATGCCGCGGCGCATCGCGCGCGCATCGGCGATCTCACGCAACCGCGTGCGGGACTCGCCGCCGTATCGCGCGGCCAGTTCCGGATCCAGCCATTCCGCGAGCGTCCGGCTCGTCGCTGGAGGATGGGTCGGGACCGGTTCGACGTGCACGACGACAAGCCTGCCAGAAGTTTCCGGCAGCGGCGTGGAGGTCAGACGCCGCCGGAACTGCTGCCGAGATTGAACTTACCCGCCCCGCCCTGCATGGCGATGAGCTCGGTGTCGGTGCCGCCGCCGTGGAGACGCGGATCGTCGCCGCCGCCCACCGGAGTGCCGCCCTGCAGCCGCGGCGACCGACGAGTGCGGATCTCCAGCCACTTCGCGATGCCCGAGAGGATGAGGCACATGATGATGTAGATGCCACCGATGACGAAGGCCGACTGCAGCACGGGGCGACCCTGCTGCGACGTGAGCTGCTTCGCGAAGTACAGGAGCTCGGGATACGTGATGATGAACCCGAGCGCGGTGTCCTTGAGCGTGACGACGAGCTGAGCGACGATGACCGGAAGCATCGCCCTGATGGCCTGCGGCATGAGGATCAGGCGCATGACCCCGCTCTTGCGGAGTCCGATCGCGTACCCGGCCTCCCCCTGGCCGCGGGGCAGTGATTCCACGCCGGCGCGGAGCACCTCGGCGAGCACGGAGCCGTTGTAGACCATCAGCGCGAGCACCACAGCCCAGTACGGCTCCATCTTGACGCCGATCACGGGCAGACCGTAGTACAGCAGCATCATGAACACGAGCACCGGCACGGCGCGGAAGAACTCGGTGATGACGGTGACGGGAACGCGGATCCACGCACGGTCGGAGAGCCGGCCGATCGCGAGGATGAAGCCGAGCGCCAGAGCGAGGATCGCAGCGAGGCCGAACGCGGCGAGGGTGCGACCGAGCGCCCCGAAGATCTGAGTCCAGACGGCGCTGAACGTGAAGACGTACCAACGCGAGGCGTCGAACTGCCCGCTCTCGTAGAAGCGGTATCCGATGAAGGCGAGCAGGGCGAGCACGACCAAGACGGTGCCCACGCCGATGAGGCGGTTCCGCAGGATCGCCTTGGGCCCGGGGACGTCGTACAGGACGGAAGTCATCGCGCGATCCTCCACTTGTTCTCGAGATAGCGCTGAAGCCAGCTGAGCAGCATCACCAGGGCGACGAAGATGACGGCGACCCAGAGCAGGACGACGAGGGCGTTCTCGCCGCGCTCGCTGAGGTAGGAGCGGATGGCGCCGAGCTCGACGACCGAGAATCCGGCCGCGACCGTCGTGTTCTTCAGCAGCGCGATGAAGACGCTCATCATCGGTGGGACGACCGAGCGGAAGGCCTGCGGCAGGATGACGAGCGACATGACCTGTCCGAAGGGAAGACCGATCGCTCGGGCCGCTTCGGCCTGACCGACCGGCACCGTGTTGATTCCCGCGCGGATGACCTCGGCGACGTACGTCGCCGTGTAGATGCCGATGGCGAGGATGCCGAGCACCGTGGTGCTCAGCTTCGGCAGCCCCAGCTGGGGGTAGCCGAAGATGAAGAAGAAGAAGACGAGGGTCAGCGGGGTGTTGCGGATGAGGTTCACGTAGAGCGTGCCCACTCCGCGGGCGATCGGTACCGGGGCCACTCGCGCCGCTCCGACGATCAGACCCAGGACGAGGGCGAGAACGCCGCCGCCGAAGAAGATCAGCAGGGTGTTGCTCACCGCCTCTCCCCACAGGTCGAGGTTTCCGAAGATGACGTCCACGCCGTCCTCCCCTTCAGGATGAGGAGGGGGCGGCCGTCACGACCGCCCCCTCGAGTCGATCAGTCGACGGTGGGCTGGGAGACTTCGATACCCGAGTCGCCGAGGTTCTTGTCGAAGATCGCCTGCCAGATGTCGCCGCCGTCGGTGAACAGCTTGTTGATGTGCTCCTGGAGGGCCGCGTCGTCCTTCGCGAGGCCGACGCCGTAGCGCTCCTCGGTGAACGGCTCGCCGACGACCTTCAGGTTGTCAGGATCCTGAGCGGCGTAGCCGATGAGGATGGCCTGGTCGGTCGTGACCGCCTGGACCGTGCCGGCGAGCAGGTCCTCGACGCACGCGGAGTACAGGTCGAACTCCTTCGTGGGAACCTCCGGGAAGTTCGTGCGGATGTTCTGGATCGGCGTCGAGCCCGTCGCCGAGCACACCGTGGTGTCGGCGGAAAGATCCGCCTCGCTCTTGATGTCCTCGTTGTCGGCAGCGACCAGCAGACCCTGTCCGGTGATGAAGTACGGCCCGGCGAAGGCGATCTGCTCCTTGCGCTTGTCGTTGATCGAGTACGTGCCGACGTAGTAGTCCACGTCACCGTTCACGATCGCCTGCTCGCGGTTCGCGGAGGCGATCGGCTTGAACTCGATCTTGTCCTCGTCATACCCGAGGGATGCGGCGATCCAGCGGGCGATGTCGACATCGAAGCCGGTGCGCTCGTTCGTCGTCACATCGAGGAACCCGAGACCGGGCTGGTCCTCCTTGACGCCGATGACGACCTTGTCGCGCTCCTTGATGGCATCGAACGTGGGGCTGCCTTCGAGCTCGACGTCGGTGGCGACCTCGAACCAGGTCGACTCCTCGCCGCCCTCTTCGCCGCCGGTGCCGGCGCCGGGGTCGGACGGGCTGCCGCTGTTGCAGGCCGTGAGCGCCAGCAGGGCCACCGCCGCGATTCCGATGCCTGCCAGTGTCCGTGTGCGTCGCATGTGCGTCTCCTTCGTGTGCTGTGTGTGCAGGGTCTGTGAGGTCAGTGGGTGAGGAGCTTCGAGAGGAAGTCCTTGGCGCGATCGCTCTTCGGGTTCGTGAAGAACTCCTCGGGAGTCGCCTCCTCCACGATCCGGCCGTCGGCCATGAAGACGACGCGATCGGCGGCCTTCCGCGCGAAGCCCATCTCGTGGGTGACGACGATCATCGTCATGCCCTCCTGAGCGAGTCCGACCATGACGTCGAGGACCTCGTTGATCATCTCGGGGTCGAGCGCGCTCGTCGGCTCGTCGAAGAGCATCACCTTGGGCTTCATCGCGAGAGCGCGGGCGATCGCCACGCGCTGCTGCTGGCCGCCCGAGAGCTGCGCGGGGAGCTTCGAAGCCTGCTGCGCCACGCCGACGCGCTCGAGGAGGGCCATCGCCTCCTTCTCGGCCTCCGCCTTCTTGAGCCCGCGCACCTTGATCGGGCCGAGGGTGATGTTCTCGAGGATCGTGAGGTGGGCGAAGAGGTTGAACGACTGGAACACCATGCCGACGTCGGCGCGGAGGTGTGCGAGCCCCTTGCCTTCGGCGGGAAGCGCCTTGCCATCGATGCTGATGCTGCCGCTCGTGATCGTCTCGAGCCGGTTGATCGTGCGGCACAGCGTCGACTTGCCGGAGCCGGAAGGGCCGATCACCACGACGACCTCGCCCGAGTTCACGGTCAGGTCGATATCGGTCAGCGCCTGGAAGTCGCCGTAGTGCTTCTGAACGTTGTCGACCACGACGAGGGGTGTATCAGAGGTCATCATTTCTCCAAACTAGCCAGGTCGTGCGCGGGGCTCCAGGAACGGGGCCGAGATTTACATGTTCGTGACACGGGACCGCACTCATCCGTGCGTCTCTGCGCGGATGATCCACGGCCCGCCCCCGCGGGCCGTGGATCAGGTCTCGCCACTGCGCTTCACCCCCGACGACTGCGAGCAGCGGGACCATCGATCGTGCACGATCGACCTCAGAGTGGCAGAGCGCCGATACGCTGTCAGAGTTCTTGAGGATTTCTTGAGACTCGCTCGGCGACTCAATCGCGCAGGTCGCGGTAGTACTCGATAGCACCCGGATGCAGCGCGACCGGACCGGTGAAGATCGCCTGACGCCGATCGAGCAGAGCTGCCGCCGGAACCTCTTCCGCGATCCGTGGACGCGCGTCGAAGAGGCCGGACAGCACGTCGCGCACGACACCGTCGGGCGTGGATGCCGAGGTGACGAGGTAGTTGGGCACCGCCATGGTGGGCGCCGACTCCCGCAGACCGTACATGCCCTCCGGGACGTCGGCCGGACGATACGCATGCGAGTACTGCTCGTTCACCTCGACGACCCACTCCTGCTCGATCGGGAGCAGGCGCACCGGCATCCGCTCGGCGAGCTCCGCGATCCCCGGGGTCGGCAGCCCACCCACCCAGAAGAAGCCGTCGATCTCGCCTCGCTCCATCGCCTCGATGGAGCCGCTGAGATCGAGCTGCGCATTGCGGACGGATGCCGCGTCGACGCCCGCGGCATCCAGCACCCTGCTCGCGATGACGTTCACCCCGGAGTTCTCCGCTCCGAGGGAGACGTCCTTGCCGGCGAGATCGGCGATGCCCTCGATCTCGGAGTCTCCGCGCACGACGACGTGCAGGTACTCGTCGTACAGCCGCGCGACGGCCTCGATGGCCAGGGGTTCGGGAAATGCCCCGGCACCGGCCACGGCATCGGCCGCCGCATCGCCCTGCGCGAAGCCGATCAGTGCGTCCCCCGCGCTCACGCGCAGCAGATTGTCGACGGATCCGGCGGTCTCGTCGACCGCCATCCGGATGTCCAGGGACCGCGACAGCTCGTCGGCGAGGTGGCCGCCGTAGTCGAAGTAGACGCCCGTGGACCCGCCGCCCGCGATCGTGTACTCCTCGCCGGTCCATTCGCTCGCACGCGACGTGCATCCCGCCATCGCGCCGAGCAGCACGAGCGCGGCGAAGGCGGCGACGATGCGGCGACGCACGGCGGTCACGGGGTCGCTCCGTCGCGGATCAGCAGCGACACGGTGAGTCCGTCGCCCTCGGCTGACGACACGGCCAGCTCCCCACCCACCGACGCCAGCAGGTCGGTCGCGATCGCGAGTCCCAGACCGGAGCCGGGCGTGCTCCTGCTGTCGTCGCTGCGCCAGAACCTCTCGGCCGCCGATGCCGCCTGCTCATCGGTCAGACCGGGCCCCTGGTCGCGCACCGTGATCCGGCACACGTCGCCATCGCGCGCCGCTCCGACCTCGACGGTGGAGCCGGGCGGCGAGAACTTCACGGCGTTGTCGATGACCGCGTCCAGGGCGCTCTCCACGATCGTCCGGTCGGTGACGCTCATGACCGAGCCCTCGCCGACCCGGCGGAGAGCGATCCCCTGCTGACCGGCGACGTCGCGCCAGGCGTCTGCGCGTCGGGCGGCCAGCGTCGCGAGGTCGACCGCGGAGATCGTCGAATCGCTGCGCCCGCCGCGCGCGAGACCCAGGAGGGTCTCGAGGATGCGGGCCATCCGGCGCCCCTCTTCTCTGGTCTCCTCGACATCTTCGCGCCACTCGTCGCCGAGGCCTGTGGCGAGGTGCTCGACACGCAGGAGCAGCGCGTTGAGCGGATTCCTCAGCTCATGCGAGGCGTTCAGCGCGAACTCCTGCTGTCGCGTCATCACCCGCTCGATCTCATCGGCCATGCCGTTGAAGACTCGCGTCATGCGGCGCAGCTCCGGCGGCCCCGTGTCCTCCGCGACGCGGGTGTCCATCTCCCCGCGCTCGATGGCCACCATCGCCTCGTCGAGCCGCCGCACCGGCGAGAGCACCCAGCGGGCGAGCCGGAACACCAGGAGCACGCCGAGCGCGATCAGGGCGACGGCGATCGCCGACAGCACCATGATCTGCTGGAGGATCGCCGCGCGGGGCGCGGCCACATCGGCCGAAACCAGCACCGCGCCGATGACATCGCCGTCGTCGAACACGGGTTCGACCAGCGCCGCGTCGGCGACGATCCACGGGAAGACCGTTCCCGGGGGCTCGGCTCGTCGCCCCGACAGCGCCAGCCGCACGCGCTCCGCGTCCGCCTCGGACAGCACCGTGCCGTCGTCCTCCCCTGCCGCCCACACACTGCCGGCGAGATCGAACACCATCACGTCGATGCCGTAGACCTCCTGGAACCTCATGACCTCCGCATCGACGACTGCGGAGCTGCCGGAGCGGAGGGACTGACGGGCGCTCGTGATGAAGTACCCGAGGTCGCCGAGCTGTTCGGCGTAGAAGGCCTGCTGGATGCTGCGCGCAGCCCCCCATCCCGCGGCACCGCCGAGCGTGAGCAGGATCGCGACCAGCGGCACCAGGAACACGATGATCAGGCGACGGCGCATCGCTCAGGACCCCGCGAGGCGATAGCCGACGCCGCGTACGGTCTCGATGAGGCGGCGGTCTCCGGTCTTCCGGCGGATCGCTCCGACGTGGACCTCCAGCGAGTGGCCGAAGCCTCGCCAGTCGGTGTTCCACACCTCCCGGATCAGGCGCTCCTTCGGCACGGCGACACCGGGATACCGCGCGAGAACGGCCACGATGTCGAACTCCTTGCGGGTGAGGTCGACGGGACCGCCATCGACCGTCACCTGCCGCGCCACGAGATCGATCTGCACCTCCCCGCCGTCGAGCAGCACGCGCGCCTCGGACTCGGCGCGCATCGGGCGCGAGCGCCGCGTCACCGCTTCGATGCGGGCAAGGAGCTCGTGCACGTCGTACGGCTTCACGACGAAGTCGTCTGCGCCGGCGCGGAGTCCCTTGATGCGCTCGGTGACCTGGTTGCGGGCCGTGACGATCACGATCGGCACGTCGGACCGACCCCGGATGCGACGGCACAGATCGATTCCATCGACATCCGGCAGACCCAGATCCAGCAGCACCACCTCCGTGTCGACCCCGAGGAGATCCAGAGCCGCAGCGCCGTCAGGGGCCCGGACGGTGGCGTAGCCCGAGCGCGCGAGGAACGCCTCGAGCGCAGCAGCGACGCGCTCGTCATCCTCCACGATCAGAATCCGCATCGACTCTGCTCCCCACGATCCCGCATCAGCCCACCGTGTCAGCCCGGAGAGGAAGCCCGCTGGGCGAAAGCGCTCTCGTAGAGGCAGACGCTGGCAGCGGTCGCGAGGTTCAGCGATTCGGCCCGTCCGAAGATGGGCAGCTTCAGCACCCGGTCGGCGAGGGCGAGGGCGTCGTCCTCCAGGCCGCGAGCCTCATTGCCGAACAGCCATCCCGTGGGTTCGGCCAGCAGACCGTCGGCGCGCGCCTCCAGCAGGTCGTCGCCCTTCACGTCGGCGGCGAGGATGCGGAGCCCCGCGGCGTGCGCGCGCTCCACGACATCGGCGAGGTCGCCGGCGACCGACACCGGGAGGTGGAACAGCGAACCGGTCGTCGCGCGGACCACCTTCGGATTGTAGGGATCGACCGTCCGGCCCGTCAGCACGACGGCATCGGCACCGGCGGCGTCCGCGGCGCGGATGATGGTCCCGAGGTTGCCCGGGTCGCGCACCTCATCGCAGATCGCGACGAGCCGCGGCGACGCCGCGAAGATGTCGCGCACCGAGGTGGGCGTCTGCTGGACCACGGCGACAAGACCCTGCGGGGTGACCGTGTCGGCCATCGCGTTGAGCACGTACTCCGTCACGTACTCGACGTCGATCTCGGCCTCTCCGGCCTTCGCCCGGATGTCGGGATGCTTCTCCCAGCCGTTCGGGGTCGCGAACAGCTCGACGATCGACTCGGGGCGGTAGGTGAGCGCCTCACGGACGGCCTGCGGACCTTCGAGAAGGAACAGGCCCGTCTCGGTTCTCGCGCTGCGTTTCGTCAGCTTCGCCACGGCGCGGACTCGGGGGGAGCGGGGGTTCTCCAGCACGATCACAGTCTAGGAGGCGCACGGCCGCTTCCCGCACCATCGGGATAGGGTGCGTCCATGGCGAACGATCCCCCGGCGTCCCCCGTCCGCCGGCGGGTCGCTCTCGCGGTCCTCGCCGCGGCGACGGTCGGTCTCGGGCTCTTCATCCATCGCAGCGCCGGCGGAATGATCGGCGACGTCACCGGCGACGCCCTCTACGCCGTGCTCATCTATCTGCTCGTCGCGCTGGTCGCACCGCGAGCGCGTCGTCCGGTGGTCGCGGTGTTCGCGTTCGCGGTGTGCACCGGGGTCGAGCTGCTGCAGCTCACCGCGCTGCCGCGAGAAGCGGCGGTGGTGTTCCCGCCGATCGAACTCGTCCTCGGATCCGGCTTCGATGCACGGGACATCGTCGTCTACGCCGCGGCCGTCGCCGCGGCATCCGTCATCGACATCGTCAGCACGCGAGTCATCATCGGCGCCGCATCCGGAAAAACAACAGGGCGCCCTCCCGAAGGAGAGCGCCCTGTCTGAACAGATGCTTACGCAGCCGACTTCGGTGCGTTGACGTCGGAGGGCAGAGCCTTCTTCGCCGTCTCGACCAGCGTCGTGAACGTCGCCGCGTCGTTGACCGCAAGGTCGGCGAGCATGCGACGGTCGACCGTGACACCCGCGAGGCCGAGGCCCTGGATGAAGCGGTTGTAGGTGATGCCGTTCTGGCGTGCCGCAGCGTTGATGCGCTGGATCCAGAGACGACGGAAGTCGCCCTTGCGCTTGCGACGGTCACGGTACGAGTAGACCAGGGAGTGGATGACCTGCTCTTTGGCCTTGCGGTAGAGGCGCGAACGCTGACCGCGGTAACCCTTTGCGCGCTCGAGGATGACCCGGCGCTTCTTGTGGGCGTTTACTGCCCGCTTGACTCTTGCCATTTTCCTGTGTTCCTATTCGTGCGTTCGGGCGCGATCAGCGGCCGAGAAGCTTCTTCGCGACCTTGGTGTCAGCCTTCGAGAGCACCTGGTCCTGGTTCAGACGACGGGTGCGGCGGCTCGACTTGTGCTCGAGGTTGTGGCGCATCCCGGCCTGCTGCTTCTTCAGCTTGCCGCTGCCGGTGATCTTGAAGCGCTTCTTAGCACCCGAGTGGGTCTTCTGCTTCGGCATCTTCTCTTCCTTCGTATGGCGCCTTCTCAGGCGACGGTGTCAACCCGCGGTGCGGGAGTTCTGGGGGCGGATCACTCCGCCGAAGCCTCGGCCGGGACGTCGGTCTCGGTCTTGGCCTCGCGGGCAGCCTGCTTGTTCGCTGCGCGCTGCGCGTCGCGGACGGCGTTCTGCTCCTGCTTCGCCTCGGACTTGCTCTTCAGCGGGGCGACGATCATGACCATGTTGCGACCGTCGATGGTCGGGTTGGACTCGACCGTTCCGAGCTCGGCGACGTCTTCCGCGAACTTGCGCAGAAGTCGCACACCCTGCTCGGGGCGCGACTGCTCGCGACCGCGGAACAGGATCATGGCCTTGACCTTGTCGCCGGCCTTGAGGAAGCCCTCGGCGCGCTTGAGCTTGGTTATGTAGTCGTGCGCCTCGATCTTCAGACGGAAGCGGACTTCCTTGAGGATGGTGTTCGCCTGGTTGCGGCGAGCTTCCTTCTCCTTCTGGGCGGCCTCGTACTTGAACTTGCCGTAGTCCATGATCTTGACCACGGGCGGCTTCGAGTTGGGGGCCACCTCGACGAGATCGAGGTCGGCTTCCTGTGCCAGGCGCAGTGCCGCCTCGATGCGGACAACACCGATCTGCTCACCCGCGGGGCCGACGAGGCGGACCTCGGGGACGCGGATGCGCTCATTGGTACGGGGATCGCTGATGCGGAACTCCTTAGACGATGTGATTCGGCCACCGCGACGCGAGGTGCATCCCGGGCGAAATCGGAGTCGTCTCCCCACCCACCGGCATTCAGACGCCGGCTCTGCACCCTGCCTGCCGACCCCGTCGTGCAGACGGAACCGGTGGAGTGCAAGACCCGGTAGCCTTGAACGGCAAGCGCGGGTGGGAAGTGAATCCTCTTTCGTTCCAGAGCATGACGCTCCGGAGCCCGCCAAAGTCTAACAGAAGGCAAGGCGAAGTGACGAACCAGGTACCGGACGAGGCTGCACGCGAGCGCGAAGAGCGCTGGGCACGACAGGAGGAGGCAGCGTCATCGGCCACCCGGGACATCGCCGACGTCCCCGCCGTCGAGGTGATCACCACCGCGGCCGTGCACCTCATGAGCGCCGCAGCCGTGAAGCTCGGCCTCGCCGACGACCCCGATGCGGCGGCCCAGCTCGACCTCGACGAGGCCCGCAAGCTCATCAACGCCCTCGCCGGACTCATCACCGCGGGCGCTCCCGAGATCAGCGACATGCACGCGCGCTCCCTGCGCGACGGACTCCGTTCCCTGCAGCTCGCCTTCCGCGAAGCCTCCTCCATCCCCGACCCGATCGGCAAGGGGCCCGGGGAGAAGTGGACGGGGCCGGTCAACTAGCTCTCATGGCGGGGTGAGGGGATCCCGCCTTCGCTCGCAGAGCGAGGTCCCTCCCGCTTCGCGGGCCCCTCCCGATGCTCGCTCCCGGCGGGATCGCTGCGCCCTCAGGTTGCGCGTCGTGAACGGCGCTCCGTTGACTGCGGCGGGGAAGTACGAGGTGCTGCGGGATCAGGGTTCGAGGACGAGAAGGCCGGCGGTGGACGGGCCGCCGCACTGCTCCGTGGAGTGAGTCCAGTCGATCTCGTGCTCGTTCTCGTTCTCGGCGAGAAGTGTGCCGTCGGCGGCGAAGACGCGCGCGGTGACGGCGTCGGGAACGGCCAGGAAGAGGAAATCGCCGACCTCCTCGCCCACGGACGGGACGGTCGGCTCCGTGGACGGAGTCTCAGTGCCTTCGGGACCGACGGAGCAGCCGCCCGGGACGCAAAGCTGCACGAAGACGTCGTCGCCGTAGGCGCCGGCATCCACCGTCAGGACGCTGATGTAACCGATCGCCGGGCAGGCGGTCGCGCAGCCGGCGAGAGCCACCAGGAGCAGCCCCGTGAGGATCGCGGTCGCCGCTCTGCGCATGACGCCACCCTAGCGACAGCGGATCAGGCGCTGCGGCGCAGCTTCACCGTCAGGGAGTCGGCGAGCACCGCGATGCGATCGTCGGACGCCCAGCGCTGTGCCAGCCGCGCAAGGACGGCGTCGAGCACCTCGCGCTCCAGACCGTCGACGAGTTCGAGGATCACGATCAGCTCCGGACCGCGCAGGCGCGCATCCGGGTCACCGGCGGCGACCGCGACGTCGATCACGGCGAGCTCGTGCGCCACGCTGTCCTGGAGAGCGCCGAACACCTCGGGTGAGAGGAAGCTCGGCTCCCACACATGTCCCTGCGCGATCGCCCACACGGCCGGGCGGCGGATGACGAACTCCGTGTCGGATGTCGGATCGAGCACGATGAGGTCGGTGTCGTCGGCGGATGCGGCAAGAGCCGCTCTCGTCGCCTCGACGGGGATCGGGCGCGCCGCGGGATCCCACCGCTGCATCGACTCGACCGACGAGAACACCGGCTGCACGCGGCGACCGTCAGGAGCGGCGACCGTGACGATCGAGAGCTCCTGGGTCTTGTCGACTGTGAGACCGGTGGGGCCGACGCCCTCGTCGCCCTTCTCGGCGACCAGGGGGATCAGCACGCGTGCGGAGCGGAAGGCGTCGACGACGTCGACCTGACTGCCGTCACCGGCGCGGAAGCGCAGCAGCGCGGCGAGCAGCGCCGGATCCGCGGACCCGTCGTCGTCTGTGTGCGGATTCGACTCGAAGCTCCGCCCCTCCCAAGGCACACCGGCGGAGTCGCCGGTGTTCCCGGGGGCTGCGGCATCGTGACCGTGGTCACCGTGCCCGCAGGCGTCGTCAGTCCCCTGCGACATCCAGCGCCTCAGCCAGCGTGAACGCCCCGGCGTACAGCGCCTTGCCGACGATCGCGCCCTCGATGCCGAGCGGCACGAGCTCGCGGAGCGCAGCGATGTCGTCGAGGTTCGAGATGCCACCCGAGGCGACGACCGGCTTGGGCGTGCGCGAGGCCACCTCGCGCAGCAGCTCCAGGTTCGGGCCGCGCAGCGTGCCGTCCTTGGTGACGTCGGTGACGACGTAACGGCTGCACCCGGCATCCTCGAGGCGGTCGAGCACCTCCCAGAGGTCACCGCCCTCCTTCGTCCAGCCACGAGCGGCGAGCGTCGTGCCGCGCACGTCGAGGCCCACCGCGATCGCCTCGCCGTAGCGGCCGATCACGTCGGCGGCCCACTCCGGATTCTCGAGCGCTGCGGTGCCGAGGTTGATGCGGGTCGCACCGCTCTCCAGTGCCGCCTCCAGCGTCGCGTCGTCGCGGATGCCGCCGGAGAGCTCGACGTTGACGTGCTTGAACTGCTTGATGACCTTACGGAGGATCGGCGCGTTGCTGCCGCGTCCGAAGGCGGCGTCGAGGTCGACGAGGTGGATCCACTGGGCACCCTGGGACACCCACTCCCCCGCCGCATCCAGCGGGTCGCCGTAGCTCGTCTCCGTTCCGGCCTCGCCCTGCGTCAGACGGACCGCCTTGCCGCCGGCGACATCGACCGCGGGGAGAAGGGTGAGCGAGGGGGACTGCGCGAAGTCGTTCATGGGTTCCTAAGCTCGGAATTTCAGATCCGTGGTCCGGCACACCCGTCTCGGACGCACGAGAACTGAGGGTACCGCGACCGAGGTCGGCCTCCAAATGCGGAGAAATGCGCGCGAAATGCAGGAGCTAGGCTGAGGGATCATGTCCGGACAGCACGAAGACGCCACGCCCTCCGCGACCCCGCCCGCGGGCGGGGATCAGCCGCCGCTCGTCGAGTCCGTCCCCCTCTTCCCGGCCGATGTCCCCCCGGTGCCGCCGCTGCCGACAGCGGCGCAGCCGCCGTATCGCCGGACACGGGCCGCCGCCCGCGAGGTGCGCCTGGCGGAGGACCGCGACGATCAGTTCCCCGAGGACACCGTGCCGAGGCCTGTCGCGCCGGCGCCCGCATCGCCTCCTCTGGTCACGTCGACGCCCACGCCCCCTGCGCCGGCCACACCCCCGGTCGTCCCCTCCGCGCCTGCCGCACCTCCGGTCGTCACGTCGGCGCCCGCCGCACCGGCACCCGCCGCACCTCCCGCCGCCTCGCCGGCACCGGCCGCGCCGTCCTTCGCGGTGCCTCCCGCCGCGCCCCATCCCGTCTTCGCGTCGGCACCAGGTGCGGCGCCCGTCGTCGAACCGGTGTCCCGCCGTGAGCTGCGCGAGCGGAACTCGTTCCTCCAGACGGAGCGCCCGGAGGAGCCGGCGCGCGAAGGAGCCCGCGGCGTCCTGAGCCGGCTCGGCTTCCGCGTGCGCCCTTCGGCCGAGGAGCAGTCGGCGCGCGACGACGAACTCGCGGTGAGCCAGCACTGGCCCGGCCCGCGCACCATCGCCGTCGTGAACGGCAAGGGCGGCGCAGGCAAGACACCGACGACGATCCTGCTCTCCGCGGTGTTCGCGCGGTACGGCGGCGCCGGCGTCCTGGCCTGGGACAACAATCAGACGCGCGGCACACTGGGCTGGCGCACCGACACCGGACCGCACGACCGCACGCTGCTCGAGCTCCTCCCCGAAGCCGGAAGACTGCTCGGCACCGGCGCCCAATCTGCCGACCTCGCGCATTTCATGCACCACCAGCCTCGGGAGAAGTACGACGTGCTGCGCTCGAAGCCCATCCGGCTCGCGCACGAGAACCGGCTGCGTCCGGACGACGTCGACGCCATCCATGCCGTGGCGGCGAAGTTCTACCGACTGATCATCATCGACTCGGGCAACGACGAATCCGATCCCATGTGGCTCCGCATGATCGACCACGCGGATCAGCTGGTGGTCGCCACGACCACGCGCGCCGATCACGCCGAGGCCGGCGCACTGCTCCTCGAGGCGCTCGAGGATCGCGACGAGCGTTCAGCGCGGCTCGCTCGGGAGTCGGTCGTCGTGGTCTCCCAGGCCGACCCCAAGGCGACCGCGGCCGACATCGAGCACGTCGTGAGCGGCTATCGGGCGCTGGCCCGCGACGTCGTCAGCATCCCGTTCGACCACGAGATGGTCGATGGGCACCTGCGCTACGGCGCACTCGCGAAGCGTACCCAGCGCGCCTGGCTGGCCGCCGGAGCATCGGTCGCCCGAGACTTCTGAGCCGTCGCCGTCAGAGGCTTTCGACCCAGTTCCGCAGCAGCTGGATGCCGGCTTCGCCCGACTTCTCGGGGTGGAACTGCGTCGCCGAGAGCGGACCGTTCTCCACGGCGGCGAGGAACGGGTCGCCGTACGTCGACCAGGTGAGCACGGGCTGAGGGAACGGCGGGATGACGTCGAGTTCCCAGGACTGCGCGGCGTACGAGTGCACGAAGTAGAAGCGCTCCTGCTCGATTCCGCGGAACAGGATGCTGTCGGCACCGGGTTCGACCGTGTTCCAGCCCATGTGCGGCAGCACCGGGGCGTTGAGCTCGGTGACCGCACCGGGCCACTCGCCGAGTCCTTCGGTGTCGTGGCCGCGCTCGACGCCGTGCGTGAACAGCACCTGCATGCCGACGCAGATGCCGAGCACCGGTCGGCCACCGGCGAGGCGACGGTCGATGATCTCGTCTCCCCCATGCGCGTGCAGCGCGTCGCGCACGGCCTGGAACGCCCCGACGCCTGGAACCAGGAGCCCGTCGGCCTCGAGCGACTCCTTGCGATCGCGGGTGAGGACGGCATCCGCGCCCGCGGCGACGAGGGCTTTGACGGCCGAGTGGACGTTGCCCGACTCGTAGTCGAAGACGGCGACCCTGGGCGCTCGGCTCACAGCGCGCCCTTGGTCGAGGGCACGCCGTCGACCAGCGGATCGAGGGCCTTGGCCTGCCGGAACGCGCGGGCGAAGGCCTTGAACTCCGCCTCGGCGATGTGGTGGGGGTCGCGACCTCCGAGCACGCGGACGTGCACCGTCAGGGCGGCGTTAAAGGCGATCGCCTCGAACACGTGGCGCACGAGCGATCCCGTGAAGTGCCCGCCGATGAGGTGGTGCTCGAACCCTGCCGGCTCCCCCTCGTGCACGAGGTACGGGCGTCCGGAGATGTCGACGACGGCCTGCGCGAGAGCCTCATCGAGCGGGACCAGCGCATCGCCGTAGCGGGAGATGCCGGACTTGTCGCCGAGTGCCTGCAGGATGGCCTGGCCGAGCACGATGGAGACGTCTTCGACGGTGTGGTGCGCGTCGATGTTCGTGTCGCCCGATGCGCGGACCGTGAGGTCGGTCAGCGAGTGCTTCGCGAAGGCGGTGAGCATGTGGTCGAAGAACGGCACGGAGGTGTCGATGCGCGATGCACCGGTGCCGTCGAGGTTCAGTTCGAGCTCGACGGTGGACTCCGACGTGCTGCGCACACGGCTCGCGGTGCGCGGGTTCTGGGCGAGAGTGCTCATGAAGCCGATCCTATCGAGGCGAGGGCGTCGAGGAACGCGGTCGTCTCGGCCTCCGTGCCGGCCGTCACGCGGAGGTGGCCGGGAATGCCGACGTCGCGGATGAGCACGCCCCGATCGTAGAGCTGCTGCCACGTCGCACGAGGGTCGGCGACGCCGCCGAAGAGCACGAAGTTCGACCAGGACTCGTGAGGCGTGTAGCCCAGAGCCTCGAGCGTCGCCGAGATGCGGTCGCGCTGCTCGATGATCTCCTCGACCATGCCGAGCATGACGTCGGAGTTGCGCAGTGCCGCGACCGCGGCCGCCTGGGTGAGGGCGCTGAGGTGATACGGCAGCCGCACGAGGCGCAGCGCGTCGATGAAGGCCGGATCCGCTGCGAGGTACCCCACGCGGGCGCCGGCGAACGCGAACGCCTTGCTCATCGTTCGCGAGACGGCGAGGCGCGGACGCCCCTCGAGCAGGGTCAGAGCGGATGCCGCGTCGCGCGGCGCGAACTCCTGATAGGCCTCGTCCACGACGACGATGCCGCGTGCCTCTTCGTACACCGCTTCGATCACGTCGAGTCCGAGCGGGGTGCCCGTCGGGTTGTTCGGCGAGCACAGCAGGATCACGTCGGGATCAACCGCGCGGACCTGCTCCGCCGCCTCGTCGGGCGTGATCGTGTAGTCCGGCTGGCGCGTGCCGGCGATCCAGCGCGCACCCGTGCCCTGCGAGATGAGCGGGTACATCGAGTACGTCGGGGCGAAGCTGAACGCCGTGCGTCCGGGGCCGCCGAAGGCCTGGAGGATGTGCTGGAGGACCTCGTTGGAGCCGTTGCCCGCCCAGATCTGATCCGGCATGAGACCGTGGCCGAGGTAATCCGCGAATCCCTCTCGCAGTGTCGTGAACTCGCGATCCGGGTACCGGTTCACATCGCGGAGCGCGACGGCGATGTCGTCGAGGATGTCGCTCGCGACAGCGTCGGGAACCGGATGCGTGTTCTCGTTGACGTTCAGCGCGATCGGGAGTGGTGCCTGCGGCGCACCGTACGGGGTGAGCCCGCGCAGATCATCACGGAGCGGGAGGGCGTCGAGTGAGGAAGTCACCCTTCCATGCTAGGCCGCGTGCCCACCGCGTGACGTCAGTCCGCGTACTGCGCCGGGATCGCGAGCTCCTGGCCGATCTGCAGTGCTCCACCGCGCAGCATGTTGAGCCGGCTGATCTCGCCGATCACGTCTCGCGGGTCGGCGGTCGGGGCGACCGTGTTCGCGATCGACCAGAGCGTGTCGCCCGGGAGGACCGTCACCGTCTGGAAGTCGGCCGTGCTGAAGCTGCCTGCGGTGTCGTCGCTCGCGGCGATGGCGCTGCCACCGCTGATCGCTGCGACCGCGATGCCGATCGCGAGCGGAACCGCGGCGACGGCCAGCAGGACGCCACGGCCACGAGCGGTCAGTCGCAACCGCGACCGCGTCGCCGGACGTGCCGGGATGACCGCTGCGGTGCTGATGCTGATGCTGCTCATGTCGGGCTCCTTACCCAGTCCCCGTCGGCTGGGCCGGCGGTGAAGTTGGCGTAGCGTTCGCATTCGCATCTCGGCCGGGAGCCGTGAATGCGAAGCTACGTTCCGAAGATATCTTCGAGTTCGAACATCTGTCAACTGTTCTTCGAAATCGGATCCCCGAATCTTCCGACACGCTCGAACAGATCTTCCAGATCGGCCCGATACTCGGATACGGTTTCGATAAGAACACCCCACCACGGGCCTCCGACATTCGAAGAGGAACGTCGGATCGCGTACTGAAGGAGCATCATGAGCGAGAACTCAGCCCCGGAGCAGGAGGCTCCTCGGACGCGCCGTCGGAAGAGCCTCAGCCCGAAGCAGATGGCGATCCTCGAGGTCATCCAGACCTCCATCGCCCACCACGGCTACCCGCCGAGCATGCGCGAGATCGGCGACGCGGTCGGGCTCAAGTCGCTCTCGAGCGTGACCCACCAGCTCGGTCAGCTCGAGCTGAGCGGCTACCTCCGCCGCGACCCGGGCAAGACCCGCGCGATGGAGGTGCTGATCGACCTTCCCGGCACGAGCGGCGAGAACCCGGCAGACGTGGCCACACCGGTCGGCGATGCCGCACTCGTCCCCCTCGTCGGCCGGATCGCGGCGGGCGTACCCATCACCGCGGAGCAGCAGGTCGAGGAGATCTTCCCTCTCCCCCGCCAGCTGGTGGGCAAGGGCGACCTCTTCATGCTCAAGGTCTCGGGCGAGTCGATGATCGATGCGGCGATCTGCGACGGCGACTGGGTCGTCATCCGCTCGCAGAACAGCGCGGAGAACGGCGAGATCGTCGCCGCCATGCTCGACGACGAGGCGACGGTGAAGACCTTCCGCCGCCGCGACGGGCACACCTGGCTGCTCCCCCGCAACTCCGCGTTCGAGCCCATCCTCGGCGACGAGGCCACCGTGCTCGGCAAGGTCGTGGCGGTGCTCCGCGCGGTCTGACCGGCATGGTCGACCGGCATCCGTCGATCACGACCACGAAAGCCGCCCTCCTGGACGTTCAGGAGGGCGGCTTTCGCTTTCACAGCGTGCCCGGACATGCACAGCTCACGCGCCGCAGCGCATGCCGCCTAGGCTCGAAACATGTCGTCACCGTACGGTTCCTGGCCTTCCCCCTTCTCCGCCGCATCCGTCGCGGGATCCGCTCCTCGCATCGACGGCGCACGGTTCGTCGGCTCGGAGATCTGGTGGGGCGAGTCGGTCCCTGCCGAGGGAGGGCGCGTGACCGTCCGCAGCTCGAACGGCGCGGTGATCCTCCCCGCGCCGTGGAGTGCGCGGTCGCGCGTGCACGAGTACGGGGGCGGGGCCTGGACGGCGGATGCCGATGGCACGCTGTACTTCGTCGACGCGGGCGACCAGCGCGTCTACCGGCTCGCGCCTGGTGCATCTCCGATGCCGCTCACCGCCGCGGGGTCATCGCACGGTGGGCTCAGCCTGCAGCAGGGGCGCCTTCTCGCCGTGCGGGAGGACCTTCGCGGAGATCCGCAGATCCGCGGGATCGTGGAGATCCCGACGGACGGGTCTGCGGCAGACGATCCGACGGCGATCGGCGTCCTGGTGCAGGGCAGTGCGTTCTTCGCGCATCCCGCTCTCTCCCCCGATGGGGCACGGATCGCGTGGGTCGAGTGGAGCGGGGTGCGGATGCCGTGGGAGAGTGCACTCCTTTCGGTCACGACGATCGGGAACCAGTCGTTCGCATCGGTCTCGACCACCGCCGCCCTCCAGCCCGAATGGGTGAGCGACACCGAGCTGCTCTACGCCGACGACCCGACCGGCCGCTGGCAGTTGCAGCGTCTGTCCCTGGACCCGCTGGCGCGTGTGAACACTCCGGAGGCGATCACTTCGAGCGACGCCGACACCGGCTACGGCCTCTGGGTGCTCGGCAACCGCTGGTACCAGCCCCTCGATGACGGCCGCATCGTCGCCGTGCGTACGAACGGCCGCGATGAGGTCGTCGAGATCGCCGCTGACGGCACCACCCGCACACTCGATGTCCCCTGCGACGGCCACGTGAGCGTCGACGACGTGTCCGGCTCGCGCGTGCTGCTCTCCGGCAACAGCTCGACGACGACGCCCGGCGTCTGGTGCGTCGACCTGGACTCCGGCGAGACGGTCGCCGTCACGGGCGGAGAACCGGTCGACACGGCCTGGATGCCGCCGGCCGCACCGATCCTCGTGGCGGGATCCCATGGCCCCGTACACGCGTTCGCATACGCGCCGGCCAACCCCGAGGCCGCGGCGCCGGCGGGAGAGCTGCCTCCGTACGTGGTCTTCGTGCACGGGGGTCCGACGGCGCACGTCACCGGCGCCGCGTCCGCCGCGATCGCCTTCTACACGAGCCGCGGCATCGGCGTGCTCGACGTCAACTACGGAGGCTCCACCGGCTACGGTCGCGCCTACCGCGACCGCCTGCACGGGCAGTGGGGCGTCGTCGACGTCGACGACGTGATCGCCGCGGCGCGGGGCCTCGCGGACGCGGGTCTCGCGGATCCCTCGCGCATCGCGATCCGTGGAAGCTCGGCAGGGGGCTGGACCGTCCTCTCGGCGCTGGTGCGCGGGGGCACGTTCGCCGCCGGGATCAGCCGCTACGGCGTCGCGGACCTCCGGATGCTCGCGGAGCACTCGCACGGCTTCGAGGAGCACTACATCACCGGACTCGTCGGCCCGCTTCCGGAGGCCGAAGGTCTCTACATCGAGCGTTCACCCCTCACACACGCGGAACGCATCGACGTTCCCGTGCTGCTGATGCAGGGCGGAGACGACCGCGTGGTGCCGCCCGCGCAGTCGGAAGCGATCCGCGACGCACTCGCCGCCAACGGCATCGATCACGAATACGTCGTCTATCCCGGCGAAGGGCACGGGTTCCGCAGCGGGACGACCATCGTGAACGCGCTGGAACGCGAACTGGCGTTCCTCGGGCGGGTGTTCGCCTTCACCCCGAGCCTCTGAAGCGCGGGGCCGTCTGAGGCGCGCGACTACTCGCCGACGCGGTTGCGCAGACGCATGGCCCGGTCGGCCTCGCGCGTGTCCTGACGCTCGCGCAGGGTCTGCCGCTTGTCGAACTCGCGCTTGCCCTTGGCGAGAGCGATCTCGACCTTGGCGCGACCGTCGGAGAAGTAGAGCTTCAGCGGGATCAGCGTGTAGCCGCCGGCCGAGACGGCGTGGGCGATCTTCTCGATCTCCGCGCGATGCAGCAGCAGCTTGCGGATGCGCTTCGCGGAGTGGTTGGTCCAGTGCCCCTGCGAGTACTCCGGGATGTGCACGGAGTCGAGGAACACCTCGTTGCCCTTCACGAACGCGTAGCCGTCACTGAGGTTGGCGCGCCCCTGGCGCAGCGACTTGACCTCGGTGCCGGTGAGCACCATTCCCGCCTCGTACGACTTCTCGATGTTGTAGTCGTGACGTGCGCGACGATTGGTCGCGACGACCTTCTCCCCGCGTTCCCTGGGCATGATGCTCCTGCTCTCTGTTGTGGCCAGCCCACCAGCCTACATCAGGTGCAGGAGGCGTCAGGTGCGCAGCCAGCGACGGATCGCGAAGCCGGCCGAGAGCGCGGCGAGGATCACGCCGATGCCGATCAGGACGGGCACCACCAGTGCGGCGTCCCCCATCGTGATCCACGTCGTGATGAAGGGCACGCGCCCGCGCAGATACCCGTTCACGCCGAAGTGCACGCCGGCCACCACCGCCGCACTGGCGAGTGCGGAACCGAGGAAGGCGGCGAACACGCCCTCGAGCACGAATGGCGTCTGGATGAAGCGGTTCGAGGCGCCGACGAGGCGCATGATGCCGATCTCCTTCCGCCGCGCATAGGCCGACAATCGGATGGTCGTGCCGATCAGCAGCGTCGCCGCGATGAGCATCAGCACGGCGATGCCGACCGCGATGTAGGTCGCGACGGTCAGCGCGGAGAAGAGCGGTTCGAGGTACTGGAGCTGGTCCTGCACCTGCTCGACTCCCGCCTGGCCGCTGAAGGCTTCGGCGAGCACCTGCGACTGGCCGGGGTCCTTCATCGTGACGAAGAACACCTCGAATGCCTGGTCGGGCGTCAGCACGCTCGCCTGATCAGCGCCGAGCTGGTCGACGAGCTTCTGGTACGTCTCTTCCCTGGTGTCGAAGGTCATCGAGCTGATCAGCGGAGCGAGGGCCTCGCCTTCCAGCTGCGCGCGGACGGCCTCGACCTGCTCTTCGCTCGCCGTGCCGTCGATGCACGTGTCCGCTTCGGAGACCGCCGAGCACATGTACACCGCGACCTGGGCGCGCTCCGCCCAGTAGCCGCGCATGACGCCGATCTGCGACTGCATCAGGATCGCCGCGCCGACGAAGGTCAGCGACACGAACGTGACGAGCACGACGGAGATCACCATGGAGATGTTGCGCCGCAGGCCGCCCAGGGCCTCGGTGAGGATCAGACCGATTCTCATGAGGTCGGGCCCACTTCCTCGGCATCGTCGTCGGACAGGCCGAGGCGATCGGCGACGCCGAGTTCAGCGACGTCGACCTGCGGGAGGACGATCGGGTGCGTGCGCGGACCGACGGCGGCCGGCGTCTGCTCCTCGACCGGTGCGCGGCGCGCCTCGTCCGAGGGGACGGGGGCCACGGCATCCGCCTTCTGCGCTCCGGGTTCCGTCGGCCGGGTGAAGGCTGGTGCGGTCTGCGCGACGGGGGCCGGAGCGGACGCCGCGGCCTTGCGCTGCGCGTCGAGCTCCTCGGCGAGAGCGGCACGGACCACGGAGAGGTCGGCGGTCTGCCGCTGCACCTCCTGCACGGCCGTCAGAGCGGCGGCCGCCGCGGCGCCGCGCACCTCCTCCGGCACGAGCCGCGGGATGTTCGAGGTGTCGCCGTAACCGCCGTGCACCTCGTCGCGCACCATCTCGCCGTCGCTGAGCTCGATCACGCGACGCTGCATCGCGTCGACGAAGCCGGCCTCGTGCGTGGCCATCAGCACGGTGGTGCCGCCGGCGTTGATGCGGGCGAGCAGCTGCATGATGTCGACCGATGTCCCGGGGTCGAGGTTTCCGGTGGGCTCGTCGGCGAGCAGCACCTGCGGCCGGTTGACGAGAGCACGGGCGATCGCGACGCGCTGCTGCTCACCGCCGGACAGCTCGTGCGGCATCCGCTTCTGCTTGCCGTCGAGCCCGACGAGGGCGAGCGCCTCGGGAACCGCCTGCTGGATGAACCCGCGCGAAGAACCGGTCACCTGCAGCGTGAACGCCACGTTCTGGTACACCGTCTTCGACGGGAGGAGCCGGAAGTCCTGGAACACCGAGCCGATGTGACGTCGGAAGTACGGCACCTTCCCGTTGGCAAGGGAACGCAGATCGCGCCCGAGCACGGCGACGCGGCCCGACGTGGGCACGTCCTCGCGCAGGATCAACCTCAGACAGGAGGACTTGCCGGAACCCGAGGCGCCGACGAGGAAGACGAACTCCCCGCGCTGCACTTCGAAGTCGACACCGGACAGCGCGGGCTTCGACGTCCCGCGGTAGTGTTTCGTGACGTTCTCGAACCGAATCATGGCGCTACGAGCCTAAGCGCCGCCTCTCGGCATGCCGCGAGCGACACCCCGCGCGGCGGACGCTGCCATCCGGAAACGTCCGCACGATGTCGGCCTGATCGACGTCGTCCTCCACTGCTATACATGGAGTGGCGATACACGCGATTCCGCGCGCCGAGGACTTCGAGGGGGACACCATGACGACACCTGCCGGTTGGTACGACGACGGATCCGGACGCCAGCGCTGGTGGGACGGCCAGCAGTGGACGGAGCACTTCGCTCCCGAGGCTCCTGCTGCTCCCGAGGCTGCCGCTCCCGAGGTTCCGGCCGAGCCCGAAGCGCCCGCCATCGAAGAGACCCCCGCCGCCGACACGACCGTCGCAGAGCAGGTTCCCTCTGCGGAGTCCGCCGCCGCCGTCGATACTCCCGCCGCCGCCGCCGAGACCCCGGCGACGCCCGACCACACGGCCGTCACGTCCGCGCCGGAGGCCGTCGAGGAGGCAGTCGTCGCGCCCGAGCCCCCGCAGGCCTGGTCGCCTGCTCCTGCCGACGATGCGTCGCAGACCGCGGCCTTCGCCGCTCCCGGCGCCACCGCCCCCACGACTCCGCTGGGAGGCGCCCCGTACCCGGGTTCGACCGCGGCGGTCCCGCCGGTCCCTCCGATCCCGCAGAGCGGAGCACCGGCCTATCCCGGATCCGCGGCTCCGGCCTACCCTGCTGCTCCCGGCGCCTACCCGGCCAGCGGGGGCGCCTACCCCTCCGCCGGGGCCTATGCCGCCGGCGGATACCCGGCGTCTGCGCCGTATGCGGCGCCTGCTCCGACCGGCCCGAAGAAGATGTCGGTCCTCGGACTCGTCGGGCTCGGGCTCGCGGCTCTCGGCCTGATCCTCGCCTTCATCCCGTTCACGCTGGGCGTTGCATGGATCCTGCTGGGCGCCGGGTTCATCGTGTCCATCATCTCCCTCTTCCTCAAGGGCAAGAAGTGGCCGGGCATCACCGGCCTCGGAGTCGCCATCCTCGGTGCGATCATCGCTGCGATCGTGACGGTCGTCGTCGTCGGCCTCGCGTTCGCGAACCAGATCGAGGACGCGATCCCGGACCCGATCTCCACCTCCGACACGGGCACCGATGAGGGCACCGACGAGAGCGCGCCGCCCGCAGATGTCGCCGAAGGCAGCATGGGCGAGCCCGTGACCGTGCAGCAGATGTCCGGCACCGGCGAGGTGACGGTGAACTCCGCGACCTGGAGCCCGACGAACGACTCCGGCTTCGACCCGAGTAACGGCGGCTACCTGCTCGTCGATCTGACGTGGAAGACGCTCGACGGCACGACCTACGTCAACCCGCTCTACTTCTCCATCGAGACAGCCGAGGGTGCCCCGGGCGACTACGACATCTTCGGCGATGCGACTCTGGAGTCCAGCGAGCTTCCCGCCGGACAGACGACGCAGGGAACGGTCTCGTTCGACGTCGCCCAGAGCGGGTCGTATGTCATCATCATCACCGACGAACTCCTGCAGGAGGTCGCACGGGTGACGGTGGAGCCCTCGGCCGGCTGATCGCCGAACGCCGACAGAGAAACATCGCAGAGAACAGGGAAGATCGATGACGACGACTCCTGCCGGCTGGTACGACGACGGGTCCGGGAGCCTGCGGTGGTGGGACGGGGTGCAGTGGACAGCGCACGTGCGCGCTGCCACGGCAACTCCGACCGCGCCTGATTCAGCTCCGGAGGCCGCCCGCGCAGAGGAGGCGGCGGTCACGCCGGCCGTGCCGACTCCGGAAGAGCCGGTCGCGCCGGCCGTGCCGACTCCGGAAGCGTTCGCCGCGCCGTACACGCTGCCTTCGACGCAGACTCCGGGGGCTCCCTCCGCCGGGGTCGCGCCGAGCGGGGTCGGGAATCCCGCCTACGGCGGCTTTCCCGGGGCAGCGCCCTCCGCTCCCCCGTCGAAGCCGAAATCCCGCATCTCGGTCCTCGGTCTGATCGGTCTGGTTGCCGTCGTGCTCGGCGTCGTGCTCGCGTGCATCCCGATCGTCGCGATCGCGGGGTGGGGTCTGCTCGCACTCGGTTTCGTGCTGGCGCTCGTCTCCGTCTTCCTCCGAGGTGCGAAATGGCCGGGGATCACCGGCATGGCTGTGGGAGTGGTCGGGGCGATCGTGGCCGCCGCTATCTCGCTCATCTCGCTGGGGGCCCAGACGTGGGCCTCGCCGGACGAGAGCGAGGACCGGCCTCGCCCCGTCGCGACCGATTCCCCGTCCCCTTCGCCCGACGCCGAGACGACCACTGAAGGCGACCTCGTCGACTGGTGGGAAGTGAAGGTCGGCGACTGCCTGCCCACCGATCAACCCGGTGCCGATGTCGCGCAGGTTCGCGTGGTCTCCTGCGACCTGCCTCACGCCGACGAGGTCTACTTCGAATTCGACCTGGCTGACGGGGAGTACCCCGGCGATGACGCGGTGCTCGACGAAGCCACCTCGCGCTGCGAAGAAGCTTTCGCGGACTTCATCGGCATCGCCTATGCCGATTCTGAGCTCGACTTCTACCCGGTCACACCGACTCAGTACACCTGGAACAAGGTGGATGACCGCGTCGTCCAATGCTCTGTCTATGACAACCGCGGCGATGTCACCGGATCGCTCGCCGGAGCCGCACGCTGACGCCCACCACAATGCCGAAGGCCCGGATGCTCCCAGCATCCGGGCCTTCGGCTTGAGAGGTTCGCGCCGTGGACTCAGTCCTCGATCTTGCGCTTGCGCCAGCGGATGCCGGCCGAGATGAAGTCGTCGAGGTCGCCGTCGAACACGGCTGCCGGGTTTCCGGACTCCTGCCCGGTGCGGAGGTCCTTGACGAGCTGCTGGCCGTAGAGGAAGTACGAGCGCATCTGGTCGCCCCAGCTGGCGGTGATGTTGCCCGCGAGCTCCTTCTTCTTCGCCGCTTCCTGTTCCTTCTGCAGCAGCAGGAGGCGGGTCTGCAGCACGCGCATGGCGGCCGCGCGGTTCTGGATCTGCGACTTCTCGTTCTGCATCGACACGACGATGCCGGTCGGGAGGTGCGTGAGGCGTACGGCCGAGTCGGTCGTGTTCACCGACTGTCCACCGGGGCCGGACGAGCGGAAGACATCCACGCGGATGTCGTTCTCGGGGATCTCGACCTCGGTCGCCTCTTCCATCAGAGGAATGACCTCGACGGCGGCGAACGACGTCTGGCGCTTGTCGGCCGATCCGAAGGGGCTGATGCGGGCGAGACGGTGTGTGCCGGCCTCGACCGACACCGTGCCGAACGCGTAGGGCGCATCGATCTCGAAGGTCGCCGACTTGATACCCGCACCCTCCGCGTAGGACGTGTCCATCACCTTCACGGGGTACTTGTGGCGCTCGGCCCAGCGCAGGTACATGCGCATGAGCATCTCGGCGAAGTCGGTGGCGTCGTCGCCGCCGGCTCCCGAGCGGATCGTGATGATGGCGGAGCGCTCGTCGTATTCGCCGTCGAGGAGCGTCTGCACCTCGAGCTGGTTGATCACGTCGGTGAGCGCGGCGAGCTCGGTGCGGGCCTCCTGCGCGGATTCCTCGTCACCCATCTCGTTGGCGAGCCCGATGAGCACCTCGAGGTCGTCGAGCCGCGAGGCGATGCCGGTGATCCGGGCGAGCTCGGACTGGCGATGGCTGAGGGCGCTGGTCACCTTCTGCGCGCGCTCGGTATCGTCCCAGAGGTCGGGGGCGCCGGCTTCCTCGCTGAGCCTCGCGATCTCGTCGCGGAGGTGGGAGACATCGACGACCTCGCTGATGTCGCCGAAGGTGTGCCTGAGCGCCTGGATTTCGGCGGAGAGATCTAGTTCGAGCATGACACCTCAGCCTAACGTGCCACCTGCTCGCGCGGGGACGCCGCGTCTCGCGGCATCCGCGGACGGGGGTAGCGTGAGTGCGTGAGCAGCGCATCGACCGTCCTTCGACAGTTCGGGCCGATGGTGTACCTGCCGACGATCCTCTTCGCCGTGGGCGAGGGCGCGGTCATCCCGCTCATCCCGGTGATCGCGGCGTCGATGGGAGCGGATGTCGCGTTCGCGGCGCTCGTCGCGTCCGCCCTCGTGATCGGACAGCTGTGCGGCAATCTCCCCGCCGGATGGGCCGTGGGGCGCATCGGCGAGAGGTTCACGATGGTGATCGCCGGGGTGATCGCGATCCTCGCCGCGGTCGGCATGGTGCTCGCCCCGTCACTCGGCGTGCTCACGGCATCCGTCTTCCTCCTCGGGATGTGCGCTGCGGCGTTCGGTCTCGCGCGGCACGCGTTCATGACCACGCGCGTGCCCGTGGTGTTCCGAGCGCGTTCGCTGTCGCTGCTGGGCGGGAGCTTCCGCCTGGGCATCTTCATCGGCCCGTTCATCGCCGCCGGCCTCCTGCAGCTCTTCGGCAACGAGCAGGCCGCGATCTGGTTCTTCCTGGGCTGCCTGGTCGCCATGGTGCTGCTCGTGCTGCTCGGACCAGACCCCGAGAAGACGATCCCGGCGATCACGCAGGTGCGGTACGCCGAGGACTCCGGCGAGTCGGTCAGCGGGTCGATTCCGACGATCGAGCGCGCGGGCATCTTCCAGACGATGTGGCGGCAGCGGGCCGTGCTCGGCCGCCTCGGGCTGGCGGCGGCCTCACTGTCGGCGGTGCGGTCGGCACGGCAGGTCGTGCTTCCCCTGTGGGGCCTGTCGCTCGGGCTGGACGCCACGACCATCGCGATCGTGGTCGGCGTCTCCGGCGCGATCGACTTCGCTCTGTTCTACGCGAGCGGCCAGGTGATGGACCGCTTCGGCCGCCTGTGGGCGGCGATGCCGGCGATGGTGCTGATGGGTGCGGGGTTCCTCGCGATGTCGTTCACGCACGACCTCGACGCGTCGGTGCTCTGGTTCGGCCTGTTCGCGGGCGTGCTCGGCGTGGGGAACGGACTGTCGAGCGGCATCCTGTTGACTCTCGGCGCCGACGTCGCACCGAAGCGCGAGCCCGCGGCGTTCCTCGGCTCCTGGAGGACTCTGACGGATGCCGGTGGAGCGATCGCCCCGCTGCTGGTCGCCGCGATCACCGCGGTGTCGGCCTTGCCGTTCGCTGCCGCCGCGATGGGCGTCATCAGTCTTCTCGGTGCTGCCGGATTCCTGCGCTGGATCCCGAGGTTCGTGCCGCGCGCGCGGCCGGAGACGGAGAACGAATGAGCCGGGTGCTGTCCGCCGACGTGCATCGGCTGGTCGCCGAGTTCCTGCCGAGGTCGGAGCGGGATCGCGCGGCGCAGGAGGACTTCGCCTCGTTCTTCTCCGACGACGACGGGCCCGTGCGGCGGGAGTCCGGCCCCGACCATGCGACCGCCTCGTGCGTCGTGTTCGACGAGACGCTCACGCAGACCCTGCTCGTCTTCCACGGCAAGGGTCGGTTCTGGGTGCAGCCGGGAGGGCACGCGGAGGATGGTGACGCGTCGATCGTGGAGGCCGCGCTGCGCGAGCTGCGCGAGGAGACGGGCATCGAGACGGCCGTGCCGACCTCTCCCCTGGCCTACGACTTGGATCACCACGGGCTCTCGTCCTCGTTCGGACGCTGCGCCTCCCATCTCGACATCGGGATCGCGGTGATCGTCGACCCCCAGCTCGCGCTGACCGTGAGCGACGAGTCCGAGGATGTGCGCTGGTGGCCTGTCGACGCACTACCCGCCGAGGTGCCGGCGCAACTCGAGCCGCGGCTGGCGGGACTGCTCGAACGGTTGCGATCGCAGCGCTAGTAGGCCTTCCTTCGCGTCGCTCCTGATCACACGGCCTGGGGCCGCGGCATCCGTGGTGCGTCGGCGTGATCCACCAGAGTGATCTCGTCACGCAGGATGCGTTCGCGCCCCCAATCGCCGAGCGGTTCGAGCGCGGCGTTGAGGGCGATCCCTGAATCCGTCAGGGAATACTCGACCTTCGGAGGCACCTCGGCGTGCACCTTCCGGTGGACGAGGCCGTCCTGTTCCATCTCGCGCAGATGCTGCGTCAGCATCTTCTCGCTCACACCCGGCAGCGCTCGGCGCAGTTGTGCGAAGCGCATGGTGCCGTGCTCGACGAGCTCCCAGAGGATCAGGCCCTTCCACTTGCCGCTCACCACATCGAGCGCCGCATCGATGCCGCAGACGTACGGTCCGCATCGCGCCTTGGTCGTCATACCCTGTCCTCCACTTACCAAAAAGTAAGTACCGCAGTAATTAGTGGGTACTTCCCCGATACGGGGGTGGATTCCAGTATGGGTCTCACGCCACGGATTGAGAAGAGAAGAGGCAGAGAGATCCATGAACCGCTCACCGTCGACCACAGCCGTCAAGTCAGGCACGAAGCAGTGGCTGGGCCTTGCCGTGCTGGCCCTTCCCACACTCCTGTTGTCACTGGACATCACCGTGCTGCACCTCGGCGTTCCACGGCTGAGCGAGGATCTCCGACCGACGTCGAACCAGCTTCTCTGGATCATCGACATCTACGGGTTCATGATCGCCGGCTTCCTCGTGACGATGGGTTCGCTCGGGGACCGCGTGGGCCGAAGACGGCTCCTCCTCGTCGGAGCAGCCGCGTTCGTCATCGCATCCACCGCCGCAGCCTTCTCCACGACTCCGGAGATGCTGATCGCCAGCCGTGCGGTCATGGGCATCGCCGGAGCGACTCTCATGCCGTCCACGCTCGCGCTCATCAGCAGCATGTTCCAGGAGCCGCATCGACGTGCCCTCGCGATCGGGATCTGGGCCACCATGTTCTCGGCCGGGATCGCGCTGGGTCCGATCGTCGGCGGAGCGCTCCTCGAGCATTTCTGGTGGGGCTCGGTGTTCCTCCTCGGGGTTCCCGTGATGCTCCTCCTGCTGATCGCAGGTCCGCTGCTGCTCCCTGAGTACCGAGACCGATCTGCGGGGCTCCCCGACGCCGTGAGTGTGGCCCTCATCGTCACAGCCATGCTGCTGGAGACATACGGCATCAAGGAGATGACCGTGCATGGCCTCGCTCCGGCCTCGGTCGTCGCCGCGCTCACCGGGGTCGCTCTCGGGTTCGCATTCGTCCGCCGCCAGCGTCGGCTGTCGGACCCGCTGCTCGACCTCCGTCTCTTCGCTGCGACGGATGTTCGTGCCGGCCTCGTCGCGCTCCTGATCGCCACGTTCGCCGTCGGCGGGATCTACTTCTTCCTCGCCCAGCATCTTCAGCTGGTCGGTGGCCATCCGCCGCTGATCTCGGGCCTTCTCCTGCTGCCGGGGGCCGCCGCCCTGATCCTCACCTCCGTCCTAGCGCCGGTACTCGCCCGCCGCATCCGTCCGATGCTGATCGTCGGTGGGGCGCTCGCTGTCTCCGCCCTCGGATTCGTCGTCCTCGCGCAGGTGTCGAGGGTGAACGAGACGGGAGCGCAGACGGCCGTGATCCTGGTCGGCTTCGCTCTCGCCTACGCCGGGATCGGACCCGTGACGGCTCTCGCAACGGACGTGGTGGTGGGATCCGCGCCTGCGGAACGGGCAGGGTCGGCGTCGGCGCTCAGCGAGACGAGCACGGAGATCGGCGTCTCACTCGGCATCGCAGTCATGGGCAGCCTCGGATTCGCTCTCTACCGCGCCGGCATCCCGCAGGGCACGGAAGCCGGCGGAACAGTCGACGCCTACGACGGCGCACGTGAGACGCTCGCGGCGGCCCTGGAAGCGTCGGAGGGCCTTCCTGCACCCCTGGGAGATGCGCTCCGGGTGGTCGCCGTGGACGCGTTCGCATCGAGCTTCGGCGGCGCGGCGTGGCTCGGAGCGGCTCTTCTGCTCGTCGCGAGCGCCACCGTCTTCGCCAGTCTTCGACAGCCACGAGGCGTCAGGTGAAGGACACCGACGCATCACTCGAGCGCCGTGCGGCTCGTCGCGGTCGACGCCAGCTCCACCCCGTCCGGCACGAAGGGCGACAAGAGCGGCGGATGCCATGTCGCCGTCACTGTGACGCGAGCCGAGACACCGTCGGGTGTGCCTGCCGCGGCGAGCGCGGCATCTCCGGGGAGCGCGGCCACGAGAGCGGACGCCTGTTCCTGCACCCCGGCATCCGTCAGCTCCGCTCGAACGTCGTCACCGCTCACCTGGAGAGTGAACCCGTCGGCTCCCGCGAGCGCGGCCGAATCGGCGAGCGCGTCCAGCCGCTTCTGGGCGATGTACAGGTCGGTGGCGCACACGCACACGAAGACGACCGTCACCGCCAGGAGCACGTAGCCGAGCGTGAGGAGCAGGACGCTCCCATCCTCTTCCCCGTGGCGAGCGCGACCGGTGGTCATCCCGCACCCCACAGCCGGGAAACCTTCTGCACAGCCTCTGCCTGTACCGTGACGGAAGCCGCGCGATCCAGGCCGAAGACCGGGGGCACGAGGGGCAGTCGCACCTGTGCGGCGACGGTCACGATGAGCGTGGCCCCGGCTGACGGACAATCGACGCCGGCGGGTGAACATGAGAGCGACACGTCGATCGCTTCCGGGTCGAGGCCGTACTCCTCGATGATCCCCGCGAGGACGGCCTCTCCGTTCTCTGCCGCCGAGGCAGCGTCCGGTGCGATCGCGATCGCGCGGGCGGTGTGGCGCGCGGCCGCTTCCGCACCGAGCGTCTGCTCCTGGATCGTGCCCAGAGCGATCACGAGGTAGACGAGCGGGACGAGCAGGATGACGCCGACGGTGATGAACTCGAGCGCGGCAGACCCCTCGTCATTCGTCGCCCAGGCTCTCCACCGGTGCATGCGCTTCCACCTCCATCGCGTAGGGGACCCCGATGAGACCCACCACCGGGAGCGACGTGCGGATGCGCACATCGACGGTCTCGTGTCCGAGCGCGTCGGAGGTTCCGACGACGACGTCTCCCGCATACGATGCGCCGATCGCCCTGGTGATCACGGATCGCGAGCGCTCCGCACCCTCTTCCAGGCTCGTGTCGGCGAGCGCGGCGTGATAGGCCCCCTCGACCGCCGCATCGTGCACGACGTTGCGTACGTAAACGGCCAACGCGAGCTGCAGCACCGCCAGCGTGAGCACAGTGAGGAGTGTGCCCACCAGTACGAACTCGACCGGGCTCGAACCGCGCTCGTCGTGCAGCACGCGAGGGGCATGCATCTCAGAGACCGGACACCCGCTGGATCGCCTGCTCGAACAGCGCGGTGAGCGCAGGACCCGCGACTGCCCAGATCAGCACGACTAATCCGGCTGTCATCAGTGTGACCAGCACCCAGCCGCGAGTAAACTTTCACCTATGAACGCCAAGCGAGCCGGAATCTATGCCCGGATCAGCAAGAAGGACAAGCAAGTTCCCAAGGTTGAGAACCAGATTGCCATGCTCCGACAGATTGCGGAGGATGAAGGCTGGACGGTGGACGACGCGCACGTTTTCCATGACGACGGGATAGCGGCATCCGGAAAGGCGATTGACGACACCACGTTAGAGAATCGGCCCGGCGCACGCGCTTGCCTCGATGCGATCCGGGATCATGATTTCGATGTTCTACTCGCGGTGGAAGGTGAACGTCTGGCACGCACCTACCTCGACGGCCTCGTGTGGATTCAGGCGTCATCGGTCGGCGGCGTTACCTGGTATCTCGATACCGATGGACCGTTAGACCCTTCTACCCCTGCCGGTGAGGAAACGGCTGTCTCGATCTTCGCGTCTGGTCGCCGCGAGGGACGGATCAGGTCGGCCCGGCAGAAGCGTCGATACGACCGGGAGCGCGCGGAGGGGACTCCTCTCTGGGGTACGCGGCCTTTCGGGTATGAGGACGACCGGATCACGCTCCGACCGGCTGAGGCTGACCTGATCCGACAGGCCACAGACGACTACCTAGCCGGTAGGAAATCCATGATCCAGCTGGCTCAGGACTGGACGAAGCTGGGGATGCTGACGGACGGCATGAGACGCGAGCGGACGGGCCGCGACGGGATCAAGAAAAAGGCCCGCCCGTACTGGACGGCGACGACGGTTCACCGCGTACTCACCCGTGACCGAAACGCTGGCATCCTGACGCACAACGGTTTGCGGCTTCCGGCGAGCCGGATTCAGCCGATCATCACAGAAGAGGAACTAGAAGCACTCAAGGGCAAGGTGAAGACCGGGACGCCCATGGGTGCCCGCGCTCAGACCCTCCTCGGTGGCATCCTCCGTTGTGAGTGTGGAGCGCCCATGCACGGAACGATTTCCTACAGCCAGCGGAAGGGCGGTCCGCGCTACGAGTACCGGCATTACAAGTGCTCGCAGACCATCTACGACAAGACTCAGAAACATTCATCCATCGCCGCTCCGTTGGTTGACGATGAGCTAGAAACTCTTATCCTCCGAGACGTCAAGGAGGGCCGCGTACGGTCTCCAAAGGGTACGGACCACACGGCGGCGTTAAAGGCGCTCAGCGCGCGACTGAAGGCCAATCGTGAGGCGATAGACGACCTTGCGGAGTCCATTGCCGATCATGACCTCAAGGGAATCCGTGCACAATTGCGGGGAAGCCTAAAAGCTAGAGAGGCGGAGAAGGAACAACTTCTCAGTGAGCGTGATGCGATCCTGGCCGACGCGGGGCAATCGGGCGACCTCACAACTTTCTTTGAGGAGGTAGAGGCCCTAGGAGAGCTTACGTCCAAGGAACAAGTTCTCGAATGGGTGGACCGATTCGGGACGATTTGGGATAACGTGCCGCTTGAGACTAAGCAAGCTCTCATCCGATCACGGTACAGACCCGTTGTGAAGCGCGGCGGTCGCGGGTTTGATCGCGTCGAGTTGAATCCTGTGCACTCTTCCACGTCTTCACCATAGCCGAACCTCAAATCATAAACTTGAGCGATTATAGGCCCCTAATACGCTGAAGTCCGGTAGAATAGAAGAAGGCAAGCATCTGTACTTCTCTTGCTAACACAACCCCCGCACTGACTCTGCCCTGATCCAGTGTGGGGGTTTTGTATTCCCTCTCAAGGGTGCTATTCCTGGGTGTTTCCTGTGAAGATCGAGGAATGGTAACACAATAGGGAATCGGACTTCGCCGCTACTGGTTCTTATAGATATCTAAGCCATGAAGATCAATAGATCACAATCACAAGGGAGTGAACCGGTGATCCTCCGAAGGTTAAGGATAAATAGGAACAGATTAGGGCAAAGATCATGGGCACAGTATCGCAGTACAAGGCACTTCTATCTCTTCGCGAAAGAGCGGATGAAGATATGACAGACCTAGAGCAAGCCGAGTTTAAGAATCTCGTGCTTCATCAGTGGTCACACGGGGATGTTTCATCCGAGTTTGACCGACTGAATAAGAAACTCCCTGCCACTCCGCACCAAATGGTCAAAGTAGGAGAGTTGGAGCTACAGGCGTACGGTGCACCCCTCAGTGCCGGGACTCTTATCTCGTACTTCGACGCCGACAAGAAGATTAAGAACTTGCTTCTCTTCATGAAGAAAAGGGCCGCTCTCGCGCAGGACGCATCCGACCCGCTCGACCTAGAGGCACAGGCTCAGCACCTTGAGTTCATGGCTGAAGCACTGAGGAGACGCGCGGCGATGACGGAAGCACAGCGTCATGATGCCGATACCTGGTACTTGGAACCTGAGACCGCTTAGCACGGGTGGAGCCGGAGGGCTGAGGGTGCAGAAATCGTCCGGAAGTTCCGGGGTGCCGGACTATTTGTGACGATAGTAGATGTAGGAATACCGAAAGGTTTCCGACAATACCGACAGAGCTCAGACAAGATTTCCTCCGATCCAGCCCGATATGGCCTGAAACAGAGGGTTTGGAATAGTCCTAGTCAGGTTCGTCTTACATCGCCCGAATATTCGTCGTTTTACCGGAAAGCACTCCCTTGTCAAGACCGTCCAGCCTGGTTTCACACCCCCGTATCAACGAGATTAACGCCGCCTTGGTGTCCTCGACGCCGGTCGCAATCATTGCGAAAGACTTCGGCATCTCCGAGTCTGCCATTTACCGCTGGAGAGCTAGCAGCCTGGGAAAGAGCACAATCCAGACTCACTCTGACAAAGCTCGTGTGCTCGATTACGTGGAAGTAGCCGCCGAGTCGCTAAGGGATGCGGACGCGGTGCGTCGGCAGGGCGTCGAGACGAATAACGCGAACTTGGTTCTAAAGTCTTCGATGGTTATCAACCATTTGACAAGAACTATCTCTATGTATCTGGGCGTAGATGGTTCGAATACCGCTACGCTCCTCGCGGACGGTGACGCCGTGGTTAACGCCCTTGTGCAGGTTATTCGCGACGCTCCCGGCGTAGCAACCGACATGGTTCTAAACCTACGGAAGCAGGGTCAATTCGAGCTTGCCGGGGAGTTCGAAGACCTAGCCCGCTCCCTCGAAGAAACTAAGAATCAGGAACTAACATCATGACGAACACGAAGACTGTAGAAAACACGATTCCACTAGCCGCTGGTGATCAGATTCATTTCCTACGATCCGGATTCAACTTTGGTACCAAGGCTGAGGACTGGCTAGGGGCATTCGTCCACACGTCGGTACGTGGCGAGACGGTCACCTTGAGTTCCGACATTATCGAATGCTCAAAAGATAGATTCGGTAACTCATGGCTAAGTCTCGTAGATGACCTGGAAGGGCAAGCCCGACGATGGGCACCTAACGGACCCGCCTTTGCTCGCGGTCCAGCGCCCGAGGGCATGACGGACTGGGAGCCTGGTTCCGTTGAACAAACGCTTTTGTTCGAAGCTCGCAAGCAAAGTATTTACGACTCTGTGAAGGACCCGGATGAGCTTGCTGCGAAATTGAAGGCACTCCATCAGAGTCCGCTCGGAAGAAATCTTCCGTCCGGACGCAATAAGACCGTCTATGACGTAGAGGCCCCGAAGAATGCGAATTCGGATAGCTGGGGTTACTAACCATGACCCCCGTGCAAGCTGGCCGTTTCTTCAGGGCGTACGTCGCGAGCCGTCTCGTGTCCCTGGGCGTCTCCGGGGCGTCGGCACGCACGGATCAGGCGCGTAGGCCCGTCAGGCTGTCTGAGGCCTTCGCAGAGGCCGCAGAGCGCCCGGCCAGCGACGTGCTCGGAGTGCCGGGATGGTCGCTGGTTACGAGTCACCGGATGCCGCTCGATGTCGCCAAGGCACTCGACGCGGCGCGGGTGGCGGCGGCGCTCGACGGGAATCAGAAGTTCGCGGCCATCTGCTCCCGTCCAGGCGCGAACCCCGAGGCATCCTACGTTGTCACCACCATGGAAGTTCTCGCTGATTTGGTGAGGGAGTCAGATCATGACCTTGCTCGATGACGTTCTGAGGGTCAGTCCGACGACACGTAAGGCGTACCTCCGCAATCTGAGCGATGCGCAACGTACGCAACTACAGAGCGAGATGACGGCGAGGCAGAAAGAGCTTGGGATCACCCCGCCGCCGACGACGAAGAGCGCCACGGCACCCGCCGCGCCAAAGATCAACCAAGACCGCTATAACTCCGTGCGCTCGGGGAGTTTTGTCGGCGGCAAGGTCGCGGTTCGGCTGGGACAACACCTAGTCCTGTTGGCCCCGGCCATGAGATACAAGAAGACCCGTGAGACCCTCATGTACACGTACTACCAAGGTGTCGTCGGCGGATACCAGGCGCGCGGGTCTCGACTGGTAGCGCTCAAGATTCCACCGGAGAGCCGCGCCCACATCGCAAGGACAATGTTCAACGTGAAGAATATTTAGCAAGCGGGAGACGTGTGAGGCCCGGCTCTAGTAGGCCTTCCAATCTCACATGTACTCCACCGGAGCGGCGGGTGTGTAAGGACACCCGCCGCCCCCCTCCAGGGTCGCGGTTTCGTATCCCGCGACCCGACGCCCCCTACGCTCATCTCCTCCGGTCGGCCATGAGTGTAGGGGGCGCTCCTCAACGGGGGTGCATCAAGAAAGTTCTACGAGACGCTTGGTCTCCGCGACTACCCGACGGGTTAGGTCGTCGTCCACCTTGAACGCGATGGTCATCTGAAGCTTGAGTCCGCGCTTCCCATCCGCGAGGTCGGACATCATCTGCTCCACCTGGGCTATGTAGTCGAAAACGAAGGCTCGAACCGCTTCGAGCGGCTGGGCGGCCATTTGCGCCCCCATGTCTCCTAGATCGGACTCTCCCGGAAGTCGAAGTGAACGGAAGTCATCGGCCCAGTCGAGTACCAGTTCGTAGCTTTGGATCAACCGGTCAGCCATGTGCTGAATCATGTCTGGGTCGCCCTCCTCGCCAGGCAGACCGAAGGCTGTCTCCTGTGCCCGAGGGCTGATGATTCGATCTATGTTCGTGACTAGCGGAGTCATCCGAGACAGACGGTCTGAGATTTCGGCGCTTACGTCATCACTTCCAAGCCGAGGCCCCACGCTCATCGTGTAACCGAGTGTGTAATCTCGCCACTTGACTTCGGTGCGCTGAAGTCCGGCGCGGAGGTAGTAGCCGAAAAGCAGGTACTCCCAACACGGCGCGCGTGAAGCGAGCAGGTCGAACATCTCAGTCTCGTTGGCCGGAACCTTCAAGACCGTGAACCGTGATTCAGTCATTGGGCGTCACTCTCCGTTGAGTCGTCTGCTTTTCGTCGGTCTAGTTCGGCGGGGAGCATCCTCGCGTCGATACCGGAAGCAAGCGCGCGTATCCGCATCCCGCGATCGCGCGTGATGAGCGTCACGGTGGACTCTGTTACCACCGACAGGTAGGACGCCTGGCGCACAATCTCGTCGTCTGCACGCCCCAGCCGGTTGTGACCAGCCGGCTCGTCAAGCACCTGAAGAGTCACGCCGTCTCGAACCGGAAGCGCGGCGAGCGAGGTAGCTCCGCCGAAGAGCGAATCGAGCGCCCGAAGCACGCTACGTGCGCTCGGATATCGGTCCTTGTGCTTGTCCAACTCGTCCACGATGATGAGCGGCATGAGGAGTCGAACTTGCTTGCTCTTCATGTGGCGTTGCCAGCGAACATTCTCGAACGGCTGACCATGAAGGTAGACGTTGGTGTCGAGCAGAACTAGCGACTCTCCGTCATCGGGGCGGGCCATGCCCGAGTAATGCTCAATCTGATCCCGGAGAGCTTCGAGGACTCGAACTTGATCCCGCAACTCGCCCTCGATCATTCCGAATGCCATGCGAGTCGTAGAGTCGATTGCGCGAATCTGCCAGTGTCGGGGCGTGTACAGGTCGCGCGTCAGAACCGGGTCTGCGAAGGAGGTTTGAAGATGAAGTTCGACTTGCTCACACCAGCGAAGGTAACGCTGAGCGATCACGACCTGATCCACACGCGATGCACTGGTGATGCTCGATGCTTCAGCTAGCAGGGCGGCGAAGCGCTCTTGCACTGTCGTCACCGACGCCCCGCGCGTAAGAAAGTGCCAAGTCATGTCTCCCCCTCAGAGTGCCCAGCTTAGGAGGAGCACACTGAGTTGACGGTAGGCCGGAGCACGGACATCGGACGCTACGTCGCGCAGCGGCAGGGCACTCGATCGAGCGTCAAGCGGAAGGTATGTTCTCCGGAAGCAGATTCTTGACAGTCAGACGATAGAAACCGCGCGAGGACCGTCGAAGCGCACTAGTCCCACGACAAGCCACGGCTCTTCAGCGCTTTTCTTGCCTCGCGTCGTTCGCGGCTGTCTTCGGACGACCTGGCGCGTTCGAAAATCCGCTGAGCCGCTGCTTCAAGATTTTCCTGCGCCAGTGCAAGGTTCTCTTCCGGCGTCCGGGGCCGTCGTGGTTGCGCCGCGTCTTGCTGATCATCCGTCATGACCTCATGATGCAGGTAGCCCTGGGAGTGCGTCAAAAACGATGGTCTGGTGAGAGTGCTCACACGGTTCCGATCCGCCCGCGAAGTCCTTCTCAAAACTATCTCGCAAAACCTCTTGCTTTGAGAGTTGAGTATTGAGAGACTATCCGCATGGCGATCATCGGATACACGCGAGTCAGCACCAAGGATCAGGACACATCCCTTCAGGATGCGGCGATGACGGAGGCGAAGGTGGATCGGGTCTACACCGATCACGGGGTAAGCGGCACCTTGGCGTCTCGCCCTGAACTAGATAAAGCGCTCGACCGACTCGACCGTGGAGACACGTTCGTCGTGTGGAAGCTCGACCGGCTAGGACGCAACACGAAGAACGTCCTGGATGTCATAGAGACCTTGATCGACCGTGGCGTGACGTTCAAGAGCCTCACGGAGCAGATCGACCTCAGCGCCGGTCCTATGGGCAAAGCAATGCTGACGATCCTTGCCGCGTTTGCAGAGCTTGAGCGGGCGACCATGGTAGAACGCACCCGCGCCGGACTAGAAGCCGCCAAGGCGAAAGGTAAGGTCGGTGGACGCCCGTCAGTGATCGACGCCAAGAAGCTCGCGACCATCAATAAGCTGATTGCCTCAGGCGACCACAGCCGCGCCGACATCGCACGTATGGTCGGCATCAGCCCTGCAACGCTGTACCGCGTGATTCAGAACTTTTAGCTTGACAGTCGGCTGTAGTCCGTAGTAGGGCCGTGATACAGAAGTACCACACCTCCCGGATTTGACGTACAGTGGTGTACATACGCCCCACAAGGCGTAAGTGAGGCCGTCCGCAGTTGGTAGCTACGAACGGCCCCTCGGCCCTGTCCCTGTGAGGACGTAGGTCGCCCCGATCCGACTGGATCGACCAGAGAAGCCCCCCTATTGCGAGTTTGTCTGACTCGGGGGTTTTTCTCTGTCCGAGTAACTTCCAAACGTCAGAAGGCGGAAGGAGTTACTTCGTGGTCACGAGTCTACCGGCGGGGTTACACGAAGTGCCGACCTCTGTTCCTGAGTAACGGGTTCTCCCCCGTCGCCACGTAGTCCGTCATCGGTCGGTATCGGTCGGTATGGGTAGTAAGCCCGTCGTCTTGACCGGATTTCCGGCCTACACCGCGCCTACACATTCACAGCTAGCTTTCAGCTTCAGAGCTAATCAAGCGTGTGCAAAAGTTTGTGTACGGCACCCCAGTGAGGATGCGGCGAGCGCAGTCGCACCACGCACACACACATGCGTTGCAAGCCGTCAGAGAGGCCACAGAGCGCCCTAGAAGACTTCTACCTACACGCGCACCCTCGCCCGAGCTAGTGAAACCGGCAGGGCGTTTGACTAGTCCACGGGCATGGTCAGCGAGGGGTGTCACCGGCATGGCGGCCCGAAGACCCCCCGGCCTGATCTGGGAGAGTAAGTCCCTTGAGGCTCATGGCCTGTCTCGCTGCTGAGAAAAGTCGACGGAAGACCCCCCGGCCTGATCTGGGAGAGTAAGTCCCGGTATCGCGCGATCGCAGTTACGCTCCCCGACACAGTGCTGCCGCGTGTAACTTTTAGCCATGGCAAAGAAGACGATCACCAAGGTAGTAATCACCGAAGACCTCACTGGCGAAGAAATCGACGCAATGGACCTGGTGGAAGTTCACCTTGCTCACAACGGTCAGGACTTCGTCTTGGACCTGAACGAGAAGAACGCCAAGAAGCTGGCTGACCTCCTAGAGCCGTATAAGGCGGCAGGGACTCGCATCCAACGTTCCGGTAGCTCGAAGAAGACTTCCACCGGCAAGGCTGACAAGGAAGACCTAGATGCTATTCGCACTTGGGCACGGTCCAACGGTCACAAGGTGGCCGACCGTGGCCGGATCGCTCAGCCGATCAAAGACGCTTACTACGCGGCCAACTGATGCCTACAGGCGTGGCGCACGACCGTCTTACGGGGATCGATGGGGGCTTCGAGCCGTGCAGGTGCACCATCGGAGAGAACCATGATCAGTGGGGCCAGGTTCTCGATGAAGGCCAGAACCCCGTAGACCCCGCCGACTGGCCCGACGATGACGACGACTTGTGAGTTCAGATAGTGAACTAGACCCTCCGGCTTTCGCTCCGGAGGGTCTTTTCATATTCGACACGCGCCGAACAATCTCATAGGTGGAATAGAACTACAGCCCAGCCGGGCACGTCTCCGCGCTCGTCCTCCGCGAGGTCACGGGTCCAGCCTCTCGCCTCGCGCCACCAGCGGGTCAGGTGGTCGTGTCGTCGGAGGTCGTGCGAGCGTGTCGTCATGGTCGTCCTTTCGTGGTCAGTCAGCCGATGCCGAGCCGGAGGATGAAGAGTCCCGGGTAGATCGCGAAGAGCACCGACAGCGGGAGGATGAGGAACACCAGCGGCAGGAGCATCAGGATCTCCTTGCGTCCTGCCTGCTCGATGAGTGTGCGCTTCGCGTCCTCGCGGGCGTCGCCGGCCTGCGCGTGCAGGACGCCGGCGAGCGGCGCGCCGTGCTCGAGCGCGGCGATGACCTGGTCGACGACACGCGTGAGCCCAGGGAGCTGCAAGCGGTTCGCCATCTCGCTCAACGCGTCCGCGAGGGGAGAACCCGTTCCCGCCGCGAGAACCACCTGACGCAGCTCTGCGGTGAGCTCCCCCGAGCCGACGGCAGCGACCCGCCGCAGCGCATCGAGGAAGCCCTCTCCGGCCGACAGGCACAGGGCGAGGAACTCGAGGGTCGTCGGCAGCTCGTCCGTGAGCCGAGCGCGGCGGGCCTTCGCTCGCGCGGAGAGCTGCATGTCGTAGCCGACGGCGGCTGTCGCACCGGCGAGGATCGGGATGGCGATGACGGGCACGGACATCCTGCCGGCAAGGGCCAGGGCAATCACGGCGAGGGCTCCTGCACCGATCCCCGCTAGCAGCCAGCCCAGCTGACGGCCGCGGAACGCGACGGGGTCGGTACGCACGCCTGCCTGTGCCAAGCGCTGCCGGAGGATGTCGCCGCCGCCCAGCATCCGCTCGAAGCCCTGCTCAGCGCGCTGCCACAGACTCCGGCCTCCCGCCGGAAGCATCCCCGTGCCGGGAAGCAGCGCACGCGGCATGTCCTCGTCGGCGACGACGTCGCGCACATACGGCGCGATGCGCACGGTGAGCGAAGCGGCCCGCCAGCGGGGAAGCGACGCGAGGATGCACAGCAGTCCCACGGCGAAGGTGCCGCCGATCAGGACCGCGGTCGCGAGAACCGAGGGCGCGCTCATCCGAACCATCTCCGAGGCTCCGGCAGCCTGCCGATCCGGATCATGATCCGGAAGGCGAGGACCGAGACGGCGGCACCGACACAGATCACGATGATGCCCTCCGGCGTGCCGTAGGCCGAGGCACCCTCCGGCCTCATGACCAGGAGGCCGAGCACGACCCACGGTGCGATCGCCCCCAGCACCGCAGCACCACGGATCCAGGACTGACGCGCTTCCACCTCTCCCCGCAGCGCGGCGTCGGCCCGCACCGAGGCCGAGAGCGCCCGCAGCACGGAGATCAACTCGGTGCCACCGACCTGGCGCGCCATGCGCAGCGTCTCCGCGATCCTGTCGCCGATCGGGTCGGCCAGCGACGACTTCAGTCGGTCGAGGCTGGTCTCGAACCGTCCCGTGGCGCGCAGGTCGCGCGCGAACACGATGAACGCAGGACGCAGCATCGCCGGCGAGGATTCGGCCAGGCTCGCCACCGCATCGGGCAGGGAGAGTCCGACGCGGATCGCGGCGATCAGCAGGTCGCAGACATCCGGCCACAGCTGTCGACGCAGGCGGCGCAGCCTCAGCCGGCGCCCGCGCAACCACATCACCGGCGCGGCTGCGGCGGCCAGACCGGCGAGGATCGCCAGGGCGGGGATGCCGGTGAGGAGCCACACGGCGGATGCGACGAGCAGGGCTGCCGCGAGCATCACGGCGATCAGGATCCGCGGAGCAACGGCATCTGCGCCGGCCTCCTCCAGGAGGCGTGCGAGGCGTCTCTTCCGGATGGCCGGCGTCTCCGGGTCACGCGACGGCCACATCCACGGCGACAGGCACAGCAGGATGCCTGCGGCGAGCAGCGCGCCCATCAGGACGGTCATGACGCGACCCCGCTCCGCTGCACGGCATCGCGAATCGAAGCACGCGCGGTGTGCGTCTGCGACACCACGTCGTAGATCGTGCGGGTCATGATCCTTCCCTCGACGACCTCACCTGTCGGAGCGACGATCTCCTGCACGCGCCGCTCGCCGGACGCGTCGCGTGCGCAATGCACGACGAGATCGACCGCCGCGGCGAGCGCGGGGGCGATGAACGCGCGATCGATGTTGCGTCCGGCGAGCAGTGGGAGGATCGTGAGCTTCTCGAGGGCCTCGGTCGCGGAGTTCGCGTGCACGGTCCCCGCCCCGGGAACGCCCGTGTTGAGCGCGAGGACGAGATCGAGCGCCTCGGCGTCGCGCACCTCGCCGACGACCAGCCGGTCGGGGCGCATGCGCAGTGCCTCTTTCACGAGCCGTCGCAGCGTGATCTCTCCGGTCCCCTCGAGGCTCGCCTGTCTTCCCTGCAGCGCGACGAGATCGGCGCCGTCGACGGCGAGCTCGAAGGTCTCCTCGACGGTGACGATGCGCTGAGAATCCGCGCAGGATGCCAGCAGGGCACCGAGCATGGTCGTCTTGCCGGCGTGAGTCGCGCCGGACACGATCACGCTCCGCCCGCTCCGCATCGCGTCGCGCAGCAGAGCAGCGATCGCGACCGGCATCGCCCCCTGCGCCGTCAGCGCGTCGAGGGTGCGGTAGCCGGGGAGGAACTTGCGGATGTTCTCGGGTAATAACTAGCTGCGGACTTCCCAGCGAGGGATTACGGTGACCCGGCCGGCGCCGCGACCCGGTCCGACAAGCACCGCGGAGGCGACCTTCTGGAGGGCCTGACGGCGCAGGTGCGTCTCCAGAGAGGGCCATGCCGCGCTGAGGGTGACCGCAACCTCGCGGACGTCCACCTCGCGCTGCGCGTTGACGAGGCCGAGCGACTTCTGCCGGTCGGTCAGGCTGGTCCGCTCAGCGTCGAGCTTGCGGATCGTGGCTTCGTACGCCGCCTCCGGGATGCGCCCATCGAGTGCCTTGATGGTGAGCGACGCCATCCGCTCGTCGATCCTGCTGACGCGACGGTCGATCGCCTCCGCGTCGTTCACTGACCGCACACGTCGTTTCGTCGTCGCGGCGCGAGCTTCGATGAGAGCGTCCGTGTCCTCCGCCAGTGACATCACCCATTCGGCCACGGCCGTCTCGACGAGATCGGAGCCGATCGTGACGATGGTCCGCCCCATCCCCTTGTATCTCGCCGCGGCGGTGCACACGTACCGGTTGTGCGAGTAGTTCATTCGGCTGCCGCACTCAGCACAGTAGATGAGGCCGGTGAGGAGGTGGCGGGCTTCGATCGTCCGGGAGGGCTCGGAGCGCTGGAGTCGGCGCTGCCAGTACGCGGACCATTCCGCGGGTTCGATGACCGCCTCGTGCACGCCCGGGTAGAACTTCCAGTGCGACTTCGGGAGGCGCTTGTTCTTCCAGCCTGGGCGGTGGACGATCAGCCCTGCACCGAAGCCGCTGTCGAGCATCTGGAAGAGGTTGGTGTTGAGCCACGGGAGGCCCTGCGTGGTGAGGATGCCTTCCTCGTTCAACCAGCGGGTGATCCTGCCGGAGCCGTCGCCACGGAGCGCGCGGCGGTACATGTCGGCGAGGACGGGGCCTGTGATCGGATCGGGTTCGTAGCGTCCGTCGACCAACTGGTAGCCGAACCGGTGGTGACCGCCGTGCGGGAGCCCTGCGAGCCGTCGCCGGTCGTGGGTCTCCTTCCATTGCTCGCCGATCAGTTCGGACTGGTAGGCGTTGAGCTCGCCGAGCATGCCGCGCGCGAATCGTCCCGATGCGGTGGCCGACTCGATGGGTTCGGTCGCGGAGAGGATCGAACCGCCGAGAGTGTCGACGCGGTCGAGGGCAACCGCCCAGCGAAGCCGTTGACGGCCGACCCGGGAGAACCGCCACACGAGGATGACCTCGTACTCCCCCGCCTCCATACGGCCGATGGACTGGTCGAGGCGCGGCCACCAGGCGGACTTCCTGTCCGACCCTGACTCGTCGATGCCCTCGACCCAGTCGACGATGTGGATGCCGTTCGCGTCGGCGCAGTTCTGGATCGCGGTGCGCTGCATCTCGGGCGAGGTCATGCCCTCGCGTTCTTTCGAGACGCGGATCATCCCGACTCCGCGTCGTCGCGGTGCTTGCTCGCCCGCAGGTCGGAGGGCTCGCATCAGGTTGCCTCGACGCGGTGGGCGTACTGGCCGGCGCCCATGCGGGGTTCGACGTAGACGGCGTCGCCGATGCGCTGTAAGACCCGCTGGTACGCGCGCACGATGTCGTCGATGACGTCGAGGTCCTGCGCCATGAGCGTGACGTTGCCGTCATGAAGCCACTCGACCTCGCGATAGTGCTCCTGATCGATCAGGCGGAGCGCAGCCCACTCGTCGGCGCGGCGCTCCTGTTTCGCATTCACGGGGCCGAACTTCGACGGCACGTCTCCGAATACTGCGTGGCAGAGTTCGTGCGCGAACACGCAGCGGAGCAGCCGCCGCGTCATGCCCGTCTGGAGTCGAATCGTGTTCGTCTTGGCGTTGTAGTCCCCGTCGCGGTGGAGGTGCGTGAGGTCGGTGTACACGACGCGCACTCCGAGCGCTGCGGCCATGTGGAACAGTGTGGCTGTCATTCGATGTCTTCCCCCCGGTCGACGGACCGCGGACGCGCGGCCAGATCCCATTCGTCTTGATCCTGGGGGGTGCCGGGGACATCGGCTTTGATCTGGGCGCGTCGGTGGATCTCGGCGAGGTCCACGCCAGCTACCCGCTCGAGGTGGTTGCTGACGTCGATGACGAAGTCCAGGGAGACACGGGCGGTGCGGTCCTTGCCGCTCTCGGTGAGCGCACGATACAGCGTCTTGTACGGAATGCCGAGCGCTTCTGCTGCGACTTCGAGTGTGCCGTAGTGGCCGAGCAGAGCCAGGCGCAGCTGCGTGCGGATCGCGTCAGCAAGTTCGTTTCCCATACGAGCAACAATAGTGCCCGTTTCTGGGAACGAGTTGCATACTCCCGGCAAACGTAGAGGAAACCTACTACCCAGTTGTGGGAAACGTAGAACATCCGTTCTTAACTTCTCATTCCCATATTCGGGAACTATCGTCCTAGTTATGGGAAACAACGAACCAGCGGGCGGCAAGATCGCCCGCCTCATGGAACAGCAGGGACGGACATACGTCTGGCTGGCAGTGACGACAGGCATCCCGTACAAGCGGCTCCTCGCCGAGGTCAAGAACCAGACCCGGCCGATGTCGCTCGACACGGCCCTGGCCACAGCAGAGGCCCTCGGCGTCGACCTGCCCGCACTGGTCGCGGCATGAACGCGCCGCCGGTCGAGAGCCGAGCACCGACGCGCGAGGAGTGCCTGACCGAGCTCGCCGACTTCTTGATCGAAGTCGCAGCAGAACTCGCAGAAGCCACCCCCGCCGCCTGACCAAAAGGAAACGCCCTCGCTGGAACGGGGGCGAATCACAAATGAAGGGGAGCACCTCAGATGCTCAAGCTCATCGTATCCGCAGACGTCCCGAAGCCGATTGAGGCTCGTCGTCACGTCGCCAACCAGCAGCCCGTTGCCGCGATCTCCTCGCAGGCCGGTCTCGCATCGCTCCGCCGCGGGGCTGCGATCTCCACCCAGGGAGGTGATGCCGCGTGAACCTCCAGGACACCGCCGAGGCCGCGGGCCTCGACCTCACCGCGTGGGGTCGCTGGCTCGCTCTCGCCGAGGCTCTCGCCGAGCGCTCCCTGGTCGAGGACCCGAACGCCTACCCGGCGTTCGAGCGCGGCGTCCTCCCCGAGACGTACGTCGGCGCCCTCGCGGAACCGTGCGAGACCTGCAAGATCCCCGGTGCCCCGGCGCACGAACAGTCGCGACTCTGCCACAACCGACACCGGGCCGTTCACCACTGCACCTGTTCGGCGTGCTTCTGATGATCCTCCTCCGCTGGGTCGCGATCCTCTGGGCGGTGATCTGCCTCGTCGGTCTCTGCTTCGCGCCGAACGGGTGGCCGTCCACGATCCTCCTCGCCGGGTTCGTCTCCCTCTTCCTCTTCATCTGCTGGACCTTCGGCGCATTCGCCAGGTCCGACCCCAACTCTCGAAAGGCCCACGACCATGACTAAGCGATTCTCCGTCACCGACTACAAGGGCGTCCGCCAGATCGACCTCTCCCCCTCCGGGAGCCTCGTCGTCATCGCTGGCGGGAACGGCGCAGGCAAGTCGTCGTTCATCGACGCGATCACCGAACTGTTCGACCCGAAGGGCTCGAAGCTCACCCCGAAGCCGATCCGCGAGGGCGCGGACGAGGCCCGCGCCGAGTACGTCGACGAGGCCCTCCAGCTGCGGATCTCGCGCGTCTGGAAGAAGAACGGCACCGCCGGCACGCTCCAGGTCGAAGCGCTCGACGGCGCGAAGTACTCGCGGCCGTCCGACGTCGTCGCCGGGCTCCTCGGTGGCGCGATCTTCGACCCCGTGGAGTTCCTGAACCTCGACGAGCGGCGCCAGCGTGACGCGCTCCTCGCGAAGGTCGACCTTCCGTTCGACCTCGACACGCTCGGCCGTGAGAAGGCGGGCGCGGAGCAGCGTCGACTCGAGGCGGGCCGCGAGTTGAAGCGGCTGCAGGGCGCACTCGACTCCCTCCCGAAGCCCGCCGACGACGCGCCCGCTGAGGAGGTGGCGTCGGCCACGATCCTCGCCGAGCTCGACGAAGCGCAGAGCGCCGTGCGCACAGCGGAGAGCATCCGTCGGGAGTATGACACTCTCGGCTACCAGTACGACGAACTCACCCGCCAGCACAACGAGATCATGCAGCGGCGCGAGCAGATCGGCCAGCAGCAGGAGGCCGCGCTCGCCCGGCTGAACGCCCTTCCCGCGACACCGGAGATCGAGCCGATCCAGGAGCGGCTCCGCAACCTCGACGAGATCAACCAGGCGGTGCGGGAACGGAAGGCGTACGAGCGCACCGCCGCTGATCTCGCAGCCGCCTCCCACCTGCACGAGGGCGCACAGACCGCCCTCGACGAGATCGAGAAGACGAAGCGGGACGGGCTCGCCAAGGCCAAGTTCCCAGTCGACGGCCTCTCGGTCGACGAGGACGGCGTCACCTTCGACGGCGTCCCGTTCGGCCAGGTCAACTCGGCCATGCGCCGCCGGGTCGCGTTCGCGATCGCCACCTCAGGCGACCCGAAGCTCAAGCTCGTCATCGTCAAGGACGGCGACCTGCTCGACGCGGACTCCGTCGCCGCGATCCGCGAGATCGCTGAGGAGCGCGGCTACATGGTGCTGATGGAGCGCGACCGCGACGAGTCCCGGCGGATCGGGTTCACGGTCAGGGACGGCGCCCTCGCAGACGAGGCGGTGGCCTGATGGGCGCTCCAGTCGATCACGCGGAGCTCGCCGCACAGATCCTCGAGGTTGGCCAGGAGGTCGTCGGCAAGATCCGGGAAAGCCACGAGGCTGGCGACCTCCAGGCCGCCGACGACTACGGCAGGAAAGCGATGGGGTGCTGGGCTCAGGCTCAGGTGCACGCGACCCTCGCCCTCGTCGAGGAGCAGCGTGTCGCGAACCTCGTCGCGCTCTTCCAGGTTCCCGAGGATGCCGCGGGTCTGCTCTCCCGAGCGGGCGTCGACTTCCGCCATGCAGCCGGTGCAGTCGGCGAAGCGCTGAGGAAATCGTGAGCGCCCTCGCTGTTCTGGACTGCACGCTCGCCGACTCGAATGACCGGGAGTCGTGGCTCGCCCTGCACGGCGCCGGGAAGGTCATCGGCTCGTCGACGGCCGGGAAGTTCGCGAAGCCGGGATCGGTCGAGACATACGTCCGGCAGATCCTCGAGCCGCGCACGTTCTCCGGGAACGCGTCGACGGAGTCCGGGAACCGGTGGGAGCCGATGCTCCTCGCCTGGGCCGGGGCGGAGCCGAACAGCCTGTTCGTGCACCACCCAGAGAACCGCCGCCACGCCGCGACCGTCGACGGCACGAAGCGGGTCGGCGACGAGCTCGTGATCGTCGAGACGAAGGCGAAGCACCTCAAGGTCATCACCTATCCGACGCCGTACGAGATCCGGCAACTCGCCTGGCAGCTGCACTGCATCCCCGAAGCGGAGCACGCCGAGTGGGTGTGGGGCGAGCTCGTCCGGGACCCGAACACCGGCGAGTGGGTGCTGCGCCGCGACCCGCAGACCCTCGTGTTCCTCCGTCACGATCCCCGCATCGTCGACGCCACACAGCTGATCGTCCCGATCGCTGACGCAGTCCTCGCCGCGCTCGACGCGGCCCCCGTCCTCGAAGGAGCACCGTTCTGATGTCCACCGCAGTCGTCGCATATGAAGCCGCCGGTCTCAACGACCGCATGAAGTACGCCCAGACCCTCGCCGCCGCTGGCGACCTGATCCCGAAGGGACTCTGGAACAACGCCACGAACGTGAACGGCACGCTCGTCCCGGCCGCCCCGTCCCCCGGGAAGGTGCTGCTCGTCATGGAGACGGGAGCCATGCTCGGCCTCGCGCCGGCCGCAGCCCTGCAGTCGATCGACGTCGTCGAGGGGCGCGCCACACTGTCCGCCCGCCTCATGGGCGCGCTGATCCGGAAGGCCGGACACAAGCTCGAGGTCGCCAAGACGGGAACCATCGCGGGCGGCGACTACTCCGTCACGGTCACCGGCACGCGGTCGGACGACGGAACGGTCTTCACCTCGACGTGGGACATCCCGCGAGCGATCCGCGCGCAGCTGGTGCAGTCGTACACGAAGAACGCCGACGGTGTCTGGCAGGTCCGTGCCCGGAACAAAGAAGGTTCGGTCGCGAAGCCGTGGGAGGCGTACGCGGAACTGATGCCGGTCTGGCGGGCGATGTCCGAGGTCGGCCGCGAGGGTTTCGCCGACGTCCTGTTCGGCCTGTACTCCACCGAGGAGATGTCCGACGGCGGCATCCCGATCTCTGACCCGCCTCCGGCGCCTGTGGAGCCGACGGAGGACTGGCAGAAGCTGTTCGACGCCGCGAAGACCCGCGGCGAGCTCGACGAGGTCGCCGCGCGGCTCGCGGAGAAGGGCGAAGGCACGGACAAGCTGCGCGCAGCGTTCATGGCTCGCGCCGGAGTCCTCGCCCGAGAAGCGAACGTGGTCGACGCTGAGATCGTCGACGAGCCCAACCGCGACCCCCGCGTCGATCAGCTACTCGAAGAGCAGGGCAACATCATCCGCGACGACGACGGCAAGCTCCTCGCCACGAACGTCCCGGACGGGATGGCCGACGAAGAGTACTTCGAGTCGCAGGAAGCCGCGCGCTTCGACGCAGCGGTAGCCGCAGGGGAGGTCGATCGTGACTGACATCATCGACGGCGCGAGCGGCGAGCTTCGCCTGTCCCCCGCTGAGCTCGCAGTCCGCGAGATGCTCGCGATCCCCTCTGGACTCTACGGCTCGCCGATCACCCCGACGACCATCGACCAGATGCTCGTCGACATCGCGGACCTGATCGAGCACATCGCCCAGGTGATCGTCGTTCTCTACGAGGACCGCCACCGCGCGGAGGAGACCTACGAGGGCCGGTTCGCCGACCTCATGGTGATGCACGCCAGCGAGGGTGCCGTTCTGGCCCGTCAGTTCGCGATGGCGAAGACCCGCGACGAGCGCCACGAGTTGAACCTCGCGAAGGAGAAGCTCCGCTACGCCGAGGAGATGCAGAAGGCGGTCCAGAACCGCAGCTTCGGCCTGATGAACATCGGCAAGCGGATCACCTCCGCCTTCGGAATGAGCCAGCGATGACGATCCTCGAGATCCCCACCCCGGCGCGCTCCGCTGGCCGCCGCCGCGTCCCGTGGCATCGCATCCAGATCACCGCCGAGTGCTGGCTGTGGACCGGCCCGGTCTGGAAGGGCTACGGGAAGTCGGGTGGCACGACCGCGCACCGGCACGTCTGGCTCGCGCTCGGACGCACCATCCCCACCGGCCTCGAACTCGACCACCTGTGCCGGGTGCCGCTGTGCGTGAACCCGGACCATCTGGAACCGGTAACCCGCGCCGAGAACGCGCGCCGCCGCGCACTCGCTCTCGTGACCTGCATCAACGGGCACGACTACACGCCCGAGAACACCTACACCCGCCGCGACGGGTCCCGCGACTGCCGCACATGCATCCGCGCCCGCGTCGCGAAATACCGCCGCACCCACCAGATCGGACTGGCAGCATGAGCGCGCTGACATCGAGGTCCTTCCTCGACCTGCCCACGACCACCCACGACGCGTTCCTGCGCGAGAAGGTCGCCTTCGACCGGAGCTTTGGCTTCCCGGTGCATGGCGACGACCTGCACCCGATCCTGCTCCCGCACCAGCGCGACATCGTCCGGTGGGCGGTCCTCGGCGGCCGGCGCGCGATCTTCGCGAAGTTCGGACTCGGCAAGAGCGTGATGCAGCTGGAGACGCTGCGCCAGATCCTGATTCACCCGGCGTCTACGGTCGTCGGCGGCCGGGCCCTGATCATCGCACCGCTCGGCGTCCGCGGCGAGTTCATTCGCGACGGCCGTGAGCTCCTCGACCTCGAGGTGCGATTCATCCGCCGCACCGAGGAGATCGACCCGGCGTGGTCGGGCGTCTACGTCACGAACTACGAGAGCGTGCGGGACGGCCGTCTCGCCGTCGACGGCTTCGACGCCGTCAGCCTCGACGAAGCATCCGTGCTGCGGTCGTTCGGCTCGAAGACTTACCAGGAGTTCCTCGGCCTGTTCGACGCGATCCCGTACCGCTTCGTCGCCACTGCCACGCCCTCGCCGAACCGTCACAAGGAGCTGATCCACTACGCCGGCTTCCTCGGCATCATGGACACCGGGCAGGCCCTCACGCGATTCTTCCAGCGGGACTCCTCCAAGGCGGGGAACCTCAAGCTGTACCCGCACAAGGAGCGCGAGTTCTGGCTGTGGCTGAACACCTGGGCATGCTTCGTGCAGCGTCCATCCGACCTCGGCCACTCCGACGACGGCTACGACCTGCCACCGCTGCAGGTCGACTGGCATCAGGTCGAGGTCGGCGTCCTCTCCGACGAAATCGATCGCGACGGCCAGGGCGTACTGGTGCGCGGCGGCGCGATGTCGCTGCAGGGAGCCGCGAAGGAGAAGCGTGAGACGCTCGCCGACCGCGTCGCCGAGCTCAGACGCATCGTCGTCTCGCACTGGGCGGATCCGGACGAGACGGACCAGATCATCCTGTGGTGCGACCTCAACGACGAGCAGAGCGCGATCGAGCGCATGCTCACCGAGCTCAACGTCACCTACTCGTCGGTGCACGGCGGGCTCGATGACGTCGAGGCCGAGCGCAGGCTCGACCAGTGGCGCGCGAAGGAGACCTACGCACTGATCGGGAAGCCTGTAATGCTCGGGCAGGGCATGAACCTGCAGCAGGCGCACACGGCCGTCTTCGTCGGCGTGACGTACAAGTTCAACGACACCATCCAGGCCGTGCACCGCATCCAGCGGTTCGGGCAGCAGAGCGCCTGCGACGTGCACCTGATCTACGCCGAGACCGAGTCCGAGATCCGCGACACCCTCCTGGCGAAGTGGGAGGAGCACGACCGGCTCACCGACACCATGTCCGACGTCATCCGCGAGTTCGGCCTGAACCCGGCCGCGATCTCCGCCGCGCTCACCCGCACGATGGGAGTCGAGCGCATCGAGGAGTCCGGGCCCGGCTGGACGCTCGCGCTGAACGACTGCGTGATCGAAACCCGCGACCACATGACCGACGACTCCGTCGACCTGATCGTCACCTCGATCCCGTTCTCGAACCACTACGAGTACACGCCGAGCTACAACGACTTCGGACACACGGACAACAACCTGCACTTCTGGCAGCAGATGGACTACCTCACCCCGGAGCTCCTCCGGGTGCTGCGCCCCGGCCGGATCTACGCCTGCCACGTGAAGGACCGCATCCAGTTCGGCGCCGTCACGGGCGCCGGCATCCCGACCGTCTCCCCGTTCCACGCCGAGGCACTCGCGCACGGAATCAAGCACGGCTTCGACTACATGGGCATGATCACCGTCACCACCGACGTCGTCAGGGAGAACAACCAGACCTATCGCCTCGGCTACACGGAGATGCGCAAGGACGGCACGAAGATGGGCGTCGGCTCGCCCGAGTACATCCTCCTGTTCCACAAGCCGCAGAGCGACCGCTCGAAAGGCTACGCGGACGAGCGTGTGGCGAAGGATGTCCCGGACTACTCGCTCGCCCGCTGGCAGATCGACGCCGCGGCGGACTGGCGCTCGGCGGGGAACCGACTGCTGACACCTGAGGAGCTCGCGGCCGTCGAGCCGAAGTATCGCTCGCGGCTGTTCCGGGACCAGTCTCGCGCGAACGTCTACGACTTCGACGCGCACGTCGCGACCGGCGAGGCCCTGGCGGCGAAGAACGCGCTGCCGTCAACGTTCAAGTCGCTCGATCCCGGATCCTGGCGACAGGACGTGTGGGATGACGTGAACCGGATGCTGACCCTGAACGGCGAGCAGTCCCGGCGGGCGCTCGAGTTCCACATCTGCCCGCTGCAGTTCGACATCGTCGACCGGCTCATCGAGCGGTACTCCAACCCCGGCGACCTCGTCTACGACCCCTTCGGCGGGCTCGGCACCGTGCCGCTGCGTGCTCGGAAGCTCGGGCGGGAAGGGCGGGCCTCCGAGCTCAACCCGACGTCATTCCGCGACGCCGTCATGTACCAGCAGGAGCTCGACAACGAGCAGGCGACGCCGACACTCTTCGACCTCCTCGACCTCGAAGGCGGGGAGGCGGCATGAAGAACCTGCCGCCAGGAGCATGCCCGGACACCCTGCCCCACGAGACGCGGACGCCGTGCCGGCCGTCCTGCTGCAAGACCCCGTACATGTGCGCCAGGAAGCGCGCGTGCGACTGCCACCGAGAGGAGAAGCGATGACCGTCACCGTGGCGACGAAGAAGGCCGTCATCGAGCGTGACGGCGGCTTCTGCCTCCTGGCGCTCCCCGGCTGCTCGGGTGAGGCGCAGACGACCGATCACCGTGCGAACCGCGGCGCCGGCGGGTCCACGGTCCTCGACGACGCGGCGAACCTCATCGCCGCGTGCACGCTCTGCAACGGCGCGAAGGCCGACGCCGGGTCCCTCGTGCTCATGGACCTCGAGGAGCGGGGCCTGTGGGTGCGGAAGGACTCCACGAACGCGAAGACCCTGCGGCGGTCTCGTGAGACGCCGGTGGAGTACCTCGACGGCGAGCTGTTCTATCTCGTCTCCGCGACCGAGCGGCGACACGTCACCGAGGGGAGGCCGACGTAATGGCCCGCGAGAGAGCCACGATCAACGTGGACATCTGGAACGACGACGACTGGCGTGACTGCACGGACGCCGCCCAGTCGCTCTACTTCAAGCTGCTGACGCACGCGGACCTGAGCTACTGCGGGGTCGCCGACTTCCGCCCCGGGCGTCTCGCCGCGATGACTCGCGAGCAGGTCGCGGACGACGTGATGATCGCGGCGCAGGAGCTCGCCGACAAGCACTTCATCGTCGTCGACCAGGACACCGAGGAGGTCCTGGTGCGGTCGTTCCTCCGCTGGGATGGCCTGCTCAAGCAGCCCCGTCTGGCGGTCTCAGCAGCGAAGGCATTCGGGGCGGTCGCGTCGAACAAGATCCGGGCCGTCATCGTGCACGAGCTCCTCCGATACAAGCGGGAGAACCCGGATCTGTCGGCGTGGGAGAAGCCGCAAATGAAGACCGTGCTGCGACAGAACTCGGTCTCGGTCAGGGAGACCGTGACGCAGATGGAGTGGGCGTTCGCCCAGTCGTTCGGGGAGCGCTACGCCCAACGCTACGGGCACCGCTCAGACCAAACGTCGGGCACCGCTCAGACCGGGCCTACTACTTCTACAGCTACATCTACCCCTACAGCTACATCTTCTATCGAAGATGCGGCTGATCCCGCGGCGGGTTATCCACAGGGCTCACGCCTCCGCGTGGTCGGGAATGACATGGCGTCCATGGAGGTGTCGTGATGGATGGCTATCTGCAGGTGAAGGTGAATGTCCCGCTCGCCGACTACCGACGCCTGAACGTCGAGGCCGAGGCACGAGGCATCACGGTGACCGAGCGAATCGCGCAGGTCCTCAGCCCTCCCCATCACGGCGGGCGCCGACGCGGTTCCGGTCTGCGCAGCGGATACACCACCCGAGCGGGCGAGGAGATCACTGCTGGCCGCCGCTTCAACATGTCCTGGGCCGAGATCGCCCGACAGCTGGGCGTCTCCGACTTCACGGCGAAGGCGTGGGCGGCGAAGTACGAAACCGAAGTCAGGGAACAGAACATGCGCGACCGCGCGGAAAGGACAGCATCATGACCACCAGCGAGAACTATCACCACGTCAATCTGACCATCGAGCAGGGCGAACTGCACCGCTCGCTCACCTGCACCGCACCCGAGGACGCGCCATGCCGCCGCCGTCCCCCGGAGCCTGAGGAACGCGAGAGCTGGACGGCTGAGGAGGCGACCGTGCCCGGCGCTGACTGCTGGGCTGTCGAGTGGGTCGAGGCCGTGGGCATCAGGGACGCGATCATCGCCACTGTCGACGATCAGGTGCTCGCTTCGGTCCCCGTCGAGATCAGCTTCGAGGAGGGCGTCGGAATCGCGCCCATTGCTGCCGCGATCGTCGAGGACGTGCGCTGATGGCTGGCGAGACTGTGATCACCGTCGTCGGCAACCTGACCGCTGACCCCGAGCTGCGCTACACGCAGAACGGGCTGCCGGTGGCGAACTTCACCATCGCGTCGACGCCTCGGAACTTCGACCGTGCCGCGAACGAGTGGAAGGACGGCGATGCGCTGTTCCTCCGCGCGTCCGTGTGGCGCGAGTTCGCCGAGCACGTGGCGGGTTCGCTGACGAAGGGCATGCGCGTCATCGCGCAGGGCCGTCTGCGTCAGCGCTCCTACCAGGACCGCGAGGGCAACCAGCGCACCGCGATCGAGCTGGAGGTCGACGAGATCGGCCCCTCGCTCCGGTACGCGACCGCGCAGGTCACCCGTGCGGCGTCCACGGGCGGGCAGAGCGCCTCGAACACCGCCCAGGCGGTATCCGAGGAGCCGTGGCAGACGCCCGGCTCGCAGACGGCCACTGACGCGTGGTCCACGGCAGGGAGCTTCGGCGATGACACTCCGTTCTGAGCTCCCGCGCCTGTTCCACTTCACGTGTGACCACGGCGCGATCGGAATCCGCGAGTCGGGGATGATCCAGATCAACCGTCCGCCCCTCCCGGGGGCTCCGGCCGTGCTCTGGCTCACCGACCTCGAGGTGCCGAACAGGGACGGCCTCGGACTCACGTCGAGGATCCTCTCCTGCGACCGCACCAGCCACCGGTTCGAGGTGACGCGCCCGCACGGCGTCCTCCACTGGAACGACGCGAAGCGGGAGCACTTCCCTCGCGCGCAGATCGAGGCACTCGAGGCGACGCCCGGAGCTATGCCGATGCACTGGTACGTGTCTGGTCTCCCGCAGGAGGTGATCCTGTGAACGAATACCCCTCTCCGCCGTTCATGGCCCGCTACGACGGGACGTGCGCTGCCGACTGCGGGCACCGTATCCACCCCGGCGACATCGCCCAGTACGTCGACGGGCAGCTGGTGCACCACGGCTGCATCCCCGACGAGAAGCCCGAGCCGGAACCCCGGCCGGTGTGCCCGACCTGCTTCATGGAGATCGCCCTGAACGGAGCCTGCTCATGCTGACGAATGCCACCTACGAGAAGGGTGACGAGGTCCTCGTCACCGAGAAAGACTACGGCTACCACGTCAGGGGCGGCGGAGCGCACTACTACGCACCCGGCGACGAGCTCCTTGTGACGAGCGCACGGTCGTCCGGGTACCTCAACGTTCGACCCGCGCCGCCGGCCGATGGTTCCGTCTTCCGGATCCCGACCGCGCACGTCCGGCCCGTCCCGCGCATGATCGGCGAGGTCCCGGCAGGCAGCATCCCTGCCGATCACCCCGGTCTCGAGTGGCTCTGGGAGGACGCCGGCCGCATGGCGGATCGCCTCGGGCTCTGCGAGGACTACGACCGCCTGTGCGACGCTCTCCGCATCCCCGGGCGGCTGCGGACGTTCTCGATCTCGCTGCTCTCCGCTGACGGGATCACGGTGACGGCGAAGGTCGAGGCGCGGAGCAAGAGCCTCGCCGAGCAGCGAGTGCGTGAGCGGCTGGGCGGCGGGACGGGCACAGCCCCGCTCATGCTCGAGCAGTCCCGACAGATCGGAGAGCCCGCGTGACGATCCTCTGCATCACGACGACCGGCCTGCCCGGCGTCCGCCCGTGCACGGAACTCGGGGCGCACCGCGTCACGTGCCCCGATCATGAGGGCTGGGCTGAGAACCCCGGCACCTGCTGGGGCTGCCTGCCCCGCGGCGCCGACCGTGGTTTCCTCTGCCAGTCCTGCTACGAGCGCACCGTCAACGCGGTGGCCGGGTGGCGAGACTTCCGCGCGGCACTCGACGCCGCCGACGGCAGCCTCCTGTCCCCCGACTCCGGAGGGATCAAGGGCGCGACCCCGGGCGGGTACTCGAACCTGACGCTCACGTTCCTCACCGTCGACGAGTGCCAGCGGCACCTCGCATCCCGCGCCGACCGCACCGTTGACCTGTGGGTGCACGACGAGAAAGGCGCAGCCGACGCGATCCGGTTCGCCGTGGCCGCAGAGCAGGCCTACCGGTCCCTCGAGATCGAATCACGGGAAACGCCCGTCGTCCGGGAACGGTGCCCGAACTGCGACGCGCTCACCATCGCGAACAGCCACCAGGAACGCGGCGTCACCGTCGTCACCTGCTCGTTCTGCGGCATCGAACGCGCCCGCATCCGCCCCGACACCACACGGTGGTTCGGCTCACCCAACTGCGAGCACCAGCTGCACGCCGACTGCGACGCCCTCGCCTGCCCCTGCCACTGCCACCTCCTCGGCGCCCAGTCCCGCCCCGGCGGGGTACAGGCGCTCTGGGACGCCGACCAGCACACCACAAGCCCCGGCTACCGCGCCGACTGGACCGTCCAGGACGCGCTCACCATCGAACCCACCCCCGAAAGGACCGCAGCATGACCACCCACAGCACCGAGCAACTGGCGCTGTTCATGAACGCCCGCGACGTCCGCGACTACGGCACCGCCGCATGGGCCGACCTCGACCTCGCCGGGCAGGAGGCATACCTGACCGACGCCGCCGCATTCGTCTCGGCGATGAAGGCCCTCGGCTGGACGCCGCCGGCCGAACCGTCCGACACGCAGCGCCCCAGCCCACAGGTGGCGATGCACATCGCAGGAGGGGTCGGAACACTCTGCGGCGTGAAGCACCCCTCGCATGTCACGGACAGCACCCGCTACGCCGACTGTGCCGACTGTGCCGACTGCATCGCCGCTGCTGCTGCGGGTGCGCGATGAGCGCCGGTCTCGTGATGACGGCGCCGATCGCCACGGCCGTGACGTACTTCATCCGCGTCAACGGTGATCTCCGCCAGGTGGAGCCCCTCACGAAGCCGCACCGGGAGCAAGCGCACGTCACCGTCCGTGTCCTGCGCGATGGCTCCATCATGACCGTCCACAACACCGAGATACTCAGGAGCTACTGATGAGCCACCAGTTCACGCTGCGCGAGGTCGCGCTGCTCATGGCGCGCGAGATCGACCATCAGGAGAGCGCCCCTGAGGACGACGAGTACATCGGAGACTGGGCGCCGACGCATTCCTGCGGCGGCGCTGGCGACCCGACGTGCGCCGCTTGCTGGATGCACTCGTACGACCGCGCCGCGGGTGCCGTAGCCGAGGAACCGGAGTGGGAGTACGGCTGGGAAGCCGACGAGGACGTGCGGACGACATCCAGACCGCGAGGACCGCGCATCCTGTTCGACGGCGTGCCCTACCCGCCCGAGGAGATGGCGGCTTTCGCGCGCGGAAGGCGCATCCGCCGTCGCAAGGCTGGCCCGTGGGTGCCGGTGAAGCAGGAAGGAGCCGAGAGCGATGTCTGAAGATCGCATGCAGGTCCTCATCGGCGGCGAATGGGTCGACGTCGCGAATGTGACGCCAGACGGCGAGATCGAGCAGACGCGACCGCTCATCGAGGGAATGACGCTCGGTCAGGGGTGGGCCGACGAAGCCGTGATCCCGCCGGCGCCGCGCTCGTGGGACCTGAGCATCGCCCCCGAGGACGCCGCCCACCTGTACGCGATGTTCGACGAGATCGATCGCCGCGAGCGAGCCGAGCGCGCACGACGTCGACTGTGGCTGCGTCGCCCGTTCCGAAGCGCGGTGATCCGATGATCGAGCTCCCCGACTACCTCGACCCCGCGGTCGTCATCGCACCCGGCATCCGCGCCGAGCTCGACCAGACACCCGAATGGTGGGACCGCCAGTACCGGGCACTCGAGCGGAAGCAGATCCCCCGCGACGCGGCCAGCCACGACGGCCACCGCATCGAGGGGATCCGCACCTACGCCAGCACGACCACCCGCCGAGTCTGCACCGACTGCCAGGTGGAGCTCGACCCGTACCAGGAGGGACACAGTGCCTGCGCACACGACGGCCTCGTCGACTTCCACGCCAACTACTGGGTGTGCCGCGCCTGCGGACACCGAGAGGAGACCCCGCATGCCTGAACCGAAAGAGTGGGTAACCGTGAAGGAGGCCGCTGTCCTCGTCGGGCGCACCGAGCGCTCCGTGTACAACTGGATCGACGGCGGAGACCTTGCAGTGGTCCGTGACGGGAAGAACCGGATGCTCGTCCTCTCCAAGACGGTGCTCCGCCTCAGCCAGCAGATGCGCCCCGGCCGACCGAAGGGAACCCCGACACGCCGCTGATCGGATGCACCGGAAAGAATTATGCAAACTCTTCAATTGGTGCACGATAGAACGTAGATGGTGGACCAGTCCGCCCAGACCGAAGCCCCGGCCCTCATCACGAGGACACCGGGGCTTCGATAGTCACAGAGAGATGTGGAAAACGCGCCAGTCGTCTTCTGGGTCAGATTCCCGGCGGTAACGGATGGTGAGCTTTTCGGGGGATGGTCCCCAGATCTGCGCCACATAGAACGTGAACGTGTCGCCATACTCATACCGGCCGTCCTGATGGCTCGACTCGATAGTCAGCAGGTTCGCCGTGGCGTCCGGAGTGACGTCGAACTCACTCACGAGCAGTACTTCGCCCGACGAGTTCGACACCCGGTACTTCGACTCGCCCACCTCGCCGGCTGACCAATCCTTCGGCGTCATCTCCTCGCGCTTGATCCGGTTCGCTTCCTCCTGGGCCTCCGCCTGACGAATGAACGCGGCGTTCGCTTCCCCCGCCAGTCGAGCACTCTCCTCGGCAGACGCCTGCGCCTCGTCGCGAGCTTCCCGCGCATCCTTGAGCGTCTCGACCGCCGCATGCGCCTGCACCCACGCGAACACCGCCGCAGCACCCGCGACGATCACGCCGAGCGCGACGAGCCAAACTCCCCACGTCTCCATCAGGGTCAGCTCGTCGTGAAGTACTGCGGCTCGCGCTTGTACAGCTGGTCGTCATCCGTACGGCTGACGTCCTTCAGGAAGACGTGTCGCCCGATATCGAACGCGCCGTGCTTGTCAGTGCTCCACCAGATATCGACAATCCGGAAGCGCCTGTACTCAAGCGACGGGATCAGGATTCCGTCGCCGATGTTCAAGGGCATCTCGAAGAACTCGTCCTGCCACGGAAGTTCACCGTCACGATGGAACGTGGTGTACCAGGGGCCGTCGTACATGCGTGTCACCTCTCCTGTCCGGGCCCAGCGCCCAGAACTCTCCCAGCATCCCAGACCCCCGCGACACCGGCACAGTAGCCGCACGTGACCGCGTCCAGGTGACGCACGATCGAGGTGAACCCCTATGGCCGGTGAAACATTCAACGCCCAAAAGCGCGCAATGGCATTGGAGCTCTTCAACGACGGATTCGGCTGCAACGCGATCGCTCGTGAGGTTGGCGTGTCGCCGGCGTCCATCTCGCGATGGGCGAAGGCGGAAGGTCTCGCCTTCGATCGCTCGCAGGCCGCTCTCGCGGTTCGTGCGCACACCATCGATCTGGCGAAGGAGCGCGTTCTGTTGGCGCAGAAGATGGCGCAGGCGGCGAACGACATGCTCGACATGCTCGATGGCCCGTTCACAGTGTTCAACTTCGGCGGCAAAGACAACACCTTCGCCAGCGAGGAACTCGACGCCGCCCCAGTGGATGCACGCCGCACAATCATCACGGCGTCTGCGATCGCATTCGACAAGGCTTCGAAGGTCGTCGCCGACGAGCAAGATCCTGGCGAAGCGGGGGCGAAGGCGATGCTCCGGCAGCTGGGCGAGGCCCTCGGGATCTCATGACGGACACCATGATCCCGCTGTCGCCGAAGCAGCTGCAGTCGCTGAAAGAGGCGACCGCGCGCATCAACGTGTGGGAAGGTTCTGTCCGTTCAGGGAAGACCATCGCGTCCCTCGTCGCCTGGCTGATCTATGTCGCGACGAACAAGACACGCGGCGAGCTCATCGTCGTCTCCCGCACGCGCGACTCTGCCGCTCGCAACGTGTTCGCTCCGCTGATGGACCCGAGCCTGTTCGGCGAGATCAGTCAGTACATCAGCTACACCTCGGGCAGCGCCTACGCCACTGTGCTCGGTCGCCGCGTGTGGGTGCTCGGCTCATCCGATGTCCGGTCCGAGAACGTCCTACGAGGGCTCACCTGTGCCGGCGCCTACGTCGACGAGATCACCCTCCTCAAGGAAGACTTCTTCACACAGCTGCTCAACCGCCTCTGGGAAGGCGCGCGCCTCTTCGGCACGACCAACCCCGACTCCCCTGCGCACTGGTTCAAGGTCAACTACCTCGACCGCTGCGAACCGTACATGGAGGCTACGAACGCCCGCGTGCTGCCCGACTGGCGCGTGTGGAAGTTCTACCTCGATGACAACCCGCAGCTGACTGAGGCGCGCAAGGATGCGATCCGACGCGAGAACACTGGCCTGTTCTTCCGGCGCAACGTCAACGGCGAGTGGGTGGCCGCCGAAGGTGCGATCTTCGACTTCTGGGACCCCGAGAAGCACACGATCGCGTGGGATGACCTCCCCGAGATGCGGGAACTGCTGGCGCTGTCGCTCGACTACGGCACGACGAACCCCACCGCGGCGCTGCTCCTCGGTGTCTCGGCCGAGGTGGATCATCTCGGGCGGCCAGCACCTCGCCTGTTCTTTGTGGACGAGTGGCGGTGGGACTCGAAGCTCGAGCAGGCGAAACTCACTGACGCCGAACTCGCGGTCAAGCTCGTCGCGTGGCTGAACGAACGGCACCTGCCGGACAACACCACGATGAAGCTGACACCGCGATTCAAGATCATCGACCCGTCAGCGGCATCCTTCAAGGTTCAACTGCGGAAGAACCACGACATCACCTCAACGGATGCCGACAACGACGTGCTGTACGGCATCCGCCTCATGGCCTCGCTGATCTCCGCAGGTGCGCTCGTGATCGCGCGACCGACGCCCACCAACCCGGAGCGCGGATGCCCAGGGTTCATCTCCGAAGCACCCGGCTACGTCTGGGATCCGAAAGCAACCCTCGTGGGCGAAGACAAGCCCATGAAGGTCGCTGACCACTCGCTCGACGGTGGCCGCTACGGCGTCACCACTACCGAGAACGTCTGGCGTAGCTACATCAAGATCGCCGCATAGGAGGCCACCATGGCTGATGCCACCGCCTGGCCCCCTGCACCGTGGGATATCGCGTTCGCTCGCTTCCGCGAGCTCGACGCCTGGTGGGCAGGCAACGCCGTCACCCTGGCCGAGATCTACTCGGGCACGACAGCATCCGTGGCACCGACGCACACCATCGGCGGGCAGCGGTACCGTGGCGGCGTCCTCGGCTCCCTCTCGAAGATGTTCCTCGGGCAGCCGATCGTCGAGAACGAGAAGCGGATGCGGATGCACCTGCCGCTCGCCGCCGACCTGTGCACCCTGTCCGCGGATCTCCTGTTCGGGGAGTCGCCGCAGATCCTCTTCCGCAAGCCCGACGACCTGCCCCTGCAGGAGGGCGACACTCGCGCATCCCGGAAGCGCCAGAAGTGGGTGCACCCCGCCCAGGCCCGCCTCGACGAGATCATCGGCGCCGACGAAGCACACGCTGAACTGCTCCTGGCCGGCGAGTACTCGGCTGCGCTCGGTGGCGCGTACCTCGCTGTTGCGTGGGACCCCGCCGTCTCGGAGCACGTATTCCCGAAGGCGTATGCAGCGGACACCGCGATCCCGACGTTCCGCCACGGGCGTCTCATCGGCGTGAAGCTGTGGTCCGAGTACCACGACGGCAGCGAAGTGTTCCGCCTCGTCGAGGAGCACAAGCCCGGATCGATCGAGTACACCCTGTACCGCGGCACGACCCGCGACATCGGCACGCCGGTGCAGATCGACACCCGTCCGGAAACGGCGCACTACGCGACGATGCGCACGCTGGCGGATCTCGACGTCGCTGAGGGCGCACTGCCCGAGACGGTTAAGATCGGCACGGGCACGCCTCGCCTCGCGGTCACGTACCTCAAGAACGCGTCCCCGGTGCGCGACTGGCGGAAGCTCGGCGAGCTCTCCTACCTCGGCCGCTCCGACCTCGACGGCATCCAGGACGTGCTCGACAAGGTCGACTTCGCCTGGACGTCGCTCATGCGCGACGTGGAGAACGGTCAGGGCCGCCTCGTCGTCCCCGAGGACATGCTCGAGTTGTCCGGGAAGCCGGGACAGGGTGCGAACTTCGACGTCTACCGCCAGGTGTTCACCCCGGTGTCTGGCACACTCGGCAAGGCAGCGGACGGAAACGGCCCCATGTCGATCGTGCAGTTCGCGATCCGTGTGGAGGAACACCTCGCCGTCATCGAGGGTCTCAAGAAGGAGATCGCGTCCGCGCTCGGCTACTCCGAGGCCCACCTCGGCCTCGACAATGTCGCCGGCACGCGCACGGCCACCGAGATCGACGCGGACCTGTCTGACAGTGAGCGCACCCGCGACAAGAAGGCCCTCCACGCGAAGGCTGCTCTCGCCCGCTGGTCCCTCGCCGCGCTGGAGATCGACAAGGCCGTGTTCGGCGGCGACGATCTCGGCGACCTGTCGCAGCCGCCCGCCGTCGAGTTCGCCCCTGTGTCGCAGGCCGACCCGGAGAAGCTCGCCCGCACCGCGCAGTTGCTCGATGCCGCTCGCGCCGCGTCCCGCAAGGAGATCGTCCGCTCGATTCACCCCGACTGGGACGAGGACGAGATCGACGCGGAAGTCGAACTGATCCAGCAGGAGCTCGGCACCCCGGCGCCGAACCCCGAGGACATCACCGTCGACGACCCCCAGGAGGAGGTGCCGACCGATGCGGTGTGACTCGAAGGACTGCACCGTGGAGGCAGCGACCGTTCTCGCGTTCCGGGCCATGCCCGGTCACGTGCACGTGTGCAGGGGGCACGAGGCGGTCGACCGCGAGTGGGCAGACGTGACGGCGAGTGCGCCGATGCCCTGCCCTGCAGGATGCGCCGAGAACGCTCTCGCGACGTATCGGGCGACGCCCACCTTGCTGACCTGATCGGAGGGCATCGTGGCGCTGTTCATCCCGAACCCTGAGCGCGAGTCCGTCGAGGAACTGATCGAGGACCTCTCCCGGTATCTCGCCCAGCGGTACCGGGATGCGGAGGACGAACTGATCCGCGAGGTCGCGAAGCGTGCCGTGCGCGACTTCCGCCTGGCCTCACTGCTCCCCACCGCCCCCGGCGGCATGGGGATGACAGCAGCCGACCGTCGCGCACGGAACCGCGTGCTCGCCGAGCTCAACGCACACCGCGCCACGGCCGCCCGCGAACTGCAGGCCATCGCCATGCAGATGGTGTCAGACCTGCGCCGCGAGGATCTCGCGAACCGCGTCGTCGCCCTCGCCGCGGCAGAGGGTGAGGCCGCTGCGGCAGCGTCGCTCCGGTTCGCCGGTCTGTCCACGATCACCCCGATCCCCGGCACGGCATCTCAGGCCGTCGCCATGGTGGCCCTGTCGCTGGAGTCACGGCTCGAGGTCCTGAACCAGCGCCTCACCCGATACCCGCAGGACGCCTACCAGCGGATCGTGTCGCTCTACTCGCCGAACACCCTCCTCGGCATCACGACGTCGCGGATCCAGCAGGCGTCAGCGGTGCAGCGGTTCCTCTCCGAGGGCATCACGGGATTCGTCGACAAGGCGAACCGCCGCTGGACGATCGGCGCGTACGCCGAGATGGCAGGGCGCACCACCGTCAACCGGGCGTTCAACGACGCCGGCATCTGGCGGATGGGCCAGTCGTCCATCCACCTCGTCACCGTCGTCCGCGGCCTCGACTCGTGCCGGAAGTGCGCCGAGTGGGCGGGGAAGATCCTCTCCACCGACGGCACACCTGCCGGTCCCCGCACTCTCCCGCACGCGACTCGCGACGAGGCCGTGACAGTGAACGTCGCCGGCACCGTCGAACAGGCCCGCGCTGCAGGCTGGGGGCACCCCAACTGCCGTTGCCGACTCGTCGCGTACTCCCCCGGGCTCACCATTCCGCAGGACGACACCACGTACGACGAGGACGCCGAGAAGGAGCGCGCCGACCAGCGTGCGCTCGAGCGGGAGATCCGGGCAGCGAAGCGCCGCGAGGCGTCCGCGATGACCGACACCGACCGCCGCAAGGCAGCCCAGGACGTCCGTGACGCTCAGGGCGACATGCGGGACTTCATCCGCCGCACTGGCCGGAACCGGCAGTCGTACCGTGAGCAGCTGGGATTCGCGGACGGCCGCGGCGGCTTCCCACGTGCGGAGAACTCCAGTCCGCTCCCGCCGAGTCGGCCGTCGACCGTGGCGTATCGCGCCGCGAAGGGCACACCGGTCGGGGACGGCGCTCGTCACGCTGTCTCGCAGATGCGGGCCGTGCACACGATCCCGTCCACCGTGACCCCGGTGAGCATCGCACGGATGCCCTCTGCGACGGCGCGCGCGAAGCCGGGCGTCCGAGGCAGCTACAGCCGGGCGCAGAGCACGTTGTGGCTCCGCCCCGACGCGGAAGACCTCGAATTCACAACCGTCCACGAGCTCGGCCACTGGCTCGACAACAAGCTGCTCGGTGACGACGCGCGATACGGCTCCGACAGGCTGGACTCCCCGGCCTGGACGCGCTGGAATGCCGCCGTCGCCGCATCGGCGCCAACCAGGCACCTGGAAACGGTGCGCGGCATGGTCGGGAACGGTCGAGTGAGCGCCGAGTTGGGCACGCACATCGACTACATGCTCCGTCCGCGCGAGCAGTTCGCACGGGCGTACGCCCAGTGGGTCGCCACTCGCACCGGAGACGCGACGCTGCTTGCGCAGCTGGCCGTGTTCCAGGGGGCAGATAACTCGATCCTCCGGGCGTACCATTGGGCCGACGACGACTTCGAGGCCATCGGAGCGGCGCTCGACGACATCTTCCGCGAGAGAGGACTGCTGAAGTGATCCTTCCGCCGAACTACCGCGCCGAGATGACGTTCGACGAAGCCCGCGATGGCTACCTCGAGGATGGCCTGCCCCGTGACGACGCCGAGGTGTACGCCCGCGTTCTGACGTCACCGCCGATCGAGAATCTTCCGATCATCTGACCCTGAGCCCCGCCATTCCGCGGGGCTCACTCTTTTCCCGGCAGGGGTCAACGCGGCTACTTGCACCGCGAAGGCTGCTCATCAAGGCGTCCACCTTTCGGCGCCAGGTAGACCTGCCCCCGCCGGGATCATCCTCAGTTGTCGCGCCACCCCGCTTCTGCGAGCTCCTTCACGGCGAGCGACAGCTCGAGCAGAGATTCGGCAATCTTCTTCTCCGCCCGGTCCTCGGCGCTTGCCTTCGCCGACCTTGCCGCCTTGGCTGCTCGTTCTGCGTGTTCCGCGGCTGCCAGATACGTCATCGGATCCTCCTCAGTTGGGATGCCGATCCTATCGACTCCGTGCCGTCGTTGGCCCTGCACGACGGCGGCACGGTCTGACTCCTCACGCGCAGGGCGCGAGGTAACCGATCCCGGCAGGCCCGGGAGAAAGTAGCATCATCATGAACATCACCCAGAGCGCACCGCTCGCGCGTCGCAGCCTCGACGGCCTCGCACAGATCGGCCCCTCGAAGTTCGAGCTCCGCGGCATCCGCCTCGCCGAGGGAGAACTCGGCGCGCCGACCACTCCGCCGCCCGCCGCTCCCCCGGCCGCGACGCCGCCCCCGGCCGCACCTCCGGCTCCCGCCGCTCCTCCCGCGCCGTCGACCCCGCCGTGGGGTGACGACCCGTCGAAGTTCGACCCGGACAAGGCGTGGAAGCTCATCGAGAACCTCCGCACTGACGCTGAGACGCGCCAGGCGAAGACGGACGCCGCGATCGCCGCTGCAGCCGAGAAGGCGCAGAAGGACACGCTCGCGCAGTTCGCGAAGCTCCTCAGCGGTGAGCCCGAGCCCGAGACCGACCCCGCGAAGCTCGCGGCGACGATCGCGGAGAAGGACACCGCGCTCACCACCGCCCAGCAGGCGGCGAAGGCCGGGCAGGTCGCACTGCAGGTCGCGATCCTCGGCGGCCCGCTCGGCGCCAACATCCCGCTTCTGCTCACCAACGAGCAGTTCAAGACCGCGATCGCGTCGGTAGAGCCGACCGATCAGGCCGCCATCACGGCGGAGATCACCAAGGCGCTCCAGGCGAACGCCGCACTCAAGCAGCCCCCGCGAAGTTCAGGCGACGTCGCACCCACGGGCCCGACTGTCCAGTCCCTCGAAGCCCAGCTGAAAGCAGCTGAGGAGTCGAAGAACCAGGGCGAAATCATCCGGCTGACTCGCGCGATCGTGCACGCACGCAACGCGCAGTCCGCATAACCGCCGCACCAGCGGCAGAAGGAGGCCGACATGGCCGGAATCAGCGGGCAGGGAACCACGTTCAACCTGCCGAACTACGTGGGGCCGCTCTTCAACGTGAGCCCCGAAGACACCCCCTCCTCTCCGCGATCGGTGGTCTCACCGGTGGCGAAGAGGTCAAGTCCACCGAGTTCGAGTGGCAGACCAGCGACCTCCGTGCACCGGAGGAGAACCGGTCCCGCCTCGAGGGCGCCGCCGCGCAGAACTCGGACCAGCGCGTCCGGGCGAACGTGACGAACGTCGTCGAGATCCACCAGGAGACTGTCGAGGTCTCGTACACGAAGCAGGCTGCCACCGGCCAGACCTCGGGCACGAACAACGAGCAGACGAACCCGGTTCAGGCCGAGCTCCCCTGGCAGATCCAGCAGGCGCTCAAGGCGAAGGCCACCGACATCGAGGCGTCGTTCATCCTCGGCCAGTACCAGAAGCCGGCCGACAACACCACGCCCCGAAAGACCCGCGGCATCCTCGCGGCGATCACGACCAACGTGATCGACCTCGGCGCTGCCACACGGTCGGTGTCGGCCGCGACGGACACCATCACGGACACGGCCACGCCGCTCCTGAACGGTGACGCCGTGCGCTTCACCAGCGTGGGCGCGTCGACGACGCTCAAGGCCAACCGCGTCTACTACGTCGTCGCGCAGACCACGAACGCGTTCAAGGTCGCCTCGGTCCCGAACGGCACGCCGATCAACATCGGCACCGCCACGGTTTCGGTGTCGAAGCTCGCCACCACGGCGCCGAACAAGAACACGTACGACGGCCTGTTCCAGATGGTGTTCGACAACGGCGGGATGCGCGAGAGCGCGACCCAGACGATCGTCGTCGGCTCCACGCAGAAGCGGCAGCTGTCCGCGGCCTACGCGGCCGCGTACGGCAAGTACCAGGAGTCGAGCCGCGAGGTCGGTGGCGTGAACTTCACGACCATCACCTCCGACTTCGGCACCTTCAACATCATGCTCGACCGGTGGATGCCGGCCGACACGGTGGCGGTGCTGTCGCTCGAGCAGCTGATCCCGAAGTTCCTCCGCATCCCGGACAAGGGGCACTTCTTCGAGGAGCCCCTCGCCAAGGTCGGCGCGTCCGACCGGGTGCAGATCTACGGCGAGATCGGCCTGCAGTACGGCAACGAGAAGGCCCACGGCGTGCTCCGTGGCCTCTCGGTCAGCGTTCCCAACGCCTGACCTCCCCAGGGCGGGCCGAGGTACCCCCTCGGCCCACTCCCCCGTGAGCATCCACGATCCAGGAGGACAGCATGTCGCTCACCATCACGCACCCCGACCACCCCGCGGGTGTCATCGAACACTCCGGGCTCACCTTCACCGACGGTGTCGCGGAGATCGAGGCGCTCGACGACGAGGCCCGCGAGCCTCTGCTCGCGAACGGCTTCACCATCGAGGGCGAGAACGGCCCGACGCAGGAGCAGCTGGACGCCGAGAAGGCCGAAGCTGAGCGGAAGGCCGCCGAGGACGCCGAGCGCGAGAAGGCGGAAGCCGAGAAGCGCGCAGCCGACGAGAAGGCCGCGGCCGACAAGGCCGAGGCGGAGCGTCTCGCGGCCGAGAAGGCCGAAGCTGAGCGGAAGGCCGCCGAGGACGCCGAGCGCGAGAAGGCGGAAGCCGAGAAGCGCGCAGCCGACGAGAAGGCCGCGGCCGACAAGGCCGAGGCGGAGCGTCTCGCGGCCGAGAAGGCCGAAGCTGCCAAGAAGCAGCCCACCAAGAAGTAGCTGCACCAGACCCCGGCGCGACCTTTCACTCCGTCGCGCCGGGGTCCCACCGACACGTAGCTCAGCGGACAGAGCCACGGTGCGCAGGTTCGAGTCCTGCCGTGTCGACCACTACCCGCACCCACCATCCAAGGAGACATCGTCATGCGCATCTTCCACCCGCAGCCGGAAGTCGGCCGCCAGTCCAAGTTCGACGTCGAGTTCGTCGACGGTGTCGCGGCCGTGGAGTCGCTGCATCCCGAGCGCGAGCTCGCGTTCCGCCAGCACGGCTATCGCATCGAGGCCGACGCAGAGGTCGAGGCGCCGTACCAGGGCGAGCTCGGTGACGAGATCGTCGACCTCACCTCTCTCACCGTCAAGGAACTCCGTGACATCGCGGAGACCGAAGGCGTCGATCTGCCGCCGAAGGCTCGGAAGCCCGAGATCGTCAAGATCCTCTCCGAGCTTCCCGCCGAGCCGATTCCGGGCGCGACGCAGAACGAGGACGGCACCTGGACGATCGAAGGCCAGGCGGTTCCCGAGGGCGTCGAGCTCGAGGGGCCGTTCGGAACGGCGACGCTCACTGACGGCACCGTCGTCGGCGACGGCACCAGCCTCGTCACGCTGCCCGCCGTCGACGAGGCTTCGGAGTTCGAGGACTGACATGGTGATGCGCGTGTACGCGACCGCAGCCGACTACGCGGCGGTCGCTGAGGAGGCCTGGGACGGTGATGCGCCGACGCTCCTCAAGCGGCTGCGCGCCGCATCCGTCGAGGTCGAGCGCATCACCCGCCGAGCGCGGTACGACGTCGACGAGGACGGATTCCCCACGGACGTCGACATCGCGGACGCGTTCACCGAAGCGACCTGCGCGATCGGCGAGTACTGGGGCATCACGGACGACGTGACCGGCGCCGAGGCTGTCGCCGGCGCGGTGAAGATCGGCTCCGTGTCCCTCGGCACCACCTCTTCCTCGCAGGAAGCGCTCAGCGCGCAGGAGAAGCTCGAGCGCCGCATCGGCACCCGAGCGACCGACATCCTCCTGAACGCCGGCCTTCTGCAGGCCGCCATCGCCCACACGTAGGAGGTCACCGTGGCTCGTCTTCGCGAGAAGCACCTCCCTCACCGGGTGACGATCCAGGAGTTCGAGGGCGACGGCGCCGAGGACGACATCTGGGGCGACGAGCGCACCGATCGGCCGGCGTATGTCGAGCAGAAGACGCGTCTCGTCGTCGACCGGCGGTCCACCTCGCCGACGTTCGGCCAGGAGATCACCTCGACGACGTTCGTCGTCCTGCTGCTCAAGGACGACTGCCAGCCCCGCACCCGCGTCACCGTCTGGCCCGGGAAGCCCCGCCAGCGCCGCTCCGAGGTCATCGACTCCGCGTACTTCGAGTACCGCGGCACCCCGTCCCACGTGGAGCTCTACCTCGAATAGGAGGCCGCCATGGGCGTCACAGCGAGCGTCTCCCTGAACATCAACTTCCCGAGCGGCCCCGAACTCGACCAGCGGATCATGCACGGCGAGAACCTCGCCGCCGAACGCCTCCTCGCGCTGTCTGTGGCCGAGGTCCCTCACGAATGGGGCACGCTGTCCGATTCGGGCACGGTCGAGCCCGCCAGTACTCCGGAGGAGGGTTCCGCGGTCACCTTCGACACGCCCTACGCAGCGCGTCTGCACGAGCACCCCGAGTACCGGTTCAACAAGGGCCGCAAGGGGAAGTACGTCGAGGATCCCGCGATGGAGCATCGCGACGAGCTCGGCGAGATCATCGCGGAGCAGGTGCGAGATGGCTGACGGCGGCATGCTCCCACCCGGCACACCGATGTGGGATGAGGGCGACGACGTCGGGTGCTTCATCCCCGTCGACCCCGACGATCCGGTGCGGGAACGTAGCCGGGCGATCTGGGCCGAGACTGCACGACGTCTGGGGGTATCTGATGGCTGACGCCCCAGAGATCATCCTGAACCGCGCGCTCGCGCAGCTGCTCGACGACGCCGACCTCGCCGTGTACGACCCGACCGGGGCGATCGGTGAACGCGGCACCCGCACCGACGGCGTCATGCCGACGACGGTGACCGAGTTCACGCTCATCACCCCGCTCACCCCGATCGCGGACGGCCGCGCGGACATCATCTACCGGTCGCAGATCTTCACCCGCCGCCTCGGCTCGCCGCAGACGGCGCGCGCCTGGGGCGCCGCACTGCGCGCACTCCTCGATCAGAAGGAATACACCCCGAACGTGCTCGGGATCTCGTGGGCGTGGGAGTTCTCAGCCCTCGACTTCGACCGAGACACGCAGGGCCGCGTCGCCACGGCGGCCACCTACCACTTCCGCGGGCGCCGCCCGTAGAACCGCCGGAAGCGCCGGCACACACCACCCCATCCGAAGGAGAAGGCTATGCCCGATTCCACTCTGTACGACACGACGGCGCCCTCCGTGGGATCCGTCGCCCTCGCCCACCAGCGCCTGATCCGGCTCAAGATCCTGGGCGTGTTCATCAACATCACCGGCGACATCAACAACCTCGCCCTGAACCCGAGCCCGATCAAGGTGGCCCGGGAGGTGTACGGCCAGAAGGGCCGCACCTCCGAGGACATCATCGGCTACAACTACGCGCCGACGTTCAACGTCGAGGTCGTCCGCGACCCGGTCACGAAGCAGATCGTCGCCGCGCAGGCGTGGTTCAAGGACCTCGTGGCCGCCGCGTTCTCGACCGGCGCGGACAACAAGCGCGAGTTCCAGCTGTTCACCGACGCGCTCGACGAGGCCATGCCGGTCCTGCAGGGCACGTTCTCCGTCGCGTACAGCGAGGCGAACACCGGCTACGCCGACAAGGGCGTCGTCACGTTCACGCTGAACTCGAACGGTGTCGTGCCGCAGATCGCATCCCCCCTCGCGACGACCGCCGTGCCGATCCTCGAGTCCGCGACCCCCCCGGGTCTCGCTCCCGGCGACCTCATCCGTGTGCGCGGCTACAAGCTGGGCACCACGGTCTCGGCGACGATCAAGGCGATCCCGGTCGTGAAGTTCCGCATCGATGACGACAACAGCGTCATCCTCCTCATCCCGGCGGCGGTGACCGGCTCCTCGCCGATCATCGTCACCAACTCCGCGGGCGCGTCGACCGCGCTGCCGTACACCGCGGCCTGATCGAAGGGATGCAGGGATCCTGATGATCGAAGCAACGAAAGACGCCCGCAACCTCGTGCTCACCATGCAGGGGGTGGATCCGTTCGTGATCCGCCCCCTGCCGGGGCACGCCGGCCGCCAGATCACCGACACATACCTCAGCACGCTCTCCGGGCAGACCGGAGACCTTCTGGCCGCGCTGCAGATGGCCGTCGACGGCGCTGTCCTCGACGGCGACCGCTGGGTGCCGCGCCCCGAAGCCGAGCAGACGAACTTCAGCCGCATTGGCATGGAGCTCTCTCAGGAAGAGTCCGAGCTCATCATCATGCCCGCCTTCTTCTGGCAGACGATCCTCGGGATGGACGGCGTGAAGGCCTACATCCAAGGCGGTGAGGGTCTCGCCGGCACCCTAAAAGCATCGTCGGCGCTGACCGCCCGGTTGGGTCGCTTGGCCCCGCGGACATCGCCGAATTCGGACTAGGCAAGCCCGACGAGAACGGCGTCTACCCGGAGTACGCGTACCCGCCTGGGTGGCGGGAGGCGCGGTCGCAGCAGGTCGCCGCGGCGACCGGTGCGGCGCCGTCCGAGACGTCGATCTCGTCGAAGGATCTGTGGGCGCTCGCGTTCCCGGAGCTCTTCGGCGATATCGAGCTCGACCTCGCCCAGCATCACCTGATCCTCGACCTCGACCGCGCGCTCGACACGCACCCCTGGCATTTCGTTCGCGGCGCCGTCGAACGACTCCTCGACATCAATGGCAGCTGGCTGCGGAAGGCGGTGCACGATGACCGCATTCGACGCCGGGAGCCTGGTCTTCAAGCTCCAGACGCTCGGGCAGCAGATCTTCGCGAAGGATCAGTCTGACGCGAAGAAGGCGGTCAAAGAGACCGGGGAGGCCGCTCAGACGGCGGCCGGTCAGGTCGACAAGCTCGGCACGTCCACCGACGCCACGGGCAAGAAGGCGAAGGAGTCCAAGGCGCCGCTCGACGAGCAGGCGAAGTCGACGAAGAAGACGGGCGACGAGTCTGAGCAGGCGTCGAAGAAGCAGGACCAGCAGCGCCAGTCGACCGAGCAGCAGATCGAGGCCGCGCGGAAGCTCTCCGCGACACTCCTCATCGCCGGCACGGCCGTCGCTGCCATGGTCGCGCTCTCGGTGGCGAAGTCCACAGAGTTCGACTCGGCGATGTCGAACGTGCGCGCTGCCACCATGGCGACTGCGGGAGAGCAGCGCGCCCTCGGCGAGGCCGCCCTCGACGCCGGAGCCGATACCGCGTACAGCGCCTCCGAGGCCGCCGCCGCCCAGGAGGAGCTCGCCAAGGCCGGTCAGAGCGTCTCGCAGATCATCGGCGGCTCGCTGAACGGGGCTCTGGCTCTCGCCGCGGCGGGCCAGCTGCAGGTGGCCCGGTCGGCCGAGATCATGGCGACCACGCTGACTCAGTTCCGGATCCCGGCGGAGGAGGCCGCGCACGTCTCGGATGTGCTCGCCGCGGGCGCAGGCAAGGCGCAGGGGTCGGTTGACGACCTCGCGCTCGCTCTGTCCTACGTCGGACCCCTCGCGGGCTCGGTCGGGCTCTCGCTCGACGAGACGGCCGGCACGATCGCATACTTCGCGACCCAGGGCATCATCGGTGAGAAAGCGGGCACGTCGCTGCGCGGCGTCCTCGCCTCGCTCCAGTCCCCGTCGGCTGCGGCTGACAAGGAGATGCAGAAGTACAACATCAGCATGTTCGACGCGAACGGCAACATGCTGTCGATGGCGGGCATCGCCGAGCAGCTGCGCACCCGCCTCGGCGGGCTGACGGAGCAGGAGCGACTGGGTGCCCTCGGCCGCATCTTCGGCAACGAGTCTCTCAACGCCGCAACCCTCCTGTATGAGGGCGGCGCAGCGGCCGTGGACGAGTGGACCGGCGCGGTCGACGACTCCGGGTATGCCGCCGAGCAGGCGCGGATCCGCCAGGACAACCTGGCCGGCGACATCGAGAAGCTCGGCGGGGCCTTCGACACGGCCCTCATCCGCACCGGTTCTGCCGCGAACGACGTCCTGCGTGGAATGACGCAGGTCGTCACCGAGCTCATCGACATGTACGGCGAAGCCCCCCAGCCGATCCAGGCCACGGCTCTCATCCTCGGTGTCGCGACCGCGGCAGTCCTGCTGTTCGCGGGCGGTGCGGTCGGTGCTCGTGCGAAGTTCCTCGAACTGAAGCTCGCGCTCGACCAGACGAACATGAGCATGGGCCGCACGGCGATCATCGGAGGCGCTGCGGGCCTCGCGCTCACTGGCATCATCACCGTCGTCGGGCTGCTTGTCGCGGCTCAGGCCGAGGCGCGGCAGATGGCGGAGTCCTACGCCGACACCCTCGAGGCCGGGACGCAGAAGGTCACCAAGGCGACCCGCGAGCTCATCGCCGAGAACCTCACCGCCGAGCAGTCGATCCTGTGGATGTCGCAGGGATCGGCCGCGGACGCCGCCGAGGAGCTCGGGCTGAAGGTCTCGACGGTCGCCGACGCGATCGCCGGCAAGGCCGACGCGCTCGAAGAGGTGGGTGCTGCCATCGAGTCAGGTCTCGATCGTGGCACCAAGGCGCTCGTCAACCAGACCGACGCCGACGTCCGGGCGTCCCGAGCGGCGGAACTGCTGAAGCAGTCGGTCGAGGGCCAGATCGGCGTGCTGGACGTCGCGACCGAGGTCGCACGGCAGAAGGAGGAGGCGACCAACGAGGGCACCGTCGCGTCCCAGTCCGCGGCCGACGCGTACATCGAAGAAGCCGACACGGTCGAGGATCTGAACTCGAAGCTCTCCACCCTGATCGACACGATCAACGAAGCCAACGGCATCGGCCAGGACGCGGTGACCGCGAACGCGGACTACCAGCAGTCCCTCATCGAGGTGTCGGAGCAGATCGCCAATATCCAGGCGGGTGTCGAGGGGTTCGGTAGCGGTCTCGACCTCACCACGCAGGCCGGGATCGACAACTCGAACATGCTCGTGCAGATGGCGAAGGACTCCCAGGACGCCGCGCAGGCTCAACTGGACCTGGACGGCAACACGGATGCCTACCTCGCCCGACTCGTGGACGGCCGTCAGCGAATCATCGACTCGGCGATCGCCATGGGCGCGTCTGAGGATGCTGCACTCGCCCTCGCCGACTCGATCTACAAGATCCCGTCCGAGAAGGAGATCGCGATCCTCGCGGAGACAGCCGCCGCTCAGCAGAAGGTCGACCAGTTCGTCACGCTGAACAACGGGCGTCGAGTGCGCGTGTTCGTCGACGCGGAGACGGGCAATCAGTCGTTCAACGTTGGCGGGAAGATCGTCTCGGCGTACGCGAACGGCGCAGTCATTCCGGGTGTGACGTTCAACGCGAGCGGGAACATCTACCCGTCGGAGAACCACGTCGCGCAGATCGCGCGTGCCGGTGAGTACCGGGTGTGGGCTGAGGAAGAGACCGGCGGCGAAACGTACCTGCCGCACGCGCTCTCGAAGCGCGAGCGGGCCGAGCAACTGATGACGCAGACCGCGGACATCTTCGGCGGCCGGTACATCCCCGCCAGCGCTCTCGAGGCCGCCGACGGACTCGTCTCCGGAGGCGGAGGCGTCGCCACGCGTGGGCGCGGCAACACGACGCACATCGACAAGGTCGACATCGTCGTCCCGACTTCCGACCCAGAGCTCGCTGCTCACTACATCGGGCGTGAGCTCGGATTGGGGTTCGCTTCCGCATGAACGCCATCACGCTCACCGACGGTGCCCGCCAGATCGTGTTCCCGGCGGTCACCGACCACGGCTGGTACTTCTTCAACCTGCGGGGCTGGCACGGGCAGACGTCGGACAAGGTCCGCATGGAGGAGCGCCCGCAGGCGCACGGCGCTTTCGCGTCGGCGCGCTCGCTGCGCTCCTCCCGCGGCATCTCGTTCGAGGTCGGCTACCGTGACGGCACGACCACCGAGGTCGAGGAAGCGGTCAACGAGCTCTCGTCGTTCGGCGCCGAAGGGCCGATCGTCATCACCGTCGAGGATGACCTCAGCGTCACCCGCCGCACGGTCACCGTCGACAGCATCCCCGACAACGACCCGGACCGTCGATACACGGGCGACATGATGGTTGGCCTCGTCGCCGCCGATTCACGCCGCTACGCCGTGGAGCCGCAGACTGCGTCCACCGGCCCGGCACAGCCCGGGCCGGGCCTCGTCTTCCCCGAGGTGTGGCCTCTGGTGTGGCCCGCAGGCGGCTCCTCGGGGCGCATCACCCTCACGAACACCGGGAAGGCGCCCAGCGCCCCCACGTTCACGCTCACGGGCGGCTTCGACAGCGCGATGATCACGTGCATCGAGACGGGTGCGCGCATCGGTCTGAACCGGCAAGTGCCCGTCGGATCGACGGTCGTCATCGACACGGAGGACAGCACCGCCGTCATCGACGGGCAGTCTTCCGTGTCTCGCTGGCTCCAGTTCCGCGAGTGGGAGATGATCCCGCCCGGCGCATCCCGCACCTACCAGCTGGACGCGACCGGCGTGATCGTCACTCCCGGGTACCGAGAAGAGATCGGTCGGAACTGGAACCCGAACCCGCGGCTGATGAACTCCATCACGGGCTGGACCACGACGGGCGCCGCCGCCACCCTCGTGCCGACGGTGAACGGTGGGCAGGTCGATGTCACGACGTCGACCTCGGCGCCGATCTTCTTCCAGACCTTCGACCTGCCGGCAGTGACCGACGACCGCTGGTCCGGATCGATGGAACTCACGGTCCCTGCAGGGTTCCCGGCTGCCGCGGTGCAACTGCGCACCTACGCGTACGGGATGAACACGGTCATCGGCTCTTCGGCGCCGACACTGATCCAACCCGGGACGACGATCACCCTCGCGGCCGACAACACGGCCGCCCTGACAGCGGCCGCCACCGGTGTGAGGACGATTCTCTACGGCAACGGCATCGTCTCAGGCGCACGCGTCTTCGCGCGCACCGCACTGGCCTCGAAGACCGCGACCGCAGTTCCGTACTTCGACGGATCGTTCCCCCCATCTGGGGACCGATCCTTCGCCTGGGCCGGGACCCCCGATGCGTCAGCGTCGATCGCCTACCGCGACGTTCCAGATTCCCCGACCGCATCGCTCGAAGGGCAGGTGTTTCCCGCATGGTGGTAGACGCTCGGCCCGTCCGGGTCTCGATCTTCGAGACCCGGGGCGGCGCGACCGTCGACGAAATCGACCCCGCCGAGTTGAAGGTGACGGCGCCAGCGAACACCGCCGAGACCGTGAACACCACGATCGACCTGAACGCGAAGGGGCAGGCTGCGCGGAACTGGCGCAGCCTCGCGACCCCGTGGAAGCACTCGATCGCGGTGGAGACGGGCGGACGTGTTTACGGCGGCCCGATCCTCCCCCACGACTTCGACGACGACCGGGGCCGTCTGGATTTCGTCGCGCGCGGGTTTCGGATCCTCCTGGCGGGGCGCAACATCCTCCCACCGGCCGCCCTCACGCAGTCGCTGACCCTTCCGACGGGACTCCCGGACACCTCGCTCGACACCGTCCTGACCGGGTTCGACTTCGGCACGATCGGGAAGAAGCTCGTTGAGCAGGCGTGCGCATGGCCGGGCGGCAGCGATCTCCCGATCGTGTTCCCCGCCGATCGCGCCGGTTCGCGCGAGCGGACGTACGTCGCCGTCGAGCGGAAGAAAGTCGACGCCGCGCTGTCCGACCTGTCCGGGGTCGAGAATGGGCCCGACTTCCGGTTCCAGCTGGAACGCAACGGCCCCGACGCTTTCCAGTGGCGATTCGACTCCGGCAGCGAAGCACAACCGCGCCTCCAGTCCCCCGACGTCTTCGCCTGGGAGATCGGTCAGGGTGCAGGCCTCAAGGTCCGCTCGAACCCGATGCGCATGGGGTCGCTTGTCTGGGGAGAAGGCGGCCGTGCGAACGACACCACGCTCATCCGGTCCCTGTACGACCCGACCCTCATCGACCACGGCTACCCGCTCCTCGAGCTCGAGTCCGACGCATCGTCGAACACCGTCTTCGAGTCCACGCTTGACGCGTGGAACGCCGAGACGAATCGCACCGCCAAGCGGCCGTGGGAGTTCTGGTCCTTCAAGGTCCGCCGCGACCGGCTGCCGTTCCTGAACGAGTACAACTCGGGCGATCTCATCGACGTCATCATCACGAAGGACTCGAAGATCTCAGGCGGCTACATCGGTCCTGGCACCTACCAGCGCCGCATCGCCGCGCTGGGCGTCGACCTGTCCGACTGGGTAACGATCACCTGCGGGGAGGTCTACGATGGCTGACCCGACGCCACCCCCCGAGGGCGCCGCCGCGCAGATGGTCGCGGAGATCTCTGCAGTGCGCAAGAGCGTGGGGGACCTGACCGGCCCGTCCGGGACGCAACGGCGTCGCGTGCTGGAGGACCTCGCCGGGCGAGGCACGTTCTCGGCGGTAGGTGTGGACGAGCAGACATGGACGGAAGCGGACATGCCGTTGCCGTCGACCCCGTTCGGCCCGATCGTGACGATTCACCTGGACCGTGCACGCGTGGTCAAGACCGTCTTCACGGTGCTGTCCAACGTGCAACTGGCCGCTACGAGCGCCACAACGGACGTGCTTGGAGTGATCCAGACACGCCTCCTCGTGGACGGCGTGCCGTCCGCGTGGCCGGAGATGGCGCAGAACAGCGTGAGCTCCGGTGGCGGCACCGGGGCGGCGGCATACCGCCAGGTTGGCGCGTTTCAAACCCTGTCTCTCACGGTTGTCCGCGACCTGCCCGCCGGGGAACACACCCTGCAGGGCGTCCTCGTCAACGGCCACATGTACTCCACCGAGGGCCCCGGCTCGTGGAGCGGCGGCACCCTCCAGATGAGCGGGCCGAGCATCGTCGTCGACGTCCTCCAGCCTGCCTGACCCTCACCCACCCTTTGCACCTGCTGGTGCTCCCTCAGCGCGCCCTTGGAGACTGACATGGCACTGATCAAGACCCGTCCCACCGCAGACCCCACCGGCCTCCCTGTCGACGCCGAGCGCCTGCTCCTCGCGGGCCTCATCACGAAGAACGCCGACGGCACCCCGCGAGTCGGCATCTTCCCGACCGGCGTGGTCGCGACAGGCGCGGCGCTCGTCACCGGTCGCGCGTCGATGGGATACGACGTCGCCCCGTTCAAGGGCATCAGCTCCCGCACGGGCGTCGGCGTCGAACTGCAGGCCAACGATGCGGTGGCCGTCGTTCCGACCACTGCCGCCCCTCCCGCGAACAGCCGCCTCGACGTGATCTGGTTCCGAGCACAGTTCACCGCGAACACCGACGCGACGAACACGCCCGTCTTCGGCGTCACACAGGGTGTCGCCGCCGGCATCCCGACGAAGCCCTCGATTCCCGCGGGGGCCACGGAACTCGCAGTCGCGACGATCCTGTCGACGACCACGACCACGGCATCGGTCGTCATCACCCAGACGCACCAGTTCACGGCCACGGCCGGTTCCACGGTGCTGATGCGGAACCGCACCGAGCTCGACGCATGGGCGGCGCCGGTCGGCGAGACGGCACGTACCCTCGACTCCGACCTGCTCTGGGTGCGACGCGCGACGCCGACACTCGGCTGGTACGTCGCGCCCGGGCAGCGCCTCGCCTACATGGCCGGGTCGACGACATCCGGTGTGGCCGGGACGATCCTCGGATCCGTCGCCAAGACGATCCCCCTGCCGATCGGACAGCGCGTCCGCGTCCGCTGCGCCCGCGTGGCGATGTACAACACGCCCGCAGGCGGCGTCGTCTACACGATGCAGATGCGGAACAACCTCTCCGACGTCACCTCCTCTGCGTCCGACCGCACGATCACCAGTCGTGCACATCAGGCCGGGAGCGGCAACGTCGTCTCGGTTCCCGGCGCCGACACAGAGTTCGTCACCACGACCGCGAACCCCGTGACCGCAGCCCTGTTCGTGTCCTCCGGCATCGCCTTCGGAACCGACGGGCAAGAACTCTGGATCGAGTCCTACTGATGAGCACACTCAACTACGCCGGGGACGCCTACAACCACGCCTCCGGCACCCGCGACGCCTTCGGCGCCCTCTCCGACGCGCTGGTGGCCGAGGGCCTCCCGGCGATGAAGGTCGTCGACGGCGACCGCGAGAAGCAGGATCAGCTGGCCATCTGGTACGACCGGATGACTCTGAACCCCGGTGGCCGGAAGGTATACGGCACCGCCTGGTGGCAGGGGCAGAAGTGGTACCGCATCCACCCGGACGCGGTCGGCGTGCCGGACACGAGCAACCACGAGAAGCGGCGGGCGAACGACCTCGCGTGGCCGTACAACTCGAACACCGCGGCGCACCGCCGCGCCCAGGAACTCGCACCCAATTACGGCATCACCTGCGAAGGTCTCGGCTTCGGCGAGTGGTGGCACTGGACGTTCTGGGGCGAACTCGGAACCATCGGCGCCGCCGGCGGATCCGCAACTGCAGCACCCAATCAGTCCGAGGAGGACGACATGAAACCCGATTCGATGGCCGCGAATGTCGACGGCGTCACGTCCTGGTGCTGGCTCAACTGGGCCAAGGGGACGATCTTCGCCGTGCACACCCAGGCCGACGCGGACATCGTCTCCGCGTACATGGGCTCGGTGAACGACGACTGGTTCCCCCGCGCAGACGGCGGGCAGCTCTACAAGAACAAGCTCGCGCTCTTCGGCATCCTCTGCCCGAAGGTCACGATCGAGCGCGGCGCCCTGTCCGACGAGGACTTCGCTCGCCTCGAGGCGATGATCAAGGCTGGCGTGAAGGCTGCACTCACCGGCACCGACGGCTGATGGCTGAGGAACTGCCGCCGTCGCTGTTCAACATCCTCCGAACCGACATCGCAACGATGCGGGCGGAGACCAACGGGCGGCTCGACAACCTCGCGGCGCAGATGGTCACCCAAGCGATGCTGTCCCAGGTTCAGGCGAACCAGAAAGAACGTGACGACCGTCAGGACGCGCGACTCCGGGAGCTCGAGCTGGCAGATGCAGAGCGTGTCCGTGACGCGGGGCGCATCGCTGAGGAGCAACGCAAGGCGAAAGCGCAGCAGCTGTTCGCGATCGGTCTCGCCGGGTTCGGCATCGTCGGGACCGTCATCAGCGGCATCATCCTCTGGACCGTCACGGCAGGTCTGCAACAGCTCGTGGGAGGTACCCCGTGAACATCTCCGCCAAGGCATGGACGGTCGGCTACAAGATCCTGGGCGCGGCGATCGTCTTCATGATCGCCGGAGCCATCGTTCTCGTGTCGATCAGCAACGCGCAGCTGCGCGCCGAGAACCAGAACATGTACGCCGACCTGCAGGCGTCGCAGGAGAACGCTCAACGTCTCTACGAGCAGCTGCTGCAGGAGGGGGTCACCCCGGACGGCGATGCTCCCGGCGAGGTCGTAGAGGGCACGCCCGGTGCTCAGGGGCCGCAGGGCCCGCGTGGTGACCGCGGCACGTCCGGTGACGACGGTGAGCCGGGTCCGGTCGGTCTGCCTGGATCTGCTGGCGTCGCTGGCCCGGCGGGACCTGTGGGACCGACTGGCGCTACCGGGCCGCAGGGTCCGCAGGGCGTCCAAGGCTCGCAGGGCGAGCCCGGTCCGCCCGGCGCACAGGGCGCTCCGGGCCCCACCTGTCCGGACGGCTTCACATCGAAGGTCGTCTGGATCTCCGTCTCCGATTCGGAGGTCGGTCTCTACATCCCGCAGCAGGCGATCGTCTGCCTGCCCACACCCATCGAAGGAGAACCCACACCATGAACGCATTCGCGCGTTTCTTCACCCCCGCGCGGCGGCAGCTGATCCAGGCGTTCCTGGTCACGCTCGCCCCGCTCGCCATCATGTTCGGCTATGGCACGGACGGCACCTGGGAGCAGGTGCTCATCATCTCCGGCGCCGTTCTCGGCGCGATCGCGTCGCTGCTGAATCTGCTCAACGTCCGAGTCGCCGACTGGGCAACGCAGGGCTGGGCGATCGTCCGTGCCACGCTCTACACGCTCGGCACCGTGGTCTCGCCGTCGCTCGTGCTGCTCGGCTTCTACGACGACGCCGTGAACACTCAGATCGTGACCGGCCTCTCCCTCGGCCTCACAGTGCTGTCCTCCGCCATCGCGATCTTCGCCAACGGCAGTCAGCAGGTCATCGAAGCTGAGGCTCTCCCGCCCGGCACGCTCCGCCGCGATCTCCGTGGGGAGGCCGGCGCATGGTGACGCGGCTCTCGAACGCCGCGCGCTCCGGCTCCGCGAACGGTGTCGTCGACCTCCTCGATGGCGGGCCCGGGCCGGGCACCGTGCAGATCCGCACGGGCGCCCAGCCCGCGTCCGTCGGCACCGCGGCCACGGGCACGCTGCTCGGAACGCTGACGCTCTCCGATCCGGCGTTCGCCGATGCAGTCAACGGCGTCGCGACAGCGAACCCGATCACCGGGGACACGGCCGCCGATGCCACGGGCACGGCTGGCTGGTTCCGCGGCTTCGATTCGACGGGCGCGGCAGTCATCGACGGGGCGTGCAGCCTCGCGGGCGACGGCGGCGAGATGATCCTGGACAAGGTCGCGGTCATCGCTGGTGGTGCGATCAACGTCACGTCGTGGACGGTCACGCAGCCTGCAGGCTAAGGAGGCGTGATGACTGATCTGTTCCGGTGGGCGGGGTACGGCGACGCCGACACTGAGTTCGGCACCGAGCCGACAGCGTTCACTCCGCTGGCCGTGTACGGGGTCGAGGACGGCGAGCCTTGCGTGGTGTACTCGCCGATCGGATCGCAGACGTTCTTCGGGAGATCCCCGCTGGGATCTCCCGCGACTCTGTCTGTGCGCTTCGCGTTGAAGCTCACGAGCTACCCGTCGAGCTCGGTTCCGATCGTCGCTCCGCTGACGTCGGGCGGAACGTCGGCATGGCGGATCCGTCTCTCGTCGACGGGGACGCTCATCATCGACAATCCGTCGAACACGGCGACAGGTACGACATCGGCGATCCCCGTGAACACGTGGGTGCTGGTGAAGATCGTCGCGAGCGCCTCGGCCGTGGCCGTGCGGATCTACAACGCTCGACGTGGCGGTTCGCTGATCGGCGCGGAGATCGTCGGCGCGTCGACGTTCGGACTGGTGGACAACTGGCGGCAGGGGCAGGCGGCGTCATCGCCGATCGTCCCCACCTATCGGGTGGCGCACCTGCTCGTGACGGACGACGCGACATGGCTGCCTGATCCCGAGGTGCCGGACGCGCTGTCGACGCCGCGGTACGGCATCATCGGCGACTCGAACACAGCACGCATGCTCGAGTACCTCCGCCAGGAGATGCTGACCCAGGGCATCCGGCCCCGCGACGTGTCCGTGTGGGGCGTCGGCGGCAAGAGGATCGCGGTCGCGGATCTCACCGGCAAGACGTCGGCGCAGAACATCCAGGACGCGAAGAACGTGCTGACGACGATCGATCACTGGATCGTCGCGCTCGGCACGAACGACCGCCCGCAGTCCGATGCCACTGTGAACGCCGACATCGACACGATTCTGTCGGCCATCGGCTCAGGCCCGAAGGTCACCTGGATCGGGCTCACGTCGAAGGGCTCGGCATCCGCCGACGACATCCGTGTGAACGGCCTCATCCAGGCGAAGCTCGCGGCGCGCGGCAACGCGGTCTTCGCGGACTGGAACGCCCGCATCCGCGCCGCTGACAGTGGGGACGCCAACTCTCCGCTGTGGTCCGCAGAGGACGCCACGCACAACTCGCCCCTCGGCTACCAGACGCAACGCGCGCCGTTCGTCGTCGAGCAGATGGTCGACGCGTCTCCGGTGACGGGCACGGTCGCTCAGACCCTGCCGGCGATCACCAGCGCGGCATCGGGCGTGATCGGCGTGCCTGTCTTCACCGGAGCGGCGACATCCGTGCTCCCGGGCGTCTCGCAGGCGGCAGCGGGCACCGCCGCAGTCCCGGTGTTCTCGGGTGCCGCGTCGTCGGCGCTTCCCCCGCTGGTCACGGCACTCGCTGGGACGGTGACGGTCCCGGTCGTGTCCGGCGAGGCGGCGAGCACCCTTCCTGCGCTCACCACTGCGCTGAGCGGGACTGCCGCTGCGCCGGTCGAGGACGGCAGGATCGAGTCGGTGCTTCCCGCGCTCATCTCATCCGCGGTCGGGGTCGTCACCCGCCCGCCGTCCCGCATGGTGTTCACAGTCACCGAGCACCGCGCGACGGCGCCGGCCGTCAGGCCGCGCCCGCTCTCACCACCCATCTGGCCGCCTGGCTGACGCACAGACCCCCACTCTCCTCCGGGAGGGTGGGGGTCTTTCGTCGTTCCCGGTCAGCGCACTCCCGGCGGTTTCGCGTAGCCGCGCGTGCTCGGGTCGGGCATCGCTCGGCGGTACTGGCCGAGCGCGATCCACGGCTCCAAGCCCGGGAGCTCGCGCAACGCTGTGCTGAGGATGCGCGTGTAGGCGTCTTCGTAGTACCCCACCCATGACCCGACCGCCTCCGCGAGGATGTCGTGCCGGTCGCCTGCCGTGGCGAGGAGCTCGGAGACCACCGGTGCCGGGTCGGTCGTGTAGCAGTTCCTCGAGCAGATCGCACCGAGGCGGACGCTGAGGAGCGTGTCGGGGGAGAGGCCTCGAGAGTGCATGGCCGGATGTCCTTCCTCCGGCCGAGAGCACAATCCTACGACGCCGAGCGAAGTCGTCAGTTCCCGTCGATCAGCCAGTTCCCCGTGGACTCGATCTGCACGACAGCCGGCGCCGACATCTGCACGGTACCCGAGTACGCCCCGATCTCGTTCACGATGAGTGGCGACCAGTTGTCGGCGCCATAGGCCAGAACAACGAAGTTGCTGGCGCCGTCATTGGTGATCGCCGCGGAGTCGAACGTGCCGGTGAAGATAACCACGCTCGAACCGGAGCCGGATGCGGCCTTGTCGATCTTCGGGGCAGTGCTCACATCATCGACGGTCAGCGACCAGTTGCCGGTCGACTCGATAATCAGCTGCGTGATCATCGACCCTTCGTTGATGTTGACGAGATGCGAGCCGGAGTATGCGCCGATTTCGTTCACGATCAGCGATTCGGCTCCGTTCGACTTGAGCACCGTGTTCCGGCTGCAGTCCCCACACGTGAATGTGACGATCGCCACCTCAGTGATGCTGACATCGAGCACCATGTCACCCGATCCGGAGAAGTCCTGACGCACCACCAGGGGCGCCGCCGGCTCCTCGACAGGTTCCTCCGGCTCTTCCTCCACCGGGGGAGCCGGAGTCTCAGGCGGGATGTAGGGCGTCACCGTGACCTTGGGGTCCGCTGTCACTCGGGTTCCCGCGCTGCCGAGCGCGCCTCCGACCGCGCCGATGACTATGAGTCCCGCAACGACGGAGCCAGCGATGATCCATCCGCGCTTCGACTTCTGCGGCGCGGAAGCCAGTGGAGCCGGCTCGATCCACTGGGCTCCGTCCCAGTAGCGCTGCTCGTTGTTGGCGTGAGGCGCTGGGTACCAGCCCGGTTCAGGGTTACTCATGAGCAGAATCTATCCGAGGGGTATGGCTTCGCGCCACGCCCTCCAATGTCGGTGGTCCGCGGCAGGATCGAACCTGTGACGCCTGCCGACCTCCTCGCCTTCGAAGCCGCGAACCCTCACCACACGCCGACGAAAGAGGAACGGATCCGCCGCGAGCTCGGCATCACGCCGGTCAGATACGTCGTGCTCTTGGCCCGCGCGGCAGCATCTCAGGCGGGAATCGCCACCGATCCGGTGACGGCCCGCCGCGTGAGGGAGCAGGCGTCACGGCGTGCTCGCGTCCGCGCCGATCGCGTCGAGCGACGGACCTGAGGGCTACTACTCGGAGGTGTCCGGGTTGCAGATCCTGAGGGACTCGATGTGGCGGGTGAGCTCGTCCACCGTCATTGGATGATCAGGTCGCCAGGCCCGTTCGGCGGCCTCCCGCGGAGTGAGCTTGCTCGTCAGTTCCCGCCATTCGGCAACGACGAGGCCGAGGTCTCGGAGCGCCTGAGCCCGCGTTTTCATGGGCATGTCTGGCGAGCGACTTTACTTCGCCTCGATGAAGACGACTGTGCCGCCTCCTACGGTGACCACCTTGATGTCTCGCTCGTCGATGGTGCCGGTCGCGCCCACACCCTCATCTGCGATCATGGCCACCGCGTACTGTTCTGCCTGATCCCCAAAGATCTTTGGAAGAACGCAGACGAGACCATCGGTGCCAGAACTGATTTCGACAACCATGCCGGTTTCATCGGCGATCAAGCCGGCCTTTTCGCCACCGCAGTCCTCGGCGGCGGATTCCAGGGAGGCAGAGGCGCAACCCGTGACACTGCAGGCGATGACGGCGCCGAGCGCACATGTGATCGCGAGACGGCCGAGGTTGATCCTCATCATGATCGCGAGCCTATCGCTTGATGGGTACCTTTCGTGGTGACATCGGCGCTGCGGCTCGCATAGTTATTGCCCGTGTTCACCGCCCAGGACCCCCGCACGACGTCGGCGATGGCCACGTGCAGACGCGATCCGTCGGGCAGAGAGGCATCGACGAAGGGCTGGCTGATGTCCACCCGGCGTCCCGTGGGCTGCAGCATCCGCTCCACCAGGTCCCGCACCGTCTCATCGGCGAGCCGCAGTCCGGTGCGCTCCGCCACTCCGCCGCGCGCGACGTGCACGTTGCCGTCGCCGTTCACCCAGATCTCCTCGATGTCGGGATCGTCCAGGAACGGCTGCAGCGGTCCGATCCCGCTCACCGCGGCGAGTACGTCGCGCACGCACGCGACCTCGTCGTCGATCAAGGCCTCGCCGCGCGCCAGCGCGTGGTCGTCGTGACGTCGCACCTCGGACTGGGCGATGCGCCGAGCCGCATCCGGATCCACCGACGGATCGACTCCTTTGGCCCGCAACCGCGCTCGCACGCGTTCGGTGACGAGGGCAGACGGATGACTCACCCCGGCATCATGCCAAGAATCGCGCGGGCGCTTCGGAAGTTATCCACAGAGCGATCCGAGACCCGCACATCGCTCCGCGAAGCGCAAGGGTGCAGACCGCATCGACGCCCGGTGGTGGACTGACCGGAACGTGAGCATCACATCAGCGAAAGGAACCACCATGACCGACTCCTCCCCCGTTCCCGGCCCGCCCGTCCCCTCCGTGCCCTCCGTGCCCGGCGAGCAGCCCACCGGCCCCGGCCCGACCGATCCTGGACAGACCCCTCCTGGACCCGCCGTGCCCTCGCCCTCGCAGCCGTCGCCCGCGTTCCCCGACGAGCCGTCGCCGACCCACCCGAACGAACCGCTGGCCCCGACCCCGCAGGAGCCGCTCGCCCCGCACCCGGAGGAGCCGCTGGCCCCGAACCCCGAGGAGCCGCTCATCCCCGGCTCCGGCCCGTTGGCTTGACTCGAAGAGGCCGCGGGACGATCCGACCGATCGGCGTTAGTCTCGCTGCATGACGCGTGTGTGGCTGACGCCATGGGAGTGGGCCTGCTGCGGTGAACCGTTCGCGGTCGGAGACGAGGTCAACTTCGGCATCCGGTCGCGGGAGGCCGCACTCCTGGTCGACACGCTCGGCACCGAACGGGCATCGTCCGTGGACGCTCTGGAATCGCATCACGAACACGAGTACGCGGACCGCGTGCGCGGCACGGTCGCCGCGGTGCAGGAGGTGACGCACGAGGTCGTGGAGCGGAAGATCCAGGTCTCGTCGGGGCCGGGACGCGTGCACGAGTCGGTGACGTTCGAGCCTGTTCCCGACACGACGCGACTTCAGACGGTCCCCGGCGTGCGGCTGCCGATCGACCCGGAGCGCGCACGGCGCGGTGAGTTCGAAGAGGGCTCGGCCGACCGACCGCGGCGATCCCGAGTCGGCTGGCTCGTCGACGTCGACGAGACCGGCCCCGATGCACCGCCGAACCTGCCCGGAACTGCGGGCTGATCCCCAGAATCTGTGTTTCTCCCATCAGTAGACTGAATGCACCGCGCGGGAGTGGTGAAATTGGCAGACACGCAGGATTTAGGTTCCTGTGCCCTAGGGCGTGTGGGTTCAAGTCCCACCTTCCGCACGACGGCTGCTTCTGCATCCTCACCGTTACACCGCCGACCAATCACGACCGACGGGACTCCCAGTGCTCGAAACCATGCTGCACGCACCCAACGCCCTCATTCCCTGGCTCGACCCCGCGATGATCATCGACAAGGCCGGCGTCTGGGCACTTCTGGTGGTCTGCTTCATCGTCTTCGCCGAGACCGGTCTGCTGGTGGGCTTCCTGCTGCCCGGCGACACCCTCCTGGTCATCGCCGGTCTGCTCTCGCACCCGGTCGCCGGGTCGGAGCACGGTGTCTTCGGCATCAACGTCTGGGTCGTGGCCCTGCTGATCGGTCTCGCGGCCTTCGTCGGCGGAGAGGTCGGCTACGTGATCGGCCACAAGGGCGGGCCCGCCATCTTCGAGCGCAAGGAATCCGGTCTCTTCAGCAAGAAGAACGTCGAGCGCACCAACGCGTTCTTCGAGCGCTTCGGCGGTATCACCGTGATCCTCGCCCGCTTCGTGCCGATCGTGCGCACGTTCGCGCCGGTCGCTGCCGGGGTCGGTCACATGCCCTGGCGCAAGTACACCCTCTACAACCTCATCGGTGCGATCCTCTGGGGCTTCGGGCTGACGATGTTCGGCTACCTGATCGGATTCATCCCGCCGGTCGCGGTCTTCGTCGAGAACTACATCGACCTGATCCTGCTCGCTGCGGTCGGTGGTACGGCCCTGGTGACGATCTACCACTACTTCTCCGAGCGTCACAAGGCCAAGAAGGCCGCGGCGGCGGGCGGAGACGTCACGACGGATGCCGGAGAGGCCGAAGCACTGAGCCTCGACCCCGAGGTGTTCGATCGGGCTCCCGACCTGGACGGCGACGGCAAGCACTGAGACTCGCCGCAGGGCGGATCAGCCGGTCTTCTTCGCCGGCTTCTTCGCCTTCGCAGGCTTCTCGCTCGCGCGCTTCTCCTTGGATCGCGCGACACTCTCGCGCAGCGCCTCCATGAGGTCGATGACCTCGCCGCCCTTGCCCTCGGCCTCCGCTTCGCCGAAGGTGTCGGCGATCTCGAAGCTCTCGCCGGCCTCGATCTTCGCGTCGATGAGGGTGCGCAGCTCCTTCTGGTACTCGTCGACGAAGGCTTCGGGTTCGAAGTCGGCCGAGTAGCTGTCGACCAGGGCGGCCGACATCTCGAGCTCCTTCTTCGAGATCCGCACGTCTTCGTCGAGCGAGGGGAACTCGGCCTCGCGCACCTCGTCGGCCCAGAGCAGCGTCTGCAGCACGAGCACCTTGCCGCGCACCCGCAGGGCTGCGAGCCGCGTCTTCTGTCGCAGCGTGAAGCGCACGATCGCGGTGCGGTCGGTCTGCTCGAGCGTCTTGCGCAACAGCACGTAGGCCTTGGAGGACTTGGAGTCGGGCTCCAGGTAGTACGGCTTGTCGAGCGTCAGCAGATCGACCTGATCGGAGGGCACGAACTCGACGACGTCGATCTCGCGGCTCTTCTCCGCCGGCAGCGCGGCGAGATCGTCCTTGGTGAGCACGACCGTCTGCCCCTCCTCGACGTAGGCCTTGTCGATGTCGGCGTAGGCGACCGTCTCACCGCACACCTCGCACGTGCGCTGGTAGCGGATGCGCCCGCCGTCCTTCTCGTGCACCTGATGCAGCGGCACGTCGTGGTCCTCGGTCGCCGAATACACCTTCACCGGCACGTTCACGAGCCCGAACGTCAACGCGCCCTTCCAGATCGTCCTCATTCCCCCAGTGAACACCAGCCACACCCGTCACGGCCAGCCCTTGACGACGGCGGCTGACTACGCTTGCTCCATGGTCGGAGAAGCGCAGGTCGTGCAGGTCGACGGCCGCCGCCTGCGGATCACGAATCTCGACAAGGTCGTCTACCCCGAGACCGGCACCACCAAGGGCGAGGTCATCGCCTACTACTCCGCCATCGCTCCCCTGCTGCTGCCTCTTCTCGACGGCCGTCCGGTCACCCGCAAGCGCTGGGTGGAGGGCGTCGGAACGGCGGATGCTCCGGCCGACGCGTTCTTCACGAAGCAGCTCGAGCCGGGAGCCCCGGAGTGGATCCCGCGCCAGGCGATCCAGCACTCCGACGGGCCGAAGGAGTATCCGCTCGTCGACGACGTGCCGACCCTGGTGTGGCTCGCGCAGGTCGCCGCGATCGAGTTGCACGTTCCGCAGTGGCGCTTCGCCCCCGATGGCCTCCCCGGACGCCCCGACCGGCTCGTGCTCGACCTCGACCCGGGTCCGGGCGTGGGTCTCGCGCAGTGCGCCGAGGTCGCTCGCATCGCCCGCGGCATCCTCTCCGACATGGGGCTCGACCCGCTGCCCGTCACGAGCGGCAGCAAGGGCATTCACCTGTACGCCGCCCTTCCCGGCGAGCAGACCAGTCATGAGATCTCCGCTGTGGTGAAGGAGCTCGCGCGGCTCATCGAGAACGACCACCCCGACCTCGCCACGAGCGTCATGTCGAAGGCGGTGCGCGGCGGCAAGGTCTTCCTCGACTGGAGCCAGAACAACGGCAAGAAGACGACCATCTCGCCCTACTCACTCCGCGGTCGCGCACAGCCGTGGGTCGCCGCCCCCCGCACCTGGGAGGAGCTCGACGACCCCGACCTGGCACAGCTCGACCTCGACGAGGTGCTCGCCCGCGCCGCAGCCGGCATGGACCCGCTGGCGACGTTGCGACCGGAAGACGTGGCATCCTCCGTCCCCACGGCTGCCGTCGCGGCGGCTCCCACACCTCCCGCGCACCGCGCCGGCCGCCATCCGCGGATCACCGCGGCACCGGTTTCGGGCACGACCGCCGCCACCGTCGCGCCCATGCTCGCCGAGAACGGCACCCCGGCGCTCGCCCGCGCCCTGAGCGACCCGTCCTGGGTCGAGGTCAAGTGGGACGGCATCCGCGCCATGGGCACCTGGACGGACGGACGGATGCTGCTGCACGCGCGCCGCGGCACCGACATCACCGCGCGCTACCCCGAGCTCACCGCGGACGGCGCCCCGTTCCTCCCCGCCTCGGACGCCGTGGTCGACGGCGAGATCGTCGCTTTCGACGCGCACGGGCGCCCGAGCTTCTCGCTGCTGCAGAACCGCATGCACCTGACCCGGCCGCGGGAGATCGAGCGGGAGGTGGTGCGCACCCCGATCGTGTACATGCTCTTCGACCTGCTGGGCCTGGACGGGCACGACCTGACGTCGATGCCGCTGCACCAGCGCCGCACCCTGCTGGAGGACCTCGTCGCCGACCTGGATGCGCCCGTCCAGGTGCCTCCGGTGTTCGACGACGTCGACGCCGCCCTCGCGGCGAGTGAGCAGTTCGGGCTCGAGGGCGTCGTCGCGAAGGACCCCGCGTCCCGCTATCGGCCGGGCCTGCGCTCGCCCGCGTGGCTCAAACTCAAGCACACCCGCATGCAGGAGTCCGTGATCGTCGGCATCCGCCCCGGCAAGGGCGACAGGGAGAGCACTCTCGGCTCCCTGCTGCTCGCGGTGCCCGGCCCCTCGCCTGCTCGTGAGCTGCGCTACGTCGGACGCGTCGGCACGGGGTTCACCGAGCGCATCCTCCGCGATCTGCTCGCCCGCCTCGAACCGCTCCGGGTGCCCTCCGCCCCGCTCGACGGCGTGCCTGCACTCGACGCCTCGGACGCACTGTGGGTGCGTCCGGAGCTCGTCGGGGAGGTCGAGTTCGCGAACTGGACGCCGGATGGCGTGCTCCGGCACGCGCGCTGGCGAGGCCTGCGGCCCGACAAGACACCGGACGAGATCGTCGTCGAGCCCTGACCGTCAGGCGTGGTGCGGCTCGCAGTCGGACTGCTCGGCCGGCTCGATCTGGAACGTCGAGTGCTCCACGTCGAAATGATCGGCGAGGCAGGCCTGCATCTCCGACAGCAGCTTCGCCGAGCGTCCGTCGGCGAGCAGAGCCGGATCGACGCTGACATGCGCAGAGAAGACGGGCGCGCCGCGAGTGAGCTGCCAGACGTGCACGTCGTGCACACCCGTCACGCCCTCGTAGCCGAGCAGGTGCGTGCGGATCTCGCTCACCGCAGTGCCCTTCGGCGCGGATTCGGCCAGCACCGAGAAGACCTCGCGCAGCAGCGCGATCGCCCGCGGGATGATCATCGCTGCGATGAACAGTGAGGCGATGGCATCCGCCGGCATCCATCCCGTTGTCAGGATGATGACCGCCGCGACGATGACCGCCGCCGATCCGATCAGGTCGCCCATCACCTCGAGGTAGGCGCCGCGCACGTTGATGCTCGTGCGCTGCGCGCGGCTCAGCAGCCACATCGAGATCGCGTTGGCGATGAGACCCACGACGGCGACGACGAGCATGAGCCCGCCGGCGACCTCGACCTCGCTCGGATCGATGAGGCGCCCGATGCCCTCGACGGCGACCCAGGCGGCCAGCGCGATGAGGATCACGGCGTTGATCAGCGCGCCGAAGACCTCGGCGCGCTGATAGCCGAACGTGCGACGGTCGTCGGCCGGACGGGCCGCGACGGATGCCGCGATGAGCGCGATCACGAGCGCCGAGGCGTCGGTGAACATGTGGGCCGCGTCAGCCAGCAGGGCGAGGGAACCGGTGAGGATCGCCCCGATGACCTGCACGATCATGACGGTGGCCGTGAGCGACAGCGAGATCGCCAGGAGGCGTCTGCTGCTCGCGGAGCGGATGCCGCCGGCGGCGGGTGCGTGATCGTGCATGCCCCCAGGCTAGACCGGCAGACAGGGCTCAGAGGGCGATTCCGCCTAGTCGGGAAGGGTAACGAGAACCAGTCTCAGCTGTGCGGCCGACTCGGCTCAGAGCTGCGCGAGCAAGGGCACCAGCTCGGCGAAGGCACGCGCACGATGCGACTGCGCCTGCTTCTCCTCCGCGGTGAAGTCGCCCACCGTGCGCTCCTCCCCCTCGGGCTGACCATCCGGGATGAAGATCGGGTCGTAGCCGAAGCCGCCCCCGCCGGATGCCGCCTGCGCGAGCCGCCCCGGCCAGAGGCCTTCGACGACCTCCTCGCGTCCCTCCGGCGTGACCAGAGCGATCGTCGAGGTGAAGTGCGCCGTGCGATGCGGGTCGGCGACGTCGCGCAGCTGATCCAGGAGGAGCTCCAGGTTCGCCGCGGCATCCTTCTTCTGCCCCGCCCAGTAGGCCGAGAACACACCCGGAGAGCCGCCGAGCACATCGACGCAGATCCCCGAGTCATCGGCCAGCGCGGCGAGCCCGGTGTGAGCGGCCGCGGCGCGCGCCTTGATGAGCGCGTTCTCGGCGAACGTCACACCGTCCTCGACGGGCTCGGGGCCGTCGTAGCCGACGATCTCGAGATCCGGACGCGCCTGCGCGACGATCTGCTGGAACTCGGCAACCTTGTGCGGGTTGTGGGTCGCGAGGACGATCTTCATCTCACTCGCCCGCCGCAGCGGCCAGGGCTGTCAGCTGGCGATCCTTCAGATCGGCGCAGCCGGCGAGACCCAGCTCGAGCAGCGCGTCCAGCTCGCGCTTGTCGAAGGGGGCCCCCTCGGCGGTGCCCTGCACCTCGACGAACAACCCGCGGCCCGTGACGACGACGTTCATGTCGGTCTCGGCGCGGACGTCCTCGACATATGCCAGATCGAGCATCGGCTCTCCGTCGATGATGCCGACCGAGACGGCGGCGACGGAGTCGAGCAGCGGCGTGGAGTTCTTGCCGATGAACTTCTTCGTGCGACCCCATTCGATCGCATCCGCGAGAGCGACGTAGGCGCCCGTGATGGCGGCCGTGCGGGTGCCGCCGTCGGCCTGCAGCACGTCGCAGTCGATGACGATCGTGTTCTCGCCGAGGGCCTTGGTGTCGACGACAGCGCGCAGCGCGCGGCCGATCAGGCGCGAGATCTCGTGCGTGCGTCCGCCGATGCGGCCCTTCACGCTCTCGCGGTCGTTGCGGCTGTTCGTGGCCCGCGGCAGCATCGAGTACTCAGCCGTGACCCATCCCTTGCCCTTGCCGGTCAGCCAGCGCGGGACGCCGTTGGTGAAGGATGCCGTGCACAGCACTTTGGTGCCGCCGAAGCTGATCAGCGCGGATCCCTCCGCATGCGCGCTCCAGCCGCGCTCGATGGTGATCTCGCGGAGCTGGTCGGTGGAGCGGCCGTCGGCGCGGACGATGTCGGTCATGTGCTTCTTTCGGGTAGGGGTTGTCGAGCCGGATCAGCGCGACTCGGAGACGTGTTCGGGAAGATCGATGACGCCGGTCTGCACCAGCTGCACGTCGCGGACCTCGCGACCCATCAGCCGGTTGGCCAGTGCGGTGAAGTCGTCGGCCGAGGCGCCGGTCGCCTCGTAGACGTAGGACGCCGTCGCGTCCGGCGAGGCCAGCAGGTCGCCCCGGACGAGCTGGCGGTAGACGTCGCCCGCCGTCTCATCGTCGCTGGAGACGAGCGTGACACCCTCCCCCATGACATAGCTGATCGCGCCGCGCAGGAACGGGTAGTGGGTGCAGCCGAGCACGAGCGTGTCGACATCGGCGTCGCGCAGCGGTGCGAGGTACTCCTCGGCGACCGCGAGCACCTCGGGAGTCCCGGTGATCCCGGCCTCGACGAACTCGACGAACCGCGGGCACGCCGCCGTGAACACCTGCAGGCGCTCGTTCACCTCGAGCATGTCCTGGTAGGCCCGGGATCCGATCGTGCCGACCGTGCCGATCACGCCGACCCGGCCGTTGCGCGTCGTCGAGACGGCGCGGCGCACGGCCGGACCGATCACCTCCACGACGGGGATGTCGTAGCGCTCGCGCGCATCGCGGAGCATCGCGGCGGATGCCGTGTTGCAGGCGATCACGAGCATCTTCACACCCTGATCGACGAGCGTGTCGAGCACCTCGAGGGCATAGCGGCGCACGTCGGCGATGGGCTTCGGACCGTAGGGCGAGTGCGCGGTGTCGCCGATGTACACGAACGATTCACGGGGCAGCTGGGCGCGGATGGCCCTGGCCACCGTGAGCCCGCCGACACCGGAGTCGAAGATTCCGATCGGCGCGTCGTTCATGACTCACCAGCCTACCGGGCCTCACTATGCTGAGCGCATGACCACGTCGACGGCGCTGCTCACCGATCGCTATGAGCTCACGATGCTCGCGGCCTCACTCCGGGACGGCACCGCCTTCCGGCCGAGCGTCTTCGAGCTGTTCTCCCGCCGCCTCTCCGGCGGCCGCCGCTTCGGCGTCGTGGCGGGCACCGGCCGCCTCCTCGAGCTGCTCCGCGAGTTCCGCTTCGGTGAGGACGAGCTGCGATTCCTGCGCGACGAGAAGGTCGTGGATGCCGCTTCGCTGAAGTACCTCGAGGACTACCGCTTCACGGGGTCGATCAGCGGCTACCGCGAGGGTGAGCTCTACTTCCCCGGATCGCCGATCCTCACCGTCGAGGGGACGTTCGCCGATGCCGTGATCCTCGAGACCCTCGCCTTGAGCGTCCTCAACCACGACTCCGCCGTCGCGACCGCCGCCGCGCGCATGAGCATCGCCGCCGGAGAGCGCCCGCTCGCCGAGATGGGCTCCCGGCGCGCCGCCGAGCGGTCCGCTGTCGCTGCGGCGCGTGCGGCCTACATCGCCGGCTTCCGCGCGACCAGCAACCTGGAGGCCGGCCGCAGCTGGGGCATCCCCACCATGGGCACGGCCGCGCATTCCTGGACTCTGCTGCACTACTCCGAGGAAGACGCCTTCCGCGCACAGGTCGAGAGCATGGGTGTGGGAACGACGCTCCTCGTCGACACCTACGACATCCGCGCCGGGGTCGAGACCGCGATCCGCATCGCGGGAACCGAGCTGGGCGGCGTGCGCATCGACTCCGGCGACCTGCCGATCGTCGCCGGCGAGGTGCGCGCACAGCTCGATGAGCTCGGCGCCACCAGCACGCGCATCACGGTGACCAGCGACCTCGACGAGTACGCGATCGCGGCTCTCGCGGCATCCCCTGTCGACGCCTACGGCGTGGGGACGTCTGTCGTGACGGGTTCCGGCTACCCGACGGCGAGCATGGTCTACAAGCTCGTGGCTCGGCAGGATGCCACCGGCGCCTGGATCGGCGTCGCGAAGGCCTCCGCCGACAAGGCCTCCTACGGTGGACGCAAGGCGGCGTTCCGCACACTCGCCGACGGCGTCGCGGCCGCCGAGACCGTCGTGGTCTCGGACGGGTTCGAAGAGCTGGACACGCCGGCCGAGCACGCGGACGGACGACCGCTGCAGGTGACGTTCGTCGAGGCGGGCGACATCGACACGACGCATGAAGGTACGGCCGGCACGGCATCCGCTCGCGCGCATCATCTGCGCGTACGCGAGGAGCTCCCTGTGCGGGCTCTCGCCCTCAGCAAGTCGGACCCGGCGATCCCGACGGTCTACGTCGAAGCGAGCTGAGGTCGGTCAGCCGACCATCGACTCGTAGATCTCCTTGCATGTGGGGCAGATGGGGAACTTCTCCGGGTCGCGACCCGGAGTCCACTTCTTGCCGCACAGTGCGCGCACCGGCTTGCCGGTGATCGCCGACTCGAGGATCTTGTCCTTCTTCACATAATGCGAGAAGCGCTCATGGTCGCCCGGTTCGAGGTTCTCCTCGCGGAGGAGCTCTTCCAGTTCGCGATCAAGCGTTGCCACGCCGCCCTGATCGGGGCTGTCCAGCGGAGTACTCATCCCGTGAGTCTAGCCGCGTCGGGTCGCCTGCGGGCGGTCGTCACGCGGTCTCGACGAACTCCATCAGGCGCTCCCCGCTGCGCTCGAAGATGCGTCCGCCGATGACGGCGCCGAGCCAGAGGACGACGAGACCCGACAGCAGTCCGACCCAGAATGCGGCCGGCGCGTAGGACGAGCCGTCGATGATCGTCAGAGCGAACAGCCATCCCGTCGGCAGGCTCAGCACGAGCGCTCCGAGGAATGCGGCGGCGGGACCGTAGATCCCGCGCGACGTCGGTCGCTGCGGCTGCTGGAACGGACTGTCGCCCGGTCGCGACACCGCATACGGCGCCACGACGGAGACGATGCTCGAGATGCCGAGGGCGGAGAACAGCAGGCTGGCGGCGAGGCCGGTCAGCGGCAGCAGCAGGCGCCAGTCGCCGATCAGCAGCAGCGTGAGCGGGACGGCGATCGCGAGAACGGGGATCGCCACCAGCAGCACGGGAACGAGTCGGCCGAGACGATCGGGAAGACCGCGGATGCCGCTCGCGACGTGCGTCCACAGCGCGGTGGAGTCGTAAGCGACGTCGTTGTGCGGCAGCCACCCGAAGAACAGCGCCATGACCGGCACGGGGACGAGGGCGGCGATCTCGAGCGGGACGCCGGCGACGATCAGAGGAAGGACCGTCAGCACTCCCGCCACGGGCACCACGATGGTGTTCATGATGTACCGGCGGTCGCGCAGCCAGTACACGAGGCTCCGTGAGGCGATGGCGCCGAAGGCGTTGGAAGGCAGCAGGCCGAACCAGCCGAGACCGGTCCGCTCGCGGGAGGCGACGGGGCGTTCGGTGGTCGTCAGGAGACGGCGCACGAGCCAGGCCCACAGCACCCAGAGCAGGATCGCCGTGACCACGGCGACGATCCCGCTGATCCAGGCCATCGCCGTGGCGTCAGCGGCGACCGCGAAGAGGAATCCGGGTGACGCGGCGAGAGGTGTGAAGCCGACGCTCGTGGTCAGTGCCGCCAGAGATGCCGGAACGTGCCCGTCCCAGCGCATCGAGGCGAAGAAGACCGCCACGGGGAAGGCGATCACGATGAGCGCCAGGGCGAAGAGCGCTGTCAGCTCCCGAGAACGGCGCTCCGGCAGCAGCAGCGCGTTGACGGCCATGCCGACGCGAGCCGTGAGAACCGTCGTCACCACACCGACGATCGTCATGAGCACGGCCAGCGGCCACGGGGCGCCCAGACCGATGGCGACGACGCAGACGCTGATGTACACGGCGAGCAGCGCGAGGCTCGGCACGCTGATGAAGGCCGCCAACGTGAGCACCCAGGGCATCCGTCGCTCGTCGACGCCGAAGACGGCGAATCGACGCGGGTCGAGCTGGTCGACGGCGCCGACCAGGATCGGTCCGACGAGGAAGCCGAGGAGGAGGGCTGCTCCACCCAGCACGGTGACGGCGCGGGCGACCGGCACCGGGGCGTCGGCGAGGCTGAAGACCGCGAGGCAGACGGCCACGGTGACCGCGACGATCGCGAGGAACGTGACGATCGTCCGAACCCGGCGTTCGCCGCGCAGCGATCCGATCAGCAGCGCGAATCTCAGTCGGAGAACGTGTGCAGCCACTCGAGCCCCTCCACCTCACCGCTGGATCCTGCGAGCTCGACGAAACGGGCCTCGAGCGTCTGGCCGGCCCTGACCTCATCGATCGTGCCCTCCGCGAGCACCTCACCGCCGACGACGATGGCGACACGGGAGCACACGCGTTCGACCAGATCCATCCCGTGGCTGGAGAGGATCACGGTGCCGCCGTGGGACACGTACGCGCGAAGGATGTCGAGGATGACCGCGGAGGAGACCGGATCGACCGATTCGAACGGCTCGTCGAGCACCAGGACGCGGGGTGAGTGGATCATGGCGCCGGCGAGCATGATCTTCTTGGTCATACCGGCCGAGTAGTCCGAGACGACGCGGCTGAGCGCATCGCCGAGGTCGAAGGCGCGCGCGAGGTCGGCGGCACGCTTCTCGATCACGTCGGCCGCCAGGCCGCGCAGCAGGCCGTAGTAGTAGAGGAGCTGACGGCCCGTGAGCCGGTCGAACGTGCGGAGCCGGTCCGGCAGGACGCCCATCACCCGCTTCGCCGCGAGGGGCTCCTTGGCCTGATCGATGCCGCAGATCACCACCGTGCCCGCATCCGGACGCAGAAGACCGGCGACGATCGAGAGGGTCGTGGTCTTTCCCGCACCGTTCGGACCCACGATCCCGTAGAAGGAGCCGGCGGGAACCGTGAGGTCGATCCCGGCGACCGCGTGGTTGTCGCCGAACTGCTTGACGAGACCTCGGATGCTGATCGCGACGGTCGCCGCGGCTTCGCCGAAGTCGCGGCCGGAGCGGGATGCCGCGTCATCGGACTCGGCGTCCGCCCCCGAGGCGGCCTCGGCCGGAGTCTCGACGATGACCTCCTCCGCAGCGGGAGCGTCGGCGATCGCCTCTTCCAGCGTCGCCTCCTCAGCGGACGCCTCCTCGACGACGAGCTCCTCGACGATCGGCTCGGCAGCAGGTTCCTCGACAGCAGGCTCTTCGACCTGAGGTTCTTCGACAACAGGCTCCGCAGCAGCGGGTTCCACGACGATCTGCTCCTCCGCCGACGGCAGTTCCGCCTCGGGAGCGGGAACGGAGGTCGCCTCGTCGACGGCCGGGGCTCCCTCGATCACGGGGGGCACGGCTGCCTCGAGGCTGTCCGCCGCGGCCTTCTCCTCAGCGGCCTTCTCCGCGGCCGCCGCCTTCGCGGCAGCCGCCTTGGTTGCGGCAGCCTTCGCGGCCGCCGTCTTCGCAGAGGCCGAGCGCGCCGACGCGGTGCGGGCCGTCGTCTTCGCTGCTGCGGACTTCGCCGCGGCGGACTTCGCTGCGGCGGTCCTGGCCGCCGACGTCTTCGCGGAGGCCTGCTTGGCCTTCGGAGCCTTCGCTGCCGGCGTCTTGGCTGCCGGCGCCTTCGCAGCCGCGGGCCGTGCGGTGGCTCGCGCCGCCGAGGTCGCGGGCTTGGCGGTCTTGGCCGACGCGGCCCTGGCGGCGGTGTTCTTCGCCGCTGCCGCGCGTGCTGCCGCGCTGGTGCGCGCCGCCGAGACGCCCTGCGCCGGGGCATCGATCACCATCTTGACGGCGGGCTCGATCACGACCTCGCCGGTCGGTGCTGCCGTCTCCGCAGAGGCCTTCGCCGTCGTCCGCGGCGCCGGCTTCTTCGCAGGAGCGCGCTTGACCGGCGGCTTCTTGCCGGCCGTCGTGCGTCCAGCGGAGCCCGGCTTCGACGCCGGCGTACGCGCCGGAGATGCCTTGGGCGGCGGGGTCTGGGAATCGTCCACCTGGTCGGTGCGGTCGTCAGGGGAAGAAGTCACCGTCCTACGGTATCAATGGGTTGCCCCCAACCGAGGGCGCGGCGAAACAATCCGCGCTCGGATCTCGCAGATTCCGCGCATATCCCGCCCCGTCGTCTAGCCTGTGTATTGCGTGTGTACTCGGTCACGAAATGACAACGGGGGCATCGATCCCCGGGCCTTCCCAGGCGGAATCGATACCATGAACGCGGCACGATGAGGTGTCTGGTCGGTGAACCGGCCGTGAACACAACTTCCCTTTAGGAGCACTCGTGACTCTTCAAACCGTCATTCTCGCCGCAGGCATGGGCTCACGCCTGGGCCGCGCGCTGCCGAAGCCGCTGACCGAGCTGAGCGACGGCCGCACGATCATGCGCCAGCAGCACGACAACATCCGGGCCGCCTTCGGCTCCGACGCACGCATCACCGCGGTCGTCGGATACCGCGCCGAGACGATCATCGAGGCGTTCCCGACCGTCAACTACGTCCACAACGAGCGCTACGACGAGACCAACACCTCGAAGAGCCTGCTCCGCGCCCTGGCCGCGACCGGCAAGAACGGCGTGCTGTGGATGAACGGCGACGTCGTCTTCGACCCGATGATCCTCGGCCGTGCGGCCGCGTACATCGAGCGCGACCAGTCGTTCGTCACGGTCAACACCTCCAAGGTCAGCGACGAAGAGGTCAAGTACACCGTCACGGCGGAGGGCTTCATCAACGAGCTCTCCAAGACCGTCAAGGGCGGCCTCGGCGAGGCCGTCGGCATCAACTACATCTCCTCGGCGAACAAGAAGGCGTTCATGCGCCAGCTGCAGCGCGTCGAGGACCAGGACTACTTCGAGCGCGGTCTCGAGCTCTCGATCGCCGAAGACGGCCTGCTGCTCGAGCCGATGGATGTCTCCGACCTCTACGCGGTCGAGGTCGACTTCGCCGAAGACCTCGAGCGGGCGAACCTGTTCGTCTGATCCTCTTCCACGAAAGCCCGGCCCCGTCAAGGGTGCCGGGCTTTCGGCGTTTTCGCGGACTGACTTCGTAGGATCAGGCCATGGCCCCCAAGGTGCACAAGATCCACTCTCTGCCGGATGACTCTGCCTGGGACAAGGGCGTGCCGCCGGCAGGATCGCCGGAGCACCCGATGATGGTGCGCGGACTCGATCGCGTGCTGTCCATCCAGCGCCCCCTCGTGCTCGCCCACATCCGCAGCATCCGTCTCCGCAACCCGCAGGCGACGCCGGCAGAGATCATCCGGATCCTCGAGCGGCGGTACCTCGCCGCGGTCACGACGGGCGGCGCGGCCGTCGGCGCGACCGCGGTCGTCCCGGGCATCGGCACCGGGATCACGCTCGCCCTGTCGGGCGTCGAGACCGTGGGCTTCGTCGAGTCGACAGCTCTGTTCGCCCAGTCCGTCGCCGAGGTCCATGGCATCGCGATCGCCAATCCCGATCGCGCACGTGCGCTCGTGATGACCCTGATGCTGGGCAAGGAAGGCGTGGATCTCGTCGGACAGCTGGCGGGGCAGGTCGCAGGCCGCGGCGGCAGCAGATCGTCCTACTGGGGCGAACTGGTGACCAAATCGCTCCCGCGTGCGGCCGTCGGACCACTGGTCGATCGGCTCAAGAGCATGTTCGTCAAGCAGTTCGCAGCGAAGGGAGGCGCATCGGTCATCGGCAAGGCGCTCCCGTTCGGGATCGGCGCCGCGATCGGCGGCACCGGCAACCACATCCTCGGCCGCCGGGTGCTGACGACCTCGCACAAGGCGTTCGGTGCCGCTCCCGTGAACCTCCCGCTCGAGCTCGAGCCCGTCGAGGGCGCGGAGAAGCTCGAGCTCCGGATGCTGCGCGGCGCGCGGTTCGCCGGGAGTGCGGTCGCCGGGGCTGCCGGGACAGCCGTGCGCGGCGTCGGCTGGGCCGGCCGCAAAGTCGGCGAGGTGACCACGCGTCGTGGGCACCGGTCGGATGCTCCCGAGCTCGACGAGGGCGGCAGCGGGGCGCGGGGCGGTCACGACCTCTCCGGCATCGGGCCGCTCACGGACGGCCCGAAGAACTGACCCCCACACTCAGGAGACCGCCAAAGGATCCGGCGGCCCGTTGTGCCGAGCATCCAACGGCCAGGGCCGACCCGGCGCTAGGGTGGAATCCGTGACGGACAAGCCCGACCTCTTTACCACCGCCGGCAAGATCGCGGATCTTCGCGCTCGCTACACCGAGGCCGTCGTCGACGCCGAGGAGAAGGCGAAGGAGAAGCAGCACGCCAAGGGCAAGATGACCGCCCGCGAGCGCATCGAACTCCTCGTCGACCCCGGCAGCTTCGTCGAATTCGACGAGTACGTGCGCCACCGCACGACCGCGTTCGGGATGGACCGGTCACGCCCCTACGGCGACTCGGTCGTCACCGGCGTCGGCACCATCCACGGCCGCACCGTCGCCGTCTACTCGCAGGACTTCTCGACCTTCGGCGGCTCGCTCGGCGAGGTCGCCGGCGAGAAGATCATCAAGATCATGGAGTTCGCGATCGCCGGGGGCATGCCTTGCATCGGCATCCTCGACTCCGGTGGCGCGCGCATCCAGGAGGGCGTCGTCGCACTCGGCAAGTACGGCGAGATCTTCCGGCTGAACACGCGGGCCTCCGGCGTGATCCCGCAGATCTCCATCATCATGGGTCCGGCCGCGGGCGGCGCGGTGTACTCCCCCGCCCTCACCGACTTCGTGATCATGGTCGACAAGACCAGCCAGATGTTCGTGACCGGCCCCGATGTGATCAAGACGGTCACCGGCGAGGACGTCGGCATGGAGGAGCTCGGTGGCGCCTACACGCACAACACGCGCTCGGGCGTCGCGCACTACCTGGCCGAGGACGAAGACGATGCGCTCGACTATGCGCGCACGCTGCTCAGCTTCCTGCCGGACAACAACATGTCCGAGCTGCCGTCGTACGAGGGCGTGTTCGAGTTCGAGACGACGGATGCCGACCGCACGCTGAACACGCTCATCCCGGACTCGGCGAACCAGCCGTATGACATCAAGACCGTCATCGAGCACGTCGTCGATCAGGGCGACTTCCTCGAGGTGCAGCCGCTGTTCGCGCCGAACATCGTCATCGGCTTCGGCCGCATCGACGGCCGTTCGGTCGGCATCATCGCGAACCAGCCCTCGCAGATGGCGGGAACCCTGAACATCCAGGCCGGCGAGAAGGCCAGCCGCTTCGTGCGCTTCTGCGACGCGTTCTCGATCCCGATCGTCACGCTGGTCGATGTGCCCGGCTATCTGCCCGGGACTGACCAGGAATGGGAGGGCGTGATCCGCCGAGGAGCGAAGCTGCTCTACGCCTACGCGGAGGCCACCGTTCCGCTCGTCACGGTGATCCTGCGCAAGGCCTACGGCGGCGCGTACATCGTCATGGGCTCCAAGCAGCTCGGCGCCGACGTCAACCTCGCCTGGCCTACCGCCGAGATCGCCGTCATGGGCGGTCAGGGTGCGGTCAACATCCTCTACCGCGGCGAGATCAAGAAGGCCGAGGAGGCCGGCGAAGACGTCGCCGCCGTCCGCACGCGCCTCGCCAACGAATACACCTACGACGTGGCCTCACCCTTCCTCGCTGCCGAGCGCGGCGAGCTCGACGGCATCATCGAGCCGGCGAACACCCGCGTCGCGATCGCGAAAGCGCTGCGCTCGCTGCGCGGCAAGCGCGCCGAGCTGCCGCCGAAGAAGCACGGGAACATCCCGCTGTGACCGAGTCGACCGCCTCCGCAGAGACGCCGGATGAGATGCCGCCGTCGCTCGAGATCACGCAGGGCGCCGCGACCGAGGAGGAGCTCGCCGCTCTCATCGCCGTGATCAGCGACGCCTACGCGACAGAGGCGGCGGATGCCGTGGCCGACGAGCCGAGCGTATCGGCGTGGACTCGCACGCAGCGCCCTCTCCGCAGGCCGCTGCGCCGCGATATCCCCTGGGGGCGCTACTCCGGCTGAGACACCGGAAGCGCCGGTGCGCGGAAGCGGAGCGTCACGAGCTGGAACGCACGAAGCTCCAGGTCGACCACGCGCCCCTCGACGGCGCGGACCGCCGCGGCATCGATCTCCCGCTCGAGGAGGTCGGTCTCCGCGACCGCGGCGAAGTCGAAGGCCGCAGAGAGCGTCGCCGCCGCCCGCCCTCCGTGCGCCTCGTACAGGCGCACGACCACGTCTCCGCTGCGGTCCTCAGCGAGCTTGACCGCTTCGACGACGACCGCATCCGATGACACGTCCAGCAGCGGCACGACGGGCCCCGCTCCCGCGAGAGCGCGCACGGGCAGGTTCAGCCGGTACCCCTCGCGGATCGCATCGGCGATGGTCGCATCCGGCCGCACGCTCACCGTGAAGGTGTGCTCTCCCTGATCCGCATCGGGGTCGGGGAAGAGCGGAGCCCGGAGGAGCGAGAGCCGCACGGTCGTCGCGGTGCCACCGCCGCTGCGCGAGGTCCTCGTGATGTCGTGACCGTAGGTGGCGTCGTTGGCCACGGCGACGCCGAAGCCCGGTTCACCCACGTGCACCCAGCGGTGCGCCACGGTCTCGAACCGCGCGGCATCCCAGGACGTGTTGGTGTGCGTGGGGCGATGCACGTGCCCGAACTGGATCTCGGAGGTCGCGCGATCGGTGTGCACGTCGAACGGGAAGGCGAGCTTCAGCAGCTTCTGGCGCTCGTGCCAGTCCACGGTGGTCGTGATGTCGAGTGCCCGCCCGCCGGAGGCGAGAGTCAGAGCCTGCGTGATCCGTGAGCCCCCCAGCGCACGGACCACGCAGACGATCGCCGCCGACGGATGCGGGACGATGTCGATCGAGACCACGTCCGTCACGTCGACGACGTGACGGCGGTAGTGCTCGTCGATATCCCAGGCATCCCATCGGCTGGGCGTGTCGCGATGCAGCTGGAGGAGGTTCCCCCGCTCCCCCGCCGCAATCGCATCCCTCCCGGTCGCGCGGGCGACGAGTGACGTCACCAGGCCCGCATCGTCGATCGACACCGTCAGGTGCTCGTTCTCCAACACGAAGCCGCCCGTCGTCCGCGCGACCGCCGCAGGGACCCCAGTACCCTGCACGGCGGAGATCCCCATCGCCGCCGTTCCCTCCTTCGCGTAGGGTCCGGCGTCCGCGACCAGCTCGGTGTCTCCCGAGCCGGCCACGACGGCCAGCGCCCCTGCGATGATGCGCTCCGTCGAGGCGAGCACCTCGGCGTAGCGTCGTTCGGCCTCCCGGTGCACCCAGCCGATCGAGCTGCCGGGGAGGATGTCATGGAACTGCTGCAGCAGCACGGTCTCCCACGCGGCATCCAGCTCGTCGTACGGGTAGGGCTCGCCGCGCAATGCGGCGGCCGTGGCCCAGAGCTCGGCCTCCCTCAGCGCGTGCTCGCTGCGACGATTTCCCCGTTTCGTGCGGGACTGCGACGTGTAGGTGCCGCGATGGAATTCGAGGTACAACTCGCCGGACCACACCGGCGGGGCGGGATATTCCGCCTCGGCGGACTCGAAGAAGCGACGCGGGGTCGAGAGGGTCACGGTCGGCGAGCCCTCGAGCGACCGCAGCCGTGCCGCTGCCGCCACCATCTCCCGGTTCGGACCGCCCCCGCCATCGCCGTAACCGAACGGGACGAGGGAGGTGTTCGCCACGCCCTTCTCGGCATACTGCCGTTCCGCACGCGCCAGCTCCTCACCGGTGAGCTGGGCGTTGTAGGTGTCGACCGGAGGGAAGTGCGTGAAGATCCTCGTGCCGTCGATGCCCTCCCACAGGAAGGTGTGGTGCGGCATGACGTTCGTCTCGTTCCACGACATCTTCTGCGTCAGCATCCATCGCGATCCCGCCGCCCTGGCGATCTGCGGGAGCGCCGCGGAATAGCCGAAGGAGTCCGGGAGCCAGACGTCGAGCGGCTCGACGCCGAACTCCTCCAGGAAGAAGCGCTTGCCGCGCACGAACTGCCTCGCCAGCGCCTCGCCGCCCGGCATGTTGGTGTCGGACTCGACCCACATTCCCCCGGCCGGCACGAATCGACCTGCGGCGACTGCCTCGCGCATACGTGCGAACAGCTCGGGCTGGAACTGCTTCATCCAGGCGTACTGCTGCGCAGACGACGCCGCGAAGGCGAAGTCGGGGTCCTCCTGCTGCAGGGACAGGACGTTCGAGAACGTCCTGGCGACCTTGCGCTGCGTCTCGCGGACGGGCCACAGCCATGCGGAGTCGATGTGCGCGTGGCCGACCGCGTGCAGGGAGTGCGCGGACGCGGATGCCGGGCGCGCGAGGACCCCGACGAGTTCGGCCCGCGCATCCACCGCGGTGCCGGCGACGTCTTCCGGGTCGGTCACGTCGATCATGCGCTCCAGCGCACGGAGGATCTCCGCGCGGCGAGGCGATTCCGCGTGAAGTGCGCCCATCAGCCCACGCAGCACCGCGACATCCTGCAGGAGCTCCCAGACGGTGACATCGAGGATGCCGATGTCGGCCCGCCGGAGCACGTAGAGCGGTTCCTCCCCCGCGGACTCCCACTGACCGAACGGCGTGGGCGCGAAGGTCCATCCCGCGGCGATGTCCGGATTCGCCGCGGCTTCGAGATAGAGATCGATCGGGTCCCCGGCGGTCCCCTCCAGCGGGACATGGGCGTTCCTCGGCTCGACGGCTTTCACGATGGATCCGTCCGGGCGGTACACGGTGCCCTCGGCCTGGAAACCGGGCTCCGCACCGTTGAACCCGAGATCGAAGATCAGCTCGGCCCGCTGCCCGTCGTCGACCGTCGGCACGACACCGGTCACGTGCAGCCACATCGTGCTCCAGGCACGGCCCCACGAGCTGCCGACGGAGAAGGGCACGAAGGTCTGCACTACGGCCTCGGCGAACGGCACCGGCTCGCCCGGAGCGCTCCACGACCGGAGCTCCAGCTCCTGCGTCCGCGCATATACGGCGGGGTGGAGACGCTCCTCCGCGAAGCGCTGGATGCGCGCTTCCACGAGGGACGAGTTGTCATGCATCGGTGATCCGATCGCTGGGGGTGATCCCAGATAATACATCGATTGGACTTAATCCGACAAGGCTCCCCCGCGCTCTCCGCGTCCGGGGCTCAGTGCTCCAGCAGCAGATCCGTCGTCCGAGGCGTGAGCACCGAGTCCAGGACCACGCAGGCAGCCCCCACAGCGCCGACGTCGACTCCGACGACCGTGCCCGCGACCGGAAGCGTCCGCACCGCGCGTGTGGCGCTCAGGCGCTCGAGCCGTCCGGGGATCTCTCGCAGGTACACGTCGGAGAGCCGAGGCCAGAACGGGCCTCCGAACACGACGCGGTCCACATCCAGCAGGTTGGTCAGCACGGCGGTCAGCACGGCCATGTGACCGGCCGCCTGGCGGAGCACCCGTGCGGCAGGGCCGTCGCCGGCCGCCGCACGCTCGCACAGCTGCGTGAAACGCGCCTCGACGGCCTCGACATCACTCGCCTCTCGGTCGTCCGGGAACACTCCGGCATGCTCCGCCTGCTCGACGATCGCCTGCGGCGTGCACACGACCTCGACGCAGCCGCGCGATCCGCACAGGCAGGCGGGACCATCCGGGTCGACGACGATGTGGCCGATCTCCCCGAGGTTCTGCGTGTTCCCGCGGACCACGTCGCCGTCTCTGGCGAGGGCGGCGCCGATCCCGGTGCCGAGGTAGACGAAGACGAACGAGTCGTCCGACGAACCCGGGCGGGTCCAGAGCTCGCCCACCGCCGCCGCTGTCGTGTCCTTCTCGAGGGTCACCGGGAGCCCCGTCGCCTCCGCCAGAACCGAGCGCAGCGGCACACGGTGCCAGCCGAGCAGCTTCGGCGGATCGATCACGGTCCCCATGGCCGGATCCAGCGGCCCGGGGGCGGCCACCCCCACCCCCGCGATGCGCGAGCGATCCACCCCGGCGGCGGTTATCAGCGAATCGATCGTGGTCGCCATGGCCTCGACGATCCGGCGCGGGTCCTTCTTCGGGGTCCGCACCGCCATGCGACGCACGACGGCTCCCGACAGGTCGAGGAGCACGAAGGTCATGATGGCGGGGTCGAGGTGCACACCGACCGAGAAGCGGCTCTCCGCGATGAGGCGCAGGGTCACCCGGGGCTTGCCCGGGCCGTTGATCGTGCGTCCGGCCTCGTGGATGAATCCGTCATCGAGCAGTCTGCGGGTGATGTTCGTGACGGTCTGGGCGGAAAGGCCCGTCGCCTCGACGAGCTCGATCCTGCTCAACCCTTCGCCGGAGCGCCGGATGGCCTCCAGGATCACGGACTGGTTGAAATCGCCCATCCGCGGGAGGTTGGTTCCGCGACGCATTCCCATCGTCTTATGATCCCTCATCGCCGGTGATTCCGTGTCCCCCAAAATACCTACAGACAAGTTCTCCACGACCCACCAGACTGAAGGAGACGCTTCGCGTTCGGCTGGTCTCTCTGTCCCAGGGTAGACAGACGCTGATCGGCCACCAGCGGACGGTTTTCGGGTAACTGTCCGCACGGCGAGGGGCAGGCGGCACGGCCGCCGCCCCTCGCCCACTTCCGTCCTGCCTTCGGGACCCCGGTCATCCGGTCGGGGCTTCGCGCAGGATCTCGTGCCAGAGTTCGACGGAGTCGTCATCACCGGAGGACCGGGCGCCCGCGCGGCCGACGACGGTGACCGCGACGCGCGGATCCTTGGCGGAGCGGATGATCAGGCGGCCGGCCTCGGCGTGGGCCAACGTCACCGCGAGCTCGTCACGGATCTCGACCCGCCGCTCCTCCTCCACCCCGTCGAGACCGCCTTCGTCGAACACGGTCACGGTCACGCCGCGCCGCCGAGCAGCCTCGATCGCGTCACGCACCGCGTCGTTGAGCAGATCCGCGCCGCGCAGCTCATCGCGCAGCCGCCCTTCGGCGAGCCGCGCCTCCAGCTGCTCCCGCTCGTCGAGGGCGCCCCGGGACGCGACGACGCGACTCAGCACGGGCCCCGCCACGGCGAGGGCGAACTGCGTGCGCAGGCGCCGTTCACGCTGGCGGACCAGCTGCGTGGCGTGCCAGGCCGACACGGCCTGCTGGATCTCGGCCAGACGCTCGGTGTCCCGGACCGCACGATCCCAGAACATCACGAGCAGCTGGGCGATGAGGACCCACATGATCGATCCGACCAGCCCGAGGTTCAGCGAGACCACCGGCCCCAGGTACGCCGACGATGTCGCGACGAGCATGGCCAGCGTGAACCATCCGATCAGCGCCCGACGACGGACGACGCACACCACGCCGAGCAGGCCCAGCCCGCCGATGTACCAGGTGGCGAACGGCTCCGTGCGGTCCGCAGGATCGAGCGAGAACGTGACCAGCACGGGGATCAGCACGCTGGCGACCGCGGACAGCACCGCCGTCCACAGCGGCATCCGCACCGACGCGGCATCCGCCAGGATCGCGATGTTCACCACGGCGAGGTACAGCCCGATCGCCAGCACCATCAGCAGCGGCGCGGTGGGCTGCTCGATCCACCACACGCCGCGGGCGACGAAGTACATGGCGAAGCCGACGGCGAGTGAGGTCGCGACACTGCGGACGGTGCGGTTCACGCGCGCTCCCACCCGAGGGTCACGGTCGTCCCGTGCTCGTCGGAGTCGATGCCCGCCGTGCCGGCGACACCGGCCATCCGCGCGAAGATCGATGCACGGATGCCGAGGCGATCGGCTCCGATCTCGTCGATGTCGAAACCGGATCCGGTATCCGAGATCGTGACGCGGATGCCCTCGTCGCCGTGCCCCTCGGCGACGATGTGCAGCCCGCGCCCGCCGGCGTGCGACACCGCGTTGCCGATGGCCTGACGGGCGGCCAGCACGAGTGCGCGTGCGGCGCGGCCCGGGATCAGGCCGATCCCGCCGCGCTCCTCCACGATCGCGTCGGCACCGAGCTCCGAGAGCGAACGGCGCAGCTCGACGACGATCTGCGCCGTCCCGACCGGCTCGTCGCTCCCCTCCTGCGCCACCGCACCCTCGGTGTTGGCGAGACGGGTGAGCGCCTCGCGCGCCATCGCGACCGCGAGCTCCCGCGCGCGCTCGCCCTCGGCGCGCTCCCCGGCGATCAGGGCCGCCAGCACGCTGTCGTGCATGAGAGCGGACATCGCCACGCGCTCCTCCTCGGCCGCGGCGGCCGCGGCAGCAGCGGCATACGACGCGACGGCCCGTCCGCGCGCCTCGTCGACACCTGCGGCGACCGAGCGGAACATCCAACCGAGCGAGATGATGACCACGCCGAGGATGAGCGTGAAGGAGACGTCGAACGCCGTCGTCACCCAGAACTCACGGGAGAACTCGCCCTGCACCAGCCGCACGTACCCGTAGACGAACGGCATCCCGAAGGCCCAGGCGAACTGGATGCGCACCGGGAACGCGAGCATGGCGGCGACGACGCCCACGTTCACGAGGAAGAAGATCCACGGCTGGTCGTCCGCGACCTTGTCGGACGGATCGACCACGAGCGGCCACGCGGCGAGCGCGAGCACGTAGGCGACGGCGAAGACGCCGGACGCGACGCGCACGCCGCGCCCGATCACGCAGGCCAGCAGCATCGCCGCCAGAGGCGCGAACACCACCACGAGCGTCGTGACATGCGCCGCGTCGGCAGCGGAGATCGTGCTGATGGCCGCGATCAGGGCCTGTGCGCCGAGCGCCGCGGAGCCGATGGCGACCACGATCGCGAGGATCCGTTCCATGCGCTTGCCCGTGAAGCGCTCGAACTCGGTCTCCGCAGCGCCCGGAGAGGGGATCTTGCTCCAGGCGTCGCGGATGCTGAGCGGGTCAACGGGCACTCGTGGCCCCGTCGGCCGCGACGATGCCGTCCTCCATCGCCCGGCGGAGGAGGTCGACCTTGGTCGGAGCGGGGCGGCCCACCTCGACGTACTTCACCCGGATCCGCGTGATGTTCTCCTTCGCCGTGGAGTACGCGACTCCGAGCCGCTCGGCGACCGCCTTCAGCGGCAGACCGGTGGCGTAGAGCCGGAGCACCTCGCGTTCGCGCGTCGAGAGCTGTGCGTCGGCGAAGGCCCGATCGCCGTCGACCGCACTCGCCCATTCGACGTTGTTGAGAGCCTCCCCCTGCGCGACCGTGCGGATCGCGTCGAGCACGTCGTCGAGCGCGGACGACTTGCTGACCACTCCCGCCGCTCCGGCGGACAGCGCCTCGCGCACCGCGGCAGGGCGGTCGGCGACGCTGTGGATCACGACGCTCGCGCCGTCACCGACGAGCGCGCGCACGTTCTCGGTCACGGTGGTGCCGTCGCCGAGGGTGAGGTCGAGGACGACGACATCTGCCGGGGGCGCACCCGTCGCACGCCGCCACTCGAGATACGAGCCGACGGTGCTCCCGGAGAACACCACGTTCTGCGCATCGCGCGCGCACGCGGCCTCGAGGCCGAGGCGAACGGACTCGTGATCGTCGATGAGTGCGACCGTGCTCATCCGCCCAGCCTAGTGAGTCCCCGACCGAGGGCCTGCGAGCAGGTTCACCGCGTCAGCAGCGCGACGACCTCGAAGTGGTGGGAATGGGGGAACAGATCGAAGCCGCGCAGGCGGTCGACCTTCCACCCCAGGGTCCGGAAGGTCCCGAGGTCGCGGGCGAGTGCGACCGGATCGCATGCGACGTAGGCGATCGCCTCGGGCGCGAGGGCGTGCACCGCGTCGACCACCTGACGCCCCGCACCCGCGCGCGGCGGATCGAGGATGACGGCACCGGTGCGGCCCGCGCTCTTGCGGGACGAGAGGAATGCGTCGACGCGTGCGGTCACGGCGGCGACCTCGAGCGGAGCGAGGTTCGCGGCCGCGTGCTCGGTGGCCCGCGCGCTCGACTCGACCGTGACGATGTCGGTGCCGCCGAGGTCGGCGAGGGTCGCGGCGAACAGTCCGACGCCGCCGTAGAGGTCGTAGTGCGTCCTGTCCCCGTCGACGTGGCCGTCGAGGATGCCGTACACCGCGGCGTCGAGCACGGATGCCGCCCGCGGATGCACCTGCCAGAACCCCGTCGAGTCGACCTGGAAGCGCCGATCGCCGACGACCTCGTGGATCACCTCGGGAGTCGGGCGGCGCCGGAAGCCGCGTGCGACGCGGGCGGGGCGCTCGGTCTCCTCCCGGCGGATGATGCGCACCTTCCCGTCGGCGGGCTCGACGAGCTCGATGCGCCCTGGCGCCTCGCCGCGCAGCGCGAGCGCGGCCTCGGCGATGGCCGGGCGGGAGAGCGGATACGAGGAGACAGGGATGACACGGTGGCTGCGAGCCGCGAACGGACCCACCTCGCCGGCGTCGTCCACGTGCAGCGTCACCCTCGTGCGCCAGCCCGTGCCGTCGCCCGACTCAACGGCCTCGATCTCCGGAGCCTCGAGCCCCGTGCCGGCGAAGCGGTCGAGCGCCTCGGTCAGCACCTGGCGCTTCAGCGTGCGCTGGTGGGTCAGATCGATGTGACCGAGATCGGCGCCGCCCGGACGGTCGGCCGGATCGCGCGCGATGTCGGCCTCCGGCCAGATGTGCGGACGGCGGTGCTCCGAGGCGTCGAGCACCTCGATCGTCTCCGCCCGCCAGAAGCTGCGAGTCGAGGCATCCGCTCCCTCCTGCGGCTCGAGGAGTCGCGCACGCACGCGTTCCCCCGGAATCGCGTCCGACACGAACACCACCCGGCCTTCGTGGCGGGCGATGAACGTGCCACCGTGCGCGATCCCGGTGATGTCGAGCTCGAGCACGTCGGCTGGGGAGGAAGTCATCCTTCGAGGATACGGTGGTGAACATGCGCGTCTGCCTCGCCTCGACCTCGCCCGCCCGTCTGATGCTGCTGCGACAGGCCGGCATCGAGCCCCTCACCCTGTCGCCCGACGTCGACGAGGATGCCGTCGCTGCCGCGGCCGCAGCCGAGCGGGGTGCCGAACTCGCTCCCGAGGAGCTCGTGCTGCTGCTCGCCCGCGCCAAGGCAGCGGATGTCGCCCGGCGCCTGTCCGAGGAGGGCGAGTTCGACGGCCTCGTCATCGGCGGAGACTCGATGTTCGCGCTCGGCGGTCGCGTCTACGGCAAGCCCTACACGCCGGACGAGGCGAGCAGGCGCTGGCACGAGATGCGCGGCGCCACCGGCATCCTGCACTCCGGGCACTCCGTCTTCCGGGTCTCCCCCGACGCCGCTCCCGTCGAGGCGACGGCGGTCGCGGCCGCATCCGTGACCTTCGCCGACGACATCGACGACGAGGAGATCGCCGCCTATGTCGCATCAGGAGAGCCCCTCCACGTGGCCGGCGCCTTCACGGTCGACAGCCTCGGCGGTGCCTTCATCACCCGCGTGGACGGCGACCCCTCGACCGTGGTGGGCATGTCGCTGTCGACGATCCGTCGTCTGGCGGGCGAGCTGGGCGTCCGATGGACCGATCTCTGGTCGTAGACTCTCGTCGACGTTTTCCCGGCTTTCTTGTGGAGGGTCGTCAAATGGATCGAGGGCCTTCTCGCTAGGCTGGCAACCATGCCTGCTATCGCCAAGGTGCTCATCGCCAACCGCGGCGAGATCGCCGTCCGCATCATCCGTGCCGCTCGCGACTCCGGGATCGCCTCGGTCGCCGTCTACGCCGATCAGGATCGGGACGCCCTGCACACGCGGCTCGCCGACGAGGCGTACGCGCTCGGCGGTGCGACCAGTGCCGAGACCTACCTCCAGATCGAGAAGATCCTCTCGGTGGCCCGCCGCGCCGGCGCGGACGCCGTGCACCCCGGTTACGGCTTCCTCGCCGAGAACGCCGAGTTCGCCCGCGCCGTGATCGACGCCGGCATGATCTGGATCGGCCCGTCGCCTGCCGCCATCGAAGCACTCGGCGACAAGGTGACCGCCCGCCACGTGGCCGAGAAGGTCGGCGCGCCGCTCGCTCCCGGCACCCCCGGTCCGGTCGAGACCGCCGACGAGGTCGTGGCGTTCGCGAAGGAGTTCGGCCTGCCGATCGCCATCAAGGCCGCATACGGCGGCGGCGGTCGCGGTCTCAAGGTCGCCCGCGAGCTCGACGAGGTCGCGGAGCTCTTCGAATCCGCGACCCGCGAGGCCGTCGCTGCCTTCGGTCGCGGCGAGTGCTTCGTCGAGAAGTACCTGGACAAACCGCGACACGTCGAGACCCAGTGCCTGGCGGATGCCGCCGGCAACGTCGTCGTGATCTCGACGCGCGACTGCTCGCTGCAGCGTCGCCATCAGAAGCTCGTCGAGGAGGCGCCCGCGCCGTTCCTCACCACGGAGCAGAACGATCTGCTGTACTCCGCCTCCAAGGCCATCCTGAAAGAGGTCGGCTACGTGGGCGCCGGCACCTGCGAGTTCCTGATCGGCGCCGACGGCACCGTGTCGTTCCTCGAGGTGAACACCCGCCTGCAGGTCGAGCACCCCGTCTCGGAGGAGGTCACCGGCATCGACCTCGTGCGCGAGCAGTTCCGCATCGCCGCCGGCGGCACGATCGACTACGACGACCCGACGCCGCAGGGGCACTCGATCGAGTTCCGCATCAACGGCGAAGACCCGGGCCGCGGGTTCCTCCCCCAGCCGGGTCCGATCCACGTCTTCAAGACCTTCGGCGGCCCCGGCATCCGTCTCGACTCCGGCGTCACCGCGGGCGACTCGGTCTCCGGTGCCTTCGACTCGCTGCTCGCGAAGATCATCGTGACCGGCAAGGACCGCGCCGAAGCCCTCGAGCGCTCCCGCCGGGCCCTCGACGAGTTCGAGGTCGCCGGGATGCCGACCGTCCTGCCCTTCCACCGCAAGGTCGTGCGCGACCCCGCCTTCACCGCGGAGAGCGGCGAGTTCGGCATCTTCACCCGGTGGATCGAGACCGAGTTCGTGAACGACATCCCCGCCTGGGACGGCGAACTCGAATCGCCGACAGCGACCGGCTCACGCCACACGGTGGTCGTCGAGGTCGCGGGCAAGCGCCTCGAGGTGAGCCTCCCGGATCGCGTGGCCGCCCCGGCCGGCACGACCGGTCGTCCGGCGGCGGTGCCGCCGTCGCGTCGCAGCCACGCCACGACCGTCAACGCCGGCGCTTCCGGCGACGCGGTGAAGTCGCCCATGCAGGCGACGATCGTCAAGATCGCGGTCGAAGAGGGCCAGCAGGTCGTCAAGGGCGACCTCGTCGTCGTGCTCGAGGCGATGAAGATGGAGCAGCCGCTGCAGGCGCACAAGGACGGCGTCGTGGGCAACATCAACGCGGATGCCGGGGCCACGGTCTCGGCGGGGCATCAGCTGCTCACCATCAGCTGACGATCGGCACGAGAAAGGGCGCCCCGCCGAAGCGGGGCGCCCTTTCTCGTGCGTCAGGAGATGTAGCCGAGGTGCATCGCGCGGCTGGCGTCGGTGATGCTGCTCGACAGCGACGGGTACGCCGCGAAGACCCGGGAGACCTGGTCGACCGTGAGCCGTCGCTCGACGGCGACCGCGATCGGGTAGATGAGCTCCGAGGCCTTGGGCGCCACGATGACGCCGCCGATCACGGTGCCCGATCCCTTGCGGGCGATGATCTTCACGAAGCCGTCCTTGATCCCCATCATCTTCGCGCGCGGGTTGGCGGCGAGGGGGAGCTTGTAGACGAGGCCGTCGGCGACGCCGTCCTCCACGTCCTTCTCCGAGTAGCCGACCGTGGCGATCTCCGGGGCGGTGAAGATGTTCGAGGTGATCTTGATCAGCTCGAGCGGGATCACGATGTCGCCGAGCGCATGGAACACCGCGGTGCGTCCCTGCATGGAGGCGACCGAGGCGAGCGGGAAGAAGTTCGTGCAGTCGCCGACCGCGTACACGTTCGGGACCGAGGTGCGTGCGACCTTGTTGACGCGGACGTGGCCCGACTCGTTGAGCTCGACGCCCGCCTCCTCGAGCCCGATGCCGGCGGTGTTCGGGATCGACCCCACCGCCATCAGACAGTGGCTGCCCTCGACCGTGCGGCCGTCGGACAGCGTGACCGTGACGCCGTCCTTGGTCGCCTCGACCTTGTCGGCGCGGGACTTGGAGAGCACGGTCATGCCGCCGCGCTTGAAGACCTTCTCCAGGACGCTCGCCGCGTCCTTGTCCTCCCCTGGCAGCACCTGGTCGCGGCTCGAGACGAGCGTGACCTTCGCGCCGAGGTTCATGTAGGCGGAGGCGAACTCCGCACCCGTCACGCCGGAGCCGACGACGATGAGGTGCTCTGGGAGCGCCTTCATGTCGTACAGCTGCGTCCACGTCAGGATGCGCTTGCCGTCGGGTTTCGCGGAGTCCAGCTCGCGCGGCGCGGCGCCGACCGCCACGATGATCGTGTCGGCCTCGACGCGGTCGAAATCGGTCCCGCCCTGGCCGGTCGACACGATGATGGCGTTCGCTCCCTCGAGCCGGCCGTGTCCGGAGAGTATCCGCACGCCGGCGTCCAGGAGAGTGGAGCGCATGTCCTCCGACTGCTGACCGGCGAGCGCGAGGAGGCGCTTGTTCACGGCGGCGAGGTTGATCGCGATCTCGGGCTTCAGCGGCTTGCCGTGGTCGCCCTTCGCGTAGAAGTTCACGCCGAGGTCGCTCGCCTCGGAGATCGCGACGGCCGCGTCGGCTGTGGCGATCAGGCTCTTCGACGGCACGACATCCGTCAGGACGGCGGCTCCGCCGACGCCCACGCGCTCGATCAGCGTCACCTCGGCTCCGAGCTGAGCGGCCGCCAGGGCCGCCTCGTATCCGCCGGGACCGCCGCCGAGGACGGCGACGCGCTGAGTGCGCTCGAAAGGGGTGGAAGTCATGGAATCCATTCTTCCGCAATCCTGGCCCCGGAGCCTGCACCTTCCTAGAGTGGATCCATGCCCGAAAACCACAGCAACCCCCTCGACGACCCGACCGCGAACCCGTTCGAGGTGGCCGCGCAGGCCGCCGCCGACATCGCGCGCCTGACCGGCGTCGAGAACCACGACATCGCCCTCACACTCGGCAGCGGCTGGGGCAAGGCCGCCGACATCATCGGCGAGACCGTCGCGACCATCCCCGCCACCGAGGTCACCGGGTTCTCCAAGCCCGCCCTGGAGGGCCACGTCGGGACGCTCCGCAGCATCCGCACCCCCGGCGGGAAGAACGTGCTCGTGATCGGCGCACGCACGCACTACTACGAGGACCACGGCGTGCGCCGGGTCGTGCACAGCGTCCGCACCGCCGCCGCCGCGGGGGCGAAGATCATGGTGCTGACCAACGGCGCCGGCGGCATCCGCGAGACGTGGAAGCCCGGCCAGCCCGTGCTGATCAGCGACCACATCAACCTCACGGCCGACTCGCCGCTCGAAGGGGCGACGTTCATCGACCTCACCGACCTGTACGCCCAGCGTCTGCGCGACATCGCCCGCACCGTCGACCCGAGCCTCGACGAAGGCGTCTACACGCAGTTCCGCGGCCCGCACTACGAGACCCCGGCCGAGGTGCAGATGGCGAAGCACATCGGCGGCCACATCGTCGGCATGTCGACCGCTCTCGAAGCCATCGCGGCGCGCGAGGCCGGCATGGAGATCCTCGGATTCTCGCTCATCACGAACCTCGCCGCCGGCATCCAGAAGACTCCTCTCAGCCACGCCGAGGTCATCGAGGCCGGGCGCGAGGCCGAGCCGGTGATCTCCGCCCTCCTGGCCAGGGTGGTCGAGGCCCTGTGAACGACGAGCGGCTCGCCGAGGCCCGTGCCTGGCTGCGACAGGACCCCGACCACGAGACCCGGGATGAGCTCGCCGGTCTGATCACCCGGGCCGGCGGCGGCGATGCCGCGGCCCTCGCCGACCTGGACGACCGGTTCCGCACGCGACTCGCGTTCGGAACCGCCGGCCTGCGCGGTGAGCTCGGCGCCGGCAGCAACCGGATGAACCGCGTGCTCGTCGCCCAGGCCGCCGCCGGTTTCGCGGCCTACCTCCGCGAGAAGTCGACGGGCGGCACGCCGACCGTCGTGATCGGCTACGACGGCCGCCGCAACTCGCGGATCTTCGCCACCGACTCCGCCGAGCTCCTCGCCGGAGCCGGGCTCCGCGCGATCCTGCTCCCCCGACTGCTCCCGACGCCGGTGCTCGCCTACGCCGTGCGCCATCTCGGCGCGGATGCCGGCGTGATGGTGACCGCGAGCCACAACCCGCCGAACGACAACGGCTACAAGGTGTACCTCGGCGGCCGCGACCAGGGTTCGCAGATCGTCGCCCCGGCGGATGCCGAGATCGCCGCGCACATCCAGCGGATCGCGGATGCCGCCGACGCAGCCGCCCTCCCCCGCTCGACCGCCTACGAGACCGCGGGCGAGGACATCGTCGAGGCGTACGTGGCGGCGACCGCGGCGGTGGCACCGGCTCCCGAGGGGGCCTCGGAACTCCGCTGGGTCTACACCGCGATGCACGGGGTCGGGTGGGAGACGCTGTCGCGCATCCTGCACGCTGCCGGCTACCCGCAGCCCGCCGTCGTCGACGAGCAGCTGACCCCCGACGCCACGTTCCGCACCGTCTCGTTCCCGAACCCGGAGGAGCCGGGCGCGATGGATCTGTCCTTCGCGACGGCCCGCCGCGCGAAGGCCGACTTCATCCTGGCGAACGATCCGGATGCCGACCGCCTCGCCCTGGCCATCCCCGATGCTGCGGCACCGGGCGGCTGGCGGAGGCTCACCGGCAACGAGGTCGGACTGCTGCTCGGCACTCGCGCGGCACGGGCGGCCGCCGGTGTTCCCGGTGCGTCCCTCGCATGCTCTCTGGTCTCCTCGCCCGGGCTGGCCGCGATCGCGGCGCATCACGGGCTCGACTTCCACGAGACGCTCACCGGCTTCAAGTGGATCTCCCGCGCACCGGGCATCGCCTTCGGCTTCGAGGAGGCCCTCGGCTACCTCGTGAACCCGGAGACCGTCCGCGACAAGGACGGCATCTCCGCAGCGATCGCGATCCTCGGACTCGCCGCAGAGGCGCACGGACGCGGGGCCACGCTCGCCGACCTGCTCCGCGAGCTGGGCGAGACCTACGGCCACTTCGCCAGCGGGCAGGTCTCGGTGCGCGTCGAGGATCTCGCGGTCATCGGCAACGTCATGCTGGCCCTGCGCACGCTGCCCCCGACGCAGATCGCCGGGCGCTCGATCGCCTCCGCCGAAGACCTGCTGCAGGGCGCCCCCGGGCAGCCCTCGGGCGATGTCCTCCGGTACCGCCTCACCGACGGCTCCCGGGTGATCGTGCGCCCGAGCGGCACCGAGCCGAAGCTCAAGGTCTACATCGACTCCCGCGCCGAATCCGCCGAGGGCGCCCTGGCGGCCGTGGCAGAACTCGAGGCGGGCGTGCGCGCACTGCTCGACGAGCGCTCCTGACCATGCCGACCCGCCGGATCGTCGTCAGCGCTCACAACGGGGTGCATGCGCGCCCTGTCGCCGAGCTCGTGCGCCTCGCTCAGGCGCACACGGCGACGATCACGCTCCGCACCGCCGACGGCTCGGTCGTGGATCTCAGCAGCGTGCTGGCGGTGATGGACCTCGCGATCGGCACCGGCGACGCGGTCGTGCTGGAGACGACGGACTCCGCGTCATCGGATGCGGTGCTCGATCAGCTCGCGGAGGTGCTCGACCCGCGGTCGTGATCGCCGCGCTCAGCCGTCGATGACGGCGACCAGCTCGTCGAGGAACGCCTCGAACGTCGTCCCGCGCCGCACGATGCGCTGCACGCTGTCACGTTCGCTGAACACCTCGACGAGCTGCTCGAACACGGTCTGGAACGCCGCGCGATCGCTCTCGCTGAATGCCGCGAGCGCGACGACCTGCACCCGGCCGCCGCCCCAGGCGGCCGAGCCGTCGGTCACCCCGATCGCGATCGCCGTGCGGCTCGCGGTCATCTGCAGGGCGTGCGGCACCGCCAGGGCATCCGTGAAGGCGGTCGAGGACATCCGCTCGCGGGCGATCGTGTTCTCGACGTAGTCCTCGCCGATCAGGCCGGCCGTGACCAGCAGACCGCCGAGGCGACGGATGATCGCCTCTTCGCCCTCGTCGGGGAGCGGGAAGACGTAGGCGTCGGCGTGGAAGTAGCGGGCGAGCTCGCCGCGGAGCCTCGTGAGCCGCCGACCGCGGCGGAGACGCGCAGCCGCCTGCTGGATGCGGTCGACGTCCGCGTCGGTGAGGAACGGCTGGATGCGCACGAAGCGGTCCCCGGCGGATCCGGGCTCGATCGTGCTGAGCACCAGATCCGTGTCGAACGACGCCCAGTCGGGGTCGACGTTCGTGACGACGCTCGTGACCTCGATGGCCGATCCGAGCGACCTGTCGACACTGGAGCGCAGCAGTTCGTGCAGCTCGTAGTAGCCGGGGCAGACGATCGTGGCGGTCAGGATGGACTCGGCCTTCCTGCTGCGCTCGAGCCGTCCGCCGACGTGCATCGCGATGTACGCGATCTCGTCGTCGTGGATCGGCGTGCCGACCCGGTCGTGCAGCCCGCTCGCGATCGAGACGGCGACCTCGAAGATCATCGGGTACGACGTCTTGAGCGACCGCGTGAGCGGGTTGCGGGTCAGCGCGCTCTCCTCCGCCCGGCGCAGCAGGTTCTGCACGTGCAGCGCGAGACGGAGCACGAAGGTCTCGTCGACGAGATCGACCTGGTAGTCGTCGGCTGCCCGGGTGATCTCGGCCCGTACGGCGGCCTCCACGGCAGGATCCACGCCGCTGCGTGCGACGTCGCCGGCGGCGTCCTCGCCGGGGGCGACGATGCGCGTGAGCACGAGCGAGGCGAGGTGACCGCTGTCCCCCTCGCCGAGCACGACGCCGAAGTTCTCGGCGGCCAGGCGGGCGATGACCGCCCCCACCCGGGGGATCTCCTCCCGAGCGCCGGCCGGCGAGGACTCGAGCGCGTGGCCCGCGGCGACGCGCTCCGCCGCGATGGCGATGTGCAGCAGCACGTCGGCGATCGCCAGCTCGTTCACGTAGTAGCCGAGCTCGCCCAGCTCGCGCACCAGCGCGGTCTTGAACGGTCCGACGGCGTGCGCCGCGACCGCGCTGCCGGAGAGGGCCCGGCGGAAGGTCTCGGGATGGAACGATGCGTCGTCCATCTCGTCGTGCGCCAGTCTGCTGAGCAGCCGGCGCTGAGCCGCTTCGTTCCCGCGCAGCCGTACCGTCTCCCGGTCGCGCTCCAGAGCGAGGTCGGTGCCGTCGAGCAGCCCGCGCACGCGCACGAGGTCCGCCTCCAGGGTCGCTTCGCTGACATGCAGCTCGTCGGCGGTGTCGAAGACGTCGATGCCGTCGGGCAGATCCAGCAGAGTCCGCACGAGCGCGTGCAGCCGGTCGCGCGGCGCCGACTCCCCCGTCTGCCGCATCCGGATGGCGCCGCGGGCGCCAGGCCCCGCGCGGTAGCCCGCCGGTCCCGACTCGATGACGCCGGCGCCGGGCGTGCGCGCGTTCAGCGCGGCGACATAGGAGCGGATGCTGCGCGGCGTGACGCCGAGAACGTCGGCGAGACTCGCCGCGGTCGCCCAGCCCTCCTGACGGAGCAGGGTGGAGAGGAGCTGGTCCTGACGCTGTCGCGACATGATCCCTCCGACTTCCCCACGTGCTGACTGCACTGTCCTGGCGTGACCTCCATGATGTCAGCTACCGGGGTGGCCGTGCGCGGAAGCCGCTGTTCCGCGGGGGCGGAAAGGAACCTGTTGGCGCAGCACACCCGTTGGTTCACAGACTGTTCTCAGGAAGGTGGAATCAATGAGGATCCTCGTGGTGTGCGGCGCCGGTGCGTCCAGCACGTTCGTCGCCCAGCGGCTCCGGCGCGCGGCGACCAACGCCGGGCTCGACTGGGATGCTTCGGCCGGCATGGAGCATTCCGTCTCCGCCAGCGACCACGACCTGATCCTGGTCGGTCCCCATCTCGCGGACCGTCTCGACGCGATCCGCGATCACGCGCATTCGCCCGTCGCCGTGCTTCCGGACGACGTGTTCGCCGACCACGACGGCGCTCTCACCCTCGCGTTCGCACGATCCTTCCTCGACGACCTCAGGAACTCCCCGAAAGGAACATCATGACCGCCACACGCACCGTTCGGATCGGCTCCTCCCACGGCCTGCACGCACGACCCGCCAAGCTCTTCGCACAGGCCGCCAAGGAGTCGGGCCTCGCCGTCACCATCGCCAAGGACTCCGGCAAGCCGGTGAACGCCGCCAGCATCCTGGGCGTCATCTCCCTCGCCGTCGAGCACGGCGACTATGTGACCCTGACCGCGGACGGCGACGGCGCGGAAGACGTGCTCGACACCCTCACCGAGCTGCTCACGACGGACCACGACCAGGACGCCGCCGGATGAGCGAGCTGCGCGGTGTGGGAATCGGCCTCGGTGTCGCCCAGGGGCCCGTCGTCCGGATGACCGAGGCCATGCCCGCGCCCGACGAGACCCCCAGCAGCATCGGCGCAGAGGCCGAGCGCGCCAGGGTGCGCGAGGCGATCTCGGTCGTCGCCCAGGAGCTGACCGCGCGCGGCGAGACCGCGGGCGGCTCGGCGCAGGAGGTGCTCGAGGCGCAGGCGATGATCGCGGAGGACCCGACGCTGCAGGACGAGGTCGACGGACGAATCGACGCGGGAGCGACCGCCGAGCGGGCCGTGCACGACGCATTCGCCGGTTTCCGCGCGACCCTCGAAGCCGTCGGAGGCTATCTCGGCGAGCGCGCCGCCGACCTCGACGACATCGCCCAGCGGGTGCTCGCACGGCTGCGCGGCGTCGATGCCCCCGGCGTCCCGGACCCCGGGCATCCGTTCGTCCTCGTAGCGCGTGATCTCGCGCCGGCGGACACGGCGCTGCTCGACCTGGACAAGGTGCTCGCGCTGATCACCGTCGACGGCGGGCCCACCTCGCACACGGCGATCCTCGCCCGCGAGAAGGGCATCGTCGCGATCGTGGGCGTCGCCGACGGATTCACGCTCGCGAACGGCGACACGGTGATCGTCGACGCGGCCGCCGGTGTCGTGACGGTCGACCCGACGGCGGACGAGAAGGATCGCGCCGCTCAGCGCGCGGCCGCTCGCATGTCGGCCGATGCCGCACCACTGACTCCCGGCGCCCTCGCCGACGGCACGCCGATCGCGCTGCTGGCGAACCTGGGGAAACCCGCGGACGCGGCCGATGCGGTCGAACGGGGGGCCGAGGGCGTCGGGCTCTTCCGCACCGAGTTCCTGTTCCTGTCGTCATCGCAGGCGCCGACGATCGCGCAGCAGCGCGAGTCGTATCGCGAGCTGCTCGAAGCGTTCCCCGGCAAGAAGGTCGTCGTGCGGATGCTCGACGCCGGGGCCGACAAGCCGCTCGCGTTCCTCAACGACGCGCACGAGGAGAATCCGGCACTGGGGCTCCGCGGCATCCGAGCGCTGCGCGCGAGCGAGGACATCCTGCGCGAGCAGCTGACCGCCCTCGCAGAGGCGGATGCCCAGACCGACGCCGACCTGTGGGTCATGGCGCCGATGGTGGCGACCGTGGAGGAGACGGTGTACTTCACCGCCCTCGCCCGCGACTACGGGCTGAAGACCGCCGGAGTCATGGTCGAGGTGCCCGCCAGCGCACTGCTCGCCGACCGGGTGCTCGCGCACGCCGACTTCGCCTCGATCGGCACGAACGACCTCACGCAGTACACGATGGCCGCCGATCGGATGCTCGGCTCGGTCGCCGGCCTGCAGGATCCCTGGCATCCCGCCGTCCTCCGCCTGGTGCGCGAGGTCGGAGATGCCGGGTCCCGCCTCGGCAAGCCGGTGGGGATCTGCGGCGAGGCCGCCGCCGACCCCATGCTCGCGGTCGTGCTCGTCGGTCTCGGCGCGACGAGCCTGTCGATGGCTCCGTCCGCTCTGGCGGACGTCAGGCACACCCTCTCCGAACGCACCCTCGACGAGGCCCGCAGCCTCGCACAGGTCGCACTGGCGGCGGACGACGCCGCCGGTGCCCGCAAGGCCGTGGCCGATGCCACAGCCGCCCTCTCCCCTCACCAGAAAGAGACGACATCATGACGACGACGTCACCCGCCGCCCAGAGAACGGGCGGCCTCCGAACAGGCGTGCAGCGCTTCGGCACGTTCCTGTCCGGAATGATCATGCCCAACATCGCGGCCTTCATCGCGTGGGGCTTCATCACGATGCTGTTCATCCCCGCCGGATTCTTCGGCGCGGACAGCCCCTTCGGCTGGCACTGGGCGCCGGTCGCCGAGATCATCGGCGGTGGAGGCGACTCCGCCACCATCGGCTGGCAGGGCGCGATGACGGCGGTCGCAGAGGGCGAAGGCGGGAACTTCTTCGCCTATGTCGGCCTCGTCGGGCCGATGGTGACCTATCTCCTTCCCCTGCTCATCGCCAACACCGCCGGCCGCATGGTCTACGGCGAGCGCGGCGGGGTCGTCGCGACGATCGCCACGATGGGCGTCATCGTCGGCACGAACATCCCGATGTTCCTCGGTGCCATGATCATGGGGCCGCTCGCCGCATGGATCACGAAGCAGATGGACAGGCTGTGGGACGGCAGGATCCGCCCCGGGTTCGAGATGCTCGTCAACAACTTCTCGGCCGGCATTCTCGGCATGGTCCTCGCCATCCTCGGCTTCTTCGCCTTCGGCCCCGTGATGCTCGGCATCAGCGCGGTCCTGGGTGCCGCCGTCGACTGGCTGGTCTCGCTCAGCCTGCTGCCGCTGGTGTCGATCATCGTCGAGCCGGCGAAGGTGCTGTTCCTGAACAACGCCATCAACCACGGCGTGTTCACGCCTCTCGGCATCGAGCAGGCGGCGGAGACGGGCAAGTCGATCCTGTTCCTCATCGAGGCGAACCCCGGCCCCGGACTCGGCCTGCTGCTCGCGTTCACGTTCTTCGGAGTGGGCGTCGCGAAGGCATCGGCACCCGGTGCAGCGATCATCCAGTTCTTCGGCGGAATCCACGAGATCTACTTCCCCTACGCGCTGAGCAAGCCGACCACGATCCTCGCACTGATCGCGGGCGGAGCGGCCGGAGTCACCACGAACATGATCCTGGGCGGTGGCCTGGCCTTCCCGGCCGCACCGGGCAGCATCATCGCCGTGACCGCGGCCGCCATCGGCGGCGGCGTGGGCAACCTCCTCGTCGTATACCTCTCGGTGGTCGTCGCCGCCGTGGTCACCTTCCTGATCACAGGCGTCATCCTGCGGGCCTCGCGCAAGCGCGACCTCGCAGCCGAGGGCGACAGCTTCGGAGCCGCGATCGCACAGACCGAGGCCAACAAGGGCAAGTCGTCCGCAGCGATGGACGCCCTGCGCGCTTCTTCGGGCGCCGCGGCAGCCGGAGCAGCCGTGGCGACCGATCGTCGGATCGAGAACGTCGTGTTCGCCTGCGACGCCGGGATGGGATCGTCGGCGATGGGTGCGAGCGTGCTGCGCAACAAGTTCAAGAAGGCCGGGGTCGAGGGCGTCACCGTCACGAACCAGGCCATCGCGAACCTCGACGGCACGGCCGACCTCGTGATCACCCAGCAGCAGCTGACGGATCGCGCGAAGGCCCAGTCGCCGAACTCGATCCACGTGTCGGTCGACAACTTCATGAACTCTCCGAAGTACGAAGAGGTCGTCGAGATGGTCCGCGACCAGCGAAAGGAAACCCCATGAGCGTTCTGACCCTCGGCCAGGTCCGCATCCACTCCGGCAGCAGCACGCAGGAGGCTGCGCTCCAGGAGGCCACCGACATCCTCGTCTCCGCAGGAGCCGTCACACCCGCCTACGTCAACGCGATGCGCCAGCGCGAGGAGACCGTCTCGACCTACATGGGCAACGGCCTCGCGATCCCGCACGGCACGAACGACACGAAGGACGCGATCCTCGGTTCCGCGCTCTCGGTGGTCCGCTACGACGGCGGCGTCGACTGGGCCGGCGAACCCGCGACGTTCGTGATCGGCATCGCGGGGCGGGGCGACGAGCACCTGGAGATCCTGTCGCAGATCGCGATCCTCTTCTCCGACGAGGACGACGTCGAGAAGCTCAACGCCGCGCAGACTCCGGACGAGCTGTTCGCGCTGCTCTCCGCCGTGAACGAGTGAGCCGTGATCGAGCGATGAGCGACGGACGGGCGATGAAGGCGGTCCACTTCGGCGCCGGCAACATCGGGCGCGGCTTCGTGGGCCTGCTGCTGCACGAGGGTGGCTACGAGGTCGTGTTCTCCGACGTCGCCGACGCCCTCGTGGACGCCATCAACGCAGTCGACGAGTACACCGTGCACGAGGCGGGCCCCGGCGGCGTCGACCATGTCGTCACCGGGTTCCGCGCGGTGAACAGTCGCACCGACCCAGGGGCCCTCACCCAAGAGGTCGCGACGGCGGACGTCGTCACGACCGCGGTCGGACCCACCGTGCTGCGCTTCGTGGCACCGGCGATCGTCGCGGGTCTCGCGCAGCGCTCCCCCGACGCCCCACCACTTCAAGTGATGGCGTGCGAGAACGCGATCGGCGCGACGGACCTGCTCCGTTCGGAGATCCAGACGGCGGCCGGGGCGGATGCCGGAGACCTGCTGTCGCGCGCGGTCTTCGCGAACACCGCCGTCGACCGCATCGTGCCGGCGCAGCCGCCCGGCGGGGGTGTGGACGTCACGGTCGAGCCGTACTTCGAGTGGGCGATCGAGTCCGTCCCGTTCGGCGGCGCCCTGCCGAACATTCCCGGGGCGCACTTCGTCGAGGACCTCGCGCCGTTCATCGAGCGCAAGCTCTTCACGGTGAACACGGGACATGCCGCGACCGCCTACTTCGGTGCCCGCGCCGGTGTCGAGCGCATCTCCGACGCGCTGGCCGATCCCGACATCGCCGCCCGCGTGTCGGCGGCGCTCGAAGAGACATCGGCAGTGCTGGTCGCCGAGCACGGGCTCGATCCCGAGGATCTCGCGGACTACCGGGCGACGATCCTCGACCGGTTCCGCAACCCCTCTCTGGTCGACACCGTGCAGCGCGTCGGGCGACAGCCGCTCCGCAAGATCTCGAGGAACGAGCGGTTCATCGGGCCGGCGGCCATGGCCGCGGAGCGGGGTCTGCCCGCTGACGCCCTGGTCGCCGCTGTCGCCGCGGCGCTCGAGTTCGACGACGCCGACGACGAGCAGTCGGTCGAGCTCCAGAGGCTGCTGCTCTCCGAGGATGCGCGGGCGCTCACCGCGCTCACCACGGGACTCGACCCGGAGCATCCGCTGTTCGCCGCCGTCCGCGACGCCGTCGAGAAGCGACAGCAGGCACTCCGCGACGCCTGATCCCGCGCCGTGCCGAAGCGCCCCCGCCCACCCGATACGATCGGGGGCGGGGGCGCTTTCCCGAGCGCCGCCCATTCGAGCATCGCCTTTTCGAGCACAGTGACGTGCGGGGAGTAGCATGAACAGATACGCCGTGATCGGCGCGGGCCCGTCGGGGCTGGCCACGGCTCGCGCGCTGCAGAACCGCGGCATCGCGGTCGACGGGTACGAGGCGTCCCACGGCGTCGGCGGCCTCTGGGACATCACCAATCCACGCAGCACGATGTACGAGTCGGCGCACCTGATCTCGTCGCGCACGACGACCGAGTTCACGGAGTTCCCGATGCGCTCCCGCGTCGACTATCCCGGCCACCGGGTGATGCGGGACTACTTCCGGGACTACGCGGAGCACTTCGACCTCGCCGGCCTGTTCCGGTTCGAGTCGAGGGTCACGCGTCTCGAACCGCGCGACGGCGGATGGGATCTCACAAGCAACGGGCCCGACGGGGCGCAGACGCGATGGTACGCCGGCGTCGTGCTCGCGAACGGGACGCTCGCGGAGCCGAACATCCCGGACTTCCCCGGATCCTTCGCGGGCGAGTTGCTGCACACCAGCGCCTACAAGTCGGCGGGGCAGCTCACCGGCAAGCGGGTGCTCCTGATCGGCGCGGGCAACTCCGGCTGCGACATCGCGGTCGATGCCGTGCACCACGCGGCATCCGTCGACATGAGCGTGCGGCGCGGGTACTACTTTGTCCCCCGTTACCTGTTCGGCCGGCCCAGCGACACGCTCAACCAGGGGCGTCCGCTTCCCGCGAGGATCAAGCAGGCGGTCGACAGCCGCGTCCTGCGGGCCTTCACGGGCGATCCGGTCCGCTTCGGCTTCCCGAAGCCCCGCTACCGCATCTACGAGTCGCACCCCATCGTGAACACCATGATCCTCAATCATCTGGGTCAGGGTGACCTGCGGATCCGGGCCGACGTCGAGCGATTCGACGGAAGCACCGTGCACTTCCGCGACGGCAGCGCCGACGACTACGACCTCGTGCTCCTGGCGACCGGATACACGCTCGACTACCCCTTCGTGGACCGGGAGCACCTCCACTGGCAGGGCGCATCGCCACGCCTCTTCCTCAACCTGTTCCCCGCGTCGTTCAACGGGCTGTACGTGATGGGCATGATCGAGGCGTCGGGCATCGGCTGGCAGGGCCGCTACGAACAGGCCGACCTCCTCGCCGCCTATCTCGACGCGGTCGAGCGCGATCCGGCACGTGCGGCACGCTTCCGTGACCGTGTCACCGCGGCGCCCTGGCCGGACCTGACCGGCGGATACCACTACCTCGGACTCGACCGGATGGCGTACTACGTGAACAAGGACGCCTACCGCGGCGCCGTCCGTCGCGAGAAGAGCGCCCTGGAGGCATCGGCGTGAACGTCGACGACGTCGTCCTCTCGTTCACACCAGGAACCCTGACCATCCTCAACGTGGTGCTCGGGCTGATCATGTTCGGGATCGCCCTCGACACCGCTCCGAGCGACTTCCGCGTCGTGGCGAAGCATCCGAAGCCCTTCGTCATCGCCCTCCTCGCCCAGTTGCTCCTGCTGCCGATCGCCACGTTCCTGCTGACGCTGGTGCTCCCGGTCCCGCCGTCGATGGCGCTCGGCATGCTGCTCGTGGCGTGCTGCCCGCCCGGCAACATCTCCCAGGTGCTCACGCACCGGTCCGGCGGCAACGTCGCGCTGTCGGTGTCGCTGACCGCGGTGGGCAACCTCCTGTACATCGTCGCGATGCCCCTGAGCATCACGTTCTGGGGGTCGCTGCATCCGACCGCGCGCACGCTGCTGCGCGACGTCGCCCTCGACCCGTGGCGGATGCTGCTGGAGATCCTGCTCATCGTCGGCCTCCCCTTCGCGCTCGGCCTCCTGCTGCGAGCGAAGGCCCCCGGCCTGTCCGCCCGCGTGCAGCCGTTCGTGAAGTGGTTCAGCCTCATCGCCCTGCTCGGCTTCATCGTCGCAGCGCTCGTCGGCAACTGGGCGGTCTTCGTCCAGGTCCTCGGCGTGATCCTCCTGGTGGTCGCCGTGCACGACGCCGTGGCGCTGGCTCTCGGATACGGCACGGCGGTCGTCGGCGGCCTCGGCACCCGCGAACGGAAGGCGATGACGTTCGAGGTCGGCATCCGCAACGCGGGTCTCGGCCTCGGCCTGGTCTTCCTGTTCTTCGACGGGCTCGGCGGCATGGCCATCGTCGCCGGCTGGTGGGGCATCTGGGACATCATCGCCGGCCTGGTCCTCGCGGGGCTCTGGGCGCGGCACACGAAGAGGCGCACCGGCTCGGCGACCGGCGATGCCAGCGGGCGCACCGTGACCGAGGCTGCGCCATGACGCGCGTGCTGATCACCGGGGGCGGCGGGTTCCTCGGATCCCACGTCGCACACGCACTGGCCGCCAGAGACGACGTCGAGCTCGTCGTCTCCGCGGATCTGCGCACCGGCGTCGTGCGACCCGGCATCCTGGACGTCGTGCTCGACGTGCAGGACGCCGATGCGATCGCTCCCCTGTTTCGGGAGTACCGCATCGACACCGTCGTGCACCTCGCCGCGATCGTCAACCCGGGGCGGGACGTCGACCGGGAGTACCGCGTCGACGTCGAAGGATCGGCGAACGTCCTCGCGGCGTGCGTCGCTACGGGAGTGCGACGGATCGTGGTCTCCAGCTCCGGCGCCGCCTACGGCTACCACGCGGACAACCCGGAATGGATCGACGAGGACCAGCCGCTCCGCGGCAACGACGCCTTCCCGTACTCGCGGCACAAGCGCCTCGTCGAGGAGATGCTCGCCGAGCATCGCACGACCCACCCCGAGCTGGAACAGGTCGTGTTCCGCATCGGCACGATCCTGGGGCCCTCCGTGCGCAATCAGATCACCGCACTGTGGGACGGCCGCCGCATCCTCCGCATCGCCGGCTCCGACTCCCCCTTCGTGTTCATCTGGGTGGACGATGTCGCGGACGCCATGGTGCGGGCCGCGACCGCCGGTCCGGCCGGAGTCTTCAACGTCGCGGGCGACGGGCGGATGACGGTGCCCGAGATCGCGGCGCGGCTGGGCAGACGCCAGTTCGTGCTCCCCGCCTGGGCGCTCGCCTCTGCGCTACGGATCGGACGGATGCTGCGCCTCACCGATCATGGTCCGGAGAAGGTGCCGTTCCTGCGGTTCCGGCCCGTCCTGGCGAACAGGCGGCTCAAGGAGGAGTTCGGCTTCGTCCCGACGCGCACCACTCGCGAGGCATTCGAGGAGTACCTCGCCACCCACCCGTCGGTCGGCGCCGCTGCCGGAAGGCGTCCTGCGGCGGAGTAGCGTTGACCTGTGCAGAGGAAACGGGGTCGTCGCGTCCTGAAGTGGGTGCTCTGGAGCCTCGCGATCGTGCTGGTGCTCGGTGTCGGCGGGATCGTCGCCTGGAGCCAGATCGGCGTCATGCCCGCCGAACCGGGACCGCTGGCCGGTGTCCGCGACAACGCCGCCATCACGGTGGAGGACGCCGAGCAGGGGATCGTCCTCGCTCCGGCCGACGGCGAGTCCGAACTCGGTCTGGTCTTCATCCCGGGCGCGAAGGTCGACCCCTGGGCATATGCCGCGATCCTGCAGGGGCTCGCGGAGGACGGCGTCACGGTGGTGATCACCCGCCCCTGGTTGAACCTCGCCTTCTTCGATCCGCGCGGGCTCGACTCCTTCACGTCGGCCGCGCCGGGCGTCGATGTCTGGGGTGTGGGCGGGCACTCCCTCGGCGGCGTGCGCGCCTGTCAGCTGGCGGCCGATGCGGATGCGCTCGTGCTCTTCGGATCGTACTGCGCGACGGATCTCTCCGCGAGCGAGCTGCCGGTGCTCAGTCTCGCCGGCAGCGATGACGGGCTCTCCACTCCGGAGAAGATCGATGCCGCGCGAGATCAGCTTCCCGCCGATGCGGAGATGGTCGAGATCGAGGGCGCATCGCACGCCTCCTTCGGCGACTACGGTCCGCAGGCCGGCGACGGCACGCCCACGATCTCGATGGACGACATGCACGCCGAGGTCACGGAGCGCGCGGGCGCCTTCCTCGGAGAACTCGTCCGCTGATCCGCGCTCACGGGGAGAGCGGTCGCACGGCGTCCAGAAGCGGATGCAGATGCCGCGTGCGCAGCACGACGGACGCCGATGCCGCTCCCGCAGCGAGAGCGTCGGCGACACCGGCCCCCGAGAGCCGGGCGTCGAGGACGCCGGCGAAGAAGGCGTCCCCCGCACCGTTCGTATCGGTGACCTCGACGGGGACCGCCGCCACTCGGTGCTCGGTGCCGTCCTCGTCGATCGCCAGGGCGCCGTCCGCCCCGAGCGTGCAGACGGCGAGGCGGGATCCGGCGGCGATGCATCGGCGGAGGAACGCCACCGGGTCGTCGAGCCGATCGGCGTTGCAGAAGACCGCATCCGCCGCGGCCAGGAACGGCCGGTGGAACTCGGCCTCCCCGTCGTAGTCGTGCACGTCGACCCAGATCGGCGTACCGACCGCGCGCGCCAGAGGCAGCAGCCGCTCGGACTCCGCTCCGAGATCGAGCACGACCACGTCGGCGGCCGTCATCGCAGCCCGCACGGCGTCGTCGAGGGCGCCCGCCGTCGCCCGCGGGGCGGCGAGGTACAGCGAGACCCGTTCACCCCCGCGGGTCATCAGGTTGAGGTGCCGCTCCGTCACTCCGTCCGCCCACCGCACGTTCACCCCGGCGGCGCGCAGTGCATCGCGGAGCCTGTCGCCCTGCTCGTCGTCGCCCGCCTGCGCGTAGAGCGTCGTCGCACGCCCGAGCGCCGTGAGGCTGAGCGCCTTTCCGGCGCTCGTCCCGCCGACCGTCTCCCACGTCTCCTCCGCGAACTGCATGTGCGGGACGGGCTCCGGGAGCCGGTCGAGGACGACGAGGGTGTTCCACGAGGCGGGGCCGACGATGAGCACGGAAGCAGGCATGCGACCATCCTGCCGGGACATCGGGCGTCAGCCGATGCGCTTGATCAGCGCGTCCAGCCCCATCCCGTAGTCGATGCGCACGACGGGAAGCGCGAGCTTGTCGGTGCCGATCGTGACATAGCCCGGCTCGATCGTCCGCGCCATCTCATAGCCGGCCTGCAGGACGCCCTGCTTGGCCGTGTCGTTGTAGTGCCCGAACGGGTAGGCGATGACCTCGCGGACGCCGAGGATGTCACCGGACATGTTGAGGTCCGCGGCGATCTCGTCGGGCGTCCAGTTGACGATGCGACCTTGGCCGTTGGCCCCGGCCTGGTGCATGTCGTGCGTGTGCGAACGCCTCAGGACGTAGATGGACGGCGGCGGGTCCGAGCGGTACGCCGTGATCATGAACGAGGTCGTGAGCAGCTCGTACTTCTCCACGAGCGGCACCGCGAGGTCGAACCAGGTCTGATCCGCATCGTCGTCCGTGATGATCACCGAACGGGCGGGAAGGTACAGACGCCCGTCGATGAAAGCACTCAGCTCGTCCCACGTCGGCAGGTAGAAGCCCGTCGTGGCGATGTGGTTCATCTGGGCGTCGAAGTCGCCGATGTACGCGTAGTTCCCCCGCAGCCACCCGGACTCGCCGTCGGGGTTCGTCGTGAACTGGTGGTACATCAGGATCGAGACCTGCGTGTTGGCGGCGACGTTCTCCTCCGGCGTCGTCCAGGCGCCGTGGAGCTCGATCTGCTGGTCGGTGCACGTCACCGGATCGGCGCCGTTGACACGGGCCTCGGGGGTGAGAGCCGCGGCGTCGTCCGGCGTCGCGTACCAGCCGGCGAAGACCCGTCCATCCGACGCTGGGATCGGCAGCGCCACGTAGAGGCCGTTCTGCCACTGCAGCATGGGATCCTGCATGATGCCGTCACCGGCGAAGGACACCGCGCAGGCCAGCGGATTGTCGGCGTCGGCGAGGATCTGCTCGGCGGCCGAGAGCGGTTCGGGCTCGGGCTCCGGCGTGGGAAGGTCCGACGCCGTCGTCGTCGGCTTCTTCTCCGCGTCGGGCGTCCCGTTGGTCCAGACGAAGGCGGCGACGGCTCCCCCGCCCAAGAGGACGACGGCGGCGCCCACGATCACGGCGAGAACGCTCGCCCGACGTCGAGTGGTGCGAGACATCTCAGTCGTTGAATCCTTCGGCGATCATCTCGACGAGCTCTTCGCGCTCTTCGACCGGCAGGAAGGCGGCTGCGGCCGCGTTGAACTGGAAGGTCTCGAGGTCGTCGAGGTCGTACTCGAATGCCTCGACGAGCAGGGCGAGCTCGCGGGTGAGAGACGTGGCGCTCATCGTGCGGTTGTCCACGTTGACCGTGACCGCGAAGCCGAGCTGGTAGAGCAGGTCGAACGGGTGGTCGGCCAGCGTGGTGCCCCATGCGGCGATGGCCCCGGTCTGCAGGTTCGACGACGGGGAGAGCTCCAGCGGGATCTCGCGATCGCGCACCCAGCGGGCCAGCTCCCCGAACTGCACCTGCACCTCGTCGCCCTCCTGGGTGACGACCTGGAGGTCTTCCGCGATGCGCACGCCGTGGCCGAGGCGCAGAGCGCGACCGTCGAGCAGTGCCGAGCGGATCGATGCGGGTCCGGCGGCCTCACCGGCGTGCACGGTCACCGGGAAGAAGTTCTCGGCGAGGTAGTCGAAGGCCTTGCGGTGGTTCGACGGCGGGAAGCCGTCCTCGGGCCCGGCGATGTCGAAGCCGACGGCACCGCGTCCACGGAAGTCCACCGCGAGCTCGGCGATCTCCAGAGAGCGATCCGTATGGCGCATCGCGGTGATCAGCTGGCCGACGCGGATGCTGCGACCGTCGCGGTCCGCGGCGTCCTCGCCCTCCTCGATGCCCTGCTGCACGGCCTCGACGGTCTGCTCCAGCGTGAGGCCGCGGCTCAGATGCTGCTCCGGAGCCCAGCGCACCTCGCCGTAGATCACGCCGTCCGCCGCCAGGTCCTGGACGAACTCGCGCGCGACCCGCGTGAGTCCCTCCTGCGTCTGCATCACGGCGGTGGTGAGGTCGAAGGTCTTCAGATACTCCACGAGCGAGCCGGAGTCGCTCTGCTTCGCGAACCAACTGCCGAGCGCGGCGGGTTCCGCCTCCGGCACCTCGAGGCCGATCTCGTCCGCCAGCTCGATGATCGTGGCCGGTCGCAGGGCGCCGTCCAGGTGGTCGTGCAGCGACACCTTGGGCAGGCTGCGGAGGGAGATCCCCTGGATGGTGACGTCGCCGTTCGCATCGATCGACATGGTGATCCTCTCGGTGGCGGAAGTGCTGAGTTCAGGTTAGCGGTCGCCGTCAGGCGGTGATGCGCTCGCGCACGATGGGACCGGCGGCCGGCGCCTTGTCCCCGATCGCCCACGAGCCCTCGAGCGCCTCGATCGCCCGCGGGAACCGCGCCTCGTCCGCCGCGGACAGCGTGAACAGCGGCTGCCCGGCGTCGACACGATCGCCCGGCTTGACGTGCAGGTCGATGCCCGCCTCGAAGACCACGGGGTCCTCGGCACGGGCGCGCCCCGCACCCAGACGCCAGGCGGCGATGCCGAACGGCAGCGCGTCCATGCGGGTCACGACGCCGTCGGTCGGAGCCGTGACGACGTGCGTCTCGCGTGCGGTCGGCAGCTCGGCATCCGGATCGCCGCCCTGGGCGCGGATCATCGCCTTCCAGCTGTCCATCGCACGGCCGTCGTCGAGGGCGGCCTCCACGTCGGCATCCGGCTTCCCGGCGAGGGAGAGCATCTCCTGCGCGAGCGCGATGGTCAGCTCACGGACGTCGGAGGGGCCGCCGCCGGCGAGGATCTCCACGGATTCGCGCACCTCGTTGGCGTTGCCGATCGCGAACCCCAGCGGGACGTTCATGTCGGTCAGCAGCGCGGTCGTCGCGACACCGGAATCGGTGCCGAGCGCGACCATCGTGCGGGCCAGCTCCCGGGCGCGATCGATGTCCTGTATGAAGGCGCCGGAGCCGAACTTGACGTCGAGGACGAGGGCGTCCGTGCCCTCGGCGATCTTCTTCGACATGATGCTCGACGCGATCAGCGGGATGGCCTCGACCGTTCCCGTCACGTCGCGCAGAGCGTAGAGCTTCTTGTCGGCGGGTGCGAGGCCCGACCCCGCCGCACAGATGACCGCTCCCACGTCGCCCTGCATCTGCGCGAACATCTCCTCGTTGCTGAGCGCCGCGCGCCAGCCGGGGATGGACTCGAGCTTGTCGAGCGTGCCGCCGGTGTGACCGAGGCCGCGACCGCTCAGCTGCGGCACCGCCACGCCGAACGACGCCACCAGCGGCGCGAGCGGAAGGGTGATCTTGTCACCGACGCCGCCCGTGGAGTGCTTGTCGACGGTCTTCTTGCCGAGCGAGGCGAAGCTCATCCGCTCCCCCGACGCGATCATCGCATCGGTCAGCACACGGATCTCGTCGCGCTCCATACCGCGCTGGAAGATCGCCATCGCGAACGAGGCCATCTGCGCGTCGGAGACGTAGCCGCGGGTGTAGGCGTCGACCATCCACCGAAGCGCCTTCTCGGGCACGGCGCCGCCGTCCCGCTTGGCGCGGATGACATCCACTGCATCGTAGGGCTCGACGGTCATCGTGCATCCTCCAGGTCTCGGGGCCCGAACGCGTCGGGCAGCACCTCGTCGATCGTGCGGATGCCGGAGACGGTCTCCAACAGCATCCCGGGCATGGCGTGCTCGAAGAGCAGCTGGCGGCAGCGACCGCACGGCATGATCGTCTGCCCGTCGTTGTTGACGCACACGAACGCGACCAGCTGGCCGCCGCCCGACATGTGCAGGTCGCCGACGAGCGCGCATTCGGCGCACAGCGTCACGCCGTAGGAGGCGTTCTCGACGTTGCAGCCGGCGACGATGCGTCCGTCGCCGACGAGCGCCGCTGCGCCGACGCGATACCGCGAGTACGGCGCGTACGCCTTCGTCATGGCATCGGTCGCGACCTGACGGAGCTCGTCCCAGTCGATGTCAGTCATTGTGGAGCTTCCTTCTTCGGGACACGGCTAGGACTTGATGTACGGCTTGCCGTCTGCCGCGGGTGCCTTGATCTGTCCCGCGAATCCGGCGACCGCGAGCAGCGTCACCAGGTACGGGAGCATCAGCATGAACTCGCCGGGAATCGGCGTCTTCAGGATCGAGAGCAGGTTCTGCAGGTTCGTCGCGAAGCCGAACAGCAGCGCGGCGAGCGTCGCACGGATCGGGTCCCAGCGACCGAAGATCACGGCGGCGAGGGCGATGAAGCCGAGACCCGCCGTCATGTCCTTGCCGAACTGCGGCACCGAGACGAGCGTGAAGTACGCACCGCCCATGCCCGCGATCGCACCGGCCAGCAGCACGTTCCAGAACCGGGTCGGGTTGACCTTGATGCCCACGGTGTCGGCGGCCTGCGGGTGCTCGCCGACGGCGCGCAGGCGCAGACCCCAGCGGGTGCGGTACAGGCCCCAGGCCACGACGGCGACGGTGACGAACATCAGATACCCGATGAACGTCTGGTTGAAGAGCACGGGGCCGATGATCGGGATGTCGCTCAGCACGGGGATCTCGATGCGCGGGAAGCGCACCGGGGTGTTCAGCGTCGCCTCGTTCGGAGCGAGCAGCGCCCCGTAGAGGAAGCCGGTGAGACCGGTGACGAGCACGTTGAGCACGACGCCGACGATGACCTGCTCGACGAGGTACTTGATCGCGAACGCGGCGAGCACGCTGGCCACCAGGACGCCGCCGATCATCGCTCCGACCAGCCCGACGAACGGGTTGCCGGTGATGCTGGAGAGGAGCGCAGCCGAGAAGGCGCCGAGCAGCAGCTGTCCTTCGATGGCGACGTTCACCACGCCGGCGCGTTCGCCGATGACGCCGCCCAGGGCGCCGAACACGAGCGGCACCGACAGCGACACCGCGCCGAAGAGCAGGCTCGTGACCGGGACGAGTCCGCCGGCGGATGCCCAGACGAGGAACGCGAAGACGGCGAGCGTGCTGAACGCGACGACCAGCCACAGCGAGGGCTTGCGATACGTCCATGCGCGGAGGAATGCTCCGACCGTCAGGACGACGAGGATGCCGAACACGACCCAGAAGGTCGAGGCCGTCGGAAGGGCGACGTCGGGCAGCGCGAGCGCCGACGACTTGTCGGAGAGTCGGAAGGTGCTGGTGCCGTCGCGCGGAACGAACACGAAGAGGATCGCGAGGAGCGCAGCGGCGACGGCCAGCACGATCGGCGCCTTGAGGTGCCGCTGCTTCACGGTCGCGAGCTGCACCGTGCCGTCGGCTGCCTCGGTGTGCACGAGAGACATCATGCCGTCACCGCCTTCTTCGCGGCCTTGGCTCGGAGCCGGGCCGCCTTCTCGATGTCGGTCTTGGGCAGGAAGAACACGGCGCGCAGCAGCGGCGGCGCGGCGATGAAGAGCACGACCAGGGACTGCACGACCAGCACGATGTCGACCGGGATGTCCTGCGCCTGCATCGAGAACGATCCCGCCTTGAGCGCGCCGAACAGGATGCCGGCGGCGAAGGTGCCCCAGGCGCGGCTGCGTCCGAGGAGCGCGACGGTGATCGCATCGAAGCCGATGCCGGCGTCGATCGTCTCGGTGACACCGGTCGTGACCGCACCCTGGATCTGGTTCATGCCCGCGAGGCCCGCGAGGCCTCCGGCGAACAGCATCGCGTAGACGTAGACCCGCTGCACGCTGATGCCCGCCGCACGCGCCGCGTGCGGGTTCTCGCCGACGGCGCGCATCCGCATGCCGAGCGACGATCGCTCGATGAGCCACCAGACGAACAGCGTCGCCACGACCACGACCACGAATCCGAAATCGAGAAGGGGGAACTGCGGCCCGAGCAGCGTCGGGAACTGCGCGCTCTCCGGCGTGGCCGACCCCAGTGCCTGGTTCGTGCCCGGCTTCTGCAGGAGGCCCGGTGTGCGGATCATCCAGAGCAGCAGGTAGTACGCGATGTAGTTGAGCATGATCGTGAGGATCACCTCGTGCGCACCGGTGCGTGCCTTGATGAGGCCGGCGATGGCACCCCAGAGCGCGCCGCCTGCGATACCGGCGATCAGCGTCACGGGGATGTGCAGCCAGAGCGGCAGGTCGAGCGAGAAGGTCAGCAGAGCGGCGACCGCGACGCCGATGAGCATCTGGCCGCGTGCACCGATGTTGAACAGTCCCACACGGAACGCGAGTGCGACACCGAGGCCCGCGGCGATCAATGGCGCGGCGAAACCGAGGGTGTTGGTGAGCGGACGGATCTGCGCCGCGAAATCAGCGCCGCGCGCGTTGAAGATCGCACCGCGGAACAGCGCCTCGTACCCGTTGTACACCGCGTTCCAGGCGGCGGCGATCGTGTCGCCGGGCTTCGCGAAGAAGTAGCCGGAGGCCTCCTGCACGTCTTCGTTGGTGGAGGCGATGAGGATGCCGCCGACGATGAGCGCCAGGACGATCGCGAGGACCGTCGTGACGGCGCTGCCGCGCAGCATCTCCTTGAGGATGACGTTGCCGCGGGGCGGCGGCGGCACATCGGAGGAATCGCGGGGAACCGTGCCGGTCGGCGTGCCGAGCTGCTCCGGGGGGATGCCCTTGGTCACGTCTCCCGCGCCGGGCGTCGATCCGCTCACGCCGCCACCTCTCCTTCAGCCGCTCCGGCCATCATGAGTCCGAGTGTCTCTCTGGGGGTGTCGCCGGGCACGATGCCGACGATCGCTCCGCGGTACATGACCGCGATCCGGTCGGCGAGGGCGGCGACCTCGTCGAGCTCGGTGGAGACGACGATCACCGGGACGCCCGAATCGCGCGTCTCGATGATCTGCTTGTGGATGAACTCGATCGAGCCGACGTCGACGCCGCGGGTCGGCTGTGCGGCGACCAGCAGCCGCAGTTCACGGCTCATCTCGCGCGCGATGACGACCTTCTGCTGGTTGCCGCCCGAGAGCGTGCCGGCCGGAGTGTCCGGCCCCTGCGTGCGGATGTCGTACTCGCGGATGCGCTCCTTGGCGAAGGCGTCGAGCACACCCCGCAGGATGGTTCCGCCGCGGCTGAAGGTGCGGTCGTCTGTGCGGTCGAGGATCAGGTTCTCCGCGACGGAGAAACCGGCGACCAATCCGTCTTCGGTCCGGTCCTCGGGGACGAAGCCCACGCCGGCGTCGAGGATCGCGCGCACGCTCTTGCCGACGAGTTCCGTCCCGTCGAGCGTGATGCTCCCCTCCACACGAGCGGCGAGGCCGACGATGGCCTCCACCAGCTCGGTCTGGCCGTTCCCCTGCACGCCCGCGATCGCGAGGACCTCACCCGGGCGCACCGCGAAGTCGATGCCGTCGACGACGATCGCGCCGGCAGGTGTGAGCACCCGCAGACCCGAGATCTCGAGTCCTCCGTCGCCGAGACGGGGCGCGTCCTTGTGCACCGTGAGCTCGACGGCGCGTCCGACCATGAGCGAAGCGAGCTCGGCGTTCGTCGCCGAGGGCGAGGCCTCGCCGACCACGCGTCCGAGACGGACGATCGTGATCTTGTCGGCGACTTCGCGCACCTCGCGGAGCTTGTGGGTGATGAAGACGATCGCCGTGCCCTCGTCGCGGAGCTGGCGCATGATGCCCATGAGCTCGTCCGTCTCCTGCGGGGTCAGCACGGCCGTCGGCTCGTCGAAGACGAGCACCTTGGCATCGCGGGAAAGGGCCTTGATGATCTCGACGCGCTGCTGGACGCCGACCGGGAGGTCGCCGACGAGCGCGTCGGGGTCGATGTCGAAGCCGAACCGCGCTGCCACCGATCGCACGTGCTCTCGCGCCTTCGCGATGTCGAGCGTGCCGAGGGCCTTGGTCTGTTCGTGGCCGAGCATCACATTCTCCGCCACCGTGAAGACGGGCACGAGCATGAAGTGCTGGTGCACCATGCCGATCCCGGCCGCCATCGCGTCACCGGGGCCGCGGAAGCGCTGCACGACGTCGTCGAGGAGGATCTCGCCCTCGTCGGCCTGATAGAGGCCGTACAGGACGTTCATCAGCGTGGACTTGCCTGCGCCGTTCTCACCGAGCAGCGCGTGGATCTGCCCCGGTTCGACCACCAGATCGATGTGGTCGTTGGCGACGAGAGTACCGAATCGCTTGGTGATGCCGCGAAGTTCGAGCTTCATATCTGCACCTTATCCAGAAGAGTCGTCCAGAAGGATCTTCGTCCGATCACAGTGCGGGGCGAGTGGCATCCTGCACACCACTCGCCCCGCACTTGGACCGGCTGCGACTTACGGGGAGTTCTTCGACTCCACCTTGATGTCACCGGAGATGATCTGCTCCTGGAGCGCCGCGATCTCGTCGAGGAGCCCGTCCGGGAGCTCGGCCTCGAAGTCGCCGAAGCCGGAGAGCTTGACGCCTTCGTTCTCGAGCGTTCCGACGTACGGAGCCGGGTCGAAGTCGCCGGCGGCGGCAGCGGTGGTCGCGTCCTTCACGGCGACGTTGATCGCCTTCATGATCGAGAACATCGTGACGCCCGCGACGCTCGGGTCGGCAACCGCGAGGTCGCTGTCGACACCGATCATCAGCGTGTCCTTGCCGCTGTCGGCGATCGCCGCCGCAGCGCTCTGGTAGACCGGGCCACCGACGGGAAGGATGACGTCGACACCCTGGTCGAGCACGCCCTGAGCGGTCTGCTTGGCGGTGTCGTTCGCGTCGAAGCCGCCCGTGAAGGAGCCCTCCTGCGTGGCGACGTCCCAGCCGAACACCTGGACGGCGGCCGACTTGTCCTCGTTGTACTTGTCGACGCCGAGCGAGAAACCGTCCATGAACACGGCGACGGACGGGATCTGCATTCCGCCGAAGGTGCCGACCTTGTTCACGCCGCTCTGCGCGGACCAGCCGGCCGCGGCGTATCCGCCGAGGTAGGCGGCCTGAGCCGTGTCGAAGACGAGCGGCTTGATGTTCGGAGCATCGGTGGTGCCGTCGAAGTCGGTGTCGGCGTAGTCATCGATGATCGCGTAGTCGATCTCGGGGTTCGCGAGCGCCGACTCGACCGTCGCGGCGGCCAGCTTGAAGCCGACGGCGACGATGAGCGAGCAGCCCTCGGAGACCGCGGTCTCGAGGTTCGGCGCGTAGTCGTTGTCGTTCGCCGACTCGAACTCGAGCGGCTTGACGTCGAGCTCCTCCGCGGCGGCGTCCATGCCTTCCTTCGCCGACTGGTTGAACGACTTGTCGTTCCAGCCGCCCGCGTCGGAGACGAGGCAGGGGAGGAAGTCGGAGTCCGCAGCGCCCTCCGAACCGCCGGCGTCATCGGTCGGGGCCTGGCCGCAGCCGGCAAGTGCGAAGATGACGCCCGCGGCGATTGTCGCGCCGAGCAGCTTCTTGGTGGTGGAGATGGTCAACTGATGCCTCCCTCAACGAAACCGCGGCCATCGCGGATCGATCAAAGTTACCTACTGTTTCAACTTTTGTACGCGCTCGCCCCGCACGTGCTGGCGAAAGGTTACAAAGCTGAAACCAACCCAGCCGATGAGCATCCGACGGCGCTCATCAGAGCACGTCGCCCTGCCCGTTCAGCTTGAGGGACTCCACGACGCCCTTGACGCGCTGCGCGTGCTGCACGGTCGTGACCAGCAGGGCGTCAGGGGTGTCCACCACGACGATGTCCTGCACGCCCACCAGGCTGATGACGCGGGAGGTCTGACTGACGAGGATGCCGCTCGCGGCATCCGAGAGCACGCGTGCGTTGGGGCCGAGAACGGCCAGGTCGTTCTTTCGCCCGTTCGTGATGAGCTTGGTGAGCGAGGCGAAGTCGCCGACGTCGTCCCAGTCGAAGTGTCCTGGCACGACGGCCAGTCGGCCGCGCCGGGCTGCCGGCTCCGCGACCGCGTAGTCGATCGCGATCTTCTTCAGGCGCGGCCAGATCCGGTCGACCGCAGGTCCGCGGCGATCGCGGTCGTCCCATGCCTCGGCGAGCTCGAGCAGTCCGGCGTGCAGCTCGGGCTCGTTGGCGGCGAGCTCCTCCAGCAGCACGCTCGCCTTGGCGATGAACATGCCGGCGTTCCAGAGATAGCCGCGATCGGCGAGATAGGCCTTCGCCGTCTCCAGGTCCGGCTTCTCGACGAAGCTCTCCACGAGGGCGGCCTCGCGGGCACGCTCGACGACGAGCTCCGGGCCCTTCTTGATGTAGCCGAATCCGATCGCCGGCTCCGTGGGCGCGATCCCGATCGTGCAGATGTACCCCTCGCGGGCGACCTCGACGGCGTCGCGGACGGCGAACTCGAACACGCGCGTGCCGCGGATCACGTGGTCGGCACTGAACGATCCGATGATCACGTCGGGGTCGCGGCGGTGCAGGATCGCGGCGGCCAGTCCGATCGCGGCGGCCGACTCGCGCGGCTCGGACTCGAGGAACACGTTGAGATCGGCGATGCCGGGGAGCTCCGCCTCGACAGCGGCACGGTGCGCGCGACCGGTGACGACCGCGATCCGGTCAGGGCCCGTGAGGGGCACCAGCCGATCCCACGTGTCGCGCAGCAGCGAGTGCCCGGAACCCGTGAGGTCGTGGAGGAACTTGGGGGCGTCGGCGCGCGAGAGCGGCCACAGCCTGCTGCCGATGCCGCCGGCGGGGATCACCGCGTAGAAGTCCTGGATGGGTTGGGTCACCCTGCCAGGGTATCCCCGGGTGTCCGCGCTCTGAACATCTCGACGTCGAGATAACTTAGGCTCCCCTTCGTCGCTCCCCCTCCGCAGACGGGAATAGGATGGACAGCGATCGGGCGTGCCTGACACTTGCGCAGCACGCGACCGAGTCACATCGATCCAGGGAGGACGACCGTGTCCACAAGCGCTCGCTTGACACCGTCGATTTCGGAAACCACTTCCAAGACCCCCCGCGGCACCCTCTACCGGGGTCGCGAAGGCATGTGGTCGTGGGTGCTTCATCGCATCACCGGAGTCGCCATCTTCTTCTTCCTGTTGGTGCACGTGCTCGACACGGCGCTGATCAGGGTGTCGCCGGAGGCGTACAACGCCGTCATCGGCACATACAAGAACCCGATCATGGCGCTCGGCGAGGTCGTGCTGGTCGCCGGCATCGTGTTCCACGCGATGAACGGCCTCCGCATCATCGCCATCGACTTCTGGTCGAAGGGCGCCAAGTACCAGCGCCAGCTGTTCTGGGGCGTGCTCGCGGTCTGGGTCGTCATCATGGCCGGCTTCGTGCCGCGCCACCTGATGCTCGCCTTCGCCGGGTTCGGAGGGGGGCACTGATGTCCGCGCAGACCGTCGTCGCTCCCGCCCGCCGTCAGCGCGGATTCAACCTCGAGAAGTGGGGCTGGCTCTTCATGCGCCTCTCGGGCGTCGTGCTCGTGGTGCTGATCTTCGGCCACCTCTTCATCAACCTCATGGTCGGCGAGGGCATCCACGCCCTGGACTTCGCCTTCATCGCCGGCAAGTTCGCCACGCCGTTCTGGCAGTGGTGGGACGTGCTGATGCTGTGGCTCGCACTGATCCACGGCGGCAACGGCATGCGCACCATCGTGAACGACTACGTGACCACCGAGAAGGCTCGCAAGGCTCTCGTCTGGGCGATCGGCCTGGCCGCCGGCCTCCTCATCATCCTCGGCACGCTCGTCGTGTTCACGTTCGACCCGTGCCTGGGCGTCACAGAGGACAGCACCCTCTGGACCGAATGCGCCGCGCTGGTCGGGAACTGAAGAAGAAGGCTGAAGAACAAGTGACTACCGAGACCCAGGATTCCGTCGTCCGCGACGGCATCCACTACCACCAGTTCGACATCGTCATCGTGGGCGCCGGCGGCGCCGGCATGCGCGCGGCGATCGAGGCCGGACCCGGCGCGAAGACCGCCGTGATCTCCAAGCTCTACCCGACCCGCTCGCACACCGGTGCGGCGCAGGGCGGCATGGCGGCGGCGCTCGCGAACGTCGAAGAGGATTCCTGGGAGTGGCACACCTTCGACACCGTCAAGGGCGGCGACTACCTCGTCGACCAGGACGCGGCGGAGATCCTCGCCAAGGAGGCCATCGACGCGGTCATCGACCTCGAGAACATGGGTCTGCCGTTCAACCGCACCCCCGAGGGCAAGATCGACCAGCGCCGCTTCGGCGGTCACACCGCCGAGCACGGCAAGACCCCGGTCCGCCGCGCGTGCTACGCCGCCGACCGCACCGGTCACATGATCCTGCAGACGCTCTTCCAGAACTGCGTCAAGCTCGGCATCAACTTCTTCAACGAGTACTACGTGCTCGACCTGCTGACGGTGAAGGATGCCGACGGCAAGACGCAGGTCTCCGGCGTCGTCGCCTACGACCTGGCCACCGGCGAGCTCCACGTCTTCCAGGCGAAGGCCGTGATCTTCGCCACCGGAGGCTTCGGCAAGATCTTCAAGACGACCTCGAACGCGCACACCCTGACCGGTGACGGCGTCGGCATCGTCTGGCGCAAGGGCCTCCCGCTCGAGGACCTCGAGTTCTTCCAGTTCCATCCGACCGGACTCGCCGGACTCGGCATCCTCCTCACCGAGGGCGCGCGAGGCGAGGGCGCGATCCTCCGCAACGCCTCGGGCGAGCGCTTCATGGAGCGCTACGCCCCCACGATCAAGGACCTCGCTCCGCGTGACATCGTCGCCCGCTGCATGGTCCAGGAGGTCGCGGAAGGTCGCGGCGCCGGCCCGCACAAGGACTACGTCCTCCTCGACTGCACGCACCTCGGCGCCGAGGTGCTCGAGACCAAGCTCCCCGACATCACGGAGTTCGCCCGCACGTACCTGGGTGTCGACCCGGTCGTCGAGCCCGTGCCCGTGATGCCGACCGCGCACTACGCGATGGGCGGCATCCCGACGAACAACGACGCCGAGGTGCTGGCCGACAACGACACCGTCGTGCCGGGCCTGTACGCCGCCGGCGAGTGCGCCTGCGTGTCGGTGCACGGCGCCAACCGCCTGGGCACCAACTCCCTGCTCGACATCAACGTGTTCGGCAAGCGCGCCGGCCGCAAGGCGGTCGAGTACGTGAAGACGGCCGAATTCGTGCCGCTCCCCGAGAACCCGGCCGCCTTCGTCTCCGGCATGCTCGAGGGCCTTCGCAACAACCAGGGAACCGAGCGCATCGCCGTGCTCCGCAAGGCCCTGCAGGACGAGATGGACAAGGGCGCGCAGGTCTTCCGCACGCACGAGTCACTCGAGCACGTGCTGGGCGTCATCAAGGAACTGCGCGATCGCTACATGAACGTGCACGTCGACGACAAGGGCCAGCGGTTCAACACCGATCTGCTCGAAGCCGTCGAGCTGGGCTTCCTCCTCGACATCGCCGAGGTCGTCGTCTACGCCGCACAGAACCGCCAGGAGAGCCGCGGCGGTCACATGCGCGACGACTTCCCGAAGCGCGACGACGAGAAGTACATGAAGCACACCATGGCCTACCTGACCGGTGACCCGCACTCCTCGACGCCGAGCGACCACATCAAGCTGGACTGGAAGCCCGTCGTGTTCACGAAGAACGAGCAGGGCGAGTTCAACTACCCGCCGATGGAGAGGAAGTACTGAGCATGTCCACCGCCATCGCAGAATCCCCCGCGAGCACGACCGAAGAGACCGGCATCCAGTCCTTCATCGTCACGTTCAACATCCGGCGTTTCGACCCCGAGGTCGACGCCGAGCCGCACTGGGTCGACTACGACGTGGAGCTCTACTCCACCGACCGCGTGCTCGACGCGCTGCACAAGATCAAGTGGGAGGTCGACGGCTCCCTCACGTTCCGCCGCTCCTGCGCCCACGGCATCTGCGGGTCGGACGCCATGCGCATCAACGGCCGCAACCGCCTCGCCTGCAAGACGCTGATCAAGGACCTCGACATCTCGAAGCCGATCTACGTCGAGGCCATCAAGGGCCTGCCGCTCGAGAAGGACCTCGTCGTGGACATGGAGCCGTTCTTCGCCTCCTACCGCGAGGTGCAGCCGTTCCTCGTCGCGAACTCCGTGCCGGAGAAGGGCAAGGAGCGCGTCCAGACCATCGCCGACCGCGAGATCTTCGACGACACGACCAAGTGCATCCTGTGCGCCGCGTGCACCTCGTCGTGCCCGGTCTTCTGGACCGACGGACAGTACTTCGGCCCGGCGGCCATCGTGAACGCGCACCGCTTCATCTTCGACTCGCGCGACGACAACGCGGCCGTGCGTCTCGACATCCTCAACGACAAGGAGGGCGTCTGGCGCTGCCGCACGACCTTCAACTGCTCCGAGGCATGCCCCCGCGGCATCGAGGTCACCAAGGCCATCGCCGAGGTCAAGCAGGCCGTCCTCCGCGGCCGTCCCTGATCCGACGCATCGACGCACGAGAACGGGCGGACTCCTTCGGGAGCCCGCCCGTTCTCACTGCTTGGATAGGGTGAGCACGTGTCTGATCCCGATCGCGCCGCGGCCGAGCCCGGTCGCTTCGATGCGGCCGTCGAGCGCGCGACGGCGCTGACCCGCCGCACCCTCGGCCTCTTCCCGGTGCGGGTGTGGCGTCATTTCCTGCAGCACAACGGTTTCCTCCTCGCCGCCGGCGTGAGCTATCAGGCGCTGTTCGCGATCTTCGCGGCGATCTATCTCGCCTTCGCCATCGCGGGTCTCTGGCTCGGGGGAAGCACCGCGGCCGTCGACGGCATGATCGAGATCATCAACAGCTACATCCCCCACCTGATCGAGGAGCAGGGCGGCGTGTTCACCCCCGAGCAGGTGAAGGAGATCGCCGCGAGCACGACGGGTGTGCTGAGCGTCACGGGTCTGATCGCCCTCGGCACCGTGATCTGGACCGCCATCGGGTGGGTGACGTTCTCGCGGCGCGCGACCAGGGACATCTTCGGCCTGCCGCCGGATCTGCGCAGCTACGTGCTCCTCAAGGCGCGCGACCTGCTGGCGGCGCTCCTGTTCGGAGTCGCCCTCATCGCCGGCTCCGTCCTCAGCTCCGCCAGCGCTGCGGCCCTGAGCTGGGCGCTCAGCCTGCTCGACTGGGATTCCGGTTCCGACGGCATCAACATCAGCATCCGGATCGGCACCGTGCTCGTCTCGTTCGCGTTGCTCTCCTCGGCCCTGGCCGCCATGGTGCGGTTCCTCACCGGGACGTCCCTGGACTGGCGCGTCATCTGGCCGGGTGCTCTCCTCGGCGGCGGCGCGATGACGATCCTCCAGTACGGTGCGGGGTTCCTGCTGAGCTACACGCCGTCGAATCCGCTGCTCGCCACGTTCGCGATCTTCATCGGCCTCCTGCTGTGGTTCCGCGTGAACGGCGTGGTGATGCTGGTGGCGTCCTCATGGATCGCGGTCACCGCGCTGGACCGGGACCTCCCGCTGCTGTCCCAGACCGAGGCGGAGCGACGTCTCGCCGAGCATCGGACCCTGGTGTCGGCCGCGCGCATCCGGCTTCGCGAGGCCGAGGCCGTGCGCGACGCGGCGCCCTGGTATCGCGCGTGGCAGGCGGGACGGGCCGTGCGGGATGCCGAGGCGGATCTCGCGGCTCTCGAGGCCGCTGCCCCTCCCCCGCCGGAACCGACGCCCCTCGCGCAGCGCCTGCTGACCGACCTGCACCGGCCGTCTCGGGATGTCGGCGGCGCTCGTTAGGCTTGTCTCCATGCCTCATCTGCGTATCGCCTCGGTCAATGTCAACGGAATCCGAGCGGCCGCTCGCAACGGCATGAGCTCCTGGCTCGACGCCGCCGACATCGACATCCTCACCCTGCAGGAGGTCCGCGGACAGGACGAGCATCTCGAGGCGGCACTGCCGGGATGGTCCTTCGTGCACGACGAGGCCACGGCCAAGGGCCGCGCCGGTGTCGCCATCGCCAGCCGCACCCCGGCTCTGGCCAGCCGCACCGCGCTCGGCCCTGACGACTTCGACTCGAAGGGGCGCTGGATCGAAGCCGACTTCCTCATCGGCGAGCGTCCGATCACGGTCGTGAGCGCCTACGTGCACTCGGGCGAGGCCGATACGCCGAAGCAGGAGGAGAAGTGGAAGTTCCTCGACGCGTTCGGCACCCGTCTCACCGAGCTGGGTGCGGATGACGCGCTGGCGCTGGTGACGGGAGACCTCAACGTCGGGCACCGCGAGCTCGACATCAAGAACTGGCGCGGCAATCGCAAGAAGGCGGGCTTCCTCCCCCGCGAGCGGGCGTACTTCGACCGCTTCCTCGGCGAGGCCGGCACGCAGGTCACGGGTGTCGACGGCTCGGTGGGCACCGGGCTCGGCTGGGTCGACGTCGGCCGACGGTTCCACGGCGAGGTGGACGGCCCGTACACCTGGTGGTCGATGCGAGGTCAGGCTTTCGACAACGACTCCGGGTGGCGCATCGACTACCACCTCGCGACGCCGTCCCTGGCGGAACGCGTGCAGACGTACCACGTGGCCCGCGCCGCCGCCTACGACCAGCGCTGGAGCGATCACGCGCCGGTCGTCGTCGACTACACGTACTGAGCCCGGCTCAGTCGACGCCAGGATCCGTCGCGGTTCACGCCGTGATCAACGAGACGATCAGCGCCGCCGCGACGAGCAGGTAGACGATCAGGCTGCCGAGGTAGGCGGAGCCTCGTCGTCCGGATCGGAACATCAGCGGGACGACGAGCGCGAGCGCTATCCCCGCGACCAGCGCCAGGAACGTGCCGAAGATGAGCGCGTATCCGTGCGGATCCGCGCTGCCGAGTCCGAACCGGCTGCTGAGCGCCATCCAGGTGAACAGCAGGAACGGAGCGCCGACGAGGACCGTCAGGACGATGCCGACGATCCGTGCGCCGCGTCCGGCGGGGCTCGGGGTCGAGGTCATGGACGAAGTATCGCAGGCTCGTCCTCGACGTGGCGATACCAGCCGCGGTACTCGAGGATCGTCCCGACCAGAGGGTTTCGGGCCCGCATCTCGATCGTGCGCCGGCCGTGAGCCTCGTCCCAACCGTCCTCGAGGTCGACGGTGATGCCGAGGATGCCGCGCAGGGCGAAGCGTCGGCCCCAGAGTCGCAGAGCGATCCGACGCGTCCGCATCCGCAGGGCGCCGTCGGCCGTCACGCTGCATTCCTCGATGAGCTCGACCCGTCCTCGCGCCCCCAGCAGGTTGCGCACGAGACCGGGGACCACGCTCACGGTGAGCCTGTCCGAGATGAACTGCGTCGCGCCGGGGAAGCGGAACTCCCTCGTCGTGTCGAGGGTCGCCCGCCCTGCCGCCGTGCGGCCGGCGCGCGAGCGGAGCGAGAACGGCACGTCATGACCGAAGCGGGTCACCAGCATCCGCGGCCCGACGATCGGCTGCGCGAGCGCGCCGAGCCGACCGAAACGGCTGCCGGCGACCGTGAACACGCCCTCCGCGCTGTCGAGCACCGTGGGCGTCCGCATCTGCGCCAGGATCTCGGGATGCAGGCGCTCGGCGTCGGGTCCCAGCGCCGCCAGGAATACCTCACCGCGGGCGATCACTCGCGCACCTCCTCACGGGTCGGCTTCACCGTCTCCGGCACGTCCGCGTTCTCCGGGAATTCGCAGACGAACGTCCCTCGATAGCCGAAGAGGAAGCCGAGGATGTCGTTGCGCACCTCGAGATCGATGACGAAGCAGTCGCGCTCGTCGTCGAAGCGCTCGGTCAGGTGCGCCCGTCCGCTGAGCAACATCGGGAACCGGAAGGCGATCGGCCCCTCGTAGAAGCGCTGCGGACCCGACGACAGCCGAAGGCCTCCGTCCGCGGTGACTTCGAGGTCGAGGTCGACGGCCAGGTGCTGATGGGTGCCGAGGTAGTCGACGATCCTCCTCCGCTCCTCGCTGTAGATCATCGTCGCGTCGAACCGGCGCCGCCGGCCCGGCCGGATCGTCATCGTCCGCACGAAGGTGACGGTCTCCCTGCCGAGGCTGTCGATGTAGGCATGATTGTCGATCTGGAAGGGGATGTCACGGCCCCGCTCGGGGAACATGATGTTCCGCATCGTCCCGATCATGAGGAAGGGAAGGGTCCACCAGGGCCCGCGCCGCACCTCGGTCATCACCCCGCGTCCGATGCAGCCGTATCCGGCGTCGACCCCGACGCCGAAGCGCCTCCTCATCATCGGATGCAGACGCGCGAAGTCGTCGCCGAGAGCGCGTTCGAAGACGCTCTGCCCGCTCATGCGGCGATCTCCGTCAACGACGCCGGAGCGTTCTGCATGATGGTGCGGCCGCCCGTGCGGGCGGGGCGCTTCCGGCATCGGCGGGCGTGGGCGCGCGGCCGCCGCCCCGGCCGGAGCGAGCGCCACCAGCCGGTCTCCTCCGGCGGGACCCCGTCCTCCGCCCACAGGCGGAGGCGGTCGAAGCTCCACGCGGTGAGCCACCAGACGAACCGGCGCGTGACGAGCGGATCGAGCACGCGGCCGAGCAGTCCCCAGCCCGGCGCGTAGTCGTAGCCGGTGAGGAAGCGGACGCCCTCGGGAGTCGGCACGTACCGCCAGTAACCGCGACCCGCGCCGAGCGGAGACAGCGGATCGTTCGTGTCGAAGGCGAGCGCCGACGTCCGCTCGCCGGCCTGCCCTCGACGGTCGCCGAGAGAGACGCCGGTGCCGCGGATGGTGTGGAGGCCGAGGCCCCGCTCGTAGCGGAACTCCTGCGCGCCGTTCGGCCGCCGATGCGTCGGGATGATCGCGGAGAAGCGCGCATCCCACCGCACGTGCTGCTCGGGCGTCTGAGTGAGCTCCCAGATCGTCTCGAGCGGCGCGTCGATGAGGATCTCGACATAGAGAGCGCGGTCCCCCCGACGCGGGGAGCGGGAGGTCCGAGGAGCTGCGAACATCATGCCCACAGCGTAGAACGCTCCGGCGCGCAGATCGGCCACCGGCATCCCCATAGGATTGATGTCGTGACGAAACCTCGCCTTTACTCCGGAATGCAGCCCTCCGCCGACTCCCTCCAGATCGGCAACTACATCGGCGCGCTCCTCCAGTGGCGGGATCTGCAGGCTTCGTACGACGCGTACTTCTCCGTCGTCGACCTGCATGCGCTCACCGTCGCCCAGGACCCTGCCGAGCTGCGGGAGAAGACGCGGCGCACGGCGGCGCAGTACATCGCCGCAGGCATCGAGCCGTCGGTGTCGACGCTGTACGTGCAGTCGCACGTGCGCGCGCACGCCGAGCTGGCGTGGATCCTCAGCACCATCACCGGCTTCGGCGAAGCCGGTCGGATGACGCAGTTCAAGGACAAGTCGGCCCGTTACGGTCAGGATGCGACGAGCGTCGGCCTGTTCACGTACCCGGTCCTCATGGCCGCCGACATCCTCCTGTACCAGACGGATGTGGTTCCGGTCGGCGACGACCAGAAGCAGCACGTCGAGCTCACGCGCGATCTCGCCGAGCGCTTCAACTCGCGCTTCGGGACCACGTTCACCGTGCCGATGCCGGTGATCCAGAAGGAGACCGCGCGCATCTACGACCTGCAGAACCCGACGTCGAAGATGTCGAAGTCTGCGGAGAGCGACGCCGGCGTGCTGTGGATGCTGGACGACCCCGCGAAGTCCGCGAAGAAGATCATGCGCGCCGTGACCGACAACGAAGGCTCCGTGCGGTTCGACCGCGAGAACAAGCCGGGCGTCTCGAACCTGCTGACGATCTACGCGGCCCTCTCGGGCCGTCAGGTCGCCGCGATCGAGGGCGAGTACGCGGGCCGCGGCTACGGCGACTTCAAGAAGGGGCTCGCCGAGGTCGTGGTGAACGAGTTCGAACCGGTGCGCGCCCGTGCCCTCGAGCTTCTCGACGACCCTGCAGAACTCGACCGCATCCTCGCGGACAATGCCGGACGAGCGGATGCCGTCGCCGACGCGACCCTGTCCGACGTCTACGACCGGGTGGGTCTGCTCCGCCGCGTCTGAGGACGGCCTCTAGGATGGGGGTCGTGACCGATCCGCAGCTGCCACCTCCGTCCGGCGCCGTACCTCCCGTTCCGCCTGTGCCGTTCGGCGCGGTCCCGCCTCCTCCCCCGGCATTCCCGGCTGCGCCCCCGGCGGCGACGCCCCAGGCGGCTCCCGCGCCGCAGGCGCCTCCCGCGTATCAGGCACCTCTCGCTCCTCCGTCGCCGCCCGCGTACCAGGCAGCGCCGGCCTACCCGACGGCACCTGCCTATGCCGTGCAACTCGCACCCCAGGCCGCCCCTCCCGGTGCCTATCAGGTCCCGGTGGGTGGCTACGCCGCGCCGGCGGGCGCCTACGCGGTCCCCGAGACGGCCCCGCGCGCATCCGGCTTCCTCGGTATCCTCGCGCTGATCTTCTCGGTCGTGGCGGCTGTGGTCACGCCGATCGTCGTCGGCGTCGCCGGATTCGAGATCGGACGACGCCTGCCCGAGGGCATCACCACGACGAACGACGATGTCCTGAGCGTGCTCTCACCGGCGCGGGATCAGGTGCTGTGGGCGGAGCTGTCGTTCTGGACCGGCACGATCCTGGGCATCGCCGCGATCGTGATCGGGATCATCGCCATCCGGAAGAAGCAGGGGCGCGGCGCGGGGATCGGTGCACTCGTCGTCGCCGTGCTCGCACCGATGATCTTCTTCGTCGTGCTGCTCATCGCGTTCTCCACGGGCAGCGCGGCCGGGTTCGTCGACTTCGCGAGCTGACGCTCGCATCACCTGCCGCGCGGCACGGTCAGCGCGGGGCGTGATGCTTCTGCTGGGCGGCCAGGAGCCCCTCGGCGACGAGCAGCTCGACCGCGTCCGCGGCATCCGAGATGAGGATCGGCAGGTTCGGCCGTTCCTCCTTGCCGAACGGGGCGAGCACCCAGTCGGCCGGATCCTGACGCCCCACGGGGCGGCCGATGCCCACCCGCACGCGCGGGAAGTCGGCGGTCCCGAGGGCCCGCGCGACATCGCGCACGCCGTTGTGCCCGCCGTGGCCACCACCGGTCTTGAGCCTCACCGTGTCGAAGGGGATGTCCAGCTCGTCATGCACGACGACGACCTGCTCGACCGGCACCGAGTAGAAGCGCGCCAGCGCCGCGACAGGCGTGCCGGACACGTTCATGAACGTGTTCGGCTTCGCGAGGACCAGCTTGTCGGCGCCCGGCTTCAGCCAGGTCTCGACGACGCGCGCGCCGCCCTTGTGCTCCCGGAAGCTCTCGCCGCGACGTGCCGCGATCTCGTCGACGACCATCTGACCGACGTTGTGCCGGGTCGCCTCGTAGCGCGGGCCCGGATTGCCCAACCCCACCACCAACCACGTGGATGACATGCCCTCGTCCTTTCGCGCCGCGTCCTGCGATGGACCCGGTCAGGATACGACAGAGGGGACGCGATCCGATCGCGTCCCCTCTGCCCTGAAACTGTCGGAGATCACTCCGCAGCGGCCTCCTCGGCTGCTGCTTCGCCCTCGGCAGCACCCTCGGTGCTCTCGGCGGCGGCGTCCTCACCCAGGTCCTGCTCAGCGGGCACCGAGATCGCGACGACGAGAACCTCGGGGTCGGCGAGCAGGGTCGAGCCCTTGGGCAGCGTGACGTCGGCGGCGGTGATGTGCGCGCCGTCCTCGAGACCCTCGACGGAGACCTCGAGGTTCTGCGGGATGTGCGTGGCCTCGGCCTCGATCGACAGGGTGTTCGCGTCCTGGTTGACGATCGTGCCGGGAGCGGACTCGCCGGTGACGATGACGGGAACGTCGATCGTGACCTTCTCGCCCTTCTTCACCACGAGCAGGTCGATGTGCTCGATGATCTGGTGCACGGGGTCCTTCTGGACGTCCTTCACCAGGGCGAGCTGCGGGGTGCCCTCGATGTCGAGCTCCAGCAGCGCGTTCGCGCGACGGATGATGAGTCCGACCTGGTGGCCCGGCAGTGCGACGTGCACCGGCTCGGTGCCGTGGCCGTAGATGACGGCGGGGATCTTGCCGGCGGCGCGGAGGCGACGGGCGAAGCCCTTGCCGAAGCTCTCGCGGAGCTCGGCGTGGACCTTGGTGTCTTCAGACATGCGGTTCTCCTTCGGGACACGCAGCGAAGGCGCCGCGCGGTGGTCTTGGAATTGTGAGCTCGAACGCGGACGCGTGAGGAAAGCCACCGGGCTTGCTTCGCCGCGTCGATAACGGATGTCCGCGCACGCGCAGAAGCATCCCTCGCCGAGGTACGAGATCAATGGTACCGGATCACCCGATAGGCTGGTGACACCGGTCCTTATCTGCAGATCACGGAGAACCCCATGCTCGACGGCGCCTTCCTCTCGCACGTACTCCTGTGGCTGATCGGTGCGATGAGCGTGTGCGCCGTCGTCGGCAGCTTCGCCGCCCTGTTCTCCCTCGGCCGCTCCGGCTACCGCAAGGACTGAGCCGTCCGGCGCCCCGGCGCCCTCTCAGTAGAACTCGACCGTGTCGACCACGGCGCGCAGCGGCAAACCGTCCAGAAGGCGCGTGGCGTTCTCGGCGAACCGACGGGCGATGCGCTCCTCCTCGTTGGAGTTGATCGCCGCCGTGTGCGGACTGATCAGCACGCTCGGGTGATCCCACAGCGGGGATGCGACATCCAGAGGCTCGTTCTCGAACACGTCGAGCCCGGCGAACGCGACCCTGCCGTCGTCGAGCGCCCCGAGCAGGGCGACCTCGTCGACGACCGTGCCGCGGCCCACGTTGGTGAGGATCATGCCGGGCTTCACGGCGGCGAGGACCTCTTCCCCGATGAGGTGATGGGTCTGCGCCGTTCCGGGGAGCGTCACCACGATGGCGTCGACCTCACCGACCGCGTCTGTGAGCTGGTCGAGCGGGACGAGGCGGTCCACGCCGTCCACCGGCTCGCCCGAGCGCGTCGTCCCCCACACCCGCGCTCCGAGCGCATGGAACCGCCGGGCGCACTCGGCACCGATGCCGCCGAGTCCCACGATCAGCACCGTCATCTCGTCGAGCTGTCGCATCTGCCACCTGTCGGGCCAGGTCCGGCTCCGCTGGTCGGCGAGCAGCCGGGGCAGTCCCTTGGCGCCGGCCAGGACCGCGAAGACGGAGAACTCCGCGAGTGTCCCGCCGTGCACGCCGGCACTGGTGCTGAAGACGATCCGGTCGAGGTCGGCGCGCGGGAGCCCCGCCGCCTTCACGGTGCTTCCGCCGCCTGCCGCCGTCGTCATGACCCAGCGCAGCCGGGGGTTCGCCGCGACCGTCCGCGCGAGCGCGTCGGCGTCGACATCGGGGGCGCCGAAGAGGACGTCCGCCGAGTCGACCATCGCGTCGAAGGCCGCCTGCTCCGCCGGGGTGCGCGTGTGCTCCGGGTCGCCGGACCAGTCGGCGGCCCACCGCGCGGGGTGCGTCAGTGCATGATCGCGGATGACCTCCAGTCGCGGCTCGAGTTCCTCGATGAGCACGCACAGCTCCTCGGGGAGCGGCACGGCCACGACCGCTCGCAGTCTGGTCTCGGTCTCTCCCACGCTGATCCTCCTCGGAACGTCTCGATCCGACCAGCGTAGGGGCCGCTCGCAGGCGGATGTCACAGGGCGCAACGACCCGTGACACAGCGATACGCTAAAAGGACCCCTTCTTCACGATCGAGGAGCCTTCTGTGCCCGAAGCATCAGCGAACATCGGAGTCGTCGGACTCGCCGTCATGGGTTCGAATCTCGCCCGCAACCTCGCCAGCCGCGAGGGCAACACGGTGGCGATCTTCAACCGCAGCTACGAGAAGACCGAGACGCTCGTCTCCGAGCACCCGGAAGCCGGGTTCGTCCCCGCGCAGACCTATCAGGAGTTCGCCGATTCGCTGCAGAAGCCGCGGACCGCGATCATCATGGTCAAGGCCGGCGGCCCGACGGATGCCGTGATCGACTCGCTGGTCGAGGTCTTCGAGCCCGGTGACATCATCGTCGACGGCGGCAACGCGTACTTCCCCGACACGATCCGGCGCGAGAAGGCGGTCCGCGAGACCGGCATCAACTTCGTCGGCGCCGGGATCTCCGGCGGCGAGGAGGGCGCCCTCACGGGTCCCTCGATCATGCCCGGCGGCTCGGACGAGTCGTGGGTCACGCTCGGCCCGATCCTGAAGTCCATCGCCGCGATCGCCGAGGGCGAGCCGTGCGTCACGCACGTCGGCCACGACGGTGCAGGCCACTTCGTGAAGATGGTGCACAACGGCATCGAGTACGCCGACATGCAGCTCATCGCAGAGGCCTACGACCTCATCCGCCGCGGTACGGGCAAGTCCCCCGCCGAGATCGCCGACATCTTCGCCGAGTGGAACAGGGGCGAGCTCGAGTCGTACCTGATCGAGATCACCGCCGAGGTGCTCCGCCAGATCGACGCCGAGACCGGCAAGCCCCTCGTCGACGTGATCCTCGACCAGGCCGGCGCCAAGGGCACCGGCGCGTGGACCGTGCAGACCGCCCTGTCGCTCGGGGTGCCCGTCTCGGGCATCGCCGAGGCCACGTTCGCCCGGTCGCTCTCGTCGCACCCGGAGCAGCGCGAGGTCGCCACCGCCCTCCCCGGCCCCGACGAGGAGTTCGTCGTCTCCGACGAGGCCGCGTTCATCGAGGACGTCCGCCTGGCGCTGTACGCGTCGAAGATCGTCGCGTACTCGCAGGGCTTCGACGAGATCCGCGCCGGCGCCGCCGAATACGGCTGGAACATCGACCTCGGAGCGATCAGCAAGATCTGGCGCGGCGGCTGCATCATCCGCGCGCAGTTCCTGAACCGCATCGCCGATGCCTACGCCGCAGAGCCCGGCCTGCCCGTGCTGCTGACCGCCCCGTACTTCACCGAGGCGATCACGCGTGCGCAGGCGCCGTGGCGTCGCGTGGTGGTCGCGGCCGCGCAGGCCGGCATCCCGGCGCCGGCGTTCTCGTCATCGCTGTCGTACTACGACGGCATCCGCGCCGACCGGCTTCCGGCCGCCCTCGTGCAGGGTCAGCGCGACTTCTTCGGCGCGCACACGTACAAGCGCATCGACAAGCCGGGCACCTTCCACACGCAGTGGTCGGGCGACCGCACCGAGATCGAGGCGGAAGACACGCACTGATCCGCATCAGATGAGAGAAGGGCCGGGCACCTGGGGGTGACCGGCCCTTCTCTCATCTGCGGACGGCGTCGACGAACGCCCGCGCTCTCGCGGCGAGCGCGATCCGGTCTCCCCCGGTGTCGCCGCGTCGCCGACGAGCGGTCCCCCGACACCGACGGCGAACGCGCCCGCAGCGAAGTACCCGCCGATCGTGTCGACGCCGACCCCGCCGACGGGGATGATCCTTGCGCCAGGGAACGGATCGCGGACGGCGCGGATGAATCCCGGCCCGAGTGCCGACGCCGGGAAGAGCTTCACCGCCGCGGCCCCCAGATCCATGCCGCGCTGGATCTCGGTCGGCGTGTAGACGCCGGGCAGCACGCCGACGCCCTGCCGGACCGCGTACTCCACCGACGCCGTGAGCGTCGGCGTGACCAGGAACTGCGCGCCGGCTGACAGCGCGCGATCCGCATCCGCCTCGGTGAGGACCGTGCCCGCGCCGATGAGGGCCTCGGGCGGTGCGGCCTGCACGACCTGGGCGATCGCCTCTTCCGCACCCTCCAGGGTGAGCGCGATCTCCAGGGTGAGGATGCCGGCATCGATGAGCGTCAGCGCCGCGTCGACCGTGGCATCGACGTCGGTTCCCCGGAGGATCGCGACGATGCGCTCCGCGTCGATCCGCTCCCGCAGCTGCTGGTTGTCGACCACGCTCATCGCACCGGCTCCCCACTCCACGGCGAAGCGGGAGAGCCGCCGACCTCGACCTCGACGCCGAGAAGCGCCCCATCCGCGTCGGTGGGCTCCGACAGCCCGATGCTCGCCGTCGTGATCACCAGCAGGCGATCGACGAGAGCGACAGCCGTCGGTCGGCGCGCGGGAAGCGCGATCGCCTCGAGCAGCTGCCCGGTGGGCGAGTAGCGCCGGACCTCGCCGGCATCCCACACGGCGACCCACAGCATGCCCTCGTCGTCGATCGTCATGCCGTCGGGATTGCCGCCGTCGACCTTGCAGACCGTGCGACGACGCGAGAGGCGTCCATCGGGAGCGACGTCGAACGCCTCGATGCTCCGATGCGGAAGCGTGTCGATGTAATAGAGCGTCGACCCTGATCGGTCGAACGCGAGCCCGTTCGACACGGTCACGCCCGCGAGCCGCTCGATCATCGTGCCGTCCGGTTCGAGACTCCACAGCGCACAGTGCGGCGCCCGCGGCATCGACTGACTGCCGACCCAGAACCGGCCGAAGAGATCTGCACCGCCGTCGTTCATGTAGTGGCCGGCGGCAGCGACATCTGTCACGAGCGGCGAGACGACGCCGGCGTCGCTCACATGGACGATCCCCCGGTCGACCGCGACCGCCCACCCGGCTCCCGGCGCGGCGAGCGGTACGGGTGCACCGATCTGGTCCCCGACGCGTACGGCGGCACCCGGGACGACCCTCCCCTGCTCGATCCTGCCGCGGTGGAACGCGCCGGTCGCCATGTCGATCCAGGCGAGGCCGCCGTCGCGGGCATCCCAACGCGGCGACTCGGCCTGGACGTATCGCGCGTCGGAGAGGATCTCGACGGTGCGGGAGAGCGGGGAACGTGACATCCGTGCCATCTTTCAGTGGTAGGTCGTAACCGTTATGTGGCAGACTATCTCACAATATGCATAACACTTGCGAGATTTGCGCACACGATGAAGAAGCGGGGAAGTAGCCGATGGCTCCGACACTCCAGGGCCTGATGCCCATCCTGGCGACGCCGTTCGACGAGACGGGCGCCCTCGACCGCGCGGGTCTGCGCCGCCTGGTCGAATTCCAGCTCGCCTCCGGCGTGGACGGCGTCGCCGTCTTCGGGATGGCCAGCGAGGGCTTCGCCCTCACGACAGAGGAGCGCCGAGCCATCCTCGACGATGTCGTGCGACTCGTCGACGGACGCGTCCCCGTGATCGCCGGCGTCAACGGCACGTCCACGGCCACCTCGATCGAGCAGGCTCTGCTGGCCGAGGAAGGCGGCGCCGACGCGCTCATGGTGCTGCCGCCGTTCATGGTCAAGCCTCCCGCCGGAACCCTCGTCGACTTCTACGGCGACGTCGCCGCCGCCACCTCGCTGTCGGTCATGGTGCAGGACGCCCCCGGCGTCACGGGAGTCGCCATGACACCCGCGCTGATCGCGGAGCTGGCCCGTCTCGACGGCGTCGACTCCGTGAAGGTCGAGGCGCCCCCGACGGCCCCCAAGGTCGGCGCTGTCGTCGATGCTATCGGCGACAGCCGCTTCGCGGTGCTGGGCGGGCAGAACGCGCAGTTCTGCCTCGAGGAGTACGCTCGCGGCGCGGTCGGCACCATGCCGGCGTGCGAGTTCCCCGACCTCCTCGCCCCCGTGCTCGCACAGTTCGTCGAGGGGCGCGTCGAGGAGGCGCGGGCGGACTTCCGTCGTATGCTCCCTCTCGTGCTCATCGGTCTGCAGGGCGGCATCGCGTGGGCGGTGCACAAGGAGGTGCTCGTCGCGCGCGGCGTCATCGAGCACGCCACCGTCCGCTACCCGGCCTCTCGCCTCGACGCCGGCAGCCGCGCGGCCGTCCAGCTCGTGATCGAGGAGCTCGACCTGCCGCCGGTGCCGACCACGGTGCGCGTGTGAGCCGCCGCGGCGTGCTGCTGATCGGCGGCAACTCGGACATCGGACTCGCGATCGCCCGCGCCTTCGCCGAGAGCGGCGACGCCGTCGTCGGCGTGGGGCTCGAGCACTCGACGGACCCTGTCTTCGAGCGGTACCTCGTCGCCGACTGCAGCCGACCGGATGCCGCCGACGCCGCCGTCGCGGACGCCGAGGCGGCCCTCGGCCGGATCGACGTCGTCGTCCTCGCCGCCGCGCGGATGCCGATCGGTCGCGCGGATGCCACGAGCGACGAGGACTGGCGCGGCGCCATCGGGGCGACGCTGGACTCGGCGTTCTTCGTGGCCCGTGCCGCGCTCCCCCGCCTCGCGGCGGGCTCCTCGATCGTCGCCGTGACCTCGGTCAACGGCTCGCTCGCCGCTCCCGCGCTGCCCGCCTACGCCGCTGCCAAGGCCGGTGTCGACGGGCTCGTGCGGCAGCTGGCGCTCGACTACGGCCCGCACGGCATCCGCGTCAACGCCGTGCAGCCGGGGAGCATCTCCGCGACCGACACGGGCGAGAGCGAAGGCTATCCGCTCGGCCGGATCGGACGCCCGGAGGAGGTCGCCGCCGTGGTGGCGTTCCTCGCATCCGATGCCGCCTCGTTCGTGACCGGCACCTCGATCGCGGTCGACGGAGGCCTCTCGATCTCGTCGCCGGCGGCCTGGCTCAAGCCGGCGTTGCGCGAACGCTGGCTCTGATCCCCCCAGCACCGACCACTTGGCCCTGAGGCGTCCTCCACGACGCCTCAGGGCCATCGGCGTCTTCAGGGCATCACCGGGTGCTCCCGCACGCTCCGCGCCTCTCACAGCGCCCGGACGCACACGATCGCCGCACCCGAGAACGGATGCGGCGATCGTGAGCAGAGGGGCGGCGCTCAGGAGTTGGCGTCGAGAAGACCCTGCACTTCCTTCTTCAGGGCGTTGAGGCCCGCCTGCACGTCGACCTGTCCGGCGAGGATGGTCGCGACTCCCCCGCCGATGGCGGCGTCGATCTGCGCGGTCACGGCGACCCGGTCCCAGGCCGCACCGCGCGCGTGCTCGGAGATCTCCGTGCGGAACGCGGTCTGGAACTTGTCGGCCGCGAGGGCAGGGATCTGGTCCGCGACCGTCTTCGCCGCCGGAGCCACCGCCGAGCGCTCGTACAGGGCCGTCGCCGCCTTCACGTTGGTCGCCGCGTAGGTGATGAAGTCGCGGCTGGTGAGCTCGCCCTCGCCCGCGCTCGCGAACAGGCCGGAGCCCCAGGCGCGGTTGTAGGACTTGTTCTTTCCCGAGGTCGGGCGCGCGATGGCGCCGATGTTGTCGATGATGTTCTGCGGCGCGCCGTTCGTCTTGACGAAGGTCGAGGCGAGCGGAGCATCGTCGTACAGCGCGGCCCGGCCGCTCGCGAACAGGATGCGGGCGTCGCTCCGGGCGACGTTGGTCTGCGTGAGGCCCTCGTCCTGGAGCGACTTGTACCAGGTCATGGCCTTGACGCTCTCGGCGTCGCCGATCGTGCAGGTGAAGTCGTCGGTGACGACCTCGCTGCCGAAGCCCCACATCCAGTGGACGGCATCCTTCAGGTCGGGGTTCTTCGTGACCGCGGCGTACGGGATGAGCGAGGCGTCCTGCGCCTTGATCTTCTCGAGCGCGGTGGCGAACTGCTCGACCGTCATGCCCGACTTGATCCCGACGCTCTTCGCGATCTCGCCGTTCGTGATGATGCCGATGCCGGCGGCGGTCAGCGGCAGCACGAGGAGCTTGCCGTCCATGGTGTACGAGTCGAGCACGCCCTGGGGGATGCCGAGCCCCTTCGCGAGGTCCGTCAGGTCGGCGAGCACGTCCATGGGCGTGAGCACCTGCCACCCGCCCGACTGCCCGACGCCCAGGAGCTTGCCGGAGCGGCCGGTGAGAGCGAGCTGGGTGGCCGCCTGGTCGTACGGGTAGATCACGGGGGCGACGGTCGCGCCGGCTTCCTTGGCGAAGCCGTCGAGGATCCCCTGCCAGGCCGGCTTCAGCGCCTCCTCGCCGAGCGAGTTGCCGTAGAAGTTGATGGTCTTGGCCTTGGTGGCCGCATTCGCGGTACTGCCGGCTCCGGTGCCGGGAGCGGCGGGCGTCGCGCAGCCGGCGAGGGCGAGCGCTCCGAAGGCGGCCAACGCGGTGCCGCCGCCGAGGAAGGCACGACGGCTCAGCTGCGAGTTCGAGATGTTCATGGAGACTGCTCCTTCTTCGGGGTGTGGGGGTCGAGCTGTTCGGCGATGCATCGCTACCCCTTGACGGCTCCGGCCGCGAGACCGGAGACGAAGTAGCGCTGCAGGAGGATGAAGATGAGGACGAGCGGCAGCGAGGTCACGAGGGACGCGGCCATGAGCGCCGGCCAGTCGGCGGTGCCCTCGCGGATGAAGGCCTGGGTGAGACCCGCGGGAAGCGTCTGCTTGTCGGGTCCGGCGAGCGTGAGCGCGAAGAGCAGATCGCTCCAGCCCCGCATGAACGCGAACATCGCCGCCGTGATGAGTCCCGGCACGATGAGCGGGAACACGATGCGGAACATGGTGCCCGTACGGGAGAGCCCGTCGACCTTCGCCGCCTCGAGGATGTCGTCCGGAAGACCGTCGATGATGCCCTTCAGCAGGAACACCGCGAGCGGCAGGGTGAACGTCGTGAAGGAGATGATCAGGGCGGTGTACGTGTACAGCAGTCCGGCCGAGCTCAGCATCAGATACAGCGAGATGAGCAGGAGGGCACCGGGGATCAGCTGCCCGATCAGGAACATGAACATGATCGCGTTGCGTCCGCGGTAGCGGAACTTCGACAGCGAGTACGCCATGAGCCCGCCGACCAGGACCGCGAGCACCGCGGTGCCGGTCGAGACGATGACGCTGTTCAGGAGGTTCTTCAGCAGGGCGTCGTTCTGGAAGAAGCCGATGAAGTTCTCGAACGTCGGATCGACCGGGAAGAACGGCCGATCCAGCGCGAAGACGTCTTCCTTCTTCGTGAACGCGGTCGCCGTGAGCCAGTAGATCGGCAGCAGCCCGAACAGGGCGAGCAGCAGGAGCAGGACGCGCCCGGGGATGGACAGGTGGGGGCGGATGATCGACTCACCGATGTCGCGAGAACGGCGCATCACTTCTCCAGTCGTCGGTTGAGGAGCAGGTAGCCGCTCGAGATGATGGCGAGGAGCACGAGCCAGAGGGCGCCCATCGCGGAGGCCTTCCCGAGCTCGTAGCTGCCGAAGGCCAGGTGGTAGAGGCTGACCGCGAGCGTCGTTGTCGAGTTGCCAGGGCCACCCCCGGTCATGACGAAGATCGTGTCGAAGTTGCCGAAGTTGTAGATGAACTCGAGGACCGCGACGAGGGTGACCGGGCCGGCGATGTGCGGCAGGGAGATGTACCGGAAGCGCTGCGCACGTGTCGCACCGTCGATCGTGGCCGCCTCGATCTGCTCGCTCGGCAGCGTCTGGAGCACGGCGAGTGCGACGACCATGATCCAGGGGAACGAGTGCCAGGTCTTGGCGATGACCACCGCGGCCATCGCACCGACCGGGTTGCCGAGCATGCTGACCTCCGGCATCCCGAGGATCGCGAGCACGTGGTTGACGACGCCGTAGCTGTCGTTGAAGATCCACGCCCACAGGAAGGAGACGACGACGCCGGGGAGCAGCCACGGCAGCATCAGGGCGCCGCGCAGGATGTTCCGTCCGCGCAGGCGTGCATTGAGCAGCAGTGCGAGGGCGACGCCGAGCACGAGCGGGAAGACGGTGGACAGCGAGGCGAAGACCAGCGTCGTGCCGAGGCGGGCGAAGAACTCGTCCCAGATCGCGGCGTAGTTGCCCAGCCCCACGAATGTGCGCTCCGGGCGCAGCAGGGACTGATCGTAGAGGCTGGTGCCGATGCTCGACACGAGGGGGAAGATCGCGATCACGAGGAACAGGAGGACCGCGGGAAGTGCGATCATGAAACCGAAGGTACGGTCCTTCGCGCCCAGCGTGGAGCGCCGCCCGGAACGTGGCTCGGCCTGCTCGCTCTTCGCGGGCCGCTCGAGGATGGCTTGTTGCATTGCAGTCGCTTTCCAGTAGGGACGACCCCGGACGGGGCCCTGCGCGTCGTCGTCACAGTCGTCGACGTCGACGTGCCGCCAGTCAACCACATTGCGGATGCGAAATCCACAAAATGCATAAGACACCCACATTTGTGTTGCTCGCCGCCATTTCTCTCATTAGGATGACTGGCAGCGGTGACGAGCCGCAGCGTCGCAGAGCGGCGACCGTATGGAGGAGGAGTCACGATGGCATCGGAATCGGTGGGCGGCACCCAGACCGTCGAACGGGCGATGTCCTTGCTCGCCTGCTTCACCGAGGAGTCGGGTGAACTGAGGGTCTCGGAGCTGTGCACTCTCACCGGGCTCGGCCAGTCCACGGTCTCGCGCATGATGTCCGCCCTCGACCGGATGAAGTTCGTGATCCAGGACGGCCGCACGGGCCTCTACCGCCTCGGACCCGCGGCGGTCTCGCTCGGCACGATCGCCCTGAACGGGTCGCCGATCTTCCGCGCCTCGCGGCAGATCGCGCAGAACCTCGCCCGGAAGATCGAGATCGGCGTGAACGTCGCCGAGCTCAGCGGCTTCTCCTTCACCTACCTCTGCAACTTCGAGGGCGCGCTCGCCCCCAAGTCGTTCGCCATGGCCGGTCGCACCGGGCCCCTGCACGCCACGGGCCTCGGCAAGGCGCTGCTCTCCGGAATGGCCGCCGACAAGGTGGACGAGTACTTCGCGCAGTCGCCCCAGCGATTCACCCCGCACACCATCGTCGACCGTGATGCCATGCAGGTCGCGCTCGACGAGACCCGCAGCCGGGGTTACGCGACCGAGATCGAAGAGCTCGCCTTCGGACGCGCCTGCATCGCGGCCCCGATCCACAACCGCGCGGGAGAGATCGTCGCCGGACTCTCCGCCAGCGGCCCGCTCTCGGTGCTCGATCTCCACGCCCCGCATCAGGAACTGGCGCTGCAGCTGATCGAAGCCGCTGACGAGATCTCCGTCGGTCTCGGCTACAGCCCCTCCCGCACCGTTACGGCGTTCGCGACGCTCTGAGCCCCCGCCGCGGCGGAACGCGGCGCCCCGATCCCCCTGCCGCGGCACACGCCGCCGGCTTCTCGACCATCGATGTCTTTGGAGACCCCTGTGAGAATCACGCGCGTCCAGACCTTCCCGCTCTACCTCTCCAAGGAGGATGCGAACAACTCCTACGCCGGCGACACCGGCGTGGAGCACCGCGGATACGTCATCCGACCGCCGTGGCGCAGCCTCTACTCCCCCGGGTACGAGACGCTGCTGGTCAAGATCGAGACCGACGAGGGCCTCGTCGGCTGGGGCGAGGCGCTGGCGCCGGTCGCTCCCGTCGTCGCCGCCGCCATCGTCGACAACCTGCTCACCCCGCTCATCCTCGGAGAGGACCCGCGCTCGGTGCGCACCCTGTGGCACCGCATGTCGGAGTCGATGCGCGAGCGCGGGCACCTCACGGGACACCAAGCCGACGCCATGGCCGCCGTCGACATCGCGCTCTGGGACCTCTGGGGCCACGCGACCGGGCTCTCGGTGTCCGAACTCGCGGGAGGACGCTTCCACGAGGTCCTGCCTGCCTACGTGTCCGGCATCCGCGGCGTCGATGACGTCGAGCGCGCCGAGAAGGCCGCCGAGCTGGTCGAGGGCGGAGTGCGACGGATCAAGCTGCACCTCGGCGTCGACATCCGCACCGATCTCGCGACCTTCGACGCGATCCGCGCCGTGCATCCCGATCTCGACCTCGCACTCGACGCGCATTGGACCTACCGCCTCGGCGAGGCGCGCGCGCTCGGTCGGGAGCTGGATGACCGGAAGGCCTGGTTCTTCGAAGCGCCTCTCGCGCCCGAGGACGTCGAGGGGCACCGGGATCTCGCCGTCGCGCTCGCCACGCCGATCGCCGTCGGCGAGGCCATGCGCAGCCGCTTCGAGTTCACGGACTGGCTCGCCCGCCGTGCGCTCGGCGTCGCCCAGCCCGACATCGGTCGCACAGGCATCACGGAGGGACTCGCGATCACCGCGGTCGCCGACGCCTTCCATGTGCCGGTGGCGCCGCACCACTCCGCGGCCTTCGGCATCGCGATGGCCGCGGGCGTGCACGTCGCGGCGAGCGCCGCCTCCCTGCTCGCGTTCGAGTACCAGCCGTTCACTCTGCCGGTCGCCAACCGTCTGCTCACGAGTCCGCTCGAGGTGCGTCCGGACGGCGGATTCCTCGTCCCGACCGGCCCCGGTCTGGGCGTGACGGTCGATGAAGCGGCCATCCAGGAGTACGTGCGGCACTGAGTGCGCCGCACCGCCCTCGACGACAGACGGGTGGGTGGGCCGGAGTCTTCTCTCCGGCCCACCCACCCGTTCCTCGTCAGTCCCCGACGCGGACGAACTGCGCCGCACTGACCCGATGGATGCTGGTGCTCCGGACTTCGAGCCGCACCACTCCCGTCGCGCCCGCGTCGTAGCGGAACGTGCCCAGGGAGCGCCAGGCCGCGGCGCCCTGCGTCTGATCCACGATGACCTCCGAGCTGGCGCCCTGATGCTCGACCACGTAGGCCGCCGACGTCGTGGTCGTCGGATTCGTGGGGTACCAGACCGAGACGCGATAGAGCCCCGCCTGCGGAAGGGCCACGTTCCAGGTGACCGTGCTGCCCACCGAGTCGGTGTCGCTGTACCGCGTCCTGGTGCCGTTCCACCCGGAGAGACCGCTCGGGTACCACGTGCCGGTCTCCAGGTAGCCGGGCCAGGGCGACTGGGTGTGCGCGATCACGCCTTCATCGGCCACGCGCACCAGCACGCCGCGGCGCAGGTTCTGATCGAGCCTCGCCTCGAAGCGGGTGGACGATCCCGGAGCGATGCCCGATCCGGCCGTGACGCTCCAGGTGTGCGTCAGATCGGACCGCGGCGGCACCGTGACGACCGCATCCCGCTGCCCGATGCTCCATCCCGAGGTCCCGTACAGCGAGAGCGTGCCCTGCATCGGAGTCACCCCGGTGTTGATGACGAGGGCGGTCAGCTGGACGACCGCGCCCGGCCCGCTGATGATCTCGGTGTCGGTCGACAGCGACACCGAGCGGCGGCGGTCGATGACCTCGATCGTCGCCGGACGGAGCGTCACGGGATCCTCGCCGGCGATCGACAGCGTCGCCGCGACCTTCACCTCGCCGAGGGGGGCGGCCGCGGCGATGACGGATGCCGACTCGATCCGCGCCGCGCTCTGCGCCGGGACCGTGATCGCGGGTACGGCGCCGTCGAGCTGCCAGCCGCTCGGCAGCGTCACGGCGACATCGCCGGTGATCGGGTCGTCGGTCGCGTTCCGCACCTCGATCGTGAGCGGCACCCGGTCGCCGGCGGTCCCGGTCGCCTGGGCGATCACGTCTCCCACCACCCCCGGGTTGGCCCCGGTGATGCGCGCCGGGAGCCGGAGCGTGACCTCCTCCGTCGTGGCACCGCCGGCGGTGATCGTGTAGCGGAAGGTGTCCTCGATGTCGTCGACGCCGATGGTCCACTCGTAGGGGAACTCCTTCGCCGGAGCCTGCTGCGCCGGCTCGCCGCCGATCCGGTAGGACAGGGTCGCCGTCTGCTCGGTGTCGATCTGCACGTAGGCGTCGTATCCTGCCCCGCCCGGACGCACCAGCAGCACACCTCTCGCGACGCCGTACTCGGTGGCGGGATCCGCGTCGACCTCATGGAAGCTGTCGGATCCATGATCGACGATGTCGTCGGACGGCAGTGCGGGTCTCTGCACGGCGAGGGTCCGCACCACGAGGGCGACGAGTCCGCGAGCGGGCACGGTGACGGCGATCTGCCCTCGACGGGCCGCGCGGTTCGAACGGCTCCCGTCCGCGGCGACGACCTCGACCGGGAGCGCCGCGGCGCGATGTGCACCGGTCAGATCGGTGACGAGATCGACGACGACCTGCTGCTCGGTCCCCGCCGAGTTGGTGAGACTGATGTAGAGCGAGTCGTTGCCGACCCCGGCGATCCAGTTGATCAGCGGGTTGTCGAGCGAGATCAGCCCCGCGGGGAAGTACGGCCAGACGCCGGCCTCGCCGAAGAACGTGCCGGGGGCGTGACCGTAGGCGAAGAACTTGAAGTAGGCGAAGTCCGCCTCGAACACGTGCGGGAAGTCGATGCTGCCCCCGCTCCGATAGAAGCTCTCGCTGATCAGGTAGTCCATCGCGAGACCGAGCTGGGCGGGCGCGTGATGGAAGTAGTACCCGGTGATCCCCACTGGACCGCTCGTGGCGAAGTCCGGCTTCATGTGCGCCACCTGGAACTGGCGGCCGTAGTAGCCGGGATACGTGGTGAATCGGCCGATCACCATGTTGTGCGCCACGTCGGCCAGCAGCGCGTCGCCGGTGTGATGCGCCAACCGCAGGAGTGCGCCGGCCCAGCAGGGATTGAACACGTAGCCGCCGCCGGGGTCCGTCAGCGCGCTGACCCCGAGCTTGAACGAGGAGAGCGCCTCGAACGTGAGACCGGAGGGCGAGACGTACCAGGCCGGCACGGTCTCCGTGGCGACGTCGGTGGCGGGATACGACGGCAGCGAGCTGCGCGTCTCCCAGTCGTACTGCTGGGTGATGACGTGCCCCTCGGGGACGGTGACCGTCTGATCGGGCACCGGACGGACCGCCGTCTGCGTGATGAACCGCTGCACCTCCCGATAGGCGCCGTCGAGGAACTCGGCCTCCCCTGTCGCCTCGAACATCTCGAGAAGATCGACCCAGTATCGGGAGAAGCTGTAGGCGAACCCGCCGGGCGGCTGGCCGTTGCCGCGATACGGCGTGAGGATCTGCTCCTGCACGTAGCGTCGGGCGATCAGGGTCGCCTCCGCCAGATAGGCGGGATCACCCGTCGCCCGGTACGTCGCCAGCGCATTCGAGAAGGGCGCACGACTCTGACCGACGACACCGGCCTTGGCGGCCTGCAGTGCGAGGCGCTGGATCCCCGCGTTGCGGCCGTGCGTGAGCTGATACAGAGACGTGAGGTTCACGGCATCCGTGGGGATCCTGCCGATCCGGTACTGCGTCTTGTCGTTGTAGACCGGGCTGCCGATGACGGGCGAGTGCCCGATGCCCTTCCGCGAGAGCTGGTACTCGATGAGCGGGCGCGCGCGGCGGTCGTAGAGCGTGCTGTCCGCGGTTCCGGTCAGGTAGTGGGCGGCGAGCACGACGCCGCTGGCGGCCGCGCGCACGGCATCCTCGTTCTCCACGTCGACGAACCCCTTGGCCCGGTTCCACCAGCCGGAGAAGGACGGGATGTAGTCGACCGAGTCGTCGCCGTCCGGCTCCACGGCGATCAGCGCCGCCATCGCGTGCACGGCATCCGTCAGCGAACGGTCGTAGACGTTCTGCCGGTAGGCGGCGAGGCCGTATTCACTCCGGCACAGGTGCGTGTACGTGGCGTAGAGCGTGTCGGCGCGGGCGGCGATCCCGAAGGCGAAGCCGCGCTGCTCCCCGACCGCCATGACCGTGCGGAGCCCGGGCTGCGGCGAGTACATGCAGGGCACGATGTCGAGGCTGTCGCTGCGCAGGCTCATCCCGTACGGCTGCCGATCCGACATGAGCTGGCGCTCGTGCACGAACTCGGCAACCTCGGCGGGCAGATACACCCCCGAGGTGACCGCGACGTCGCCGACGGCGTACTGCGTCAGGGCCATCGGGGCGAAGAGCTCCCATGCCCCGAGCGGGGCCGATCCGTCCAGCACCGAGAGCGCGTGCTGGTAGGAGCCGCACAGCACCTCGGCGAGGTCGTCGAGCGACTTCGCGTCCTGGCTCTGATATCCGACGATGTAGTCGCCGGCGGTCTTGGCCGTCAGCACGTGATGAGCCTCCGGATACTCGCCCTCGAGCCGCCAGCGCACGACGAGGTCGACATCGTCGGTGCTCGTGGACAGCTCGATCGCCTGGGGGCCGAGAACCTGGAAGGAGGTGAACCCGAGCCAGCTCGGAGCCAGCGGACCGTAGAGCTCCGGCGCACTCCCGGACGGCAGGGTCCCCTCGAAGACGACCCACTGCTCGTCGAAGCGGTGTTCGGGATCGGTGACTGGCAGCCACCCCCCGTCGTATCTCACCTCGAGGTCGCGGACGATCGTCGCTCCGCCGTCCCAGGTGGCCTGGAAGAACGTCATCCGGTGGTTCGCACCCTCCAGCTGCGCGACCTGGGCGAACGCGAGGTTCGGCTTGTCCAGTCGGCGCAGCGCGTCAGGATACGCGCCGCCGACCGTCGTGATCTCCGTGGCCGCCGCCGATGCGATTCCGGGATGCGCGCCGATCACCGGCGGGAGGACACCGGCGATCACGAGCATCCGCAGCACGGTTCGCCGGCTCCACAGCAGGGAATCGTCATCGGCTCCTGCATTAGATATTGAATCCATGATGCACATACTGCAATCCCTATGCGATCATGTCAATGACGACCCGGCCTGCCGTTGCAGCGGCCGGGTGCGTGCGACGGCGGTAACGTCGACAGCGCACACCCCCGGAAAGGACCACCCGCGGTGAACCACGACCACCCCGAGGAGCTGACGGAGTACGCCCTGAGCGCGCTCCTGACGCCCCTCGCTCCCCCCGTCGAACCGCCGGACTTCGATGAGTTCTGGCGGGCGACGTTCGACGACTTCGGATCGGGCGCGGTCTCCTGGGAGGTCGTCGACGAGGGCGAGCCCACCGAGACGCACCGGGTCCTGGAGATCCGCTTCCGATCGTCGGCCGACGAGCAGGCCGCCGCATACGTGATGGTGCCGCGCAGCGAGGAGCGGATCCGGCGCGGTCTCGTGGTCGGACACGGCTACGGAGGACGCACTGCCCCGGATGCCGACCGCGTGCCCGCGGACACGGCCGCGATCTTCCCCTGCGCTCCCGGTACGCACGCCGGAACCCCGAGCCGCTTTCCCGCTGACCCGTCCGCGCACGTGCTGGCGGGCATCGCGCAGCGAGACACCTACTCGCATCGGTTCGCCGCGGCCGACATCTGGCGCGCGGCGACCGTGCTGCTCGACATGGTTCCCGCGGCGGGTGCAGCCCTCGACTTCAGCGGCGGCAGCTTCGGCGGCGGGATCGGCGCGATGGCCCTCCCCTGGGATCAGCGCTTCCGCCGAGCGGTGCTCGACGTGCCGAGCTTCGGCAACCACGCCGTCCGTCTCACGCGGCGGTGCACGGGCAGCGGCGAGGCGGTGCGTCAGCACCTGCCGCAGCACCCCGAGGCGCGGCCTGTCCTCGACTACTACGACGCGGCGATCGCGGCACGGCGACTCCGGATCCCCGTGCACGTCAGCGCGGCGGTGCTCGACCCCGCGGTCGACCCGCGCGGCCAGTTCGCGGTCTATCACGCGCTCACCGGGCCGAAGCGCCTGAGCGTCAGGGCGAACGGCCACCTCGATGGACCGATCGGGGCGCAGTCGGATGCTCTCGCGCTGCAGGCCGGCATCGACTTCCTCGCGCTCCCCGACGCCCGTCTGGCATGAGCATGCCCGCCGGGCTCCTCTCAGGGAACGCATAGCGGACTCCATAGAAATCTCATAGGAGATTCCGCAGAATGGGATCATGACCAGCGACCTGCCCGACCTCCGCCGTCCGGACGGCTCCCCTCTCCGCATCCTCGCCGTCGACGACGAGCAGATGCTCACCGACCTGCTCGCGATGGCACTGCGCATGGAGGGGTGGGAGGTGCGCACCGCGTCGTCCGGCATGGAAGCCCTCCAGGTCGCGCGCGAGTTCGAACCCGATGCCCTCGTTCTCGACATCATGATGCCCGACCTCGACGGGATGGCCGTGCTCCGACGCCTCCGTGAGTCCGGAAGCCTGGTGCCGGTGCTCTTCCTCACCGCCAAGGATGCCGTGGGCGACCGGGTCGCCGGCCTGACCGCGGGTGGCGACGACTACGTCACCAAGCCGTTCAGCCTGGAGGAGGTCATCGCGCGCCTGCGGGCGATCATCCGCCGCACCGGTCACGCGACCGCGGACGACGGACAGTCGATCCTGCGCGTCGCCGACCTCACGCTCAACGAGGACAGCCACGAGGTGGCCCGCGACGGCGTCGAGATCGACCTGACGGCCACCGAGTTCGAGCTGCTCCGCTACCTCATGCGCAACGAGCGGCGCGTGCTGTCGAAGGCGCAGATCCTCGATCGCGTGTGGAGCTACGACTTCGGGGGCAAGTCCTCCGTCGTCGAGCTGTACATCTCGTACCTGCGCAAGAAGATCGACGCCGGGCGCACGCCCCTGTTGCACACCGTCCGCGGCGTGGGCTACATGATCAAGGCCCCGCAGTGAGCGGTGCGACGATGACGCCGCGTCCGATGAGCCTCCAGACACGGCTGATGACCGCCGTGATCGGGTTCGTGTCGCTGATCCTCGTCATCGTCGCCATCATCACCAGCGCGACCCTGGGAAGAACGCTGGAGGATCAGCTCGACCAGAAGCTGTACGGCAATGCCCGGGCGCTCGCGTCGCTCGTCGCGCAGTTCCCGCCGAATCTCGCCACCGTCGAGAACGTCCTCGAGAGACCTGTCTCCCAGGTGCCGCCAGGGCTCCTCTTCGCCGTCTCGAACCAGGTCACCGGCACGAGCGGCGTCATCTTCTCGAGTGTCGAGGGGGATCTCAGCGGCGACACGGAGAGCCTCACGGACGCGCAGCTGTCGCAGGTCGCCAAGGCACTCGACGGCAATCACGTCGCGAACGTCACGATCGACGGCATCGGCTCTTATCGGGTGGCCATCACGTCGACGGCCGACAATGTCGCCGTCGTGGCCGGGCTCCCCCGGGACGACATCCAGAATCAGCTCGCGACGCTGCTCACCGTGATCGCCCTGGCCACTCTCGGCGGCCTCATCCTGCTGGCCCTGACCACCGCGATCACGATCCGGGTCAGTCTGCGCCCGCTCCGCGCTGTCGCATCCACGGCGACCCGGGTGGCGAACCAGCAGCTGGACCGCGGCGAGGTCATCATCACCGAGCGCGTCCCGGCATCCGAGGCCGATCCGCGCACCGAGACGGGTCTCGTCGGCGCCGCCCTCAACAAGCTCCTCGACCACGTGAACACGTCGCTCGCCGCGCGGCAGAAGAACGAGGAGCAGATGCGGCGCTTCGTCGCCGACGCCAGCCACGAGCTGCGCACACCTCTCGCCTCGATCCGCGGTTACTCGGAACTGTCCCTGCGCGCCTTGCGCCAGGGCGGCGGAGCCGGTTCGCTCGACGCCGTCGAGAGCACGACGTCGTCGTTGGAGCGCATCCAGGCGCAATCGCTGAGGATGACGCGGCTGGTCGAGGACCTGCTGCTGCTCGCCCGACTCGACGAGGGACGCGAACTCGTCTACGGCACGGTGGATCTGACGCAGCTCGCTCTCGAAGGGCTCTCGGATGCTCGTCCGACCGCCGTCGACCACCACTGGGTCATCGACGTACCCGACGAGCCCGTCACGATCGTCGGCGACGCCGGGCGGATGCACCAGGTCGTGGCGAATCTGCTGGCGAATGCGCGGACGCACACGCCGGCCGGCACCACGATCACCCTGAGCGTCGGCCAGGAGGGTCAGGATGCCGTCCTGCGCGTCCACGACGACGGACCCGGCATCGATCCCGCCCTCCGGGATGAGCTGTTCGCCCGCTTCGCCCGTGGCGACACGTCCCGGGCACGGCAGACGGGCGGCACCGGTCTCGGCCTCGCGATCGTGAAGGCGATCGTCGACGGCCATGGCGGCACCATCACTGCGGCCAGCGAACCCGGCGACACGACCTTCACGGTGCGCCTCCCGATCACCCCGGCAGCGGCCACCGAGTCCGAGGACTGATTCGTCACCCGGGAGGCCGGCACACCTGTCGGGAGTTTTCACGGATGCCGGGGCGAAACGCGTGATTTCGCCCCGGCATCCGTCCGATCTCCCGACATCTGTACCAGCCCAGGCGCCTCGACGAGGCATCCGGACCAACGCGCTCAGTACCCGGCGAACGCGTCGGTCGTGAGGTTCCGGGCCTTCTGCAGCGCGGGCGCGAGATCGGCGATCAGCCGGGGCGGGCCGGAGATGAACGCGTGTCGCGTCCCGATGTCCTCGACGACCCGCTCGAGCGTGTCGGCGTCGAGCCTGGCACCCTGTGCCCACGTCCAGTGCGCGGGCAGGTCGGAGGGCTCGTCCCGCGTGAAGACCACGGTGCGCACGCCGGTCGCCGCGAGCTCGTCGCGGAACGCGAGCTCGCCGGACTCGGATGCCACGTACACCAGCACGACGTCGCGATGCTGCCCCGTCGCCTGCAGCTGGCGCAGCTGGGAGACGAACGGCGTGACGCCGATGCCGGCGGCCACCATGAGGATCGGGGCGTCGCCTCGAGGGAGGATGAAGTCCCCCCACGTGCCGGTGACGGCCAGCGTCGTGCCCGGCGCGGCCTCGGCGAGCGCGCGCTTGTAGCTGGACGGATGCTTCTGATCGCCGTTCTTGTAGGCGATGCGCAGCGTCGGCAGGTCCGCCGGCGCCGACACGATGCTGAACTCCCGTCGGGTTCCGCGGGCGTCCGGCCGGTGATGCGGCACATCGAGCTCGAGATACTGGCCGGGGAGGAACTTCACCTTCCCCTTGGCGCGGAACGTCAGCTCCTGGGCTGTCGGCGTGACGAACTCGCGACGCTCGAGCACCAGCCGCACGGACCCGCGCAGCGCGAAGGCGAAGGCCACCAGGTTCCCGATCAGCAGCGCGCGCTCCTGGCCGAGGGTGAAGAGCCCGGCGACCGAGAGGGGCCAGCCCGCGAGCAGTCCGACCACCGCAGCGACCACGAACTGCTGACGACGGCGCGGAGGGAGAGTCAGCGGCTCCGAGACCATGAACGCTCCGAGGAACAGGAACGGGGACTGCAGCACCGCGAACTGGAGCGCCGTCACGAAGTCGAAGGCGATGTCGAACTGCTGCGCCTGCACGGCCTGCCGCAGGATCGACACGGCGACCGCGACGACGAGGAAGACCAGCACGACCCGCACCTTCTCGGTGCGCCAGAGCACGGCGAGGCCCAGCACCGCGACCGGGATCGCCATCGACGGCGTGCCGATCCACCAGGACGACGACGTGCCGAGCCACTCGAACGCGCCGAAGGCGCCCAGGATCGAGACGACGGCCGCACCGAACGCGGCGGGATTGAGGATGTGTCGCCCGCGCCACGCGATCAGGTACTTCGACAGGCTGGCCAGCGCACCGGCGAGCGCCAGCCCGACCAGCGACGCCGGCTCCAGGCCGGGCCGGAGCACGAACAGGAGGATCAGCGCCGTGACCAGCGACGACTCGATACGCCAGGGCAGGCGGAGGATGCGCTGCGCGGCGGCATCCACCACGGAGATCACGACCGCGAGCACCAGGAACGAGGCCACCAGCTCCAGCGGCGTCGGCGAGACGATCACGCCGAGCAACGACAGCACGAGCGCGATGGCGGCGAGCGCCGCGAGCGCGAAGAGCACGAGGCGATACATCGACAGCGAGCCGAGGACGGCGAGTACCCGTTGACGTGCGGCGGCGAGAGACGTGATCACGTGTTCCACTCTTCCCTAGTTCTGAACGGCGGGACGCACGGCGTGCCCGCTCCCGGCGACGAAGACCTCGGCCGGGCACCCGGGCGATCGCTCGACCCGGCCGTCGGTCGTCATCCGCACCCATTCGACACCCCACCGCTCCGCGAGCGCCGGGCCGCCGTCGAAGAAGAGCGCGGTCGCCACGGCATCCGCTCTCATCGCGTCCGGCGCGAGCGCCCAGGTCGCCGCCCACGTGCGCACCGGGATGCCGGTACGCGCGTCGAGCACGTGATGCAGGCCGTCACCCCAGGCGCGTCTGTTGACGGCGGAAGCGCACAGCGCCTGGTCGCGCAGCTCGACGACGCCGATGGCCTTGGCGGGGTCGTACGGATGCTCGAGCCCCACGCTAACGGCCGCGCCGCGCACGCGCATGTCTCCCCCGGCGTCGACCACGAGGTCGCCCGGCGTCTCCGCGAGCACGTCCATGACCAGGTCGACCAGCCGCCCCTTGCCGAGCGCGCCGATGTCGAGGAGCGAGGGAACGGATGCCGTCGCGGCGGCGTCCGTCCAGGACAGGCGCTCCTCCCAGGCGGCGGGCGCCCGCACCGGCTCACCCGCGACGAGCGTGTAGTCCGCGTCGTAACCGAGGGCGGCGAGGCTGTCCGCCACCAGCGGGTTCACCGCCCCGTCCGTCGCGGTGGTGAGGTCTCGGTACGCATCGAGCATCACCCCGGCGTCGGTCGAGACGAGCGTGCCGCCCGCGCGACCGAGCCGGGTGACGTCGGAGTCGGCGCGGAAACGCGACCACTCGCGATCGAAGCGCCCGATCTCATCGGTGACGGCCGCGCGATCGCTCTCGTCCAGTTCGGCCGCCGTCTCGATCTCCCAGCGGGTGCCGATCGCGTCGAATCGCCAGGTCGCCATGACGAGGCCGCAGGCGCCTAGGCGGCCGCCTGCTCCTTGATCGACTCGACGGCGTCGTTGAAGCCACCGCTGGTGAGCGAGGATCCTGCGACGCGGCTGACGTTCAGCTCGTCGATCGACTTGCCCTCGACGACATCGGCGATGCCGGCGATGAACTGGCCCTGGTACTCCTCGGTCTCGGGAGCCTGCGGATCGCCGGTCACCTCGACGTCGGTCACGACGCCGTCGGCGAGGGTCAGCGTCACCGAGATCTTCTCGACCGTCTCGGGCGTCTGGTACGAGCCGTCGGCGGTGTAGGTGCCATCGGTGTAGGCGCCTGCGGTGTCGCCGCCGCTCGGCGCTTCGGTGGAAGCACTGTCGGTGCCGGTGTCGGCGCCGTTGGTCGGTTCTTTCGCTTCAGGAGTGCTGGAGCAGCCGGCGAGGACGAGGAGTCCTGCGACGCCGATGAGGGCGGCTCCCTTGTGGACAGAGGTCGGTACGGTCGTGCGGATCATGCTGGTCCTCCCGGCTCGGTGTCTCGCGACTGTATGCCGCTGAATCGACCGTAGGCACTCCGGCTATGCGCGGGCTGTGCCATTCCCCTGCATTACGCGTCGCCGCCGAACATGCTCGTGACCGAGCCGTCCTCGAAGACCTCGTGCACCGCGCGGGCGAGCAGCGGGGCGATCGGCAGGATCGTGAGCCGGTCCCAGCGCCGCGATTCGGTGAGCGGGATCGTGTCGGTGACGACGACCTCGTCGATCGACGGGTCCTGCAGTCGCTCGTTGGCCGGGTCGCTGAAGATCGCGTGCGTGGCCGCGACGATCACGCGATGCGCGCCGGCCGCCTTCAGCGCCTGAGCGGCCTTGACGATCGTGCCGCCGGTGTCGATCATGTCGTCGACCAGCAGACAGGTGCGTCCTTCGACGGTTCCGACGATCTCGTGCACGGAGACCTGGTTGGCCACCTTCGGGTCGCGGCGCTTGTGGATGATGGCCAGCGGAGCGCCGAGGCTGTCGGACCAGGTGTCGGCGACGCGCACGCGGCCCATGTCGGGCGAGACGACGGTGAGGATCTCGCGATCCTCGGGGCTGAGGGTGCGCTGGAAGTGATCGAGCAGCACCGGCTTCGCGAACAGGTGGTCGACGGGTCCGTCGAAGAAGCCCTGGATCTGCGCGGCGTGCAGGTCGACGCTCATCACGCGGTCGGCGCCGGCCGTCTTGAGCAGATCGGCGACGAGTCGGGCGCTGATCGGCTCGCGACCACGGCCCTTCTTGTCCTGACGCGAATACGGATAGTACGGCGCGACGACCGTGATGCGCTTGGCCGATGCGCGCTTGGCGGCGTCGATCATGATGAGCGTCTCCATGAGCCACTCGTTGACCGGTTCGCCGAACGTCTGGAAGAGGAAGAGGTCGCAGCCGCGGATCGACACCTCGAAGCGGGCGTAGATCTCACCCGAGGCGAACGTGCGGTGCTCGGTCGGCGCGATCTCGGTGCCGAGCGCCTCCGCGACGGCCGCGGTCAGCGCGGGATGGGAACGCCCCCCGGCGATGACCAGGCGCTTCTTGGTCTTGGCGACGAGGCCGGGGGCCACGCCGTTGTCGCGATCCAGATCGACGATCTTCTTCTTGCGCGCCATGTCCGCCTATTCCGCCGAATTCTCCCGGGATGCAGCATCCGCCGCACCCGTGCCTGCTCTGTTCTTCTCGACCCACCCCTCGACGTTGCGCTGAGGGGCGACGCTCATGGCCAGCGCACCGGCGGGGACATCCTTGCGGACGACGGCGCCTGCGGCGGTCTTCGCACCTGCTCCCAGCCTAACGGGCGCGACGAGCACCGTGTGAGACCCGGTGTGCACCTCGTCGCCGATCTCGGTGCGGTGCTTGTTCACGTCGTCGTAGTTGGCGGTGATCGTGCTCGCGCCGAGGTTGACGCCGCGTCCGATCGTCGCGTCGCCGACGTAGGAGAGGTGCGGCACCTTGCTGCCTTCGCCGATCTCGGCGTTCTTGGTCTCGACGTAGGCGCCGATCTTGCCCTTCGCGCCGAGGACCGTGCCGGGGCGGAGGAACGAGAACGGTCCGACCGTGGCTTCGGCTCCGATCACGGCGAGCGTCGCGTCGGTGCGGCGGACGATCGCGTTCTCCCCCACCTCGCAGTCGACGAGCGTCGTGTCGGGGCCGATGATGGCGCCCGGCGCGATGACGGTGGCACGCAGGATGTGGGTGTTCGGGAGGATCGTGACGTCGGGCGACAGGTTCGCGTCGTCGTCGATCCAGGTGGTCGCCGGATCGATCACGGTGACGCCTTCGCGCTGCCAGCGGCGGACGATGCGGTCGTTGAGCACGCGGCCGGCTTCGGCGAGCTGGATGCGGTCGTTGATGCCGAAGGTCGAGGCCGTGTCGACGGCGATCTCGGCTGCGACGCGCTGGTCGGCGGCGCGGAGCAGCTCGATCACGGTGGTGAGGTACATCTCGCCCTGGGCGTTGTCCTGGCCGACCTGCGCGAGGTAGGTGCGCAGCTCGGGCGCCCGGAAGACGTAGACGCCGGCATTGATCTCGGTCACGGCTGCTTCGTCGGCAGTGGCATCCTTCTGCTCGACGATGCGCTGCACGGTGCCCTCGTCGTCGCGGATGACGCGACCGTAGCCGGTGGGATCGTCGAGGCGCGCGCTGAGCAGGGTGGCCGCAGCAGCGGCGGCACGGTGCCCGTCGATGAGCCCGCGCAGGGTCTCGACCTCGAGCAGCGGGACGTCGCCGGAGAGCACGAGGACGTCTCCGTCGAAGTCGCCGGGCAGGGCGTCGATCGCGACCTGCACAGCGCGTCCGGTGCCGGGAACGTCGTCCTGGTCGATGAACACGGCGTCCGGGTAGTCGGCGGTGAGCGCCGCGACGACCTGGTCGCGCTCGTGGCGCACGACGACCTCGATGTGCTGCGCCTCCAGCCGTGCCGCGGTGGTCAGGACGTGCCCGACCAGCGGGCGTCCGCCGATGGGGTGCAGCACCTTGGGGAGGCGCGACTTCATGCGCGTGCCCTGGCCTGCGGCGAGGATGATGATCGCGAGGTTACCTGTCATGCTCCGCCGCCAGGACTCGAACCTAGACCTAACAGCTCCAAAGGCTGTCGTGCTGCCATTACACCACGGCGGACCGCGCCGCCCGTGAGGACGCCACCGGTCAAGTCTGCCATGTCCCGGCTCGTCTTCCGCTGACGTGTACCCCGTCATCCGACGGAAACACGCGTTTGGGATGCTGACGAGATGAGCATCGTCATCGCACGGGTCGAGACCGCGACCCCGGCTCTCGCCGCCTTCCTCGACGCCCATCACGCCGACATGGCAGACACAGCACCGGCGGAGAGCCGGCACGCGCTGCCGTTCGACCGCCTCCTCGTCCCCGGCGTGCGCCTCTTCGCGTCGTTCGACGACGGGCGGCCGGTCGCCACCGGCGCACTCGCCGCGCTCGACGACGAGCACGAGGAGCTCAAATCGATGCGCACGGATCCGGACGTGCGCGGCAAGGGCCTCGGGCGGGCCATGCTCGCCTTCCTGATCGCGGATGCCACGGCTCGCGGCATCCGCCGGATCTCGCTGGAGACCGGCAGCATGGAGTTCTTCCTCCCGGCCCGCACGCTCTACGCCGGCGCCGGATTCGTCGAGTGCCCGCCGTTCGGGAGCTATCGTCCCGATCCGCTCAGCACCTTCATGACGCTCGCTCTGCCGGCGGCGTCCGTCGCATCGGAGGTCCGCACGGGATAATGAGCGGATGAGCGAAGAGGATGAGGTCGATCGGATCGTCGGTGCGTGGAACACGCAGCGACCCGACCTCGACTTCTCCCCGCTCGAGGTGCTGTCCCGGATGGACCGTCTCTCCCGGCACCTGGACCGCGCCCGCCGCGACGTCTTCCGTCGCAGCGACCTGGAGCCGTGGGAGTGGGACGTGCTCTCCGCGCTGCGGCGAGCGGGAACGCCGTTCCAGCTCTCCCCCAAGCAGCTGCTCCAGCAGACACTGGTGTCGAGCGGCACCATGACGAACCGCATCGACCGTCTCGTCGCACGTCGCCTGGTGCACCGCGAAGCCGATCCCGGCGATGGGCGCAGCGTGCTCGTCACTCTCACCGAAGACGGCCGCACGCGCGTGGATGCCGCGATCACGCGCCTCGTCGATGTCGAGGCCGAGCTGCTCCGCGCCCTCTCGCGGGGCGACCGCGATCGCCTGGCTGCGTTGCTGCGCAAGCTCAGCCTCAGCTTCGACTGATGGGCATGCCCTCTCCCCTCCCCATGCGCGACGGCGTGGGCGCGACGCGGCTCCACGTGCCGCTGCGCGGACCGTGGCCGACGGTCTCCGCGTATATGGTGGAGCGCTTCTTCCATCTCGATCCCGAACTGCTGCTGCAGCGGTTCGACAAGGGCGACATCGTGGCGAGCGACGGGTCGGCGGTGGCGCGCGACGCCCCTCTCGGCTCCGTGGAGTTCGTCTGGTACTACCGTGAGCCGCCGACGGAGCAGCCGATCCCGTTCACCGAGGAGATCCTGCACCAGGACGATCACCTCGTGGTCGTCGACAAGCCGCACTTCCTGCCGACGACTCCGGGCGGGAAGTTCCTGCAGAACTCCGCCCTGGTGCGGCTGCGCAACCGTCTCGGGAATCCCGACCTCGCGCCGATCCACCGCCTGGACCGCGCGACGGCCGGACTGCTGATGTTCGCGGTGCGCCCGGCGACGCGCGGCGCCTACCAGCTGCTGTTCGAGAAGCGGCAGGTGCAGAAGGTCTACGAAGCCGTGTCCGCTCGGCCTGCGGAGTGGGACGAGACCCGCTTCCCGCTCGTGTACCGCAATCACATCGAGAAGCTGCGCGCCCAGGTGCGCGTCGAGGTCGACGACGAGCGCGAACCGAACGCCGAGACCCTGATCGAGGTGATCGACGCCGATGAACGGGTCGTGCACACCCTGCTGCGCCCGCACAGCGGCAAGATGCACCAGCTGCGCGTGCATCTCGCCGCCATCGGTCTCGGCATCCTGAACGACCGGTTCTACCCGGAGCTGCTCGATGATGGGCCGGACGACTACGCGCGACCGCTCCAGCTGCTCGCGCGCGAACTGCGATTCGTCGATCCGCTGAGCGGCGAGGATCGCGTCTTCACCACCCGGCGGGTGCTGGCAGAGGCACCCGTCAGCGGCGCATGATCTTGCGCGCGAGCTTCGTGCCGAGCAGCTGCACGAAGTGCACGAACACGACGATCAGCACGATCGCGGCCCACATCACGACCGGCTCGAACTGCCGGAAGCCGTAGATCTGCGCGAACGCGCCGAGACCGCCGCCGCCGATGAGGCCGGCCATCGCGGTCATGTCGATGAGTGCCACGACGATGAACGTGTAGCCGAGGATGAGCGGCCCGAGCGACTCGGGGATCGCGACCGTGAAGAGGATGCGCCAGGGCCCGGCGCCCATCGATCGTGCAGCCTCGATCACACCGGGCGAGACCGAGACCAGGTGCTGCTCGACGATGCGGCCGATCGCGAAGGCCGCGGCGAGGCCGATGATGAAGGCGCCCGCCGTGGTGCCGATGCCGACGCCGACGACCGCGCGGGCGAACGGCTGCGCCACGGCCATGAAGATCACGAACGGGATCGGACGGAAGAAGTTGACGGCGAGGTTCGCGATCGTCGAGACGAACGCGTTCTGCACGAGCCCGCCCGGCCGGGTCACGTAGAGGATGATGCCGATGACGAGGCCCAGCACACCGCCGAGGACGAGCGCGAACGAGGTCATGTAGAGGGTCTCGAGGGCCGCGGCCCAGAACTCCGGCCCGAGTTCGATCAGACGATCCATCAGCGTGCCTCCTCTCCGGCGATCTCGGTCACTTCGACGCGGTCGCCGATCGCGGCCAGCGTGCGATCGATCGCCGCGCCGTCCCCCCGGATCGCGAGCGTGAGATGCCCGAAGGCCCGCCCGCGGATGTCGTTGATGCCGCCGAAGACGAGCTCGAAGTCCAAGCCCGCGTTCGCGAGGTCGAGGAACACCTGCGCCTGGGACGAATCCCCGTCGCGGAACGAGAAGGTGACGATGCGTCCCTGATGACGCTCGCGCAGTACGGCCAGCTCCGCGGGCGACGGGATGCCCTTGACGACGGTGCCGACGAAGCGCTGCGATGCCGGGTTCTGCGGGGCCGAGAACACGTCGAACACGTCGCCCTGCTCGATGACCCGGCCGCGCTCCATCACGGCGACCTTCGTGGCGATGGTCTGGATGACGTCCATCTCGTGGGTGATGACGACGATCGTCACGCCCTGCTCCTTGTTCACGCGCTGGAGCAGGTCGAGCACCTCGTGAGTGGTCTGCGGGTCGAGTGCGCTGGTCGCCTCGTCGGCGAGGAGGATCGCAGGACCCGTCGCGAGAGCACGGGCGATGCCGACGCGCTGCTTCTGTCCGCCAGAGAGCTGCTCGGGGTAGGCCTTCGCCTTGTCGGACAACCCGACGAACGACAGCAGCTCGGTGACCCGGGCCTCGATGTCGGCCTTCTTCCACCCGGCGAGCGTGAGCGGGTAGGCGATGTTCGCCTTGACGCTGCGCGACGAGAAGAGGTTGAACTGCTGGAAGATCATGCCGATACCGCCGCGGATGCGCCGGAGCTCGCTCTCCTTGAGCGAGGTGATGTCGACGCCGTCGACGAGGATGCTGCCGGCGGTGGCCGGCTCCAGCGCATTGATCAGGCGCACGAGCGTCGACTTGCCGGCACCGGAGTATCCGATGATGCCGAACACGTCGCCCTTCTCGATCTCGAGGGTCACGTCATCGACCGCGACGATCTCGCCGTCTCCGGGGTTCCGCGAAGGGTAGGCCTTCGACACGTTCGTCAGGCTCACGATCGGCATGTGCTTCTCCGGTCTGGTTCTCGGGAAATGAGAATCGGGCGACGCACACGGCGTCACCCGATTCTCGCATCAGGCGGGATCGCTCCCGCCCGTGCTCACTTGTTCTCCGCAGCTTCCTTCTGGACCTTCTTCAGCGAGTCCACGAGGTCCTTGACCGGCGTCTGCAGCGACAGGGCCGTGCCGCCCGACGACTCGGCGAGGCCCTTCTGCACGGCCTCGTCGGTCTGGAAGATCTCGACGAGCTTGAGGTACGTCTCGTTGTCGGCGTCCTCTGCGCGTGCGGCGAAGACGTTCACGTACGGCAGCGCGTTCGGGTCCTCGATGTCGTCGGTGGCCAGCGCGTCCTCGAACGTCAGACCGGCATCCTTCACGAAGTCGTTGTTGATGATCGCCGCGGCGACGTCCGGGAGGGAGGTCGGGGTGAGCGCGCCCTCGAGGGCGGTGATCTTGACCTTCGACTTCTCCGTGTCGACGTCGGCGAGGTCGGAGTACGGCGTGCCGCCGCTCTTCAGCTCGACGAGACCGGCCTGCTGCAGCACGTTGAGGGCGCGGGCCTGGTTCGACGCGTCATCCGGAACAGCGACGGTCTCGCCCTTCTGGATGTCCTTCACGTCGTCGTACTTCGTGGAGTAGAGGCCCAGCGGGTAGATCGCGGTCGAGCCGATCGGGGTGAGATCGGAACCCGATGCCTCGTTGTACTCCGCGAGGTACACGATGTGCTGGAACTGGTTGAGGTCGACCTCGCCCTCGGTGAGCGCCGGGTTCGGCTGCTCATAGCTGCCGAAGTCGACGAGCTCGACGGTGATGCCCTCTTCAGCGGCGGCCTCGACGAAGGGTTCCCACTGCGCGTCGCCCTTGCCGACGATGCCGACCTTGACCACCTCGTTCTCGGTGGATCCACCGTCGTCGGAGCCGGCGTCGGACGACGCGGTGGCGCAGCCGGCGAGTGCGACGAAGAGCGGGACCGCGGCGAGCGCGGCGATGACGGACGTGGTGCGACGTGACATGGGAAGGAGTTCCTCTCTTGGGGGACTCGAATACGTTAGGCAGGGTCGCGGGCGCACGCGGAATCGACCGTCACACGACGTCACAGCGTGAGCGGATGCGACTCAGTCGAACTCTTCGATGCCCTGCAGGCGCACCTGTTCGAGGTCGAGGCGAGCCGAGATCCGCCGCACGACCATGTCGTCGACCGTGCCGGCACCGCGGAGCCCCAACAGCACCTCGCGCTTGCGGTCGAGAAGGGCGAGCTTGAGCCGCGTGTGCTCCTCGTGGCGGATCAGCGGCGAGCGCTGGGCGAGGTCGACGTCGGCCGACGTGGCGATCATCTGCAGGACCGTGCCGTCGGTGGCATCAGTCGTCCCGACGCCGAGCGGCGTCGCATCGCCGGTATCCACCCCGCCGATGCCGAGCGGATCCGGCTCGTCGAGCATGTCGTCGAGCGCCTCCGCCTCGGCGTCCACGAGAGCCTGCTCACGGGCGAGAGAGCGCGCGTTCTCGAACTCGAGCATCTGGTAGCCCTCGGCGCGCACCCGGTCGCGGACCTCCTGGCCCACACCGTGTTCGGCTGCGAGGTCGTCGAGAGCGGCGAGCGCGGCTCCGGAGATCGCCCGCTCCGCGAGCTCGTACTCCTCGTCCTCGGCATGATCGACCGGGAACTTCGCCCAGCGCACGATCATCGGGAGCAACGGGGCCTGCACGAGAAGGCTGAGCATGATGACACCCGCTGTGACGAAGACGATCTCGTCGCGGCCGGACACGCCGCCACCCTCGCTGATGGACGCCGGCACCGAGAGGGCGATCGCGAGCGACACTGCACCCCGCATACCCGCGACCGTCGAGACGGCTCGAGCACGCGACCGCACGCCGCGGGGCAGCGGTGACGTCGGACGCCCCTGGAAGAGGGCGTTGAAGAGCTGGAACACGTACCTCACGACGAGCAGGGTGGCCCAGACGGCGAGCGTGATGAGCACGAGGCGCCCGATGGCTGCGGCGGAGATCTCGTGGACCACGTACTGCACCTCGAGACCGATGAGCACGAAGAGCGCGCCGTTGAGGAGGAAGACGCCGAACGGCCACGCAGCATCCGCCTGTCTCCGCGACGATGCCGTCGTGACGCGCGGTGAGATGTAGGCCACGATGAGACCCCCCACCACCACGGCGAGCACACCCGATGCATGCACGAGCTCGGCGACGAGGAACGCCGAGAACGGGATGAGCAGCAGCGCGACGTTGATGACGATGGTCGAGGAGGAACGGCTCAGGAGCAGGTAGCCGAGCGCGGCGACGGCGGTTCCGGCCGCGACTCCGCCTACGTAGGACACGAGCACATCCCAGGTGACCGAGAGCGGGGTGATCTGCCCGCCGAGCGCGACCGACACCGCGATCGCGTACAGCACCAGCGCCGTGCCGTCGTTGGTGAGGCTCTCCGCCTTCAGCTTCATGAAGGAGCGGCGAGGCAGCAGTCGACCCAGGGCGGCGACGGCCGTGGCATCCGGCGGCGCGACGGCCGCGCCGAGGATCAGTGCAATCTCCCACGGCATCCCGAACAGCACCGCGATGCCGGCGACGGCGAAGGCGGATGCCACGACGAGAACGGTGCTCATCGGCAGGATGTACCGGAAGTCGCGCCGGATCGAGCGCAGCGAGGTCGTCAGGCTCTCCCAGAACAGGATCACGGGGAGGAACAGCAGGAGCACCGTCTCCGGCGGCAGCTGCACCTCGCGCAGCTGCGGCACGAAGCCGAGCAGCAGCCCGAAGATGACGAGGACGAGGGGTAGGGCGAGGCGCACACGCGGCGCGATCAGGGTTCCGACAAGAATCGTGAGTCCGAGCAGGACGGTTACTTCGAGGCCTTCCATCACTACCTCCCAACAGCTGTGGGAGAAGGATATTCCTCATCGCGTCCGGACGGTCAGGTTCTCTCGACCTTCGTCGGCGAGACTGGGCGGCGGAAGCGGTGACACAGAGGGAGCTCCGGATGACGACGAGGCGTGTGCGCGATACGGATCTCCCCGACGCAGGGCGCGGTCGACGGGGCGTGGGGCTCGGTTTTGCGCTCACTGTCGTCGTCGCGGTGCCGGTCGCCCTGCTGCTCTCGTGGCCGCAGGCGGTGAGGGCCGAGCGCCTCCCCGTCGTCGCGCAGCTCATCGCGTTCCGCCCCGTGCTGGCGATCGCGCTGCTGGTCGGTGCGGTGCTCTTCACCATCATCGCCCTTGCCCGCCGACGCTGGTCGATCGCCGCGGCGATGGCTGTCGTGCTCGTCGCGGCCGCGGGGACGAACGCGGGGGTACTGCTCGCGCGGGGCGGCACCGTGCTCGAGGCCGGTGTCGTGAGCGAGGGCGAGGGCGATCTCACGGTCCTCGCGTGGAACACGCTGGGCGGCGCGGCGTCGCCCGCGTCGATCGCGCAGCTCGTGATCGAGACGGATGCCGACATCGTGAGCCTGCCGGAGACCGACGAGGCGGCGGTGACCGAGGTCGCCCGGCTCGTCGCCCTCGAGGGCAGGACTATGACGGCCGACACGACCCGCGGCGCCGACGGCGACTCCGCCGTCCCCACCTCCGTGCTCATCTCCGCGGAGCTCGGCGACTACCGGCACGATGCCGACGCCGGCTCCACTCCCGACCTGCCGAGCGGCGTGTGGGAGCCGGTGGACGGAACCGGCCCGCGCATCGTGGCGGCTCACCCGCTGCCTCCGCTGCCCGGCATGTTCGGGCAGTGGAGCGACGGTCTGGACTGGGTCACCGATCACTGCACGGAGCCGGACGTCATCGTCGCGGGCGACCTGAACGCCACGATCGACCACTTCGGTGCGAGGCTCGACGGATGCCGGGACGCGGCGCTCCAGTCAGGGGGCGCGGCGAGCGGCACCTGGCCGGCTTCCGCACCTGTCTGGCTCGCCTCACCGATCGACCACGTCCTGGTCGGCTCGGCGTGGGAGGTGCGAGCGGCCTCGGTGATCACGTCCTCTGACGGCGCAGGCAGCGATCACCGCCCGATCGTCGCCGTGGTCAGTCCAGCTGCTCGGTGAGCTCGAACCAGCGCAGCTCGAGCTCCTCGATCTCGGCCTGCGTGTCACCGATCGCCTTCATCGCGTCGGCGATGCCGGCGTAGTCGGACTGGTCGTGCTCGGCCAGCGCGTTCTTCGCCTTGTTGATCTGCTGCGTGAGCTTCTCGATGCGGCGCTCGAGGGAGGAGATCTCCTTCTGTGCCGTGCGGAGGGCTGCACCGTCCAAGGCGGATGCCTTCTTCGCGGTGTTCGTCGCCGTCTGCGACTTGCTCGGCGCAGCATCCTGCAGCTGACGAAGTCGCAGGTACTCGTCGACGCCACCCGGGAGATGGCGGAGGTGGCCGTCGAGGATCGCGTACTGCTGGTCGGTGACGCGCTCCAGGAAGTAGCGGTCGTGGCTGACCACCAGGAGCGTCCCCGACCAGGAGTCGAGCAGGTCCTCGATCGCGGCGAGCATGTCGGTGTCGAGGTCGTTCGTGGGCTCGTCGAGGATCAGCACGTTGGGCTGGTCGAGCAGCACCAGGAGCAGCTGCAGCCGACGCTGCTGGCCTCCCGAGAGGTCCTTGACCGGCGTCGAGAGCTGGGCGGAGTCGAACCCGAGCCGCTCGAGCAGCTGACCGGGCGTCAGGTCCTGCGCCTTGGAGCCGGACCCGAGCGTGTACGAGGTGCGCAGCCGGGAGATCACGATCCGCACGGGCTCGTGCCGCACGTCCTCGAGCTCGTCGAGGCGCTGGGTGAGCGTCTTCACGACCACGGTCTTGCCGCGCTTGACTCGTCCGAAGGTCGGCTCGACGGTGCCGGCGATCAGGCCGAGCAGAGTGGACTTGCCGGCGCCGTTGACGCCGAGGATGCCGGTGCGCTCCCCCGGCGCGATGCGCCACTCCACATCGCGCAGGACCACTCTGTCCTGGGTCCCTGAGCTTGTCGAAGGGCTGGGGTAGGTCACCCCGACATCGAGCAGGTCCACGACGTCCTTGCCGAGCCGCGAGACCGCGAGCGACTGCAGGGAGACCTTGTCGCGGATCTCGGGCACGTCGGCGATGAGCTCGTTGGCCGCGTCGATGCGGAACTTGGGCTTGGCGGTGCGCGCGGGCGCACCGCGGCGCAGCCACGCGAGCTCCTTGCGCGCGAGGTTCTGGCGCTTCGCCTCGATCGTGGCGTTCATCCGGTCGCGCTCGACGCGCTGCAGGATGTACGCGGCGTAGCCGCCCTCGAACGGCTCGACGATGCGGTCGTGCACCTCCCACGTCTCGGTGCAGATCTCGTCGAGGAACCAGCGATCGTGAGTGACGACCAGGAGGGCACCGGAGTTCGCGTTCCACCGCCGCTTGAGGTGTCCGGCGAGCCAGGTGATCGCCTCCACGTCGAGGTGGTTGGTGGGCTCGTCGAGGGCGACGACGTCCCAGTCCCCCGCGAGCAGCTTCGCGAGCGAGACACGGCGGCGCTGGCCACCGCTGAGCGAGCCGATCTCGGCATCCCAGGGCAGATCCTTCAGGAGTCCTTCGATCACGTCGCGCACGCGGGCGTCGCCGGCCCATTCGTACTCCGGCATGGCGCCGACCACGGCCTGACTGATCGTGACGTCGTCGGCGAGCGTGTCGGCCTGATCGAGGACGCCGATGCGGATGCCGCCGCGCACGGTGACGCGCCCCGCGCTCGGCTCCTTGGTCCCGGCCAGCATGCCGAGGAGGCTGGACTTGCCGTCACCGTTGCGGCCGACGATGCCGATGCGGTCGCCCTCCTCGATGCCGAGGGTCACGGAGTCGAAGACGACCCTGGTCGGATATTCGAGGTGGAGGCCTTCGGCCCCGAGAAGATGTGCCATGTCCTCTCAAGGGTACTCGCGGTCTCCGACCGGTCTCGCCCGATCTAAGATCGACGGGTGCCAAGGAAACACCGGGTGTTCTCGCTCTCGCTCGACAATCGCAAGGCGAAGCTGGTGCAATCCAGGAAGCGTCCCGGTCGCTACGAGCTCAGCGTCGATGGGATTCCGCAGTCCGTCGTCTCGATGACCGACCCCACCTCCCTCGATTACGCCTACATCCGGCACATCGCCAGAGCGATCGATGCCGCGGCCGAGCCCGGTGAGCCGTTGTTCACCGTGCACCTGGGGGCCGGAGCACTCACGCTGGCACGCTACGTGCAGGCCACCCGTGCCGGGTCACCTCAACTCGTGGTCGAGTTCGAGCCCCCTCTCTATGAAGCGGTGATCGCCGCACTGCCTCTTCCCGCCGGCGCCGACCTGCGAGTCATCTTCGGCGATGCGCGAGTTGTCGCAGACGCGGAGTTTTCCGGCGAGGGGCGATCGTCGTTGCCGTCTTCGCCTTCCCCCGCGCTCGGCGCCGCAGCGACGGGTGCCACCGCCGACGACACCGAATGGGTGGATGCGCGCTTCACCGTCGTCGATCTCTGGGATGCCGCCGTCATCAGACACCGTGTGGCCAGCCAGGAGTTCTACCGCCGGGTCGCGGCGCGCTCCGCAGCCGACGGTGTCGTGGCGGTCAACCTGCTCGATGGGCATCCGTTCGAGTATTCACGGCGACAGGCGGCCACCCTGAGCACGGTGTTCGAGCACGTCGCCGTCGTTCTCGAGGCGGAACCGACCGACGATGAAGGACCGCTCAGCAACGTCGTCGTCTTCGCGAGCGATGAGCCACTGGACATCGTGACCACCCCCGATCTTCTCGGCACGCCGCGACCGCACATGCTCCACGGCAGTCGGCTGACGTCATGGATCGCCGAGGCGCGCATCATGACCGACGCCGACGGCACGGACTCCCCCGACCCCGACGACCCCATCTGGGATTAGCGCGGCGCGGCGCGGCGCGTCAGACGGCGCCGGGCTGAACCATGCTCAGCCGCTCGGCAGCCGGGTTAGAACATTTTTTCGAATGTCGGTGGTTGCTGGTGTACTGAAGCCATGGAAGCGATGGTCGATGCGACGGATTCCCAGATGGCGGCGCTCGCCGATCTGGTCGCGTCGTTGGCCGCCGCTGAGGCGACGTTGAGCAGCATGCAGGCCGCGCGCGACGGGTTGCTGGCGCTCGCCGGGCGGCTCGCCGTCGACATCGCGCAGCAGGCGCACCACCCCGATGGCGCGGACATGACGATCCGTTCCGTCGCCGCCGAGATCGGTGCCGTGCAGCGCGTGAGCGACCGGACCGTCGAGCGGCGGATGTCCGACGCGTCGTGGCTGGTCGACCGTTTTCCGTCGGTCTGGCACGCACAGGGTGAAGGGCGGATCAGCGCGGCGCACTCACGGGTCATCGTCGACGCCGGGGCGCATCTCGACGACGAGGCGGATCGTGCGGACTACGCCGCGGAGGTCATCGAGGCCGCGGCCGTCGAGTCGCCGAACCGTCTGCGACGTATCGCCCGACGGATCGCGGAGAAGTACCAGAAGCGCACCGTGACCGAGCGGCATCGCGAGGCCCGCGAGAAGCGGCGGGTGTGGATCAAGGATGGCGACGACGGCATGGCCGAACTCGGCATGCACGGCTCCGCAGCCGTGGTGCACGGCATGTTCGACCGACTCTCGCAGATGGCGCACGCACTCAAGGAGGAGAACGTCAAAGCGGCGAAGGAGACGGACAGCGTCCGAGACGAACGCACGATCGATCAGTTGCGTGCCGATCTGCTCGCCGACCTCGTCCTCACCGGCGCCCCGACCGCGCACGACACCGAAGACGGGCTGCTCGAAGCGATCCACGCCAGAGTCGAGGTCACCGTACCCGCATCGTCCCTGATGAACGGCGAGACGACCTCCTCGGCGGGCCGGCGCTCCCCGCCGGCCGAGCTGGACGGCACGATGCCGCTCGATTCCTGGACCGTCCGCTTCTTCGCCGCGACTGCAGGGGGTTGGGATCGCGTCTTCACGCATCCGACCAGCGGCGCGATGCTTTCCGTCGACCGCTATCGTCCCAGCGAACAACTCCGACGACATCTCCGGGCGCGAGACCAACGATGTCGTTTTCCGACCTGCGGTCTGGCGGCACGAAAATGCGACGTCGATCACAACGTCGCCGCAGCCGCAGGAGGGGCCACCTCCCACGAGAACCTCGCGGCGTTCTGCCGACGGCATCACATGCTGAAACACCATTCGCCGTGGCACGTCCGACAGAAGGCGGGTGGCGTTCTGGAGTGGACCAGCCCGACGGGCCGCATCCACGTCGACGAGCCTCCCGCGCAGAACACCGTCACCTTCACCGACAGCACGGCGCTCGACAAGAGCACCGAAGCACCCGCGCCTTTCTGAGCACACGACCCGGTGTCGCGGAGACCAAAGCCCGGGCGCGCATTTTGCCCGGCAGGACAAGCCGTCCACCGCGGCGGATCGGCAGACTTCGGTCATGGACACCGACGCCATCGCCCAGCTCGTCTCCCGCTTCGCGTCACCCACCGGTCCGGGACTGGCGGTGGGGGTCTATCGAGGCGGCGTGCTGGTGACCCAGGCGACGGCGGGGCTGGCCTCGGTCGAGTTCGGTGTGCCGATCGATGAGCGCACCCGCTTCGACATCGCCTCGATGAGCAAGCAGTTCGCGGCCACCGCGGTGCTTCTTCTCGCCCGAGACGGTCTCGTCAGCCTCGACGACGACATCCGCGCGCACCTGCCGGAGCTGCGCCTCGAGGCCCCCGTGACGATCGCGCAGTGCCTGCAGCACACCGGCGGCCTCCGTGAATGGCTCGCCCTCGCCGCGATCGCCGGACGGTCGCTGACCCGGATCACCCAGGATCAGACGCTCGAGTTCGTCTCCGGCCTCTCGACCCTCGACTTCCTCCCCGGCACGGCGTTCCGCTACTCCAACACCGGATACGTGCTCGCGGCGTCACTGGTGCACCGCGTCACCGGGCGCACCCTTGGCGAGTTCGCCGCCGAGCGGATCTTCCGACCGCTCGGCATGCACCGCACGCTCTTCCGCGAGGACAGCCGTGCCGTGCTTCCGGAGTTCGCCTACGGCTACGAGTCGGTCGACGACCGTGTGCTCCGCGCCGACAGCGAGGAGTGCGCCGTCGGGGACGGCGGTCTCGTGACCAGCCTGAGCGAGCTCGGGGCGTGGTTCCGCTTTCTGCGCGACGGTGACATCCTCGGCGAGGACATCCGCGACACCCTGGTCGACAGCACCCCCGTCTTCCCGGACGGGAGCATCGGGCCCTACGCGTACGGCGTGTATCACGCGGACCTCGGCGACGAACGCACGATCGGCCATGCCGGCGCCGTGGCCGGCTATCGCTCGCACCTCTCCTACCTGCCCGACCAGGACCTCGGCATCGTCGTGCTGGCGAACCACTCCGCCGTGCCGGCCACGGTCATCGCGAACGCGGTCGCGCGGCTCGCCGCCGGCGTCGCAGAACCCGCCGTCCCGGCGCCGGCCCTCGACGCCGGGTCGGCGCGCACCGCAGCGGGTTGGTGGATCATGCGCGGCGCGGACGAATCGATGCGAACCGAGGCGCGTCTCGACGGGACGCTCGATCTCTCCGGGTTCCAGAGCGGGCGTTTCACGCTCGCCGAAGACGGTTGCTGGTACGGCGACGACCGAGAGGAGGGCTTACGGCTCCTGATCAACGGCGACCGCCTCGTGCTCGGCGTCGACATGCGGCCAGGGCGGGACCTGACGTTCGAGCGCTGCACCGGCCCCGATGCATCAGCGACCCCGCCGGCCGGGACCTATCTCAGCCCCGAACTGGGCACTCTCGCGATCATCGAGCCCGACGGCCGATTCCGCCTCGGCCTCGAGATCGCCGGCGAGATCGAGCCGGGGCCGGACCACACGTTCCGTATCGGCCCGGCGTCGGTGCGTCGCGACGGAGACGATCTGCTGCTGGGGATCTTCGGCGCGGACGCGGTGCGATTCCTGCGGCAACCGGAGGGCACGACGCTCGTGGGCGTCCCGCGCGGTCTCGACACGGCATCCTGAGAACATGACCACTGAGCACGCGCCCGCCTCGACCACGACTCTGGGCACCCTGCTCGACACCCTCGGCTCGACCGTGCTCCGCGCCCTGGCCCTGCCGAAGGGGCGCGATCGAAGTGCGGGGCATCCGCTGATCTTCGATCCGGACTCGGCGGATCCGCATGCCGACGACTCGATCGTGCTCGCTCCCGGCCGGCCATCCGCGGAGCTGATGGACTGGGCTGCCGAGACCGGTGCCGCCGCCCTCGTGGTGCGCGCCGGCGCGATCGACGCGTCCGCCTGGGGCGAAGCCGCGAGGCGCACCGGAGTCGCCGTGCTCGAATCCTCCCCCGATGTCACCTGGGGACGGCTCTACACACTCATCGATGCGATCAAGACGATGTCCGGACCGGTCTCTGATTCCGACAGCCGCCACTCCATCGACCTCTTCCGGCTCGCGAACGACGTGGCCCTTCGCACCGGAGGAGCCGTCACGATCGAAGACCTCGCCATGCGCGTGCTCGCCTACTCGACGATCCCCGGCCAGGAGGTCGACGGCCTGCGCCGCGACGGCATCCTCGGTCGCCGGGTCCCCGACCATCCGTCCAATGCCGAGGAGTACGCCACCGTGCTCCGCTCGATGACCGCCGTGCGCAGCCTGCCGACCGACGAGGATCTCCCCCGCCTCGCCATCGCCGTGCGGGACCGCGGCGAGGCGCTGGGCAGCATCTGGGTGCTCGAGGGATCGACGCCGCTGTCGGAGGACGCACCAGAGGTCCTCGCCGAGGCCGCGCAGCGCGCCGCCGCCCAGCTGGCGCGGTTCAACCTCGTCGCGGATGCCGACCGGCGGCAGCGCACCGAACGACTCGGCTGGCTCATCCGGGGATCAGGAGCGACCGCGAGCATCGCAGGGCACTTCGGGCTCGAGCCCTCATCCCCCACCACCGTGATCGTGATCGACCGGATCGCCGAGCACCGTGGCTCCCGCAGCAGCGTCTCGATGCACACCGCGGCGGCGTACGTCGGCGATCTGCTGCGCACGGGGCTGTCGGCGTATCGGATCCCCGCGGCCGCCGGGGCGATCGACGGCCGCGCGATGGCCGTCGCCGGCACGTCCGCCGACACCGCCGTGCTGCAGTCGATCATCGCCACCGTGCTCGCCAGAGCGAACGAGAGCATCGGCGGCGGATGGCGTGCGGGCGTCAGCTCGACGTTCCCCGGATTGTCCGGCATCCCCTCGGCGGCTGCACAGGCCGCGCAGGCCTGGCGGGTCGTCGCGCACATGCCGGGACACGGCGAGATCGGCCTCCACGAGCGCCTCGGGCCGGAGCTCCTTCTGATGGAGATCCACTCGAGCCTCGGCCAGAGCGAGCTCGTGTCGGGCGAACCGCTCAGGACGCTCGTGGCGCACGACGCGGCCAACGGCACCGACTACATCAAGAGTCTCAGCCGCTGGATCGGCGCGAACTACGACGTGGCCCGCGCTGCGGAGCTCCTGATGCTGCATTCGAACACCCTGCGCCACCGCCTCCGGCGCATCGCCGAGGTCATCGACATCGACGATCCGGATCTCCGTCTGGTTCTCGCGCTGCAGCTCCGGTTGCAGGAGATCGACGCCTCGGCGGTCTGATCGACGTCTGCGGTCGCAGACGAACGGGCCGCCCGGACCCGAAGGTCCGGACGGCCCGCATGTCGGAGCGGAGTCGCTTACTGGTACGACTTCACGATCTCGAGGAGGCTCGGGACGTTGGCGTATGCCTCGGCCGCGTTCTCCTTCGTGACGATGACCGGGTCGAGCAGGTAAGCCGGGACGACCTTGGCGCCGTTGTCGTAGGACTCGGTGTCGTTGACGTCGACCTCCTCGCCCTTCTGCAGCTGCTGGACCATTTTGATGGCCTGCTCGACGAGGAGCGTGGTGTCCTTGTTGATCGTGGAGTACTGGATGCCCTCCATGATCGACTTCACCGACTCGACCTCGGAGTCCTGACCCGTGACGACCGGGACGGGCTTTCCGGCCTGTTGCACCGAGGTGATGATGGCGCGGGCAAGCGTGTCGTTCGGCGAGAGGACGCCGTCGATGACGGTGTCGCCGCTGTACGACGAGGTCAGCAGGGTGTCCATGCGGTTCTGCGCGTTCTCCGGAAGCCAACCCTCGGTCGCCGTCTGGGCGATCTCGGTCTGACCCGAGACGACCTTGAGCGTGCCGTCGTCGATCTTCGGCTGCAGGACCTCCATGGCGCCGTCGAAGAAGACCGCGGAGTTCGCGTCGTCCGGCGAGCCGGAGAACAGCTCGATGTTGTACGGAGCCTCGTGGCCCGCGCGCTCGGCCAGACCGTCGAGCAGGGCCTGACCTTGCAGGTTGCCGACCTTGAAGTTGTCGAAGGCGGCGTAGTAGTCGACGGCCTCGGTGTTCTCGATCAGACGGTCGTAGGCGATCACCGTGGCGCCGGCGTCCTTGGCAGCCTGCACCTGGGTGGCCAGCTGCTTGCCGTCCTTGGCACCAATGATGATGACCTTGGCGCCGTTGGTGACCATCGCCTGGATCTGGTTCTGCTGCTCGGCGACGGTGTTGCTGGCCGGCGCGTACTGCACGTCGGCCTTGAAGCCGGCCTCAGCCAGGCCGTCCTCGAACAGCTTGCCGGCGAGGACCCAGTTCTCCGAGGTCTTGTCCGGGAGTGCGACACCGATCGTGGCGTCTGCTGCGAAGCCCGCTGCCGCCTCGTCGCCGCCATCGGCTCCGGTGTCTCCGCCGCGCTCCGCAGAGCATCCGGTGAGGGCGAAAGCGCCCACGGCGACGATCGCTGTCGCCGTCAGAAGCATCTTCTTCATGTGATCTCTTTCTCTGGTGTGTGAAGGTCGTCTCACGCGTGCGAACGCGATCCGACCCCTACTGTCCGCTCGTCTTGTCGACGGGTGGGGCTTGATAGGTCTTGTTGGGCTCGAAGGTCTGCAGAGCCGGGTCCTCCTTGCGGCCGAAGCGGCGCGTCATGAACCCGATGAGCGACGGGCGCCCCTGCTGCTTGTTCCAGACGTCGATACCGACCGCGATCAGGAGCACGAGGCCCTTGATCATCGAGACGACATCCGAACCCTGACCGAGCAGCGCGAGGCCGTTGTTGAGGAAGGCCATCACGAGACCACCGATGATCGACCCGATCACGGTGCCGATACCGCCGGCGACAGCCGCGCCACCGATGAAGACCGAGGCGATGGCGTCGAGCTCCCAGCCGGTGCCGTCGTTCGGGCCGGAGGCCTGCGAGCGGGCGACGAAGATCATGCCGGCCAGAGCCGCGAGCACCGACATGTTCATCATCACGAAGAAGTCGACCCAGCGGTCCTTCACGCCCGAGAGGCGTGCCGCCTGCCGGTTGCCGCCGACCGCGTAGATGTGGCGGCCGAACACGGTGTTGCTCGTGACGAACGTGTAGACGATGACGAGGGCCAGCAGGATCAGGCCCGGCACCGGGAAGCTCGTCCCGGGCCGACCGGTGGCGAACATCCACGCGGCGGCCAGCACGACGACGGAGAGCAGCACGACCTTGGTCACGCTCACCCACAGGGGCGCTCGGTCGGAGCCCATCTTCTTCTGGACGCGACGGGTGCGGATCTCCCAGAAGATGAGCCACGCGACGGCCACGAGGGCGAGCAGCATGGTCGGGATGTTGAACGGCAGCGGGAGTCCGATCTCGGGCAGGTACCCCGTGCCGATGACCTGGAAGCCCTTCGGGACCGGGATCGTCTGTGCGTCGCCGATCCACTGCTGCGCACCGCGGAAGAAGAGCATGCCGGCCAGCGTCACGATGAAGGCGGGAACACCGACGTAGGCGACCCAGAATCCCTGCCACGCGCCGACCGCGGCTCCCACTCCGAGACCGAGCAGGATCGCGAGCGGCCAAGGGAGGTTCCACTCCGACATCGACTTCGCGACGATGATGCCGGTGAACGCTGCCACGGAGCCGACCGACAGGTCGATGTGCCCCATGATGATGACCATCACCATCCCGATCGCGAGAATCAGGATGAACGAGTACTGGTTGATGACGTTGATCAGGTTGCCCGAGGTGAGCGTCGCGCCGTTCGGGCCGTTGCGCAGCAGGGTGAGGACCTCGAAGAGGAGGATGATGACGATCAGGCTGCCGAGGATGCCGAACTGACGCAGCGTCGACGTTCCTCCGCCTCCGAACATCTTCGTGATGTCCTTGAAGTGGAATCCGCTCTTCGCGGGGGTGGATTCGGTGGTCATGCGGATGCTTTCTGGTTCGCGGAGGTCATGCTGCGCATGAGGGCCTCGGGTGTCGCCTGATCGGCCGGGATGCAGTCGGTGACCCGACCTTCGAAGACGGTGTAGATGCGGTCGGAGATGCCCAGGAGCTCCGGCAGCTCGCTGGAGATGACGATGACGCCCTTGCCCTGCGCCGCGAGCTGGTTGATGATCGCGTAGATCTCGTACTTCGCCCCGACGTCGATGCCGCGGGTGGGTTCGTCAAGGATCAGCAGGTCGGGATCGGTGAACATCCACTTCGCCAGCACGACCTTCTGCTGGTTTCCGCCGGAGAGCTTTCCGACCCCCTCCTCGACCGAAGGCGTCTTGATCCGCAGCGCCTTGCGGTAGTCGTCGGCGATCGAGAACTCCTGGCGCGCGTCGACGACGCCGTTGCGGGAGATCTTCGAGAGCTTGGCAGCGACGACCGAGCGCTTGATCGTGTCGAGGAGGTTGAGCCCCAGCGACTTGCGATCCTCGCTCACGTAGGCGAGACCGTGCTTGATCGCGGTAGCGACGTCGGGCAGGTCCACCTCCTGCCCGTCCTTGATCATGGTCCCGGAGAGGAACGTGCCGTAGGAGCGGCCGAAGATGCTCATGGCGAACTCGGTGCGCCCTGCGCCCATCAGTCCGGCGATGCCGACGACCTCACCGCGACGGACGTTGAGGGTCGAGCCCTTGACGACCATGCGCTCGGCGACGGTCGGATGCCGCACCCACCAGTCCTTCACCTCGAAGAACACCTCGCCGATGTCGGGGGTGCGGTCGGGGTAGCGACTCTCCAGCGACCGGCCGACCATCCCGCGGATGATGCGGTCCTCGTTGATCTCGCCACGGGAGATGTCGAGCGTCTCGACCGTGCGGCCGTCGCGGATGATCGTGATCTCGTCGGCGATCTGCTCGATCTCGTTGAGCTTGTGGCTGATCATGATCGACGCGATGCCCTTGGCCTTCAGGCCGAGGATCAGGTCGAGCAGGTGCTGCGAGTCGGACTCGTTGAGCGCCGCGGTGGGCTCGTCGAGGATCAGGAGCTTGACGTCCTTGTTCAGGGCCTTCGCGATCTCGATGAGCTGCTGCTTGCCGACGCCGAGCGTCTTGATCTGCACATCGGGGTCTTCGCGCAGTCCGACGCGGGCGAGCAGTTCGACGGCCCGCTGCTTCTGCGCCTGCCAGTCGATGCGGCCGAAACGCTTGATCTCGTTGCCGAGGAAGATGTTCTCGGTGATCGAGAGCTCCGGGATCAGCGCGAGCTCCTGGTGGATGATCGCGATGCCGGCCTGCTCGCTCGCGACGATGTCCTTGAAGCGCTGCTCCTCGCCGTAGAGCAGGATCTCGCCCTCGTACGTGCCGTAGGGGTAGACACCCGACAGCACCTTCATGAGGGTGGACTTCCCGGCGCCGTTCTCGCCGCAGATCGCATGGATCTCGGCAGCGCGAACGGTGATGGATACGTCGGCGAGTGCCTTGACCCCCGGGAACTCCTTCGTGATGCTGCGCATCTCGAGGATGGGGCCTGACACTGTCGGCAACGTTGCTGTGGTGCTCACGTATCTTTTCCTTGCAGACGTGCGGTCACCTTCGATGTGACCGTTCACATTGGATTACATCGTCCCCGCACGAGGGACCGCTGTCAAGTCCGCGTGCAGATTTCGTGTCGCTACCGTGATGCGGCCGACTCGCGGGCCCGCAGCAGCGTCTTCAGCGGGCCGAACTCCGGCACCTGCTCGCCGCGGATCTGCGCCAGGAGGATCCGGACGGCTCTGCGCCCGAGCTCGGGGAAGTCCTGATGCACCGTGCTCAGCGTGGGCGCGACGTGCGCCGCGACCGGGATGTCGTCGAAGCCGATCACGCTGACATCGTGCGGAACGCGGACCCCGGCGTCGCGGAATCCGTGCATGAGACCGATCGCCATCAGGTCGTTGGCGGCGAACACGGCCGTGAAGTCGCGGCGACGCGACAGCTCCTGCCCCGCGAAGTAGCCGAAGTCCGCCGTCCAGTCGCCCCGGATCGGCGGGAATGTGGGCAGATCGGCCTCCCGCAGCCCGTCGAGGTATCCGCGCATGCGCGACTCCGCCTCGATCCAGTCCTGCGGACCCGCCAGGTGCAGGATGTCGCTGTGGCCGAGGGCGATCAGGTGCTCCGTCGCGGCGCGCGCACCCGCCACCTGATCGGCGGAGAGGCTCACGCCGTCGGAGCCGGATGCCGTCTGCAGATTGACGAAGGGGATGTCCGACGACATCCCGCGCAGGACGTGGAAGACGCGCACCTGCGGGGCCAGGACGACGATCCCGTCGACCTGCTCACGCGCCAGCTGGCGCACCGCGGTGCCGATCGCCTCGGGCGTCGTGTCCGCGAGATTCAGCGTCGAGACGGAGTAGCCCTCCTCGCGCGCGGCATCCTCGATGCTCGCGATCGACGAGGTCGGACCGAACTCCCCGATGGTCGCGGAGAGGACCCCCAGCATGTTCGACTTGCTGGTCACGAGCGCGCGCGCCGCGAGGTTGGGGCGGTAGTCGAGCACGGAGATCGCGTCGAGGACCTTGGCCTTCGTCTCCGGGCGGATGCTCGGGTGATCGTTCAGCACCCGGGAGACGGTCTGGTGCGAGACACCCGCCAGACGCGCGACGTCGCGGATGCTCGGCATCCGGGCACGTTCGGAGGCGGTGGACATCGCAGGCCTCCTTGCATGTGCACGGTCACATCGTCACCTCATTATGTCTGTCGAACCGGCGGAGTGCATCTCCGCCGGTCGCGAGGGACCGCCAGAGATCGTCGAAGCCGTCTGTGCGTTGTCGGATCGCACCGGAATCGCGGACGGGTTTCGTGTGCGCGCACCGGATGGATCCGCTCCGGCGTGGAACGGTGATCGTGTGGACACTCTGTTGCGCGGCGGACGCGTCATCGACCCTGGCACCGACACCGATCGGATCGCCGACCTGCTGATCTCGGACGGGCGGGTGGCGGCGGTCGGCACCGACCTCGTCGCACCGGCGGATGCCGCCGTGATCGACGTCGAGGGACTGATCGTCGGGCCGGGCTTCGTCGATCTGCACAGCCACGTCCACTCGATCGCGGGTCAGCGCCTGCAGGCGATGGACGGGGTCACGACCGCCCTCGATCTGGAAGCCGGTCTCATGCCGATCGACGAGGCGATCGCCCGGGCCGAAGCCGAGGGGCGCCCTCTCAACTACGGTTTCTCGGCATCCTGGGCGCAGGCCCGCGCCTTCGCGCACCTCGACCGGCTTCCCGAGCCGGACATCCACGCCTCGATGGAGCTCCTCGGCGACCAGGAGTGGCAGCGCACGTCGAGCCCGACCGAGCGCCGCCGATGGCTGGCCCTGCTCGAGGACGAGCTGACGCGCGGTGCACTCGGCATCGGCGTGCTCATGGGGTACGCCCCGCGGACCGACCCCGACGAGTATCTGGATGTCGCCCGCCTCGCCGCCGCCGCCGGTGCCCCGACCTTCACCCACGTCCGCGAGCTGATCGAAGCGGACCCCGAGACTCCGATCGACGGCACGCAGGAGCTCCTTCGCGCCGCCGCCGAGACCGGCGCCGCCATGCATCACTGCCATGTGAACAGCACCTCGCTGCGCCACATCGACCGCGTGCTGGGACAGTTCGAGTCGACCAGATCCGCGGGGTCCCGGGTCACCGTCGAGGCGTATCCGTACGGCGCGGGGAGCACAGCGATCGGTGCCTTCTTCCTGGCTCCGGAGAAGCTCCCCGGTCTCGGGATCACTCCTTCTGCGCTCGTGCTCGTCGAGACCGGCGAGCGCATCGCCGACGAGCGGCGACTCCGCGAGGTCCGCGCGACCGACCCGGCGGCCCCCTGCATCGTCACCTTCCTCGACGAGGACGACCCCGTCGACCGCGCCCACCTGCATCGGTCGCTTTCCTTCCCCGATTCGATCGTGGCCAGCGACGCGATGCCGGTGTTCTGGCCCGCCCGTGACGGCGCGCCCGCCGCCCACGAGCAGCGGGAATGGCCGTTGCCTCCCGGCGGCCAGACGCACCCGCGCACGGCCGGCACGTTCACGAAGTCTCTCCGGCTGATGGTGCGAGAGTCCGGCTCGTGGACCTGGCTCGAAGCCTTCCGCCGCTGCGCCCACCTCCCCGCTCGCGTGCTCGACGAGACGTCGCCCGCGATGCGTCGCAAGGGGCATCTGGGCGTCGGCGCCGATGCCGACGTCGTCGTGATCGACCCCGTCACGGTCACCGACCGCGCCACCTATCTCGACCCGACGCGTCCGTCCCAGGGCGTCCGGCACCTCCTGGTGCACGGGAACGCCGTGATCCGCGACGGACATATGCTGACCGCGGCATATCCCGGACGGGCAGTGAGAGGAGAAGCATGATGAACGGCGACCTGCAGGCCCTGCTCGACGAGAGCGCCCGCGAACTCGGCGTTCCCGGCGCCGTGATCGGAATCATCGACGGCGATCAGGAGCATGTGCTGACGACCGGCGTCGCCGCCGCCGACACCGGCGCCCCGGTGACGGAGGACACGCTCTTCCAGATCGGATCGACCTCGAAGACGTTCACCGGGACGGTCGCGATGCACCTGATCGAGAACGGGCTGCTCGAGCTCGACACCCGGGTGATCGACGTGCTCCCGGAGCTGCGGCTCGCGGACGAGACCGCGGTGCAGACCCTCCGCATCCGGCACCTCCTCACGCACTCCGGGGGCTTCCTCGGCGATGCGGACGAGCTGTCCGGGTGGGGCGACGACGCGCTCGCGCGGAACATCGCCACCTACGGATCCCTCCCCCAGTTCTTCGCCCCCGGCACCATCGCCTCGTACAGCAACGCCGGGATGCGTCTGCTCGGTCGCGTCATCGAGGTCGTGACCGGCGAGACCTTCGAACAGGCGGTGCAGCGCATCGTGCTCGACCCGCTGGGCATGACCGAGACCTTCTTCTTCCCGTGGGACGTGATCACCCGCCCGCACGCCGTCGGGCATGTGCCCGGTGCGGGCGGGACGATCGTCCCCTTCCCCCTCTGGGGGATCACCCGCGACATGAACGCCGAAGGCGGGATCGTCTCCTCCGTGGGCGACCAGCTCCGCTACGCCGGCTTCCACCTGCGCGGCGAGACCGGGGGCACCGCTCCCGTCGGCGAGGCCACGCGCCTGCGCATGCAGCAGCCGCAGCTGAGCGCCGGACCGCCCGTCGAAGCCATCGGCTACCCCTGGCTGCTCACGCATCGCGGCGAAGCCCGAGTCGTCATGCACGGCGGCAACATCGCCGACATCCAGATCAGCGAGTTCCTGTTCGCGCCGGACCACGACCTCGCCATCACGGTGCTCACCAACAGCGGCGGTGGAAAGGCCCTGGGCTCGCGGATCGTCGACTGGTGCTTCGAGCACCTGCGTGGCGTCTCGACGTCATCCGCCGGGCTGGAGCTGCGGTCGCCCGACAGGCTCGACGAGCTGACCGGCACCTACGACGCCGGTCAGTGGCACTACGACGTGACCAGAGTCGGCGACGCGCTCGAGTTCGCGATGGTGTTCTCGCCGCACATCATCGCGCTCGGCATCCCTCCCCGTCCGCCGATGCGGCTTCGGGTGCGCGCCGACGGCGCGCTGATCACCGACGACGATCAGGCCGTCGGCCGCACGCTCGACCCCTCGGAAGGCGGCCCGGAACTGCTGCACCTGGGTCTGCGCGCGGTCCGTCGGCGCTGACTCGGATCCGCATTGTCCGGAGCGAACGCCCGCACGAGGAACTGTGGTCCCACCGCACAACGGATGGAGCCGTGACTCGCGAATAGTCTCGGCCCATCGCCGTCCTCACCCGACCGACGGCGCTCGTTGAACAGGAGCGCACATGTCCACGCTGTCCGAGATCGGCACCTGGCTGCACGAGAATCTCCCCGACCTGATCACCGCCGATCAGGTCCCCGCCGTTTCCGTGGGAATCCTCGCCCACGGCGAGATCGTCACCGCGGCGGCCGGCATCCTGAACAAGAACACCGGCGTCGAGGCCGACGTCGACTCCGTCTTCCAGATCGGATCGATCACCAAGACCTGGACGGCGACGCTCATCATGCAGCTCGTCGACGAGGGGCTGCTCGACCTCGACGCCCCCGTCCGCCGGACAGTCCCGGAGTTCGCCATCGCCGACGAGGCGGCGGCGAGCACCATCACCACCCGGCACCTGCTGTCTCATGTCGCGGGATTCGAAGGCGACAGCTTCATCGACACCGGTGTCGGCGACGACTGCGTCGAGAAGTACCTCGCCGTGATCGCCGATGCCGCGCAGCTGTTCACCCCCGGCGAGCGCTTCTCGTACAACAACGACGCGTTCGTGGTGCTCGGCCGCATCATCGAGGTGCTGCGCGGCAAGCCGTTCGACCAGGTCCTCCGCGAGCGCCTGGCCGATCCCCTCGGCCTCACCCATGTCGCCACCGACGCCTCGCAGGCGATCCGGTTCCGCGCGGCACTCGGCCACGTCGACGCCGAAGACGGCGGCGAGCCCGTGCCCTCCCCCGTCTGGAGCCTGGTGCGCTCCAATGCGCCCGCCGGCGCGATGCTCGCGATGACGCCGCGCGACCTGCTGGGCTTCGCACGCCTGCACCTCGACGAGGGGCTCGCGCCCGATGGCAGCCGCCTCCTCTCCGCTGCGAGCGTCCGCGCGATGCAGCAGCGCCAGGTGGATGTTCCCGAGCTCGGCCTGATGGGCGACGCGTGGGGCCTCGGCTGGGAGATCTTCGACTGGGCCGGCGGGCCGGTGATCGGGCACGACGGCGGCACGATCGGTCAGACCGCGTTCCTGCGGATCGTCCCGGGCAGCGGGGTCGCGGTCGCGATCCTCACCAACGGCGGCGCCTCCGCCGCGCTCTACGAGACCCTCATGACGAAGATCCTCGGCGCGGTCGCGGGCGTCGAGGTGCCGTCGCTCCCGGTGCCTTCCGAGAACCCGGTCGACGTCGACCTCGACCGCATCCTCGGCACCTATTCCTCCTCGGTCTCCGACTCGACCGTCCGTCTCGACGACGACGGTCGGATCTGGCTCGAACGGACCATGAAGGGCGTCTTCGCGGAGTTCGACCCGGCGCCCGAGCCGACCGAGCTCGTCGGCTGGCGCGGCGACAGTCTGATCGCCCGGGTCCCCGAGCTCGGCATGCACATCCCCCTGGCGTTCGTGGGCGATGACGGCACCGGTCGAGCGCTCTATCTCCATAACGGCCGCGTCGGACGGCGGGCGAACGCATGAACGCCCGGATGCGCTCCCGCGCCGTCATCGCCGCCGTCGCCGGCGTCACCGCTCTCGTCCTCACCTCCTGCGCGGGACCCGCTGCGTCGAACCAGGGCGACACCGGCGTGCTCGCCGAGGGCAAGACCTTCGTCAGCATCATCCCCACCGATCCGGGGAGCCTCGATCCGCTGGTCACCGCGATGTCGTACGCGCGGAGCATCGATCGGTTCCTGTACTCGCGACTGATCGAGATGCAGACCGACGGCAGCATCGCCGCCGGTCTCGCCGAGAAGTGGGAGTCCGACACCACATCGGCCACGTTCACTCTGCGTGAAGGGCTCACCTGCGAGGACGGGACACCGCTCACCGCGACCGACGTCGCCGCCAACATCTCCTACATCGGCGACGAGGCGAACGGCTCCCCCATGGTCGGGCAGCAGGTGCAGGCGGGAACCGTCGCGGTCGGCGATGACGCCACGCGCACCGTCACGGTCGAGAGCGGGCGGCCGGATGCGTTCCTGCTGGAGAACGTCGGCAGCATCGCGATCGTCTGCGGGAACGTGCTCGACGACCCGGATGCCCTCGCCAAGGGCGAAGGCGCGACCGGGATGTTCACCATGACGGAGATCGTCCCGAACAGCCAGTACACGCTGACCCGGCGCGAGGACTTCACCTGGGGACCCGGCGACTGGGACCCGAAACAGGCAGGACTCCCCGAGAAGGTCGTGTTCCGCATCGTGCCGAACGAGACCACCGCGACCAACCTGATCCTCTCCGGGGAAGCCAATGCCGCCGTGGTCCTGGGCCCGGACAAGCGGCGCCTCGACGATGCCGGGATGTTCCGCACCGACCTTCCCGTCGCCGCGGGGCAGGTGATCTTCAATCAGGCGGAGGGACGCCCCACGGCCGACCAGGCGGTGCGCGAGGCACTCGTGCAGGCTCTCGATCTCGATCAACTCCGCCAGATCCTCACCGGCGGGGAGGGAACAGCGTCCAAGAGCCTCGTCACCATCTCGCCGAACCCCTGCCGCGCCGAACTGGTCGAGGAGTTCCTGCCGAAGGCCGACCCCGAGGCGGCCGCCGAGGCGCTCGACGACGCGGGGTGGACCATGGGCTCCGACGGCGTCCGCGAGAAGGACGGCGAGCGGCTCGCACTGCACCTGCTGTTCTCCTCGCTGCAGGGCGACGCGGGCGGTGCCGCGGCGGAGCTGATCCAGGCCACCTGGAAGGAGCTGGGCGTCGATCTCAGCATGAAGGGCGCGGATGTGCCGGCGATCAGCGAGACGCTCTTCGCCACGGGCGACTGGGACGTCTCCGCCGTGCCGATCTCGGTCTCGCTTCCCAACATGCTCATCCCCTTCTACTCCGGGCCGACACCGCCGAACGGGACGAACTTCGCGTCTATCGACGACGCCGCGTACACGGCCGCGGTGACGGCGGCATCCGACAAGACCGGCGCGGAGGGCTGCGACGACTGGAACACCGCCGAGAAGGCGCTGCTCTCCTCGACCACCGTCGTGCCGTACGCCGATCAGCTCACCGGGACGTACGGCTACAAGGCGACCTTCATCGAGAACGACGGCATCGACCCCGCGTCGATCCGCATGTACGAATAGGGACGCCCGCGGCGTTGGTCGTCGCGTACGAACACACCACGAAGTCTCGTCCCCCCGCACGAACGCCCGGTTCCCGCGGGCACATAGTGTCGGGCCAACCGCCGTCGGATCTCGAATCGACGGCGCACTCGACGAAGAGGAGCGTACATGTCCACGTTGTCCGAAATCGGCACCTGGCTGCAGGAGAATCTCGCCGATCTCATTGCCGCCGACCACGTCCCTGCCGCATCCGTAGGGGTTCTCGCCGGAGGCGAGGTCGTCACGGCGGCGGCCGGCATCCTGAACAAGAACACCGGCGTCGAGGCCGACGTCGACTCGGTCTTCCAGATCGGTTCGATCACCAAGACCTGGACGGCGACGCTCATCATGCAGCTCGTCGACGAAGGCCTGCTCGACCTCGACGCACCGGTGCGCGACACCGTCCCCGCGTTCGTCATCGGCGACGAAGCGGCGGCGAGCGTCATCACCACGCGGCAGCTGCTCAGCCACGTGGGCGGATTCGAGGGCGACCTGTTCATCGACACCGGTGTCGGCGACGACTGCGTCGAGAAGTACCTCGCCGCGATCGCCGACGCGCCTCAGCTGTTCGCACCCGGCGAGCGCTTCTCGTACAACAACGCCGCGTTCGTGGTGCTCGGCCGCATCATCGAGGTGCTCCGCGGCGAGCCCTTCGACCGTGCGCTCCGCGCGCACCTGGCCGAGCCGCTGAAGCTCACGCATGTGGCGACCGATGCGTCCCAGGCGATCCTGCACCGCGCGGCGCTCGGCCACATGCCGGTTGAAGGCAGCGATGTGCCGGAGCCTGCTCCGGTCTGGAACCTCGTGCGCTCGAACGCACCGGCCGGCTCGATGCTCGCGATGACCGCCCGCGACCTGCTCGGTTTCGCGCGCATGCACATCGACGGCGGGACAGCGGCGGACGGGACAAGGGTGCTCTCGGAGGAGAGCGTCCGCGCGATGCAGGAGCGCCAGGTGGAGCTCCCCGACCTCGGCCTGCTGGGCAACGCCTGGGGTCTGGGGTGGGAGATCTTCGACTGGGACGGCGGCCCGGTCGTCGGCCACGACGGCGGCACCATCGGCCAGAGCGCCTTCCTCCGGATCGTTCCGGGGTCCGGCGTCGCCGTCGCGATCCTGACCAACGGCGGATCGCCGGTCTCGCTGTACATGACCCTCATGACGAAGATCCTCGGCGCACTCGCCGACGTCACCGTCCCCACGCTGCCCGAACCGCCCGCGGACCCGGTCGACGTCGATCTGGAGCGCATCCTCGGCACCTACTCGTCCTCGGTCTCCGACTCCGTCGTCCGACAGGACGAGGAGGGTCGGATCTGGCTGGAGCGCACCATGAAGGGCATCTTCGCCGACCTCGGCCCCGCACCGGCACCCGTCCAGCTGGTCGGATGGAACGGCGAGAGCCTGGTCCCCGCCGTGGCGGAACGCGGGATGCACATGCCGCACGCCTTCGTCGGGGATGACGGCGAGGGGCGCGCTCTCTACCTGCACACCGGTCGTGCCGACCGTCGGGTCGACGCATGAGCGCGCCGACCGTGGAGACCACCGACATCGCGGACATCTTCACTCGCGTCGGTGCGGTCGGATACCTGCACGCGCGGGAGATCGGTGTCGCCGACGGCCCCGAGGTCGAGGTCCGGGCCGACGAGCCGGTCGTGCTCGCCTCCGTGTTCAAGATCCTCGTGCTCGTCGCCTACGTCCGAGCGGTCGAGGCCGGCGAACTGGATCCGACGGAGCGCACCACCGTCACCGCCCGCTACCGGACCGGCGGCGTCGGCACGGCCGGCTTCGCCGATGACGTCGAGGCGAGCTGGCGCGACCTCGCGCTGAACATGATGTCGATGAGCGACAACGCGGCGACCGACCTGATCTATCACCGTGTCGGCGCGGATGCCGTGCAGCAGGTCATCATCGACCTGGGGCTCGACGGCACGCACCTGGTCGGATGCTGCGAGGACCTCTTCGACTCCGTCGTCTCCGACCTCGGCGGCACTCCCGACAGCGATCTCGAGGAGCTCCTCGCCGGTGCGACCCCGGAGCAGATCTGGACCCTCAGCGCACTCGACCCCGACCGGACGTCGGGCTCGACGCCGCGCGAGGTCACCACTCTCCTGAACGCCCTGTGGACCGACGCGGCAGCGCCGGCCCCGGCATCCGCTGCGGCCCGCGACATCATGGCGCGGCAGATCTGGCCCCATCGGCTCTCCTCCGCGTTCCCCGCCGAGGTGAAGCTCGCCGCGAAGACCGGAACACTCCCCGCGTGGCGCAACGAGGCGGGCGTCGTCACCTACCCGGACGGCCGTCAGTACGCGGTCGCCGTGTTCACGCGAGCCGACTCCCTGACCGAACGGCTTCCTGCGGTCGACGCGTCGATCGGGCAGGCAGCCTTCGCCGCGATCGAGCACCTGCGCTCGCTCACCGTCTGACACCCGCTTCACCCGACATATCCCCCCCTGCTGGAGGCAACAGATGCGTTCTCGTACCTCGCTGGTCGTTCTCTTGGGCGCTGCGGCGCTCGCCCTCACCTCGTGCGCTCCGTCCGGCGCCTCTCCCGGCGGCGGAGGTGACACGGGTGCCCTGGCCGAGGGGAAGACGTTCGTCAACGTCTTCTCGACGGACCCTGGCAACCTGAATCCGCTCGTCACCGTGATGTCGGCGGCGCGATCGATCGATCGATTCCTGTACGGCCGGCTCATCGAGGTGCAGGACGACGGAAGCGTCGTCTCGGGTCTCGCGTCCGAGTGGGAGTCGGACACGACCACCGCCACGTTCACCCTGCGCGACGACATCACCTGCGAAGACGGCACGCCGTTGACGCCGACCGACGTGGCGGCGAACATCAGCCACATCGGGGACCCGGCCAACGGCTCGCCGCTCATGGGACTCCAGGTGCAGCCGGGAACGTCCGCCGTCGGGGACGATGCCGCCGGCACGGTCACCGTCACCAGTGGTCGCCCCGACTCGTTCCTGCTCGAGAACGTCGGCAGCATCGCGATCGTCTGCGGGAACGTGCTCGACGACCCGGATGCCCTCGCCAAGGGCGAAGGCGCGACCGGGATGTTCACCATGACGGAGATCGTCCCGAACAGCCAGTACACGCTGACCCGGCGCGAGGACTTCACCTGGGGCCCTGGCGACTGGGACCCGAAACAGGCGGGACTCCCCGAGAAGGTCGTGTTCCGCATCGTGCCGAACGAGACCACCGCGGCCAACCTGCTGCTGTCCGGCGAGGTCAACGCCGCGCTGGTGATCGGACCGGACGCCCAGCGCCTGGAGGACGCCGGCCTGTTCAAGACGGCTCTGCCCGTCGCCGTCGGCCAGTTCATCTTCAACCAGGCCGAGGGCCGTCCGACCGCCGACCAGGAGGTCCGTGAGGCGCTGGTGCAGGCCCTCGACCTCCCGCAGCTGCGCGAGGTGCTCACGAGCGGCAAGGGCACCGTTCCCACCGGGCTCGTGACGATCTCCCCGAACCCCTGCCGTGCCGACGTCGTGGACGGCTTCCTCCCCGAGGTCGACGCGAAGGCGGCGGCGAAGGCGCTCGACGACGCGGGCTGGACCGTGGGCTCCGACGGCATCCGGGAGAAGGACGGGAAGAAGCTCGAGCTGGGCATGATCTACTCCTCTCTCCAGGGCGACTCGGGCAATGCTGCGGCGGAGCTCATCCAGGCCACCTGGAAGGAGCTCGGCGTCGGCCTCACCGTGAAGTCAGCCGACTCCCCGACGCTGAGCGAGACGCTGTTCGCCACCGGCGACTGGGACGTCTCCGCCGCACCCATCACCGTGTCGCTGCCGAGCATGCTCGTGCCGTTCTACTCGGGGCCGACGCCGCCCACCGGCACCAACTTCGCCTCGATCGACAATCCCGACTACACGGCGGGCGTCACCGCGGCCTCCAGCAAGGCGGGCGCCGAGGGATGCGACGACTGGGGTGCCGCGGAACAGGCGCTGTTCGCCGACACCAGCGTCGTCCCGTTCGCGAACCAGGATCGCTCGACGTACGCGCAGAAGGCGACGTTCGTCGAGAACGACGGCATCGATCCGTCGTCGATCCGCATGTACGAATAAGACCGGAAGGCAGCCGATGGCCAGCACCACCGCCACGCAGGCGATATTGATCAGATCCGCACGGTCGGACAACCCCTGGTTGTCCTTCCTGATCCGTCGTGGGGGGCAGTTCATCCTCGCGGTGTGGGTGCTGGTCACGGCTGCCTTCCTCATGATCCATCTGGTGCCGGGCGACCCCGTCCGAGCCGCGCTGGGCATGAACGCCCCCGCTGAACTCGTCGAGGCGCGCCGGGCAGCCCTCGGTCTGGATCAGCCCCTCCCGGTGCAGTACCTGCACTACCTCACCGGTCTCTTCACCGGCGACATGGGCACCTCGATGCTGACGAGCCAGCCGGTGGGCGAGATCATCGCCACGCGGCTCCCGGCCACCCTGCAGCTCGCCCTCCTCGCCGTGCTGCTCGTCCTCCTGGTGGCGGTGCCGCTCGGGGTCACGATGGCCGTCGCGACCCGCGGCGGACGACGGCGGGGCCTCGAGCTCGGGTTCGCGACCACCAGCGTCGTGCTGGCGGCGATCCCCGAGTTCCTGCTCGCGGTGGGCCTCGTGTACATCTTCGCCGTCTCGCTCGGCTGGTTCCCCGTCGCCGGCAACACGGCCGCACTCTCGCTGGTGCTGCCCGTGATCGCCCTCGCCGTCGGGCCGATCGCCGTGTTCGCCCGGATCATCCGGGTCGAGGTGCTCGCCGTCCTCAGCCAGGACTTCATCCGCACCGCACGGGCGAAGCGGCTCGCGCCGCGTCGCATCTACTCCCGGCACGCGCTCCCGAACGCGATGACCGCCACGCTGACGCTCACCGGACTCCTCCTGACCGGCATGGTCGCCGGGACCGTGCTCGTGGAGAACGTCTTCGCATGGCCGGGGCTCGGCACCATGATCGTGCAGTCCATCCTGACCAAGGACTACTCGGTCGTGCAGGGCATCGTCCTCGTCTACGGCGTGGGCGTGCTGCTGGTCAACCTCGTGATCGACGTGGTGCTCGCGCTCCTCGATCCCCGCTCGACGATCAGGGAGGCGTGATGTCCGCGCGTTCGAAATGGCTCGATGTCGTCCGTTCCCCGCTGGGCGCCACTGCCCTCGGCCTGGTGATCCTCGTCGCCCTCGCCGCCGTGTTCGCCCCGCTGATCTGGGGTCCGCAGGCCGAACAGGTCGACCCCACGGCGATCACACAGGGCCCGAGCGCCGCCCACCTGCTCGGCACCGACTCCCTGGGTCGCGACGTGCTGGCCCGCGTGATGGTCGCCACACAGCTGTCGATCATCCTGGCGGTGCTCGCCGTGATCATCGGCGTCGTCGCCGGCACGCTGCTGGGCACCGCTCCGTCCGTTCTGCCTCGATGGGCCGGCCGGTTCATCGCCGGTGTCGTCAACATCGCCGTCGCGTTCCCCGGCCTCCTCCTCGCCCTGTTCTTCGCCGTGATCTTCGGCGTGGGCACGACCGGGGCGGTCCTGGCGATCGGGTTCGCCATGGCGCCCGGCTTCGCGCGACTGACGCAGACGCTCTCCGCCGGCATCGCGGGGCGCGACTTCATCGCCGCCGCGAGGGTGGCCGGGGTGTCCCGCATCCGCATCCTGATCCGGCACATCCTCCCGAACATCGGCGAGCCGCTCGTCGTCAACGCCACCGTCGGCGCCGGATCCGCCCTCCTCGCCTTCGCCGGCCTGTCATTCCTGGGCCTGGGCGTGCAGGTGCCCGCGTACGACTGGGGCCGGCTGCTCGGCGAGGGCCTGAACCGCATCTACCTGAACCCCGCAGCCGCCATCGGACCGGCCGTCGCGGTCGTCGTCGCCGGACTCGCGTTCAACATGCTCGGCGAGACCGCCGCCTCCGTCATCGGCGGCCGATCGGCGCGTCGCCGCGGCCGCCTCCCCCTGACCGCTCTCTCGAGCGCCCCCGTTCACGCGCAGGCCGCCGGCGACGAAGTGGTGCTCCTCGTCGACGACCTGCGCGTGTCCTTCCCCGGCCCGGACGGCTGGATCACCCCCGTGCGCGGAGTGAGCTTCACGATCTCGCGCGGCGAGGCGATCGGCGTCGTCGGCGAATCGGGCTCGGGCAAGAGCCTCACCGCCCTCGCCGTCGCCCAGCTCATCGAACGACCGGGACGCATCTCCGCCGGGCAGCTCGAGTTCTGCGGCACCCCGCTCCAGGAGGCGTCGGAGCGCTCGGTGCGCCACCTCCTCGGCACGTCCATGGCCATGGTCTTCCAGGACCCGATGACGTCGTTCAACCCGACCCGTCGCATCGGATCGCAGCTCGCCGAGGCGGCATCCGAGCACCAGGGGATCACCCGGCGCGCCGCGATGGACCGCGCGATCGATCGACTGCAGGCCGTGCGCGTGCCCGCCGCGGAGCGACGGGCGAAGCAGTACCCGCACGAGTTCTCCGGCGGCATGCGGCAGCGCGCGATGATCGCGATGGGGCTGATGAACCATCCGCGCCTGATCATCGCCGACGAGCCGACCACCGCCCTCGACGTCACCGTGCAGCGACAGGTGCTGCAGCTGCTGGCCGGGGTGCGCCGCGACACGGATGCCGCGATCCTGCTGATCAGCCACGACATCGCCGTGATCGCGCAGACGTGCGACCGCGTACTGGTCATGTACGCCGGACGCATCGTGGAGGACCTCCCCGCCGCGCACCTGCACTCCCACGCCCGGCATCCGTACACGCGAGCGCTGCTCGACGTCGTTCCCGAGCTCGACACCGACCGGTCGACGCCGCTGAAGATGATCCCCGGACGCCCGCCGGCACCGGGAGCCTTCCCCGTCGGCTGCGCCTTCGCCGCCCGGTGTCCGCTCGCCACCGAGCTGTGCCGAGAACGCGACCCCGAGCTGGTCGACGACGCCTCCGGCCACCGCGTGGCGTGCTGGCATCCGGTCGACGGCGATCAGCCGGCCGCCGACGCCGCGATCCCCGCTGTCACCTCCGCCCTGCCGATCGCCCAGCACGAGGGAGCAACCCGATGAGCGAACTGCGCTTCGAGCACGTGAGCGTGCGCTACGGATCCTCCCGGTCCGGGCTCACGGCCGTCGACGACGTGAGCCTCATCGTCCCCTCGGGGTCCGTCGTGGGACTCGTCGGCGAATCCGGCTCCGGCAAGTCCACGCTCGCGCGGGCGGCCATCGGCCTGTCGCCGATCAGCGAGGGCGCCATCGCCCTCGACGGCGTCGACGTGCGCCGCTTCCGCCGGAACCGTCCGATCCAGATGGTCTTCCAGGACCCGTTCTCGTCACTCGACCCGAGGATGACGATCGGCGAGTCGATCGCCGAGGCCCTCCCCCGCGGCATCCGCAATCCCTCGGCGCGGCGTGCGGAGGTCTCCCGGCTGCTGGAACTCGTGAGCCTCGACCCGGAGCGGGCGGCATCCCTGCCCGCAGCCCTGTCCGGCGGCCAGCGGCAGCGGATCGCCCTGGCCCGCGCGCTCGCGGCCCGGCCCGAGGTCATCGTCGCGGACGAGATCACCTCCGCGCTCGACGTCTCGGTGCAGGGCTCGGTCCTGAACCTCGTGCGCGAGCTCCGCGCCGAGCTCGACCTCACCATGCTGTTCATCTCGCACAATCTCGCCGTGGTGCGCTATCTCAGCGACCACATCGCGGTGATGTACCTCGGCAAGATCGTCGAGGTGGGGCCGACCGACCAGGTGCTCGGCGACCCGCAGCATCCGTACACCAGGGAGCTGCTGGCGTCGGCGCCCACCCGTCACGGGAGCCTCCTGGAGATCGATCCGCTGGCCCCGGTCGCTGTCGAGCCTCCGGACCCGCACGCGCCGCCGAGCGGATGCCGGTTCCACCCGCGTTGCCCCATCGGACCGGCCGCGCGTCCCGATCGCCAGCTCTGCGTCATCTCGGAGCCCCAGCAGCCCTCGGGTTCGCGCGGCGCCGCGTGCCATTTCGCGGGCACGGGTCCGTCGCTCCCGATCGGGACTGTGCCGGACTCCCAAAGCACCCCGGGCCTTTCAGCCGATGAGACAACACCGCCGCGCGTCGCGGCCGACACAGTGAAGTGACCATCCGATTGGAGCATCCATGAACCGCCGTGTGACCATCGACGATTTCCTCGCGATCACCTCGCCCGAGCAGCCGGCGCTCTCGCCCGACGGCTCCCGCGTCGTCTACGCACTGCGCACGACGGATCGCGACGGCGACCGCGACACGCGATCGCTCTGGCAGGTCGGCGCCGACGGCGGCGACCCCGTCCGTCTCACGCGCGGCGACGCGGACTCCACGCCGGTGTGGAGCCCCGACGGCGGCCGGCTCGCGTTCCTCCGCGGCGGCGACGACGGCGCACAGCTGTGGGTGCTTCCTGCAGCAGGCGGCGAGCCCCGCGCCCTCACCTCTCTGCCGTTGGGAGCGGGTGCACCGCAGTGGAGCCCCGACGGCACACGCCTCGCCTTCGCCGCTCCCGTCGACAGCGCCGCTCTCCCCGGCGACGATCGGGCCGCCATCCTGGCACGCCGGTCGGCACCGGCCGCAGCGGATCGGCTCGGCTACAAGGCCGACGGCGCCGGGAACCTCGGCACCCTCGTGCAGCAGGTGCACGTCGTCTCCGTCGAGACCGGCGCGGTGACCGTGCTCACCCGGGGCAGGGCCCACGCGACAGATCCCTTCTGGTCGCCCGACGGCACCCGTCTCGCGTTCGCCTCGGCTCCGGACGACGATGCCGATCTGACGATGCGGATCCAGGTCTTCGTGACCTCGGCCGACGACGCGAACGCTGCGCCGGTGCGCATCAGTGACGCCGACGTGCAGGCCGCCGTCACCGGCTGGACGGCGGACGGCGCGTACGTCGTCGCCGCCGGGCGGACGGACACCGCCATCGGCAACGGCAGCCTGCTGCTCTTCCCGGTGGACGGCGGCGCCCCGCTCGATCTCACCTCCGTCACCGACCGCAACGTCATGCCCGGCGGCCCCGGCTACCCCGGAGGGATGCCGCAGCAGGACGACGCGGGCCGATTCGTGCTGTGTCTCCGCGACAACGGCTACTCGCACGTCTACACCGCGTCGCTCGACGGGACGGATGCCCGTGGGCTCGTCACCGGAACAGCGAACGTGTCCGGGCTCTCGGTCGCCGGCTCTCGTGCCGCGATCGTGCTCGCCACCCCGACGTCCTTCGGCGAGGTCGCCCTGCTCGACCTGTCGGACGGCACGGTGCACGCGCTCACGGAGTACGGTTCGGCCGACGTCCCCCTCATCCCGGCCGAGGAGCGCCGTTTCACGATCGCCGACGGCACCGTCGTCACCGGCTGGCTGCGCCGCGACCCCGATGCCGAGGGGCCGCTGCCCCTGCTGCTCGACATCCACGGTGGACCGCACAACGCCTGGAACGGCGCCGCCGACCTCACCCACCCGTACCACCAGCTGCTCGCGAATCGTGGATGGGCGATTCTCACGATCAACCCCCGAGGCAGCGACGGCTACGGCGACGCGTTCTGCCGTGCCGTCTCGGGCGGCTGGGGCGTCAACGACGCGAACGACTTCCTGGAGCCGATCGACCAGCTCGTGGCCGAAGGCATCGCCGACCCGGCGCGTCTGGGCGTCACGGGTTACAGCTACGGCGGCTTCATGACCTGCTATCTGACGTCGCGCGACGACCGCTTCGCCGCCGCCGTCGCGGGCGGCGTGGTCAGCGACCTCTCCAGCGTCGGCGGCACGTCCGACGTCGGCCACTACCTCTCCGCCAAGGAGAACGGCGGACTCCCGTGGCGCGACCAGGAGAAGCTGGCGGCGCAGTCCCCCTTCACCCGGGTCGAGCGCGTCACGACACCGACCCTGATCCTGCACGGCGCGGCCGACGATCGTTGCCCGGTCGGTCAGGCCGAGCAGTGGTTCGCCGCACTGCGCGAGCGCGACGTGCCGACGCGCCTCGTGCTCTACCCCGGGGGTTCGCATCTCTTCCCCCTTTCCGGGCCGCCGTCGCATCGAGCCGACTTCTCGCAGCGGATCGTCGACTGGGTGGAGCAGTACGCGCCGCCCGCCGGAAAGCCCGTCCGTCCGCGTCTGGACGCGACCCGCTGGCAACAGCGGCTCAACGCCCTGGCCGAGGCGCACCACGTCCCGGGCGCCACGCTCGGCATCCTGCGCCTCGGCGAGGAGCCGGTGTTCGCGCACCACGGCATCCTCAACGTCCGCACCGGCATCGAGACGACCGACGACTCGGTCTTCCAGATCGGCTCGATGGGCAAGGTCTGGACGGCGACAGCCGCCATGAAGCTCGTCGACGACGGTCTGCTCGACCTGGACGCTCCGGTGGTGCAGTACCTTCCCGAGTTCCGCACATCGGACCCCGAGGTCACGCGCACGGTCACGATGCGCCACCTGCTCAGTCACACGAGCGGCATCGACGGCGACGTCTTCACCGACACCGGACGAGGCGACGACACCCTCGAGAAGTACGTCGAGATCCTCGACGGTGTCGCGCAGAACCACCCGCTCGGCGCGACGATGTCGTACTGCAACTCCGGTTTCGTGCTGGCCGGACGGGTCATCGAGAAGCTGACCGGAACGACCTGGGACCAGGCGATGCGCGACCTCGTGTTCACGCCGCTCGGCCTCGCGCATTCGTCGACCCTCCCGGAGGAGGCGATCATGTTCCGCGCGGCCAGCGGACACACCACCATCGGCGACGACGGGCGGCCTGAGCTCGCCCCGGCGTGGATGCTGCCGCGCTCGATGGGCCCGGCCGGACTGATCAACTCCACGACGGCCGACGTCCTGGAATTCGCCCGCCTGCACCTCACCGGCGGCCTGGCGGCCGACGGCACCCGTGTGCTCTCGAAGGACAGCGTCGCCCGGATGCAGGAGCGCCAGGTCGACGTCCCCAACCCGTACTCGATCGGCGACGCCTGGGGTGTCGGGTGGATCCTGTTCGATTGGGACGGCAAGAAGCTGATCGGCCACGACGGCAACACGATCGGGCAGTCGTCGTTCCTGCGCATCCTCCCCGAGGAGGGGCTCGCCGTCACGCTGCTCTCGAACGGAGGGAACACGCGCGACCTGTACGACGAGCTCTTCGACGAGATCTTCTCCGAGCTCGCCGACGTGCACTTGCCCGCCGACCTGACGCCGCCGGCCGAGCCGTTCGAGGCCGACTTCTCCGACATCGTCGGCGTCTACGACCGCGCCGGCGTGCGCGCCGAGGTCCTCGACGACGAGAGCGGTCTGCGACTGCGCACGGTCGTCACCGGCCCGCTCGCGTCGCTCCTGCCCAACCCGATCGAGGAGCACGATCTGATCCCGGTGCGCGAGAACGAGTTCGTGATCCGCCCCGAGGGCACGCAGGCGTGGCAGGCCCTGGTCTTCTACACGCTCGCCACGGGCGAGAAGTACCTGCACTACGGCGTGCGTGCAGCGCCGAAGGTGTCGTGATGATCACGCAGGAGGCGCTCCTCGTCGACACGCTCGTGTCCGACATCGAGACGCTCGTGACCTGTGAGTCGCCGTCGACCGACCTCGACGCCGTGGCTCGCAGCGCCGACGTGGTGGTGGAGCTGGGCGAGCGGATCCTCGGCGCCGCACCGGAGCGGATCGTGCTCGACGGGCGCACCCATCTGCGGTGGCGCTTCGGCGCGCCGAGGGTGCTGCTGCTGGGTCATCACGACACGGTGTGGCCGCTCGGATCGCTGCAGACGCATCCGTTCGAGGTGCAGGACGGGATCCTCCGCGGGCCCGGATGCTTCGACATGAAGACCGGGGTCGTGATGGCGCTGCACGCCGCCGCGGCGCTCGCCGACCGCGACGGGATCAGCATCCTCATCACCGGCGACGAGGAGCTGGGTTCGCCCAGCTCTCGGGCGCTGATCGAGGAGGAGGCGCGGGACTGCGCCGCGGTGTTCGTGCTGGAGGCTTCGGCCGACGGCGGCGCGATCAAGGTCGCACGCAAGGGCGTCTCGCTCTACCGCGTCGTGGTCACGGGCCGCGCCGCGCACGCCGGACTCGAGCCGGAGCGCGGCGTGAACGCCGCGGTCGAGGCCGCACACCTCATCCTGGCGGTCGCCGAACTCGGCGACCAGGAACGCGGGACGACGGTGACCCCCACCCTTCTGCGTGCGGGGCACACGACCAACACCGTCCCGTCCGACGCGGAGTTCGCCGTCGACGTGCGGGTGCGCACGACCGCGGAGCAGGACAGGGTCGATCAGGCGATCCGTGCGATCGGACCGACCGTCGACGGCGCCGTGGTCCGGATCGAGGGCGGCGCGAACCGCCGCCCGATGGAGTCCGGTGCGTCCGCCGAGCTGTTCGCGCGTGCGACCCGACTCGCGGCGGATGCCGGGCTGACGCCGTTCGACGGAGTCGAGGTCGGCGGCGCGTCCGACGGCAACTTCACGGCCGGTCTCGGCATCCCCACTCTCGACGGACTCGGGGCCGTCGGCGGTGGCGCGCACGCCGACGACGAGCACGTGGTCGTCTCGATGATCCCGGAACGCACGACCCTCCTGACGGCGCTCATCGCCGACGTCCTGGCGGGAGAACAGGAATGAGCACCATGCACACCGTGCCGCAGAGCGCCGCCCAGGACGCGGCGGACGCCGCGAGAGCGGCGGCATCCGATGCCGGTGTGGAGATCCGTCTCCTGTCCACCGTCGCCGAGTTCGCCGAGGTCGCCGCACTGTTCCAGAGCATCTGGGCGTCCGACGGCAGCCAGTCGCCCGTGAATGTGGAGACGCTCCGCGCGATCTCCAAGGCGGGCAGCTACGTCGGCGGCGCCTACGAAGGCGACGACCTCGTCGGAGCCTGCTTCGGGTTCTTCGCGGCACCGGGACGGCGCGCGCTGCACAGCCACATCGCCGGTGTCTCCGAGCGGATGCGCGGCCGCAGCGTCGGCTTCGCCCTGAAGGTGCATCAGCGCTCCTGGGCGATCGATCAGGAGCTCGAGGAGATCTCCTGGACCTTCGATCCGCTCATCAGCCGGAACGCCTATTTCAACCTGGTCAAGCTCGCCGCCACCCCCGTGGCGTACCACAGCAACTTCTACGGGCAGATGACGGATGCGCTCAACGGCGGGGACGACACCGACCGGATGCTCGTGACCTGGTACGTGCACGACCCGCGCGTCGCCGACGCCTGCCGGGGTGCGGCCTCCGCGGTCGAGACACCCGAGGGCAGCGATCTGCTCACGGTCGACGCCGATCTCGGGCCGGTGCGGCATGAGACGGCAGCGCGACTCGTGCGGGTGTCCCTGCCGCGCGACATCGAGATGCTGCGCAAGACCGATCCCGAACGGGCGACACGGTGGCGGCTGGCCGTGCGCGACACCCTCGGCACCCTGCTCGATCAGGGCGCCGACGTCGTGTCCTTCGACCGCACGGGCACGTACACCATCGACAGAGGAGAAAAACCATGAAGCTCACCGGAATCGAGCTCCGCGTCATCGAGATGCCCCTGGTGGCCCCGTTCCGCACCTCGTTCGGGGTGGAGACCGTCCGAGAGGCGATCCTCGTCCGCGCCGTCACCGACGAGGCGGAGGGCTGGGGCGAGTGCGTGGCGATGAGTGATCCGCTCTACTCCTCGGAGTACGTCGAGGCGAGCCTCGACGTGATCAAGCGCTTCCTGCTCCCGGCGCTTGCGCAGGTCCCCGACCTCGACGCCTCGAAGGTCGCTCCCGCCCTGGCCAAGTTCAAGGGGCATCGGATGTCGAAGGCGGGCCTGGAGCTGGCCATCCTCGACGCGGAGCTGCGGGCCGCCGGGATCCCCCTCTCGCGTGAGCTGGGCGCGGTCCGCGACACCGTCGACTGCGGCGTCTCCGTCGGGATCATGGACTCGATCCCCGAGCTGCTCGACGCGGTCGGCGGCTACCTCGACGAGGGGTACGTGCGCATCAAGCTCAAGATCGAGCCGGGCTGGGACATCGACCCGGTCCGCGCGGTGCGCGAGAAGTTCGGCGACGACATCCTGCTGCAGGTCGACGCGAACACGGCGTACCGTCGCAGCGATGCGCGCCACCTGGCCAAGCTCGACCCGTTCGACCTGCTCCTGATCGAGCAGCCGCTCGACGAGGAGGACCTCCTCGGTCACGCGCAGCTCGCCACGGTGGTGGAGACCCCGATCTGCCTGGACGAGTCCATCGTCTCCGCCCGCGCAGCCGCCGATGCGATCGCGATCGGCGCCTGCTCGATCGTGAACATCAAGCCCGGACGCGTCGGCGGATACCTCGAGGCCCGACGCATCCATGACGTCTGCCGCGCGAACGAGATCCCCGTCTGGGCCGGCGGGATGCTCGAGACCGGGATCGGCCGGGCAGCCAACGTCGCCCTCGCCGCGCTCCCCGGCTTCACGCTGCCCGGCGACACCTCGGGCTCGAACCGCTACTACACGAGCGACATCACCGACCCGTTCATCGTCGAGAACGGCACCCTGACGGTGCCCACCGGTCCCGGCATCGGGGTCACACCGCACGCCGACGCTCTCGAGGCGGTCACGACCCGGACCGAGTGGATCACGTTCTGAGGCCGATCCACCCGCTGACTCTGTGGGGCACGACGAAATCCGGGTACGATTTCGTCGTGCCCCACAGCTTCGCCTCCCCCGCCGACGCCTAGCCTGGGTCTCGTGCTCATGTCACTGACGACACGGCCCCGTGCCAGCCTCGGCCGTGTGATCGAAGATCTCGGAACGACGCTGCTCGATGTGGTGAGCGGCAACGCCGATCGGGACACCGAGATCGAGACCGTCGTGATCCACGACGTGCTCGACGACGCGATGCCCATGCGCCGCGCGCTCGTGCTCGGTGTGGGCCTCAGCGACCCGGCCGAGATCGCCGCGCTCCTGCACGCGCTCGCGGCGCAGCAGGCGACGGCGCTGGTCCTCCGCGCTCCCGTTCGCGCCGACGAGAGCGTTCTCCGCGCCTCGGACGAGACGGGCATCCCCGTTCTCGCGCTCACCCGAGGCGCCTCGTGGGCGCAGCTGACCGCCATGCTGCGCTCGCTGATCGCCGAGGGCGATGTCGGCGACCAGGGGGCGCAGACGCTGGGCGGGATGCCGGCGGGCGATCTGTTCGCGCTCGCGAACGCGATCGCGACCCTGCTGAACGCGCCGGTGACGATCGAGGACCGCAACTCCCGTGTGGTCGCGTTCTCAGGCCGGCAGGACGAGGCGGATCCCGCGCGCATCGAGACGGTGCTGGGCCGCCAGGTTCCCGAGCGGTTCACGCGCCAGCTCGAGGAGCGCGGCGTCTTCCAGGAGCTGTACCGCAGTGAGGACCCGATAGACGTCGACCCCGTCGGCACGACGGTCGGGACACCCTCGTTCCCCCGGGTGGCCCTGGCCGTGCGCGCCGGCGATGAGATCCTCGGCTCGATCTGGGCTGCCGTGCAGACTCCGCTCTCCAGCGACCGCGTCCGCGCTCTCAAGGATTCCGCCGGCCTCGTGGCGCTGCACATGCTGCGTCTCCGGGCCGGCGCCGATGTCGAACGGCGACTCCGCGCCGATCTGCTCTCGACGATCCTCGAGGGCGGTGTCGGCGCCGTCGACGCCGCCGCCCGACTGCGCCTGAACGATCATCGCTGCGTCGTGATGGCGCTGTCCGCCGCTGACGAGCAGAGCGACGAGCTGGCGCCCGACGCCAGGACGACCGCGGAGCGGCACCGCATCGCCGACGCGTTCGCCGTGCATCTCGGTGCCGTCTACCTGCGCTCCGCCGTCGCCGTGATCGGCAACGTCGTCTACGCGGTCGTCGGCGTCCGCCCCGACCAGACCGACACGGACCTCCGCGCCGCCTCCGTCGCCACCGACTTCCTCGGCCGCCTCGGCGCTGCCGCCGACATCCGCGTCGGCGTCGGCACTCTCGCCGAGGACACGTCGAGCATCCCGCTCTCCCGCGTCAACGCCGACCGCGCCCTGCGCGTGCTGCAGAAGTCGACCGGAAGGGATGCCGTCGCCCTGTTCTCCGCCGTGCAGATGGAAGCCCTCCTGGTGGAGCTCGGCGATCTCGTCCGCACGCGCGGAGACCAGCCGACCGGCCCGGTGGCGCTGCTGATCGAGAACGATCGGGAGCGGGGCACGCACCTCGTCGAGACGCTGGCCGCGTGGCTCGACGCCTTCGGCGATGTCACCGTCGCCGCCGCGCGGGTCTACACCCACCCGAACACGTTCCGCTACCGGCTGCGCCGGCTCGCGGAGATCAGCGGGCTGGACCTCACCGATCCGGATGCACGGTTCTCGGCCATGGTGCAGCTCCGGCTGCTCGCCCCCGGCGCGCGCTGAGCCGCCTCAGGCGCGCGGAGCGAGGCCCGCGTAGAGCAGTTCCGCGGTCTGGGGATCGGTCATCACGAGGACCTCTTCCCCGACACGAGGGATCTCCAGACGCGAGATGAGTGCCTGCACGGCCACGGCCTGTGCGCCCAGCTGCAGCGTGAGCACCACGCGGGGGTTGTCGTTGATCGTCTGGCCGGTGTCCTGCAGGCCGAGCACCGTCGCGGACTGCGTGGGCACGCCGGCCGCACGCAGCGCCGCCACGTGCTCGGCCTGGTGGATCGACGACGTCGCCTGCTGCATCGCCTCGGTGAACTCGCTCCCCAGGAACGCCTTGGTCATCTTCCCCATGAACCCGCGGCCCGCGGCGATGTCGTCGGCCATCTGGAGCCCCTCCTCCTGGCGCTCCTGCTGCGACTTGCGGGTGACTTTGAACAGTCCCATGATCACTCCTTCAGTGGTGGTGGTGATCACAGGCTATGCACCCGCTGCGGCTACCGATCACAGGATCCGCGCGCCAGCCACGGGACCGTGCACGTGCAGGGGATCTAGCCCAGCGCCGCGCAGCGTCGTCTGCACGTCCTGCGCGGTCTCGGGGTCGGGGCACAGCAGCGCGATCGTGGGGCCCGATCCGGAGACGAGTCCCTGCAGCGCGCCCGCCTCGACGCCCCGGCGGATCACGTCCTCGAGGTCGGGGCGCTCGTAGACGGCCGCGGCCTGGAGGTCGTTGAACAGACCTTCGGCGAGCTGCACGGCATCGCCCGACCGCAGTGCCTGCAGGACGGGGATCGGCACGTCCAGCGACAGCGGCGGATCGTCGGCGAGGGCGCCCTCCTCGCCGCGCAGGATGTCCAGGCGCTCGTAGACGACCGGCGTCGAGAGGCCCTGCTCGCTCGTGACCAGGACCCAGTCGAAGCGGCCGCGGGCGAGGGCGGGATTGAGCTGATCGCCACGACCGGTACCGACCGCGGTTCCACCGTGCAGCGCGAACGGCACGTCGGCGCCGAGACGGGCGGCGAGGTCGTGCATCCGCGCCGGTGAGAGTCCGGTGCCCCAGAGCGCGTCGCACGCGACCAGGGCCGCCGCGGCATCCGCCGATCCCCCGCCCATGCCGCCGGCGACGGGGACGCTCTTGCGGATCTCGAGGGCCACGCCGCTGGTGTACTCCGTCGCGGTGGCGAGCAGCTTGGCCGCTCGCATCGCGAGATTCCTGTCGTCGAGAGGGACGGACTCCACGTCCTCGACGCCCGACACCGTGAGCGAGAAGTCGTCCGCGTGCCGCGCGATCACGTCCTCGTAGAGCGAGACCGCCTGGAACACCGTCGCGAGGGCGTGGTAGCCGTCGCCGTGGCGCCCGCCGACACCGAGGTAGACGTTGATCTTCCCCGGTGCGCGCACATGCACGGATCCGGCGGTCGCGGCGACGCTCATGATCGGGTCACAGCTCCGTCGAGGTCGCCCAGAGGTCCACGTCGATGGAACCGGAGAGCTCGTCGATGCGGGCGAGCTCTCCGTCGGTGAGCGTCGGCCCGTTCACCGCCGCGATGTTCTCGTCGAGCTGCTCGGGGCGGGAGGCGCCGATCAGGGCCGAGGCGACGACGGGGCTCCGCAGAGTCCACTGCAGGGCCAGCTGCGCGAGGGACTGGCCACGGCCCTTCGCGATCTCGTTCAGCGCGCGCAGGGTCTGCACGGCCTCGTCGCCGAGCGGGCCGTCGGGGAGCGAGCCGCGGTTCTGCGCGCGCTTCGCCGTGCCGTCGCCGAGGTACTTGTCGGTGAGCAGGCCCTGGGCCAGCGGAGTGAAGGCGATCGCGCCGAGGCCGGACTGCTCCAGGGTCTCGGTGAGGCCGTCCTCGACCCAGCGGTTCAGGATCGAGTACGCCGGCTGGTGGATGACCAGGGGCGTGCCGAGCTCCTGCGCGACCGCGACTGCCTCTGCGGTGCGCTCGGCGCTGTACGACGAGATGCCGACGTAGAGCGCCTTGCCCTGGCGCACGAGCGTGTCGAGCGCGCCGACGGTCTCGGCGATCGGCGTGACGGGGTCTGCCCTGTGCGAGTAGAAGATGTCGACGTGGTCCAGGCCCATGCGGGTCAGGGACTGCTCGGCGCTCGCGAGGATGTACTTACGGCTCGCGAAATCTCCGTACGGTCCCGGCCACATGTCCCAGCCGGCCTTGGACGAGATGATCAGCTCGTCGCGGTACGGGCGGAAGTCCTCCGCGAAGATGCGGCCGAAGTTCTTCTCGGCCGAGCCGTAGGGCGGGCCGTAGTTGTTCGCCAGGTCGAAATGCGTGATGCCCCGATCGAACGCGTGGCGCAGCAGCGCACGCTGGTCGTCGAGCGGGATGTTGTCGCCGAAGTTCCACCACAGGCCGAGCGAGATCGGCGGCAGGTACAGACCGGACGTGCCGACCTGGCGGTAGGCGAACTGCTGGTAGCGACTCTCGGAGGCCGCGTACGGACGGTGCAGCTCGGGGACGTCGGGAGAGAAGCGCGGGGAGTCGGTCACCGTGCCAGATTAGTCCCTGACGCTCTCCGCGTTCATCGATGCGGCATGTTGTGCGATGCGCTGATAGTCGTCCACCGTGAGGTCCTCCCCGCGTGCCGTCGGCGCGACGCCGGCGGCGATCAGGACCTCGGATGCCGCGGCAGAGCTGCCGAAGATCCCGGACAGTGCCTGGCGGAGCATCTTGCGGCGCTGATTGAAGGCGGCATCCACGATCTGGAAGGTGCGGCGGCGCTCGTCCTCGCTCCCGCGCTCCCCCTCCGAACGGTCGAATCCGACCAGCAGGCTGTCGACGTTCGGCACCGGCCAGAACACCTGGCGCGACACGGTGCCGGAGAGCCGCCACTCGCCGTACCAGGCGGCTTTGACGCTCGGCGTGCCGTAGATCTTCGATCCCGGTTTCGCGGCGAGCCGTTCGGCCACCTCGGACTGCACCATGACCACGCCGCGCTTCAGGTAGTCGAAGTGCTCGAGGAAGTGCAGGAGCACGGGGACGGAGACGTTGTACGGCAGGTTGGCGACGAGCACGGTGGGCTCGCCGTGCAGTTCGGTGATGCGGAGGGCATCGGCGTCGACGACCGTGAGCCGGTCCGGTTCGACGCCGTGCTCGGCGGCCGTCTGCGCCAGCCGCGCCGCCAGACGGTGATCGATCTCGACCGCGGTCACGGATGCCCCGGTCTCGAGGATCGCGAGGGTGAGCGAGCCGAGTCCTGGCCCGACCTCGACGACCCGCTCCCCCGGCTGCACGCGAGCGGCCTGCACGATCTTGCGGACCGTGTTGGCGTCGACGACGAAGTTCTGTCCGAGCTTCTTCGTCGGGGTCACGTCGAGCTCTGCGGCAAGGCGGCGGATCTCGGTGGCGCCGAGCAGCGTGATGGTCATCCCTCCATTGTCCCTCACCCTCAGTAGTCTTTCGGGATGCCCTCCCTCGGCGACCTCGTCGCGCCCCGCCGCATGGGCCGTGATTTCCGCTGGCTGCTCGCGTCCTCGTGGACGAGCAACATCGGCGACGGTGTGGCCCTGGCGGCCGCACCGCTGCTGATCGCGTCGATGACGTCGTCGCCGATCCTGGTCGCGGCCGGTGCGATCCTGCAGTTCCTCCCCTGGCTGCTCTTCGGTCTGCACGCGGGCGCCATCGCCGACCGCTTCGACCGCCGCCGACTGGTGATGTTCGCGAACGGCGCCCGGGCCGTCGTCCTCACCGGCCTCTGCGCCTTCCTCGTCACCGGCACAGCGAACATCTGGATCGTGCTCGCGGTCGCGTTCCTCTACGGCACGGCCGAGGTGTTCGTCGACACGGCGGGAAGCACCCTGCTGCCGATGCTCGTGAAGCCGGCAGACCTCGGACTCGGGAACGCTCGGCTGCAGGCGGGCTACCTGGTGGCGAACCAGTTCGCCGGTCCGCCGCTCGGCGCGTTCCTCTTCGCCGCGGGCACGGCTTGGCCCTTCCTCCTCGAGATCATCTGCGTCGCGCTCGCGGTCGTGCTGATCTCCCGCATGGCGAAGACGCCGGTGCCGCCGCGCCCTTCGACAAGCTCAGGGACCCAGGAGCGAACGCACCCGCCCGTCCACACCGACATCGCCGAGGGCCTGCGCTGGCTGTGGCGGAACCCGCCGGTGCGGATGCTGGTGCTGATCATCCTCGTGTTCAACGTCACGTGGGCAGCCCCCTGGGGCGTCCTGGTGCTCTATGCGACCGAGCACCTGCACATGGGCGCCGTCGGGTTCGGGGCGCTCACGACCGCCTCCGCGATCGGCGGGCTGCTGGCCACGGCGTGCTTCGGATGGTTGGAGCGACACGTGTCGTTCGCGACGCTGATGCGCGTGGTGCTGTCGCTCGAGGTGCTGATGCACCTCGCGTTCGCGCTGACGAGCACCGGATGGGTGGCGCTCGTGATCATGTTCGTCTTCGGAGCGTACGCATTCGTCTGGGGGACGATCTCGACCACGGTGCGCCAGCGTCTCGTCCCCGCGGAGCTGCAGGGCCGGGTCGCCTCCGTGAACATGGTCGGAGTCTTCGGTGGCATGGTGATCGGTCAGGCGCTCGGCGGCGTGATCGCTGAGATCTGGGGGCTCACGGGGCCATGGTGGTTCGCCTTCGGCGGCGCGGCCCTGACCCTGCTGTTCGTCTGGAAGCCGATCTCGCACATCGTGAGCGCGACTCAGTCGAACGAGCCGTAGACGCGGAGCGTGTTGGCGGCGAGCTGCCGGGAGAGCTCGTCGACGTCGATCCCGAGCTCGGCGGCCATGAAGCGCACGGTGATCGGCACGAGGTACGGGGCGTTCGGACGTCCGCGCAGCGGCACCGGCGTGAGGAAGGGGGCGTCGGTCTCGACGAGGATGCGATCGAGCGGGGTGACCTTCAGCGCGTCGCGCAGGTTCTGGGCGTTCTTGAACGTGACGTTGCCGGCGAACGACAGGTGGTAGCCGGCATCCGCGCAGATCTTCGCCATCGCCTCGTCACCGGAGAAGCAGTGGAAGACGGTGCGCTCCGGGGCGCCGACACGGCCGAGAGTCTCGAGTACCGCGTCGTGTGCCTCGCGGTCGTGGATCTGCATCGCGATGCCGTGCTTCTTCGCGAGCGCGATGTGCGCCTCGAAGGACTCGTGCTGCGCCCCCTGACGCTCGGGCTCCGTGCGGAAGAAGTCGAGACCGGTCTCGCCGATCGCGCGCGTGCGCGGGTGCGCGGCGAGCTCGTCGATCACCGCGATCGCCTCGTCGAGACGGCCTTCCTCCGCATAGGTCGGCGCGTCGTTCGGGTGGATCGCGACGGCCGCCAGCACGCGAGGATCGGATGCCGCCGCCTCCACGGCCCACCGCGATGACTCGATGTCGCCCGAGGCCTGCACGACGCCCGCGATCCCGACCGCCTGCGCCCGGTCGAGCTGCTCGGTCAGGCTCAGCCCCTGGGTCCCTGAGCCTGTCGAAGGGTCGCCGTCGAGGATCTCGAGGTGCGCGTGGTTGTCGTACACGGGTACGGCGAGCGGCTCGGGAGCGGGCGGGTACTTCAGGTCCTTGCGCCCGTCTCCCGAGCGCTCGCGCACGTACGTCTCGGCCATGTGATTCAGACCGTCGCTCAGGCGGTGGACTCCACCCGCGGGAACAGCGGGGCGAGTCCGTTGACGCTCGTGCCGGGCTGCAGCGCACCCCAGGCTCCGGCCTCGCGGATCGGCTGATCCTGCAGACGACCGAGGGTCTCGCCGGCGCCGAGCGCGTGCCAGAGCTTCTCGGTCGACTGCGGCATCACCGGCGAGAGCAGCACGGCGAGCGCCCGCAGGCCCTCGGCGCAGGTGTACAGCACGGTGCCGAGGCGGCCGCGCTGGTCCTCGTCGCGGGCGAGGGCCCACGGCTCGTTCTCGGTGATGTAGCCGTTGAGCGCGTCGACGATGGTCCAGATCAACGAGATCGCCTCGTCGATGCGGAACTGCGTGACGGAGGCATCCGCCTTCGAGGCGGCATCCGCCACGATCTTCTGGATCGCGAGGTCCTGCTCGGTGTAGTCGGCAGGCGGCGGCACGATGCCCTCGAAGTACTTCTCGATCATCGCCGTGGTGCGCGAGGCGAGGTTGCCGAAGCCGTTCGCGAGCTCGGACTGGTAGCGCGCCGACAGGTCCTCCCAGGAGAAGGATCCGTCCTGCCCGAAGGCGATCGCCGACAGGAAGTAGTAGCGGTACGCGTCGGAGCCGAAGACGTCGGTGATCTCGGTCGGCGCGATGCCGGTGAGCTTCGACTTCGACATCTTCTCGCCGCCGACGAGCAGCCAGCCGTGCGCGAAGACGCCCTTCGGCACCTCGAGTCCGGCGGCCATCAGCAGCGCCGGCCAGATGACGGCGTGGAAACGCAGGATGTCCTTGCCCACCACGTGGTAGGCGGGCCAGCGGCGCGCGAACGTCTCCTCGTCGGCGCCGTATCCGACGGCCGTGGCGTAGTTCAGGAGCGCGTCCACCCACACGTAGATGACGTGCGACTCATCCCACGGCAGCGGAATGCCCCAGTCGAACGTGGAGCGCGAGATCGACAGATCCTTCAGACCCTGGCTGACGAACGACACGACCTCGTTGCGCGCCGAATCGGGGCGCACGAAGTCGGGCTGCGTCCGGTACAGCTCGAGCAGGCGGTCCTGGAACTCGCTGAGCTTGAAGAAGTAGTTCTTCTCCTGCAGCAGCTCCAGCGGCTTCGAGTGGATCGCGCAGACCTTCAGCCCCTCGAAGGGACCGGTGCCGTCGACGATCTCGGACTCGGGCTTGAATTCCTCGCAGCCCACGCAGTAGAGCGCCTCGTACTCGCCCGCGTAGATGTAGCCGCGGTCGTAGAGACGCTGGAAGAACGTCTGCACGTTCGTCTCGTGGCGCTCCTGCGTGGTGCGGATGAAGTCGTCGTTGGCGACGTCGAGCGTCTCCAGCAGCGGGAACCACGCCTCGCTGACGAGCTTGTCGACCCATTCTTGCGGCGTCACGTTGTTGGCCGCAGCAGCCCGCAGCATCTTCTGGCCGTGCTCGTCCGTGCCGGTCAGCATCCAGGTGTCATCCCCCGCCTGGCGGTGCCACCGCGCGAGAGTGTCGACCGCCACCGACGTGTACCCGTGACCGATGTGCGGCACGTCGGAGGGGTAGTAGATGGGCGTGGTGATGTAGAACGATTCGCCTGCGGGCATGGGGACAATTCTAGGTGCCGCAGAGCCGGTGGTTACGCCGCTCAGGCGACCGAGACCTCGACCCGATGCCAGCCCTGAGCGCCGTCGGGTGCCGGGGCCGCCGGCTGGTCCGTCTGGGTCTTCCCGTCGGCGCCGATCGCACGGCATTCCAGCGTGTGCCGCCCGCTCTGCGCGGTCCACGGAAGCCGCCACTGCACCCACGTGTCGGTCGAGATCGCGTCGGCGAGTTCGGCGCGCTGCCAGTCGCCGCCGTCGATGCGGACCTCGACGCCGTCGACGCCGACGTGCTGCTGCCAGGCCATGCCGGCGATGACCGTCTCCCCCGGCTCGACGCTGCCGCCGCCCCGCGGCACGTCGATGCGCGACTGCAGCTTGATCGGGCCGTGGTCCGACCATCCGCGCGTGGTCCAGTAGGCCGTCGCTCGATCGAAGCGCGTGACCTCGAGCTGCGTGACCCATTTCGTCGCCGACACGTAGCCGTACAGTCCCGGGACGACCATCCGCACCGGGAACCCGTGCTCCATCGGCAGCGGTTCGCCGTTCATCCCGATCGCGAACAGCGCGTCCCGATCGTCGATGAGTGCCTCGAGAGGGGTGGATGCCGTGAAGCCGTCCGCCGACGTCGACAGCACCATGTCGGCATCCGCCGAGACGCCGGCGCGCGCGAGCAGCTCGCGCACCGGGTGACCGAGCCAACGCGCATTCCCGATCAGGTCGCCGCCGACGGTGTTCGAGACGCACGCGAGCGTGACGTCGGCCTCCTGCATCGGCAGGGCGAGCAGCTCGTCCCAGGAGATCACGACCTCGCGATCGACCATGCCGTGGATGCGCAGCGACCAGTCGGCGGGGTCGATCCGCGGGACGATCAGGGCGGTGTCGATGCGGTAGAACTCCGCGTTCGGAGTCACGACGGGAGCGAGACCCGGGATGTCCAGATCCGCACCTGCCGGGACGGGCGGCGCCGCACTGGCCGCTTTCGGCAGCTGCAGCGCTGACCGGACCGCGTCGATCGAGCGGGTCGCGCCGCGCGCGACGTTGCCCACGATGAGGGTCGCGACGCCGACGGCGGCCGCACCCGCGGTCCAGACCAGGAATCGCCGCCGGTCCACGCCGTCAGGACGGAGCCCGGCGATCGGTCGCAGCCGGCGGATGAGCAGACGCAGCGCGACCACCGCCACGACGCCCGCAACGATGCCGGGCAGCCACGCGAAAGGTCCCGCGCCGGGACGGATCATCGCGGCGACGACGGCGAGGGCCCCGAGGCCGCCCAGGATCGTCGCGCCGAGACCCGACCGACGCAGCTCCAGAATCCCCGCACCGGCGGCGACGACCGCGAGCACCAGGGCGATGCCCGTGATCAGCGCGATCTTGTCGCCGGTGCCGAACAGCGCGATGGCCGTGTCCTTCGCCCAGGCCGGTGCGAGATCGATCAGCCCGCCCCCGATCACGGCGAAGGGGCTCGCGGCGGGCTCGACGATCGCCGCGACGAGTTCCGCGACGCCGACGCCGACGACCGCGGCACTGAGTCCCGCGGCCGCCGATCGCAGCCGGTCGCCGGCGCGCGTCTCGCGCATCGCATGCGTCATGACCCGAGCGTAACCCCGGCTGCTGTGGTCAGAGGCCGTTGCGCCTCGCGACTTCTCCCAGCCACGCGAGAGAGGGCTTCGGCGAGCGCACGAACGTCTCGCGATCGAAGCCGATCAGCCCGAACGTCGGCGCGAATCCGCTCGCCCACTCGTAGTTGTCCAGCGCGCTCCAGTGCTGGTATGCCCGCACGTCGATCCCATCGGAGATCGCCCGGTGCAGACCTTCCAGGGCGCCCTGCGTGTACGCGATGCGCCGGGTGTCGTCGGCGGTGGCGATGCCGTTCTCGGTCACCAGGATCGGCACGCCGCCGCTGCGCTCCCACGCGCTGCGCACGCCCAGCTCGAGGGCCTCGGGGAAGAACTCCCAGCCCGTGAGGGTGGTCTCCACGTCGTCGGCGACCGGCCGCGGGCCCTCCGGGCCGATGAAGGTGCGGGTGTACGCCTGCACGCCGACGAAGTCGTCGCCGGCGGACTGGTCGAGGTACCAGTGGTCGCGCGGATCGCCGTAGGTGGACACCATCTCGTCGGCGCCCGGCTCGCCCGTGGAATGGAAGGCCTGGGTCGCGATGGTCCAGCCGGCCTGCGCGCCCGAGACGCTGTGCACGATCTCGGATGCCCGGTGGTGGGCGTCGAGGAGCGTGTCCGCGACCGCGAGGTCGGGGTTCGGGAGGCCGTAGGCGACGAGGTTCGCCGCATCCTCTCCCCCGGCGAGCATGGCGGCGATGTTCGGCTCGTTGATCGTGCAGACGTAGGTCACGCCGTCGAGGATCGGGAGCACGGTCTCGACGTAGCGCGAGAACAGGTCGACCGCGTCATCCGCCCGCCAGAAGCCGTCCTTCTGGAACCACTGCGGCACCGTGAAGTGCATCAGCGTGACCGTGGGGTCGAGCCCGTTCTCCCGCGCGGTGTCGATCATGCGGCGGTAGTGGTCGAGCATCGCGCGCGAGACGAAACCGCGCTCCGGCTCGATCCGCGCCCACTCCACCGAGAAGCGGTAGGAGTTCAGTCCGGCATCCGCCAGCAGACGCATGTCCTCCGGGTACCGGTGGAAGTGGTCGGCGGCATCGCCCGAGGGCTCCACCATGGGAGATCCGGGCGCATGCTCCATGGCCCACCAGTTGCTGGTCGTGTTGTTCCCCTCCACCTGATGGGCTGCGGTCGCAGCTCCCCAGAGAAAGCCGTCAGGGAATGTGAGCACGAGTGCTCCTTTCGGTCGTACGTTCGCGATCGCGCAGGATTCAGCGCGCCGCGCGGGCAGGATTGGGCACGGCATCCAGCAGCTGGACCGTGTACGGATCCTCCGGATGCTGCAGCACCTCCGACGTCTCGCCGCGTTCGACGACACGTCCGCTGTTCAGCACCAGGATGTTCTCGGTCACGAGTCGCGCGCTCAGCAGGTCGTGCGTGATGTAGAGCATGCTGATGCCCCAGCGCTCACGCAGATCCTCGAGGAGCGCCAGCACGCCGGCGCGCAGCGAGACGTCGAGCATCGACACGGGCTCGTCGGCGATCAGCACCTGCGGATCGCTCGCGAGCGCCCGAGCGATCACGACGCGCTGCCGCTGCCCTCCGGAGAGCTGGTGCGGCAGCTTCGCGGCGAACTGCTCCACGGGTGCGAGGCCCACGGTCTCCAGCAGCTCCAGGACGCGCGCCCTGGCCTCCTGCCCACGGAGCTTCGTGTAGTTCATGACGGGCCGCGTGAGCGCGTACTCCACCGTGTGCAGCGGGTTCAGCGCCGCATACGGATCCTGGAACACCATCTGCACGTCCTTGCGGAGGTCGCGGAGCCCTCGGCGCTTGAGCGTCGCGACATCCGTGTCGCCGAAGCGCACGGTGCCAGAGCTGGGCTTCTCGACGCCGGTGATCAGCTTGGCGATGGTCGACTTCCCCGATCCGGATGCTCCGACGAGGGCGAGCGCCTCGCCCGGCTCCAGCCGGAACGACACGTCGTCGACGGCGGTGACGGCCTCCTGGCCGCGGCGCGGGGCCGGGTAGCGCTTCGACACGCCCTCGACGACGATCGCGGCATCCGCGCGCCGGGAGTCGCGCTCCGACACCGTCGGCACGGTCTCGGTGACGTCGGTGCGCGAGCGTCCCTCACGGCGCCGGGTGCCGAGGTCGACGAAGCCCGGGATCGAGATGGTCTTCGCGCGCGGATCGGCGTAGTGGCTCAGCAGCATCCGGGTGTACTCGTCGCTCGGATCCTCGAGGATCTTCCGGCTCGACGCGTCCTCGACGATCCGCCCCTCGTGCATGACCATCACCCGATCCGTGGCCTCGAGCACGATGCCGAGATCGTGGCTGATGAGGATGGCGGTGAAGCGCTCGGCGTGCTGCAGCTCCTTGATGGTGTCCATCACCGCGTGCTGCACCAGCACGTCGAGCGCGGTGGTCGGCTCGTCGAACACCATGAGCTGGGGTTCGAGCGACAGCGCGAGCGCGATCGACGCGCGCTGCCGCATGCCGCCGGAGAGCTCGCCCGGGTAGCGCTTCAGCACCTCGGCGTCGAGACCGACCTTGCCGATGAGCTCACGGGCGCGAGCGTCGCGGGACTCGCGAGGCACGTGTCCATGGGCGGCGAAGATGTCCTGGAAGTGTGCGCCGACGGTCCGCACCGGGTTGAGCGCGTTCATGCCGGACTGCAGCACCATGGCGAAGCCGCCCTGACGCTGCCGGCGCAGCTCCTCGGTGTCGAGCTCGCGGATGTCGCGGCCTCCGAACAGGATGCGTCCGCCGCTGATCCGTGCGGGTGGCTTCTGCAGACGGGTCAGTGCGAAGCCGAGCGTCGACTTGCCGGAGCCCGACTCGCCGACCAGGCCGACGAACTCGCCGCCACGGAGGGAGAAGGACACGTCATGGACGGCCGTGACCGGGGTGGTGCCGGGCGAGGCGTACTCGACCGACAGGTTCTGCACGTCGAGCAGGATCTCGCTCTGTTCGGCGGGCATCGGTGCGGAGACGGTCATCGTCCCTTCCCCTCTCGCAGGCGCGGGTTGGATATGCCGTCCACGCCGAAGTTGATGAGTGTGAGGCTCAGCGCCAGGAGGGCGATGCAGAGACCGGGGGCGAACAGCAGCAGCCACTGCCCGGTGAGCAGCGAGTTGGAGTTCTGCGCCCAGTAGAGCATCGTGCCCCAGCTGACGATGCTGGAGTCGCCGAGCCCGAGGAACTCGAGCCCCGCTTCAGCGAGGATCGCGGCCGTCGCCGCCCCGAAGAGCGTGCCGGCGATGATCGAGGTCATGTTGGGCAGGATCTCGCGGAAGATGATCCGCGCCCTGCTGTCGCCGGAGAACTGCGCCGAGGTGACGAAGTCGTTCCCGCGCAGGGACTGCGTCTGGCTGCGGAGGACGCGCGCGCCCCACGCCCATCCGGTGACCACGATGACGGCGATGATCATCAGGATGCCGCCGTTCTGCAGGTACGCGGCGATCACGATCATCAGCGGCAGCCCGGGGATGACGAGGAAGAGGTTGACGATGAAGCCGACGACCTCTCCGCCGAAGCCGCGCATGTATCCCCAGCTCAATCCGATCAGGATGGCCACGATCGTCGAGAGGATGCCGGCGGCGAAGCCGACGAGCAGGCTGACCTGCGCGCCGAAGATGAGCTGGCTGAGCACGTCCTCCCCGGCGGCGGTGGTGCCGAGCCAGTGCTCCCAGGAAGAGTCGAGGTTGCGTTCGAAGCCGTTGTCCTTCGCCCCGTACGGCGCGAGGAGCGGGGCGAAGACCGCCACCAGCACGAAGAAGGCGAGGATGCACAGGCCCAGCCGCGCCTTGCCGTTGGACCAGAGGGTGCCGACCATGCGCCCGAAGGCGCGCCACGGGCTGGGCGCGGCGATGCGGTCGGCCTGGATCTTGACGTTCATCGTGGAGGTCATCGGCGGGTCCTCGGGTCGAGTACCCCGTAGAGGATGTCTACGAGGAAGTTGGCGATGAGCACGCTCACGGTGATCATCAGGAAGAGCGCCTGCATGAGCGGGTAGTCCTGCCCGATCACGGCGTTGAAGAGCAGGTATCCGATGCCGGGGTAGCCGAACACCTGCTCCACCAGGATCGATCCGCCGACCACGCCGCCGAGCGTGAGCCCGAAGCCGGTGAGGTTCGGCAGGATCGCGTTGCGTGCGGCGTAGCGGAGGGCGATCGTGCGGCCGTGCAGGCCGTTCGCCTCCGCGAAGGTGATGTAGTCCTCGCCGAGGGTGTTGATCATGGCGTTGCGCATGCCGATGATCCAGCCGCCGAGAGAGGTGAGCAGGATCGTCAGCGCCGGCAGCACGGCGTGCTGGGCGAGGTCGGCGAGGAAGTCCCCGGTGAACCCGGGTGTCGTCGTCGCGGCGTAGGCGCCCGTCGTCGGGAACCAGTGCAGCACGTAGCCGAAGAAGAACAGCAGCAGCAGCGCCGTCCAGAAGTACGGGAAGGTGCTGAGGAACGACCCGGTCAGCGTCGGCAGGCTGTCGAGCCAGGTGCCGCGGCGCCAGGCCGCGGCGACGCCGATCAACGTGCCGATCACGAAGGCGAGGATCGTGACGATGCCCACCAGGCCGATCGTGTACGGCAGGGCGGTCGAGACCATGCTCGACACCGACTGCGGGTAGAACGTGTACGAGACGCCGAAGTCGAGCCGGGCGACCTGGCCGAGGTAGGCCACGTACTGGTCCCACATCGATCCGGTCGGAACGCCGAGCTGGGCTTCGATGGCCGCGCGGGTCGCATCGGACACCGGCCCGTTCTGCGAGAGCTTGGCGATGGCCGCATCCGCCGGGGATCCGGGCATGAGCCGCGGGAGGAAGAAGTTCAGCGTGATCGCAGCCCACAGCGTGAGGACGAACAGCCCGACCTTCTGGAGGACGTACTTCACTGGTCGTCACCCTTCACTCGCTCGAGCCGCGTGAAGATCATCAGCGGCGCATTGTCGTAGTTCTGCGGGATCATGTACGGGTCCTCGGCAGAGGGCCAGCCGGTGAACTTGGCGTCGCTGAACAGGCCCCAGATACCGCCGTAGTACAACCCGATCACGGGCATCTGGTCGTAGACGATGCCCTGCAGCTCCTGCACGATCTCGGTCTGTCGGGCGGGATCGACGGTGCCGCGGTACTCCGCCAACAGCGCATCGGCCTCCTTGGACTGGAACCGCTGGAAGTTGTTCGAGGTCGCCTCGCCGGAGGGCACGTAGAACTGGCTCGACAGCAGGTTGTTGTAGGCCTGGTAGACGTCGCCGCCACCCATGCCGCCGATCGCCATCTCGAAGTCGCCGTTGCTGATCGCGCTCTGATACCCGGCGGGTTGCGGGAGCTTCAGCGTGACCTTCACGCCGACGTCGGCCAGCTGACGCTGCACGGTCTGCGCCGCACGCGTCCAGTCGGTGAACCCGTTGGCCGTGGTGAGCGCGAACTCGAGCTGCTCGCCATCCGGGCCGACGAGGCGGTCGCCGTCGAGCGTGTAACCCGCCTCTGCGAAGGCCGCGAGGGCGGCATCCTTGTCCTGCGTGATCATGCCCTGGTCGGGGATGTCGGGGTCGAGGTACTCCTCCTGGTTGGGGAGGATGAGGCCGGTCTGGCCGGCGGGTTCCATGTAGCCCTCGGAAGCGGTCTCGGCGATCTCCTCGCGATCGAGCGAGAGCGCGATGCCACGGCGGACATTCACGTCGTCGAAGGGAGCGACCTCGAGGTTCGGCATCAGGGCGATCACGCCGCCCGGCGGGAACCACCACTGGTTGTGCTCGCTGGCTGCGCCCCAGGTTCCCTCGACGTCGGAGATGAAGGAGTAGGACCAGTCGTAGCCGCGGCTGACCGTGTCGAGCTGCGAGTTGGTCGACGGCAGGATGATGTGCTCGATCTCGATCTTGTCGGCCTGCCAGTAGTCGGGGTTCTTGTCCACCGAGTACTGCTGGTCGTTGTAGTTGCCGAGCACGAACGGCCCGGTGCCGACCGGGTTCTCGTTCCGGTACGTGCCCGGGTCCTTCACGTCCTTCCAGAGGTGCTCCGGCACGATCATGGTCTGTCCCAGGATCGTCAGTGCCGGGGCATCGTCGCCCTGCAGGTGCAGGATGACGGTGTTCCCGTCGGTCTCGACGCTCTCGAGGTGCTGCCATGCGCCCTTGATGTCGAGCGGCGGGTTGTCCTTGAGCATCTGGAACGTGAAGGCCACGTCGTCGACGGTGAACGCCTCGCCATCGCTCCAGGTGACGTCATCGCGGAG